>NZ_CM185033.1:0-4640000 GCF_059683645.1 Mesorhizobium sp. RCAM 05104 | reverse complement strand
AGTCCCGCCTCAACCCCTCCGACCGCCTCGAAGTGCTGTTCTCACAGCCCGATGGCGACGACCAGACCTCGGACAGTTCCGAACTTCTCTACGTCTCGGCGACATTCGGCGGCACGACACGCAACTTCTATCGCTTCCAGATGCAGGACGGCAGCACCGACTATTTCGACGAGGACGGCTCAAGCGCCGAGCAGTTCCTGCTGCGCAACCCGCTGCCCAACGGCAGATTTACCTCCGGGTTTGGTGCCCGCAAGCATCCAATCCTCGGCTATGTCCGCATGCACACAGGCACCGATTGGGCCGCTCCCATCGGATCGCCGATCATCGCCGCCGGCAACGGCGTCGTTGAGAAGGCGGGCTGGGCCGGCGGCTATGGCAAGCAGATCATCCTGCGCCATGCCAACGGCTACGAGACGTCCTACAATCACCAGAGCGCCTTTGCCAAAGGCATCGAACCTGGCGTTCATGTCCGCCAGGGCCAGGTCATTGGTTATCTCGGCCAGACCGGTCTCTCCACCGGTCCGCACCTCCACTACGAGCTGATCGTCAACGGCACCAAGGTCGATTCGATGCGCGTCCGGCTGCCGGTCGGCAAGGTGCTGAAAGGCGATGACCTTGTCGCCTTCAAGCGCGAGCGCGAGCGCATCGACGACCTGCTGAAGCAGGAAGACAGCGATTCGCTGAAAGTCGCGAGCGCCAAGATCGACGGCTGATTGGTTGAAGTTCAGCCTTGCGCATCTTCGGCACGCCGCGACCATGGCAGCCGCTCGCCGGAAATGGTCGTCCACGCGATGACAGCCGAAAGCAGGCAAAGCAGCGCTGTCACCGAGGAGACCGCGGAAAACGCAGCATCGCTGGCGGCGAGCCTTGCCGCATCGAGTGCCGGCGCAAGTCCGGCCGGTGCCGGTTCGCCGAAGCCAGGGACGCCGGGCATTGCATTCCCATCCAGTGCATTCGCGTAGACCCAGGCTGCAAGCGACCCCATCGCCGCCACGGCGATCAGGCCGCCGATGCGCGAAACGGCATTGTTTATACCGGAGGCAGCACCCGTATCCTTGTCTTCCACTGCCGTCATGATCGCGGTCGACAGCGGCGACACCACCAGCGCCATGCCGAGCCCCATCAGCGCCATCAGCGGAAATGTTCCCGCCCAGAAATTGTGGATGCCAGCATGGGTGAGCAATGCAAGTCCGGCGAAGGCGAGAGCCACGACCAGGCTGCCGCAGGCAATCGGAAAACGCGGCCCGATCCGATCCGACAGCAGGCCGACCGGTCCCGACAGGAGCGCGATCGATGCCGACAAGGGCAGGAAGATGAAGCCGACCTCGGCCGTGCTCAATCCCCAGCCGGCGATCAGCAGCATCGGCAGATAGAAAAGATTGGCCGACAGCGCGAAATAGAGGAAGAACGTTGCGACATTGGCGCCGGCGAAAGCGCCGACACGAAACAGCGACAGATCGATCATCGGCTCGCGCTGCCGAAGCTCGAAGAAGATGAAGACAGCCAGCAATACGGCGCCGGCGGCGATACTCGGCCCCGACATATGCCCCTCGCCGCTGGCGCTCATCGAGGTCAGCCCGTAGGCGAGCGCGCCGAAGGCCAATGTCGCAAGCGCCGCACCACCAAGATCCAGACTGCGTTTCGCCGTTGGCGCGTCGGCCGGAATCTTGGCCAGCAGAAGATAGATCGAGATGAGGCCGAGCGGCAGGTTGATGGCGAAGATCGCTCGCCAGATGCCGTCGCCGAAAGCAGAAAGCACAAGGCCGCCGAGCACCGGGCCAAGCGCCGTGGTCAGCGCCGAAGCCGCCGCCCAGATGCCTATCGCGCGGCCGCGTTCTTTCTTCGGGTAGGCCTTGGCTATGATGGCGAGGCTGCCCGGCACCATGATCGCGGCACCAATGCCCTGGATGGCGCGAAACGCGATCAGCACAGCCGCATTCGGCGCCAGGGCACAGGCAAGCGAGGCAACAATGAACAGCGCAATGCCTGCCACAAAGGCGCGTCGCAACCCGAATCGATCGCCGGCGGCGCCGCCGGCAAGGATCAGCGCCGAGAGCGTCAACGCATAGGCATTGGAAATCCATTGCGCCTCGGCAAGGCTGGCGCCGAGGTTGACACGGATCGCCGGCATGGCGATGGCCAGGATCGAACCGTCGATGAAGCCAAGCGCCGAGGCCAGGATCGCCGCGATCAACACAAACCGCCGCCGCGATTGCGGACAGAACGTTCCGTTCGTGACCGGGCTGGTCAGCGGGACCGCGGCGACTTCGCTTGGTGAATGCATGGAACCCTGCTTAGACCCCCAGCGCACCGGCAACAACCGGCCAGTGGCTTGCAGTCATTGAAACCAGTCTCACCTGAGACTAGCCGTCGCGCCAGGGTGGCACCTATCCGGATGCAAACGGTGGCAGTCATGCTAAGTTTTCCGGGGAGCTGCAGGCGTGGAGAAATCGATGAAGCGTCCACTCGAACCATCAGCGGAGGGACGCGGCCGCGTCGTCGGCATCACCGACGGGGTGTTCGCCATTGCACTCACCCTGATCGTGCTCGAGATCAGGGTCCCGGCACACGAGGCGATCCATTCGGAACGCGATTTGCTTGCCGCGATCGCGGCACTCGCGCCACGCTTCCTGACCTATGCCTTGAGCTTCCTGACGCTGACCATCTTCTGGTTCGGCCAGCAGGCGCAGCATGGGCTGATCGCAAAATCCGACAGACGGCTTGCCACGCTGAACCTCTGCTTTCTCGCCTTCATCGCCTTGCTACCGTTCTCGACGGACCTTTTGGCCGACTTCCTCGAATTCAGGACCGCTGTGCTCGTCTACTGGCTCAATCTGCTGATGCTCGGCGTCACGCTGTTCGCCAGTTGGCGCTATACGGAGCAAAGCGGCTTTCTGGCGGAAGATGTCGATGCGCAGACGCGACACACGGTCTACCTGCGTATCGTCAAGGCGCAGATCCTGTGGGCGATCGGCGCCGCACTGTGCCTGATCACCCCGTTGCTCAGCGTCGGCTTCATTCTGGTTGTGCAGCTGATCTACGCGGCCACGCCAAGCGCGAAGTGGGTGCGCAGGATCATCGGCTGAGGCGCAGCGGAGGCCGTTGGTTCTTCAGTCGACAAACTCAACGGTGACACCCGGCGAGACGAGCTTGGCGAGTTCTCGCGCATCCCAGTTGGTCAGGCGCACGCAGCCATGGCTTTCGGTCTTGCCGATCTTCGAAGGGTCCGGTGTGCCGTGGATGCCATAGGTCGGTTTGTCGAGCGCGATCCACACCGATCCGACCGGGCCGTTGGGACCCGGCGGAATGGTCAGAATCTTGTCGTTCTGGCCCTGCTTGAAATTGATGTTGGGGTTGTAGGTGTAGTTCGGATCGAGCGCGACGCGCGACACCGTGTGCGTGCCGGACGGTGACGGCGTATCCGACGAGCCGATGGTCGCGGGATAAGCCGCGACCAGCTTGCCCCCCGCGTCATAGGCGAAAACCTCTTTCTTGCCCTTGTCGGCGACGATGCGGGCGACCGGCGTCGAGACCAGCCTGCCAAAATTGGCGACCTTGATGATCGTGCCAGGACGATTGAAATTGGCGTCCGGGTTGAGCGCCTTCAGATAGTTCTCGTCCATGTGGAAGCGCTCGGCGAGCGCTTCGGTCACCGACGTGTAGCCCATGCGGTCGAGCTGCGCCTTCTGGCTGTAGTCTTCCGGGATCGAGGCGACATAGGGGCCGGCCGCATCCTCCGGTGTGATGGTGTAGTTGGCGAAGGCATCGCCGCCGGATTGTGCAAGTGCCGTCTGGATTCCGACCGCATCGGTCGATCGCAGATTGCTGCCCGTGATTTCGTTGTAGGCGGCGAGCGCCTTGTCGACATTCGAACCGAATCGCCCATCGATGACGCCAGGTGATGCGCCGCCCCGGTCGAGCAGCACCTGAAGTGCGGCGACATCCTGGCGCGCTCCGAGCGAAAGCGACGGCTCGACAGTGGTCTTGTCGCCAGCCTTTGGCGGCAGTGCCGCCTGATCGGCAGGCGCGGCCTGTTCCGCGGGCGCTGCCGGCTGGACAGGTTCTATCGATGCCTCGTTGAGCGGCTGACGCTTGATGGTGTCCGGCTCTGCCGGCTGTGGTGCCTCAGGGTAATTGTTGTCGTAGCTGCCGTCGTCCTGAGGCGCCGGCGGGTAGGCTTCCACGGAATTGCCACTATCGGGATCGTATTCGTCCGCCGGCGGCGGGATGACCCGGCCTTCCTCTTGCAACTGCTTGCGGCGGAACCGCGCCATGTCTTCCGGATTGTCGAGGTAGTAGCGGTCGTCTTCGGCGGGGACGCGACCAAGCTCGCGCAGCCTTGTCTCACGGCGCAGCGCGCGACGGTCGAGCCGCGTGTGCGGCGGCTGGATGGCGATCACCTTGCCGGTATCGGCATCGACAATGACGCGGTTTCCCCTGGCGTCGTAATAGATGTCCAGATTGCCGTCCTGGGCGACAAGGATGCCGCCGGCCGCAGCAGTGCGAACAGCCCGTGGCGAGGTATCGTCGGTCGGCGCGGCCATTGCACTTGAAGAAAGTATCCCGACGGCGAGCGCCGAGAGAGTGAAGATCGTCCGCAACATGGTGGCCAAACTCTCCGGTCCGTAATTGCCGCCGCCCGGCAGTGTCCCTGTGAGGCGAACCCTTCGCCAACAAACCAGTTACCCAGCATATGGTTCCAATATGAACCGGGCATGAAGATGGCGGCTTTCCGGCGCCTCGATGAATGTCGGCTAGCGGGCGGCAAGCCCCAGTTCCTTGCGCGCCTGCTTCGTCAGCTTGAGGGCAACCAGGCGATGGCTCTCGCGCAGATAGTCCTTCAGCGCAGCATCATCCACGCTCTGGCTTGTCCGACGCTGGATCCATGTCATGCCGCGCGAGGCAAGATAGGGCGCCGGCCGCAGCCCCGGTAGCTCCTTGAGCACATCATAGGCAATGTTGGAGCATTTGAAGGTGACGAAGAGCTGCCGTCCTTGATCCCATCCGCCGATCGCAAACACCTTGGCCCCGACCTTCCAGACATGGGCGCCGCCCCACTGGACGACATGGGTCGTCGAAGGCAGCGAGGCGCAGAAGCTGTTGTAGTCGTCCAGCGTCATCCCCGCCCTCGCAATGTGAAAACGCCGCGCATCCAGATTGGATGCGCGGCGTTGTATCAGGCTGCCGCTTCGGCCGCGACAATCGTCTGCTTCGAGCGGAAGTTCAGCCGGTCGGAACCGGCCGTCACCTTGACGGTCGAGCCGTCGAGGATATCGCCAAGCAGGATCTTCTCCGCCAGCGGATCCTGCAGTTCCTTCTGCATCACCCGCTTCAATGGCCGCGCGCCATAGGCCGGGTCGTACCCCTTGGCCGCTAGCCAGTCGATCGCCTCCTGGTCGAGGCGGAGCGTGATTTTGCGGTCGACAAGCAGGTTTTCCAGCCGCTTGAGCTGGATCTCGACGATGCGGCCCATATCCTGGCGGCGCAGCCTGTGGAACAGGATCACCTCGTCGATGCGGTTGAGGAATTCCGGCCGGAACGAAGCCTTGACGACGTTCATCACCTCGTCGCGAACCTGGTCGACATCCTGGTCCTCGCCAAGATTGACCAGATATTCGGCGCCGAGATTCGACGTCATGATGATCAGCGTGTTGCGGAAATCGACGGTACGGCCCTGCCCGTCGGTCAGGCGACCATCATCGAGCACTTGCAGCAGCACGTTGAACACGTCCGGATGCGCCTTCTCGATCTCGTCGAAGAGCACGACCTGATAGGGTCGGCGCCGCACGGCTTCGGTCAGCGCGCCGCCTTCCTCGTAGCCGACATAGCCGGGAGGCGCGCCGATCAGCCGCGAGACCGAATGCTTCTCCATGAACTCCGACATGTCGATGCGCACCATGGCGCTCTCGTCGTCGAACAGGAAGCTGGCCAAGGCCTTGGTCAGTTCGGTCTTGCCGACGCCCGTCGGTCCGAGGAACATGAACGAGCCGATCGGCCGGTTCGGATCCTGCAGGCCGGCACGCGCCCGGCGCACGGCTTTCGAGACGGCTTGCACAGCCTCGCCCTGGCCGACGACGCGCTTGCCGATCTCGTCTTCCATGCGCAACAGCTTGTCGCGCTCGCCCTGCAACATCTTGTCGACCGGAATACCGGTCCAGCGCGAGACGATATGGGCGACGTGGTCGGGGGTGACCACCTCTTCGACCATGCCGACCTTGCCGTCCTGGGCTTCGGCGTCCTTGAGCTTCTTTTCGAGTTCCGGGATCTTGCCATAGGCAAGCTCGCCGGCGCGCTGGAATTCACCCTTGCGCTGGGCAATGGCGAGGTCGTTGCGTGCCTCGTCGAGCTGCTTCTTGAGGTCAGCCGCCAGCCCGAGCTTCTGCTTCTCCGCCTGCCACTTTGCGGTGATCTCGGTCGATTCCTCCTCGAGGCCGACGAGTTCCTTTTCCAGGCGGGCGAGCCGGTCCTTCGACGCGTCATCCGTCTCGACCTTCAGCGCCTCGCGTTCGATCTTGAGCTGCATGATACGGCGATCGATTTCGTCCAGCGCCTCGGGCTTGGAATCGACCTGCATGCGCAGCCGCGAGGCGGCTTCGTCGACCAGGTCGATCGCCTTGTCCGGCAGGAAGCGGTCGGCAATGTAGCGGTTGGATAGCGTCGCCGCCGCCACCAGCGCCGAATCGGAGATACGCACCTTGTGGTGCTGCTCATATTTCTCCTTCAGGCCGCGCAGGATCGAGACGGTGTCTTCCACCGACGGCTCGTCGACGAACACAGGCTGGAAACGGCGGGCAAGAGCCGGATCCTTCTCGACATGCTTGCGATATTCATCCAGCGTGGTCGCGCCGACGCAATGCAGTTCACCGCGCGCCAGCGCCGGCTTCAAGAGGTTCGACGCATCCATGGCGCCATCCGCCTTGCCGGCACCGACCAGCGTGTGCATTTCGTCGATGAACAGGATGATCCCGCCGGCGGCAGAGGTGACTTCCGAAAGCACGGCCTTCAGCCGCTCCTCGAACTCGCCGCGATATTTGGCGCCCGCGATCAATGAGCCCATGTCGAGCGCCATCAACTGTTTGTCCTTCAGCGATTCCGGCACGTCGCCGTTGACGATGCGCAGCGCCAGGCCTTCGGCGATCGCCGTCTTGCCGACGCCCGGCTCGCCGATCAGCACCGGGTTGTTCTTGGTGCGGCGCGACAGCACCTGGATGGTGCGGCGGATCTCGTCGTCACGGCCAATGACCGGATCGAGCTTGCCGGCACGGGCATCGGCGGTCAGGTCGCGCGCGTATTTCTTCAGCGCGTCGTAACCCTGCTCGGCACTCGCCGAATCGGCGGTGCGACCCTTGCGGAGGTCATTGATGACCTGGTTCAACGCCTGCGCGGTGACGCCGGCCTTGGCCAGGATCTCGGCGGTCTTGGCCGATTTCTCCATGGCGAGCGCCTGCAGCAGCCGCTCGACCGTGACAAAGCTGTCGCCGGCCTTCTTGGCCAGCTCCTCCGCCGTCGAAAACACCTTGGCCAGCGGCTGTGCCAGATAGAGCTGGCCATTGCCGCCTTCGACCTTGGGCATCGCCTCAAGTGCCGCCTCGACGCCAAGTTTGACGTCGCGGACGCTGGCGCCGGCGCGCTCGATCAGCGAAGCGACCAGGCCTTCGTCATCATCGACGAGAACTTTCAGTATGTGTTCGGGAGTGAATTGCTGGTGGTTGCGCGAGAGCGCCATGGTCTGTGCGGACTGGATGAAGCCGCGTACGCGCTCGGAATATTTCTCAAGGTTCATATCTGTCTCCTTCCATCACCGGCCCACTTTGCGGCACCGGATCAGATTGCGGTGACGGACCCGCCCATTCGAGCCGGATCCTGTTCAGCCGAGATATGGTGCATAGGCCATGCTGTCTCAAGACGCTTTGATATCGGTCAACGCATAATATTCCGCCGCGGCACAAAACAAAAACGGCGGAGATTTCTCCCCGCCGTTCAATGTCTTGAAGAGCCGTTCGATCAGTTGTCGATGTCGACGATCACCGGTTCAGCGTTGCCGCTGTCGACCGGGGCCACGGCCACCTCGCTGGCATCGGCATTGTCGCCACCACCGTCGACCTGGTCGGCATTGACGCGCGGACGGCGCGGACGCCTCGGGCGACGGGCGGCACCGCTTTCGGCAGCCGCCTCATTGAGTTCGGCCCGGGCGGCAAGATCGGCCGGCGACAGGTGCTCGAACAGCGGAGCCGGTTCGGCCGCAATGGATTCGGACGCAATGGATTCAACTGGCGAGCCGGTCTCCGCCTGGATCGGGGCCTCGTTGCGCTGCTGTTGACCGCCTTGCTCGGCGGACGAACCATAGTCGCGCTGGCCACCCTGGCCATAACCGCCATTGGGCCGACGATCGCGATGGCGCCCGCCATTGTTGTCGCGGCCGCCATTGTTGCGTCCGCCATTGTTGTCACGCGTGTCGCGGCCGCTTTCGCGGTTCAGCGCGACCTCGGCTGGCATGCCTTCGATGATCGGCTGCGGACCGGCGCCATGGCTGGCTGCGGGCACCTGTGTCTCGGAATTGGCGTTCCCGCTATTGCCGGCATTATCGAACTCGTCACGATCCTCATCGCCGTCATCGTCGAAGTCGTCGCGATTCTGCTGGACGTTCTGGATCGGCATTTGCGCCTGCGCGGCCGCGATGATGCGATTGTAGTGTTCGGCGTGCTGGAGATAATTTTCCGCCATGACCCGGTCGCCGGAGCTGTGCGCGTCACGGGCAAGGGTGGCATATTTTTCGGCGATCTGCTGAGCCGATCCGCGAATCTTCACGTCCGGGCCGTTGCTCTCGTAGTTACGCGTCAGGGGATTTGGCCCCTTGCGGTTGTTGTTGTTATTGTTGTTGCCACCGCCGCCGCCACTATTGTTGCGACCGCGCATGCGCCTGTTCTGCTGTTGTGGCCTCATTCGACTCTCTTCATTTTGAAATTTTCGAAAAACTCTTCACGAACGGAGGCGCTCATGCAGCCAGCCGTTTCGTTTCTTCACCGGCGTTCGCCCGCATCGATTGCGTTGGCGCCACGTGCCATCCTGTTCCGGTTACATCACTTGCCGGACGATTCCCGCACGAAGCTTGGGCGTCGTTTGCGCAAGAAGGCAGCTATTTCCAAGGAAACCGAATCGCTAAGAGCACTGCCTGCTTCGTCTCATCCGGTTGAGGCGACCCTAGCCGCATTCCCCTGTATTGCCAAGCGCTTTTTTCGCACTGCGTCAAGGCTTTCCCTGTTGAAAGACAAGAACCCTGTCGTTTCCGCCAAGATCGCCAAACACCCCAGCAGCCGCATAGCCGGCTGCGTGGAATATCTCGCTGACCTCGTTGCGCTGCGTGTGGCCGATCTCTACCGCGATTCTGCCTTCGGCTTCCAGAAACCTTGCCGCCTCGGCGGCGATGATTCTGTACGGGGCCAACCCGTCCACGCCACCATCAAGGGCCAGGCGTGGATCGAAATCGCGGACTTCATCCTGCAGATTTCCAATGTCTTGTGCAGGTATATAGGGAGGGTTTGCGGCAATTACATGGTAACGGCCGGAAACTTTTTCGAACCAGTCGGACTGGAGCGCCGTGAACCGACCGCCAAGCCCGAGTTGCCTGGCATTGCGGTTCGCCGTCGCCAGCGCGCCAGCGGCAATGTCAACGCCCGTGGCGATCGCGGCTGGCGCGGCACTGAGCAGTGCCAGCGCAATGGCGCCGGTGCCGGTGCCGAGATCAAGGATGCGGCATTCGCCCTCCCGCGCCGCAATCGCCTCGACGAAGGGCAGCACCGCCTCGACCAGCGTTTCCGTATCTGGCCGCGGTTCCAGCGTTTCCGGCGACAGCGACAGGCGCAAGCCGTAGAATTCACGATAGCCCAGGATGCGGTGCACCGGCTCGCCGCCGGCGCGCCGTCGCAAGGCGGCATCGATTGCCGCGAGAGCCGTCGCCTCGACCTTGCGTTCCGGATCGGCAATCGCCTGCGTGCGGCTCGTGCCGGAAAAATGTTCGACGATCAGCCGCGCATCGAGCGCCGGATCATCGACAGCGGCCGCGGCAAGCCGAGCCCGCGCTGCCCGCAGCAGCGGCCCCAGCGTCTCAGGCAGTTTGTCAGCCATCGATGCCGATGTCGGCAAGCAGCTTCGACTGGTGATCGGCGATCAGCGCGTCGATGATCTCGTCGAGTTCACCCATCATCACCCGGTCGAGCTTGTAGAGGGTCAGGTTGATGCGGTGGTCGGTGACCCGCCCTTGCGGGAAATTATAGGTGCGGATGCGCTCAGAGCGATCGCCCGAGCCGACCTGCGACTTGCGCGATTCCGAGCGCTCCTCGTCAGCCTTGCTACGCTCCAGGTCATAGAGTCGTGCCCGCAGGATCTGCATGGCCTTCGCGCGGTTCTGGTGCTGCGACTTTTCCGCCTGCACCACCATGATGCCGGTCGGCAAATGGGTGATGCGGACGGCCGAATCGGTGGTGTTGACGTGCTGGCCGCCGGAGCCGGAGGCACGCATCGTGTCGATACGGATGTCTTCGGCCTTTATGTCGATGTCGACTTCTTCCGCTTCCGGCAGCACGGCCACTGTCGCCGCCGACGTGTGGATGCGCCCGCTCGCCTCGGTCGCCGGCACACGCTGCACGCGATGCACGCCGGATTCGAACTTCAGATGGGCAAAGACGCCCCTGCCAGACACCGTGGCGATGATTTCCTTGAAGCCGCCAGCATCGCCATCGCTGGCCGACACGGTCTCGAACCGCCAGCCGCGCGCGGCGGCGTAGCGCTCATACATGCGAAACAGGTCGCCGGCGAAGAGTGCCGCCTCGTCGCCGCCGGTACCGGCGCGGATTTCGAGAATGGCGTTCTTGTCGTCGGCGGCATCCTTGGGCAGCAGCAGGATCTGGATGTCCTTCTGCAGCGCCTCGATGCGTTCCTCGACCTCCGGCAGGTCGGCCTCCGCCAGAGCTCGCATCTCGGCATCGGTGCCCTTGTCGGCAAGCATCGCTTCGAGGTCGGCCTGCTCATGCTCGGCCGCGCGCAGCGCCCTGACCTTTGCCACCATGTCCTGGATTTCGGCATATTCCGACGCCATCCGCACATAGGCATCCGGCGCCGGCCCGGCCGACATCTGCGCTTCGAGCATCTCGAAACGCTTGACGACTTGATCCATACGATCGCGGGGCAAATTGACCATGATCAGGGCGCTACAATGGGATCGAGCGGTCGTCGGCAAAGGCCTGCAGCAGCGCCCGCATCGGCAGCCCCTGCGCCGGCGCCATGAGATTGTCGTCGAAGAACGCCTCCAATTCCTCCAGCGGCAGTTCCGTCAGCATCGCCTTGACGGGGCCGATCGAGGCCGGCGACATCGAGATCGAGCGAAAACCGAGACCGATCAGCGCCATCGCCGAGATCGGCTTACCGGCGAGTTCGCCGCACAGCGTCACCGGCGTGTGGTTACGGACGCCGGCATCGGCGATCTGCTTCAGGACGCGCAGGAAAGGCGCCGACAGCGTATCGAAGCGGTTGGCCAATTGTGTGTTGCCGCGGTCGACGGCCATGACGAACTGGAAGAGGTCGTTCGAACCGACCGAAACGAAGTCGACCGCCTTCATCAATTCGTCGAGCTGGAACAGAAGCGACGGCACCTCCAGCATGGCGCCTAGCTTGAGGCTGGTCGGCAGATGGTGCGCAAAACGCGACAGATGCCGCACCTCGCGGTCGATGATCTCGCGCGCCTGGGCAATCTCGCCAAGCTCGGTCACCATCGGCAGCATCAGCTTGAGCTCACGCCCGCCACTGGCCTTGAGCAAGGCGCGGATCTGGGTGCGCAGCAACCCCGGTCGGTCGAGGGTGAGACGAATCGCCCGCCAGCCGAGCGCCGGGTTCTCTTCCTGGATGGAGCCCTTGAAATAGGGCAGCACCTTGTCACCGCCGATATCGATGGTGCGGAAGGTGACCGGCTTGTCGCGCGCCGCGTCGAGCACGTCGCGATAGAGCCGCTCCTGTGCCTCGGCACGGGGAAACGTCGAAGCGACCATGAACTGCAGTTCTGTGCGGAACAGGCCAATGCCGGCCGCTCCGGCCTCGGCAAGCTGCGGCAGGTCGACGGCAAGCCCTGCATTCATCAGAAGGTCGACCTGCACCCCGTCCTTGGTCATCGACGGCTTTTTGCGCAGCTCGCGGTAAACCTCTTGCCGGCGAGCCCGGAAACGCACCTTTTCGGCATAGGCGGCCTCGAGATCGGGCTGCGGCCGCAGATGGATCACGCCCTCTTCGCCATCGACGATGATGGCGTCGCCATTTTCCGCCATAGAAACGGCGCCCTTCATCTGGCCGGCGACGGGGATGCCCATGGCGCGCGCGACGATGACGACGTGGCTGGTGGCGGCACCATCCTCGAGCACCAGCCCGCGCATCTTCTCCCTGGGATAGTCGAGCAGTTCGGCGGCCCCCATCGAGCGGGCGACGATGATGGCATCCTTCGGCAACGAGGCGGCGACATCCTCCGGCCCGCGCCCCATCAGCTGGCGCAGCAGCCGATTGGCGAGGTCGTCGAAATCGCTCATCCGCTCGCGCAGATAGGGATCGGTCATGTGCAGCATGCGGGCGCGCATGTCGCTCTGCACTTTTTCCACGGCGGCCTCGGCCGTCAGGCCGTTGCGGATCGCCTCTTCCAGCCGGCGCACCCAGCCGCGATCGTTGGCGAACATGCGATAGGCTTCAAGCACCTGGCGATGCTCGCCCTCGAAGGCGACGTCGCGGCGCTCCAGCATGTCGTCGATGGAGAGCCGGAGCGAGCCGAGCGAGCTTTCGAGCCGCCGAACTTCTTCCTCGCTGTCCTCGTTGAACAGATTGGTGACGACGATGCGCGGTTCGTGCAGCACGACGTGACCAAGCCCGACGCCTTCATTGAACGACAGGCCAGTGAAGCTGACCGGGCGGCGCAAATCGAGTTCGAGCCCGGGCCGGGTCAGCCGCGCCAGATCGCCGGTGGCGATCATCTCGGCAATGACCATCGCCGTGGTTTCCAGCGCCTCGACCTCGTCGTCTCGGTAATGGCGCATGGTCTTGTTCTGGACAACCAGAACGCCGAGCGTGCGCCCTGCCCGCAGCACCGGGACGCCAAGGAAGGAGTTGTAGATTTCTTCGCCAGTCTCCGGCAGGTAGGCGAAGGCTGGATGTTCCTGCGCGTTGGAGAGGTTCAGCGGCCGCGCGCTTGCCGCGATCGTGCCGACCAGACCTTGCCCCAGCCGCAACTGCGCCAGGTGGACGGCGTTCGGGTTCAGACCCTCGGTGGCGTAGAGTTCGAGCACCGAGTCGGCGCGCAACACGTAGAGCGAGCACACCTCGGCGACCATGTTGGAGGCGATGTCGCGCACAATGCGGTCAAGCCGCTCCTGCGGCTCCAGCGGCTCTTGCATGAGCTCGCGGAGCCGTTTCAGCAAAACGCGCGGGCCACTGGCCTGATCACGCATCGCGGCTTCTTCTCCAATGGGCATTTTGCCCGCCGCAGTTTCGGCTGCGGCCGGCGCTCACGCAACAACTGATTCAGTCTTGCTACTGCTTATCCAGACCGTAGACCGAATGCAAAGTACGAACCGCGAGTTCAGTGTACGGACCGTCGATAAGGATCGAAATCTTGATCTCGGACGTCGTGATGGCGCGGATGTTGATCGACTTGTCGGCCAGCGCCTTGAAAGCGGTGGCGGCGACGCCGGCATGGCTGCGCATGCCGATGCCGATGACCGAGACCTTGGACATTCCGGCTTCCGATTGCACGACGTCATAACCGATGGAGGCCTTCAGGCGTTCGAGCACGGCAAGCGCCTTGTCGACATCCCCCGAAGGGACGGTAAACGTCATGTCGGTGTACTTGCCGTCCTCGGAAATGTTCTGGACGATCATGTCGACATTGATGTTTGCCTCGGCCAGCGGCCCGAAGATGCCGGCGGCGACGCCCGGCCGGTCGCCGACACGGCGCAGCGAAATCTGCGCTTCGTCCTTGGCATAGGCAATTCCGGTGACGACCTGCTGTTCCACGATCTCTTCCTCGTCGCAAATGAGCGTTCCGGGTGGATTGAGCAAATCCCCCATTCCGGGCGCATCGGGATCGTCGAAGGACGACCGCACGAAGGTACGCACCCTGTGCACCATGGCAAGCTCGACCGAACGCACCTGCAGAACCTTGGCGCCGAGCGAGGCCATTTCAAGCATTTCCTCGAAGGAAATCTTGGCCAGACGCCGCGCCTTGGGCTCGATGCGCGGATCGGTGGTGTAGACCCCGTCGACGTCGGTGTAGATGTCGCAACGATCGGCCTTGACCGCAGCGGCGATGGCCACGGCACTGGTGTCTGAGCCGCCGCGGCCAAGCGTGGAGATGCGATTGTCCGGGCCGATGCCCTGGAATCCGGCGATCACCGCCACCTGGCCCTCGCCGAAACGCTTGATCAGGAACGCGCCGTCAATGTCGAGGATGCGCGCCGCGCCGTGGGCGTTGTCGGTCTTGATCGGGATCTGCCAACCCTGCCAGGAACGCGCATGCACGCCCATATTCTGCAAGGTGATCGCCAGGAGGCCGGCCGTGACCTGCTCGCCGGAGGCAACGACCGCGTCATATTCGCGTGCGTCGTGCATCGGCGAGGCCTCGCGCGTCCAGCCAACCAGTTCATTGGTCTTGCCGGCCATCGCCGAAACGACGACCGCCACCTCATGGCCGGCATCGACCTCGCGTTTGACGTGACGCGCCACATTGCGGATGCGGGCGATGTCGGCGACGGAGGTTCCGCCGAATTTCATCACGATGCGCGCCATGGAAGCGAAATGCCTTTGACTGAAGCCGGCCCGAAGCCGAAAGCGGAAGAGAACGCCCGGCTGACGCCGGCCGCTGAATGCGCGGCCTCCTTAGCCAAATGATGAAGGTTTCGCAAGGCTGGCGGCGGATTGCCGAGTTCAAGACGACGGCATATTGCGTTCCGCGGCGGCGGCCCTTACCAAATGCTGCGTGTGGGAAGTTCCTTTTGGTTCGGCATAACAGATGATTGCTCGTCTTCGGCGTGCCATGCGACGGCAATCGCTGCCGCTCGTCGTCGGCTTCGCGGTGCTGGCGCTGATCGTTGGCACCCGAGCCGTGCTCGTCGAGAGCCAGAGGGCCAATCGCGCCGCCGCGCGCCAGGCAATTGAGTATCAGGACGCGCTTTCCGGACTGCTTTCGCTGGCGCAGGATGCGGAAATCGGTCAGCGCGGTTACCTGCTGACTGGTGAGAAATCCTATCTCGAGCCTTATCGGCAGGCCGTCGAGGCCATCCCGGGGCAACTTGCCCGCATCGACAGCATGACTGCTTCCGACGACGAACTCACCCTGCAGATCAGCCATATCAAAGAGGCGCTTTCGCAAAAGCAGGCCGAACTGGCGGAAACAATTGCCCTGTACGACCGAGGCAATGCAACGAAGGCGCTGGAGCTGGTGCGCGGCGGCCAGGGCAAGGCCGCCATGGACGAGATCCGGGCCAGCATGGACACGATCCGGCGTATCGGCGCCGCCACCATCGCCGCCCGCGACGAGCATACCGACCAGGTCGAGGCCTGGCTGCGCATCGGCTCGCTGGCGGCCCTGCTGGCGATCTTCCTGCTTGGCGCCTACACCATCCGCGAATCCCGACGCCGCTTCCGCGAGGTGGCCGTTGCCCAGGAGGAGCTGATGCGCAAGAACATCGCGCTCGGCAATGAAATCCAAACGCGCGAAAAGGCAGAATCCCAGATTCGCCAGATGCAGAAGATGGAGGCCGTCGGTCAACTGACTGGCGGCATCGCCCATGACTTCAACAACATGCTGGCGGTGATCATCAGCGCCATGAACCTCGCCCAGCGCAAGCTGGCGCGTGGCGAGAACGACATCGCGAAATTCATAGAAGCCGCGACCGACGCGGCAACCCGGGCCGCCAACCTGACGGCCCGGCTGCTTGCCTTCTCGCGCCAGCAGCCACTGGCGCCGCAGATCGTCGACACCAACCGTCTGGTGACCGGAATGTCCGATCTGCTTCGGCGGGCGCTCGGCGAAACCATCCGTATCGAAACCGTGCTGGCGGGAGGCTTGTGGAAGACTCACGCCGACCCGAGCCAGATCGAGAACGCCATTCTCAACCTCGCGGTCAACGCGCGCGACGCCATGGGCGACGACGGCAAGCTGACCATCGAGACCGCCAACAGCCACCTCGACGACGACTACGCCGCCACCAATGCGGAGGTCACAGCCGGCCAGTATGTCATGATCGCGGTCAGCGACACCGGTGAGGGCATGTCGCAGGAAGTCATGGCCAGGGCCTTCGAGCCGTTTTTCACCACCAAGCCGGTCAACAAGGGCACCGGCTTGGGATTGAGCCAGGTGTTCGGCTTCGTCAAACAGTCGGGTGGCCACGTCAAGATCTATTCCGAGCCCGGCGAAGGCACGACGATCAAGATCTACCTGCCGCGCTTTTTTGGGACCGAAGAAGCCGCCTTGCCGCCAGGGAGAGGCGAGCGTCCAGCGTCTGTTACCGAAACCATTCTCGTCGTCGAGGACGACGCCCGGGTGCGTGCTTCCACCACGGATGCCATGCGTGAACTCGGCTACACCGTCATCCATACGGCGAGCGGTCAGGAAGCGTTGCGAAAGCTGGCGGAAACCCCCACTGTCGCGCTCCTGTTCACCGACATCGTCATGCCGGGGATGAACGGCCGCAAGCTCGCGGAAGAGGCCGTGTCGCGCCGGCCCGGGCTGAAGGTCATCTTCACCACCGGCTTCACCAGGAACGCCGTGGTCCACAACGGCGTGCTCGACCATGACGTGCACTTCCTGGCCAAGCCCTTCACGATCGAGCAACTCGAGGCCAAGCTGCGCGAAGTGCTCGACGCCAGCACTTGAGGTCTGGCACTTGTCAGCATTCAAAATTGCCGCCTTGACATTCGCGGCCTCACGCCCGACTTCCTAGCGCTTGAGGAGACCAACCGATGCCAGAGCCCCGACGATCGACGATCGATGCCGGAGAAGTGGAACGCTTCTCCGCCCTTGCCGCCGAATGGTGGAATCCCAACGGCAAGTTCCGTCCGCTGCACAAGTTCAACCCGGTCCGGCTCTCCTATATCCGCGACCAGATAGCGACGCGCTTTGGCCGTGATCCACGCGCGGCACGGCCTTTCGAGGGCCTGCGCATCCTCGACATCGGCTGCGGCGGCGGCCTTTTGTGCGAGCCGATGGCGCGGCTTGGCGCCGAGGTGGTGGGAGCGGATGCCTCCGAAACAAACATCGAAGTGGCGAAGCTGCACGCGGCCGAGGGCAATGTGAGCATCGACTATCGCGCCACGACGGCCGAGGACCTGGCCGACGCCGGCGAGAAATTCGACGTCATCCTCAACATGGAAGTGGTCGAGCATGTCGCCGACATCGATCTGTTCGTCGCCAAGTGCGGCGAGATGGTTCGGCCCGGCGGCATCATGTTCGTGGCCACCATCAACCGCACGCTGAAGGCGCTGGGCCTCGCCATCATTGGCGCCGAATATGTGCTGCGCTGGCTGCCGCGCGGCACGCATCAATTCGGCAAGCTGGTGCGCCCGGAAGAGCTCGAAAAGGCGCTTGGCGGGGCCGGCCTGACCGTCATTGACCGTACCGGCGTCACTTACAACCCGCTTGCCGACCGGTGGACGCGGTCAAAGGACATGGACGTCAACTACATGGTGCTGGCGGAAAAGGGATCGGTCTGACCCTGAATCCATTCAGGCATTGGATGTCCTAGCCTTCTGACTTTGCGCCATGGTGGTGATGAACACGCCGGCGGTGACGATGATCGCGCCTGTCCAGGTCAGCAACTGATAATGCTCGCCGAGGAAGATGGTGCCGGCAAACAAGCCGACGCCTGCCGCCACATAGCCGATCTGGCTGAGATAGACCGGGCCGCCGACCGCCTGCAGCCGGAAGAAGAAGGCGAACATCGCCGACGCCGAGGCGACCTGCGCGACGACCACCAGCGGCACCCCGCCAAGCGGAGCGAAGGCCCCCACGCCCAGCAAGGCGAGAATACCGGCTAGCAGCAGCGCCGCCGATGCCAGATGGCTGCCGACGGCAAGCTCGATCGGGCCGGTGCCTTCCGGCCAGTCGACCGTGCGGTAGATGTTGCCGGCGGCAAGGCTGACCGGAATGAGCAGGCCCATCACCACCCAGAACAGTTCGGCCGGCTGACCGGCCTCGCCGCGAGTCACCGCCACCATGACCGCACCGACGAAGCCGACGGCGATGCCGACGATGCCCAGCATGTTCGGGCGCCGGACACGCAGCAGGATCGAGAACACCAGCGTGATCACCGGCGACAGCGTGAACATGATGCCGGTGTAGCCGGCGCCAAGATGCGGTATGGCCGAGAACATCAGGAGATTGGGGACGGCATAGGACACAGCCGCGGTCACGAAGAAGTAGCGCAACTTGTGTGTCGTAAGCCGGATGCGCTGGCCGTGCAGCAGCAACGAGCACAGCAGCACGCCGCCGGCGCCGAGCGAGATGACGAAAGCCCAGACCATGGCCGGAACGCCGGCAGCCGTGGCAAGCTTGCCAAACGGCAGCGTCAGGCCGAGCAGGCCGCCGGTGACGACCAGCAGGCCGAGCGCCGAATCCCAGAGAAATTTCATGGTCGAGCCCTGTCGTGCGCGGCCCCTTGGCCAGCATTGCATCTTGCGATAAGATAATGGAAAGATTCTTAACATCAAGATACATGATGGTGAGACAATTGGACAGGGCGGCAAGAGCGATCGAGCAATGGAAACGGGAGCGGCCCGATCTGGATGTCTCGCCGATGGCCGTGCTTGGACGGCTGAACGAGGCCGCATCCCTGGTCGCCCGCGAACGCCTCGCGCCGCTGTTTGCCCGTTACGGATTGCAGTCCGGGGAATTCGATGTCCTGGCGACGCTGCGTCGCTCCGGATCACCCTACGCGCTGACGCCAACCGCGCTCTACGAAGCGACGATGGTGACATCGGGCGCCATGACCAACCGGCTCGACCGGCTCGAATCGTCTGGATTGATCCTGCGCGGCCCGCACCCCAACGACCGGCGCGGCATTGTCGTGCGGCTGACCGAAAAGGGTCTCGCCCTGATCGACGAGGCTGTTACCGCCCATGTGGCCAATGAGCATCAGATCCTGTCCGGTCTGACGCAGGCCGAACGGGAAACGCTCTCTCGCCTGCTGGAGAAATTGATCGGGACCGTGACCTGACTGGTCAGTTGCGGTCGTCCGGAAACACCGGGATCGGCATGAACTCGACGCCGTCCTCGGCCAGGCTCTTGGCCTCTTCCAACGTCGCCTCGCCATAGATGCCGCGCGCATCGCTTTCACCGAAATGGATCTTGCGCGCTTCCTCGGCAAACTTGTCGCCGACATAGTCGGCATTCTCACGCACCTTCTCGGCCATCGCCTTGAGCTGCGCCAGGGCCTGCTTCTGCGCCTCGCCCATGGCGAGCGCGATGGTTTCCTGCTTGCGCGCCGTGGAGACGGCCGGCGCCATCAGCGCTTTCTGCACCTTGTGCGAGCCGCAGTTCGGGCAATCGACGAAGCCGCGTTTCTTCTGGGTGTCGAAATCATCATTGCTGCGGAACCAGCCCTCGAATTCGTGCTCGTGCTCGCAGATCAGCGCAAAGCGTATCAAGACGCCGCACCCCTGAGTCGCGGCGCCTCCGGCGAACCGGCATTGACGGTGAAATCCCGCGCATTTTTCAAGTTGGGGATCTTCTTGCGCGCCGCGGCCGACTGCGCCGGGTCGATCTCGGCGACGATCACCGCAGGCTCGTCATGCGCGGCTTCGGCGATGACGCGGCCCCACGGATCGACGATCAACGAATGGCCATAGGTTTCGCGGCCGTCCTCATGCAGACCGCCTTGCGCGGCGGCAATGACATAGGCACCGTTTTCGATGGCGCGCGCCCTGAGCAGCACATGCCAATGCGCCTCGCCCGTCTGACGGGTGAAGGCGGCGGGTACGGAGAGCAGATCGGCGCCGGACAGCGCCTCGGCGCGGAACAATTGCGGGAAGCGCAGGTCGTAGCAGACCGCAAAACCCAGTTTCGCGCCTGCGACCCCGGTCACCACGGCCTCGGTGCCCGGCTCATAGGCGGCGGATTCGCGCCATGACTCGCCATTGTCGAGATCGACATCGAACATATGGATCTTGTCGTAGCTGGCGAGCGTGGCGCCATCGGGGCCGAACAGCAGCGCCCGGTTGGCGAGCTTGCCGTCGGCGCGCAGGATGGCGGTCGAGCCGATATGCAGGAAGACGCCGAGCTCGCTCGCCAGTCCGCGCGCCGTCGAGACAATGACGTCCTTGTCCTCGGAGGTGAAGGAAGCGGCGCGCGCTTCCTTGTCACGGATCAGCGCTCCGGTCATTTCCGGCGTCTGGATGTAGGTCGCACCTTGAGCCGCCGCTTCGCGCACCAGCCGTTCGAGATCGATCGCGTTGCGCTCGGGGCTCTCGCCTGAACGCATCTGGATCGCAGCGGCCTTGAAAACACCCATCGTCATATTCCTCAAATCGTCGCGCCGTTGGCGAGCAGTCTGTCCAGCTGGCCCTCGGCCTCCAGCTCGTGGAGGTCGTCGCAGCCGCCGACATGCGTGTCGCCGATGAAAATCTGCGGAAAGGTCGAGCGGCCATGAGCGCGGGAAATCATCTCCTGGCGCAGCTCGGGCGAGAAGGAAGCGTCGTGCTCGGTATAAGCGACGCCCTTGCGCTCAAGCAGCCGCTTGGCTGCCGTGCAATAGCCGCACATCATGCGGGTGTAGATGGTGACGTCGACCATGACGAATTTCCGCTGTTCGTTGCCGACTTATATAGTCGCGGACTCGTCCGCCCGGAAGTCCCCCGGCAACACACGCGCAAAGGTCAGCACGTCGACAGCGCCGGCGCCCCCCTTTTTCAGTGCCTTGGTGGCGGCGCGGACAGTGGCGCCCGTGGTGTAGACATCGTCGATCAGAAGCACCCTGCGGCCGGCAATCTCGATTTCCGCCTCGGCCGGCACCCGAAAGGCGGCTCGCACATTCTCCTCGCGTTCCTTTCGCTCCAAGCCGACCTGCTGGCGGGTGAGTTTCACGCGCCGCACCGCGGAGGGGGCGAAGGGGAGATCGCTGAGCAGCGAGACCGCCCTTGCCAGTTCCGCCGACTGGTTGAACCGCCGCCTGAAGAAGCGCCGCCAGTGCAGCGGCACCGGCACCACCACATCCGCCTCGGCGATGAGATCCGCGCCTGCGCGAACCATCCAGCGCGCCATCCATGGCGCGAGATCCGTGCGGTCCTGGTATTTCAGCCCTTGCACCATCTGGCGCGCGACGCCCGAATACGCCACCGCGGCCCGCGCCCGCTCGAATGGCGGTGGATCGGCAATCGCCTCGGCCGACAGAAAGCCATCGCCCATATGATGGGTGAACGGCGTGCCCATCACCGGGCACCATGGCCGTTCCAGGAGCCGCAGCTTCGGCCAGCAGGAGCCACACAGCACGCCGGGCTGCGAGACATGCCGGCGGCAGCCGGCACAGACCGGCGGAAACAGGATGCGCGCCGGCCAGGAGAGCGCCGATCGGGCGAAGTTGCTGATCGCGATGGGCTTGATCTTGGGCATCGGATCGGCCACGTGGTTGGTCTTCGGCGCCACTATATCAACTATATCAGAGCGTGGACAAACAAGGATCCGCCCGTTGCAGCCTATAATGGACACCTCTCTCTGGCTGGCGCGCAAGCGGCGCGCGCTCGCCGATCCGGTTGACGGCGCGGACTTCCTGATGAACCGCGCCGCCGGGGATCTCGCCGATCGGCTGGGTGCCGTCGAGCGCAAGTTCGGCAAGGCAGCGGTGCTGTTTTGCCAGACGCCGGCGGCGGCCAATGTGCTTGGCGAGAGCGGCAAGGTAGCGGAGATTGTCCGCGTCGAGACGGACGCCGCCTTCCTGAATGGCGCCGCCGGCTTGATCGCGCCGCTGGAAACCGTGCCCTTCGAGCCGGAAAGCCTCGATCTGGCGGTCTCCCTTCTGTCGCTCCAAGCCGTGAACGACATCCCCGGCATGCTGATCCAGATCCGCCGCGCGCTGCGGCCGGACGGGCTTTTTCTCGGCGCCTTCGCGGGTGCCGGCACGCTCGGTGAATTGCGCGAGAGCCTGCTCGCGGCCGAGACCGAGCTCTATGGAGGCGCCAGTCCGCGCGTCACCCCGTTCACCGACGTGCGCGATGCCGGTGCGCTGCTGCAGCGCGCCGGTCTCGCACTGCCGGTCGCCGACGTCGAGACGGTGACGGTCCGCTATGCCAACCTGTTCGGCCTGATGGCGGACCTGCGTGCCATGGGCGAAACCAGCGCGCTCACCGATCGCAGCCGGCGGCCCGGCGCACGCAAGCTGTTTGCCCGCGCGGCGGAAATCTACGCCGAGCGGTTTTCCGACTCCGACGGTCGCGTGAGGGCAAGTTTCTCGATCGTCTGGATGTCCGGCTGGGCGCCTGACGCCTCGCAGCAAAAACCGCTGAAACCGGGTTCGGCCAAGGTCTCGCTGAAGCAGATACTGGAAGGCCACTAAGGGCAACCGGAGGCGCGGACGCGCCAGGGTCAGGGGGCGAAGGCGTTCGAAAGCCTGCTGGTGTTGTCGCTGAACAGCCATGTGATCGAGTTGAAGACCTGCCCGATGCCGCCGATGATGGTCAACGACAGCACCGCGACGATCAGGGCATATTCGACGACCGTGGCGCCGTTCTCGTCCTTCAGAAAACGCTGCAGCACTGTTTTCATGACCTCGATCCCTCTTGCCATGACTCTACCCTCGATCTGTTAAGAAAGGTTAACGGCAAAGGCTTAACAGGCGGTGAAACCGCCGCGTTTTCGCCAATGCCTTAACCATGTCAGCAGTCGCCGCTGCGCTTGCCATCGGACCGTATAATGCAAACCGAATCGGGCTGCGGCTGCAGCACGCTGCGGCGCACCGTGTAGGTGTCGCGACGGCTGACTGAACCGGTGGCCGTCATGTCGAGCCCGCCAGGAAAATCATTGCGGGCAGCCAGCGAGCGCGTCTGGCTCTCGAGGAACGGGGCCGCGATCAGCGCCAGCGCCACCGCGGCCGAGCCGAACAGCAGCGTGATGCGCAATATGCCCATGCCAGCGTCGGCGACACGAAAGCTGCGGTCGGGCCGGATCGAGTCCCAATCCCTGTCTAGGCTCATGCTATCGCTCCCCAGCGAATCGGTGGCGCGGCCGCGACACGGCCTTGCTTCAATTTTTCATGACGAGATAAATCTTCCATTAACGCTGGCTGATACGACCACCTCGACCGGCAGCCGGCCGGGAGGGCGCCCTCAAAGAAGATCGATGAGGAACGGGATCAGCGGAGCGTCGGCCGGCGGCATCGGATAGTCGCGCATCTGCTTTGGCCGCACCCATTTCAACGCCTGCCCCTCCCTGGGCTGAGCGATGCCGCGGAAGCGGCGGCAGACGAACAGCGGCATCAGCAGATGGAACTCGTCGTAGGAGTGACTGGCGAAGGTGAGCGGCGCCAGGCAAGGAATGTCGGTTTCGATGCCGATTTCCTCATGCAGTTCGCGAATGATGCATTGTTCGGGCGTCTCGCCAGGTTCGACCTTGCCGCCGGGAAATTCCCACAGGCCGGCGAGTTGCTTGCCCTGCGGGCGCTGCGCCAACAGCACGCGGCCATCGGCATCGACCAGCGCACAGGCGGCGACCAGGAGCAGGCGCTTGCCGGCGATCGTCACGCCACTCATGCGCCAGGCGGCCGGCGATAATGATAGCGATAGACTTCGTCGAAGCCGAGCGAACGGTAGAGCGCCAGCGCCGGCGCATTGCCGGCCTCGACCTGCAGCCAGGCTTCGCGCGCGCCACGCAGCCGCGCCCATTTCAGCGCCGACAGGATCAGGTTGCGGCCATGGCCCTTGTTGCGCGCCGACTTGTCGGTGGCGACCTCGAACAGACCGGCGAGATCGCCGTCGTGCACGCAGATCAGCGTCGCCAGCGGTTCGGCCCCGTCTTCGAGCGCGAACAGCCCTGCCTCGGGCTGGATGGCGCCGATGATCTCCGACAGGCCAGGCCGCAGCGAAACATCCGAACCACTGACCTTGAGCGAGGCACCGATGAAGCGGCTGATATCCTTCAGCGGGATCTGGTCCATGGCGGCATCGAGCTGGGCATCGGCCAGCGGCAGCCGCATGACCAGCGATTCGTCGAATTTGCTCCAGCCCTCCTTGTCGAGATGGCTGGCAAGATCGGGACCGGACAGCGGCGACATGCGGAAGGTCAGCGGCCTGCCATAGGCATCGAAACGGCGGCTGGCGCGGCCGATACGATCGGCAATGTGCTGGATGTCGCCCGGATCTAGCGGATTGACCGAGTTCAGCCGCTTGGCCGGATGGCCGGCGGTCAGCCGCACCACCCAGGTGCCGTCATAATGGACAGCGGCTGCCGGCCAGGCGCGAAAGCCGGCCGCCTCATAGCGGCGTACGATCGCGAGCATGCTTGCCGGATGCTTGGAAGCCAAAACCATCAGCTCCGATAATCGCCATTGATAGCGACGTATTCCTTGGTGAGATCGCAGGTCCACACCGTCGCCTTGCCGCGACCAATACCAATATCGGCGCGGATGCGGATATCGTCGCGCTTCATGTAAGCCGACGTCGCTTGCTCGGAATAGCCGGGGTCGCGCTCGCCCTCGTGCGCCAGCCTGTTGTCGCCGAACCAGATCGACAGCCGGTCGCGGTCGGCGGGCTCGCCGGCCTTGCCGACGGCCATGACGACGCGGCCCCAATTGGCGTCCTCGCCGGCGACCGCCGTCTTGACCAGCGGCGAATTGGCGATCGACAGCGCGATGCGCTTGGCCGATCTTGCCGATTTCGCCCCGGTGACGGTGACTTCGACCTGCTTGCGGGCGCCCTCGCCGTCGCGCACCACTTGCAGCGCCAGCGATTTCAGCACCTTGCCGAGCGCCCGGCGGAATGCGCCGAGGCGCGCATCCTTTGGATCGGAGATCGCGGGCGCGCCGCGACTGGCGGCCTTGCCGGTGGCGAAGATCAGCAGCGTGTCGCTGGTCGAGGTGTCGCTGTCGACGGTGACCGCGTTGAAGGTCTTGGCGGTGCCGCGCGACAAGAGATCCTGAAGCACGGGGGCCGCGATCGGCGCGTCGGTGGCGATGAAGGAGAGCATCGTCGCCATGTCGGGCGCGATCATGCCGGCGCCCTTGGCGATGCCGTTGATGGTGACATCGGTGTCGCCGAGCTTGACGGTCACGGTCGCCACTTTCGGATAGGTATCCGTGGTCATGATGGCCTTTGCCGCTTCGGTCCACAGGTCAGGCTTGCCGTTGCTGACCAATCCAGCCAGCAGATGGCTGAACTTGGTGGTGTCGAGCGGCTCGCCGATGACGCCGGTCGAGGCCAGGAAAACCTCGCTGGCCTTGCAGCCGGCCGCCTTCGCCGCCGCCTCGCCCGTCACTGCGGTGGACTCGCGACCCTTCTTGCCGGTGAAGGCATTGGCGTTGCCGGAATTGACGACCAGCACCCGCGCTGTGCCAGCCCCGAGATTCTGCCGGCAGAAATCGACCGGGGCCGAAGGGCATTTCGATTTTGTGAAAACACCGGCGACCGCGGTGCCCGCGTCGAAGACCATGGTCAAGAGGTCGGTGCGGTTCTTGTACTTTATCCCCGCCTCGGCGGTGGCGATGCGCACCCCCTCGATGGCCGGCATCTTGGGGTATTTCTTCGGCGCGAGCGGCGAAATCGTCGTGGACATGGGACCTCGGGCGGCAAAAATCGCAAGGGAAGGCCGGTTTGCCCGATACGCCGCGCGGGCGCAAGGGCGTTTTCGTCGCTGCGGCAAGGCAGAGCTCGCCCGGGATTAAGCTTGCATTTCAAATCTGTTGGCGTTGCCGGGGGCCATGGCATTATGATCCTGCCCCATGGGCAGGCTTGCGATCCTCGCTTGGGCATTTCTGGGACTTTTGCTGCTGAGCGCCGACGCTGAGCCGCAGCGCCGCGTGGCGCTCGTCATCGGCAACGGCACTTATGCCGAAGCCGGGACGCTGGCCAATCCGGTCAACGATGCGCTCGATATCGCCGACAAGCTGCGCTCCATCGGCTTCGAGGTCATCGAAGGCAACGATCTCGGCAAGCGCGAGCTCGAACGCAGCATCGGTGCGTTTTCCGATGCGCTTGAAGGCGCGGGCGTCGGGCTTTTCTACTATGCCGGCCATGGCCTGCAGGTCGAGGGGCGCAATTACATCGTGCCGGTCGACGCCAGGCTCGACATGCCGGTGAAGCTGCAGCTCGAGGCCGTGCCGATCGACGAAGTCCTCGACATCATGGAACAGCAGACCAAGGTCAGCCTGGTGTTCCTCGATGCCTGCCGCAACAATCCGTTTGCCCGCGGCCTGAGCCGCAACGCCACAACCCGCTCGGCGACGGCGCTGGCCGGGCTCGCGCAATTCGATTCGACGCGCGGCTCGTTCATTGCCTTCTCCACCGCGCCTGGCGCCGTCGCCATGGACGGAAGCGGCCGCAACTCGCCCTTCGCCGCCGCCCTGCTCCGGCACATCGCCGAGCCGGGCCAGAGCATCAACGACATGATGATCGCGGTGCGCCGCGACGTGGTCTCGCAGACGCGCGAGGCCCAGCGCCCCTGGGAACAGGGCTCGCTGCTCGAGCGTTTCGAGTTTGTGCCCGGCGGCGAGCCGGCACTGCCAGCCAAGCCGGCGGCCACACCGGCGCCGGCCACGCAGGTGGCGGCGCTGGAACGGTCCGTCGGCGACGACAAGGGATCGATCGAAAAATTCCTGCGCCAGGACTACCTGGTGCCAGATACCAGGGCGATGGCCGAGACCGTCAAGCGGCTCTATGCCCCGTCGGCCACCATTTTCGGCACGCGCTACGACGCCGATGCCATCGCCAAGGTCAAGACCGACTGGTTTGCGCAATGGGCCTCCTGGTCGCTCGGCCTTGAGCCCGGCAGCCTGGAGGTCACCCCGCTTGGCGAGGATCGCACCAAGGCCGCCTTTGCCATGCGCTATGACTATGTGCCGAAGGACAAGTCAGCGGTACGGCTGACCGGCAAGGCGCGCGTCACGCTTGGGCTGGTCAAGGCAGACGACGGCTGGCGCATCGTCTCGGAGACATCGGAAGCGATGAATTGAACACCGGCCGTCGGCGGCGGGGTGGGCCGCCCCGCCATCATTGGCGACCTCCCCGGTGGCAATCCACTGTGCTGATCGCCTGCTTGTGGAAACAGTCCTGAAAACGGGCCGTTTCGTTTCGTCGCAAGCTCACCTATGATTGCCGACGAAATTGTTGGCGAGGACGACAGGAATGGCCGAAGACGTCGATCCGGCGCGCAAATCGATCGGTGCACGGCGCAACCCCGACAGCGCCGGCGCCATTCTCGATGCAGCCGAAGCGGTGCTGGTCGAGGCTGGCTACGCCGGTTTCTCGATCGAGGCCGTGGCGCGGCGGGCCCGCGCCGGCAAACCCACCATCTACCGCTGGTGGCCGAGCAAGGCGGCACTGCTGCTCGAAGTCTACCAGCGGCAGAAGCGCGTCGACATTCCCGATACCGGAAGGCTGGAGGAGGATCTCGTCGGCTTCCTGAAGAACCTGTTCTCGCACTGGCGCGAGACATCGTCGGGCAGCGTGTTCAGGTCGCTGATCGCCGAGGCGCAGTCGGACGAAATCGCGGCCGCGGCCCTTGCCGACTATGCCAGGGGCCGCCGGGCTCATACCGGCCAGATGGTGGAGCGTGCCAAGGCCAGGGGCGAAATTGCCGACAATGTCGATTCCGCGCTGGTCGCCGACCTGATCGCGTCGTTCGCCTGGACGCATCTGTTGACCAATCGTCTCGACGAGGACGAAGCGACGATGCGCAAGGCGGTCCACTACGTGATGCGAGGCATAGCCGCGTCCGGCAAATAATACACGACTGGCACCGGGTCGACAAAAAAGGGCGCGGCAACCCTTGGCTGCCGCGCCCCTTCCAAAAATTATTCCAGGCTTACTTGGCGCTTTCCAGCGTATCGACCGCCTTCTTCAGGTTGGCGTCCGGAATCTCGACCTTGGCGCCGCCGCGCAGCGACTTGACCAGCGCGAAATACTTGTCGCGGATGACCGCCTGCTTGGCCTGGTCCTTGACCTCGTCGAAGGCCGGCGGCTGCTTGGTGCGCTTGTCTTCGAGCTTGATGACATGCCAGCCGAACTGCGACTGCACCGGCTGCTCGGTGTACTTGCCAACCTCGAGCGCAAAAGCTGCCTTGTCGAACTCCGGCACCATCTGGCCAGGTCCGAACCAGCCGAGATCGCCGCCGCTGGTCTTGCCGCTCGGGTCGCTGGTGTGTTCGTTGGCGAGCTTCTGGAAATCGGCGCCGCCGTCGAGCTGCTTGATGATGGCCTCGGCCTCTTCCTTCGTCTTCACGAGGATGTGACGGGCATGCACCTCGTTGACCGGTGGCGTGTTGGCGATTTCCTGGTCGTAGCGGGCGCGCACCTCGGCGTCGGTGACCTTGTCGACGACGCCCTTCTCGACCATCTCGCCATGCAGCGCGCGCTGCTGCAGGAAGGCCATGCGGCGCTGGAAGTCGGGATCCTTGTCGAGGCCTGTGGTGACCGCCTGGGCGGCCATGACGCGGATTTCGATGGCCGCCGAAAGCGCGGCGGCGCGGCGCTGCTCGGCCGGCAGCTGCGCGAATTGCTGCGACAGCTCGCCTTCGGCGAGCACGAGGTCGGCCTCGGTCAAGGGCTGGCCGTTGATCGTGGCGACGACGGCGTTCGGGTCGACAGGTTTCGCGGCAGGTGCTGCCGCATCCGCCGGGGCAGGTGCTGCGGCATCGGCCGGGGCGGGAGCGGCTTCCTGCGCCCTCAGCGGCGACAGCGAAAGAGCCGACAGGCCGAATGCCAAGCCAAGGCTGGCGAGCGACGCGCGGCGGAACAACAAGGACATGAAGATAACTCCGGTAAGGGATTGTAAAGAGCGGGGTGGCTTCCAGATCAGCCAGATTGTGGCGGAATTTGGCGCGACCGGCAGGGCCAGCGCGGCGTTGACATCAGTTGAGCCCCCTCTTATCTGTCCAACGACTTTGCGTCCAGAACCGTTTTCCGGGCGCTTTTTGTGTTTGCCCGTATTCAGGCGGTGCGTTCACGTGGAATTGATGGGGCCGGCCGGCGCCCGTCTCAAGATTGAGAATTCTATCGAAAGGACCATTGGATGGTCAGTCTCGGCGGTCTCGCCCGTAAGGTTTTCGGTTCCTCCAACGACCGTCGGGTCAAATCGACCCGGCCCCGTGTCGAGGCGATCAACGCCATGGAAAACGAGATGCGGGCGCTCTCCGACGAGGAGTTGGTCGGCCGCACCGCGAAATTCCGCCAGGACATCGCCAATGGCGCCACGCTCGATGACCTGCTGGTGCCTGCCTTTGCGACCGCCCGCGAGGCGGCGCGCCGTGTGCTCGGCATGCGCCCCTTCGATGTCCAGCTGATCGGCGGCATGGTGCTGCACAATGGCGGCATTGCCGAGATGCGCACCGGCGAGGGCAAGACCCTGGTCGCGACGCTGCCGGTCTATCTCAACGCGCTCGCCGGCAACGGCGTCCATGTCGTCACCGTCAACGACTATCTCGCCACCCGCGACTCCGAATGGATGGGCCGCGTCTACAAGTTCCTCGGCCTCTCGGTCGGTGTCATCGTCCATGGCCTGTCCGACGAGGAACGTCGCGTCGCTTACGCCGCCGACGTCACCTACGCCACCAACAACGAGCTCGGCTTCGACTATCTGCGCGACAACATGAAGTACGAGCGCGCCCAGATGGTGCAGCGCGGCCACAATTACGCGATCGTCGACGAGGTCGATTCAATCCTGGTCGACGAGGCGCGCACGCCGCTGATCATTTCCGGTCCGCTCGAGGACCGCTCGGAAATGTACAACACCATCGACACCTTCATCATCCAGCTGCAGCCGCAGGACTACGAGATCGACGAAAAGCAGAAGACCTCGATCTTCACCGAGGAAGGCACCGAGAAGCTGGAGAACCTGCTGCGCGACGCCGGCCTGCTGAAGGGCGAGTCGCTCTACGACGTCGAGAACGTCGCCATCGTCCACCATGTCAACAATGCGCTCAAGGCGCACCGCCTGTTCCAGAAGGACAAGGATTACATCGTCCGCAACGACGAGATCGTCATCATCGACGAGTTCACCGGCCGCATGATGCCCGGCCGCCGCTATTCGGAAGGCCTCCACCAGGCGCTCGAGGCCAAGGAGCACGTGACGATCCAGCCGGAGAACCAGACGCTGGCCTCCGTCACCTTCCAGAACTATTTCCGCCTCTACAAGAAGCTCGCCGGCATGACCGGCACGGCGCTGACCGAGGCCGAGGAATTCGGCAACATCTACAATCTCGACGTCACCGAGATCCCGACCAACCTGCCGGTCATCCGCAAGGACGAGGACGACGAGGTCTACCGGACGGTCGAGGAAAAATACAAGGCGATCGTCAAGGAGATCCGCGAAGCCAGCGCCAAGGGCCAGCCGACGCTGGTCGGCACGACCTCGATCGAGAAGTCCGAGCAGCTGGCCGAGCGCCTGCGCAAGGAAGGCTTCAAGGATTTCGAGGTGCTGAACGCCCGCCACCACGAGCGCGAGGCGGCGATCGTCGCCCAGGCCGGCAAGCCGGGCGCCATCACCATCGCCACCAACATGGCCGGCCGCGGCACCGACATCCAGCTCGGCGGCAATGCCGACATGCGCATCGCCGACGAGCTGGGCGACATGCCTGAAGGGCCCGAGCGCGAGGCCATGGAAAAGGCGATCCGTGACGACGTCGCCAGGCTGAAGGAAAAGGCGCTGGCCGCCGGCGGCCTCTATGTGCTCGCCACCGAACGCCACGAATCGCGCCGCATCGACAACCAGCTGCGCGGCCGCTCCGGCCGCCAGGGCGATCCCGGCCGCTCGAAATTCTTCCTGTCTCTGCAGGACGATTTGATGCGCATCTTCGGGTCCGAGCGCATGGACGGCATGCTGCAGAAGCTCGGCCTCAAGGAAGACGAGGCGATCATCCATCCGTGGATCAACAAGGCGCTGGAAAAGGCGCAGAAGAAGGTCGAGGCGCGCAACTTCGACATCCGCAAGAACCTGTTGAAATATGACGACGTCTCCAACGACCAGCGCAAGGTGGTGTTCGAGCAGCGCATCGAGCTGATGGACGGCGAGGGCCTGCCCGAGATCATCGCCGAGATGCGCGAGGGGGTCATCGACGAGATCGTCGCCAAGGCCATTCCCGAAAACGCCTATGCCGAGCAGTGGGATGTCGCGGGCCTGAAGGCCGAGGTCGCCGAATTCCTCAACCTCGACCTGCCGGTCGACGAGTGGGCCAAGGAAGAGGGCATCGCCGAGGACGACATCCGCGAGCGCATCACCCAGGCCGCCGACGCCGCCGCCAAGGAACGCGCCGATCGTTTCGGCCCCGAGGTGATGACCTATGTCGAGCGTTCGGTGGTGCTGCAGACACTCGATCATCTGTGGCGCGAGCACATCGTCAATCTCGACCATCTGCGTTCGGTCGTCGGCTTCCGCGGCTACGCCCAGCGCGATCCGCTGCAGGAATACAAGGGCGAGGCGTTCGAGCTCTTCCAGGCGATGCTCGGCAATCTGCGCCAGGCCGTCACCGCGCAGCTGATGCGCGTCGAGCTGGTCCGCCAGGCCGCCGAGGCGCCGCCGCCGGAGGCACCCGACATGTTCGGCACGCATATCGACGGCACCACCGGCGAGAACGATTTTGAAGGCGGCGAGACCGCCCTTCTGGTCCGCCCGGATGCGGCCGCCATCGTTGCTCCCGAGGACCGCGACCCGAACAACCCTGCGACCTGGGGCAAGGTCGGCCGTAACGAAGCCTGCCCGTGCGGGTCAGGCAAGAAGTACAAGCACTGCCACGGCGCGTTCGCGTAAGGCGCTTCTTCCCTTCTCCCCGTGAACGGGGCGAAGGGAGAACCCACCCAACCGTTTCTTAAGGTGTCTCCGCTACACCAACGCCTGAAAAAGAGGCGGAAAACGGAGAGTAATCGGGGTGCGCTTTTCCGCGGCCACGACAGCCGGGCGGTTCCTGCCGCAGCGTTTGGCGCTGCGCATCGGGCCGTTGCTTGACCGCATCGATGCCGTGCTGTTCACCGCCGACGAGCGCGGCGAGGCCGGCCGCATGTCGGTCATCGCCTTCTCCATCCGCATCATCAGCGCCGTCATCGCCTTCGTCAGCCAGGTGCTGATGGCGCGCTGGATCGGCTCGTTCGAGTACGGCATCTTCGTCCTCGTCTGGGTGACGATGGTCATCGTCGGCAACCTCGCCTGCCTCGGCTTCCATACCTCGGTCATTCGTTTCATCCCCGAATACCGCGAGCGCGGCTTGATGGACGAACTGCGCGGCATCGTGCTGGCCAGCCGCCTGTTCGTGCTGATCGCCTCCACCATCATCGCCGGGCTCGGCGCGCTCGGCGTCTGGCTGGCTTCGCCGTGGATCGAGAACTACTATGTGATACCGTTCATCCTCGGCGTCATTTGCCTGCCGATGATCGCGCTCTCGGATCTGTTGCAAGGCCAGGCCAGGGCGAATAGCTGGGCGTTGTTTGCCCTGTCGCCGACCTATCTGGTGCGGCCGGTGCTGATCCTGCTGTTCATGGCGCTGATGCTGCTGGCGGGTTACGCCCCCGATGCCAGGACGGCGATATTCGCTTCGATCGCCGCCACCTACGTCACCACGCTCGGTCAACTCATCGGCGTCACCCATCGGCTGGAAAAGCGGATACCGGCGGGACCGATGAAGGTGCATTTCGCCGAATGGTTCGTCGTCTCGCTGCCGATCTTCCTGGTCGAGAGCTTCTTCTTCCTGCTCACCAATGCCGACGTGCTGATGGTCGGCGCCTATATGGATCCCAACGACGTCGCCATCTATTTCGCCACCGTCAAGACGCTGGCGCTGGTGCATTTCGTCTATTTCGCCGTCAAGGCCGGCGTTGCCCAGCGCTATGCGCAGTTCACCCATGGCGAGCCGGAGAAACTTGCCGCCTTCGCCCGCGAGACGGTGTCGTGGACATTCTGGCCGTCGCTGTTGATGGCGATGCTGGTGCTGGCGCTGGGCGAGCCGATGCTGGTGCTGTTCGGCCCCGAATTCACCAGCGGCTATCCGCTGCTGTTCCTGCTCGTCTTCGGCGTCGTGGCGCGGGCCGCCGTCGGCCCTTGCGAAAGCCTGCTGACGATGAGCGGCAACCAGAACATCTGCGCCGCCGTCTATGCCATGACGCTGGCCTTCAACATCGCTCTCAACGTGGTGCTGATTCCGCTTTTCGGCCTGTGGGGCGCGGCGATGGCCACCGCCTTTGCCATGATCTTCGAGGCCAGCGCGCTGTCCTTCACGGTCTGGCGCAAGCTGGGCATCGTCATGCTCATCTTCGTGCCCGCGAAAGGAGCCGCGTGATGGCCGCCGTCCCGTTGCTCGAGGAAACCAGCGGCGGCACGGCCGGCGCGATGGTGTCCGGCCTTGCCGGGCTGACCCGCGACGCCGATCCCGCCCATATCGAAATCCTCGCCAACAACCGGCCCGAGCGCAAGCTGGCCATCTACCCAGCATCGGCCGGCTTCGACCTGGTCGAGGAACTCGACTATCTGTGCGCCCGCACGATCGAGCCGAACGTTTTCTTCAATCCGCGCTTCCTGGCGCCCGCCATGCCCCGGCTGGAGGATCGCGAGGTGCGGCTGGCGGTCATCCGCGACGGCGACGAATACCGCAACAGGCTGCGCCTGCTGGTGCCGCTCTCGGTTGAGCGGCCGGTGACGCCGCTCGGTGTCCCGGTCATGCGCACATGGTCGAGCCCGTTCGGCCCGCTCGGCACGCCATTGGTCGACCGCGACGACCCGGTCGGCGTCGTCGAGGATTTCTTCGCGATGCTGTCACGCCCGCACCTCAAGCTGCCGAAAGTGTTCGTCCTGCCCGACATCAGGCTCGACGGCCAGGTGGCGAGCCTGCTGGCCACCGTGGCCGAGACGCGCGGCCTGATGCTGGTCACCACCGGTGAGACCCAGCGCCCCGTGCTGGAGAGCGCGCTCGACGGCGACGAGTATCTGAAGGTCTCGCTGCGCTCGCACCACTATCGCGAGTTCCGCCGCCTGAAGCGGCGCCTTGGCGACCTCGGCAAGCTTGACCATATCGTGGCGCGCGGGCCCGAAGACATCCGCCATGCCATCGAAAGCTTCTTGACGCTGGAAGCGGCCGGCTGGAAAGGTCGCGAACGCACCGCCATGGCGATCGACCGCTACCGTGCTGCCTTTGCCCGCGAAGCCGTGCACCGGCTGGCCGAGCAGGACATGTGCCGCATCCATTCGCTGACGCTCGACGGCCGCACCATCGCTTGCCTGATCGTCTTCGTCGAAGCTGGCGTCGCTTACACCTGGAAGACGGCCTATGACGAGACGCTGTCGGCCTATTCGCCGGGCACGCTGCTGATGATCGAGGTGACGAAGCAGCATCTCGACGATCCCAACATCATGATGACCGATTCCTGCGCCGTGCCCGACCATCCGGTGATGAGCCGGCTGTGGACCGAGCGCAAGCCGATGGGCACGCTGGTGATAGGACTGACGCCCGATGCCGACCGGCTCACCCGCCAGGCCGCCTCGCAACTGCATCTCTACCGCGAGACCCGCAACATGGCCCGCCTGTTGCGCAACCGGATGAAGAGCTTGTTGAAACGGCGGTAGACCATGACCTCGACCTTCCGCGGCTGAATGGACGCGGCAAGGTCTTCCATGTCGCCGACATGATGAACGACGGCGTGTTCCTGATCGACGCAGACACCTTTTCCGAGATCGGCTTCATCGCCACCGGTATCGGAACGCACGGTTTTGTCGTCAGCCGTGACGGGACAAAGCTCTCCGTTTCGAACCGCGGCTCGCACAAGATGGAGCAAGGCCGTTCGAAGGGGCCGGGCAGCGTCACCGTCATCGATTTCGCCACCCGCTCGGTTGTCGCGCAATGGCCCATACCTCGCGGCGGCAGCTCCGACATGGGCAACGTCAGCGCCGACGGCAAGCAATTGTGGCTGTCCGGCCGCTTTGACAGCGAAGTCTACATGATCGACACGACCTCGGGCGCCGTGACGAAAATCCGGGTCGGCCTTGAGCCTCACGGCCTGACGGTCTGGCCTCAGCCCGGCAGATATTCGCAGGGCCATACCGGCAACATGCGCTGAGCGCCGACGGCTCGATAAAATGAAATGGTGCCCCTAGCCGGGATCGAACCAGCACTCCTTGCGGAACTCGATTTTGAGTCGAGCGCGTCTACCAATTCCGCCATAGGGGCTCAGGCCGGGCGGCCTGGATGGGCGCGGACTATACGGTCGGAGGCCTGTTCGTCAACAGGCCAATTCTCAGGTGCCCCGGATGCGACCAAACTGCGCCTTTCGATTTCGTGATGGCCCTGCCATTGTGCAGCGCGGAAAATCTTTCTAGACAGGCGGCGCATCAAGGCGCGGCGTGTCTGAAAGGACGGATGGCGTGCTTTGGGTTCCTTGTCTTGTCCCGAAACCGCTGCGCACTTTTGGGCGACACGCATTAGGAGTGCCGATGCTTCGCGGACTTTACGACTGGACCTTGTCGCTGGCGGCCAGGAAATCCGCCGAATGGTGGCTGGCCTTCATCGCTTTCGTCGAAAGCTCGGTGTTTCTGGTGCCGGCCGACGTGCTGTTCTTGCCGATGGCGCTGTCGCGGCCGGATCGCGCCTATCGTTACGCGCTGATCGCCACCGTCGCCTCGGTGCTGGGCGGCATCGCCGGCTGGTTCATCGGCCACTACGCCTATGACGCGGTGGCGAGGCCCATCCTCGAATTCTATGGCAAATATGACGAATTCGAACAGTTGCGCACCTCGTCAGGCGTCGGCTTCATCATCCTGATGCTGATCACTTCTGGCGCTGCCCATTTGCCGCCGATCAAGGTGGTGACCATCCTGTCCGGCGTCATCGGCGTCAATCTGGCGCTGTTCATCGTGCTGGCGATCGTGGCGCGCGGCGCCCGCTTTCTGCTGCTGGCCTGGCTGTTGCGCCGTTACGGCGAGCCGATCCGCGAGTTCATCGAAAAGCGCCTTGGCCTGATCGCGGGTGCCGCGGCGGCTGCCCTGATTTTGCTCTATATCCTGGTCAAATACGCCCTCTAGTCCATGTCGCCCAAAAAGTGCCCGGCGGCTTTGGGACACATGGATTGAAACGAGACTGAGCGGGCGGCGAACGCAACGGACGAAAGACCCATGACAGCGACCATGAATGCCGACACCGGACGCCAGCGAACGCGGACCGCCTTGTTTCTCGCAGTCGCCATGGCCGCCACGGTCGGCTCGGCGCTGGGCTTCCAATATCTCGGCGGATACATCCCCTGCCACCTCTGCCTCGAGCAGCGCACACCCTACTATGTCGGCGTGCCGTTGATGGTACTGGCGGTGCTTGCATCAACGCTGCAAGCGCCCGCATGGGTGACGCGCGGCCTGCTGGCCATCGGCGGCCTGCTGATGCTCTACGGCCTCTATCTCGGCGTCTACCATTCCGGCGTCGAATGGGCGTGGTGGGCAGGCCCGACCGATTGCACCGCGGGCGCAGGGCCGGTCGATACCGGCGGCAAGGGCGTGCTCGACGCGCTCGACAAATTCGTGCCGCCCTCCTGCGACAAGGCGGCGCTGCGCATCCTCGGCCTGTCGCTGGCCGGCTGGAACGCGATCGCCAGCCTTGTCCTCGCCGCCGTCGCCTTCCGCGGCGCCCTCACCCGCGACTAACTCACCAGAACTGAGCCGATCCGAGATCGTTCAAGAATTCGGCAGGCTGAGTCGTCTGGGGTGATTGTCGAGAACCGAAGCGGAGCGGACATTTGGTCCGTGAGCATCGGAAGCGCAGACAATCGCTCCAGACGGCCAGCCTCCCGAATTCTCGGACGATCTCAGGGTTCCAGTTCGACATCCCAATAGAGATAATCCATCCAGCTCTCATGCAGATGGTTGGGTGGGAACAGGCGGCCGTTGTTGTGCAGGTCGTGCACCGTCGGCTGGTAGGGCTTCTGCAGCGGCCACATCTTGGCGTGCGCCGGCATCATGCCGCCCTTCCTGAGATTGCATGGCGAACAGGCGGCGACGACATTCTCCCACGTCGTCGCGCCGCCACGATGGCGGGGGATGACGTGATCGAAGGTCAGATCCTCCGGCGTGCCGCAATATTGGCACTGGAAGCGGTCGCGCAGGAAGACATTGAAGCGGGTGAAGGCTGGATGCCTGGACGGCTTCACATAGGCCTTCAGGCTGACGACGCTCGGCAGCTTCATCGAGAAGGTCGGCGAGGATACGGCGTGCTCGTATTCGGCGACGATATTCACCCGGTCGAGGAACACCGCCTTGATGGCGTCCTGCCACGACCAGAGCGACAAGGGGTAATAGCTGAGCGGACGGTAATCCGCATTCAGCACCAGCGCTGGAAGCCCATCCGGAGATACGGCAACCGTCACGTGTTGACCTCCTTCGTTCTAGGACCGAACGGCGCGGATACTGTAAGCCCGACATGACAGGGATGTGAAGCGGATTGTCGCGTCGCTGAAGCGCCAAAAATGTATGATTTTTATGCTTTTTCGCGGATTCAGGCCGGGGGCGCGGCATCCCGCCCCTTGGTTTCGCGGTAGTAGGACCAGAAAAGCCGCGATGCGACACCTCGCCACGGGCTCCATGATTCGGCCAATGCGATCAGCGTTTTCTCCGGCGGACGCGGATCGATGCCTAGCGCGTGGCCGACCGCGCTCTGCAAGGCGACGTCGCGCGCGGGGAAGATATCGGGGTGGCCGGCGGCGAACAAAAGATACACTTCCGCCGTCCAGGGACCGATGCCGGGCACCGCCGTCATCGTCGTGATCGCCTCCTGGGCGTCGAGCGAACAGAGGTGGTGAAGGTCGAGGCCGCCGACCACGGCCTGGGCAACGGCGACCAGACCACGCTGCTTCGGCCGCGACAGGCCGGCCTCGCGAAACATGTCCTCGCCGGCGGCAAGGATCGCCTGCGGCGTCAACGGATCGACGAGCCTGGTCAGCCGTCCGAAGATGGCATCGGCGCTGGCGCGGGACACTTGCTGTGAGACGACGATCGAGGCGAGGCTCCTGAACCCTGGCTCGGAGAGCCGCAGCGGCACTTCGCCTGCCATGCCACGCACCTTTTCCAGCCGCGGGTCGATCACGCAAAGCGCGTCGAGCCCCCGTGCAATGTCGTCGAGCGTGGCGATGCGTTGCATGCATTCTTGTTCCTTGATCCTCTACAAGGTAGCAATTGGCGAAGCGCCGCAAAACATGATTGCCGCCGGACAGATGACACTCCTGACATTCCGCTTCGCTCCCAGCCCCAACGGCGAACTGCATCTCGGCCATGCCTATTCGGCGCTGCTCAATCAAAAATTGGCGCGCGCCGCCGGCGGCCGGCTGCTGCTGCGCATCGAGGACATCGACACGACGCGCTGCACGCCGCAATTCGAGGCCGGCATGCTAGCCGATCTGAAGTGGCTGGGGCTTGTCTGGGAACAGCCGGCGCGCCGCCAGTCCGAGCATTTCGCCGAGTATGGGGCGACGCTTGACCGGTTGATCCGGGAGGAACTCGTCTACCCCGCCTTCATGAGCCGTGCCGAGATCCGCGCTTTCATCACCGATAGCGAACAGCGTGGGCGCGACTGGCCGCGCGATCCCGACGGCGTGCCACTCTATCCCCCGGCCGACAAGGCGATGCCGGTCAAGGAACGCAAGCGGCGGATCGCCGAGAACGCGCCCTTCGCCTGGCGGCTTGATGTCGGCACCGCCATGGCGCGTGCGGGCCACGACCTCGCATGGGCCGAATTCGTTGATGAGACGCTTTCCGCGACGCGCTCCGTCGAAGCCCGTCCGCAGGACTGGGGCGACGTGATCGTGGCGCGCCGCGATATCCCGACCAGCTACCACCTCGCGGTCGTCATGGACGATGCGCTGCAAGGCGTCAGCCATGTCGTGCGCGGACAGGACCTGTTTTCCGCCACCGGCGTGCAGCGCCTGCTTCAGGAAATCCTGGAACTGCCGCGGCCGGCCTATTTCCACCATCGTCTCATCCTCGGACCGGACGGACGAAAGCTGTCGAAGAGCCTGAAGGACACGGGCCTTGCCGCCTTGCGCGATGCCGGCGCGTCCCCGGAGGACGTCAGGCGGATGGTCGGGCTTTGATCCCTGCGCGGTTCGAACAAACCACGCGTCTAATTCGCCGCCCGTTGAATTCCGGTGATGCATGGATCAATCGTTTCGTTTTGCGCGCCGGGTTGAACCGCATTAGAGCATCGCCAGGTCAATTCTCACCAGCGCGGCGGTCTCCGGAAAATGCACAGCATCAAGCGGTTCATCCCCGCCACCTTCGTTGTCCTGTGGGCAACCGGCTTCATCGGCGCGCGCTACGCCATGCCATGGGCGGAGCCGTTCACCTTCCTCGCCGCGCGTTTCGTCATAGCTGCCATCCTGCTGGCTGTCCTGATGCCCGTGCTGGGCTCGAAGCGAGCCACGCGCAAGGAAGCGCTGCATGCCACCGGCGCCGGCATCCTCATGCATGGCGTCTATCTCGGCGCCGTCTTCTGGGCCATCCACAGGGGCATGCCGGCCGGGTTCTCGGCCCTGATCGTCGGCTTGCAGCCGCTGATCACGGCCGTTCTTGCCGGCAAGTTTCTCGGCGAGGCGATCCTGCCGCGCCACTGGCTTGGCCTGGGTATCGGCCTCGTCGGCATCGTCATCGTGCTGTGGCCAAAGCTTGGTGCGCTAGGCGGCGGCGTGACGGCGGCCACGCTCACCGCCTCGCTGGTCTCAGTGCTCGGCATGAGCGCCGGCACCATCTGGCAGAAGCGCTTCGCCTCCGGCGGCGACCTCGTCGCGGCGACCATGTGGCAGTATGTCGGCGGCGCCTCGCTGATGATACTGGCCTCGCTCGCTTTTGAAACACGCACCGTGGTCATCAACGGCGAATTGATCTTCGCCATGGCCTGGCTGGTGCTGGTGCTGTCGCTCGGCGCCATCTTCCTGTTGATGGTGATGATCCGCGACGGCGAGATGTCGAAGGTCGCCTCGCTGTTCTACCTGGTGCCGGCGGTGACGGCCATCATCGCCTGGGCCCTGTTCGACGAGCAGCTCAATGCGCTGCAGATTGTCGGCATGGCGATCACGACCTTCGGGGTTGGCCTGGCAACAGCTCGACAGACCAAGGCACAGGGTCAGCCGACTCGGGCGCGCGCCTCCAGGTAGCGGCTGATCGCGGCATTGAGCTCGCCGCCGAGGATGAAGATCGCCGAGATCATATAGAGGAAAACCACCGCGATCATGATCGAGGCAAGGCCGGCATAGGTCGTCACATAGGACGAGAAATGATCGAGGTAGGAAGCGAAGACGGTCGAGCCGACAAGCCATGCCGCCAAGGTGAAGATGATGCCGGGTACGATCGACACGAAGCGGCGCTTGCCCGCCGGGAGCCAGAAATGCACGGCAAACAGCCCGCCGACAATGACCACCGAGGCGATGACGTAACGCCATAGCGTGATCGTGCCCATATAGGGCTTGATACCTTCGATATGGGCTTCGGCGAGCCGCGCCAGCAGCGGCGCGAACACCAGAAGCACGCTGATGGCCAGGAACCCGGCCGTCGCGATCAGCACGAAGACGATGCTCTGCACCCGGCGATAGATGATGCCACGTGTTTCCGAGACGCGATAGGCGCGGTTGAGCGAGGTGCGCAGCGCCTCGATGCCATTCGAGGCAAAGTAGGCGGCCAGCAGCACGCCATAGGTCAAAAGGTCGGTGCGCCTGACGGTCAGCACATTGAGCACTTCACGCGCGATCGGCTTGGCGATCTGCTCGGGCCATGTGTCGAAGACCAGGTGCACCGCCGTGTCGGAGAACGCCTGCGCGCCAAGGAAGCTGGCGAGCGTCGTGGCAAAGATCAGGAACGGGAACAGCGCCATCAACGAGGTGATCGCCAGATGGCTGGCCATCGCCCAGCCGTCATCGGTGTTGAAATGGCCGAGCGCGTCATAGAGAACGCGCTTGAGGGCTACGATCTTCCGCATTGAGAACCGCGTCCCTCCAATTGTCTCCACGCCGGGAATATGGGAAGGGATTGCGGCAAATGGCAACCCTTGGCGAAACCACGAGCAGTCAGGCGCGAGAATTGCGCTCGATCATCGTCACCGGCGCATCCTCGGGAATAGGCGCCTTCTGCGCGCGTGCGTTGAAGATCGAAGGCTGGCGGGTGTTCGCGACGGCGCGCAAGCCTGAGGATATCGCCGCGCTCGAGGCTGACGGCATCGAGGCCTTCTATCTCGACTACAGCGAAGCCGCATCCATTGAGGCGCTGGTTGCGTCGGTTCTGGAGCGCACGGGCGGCAAGCTCGATGCCCTGTTCAACAACGGCGCCTACGCTCAGCCCGGCGCCGTCGAGGACTTGGCCGTTGCGGCGCTCAAGCAGCAGTTCGAGGCGAATTTCTTCGGTTGGCATGACCTGACCCGCCGCCTGGTGCCGGTGATGCGCCGTCAGGGTCATGGCCGCATCGTCCATTGTTCGTCGATCCTCGGCCTGACGCCGGTGCGCTTTCGCGGCGCCTATTCGGCGTCGAAACACGCGCTGGAGGCCTTGATGCTTTGCCAACGCCAGGAACTGGCCGGCAGCGGCGTCCATGTCTCGCTGATCGAACCGGGGCCGGTGACATCGAAGATCGCCAGCAACGGCCTGGTGTGGTTCTTGAAGAACATCGACCACGAGAATTCCGTGCATCGTGCGGACTACCAGGCGCAGCTGCAACGGCTGAGGGCCGGCGGCAGCCGATCACGGCTGAAGCCCGGGCCGGAAGTGGTTCACAAAGCCCTGCGCCATGCACTTCTGTCGCGGCGCCCGCGTCCGCACTATGTGGTAACAGTGCCGGCCAGAATCGGCGTCGTGCTCAAGCGCATCCTGCCGGCATCGATGCTCTACCGCCTGCTCGCCAAACGCGCCTGACGCAAGGGAACTGGGAACGCAACAATGGCCACCACCTTCAACATCCTCGCCATTCTGGTCATGGTCGCCGTGGTGATCGTGCTCATTCGCGGTCTCATCAACATGATGCGTGGCGGTTCCGGCGTCACCTCGAACAAGCTGATGCAGGCGCGCGTTCTCCTGCAGGCCATGGCGCTGGCGCTGATTCTGCTGGCGGTGTATTTCACCCGCAAGTGAGGAAACCGGCCGTCCAGGAGGCGACGTGGTCAAGCTCAACAAGATCTACACCCGCACCGGCGACGATGGCACCACGGGTCTCGGAACCGGCGAACGGCGGCTGAAATCCGATCTGCGGGTTGACGCCTATGGCACGGTCGACGAGGCCAATGCCTGTATCGGCATGGCCCGCGTCCACACCGCGCAGACCTATCAGGCGATCGACGCCATGCTTTCCCGCATCCAGAACGATCTCTTCGATCTCGGCGCCGATCTCGCCGTGCCCGACGACGGCAAGCCGCTCGGCTATGAACCGCTGCGCATCATCGCCGCGCAGACCGACCGGATCGAAAAGGATATCGACCTGCTCAACAAGGACCTTCAGCCGCTCAGATCCTTCGTGCTGAACGGCGGCTCGCCGGCGGCCGCCGCCTTGCATCTGGCCCGCACCGTGGCGCGACGGGCCGAACGGCTGATCGTGGCCCTGGCCCAGGACCCGCGCGAGCACGTCAACCGCGACGCGCTGAAATACATCAACCGTGTCTCGGATTTCCTGTTTGTCGCCGCCCGTGCGGTCAATGACAACGGAAATGCCGACGTGCTATGGGTTCCCGGCAAGAACCGCTGAACTGTCCGAAAGCGGAAGGGGCCGGGGATCGATGTTCATCCCGCTTTACGACACCAACAGGCTGCGGCATATCAGGCTGCAATATGTGACGATCGGCCTGATCGTGGTCAACGCCGTGGTCTATCTCATCACATCGCTCGGCGGCGAGAACTTCACCAATGCGGCGGTGCTCGGCCTCGGCTTCATCCCGTCGGTCGTTCATGACACCGCCGAACTCGACCCCCGCTTTGTCGTCATCCCCGAGAGCCTGAGCTATCTCACCTATTCCTTCCTGCATGCCGACATCTTCCACCTGGGCGGCAATATGCTGTTCCTGTGGGTGTTCGGCGACAATGTCGAGGACGCGCTCGGCCATTTCCGCTACCTCATCTTCTATGTCTTGTGCGCCATCGCCGGAGCTGCCTTCCAGGGGCTCGTCGGATGGGACTCGCAGGTGCCGCTGATCGGTGCGTCGGGTGCCATTGCCGGCGTGGTCGTCGCCTATCTGATCCTTTATCCTCGCGTGAAGGTATGGGTGCTGGCCTTTGCCCGCATCCCGCTGCGCATTCCAGCCTTCATCCCGCTCGTCCTGTGGGTGCTTTTCCAGGTGGTGATGTTCGTCGCCGGGGGCGAGGACCAGATTTCCTGGGCCTGCCATATCGGCGGCATCATCGCCGGAGCCGTGCTGGTGCTTGTCCTGCGCAGCCGCGGCGTGCCGCTGTTTGCGCCCGCTGACGAGGATGGCGCCGTTGCCCGTCCCGAGCAGTCTCCGGTTTCCGCTCCGGTGACGCCCGAGCCGCCCGCCGCGCCGCCGCGCTGGGGGCGAGGAAACACTTCCAGTCCCGACTGAACCGATTTGACCGGCTTGCGGCGTATTGACGTGCAGGGTTGCCGCAACTACGGAAACGTCTCCGTCTGAGCCCAAGGCGGTCAAAGACCAGAATTTCCATCCGGAATGTCGGCTTTCGACAACTCAGAAGGGGCGCAGGCTGTTATAGCGCGCCCAACTATCGTGAAGAGGTGACAGGCAAATGAAGATCCTTGTGCCCGTGAAGCGGGTTGTGGATGCGAATGTGAAGGTTCGCGTGAAGGCTGACGGTTCGGCGGTGGAACTCGCCAATGTCAAGATGGCGATGAACCCGTTCGACGAGATCGCGGTCGAGGAAGCGATCCGGCTGAAGGAAGCCGGCAAGGCCGAGGAGATCATCGTCGTCTCGATCGGCCCGCAGCAGGCGCAGGAAACCCTGCGCACCGCGCTCGCCATGGGCGCGGACCGCGCCATCCTGGTCAAGACCGATGAGCAGACCGAGCCGCTCGGCGTCGCCAAGGTGCTGAAGGGCGTCGTCGACGCCGAACAGCCTGGCCTCGTCATCCTCGGCAAGCAGGCGATCGACGACGATTCCAACCAGACCGGCCAGATGCTGGCGGCTTTGCTCGGCTGGGCGCAAGGCACCTTCGCTTCCAAGGTGGTGATCGACGGCGACAAGGCCAAGGTGACGCGCGAAGTCGACGGCGGCCTGCAGACAGTGGAGTTGAAGATGCCGGCAATCGTCACCGCCGACCTTCGCCTCAATCAGCCGCGCTATGCCTCTTTGCCCAACATCATGAAGGCCAAGAAGAAGCAGCTCGACGAAAAGACCCCGGCCGACTACGGCGCCGACGTCAAGCCGCGGCTGAAGGTCATCAAGACCGAGGAGCCAAGCGGCCGCAAGGCGGGCGTCAAGGTCAAGAGCGTCGCCGAACTGGTCGACAAGCTCAAGAACGAAGCCGGCGTTTTGTAAGCGATCGGGAAAGGAACAGATAAAATGGCAATTCTCCTCATCGCGGAACACGACAACGCCACCCTTTCCGAGCAGACCGCCAAGGCGCTTTCTGCGGCCCTGCAGATCGGTTCGGACGTGCATGTGCTGGTTGCCGGCAAGGGCGCCAAGCCGGCAGCGGATGCCGCCGCCAAGCTCAAGGGCGTAAGCAAGGTGCTGCTCGCCGACGCCGACGAACTCACCGAGCGTCTCGCCGAACCGATGGCCGCGCTCGTTGTGTCGCTGGCCGGCGCCTATGACACGATCATCGCGCCGGCGACCTCGTCGGGCAAGAATGTCGCGCCGCGCGTGGCCGCGCTCCTCGATGTCGCGCAGGTGTCCGAGATCATCGAAGTGGTGTCGCCCGACACCTTCAAGCGGCCGATCTATGCCGGCAACGCCATCCAGACGGTGCAGTCGACCGACGCCAAGAAGGTCATCACTGTCCGCACGGCCTCCTTCCAGGCGGCTCCCGAGGGTGGCTCGGCGGCGGTCGAGACGATCAAGGCGGCGGCCAATCCGGGCCTGTCGACCTTCGTCGAGAACAGGCTCTCGGAGACCGACCGTCCGGAACTGACCTCGGCCAAGATCATCATCTCGGGCGGCCGCGCGCTCGGCTCCTCGGAGAAGTTCCAGGAGGTCATCCTGCCGGTCGCCGACAAGCTCGGGGCCGCCGTTGGTGCTTCCCGCGCAGCGGTCGATGCCGGCTATGCGCCGAACGACTGGCAGGTCGGCCAGACCGGCAAGGTGGTGGCGCCCGATCTCTACATCGCGGTCGGCATCTCCGGCGCCATCCAGCACCTTGCCGGCATGAAGGATTCCAAGGTCATCGTCGCCATCAACAAGGACGAGGAGGCACCGATCTTCCAGGTCGCCGACTACGGCCTTGTAGGCGACCTCTTCGTCATCCTGCCGGAACTGCAAAAGGCGCTTTGACGCTTTCTGCCAAACCGTATTAAATTGTGAGGGGTGGGGTAGACGAAGTCGCCCCGCCCTTTTAGTTTGCACCGCACAAAAAGCAGGCTGCAAAGGCCTTTTGACGGGATCGGTGTAATGAGCAAGATCGAGACGATCGGCATCATCGGCGCGGGCCAGATGGGCGGCGGCATCGCCCATGTCTCCGCGCTTTCGGGCTACAAGGTGCTGATCTACGACATATCGCCCGACCGTATCGAGAAGGGCATCGCCACCATCAGCGGCAACATGGCCCGTCAGGTCGGGTCCGGCAAGCTTGACGAGAAGGTGCGCAACGACGCGATGGCGCGCATTTCGGCAGCACCGGCCATGGCCGACCTTGCCGGCGCCGATCTCGTGATCGAGGCGGCGACCGAAGATGAGACGGTCAAGCGCAAGATCTACGCGCAGCTCTGTCCGCTGCTCAATCCCGAAGCCATCCTGGCGACGAACACCTCGTCGATCTCGATCACGCGGCTCGCCGCGCAGACCGACCGGCCGGAGCGTTTCATCGGCATCCATTTCATGAATCCGGTGCCTCTGATGAAGCTGGTCGAGCTGGTGCGCGGCATTGCCACCGAGGACCAGACCTTCGAGGCGGCAAAGACCTATGTGAAGCAGCTCGACAAGACGATCACCGTTTCGGAGGATTTTCCGGCCTTCATCGTCAACCGCATCCTGCTGCCGATGATCAACGAGGCGATCTACACGCTCTACGAGGGCGTCGGCTCGGTCGACGCCATCGACACTGCCATGCGGCTCGGCGCCAACCATCCGATGGGGCCGCTGCAGCTCGCCGATTTCATCGGCCTCGACACCTGCCTGTCGATCATGCAGGTGCTGCATGACGGCCTGTCGGATTCGAAATACCGCCCCTGCCCGCTGCTGGTCAAATATGTCGAGGCCGGCTGGCTCGGCCGCAAGACCGGGCGTGGTTTCTACGACTATCGCGGCGAACAGCCCGTTCCGACGCGCTAAAGCAATTCCAGGAAAAGTGTGAAACGGTTTTCCCGGGAAAAGCGCACAGCGCTTTCCCTTGGGAATTGCGTCAAAACAAAGAGTTGGAGCGGTTTGCCGTTTCCGTGAAACGGTGAACTGCTCTTGGGAATTGCGTGAAAACAAAGAGCTCTGGTCAGGTCCGCGTCAGCGAACAGGCCGCCGGCCGATTGACCCTGGTCAGGACGCGGCAGCCCGCGGCTCGGACGGTTCTGTCCTGTTGTCGACCCTGTCCGGCGCCACGGAAACGCATCCACGGCCGGCCGCCTTGGCGGCATAGCAAGCAGCGTCGGCACTCGCTATGATTTCGTCGACCTCGCCACAATTGGCGCCGATCGCAGCCAATCCGACGCTGGCGCCGATCAGGTGGGGACGGCCATCCCAGGTGAAATCCAGGCCGGCTATCGCATCGATGATGGATCGCGCCACGATCTTGGCCCGGGCAGCCGAACCCGATTTCAGGATGACCGCGAATTCGTCGCCGCCCAGACGCGCGACGATGTCTTCGAGACCAAGGACGCCGCGGATAGCCTCGGCCACCCGCTTGAGCAAGGCGTCCCCAGCCGCGTGGCCACCGGTGTCGTTGACCAGTTTGAAGTGATCGAGGTCGATGAACATGAACTGATGTCCGCCGCCTCCGGCCGACACTGTCGTGCCGTCCTTGCGCGCCTGATCGACCAGTTCCTCCATCGTGCGGATGAAGCTCGAGCGATTGGCCAGGCCGGTCAGCGCGTCATGCGCGGCGGCGTGGGCAAGCTGTCGCTGCAGCGCGCGCGCATCGGTGAAATCCTGGAAGACGATGACCAGTCCGCAGAACTCGTTCCGCTCGTTGATGATCGGCGACACGACCTGACGGATGCTGCATCGCGTGTCGTCGCGCCGGATGAGGACGGCGCGGCTGTTCTGATCGGAGGGGGCTTGGTTGCCGATCACCGGCCGGGTTACACCGATCCTGTGACCCGTCTCCTCGTCTACCGCCCAGTAGACATGGCCGAGCATCTTGCCGAGGGCCTCGCCGCCGGAAACTCCGGTCAGCTTTTCAGCGACCGGATTCATGAAGGTGACGCGGTTCGCGGCATCGGTGCAGATAACGGCATCACCGATCGACTGGAGCGTCACTCTGAGTCGCTCCTTCTCATCGGCGAGCATTGTCGCCGACACAGCGAGGCGCTCTTCGACCTCCTTGCGCCGGGTAATGTCGGTCAGGCTGCCAATGGCCCTGATCAGCCTCCCCTCGGCGTCACGCTCGATGACCTTGCCGCGGTCGAGGATCCACATCCAGTGGCCGTCCTTGTGGCGCATCCTGAACTCGGCTTCGAAGAATGGCGTCTTGCCGTCGAGATGGGCCCGATCCGCCTCGGCGACGGTCTCGCGATCGTCGGGATGGATCATCGTCAGCCAATGGTCGGGATCGCCATCGAGCTCGCCATCCGCATAACCAAGCATCCTGACCCAGGTCGAGGAATAGGTCGTGCCGCCCTTGCGCATGTCCAGGTCCCAGACGCCTTGGCCGGCGCCGGCAAGAGCGAAATTCCAGCGCGTTTCCGCTTCGGCGACACGCGCCTCGGCCTGTTTGCGTGCGTCGATGTTCTCGATCTGCGAGACGAGATAGAGTGGACGGCCGCTTTTCTCGTCGCGAATGACGGAACCGGCGAGATGGGCCCAGACGGGCGTGCCGTCCTTCCGCAGGTAACGCTTCTCGAATTGGAAGGCGTCGACGGTGCCCGCCTTCAGACCGTCCATCGTTTCCCGCCCGATCTGCAGATCGTCGGGATGGGTGATCTGGAAGAAGGTCAGCGCCTCGATATCCTCGCGGCTGTAGCCAAGCATGGCGGCGAAGGCCGGATTGGCCTCGAGAATGCTCCCGTCGAGACCGACAACGGCGATGCCGATCGCCGAATCCTTCATGGCGCGGCGGAAGCGCTCTTCGCTCTGCGCGATCTGCCGGCGGTCCTTGGTGATCCGGCGAGCGAACAGGGCGGCGAGGAAGAGGCCACCCACCGCCACCGCTACCGATATCCGCAAGCCGAGTTTCAGCGCGTCAGCACCGGGATCCAGTCGCGACAACACCATCGAGGCAACCGCGGCACAGAGGCCGGCCACAAGCAGCGCCGACCCTGCGTGCCCAAAAAATCGTCGGCCGATCAATCCTCGCCACATCGCGATACGTGCCACCCCCGTGCGCAAGCCGATGTTGTCGCGCTGACCCTGATGGATTGGCTTTAAGGAAAGGTTGCGTAGGGCACGCCGGCGCCATCGCCAACCGACAAACATTGCCGGCATGATTAAGAATCAGTGTGCGCGCAGCGTGATCGCGACGGGCACTTACCAGCGCACGAATAGCCGCCCGCCGAGCGCGCCGAGCAGCGCGAGCACCGCGATGGCGATAGTGTACCAGGTGGCGACGAAAAGCGGCGAATCGTCAAAGCAGTGCGCGGCGTAGAAGGTCGCCGCCAGTCCGCCGGCGAGCAGGCCGGCGACCGCCCCTGCAAGCACCGGCCGTGTCGGCGCGCCGTAGCGCAGCATCCACAGGAAGATGGCAAGCGGGCCGATGCCGATCAGCGGAATGAAACCCATGCAGATCATCATGTTGGAGCCGACAAGGCGCGTTCCCCAGTCGGCTTCCGGCACAGCGAAAAGCTCCAGAACCACCGCCACAGCGACCAGCAGTGGAGCGGCCATCATCCAGGCCATCGCCCGGCCGGTGGCCGCGCCAGGCGTCGACAAGACACGGATCAGCGCGAAGGCGCTGACAGCAAGCACGATGGTGAAAAGGAACTTTGAGACAAAGCGCATCGTGTGCATCGCTGTCATGAAGTCCGGGCGCGGGCCGATCGTCAGCAGGAAAACGACTGCCGCGACGATGGCGGCCGCACCGGCGGCCAGCCACCAGGCCGAGCTCAGCGGCATCGCCCTGCCGCGGGCATCGGCGTCCAGCGCCTTGATGAGATCGTCCGTCCTCATGTCATTCCCGCCCGAACCGCCCCTGCCCAAATCGCTTCGCTATCGCGGCAAGCCCCCGATGCAGCGACACCCGCACCGCCGTTTCGCTGATGCCGAATTTCGCCGCCGTCTCGCCGATTGACCGTCCTTCCACCGATACGGCCGAAACCACGGAACGCTGTGCCGGCGACAGCCCGTCCAGGGCCCGGTTGATATCGCGCTCGCTGACGGTCTCCGTTTCCGGCTCGGCGAAAGTTTCGGCGATATCGTCGACATCGATCTCGATACGTCGTCCGCGCCGCCGGAAGGCATCGATCAGCTTGAAGCGGGCGATCGCATAGATCCACGGCAACACCGGCGCGTCCTGGCGCCAGGTATGCCGTTTCACATGAATGGCCAGCAAGGTTTCCTGCACGACATCCTCGGGATCGACCCCGCCCTGTACGATCTTGCGCCTGACAAAACCGCGGACCAGCGCGGCGATCCGGCGCAGAAAGTCGCCATAGGCCTTTTCGTCTCCCGCGATCGCGGCTCGCATCAGCCGGGAAAGCTCGGCCTCGTCCTTGCCGCTCACAAGAGTTACTCCCCCGGTTTTCGCGTCTCGGCGCTGATTTGTTACGTGGCCGGCGAAATAATGTCCAAGGCAAACTACGGGCAAATCACGAAAGTTTGCGGGTTCTTTAGCGGCGACCGCAAACCGCTTCGCCCTCCACCGGCAACAGCTTCGCGGGCACATCACGCGCCAATCCGCCGAGCTGGCATCACGCGGAATTGTCCCTCTGGCACCGGCCTTTGCGCCTCAGCGACCGATTGAAGCAGATCATCAATCTTGACTATCGCTGTCAGGTATCGATAGGTGCAGCCTGCGAGACCAAGACCAACGAGACCGAGGACGACGCCATGAGATACGCTCTTTCCACCCTTGCCGGCGCGGCAGCGCTTGCAATCGGCCTGATCGCCGGCCCGGCGATGGCGGAAGACGATGGCATCATTGTCTACAACGCCCAGCACGAAAACCTGACCAAGGCGTGGGCCGAAGGCTTCACCAAGGAAACCGGCATCAAGGTCACCGTGCGCAATGGCGGCGACAGCGACTTCTCCAACCAGATCGTCGCCGAAGGCTCATCCTCGCCGGCCGACGTGTTCCTGACGGAAAACTCGCCGGCCATGGTGCTGGTCGAGAGTGCCGGCCTGTTCGCACCCGTCGACGCCGACACGCTGGCGCAGGTTCCGCAGGACTATCAGCCGGCCAGCGGCAAATGGGTCGGCATCGCGGCGCGCAGCACCGTCTTCGCCTACAACAAGACCAAGCTCAACGCCGATCAGTTGCCCAAGTCGCTGCTCGATCTCGCCGACCCAAGCTGGAAAGGCCGCTGGGCCGCCTCGCCATCGGGTGCCGATTTCCAGGCCATCGTCAGCGCGCTTCTTCAGCTCAAGGGCGAGGCCGCCACGGCGGGCTGGCTGAAGGCGATGAAAACGAATTTCACCGCCTACAAGGGCAACAGCACGGTGATGAAGGCAGTCAATGCCGGCGAGATCGAAGGCGGCGTGATCTATCACTATTACTACTTCGGCGATCAGGCCAAGACGGGCGAAAACAGCAAGAATGTCGAACTGCACTACTTCAAGAACCAGGACCCGGGTGCCTTTGTCTCGATTTCCGGCGGCGGCGTGCTGGCCTCGAGCAAGCATCCGAAGGAAGCCCAGGCCTTCCTGAAATGGGTTACCGGCAAGGGTGGCCAGGACATCCTGAAGACCGGCGATTCCTTCGAATACGCGGTCGGCAAGGGTGCCGAGTCCAATCCGAAGCTGGTGCCGCTGGCCGATCTGCAGGCGCCGAAGGTCGACGCAACGACATTGAACTCCAAGAAGGTCACCGACCTGATGACCGCAGCCGGCTTGCTTTAGTTGCCGTTCGTCCTAAAAGGACAACCGACCGCGCTCCCGCGGGGAATTCACCTTCCGCGGGAGTGCTTTGTTTTTCGAGATGGCATTCGTCCATGACGACACGCTGTGTTCCCGACCGCAATCGCGGTCCTTCAATTGCTGCCACCGGGCGGCAGCGGCGCGGCGCCTGAACTGATGCAGTCCGCGGTCGATCTCGCGCGCTCGGGCCTGCCTTCGGGCACAGGCCAAAGAACGCTGCGGCGCATGGCGCCATGGATAGTCATCGCTGCCGTCTTCGTTTCGTTGCTGTCGCTGCTGCCGCTTGCCTTCATTGTCTGGATCGCGGTGCAAACCGGTTGGGAAACCGTCTCGGCGCTGGTCTTTCGGCCACGCGTCGGCGAGCTTCTGGTCAACACTGGCCTGCTGGTGTTGCTGGCCGTGCCGATCGCCATCGTGCTGTCGGTTGCGCTGGCCTGGCTGACCGAACGCAGCGATCTGCCTGGCGCCCGGCTCTGGTCCTGGCTGTGCGTGGCGCCGCTGGCCATCCCCGCTTTCGTGCACAGCTATGCGTGGATCACCATGGTGCCCCGGCTGCATGGTCTTTGGGCTGGCGTGCTTGTTTCCGTCATCGCCTATTTCCCGTTCCTCTATCTGACGATATCGGCGGCTCTGCGCCGTCTCGATCCCGCCCTGGAGGACGCCGCGGCGGCGCTCGGCCTTGGACCCTGGCGTGTCTTCCTGCGCGTCGTGCTGCCGCAACTGCGTCTCGCCATATGCGGCGGCTCGCTGCTGGTCGGACTGCATCTGCTGGCCGAGTATGGCCTCTATGTCTTCATCCGCTTCGATACCTTCACCACGGCGATCGTCGACCAGTTCCAGTCGACCTTCAACGGACCGGCAGCCAACATGCTGGCCGGGGTGCTGGTGAGCTGCTGCTTCGTGCTGCTCGGTATCGAAGTGCTCGTGCGCGGCGAAGAGCGCTATGCCCGCGTCGGCTCCGGCGCCGCGCGCTATCAGCAGCGCGTGCGTCTCGGTCGCGCCACCATCCCCAGCCTGTTGTTGCTCTTCGCCACCACACTGCTGGCACTTGGCGTGCCGTTCGTCACCATCGGCCGCTGGCTTGTCGCCGGCGGCATGGAAGTCTGGCGCTTCGACGAGATTGGCCTGGCGCTCGGCCAGACGCTGTTCCTGGCGGTTGCGGGTGCGTTGCTGGCCACCGTTGCCGCCATGCCGATGGCCTGGATCTCGATCCGCGCGCCGGGACCGCTGCAGCGCCTGCTGGAGAGTTGCAACTACATTGTCGGCTCGCTGCCCGGGGTCGTCATTGCGCTGGCGCTGGTCACCATCACCGTGCGCATCGCGCTGCCGCTCTACCAGACCCTGTTCACCATCCTGGTTGCCTATGCGCTGATGTTCCTGCCGCGTGCCCTGGTCAGCCTGCGGGCTTCGATCGCCCAGGCACCGGTCGAGCTCGAACGCGCCGCCTCAAGTCTCGGCCGGCCGCCGCTCAATGCGCTGTGGTCGACGACGATCCGCCTTTCGGCGCCGGGTGCCGCGGCCGGCATGGCGCTGGTGGCGCTCGGCATCATGAACGAGCTGACCGCAACCCAGATGCTGGCGCCGAACGGCACCCGCACGCTGGCGATGGCGTTCTGGTCCTACAGCGGCGAGATTGATTATGCCTCGGCGGCGCCTTACGCCTTCATCATGGTGGCGATGTCGCTGCCCCTGACCTGGCTGCTCTATGTCCAGTCGAAGCGGATGGCCGGACGATGAGCTTTCTCGAAATCAGTGGCCTGCACAAGCATTATGGCCCGGTCGCGGCACTTGCCGGTGTCGATCTGAGTGTCGCCAGCGGCAGCCGCACGGCGATCGTCGGCCCGTCCGGCTGCGGCAAGACGACCTTGCTGCGGCTGATCGCCGGTTTCGAGGCGCCTGACCAGGGCCGCATCGCGCTGGACGGCGAAGTGCTGGCCAATGGCGGCAATGCCGTGCCGGCGCATCGCCGCGGCATCGGCGTGGTGGCGCAGGACGGCGCCCTGTTCCCGCATCTGACCATCGGCGACAACATCGGTTTCGGCATCAGCCGCGGCGACGACAAGCGCTCCGAGCGCATCGTCGAGCTCGCCTACATCGTCGGACTGGACAAGGCGATCCTCAAACGCCGCCCGCATGAGCTCTCCGGCGGCCAGCAGCAGCGTGTGGCCCTGGCTCGCGCCATGGCGATGAAGCCTCGGCTGATGCTTCTCGACGAACCGTTCTCGGCGCTGGACACCGGCCTGCGCGCCTCGATGCGCAAGGCGGTGGCCGAGCTTCTGGAAGCGGCCGGCATCACCACCATCCTGGTGACGCACGACCAGGCCGAAGCGCTCTCCTTCGCCAGCCAGGTGGCGGTAATGCGCGACGGCAAGTTCTCGCAGGTCGACACGCCGCGCGAGCTCTATCTCAGACCCAGGGACAGGATGATCGCCGAGTTCCTCGGCGACGCCATCATCCTGCCGGCAAAGATATCGGGCGGTTTCGCCAACTCGCCGCTCGGCCGCATCCCGGTTGACACCGCCGACAATCGCGACGTGGCCCGCATCATGCTGCGGCCGGAGCAGATCGCCTTGAAAAGAACGTCGCGCGAGGGCATGTCGGGCACGCCTGATATGCTGTTCGGCGAAGTGACCGAATTGGAATTCGGCGGCTCGATGTGCATGATCGCGGTGCGGCTCCTGAACAATGCCGACCCGCCCGATGCGGCCGCGATCGGCAACACGCCGCTGATCCTGCGCAAGCCGGGCATGGATGCCCCTGCGGTCGGCGAAATTGTCCGGTTGACCGTGTTGGGCAAGGCTCACGTGTTCGCCTGAATCCCGCGCGCGTTAACACATTTGTGGATTCAGGCTCGGTCGGCTGCCATGTCCGCGGTGATGCGTTCACCGGTTTCGGCGGAATAGGCCGGCCACTGCTCAAGAAAATCGCAGCCATGCACCACCACGCGCCCGCCTGCGCTGTCGATGAGGATGACCGCGTAGGATGGCGGTGCCTGCTCGACGATCTCGCTCGATCTCTCGAGGGCAAGCGCGAACCTCGCATGCAGGCCGCGCTGCGCCGAGAACGGGATGCCGGCGACCGAGCCTGCGATGTCGCGATGGACGTGACCGAAGAAGATATGGCGGACGTTTCCGTGGCGCCGAAGCCGGCCGAGCAACCGCTCAGCATCCTCGAGACCCAGCGGGTCGAGCTGCGGCAGGCCGAGCTCGACCGGTGGATGATGCAGGAAAATATAAGCGGGCCTGCCGGCGGATTGTTCGAGCCGGGCATCGAGCCAGGCAAGCCGCCTTTCGCACAATTCGCCTTCGATGCGCCCTTCCGCCAGGCAGTCGACAAACAGCAGCACTTCGTTGCCGGTGTCATGGACCGACTGCACGAAGCCATTCTCGTCGACCGGATTTTCCGGGAACGCCGCGACAAGATTGGCCCGCCGGTCATGGTTGCCCGGCAACAGCCTGTAAGGCACCGACAGCGTGCTCAGGGCAGCGCGAAGATCGGCATAGCTCTCCGGCGCGCCGGTCTCGGTCAGGTCGCCGGTGAAGACGCAAAGCGCGGCATCGGCGTGATGCGCATTGATGTGCGCGATGCATGACGCCAGCCTTTGATGCAGGTCGGCTCCAAAGCGGCGCTCGCCGCGCTGGTCGAGATGCACATCGGTGACCTGGATGATTTTCATGATGCTTTCCTGGACTTGCCGAGGGCCAGCGGATTCATCACCGCGATGTTGGGGGGTCGGGATCAGAGCGCCGGCTCGGGTACGGATGCTTTGAAGACATCGAGGCGGCTTCCCGTCTCCGACGAGAAGAAATGCATATCCTCGGGCAAGATCTTCAGGCCGACGGCACTGCCGGGCTCGGGATGGACCGCCTCCGACGTCATCACCGAAAACGGCGCGCCGTCGAGATCGACATAGATGACCCGCCCCGCGCCCAGTTCCTCGACCAGGTCGACGGTGGCCTTGAGCGCGCCGGCCGTGCCAGGTGTCACCAGCCGGACGGCTTCGGGCCGGATGCCCATCGCGACCTTCGTGCCGACCGGCAGGCCGGCACGTGTCATGGCCAGGCGCCCGCTGCCACCGAGCAACGACAACCCGTCGAGTTCGACCGTGCCTTCCAGAATGTTCATCGCCGGCGCGCCGACGAAAGTGGCGACGAAGCGGCTGGCTGGGCGGGTATAGATTTCACCGGGAGTACCGACCTGTTCGACGCGTCCGCCATTCATCACCACCAGCCGGTCGGCGAGCGTCATCGCCTCGACCTGGTCATGCGTGACGAAGACCGAGGTGGCGTTCAGCCGGCGATGCAGCTTGCGGATTTCCGAGCGCATCTGGACGCGCAGCTTGGCGTCGAGATTGGACAGCGGTTCGTCGAACAGGAACACCTTCGGCTCGCGGATCATGGCGCGGCCCATGGCGACGCGCTGCCTCTGCCCACCGGAAAGCGCCATCGGCTTGCGGTCGAGCAGATGTTCCAGTTCCAGCGTGCGGGCAACCGCCTGGATCCGTTGCGTGCGCTCAGCCGAGGGAACTCCGGCGACCTTGAGCGAATAGCCGATGTTCTGCGCCACGCTCATATGCGGATAAAGCGCGTAGTTCTGAAACACCATCGCGCAGCCGCGCTCGCGCGGCTCAAGCTTGTTGACCACGGTGCCGTCGATCGCGATCTCGCCATCGGAAATCTCTTCCAACCCGGCGATCATTCGCAGAAGCGTGGACTTGCCGCAGCCGGACGGTCCCAGGATGACGACGAATTCGCCCGACGCGAAATCGAGGTCGACCCCGTGCACGACCTGGGTCTTGGCATAGTTCTTCTTGACGCCGCGTATCGCGATGGAGGCCATTTTTCGTCTCCTGTTATTTCTCGGTGGCGATCAGGCCGCGCACGAACCAGCGCTGCATCAGCACCACGACGACCAGCGGCGGCAGCATGACGATCAGCGTGCCGGCCATGGCGATATGCCATTCAGGGGCACCGCCGACATTGGGGATGAGCTGCTTGAGCTCGGTCACCGCCATCGCATGCGACTGGTCGGTTGTGATGAGCAGCGGCCACAGATACTGGTTCCAGGCCCACAGGAACATGATGGTCCCGAGCGCGGCCATGTTGTTGCGCGACAGCGGGAGCAGCACATCGATGAAGAACCGCAGCGGGCCCGCGCCGTCCATGCGCGCGGCCTCGGTCAGTTCGTCCGGCACGGTCAGGAAGAACTGGCGGTAGAGAAACGTGCCGGTCGCGGTGGCGACCAGCGGCAGTATCAGGCCGCTGTAGGAGTTGAGCAGTCCCAGGCTGAGGGAGACCTGCACACCCGACACTTTTTCGATCAGCCAGGAAAGCCCGGTCAGGTCCAGGATCGCCTGATAAGGCTCGAGCACGTTGGCGACCACAGCGTAGGTCGGCACGATACGCACTTCGAGCGGCAGCATCAGGGTGATGAAGATCAGCCAGAAGATCAGCATGCGGCCGGGATAGCGGAAGTACACGATCGAGAAGGCAGTGAGCGCCGAGATGATCACTTTGCCGGCGGCGACGCCGGTCGCCATGATCAAGCTGTTGAGCAGCTTGGGACCGAGGTCGGCCGTCGTCCAGGCGGTCTTGATGTTGACCCAGAAGTCACGGCCCGGCAGCAGCGACATCGGCACATCGTTGACATCCCTGAGATTATGCGAAGCGGCGATCGCCACGACCACGAACGGCGCGACGCAGAAGACGAAGCCGACGAACAGGATCAGATGCGTGAAGAAATCGAGGATTGGGGTGCGCTCGACCATGTCATTCTCACCGGTAGTGCACGCGCCGCTCGATGAAGCGGAACTGGAAGATGGTCAGCACGATGATGAGCAGCATCAGGATGATGCTCTGTGCGGCGGCACCTGAATAGTCGAGGCCTTTGAAGCCGTCGGAATAGATCTTGTAGACCATCAAATTGGTGGCGTTCGCCGGGCCGCCAGCGGTCATGATGTCGACGATGCCGAAGGAATCCTGGAAGCTCTCGGTGATGTTGATGACCAACAGGAAGAAGATCGTCGGCGTGATCAGCGGGAACTGGATGTCCCAGAAACGCCTGATGACGCCGGACCCGTCCATCGCAGCCGCCTCGATCAGCGAGCGCGGGATGGCCTGGAACGCGGCGAGGAAGAAGATGAAGTTGTAGCCGACATATTTCCAGGAAAAGGCGGCAATGATCGAAGCCATGGCATCGGCGCCGTCGAGGCCGGGGTCCCAGAAGCCGGGCCAGATCTGGTTGACAACAGCCATGAAGCCGGCTTCAGGCGCCAGGATGAAGCGGAACGCCATCGCCAGCGCGGGCGCGGCGATGCCGTAGGGCCAGATCAGCACCACGCGGTAAAGACGCGAGCCAGTGAGCTGGCGATCGGTCAAGGCTGCGAGCACCAGCGCGATGAACATCGCAAGACCGGTGCTGATGCCGGCAAAGACAAGGCTGGCGGTGATCGAGTTCCAGTAGTCGGCGCTGGATAGGATCGAGCGGAAATTGTCGAGCCCGACCCAGATGTTGCCGCCACCCCATGGCTGCTGCAGCGTCAGCGACCAATAGACAGCCTGGCCCGCCGGCCAGTAGAAGAACGTGAAGATCAGGAGGATCTGCGGCACCGCGAAGAGGATGCCGATCGTCCAACTGCTGAAGGTTACCCGTTTTTCCATCGGTCCCGCCGACGCCGTTCACACGGCAGTCTAGATTATGAAACGGCCGCCCGTCGATCCAAGCATGATCCCGAAAGTGGAAACCGGTTTTCGGAAGTGATCATGCTCGCAAGCGTACGGGCGGCCCTGGAGTTTTCAGCGATCAGGGCAAGGTCTTGCCCGGATAGGTCTGCTGGAAGCGATCGAGGATGGCGTCGCCGTTCTTGACCAGCGTATCGAGGCCTTCCTGGACGCTGACCTTGTTGGCGAAGATCGCCTGCATCTGCGTGCCGAACTCGGCGCGGATCTGGGTAAAGTTGCCCAGCCGGATGCCACGGGTGATTTCGGTCGGCTCCGTCGCGGTCAGGCTGGCGATCGCGGTTTCACGGCCCTTATAGGGCGCCTTGTCGTAGAAGCCATTGGACTTCATGTATTCGAAGCCCGACTTGGTCACCGGGATGTAGCCGGTGTTGGTCGACCAGAACAAAGCGGTCTTGGGGTCGTGGATGAAGTTGAGGAACGCGGCCGCGCCCTTGTATTCCGCATCCGATTTGCCGGAGAGAACCCACAGCGAAGCACCGCCGACGAGCGAGTTCTTGCGCTCGGTGCCGGCATAGACCGGCAGCTCGGCGACATCCCAGTTCATGCCTTCCTTCTGCGTCTTGCCGACGGTGCCGTGATCACCGACCGAGGTCATGATCACCTGGCAGGTGCCGGAAGCGAAGGCCTGGACCATGTCCTGGCCAAGGTCCTTGGACTTGATCTTGATAAGGCCGGCGTCATACCACTTCTTCAGATCGGTGACGTACTGCACGAACTTGGTCTTGTTGACTTCAAGACGGGCGTCAAGGCCGTCATAGCCATTGTTCTTGGTCGCGATCGGCTGGTTGTGGAGGGCCGAGAACTGCTCCATCAACTGCCAGCTTTCGTTGGCCGAGATGTTGATCGCCATCGGGCAGTCGTATCCGGCGTCCTTCATCGCCTTGAGGTCTGCGCCGACATCTTCCCAGGTCTTCGGCGCCTCGGTCTTGCCGATCTTGGCAAAGGCGTCCTTGTTCCAGTACATCAGCGCCGTCGAGGAATTGAACGGGAACGACAGCATCTCGCCCTTCGACGTCGCGTAGTAGCGCGCGATGCCGGGGAAATAGTCTGCGTAGTCGATCTTGTAGCCGTTTTCCTCCATCAGCTTGTCGGCCGGCTTGTAGGCGCCCGACAGCATCATGGTGGCGGTGCCGACGTCATAGACCTGGACGATCGCGGGCTGCTTGCCGGCGCGGAAGGCGGCGATGGTGTTCTGCAGCGTGGCGTCGTAATTGCCCTGGCTGGTGCAAACGACCTCATAGTCGGACTGCGAGGCGTTGAAGTTCTTGCACAGCGTGTCAACGACACGTGCGAGGTCGCCCGAAAGGCCGAACCAGAAGTCGAACTTGGTGGGCGCGGCGACCGCTGGCAGCGCCATGGAAACGCTGATTGCGCCGGCGGCCAGAGCCGCCAGACCATTTTTGATCATCGACATGAATCTCATTCCCTGTTGAGTGGCTCGTTTCAAGGATCGTTGCGCAGGTCCCCGGCCGTCTCTTAGAGAAAGTATGTGACAGTTCTGTTGTGCCTTTTCAGGCCTGTGGACAGCCAATCTCTCCTCCCTCGACAGCTTGCGCCAACATGAAATGAACCCGTCACATCGGCGCCCTGGGTAGCTAGAGCGTCGTGCTTCGGCGTAAAGGCCTGAGCGAGACCAGAGGCAAGCGGTCGTGGATATCGAGCCGAAATGGATGGATGAAATGCTGGTGCCGCGGCCGAACATGTTCCCCTCACCGACAGCCAGGCCATGCGAGACAGCACCAGCCAGGCTTGGCCGATCAAGGCTTTGGCCGATCAAAATAAGTGAGGGCGACGCCGTCGCTTTCAACCAAGCGGTCGGCAGCCGGTTGATTTTTCGCTGAACGAGATCGCTTATCCGAGGAAGATCGACATGGAGGCCTTCCAGCAAATCGTCGATCAGATCGCCGAGCAGTCCCAAGAACAATGAGGCGCGGCGGCTATACCGACGACGGCCAGCCTGCCTCAGCTGCCCAGCGCCGTCTCGACCAGCCGTTTGGCGTCCGGCCCCGACCACTCGGCCGGGCCGTTCATGTGGGCAATCAGGCAGCCTTCGCCGTCGATCAGCATGGTGACGGGAAGGCCAAGCGCCAGGCCGCGCGTCTTGAGGTCGTTGAACAGCGCCATCGTCGAGTCCCGGTAGTAGCCGAGCGTCTCGACGCCGGTGTCCTTGAGGAACTTCTTCGGCTTCACATCGTCGCCGGCATCGACATTGACGGCGACCACCTGAAAGGCGTCGCTGCCCTTTTCCTTCTGCAGCGCGTCGAGCGCCGGCATTTCGGCACGGCACGGCGCACACCACGTCGCCCACAGATTGAGAAGCATCGTCTTTCCGGCATGATCGGCGATCGTCATCGGCTTGCCGTCCGGGCCATTGAAGGCGAGGTTCTTCAGGGATTGCGGCGGATCGGCCGGCAAAAGTGCCGCGACCTCGCCTGTCGCCGCGGCCGCGATCTTCTTGGCACGGTCGCCCTTGGCGGCGCAGGCGACATCGTCCTTGCTGTCGCCGACCGCGACTTGGTTCGCGGCATTGTTGCCAGACCGGCTCTCGCTGACATATACCGCGACCGCGCCGGCCAGCACGCCCGCCACCAAGGCGGCGAGGATCAGGCGTGGGGCCGGGAAGAATCTATTACCGTCTGCCATTTTCTCAAAACTGCTCCGAAGCACGGGTTATAGCGATGAGCGACACGAAGACCAGCAACCAGATGTGGGGCGGACGTTTTGCCTCGGGTCCGGCCGCGATCATGGAAGCGATCAACGCGTCGATCTCGTTCGACCGCAAACTCTATGCGCAGGACATCAGAGGCTCGATCGCCCACAGCGAGATGCTGGCGCAAACGGGCATTATTTCGGCGGCCGATCAAGAAAAAATCGCTCACGGGCTGAACACGATTCTGAAAGAGATCGAAGCCGGCACGTTCGAGTTCTCGACCCGGCTGGAAGACATTCACATGAACATCGAGGCTCGCCTCGCCGACCTGATCGGTCCGGCGGCCGGCCGCCTGCACACCGCCCGCTCGCGCAACGACCAGGTGGCTGTCGACTTGAGGTTGTGGGTCAAGGACGAATGCTTTCGCGTCGCCGAGGCGCTGAAAGGACTGATCAAGGCGCTGCTGGAGCGGGCCGAGGAGCATGCGGCGACCGTGATGCCGGGCTTTACCCATATGCAGGCGGCGCAACCGGTGACCTTCGGCCATCACTGCATGGCCTATGTCGAGATGTTTTCGCGTGACCTGTCGCGCGTCCGCGACGCGATCGAACGCATGGATGAGAGCCCGCTCGGTGCGGCCGCGCTTGCCGGCACCAGCTTCCCCATTGACCGTCACAGAACCGCCAAGGCGCTCGGCTTCCGCGAACCGATGCGCAATTCGCTGGACAGCGTTTCGGATCGCGATTTTGCGCTGGAGTTCCTTGGCATGGCGGCGATCTGTGCCACGCATTTGTCGCGGCTGGCCGAGGAGATCATCATCTGGTCGACACCGCAATTTGGCTTCGTCAGGCTCTCGGACAGCTTCTCCACCGGCTCCTCGATCATGCCGCAGAAGAAAAACCCCGATGCCGCCGAACTGGTGCGCGGCAAGACCGGCCGCGTCACCGGCCATCTTGTCGGCCTGCTGACGGTGATGAAGGGCATGCCCCTGACCTATGGCAAGGACATGCAGGAAGACAAGGAATCGGTGTTCGACGCCGCCGAGACGCTCGATCTCATGCTGGCGGCGATGACCGGCATGGTCTCGGACATGACGGTGAACGCAGCGGCGATGAAAAAGGCCGCTGGCTCCGGCCACGCGACCGCGACCGACCTCGCCGACTGGCTGGTGCGGACGCTCGGCCTGCCGTTCCGCGAGGCGCATCATGTCACCGGCCGGGCGGTGGCGCTGGCGGAAGAGAAGAAGGTCGGGCTGGAAAAGCTTTCGCTGGGGGATTTGCAGTCGATCAATCCTGGCATCACCGCGGACATATTTTCGGTGCTGGCGGTGCAGAACTCGGTCAAGAGCCGCACCAGTTTCGGCGGCACGGCGCCGTCGGAAGTGCGGAAGCAAATCCGCGCCTGGAAAAAGCGGCTGACGAAGGCGTGAGCTAGGGTGCAATACGCAGAGAACTCGGCTAAAAGCGGCGGCTGGCAAAAGTTTCGGACGGATGGATCGATGACCGGAAGCAGGATTTTGGTGACGCTGACGCTGCTGGTGGCGATTGCGGCCGTCTCGGCCTGCGGCCGGAGGGGCGCTCTCGACACGCCCTATGAGGCCGCCGTGCAAGCGCGCAAGGATGCCTCGAAGGCCCATCAGCCCGTGCCGCCGGAGCCGGAAAAACCGGTCCAGGACAAGAAGTTCATCCTCGACCCGCTGATCTAGCGCCGATGAGACTGGGTTTCCTTCTGAACCCGATCTCATCGTGCTCCAACTTTCCGGAACCATCCTCGTGAACCATTTCGACTACCGCGACGGCGTATTGCATGCCGAGGACGTGGCGATCCCTGATATCGCCGCACAGGTCGGCACGCCGTTCTACTGCTATTCGACGGCCACCTTGACCAGGCACTACCGGGTCTTTGCCCAGGCCTTTGCCGGGCTCGACGCGCTGGTCTGCTACGCCATGAAGGCCAATTCCAACCAGGCGGTTCTGAGAACGCTGGCCAGGCTCGGCGCCGGCGCCGACGTGGTGTCGGAGGGCGAATTGCGCCGGGCGATGGCCGCCGACATTCCGGCCGGCAAGATCCTGTTCTCGGGCGTCGGCAAGACCGCGCGCGAAATGGACTTTGCGCTGACCGCCGGCATCCTCTGCTTCAACGTCGAATCCGAGCCCGAACTCGAGCTCTTGTCGGCGCGTGCCGCGGCACTTGGCAAGGTGGCGCCGATCTCGCTGCGCATCAATCCCGACGTCGACGCCAGGACCCACAAGAAGATCTCCACCGGCAAGGCCGAGAACAAATTCGGCATCCCGTGGCAGAGGGCGCGGCAGGTCTACGCCCGCGCGGCACAGCTTCCGGGCATCAGGGTCACTGGCATCGACACCCATATCGGCAGCCAGATCACCGAACTGCAGCCCTTCGACGATGCCTTCGCGCTGCTTGTCGATCTGGTCGATACGCTGCGCGCCGATGGTCACGCCATCGAGCATGTCGATCTCGGCGGCGGCCTCGGCATTCCCTATCGCGTCGACAACAACCCGCCTCCGCTCCCCGACGCCTATGCCCAGATCGTCAGGAAGCATGTCACCAAGCTCGGGCTCAAGGTGATGTTCGAGCCAGGCCGGCTGATCGTCGGCAACGCCGGCATCCTCGTCTCGGAAGTGATCTTCGTGAAGGAAGGCGACGCCAAGAACTTCCTCGTCGTCGACGCCGCGATGAACGACCTGATCCGGCCGACGCTCTACGACGCCTTCCACGACATCCGCCCTGTGGTGCAGCCGCCAGGCGACACGCCGCGCATGATGGTCGATGTGGTCGGCCCGGTCTGCGAAACCGGGGACTATCTCGGCCTCGACCGCGATCTGCCAAGGCTGAAGGCCGGCGACCTGATTGCCGTCTCCACCGCCGGCGCCTATGGCGCGGTGCAGGCCGGCACCTACAACACCCGCCTGCTGGTGCCCGAGGTGCTGGTCGACGGCGACCGTTTCCACGTCGTGCGTCCGCGCCTGACCTATGACGATCTGATCGGGCTGGATTCCGTGCCCGACTGGCTTGCATAAAAGCTGTTCAGTCCGGAACGCACCTACAGCCGGCTCTGGATGAGCGCCCTTGTGTCGGCGATCCTGTCCTCGTCGCGGCGGTAGAACGTCCATTGCTTGATGCGCCTGGTTCGCAGCAGGCCAGCCTGGGTGAGCACGCGCATATGCTCGCTGAGCGTTGCTTGCGTGATGCCGAGCTTCTCGGCAATCAACAGCGCGCAAACGCCATCCTCGACCAGATCGCCGTCGACCTGGCGCGGGAAATGCGCGCGCGGATCCTTCAGCCAATCGAGGATCTGCAGCCTGCGTTCGTTGGCGATCGCCTTGAGGACATCGACCTCTTGCATTTAGTCATTTTGCCAAGTTACTAATTACTGTCAATCCCAGGGAGATACCCATGTCGCAGGGCAACACGATCACACGCGAACGCATTGCCGCGATGGAACCGCGCATCCGCCCCTATGTGCGCCACACGCCGGTGCTGCGCGTCGACATGGCCGACTTCGACCGCGCGCCGCTCGCGGTCGACCTGAAGCTCGAATGCCTGCAGCATTCCGGCTCGTTCAAGGCGCGCGGTGCCTTCACCAACCTCCTGGAACGGCCGGTTCCCGAGGCCGGCGTCGTCGCCGCGTCGGGCGGCAACCATGGCGCCGCCGTTGCCTATGCCGCCATGCGGCTGGGCCACAAGGCGACCATCTTCGTTCCCGAGGTGAGCCCGCCGGCCAAGCTGGAGCGGATCCGAAGCTACGGCGCTGAACTGGTCGTCGGCGGCGCTCGCTATGCCGAGGCGCTGGCCGCCAGCGAACGTTTCGCCGAGGAAACCGGTGCCTTGCAGATCCATGCCTTCAACCAGGAGGAAACGCTTGTCGGCCAGGGCACGCTTGGGCTGGAAATCGAGAGCGATCTGCCCGATATCGACACGCTGCTGGTCGCCGTCGGCGGCGGCGGCCTGATCGGCGGCATCGCCGCCTGGTTTGCCGGCCGCATCCGCATCATCGCCGTCGAGCCGGAAGGAGCGCCGACGCTTCATCGCGCCTTCGAGGCCGGACGGCCCGTCGACGCCCCGGCCGAGGGCATCGCCGCCGATTCGCTGGCACCCAAGCGCGTCGGCGAGATGATGTTCCCGATCGCCGAGGCCTTTGTCGAGCGCTCCATCCTGGTCAGCGATGACGACATCATCGCCGCGCAGAAGGCACTGTGGAACCGGGTACGCATCATCTCCGAGCCGGGTGGCGCCGCCGCTTTCGCGGCCGTTCTGTCCGGACGCTACGCGCCGGAGCCCGGTGAACGGGTCGCCGTTCTGGTCTGCGGCGCGAACGCGAATCCCGCGACCTTCTGACCGCAACCACCGCGGCGGACTTCACGTTTTTTGGAACCGCCTCGCCTTTGCCGTGTTTGCTGGTATTCTTCGAGTCGTGAGGCATGGGCTATCCTGCCCGCCCCATGGAAGGGCCGATGACGGAACGACCCACCTTCAGCAGCGATCGCGGCTTGGCCGGGCGCCTTGCCTTGAGCCGGCTGGCGACGCGGGTCTCGATGATGGTCGAGCGTGGCTGGCCGTTGCTGCTGCCGCTTGTCATCGTCGCCAGCCTCTTCCTCAGCGTCTCCTGGTTCGGCATCTTTTCGCGGTTGCCGGACATCGCGCGCATCGGCGCGGTCGCCGCATTCAGCATCGCGGCACTGGCCGCGCTCTATCCGCTGCGCTTCTTCCGCATGCCCGGCGCCGCCGAGGTCGACCGCCGCATCGAGGCGGCCAATCATTTGTTGCACAGCCCGGTGCTGGTGCAGACCGACCGGCCAAGCGGCAGGGAAAGCAGCTTCTCGCGGGCGCTCTGGCGAGAACACCAGAAGCGCATGGCCGGAAAGCTCGACAGTCTCGGCGCCGACCTGCCGCGCACGCGCGTGCCGGAGCGCGACCCCTGGGGGTTGCGCGCGGTAGCGGCACTTCTGCTGGTTACCGCCTTTGCCTTCTCCTTCGGACCGACTGGTGGCAAACTGAGCGACGGGTTCAATGCCCACGGCGCGCATGATGCCGTGCCGCCGCGCATCGACGCATGGGTGACGCCGCCGGCCTACACCGGCAAGCCGCCGATCTTCCTGACCGCCGATGCCAACCAGATGACGCCGACCTTCACCGTTCCCGATGGCAGCGACGTCTCGCTGCGCGTTACCGGCGGCTCGGGCGAGGAAACGCTGGCTTATGCCGGCAAGGATGGCAATTCCCGTCCCATCGACCCGGCCGGCCCGCAGGCCGCCGCCACGGCCAAGCCGGCGGCAAGCCAGGCGACGCCATCCAAAGTGCGCCAATTCACCGGCAAGCTGACCGGCGACGGCACGCTGACCCTGAAGTCGGGCGATGACGAGCTTGGTCGCTGGGCCTTCGCGATCGTGCCCGACAAGCCGCCGCAGATCCGCTTCGTCGGCGAGCCGAAGCGCGCCGCCAACGGCGCCTTCGAACTCAACTACCAGATCGACGACGACTATGGCGCCGCCACCGCCAAGGCGGTTTTCGCCCTCGCTGATCCGCAGGCGCCGAATGCGCATCCGCTCTATGGTCCGCCCGAGATGCCGCTGACGCTGCCGCGCCGCGGCGGCAAGTCGAATGCCGCCAGGACGTCGAAGGACTTGACCGAGCATGTCTGGGCCGGCAGCAGCATCAAGCTGACGCTCGTCGCCACCGACGATGCCGGACACACCGCGTCGAGCGAGACCAAGACGCTGACGATGCCGGAGCGGCCGTTCGCCAACCCGCTGGCGCGGGCGGTGATCGAGCAACGCCGCCTGCTGGCGCTCGACGCCAACGCCAAGCCGCGTGTGCTCGACCTGATGGACGCGATCACGCTGCGGCCCGAAGATACCTTCGACAACATGGCGCACTACCTCGCCATCACGAGCGCCCGCAGCCGGCTGAAGATGGCCGCCAGCGACGATCAGTTGCGCAATGAGGTTTCCTATCTCTGGGAAATCGCGCTCGGCATCGAGGAAGGCAATCTCTCGGCCGCGGAAAAGCGGCTGCGCCAGGCGCAGCAAGCGCTGCAGGACGCCATCAAGAATGGCGCCAGCGACGCGGAAATCGAGAAGGCGATGAAGGAACTGCGCGAGGCGATGAACCAGTTCCTGCAGGAATTCGCCGAGCGCGCCAAGCAGAACCCGAACGCACCGCAGATGCAGCAGAACGGCCAGGAACTGCGCCAGAGCGACATCGACCGCATGATGGACCAGATCGAAAACCTGGCGAAGTCGGGCGATCGTGACAAGGCGCAGCAATTGCTGTCGCAACTGCAGGACATGATGAACAATCTGCAGGCCGGCCGTCAGCAGCAAGGCGGCGAGCAGGACAGCCAGATGCGCCAGCAGATGGACAAGCTCGGCGAGATCCTGCGGCGCCAGCAGGAGATGATGAACGACACCTTCCGCATGGACCAGATGCAGCGCGGCGAGCGTCAGCGCGGACAGAACCGGGATGAGCAGCTTGGTGGCGGCCAGGATGAGAACCTGCCGGGTGTGGGCCAGGACCGCGATCCGCTTGCGCGGCCGAAGCCGATGACGCCACAGGAATTCGCCGATGCGCTGAAACAGCTGCAGCAGGGTCAGGGCCAGTTGAAAAGCGACCTCGAGCAGCTGAAGAAGGGGCTCGAAGGCATGGGCATGGAGCCCAATGAAGGATTTGGCGAGGCCGGCAAGTCCATGGGCAACGCCGAACAGGCGCTCGGCGAGGGCCAGGGCGATGAGGCCGTTGGCCACCAGGGCCGGGCTCTGGAGGCGCTGCGCAAGGGCGCCAAGGACATGATGAAGCAGATGCAGGCCATGCAGGGCGACCAGGGCGGCAGCCAGGACGGTGGGCGCCAGCAGGACGCCGATCGTGACCCGCTCGGCCGGCCGCGCGCCAGCCAAGGCCCGGATTTCGGCGATTCGGTGAAGGTACCCGACGAGATCGACGTGCAGCGCGCGCGCCAGATCCTGGAAGCGATCCGCAAGCGGCTCGGCAACGCGCTCAGCCCCGACATCGAACGCAGCTACCTGGAACGGCTGCTCGAGCTGAAATAGGGATCGCCGCCCGCTTCCGACCTCACCCGAAGACTTCCCGAACGGTTGCACCATGCCGAAACTTGGCACTGTCACGCCCATCCTGCGCATCTTCGACATTGCCAAGGCACGCGAATTCTATGTCGGTTTCCTCGGCTTCGACGTGCGATGGGAACATCGCTTCGACGACAATGCGCCGCTCTACATGGCGGTCGGCCGCGATGACTGCGTCCTGCATCTCAGCGAGCATCACGGCGACGGCGCACCCGGCATTGCCGTGCGCATCAAGGTCGAGGACATCGCGGCCCTGCATCGCGAACTGACGGCCAAGAAGTACCGTTTCGCCAGGCCAGGCCTGGAGGAGACGCCGTGGAAGACCCGCGAAATATCGGTGAGCGACCCGTTCGGCAACCGGCTGCATTTCCATGAGGAAGCGGCGGGCTAGCCTTGCCTGTTGACGAATGCCTCACGGATCGCCTCTTCCATGCCGTCGATCGCCTCGCCGAAGGCATTCGGGTTGCGATGCATCACCACATTCGAGGAATCGACGTGGCCGAACCCGTCCGCCGAAGTCAGTTCCCGACAGTCGGCCGGAATGTTGCTGCGCGAGATCGGCGCGATCGCCAGGCCGGAGGTGACGGCGAGCTTGAGCCCGCCAGTGGTGTCGCTCGTATAGGCGACGCGATAGGCAAGACCGAGTTGCTCCAGCGATTTGATGGCGAAGTCCTTGCACCAGCCGGCCCGGTTGTAGAGCGCGATCGGCACCGGCCGCTCCTCATGCATGTGGTGCAGGTTCGATGTCACCCATACGGTCGGGTCGTGCATCAGCACTTCGCCGCCGGCGGGATCCTGCCATTCGAACACCACGCAGAGATCGAGTTCCCCGGCGGCGAGCGCCGCCAATTGCGCCCCCGAATGCGCATAGCGTACGGTGACCTCGACCTTTGTGTGACGTTTCGAAAATGCACCCAGCGCGCGCGACAGGATGGCCTGGCCATATTCCTCCGGGATGCCGATGCGCACCGGCCCGCCGAGCGGCGCTGCCGTCATCGAGGCAGCCGTCTCATCGAGCAGCGAGACAATGCGGCGGGCATTGACGATGAGTTCGCCGCCACGCCGCGTCAGCGCGACGCCGCGTGAACCGCGCTCGAACAGGCTGTCGCCGACCAGGCCTTCGAGCTTCTTCATCTGCATCGACACCGCCGACTGGGTGCGGCCGGCGAGCTCCGCCGCCTTGGTGAAATTGCCGGCCTCGGCAATGGCCACGAAGGTGCGCAGGAGATCACTGTCGAGGGTTGGCCGCATTCTATCCGCCATAAGGAAATTTGATCACTGGTATCATTCCAATTCGTTTGCAACATGTCAAACGCCGGATGATAGTCGCTGCACCCATTGGATATGCGGCTGTGAAATCAGCCGCGGACCAATCAAGAGTCCTCACTCGTGCCCGCTGCCCGAAACGGTGGCGGGTTCTTTTTAGCTTGCGGCAAGCGCGCTTGCGGCCCTGGTACTGGAGCCTGGATCCTCATGCGGAATCGGATGGTGCTCGGCATCCTGAGCCTGTGCCTGGGCGTGCTGGTGTTCTCGCTGCAGGATCCGCTCGTCAAGGCCGTGTCGAGCGGCTATCCGGTGACCGAAGTGATGGCGATCCGCTCGATCGTCGCCTTGCCGATCCTGATCCTTCTCGTCCACGCCGATGTCGGGCTGCATGCAATCCTGTCGCGGCGGTTCGGCCTGCTGACGATGCGCGCCTTCATCCAGTTCACCTCCTACACGGTCTACTATCTGGCCATCGCCGCCTTGCCGCTGGCCGACGCGGTGGCGCTCTATTTCATGGCGCCGCTGTTCATCATGGCGCTTGCCGGACCGTATCTTGGCGAGCGCGTCTCCTGGCGGACGCTGGCGACCGTGCTGATCGGACTGCTCGGCGTCGTCGTGATGTTGCGCCCCGGCGCCGGACTGTTCGACTGGGCGGCGCTGCTGTCACTGGGCTCGGCGGCGCTCTACGGTTTCTCGCAGCTGATGGCGCGCAAGATCGGCGATACCGAATCGTCCACCGTCATGGCCTTCTATCAGAACGGCGCCTATCTGGTCGGCGCTGCCGTGGTTGCCAGCGCGTTTCACCTTGCCGGCATAACCCACGCCGTCCATCCGAGCCTGGAATTCCTGGTGCGGCCGTGGCTGTGGCCGACGCTGCCGGATTTTCTCAAGATGGCGGCCTGCGGCTTCGTCGCCTCCGCCGGCATGATCCTGTTGTCGCAGGCCTACCGGATGGCGCCGGCCAATCGCGTTGCCACCTTCGAATACACCGGCATCCTGTGGTCGCCGCTGTGGGGTTTCCTGTTCTTCGCCGAGGTACCGCGATCGACGACCGTAATCGGTGCCGCCCTCATCATCGGCGCCGGACTGCTGGCGCTGAGCACGGAACCGCGCAAGGGCGCCGCGCCGGTGCTGGCCGTAACCAGAGACACCGCGTGAAGCCGGTTGATCAGCCGGAGAGAATTTCGATGAAGCGCTGAATGATAGGGCGAGTGGGCGAGTTCGTCTTGTCCAGTTCGAGAAACTTCTTGTAGGCAGCGATCGCATCGGGTTTGCGGTTGGCGTCGCGATAGCTGTCGCCGAGCGCGCTGTAGATTTCGGCCTTGTCCGGCGCCAGTTTCACGGCTGCGTCCAGCGCCTTCAACGCCTCTTTCTGCTTGCCTAGCGCCTGCAGGCAACGGGCATATTCCAGCCAATACGCGGCGTTGCCAGGCTCGATGGTCTTGGCGCGGTCATATCGCTCGGCAGCGGCATCCCATTTATGCAACAAGGCGAGCAGATTGGCATCCTGCGCCTGGGCCTCGGCATTTGACGGCGAATAGTCGGCGGCGTCGCGGAAAACCTTTTCCGCCTCTTCGTAGTTGCCATCGCCGATATACATGGAAGCCAGATAGGCGAAGGCAACGAGATAGCCGGGATCGAGTTCCAGCGAACGGCGCAGCAGGCTGACGCCTTGCTCCTTGTGGGCGCGATCGAGTTCGATCTTGCCGGCCTTGGCATAGTAGCGTGGATTTTCCGGATCGAGATCCGCCGCCTCGACCAGGAACTTTATCGCCTCGTCGGGCTGTTTGCGGGCCGTCGCTATGTCGGAGAAGCCTTCGATGGCAAGGGCGTTGTTCGTGTCGCGGCCATGCACCTCGTTGAACTCCGCCTGCGCCCCATCGAGGTCGCCGGAGACGCGCAGAACATTCCCCAGATTGAGGCGCGCCGGCAAAAAACCGGCATCGAGCGCTATGGCAGCCCGAAAGTCCTCGATCGCCGCCGGCAAGTCATTGGCGTTGTAGCGGATGAGGCCGACGAGATTGTAGGCCCATTTCGCATCCTTGTGGTGCGAGCGGATCAGCCGCCGCGCCAATGTGGTCGCCCGCAGCGGCTCTTTTTCGGCATCAGCCGCGATGGCGATAAACGGATCAAGGCTTGCCATGATGCTGGAGGCCGCATCGGTGAAATATTGCCGCTCGGCCTGGTCGCCGATCGCTGGCAGATCAATGATCTCGACCGCGTCGCGCACGACCCTCAGCCGCAAGCGCAGGCCCGCGCGGGCGCACTCGCTGTCGGAACAGACGAATTCTCCCGAAATGCGCGTCTCATAGGCGTTGAACAGCCGGCGCACGTGAAAGATCAGCGATTCGATCGAGAAGCCGGAATCGGGGAAGGAAAACTCGACGCGGCGAGACTGTGGGATGGCACTTATGCTTGCCTTGCTGGTCTTGGCCTTGGCTGTGACGTCCTGCAGGCCGTCCCAAACACGGCTTGCAGCGACATCGGCGGTCAACCCTTCCTTGGCAAGCGCGTCCGGCACGGCGACCGGCTCGATGACCACCTCGTCACGGCGAAATTGGCTCACCAGCACCGGGAAGACAATGATGACCGCGACCAAGAAGAGCGCATTCAGGAAGATGCTGCGGACTGTCGTCGACCACGTGTCGAAACCGGCAAGCGAAAATCGCTCGTGCAGACGGCGTGGTCGCGGCGGCGGCGATACCGGAATTCCCGCCATTGCAGGCTGCTCGCCCGTCGATTCCACCTTGCGACGCTGCCGCGTCATGCCGCCCACCCCAATCTGCCCCAGAGCATATTAGGGGATGCGAAGATAGATTGTCACGTGGTCCGGTTTTTTTGCGGCGACGTGGTTAGCGCCCCGTCCGGATCGAAGACACCGCCGACCTGGATGCGCGAGCATGCCCTAAGCGAAGCAGGCGATCGCTTTTTCAACCCGAGCGCGGATTTCGGCGAGTGTAAAAGGCTTTTGCACGACATCGAGGATGATGCCGTTCAACTCCTCGGCACGCTCGCGCTGGTCGGCATAGCCGGTCATCAGCATGATCTTCATCGACGGGAACAGCGCTGCCGCCGCAATCGCCATCTCGATGCCGTCCATCTCCGGCATGCGGATGTCGGAGACGACGAGATCGTAGCGGCCATGCGCGGCCTGGATCAGCGAAAGCCCTTGCGCGCCGTCCGCGGCGATATCGATTGTGTGCCCGGCGCGTTCGAGCGCGCGGGCTGCGAGAGTGCGGACGGACTCATCGTCCTCTACGATCAGAAGCTTTGCCATGGCCGGCATTTTTGGCGGCGAAAAGTTGACTTTTCCTGAAGGCGCGGCGGGTCGACGAGCCTTTTTGGAAGTCGCTCAGACGTCACCTTTGACGACACCGACAAACGGCAGTTCGCGAAAGGCATGGGCAACGTCCATGCCGTAGCCGACGACGAAATAATCGGGACAGTCGAAGCCGACATAGTCGGCGGTGAGCGCGGTCTGGCGGCGCATGCGCTTGTCGAGCAGCACGGCGATGGAACAGCTTTTCGCGCCGCGCGACAGCATCAGGTCGCGGGTGAAGCTCAGCGTCTTTCCCGATTCGAGGATGTCGTCGATGAGCAGCACGTCACGGCCGGCAACCTCATTGTCGATATCGCGCAGCACCCTCACCTCACCGCTGGTGGTGCCGGCGCCGTAGCTGGAGATGAAGATGAACTCGACCTCCGGCGACAGGCCGACATCATGCATGGCGCGGATGAGATCGGCGGCAAAGATGAACGAGCCCTTCAGCACCGAAATCACTAGCAGGTCGTGATAGTCATGCTCTGCGATCTCCTTGGCGAGTTCGAGATTGCGGCGTGCGATCGCCGATGCTGAGAACAGGACTTCGATGTCCTTGCCGCGTACAACTGGCATTTTTCGCCCCCTCAAGATTTTTACCCAAGACGCCTTCACGCCCTGCGTGTGTGAGATTCAGGTCAGCCAAGCCGAGAACGGCGGTTTCCGAGAACCGGAGCGGAGCGTACTTAAAGTACGTGGGCACCGGAAGCGCAGGGAACCGCCGTTTGCAGGCCGGCCTCACCTGAATATCGACACATGCTATTGGGCGAAGGTGACCAATACAGTCCTTACGCCGTTCTTAGGCACGTCGAGGCGGCTGGCAAAGCCGAATCTTTCGCCCGATGCCAGCGAACGGCCGGATGTCCCCAACGTATAGCGGGTCAAGCGTCCGTCATTGCCGGTCACCCGGATTTCGAGCGGCGGCAGCAGCGCCGGTTTCGTTCCGTCATTGGCGGCCTCGCCGTCGACGAATAGTACGGGGTTCGGCCCCGAGGCGTCGACGCGTGACGTGACCCCCGAAATGGTCAGCGCGGACACTTGCCCTCCAGACAGGAACGGCGCCTGGCGCACCAGCGCATGCCCGCCGGAGACCCAGAAAGCGGCAAGGGCGGCGCCGATGCCGGCGATCCAGAAGATCGGTCCGCCGCGCGCGGCCGGCGGCCGCTCAGCCGGGGCCTCGGGCTTGCGCAGCATGTCCATGCCCTCGATGGACGGCGGAATGATCGCCCGCGGCGGTGGCGATGCGCTTTCAGCGGCAGGGACAAGGCGTGGCATCACCTCATAGTCGGCGTCGATGATATCGGCCGCCGATCCGCGCATGATCCGGTCCGCGACGGCATTTGCCGGCGGATCGGTCATGATTTCGCCGGAAACCGGGCGCGCGGTTCGATCCTCAGCCATCATGGCCCCAGCATTGCAGCACGTGTTCGCTTTTCGTTTCTTTTGCGTAAACGCAAATGGTTAACGCTTCCCCACCGGAGCCCTCGTGACGAGCCGAAAGAGCCCAGGAATTAACCGACGGTTAACCATGCCGGCCGATGGTCTTTTCCCAGAGCAGGCTGGCTTGCCGCCGCCAGAGCCGGATGATTTCAGGTCAAATCGACCTGAAATCTGAATCCGCCTCTAAACTAAGAGATAGAGCATGATGTCGTCTGAAAACCGCCTCACACTTTTCGGCATCATGCTCTAGAAATTTCAGGTCGTCGAAAGTGATTCGCTTCGAAAATGTCGGCCTCCGCTATGGCATGGGTCCGGAAATCCTCCGCGACATCTCCCTGCACATCCCGGAGCGCTCCTTTCAGTTCCTGAGCGGACCTTCGGGCGCCGGCAAGACGACCTTGCTGCGTCTGCTGTTCATGTCGCTGAAGCCGACGCGCGGGCTGATCACCATCTTCGGCAAGGACCGCTCGCGCATCTCGCGAAGCGAACTGCCGCATCTGCGGCGTCGCATCGGCGTGGTGTTCCAGGATTTTCGCTTGCTCGACCACATGACCACCTACGAGAATGTCGCGCTGCCGCTGCGCGTGCGCGGGCGCGAGGAAGCAAGCTATCGCACCGATGTCACCGAGCTGTTGAAATGGGTTGGCCTTGGCGAGCGCATGCATGTGCTGCCGCCGGTCCTGTCCGGCGGCGAGAAACAGCGCGCCGCGATCGCCCGTGCGCTGATCGAACAGCCGGAGATCCTGCTGGCCGACGAGCCAACCGGAAACGTCGATCCGCCGCTGGCGCGACGCCTGCTGCGGCTGTTCATCGAGTTGAACCGCCTCGGCACGGCGGTGGTGATCGCGACCCACGACCTCGGCCTGATGGAGCAGGTCGACGCACGCCGCATGATCCTGGCTGGCGGAAGGCTGGACATCTATGACTGAGCTGTCCGCCGAACATCTTGACGACCACGACGCCGAAGCGGCCGTGGCAAGACCGCGTGCCCAGCGCAAGATGGCGCCTATCGTGCCGGCGCAGAACATCGCCGGGCGAGCGCTGGTGCTGGTCATTGCCATCATGACCTTCCTGTCCTGCCTGACTTTTGGCGCGGTGACGCTGGTGCGCGACACCGCCTCGGTCTGGGAGAACCAGATCTCGCGCGAGGCGACGATCCAGATCAAACCGGCCGATGGCCTCGACATGGAGGCGGCCCTTGCCCAGGCCTCGCAGATCGCCGGCGAGTTTCCCGGCGTGAAGGCGACCCGAATCATCGACCGCGAGGCGACGGCAAGGCTGCTGGAACCCTGGCTGGGTTCCGGCCTCAACATCGACGAGCTACCAGTACCGCGCCTGATCATCGTCACCATCGACGAGAACAGCCCGCCAGATTTCGCCGCCATGCGCGCCGCGATCACGCCGAAACTGCCGAGCGCGTCGCTTGACGATCACCGCACCTGGGTCGACCGGCTGGTGGCCATGGCCCGCACCACGGTGACCATCGGCATCGCCGTTCTGGCGCTGATGCTGTCGGCGACGGTGCTGACCGTGGTGTTCGCAACGCGCGGCGCCATGGCCGGCAATGGCCACATCATCGAGGTGCTGCATTTCGTCGGCGCCGAGGCGCGCTTCATCGCGCGCGAATTCCGCCGGCATTTCCTGGTCACCGGCATGAAGGGCGCCACCGCCGGTGGGGCGGCGGCCGTGCTTGTCTTCATCGTCTTTTCCTGGTGGTCGTCGCGCAACATCGCGACACCGCAGGCCGACCAGGCAGCCGCCCTGTTCGGCAATTTCGCCATCGGTTCGGCAGGTTATCTCGGTGTCGTGCTGATGGTGCTGGTGATCGGCGCGCTGACGGCGGCAACCTCGCACGCCACCGTCGTCGCCTATCTCAGCGACATCGACGTCCGGCAACCGGATGCAGGCTGACGACATGGAAAAAGCTCGGGTGATCACGGATGGAGAATTGGCGTAACGCAAAGTGCGTCTTTTACCTACCAAAGGCCGCATTTCGGGGTTAACCATATGGAGATGGACGCGCGGGATTCGACCGGGACGGCTGGACAGATGCCAGTGGTTGCTTGTTTGCACGACCACGGCAAGGCCGGCCGTTTGAAGACTGTCCTGCGCATTTCCGCCCTGTCCCTGCTGGTGCTCGCGACATTGTTTGCCGGCGGTTTCGGTTGGTTCGCCAACAAGGTCAGCCATCTGACGACGCCCGCCAACCCGGCCAAGGCCGATGCAATCATCGTGTTGACCGGTGGTCAGTCACGCCTCGATGCGGCGATGGATCTGCTGGCGTCCGGAAAAGGCGAGCGGCTCTTGATCAGCGGCGTGCATCCCTCGGCCAGCCGCCGCCAGCTTCAGGCCGCGACCGGCGGCGACAAGAGGCTGTTTTCCTGCTGCGTCGATATCGACCGCGCCGCGCTCGACACGATCGGCAATGCCGAGGAAAGCGCCAAATGGATTGAAAGCCATGCCTATGGCACGGTGATCCTCGTCACCAACAATTATCATATGCCTCGCAGCCTGCTGGAAATGCGCCGGCTGCTGCATGGCGCCAAGCTCGAGCCCTATCCGGTGGTGAATTCCAACCTCGACAATGGCGGCTGGCTGACCAAGCCACGGGCGCTACGCGTGCTGTTCACCGAGTACAACAAGTATCTGCTGGCGCTGGCGCGGGGTATCGTGCCGGTCAAGCCAACACCCGACGGCATCGCGCTGGCCGAGACAGCGGCCGGCGGCTAAACCCGTTTCATTCCCCGGCGCCGACCTTCGAGGCGCCTCGAAGGCGCACGATTTCCTGTTCAAGCTGTTCGATGCGCCGATCCCGCTCGGCAAGTGCCGCCGCCACATCGGCGGCCTCGAACCGTTGCGGAATGTGCTGTGGGCAATTGGCGTCCCAGGCCGAAACCGTGAACAGGATGACCTGCTCCGGGCGCGCCTTGTAATCCCGCGGCATCAGCCTTGCCATCAGTTCAGCGTCGCCTTCCACGACCCGCGCGGAGCCCCAGATCTTGATGCGCTGGCGGTGGGCGTAATCGATCAGGAACAGGAAGGCTCGCGGATTGTCGGCCAGATTGCCCTGGGTGATGAACTGCCTGTTGCCGGAAAAATCGGCGAAGCCGATCGTGTGGTCATCCAGCACCTTGAGGAAGCCGGCAGGGCCGCCACGATGCTGGATGTAGGGCTGGCCATCGCCATTGGCCGTCGACAGGAACACGCTGGTCTGCATCTCGATGAAGGCGGCAAGGTCTGGCGTGATATCAGCTTGCCAGCCGCCACGCTCCTCGACCCGGGCATAGGACTGACGTGAGCCCTTGCGGGCCTGGATCGCCTTGACGGTCGGCGTGAAGGCGACGTCGCTGGTGAAAGCATGCGCGTTCATCGAAAGCCTCCTTAGGGAAAGGTGCTAAAGCCCGAGCTCCGACAGCGACGGGTGGTCATCCGGCCGGCGGCCGAGCGGCCAGTGATATTTGCGGTCGGCCGCGCCGATCGGCAGGTCGTTGATGCTGGCGATGCGCAGGCGCATCAGGCCATGTTCGTCGAATTCCCAGTTCTCGTTGCCATAGCTGCGGAACCATGAACCACTGTCGTCGCGCCATTCATAGGCGAACCGCACGGCGATGCGGTTGCCGTGAAAGGCCCAGACCTCCTTGATCAGCCGGTAATCGAGCTCGCGGCTCCATTTCCGTGTCAGAAAGGCCTGGATGGCATCGCGCCCCTGCAGGAATTCAGCGCGATTGCGCCAGCGGCTGTCTGTCGTGTAGGCGAGCGCGACGCGTGCCGGGTCGCGGGAATTCCAGGCATCCTCGGCCATGCGGGCTTTCTGCGCGGCGGTTTCGGCGGTGAAAGGCGGAAGCGGTGGGCGGGCTTGGGACATGGCAACTCCTCTGCGATGAATAAGTGGAGACCGGAGAATAACGCTGACCCGCTCCGGATTCAGGCAGCATCGCGGACAGAAATAACCAGAAAATCGATTTCGGTGCCGGCAACCTCATTGATAGAGTTGGTCCAGGTGTTCAGAGCGACACGCCGGCGTTATATGCACCTTTCCATTTGATGGATGTAGACGTCATATTTGCAATCAACCATTCCATTTTCCGGAAGAAGTGATGGGCCGCCGCGACGGTGGAGGCCGGCAGCCTTTCCGCCGCAAGCCGCTCGGGCATTCCGCTTGCGAGCGTCAGCCGATCGATGCTGGGGTTGCCGACGTGGGGTATGACGCGAGTGCTTTCCGACCAGATCGTCGCCGTTCTACAGTCAGGGGTGCACACCGGCCAGGGCCGGCTGCCGGTGAAACTGCGCGCGTTCCTCGATTTCGCGGCGCCACGCCTGAGGGAACGTCTGGCGCAAGCAAGCTGGTAGAATGAGCCGTATCGCCCTGTTTCCTTTTTGCCCGCGCTTGGTGTAACCAACGCACACCTCCTCACCGGACCTCCCCCATGCTCTATGTCAGATCGCTGGCGTTCAATTTCGTCTTCTACGTCAATCTGATCGTCCAGATGATCCTCTGGACCCCCTACTATTTCCTGTCACCCCGTCACCGCGCCTGGTTCGTGCCGAAATTCTGGTCGCGCACCTCGATGTGGCTCTATGACAAGATCGCCGGCACGAAGAACGACATCACCGGCCAGGAAAACCTGCCTGAAGGCTCCTTCATCCTGGCGCCCAAGCACCAGTCGTTCTGGGACGCGATTGCCTTCTTCCCCTTCCTCCAGGATCCGCTCTACATCCTCAAGCGGGAACTGACCTGGATCCCGTTCTTCGGCTGGTACATCATGAAGATGCGCATGATCCCGGTCGACCGCGGCAGCCGTTCCAAGGCGCTGAAGGCGGTGGTTGCCGCGACCAAGGAAGAGATGGCGCGCAATCCGCGCCAGCTGATCATCTATCCCGAGGGCACGCGCCGGGCGCCGGGCGACGAGCCGGCCTACAAATACGGCATCGTCGAAATCTATGCGCAGCTTGGCGTCCCGGTGGTGCCGGTAGCCCATGTCGCCGGCCTCTACTGGCCGCGTCGCAAATTCCTGCGCTATCCCGGCACCATCAAGGCGCGCTTCCTGCCGCCGATCCCGCCTGGCCTGAGCAAGGATGAATTCATGGCGCGGCTGATCGGTGAGACCGAGGCTGCCTGCGACCAGTTCCTCATCGAGGCATCCGGCGCCCCAAACCCGCCTGCCCTGCCGCCAACGGCGGTGAAGCGGCTGCGGGAGCTCGGCGCGAAGCCGTGAAGGCCCTCGGCCGGGCAATCAGCCGTAAACAGCCAGCACCGTGGTCAGCACCAGCGTCGCGGCAAAAACCAGGTTGATGATCCGGGAAGTGACAGGCTTGCGCAGGAAGCGCGCGAACACCGCGCCGGCGAGAAGCCACACTGCGTGGATGACAACGATCATCCCTGCCAGAACCGTCAGCTTCAGCCATGGGCCAAGCTCAGCTCCGCCCTGGTTCGAAGAGGCTCCGGCAAAGACAGCGGCGATCGCCACATAGGCTTTGGGGTTGGCGACCGCCAGCAGAAACCCGGCCAGCCATGTCGGGCGCGCAGCCTCGGCCGCGCGCACCGCCAAGGGCGGTGCCGTAGCGATCTTGAAGGCGAGATAGAGGATGTAGGCAGCGGACGCGACAACCAGCATCGGCGCCAGCATCGGCATCGACCCGAGCATCGCCACGATCCCGGTCGCCACAACGAGCAAGACCGCGGCCGTGCCAAGAACGATCCCGCAGGTATAGCGTAGCGAATCGCGCAGGCCGAAGGCCGCGCCAACAGCGGTAACGCTTATCGTTGCCGGACCCGGACTGCCCATGACCACAGTGGCGGCCAGCACCAGAGCGAGCAGCGGTCGCCAGAACTCCGGTTGCGAGAGAAGCGGCTCAGTCATTGCACCCTCTGTCTTGCCACGAGCGCAGGACGCTATGGCAAGACAGGAGGGTCGTCTTGGACGTTCGTGCGCGTGGCGCTCGCCGAAACCTCAGCCACTCGCCTTGTCGAGTTCGGCCATGTCATCGGCCGTCAGCTTCAACGACGCCGCCTTGATCAGACTGTCCATCTGACTGGGCTTGGTGGCACTGGCGATCGGCGCGGTGACACCTGGCCGCGCGATAACCCAGGCAAGCGCCACTTCCGCCGGCTTGGCCAAATGCCTGGCCGATACCGCATCCAGTGCGGCGAGGATGCGCATGCCGCGCGCATTGAGGTAGTCTTTAACCCCGCCGCCGCGCTCGCTTTGGCCAAGATCGGCCTCGCTGCGGTATTTGCCGCTCAGAAAACCCTTGGCCAGGCTGAAATAGGTGATGACGCCGATCTCCTCGGCCACGCACAGATCGCGCAACGGCCCATCGAAGGAAGAGCGATCGTAGAGATTGTATTCCGGCTGCAGCACCTCGTAGCGCGGCAGGCCGCGCAGGCTCGCCACGTCGAGCGCCGCGCGCAACTGCCCGGCATCGAGGTTTGAACAGCCGGCATAGCGGATCTTGCCCTTGGCGAGCAGCTTCTCGTAGGCGCCAAGGGTTTCCTCATAGGGGGTAGCCGGATCCGGCCAGTGCGAGAGATAGAGGTCGATGACGTCGGTCTGCAGCCGCTTCAGCGACGCGTCGACCGCCTTTTCGATATAGGCGGCGGACAGGTCCTTGTGGCCTTGCCCCATATCCGAACCGACCTTGGTGACCACGATGACCTTGTCGCGGTTGCCGCGGTCCTTCATCCACTTGCCGATGATCGTTTCCGATTCGCCGCCCTTGTTACCGGGCACCCAGCGCGAATAGGCGTCGGCCGTATCGACGGCATTGAGGCCGGCGCCGACAAAGCGGTCGAGCAGATCGAAAGAGGTTTTCTCGTCGGCGGTCCAGCCGAAGACATTGCCCCCCAGAACCAGCGGCGCGATGGAAAGGTCGGTACGACCGAGACGGCGTTTCTGCAAGACGGATCTCCGTGATGATTGGACGGGCGGATGGCCGCCCAGCTTCGGGACCTAACCTAGGTCTTGCCTCATCGAGGTCAAAGGCCTGGCCGCCTTTTCCGCAGATCCAGCGCTTCACAAAGGCGCGACCCGCCTGGCGACATCCTCGAGCCAGTGGTCGCGAATGCCCAGCGCCTCGAGGTGTTCCAGCGTGCTGAACACATAGTCCTCGTTGTTACCGGATTGGCCCACCGCGCCGCGCACCACGGCCGCCGCATGCGCTGCGTCCAGTGCACCGGCATACTGCTCATGCCCACGGTCGACGATGTATGCCACCGCCTCGACCATCCCGCCACCGCTGAGGCGAATCTTGAGCGTGCGCTCGAGATAGACGTTGGTGACCAGCTCGCGCTCGCGCAAATAGGCGATCACCTCGGCGCGCAATTCGCCGGGAACCCGGAACGCCAGGCCAACGCAGGAGCCGCCATGGTCGAGGCCGAGCACCAGCCCCGGCCGTTCACGCGTGCCGCGATGCACGAAGGAGTAGACGCAAAGCGAGCGCCGGTAGCCGTGCAGGCGGGCGCGCTGTGTCTCGACATGCGCGAAACCCGGCCGCCAGATCAGCGAACCATAGCCAAACACCCAAAAATCGCCCATATCGCCGCGCCTGATTGCAAAAGATGCCAACACCGCACCGAATCGGTGTTTTTTCCGCCCGTCTCTGTCTACCTATTGTTGTCGGAATCGAAGCTCCGTCCACCAATACCCATGCGTTAATGAGAGCCAAAGCATGACGTCAAGTGACGAACGCCAACCGAGTAACCGTCGCCGCCTGTGGTGGCTTGCGGCGTTCATCGTCATACTGTTCGCCATCTACAGCGGCGGCTGGTTCTATCTGGCGGACCGGGTCAGAAGCGAGGCCGACAAGGCAGTTGCCACGCTCAACAAGAGTGGCGTCGAGGCCGGCTGCGCCAATCTCCAGGTCAGCGGCTACCCCCTGAGCTTTGTCATCTCTTGCGACAACCTCGCTTATGAGGACGATGCCAGGAACATCGCCGCCTCGGCCGGCAGTTTCAATGCCGTCGCCCAGATCACCCAACCCTTGTCGCCGGTCGCCGATCTGCGTGGTCCGCTCAGGACCTCGGTCCCGGGCATGGTGCCGCTGTGGATCGACTGGGACAATCTGCAAGCCAAGGTCAAACTGTCATGGCCGCTGCCACGACGGATCTCGCTGCAGGCCGAGGGCCTGTCAGGCCAGACCGACCCGGCCGACGACACCGATCCGGTGCAGTTGTTCAGCGCCGGCAAGGCGGCCGGCCAGTTGCAGCCGAACAGCGGCGATATCGACTATCTCGGCAGCTTTGGCGATCTCGAGATCAACCCCGACGCAATCGGCGGGCGCGTCCTGCCGCCCCTCGATGCCAGCGGTGACGCCACGTTGAAGAACGGCATTGCGCTGATCGGCACCCACGTGCAGAGCCTGCGCGGCCAGAAGATCGAGATCCGCAACCTCGACCTGTCATCGGGGACGGCGCGCGTTACGGTTTCCGGACCGCTGTCGGTCGATGCCGACGGCCTGATCGATGCCGATCTGATGATCAGGCTGAAGGATCCGAAGGCCGTGGCGGCAATCCTCGGCACCGCCATCCCCGAGCAGAAAAGCCAGATCGAACAGGGCTTTGGCGCTTTGGCGATGCTCGGCAACGAACCGTCCATGCCGCTGAAGGTGGTCAAGGGCAAGGCCTCGCTCGGCTTCATCCCGCTGGGCAAGATCAAGCCGGTTGAATAACCCTTCCATGGCAAGACCGGTGAAGCTGCTGAGTGTTGGCGCGCTGACGCTGGACACAATCCTGCGTGTCGAGACACTACCGGCGCATCAGGGAAAATTCATCGCCTCCGACGGCGTCCAGATCGCCTCGGGCATGGCGACGAGCGCCGCCTGCGCCGCGCATCGCCTGGGCGCCGACGTGGCGCTGTGGGCGAGTGCCGGCGATGATCCGGTCGGCGACCATCTGGTTGCCGCGATCGAGGCCGAGGGCGTCGATTGCGGCTTTGTCCGCCGTGTCGGCGGCGCCCGCTCCGCGCTGGCCTCGATCCTGGTCGACGCGCAGGGCGAGCGCATCATCGTGCCGTTCTATGACAGCCATGCCCAGGCCGATCCCGAGGCCCTGCCAGCGGCCGACCTTTCCGCATTCGATGCCGTGCTGGTCGACGTGCGCTGGCCGGGTGCAGCAGCGCTTGCACTGAAGGCGGCGCGTGCCATCGGCCGGCCGGCGATTCTCGATGCCGATACCGCGTCAAGCGATGTGCTGGAGCAGCTCTTGCCGCTGGCGTCCCACGTCGTGGCCTCGGAGCCGGCGGCGCGCATTCTGTGCAAACAGGATCTCGACCCGCGCCGGGCCTGCGAGGCACTTGCCCGGCGCACCGACGCCTTTGTCGCGGTCACCGGCGGCGCGGCGGGAACCTGGTGGTTCGATCGCGCGGCGGAATCAACCCGTCATGTGGCGGCGCCAAGGATCAAGGCGGTCGACACGCTTGCCGCCGGCGATGTCTTCCACGGTGCCTTTGCCGTCGGGCTGGCGGAAGCCATGCCGGTCGAGCAGGCGTTGCGTTTTGCCAGTGCCGCCGCCGCGCTCAAATGCCTGCGCTTCGGTGGCAGGCTCGGCGCCCCGGACAGGGCCGAGACGCTGGCCATGGTTGCGGCGACCTGGCCTGCGCCACCATAGCGTCATAAGGTCTGTTGAGATTCAGGTCAGGCCGAGTCGGAGTCGAAGACGGGCGCGAAGCGACCAAACAAGGTGGATTCCGAGAGCCGGAGCGGAGCGTACTTTCGGGTACGTGAGCACCGGAAGCGCAGGAAAGCGCCGTTTGCAGGCCGGCCTCACCTGAATCTCAATAGACCTTAGCTCTTGGCCGGGTGCTCGATCGCCTGGCGGCCGAAGTCGGGTACGTCGATGTCCTGGCCGGCCTCGATGATCGAGCGGCGCACGGCCCGGGTGCGGGTGAACAGATCGAAGAGTTTTTCACCGTCGCCCCAGCGGATCGCCCGCTGCAGCGACGCCAGATCCTCCGAGAACCGCGCCAGCATTTCGAGGATGGCGTCCTTGTTGTGCAGGCAGACGTCGCGCCACATGGTCGGGTCGGAGGCAGCGAGACGGGTGAAGTCGCGGAAACCGGAAGCCGAATATTTGATGACTTCGGACTTGGTCACCGACTGCAGATCATCTGCGGTGCCGACGATGTTGTAGGCGATGATGTGTGGCAGGTGCGAGACGATGGCCAGCGTCATGTCGTGATGCTGGGGGTCCATCGTGTCGATGTTGGCGCCGCAGCGGCGCCAGAATTCGGAAAGCCTCTCCAGCGCATCCGGATCGGTGTCCTGCAGCGGCGTGAAGATGCACCAGCGATTGTCGAACAGGTCGGCGAAACCGGCATCCGGCCCCGACTTCTCGGTGCCCGCCAGCGGATGGCCGGGAATGAAATGCACGCCGGCCGGCACGTGCGGCTGCATCTGCGCGATGACCGATGCCTTGGTCGAGCCGACATCGGTGAGGATCGCGCCCGGCTTCAGTGCCGGCGCGATTTCCTCGGCCACCGCGCCGGATGAGCCGACCGGCACCGAGACGATGACCAAATCGGCATCGCGGACCGCCTCTTTCGCGTCGGTGGTGTAGGAATCGCCTAGCCCAAGCTCTTGCGCCCGCGCCAGCGTCGCCGTGCTGCGGGTCGAGATGGCGACGTGACCGGCCAGCCCCTCGCGGCGGATGACGCGGGCCAGCGACGAGCCGATCAGGCCGATGCCGACCAGCGCGATCTTCTCAAACATCGGTGATGCCATGGTGCTCTAGCTTTTCAGGAATGTCGTGAGTGCGGCGACAACGCCGCGATTGGCCTCTTCGGTGCCGATGGTCATGCGCAGCGCGTTGGGAAAGCCATAGCCGGAAACGCGCCGCAAGATATAGCCGCGCGCGGTGAGATAGTCGTCCGCCGCCGCTGCGGAGTGTTTCTGGTCGTCGGGAAAATGGATGAGGACGAAATTGCCGACGCTGGGCGTCACCCGCAACCCAAGCCCCGTCATCTGTTCGCTGACCCAGGCCAGCCAGGTCTCGTTGTGCGCGACGCTGCGCTCGACATGGGCGCGGTCGCGGATCGCCGCGATGCCGGCCTCGATCGCCGTTGCATTGACGTTGAAGGGGCCACGCACACGATTGATGGCGTCGACGATGTGCATCGGCGCGTACATCCAGCCGATCCGCGCCCCGCCAAGACCGATCTTGGAGAAGGTACGGGTCATCACGACGTTCTCGGCGCTGCCGACCAGCTCGATGCCGGCTTCATAGTCGTTGCGGCGGACATATTCGGCGTAAGCCGCGTCGAGCACCAGCAGCACATGCCTGGGCAGGCCGGCATGCAGGCGGCGCACCTCCTGGAACGGCACATAGGTGCCGGTCGGATTGTTGGGATTGGCGAGGAACACGATTTTCGTGCGCGGCGTGACGGCGGCCAGGATGGCATCGATGTCGGCGCGCTCATCGGTCTCCTTGACCGCCACCGGGACGGCACCTGCCGACTGGATATAGATCTTGTAGACCATGAAGGCGTGTTCGGTGAAGATCGCCTCGTCGCCGGGCGCCAGATAGGTCTGCGCCAGCAGGCCCAGAATCTCGTCGGAACCGTTGGAACAGATGATGTTCTGTGCGTTGAGGCCATGCACCTCGGCGATCGCTTCGCGCAGCCGCCTGGCGGTGCCGTCGGGATAGATGTCGAGCTTTCCGGCAATCTCCCGCGCGGCTTCGATCGCCTTCGGCGAGGGCCCAAGCGGATTCTCGTTCGACGACAGCTTGTAGACCTTGGCGACGCCGGCCGGCGCCGTGCTCTTGCCCGGCACATAGGCGTCGATGTCCATGATGCCCGCGCGCGGGGTTGGACGTGCCTGATCCGGTGTCTGCTTCATTTCGAGATATCCATCGAGAAAGGCTCCCGGCGGGAGCCGCAGCGGAAATACAAGCCATGACCGGCAATGTCGAGAGGTGGCGGTGGTGCCAGTGGCCGGCATTGACGGCAAGGCGGGCGAGTTCTAGAAGGGCAGCGACAGTTCCGTGGTGATTTGGCCGGTCGGCTTGCAGCCACGTTAAACAATTCGCTAAAGGGCCGTTTGCGTGACGTAACCGGCTTTGCGAAGGCATTGCCGGTTTTTTATTGTCCGCGACCGGGCGGATGAGCGCATCGGCCCGAAAATCGGCAGCGATTTTTCGAAAAGCATGATGCGGAATGGTAGAGAGATGTGATGGCCGCTCTGCGCGCTGGAAAGACCAACAACGAGGCCGACCAACCGTCGAGCCCAGTGTTGCGTTTTGGACCTGACAAGCCGCTCAAGCTCGACGCCGGCACGCTGCTGTCGCCGTTCCAGATCGCCTACCAGACCTATGGCACGCTCAATGACGCGCGTTCCAATGCCATCCTCGTCTGCCACGCGCTGACCGGCGACCAGCACGTCGCCAACACCAATCCGGTGACCGGCAAGCCGGGCTGGTGGGAAGTGCTGATCGGCCCGGGCAAGATCATCGACACCAACCGCTTCTTCGTCATCTGCTCGAACGTCATCGGCGGCTGCCTGGGCTCCACCGGCCCAGCCTCGACCAATCCCGCCACCGGCAAGCCCTATGGGCTCGACCTGCCGATCATCACCATCCGCGACATGGTGCGCGCGCAGCAGATGCTGATCGACCATTTCGGCATCGAAAAGCTGTTTTGCGTGCTCGGCGGCTCGATGGGCGGCATGCAGGTGCTGCAATGGGCGTCGAGCTATCCGGAGCGCGTCTTCTCGGCACTGCCGATCGCCACCGGCGCCCGCCATTCCTCGCAGAACATCGCCTTCCATGAGGTTGGCCGGCAAGCGGTGATGGCCGATCCGGACTGGCATGGCGGCAAATATTTCGACTATGGCAAACGCCCGGAAAAGGGGCTGGCGGTGGCACGCATGGCCGCCCATATCACCTATCTGTCGGAAGCCGCCCTGCACCGGAAATTCGGCCGCAATCTGCAGGACCGCGAAGCGCTCACCTTCGGCTTCGATGCCGACTTCCAGATCGAAAGCTATCTGCGCCATCAGGGCATGACCTTCGTCGACCGCTTCGACGCCAATTCCTATCTCTACATGACTCGGTCGATGGACTATTTCGACCTCGCTGCCGACCATGGCGGTCGATTGGCCGATGCTTTCGCCGGCACGAAAACCCGCTTCTGCCTGGTGTCCTTCACCTCGGACTGGCTGTTTCCGACGGAGGAGAGCCGCTCGATCGTGCACGCGCTCAACGCCGCCGGCGCATCGGTGTCCTTCGTCGAGATCGAGACCGACCGTGGCCACGACGCCTTCCTGCTCGACGAGCCGGAGCTGTTTGCAGCCATCAACGGCTTCATCGGTTCTGCGGCACGGGCGAGAGGGCTCGCATCATGAGCGTCAACCGCGACCAGCGTGTCGACCTCGAGGTCGTCGCCAACCTCATCCCGCCGCAGTCTCGTGTGCTCGACGTCGGTTCGGGCGACGGCTCGCTGCTCGAACTGCTGCAGGACACCAAGCAGGTCGACGGCCGTGGACTCGAACTGTCGCAGCGCGGCGTCAACGAATGCGTGGCGCGCGGCCTCTCGGTCATCCAGGGCGATGCGGACAAGGATCTCCAGTTCTATCCCGACAAGGGCTTTGACTTCGTCGTGCTGTCGCAGACGCTGCAGGCCACCCGCAACCCGAAGCTGGTGCTCGACGAACTGCTCAGGATCGGCAATCGGGCGATCGTGTCCTTCCCCAATTTCGGCCACTGGCGGGTGCGCCTGTCACTGTTCCTCAACGGCCGCATGCCGGTGACCAAGGACCTGCCCTATTCCTGGTACGACACGCCCAACATCCACTTCTGCACCATCCGCGACTTCGTCAACCTGTGCGACGAGCTTGGCGCGACGGTGGAAAAGGCAACCGCGCTCGACGCCAACGGCCAGAAGATCGGTCTGTCGATGCCGTGGTGGTTCTGGAATTTCTTCGGCCAGCAGGCGGTGTTTTTGCTGAGACGGTAGCTTTGTTCGCCATGAACCTATTTCGCAAACGTCCTTTGCCAGTTGAAATTCCGCCAGACATCCTGGCTGGGATAAAAGCCGGAATCTTGATCTGCACCTCACCGCGTAGCGGCAGCAATCACCTCGCTGGGTTGATGGCAGCCGTCGGACTTGGCAACCCCCTGGAATGGTTCGGCGGCCGCCGGGTTCTCGAATTGCCGAACTATCCTCGCGATCCCCGTGCCCAGGTCCTCCGTGCCTTGACGGACGGGCGATCTACATCCGGAGTTTACGCAGTCAAACTGTTTGCCAGCCAGTTTTCCCAGGTGGCCAAGACTGTGGATCTCCCTGCCAGCCTTCCAAGATCGCGCTATGTCCGTCTGACTCGCCGCGATCTGCTTGGTCAGGCAATTTCGTGGACGCGCGCTCGTCAAACCGGTCGGTTCCGCTCGACCGAGGCCAGTCGGCAGGCCCCACGCTACGACGGTGCGGCGATCGCGGAGTCGCTTGAAAAAATCGCGCTCGAAAATCTGGCCTGGGATGTCTGGCTGGCGAAGAACGGATTGCCCTTCCTGTCATTGATATACGAGGAAATCTTGGAGGCCCCACGGGCGAGTCTCGAGAAGATCGCATATCTGGCTGATACCAAGATCACCTTTGAGCCTACCTCTGTCCCCAACTCTGGTCTCGAAATTCAACGAGACACCGTCAATGCGGAATGGAGGGAGCGTTTCTTGTCGCAGTATTCCGACACCTCGAGATTTCTGGCCAGCAATCGTCGTGTTCGAGTTTTTCGATAGTAATCCGCGCTCAGGTTCCGATTTGATCGTAAAGGCAATCCGCCAGAGTACACCTGATCGCGGAGCGCCATGTGAAAACGATGTCGCTCGATTGGCAGGGGTTGCCTTTACATTGGGTTGCGGGAACTATAGCCACCCAGGCACTGATAACTGGTCGGTGCAGAGATGGCTGAAGAACGCACAACATATTCACTCGTCGTGGAAATGGAGAACGCCAGGTCCATCGATTGGGCCGAGGTCGGCGTTGGGCTGAAGGCCTTGGCGCGTGAAATTGCCGTCGTTTCTTCGAACGGCTTGGCAAGACCCAAGGTTGTCATTGCCCACGGCGGCAGTGACACGGATGCAAAATCTCTTCTTGACGACATCACGGCGGAAGCGCCGCAACTGGAACAGGTTGCCGACCTGATCTTTGCCGCTTGCCCAGGGGGACGATATTATGACCTCAAGAACAATGGAGTCCTGAGGGCAGATGGAGATGTGGTTGTCTTAACCGATTCCGATACGGTTCCGGAGCCGGGGTGGCTCTCGGCTCTCCTTGGACCTTTTGAGGACCCGGAGATTGTCTGCGTAAACGGCTACACATATCTTTTGTACGACGATTTCTTTTCAAGGACGTTTGCCTTGATTTGGTTTTTCCCGATGGCGCGGGGAGACAAGCGATTTGCGTCGAAACGGGCCATCAACGCCAACAATATAGCCTTTCGACGTCTCTGGATTACAGACAACCCTTTTCCGAAGCACAATGGCTTCAAGGTTTCCTGCACTTTGCTTATGCGTAAACTGCAACGCGAAGGCCATGAAATTCAAAACGTCAACGCGCGTGTCTACCATTACGCGCCGCGCGGCTGGAAATTCTTTTACTGGCGTGCGCTGGTAACCGGCCGCGATGCCGATCGGAAATTTGTCGAGCTTAGTTCACCCAGCCGCATGCAACGAGTGGTCAAGTCATTCAGCCGTTGGTTCACCATGTCCTGGCGTACAACGCGGCGTATTGTGGGCCATGCCCGCGAGACAGGGATGCCCCTTTGGCAAATTCCCTTCTCCCTTGTCGTCGGTCAGGCATTTTATGGCCTGGCGTTTTGGGGTCAGTTCAGTTTCGCAGCTGGTATCGTCCGGGACGAAATCGAACTCGTGCCGGACTATGTCGGACACAGCTAGATGCTTTGCGGCGGTTCTTCGAATTGCGCCTGCAAATGTCGAATTGGTCCAGGAGCAACCGACTGCTTCAGGACATCCGTGGCCCTGTGCGGATGTCCAACGCCGGTAACGAAGATCACGTCGGATTCCGAATTCTCGGTTCGCAGCCCCAGGATCGCCTGGTAGGCGGGCGATTTGTACCATGCGCTCACATGTTGTCTGTCCGGGAATTCGATGACGATCAGATGTCCCGGCCAACTGTTCTCCACGACCTCGAACTCGCCGCCATGGACGACGAAGCGACCGCCGAAGGGCTCCAGCGTGGCATCGATCTTCTCGAGATATTCGACGATCCACGGTCCTGGCGTGACGTGGCGCATATGGGCAACGGCGTAGGCGATCATGACTGTACTCCCTCTGCATCGAGGCCGATCAGCCCGGCCTCGCAAGGGCAATGTGCCGAAACACCGACCCCAAGGCGATTACGCCCGAGGTAATGGAATTGCATGCGGTCTGGCAGAGGGTGGACCGACCTCTTCGTTGGTGATTCGCCCCCTTTTTCCGGCAAGGCTGTTGCAATTGGAACGCTAGGGGCAGGAATTCGTCATTTCACGCGGGGTTGGGCACCGGCGCGGTGAGTGACAGGGGCGGCTGTTTTATATAGCGTCGCGTCGAATACGATTCAGGTGTGGCGGAGGGGGAAGTCCGATCCATTCGACCGTTGTGAAAATCGAAAAGTCCTGGATCGCGCATCCTTGCGCGGGAAACAGCTGACGCGACATGGTCGGAATCACCGAACCCCTAATCACGGTCATAACGCCAACGCACAACCGGCGCGAAACAGTGCTGCGCGCGGTGGAAAGCGTGCTTTCCCAGAGCATGCCGAGACTTGAGCATATTGTCGTCGACGATGGCTCGACCGATGGAACCGAGGCCGCGCTAGCCCGCATTCGCGACCCGCGGCTGATCTATGTCGGCGCGAAATGGCGAGGCGCCAACGCCGCCAGGAATGCCGGCATCGAGCGGGCGCGGGCGCCTGTGGTGACATTCCTCGATTCCGACGATGTCTACCTGCCGCACCGGCTCGAACGAACCCTGGCCTGGTTTGATGACAATCCGGTGCTTCAGGTCCTGATCAGCTCGTTTGTCTCCCTGAAGGGCAATCGCGCCACCAACTGCGTCAACCGCGATGTGTTCCTGAGCCCGACGATGCTGGAACGGGCGCTGGTCGCGCAGACGATCTTCATTGCCGGTTCAGCGATAACGGCCCGTCGCGAGGCCTTGCTGGGCATTGGTGGCTACGACAGCGACATCACCCGGATGCAGGATCGGGAATTGCTGTTGCGTCTTGCCCGGCGCTTCGGCGCGCAATTGTCCGAGGACATGGACTGGACCAAATACAATTCGGAGAATTCGATTTCGGGCCGCCGCGACGGCTATGTCGAAGCCTATGCGAACCTGATGGGCAAACACCCGCATATTGCCCGCTCCTACCCGCACATTCCGCCCTACATGATCTCGCGGCAGATCATTGCCGATATCCTCAGAGGCCGGATACCGGAGGCATTTGCGGGTTATATGGCCAACCGCTCGTCGACAGCGCTCGGCTACTCGCTGCCGGAACTGATGCACGGCTATGTCCGTGGCCGGCGCTGGCGCCGTGATCTTAAAAGGCTTGGTGCTCGTCCGGCCTGATACATGGCCCCGAAAGCGTGCCTCGGGCCTGATCCGGGGGTGGGCAGCGGCCTTGGACAGCGACATGCCCAAGCAGGTACGGCGCGAGCTCATCGGTCGAGTTCCGGAAAAAACGGATCGGAATAGAACCGTCTGTCCCGTTCGCCTTGCAGACAGTCGATGGCAGCCGCGGCATCGACGGGAACGACCCTGCCCCTATCCTGAACACCGCTGACCTCGAGGATCAATTTGCGCCGGATGGCCGTGGAAAACTCGGCGGCCGCGTGGATCGGCAGCACGAAGGAACCGGGTCCTCCGGTCACGCACTGGGCATAATATTGATCGAGATGGCTGAAGGTGGGCGACGGGCTGATCAGGATCGGCAGGCCGTTGACGACGATGCCTTTGGCGATGGCGGCATCGCGTGTCGTGGTCACCGGCGGCCCGATATTGTTCGGGCCATCGCCGGAAATATCGATGACGCTGCGTTCGCCCCGGAAGGCAGTCCGATCGAAAAGCTCTGCGCCGAAGGCAAGCGCCCCGGAAATCGAGGTGCCGCGAAAGCTGCGGAACGGGCGAGCCGCGACCTTGTCGGCAAAGCTGTTGGCGCTTTCGGCGCTGTCGATGATTTGCCAGCCGATGACCCCGTCATCGCGCACCGTGCCCGCCCATTCGAAATAGGCGAGCGCGATACGGCCCGTGTTGCCGGCGCGGATCGCCTTGATGAAATCGGGATGCCGCAGCGCCTCGACATAGCCGGCGCGCTGCAGGGCGAATTCCCTTTCGTCCATCGACAGCGAGATATCGACAGCCAGCACCAGCTCGACGTCCACGGCCAGCGCATCGGGCGGCGAGGCAACAGGAGCTGCCTGGGCGCAGGCAAGACAGGCAAGCAGGCGGAGAGCATCAAGCATGGCCAGCGCCGAGGTTGTTTCTGCTGGGAAGCTTCCCTCGCGATCACGGCGAAATAAAGCTCTGCGCCGTGGCCCGGACGCGGCCTACCTCTTGCGGCGCGCGGCGACCGGCGGCGGTTCGATCGCGCCGGCCCTGATACGGGCAGGTTTCAGGGCCGGTGCAGCGGTATCCTTCATGATGGTCAATGCGCGTGGAAAGAACCGGATGTTGTGCTGGCCGCGTCCGATGTTGAGGATCGCGGCTCCGGGCAAGCGCTTCTCCAGCATCGACAGCACCCGCCGCAGCGAGGGTCCGTCGAACGCGTCCATGGCTTCGTCGATGATCACCCATTTCGGCTGTCGCAAGGCGAGCCTGGCGAAGGCCAGCGAGCGCTGTTCGTCATCGCCCAGTTCGTGTTCCCAGCGCGCGGAACGATCGAGCGAGGACGCCAGGCGCTCGAGCCCGACCTCGGCAAGCACCTCCGAAATCTGGGCATCACTCGCCGGCGCGGGTCCGTTCGAATGATCGAGGATCTCGCGCAACGTACCGGCAGGGAAATACGGGACGCGCGGCACGAATATGAGGGTTTCCCCTGCCGGCAGGCCGATCCGTCCGCGCCCCCATGGCCACAGCCCGGCGATGGCGCGGAAGAACAGCGTCTTGCCGGCGCCAGGGTCGCCGGTAATCATGACGCGCTCGCCAGCGCGGATTCGACATGCTGGTCGGCGAGCCTGGTGCACCCCTCCGGCGACGCCACTTCGAGTTTCTCGAAGGTCAGGCTGCCACCAGGGTTCTCAACGAACTCGATACGTTTTTCCGTGTCGTGCAGCACATCGGTTTCACCGAGCGCGATGCGGAAATCGGCAACGCGCATCAGTGTGGCGCGCCAATCGGCGATGCTGCCGATGTTGTTGATGAACCAGCGCAAGGAGGAATGGACCTGATTGAAGGCGCCGACCGCCATCATCAGCCCGCCAAAACTGATATCACCTGCAAAATAGACCGGCGAGGCGACCAGGATCGGTGCCACGACGGTGATCCAGCCATAGGTATCGGTGACCCAGGACAGGTTGATCTGGGCGGTGTAGATGCGCCGCATGGCGCCGAGCACCGTGCCGAGGTCGAGTTCGAGCCGCCGCCTGGCGTCGGCCTCGCCATGGTACAGCGCGATGGCATCGACATTCTCGTTGACGCGCACCATCGAGGAGCGCAGTTCCGCTTCCCGCGTGTAGCGGTCGCTGTTGAGGCGGATCAGCGTCCGGCCGACCAGCCAGCTCAGCCACGAGGCGGTCCCGGCATAGAGGATGGCGGCCCAGACCATGTAGCCGGGGATCGCCAGGGAGGTCCCGCCAATGTGGAACACGAAGCCCGAAGACAGTTCCCACAACACGCCGACGAAGGACACCAGCAGGATGAAGGACTGCAGCAGTCCGACGCCGAGGTCCGTCGACAAGTCGGACAGATGCGCGGCGTCCTGCTGCATGCGCTGGTCGGGATTGACGCCGATGGCGCCGGCATTGGCCAGCCGGAAGGCGCGCGCCGGCCGCGTCCACTGGTCGATCAGGTCGAGCGTCAGCGCCTCACGTAGCTTCAGCCTGATCATCTGGTTGAGCCAGGTCTGGCCGATATTGAGCACCAGAAGTCCCCCGGCTATGGCCGCGAAGACGAGAAGCTGGTGCAGGAAGGCGGACATGTCGCGGCGTGCAAGCGCATCGTAGAACGGCTGGTTCCAGCGGTTGAGCAGAACCTGGCCGATCGACGTTGCGATGATGACGGCCACGATGCCAACCGAGGTCCAGATCAACCACTTGCGAACCGGTGACCCCATCAGCGCCTGCTTGATCGTCACCACCTGATCACGCAGGCTGCTGGCTTCGACCGCCGCAACCGGCCGGGCGAAAACGTCGAAGTCCGGTTGATCAGCCATGGCCAAGGTCCTTGCGTTCAGAAGCGGTGCTGAAACCGGATGGAGAGACTTGACGGCATTGGTCCTTCAACGAGCCGCGCATGACAGATAGGTCGGGAAAAGCCGCGCGCCGCAAGTTTTCACCATGATCACGAAGGTGTCACCTGGCGAACCGACGACATTGCCCCGTCGGCCTCGGCCCGGCGGCCGAGCCGCGTGGCGCCGTGCGGCGACAGCACCGGCACGAAGACGCGGCGAGACGTCCGCTGAGCGACCGGCACGCCCTGATAGAGCCGTTTCTGCGCCTCGACGACGATGACGCCGGAAAAGATCGGCCACAGCCGCCGGCCGGCGCGTTCCAGCACATTGTGAAAGCGCATCATGAAGCGCCGCCGCGATGGCGGGAAGAACAGGGCATCGGACCAGGCCGCGGGCGTGAAATTCGCCTCGCGCAGCAATTCGGTGAGCTGTCCGCGCGAAAAAGGCCGGCCATTGCCGAAAGGCGTGTGCTCGAAGCGCGCCCAGACGCCGCGCCGGTTGGGCACGACGATGACGACGCGCCCTGCCGGCGACAGCACGCGCCAGATCTCGTTCAGCGTTTCGCGCGGGTTTTCGACATGCTCGAGTGAGTGGACGAGCAGCATGCGATCGATGCTGGAATCGACCAGCGGCAGTTCCTCATCGAAGACCAGTGCCGTCGCGGTCGGCCCCGTCGCCGGCCAGACCACGGCGCCCTGCGTCGCCGGCATGAAGGCAAAGACCCGCTCGGCGTCAGTGCCGAAGCGTTCCAGCCAGGGCAAGGTGTAGCCGAGGCCAACCAGCCGCTCATTGGGCACAACAGCCCATATCGATGACAGCGCCATGGTGATCGAGCGCTCGGCGAAGCGGCCGAGCGTTGTCGAATAGAAGGAGCGGAGATCGACGATGTCGGAATGCATGCGAGGGATGTAGCCGTGATATCACCGGGTTTCAATAAAAGGCCTTGATGAGCCCGACATTCCGGGATGTCATTCGGCATGCTGGGATGACATTCGTCGCCTCAGTGGGATGACATTCGTCACCCTGAAGACGTTCGTCACCCTGGGATGACATCCGCGTGCCGGGGCCCTATGTGTGCGGCGACAACGGAGAGACGAGAATGCCGGTCGAAATCGAACAATTCATGTGCCGCAGCGACAATTTCGGCGTGCTGGTGCATGACCCCAAAAGCGGCCAGACCGCGATCATCGACGCGCCCGAGGAGGCGCCGATTCTGGCCGCGATCAAGCGCACCGGCTGGACGCCGACGATGATCCTGACCACGCATCACCATGTCGATCACGTCGAGGCCAATCTGGCGTTGAAAGAACGCTTCAAGCTGCGCGTCGTCGGACCAGAAGTGGAAAAGGCCAAGATTCCCGGCATCGACGAAACCGTCGAAGAGGGCTCCGTCATCCATCTCGGCGACGAGAGGATCGAGGTGATCGCCACGCCCGGCCACACCGCCGGCCATGTCTCCTATTACTTGCCGGGATCGAATGTGGCGTTCACCGCCGACACGCTGTTTGCGCTGGGTTGCGGGCGTCTGTTCGAATGCAAGCCGCCGGTGATGCATGAATCGTTGAAGAAGCTTGCAGCGCTTCCCGCCGCGACGGCGATCTATTGCGGTCATGAGTATACGCTCGCCAACGCCCGTTTCGCGGTGACCGTCGACCCGACCAATTCGGCGCTGAAGGAGCGGGTTGCCAGGATCGAGGCGCTGCGCGCCGACAACAAGCCGACCCTGCCGACGACGATCGGCGAGGAGCTGTCGACCAATCCCTTCCTGCGCTGGCATGACCCTGCGATCCGCAAGCATCTGGGCATGGAAAAGGCGAGCGATGCCGAGGTGTTCGCCGAGATCCGCAAGCGCAAGGACAATTTCTGAGACCGGTGGTATCGTCGAAACCATGACGAGCTCCGCGGAAATCATCGCCATCCTCGGTTTGAAGCCACATCCGGAAGGTGGCTGGTACGCGGAGACCTTTCGCGATCACGCCGGCGGCGCGCGCGGCCATTCGACGGCGATCTACTTCCTGTTGGAACAAGACCAGTTGTCAGCCTGGCACCGGGTAAAGGATGCCGCCGAAGTCTGGCATTTCCACGCCGGCGCCCCGCTGGCACTGTCGATGTGGGAGGAAGGCAGCGCCATGATCGAGCAGGTGCTTGGCGTCGGGCTGGCAGCGGGCGAGCGGCCGCAGATCGTCGTGCCGGCGGGCTGGTGGCAATCGGCGCGCAGCCTCGGCGAGTGGACGCTGGTCGGCTGCACCGTCGCGCCGGGCTTTGATTTTGCCGCCTTCGAACTGGCCGAGCCAGGCTGGAGTCCTACCTCAGCAGGAAACCCAGGGTGATCCCCAACTGAGCGGCGTAGTATAGCGCCCAGACCGCAAAGCGCATCCAGACGCGATGCGGCGAGATGGCGGCCACCAGGAATTTCTCGGTGGCGAGCAGCCCATCGGATGCCATGAACAGCACGGCGCCGCCGATCAGCCACACATTGCTTGTCGTCAGGGCAGAAATGCCCATCGCCAGGATCGCCGCGACATAGACGGCGATCGGGACACGCAGTCCAGGACCGACGCGGCGCCAGAGCGCCGCCAGCATGACGATCGCAAACACGGACATCGCCAGCGCGATCGCCCCGCGCCACGGTTCGGCGCCAAGCAATCCCAACCCACCGCCGCTGCGAAGGAACAGCGCGACATAGACGATGTGCGCAACGAGAAAACTGGCCAGCCCGCCGAGAAAGGCCTTTTCGCCATCGCGCGACAGGAAGGCGTCGCCAACGGCGCTGAGCGTAAGAGCGGCGACCAGCAGAAGCGGGCCGCCCTGCAACGCCGCCAGCACGGCAAGCATCGCCACCGCGAGCGTCTTTGCCGCCGAGCGGGCAAGCGTCGGCGCCATGCCAAGCGTGAAGGCGTAGATCACCGCCGCCACCAGCGAGAAGATCAGCGTCGCATTGGCGTTGGCGTCGATGCCGCCTGCAAATGGCAGCGTCATGCCCCGGCTCCGCTTTCGGATGCCCCGGCTCCACTTGCGGCTGCTGCCGGCTTGCGCGGGAACAGCGATTTTGCCGCAAGGGCCGCCCCGCCGGTGATGAGCACGCAGGCGGCCAGGATGCGCAGCGACGGCTCGGCGACGCCGGCCGCGATCAGCACCAGCGTCGACAGTAGCGGCGCCGCATAGCTTGCCGCCCCGAGCACCTGGATGTTGCCGCGCTTGACGCCGATGTCCCAGGCATAGAAAGCTGCCCCCACGGGCATCAGGCCAAGCCCGAGCACGGCCAGCCACTGGCCGACACCGTCAGGCAGCACGGTTTGTTCCAGCGCCAGGTGGCAGACGAGCGACAGCACCGCGGTGGCCGCGCAGAACCAAGTGACGATGCTCGTCGGCACCGATGAGAAGCGCCGCGACAAAAGCGAATAGGACGACCACAGCAAAGCGCAGACGGCGGCCATTGCATAGCCGAAGGCATAGCGGGCGTCGAATGCGAGACCGCCGCCCTTGGTGACGATCAGCACGGTGCCGGCAAGGCCGAGAAGCGCGCCGACGACATGGTTCCAGGCCAGCCGTTCGCCCGGCATCAGTGCCGAACCAAGCACGATCAGCAGCGGCCACAGATAGGCAATCAGGCTCGCCTCCACCGCCGGCGCATTGCGCAGCGCGGTGAAGTAGAAGAAGTGGTAGCCGAACAGGCCGGCAATGCCGATCAGCCAGACTTGCGGCGGTATCTTCTGGCTCTTGTCGGAGGCCGGCATGAACAGCCGCGCGGCCAGCCCGACCCCGGTGCCAATCGAGAAGGTGATCGCCGACAGCAGGAACGGCGGCACCCTGCCGGACGCGTCCGTAAGCAGCGCCAGCAGCGCCCACATGGCGACCGCCGAAAAGCCGATCAATGTTGCGCGCCCCATTCTGTCTCCAGTGGCACGCCCCATCCTGTCTCCAGTGATGCGCCTTGCCTATTGTACCGCTTCGAAACGCCCGGCGCTGATCGTCAAGGTGCCGATCTGCGTACCGACCGTAGCGTGGATCGGCGCATATACTCCGGTTTGGCCGAGCGGCGCAAACGTCACCATCATGCGGCTGCGGTTCTTCAGATAGTTCAGCGCCTTGCGGCCCTTGCGATAGCCCGCCACCGGCTCGAAGCCCATCCGGCAGGTGACGGTGTCGCCCTTGTAACCCGGTACCGAGATCGCCCCTTTCGAATCGAAGGTCAGCGTCAGATCGGCGCGCATCTCGCCATCATAGAACTTCACCGTGCGGCCGCACACCTGGTCGAGGCTGTCGGCATGGATAACGGTAGCCGCCATCGGATCGAGCACCGACGCCAGGTCGCTGGCACCGAGCGGCACCCAGCTCTTGGGATCGCGCTTGCCCGGCGCCGGGATGACCTGCGTCGAGGCGACCGAGCCATTGGCAAAGCGGATATCGACCACCGATGCCTTCTTGCCGGAGGTGTAGTCGGCGCGGAACGCCTGCGGCACCATCTTCTTGCCCGAAATCGTGCCTTTGGACGAGACCGTGCCACGCGTATCGTCGAACAGCTTGGCCAGACCGGCAGCGCTGACGCTGCCTTCGATCGCGTAGGCGCCGTTCTCATAGCGGCTTGAGAACGTCGATCTCGCGATCGAGAGACCAAGGAACGACACCGTGTACTCGCCCTTGAAGGACTGGGGTGAGGCGGCGAAGACTGGCGAAGGCAGCGCGACAGCGATCGCGATGGCGAGGGCGTGTGACGAACGAAGCATGGCGGGATCGATCCTCGATTTTCGACCGGAGGCGGGCAACTCCGGCCTGGCATGTCCCTATGAGACCGCTTATAGGGTGAAATCCGGCCTTAATATGAAATGCCGGGCGCTTCCGTGGCCAAGCCGGAGCTTGACGCACCGGCGAAATGCAACTATGGAACGCCAACTTTTTCCATAAGGCCGCCTGACCAGAACCGCGCGCCACCCGGCGTGGGCACAAAGGTTTGGCAAGCCCCGAGAACTGAAGGTTAGAACAATGTCCCGCACCTGCGAACTCACTGCCAAGGCAGTCATGTCCGGCAACAATGTGAGCCACGCCAACAACAAGACCAAGCGTCGCTTCCTGCCGAACCTCGTCAATGTGACGCTGATTTCGGAAGCGCTGAACCAGAATGTGCGCCTGCGCATTTCGGCCAACGCGCTGCGTTCGGTCGAACATCGCGGCGGTCTCGATGCTTTCCTGGCCAAGGCCGACGTCAAGGAATTGTCGCAGCGCGCGCGCCTGCTGAAGAAGCAGATCGCCAAGAAGCTGGCTGATCAGCCCGCTGCCTGATATCGTTTAAGGCGGGGGACGACCGCCCTGGCCAACCTCTTGTTGGCCTTGAGCATCGGATCGAGCCCAAGGGTTTCGGCAATCCGGTGCTCAAATACGAAGCGAGCATCGCCCGGATGGGCATGATGCTCCGCTGGTTCCATTACCCAGGATAAAAAAATGAATTTCTTCTCGCGATACCTGCCATTCGTGGCCGCCATGGCGCTTGTCGTCGTGGCGTCGAACATTCTCGTGCAGTTCCCGATGCAGGGACAGATCGGGGGCCTGTCGCTGGCCGATCTGTTGACCTGGGGCGCCTTCACCTATCCCTTCTCCTTCCTGGTCACCGACCTAGCCAACCGCCGCTATGGGCCTGACGTGGCGCGCCGGATCGTGTTTGTCGGCTTCATGACGGCGGTGGTCTGCTCGATCCTTGTCCCGCCCTTCCTGTTCCGCCACGGCCTGATCGAATTCGAAACCGCCGCCGACCGGCTGGTGCGCATCGCGGCGGCGTCCGGCGCGGCGTTCCTCAGCGCGCAATTGCTCGACGTGACCGTGTTCAACCGGCTGCGCCGGCAGAGCTGGTGGCGGGCGCCGATCGTCGGCACGCTGGTCGGTTCGGTGTTCGACACCGCCGTGTTCTTCACCGTCGCGTTCTCGGCCGCTTTCGCCTTCGCTGGCCCGAACGACAGTTTCGCGCTCGAAACCGCACCGCTGATGGGAGTCTTCCATGTCGAGGCCATGCGTTGGGTTTCGTGGGCGCTTGGCGACCTCAGTGTGAAGCTGATCATTGCCGTGGTGGCGCTTATCCCCTACCGGCTGCTCGCCACCCGTTGGAGCCAGCCGGCGTTGGCCGCATAGTCATGATTCCGAAAAGTGGAATCAGGCAGTGATCCCCTGGGTCCAGCTGGATTCTGCGAAGACGCCTGACGGCGCGCAGGAACTTCGCCTCAAGCGGCGCGGTTCCGAATTCTCGATCATGCTGGGCACCAACGAGCTGATGAACAGCCGCCTCAGCGGCTCCGAGGAAGCGCTGGCAAAACTCTCCTGCCAGAAGATTGCCAGCCATCGGCAACCGAGAATCCTCATTGGCGGGCTTGGCATGGGGTTCACGCTGCGCGCCGCACTGGGCGAGTTGGGCGGCGATGCCCAGATTGTTGTCGCCGAGTTGGTGCCAGCCGTCGTCACCTGGGCACGCGGCCCGATGGCCGAGGTTTTTGGCGGTTGCCTCGACGATCCGCGCGTCACCGTCCGGGAGACCGACGTCGGGCAGTTGATACGGTCGCCGGCATCAAGCTATGACGCCATCCTGCTCGATGTCGACAACGGCCCGGAAGGCATCGTCCACAAATCCAACGATGCGCTTTACAGCCTGCAGGGCCTGGCAGCCACACGCGCCGCCCTCAAGCCGGGCGGCGTGCTGGCAGTGTGGTCTCAAGGCCCGGACAGTGGCTTCACACGGCGACTGAAGCAGGCGGGCTTCGCGATCGAGGAGGTCAACACGCGCGCCAACGGCAAGCGTGGCGCGCGTCATGTCATCTGGATCGCCACCAACGGCTGACGACCCAGACCGGAAGCCGGGCAGCGGACCGGCCGTAGGTGGTGTTCAGGTTTACTTCGACTTCTGAAGCTCCGCGGCGAGGGCTTCCAACAGCCCACGCGTCCCCTCTTCCCGCCCCTTCGCCGAATCGACACCGTCGAAAAAGGCACCCTGCTCGGTATAGGTCAGCCGCGTGCTATTGCCTGAAGGCGTCAGCTCGACGGTGGTGAGCGATGCCGACATCGGCTGCGGCCCGATTGCCATCCGGTAGGAAAACACGATGCGCTGGTCGGGAACGATGTCCTGGAACTGCGCGTCGAGCCTGACCTCCGGGCCGCCGGCATAGCTGAAGCGCGACACCTCGCCACCGCCGACGCGAAAATCGAAGCTGAATTCGGCGATGGCAAAGCCATCGCCTTCGACCCGCCAGCGCCGCACCGTCGCCTTGTCGGCGAAGGCATGGAAGACGCGTTCGGGAGATTGCGGATAGGTCCGCTCGATGGTGAATGTGGAGTGGATGACGGAAGGCTCGTCTTTCACGGGGGCGATCTGGTTCATGTCTGTTCGTCCTTTTCCTGATCTTGAACTTTCGGGGGCGATTGATCTGCCTCGGCCAGAATCTGGCCGAGCCGGTCGAGGTGCCGCTCCGCCGGTATGCGGCGTTCCGTGATCCAGTCGGCGAGCGGAGCGAGCCCGCCTGGCTCGATCCGGCAGGTGCGCACCCGCCCGATCTTTTCGCTGCGGATCAGCCCGCAGGCCTCCAGCGTCTGCAAATGCTGCAGCACGGCGGCGAACGTCATGCCGAACGGCTCCGCCAGCTGGCTGACGGTGGCCGGTCCGCGACTCAACCTTTCCAGGATCTGCCGGCGTGTCGGCTCGACAAGAGCGCGAAGGATGCTGTCGATCTCGGAATAGTTAAGCATGGACTTGAGTATTGCGTCGGTAGAGGCAATTGTCAAGTCAAGACTAAAGTGTTTTTGCTCGCGTAGCCGAGTGATGACCAGTCGACCCCACTCCGTCGAGCTGCGCTCGACACCTCTCCCCCGTTCGACGGGGGAGAGGAAGGGCGCGAGCTTGTGCCGGGAGGCACCCTTCCTCTCCCTCCGGAGGGGGGGAGGTGGAGCCGCGAAGCGGTGACGGAGTGGGGGAAGGCGTCCGCTCGAATCGGAGCCGCAGTTGAAAGCCCTCAACTTCAGGTTCGCGGGTTGGAGCGCTGCTCAATCCTTGTGGAGGATGAATTCCAGATAGAGGTTGCGCTGCAGGATCGAGTGGTTGTCGTCGGAGATCAGCGACACCATCAGCGCGCCGTCGTCGCGGGTCCAGACGTCGAGCCCTTCCATATTGTCGATCTGGTAGCCCATGTCGGCTTCCAGCAGCACTGGCCCGTCGGCGACGGCACCCTTCTCGATGCTCTCGCCATGGATGCGCCGCAGCCGCATCTTGACGCCGGAGGCCATTGAAAAGCTGCGCTCCAGGAGCAGCAGGTCACCGTCCGGCAGGAAGGCGCCGTCGGTGATGTCGAAATCGCCGTTGCGCTTGACGGTGAAGACGCCCTTGTGCGGCCCTTCGATGATGGCGGCATAGATGTTGCCGGCCTTGTCCAGGCTCTTCTCAGACACCACCACCAGCCCACCCTGATGCTGGCCGTTGGCACCGGCATGGGTGACGGTCTCGAAGCCGCGATTCTGGCGCAGTTCCCGGGCCGGAACCAGGAAATCCAGCTGTTTGAACGGCGCTTTCATATCGTTGGGGTCGATCTTGAACTGGGCGACGCGGTGGTTGCGCTCGAAGCCGACCGTGGCGATGCCGTCCTTGACCGCAAGACCTTCGGCGTCGACTTCCCACTTCTTGTCGATCGGCTGGCCTGATCCGTCGACCATCTGCTGCATATGAAAATTCCGGACGCCGGATGGCCGCCGGTCGGCGTCGCGGACCACCGTGCCGAAGAACCAGAAGCCGGTGTCGGCCACCCCGACGAAATCGCCGCCGGCTTTCAGAAAGCGGAAGGCCGACAGCGCCCCGAAGTCGCGCGACGGCGAGGTCATCTCCAGCCCGCCGACGAATTCGAGCGGTCCGAACTGCTTGTCGGCGCGGCCAATCCGGAAATCGGTGATCGGGCGAGCCGAGATCTCGATTGGTTCGACCGAGGCCGGCCCAGCCGAACCGGCCGGCGCCGAAGCTGCGCCGGCAAGCAGGGCGATGGCGGCGAAAAACGTCTGCCGAAAGCCGCCCCGCGAAAAGATCATCCGGCGCGCCGCATGCCGCCGCGCCGCGTGTCGCGCGCGCTTTCCTCGGCGAACAGCGACGCCAGTTGCTCGGTCATGGCGCCGGCCAGTTCCTCGGCATCGACGATGGTGACGGCGCGTCTGTAATAGCGGGTGACGTCATGACCGATGCCGATCGCCAGCAGTTCGACCGGCGAGCGCGTCTCGATCAACTCGATGACGGCGCGCAGATGGCGCTCGAGATAATTGCCCGGATTGACCGACAGCGTCGAATCGTCGACCGGCGCGCCATCCGAGATCATCATCAGGATCTTGCGCTGTTCCGGCCGGGCGATCAGGCGATTGTGCGCCCATAGCAGCGCCTCGCCGTCGATGTTTTCCTTGAGCAGGCCCTCGCGCATCATCAGGCCGAGATTGCGCCGTGCCCGCCGCCACGGATGGTCGGCCGACTTGTAGATGATGTGGCGCAGGTCGTTGAGCCGGCCCGGGTTCGGCGGCTTGCCGTCCTTCAGCCATTTCTCGCGCGCCTGCCCGCCCTTCCAGGCCCGGGTGGTGAAGCCGAGGATCTCGACCGAGACGCCGCAACGCTCCAGCGTACGCGCCAGGATGTCGGCGCAGGTGGCAGCGACCGTGATTGGCCGGCCGCGCATCGAGCCGGAATTGTCGAGCACCAGCGTCACCACGGTGTCGCGGAATTTGGTGTCGCGCTCCTGCTTGAAGGACAGCGGCTGCATCGGGTCGATGACGACGCGCACCAGCCGTGCCGGGTCGAGATAGCCTTCTTCCAGGTCGAAGTCCCAGGACCGGTTCTGCTGCGCCATCAGGCGGCGCTGAAGCCGGTTGGCCAGCCGCCCGACGACGCCTGACAGATTGGCAAGTTGCTTGTCGAGAAAGGCGCGCAGCCGGTCGAGCTCTTCCTCTTCGCACAGCTCCTCGGCGCCGACCGTCTCGTCAAAGGCGGTGGTGAAGACCTTGTAGTCGATTTCCTTCGGCAGATTGGCGAACGGATTGTCGTTGCGGCGCGCCTCGCCGGGCGTCTCGGCATCCGCATCATCATCGTCGGACAGGTCGTCGGCGGTGGCGTCGGACGCCTCCGTCTCGGCCGACTGCTCGTCATCGGCCGAAGCCTCGGCATCCTCGGACTGCGACTGTTCGGAGCCGGAATCCTCTTCGCCGCCTTCCTCGCTTTGCTCCTCGCCTTGCGGCTGGTTGTCGTCATTATCGTCGGAGTCTTCCGTCTCCTGGTCGTCGCCGAGCTCCTCGGCCATTTCCATGGAAGCGAGCATCTCGCGCACGACGCGGGCGAAAGCCTGCTGGTCGTCGAGCTTGGCTGAAAGCCCGTCGAGGTCGGCCTTGGCCTTTTCCTCGACCCAGGGGCGCCAGAGCTCGACCAGTCGCTCGCCGCTCTTCGGGATCGGGCGGCCGGTCAGCTTCTCGCGCACCATCAGCGCCAGTGCTTCCTCGATCGGCGCGTCGGCCTTGTCCTTGACGTCGACGAGGTTGGCCTTGGCGTATTTGTCCTCCAGCATCGAGCCGATATTGTCGGCCACACCTTGCATGGCTCTGCTGCCGATCGCCTCGACACGGGCCTGTTCGACCGCGTCATAGATGGCGCGGGCCTGCTTGCCTTCCGGCGCCAGCTTGGTGTGGATGCGCGCATCGTGGCAGGCACGTTTCAACGCCATGGAATCGCCGAGGCCGCGGGTGATGGCGATGTCGGTCTTCGACGCCTTCTTTGGCAGTTCGGGCAAGCGGGCGCGGCTGCCGGCGAGTGCCGGCCTATCCTTGGCGAAAGCGACTTCCAGGTCCTTGTCGCCGGCGATGGCGCGCATACAGACGGTGACGGCGCGCTTGAAGCTGTCGGCTTCAGAACCCGTCTTCGACTTGTTGCGCGTGTTGTCGCCCGGACCCGCCATCGATTATTCCCTGGAGCACGATGTTGCCGGACAAGTCATATGACCTTCCGGCATCGCGCTCTTAGCCCAGCACCACGTTGGCGGCGCTCTCGGGCAGATCCTCGCCGAAGGCGCGCTGGTAGAACTCGGCCACCACCGAGCGCTCCAATTCGTCGCACTTGTTGAGGAAGGTCAGCCGGAACGCCATGCCGATATTGCCGAAGATCTCGGCATTCTCGGCCCAGGTGATGACCGTACGCGGGCTCATCACGGTCGATAGATCGCCATTGATGAAGGCCGAGCGCGTCATGTCGGCGACGCGCACCATCTTGTTGACGATGTCCTTGCCCTTGCCGTCGCGATAGTGCTTGGCCTTGGCCAGCACGATGGCGACTTCATTGTCGTGCGGCAGATAGTTCAGCGTGGTGACGATCGACCAGCGATCCATCTGCGCCTGGTTGATCTGCTGGGTACCATGATAGAGGCCGGTGGTGTCGCCCAGCCCGACCGTGTTGGCGGTCGAAAACAGCCGGAACGCCGGATGCGGGCGGATAACGCGGCTCTGGTCGAGCAGCGTCAGCCGGCCCGACGATTCCAGCACGCGCTGGATGACGAACATCACGTCCGGGCGACCGGCGTCATACTCGTCGAAGCACAGCGCGACATTGTGCTGATAGGCCCAGGGCAGGATGCCGTCGCGGAACTCGGTGATCTGCAAGCCGTCCTTGACGACGATCGCGTCCTTGCCGACGAGATCGATACGGCTGACATGGCTGTCGAGGTTGACGCGCACGCAAGGCCAGTTGAGGCGGGCGGCGACCTGTTCGATATGGGTCGACTTGCCGGTGCCGTGATAGCCCGACACCATGACGCGGCGGTTGTAGGCAAAGCCCGCCAGGATCGCCATGGTCGTGTTCTTGTCGAACAGATAGTCCGGATCGATGTCGGGCACATGTTCGCTGGTCGCCGAATAGGCCGGCACCACCATCTTGGACTCGAAACCGAATTTTTCCTTCACTGACACCGTGGTGTCGGGCAGGTTGGCGATGTCGCGATCGACCTTGTTCATATCTCTCAACGTCTCCACGGGCGAAACGCCTGATTTCGCCGGCAATCGATTTTGTTCGGGGGCGGTCTTAGAGCCTTTTCCAATCTTATGAAAGTTGGAAAAACACCCCGACCGAAAGGTCGCTCAGCACAGGCCCGCCTGTTTGAGCACGCGATAGGCCTGCAGCACATCGCGGAACCGGTCTTCCGAACCTCTGTCGCCGCCATTCGCATCCGGATGGTGACGCTTCACCAGTTCCTTATAGCGCGCCTTGATCTCCTTGCCAGTCGCCTTTGTATCAAGGCCAAGCGTTTCCAGCGCCTTGGCCTCAAGCGGCTTGGCCTTGCGCTCACGCGCCTCGCGCGGATCCTTCGGCCCCTTGAACAGGTCGAACGGGTCACGCATGCGATTGTAGTAGCCGGCGCGGCCGGAACGCATCTGCGCCATATCGGGCGACGAACGCGTCGAGGCGCCGTTGACGCCCATTTTCCAGGTCGGCCGGTGGCCGGTCATCGCTTCCTTCTGGAAGCGCGCGACCTCGGTGTCCGGCACGCCGGAGAAATAGTTGAAGCCCTTGTTGTACTCGCGCACATGATCGAAGCAGAAGCGGAAATACTCGCCCTCCTTCATGCGCCCGACCGGCGCCCGATGGGTGCCGGCCTCCTTGCAGCCGTCCCACTGGCAGATCGGCGAATGCGACTTCAGCTCCGCATCCTTCTCCGGGCGGATGCGAATCTTCTCGAAATATTTGGGGTACGGCTTCATCTCACCCATTTATGGGGCGTTCGCAGATGCGAAACAAGAATTGACATTTTCGCGATGATCGCCCTAACCGCTGAATCGCGGCATAAAGCGGGCGAATGGCGGATTTTGTTGCGCGTCAGCGGCTTTTGTCAGAAGCGATTCCGGTTTTATGGGCTGCTCGCCAGCCATATGTGGTGAAGGGAGACAGCGATGTCCATACAGACGACCATGGAAGACAAGCTCAACAGGGCATTTTCGCCGGACCGGCTGGTCATCATCAACGAAAGCCATCTCCATGCCGGCCATCACCATTCTGGCTCCGATCATCACGGCACCTATGATGGCACCGGCGAGACGCATTTTCGCGTCCGCGTCGTCGCTTCCGCCTTTGCCGGCATGAGCCGCATCGACCGCCACCGCGCCGTCAACGAGTTGCTTGCCGACGAACTGAAGGCCGGCGTGCATGCGCTGGCGATCGAACCGGCGGCTCCCGGCGAAAAGACCCGCTGGTAGGCCAGGCCGCCCTCGCCTTCCGCGGCGCTCAGAGCACTGCTTCGATAAGAAACGGCCCGCGCCGCGACAAGGCACCGTCCAGAAGCCTGTCGAACCGTTCGCACGTGTCGGCACGGGCCGCCTCCACGCCCATGCCTTTCGCCAGCGAAACCCAGTCCAGCGACGGATGGTCGAGGTCGAGCATTCGTCTGGCATTCTCGCCGATCGCGCCGACACCGACATTGCGCATTTCGCCATGCAGGATCGCATAGGTCCTGTTGGAAAAGACGATCGTCACCACGTCGAGGTTTTCCCTCGCCTGCGTCCACAGTCCCTGCACCGTGTACATGCCGCTGCCGTCGGCCTCCAGGTTGATCACCTTGCGACCGGGACAGGCGATCGCCGCCCCGGTAGCCATCGGAATGCCTCCGCCGATCGATCCGCCCGTGCCCATCATGTAGTCGTGCGGCGCGGCAAAGGCCGATAGCGCGAAGAAACGCCGCGCCGAGGTGATCGCCTCATCACAAACGATTGCATCCACGGGAAGCTTTCGCGCCACCGACAATGCGATGGCATCTTCCGTCAGCTTGCCACTCGGCGTTGCCTCGTCGGGGAACGCGGTGGCAAACACCGTTTGTTGCGACGGCTTTATGCCGAGCTCGTCGCGAAGCGCTTCCAGCGCCGCCTGCAGATCGTCGCCATGGCCGGCAAGCGTCAGCACCTGGCAGCCGTCGCGAACGAGCCGTCCGGGTTTTCCCGGATAGGCGAAGAAGGCAACAGGCTCCTTCGCCCCGACCAGGATCAGGACGTCGATCTCCCTGAGCACCGCAGTCGCCGCATCGACCGGATAGGGGATGCGGCTCGGCGCGACACGCCCGCGCCCGCGTTGCATCCGGGCGATTAGGACCTCGCTGAGCAGGCGGACATCGCCGGCTGTCGAGATCTGGCCGGCGATTTCAAGCGCGTCGGCCCGCGCCGCTCGGCCGCGAACGATCATGCCGGCACGGCCTGGAGCGGCACGGATCGCAGCGGCCACCTTTCGCACGGCATCCATGTCGACGGCGGGCGGCGGCGCAAGCTTGACCTTGCCGACCGAGGCCGCGCCAACTTCGCCCCAGGCCGCGTCCGCCGGCAGGATCAGCGTCGCGACGCCCGGAGGTGTCAGCGCAGCGCGGAAGGCCGCCTCGGCCGCCGGCGCGACATCAGCCGGACCGTCGACGCGGCCGACCCAGTTCGACATTGGCGCCGCCAGGCTCTCGATGTCGCTGGTCAGCGGAGCGTCGAGCGCCAGATGGTAGGAAGCGTGGTCTCCGACAATGTTGATCATCGGGCTCAAGGCGCGCCGGGCATTGTGCATGTTGGCTAGGCCATTGGCCAAGCCCGGGCCGGTATGCAGCAGCGTCGCCGCGGGGCGGTCGGTCATGCGCGCATAGCCGTCGGCGGCACCGGTCACCACGCCTTCGAACAGGCCGAGCACGCAACGCATCTCGGGTTTGCGGTCAAGCGCGGCAACGAAATGCATTTCGGATGTGCCGGGATTGGCGAAACAGACCGTCACGTCATTGGCCAGCAGCACGTCGCACAGGACATCGGCGCCATTCATGAAATTCTCTCCCATCTGACGATTAGGAGCAATTCCAGGAAAAGTGTGGAGCGGTCTTCCGTCGGAATTGCGATGAAACAAATAGATGGAGCAATTGCACCTGCGAACGCCCGCGCGGCAATATCCCGCCGCCATCTTTGATTGATCCAGTTCTTGTATCCGCTCAGCCGACCGTCGCTTTCAGGAACGCCAGCGCAGCAGTGGTCAGCGCGTCGCCGCCCTCGCCGAAATCGCGGTCGATCGACATATGCGTATAGGCGCTGCCGTCGAACAGCGTGACCTTTGTGCCGGTGGCGCGCAGGCGCTGGGCAAAGACCTTCGAGTCCTCGCCACGGCCAGGCGCCCGCGAATAGGCGATGAAGGTTGGCGGATGCCGGCGGCCGTCGACATAGCTGGCCGGAGACAGGGCAGCCCATTGCGCGGGATCGGAAAAGACCCGCGCATAGGCCCGGACCATGCCGCCATTCCTGGAAAGCGCCGCAAGATCATAGGCCCTGGTGTCGTCGAGAATGAGTGCTGCGACGCCAGGCAGCCCGCCGCGCATGCCGGTCAATGCAATCAGATGGCAGCCGGCCGAATGGCCCATGCCGACAATGCGGTTGGGGTCGCCGCCATGCTGCGCGATGTTGGCGCGCACATAGGCATAGGCCTTTTCGACATCGCTGGCCTGGGTGGCGACATCGGCCTCGGGCAGCATGCGATAGTCGATGGAGACGAAGCAGAAACCGTTGGCGAGCAGGAAAGCCGGCTTGGCATTCACCTGGCTGCGTTTGCCGAGCCGCCAGGCGCCGCCGTGGACGAAGAAGACCACAGGCAGGCCGCGTGCGCCATCAGGCGCATAGATGTCGAGCTTGGCAGGGCCATAGTCGAAGGTTTTGGGAGATGGTGCCGGCTGGCGCCCAGCCGCGAAAGCCGTGGCTGGCAGAAAAGCCGCCATCGAAGCCAAAAAAAGGGTTCGCCGATCGATCATCCTAGGCATCGCCGGCTGGCCTTATCCTCAGCCTGGCAATCCGGTTCTTGTCTCTCTTCATCACGACGAAGCGCTTGCCGTGGAACGTAAAAGCCTGTTTCTCCTCGGGAATCGACTGCGTCTCATGGATGACGAGGCCGGCAATGGTGGTCGCCTCCTCGTCCGGCAGGTTCCAGTCGAGCGCCCGGTTCAGGTCGCGGATCGGCACATTGCCGTCGACGACGACGGAGCCGTCGGCCTCCTGCTTGACGCCCTGGATATCGACATCGTGCTCGTCGGCGATCTCGCCGACGATCTCCTCGATGATGTCTTCCAGCGTCACCAGCCCTTCGACCTCGCCATACTCGTCGACGACGACGGCGAAATGCGCCTTTCGGCGCAGGAAGGCATTGAGCTGTTCCTGCAAGGTCGTGGTGTCGGGCACGAACCACGGTCTCGAGGCGATCTTCATCACATCGATCTTGGAAAAATCGTTGCCGACTTCATTGAGCGCGCGCAGCAGGTCCTTGGCGTGCAGCACGCCAACGATGTTGTCGAGCGAGCCCTTCCACAGGGGCATGCGGGTGTGCGGGCTCTGCAGGATCTCGCGCACCACCGCTTCCGGCGGATTGTCGGCATTGACCGAACGCATGTTGGTGCGGTGCACCATGATGTCGGAGACTTCGAGCTCTTCGAGGTCGAACAGGCTGCCGACACGGTCGCGATCCTCGCGCACCACCTGGCCGTCGCGGCGGAAATCGTCGACCGCGCCGCGCAGCTCGTCCTGGCTCGACCGCTGCGGCTCGATGCGCAGCAGCTCATAGCCGAACATGGCGAGCAGGCGCGTGCGCAAGGCAACGGCCAGCAGGATGAGGACGGCAAGGACAGCAACGACGATCCAGCCGGTCTCGTTGTTCATCTCAGCCGGCTTTCCTGTTGCCCGGATGGTTCTCTTTCAGGAACGACAGCACCTCGGAAGCCGGTACGTCCTTGGCAATGAACGCCTGGCCGATGCCGCGCGTCAGGATAAACGTCAGCGCGCCGCGTGACACTTTCTTGTCCTGCGTGATGAAGGCCAGCAGCGCCTCGGCATCCGGCAGGTCGCCCGGAATATCGGCCATCCGCCACGGCAGGCCGACGGCGCGCAGATGCGCCTCGACGCGCACCGCGTCGTCGGGGCTGGCCAGATTGAGCCGCGACGAGAACCGATGCGCCAGCGCCATGCCGATGGCGACCCCTTCGCCATGGACGAGACGGGTTCCATCGTAGTGCGTGGCGGCTTCCAGCGCGTGGCCGAACGTATGGCCGAGATTGAGCAGCGCGCGGTCGCCGGTCTCGAACTCGTCGCGGGCGACCACGTCGGCCTTGGCGCGGCAGGCTTCGGCAATCGCCTGCGCCCTCTCCGGTCCACCAGCGAACACCTTGCCCCAGTTCTGCTCCAGCCAGCCGAAGAACTCTGGCCGGTCGATCAGCCCGTATTTGGCAAGCTCGGCATAGCCGGCGCGAAATTCGCGGATCGGCAGCGTGTCGAGCACCTCGGTATCGGCCAACACCAGCCTCGGCTGATGGAAGACGCCGACCAGGTTCTTGCCGCGCGGACTGTTGATGCCGGTCTTGCCACCGACCGAGGAATCGACCTGCGCCAGCAGCGAGGTCGGGATCTGCACGAAATTCATGCCGCGGCGCACGATGCCGGCGGCAAAGCCGGCAAGGTCGCCGATGACGCCGCCGCCCAGGGCGATGACGATGTCGCCGCGTTCCAGCCTGGCGGCCAGCACGCCGTCCACCACTTCTTCGAGATGGGCAAAGCTCTTGGTTTTCTCGCCGGGCGGCAACGTTATGACGGCTGGCTGGATGCCGCTCTTTTCGAGACCTGCTTTCAGTGCGTCGAGATGTGCCGCCGCGACATTGGCGTCGGTGACGACGGCGGCGCGCGTGCCTGGCAGGCGGCGCGAAATCTCGGCACCGGCGCGCAACAGCAGCCCCGAGCCGATCAGGATGTCGTAGGTCCGGTCGCCAAGCCCGACCTCGACAACAACGGGTTCATCGGTGCTCACGATCGTACCTCGCCTGTGGCGGCAATTTCATCAATGCCGAAATGCCGGCACAGCGCCTCGATCACCTCGGCGGCGATAACCTCCTTGCGGTCGTCGCGGGTCGGCACGGTGACGTCCGATGTCGCGTAGACCGGATAGCGCTCGTCCATCAGCCGTTCCAGCACGGCGCGGGGATCGGCGCTTTTCAGCAGCGGCCGGTTCTGCTTCTTGGAAACGCGGTCCATCAAAAGGTCGAGCTCGGCCTTCAGCCATACCGACACGCCATGGGCAGCGATGGCCTCGCGCGTCTGCGCGTTCATGAAGGCGCCGCCGCCCGTCGACAGCACCTGCGGGCCGTTTTCCAGAACGCGCAGGATGACGCGCTGCTCCAGGGCCCTGAACTCGGTCTCGCCGTAGCGCTCGAACAGCTCCGGAACAGTCATCCGCGAGACACTTTCGATCTCCTGGTCGCTGTCGATGAACGGTAGCGCCAGCATCGTCGCCACCTTGCGACCGATCGCCGTCTTGCCGGCGCCCATCAGCCCGACAAAGACGATGGAACGGCTGCCCAGCCGGCCAAGCAGCGCGGCGTGGTTCTCGCCTGGAGGATTTGCCGGTAGCGCGTTCATCGGATGTTTCCAGGGCCCTCTTTGCCGGCGTATCGACATGAAAAGCCCGTTTGCGTCAAGCTTGGCAAGCACCCGAGCCTGATATGAGCTGGCAAGGTCCGCATCGGAAGTTGCTGACAGGCCTCAGCTTCTTCCTTGAATTGGCCGGATTGGCGTCCCATAAGGGGACAGGGTTTGGAAACGCAGAACAAGTAGACGGGCGAAAATTGATGCCGACACTGTTTCGCTTTGTCGTGACACTCGCGATTCTGGCTGGCATTGCCTATGGTACGATGTTCGCGCTGGTGATGTTCGTCGAGCCCAAGAAGGCGGAAATGAGCGTGCGCATCCCGCCGGAAAAGCTCAATCCCAAGAAAAGTTGAATGACAAGAAAAGCTGAATGAACAGCGCTGCCCGCATCGAAGCCTTCCTGGAAATGATGAGCGTCGAGCGGGGCGCTGCCGAAAACACGCTTTCCTCCTATCGCCGCGACCTCGAGGACGCTTCCAACGAGATCGCTGGCGGGCTCGCCGGTGCCGCTGTCGCCGATATCCGCGCCTATCTCGACGATATCGCCGCGCGCGGCTTTGCGCCAACCTCGCAGGCGCGCAAGCTGTCGGCGATCCGCCAGTTCTTCAAATTCCTCTATGCCGAGGGCCTGCGCGGCGATGACCCGACCGGCACGCTGGACAGTCCGAAAAAGGGCCGGCCGCTGCCGAAAACGATGAGCGAGGCCGACACCGGCCGGCTGATCGACCGCGCCGCGACCGAAGCCGGCGATGCCGGACTCGACGACAGCGACAGTCTGGCGGCACTGCGCCTGCATGCGCTGGTCGAGGTGCTCTACGCCACCGGCCTACGCGTTTCCGAACTGGTTGGCCTGCCGGTGACGGTGGCGCAGCGCGACGATCGTTTCTTCATGGTGCGCGGCAAGGGCGATAAGGAGCGGATGGTGCCGCTCTCGGCCAAGGCGCGCACGGCGATGAAGATCTGGCTTGCCGCCCGCTCCAGGGTGCCGGCCTTCGGCGACAGTCCGTTTCTGTTTCCGGCCGCCTCCGACAGCGGCTATCTCTCGCGCCAGGTCTTTGCCCGTGACCTGAAAGGACTGGCCGCCAGGGCCGGCATCGCCTCGGCCAAGATATCGCCACATGTGCTGCGCCATGCTTTTGCCAGCCACCTGTTGCAGAACGGCGCCGATCTCAGGGCCGTGCAGCAACTGCTCGGCCATGCCGACATATCGACGACACAGATTTATACCCATGTGCTGGAGGAGCGGCTGGTGCGGCTTGTCAACGATCATCATCCGCTTGCCGACTAGGCCTCATATCGCTATGTGAGGACGACGTTTCACCGCCCGGAGCCTCGCATTTCAGGGTTCCGTCAGCCATTGCCTTCCGACGTATCGGTCCGCTCAAGCATGTACAATTACCTCGATTTCGAAAAGCCGGTGCAGGACCTCGAGGGCAAGATCCTCGAACTGAAGAAGCTTGCCGAGAATGGCGAGGCGGTCGATGTCGGCGACGAGATCAGCCGTCTCGAGAAGCGCTCCCGCGATGCGCTGCGCGACGCCTACAAGGCGCTGACGCCGTGGCAGAAGGTGCAGGTGGCGCGCCATCCCGACCGGCCGCATTGCGTCGACTACATCAAGGGCCTTTTCAACGATTTCACGCCGCTCGCCGGTGACCGCAATTTTGGCGAGGACCAGGCGATCGTCGGCGGTTTCGCCCGCTTTCGCGGCGAGCCGGTGGCGATCATCGGCCAGGAAAAGGGTTCCGACACGACCAGCCGGCTGAAACACAATTTCGGCTCGGTGCGGCCGGAGGGCTACCGCAAGGCGGTGCGGCTCATGGAGCTTGCCGACCGGTTCAAGATTCCGCTGCTGACGCTGGTCGACACCGCCGGCGCCTATCCCGGTGTCGGCGCCGAGGAGCGCGGCCAGGCGGAAGCCATTGCGCGTTCGACCTCGGCTTGCCTCGGCCTCAAGGTGCCGTCGATCTCGGTGGTCATCGGCGAAGGCGGCTCGGGTGGCGCCATCGCGATCGCCACCGCCAACCGCGTCTACATGCTGGAACACGCCATCTATTCGGTGATTTCGCCGGAGGGCGCGGCCTCGATCCTGTGGCGCGACACGACGCGATCGAAGGACGCGGCGACCAACATGAAGATCACCGCGCAGGATCTTCTGGAGCTGAAGATCATCGATGCCATCATCCCCGAGCCGCTCGGCGGCGCGCATCGTGGCGCCGAAACCGTGATCGCCGCGACCGGCGATCTCATCGCCAAGACGATGAAGGAATTTTCCGGCGCCAACACCGATTTCCGCGAGCAGCGCCGCGAGAAATACCTAGCGATGGGCCGCAGTCTCTGACCACAAGCACCCTTGCCCCGCCGCAATGTGGCGGCGCGGAGCATTTTTGCCACAAAAATGCCGCTGCATTCGGCTCAATGAGACTGCCGTATGGGGACGCGTCGATACTTGCGGTAAGGAATTTTCAAGGTTAACGGGCTTAGGGTCCGTCCACGCACAGTGCAGTAGCCGTGGCATGAATTGCCCCGGAGCCAGAGAAAAAGACGATATCCGCAGCCATGTTCGCAAAGCTTGCCCGCACCGGAATCCTGATCGCCGCCCTCGGCGTTGCCGGGTGCAACGATTCGTCGATGAAGGATTTCGCGCCCGAGGCCAACAAGCCGCTGCCCGACAAGATCCTCGCCGATATGAAGGCCAAGGGCATGGTCCGCACCTCGTCGGTGATGGCCCGCATCTTCAAGGAAGAGGGCAAGCTCGAAATCTGGAAGGCCAAGACCAACGGCCGCTACGACATGGTGGCGAGCTACGATATCTGCAAATGGTCAGGCAAGCTCGGGCCGAAATACACCGAAGGCGACCGTCAGGCGCCTGAAGGCTTCTACACAGTCCGCCCGTCGCAGATGAATCCGCGCTCGAACTACCATTTGTCTTTCAACATCGGCTTTCCCAATGCCTATGACCGGGCCAATGGCCGCACCGGCGCCAATCTGATGGTGCACGGCGCCTGTTCATCGTCCGGCTGTTATTCGATGACCGACGCGCAGATCGAGCAGATTTATGCCTTCGGCCGCGACGCCTTCCAGGGTGGCCAGACCGAATTCCAGATCCAGGCCTTTCCGTTCCGCATGACCGCCGCCAACATGGCGCGCTACCGCAACGACCCGAATTATGAATTCTGGAAGATGCTCAAGGTCGGCTACGACAATTTCGAAATCACCAAGGTGCCGCCGAAGGTCGACGTCTGCGAGAAGCGCTATGTCTTCAACCAGGTTGCCGCCGACGGCCAGACGTTCGATCCGACGGGTCCCTGCCCGGCGACCACGCAGCCGGATTCGCTGAAAAGCGCCTACAACTCCTACATGAGCACCTACGACGCTGCGTTCAACGGCGCGATCAAGGCCAGCGTGCCGCCGCCCAAGCCGACCATCGCCGGCATCAAGGAAGCCAGCATCGTCTCCGACTGGTCGAAGCGCCGCGCTCGCGGTGAGCGCGTGCCGATCGATCCGCCGTCGCTCAATTCCGACGGTTCGGTCACCGAGACGGCGCGCATGGGCCGCATCGATTCGCCGGCCGGCCGCAAGATGGCTGCACTCGAGGCCGAGAAGGCCGCCAAGCAGAAGGCCGAGGAGCAGAGGCTGGCTGCCATAGAGGCCGCCAAGGCGGCCAAGGAAGCCGCCAAGGCACAGGCCCTGGCCGAGAAGGAAGCGGCCAAGGCCGCCAAGGAAGCGCCTGTCGCCACCGCCACCATTACCGCTCCCACCGAGGCCGGGCCGGCAGCCGAAACGCAGGCCGCGAGTGCCGATGAGAGCAAGGTAACAAAGCTGAAGAACAAGCTGCTCGGCATGTTCGGCGGCTGAGTTTTCCCGCCGTGACCAAGAGCGATGCTGTCTATGACCTCAAGGGGCTGAACTGCCCCTTGCCCGTACTCAAGGCGAAGAAGCGGCTGGCAGGGATGCACCCGGGCAGCAGGCTATGGATCGAAACCACCGATCCGCTGGCCGTCATCGACATCCCCGCATTCTGTTCCGACAGCGGCCACCGCCTCGTCGAAACGGCGGCGGTCGCGGGCGGTCATCGTTTTCTGGTCGAGCGCGGCGAACAGCGATCGTAGAATTTAGCTAGCGCCCGGCGATCGCCAGCGGATTGTTTTCCAGCGCCGCGCGGTCGGGCGTGTCGATCGACGGACGGTTGGTGAAGGCGGCGAACAGCCGGCGCACATAGTCTTCCGGCATGTCGAGCGTGATCAGCACCAGCCGCGTGCCGCGCTGGCCATCCGGCCAGAACGGCAATTGCACCGGCGGATGCAGGATCTTCTGCACGCCATGCACCACCAGCGGTCGCGATGGGTCTTCACTGAGTTCGATGACGCCCTTCATGCGCAAAAGGCGTTCGCCATGCGCCGAGCGCAAAAGGTCGAGAAACATCTCAATCGCTGAAAACGGCACCGGCCCATCATGGACCAGCGAATAGGAACGCACGCGCTGATCGTGGCGATGGCCATGGTCATGGCCATGGTCATGGTCGTGGCCATGCGCGTGATCATGGCCGTCATGATGGTCGTGATCATGCGCCGCTTCCTCGCCAAGCCAGCGCCGCACATCGGCGGATTTGGTCGCCGGATTGTAGAGGCCGCAGTCAAACAGAGCCGCCACGCCCGTCCCCGTGTCGGCGGCATCGAGCAACTCGGCGCCCGGATTGACTTGCCGCAAGCGCACCCGCAGCGGTTCCAGTTCACGCGGATCGGTGACCAGATCGGCTTTGCTCAGCACGATGCGGTCGGCCACGGCGACCTGCTTCACCGCCTCGACATGCGCATCGAGCGTCGCATTGCCATTGACCGCGTCGACCAGCGTGATGACGCCGTCGAGCCGGAAGGCCTGCACCAGCGCCGGATGCGCCATGATCGACTGAAGCACCGGCGCCGGGTCGGCAAGGCCGGTGGTCTCGACGATGACACGGGCGAGACGGGCAATGCGGCCGGTCTGCAGCCGGTCGACCAGATCGGCCAGCGTGTCGACCAGTTCGCCGCGCACCGTGCAGCAAAGACAACCGTCCGAAAGCTGGATGATGCCGTCGGAAGCCTGCTCGACCAGCAGATGGTCGATCGCCACCTCGCCGAACTCGTTGATGATGACGGCGGTGTCTGCCAGTGCCGGATCCTTCAAGAGCCGGTTGAGCAGGGTCGTCTTGCCGGCGCCGAGGAACCCGGTCAGCACCGAGACGGGGATCGGGAAGTCCGCCATTAGGCTCTGACTTTTTGTTTGAGCATGATCTCTTCCGAAAACCGGATTCCAAGTTTCGCTGGTGCGGACCTTCGGTTCGGGATCATGCTCTAATTCGCGACCTTGACCGGCTGGTCGCCCTGGGCCGCCGAGCCCGTCACAGTCGGATCGCCGCCGGCAGGTGCCGGCCGGTCAGGCCGCCAGCTTGGGATCGGCACGTCGGCATATTCCTGGCCGCCTTGGTCAAGCATGGCCTTCGGCGCCGGGCCGGTGGCGCCGCCGAGGCCGACGGCAACCAGCGTCGGCACATGGTCGAGTTTTTCCTGATAGGGCGACTTCGGCACGTTTTTTGGGGCGGCAGCCGGCGGTGCCTCGGACTGCTCTTCCGGCGCCTTCTTCCTGCAGATCTCGTCATGCATATCGTTGGGCGAGACGGTGTCGCCGTACGGCGCCAGCGTGGCAATGGTCGCCGAGCCGGCAGCCGGCGTGTCAAACCCCTGATCGAGCAGTTTCGCTGCCGTTTCGGCGCGGCTGACCGCCGATTTCTCGCCAAGCACCACCGCGACCAGCGTGCGCCCGTTGCGCGTCGCCGAGCCGATCATGTTGAAGCCGGACGGACAGACGAAGCCCGTCTTCATGCCGTCGGCGCCGGGATAACGGCCGATCAGCAGATTGTAGTTCGGGATCGCCTTCTTGCCGACGGCCAGACCCTCGATCGAGAACCATGGCGCATATTGTGGAAACTCCCGGCGGATCGCCATTACCAGCACGGCAAGGTCGCGCGCCGTCGTGTACTGGTCGGGCGAATAGAGCCCGTTCGGATTGACGAAATGCGTGCCGGTCATGCCGAGACGGGCCGCTTCGGCATTCATGCGGTCGGCGAAGGCAGCCTGCGAGCCGCCGACATTCTCGCCGACAGCCATCGCGATGTCATTGGCCGACTTGACCAGCATCATCTTCAGCGCGTTGTCGAGCCGCATCACCGAACCTGGCTTGAAGCCCATCTTGCTTGGCGGCTCGGCGGCGGAGTGTTTCGTCACCTTGATCGGCGAATCAAGCTGGACCTCGCCGGCCGCGATCGCCCGGAAGGTCACATAGGCGGTCATCAGCTTGCTCAGCGACGCCGGATACCAGCGCTTGAAGGCATCCTGCTGTTGCAGGATCTTGCCGCTGTTCAGGTCGAACAGAACCACTGGATTGGCCTGCGCCGGCCCGGCCACGGCCGAGAGCACGATTGCGCCAGCCGAGAATAGTTTGAGGAAATGCCTGTGCCGCATGATCAAATCCGAAATCGCCTCTTGCCGTAGTCGCCCCTGGCTCCGTAAGATTTCGTTACACGATCGCCAGCATAATGGGTCCGACCCTCAAAACCCGGACCGCATCGTTGCGGTGCTATTTACCCTATGTGACGCCAACATGGCAAAGTGCCTGACGATCACAATTGCAAGGTGGTGGGCAATACCCGCCTGCTCGAACAGCGAGATGGAATTATCATGCCAATCCTGAACCGTGCCGCCGAAATGCAGGACGAGGTCGCCGGCTGGCGCCAACATCTGCACCAGACGCCAGAACTGAACTTCGACGTCTTCAAGACCGCCGCCTTCGTCACCGAGAAACTGAAAGCCTTCGGTTGTGACGACGTGGTGACCGGCCTCGGCAAGACCGGCGTCGTCGGCATCATCCGCGGCCGCCAGGGCGAAGGCCCCACCATCGGCCTGCGCGCCGACATGGACGCGTTGCCGCTCAACGAGATCACCGGCAAGCCTTACGCTTCGACCATTCCCGGCAAGATGCATGCCTGCGGCCATGACGGCCACACGGCGATGCTGTTGGGCGCCGCGAAATACCTCGCCGAGACACGCAACTTCACCGGCTCGGTGGCGGTCATCTTCCAGCCGGCCGAGGAAGGTGGCGGCGGCGGCAACGAGATGGTCAAGGACGGCATGATGGAACGCTTCGACATCTCCAAGGTGTTCGGCATGCACAACATGCCGGGCCTGCCTGTCGGGCAGTTCGCCATCCGCCCGGGTCCAATCATGGCGGCGACGGCCGAGTTCACCATCACCGTGAAAGGCAAGGGCGGCCACGCGGCGATGCCGCACGGCACGATCGACCCGATCGTCATCGCCAGCCAACTGGTCGGTGCACTTCAGACGATCGCCTCGCGCAGCACCGACCCGGTCGAGGCCGTGGTGGTGTCGGTGACCAAGTTCCACGCCGGCGATGCCTACAACATCATTCCGGAATCCGCCGAAATCGCCGGCACGGTGCGCACCTTAAGGAAGGAAATCGCCAAGAAGGCGGAAGAACGCATCCGCGCCATTTGCGACGGGCTGGCGACCGCTTTTGGCGCCAAGATCGAGGTCGACTACCAGGCAAACTACCCCGTGACCTTCAACCATGCCGAAGAGACGGTCTTTGCCAGCGACGTCGCGGCAAACGTCGCCGGCGATGCCCATGTGCACCGCGGCATCCAGCCAGTGATGGGTGGCGAGGATTTCTCCTACATGCTGGAAGCCCGCCCCGGCGCCTTCATCTTCATCGGCAATGGCGACACCGCCGGCCTCCACCACCCGGCCTACGACTTCAACGACGAGGTCATCCCGCACGGCATGAGCTATTGGGTGAAACTGGCGGAAACCGCACTCGCTGCCTGATGCCATCCGCCGAAAGGGCTGGCCGATTTGCGTTCGGCCGGCTCTTGGCGAAACGATCCGAAGCGTCTATGTGTCGGGCCGCGTGGTCCCGTAGCTCAGTAGGATAGAGCGGCAGATTCCTAATCTGTAGGTCACAGGTTCGATTCCTGTCGGGATCACCATGGTTTCACAGCAAAGATGACCGAGGGCAGTCGGCTCGAAAATTCGATCGACATGTCCATAGGTTAGTTGAAGCTGCGAGCATTTGAGCCCACAGCCTCGGCACATCCAGCTTTCCAGCTTCTTTACGCGGCAGCCTGGATTGGCGGCCCGGTGAATTCGCATCCGAAGGCAGATGCCAGCGCATCTATCTCCGCCTTGTGCTGCGGTATCTGGAGTCCCTGCTTGGCGACGCTGGCAAAGAAACCCTCAAATCCTCCGGGCGTCACGCACGTCACGAAGCGGGCCGCCGTGTCGCTGGTAACGAGGAAGGCGTGTTCCTTGCCACGGGGTATGAACACCGTATCTCCCGCTTGACGCATGAAGCTCTCGCCTTCAAGCCAGAAACGGGCTTCCCCTTCAACGATGTGGATGATCTCGTCCTCATTGTGGTGGATGTGGCGAGGCGGGCCGGATTGCGGCTTCACGACAGCCGAGAACATGCCGAGCAGACCATTCGTTTCAGTTGGCGTGATGAGGATGGTGTACACCGACTGGAGCCATGAGACAGAGGTTCCGGCGGGGAATGCGTCCACAGTCTGATACATTTTGCTTTCCTTCGTGCTGTTCAGGTCAAGCGAAGCCGGCCGGCGTCGTGGTGACTTATCGTGCGAATTTCGGCATAATCGAAATTGATTGTTGCTATCCTAGGTATTGACCGTGTGAATTTCCGAACCTTTGATTTGAATCTCTTGCGCGTGCTGGACGGGATGCTGGCGATGCGCAACACGACCCGCGTGGGAGAATCGATCGGGCTCAGCCAGCCTGCGGTCAGTTCTGCCCTCCGGCGCTTGCGAGATGTTCTGAACGACCCGCTTTTCGTCCGCCAGGGGCAGGTGCTGGTGCCGACCGACTTCGCACTGTCGCTGCAGGAGCCAGTCCGCTCGGCGCTGGACAATCTTGAATCGGCTCTCTCGGGTGGAGGCGATTTCGACCCTGCTCACATCAGTCGAAATTTCGTGATCGGCGCATCAGACTTTTTTCACGAAATGCTCATGCCGAGACTTGCCGGCATCGTTTCGATCCAAGCGCCAAATGTCAGGCTCAAGCTGCTGGCAGCCGAAACAGAGACATTCGGCGCCATGCTGACGGCGAACCGTTTCGACATGGCGTTGTCGATCGGCGTGGACACACCGGCATGGGTGGAGCGCAACCCGGCATTCAGGGCGTCTAACTCCGTGGTCGCGCGGCGCGGCCATAGACTGCTTGGATCATTGCGGCGGCGCGATACCCTGCCACTCGATCTGTTTTGCGGGCTTCCACAGGTGATATTTTCGGTGACCGAGGAATTCACCCATTTCGAGGATGCTGCCCTTTCACGGATTGGCCGGGCAAGGCATGTGCAAATGTCCGTGCCTGGTTATTATGGAGTCGGACGGATCGTTGCGCAGACAGATCTTATTGGAGTGCTGCCGACCCGCTTCGCCCTTTCGGTCGCGGACAAGCTTGGGCTCGAAATCTTCCGTCTGCCTTTCGAAATGCCTTTGGTGGAAATGTTCCTGTACTGGCGCTCACGCGATACGACCAGTCTCGAACAAGGCTGGCTGCGCTCGCTCGTGCTTGATTTGTTGTCGCCTCTGGACGAGGTGCATTTTCCGATCCGCCCGGACGATAGAGGACCGCTCTGAGGTGCTGTTGTTGTGCCGATTCCGGGTTGATATGCCAGCGGAGTGAAGGAGTTCGGCAGCGCAAATTTGCCAGGCCGCCGACCTGAGCGACAAAACTCGCCACTGAGTGAGCGTGCCAGCGACAGAGACTTAACGAGGGCCAGCCAGGGCTTACCGGCCGCTGGATGTGATCTGCCCAAATGCCAAGACTGCGGAAAAGAACACGAATGCAGCAGACACAGAAATCACGATGACGAGTGAATCGAAAGGCATGAGCCGCTCTCCCATTTTTGTGAAAGCGTAAGTCGTGCTGCTCCTCGGACTCTTGATCCAAGTCAAATGGGCCCTATCCCTCCCGGAACAAAAAAGCCCGCCCGGCCCGAGAGCCGGGCTGGGCATTTACCAAGGCACGAATTGGTCAGGCTTCCTGTCCATCACCAGGGCGACGCCTCGAGCCGCAGCCATCTTTGCGATAAGAGCCCCCAGATCGGCATCCGATCGCATCGATCCGGTTTTCTGTCGGAGTAGGGAAACCGCCTCTGTGACAGAGAGGGGGACTTCCCCCTTTGGCTCGCTCAAGATTCTGTCGGCTGCAGCCGCAACGTTGCAGGTTTCTGGTGCAAGCTGAATCCTCATGGCTACCTCCATTACAAAGGTCGCGCTACGTGAACTCCGCAACCCAATTACGGTTCCCACCAAGCAGCAAAAACGAGCCTGCCGGCGTCGCCCTGCTGGCGCTCAGGAGCGCGAGGCGACAAGGGCGCCGCAGGCCAGCCCGCCCTACAGGTCAAGCACACCGGCCTTCACGCGTTGAGCCATTTCTAGGTGTCATGGCTGATCAATCGCAGGGAATATGGCGGCTTGGGTTTGCCGGCGAAGATGGTGCAAGCGCGTTTGGGCCACAGTTCCATCACGTTGATCATGGACACCTACGGCCACGTGTTCCCGAGGACTGATGTTGCCGCAGAGCTGGCGAATACCGAGGCCTCGCCGCTGCAGTGACTGCGACATGGCGACGGCAAAGCCTTGAGCTATAATGATCGGAGGAAGTTTCCTAATCTGCAGGTCACGGATCGATTCTTGTCGGGATCATCGTGCTTTTCGATCGTTTAGCGAAGAATCGCCGCACTTTTGCGAAGATTTAGTCATTGGAGAGGACGAAACCATCCCGCCCGCGTGCGCCCATTTGATAATTGTCGGGTCTCGGAGGTGAGAGAGAATCCCCGCCTGCATTGGCATTTCGTCATTCGTCTGCTGCATTGGCTGACCGTAGTCGCGCTCGCGGCACAAATCACCATAGCCTTCGGACCGATGAACGGGCCGGGTATGGCGACGATGAACTGGCTTCCGCTCCACATGTCGATCGGCGCGACGATCTTCGCCATCATCGTGCTCAGGCTTTGCTGGCGCGTCTGCACCCGGGCCCCAGTCAGGCAAACCTCACGGCTCGCGCGGTTTGCGACAGCTTTCTTCCACGTGTCTCTCTACGTCACGATTCTTGCCGTCCTGATAACGGGATGGCTGGGCTACCGGCCAATGCCCTTCATGCCGCCCGCACGGCTTTTCGGAACCTTGCCCGTGCCGTTAGCGCCATCCGTCGGCGCACTGTCGGCAAGGGGTTTCGCGCTTGTCCATGCAAAGCTGGTCTGGATAATGCTTGGGCTTGCCGGTGTTCACATCCTGGGTGCTCTGGCGCATTTCGTGCTGTTGCGCGATGGCGTCATGCGAAGCATGGTCTTCAGTCGGCCGACCACGGCCTCGCGGGGATAGTATGTGCGCTTGCGGGCGACGATGAGGTCGGCTGTTCACGCCATCGCCCACAATCCCCCCGCAACGATCACCGCATAGCGCGCGGCCTTGCCTATTGCGACAAGAACGACGAACACACCGAGGTTCACGCGTGCCGCGCCCGCCGCAATGGTGAAGGCATCCCCGACGACCGGCAGCCAGGCAAACAGCAGTGTCCATTCGCCAAAGCGTCGGAAGATTCGGCTTGCCTGCTCATAACGATCGGCAGTGACGGGGAACCAGCGCTTGTTTCGGAGCGAGTCGATGCCCCGCCCCAGAACCCAGTTCACCACGGAGCCGAGCGTGTTGCCGATCGTGGCGACCACAAGGAGCAGCCCCGGATCACCGCGGCCCGCGACGATCAGGCCAGCGAGCACCGCCTCCGATGAAACCGGCAGGATGGTTGCGGCGAGGAACGCACTGAGGAACAGCGCGCCATAGAGCGCCACCACGCCGGACTATGCCTGCACGTCGACAATGCCCATCATGCCGAGCTGCTCATGCTCGAGGATATGGCAGTGATACATCCTCGGCCCTGGCCGGTCCTGCCGCAACAGCAGCCGCACCGTCTCTCCGCGCGCGACGTTGACGGTGTCTTTCCAGGCGCGATAGGCCGGCTTTGATATCTCGCCGCGGCGCTCGTGCTCGACCACCTGGAACTGCGTCCCATGCACATGGAATGGATGATCCATGTCCGCCTTGTTGACGATCTCCCAGAGTTCGACCTGTCCAGCCTTGGCGACGATGTCGACGCGCTTCATGTCGAAAGCGGCGCCGTTGATCAGGAACCCCATCTCCATGTCGGTGGCGTTCATGGTCATGGTTTCGGTGAAGACGAAGCGCCGGCTGACGGCAGGAGCGCCGAGTTGCGCGATCGGCCGCAGCCTGTCAGGCAAGGGCGGGGCCGGCTCGGCCGGCGTCTGCGAAACATTGACCGTGAACAGCGTCAGACCGGCATCGGCGGGACGTCCAGCGCCCATCCAGCCGCGATCGTAGTCGAGCGTGGACAGCGTCGCGGTGCCGGGCTTCTCGAAGAAGACAATCAGTTCAAGCCGTTCCGCCGGGCTGAGCAGGATGTCGTCGGCCGCGACCGGCGCCTCCAGCAGACCGCCGTCCGTTCCGATGATCGTCATCGGCGCGCCGTCGAAGGAGAGCCGCAAAAAGCGCGCGTTGGTCGCATTGTAGAACCGGAAGCGCCGCTTCGTGCCGAAGGGGACCGTCAGAATTGGATTCTTCTGTCCATTGACCAGCACATGGTCGCCGACGCGCCCATTCATCAGGTCCGTCATCGTGTTGTCGGGCAAGCTGCCATCGGCCGCAAGACGCAGGTCGGTGAACACCAGCACGGTGTCGCCATAGGCGGCCGGGATCGGATCGGCCTTCGGCTTGACCACGAACGCACCGGCAAGGCCGCGATAGACCTGCTCGGCCGTCTTGCCGTGCGGATGCGGGTGATACCAGTAGGAGCCGGCGCTGCCTTCCGGCAGGTCGAAGCTGTAGGTGCGATCGGTGCCCGTCGCGACCGGGTCCATGGGATTGCCGTCCTGGTCGGCCGGCACCGGCATGCCATGCCAGTGGATGGTGCTTGCCTCGTCCGCAATCCGGTTGGCGAAGGTGATCTCGACGCGGTCGCCCTCGACCGCCTCGATCAATGGCCCGGGGCTGGTGCCGTTGTAGGCGAGGATCGGCGTGTCCAGCCCTTCCGCGAAACGCACCGTGGCGGACTCAGCCGTCAGCTTCGCCTTGAACAGGCCGGGCGTATCGGCTTCATTGGCGAGGCGGGACAAGTCGCGAAGGGCTTCTCCTTCCGGCAGCACGGCCGCGCCTTGCGGCGCGGCGCCCATATCCATGCCGGGCATGTCGTCCATCTTCATCTGGGCGGTGGCACGCTTGCTGACGAGAACCGTCGCAAGACCTGCCGCCAGAAAACCGCGTCGATGCATCTGTCGTCTCCTCGATCAGCCATTGAACGCCAAGGTTGATCCCAAGAAGACTGCCTACGCACGGCCGGGTCAATGCGGCGTTTGGACTGCCTGGTCGGCCTAGCGTTCATGGCCGCTGGAAAGCTCTTCGATGATCGGGTAGTGCGCGCGACCATCGCGCCGAAAATCCGCCATGGGCGCCGACCATCAGCAGCCCGCGCGAACAGGCCTTTCAGCCAAGTCTGACGACAAAGTGCTTCGTCACCGGCTCGACGATCTTCCAGGTTCCCTTGAAATCGGCTTCCACCACGAAGGCATCGCCGGGACCCACTTCGACCGGTGCGCCGCCGTCGGGCGTGATGATGATGCGGCCGGCGATCATGTGCACGAACTCGTAGTCGGTGTAGGTCGCATGATAGGTGCCGGGTGTCGCTTGCCATGTGCCCGACATCACCTTGCCGTCTTCGGTCGTGTGCTGGACCGCGGTCTTCATGGTCGGGTTGCCCTCGACCACGACCCAGCCGGCCAGATCGCCGGCTTCCGCGTTCTCGACGGCGCCGAATTTGAGAATCGTCTCGTGTGTCATGCCCTGGGCTCCGTCTGGTCCGATGTGCTGGCATCATGTGCCTGGACGGTCAGATAGCCGATGCCCCTGCCGCGGGCAATGGCGGCGCCGCGCGCCGTGCGCCGTGCGGCCCGGCGCTACATCCGGTTCGACGGCGGGTTACGGTTTGTGCTGCGCCGAGACAAGCTCGGCCTTGCGCCGCGCCGTCTCCAGTCCGAGGCCGATGAAGGCGCGCGCGTGCTTGGCGAGCGCCATGTTGTCGGTCCACAGATTGCGCCAGATGGCGGTTTTCTTCGACAGGTTCTCGTCGACGATTTCCGAGGAGAAGGATTCGAAGCTGAGGTCGTCGCTGTAGCCGATGGCGGTGAGCGCATCGAAGATCGCCGCGAAGTCGATATTGCCGGTGCCGAGGAAGCCGCGATGGCTCTCGCCGATATGGACATAGCCGATCTTGCTTGCGGCGTGGCGTATGGCCAGCCCGACATCGGCCTCCTCGATGTTCATATGGAAGGTATCGAGATGCAGGAAGATGTTGTCCGAGCCGGTATCCTCGATGAAGGCCAGGCCTTGCGCGGCGGTGTTGAGCAGGTTGCTTTCGAAGCGGTTGACGATTTCGAGGTTGAGCGTGACGCCGGCCGCCTTGGCCGTATCGGCGACTTTCGCCAGCGTGGCGGCGCTGCGGTTCCATTGATCGCGCGTCGGTGCCTCGACCTGCAGTCCATGACTGGCCGAGAGGATACCGCCGACCTTCTGGCCGCCGAGATCGCGCGTCAGCGCGATGGTTCTGTTGAGGATGTCGACACCGCGCCCGGCAACCGCCTTGTCAGGGCTGGAAATGTCGCCGTCGGCCGGCAGGCCGATGCTGATCGCGACGCCGAGCCCGAGATCGGCGATGCGCCTGGCGAGCCGGCCGATATCGACATTGGCGGGGTCGAGATAGGAGAACTCGATCAGGTCGAAGCCGGCCTCCCTGGTGTTGGCCAGCGTCCGTTCGAGCTCGGCCTGCGCCGAACTCGCCGACCAGACGAAAGAATGGATTCCGATGCGCGACATGATCGTCTCCGGTTTGCGGATGGGAATGGGCGCGGCCGGGTCAAGTCGGCCGCGCCCGTGTTGGACGGATCAGCGGGCCGCGGTCCAGCCCTTGTAGTCCTTCAGGTTCTCGGCGGTGATCAGCTTCGGGTCGAGCAGCACGGTTGCCTCGGCCGGTTTCTTGCCGGCCAGCAGGTCAGCCGCCATCGTCAGCGACTGGCCGGCCATCACATAGGGATCCTGCGAGGCCGAGGCCTTGATCATCGACGTGCCGGAAGCGAGTTCCTTCTCGATATCCGGGGCGCCATCGACCGCGGTGAAGATGAACTCGGAGCGGTTGAGCTGCTTGGCGGCGAGCTGGGCGCCGATCGCCGTCGGATCGTTGATGGCAAACACCGCATCGATCTTGTCGAAGCGGGTGAGCAGCGACTGGAACACCTTCAGGCCGCCGTCGCGCGAGCCTTCGGCATTCTGGTCGTCGGAGAGGATCTTGATGTCCGGATGCTGCGAAAGCACGTTCTTGCAGCCCTTGACCCGCTCCAGGATCGACGACGATGCCGGGCCGTTGAGGATGACGTAGTCGCCCTTGCCGCCGGTGTGGTCGACCAGATACTGGCAGGCCTCCTCGCCAGCCTTGACGTTGTTGGTCATCACGGTGACATCGGCGCCGGGCGCCGAAACGTCGAAGGCGGCAACGATAATGCCGGCCGCCTGCGCCTTCTTCACCGCCGGCGCGATCGCCTTGGCATCGACGGCATTGAGCATGATCACGTCGACGCCGGCGGCGATGAACGAATCGACCTGCGAGACCTGCTTGTTGAGGTCATAGTCGGCCGACACCGACGTCACCTCGACCTTCGGATTGATCTTCTTGGCCGCGTCCTCGATGCCCTTGATGGTGGCGACAAAGAAGGGGTTGCCGAGCAGGCCGACCGAGATGCCGACCTTGTTCAGCTCCTTGGCCGAAGCAGGCGCGATGGCGACGGCCGCGAGTGCGACGCCGCAGAGCAGTTTGGCGATGGTCTTCATTTTCTTCCTCCGATTGCCCCGCGCCTCTCACGGTGCGTTACACACAAACCGGCTCGTTGACCGGCGACTAAGGTCAATCACGTTCTTGCTCCGGCCTGGAGCCTGTAGCGGTCGAGGGCGACCGCCACGATGATGACCAATCCCTTGATGATGTACTGCCAGATGTCCGAAACCCCGGCCAGGATGAGGCCGTTGGAGAGCACCGCGATGATCAGGCCGCCGATCAGCGTGCCCCAGATCGAACCGACGCCGCCGACGAAGCTGGTGCCGCCGAGGATGACGGCGGCAATGGCGTCGAGTTCGTAGGACTGGCCGAGCTGCAGCCCGTTGGCGGCATAGAGCCGGGCCGCCGACATGGCGCCGCCAAGGCCGGCCAGAAGACCGGAAACGCCATAGACGAAGAGCAGCACCAGCGGCACCTTGATGCCGGTCAGCCGCGCTGCCTCGGCATTGCCGCCGACGGCATAGATCCAGGTGCCGAGCACGGTGCGCTTGAGCACCAGCCAGGACAACACGACGACCGACAGCGCGATGATGACCAGCCACGGAATGCCGAACAGCGAACCGTTGCCGATGAAGTCGAACGGCAGGTCCGAATTGAACACCGTCGTGTCCTGGCCGAGCAGGCGGGCAACGCCGCGCACCGCTGTCAGCGAGCCCAGCGTGACGATGAAGGGCGGTAGCTTGATGTAGGCGATGAGCAGCCCGTTGATGAGGCCGAAGCCGAGACCGGCCAGGATGGCGGCCGGAACGCCGAGCAGTCCCCAGTCCGGCACCAGCGACACCATCACCGCCACCATCGCCGAGGCGGCCAGGATCGAGCCAACCGACAGGTCGATACCGCCGGTCAGGATGACGAAGGTCATGCCGGCCGCCAGCACGATGTTGATCGACGATTGCTGGGTGACGATCAACAGGTTGGTCTCGGTAAGGAAGCGCGGATTGAGGAACTGGAAGCCGGCTGCCAGCAGGATCAGGATCGGCAGCATGCCGAGCGCGGCGAAGGCGGTGCGCAGCCGCCGGCTTCGCCCGGCCGCCTGCTCACCCGCGCTCGTCGTTCCGATCGCCCCGGTCTCGATCGACTTGTCGGTCATCGCTGAGCTGCTCCCGTTGCAAATTCCATGATCGCCTCCTGGCTGAGCGGGCGGTCCTGCGATGCCGTCACCTCGCCGGCGATGGTGCCGTCGCGCATCACCAGAACGCGGTCGGCAACGCCAATCACCTCCGGCAACTCGCTGGAGATCATCAGGATGGCGATGCCCTTCTTGGCGAGATTGTCGATCAGCCGGTAGATTTCCGACTTCGCACCGACATCGACGCCACGGGTCGGCTCGTCGAGGATGACGACTTGCGGCTCGGTCTCGAGCAAGCGGGCGAGCAGCACCTTCTGCTGGTTGCCGCCCGACAGCGAGCCCGCATTGGCCTGTACGGACCGGGCGCGGATGGACAGATCGGCGATGGCCCCGGCGGCACGCCGCCCCGCGGCGGCGAAATCGCGCAGCCCCCCTGCCCGTGCGTCCCTGGCGAGCACACCCATGCTGATGTTGTCTGAGATCGACATGTCGAGGAACAGGCCGAGTTCCTTGCGGTCCTCGGTGAGATAGGCGATGCCGGCATCCAACGCCTCGCGCGGCGAACCGATCGAGATCGCCTTGCCGTCGAGTTCCAGCGTGCCCGATGTGCGCCTGTCGGCGCCGAAGATCAGCCGCGCAAGCTCGGTGCGACCGGAGCCAACCAGACCTGCCAGCGCCAGCACCTCGCCCTTGTGCAGGTCGAAGGAACAGTTCTTCAGCAGACGTCCGTCGGACATGCCGCGCACCGACAGCGCCACCGCGCGCTTTTCGTCCGGCGGGCGATGGTCCTTCTTGTAGAAAGCCGACAGATCGCGGCCAACCATCATCGACACCAGCCGCGAGGCACTGAGATCGGCGCGCTCGAGCGTGCCGACATAACCGCTGTCGCGCAGCACGCTGACGCGGTCGGCAAGCTGGTAGACCTCTTCCATGCGGTGGCTGATGTAGATGATGGCGATGCCTTGCGACTTCAGTGTCGCGATGACCTCGATCAGCCGGTCGGTCTCGCGCGAGGTCAGCGACGTGGTCGGCTCGTCCATGACGATGATGCGCGCATTGGTCGACAGCGCGCGGGCGATCTCGACCAGCTGGCGCTCGCCAAGCGACAGGCTGGAGACCGCATCGCGGGCCGAGAAGGAGACACCGAGCCGCGCGATGATCTCCCCGGCGCGCCGGTCGCACTGGTCGCGGTCGACGATGCCGAAGCGTCGCGGCTCGTTGCCGAGGAAGATGTTCTGCGCCACCGTCAAATTGGGCGCCAGCGACAGCTCCTGATAGATCACCGCGACGCCGCTGGCGCGCGCCTTGATCGGATCACCGGTCGCGGCCGGCATGCCATCGATCAGGATCTCGCCACCGGGATCCGGCCGATAGGCGCCAGACAGCACCTTCATCAAGGTCGACTTGCCAGCGCCGTTTTCGCCCATGAGCGCGTGGACTTCGCCGGCATGGACGCTGAGCGAGACATCCTGCAAGGCGCGGATTGCACCGAACGTCTTTGAGATGTGCCGCATCTCCAGCACCGGCTGGCGCGCCGTCTCGGCCTCGGCGGCGGCGCTCATCGCACGCCTCCCGCTGCCGCGCCAGCGATGCCGCGATCCATGGCGAGAGCGCGCCAGTCATCGCGATAGCCGGCCAACCCCGTGAAACCCGAAGCGCGCACCGGCTCCGGCGCCTCGGCGGCGAATTCGCGCCCGACGCTCTCGAAGGCGAGCGCCGAGGCACCCGTGGCGCTGCCTTCCAGCGTGGCACCCTGCAGGAAGGCTTGACCGGGACGCAGCTGCGCCAGCAGGCTGGCAAGCAGGCCGCCATTGTTCAGCCCGCCATCGACGATGACGGTGTTGTTCGAATGGATGAGGTCGAGCGACAGGTCGACCATCAGCGCCACGTAGAGCAAGGCCACGGCCGCCCGTTCCTCGGAGCTGGGCGTGGCGCCGATGATTTCGCCGGAACAGCCGGACATCGGTCCGCCCGGCGCAAAGCTCGGCAGCGCCATGATGCCGGCGTCGATCACCCGCTGGATCGCCGGCAGCGCGATCGCGCCTTGCCAGCCGCCGCTGATGACAGCGAATTCGCGGCCGCCCATGAAGCGGATGGTCGGCACGGGCCCGCCATCGACATCGACATTGACCAGCATGTCGCGGTCGCGGTCGAGCGCGTCGAGCGGGCAATCGGGATTGAGCACGATGACCCAGGTGCCGGTCGAAACGACGGTGACCGGGCCAAGTTCTTGCCGGCGATAGGCATGCAGCGCCGCATTCGAGTCATGGACGCCGTTGTGGATGGCGATCGGACGTGCCGTATCGCCGAGGCGCAGCTCGCCGATGACGGCGCCGGCACGTTCGAAGGAAGGCATCCGGCCGCGCCATCCCTGGGCATCGACCAGCGAGGAGAAATCACGCTTGCGGGGCGCCCACAAATGCGAATGGCAGCCGAGATAGGACACTTCCGAGACCGGCCGGCCGCCAAGGCGCCAGCTCCAATATTGCGGGTAGCCGAGAATCGCTTTCGCCGCCGCAAAAGCGTCGGGCTCGACCTCCTGCAGCCACAGCATATGCCGGCCATAATTGAAGCCGAGCGGCAATCGCGGCGAGAAGGTTTCGGTGAAATCCGGAATGCGGCGATCGATCCGCGCGGCAATCTCGGCCGGCGGCTCCTGTTCGTAGTCGAGGATCGGATGGGTCAGCGCCGTCTCGTCGATCAGGGCAAAGGTACAGCCATGGCCTGACACCATCAGCCCTTCCACCCCGTGGCTGTCGACCGCGTCGGCGACGGCACTGAGCGCCCAGTCGTGGAGCTTGGCCTCGTCGAGCACGCTGAAGCCGCCTAGGCGCACCCATTTCGGCTGCGTCCGGCGCTCGTCGAGGATGCGTCCGTCCTGACCGAAGACAAACAGCTTCGAATTGGTCTTGCCGAAGTCGAGCACCGCCATTTTCACTGGACTGCTCCCGAGGAAGGAGCGATGCGCACCATGACACCGGCGTCCTCCAGCATGCGTGCATCGATGTCGGAGAGGCCGTCATCGGTTACCAGCGTACCGATGCGGGAGAGCGGCAGCGCGACATTGCGGGCGTGGATCGACAGTTTGCGGCTGTCGGCCAGCACCACGATCTGGTCGGCGCATAGGCTGAGCTCCACGATGGAGCGCACCAGCAGCGGATGCGATTCCAGCACGCCTTCCTGGCTAAGGCCTTGCGCGCCCAGAAAGAATTTCGAGGCATAGAAGGGGGTGCCCTGGGTGAGCGAGTGGATGATGCCGGGTTCGCGATGCAACTCGCCGCCCGCAACCGTCAGGCTGCAATGGCCGTGATCGCTCAGATAGGCCGCGAGCGGCATCGAGTTGGTATAGAGGCGGATGTTGCGCTCGGCGAGCTTGACCCCGAGGTGGAAGCAGGTCGAGCCGCCATGGACGATGACCGCATCACCATCGCGCACCATGGTCGCGGCAAGGGCGGCGATCTGCCGCTTGGCCTCGACCGCGAGATCGCGGTTCTCATCATAGGGCTTTGCGTAGGCGACGCCGGCCTGTGAGGCGCCATCAAGCGCCGAGATGCCGCCATAAACCTTCCGCGCTTCGCCGGCCTCGTCGATCTTGTCGATGTCGCGCCTGACCGTCGCGGCCGAAACGCCAAGCCGCTCCTGCAGCTCGCGCACCGAGGCGAACGGGCGGTCCCGCAACAGTTCGACGATCTGACGCTGGCGGCCGGATTCGCTCAACTCTTCCCTCCCAGATGCCATTTTTCACGGCAATTGGCGCAACTTACTCAACATCGGTCAGATTGCAAGCCAGTTTTGACGATAGTAGATCACAGTTGACGTAGATCGCTCGTATCTGCGATATCAGCGCCGACATCGATCCCGGTGACGGGATTTCGTGCGGGACACGACCTAGCCGTTGGAAGGAAAGGCACCATGGCGATCCAAGCTGATGCGCAGGAACTGGCTGCCTTGCGGACGCTTTCGGCCAGCATCGGGCAGAGCCCGCACCTGACCCAGGCGGCGGGCGGCAACACGTCGCTGAAAGCCGGCGACACTCTATGGATCAAGGCCTCCGGCACCTGGTTGAAGGACGCGCTCACCGAGGACATCATGGTGCCGGTGGCAATGTCGCCGCTGCTCAAGGCCGTCGAACAGCGCGACCGCGCCGCCGACCAGCCGCAGGCCTTCACCATTGCTGCGCTCAACCCGCGGGGGCTGCGCCCGTCGATCGAGACCACGGTGCACGCCTTGATGCCGCAGCGCGTGGTTCTGCATGTCCACTGTGTCGACACGATCTCGCTTGCCGTACAGGCCAACGGCGAGACCGAGGTTGCCAGGCGGCTCGACGGGATCGAATGGGCCTATGTCCCCTATTTCCGGCCGGGCCTGCCGCTTGCGCGCGGCATTGCAGAAAAACTTCGGCCGGATGTCGACGTGCTGATCCTTGGCAATCACGGGTTGGTCGTCGCAGCCGAAACCGTCGCCGAAGCGGAGCTTCTGCTGCGCCGCGTCCGGTCGCTGCTGGCACGGCCGGCGCGCGCGACTCCGGCGCCCGACATCGCGGCCTTGACGGCGCTCGCCGGCGACAGCTACCGATTGCCGGCGGATGTCGAAGCGCATGCGGTTGCACTCGACCCGGAAAGCCGGCGCATGGCGGAGGCCGGCAGCCTCTATCCGGACCACGTCATCTTCCTCGGCCAGGGCTCCGTCGTGGCAAGGCCTGGCGAGGATGTGGCGCGCGTTGGCGCGCGGCTGGGCACCGCGCCAGCGGCGATCCTGTTTCCCGGCGCCGGCGTCCTGATGCGCGGCGATGCCAGTGCCGGCGCCGACGCCATGCAACGCTGCCTTGCCGACGTGACGGCGCGGGTCGATGTTACAGCGACGTTGAACTATCTCACCGACGCGGAGAACGACGAGCTGGTCAACTGGGATGCCGAGCAGTATCGCCAGAAACTGAATGCCGCGGGCGGCTAGCAAAGGACAGATGACATGATGCCACTTGTCATCGGCATCGATATCGGCACGTCGGGCGCGCGCGCCGTCGCCATGCGTCCGGATTTTTCCATTGCCGCGCGTTCCGCCGTTCCGCTCGACAGGTTCGGCCAGAACCCCCGCGATCCCGCGGCCTGGTGGGCAGCCGTTGGCGCCGCGCTGACGGAGCTGCTTTCAGCAATCGACCGCGCCTCGGTCCGCGCGATCGCCGTCGACGGCACGTCCGGCACGCTGCTGCCGGTCGACGGTGCCGGGCGGCCCCTTGCCGAGCCGCTAATGTACAACGACAAGGTTGACGATGACGGCACCCTGGCCGTGATCGCCCGCGAGGCGCCGGCCGCGAGCGCCGCGCACGGAGCGACATCCGGCCTCGCCAAGGCCCTGTGGTTCCAGCATCTGCCCGGCATTGCGGCGGTGCTGCACCAGGCCGACTGGATCGCCGGAAAACTTTCCGGCCGTTTCGATGTCAGCGACGAGAACAATGCCCTGAAGACAGGCTATGACGTCGAGGCCCGCCGCTGGCCGGACTGGATCGCGACGACCGGAATACGCATGGACTTGCTGCCGCGCGTCGTCGAGCCGGGTGATGTCACCGGCGCCCTGACCGCGGCCGTCGCGGATGTGTTCGGCTTGCCGCGCGATGTGATCGTGGTCGCCGGCACCACGGATGGCTGCGCCTCGTTCCTGGCGACCGGTGCTGTGACAGCCGGCGACGGCGTCACCGCGCTGGGCTCCTCGCTGACCATCAAGATCCTGTCCGACCGGCCGATCTCGGCGCCGCGCTTCGGCATCTACAGCCATCGGCTCGGCAACGCCTGGCTGGCCGGTGGCGCATCGAATTCCGGCGGCAAGGTTCTGGCACAGCATTTTTCGCTGGCGCGGATCATCGAGCTCAGCGCCACGATCGACCCCACGACGAAAACTGGCCTCGACTACTATCCGCTAAGCACGGCCGGCGAGCGTTTTCCGATCGCAGATCCGGCGTTGCCGCCACGCCTTGAACCACGGCCAGCGGATGACGCCGACTATCTGAAAGCGATGTTCGAGGGCATCGCCGCGATTGAAGCTCTTGGCTATCACAGGCTTGCCGAGCTTGGCGCCCCTGCCCTGACATCGGTCAGGAGCGTCGGCGGTGGCGCGGCAAACCCGGCCTGGACGGCGATCCGACAGCGCAAGCTTGGGGTCGATTTCCTGCCAGCACTTTCCGACGAGGCCGCCGCCGGGACGGCGCGGCTGGCGCTGATCGGCGCAGGCAAGGCGGGGCTTCTATGAGCGCCAGAAAGGTCGTGCGCCTCGATGACATCGGGCCGCTGGCGGAGCGCTACGAGGTCTTCCTGCTCGACCAGTTCGGCGTACTGCATGACGGCTCGGCCCCTTATCCAGGCGCGGTTGCGGCGTTGTCGGCGCTGAAGCGCGCCGGCAAGACCGTGGTGCTGATTTCCAATTCCGGCAAGCGCGCAAGGCCCAACGAGGACCGCCTGCTGAAGCTCGGCTTCGCAGCCGGAAGCTGGGACCATTTCGTCTCCTCCGGCGAGGTGGCGTGGCGATCCTTCCACGGAATGGCGGCAACCGGAGCGTTGCGTCCCGATACGAACTGCCTGCTGATCAGCCGCGACAACGACCGCACGGCGATCGAAGGCTTGCCCTTTGTCCTGACCGAGGCTGGCGACAAGGCCGAACTGGTGCTGATCTCGGCCAGCGAAGGTGACCGCTACGACCTCGGCCATTATCGCCGGCTGCTTGCCCCGGCGGCGGCGCGGCAGGCGCCGTGTTTCTGCACCAATCCCGACAGGATCATGCTGACGGCGGTCGGACCTCGCTTCGGCGCAGGCGAGATCGCCGATCTCTACGAAAACCTCGGCGGCAGCGTCACCCGCATCGGCAAGCCCTACCCGGCGATATACGACGCGGCGCTTGCGCTCGCCGGCAAGCCGGACCGCGGCACCGTGGTCTGCGTCGGCGACAGCGTCGAGCACGACATAGCAGGGGGAAATGGCGCCGGCATCGCCACGGCGCTGGTGCTGAGTGGAATATTGGCGGACACGCCCGATCTCTCCGTCGTTTTCGACGAAGAGAAGGCCTGGCCGGACTATATCACGGCTTCCTTCAGCCTGCGCTGACCGCCTCGAGCATGCGCCTTGCGCTTTCCTCGTCGGTGATCAGGATCGTCGGCGCGACGAGGGTCATGGCGCCGAGCAGCGCTTCGATCTTCTCCTCGCCGCCGGAGGTCAGGATCCGGATCGGCGCCTTGCGCAGCCGGTCGACATCCACCGACATCACCAGGCTGTTGATCGGATGGTCGACCAGATCGCCATTGCGGTCGAAGAAATGAAACAGAAGGTCGCCGACGGCGCCACGCGCAAGCAGGGCCTCCCGATCCGCTTCCCTGAGAAAGCCGCCGCGAGAGAAGGTCGTGGCCGAAGCGATGCCGCCGACGCTCAGCAAAACGGCATCGAGCACGTTGGCCATTTCAAAAACCTCCTGCAGGCCGCAGCGCTCGACCAGCGCGATCTTGGTCTCGACGCTGTCGACGACCGCCGGCGTCGGGATCAGATAGCCGTCGCCCTGGAAGATTTGGGCGAAGCGCCAGGCGAACTCGGCCGGGTTGAACCGGCGCACGACGCCGACACCGCCAAGCAGCGAAATGACCTTGAAGTCGGTGAGCGATTTGGCGCTGATGAAGGGCAGGCTCGAGAACAGCGTCCGGCCCCAGCCAACGCCGACGCGCATACCGGATTTCATCGTGTCGGACAGGAAACTGCCGGTTTTGGCACTGATTGCCGCTAGCGGATCGGCGTCGGGCGCGGAAAGCGGCGCCACCAGCGCCTGCTGCAGCCCGAACGTCTTTTCAAGCGCCCGCTCCAGCCGCACGATTTCCGACAATTCGCTCTCGATGCTGATCTTCACCTCGTTGCGCGAGCGGGCCTCCGCCAGCATGCGCACGATGGTGACGCGGCCGACGCCGAGCACGTCGGCGATCTCGTTTTGCGTCATCTGCTCGACGAAATACATCCACGCGGCGCAGAATCCTGAGGCGATCCGTCCGGCTTTCGTTGACAACCTGCTCGGTTGCCCCGGTTCCCGCCCGACCGTCGTCGCTTTCGCTCTGTCGCCGCCTGGCCAAATCTACCCTCCCCCGCGGCGATGGACGCGCCCGCCGTCGCCGATTCTGCCTGCTGGTCTAATATCCCCTATTGATCTACCAATCGATAGGAACAATGTAGAGTAGGCGACTGGCCTCCTGCTGGCGGCCAGCCGCATGAATTCGAGGCGATCCGCGATGCTCCGACAAATCTCCGAAGATGTCCGCGTCAACCTGAAGGACCGGTTGCGGGAAGTCCGCGATGTCATCCGCCAGAGCCGCCACGACGGCACTGGCGACGCCAGTGTCTTGCGCGAAGCAACCAGCCATCTGCCGCCGTTTCCGGGCAAGGGCATCGAAGGCCTGCTCAGCCATGCCGCGAGCGCCGTCGACGAAGCGCTGTCGATTGCCGAATCGTTTGTTCCGCATGAGCGTCCGGTAAAGGTGGACGGCACGACCGCAAAAGGCCTCGGCACCTATTTCCCGGTCGGCAACGAGGACCGCCAGTTGAGCGCGGAGCGGCTGTTCCGGCGCGATATGTACTATCTGACCAAGGCGGTGCTTGCCGGCCTGAACATCGACAATGCCCGTATTCACGAAGCCGACTTTGCCGCCGTCCATGCCACGATGCGCAAGCGGCACGGCGACCTGCTGGCCGCACTGACCGCGCCTGACGCCGGGCTGCGGGCGATTGCGGCCACCTGTTCGGCGCTGCTGGTCGAGTGCCTCAACCAGCGCCCTGTCCGTTTTGCCGAAACCGCGTTGGAAACACCGGCGGCGCTGAGTGGCCGGGCGCTCGACATAAGCTGCCTGGCGCCGCTCGTTCTGGCCTGCGGCCTGGCGACCACCGGTCGAGACGGTTCGCCCGAGCCAGATATGCTCGAGATCGCGATCCTGGCGGCGGATATCCGTCACGATCGCATTGCTCAGGCCTGCGCCAAGGCGAATGCCATCGATGAACTGACCTCCGTTTTCACCACCTTGCTTGCGCACTTGCCATAAGCTCGGCCAGCGGCGGGGATTCAGTCCTCGCCCGCCATTGCCATGATCGTCTTCTTGGCGCGCGGGATCGAGGCCGGGCTCATGCTGAGCTCGGTCAGCCCCATCTTGACGAATGTCGCGATGAGATCGGGTCGGCCGGCGGCCTCACCGCACATGCCGACCATGATGCCGGCGGCGACGCCCGCTCTGGCCGTCATTTCGATCGCCATCATGACGGCCGGATTGGTGACGTCGTTGAGCTTGGCCACGGTCGGGTTGAGCCGGTCGGCGGCCATGATGTACTGGGTCAGGTCGTTGGTGCCGATCGAGAAGAACGCCACCTCCTTGGCCAGCGCCGGAGCAATCAGCACGGCGGCCGGGGTTTCGATCATCACGCCGAGATCGAACGCCGCATGCGGCACGCCTTCGGCTTTCAGTTCCGCCGCGCATTCCTCGACCAGGCCGCGCGTCCGCCTCACTTCCGATATGTCGGACACCATCGGCAGCATCACCTTGATGTTGCCATGGACGGCCGCCCTCAGCAGTGCCCGCAACTGTTGCTTGAAGATGTCGGGCCGGTCGAGGCACATGCGAATGCCGCGCCAGCCGAGGAAGGGGTTTTCCTCGTCGGGAAACTCGATGCCGGCAATCGGCTTGTCACCACCGATATCGAGCGTGCGTACGATGACCGGGTATGGGGCGAATGCCTTGGCCAGCGCCGCGTAGGTTTCCGCCTGCATGTCTTCCGAGGGAAGATGCATATGGCGCATGAACAGAAGCTCGGTGCGGAACAGGCCGACGCCCATGGCGCCGGCTTCCTGTGCCGCTTCGATTTCCTCCAGCGAGCCGATATTGGCGGCGACCTCGATGATCGTGCCATCGGCGAGCTTCGGCGTCACCGTCTTGAAGACCGTCAGCCCGTCGCGCTCCTTTGCGGCCGCTTCAACGCGGTTGGCGAAATCGGCTCGGGTCGCCGCATCGGGATCGATGATCACATGGCCGGCATTGCCGTCGAGTGCCACCTCGCGCGCGGTGCGCAAGGCATTGACCTGATCGCCGAGGCCAAGCACCGCCGGGATGCCGTGCGAGCGGGCGATGATGGCGATGTGCGAGGTGGCGCCGCCATGGCCGCACACCACGCCGCCGATGCGTTTCAGCGGCGCACGCGCCAGATCCCAGGCGCCGATGTCGTCGGCGATCAGGATGGCCCCTTCGGGGATGTTTTCGAGGCTGACGTCGTCCTGCCCGAGCAGCACGAGGCAGATCTGGCGTCCGACCGCATGGACGTCGTCCGCCCGCGCATTGAGATAGTGATCGTCGACGGCGCTGAAATCGGCGGCGATGGTGGAGGCGGCGGTGATGACGGCCGAGACCGCGTCGTTGCCGCCCTTGATCAGCCCCTCGGCCTCGCTGGTCAGGCTGTCGTCGGCGGCAATATCCCTGAGTGCCGCGACGATGCCACGGTCTCCCGCCGACAGTGTGTCCTGCCCCAACACCCGGTCCATGCGCGCCTGGACGGCGGCGACGGCGGCGCGGAACCTGTCGACCTCGCCCGCGATCTCCTCAGCCTGCAGCAGGCGGCCTTGTCCGGCGATATCCGGCGGGAAATGCGCGAAGGCCGGCCCGATGGCGAACCCTTCGCTTGCCGCCACGCCGCGCAGGCCGCTTGCTCCACCAGGTGCAGGCGGCGCGGCTTCGGGCACTGGTGCGGGTGCTGTTTTCTGCCCGGTGTCATTCGCTGGGCTCTGCGACTCGGCTTCATCGTCGAGGCCCGCCTTCGGATTCTCGAGATAGCCGATCAGCGCCTCGATGGCCTCGATGGCGTCGGCGCCGTTCGCCCGCACCGTGACCTCCTGGTTTTCCTTGACCGCCAGCAGCATCAGCTTGACGGAGCTTTTGGCGCTGACCGCCTTGCCGTCCTTGACCAGTTCGACCTCGGATTCGAAACCCTTGGCGAGCTTGACGAACCGCGTGGCGGGACGGGCGTGCAAACCTTCATGCACTCTGACGATGGTCGAGCGTTCCATGGCAATACTCTGGTTTTGGGCGCCGCTCCCAACATAGGCTGCGGCACGAATGCTGTCAGGCGGCGATGGTGATGATCGCACCCGTCTTCAGCGCGGCCACGAGCGCTTGGCTGTCGACTTGCGATGCGCAGATCTCGCCCGGCCTCTCGGCCTCGGTGGCGCCGTTGAACGAAATGACGACATGGCCCATTTCGAGCACCTTGCTCCAGGCGCTGGAGCCGACCGCTGTGATGGTTGCGGAAACCGGTCCAAGGGTGATCGACGCGCCCTTGTCGGGCGCGCCGTCACTGGGTCCGTGCTCCGTCTTGTGGAGCACGGAAACCTCGGCAAGCTCCGGCGGCGAGCCATCCGCGAACAGGATGACCACGCCCCCTTCGGCAAGGTCCGCCACTTCGGGCCCGATGGCAGTGACCCGTGTTCTCAATAGAACCGTCATATGGCGAACCTCATTTCGTGCTTTCTCTAGAAAACGATCAGGCTGACGACCCAGGCGATCAGCACCGAGATCGGCCCCATGATCTGGCGGCTGATGAGCACCGCCGGAACGCCGATCTCGATCGTCTTCGGCTTGGCCTCACCGAGCGCCAGGCCGACAGGAACGAAGTCGCAGCCCACCTGGGTATTGTAGGCAAACAGCGCCGGCAGCGCCATCGCAGGCGAAATCGTGCCATTGGCGATCTGCGGACCGATGATGGCCACGCCGATAACCTGCGCGATGACCGCGCCCGGTCCCAATATGGGCGACAGGAACGGCAGGCCGCAGATGGCCGAGATGATCAGCAGGCCGACGATGTTGTTGGCCAGCGGACCCATCGGCTGCGCCAGCACATCGCCGATGCCGGTGTACAGGATCAGACCGATGAGCATGGTCACGAAGGCCATGAACGGCAGCACGTTGCGCACGACCTGGTCGATGGTGCGGCGGCCGGCATTGAAGAAGATGCCGACGACACGACCCATGACGCGGCCGATCGAACTGATCAGCCCGATCACGCCGCCCTCGCTTGGCAGCGCCTGTGGCGCCGCGGGCGCATTGTTGTTGCTTGAACTCATCGATGCTGCTCCCCCCGCAGTGGTGACCGCCTCGGATCCGTCCGCCATTGTGACATTGGCCGGCTTCACGCCCGAAACGTAGATGTCCTCGGTGATGAACTGGGCGAGCGGCCCAGCCTGTCCGACCGGCGTCAGATTGACGGTCGGGATACGCTTGCGCGGATAGACGCCGCATCGTGCGGTGCCGCCGCAGTCGACGACGACCACCGCCATCTCGCTTTCGATCGGCGGCGCCCTGAAGCCGTCGACGGCTTCGGCGCCGGTCATGTCGGCGATGAGCTGTGCCACCGGGTGAATGCCACCACCGGTGACGGACACGACCTTGCTGCGCTGTTCGGTTGGCTCGATGACGAGCGGACCGCCCCAGCCTGTGTTGCCCCTGGAGATACGGACGGCTTTGTATGTCTTGGCCATGATGTCCTCCCCGCCCTTACAGCTCGACGCCCTGGCGGCGTGCCATGATGGCGGTGATGCGCTCGGTCAGCATGCCCTTGAGCAGGATGACGACGAGACCGACAATGGCGTACCAGATCGCCACCTTGACGTGGTAGCCGGCGACGACGGCGCCCTTCTTTTCCAGCTCCAGCAGAGCGACCAGAATGCCGCCCCAGACGAAGTATTCGCCGGGATTGATGTGCGGGAACAGGCCGAGCGGGGGGTGGACGTAGGACACGGCCGCGTCGTAGAAGGCCGGCTTGTGCTTTTCTTCCAGGAACGATCCGAACGTGTAGGCCATCGGGTTGGTGAGGAAGAACACCGCCAACAACGGCAACAGCGTGTAGCGCGTCAGCGCGATCCGGCCGGCGCCACGCGCCAGACCGTGGACACGCTCTTCACCGACCAGTTCGGTGACGGCATAGAAGGCCGTCATCAGCACCACCAGCGTCGGAATGATGCCGGTGACAAAGCCGGCGAAAACCTCGCCGCCCTTCTGGAAAATGCCGATGAAGTATTTGCCGATGGCGGTCAGCCAGCCGAGCTGCTCCTCCTGCTGGACCTCTTTCAGCTTTTCCTTGAACTGATCGACGGTGATCGGCCCGCTGTCCGCTTGCGCCAGGACAACGAGATGGTCAGAGGCATGCTCGACGGCGAGCTTGCCATGCAATGCGGCATCCGAGACCATGGTACCTGCAACATGCAGATTGTGCATGGCCATGTCGGCATGCTGCGCCAACAACGAAAATACAGACATTTCTCCTCCTTATGCCGTCCCGCCGGTTATCCCAGTCGGCGCACGGCGTCCTCTAGAGCATGATGCCGAAAAGTGTGAAGCGGTTTTCGGGCGACATCATGCTCTAACCCTTTGATTTAGAGGCGGATTCAGATTTCAGGTCGATTCGACCTGAAATCATCCGACTCTAGGCCCTTGCTACGTTCAAGCCGGACAGGCCCGGCCTCTTCCCCGGCTCCGACCGTGCTTTGTCGATCTGTTCGATCGCCCGCTTCACGGCCTCGGCCACACCGGGTTCCCCCTCTCCCATGATTGCAGGATTGGACCGGAGTCGATCGAGGGGAACGCCCTCGAATTGTTGATGTCGTTTGAACTTGGTGAAGACGGACCGGCCGCTCATTATCATCAGGCGGCGCACAATCAGGTCAGGCGTCACCACGACCAGCGCGATGGTTCCCTTGGCGAATCGACCGCGAAAATTGCCGGCGCCGACGAAGCCTTCCTTGTATTGATCGGTGACGCCCCGGAAGACGTCCGAATAGTGCCGCATCTGCAGCCAGACGCCGAGCGATTGCAGCGCCCACACAATAACCAGCAGAAGCAGTCCCCACTGCCAAATCGCCATTCGGTTTCCTCCCGAAGCCTCCGTCGCACCGCACCTTGGCCCGGCGCGTGACAACAGCAAAGTGAGAACATTTGTTTCCGAGAATGTCAATATGTATGATATTGACGTTGCTGTCGTCATCCACAGGGGACGCTGATCGATTTCGGCGGCGGCGCTGTTGTGCTAGTCTTGCCGGGAAACAGGAAACGAGGAACATGGATCTGCCCTTCAGGGACGAACTGGCCCTTATGCCCGACCTTCGCCACCGGTTGCGGCAGTTGCGCTGGTTTCGCGCCACCTTTCGCGGCAGCGCCAAGGTGGTGTCCGACACGTTCGGCGTGCGCTTCGAAATCGATGAGGCCAAGCTCACCAGGGCCTTTCTCGACTGGGTCGAGATCATGGAGGCGCAGAAACGCTTCGCCGCGATCGACCGCGCCGACTTCATCGTCTTTGCCGCCGGCCTAGTGCTGCGCGAACTGATAAGACAGGCACCGGCCAGGGAGGTCTCCGGCCTTACCCAGCTGATTGAAACGGATTCGAATTCCGGAACGCTGGAAATCGTCCGCTTCTGGCCGGAAGGATTCCTCTATACCAACTACTGCGTGTCGGTGATTTCGGCGATTTGTGAGCAGGAATTCGGCAGCGCGCCGAGCATCGACAAATGCGCCGACGACCTGCGCACCTGGTGGTCGTATCGCGAGAATGTGACCGAGATGCCGGCCTATGCGGTGGCTTTCCTCGATCGCTTCCTTGGCGCGGAGCCGAACTGGATCACGCCGGACCGGGCGCAGTCCCGGCAAGCCATGCAAAGGGCGCTTGGATCCTCGCGCGCGAGCGATGCGCTGCGCCAGCTTTGAGTCTCGCCGGTCTCGCTCCACCGAAACACCGCGCTATTGAACATTTGACTTTTTGTCGATAGCGATGTGCGAAATTGACTCCGGGGAGATGCGCGTGGCGCGATCAAGGCCTATCATTTTCGATTGCGACGGCGTTCTCGTCGACAGCGAGCCTTTGGCCGCCAGGGCCTATGAACGTGTCTATGAAAAGCATGGCATGCCCGGCGTCCATGGCGGCATCATCGCCCAGTGCATCGGCATGAAACAGTCCGACATCATCGTCAGGATCAGGGAATTGACCGGCCATCAGTTTCCATCGGCGGCGGGCGGCGATATCTGGGCCGAGACCAAGATCCTGTTCTCGGAGGAACTGAAGCCGACGCCAGGGATCACCGCGTTTCTGGAGACGCTTGCCGGCGACCGCTGCGTTGCCTCGTCATCCTCCGTCGAGCGCATAAACCACAGCCTTGCGGTGACCGGACTGGCGCGCTTCTTCGGCGACGCGATCTACAGCTCCTCCATGGTCAAGAACGGCAAGCCCGCGCCCGACATCTTCCTGTTCGCCGCCGACAAGATGGGCGCCAATCCCGCCGACTGCATCGTCATCGAGGATTCGCCCTTCGGCATCCAGGGTGCGGTTGCCGCCGGCATGACGGCCATCGGCTACACTGGTGGCGGGCATACCTATGCCGAGCATGGCGCACGGTTGACAGCAGCCGGTGCCGATTTCGTCTGCGCCGACTGGCACGAAGTTAGCCGGCAATTGGCCAGGATCGGCGTGCCGGCCTAGTTTAGCGGATACTTAGTGAATCCACGGCTGGCCCATTCGCCAGGCGGGACTAATGACCCCACACGGAAGTTGAAGGATAGGACCCTCGTCGCATTGGGGTCGACTTCACATCGGAAGTTTAGATTATACCAGGTGTTTCTGGTGCTGAAGGCCGCCTGAGCAGGATTGAGAACATTGCCTTTGTCCAGCGTAATGGTTGGCACCCATTTGACCGGAAAGTCGGCACTTTGCAGTTCCTGGCTCAGGACATTGCCGCAAAGGGTGGCCACGCGCTGACCGCGCGGCACATTCTCCATGGAGCTTGTGGCGAAGGCATTGCCGGTCGCTCCCTGCGAGTAAAGCTTTCTGACGCCCGGAAGGCCGGAATAGATTGGCGATCCTGCAACGTCGTTGTTGGTGGGATTTGACCTTCCAGCATTCCCGATCGGTGCTTTGAAGGCTCTTGCGGGTTTGAACGTCAACGTCTTGGCAGGTTTGGGCTTTACCTTTCCAGTTGAGGCTGGAGGCGCCGGCTTACCACCGGTCTCAGCCGCCAATGGCTTTGGCGTCACAACCGCCTGCTTCTCCTCGTTTTGCGCGGGTTTGGCGTCCGGCGCGGCGGCGTCCTGCTTTTCCTCGCCTTGCGCGGGCTTTTCGTCCGGCGCAATGGTGGCCGGCTTCTCGTCGGGCTTGCTGGGCTCTGCCTTCTGCTGTGGCGTTGCGGCCGGGGCGGGCTGGGTCGGCGCGGGTGTCGGTGTCATAGGCGGCTTCGCCGCCTCATCTTTGGCCGGTGACGGCGTGTTGAGCTCAGCGCTGCTTCCGTCGAGCGATTTCTCCGGCCCCGTATCTTTCTGGCCGTACTGGAAAACGCGCTTCAGAACCTGGTCGTCTGACGGTTTCGGCGGCTTCGGAGGCGACTTTTGTTCGGGCGGCTTTTCAACCTTCTTTTCAGGTGTCGGCTCCGGCGGCTTTGGAGCAGGTTTCGGCTTGGGCTTCTCGGGCGGCGGCACGATCGCGACATTGACGGGCTGTTCCTGTTGATCCGGCTGCTGCTCGGATCTCGGCACGCCAAAGAACAAGAACGCTGCGATCAAGGCATGCAGGATCAGCGATACGGCCAAGGCCCATCGCCAATTGCGAAACCACTCTCGTATCTTGCCGTTCATTGCGCCCGATGTGGAATGAAATAGCGGCGGCTTCAAGCATAAGGATAGGATTGGCGCAATTTGACCGCTGACAGCTTGGTGATCTGGCTGATTACGCGCAGAAGGTCAGCCCAGAATCTCGCCCACAAACCGTTCGTCCAGCCGCGTTTCTCCAAACCAGTTCAGCCGGTTGATGCTGGCGAAGCCGGCGTCGATCACCGCGTTTTCGTCGCCCGGCTGGCTGGCATGAGCCCGCCCGCGCGGAACCGTGATGACCGTGCGATCTCCGTCGCTTTCCACCACCTCCGCCGTGCGGCCGATTTTGTCACGGCCGATGCGCGGCTGCCGGATCTCGGCTGGCAACGCGGTCGGTAGATTGACACTCAGCCAGTGGCCTTCCGTTGCCCAGTCGGCGCGCGATTGCCATAATGAGGCGATCAGCGCGCCCAGCCACGCGTCGTCGGCATCCATGAAATCCGGGTTTTTCACGCGAGAAAAACCGATCGCCGGCACCCCCCAGAAGGTCGCTTCCCGGGCAATGCCCAGCGTGCCGGAATAAGCGAGGTCCTCAGCGACATTGCGGCCGTCATTGACGCCCGACAGCACCAGGTCCGGCTTCTGCGCGTCAGCAAACAGCCATGTCATCGCGCTGACCACACAATCGGCCGGCGTGCCGGAACAGGAATACCAGTTCACCTTGACGTGCCGCATCGCCAACGGCCTGGCGATCGTCAGCGACGCGCCGGCGGCGGTGCGCTTGCCGTCGGGCGCGACCACCCACACATCGTCGCTCAAACCGCTGGCGGCGTTGACCAGCCGGGCAAGGCCCGGCGCGTCGATGCCGTCATCGTTGCAGATCAGAATTCTCATTATTTGCTTCCTTGCGGCACGATGATGCGCTGGCCGGTACGGCATTGCATGCGCAGCGACGGAATGTGGTTTTGCAGGTCACCGAGAAGATCGCTCGCGCAGGAATGACCGAGCGCTGCGGGTCGCCCCGCTTTCTCCCAAATATCGACATTGCCCGACAGCGTCGGATGTGTCGGCATGCGCACCCAGTCCGCCCGGCCGGCCTTGTGCAAGAGATCACCCGGGGAACCCAATGGCAGATGCCCGGTGAGCAGCACCGGAAAACCGGCCTCGTCGGCGCGCGGCAGAAGGCGCGATGACGGGCCGGCCTCACCCATGCCGTCATCGGCCAGCAACGGCATCGGCGGCAACGGGTCGGCTTCGGTCCAGTCGGCCGCGTCCAGCAAGCGGCGCCGCAGCAGTTCGGAAACACCTGGCAACAAGGCCGTCGTGGCGCCGATCTGCGTTTCGAGCGATGAACGCATGCCGGCATGGATGGCAAACGGCCCCGGCAAGGCCGCGATCAGCTCCAGCGACCGGCCCGACAACGGCGTCGGCAACAGGCATCCGTTTGAATGTCTCGCCACCCAACGCGAAATTTCTCGCGCCCGCGCCGCCCCAGGTACGGGATCGGCGCCGTAGGAAGCATCGAGTACAAGCAGATCGCAGCGCGGAATCGTGTCCATGACGAACACGTTGCTGTCCGGCACGACGTCGGCCGAATAGGCAACGCGGCTTTTCCCGTCATCGACGGCAAACCAGACGCCGCCCACGACATGCCCAGACCGCCCCGTCCTGATCGCGAGACCCCCGCTCCTCAGCGTGTCGCCAGGTTCGAAAAGAGCGATGCGATGGCTCGGAAAGGGGAACTTCCTGAGGTCCCCGGGATTGGCATAGGCGGCAAGCGTGGCCGGAGCCTCATCGTAGGTCTCGGCGGTCATGAAGATCGGTCCATTATATCCGCGAGACAACAGCCAGCTCAGCGCGCCGACATGATCCTCGTGAGCATGCGAGACAAAGAGCGCGTCAATCTCGGCGAGCGAACCATTCAGCGCCGGATAGTATTCCGCCCCCGAGGCGCCGACCTTGATGCCGACGTCGAGCAGGATGCGGTCGCTGCCGCTGCTGATAGCGAGGCTGGTGCGGCCCTTTTCCCCAAAGCCGCCAAGCAAATCGAGCATCATCACGGTGCCGCTCCCGCCACCGGGATGAGCCAGCCCGATCGTATCCGCAGGCGGGCCCGCGCTCCGCTCTCCAGCACGACCGGGTCGGGCTGTTCGAAATGCAAGGTGAGGTCGGGGGCGGCGAAAGGCGCGAATTCGATGCGCGCTGCGCCGCCTTGGTAGATCACCCTCTTGATCAGCCCGTCGAAGCCGGGGCCGTCGGGCGACATATCGAGATCCGCTGACCGGCAGCAGATCCTGGCACCGCTCCGAGGCCGCTCGCCGGGGCGGCAACGGACGACCAGCTCGGCCCCGAGAACCCTGACCTTGCAGCGACCGGCCTCCTCCGCGCTGAGCACATCGGCCGGGAGCAGAATGCCTTGCGAAATGAAGGAAGCCACCATTTCATTTGCCGGCTCATGATAGAGCTCGCGCGGCGTCGCCAACTGCGCTAAGCGACCACCATCCATCACCGCGATCCTGTCGGCCAGCGCCATCGCTTCAGCCTGGTCGTGGGTGATGTAGAGGATGGTCGTGCCCGTGCGTTTGTGGAAGGCGGCGAACTCGTCTTCCATCGAGGCTCTCAGATGCACGTCCAGATTGGCCAGTGGCTCGTCGAACAGCACCAGCGAGGGTGCCGAGACAAGGCAGCGCGCCAAGGCCACTCGCTGGCGCTGGCCGCCGGAGAGATTGGCGGGTCTGCGCTCGCCCAGCCCCTGCAGATTGACTAGGGCCAGTGCGTCCTCAACCTTCTGGCGCGCGACGGCCCTGTCCAGCTTGGCCACCTTCAGCGAATAGCCGATGTTCTCGGCGACCGTCATGTGCGGCCATAGTGCATAGTTCTGGAAAACGATGCCGACGCGCCGTTTTTCCGGCGCGACACTGCCGCCCTTGCCCGACACGGTCTCGCTGCCGATGCGTATCTCGCCTGACGTCACCTTCTCAAATCCGGCAATCAGCCGCAGCAGCGTGGTCTTGCCGCAACCGGAGGGCCCAAGCACCGCCAGGAACTCGCCGTCGGCGACGTCGATCGACACATCCTTCACCGCATCGAAGTCGGCGAAGCTCTTGGTCACATGGTCCAGGCTCAATCGCGCCATGGCAGAACTCCGGCCGGAAGATAAGGGGCGAGCAGATTGGTCACCAGCATCAGCACGAAGGTGACCGCCACGGTGATGACAGAAATCGCCGCCGCGTAGTTGGAATCGCCGCCCTGCTCGAAGGAAAACATCACCACGCCGATCGTCTCGGACCCCGAGGACCACAACAGCGCCGAAACGGTGAGCTCGCTGAGCGCCGTCATGAAGATCAGCAGGCCGCCGGCGATCGCCGCCGGTGCGACCAGGGGAAAGATGATCGTGCGCATGCGCATGAACAGGCCGGCGCCCGCCACCTGCGCTGCTTCCTCCAGCGCCCGGTCGATCTGGTGATAGCCGCTGATGGTCGGCCGCAGCGCCAGCACCAGGAAGCGGGCGAGGTAGGCATAGAGGACGATCCAGACGGTGTTGTAGAGCTGGATGCCGGTCAGCGGGATCGGCCGCAGGAACAACAGCAACGAGGCGATCGCCAGCACCACGCCGGGCAAGGCGTAGGGCAGTTCGACCGACAGGTTGAGCAGCCTCACCCAGCGCTGCTTGCCCCAGGCGATCAGATAGCCGATCGGCACGGCGACCAGGACCGCGAAGAAGGCTGCCGCGATCGACAGCCAGAAACTGTTGAAGAAGGCGCGGCTGGCCGCGTCATGCTCGAACAGCACGAAGCGATAATTGTCGAGCGTTGCCGTCCTGGCGTTGAGCGCGATGCCGTAACCCGGCACCAGCGACGTCAGCACCAGCCCGAATAGCGGCAGGAACAACACCAGGACGATCAGCAGCCACATACCGGCCTGGACCGCGGGCCGCCAGCGGCCAAGCTCGTAGGGCTCGGCGGGCAGCGATGTCGAGCTGATGCGGTAGTCGCGGCGGCGGCTGATGACCTCCTGGGCGAAAATGCCGGCCATGGCGATGGCGCCGATCAGCACCGACAGGAACGCCGCCTCGCCGAGCACGGCGGGGCCACCGCCTGCCAGCCGCTGGTAGATCAAGGTCGGAAGCACGAGATAATTGGCGGGAATGCCGAGGAAAGCGGGAATGCCGAAATTGCCGACGCAGGACACGAAGGCGAGTGCGGCGGCCGCCATGATCGACGGCGTCATCAGCGGCAACACGATGGTCACCAGCACGGTGAACCAGCCGGCGCCGCCGGCGCGAGCCGCCTCGACCAGTTCGCGCGGCAGCTTGCGCAGGCCGGCGCGCACCAGCAGGAAGACCAGCGGGCCATACTGCACGCCGAGCAGCAGGATGATGCCTGATGTGGAATAGAGCGGGTTCTTCGTGCCGAGCGGGGGTGCTGCGCCGAACAGCTTGAGGAACGGGCTTGCCGGGCCGAACAATTGCAGCCAGGCCAGCGCCGTCACCTGCGGCGCGATCATCAGCGGCATGACGTAGCAGAGCACCAGGGCGCTGCGGCCGCGAATGTCGGTCAGTGTGATGAGGACGGCCACCAGCGTCCCCGACAGCACCGCAAGGACGGTGCCGCCGATGCCGACCACCAGCGTGTGCCAGGTCGCGATCCAGGTCGCCGGGCTGGCGAGCCCGGCTTTTATCGCCACGGTCGACAGAGTGCCGCCGGGCGCTACGATCTCCTTGATGAGCCGCAGCATCGGCAGCAAGGAAAGCAGCACGATCACGACGGCTACCGCCGCCGTCAGGGCCATCTCCTGGCCCCGACTCTCCCTGATCGATGTTGACATGATTGCTTTTCCTGAAGATCGATCAGCCGATGCGATCGAGTTTCGCCCGAAGCGGCCGGGATGCTGGTGAGACGGCATCCCGCCGCGATTGCCGGCTCAACCGCCGAACAGCTCCGAGAATTTCGCCTTGTCGGCGTCGGTCCTGGCGACGATCGCCTTGGTGTCGAACGGCATCACCTTGACCTTGACGCCTTCCGGCAGCCACTCGGGGCGGCCAACCGAGGCCCGCGCCGGCAGGTAGCCCATGGACAGCGCCAGCTTCTGGCCTTCGTCCGAAAGAATGAAGTCGACGAACTTCTTGGCGCCATCGACATTCTTGGCGGTCTTCATGATGGCGACCGGTTCGGTCACCGCCGGCACACCTTCGCTGGGGAACACGAATTCGACCGGCGAGCCCTTCTTCTTGGCGTTCATCGCCATGAAGTCGACCAGGATGCCATAGGGCTTCTCGCCTGATGCCACCGACTTCAGCACGGCGCCATTGCCGCGCACGCTGACGGTGTTGTTGGTCTTCAGCTTCTGGAAGAAATCCCAGCCATAGTTGGCGTCGCCGACGAAGCCCGAGAGCAGGTAGGCGGCCGCGCCCGAATAGAGCGGGCTCGGCATGACCAGGCCATCGGCATAGGCCGGCTTGGCGAGATCGGCCCAATGCTCCGGCTTTTGCGCCGCCGCGGTGTTGTAGACGATGCCGGTGGTGATCAGCTTGCTGCCGAAATAGGTCTTGTCGGCGTCATAGGCATCCGCCTCGATGCCGTCGAGCTTAGCCTCGGGATAAGGCAGCAGCCGGTCATCCTTCTTCAGCAGTTCCATGCTGACCGCGTCGGCGATCAAGAGCACGTCGGGCTGCGGGCTGCCGGCGGCGAACTCGGCTGCCATCTTGGTGAGGATGTCGCTGGTTCCGGAGCGATAGATGGTCACGTCGATGCCGGGCTGCGCCTTCTTGAAGGCATCCACGGTCTTGGCCGCGTCGGCTTCCGGCTGGGATGTATAGAGCGTCAGTGTTTCGGCGCCGGCCGAGCCGGCAAACAAAGTTGCCGCGAGCGCAATTTGGCTGGCCAGCAGCTTGATGAATAGCGTCTTCATGTGACCTCCTGTCTTGTCTGTGCACGACCGGTCCGGCCCAGGCCAGTTCCCCGTCTCTTCCTCCCTGCACGGCGCATATGACTGGTGGATGACACAGCGCGTGAAACCCAAAAAATATGTTCATATGTACATTGTCAATTACAAATGAACAGGATTGTGCGACAATCGACGGGCCGGTGATCCGGCATCAGTTGACATCCGGCCGGCGTTTCTCCGAAGAGGGAATGCGGCCAGGCCATGGCTCATGAGGGACGAGAACCGATGCCCACGGAAAAACCCAGACCGGCTCGCCTGCCGATGGTGTCGTCGGACCTCAACGTCAAGACCGCCTGGCTCTACTATGTCGAAGGGTTCACCCAGGAGCAGATCGCCGAAAAGCTCGATGTCAGCCGGGTGAAAGTCATGCGCACATTGGCCGCCTGCACCGCCGAGGGCATCGTCGTCACCATGATCAACGCGCCGACCGCCGAGCAGGTCTCGCTCGAACGGGCATTGGAGAAGCGCTGGAATCTCAACGCCGCCGTCGTCATCCCGACGCCTTCGGCGCACGAGCATCTGGAGAAGGCGATCGGCCATGCCGTCGCGGCCTATCTCGGCGAGCAGATGCGGGACGGCATGACGCTGGCGATCGGCGGCGGCGCGACGCTGCATGCCAGCCTCGGCTTCCTCGCCCGCCGGCAACTGAAGCGCGCTTCGGTGGTGGCGCTGGTCGGCAGCCTGCCGCATTCGCAATGGATCAATCCGTCGATCGTCGCCGCCAAGGTCGCCGATGTCTTCGAGGTCGACAGCTATCAGATCACCGCGCCGGTGACGGTCGACAATCCCTCGCTTCGCGATCTCCTCTGGGCGCAGCCGACCTTGCAGGACGTGCGCCAGCGAGCGGCTGCGGCCGACATCGCGCTGCTGACGGTCGGCGACATGTCTCCCGATGCCACCATCTTCCGTCACGGCATCGTGCCGTCATCGCTGATCCCCTCGCTGAAGGCAAAGGGCGCGGTCGCCAACATCCTGTGCTATTTCGTCGACGCCGCCGGCAGGCTGGTCGATCACGAGGTCAATGGACGCGTCATGGCCATCGATCTCGATGTGGTCGGCCAGGTGCCGAACGTGGTGCTGGCCGCAGGCGGCAAGCGCAAGGTCGCGGCGATCCTCGCCGCGCTGAAAGCCGTCAGCACCAATGTACTGATCACCGACAGCGATACGGCCACGGCGCTGCTGGCCAAGGCTGGCTGAGACTCGGCGGCGTGGTCAGATCAGGCCGCGCTCGCGCAAGAAATCCTCGACGCCGACATGGGTCATGGATTCGAACTCGGCGATCGCTTCGGCCACCCGCTTGCGCTGGGCCGCCAGCAGCGTGAACACCTGTTTCATCTCGCCGGAAACGCCAAAACGGCTCCACCGCTCGGCGATATGCGCCGACAGGCCGATATCGGCGCAGAACGCATCCAGGCTGTCATAGCCGAGGCCGACGACGAGTTGCCTGGTTTCCTCCGCCGACATGCGCGGCTCGAAGGCGTGATCGTGCAGGCGCTGCGCCACCAGCTTGATGTCGGACGGCGACGCGCCCATGACCTTGCTGAACAATGTTCTGACGTCGGACGGGTCGAATGCTGGCATGTTTGGCCTCCCTGGATCGCAATCCACCTGGAAGATGGGTCAAGGGTTCGCACCTGACAAGTCGTTTCTGTTGTAAGCCGGCGCATCATTTGGCGCCGGCTCGCGACAGGAGGCCCTACACCAGCATGCCCATCGGGTTCTCGATCAGCCGCTTGAAGGCGACCAGCAGTTCGGCACCCAGCGCACCGTCGACGGCACGATGATCGGTCGACAGCGTCACCGACATCACCGTGGCTATCTTGATCTCGCCGTTCTTGACCACCGCCCGCTCCTCGCCGGCACCAACGGCCAGGATGGTCGCGTGCGGCGGGTTGATGACGGCGGCGAAGTCCTTGATGCCGAACATGCCGAGGTTCGACACCGCCGTGGTGCCGCCCTGGTACTCTTCCGGCTTCAGCTTGCGGCTGCGCGCCCGGCTGGCCAGATCCTTCATCTCGTTGGAGATGGCGGACAGCGTCTTTTCGTCCGCCTTGCGGATGATCGGCGTGATCAGGCCACCAGGGATCGACACGGCAACGCCGACATCGGCATGCTTGTGCTTGACCATGGCGCTCTCGGTCCATGAGGCATTCGCATCCGGCACCGCCTTCAGCGCCATCGCCATCGCCTTGATGACCATGTCGTTGACCGACAGCTTGTAGGCCGGGACATCGCCCTTGTCGGTCTTCTTTATCGGCGCTGCCGCATTGATCTGCGTGCGCAGCGCCAGCAGCGCATCGAGTTCGCAGTCGAGCGTCAGGTAGAAATGCGGGATGGTGGTCTTGGCCTCGACCAGGCGGCGCGCGATGGTCTTGCGCATATTGTCGTGCGGAACGAGCTCGTAGGAGCCTTGCTCGAACAGTTTCAGCACCTGATCGTCCGACATCGCCTTTACTGGCGCGGCCGGAGCGCCAGTGGGCGCAGCCTTCGCGGCAGGCTTGGCGCCGCCGCCGGCAATCGCCGCGTCGACATCGGCCTTCACCACCCGGCCATGCGGGCCGGTGCCCGATATGGCTGAAAGGGTCAGTCCTGCTTCCCGAGCCAGCCGTCGGGCCAGAGGCGTGGCACGTGTACCCGACGGCGATTGGCCGATCTCCCCCCCTGTGGGGGAGATGCCCGGCAGGGCAGAGGGGGGCGTGACAGAATGCGACGTTGGCGGGGCAGCGCCCCCTCTGTCGGCTTCGCCGACATCTCCCCCCTAAGGGGGGAGATCGGCGCCGCGTCCTGCTTGGTCCCATAAGCCTCGCCGTCGGCATAAATCCACGCCACCGCCGCGCCGACGGCAATATCGACACCCTCCTTGCCGGTGACATCGCGCAGGACGCCACTGGCCGGCGCGTCAATCTCCATCGCCGCCTTGTCGGTCTCGATCTCGAACAGCACATCGCCCTTCTTGACCCTGGCGCCTTCCTCGGCAAACCAGCGCGAGATCTGTCCGGTCGCCATGTCCATGTCGACCTTGGGAAGAATGACTTCGGTCGGCATCGCTCAGCGAACCCCTTTCACGAGGTCGCGCGCGGCGGCAATGATGTCGGGAACCTGCGGCACCGTCGCCTTCTCCAGTTCGGGATTGTAGGGGATCGGCGTCTCGGCGCCGCCCAGCCGCACGATCGGCGCGTCGAGGTAATCGAACGCCTCGCTCTCGGCGATCATGGCGCTGACCTCGGCGCCAATGCCCAGCGTCTTGACCGCTTCGTAGACGCACATCAGCCGCGACGTCTTCTTCACGCTGTCGATGACGGTCTGCTTGTCCATCGGCCGGATGGTCCTGAGATCGACGACTTCGATGTCGATGCCTTCGGCCTCGAGAGCCGCAGCGGCTTCGAGCGCCTTGTGCACCATGATCGAGGTGGCGACGATGGTGAGATCCCGGCCCTCGCGACGGATGTCGGCCTTGCCGATCGGCACCGTGTAGTAGCCTTCCGGCACCGGGCCCTTCATCTTGTAGAGCAGCTTGTGCTCGAAGATCATCACCGGGTCAGAATCGGCTACCGCCGCCAAAAGCATGCCCTTGGCATCATGGGGCGTCGCTGGCTGGATGACCTTGAGCCCGGGCACATGGCCGAGCCAGGCCTCGAGGCTCTGGCTGTGCTGGGCCGCCGCACCGGTGCCGGAGCCGGCGGGAAACCGCATCACCACGGGAACCGAAACCTCGCCCCCCAGCATGAAACGCATCTTCGCCGCCTGGTTGACGATCTGCTCCATGGCGAGCGTGGCGAAATCGGAGAACTGGAACTCGAAGATCGGCCGCATGCCGGTGACGGCGGCACCCACTGCGACGCCGGCGCCGCCCAGCTCCGAAATCGGCGTGTCGATCACACGCTCGGTGCCATAACGCTCGACCAGGTCGCCGGTTACCTGGAAGGCGCCGCCATAGACGCCGATATCCTCGCCCATCAGGAAGACGCGTTCATCCATGTCCATGGCGATCGCCATGGCTTCCTGGATCGCCTGGGCGTAGCTCAGTTCACGCACCATCGCGTCCATCAAGCCTGCTCCGTATAGACATAATCCTGAATGGTGCCGATATCCGGAGACGGGCTCGCCTTGGCGAACTCGATGCCGTCGGCGATCTCCTGCGCCACCGCGCCGCGAATGGCCTCGATGCCCTTGTCGTCGATGAAGCCGAATTCGCGCAGCTCGCTTTCGAACAGGGTGATCGGATCGCGGTTCGACATCCAGTCCTCGATCTCTTCCTTGGTGCGATAGCGATTGCGGTCGCTCTTGGAATGACCGCGATGGCGATAGGTCTTGGATTCGATCAGCGTCGGCCCCTCGCCCGCGCGGGCTCGGGCGACAGCCTGGTGCGATGCCTCGGCGACTTCGGAGAAGATGTTGCCGTTGACGATGACGCCGGGCATCGAATAAGCGGCGGCGCGGTCGGCTATGTTCTTGACGGCGGTCGAACGGGCCGTCGATGTCGACATGCCGTAGCCGTTGTTCTCGCACACGAAGATCACCGGCAGCTTCCAGATCGCGGCCATGTTCAGCGCCTCGTGGAAGGCGCCTTCATTGTTGGCACCATCGCCGAAGAAGGAGACCACGACCTTGCCGGTCTTCATCATCTTGGAGGACAGCCCCGCGCCGACGGCGATCGGGATGCCGCCGGCGACGATGCCATTGGCGCCGAGATTGCCCTTGGCGACATCGGCAATGTGCATCGATCCGCCGCGACCCTTGCAATAGCCGGTGGTCTTGCCGAAGAACTCCGCGAACATGCGCTTGACCTCGGCGCCCTTGGCGATGCAGTGGCCATGGCCGCGATGCGTCGAGGTGATCTGGTCATCCTCGGCAAGCGGCATGCAGATGCCCATCGCGCTGGCTTCCTGGCCGATCGACAGGTGCATGGTGCCATGAATGAGGCCGCGCGTGTAGCACTCCTCCGCGCCCTCTTCGAAGCGGCGGATGAGGTACATCTTGTGGAGCACCTGCTTGAGCTGCTCGGCGCTGTACTGGCGATAGACGAAGGGCAGGTTGGCACGACTGTCCGCGACGGCTTTGCTGGCTCCGGCCATGATCACGCTCCCACGGTGCCGTAGACGAGTTTGTCCTGGCGGGCGCGCAGTTCGGCGATCTTGGAGCCCGCCGCGGGGGCGGCGTTCGCATAGGTGATGAGCTCGCCCTTCTTGATCGGCGCGGTCACCGAGCCGCCTTGCAGCAGGCCGCAGGGAATGGCCTTGGCGGCACGCGCCTCCGGCGCTGTCATGATCCAGGCGCGGTAGCAATATTCGCCGATCGCATCGAGCTTCTCGCCGGGCTTCATGTCCTTCTTGGCCACGGCGCAGACTTCGGCCACGGGCTTCGCCAGCGGCACCATGTCGGCCTTGCCGTAGAGCACGACGCGAGCACAGGTCAGCGGCACTTCGAGGGAGGTCAGATGATAGGGACGGTGGAAGGTGAAGTACGGACCCTTGCCCATCTTCAGATCTTCCATGCGCTCCGAGATACGCGGATGCGACATGTCGGCGACGACGAACACGCCGGGCGCCACACCCTTGCCGATCGAGTAGTCGACGACGCCGACTCTCGACAGCACGCCGCCGTCCTTCTGCGGCACCAGGACCTTGGACAATTCGCCAAGCGTCGCCGCCGGGCCGTGCATGCCGGCCTTGTCGGGAACCAGCCCGGTGGCGTTGGCGATCGCCGCCATCTCGACCATGGTCTTCGACCCGTCGACGAATTCGACCAGCATGCGCACGTTCATATGCCGCCGCTTGGCTTCCTCTTCATAGTCGGGTGGCGTGGCATCGATGTTGAGTGGATTGTTCTTGCCCTTGCCGGCGGCAACGATCGGATGGCCCATCGCCGAAACGAACTCGATCAGTTCCATGCAGGAGGACGGCTCGTCGCCCGCACCCAGCGAATAGGTGACGCCAAGCCGGTCGGCCTCGCTCTTCAGATAGGCGCCGATGGTGACGTCGGCCTCGACATTCATCATCACCAGATGCTTGCCATGCTCCATGGCGCGCAGGCCGATCTCGGCGCCGACGGCAGGGACGCCGGTGGCATCGATCACCACATCGATGAGGTCGTTGTTGATGACCAGGTTGGCGTCGTTGGTTACCGCAATCTTGCCGGCCTCCATCGCCGCCGTCATCGCCGAAGCGTTCGACACCTCGCGCGCGTGACCGGTTTCCTGGAAGGCGATATCCACCGCCCTGCTGGCGGCGGGCAGGTTCAGCTCGGAAATGGCGCCGATCTCGATGCCGGACATATGGGCGACGCGGGTGACGATATCGGTCCCCATCTCGCCGGAGCCGATCAGGCCGATGCGGATGGGCTTGCCCGACTTGGCGCGATCCTCGAGATCACGGGCAAGGCCCGTCAACGAAACATTGGAAGCCATACCGCTCATTCCTCCCACATTGCAGGCTGTTCAATTGCTTGACGGGTATTGAACATCTGTATTTCTGTCAAGACTAATGTCCAATTTGCATACGGTTAGGACCCTTTCCAGCAGCCCGGTCCGGGTGCGAAAAAAAGTGGCTGGGAGAGCCCGATCTCGCGCAGCCCAACGGTTCGCTGGAAAGCGCGCGGCCGACATGAAGTCAGGCGTTGCCGCCCTTCCCGGCAAGGACAGCCGGAACTTGCTCGCTGGGCTGTCAGTGAGTAAAGGCGGCGCCGGTTGGGAAATCGTGGAAATGCACGACCACGCCATCCACGTCGATGAAGATCACGGCATGGGCAGGCGGCTCGGCAATGCGGGGCGGGCGAGAGCCGCTGGCGATGGGCCGTCAGGAGCGCTTCAGGGAAGCACCGGCGACATCGAGCCGGCGATTTCCAGCAAGGACGAGACGAGCAACTGGCGTTCGTCTTTCGACAGGACATCCGAATCGAAGAGGTTCATGCTGCGCAACCCCTCGATGGCGAGATAGCAGACCAGCAGCGACTTGAGGTCCGGCGTCTCTCCCTTCAGCCGCTCGAACAGCTGCCGCTTGAATGTCTTAATCGGTGTCATGAAATCGGGATCCTCGGCGATCGCCGAAAAGATCCACGATGCGGACGGTTGCGTTTCCTCGCAGTCATTGGCCGACAGCCTGATATAGACGGCGAGCGGGTTTTCGCCCCTGTCGTTGGTGCGGGCGGATTCGAGCGCCTGCTCGAACTCGCGCAGATACTCCTCGACCAACCCCTGCATCAATTTGGCCTTGGTCGGGAAATTGTAGAGGAGGCCGCCTTTCGATACGCCGGCGCGGCTGGCGACCGCATCCAGCGACAGGCTGCCGGGCCCGGTTTCCCGAGCAACATCGGCCGCCGCGGCAAGAATTTTCTCGCGCGTATTCGATCTTCGGACTCTCATGGCGCCTCCCATCGCAAGCTTAGGCCCAATTGACAAGACCGTCCAGACGGTACAGTAAGACCGCCGTCATTTGAAATCGGGACCCGCAGTCGATATGTGTCCCGATATCCGCGCTTCGCGCCGGATTTCGACCGAGGGGAATTCCTTGTTTAAGCGCATACTCCGTATCTTTCTCATCGTTCTGGTCCTGGCCGTGCTCATCGTCGTGGTCGGCGGCATTGTCGGCTTCAACTTCCTGCGCGACAACGGCATCAAGCAGTATTTCGCCTCGATGAAACCGCCGGCGGCGACCGTGTCGACGACGATCGCCAAGCCGTCGAGCTGGACGCCGGGCGTCGAGGCGATCGGTACGGTCAAGGCGGTGCGCGGTGTCGACCTGACGGTTGAGACCACCGGCATCGTCAAGGACATCCTTTTCCATGCCAACCAGAAGGTGGCGGCCAACGCGACCCTGCTGCAGCTTGACGACGCGGTCGAGCGTGCCGATCTCGACGCGCAGAAGGCGCAGGCCGCGCTCGATCAGACATCGCTGGCCCGCGCCATCGAACTGACCAAGCGTGGCGTCGGTTCCGACAGCACGCTGGACACCGCGCGCGCGGCGGCCTCGGCCTCGGCGTCTCAGGTCACCAAGCTGCAGGCGGTGCTCGAACAGAAGCAGTTGACGGCGCCTTTCGGTGGCACGGTGGGCATTCCGAAAATCGACATCGGCCAGTATCTGGCGCCCGGCACCGCCGTGGTGACGCTGCAGGATCTCGACACGATGCGTGTCGATTTCTCGGTCCCCGAACAACAGCTGCCGCTGCTCAAGATCGGCCAGACGGTTCGATTGGGCCTCGGCGGTGGGGATATGCCATTTGCCGGCGCCATTCGCGGCATCGACCCGAAAATCGACGCGACCAGCCGGCTGGTGAATGTCCGGGCGGAAGTCGCCAATCCCGACGGCAAGCTGACCCCTGGCCAGTTCGTGCAGGTGCGTGTCGAGCTGCCCGAAGAGCAGAACGTGCTGACGCTGCCGCAGACGGCACTGACCACGAGCCTCTATGGCGACTACATATTCGTGGTGCAGCCGGCAAAGCCAGCCGCCGCGCCGCCTGCGCAGGCAGCCAAGCCGGAAGAAAAGCCGGCCGCGCCGGCAGCCGACAAATCGGCGGACACAAAGCCAGCAGATACCAAGCCGGCCGACGCCATGAAACCGGCAGCCGATGCCGCGAAGCCTGCCGCCGACGCGGCCAAGCCCGCCGACAAGGCGGCGGCAGATGCGGCCAAGCCGGCGGCCGAAGGTGACAAGCCTGCCCTGGTGCTGTCGCAGGTGTTCGTCAAGCCTGGCCGCCGCAATGAAGGCATGGTCGAGATCATCGAGGGGCTGAAGGCCGGCGACGAGGTCGTCACCGCCGGACAGAACCGTCTCTTCAACGGCATGTCCGTCGCCGTCGACAACACCATCGACCCGACCAAATCGGCGAACAAGCAGGCCGACCAGCAATGAGCTTTTCCGATCTCTTCATTCGCCGGCCTGTCCTGTCGACGGTCCTTGCCTGCATGATCCTGCTCCTGGGTTTCCAGGGCATCTTCAACCTGTCGATCCGGCAGTATCCGAAGGTTGACGAAACGGCGATCACCATCACGACGGCCTATCCGGGCGCCAGCGCCGACCTGATCCAGGGCTTCATTTCCGCTCCGATCGCGCGCGCCGTCGCCTCGACCGAGAACATCGACTACGTCACCTCGTCGAGCCGACCGTCCTCCAGCACCGTGACGGTGCAGATGAAGCTCGGCTCCAACCCGGACATCGCGCTCACTGAAGTGCTGTCCAAGGTCCAGGGCGTGCGCGGCACCTTGCCGGACGCCTCCAAGGACCCGGTCATCGTCAAGGGCACCGGCCAGCAATTCGCGATGATGTACATCTCGATGCAGAATCCGAACATGACGAAGGAGCAGCTGACCGAGTATATCGAACGCGTCATCAGGCCACGCATGTCGACGGTCGAAGGCGTCGCCGACGTGCAGATCTTCGGCGCGCAGGAATACTCGATGCGTCTCTGGATCGATCCGGTCAAGCTTGCCGCGCGCGGCGTGACGGCATCGGACGTGCTGACCGCGATCAACAATTCCAACTTCCTCTCCGCGCCCGGCAACACCCAGAACGAATATGTCGTCTCCTCGATCACCGTCCGCTCGACGCTGCAGACGCCGGAGGCATTCGCCGAGCTCCCGCTGCGCTCGACCGACGGCAATGTGGTGCGCCTGCGCGACGTGGCTCGCGTCGAACTCGCCGCAGCGAACACCGATACCAGGGTCAGCTTCAACGGCAAGCCCGGTACCTTCCTTGCCATCTTCCCGACCCCGGCGGCAAATCCGCTGACCACGGCGGCGGCGCTCACCAAGCTCGTGCCGCAAATTCAGGAGACGCTACCGAAAGGCATGACGATCGAGGTCGTCTACGATGCGACCGGGCAGATCAGCGCCTCGATCGAAGAAGTGTTCAAGACCATCGCCGAAGCGGTTGCCATCGTCGTCGTCGTCATCCTGCTCTTCCTTGGCTCTTTCCGATCGGTGATGATGCCGATCATCACCATCCCGCTGTCGCTGATCGGCGTCTGCTTCCTTTTGTTTGCGGTGGGTTATTCGATCAACCTCCTGTCCCTGCTGGCCATGGTGCTGGCGATCGGCCTTGTCGTCGACGATGCCATCGTGGTGGTGGAGAACATCCATCGCCACATGGAGGAAGACCACATGTCGCCGATGCAGGCGGCATTCAGCGGAATGCGCGAAATCGCGTCGGCCATTGTCGCCATGACGATGACGCTGGCTGCCGTGTTCGCGCCGCTGGCCTTTACAGGCGGCCTGACCGGCGCGCTGTTCCGCGAATTCGCGGTCACACTCGCCGGCTCGGTGGTGCTGTCGGGCATCATCGCCATCACCATCACCCCGATGATGTCGGCACGCCTCTTGAAGGCCGGCACGCCCGGCCGTTTCCAGCGCATTGTCGACGGCACCTTCGCACGGGTCGAGCGTGTCTATGAGCGGGCCGTAACCGGTTCGCTGAACTATCGTCCGTTGACCCTGATCATCGTGCTTGCGCTTGTCGGCGTCACCGGCTTCATGTTCACCAAGACCTCGACCGAGCTGGCGCCGGAAGAGGATCAGGGCTTTCTGCTCTCGATCGTGACAGCGCCGCGCTATGCGACGTCCGATTACACCGAGACATACGTCAACCAGATACTTGGCCTGGTGAAGGACATTCCGGAGACGCGGGCGCAGTTCTCGGCCGTCGCCTTCGGTGGTCAGACAAACAGCGCCTTCGTTGGCTTTGCCTTCAAGGACTGGGCTGAGCGCAAGCGCAGCTCGAAGGAATTGCAGGCCGACATAACGGCTCGTATCGCCAAGGTGGCGGGAGTCCAGGCCTTCGTCTTTGCGCCGCCGACGTTGCCGGGCTCCGGTGGCGGCCTGCCCATTGCGATGGTGGTGCGTTCGACCGGCGATGCTTCCGAGGTCTACGAGGCGGCCGAGCAGATCAAGAACAAGGCGCAAGCCTCCGGCCGCTTCATCGTCGTGCAGAATTCGATGGCCTATGACGCGCCGCAGGTGACGGTAACCATCGACCGTGACCGCGCCGCGGCGCTGAACCTGCCGATCGCCGATATCGGGCGGACGCTGACGTTGCTGGTCGGCGGCGCCGAAGTGGCGCAGTTCGACCGCGACTCCAACAGCTACGACATCATCCCGCAGGTGCCGCAGGAGTTCCGCGACAATCCCGAAAAGCTGGGCCAATACTTCGTGCGCAGCGTGACAGGCGAAATGGTGCCGCTGTCGGCGGTGGTGAAGATTTCGACCAATGCGTCGCCGGCCGCGATCGAGCAGTTCAACCAGCTGAATTCGGCGACGATTTCCGCACTTCCGCTGCCCGGCGTCACCACCGGCGATGGATTGAAAGCCCTCGAGGACATCGCCAAGGAGAGCCTGCCCGACACCTTCTTCATCGACTACTCGGGCCAGTCCCGGCAGGAGAAGGAACAGGGCAACACCATCCTGATCGCCTTTGCCGCCGCCGTTCTCGTCATCTATCTGGTGCTGGCGGCGCAGTTCGAAAGCTTCCGCGACCCGCTGATCATCATGATGGCGGTGCCGCTGTCCATCTTCGGTGCGATCGTGCCGCTCAATCTGGGTCTGGGCACGCTCAACATCTACACGCAGGTTGGCCTGATCACGCTGATCGGCCTGATCACCAAGCACGGCATCCTGCTGGTCGAGTTCGCCAACCAGCAGCGCGAAATCCATGGCATGCGGCGGCGCGACGCCATCATCGCCTCGGCCAAGGTGCGACTGCGGCCGATCCTGATGACGACGGCGGCGATGGCGCTTGGCGTGGTGCCGCTGATCGTTTCCAGTGGCGCGGGTGCCGCGGCCCGCTATTCGATGGGCCTGGTCATCTTCACCGGCATCCTGGTCGGCACCATCTTCACGCTCTTCGTCGTGCCCATGTTCTACACTTTCATCGCCAGCAAGGACCTGCCTCATCTGGCCGAGAAGCCGGATCCCAAGCTGATGCCGGCACTGCCGAACTAGGGCAATCTCAGGAAAAGTGTGTAGCGGTTTTTCCGTCCCCAATTGCGCAAGGACAGACGACAGAAAAAAGAGGCCGGAAAATTCCGGCCTCTTTTTTGGCTGCGCTCGATACCGCCGGTTGAGCTGTACTCAATACCGCAGGACACTTTCCGGCGGGAGCTGTGAGAAGCGCACGGCGGTAAGCCGGCCTTCGCAGCCTGCTACTTGACGATGACGATGCTGGTGTTGGTCGGCCCGAACGTTTCGACAAGCTGATAGAAATCGGCGGCGTTGTCGGGATGCAGCCGCACGCAGCCATGCGAAGCCGGCTGGCCGAGACGCTTGATCGCGTAGGTGGCATGCACCGCATAGCCGCCGCTGAAGAAGACCGAGTGCGGCATCGGCGCGTTGTCGTACTTCTTCGAATACCACATCTGGTGCATGCGCGTCGGCTTGAACGAGCCGGTCGGCGTCACATGCGCCTTGTCGCCCGTGGAAACCTTCCACGCGAAGGTCGGCCGGCCATCGACCGAGACTTCCATGATCTGCTGTGAAAGCGAAACGCGCGCCACGATCTTGTTGGCGGCGTGGGCGGCGCCTGAGCCGGCGCCGAACAGAAGTGCGGCACCCGTCAGGGCGGCGGCGGTGATGTGGATGAGCTTGGCGGAAATGGCGGTGTGCATGATGTCCCTCTCTCTGCCGGACTTGGCCGGCTCCAATTCGATGGCCGCTTATCCCTGCGTAATGTTTCGGGCAGATTTCGCAAAATGCTCGTTTGTGTTTCGAATATGTTTCCCGTGGTTAACAAACGGAACTGTTCGCGGCGTGGAAAAGAGAGGATGGACACCATCTGCTGACGAGCAGCCTGGCCAGGAACATAGGGACTTGCCCTTAAACGAAAGTGCGAATTTCCAGCATACGAAAGAATCGCCGTCAGTTTCGAAACCAAACTGCAACAAAGCGCGGCTTCAGGCGGCATGATCCGGAAACAGCGCGCCGTCAGGGTTGACTTAACGAAAGCAGACGGCAACGACCATGGGAACGAAAACGAACACGCAGTCCTGGTTTCTCAGGATCAGCATCGCGGCAGCAGTCATCGGCGGCGTCGGCACGATCGCCGGCAGCCCGGCTGGCAAGCTCGCGGCGATGACCTCGAGCGAAGTTTCAACCCTCCACGCCACCCTGTTTTTCGTCACGGTCTGGATTGTTTCCAGCCTGCGCATCACCCGGCTCAAGGCCCTCTGGCGGGTCGGCCTTCGGCTGATGAGAATGCGCGGCCCCTCCGGCTACTTGCTGCCGAGAGGACCGAGTGCCCGCGCCGCGATGGGGGGCTCCACCGGCGGCGCGGGCACTTCGGAGGTTTCCTGAAGCGACCTGCAACACATTGATTTTTTGGGGAATTGCCACGATGAAAACGAAATTCGCAGCTTCGGTGCTTTCCGCACTGCTTTACGCGCAGGGCCTGCTCGGCTTTGCTGGCCTCGCCACCGTGCTCCTCAGGGACCGCGCCCATGCCAGCGAACTAACCATGGGCAACGACACGCCCATGGGGCCATCGCTTCTCGTGGTGCGTTAAGCTCCGGCGGCATCGGGCCAAGTGGAAAATCCGATGCTCAGCCAAGGAAATAGCGCGAGCGCCCGGCCGTCAGTCGTCGAATTGCCGCGGTGGATCGTACCGGTAACCGGCGCCGCGTATGGTGATGATGGTCTCGGTATCGAGCTTGCGGCGCAGCCGCACGATGCGCGAATCGATCGAGCGGTCGAAGGCGTCGGCGTTTTCGGCTGGCGCCGCGGCGATGATGTCGTCACGCGTCAACACCTTGCGCGGACTGGCCAGGAACAGCCTGAGCAGCGCCACCTGACCCGGCGAAAGCTGCTCCTCCGTGCCGGAGCGATGCATGACCATGGCCGACCTCAGATCGACGGTCGCATTTTCCAGCACAATCAACTCCTGGGCCGGCCTGCCGCGCCGCGCCAGCAGGCCGCCAACACGGGCGGCGAGCTCCCTGACATTGAGCGGGCTTTCGACGACATCGGCCGCACCGAGCTCGAGCGCCAGCACCTTGTCGACAAGATCGGCCGGCCGGCAGATCAGGATGAAATCCGGCCCGTCCTCGCCGCCATGGCGCCGCAACAGATCACGCCCTTCCGCCTGGCTGAGGCTGTCGCCAACGACGACGACCTCGATGCCCTTCCCCGAGAGCAGCGATTCGGCCTCCCACGGCTGCCGCGCCTGACGCACATCGTGGCCACGCCGCTCGAGATGGTCGGCGAGTTCGGTCGCGACCACTTCGGCTACGGAAACAAGCGCGATGACGGATCGTGCGGCCATGTTTTCCAACCGTTCCCTGGCAACCAGATATGAGTGCTGGACATCATGTTTATACCCAATCTACTTTCCACTGAAAGTGGGAGCGAGAGCATCGTGCGGGCAAGAATTATCATCGTCGAGGACGAGCCCGACCTGAGGGACGCGGTCGCCGAATATCTCGGAGCCGCCGGCTTTGACACGGTCACCGCTGAAAGCGCTGCAGCGGCACGAACCCTGCTGGAAACGCAGTCGTTCCATCTCGCCATTCTCGACATCGCCATGCCGGGCGAGGACGGCCTCTCGCTCGGCCGCTGGCTGCGCTCGCGGATGCCGATCGGCATCATCTACGCGACCGCCGCCGGCACCGCGCTCGACCGCATCGTCGGGCTGGAACTCGGTGCTGACGACTACATCGTCAAGCCATACGAATTGCGCGAGGTGCTGGCGAGAGTACGCAGTGTGCTGCGCCGCGTCCCGCAGCCGACGGAGCCGCAGGACAAGAAGGCCAGGACGGACCGCCGTTCCGTTGCTTTCGGTCCCTTCCAGGCCGATCTCGACGGCAGGCTGGTCACCGGCGCCAACGGGGCGGTGATCGACATGGCCAAGAGCGAATTCGACGTGCTGGAGGTTTTCCTGACCCGCGCCAACCGGCTGCTGACGCGTGCCGCGATCTCCGAGGCGATCGGCTTCACCGAGGATCCTGAATCATCGCGCGCGGTCGACATTCGCATCATGCGCCTGAGGAAGAAGATCGAGACCGACCCGGCCAACCCGAAATTCCTGCGCACGGTGCGCGGTGAAGGCTATATCTTCTCGTTGCCGGCCGGCGACGGCAACTGAGCCGCGCAACGGCCTGGTGAGAAGGTTCGGCGTTCGGGCTACCTTGGCGGTCCTGGCGCCGGGAATTTTCAAATCCAGACCCACCAAATTCCAAAATTTGCTAATGTGGGTCTAGATGACAGCCGACCATGACTGCTGACCATGACCACTGACGCAGCACGCACGGACATGCACGGCGACCGCCAGGGCGCGGCGATGGCGGCCGTGCGTGTCGTTCGCCGGCTGCGCGAGGCCGGCGACTGGCAGCGCGAGATGGAGGGCATCCTCGAAACGCTGTGCCGCGCCATGGAATGCCAGCGCGGCATCCTGTTCCGCTTGCGCGAGCTGCCCGGCCAGGGTTTCGCCCAGTCGGTCGCCGCCTACTGGATCGACCCGGATTTCGGCGGCGAGCTGGCGTCGCCCACCGTTATCATGCAATCGATCGTCAATTCGGATCCGCTGCTGGAGCGGTTGGCCGAGGACGAACGGCAAGGCAAGGTCTTCGCCGGCCATACGCGCAACCTCGAGGGCTTTCTGAGAACCGATTTCGAAAAGCAGAACATCAAGTCGTTCCTGTCGGTGTCCGTCTTCGCGCATGGCCATCTCTGGGGCACACTGGCGGTCAACGATTGCGTCGACGAGCGGGAGTGGACCGACGAGGAAGAGGCGACGCTGCACATCATCGCGCTCGCCATCGGCGACGCCATCGAACGCTCGCCCTCCGATGCCCATGCCAGCGAGGTCATCCGCCGCACCATGCTGCAGGCCTCGCTCGACGCCATCATCGTCATCGACGAGGCCGGATCGATCATCGAATTCAACCCGGCCGCCGAAAAGATGTTCGGCTTCCAGCGCAGCGACATCCTCGGCAAGGACCTGCTCGATACCGTCGTGCCGGAATACTACCGCAAGGGCTATTCGTCGGGCGCCGACTATATGTCGGGCCGCGGCGCGCCGATGGTCGGCCAGCGACTCGAGACGGTGACGCAGAATGCCGCCGGCGAGGTGTTTCCGATCGAGCTGACGGCGACCGAGATGCGCGTCGCCGACCGTCGCCTGATCTTCGGGTCGATCCGCGACCTGCGCGACAGGCTGCGCGCCGAGGAGGAGATCAACCGGCAGCGCGAAAAGCTGCATCAGAACGAGAAGATGGCGGCGATGGGCTCGCTGCTGGCCGGCGTCTCGCACGAGCTCAACAACCCGCTGGCCGTGGTGGTGGCGCAATCGACGCTGCTGCACGAATTCGCCTCGGATCCGCAGACCAAGGTCCGCGCCGAGAAAGTGCGTGCCGCCGCCGAGCGCTGCGGCCGCATCGTCAAGAGCTTCCTGTCGATGGTCCGCCTGCATCCCGCGGCACAAGCCGAGACCGATCTCAACCAGGTGATCCGCGCGGCACTCGAGGTGACCGCCTATGGCGCGCGATCGAGCGGCATCATCATCGACACCGATTTCGCTGCCGGTCCGCTGCTGGCGATGGCCGACGCCGATCATGTGACACAGGTGGCGGCCAATTTCCTCATCAACAGCCAGCATGCGCTGGCCGGCGTCGCCGGCGACCGGCTGATCAAGGTGCGCACCTTCCGCAGCGAACTGGGCAAACCCGGCTTCTCGGTCGAGGACAATGGCCCTGGCGTGCCGGAAGCGATCCGCAACCGCATCTTCGAATCCTATTTCACCACCAAGCCGGTCGGCGTCGGCACCGGCATCGGCCTGTCGATCTCGAAATCGATCATCGAGCGGCACAATGGCAATGTCTGGTTCGAGGAAGTGCTGCCGAGAGGGGCGCGTTTCGTCGTCCAGCTGCCGGCCATTTCGGCTGGCATCGCCATTGCCGGCGAGAACCAGCCGCGCTCGAGCGGCTTGCGCCATGCCTTGATCATCGATGACGAGCCCGATGTCGCCGGCTCGCTCTCCGACATTCTCGAATTGATGGGCATCAAGTCGCGGGTCGCACCCGTCTGGGAATCCGGGGCTGCCACCCTGGACGGCCATATGCCGCCGGACATCGTCTTTTCGGACCTGCGCATGCCCGGCACCAGCGGCATTGCAATCTATCGGGAGTTGCTTGCCGAAAGGCCTGGATTGGCCCGGCGTTTCGTGCTGGTCACCGGCGACCTGATCGGCGCGAAAGCCGAAATCGAGGCCCTGCCGGCGCAGCAGCGGCCGCAGATCCTGGAAAAACCGTTCAGCACGCTGGATGTGCGCAGCGTGCTGTCGGCCATTGCCGAACAGGCGACATTCAAAGGATAGAAAAAAGGCTCCCGGCCGACATGCGGGCGGGAGCCGAAGGGAGCGCTGGAGGAAGCGCTCGGGGAGGTCAGAGCATGGTCCCGAAGTGGGAACCGAATTTCGGGATCATGCTTCGACAAGAATCAGAAAATGTTCGGCGTGTTGGTCAGCGGCGCGGCGTTGGCGATCATGCGGATGGCGCGGGCCTTGTGCGTCCCCGACTGCTCGGCGATGGCGCGCAGGCAATCCACGCTCTCGGCGCCCCATGACTGCCCCTTGCAGGCGAAATCGATCGTCGGCACCGGCAGGCGCGCGGTCTTGGTCGTTGTCGATGCGCCTTCGACGATGTTGGCTGGCGGATTCAAGGAAGCGAAGGCTGGCCCGACCGTCGGGGTGAACGCCATGCCGGCGAAGGCGCAAGCAGCCAGCGCCATGAACATCGCCATGGGGTGGTCGCTGGCGCGCTGGCGCAGTGCCAGTTTCGGGCGGCGGTCAGAGCGCTCTGGAGCCTGGAGGCGGCGCTCGGCGCTGGCAATCTGGACTTTCTCATGCATCGTCGTTCCCTTCGTCGATTTTCTTTTTTCTATAAAACGAATTTAACCGCACTTGGTAACGGGCGAATGATACGTGAGGGATGCCCGTGTAACAGCTCCGAAACAACGGATACGGGCATATCCGGGCAAAATCGGTCACTTTCCGATGCATTGGTTCGTTTGCGAAGCTGTTTCATGTGCGCGATCAGGATGTTGCTGAGCTATCGATGTTAGGCAGCAAAGCTCAAACGCAGCCAGTCGAACTATGAGCGACCTCACACTCCGGCCAGCGGGGCACATTTTTTCTGCGGGAAACGGGCGAGATTTCTCCCGCATCAAGCGTTGATGCCGACGCGGAAAGCGCGCTCCACAACCCATGTTAAGGCTCGGAATTCTCGGGGTTTTCTTCGGCCGCACCGGTTTCAGGGCGGCTCCAATGAGGGTTCATGCGAGCCTCGTATTTCTACAAGCCATTGCATTTCAATGAAAAATATGATTTTATTGAACAGTCGTTCAATAAAAAGAAGACCCGCCCATGAACCCGCACCTCCGTGACGTGGCGATCCCCAATGATTGGGACAGGCGAGGCCTGCCGGGCTGGAGTTATCACTCCGATGCCCTTCTCGAGCTGGAGAAAGAGCATGTCTTCCGCAATCATTGGCAGATCGTCGGCCACGTCTCCGACCTGCCGAATGTCGGCGACTATCTGACCATGGACGTGGTTGGGGAGCGGGCATTGATCGTGCGCGGCAAGGACGGCGTGGTGCGCGGCTTCAACAATATGTGCCGCCATCGCGGCAGCCGCGTCGTCGCCGACAGCCAGGGCAATTGCAAGAACGCCCTGGTCTGCCCTTTCCACGGCTGGGTCTACAATCTCGACGGCACGCTGCGCGGTGCGGCGCGGCCGCGCTCCTTCCCCGATCTCGACAAAACCGAGTTCGGCCTGATGCCGCTCGATCTCGAAGTCTGGATGGGCTTCATCTTCATCCGCTTCCGCAACGGTGGCCCGCAGCCGTCGGTCGCCGAGCTGATGAAGCCGATCGAGCCCGAATTCGCGCATTACAAGGCCGCCGACATGGTGCCTTCCTGGGGTATCTGGACCCAGAAGACCCCGGTCAACTGGAAGTCGGTGCGCGACGTCGACAATGAAGGCTACCATGTCGCCATGGCGCATCCCGCCTTGCAGGATCTTTATGGCGCCACTTATTTCGACGAACCCTTCATCAATGGCGTGTCACGCTCCTTCGCCACCTACAACCCGCATGCCGGCCGCCGCTGGAGCGTCAGGAACTATGTCAAGATCGCGCCGGAGCCGGCGCATCTGCCGGACTATCTGAAGAAGGCCTGGGTCTATTACGGCATCTTCCCCAATGCGGTCATCTCGGTGATGCCGGAATCGGTGCAGTTCTATCAGGAGTTTCCGCTGTCGACGGGTGAGACGCTGCTGCGCGGCGCCATCTACCGCTATCGCGACGAAAGCCGCGAGCAGGCCGCCGCCCGCTACCTGTCCTTCCGCATCGACCGCGATACGATGTCGGAAGACGTGCAGCTCTCGGTGTGGTCGAACGAATCCATGCTGTCCGAAGCCTTCGAGGGCTTCTACCTCTCGGATCTCGAATATGGCGTGCGCACCCATCACGACCATCTGCGCAAGATGCTGCCGGTGCTGGGGCTGGAGACCGCGCCCGAGGAGAAGGACATGTGGAATTTGAACGACGCGCTCAGGTCGCGGTCGTAGGCACGAAGGCAGAGCTGGCGATCTCCCTCACCTGGGGAGATCGGCCGTCATCCCCGCCACACCCCTTCTTTCCTGAGATCATCCATCGTGCGCGAAATGCCTTCGCGCAAGATGCCGACCATGTCGTCGATCTGCTCTCGCGAAATGATCAGCGGTGGCGACATCACGCACATGTTGATCAGCGGCCGGACCAAAAGGCCAAGCTCGTGGCAATGCGCATCGATGCGCTTGCCGACATCCTTGTCGAGCTGCAGCGGATCCTTGCTTTCGCGGTCCGCGACGCATTCGACGCAGCCCATCAGCCCCACGCCCCGCACCTCGCCTACCAGCGGCAGCTCTTCCAAGGTCTTCAGTCGCGCCTGGAAATAGGGCGCGACCTCTTGCGTGTGGGCAAGCACACTCTCCTCCAGCAGATCGAGGTTTTTCAGTGCCACGGCGCAGCCGATGGGATGGCTGGTGTAGGTCAGGCCATGGCCGAACATCGCGTCCGGATGGTTCGAACGCCGCAGTTCCTCCAGCAGACGCTCCGATATGATGACGCCGCCAAGCGGGAAGTAACCCGAGGTGACGCCCTTGGCGAAGGTGATCATGTCCGGATCGATGCCGAACACGTCGCCAGAGGCGAAGACATGGCCTAGCCGGCCGAAAGCCGTCACCACCTCGTCGGAAACATAGAGGATGTCGTTGTCGCGGCAGATCTCGCGGATGCGCTTGAGATAGCCGTCGGGCGGCACGATGACGCCACCGGATGCCTGCACCGGCTCGCCAACGAAAGCGCCGATCCTGTCGGCGCCGACGCGGGCGACCGTGTCGCGGAACTGGTCGACGAGAAAATCGGTGAAGGCGGCAAGGCTCATGCCTTGTGGACGGCGGAACGGATCCGGCGAAGACAGCTTGATCACCAGCTCGTCGGCGCCGTCCATCCAGTCGCGGTCGCGCGGGCGGCCGTTGAGCGAGGCCGACAGATAGGTCGAGCCGTGATAGGCGCCGCCCCGGCTCAGGATCAGCTTCTTTTCCGGCCGGCCACGCACATTGTTGTAGAACTGCATGAAGCGCAGCGCCGTCTCGACGGCCGAAGAGCCGCCGGTGGTGTAGAAGACGTGGCTGAGATCGCCCGGCGCATGGCCGGCTATGCGCATGGCAAGTTCGGCCGACGGCGCGTTCATCGTGTACCAGGGCGTGTTGTAGGACAGCGCCATCGCCTGGTCGTACATCACCTTGGCAAGTTCCTCGCGGCGGTGGCCGACATTGACGCACCACATGCCGGCAGGCCCGTCGATCAACCGTTTGCCGGTGCTGTCGGTGATGTAGATGCCGTCGCCTTCGCCGATCAGCGCGCGCGCCTCGGCACCGACCGAGCCGGCGAACGGCCAGGGCTGGATGAGATGGCGCTTGGCCAGTTCGACCGCATCGTCCTCCGCGGCCCGGGCCATTTCCGTCGCCTTCATATCCCTGGCAGCCGCCATCATTGCCTCGCACCATTTCGTCGAATTTTTCTCGGACATGAAATTCGGTGCTAACGCCGGAAATGCCGGCTTACTCCATCAAATTTTGAATGTCCGTTCAATCAATATCGCAGAATTGGCGCTTGATTTCAATCCGCGTATGCGCGCATGATGAAAGAAAGCCGGCAAGGGGAACAGAGAGCCGGCGCCAGCACAATGGGATGCCGCATGGCGGAACGGTCCAGGCCAGCAACCGAGGTCACACCCGGAGCCCTGCAATGACGGCGACTGCGGAAGGGTCGCCCCCGTTGCGCATGACGCGGGCCAGACGAAATGCCCTTCTGCAGTCCGAACCCGTGCAGGGTCTTGCCCTGATCAGCCCGACCCTTGTCTACGCGCTCATCCTTCTGGTCCTGCCGATCCTGGTGGTCATCGCCCATTCCTTCTGGACGCAGCACTACCTGACCATCGACCGCAGCTTCACATTGGAGAACTACCGCATCGCGCTGACCGAGCCGATCTACCGGGATTTGCTGTGGCGCTCGCTCTACATCTCGCTGACGGTCAGTCTGCTCACCGTCCTGCTGGCCTATCCGATCGCCTATTTCATTTCCTTCCATGGCGGCCGTCACAAGAGCCTGTGGCTGTTTCTCATCACCATCCCGTTCTGGACCAGCTATCTCTTGCGCGTGATGTCGTGGAAGGTCATCCTCGGTTACAACGGCGTCCTCAATTCCGGCCTGATGGGCCTTGGCATCATCGACGAGCCGTCGACGGCGCTGCTTTACAATTCCAGCGCCGTGATCATCACGCTGACCCATGCCTGGGCGGCCTTCGCCATCCTGCCGATCTTCGTTTCGCTGGAAAAGGTCGACCGCACACTGGTCGAGGCAGCCACCGATCTCGGCGACGGCCCGCTGCGCTCGTTCCTGCGCGTGACCTTGCCGCTGTCCGCACCCGGCGTCATCTCGGCGGCGCTGATCGTCATGATCCCGACCGTCGGCGATTATGTCACGCCGAAGCTCGTCGGCGGCAAGGACGGCGTCATGATCGCCAATGCCATCCAGGCGCAGTTCGGCAAGGCCTCCAACTGGCCGCTGGGCGCTGCCCTTTCCGTCACCACCATGGTGATCGTGACGCTGATGGCGGGCGCCACGGTGCTGATCATCCGCGCCCTGCAGAGGCTGGCGCGATGACGGCGGCGCGGCGCTTCCTGGCCGGCGGCTGGCTGCCGGCCTACGCGTTCCTCTATGTGGTCTTCCTCTATCTGCCTGTGATCTTCCTGCCGATCTTCTCGATCAACACGGCGGCGACGCCGAAATTCCCGCTCACCGGCTTCACCTTGCATTGGTACGAGGACCTGCCGCGCACCCCGGCCCTGCTCGACGCCGCCTGGAACAGCCTGATCGTCGGCGTGTCGGCCGCGATCCTCTCCACCGTGCTCGGCATCCTCGCCGCCCGTTCGATCACCCGCTACCGCTACCCCGGCCGCCGCGCCATCAACGGCCTGATCATGGCGCCGCTGGTGCTGCCCGAAGTGATCGTCGCCATCTCGATGCTGCTGGTGATGCTGCAACTGGGCTTGAGTCTGTCGCTCTTCACCGTGGTGCTTGGCCACGTGCTGGTCTGCATCCCCTATTCGATGACCGTGCTGACGTCCGGCTTCGAAGGCTTCGACCGCAGCCTGGAAGAGGCCTCCGCCGATCTCGGCGAGAGTGCCTTCGGCACCTTCCGGCGCGTGACGCTGCCGATGGTGGCGCCGGCCATCATTTCCAGCCTGCTGGTCTGCTTCACCATTTCGCTCGACGAGTTCATCATCGCCTTCTTCCTGACCGGCACCGAAGCGACGCTGCCGATCTACATCTGGGGTCAGTTGCGCTTCGCGGCGAAACTGCCAGGCGTGCTGGCGCTGGGCACGCTGTTGCTGGTTGCCTCTTTCCTGCTGATGACAATCGCCGAAATCCTGCGCCGCCGTGCCGCCAGACGCACCCAGAACGAGGGAGGCCTCTATGCCTGAGCAGTCCCAGAGCGAGCGTGCCCAGTCCGAGCGGCCCCAAACTGATCGGCCCATGATTGAGATCCGCAACGTCACCCGCAGCTATGGGGCGTTCAAGGCGCTCGACGACGCTTCGCTGACCATCAAGGAGGGTGAATTTTTCTCCCTGCTCGGCCCCTCAGGCTGCGGCAAGACCACGCTGCTGCGGATGATCGCCGGCTTCGACAACCCGACCAGCGGTTCGATCTCGGTCGGCGGGCAACCGATGGAAGGCATCCCGGCCAATCGCCGGCCGACCAACATGGTGTTCCAGAGCTATGCGATCTTCCCGCATCTCAATGTCGAGCAGAACGTCGCCTACGGACTGAAGCGGCTGAAGCTGAAGGGCGGCGAAGAGAAGCGCCGTGTCGAGGAGGCGCTGGCGCAGGTCTCGCTGACTGGCCTCGGCAAGCGCCTTGCCACCGAGCTTTCCGGCGGCCAGCGGCAGCGGGTGGCGCTCGCCCGCGCGCTGGTGATGCGTCCCAAGGTGCTCTTGCTCGACGAACCGCTGTCGGCGCTCGACAAGAAGCTGCGCGAGCAGATGCAGGTCGAGCTGCGCCGCCTGCAGCAGGCGGTTGGCATCACCTTCGTCCTTGTCACCCACGACCAGTATGAGGCGCTGGCCATGTCCGACCGCATCGCCGTGATGTTCGGCGGCAGGATCGCGCAGGTCGCCTCGCCCAAGGAAATCTACCAGCGGCCGGTCAACCGCCAGGTCGCCGACTTCCTCGGCGGCATGAATTTCGTCAAGGCCGAGATCGTCGAGGAGAACGGCGCCTCATTGGTCGTCGACACGCTGGGCTTCGGCCGCGTCAAGACCGACAAGCCGAAGGCCTTTGTGCGCAACGGCGCCGCCGCCACGCTCGGCATCAGGCCTGAACGCCTGCGCGTGCTGTGGGACAATGCGACAGCCAAGTTCGAAGTCGCCGGCAAGGTGGTCGAACGCCACTACTTCGGCGAGATCACCCATCTGATCGTCGAGATACCGGGACTGGAAAAGCCGCTGTCGGTGACCGAGACCAACGACTTCGGCGCCGACGACATCCCGGTCGGCACCTCGATCCGCCTCGCCTATGATCCAGAAGCGCTGGTGGCGATGGCGGACTGAAGCTCTGCCATGACCTTGCGCGCGGCGATGCGCCCGGCAACGATCGCGCCTTCGACATAGCCTGGGAATGATGGCGACAATTCCGAACTGGCGAAATGGACCGGCGCGGCACCTGCCAGGAGCGTGCGCTCGGCATCGGTTGCCGTCGTATCGATGATGAGATCGCCGTACGCGCCGCCGCTCCAGCGGTCATGCGTCCAGTCGCGACAGCTGAAATCAAGGATGCCAGCCGCTTGCGCGCCAAGAGCTTCGACCAGCCTCGCCGTCACTTCGACGCGCAGTGCAGCATCGCCAAGTTCGCGCCAGCGCGAGGCGAGCGGCCCTCCGATAAAGACCACCAGCGCCGCATGGTCATCGTCCTTGCCGGCATCACAGGCAAAAAGCCCAGGCAGGTCACGCCACATCACCATGCCGCTCAGGCCGTGGTCGCGCCAGAAGGCTGTGGGATAGCGCACCAGCACCTTGATCACGGCGCCGCTTTCCCAGACGCCGAGCGCCCCGGCCAAGGCCGCCGGCAGCGGTGGCGAAAAATCCAGTTTCGCGGCCATCACCGGCGGCACTGCGATCAACACCGTCCGAGCCTCGATGGTGCCAGCCGTCGAGGCGAGACGAACCCTTCCCGGCCCGTGTTCGATCACCGTGACCGCTGTGCTCAGCCGCAGCCGATCGCCGAGATCGCGGGCCAGATCGTCGGCCAGCGAATGCATGGTTTCGCGCACGAAATACTGCAGTTCAGACACCTCATTGGTGATGCGGCGATCATTGTCGATAAGGTGCCAGAGCGGCATCTTTTCCAGTGCCTGGCACCACAGGCCTTCGATCATCGAGCGAAACGCCGCCTTGGCCGCTTCAGGGTCGCTCTGACGATCGAGCCATGCGGCGACGGTCAAGCCGGCAATGGTCGGATCGTCCGGTGCGATCGCATTCATGCGGTCGCGGATCGCCATCGAGGCGAGATAGGTGCGCTCGGCCTCTCTCGCGGACAGGATTGGCTGGGAGACGAATTCGCCGTCGACAAAAGTCTCGACCAGCGTCTTGCCACGCGCCCGCAGCAGCGCCATCAGCTCCGGCATATCCTCGCACAGGAACTGACCGCCGCTGTCGACGCGCTCGCCAAGGCCGTTTGATGTCGCCTCGACGCGCCCGCCGACACGGTCGCGCGCTTCGAGCAGGACGAAATCGATGCCAGCTGCCTTCAACTCAAGCGCTGCCGACAGGCCGGTAAAGCCGGCACCGACGATGACGACGTCGGTTCTTTCCGGTTCGCTCGTCAATAGCCGGCCTTGATCTTCTCGAACTCGGCGACCATCCGCTGCTTGAGTTCCGGCGCCACCGGCTGCTGGAACAGCGTCTTGTCGAGGAACTTGTCGAGATTGTCGAAGCCACGGTCGACCAGCACCTTGTGGTCGATTGCTGCCATGCCGGCGCCATTGCCGTGGCCGTAGCCGAAGGTCTTGACCATGTAGTCCGACACGCCAGGCGCATTGACCGCGCTGAGGAAATCATAGGCTTCATCGAGCTTGCCCGGCGCATCCTTCATCAGCGCATAGCCGCACACCCAGGTCGAAATGCCCTCCTTGGTGTCGCGGTTCATGGCGATCGGCATGCCTTGCCCCTTCAGCGTAACGAAGGTCTCGTTCCAGCCCCAGACCAGGTCGACCTCATTGCCGATGAAAGCCTGGTTGAGGTCGGTGTCGTCGGTCCAGTAGAAGCGGATGTTCTTGTGCACATCGCGCAGGAAGGCCGACGCCTCCTGGAACTGCGCGTCCGTCATTTTGGTCCAGTCCTTCAGCCCGATGACGAGGCTTGCCAGCGCGTAGGCGTCGTCGACATTGTCGCCGATGGTGACGCGGCCCTTGAATTTCGGATCGGCGAAGATCCTGAGCGACTGCGCCTGGTCAGCCGTGACCTTGTCGGTGCGGTAGAGCAGCGAAGTGTCACCCCAGTCGAACGGCATGAACCAGGCCTTGCCGTCGGCGGTCGTGGCGAGATCCTTCATCGCCATGATGCCCGGATTGAGGTCCTTCCAGCCGGCGATCCGGGCGGTGTCGAGCGGCTGCAACATGCCGGCTTCGCGCCATTTGACCACGCTTTGCGAACAGGGGTGGGCGATGTCGGCCTTGAAGCCCGCCCGCATCTTCTCGAAGGCTTCGTCCTCGTCGCCGAAGAACGCGAAGGTCGGCTCGGCGCCGTATTTGGCGGCGTAGGCCGGATGCAGCAGCGGGTCCTCATAGCCCGACCAGTCGAACACCACGAGATCCCCACCGCCTTCCGCGAAGGCATAGACCGCGCCGGCGCCGATCATGCACACGGCTGCAAGGGCAAGGCGGCGTAGCACTGACTTCATGGCGCGAAATTCCCCCATCGCGAAAAAAAGCAGCTGCGAGGTTAGGAGAATTCCGCTCACTTGGCGAGCCCGTCCGCTCGCCTTGTCGGCGAACGAACGGGCCGTCGAAACACGCCTCAATATCCGGCTTTGATCTTCTCGAATTCGGCGATCATCTTGAGCTTGAGATCGGAAGGCACCGGCGACTGGAACAGCGTCTTGTCGATGAATTTCTGCACGTCGTCATAGCCCTTTTCCTTCAGCACCGCCTGGTCGACGCCGGCCATGCCCTTGGCGTTGGCCTGACCATAGCCCCAGTCCTTGACCAGCACCTTGGCGGTCTCCGGATCGTTGACCGCGTTCAGATAGTCATAGGCCTTGTCGACATTGCCGGGCGCATCCTTGAACAGCACATAGCCGCAGACCCAGGTCGAGATGCCTTCGTCGGTGTCCTTCTTGGCCTTGATCGGCACGCCGGCGGCAACCGACTGGACCGTTGCATCGTTCCATGCCCAGGCGAGATCGACCTCGCCGCCGCTCAACAGCTGCACGACGTCCGTGGTATCGGTCCAGTAGGAGCGCACGTTCTTGTGCACCTGGCGCAGGAAATCCGACGCCTGCTTGAACTGGTCGTCCGTCATCTTGGTCCAGTCCTTGAGGCCGATGGCAAGGCTCGCCAGCGCGTAGGCGTCGTCGACATTGTCGCCGATCGACACCCGGCCCTTGAACTTGGGATCGGCGAACGCCTTCAGCGACTGCACATCCTTGGCGTCGATCTTGGAAGAGTTGTAGGTGAGCTGCGTGTTGCCCCAGTCCCACGGCATGAACCACGCCTTGCCGTCCGACGTGGTGGCGAGATCCTTCATCGCCATGATGCCGGGATTGAGGTCCTTCCAGCCTGATATCTTAGAGGTGTCGAGCGGCTGCAGCAGGCCTGCCTCGCGCCATTTCACCACGCTCTGCGAACAGGGATGGCCAAGATCGGCCTTGAAGCCGGAGCGAACCTTTTCGAACGCCTCGTCCTCATCGCCGAAGAAGGCGAAGGTCGGCGAGTCGCCGTTCTTCTCGACATATTTCGGATGGAAGCTGGGATCTTCATAACCGGACCAGTCGAACACGATCAGGTCCTTGTCGGCGGCGATCGCCAGTGCGGCGGCCGAGGCCGCCAATGTTCCCGCCAAAGCCAGTGTCAGCGTCAGGCGTCGAGTCAATGTCTTCATTGCTGTTCCATCCTCTGTCTTGTTCTGATTTTGTTATGGCTCCGCCGCGCCGGCGGCCTTCGACGGATAGTGTTTCGGGAATGCCGCCGCCAGGAATTCGTTCGCCGCCTGCAAGGCGGTCTCGCGGGTCGTGTCTTCGGTCCCCATCATCAATCGCAGCCACAAACCTTCCAGCATGGCGCTGAGCACCAGCGCCATGACTTGCGGTTCATAGGCGTAGCCGCCGCTCTGCTTGAGCGTCGCGCACAGGTCGATGAAGATGGTCTGATAGACGGCATCTCGCGCGCTGCTCAGCGCCTGGTAGGTCGGCCGCGACTTGGCCTCGCCCCAGAAGGCGCACCAGGCTGCCAGCTTGCGCTTGTTGCAGATCGACCGGTCGAAATCGGCAGAGACCAGCGCGTGAAGCTGATGGGCGGGATCATCGCCTGCCTTTTGCAGGGCATTGCGCCAGTGCGCCGAGTACTCGTCATACATATGCTGCAAGGTCGCGATGAGCAGCTTTTCCTTGCTCTCGAAATGAAAGTTGACGATACCGCGCGACAGACCCGCACCGTCGGCAACATCGGCCATCGTCGTCTCCGAATAGCCACGCTTGGCCAGCGAATCGATCGTCGCCTCGATGAGCTGAAGCTGCCTGACCTCCTTCGAGGCCTTGCGGCCACGCTTTTCGGATTCGTTTTTCCGAGCCGGTTCGAGGCGGGCTTGCCTGGCCTCTGCTGTCTTCATGGGTCTGATGGTCTCCAGCATCGCCAGCTATCCAACCGGCTTTCGACCGCGAAGATGAGTGGGACGGTGCTCGCCACTGTCAAGCACCTTCTGCATGGCTTCCCAGGTTCGTATGTTCTTGTCGACATAGGCCGCGCCAACCGCGGCCGCGACCGTTGGGTAGAGCGGTCCCTTCAGCCTTTCCAGTTCGCCGCGCGCGACGTCGCGATACCACGGATTGCGATCCCTGACCGTGACGTCGGCAAAGCCCGCCCGGCGCATCGCCTGCGCGTAGCGTGCCGGTGACGCCATGGCGAAGGACAGGCCTTCGGCGGCGACATAGGCCTTCATGTCAGGTGATGGTTCGCCATCATGCGAGATCATCCAGTTGGAGGCAGCGAAAACGCCGCCCGGCTTCAGCACCCGGAAGATCTCGGCGAACAGCGCGTCCTTGTCAGGCACGTGCAGCAGCGCATCCTTGGAGAAGACGGCATCGAAGGCGTGGTCGGCGAAAGGCAGGCGTCCGGGCGCCGCCTGGATGAAACTGGTGCGATCCGTGAGCCCACGCACGGCGGCGCGCTGCCTCGCTGTCTCGATCACAGGCTGTTCGACATCGAAGCCAGTGACGTGGGCAGCGCCATGGCGTTCGACCAGATGCAGGGTGATGCCGCCGGATCCACAACCGATGTCGAGGATCGTCTTGCCCTCGAGCGAAAGCCCTTCAAGCACCCGGTCGACTTCGTCCGGCCCGCCCGGCGACAAATAACCATCGCCCCACAGCGCTTCGAGGAAGCGGATAGCGGTGTCGTCATACTCCGGCTCGGCATCTGCCGTTTCGATCATCGGCCCTCGGTCCCCAATCGCCGAATTGCGCATTGTCGAATGCCGGCAAAGCGTAGCGCATACCCGGGAAAACGCAATATCATTTGTTGAACATTCATTCAGAATAGCTGGACAAAATGGCGGACGCCGTGCCAAAATTCCGCGTATTCGGGGACAGATCACACAAAAATGAAGCGGCGGCGGATAGAATGAGCGAGCCAGAATGAAAGCTTGGGATGCGATCATCATCGGCGGCGGACATAACGGCCTGGTCAACGCCTGCTATCTGCAGCGCGCCGGGCTCGATGTGCTGGTCGTCGAGAAGAACGACTGGGTCGGCGGCGCCGCCACCAGCAGGGAACTGACGCCCGGCTTCCTCTACTCCAACTGCTCCTATGTCTGTTCGTTGTTCCGCCCCGAGATCATGCGCGACCTTGAATTGCCGCGCTTCGGCCTGCAGGTCATCGCCTATGAGGGCGGCGCGGTGTTCACGCGCGACGGCGACTACCTCGCCAACTACCGCGATCACGATGCGCACCGGCGCGAATTCGCCCGCTTTTCCAAGCGCGATGCCGAAGCCTATGACCGCTACGCCCGCGACGTGACGCGGCAGTGCCGCTTCATCCAGCCTCTCCTGATGCGCACCGCTCCCGACCCGACCAGCTTGCGGCCGCGCGACCTCGGCGAGCTTCTCTATCTCGGCAAGAAATTCGCCGGATTGTCGGCGCAGGAGATGGCGCTGACGCTGCGCTTCTGGACCATGTCGATCTCGGAATTCCTCGACGAGTATTTCGAGACCGATGTCATCAAGGCGAACTTCGCTTTGTCCGGCATCATCGGCACCGCGCTCGGGCCGATGTCACCCGGCACCGCCTACGTGCTGCTGCACCACTACATGGGCGAGGTCGATGGCTCGGTCGGCGCCTGGGGCTATGCGCGCGGCGGCATGGGCGCGGTGACCAAGGCGCTGGCCGCGTCCTTCAAGGCGTCGGGCGGAACCATCCGCACCGGCGCCGAGGTCGACCATGTGCTGGTCGGCAGGGGCAAGGCCAGGGGCGTCGTGCTGGCCGGCGGCGAGGAGATCCGTGGCAAGCTCGTCGTCTCCAATGCCGACGTTAAGCGCACCTTCCTGAAGCTGGTGGAGGAAAAGGAACTGCCCGACATCTTCCTTCGCCGGGTCAGGAACTTCAAGATCCGCGGCTCGTCCGGCAAGGTCAACATCGCGCTCGATTCGCTGCCGGAATTCCCGGCGCTGCCGAAGGATTCGCCGGTCTATCGCGGGGACATGCATTTTACCGATTCGATGGAGCGCATGGAGCGCGCCTATGACGACTGGAAGGCCGGGCGCTGGTCGGCTGATCCGTTCCTCGACATGGTCATCCCGACGACGCTCGACCCGACCATGGCGCCGCCTGGCAAACACTTCATGAGCTGCTTCGTGCAATACGCGCCGCCAAAGGTGAACGGCCGCGAATGGACCGATGCCGACCGCCACGGCTTCGCCGAAAGCGTGATCGCGCAGATCGCGGAATACTCGCCCGGCTTCCGCGACCGCATCGTCCACATGGAGGTTCGCACCCCGCGCGAGATCGAGGCCGAGGTCGGCCTCACCGAAGGCAACATCTTTCAGGGCGAACTGACCTTCGACCAGCTGCTGTTCAACCGCCCGGTGCCGGGCTACGCGCAGTATCGCTCCCCGGTCGGTGGCCTCTATATATGCGGCTCCTCGACCCATCCCGGCGGCGGCGTCATGGGTGCGCCCGGCCGCAATGCCGCTGCCGAGATCCTGCGCGACCTCGCCAAGTCCACTTCGCATATGAGCCCAGCCCATGACGTCATTTGATGCCATCGTCATCGGCGGCGGCCATAACGGCCTCGTCACCGCCGCCACGCTGGCGAAAGCCGGCCGCAAGGTGCTGGTGCTGGAAGCCGGGAGCGAAGTCGGGGGCGCCGCGCGCACCGAGGAATTCGCGCCGGGCTTTCGCGTCTCTTCAGTCGCCCATCTGCTCAACCGGCTGCACCCCGAAATGGTGAAGACGCTGGACCTGGAAAAGCATGGGCTAAGGGTCGCCCGCGCCGACTTCGTGCCATCGGTTGCGCTGTCGAAGGACGGCCCGCCGCTTGTCCTGCATGGCGCCTATGGCGAAGTGCTGACCGGCGCCAGCGCGTCCGAGCAATCGGCCTGGAAGGAATTGCGCGCGCAATTGCTGCGCTATGCCGGCATCCTGAAGCCGTTCCTCTCCCGCCGCCCGCCCGATCTCGCCGGCATGTCGCTGCTTGAATCTGCAGGGCTCGGCCAGACCGCGCTGGCGCTGAAGAAGCTCGGCAAGGAAGACATGCGCGATTTCCTGCGCGTGCTCCTGATGAATGTCGCCGACCTGCTTGACGAGCAGCTTGCCGATGTCAGGCTGAAAGGCCTGCTCGCCTTCGATGCGACGCTTGGCAGCCATCTCGGCCCGCGCTCGCCGACCTCACTGCTCGGCCTCTACTATCGCCTGGCTGGCGAGATCGCCGGTGCGGCCGGAGCACAGGCACTGCCGCAAGGCGGCATGGGCGCGGTGATCGCCGCCATCCGCGCCGCGGCGGAAAACGCCGGCGTGGTGATCCGCGCATCGGCTCGGGTGGCAAAGATCATCGTCGAGAAAGGCCGCGCCGTCGGCGTCGCACTCGACAATGGCGAAGTGCTGCACGCCAGGACCATCGTCTCGGCAATCAATCCGGCGACCACCTTCCTCGACCTTGTCGGTCCGCGCGAGATCGACACAGGGTTCATGCGCAAGGTGAAGAACATCCGCATGAAGGGCGATGCGGCCAAGCTCAATCTGGCGCTCGACCGGCCACCGCAATTCACCGGCGTCGATGCCGCCGGCCACAGGGGCCGGCTGGTCATCGCCCCCTCGCCCGATCACGTCGAGCGCGCCTTCAACCCATGCAAATACGGTGAGTTCTCGCCCGAACCGGTGATGGAGATCACGCTGCCCAGCCTTGCCGACCCGTCGCTCGCGCCGAGCGGCGCCTGCGTGTTGTCGGCGGTGGTGCAATACGCGCCCTACGGGTTGAAGGAAGGCTGGGACGCCGGCAAGCCGAAATTCCTCCAGGCGGTCATGGCGCAGCTCGAAGTCTATGCACCCGGCATCGGCAAGAGCGTTGTCCATGCCGAGTTGCTGACGCCGGCCGATATCGAGACGCGTTACCGCATGCCGGGGGGCCACTGGCACCATGGCGAATTGCAGGCCGACCAGATGCTGATCTCGCGGCCGGTCTCCGGTTGGTCCGGCTATGACACACCGATCGAAGGGTTGTTTCTTGCCGGGGCCGGCTCGCATCCGGGTGGGGGTGTCTCCGGCGCTCCTGGCCTGAATGCCGCGCGGCGCATCATTGCGATGAAGGGGTAAGCCATGGCTCAGGCAACCAAAAAGAAGCCCATTGCAAAGACAGCCGACGCAGCCGTTTCCGCCCGCGTCGCAGCGCAATCCCATTTCCGCACCTTGCGTCTCGGCACACCATTCCAGCCGCGCATCGATGCGCTGGCCAGAACCCAGGACTGGTACAATTGGGCCGGCTACCGCGCGCCGCATTCGCTGTGGGACGAGGAACTCGAATACTTCGCCATCCGCAGCCAGGCCGCCCTGTTCGACATTTCGCCGATGACGAAGTACCGGATCGAGGGGCCGGACGCCGAGGCCTTGCTCAACCGCGCCACGCTACGCGATGTCGCCAAGCTCAAGCCCGGCCGAGTCCACTATACGGCGTGGTGCGACGACGAGGGTTTCGTCCTCGACGACGGCACGCTGTTCCGGCTTTCGCCGACACGCTTCCGGCTGTGTTCGCAGGAGCGGCATCTGCCCTGGCTGCTGGACAGCGCCATTGGCTTCGATGTGACGGTCGAAGAGGAAACCGAGGCCGTCGCCGGACTCGCCCTGCAAGGGCCGACATCCTTCGCCGTGCTGCGGGATGCCGGTTTCGCCGGCGTCGAGAAGCTCAGGATATTCGACCTCGCCGATTTCCCGCATGACGGTGGCACCGTCACCATTTCACGCACCGGCTTCACCGGCGATCTCGGCTACGAACTGTTCGTGCCGGCCGACAAGGCTCTGAGCCTGTGGGACCGGCTGATGATTGCCGGCGAACTGCGCGGCATCCGCGCCATCGGCTACACCGCGCTCAACCGCGCCCGGCTCGAAGCCGGGCTGATCGTCGCCAATGCCGACTTCACCACCGCCGAGCACGCCATCCGCGCCGACCGTCTGCGCATGCCTGACGAAATCGGTCTCGGCTTCATGATCGATCTGCAGAAAGGCCATTTCAACGGTCGCCGCGCCATCCTCGAGGCTCGCGCCAAACGCAAGCTGCGCCACGTGCTGGTTGGGCTGGAGATCGAAGGCAATATCCCGGCCGAACACGCCATCGTCTACTACAAGAAAAGCCAGGAGGTCGGTCTGGTCAGCGCCGCCATGTGGTCACCGATGGCAAAGCGCAACATCGCCATCGCCTCGCTGGAGCGGCCATTCGGTGATACCGTCGTCGAGGACCTCTGGGTCGAGATCTACGCCATGCGCGAGCTGCAATATCAGAAACTGATGAAGCGGGCCAAGGTGGTGGCGCGACCCTTTATCAAGCTGGACCGGCGCACCGCCAACCCGCCGGCGGATTTCTGAGCATGGCCGACGAAGCGGAACTCGAAGCCGCCGAACAGTGGGATCTGGTCAACACCCCGCTCGGCGAGAAATGGTCTGGCCGCACGCGCTATGCCGCCGCCATGTTCTTCTACAAGCGCGGCGAGATGAGCGCCGAAACGCTCGAGGTCTACCGCATCTGCGCGCGGCTCGATTCGGAAAATCCGCTGCCGATCATCCGCGACCGCGGCGTCGGCAGGGACTGGCTGAAGCGCATGGGCTTCGAATAATAGATCTGGAAACCATTGCCAGCGGGACGCCTCTCAGCGGTCAGAACTTGTAGTTCAGGCCGATACGCACGGCGTCAAACTTGGCATCCGACTTGAAGAAGCCGTTTGAGACGCCTGTCCATCCCAGATCGACATGCAGATACTCTGCCTTGGCCGTCCAATTCTGATTGAACGCGTATTCGACACCGCCGCCTGCGGACCATCCTACGTTGGTGCTGCTTGCCTGGTAGCTGGAAGAGTTGTCGATGCCCGACTTGACTCGGCCAAAAGCCAGACCGCCAGTGCCATACACGAGCACGTTGTCGAATGCGTAGCCGATCCTGCCTCGCACGGTCGAAAACCATTCGACCTTGGTGACACAAGCACCGGAGCCGCAGTTCCAGCTGCTACCGTCAGGCTGCCCCAAGTTGCCGGGTCCGAAACTCCCCTTGATAGCGGAATAGGACAAGTCAGCTTCGACGCCCGCGACCCAGTTCTGATGAAACTGGTAATTGTAGCCAACCGTTATACCGCCAATGAAGCCTTTTATATCGAATGGATTCAGAATCAACACTGTCATTGAACTTGCTGTCGCCCCAGCCGTAGCCCGCTGTCAGGCCGACATAGGCACCGGACCAGTTATAGGTCGATGCGACAGGAAGTTCGCTCACTGCGTCCGCCGCAAAAGCGCTACCACTTGCGGCCAGCAGAACCGCGGTTGCGAAAAGAATCGATTTCATGGTCAGAACCCCCAGCCATTGCAAATCGTAGATGCGCTTGATGGGATTGTGAACTGGTAACTCTTGCCAATGACCGGAATGCAACCCAGTGTTGCTTTGGCGCCACAAGGTTCGACAAGAGAGATTGACTCAGCGAACCAGCGCAGTGCGTAAAAAGACTGCCTTAACGTCCGCCGATCGGTCCGGGCGAAAAAAGCCGGACCGGCGACCCTAGCCGATCGTTCTTTCCAGCATGTTGAGCCAGTTGCGGTAAGCGATCTTCTCGATCAACGCACGGCCAAAGCCGCGCGCCGCTAATGCATCGATGAGCTTCGGCAGGCCGGCGACGTCGCCGATGACCGCCGGGATCATGGCGCCGTCGAAATCCGAGCCGAGGCCGACGCCGTCTTCACCCAGCGCCTGCAGCAGCGAATCGACATGGCGCACCATGATGTCGAGACTGGTGTCGGCATTCATGCGGCCGTCCTCGCGCAGGAACCCGGTGGCGAAGTTCAGCCCGACCATGCCGCCGGACTCGCGGATCGCGCCGAGCTGCCAGTCGGTGAGATTGCGCGAATGGCCGCAGATCGCATGCACGTTCGAATGGGTAGCCACCAGCGGCGCATCGCTGAGCGCGGCGACATCGCGAAAACCCTTTTCGTTGAGATGCGAGAGGTCGATCATGATCTTCAGCTGGTTGCAGGCCTTGACCAGTGCCTTGCCGGCATCGGTCAGGCCGGGTCCGGTGTCGGGCGAGGACGGAAAGCGGAACGGCACGCCGTGGCCGAAAGCGTTCGGCCGGCTCCAGACGATGCCGAGCGAGCGCAGGCCGGCGGCATGCAGCACGTCGAGCATGGTGAGCTCGGGATCGATCGCCTCGACCCCCTCGATGTGGAACACCGCCGCGATCGACCCTTGCGCCATCGCGTCGCGCACATCGCCGGCGCTGCGGCAGACAGTCAGCGCTCCGGCCCGTTCCAACCTGAACAGGATGGAGGCCATCGCGATCGTCGAGTTGAGCGCATCGGCGCGCGGAACCTCGGGCGGCAATGGCTCGGTGTCGCTCGGCGCCAGGGGCACGGCACTGCGCCTGGTTTTCTCGACAGGCGGCGGAAAGATGGCGAACATGCCGCCGGCAAAGCCCCCCGCCTTGGCGCGCGGCAGGTCGATATGGCCGCCCGATTTCCCCTCAATGAACAGCTTTTCGGCGTCCGTGTCCTTCGACTGGTAGAGCCTGAGCAACGTATCGTTGTGGCCGTCGAAGACGGGAACGAGGTCGGATTCGGTCATGGGGGATCATTCGGTTCGTTTGTCGGCGCTGCGATCTATCATACCTACTTAGGCAAGATGCGCGAGCCGCGCAAATGACAAAGCCATGCCGGAGGATGACAGGCGCTTGTCGCACTGGTTCCTGTCGTACAAATTCCGGCTGATCCCTATTGCTTCAGCACGTCGGCCCATTCCGGGTGACGTCGGAACTGGGCGTTGGCGAACGGGCAGAGCGGGATGATCTTCTTGCCCGCCGCACGTGCATCCTCGACGGCGCGGGTGACGAGCCGAAGCCCGGCACCCTGGCCACGAAATGCGTCCGGCACTTCGGTATGGTCGATGATGATCTGGTGCTCGCCGATCTTGGTGAAGGTCATCTCGGCCTCGGCGCCATTGGGCCCGCGCAGGACGTAGCGACCCTTGGAACCGCGATCCTCCAGTTCGACCTCGGGCAGTTGATCCGGCATCGCTACACTCCTTGGGTGGCACCGGCAAAAAGCCGCCGTGCCGCTTCGATTTCGTTTGGCCGCACCTCGTGCCCGCCTTCATGCCACTCCACTGTGACATCGGCGCCGTCGGCACGCAAATAGGCTTCGAGCCGCGTGGTCAGGTTCGGCGGGCAGATCGGATCGCGCTTGCCGGCGGTCACCAGGATATGGCGGCCGGCGAGGCTGCCCTTGACCTGCGGCTCGAACGGGATCAGCGGATGCATCAGCACCGTGGCGTCGAACAGCAATGGCGCGGCAAACACCACCGAGGCCAGGACGTTGGCGCCGTTGGAATAGCCAAGGCCCAGCACCGCCGACGGCTTCGCCGCCTCGACATGCGCCTTGACGAAGCCCGCCATCTTGTCCGTCGCCCGCGCCAGATCGCCCATGTCGTAGACGCCCTCGCCGGTGCGGCGGAAGAAGCGCGCGGCGCCATGTTCGGAAACATCGCCGCGCGGCGAGATGATGGTGGCTTGGGGCGCGAGATCGCGCCCCAGCGACAGAAGCTGGTTCTCGTCGGCCCCGGTGCCATGGAAGACGAAGAGCAGCGGACCGCCCGGCGAACCGGGCAGCAGCTTGTGGATGTAAGCGTCCTTGCTCATGGCTTCAGCCTTCCAGCTTCTGCAGATGCTGCTCGAGGTAGGGCCGCAGATGCTGGTGCTGCGTCGGCAGTTTCAGCGCCTCGCCGAGATGAGCGGTATCCTCATCGCGGTCGAAACCCGGCTCGTTGGTGGCGACCTCGAACAGCACGCCGCCCGGCGTGCGGAAATAGATCGCCCAGAAATAATCGCGATCGATCACCGGCGTCACCTGGTAGCCGGTGTCCATCAACGCCTTGCGCACTTCGAGCTGCTTGGCGCGGTTCTCGACGGCGAAGGCGACATGGTGGACGGAGCCGGCGCCGAGACCGGCGAAGGCCGCACCCGGCAGCGATTCGATGTCGACGATATCGGCGCCGTTGCCGTTCTTCACCGCCAGCCGCCTGACATTGCCTGACTTGTCGACCTCCTGGTAGCCCATGAACTTCAGCAGCTCTTCCGTGGCGCCGCCGTCCTTCAGCCGGAGCGACACGGAATGAAAGCCGCGGATCGCCTCGTCGGCGGGAATGCCGCCCTTGGCCCACGGCACTCTGCTGTCGGCCTTGTCCTCGACCAGCGCGAAGCCATCGCCGTCGGGACCGGCAAAGGCCAGGCGCTGCTCGCCGAACGCCTCTCCGCGCGACAGGCCGGTGACGCCTTCATCGGCGAAACGCTTTTCCCAATAGGCCAGCGTGCCTTCAGGCACGGAGTAGACCGTGGTGCCGACTTCGCCGACGCCATGACGGCCCTTGCCGATGTTCGGAAACGGAAAATACGTCATCACCGAACCCGGTGTGCCGGCCTCGTCGCCATAGTAGAGGTGGTAGACGTCGGGCGCGTCGAAATTGACCGTCTTCTTGACCCGGCGCTGGCCAAGTTTTCTGGTGAAGAACTCGTTGTTCTGGCGCGCATCCCTGGCCATTGAGGTCACGTGATGCAGGCCCTTGATCTGGTCGAGCATTGTCTTGCTCCTTCCCTTGATGCTTGTGCGGCCCTCGCCGCTGTCCACGCCAATATGAGAACGCGACAGCTTGCGGCAAAGGCGGCAAACACAGAATGGACTGTGCTCACAAAGTGAACAATCAACATGAATTTGTTCACCATTTGACTAACAGGTCCAGGCTTGCGCCGACGCCAGAATTCGGTTCCATGAGCGGCGTTCGACCATGCAGGGATAAGGGTATCGCGAGTGACTGGAAATGGCAGGCGCCCGAATGTTCTCCTGATCACATGCGACCAGTGGCGCGGCGATTGCCTGTCGGTCGCCGGCCATCCGGTTGTGAAGACGCCGAATGCCGACGCGCTGGCCGCCGAGGGTGTGCTGTTCAGGCGGCACTATGGTGGCGCCGCGCCCTGCTCGCCGGCCCGCGCCTGCCTCTACACCGGCCTCTACCAGATGAACAACCGCGTCTGCCGCAACGGCACGCCGCTCGATGCCCGCCACGGCAACATCGCGCTGCATGCCCGGAGCCTCGGCTATGATCCGACGCTGTTCGGCTACACCGATGTGTCGCTCGACCCGCGCCTGCTGGCGCCCGGCGACCCTCGGCTGCAAAGCTATGAAGGCGTGCTGCCTGGATTCACGGTGCGCCAGTTGCTGCCCGAGCATCAGAAGCAGTGGCTGTCCTGGCTGAAGCAGCGGGGCATCGATACCAGCGCTGGATCTCCCGACATCCATCGCCCGGTGAACGACGGCGGCAAGGCCGATGCCAGGGTCAGCAACGCACCGCCCGTCTATTCCAGGGACGAGACCCCGGCCGCTTTTCTGACCGGCGAATTCTCTCGCTGGCTCGGCGAGCAGGAGCGGGCTGCACCGTGGTTCGCCCATCTTTCCTTCATCAGCCCGCACCCGCCCTTCATCGTGCCTGAGCCATACAACACCCTTTATGATCCCGCCGACGGTCCCGCCTTCCGGCGCGCGGCAAGTTGGCAGGCGGAGGCGGAGAACCATCCCTATCTCGCCTATGACCTCGGCCTGCAGAAGCGTGCGAAGTTCCGGCCTGGTGTCGCGGGCAAGGTGCATGATTGGAGCGACGACGACTTTCGCCGCATCCGCGCGATCTATTACGGCATGATCTCCGAAATGGACGCGCAGCTCGGCCGCATTTGGCAAGTGGTCAAGGCCGCTGGCGCGTGGCACGACACCATCATCGTGCTGACCTCCGACCATGCCGAGATGATGGGCGACCATTTCATGCTCGGCAAGGGCGGTTATTTCGACGGCAGCTACCACATTCCGCTGATCGTCCGCGACCCGCGTAAGGGCAACACCGCCGGCGCCAGCATCGATCGCTTCACCGAAGCGGTGGACATAGTGCCGACACTGCTCGACCTGCTCGGCGAGGATCCTGCGCCGCACCTCGACGGACATTCGCTGAAGCCGTTCATCGAGGGTGAGAAACCGGAAGGCTGGCGCGACGCCGCGCATTGGGAGTTCGACTTCCGCTCGGTCGCCGAAGGCGCGGCCGAGCGGCATTTCGGCATCGCATCACGCCAGTGCAACCTCGCCGTCGTGCGCACCGAAAAGTTCAAATATGTGCATTTCGGCGGCGGCCTGCCGCCGCTGCTGTTCGATCTGGAAAGAGACGCAGGTGAACTGAACAATCTCGCCGCCGACCCCGCGCATCTCGCCGTGCGGCTGGAATTCGCCGAGCGGCTGCTGGCCTGGCGGGCCGAACATCTCGACCAGTCGCTGGCGCTCGCCGAACTGACCGAACATGGGGTTGCCGGCTATGTCAGTAAGGCAATAGGGATTTAGGCAGTAGGCAGCTAGAGGGTTTGCCTACTGCCTACTGCCTACCGAACGATCAAGCGCTGCTGGTCGCGCTGCTGCGCGTAGCTGCCCTTGTCGTAGGCGGCCTGAGCCTCAAGCTGTTCCTTGGTGAAGGTCGTGTAGAGGTACTTGTTGCCGTCCTTGTCGGTCATGAATTTGAGGTTGTCCATGCCGACCGCGACCTCCTTCTCGCCGATGCCGAGGAATCCGCCGACATCGACGATCACCGCATCGGTTTTCTTGTCGGGCGTCAGTACGACATCACCGATCTCGCCGACCTTGGCGTCATTGGCGCCATAGACAGTCGTGCCCTTCAGGTCATCGCCGCGAATCTCACCAACAGGCATCTCGGTCAAGGTCGACTTGTCGATCGCTGCCGTCTGCGTCTGGTCGGGAGCCGAGGCATCAGGGGCAGCCGGAGCCTCAGCCGTCTTGCCGGCGGGACCCGTGGTGTCCAAGGGTGCAGCAGCCGGTGCGGTTGCTGCAGGCTCATTGGACGCCGTCGTTGCCGGCACCGGATCATAGGCCTTGCGGTTGAAGTCCGGCTGCGCCTGCAATTCTTCCTTGGTGGTCTGTGCCACCAGCCAACGGTCACCTTTTTTCTCGGCCCACTGAGCTTTGTCGAAATCATAGGCGACGTTCTTGGCGCCGAGGCCAAGGAAGCCGCCGACCCCTATGACCAGCGATTGCGCCTTGCCTTCCCTCGTCAGCACGATGTCGTTGACGCTGCCGATATTCTGCGCGTCATCGCCTGCGCCGTTGTAGACGGTTTCGCCGATGATGTTGGTGGCCAGATTGCCATCCGCACGCTTGACGGGCTCGGCCGTGGCCGCATTCATGTCGACGGGCTTCTGTGCGGTGTCCGTTGTCGCTGGCGCCGTCGGAGCCGTTGCATCAGTCGACGCCGCGGGCGCTGGCGCCGGGCCGTACGGCTTGCTGTCGAACTCGGGCTGCGCCGTCAACTCATCCTTGGTCGTCCGGGCAACCAACCAGCGGTCGCCGTTCTTCTCGGCCCACTGCAACTTGTCATAGTCGAAAGCGACATTCTTCGCTCCCACACCCAGAAAGCCGCCGACACCGATGACGACGGATTTCGCCATACCATCCTTGTCGAATACGACGTCGCTGACCTTGCCGATGTCCTCAGCGTCATCGCCGGTGCCATTATAGACGGATTCGCCGATGATGTTGGTGACGATGCTGCCTTCGGCGCGCGCTACTGGAGCAGCGGCCGGCTCCTGAACGGCAGGGGTCTGCGCCGGCGCCGGAGTGGTCGCATTCTGCGCATAGGCCCCGGTCGCGACCAGCGCTATGAGTGCTGTCGTGGCTAAAAGATTGCGGGTCATGATAGTCTCTCCTCGTGCGTGATTTCGTGCACGCCGCGCCCGGTTGAACTGTTGCTGGGGAGGTCGGACGCGGCATCTTGTACGAGTTCACAACGTCGTGACCATGCTGTTGTTCCGACAAAAACGCTGCCGGTTTCGCGACGAGAACGCGCGGCAGTTGAGCGCCGGCCGAAATACACGCCGCCGAATTGCAGGGCCGCCTCGGAACTTTTCCTCCTTTGCCGCGTTTCAGCCTGCGGCTGGGCGCGTCCCGGCCCCATTTGGGCTGACAAAGCGGAGCGGGGGCATGAGATTTGCAGCGGTGCTGAACCGGGACGGCGGCACCTTGCGCACCACCGACCTTGCCGCTTTCTCCGACAGGATGCATCAGACCCTGGAAACGGCGGGCCACTCTCTTGCCATTGATATTGTTACCGGCAAGGACGTGGTCGAAGCGCTCGACAATGCTGCTTCGCGCCGTTCCGTAGATGTCGTGCTGGCCGGTGGCGGAGACGGAACCATTTCCGCGGCAGCCGCCCGGCTGATGGGCAAGAAGAAGGCGCTTGCCATATTGCCGGCCGGCACCATGAACCTGTTCGCGCGCGGGCTCGGCATTCCGCAGTCCCTCGATGCCGCGCTGAAATCTTTTGCCGACGGCGAGATCATCGCGGTCGACATGGCCACGGCCAACGGCCGGCCCTTCGTCCACCAGTTCTCGATCGGCATGCATGCCAGGATGGTGCAACTGCGCCAGGGGATGGAATTCGGTTCGCGTCTCGGAAAGATCCGCGCTTCGGCCAAGGCAGCCTGGGCGACGATCAACAATCCACCGGCGATGAACGTGACGCTCCGCATAGGCGAAGCCGAGATGACGGCCCGCATAACCGGCATCGGCGTCACCAACAATCTGTTCGGCGAAGGCCACTTGCCTTACGCCGACAACCCGGCGGGTGGCGTGCTTGGCGTCTATGTCACGGTGGCGCGGCAGCGCGCCGAACTGGTCAAATTCGTCTTCAACGTGGCGCGCGGCAAGTGGCGCGACAACGAGCATGTCGAAATCCATCAGGCTGACCGAACAGTCCTGAAGATCCATTCAGGCATCAGGAAATTCCGCGCCGTCATGGACGGTGAACTGGTCAAGCTTGACCGTGAGACGACGATCGAGATCCAGCCTGGTGCATTGAATGTCCTGGTGCCGGCCAGCATCGCCGAGGCAAAGGCTGCCTGATGCGATCCGAACCCATCGCGGCCGACACCCTAGTTGCTGGGAGCATTGCCCTGCTGGGTCGTGTCCTTCTTGATCAACTCGCCATAAATTTCGGCGCCGCCCCAAGCGACGAAGGCCAGCAGCAACGCCGCGATCAGAATGCGCAGGCCGTGTCGGCCCCAACGTCCCTGACGGGCTTTGTCCTCAGGAATGATCTTGGTCATGGCTGGCCCTCGCATCGTTTCGCGCCAGCTGGCGCGTCCGGCAAAACAACATGGTCGGGTAACGGTTCCTCGCTACGATGGTTCCGGGCCAGCGGGCGGCTCGGGGCTGGCGGACCCGCGAGGCGGCGGCGAACACCACGACGGGGCATTGGGGACTTGGGTGAATAGCAGGACGCAGACAGCGCCGGGTTTGCCGGCCGAAGTTGCACGCGCGGTAAAGGACGAGGACCGGCTGGCCGTGTTGCACGGGCTGCAGATGCTGGACACGGCGGCCGACCCGGATTTCGACCGCATAGGCAGCCTTGCCGCCGCGGTGATGCGGGCACCTGTCGCTCTGGTCACGCTCGTCGACGTAGGACGGCAGTGGTTCAAGTCTTGCATCGGCCTGGACGAGACTGAAACCGCGACCAACATCTCCTTCTGCGCCCATGCGATCGCCGCTGGCGACGAGCCCATGGTGGTAGCCGATGCAACGATCGACCCACGTTTCAAGGCCAACCCGCTGGTCACCGGCAAGCATCATGTCCGCTTCTACGCGGGCGCGCCGATGATCGTGGCCGGCGTCCGGATCGGCACGCTGTGCGTGCTCGACCGCAAGCCGCATGCCTTTCCATCCCGCGCGAAGTTGGACCAGTTGAAGGCGCTCGCCGGCCTCGCAAGCAGCCTGTTCACCTTGAAGGACGCGACCCGCAGCGGCGCCATCGCCGAGGCGGCGCTGGCGCGCGAGGAGAAACGGCGCGCCATCGCGCTCGATGCGGCGTCGTTGGCCAGCTGGGCATGGGATATCCGCGGCGACGTCATCGAATGCGACACCTTGCTGCCGGAGCTGTTCAACCTGCCGCGCTCGAACCGGCTGCGGGCGCGCGACATCCTCACCGCCATCGATCCTCGCGACGTCTACCAGACCGAAACACGCTTTCGCGATGCCTTGACCGGCAGCGACGATTATTTCGGCGAATACCGGGTGAAGGGCTTTCATCCACCGCGGTGGCTCGCCACGCGCGGCCGTGTCATCGAGCGCGATGGCGACGGCAAGCCGACGCTGATTTTCGGCGTCAACTATGACATCACCGAGCGCAAGCTTGGCGACGAGCGACAACGGCTGCTGCTGCGTGAGCTCAACCACCGCGTCAAGAACACGCTGGCGACCGTCCAGGCGCTGGCGACGCAGACCGTGCGCCATGCCCGCCAACCGAAGGAGTTCCTCGAGGCCTTCAGCGCCCGGCTTCAGGCCCTCGGCATCGCCCACAACCTCTTGTCCGACCGCGAGTGGCGCGGCATCGGCATCCGCGAACTCGTCCAGATCGAGGTGAAGCCTTTCGACACCGCCGAGCAGCCGCGCATGACGATCTCCGGCGCCGACCTGTTGCTGTCGCCCGACCAGGCCGTCGGACTTGGCCTGATCCTGCATGAACTGGCCAGCAATGCGCTGCAATATGGCTCGCTGTCGGTGGCGTCCGGCAAGGTTGATCTGGACTGGAAGACGCAAGGCAGGAAGGGTGACAGACGCCTTGTGCTGACGTGGCGCGAAAGCGGTGGCCCTGAGGTTGCCCCGCCCGAGCGACACGGCTTCGGCTCGATCCTGATCCGCCGCAGCCTTGCCAAGGTCATCTCGAGCGAAGTGACGCATGAGTTCCGGCCGGAAGGCGTGTTTGCCGAAATATCCATGCCGTTGGAAGATCTGTCGAAGTGACGGACCTTCATCCCGAACTTTCATCCCGAAAAGTGGAAACCGGTTTTCGGGAAAGATCGTGGTCAACGAAGAACCCGGTGGCTTTATCTCCGTTCGCCGTCATCCGGATCATCGGGTTTCACGTTTTCGCGGTAGATGGCGTAGGCCACGAGCGCCGCCGCCGGCCCCAGAATGAGGCCGAGACCGGCTTTTCCCTTGAGCAGCGCCGGCAGCACGGCAAGCGCGGCTGTGATGCCGATCATCTTCATGTCGGCGTTGCGTCGTCTCGCCTCGCGGCGGCCGCGGGCGCCAGACATCAACTGATGGATCAACAGGATCAGCCCGGCGATGATCAGAAAGCCGGCGCCGAAGCCAAGCGCTGCAGCCAGCGATCCGTAGCGGGCCGCCGCCCAGATATAGGCGGCGCCGACCAGAAAGCCGAGACCGCAGAGCGCTGCCAGCGTGGCCAGCACATAGATGAGGGCCGCCGTGCGCGCACGGCGCATGGCGGCTGCGGTTTCACCCGAGGCGAAACCCGAGATCAGGGATACCAGCAGTCCCATCGGCGGGACTAGCGACGAGCGAGAAGCGCGAAGAGGAAGCCGACACCGGCGGCGATTGCCAGTGACGTTACCGGCTTTTCGCGCACGCTTGCCATCATCTGTGCTTCGATATCCTTGGCGTTGCTGCGCAGGCTGTCAAACGCGGCTTCGCCCTGGGCACGCAACTGCTCGACCCCTTCGGTGGCCGCGCGCCGGGCAGTGCCATAACCGTGCTCGCTGGTCTTGGCCAGTTGCTTGGTGAGCTTTTCGATATCGGCCTTCAACTGCCTGATATCGGCTTCGAGATCCGCACTCGCCTGGCCTTCGCTTGCGGTCTTCCCTGCGGTAGCTGCCATTGCTTAACTCCTTGTGATTGCTTGATTTCAAACGCACCGCACGTCTCAAGGTTCCGAGACCAGGACAAAGTAGCTGAAAACGCGAGCGCGCGCACCTGATGCGCCAACCCCTTGGCAAAAAAGGTGCTTCGTCAGATCAGCGGCCGGCGCACCTCGCCCAGCCCGTCCCAGCCGGCGAGCCTCTTGAGCCCTTCATTGTCGATGACCTCGCAACCGCCGTCACGCCAGACGACCAGCTTGCGATCCATCAGCTTGCGGATCGTCTTGTTGGTGTGAACCAGCGACAGGCCAAGCGTATCGGCGATGTGTTGCTGGGTGACCGGTATCTGAATGGATTGCTTGCCGTTCAGCCCGACGACCTTCGCCCGGCTGCTGATGAAGGCGATGAGATAGGCGGCACGCTCGATCGCGCTGCGCCGGCCGATGCTGAGCAGGTTCTCGTCCAGCATGCGCTCTTCGCGCGATGCGATCCAGGTGATGTCGTAGGCCAGCCCGGGGTGATTGCGGTAAAGCTCGTGGAGATGCTCGCGTTCGAAAACGCAAAGCAGCATCGGCGAAAGGGCTTCGACGGAATGCTGCATCTCGCCCATCACGCTGCCTTGGAGGCCGATCAGATCGCCGGGCATGAGATAGTTGAGGATCTGGCGGCGACCATCCCGCAACAGCTTGTAGCGGAACGCCCAGCCGGAGAGCACGGTGTAGAGATGGGCGCTATGGCTGCCCTCCACCAGCACCGTGGCACCCTTGTCGACGGAGAGTTCGCCCTTCTTGAATGTGCTGATGAAGGCCAGTTCCTGTTTTTCGAACTCGCGGAAAACCGGCAATGGCCGCAACGGGCATTTCTCGCAAGGATACTGGCGGCTGGAGACAGCGCGACCGTTCTGGCCCGACATTTCGACCCCTCTTCGAAAGCCCGCTCTTTGGAACAGAGAAGGGCTGAGTTTCAAACGCGTTGCAAGGATCGAGGTTCCGCTCTCGACCACATGTCTTTTTTAAATGACAGCTCGCCGAATAACGATCATGACTCCGTGTGTTTCAAGGAGTCTTTGCCTGTGCCCCCTTTGCTTGACGGATTGCGGATTCTGGTCCTGGAGGATGAATTTCTCATCGCCATGGATGTCGAGCAGCTTTGCCGCGACCATGGCGCGGGCGAGGTGGTGATCGCCCGCGATCTGGCCGAGATCGATGACCGGCAGGTCGCCACGCAATTCGACGCGGCCATCGTCGACCTCATGGTGGGCGGCACCTCGACACTCGATTTCGCCTCGGGCCTGCGCGCGGCGGGCGTCCCGTTCGTATTTGCTTCGGGCTATTCGGATGCCGATGAAATCAAGGCATCCTTTCCGGGCGTCAGGCTGGTCGGCAAACCCTATTCGGGTGAAGACCTCGTGCAAGCGGTCGCGACCGCCTGCGGGCTAAGCTCCGTTGATTGAAACCTGATCCCGCCTCCCAGGTCAGTGAGCCGGCGATCCCGTTACCTGGGCCGAAATCGCATCCGGACCATACTCGTCCTCGCCGGAGATCTTCAGGATCTCCTGCAATCGCGTGCGGGCCCGGCTGACACGGCTCTTGATCGTCCCGACCGCGCATCCGCAGATCTCGGCCGCCTCTTCGTAGGAAAAGCCCGACGCTCCGATGAGGATGATGGCTTCGCGCTGGTCTTCCGGCAATTGTTCGAGGGCGCCGCGAAAATCCTTCAGATCGAGCTGACCGTGCTGGGCCGGATGAACGGCGAGCCTGGCCGTCATGATGCCATCACTGTCCTGCACCTCGCGTCCGCGCTTGCGCATCTGCGAATAGAATTCATTGCGCAGGATGGTGAAAAGCCATGCCTTGATATTGGTGCCGGGCTGGAAGCTCTCATGCTTGTCCCAGGCCTTGACCAGCGTTTCCTGGACCAGGTCGTCGGCCTTGTCGGCATTCTGCGCCAGCGAGACGGCAAAGGCGCGCAGGCTCGGGATTGCCCCAAGCAGATCGGTCTTGAAGCCTTGGGAGACCGCTGCCATGCCTCAGTCCTTCTTCTGTGCGGGTTCGGCCTGTTCCAGTTGGCTGAGCAACTGGGCGAAGCGATCCGGCACATCGTCGGAGACCAGCTCGTCGTAGTATTGTTTGAGTTTGCGTCCGATTTCGGAGTTCGGCCCAAGTGGGTCGCCGGAACCATCCCGGCGCCTGCCCGCGACGCCAGCCAGAATATCTTTCGTCATATCCTTCATTTCGCCCTTGTATTCCCAGCACCCAAGCCGCTCATATCATTACTCAACACAACGCCAGCGGCATCATCGTCTGGTCGCCCATCCCGACCTCAAACGCCGTCCCGGCGCATTAGTTCCATGCAAGGCCGGAACTTTCTCGCGCAACCCGCGTTGTTTGCTCGGGGCTTGCAATCAGCTTGACCTGCAACCTATGCAATCACGTCATTCTGAGGGAGACGTCTTACCATGAGCTTATCCGCCACCATCGCACCAAACCTGCCGTTTCTGCGCCGCTTCTCGCGGGCTGTTTCCGGATCGCAGGAGAGTGGTGACGCGCTGGTCGCCGCGATGCTCGAAGCCATCATCGCCGATGTCGACATTTTTCCCGAGGCATCGAACGACCGCATCGCGTTATACAAGGTTTTCGCCAAGCTTTTTACATCGGTGGCCATTCGCGTTCCGCAGGAGCAGGCGCAATCGGCATGGGAACAGCGTGCCGCGGCCAATCTGAATGCGCTCGCACCGCGTCCCCGCCAGGCCTTCCTGCTCGTGGCCGTCGAGGGTTTCACGGAGGATGAGGCAGCCGAGATCCTCGATGTCGGCGACCAGGAGTTTTCAGAGCTGCTTGCCCAGGCAAGCAACGAGATTTCCCGTCAGGTGGCAACCGACGTGCTTATCATCGAGGATGAACCGCTGATCGCCATGGACATAGAAGAGATGGTCGAGAGCCTCGGCCATCGCGTCGTCGGCACGGCACGCACCCATGCCGAGGCGGTGACGATGTTCGGCAAGATGCGGCCGAAGATGGTGCTGGCCGACATCCAGCTCGCCGACGGCAGCTCGGGCATCGAGGCCGTGAACGAAATCCTGTCATCGACTTCGGTTCCGGTCATCTTCATCACCGCGTTTCCCGAGCGTCTCTTGACCGGTGAGCGCCCCGAACCGGCCTTTCTGGTCACCAAGCCGTTCAATCCCGATATGGTCAAGGCGCTGATCAGCCAGGCGCTTTTCTTCGATCGCCAGGCAAAAGCCGCCGCATAGCGCGCAGGGCGTTGTCCGTAGCAACGCCCCCGTTTGCCGAACACCCGTAGAAGCGAACCACGCAGCCGAAGCCAGGCAATAGGCTGCTGTGTGGTCGCGTGAACCCGCACATGATCTTTATCTCGGCACCACGGCTCCTCGGGGGTCGTCTTTTTCGGCAAATGGTGGAACAAACCGCATCTATCCACGTTTTTATCGCACCATTCGAAGGAGATGGATCATGCTCTACTGGGCGCTCGTATTTCTCGTCGTGGCGATCATCGCCGGCGCGCTTGGTTTCGGCGGCATCGCCGGCACGTCGGCCGGTATAGCCCAGATACTGTTCTTCATCTTTCTCGCCTTCCTGATCATCTCGCTTCTCGCCGGCCTGTTCAAGCGGGCGTCATAACGAGAGGGCGACCGAACACTGGAAGCCGCACCCCTCAAACGGCTTCCAGCCACCGCCGGGCGGTATCCTGCAAAGGGCACCGCTCGGCGGACTGCTTTTTGCGGGCGGGTTTTCGGGAAACCTCTTTTGGGAACCCATTTGACGGTGAGCCGTTCAGCCTGACTGGGTGGACAGGTTGACGATGCATTCCAAGACCGGAGACGTGAAAGACGACGCGCAGGGCAATGACGTCATCGCCCTGCATCCCGCCGAGACTGGCATGCAGCTTGGCCGGGCTCTGCTCCACGCGTTGCACAATGCCGGCATTTCCGTTCTCTATCAGGATCGCGAAATGAAAACCGTATGGGCGCGCAATATGCGCGCACCCTGGGTTTCCGAAACCGCTGACGGCAGTGGCGCCTTGCCGGCGGCGCAGGCCGATCGCATCGGCACCGCCAAGCGCGAGGTCATCGCATCCGGCAATCCGCAACGCCTCGAAATCAGTGTTCCCGCCGAAGACGGCTTTCGCTGGTTTCAGGTGTGGGTCGACGCCGACCATGGCGATGGCGGCTCGGTGCAGGGTGTCGTCACCACCATGGTCGAAACAACCGAGCAGAAACGCCGTGAGCAGACCCTGACGACGCTGTTGCGCGAAGTCAGTCATCGTTCGAAGAACCTGTTGGCGATCATTCAGAGCATAGCCACCCAGACCGGGCGCTACTCTGACGGCATCACTGATTTCCTGACACGCTTTCGCGGCCGGCTGCAATCGCTGGCCTCGTCCCAGGATCTGGTAACCTCCTCCAACTGGCGAGGCGCGGCACTTCACGAACTGGTGTCGGGCCAAGTCGGCAGGAACGGGGTGGATCCGTCGCACGGCCTGCGCTTCCGCGGGGCAAATCCCTATCTCAATCCCAACGCCGCTCTCCATATCGGCCTTGCCATGCATGAGCTCGCCGTCAATTCGGTCAGCTATGGCGCCCTGTCGCGGGCGAACGGCTTCGTCGAAGTTACGGCCGATCTGACGGCCGCGGCCGGCGGCACCGCGCTGGCGTTGACATGGGCCGAAGCGATTGGAGCAGAAGCGATAGGAGCCAACGACACCGAGCGCAACCAGAAGCGCTTCGGCAGCGTCGCGCTCGAGCGTGTCGTGCCCGCGTCCCTGAACGGAACGGCGACCCTTGAGATAGAGCCGGGCCGCCTCGAATATCGCCTTGTCGTTCCGCACGGCAATTTCGAGACGGAATGAGCGCCGGCGCTCGCCAGTTGGTTAACCGGCTGTTCACCATGAAAGCAGATGCTGTTTTTCCCAGGGACCGCTGGAACCTGCAGCGTCGCCGAACATTGCCGCAGCAGCATGACGGTGTGGGAGGAATGCCTTGACGGTTGGCGACATGAACAGACTGGAGCAGGCCGCTCGTGTTTCGATGGGCGAGTTTCAGGACCCTGAAGCATCCGCGCCGCCGCTAGCTCCTGCTCCTCACGTCTCGCTGCGCCTTATCGCTTTGGTTCTGGCCGCGGTGATCGTCGCGGTCATCCTGCTCCCGCTGGCGTACTGAAGGTCCAATCCGCCACCCTGCCGTGCGGCGGCGCCCACGGCCCTGCGCACCTCTTAATTCGCTGGACAGCCCGATGGCACAGGAACTTTGGCGACCATGGACCGTTACTATGGCGAGAGGACATGTCGCCATGGAACACATCGCTGCATTGTTGCTGGTCATCGGTTGCTCGAACACGATGGCCGACTGCCACGAATTGCCGGTGCCTGTAAGCGTTTTCGCAACAGCCGACCAATGCGTCGCCGAGCGGCCGTTCGCCATGGGCGACGTGCAAGGGCAGGCTGAGCACATCATCGCCAAATGCCTTGCCGTCGACCCGGCGCTGGAAGACGACTACGATCAGATCGTCTGGAACGTGCGTCCGGACGGCACGCTCGACGCTTCTCTGGCAATTTCCGACCTGGTGATGGCGTCGAACGGAGCGCGCACAGAAAAAGACTATCTTCGCCAACAATAAATTCCAGCAGCAAAGGCCGATATTTCGTGCTAAATGGCGGCTGGCACTTGCTAAAGTGAGGACACAAAGTGAGGAGTGACTCTATGCGGAAGATGATTATTGCCATGGTTGCGGTGGCCGCTCTCAGCGGCTGCACCACGACCGAGCAGGACGTGGTTGGCGGCGGCTTGATCGGCGCCGGTGTCGGCGGCCTCGTCGGCGGCGGCAAGGGCGCGCTGATCGGTGCGGCTGTCGGTGCCGGGTCCGGTCTGCTGGTGCGCAACCTGCGCAATGGCTATTGCGTGTATCGCTACCGCGACGGCAGGGGAACCTACCGAGCCCGCTGCAACTAGTTCAGCGATCATCGAAACGTCGACCCGGAGACCGGCCTTGCCGTCTCCGGGTTTTCACGGCCGGACGCCATGGTCGTCGATGCCGGCTAACAGGTTTTCAACCCGTTAGTGGAATTCTTATTTCCACGTTCAGCCCATTGGCTTGAAAATCGCGCTTGATCGTGCCGCGCAGCTCTCGCGTGACGTTCAGGTCGATCAGCTTGGTGCCGAAGCCGGTATTGGCCGGCGCTTCGAGTTTCTTGTGCCCGGTTTCCCGCCAATTGAGGGCAAGAACCCTCTCGCTTCCGCGCCCTTCGAGTGACCAGTCGACCTTGAGCGCGCCAACCGAATTGCCGGCTTCGCCATATTTCAACGCATTCGTCGCCAGTTCGTGGAACGTGAGGCCGAGCGCCTGCGTCGTGGTTTCGTCGAGCAGCACCTCCGGCCCCGACAACAGTCCTTCGGGCAGTTCCTTGCCGAACACCTGACCAAGTTCGATGCGCAGCAGATCGCCGAGATCGGCCTTCTGCCAGCGGGAGCGCGTCAGCATGTCCTGGGACGCCGCCATCGCCTGCAGCCTGGCCGAGAAGGATGATGAAAATTCGTTGACGTCTGTGGCCCGCGAAGCCGTCTGGCGCGCGATCGCCAGCACCCGGGTGATCGAATTCTTGATGCGATGCTTCATCTCCTGCAGCATCAGGTCTTTTTCGATCAGGCTCTTTTCGGTCGTTTCGTGCAGGCGCGAGGCCGCCTCATAGGCCCGCTCCTGGTAGCGCGCCACCAGCGCGATAGCGCCCGCCAGCAGCAGCCCGAACAGTCCCAGCATCACCGGAATGGCCCTCGACGACGGCTGCGAGAAGGCGCTTGTCGGCCGGAACAGGACGGTCCACGGCCGGCCGGCCACCACGATCTTGCGGGTGACGAGCAGCCTGTCGCCGAAGGAGGAAGCCGGCGGCGTCTCCGAGCGGAACAAGAGCTTGTCGCCATCCGCCGCGCCGTCATAGATTTCGGTGTTGACCGGCAGCAGCGGCGAGCGGCTGAGCGCGATCTGGAACAGGTCACGGGCCCGAAACGCCGCATAGAGAAAGCCGGCAGTCGAGGATCTCGACGCATTGATGACATCGGGTGCGGTCTCGACATTCAGCCGCACGAAAACCAGGAAGCCGGTGAAGGTCTGCGCGGCGCCCGTACCCTGCCCCAGTTGCACCAGCCCGCTGGCGTGCTGCTGATCGTCGGACATTGCCTTTTTGATCGCTTCGCGCCGCACCGGTTCGGTGAACATGTCGTAGCCGATACTGGTCTGGTTGGACGGATCAAGCGGTTCGAAAAGCACGATGGGCGCACGCCAGGGCTGTGTCGTGTCCGGATAGACCGAATGGCTGACGCCATGGTCGTGCAGCATGTCGCGTTCGATCGCCGCCTCGTCGCCCGCCTTGACGAGTCTGAGAAAGCCGATGCCACGCAAGCCGGCAAAATTGTTGTCGACATCCAGCGCGTTGAAGAACGCCTTGAACTCGTTCTGCGAGATGTCGCCGTTGCGGGCGTCGAACAGGGCCTGCGTCGAACGCAGCAGTGACAGGTGCAGGTCGATTCGGCTCTCGATCCGGTTGAGTGCGTCGTCGGCCGCCGCTTCGAACTTGATGCGGGCGGCCTCCTGCGTCGCGAAATAGGCAAACCCCGCCATCGTCATGCTGATCAGCGCAACGGCGATGAACGCGACGATTGGGAAAAGCTTCTTCAACGGATGACGCGGTCCCTGAGCGATATCGGACCTTTATGGGCAACTCGTCCTGCCAACACAATGGCAAGGCCAAGCCATCCTGACGGCTGGCACATCACGTGTGCGGCAACCAGCGGCCGGCCGCGGATGGGACCGGCTCTAGGCGGCGATCTTCAAGGCGCCCGGTCCGGGAATGGCGCCGGGAGGGCATTTGCCCAGAATGATCATGCCAAGCACCTCGTCCTGGGTCACGTCGGTGGTGCGGGCGGTGCCGACGACCTGGCCGTTCTTCATGACGCAGACCCGGTCGGCAAGGTCGAACACATCGTGGATGTCGTGACTGATCAGGAAGATGCCGATGCCGTCGGACTTGAGCTGCTTGACCAGTTCGCCGACCTGCGCGGTTTCCTGCGGACCGAGTGCCGCCGTCGGTTCGTCCATGATCAGGATGCGCGCGTTGAACAGGATCGCGCGCGCGATCGCCACCGACTGCCGCTGTCCGCCCGACAGCTTGATGACCGGCTCCTTGAAGCGCTGGAAGCGGGGATTGAGCCGGCCCATCACCTTGCGCGCCTCGGCTTCCATGGCAACGTCGTCGAGCGTGCCCCAGGCGGTCATCAGCTCGCGGCCAAGGAACAGATTGGCGGCGGCGTCGACATTGTCGGCCAGCGCCAGCGTCTGGTAGATCGTCTCGATGCCGTATCTCTTGGCGTCGCGCGGGTTGGAGATCGATGCCTCCTCGCCATTGACGAAGATATGCCCTGAGTCGCGCTTGTAGGCGCCGGACAGGATCTTGATCAATGTCGACTTGCCGGCGCCGTTGTGGCCGAGCAGCGCCACGACCTCGCCGGGGAAAAGATCGATCGAGGCGTCGTCGACGGCGCGAATGCCGCCGAAGGCGATCGAGATGTTGCGCATATCGATCAGCGGCGTGCCGGCGGGAGCGGTCTTGTCCATGGTCGCTTCTCCTCCCTAAACGCGTTTGCGATAGACGGTGTCGAGCCAGACGGCGATGACCAGCACGGCGCCGACGACGATGCTCTGCAGCGGCGAGTCGACGCCAAGCAACACCATGCCGGACTGCAGCGACTGCATCAGCAGCGCGCCAAGCATGGCGCCGATGATCGTTCCCGAACCGCCGGCAAGCGACGTGCCGCCAATGACGGCAGCGGCGATGACCAGCAGTTCGTCGAGCGTGCCGAGCACGTTGGTCGATGAATTCTGTCGCGCCGAGGAGATCGCCGCGGCAACCGTCGCCAGCACGCCCATGATCATGAACACCTTCATGGTGATCCAGCGCGTGTTGATGCCGGCGAGGTTGGCGGCCTCCGGATTGCCGCCGATGGCAAAGACATAGCGGCCGAAACGGGTGCGGTTGGTGATGAAGGTCATGATCAGGCCGACGGCGATCGCCATCAGCACCGGTATGGCGATGCCATGGGCGATGAACAGGCCGCCTTCGGGAACGGTGATGTTGTTGGCGGCCGCGTATCTGTTCACGATGCCGATCGGCCAGGGATAGGAATTGGCGAGCCACACGGCGCCCATGATGACGGCGCAGGTGACCACGCCAAGCAGCGTCTCAGCCCAGATCGGACGCAGCGGAAAACGAAACCGCTTACGCTGCACCCGCCCGTTGAACAGCGCAAACACCACCGCAAGGCACGCGACGATGCCGACGATCCAGCTCCACGTCGCGCCGATCGATCCCGCCGGACCGCCGCCCATCAGCTGGAAGGTGGCGTCAAGCGGCGCCACCGTCTGGCCGCTGGTGACCCACCAGGCGGCACCGCGCCAGACCAGCAGGCCGCCCAGCGTGACGATGAAGGCCGGCACCTCGAGATAGGCGATTATGAAGCCCTGGAAGGCCCCGATCAACAGGCCGAGCGCCAGGCCGATGACCAGCGCCAGGACCCATATCCAGGGATTGCCGAGTTCGAGCCCGACAAACCGCACCAGGAAATGCACCTGCGCAAAGCCCATCACCATGCCGATCAGCCCCTCGGCGGAGCCGACCGACAGGTCGATGTTGCGCATTACGATGACCAGCACCATGCCGCAGGCCATGATGGCGACCGCCGATGTCTGCACCGACAGGTTCCACAGATTGCGCGGCGTGAGAAAGGTACGGCTGTCGAAATCGAGCGGATTGACGCCGAGGCGCAGGCTGGAAATGACATGCAGCCCGGTCCAGATCAGCAGCAGGGCGCCGATCATGCCGAGCATGCGGGTGTCGATCTCGGTTGCCTTGAGAAACCGGGCGACCACGCCGAGCTCCGACGCACGCGCGATGTCGGCCTGCGGGTTGGACGTCGTGTCGGTCATGATTTCCTCCCACCGGCTGGCCGTCTGACGCGGATGCCGTAAGCAGCCTAGAAGCTATCCGCACGATGCGGAAACACAAATCTTTTTGAGAAAACGCCGCGGCTTTGGGCCGCGGCGTTGATATCGAGCAGGAACAGGCCCGGCTTAATTGCAGGCAGCGACGGTGCCGGCGGCAACGCCCGCGCAGACCTCATCCTTCTTGATCCAGCCGGCGTCGATGACGACGTTGAGATTGTCCTTGGTGATGGCAACCGGGGTCAGGAACAGCGACTTGACGGTGTTGCCGCCCGGCGTCGTGAAATCCTTCACGCCGGCGATGTCGGTCATCTTCTTGCCGTCGGCCAGCTGCGATGCGATCTCGGCGGCATTCTTGCCGAGTTCGCGCGCGTCCTTCCAGACCGACACGGTCTGGGTGCCGAGCGCGATACGGTTCAGCGCGGCGTGGTCGCCGTCCTGACCCGACACCGGCACGGTGCCGGCCAGACCCTGCGCCGTCAGCGCCGCGACGACGCCGCCGGCGGTGCCGTCATTGGCCGCGACCACGGCATCGACCTTGTTGTCGTTGGCGGTGAGGAACTGTTCCATGTTCTTCTGGGCGTTGGCGGGCAGCCAGCCGTCCGTATAGGCCTCGCCGACATTCTTGATCTTGCCGCTGTCGATGGCTTCCTTGAGCACTTCCATTGAGCCCGAGAACAGGAAGTCGGCATTCGGATCGGCACCGGAGCCCTTGATGAAGACATAGTTGCCTTCCGGCTTGACCTTGAACACTTCGCGGGCCTGCATGCGGCCAACTTCCTTGTTGTCGAAGGTCAGGTAGAAGACATCCTTGTTCTCGATCAGACGGTCATAGCCGACGACCGGAATGCCTTCGTCCAGTGCCTTCTGCACCGCCGGGCCGATGGCCGAGGCATCCTGCGCCAGGATGATCAGCGAGTTGGCGCCCTGCGAGATCAGGCTCTCGACATCGGTAAGCTGCTTGCCGGGATTGGACTGCGCGTCGGCGGAGATATACTTGTCGCCGGCGGCCGCGATCGCCGCCTTCATGGCGGCCTCGTCCGTCTTCCAGCGCTCTTCCTGGAAGTTGGACCACGAAACGCCGATGACCTTGTCCTTCGCCTGCGCGACCGACGCGAGCGTCAGCGACATGGCGACACCCGCCAGGATGGCGGCTGTGAATCTCTTCATGTTATCCTCCCTGCGCCGCGTATGGCGCGACCAAACTGACCCGAAGGCCGGCACACAGGCTCTTTTTTCGAGCCTCGAAAAAATACTGATCCAACACCGGAACGCTGTCAACATCGATTCTGATGGATTTTGATGTCTCTCGGAATTTTTTTCGAGCCTCGGAATAAATAATGACAGAATAATTCGCTTCTGCCAGTATTTGGCTGGCGCGTGTCGCCCAAGGGTGGGCAGCGGTTTCGGGACGACGACAGGCGCGGGAATGACGACCTGGGGCGCGACGCGCTTCAGGCTTCGCCGACGCCTTCGGAGGGCACGAAAGGCCGCGGCGACCGGGAGGATGTGAGAAAGCATGTCGGTCGGAATCCGCCACGACGATTTGCGCCGGCGCAACCGGGCAATGGTGATTGCGGCCGTGCGCCGCGCCGGACAGCCGTCACGCACCGAGATCGCCGCGACCACGGGCCTCTCCCACTCGACCATATCGGCGATTTCCTCCGACCTGATCGGCGAAGGCATCCTGGCCGAGAGCAAGCCGAGCGAGCCCGCTTCGCTGAAACGCGGCCGGCCACAGGTCGGCCTCAGCCTCAATCCGGAAGCCGCGGCGGTGATGACCGTGGTGCTGTCTCTGAACTTCCTGTCCGTCGCCGTCATCGACTATGCCGGCCAGGTGATATCGGAGGAACAGCGCCGGCTGGAGACGCTGACGATGTCGCGCGACGCGCTTATCGGTGAATGCGTCGCCATCGTGCGACGCCGTCTCGAAGACCCCGATCTTGATGTCCGCAGCGTCGCCCGCATCGCGCTGGCCATCCAGGGCATTACCGACACCCGTGCTCGCGCCATGCTGTGGTCGCCGATCACGCCGCACACCGACATCGCCTTCGCCGACATCCTCGAGGACGAGTTCGGCATCCCCGCCACCATGGAGAACGACTGCAACATGATGGCGGTGGCGTTGCGCTGGCGCGATCCGCAGCGCTACCGTGATGACTTCATCGCCATCCTGCTCTCGCACGGCATCGGCATGGGCCTGGTGCTGAAGGGTCAGTTGTTCACCGGCACCCATTCCTCGGGCGGCGAGTTCGGTCACATGATCCACCAGCCGAGGGGCGCGCTCTGCCGCTGTGGGCGACGCGGCTGCGTCGAGGCCTATGCCGGCAACTACGCCATCTGGCGCAACGCAAGGCAGCTGGGCGAGGACACCGAGCCGGTTGCCGATGTCAGCGACGCAGACATGCGCGCTCTGGCAGCCGCGGCCCGCGACAGCGCGGGGCCCGAGCGTGAAGCCTATCGCAAGGCCGGCGAAGCGCTCGGCTACGGCCTCGGCAGCCTGTTCGCGCTGATCGATCCGGCACCCGTCGCCATGGTCGGTGTCAGCGCCGCGGCCTTCGACCTGATCGAGCCGGCATTGCGCGAGGCCATAGCCCAGACCGCCGGAGGCCAGCATTCGGAATCGATTTCCTTCGACACCGAGCCGAACGAACTGCCGCTGATCCGCGAAGGCTGCGCCATGCGCGCGCTGACCTTCGTCGACCAGGAGATTTTCGCACCGGGCGCGCAAGCACGAACGGGCGCCGGAAAGAACGTTGCCTGAGGATCAGCGCATATTCTGAACGACCGGTCGACCTGAACCGGGCTTCACGATGGGTATGATGTCAGTTAGGCGCGCCAACTGTTAGGATGCTGTCTAATTCGACACGCCCAGCCAATGCTCATCATCCCGCACCCTCAACACTGAAATTTCAGCTAAACCATCATCAGGACCACCAAGAAATGACCGCCTCGCCTCCCTTTCTCGGCTTTCCCGATTGGCTTGCCGATGGCCGTATCCCGCGCGCGGTGATCTTCGGAGCCGGCCACGGCAGCACCTATCCCGGCGAGGACAGCCGCGGCTATGCCTTGGCCGCCGACGCCATCCGCGTTGCGAGTCAGGGCGATGCCACGCTCGTCGAGCACTGGGATTTCGATCTCGGCGGCCCGCTGTTCGACGGCAAGCCGGTCTGCTGCATCGACACCGGCGACATCCCGACCACCATGCATGACAATACCGGCAACAGGGCTCGAATCCAGGCGAAAACGCGTCAGGTTCTGGCATTGCCGGCCGTACCGATCCTGCTCGGCGGCGACGATTCCGTGCCCATCCCCTTCCTCGCCGGCTTTGCGGATCACGGGCCGGTCTGGATCCTGCAGATCGACGCCCATATCGACTGGCGCGACGAGGTGCATGGCGAGCGCTACGGCTATTCGAACCCGATGCGCCGCGCGAGCGAGATGCCGCATGTCGCCGGCATCGTGCAGGTCGGCATCCGTGGCGTTGGCAGCGCGCGCCTCACCGAAATCGAAGCGGCACGGCGCTATGGCAGCCGCCTTGTAACGGCCCGCGAGGTTCACGCCCAGGGCGTCGAAGCCGCTCTCCGGCATATTCCGGAAGGGGCGCGGGTCGTCGTAACCCTCGACTGCGACGGCCTCGATCCCGGCATCATGCCGGGCGTGGCGGCGCGTTCGCCCGGCGGCCTCACCTACACCCAGGTGATCGATCTGATCGCGGGCCTCGGCAGGCGGGCCAGGATCGCGGGATTCGACCTTGTCGAACTCTATCCTCCCGCCGACATTGACAGCCTGTCGGCCCTGACCGCGGCGCGCCTTCTCGTCAATGTGATCGGCACCGTCGTCCGGCAGGTTTGAGCCCGGACTGTCCCTAGTCTTCCCTGATCGCGTAACCCGCCCCGCGGATCGTGCGGATGACATCGGGCATGCGGCCATTGTTGACCGCCTTGCGCAACCGGCCGACATGCACGTCCACCGTGCGCTCGTCGATATAGATTGTCTCGCCCCAGACATTGTCGAGCAGCTGGCTGCGCGAGAAGACGCGGCCAGGGTGGCGCATCATGAATTCCAGCAGGCGGAATTCGGTCGGTCCGAGCCGGATCTCGCTCTTCTTGCGATAGACCCGGTGCGACTCACGATCGAGCACGATGTCGCCAACCTTGAGCACGCTGGACAGCACTTCCGGCTTGGCGCGGCGCAGCAGCGCCTTGACCCTGGCCATGAACTCCGGTGTCGAGAACGGCTTGACCAGATAATCGTCGGCGCCTGTCGAAAGGCCGCGCACGCGATCGCTCTCCTCGCCACGCGCGGTCAGCATGATTATCGGCAGCCGCTCGGTCTCGGGGCGCATTCTCAGCCGCCGGCAGAGTTCGATGCCGGAAACCGCCGGCACCATCCAGTCCAGCACCAGAAGGTCGGGGACGTTCTCCTGCAGCCGGATCTCGGCCTCGTCGCCGCGCGTCACCACCTCGACCTGGTAACCCTCTGACTCCAGATTGTAGCGGAGCAGCACACCCAGCGGCTCCTCGTCCTCCACCACCATGATGCGTGGCGCGATCATCGGCTGCTCACCCCTGTCGTCATGCCGCCGGCGCGGACATTGCCGTCTCGTCCTGCTTCGGGCGATTGGCGGGCAGCTGCGTGCCGGTCAAAACATAATACGCATTCTCGGCGATGTTGGTCACGTGATCGCCGATGCGTTCGAGGTTCTTGGCGCAGAACAACAGATGCGTGCACGCGGTGATGTTGCGCGGATCCTCCATCATGTAGGTCAGGAGTTCGCGGAACACGGACGTGTACTTGACGTCGATGCGTTCGTCGTCGTTCCTGAGCTTGGCCAGCGCCGCCGCGTCGGCGGCGGCATATTCCTCGATCACACCCTGCACCTGGATCAGCACCAGTTGCGCCATCGCATCGATCGAGTGCGAAAGGTCGCGAGGCGTGACGCTGAGGCCAACGGTGCCGACGCGTTTGGCTATGTTCTTGGCAAGATCGCCGATGCGTTCGAGGTCGCCGGCCATGCGGATCGAACCGACGACATGGCGCAGATCGTCGGCCATCGGCTGACGCTTGGCGATCAATGTGATGGCGCGGTCGTCGAGTTCGCGCTGGCGCGCGTCCATGATCGCGTCGTCGGAGACAACGCGCTGTGCCAGGGCGTTGTCGGAATTCAAAAGCGCCTTGGTCGCGCCGCCGACCATCGAGCCGGCGAGATCGCCCATATCGCTGATGAGCCTGCTGATCTGTCCGAGATCCTCGTCGAAAGAAGCGACTGTATGTTCGCCCATGATCTTAGTCCTCGTATGTCTGAGCTCAGCCGAAGCGGCCGGTGATGTAGTCCTGCGTGCGCTTCTCGCGGGGCGACGTGAAGATCTTCTCGGTGCGGTCGAATTCGACCAGTTCGCCCAGATACATGAAGGCGGTCTGCTTCGAGACGCGTGCCGCCTGCTGCATGTTGTGGGTGACGATGACGATCGTGTAGTCGGCCTGCAACTCGTCGATCAGCTCTTCGATCTTGGCGGTCGACAGCGGATCGAGCGCCGAAGCCGGCTCGTCGAGCAGGATGACTTCCGGCTTCACCGCCACGGTGCGGGCGATGCAGAGCCGCTGCTGCTGGCCGCCCGAAAGACTGAGGCCGCTGGCGTTGAGCTTGTCCTTGACCTCGGTCCACAGCGCGGCGCGCTTGAGCGCCTGCTCGACACGGCCGTCCATCTCGGACTTGCTGATCTTCTCATAGAGCCTGACGCCGAAAGCGATGTTCTCATAGATCGACATCGGAAATGGCGTCGGCTTCTGGAACACCATGCCGATCTTGGTCCGCAGCAGGTTGAGATCCTGCGACCGGTCAAGGATATTCTGACCGTCGAGCAGCACCTGGCCCTCGGCGGTCTGTTTCGGGTAGAGCTCGTAGATGCGGTTGAAGACGCGCAGCAGCGTCGACTTTCCGCAGCCCGAGGGCCCGATGAAGGCGGTGACGCTGCGCTCGGGCAGCGACAGGGTGATACCCTTGAGCGCCTTGCTCTGACCGTAGTAAAAGTTGAGGTTCTTGACCTCGATCTTGGCTTTGGCGGTTGCCTCGGCGGCGATCGTCATGTCTGGAGACAACATCTGACTCATTTGTCCTCTCTGCGTCCGGTCAGGCTGCGAGCAAAGATGCTGAGCGCGAGAACCGTCAATGTGATTATGAGTGCGCCGGTCCAGGCCAGTTGCTGCCATTCCTCGTAAGGACTGAGAGCGAACTGGAAGATGGTCACCGGCAGGCTGGCCATCGGCGCGTTGAGATTGCTCGACCAGAACTGGTTGTTGAGCGCTGTAAAGAGCAGTGGCGCGGTCTCGCCCGAAATACGGGCGATCGACAGCAATATGCCTGTGACGATACCGGAAAGAGCGGCGCGGTAGGCCACCGACTTGATGACAACCCAGCGCGGCGCGCCGATCGCGGTGCCGGCTTCGCGCAAGGCGTTCGGCACCAGGTTGAGCATGTCTTCGGTGGTGCGCACGACGACCGGAATGACCAGGATGGCGAGTGCGACAGAACCGGCAAGGGCCGAGAAATGCCCCATCGGCCGCACCATCAGTTCGTAGACGAACAGGCCGATGATGATCGACGGCGCCGACAGCAGGATGTCGTTGATGAAACGCACCACCGTGGTGAGTTTTGAGAAGCGGCCGTATTCGGCCATGTAGGTTCCTGCAAGCACGCCGATTGGCGTGCCGACGATGACGGCGATGACCGTCATCACCACGCTGCCGTAGATGGCGTTGAGCAACCCACCGGCGTCGCCGGGTGGCGGCGTCATCTGCGTGAAGACGTCGAGGGACAGGCCGGCGGTGCCCTTGTAGACCAGCGCGCCGAGGATGAGCGCCAGCCAGGCAAGTCCGATGCCCGCGGCGATGACGCACAGCGTCATCATCACGGCATTCTTCCTCTTGCGGCTCTGGTGAAGCGATGAGGCTGTCGACATCGGTCAGGCTCCCGTGCGGGCGTCGATGCGCATCAGCATGTAGCGTGCGATGGCAAGGATCAGGAAGGTGATGACGAACAGGATCAGGCCGAGCGCCACCAGCGAAGACGTGTAGAGATCGCCGACGGCTTCGGTGAATTCATTGGCGATGGTCGCGGAGATCGTGGTCGCCGGTGCGAACAGCGAGGTGCTGATCCGATGCGCGTTGCCGATGACGAAGGTCACCGCCATGGTTTCGCCGAGCGCGCGGCCGAGACCAAGCATGACGCCGCCCATGATGCCGATCCTTGTGTAGGGAATGACAACGCGGCGGGTCACTTCCCAGGTCGTGCAGCCAATGCCGTAGGCGGATTCCTTCAGCACCGGCGGCACCGTGTCGAAGACGTCCTTGGTGATCGAGGTGATGAAGGGCAGCACCATGATGGCCAGGATCAGCGACGAGGTCAAAAGGCCGATGCCGTAAGGCGGGCCGGCAAACAGGCTGTTGAGGCCGGGAATGCCGTGGAACGCGCCGATGATGAAGGGCTGCACGGTCGTCTGCAGGAACGGCGCCAGCACGAACAGGCCCCAGATGCCGTAGATGATCGACGGGATGCCGGCGAGCAGTTCCACCGCCATGCCGATCGGCCGCCGAAGCGGCCGCGGGCAAAGTTCGGTGAGGAAGATGGCAATGCCGATGCCGAGCGGAACGGCGATCAGGATGGCGATCGCCGAGGTGACGATGGTGCCGTAGATCGGCGCCAGCGCGCCGAATTTTTCGGTGACCGGATTCCAGCTTTCACTGGTCAGGAAGGAGAAGCCGAAGGTCGACAGCGCCTGCCAGGAACCGGCAAACAGCGAGATCGCGACACCGCCGAGCAGGACCAGCACCAATATGGCGGCGGCGCGGGTAAGCCCGTGGAAGATCGCGTCGGTCAACGCGAACCGCCTGACGGTGGCATCGCGCGAACCTCGAATGGCTGGCAAGGCTTCCTGGACAGCGCTCATGTGAAGCTCGGCTCTTTGTGTTGAGGAAAAAGGAGCGCCGCGGCGCGGCGCTCCTTTGGAGGATGTTACTCGCCGGCGTAGACGGGCTTGCCGTCGGTGACGATATCCGACTTCCACGAAGCCTTGATCAGGTCGACGACGTTGTCGGGGATCGAAACGTAGTCGAGGCCCTTGGCGATGTCCTTGCCGTCCTTGTAGGCCCAGGCGAAGAACTTCAGCGCTTCACCGGTGGCGGCGACATCCTCGGGAGTCTTGTGGATCAGCACCCAGGTCGATGCGGCGATCGGCCAGGTGGCGTCGCCGGGCTCGTTGGTGATGATGACGTTGAAGTTCTTCGCACCCTTCCAGTCGGCGTTCGAAGCAGCCGAGCCGAAGGATTCGAGCGACGGCTCGACAACCTTGCCGGCAGCGTTCAACATCTTGGAGTAGGACAGGTTGTTCTGGGACGCATAGGCATACTCGACGTAGCCGATGCCGCCGTCGGTCTGCTTGACGGTGTTGGCAACGCCTTCGCTGCCCTTGGCGCCGACGCCGACCGGCCATTCGACCGCCGTGTCGGAACCGATCTTGTCCTTCCAGTCGGGCGACAGCTTGACCAGGTAGTTGGTGAAGTTGAAGGTCGTGCCCGAGCCGTCCGAACGATGCACGACGGCGATCGCGGTCGACGGCAGGGTGAGCGTGGGGTTCAGCGCCTTGATCGCGGCATCGTCCCAGGTGGTGATGGCGCCCAGATAGATCTGGGCCAGCGTCTTGCCGTCGAGAACCAGTTCGCCCGGCTTGATGCCGGTGAGGTTGACGATCGGCACGATGCCGCCCATCACCATCGGAAACTGGACGAGGCCGTTCTTTTCCAGGTCGGCATCGGACATCGGCTTGTCGGTGGCGCCGAAGGTCACGGTCTTGGCGATGACCTGCTTGATGCCGCCGCCCGAGCCGATCGACTGGTAGTTGAGGCCAACGTTGGTGTCTTTCTTGTAGGTGTCGGCCCACTTGGCGAACACCGGATAGATGAAGGTCGAGCCGGCGCCGGAAAGATCAGCTGCCATTGCCGCGGAAAGGGTGAAGGTAGACGCCGTAGCCATTGCAATCGCAACGGCCGCCGAGCGGATGAAATGTCTCATGTGGCCTGCTCCTGTTCGGAAGATGGTCTCTCGGCGCCATTCCTCTCGGCGCCCGCTGAGGCCAATAGCCTTCGATTATTACAGTCGCATGACAGTTTGATGTCACCCCGGTAACGCGTCACCGGGGAAGGGAAGGCGCCAGCCAACCGGCGCTCGCCGGGGAGCCTGGCTTTGCTCCCGGAATCAGGCACTTGCGCCGTTTCAGACCGAAGCCGGCCTGCCGTTTCCGGATCGCTGCCCTGGTAAAGAAAATCCGGACGGGAGCGCGTTGCTCTCAGCCAGAGGATGTCTTGGCCGGGCCATCGCCGAAAACAGGTCCGTTGGGGTAGATTGACGCTGTTTCATGCCGGCGGTCGCTGCTCCCGCCCGTAACTGGAAGAGCGGAATTCGAATATGGCCATTGTCTCGACTGGGCGCCGCCTTTGCTATGGTGCGATCGCACCATAGTCTTGCCTCCAGGGGTTGCGGCGAATCCCGGTTGATTCCCTCAGAACGAGCGGATGCGATGCTAGCCGGCGTTGCGCTGAACCTGGCGACCAGCGCCGATCCAGCGCTCGACCTTCTCGAGCAGGGCCCTGGGACTGATCGGCTTGGGCAGATAGTCGTCCATGCCGGCCTCCAGGCAGCGTTCGCGATCGCCCTTCAGCGCATGCGCGGTGACCCCGACGATCGGCACATGGGTGCCGGTTTCTTCCTCCAGCCGGCGAATGGCGGCGGTCGCCTCAAGCCCATTCATCTCCGGCATAGAGACATCCATCAGGATCATGCATGGATTGAGCCTGCCGAAAGCGTCGAGCGCCTTGCGGCCATTGCCGACGATCTCGAAACCATAACCGGTCTCGCCCAGGATCTGGGTAAAGACCATCTGGTTCACTTCATTGTCCTCGGCCACGAGAATATCCAGCCTGTCCCCGCCACCGCCGGTCGCAGGCAGCCGGGGGCGAACCGCCGGCGGCTGCAGCAGCGCCCGTTGTGCCGATGGCGTCGACCGCGGTGGCTGCGGAACGTCGTCTCGAGCGCCATCGGTGGCGAGCGGCTCCGCCTCGCTACCGGTCGCGTGGCGATGCCGCTGGATGGTGGCGACCAGCGTCTCCAGCAGCACCGACGACCGCGCCGGCTTGATCAGCTGGGCATCTATGCCGAGATCGCGATAGCTGGTGTTGGCGAGCGACTGGTCGACCGAGGTCAGCATGATGATCGGCGTGTCGGCAAGGCCAGCGGTGTTGCGCACGATCCGTGCCATTTCGGCGCCGCTCATGCCCGGCATCTGATAGTCGAGCACGACACAATCGACCGGCACGTCATAGGCGGCGGCGGCGAACAGCACCTTGAGGCCCTCGGCGCCGCTTTCGGCCGCGCAGGAATCGAAGGTCCACGATGTCATCTGCTCGGTCAAGATAGCGCGGTTCACGGCATTGTCGTCGACGATCAGCACGCGCGCGCCGGTCACGTCCACGGGCATGATGCGTTGCCCGTCCTGCTGCCCGGCCCTTGGCAACGTGACCGTGAACCAGAAGGTCGAGCCCTTGCCCTCGGCGCTCTCGACACCAATGTCGCCGCCCATCAGATCGACGAGCCGCGAGGTGATGGCGAGGCCGAGGCCGGTTCCCTCGTGCCGTCTTGTCGAGGAGGTGTCGACCTGGCTGAACTTTTCAAACACGAGTTTCAGCTTCTCCTCGGGGATACCGATGCCGGTATCGGTAACCGAGATGGTCAGTTTCGTTCCCGTCGGAACCCGTTCGCCGGTGACGTCGACCAGCACATGGCCTTCGTCGGTGAACTTCACCGCGTTGCCGACAAGATTGGTGACGATCTGCCTGATGCGGCCGACATCGCCGATGAACATGCTTTCGAGACGAGGCTCGACGCGCACGATGAGCTCGAGGTCCTTCTCCTTGGCGCGGGTCGAAACCAGCGTCGCCACATCCTCGATCGCCTCGGCAAGGTTGAAGGGCGCCGGATCGAGCACCAGCTGGCCGGCATCGATCTTGGAGAAATCCAGAATGTCGTTGATGATGGTGAGCAGCGCGTTGCCCGATTTCACGATGATGTCGGTGAACGTCTTCTGCTTCGGGTCGAGGTTCGATTTGGCCAACAGTTCGGCCATGCCGAGCACGCCGTTCATCGGCGTGCGGATTTCATGGCTCATATTGGCAAGGAATTCCGACTTGGCGCGGTCGGCGAGCACGGCGCGCTGACGCGCCTCGCGCAGTTCGGCCTCGCGCAGCTTCAACTCGGTGATGTCGGTGGTCGACCCGATCAGGTAGAGCGAGCCGTCGGACGCGATCATCGCCCCCTTGCGGGCGAACTGGTGGCGCACGCTGCCGTCGGCAAGCGTCACAGTTTCCTCGACCTCCTGCGTTTCGCCGGTGCGCAGCACGGCGAGATCGCTGTTGACGAAGGCTTCGCCATCCTGTCCGAAAATCTCGATGTCGGTCTTGCCGAGCGCATCTTCCCTGCTGAGACCGGTGAGATCGCACCAGCCCTTGTTGACGTAGAACTGCCTGAGGTCCGAGCGCTTGGCGTAGATCGAGACCGGCACGTTGTCGATCAGGCTGCGGAACACCTCGTTCTCGCGCATGCTCTCTTCCAGCGCACGCTCGCGCGCCTTGACCTCGGTGATGTCCGTGCTCGAACCGACCAGATGCACCGATCCGTCCAGCGCCACCAGGCGGCTCTTGCGCGTCATCAACTGCCGCAGCGTGCCGTCGCGATGGGTGACGGGCTCCTCGATCTCCCTGACGCGACCGGTGACGACGACCTCGGTGTCGTCGTGGCTGTAGCTTTCGGCCTCTTCGGCACCGAACAGCTGGCGGTCGGTGAGGCCGATGACGTCTTCCTTGGCAATGCCGGTCAGCGCGCACCAGGCCTTGTTGACGAATTCGATGCTCAGATCCTGCGCCTTGATGAAGGCGGCCACCGGCAGCTCGTCCATGACGTGCCGGAACAGATCGATCTGACGCATGCTTTCCTGCAGCGCCTTTTCGCGGCTCTTGATCTCGGAGATGTCGACGCGCACGCCGATGAAGGTGCCATCCTCGGTCCGCATGTCGTAGACCTGATACCAGCGGCCATCGGGATTGAGACGCTCATAGGATGAGTTGGGCAAACGGTAGCGGGCGAGAATGCCGTCGAGCCAGCGCTCGGGATCGCTGTCGTACAGTTTGTCGACTTCGGGGTCGCCACTAAGGCGGAAATAGCCGACCGAATGGCCAAGCGCCAAGGCCTCGCGGAAGGTGCGGCCTGCCTGCCACACGGGCTTCAGTTCAGGCAGCGTGTCCTGCAGCTTGCGGTTGGCGAAGACGAACTTGTCGTCACGGTCATAGATGATGACGGCGGCCGGCAGCGATTCCAGCACGGTCGCGAGGTTCTTGCGTGCGTCCTCGGCTTCCGTCTCGCGGCGCTTCATGTCGGAAATGTCGAAGATGAAGCCGGCGACATAGTTGCGGCCGCTGGCCATGCCGACGCGGCTCTTCCTGACGATGCGCGAGCGGCTGGCGCCCTCGGCCTCGAAATTTTCTTCCCCTTCGTAGGGCCGTCCGGTGGCCAGCACGTCCCGTTCGCTCTGTTCGAAAAGCGCGACATCGTTCAGCGTGAGGAAATCGCCGCCGGGCTTGCCGAGCATGGCCCGAGGCGTCTGGCCGAACAAGGTGGCGAACGCCTCGTTGACGAACACGAAGCGCAGATTGTCGTCCTTGACGAAGATCGGATCCTTGACGGCGTTGATGACCGCTTCCGCCAGCCGCGCTTTCTCCAGCGCGTCGGCGAGTTCGGCTTCGCGGTTCTTCATGTCGGTGACGTCGACATAGGAGATCAGCCGCCTGCCCCCGGCCAGCGGTGCCATCGACGAGATCAGCGTGCGGCCGTCATTGCGCGGGAACTGCCGTGATCCGGCCGTGCCGGCCCTGATTTCCGCCTCGCGATCGGCGATATGCTGCTGCCAAGTCGCGTCCTCGGAGCCGTACGGATCGACGTCGCGGCTGGCGTTCATCAGATCGCGGAAGTTGCAGCCGATCTCGGCGCGCCGGGCGTCGATCTGCCAGAAATCGTAGAAGGCACGGTTGATGACTTCGGCGCGCATGTCGGCATCGACGACGAGGACACCGATCGGCATCTGATCGACCATGGTGCGGAGATTGGCGAAGGTTTCGGCGATCTTGGCGTTGGCGCTCTCGATCTCGGCATCGCGACGCTTGACCTCGGTGACCTCATAATAGGTCAATAGCCGCTTGCCCCCGGACAGCGCCGTCACCGAGAACATCATCGTCCTGCCATTGGCATGGGAAAACTCGCGTGGCGCGACGGAGCCGGCGCGAATCTCCTCGATGCGGGTGGCGAGGTAGCGCTGCCATTGCTGTTCGTCGAGGTCGCCGTAGATGCCGTTGCGGCGGTTGAGTTCCATCAACAGGCTGAACGGAGCGCCGACGGTCACGGCGCCTTCCGGAATCCTGGAGAGGTCGCGATAGGCCTTGTTGACGATCAGCGTGTCGAGCCTGGCGTCAAGCAGCACGACCCCCATGTGCATGGCGTCCATCGTCCGCTCGAGATCGGCAAGAAGCTGGGCCGGCTCGCCGCCCGCCGGCGGCCCCTGCTCCAGCTTCTCGAAGGCGCCGGCCAGCGCCGTGACGTTGCGGCCGATGCCGCGATAGCCGGTGAATTGTCCTGTGTCGTCAAACCTCGGAAAGCCGGTGGTCAACACCCAGCGGCAATCGGCGCGGCCACCTTTCAGTTCATAGACGAAGTCGCGAAACGGCCGGTGCGCCTGCAGATCCTCCAGATGCGCGGCGGCACTGCGGTCGCCGTTCAGGACCTGCTTGAGGAAGTCGAAGCGGAACCGGCCAAGCACATCGGCCGGATCGATGCCGGTGGCTGCCTGGTAGTTTTGCGACAGCCAGGAGAATCGCAGCTCGGCGTCGGTCTCCCAGATCCAGTCCGAACTGGCTTCGACCAGTTGGCGAAGCACGTCGGCCGAATCCATGTCGGCGGCGCACGATGGTGCACCGTCGCCATGCGATGTCGATTTGCGAGTCCCACGTTTGCCGCGCGTTGCTTCGTCCGCTTCCGCCATGCCATCCCCACCCCGAAAACCAAGGTCGAACCCCCTCCGTGGTTCGTCGGCGGAATGTGCCCGAGAAGCATTAACGATCCGCTAACCTTAACGGCTGGTTAGAGAGCGATCGGCCGGTCCGGCCTGCGTTATTCCGCCCGGTTGTCGGCGAGCTCGTAGCCGCTATATAAGCACCTAGGGGTGTTGCTAATGTTCGGACGGATTTTGCCTTTTTTCGTGGGCGTGTCGCTGCTTTCTGCCAGTGGCTGCTCGCGCACCTATGATGGCACCGTCGTCATCCCGAGGCCGCTTGATGTCCGGCGTTTCTGGGATCGGCCGCCGCCAAATGTCGAGTACGCCCAGCCGCAGGCCGAAAGCGGCGCTTTTCCGGTAGCGCCGCAGCCGCCAAGGCGCTTTTCCGAGGGCACCGCGCCGAGACGGCACCAGACCAGGGTTTCGACGCCCCCCTCGCTGTCTTCCGGCCCGGCGAAGCCGCTGGCATGCAGGAATGTCAGCGAACCCGGCAAGAGAATTCGCATGGTCTGCGACTGACGCCCGGAAAAGCCCCTTCAAGGCAATTGCCTTACAGCGAGGCCGCACCCTTTTTGGGCTCTGTCGCGCCCAGCTTGTCGAGCGCAAGCCGAACCTGGCGCAAATCGTCCTGCCAGCCGTCATCGTCGTTCATCGGGCTTTCCGACGCGGCCCGTTGCAATCCCCGCGCCTCGGACTCGATCTCGCGCAGCCCAGCGATCTTTTGCTCGGAGGTCAGGGCATCGTCCTCGACGATCTCCAGCACCCTCATTTCCCTGAATGTGGCCATGGCGTTTCTCCTGGCTGATGTCGATGACAACGCTGCGAGCGCCCCTGCGTTCCAGGCGTATCGTGTGCCCGCTTCCGGCAGGCTCGCCGATACCGGCCAGCCGTCGACTTCGGAACGGCTTTAGGAAGAAGGCCGCGCCGACCACACAGAGCCGGTGACTGAGGTGCGGCGAAGCCGCGATCAAACCATCGTTACCGGCTGCCCTCCCGAAACCTTTGCCCGGCCTTCGGCGTTGATGGTCGAAGGAGAACGCAGATGTCGATCCAATTCACGGTCTCGGACCTGACAAGAAACCTGTTTCACTCGCTTGGGCTGGATCACGAACGCGCGCCAAGGCCTCTCAGCCCCGAGCACAGGCTGCTGCTGGAATGCTATCTGGCTGGCCAGATCCCGGAATCGGCCTGGAATGACTATGTCTTCGAGACGCCCGATCTTGCGCGCCATGCAGATGCCAGGCGCAGTCGTCACTGAGCCCGCGTAGTCATCACCGAGCCCGAATGGGTCAAGGGTCGCGCATGCCCACCGGTGCATGCCGGCTTCGGCTTATTTTTTGGGAGAGGTGAATTGCAACATGAACACGTTGCCTGCCATGCCTTGCGCCAGCGTCGGCGAAAAGGATAAGGGCAGGCAGTTCTGCAAGGCCGTGGTGGCGGCATCGACGAATGATTTCTTGGCCTTGGCGTCGCCGTCCACCTTGATTGCTGTCGGCCTCGGTGGACCGATCAGCGTGCCGTCGCGCTTCAAGCTGAAGCTCAACGTGACGCTGGCATTTCCGGCGTCGGCCGGCGGCGTCCAGCATGCCTGGATCGCGGCCTTCACTTCGTTCATGGTGTTGAGCGGCGCGGCAAACGACGGGCAGGCGATGCCTGCCGACATAACGCCCGCAATCGCAAGTTTGGCCACGATGTTCATCGCAATCCCCATGTCTTCACCGTCAACCGACAATCCCTGCCGGACTGCCGGAATCGATGGTAAGGCCAACACCGGCAATGACAATATCTCTCGATAAAAAGTTGATGCCGAAAAACGCTCGCACCGCCTGCTCGTCTCACCGCCGGCGATGGCGTGTGAAAAAAGCAAAAAGGCCGGCATTGCGCCGACCTTTCCTTTCACCTCGGCGCCAGTACATCCGTGGTCGCGGGGTGAATTACCGGCAGTAGACAGGGTATTGGTTAATGAATCCCTAACCTCAGGCCTTGGCCTGCGACCTCACATAGGCGATGTAGCCGCGCACGTCGGCGGCCGGCTCGGCGTAGGCCTTGCCGAGCTTCTTCTCGATCGCCTCCACATAGTCCTTCGCCCATTTGGGCAAGGGGTAGTCGATGACGGCCAGGAATTCGAGCGTCGCCGCCAGGCGGATGTCGGCGATCGAAGGGTTCGAGCCGCCGATGAACGGCTTGCCGTCCCGGAAGAAGCTGTGGAACACCTCCAGTGGCTCGGCGATCGCGGCCATGGCTGCTTTCTGGGCTTCGGACTTCTTGTCGGGGTGGGCGTCGCTATGGCCGACCTCGCCGGCATATTGCGGGAAGCCGAGCGCCGGATAGGTGGCGCGTGCGACATAGGGGTAGAGCGTGCCGATCAGATAGAACATGGCGCTGTCGATCATGGCCCGCTTGGCCGGTGCCTTCGGATAGAACTTCTCCAGCCCATGCTTGTTGGCGAGATACTGCATGATGGCGCAGCTTTCCCACAGAACGCCGCGTGGCAGGCTCTTGTCCTCGATCATTGGCGTCAGATGCGCCGGGTTGCGCGCCATGTATTCGGGCGAGCGCGTGGTGCCCCAGGCGTCGGTCTCGGCATGATCGAACCCGGCCGCTCTCGCAAACACCCGAACGGTCATGTTGTTGACGCTCGGCTTCAGCATGCTGAGCTTCAGCACCGGCTTCTTCGCCGACTTCGCCTTGGCCTTCGGTGCGGGTTTGGCGGTCGCCTTGGCCGCCGACTTTGCCGTCGCCTTCGCGGCAGCTTTTGGCGCTGGCTTGGCTGCTGGCTTCGCAGCCTTCCCCACCGGCTTTGCGGCTGCCTTGGCCGCCGGCTTCTTCGCACCCTTGATCGCTGTCTTTGCCATTGTGTTCCTCCCTTTTGTTTTGGCTATCGTCAGTATGGGTTCTTCGGCGCCCGGTCGTCCGACAAGGTTGCGCGGGAACGCTCGACAAGCGCCTGGATCGCATCGGCGAGATGCACTTCCGCAATGTTGTAGTCGCCGCGCGAGACACGCAGTCCGTGCGCTTCCATCAGCACGTCGGCATGGGTGAAGCCCGCCGGCGGCTCGAAGCGGTAGGAGGCGAGCTCGATCAGCAGGCCGAGCGGGTCCTCGAAATAGATCGAATCCATGAAGCCGCGATCCTTGACGCCGCTGTGCTTGATGGCGCGCTCGTCGAGCCGGGCGACCGCCTGCAGGAAGGTGACGCGCGATACCGCAAAGGCGATGTGATGGACGCAACCCGGATCGGTCGGCGTGCGCCGTTTCTCCGGCGTGCGGCTCTCGTCGGTGAAGACGGTGATCAGCCGGCCGTCGCCCGGATCGAAATAGAGGTGGCTTTCACTCGCCTTGTCGAGATTAGGCTGCTCGAAGATGAACGGCATGCCGAGCACGCCTTCCCAGAAATCGATCGAGGTCTGGCGCCCGGCGCCGACCAGGGTGATGTGATGCACGCCTTGCGACTGCAGTTTCTGCATTGGTCTCCCTCCCGAGGCATCGCTGCCCGTCCGGATCTGCTTGGGCAACGGCGTTCTGCGCGCCGCTCTAGCCGGGGATCCATCCCGCGATGCTAATCCAATCGGCCCCGCTGCGCCAGAAGCGGCGAATGCGGCCTGGGTTGGACGATTGGTGGAGAGCTCTGAGAAAGAGGTGCGCCCAAGGCGCAGCACGCCAAAAGCAAAAAGGCCGGCACTGAGCCGACCATTTTCTTTCGACATTTGCACCGGTACATCTGGTCGCGCCGAAAGCGAATTGCCTCCGGTAGATAGGCGAATGGTGAGCGAAATCTTGATTTCGCCCGCGCAGCACAATCGTCAGTCGAGAAAGATGATTTTCTTGAACGCCATCATCTCTCCCATGACGTTGCCGCTGTCATCGACCTGCTGCCCTTGCCCGACCGTAACGGTCACGCGTTTTCCCTTGTAGCGAGACGGCATCACGGTCTGCTCGTTCCAGCTTTCGCACTCGGGTGCGGCACACAGGCCAACTTGCTCGGCCTTCTTGCGGTCGACGATGGTCAGATAGCAATTGTCACCACATTCGAAGCCTCGAATGGTACCCGTGATCTTCCTGTCCTTGGAGAACGACGGGTTACACTGGGCAATCACGGACACGGAGACGAGGAGGGTCAAGGCCAGTTGTTTCATGCGGCCAACTTGCTGCAACAGGCCTTGCTGCGCAAGCATCACATCTGGCAGAAAATCACTTGGTACGCCCAAGGGGAATCGAACCCCTGTTCCCGCCGTGAGAGGGCGGTGTCCTGACCGCTAGACGATGGGCGCGTTCAAGAACCGGCGATATAGGCTGACGGCTGGGAAAAAGCAACTGGGGTTCGGCGGCTTTCCCTTATCGGGGAAAAGTCGGCTGCAAGCCTACCGTTTCGGCTCGATCAGGTCCCAGAGATTTCCGTGCAGATCGGCGAAAACCGCCACCGTGCCATAGGGCTCGACGCGCGGCGCCTCGCGGAACTCGACGCCCTTTTCCAGCATCGCCGCATGGTCGCGGGCAAAGTCGTCGGTCTCGAGGAACAGAAACACCCGGCCTCCGGTTTGGTTGCCGATGCTGTTCCTCTGTGCCTCGTCGGAAGCCTCGGCCAGGAGCAGCCTGGCGCCTTGACCGTTGGCCGGCGCCACCGTCACCCAGCGCTTGCCGCCGCCGAGATCGACGTCCTCGACGAGCAGGAAGCCGAGCCGCTCGACATACCAGGCAATCGCCTCGTCATAGCTGGCGACCACCAGCGCTACGGTCGCCACGCGACGATGTTCGGCGAACCCGGTCATGCCCGAAGCCTGCGCATTTGTTGCGGCCGGCTCATTTGTTACGGATCGCGAAACGGCCGATCAGACGGCGCTCGGCGATATCATAGACGAAGATCGTGCGGCTGCCGTCGGCAAGCTCGGCGTCGATCGAGACACGGTTGCCGGACAGCGACTGGCTGACCACCTTGGCGCCAACCGGCAGCACGATGTCGCCGCTGACCGGCTCGCCGGCGGGCGCCTGGATGTCGCCGGCCAGCGGCGGGGTCGCGGGCGGTGCGTTGCGCGCTTTGTAGACAAGGGCCCCGATCACCACCATAAGGGCAAGAAACAGCAGACCGAGATTGATCCCGACGAAGCGGACGAGTTTCTTGCGCACCTTTTCGACCTCGGGGTCGAGCGGCTTCTCCCGACCTTCAACTGGGTCTTCCTCGGCGATGGCCATGGCAAAGCATTCCGGAACGATTTTCGATGAGCGCTCATAGCGAAGAGGCCCCTGAATTGATAGAGGACCAATTCATAGGGGCAGCCCCCACCGTGCTGGTCGCGGGCGCGGATGCGGCCGGCCAGCGCCTCGACCAGTGGTTGGCGGCCAGCCTCGGTCCGGACATGTCGCGCAGCCGCGTGCAGATGCTGATCAGGCAGGGCGCGGTCAAGGTCGACGGCAAGCCTGTCGAGGAGACCAAGCGCAAGATGACCGCGGGCGAAAGCGTGTCGGTCGCCATGCCGGAGCCGGAGCCGGCCGAGCCGCAAGGCGAAAACATCCCGCTCGATGTGCTCTATGAGGACGATGAACTGATCGTCATCAACAAGCCGGCCGGGCTTGTCGTGCATCCTGGCGCCGGCAACTGGACCGGCACGCTGGTCAACGCGCTGATCCATCACTGCGGCGACAGTCTTTCGGGCATCGGCGGCGTGCGGCGGCCGGGTATCGTCCATCGCCTCGACAAGGAGACCAGCGGCGTCATGGTGGTCGCCAAGACCGACCGCGCCCACAAGTCGCTGTCCGAAGCCTTTGCCGATCACGGCCTGACCGGCGATCTCGAACGCGCCTATCTGGCGCTGGTCTGGGGCATCCCGCAGCGGCCGACGGGAACGGTCGACGCGCCGCTCGGCCGCGCCGCCGACCGGGTGCGCCGCGCCGTGGTGCCGGAAGGGCGCGACGATGCCCGCCATGCCGTCACCCACTTCGCCGTGCAGGAGCGTTTCGGCGACAAACAGCAGGAATTCGCCACGGCAAGCCTGGTCGAATGCCGGCTGGAGACCGGCCGCACCCACCAGATCCGCGTCCACATGGCGCATATCGGCCATCCGGTGATCGGTGACCCGGATTACGGCCAGGCGTTCCGGACCAAGGCCAACCGGCTGCCTGAACCGCTGAAAAGCCAGGTCAAGGCATTTTCCCGGCAAGCTTTGCATGCCTGGCTCCTTGCATTTCGTCACCCGGCTACCCATCTATCGATGAGGTTCGAGGCGCCGTTGCCGGGGGACATGGAGGAACTCGTCGGCGGCTTCCGCAAGCTTTGAACCCCGTCAACAACACCCTTCAAGGCTAACCTTCAAAACCTGACCCGCATTGTTCACTTCAACGTGACACACTGTTTCGTGTTGAACAAACGCCTGTCTTTTCTGGTTTTGTTCCTGTATAAACACCTGACGTCGCGAGCGAGCCTTTTGGTGCTCGTGTCATATGCCCGCCGCGTTTCGGGGGCATCACTCCAATAGAGAGGGCGCGCTATCATGGCCCAGTCATTACCCAGTATCGTTTCCGGCGAAGGCGGCCTCAGCCGCTACCTGGAAGAAATCCGCCGCTTTCCCATGCTGCAGCCGCAGGAAGAGTACATGCTCGCCAAGCGTTACGCCGAGCATGAAGACACTTCTGCTGCGCACAAGCTCGTCACCAGCCATTTGAGGCTCGTCGCCAAGATCGCCATGGGCTATCGTGGCTATGGCCTGCCGATCGGCGAAGTGATCTCGGAAGGCAATGTCGGCCTGATGCAGGCCGTCAAGAAGTTCGAACCCGAGCGCGGCTTCCGCCTCGCGACCTATGCCATGTGGTGGATCAAGGCCTCGATCCAGGAGTACATCCTGCGCTCGTGGAGCCTGGTCAAGATGGGCACGACCGCCAACCAGAAGCGTCTGTTCTTCAACCTGCGCAAGGTGAAGGGCAAGATCCAGGCGCTCGACGATGGCGATTTGAAGCCCGACCAGATTACCGAGATCGCCACCCGCCTCAACGTGTCCGAAGCCGAAGTGGTGTCGATGAACCGCCGCCTGTCGGGCGACGCCTCGCTCAACGCGCCGATCCGGGCGAGCGAAGGCGAGTCCGGCGAATGGCAGGACTGGCTGGTCGACGACCACGAAAGCCAGGAAGACATGCTGATCGAGCAGGACGAGCTGGAAAATCGGCGCGGCATGCTGTCAGGCGCTCTTGCCGTGCTCAACGAGCGCGAGCGGCGCATCTTCGAGGCCCGTCGCCTCGCGGAAGAGCCGCTGACCCTGGAAGAGCTGTCGGCCGAGTTCGACATCAGCCGCGAGCGCGTGCGCCAGATCGAGGTGCGCGCCTTCGAGAAGGTGCAGGATGCGGTCAAGGCCGCCGCCAAGCGCCAGACCCAGGCGCTACGCACCATCGAGGCCCAGCCGGCGGCCTGAGCCAGCTTCGGCAACGAAACAGAACGGCGGCGCCAGGAAACTGGCGCCGCCGTTTCCTTTTGTACCCTACGCAGCTGACAGGAAGCCTGTTGTCGGCTCAGCACCGCAAGCTCAAAGCGAATCCAGGGGGAACTTCAGGTATCGCCGGCCATTGGCTTCCGGCTCCGGCAGCCGGCCGCCATTCATGTTGACCTGCAGCGCATGCAGGATCAGCCTCGGCATCGGCAGCGTCCTGTCGCGGGCTTCGCGCAGGGCGACGAAATCGGCCTCGGCACGCGCGGCAACGAGGTGGATGTTGGTGGCCTTCTGCATCGCGATCGTGCTTTCCCACAAGGGTTCGCGCCCACCGGCCTGATAGTCGTGGCCGACGAAGACGCGCGTCTCGTCCGGCAACACCAGGATGCCCTGGATCGAGTGCCAGAGCCGCGTGGCGCTCCCGCCGGGAAAATCCGCTCTCGCCGTGCCGCTGTCGGGCATGAACAGCGTATCGTGGACGAAGGCGGCATCACCGACCACATAGGTGATCGAAGCCAGCGTGTGCCCGGGTGAGAAAAGGACCTTGACTGGAACGGTTCCGATCCGGAACGTCTCGCCTTCCCCGAACAGCCTGTCCCATTGCGAGCCGTCGGCGGGAAAATCCGGCCAGTTGTAGATCGCCTTCCATAATTTCTGGACTTCGACGACCCTGTCGCCGATGGCGGTGGGTGCCCCGGTTTTCTGCTTCAGGTAGTGCGCCGCCGAGAAATGATCCGCATGCGGATGGGTGTCGAGAATCCACTCGAGTTCGAGCCCGTTGTCCCGGATGAAATCGAGCAAGGCGTCCGCGTTCTTCGTACCGGTCGCACCGGACTTCTCGTCGAAATCGAGGATCGGATCGATGATGGCGCATCGCCTCGTCGCCTGGTCGGCGACGACATACTGGATGGCCCCGGTCGGCTTGTCATAGAAGCCGCTGACCTGCGGCCTGGCCAAAGCTACGTCCAATTTCGGCTTCCCCAAACCCCTGAGGCAATTCCAGGAAAAGCGTGACACGGTTTTCCGATCGGAATTGCGTCGAAACAACGGGCTGGAGTGGTTCCACGGTTCCGCGAAACGATGGACCGCTCCGGCCGACAGGAATGATTTTCTCTGGCGGCACCCGAGAGGAGCATGGTTGTCCACTCGGGTGGCTCAGTCAAGCATCCCTTGGCTCACAAGGGCAAGAAAGCCAAAAACCGTTCCGAAGCGCTCAGGCGGACGGCTGCTTGGTCTTCCTGAGATAGGGCAGGATGGTCTCGAAGGCGCCGAAACGCTTGATGGCATCCTCGTTTGAAACGGCGGCGGTGATGATGACGTCCTCGCCCTGCTTCCAGTTTGCCGGCGTCGCCACCTGGTGCTTCGCGGTGAGCTGCATGGAATCGACCGCGCGCAGGATCTCGTCGAAGTTGCGGCCCGTGGTCATCGGATAGGTCAGCACCAGCTTGATCTTCTTGTCCGGCCCGATGACGTAGACCGAGCGCACAGTGGCGTTGTCGGCGGGCGTGCGGCCTTCCGAAGTCTCGCCGGCACCGGCGGGCAGCATGTCGTAGAGCTTGGCGACCTTGAGGTCCTTGTCGCCAATCAGCGGATAGTGCACCGAATGGCCGGTCGCCGTCTTGATGTCGGCCTGCCACTTGTCGTGGCTCGCAACCGGGTCGACGGAGATGCCGATGATCTTGACGTTGCGTTTCTTGAATTCGCCCTCCAGCCCGGCCATCGTGCCAAGCTCGGTCGTGCAGACCGGCGTGAAGTTTTTCGGGTGGCTGAACAGGATCGCCCAGCCGTCACCGATCCATTCGTGGAACCTGATCGTCCCTTGCGTGGTCTCGGCGGTGAAATCGGGTGCGATGTCGTTGATACGAAGGCTCATGGTCCCTACCCCTGTGAAATGCCGCCGGCTGGCGGGTTCGGACCCTTTTACCACTCCGGCGGCTACCTTCAAACGCCGAGGCCGCCGGCTGCGACGCGGCCCGCGAAAAATTTTCGCCTTTTGCTGGAGAATGCGGAAATTTACCTGCCGGCAGCGGTGAAGCCTAGGACTTCACGGCCAGCGTCGTCGTCAGGTCTTCCATCCGCTGCGCCAGCGCGCCGAGCGCAGTGGTTAGCACGCTGTCGTTCTTGTCGGCCTTGGTCAGCGCGTCGTCGCGCGTCTTGCGCAGTGTCAGGACTTCGCTTTCCATGCCCTTGACGCGCTTCTGGAGCTCGGAGAGTTCGTCCATCACCATGATGCCGGCCATCACGGTGAGCCGCTGGTCGCCGATCTCGCCAAAAGAATCCTTCAGATGCGAGACGTAGCGATCGAAGCGTTCGGCCAAGTCGATCAGGTGCTCTTCCTGGCCTTCGTCGCAGGCCATCCGATACTGCTTGCCGTCGATTGAAACCGTGACCTGTGCCATTGGCCTACCTGTCCAGCCCCTACCTGTCCAACACGGCGCGGATGGTTTCCATGGCGGTCACCAGCCGTCGCGACACTTCCTTGTTGGCGTCTTCCAGCCGTTCGGCGCGCGCTTCGGAATTGTCGAGTTCCTGTGCAAGCCGGGAGCGGTCGGCATTCATCCGCTGCACCTCGGCCTCGGCTTCCGAGTAGTCGCGTTCGTGCTCGAGCTTGGCCGCGACGGCATTTTCCAGGCCCTCGATGGCTTTACCCAGCCTGGCGATCACTTCCTTGAGCGTGGCTTCCCCGGTCATGGCTTCGTCCTGTGCCCTGCCCATCACCGAATCGTTCGCGTTCAGAACGCGTTATGTGAGAAACATTAGGCACCGGGTGAAGGCAACGTCAACAAAGCTCTCGCGACTGTCCCCCGCTAACGCTAATGTAGACCCGCCGGCGGCATTGCAAGGCCGGCAAATGCGCACCGGTTTGTTGACTAAAAGCCCGCGCCTGCTATGTGTCGCGCACCCCTTTCAAGGCCTCTCCCAAGGCCCCAAACCCCCACCCCGGAGGTACCATGACGTCGCGTGAACAACATGACCGGATGGCCAATGCGATCCGTTTTCTCTCCATGGATGCCGTCGAGAAGGCTCAGTCCGGCCATCCCGGCCTGCCCATGGGCTGCGCCGACATCGCCACGGTGCTGTTCACGCGCTTCCTGAAATATGACCCCAAGGCCCCGCACTGGGCCGACCGCGACCGCTTCATCCTGTCGGCCGGCCATGGTTCGATGCTGCTCTATTCGCTGCTGCATCTGACCGGCTACGAGGACATGACCCTCGACCAGATCAAGCATTTCCGCCAGTTGGGCTCGAAGACCGCCGGCCACCCCGAATACGGCCATGCCACCGGCATCGAGACGACGACCGGCCCGCTCGGCCAGGGTCTCGCCAATTCGGTCGGCTTCGCGCTCGGCGAGCGCATCATGAACGCCGCCTTCGGCAACGACCTCGTCGATCACTACACCTATGTGCTGGCCGGCGACGGCTGCCTGATGGAAGGCGTTTCCCAGGAAGCCATCGCGCTTGCCGGTCACCTCAAGCTCAACAAGCTGATCGTCTTCTGGGACAACAACAACATCTCGATCGACGGCCCGGTCTCGCTTGCCGACAATACCGACCAGGTTGCCCGCTTCCAGGCCTCTGGCTGGAACGCCAGCCATATCGACGGCACGGATCCGGAAGCGATCGCCTATGCCATCGAAGCCGCCCGCCACTCCGACAAGCCGACGATGATCGCCTGCAAGACCACCATCGGCTTCGGCGCGCCGACCAAGGCCGGCACCAACAAGGCGCACGGTTCACCGCTCGGCGCCGACGAGATCGCTGGTGCGCGCAAGTTCTTCAACTGGGATTCGCCGCCTTTCGAAATTCCGGCCGACATCCTCGACGCCTGGCGCACGGCGGGCAAGGCCGGCGTCAAGGCGCGCACCGACTGGGAAGGCCGCCTCGCCAAGGCCGACGCGAAGCTGAAGGCTGAATTCGAGCGTCGCCTCGCCGGCAAGCTGCCGTCCAATTTCGACGCCGTCATCGCCGACTACAAGAAGAAGCTCTCGGCCGACAAGCCGAAGGTCGCCACCCGCAAATCGTCCGAGATGGCGCTGGAAGTCATCAACGGCGCCGTGCCCGAGACCATCGGCGGCTCCGCCGACCTGACCGGCTCCAACAACACCAAGACCAGCCAGACCAAGAACATCACCCCCGACGACTATGGCCAGCGCTATGTCCACTACGGTATCCGCGAGCATGGCATGGCCGCAGCGCTCAACGGCTTGACACTGCATGGCGGCCTCATCGCCTATGGCGGCACCTTCATGTGCTTCTCCGACTATGCCCGTCCGTCGATGCGGTTGGCCTCGCTGATGGGCATCCGCTCGATCTTCGTCATGACCCATGATTCCATTGGTCTGGGCGAAGACGGCCCGACCCACCAGCCGGTCGAGCACCTGGCAGCCCTGCGCGCCATTCCCAACCACAATGTCTTCCGTCCGGCCGACGCGGTCGAGACCGCCGAATGCTGGCAGATCGCGCTCGAGTCGGAAAAGACCCCGTCGACGCTGGCGCTGACCCGCCAGAACCTGCCGACGGTACGCACCGAGTTCGTTGCCGAGAACCTGAGCAGCCAGGGGGCCTATGAGCTGGCCGCTGCCAGCGGCGAGGCGGCGGTGACGATCTTCGCCACCGGCTCCGAGGTCGAGATCGCGCTTGCTGCCCGCGAGCTGCTGGAAAAGCACGGCCACCCGACCCGCGTCGTGTCGGTGCCCTGCTTCGAACTGTTCGACAAGCAGAGCGACGACTACCGCAAGAAGACGATCGGCAATGCGCCGGTGAAGATGGCGATCGAAGCCGGCATCCGCCAGGGCTGGGATCACCTCATCGGCTCCGACGGCATCTTTGTCGGCATGACCGGCTTCGGCGCCTCGGGCACGATCGAACAGCTCTATCCGCATTTCGGCATCACCGCCGAAGCGGCGGCCAAGGTGGCGGAAGCCCGCCTGCACGGCAAGTAAGGCCCATGCATGTCGCCCAAAAATGCATCGCGGTTTTGGGATAACGACATGCACGAACAAGAATGCTCCCGCGAAACCGCGCACAGCGGTTTCGCGGGACTGGCCCAACCTAATCGATTTAAATCCACGTCGCGGCGGCTGGATTCTTTGCCCGTCCGCCGCTATGAAGCTGCGGACCCATCGTCAGCCTTTCAGCTCTCAGGGAGAGAAAAATGACCGTCAGAGTTGCCATCAACGGATTCGGCCGCATCGGCCGCAACATCCTGCGCGCCATCCATGAATCCGGCCGCAAGGACATCGACGTCGTCGCCGTCAACGATCTCGGCCCGGTCGAGACCAACGCCCACCTCTTGCGCTTTGACAGCGTGCACGGCCGCTTCCCGCATGAGGTTTCGGTTTCCGGCGACCAGATCACCGTCGGCAAGGAGAAGTTCAAGGTCACCGCGATCAAGGACCCAACGCAGCTGCCGTGGAAGGAACTGGGCGTCGACATCGCGCTTGAATGCACCGGCATCTTCACCGCCCGCGACAAGGCCGCCGCGCACCTGACCGCCGGCGCCAAGCGCGTGCTTGTCTCGGCTCCGTCGGACGGCGCCGACCTCACCGTCGTCTACGGCATCAACCACGACAAGCTGACCAAGGACCACATCGTCATCTCGAATGCCTCCTGCACCACCAACTGCCTGGCGCCGCTGGCCGCCGTGCTGCACGAGACGGTCGGCATCGAAAAGGGCATGATGACGACGATCCATTCCTACACCGGCGACCAGCCGACGCTGGACACCATGCACAAGGATCTTTACCGCGCCCGCGCCGCCGCCTTGTCGCAGATCCCGACCTCGACCGGTGCGGCCAAGGCGATCGGCCTGGTCCTGCCCGATCTCAAGGGCAAGCTCGACGGCATCTCGATCCGCGTTCCGACCCCGAATGTTTCGGTCGTCGACTTCAAGTTCATCGCCAAGCGGTCGACCACCGTCCAGGAGATCAACGAGGCGGTGATCGCCGCTTCCAACGGCAAGCTGAAGGGCATTCTCGGCGTCACCCATCACCCGAACGTGTCGATCGACTTCAACCACGATCCGCGTTCCTCGATCATGGCGCTCGACCAGACCAAGGTGATGGACGGCAACTTTGTATCGGTGCTGTCCTGGTACGACAATGAATGGGGATTTTCCAACCGCATGTCCGACACGTCGGTCGCCTTCGGCAAGACCATCGCCTGATCGCAAGAACTCTGCTTTTCGAGACCTCGAACGCCCGGCTTTGTCCGGGCGTTTTTCATGAGAATGAGGGACACTTTCCCGATCTGCGTCCTGAGCGCCAAAACACCCGAAAATCAGCGGCATAGGTCAAAAAGCCACCCCACCGCCTTGCACTGGTCACGTCTTCGCCCCACTCTCCCTTAAACCAGGAGAGAGACGAATTTGAGGGGCTGATTTTCGGATGGAGCATGCGATCTATGTCGTGACGCTGGTCGGCACCGCGCTTGTTGTCGCCGCCGCGTTTTCGAGCCTGATCGCCTTCCGCTTCGGCGCCCCTCTTCTGCTCCTGTTTCTCTGCATAGGGCTCGCCACCGGAACGGATGGCCTCGGCATCCAGTTCGACAATGCCCGCATCGCCTATTTTGCCGGCTCACTGGCGCTGGCTGTCATCCTGTTCGATTCCGGTTTCGGCACGCCGCTCAACGCCTTGCGGCAGGCGGCGGGCCCGGCGCTGTCGCTGGCGACCTTCGGCGTGCTGCTGACCACCGGCCTGTTCGGCGCCGCCGCCTATTACCTGCTCGACCTCACCTGGTTGGAATCCTTTTTGCTCGGCGCCGCTGTGGCCTCCACCGATGCCGCGGCGGTGTTTTTCCTGCTGCGCGCTGGCGAGATCAATCTGCGCGAACGCGTGCGTTCGACGCTCGAGGTCGAATCCGGCACCAACGATCCGATCGCCATCTTCCTGACCATCACGCTGGTCGAGATCATCGCCGCCCACGCCAATCCCGAGACCAATGTCCTGGTCACCAACCTGATCCTCGGCTTCCTCCTCAACATGGGGCTCGGCGCCGTCGTCGGCGTGCTCGGCGGCCTCGCCATCGTGCGCCTCGTCGACCGGCTCAATCTCGACCACGGCCTGCTGCCGATCTTCGTGCTCACTCTGTCGCTGATGGTCTTTGCCGCCGCCGGCGCCATCGGTGGCTCGGGTTTCCTGGCGGTCTATCTTGCCGGCCTGGTCGCCGGCAATTCCGACATCCGCGCCGTCACCATCCTCAAGCGCTTCCAGGACGGCATGTCATGGCTGGCGCAGATCATCATGTTCCTGATCCTGGGCCTGTTCGCGACGCCCTCGCAATTTCCGGCGATCCTGGTGCCAGCGGTTCTGCTCGGCCTGTTCCTGATGTTCGTCGCCAGGCCGATCGCGGTCTGGGTCTGCCTGGTCCCGTTCCGTTTGCCGCGCCCCGAGGTCGCCTTCGTCTCCTGGGTCGGCCTGCGCGGTGCCGTCTCGATCCTGCTCGCCATCACCCCGCTGCTCGGCGGGCTGGAAAATGGCCGCCTCATCTTCAACACCGCCTTCATCATCGTCCTGGTGTCGCTGGTCATCCAGGGCTGGACGGTCGGGCCGTTGGCCCGTCGCCTCGGCCTCATCGTACCGGCGCGGCTCGGACCGCTGGACAAGGTCGAGCTCGAACTGCCCGGCTCCGCCCATCACGAGCTTCTTGCCTACCGCGTGGCGCCCGGCAGCCCGGTGGCGCGCGGCGAGCGCATCCCGCGCTGGGCGCGGCCCTCGCTGGTGCTGCGCGATGGCCGCTCGATGCGCTTCCAGGACATGGGCCGGCTCGCCGCCGGCGATCAGGTCTACATCTTCGTGCCGGACCGCTATCCGCGCCTGCTCGACAAGCTGTTCGCCAGTCGCGCCGTGGTCGATCCCGAAGATGCCGATTTCTTCGGCGCCTTCGCGGTGGATCCGGCGCGCTCCGCCGCTGAACTGGAGGCGGCTTACGCGCCGGGACTGACCGAAGCCGAGCAAAAACTCACCGTCGGCGCCCTGGTCACGGCTCGGCTCGGCGGCCATGCCGAATATGCCGACCGCGTGCTGCTCGGTCCGATCGAGCTGATCGTCCGCGACGTCGACGACAAGGGCAGGATCACCGGCCTTGGCCTTTCCTTCGAGCCGACCGCACCCGTGGCACGGGTGCCGGTTTTCCTGAGCGCCGGCGAAATCGGCGACCGTGTCTCCGCCTTTGTCCGCAACTGGCGCAAGCCGACTGAAACGCAGATGGCGGAGGCGCGGGCCGAGGCGCCGCCGCCCCCGGGGCCTGAGACACAAAAGGCGACAACCGAAGGCTGACCGCGCCTGACAGGCGGGCGGGATCATTTTTCCGCGTGGCCCGCGTCTGGAGGCTTGCATCATCGTTGGCGCGGGGTATGGTCCCGGCGATTTTTCCGCGAAAGGAACCCGCATGGCCGCCTTCAAGACCCTGGACGATATCGGCAACATCAGCGGCAAGCGCGTTCTGGTGCGTGTCGACCTCAATGTTCCCGTCGCTGGCGGCAAGGTCACCGACGCCACCCGCATCGAACGCATCGCCCCGACCATCTCAGAGCTGTCCGGCAAGGGCGCCAAGGTCATCCTGCTCGCCCATTTCGGTCGGCCCAAGGATGGCCCCTCGCCTGAATTCTCGCTGAAGCCGATCGCCAGGGCCACGGCTGAGGTGCTCGGCCGTCCCGTTGGCTTTGCCAGCGATTGCGTCGGCGACACGGCGGCGAGCGCCGTCGCCGCCATGAACAAGGGCGACGTGCTGCTGCTCGAAAACACCCGCTTCTACAAGGCCGAGGAGAAGAATGACCCGGCCTTCACCGAAAAGCTCGCCGCCAATGGCGACATCTTCGTCAACGACGCCTTCTCCGCAGCGCACCGCGCCCACTCCTCGACGGAGGGGCTGGCGCATCTCTTGCCGTCCTTCGCCGGCCGCACCATGCAGGCCGAACTCGAAGCGCTGGAGAAGGGGCTGGGAAATCCGGTCCGTCCGGTCGTCGCCATCGTCGGTGGCGCCAAGGTCTCGACCAAGATCGACCTGCTGATGAACCTGGTGAAGAAGGTCGACGCCCTGGTCATCGGTGGCGGAATGGCCAACACCTTCCTCGCCGCGCGCGGCACCGATGTCGGCAAGTCGCTGTGCGAGCATGACTTGGCCTCGACCGCCAAGCAGATCATGATCGAGGCGGCCGAGTCCGGCTGCGCCATCATCCTGCCGGTCGACGGCGTCGTCGCCAAGGAATTCAAGGCAGGCGCGGCCAGCCAGACCGTCGCCATCTCGGACGTGCCAGCCGACAGCATGATCCTCGATGTCGGCGCCAAGACGGTGAAAGTCGTCGGTGAATGGATCGACCGCGCCGCGACGCTGGTCTGGAACGGTCCGCTCGGCGCCTTCGAGATCGAGCCCTTCGACCACGCGACCGTGGCGGCGGCGAAGCACGCTGCGGCGCGCACCAAGGAAGGCAAGCTGGTCTCCGTCGCCGGTGGCGGCGATACGGTGGCGGCGCTCAACCATGCCGGCGTCGCCGACGACTTCACCTATGTCTCGACCGCCGGCGGCGCTTTCCTGGAATGGATGGAAGGCAAGCCGCTGCCCGGCGTCGACGTGCTGAAGCGCTAAAGGAGAGCGAGCAGGGGCGCCGGAGACTTTCAATCGATTCGAGCTTTCCGATGCCATTCCTTTGGCGGTAGACTTCCGTTAAGCGCGGAACAAACCGTTCAGGAGAAGCACAATGAGCGAACGTCTCGAAGACATTGCCGCCGCGATCGTGGCCGGTGGCAAGGGCCTGCTGGCTGCCGACGAAAGCTCCGGCACCATCAAGAAGCGCTTCGATGTCATCGGCGTCGAATCGACCGCGGACAGCCGCCGCGACTATCGTGAGATGATGTTCCGCGCCTCCGACGCGATGACGAAATACATCTCCGGCGTCATTCTCTATGACGAGACCATCCGCCAGAAGGCCGCCGACGGCACGCCGCTGGTCGACATCATCAAGGCGGCCGGTGCCATTCCCGGCATCAAGGTCGACGCCGGCGCCAAGCCTCTGGCCGGCTTTCCCGGTGACACCATCACCGAGGGTCTGGACGGCCTGCGCGAGCGCCTTGCCGACTACCACAAGCTCGGCGCCCGCTTCGCCAAATGGCGCGCGGTGATCGACATCGATACAACCAAGGGCGTGCCCTCGGCCAATTCGATCGGCTCCAACGCCCACGCGCTCGCCCGCTACGCCGCGCTTTGCCAGGAGGCCGGCATCGTGCCGATCGTCGAACCGGAAGTGCTGATGGACGGCGCGCACGACATCGACACTTGTTATGAGGTCTCGAAGGCGACGCTGACGAAACTCTATGACGAGCTTTACGCGGCGCGCGTCGTCCTCGAAGGCACGATCCTGAAGCCCAACATGGTGTTGGCCGGCAAGAAATCGGGCAAGGTGAGCAGCCCGCAAGAAGTCGCGGCGAAGACCATAAAATTGTTTCGCGAGACCGTACCGGCGGCAGTGCCGGGCATCGCCTTCCTCTCAGGCGGCCAGGAGGACGAGGAAGCGACCGCCAATCTCAACGCCATCAATGCCATCGGGCCACATCCCTGGAAGCTGACCTTTTCCTATGGCCGCGCGCTGCAGGCCGCGCCGCAGAAAGCATGGAGCGGCAAGGCGTCGAATATCGCCGCCGGCCAGGCCGCCTTCACTCACCGCGCCCACATGAATTACCTGGCCGCGCTCGGAAAATGGAAGGCGAGCCTGGAGCAGGCCGCCTGACCGCAGGTCTTCCGTCTCTCCTCAAACCCGGGCCGATGCGCCCGGGTTTTTGTTTGTGGCTTGTCCGGGCTTGGGATGCAGCGTCTGCATCCCTGTTCCCACTGGCGCTGAGCATGATCCCGAAAAGGGGAATCCGGTTGTCTCGGACAAACGGGAGCCCGTTTGTCCATAAATCATGCTCAAACAAACAGTCGGCGATGTCGGTTTGTGCCCTTCCCGAACGTCCTTGGGATGACAGACAGGGAGAGGCTCATGCATCGCAACAAAGTGGTTTCGCGCGAAGACTGGTACCAGGCGCACAAGGCGCATCTGGCGCGTGAGAAGGAACTGACGCGACTTCGCGAACGCATCGCGGCTGAACGGCGTGAACTGCCCTGGCTGAAGATCAGGAAGGACTATGTTTTCGAGACCGGGCAAGGGCCAAGGAAACTGGCCGACCTGTTTGGCGTCAATAGCCAGCTGATCGTCTATCACTTCATGTTCGGACCGGGGTGCACGCATCATTGCGAGGGTTGTTCGTTCCTTGCAGACCATATCGACGGCGCAAACCAGCATCTGAGGCACCACGACGTGTCGCTGATTGTGGTCTCGCGCGCGCCGCTGGCTGAGCTTTTGCCCTACAAGCAACGCATGGGCTGGAAGTTCGACTGGGTGTCGTCCTACGCCTCGGATTTCAACTTCGATATGCAGGTCTCCTTCACCGACAAGCAGATCGCCGCCGGTGACACCACCTACAATTTCGAGACCCGTCCGCGGACGTCAAAGGAACTTCCCGGCACCAGTGTTTTCTACCGAGATGAAAATGGCGACATCTTCCTCACCTTCATGTCGCGCGCCCGCGGTGGCGAGGCGTTGATCGGCACCTATGATTACCTCGACATGACACCGAAGGGCCGCAACGAAACTGGCCCCTACAACGGCCTGATGGACTGGGTGCGGCTGCACGACGAATATCAGGACAGGCTGGTAGCGCCGCCAAGTTGCTGCGATTGAAGAGCGTTCATCTTCGGCGAAACATGCGCTAAAGCTGCCGCAGATTATTCCACGGTATTGCCATGCGCTTCCCGGCCCTTCTCACTTGGCTCGCCTTCCCGGTCTACGTCTGGCAGGGCCTCGGCGTGCGCCGCCGCACCACGCGCATGCTGCCTGCGCAGGGGCCGGTCATGCACGATCTCGCCGGCAAGGCGCCGGCGATCTCGCTTCTGGTGCTTGGTGATTCCTCGGCCGCCTCGGTCGGCATCGGCAATTCCGAGGACGGACTTGCCGCGCAACTCGCCGTGCTGATTGCGCAGGGCACCGGCCGCGCCGTGCGCTGGCGGGCGGCTGGCTTCAATTCAGCGACATCGGGCCAGATCCGCGACCATGTCTTGCCTAATCTGTCGGCGGATCCGTGGACGCATATCGTGCTGGCCATCGGCACCAACGACACCAAGAATTTTCATTCGGTGCCGCGCTTCAAGAAGGAGTTCGGCGGCCTGCTCTACGCGCTGCGTGCGAAATGGCCGGAAGCGCGCGTGGTCTGGTCGCCGGTGCTGGAATTCACCCGCGCACCGGCCATGCCCTCGCTGCTTGGCAAGATCCTCGAGATACGCGCCACCGAGATGAACCGCATGGGCGAACGCCTTTGCCTCGAACGCGGCGCGGTGCCGGCGCCCCGCCTACCGATCACCAACCCTGAAGCTGGTTTTGCTTCCGACGGTTTTCATGCCTCGGAGGCTGGCTACCGGGCCTGGGCGGAACATCTGGTCGACCTGGTGCTGGGCGAGCAACGCCCGGTGTAGCGGGCGACCGGCAACACCCGTGGCCACCCCGCTACGCCCAATGCCCCAGCACCGCCGTGATCGAAATCGCCGCCATCGCCAGCAGCGCGAGCTTCCAGAAGTCACTGCGCCGTTTCAGCCCCGGCCAGCCGAGCGGCTTGATCAGCTGGATGACCATGATGCCAACAATGACGAGCGCGAGGAGTTTCGACATGCCGCCTTTGACCAGCAACGCGGCCGGCTGTCAAAACCTGCTTCCAAAACGCAGGTCGCAGGCAGAAGCTCCATGTCTCCGCAGGGACTGACCCCGGTCGCCTACGGTCCGTTCTCGGGGACGCAGGCTCGCGCATCGCGCAGGTCATAGATCCTGACTGTCGGCGCGACGTAGCCATAGTCGCCATATGGTTTCGAAAATTGCGCTGCCATATGACCATCGAGGCAGCGGAACATGCCGGCAAGCTCATATATTCTCGGGTCTTGCTCGCTCAGCCCCCCACCACGCAGGTATCGCTGAAATTTCAGCGACACGAGGTAATCGACTGACGAAAGATTGCGGTAGTCCCTGGTTTCCGGGGCCGGTTCTCCCACTGGAAAATCCACCACAAAGCGCGTGATGCCTTGCCGTTCAAGAAAGCGCATCGCGGCAAAGCGGGTATCGGTTTCCCGGTCCAGGTTCGCGACATAGGCCATGCCGGCATGCGCGCTCGCAATCATGGCGACGAGCCCAAGCGCGGGGGCGACCAGCCGGTTTCGGGGTGCAATCGACCTGGAGCAGGCGATACCGGCCGCCAGCAGCAGATAGACCACCACCGGCAAGATGTAACGCATCAAGCCGACCAGCTTGAGCGGCGAGAGCTCGAGCAGGAAGAGCCAAAGCAAAGCCGCACCCGCATAGGTGGCGACATATCTGTTGCGGTCGGCGATGATGGCGACGGCGATTGTCCCAAGGGCGATAGCCACGGTCGGGCCGGTGAGGCTGGGAATCAGATGGTAGCGGACATGCGTGAGCCCGTAGCCCTCCCAGAACCATTCCTTGAGATCGTGGCCCGTTTCAGCGTGTTTCAGTTCCGAGCCAAGGCCTTTGATGACGGTTGAAAGTCCGCTTCCGGTCTCGGTCAACAGCGACACGCCAAATATCGCGACCACCGTCAGCGCGTCCGCAGCGGCAACGATGATGCCTTGTCTGATGTTGAGCCTGCAGTAGATGATCGCCACGATGAAAAGAACGAGGCTGTTGCCGGCGCCCGCATATTTCGCCGTAACGGCAAGCCCGAGCGCAAAACCGAAATAGACGAGATTGACCGTGGTGACCTGCTCCTTCAACCGCACCAGTGCATGCAGCCCGACACAGATGGCGAAGACCAGGACAGCGTCTTCCTTGAAATAATGCGCATGAACCGCGATGGCTGGCGACGTCGCGAAAACACAGGCCCACAGGAAGGCGTTGATACCGTCTGCGTAGCGTCGCAAGATGACATGGAAGAGGACGCTTGCCGCGACGCAGGCCAAGGCACTGACACTCCGGCCGGCCAGCAAGTAGTTGTGTTCGTTCGACGCCCCGGAAAGCCATCCGGCAAAGCGGGCCAATACGATCATCAACGGCGGATGCGCGTAATTGTCGTGCTGCCCCGCGGCAAACGCCACTTTGAGCGGCTCATCCGGCTGGATCCCGAACGGGAAGTCGATGTTGTAGAAGGCGAGCGATGCGGAGATCGCCGCCAGCACCAAGATGGCCAGCGCCTGGGAACCATTCCCTGTCCGTCTGGCTGAGCCGGCCGGCATGAGCGGCTGGCCGAGGGTCATAGCCTGACAACGGGCGCGAGGAGTTTCGACATGCCGCTTTTTGACCTGCATTGCGGCCGGCTGTCAAAGCGCTCCCCGCGCTCGGCCCCGAGAGACGTATTATCTCAGCGGCTTCAGCCCTGCCTCGATCGAGGCACGTTTCGGTTCGAGGAACGGCGGCAAGGCAAGGCTTTCTCCCAATGTTTCAAGCGGCTCGTCGGCAGTGAAGCCCGGCCCGTCGGTGGCGATCTCGAAGAGGATGCCGTTCGGCTCGCGGAAATAGAGCGAGCGGAAGTAGTAACGCTCGACCTCGCCGCTCGACGGCAGACGGAACTCGGCCAGACGGGCGGTCCATTGATGCAGCGTCTCCTGGTCTGGCGCCCTGAAGGCAACGTGATGAACCGCGCCCGCGCCTTGTCTTGCGGGCGCCAGCCCAGGCTGCACGGCGACATGAAGCTCCGCCGCTGGCCCGCCCTCGCCCATTTCGAAGACATGGACGTGGCCCTCGCCGTCCGGTGAGGCATAGTCGCGGACCTTGCGCATGTTCATCACCCTTGTCAGGACCGCTTCGGTGTTGGTGATGTCGGGAACACTGATGACGATCGGCCCAAGCCCGCGGATCTGGTGTTCGACCGGCACCGGGCTTTGCGCCCAGGCATGGCTGTCGCCGTTGCCGCCATCGCTGACCAGCCGCAGGCGCTGGCCTTCGGGGTCCTCGAAATCCAGCGACGGATAGCCACCAATATCGGCAATCTCTCCGGTCACGACGTTTTCACCGGTGAGGTGCTGCTTCCACCAAGCAAGGCTCTCCCGGCTGCCGACCCGGAGGCTGGTCCGCGCGATGCTGTGCGTCCCGCGCCGCTCAGGGCCAACCGGCCAGTCGAAGAAGGTGAGGTCGGTGCCCGGTGTCGCTTCGCCATCGGCATAGAAGAGATGGTAGGCCGAGGTATCGTCCTGGTTGACCGTCTTCTTGACCAGCCGCAGGCCCAGCACCTTCGTATAGAAGTGAAGATTACCTGGCGCATTGGCGGTGATGGCGGTCAGATGGTGGATTCCTGTCAGTTGCAGGCTCATGGTCGTCTCCCTGTTTCTGGGGAAGAACTGTTTCTGGGGAAGAATTTTCTCCCTTCATATCAGAATCGCGGCCAAGGCGCTGAAGGCCATATATCCTGACGGTCCGTCGCCGAACGATGAACAATAGCGACCGAACCGTTCTTCTAGCGGTGAACGATCGGCTGCCTGCGCAGCCTGCCGAGAGCACGGCATGATGTGTCGAAACCGATGCTTTTCCCAGGGAAATGCGCCGGTCGCAGCTATCGTCGCGCGCCCTGCCGTCCTCCTGACAGACTGCTGTCAGGAGGGGTATGCGATAGTGCCTCCAGTCATAGAGAGGAGAATAGCCATGAACGGTTTTACCATTCTGCGCGGCATGCAGCACTATGTCGGCAAGATACGCACGATGCGCAATGAGATCCGCACCCAGCGGTTCATGAACTCGCTGCCGGCGGACATTCGCAAGGATATCGGCTGGCCGGACATGTATGCCGACCGTCGCCCTCGCGGCAATTGAGACGAATTCTTCGACACAGCGGTTGGATGTGGGCGCGCCAACGCCCAGATATGAAAACAAGGTCCGGCGCGCGTGGGATGGAGCGAGCTTATGTCCGAGCAGAAGACAATCGGCTTTCTTTTCATCGAAGGCTTTGCCGACTGGGAGTATGGGCTGTTGGCGGCATCGGCGGTCGAGTGGTTCGGTGCCCGCGCCGTGTCGCTGACGCCGGACGGCAAGCCGGTGACAGGGATCAGCGGTTTTCGGCTGGTGCCTGACCGCTCGGCCGGCGCCGATGAAAATAACGATCTCGACGCCGTCGCCGTCATTGGCTCCGACCAGTGGTTTGGCAAGGCGCCACCAAATGTCGCCGAACTGCTCCAATCCGTTGCGTCGCGCGGCGGCGTCGTTGGCGGCATCTGCGCTGGGACGCTGGCGCTGGCCCGGGCCGGCGTGTTCGAGAAGGTCAGGCACACCAGCAATGGCCGCGACTGGATCAACCGTCACGAAGCCGGCTATGCCGGCGACCGCAACTATCAGGACGTGCCGCATGCGGTGGCCGACGGCACGGTCGTTTCCGCGCCGGGTTCGGCGCCCGGCACCTTCGCTCTTGCCTTTCTGAAGACGCTCTATCCCGAAAGAGGCAGCGATCTCGCGCAGATGCGGACGCTGTTTGCCAAGGAATATGCTGAAGGCTCCTGACAGGATGCTGTCAGGAGCCGCGTGCGATGGTGCAGATTGCCGCCCATCGGCTGTGGAGTTGACGATCGATGAAAAGCTGGAATGACAGGCTGAACACGCCTGGTATCAATGGCGTCAAGCCGACACCACGCACGATGGGAGACGTCATCGAGGGCCAGCCGATGCTGGTTCCGACGCCGCGACAGGTCGACGATTTCATCCGCTCGATTCCCGAAGGCGTCGAGATGGATGTTCGTGCACTGCGCACGGCACTTGCCGTCGAGCATGGCGCCGAAGTGACATGCCCGGTCACAACAGGCTATCATTTGCGCACTGTCGCTGAAGCGGCCATTGAGGATCTCGAGCGCGGCATGGCGTTGAGCGACATAGCACCCTTCTGGCGCGTGCTCGACGCGAAGACGCCGACAACGAGGAAATTGTCCTTCGGCGCGGAATTCGTCGCCGCGCAGCGCAAGCGCGAAGGACTGAAACCATAGTGCATGCCGCCCAGGAACGGGCACCGCTTTTGGGGCCACGACATGCATAGAGACAACACTGAGGAACCATACGATGCGCCGCGCCGACAGGCTCTTTCAGATAGTGCAGCATCTGCGTGGTGGCCGTCTGGTCACCGCCCAGAAGCTCGGCACGTGGCTCGAGGTTTCCGAGCGAACCATCTACCGCGACATCGCCGACCTGCAGTCGACCGGGGTGCCGATCGACGGCGAGGCCGGCGTTGGCTACATGATGAGGGAGGGTTTCGACCTTCCGCCGCTGATGTTCACGCGTGATGAGATCGTGGCGCTGGTTGCCGGCGCCCGCATGGTGCGCGCCTTTGGCGGCGCTGCCATGGCGCGTGCCGCCGACGAGGCGCTGGTCAAGATCGGCGCCGTGCTGCCCGACGCCGAAAAGGACCGCATCGCCCGCACCGAGATCCACACGCCGATGTGGGTGGTCAGCGACGCCGCCCGCGAAGCGATTGACCTGATCGAGCGCGCGGTCGAGAAGCGGCAGGTGCTGACCATCGACTACTCGGACGAGGCCGGGCGCGGCACCGCGCGTGATATCCGCCCGCTCGGCCTATGGTTCTGGGGCAAGGTGTGGACGCTGGTCGCCTGGTGCGAGATGCGCGACGATTTTCGCGCCTTCCGCATCGATCGCATCGCCTCGGTGGTCATCGCCGGCCGCATCTTCAAGCCGGAGCGTGGCAAGCAGCTTGCCGACTTCTACCGGGCCGTGGAGCGCAGCGAGGACTACGGCATGGCGCCGGATCGCGCGGCGCGAACCTGAGACCGCCGAACAGCACAAAAAAGCCCGCTCGAAGCGGGCTTTTTTCTTGCGTGGTCAAAGACCTCACTGGTCGTCGTCGTTGTCCGTATTCTTCGACTTCAAGGCCGAGAGCTTGGCGAAGACGGCGTTGGCATCGAGTTCGGCATCCTCGTCCTTCGGCTTCTCGGGAGCCGGCACCAGCCGCTCGGTCAAGGCCGCCGGCAGCAGCGTATCGCCCACCGGCTGTGCCTGTTCGCGGCCGCGCGAAGCACGGTTGACTTCCATGTCGAGGTCGATCTGCGAGGAAAGGCCCAAGGTTACCGGGTCCATCGGCTGCAGATTGGCCGAGTTCCAGTGCTTGCGCTCGCGGATCTGCTCGATCGTCGATTTGGTGGTGCCGACCAGACGCGATATCTGCGCGTCCTTGAGCTCGGGATGGTTGCGCACCAGCCACAGGATTGCGTTCGGCCGGTCCTGGCGCTTCGACAGCGGCGTGTAGCGCGGCCCCTTGCGCTTGGACTCCGGCACCCGCACCTTGGGATCCGAAAGCTTCAGGCGCTGGTTCGGGTCCTTTTCGGCACGCGCGATTTCGTCGCGGGTCAACTGGCCGGTCATGATCGGATCCATGCCCTTGATGCCTTGCGCCGATTCGCCGTCGGCGATCGCCTTGACCTCGAGCGGATGCAGCCCGCAGAACTGCGCGATCTGCTCGAAGGAGAGCGCGGTGTTGTCGACCAGCCAGACGGCGGTCGCCTTGGGCATCAGCAGCGTATTGGCCATTCAAAAATCCTTCTCGTTCGCCCGCGTTCCCGCGCGGGCGGTGGTTTAGAGCCACCAAAATGGGAAATTCGCGGCCTGTATAACCGCTCTCGGGTCGTTTCGCAATGTTTTTGGAAGCAATCGGCCAGAAGCCGGGGACCCTGCGGCTATCGAAACGGCTCCCCGCTCCTTGGCAGCCCGACAAGCTGGCCATGCTGGCCGGTGTCTGTCTGGCGAAAATCCGACCGAGACAGGCACGCCCGGTCTTGATGGCGGCGTCGGCGGCAACCGATCCCTCGCCTGCCGAGATTTCTTACGGGAAACTGAGGCCAACCGGCCCCAAAAAGACAAAACCCGCCGGACAGGGTCCAGCGGGCTCGGAACCGGCGACGGCAAAACCGCCTGCTTCGGCTCTTGCTTCTACAGCATGGTCCGGTTCTTGGAACGGACCATGCTCAACATCATATGGCCTTGCGGGCGATCTTTTCGATGTCGGCGCGATTGATGCCGAGGTCGCTGAGCTGACGTGCATTGAGGCGGTTCAGTTCGCGCACGGTCTCGGTGTACATGCGCCAGTTACGGAAAGCGCGGATCGGGTTCATGATAGTCCTCCAAGGATTGTTCGTTTCGATGATGCACAAATAGTGATCATCGATCGGGACTTGAATGACCGATTTTGCATAGCAATGATGCAAATGCTGCATTGCACCATTAAGCTCTTGTTCAGCTTTTAGGCAGGGACGCGCACGCTCAGGACGTCTCGAGATTCAGGTCAGGCCGAGTCGAAAATGGTGGCTTCCGAGAACCGGAGCGGAGCGTCCTTAAGTACGTGAGCACCGGAAGCGCAGGAAGCCGTCATTTGCAGGCCGGCATCACCTGAACATCGATACGGCCTAACCGACATCGAGCACGATCTTGCCGATATGCTCGCCTTCCTCCATCCGCTCATGCGCCCGCCAGGCCTCGCTGAGCGGGAGGATCATATCCATGACCGGAGCCACCTTGCGCGTGCCGAGCAGCGGCCACACTTGCGCCTCCAGCGCGGCCGCGATCGCCGCCTTGAACTCGACCGTGCGCGGCCTCAGCGTCGACCCGGTGTGGGTAAGCCGCTTGACCATGATCTTCGAAAAGTCGGCGCTGGCCACCGCGCCGCCTTGCACGGCGATCTGGACGATGCGGCCTTCTATCGCCGCGGCCTCGTAGTTTCGCGCCACATAGTCGCCGCCGACCATATCGAGGATGACATTGGCGCCCTTGCCGTCCGTTGCCTCCTTCACCGCGGCAACGAAATCCTCCTCGCGATAATTGATCGCCCGGTCGGCGCCGAGCTTCAGGCAGGCGTCGCACTTTTCCTTGCTGCCGGCAGTGGTGATGACATAGGCGCCGAAGGCCGAGGCAAGCTGGATCGCCGTGGTGCCGATGCCGGACGAGCCACCATGGACGAGCAGTGTCTCGCCGCTCTTCAGGCCGCCCCGCTCGAACACATTGTGCCAGACCGTGAAGTAGTTTTCCGGCACCGCCGCCGCTTCGGTATGAGTAAAGCCGGCGGGCAACGGCAGCACGCTGCCGGCATGAACCTTGACATATTCGGCATAGCCGCCGCCTGGCGTCAGCGCGCAGACGCGGTCGCCGATGCGCCAGCGCGATATGTCGTCGCCAAGGGCGGCCACTTCGCCCGACACCTCGAGGCCCGGCAGGTCCGACGCACCGGGCGGCGGCGGATAGGCGCCCTTGCGCTGCTGCACGTCGGGCCGGTTGACGCCGGCCGCATGCACCTTGATCAGAATTTCGCCGGGTCCCGGCTGCGGCACGTCACGCGTTTCCGGTTTCAGCACCCGGGGACCACCGGGTTCCGAGATCGCTATGGCCGTCATCCTTGCCGGAATTCTCTGTCCGCTCGCCATGAAGTTTCCCGTCTTTCCTCGCCGTTCCGATCGGCTGTTTGCATCGACGCCCCTGCCCTATGTATGCTCATTGGCAAATCAGGCAAATGGCCAATCCGGTTTAGCGGAGGGAGGAGCGACGATGGCGATCTTCGACGACGAACCCAAGAAGAAGGCCCGCCCGCACGAGATCGGGCAGGACCTGTCGCTGCTTTCGGTCGGTGAATTGACCGAGCGGATCGGCATCCTGCGCGACGAGATCGTCCGGCTGGAAAGCGAACTCAAGGCCAAGGACAACACCAAATCGGCCGCCGAGGCCCTGTTCCGCCGCGGATAGACGGGTGGGCCGGAGAGCTCGCCGCCGAAAAGCCCGAATGCGACTGTCTTCAGACCCAGCGCCCCGCCAAACTCGAGCCGGATCAAAAAATGTTCGCAACCTACAGACCGATCCTCTCGCTGCTTCGCGGCACCGCCTTCCTGCTCGCGGCGTCTGGATTGCACGGGCTGCTGTTGCCGCTGCGGGGTCAACTGGAAGGCTTCTCGACCGCATCGCTCGGCCTGATGGGCACGGCCTGGGCCGGCGGCTTCGTCACCGGCTGTTTCTTCGCCCCTCGCATCGTGCGCCGCGCCGGCCATGTGCGCGCCTTCGGCGCCTTTGCCGCGTCGGGCGCCATCGTGGCGCTGCTGACCGGGCTGATCATTGATGAATATGTCTGGATCCTGCTGCGCGCTTTCACTGGCTTCACCATGGCCGGCGCCTTCATGGTCATCGAAAGCTGGCTCAACGAGAAGGCCACCAACGAGAACCGCGGCACCGTCTTCGGCCTCTACATGATGGTCACCTACGCTTCGATCATGGGCGGGCAGATGATCGTCGCCGGAGGCGACGTGAAATCGGCATCATTGTTCATGATCACCGGCATCCTGTTTTGCCTGTCGCTCATTCCGACCGCGGTCTCGACCGCCTCGCACCCCAAGCCGCTGCAGGATGTCTCGCTCGACGTCAGGGGGCTCTATGCGAACTCGCCGGTGTCGGCGGTCGCTTGCGTGTTGATCGGCATCGCCAACGGCGCCTGGGGCACGCTGGGCGCCGTCTATGGCGCCCGCATCGGCATCTCCACCGCCGAGATCGCCTTGATGATGAGCCTGGTGGTCGTTGCCGGTGCGGCCATGCAGCTTCCGGCCGGACGTCTCTCCGACAAGACCGACCGGCGTTTCGTGCTGGCCGGCGCGGCCTTCGGCGCGGCCTTTTTCGCGCTGGCGATCTTCCTCTTCGAGCCACGCTCCGGCGTCTTTGTCATCGTCTTCACCGCCGCCTACGGCGCGTTCGCCTACACGCTCTATTCGATCGCGGTGGCGCACGCCAACGACCACGCCCGATCAGAGGATTTCGTCAAGGTATCGGGCGGCCTGCTGCTGCTCTATGGCTTCGGCACGATGATCGGCCCCTTGCTGGCCGCGGCCCTGATGGGCTGGATGCGCCCGGAAGGCCTGTTCCTGGCGACCGCCTTCGCGCATCTGTGCCTGGCGGGTTATACGCTGCTGCGCATCAGCCGCCGTGCCCCGGTACCGGTCGGAGATCGCGACGCGTTCACCACGCAACCAGCCGATCGCTCTGTGACACCGGAAGCATTGCGGCTTGACCCGCGAAGAAAAGCAGAAGCAGACGGTTGAGATTCGAAAAGCTTTGCCGCACAAATGAGGCATGATCTTTTCCGACGCCTTCATGGCGATTGCCGACCCCCACCGGCGCCATCTTCTGGAAGAACTTCGGCGCGGCCCTAAAACCGTCAACGAATTGGCCGCCGGGCTGCCGGTCTCGCGTCCAGCCGTGTCGCAGCATCTGAAAGTGCTGCTCGATGCCGGCCTGGTCAACGCCAGGCCGGAAGGAACAAGGCGCGTCTATGCGGTCAGCAACGCTGGCTTCCTCAAACTCAACATCTGGCTCGATCAGTTCTGGGAAGCCTGACTGAAGCAGCACACGATCAGGCTTCGGCACCCAGGAACGCGCCGAGCGCGTCGAGCAGCTCACCCGTGCCATGTTCGCGCGTGGCGGAAATATCATGGCCGTCGAGGAAGGCGCCCTGTTCCGTCATGACGAGCCGTGTGCCATTGCCCTCGGCAACAAGTTCGATCGTTGTCAGCGACACCGAGACGCGGGTTTCTCCGAACAGCAGCTCGTAGCTGTAGACGATGCGCTGGTCGGGCACGATGTCCTGATAGACCGCGTTGAAATAATGCATCTGTCCGTCGCTCGGGCAGCCGGCATTGACCTCCTTGCCGCCGACGCGGAAGTCCATTTCATGCCGGCTGGGTGTCGGGTCGTGAGGATCGACGAACCAGCGCCGCTTTGCGGCCGGATTGCTGAGCGCGAAGAAGACCCTCGACGGCGCCGCCGGGTAGAGGCGCTCGACGACGAAGGTGGAATGGACGACGGAACGTTTGGTCATGATCGCCTCCTTCAAGTCTCATCCTTGGTTTCGGCGAGAAACTCGCCCAGCCGGTCCAGCCGGCGCTCCCAGGCGCGACGCCGCTCATTGATCCAGTGTTCCGCCGCTTTCAACGCCGTGGGTTCGATCTGGCAGGTGCGCACCCTGCCAAGCTTCTGTGTGCGGACAAGGCCGCTCGCCTCCAACAGGTTCAGATGCTGGACGACGGCCGACAGCGACATCGCCAGCGGCTCGGCCAGCTGGCTGACCGAAGCAGGACCTCGCGACAGCCGGTCGACCATCTGTCGCCGTGCCGGATCGGCGAGCGCCTGGAACATCAGGTCGAGCTGGGCAGGATCATGCAGCATCGCGATCAGCCATTGTTGTAGGGAAACAGCTTGAAGTAGGGCTGCGCTTCCTCGATCACGCGCGCGAAGGCGGGCCGCTGCACGAGGCGGTCATGATAACGTTTCACGGCGGGATATCTGTCCCCGAACGGCTCGACCTTGTTGGCGTAGAACAGCGCGGGAGACGCCGCGCAATCGGCCATGGTGAAGACCTCGCCCATCGCCCAGCTCTTCGACCGCATGTCCTCTTCGATGATGGCGTAGGAATTGCGCAGCTGGGCGCGAGCCTGCTCGACGCCGAATGGGTCGGTCTTGCCTTCCGGGCGCAACCGGTCGCCGACGATCTTCTGCATCGGCTCCTGGACATAGAAATCATGGAAGCGATCAGCCTGGCGAACTGCCAGCGCCAAGTCGGTGTCGGTGGGAACGAGTTCGACCGGCCCCGGATAGTGGGCGGCCAGATATTCGATGACGATGGTCGATTCCAGCACCGTGCGATGGCGCGCACCGTCATGCAGCGCCGGCATCTTGCCGCTCGGCGAAATCTTCAGGAAGGCCGCGCGCGACTCGGCATTGCCGAGATCAACGATGACCGGAGTGAACGGTATGCCGTTCTCGTAGAGCGCGATGAGCGGCTTCCAGCAGAAGGAGGCCAGCGGATGGAAATGAAGCGTCAGGGACATTTTTTCTCGCCTGTTTCAAGGGTCGTCGGTGGCGGGTGCCTTGCCATCTGCCAAGGGTTAAACACTGAAGCATTTACTTAACTATTGCGGCAAGCCTTGCTCGTCAAGATCCGGCCCATCCCGCCTTGGCTGGCTCGGGTGTGGGCGACGATTGCCGCCGATATCACCGTCCAGTCGTCCGGATGCAGTTCGTGGCCGCCGCCTTCGATGCGGACAATTTTCGCGCCGGACACCGCCTCGGCCAGCGCCTCGCCATGCTCGACCGGAAAGATCGGATCCGCCGTGCCGTGGATGACCAGCAGCGGCGCCGTCATCTCGCGCAGGCGGCCCTTCCAAGCGTCGCCACCCTTGAGCATGAAATGATTGGTCGCGCTCTCGAAGCCGCCGGAGCGGTCGTAGTCCTGCTCGACGAAGGCTCTCATCCGCGCCTCGTCGAACGGATGCGCGGTGCTTGCGATCGCCCGCGCGTCCTTGACGATAAAATCGACCACCTGGTCGCGGTTCGACCAGTCGACCTTCGCTCCCTCGGTGGAGTGCTCGATATAGGCCGCGGTCGTGCCGGGCAGATGCGACGTGTCCATCCCGATTGGCGAACTGCTGATCACCGTCAGCGAGATGACGCGCGAGGGGTGTTTCAACGCCACCAGTTGGGCGATCATCCCGCCCGCGGACATACCGACCACATGCGCGCTCTGGAGACCATGGCTGTCGAGAACACGCATCGCATCGTCCGCCATGTCGTCGAACGTGTAGGGCGGCTTTCCCGGCGGATATTTGGTCGAGCGGCCGGTGTCGCGACTGTCATAGCGGATCACGAACAGGCCAGCGTCGGCGAGCTTCCGGCACAGCGCCTCCGGCCACCACAGCATCGAGGCCATCGCGCCCATGATCAGCAGCAGCGGTGGATTTGCCGGATCGCCAAAGGCCTCGGAGATGATTTCGGGGCGTTCGATCGTCGTCATGGCGGCACTGTCTCCTCTCCTGCAATACCGATTGCATTTTGCAATCGGTTGCACGATAGTCAGACCGATACGATAATGCAACCGGTTTTGCGGAGAAAATTGAATGAGCCTCGATCACCGGTCCGGCTGCCCGATCAATCTGTCGCTCGAAGTGTTCGGCGATCGCTGGAGCCTGATCATCCTTCGCGACATGATTTTCGGCGGCAAACGCCATTTTCGCGAGCTGCTCAACGGATCGATGGAAGGTATTGCCTCCAACATCCTCGCCGACCGGCTGAAGCGGCTGATGGAACTCGGCATGCTGACCAGGGCCGACGATCCCAGCCACAAGCAGAAGGCGATCTACAGCCTGACCGAGATGGCGATCACGCTGGTGCCGATTCTCGCCCATCTCGGTGCCTGGGGCCGCGTCTGGTTGCCAACTAGCGAGGAACTTTCGATCCGCGCCGAACTGCTGGAAAAGGGCGGGCCGCCGATGTGGGACAAGTTCATGGACGAGTTGCGCCATGAGCATCTCGGTATGCCGCTCGATACGCCGGTGGACGCCACCGTGCGCGCGACCTTGCAGGCCGCCTACGAGGCCGTGGTCGCCAGCAAGGCCCTCGGGGCCAGCACGGCCGCTTGACCAACTTATTTTCCCGTTTGGAACCCGGCTCTGCTAGAAGAAGCGGAAAATCACAATTCACGGGATTGGATAAGGTCTTGGTTGAGAACTCTCGGGATGCTGCCCGCGCGCGCGCCGACTTGCGCTTCAAGAAGCAGGAAGAGGCGGCGACCGTCCGCCAGAAGGCCATGGCCGAATACGTCGCCGAGAGCGACGCCCGCCAGGCCAAGACCAACAAGCTGCGGGCGCTCCGGCTCGCCAAGGAAGCGGAAGACCTTGCCAACCCGCCTGCCGCACCGGCCAAGAAACCGGCACGCGCCAAGAAGAAATAGCACGGCCGGCCGGTACCATCGGCTGCCTGTCTGGAACCACGCAAACGGCAACGCCATGTCCCGATGGTGTTGGTAGAACACGACCCAGGCATGCCGCCGCTTTCCATTCCACCTCATCGCGCGAAGCAATTTCAACCGAAACCGGGATTTCGCCTTGCCGGTCGACGGTCAATGATTGACGCGCTTTCAACCAGGAGACTGCCATGACCGCACTGCCGCTCGAAAAAGCCGTCCAGATCATCGATGCCGCCTTCGCCAGGGGCACCGATCTCAAGCTCAAGCCCCTCGGCGTCTCGGTGCTTGACGCCGGCGGCCATCTGGTCGCCTTCCAGCGCCAGGACGGCGCCTCGTTCCTGCGCCCGCAGATGTCGGCAGGCAAGGCCTATGGCGCGCTGGCCATCGGCATGGGTTCGCGCCGGGTCGAGGCCTTCGCCAAGGAGCGTCCGCATCTCGTCGCCGGCATCTCCGACGTGTCGGGTGGACGCGTGCTGCCGGTGGTCGGCGGCGTGCTGATCCGCGACAAGGCCGGCACCATCATCGGTGCCGTCGGCATTTCCGGCGACACGTCGGACAATGATGAAGCCGCCGCCATCGCCGGCATCGAGGCCGCCGGCTTCACCGCCGATCCAGGCTGAGACGCCGGAGCCTCGGCTCTAATTGACGTTGATGTCCCTGCTCGCCGACCGCATCGACACCGCGAAGCCGGCCAGCACATCGAACAGCGCGATGACCATCAGCGTGAAGAAGACGGAATGGGCCGCGCCCTTCACCAGCAGGAACTCGACCAGGAAGGCGACGAAGACCAGCGTCGATAGAAGATGGTCCATGATCGAGGCGTTGGTCGTGCGCACCGACTTCACCATTTCGACGAACAGGAAGATCAGCCCGATCAGAACGATCAGGTCGCCCAGCGTCATCGTGAACACACCGCCTGACATCATGCTGAATGAGAAGATTTCGCTCGCCCACGGATCGTCACCGCTGCCGAATATCCCCAGCAGGCCGAGATTGTAGAGCACGAAAGGCACGATAAGCAGCGGGACGGCACCGAACATCTGGCGTCTCCATGAGGGGCAATCCTTTGTAGAATGCGCCACAGGCACGCCGTCAAGATTTTTCGGCTGGAGCGTCGAACACGGTCGAAGACCGCATGCAACAACCGTGTCAGCCGGCTGCCCTGCCGACACGGTTGCAGCTCGACACTTGAATGGATCGGGGCGCTGGCCCTTCACCGCCAAAGAAAAGCGGGCTTCAACCGCAAAGGCCTGGAAGGTGCCGGCGATGACCCCGAGCCGTGAGACGCAGGCCATCGGCACCGCCAAACGCAAAAAGACCGGCCACTGGCCGGTCTTCGCTAACTCAGGACTTCAAAAAAGCTGCTCTCAGCTTTCCTTGGGCGTCAGCACCTGGCGACCGCGATACATGCCGGTCTTCAGGTCAATGTGATGCGGACGGCGCATTTCGCCGGAATTCTTGTCCTCGACATAGGTCGGGGCCTTGAGGGCGTCGGCCGAGCGGCGCATGCCGCGCTTGGACGGAGAGGTTTTGCGTTTCGGAACGGCCATGGATATGCTCCACTACATGGTCAAAAGCCCCGCCCGCCCTCGTGAAAGGGCCATGTCGGGGCCTAAATCTGAGAAAGTCGGGTGCCTATACACGCCCTGTGCCGTTTTGGCCAGCACTGCCTTGAATTTTTTTGAGCTGGCTACTGCAGACAGCCAACATAGGCGCCTGAGCGGCCGGCGCGCCGCTCGATCAAATTGGCGAGCCGTCTCAGGCCCGGCCCGGGCTTGGCCGGATTGCGGGCGATCGGATTTGGCAAGGTGACGGCGAGCAGTGCCGCCTGCCTTCGCGACAGCTGTTTTGCCGAAATGCCGAAATGGTGCTGTGCCGCCGCCTCGATGCCATAGATGCCCGGCCCCCATTCGGCGATGTTAAGATAGATTTCCATGATGCGCCGTTTCGACATCACGGCGTCGAAATAGATGGCCAGCGGCAGTTCGACGATCTTGCGCACCGAGCCCAGCGGCCGCGACCAGAGGTAGAGGTTCTTCACCGTCTGCATGGTGATGGTCGAGGCGCCGCGCGTCGCCTCGCCAGCCAGCGCGTCGTCGACGACGCCCCTCAACTCGCCGAGATCGACGCCACGGTGAAAGCAGAATTGCCCGTCCTCCGACATGATGACTGAATGCGCCAGCACCGGCGCGACGTCATCGATCGAAACCCAGCGGCGGTCATAGCCGGAGAACGTCGCCAGGTCCTTCAGCATCAGCGTCGATATCGGATGCACGAACGATGGCAGATAGAGGAACGTCAGCACCATAGGTATAAGCGCCAGCACCGCGGCCACGACGATGCCACGCCGGACCCAGCGTTTGAGACCGCGACGGTTCACGCCTCTCGATCTCGTCGCCATGTCCAGCTTTTCGGTTTCATGATCGACGATCGGTTCCGCCAAGCCGCCCAACCCGTGCTTCTCCCTGCTCCGGCATAATGGCGCTTGGCTTCTTGCGCAACGTCTGAGTGTCGGCTACCGGTCCCGACCATGACGAATGACGACGAAATAGCGTTCGAAATGGCGCTTATTGCACGGGCAGCCGCCGTCGAGGCGCTGCTGCGGCGGCTGCTCGACGACCGCGCGCTTTCGGGCGAGATCGCGCGGCCCGACCGTCTGATGGCGGCGATGCGTCACGGCGTGCTGAACGGCGGCAAGCGCCTGCGCCCTTTCCTGGTCATGGAAAGTGCGGCACTTTTTTCCGCCGATGGCGAGGCAGCGCTGCGCGTCGCGGCGGCACTTGAATGCGTGCATTGCTATTCGCTGATCCACGATGATCTGCCCGCCATGGACGACGATGATTTGCGCCGTGGCCAGCCGACCGTGCACAGGGCGTTCGACGAGGCAACCGCAATCCTGGCCGGCGACGCCTTGCTGACGCTGGCCTTCGACATCATCGCCGGTGAGGCGACCGTGTTGCCGGCGGAGCGGCGGGCCGCCCTTGTGCTGGCGCTGGCTCGCGCGGCCGGCGCCGGCGGCATGGTCGGTGGCCAGACGCTCGATCTCGAAGCTGAACAGGCGCCGCCGGACGAGACCGGCATCATCCGGCTGCAGGCGATGAAGACCGGCGCGCTGATCCGCTTTGCCTGCGAGGCCGGCGCGCTCATTGCCGGCGCTGCCGCCGAGGATCGTGAGCGGCTGGCGGAATTCGGCTCCGCGATCGGCCTCGCCTTCCAGCTCGCCGACGACCTGCTCGACTTGACCGCGGATGCCAGCCAGATGGGCAAGGCGACCGGCAAGGACGCCGCCGCCGGCAAGGCGACGCTGGTGGCGCTGCACGGTGCGGCCTGGGCGCGCGGCCAGCTTAACGGCCTCGTCGAACAGGCCCATGAATTGCTCGAGCCTTACGGCGACAGTGCCCTGCTTCTGAAGGAAGCGGCGAAATTCGTGGCTGCGCGTAACAGCTGACCGCGAGAGGCGCCGGACATTGCGTCACCTCGGCGCCGATTTGCCTCAGGAGTGGGCGGCTGGAATAGCCGCATCGGCCGTGACCTCCGCCGGCGCCTCGACCACTCCGGTAATATCGGGCGAAGGCACGGCAAGTGGGATTGGCGCGGTGTTTGTCGGGCCATCCGCCCATATCGAACGACATTCGTCCGCGGTCAAAATGCCCTGCGTGTCGAGCATCCGCTGAATCCTGGCGATCATCTCGTCGGCATTGAAAGGCCGTCGCTTCAGCTCACCTGACCGACTGGGCAACCCATACCGGTTCACCATCGACTTGATCTGCTCGTCATTCCCTTTGCCGGCGACATTGGTCAGATGCAACGCGGACCCTTGCGTCCCGCTCCACGGCACCTCGGACCAGCGTTTCCTGGTCTTGACGTAGTCGCTGCCTGCGCGCCGGCCCATCCAGAACAGCCATACATCGTCGGCCTGGGGACAAAGCTGCATAAAGGCTTCGTCGTCCAGCACATCGGGAGAAAGCGAGCCCGGACCATAAAGCACGCCTCCGACGCCGGTTGGAAAAAGCAGCGACCCCTTGCCTGCTGCTTCGTAGCCCCATTTGTCATAGGGCTCGATCTGACCACCTTCGTCGAATTTGACGGAGTGGGCGCGATGGCAAACGATGGTGCCCTTGCCGGCGAGCTCGACAAGTTCCTCGAGCCACCTGGAAGAATAATAAACATCGTCATCCGCCGTGACGATATAGGAATTGGGAAAAGCCAGGAGCGCCGGTATGATTTTCTTGTATGACCGGATGTTCTTGCAAAATCGGATTTCCAGTCCCTCATCCCTGAGATCGATAACGGACGCCGGCAGCAGCCTGTAATCCTCCGCGGTGACCCAAAGAATGGTCCTGTCGGCGGAGACGGTCTGCGAAAGCAGGCATCGAAGCGTAAGCGCCAGGCTGGCAAAACGGGGCGGGTATGAGGTCAGGGAAATGATCAATCCCTCCTGCAATCCGCTTGGCCGACCCTTCCGCCTGAAAAGCCACCTCAGCGAAATCGACTGCTTGGCTATGAAGCCTTTGAGGTGAAGTGACGCATACCGGGCATATGCGTCGAGCCTCCACCCAATTCCATGCCGTATCGTGGCAATGAAACGGGCCAGCGCGCCGAAGGGCGCGCCCCGAAACCATGGGTCCGGTGATTGTCGAAACAGGACATAGATCGCGCAAGGGATCGATATAGAAGCGACGATGAGGACAATCTCGTTCGACATAGCAAAGTCGAGCAAGACGCCGGCTCTCCTGGCGGCATCAAGCCAAATCTCTCGAGCAGCCATATGTTTTCCACTACCCCAATCGCCACTGGCGAACTTGCACGTTGTGCGAGTCGCCGCGACCCCAAATCGCCCCGTCATTAGTCACGACTAAAACAGAGATTGCTGCAGCGCACAATGTTGCACTGCAAAATATTTCATGCCGCCTTTCGGATTCGCACGGGAGGGCCTGGCTCGCCCTTGTCCGAACGCGAAAACGGCAGGCTGATACCGGTCCGCACGAACACGCGATAGCACCACGCGCTGGCGGTCCACCATGCTTGCGAGCCTAGCTCCCTGACTGTCTGGGTGCGTCGCCTAGCACCGCGTCGCGAGGGGCTTCCGTCAGCGCGTCTAGGCGTCCGCCAGTTCCGTCCATAAGCCGCCGAAACCGAGAGGACACCTACAAATTTCCCCGACCATGCCGAACGATTCCACGCACCCTCCCACGCCACGTACAACACAGCCATGCGAAGTCCCCCCGTCTGCCGATCAATTCGGCCTCATGTTCTATGGAGTACATCAATGACCAACCAGACAGAAACCGCCCAGAATGGCGTCAACGTCGCAGCCTTGCTTGGCGCTCGCGAGGCGTTGAAAGAAACCCCAGAAGCCGCCCGCTTCAAATGGCGCGCGACCAGCGAATGGGTCAAGGGAACCCACAACCGAGCCACCGTCGACGGTTTTTTTGGCTTGGGTGAAGAACACCAGCATCGCCAAACCTACAAATTTGACTCTGATCACCCGGAGGTCTTTGCATCCGAGGACAAAGGCGCGACGCCCGTCGAGTTTGTGCTGGTCGGCCTGGCAGGTTGCCTGACTGCGGGCATCGCGGCGGTGGCGCAGAACCGCAACATCCAGCTCCACTCAGTCAAGGCGACGCTTGAGGCCGGCATGGATCTCCAAGGTATCCTCGGCATTGACCCGGAAGTGCGCAATGGATTCGAGGGCATCAAGGTGCACTACGACATCAAGGCGGATGCCACCGCTGAGGATATCGCCGCACTCGTGGCGCAGTCGCAGAAGCGTTCGGCCGTTTTCGACGTCATCTCCAATCCGACCGACGTCACGGTCACCACGAGCAAATCGTGATGACACCCCGCGCATTGCGCGGGGTGGCCAGCACCGTTGACGTGGTCGTCATCGGTGCCGGGCATTCCGGCCTGGCGATGAGCCATTTTCTTGGCCAGCGCTCGCTCAAGCACGTGGTTCTTGAGCGTGGTGAGGTCGCGAACACCTGGCGCACAGAGCGCTGGGATTCCATGAGACTGCTCACGCCCAACTGGATGACGCGACTTCCCGGCTACGGCTACCAAGGCGGCGACCCTAACGGCTACATGAGTGTCGGCGAGGTCGGTGATTTCATCTCCGCTTATGCCACCTATACGTCAGCTCCCGTTGTGACGCACACTACGGTTACCGGCGTCGTACCAGTCCGCGACGGCTACCGGGTAGCGACGCCACGCGGCGACTGGCTGTGCCGCGCCGTCGTGCTCGCGACAGGTGCCTTCAATAAACCCACCGTGCCGCGCCTGGCATCGGCTATGCCTGCCAGCGTCGAACAGCTCTCGGCTCACACCTACCGCAATCCAGAGCAACTCGCTCGGGCCGGGGTATTGGTCGTGGGCGGGTCAGCCACGGGCGTGCAACTTGCGGAGGAGATCCAGCGAAGCGGGCGGCCCGTTACGATCGCGGTGGGAGAGCACGTGCGTTTGCCGCGCGTCTATCGAGACCGCGATATCCAGTGGTGGATGCTTGCGTCGGGAGTATTGGACCAGCGCATCGAGGAGGTAGACGAGCCCGACCGTGCCCGTAGGGTACCATCCCCGCAGCTTGTTGGCACGCCCCAGCACGCTACGCTCGACCTCAATGTCCTGCAAGGACAGGGGGTTAAGGTGGTGGGTCGCCTTATGGGCATCCGCGACTCCAAGGCACAATTCTCCGGATCGCTGCGCAACGTTTGCGCGCTCGCCGACCTGAAGATGAATCGGCTGCTCGCCTGGATCGACCAATGGGCCGAGCGGAACACGCTGTCTGACTTAGGTCCCATTGAACGCTACGCGCCCACTTCCGTTGGCGAGGCGCCACAGTTGGAGCTTCAACTCGGCAAGGACGTTCGCACGGTGATATGGGCCACCGGCTTTCGGCCGGATTTTTCATGGTTGGACTTGCCCGTCTTCGATCGCAAGGGCGACCTAAAGCATGATCGCGGTGTCGTTGACGCTCCTGGGATGTATGTGCTGGGGCTGCCATACCTACGTCGCCGGAAATCGAGTTTCATTCACGGCGCTGAGGACGACGTACGCGAGCTCAGCGCCCATATCGCCGGCTACCTCGACAGGTCAATGAGCCAAACAAAGTCCGGTCTTCGCGCGATGGCAGTCTAGGGCGGCTCTGGAGGACGCTTCAACATTGTTTCCCAGCTGCCCATGGTGATTGCCGGCGGCGAGAGGGACGCCATCGGCTCCAAACCATCAGGGCACCGGTGTTAACCGCCGACGGTGAGTTGCTCACAAGGGCAGAGCAACACAGTACGGCCATCCCGCGCCTGGCTTCCGTTTCCCGCGCGGCGCGATTCCAACTCGGCGGCGTCGGCGCGGATGCACAAGCGATAGCCGCTCGAATTTCCTACTGCGTAAGGACATCAATATGCGCACCAAACCAGCCCATTCCCATTACGACGCCATCGTCGTCGGCGCCCGCTGCGCCGGTGCCTCGACCGCCATGCTGCTTGCCCGAGCCGGCCTACGGGTACTCGCGCTCGATCGCAGGGCCTATGGATCGGACACGTTGTCGACGCATGCTCTGATGCGCCCGGCTGTTCTCCAACTGTCCCGTTGGGGCCTGCTGCAGCGGCTGCTCGACGCTGGCACACCCCTGATAACCGCGACCGCGTTCCACTATGGCGATGAGGAAATCACCATACCGCTGCGCGCGAGCCCGCAGCTGCCCGGCCTGATCGCGCCGAGGCGCACGCTGCTCGACAAGACGCTGGTCGATGCGGCGCGCGCGGCTGGCGCCGAAGTGCTACACGACACGGTCGTTGCCGATCTTGTCAGCGGCGCCGACGGCAGGATGCGCGGCGTTCAACTTCACACCTCTGATGGAATGCCTCTTACCGTCACAACCGACATCGTCATCGGCGCTGACGGGATTGGCTCGCTGGTGGCGAAGCGCTGTGGTGCCCGAACGCTCCGCCGCGGCAAAGTCTCGGCGGCCCATCTCTACACCTATGCCCCGGCCGATTTGGAGAGCAGCTACCATTGGTATTTTCGCGACGGCATGAGCGGCTCGTTCATCCCGACCAATGACGGCCTCGCCTGCATCGTCGCCTCAGTGCCGACAGAATACTTCGACAAACGCTTTCGCGATGGCCACCAAGACGCTCGCATGGCTGTGCTGCGCGCGCTTTCCCCTACGCTAGCCGCGCAGGCTGAGACGGCTCATGGCGACGGTGCCGATGACGGGCACACGCGCGTGTTTCGCGGCGTGCCGGGCTTCCTGCGCCAGGCGTACGGTCCAGGCTGGGCACTGGTTGGCGATGCCGGGTTCTTCCGCGACCCGATTACTTCGCACGGCATTTCCGATGCGCTACGCGACAGCGAAAGTCTGGCACGGGCGATCCTCGATGGATCGGCTCGAGCTTTCGCGGCCTATCAACGCGAACGCGATGTCATCGCCGGGCCAATTCTCGACGCCACCGACGCCATCGCCTCGTTCGACTGGACGCTTCTCGACATCGAGAACAGGCACCGGCAGTTCAGCAGTGTGATGAAGGTTGAATTTGAGAAATTGGCCGCGTGGGAGATGCCCGTCCGTACCCTCCCGCTGGTCGGGTGGCAGCCGCCGGCAATCATGTCGTCGGGGCGAACCAGGTCCGGGCCGAACCATGATGGGATCGTATCGATCAGGTGATTTCAACGATTGCCGGCCGTTTCTGCCAGAGCCAGGTCCCGTTTAGCGACGCGACCGCCTGCTGCCCGATTTCAAACGACCGCCTTTGGCCGGCTCAACCACGCAAACCAACCGGAATGGGAGACGCTCATGAGCACAGAGACGAAGGACGGCTGGATCGGCGTCGTCAAGGGACGGCCGCAAGTCGGCGCTTTCGCCGAGCGTTCGCGGCGCACGCGCCTCGAGGACATCGAGGCCTTCACCGAGATGACCGGCGACCGCAATCCGCTGCACTATGACAAGGCGCTGGCCGAGGCGTCCGTGTTCGGCAAGCTGATCGTCCAGGGCGGCGTCACCTCCGGCATCCTCAATGCGCTGGTGGCCGAGGATCTTCCCGGCCCCGGAACCGTGTTTCTCGAAGTCGCCTGGAAATTCGTCAAGGCGGTCGGCGTCGGCGAGATGATCACGGGCCGCGTCGAGATCAAGGAGGTGCGGCCCGACAAGCCGATCTGCAAGATCGAGACCTCCGTGCGCAACGAGGCCGGCGATGTCTGCCTGACCGGCACCGCGACGGTGTTCACCGTGCCGCTGGCCAAGGCCTGAGTTCTGGCGATGACGCTCTGGCGGGATTCCAATGCGGCTTCGCCGGCAGTGCTTGCCGAAGATGCGCATCGCTGGAGCGTCCTTGGCCTGCTCTGTCTTGCCGTCGTCCTGTCGCTGACGACCTGGTTCTCGGCAACCGCGATCACGCCCGAGCTGAAGGCAGCATGGCATCTGTCGGGCACGATCGAGGCCTGGCTGACCAATGGCGTGCAGATCGGCTTCGTTGTCGGCGCGCTTGTCTCAAGCCTCGTCAACCTGCCTGACGTGGTCAGGCTGAACCGGCTGATGGCGGTCTCGGCCCTGCTTGCCGCCGCCGCCAACGCGTGCCTGTTGTTGCAGCCCGGACCGGTCGGCCTCGTCGCCGCCCGCATCCTCACCGGCGTGGCGCTGGCCGGCGTTTACCCGCCGGCGCTGAAGCTGGTCTCGACATGGTTCACAAGGGGCAGGGGAGTGGCGCTCGGCGCCGTTATAGGGGCGCTGACGCTGGGCTCTTCGCTGCCGCATCTGTTCCGGGCACTCGCCGGTACGCTCGACTGGCAGTCGGTCGTGCTGGCCGCAAGCATCGCGACCGTCATTGGATCCGCGCTCTTCTGGTTCTTTGCCAGCGAAGGCCCGCATCCGTTCGGCAAGGCGGTGTTCGATCCGCGCCAGATCGGCGCGATCTTCCGCGACAGGCCGCTGGTGCTGGTCAACATCGGCTATCTCGGCCACATGTGGGAACTCTATGCCATGTGGGCCTGGCTGCTGGCCTATACCCGCGCGGCCCTCGAGACACAGCAACAGGCCTCTCCTTTTCTGGCGTCGCTGCTGACGTTCTGCGCGATTGCCGCCGGCGTCGGCGGCTGCCTGCTCGGCGGCGTGCTGTCCGACCGCTTCGGCCGCAGCTTGACCACGGCCGCAATGATGATCGTCTCCGGCTTCTGCGCGCTGACGATCGGCTTCGTCTTCGATGGACCGCTCTGGCTGTTCGCACTGATCGCACTCATCTGGGGCATTTCGGTCATCGGTGATTCCGCGCAGTTCTCGGCAGCGGTGACCGAGCTTGGCGATCGGCGTTTTGTCGGCACGGCACTGTCGGTCCAGCTTGGCCTCGGCTTTGCCCTGACCGTGCTTGCGATCTGGCTGCTGCCGCATGTCGCGACCCTGCTTGGCGGCTGGCGCTGGGCGTTCCTGATGCTGGTGCCCGGGCCGCTCGTCGGTGCCGCCGCGATGCTCGTGCTGCGCGGATTGCCCGTCGCCGCGAAGATGGCCGGCGGCAGGCGGTGACCCCAATCCGTCCTGCCTCGACCAAACAAAGTTTTACGGCCAGATTTACGGGCCGCGCGTTAAGGTCCACCCTTGACGCCCAAGCAATTCAGAGCATCTTGCGTAAGCATCAGCTTTGGCTATCCACCATTGACATGCGGCTCCCCCACGAACGAAATTTTAATGTAAATGAAGCGTAATCCCGGCCATTAAAATGTTGCGTATATGTTGGGGTTGCGCATGCCGGAATATTCGTCCTTCATCCGGTCGGTCCGGATGCGCTATATTTCAGGATTGCTGATCTTCGCGCTGGCCTCGGCCGTCATCATGATTGCGCTCGATCGCGTCAATTCCTTTCGCCATGACATCGACGCGCTGAGCAGCAATCTCGTCGCCTTCACCCGCGACCTGCGCAACGCGACCAGCTTTGCCGAAACCACCGGTACCGCCTGGCGGGCCGAGACACGCGACGCCCTCACCTCTTCGGCGCGCGGCCATTCGGAGCGGCTGACCGGCGAAATCGAGACGCTGACCGCGCAGCTTGCCGCGATTAAGCCGCGCCTTTCGCGCAAGACCATCAACGAGCTCGAATCCGCTTCCGTCAACGGCGATCTGTTCTGGTCGCCGCGCGACATGGTGCGCAACTTCAACCTGATGTCGATGGCGCAGAAGGTCGATGAATGGAGCTATCGCGAAATCCGCAACCAGAACGACCTGTTTGCCCAGCCCATGCTGGTTCGCGTCCGCACCGCCATGGACGATGAGCGTCACCTGGCCGATGCCTCCAGCGACAGGCTGCTGCTTTGGGCGAGCGGCATCCTGTTCGCAGCGCTTGCCATCGTCGCCTTCTGGATCTTCCGCCCCATGGAATCGGCAATCCGCCGCGCCTTTGCCGAATCCGCCGAATCCCTGTTCAAGGCCGAGGCCGCCGACCGCGCCAAGTCGGAATTCCTCGCCAATATGAGCCACGAGATCCGCACGCCGATGAACGGCGTGCTCGGCATGGCCGAACTGCTGGCCAAGACCGACCTGACCCCGCGCCAGAAGACCTTCACCGAAGTCATCGTCAAATCCGGCAATGCGTTGCTCACCATCATCAACGACATCCTCGATTTCTCGAAGATCAATGCCGGCCAGCTTACCCTCGATCCAGCCCCCTTCCGTCTCGCCGAAGCGGTCGAGGATGTAGCGACGCTGGTATCGGCGCGCGTCGCCGAAAAGAACCTCGAACTGATCGTGCGTGTCGACCCGCGCCTGCCGGCCTATGCTGTCGGCGACGCCGGGCGGTTCCGGCAGATCGTCACCAACCTGCTCGGCAATGCGGTGAAGTTCACCGAGAAGGGTCATGTGCTGATCGATGTCGGCGGCGAGATCGTCAATGATGTCGTCCAGCTCAAGGTTCGCGTCGAGGACACCGGCATCGGCATACCGGCCGAGAAGCTGCAGAACGTGTTCGAGAAATTCGCCCAGGTCGACGGCTCATCGACCCGCCGCCACGAAGGCACCGGCCTCGGCCTCGCCATCGCCGCCCGCCTCGTCGACCTGATGGCCGGCAAGATCGGCGTCGAGAGCGAGATTGGTCGCGGCTCCGTGTTCTGGTTCGCCGTGCCGCTGCCCGTGCATCATGCCGCCGCGCGCGATGAAATCGTACCGGTCGACGTCACCGGCGCGCGCGTGCTGGTCATCGACGACAATCCGGTCAACCGCGAAATCCTGCTCGAGCAGCTCAGAAGCTGGAGCTTCGATTGTGCCGCCGCCGAAAGCGGCGCCGTGGGCCTGGCCTTCCTCGATCGCGCCTGCCAGCTGGGGGCCGCCGTCGACTGCATCATCCTCGACTACCAGATGCCGGGCATGAACGGCGCCGATGTCGCCAGGGCCATTGCCGCCGACAGCCGGCTGTCCTCGATTCCGGTGGTGCTGCTGACCTCGGTCGACCAGGTCGATTTCGGCAAGATGATCCTCGACTTCGGCATTGCCGCGCACCTGACCAAGCCGGCGCGCTCCGCCGTCCTGCTCGGCACAGTCATTTCGGTCGTCCAGAAGGCCCGTTCGCAGGTTGGCAAGGCGCAGTTCGTCCGCGAACCAGTCCCGCCGCTTCCACAGCCGCCGCCGCCCGCCTTCACCGTCATCCGCGGCCCGGCAATACGGGCCGCGACGGCACCGGCGTCGACAGCCACGCCGAACGGCCCGATCGATATCCTCATTGCCGAGGACAATGACGTGAACCAGCTGGTGTTCGGCCAGATCCTCAATGGACTGGGCCTCAGCTATCGCATCGCCGGCAACGGCCGCACGGCGGTGGAGATGTACCGGGCGCTTCGCCCCAAGTTGATCTTGATGGACGTCTCGATGCCGGAGATGAACGGTTACGAGGCGACCAGCGCCATCCGGGCGATCGAGGTCTCGACGGGCACGCACATCCCGATCATCGGGGTCACCGCGCATGCGCTGAAGGGTGATCGCGACAAGTGCATCGAGGCCGGCATGGACGACTACCTGCCGAAACCGGTTTCGCCCGACCGCCTCGGCACCAAGATCGGCACCTGGCTCAGCGAGACGGTGGTGGCCAAGACGGCGTAGCGCATGTCGCCCGAAAGTGAGCACGGTCTTGGGACAACGACTTGCGCAAGAACAGAGACTTGAAGCGCGTCTCTCGGTGCGCTCCAGGGTAGGTCCGGCCCGGCCGGCGGATCAGCGCAGCCGGCCGATCGGGATGATTTCCGGCGAGTTGGCGACATAAGGTTCGCCCTGCCAGCTGCCGAGCCATTGCTCCACCAGCAGGCCGGCTTCATCCAGTATTGCGGCAAGATCCTCCTTTGTCGGGAAGGCGATCTTCGATTCAGCGCCTAGAGCCGATCCGCCGCCTGGAATTTCATAAAAGGTCGAATAGGTGACGATGCCAGTGGCGGCATCGTGTTCCACGTCATTCCAGGCCTTGACGGTGCCGAGACTGGGATGCACCACCTTCCGTTCGGAGCGCTGAGGCGTCCATTCGCGCCATTCCTCGACGGCGGGATTTCGGGTGTCGAAAATGAAGCGTCCACCCGGAGCAAGATGAATAGCGATGGTGCGCAGCACCGACGCTTGATCGTTCGTTGTCAGGAAGACCTGGAAAGCATGCCCGGTCAGCAGCACCAGATCGAAGCGTCGCCCGAGCCGTACGGTTCGCGCGTCGCCCTCGACCCAATCGACCTTGTCTCCGCCAGGCCTGCCGCGCCCGACATCGAGCATCGGCGATGCCGGATCGACGCCGGTGACGCTGCGCCCGTCGCTGAGCGCTGCGGCCAGCTGACCGGTGCCGCAGCCGAGGTCGAGGACTGAGCGGGCATTGCCAGCGAATCCAAGACAATAATTGAAATCGTCGCCGCCTCTGTTCTCGATATCGTAGAACTGGACGAGATCGGGGTCGCTGTAGAGTCTGTCGGTCATGGCGGGCGCCTATAACCGAAATTTCTATTGGATGCGACTGCGGGCTTGTCGGTTTGGCCTTACCGGTTGCGCACCACCACGCACGCCCCGCCGACGCTTTGCAGTTTCTGGCAGATGACATTGGCGGCGGCGCGGTCGTCGACACCGATCCTGACCGCGTAGATGCCGCGCCGGCCGATCGGCGTGCGCACCCGGCTGACCACCGGATCATGCCCGCCAAGCAGGGCCGGAAACCGGCCTCTCACCCGCAGCCACTGGCTGATCGCGGCACTGCGGCGAAAGTTGCCGGCCACCTGGATGCCCCACGGTTTTATATTGATCGAAGCCATCGCCACGGTTTGCGACATGATCACCGGCAGCTTGCGGCAAGCCACGGCAAAATCCGCCTTTGCGTCGAGCGGCTCGACCTTTCCGGCATGGGCCCGGTCGGTGAAATTGTCGACCGGCTCGCCCATCACGTCGAAAACATAGCTCTCGGTCTCCATCGGCAGGAAGCCACCGGAGCCCAGCCAGCGCGACACCCGGCTTTCCCCGGCATTGTAGGCGGCGGCCGCCAGGCCAAGATTGCCGTAGCTGGTTTTCATTTCGGCAAGGTATTTCGCCGACGCCGGGATGGCCTGGTTGATGTCGAAGGAATTGGCGAGGCCGCGCATCTTGGCGGTCCCCGGCATGAACTGGGCGATACCTTCGGCGCCAACCGGACTGACGGCATCGGGATCGAAACGGCTTTCCTTCCAGATCAGGCGGGCGAAAAAATCCCGCGGCAGGCCGTTCTGGTCGGCGTGAGCCTGGATCAGGTTGCAGATCCTGTCGATGAGCCTCTGCCTGGCCGATTGCGGCGGATCGGCCTGGACAGCCGTCGAGCACACCAGGGCGCAAAGCAGAACCAGCATCACCCTGAGGAAACGCTGCATCGCGCGCTGAGCCCGTGCCGAAAGTCGCTCCGGCGCGCCACATGATGGTGGCTTCGAGAGCCGCAGCGCAGCGGACATTTGGTCCGTGAGCACCGGAAGCGCAGAAGACGCCTTCAGGTGGCCGCCGGAGTAGAGTTTCCGCATGGGCTCATTCGGCCGCGGCCTTGCCGCGACCAAACCGTTGCTCGATATAGTCGGCGACCATTTTCTCGAAATCCGCCGCGATCGATGGGCCACGCAGCGTCGCCGCCTTCTTGCCGTCGACGAAGACGGGCGCCGTCGGCGTCTCGCCGGTGCCGGGCAGCGAAATGCCGATATCGGCATGCTTGGACTCGCCCGGACCGTTGACGATGCAACCCATCACCGCGACCTTGAGGTTCTCGACGCCGGGATATTTCTCGCGCCACACCGGCATGTTCTTCCTGAGATCAGCCTGGATGTTCTGGGCGAGTTCCTGGAACACGGTGGAGGTCGTGCGGCCGCAGCCCGGACATGCCGCGACGATCGGCACGAACTGCCTGAAGCCCATGGTCTGCAGCAATTCCTGCGACACCTGCACCTCGCGCGTGCGGTCGCCATTCGGCTCCGGCGTCAGCGATATGCGGATAGTGTCGCCGATGCCTTGCTGCAGCAGGATGCCCATCGCGGCGGACGAAGCCACGATGCCTTTCGACCCCATGCCGGCTTCGGTGAGGCCAAGATGCAGCGCATGATCGGAACGGGTGGCAAGCTCGGTATAGACGGCGATCAGGTCTTGCACGCCGCTGACCTTGGCCGACAGGATGATTTTCTCGCGGCCAAGGCCAATCTCTTCGGCCATTTCGGCCGAGAGAATGGCCGACTGCACGATCGCCTCGCGGGTCACTTCCTGCGCGGTCAGCGGAAAACCCTGCGCCTGGTTGTCGTCCATCAGCCGGGTCAGCAGCTCCTGGTCGAGCGAGCCCCAGTTGACGCCGATGCGCACCGGCTTGTCGTATTTGATCGCCATCTCGACGATCGCCGCGAACTGCCGGTCCTTCTTGTCCTTGAAGCCGACATTGCCGGGGTTGATACGATATTTGGCAAGCGCTTCGGCGCAGGCCGGATGGTCGGCCAAGAGCTTGTGGCCGATATAGTGGAAATCGCCGACCAGCGGCACGTTGACGCCAAGCCGCTGAAGCCGCTCATGGATGCGCGGCACGGCGGCCGCGCTCTCGTCGCGATCGACGGTAATGCGCACGATCTCGGAGCCGGCACGATGCAGCGCCGCGACTTGCGCGACCGTCTGGTCAATGTCGGCCGTGTCGGTGTTGGTCATCGACTGCACGACAACTGGCGCGCCGCCACCGACGACTACGCCGCCGACATCAACGCCGACCGACGTGCGGCGAGGGAACGGAGAGGAAAAATATCCGGTCATGCCGGCAGCCTTTTGTCTCTGGAGCGCTGTGCGTCCACTCGGACGCACAAAAATGCGCCCCGGGCCGATGCGCTAAAGTTCGGCATGAGGTGGAGGAGCAAAGATGGCTTGTCAATGGCGACAGGTCGCCACTGGCCGCAATTGGCCTGTCGCCGGGATCAGAAACAACCATGGAGCTTGAGACGGCCGAAGCAAAAATGGAGCTGAACGGAGGTCCAACTCGCATCGTGGCCAGCACTGAAAATCAAAAACCACCACACCGGCGGCAGTTGCCGCCGGCAAGAGAGGCCGCGGATGGTGAGCGGCTATGTCAGAAGGGCATCAATGCGTGGTTGGTTGCGCCCTCAGTTTTTCAATCTCGTCCTTGAGTGCCAGCTTGCGTCGCTTGAGATTCACGATTTCGAGGTCGTCCACCGACGGGTGGTTCATCGCGTCATCGATTTCACGTTCGATGTCGCCGTGTTTCCGCTGCAACTCATCAAGATGGGAAGCAAGAGACATGATTGGTTCTCCCTTTCATGGTTTCCTCGATTGCAGCCGCCAAAGGCGCGTCCACCGCAGGCTCGCTTCTGTGACGGCACCATGACACTGTGCCACCATCCGACATCGATGTCGAATGCTGCGTGGTAGCATTCCACGACAATGTGAAATGTGATATGGGCTGCGCGCCGGTGCCAGAAGTTGCCGGCCCCGCCCAAATCAGGCCCATTTTTGGGCGCCGCAGACGTGCAGACGGTAGAGAATGTCCGATCAGGAACAGGCCGATATTCGCCTCGAATTTTCCCGGCTGAAGCAGGAACACGCCGATTTCGACGCGGCGATCAACGCGATGATCGCCACGAATTGCGACCCGCTCCAGATCCAGCGCATGAAGAAGAAGAAACTGGTCCTCAAGGACCGGCTGATGGCGCTGGAAGACCGGATCATTCCCGACATCATCGCGTGAGCGGCAACGCCCGGTCGCTTCTCCTCTCCTACCTATCCGCCGATCGAAAGTCTGGCCGCGCGGTCGCGCAGCAGGCCCAGGAGATTGCCGGTCCGTTCCTCTGACGTGTCGATGGGAACCACCAGGCACATCGTCGCCTCAACCTTGCCGGGCGCGGAAAACACCGGAACGGCCAGGCATTTCGTATAGGCGTCGACGAGGCCGGATGTGACGCAATAGCCGGTCGCCCGGGCGGTCGCGATATCGGTGATGAAGTCGTCCAACAGCAGTCGGCGGCCGTCGGGCAGCGTGAGATCGTCTTCCGACACCATGGCCTCGATATCAGCCCTTTCCAGGCCCGCCAGCAGGAGCCGGCCCGAGGCGGTCCAGGGCAGCGGTATCTGCAGGCCAGTGGCCGAACTGATACGGAAGGGTCTGGTTCCCGGACTCGAATGGACGATCGTGTAGCGGCCGCTCTGCAGCATGCACAATTCCGAGGTCTCTCCGGTTTCGCGCGAAAGATGGTCGACCTCCTGACGCCCTCGCCTCATCAGGTCGTTACCCCGCACATAATCCATTCCGTAGAGGTAGAGCTTCTTGCCGAAATAGACGCGATTGCCGTCGCCGGTCATCTCCAGCAAGCCGGCCTCGACCAGCGAACGCACGACCGTGTAGGTCGTCGAACGGGGTGCGTTCACCCCCTTGGCAAGGTCGCCAATGCCGATCGCGCGCTGCGTCGTGTGAAGAAACTCCAGAATCTCGAGCACTCGGTTAAGGCCCTTTTCACGGGAGCCTCCCGTCTTCTGGCCAACCGAAATTGCCAAGGCACTGCCATCTTGCATTGTTGATTCCTGATGTTAGTATCTGTCTTGTACAGGATACAAACGTCTCTTGTAAGAGACAATCGCTCTGAAGTCCACCGACGCGTGTATTGTCTGTGCATAGGGGAACACAACACGAAAGGAGGTCGCCGTGAACGACACATCCGGAAGACGTGATTTTCTGAAATTGGGAATGGCAGGTCTGGCCACGGCCGGCGTGCTGGCTACCGTCGATGCTCAGAAGGCCGCTGCCCAGGCAGCATCCGACAGCCTGCTGCGCACGGTGCTCGACCGCGGCAAGCTGATCGTCGGCACCGGCAGCACCAACGCGCCCTGGCACTTCGAGAACGATGCCGGCGAACTCGTCGGCATGGACATCACCATGGGACGCATTCTTGCCAAGGGGCTCTTCGACGATCCGACCAAGGTGGAATTTGTCATGCAGGACCCCGCGCAGCGCATTCCGAACGTGACCACCAACAAGGTCGACATCACCATCCAGTTCATGACCATGAGCGCGCAGCGTTCGCAGCTCATCAACTTCTCCAGACCCTACTATGTCGAAGGCGTTGCCTTGCTGACGCTGCCGACCGCCGAGAACAAGACCTTCGACAAATTGCTTGCCGCCGGTTCGGCGACGCGTGTGTCGATCCTGCAGAATGTCGATGCCGAAGCATCGGTGCACATCGCTCTGCCGCAGTCGCAGGTGATGCAGATCGACACCCAGGCCAACGTACTGCAGGCACTGGAATCGAAACGCGTCGACGCAGCTGCAGTCGATCTCTCCACGGTGCGCTGGCTCGCCTCGCGCAATCCCGACAAATACTTCGATGCCGGCAAGAGCTGGTTCTCGATGCTTTACGGCGCAGCCTTGCGGCAAGGCGATCTCGACTGGCTGACCTTCGTCAACCAGACCTTCACTATCGCCATGTTCGGCCATGAAACGGCGCTCTACGATGCGGCGTTCAAGGACTATTTCGGCCAGGAGCCGCCGGCCAGGCATCCCGGTTTCCCGGTTATTTGATCCCGCCGGCGGAGGGGCGGCATTCAGCGCCCTTCCGCCTGCTTCTTTTCGACGCCCTTCGCATTGAGGCGGACGCATGGGCTATGCCCTCAACTTCAACCTGATCTGGCGGCATTTCGACAAGCTGTGGGGCGGGCTGCTGCTCAGCCTCGAGCTCGCCGTGATCTCGATCGCCATTGGCATCGTCATCGGTCTGGTGCTGGCGGTCTGGTACGTCTCGGCCGGGCGCGTGGTGCGTACCATCATCGCCGCCTATGTCGAATTCATCCGCAACGTGCCACTGATCCTGCTCGTCTACCTTGTCTTCTACGGCCTGCCGACGGTGGTCGATATCGCCTACAGCGCCCAGACCTCGTTCGTCGCGACGCTGGCGCTCTATAGCGGCGCCTATCTGGTCGAGGTGTTTCGTTCCGGGCTGGAGGCCGTGCCGCGCGGACAGATGGACGCCGGCAAGGCAATCGGGCTGACACCTTGGCAAAGGCTGCTCCATGTACGCCTGCCGACCATGCTGCGCATCACTTTGCCGGCGCTGTCCAACACCTTCATCTCGCTGTTCAAAGACACCTCGATCGCCTCGGTCATCTCGGTGCCCGAGCTCACCTATGGCGCCCAGTGGATCAACTTCAACACCTTCCGCATCGTTGAGGTCTACCTGGTCACCACGGCGATGTATCTCTTGACCGGCTATGCACTGCTTTTCGCGCTTCGGCTTGTCGAGCGCCGGTTCAGGGCGGCGCGCTGACATGCTCACCCAGATCGCCTATGCCTTGCCTTTTCTCGCCCAGGGCTTCGCCCTGACGCTGTGGGTATCACTGCTGGTCGTGGTGTTCTCGCTGGTCGCCGGCGTGATCATGGGCGTCGGCCTTGTCTATGGTCCCGCCCCGCTGCGTTGGGCGGTGCGCATCTTCAGCGACACCATCCGCGGCATACCCATCCTGGTGCTGATCTTCTTTGTCTACTACGGCCTGCCTGCCGTCGGGCTTCATCTGCCGTCCTTCTGGGCCGCCGTACTGGCGCTCACCTTGTTCAAGACGGCGCAGGTCATCGAATACCTCAGGGGGGCGGTCGGTTCCATTCCGAAGGGGCAGTCCGAGGCGGCAATGGCGATCGGACTGACCTTTCGCCAACGCCTCGCCTACGTCATCTTCCCACAGGCGTTCAGGCGCTTCCTGCCGCCCTGGATCAACGGCGTCACCGATGCGGTCAAGGGCAGTGCGCTGGTGTCATTGCTCGGCATCACCGACCTGATGCAGGCCATCAACCAGGTCATCGGCCGCACCTACGAGGCCATGCCGCTCTACATTCTCGGCGCGCTCATCTACTTCGCCGTCAACTACGCGCTCTCGCTCGCCAGCCGGCGGCTCGAGAAGCGCTTCTCCTTCATCCGGGAATAGCACGATGTCCACCAGCTCCAAGAACGACACCCCGGCCCTTCTCGACGTCGCCAATGTTTCCAAGTCCTTCGGTCCCGTGGAGGTGCTGCGCTCGGTCAGCCTGCAGGTGGCGCGCGGCGAAGTGGTGACTGTCATCGGCCCCTCCGGCAGCGGCAAGACCACGCTGCTGCGCTGTGTCAACTTCCTGGAAAGCTACGACAGCGGTTCGATCCGCATCGACGGCAAGGAGGTCGGCTTTCGCGACACAGGAACCCGGCAACGCCGCAGCGAACGTGACCTCGCCACGATGCGCGCCGAAACCGGCATGGTGTTCCAGAGCTTCAACCTTTTTCCGCATCTGACAGCGGCTGGCAACATCATGCTTGGTCTGCGCAAGGTGCGCGGCAAGAGCAGCGCGGAAGCGCGCACTATCGCTGAACACTGGCTCGGTCGGGTCGGCCTCGCCCACAAGGCCGACAGCCTTCCCGCCGAACTGTCCGGTGGCCAGCAGCAACGTGTCGGCATTGCCCGTGCCGTGGCGATGGGACCGAAGATCCTGCTTCTGGACGAGATAACCTCCGCGCTCGACCCCGAACTTGTCGGCGAGGTGCTCGAGGTCGTGCGCAGCCTTGCCGAGGATGGCATGACGATGGTGATGGTCACGCATGAGATGGCCTTTGCCCGCGATGCTTCGAGCCGCATCGTCTTCATGGCCGACGGCGGCGTCAGCGCGGCCGGCCCACCCGCCGAAATTCTGGCGGCGGACACCGATAATGAGCGCCTCCGCACCTTCCTGGCGCGCTTCCGCGCTTCGCATTTCTGACACCAGACGGCGAAAGCTGTCGCAAGGAGCCTTTTCATGACGCCTTACATCCGGCTCGCCGAATTGGGCCTGACGCTGCCCGAACCGCCGACGCCCATCGCCAACTTCGTCACCCATGCCGAAAGCGGACGGTTGATCTTCCTGTCCGGCCAAGGGCCGCTGCGGGCCGACGGCACGCTCTTCACCGGCAAGGTGGGAGAAGACGTCACGGTCGAGGAGGCCTACGGCCATGCCCGCCTCACCGGTCTCAATCTGCTCGCGGTCATGCATGCGGCCGCTGGCGACCTCGGCCGCATCGTGCGCATCGTCAAGCTGCTCGGCTTCGTCAACGCGATACCGACCTTCAGCGACCACCCGAAGGTGGTCAATGGCTGTTCCGACCTCTTCGCCGACGTCTTCGACGGCATCGGCGGGCATGCACGCTCGGCGATCGGCGTCGGCTCCTTGCCCGGAAACATCACAGTCGAAATCGAGGCGGTCGTCGAAATCGCCGCCTGACTTCTCCTCAATGGGATCAACAGAGATGAAAACCACTTCCGCCGGCGGCTCCAACTCGACAATCCGCGAACGGCTCGGTCTTCGCCCGATCATCAACGTCTCCGGCACGATGACCGCGCTCGGCGCCTCGATCATCGTCCCCGAAGCGATCAGCGCCATGGCCGAAATGGCCTCGCAATGGGTGGAGATGGACGATCTGCAGCGTGCGGCAAGCACGGTCGTCGCGCGCCTGACCGGCGGCGAGGCCGGCTTCATCACCGCCTGCTGCGCCAGCGGCATCACCATGGCCATAGCCGGCGCGATGACCGGAACCAACCTGCTCGCCATCGAGCGTCTGCCCGATGACACAGGCGACCTCAAGTCGGAGGTCGTCATCCAGCTTGGCCACATCGTCAATTACGGCGCCCCGATCGATCAGTCGGTACGCGTCGCCGGCGCCAAGGTGGTACCCGCCGGGACGGTCAGTGTGACGCAGGACTATCATGTGCGCGAAGCGATCAACGACCGCACCGCAGCCGGCCTCTACGTCGTTGCCCACCACACCGTGCAGTACGGCATGTTGTCGCTCGAGGAATTCTGCGAGATCTGCCACGCCAAGGACGTTCCGGTGATCGTCGACGCGGCGTCCGAATACGATCTGCGCGGTTTCCTGGCGCGCGGCGCCGACATCGTCGTCTACAGCGGCCACAAATTCCTCTCAGGGCCGACCAGCGGCATCGTTACCGGGCGCAAGGACCTGGTGCGATCAGCCTATCTGCAGAACCGTGGTGTCGCGCGCGCCATGAAGGTCGGCAAGGAAAGCATCGCCGGCACCATGGCCGCGCTCGAAGCCTGGGAAAAGCGCGACCATGGAGGCATCCGACGGCGTGAGGAAGCAGCACTCAGTCTGTGGAAGGACGCGCTGCAGGGACTGCCGGGCATCGTCGCGCAGATTATTCCCGACCCGACCGCCAATCCGCTCGACCGCCTGCAGATCTTCGTGTCGCCCGAGAGCCGCTTCACGGCGGCAGGTCTAACCTCGGCACTCGCGGCGGGCTCGCCACCCATCATCGTGCGCAACCACGAGGTGGAGCGCGGCCATTTCTTCCTCGACCCGTGCAATCTTCACCCCGGCGAGGCGGAGATCGTCGCCGAACGGTTGCGCGCCATTTTGACCGCGAAGGACCGTCCCGCCGATGCGATGAAGCCCGTCCGCAAGGATTCGTCAGGCGTCTTGCGCTGGCCGGACTGAGCGTCAAGCGGACCACTGACTGAAATGCACCGATCGATCACGCGACTGTGAACCGGCGAATTTGCACGCGGCGGGAATAAACCAACGCCGTCCCGGGTCTCCTCGACATACGCCACCTGCAGGCGTTGAGGAGACCGGCATGCCCCATCATTGCGAGGATGACAGCCAACATGGCCGCGGCACCAGCCGTCGTCATGCGCTGAAGCGCATGCTCGTCGCCAGTCCTTCCTCCATGGCGCCCTTCCCTGCCATAGCGCCCTTCCCTGCCATAGCGCTTGACACCGGTGACACAGATGAATTCACTTTCACCCAGGCAGGCGACTTTGCCTGTTTCTGCGGGGTTCGCCCGCACAGGCAGCGCAAGATCACCGTCCCTGCTTGAGAGCGCCCGGCCTGTCCGTCCCGGAGTATCGGATCATGGTGCTGCTTTGAGCGAGAAGGCCTTGGCCGAGCGCTTCAACGAAGTGGTGCTGCCGCACCTTGGCGACGCGCTGGCGCTTGCCCGCTGGCTGACCGGCAATGCCGCCGACGCGGAGGATGTCGTGCAAGATGCCTGCATCAAGGCACATGCCGGCATATCAGGCTATGCCGGCGGCAATGCCCGTGCCTGGCTGCTGACCATCGTGCGCAACACCTCCTACACCTGGATGTCGCGCAACCGGCCGCGCGGCATCATGGCCGTCGGCGACCTCGGTGATCTCGACGACATGGCGGCGGCACATGGCACCAGCCTGCCGGACGAGGACGGCCCGGAGGCGAGCCTGATCGCCAGGGCCGATACGGCGGCACTCGAGGCGGCGATCGCCGCGCTGCCGCAGCCGTTTCGCGAGACGCTGGTGCTGCGCGACATCAACGGCCTCAGCTACCGCGAGATATCGGCCATGCTCGGCGTGGCGATGGGCACGGTGATGTCACGGCTGGCGCGGGCGCGGAACCTGCTTATGTCTGAACTTGGGAGTGCGCCATGAGCGACGACGGACTGCCCAACGACGCGGAAGGGATCAAGCTGATGATCCACGCTTTGATCGATGGCGAACTCGACGCGGCGGCGGCGTTGGCGCTGGAGCGGCGCATCGCCGCCGACCCGCGGCTTGCCGCCGAACATGCCCGCATCGTCGCCTTGCGGGCGGCGGTCACCCGCTTGCCGCGGCCCGATGTCAGCGACGCCTTTCGGACGCGTATCGCCGCACTAGGTGCGACAGCCACGGCACAGCCGGCCCAAGACGAGCCGGCACAAGACGAGCCGGCGCGAGACGAGCCGGCGCGAGACGAACTGGTGGAGCCGCGGCGGGACATACCGTCGGCCCGACCGGATCAGATAAGCCAACTCCGCGGAACCGCGAGGCGGGAGACCCAGACAAGGCCGTCGCAGATGCGGGCGCTGCCAAGGGCGCGTCGCTTCGGCTCGTTCGACTGGCGCGCCATGGCCGCGTCGATCATGATCAGCGCGGTGCTGGCCAGCGGCGCGACGCAATGGGTGATGTTCAACAGCGCGTCCGACGGCTTCGCCGCGGCGGTCGCCAGCGGCCATCGCCGCAGCCTGCTTGCCGCCAGCCCGATCGACATCGTCTCGTCCGACCGCCATACGGTCAAGCCATGGCTCGACGCCCGGATCGGCGTTTCGCCGCCGGCGCCCGACCTTGCGCAGGACGGCTACGCGCTGATCGGTGGCCGCGTCGAGGTGATCGCCGGCCGGCCGGTGCCGGCACTGGTCTACCGTCACCGCGAGCACCTGATCACGCTGGTCGCCGAGCCACAGCAGGGCGGCAGCACCACCGCGCCGGAAGATCTTTCGTCGGGCGGCTTCTCGATGGTGCATTGGAGCGACGGCGCCTTCTCCTACTGGGCGATCTCCGACATGGAGCGGCCCGAACTCGACGATTTCGTCGCTCGCTTCCGCAAGGCGGCCGTGTAAGGGCGGTTCGCCCGGCAACTGATCCCACGGCCTGACCTACGACGCCGGCCGGAAACTGCCGGCTCGCCTTTGCGTGGCTCAGCCCGGCCGCGACTGCGGCCGACGCTGCCGGCAGCCTTCAAAATAGCAACTTTACAAATTTTTATGTTTGTGTGAAGTTACAATAATTGAAGGATCGTCCATGACCGCCAATCGATTCGCCACGCGTCTGAATTCCTTTGCCTCGCGGCCGCAGGCCGAATGGCCCGGTCTCGCCGGCAAGCCGTCGCTGATGCAGATGGCTGCGCGCGCCGCCAAGGTTGCCGGGCTGACCGACCTCGATCTCAATTTTCCTGATCATGTCGGCGAAAAACCCGCCGAAATTGCCCGCAAGCTTGGCGACCTCGGCCTTTCCATCAATGGCTTCGCCATGCGCTACTATTCCAATCCGGCCTTCAAGCTGGGCGCCTTCACCAATCCTGACCCGGCGGTGCGCCGTGAAGCCATCGACCTGACCAAGGCCGGCATCGATGCCGTGCGCGAGGCGGGCGCCAGCCTGATGACGCTGTGGCTCGGCCAGGACGGCTTCGACTACGCTTTCCAGGCCGACTATGCCACGCTCTGGCAACACGAAATAGACGGGATTCGTGAAGTTGCAGCACATGACCGCGACTGCCAGATCAGCTTGGAGTACAAACCGAACGAGCCGCGCTCCTACAGCCTGATGCCCGATGCGGCGACGACCCTGCTGGCGATCCGCGATGTCGGCCTGCCCAATCTCGGCGTCACCCTCGACTTCGCGCATGTGCTCTATGCCGACGAACAGCCGGCCTTCGCCGCCGCCCTGGTGGCGCGTCACAGCAAGCTGCTCGGCGTGCACCTCAACGACGGCTACGCCAAGCGCGATGACGGCCTCATGGTCGGCGCCGTGCATACGCTACAGACCATCGAACTGCTCAGGCAGATCCGCCGCGACGGTTATGCGGGTGCCATCTATTTCGACACCTTTCCCGACATGACCGGGCTCGACCCGGTGCACGAGTGCGAGGTCAACATCGCCACCGTCAAGCGCATGCTGCGCGTTGTCGACCGGATCGACCGCGACAACCGCCTGTCCGCCGCCGTCAACAGCCAGGACGCGGTGACATCGCAGGCCATCATCCAGGAAATCATGCTTGGGCCGGACGCGTGACGAGGGGGCGTGGATGACCTTGAGCGGGCTGGACCTGAAAGCGGTAGGACCGCGCATCCGCATGATGATGCCCCATCTCACCCCGCTGGAGGCGAAGGTGGTGGAGACCGTCTTCGGCCGGCGCGGCTTCGACGAGAGCATCCCACTGAAGCAGATCGCCGAGGAATCCGGCGTGTCGGAAGCGATGGTGGTCAAGATCGCCAAGAAGCTCGGCTTCTCCGGCTATCGCGACTTTCGCACCGCCGTCTACGAATACAGCCGCTTGCCGACCGCCGAGATGCACCAGGAACTGTCGTCCGACGACAGTTCCGCCGAGATCGTGCAAAAAGTGTTCCGCACCTCGATCCAGGCTCTCGAAGAGACGCTGGCCATCCTCGATATCGAGGATTTCGACCGCGCCGCTGAGCTGCTTTTCCGCGCGAAGAATCGTGACTTCTACGGCGTCGGCGGTTCGGCGCAGATAGCGCGCGACGTCTCGCACAAATTTCTGCGCATCGGCATCCGCGCATCCGTCTACGACGATGCGCACATGATGCTGATGTCGGCCTCGCTGCTTGGCGCGGACGACATCGCCGTCGGCTTCTCGCATTCCGGCAACACGTCGGCCGTCATCGATGCCATCCAGCTTGCCCGCAAGAACGGTGCCCGCACGCTGGCAATCACCAATTACGACAACTCACCCTTGGCCCGGATTGCCGACATCGTGCTGTGTTCGACCGCGCAAGGCTCGCCATTGATGGGCGAGAACGCGGCGGCGCGCATCGCCCAGCTCAACATCCTCGACGCGCTGTTCGTTGCGGTGGCGCAGCGCGACTACCAGGCGGCGGAGCGCAATCTCGGCCGCACCATGTCGGCGGTGACATCGAAACGAAAAGACCGGGGCTCATGACGCTGCCAACGATGCCGCTGGTCACCGTGTTCGGCAGCCTGCATTACGACATCATGGTCGATGCTCTCGACCGCCCGCGCAAGGGCGAGACGGTGACTGGCCATGCCTGGCACCCGAAATGCGGCGGCAAGGGCGGCAACCAAGCGGTCTCGGCGGCACGGGCCGGGGTGCGCGCGGCGATGATCGGCGCCGTCGGCGACGATGATTTCGGGCGGGCGCTGCTGGCCAATCTCGATCGCGCCGGCGTCGACCGCCGCTTCGTGCGGGTGGCTTCGGGTGCCGGCTCCGGCATCAGCGTGGCGATCTTCGACGCAGGCGGCGACTATGGCGCCGTGATCGTTTCGGGCAGCAATCTCACGCTCGGCGAGGCGGACGTTATGGCCGCCTCCGATGTGGTTGCACGCACAGCGGTGCTGCTGCTGCAGAACGAGGTGCCGGAGGCCGCGAACATTGCGGCAGCGCGCGCGGTGAAGGCAAGGGGCGGCCGAGTCGTGCTTAACGCCGCACCCGCCCGCAAACTCTCCGACGACTTTCTCGCGCTGGTCGACATCCTCGTCGTCAATGCCATCGAGGCGGAACTCCTGGCCGGAGTGGCGGTGGTCGAGACGCTCGACGGCGCCGCGCAGGCGGCTCGGCGGCTGGTCGATCTCTGCCCGGTCGCGATCGTCACGGCGGGCGGCGAAGGCGTCGCCTGCTGCGAACGGACCGGCGAGGCCCTCGCGCTGCCAGCCATCCCGGTGAAGGTTGTCAGCACGCATGGCGCGGGCGACGAATTCGTCGGCGCGCTGGCCGCAGGGCTCGCCCGTGGAGACGCCATGCGGGTGGCAGTGACCGCCGCCAACGCCGCTTCGGCCTTGCTGGTCTCGACACCCGAGGCCGAGCGTCAAGGCATCTAATGGGCTGGTTTCAGCCTGCCGGACAGCGGCAATGCCCGCCTATCCTTGCCGTCGCTGCCGAATTCCGCTAAGGCGCGCCTTTGTCGCCGGGGAGCACGGACTTGGACGATCAACGCGCCGACGTCGCCATCATCATGGGCAGCCAGTCCGACTGGGCGACCATGCGCCACGCCGCCGAAACGCTGGAGGCTCTGGGCATCCCGCACAGGCGGCTGATCGTCTCCGCGCATCGCACGCCCGACCGGCTCTATGAGTTCGCCAAGGGTGCCAAGGCGGCCGGCCACAAGGTGATCATCGCCGGTGCCGGCGGTGCCGCGCATCTGCCCGGCATGACGGCGGCGATGACGCCACTGCCGGTGTTCGGCGTGCCGGTGGAATCGAAGGCGCTCTCCGGCCAGGATTCGCTGCTGTCCATCGTCCAGATGCCGGCCGGCATTCCGGTGGGAACGCTGGCCATCGGCAAGGCCGGTGCGACCAATGCAGCACTTCTGGCCGCCGCCGTGCTGGCGCTCCACGACGACAAGCTTGCCGCGCGCCTGGATGCCTGGCGCGCCGCGCAGACCGCCAAGGTCGCGACCGAACCGACGGATACGCCGTGAGCCTGCCCGCCGGATCGACCATCGGCATCATCGGCGGCGGCCAGCTCGGCCGCATGCTGGCGATATCAGCCGCCCGCCTCGGCTACCGCACGGTGGTGCTCGAGCCGCAACCCGATTGCCCGGCGGCACAGGTGGCCAACCGGCAGATAACAGCCGCCTATGACGACCCGGCGGCACTTGCGGAACTGGCGGCGGCGAGTTCCGTCATCACCTACGAATTCGAGAACGTTCCGGTCGCGGCCGCCAGCGCGCTTGCGGACAAGGCCTCGGTCTATCCGCCGGCACGAGCGCTGGAGGTGGCGCAGGATCGCGTCACCGAGAAGACGTTCCTCAATGGCATCGGCATTGCCACCGCCGATTTCCGCCCGGTCGACAATGATGACGACCTGACCGCGGCGCTGAAGGCATTTGGCGGCAGCGGCATCCTCAAGACACGGCGCATGGGCTATGACGGCAAGGGCCAGCGCGTCTTCCGCAACATGGAAGCGGGCGGCTTTGCCGGCACCTGCGAGGCGATGGGCAATGTACCGCTGATCCTTGAAAGCTTCGTGCCCTTCGAGCGCGAGATTTCGGTGATCGCGGCGCGTGGGCTGGACGGCGCCGTCGCCAGCTACGATCCGGCCGAGAATGTCCACCGCAACGGCATTCTCCACACATCGACCTTGCCGGCCGGCATAAACCCCGAGACGACGATGGCGGCCCAGGCAGCGGCGGCCAGGATACTGTCAGCGCTGGACTATGTCGGCGTCATCGGCGTCGAGTTCTTCGTGCTCGCCGACGGCTCGCTGCTGGCCAACGAGATCGCGCCGCGCGTGCACAATTCCGGCCACTGGACGGAGGCCGCCTGCATCGTTTCGCAGTTCGAGCAGCACGTCCGTGCCGTAGCCGGCCTGCCGCTGGGAGATCCCCGGCGTCATTCCGATTGCGTGATGGAAAATCTCGTCGGCGACGATGTGCTGCGCGCTGCCGAACTGCTCGCCGAGCCCGATCTGATGCTGCACCTCTACGGCAAGGCCGAGGCGCGGCCAGGCCGCAAGATGGGCCATTTCACCCGGATCAGCCGCCGCCCTTAGGCATTTCCAGGAAAAGCGTGGAGCGGCTTTCAGTCCGGAATTGCGTCAGAACAAGAGAGAGGCCGGCAACCTACTGGACGTCGCCCTCGTCCTCGTCGGGACTGGCGCAACTCGCATCGCCTTCCTGGCAGTTGGCCGCTGCGGCAAGCTGCCTGATGCGGTCGTTGGTCAGCCTGGTCAGGCATTGCGAGACCTCCATCGGATGGATCGAACCACCGCTGCTGGCCGCGGTCGAGTGTGCACACTCGGCGTCGCGGAAACTGATCCATGCGCGTTGCGCTACCTGCAGCAATTTCTTGTCATCGGCATCATCGGAACTGATGAGATTCTGGTAGGCCTGGTTGAGCTTGGCGTCGGCTGCCTGATAATCCTCGGCGGCACAGATGTTCATCATCTGCTGGCTGTCGTCGCTGCGGTCGCACTCCTGGGCGCGGGCAGCCGAAGCTCCCGCCAGCAAGACAAGGCAGGCAGACAGGAAAATTCGGCGCATGGTCATCCCCAAATCACGTCACGGCGCCCGCATCATCCCAGCCGGACTCTGGCCACGCAATGCCGCAAGGCATCGATGGCGGATATTTGATGATAGGGATGGTTCACACCCGCCATGGCGCATGCTTGCGGTTGACACGGACAACGCTCCTCGTTTATGAGCCACCCACAGTTCAAAGGCGCGTCTTCTGGCGCGCCTTAAAATTTCGACCCGGACCGGGTCCACACCGACAGGCAAGACCATGAAGATCAAGAATTCGCTCAAGGCGCTGAAGGCGCGTCATCGCGACAACCAGCTGGTTCGCCGCAAGGGCCGCGTCTACATCATCAACAAGACCGCCCCGCGCTACAAGGCACGCCAGGGCTGAGTTTTCGGCCGGAGGCTTGTTGTCTCCGCCCAATTGATGCTTGTCGCCGGCCCCGCCGGTCGTTTCACGCCAAATTCAGTTTGACGTTCCGCCGCCCGGGACTAGAGTCCGGCGATGCGGATTCTTTTTGCATTTTTCACAAGCCTGGTTCTATCCGGCGCCATTGGCTTGCCGGCACGGGCAGATGACGCGGTCGCGCCGCAGGCCGCCCCCGTCGCGCCGCCCGTGGCAACGACGAAACAGGCTCGTCTCGATCAGTTGTTCAGCGACCTGAAGCGCGAGCGCAACGAAAGGGCGGCCGAGCGCATCGCCGGCAACATCTGGAGCGAATGGTTCCAGTCCGGCAGCGCCTCGATCGACCTGATGATGCAATGGTCGCAGAAGGCCATCGAGAGCCAGAAGTTCGACGTCGCGCTCGATTTCCTCGATCAGGTGGTGACCTTGCAGCCGACCTATGCCGAAGGCTGGAACCGGCGCGCAACCGTGCATTTCATGATGAAGAACTACGGCAAGTCGATGTCCGACATCGACCATACGCTGCAGCTCGAGCCGCGCCATTTCGGCGCGCTGTCAGGCCTGGCGCAGATCATGGCGCTGACCGGCCACAAGCAATCGGCGCTCGAGGCCTGGCAGAAGGTGCTGGCCATCTATCCGATGCTGCGCAGCGCCCAGGACCAGGTCGCCACGCTTTCGGAAGAGCTTGCCGGCGAAGGCATTTGATTGCGCTAAGGGAATAGCAAGTGATTGCGCTAAGGGAATAGCAAGTGGGGATTGGGCAGTAGGTGCAGACCGCACTGCGGAACACACACGCCCTACTGCCTACTGCCTACTGCCTACTGCCCATTCCCCTACTCCAGAACTTATCCCCCTCCACCCCCGTATCTCCCCGCATGAACCTGATCTACGCCATGCTCGCCTTCCTGATGGCGCTTGTATTCGGCCTCGTCGGCGTCACCCGCGTCGGCTCATGGCTGATCGAGCGCCGCAATCCGCCGATCGGCGAATTTGCCGACATCGGTGGCGCGCGCATCCACTATGTCCATGTTCCGGCGCCTGCCAATGCGGACCTGCCGCCGATCGTCTTCATCCATGGCGCCAGCGCCAATCTCGGGGACCAGATGCTGCCGCTGCGGCCACTGCTCGAGGGCCGCGCCGAGATGCTGTTCTTCGACCGGCCGGGTTTTGGCTGGTCGGAGCGCGGCCCGGGCAACAACGAGGATCCGTCGGCCCAGGCCAACACCATCGCCGCGCTGATGGACCGTCTCGGCATCAAAAAGGCTGTCATCGTCGGCCATTCCTTCGGCGGCGCGGTAACGACGGCCCTTGGCCGCGAGCATCCCGAGAAGACACTTGGGCTGGTCTTCCTGGCGCCGGCGACCCATCCCTGGCCGGGCGGCGCAACCTCCTGGTACTACGATCTGACGACCGTTCCGGTCCTCGGGTGGTTGTTTTCCGAGACACTGGCCTATCCGGCCGGAGCGCTGCGGATGGCCGATGCCACGACCTGCGTCTTCTCGCCCAACAAGGCGCCGGACAATTATCTCGCCGCCGCGTCGATCTCGCTGGTGCTGCGGCCATCGGCCTTCCGCGACAACGCCACTGATGTCGCCGGGCTCTATCGCTATGCTCTTGGCGCCGCACCGCACTACGCCGATATCAAGGCGCCAACGGTGGTCATCTCGGGCGACCGCGACAAGGTCCTCTATGCGCATATCCATTCGATCGGCCTCGAGCGCGATATTTCAGGCGCCGAGCTCGTCTGGGTGCATAATCTCGGCCACAAGCCGGACTGGATTGCGCCCGACCTCGTCGTCGGCGCCATCGAGAAGGTCGCCGGCAAGACAGTTGATCTGCGCGCAATGGCGAAGGCCGTCGAGGCGAGGATCGCCAACGACGCCTACGATGCCGGCAAATGCGCCGACATCAAAGTGCCCGAAGCCGAGCTCGCACCGACCTGAGCGGCCGCACCGGTGGCGCCTAGACCGGCCCTACCGGCTCCTCTGCCCGTCCGATCCGACATAGGCGATGCGCAGCATGTTGGTCGAGCCAGGCGTCCTCAGCGGCACGCCGGCGGTGATGATGACGCGGTCGCCCGGCTTGCCGAACTCTTCTTCCAGGGCAATGCGGCAGGCACGATCGACCATGTCGTCGAGATCGATGGCATCGGGCGACACGACGCAATGCGTACCCCACAACAGCGACAGTCGACGCGCCGTGTTGACGATCGGCGACAGCGCGATAATCGGCACTTGCGGCCGCTCGCGGGCGGCGCGCAGGCCGGTGTTGCCGGACGCCGTGTAGGTGATGATCGCCGCCAGTTTCAGCGTCTCGGCGATTTCACGGGCAGCCAGCGAAATGGCGTCGGCGCCGGTCGCTTCCGGCTCGGAACGCTGCGCGTTGATGATGCCGGCATAGGTCGGGTCGGTTTCGACCTTGGTGGCAATGCGGTTCATCATCGCCACCGCCTCGACCGGGTAGGCGCCCGCCGCCGATTCCGCCGACAGCATGATGGCGTCGGCGCCTTCGAAGACGGCGATCGAGACGTCGGAGACCTCGGCGCGGGTCGGTACCGGCGCGGTGATCATCGATTCCAGCATCTGCGTGGCGACCACCACCGGCTTGCCGGCGCGGCGCGCGGCGCGCGTGATCTGCTTCTGGATGCCAGGCACGGCCTCGAGTGGCATCTCGACACCAAGATCGCCGCGGGCGACCATCAGCGCGTCTGACAGGTCGATGATCTCGGCCAGCCGGGCGACGGCCTGCGGCTTTTCGATCTTGGCCATGATCAACGCCCGGCCGCGCGCGATCTTGCGCGCCTCGGCCAGGTCTTCCGGCCGCTGCACGAATGACAGCGCCACCCAGTCGACGCCGGTGGCCAGCACGGCATCGAGGTCCTTGCGATCCTTGTCGGTCAGCGCCCCGACCGGCAGGTCGGTATCGGGCAGGCTGACGCCTTTCTTGTCGGAAATCGTGGTGCCGGCAATGACGGTGCACACGATTGCCTTGCCGTTGCTCCGTACCGCCCGCAGCTCGAGCTTGCCATCGTCGATCAACAGGCGATGACCGGCTTCGACCGAGGTCAGGATTTCCGGATGCGGCAGATAGACCCTGGTCGAGGTGCCGGGCTCGGGATTGTCGTCGAGCGTGAAGGTCTGGCCGACGGTCAACACTTCCTTGCCATTGGCGAACTTGCCGACGCGCAGTTTGGGGCCTTGCAGGTCGGCAAGGATGCCGATCGGCCGGCCAACCGCTTCCTCGACGGAGCGGATGCGTCCGACCAGCGTGCGCATCAGTTCGTGGTCGGTGTGGCTCATGTTGATGCGGAACACATCGGCGCCCGCTTCGAACAGCTTCTTCAGCATCTCCTCCGAAGAAGAGGCCGGACCGATGGTGGCTAGGATCTTGACCTTGCGGCTGCGTCTCATTGACTGTTTGTTCCCGGGGCGGCTGGAGCGCCTCCCGTTGCGGGCTCATCGGTCAGCTGGACCATCCAGCTTGCCTGTTCGCCCGTGTCATATTCCTGGAATCCGGCGCGCTGGAAGCCCCGGGCGACGCAGTCGGTTACGCCGGCGATCTTGAACTCTTTTTCAGCCACGCACATGTTGATCGGGCCGTCCCAGCGTCCGCCGCGCTCGGCGTCTTCTGCATAAAGATAGTAAAACCTTGATGACAGCGGCCCTTCGATCAGCGTCTTGCAGCTCGATCCTTCGATGTGCCACCAGCCTTCGGTGATCCAGCCGGCCTTGGCGCGGTAGCCGATGCCGACGCCGACGAGATTCTGCGTGGCGTTGCAGACGCGGAAATCGGCGCGGGCTGGCGAGGCCACGGCCATCGCCGACAAGCCCACGGCGAGCGTCAGGAGCGGCATGGCGAAGGCAAAGCGTGTGCGCTGCCCGCCGGCGGAACTCATCCCGAAACCCCTCAAGAACCACATCTGCATCTCTCTGCGCCCCTTTTCGGAAAAGTCCGGGCGCATGTCAACGCGCCGTTTTGTCCAATTCCAATCGATTTAGAAAGGCTCCGGCGCACAATTCGCCGACTTCTGCCAGATTTCCCGGGAAACCTTGGCCAAACAACGGCATTGCGCGAGCGTCGTCTTCGTGGAATGACGATAGCACCCTCCCCGGAAGCCAGCGAACAGACCATTTCCCGCCAATGACCCGATCCACAGTTTTCGCGCCTTTCGACATTATCGAGGGCGACCGCAAGCGGGGCATCGTGCTTCTGGCCGATCATGCCCGCCGCGACTTGCCCGACGACTATGGCAGCCTTGGCCTGCCAGCGGCGGAATTCGACCGCCACATCGCCTATGACATCGGCGTCGAGACGGTGACGCGCGAACTGGCCTCGCTGCTCGGCGTGCCGGCGGTGCTCGCCAATTTTTCGCGGCTGCTGATCGATCCCAATCGCGGCGAGGACGATCCAACGCTGATACGTCAGCTTTATGACGGCACGGTCGTGCCAGGAAACTACCCTCTTGCCCCGGAAGAACGCGAGAGGCGGCTCGACAGTTTCTACCGGCCCTATCACGACGCGGTCGGCGCCATGATCGCCTCGGTCGCGCAGGCCTCAGCCAAGGCGCCCTTCATTTTCTCGGTGCATTCCTTCACTCCGGTCATGCAAGGGATCCAACGTCCCTGGCATGTCGGCATCCTGTGGGACCGCGACGAGCGGGTGGCGCGGCCACTGATCGACATGCTGGCCGAGGACAAGACCCTTATCGTTGGCGACAATGAACCCTATGACGGCGCGCTGCGTGGCGACACCATGTTCCGGCATGCCATCGTCAACGGCTTTGCCCATGCGCTGATCGAGATCCGCCAGGACCTGATCGCCAGCGGCAAGGACGCGCTTGCATGGGCCGATCGCCTGGCACCTATCGTTGACGCGATCGACCGCCGCCCCGATATACATGTCGTGAAGATGTTCGGCTCACGCACCGGGCCGATATGACGGAGGTTTCGATGACCGAACTCAGCAACGAGCAGCAGCGCGATTTCGAGGCCGCCGCCTTCCGCCGGCTGGTCGAGCATTTGCGCGAGCGCAACGACGTGCAGAACATCGACCTGATGAACCTCGCTGGCTTCTGCCGCAACTGCCTGTCGAACTGGTATCGCGAAGCAGCCAATGCCGAGGGCGTCGACCTCACCAAGGACCAGTCGCGCGAGATCGTCTACGGCATGCCCTATGCCGAATGGCAGGCACTCAACCAGACCGAGGCCTCCGACGCCAAGAAGGCCGAATTCGAGGCAAGGCGACCCAAGGACCACTAGGTCAACCGTCGGCACCCCTCGATCGCTTCAACGCCGTGTCTGGTCCAAAAACTTTCGGCAACGAGTGCTTGACTGCGAATTGAATCGATCTAATTTGCCGCGCGAAGCCATTTTCTGACCGGATTCGCCCGATGAACGCATCAGACGCCATGCAGGTTGCCATTCGCGGACGATGGGCCGTCGCGGCCATTTTCCTCGCCAACGGCTTCCTGACCGGCAGCTGGGCGCCGCAGATCCCGGTGTTCCTGACCCGGCTCGACATATCGAAATTCACGCTTGGCCTGCTGATACTGCTGTTCGGCGCCGGCGCCGTCACCGCCATGACCTGGTGCGGCCACCTGATCTCCAAACATGGCTCGCGCAACGTGCTGCGCTGGTTCGGGCTGTGCGGCAGCCTCGGCCTGCTGGTCGTGGCGCTGGCACCCAACGTGCCGCTGGCCGCCATCGCCATGTTCATCTTCGGCGGGTCGATCGGCGGCATGGATGTCGCCATGAATGCCAATGCGGTGGTGGTGGAACGGCGGCTCTCCCGCGCCATCATGTCGTCCTCGCACGGCTTCTGGAGCCTCGGCGGTTTCGCCGGCGGCGCCCTTGGCGGCTTCGCCATCCAGACCTACGGCCACCTCGCCCATGCGGCGGTGGTGACGGCGCTCGCTTTCGCGGTGATCGCCGCAGCGGTCGGCAATCTGATCGCCGAGGACAGGCCGCAGGCGGCCGAGCACCATAAATTCGCGTTGCCGGCAAACCCGCTGGTCTATCTCGTCGGCTTGATGGCGCTGCTGACGATGATCTCCGAAGGCGCGGTACTCGACTGGGCAGCGCTGTATCTGCGGCAGGAACTCGGCGCCGACCTCGCCGTTGCCGGCCTTGCCTACGCTGCCTTTTCCGGTGTCATGGCGATCATGCGTTTCTTCGGCGACGGCGTGCGCAACCGCTTCGGCGCGGTCATGACCCTGCGCGGCTCGGCGGTCGTCGCCGCGGCCGGCATGCTGATCGCCGGCCTGTCGCCCTCGCCCTGGCTTGCCATCGCGGCCTTTGCCCTGTGCGGCTTCGGCATCGCCAACATGGTCCCGATCATCTTTTCGGCTGGCGGCAACCAGGAAGGCATGTCGTCGGGCACCGGCATGAGCGTGGTCACCACCATGGGCTATTCCGGCATATTGGTGGCGCCGTCGGCGATCGGCTTCGTTGCCGAGCATTCGAGCTTCGGGCCGATCTTCATTGCCATGTCGGGGCTGCTGATCGTCGTGTTGCTGATGGCCGGGCTCGCTCACCGCGCCGAATTCGCGCCTGCGCCCGCCGAATAGCGCTTCAATTCCTCATGGAGGAAATCCGCCACGCGACGGATGCGCACGCTGGTGCGCACATCGCGATGCATGGCCAGCCACACCGGCAGCACCGGTAGCGGCAGGCCAGGCAGCAGCCTCTCCACCAATGGATCACGATCGGCCAGCGGCTCCTGGCCGAGGCCGATGCCGTTTCCCGCCCGCACCGCCTCCCACAAGACGATCTGGTTGTCGGTCCGGAAGCGGAAACTGCCACGAGTGACAGGGATTCCGGATTGCGTGAAGCCTCGGATCATCTCGTCGCTGCGATCGAAGCCAATCAGGGCATGATTGACGAGATCAGCCGGCCCGAGCGGGCGGCCGCGCCGGTCGAGATAGGAAATGGCCGCGCAGGCGCAGAGGGGAATATCGCAGACCTTGCGCGCCACCAGTTCGTTCTGTGCCGGCTTGACCATGCGGATGGCGATATCGGCGTCGCGGCGCAGCAGGTTCTCGACCTGGTTCGAAGCGACGATCTCGACCTCGATGCCGGGCTCCTCGATGCCGAGCCGTGCGATCATGCCGGGCAGCACATAGGCAGCCACCACTTCGCTGGCGGCAATGCGCACCGTGCCTTCGATTGCCTCGACCGAGCCCAGTGCAAGTCGTGAAAACGCACTCGCCTGCTCGCTGACGGCCTTGCCGCGCTCAAACAGCGTGGCGCCGGCTTCCGTCAGCGAATAGCCGCTGCGCCCACGCCGGAACAGCGTGACGCCGAGCGCCTGTTCCAGCTCTCCGATGTGGCGGCCAAGCGTCGGCTGGCTGGCCGACAGTTTTCGCGCAGCGGCTGACAGGCTGCCGGTTTCCGCCACCGTGACGAAGCTCTTGATCAGGTTCCAATCGATGTCTGCCATTCAATAATGAATATCAGAACTGCATCCATGGTCAATTTCAATTCATCAATAAGGCAATCATATTCACCCTGCAAACACCGATACGGACTGCAAACACCAACCAGGAGAATTCAAAATGACCAAGATCGCTCTCACCGCCGCTGCCCTCCTCATCGCCGCCAGCACCGCTTTTGCCGGCAGCGACAAGTTTGGTTCGAACGACGCCAGCCAGCCGGCCGTCGTTAACACTGACATCACGATCACCACGTCGATCGAGACGTCCGAGACCACCGGTCAGAAGCCCCAGGGCAGCAACCGCGACCTCTTCGGCAGCCGCTGAACGGCGGTCTTCGGAAGATCCCGAAAGCGGCGGGCTTGTCCCGTCGCGTCAAAACAAGCGTCAAACAAGGAGACGAACAATGACCAAGATCGCAATTCTCGGTGCCAATGGCCGCCTCGGCCGCGTCGTCGCCATGGCCTTCATCGACGCCGGCTATGATGTCCGCGCCATTACCCGCAGCGGCAAGGTGCCGGCCGAACTCAAGGGCGCCACCGCCGTTGCCGGAGACGCGCTCGACCGTGAGGCGCTGATCCGCGCCACCCAGGGCGTCGACATCATCTTCAACGGCCTCAACCCGATCTACACCGACTGGGGCAAATGCCTGCCGATGGCCGAGAACGTGATGGCCGCCTGCCATGCCAACGGCGCCCTGCATCTCTTCCCAGGCACCGTCTATAATTACGGCTCGCCGATGCCGGCGATCGTCACGGAGGACACACCGTTCCGGCCGACGACCGAGAAGGGCCGCATCCGCACCGCCATGGAAGCACTGTTTCGCCGCGAGGCCGATGCCGGCCGTGTCCGCACCATTATTCTCAGAGCCGGCGATTTCTTCGGCGGCACCGGTAGCGGGTCATGGTTCGACCTGGTCGTCGCCGCCAAGATCGGCAAGGGCATCTACACCGCCCCCGGCCCGGTCGATCTGGTGCACGAATGGGCCTACCTGCCGGACTTCGCCGTAGGCTTCGTCGCGCTGGCCAGGAATCTCGACAAGCTCGGCTCCTATGAAGCGCTGAACTTTCCGGGCCACGCGGTCACCGACCTTCAGATCAAGGCCGCCGCCGAGAAGGCAGTTGGCCGGCCGCTCAAGATGACCTCGATGCCCTGGTGGGTGCTGCGTGCCGGCAGCCCGTTCGTGGCGATGTGGCGCGAAATCGTCTCGATGTCCTATCTTCGCTTCGAACCGCACCAGCTGACCTCGACGCGGCTTGCCGGCATCATCGGCGAAATCCCGCATACGCCGCTGGACCAGGCGGTCGCCGAGGCGCTCAAGGATATCGGCATCGCCACCGTGAACGGCACGTTAAAGGCTGCCTGAACAGAAGACTGAGGGCGGCAGCTCAGAGCCGTCCCATCAAAAGCAACACCAGGAGCACCACCAGCACCACGCCGACAATGCCCGACGGCCCGTAACCCCAGGAGCGCGAATGCGGCCAGGTCGGCACAGCGCCTATGAGGACAAGGATCAGGACGATGATGATGATGGTGGTGATCGGCATGAGAAATTCCCCGCATCTGATGTTCTGCTACGGCGCAATGCTGGGCATTGCTCCAGGGCACAATGCAAAAGGCCGCCCGGTTGTTCCGGGCGGCCTTTGAGTCGGGAATTCGCAGACAGGTTTATTCGGCCGCCTTTGGAAAGGCGATCGCCGGCTCGTCGCCCGCGTCCGGGCTCGGCGTGTCGGTCGACGAAACCGTACCCTTGCCGCGCCGGAATAGCCGGCGGAAAAACGCGTAGAAGCGGCTGTTCTTGCTGCGTGTGAAGATCATCAGCATCGACGGCGTCACCACCAGCGTCAGCAGGGTGGCGAAGGACAGGCCGAAGACGATTGCCGAGGACAGCGAAATCCACCATTGCGTCGACGGCGCGTTGATCGTCGTCTCGTGGTGGAATATCTCGAGGCCGAGACCAAAGGCGATCGGCAACACGCCAAGGATCGCCGACACCGCCGTCAGCACCACCGGACGGGCGCGCTCGCGGCAAGTCTGCAGCACCGCCTCCATCTTGTCCCAGCCTTCTTCGCGCAGCCGGTCATAGGTGTCGATCAGCACGATGTTGTTGTTCACCACAACGCCGGCCAGCGCGATGACACCGATGCCCGACATGACGATGCCGAATGCCTCTCCGGTCAAAAGCAGTCCCAGGAACACGCCGATCGTCGCCATGACCACGCAGGACAGCACCATCAGCACGCTGGTGAATTTGTTGAACTGCATCAGGAGCACGAGGAAGATCAGGAAGATCGCCGCCCCGAAGGCCTTGCCCAGGAAGGCGCTGGCTTCGGCGCTGTCCTCGTTCGAGCCGGCCAGCTTCCAGCGGATGCCGCTGCCGAGATTCATGTCGGCGACAGCCTGGGTAACCTCCTGCTGCACGGCGGCGACCTGTGCCCCGGCGGCAACGTTGGCCTGCACCACAACGGTGCGCGCGCCGTCGATGCGGTTGAGGATGCCGACGCTCGGTTTCGCCTTGCGGACGACGAAGTTCGAGATCGGCACCGAGCCTTGCGCGGTCTGCACCCTGAGTTCGTCGAGCGTCGACAGCGTGCGCCGGTCCTCCGGCAGACGCAGCCGGATGTCGACCGCCTTGTCGGCGCCGGCCGGCCGATATTCGCTGAGCTTCAGACCGTTGGTGACGAGCTGCACCACCGTTCCAACCGAGGTCGGGCTGATGCCGTATTGGGCTGCCTTGGCGCGGTCGACCTCGAGCGCCCAGTCGACGCCGGGTGGCGGCAGGCCGTCGGAAATGTCGATGACGCCGGGCACCTTGGCAATACGCGCCGCGACGGCGCGGGCCTTCTCGTCCAGCCCCTTGGGGTCGACGGCCGAAAGCCTGATCTGGATCGGCTTGCCGGTCGGCGGGCCGGCCTCTGGGACGCGCACCTCGACATCGACGCCGGGAATGCCGGCCATGACGCCGCGCAGATCGCTCAGGATCTGGTTCGCCGATTTGCGCTCACGCCAGTCGACGAACTCGTACTGGATGACGCCGACAACGTCTTCCGGAACGTCCTGGCCGCCGCCTTGCGTCTTGCCGACGCGGGTATAGACCGATTTGATGCCGGGCCAGCCGAGCAGCCTGTTTTCAGCGATCTTCGTCGCGGTATCCATTTCGGCCAGCGAAAGGTTGCCGCGGGCGTGCACGTAGAGCAGGCCGTAGTCGGGTTCGACACTGGGGAAGAACTCGACACCCGCGCCATATTTGGAATAGGCAAAGCCGACGCCGAACAGCAACGCAACGGTCAGCAAAACCACGGTGATTGGGAAGCGTACCGCCTGCTTGACGATGGCCATGTACCAGCCGTCGCGATTGTCATCCTCGTGGTGCTGCGGGGCCTTGGCGAAGATCGCTCCGAGCGTCGGCGCGAACACCAGCGCATAGAGCATCGAGGCCGACAGCGTGACGATCAGCGTGATCGGCATGTATTTCATGAAGTCGCCGATGATGCCCGGCCAGAACAGCAACGGTGAAAAGGCGGCAATGCGCGTCATCGTCGCCGCGATGACCGGACCGGCCATGCGCTTGGCGGCAAGCGCGAACGCGTCCGCCTTCGGCATGCCCTCGCTCATCCGCCGTTCGGCGAACTCGGTGACGATGATGGCGTCGTCAACCAGCATGCCGACCGCCAGGATGAGGCTGAACAGCACGATCATGTTGATCGTGTAGCCCATCATCGCCAGGAGCAGGATGCCGATCAGGAACGATGACGGAATGGCGAGGCCAATGAGCAGCGAGGCTCGGCCGGACAGCGCATAGAGGATGACGATGAACACCAGGATCACGGCGATCATCACATGGTTCTGCAGGTCGCCGAGCAGCTGGTTGACGAAGACCGACTTGTCCTGGGTGTAGGTGACGTTCATGCCTTGCGGCATGGTTTTGACGAAGGCGTCGGACACCGCCCGCACCTTGGTCAGCGTGTCGATCAGATTGGCGCCGATACGCTTCTTGACTTCGATGGCGATGGCCGGCTTGCCGTTGAGACGGGTGATCGTCTCGGCATCGGCGAAGGTCGAGCGGATCGTCGCGATGTCCTTGGCCTGCACAACGGCATTGGGACCGGCGACCACGGGCAGCGCCGCCACATCCTCCGGCGTCTCGATCAGCGACGGCACCTTGACCGCGTATTTGCCCTGCGAGCCTTCGATGTTGCCGGCGGCGACCAGGCTGTTGGAGGCGCCGACGGCGCCGATCAGCTGGTCGAGTTGCAGCCCATAAGACGACAGTTTCATCGGATCGATGACGACTTCGACGAGATCGTCACGAGAGCCCTGCAGCGAGCCTTCGAGCACGCCGGGCACTTCCTCGATACGGTCGCGCAACTCGCGCGCCGCGGCGGTCAGCACGCGCTCGGGCAATTCGCCCGACAGGGTGACGACGAGCACCGGAAATTCGGAAATATTGACCTCGGTGACGACAGGCTCCTCGGCCGCCTGCGGCAGGTCGGCCTTGCCGTCCTGCACCTTGCTGCGTGTATCCTGCAAGGCCGTCGCCAGGTTGGTCTGCGGCTGGAACTCGACCAGCACATAGCCGCCGCCCTGGAAGGCGGCCGAGCGCATCTCCTTGAGGCCCTTCAGGCTCTTCAGCTTGCTTTCCATCGGCCGCAGCAGAAGGCGCTCCGAATCCTCCGGTGAAATGCCTTGATAGATCAGGCTGACATACATCATCGGAATCGGAACGTCGGGTTCTGCTTCCTTCGGCGTCGACTGGTAGGCGACCCAACCAGCGAGCAGAAGGAAGACCAGCACCGAGATGGTCAGGCGGGCATTGTTGATTGCGAGTCTGACGATATCCATGGCTAATGCCTGTTCTTGAATTTCAGGAGCTGCGTCGCAGCCGATTGTCCCCGCCCAGGGCTTTCCGGCGCAAGTCGCGCTACTGCGTCCCGGCGGTCGCCTCGCCCAACAGCTTCTGGATGGTCGCCTGGTCAGCCTCGACCGGCTTGACCTCATCGCCTTCCTTCACCAGTTCCTGGCCGGCGACGATGATGCGCGTGTCGGCCGGAATGCCGCCGAGCACGAGGCCGGTCGGCGTGTCGTCGACCAGATCGATCGGGAAGAACACAACCTTGTTGTCCTTGTCGACGGCACGGATGCCGAGATCGCCCTTGTCGCCGAGCGTCACCACCGAGCGCGGCAGCATGATGGCGTCCGTCGGCAACGCGCTGAGCGCGATTTCCGCCGTCATGCCGGCCGGCACGGAGCCATCGGCATTGGGGATCGCGACCTCGACGCGGAAGGTCCGGGTCGCCGACGACGCGTCGCGGCTGATGTAGCGCACGGTGCCTTCGACGGTCTGGCCGCTGACCAGCCTTACGCTGGCCTTGTCGCCGATCTTGAGGTAGCCGAGATCACGCTCGCTGACCTCGCCGCGGGCAATCACCGGATCGAGCTTGAGGATGGTCGCCACCTCGCTGCCCTGCATGATGGAACTGCCAAGTTCCACCGGCACCCGGTCGATGACGCCGTCGAAAGGCGCCTTCACCTCGTTGCGATCAAGTTCGGCCTGAGCCGTCTCCAGCATGGACTGGGCCGCGGTCAGGTTGGAGCGGGCGGTGTCGAGTTGCAGCTTGGGCAGGTTGCCGGTCTTGGCCAACCGCTCGGAAGCGTCGAGCTCGGCCTGACGCTGCACCAGCAATTGCCTGGCATTGTCGACCGTCGAGATCTTGTCCTCGGCGGCCAGCATCAGCACCAGATCGCCTGTCTTGACGTGCTGGCCCTGCTTGACCGGCAACTTGTCGATGATACCGGCAACGCGTGTCGCCAGCACAGCCCGCTTGTCGGCCTCGGTCAGCCCGGAAATGCGGATGGCGCGCGCATAGGTGCGGCGCGGCGGCGTCACCACCGCGACGGTGCGCAGCGGTGCCTTTGGCTCGGCTTCCGCCGTCTTCGGCTTGCTCGCGTCCGGCGCCTTGCCCTGCTCGACCTCGGCTGCCTTGGCCTTGTTCGCCGCTACGCTGCCGACGGACGAGAACTCGCCTGTCGCCATCCAGGCCGCGAAACCAATGAGCACAACAACGGCTGCAAGCTTGTGAAACCTGATTCTCGGCATCGTCATTTTTTCCACTGCGGGTTCGGCCAGCGTCCTCGTGACGCGGGCGCGTGGCCGATATGGGTGCGCGCCAGGCCGTGTTCAATTTGCCGTGATCGGCGAAGCGCGCTTTTACATCAAAGTTGCACCGCAATATAGTCTGAAAGTTGCAAGACCATTACATGGCCGCACAAGACACGCCTACCGCCATCAGGTTTTGCCGGTCGCCTGGTGGGTGGCAGTCGTCGGGCCAAGGAACGGCTCCCGATCGGCCCCTGTGCCAGCTGCGAACGACTGGCCTCTCCTCAGCCGACATGCAGCGCGACAACCGTCGACATGAAGCCGCCGATGCGCCGGATTTCTTGATCTGGATGCGGATTTCCGGCCGGGAATTTGTCGTACCGGACAACCTCGGGCGACGAGAGATGCCAGCCCCTGCGCCTGGCTATCCAAGCAATCAATTGAAATCGCTACACAAATTGCGGAATGCCGAACTCGGGTCCTGATTGCCGAAGTCCGACGCGCCAGCGTCGAGCCAAACGTTGCGGGGGCGAACGCGAGAGGCGACGAGATGCACTGAGCCAGCGCAACCTGCCGTTCGCGACATGACGCGCAGAAACGTGGAGGCAAGAACACCGCCGATATCCTGTGCCATTCGGAGCGGCTGCGCCGACCGTCACGCCAGCTCGTTTCTGGCGGTTGGGGGCAGCGCAGCCGAAAGCATCATGGCAGCAGGCGTCAGGATGATGAGGAGATCGTCACACGCGGCGGTTGTCGTCTTGCCGATGCCGGCGCTCCTCAGGGCCTGCCGGCGAGCCGCCTCTGGGTTCTTGCGCGCCGCCAGGAATTCCTTCACCCGTCGGCCGGGTGCGGGACCATGCACCGGCTTGAAGCCGTCATCGAGTTGGCCGGAAAGGTCGAGCGTCGGACGATTGCCGACGGCGTCGTAGTTCTCCTCCAGCCAGTCGCTGGCGGCGGTGCGGCCGAGATCGCGCAGATAGACCAGGAACGCCCATTCGGCATTGACCTTCGACGACGCCGACAAATCCTTGAACGCCTCGTCGGCATCGATGCGATGCATGCGGATGTCGCGGTATTCGCCATGCGGCAAACGGCCAGCGGCGATCAGCTCCTTGACGAAGGCGATCGAGCGGAATACGCGCGGCAGCCCGGCGTTACGAGTTCAACGATTTGCTCAGCCAGTCTGCAAATCCCCTGGCCCGCTTGCTAGGCTGGCGACCGGCCGGAAACAAGGCGTGGATCGGTATGGCAGGCAGCGGAAATTCCGGCAACAGCCGACAAAGACGGCCATCCCTGAGTTCAGCGTCGAACATCCAGCCCGATCCGAACGCTACGCCAAGGCCCGCCAAAACGCATGCGGTGACACCGGCCGAGCTCGTGACCCGGATGCGTGGATTTTCGGGCAGGACAAAGTTTGCCTCCGGATTGATCGGACCTTGAAAGGTCGCGCCGGAAGTGTCGGAAGGACCGAAAATGACCTGGTGCCGGGCCAAGTCGGCGGGACTGACTGGCAAGCCATGGCGGGCGATATATTCCGGCGCCGCGACGAGCAGCCTCGGCGTCTGCCCGACCCGGCGTGCCATCAGGCTTGAATTGTCCAGCATGCCCAGCCTGATCGCGACATCGGCGCCCTCTTCGACGAGGCTTCGCCGGCGATCGTCCATCATCAGCTCGACAGAGAGGTTTGGATGCTCGGCCAGCAGGACGGGCAGGCGAGGAATGAGCGCGCGCATGGCGAAAGTGACCGACAGCTCGACGCGCAGCAGTCCGCGCAGTTCCTCATTGCCGGCAGCGGTGTCGGCTGCCGCCCCGAGCTCGGCGAGCAGCGGCCGAATCTGCTCGAGGTAAACTTGCCCCGCCTCTGTCAGCCCGACCTTTCGGCTGGTGCGAACAAGGAGGCGGGCACTGATGCGAGCCTCCAGATCGTTGAGGATCCGAGACACCGAAGGTTGCGACAGGCCGATTTCGCGGGCGACCTGCGAAAGGTTGCCCCGTTCCGCCACGCGCACGAACACTTCCAGTTCCTGAAGCCTGTCAGCCATTCATTTTCCGGATGATTGCTATCCTTTCCGGCAGGCTACCCCTCTTTTTCGAAATAGGCGAGGACGTTTCTGCCGCTGCCAGAGCGGCGAACAACCGGAGTAGTCCCATGTCGCTTCAAGACAAGCTTGATGCCTTCAAAGCTGACTTTGAAGGCAAGAAGGCCCCCAAACAGGCGGTCGAGATCATGCATCGCGCGACCGCCGAACTCATCGCTTCGGGTCAGGCTGATCACGCCCTGAAGGCTGGTGCGGTCGCCCCGAGCTTCACATTGGCGGAGGCTGACGACGGCCCGCTATCCTCGACCGACCTGCTGGCTCGCGGCCCGCTGGTGCTCAGCTTCTATCGCGGTGTTTGGTGTCCCTATTGCAACATTGAACTCGAAGCCTTGCAGGAGGCTTCGGCCGCCATCCGTGCCACGGGGGCGCAGCTGGTCGCCATTTCCCCCCAATCCCTGATGAATGGCCGCAAGGCCAAACGTGAAAAGCAGGTCACTTTCCCAATGTTGAGCGACCCGAATGGCGAAGTCGCCAACGCCTTCGGCCTCCGCTTCCGCCTGCCTGACGATCTGATCGCACTGTACAAGAGCTTCGGCGTCGACCTGGCGGTGGTGAACGACGACCCTTCATGGACGTTGCCGATGCCGGCGCGCTTCGTGGTCGCCCGGGACGGTGTCATTGTCTATGCCGAGGTCAGCCCGGACTACACCCGCAGACCCGACCCCACCGATCTGCTCCCCGTCCTCGAGCGGCTGAAGAGTTCCGTCGCCGCGTGAACGCCCGATGGCCCAGGCGTCCGTCTCGACACCGGTGGCCGCCCCTGCTTGGGGTTTGTTCTCTCAAGCTCGTCGGAGGTTGACCCCGTGACCGCAGTAAAACCCGTGGACGTCGTTGCGGACCGGCGCTGGTGGATCCTTGCCTTGATCAGCGCCAGCGCCTTCTTGGCCATGACCACGTGGTTCTCGGCCACGGCGATCACACCACAGTTGACGGAGGTCTGGCACTTGTCTCCAGTGCAGGGCGCCTGGATTACCGGTGCCGTTCAGATCGGTTTCGCTGTCGGCGCACTTGCGTCGAGCATTAGCGGTCTGCTCGACGTGATTTCGCTGCGCAAGGTGATCGGGGTTAGCGCCATGATCGCTGCCGCTGCGAACCTCTGTCTGCTCTTCGCGCCATCCGTGGGCGTTCTGCTGCTTGCCCGCTTTGCCACGGGCGTGGCGCTTGCGGGAGTCTATCCGCCGGCGCTCAAACTCGTCTCGACCTGGTTCAGCCGAGAAAGAGGGACAGCGCTCGGCGTCCTGCTTGCTGCGTTGACGCTCGGATCCGCGTTTCCCCACCTGCTGTCCGCGCTCGCGGCCAGCCTCGCCTGGCAGGCGGTCGTCATAGCGACCTCGACAGCGGCACTGGCGGGTGGCGTCCTGATCGTGCGCCTCGGCACCGAAGGGCCCTATCCGTTCAGAAAATCGACTTTCGATCCGCGCCACATCGGAGCAGTCCTGCAAAACCGCCCGCTCGCGCTCGCCAATCTCGGCTATCTGGGGCACATGTGGGAACTCTACGCCATGTGGGGCTGGATGCTGGCCTATGTCAGCGCGGGAAGCCCCGGTCTGGGCATCGGTGACGCGAAAGCCGCGTCATTGCTGACGTTCATCGTCGTGGCGTTGGGCGGGATCGGCTCGATCCTGGGCGGCGTTCTAGCGGATCGCATCGGCCGGACGGCGACCGCCGCCCTGATGATGGCGCTGTCTGGATGTTGTGCGTTGACGATCGGCTTTGCCTTCGACGGACCGCTTTGGCTGTTCGTCGCCGTGGCCGCGCTCTGGGGAATGACCGTGATCGGCGATTCCGCGCAGTTTTCGGCCATGGCGACGGAATTGAGCGATCCGCGCTATGTCGGTACGGCTCTGTCACTGCAACTCAGTATCGGCATCGCGCTTACCTTTGTCTCAATCCACCTGACCTCTTTCCTAGCGGAGAACATCGGCTGGCGTTGGAGTTTTCTGGCCCTCGCGCCCGGCCCGCTGCTTGGCGTGGTCGCAATGCTGATGCTGCGGCGCCAGCCGGCAGCGAAAAAAATAGCGCATGGGTTGAGGTAGAAAATACCTCCGCCACTTTCAGTGCCCGCCTCAGGCCTGACGCCGTACCGCCTCCGGGTTCTTGCGAACCGCCAGGAATTCCTTCACCCGCCGGCCGGGTGCGGGACCATGCACCGGCTTGAAGCCGTCATCGAGTTGGCCGGAAAGATCGAGCGTCTGACGATTGCCGACGGCGTCGTAGTTCTCCTCCAGCCAGTCACTGGCGGCGGTGCGGCCGAGATCGCGCAGATAGACCAGGAACGCCCATTCGGCATTGACCTTCGACGACGCCGACAAATCCTTGAACGCCTCATCGGCATCGATGCGATGCATGCGGATGTCGCGGTATTCGCCATGCGGCAAACGGCCAGCGGCGATCAGCTCCTTGACGAAGGCGATCGAGCGGAATTCGCGCAGTAGCCCGGCATTGAAGGTGATCTCATCGATGCGGTTCTGGATTTCGTTGGCGCTCCTTGGCGTTCCTTCCCGCACCACCGGGTTGATCTGCACCAGGAGCACATCCTCGGTCGCTGCCGCCTTGAAGAACGGGAACAACGCCGGATTGCCGCCATAGCCGCCGTCCCAATAGGGCACGCCCTTGATCTCGACGGCGCGGAACAATTGCGGCAGGCAGGCCGAAGCCATCACCGTGTCGAGGTCGATCTCGCCATCGGAAAAGACACGCAACTGCCCGGTTTCGACATTGGTCGCGGAGATGAACAATTCCATCGAATTGCAGGCGCGCACATTGGCGAAATCGATCTCCTGCTGAACCACGTCGCGCAGCGGGTTGAGGCCGAGCGGGTTGGCGACATAGGGCGAGAACACCCGTGACATGGTGTCGAAGAAAGCATAGCCCGGCGTGTTCTCGATCGACCAGTTGCCCCAGGCGACATCCCACGGCATGCGCTGCACCGGGCTGAATCGGCCCTTCGCGGCCACCGCGCGCCAGAAATCCGCGAGCTTCTGCCGCGCCCCGTCGACCCCGCCGCGCACGAAGCCATCGGCCAGCGCCACGGCATTCATCGCGCCGGCGCTGGTGCCGGACACCGCTGATATCTCCAGCCTGCCATCCTCCAGCAGCCGGTCGAGCACGCCCCAGGAAAAGGCTCCGTGCGAGCCGCCGCCCTGAAGCGCGATGTTGATTTTCTTCTTCTCCTCCGCCTTGCCGTTGTTCGTCATGGCGTCGTCCTTGATCTGTCGAGCTGGCTTGTTTCGGGTTTGTCGGTTCTGTTTGGCCGGCCCTTTGGGTAGCTGGGAAAATGTCCGGACTTATGCGGCCGTCCAGCCGCCATCGACCGAGAGATGCGTGCCGTTGACCTGCGCCGCCGCGTCCGAGCACAGGAACACCGCCGCCGCCGCGATCTGCTCGACCGTGACGAATTCCTTGGTCGGTTGCTTGTCCAGCATGACCTCGCGAATGACGGTCTCGCGATCCATCTTGTTGGCTTTCATCTGGTCGGGAATCTGAGCCTCGACCAGCGGCGTCAGCACATAGCCCGGGCAGATTGCATTGCAGGTGATTTTCTCACGCGCGAGCTCGAGCGCGACGGTCTTGGTCAACCCCATGATGCCGTGCTTGGCCGAGACGTAGGCCGATTTGAACGGCGAGGCGACCAGGCCGTGCGCCGAGGCGATGTTGACGATCCGGCCACCACCGGCCTTCTTCATCAGCGGGATCGCGGCTGCGATGGTGTGGAACGCCGACGACAGGTTGATGGCGATGATGGCGTCCCATTTCTCGATCGGGAACTCTTCCACCGGCGCGACATGCTGGATGCCTGCATTGTTGACGAGAATGTCGACCGAACCAAATGTCTCGGCCGCCTTGGCGACAAGCGCCCGGCATTCGGCCGGTTTCGACATGTCGGCCTTGATGTAGGCTGTCTTTACCTTGTGCTGTTTGGCGATCGCATCGGCGATGGCGTGGTCGGCGGCCGTGTCGGAGAAGGAGTTGACGATGACATCATGGCCCTCGGCCGCCAGCGCCTGGGCTATGGCCAGGCCAATGCCCGATGTGGAGCCGGTGACGACGGCGGTTTTTCTGATGGCCAAGGGCGGAATCCTCAGGTTGCGGCAAGAACAGGCCTATGTTGCACTGCAACATATATGCCCTGATCGACGCAAGAACAGCGGTTCCGTTGCGGGAGGAGATGAAATTTTCGTCATGCCAAGAGGCTGCTCGTCGCCACGACAGACGGCCAGTGACGATGCTCGCGCCGAATCCCGGCCGGGTTACCCCCGCCAAAGGGGCGAGTAACATGACCTCAGGCGACGAGGTCCGGCACCGGCCCGACATAGCGCGACTGCGGACGAATGAGCCGTCCGGTCGTCTGCTGCTCGCGCGCATGGGCGATCCAGCCGGCGACGCGGCCGGCGGCGAAGACGTTGCTGAACGCTTGCCTGGGAAAGCCGGCGGCCTCCAGCAGCAGCGCGGTGTAGAATTCGACATTGGTCTGCAGCGAGCGCGACGGCTTGGCGACACGCAGCACATCGAGCGCTGCTTGCTCCACCCTTTCCGCGAAGGCCAGCCGGCGACCGGTTGCGCCCTCGCTGCCGAGTTTGCGCACCACCGCCTTCAGCACGTCGGCACGCGGGTCGCGCACCCGGTAGATACGGTGGCCGAACCCCATGATGCGCTCGCCATGCGCGATCTCGTGGCGCAGCCAGCCAACAGCGTCGCCATGCGCCTCGATTGCATCCAGCATCTCGATGACCGGACCCGGCGCGCCGCCATGCAGCGGGCCCTTGAGCGCGCCGAGACCCGCCAATACCGCCGACGTCAGGCCCGCCTTGGTCGAGGCGACGACGCGGGTCGCAAAGGTCGAGGCGTTGAGGCCGTGGTCGCAGACAGTCACCAGATAGATGTCGAGCGCCTTCGCCAGCGCTGGCGAGGCGACGGTGCCGTTGAGCATCCTCAACATATCGCCGGCATGGTCGGCCGCCTTGTCCGGCGCGAATGGCTTCTCGCCGCGCTGCAGGCGCAGCAAGGCCGGCGTCAGCACTGCTGGCGCCGCGATCAGCCGCAGGGCGTCGGCCAAGGTTTCGCCGTCCGGCAGGAAAGCGATGCCGGCGCGCATCGCGCTGTAGACATCGAGCGATGCCAGCAGGGGCAACGAGGGCAAAAGCCGCTCGAACACGTCGACGCGCGCCTGGCCGATCCTCTGCGCCAGTTCCGCATCGCCGGGAAGGTCTTCGAAGAAACCGTCCAGCAACAGCCGAACCACCTGGATGAAGTTCCAGCGGCTGGCCAATTCCGGCAGCGAATGACCGCGGATGGTCAGATGGCCGCCAAGACCGTCCACATCGGAAAGGACGGTTTCCGCCGCCACCACGTCATCGAGCCCATTTGCCATGGCCTGTCTCCTTGAACCGTTTCCGCATCGCAGATAAGGGTAGTCAACATGGTCATCAATCTTGATCAATAGAATCAATATATCGGAGGATTCGACCCTGTCGGAGTGGCTGTCTCGGGAAGAAGCGCTTGAACGCCTCAAGGTGCGGGCACAGACGCTCTATGCCTATGTCAGCCGTGGGCGCATCGGCATGCGGCCCGACCGCGCCGATCCGCGCCGCAGCCAGTATCGCGCCGACGACATCGCCGCCCTGGCGACCCGCCGGGCACGTGGACGCAGCCCGTCGGCCATCGCCGAAAGCGCCATCGCCTGGGGCGAGCCGTCGATCGCGACCTCGATCTCGACCGTTTTGCACGGTCGTCTCATCTATCGTGGCCGGGATGCCGTTGCGCTCTCCGGGCACGCCACGCTGGAGGAAGCCGCCGCCGTCCTGTGGGAGCTGTCAGAGCCGGCTGTTTTCGCGTCCCCGCCGCCCGGCGCGCCGGATCGGGACAGCAGGGCGGCCGCCTTCGCGCGGCTTGCCTTGGCTGCTGCCGAGGGGCGCCCATCGCTCGGGCGCGGCGCCACCTCGCTGCACGCCGATGCCGCGCAGGCGGTTGGCGTGTTGGCCAGCGCCTTCGGCGCGTCGGCGGGACCGAATCCGGTCCATCGGCGGTTGGCGCAAGGCTGGTCAGTGGATGCTGGTGGCGCGGAAGCGATCCGCCGCACGCTTGTCCTGCTCGCCGACCATGAGCTGAACGCGTCGACTTTCGCCGCTCGTGTCGCCGCTTCCACCGGCTCGCCGATGGCCGCTTGCCTGCTCGCGGGGCTCGCGACGCTATCGGGCCCGCGCCATGGCGGTGCCGGCGAAGCAGTGATGCAATTGGCCGAGGACGCGGCGCGGCATGGCGCCGACGCGGCGATCCGGCGCTGGCTCAGCCACGACCGGCCGCTGCCGGGGTTCGGCCATCCGCTCTATCCCGACGGCGATCCGCGGGCCGTCGCCCTGCTGGCGACCATCGATGCCGACGAGACATTGCGATCCCTGGAAAACGCCGCCTTTGTCGCGACCGGCGCACGCCCCAACATTGACCTCGCCCTGGCCGCTCTGACGCGCGGCCTTGGCTTGCCGCGCGATGCGCCGTTCTGCCTGTTCGCGCTCGGACGGAGTGTCGGCTGGGCAGCGCACACGGTCGAACAGATAACCAGCGGAAGCGCCATCAGGCCGCGCGGTCGCTATCAGGGATTGCTGCCCTGATGCAGGCCGCCCAAAAGCGCGCGGTGCGATTTTGGTACACCGACATGCATAAAAACAATGGCTCAAGGCGCGCCGACTGAACCCGTTTCCAGCGCCACGCGCTCAAGGCTCACGGCAATCCGATGCGCCGCTGCCTACCGGATCTTTCGATCCAACGTCTCACGACATGGTGTCGAGCTTGCGCTGCATGGCCGCGATCTGGTCCTTCAGTTCCTGAAGGTCATCGGGCTTTTCCGGCGTTTCCTTCCTGGCCGGCTCGGGCGTTGGCGCGGCGGCAGCACCGGGACCGACGGGCGGGAACGGCGTGAACAGACGCATGGCATTCTGGAACATTTCCATGTTGCGGCGTGTCTGCTCTTCCAGCGCCTTGATGGGCGTGGTGATCTTCATCATGTCCAGCGGCGACTTGCCGAGCGCGCCCTTCATCTGCTCGCGAAACCGTTCCTGCTCCTTGGAGAAGGCCAGCATGGACTGTTCGAGGAAGCTCGGCACGATCATCTGCATCTGGTCGCCATAGTAAGCGATCAACTGGCGCAGAAACGGGATTGGCAGCATGTTCTGCCCATCCTTGTTCTCCAGCTCGAAGATGATCTGGGTCAGCACCGGATGCGTGATGTCGTCACCGGTCTTGGCGTCCTGGACGGTGAACTCCTCGCCCTTCTTGACCATCTCGGCGAGGTCCTCAAGCGTCACATAAGTGCTGGTGCCGGTGTTGTAGAGGCGGCGATTGGCGTATTTCTTGATGATGATCGGATCGTCTTTCGCGGCCATCTGCATCCTCCCCGGGACACCGGCACGCGCTGAGTAAGCCGCCGGTAACGATTGTGCCTTTTTCGAGGATATGCGCAAAAGCCTCATAATTCCAAGCAGTTTGTGCAGTGCGGGATCATATAATGCTGCATAGCAGGCAAAATATGCTGCGCAGCAATGCAGGGACCGCCGCCGTGGCGACATGCGGCCTGGTTGCGGCGCATGGGCGCCATGCCCATTTCAGGTTTGACTTGGATCATGGAAAGGGCAAGAAAAGTCCCCCAACAATGTCCAAAAACACGACAGCTCGAAGTCTGGAGAAGAAAATGTCCTCTGCCAATTCCATCGTTGTCGCCAGTGCGGCACGCACGGCCGTCGGCTCCTTCAATGGTGCCTTCGCCGCTACCCCGGCGCATGAACTCGGTGCTGTCGTCGTCAGGGAACTCTTGTCGCGTGCCGGTGTCGAAGCCGCCGAGGTCGACGAGGTTATCCTCGGCCAAGTGCTGACCGCCGCCCAGGGCCAAAACCCGGCCCGCCAGGCTTCGATCATTGCCGGCCTGCCCAAGGAAACCACCGCTTGGGGCCTCAACCAGGTTTGCGGCTCGGGCTTGCGCGCCATTGCTCTGGGCATGCAGCAGATCGCCACCGGCGACGCCAAGGTGATCATCGCCGGCGGCCAGGAATCGATGTCGCTGTCGCCGCACGCGGAACACCTGCGCGCCGGCGTCAAGATGGGCGACTACAAGATGATCGACACCATGATCAAGGACGGGCTGTGGGATGCCTTCAACGGCTATCACATGGGCAACACCGCCGAAAACGTCGCCCGCCAGTTCCAGATCACCCGCGACGACCAGGACCAGTTCGCGCTGGCCTCCCAGAACAAGGCCGAGGCCGCGCAGAAGGCCGGCAAGTTCAAGGACGAGATCGTCGCCTTCACCATCAAGGGCAAGAAGGGCGACACCATCGTCGACCAGGACGAATACATCCGCCACGGCGCCACGATCGACGCCATGACCAAGCTGAAGCCGGCTTTCGACAAGGACGGCACGGTGACTGCCGCCAACGCTTCCGGCATCAATGACGGCGCCGCCGGCGCGCTGCTGATGACCGAGGCGGAAGCCGCAAGGCGCGGCATCACGCCGCTGGCGCGCATCGCCTCCTGGGCGACCGCCGGCGTCGATCCGGCGATCATGGGCACCGGACCCATTCCGGCTTCGCGCAAGGCGCTGGCCAAGGCCGGCTGGTCGGTCGGCGATCTCGACCTGATCGAGGCCAACGAGGCTTTTGCCGCCCAGGCCTGCGCCGTTAACAAGGACATGGGCTGGGATCCTTCGATCGTCAACGTCAATGGCGGCGCCATCGCCATCGGCCATCCGATCGGCGCTTCGGGTGCCCGCATCTTCAACACGCTGGTCTATGAGATGCGCCGCCGTGGCGCCAAGAAAGGCCTCGCCACCCTATGCATTGGCGGCGGCATGGGCGTCGCCATGTGCGTGGAAGCGCTCTGACGAGAGCACTGGACGGCCGGCGAATGCATGTCGTCCAAAAGTGCGTAGCGGTTTTGGGAAGACGACATGAATGAAAACAGACAGCTAAAGCGCGTCGCCTGAATTTACTTCAGGTGACGCGGTTTGGCCGCCCGGTCCATATCCAGTGCCTGCCAAGCCCGACAACAGGGCGATATCAAAAAGGGGAAACGCATGAGCAAGGTTGCAATCGTTACGGGCGGGTCGCGCGGCATTGGCGCGGCGATCTCGATCGCATTGAAGAACGCCGGCTATTCGGTTGCCGCGAACTACGCCGGCAACGACGATGCGGCGGCGAAATTCAAGGCCGAGACCGGCATTCCGGTCTACAGATGGTCGGTCGCCGACTACGACGCCTGTGCCACCGGCATCAAACAGGTCGAAGCCGATCTCGGCCCGATCTCGGTGCTGGTCAACAATGCCGGCATCACCCGCGATGCCATGTTCCACAAGATCACGCGCGAACAGTGGAAAGAGGTCATCGACACCAACCTGTCGGGCGTCTTCAACATGACGCATCCTCTGTGGAGCGGCATGCGCGACCGTAAGTTCGGCCGCGTCATCACCATCTCGTCGATCAACGGCCAGAAGGGTCAGGCCGGCCAGGTCAACTATTCCGCCGCCAAGGCCGGCGACATCGGCTTTTCGAAAGCGCTTGCACAGGAAGGCGCTCGAGCCGGCATCACCGTCAATGTCATCTGCCCCGGTTACATCGCCACCGAGATGGTCAAGGCAATCGACGAGAAGGTGCTCAACGAGCGCATCATCCCGCAGATCCCGGTCGGCCGCCTCGGCGAGCCGGAAGAGATTGCGCGCTGCGTCGTCTTCCTCGCTTCCGACGATGCCGGCTTCATCACCGGCTCGACCATCTCAGCCAATGGCGGCCAGTACTTCGCCTGAAACCCGGACAACGGCCTCATACAGGCAATCGCACTGCGACAGGCGGATCGGGAACCGGTCCGTTTTTAAGGCAGCCCGGCTGCCGTGAAGGCCCCGCTGCGGGGCGATGATCCAATCCGGCACGCAAAGGTTAACGGCGGTGACACCTCTTGTGCGAAACTCGTCCGCAAACCTGTGGATTCTCGGTGGATAACCTGTTTACAACACAAGATATTGTGGTGAACAAAACAGGAATATTCCGCGATCGCTGATTCGTCGCCGATTCGTTCCGGCTTTGAGCGGAACGTTAACGATAGCGGCCGGAATCGCCTGCCGGATCCTTAACGCGAATTAAGAAAGACCAACAATTTCATTATCTTGGATGAGGCGAACCAGAACGTTGCAGTCGTTCACCGGCAAAAGTTAACGTCGGGGCTCGCCTTGCATGAAACGGGCCAGTTCGGCGATTCAGCATGTGGTAAGAGTCGCGGTCGCAAAATCCACATATAGCCGTGAACAAAACCTGAATCAGGACGAGTCACTGATTCGTCGCCGATTCGTTCCAGACTCGTTCCAACGGTTAATCCGCGGCCGGTTGAGAGCTTGACAGGACCGCCTTCGGGCCCTCGCCGGAACATTCCGCTTTCGCTTCGCGCGCTAAATCCCTATGTGTCGGCTGTCATACGCGCCACTCGAGGCACGCTCCCGACAACGAGAGGCCAGAAAGCCTTATTTCCAGGTCGATGAACATCCAGCCGAAACACACTGAGCCGCTGATCTTGTCGGGACGCGACGTGACCGCCGTGCTTGGGCCGACCAACACCGGCAAGACCCATCTCGCCATCGAGCGCATGGTGGCGCACGAGAGTGGCATCATCGGCCTGCCGCTCAGGCTGCTCGCGCGGGAAGTTTACGCTCGCGTCTGCGAAAAGGTCGGCGCTCACAAGGTCGCGCTGATCACCGGCGAGGAAAAGATCCAGCCGGCCGGCGCCAGATATTCGGTCTGCACCGTCGAGGCGATGCCGCGCGAGACCGACGCCGCCTTCGTCGCCATCGACGAGGTGCAGCTTGCCGGCGACCTCGAGCGCGGCCACATCTTCACCGACCGCATCCTGCATCTGCGCGGCCGCCAGGAGACGCTGCTGCTGGGCGCGGCCACCATGCAGGGCATCCTCCAGCGCCTGCTGAAGGGCGTCTCGGTGGTGACGCGGCCAAGGCTGTCGCATCTGGCCTATGCCGGCTCGAAGAAGCTGACGCGCCTGCCGCGCCGCACGGCGATCGTCGCCTTCTCCGCCGACGAGGTCTACGCCATCGCCGAGCTGATCCGCCGTCAGCAAGGTGGTGCCGCCGTCGTGCTCGGGGCGCTTAGCCCGCGCACCCGCAACGCGCAGGTGGCGCTGTTCCAGTCCGGCGATGTCGACTATCTCATCGCCACCGACGCCATCGGCATGGGCCTCAACCTCGATCTCGACCACGTCGCCTTCGCCCAGAACCGCAAGTTCGACGGCTTCCAATACAGAAACCTGTCGGCGGCCGAGCTCGGCCAGATCGCCGGCCGCGCCGGCCGGCATCTGCGCGACGGCACCTTTGGCGTCACCGGCCAGGTCGATCCGCTGGACGAGGATCTGGTCAAGAAGATCGAAGGCCATGATTTCGACCCGGTGAAGGTGCTGCAGTGGCGTACCGCGCATTTCGACTTCGCCAGCCTCGATACGTTGAAGCGCTCGATCGAGACCAACGCCCCGGTCGAAGGCCTGACCCGCGCGCTGCCGGCGGTCGATGCCCAGGCACTTGAATATCTGTCGCGCGACGAAGACATCCGCGCACTTGCCACCGATGCCAAACGCGTGGCGCTGCTGTGGGAAGCCTGTGCCCTGCCCGATTACCGCAAGATAGCGCCGGCCCAGCATGCCGACCTGATCGCCTCCATCTACATGGACCTCGCCCGGCATGGCCATGTCGACGAGAACTACATGGCCGAGCAGGTGCGCCGCGCCGACACCACCGAGGGCGACATCGACACGCTGTCCCATCGCATCGCCCAGATCCGCACCTGGACATTCGTGTCGAACCGGCCCGGCTGGCTGGCCGATCAGGCACACTGGCAGGAAAAGACGCGCGAAATCGAAGACAGATTGTCGGATGCGCTGCATGAGCGGTTGACGAAACGCTTCGTAGACCGCAGGACTTCCGTCCTCATGCGGCGCCTTAGAGAAAATACCATGCCTGAAGCCGAAATAAGCCCAACCGGAACCGTCCTTGTCGAAGGCCATCATGTCGGCGAGTTGCAAGGGTTCCGCTTCACCGCCGACCAGAGCGCCGGCGGCGAGGACGCCAAGGCGGTACGCACCGCCGCCCAGAAGGCGCTGGCCGCCGAATTCGAGGCGCGTGCCGAACGCTTCGGCGCTTGCGCCAATGGCGATATCGCGCTCGGCTCGGATGGCACGCTGCGCTGGATCGGCGCGCCGATCGGCACGCTGGTCGCTGGCGAAGACGCGCTGAAGCCCCGCCTGGTGCTGCTGGCCGACGAACAACTGACCGGCCCGGCGCGCGACAAGGTCGCGGCGCGTGCCGAGCGTTTCGTCAATTTCCAGATCGAAACGCTGCTGAAGCCGCTGGTCGACCTGAAGAACGCCGACCAGATTTCCGGCATAGGCCGTGGCATTGCTTTCCAGCTTGTCGAGAATTTTGGCCTTATAAACCGCCGCGACATCGCCGAGGAGATGAAGTCGCTCGACCAGGAGGGCCGTGCCGCGCTTCGCCGGCTTGGCGTGCGCTTCGGCGCCTATCATGTCTTCGTGCCGGCGCTGATCAAGCCGGCACCGGCCGGACTAGTGACGCTGCTGTGGGCGCTGAAGAATGACGGCAAGGACAAGCCCGGCTTTGGCGACGTGGTCCATGCGCTCGCTTCCGGCCGCACCTCGGTGGTTATCGACCCGACCTTCGACAAGACGTTCTACAAGCTCGCCGGCTACCGCAATCTCGGCCGCCGCGCCGTGCGCATCGACATTCTGGAGCGGCTGGCGGACCTGATCCGTCCGGCGACCAACTGGAAACCCGGTCTCGGCCAGCGGCCGGACGGTGCGTATGACGGCCAGTCCTTCATGGTGACGCCGCCGATGATGTCGATCCTCGGCGCCACCGCCGACGACATGGAAGAAATCCTGAAAGGCCTCGGCTATCGCGCCGAGCCGAAGCCGCCGGCCGAAGTGAAGGCCCGGCTCGAAGCGCAGGACAACGCCGCGCGCGAGGCGGCGGCGGCGAAGCTGGCGGCGGAAGAGACAGCACGCGCGGAGCAGGCCAAGGCAGCGGAAGACGCGGCGGCGCATGCCGCCGCCGAAACGCCAGCCGAAGGTTCCGAGCCGGCATCGGACGCGGTAGACGTTTCAGAAACGGCAACTGAAATTGCAGCCGAAATCACCGTGGACGCTGCGGCGGAACCTGCCGTGGGAGAACAGCCGGGCGCTCAGGTCGAAACGGTGCAAGACGACGCGCCCGCAGCCTTGGCCGCGGCCGAAACCGCCGAACCCGCGCCGGTTGAACCGCAGGCAGAGCCTGAGGCCGCCGAGATTGAAGCCGCACCGGTGGCAGAAGCCGCACCGGCCGGGCTGGCGTCGGATGCTGCGTCTGCGACGGACGCGGCGGAGCCCGCGGTGGCGGAGGCCACGGACGGCGAACCCGCACCAGAAGCGGAAGCTCCGAAGCCCATCCTGTTGTGGCGTCAGGGCCGTTTCGATCAGCGGCCGCGCCATCGCGAAGACAACCGCAGGAACAATCGCCCGCGCAACGGACAAGCCGCGCGCGGCCGAAGCGATGCCCCGGCCGATGCCGGAGGCACGCAGGCTGCAGCCACGCCTGGAGAGCGTCCTGCCCATGAAGGCCGGCGCGACGGCGCCGGCAAGCCGCGCTTCGACCGCTCGAAGTTCAAACCCAAGCCGCAGGGCGAAGGCGAACAGCGGCGTGAAGGCCGGCCGCAAGGCGAGCGTCCCGACCGCCGCGAAGGCCGGCCCGACTGGAAGGGCGGCAGGCCGGAAGGCAAGGGTGGTCCGCAAGGCGGAAAGCCCACCTTCCAGCCGAAGCCGCGCGAGGAGCGCCCGGCGCGCTTCGATCCGGACTCGCCCTTTGCCAAGCTCGCCGCGTTGCGTGATCAGCTGAAGAAGTAGGCTCGGCGCGCTTCGATGGTTGCCCCGACCGCCGTGAGAGACCGCCAGCGCATCGACAAATGGCTGTTCTTCTCGCGCGCCGTGAAATCGCGCTCGCTGGCGGCGAAACTGGTCGTCGCCGGCCGCGTGCGCATCAATCGCGACAAAGCAGCGCAGGCCTCCGATCTGGTCAAGCCTGGCGACGTCCTGACCATCACGCTCGAACGGCGCATCTTCATTTGGAAGGTGCTCGGCGCCGGTGCGCGGCGCGGCCCTGCCGAGGAAGCCCGCACCCTCTACGAGGATATGTCGCCACCGCCGGCGCAAAAGGGTGAAGCCATTCCCGACGCTATGCCGGCACTGCGCGAGGCCGGTAGCGGCCGCCCGACCAAGAAGGAACGCCGCCAGACCGACCACTTGCTCGGCGACGACTGATGCATGCCGGCCCATGGCGCGCAGCCGTTTTGGGCCAACGACATGCACAAAACAAAACCCGGAACCGGCAAACAGGACACTCCGCCGGGCATGTCGGGCCTCGGCCGCGCCGGCCGTCTGGAATTTCATTCCGAAAACCCTGGCGCCACTGGCGACCGCCGCCCTTGCAAGCGGCGGGCAAAGGCGTTACCTGACGGAAAAAGCCCAACAAAAATGGGACGTCCCGGAGCCGACCGATGACCTATGTCGTGACCGACAATTGCATCAAATGCAAATATATGGACTGCATCGAAGTCTGTCCGGTCGACTGTTTCTACGAAGGCGAGAACATGCTCGTCATCCATCCTGACGAGTGCATCGACTGCGGCGTCTGCGAACCGGAATGTCCGGCCGACGCGATCAAGCCCGACACCGAGCCCGGCCTCGACAAATGGCTGCAGATCAACACCGAATATGCCGAGAAATGGCCTAACATCACCGCCAAGAAGGAACCGCCGGCCGACGCCAAATCGTTCGACGGCGAGGCCGGCAAGTTCGAGAAATACTTCTCGGCCGAGCCGGGCGAAGGCGATTGACAACACCGCCGTAAAGAGCGGTATTACGCAGCGTAACAGGGACGACACATTGACCGCCTTGACAGGCGGCGATTGCGTGTGGCCTTCGCTTACGCAGCAAAACCTTGATTCTTCCGACTTTTTGTGCTACATCAGCAAAACATGCCGGTGACACAACGTCGATTGATGGCGCAGACGCCCCAAATCACTGAAAGGTGAAAATCCCATTCCGGACCAGAGCGATCTGGGCCAGGCGGTCGCAATCTCTGCGGTTTGCCGGTCCCGGCTTTTCCGGTGGGTTCGTCTGTTGTGCGGCTAACGATCGGTTTCCCCGATCGCGCGAGTTCGGGCCGGCAGGACGCCGGCGCCACAACAAGGAGTTCAGGGCGTAATGGCAACGATCACCCCGCAGAAGAAGTCCACCGCTGCGCGTCACGGTTTCAAGACCGGCGAGTACATCGTCTATCCGGCGCATGGCGTCGGCCAGATCGTCTCGATCGACGAGCAGGAAGTTGCTGGACACAAGCTGGAACTGTTTGTCATCGACTTCCAGAAGGACAAGATGCGCCTGAAGGTGCCGGTCGCCAAGGCGACCTCCATCGGCATGCGCAAGCTGTCGGAAGAGGATTATGTCGAGCGCGCGCTGAAGGTCGTGCAGGGCCGCGCCCGCGTCAAGCGCACCATGTGGTCGCGCCGCGCCCAGGAATATGATGCGAAGATCAATTCCGGCGACCTGATCTCGATCTCGGAAGTTGTGCGCGACCTCTACCGCGCCGACAACCAGCCTGAGCAGTCCTATTCCGAACGCCAGCTTTACGAGGCGGCGCTCGACCGCATGGCCCGCGAGATCGCTGCCGTCAACCGCATGTCGGAAACCGAAGCCGTGCGCCTGATCGAGGTTAACCTCAACAAGGGTCCTAAGCGCGGTGCCAAGGCCGACAATGAGGAAGCCGAGCAGGAAGAAGCTGCCTGAGCTTTTCCGCCCTTGAGTTCTTGAAAAACCCGGCCTCGCGCCGGGTTTTTATTTTGGGAAGGCGAGGTGAAGGCCGCGCCTATGCCTCGCCGCCACCCTCCTTCTCCGCCTCCTGCTTCAGCGTCGCGATGAAACGCCTGGTGCGCTGGTGCTCGGGATTGCCGAACAGCACGGCGGCCGGCCCCTTCTCGACGATAATGCCGGCGTCGAGAAACACCACTTCCTGCGCGATCTTGGAGGCGAGGCGCAGATCATGCGTCGCCATCACCATGGTCGTTCCTTCGCTGGCAAGCTTGCCAAGCACGTCGACCACCTCTTGCGCCAGCTCCGGGTCGAGCGCCGAGGTCGGCTCGTCACACAGCAGCACTTTCGGCGATGGCGCCAGCGCCCTGCGATCGCCACGCGTTGCTGCTGGCCGCCCGACAGCGTCGCTGGCCAGGCGTCGACCTTGTGCGCCATGCCGACCTTCTCGAGCAGGGCGAGCGCCCGCTCGCGTGCCCTCTCGGGTGGCCATTTCAGCACCGTCACCAGCCCTTCCATGACATTCTCGATCGCGGTTCGGTGCGGGAACAGCTGGAAATTCTGGAACACCATGCCGGTCTGCAGGCGCAGTCGCTGGATGTCCTTTGCCGCGACCTTGCCACCGGGGCGGAACTCAAGCATCTCGTCGCCGATGCGCACCGTGCCCGAGGTCGGGATCTCCAGCAGGTTGATGCAGCGCAGCAGCGTGCTCTTGCCGCCGCCCGAAGGGCCGACCAGCGCGGTAACGCTACCCTCGGCGATGGTGACCGTCACGCCCTTCAGCACGAGATTGTCGCCGAAGCGCTTTTCGATGTTGGTGAGGCCGATCATGAGCGCGCCTCCAGGAAGCCGCCATAGCGGTTGAGCCGCGTTTCCAGCCGCGTCTGCAAGGCCGACAGCACCGAGCTCAGCGCCAGGTAGAGGATCGCCGCTTCGACATAGAGGATCAGCGGCTCGTAGGTGGTGGCGACGATGCGCTGCGCCGCCTGGAACATCTCCGGCACGGTGATGGCGGCGGCCAGCGACGTGTCCTTGACCAGTGAGATGAAGGTGTTGGAGAGCGGCGGCACCGCGACCCGGCCGGCCTGCGGCAGGATGGTGCGCCGCATCGCCTGGCTCCATGTCATGCCGATCGAATAGGCGGCTTCCCACTGGCCCTTCGGCACCGAGCCGATGGCGGCGCGAATAATTTCCGACGTGTAGGCGCCGATGTTGAGCGTGAAGCCGATCAACGCCGCGGTGAAGGCATCAAGCAGGATACCGGCCGAGGGCAGGCCGTAGAAGATCAGGAACAGTTGCACCAGGAGCGGCGTGCCACGGAAAATCCAGACGTAGAAGCGCACAAGCGCGACCAGCGGCTTCGGGCCGAACAACCGCGCAAGTGCCGCGCCCAGGCCGACAGTCAGACCAAGAGCGAAGGAAAGCAGTGTCAACGGCACGGTGAAAATCAGCGCCGCCCACAAAAGCGAAGGCAGCGACTCCAGCATCAGTTGCAGCCAGTGCGGCACGAAAGGCCCCTCCTTGCGATTGCCGTTCCAGGCGAGACGGCTTCATCGAAGCGCGAACAAACACGCCATATCACGCGAAAGGCGGCGGGCCGTCAAAAGACGGTCCGCCGCCAGGCATCCTTGCATGGGCCGGCAACCGGCCCACCTCCTGAATTACTTCGAGACGTCCTGACCGAAATAGGTGTCGGCGATTTTCTTGTAGGTGCCGTCGGCCTTGATGTCGGCCAGCGCCTTGTTGATGGCGGCGACCAGCTCCGGATCGCCCTTGCGCACGATGACGCCGGAATAGTCGGCGTTTTCTTCCTGCGCCGCGATCTTCACATTGGCGTCCGGCTTGTGCTTCTTGAAGTCGAGGAACGACAGGCTGTCATTGATGGTGGCGTCTGCGCGGCCGGTCAAAAGCAGCTGGATCGACTGGTCGAACCCATCGGTGCCGACGAGCTCTGCGCCGTTCGTCTCGGCCAACTTGCCGAAGTTCGAGGTCAATGACTGCGCCGACTTCTTGCCCTTGAGATCGGCGAAGGTCTTGATGTCGGTGTTGTCGCCACGCACGATCAGCACCGCCTTGGAGGCGATATAGGGATCGGAGAAGTCATACTTGGCCTTGCGGGCGTCGGTGATGCCGACTTCGTTGATGACGGCGTCATAGCGATTGGCGTCGAGCCCGGCTATCAGCCCGTCCCACTTGCCTTCGAGGAACTCCACCTTGACGCCGAGCTTCTCGCCGATCGCCTTGGCGATCTCGACGTCGAAGCCGACCAGCGCGCCGGCTGCATCATGATAGGTGAACGGTGCGTAGGTGCCTTCCGTGCCGACCTTGATGACCCCGGCCTGCTTGATCTGGTCGAAATTGGCGCCGGCATGGCCAGCGGTGACAGCCAGAACCTGCAGCGTTCCGGCGACGATAAGCGACTTGAGCCATTTCATTTTTCTGTGATCCCGTCCTTGGCCTGATATCCGGCATGTTGTGAGCGCTGGAAACTGACAGATGCAAGACGAAAAAATAAGGAACAGGATTTCAAAAACAATGGGTTTCTGAAACCAGATTCTCTAGATGGCCTTTTCCAGCGGCGATTGACGCCCTTGTCGGTCAGCGCCGACGCCTCTCAGGCACCACGATCCGCCTCGCAACAGCCACGGAACCATTCCCGCGCATGGCACGTTCTGGGTTTCTAGGGCACGACGCCGCCATTTCAACCCGGCGCCTGGCCAAACTTGCAAGTCATCCGTATCGCCTGAGCCAGGGAGCGCCTCATGATGGAAGACACAGCAGGACGAATCATGGTCCGCGCGGCAATGAAGGCGCCCTATCTCGAACGTGACGAGGAGCATCGGCTCGCATTGCGCTGGAAGGAGGACAACGACCAGAACGCGCTGCACAGCATCACCGTTGCCCATATGCGGCTGGTCATTTCCATGGCTTCCAAATTCCGCCACTACGGTCTGCCGCTTGGCGATCTGATCCAGGAGGGTCATGTCGGGCTGCTCGAAGCGGCGGCTCGCTTCGAGCCGGAGCGCGAAGTGCGGTTCTCGACCTACGCCACCTGGTGGATCCGCGCCTCGATGCAGGACTACATCCTGCGCAACTGGTCGATCGTGCGTGGCGGCACCAGCTCGGCGCAGAAGGCGTTGTTCTTCAATCTGCGGCGCCTGCGTGCCCGTCTGGCGAATGGCGCCGAACCGCTGTCCAATGCGACGCTGTACCGGGAAGTGTCGGCCGCGCTCGGCGTCTCCGAAGCCGATGTCGCCATGATGGATTCACGGCTGTCGGCGCCCGACTCCTCGCTCAACATGCCGCTGGCCGACGATGGGGGTGCCACCGAGCGCATGGATTTCCTGGTCTCGGACGATCCGCTGCCCGACGAGGTCGCCGGCGACACGATCGATGTCGAGCGCCGTTTGGTCTGGCTCAGAGCAGCGCTTGGCGCGCTCAACGCGCGCGAACTGAGGATCATCGAGGAGCGCCGGCTGAGTGACGAGGGGGCGACGCTCGAGGCGCTCGGCGAGACGCTCGGCATTTCCAAGGAGCGCGTCCGCCAGATCGAGGCCCGCGCCATGGAAAAGCTCAAGGTGGCGCTGGTGAAGCAGAACCCGGAATTTCTGGCGACTGCCGCTTGAAGCCGTAGGGCGCATCAGCGCCCGGCGGCTTGCAACGAACGCTTACTTGTCAGTGACGATCTTGACCTTGTCGCCGGCCGAAACCGCGGCGCCCGGCGACAGCGCATTGAGCACGCGGAACAGGTCGAGCTTGCGGTCGACGCCGACCATCTGGGCCGAAAGCGAACCCATCGTCTGTCCCGGCTGGACCGTGACGACGCGGATATGCAGCGGCTTCAACGCCGCCTTTTCGGCAGCACTGAGGATACGGAACGAGCCGCTCACCGAACGCGCCACGGTGTCCAGCGAGGTGCTGGCCGAGGGTGCCGCGGTCAGCAGCCGATAGACCTGGCCGCCGGCACGGATCACCGCGATGTCGAACTGCCAGCCTTCGGCGCCGGCATGCGCGGTCGCCGCCTCGTTGCCGTTGATCGTTTCCTGCTTGACGCTGCTGTCGTCGAGACCGGCCACCCAGCCGCTGCGGATATAGTCGGTCAGCGCGCGGTTCTTGTCGATCGAGACGCCATCGAAGCGGATCGCGATGTCGCCCGGCCCGGTTGCCGTCACCGCGGCCGCCGAATTGTCGATAATGAAGCCCTCGGGTACCGAGAAGGACACGCCGAGGCCCGGATGCAGGAAGGTCTCGCCGCGCACATAGCCTTCTTCGGGTGTGTCGCCATAAAGCAGGCCGTCTATGCCGGCGAGGAAGGAATCGCGGTCGCGGGTGCCAAAGCCGGGCGCGCCGAACTGGCGGGCATGGCGCTGCGCCAGATCGATGCGCTGCGGCGTGTTGGGATGCGTCGCCAGGAAGTCGAGGCTGGCGTCGGTGGCACCGCTGATCGAGCGGAAGTCGGTATAAGCCGACATCGACTGCAGGAAGCGGCCGGCGGCGAAAGGATCGTAACCGGCTTCGCCGATCGACTTGATGCCGATGGCGTCGGCCTCCAGCTCCTGGTTGCGCGAGAACTGCGCGAGTCTCAGCTTGCCGCGGATCAGCGCCGCTTTGGCGGTCGGGCTGTCGCCGAGCACATCCGAGACGACCTTGGTCGCGAGGCCTTCCTCGGCCTCCAACTGCTGGCGCTGCAAGCCGTGGTTGGCGGTGACGTGGCCCATCTCATGCGCGATGACCGCCGCAAGCTCGGCCGAATCATTGGCCAGCGCCAGCAGGCCACGGGTGATGTAGAGATAGCCGCCCGGCAACGCGAAAGCGTTGACGTTGGGCGAATTCAGGATGGTGATGCGATAGGTCTGCGTCGGATTGGCCGACACCACGGTCAAGTTGCCGACCACCTTGGCGACCATGCGCTCGAGCTTGGGGTCGGAATATTCGCCGCCATAGGTGGCCAGGATGCGCGGATGCTGCGCCTTGGCCAGTTCGGCAAGCTTGTTGTTGGCGCCGACATTGTCGACGGTGATCGGCCTGTCGGACGGCTGGAAGCCGGATTCCTGCACTTCCGGAGGCGTGAACATCTGGCAGCTGGCCAGCGCCACGGCAAAGCCGGCCAGTGCCAAAAAGCGCGCCAGCGGATTCATTCGTAATCTGTTAACGCCGATCGCCAGAACGGCTTCCTTTCAGGTCCCGGCGCATGACCACGAAAATCGGGGGCGATCTTCGGAACGTGTCACGCGCAAAAAACAAACTGCTACAGTATCCGTCGTGCGTCCTTCCGGACGGCGGCGAATGCTGTAGGCAAATCACGGCCAGTGCCGGACCAGTAGCGCGGACCTAGCCACACTACCCCAGTCATGGCAAGCAAGCGCCGCATCGCCTGAATCCGGTTTGGCCGTAAATTATGTCCGCTTCCGGGCAACATCTCGTGATACGGCATCCCTGCCGCTTGCACCGACATAGCGCCGGAACACGTCCGGACCAGCCCCGGCAAAGAAATCTTCCGCCCTGCCGGTCGCCGCCACCACGCCATTGTCCAGGAACACCACGTGCTGACCGATACGGCGGGCATCCTCGGGCTGGTGCGTGACGAACAGCACCGTCATGCCGCGTTCGGCGTGCACAGCGGCGATGAGGTCGAGCATGTCATCGCGCAAGGCCGGCCCGAGCGAAGCGAAGGGTTCGTCGAGCAGGAGCACCGGACGATCGCGCACCATCACGCGAGCCAGTGCGACGCGCTGGCGTTCACCCCCGGAGAGTTCGCGCGGCAGGCGTCTTTCCTTGCCGGCGAGGCCGGTGCGCTCCAGCGCCTCGGCGATGGCGGTCTGATCAGCCTCGGTCAGCCGTAGGGATGGCGAACGGCCGAGCCCGACATTCTGCTCGACGGAAAGATGGGCGAAAAGGTTGTTTTCCTGGAACACCATCGACACCGGCCGCGCCGAAGGCGGCTCGGCACAGACATCGGCGCCGCCGATCAGCACGCGGCCGGACAGTGGCATCTCGAACCCGGCGATCAGATTGAGCAGCGTCGACTTGCCGGAACCGCTCGGCCCCATGATGGCGGTGACTTTCGCCGTGGCGAAATCGACATCGAAGAAGAGCGGCGCTTCGCCATAGCTGAACGACACCTTGTCCAGCCGCACCGAAGCGCCTTTTTCAAGCCCGCTAGCCGCCCCGTCAGGCATCCCGGATCTTCTCCCTTCCCAGCCAGTGCGCCGCCATGATCAATGCGAGGCAGACGAGGCCGAGCAGCAGCGCCAGGCCGGCGGCGTCCTCGGTGCGGTAGCTGCCCATGCGCGCCAGGAGAAGGTAGGGCAATGTCTGCACGGAATCACTGCCAAACAGCGCGATGACGCCGAGATCGCCGAGCGACAGCGCCATGGCAAAAGCGAAAGCAGTCGCGAGCGGCCGCCGCAGCGACGGCCAGTCGACCAGAATGAGCCGGTTCCAGCCCGCAATGCCGAGCTGGTCACAGAGCCGTTCGTGGCGCTCGCTTGCCGCATCATAGGCGGGACGGACAGCGCGCAGCGCGAACGGCATTGCCATCACGGCGTTGACGGTGACGACCATGACCGGGGCGATGGCGAAGACATCGCCGACATGACGCAGCAACAGGAACCAGCCGGCGCCGATGACGACCGGCGGCACGACGAGGACAAAACCGGCGCCGGTATCGGTGGCATGTTCGAGCAGTGTCCTTGCGCCGGCACGGCGAGCCAGCGCCAGCGCCCGGCGTGCCATGGTCAGCGCCAGCGACAGCATCACTGAAAGCAGGGCTGACAGGAAGGCGAGCACCACACTGGTCAGCGTCGCCTTTCGCACGGCGGCCTCACCGGCCAGCCGGCCGAGATCGGCGCCGAGCCCGGCCATCACCGTCGCCGCCATCGGCCCGACAACGAACACCAGCGCAAGCACGATCAGCACGATGTTCAGCGAGGTCTCGGTCCCGCTGACGGAAAGATAGCGGCGCGGCGCGACCGGCAGGTTGGTGTCGCCGACGGCGTTGGCACCGAGCCGCGCCAGCGCCAGCGCCACGACAAAGGTCAACGCGATCTGCAGCAATGTCAGCGTGACGGCCCGCGCGGGATCGAAGTCGAAGCGCAGCGCCTGATAGATGCCGACTTCGAGTGTCGTCGCGGCCGGGCCGCCGCCAAGCGTCAGCACGATCGTGAAGGATGTGATGCAGAGCATGAAGACAAGCCCGGCAACCCCTGGCAGGGATGCCCGCAGCGTCGGCCATTCGATCAGCCGGTATGCCGGCCGGGCTCCCATGCCGAGCTGGCTCGCCAGCCGCCATTGGTCGGCCGGGATGGTCTGCAGCGCCTCGAGGAACAGCCTTGTCGCCAGCGGCAGGTTGAAGAAGACGTGCGCCACGAGAATGCCCGACAGGCCATAGATGCCCGGCCAGTGTCCACCACCGATCATCGTGAGCGCGCCGGCGAAATAGCCGGCGCGGCCATAGAGAGCGAGGATGCCGAGAGCCGCGACGATGGCCGGCAGCGCCAACGGCACGGCGAAAAGCTGCAGGATGAAGGCGCGGCCGAGGAAACGTGGATGGCGCGACAGGGCGCGCGCCACGAACAGTGCCGGGCCGACGGAAAGCAGCGTCGAAAGTGCCGCCTGCCAGAGCGTGAAGCGGACGACGCGCAGGAGATAGGGATCGAAGGCTGCCCATGCGCCGGAAAAGTCATGGGCGCCTTCGAAGAGCAGGCCGGCAAACGCGCCGCCGATCAGCAGCGCGATTGCGGCAAGCGCGACAATGCCGGCGGTGATGCGGGGATCGGTCGGATGACGCGTATGCATGTCGCGCTACCCAACGCCGCAACGGGTGCTGATCGAAATGATTTCTTGGCTCGGCTCGAGTTCCCGCCCACCCCCCTCTGTCCTTCCGGACATCTCCCCCGCAAGGAGAGAGATTGCGCGTTCCACCGCCTGGGCCAATCTGCAAAGTGGCAGGAATGAGCGAGGCGAAAGAGCTGCCAATCTCCCTCCTTGCGGGGGAGATGGCCGGCAGGCCAGAGGGGGGTGGCTTGGCATAAACATCCGACGAGGTTTGAACCCTATTTGCTCATCACCGCCAGCCATTCATCGACCCAGGCCTTGCGGTTGGCCGCGACCTCCTCCGGGCTGAACAGCAAGGTCTTGGTCGGCTTGACCAGTTTGTCGAAGGCCGGGTTGAGCGGCTTGTCGGTCTTGCCGGCGGGGAACATCCAGTTGGTCTCGGGGATGGCGTCCTGGAATTTCGGTCCGGTCATGAAGGTCATGAACTTTTCCGCCAGCGGATTTTTCGCGCCTGTCGTGGTGATGCCGGCAACCTCGATCTGCAGGTACTCGCCCTCCTCGAAGGACGCCGCCTGGTAGCGCTCGGTGTTCTCGGCGACCATATGGTAGGCCGGCGAGGTGGTGTAGGACAGCACCATCGGCGCCTCGCCCTTGGTGAACAGGCCATAGGCTTCGCTCCAGCCCGGCGTCACGGTCAGCACCTTCGCCTTGAGCTTGGCCCAGGCCTCCGGCGCCTTGTCGCCATAGACCGACTTCACCCACAACAGCAGGCCGAGGCCCGGAGTCGAGGTGCGCGGATCCTGGATGACGATTTTGTCGTCGGCGCTGCCCTCGACCAGGTCCTTCAGGCTCTTGGGCGGTGTCTTAAGCTTCTCGGTGTCGTAGACGACGGCGAAATAGCCATAGTCGAACGGCACGAAGGTGTCGTCGCTCCAGCCGCCCGGCACGCTGATGTCCGCCACCGCGCCATGCGGCGCGAACAGGCCGGTGGCCTTGGCATCGGCGGTTAGATTGGTGTCGAGGCCAAGCACGATATCGGCCTTGGTCGATGCCCCTTCCAGCTTGACGCGGTTGAGCAGCGCCACGCCATCGGCGACCGAAACGAAGTCGACATCGCAGCCGCATTCGGCTTCGAATTCCTTCTTCACCACCGGACCGGGCCCCCAGTCGGCGGTGAAGCTCTCATAAGTGTAGATGGTGAGCTTGTCCTTGGCCAAGGCCGGCCCGGACAGCACCACGACCATTGCCGAGACAAGAGAGTATAAAAGCGTGCGCATCGGCGCCTCCTTCGTTCGAATTGAAAGGAATTGAGGCGTCGGACTGTCCGAAACGTCTAATCCCTCCGCCGGTACAAACCGGATCAGGTTCAGCGGGTTGGCGAGACTGCCTCTCAGCCGGTCCGCGAAGATCGCGTCCGGCACCCCGTTAGAGCGTTTCGACACATAGGCCCGGCCGACGAACCGCGCAAGTGGGAGTCTGCCGGCCTTCCGTTTCCGTTGCCGGGCTGGTAAGGGCCACAAGATATGAGCACATTCACCATCCTGCTTGGCGGCGATCTCATCCGCACGCCCCGGCTCGACCGCCAGGTCGAGGGTTCCCGCGTGATCGCCGCCGACGCCGGCATCGGTCATGCGCGGCTGCTCGGCCTTGTCCCGGAACTGTGGGTGGGTGATTTCGATTCGGTGCCGGCCAATCTGCCGGATGCTCTCGCCGCGGTGCCCCGCCGGACCTTTCCGGCGGAGAAGGACAAGACCGACGGCGAACTGGCGATCGCCGCCGCGTTTGAACGCGGCGCGACCAGCCTGGTGCTCGCCGGCGCTTTTGGCGGCAAGCGCGCCGACCACGCCTTCCTGCATATGGCGCTTGGCCTGCGGCTGGCCGAAGCCGGGACCGAGGTGCTTCTGACCAGCGGCGCCCAGGAAGCTGTCCCCCTGCTGTACGGAACGGCTGGCTTCGACTATGCCGACGGCACGCTGTTTTCGGTGCTCGGCTTTTCCGAGCTTGCCGGCCTGACCGTCACGGGCGCCAAATGGCCGCTGAACCACGTGAAGGTGGCGTTCGGCTCGTCGCTGACCATTTCCAACGAGGTCAAGGGCCGCCTCGGAATCGCCCTGGACCATGGCCGCGCGATGCTGCTCGCTCACCCCTATCCATTACCCGAAAGCTGATATGGCCCCGCCCCTTCTCAATCTCGACGGGATAAAACTGACCTTCGGCGGCACGCCGCTGCTCGATGGTGCCACCTTGACGGCTTCCGCCGGGGACAAGATCGCGCTAGTCGGCCGCAACGGCTCCGGCAAGTCGACGCTGCTCAAGATCGCCGCCGGCCTGATCGAGCCGCAGGACGGCGAGGTTTTCCGCCAGCCTTCGGCGACCGTCCGCTATTTGCCGCAGATGCCCGACATGGAGGGTTTCGCGACGGTCCGCGCCTATGTCGAGGCGGGGCTTGGTCCTGCCGACGATCCCTACCGCGCCAGCTATTTGATGGAGCATCTCGGTCTCACGGGCGAGGAGCGGCCGAACGATCTTTCCGGCGGTGAGGCCAGGCGGGCGGCCCTTGCCCGCGTCATGGCGCCGGAGCCCGACATCCTGCTGCTTGATGAGCCGACCAACCATCTCGATCTGTCGGTCATCGAATGGCTGGAAGAGGAGCTCGTCCGCACCTCCTCGGCACTGGTCGTCATCTCGCACGACCGCCGCTTCCTCGAGCGCGTATCGCGCGCCACCGTCTGGCTCGATCGCGGCCAGACCCGCAGGCTGGACAAGGGTTTCGGCCACTTCGAGGAATGGCGCGACCAGGTACTGGAAGAGGAAGAACGCGAGCAGCACAAGCTCGGCCGCCAGATCGTGCGCGAAGAACACTGGCTGCGCTATGGCGTGACGGCGCGGCGCAAGCGCAACATGCGCCGGCTTGGCGAGTTGCAGACCATGCGCCAGCGCTTCCGCGGCCATCGCGGCGCCGAAGGTTCGGCCACCATGGTGGCGAGCGACGCCGCCGAGTCCGGCAAGCTGGTGATCGAAGCCAGGAATATCGAGAAGAGTTTTGGCGATCTGACCGTGGTCAAGGGGTTTTCGACCCGCATCCAGCGCGGCGATCGCGTCGGCCTGGTCGGGCCGAACGGCGCCGGCAAGACGACGCTGCTGAAGATGCTGACCGGCGAGATGAAGCCCGATGCAGGCTCCGTGCGGCTCGGCACCAATCTTGAAATCGCCACGCTCGACCAGAAGCGCGAGGCGGTCGACCCGCAGGAGACGCTGGCACAGTACCTCACCGACGGGCGCGGCGAGAACCTCGTCATCAATGGCGAACAGCGCCACGTCGTCTCCTACATGAAGGATTTCCTGTTCAAGCCGGAGCAGGCGCGCACGCCGGTGCGCGAGCTTTCCGGCGGCGAACGGGCGCGCCTGCTGCTGGCGCGCGTGCTGGCGCGACCGGCAAACCTTCTGGTGCTCGATGAGCCGACCAACGATCTCGACATGGAGACGCTGGAACTGTTGCAGGAACTGGTCGCCGGTTTTGCCGGCACGGTCATCCTGGTCAGCCATGATCGCGATTTTCTCGACCGCACCGTGACCAGCATCATCGCACCCGACGGCGATGCCCGCTGGATCGAATATGCCGGCGGCTATTCCGACATGCTGGCGCAGCGTGGCGGCACCAGGCTCGACGACCGCAAGGCCCGCGCCAAGGCCGAGGCCGGCGATACGCCAGCACAGGCCAAGAGCGAGGCGGCCGCCCCAAAGGGACCGGCGAAGAAACTGTCGTTCAAGCAGAAATTCGCCCTGGAATCGCTGCCCAAGAAAATCGAGGCGGTGACCGCTTCGATCTCGCGGCTGGAAAACAACATCGCCGATCCGGCCTACTATGAGCGCGATCCGGCCTCGTTCCAGAAGACCATCGCCGCCCTCGACAAGGAGCGCGCGACGCTGGCTGCGCTGGAGGAGGAATGGCTGGAGCTGGAGATGCTGCGCGAGGAAATGGAAGGGTAAAGAGGAGGCAAGCTCCGTGCTTCGGCCGAAATCGAAACCACAGCCAAGACCGGTCAATATACCAATCAGTTCTCAGCTGATCGAAGATGCCAAAGCCTTGGGCATCGACATCTCGCGCGCCGCCGAGGCGGGCATCGCGAAAGCGGTTGCTGCGGAAAAGACGCATCGATGGCAGGAAGAGAACAAGGACACCATTGCAGGCTGGAACGCCTATGTCAGTCGAAATGGGCTGCCCTTAGCCAAGTATCGGCTGTTTTGATACCGCGCCGCAACCTCCAGCCAGCCCTCCGACGGCTTCTGGCGGGGCACCCAACCGCATCCACCAAAAGGCTTCTCAGCCCGCCGTCTTCGCCTGCCAGGCCTTGATCGCCTCGTCGAACACTTTCTCGCCGGGAATGCCCTTTTCCATGGTCAGCAGCGCCCGCCGTCCGGTCTTGTAGACGACCGGCACGTCGATCCAGTCCTGGCCACGCAGCAAGGTCAGATTGGCGTCCTCATCGGCCTTGGTGTCGTTGAGTGCGACGAGGAAGAAGCCGTCGGCGATCTTGGCTGGAATGCCGATCAGCGGACTGCCGGCATCCTGTTCGGAGCTTTTCATGGCGACGCGCAGGATGTTGTCGACGCCGCCGCCCTCGAAGCCGTCGGGCGTCAGGAAGATCATCTCGATGATATGGCTGGCCGGCAGGGTCTGGTCGGTGTTGCGCCGGATGGTCATGCGCAACTGGATGTCCTTGCCGGGAATGGTTGCCTCGGCGCGGATCGCTGGCTCGGGTGGCAGGTCGCCGCCGGGCGATTCCTGCACCAGCGACCACACGATATTGCCCGGCTCCGCCGACCCCTGGGCGGTGCTGGTGCGCTCTTCATAGAAGATCGCCTTCTGGCCGACCGGCAGCGCGGCCTGCGCCGGCGCGGCCGCCGGCGCCGTTGGCGTGGCACCCGCCGGTGCTGGCGGGGCGGCGGCATCGGCCGGCGCCGCCGGTGCGGCTCCGTTGGCAGGTGGTGTCGCAGGCGCGGCGCCCGCCGCCGGCGGCGTCGCAGCCGGTGCGGCAGCGGCCGGCGTGCCGGCGGCCGGTGCGGGAACCGCCGGTGGTGGTGCGGCAGGCGCGTTCGTCGCCGATGGCGGCGTGGTCAGCGCGGCAACCGATTCACCCTCGCCTATGCCGCTCTGTCCAGCGGCCGGGCCGGGATCGACTTCACTGCCCTGCGGCGTCAGCCGTTGCGTGAACTTCGTGCCTTCGGCTTCGGTGCCGCCCGCCGCGGGCGCCGGAGCGGCGGCGTCGGCCGCTGGTTTGGCCGGCGCCGGTTTGACCGGTTCGGTCTTCGCGACCTTGGTACCGTCAAGCCCCAGCATCTTGCTGAAGGCATCCTTGTTGAGCCAGATGCCGTAGCCACCGCCGGCAACGACCAGCAAGACTGCGACGGCAGCGATCAGCCCGCTATAGCTGCGCTTGCGTTCGGCGGGGCGCAGGCGCTGGAAGGTGTCCGACACCGGCTCTTCGTTGCTGGCAAAGACATCGACCTCGTCGTCATCCGCCTCACCGTCCATCCCCGCATGGGTCGCCTCGGCGCGGGAAGGCACGGAAGGGGCCGGCGTCGGCTTTGGCCAGCTTGGCTCGGCCTTGGCTGCAGGCGGCGGCGCTGGCCGGTAAGGCTCCGGTTTGGGGGCGGGAGGCGCCGGCCACGCAGGCTCCGCCTTCACCGGCTGGCGCGTGTGGCTCGGCTGGTTCTTGTTGCGGTCGATGGAGGAAAAGATGTGTTCCAGCTCGGCGAGCGGATCCGTCTCCGGCACGCCCTTGGTATAATCCCGCTCGACACTGGAGATCGCATCTTCCAGACCGCGCTTCTGCTTGGCGGCATCCGACGGTGACAGCGGCGGATCGCGCTGGGCAATCTTCGCTGCGATCGTCGAGCGGGCCTTGTCATAGACCCTCGCCCGCATCTCCGGCGACTGATCGCTGAGGTTGTCTATCGTTTTTTTCAGAACAGCAACGAAATCTGCCATGCTTCAGTCGACCTGTATTTTGTTTCCGCGCCGGCCCCCGCAAATCAGCCGCGATGCCCGGAAAGGCTTCAGAAACTAGTCTTGAAACGGATCGGTCACAAGTATCGTGTCGTCCCGTTCCGGGCTGGTGGAAAGGAGCGCGACGGGTGCGCCGATCAGCTCCTCGATGTAACGGACATACTTGACGGCCTGGGCCGGCAGATCGTTCCAGCTGCGTGCGCCGGCGGTGGTGCCTTTCCAGCCCTCCAGCGTCTCGTAGACCGGTTCGACGCGCGCCTGCGCGCCCTGGCTGGCCGGCAGATAATCGATCATCTCGCCGTCGAGGCGGTAGCCGGTGCAGACCTTGATCTCGTCCAGCCCGTCGAGCACGTCGAGCTTGGTCAGCGCAATGCCCTTGATGCCGTTGACGGCGACGGCCTGGCGCACCAGCACCGCGTCGAACCAGCCGCAGCGGCGCTTGCGGCCGGTGACGACGCCGAATTCATGGCCGCGCGTGCCGAGGAACTCGCCGATCTCATTCCTCTGCTCGGTCGGAAACGGACCTTCGCCGACGCGTGTCGTGTAGGCCTTGGTGATGCCGAGCACATAGCCGATGGCACCCGGGCCGACGCCGGAACCGGCGGCCGCCTGGCCGGCGACCGTGTTGGATGAAGTGACAAAGGGATAGGTGCCGTGGTCGATATCGAGCAGCGTGCCTTGCGCGCCCTCGAACAGGATGCGCTCGCCAGCGCGGCGCTTGTCGTCGAGGATTTTCCAGACGCGGTCCATATAGGGCAGGATCTCGGCCGCGACCGAGGTCAGCTCATGCATGATCGCGTCATGCGTGACTTCGGCATGGCCGAGCCCCCGGCGCAGCGCATTGTGGTGCGTCAGCAGCCTGTCGACCTTCAAGGGCAGCGTGTCCAAATCCGCCAGATCCATCACCCGAACCGCGCGCCGGCCCACCTTGTCCTCGTAGGCGGGACCGATGCCACGGCGCGTCGTGCCAATCTTCGTTCCGGAATTGGAGGCGGCGTCCTCGCGGAAGCCGTCCAGTTCCCGGTGCAGCGACAGGATAAGCGCTGTGTTTTCGGCTATTTTCAGGCGATCCGGCGTCACTTCGACACCTTGTGCCTTGAGCTTCGCCACTTCGGCGACGAAAGCGTGCGGGTCGAAGACGACGCCATTGCCGATGATGGACAGTTTGCCCTGGCGCACGACGCCCGACGGCAACAGCGACAGCTTGTAGACCTTGCCGTCGACGACCAGCGTGTGGCCGGCATTGTGACCGCCCTGGAAACGCACCACGACATCGGCACGCTCCGACAGCCAGTCGACGATCTTGCCCTTGCCTTCGTCGCCCCACTGCGAGCCGACGACCACCACATTGGCCATGTTTCTTTTCCCTTGAGACGCCGCCAAGCGGCTTGAATATGGTTCGAAACGACAGGCCTCTATAACGTCAAGACCTCACGAGCGCGACCTTTCTTTGCCGCCGAAAATGCCCTGAGGCACAACAATTTTCGGCTTTGACATCATTTACTTGGGCGAGCGCGGGCAATAGGCCGGCAAACACCGCAATTCACCTCCGGCGGCCGGAATCCCGCGATGCATCGAAGCGCCTACATATTCCTGCTGTTGACCACCTTGCTGTGGGGCGGCAATTCGGTGGCCGGCAAGCTGGCGGTCGATCACGTCTCGCCGATGACGCTCGTCTTCCTGCGCTGGGTGCTGGCGGTGCTGATCATGCTGCCGATCGGCCTTCAGACGATACGGAAGGACTGGCCGGTGGTGCGCAAGCACTGGTTCGTCCTGGCCGCGCTTGGCGCCAGCGGCTTCACCTTGTTCAACACCATTTTCTACACGGCGCTCAACTACACGACGGCGATCAACGTCTCGATCGAGCAGGCGGCGATGCCGATCCTGATCATCGTCGCCAATTTCGTGTTCTTCCGCTTGCGCGTGAACTGGGCGCAGATCGCCGGCGTCGTGCTGACCATTGCCGGCGTGATCCTGACCGCCTGCCACGGCGATCCGCGCCGGCTGCTGACGCTGGAGCTCAATTTCGGCGACGCCATCATGCTGGTCGCCGTGCTTCTCTACAGCGGCTATTCGGTCGGGTTGCGGCTGAAGCCGGTAATGCACTGGCAGAGCCTGATGCTGGCCATGTCGATCGCCGCGCTCATCACCTCGCTGCCCTTTTTCTTGTGGGAGATCGCCGCCGGCAAGGTCATCGTGCCCGACGCGCGCGGCTGGACAGTGATCGTCTATACCGCGATCGGCGCTTCGGTCATCTCGCAGATCTTCTATATCAGGGGCAACGAACTGATCGGCGCCAACCGCGCCGGCCTGTTCATCAATCTGGTGCCGATCTTCGGCACGCTGCTTTCCGTGCTCATCGTCGGCGAGACGTTCCAGATCTATCAGGCATTGGCGCTGGTGCTCGTGCTGGGCGGCATCGGGCTTGCCGAATACAGCGGCCGGAAGATGGCGCACCTGGCATCGGCCAGAACAGGCTGAACATAAAAAAGGCGCGGACCACGCCGCGCCTTTCGATCTTCCATGGCAAGTCCGGTCACATCGCGTTGACGTCGAACTGCAGCCGCTTGGCCGAATCGATCGACTTGTGCGCCTTGACCTGCTCCAGCACATTCTCCGGGAACGGTGCGTCGAGATAGAGCAACGCGATGGCGTCGCCGCCCGGCCGGTTGCGGCCAAGCTGGAAGTTGGCGATGTTGACACCGTTCTCACCGCAGACCGTGCCCAGCAGGCCGATGATGCCGGGGGCGTCGGCATTGGTCGTGTAGAGCATGTGCTGGCCAACCTCGGCGTCGAGATTGATGCCCTTGATCTGGATGAAGCGCGGCTTGCCATCAGAGAAGCAGGTGCCGGCGATCGAGCGCGTCATGTGCTCGGTCGTGACCGTCAGCTTGATGTAGCCGTCGAACACGCCCGACTTGTCGCGCTTGACCTCGGCGACGATGATGCCGCGTTCCTTCACCATGATCGGCGCCGACACCATGTTGACGTCGGAGACCTGCGGCCGGATCAGCCCGGCAAGGGCGGCGCTGATCAGCGCGCGAGTGTTCATCGTCGCGGTCGAGCCGTCGAACAGGATCTCCACCTCCTTGATCGGATCCTCGGTAACCTGGCCGACAAAGGCGCCGAGCACTTCGGCGAGCTTGACGAAGGGTTTGAGCCGCGGCGCTTCCTCGGCGGTGATCGACGGCATGTTGATGGCGTTGGAGACAGCGCCCTTGATCAGATAGTCGGCCATCTGCTCGGCGACCTGCAGCGCGACATTCTCTTGCGCCTCGGCGGTCGAGGCGCCGAGATGCGGCGTCGCCACCACATTTTCCATGCCGAACAATTCATTGTTCTCGGCCGGTTCGACTTCGAACACGTCGATGCCGGCGCCCGCCACCTTGCCGCTCTTCAACGCCGCGACCAGGTCGGCCTCGACGATGAGTCCGCCACGGGCGCAGTTGATGATGCGCACGCCGTTCTTCATCTTGGCGATTGCTGCGGCATCGATGATGTTGCGCGTCTTGTCGGTCAGCGGCGTGTGCAGCGTGATGAAGTCCGCGCGGGCAAAGAGCTCCTCCAATTCCACCTTGTCGACACCGAGCTCCTCGGCGCGCTTGTCCGACAGGAACGGGTCGAAGGCAATGACGTGCATCTTCAGGCCGACGCCGCGCGTGGCGACGATCGAGCCGATGTTGCCGCAGCCGATGACGCCCAGCGTCTTGCCGGTAATCTCGACACCCATGAAGCGGTTCTTCTCCCACTTGCCGGCATGGGTCGAGGCGTTGGCCTCCGGGATCTGGCGGGCAAGCGCGAAGATCATCGCGACCGCATGTTCGGCGGTGGTGATCGAATTGCCGAAGGGCGTATTCATCACGATGATACCCTTGCGGCTCGCCGCCGGGATATCGACATTGTCGACGCCGATGCCGGCGCGGCCGATGACCTTGAGCCTGGTGGCCGCATTGATCAGCTTCTCGGTGACTTTCGTCGCCGAGCGGATGGCGAGGCCATCATACTGCCCGATCACTTCGAGCAGCTTTTCCTTGTCCTTGCCGAGATCGGGCAGGTAGTCGACCTCGACGCCGCGATCCTTGAAGATCTGCACGGCGGTGGGAGAGAGTTTATCCGAGACGAGAACGCGGGGCGCCATGGCGGCCTCCTTCAAAATGGGATTTGATCCGTTAGGGATCGGCGGCCCGAAGGCCGCCGCGAATGATCTCAGGCCGCCGCTTTCAGCGATGCCTTCTGCGCGGCAAAGGCCCAGTCGAGCCAGGGCAGCAGTGCTTCGAGATCCGACGTTTCGACCGTCGCACCGCACCAGATGCGTAGGCCTGGCGGCGCATCGCGGTAGGCGCCGATGTCGTAGGCGACGCCTTCCTTGTCGAGCACTGACACCAGCCCCTTGGCGAAAGCCGCCTGTCCGTCGGCGTCGAGCGCCGCGACATCCGGATCGGTGAAGGACAGGCAGACGGAGGTGTTCGACCGCGTCGCCGGCTCAACGGCGAGATGACCGAGCCATGAGGACTTGCCGACAAAGCCATCGAGGACGGCCGCATTGGCATCCGCTCTGGCGACCAGCGCGTCGAGGCCGCCGATCGACTTCGCCCAGTGCAGCGCGTCGATATAATCCTCGACGCACAGCATCGACGGGGTGTTAATGGTTTCGCCCTTGAAGATGCCTTCGATCAGTTTGCCGCCCGAAGTCAGGCGGAAGATCTTCGGCAGCGGCCAGGCCGGCTTGTAGCTCTCCAGCCGCTCGACGGCGCGCGGCGACAGGATCAGCATGCCGTGCGCGCCCTCGCCGCCCAGCACTTTCTGCCAGGAGAAGGTCACGACGTCGAGCCTGCTGAAATCGAGTCTTTGCGCGAACGCCGCCGAGGTGGCGTCGCAGATCGTCAGTCCCTTGCGGTCCGCCGGGATGAAGTCACCATTCGGCACGCGCACGCCCGACGTGGTGCCGTTCCAGGTGAACACCACGTCGCGGTCGAAATCGATCTTGGCCAGGTCCGGCAATCGGCCATAGCCGGCTTCGATCTTGCGGACATCGGCGAGTTTCAGCTGCTTGACCACATCGGTGACCCAGCCGGAGCCAAAGCTCTCCCAGGCGACCATGTCGACACCGCGCTCGCCGAGCAGCGACCACAGCGCCATCTCGACCGCGCCGGTGTCCGATGCCGGAACGATGCCGATTCGGTAGTCCGCTGGGACCTGGAGAATCTCCCGCGTCAGCGTGATCGCCTGCTCGAGCTTGGTCTTGCCGATCTTGGCGCGATGGGAACGGCCGAGCGCAGCGGCCTTCAGCGTCTCGACCGACCAGCCGGGGCGTTTTGCGCAGGGACCTGAGGAAAAATTGGGATTTGCCGGACGGAGTCCGGGCTTCGTATGCGTCGTCATCGTGGTCTATCCTTCCAGATAGTGGCCCCTCGTTGGGGAGGGGTGGCCCACGGACGGCGATATGCGTTCAGGCATCGGGCGTCAAGAGGAAAGTTTTTGTCGTTGGCAGGATACCCGCGTTCCGTGATCAGGATGTCGCGCCTTCAAACGCAAACGGCGGACCGAGAGATCCGCCGCCAAAATCCTGGTCTGTGCCGGGCCTACCAGAGATCGTAGCGCAGTCCGAGCTTGACCTGATGATTGCTGATCCCCTTCTTGACCGGGAAGGACGTCAGGCTTTCGGCCGTCACATACTCCGCGCTCGGAGCGGAGAAATACTGATAGCCCAGGTCGACGGCAACATTCTTGGAAACCTGGTAGGCAAGGCCCGCATTCAACGTATAGGCGAAGGAGTACTGTGTCTTGTTGTCCTGCAGGTTGAAACTGTTCGCGGGGTCATTGTTATCTGTGTAACTCGCCGAAAGCTTGCGCGTGCTGCGGACAACACCGATGCCGGCGCCGAGATAAGGCGTGATTCCGACATATGTGCCGAGATCGACATAGCCGTTGAGTATCCCCGAGAAGGCATAGTTCTTCAGCGATCCCGATCCTTGGGTCGGCAATGTCGGCAGTGCTACGACCGCTGAATCGTCATAGCCGAAGCTGGCCTTGTTACCCGGCAAATAGCCGAAGTTAAGATCGGCGCGGAGGTAATCGTTGAAATGATATCCGAAGCCGACGCTCGCAAAAATTGCGTCTTCGCTCTCGCTAAAGTTTTCGTTGTTGATCGCCGACGGGAAGGTGAAATCCCCATTCTTGAAGCTTTTCTGCACCAGATAGGAGACATCGCCGCGCAGATACCACCCGGAGCCGACCTCGACCGGCACATAGTCTGGCGCCTGGTCGACATAGATCGGCGGATCATAGTCGGCAGCGAGCGCGGGCGTCAGCGGCATGAGGCCGAGTGCGGCAAGCGCCATACGCGATGTGAATTTCATGGTCCCCGACTCCCGAATTTGGTGCGGCCCGCAATCAGGACAGCAGCCATCGTTTCAAGAGCCATTGTTAACCATAGTGGTTAAGTGCCGGTTAAGGCTAACAGAGCGTTAGCAAATTGATTTCGAACAGAACTCCGCTTGAAAAAGCCCAAACGAAAACCGCCCGGCTGGTGCCGGGCGGTCGACGAATTCCTTTCGAGACGGCTACTTGGTGTAGACCGGCTCCGGCTCGGGCACATAGGGTTCCGGCGGCGGGGCGCAGTCCGACCTGCCGAACTGGTAGCGCAGGCCACCGCGCACTTCGTGCACGTTGATGCCATCGTCATAGCCGGGGCCGACATTGCTGGCTGAGTCGTAGTCGAACATCTTGCCGCCGTTGATGTGGCTATAGCGGTAGCCGACATCGAGCTTGACGCGGTCCGTCAGGCAGTAGGACGCGCCGGCCATCAGGGCGTAGGCGAAGCGCCAGCCCTTGCCGCCGCGATGGAAGAAGTCACCATCGCTATCGCTGTTGTGCAACGTATCCCATTTCATCCAGGCACCGCCGATGCCGGCGCCGACGTAAGGCGTCACCCCATGCCAGGTGCCGATGTCGACATAGGCGTTGGCAAGCAACAGCAAGGCCGAATAGGAAGACGTGTCGGTCGAAGTACAGGGGGTCTGTGCCACACCGCAGAAACCATTGGTCGAGCCACGGAAATCCGAATTGCTCAGCCAGTCGGCTGTGAGGTCGGTGCGGAAGTGCTGGTTGATCTGGTAACCGACACCGCCGCCGGCCGAGAAGGCACTTTTCAATGTACCCGTCGCGAAGGTGCCGGTACTTGGCGGCGTGCCATAGGTGATGTAGTCGGCGCCGCCGAACTTCGACCAGTGATAGTCGATGTCGCCGCGAATGTACCAGCCACCATACTCCTGAGCCGGCTGCTCGTAGACCGCCTGCGGCGGAGCCTCTTCTACCACCGGCGGCTCCGCTAGATCGGCTGCGAACACCGGTCCCCCCACGCCCGCGAACAGCGCGGCGAACAAGGCCCTTCTTGCTGTATTGAACATGCTGTCACCCCTGAGAAGTTCGGAACGGCGATCGTGTCCGAAATGCGATTGGCTTTCAGTCGTGGATAATGAATTGCAAAGGTTAAAAGGCGTTTAACCCTGTTGCTTAACCACGAATCTCTACAATTCGAGGAATTCGGGGATGATTTTCGAGGCACGGGATTGACCGGCGGCCAACAAAAAAGCCCGCCGGATGGCGGGCTTGGAAAAGGTGAAGGCGCCGCGGCGCGATGCCGTCCCGGGCGCGATGAGGATCAGGCGGCGCTGCGTGTTTCCGAAAGGATGTCGACAATTTCGTTGACGACGGCTTCGACGAGTTGCGGGTCGTCGCCCTCGGCCATGACGCGGATCAGCGGCTCGGTGCCGGATGGCCGGATGACCAGGCGCCCGGCCTTGCCGAGGCGGTGACGGGCGTCTTCAATGGCCGCCTTGACCGGCGCTTCCTCGAGCGGCTTGCCGCCGGAAATACGGACGTTCTTCAGCAACTGCGGCACCGGCTCGAATTTCTTAGACAGCTCGCTGACCGGCCGTCCCTGTCGCTTGATGCAGGCCAGCACCTGCAGCGCCGAAACGAGGCCGTCGCCGGTGGTCGAGAAATCCGACAGCACGATATGGCCCGACTGCTCACCGCCGACGTTCAGCCCGTGCGCGCGCATATGCTCCACGACATAGCGGTCACCGACCTTGGTGCGGTGCAATTGCAGGTTCATGTCGCCAAGGAAACGTTCGAGCCCGAGGTTGGACATGACAGTCGAGACGACGCCGCCACCGGCAAGCCGCCCGCTCTGCTGCCAGGATTCGGCGATCAGCGCCATGATCTGGTCGCCATCGACGATCGCTCCGTTCTCGTCGACGATGACGACACGGTCGGCATCGCCATCGAGCGCGATGCCGATATCGGCGCGCACCTCGTGCACTTTCTTCTGCAGGCCGGCGGGATGGGTCGACCCGCACTCCTTGTTGATGTTGAAGCCGTTGGGTTCGACATTGATGGCGACCACTTCGGCGCCGAGTTCCCACAGCGCCTCGGGCGCCACCTTGTAGGCGGCGCCATTGGCGCAATCGACAACGATCCTGAGGCCCGAAAGCGACATCGAGCGCGGCAAGGTGCGCTTGGCGAATTCGATATAGCGGTCATGGACGCCGTCCACGCGCTTGGCGCGGCCAAGCCCGTCGGAATCGGCGAGCGACAGTTCGATATCCTTGTCGAGCATGCTCTCGATGCGCTCCTCGATCTCGTCGGAGAGCTTGTAGCCATCGGGGCCGAACAGCTTGATGCCGTTGTCGTAGTAGGGATTGTGCGAAGCCGAGATCATGACGCCGATGTCGGCGCGCAGCGAGCGCACCAGCATGGCGACCGCCGGCGTCGGGATCGGGCCGAGCAGGAACACGTCCATGCCCGCGGCGCACAGGCCCGACACCATCGCGTTCTCGATCATGTAGCCGGAAAGCCTGGTATCCTTGCCAAGCACGACGCGGTGACGATGGTTGCCGCGCTGGAACGAAAGGCCGGCGGCCATGCCGACCCGCATGGCGATCTCCGCAGTCATTGGAAACTTGTTGGCGCGCCCGCGAATACCGTCCGTGCCGAAGTAATTCCCTGCCATGCTAACCAGTTTCCTCGACAGTTCTTCCCGGCACGTCATGCCACAATTGGCCAGGGCGCTACGATCACATTGTGTGATTATATGTTACCAATCCTTAGAAAATCATTGTTGTGCGCCGCACACAATATGGCCCCAGTCCAACATGCTGGGACTGCGACAGTGCAGTATACCAGTTATGCGAGCCCTTCAGCACAGATGCACCTGGAAAATCTTGTCCGGAAGCCGGTAACGGCCAACAATTTCATCACCTTATGGAGAGGAGTCACCTTTCGGCGATATATACGCAACTTAGCATCTGGCGCAACCGGCCGTTGAGCGTTATTGATTTGCCGGGACGTATCATGGGCTGCTGCAACGGAGAAACGCTATGCTCATCCACCGACTTGCCACTCTGACCGGCCTCGCCGTCGTAACGTTGTTCCTGGCTGCGCCAGCCAACGCGCTGACGATGGCCGAGTGCAGCACGAAGTACAACGCCGCCAAGGACGCGGGGACACTCGCCGGGCAGACCTGGAACCAGTTCCGCAAGGCCCAGTGCGGCACCGACGCCGCGGCCACCACCGACACCAAGGCAGCAGATACCAAGAAGACAACAGACACCAAGAAGGCGGCTGAAACGAAGCCGGCCAAGGCGGCCACCACTGCTGCGGCCGGCAGCACGGCCAAGGGCCTGACGGCGAAGGAATGCAGCGCCAAGTACCAGGCGGCAAAGGCCGCCGGTACACTGAACGGCATGAAGTGGAACGACTTCCGCAAGGCCGAATGCGCCGCCGGCGCATCCGCCGCCGCTGACACCAAGCCGGCAACCACCAAGGCCGCGGCGGCTCCCGCCGACAATGGCGGCAAGGGTCTGACCATGGCCGAGTGCAGCACCAAGTACCAGGCTGCCAAGACGGCGAATACGCTCAAGGGCATGAAGTGGAACGACTTCCGCAAGACGGAATGCGGCGCCAGCGCATCCGATGACGATACCGTGCCTGCGCCCAGCGAGGCAAACTACACCAAGGAGCCTGCAAAGCCGACGACGGTTGCGCCCAAGGGTGTCACGTTCCCGTCTGCGATCTCGCCGAAATATGCCAGCGAGACCCCCGGAAAGGGCCGCATGCATACTTGCCTCGACCAGTACTATGCCCTCAAGGACGCAAACGCGCTTGGCGGCCTAAAGTGGATCCAGAAGGGCGGCGGCTTCTACAGCCTGTGCAATGCCAAGCTGAAGAGCTGAGCGACAACAATATCTGAACAACGCAAAGCCCGCGAACCGCAAGGTTCGCGGGCTTTTTCTTGTCAACTGCCGAGCGAGCCATTCCGCCCTCGGTGGCGCCGCCCCTGCCTTGCCGGCATCCTCTCCCCCGTAGAACGGGGAGGGGGACGCTCTCATCCATGGTTTCGCCAATTGTCAGCCTCGCAGAAAGGCACTGGCGTTGCGGTCAGCTTACTTTGTCCCCGTCCCTATACGGGGGGTTGAGGAGCGGTCCGCGAGCGGACGAAAAGCCAATTGCTTGGCTTTTCGAGTGACGAACGCCCGGCAGGGCAATGAGGGGAGGCGCCGTCTTCAACAATTGACCGGCCTTGAAGCAGGATAGACCGTCAGCAAAAGCCTTTATGATCAAACAAAAACGCCGCGGACAAACCGCGGCGTTTCCTGGAAATCAGCCTCTTGGCCGAACTCAGCTCGATGGCTGCGGTTCCATGCCGCCTTCGGGCTCGGGCCCCTTCTTGCGGCGACCGCCGGACTTCGGCACGGCCGAGCCACGGCTGGGCGGCGTATCGTCGCCGAGGTCGCGGGAGGGCTTGTGGCCGGCGATCAGCTGTTTGATCTCTTCGCCGGACAGCGTCTCATATTCGAGCAGCCCTTCCGCCAGCGCGATCCATTCCTTCTTCTTCTTCGTCAGGATGGACTTCGCCGTCGAATAGGCCTCGTCGATCAGGCGGCGTACCTCGGCATCGATGATCTGCGCCGTCTCTTCCGAGACATTCTGCGTGCGCGCCACTGAATGGCCGAGGAATACCTCTTCCTGGTTGTCGCCATAGGCGACATGGCCGAGCTTGTCGGAGAAGCCCCAGCGCGTGACCATGGCGCGCGCCAGCTTGGTCGCCTGCTCGATGTCCGAGGAGGCGCCGGAGGTGATGTTCTCCTTGCCGAACTTGAACTCCTCGGCAACGCGGCCGCCCATCATGATGGCGAGGCGCGAGATCATGTATTTGTAGCTCATCGAATAGCGGTCGCCTTCCGGCAACTGCATGACCATGCCGAGCGCCCGGCCACGCGGGATGATGGTGGCCTTGTGCAGCGGATCGGCCGACGGCACGTTGAGCGCGAGGATGGCATGGCCGGCTTCATGGTAGGCGGTCAACGCCTTCTCGGCCTGGGTCATGGCCGAGGAGCGGCGCTCGGCGCCCATCATGATCTTGTCCTTGGCGTCCTCGAACTCCGCCATGGTGACGAGGCGCTTGTTGCGCCGCGCCGCCATCAGCGCGGATTCGTTGACGAGGTTCATCAGGTCCGCGCCGGAGAACCCGGGCGTGCCACGGGCGACAACCTTGAGGTCGACATTGGGCGCCAGCGGCACGTTGCGCACATGCACCTTGAGGATCTTCTCGCGGCCGACGATGTCGGGGTTCGGCACCACCACCTGGCGGTCGAAGCGGCCCGGACGCAGCAGCGCCGGGTCGAGCACGTCGGGCCGGTTCGTGGCGGCGATCAGGATGATGCTCTCATTGGATTCGAAGCCGTCCATCTCGACCAGCAACTGGTTCAGCGTCTGCTCGCGCTCATCATTGCCGCCGCCGAGGCCGGCACCGCGATGGCGGCCGACCGCGTCGATTTCGTCGATGAAGATGATGCAAGGCGCATTCTTCTTGGCCTGATCGAACATGTCGCGGACGCGGCTGGCGCCGACGCCAACGAACATCTCGACGAAGTCCGAACCGGAAATGGTGAAGAACGGCACATTGGCTTCGCCGGCAACCGAGCGAGCGAGCAGCGTCTTGCCGGTTCCCGGAGGGCCGACGAGCAGCACGCCACGCGGAATCTTGCCGCCGAGCCGCTGGAACTTCTGCGGATCGCGCAGGAACTCGACGATCTCCTCGAGGTCTTCCTTGGCTTCATCGACGCCGGCAACGTCCTGAAAGGTTACGCGGCCATGCGCCTCGGTCAGAAGCTTGGCCTTCGACTTGCCGAAGCCCATGGCGCGTCCCGAGCCGGATTGCATCTGGCGCATGAAGAATATCCAGACGCCAAGGATGAGGATCATCGGCAGCCACGAGATGAGATAGCCGAACAGCGAATTGGAACCGTCGGTCTCAGGCCGCGCATTGATGGTGACGTTCTTGTCCTGCAGCCGCGAGACCAGCGACGGATCGCCCGGTGAATAGGTCTGGAAACCGCTGGCATTGTCCGTGTAGGAGCCGGTGATGCGGGCGCCCGCAATGGTCACCGTCTTGACCCGGCCCGCCGCGACATCCTGCAGGAACTGCGAATAAGGCACATCGCTCGAAGCCCCGCGCGTCTGCGGCGTCTGGAACAGATTGAACAGGGCAATGAGCAGGACCGCTATGATCGCCCAGAGCGCGAGGTTGCGATAATTCGGATTCATCAATTGTCCCGTTGGCATCCGCAGGGCGGACACGCGTCATGAGAGGAAACTTGGGCCTAACATAGGGAGAGCGCCTCCCCTTGCCAAGCAGAACAGCACGTCTGGGTTAAGCTTTCGCCCCATCATCAATCGGCACTGTGGCAGCCGAAAGGCGGGGCGGGAAACGGCGCCGCGCCGATCAGCCCGGCAACGGCCCGCGCCGGTGCCAGATCGAAGGACGGCAGGAACCGTGCAAAAGGCGCCACCACCGGTTGGGCCTCGACCACTGTGAGCACCCGGCCACCCCCCGGCGAACCAGGGCATTCACCGGCTCGCCACAAGGCCGGCTCGGCGGCGAACGCCGCGCGCATCAGGCTTGGCGGGGTTTCGCCTTCGCCAACGGCCAGCCGCCTGGCGACCGCCGCCCCGAACGGCGCGATCAACAATGCGCCGTTTCCGTCGTTCAATGTGATGCGGCGGCGGCCATCCCAGACAACGCCGCCGGTGGCTGCGGCGGCGGCCGGCAAGCCGCGCGCCTCGCGGCGCAGGAAGAGGCCGGCGCGCCGGTAATCGACAACCGTCCGCGACAATGTGGCGCAAAGAAATCCCGCCTTCAGCCGGTCGAACAGCGCCTCGCCGCGGGCCTGATCCGGCAGGAAGGCAACCCCGCCGGTCGTCGCCAGCAGAATGCGCAACGCATAGACGGCGGCCCGGTCCTTGCCGGCCTTCAGCAAGCCTGGGTCGAGGCGGATGAGCCCGGCCACCGGCTGGGTCGCGAGATCGTGGATCAAGTCCGCGGCGTCGAGACCAAGCTGGGTGCGCGCGCTGCCTTCACGCGCCGCCAGCGCCAGGGCTTCGTCGATGCGCTGCGCACCGTTCCCATCCGCGAGCGCTGCCCGCATGCGCGGTCGCTCGAAAGCCTTGTTGGCATTGGTCGGGTCGTCGGCCCAGCCGACGCGTCGACGCCTCAGGACATCGCGCAGTGCCGCGCGCCGGACTCCGAGAAACGGCCGCACGATCCAGGTGCGCCAGTCATACAGGGTGGCCGGCGCCATGCCGGCAAGCCCCCGGCCCGCCGTGTCGGCATGGCCTCGGCCCTCATCACGGGCCAGTCCTTCCTCGCGTGCTTGCCGCATCAGCACCGTTTCCGCCTGGTCGTCGGCGGTATGGCCGGTCAGGATCAGGCCGATGCCTTCCGCCTGCGCGGCCTCGGCCAGCAGCCGGTAGCGCGCTTCCCGCGCCGCAGCCGGCAGGCCGGTCGACGGCTTGCGTCCCGACCATGTCAGGATGCGATGCGGAATTGCATATGTGGCGCACAGCCTCGACACCGCTTGCGCTTCCGCCGCCGAACCAGGTCGCAGATCGTGGTCGATCGTCACCGCCAGCAGCTTCGTTGCCGGCGCGACACGATCGAGATGTTGTTTGAGAAGAAGGAGCAGGGCGGTCGAGTCGCTGCCGCCGGATACGGCCGCAACGGCGCCGCTGGTAAAGTCGATAGGCGAAAAAAGCTTGGTCGAAAGATCAGGCTCGATGTCGAGCATCAGCAGGCAGCCAGAGCCTTCTCCTGCTTGACGCGTTCCTTGAGCGCACCGGAAATATCGGGGTAGCGCTTGCCGATCTCGCTGAAGGTGGCGCAGGCCACATCATGCTGCTTGAGGCCGACCAGCGACACGCCGAGCTTCAGCAACATGTCGGGAGCCTTCTTGGCCTTCGGGTAGTCCTTGCTGGCGGCGAGGAAGGTCTCGGCCGCGTCGCGGTACTTCTGCTGGCCAAGCAGCGATTCGCCCAGCCAGTAATGTGCATCGGCCGCCTTCGCATCCCGGGGGAAGCGGGCGATATGGTCGCGAAAGCCCTGCTCGGCGGTGCTGTAGTCGCCCGACAGGATGAACTGATAGGAGTTGCGGTAGAGTTCTTCGGGATCGTTGGTGGAGGGCAGTGCCGCGACCACCGTGCCGTCGGACTTGCCGGCCTTGGCCGGGGCGCTGGTGGCCGGGGCGGTGTCTTGCGCTGGCGCCGCCGCCTGGACGTTGCCGCCGGCATCGATCACATTGCCATTCTTGTCGACGGTGATGCTGCCGAAGGTCTTTTCGGGCGCTCCCGTGCCGGGAATAACCTTGCCGGGGTCACCGTCTGGTGATTCGACGATGACGTCCTCGACCGTCTTGCCCCCTGTGGACTGATTGCCGCCGGGCGCGGTGCCGGCATCGGCCGGCGCCTGGGTTGCCGGAGCCGCCGCCACGTCGGTGTTGGCATCGGTGGCAGCGTCCGATTTCTTCTGGGCCGGAGGCTGTCCGCCCTGCGCACCGCCTTCAAGCTGCTGGAAGCGGAACTCATTGTCTTCCTGCTGCTTGCGGATCTGCTCCTGCATCTGCAGGACCTGGAAATTGAGTTCCTCGATCTTGCCGTTCATCTGCCGCAGTTGCTCTTCGAGCGCGGTCACGCCGGTGCCGCTCTGCTGAGCCAGTTGCACTTGATCCGGCTGCTTCTTTTCGCCAAAAATACCGGGCAACTCGATCGTCGGCAGGTGAAAGGAAAAGCCGCTGTCGGTTGATTGCCCTGTGCCGCTAGCCAGTGCGGTGACGCCTGATAGGAGCAGCAGCGCAAGCGTGCCGCTTAGAACCGATCTCAAATGCATGTGCCTCTCGCCGTGAATCGTTAGCTTGTTCGCGCTTCCAATCAAAGTGGGACCGGCCAAGCGCCCTCGGCTCATAGCAGGACCCGAGACTTCGGCCAAATTTTGTTTCGGGCGGCCAGATACGAAAAAGGCGGCCCTTGGGCCGCCTTTCGCATGGATATGTTGCATTTTTGCCGCTACGCCACCGCGCCGTTCTCTTGCCACGACGGCAGGCTTCGCGATGCCTCAGGAACCGGCGCCGCTGAGCGTGGTGACCGCGCGGCGGTTCTGCGACCAGCAGGAGATGTCGTCGCAGACCGCGACCGGACGCTCCTTGCCGTAGGAAATGGTCTTGAGGCGGCTGGCCGAGACACCCTTGGCGACGAGGAAGTCGCGGGTGGCGGCGGCGCGGCGGGCGCCAAGCGCCAGATTGTATTCGCGCGTGCCGCGTTCGTCGGCATGGCCTTCGATGACGATGGCATACTGCTTGTACTGGTTCAGCCACTGCGCCTGGCGCGAAAGCGTCGTCTGTGCGTCTGCACGGATCGAGGTCGAGTCCGTATCGAAGAAGATGCGGTCGCCGATGTTGACGGTGAAGTCCTGCGCCGATCCGGGCGTTGCCGCGCCAGCGCCGTTGAGGCCAAGATCCGCAGCGCTGTTCGGCGTCTTCTTCGAGGCGCAACCGGTGATGGCGAGCATCGCCACCAGTGCGATCATGACCGGGTTTCTGGTAAGTGCTGCGATACGGCCCATGCCGCCTCTCCTTCATATTCGAGTGATTTCGTTGATCACCCAGTAACCACGTTTGGGTTAACCGGCATTCAAGAAACACGGTTAAATTTTGGTTTAGGCTGGTTAGGCTGCCCGTCCGCAACCTCTCGGTCCGGGGCCACAGTTGGCGCGGACCCTAGGCGGAAATGCGGCCAAAACGCGACCAATGCATGGAAAAGGGGCCGGAAATGGCCCCTTTTCAGCATGTGTGGCAATTCAGCCGAACCTATTCCAGCAACGGCGACCATGCCGGGTCCGAAGCGAAATTCGCCGTCGGGATCGATTGCTCGTTGCGGCCGGTGAGATCGACCGAAACCAGTTTGGGGCCACCGGCGGAATCACGGAAGAACATCAGCACCCGGCCATTCGGCGCCCAGGTTGGCCCTTCCTGCTGGAAACCCGAGGACAGGATACGCTCGCCCGAGCCATCGGTCTTCATGACGCCGATCTGGAATTCGCCGCCAGTCTGCTTGGTGAAGGCGATGAGGTCGCCGCGCGGCGACCACACCGGCGTCGAATAGACGCCGTCGCCGAAGGAGATGCGGGTCTGGCCCGAGCCGTCGGCGCCCATCACGTAGATCTGCGCGCGGCCGCCACGGTCGGATGTGAACACCACCTTGCTGCCGTCGGGCGAATAGGACGGCGACGTGTCGATGGCGATCGAGTTGGTCAGTCGCGTCGTCGAGCGGCTTCTGAGATCCATGGCGAAGATGTTGGAATTGCCGTCGTCGCGCAGCAGGCTCATGATCACCTTCTGGCCATCGGGCGAGAAGCGCGGCGCAAAGGTCATGCCCGGAAAATTGCCGACCAGTTCGCGCTGGCCGGTCTCGATCTGCAGCAGATAGACCCGCGGCTGGCCGCTCTCATAGGACATGTAGGTGATTTCCTGCCGGTTCGGCGAGAAGCGCGGCGTCAGCACGATCGACTTGCCGTCCGAGAGGTAACGGACATTGGCGCCGTCCTGGTCCATGATGGCAAGGCGCTTCTTGCGCGCGTTCTTGGCCCCGGATTCGTCGATAAAGACGACGCGGGTGTCGAAATAGCCCTTTTCACCGGTCAGCCGTTCGTAGATGGCGTCGGCGATGATGTGGGCGACGCGTCGCTGGTTGGCGTCGTTGGCGAAGAACTGTTCGCCGGCCATCTGCTGGCCGGCAAAGGTGTCCCACAGCCGGTACTGGGCGCGAATACGGCCGTCCGCTTCCTTGCTGACGCTGCCGGTGACCAGCGCCTGCGCGTTGATGACCTTCCAGTCTTCGAAACGCGGCGCCGCATCCGGATTGGTGATCTTTTCGATGAAGGCGCTCTTGTCGATCGGCGCGAACAGACCCGAGCGCTTGAGGTCAGCGGTGACGATCTGGGAAATCTGGGCGCCAAGCGCATCGCCACCCTGGAAATCCGTGATGGCGATCGGTAGCGGCTCGACATTGCCCTTGTTGACGTTGAGTTCGACGAGCGCCCATGCCGGCATGGGAACCACTGCCGTCATGCCCAGCGCCATCGCTGCAATCGTCAGGAGCGGCTTGAGGAAAGATCTCATATCTTCTCGCTTCTCTTCATTGACTGTTTGGACGCCAGGCCTAGAGGCCGAGCATTTCCCTTGGATCGAACGTGACCCGGATGTCGGACCAGATGTCTTGTTTACCGGCGGGAACCTGCAGGCCGGCCATGTCGCATTTTTGAACCGCGCGCACCGCGCTTTCATCGAACTGCCGGTTGCCGCTCGATTTTTCAACGGAGGGGCGACCGTCAAGCTTGCCGGAGGTGTTCAAATTGAAGCGGACCACGACGATGAAATTCTCCGAGCCTTCCAAACCGGCCGGCAAGGTCCAGCAACCACCCAACTGACTTTCCAAGGCGCCCTGCTCCGATTTCGAAAGCTTCTGGCCCTGATCCTTGTCCCCGCCGAGCGAAGACTGCTGGGTCGAGCGCTTGGCGCCGCCGCCGGACGGCTTCTGCTTGTCCAGCAGAGCCGAAATCTCGTCGGCGTTGAACTGCTTGTCGTCCGATTTAGGCTTGGATGACGCTTCCTTGACCGGCTTGTCGGCATCCTTGCGCTCCGGCGCCTTGGCGCTTTCGGCCTGTGCCGGCTGCGGCTTCGGCCGCGCTTCCGGCGCGGGCGCCGAGTTCGGCAGTTGTGTCTCTTCGGTGGGTGGATCCTTCGCTATCGCTTCGGCGACGACATCCGGCTTGACCTCGGGCGTCGGGTCGATCGCGGCGGTCTTGTCCTGCGGCGGCGGGGTCGGCGCCGGCTTGGCCGGTGTCGGCTTGGGGTCCGCCTGCTTGACCGGCTCGGGCTTCACCTCTTCCTTGGGCGTCGGCGTCGGCGCCACTTCCGTCGCGGGAATGGGCTTGGGCTTTTCCTGCGGCTTCGGCACGTCCTCGGGCTTCGGCTTCTCGACCGGGGTAGGCGCCGGCGGCGGAGCCGACGTCATGTCGACCGGTTTCGGCTTGGCCTCGGGCGTTACCGGCTTGTCGGTGTCGACCGTGTTCTCACCGATCTTCTGGGCATCCGGCACGACGTCCGGGCGCTTGGTCGGCAGAGGGGCCGGCTTTTCATGCATCACGGCCTTCTTGTCGCCCTGCAATGTCTGCGCGACGGCCTCCATCGGCACGATGTCGACCGAGACCGACTCGACGTCGGCGGTCGGAAGCGCAGCCGGTGCCGACAGCGTTAACAGGCCGAAGGCCAGCACCGCCGCATGCAAGATCACCGATGTGGTGAGGCCGGTCCTCATTTTTCGTCTACTGATCCTGTTCCTGCAGTGAAACCAGGCCGATATTCTTGTAGCCAGCGGCCGAAATGCGGGCCATCACCTTCATCGCCGTGCCATAGTCGGTGGACTTGTCGCCGCGGATAAAGATGCGCTCTTCATAACCAGTCTTCGAGATGGCCTGCAGCTTCGCCACCAGCTCCTCGATCGGAATTTCGGTTTCCTGGAGATAGATCTGGCCAGCGGCGTTGATCGAAACGGTGATCGGCTGCGTGTCGGCGTTCATTGCCTTGGCCTGCGTGTCCGGCAGGTCGATCGGTACGCCGACCGTCAACATTGGCGCCGCGACCATGAAGATGATCAGCAGAACCAGCATCACGTCGACCATCGGCGTTACGTTGATTTCCGACATCAGCGCATGGTGACGGCCACGCCGCCTGTGGCCGCGCCCGCCGCGTCCTCCCATGCCTACGGACATACCCATCTTTCGTGCTCCTCAGGCCTTAGGCGCGACTTTTTCATCGATTTGGCGCGAGAGTATGGCGGAGAACTCGTCGGAGAACCCTTCCATGCGCACCGCGATCTTGCTCGCGTCGGACGACAGCTTGTTGTAGGCGATAACGGCCGGAATGGCGGCGAGCAGGCCGATGGCCGTCGCCAGCAACGCTTCGGCGATGCCAGGCGCGACCACCGCGAGGCTGGTGTTCTTGGAACCTGCGATCGCCTGGAACGACGTCATGATACCGATGACGGTGCCGAACAGGCCGATGAAGGGTGCCGCCGAGCCGGTGGTGGCGAGGAAGCCGAGGCGCCCCTCCAGCTTCTCCATTTCGCGGGTCAGCGCCAGGTCCATCGCCTTGTCGATGCGGGTCTGTAGCCCGAGCGGCGTTTTGGCGCCCTTCTCGAAGCTCTTCTTCCATTCGCGCATCGCAGCCACGAAAATGGCGCCCATGCCGGTGGTCTTGCGGTCGGCGAGCGTCCGATAAAGCTCCTCCAGCGACTGCCCCGACCAGAACACCTGCTCGAAACGGTTGAGCGCCAGCCGCATGCGGGCATAGGAAACGAGCTTGTCGACAATGATCGCCCAGGTCCAGACCGAGGCACACAGCAAGCCGATCATGACCAGCTTGACCACCCAGCTGGCCTGCATGAACAGCGCCCAAATCGACAATTGCGCGCCCGGTTCGGCGAGTGCGATATTTTCCATGGTAACGTCCTTAAGATTTTCCGGGCAAAGCTGGCGGCTGGCCCATGGGCATCCCTTGTGGTCGGTTCGCACGAAGCTACCGGAACAACCCCAAACTGCGCCGTCCGCGGCCTTTTCGGGGCAAATATTGGTGAAAGGAAGGCGCTGAATCCCGCCAATCTTCACCAATCTCTTCATGAACCGTTATGGTTAAGGATGGGTTAGTGAATAAGGCGCGGCGCATTGCCGCGCCTGTCAGCCACCGAACCGGCCTGCGTCAACTCATCCGCCGTTCAAAGGTGGGTTGGGATTCAGGTCAGACCGGCGCCACCTGAATATCAGCCCACCTTGGGCATGAACGCTGCCATCCATTCCTTGGGAAAGCGCCTTGGCCGGCCATTCTCGCCGATGATCGCCGCTTCGACCCTTGCCTCGACCAGCACCTCGTCGCCGCGTTTGAGCTGCTGCGCCATGAAGATGCGCGCGCCGGAAATGTCCTCGGTGCGGGTATCGATGGTCAGGATGTCGTCGATGCGGGCGGGGCTGCGGAAATCTATCTCCATGCGACGCACCACCCAGACGATCTTCTCGCCATGCTTGCCGTCGGCAAGCTCGGTATGATGCACGCCGGTCAGCCTGAGATAGTCGGAGCGGCCGCGTTCGAAGAATTCGAGGTAGCGTGCGTGGTAGACGACGCCGGAGAAATCGGTGTCGGCGTAGTAGACCCGCGCCATCAGCCTGTGGCCGAACGCCGTCAGCGCGCCGGAAAGCCCTGCCAGCAATGTCGCCGATTCACCATGATCGCCCATTGCGCTTCCTTTTTCAGTCCCGACGAGGCACCTGTTCCCCGCGAGACACCGCATCGGATGGCACTGTTGACGGCGATGATCAAGACCTTGATGGCGGCGCTGTTCGTGCTGGTGGCTCTGGCGCTGCCGGGCCAGGCGGCAACCTTCTCGATGAAGCGCGGCCTCAACCTCGACCAGTGGACGACCTGGCCGGGCGAGGATCGATGGGGCGATGCGAAGGCCATCCTGCCCTATCCGGAGTGGCGCAAATTCCTCAAGGACGATGATCTCAAGGCGCTGAAGGACGCGGGCTTCGATTTCCTGCGCATGCCGGTCGACCCGTCGCCTTTCCTCTCCGCCCAGACCGTGGCCTTGCGTGACGACCTCTATGCCAGCGTGCTGGACTCGGTGCGCATGATCAACCGAGCCGGCTTGAAGGTGATCGTCGACATGCATCTGATTCCGGCCGGCGGCAGCCGCAAGATCGGCATGGCGCAGGTGATGGACGACCCGCAAGCCTTCGACGTCTATGTCGACATGGTGCGCAGGATGGCACACACGCTGGCCGGCGAAGATCCCAGCCAGGTCGCCTTCGAACCGATGAACGAACCGATCGTCGACTGCGACAGCGACGGCACCAGCCTGTGGCCGGACCGTCAGCGCAAACTGTTCGCGGCGGCGCGCTCCTCGGCGACGAAACTGACCCTGGTGCTGACCGGCGCCTGCTACTCCGCCGCGAGTTCCCTGGAAAAGATCGACCCGAAGGCAATCCCGGACGACAATGTCATCTGGACCTTCCATTCCTACGATCCGTTCCTGCTCACCCATCAGGGCGCCACCTGGGCCGGCGACTTCATTCCCTATGTGACCGGCCTGCCCTATCCGCTGACCGCGGTACCGCGGGCACAGCTTGATGTGACGCTCGACACCATCCGCGCCAGGATCAAGGCGGAGGCGCCATGGACACGGCAGAGCGGCCTGCTTGCCTATCTCGACGAGCAGGTCGCCAGCATGGACAGCCCCGACAAGCTGCTTGGCCTGATGGACGCGCCGTTCAAGAAGGTCGAGGCGTGGGCGAAGCTCAACGGCATCAGGCCGGAAAACATCACGCTGGGCGAGTTCGGCATGATCCGCCAGGAATACGGCAATGCCTATGTGATGCCCGCCGAGTGCCGGGCCGCCTATGTCAGGGATATGATCGCGCGCGCCGAAGCGCACGGCTTTTCATGGTCGGTGTGGAGCTATGGCGGCGCGTTCGGCATCGTCGACGCCTTCAACGGCGACAAGGCTGAGCCGGACGTGATGGACGTGATCCGCGCGCTGCATTGACCTTCAGGCTGAACCAAGGTCGATCGACAGGATTTCAGGGCGAGCGCCGAAACGCACCGGCAATATGCTGAAGCCAAGCCCGCCCGAGACGATCAGGTTGCGGTCATTCTCGACGACATGGCCGTAAGCATAGCGATTGCCGAAACGCGACGGCACCACGGGCGAATAGCCGAACAGCCGCACCTGCCCGCCATGGGTATGACCCGACAGGGTCAACGAAACCCGCCACGGCACCTTGGGAAAAATATCAGGCTCGTGGGCAAGCAGGATGACAGGCGAGGTATCGCTGACCTTGGCCAGCGTGCCGTCGAGATCGTCGAGCCCCCTGAAGCCGGTGCGGTCCTTGGTCGGCCGCAGGGCCAACTGGTCGGCAAGGCCGGCGATCCAGAAACCATGTCCGTCCTTCTCCAGCCGCACGACATCGTTTTCCAGAACCGGGATGCCGACTTTCTCCAATGCCTTGCGCGCTATGGTCGGGCCGGCTCCCGCCCGCTGCGCGAAGCCATCGTTCCACCAGTCGTGGTTGCCAAGGATCGACAGCACGCCGAGCGGCGCCTTGAGGCCCGACAGCGCGGCCGCCCATTGCGACGGCGTCACCCGACCCGTCACCAGGCGCATGCCGGCAATGTAATCGCCAAGCAGCACGATCAGGTCGGGCTGCAACGCGTTCGTATCGTCAACAAGCGAAGCGATCCGCTCCGGCGTCATCCATGGCCGGCAGGCATGGATGTCGGCAAGCGCAACGATCCGCAGCTTCGACCCTGCCGGCCAATGCGGTGGCGTCAACGCATAGCGCTTCACATGCGTCAACAGCATCGGCTCGATGCCGACCGCATAGGCGCCGAACGCGGCGGCGGTCAGGAAGGACCCGCCGAGGAAGCGCAGGAACCCGCGTCTGGTTATCATTGCATGGCTCCGGCACTAAGGATCTCGGCGGCGTGCCGCAAGCCTCCGATAAAATCCATGATTGCGCCGGCAAGTCGACGAGGCTGAGGAGATTTTGCGCAGGACGGTCACGGATGCTTGATCGCCGCCCTGAAGCGGGCCGCTCAAAAGGGACCTCGGTTTCGAGCATGCACAAAGCGAAGAGTGAACCTGTGCCCGATCGCCCGGGCACTATTCTTCCTGGAACAGGTTGATCTGCTGCTGCGCCAGATCCTTCGGCGCGTCGAGGCCGAGATGCCGCCAGGCATTGGCGGTCAGCATGCGGCCGCGCGGCGTGCGCTGGATGAAACCCTGCTGGATCAGATAGGGCTCGATGATGTCCTCGATGGCGTCGCGCGGCTCGGACAGGCCGGCGGCGATCGTCTCGATGCCGACCGGCCCGCCGCCGAAATTGCGGGCGATCATCGAAAGGTAGCGACGGTCGAGTGCGTCGAGGCCGAGCGCATCGACCTCCAGCCGGGTCAAGGCTTCGTCGGCGATCTGGCGGTTGACATGGCCATCGCCGGCGACGGACGCGAAATCCCGCACGCGGCGCAGCAGCCGGCCGGCAATGCGTGGCGTGCCGCGCGCGCGCCGCGCGATCTCCAGCGCGCCGTCGTCGCCGAGCGGCATTTGCAGGATGCGGGCGCCGCGCCGCACGATCTGCTCCAGTTCCTCGACCGAATAGAAGTTGAGCCGCACCGGAATGCCGAAACGGTCGCGCAGCGGATTGGTCAGCAGCCCGAGACGCGTGGTGGCAGCGACCAGGGTGAAGCGGGCCAGGTCGATCTTGACCGAACGCGCCGCCGGTCCCTCGCCGATGATCAGGTCGAGCTGGAAATCCTCCATCGCCGGATAGAGGATTTCCTCCACCGCCGGGCTCAGCCGATGGATCTCGTCGATGAACAGCACATCGCCTTCTTCGAGATTGGTGAGCAGTGCGGCGAGATCGCCTGCCTTGGCAATGACCGGGCCGGAGGTCGAGCGGAAATTGACGCCGAGCTCGCGCGCCATGATCTGCGCCAGCGTCGTCTTGCCGAGACCGGGTGGCCCGACGAACAGCACATGGTCGAGCGCCTCGTTTCGGCCCTTGGCGGCCTCGATGAACACTTTGAGATTGGCCCGCACCGCCGCTTGGCCGACAAAATCGTCGAGCGTCTGCGGCCGCAAGGTTTGCTCGGCATCCTCGCCGCGTTTTTCGGGCGCAATCAGGCGGGGCGACAGGCTCATGCTGCCTTCCTTGCACATGGCAGGGAACCGGACAAGCCAGCTCTCACCGCGCCAGTTCCTTCAGCCCGAAGCGGATCAGCTTCGGCGCATCGGCATCCTCGCCCGCGGTCTTCAGTGCCGCCGCCACCGCATTGGCCGCGGTGTCGCGCGAATAGCCGAGATTGACCAGGGCCGACACGGCATCGGTGATCGGCGCCGACGCGACGCCTTCGCCGAGCTCCTGCTTCAGGCCGATGGTGCCCGAGGCAGAGCCAGCATAGGCAGGCGCCTTGTTCTTCAACTCGGTGACGATGCGCTCGGCCACCTTCTTGCCGACGCCGGGCGCACGCGAAACCATGGCGATATCACGCAGTGCAATGGCATTGGCGAGATCGGCCGGCGCCAGCGTCGACAGGATGGCCAGCGCCACCTTGGCGCCGACACCTTGCACATTGCTCATCAGCAACCGGAACCACTCGCGCTCCAGCTGCGACTGGAAGCCGTAGAGGCGCAGCATGTCCTCGCGCACATAGGTCTCGATGAACAGCACCACCGCTTCACCGGGCGCCGGCAGCGCCGCCAGCGTGCGCGCCGAGCAATAGGCGACGTAGCCTACGCCATGGATATCGACGAGGCAGTGGTCCTCGTCGATCTCGTCCAGCGTGCCCTTGAGCTTGCCGATCATGCCTGATGACCCCTCACGCCAGCATTGCCATCCGGTAGGCCACGCTCTGCCGGTGATGCGCATGGCAGATGGCGATGGCCAGCGCGTCTGCGGCATGTTCGGTATCGAAAGTGGCCTTCGGCAACAGCACTTTCACCATCATGTGGATCTGCTTCTTGTCGCCATGGCCAACGCCAATCACCGCCTTCTTGACGGCGTTGGGAGCATATTCGGCAACAACAAGGCCGGCACGCGCCGGTACCAGCATGGCTATGCCGCGCGCCTGGCCGAGCTTCAGCGTCGCCACCGCGTCCTTGTTGACGAAGGTCTGTTCGACCGCCGCTTCGTGTGGCATCGCGCTGTGCAGGATTTCGGCGAGCCCGTCATGCAGCTGACACAGCCGTGTCGCCAGCGCCGCCTTGTCGTCGGAGCGCACGGTGCCCGAGGCGACGAAGCGCAATGAATTGCCGAGGCTCTCGACGATGCCCCAGCCGGTGCGCCTGAGCCCCGGATCAATACCGATGATGCGAATCGCTTCCCCCATCCGCCAACTTTACCTCCGGCGGACAGCGATGCCAGTGAAATGTGAACAAACCAGAAACAACAACGCTCGCAACAGCCGCACAGGCTGTTTGAGAACGCGCTCTGGCGAGGCAGATGGGGTGGTTTCGAGAACCGGCGCGAAGCGTACTGAAGTCCGCCAAGCACCGGATGCGCGGAAAACCGCGTCAGGCGTCCGTCAGAGAGAGTCGTGATGCCGGCTATCAGCCGCGGGCGAAAGCCGTGTTCAACAGGCTGATCTGGTCGGAAACCGGGTTGGGGCGGCGGCCCATCGGTTGCATGTCGACCACGGCGCCATCGCCATAGATCTCTTCATCCATGCGACGCACCAGTGCCTGCAGGCGAAGCGAGCGGTTGACGAGGTCGAGGAAATCCTTGGGCAGTTCGGCCCAGCCGGCGGCTTCGTCATTGGCTGAAGCGGTGTCGAGACGAACCTTGGACTTTTCGGAAGCAACCTGATCGCGGGTCATCTCGCCGGAATTCGCCGCGCGCTGCAGAAGCAGCCAGGACGCAACCTGCATCAGCCTGGTGGTCAGCCGCATCGATTCGGCTGCATAGAGCGTGGCCGCCAGTCTGGAAAGTTTCTTCGCTTCGGCCCGGCCCTTGCCGTCGAGATACTCGGCCGCTTGCTCGACCAGGCCCATGCCTTCTTGGTAGAGCGGCTTGAAGGATTGCGAGAAAACCCGGCGCTCCGCCAGCTTGACGGTTTTCGCACTGCCCTTCGAAGGCTCGTTCATTGCTACGCCCCTGCACTTGCAACCGGCCATTCGGCTTATTGCCGATACCCCCGGCACCCTGATGAGTGAAGCTTGAAAATGCGCTTCGTCACCGGTGAAGGCAAGCACATGTTTAACAGAAGGTTAACGGCGATCCGATGTCGGACGCCCCTGGGACGCGGACAAAAAAAGAGCCGCGGATAAGGCGGCTCTCAGGAGTTTAACAGGGAGGCGTCAAACAAAGTGGCTCCAACCACTCGGTAAGAATCCAGATCACTGGATGAACATAGTAAACACCTGTAAAGCTTAATGGAGCCTTAACCGCGCGATTGTTTTTTGACCGAACCCCGCCGTTCTGTGCCGTAACAGCACAGAAACGGACCCCGCTTCAGGTTCGGAGCCTGTTTCGAAAGTCGCTCTGGCGAGTCATAGGATGGGGGTTTCGAGAGCCGGAGCGCAGCGGACATTTAAGTCCGTAAGCCCCCGGAAACACAGAAAACACCATCAGATGGCCGCCAGAGTAGAGTTTCAAACAGGCTCTCGGTTCAGGCCGTCTTCCAGACCGCCGGCAAGGCGATGAAGGCAAACAGCAGCATGGCAGCGTAGAAGCCCATCGAAGAGGCCGCCACCAGCGGTTCGATCGCGGCATTGCCGGCAAGCAGGAAATACAGGCCGATCAGCAGGCCGATGCCGCTGATTGCGGTCAGCCAGAAATGGACGACGGCGACCGTCTTTTGCCCGACCGCTGGAAACAGATGGTAGAAGAAGGCGAACACCGCCGACATCAGCCATCCGGCGACCATCGTGTGAGCGTGGGTCGGCATCTGGCCATGATCATGGCTGATCGCCATGTGCAGGCCGAGCGCCATTCCGCACAGCGCATAGATGACGGCCAGCGTGAAGAAATTTCGTGCTACCCCTTGCATAATGTTCCCCCGAATTGCCTTTTCCCGTCTGCGGGAATGGGTTGATCGTCAGGCGATTGTTTTCGCCACCGGGCTCCCGGCATCGGCGCACTAGCATCGGCAATGTTTCCGGACGATGTCGCGCCAACCCCTCCCGACACTTGATGTGCTAGCAGAAAACCAGGTTGCGTGCTCGCTATCTCGGCGGCTTCGTTCGCCGGGCAGGAGGCTGAAACAGAGCCGGCTTTTTCGCGACATCGTTCCGAAACAGCGGCGGCGCTAAACGCCCGCTCCTCTGACGGCAGGTGCAAATCGTGCCCCCGCCGCAACCCACCAGAACACCCCAGGAGCAACCCATGGATTGGTATTCCATCGTCAAATTCCTCCACGTCGTCTCGGCCATTCTGTGGGTCGGGGGCGGTTTCGTGCTGTTCCTGCTCGGCGTGCTTGCCGAGCGCGCGGGCAACATCGAGGACAAGTTGCAGGCGATGCGCGCCAGTGGGCAGCTGGGCGGCAGGTTCTTCGCGCCGATGTCGATGCTGACCCTGATCTTCGGCCTGATCATGTGCGGCTTCTGGGTCGGCTTCTCCGATCTGTGGATCGTCATCGGTCTCGCCGGCTACGCGACAACCTTTTCGATCGGCATGTTGATCTTCAAGCCGACCGGCGAACGCATGGGCGCGATGATCGCCAAGGAAGGCATCACGCCCGCGGTCCTTGCCATCGGCCAGCGCATGATGAGCGCAGCGCGCTTCGACTATGCTGTGATGCTGGTGATCATCGCCGACATGGTGCTCAAGCCGACCGCGCATGACATCGGCATCCTCGCCGGCATGGTGCTGGTCGTCGTGGTGGGCGCCATGCTGGCCTTCGGCGGCAACCGTCGCCTCGTGCCGAGCGCCGCCTGACGGCGCCGTGATGGTAGGGGCGGCTGTGCAGCCGCCTCACCTTCTTGCATCAGGTTACATCAGGCCGGCGATGCCGTCCCACAACAGCTTCACCGCCACGACCGCCACGGTCGCGTAGGTGAAAGGGTAAAAGGTTTCCGGCCGCATCCGCCGCACCAGCCACGCCCCGGCGATGGTCGACAGCGGCGCCAGCGGCATCAGCACCGCCGACGCCGTCAGATTGGCGGTGTCGAACTGGCCGAGCGCGAAATAGGGCACCAGCTTCAGCGCATTGGTGGCGGCAAAGAAGATCGCGGCGGTGCCCGACAACACCTTGGGGTCGAGCCGGATCGGCAAGGCGTAGACCTGGAAGGGCGGGCCGCCGACATGGGCGACGAAGCTGGTGAAGCCGGCCACGATACCCCAGACGGCGGCGGCCGCGCGGTTGGGTGCGACCGCATGGTCGGCGCCATGACGAAACTGCAGATAGAGCCAGCGCAGGACGAAGATGATGGCGACGGCGCCGACGATCAGCCGCACCGCCTCTTCGGTGACGAGCGCGGCCGTCAGCCAGCCGAGGCCGATGCCGATGACGGCGCCCGGCATCATGTCGACCAGCATCTTGCGATCGTAGACGCCCCACCATGCCCATACCGACACGATGTCCATCAGGCACAGGATCGGCAGCAGGATGGCCGCCGCCTGCACCGGCGGCATGGTCAGCGCCATCAGCGGCACGCCGACAAAACCCACAGCGCCGCCAAAACCACCCTTGGACAGGCCGACCAGAATGACCGCCGGTATGGCGGCCGCGTAGAACCACGGATCGAGAAACAGGCCTGACATGGGGAGGGGCTGGGCTGGAGGGAAGGCGCGTCGACGCTTGAATAACCCAGAATCTTGAGCGGAGCGACAGCAAATATGAACGTGGCCGCGGCATCGTGGCTGCGAAGGCTCGCTCGGCAGCCGGGGACAGCGTTCTGCCGGCTCAGGATGCCGGCAGAACCCCTGCCCGGTCACGCGGTGAAGCTGCATCGAGCGGTGGCGGCCGCCGCCGGATCGGCTGCGCCTTGATGATCGCGGTGCTTGTCTCGGCCTTGTCGGCGATGCGGTCAAGGATCCCGTCGAGGTCACCGATCGAGCGCACGAACAGCCGCGCGACAAAGCAGTCATCGCCCGTCACCTTGTCGCATTCGCCGAACTCCGGGATCTCCTCGATCAGCTTCTGGACGATATGCAGCTTGCCCGGCAGGGGCCGGATGCGCACGATCGCCTGCAAGGTATAGCCAAGCGCCAGCGGATCGATCTCGACGGTGAATGCCCGGATGACGCCGCGCTCCTCGAGCCGGCGAAGCCGTTCCGAAACGCTTGGCGACGACAGCCCGACTTGGGCAGCCAGTTCCTTTAACGAGGTTCGCGCATCCTTGACCAGGATTTCGAGCAGATGTCGGTCGAGATCGTCCAGCATTTTACATTTCTCATAATTCCGCAGCCATGGCCTAATATAATTAGGTCATACAGCCATACCACCTCTCCAATCAGATAGAAAGCCTCGGCACCGCATGAGATCATGCCGGCTCAACGGGTTCGGAGGTTTGTTGTGAACGACACGGTGCGCGGCACGGTCGAAATGTCGGCCGCTATGGCGATCCTGGGAACGATCGGATGGTTCGTCGTCCTGTCCGGCCAGCCGATCATGGATGTGGTGTTCTGGCGTTGCGCTTTCGGCGCGCTGACGCTGCTCATCATCTGCGCCGGCCTCGGCTTGCTGCGCGACCGGCTATCGCTGCGCGTCATCGGCCTTGCCGCGCTCGGCGGCGTCGCCATCGTCGTCAACTGGCTCCTGCTTTTCAGCGCGTTTTCGCGAGCGTCGATTTCGATCGCCACCGCTGTCTACAACACGCAGCCCTTCATGCTGGTCGGCTTTGGCGCGCTTTTCTTCGCCGAGCGGTTGACCCTGACGAAGCTGACCTGGCTGGCCATCGCCTTCGCCGGCATGGTGCTGATCGTGCAGGCCGCTCCTGACGCCGGCGATGTCGGCTCGAACTATTTCGCCGGCATCGTCATGGCGCTGGGCGCGGCCTTCTTCTGGGCCGTCGCCGCCATCGTCACCAAGAAGCTCAAGGGCACGCCGCCGCACCTGATCGCGCTCATCCAGGTCTGTGTCGGCGTCGTCATGCTGGCGACCTTCGCCAATCTTTCGCATCTTCCCGCCGACCCTTGGAGCTGGGCCGTGCTGGCGACGCTCGGCGTTGTGCACACCGGGCTGATGTACATCCTGATGTATGGCGCCATCCAGAAGCTGCCGACGCATCTGCAGGGCTCGCTGTCCTTCATCTATCCCGTCGTCGCCATCCTGGTCGATGTCACCGCCTTCGGCCATCGGCTGCATCTGAGCCAGATCGCCGGCGCCGCCGCCATCCTGATCGCCGCCGCCGGCATGAATCTCGGCTGGACGCTGTGGACGTCAAAAACGCCGGTGCAAAATCCTCAAGCCAGCAGATAGAGCGCTGCCGATTTGCAAGGCAAGCAGGACTCATGCAATGAAAGTCCAGGCGCATGCGATGGGTGTGGCGTGGACGTCGGGACCTTTCAGAAACGGCTGTTGCCTCGCGAACGCATCTTGTGGAGCGGTCTTCCCGCGCAGGGCGTATTGTTCACCGGTCGCGACATGTTTCTCATCCCGTTCAGTCTGCTTTGGTGCGGGTTTGCAATTTTCTGGACTTATATGGCGACAAGGCAAGGTGCGCCGCTTTTCTTCGATGCGTGGGGCGGGATGTTCATCTGCATCGGGCTGTTCTTTGTCTTTGGCAGGTTTGCGCTCGACGCATGGTTGAGACGACGTATCTCTTATGCGGTCACGGACAAGCGCATTCTCATCATGCGCACCGCCCCTTTCTCCAGTTTCACATCGATCGATCTGGAGCGTCTCCCCGATATCCAACTGAGCGGCGAGGGAGCAAAGCGTGGCAATCTGCGTTTCGGGGCAGCGTCATCCCTCTTCGGAAACCCCGGGATGGGTGGTTGGTCCCAGTCTCGCTATCAAGGTTTTGGCGGCTGGGCTCCGGCTCTTGACCCGGTTCCGCAATTTCTGGGCATCGAGGATCCGTCGAAAGTCTTCGACATCGTAACGAAAGCCAGCAACGCCCTTCGCTCCGATCGCCGGTCGTCGCCTGACAGCTAGCGCCTGTTCAATCCCGGCACTTTGCTCTATGCCGCAATCCAACCATCTTCGCCCGGCATAGGCGAAACCCGGGATCGAAGAACCATGAATGACGCCACGCCCCCCAATCGCTGCCGCATCGTGCTGATCGCGCCGCCCGGTGTGCCGGCGGCCCGTATCGCGGCCGCATTCGACGGTGGCGACGTCGCTTCGTTGATCCTGCCCGAGAACGGCATGGACGAAGCTTCCTTCCAGGCCTTTGCCGAACAGGTCGTGCCGGCCGCGCAGGCCGCGGGCGTGGCCGTCATCATCGCCGGTGACACCCGCATCGCGGGGCGTGTCCAGGCCGATGGCATCCATGTCGAGGTTTCCAAGGCCGAGCTCGCCGAGACGATCGAGCATTTCCAGGAAAAGATGATGGTCGGTGCCGGCGGCGCCAAGAAGCGCGACGACGCACTGGAACTCGGCGAGACACGGCCTGACTACATCTTCTTCGGCCGCTTCGGCTACGACAACAAGCCGGACCCGCATCCGCGCAACCTGTCGCTGGGTGAATGGTGGGCGCAGATGATCCAGATCCCTTGCATCGTCATGGCAGGATCCGATCTTGCTTCTGTCGAAACCGTGGCCGCCACCGGCGCCGAGTTCGTCGCGCTGTCGAGCGCGGTGTTCGCCGACGGCGTCGACCCGAAAACAGCGGTCGCTCAAGCCAATGCGCTGCTCGACGAAACCGCGCCGCGTTTCGAGGATTGACGTGGCTCTGGCGAGGCTTCCCTTTCAGGCCCTGCTTGCGGCGGTCATGATCCAGGCCGCCGCCGCCGAAACGATTCCCTTGCCGCAGCCCAAGCCGGAAGTCGGTGTGCACACCGACAAACCGATCGACAGGCCGCTGCCGCAGCCCGCCACCACGACCGAGCCGGCTCCGCTGCCGTCGGCCGACGCCATCAATCCTGACCGCTTCGGGGCCAAGCCGGCCGACGCCGCCTACGGCGCCTTCCAGCGCGGGCTTTACAAGACGGCCTACAACCTCGCGCTGATCCGCGCCCAAAACGGCGACCCGGCGGCGCAGACGCTGGTGGCCGAGATCCTGTCGCGCGGGCTGGGTGTGCCGCTGAATAGCGCGGAAGCGGCCAAATGGTATGCGCTTGCCGCCGAACAGGGCGTGCCGGAAGCGCAGTTCCAGTATGCGCTGATGCTGCTCGACGGCCGCTACGTCAAGAAGGACGAGAAGGGCGCCTATGCGCTGATGCAGGCCGCCGCCGAAGCCGGCAACCGGCTGGCACAGTTCAATTTCGCGCAGATGCTGGTCCAGCAGGACCCCGGCGACGCCGGCATCGCCAAGGCGGTTTCCTACTATGAGCGCGCCGCCGCGACCGGCCTCGCCGACGCGCAATATGCGATGTCGCAGATCTATGCCAATGGCGTCGGCGGCAAGCCGCGCGACGATGCACAGGCCAGGCGCCTGCTGGCGCAGGCCGCGCGACAGAACTACGACACCGCGCAGATCGATCTCTCCGCCTGGATGATCGAGGGACGCGGTGGTGCGCGCGACCTGAAATCCGCCTTCGGCTGGATGAAGCAAGCGGCGGAGGGCGGCAATATCGCAGCCCAGAATCGCCTTGCCAAACTCTATATGCAAGGCATCGGCACCGATCCGGACCTTGTCCTTGCCGGCGCCTGGTACATCGTCGCCCGCCGCGCCGGTCTCATCGATCCGCAAATGGACGATTTCCTGCAGGGGCTGAGCGACGACGAGACCAAGCAGGCATTGCAGAAGGCGAACCGCCTGCCTTGACGGGCGTGCGCAAAATCACCGCGTGTGATCGAGGACGACCTTGCCGAAGGGCGAGCCATGCTCGAGATGGCGAAAGGCCGCTGCCGCCTGACCCCATGGGAAGACCCGGTCGATCACCGGCCGCAACCGGTTGACGGCAATTGCCCTGTTCATGGCCTCGAAGGATTCGCGTGAGCCGACCGGTATGCCGCGTGCCCTCACCTGGCGACGAAAGATATCGAGCGGATTGACCGACCCCTCGCTGCCGCCGAGATAGCCAATGACGTTGATCTGGGCCCCGCGCGCCGCGGCCTTGAGCGACTGCGCGAAGCTTTGCGGTCCACCGACTTCGATGATGTAGTCGACGCCACGGCCATCGGTCAGCGCCAGCACCGCTGACGACCAATCCGGGTCGTTTCTGTAGTTGACGCCGTCATGGGCGCCGAGTTGCCTTGCCCGCGCGAGCTTCGCGTCGCTGCTCGACGTGACGATGACGCGCGCGCCGGCAGCGGCGGCGAACTGTACCGCAAACAGCGACACGCCGCCTGTGCCGAGGCTGAGCACGGTTTCGCCCGGCTTAAGATGGCCTTCGGTGAACAGCGCATGCCAGGCGGTAACGGCAGCGCAAGGCAGCGTCGCCGCCTCGATGTCGCTCAAATGCGCCGGGGCGAGCACGGCAGCCTGTTCGTCCAGCCGGGCGAACTCGCTGAGCAGCCCGTCGACGGGACCGCCGCGCTGATAGGACGGCTCGGCCATGGCAAAGCTGCCACCGACCCAACGCTGCCAGAACGTGCCGCAAACACGGTCGCCGATCTTGAAGCGGCTGACCTCTGGGCCGACGGCCACGACTTCGCCGACCCCGTCCGAGAGCGGCACCAGCGGCAGTGGGAACGTCGTGTGATAATTGCCGCGCACGATTTCCACGTCGCGGTAGTTGAGCGCTGTCGCCTTGACCCTGATGATCATTTCCTGGCGGCCCGGCTCCGGCATTGGCCGTTCGACCTGCCTGAGATTGTCGATGCCGCCCGGGTTCTGCAATTCGATCGCTTTCATGTCGTTATCCTTTCCGTTGAAAGGAAAATCGCTTGCCAGGCATCGGATTTCAAATTCATAATAATCAAAATGATTATGCCCCTAGAACATGGTTGAAATAAATGCTCGAGGAACTGCGCACGCTTGTCCTGTTCGCCGAGGAAGGCTCGATCCAGAAAGTGGCCCGGCGTCTGCCTTTGACGCAGCCGGCAGTGACGAGGCAGATCCAGCGGCTGGAAGACATGCTCGCCACCACACTGCTCGACCGGCGGCAGAAGCCGCCGCGACTGACCCAGGCAGGCCTGGACGTGCTGGCCCGCGGCCGCGACATCCTCGCTTCGGTCGAGGCGCTGAAAGCCTTCGCCGGCAGTGCCGAGCCGGAAGGTGTGCTTCGCCTTGGCCTTGCCCACGGCCTCTCCGACCGGGACGTGGCAGCGGCCGTCGCCAACGCCGCCGCGCCGTTTGCGAAGGTTTCGCTGCGCCTCAAAACCGGCTGGAGCGCCGAGCTCGTCGATCAGTTTGGTCGCGGGCAGCTCGATATCGCCATCGTGCTGCGGGCAAGTGGCGGTGACCGCAGCGGAGACGTCATCGGCACCGAACGTCTCGGCATTGTGGCCGGCCTGCAGCTCGGCCAGGCGCCCGATCCGGCAAACGCGGCATGGGTCCTGAGCCTCGCGCCATGCGACGCGCGCCAACGGCTGCTCGCCGTCTTCGGCGATGACGGGAGGAGGCTGTCCATCGCCGCTGAAATCCAGGACCCGGCCATGCAGATGGAATGGGTGCGCCGGGGTCACGGACTTAGCCTGATGCCGATGCGCCTCCTCCGCCAGCATATGCCGGAGGGCGTTACGCTCGTCGACGCGGAAAAACTCGACCTGTCCATGCAGGTGGTCGTCATGCGGTCGCCACATATCCACCGACTGACAAAGGTCGCCGATGCCATCGCCGAGGCGGTTGGCGTTGTTGTCAATCGGAACGCCTGACCAAGCCGGCGAAGGCATCACATCTGCGAACCCCGACCCGGGCATGTCGTCGCTGCTACTTCGCCGCAACCTGCCCGCTCCCTTGCCTCTTCTGGCGATTTGTGGTCTTGGGAGCCCGAAATCGCTTTCCCAGCGAACATCCCATACCAACGGCTTGGCCGTTGGTAGCATCCCGGATCACCGCATCATGGCCAAGATCAATGGCAACGAAATCCGTCCCGGCTTCGTCATCGAACACGATGGCGGCCTCTGGGTGGCGGTCAGGACCAACACCGTTAAGCCTGGCAAGGGCGGCGCCTACAACCAGGTCGAGCTGAAGAACCTGATCAACGGCACCAAGCTCAACGAGCGCTTTCGCTCGGCCGAAACGGTCGAGCAGATCAGGCTCGACCTCAAGGATTTTTCCTTCCTCTACGCGCAGGAAGACGCGCTGGTGTTCATGGATACCCAGAGCTACGAGCAACTCGAACTGAACAAGGACTTCGTCGGCGATCGCGCCGCCTTCCTGCAGGACGGTATGATGGTGACGGTCCAGCTCTACGAGGACCGGCCGATCGGCATCTCCTTGCCTGACTATGTGACGCTGACCATCACCGAGGCGGACCCGGTAGTGAAGGGCCAGACGGCGGCTTCATCCTACAAGCCGGCGGTGTTGGAGAACGGCATCCGCGTGCTCGTGCCGCCATTCATCGGCGCCGGCGAGCGCATCATCGTCGACACCAACGAAATCACTTACGTGCGCCGCGCCGACTGATGCGTGTCGCCCAAGAGCGGCCCCGGTTTTGGGTCGCCGACATGCGTCAAGACAGAGTTTAAAGCGCAGCAGCAGGAAGAGGCACGATGGCACGCTCCGCACTTCTCAACGTCATGGTTCAGGCCGCCATGAAGGCCGGCCGCTCGCTGTCGCGCGACTTCGGCGAGGTGCAGAACCTGCAGGTGTCGATGAAGGGCCCCGGCGACTATGTCAGCCAGGCCGACCGCAAAGCCGAGGATATCCTCTTTGCCGAGCTGTCGAAGGCGCGGCCGGGCTATTCCTTCCTGATGGAGGAACGCGGCACGGTGGAAGGCGATGACGGCCAGCACCGCTGGATCGTCGACCCGCTCGACGGCACCACCAATTTCCTGCACGGCATTCCGCTCTTCGCCGTTTCGATCGCCTTGGAACGCCAAGGCCAGATCGTTGCCGGCGTCATCTACAATCCGGCGATGGACGAGCTCTACACCGCCGAACGCGGCGGCGGCGCCTTCATGAACGATCGCCGCCTGCGGGTCGCCGGCCGCATCAAGCTGGTCGACACGGTCATCGGCTGCGGCATGCCGCATCTGGGACGCGGCCACCACGGCAATTTCCTTGTCGAATTGCGCAACGTCATGGCCGAGGTCTCAGGCGTCCGCCGCCTCGGCTCCGCCTCGCTCGATCTTGCCTATGTCGCCGCCGGCCGCATGGATGGCTTCTGGGAAACCGGCCTGTCGGCCTGGGACATCGCCGCCGGCCTTCTGCTGATCCGCGAGGCGGGCGGTTTCGTTTCGGACATGGATGGCGGACAGGACATGCTCGACAATGGCTCGGTGGTCGCCGGCAACGAGGTCATCCAGCGCGCTTTGCTCAAGGTCGTGAAGAAGCCGTTCACGCCGCGCTGACAGGCCCGCCGCGCTGAAGCGCCGCAGTCGTAAAACCGCCAACAAGACTTGAAATACTGCCTGCCGACCTCAGATTGGGGTACGGCGCAGGAACCCGGCAGTGTGAAAGACGTCAAGCCCCACCCCGACATCCCGTTCATCGGACGCTGGCACTATTCGCGCGCCGAGATGATCGCCGACGGTATCGTCCATGCCGTCGGCATCGTGCTGGCGATAGCGGCCGGTTCGGCATTGCTGGCGCTGGCCGCCTTTCGCGTCGGGCCGGGCGAATACATCGCCGCCGCCTTCTATGTGGTTTCGCTGCTCACCGTGCTGTCGGTGTCGCTGACCTACAATCTGTGGCCGGTATCATCGCCGAAGAAATGGGTCCTGCGGCGCTTCGATCACGCCGCGATCTATCTGCTGATCGCCGGAACCTACACGCCTTTCCTGGCCCAGCTCGGCGGTTCGCCGCTGGCGGGCTGGATGATTGTCCTCGTCTGGAGCGCCGCGGCGCTGGGCATCACCATCAAGGTGTTCTTTCCCGGCCGTTTCGACCGGCTGGCCATCGTCTTCTATCTCGCCATCGGCTGGAGCGGCATCATCCTGGCAAAGCCGCTTGTCCAGACGCTGCCAACGACATCGATCGCGCTGATCGTCGCTGGCGGCATCGTCTATTCCTGCGGCGTCATCTTCTTCGCCTGGAAGGGGCTGCGCTTCCACAATGCGCTGTGGCACGGCTTCGTCGTCACCGGCGCCGGCCTGCATCTGGCCGCCATGGTCGATTGTCTGGTCATCAACCGCCTCTGACCCGGCGCACGACCCTGGAAACCGGTTTCGGTTTCCGCGTGCGATCGAACGCGCGTCGCATCGAGCGGCCGGCAATATTGCCAAGCGCCATTCAATTTGGTCACAATTCCGTTTAGAGTCGCGTTCAACCTGATCGGCGGCGGCATCGGAAACGGGGCACGGATGGCTTTTCTCAAATCCTTCGGCGTGGGCAGACGTTCTGATGTCCTGATCTACGACCCGCATAAGCTGTCGAGTCCGCAGGTCTTCCTGCTGACCATGGTGATCTTCCTGGCCATCGTGGCGTTCATTGCCGCGATCCTGACCCGCCAGATCTCGACGGCCTTCGGCAGCAATCCCGGCCTCAACGGCCTGATCGTCGGCGTGCTGGCGGTGGGCATCCTGCTGGCCTTCGCCCAGGTCGGGCGGCTGTTTCGCGAAGTGCGCTGGGTCAACTCCTTCCGCGCTGGCTCGGAAACCACCGAACCGGTGCTGCTGGCGCCGATGAAGGCGATGCTCAGCCGCTCCTCGTCGATGGCTTTTTCGACCAGTTCGATGCGCACCATGCTCGATTCCATCGCCACGCGCCTGGATGAAAGCCGCGACACCTCGCGCTATCTGGTCGGCCTGCTGGTGTTCCTCGGGCTGCTCGGCACCTTCTGGGGCCTCTTGAACACCATCGGCTCGATCCGCGAGACCATCGAATCGCTCGACCCGGGCACGGGTGACGCGGCCGCGGTGCTCGATTCGCTCAAGCAGGGGCTTTCCGCGCCGCTGGCCGGCATGGGCACCGCCTTCTCGTCCTCGCTATTCGGCCTGTCCGGCTCGCTGGTGCTCGGCTTCCTCGACCTGCAGGCCGGCCGCGCCCAGACGCGTTTCTACACCGAGCTGGAAAACTGGCTGTCATCGGTCACCGACCTGTCGTCCGACATCGTCGTTTCCGACCCGGCCAAGACCGAATCCTCGGATGAGATTCGTGTGCTGTCCGAACGGCTGCGCAGCATGCAGGAGAATGGCGGCGGCTCCAACCCGCGCGTCGCCACCGCCATGGCCAATCTCGCCGACGGCATTTCCGGGCTGGTCAAGAACATGCGCTCGGAACAGCAGATCATGCGCGACTGGGTCGAGGCCCAGTCCGACGAGCAGAAGGCGATGCGCAACACGCTGGAAAAGATCGCCGACGCCTTGAAGAAGCCCGGGGTGCACTGACGTGGCGCTCGCCAGGGGCCGGCGCACCGATCGCCGCATCGACTATTGGCCGGGCTTCGTCGACGCGCTGTCGACGCTGCTTCTGGCCATCATGTTCCTGCTCACGGTCTTCGTGCTGGCACAATTCCTGCTCGGCCGCGAACTGTCCGGCAAGGATACCGCGCTCACGCGCCTCAACTCGCAGATCAACGAACTGACCCAGCTTCTGGCGCTGGAGCGCTCGACGGCGCAGGACAAGGATGATTCGCTGGCCAATCTGCAGGCATCGCTGTCGGCGGCGGAAGCCGAGAAGAGCCGGCTCGAACAATTGCTGGCGCAAGGTGCGGGCGCCGGCGACGCCGCCAACCAGCGTGCGGCAGAGCTGGGCGGCGAACTCGACAACCAGCGCCAGATCAGTCAGCAGGCGCTGAGCCAGGTCGAGATCCTCAACCAGCAGATCGCGGCACTGCGCAAGCAGATCGGCGCGCTCGAGGATGCGCTCAACGTGTCCGAAACGCGCGACCGCGATTCCAACACCAAGATCGCCGATCTCGGCCGCCGCTTGAACGTGGCACTTGCGCAGCGCGTGCAGGAACTGAACCGCTACCGCTCCGACTTCTTCGGGCGCTTGCGCGAAATCCTCGCCGACCGCGAGAACATCCGGATCGTCGGCGACCGCTTCGTCTTCCAGTCGGAAGTGCTGTTCCCGACCGGCTCCGAAGAGATCAACGATGCCGGTAAGGTCGAGATGAAGAAACTCGCCGACGCCATCATCGAGTTGCAGAAGGAAATTCCCCCAGAGATCAACTGGGTGCTGCGCGTCGACGGCCATACCGACAACAAGCCGCTTTCGGGCACCGGCCGCTACCGCGACAACTGGGAGCTGTCGACGGCGCGTTCGACCTCGGTGGTGAAGTTCCTGATCGAGAACGGCGTACCGGCCAACCGGTTGGTCGCCGCCGGCTTCGGCGAGTTCCAGCCGCTCGACCCGGCCGACACCGAAGAGGCCCGCAACAAGAACCGCCGTATTGAGCTGAAGCTCACCGAACGGTGATCCCGCATCACGCGAATTTGTTCGCCGGCTCAACGCTAGGGCGCAGCCGTGGACCGGCAAGGCCTGAAAAGATTATCTTTTTTTAATTACACATCGTGCCGGTGCGGTCCTAGCTTCCCGCCTGGGCCGAGAACCGCCGGCGATGAATCCTCCCATCGTGACGCGACGGAACCGGACGGCCCGCGGCCGGAAGGCTGTCGGAACAACCGCCACCTTCCTCTTCAAGAGGAGACGCGACGATGCGCTCTTTTACTCCCAGGACCTCGCTCAGAACTGCAACATTCACGGCGTTCCTCATCGCCGTTCCGCTTGCCGGCGCCTATGCGGCGGGCCATCATAAAGGCGCTCTCGACGAAACTGCGCCGACCGACTTTACCGGCCCGCGCGTCGAAGGTCTCATCGAACAGGTCCAAGGCGTCCAACAGGGCATAGTCGACGCCAGGCAGGCCAACACCATCACGCCGGCGGTGGCGCAACGCCTGGAAATGCGCACGGCTCGCATCAGTCAGGCGGCCGAGAAGATCGCGGCGTCGGATCACGGCAGGATACCGGCCGCGCAATACCATGAGCTGCTGCGCCGGCTCGACAATGTCGACCAACGGCTGATGGTCGACACCGGCAGCGGCTTCATGATCGGCGATGGTTCCGACGGCGGAAACTACCCGAACGGCTGAGACCGGCTATCGCGGCGCGCGCCCGCGGCACTTCGATATTGCGCATGATCCGACCGAAATCGGTTCCGATTTCGGGCCATGCACCAGGAAGGGACCACCTGGCGCCTTCGGGACCCCAATCCCGCGGGCGTCCTTTTTCCCTACCAGCCGAGCCAGACCGCGATCAGGGCAAGCACTGCCGGCACGGTCTGGATGAACAGGATCTTGCGACCAACCGTCGCCGCGCCATAGAGGCCGGCAATGGCCACGCACAACAGGAAGAAAACCTTGACCTGGAAGCCACCCGCGCCAAGGGTGAGCCCCCAGATCAGGCCGGCGGCAAGGAAGCCGTTGTAGAGCCCCTGATTGGCGGCGAGCACCTTCGAAGCGCTGGCGAATTCCGGCGTCAGATTGAATGCCTTGTGTCCGCTCGGCGTGTCCCACAGCACCATCTCGAGATAGACGATGTAGACATGGATCAAGGCCACCAGCCCGACCAGGATGTTGCCGATCATCTTGTTCCCCCTTCATGCGTCGCCGGCAGCATTTCACGCGCGGCCTCACCTGCGCAAGATGCATCCGCCGCACAGGGCCGCAGGGTTGCAAACGTCTTTGCGTTGGTATCTTTTCGCGCCGTCCCCAATCACGGAAGCCGCCATGTCCTTTCAAAAACTCGATGATCTCGGCCACAAACTCGAAGCGCTCGAGCATGCGCTGGCCATCCTCGGCGCCGATGAAGCGACCCATATGGCCGTCGGCGGCGGCGAGAAGCGCGCCGAGGCTATGGCGGCACTGGCCGGCATGTATCACACCAGGGCGACGGCGCCGGAAATCGCCGACTGGATAGCCGTCGCCGAAGGCGAGACGCTCGGCGAAGAGCAACGGGCGGCTCTCGCCGAATTGCGGCGGCAATACACCAACCTGACCTGCCTGCCGGTCGAGTTCGTAGAACGGCAGACGACGGCGCGCATGCGTTGCGAGCAATTGTGGCGCGACCTGCGCGCCAAGAACGATTGGGCCGGCTTCCAGCCGGCGCTCGAGGGCGTGGTGGCGCTGGTGCGCGAGGAGGCCGCCTTGCGCGCCGACGTCCTCGGTCTCGCCCCCTATGACGCGCTGATGGAGCAATACGACCCCGGTAACCGCGCCGCCGACATCACTCCTGTCTTCACCGACCTGAAAGCTTTCCTCAGAGGTTTCGTGCCCGAGGCGCTGGCGATACAGGAAGCGCGGTTGCGCAAGCACCCGCTGAAGCCGCTTTCGGGGACCTATGCGATCGACCGCCAGCGCGAGCTCGGCCTTGCCATGATGGCGGCGGTCGGCTTCGATCTGACACACGGTTCGCTGTCGGTATCGCATCACCCTTTCTGCGGCGGCGTGCCGAGCGACGTGCGCATCACCACCCGCTACAAGACCTCCGACTTCCTCTCGGCGCTGATGGGCGTGCTGCACGAGACCGGCCATGCGCTATACGAACAAAACCTGCCGAAGGCATGGTCGCACTGGCCGCTCGGCAAGGCGCGCGGCATGGCCGTGCATGAAAGCCAGAGCCTGTTCGTCGAAAAGCAGATCGGCCGCAACCCTGCCTTCTGGCGCTGGGCGCTGCCGGTGGTCGAAAGGCATCTCGGCGAAGCCTGGTCGCTCGACGACATCCTGCCGCATGTGCATCGCGTCGAACGCGGCCTGATCCGTGTCGACGCCGACGAGGTGACCTATCCGCTGCATGTCATCCTGCGCTACGAGCTGGAGCAGGAGCTCGTCTCGGGCAGGCTGGAGGTGGCTGACCTGCCTGAAGCCTGGGACGCCAAGATGCGCGACTATCTCGGGCTTTCCACCATCGAAAATCCTGCCGACGGACCGATGCAGGACGTGCATTGGCCGGGTGCCGCCTTCGGCTACTTCCCCTCCTATACGCTGGGCGCGATGATGGCGGCCCAGCAATGGGCGGCGCTGACAAGGGACCATCCGTCCGCTGATGGCGACCTCGCCAGGGGCGATTTCGAGGCGATCAACGCCTGGCGGCGCGACAGGATCTGGTCGCAAGGCTCGCGCTGGTCGACGCCGGATCTGCTCGAGCGCGCCACCGGTGAGAAGCTCAACGCCACGTATTTCACCGATCATCTGCGCAAACGGTATGGAAACGCGTGAGGCTATGGGTGGAACCGCCAGGCCAACAGCGCCTGCCTACTCCGCGGCACCCCTGAAGGCGCTTGCGCCGGTTTCGAACTGCAGCTTTGCCAGCCGTGCATAGATGCCGCCCTTGGCGACGAGGCTCTTGTGCGTGCCTTCCTCGACAATGCTGCCGCCGTCCATGACCAGGATCCTGTCGGCTTTCAGCACGGTTGCCAGGCGATGCGCGATGACGATGGTGGTGCGGCCCTGCATCAGCCGCTCCAGTGCCATCTGCACCAGCGTCTCGCTTTCGGCGTCGAGCGCCGAGGTCGCCTCGTCGAGCAGCAGGATCGGTGCGTCGCGCAGGATGGCGCGGGCGATCGCCACCCGCTGGCGCTGGCCGCCGGACAGCGTCACGCCGCGCTCGCCGACCTGGCTGTCGTAGCCTTTTTCAAGCTTGAGGATGAACTCGTCGGCCAGCGCATCCTTGGCCGCTGCCTCGATCTCGGTCTCGCTGGCGCCCGGCCGGCCGAACCCAATATTGTCGCGCGCGCTCGCCGCGAAGATGGTGACATCCTGCGGCACGATGGCGATACGTTGCCTGATGGCGATGGGGTCGGCCTCGCGCACATCGACGCCGTCGATCAAGATTCTGCCGGTCTCGGGATCGTAGAAGCGCAGGATCAGTGAAAACACCGTGCTCTTGCCGGCGCCCGAAGGACCGACGATCGCCACTGTCTCGCCGGGCTTGACCTGAAAGCTCAGGCCGTGGACGGCGGCACGGTCGGGTCTGGCCGGATACGAGAACGACACGTCGTCGAAACTGATCGCGCCTCTCGCTTTCGCTGGCAGCAGGACCGGAACGGCGGGCGACTGGATCGCCGGCTTCTCGGCCAGGATCTCGGTCAGCCGTTCGGCGGCACCCGCTGCCTGGGCAAGTTCGCCCCACACTTCCGACAGCGCGCCGAGCGCGCCGGCGGCGAACACCGAATAGAGCAGGAACTGGCCGAGCGTGCCCGGCGACAGCGTGCCGTCGAGCACGTCGCGCGAGCCGAACCACAGCACCGCCACGACCGAGGAAAAGATCATGAAGATGGCGAAGAAGGTGAGGAACGAGCGTGCAAAGATCGAGGCCCGCGCTGCCTCGAATGCGGCCTCCACGGCGGACGAAAAGCGGCCGGTGACCAGTCTTTCATTGGTGAAGGCCTGCAGCGTGCGCACCGCGCCGATCTGCTCGCTGGCATAGGCTGTCGCATTGGCCAGAGTGTCCTGCGCCAGCCGTGATTTGCGCCGCACCGAGCGCCCGAAGGCGACCAGCGGCAACACGATGACCGGGATCGCGGCGATGACCAGGCCCGACAGCTTGGGGCTGGTGAAGACCATCATCGCCACGGCGCCAAGGCCGAGGATGACGTTGCGCAGCGCCACCGAGGCGGTCGCCCCTACGGCCGACTTGATCTGCGTCGTGTCGGCGGCGAGCCGCGACACGATCTCTCCCGACTGCGCGGTGTCGAAGAAGGATGGCGACAGGGTCGTCACATGGCTGAACACGTCGCTGCGGATGTCGGCGACAACGCGCTCGCCCAGCGTAATGACGAAATAGTAGCGGCAGGCCGACGCAGCCGCCAGCACAGCGGCCATCACCACCAGCATGCCGAAATATTCGGCGATGAAGCTGGAATCCGACGCCGAAAAGCCGTGGTCGATCATCCGCCGTACCGCCAGCGGCAAGGCCAGCGTCGTCGCCGCCGCAACGGCCAGCGAGATGACCGCGCCGATGACCATTTTCCGGTAGCGGGTGAGATAGGGGAACAGGCGCCTGAGCGGCTTGAGCGAGCGTCGGCGCTCGTCTGCATCGCCACTGATATCCGCCATGACCGTTTCCTCTGGCCCCTTTTGCATTGCGCCACCAATATGCGCCCGCCGCGGCCTTGTGATTCAATTCCGGCTGATGTATAGGCTCGCCGACCGTTTTAGAAGCCGTGGCTCCTCAATAGCTGCGGCTTCGAGTTTTAAAAAGGGGCGCATCGACGCAGGCTTTTGCCCGTCAGCAGCGCCGGCAGCCAGGAACAGAGCCATGAAGACCGACATCCATCCCGACTACCACACCATCAAGGTCGTCATGACCGATGGCACCGAATACATGACCCGTTCGACCTGGGGCAAGGAAGGCGATACGATGAACCTCGATATCGACCCGACCACCCACCCGGCCTGGACCGGCGGCCAGCAGACCCTGCTCGACCGCGGCGGCCGCCTCTCCAAGTTCAAGAAGCGCTTCGAAGGTTTCGGCCTCTAAGTGCATGTCGCCGAAAGTGCGAAGCGGTTTTGGGATAACGACTTGCACAAAGTAAGAACCTAAGCCCGCTCCGGCCTTGTCGCAGATCAAAAACCCGCCCTCAAGGCGGGTTTTTTGTTGCCGCGGAAGGCTCGGCTTTCCTTACTCGGCCAGCAATTCCCGCAGCGCCATGCGCTTGTAGGCGGCGACCAGCCTGTCGCCCTCCTGCCGTTCGACCGAGATCGCCAGCCGCATGGCGGCCTCGCCCATTTGCCAGATGAGAAACGCCGTGGTTTCCAGAGCGGCTGGATCGGCCGCCGGCCGCAGCCGCTTCAGCGCTGCGGTGAGGAACTCGGCATTGGTCCGGCTGTCGGCAAGCTCGAGCTGGCGCAGCGCCTTGTCGGCCTGTGTGCCGGACCAGATGTCGCGCATCACAGGCTCGGCCAGGAACAGCCGGTAGTAGATATCGACCAGCTCCGAAAACGCTTGGCCCAGGCCTTCGGCGTCGCGGACATCAGCAAGTGCCGCTGAGATACAGGCCTGGCCCTGGGTGGTGTAGCGTTCAGCCAGCGCCCAGATGATTGACCGCTTGTCGGGGAAGAACTGGTAGAGCGAACCGATCGACACCCCTGCCCGTTCCGCCACTTCCCCCATGCGCATGGCATCGCTGCCCTGCTCGGCGATCAGCGCCGAAGCGGCGGCCAGCATGCGCTCGACCCGTTCGCGGCTGCGCTGCTGGCTCGGCGCCCGGCGCGGTGAAGCGATCTGCTCGTTGGCCGGTGCGCCTTCCATCATTGTCTCCAACAAACGCGCTCATCATCCAGAAAAGGGCTTGACGGACAAAATACGAGGGTTTATCACGTTTTGCAAATGTGAGGGTTGCTCATATTTTAAAGCGCGGGACATGAACCTGGAGAACGGACATGATCACGAAACTACTCCCCACCCTGACCTTCTTGGCCGCGATCGGCGCGGGCGTCGTCGGCGGCGTGTTCTTCGCCTTTTCCAACTTTGTCATGCCAGCGCTCGCCCGCCTGCCGGCGGCGGGCGGCATCGCCGCGATGAATTCGATCAACATTACCGTCATCACGCCGACCTTCATGACCGCATTGTTCGGCACCGGGCTGATCTGCCTCGTGCTCATCGCCGGCGCGATCATCGGCTGGAGCCAGCCGGGTTCGTTCTGGCTGCTCGCCGGCGCCCTGATCTACCTCGTCGGCAACCTGATCGTGACCATGGTCTTCAACGTGCCGCTCAACGATGCGCTGGCCGCCGTCGATCCGGCCAGCAGCAATGGCGCCACTGTCTGGACCACTTATCTCAGGGATTGGGTCATGTGGAACCACGTCCGAGCCATCACTGCCATCGTGGCTCTTGGCTGCTTCATCTTCGCATGGGGGTGAGCATCGCCATCAAAACCAACCCCCCGTTCTCAACATTTGCCACGCTTGAATGGTGTGTTGAGATTTCAGGTCAGGCCGAGTCGAAAGTGGCGATTTCCGAGAACCGGAGCGTACTTAAAGTACGTGAGCACCGGAAGCGCAGGAAAGCACCGTTTGCAGACCGGCCTCACCTGAATATCAATACCTTAGGCGGGGTCTTTTGACTTATGACCCTTGCGGTCGGAATGGCCGAGATCGCGATCCGGGTCGATGACATCGCGGACCAGCTGCTTGAGCTTGGCCGCCTCCGGGAAACCGCCGTCGCGCTTGCGGTCCCAGACCAGCACGTCGTTGCAGGAAATGGTGAAGATGCCGCCGGTGCCGGGCACCAGCGTCACTTCCCCGAGATCAGTGCCGAAGGTAGAGAGCAGCTCCTGCGCCATCCAGCCGGCACGCAACAGCCACTGGCACTGCGTGCAATAGGTGATGCGGATGGCGGGCAACCGCTTTTCGACTGCGCCGGACTGAACGTCGCCCATGCCTGGCTGAGCTTCGCTCATGCCGCGCTGAGCTTGGCCATTGTCTCGTCGTCGACTTCGAAGTTGGCGTAGACGCTCTGGACGTCGTCGTCATCCTCGAGCGTGGCGACCAGCTTCATCAGCGATTGTGCCCGTTCCTCGTCGACCGGAACATTGTTCTGCGGCCTCCAGATCGGCTTCACCGATTCAGCCTCGCCGAGCGCGCCTTCAAGCGCCTTCGACACCTCGCCGAGATTTTCGAAGGCGCAATAGATCGTGTGGCCTTCTTCATCCGACTCCACATCGTCGGCGCCGGCTTCGATCGCCGCGTCCATCACCTTGTCGGCGCTGCCGGCCGATGCCGGATAATAGATCTCGCCGGCACGGTCCCACATGAACGACACCGAACCGGTTTCGCCGAGCGCGCCGCCGGCCTTGGTGAAGGCGGCGCGCACATTCGACGCCGAACGGTTGCGATTGTCGGTCAGGGCCTCGACGATGACGGCGACGCCGCCTGGACCGTAGCCCTCGTAGCGCACGGCTTCGTAATTCTCGGCATCGCCCATCGAGGCCTTGTTGATGGCGCGCTGGATGTTGTCCTTCGGCATCGACACCGCCTTGGCGTTCTGCACGGCAAGGCGCAGGCGCGGGTTCATCGATGGATCGGGCGTGCCGCTCTTGGCGGCAACGGTGATTTCGCGCGCCAGCTTGGAAAACATTTTCGACCGCACCGCGTCCTGACGGCCCTTGCGGTGCATGATGTTCTTGAACTGTGAATGGCCAGCCATGGCACCCCTGTCGTCTTCGGCTAGAGCATCCCGCAGCCAGGCAGATCACCTCGCCTTCTGCAAAATACTCGAATTCAAAATTTCAGAACGTCCTTGATGCGTCCCGAGGACGTATGGCGCTCTCTGTCGGAATGGCCGGCTTATAGATAAATCGGCTCAATTCGTCCAGCCGCACCGCGCACAGGACGCATGACAGCGGTTGCCGCGATCGCTCACCCCTCCAGGTCGGACTTCAGCCGGTCAATGATGCTGAGCGCATGGCCGGCATACTGACTGATCCAGCGGTCGTGGATCTGCTTGATCGGCAGCGCGTTGAGATGGTTCCAGCGCTCGCGCCCGTCGCGGCGCGCGACAATCAGATCGGCTTCTTCCAGCACCTTGAGATGCAGCATGACGGTGCAGCGATCGATGTCGGGGAAGGCGTCGCACAACATTCCGGTGGTCTTCGCCGTGTCCTTCAGCTGATCCAGTATTTCGCGCCGGCGTGGGTGGGCCAGCGCCTTGAAAACATTGTCGTCTTGCGATCGGCTTGACATGTTATATTTCTATAACATATCGTTCGATCGAGCAAGGAAGGAGCTGTGGATATGTCACTCGGATTCAGGGTTTCCGGACGCATCGGCAGGCCGGTCGCCGAAGTCTTCGACGCGGTCGTCAACCCGAAGAAGCTCAGCGGCTATTTCACCACCATTGGCGGCGCCAGCGCGCCACTGGAGGCCGGCGCCGGAGTCGTCTGGTGGGGCAAAGTGCCGGTCGAGGTCGATGAGGTGGTCAAGGACAGCCGCATCGTCTTGCGCTGGGATGCCACCGACGCCGACGGCAAGCCGGCCTACAAGACCCGCATCGAGATGAATTTCGAGCCGCTCGACGATGGCGGCACCTTCGTCACCATCGCCGAGAGCGGGTGGCAGGAAGGCGCGGCCGGGCTGAAGAAATCCTACCTCAACTGCGAGGGCTGGTCGCAGATGCTGGCCTGCATGAAGGCCTATGTCGAATACGGCATCAATTTGCGCGACGGCTATTACCGCAGCGAGATGAAGGGCGAACCCGCCAACGAGACCAACATCTGAGTGACGGAGGTAAAGCGATGAAGAAAGTGACGCCATTCCTGATGTTCGAGGGCAAGGCCGAGGAGGCAATGACCCTCTATTGCGAGACCATTCCCGACAGCGGCGTCCTTGACGTCACACGTTACGGTCCCGGCGAGGACGGTCCGGAGGGAACGGTCAAGCTGGCGCGCGTCTCCATCGCTGGCCTGGAAGTCATGATCTACAACAGCCCCGTACACCACGCCTTCACGTTCACGCCGTCGGTCTCGCTGTATGTGGATTGTGCCTCCGAGGACGAACTGAACCGCATTGTCGAGACGCTGGCAAAGGATGGCGGGTTCCTGATGCCGCCCGACAATTACGGCTTCAGCCGCCGCTTCGCATGGCTGAACGACAGGTTCGGCGTCTCCTGGCAGGTCAATCTGGCATAGCGAGCTGGACAGCAGGAGGCCGGTAGGCACGGGGGCTGACCGGCAGACAAACCAGGGACTGTCTATCGAAGGAAAGTTGCCATGGAAATCCACGAAACGCCGACCGCCGAAGCCGGCATGCTGATCCGGCGGCCCGTCGCCGACGTGTTCGAGGCCATCGTCGATCCGGCCGTCACCACGAAATTCTGGTTCACCCACGGCAGCGGCCGGCTGGACAGCGGCAAGGACGTTCGCTGGGAATGGCGCATGTACGACGTCTCGACGACGGTCGTTGTCAGCGACATCGTCGCGAACGAAAGGATCGTCATGCAATGGAGCGATCCGCCGACCACGGTGGTCTGGACCTTCACCAAAATGCCAGGCAAAGCGACCTTTCTCGAGGTCCGCAACTTCGGCTTCGCCGGCAACGGCGACGAGCAGGTGAAAGAGGCCATCGGTTCAACCGATGGCTTCTCGCTCGTGCTGGCCGGCGCCAAGGCCTGGCTGGAGCAGGGTCTGACGCTGGGCCTGATCGGCGACCGCCATCCGAAAGGTGTGCCGGCGCATTAGGTTCGCGCCGGCGGACCAACCTCAATGTCCGTCGCCGGACTTCGCCTTCCTGCGCCGTCGCGCCAACATGTTGAGCCCCTCGACCAGCGCCGAGAAACCCATGGCCGCGTATATGTAGCCCTTGGGCACGTGATAGCCCATGCCGTCTGCGATCAGCGTCATGCCGATCATCAGCAGGAAGCCCAGCGCCAGCATGACGATGCTCGGGTTCTTGGCAATGAAGTCCGCCAGGGGCCCCGCCGCCAGCATCATCACGCTGACCGCGACGATCACTGCGATATACATGATGGCAATCTCGTCGGTCATGCCGACGGCGGTGATGATCGAATCGATCGAGAAGACGAGGTCGAGCAGCAGGATCTGGAAGATCGCGCCGGCAAGGCTGATCTGCAGCGTCTCGCCCAGCATCGTGTCCTTGTGGTCGTCGGGATCGACCGTGTGATGGATTTCCTTGGTCGCCTTCCAGACCAGGAACAGGCCGCCGGCGATCAGGATCAGGTCGCGCCACGAGAAACCATGGCCGAACGCAGTGAATACCGGCATCGTCAGTTGGACGATGACCGAGATGGTGGCGAGCAGCACCAGCCGCATGACCAGCGCCGCCGAGATGCCGAGCCGGCGGGCCCGGGCGCGTTGCGCCTCCGGCAGTTTGTTGGTCAGGATCGAGATGAAGATCAGATTGTCGATGCCGAGCACGATCTCCAGCACCACCAGCGTCAGCAGCGCGACCCAGGCCGTCGGGTCGGAAACGAATTGAAAATGCGGCGCGAAAAATTCGATAACCTGCATGGAGGTCGTCGTCCCCTCTTGTAACGATCTAGAGCAGTGTCGCCGGCAGTTAGGTACTGCACACGCCTATATCAATGTCACGACCAGAAGGACGGCGCGGTTTCCTCCAGCCGCGGGCCGCGACGAAACGGCGCGATCTTCTCGGCCAGCCCGGTGCGGTCGGAAATATCGACGCCGACGCCGCACAATGTCGCCGGTCCGGTCGCTGCCTCGAAACGCCCCTTCGGCACCTTCGACAGGAACCGGTTGAGCGGTTCCTCCTTGTCCATGCCAAGCGATGAATCGTAATCGCCGCACATGCCGGCGTCGGACATGTAGCCGGTGCCGCCGTTGAGGATCTGATGATCGCCGGTCGGCTGGTGCGTGTGGGTGCCGACGACGAGACTGGCGCGGCCATCGACGAAATGCGCGAAGCACATCTTTTCAGACGTTGCCTCGGCGTGGAAGTCGATGACCACGGCATCCGCCTGCTCGCCGAGCGGACAGGCGGCAAGCTCACGCTCTCCGGCCTGGAACGGATCGTCGAGCTCGGGATGCATGAACACCCGGCCCATGATGTTGGCGACCAGCACGCGCGCGCCGCTTCTGGCGATGTAGACGCCGGAGCCTCGCCCGGGCGTGCCCTTGGGAAAATTGGACGGCCGCAGGAACCGCTCTTCGCGCGGCGCAAAGGCGAGCGCATCGCGCTGGTCCCAGACGTGGTTGCCGGTGGTGACGACATCGGCGCCGGCCGCGATCGTCTCGCGAAAGATCTCTTCGGTGATGCCGAAGCCGCCGGCGGCATTCTCGCCGTTGACGATGACGAAATCGAGCCTGAAGTCCGAGATCAGTCCAGGCAATTGTTCCCACACCGCCGTGCGGCCCGTTTTTCCCACCATGTCACCGAGGAAGAGAAGTCTCATATGATCCCGCACCGAAGGTCAACGAAGCAAAAGCTGCATGACGTCTGCGAAAAGATCATGCGTCCATTTATCTACAATTTTGGCGCGAAGCGGCGCAACCCGCTCTCGGTGAGTATTTCCGTGATGATGACGTCGTGGTTCTCATCCGGCACCAGCGCCACTTCCTGGCAGTCGAAGGCGATGCCGATCAATCGCGGTGGTTTTCCCTTGTCGACCAGCTTGGCGATTGCGCGGTCATAGTAACCGGCGCCGTAGCCGATGCGATGGCCGCGCGCATCGAATGCGGCGAGCGGCACCAGCATCACCGAGGGGTCGAGCACCTCGGCTTCTTCGTGCGGGCCGACCGTGCCGAAGCCCATCTCGACCATCGGCGCACCGCGCACCAGTTCGCGAAAGACGATGGTGGTCTTGTCGAGGATGGCAGGCAGGCAAAGCCTCGCCCCCTTTTCGCGCAAGGCAAACATCAGCGGCCGGACGTCCACTTCCGATCGCATCGGCCAAAAGCCGGAGACGATCTGGCCCGGCTCGACATCGAGGTGATCGCGCGCCGTTTCGGCCATTTCAAGCGCGATCTCCACCCTCCACAACGCATCGAGCGCGTCACGGCGCCCGAGTGCCTCGCGACGCAGCTGCTTTTTCAATTCTTTGGGAGAGGTCATGCGGCCAGGATAGAAAAGGTCAGATCTGGATGGAGTCTCGGGAGCGACGTTTTCCACCGCGTCATCCACCGAAATGCGTGGATGCATTGGAATAAGTGACGATCCACACAACCGGTGGAGAGAGCGATCCCGGGTGCCTACAAAGTAGGTGGGCGCCGTGTGAGAAAACCCACGGGTCTTCCCAGGGACAGCTCCCTAAGGATCGTTAAGGCCCCGGGGAAAATGTTCTCCTGCCGGGAAGCACAGACCGTCATCCCCAATATAGGCCGATGGCAGCCCAAGCGCCAGAGAGATGGCATTCTTTCCTCGCTGTTCCCGCAGCCGCCGCAGCCAACCCCACCCTTGCGCGGACCGGGCCGTCTCCTTACGGTCGCCAGGAGTGAACCAGGGAGCGAAAATGCGTTTCGAAGGCACGGCGGCCTATGTCGCCGACAAGGATCTGATGGTTGCGGTCAACGCGGCGATCGCGCTGGAGCGGCCCTTGCTGGTCAAGGGCGAGCCAGGCACAGGCAAGACGGAACTTGCCAGGCAAGTGGCGGCGGCCCTTGGCCTCGATCTCATCGAATGGCACGTCAAGTCGACCACCAGGGCGCAGCAGGGTCTTTACGAGTATGACGCCGTCTCGCGGCTGCGTGACAGCCAGCTCGGCGATATCAGGTTCAACGACATCAGGAACTACATCAAGCGCGGTAAATTGTGGGAGGCGTTCGCCGCCGGCAAGAAGGTCGTGCTTCTGATCGACGAGATCGACAAGGCCGACATCGAGTTCCCCAACGACCTGTTGCAGGAACTCGATCGGATGGAGTTCTTCGTCTACGAGACCGGCGAGACCATCCGCGCGGCCGTCCGGCCGATCGTCATCATCACCTCCAACAACGAGAAGGAACTGCCGGACGCCTTCCTGCGCCGCTGCTTCTTCCACTACATCCGCTTTCCCGACGTCGACACGCTGCACAGGATCGTCGACGTGCACTATCCCGGCATCAAGCAGAGCCTGGTGCGCGCGGCGCTCACCCAGTTCTACGAGATCCGCGACGTGCCCGGCCTGAAGAAGAAGCCGTCGACCTCCGAAGCGCTCGACTGGATAAGGCTGCTGGTCGCCGACGACATCGCGCCGGAGGACCTGCGCGCCGATCCGAAGAACGCGTTGCCGAAGCTGCATGGCGCGCTTCTGAAGAACGAACAGGACGTGCATCTGTTCGAGCGGCTGGCCTTCATGGCGCGAAGGCAGGGGTAGCGCTTTTCCCTGCTGTGGACCGTTGCCGGCAGTCGAACAGGGGGGCAGCTTCGGCCAGAACCCCCGGAGGAAATGAAATGTCTGAGATTGTTGTCCGCCCGCTTGCGCAGTCCGACCATGCCGACTGGCGCCGCTTGTGGACCGACTACCTCACCTTCTACGAAACCAAGCTGCCCGACGAGGTGTACGCCGTCACCTGGAAGCGGCTGTTCACGGCGGGCGAGTTCGAGCCGAAGGGCTTCATCGCCATCCTCGACGGCAAGGCGGTCGGCCTCACCCACTATCTCTACCACCGCTCCTGCTGGGCGGAGCAGAACAACTGCTATCTGCAGGACCTGTTCGCCGACCCCGACGTGCGCGGCAAGGGCATCGGTGCGGCGCTGATCGAGGCCGTGAAACAGGAAGCGGCAAAAACCGGCGTGAAGAACGTCTACTGGATGACGCACGAGACCAACGCGACGGCGCGCAAGCTCTACGATTATGTCGCGCGGCGGACCGGCTTCATCGAGTATGATCTGTTGTAGATAGGCCATGTTCATCCCGTTCTTCCTCGAGTTGAAGGCCGCGCGCGTTCCCGTTTCGCTGCGGGAATATCTATCGCTGTTGGAGGGACTGGAAGCCGGGCTGGTCGACTACGACGTCGAGGGTTTTTATTACCTCGCCCGCACGGCACTGGTGAAGGACGAGCGCCATATCGATCGCTTCGACCAGGTGTTCGCGCATGTCTTCAAGGGCGTTGAGGCGCTGGGCGGACCCGATGCCATCGACGTCGCGAACCTCCCGGAAGAGTGGCTGCGCCGCCTTGCGGAAAAGCACCTGACCGACGAGGAAAAGAAGCTGGTCGAGGCGCTCGGCGGCTTCGAAAAGCTGATGGAGACGCTGAAGCAGCGGCTGGAGGAACAGAAGGGCCGCCATCAGGGCGGCTCGAAATGGATCGGCACCGGTGGCACCTCGCCCTTCGGCGCCTATGGCTACAATCCCGAAGGCGTGCGCATTGGCCAGCATGAAAGCCGCAACCGCCGCGCCGTGAAGGTCTGGGACAAGCGCGAGTTCAGGAATTTCGACGACGCCGTCGAGCTTGGCACCCGCAACATCAAGATCGCGCTGAAACGCCTGCGCCGCTGGGTACGCGAAGGCGCCGAGGAGGAATTCGACCTGCCCGGCACCATCCATGCCACCGCCGAGCACGGCTATCTCGACGTGCGAACGCGGCCCGAACGGCGCAACGCCGTGAAGCTTCTGATGTTCTTCGATGTCGGCGGCTCGATGGACGACCACATCAAAAGCGTTGAGGAGCTTTTTTCGGCCGCCCGCGCCGAATTCCGCCAGCTTGAATATTTCTACTTCCACAACTGCCTCTACGAGGGCGTGTGGAAGGACAATCGCCGCTGCCATGCCGAGGTAATTCCGACCTTCGACCTCCTCCACAAATACGGCCCGGACTACAAGGTGATCGTCGTCGGCGACGCCTCGATGAGCCCTTACGAGATTGCCCACCCCGGCGGCTCGGTCGAGCACTGGAATCCGGAGGCTGGAGCCGTCTGGCTCGGCCGCCTGCTGCAGCAATGGCCGAACGCGGTGTGGCTCAACCCGGAAAACCAGAAAAACTGGGGCTTTACCCATTCGATCGCTATCATCCGCGACATCTTCGGCGGCCGCATGTTCCCGCTGACGCTGGCCGGGCTCGAAGGCGCGACGAAGCAGTTGTCGAGAAAGCATTGACCTTTGCAAAAGCCCGCCGCTGGGCAGACGCGTAACAAATGCCTATCTTGGTGCGAATATGAGGTTGCAATCAACAACGAGCCGGCAAGGCTGAGGAGATCAGATGGACACCCACACCTACCCCGTAACCCGCACCGACGCCGAATGGCGCGCCCGGCTGACGCCGGAGCAATATGCGGTCATGCGCGGCCACGGCACCGAGCGGCCGGGAAGCTGCGCCTTGCTCTACGAGAAGCGTGCCGGCACCTTTTCCTGCGTCGGCTGTGACCAGCCGCTGTTCGAATCCAAGCTGAAGTTCGAAAGCGGCACCGGCTGGCCGAGCTTCAACGATCCGGTGCCCGGCTCGGTCGAAAACACCGTCGACCGCAGCTACGGCATGGTGCGTACCGAATGCCATTGCGCCCGTTGCGGCAGCCATCTCGGCCATGTCTTCGAGGACGGCCCGCCGCCGACCGGCCTGCGCTATTGCATCAACGGCGTGGCTTTGAAATTCGAGCCGGCCGCCTGAGCGGCAGGCCCGATTGGCAGGTTTTTGGAAAGGCGGCTTCGGCCGCCTTTTCATTGGCCGAACAATTGAGAGCCCTGGTCAGATCACGATCGTCAGGATCAGCCACAGCGCGGCACCGAGCATCATCATTGACGCCTTGGCGCCGCCAATTTTCTCGGCCGTCCGCCAGACGGCCGACATCAGGAAGATGCTATAAGGCACCGGCGCGAAATGCACCGCCAGGACGGCCTCGAGCGGCTGCTTCAGTGCGAGCAGGATGAGCGCAGCCACCGACGATGCAATGTTGATCGCCGTGCCGACGAGCACCATGTCTCGCCAGAACAGCCGGTTTAGCGGCACCTGGCCAAGCCAGCGTGAGCGGAAGAAATCCGCCAGCACCTGATATCTACCCCTGTCCCAGGACGTCGGTGACGGCGCGCTCGATGCGCGAGCATTCCGTCACCAGCCAGTCGGTCATGGCCGGCCAGTTGTCCTCGGCAAAGCAGTTCACCCGCCACATCGAATTGATGCCGAGGCCCTCGCAGCTTTGTTCCGGCCTGAGCTTCAGCCTGTCTTCGATCGCCGGCTGGAACGGCTTCAACCGCGACCAGGTTTGCGTGGCACCGAACTTCTCGTTGCGGCCGAAGAAGACGCCGACATGGTTCTGCGCCGGCGCGACATACATGGAAAGGACCAATGCGAAGTCGGGCATCCCGCGCTGCCAGAACCAGGGTCCGCGCCTCGCCATCAGAGCCCTTTCCTCGGGATGCCGTTCGTCGAACAGCACCCAGAAGCCGCGATGGCGGAATTCAGAAGCGCGGCGGGCGCCGAAGTCGAATTCGCTCATGGTTCCGATGCCCGTTCCAGCATCACGCCCAGGCTGGCTGTTGCCGGCCTCTCAGAGACTGTTTCGAAATTCGCTCTGGCGAGTCATATGGTGGTGGTTTCGAGAACCGGAGCGCAGCGGACGTTCGGGTCCGTGAGCACCGGAAGCGCAGAAAACGCCATCAGATAGCAGCCGGAGTAGAATTTCCAGACAGTCTCTTACACCATGCCGAGCGCGGCCTTGTACAGATCGAGGATGGTTTCCTCCTCCTGGCGCTCGGCCTGATCCTTCTTGCGCAGCCGGATAATCGTGCGCATCGCCTTGGTGTCGAAACCGGTGCCCTTGGCCTCGGCGAACACTTCCTTGATGTCGTCGGAAATGGTCTTCTTCTCTTCCTCAAGCCGCTCTATGCGCTCGATGAAGGCACGCAGCTGGCCGGCGGCAACAGTCTGGCTGGTCTCGGTGATATCGTCGGCCATGTTTTTCTCCACATCGTTTCTGCGCCGCGACTCGGAAAGTATGCGGCGGCTGATTTCAGCGGTTCGATGCCCGACCGGGGGCGGCGGGTCAAGCCGTTATCGACGCGGCATGAAAGGTTGCCGCCAGGTGCGGACAACCCAGGCTCGACAGCCTTTTCTTTCACCCGAAAGCGATCAGCAGATCCTTGGCATCGATCTGGTCGCCGGCCTTGACCAGCACCTCGGCGACCGTGCCGTCGCGCTCGGCATGCAGGGCCGTCTCCATCTTCATCGCTTCGATGGAAAGCAGCACGTCGCCGGCCTTCACCACCTGGCCGGCGGCAACCGAAAGCGCCGAGACGACACCCGGCATCGGCGCGCCGACATGCGCCTCGTTGCCGGGCTCGGCCTTGCGGCGGGCCTTGGCGGCGGAGGCGCCATGCGCGCGGTCCGGCACCTTGACGCGGCGCGGCTGGCCGTTGAGTTCGAAGAACACGGTGACCATGCCCTTGTCGTCGACATCGCCGATCGCCAGGCACCGCACCACCAGCGTCTTGCCCTTCTCGATGTCGACGAAGATCTCGTCTTCCGGCTTCATGCCGTAGAAATAGGTCGGCGTCGGCAGCACGCTGACCGGGCCGTAGGTTTCCTGCGCGCCGGCGAAGTCGGAAAACACCTTCGGGTACATCAGCCACGAGGCGAATTCGAATTCGCTGAGCTTGCGTTCGAGCTTGTCCTCGATCTCCTTGCGGCTGGCCTCGAGATCGGCTGCCTTCAGGAGCGAACCCGGCCGCGCCGTGATCGGCTTGTCGCCCTTCAGCGCCTTCTTCTGCAGCGCTTCCGGCCAACCGCCGGGAGACTGGCCGAGATCGCCGCGCAGCATCGAGACGACCGAGTCCGGGAAGGCGATGTCCCTGGCCGGATTCTCGACATCGGTAACGGTCAGGTCCTGGCTGACCATCATCAGCGCCATGTCGCCGACAACCTTGGACGACGGCGTCACCTTGACGATATCGCCGAACATCAGATTGACGTCGTGATAGGTCTGCGCCACCTCGTGCCAGCGCGTCTCCAGCCCCAGCGAGCGCGCCTGCTCCTTGAGGTTGGTGAACTGTCCGCCCGGCATTTCGTGCAGATAGACTTCCGAGGCCGGCCCCTTGAGATCGCTTTCAAAGGCGGCGTACTGGTTGCGCACCGCTTCCCAGTAGAACGAGATTTTCCTGATCCACTGTGGGTCGAGGCCCGGATCGCGCTCGGTGCCCTTCAGCGCCTCGACGATCGAACCGAGGCAAGGCTGCGATGTGTTGCCGGAGAAGGCATCCATCGCCGCATCGATGGCATCGACGCCGCTTTCCACCGCCGCCAGCACCGTCGCCGCCGACAGGCCCGACGTGTCGTGGGTGTGGAAATGGATCGGCAGGTCGGTCGCCTCGCGCAGCGCCTTGAACAGCACCCGCGCCGCGGCTGGCTTCAACAGGCCAGCCATGTCCTTGACCGCGATGATGTGCGCGCCGGCAGCCTGCAACTCCTTGGCCAGCCCGACATAATATTTCAGGTCGTACTTGGCCCGCGACGGATCGAGAATATCCCCGGTGTAGCAGATCGCCGCTTCGATCAGCTTGCCCTCGGCGCCGACCGCGTCCATGGCGACGCGCATGTTCTCGACCCAGTTCAGGCAGTCGAAGACACGGAACAGGTCGATGCCGCCGGCAGCGGCCTGGCGGACGAAATGCTGCACGACATTGTCGGGATAGTTGGTGTAGCCGACGCCATTGGCGCCGCGCAGCAGCATCTGCAGCAACAGGTTGGGTGCCGCCTCGCGCACCAGCGACAGCCGCTCCCACGGGTCTTCGGTGAGGAAGCGCATGGCGACGTCGAACGTCGCGCCGCCCCAGCATTCGAGCGACAGCAGCTGCGGCAGGGCGCGCGCATAGGTGCCGGCGATGCCGGCGATGTCATGCGTGCGCACGCGCGTCGCCAGCAGCGACTGATGACCGTCGCGCATCGTCGTGTCGGTGACGAGCACTTGCCTTTGCTCGCGCATCCAGCCGGCGAATTTCTCCGGTCCCAGCACATCCAGCTTCTGCTTGCTGCCGCTTGGCACATTTCCGTTGAGGTAGGGCACGATCGGAGCCGCCGCATCGGCCTTCGGTTGCGGCCGGCCACGCGTCTCGGGATGGCCGTTGACGCTGACATCAGCGAGGTAGTTGATGAGCTTGGTGGCACGGTCCTGGCGCTTGACCTGCTGGAACAGCTCCGGCGTCGTGTCGATGAACTTGGTCGTGTAGGAATTGTCGGCGAAGCTCGGGTGGTTGATGATCGCTTCGAGGAAGGTCAAGTTGGTGGCGACGCCGCGGATGCGGAACTCGCGCAGCGCCCGGTTCATGCGGGCGATGGTTTCGGCCGGCGTCGGCGCCCAGGCCGTCACCTTCTCCAGCAGCGGATCGTAAAAGCGGGTGATGACCGCGCCCGAATAGGCGGTGCCGCCGTCGAGGCGGATGCCGAAGCCCGTCGCGCCGCGATAGGCGGTGATGCGGCCATAGTCCGGGATGAAATTGTGCTCGGGGTCTTCGGTGGTGATGCGGCACTGCAAGGCATGGCCGTTCAGCCTGATGTCCTTCTGCGCCGGCACGCCCGATTCCGGCGTACCGATGGCGAAGCCGTCGAGGATGTGGATCTGCGCCTTGACGATATCGATGCCGGTCACCTGCTCGGTGACGGTATGTTCGACCTGGATGCGCGGATTGACCTCGATGAAATAGAATTTTCCGCTGTCGGCATCCTGCAGGAACTCAACCGTGCCGGCGCCGATATAGCTGGTCTCGCGGGCGATCTTCAGCGCATGGCCGCAAAGCTCCTCGCGCTGCGACATTTCGAGATAGGGCGCCGGCGCGCGCTCGACGACCTTCTGGTTGCGGCGCTGGATCGAGCAGTCGCGCTCGAACAGGTGCACGGCATTGCCATGCGTGTCGCCAAGTACCTGCACCTCGACATGGCGGGCGCGCTCGATCAGCTTTTCGAGATAGACTTCATCCTTGCCGAAGGCGGCTTTCGCCTCGCGCTTGCCCTCCATGACCTCGCGGGCAAGATCGGCTTCGGAGCGGATGGCGCGCATGCCGCGGCCGCCGCCGCCCCACGATGCCTTCAGCATCACCGGATAGCCGATCTCCTTGGCCAGTTTCTTGACCGTGTCCATGTCGTCCGGCAACGGGTCGGTGGCGGGGATCACCGGCACGCCGACCTCGATGGCGAGATTGCGTGCGGCAACCTTGTTGCCGAGCCGGCGCATCGTGTCAGGCTTCGGTCCGATGAAGGTGATACCGGCCTCGGCACAGGCTTCGGCGAATTCGGGACTTTCCGACAGAAGTCCGTAGCCTGGATGGATGGCATCGGCGCCCGAAAGCCTGGCGACGCGGATGACTTCCTCGATCGACAGATAGCTTTCGATCGGTCCCATATCCCTGGTCAGATGTGGCCCACGCCCGACCTGGTAGCTTTCGTCGGCCTTGAAGCGGTGCAGCGAATACTTGTCCTCCTCGGCCCAGATCGCCACGGTTTTGAGGCCAAGCTCGTTGGCCGCGCGAAAGACGCGAATGGCGATTTCGGACCGGTTGGCGACAAGGATCTTCGTGATGGCCAAGGACTGGGCTCCAGCAGCGGAAGGGAAGAGAAATCGGCGCCATGATTAGCGCGAAAATGCTGCAGTGCAAACAAAATCCACGCGTATTTAAACCGATTTAAATCGAATCTTTGCAGCAAAGCCGGCCGCATACGCGCAAACGCGCAAGAAAGCGCCGGCATTGCCGTTCAAGCCAAGATCATTTTCCGGCTAACGGCCGCCCTCGGCCTGCCGGCGAAGTCCCGGAGAAACACGCCAAAAAAGAAAAATGCCCGACGCGTTGCGCCGGGCATTTTCCGATTTCAGGCGTTTGTCGGCTTATTGTTCGAAGTAGGTGTACTTGCCGTCGTCACCCTTCTTCCAGGTGTAGAGGACGTAGTCGGGGCGGGTGATGTCGCCCTTCGCGTCATAGCCGATGTCGCCGATCGCGGTCTTCCAAGGACCGCTCGCCTTGATCTCTGCTGCAACCTTCTGCGCGTCGTCGGCCGAGCCCACCTTAGCGGCGGCGGCGGCGACGATCTGCATGGCGGCGTAGGAGTAGAGCGTATAGGCTTCAGGCTCGAAACCGGCGGCACGGAACTTCTCGACGAGTTCCTTGGCGTTCGGGTTCTTGCGCGGATCGGGAGCGAACGTCATCAGCGTGCCGTTGACAGCGTCACCGGCGATCGAGGCCAGCTCGTTCGACACGATGCCGTCGCCCGACATGAACTGAGCCTTGAGGCCCTGGTCAGCGAGCTGGCGCATGATCAGGCCGGCTTCCGTATGCAGGCCACCGTAGTAGACGACGGTGACGCCGGCTTCCTTCATCTTGGCGATGAGGGCCGAGAAGTCCTTGTCGCCGACATTGATGCCTTCATACATGGCTTCGGTCACGCCGTCGGCGTTGAGCGCCTTCTTGGTTTCGTCGGCGAGGCCCTGGCCGTAAGGCGTCTTGTCGTGGACGACGGCGATCTTGCCATCCTTGAAGTTCTTGGCGAGATAGTCGCCGGCAACCTTGCCCTGCTGGTCGTCGCGTCCGCAGGTGCGGAACGTGTTCCACAGGCCGCGCTCGGTCAGTTGCGGGTTGGTCGCCGAAGGCGTGATGACGAGAATGCCGTTCTCGGCATAGACTTCCGACGCCGGAATGGTGACGCCCGAGTTGAAGTGGCCGATGACATACTTGACGCCGTCGGCGACGAACTTGTTGGCGACAGAGATGCCCTGCTTCGGATCCGAGACGTCGTCACCGACTTCGAGCTTGATCTGCTGGCCGTTGATGCCGCCCGCCGCGTTGATGTCGGCGGCAGCCTGCTCGGCGCCCTTCTGCAGCTGCGCGCCGAAGGCTGCGTTCGGGCCGGTGATCGGACCGGCAACGCCGATCAGAATGTCAGCCCACGCGCTGCCGCTGAACGCGACAAGCGCGGTCAGTGCGACGGCGGACAAGAGTGACTTTTTCATATAAACGCTCCCATTTACGGAGTGGGCGTGGATGATACTTTCATGCGATGCCCACCCTTATCGCAGAAAGCACAGTTTGCCGATTTTCAGGCACTTGTCACGCCGATTCATCCCCGAAACGGCGTTAATCATGAACGTTAGCCTTTCGGCTTCCAGCTCAAAAGCGATGCTCTTTCATAGAGCCAATTATACTGCGTAACCATCTGGTTCGTGCGCGTGTATTGATAGCCGATGAACCCAAGTATCATCAGCACAATGGTGTCGACAATGTAGTAATGCAGCGAGAACATCGTGCCGCCGAACAGCGCGTGATGGATGAAACGTATGCCGATGCCGAGGCCCAGCATATAGGCGAACAGCTGCAGGAAGCTGCGCCATGTCTGGGCGCTGGCCTTGCCCGTCATCCACGCCGCCCAGCCGCCAAGCAGACAGGTGACGAAGAAGAACTGCCAGATCGAGGGTTCCTCGTAGAGAATGCCCTGCATGATTGATGTCTCCTAGGCTCAGTGATGTCCGCCTTCGAGATAGGCGGCGCGCACTTCCGGATTGGCGAGCAGTTCCTTGCCGGTGCCGCTCATCGTCACGTTGCCGTTGACCATGACATAGGCGCGCGTGGCGAGCTTGAGCGCGCCGAAGGCGTTCTGCTCGACCAGGAACACAGTCAGACCCTGCGTGCGGTTCAGTTCGCGGATGGCATCGAAGATCTGCTTGACGATCAGTGGCGCCAGACCCAGCGACGGCTCGTCGAGCAAAAGCAGCTTCGGCCGCGCCATCAGCGCGCGTCCGATCGACAGCATCTGCTGCTCGCCGCCGGACAGCGTGCCGCCGCGCTGGGCGATGCGCTCCTTGAGCCGTGGAAACAGCGTGAACACCTTCTCGACGTCCTCGTCATAGTGCTTGAGGTTGTCGAGGCTGGCGCCCATCTGCAGGTTTTCCATCACCGTCATGCGCGGGAAGATGCGCCGGCCCTCGGGTGACTGGGCGATGCGCATGCGCGCGATCTCGTGCGTCGGCATCTGGGTGATGTCGGTGCCGGCGAAGGTGATGGTGCCCGCGCGAGCGCGTGGGGCGCCAAAAATGGTCATCATCAGCGTCGACTTGCCGGCGCCGTTGGCACCGATCAGCGCGACGATCTCACCTTCGTTGACGGTGACGTCGACGCCGTTCAGCGCCCGTATGTTGCCGTAATAGGTCTGGACGCCCTTGATATCGAGCAATGTTGCGCCGGCCATTATTTGCGTCCTCCGCGCTTGCCCGCGACAGGCTTGGCCGCGGCCTTTCCGGAAGCCGCGCCAGCGGTCTTCCCGGAAGCTGCACTAGCAGTCTTTCCCGAAGCCGCGCTTGCGGTCTTCTCGGAAGCTGCACTGGCGGTCTTTCCGGAAGCATGGCTGGTCGCCACCTTGCCCGCATCGACGCGGCGCGAGAATTCCGTGCCCTTGCCCTGGCTGAGAAGCTTGGCCTGCTTGACCCATTCCTCACGTGCAATGCGTCCGTCAAAGGCGAGATAGGCTTCAGCGGCCTCGACATCGGCCTTCTTCCAGGCGCCGATCTGGTCGAAGTGGAAAATGCCGTGGTCGTTGAGCTTCTTTTCGTTGACCGTGCCGATGCCCTTGATGCGGGTCAGATTGTCGGCCTTGCCCGCCCGAGGGGCGGCGAGGCGGTTCGAAATGCCTTCCGCCTTCGCCGCGGGCGCCTTGGCGGCCGCTTTCTTCGCCGCCGGCTTTGCCGCAGCCGGTTTTGCCGGCGAAGCGGACTTTGCAGCAGCGGGTCTGCTGGCAACGCTCGCCGCGCGCGCGTCGATCTGCGCCGCCTTGGAAGCGCCCTTCGACACCGTGACGCGTTCGCCCTCGCTGTGGCCGATCGTGTCGCTCACCGGTCCGGCGAGATATGAGGCCGAGGTGCCGGGGCCGTGCGCGGAGTCGGGGCCGGTATCCAGCTGTTCGATGACATCTTCGTCGCCGACCTCGGTCAGCACCGTCTCGACCTCCTCGTCGTCGACGCCGAGATAGGCGGCGATGACGCGCGGATCGGTCCGCACCGATTGCGGACTGCCGTCGGAGATCTTGCGGCCATATTCGAGCACCACGACATGGTCGGAGATTTGCATGACAACCGACATGTCGTGCTCGATCAGCAAGATCGAGGTGCCGGTGTTGTTCTTGATGTCCATCAGCAGCTCGTTGAGTGCTGCCGATTCCTTCGGGTTGAGACCGGCGGCCGGCTCGTCGAGGCAGAGGAGTTCTGGCCCGGTGCACATGGCACGCGCAATCTCCAGGCGCCGCTGCGCGCCATAGGGCAGGTCGCCGGCGGGATCGTCGGCACGATCGACGAGATTGGCCTTCTCCAGCCAATGCCTGGCCAGATCGATCGATTCGGCGGATGCCTTGCGATAACTCGGGAAGCCGAACAGGCCGAGCAGCGTATAGCCCGACGCCTTCATCAGCTTGTTGTGCTGGGCGACCAGCAGGTTCTCGAGCAGCGTCATGCCCGAGAACAGGCGGATGTTCTGGAACGTGCGCGCCACCTTGGCGCGCGCCGGAATCTCATGGTTTGGCAAACGCTCGAGCATGAAGGTCGAACCGTCGGCCCGGTTGAGCGTGATCATGCCTTCAGACGGTTTGTAGAAGCCGGTGATGCAGTTGAACACAGTGGTCTTGCCGGCGCCGTTCGGCCCGATCAAGGCGGTGATCTCGCCGCGTCGGGCCTGGAAGGACAGGTCGCCAATGGCGACTAGGCCGCCGAACTTCATCGACAGATGCTCGACCTGCAGGATGGCATCGTTCATGCCCGGGTTGGCCTTCTGAATCGGGTTCGTATTCATCAGCCGTGTCCCTCCTTGGTGAAGGAGCCCGATACGGCCCTTCGCTCCTTGAGGAAGGCTGTCGGCTCGCGGCTGCCGACGAAGCCACGCGGCTTCCACAGCATGACCACGACCATGGCTATGCCGAACAACAGCATGCGATAAAGCTCCGGGGTGAAATCAGGGCCGAATATCGCCTTGAGGAAGTCCAGCTCGCGCAGGATTTCGGTGCCGCCGATCATCACCAGCGCCGCGACGGCGATGCCGCCCAGCGAGCCCATGCCGCCCAGCACGACGATGGCAAGAATGATCGCCGATTCCAGGAAGACGAAGGATTCCGGGCTGACGAAACCTTGCCGTGCGGCAAAGAACGAGCCGGCAAAGCCGCCGAACATGGCGCCTGTGGCAAAGGCGGTGAGCTTGGTTGTGGTGGTGTTGATGCCGAGCGAGCGGCAGGCGATCTCGTCCTCGCGCAGGGCCTCCCAGGCGCGCCCGACAGGCAGGCGGCGCAGCCTGATCGTGACGAACGCGGTGAGGAAGCAGAGCCCCAGGATCAGGTAATAAAGGAAGATCTTGTAGTAGGCGCCCGACTGGGCGATGCCGAGCACCTTGGCGATGTAGTTCGGGTCCGAGACGTTGAACGACATCAGGCCGAAGAAGGTGACCTTGGGGATGCCGGAAATGCCGGCCGAGCCGTTGGTCACCTCGCGCCAGTTGATCAGCACCAGGCGGATGATCTCGCCGAAAGCCAGTGTGACGATCGCGAGGTAGTCACCGCGCAGGCGCAGCACCGGAAAGCCGAGCATCACCCCCCAGAACGCGGCCATCATGCCGGCGGCCGGCAGCAGGATCCAGAACGACAGTCCGAAATGCGTGCCGAGCAGCGCATAGGCGTAGGCGCCGACCGCGTAGAACGCGACGTAGCCGAGGTCAAGCAGGCCGGCGAGGCCGATGACGATGTTCAGGCCCCAGGCCAGCATCACATAGATCAGGATCTGGATGCCGAAATTGTCGACCCATTTCAACGAGCCTTGAAAGCCGACCAGCAGAACGATCACGATCGGATACACCAAAAGCACGGCGACGCCGATCTTGTTGAAGTTCCGGCGCAGGAAGCCGGGCGCCGTCGCGGCGGCGGCGGGAGCCTGAGCCTTTTCCGCCTTCGCCCGCTCCATCGCGGGCTGCGCGAAGCCGACATAGAGGAAACGGCCGACGGCGGTGAGGATGACCACCGCGGCAAGCAGACCCCAGCGCTGCACCAGGATCAGCTCGTTCGAAATGTTCTGATCGGTCTTCAGGCCGATGAACAGCACGAACAGGCCAAGCGAAATGGCGCCGGCATAGAACGCCTCGCGAAGGGCGCGTTGAATGGGCGTGGCGACGACGTCGCGCTCCGGAGTAACGGTAACCGCCATGATCTCAGACCTTTTCGACTTCTGGCCGGCCCAGAATGCCGGAAGGCAGGAAGATCAGCACGATCGCCAGGATGGAGAAGGCGGCGACGTCCTTGTAGTCGATCGAGAAATAGGCCGACCACATGCTCTCGATGAAGCCGATCAGGAGCCCGCCGAGCACGGCGCCCGGCAGCGAACCGATGCCGCCGAGAACGGCCGCGGTGAACGCTTTGACACCCGGCGTGAAGCCGTCGGAAAACACCACCACGCCGTAGTACATCAGGAACAGCGTGCCGGCGACGGCGGCCAGCGCGGCGCCCATGATGAAGGTGATCGAGATGGTGCGGTCGACGTCAATGCCGAGCAGCGCCGCCATCTTGCGGTCCTGTTCACAGGCCCGTTGCGCTCGACCGAGTGCGGTCTTGTTGACCAGGTACCAGAAGATCGCCAGCAGGATGGCGGTGACCACGACGATGATGATCTGCTTCAGCGACACGCTGACGCCAGCGATCTCGTAGACCTTGGACACCATCGGCGGGACCGGCTTGTTGCGCGGGCCCTGCGTTACCTGGACGAAGTTGGACAGCGCGATCGACATGCCGATGGCGGTGATCAGCGGCGCCAGCCGGAACGACCCGCGCAGCGGCCGGTAGGCCACCTTTTCGATCGTCCAGTTGTAGAGGCTGGTGAGCAGCATCGCGACGACCATCATGATCAGCAGCGCGACGACGATCGGCACCGAATAGAACAACGCGCCGAGGATGAGGAAAACGATGAGGGCGGTGAAGGCGCCGACCATGAAGATATCGCCATGGGCGAAATTGATCATGCCGATGATGCCGTAGACCATCGTGTAGCCGATTGCGATCAGCCCATAGATCGATCCCAGCGTCAGCCCATTGATAAGCTGCTGGACAAAGTACTGCATGTGTACATGGCTCCCCTGGAATGTCGCCCATGCAGACGCATTCCTTTTCGTATTTCCCCTAGTCGTAAAGTTTCGAGCCCGGATTGCAACGTGATTTTTCAACCGTCATGCGTGTTTTGGCGGCACGCCCATCCGATTGCCCTTTTTTCCCATCCGGCCCCTGGACTATCGCGGACCCTAGCATTGGCCTAACGCAATGTCTTTGACGATTCGACCGCATCATGCGCTCCGTTTCGAAGAAATTGCCGTCAAAATTAGGTGATGAGAGGAATCGTTGCGTTCCTGACACGATCTGTTTTTTCGCTGCACTGTTTTCCGTTGGGTCAGGATTCCCTTTACTTGACCACAAAACCATGCGCGAACGGATCGCGGTCGTCGATGAAGATGGTGTTCAGTCCGGTCATCCGCGCCCAGCCGCCGATCGAGGGAATGATGGCCGGTTTGCCGGCAACGGTGGCGTCCTTTTCGACCTTGCCCTTGAACAGCGAACCGATGATCGATTCATGGACAAAGCTGTCGCCGGCCTTGAGCTTGCCCTTGGCGTGAAGCTGCGCCATGCGCGCCGAGGTGCCGGTGCCGCAAGGTGAGCGGTCGATCGCCTTGTCGCCGTAAAAGACGGCATTGCGTGCGTCGGCTCCCTCCACCGTGGGCTTCCCGGTCCACAGCATATGCGACAGCCGGTTGATGCCGGGGTTTTCGGGATGCACGAAGGAATACTTTTCGTTGAGCCGCTGCCTCACCACCGGGCTCCAGGCGATGAAGTCGCCCGCCGAATAGTCGGCCATGTCGCGATAGTTCTTCTGCGGCTCGACAATGGCGTAGAAATTACCGCCATAGGCGACGTCGACCGTGATCTCACCAAGTTGCGGGCATTCGACCGTCAGCCCTTCGGCATGGAGGAAGGACGGCACGTTGGTGATGCGCACCTCCTCGACATAGTCGCCGACCTGCTTGTATTCAGCGATCACCAGACCGGCCGGCGTGTCGAGCCTGAGCACGCCCGGTGTCTTCGGCTTGATCAGACCGTGCTCGATGGCCATCGTCACCGTGCCGATGGTGCCGTGGCCGCACATCGGCAGGCAGCCCGAGGTTTCGATGAACAGGATGGCGATGTCGCAATCGTCGCGCGTCGGGGGATAGAGGATCGAGCCGGACATCACGTCATGGCCACGCGGCTCGAACATCAGCCCGGTGCGGATCCAGTCATATTCGGCCAGGAAATGCGCCCGTCGCTCCATCATCGTCGACCCCTGCAGCAGCGGGCCACCGCCGGCCACCAGCCGCACCGGATTGCCGCAGGTGTGGCCGTCTACGCAGAAGAAGGATTTCTTGGCCATGACGCTCCTCGAAAAAATCAAAACCGTAGCGGACTGAAGGGGGCTAGATCGATCGCCGGAGTCTGCCCCAGGACGAGTTCGCGGATCAACCGCCCGGTGGCCGCCGCCTGGGTCAGGCCGAGATGGCCATGACCGAAGGCATAGACCACCGACCGGCCTCCTGGCGCACGACCTACGACGGGTACCGAATCCGGCAGCGAGGGACGGAACCCCATCCATTCGCGCCCGCCAGCCGGATCGAGCCCCGGCAGGAACTTCTGCGCCTTCTGCAGCAGCGCCTTCGAGCGGGCATAGTTGGGCGGCCGCTCTATGCCGCCCAGTTCGACGGCGCCGCCGACACGCAGGCCCGTTTCAAGCGGTGTGATGACGAAGCCATGTCCGGAGAAGATCAGCTGCCGCTTCACGTCGAAGGCTCCCTTCGGCAGCGTCGTGTTGTAGCCGCGTTCGGTTTCGAGCGGAATGCGATCACCGAGCTGCCTCGCCAGCAGATGCGACCATGCGCCGGCGGCGACGACGAGGTGGCTGGCTTGCCGGGTCGTGCCATCCGCCAGTGTCAGCGCGGCGCCGTCGTGGTTCGCCGCGACGCGGTCGATGCGGGCCATTTCAAAGCGGGCGCCCTTAGCCTGCGCATAGGCCCACACCGCCTTGCCGAGCAGTTTCGGATCGGCGACCGTCTTCCACCCCGGCACGAAGGTGCCCTTGACGAAGCGCGGCGAAAGCCCCGGCTGCAGGGTCGCAAGGTCGTCGCCCTCGACATGGCGAAAGTCGATGCCGAAACGCGCGCGCGCCGCCCAGCCCGGCAGCGAGGCGCGGAATTCGGCTTCGCTTTCGTAGAGTTCGAGCGAGCCGTCCTCGCGCAGCATCGGCCGCGTGCCGGAGCGATCGAGCAGGCCCATCCATTCCGCCTCGGCGAGCTTCATCATGCCCGCCTGAGCGGCGAGGCCCGCCTCGTATTTTTCCGGCGCACCGGCGCGCCAGAAGCGGATCAGCCAGGGCAGAAGCCTGGGCAGATAGGCTGGCGGGATGCTGAGTGGTCCGAGCGGATCGGCCAGCCATTTCGGCAGCTGCCGGATCATGCCCTTGTGCGCCAGCGGCAGCACGTCGGAAAAGGCAAAGGCAGCGGCGTTGCCGGAGCTCGTCTCCTCGCAGATGCCCGTCCGATCGAAGATGGTGACCTTGCGCCCCGCCTCGGTGAGGAAGACGGCGGCGCAGATGCCGATGATGCCGCCACCGATGATGGCGACGTCGAGTTGGGTGCCGCTTTCGCTGCTCACGTGCGGCCACCCATCTTGTGGTGAGGGAGCATATGAATGAACCCTATGCGAACGCTAGGACTCTCAAAACTTCGGCAGCGTCGGCCGCACCGCGAGCGCGTCCTTGATGATCTTTTCGACCGCCTTGCGGCGCTCGCCCGACAGCGGCAGGCGCGGCATGCGCACGCGATCGTTGGTTTGAATGGCGAACACTTCGGCAAGCTTGATGTTCTGCACCAGATAGGTCGAGACGTCGAGATCGAGCAGCGGCCGGAACCAGCGGTAGATGGCGAGAGCCTCCTCGCGACGGCCCTGCTGCATCAGCTGGTAGACGGCGACGGTTTCGCGCGGGAAGGCGGTGACCAGCCCGGCCACCCAGCCGATGGCGCCGACCGACAAAGCCTCGAAGGCGAGATTATCGACGCCGGTGAACAGATCATAGCGACTGCCGAGGCGATTGATGATCTCGGTCGAGCGGCGGATGTCGTCGGAGGACTCCTTGATGGCGACGAAGCGCTTGTCCGATGCCAGCTCCTCCATCTGGTCGACGGTGACGTCGACGCGGTAGGCGAGCCGGTTGGAGTAGATCATGACGGGCAGGTCGCCGGCCTCGGCGACGGCGCGCAGCGCTGCCACCGTCTCTTCCGCATTGGTGTGGTAGATCGGGCTCGGCACCACCATCAGGCCGTTGGCGCCCTCTTTGGCGGCGCGCCGGGCGATGCTGGCGGCTTCACGCGTGCCGGCCTCGTTGACCGTCAGCAGCACCGGCTTCTTGCCGGCGACCTTCTGCGCGGTCTTCAGAACCTCGATCTTCTCGTCATGGGAAAGCATCGGCCCCTCGCCAAGCGATCCGCAGACGATGATGCCGTCGCAGCCGGCCTCCATCTGCAGGCCAAAGCAGCGCTCCATCTCGGCATGGTCGAGGCGGTCGTCCGCGGTGAATTTGGTCGTAACGGCGGGGAAAACTCCGGTCCACATGGTCATTGCTCCATCTGATATATCAGCCGTATATCTGTTAAGAAACCGCCTGTCAATGCGGATTCTCCTGTGATATATCTAAAATATATCAAGAGAGCGCGTTTGATATCCATGGAAGCAAGCATCGCATCCGAGCCGGCAGCGGCCAAAGCCTACCGTGTGCTGGAGCACATGATCGTCACGCTGGAGCTGGCCCCAGCGAGCTTTGTCACCGAGGGCACCCTGATCGAGAGGCTGGCGCTTGGCCGCACGCCGGTGCGCGAGGCGATCCAGCGACTGGCCTGGGAAGGTCTGCTTGACGTGCGGCCGCGCGCCGGCATCGCGATAGCGCCGCTCCATCCCGGCGACTGGCTGCGCGTGCTCGACGCGCGCCGCGGCGTTGAGGTGGTTCTGGCCCGTTCGGCCGCCCGCTTCGTCACCCGCGAAGCCGCCGACCTGTTTCATGAAGCCGCCCTTGCCATGCAGAAGGCGGTGATCTCGGGTAATGTGCTTGCCTTCATCCAGGCCGACAAGGCGCTCGACGAGGCGCTGGCGCTGGCTGCCGACAACCCGTTCGCCGCCCGGCTGGCCGCCCCTCTGCAGACCCACAGCCGCCGCTTCTGGTTCCGCTACAAGGCCGACACTGGCCTTGCCGAATCCGCCGAACACCACGTCGCGTTGATCCGCTCGATCCTCGACGGCGACGAGGAGGCAGCCGCCAAGGATGCCAAGCGCCTGATGGCGCTGCTGCGCGGCCATGCCGAGGTGGCTGCAACGCGCTGACCGGTCGGTTCAGATCCCTTGTGTCGTTGCGGTGACGGTATTTTCCCATCCGTCATCGGTCGCGAAGATGCAGCTCCGGCCCTGCACGTCGGTTACCAGCATCGACCATGTCCCACTTGCCGAGACATAGACCTCGACAATCGCAGTTGGCCCGACCACACCGTAGCCGATCTGCCTTTGTTGAAAGGCCTGCGCCAGTCCCGCGACAAGATCACTGTGGCCGCCGCAGACGAATTGCGCCTGCGCGGGCAGCGTCGGCAGCGCCAGCGCGGCGCCGATCGCGGCTATCCTGATCCATCGAAACGAAAATGTGTGGCCATTGGGCACCTCCTTCGCCTTCACCGTCCGGCAAGGGAGGCACATGGGCAGCCTCAGTATGCCGGAGCGTTCCAGGCCGGATCCGACGTCTTCATCACGTCACTCCTTCTGGTTTCCGGTCTGTCGTCTGGGAATTTCTATCGCATTCCCTGGATTCGATATGGTGGGGTCCCGATTCGAAAACAAGCGCCATTTCGGCCCTTGCGGCGTGCCGCAAGGCGACGATCCGCGTCAGGTTTCGGCAGGTTCGCGAAGTGCCGCCCATTTCAGCAGGGCGTCGAGGGCCGGGCATAGCGCCTGCCCCCAGTCGGTCAGGCAGTATTCGACCTTCGGTGGCACCTGATGGTGCACGATGCGGCGCACGATGCCGTCGCCCTCCATCTGCCTCAACTGCTGGATCAGCATCTTCTGCGAGATCGCCGGGATCGACCGTTCAAGATCGGAGAAGCGTAGCACCTTGCCGCCGAACAGATGAAACAGGATCACCAGCTTCCAGCGGCCCTCGAGGATGCGCAGCACATTCTCCACGCCGCTCGCCGCGGACAAGGGCGTCAGTGCCTCAACCTTACCTTCTGGTAAGTACCTTACTTTTTCGTCGGTTCTTGTCATTTTTTCAGCATACCGCATTTTAGGGGTCGAACAAGGGCCGCGGACCTCGCGTTACCGGCCGGAATGCGAACAGGAGAATGGACCATGACCGCAAAACTTCCGCAGCCGCTGGCGGACTATTTCGCCGCCAAAAACAGGCACGACATCGACGCCATGCTCATCCCCTTCTCGCCGGACGCCACGGTCCGGGACGAAGGCGAAACACATCAGGGGTCAGGCGCCATCCGCGACTGGATGGAGGCAACGACACGCAAATACCGTGTGACGGTCGAGGTCGCCGACGCGACCCCCAATGGCGATGCATGGCGGATCGCCGGCATCGTCTCGGGCAATTTCCCCGGCAGCCCGGCGACGCTCCACTACAACTTCACGCTGGCCGATGATCGGATCAAGCGGCTGGAGATCGGCGCATGACGGTCCCCGGGAAATTCACGGTCGACGATCAGGAATTTGCCGGCAAGCGCGTTCTGGTTACTGGTGGCACCAAGGGCGCCGGCGAAGCCATCGTGCACAGGCTTTCGGCGGCGGGTGCGAGGGTTGTCACCACCGCTCGCTCCGCGACCGAAGCATCATCGCGGACGCTGTTCGTGCAGGCCGACGTAAGTACCTTGGCGGGCACCGAAACAGTGGCCGCGGGTGTCATGGAACAGCTTGGCGGCATCGACATCATCGTGCACAGCGTCGGCGGTTCGAAGAGCCCCGGTGGCGGATTTGCCGGACTGACGGAGCAGACATGGCAGGAGGAACTCAGCCTCAACCTGCTCGCCGCGGTGCGGCTCGACCGCACGCTTGTGCCGCACATGATCGAGCAAGGCTCGGGCGCGATCGTCCACATATCGTCGATCCAGCGCCGCCTGCCGCTGCATGAATCCACCATCGCCTATGCCGCGGCGAAGGCAGCCCTCTCAACCTACAGCAAGGCGCTGTCCAAGGAACTCGGTCCGAGAGGCATTCGGGTCAACTCCGTGGCGCCGGGCTGGATCCACACCACCGCGTCGGAGGCGATGGTGAAGCGGCTGGCTGCCCATTCCGGTTCGGACGAGGAAACCGCCCGCCAGGGCATCATGGATGCGCTGGGCGGCATCCCGATCGGCCGGCCGGCATGGCCGCACGAGGTCGCCGAACTGGTGGCTTTCCTTGTCTCGAACCGCGCCTCGGCGATCCACGGCGCCGAATACGTCATCGACGGTGGCACGATTCCAACCGTGTAGTGCCATGCAAAAGGAAAGGGCGCGACAAAGCCGCGCCCTCAACTCGGTGGAAGTAGATGTCAGACCTCAGTTCATCGTCGGGATGACGAACTCGGCACCATCCTTGATGCCGGACGGCCAGCGCGACGTCACCGTCTTCGTCTTGGTGTAGAAGCGGAACGCGTCCGGGCCGTGCTGGTTGAGGTCGCCGAAGGACGATGCCTTCCAGCCGCCGAAGGTGTAGTAGGCGATCGGCACCGGGATCGGCACGTTGACGCCGACCATGCCGACCTGGACCCGTGAGGCGAAGTCGCGCGCGGCGTCACCGTCGCGGGTGAAGATGGCAACGCCATTGCCCATCTCGTGGTCGTTGGCGAGCTTGATCGCGCTCTCATAGGTCGGCGCCCGCACCACCGAGAGCACTGGTCCGAAGATCTCTTCCTTGTAGATGCGCATGTCTGATGTCACGTTGTCGAACAGGCAGCCGCCCATGTAGTAGCCGTCCTCGTAGCCCTGCATGGAGAAGCCGCGGCCGTCGACGACCAGCTTGGCGCCTTCCTTGACCCCGGTGTCGACATAGCCCTTGACCCGTTCAAGCGCCTGCGCCGTCACCAGCGGGCCGAAATCGGCGGACGAATCGGTCGACGGGCCAACCTTCAGGCTCTCGACGCGCGGGATCAGCTTTTCCATCAGCCGGTTGGCGGTGTCGTTGCCGACCGGGACGGCCACCGAGATCGCCATGCAGCGCTCGCCGGCCGAGCCGTAGCCGGCGCCGATCAGCGCGTCGACGGTCTGGTCCATGTCGGCGTCGGGCATGATGATCATGTGGTTCTTGGCGCCGCCGAAGCACTGCACGCGCTTGCCGGCGGCGGTGCCGCGCGAATAGATGTAATGGGCGATCGGCGTCGAGCCGACGAAGCCGATGGCCTTGATGTCGGGATCGTCGAGGATCGCGTCGACGACGTCCTTGTCGCCGTTGACGACGTTGAGGATGCCGGCAGGCAGGCCGGCTTCGAGGAACAGTTCGGCGATGCGCATCGGCACGCCCGGGTCACGCTCCGACGGCTTCAGGATGAAGGCATTGCCGCAGGCGATGGCCGGCGCGATCTTCCACAACGGGATCATCGCCGGGAAGTTGAACGGCGTGATGCCGGCGACGACGCCGAGCGGCTGGCGCATCGAATAGACGTCGATGCCGGGGCCGGCGCCGTCGGTGAATTCACCCTTCATCATGTGCGGGGCGCCAATGCAGACCTCGACCACTTCGAGGCCGCGCTGGATGTCGCCCTTGGCGTCGGCGATGGTCTTGCCGTGCTCGCGGGCCAGTATATCGGCCAGTTCGTCATAGTCGCGGGCGACCAGTTCGAGGAACTTCATCAGCACGCGCACGCGGCGCTGCGGGTTGGTGGCCGCCCATTTGGGCTGTGCCGCCTTGGCGTTCTCGACCGCCGCGCGCAGTTCCGCTTGCGAAGCCAGCGCCACCGTGCCACGCACCGAGCCGTCCATCGGCTGCATGACATCCTGCTTGCGGCCGCTGGTGCCGGCGACATGCTTGCCGCCGATGAAATGACCGTATTCGATCATGATTTCTCTCCCTTGTTTGTGATGGCGCATTGTCCGCCTTTGCGGGGCCAATGGCAACGCGAGCCAGAACGCAACCGTTGTGCGGAAAATAGATACCGGTTGACGGAGGAGCATCAATTCTCGCAAATGATGGGGTGTAAATTCTGCAGCACGGATTGAGAGATTGAGTTCCTTCACCCCCCGGGGACCTTCCCTATGAACTGGGATGACGTCCGCATTTTCCTCGCGGTGGCGCGCGCCGGCCAGATCCTTGGCGCCGCCAGGCGGCTGGAGCTCAACCACGCCACCGTCTCGCGCCGCATCGCCGCGCTCGAGGATGCGCTGAGGACCAAGCTGTTTCGCCGGCTGACCACCGGCAGTGAACTGACGCCCGCCGGCGAGCGCTTTCTCGACATTGCCGAGCGTATGGAGGGCGACATGATCGCCGCACGCTCGACCGTCGCGGGCGAAGGCGACGATGTCTCCGGCACGGTGCGCATCGGTGCCCCGGACGGGTTTGGCGTCGCCTTCCTGGCCAAGCGTCTCGGCGCGCTGACCGCGCTGCACCGTGAACTGACGATCCAGCTCGTGCCGGTGCCGCGCTCCTTCTCCTTGTCGCGCCGCGAGGCCGACATCGCCATCACCGTCGAGCGGCCGACGGAGGGCCGGCTGGTGGCGGGAAAGCTGGTCGACTACTCGCTCGGACTGTTTGCCTCGCGCGCCTATGCGCAAGCGCACGGCTTGCCCAAGACAGCCGCCGAGCTTGGCCAGCATACCCTCATCGGCTATGTGCCGGATCTCATCGTCAGCCCCTCGCTCGACTATGCCGCCGAGTTCAGCGCCGACTGGCGCACCAGCTTTGCCATCTCCTCGGCGCTCGGCCAGGCCGAAGCGGTGCGCTCAGGCGCCGGCATCGGCATCCTGCACACCTTCATCGCCCGCTCGATGCCGGAACTGCTGTCCGTCGACGTCGTGGCGCCCATCCGCCGTGCCTACTGGCTGGTCTACCACGAATCGGTCAGGCCGCTGCGCCGCGTCCAGATCGTCGCCAGCTTCATTACCAAGGCGGTCGAGCGCGAGCGAAACTTGTTCGTTTAGACATACCGCCTTTTCCTCGCCACAAAATCGATGACTGTGACACCGGGCGCGCAATTCTGCCGGTCGCCCGGTGGAATTTCGCGCCATGGGGTGGGGACATTCAGAAAGCTGCCGGATAGACATGCGAGCCGATCTTGCCATCCTGCCGCTGCTCTTCTTCTCGGCTTGCGCCAATCCGTGGACGAAGGTGCCGGAAGCCGAACTGCCCAAGCCGATCCGTGCTGCGATGGCCCGGCCCTCGCCTCTCGTCATCGGTAATTATTGCGGCCCCGGCACCCGCACCGGCGATCTGTCGGCCCGGCCGGTCGACCGCCTTGATGCGGCTTGCCGGACCCATGACGCCTGCTACATCGCCCGCCACAACCATTGCGACTGCGACGGCACCCTTGTCGCCTCGGCGAAAGCGATCCGCGACGACAAGACGGCGCCGCGCAAAATGCGCGGCGAGGCGGATCTCCTGATCGCCACCTTTGCCATTCCCGTCTGCAAGGTCTTCCCGCAAGGCTTCATGCCGCCGCGCGACCCGGCGCAATTGAACGCCCTGAAGGCCGGAGCGACTGGGTGAACGGCCGAGCATCCATCGCCCTCGCCCTGTTTGGCCTGGCGCTCACGGTGCTTGCCGGCTGCACCAGCGCTGGTCGCGATGCCTGCGACGTGCTGCAAGGCCAACAAGCCTGCGCGCGTCCTTCGCTGTCGGCTGGCACATCCGGACCGCGGGTCGCCGCCGCGCAATTCTTCGGCGATGCCGGCGCCAGCGACTACGAGAAGCGGTTCCTGGCGCTGCTCGCCCACAACCAGGTTGGTGCCATGGATCGCGCCAATGGCACCGGTCCTTTCGATCACGATTACCATGACATCCGCAACAGTGACTTCCAGGCGACCTACCGGACGCTGCGGCAACTGGCCGGGCCGGTTGCCGAAACGCATCTGCCACCAGCCGGCAGCGACAGCGGCGAGGGCCATTTCGACGGCCGCTGGCGGGTGTCGCGGCAGACCCTCTACATCGACGCGGCGGCGCGGCCTTCGGCGCCTAAGATTTTCGAGTTTTCAGGCTTGCAGGCGCGCAGCGTCGAGATCGTGCTGCGCCAGGCTGGCACGCAACCGGCCGACATCGAGGGCACATGCGACGGCGCGTTGGCGGTCCGCGCCGGCGGCGGTTCACGTACCATCGCCATGGGCACGGTATTCCGCTTTCGCTTGTCCGGCGAGGACGACACAGTCAGCCTGTTCCCGAGCGAGACCCTGAACCGCTGCAGCCTCGGCGTCCGCTCCAACCTGGCCCCGACCGGCACTCCGCTCACCATCCTGCGCGAAGAGGTCGCCGACCCGGCGCTCGCTGGCTTCGACAGTCGCTACCAACGCTGCCAGACGCCCGACGCCGCCCGTCTCGACCCTCTTAGCCGTGCCTTCTATGCCAGCCGCTGGCTGTCGCAGACCTGCGGCTTGCCGATCGGCAAGCCGCGCCTGCTGCGCAAGTCGCGTGACGGCTTCAATGCCAAGGTCGAGGCGCTGATGGGAGCGCCGCTGTCCGACAGCGCCGTCGACAAGGGCGATCCGGACCTGCCTCTCGACTTCTCGAAGGCACCAAGGCTCAAGCTGATCTATCTGTCGTCGCTGGAGTTCAAGGCGGACTTTTCCGGCCGCATCATGGAACGGCTGATCCGCCACCATGCCGCCCTTGGCACCAAGGTCCGCATCATGGTCACCGACGTGCTGGAGCGCGACAAGGACGACGCCCTGCTGCATCGGCTGGCGGCCGAATTTCCCAATGTCGAGTTACAGGAATATCGCTGGCGGGCGGACCGGGGCGCGCCGATCGACGAGCAGCTGTCGCAATTGCACAAGACCCACCATGTCAAGATGCTGGCCACGCTGGCGCAGGACCCTGGCCGCTCGCGCGTCATCATCGGCGGCCGCAACATCCATGACGGCTTCCTGTTCCACCAGCCGGTCGATCTGTCGCGCTATCCGGACCTGCAGCAATACGGCAAGACCGACGGGTTTTCGCTGAACTACTATTCGAACTGGAGCGACTTCGACATCGAGTTCGCCGACCAGGCCATGGTCGAGACGCTCGCGGCGCATCTGTCGACATTGTGGTTGCGCGACGCCGACACCAACATCGCGCGCCCCTTCTCCATTCCGGTCCGTTCCGATGGCCGCCGCCCGCCGGGCACGGCGCGGCACTTCATTTCCGTGCCCTACGAGGATGGCCATGCGCTGGAGGATTACTTCGTCGAACTGGTCGACGCCGCCCAGCATCATATCCAGATCGTCAATCCCTACCTCAACCTGACGCCGAAACTTGGCCTCGCCTTCGACCGGGCCCTGGCCCGTGGCGTCAGGATCGACATTATCGGCCGCATCGATCTCAAGGGCGATATCGGCGGCAAATTCCTCACCGCGCTCAACAAGCTGTTCGTCGAGGAATATGGCGACCGCATCAACATCCGCGAGTTCAAGGCGCCCGATGTCGTGCTGCATTCCAAGATCATGATGATCGACGAACGGCTGGTCGCCATCTCGTCGGTCAATCTCAACAACCGCAGCTTCTTCCACGACTCGGAGAACGGCATGATGGTCCTGGACCCGGCCTTCTACGCCAGGATGAAGCCCATCTATGACGATTATCTCGCCCACTCGAACCCGGTCGCCACCAAGGTGACGATACCGTGGGCCTATCGCCTGCTGTTCGACGAGGACTGGGTCAAGCAGGCGTTCTGACCTCTCGCGCCCGCTAGCGCAGATAACGCTCCTGTGCCAGGGCGCGGACATCGATGTCCGGTACCCGGCTGGAGATGATGTCGGCCAGCACCTTGCCCGAGCCGCAGGCCATGGTCCAGCCGAGCGTGCCATGGCCGGTGTTGAGATAGAGGTTGGAAAGCTCGGTGCGGCCGATCAGCGGCGGGCCGTCGGGCGTCATTGGCCGCAGCCCGCACCAGAACGTCGCCTCCCGCATGGCGCCGGCGCCCGGAAAGAGATCGCCGACCGAGTATTCCAGCGTGCGCCGCCGCGATTCGTGCAGCCTGAGGTCGAAGCCGGAAATCTCTGCCGTGCCGCCGACGCGGATGCGGTCGCCGAGCCGGGTGATCGCCACCTTGTAGGTCTCGTCCATCACCGTCGACACCGGTGCCGCGGCGGCGTCCTGGATCGGCACGGTGATCGAATAGCCCTTGACCGGATAGACCGGGATCGGCCGCTTCACCCGGCGCATGAACGCCGCCGAGTAACTGCCCAACGCCATCACATAAGCGTCGGCGGCTTTCCAGCCCTTGCTGGTAGAGAGATTGGCGATGCGGTTGCGGCTGCGGATGACGCGCCAGATGGTCACGTCGTATTCGAACTTGACGCCGCGCGCCACACAAAGCTCGGTCAGCCTGTCGGTGAACATCTTGCAGTCGCCGGTCTCGTCGCCCGGCAGCCTGAGGCCGCCGACGATTTTCTCGCGTACCCCGGCCAGCGCCGGCTCCGCCCCGATGCAGCCGTCCTGGTCGAGGATCTCGTAGGGCACGCCATATTTCTTCAGCACCTCGACATCGCCGGCGGTGCCATCGAGCTGCTTTTGCGTGCGGAACAGCTGCAGCGTGCCCTGGGTGCGCTCGTCATAGGCGATGCCGGTCGCTTCGCGCAGCGCCTTCAGCGTGTCGCGGCTGTACTCAGCCAGCGGCACCATGCGCGATTTGTTGATCGCATAGCGCTCGGCCGTGCAGTTGCGCAGCATCTTGACCAGCCATGTCCACATATGCGGGTCGAAGGCGGGCCGCACCACCAGCGGGCCATGCTTCATCAGCAGCCATTTGATCGCCTTCAGCGGAATGCCCGGCCCGGCCCAGGGCGAGGCATAACCGGGCGAAATCTCGCCGGCATTGGCGAAGCTGGTTTCCAGCGCCGGGCCTTTCTGGCGGTCGATCACCGTCACCTCGTGGCCGGCCTCGGCGAGATAGTACGCCGTGGTCACCCCGATCACGCCACTGCCCAGCACCATGATCTTCATCATTCACTCCTTGCCGCGCCACGTCCTTCAGGACGCCGATGGACGCGGCGCATTTCCGATTTGCGCATGATCCCTTGCGAAAATCGATGCCGATTTTCGAGACCATGCGCCGTTGCCCATTCACGCCGCCGAGGGACCGGGGTCGTCGTCCTCTGTCTGCCGCATTCCGGCTCTGTCGCCAAGAGGCCGCCTGTCGGTCGCGGCGCTGTAGACAAGGGTGAGCCTATGCGGTCGCCTCATCTCGGCGCGGGATTTCTCCTGGACTGCCCGCCGCGCGGCCTCCGGCTGGTAAAGCACGGCCTTGATCAGGATCGCCTCCCGCCTGCCGTCGGGATGTTCGATCGATATGGTCTGGCCTACAGCCATGCCGAGCATGCAGAGCCCGCGCCGCGTTGCGACCGACAGGCTGGAGCCGACCGGTCCGCGAACCTCGTTTTGCACCAGGGTTCGCGTCTCGGCAGGTCCGGCATCGATACGAAACACCACTCTGCTGTTCAGCGTAACGATATCGGGTCCGACCGAATCGGTAGGGACGACATCGGCGGTTGAAAGCTTGTGCTCGAGCATGTGCACGATCGGATCCGCGAATGCCCGCCGGCGCTCCAGCATGACTTCGAGGACGGCGAAGTCCTTCCTCGTCAGACGGCAATTCGTGCTTGTCATAGCCGCCTCCACGCTCATGACCGCTGCTGGCCGGAGGCGGGCATGTCGACAGATTCGACGGTCACCGACAGTTCCCGGCCGCCACGGCTGCTCCAGCACACCACCTGTCCGACGGTCGCACCGATGAGCGCCGTCCCCATCGGCGTCAGCACCGAGATCCTGCTTTCGGCGATGTCGGCCTCACCCGGATAGACCAGCGTGATGCGCTGCGTGTTTCCGCCTTCGCCGCTGATTGTCACCGTGGAGCCCATTCGCACCACGTCGGCCGGCATGGCCGCGGCGTCCGTGACGACGGCCCGATCCATTTCCGAAAGCAGGTCTTCGGCCGTCTCGGGCGCGCGATCGAGATACGCCCTCGCCAGGCCCGTCAGCCTGTCATGGTCGGCATCGCTGACCAGCAGCTGGCTCTGTGGGCGCGGTCCTGTTGCATGTTGCATGGCAAACCTCATGGATTGGCGCATCGAACAGATGCGCGCTTGCCGCCATGCCGATGGCGGCTTGATGAAAAGCCGACAGCCGCGAGGCCGTCTGGCTTGAGGATGGTGATGTCAGGTAGAGATGCCCCGGTTCGGACGGACGCCAAAAGGCGGCCGCGCCGGGGCTACGATCCCGCGATCGGGCAGACCCTGAACAAGGTTCTGATATGGGCGAGGTTGCTCATGCCCCGAACCTTGCCGACAGGCGTCCGCTTGTCAAGCGCGGCCAAAGCGCTCAACCGCCGACATAGTCCCGATGAAAGCGCGGGCCGAGGCTGGTCAGGATTTCATAGCCGATGGTACCGGCATGGCCGGCCGCGTCATCCACACTTTGCGAGGGGCCGAGCAGCTCGACGAGGTCGCCATCGCGCAGCTTGCCGGGCGGCAAGGCGGATATGTCGAGAATGATCGAATCCATCGACACCCGCCCGAGGAAGGGCAACCGCACGCCTTCGAACCAGGCCGCGGACGCCGCGCGTCGATGCCAGCCATCGGCATAGCCAAGCGAGATTGTCGCAGCGGCGAGAGGAGCGGTCGTTTTGTACGTGTGGCCGTAGCCGACACCAACGCCGGCCTCCAGCATCCGTGTCTGGACGACCTTGGCCTCCAGCCGCACCACCGGCAGCATTGGGTTCGGCCTGGCCGGCGTCGGATTGATGCCGTAGAGCGCCGCGCCAGGCCGGGCGAGATCGTAGTGAAAGCGCTGCCCGAGAAAAATGCCGGACGAATTGGTGAGCGAGGCCGGCGCCTTCGGCAGCATCATGCGCAGCCGCTCGAACGCCAGTCGCTGCCGCTCATTGGCCGGATGCTCCGGCTCGTCGGCGCAGGCCAGATGGCTCATCACGAAGCGGATGTCGATGCCGTCAAAGGCGCGCGGATCGAGAGCGATGCGCTCGACATCCCGTGGCGGCATGCCAAGCCGCGACATGCCGCTGTCGACCTGGATTGCCGCCGGCAGCTTCCGGCCGGCATGGCTGGCCGTCTCGCGCCAGGCGCCCAGTTGCGCAAGGCTGTTGACCACGGCGGAAAGGTCGGCCGCCGCGGCATCCGGCTCGGCACCGCGCGGAACGCCGTTCAACACGAAAATGGCAGGACCCGGCCCTAGCGAGCGGCGCAGGGCGATACCCTCGCCCAGAAGCGCGACGAAGAAGATCTCGCAACCTTCACGCAGCAGCGCCGCCGCCACCTGGCTCGCGCCAAGCCCGTACCCGTCGGCCTTTACCACGCCGGCGCAGCGCACGCCGCCCAGCAGCGCTTTCAGTCGCCGGTAGTTTTCACGGATCGCGCCAAGGTCGATGGTGAGGACGGCCCCAGCCGCCGCTTTGCTTGTGGCGGTGACGTCCTCGGACGGCGACTTGCGGGGGGCGTCGTTCATGGCGACCCTTCTAATGCATGTCGGCCAAAAGTGGCTTCGGTTTTGGGACGACGACATGCATGCAAACAGAGGCTAAAGCACGGCGCATGAATCCGTATCGGCGCGACGCGCTTTAGTGGCGGATAGACATCAATAGGGCCCTCGGATCGGCGCGGCAACTGCGGCCGTTTCAACCGCCGCCGATCGTCCGGCTATCGCACCAGATGCCGGAACGCCGCCACCACCTCTTCATAGACATGACGCTTGAACGGCACGATCAGGTCGGGAAGATCGCGCATCGGCCGCCATGACCATTTGTCGAATTCGGCGGTGTGGTTGCCCGGCGGTGGATTGATCTGGATCTCGCTGACATCGCCGTGGAAGCGGTAGGCGAACCATTTCTGCGTTTGGCCGCGATACCGCCCCTTGTAGGCAACGCCGACGAGCTCATCCGGCAAATCGTAGTTGATCCAGCCGGGCGCCTCGGCCAGCAGCGAGACGCTGCGCATGCCGGTCTCCTCATAAAGCTCGCGCTCCGCCGCCTGCAACGGCTCCTCGCCCTTGTCGATGCCGCCCTGCGGCATCTGCCAGAGCTGCGTCGTGCCGGCAAACTCGCTGTCCGGTTCGGCAATGCGATGCCCGACCCAGACCAGGCCATCGGCATTGAGGATCATCAGCCCGACACAGGGACGGTAGGGCAGCGTTTCGCGATCAGTTTTTTTCTTCTTTGGCATCAGTCAGTCTTTCCAACCGTCTTGCGACCGGGCCGTGGCTAGCCTTTTTGCGGATCGATCGCCACCGCCGAAATCGGCACGATCTCGATGCCGCGTTTCTTGGCTTCGACCACCCAAGACGACACCGTGTCGACCGTCAGGTCGAAGGCCGAGCCGATGCCGACGGCAAAGCCTTTGGCACGCGCGGTGGCTTCCAGCCCGTCGAGTTTCTTCAGGATGGCGCCACGATCCTGGACGGCATCAATCGCCGTGTCGCCGGAGACGAAGGGCACGCCGTCCTTCAGCGCCAGGTCCGGTGCGAGGCTGCGCGCCGACGAACCATCATCGATATAGGCGAGCCCGCGTTTGCCGAGCTCGGCCATGAACGGCTCCATCGCCGCCGGGTCGGCGGAAAAGCGCGCGCCCATGTAGTTCATGACGCCGGTATAGTTTGTCGTTCGCGACAGCGCCCAGTGCAGGTTCTTCAGATTCTCGTCCGCGCTTGCCGCCACCGTCAGCGTGTTGCGGCCCGGGTTGACGTTCGGATAATCGAACGGTTCGAGCGGCACCTGCATGACGATCTCGTGACCGCTCTGCCGCGCCGCCTGCATCCAGCGGCCGATGCTGTTGCCTTGCGGCGCGAAGGCCAGGGTCACCTCCGCCGGCAGCCTGGCGATGGCCGCCTGGGTGCCGGTCTGCGAAACCGCGAGCCCGCCGATGACGATCGCCACGCGTGCGCCGCGCGCGCCGGACCAGGGCCGCGCATAGACGTCGAACGGCCGCCGGCCATCGGCGGCGCGCACCGGCAACGGCCCGCTGTCGCTGGCTTCGATCAGCGCCTTGTCTGGAATATGTGCGATCTTCAGATTCTGGCCGATGGTCGACGGATCGTGGATGACGATGGACGCCTTGGGCGGGCCATCGCCCTCTTCCGTCTGCACATGAATGATCTGCGGCCCGCCCGTCTTTGTTGGCGTCTCCGCCTTTGGCGCGGCGACCGGGGCCAACGCGGCCGGCGCTGCGGCGGGTTCGGCGGCCGCGGTCACTTTCGGTGTCGAAACGGCAACCTCTTGCGGCTTTCGAAACGGCTTTTCCCTGAGCGCGATCGCACCGGACACGCCGACCACCGCGAGCACGACAACGGACGCCATGACCGCGCCTGAGCTCACCTTGCCGGCGGCGCGCGGCGACCGGACGGTCTGTCCGAGCGGGCGTTCGATGTCCTTGCCTATGTCAGCCAAGCCATATCCCCGGGCGCATGATCCCGAAAAGGGAACCTTTCGAAAAAGACATGTGCGCATTCATCAATGTCGGCACGCCCTGGCGCCGTACCACGAGGCGCCCTGTTCCCCGAATCAAACTGCCGGGACCTTTCGGTCCCGGCAGCATCGCATCGCTTCGTTCATGCGGCCAGAGCTGATTGCCCCGGCCCGGGAGCATCGGATCCAAAAGGTTTTGGGAAAATCCGATGCTCAAACAAAAAGATAGAGCGGCGCGTGCGCCGCTCTGGACCGTTACTGGTTGAGCACGGCCTTTTCCGGATTGGGCGGGAAGGCCGGGTCGGTCTTCTGGCCGCGCAGCAGCTGCTCGGCATAGATGAGCTGCAGGTCGTCCTTCGGATCCGGCGGCACATAGGCCGCCGAGCCCGAGCCGGTCGAGCTCTCGTCGGCGCCCTTGATGTGGCCCTTGAGGTCGGATTCGCCGCGCGTCAGGTCCCTGCCCTGCAGTTCAGGCGGCAGCGGCTGGTCGACCTTGATGTCGGGCGTGATGCCCTTGCCTTGGATCGATTTGCCGGACGGCGTGTAATAGAGCGCCGTCGTCAGCCGCAGCGCACCATTCTCGCCGAGCGGGATGATGGTCTGCACCGAACCCTTGCCAAAGGACTGCGTGCCGACCACCGTGACGCGGCGCAGATCCTGCAACGCGCCAGCGACGATTTCCGACGCACTGGCCGAGCCGCCATTGACGAGAACGATCATCGGCTTGCCGTTGATGTCGTCAACCTGCTTTGGCTTGGCGTCGAAGCGGGTGACGTCCTTCGGATCGCGGCCGCGCGTCGAGACGATCTCGCCACGATTGAGGAAGGCATCGGACACGCTCACCGCCTGGTCGAGCAGACCACCCGGATTGAGGCGCAGGTCGAGCACATAGCCCTTGAGCTTGTCGTTCGGCACCTGCTTCTTGATGGTGTCGATGGCGTTCTCGAGGTCGTCATAGGTCTTTTCGGTGAACGAGGTGATCTTCATGTAGCCGATATCGTTCTCGACCCGGAACTTGACCGCCTTGACCTTGATGATGTCGCGCACGACCGTCAGTTCGATCGGCTTGTCGGCGCCCTGGCGCAGGATGGTGAGCTTGATCGGCGTGTTGACCAGGCCGCGCATCTTCTCGACCGCGTCATTGAGGGTCAGGCCGCGAACCTCTTCGCCATCGATCTTGGCGATATAGTCGCCGGCGAGCACGCCTGCCTTGGCGGCCGGCGTATCGTCGATCGGCGTGATCACCTTGACCAGGTCGTTCTCCATGGTGACTTCGATGCCGAGGCCGCCAAACTCGCCCTTGGTCTGGACGCGCATGTCCTGCGCCTGTTCGGCGTTCATGTAGGAGGAGTGCGGGTCAAGCGAGGCAAGCATGCCGTTGATGGCGTTCTCTACCAGCGACTTGTCGTCGGGCGGTGTCACATACTGTGCCCGCACGCGCTCGAAGATGTCGCCGAAGATCGCCAGTTGCTTGTAGGTCTCCGACCCTGCAGCGTTCGCCGCCGAGCCGGGCGTGCCATAAACAAGGCTCATGGCGGACGCGCCCATCAGCGCACCGGCAAACAGAAGCGACAATTTCCGCATTATTCACGTCCTTCCAGAAAAACGGTCCGCCCACCATGGGGCCGGATCGACGGGTTTTCCATCCTTGCGGAACTCGACATAGAGTTCCGGCGTGGCATTTCCATTCTTCGAAACCGAGGTGCTCGCCACCCGGGCTTCTCCCATCGCACCGACCGGCTCTCCTGCGAGCACTGATTGGCCAGTCGCGACGCTGATTCTGCTCATCCCCGCCAAAACGACATGATAGCCGTCGCCGGCGTTCAGGATCAAGAGTTGACCATAAGAGCGAAACGGCCCCGCATAAAGCACATTTCCATCCGCCGGTGCGGTGACGATGGCTCCCGATTGTGTCGCAACCATGTCGCCAAGCATCACTGCGCCGTTACCGTCATCGCTGCCGAATCGCCGTTTGATGCGGCCGGTCACTGGCAGCGCGATCTGTCCCTGAAGTGCTGAAAAGGGTGCCGCCGCGGCAAGTTGATTGCTTTCCGGAACAGGCAGAGATGCCAGCTCCGCCGGCGCCGATGTCTTGTCGGCGTCCGCGGTCTTCTGCTCGGCCGCCTTGGCGGCGTCCGCCGCCTTGCGGGTCTTGTCGGCCTGCGCTTCGAGCGAGGCGATCAGCTCCTTCAGGCTGCCGGCCCTGGCGGCGAGCGCCTCGGATCGCTGCTTTTCAGCCGCCATTTCCGTTTGCGTGTCGGCTTCGAGCTTCTGCTTGGCTTCCAGCAGCATGCCCAGCCGCTTCTTTTCCGCCGCCTGGTCGCCGACCGCCGCCGTCAGCCGCGCTCGTTCGGCCTCGATCGAGGCCGTTACCCGCGACTGCTCCTTGAGATCGGCCAGCAGGATATCCGTCTGCTGGCGCAGCTCCGGCACCACGGCGCCGAGCAGGATGGCGCTGCGCACCGACGACAGCGCGTCCTCCGGCTTGACCAGGATCGCCGGCGGCGGGTTGAGCCCCATGCGCTGCAGCGCGCCCAGCACCTCGGCCAGGACGTCGCGCCGCGCCACCAGCGAGGCGCGGATCTTCTGTTCCTGGCTCTTCAGTCCTTCCAGCCTGGCGCCGATATCCTCGATGTCCTGGCCAAGCTTCTGCTCGGTCATTGCCGACTGGATCAGCGCGGCGGTGATCGAGGCGTGGTCCTTCTTGATCGTCGCGATGTCGGCGGAGAGCTTGGCCAGCCGCTCCGACGACAGCGTGATCTCTTTCGAAACCCGTTCGTATTCGGCCCGGCTCTGGTCCGGATCGGGAGCCATGTCGAGCGTGTTCTCGGCCCGCGCAGCATGGAACGACAGGACAAGCGCCGCCGCCGCGATGCCGCAGCGCGCGCGCCATGAGCCCGTTCTCGATTTCCAGCCTTCAGACATTCGGTGTCGACTCTATCTGCGGCTTCGTTAACGAACCATCAACCATGTTTGGAGGGCTCGCTTGTTGGCGCAATCTTGCGCGGCAATGGGGCGGAAATCCGGGCAGGTCGCGCCAATTCCCCGATTTATGAACGGTGATAGGGATGGCCGGACAGGATCGTGGCGACCCTGTAGAGCTGCTCGCCGAGCATCACGCGCACCAGCTGGTGTGGCCAGGTCAGTGCGCCGAACGAGACCACCAGATCGGCCTGGTCGCGCAGTGACTGATCGTGGCCATCGGCGCCGCCAATGGCGATGACCAGCGCCTTGCGGCCGCCATCGCGCAGCAGTCCGATGCGTCCGGCGAATTCTTCGGAGGAAAAGCTCTTGCCGCGTTCGTCGAGCAGGATCAGCGCCATGCCAGGCTGCAACTGCGTCTGCAGCCTCTGGCCTTCCTCGCGCCGCCGCTCATTGGCGGTTTGCGCGCGCCCCTCGGCGATCTCGGCCACGCCGGCAAATTCGAGCCCCACCGCCGGGCCGCTTTTGGCGAAGCGCTCGAAATAGCGGTCGGCGAGCTGCTTCTCGGGGCCGGCTTTCATTCGGCCCACGGCATGAACTGATATCTTCATCCTCGCCCCTACAAGCCGCTAATGCATGTCACCCAAGGGTGGAAACCGGTTTTGGGGCAATGGCATGCATCAAAACAAAGGCGGCTTAGTGGAGGGTTTCTTCCTCGAGATCCGGCGCCTGCCACATCTTTTCGAGATTGTAGAATTCGCGGACTTCGGGGCGGAAGACATGGACGATGATGTCGCCCGAATCGATCAGGACCCAGTCGGCGCCGGCCAACCCCTCGACGCGCGCCGTGCCGAGACCGGCATCCTTGAGCGCCTTGAGCAGGTGATCGGCGACAGCCGAGACATGACGGTGCGATCGGCCCGAGGCGACGACCATGTAGTCGCCGAGGCTCGATTTCCCCTGGATGTCGATTGAGACGATGTTTTCGGCCTTGGAGTCTTCCAGACTGGCAAGGACTGTCTTGATGGCGCGGGACACGGCGTCGTTTACGCTGATCCCGGCCGGCGAAGGCACGATATAGGCCTTCTTCCGCAGTGCTGTTCTCAGTGTATTTCCTTTCGCAGCAAGAACAACCAAATCACCCCTAAAGCAGGTGACACCGCTTAGATAGGCAGAGTTCCGTTGCAGTTTCAAGACGGAGCCCTAATTGCGGGCGAACTCATTGCGGGCCCGATTGTTCCACGCGACACGCAAAAGATCGGAACCCAGGCGTCCTGCAAGGGTTATCGGCTGACCGACAAAACCGGAATCCCGCCATGCCAATCGACCCGCAGAACGCCTTTCTCACCGTCCAGGCCGGCCTCGCCCAGTTGAGCACGCTGATCGTTTCCTATTCCTTCTCGGCCATCGGCGCCGTCATCCTGCTGATTGTCGGCTACATCATCGCCGGCCTTGCCGAGCGTTCCATATTCGCCGGCCTCGGCCATATCCACGGCTTCGACGCGACGCTGCGGCATTTCTTCTCCAAGATCGTCCGCTATGCCATCCTGATCCTCGTCACGATCATGGTGCTCGGCCAGTTCGGGGTGCAGACCGCGTCGATCATCGCCGCGATCGGTGCCATTGGCCTCGCCATCGGCCTGGCGTTGCAGGGCACGCTGCAGAACATCGCCGCCGGCATCATGCTTCTGGCGCTGCGGCCATTCCGCATCGGCGAATCGGTCGAGGTCGGGTCGATTGCCGGCACGATCGAGGAGATCGGGCTGTTCGCGACGAAGCTGCGGACCGCCGACGGCATCTATGTTCTCGCGCCCAATTCGACCCTGTGGAACCAGCCGGTACGCAACTTCACCCGCAACGGCGTGCGCCGCAGCGACATCACGCTCAGCATCGGCTCGTGGAACGACATCGACCGCGCCCAGAAGACACTGCTCGCCATTGCCGCTGCCGAGCGCAGGGTCAAGCGCGATCCGGCGCCGATCGCCTTCGTGGCGACTCTTGGCGAAAGCACGGTCTCGATTGCGCTGCGCTACTGGACATCGTCGGCGGATTTCTTCGCCACCCAGACCGATCTCACCAAGCGCGCCAAGCAGGAATTCGACAGCGAAGGCATTTCGATCCCGCTGCCGCCACCGGAGGCACCGGCGCCGGAAGCCCGCCGGCAATAATTAGCTACCTCTATGGCGGTCCAGTTCGTCCGGCGCGAAGGCGAGTTCCACCGGCAGCGGCGCCTGCGCCGTCATCGGCGTGAAGCTGCCGGTCTCCGTGGCGGGAACCGGCAGCGTCGTGAACACGCGCAACAGCACGAACAGGCAGAAGGCGCAGGCGATGACGATCGCCACATAGATGAAGGCCTGCGTGCCGAAGACCGCCGACAGCGCCGTCACGATGCCCGGCACGATGAAGCCTGAAAGCGACCATGCAAACAACAGCGAGCTGGACAGCGCCACCATGTCGTCCTTGCCGGCGCGGTCGGCGGCATGCGCGCTGGCCAACGAATAGATCGATTCCGACGCGCCGTCCCAGATGATGTAGATCACCACCAGCGCCGCCAGCGCGCCTCCGTCGAATCCGAGCGCGAACATGCCCGCCGCAGCGGCAAGCGCGGATGCCGCGACCAGCACATAGCGGCGGTCGGTACGGTCGGAAATCCAGCCAAGCGGTATCTGCAGGATCAGCGTGCCGACCGGCATAGCCGAAAGCAGCAGCGCCACATCGGCCTGGCTGTAGCCCTTGGCCGTGGCGTGGATCGGCGCAAAGCCGGCAATCGACATCGACAGGCCACCGACCGCCAGCATGCCGGCGACGCCGACCGGTGAAATCCGCCAGGCTCGGCCGAGCGCCACCGAGGCCGCTTGCGGCGCTGGCGGCTGGGCCAGCCGCGTCATCCCGACGGGGAGGATCGACAAAGCGGTGAACACGATGCCGATCAAGGGCGCATCCGCCGTCCTGATATCGACCAGCGCCAGTGTCGCGTAACCGACGCCAAGCCCGGCGACATAGGCAACGTAGAAGAAAGCCATCACCCTGCCGCGTATGGCGTTGGCAACGGCATCGTTTAGCCAGCTTTGGGCAACGATGAACAGGCCGCAAATGGCAAAGCCGTAGAGCGCGCGGGCGGCAATCCACACGATCGGGTGCGGCCCCGCGCCGACGGCGGCATTGGCCAGTGCGATCAGCGCCGACAGCACCATGAACGCGCGCGCATGGCCAACCCTTCGCACCAGCGGTCCGGTCAGGATACAGCCGGCGAGACCGCCGGCTGAAAGGCCGGTGATGATCAGCCCGGCCCATGTCGGATCGAAGCCTTCGACGCCGAGGCGGACCGGGATATAGGCAAACATCAGCCCATTGCCGACAGCGATCAGCGCCATCGACACGATGACGCTGGCAATCGCGATCAGCGGCGGCTCTTCGCCCTGCGCGGCGTCGGTTCGGTTTTTTTCAAGAATCGGCATGTCTGCTCAGGATTGCCCATGAAACAGGCAAAGGGAGCGATAAAAGCGACATCGCCGGACGAGTGGGAATCTCCCTTTCGCCGCTTCCGGTAGGCCAGGATACTCAGCCTTTCGCCAGCCTGCGGATCGCGCTTGACGACAGCGACGAGCGCGGGCCATGGATGAAGGTCCAGGCCGGCGCCTTCATTCGGGCGAGGCGGGGCGCATCCCCCTCGTCGATACGGGCATAGTCGAAGGTCTTGGCGACCACCGACGACAGGAACGACAGCGTCGCGCCCGGGCGGTCGATGACCGCGATCGGGAAGGTCATGACGATCTCGCGCCAGCGCTGCCAGCGATGGAAGTCGCGCAAGCTGTCGGCGCCCATGATCCAGACGAAATCGACGCCGGGATTGCGCGCCTTGACCAGCGCCAGCGCATCGGCGGTGTAGCGGACATGATGGGCCGCCTCGAAGGCGGTGACCTTGACCTTGGGGTTCTTGGCGATCCGCTCGGACAATTGCAGCCGCTCGGCCAATGGCGCCAGCTCCCGCGTGCTCTTCAGCGGATTGCCGGGCGTCACCATCCACCACAGTTGGTCGAGCGCCAGGCGCCGCAGAGCGATCTCGGCGACCAGCGCATGGCCGGCATGCGGCGGATTGAACGAACCACCGAACAGGCCGACGGCCAGGCCTTTTTCGGCGTGCGGCATTTTCAGATAGGCGGAGGAGGTGGCCGATGGAGAAGGGGATAGCATGGCGCTAGGCACCCCTCTTTGTCCTGCCGGACATCTCCCCCGCAAGGGGGGAGATCAGCAGTTTCGGCGAAGGCGTAAATCCTGCAGCGTTGAAGATTGGCGAAACCAGAAATGCCAGCCAATCTGCCCCCTTGACGGGGGTGGGGCGTGGTCCGCGCAGCGGATGGAAAGCCAACGGCTTGGCTTTCCGAACGACGAACGCCCGGAGCGACAGCGAAGGGCCGCCCACCGCAGGACAGAGGGGGGTGCCTGGGCGCAAACTTCAGGCCCCTTGGGCGAAAGACGTCAAGGCCTCACCTGTCCCGATCCGCGCACGCGGTATTTGAAGGAGGTCAACTGCTCGACGCCGACCGGCCCGCGCGCATGCATCTTGCCGGTGGCGATGCCGATCTCGGCGCCCATGCCGAACTCGCCGCCATCGGCGAACTGCGTCGAGGCATTGTGCAGCAGGATCGCCGAATCGATCTCGTTGAAGAACCGCTCCACCGCCTGCGCATCCTCGGCGACGATCGCCTCGGTGTGGTGCGAGGAGAAATTCTCGATGTGCTCGATCGCTCCACCGATTCCGTCGACCAGTTTCACCGCGATGATGGCGTCGAGATATTCGGTCACCCAGTCGGCGTCGGTCGCCGGCTTGGCATCGAAGAACAGCTTCAGCACTTCGGAATCGGCATGGATTTCGCAGCCGGCCGCGCGCAAAGCGTCGAGGATCGGCACCAGATGGGTAGACGCAACGGCGCGGTCGACGAGCAGCGTCTCGGCGGCGCCGCACACGCCGGTGCGCCGCATCTTGGCGTTGACGGCGATCTCAACTGCCATGTCGAGCCTGGCGGAACGGTCGATGTAGAGATGGCAGATGCCTTCTAGATGGGCGAAGACCGGCACCCGCGCCTCGTTCTGCACCCGCCCGACAAGGCTTTTGCCGCCGCGCGGAATGATGACGTCGAGCGCGCCGCCGAGGCCCTTCAGCATCTCGCCGACAGCGGCGCGGTCGGCGGTCGGCACCAGCTGGATGGCGTCTTCCGGAAGGCCGGCAGCCTTCAGCCCCTCGACCAGGCAGGCATGGATGGCGGCTGACGAGTTGAGCGAATCCGAACCGCCGCGCAGGATCACCGGATTGCCGGCCTTGAGGCACAGCGCGCCGGCATCCGCCGTCACATTCGGACGGCTCTCGTAGATGACGCCGACGACGCCGAGCGGCGTTCGCACGCGCTCGATATGGAGGCCATTCGGCCGGTCCCATTCAGCGATGACGTCGCCGACCGGGTCGCGCAATGCCGCAATCTCACGGATACCCTCGGCCATGGCGCGGATGCGCGCCGGGTTGAGCTTCAGCCGGTCCATGAACGAAGCGGAAAGCCCTGATTCCTTGCCATTCGAGACATCGATGGCGTTGGCGTCGAGTATGTCTCGTTCACGACGCAGGATCGTCTCGGCCATGGCGGCGAGCGCGGCGTTCTTGGCGGCGGTCGTGGCGATGGCCAGCGGTCGGGCGGCAGCGCGGGCGCGGCGGCCGATATCGGCCATCAGCGCCACGGTGTCGTCCCGGGATTTTTCATGCAGTTTCAGCATGGCTCACCCTCCGCTCGATACTTGGTCACCGATCCGTAGCTGGTCGGCACCCCGTGCTTGGTCAGCGGCATGACTCACCACGAGGTCGTCGCGGTGGATCATCGCTGAACGCGCTTCGTAACCGAGCACGGTTTCGATCTCGGCCGTTTTCAGACCAGCGATCCTTACGGCATCGGCGGCATCATAGGCAACCAGCCCGCGCGCGATCTCGCGGCCTTCGGGCGACAGGATCGCCACCGTGTCGCCACGCGAGAAATTGCCGCTGACCAGTTTGACGCCGGCCGGCAGCAGCGACTTGCCCGACAGCAGCGCGCCGATGGCGCCGGCATCGACCGTGAGCCGGCCGGCCGGTTCGAGCTGGCCGGCGATCCAGGTCTTGTAGCCCTTGACCGGATTGGCACTCGGCCGGAAGAAGGTGGCGCGTTCGCCGCGCTCGATCGCCATCAGCGGCGACAGCCTTGTGCCTGATGTTATGATCATCGCCGTGCCGGCGGCGGTGGCGATCTTGCCCGCATCGAGTTTCGTCCGCATGCCACCGCGCGACAGCTCGGAAGCGGCAGCTCCCGCCATCGCCTCGATGTCCGGCGTGATGCGATCGACAACGGGAATGAATTTGGCCTGCGGGTCGCGCGCCGGCGGCGCGGTGTAGAGCCCGTCAATGTCGGAAAGCAGGACCAGAAGGTCTGCGCCCATCATCGTCGCCACGCGCGCGGCCAGCCGGTCATTGTCGCCATAGCGGATTTCCGAGGTCGCTACCGTGTCGTTCTCGTTGATGACCGGCACCGCCTTCATCTTGAGCAGCGTCGAGATCGTCGCCCGCGCATTGAGATAACGGCGGCGTTCCTCGGTGTCGCCAAGGGTCAAAAGAATCTGGCCGGATTTCAGGGCGCCCTTGCCGAGCGCATCCGACCAGGCGCCGGCGAGCGCGATCTGGCCAACGGCGGCGGCGGCCTGGCTCTCCTCGAGCTTCAGGGCGCGCTTGCCAAGGCCGAGAATGGTGCGGCCGAGCGCGATGGCGCCGGACGACACGACAAGGATCTCGGCGCCGCCCTGGGCGAGCACCGCAATATCGTCGGCGAGCGAGGCCAGCCAGTCGCGCTTCAGGCCCGTCGTGCGATCGACGAGCAGCGCCGAGCCGATCTTGACGGTGATGCGCCGGTATTTCTTCAGCGACTGCATGGCCTACTTTTCCCAGCGCGTCTCGACCACGGGAGCAGCTTCCGCGCGCGCCTCGGCAATCACCGCCATCAGCGCCCGCAACACGGCTTCGACACCTTCGCCGGTGACGGCGGACAACAGCATCGGCGCCCGACCGGCGGCGCGCTTCAGCGAGGCGACCTTCTTCTTGCGTGCATCGGCATCGAGCGTGTCGACCTGACTGAGCGCCAGGATCTCGACCTTGTCGGTCAGGCCATTGCCATAGGCATCGAGCTCGGCGCGCACGGTCTTGTAGGCCTTGCCCAGGTTTTCCTCCTGCGCCGAAACCAGATGCAGCAGCACGCGCGTGCGCTCGACATGGCCGAGGAAGCGGTCGCCGATGCCGACGCCCTGATGCGCGCCTTCGATGAGGCCCGGAATGTCGGCGATGACGAATTCGCGCCCGTCGATGCGGGCGACGCCAAGACCGGGATGCAGCGTCGTGAACGGATAGTCGGCGATCTTCGGCTTGGCCGCGGTGACGGCGGCCAGGAAAGTCGACTTGCCGGCATTGGGCAGCCCGACCAGCCCGGCATCGGCGATCAGCTTCAGCCGCAGCCAGATGTTGAGCTCTACCCCCGGCAGGCCGGGATTGGCGCGGCGCGGCGCCTGGTTGGTCGAGGTCTTGAAATGCTGGTTGCCGAAGCCGCCATTGCCGCCCTTGGCGAGCAGAAAGCGCTGGCCGACCACGGTCAGATCGCAGATCAGCGTCTCGTTGTCTTCCTCGAAGACCTGGGTTCCGGCCGGCACCTTGAGCGTGACATCGGCGCCCTTGGCGCCGGTCATGTTGCGGCCCATGCCGTGGACGCCGGTCTTGGCCTTGAAATGCTGCTGGTAGCGATAGTCGATCAGCGTGTTCAGTCCGTCGACCGCCTCCAGCCAGACATCGCCGCCGCGGCCGCCGTCGCCGCCATCGGGCCCGCCGAATTCGATGAACTTCTCGCGCCGGAACGACACCGAACCGGCGCCCCCGTCACCGGAGCGGACATAGACCTTGGCTTGATCGAGAAATTTCATCGGATTGCAGTTTCTTTTATTGGCCTTGCGGCATTGCTCTAAACCTTGGGCCTTGCTCTAAACCAAGGCGCGGCGAAGGGCGAGGACGTTTTGCGACAGGGGCCGCGCGAGATCGGCCGGAGTGATGTCGGAATGAAGCTTGTAACCTACAACATCCAGTACGGCATCGGCCTCGACGGCCGCTATGATGTCGCGCGCGTCACCGACGCCGTGCGCGGCGCCGACGTGATCGCGCTGCAGGAGGTGACCCGCAACAATCCCAGGAATGGCGGGCGCGATATGGTCGCCGAGATCGGCGAAGCGCTGCCCGATTATTTCGCGGTCTATGGCAGCAATTTCGAGGCCAATATCGGCTCGCGTATCGAGAACGGCCGCGCCGTCACCAGCACTTTCCAGCTCGGCAACATGGTGCTGTCGAAGACGCCCATTCATCTGTCGCGCAATCTGCTTTTGCCGCGCAGCCGCAGCTTCGAGGTCATGAATTTCCAGCGTGGCGCGCTGGAGGCCCTGATCGAGACACCGCTTGGTTTCATCCGCTTCTATTCCATCCATCTCGATCACCGCAGCCCGGTCGAACGCGCCAGCCAGATCCAGTTCCTGCGCCAGCGCCTGCTGAACTATGCGCTCGAAGGCGGCGCCTTGTCCGGCGTCGCCGAGATCGGCCTGCCGGAATTGCCCCATCCCGAAGCCTTTGTCGGCATGGGCGATTTCAACATGCTGGCCGGATCGCCCGAATATGTCGAGCTGGCCGGCCGGCCGGATCACGAATTCGGCATGCCGCTGACCGCCGACTTTGCCGTCGATGCCGCCCTGCGCCTCAACGTCGCTGGCGACGATCTCGTCTCCTGGGTCGATCCCAAACAACCAGCCAATGCCAGCCGCCACAAGCGCATAGACTACGTCTTCACCAGCGCTTCGCTTGCCAGATCGCTGAAGCGCCTGTGGGTCGACCACGAGGCGGTCGGTTCGGACCACCTGCCGGTGTGGGTCGAAATGGGTTGAACCCAGTTTGGCCCGCAACTGACTTATCACTTTGTTCGAGCCGCACCCCGAGGTGTGTTGAGATTCGGGTCAGGCCGAGCCGAGGATGGTGGCTTCCGAGAACCGGAACGCAGCGTACTTTAAGTACGTGAGCACCGGAAGCGCAGGAAGCCGCCATCACAGGCCGGCCTCACCTGAATATCGGCACACATCAAAAGTGGACCCAGTTGCGCAGGCTGGTCCAGGTCTTGCGGTCGAGCCGATAACGCTCGACCGGCACTTGGCCGGCGACGATCGAGTTCAGCATGCCCTGGCCGGCATACTGGAAGCCGCATTTGTGGATCACCCGGCGCGAAGCCGGATTGATGACCCGCGTCGAGGCATGCAGCACCTGGATCGAAGTGCTCTGGAAGGCGAGGTCGACCAGCGCATGCGCCGCTTCCGTCGCATAGCCGCGCTTCCAGTGGGGCTCGCCGATCCAGTAACCGAGCTCCAGCCCGCGATCGGTGGTGTTGAGACCGGCGCAGCCGACGAAGGTGTCGGTGCCGGCCAGCGTCAAGGCATAGGCAATGCCGGCCCGGCGCGACTTGGTCATGGCGAGGAAGGCGCGCGCCTCGGCCTCGCCATAGGGGTGCGGCATGCGGGCCAGCATTTCGGCGACATGACGATTGTCGGCAAGTTCGACCAGTTGCGCGATATCGCCTTCGTGCGGCGCCCGCATCACCAGCCGCTCGGTAACCAGGACCGGGCAGTCTATCGCGTAACTTTCGTCTTCTGAGTCTTCCGCTTCGGCAACCATTTGAAAGTCCTCCAGGCACAAGAAAAAGGGGAGATGGAAACCCATCTCCCCTGATCCTTTTCCTGGCTTTGCCAGACACCGGTTCCCGAGATGGGCGCCGGTGTTCTGGTGCGGAACCGGCTACTCCGCGGCTTTGGTAATCGGGTTGACCGATACGTAGGTTCGGCCGTTGGCTTTCTTGTTGAACATCACGGCGCCGGCTTCGAGCGCAAAAAGGGTATGGTCCGTGCCGATGCCGACGTTGACGCCGGGATGCCACGTGGTGCCGCGTTGACGAATGATGATGTTGCCTGGGATGACGGCTTCGCCGCCGAACTTCTTCACGCCCAGACGCTTGGAATGCGAGTCGCGACCGTTGCGCGACGAGCCGCCAGCTTTCTTGTGTGCCATCTAACTAACTCCGTTGCGCCGCAAGGCGCCTAAAAGGCCTTATGAACGCGTTCGCGTTCCGTTTCAAGTCCGATCCGGCTGATGTTTCGCCGGAAAAATTACTTCTTCGCCAGTTCCTTGGCCTGTTCGCGCCAGTCCTTGATCTGGTCGGCGCTGAACGGCATGTGCTCGTCGATCTTGGCGACATCCTTCTCGGTCAGCTTGGCAAGCTGGGCGAAGGTGATGATGCCCTGCTCGGCGAGATCCTTGGCGGCGACCGGGCCGATGCCCTTGATCACGGTCAGGTCGTCCGGCTCGCCCTTCGGCGCCTTGAACAGCGGCGCCGCGGTCGTCTCGGCCTTCGCTTCGTCCTTCGGAGCAGCGTCCTTCTTGGCCTTGGCTTCCTTCGGCGCGGCTTCGGCCTTCGCCTCGGGAGCAACCTCAGCCTTGGCTTCCGCCTTCACGGCGGCCTTCTTCGCGGGCTTCGCGCCACCCAGCAGGATCTCGGCGATCCGCACGGTGGTCAAAAGCTGGCGATGGCCGATCTTGCGGCGCGAATTCTGACGGCGGCGCTTCTTGAAAGCGATGACCGTGCGGTTCTTGCCCTGCTCGACGACTTCGGCGGTGACCAGAGCGCCATCGACGAAGGGCGCGCCGAACGTGACATTTTCACCCTCGCCATGCGCGAGCACGTGGCCGATCTCGACGATATCGCCGACCTTGGCTTCGACTTTTTCGATCTTCAGGAGATCGTTGGCGGCAACGCGATACTGCTTGCCACCCGTTTTAATGACTGCGAACATTTTTTGCCTTTCGCTGTTCGGTCGGCCTCAATGAACCGCCTCTGGCGGTTCGGCCGTCTTTTTGTCAGTCTGCGGGTTCAAAAAACAAGCGGCGCGGAAGAACCCTCCACGCCGATTGCGCGCTGTCCCTAGCCGAAGGTTGAGTGCGAGTCAAGGCAAACGGCCGCGCCGTTGCCGAGGCTGCCACTGACGAGCACGGACCAGCCGTGTCAGCATGCCCCCACAAAGTGTTGCCCTCGCTGGCGATCTTTCCGGCGAGAACAACGGCAAGGCCCGTGGCGCCCTGGAGAAAAGCGTGGCGGCGATGACCGCCAGGGCCGCCTGTGCGGTGCCCGTGACCGGCAAACACCGGCGTGAATCCGCTGCCTGTCAGGCGAGCCAAATAACTGGCCGATTTGGCCTTGTAACCTGCCCGTTCAGCCGTTATCTAGTGCGCCGCGCCGGCAACGGCCGACCATGACCGCGGAGAGGTGGCAGAGTGGTCGAATGCACCGCACTCGAAATGCGGCATGGGTGCAAGCCCATCGGGGGTTCGAATCCCTCCCTCTCCGCCAATTTCTACAGCCATAATTAAGAGGCTGATTTTCTTAGCTTTATTGATGCGGCCAAAACGTGCGGTGCCCCACGGCGGTGCCCCAAGAATTTCCCCTTGGTCCCTCATTCACCGTTGTTCAGAATGGCGGCGGATGAGAAGAGGGCAATGCAATGTCATCGATCAGATTGTATGCATCCATCGCGGCGGGGCTGCTCGCATTGGTCTTCGCAGGCCCTTGCTTCTCAGATGAAAAACCGTTCGATCACCAGATCGATGAACCCATGGTTTTCGCCGCTGGCTACAATGGGGGGAACTGTGATGGGTGCGAATGGTTGATCGCTGAAGGCACTTTTGTTGAGGGAACTTCTGCCAAGCTCTTAGAATTCTTGACCGCAAGATTTGGCAAACCGGGCGGCGGTCCGGAGCTGTCCTTTCGTTTCAATTCTAACGGCGGCAATGTGATCGAGGCACTGCGCGTCGGCGAGATAATTCGAGAGTGGGGCCTCGATACAAGCCTTGGCAAGACAGTGGGGATCCTTCGCGATTATGGCTCATCAGAGTACGCCACCATCTATAGCGAGGACAGCCGCCCAGGTGTTTGCGCATCCGCCTGCGCTTATGCGGTGCTGGGTGGGGTAAAGCGATCTTTTGTAGAGGCCGACAAGCTTGGTGTGCATCAGCACTATTCCGACAAGTCGATAAGCGATCCGCTCGCTCAGACCGCCACAGCTATAGATCGGTCAGTCGACCAACTCATATCCGGCATCATAATGGAATATGTCATGCGTATGGGTGTGGATCCCCACTTGGTCAGTCAGGCGGCGTCAGTCGCTCCATGGGACGAGATGCATTGGTTAACTCCCGCAGAGATCACAACATACCGGATCGACAATATCTCAGACCAGTACTCACCTCCCGTCATTATCCCCTTCGGCTCTAGAGGGGCTGCTTTGGAGACCATGCATACTGCAGGGTATCTGGCGAACTTGGACCACCCCACCAAGCACCGCGTCTTTTGCAAGGGCGCAAAGCGCGTCCCCTATATCGCCTACATCTATACGGCGAACACGAGCACTGCCGGCGAGTTTAGATCAGCAGTAGCAGCAAAGGTCGACTTCGCATTCAAAAATGACGAGGGCCTTGACGTCGTGCTGAGACCCAAGCTCGCTAACGTGACCGAAAAGAAAAACGCTGACAACACCTACACAGTAGCGGCAGCGTGGTCATTCGAAAATGCGTCTCAGGAGGTGTTCCAGACGGCCACCGCAGTATCTGCAATTGACGGGCCGGACAACGGAGTAGCCCACTACGCTTGGGACCGTAGGGACAGGGTTAGTTTCCAACTGCCCGCATCCGCAGAAAAGTTGGTGGGCTTGGCATTCCGAAATTGCGTAGAGTAGCAATTGGGCTGAACGCTGGTGCTCGCGAGCTACTTCCTTGCTACTGGCAATTTCACCCCCACCGTCTCGTTGGCGCAACGCTGCATTGCTGCGCACCCTAATTCTGCCTTGGACGCGGGCACCATGATCCCATCATGCATCGGTAGGGCCGCAATCCCCATCCTCGCCAGCCGCAGCAAGACGGCAACCAAGATGGTGCTTTCGGTGAACATCAGGTCCAACGCGATGTCGTTGCCGAAGAGGGGTACGAGGGCGGGGTGTTTAGCCCCTATCGCCTCCGCAAGCCTTCTTCCCGTCCAGCCCGCCGGCAAGGCATCCTTCACGTCACTCGGCAACCGGGTCATCTCGTTCGAAGACGACAGCATGGCGGCGAAGCCAGCCTTCACGCCGGCACGGTGCTCCTCAAGGCCGGGTATGGCGTAGAGGTCACCCTCGGGCGGCTCAGCCCCAACCCTCGCATAGGCAAGCCTTGGGAACATGCTGGCGAAGTCGAGGTCGGCGATTGGCTCCCCGTTGATCGTTAGACCACTTCGCAGAGCCTTAGGCATTGATATCCAGAAGGCACGGTAGAGCCTGCCGTGAAGGCTGAACCGTCCGGGGTCCGATGGCGAACGTAGAAGGAAGTCACGAGTTAGCCTTGAGGCCGCCTGAAGCTCCCCATGGACCTCGATGCGTTGGGTGGCGAGGAAGGCATTGATCTCGTCCATCTCCCCCCTAAACCTTATGGTCTCCTTAGTGTCCTCGTAGTCCACCAAGATGGAAGGCAACCTACTGCCGTATTGGTCCCTGCCAGCCCTTGCCTTGAGCCTGATGACCTCCTCACCCTCGGCTCGCCCTATGTCGCCAACAAGGACCTCAGGGGCCATGAGGGCAGTCCTAAGCCACCCAGCGGCCTCTATGCCAGTCCTCCGCACATGGGTCACAGGTGGATGCTGCATGATGAGCCCAGTTCTCTCTATCCCCTCCACCACCTTGGGCATGATGCCAAAGCCAGGGCGATCATAGCGGGTCAAGGCGGTGTGCTTCATGGGTAAGACGAGATACTGCCCCCACCTATGGTCGACATGGAGGAGCTTGAGGTTGGCGATGATGGAGGAGACAATCATTGCCGTCCTCTCCACCACCTCGGCCTTAGGTTTCCTTACGCGCGTTCCGGCTTCCTTTGAGTTGGCATGGAGCACAGCTTGCGTCACCTCGGCGGAGATGGCGGAAAGCTTAGGGCCGCTTGAAGTTGCCCAAGGGTCGAACAAAATGTCTGGGGTGGTGAGGGGAGCTATTAAGTCATCCCCATCTCCCTTGGCTCTGAGGCGTGCCTTTGCTCGGCTGCTGAGAGGAGGCATCAGGGAACCACAAGGCATATGGGGGGAGCTAAGCTCTCCTTGGGCAGCCAAACACCTTCAACATGTGAGCACCCGGATAGCTCAACCACGTCACTCGATTGTTTGCGCTCGCGTACCATTCCGCTACCGCCCGCGCTTGTCCCAAGATGGCCGCCAACCGGGGAGATGAGAGGGGTGAGCGCCGAAGCGTTTCGTCTTCATGGCGATGATTTCCGGAACGGCTTCGCGGGCAAGCGGCTCTCCGGCCTTCTCCAACGTCTCCCCAATCTTTCGTAGGACGATGCCGGATGATCTGGGGTAAGCATGAAGCTCCGTATGGACAGCCGGCCCCAACGGATTGAACATCTCCCACCGCCGATGCGTGCCGCTCGCCAGCCGATGCACCGCCTTCGCCGCCTGGACGATTCTGAACTCGCGAGTGCGATGAGAGCCAAGGTCATCCTCTATGAGGGCACTCACGCCCAGATAAATGGCCAACAAGCGGCGAGGATCGATGCCGGCCTCACGCAGCCTCGCGAATGCAACATGCGCCCTGTAGGCCGCTGGTTGCCCTCGCAAATTCATCGCTGGGTCAACGCGACCGGCGAACGCCAGCGACCGGCTAAGCTCGGTCCATGCTGTTGCCGTTGCAAAAGCGTTTCGTGGGTCGAGAAACCAGTCGGATGCGGCTATGGCATACGGCCTAAGGTCCCTCGCTAGGTAGGTCTTGCACCAATGGGACCCATGACGGGCCTTGTGCTGCACGTGGTAGCGACAATGGAAAACCGCCTTGCCGCCTGCTACTGATGTGACTGGCCGTCCGCATTCGGGAATGGTGCACGTGTTTTGGGGCGGTGACACGGATGCCGCAGAAGATTGCAGCTTCACAATTCGCCTTTTTCCAACAAGCTGTTTTGTCTGTACGCCTTCAAAGAATGCGCCAGCGCGGCCTTCTCGCGGCAAATCCCACTGATGCGCGTAAACATCGACTTGTAATGCCCTTGGGGCCTGTCAACTGAAATCTTGGAAAGCTTAGTCAGCATGTGAACATCTTTCCAGGCTTCGTAGGCGTCTGGCACTCTGCCTTCTGAGTTATAGCCGCCGTTTGCTATCCACTTCGGGACAAACTCCTCAAGATATCTCTTCACCCCTTTATTTGGTAAAAATACCTGGAGCGGATTTCCGTCTTCCTCAAGCTCACGAAGATTAATAAAGTGAGACATACCGTATGCATATAAGGTTTCTGTATTTTTTATCCCTCCTAAGCCAAAGAATGTTTTGTATTCTCCTCCAACTCTTCCTTCTCCGCAGTAAGCTCCTGCTACGATGCCGTCATTATAATCTCCGTAATGTACGGCTTTTAGCCACATCAAGTCGATTGGGATTGGTTTCATGCTAATATGCATTGAGGGCTACCTTGCTAATCTCAAGAACTATACGACCAAATGGTGTATTTCGACAGTTCTTTTGAGTGCACGCGGCAAGGCGACACACCCCTGTTTTTACCATGGACCGCATCGCGAGGTCGCTCCACGAGGTCACCGCATCGAAGCACCGCTCGAAGGCGAGCACACGAAGGCCATGCACGGAGGACCACAGTGGCCACGCATCGGTCGTCCTACGGGAAGGCCAGTCTGGCGAGACCACCTACCAAGCCAAACACGAAGGCACTGCGCCCAACCACCACATCAAAGGGCACCGACCGAGGGCAAAGCTCAAGACCATGCACTGCTAGGCCACGATGCCACGCCAAGGGACACGTCAGCGCCCCGAGCGATGTCGTCCGACCGTCGACGAAGTGCAGCAAGGTCGCACTTGCATTGAGACGTCTGTCGGCTAGAATCTGTATTGAGCGCTCACGCGGCGGTCCGGGGTGTGGAAACCCTGAGTTCAAACATGGTGCCGAAAACATCGGTGCCGATCCTCGACTTTTTGGTCGGGGAGCCTGTGGCGTATGTCCAGGTTCTCCGGAACTAAAGGCCGCAGGAACCGGAACTCGGTTTTCCAACTCCCCGATCAGGGGTCAAGGGGAGGCTGCTTGCGGGGGCGCACCGCAGGCCTATGCCTCAAGGAGAGCCAACGATGTTGACCGAAGAGGGTAAGCGAAAGCTTTATTCTCACGCGCGAGATGACGCCGAGAGACAGCGATTGCTAGCTGCATTCCGCACGGACTCGGAAACGGTGTTGGTCCACGGGCTGTTCGAGACCGGTGCCTCCCTACTTATCATCGGAGCCGTATCGTTTGGGGCGGCGACGGCGATTTCTTGGACTGCGAGTTTCTCACCAGATTTTCCGCTGAAATCCCAAGCGCTGCTTGTATTGTTCATTGTGACATTCATCGGCACCTGCGTCGCGATTAACTGGAGTTTTGACGGTGAAAGGGGGAAAACCCGCAAGAGTCGATTTGACCTTGCTGTGACTCGGTATGGCTACCCTATCATCCTTGCTGCTGGCATAGGGGCGGGCTGGCTAGCGCAGACTTATTTGGAGACAAGATCGGAAAGAGGTTATGCCGCCAGCGCGGCTATTCGAGCATGCCTCAAGACACCCGCTTGCATTCAGCTAGCGAGGGCCATCAACCACGACAGCGACGTTAGGTGGGTGCTATCTAACTGACCCGTGGACTACTCCATGTCTGGCACGTCGCCACCGACAAGAGCGTCGTGGGTTCGCCGTATTCGCCAAGCGAAGGGTTGGCCTCGCGAGACCACGCAATCACGCCGGCATGCTTCGCCGCCAAGCCCCTCGCGGTCCTAATGGCCCGCTCTTCGGTCTGCTGCTCGGCCCGCCCAAAGACGGGCTGAAGGTCGCCGCTCTCATCGCGGTCGAAGGCGGTGGGTGCTTTCTCTTGACGCAGCAAATGCGCGTCTAAGGATGCTGGTCTCGCAGCTCGCGTAGCCATATCCCCAGTGCGGACATTTGCGATGGCGACGTAACGCGTCTTTGTGCCTAGACTAGTGACGGCGCGATTGAAGGGCGGAGGAGCAGTACCGCGAAAACTATGGGAAAGGATCAAAGTCATGAATGAAGAAATCACCGCTGAAACGAGCAGCGGCAACGTGTTTGCGGACCTGGGCTTTGACGAACCCGAAGAGGAATTGCTCAAGGCCAAGCTGGCCCGCGAAATCCGCGCCATTATCAAACGCCGCCGCCTGACCCAGGCGAAGTCGGCTGAGATGCTCGGGATGAAACAGCCCGATGTCTCCGCCATTGTCACCAGCCGCACGGGGGAGTTCTCAATCGACCGCCTTGTCCGCTGTCTCGAAGCGCTCATCGAGCTTGAAAAGGTCGACGCGGAGGACAAATAGACATTAACTCCGACACCCTTTCTTTGTTGAACCGCGTCGACGCCCGGAGCCTCCCTGTTGATCTTTCTCGCGTCGAAGGGTTGCCCGTAGAAGCCCCGCCGAGATCAATTCCGAGTTGGTGGCGGGCAAGCCTGCCAGCGAATAGGCTGTCCTCATCGTGCCAAATCGGTCTAGGAAAGCCTGATACCTAGGTAGCTCAGGGTCAGCATTTATATGCGAGACCGTGACGTATCCGAATGCGTTATGCAGACGACGAAGGCAGTCCAACAGCTCTTCGTCCGAGTAGTGTCGATCTGCCTTGGGAGGTGCGGAGCACTGCTTATAGCCGACAGCTGCATAGGCGGCTCTTAGGCTTCCAAAGTGCGCAACATACGCTGCCGCAGCGGGCGTATACAGGCAAGCGTTGATAATCGAGACGGTAAGCTTTTTCTTTTCCTTGAACAGGCGCTGGAGGCATTTGACCATCCGGGGTCTCTCATAACCGTAGCCCCGCTTACAACGGAGTTCTCGTTGAGCCTTGTCAAACTGCCTTAAGTCCACAATCGGGTCCATGACCCGTGCTCTGGTCCATTGTTCAGGAGGGTTCCGTTTCGGTCTGCCCTTCAGCAAATAGGATCTGCGATTGTATACGTAGTAACCTATCATCAATTCGTTGCTGAGCACGGCTTTGACCCGCCGGTGATTCCAGACCCGACCATTCGTAGAGGGAAGCCCCTCTTGATTCAGACTGATTGAAATGCGGCTCATGCTTCTCTTTTGATTCACGAACATGTCAAATATTCGCTGCACAACACTAATTTCGTTCGGTGGACCGGGGACAAGCAATACACGATCAGAACTCAATCCCTTTCGTTCGCCGGGCTTAAGTAGAAACAGCGGCTCCCGGTCTTTGTTCACCAAGAGGCGTCTCACGCCGTATTGTAGGACGCCTCCTTGACTGAAACCAAGCACGGCTTGCTGTCGATGTGCCCTTGAGACCTTGAAAGATAGTTCGCGGCTGAACTCGCTAGCCATCGCGCGTTTCATGTTCTTAAGGATGGTCGAGACCATGCTGCCGTCATTTTCAAACGGCTCGGCGCAGTACACCACCGCGACACCCGAGTTACGACACAGGAATTCGTAGTGGGCGGATTGATCCGTGTCCTGAAAGCGGCCCCATCGGCTGACGTCTAAAACGAGAACGGCAGAATAGGTGTGTTGGCCAGTCACAACGTCAGCCAACAACTGTTTCAGACCATCTCGTCCCTTCAAGGTTAAGCCGCTTTTACCGGCATCGGCGTAGGTATCAACGATAGCAAACCCCCGCTTTTTGGCATACTCCCCGATGGCAGCAATCTGGTTCTCCAACGAATACCGCTGGTGCTCGGTCGACATGCGAATGTACTGCGCAGCCGGAACACGGAGATCGCTTGTAAGCTCAGTCACTATAGTGCCTCCGCGCGAGCTGATCTCTAATGCGGTAGGGATGACGCTGATGCCGACAAGCGCATACTACATCCACAACGTGCTTAAGCAAACATTCTTCGCGGTCAACTCACGGGTGCTTGCCGAAGCCAGGCGGCTCAACGGGCCTGACGGATGGCTTCTTGCGACGTGGTGACGTTGTATAGGTTGCACATGGGGCGGAATGTGCCCCAAGTCAGCCAGCTTCGCTAGGGCAATGACGCCTATTTGCTGCGGTAGTGGCCCCGCACATACGTGCCGTTCTTCCTGTAGTAGCCCCCAACCGCTACCGTCTTGGGTCGGCCGGTGAGCACGCTAATGTCGCCATAGCAGCTACCATTTTCCGCACAGAGCCCAGTGGTTGGAACTGTAGGCCTGTAAGTCGGCTGGTAGCTGGGCTGTGGCGATGGCTGGTAGGCGGGCTGAGTTTGAGCTTGATTGGTTGGCGCAGTTGGCGGCTGATAGCTGGGCTGCGAAGGAGGCACGCTCGGTGAGACTACCGCGGCACCTGATGGAGCCAAGGTTTGCGACGGGTCGGGAACGTTAGCGACTTCTTGCTGCCCAGAAGGGAGGGCCATCCGCTCGACAGGGCCGTCCGACGCAACAGGCTGATAGGGTGGCGGTGACGGCGGACCCGGAAAGACATTGAGGACCGAGTTCTGCGGCGGGTCGGTCGCGCAAGATGCAACGGCCAACATGCAAAAAATAAGAACAGCTAACCTAAGCTTGTCCATCCCCCGCTCCCAAAACAATAGGAAGCCTGTACTGATAGAATGTCAATGGAGCCCGTCGCATGGCTAAGCAGGCAGGAGGCGGCCTACAGCGCAGGAACCGGCTTGTCTTTGCAACTGAACTTGCCGCCAGTCCCCGAATCCTTGATGCTTGCGTTGTAGACACCAGCCGCGAGCTAACTTGCCTTCTCGTGCATTTCCTATACCCCTGGACTTAGCTTGTGGGTGGCGCCACGGCGTGTTCAGCCAGTATCCGAAACACACTAGCCCTGCTGATGCCCAACGCTGTCACCGCATCGCTAACGGATTTCCCCTCCGCCCGCATCCTCAGCACGTCTTTTGCCTTAGCGCGGGCTGTAGGTTGCCGCCCCTCGTACTTGCCCTCGGCCTTGGCCCTTGCGATCCCGTCGCGTTGCCGCTCAAGCATCAACTCCCGTTCGAACTCCGCGATTGAGCCCAGTAGGTTCAACATGAGCTTTCCGGTGGGTGTGGCGGTGTCGAGGTTCATAGCCAGAATACGAAGGCCCGCCTCTTTCGCCTTCAAGGCCGCAGTGATCGACACAAGGTCAGCCACAGAGCGTGCTAGCCGGTCAAGCTTCGTGACAACCAATGTGTCACCCTCGCGTACCCATTCGAGGACGGCGGCAAGCTGTGGCCGATAGGTCGCCACTGAGGAAATCTCCTCACGGAACACCTTGGTGCACCCCGCTTGCTCAAGGTCGCGAAGCTGGGCCTCAAGGCCTGCCTTTTGATCAGTGGTGGAGGTGCGGGCGTAGCCGACTAGTGTGGATGCGGTCATGACATTGGGTCTCCGTTGGCTTCATGTGAGACCATTATGTGAGACTGTCAGGAAAATTGTCAAGAGACCACTCGTGTGAGACTGTTTAGTCGGCCTATCGGCAGAACCACATGGGCTTGCCCTAGTGAGACAAGTTGTTCCAATGTGAAGAAACGGCTAGACCGACCATCCTGCAGGGGACCATCAAAGTGATTCCAAAAGAATGGGTTTTTGAGATGGAGGCCAAAAACTTCCTTGCTTCGTATAGAGCATGCCGTGACTGCAAGATGGCCATCGAGACCCTCGGCGAGAAGACGTTTCTGTTGTCTGAATGGAGGGTTAGTTGGGCTGGCATATGCTCCTTGCTCAAAACCTCGATCGTACTCCTCGGGAAACGTGATGCTCAGTCATGCTTTTCAGAAAACCTACGCCAATCTCTTAAGGCGGCGTGGGATGAGCTCCGCATAAGAAAGGCGGACTTTCCGATATTTTGGGAGTTCATAGATCGCGAACGCAACAATGTCTTGAAGCAATATGATTTCTCGGCATACAGCGCTCTGATGAAGCCGGATGGAACGATTGAGCCCAATTACTCGCTGCTCGGTATGTTCACGGAAGCCAGCAAAGAATGGCCTGCTGCCGGTTTCGTGGACACCGAGATAAGGTGTTTAACGGAACTGGAGAGTGGGAATGCAGAGAAGGAAGTTCAGCCGCGAGTTCAAGCTTGAGGCGGTGAGATTGATCGAGGATCGGGGCGTTGCGGTGGCCCAGGCTGCCCGCGACCTCGATGTCCACGAGAATGTGCTGCGCAAATGGGTGCGCGAGCTATCGGCCGATCCGCAGCGTGCGTTTCCCGGTCATGGGCAGATGAAGCCGGAGCAGCAGGAGATTGACCGGCTGCGTAAGGAAGTCGCGAAGCTGAAGGCGGAGCGCGACATCCTAAAAAAGGCCGCAGCCTACTTCGCGAGGGAAGTGACATGAGGTTCGCTTTCATCGCGAGGCACCGGAACATCTGGCCGGTGGCATGGCTGTGCAGTGCGCTGGATGTGTCCCGCTCGGGCTTCCATGCCTGGCTCAACCGCAGCCCTAGCGTTCGCTCCCAGCATGACGAGATCCTCGTTTCCAGGATCGACCGAAGCTTCAAGAGCAGCGACCGCACCTACGGCGCGCGTCGGGTCTGGCACGACGTTCTGGCAGAGGGGCTTTCCTGCGGACTGCATCGCATCGAACGCCTCATGCGGGAGAACGGCCTCCGGGCACGTCCACGCCGGCGCGGACTGCCGAAGGATACCGGCGAGCGAGCCGCCGTGTCGGACAACCTCCTCGATCGCGCCTTCGAGGCATCGGCCCCGAACCAGAAGTGGGTCGCCGACTTCACCTATATCTGGACTGCGGAAGGATGGATCTACGTTGCCGCCGTCGTCGATCTGTTCTCCCGCCGTGTCGTCGGCTGGGCGATGAAGGCCGAGATGACCGCGCAGCTCGTCACCGACGCTCTCATCATGGCGATCTGGAGGAGAGGCAAGCCCGACAGCCTGCTGCACCACTCCGACCAGGGATCGCAATATACGAGCGAGCAGTTCCAGCGACTGATGGCCGACCACGGCATCACCTGCTCGATGAGCCGGTCGGGCAACGTCTGGGACAACGCTGCGATGGAGAGCTTTTTCTCGTCGCTCAAGACCGAGCGGACAGCCCGCAAGGTCTACAGGACGAGAGATGATGCGAGGGCGGATGTGTTCGATTACATCGAGCGCTTCTATAACCCTCGGCGAAGGCACTCGACGCTGGGCTATCTGAGCCCCGTGGAGTTCGAGGAACAAGCTATGTTAGCTTAACCTCGTGTCCGAAAAACCGGCAGCAGGCCAGAAATCCTCTTACTCAAAGGTGGAGTCTATGATGGGAGATTTGCATTAGACGTGGCTGCGGAGGCCGCCTCATGGGCCCAAGGATATATCGAGGACGCGATCAGGAAGGGCGGGGTCGATCCTGACGCCAAAGTAAGCTCTCGGGAGTTCTTAAGGAGTTCCCATTGATGACCTTGCACAAGCTCTAAGTGCTTCGGCGGGCCGGCATAAGCACCGCAAAAACGCGGCGGCAGGAGGGGCACGGGGGGAAAGCTCGCCGACGCCCTCACGATATGGCGTCTCGAATAACTGACCCAAAACTAAGTCGGCAACCGATCCGAGCTACGGCTTCCTTCTGATGTCCCGTACCATCGCTATTTCAACGACAGCGTTAGCAGCTAACAGCGCGGCAAGCTCTTCATAAAGGACCCCGGGTTGCCCTGTGCCAATGACTTTTGAATATGCAGGATTTCTGGTGTTGCCTGCGTGAGTTACTCGAACGCGCTTCTTTGTGGCCTCGCCTTGTTCGATCATGAGGCCGACATTCAAGCGAACCATCGCCTCGTCGTCTGCCACTTTGCGTTGAGTTGCATTCAGACATTCCAACATTCGCGCGGCAGGCTCACCCTGGAAATATTCAAAATAGGTAGCTGAAAGGTAGGTCTCGGGGATCCTGTCGGGCCCAACGTAAGCTCTGAGCTTAAAAAACTCCGGAAACACGTCTGTAATAACCCCATTTTCGCGAATGCCCTGCCCCCGGGGGCAATGGCGAACCACATGATGGTCTTCGGGAATTGGCTTTTCGCTCACCCAAACCTCTGAAGATGAAAGTTGGCGTGCTCCGCAAATGACTTCAGGGACCCCTGCCCCACGGAAACTTCTTTTTCACCACCAACAACGAGCTGAGCGGACCATTTGGCTTGATTTGCGTCCATGAAATTGGCCGTTAGAATATTGGGGCCGCGCTTCCAAGCGACAAGGATGGTTCCGTCCCTGTCCAGACCCAAGGATGTCCACTCGGAATTATTGGCAAATATGGTCCATCTCAGAAAACCTAGAAAAGATTGGTGCCTCGGCAGTACGTTGTCATCATCCCAGGCATCGGAATCCAGCAGATAGTCAAGTTCCTTAAAGAGCCGGTGTCGTTCTGCGTTGGAAAGATGCATTGCGTACTGGGCGGCAGCCACTTTGAGACCCACCCGCGCATCGAACAGCTGCGTATGAAGCGATAGGCTATCCGACTGAGGCGGATTAATAGTAATGGCCGGAGCGCGAGCAGCCGATTTGACAAACCCCTCCAAATTGGCCCGAATATCCCGAATCTGGGGGAGAGATTGGTCGTAGGAAATCTTGAAATCGGTGGGGCTTATTCGTTCCCAGGATCGCTTAAATGGCGAGGCGGCACCCAATGACGAAAGTTGCTGACCGGTCATGCGAATAACGCCCTGGATGCATCGGTGATGCAGTTCTCAAATATATTGTTCTTTATGGATCGCAAGACCGCAAGGCGCTCCCACATATCGTCAAAGCGAAGCGGAACCTTCTCCTGCTGGATAACGTCGATGTCAATCACGAAGGACACGTGGTCTAGCAGTGCAGGAGTTACAACCCCACTGTTAATTATGATGATCAAATTCTCGTTTTCTTCGATGAGTTCAACTCTCGCTACGTCTGAAGTTGACCTCATCGTGGCCAAACCCTTAGGAATTGCAGCTCCCACCGAAACATAGTCCGTAGTGCTGAGCTTACTTTTTTCGTCAAATGGAATGTCCAATCGATTAATGAACCTCGTGCTGATACGCTTGATGATGGGTCGTTTTACAACACCGACTAAGACATCAAAATTCGCTTTCGAAGCCTGAAATAGACTATCCCATCCCTCGTACGGTGCCAGGCGTGCTGTCGAGATGTTCCCTTTGTTGATGATAACAACGTCCGCCCCATTCTCGGCAGTGAGTTTGAAACCGTTGATTGATATCGTTGGCGTAGCGACGGCGCCGTTAATCTCTACGTGAACATTGTTGAGCGTTTCTATTGAAGGGTAACCCTTCTTGAATTTGTCGCGCAATCTCTCCAAATCCCTAAGGGAAAGCTCCGACTGGAATTGCATGTCGATCACGGCCTCTGTGATCGGTGGTCGGGCGTATGGTCTCTGGGTCGCCATTGTTTGAGCTCTCCACCATGCTCACTACCATGCCCTATCAGCCTTGCGCAGGGATGGAAACGGGGCGGGCTCCATCAGCGCTTTTGGTGGCAACACCAGAAAGGGTAACTTCACAGCCTCCACAAGGGCCCTCTTCGCCTTCTCCGGGTCTTGCCCTGCGTAACCGTGCTGGCTCAGGTCTAGGCTCTTGGCCCGCTCGCTGTCGGTGTGACCCACCACCCACGTGATAGTCCACTCGTCAAAGCCCTCTGCCCCCGCAAGCTTGGCATCACGCACCTTGCGGATAAACCAGCGGCGGAACGAGTGGAAGTCCACATTGCTTTTGGCCTTGTCGTTGGGCCTCTCATCCACCCCCACCTTGCGGCGATACCGTGTGAACTGCTTGGCTGCCGGATCGGAGCGCGTCTCCCGTGACTTTGGGAGGGGCGGCAAGTCGTCAAACAGGTAGTCGCTGTCCTTCTTGCCCGCCGTGCGCCGCTTTACGATCTCCTTGAGGCCACTGTGGACTGGGACCGTGCGCCGGGCATTGTCAGTTTTCCCTGCCCAGACGTTGAACGTCTCATCTCGGCAATCGGAAACTTTGAGCTGGCATATCTCCTCGATCCGCATTCCGCTCAGCGCTCCGATTGGCATCAGGTCATTGAGCAGCGGGCCGCCGTCGCCATTGAGCAGCTTGGTCATCTCCGCATCAGTGAACGGACGCTTGCCCCTATCAGTCTCCGCTTCGCGTGATTGGCGGCGCTCTGCTGGAAGCCTTTGGCCTGCCCACGGGTTCTCACTGGCTGGCAGGTGCCCCTTGTCTAGCAGCCACGTCCAGTATTGCCTTATGAACCCAAGATAGGCTGTGGCCTTCTGGCGACCCCTGCCGACCAGAAGAGACTCAGACAGGAACTTGCCGGCGTCCACCCGTCGAACGGCTTCAAGGGCGACAGGGAGTCGGCTATCGCGGAGCCAGTCCCCAAGCCAGCCCAGCACCCTCCAGAAATCCCCTTCAGACTTGAGACGGTAATTCTGGTGTTTGAGGAACTCGGTTGCGTGGTGGTCAAGCGGCGTGACCTGTCCGCTGGCAAGCGCGAAGAAGGCTTTGGCCTTGTCCAGGCCGTTGGTCTTCTCCAACTCATGAGCCCGCAAATTGATAGCGTACTGGGTGCCCTCTTCGTCCATGGTGAGCCTATGCCGCAGAGCCTCCGCCTCCACCGGATCATTGGTCGCTAAGACCTTCTCGGCTGCCGCGATGGCCGCCTTCAAGCGTGCCACGATGGGCCACTTCCTTGCGTTCGCTTCCTTGAGGTCTCCTGTGTGGAGCGGATGCGTCAGCTTGCCTCGACCAATCAAATCCCGCACCTTTGCCGGCACCTTTATGCGGACGCGCCACTGCTGCCCGTGCCATTCGAGATATTGTTCTTGGCTTGCCATTCTGCACCCTGGTGCCCCACGCTGGTGCCCCACAGATGAGTCTCGGAAGACTGGATGTCAAGGGATGCAGGGGGTTCAGAGTCCTGGAGGAGAGTGTCCCTCCCTCTCCGCCATTCCCCGTGTTCCCTTGGGGACCCTGCAGCAGCCTGTGGCTTCGCCAATGGCGATGAAATAGAACCCGGCCGACATCCGAGCGCATCAGGTTCTGGCTTCACGAAGTTCTGCAGGATAGCTTCGCCACCATGTCGGCCATAACATCTCGCGGGCGCGGCAGGTCCGACGACGGTCGCCTTCGCCGCGCGGGAAGGTGCAGATGCCGGATCGGCGGACGTTGACGAACCAACGTCCCCTTGAATCGGCCATGGCGAACCATGCGCTCGCCGGCGGCAGCGTTCTGGCCTTGGAGGGCGAGGCCGCTCAATGTCACCGCTGAGTAAGTCACAAGAAAATGGTCCGCAGCTTGCGCTGCGGACCGTGCCGAACAAAGTGATTGAACTAGAAGGAACGCTGGAAGCGAAGGATACCGCCGAGGCCATCGTCGCTGGCGTGGTAGATGCTGTCTGCCTTGTTGTAGTAGTCGACTTCGGCCGTGACGGTGAGGCCCGGAACGATGTCGTAGGCGACGTTGGCAACCAGACCCAAGGTCTTGCCTTCATCATACGAAGCCTGAACGTTGAACGAGGTTTTCTCGTTGATCTTGTAGGTGCCGCCACCCCAGATCGCCCAGTTGCCGTCCCACAGCTTGTAGAAGTTGGTGTCGTTGTTCTTGTCGGTGCCGTAACCGCCCATGACGAACAGCGCCAGTTCATTGGTGGCGTTCACATCCAAGCGAACCTTGCCGGCCACTTCCTCGTAGTTGCTGTCATAGGCAAGCACGCCGGTGATGGCGCCCCAGCCCTGCGTATACTTCACACCGCCGACGACATGAGGAACATAGCTGTCGATCGTATAATCACCCGAGCCTTCTTCCAGCGAGGCCACGAATGACAGGCCATTTCCCGCGTCGAAATAGTACTGGATGGCGTTGGTGTCGAACGAACCATAGCCGACGATCGTGTCGTCGATGACGTTGCCGGCGTAGCCGATGAAGGTATCAAAGGCCGATTCGTCCTTGCCGACGCGCAGACCACCGAGCTGAATCCAGGCGAAGTTCAGGGTAACGCTTGAATTGCGAGCCTGCCAGTGATCGGCGTTGTCCGAGGTCTGGTCGGAATAGTCGCCGCTGCTGTTGCCAAAATTGAAACGGGTCTCGGTATAGGTCTTCAAGGTGCCGAGTTCGGTTTCCTGGCCGGTCCAGGTCTTCAGCGTGAACCGAGCCTGCTTCCAGTAGGTGTCGTTGCTGCTGCCGTCCTGGTGATCGGTGACGTTCTGCACGCCTTCGCGATCGCCCACGCCGATGTCGTAGCGGATATAGCCGCCGATGCGCAGGCAGGTTTCGGTGCCGGGGATGTAGAAGTAGCCAGCGCCGTAGACGTCACAGATCTTGACGTATTGAGCGGGTTCCGGCTCGGCGACGACGACAGCGTCGGCGGCGCGCGCACCGGAAACTGCGATCAGGGCCGCAGCGGAGCCGAGAAGAAGGCTCTTGATGTTCATTTTTGATCTCCAGTCAAAAGTTTAAGGGGCCGGCAAAAATCTTCCGCCTCAATCCCCACTCCTAGAAGCGGCGCGACGCACCGCCTCTTCACAAGGAATTGCGCACGGGGGACGATTCTTCAATGTATACTTTTCGACAATGAAGCGTGACTTACAAATCTAACGCGTACATGTTGCCTAAATGTCACCGATTATACAACAATTTGCGACATGTGATACATTCAATACGTATGAAACTACTTGTACGAATGGCACATGCGAGACACACGGCACAGAAGATACGATCTTTCAAATGAATTGCCGTCGGGTTTTCATGGATGTCGCCAGGAAATCCAGCTTCCTTCTCAGACAATTTTCCGAGGGCTGGCGGGGTTGATGTCGAGACCTGGCTGGGCCGGGATCTTATGAGAGGCTGGCATGCTTCAGGGCGCGGGCGCCGAGAAGGCAGAGCTGTGGGCGAATGGCCCCACCGCTGGGAAGAAACAACCGCCATCCGACGTGACCTCATGCGCGAGGAGTGGCGCGGATCACCCCGCCGATGGCCAGACTGCTCGTCGTTGTCGGCTTCGCGCCGCCTCGCCGCCAATAAGGGGATGGCATCAGTATGCACCGGCCCTGGATGGAACGTCGGTTCGCCGACGGCGCTGAAGCGCACGGGCAAGGCCGCCTGTCTCGACCTCGTCTTGGAATCGCGCGTCCGTTGGACCGTCAGGAGGAGTTGCTGGTCCTGTCCCCGCCGGCGCGGATCATCGAGCCATCTCTTGAGAGGGATTTCGCGCCCGTGAAGGCCGCGTGCTCGGCTACGCGCACGGCCTCGCCTAGCAAGAAAGGCGGGCGGCTTGCAGGACTTCCGCGACCATGTCTTCTCTGAGCAATTCGACGGGGATGCGACCGTCGAGATGAGGCGACGGGCGTATGAGCCACGACCACGCGAGCCTTGGATGCTTTGCCAGCGCAAGCACGTCAGATATTCCTGAGACCGGCCTGCCATCAACGAACTGGGCCAGCGGGAATACATGCCTGCCAAGACCCTTGCGCAATGCAATGACCTGGTTGCGTCGCTGCCAGCGATGCAACGTCGATCTTGGAATCTGCAGGTTTGCCTCGAGGTAGGTTGGCCCGGCAACCGGACCCGCCCAGTCTTCTACTCGCATCGACCCAAGGTCGACCCTTCGCTGTTGCGTCGGATCAGCTTCGGAGTTCCGGGCTGCATTCGCCGGCGTCAAAGGCGGATTCTTCTCCGCGGAAAGCTGGGCTCCCCTGACTGCAGAACCATGATGAAGCGCAGTCTTCCGCTTCAAGTCTGTCGAGGGCTCGAAGTAACTGATGTGGAGGGCTTCGCGCGCGGCGCTGTTGCCCTTGGCGCCCGATCGCGCCTTCAACCTGTCGATAACCTGCCTGATGTCTTCGGCCTGGCACTCATAGACCACCATGTAGGACCATCGATGCGAACCCAAATCTCCTTGGAGTTCGGCGCAACGCAGACGTTGAGCGCTGACAATTCCTGGAACCTGCAGCGCGTCGTCGAGACGCGCGTCGGAGCACCAGTCGTTGCATTCGTCTTCGGGTCCGGCCACAACATTGTTGAGCACGATCAGTTTGCAGTCCTGCACGAAACCGCTCCGCTATTGATTTGATTTGCCGGCTCGTCCGAAGCTGTCTGGAAAGGCCATGAACATCGATCCGTCCGTTGCGGTAGTCATGGCGCGTACCGCGTAATGACCAGGTCAGAACGAATTGAATTACTCGAAACCCGCAACGCCATCCAGAGCAACGGAAGGCATACCCAATAGACGATATGATTGGTTTTCGAAACAATACGGGTATATATTGTTGCCATTTTCGCATATCACAGAAAAGCGGGGCTATTAATAACGCACGATATCGGCGATAAGTTTCCAGCGTATTTCGGCGTTTTTCTGAATGTTTCTGCGGAAACCAATTTTGTAACGAAGGGTTTCCTTGCCGTCTTGGCCCGGGCACCAGTAGCCTATGGGGACGGCCAGTCGTGGCAGTGGCTCACCATACGTGAAGCGTTACCGCCGCGGGATCACCAGGCAAAATACGGAGGAGGACGAGGGGGGACGGGGCGCCCTCTCCTTCGGTCTCAACACATCTATCAATCCATTTTTGACAGGAAATCGCCAGGGTGTTTGCCAGCCTGGTGGCCGCCGTCCTTGGCAAGCGCTCGGTTTGCCAGCGCCCTCATGGTCGAGGTGCGGACCGACAGTCTTCGGTCGAGCAGCGAAGCGTCTTTTGGGCGGCTGACGTGGCGGGCATGGTCACCCCGTGGCCGCTCCCGTCGGTTCGTTCAAGCCATGCCCACAGGACCGTGACCGTCTTCGCCTTGCGCGATCCCATCACGCCCCCGAACAATCCGGTCTGACACGAAGCCCCGCCGCAAAAGCCGGGGCTTCGCCATGTTCAGATTCGGCACTGCCTGGCATCTCTGCCGGATGCGGCGCGCTACGCTTTGGCGGGTGCCTTGCGCGCTTTGTTCGCCGGCGACTTGATCGACGCCGCGCTTGTCGTCGCTGCTGCCGCGCGAGCAACCCGTTTTGGCTTTTCTGCTGCTGCGGGGGGCGCCGCCTTGCGACCGAGCCCTATTGATTTCGCCAAGGCGGAGCGAGTAGCCGCGTAGTTCGGCGCGACCATCGGATAATCTGCGGGCAGGTTCCATTTCTGGCGGTATTCCTCGGGGCTCAGATTGTAGTGAACTCCGAGATGGCGCTTCAGGGATTTGAACTTCTTTCCATCCTCCAGGCAGATGATGAAGTCTGGCGTCACCGACTTCCTGACCGGTACCGCCGGTTCCTGCTTGGCCGCAGGTTCCGTCACCGGCGTGCCGAGCCCTTGCAGGGCGGCATGGATATCGCCGATCAGTTTCGGCAATTCGCCGACCGGCAGGGGATTGTTCGACACGTAGGCGGCGACGATATCGGCAGCTATCGACACGGTATCCGATTGGCTGAGTTGTTCGGGAGCAGTGCTCATACAGTTTTCCTCTTATTGTATCGGACGGTTCTAACGCGTTTGATTTCCCCATGCCGCCGATCACAAATAGTGCTTTTCGCTGTAAAATCCACACTCCGTTCCAACATTGTAAGAGTAAGCTTCGCTTTCCTGGTTCTGATCGACTGCGGATAACCTTGCCGATCTGCCGGGAAGCGAGGAACCTCCCGTGACTTTCCCGCGATTGCCGACTGTGCGGAGCGGGGCAGCCTCCGGCGAGCTTCATGATGCATGAAGCAGCAGCGGGGCTGCCATGCCGAGGAAATGTCGAAGGGATACCTATTGCTGCAATTGCGACGTACGCGCCAATGCCGCCCCAAAGCCGGCAAGTGAAATCTGAAAGGTGAGTGGCAGGCCGCTGGTTTCGACCGTAACCCGCGCGGCGAGCCTTGTTCCTGCTTCCAGCGCCTTGATGTTGGCGTCGTTGAATTGCACGGCGGCAATGCATCCTGTCGCGACGCAATGGGTGAACTGAAGCTTCGAGGCAGGATCATGCGTGTCCACCTGCAACACGAGCCCATCCGCGAGCCGTATCCCCAGGGGCAACAGAACATGGCCCAACACACTGCCCTCCGACGGGAGCAGGTCTATTGCAAATCCAACCTGTTCAGTAGCTTGGTTCGTCAGGACCTGGTTGAATGTGCAAATCTTTTCGTTCCTGATAATCCTGCACTGAACAGTCCAGGCGCCATAGACCTCGGAGATGGACGTGGCTCCATTTGGGAGTACCGGCGCGCCCTGCGGCGGTGCCGGAACGTCCTGACGGACTGCTGGCTCGCGTTGGTTGTTGGGCGCCTGAGCGAAAAACCAACCCCCGTCGCGTCCCTCGCCGTCATCAGTGCCGCTTTGCCGCGCGGAGACGGCCAGGCATGAAGCAGCGAGCAGCACGCAACAGGCCAGGAAGCATCTTGGCAGCCAAAGGCACGACATCACTTTGGCAATCCTGCTGGGAGGCCACGATTGGCCCGGACCGGGCCTGGAGAAGCTGACACTGCTGGTCTGACACTATTGGTGTGGAGCGTTGTCTGCTGGTGCCCCCGGTGTTTCTGACCCTTGGTTCGGGTCGACCATGAGCACAGCATGTGACGCCCCGGGACGACGCCAGCCCACAAACGCGTCCAAGGCCACGCGCGCGGCGTCTTGGCAACTAACGCCGTTCCGGCCTTCATTTGTAGATGAACCCGATCGTTCCATGGTATTTTTGATCAGGAACCCTGGCATCGCCCCCACCATATAGCCTGTTCACCTCGCCCATGAACATCGCAGCGGTGTCACCTGCGGCGCTGAAATTGTCGTCTGGCTTGGACAGGTCTTTGGCAGGCACTGGACGCACCAGGTACGGCGTCACGATAATCACGAGTTCTGTTTCATTGCGCACAAAGTCCCGGCTGCGAAACAGCGTTCCAAGCACCGGAATCTTTGAAAGTCCGGGGTATCCGCTCACCGCCTGGCGAACGTCATCGCGCACCAGGCCTGCAATCATCATGGCCCCACCGGACGGCAGTTCGACCGTCGTGTCGGCCAGGCGTTTGCGAATGGACAGAATGTTTGAGCCTGGGGTGTAGCTTTTGTTGCCGCTATCATCCACGGTACTGCTGCCGGAGGTCGAAACAGATCCCTCGAGCGTCGGCTCGGACACCTGCGTTCGGATCTTGAGGCTGATGCGGCCGGCGGAAAGCACGACAGGCTGAAATTCCAGTCCAATGCCATACTCGACCTTTTCTACAGTGTAGTCAGTCTTGCCATCGCTGGTTGATGCATTGCTGACAATGTTGTACTCCCCGCCGACCCGAAAAGTCGCCTTCTCACCTGAAACGGCGGTCAATGTGGGTTCAGCGAGCGTCTTCATGACGCCAGCCTGTTCCATCGCGTTGACCGAGGCGTCCAATGCCGAGGTGCTGATGCTGAAGCCCGAACTGGACAGTGACTTTCCAAGACCATAGGGGTTATCGCTAATTGCACCCCAGCTGATACCGTTGCTGGTGCCTGAAGCGCTCAGATTTACGCCGAGTTGCTTCACCACCGCGCGGCTGACTTCCGCCACCGTCACCTTCAGGGTAACTTGATCCTCGCCTGATATGGAGAGCAGGTTCACGATCTTGCTTTCCCGCCGTTCGCTATCCGGATTGTTGATGGTCGCTCCACCGTCCGCGGACCCGCCGACCGCGGTCTGTGAGTATTGCCCGGTCGTCGCTTCGCCGCCGCTGACAAATATCGTTGCGAGACTGACGGCACGGGAGGCGTCCAAGGGTGTCTCGACAGTTCCGCTCAGAACAACATTGTCGTTCAGAAGTTCGACGGTGATCTTCGAGTTGGGAATGAAGCGCTTTAAATAAGACTCCAACCCTGTCACATCCCGCTCGACGACCAGATTGATATTGGCGACTTGTTGCTGATTGGCGTCGAACACGAAGATGTTCGTGTCACCAACCTGCTTGCCAAAGAGATACACACGCCGCGGTGTACGCATGACAGCATCCGCAACGGAAGGATTGCCGACCAGAATGTCGCTGGCGTCCGTCGGAATGTCTAGAACCAGAGCCTTGTTTAGACCAAGCTTTATGCGTTCAGCGCCGCCCGGTGCCTGCTTCTCCAGAGGTTTACGGTCCGCGGCTTCAGCATTTGGCAGGCCAAGCACCGAAAATAGATATCCGAGGCCAAGTGGAGTCATTAACGAAAGCGCCATGCGTGCCGACCGCAAAGGAAAAATGTCTTTCGCAGTTCTGGCTTTGCTGTCCGGATAGCGCATGAGCCCCCGCTTCGTGTTATTCAGAACTTTCTGAACAGGCGACGAAGTGATTCCATGCCTAGATTCGCTTATGAAATTTTCCCGGCTATTTCCGTACGTATCCGAATGTTGCTGCCGACCCGTTTTTTGTGACGATGTGTTTCCGGTTCTGTCCAAGGATGCTTGTGCGGAGGCCAGCCACAGATCCGCCCACGATCAGGAACCGCGCGGTAACGGGTGCGCGCAATGCTGCCAGCAACGGAGGGCGCGCGTTGGATGCCGCGACGGCCGTGGTATTTGCTAATCGGCGGGCGAGAACACCGGTTTGTCCTTCCACAAGGTGCCCGCAATCATTTCCGAATACCCGATGTTGAAGACCGCGCGCATGTATTCGGTGTTGAAAGGGTCAAGCACTGAGTAGCTGAGTTGTCTGTCGATCGAGGCCACATGGAAATGGATGCCGGTGCGCTGCGCGTACATGTAGCTTGCCAGCAGCGCGCTTCGCGTTTGCGATTTGATTTGAATCGCGTAGGCGCGCGCCATGACCGAGAGCGTGCTGTTTGTCACGGTGGAAAACTCCGGCATCAAGGCATTGTTGACGAGCACATACATGTTGAGCCGAATTCCTGGTCGCGCTTTCGTCAGCTTTGCCGACGTCATGAGGCTTTCCGGGACCGTCAGGATCTGGGATCCTGAGCCACCGTCGGAGTGCATTTCCTCAAAGCTGCGCTTGCCGGAATGGGCTTTTATCAGAACGGCGGGGTAGACCCCCGGAATGCTGGCCGAAGCCATCAGGACATCCTGGAACAGCCTCAGCGAATTGGGCTCGCCGCTGTCCGCGATCGCGCCCATATCCCAGACGACCGCACGTTGGGAATCCAGATTGGAGGTCAACACGAGCAGCCGGCGGCCCTTTCGGTGCTCGGCGGCGACAGCCTTCAGGATATCCCCGGTTACATGGGTTTCAATCAGCCGGCGAAGCGGCTGCTGTTTCAGAAGACTCGTTCCCAGGAGCCCCCTTGGCAGCCACTTCGCATCGACAAGGTCCTTGGCGACACCGCTGGTATAGAGATCGACAAGAACATCATCGTAGGAAGATCCAAGAAAGGCATAGGGTGCGATGAGAGCCCCGGTGCTGACGCCGCTTACGATGTCGAATTGCGGCCGCCTGCCGGTCTTGGACCAGGCTTTCAGCACGCCAGCGCTGAACGCTCCGCCTGATCCACCACCGGAAATGACGAGATAGTTCATCTCGGTCTTCAACGAAGAAGATTCTCGCGGGGGCGGCTCGGCCAGCGTGTCGGATTGCGCGTCCAGGTTCGTGCGTATCTGGTGAAAGCCGTTGATTTCGGCAGTTCCTGCGTCTTCGGCCTGATAGGGGATGCGTTGACTCGACACGCAGCCAATCAACACAACGGACAACAAAACCTGTAGAGCGATCTGAATGCCGATGATCCGACGCCGGTTGTGCGACGAACGCCCAACGGGTTTGGGTACAATCGTCTCACTGGCCATGTCGTGCGGACTTGCGTCGCGTTCGCCAGCAGTTGGTTCGTTGTTGTGACCAGACCGTCGTCCCGATCGATCCACGCGTTTGCGCGCACCGTTATCTGGGATCTGTCGAGACCGCGCCCACCGGAACATCATGCCACCCTCGGATCGTCGGTTCAAAGCGGCGACTGACAGAGGACGGAATTTCCCTTCCTGATCGTCACAACCTCTCCGCCACGCTCGTTTTGCGCTCTCTCGTTTTCCTGGCCGCGGGTCTTTTCGCTTCCTGCGGCTTTAGTCCCAGGCCGAATTTCTTTGCCAGGAGTGAGCGCGATGCAGCGTAGTTTGGAGCGACCATCGGATAGTCGGAGGGCAGGCCCCATCTTGCGCGATACTCGTCCGGCGACAGGCCGTAGCTCACGCGCAAGTGGCGCTTCAGGGACTTGAACTTCTTGCCGCTCTCCAGCGAGATGATGAAATCCGGCGTAACGGATTTCCGGATTGGAACCGCTGGCTTCAACGCCTCGATCTCAGCCTGGGTTGAATGATCGGATCGCAGCAGATCGAAGGACTGGTAGATCTGGTTGATCAAGGATGGAAGTTCGCTTGCAGGAACAAGGTTGTTCGAAACATATGCCGAAACCACGTCAGCCGTGAGTTTCATAATTGCGTCTTTCGAGCCGTTGTCGGCCATTTCTCTCTCCTCTGATTGACGGTTCATTTTGTTCACTGCGCCACGGCTTTCGACGCCAGCCGTGGGCCGGTCTTGACGTCGATGATCTCGGGCGTCGTGGTGTCGACGACGCGGTCCCAGCCGCCGCCGAGCGCCTTGTTGAGGGCGATGTAGTTGGTCGCCAGCAGGACGCGGCTTTGCAGCAGCGTGTCCTCCGCCGAGTAGAGCGAGCGCTGGGCGTCGAGCACGTCGAGAAGGCTCGTCTCGCCGGCCTTGAACAGCGTGCCTTCGATGCGTGCCGCCTCGCCGTAGGATTTCGCCGACGAGGCAAGCTTGCCGATCCGGATACGCTCCTGCGACAGAAGCACGAGCGCATTCTCGACATCCTCGAGCGCGCTCAGCACCGATGACCGGTAGGCGATGAAATACTGATCGCGCTGGGCCTCGGCGACCTCGACGGCGGCCTTCAGCTGCCCGGCATTGAACACCGGCACGCTGAGCGTCGGCCCGAACGACCAGCCGATCGACGAATTCTTGCCGAGGTCGCCAAGCTTGTAGGCGGAAGTGCTGATGTCCCCCGTCAGGCTGACCGAGGGATAGCGCGCCGCCTCCGCCTGGCCGATCTTGGCGGTGTATTGCGCGTATTGCCGTTCCGCCATGCGCACGTCGGGGCGCGACAACAGGATGTCGGCGGGAATGCCGGTCGGCATCGGCAGCCGCGGCGCCGGGATCGGCGCGCCGCGCTTCAGCCGCTCGCTCAGCGCCGCCGGCGGACGGCCGGTGAGCACGGAAAGACGATGCACGGCCTCGGCATAGCTTGCCTCCAGCGTCGGGATATCGGCTTCGGTGCTGCTTGCCTGGCCCATGGCTTTCGCCACATCGGCCGCCGTCGCGGTGCCGGCCTGCGCCATGGTGCGGGTGAGTTCGGCGGTCTGCCTTTGCGATGCGGCCGAGCGCCGGGCAAGCGCGACGCGGGCCTGATAGCCGCGCGCCTGGGCATAGTACGAGGCGACATCGCCAACCAGGGTCAGCAAGGTCGAGCGGAGCTCCTCCTCCGACGCGTCCAGCCCATAGCGGGCCGCCTCGACGCTCCTGTGGTTGGCGCCGAACAGGTCGAGTTCCCAGCTGGCGTCGAAGCCGGCCTGATATTCGCTGTAGACGGCGCTCGAGCCCGACGTGGTCGCGGCCGACTTGTTGCGGGTGGCCGAGCCGGAGCCGTCCAGTGACGGGAACAGGGCCGCGCTGCTCTGGCGGTAGCTGGCGCGCGCCTCGCGGATCTTGGCCTTCGCCGTGGCAACGTCGAGATTCCCGGCAACCGCCTCGTCGACGAGCGTGTTCAGCTCGGGATCGCGCAGCCGCTGCCACCATTTCGACAATTGCGCCGGCTTGGCCGGCGTGGCCTTGCTGTGGCCACTCCAGCTTGCCGGCATCGCCAGCAAGGGCTTCTGGTAGTCCGGACCGACGACGCAGCCGGCGAGCGCCGTTGCCGTCAGCGTCACGACGATCAGCCGCGCCCCGACAGCGCGTCTTGCCGGTGCGCTGCTGATCCGCGCCGAGGCCCGCCTGCTGGCGAAATCATCACCCGTCATACCCTTACCCTCAATTGTCATGGATCGTCGCCTCGGGCCCGGTGTCGGTCGCGGCATCCTGCCTGGCCGCCCGCCCCTGAAGATGCGGCGCACCGTCACGAACAGCAGCGGCACCAGGAATACCCCGATCACCGTCGCCGCGATCATGCCGCCCATGACGCCGATGCAAGCCGCCAGAAGAAGGGCGAGGCGAGCATTGCGGCCCGGGGCGCACAGCGGCGCCCCGGGGCCCGACTGCAGGGACCGCTCAGGCTGGATAGGCATTGTCTGGTCGATCTTTCCCTGGAGTTGCGCTCGCCGCCTGGCTGCCGGCATCGGGTGGTTCCACCAGCAACTTGCCCAGGTGGCGGGCGAGGAAGCGCTGGATGTCGTCCATGAAGGTGTAGACCACCGGCACGTAGACCAGGCTGAGCATGGTCGAGGACAGCAGCCCGCCGATCACGGCGATCGCCATTGGAGCCCGCGTCTCGGCATCGGCGCCGATGCCAAGCGCGATCGGCAGCATCCCGGCGCCCATGGCGATGGATGTCATGACGATGGGCCTGGCGCGCTTCCGGGCAGCGTCCATCAGCGCCTCGAAGCGGCCCAGGCCACGTTCCTTCTGCGCCACCAGCGCATATTCGACGAGCAGGATCGAGTTCTTCGCCGCGATACCCATCAGCATCAGCAGGCCGATCAGGGGTGTCAGGCCAAGCGCCTTGCCGGTGATCAAAAGCAGGCCGAGCGCGCCGCCCACCGACAGCGGCAGCGCGACCAGAATGGTCACCGGCTGCACGAAACTGCGAAACAGCAGGACCAGCGTCAGGTACATCAGGAGGATGCCGGCGGCGATCGCGGTGGCAAAGCCGGCAAACAATTCCTGCATGCGAGCGGCGTCGCCACGCGCCAGTTCGTGCACGCCGTCCGGCAAGTTCTGCATGACCGGCAGAGCGCGGATTGCCGTGGTCGCTTCGCCGAGCGTGATGCCGGAAAGATTCGCTTCGATGGTGGCGCTGCGGCTGCGATCCACCCGTGCGATGCTGTTGGGCCCGGCGCCGAAGCTGATGTCGGCGACCGCGCCGAGCGGCGCTACGCCCTTCGTACCGGTCAGCGGCAGGACAGCCAGTTTCGACGGATCGTCGATAGCTCCATCAGGCAGTGTCACGACAATCGACACCTGGCGATCGCCGAGATTGAATTTCGGCAGGCTGGTGTCGGTATCGCCAAGGGTGGCGATCTTCACCGTATCGGGATCTCGGTCGGCGTGATGCCGAGCTGAGCAGCCTTTGCGCTGTCCGGGCGCACGATCAGCTCCGGCTTGGTGGTCGCCGCCGTCGAGGTTGGATTGCTGAGGCCCGGGATCGATTTCATCTCGTCCATCAGCGCTTCACTCGTCTTCTGCAGCGCTTCGCCATCGTCGCCGACCAGCGTGACCGACACCTTGGCTCCCGAAAAGCCATCGGCGCCGAACTGGATGCGGGCCCCGGGGATGTCGTTGAGCTTCGGCGAGGCTTCGGCCTCGAACGCCTGCTGGCTGGCGGTGCGTTCGGCGCGCGGCTTCAGATTGACGGTTACGGTGGCGGTGCGCACCTCGGCCGATGTCGATCCGCGGTTCGGTCCGCCGCCCGATGTGGCCGCTGTGCCGATGGTCGCGAAGACGCTGTCGACCGCCGGCTCTTTCTCGAGACGGCTGGTGATGCCCTGCACGACGGCCGCCGTCTGCTCGATGGTCGATCCCGGCTGCAGCTCGACCGAGATCACCGAACGGCCGCGATCGGCGGCGGCCATGAATTCGGTCGGCAGTTTCGTCGCCAGTATCATTGAGCCGGCGAAGAAGGCGATGCCGGCGACAAGTGTGATCCAGCGGTGTTTGAGCGCGCCGCGCAACAGCCAGAGATAAGTCGGCACCCAGGCCGGCATGTCGTCCTCGCTGTGGGCGCCGGCGCGCACCAGATAGGCGCCCATCAGCGGCGTCAGCATGCGCGCGACCAGCAGCGAGAACAGCACCGAGACGCACACGGCGACGGCGAAGGAGAAGAAGAATTTTCCGGGAATGCCGGGCATGAAGGCCACCGGAAGGAACACGGCGACGATGGTCGCGGTGGTCGCAACCACCGCAAGGCCGATTTCGTCGGCGGCCTCGATCGCCGCCTGATAGGCGCTGCTGCCGGTCTGGCGCATATGGCGCACGATGTTCTCGATCTCGACGATGGCGTCGTCGACCAGAATGCCGACCACCAGCGACAGAGCGAGCAGAGTGATGTTGTTGAGCGAGATGTTGAAGGCCGCCATCACCGCGAAGGTCGGGATCAGCGACAAAGGCATGGCGACCGCCGATACCAGCGTCGCCCTGATGTCGCGCAGGAACAGCCAGACGACGCCGATGGCGAGCAGCGCGCCGAGCCAGAGCGCTTCAAACGCGGCATCGTAGCTTTCCTGGACGAAACCCGATGAGGACGTGACCTCGGTGAATTCTGCGGCGGTGGTCCTGGAGGCGATTCCGGTGATCGCGGCGCGCGCGGCCTTGACCACGTCGATCTCGCTCGACCCGACGGACCTGTAGATGTTGAAGGCGACGACCTCTCTACCGTCGAGATAGGCCGCCTGGCGCGGCTTTTCCCAGCTGTCGACCACCGTGCCGAGATCGGAGAGTTTGACGTCGCCTGCTCCGGTCAGCGCGATACGTGTATTGGCCAGCGCCTCGACAGTCGCGGCGCTGGAGAGCGTACGCACCGACTGCTCCTGGCCGCCTATGGCAGTGCGGCCGCCCGGCCGGTTGACATTGTTGGATGCGAGCGTCTGGCTGACATCGCCGGCGCTGATGCCGAGCGCGGCAAGCCGATCGGGATCGAGCTCGACCCGGATGACCCGGTCGACGCCGCCCGAACGGGTGATCTTGGAAACGCCGTCGACGCCGAGCATGGCCTTGGCGACGTCGTTGTCGATGTACCAGCTCAGCCGGTCGGGCGACATGGTCGGCGCCTCGACCACATAGGTCAGCACCGAATTGCCTGTCGCGTTGACCTTGGCCACGACCGGTGTCTGGGCGGCGGCCGGCAGGCTGGACTGTACACCCGAAACGGCATTGCGGACGTCGTTGGCGGCCGTCTCGGAATTTGTGTCGAGCGTGAACTCGATGGTGGTGACCGAAGAACCTTCGCTGATCGAAGTCGAGACGTCGTCGACGCCTTCGAGGCTCGCCACGGCATTCTCGATCACCTGCGCGACTTGAACCTCCATCTCGCTTGGAGCCGCGCCCGACTGCGTCACCGTGACGGTGACCGTCGGCTGGTCGATGTCGGGCATGTTATTGGTGCGCAGCTGCATGAAGCCGTGCAGGCCGGCGATCGTCAGCGACAGGAACAGCACGATGGTCGGAACCGGGTTGCGGATCGACCAGGAGGAAATGGCGTTCATCGGGGAATATCCCTGGCGGTCGCGGCATCGCCGGCATCCGCCTCCCTGGTGGCGATGCGCACCAGATTGCCGTCGTTGAGGAAACCGGCGCCGGCAACCACGATGCTGTCGCCTTCCGACAGGCCGGCTTCGACCACCACCCGGCCGCTCTGGCGCATGCCGGTCGAGACAGCGCGCGCACTGACCTTTCCACCGTCGCCCACGACGAAGACGGCAGGTTTGCCGTCATGCCAGACCAGGGCGGCCTCGGCGACGCTCAGTTGCGGCGAAGCCGCGGTTGCGATCGATACACGCGCGAACATGCCCGGTTTCAGGCCCGAGCCTTCGCCCAGGGAGACACGGACGGTGGCAAGCCGCGTAGTCGAGTCGACCGTCTCGGCGATGGACGAAACCGCTCCTTTTGTCGTGCGCCCCGCCGCGTCGACGATGGTGGCCGACTGGCCAACCGCAATTGCCGGCAGGTCCTTTTCCGGAATGAGAACACCGACCTCCAGCCTGCCGTCACGCATGATCTTCATGAGCTCGGTGCCGGTTTGAACGATCGAGCCGGCGACCGACGGCTTGCTGGAGACGATGCCGTCGAAGGGCGCGCGAATCGTCGTTTGATCGAGTTCCGCCTGCAATTTCTGGGCGACAGCTTCAGCCTGCTCCAGTTGCGCCCGGTCGGTCTTGACCGCCGTCGCCTTATCCTCTGCCGTCTCGGCGCTGACCGCTTTGCTCGCCAGCAGCTTGTCGGCACGGGCGGCCGCCGATATGGCCGCGTCCAATGTCGCCTGGGCCTGCGTGATCGCAGCCTTCTGCTCGGCCAGTTCCGCTTTCAACAGCGAGGCGTCCAGCCGCGCGACGACTTCGCCTGATTTCACCTGATCGCCTTCGGAAACCAGCACCGCGGTCAATTGCAAACCACTGGCTTGCGCGCCGATCGCCCCTTCCTGCCAGGCCGCAACCGTGCCCGTGGCATTGATCGAGGAAGCGATGAGCTCGGGACGCACGTTCTCGACCGAAACCGTCAACGCGGCGGCCTGCGCGGGCGCAACCGTTTGTGCCGCGGGGTCGACCGCACCGCGGCCATAGGCCTTGAGTGCCGCGACTGCAATCAACACGCCCGCCAGGACAAAATATCCCTTACGCAATTTTCTGATCATGATTTCTGGTTTCGTTTCGATGGTCGGAAAGCGGCAGTGACAGGCGATACGCGGCAAAGCTCAGCCGGATCATCCCTTTGAGCGTCTCCGCCGGCAGGGTCACCGGCGCTACGCTGACTCCGTTGCCGTTCGAAAAAGTCGGAGCGATGGATGCGATCAACCGCACCATCATCAGGGCTTCCCACATTCTTGTGCTTTCGATTTTCCTGGTTTCGAACGGCCCATCCGTTCGGATGGGCCGCCGTTTCGGGAAAGGAACCGGCCGGATCATTAGCGACACGCAGCAGATCCGGCCGGCGCAGCCGCTCAGAGTTGCTCACCTATCCGGGGTTGGGGGGTGGGAGCCGCCTGCCAGGACTGGGCAGGCCTCTGGGGCCAGCTGCATCGCCCGGCGGATTGTCCAAGGGGCCGGGAGGTGGCCCCTGGGGTCGTTCCGCCGAAGCAAGGATTTCGAGCTGTTCGGGCGTCAGCTTGGTGCGCAGCGCGGCGATTGCGTCCTTCAGCCTGCCCGCGGAAGCAGCACGTCTGGTGAGATCGTCGGCCAGCCTTTCCTGAAAGGCGAAAGGATCGGGGACATCGGCGTTGCTTTCAGCGCCGGCCGCGCCAGCGTCGGGCTCGCGCTCTCCGGAGCCCCCAAGACCATGGTCAGGCCGCGGCAGCGCCAGCACCACCTTCAGCGCGCCGGTATGGTCGCGCCACGCGTCAATCTGTTCGGCCCCAACGGCCGGCGGACCGTCGCCGGATGCGGCGGCGAGTTCAAACTGCCGCGCCAGCGCGGGATGAATCCCCGCCACGGAAAAGAGATCAAGCGCGAAAAACCTGCTCCGCATGATGTATTCCTTTCCAACATGCAACGTAGCAGCAGGATAGGGAGCTTTTTTTTCCCATTTGCTTCGATCTATTTCCGAAGGTTGCTGAAAAAGGGAGATTTGTTACAGAATGTTTCTGTGCCCTGCCTGGAAACATTCCGTTGCAATTTTCCGTCCCGCACTCCCACAGCTCGCCCTATAACCCGGCAAAGAACAGGCAAAACGGCATCGGGCAAACCAGGCAATGCAGCCACAACCACAGATTCTTGTCGTCGACGACGATCGCGAGATCAGGACGCTTATCGGTCGCTATCTCGACGGCCAGGGTTTCCGTGTCTCAGTCGCGGCGGACCGGCGCGAATGCGAGCAACAGCTGATCACAGGGCAGTTCGATCTGATCGTGCTCGATGTCATGCTGCCCGATGGCTCGGGCCTCGATATATGCCGCGCCCTGCGTGACAGCAAACCGCATGTCCCTGTCATTCTGCTGACGGCACTGAAGGAGGATGTGGACCGCATCGTCGGACTTGAGCTCGGCGCCGATGATTATCTCGGCAAGCCATTCAACCCGCGCGAGTTGACGGCACGCATCCGCGCGGTGCTGCGGCGCTCGTCGCACGACCAGGCCCCTGCCATCACCCGGGTCTACCGCTTCGCCAGTTATACGATGGAGCCAGGCATCCGCCGTGTCGCCAATGTGAGAGACGAGACAATCGACCTTACCGGTGCGGAGTTCGATCTGCTTCAGGTTTTTGTCGACCGGCCGGGTCGGGTTCTGTCGCGCGACCAGCTTCTGGATCTCACGCAAGGCCGCGAGCGGGAACCTCTTGATCGCTCCGTCGATGTGCTGATGAGCCGGCTTAGGCGCAAGCTTGGCGAAGATGCGGCGGCGCCCCTTTTCAAGACTGTGCGCAATGGCGGCTACCAGATGACCGTGCGCGTCGAGACCTTGGACGAGCGGGCATGAGTTCTCTCAGAGCGCGGATTGCGCTGCTTCTGGTGGCGGCGATCGTCGGGGTGGTTGCGTTGGCGACGTTTGCGGTCGTCAGTGTGGTTGGGCCGCCAACGCCGGAATCGACCATAGAGCCGGTTGCACGACAGATCAGGCTTCTGGCGCAGTCGCTCCCGAGCCATGTCGCCAGCGCCGACGATCTGCGGATCGAGCTTGGGACTCGGCCGGCAAGCGGGCAGGAAGACGAACGCGCAACATATTTTCTTGCCCGAGCACTTCAACACAGCGGTGCGGATTTTCCAGCCGTCGTGGTCCGCGTCGCAGGCAAGCAAGGCATGGTCGCCTCGGTGCAACTGCCGGACGGCCGCTGGATGGCCGTCGATATCCCGGATTTCTCGCCGCCGGCCGACCGCTGGTTGGTGCTGGCTGGCTGGATCACCTTGATTGTGCTTGGTGCCACGGCCGTTTCGCTCTACTTCGCGACGGTTTTGACGAAGCCCCTGGTCATGCTGGAAGCCGCCACCGCGCGCATCGGGCTGGATGGGGTGCTTGCGCCGCTGCCGGAAGAAGGCTCTGGCGAGGTGCGTGCCACCGCACGCGCGCTGAACCAGCTCTCGACCAGGCTCAAGGCGGCCATGGAAAGCCGCATGCGGCTGGTCGCAGCCGCGGGTCATGATCTGCGAACGCCGATGACGCGCATGCGGTTGCGTGTCGAATTTCTGGCGGAAGAAGAACGCGAGAAATGGCTGCACGATCTCGAGGAACTTGACCGTATCGCCGACAGCGCCATCCGGCTGGTGCGCGAGGAGGTTGCGGGGGATGCCGTCGAATCTGTCGATCTTGAAAGGCTGGTGCGTGACATCGAGACCGAGATGGTTTCGCTTGGTCACGCGGTGACGACCGGCAATTTGGACAAGGTCTCGGTGAGGGCAGGCGCGCTTGGCCTGCGCCGGGCCCTGCGCAATCTCATCGTCAACGCGGCCACCCATGGCAAGGGTTGCTGCGTTTCGCTTGCCGCAGCGGACGGTCGCGTCGTCCTCAGCATTGCCGATCGCGGACCGGGCATCCCGCACGAGCTGCTGAACAAGGCGTTCGAGCCGTTCTTTCGCGTCGACCCAGGCCGCTGGCAATCAATTCCAGGTGCCGGCCTTGGTCTGGCCATCGCGAAGGAAATTATCGAACGGTACGGCGGGACCGTGACCTTGGAGAACCGCCCTGGCGGCGGTCTTTCTCAGAAAGTCGTTTTCGATGCGGTTCTTGAAAAATCAGGATTTGAGCTGGATCGAGAGCTTACTCCGATTTCCGCCGCCTTGTAGGAGCAGCACGAGTGAAAATCCGCCGCCCATCGACGACGAGTGTTCTGATCTTTGTCCTGATCTTGGCGGCCGGCGCTGGCGGCGCTTGGTACTGGTGGCAGAGCCAGCAAGGAAAGCTGCCGGATGGACTGGTATCGGGCAACGGTCGGATCGAGTCCGATGAGGTCGACATCTCGGCGAAATCCGCCGGTCGCGTACGAGACGTGCTCGTCGAAGAGGGCGACCTCGTTTCCGCCGGACAGATCCTCGCCCGGATCGATACCACGGAACTTCTGGCCGAGCGTGCCAAGTATGTCGCCGATCAGACCTCCGAGGAAGCGTCGATGCTCGAGGCGAAGGCGACGGTGGCTCAGCGGCAGGCCGAATTAATGCTCAAGGAGGCCAACCTCCGCCGGGCCCTCACACTCGTCGATACAGGCGCTCTCAGCCAGCAGACACGCGATCAGTACCAGAGCGAACGCGATTCCGCACGCGCCATCGTTGAGGCCGCGGAAAAGAATGTGACCGCCAGGGAGCGCTCGATCGATGCGGCGAAAGCTTTGGTGGACCAGACCGATGCCCAGATCGCCGACGCGACCCTCGCAACACCAGTCAAGGGCCGCGTCCTCTATCGCCTTGCAAATCCCGGCGAAGTCGTCAGCGCCGGCGGCAAGGTTCTGACGATCGTCAATCTCTCGGAGATATACATGGAGATCTATCTGACCTCCGAGCAGGCCATGCGGGTTCCCGTAGGCTCGCAAGCTCGCATCCAGTTCGACGGCGCCGACTTCGCCGTGCCCGCCAAGGTGAGCTTCGTCTCGCCCGAAGCCCAGTTCACCCCGAAGCAGATCGAGACACGCAGCGAGCGGGACAAGCTGATGTTCCGGGTCAAGCTGCGCATTCCGCCGAGCCTCGTTGACGATCACATCGAGCAAGTGAAGACCGGGGCGAGGGGCACCGGCTATGTCCGGCTCGACCCGAACCCGCCCGACTGGCCGGAGTCCCTGCAGAAACGTTTCCCGGGCGATCCCGTCGACGCCGGAGAATGACGATGGCGGCACCGGCTGGCCAGATTGCCCGGATCTCCGGCGTGACCCATGCCTACGGCAAGGTCCTGGCGCTCGACAACGTGTCGTTCGACCTGCCGAGTGGCCGGATGACGGGCCTCATTGGCCCCGACGGCGCCGGCAAGTCGACCCTGCTTGGTTTGATTGCCGGCGCGCGGAAGCTGCAGATCGGGACGGTCCAGGTCCTGGACGGCAGCATGGCCAATGCCAGACATCGCCGGGCGGTTTGCACGCGCATCGCCTACATGCCGCAGGGGCTCGGAAAGAACCTCTACCAGGAGACAAGCGTTGCGGAGAACCTTGCTTTCTTTGGCACGCTGTTTGGTCTTGCCGCGGCTGAGCGGGAGATGCGCATTCGCCAGCTCGCGGGCGCAACGGGACTGCTGCCCTTTCTCGACCGTCCCGTTGGGAAGCTCTCGGGCGGCATGAAGCAGAAGCTGGGACTGTGCTGCGCGCTCATCCATGATCCCGACCTCCTTATTCTCGATGAGCCGACGACGGGGGTCGATCCACTCTCGAGGCGACAATTCTGGACGCTCATCGCCGACCTGCGCCGCGAGCGGCCGGCGATGAGCGTCGTTGTCTCGACCGCCTACATGGACGAAGCCAGCCATTGCGATTGGCTGGTCGCAATGGATCACGGGAAAATACTCGCCTTCGGCACCGCCGACGAGCTCCGGGAAGCCACCGGCGAACAAGATCTTGAATCGGTCTTTGTCGCCTTGCAGCCAGGGCAAAAGAGCAAACAGGAGCGCTTTGTCATTCCGCCGCGCAAGCCGAGCGCCGAAGAACCGGTGATCGTGGCGAAGGGCCTGACTTGCCGCTTCGGCAAGTTCACCGCGGTCGATCGTGTCTCCTTCACCATCGAGAAAGGCGAGATCTTCGGCTTCCTTGGCTCCAACGGTTGCGGCAAGACCACGACGATGAAGATGCTGACCGGGCTGCTTGCGCCGACTGAGGGTCAGGCGGAGGTATGCGGCAGCCCGGTCGACGCCAAGGACCTGTCGATACGTCGGCGCGTCGGCTTCATGACGCAATCCTTTTCTCTCTACGGCGAGCTGACGGTTCGCCAGAACCTTCTTCTGCACGCCCGCCTGTTCCATCTGAGCAAAGCCAATGCTGCCGACCGCAGCGAAAAGCTCATTAAGGAGATTGGGCTGACCGACTACGCGGATGCCGACGCCAATTCCCTTCCGCTCGGTGTGCGCCAGCGCCTCTCGCTCGCGGTCGCGATCGTGCACGATCCCGAGCTCCTCATACTTGATGAGCCGACCTCCGGCGTCGATCCGCAGGCGCGAGACGAATTCTGGCGGCTGCTGGTCGACCTGTCGCGAAGCCGAAACGTGACCATCTTCGTCTCCACGCATTTCATGAATGAAGCGATGCGTTGCGACCGCATCTCACTGATGCATGCGGGTCGCGTGCTCGTGTGCGACGTGCCGGAGAACGTGATCGCCTCCAAGAACGGCGCCGATCTCGAAGAGGCCTTCATCGCCTATATCGAGGAGGCCGAGGGGCCTCGATCCGCGCAGGAAGCTCCGTCGCTGGTCCGACAGGAAGCGCGGGCCACTTCGCCTGCTCGCCCGCGCTTCCTGCCGCTACGGCGCCTGTTCGCCTACACGCAGTGCGAGATGCTGTCGCTCATGCGCGATCCCGTCCGGCTCGCCTTCGCCTTCCTCGGCTCCTTCATCATCATGCTGATCTTCGGCTTCGGCTTGTCGAACGACGTGACCAATCTGACCTACGCGGCTTTCGACCATGACAACACACCCGAAAGCCGGGCCTATCTCGGCGGTTTTTCGAGCTCCAACTACTTTACGGAGCGGTCGCCGATCCAGAACGTGCAGGCGATGGAAGACCGCCTGAAGTCCAACGAGATCGAGCTCGCTATCGAGATCCCGCCGAACTTCGGCCGCATGGTGAAACGCGGCTCCGACTGGCAGGTCTCGGCTTGGATCGATGGCGCGAACACCACGAGGGCGGCGACCATCGAGGGATATGTGCAGCAGGCGCACGATCTCTTTTCCGAGCAGAGAAGCCGTGAGGCGAGCACTCCATCCACATCCGATCCCACCACGACGCTCCAGGTCCGCTATCGCTACAATCCGACAGCCGAGAGCATCTATTCCATCGGGCCATCGCTTCCGGCCATGCTGATGATGATGTTCCTGGCGATTCTGATGGCGGTGAGCGTCGCCCGGGAAAAGGAGATCGGCACGATCACCAATTTCTATGCGACGCCAACCACCCGGCTGGAATTCCTGATCGGCAAGCAGGTGCCTTATCTCGGCGTCGGAATGATCAATTTCGTCATCCTGACGGCGACCGTGCTGTTCTTGTTTGGGGTTCCACTCAAGGGCAACGGCATGGTTCTGGCCCTTGGGGCTCTGCTCTACACCGCGGCCGCCACTGGCTATGGGCTCTTCATCTCGACCCTCACCAGGAGCCAAGTGACAGCGGTCTTCGCTGGCGCGGTCTTGTCGATGCTGCCAACCATGCAATTCTCGGGGATGATGCAGCCCGTCTCGACGCTCGAAGGCGGCGCGCGCCTGATGGGCCGGCTGTGGCCGACGACCTACTACACGCACATGAGCGTCGGCGCCTTCACCAAGGGGCTCGGGCTTGGCGACATGATGACCGATCTCGTCGCGCTCGCGCTGTTCCCCCCGGCCTTTCTTATGCTGTCGGTGATGCTGCTGAAAAAACAGGAGAAGTGATGATATCGAGCTTCTCCAACATCTTCTGGCTCGGCACCAAGGAGCTCCGGGCGCTTGCAAAGGACCTGACGATGATCCTCTTTATCATCTGGTCGTTTGGCTTCAGCATCTACATGCAGTCGACCGGCGCTGGAGAGACTGTCAACAACGCCGCCATCGGCATTGTCGACGAGGACCAATCGCGGCTCTCTCGCTCGATCGCCGGGTTGTTCTATCCGCCGTACTTCCAGACCGTCAAAACCATCAGTGCCGCCGACATCGACCGGGCGATGGACGAGGGGCTCTACACCTTCATCGTCGTCATCCCCCCGGGGTTCGAGAAAGACACGAGAAAGGGACGCGACACCGAAATCCAGGTGAATGTGGACGCCACGGCCTCGCAACAGGCTTCGCTCGGTGCCGGCTATATCCAGAACATGGTGACGAATGAGGTCGACCGCTACCGGAAGGATTTCGAAACGACAACGGGGCGCTCCTCCGACCTCGCCATCCGTCGCGCCTTCAATCCTGACGGAACCCAATCTTGGTTCAAGTCGATTGTAAGCCTGGGAGATGAGCTATCGATGCTGGTCATCATCCTGACCGGAGCGGCGCTGTTGCGCGAGCGCGAGCACGGCACCATCGAGCATCTCCTGGTGATGCCCCTCACGGCATTTGAGATCGCGCTGGCCAAGGTCTGGGCGAACGGCCTCGTGATCATCGTCGCATTCGCCTGCTCATTGCTGCTGGTCGTGGAGGGAGCGCTCGACGTTCCAATCGCTGGCTCGCGCGGGTTGCTGATGCTTGGCACGACCATCTACGTATTTGCCGCCGCTGCCATCGGCATCTTTCTCGGTACGCTGGCGCGCACCATGGCTCAGTTCGCGCTGCTGATGATGATGGTCGTCATGCCGATGATGATGTTGTCGGGGGGCATGTCACCGGTCGCGAGCCAACCTCAATGGCTTCAGTACGTAACCTGGTTTCTGCCTTCCCGACATTACGTCAGCTTCATGCAGGCGATCGTCTCCCGGGGGGCGGATTTCACAATTGTATGGAAGGAGTTCGCGACCGTGCTGATAATGGGGATAACGTTTCTCGGAGCGAGCCTGCTCCTTTTCAGGCGCTCCATTGCGACGACACAGTAGGATCTTCGCCCGTGAGCATTACCGCCAGTCATTCGCCACGCGACCGCTCGTTTTTCCTCACACCGGGCCGCTGCCATCATAGGCGCTTGATCCAGGGCAAGGTCCGGCGGGCAGAACCCGATATGCTGGCAGCGTTCAACCATTGGATTCCATCACTATGAGTTGGCTCATTCGCATTCTCCTGGCTGGCGCCGGTGTCGTGGCCGGTTGGTTCATGCCGCGCGATCAGATCGGCTACACGATCATGCAGTTCGTGGTTTTCCTCCTGCTGATCTTGGCGGCCTCGGTTGTAGTCCTGTATTTCCCCAAGCTCCGCGGCATCTTCACTAGACCTCCAACCAAGAAGCCCGACTGATGCCAGCCGGCCGATGCGGCTTGCATGAAAGGCGTCGAGCCTGGTGGCTGGACTCGGATTGACTGAGGGCTGCCCGACGCCGAGCTGACCTGCCCACCCGCGGAGCCGGCTAGGACGGCGGACTTAAGTCGGATGCCGGTGGCGAAAAAGTCCTATCAGGCAAGGCATGGGTCTTGGGCCGCTTTCGTCGGGCTCCGTTCCGGCGGATGCTCCTCCTGTCAACAACGCCGGTTCGGGTCCGTTTTTTTCAAGCAGGACCTGCCACAGACCGGCATAAGGAGGATCAAGATGCGCAAACTACCCCTAACCCGACTGTGCTGGCTCGCCCTGCGGGCTTCCGCGGCGCTCGCGCTGACCATCGCGCCCTACCATCTCACCTTTGACGGCGCCGGTGTCGCGAAGGTAGTCTCCGCCAGCGCCTACGCCGAGAGTGAAGGTGGTGGTGGCGAAGGTGGAGGTGGTGGCGGCGGCGATGGTGGCCACTCCGGCGAAGGCCATGATGGCGGCGACGACGGCGAAGGCCATGATGGCGCCGATGACGGGGCAGGCCACGACGCTGGCGACGACAATGGTACCGATGCCAGCGACGACGGCATCCCACCGCCGGTGACCACGCCCTAGCATGGCTGGACTGTAGACATGAGAGCGCCGTCGTTGACCCGAATTTGCTGGTTCGTTCTGCGGGCCTCGACGGCGCTCGTTCTTACAGTCGCACCCTATCACTTGACGTTTGACGGCACCGCCAGGATCGTTCCTGCCGATGTCCGCGCCGAGGATGATGGCGGCGAGAGTGAAGGTGGCAGCGGTAGCGGCAGTGGTGGTAGCGGCGGCAACAGCGGTAGCGGCGGCGGCAACAGCGGCAGCGGCAGCGGCAACAGCGGCAGCGGGGGTAGCGGTAGCAACAGTGGTAGCAGCGGCAGCGGTACAGGTCCCAGCAACAGCCACGTCAATCCCGAGACGGGCGACAAGGTCAGTATTCACGGCAGCATCATCCAGGTTGTCCACCCCGATGGCCTCCGGGAAAAGATCGAAAACGGCCGCTTCGTGATGAAGGATGCGCTTGGCCGCACAATCGTCGAGCGCGCGGCGACTGCCGCCGATTTGGCCCGCCTGAAACGGTTGTGAGGCCCAACGGTTGTGAGAGAGCGGGGGAGTTTAGTAAGGCAACACTCGCTTCTCACCTCACCCTCGCCTTCGGGCGGGGGTGAGTTTTTTGCGTCGATACGGATGCCGGCCAGGGATCAGCCTCGCCCTCAGCCGGTGCGGTCCTTCGCCTCGTGCATCAGCAGCGCGGCCTCGGTGCGGTTGCGCACATTGAGCTTCGACAGGACCCGCGTCATGTGATGCTTGACGGTCTTTTCCTGCAGCGCAAGCCGCCCGGCAACCTCCTTGTTGCTCAAGCCCTCCGCCACCAGCCGCAGGATCTCGGCCTCGCGGTCGGTGAGCAGGCACAGCGGATCCACCCTGCGGGTGGCTGGCTGCAGCAGGTCCGACAGCAGTCTCGCCGACAGCGTTGGCGAGACATAGCTTTCGCCGGCAGACACGTCACGCAGGATTTCGGCCAGCATCTTGGAGCCGACGCCTTTCAGCACATAGCCGCGCACCCCGGCATTGAGCGCCTGGGCAACGTCAGTGTTGGTCTCCGATACCGTCAGCATGACGATTTTCTGGCCGGAATGCCGGGCCAGGATGCTTGCCGCGGCGGCAAGTCCGCCGCCCGGCATGCTGATGTCCAGCAGCAGTATGTCGGGGTGCTTGGCCTCGACCAGACGCTCGGCGTCCTCGGCGTTCGCGCCTTCGCCAACCACTTCGAAGCCGCCGATCTCGGCAAGGCTGCGCGCAACACCCTCGCGAAACAGGGGGTGATCGTCGACAATGGCAATGTGGATGATACCAGTCACGGCTGCTCCTCGACGGACAATGTGATCAACAGGCGCGTGCCTTTCGGGCCGGACGCGGTTTCGAAACGGCCGCCGATGCTCTCTATCCGCTCCCTTAGGCCGGCGAGGCCCAGGCCCTCGCTTCTTGCCGGATCGAACCCGGGGCCACCGTCCGACACTGTAACGAAAAGCTTGCCGGCTTTCGTCCCCGCCTTGACCGCCTGGTCCTTGCCTTGCCCATGGCGCCAGGCGTTGTTCAAACCTTCCTGGACGAAACGATAGATGCTGATCTTCTCGGAAGCGCCAGGTTCCGGCAATTGTGCGGGCAGCGCCAGCGAGACAGAACTCGCCGTGCGCCTTTCGTGCTCGGCCACCGCCAGCCGCAGGATGTCGGCCACCGCGGCCGTTTCGATCTGTGGCAACACCAGCCCGTTGCAGATGCCGCGGATCTCGCGCATCGCCTCACCGAGCGTCTTGTGGATGCCGGCCACCTCGGCTTGGCGCTGTTCGGCCGAGGCGTCGGGGTCCAGTAGCAGCGGGCTGTCCATCCGGAGCGCGGCCAGCGCAACCAACTGGGCCGGCCCGTCATGGAGGTCGGCGCCGATGCGCCTGAGATATCGCTCGTTGATGGCGGTGGCGCGGCGCGAGGCACGCTGGACGCGCTGGCGCAGCGTCGAGTTCTGCGACAGCAGCGCCTGCAATTCTGCAACCTTTGCCTCAAGCGCGGTTCGCTGCGTCTCGATGGTGCGGCTGCCGCGAAAGACGATGCCCGAAAGAAGTGCGAGCGCCGCCGCCGTGGCGCCAGCCACCACCAGCCAGCTCGACCACAAGGCGGCGTTCAGCGTCAACTGGAAATCCTCGGCCACTTCGTAGAATTCGGAGACGGCGACGACATCGCCAGACCAGGGTTCGCGCACCGGATTGTAGATTTCCAGCAGCGGCACGCCGATGCCCTTTTCCCTTCTGCTTTCGGCGTCGTCGAGTTTGTTGAACTCGGCCACGACATTACCGTTGAAAGCGTGATCGAGGTTGGCGTTCGGCTCGAAAACCTTGCCGATCAACGTCTTGTCCTTGGCGTAGAGAACCGTGCCGTCGCGCCGCCACAGCTTGAACGAGGCCAGCCGCTTGCCGAGCGCGCCCTGGTCGAGCGTTTCGTCAAGCGCCTGTTTGACGCTGTCGCTGAGCTCGCGGCTCTTGCGCATGTCCGGCAGCAGCGGCGCGATCACGCTGTCGACATAGAGCGCCGTGGTGGCGGCGGAGTTGCGGATGACGCCTTGCCGTATCTGCGAGGTCACCCACAGTCCGACCACCAGCATCACCGCCAGCAGCCCGACGCCGCCGGCGACAAGGAACTGCAAGGCCAGCGAAAGCCTGTTCCAGCGCCGTATGAAGTCCTCAACCAATCGCACGATCCATCCTGACGGCGGCGATCATAGAGATTATGCAACGCGTGCGACATTGGGCTTCAGTCTTGCCTTGCGCAGGACTTTAGCCCGGCTCTGGCGGTCAGGCGATCGAGCGGGGAAGTCGAGGCCTGTCATGGCGTGGAAATGATTATGGAGAATCTGCGGCGCAACCATGGCTCGGCTGACAGCCATCGATGGTCAATCCGGAATGCCGGGGGCAATCGAGCCGGTTGACGACAAGATTGGTTTCCGGGCGATCCAATTCGAGCGCCGGGTCGTCCTGACGATCAGAAGCGTGGCCTTTTGTCGGAGACGACGACGAGCCTTCCTCCGGCATTTTGGCACCGTTTGCAGACCAACTTCGATGCCAGTCGCCTTTCGGTGATGAAATCGTAGTGCGTGCCGTAGATCTCGATCAGACCATCGAGCTCAAGCGCGCGGAGATGACCGCAACGGGGATTGCCGCAATATACGCTGAGGCCCATCCCCTGGTCGCGAAGCTCGCCAAGCTTTTTGGGCTGGGCGATCGGCAGAACAATAGCTGCCGGCGCCGCCGAATTTGCCACCGCCACAAGGACAGGCCTTCGAATCTCCGCCCGGTCAATGGCGCTTATCGCCTGGACGGCTTTGTCTTCGGCGACGCCAATGAGTGAGTCTATACCCTCCATTGATTTGGTATGGCCGCTGATGAACAAGGCCCTGCGCAGCACGTGCAGCGCATCTCTCGTCTCACAGAGTGTCGTGCGCAGTGTGAGGGGCATTTTGCCCTCAACTCTTCATGTTGCTGTCGGGAAGAAAATCCGCGTCGACCGCCGCCACAAGGAACGCTCGGCGGGCATCCCCAGTGCCGTAACAGCCAACGCTTCCCTCGACCGAGGCAGCCAGCGCAGCCAAAAACGTCGGGCCGCCGGACGGCCCGTCGTTCGCCAGGGCTCCAGCCAATTGGGGAAGCGTCCCCAGGACCGAAATCACGCCGTCGTGGCTCTTGGTGGGATTCACAGAAAATATAGAGGTCAAGCTATTTGTCATTGCACAGCTCTCGTTAGGCATGAGAATGATAATCGCCCTCGACCATCAGCGATCGCTAAATTGCTGATGACAAATCTATTTGTGCACTTAAACAAAGTGCCGTCTATTAACTATGACATACCAGGCGCACAAAACAGTCTTTTAATTTCGAATCTCAATTTACATGAACACATGGCAAAAATAAGTGTAGGCGCCACCTGACCGACAGGCGCCTCTAACGAGACCAGCGTTTTCGCCACCGCTGCGCGGTCGCCTTTCAGACCGATCCGTCGGACTGGTGCGCGGCGATTGCACTCAGGAAAACCTGGCCGAACTCCTTGAGCTTGGCGGCGCCGACGCCATTCACTTCGGCGAAGGCGTCGAGATCGCGCGGACAGCGCTCGGCCATGTCGATCAAGGTTCGATCGGAGAACACCACATAGGCCGGCACCTGGCGTTCCTTGGCGAGACGCAGGCGCAACGCCTTGAGCGTGGTCAGCAGCGAAGCATCCAGGCCTTCGGCATCCGCGGCGGAACCCTGTGCGGAACGCATCTTGCCGCGCAAGGCTCGGCTGCGCACCTCGACGCGATAGTGGAACGGGACCTCGCCACGGCCGAGCGCATGGCCGCCGTCTGAGATGGCGAGGCCGCCATGGCCGGCCGGATCCGGTGCCAGGAACCCGCCCGCGACCAGTTGCCGGATCAGCGACAGCCAGAAATCCTTCTTGTGCGCCACACCGCTTCCGAAGCTGGCCAGCCTCTGATGGCTCCTGGCCAGCACCTTCTCGGTCTCATGGCCGAGCAGGATGTCGATGACATGGCCCGCACCGAAACGTTCGCCGCTCTGCGCGATCGCCGCCAGGATGATCCGCGCCTCCGGTCCGCCATCGGCGCGCGGCACCTGGTCGAGGCAGTTGTCGCAATTGCCGCAAGGCTGCGCTTCCTCGCCGAAATAGCCAAGCAGCACCTGGCGGCGGCATTGCGCCGTCTCGCAATAGCCGATCAGCGTGTCGAGCCGTCTATGCGAGCGCCTTTTGTGCTCCACCGACGCCTCCTCGTCGTCGATGAACAGCCGCCGCATGCGGATATCGCCAAGACCGAACAGCATATGCGCCTCGGCCTCCCGCCCGTCGCGGCCGGCGCGGCCGATTTCCTGATAGTAGGCTTCGAGGCTGCCCGGCATATCGGTGTGGAAGACAAAGGCGACATCAGGCTTGTCGATGCCCATGCCGAAGGCGATGGTCGCCACCATGACGACGCCGGACAAGGTCATGAAAGCGTTTTGATTCGCGTCACGCGCGTCCTTGCTCATGCCGGCATGATAGGCGAGCGCGGTGACGCCGTTCTTCTCGAGGAACGCCGCCGTTTCCTCTGTCTTCTTGCGCGACAGGCAATAGACGATGCCGCTGCGGCCGGCGTGCCTTCCGACGAAGTTCAGCAACTGCCGCTTGCCGTCCTGCTTGGCCTCGATGGCAAGCTTGATGTTCGGCCGGTCGAAGCCCAGCACCAGGGTTTCGACGCGCTCGGCGAACAGCCGTGCCTCGATGTCGGTGCGCGTGCTTTCGTCCGCTGTCGCCGTCAGCGCGATGATCGGCACCTCAGGAAAAATGTCGCGCAGCCGCGACAGGTCTTCATATTCGCGCCGGAACGCCGGGCCCCATTGCGAGATGCAATGCGCCTCGTCGACGGCGATCAGGCGGACGTCGAGCCTGGCGAGCGCCTCCAGCATCCGCTCGGTCATCAGCCGCTCCGGCGCGAGATAGAGCAGGCGCGTCTGGCCCGAAGCCACGCGGCGCCAGGCGGCGATATTGGCATCGCGGTCGATTGAGGAATTGATCGTATCGGCCGCCACCCCGGCGAGGCGCAGCGCGGCAACCTGGTCCTGCATCAGCGCCACCAGCGGCGAAACGACGATGGTGAGCCCGCCCAGAACCAGCGCCGGAACCTGGTAGCAGAGCGATTTGCCCGCACCCGTCGGCATCACCGCCAGCACATGACGCCCGGCCAGCAGCGCGTCCATGACGTCGGCCTGGCCAGGACGAAAATCATCGAAGCCGAACACATCCTTCAGGACGCGCAGCTTGGGATCCTCGGCCGGAACGCTCATCGCGGATGCCTGCATCAGGCGGATACCGGGCTGGAAGCAATTTTTCGGAGGTTGGAGAGGATGTGAAAACCGATCAAGATACTCTCCGCGTGGCGCCTTGCAGTAGCGCAGCCGTCATCGAACCACAACAAGAACAAGCCTAGGCAGGGATCACCAGACCGCGAGAAGTGCTGAGGATTGGCCTGCTCGGCGAGCCTCGCCTTCCCTTGCGACACCTGCATCCCGCTGGATTCCTTCACGCGTCGCGATGTAAGCTTGACCCGACAATACAGGGAGAAGGCAATGCTGCAGACCAGACAGGATGCTCTCGGCGAGCGGTTCCAGTTGCAGCGCGCGGCCTTCGAGGCGCAGCCCTTTCCGGACCTTGGCGTCCGCAAGGACCGTCTGCAACGCCTGCTGGCGCTTACCGAGCGGCATGAGGCTGACATCTGCGCGGCGATCGACGCCGATTTTGGCGGCCGGTCAGCGCACGAGACGCGCCTGGCGGAACTGTTTGTCGTGCGTGCCGGCATCCGCCACGCGCTTTCCCATCTGAAGGGCTGGATGCGGGAGCGTCGCGTCGCCACCACCATGCCGTTCCTGCCGGGCAGAAATCGCCTCTTCCCGCAGCCGCTCGGTGTCGTCGGGGTCGTATCACCCTGGAACTATCCCTTCCAGCTCGCTGTCGCGCCGGTCACCGCGGCCCTCGCCGCCGGCAATCGCGTGCTCGTCAAGCCGTCCGAACTGACGCCGGCTTTTTCCGCGCTGCTGGCACGACTGGCCGGCGAGCATTTCGCGCCGGATGAGCTCAGCGTCATCGCCGGCGACGCCGAGGTGGGAAAGGCCTTCGTGTCGATGCCGTTCGATCACTTGCTGTTCACCGGTTCGACCGCGGTCGGCCGCCAGGTCGCGATCGCCGCGGCCGCCAACCTGACCCCGGTCACGCTCGAACTCGGCGGCAAGTCGCCAGCAATCCTCGATCCCTCCTGCGATCTCGATGCGGCGGCATCCAGCATTGCCTACGGCAAGCTGTTGAATGCCGGGCAGACCTGCATCGCGCCGGACTATCTGCTGGTACCGCAGGGACAGGCAGGCACCGTCGCCGCGAAGCTCGCAACCGCAATAGCGCGGCTCTACCCGACCTTGCGCGACAACCCGGACTATACCGCCATCGTCAGCGACCGGCACTACCAGCGTCTGCGCGGCATGATTGCCGAGGCGCGTGATGCCGGCACCGATGTCATCGAGGTCAATCCGGCCCGTGAAGAGTTCGGCTCCACGAGCCGGAAGTTGCCGCCGACCCTGGTCAAAAACCCCGGCTCAAACCTGCGGCTGATGCGCGAGGAGATTTTCGGCCCGGTGCTGCCGATCGTCGAATACACCACCCTCGACGACGCAATCGACCACGTGAACCGCGCGGACCGGCCGCTGGCGCTCTACTGGTTCGGGCGCGACAGTGCCAACCGCCAGCGCATCCTGCGCGAGACCGTCGCCGGCGGCGTCACCATCAACGACTGCATGCTGCATCTTGTGCAGGAGAACCAGCCCTTCGGCGGTGTTGGCGCCAGCGGCATGGGTGCCTATCACGGCGAATGGGGTTTTCGCACCTTCAGCAAGGAGAAGCCGGTTTTCCTGCAGTCCCGGCTGAGCGCCGGAGGGCTTCTGCGTCCGCCTTACGGCAAGACGTTCGAGCGGATTTTCAACCTGCTCCGGCAGATCACCTGACCGAAGCCTCTCCGTCGGAAAAACCTGGCCGGGGCGCAGGCGCGGCAGATCGTCTTTGACTTGCCAGGAGGGCTTCAATATCAGGCTTTGACGATCGGAACAGACGCCTTCGATCGGGCCCATCCATTTTCACGCCTTCGTCGAGCGACCTACGGATTCCGCACCCGGCCATGGATTCGACCGCCCCTCTGCTGATCTTCTACGCCCGCAACGACGCGCTTGGCGACGGATTGCTGCGGATACCGGCATTGCGCGCGGCGAGAACAGCCTTCCCGCACAGCCAGATCGTTTATGGCAGCATACGCAGATCCTCGCTCACGGGCGTGTTGCGCAGGCATGCCGCTGCCCTCGTCGATGACTTCAGGACGATTGTGCCGCTTTCCGCCATTCTGGCCGAGTTCGCGACGCCTGGCAGGCCAACGACGGTCGTCGACTTCCGCACCGGCGTGCCCAGCCTGATGGCGACCAGACTGCGGCTTGTCGGCCGCGGCGTGCGCTACGAGCCCAATTTTGCCGGTTATCTTCTATCGCTGCGTTGGCGTACCAGATGGACTTTGCGTCCCGAACACAATGCCTGGCGCTACCATCGGCTGATCGAACGCCTGGCCGGCCGGCACCTGCCATTCGACCACAGGCTCGATGTCCCGCAAGCTGCCCGCGCCATGGCGCATCAGCTTCGCGGCGCGGACGACCGTCCGCTCATCCTTCTTGGCGGCAACGCCAAGAGCAACAAGTTCATGAGCGAGGCCCAGATATCAGCCATATCAGGCAATCTCATCGATGCCGGCTATCAGGTGATCTATCTGGTGACCCCCGGCAACGGACCGACGTGGCAGGCCCTTGCCGCCAAGGAACCTCGTTTAGCCGTGGTCGGTCCGGATCTTGGGCTCGATACCGAGGCGTTCGGCGATCTGCTGCTCGCGCTCGGCGAGATGGCGGCCGCCTATGTCGGCATGGAAGGCGGTCTTGGGCACCTGTTCGCCGCGGTCATGACCCCGGCGGTGATCGTCAACAACGGCGCCAACATGGAGCGTTGGCGGCCGCTATCGAATATGGTCGAAGTGGTGACGGCGCCGAGGCGTGGCGGATCGGCTGATATCGCCAACACGCCGGTCGAGGCCATTCTCGAAGCCACCCATCGCTTGCTGGCCACCAGCCGTCGCGACCACCCGGCACCGGCGCGTTAAGCTTATATTCACCATGATCCGGCAGGTTTCCAATCCTGCGGTTATGTCTTGAGTACCGCGGCGCCACGGGCGCCCAGGCAACTGCCCGCGCCTCTCCGGAGGCGCGGGTTTTGTCATTTCCGAACGGCCACGAATCTGCGGACGCCCGCTTCCAGTGCCTGACACCGTGCACCAGACCGGACGGAACGATGAAGCCACCGCCGGTCTCGAGGATTTCTGTCCGGCCGTCTATGTCACCTCGAAGCGGCCCAGGGTGAGGCAGTTCCTATGGCAAGATCCGCGGGGGAGCCGGTCCGTTCTCGCCATTTTCCCGGCGTGATCCCGGTGACGCGTTTGAAGGCGCGACTGAACGCAGCCTCGGATTGATACCCCACACCGGCAGCGATACTTGCGAGACTTTCGTGACCGAAACGCAGACGCTCGCCAGCCAGCTGGATCCTCCAGCTCGTCACGTATTCGATCGGCGGGCGGCCGAGCAGCGCATTGAACCGCCCCGCGACGATCGTTCGCGATGAGCCAACCTGGTCGGCAATCTGACCGACGGTCCAGTGGCGCGCTGGGTCGGCGTGCAGAAGCTGCAGCGTCCTTCCGACAATCGGATCGTTCAGCGCCGCGAACCAACCCTTTGAGCCGGGTGGAAGCCGGGCAACATGACGCCTCAGCAGTTCGACGAACAGAAGCTCCATGAGCCGTCCAAGCATCGCCTGCGAACCCGGCGCCGCCGCCTCGACATGCAGATCGATTTCGCGCACGGTTGAGGCGATCAGGGCGCCAACCTTGTCGTCCGACATTTTCTCGACGATGAGCGCCGGAAGCGTGCGGAACACCGGCGCGAACAGGAATTCCGAAGACTCGAGGAAGCCGCAGACCATGCGCAGTTCGTCACCGCCGCCGCCATAGTTGACAGTCCACATCCCCTCGATCCGACCAGGCTGAACGATTTGTCCGGCTTCGGCCATCACCAGCGGTTCGCCCTTCCAGATCTTGTGATGACCGGCGAATGGCAGGAACAGCAGATCGCCAGCATTGACTTCTCGCCGCTCGCCGTTTGCGGCCTCGAAAGTGCAGTTGCCCGTCACGACAAAATGGAAAATGCTGATGTGGCGCAGGTGCGCCATGGGGGCGGACGGGTCATAATATTTCGGAGCCACGACGCCGAACGGCGCGCTGAAGCAGGCATTCAGAAACACGGAGCCGGTCAGTCTTACGGCTTTCAGCATTTCCGACAACAGGTCCGGCCCGGCAGGAGGCCCGTGATCCGGTGTTCCTGCATGTAAATCCGATGTTGCAATCATTGTTGAACCTCGAGTCAGGCGTCTACATCTCCAAACGCTGAAGCTCAACCGATTAGTCCCCATCCGATGGACTGACCTTGTCATCCGTCGAGCCCAGCAAAACGCGACTTTTCTGCGAACCGAATGGAGATACCGGGATGTTGAAACTTGCCTGCACACTTGCACTTCTGCTCGTTGGAACAGCGCCCTTGCTTGCTGATGACATGCCAATGAATGCCGACAGCATCAAATGGGGACCCGCTCCTGCTGTCCTTCCAGCAGGCGCACAGTTCGCGGTTGTTGCGGGCGATCCGTCAAAGGACGGGATCTATGTGTTGCGGCTGAAGATGCCCGCAGGCTACAAAATTCCCGCCCACAACCACCCCACCTCGGAATATGTGACGGTGATTTCCGGCAACTTTCACATCGGAATGGGCGACAAGCTCGACGAGGCGAAGGGTATCGAACTGACGGCCGGCGGCTTCGGCGTTGCCCCGACGGGAATGAATCACTTCGCGTGGACGACAAGCGACACGATTGTCCAGGTCCACGGCGAAGGCCCCTTCGCGATCACCTACGTCAACCCGTCGGACGATCCGAGCAAGAAGTGACAATTCACTGGTCATAAGACGCCCCATCGGACGATACCAGTCGCGCATCGACGTGCGCCAAGCTGGCGTGAATAGCGAAGTTCAATGCATTGCCGAAGCGCGGCAATAGTAGCTCGTTGCTGGGCAGCATCGTGTGCCCACTGGCTGTTTCTGCGCCACGCAACGTTTCCAATTTTCAGGGAGTTACGATGAAGAAAACGATTTTGATCACAGCTGCAATGATTTTCATGACGAGCTCCGCCTTCGCGGCCGACGCCGTCATCGATGGCGAGTCAGCGCCGGTTGAAGCGGGCTTTACCTGGTCTGGCCTCTATGCCGGCATTCACTTCGGTTACGCCGCCGGAAAATCCGATCTTTTCATCGGTGGCGTTGGCACCTCCATCGATCCGGACGGTTTTATTGGCGGCATCCATATCGGCGTCAATCAGGAAATGGCGAACCGCTTCGTGCTTGGTGTCGAGGCTGACGTCACGGACAATAATGTGGACGGGCTGACGACCCTCGACAATGTGTTGCTCAAGAACGAACTCAAATGGTCGGGTTCGGCGCGGCTGCGGGCCGGCTACGCTTTCGATCGGACTTTGCCTTACATCACTGCCGGTGTGGCCGCGGCCAAATATGAGTTGACTGCATCCAACCTCGGCTTCGGTGAAATACCCCTCCACGACGAAACCCATATTGGCTGGACGGTTGGGGTTGGCGTCGAGCATGCCTTCACAGACAAATGGATCGCTCGGGTCGAATATCGTTATTCCGACTTCGGCAGCAAGGACCTCTCGGCAGCGACTGGATTGGTCAAGGCGGACGTTGATCTCCAGACGCACGATATCCGGGCCGGCCTCAGCTACAAGTTCTGATCCACATCCTTCCCACCAATGCCGAGCCCGCGCCGCCTGCTTTCGCCATGATGCGGCAGGTTCGTGTCCCTGCGGCGATGTTTGAAGTATCGCGGCGCAAAAGCTGCGCAGGCAGCAGCCCGCGCCTCTCCGGAGGTGCGGGTTTTTTCGTTTGCGGGATGTGCTGGACCAAAGCGGCGTGTGGGCACCTCCCGGCGCGCATGGATTCCGCGCGATCAGGCGAGGAAATCGGCCCGGTGCGGCGTGAAACTGTCGACCAGCCGCCCTGCCTCCAGTGCCTTGACGCCGTGCACCAGACCGGACGGGACGATGAAGCTGCCGCCGGCTTCCAAAATCTCGGTCCGGCCGTCGACGGTCACCTCGAAGCGGCCTTCGGCGACATAGCTTGCCTGGACATGCGGGTGCGAATGCAGGGCGCCGACGCCACCCTTGTCGAAGCCGAACTCGACCATCATCAGTTCATCGGTGTGCAAGAGAACACGTCGGCGATTGCCGTCCGGCGTCGCCGTCCAGGCACCCTCGCCAGCATGCGCGAAAATCCTTGGTAGCGTCATCGTCCCCTCCTCATCGCGCCAGGCAGCCGAGCCCGCGACATCACATTTCAGAGCCGATAGGCTTTCTTGGCGAGCGTATAGGCCAGTTCCCGCGCCAGCTCATGCGCCTCGTCTTCGCGCAGCCTGTGCTCGGCGACGAGTTTGGCCAGGAAAGCGCAGTCGACCCGGCGCGCCACGTCGTGGCGGGCCGGAATCGACGGAAAGGCACGGGTGTCGTCGTTGAAGCCGACGGTATTGTAGAAGCCGGCCGTTTCGGTGGTCATCTCACGAAACCGGCGCATGCCTTCCGGGCTGTCGTGGAACCACCACGCCGGGCCGAGCCTCAGCGCCGGGTAGACGCCGGCCAGCGGCGCCAGTTCGCGTGCATAGCTGCTCTCGTCGAGCGTGAACAGGATGATCGTCAGCTCGCGCTCCAGCCCGACGCAGTCGAGCAGCGGCTTGAGCGCCGAGACATAGTCCGTCCTGGTCGGAATATCGAAACCCTTGTCCCGGCCGAATGTCTCGAAGACGGCGCGCGAGTGGTTGCGCTGGGAACCGGGATGGATCTGCAGGACCAGCCCGTCATCCCGGCTCATCTTGGCCATCTCGGTCAGCATCTGGGCGCGAAACAGCCGCTTCTCGCGCTCGTCGTCCGAACCATGACGAACCCGATTGAACAGCTCTTCGGCCGCCGCATCCGAAAGATTGGCGGTCTCGGCCGTCGGATGACCGTGATCGGACGATGTCGCACCAAAGCTTTTGAAGAAGGCGCGCCGCTGGCGATGCGCGTCGAGATAGCCGGCCCAGCGGCCCGTGTCGCAGCCGGTGATCTCGCCGAGCCGGTCGAGATTGGCTGAAAACCCTTCGAAGTCGGGATCGACGACGGCATCCGGCCGGTAGGCGGTGACGACCCGGCCCTGCCAGCCGCTGTCGCGGATTATCTGGTGCCATTTGAGATCGTCGAGCGCGCCTTCCGTCGTCGCGATCACCTCGATGTTGAAGCGCTCGAACAAAGCGCGCGGGCGGAAATTCTCCCACTGCAGCAGCGTCGCGATGGCGTCGTAGTGGCGGTCGGCCGTCGCCGCGTTCAACGGCTCCTCGATGTTGAACAGATGCGCCAGCACATGGTCGAACCAAAGTCTGGTCGGCGTGCCGCGGAAGAGGAAATAGTTTTCGGCAAAGCGCCGCCAGATCGCCCGGCCGTCGGTCTCCACCGGTGCGCCGTCCAGCGTCGCCACGCCGAGATCCTCGAGGCGCACGCCCTGGCTGAACAGCATGCGGAAGATGTAGTGATCCGGCACGATGAGCAGTTGCGCCGGATCGGGAAACGGCTCGTTGAGCGCATACCAGCGCGGATCGGTGTGGCCGTGCGGGCTGACGATCGGCAGATCCTTGACCCCGGCGTAGAGGTCGCGGGCAAGCGAGCGCGAATGCGCCTCGGATGGAAACAGCAGGTCCGGATCGGTCAGCGCGACCATGGGAAAAGCGGCTCCTTCCAGATCGGGTATCGGTACGTTCGGCCAGAGGCGATGTCAACGTAGCCTCCGAAACAGGCATCCTTGCGGCAGGCCGAAACAGGTGTTACGCCGCTTTCATCCGCCGCGCCGGGATATCTCCATGCCACGCTGCCCAAACCCCCTAGCTCCCGCAATGCGATGACCAGAAGCCATCTGTCCGACACCACGCTGCAACAGTTGCCCAGGGGGGTCGCAATTCCGGGATACGACCGTAGCAAGGTCATCCCCGGTATCGTGCATCTCGGCGTCGGCGCCTTCCACCGCGCCCATCAGGCGGCCTATGTCGACGACTGCTTGGCGGCGGGGGACATGGATTGGGGCATCGTCGGCGTTTCGCTGCGCAGCGCCGATACGCGCGACGCGCTGTCGCCGCAGGACGGGCTCTACACGCTGGCAATCAGGAGCAGCGGCGAGGAGAACCTCCGCGTCATCGGTTCCATCGGCTCGATGCAGGTGGCGCCGGAAGACCCGGGCGCGGTGCTCGCCGCGCTGACCGATCCGCGCACCCGCATCGTGACGCTGACGATCACCGAAAAGGCCTATCTGAGGGCGGCGGGCGGCGGACTGGACACCGCTCATCCCGATATCGTCCATGATCTGGCTAATCCGCAAATGCCGAAGACCGCGCATGGTTTTCTCGCCGAGGCGCTTGCCCGGCGGCGCGACGCCGGCACGCCGCCCTTCACCGTGCTTTGCTGCGACAACCTGCCGGCCAACGGTGCCACGCTGCACCGGCTGCTGACCGAATTCGCCGAATTGCGTGAACTCGGCGCGAAGGACGATGCCAGGCTCGCCAATCACATCGCCGACCAGGTCGCGTTTCCGTCGAGCATGGTCGACCGCATCGTGCCGGCGACCACCGACGCCGACCGGGCAAGGATCGCGATCGAACTCGGTGTCGAGGACGCCTGGCCGGTGATGACCGAACCGTTCTGCCAGTGGGTGGTCGAGGACCGGTTCCCGGCGGGACGACCGGCCTGGGAACGATTCGGCGTCACCATGGTCGAAGACGTCAGGCCGTTCGAGGACATGAAGCTCAGGCTGCTCAACGGCGCGCATTCGGGGATCGCCTATCTCGGCCTGCTCAGCGGCCACGCCACCGTCGACCGCGCCTTCGCCGATCCCGCGATACGGGCCTTTGTCGATGCGCTATGGGCCGAGGCGATCCCGACGCTGCCGGAGGGCGCCGGGCTCGATACATCAGCCTATACGGCCGAGCTTGCCGAGCGTTTTTCCAACACCGCGCTCGCCCACCGCACCGCGCAGATCGCCAATGACGGCAGCCAGAAACTGCCGCAGCGCATCGTCGCGTCGGCCATCGAGCGCCTCCACGCAAGTGCCGCGCCAAGACATCTTATGCTGGTGGTGGCCGCCTGGATCGCGGCCTGCGAAGCGCGTGGCAAAGCCTTGCCCGAGGCGCACTTCACCGATCCGCTCGACGTGCCGATGACAGCAATCTGTGGCAGCCGCCTGTCGGCCGCCGAAACTGTCGCCGCGGTGTTCGATCTGGCCGGCTTTGCCAAGGGGGAGCCAGGGCGCGAAAGATTGATGAAGCTCACAGCCAACCATCTCGAACAGTTGCGCCGTGGCGGACCGGCGGCTGCTTTCGCTGCATTGGGCAGCTAAACAAAAAAGCGGGGCAAGCCCCGCTTTTTTCAATCCACGATCGTGATCCGGCTCAGGCCGGCATGATGGCGCCTTCCAGCGTCGTGAGCTGGCTGAGGAACTGCTCCGCCTTGCTGCGGGTCTGGTCGTCCTTGGCGTCGGCGGCGTCTTCCTTGGCTTCCTGGATGCGACGCGCGAGATCGGCACGATCGACATCCTTCACCGCGACAGCCGATTCCGCCAGCAGCGTGCAGCCGGCCGGGACGATGTCGGCGAAACCGCCGAACACGACATAGCGCTCTTCGCCACCCGACGCGGTCTTCACCGTGACGACACCCGGCTTGATGGTGGTCATGACCGGCGCGTGATGCGCCATCACGGTCATCTCGCCTTCGGCGCCCGGAATGACGACGGACTCGACCTGCTCGGAAACCAGCAGGCGCTCCGGCGAAACCAGTTCGAATTTGAAAGCTTCAGCCATGATCAATTTAGTGAGTAGGGAATAGGAACTAGGCAGTAGTAAGTGGTCCTGACCGGCCCACATCACGCAGCTGCTATTCCTACCCGCTACTGACTACTCCCTATTCCCTGAATTAAGCCGCTTCAGCCGCCAGGCGCTGTGCCTTCTCGACTGCTTCCTCGATGCCGCCGACCATGTAGAAGGCAGCTTCCGGAAGGTGGTCGTAGTCACCGTTGCAGAGGCCCTTGAAGCCCTTGATGGTGTCGGCGAGGTCGACCAGCTTGCCCGGCGCGCCGGTGAACACTTCGGCGACGAAGAAGGGCTGCGACAGGAAGCGCTCGATCTTGCGGGCGCGGGCCACCGTCTGCTTGTCCTCTTCCGACAACTCGTCCATGCCCAGGATGGCGATGATGTCCTGCAGCGACTTGTAGCGCTGGAGGATCGACTGCACCTGGCGCGCGACGCCATAGTGCTCGTCGCCGACGACCAGCGGGTCGAGCATGCGCGAGGTCGAATCCAGCGGATCGACAGCCGGGTAGATACCCTTCTCGGCGATGGCGCGGTTCAGCGTCGTCGTCGCGTCAAGGTGGGCGAACGAGGTCGCCGGCGCCGGATCGGTCAAGTCGTCGGCCGGCACGTAGATGGCCTGCACCGAGGTGATCGAACCCTTGGTGGTGGTGGTGATGCGTTCCTGCAGCGCGCCCATGTCGGTGGCGAGCGTCGGCTGATAGCCCACGGCCGACGGGATACGGCCGAGCAGAGCCGACACTTCCGAACCCGCCTGCGTGAAGCGGAAGATGTTGTCGACGAAGAACAGCACGTCCTGGCCCTGGTCGCGGAAATATTCCGCAACCGTCAGGCCGGTTAGGCCGACGCGGGCGCGCGCGCCCGGCGGCTCGTTCATCTGGCCATAGACGAGTGCCGCCTTGGAGCCTTCGCCGCCGCCCTTCTTGTTGACGCCGGATTCGATGAACTCGTGATAGAGATCGTTGCCTTCGCGGGTGCGCTCGCCAACGCCGGCGAACACCGAGTAGCCGCCATGCGCCTTGGCGATGTTGTTGATCAGTTCCTGGATCAGCACGGTCTTGCCGACGCCGGCGCCGCCGAACAGGCCGATCTTGCCGCCCTTGGCGTAGGGCGCCAGCAGGTCGAGCACCTTGATGCCGGTGATCAGGATCTGGGCTTCCGTCGACTGCTCGACATAGCTCGGAGCCGGCTGATGGATGGAGCGCATTTCGATCGCGTCGACCGGGCCTTCTTCGTCGACCGGCTCGCCGATGACGTTGATGATGCGGCCGAGCATGCCCGGGCCGACCGGAACGGTGATCGGCGCGCCGGTGTCGCGCACTTCCTGGCCGCGCACCAGACCTTCGGTAGAGTCCATGGCGATGCAGCGCACGGTGTTTTCACCCAGATGCTGGGCAACTTCGAGCACCAGGCGGTTGCCGACATTGGTGGTCTCAAGCGCGTTCAGGATCGCCGGCAGGTGATCGCCGAACTGCACGTCGACGACGGCGCCGATGACCTGGCGAACCTTGCCGACGACGCCGGTCGCCTTGGGGGCCACTGCCGATGTCCTGGCCGCGGCGGCCTTTGCGGGTGCTGCCGCCGTCTTTGCCGGAGATACCTTGGCCGGGGCCGCCTTGGCTGCCGCTGCCGGAGCCTTTGCCGCCTTCGCGGGGGCTACGGTCTTCGCGGCTGCGGCCTTGGGGGCCGCCGTCTTCGGGGTCGCTGCTTTCGCCATCGTCTTTACCCTTTTTCGTCCTTTGTTTCTCACGCGGTCCGGTCGCGGGCCGATGACCCGCGAACCGCGCCTAGAGCGCCTCGGCGCCCGAAATGATTTCGATCAGTTCCTTGGTGATCTGCGCCTGCCGCTGACGGTTGTAGGTGATCGACAGCTTGTTGATCATCTCGCCGGCGTTGCGCGTGGCATTGTCCATGGCGCTCATCTTGGCGCCCATTTCGCCGGCCGCGTTTTCGAGCAGCGCCCGGAAAACCTGCACCGAGATGTTGCGCGGAATGAGGTCGGAGAGGATTTCGCCCGGTTCCGGTTCGTATTCGTAGACGGCGTTGCCGCCGTCCACCGCCTCTGCGGGAGCGGAGGCGAGACCGGCCGGAATGATCTGCTGCGTGGTCGGGATCTGGCTGATCACCGACTTGAACTGCGAATAGAACAGCGTGCAGATGTCGAAGCCGCCCTCGTTGAAGAGGTGGATGACCTTCTTGGCGATGGCGTCGGCATTGACGAAGCCGAGTGTCTTGACTTCGCGCAGGTCGACGCGGTCGAGGATCATCGATGCATAGTCGCGGCGCAGGATATCGAAGCCCTTCTTGCCGACGCAGATGATCTTGACCTGCTTGCCGTCGGCCAGCAGCTTGCGGATATGGTCGCGGGCAAGGCGCGCGATCTGCGAATTGAAGCCGCCGCACAGGCCGCGCTCGGCGGTGCAGACGACGAGCAGGTGCACGTCGTCCTTGCCGGTGCCGGTCATCAGCGCCGGGGCATCGCCGCCGCCGCCGATAGCCTGGGTGATGTTGGCCAGCACCGAACCCATGCGCTCCGAATAGGGGCGCGCCGCTTCCGCGGCCTCTTGCGCACGGCGCAGCTTCGCCGCGGCGACCATCTGCATCGCCTTGGTGATCTTCTGCGTCGCCTTGACCGAGGCGATACGGTTACGAAGGTCTTTTAGTGAAGGCATGCTTCAAACCTGATCCCGTCGTCCGGCTTCGTTCAAGCAAAGGTCTTGGCGAAAGCGTCGATTTCCGCCTTCAGCTTGGCGCGCAGATCGTCCGACAGCGCCTTTTCCTTGCGAATGGCGTCGAGCACATCCTTGCCGGCCGCGCGCATGTGGCTGAGCAGGCCATGCTCGAACTTGCCGACCTGGTTGACCGGCAGCTTGTCGAGATAGCCATTGACGCCGGCGAAGATCACCGCGACCTGCTCTTCCGTCTTCAGCGGCGAGAACTGCGGCTGCTTCAGGAGCTCGGTCAGGCGCGATCCGCGGTTGAGCAGGCGCTGCGTGGCGGCGTCGAGATCCGAGCCGAACTGCGCGAAGGCCGCCATTTCGCGGTACTGCGCGAGCTCGCCCTTGATCGAGCCGGCGACCTGCTTCATCGCCTTGACCTGCGCGGCCGAGCCGACGCGGCTGACCGACAGGCCGACGTTGACGGCGGGACGGATGCCCTGGAAGAACAGATTGGTTTCCAGGAAGATCTGGCCGTCGGTGATCGAGATCACGTTGGTCGGGATGTAGGCCGAAACGTCATTGGCCTGCGTCTCGATGATCGGCAGGGCGGTCAGCGAACCGGCGCCCATGTCGTCGTTGAGCTTGGCGGCGCGCTCGAGCAGGCGCGAGTGCAGATAGAAGACGTCGCCCGGATAGGCTTCGCGGCCCGGCGGGCGGCGCAGCAGCAGCGACATCTGGCGGTAAGCGACAGCCTGCTTCGACAGATCGTCGTAGCTGATCAGCGCATGCATGCCATTGTCGCGGAAATATTCACCCATGGTGCAGCCGGCGAACGGCGCCAGGAACTGCATCGGCGCCGGATCGGAAGCGGTGGCGGCGACGATGATCGAGTATTCGAGCGCGCCGCGCTCTTCCAGCACCTTGACGAACTGCGCGACGGTCGAGCGCTTCTGGCCGACGGCGACGTAGACGCAGTAGAGCTTTTCCTTCTCGGGGCCGTTGTCGTGCACCGACTTCTGGTTGAGCATCGTGTCGAGGATGATGGCGGTCTTGCCGGTCTGACGGTCGCCGATGACCAACTCGCGCTGGCCGCGACCGACCGGGATCAGCGCGTCGATGGCCTTGAGGCCGGTCGACATCGGCTCGTGCACCGACTTGCGCGGGATGATGCCGGGCGCCTTGACGTCGACGCGCTTGCGCTCGACTGCCTTGATCGGGCCCTTGCCGTCGATCGGGTTGCCGAGCGCGTCGACGACGCGGCCGAGCAGGCCGGGGCCGACGGGAACGTCGACGATGGCGCCGGTGCGCTTGACGATGTCGCCTTCCTTGATGTCGCGGTCGGCACCGAAGATGACGACGCCGACATTGTCGGCTTCGAGGTTGAGCGCCATGCCGCGGATGCCGCCGGGGAATTCGACCATCTCGCCGGCCTGGACGTTGTCGAGGCCGTAGACGCGGGCGATACCGTCACCGACGGACAGCACCTGTCCTACTTCGGAGACCTCGGCCTCCTTGCCAAAATTCTTGATCTGGTCTCTCAGAATTGCGGAAATTTCCGCGGCGCGGATGTCCATCAGCCGACCTCTTTCAGTGCAAGCTTGAGCGAATTGAGTTTGGTTTTGAGCGACGTATCGATCTGGCGCGAGCCCATCTTGACCACCAGCCCGCCGAGCAGCGACGGATCGACGGTGACGGAAATGGCCACATCCTTGCCGGCAACGCTCTTCAGCGCCGCCTTGAGCTCGGTCTGCTGGGCGGCGGTCAGCTCATGAGCCGACGTCACTTCGGCAGCAGTCTCGCCACGATGTTCGGCGGCGATCTGGCGGAATGCCCTGATCATGCCGGGGATGGCGAACAGCCGGCGGTTCCTGGCGACGACGCGCAGGAAATTGCCCGTGAGGCCGGTGATGTTGGCCTTGTCGGCGATCGCCGCGATAGCCTTGGCCTGGTCCTCGCTGGAAAACACCGGGCTGTTGATCAGCCGGGTAAGATCGGCGCTGCCCGCGAGCATCGCTTCGAAACTGTTGAGGTCGGCCTCGACCTTGGCGACGGAATTTGCCTGCAGCGCGAGTTCGAACAGCGAACCCGCATAGCGTTCTGCGACACCTGAGATTGGCGATGACGATTGGGCCACGGACCGTCTTTTCTCTTGTCTGACAGGCCGCAGATTGTTGGCGCGAGCAAAAACTCTAGCTAAATCTTTGACCTTACTGCATTTTTTCGAGCACGGAGGCGCGGCTTCCGCTATCCCCTGCCGAAAGTCGATTGCCGTCTAGCACAGGCATTTTAAGACCGCAATGCGTCGTTCCGCATGGTTTTCAGGCACTATTGTCGCATCCGGCGAAAGTCACGCGTCTTGCGCCCCGGAATAGCTAAGGATTCAAGGCACAAAGCCGAAGGCGAAGGCGAGCGGCAACGCCGCCAGCGCCAATTCCACCACAATGGAGACCCAGTTGAAAGGCGTGTTGGCGCCATCCGACATCATCGACAGCAGCCGGCCGAAGGCCGTGAACAGCCAGGAGAAGCCAAGCGTCATATAGATCAGCGGCTGCGCGAGCAGGATGCAGCACAGGCCGACGCCAAGATAAAAGCCCGACATTCTGCCGCGCCCTTCGGCGATCGCCGCCGCCTTCTCGGGCTTGACCTGCAAGCGCAGGGCACGGAAGGCCAGGGCCGGCGCCAGAAAAAACAGAAGGCCGAGCAATACGGTGACGACGGCGCTCGACCAGGCCAGCCATTCGCCCTGGCTCATCGGCCATGGAAACGCAAAATCCATCTTGTCCCCTCGAAATGCCTGCTTTGAAATTCCGGGCATTCTAGCCAAGGCGCAGACATGCGCCAGATAGGCGTCGGCGATTTTCGAGCGCCGGTCAGCTCAGCGCGAACTCGACCGCCGCTTCGACATGGATGCGCGTCGTGTCGAAGACCGGAATGTCGAAGTCCTGCTGGCCGATGAGCATGGTGATCTCGGTGCAGCCCATGATGACGCTGTCGGCCGCCTCGTCGCGCCGCAGGCGTTCGGTCTCGGCAATATAGGCCGCCTTCGAGGCTTCGGTGACGACGCCCTGGCACAGTTCCTCGTAAATGACGCGATGCACCATGTCGCGCCCGGCCGCATCGGGCACGACGGGCCGCAGGCCATGCTTGTCGGCGAGGCGGCCCTTGTAGAAATCCTGCTCCATGGTGAAGCGCGTCGCCAGCAGCGCCGGGCGCTGCATGCCGGCGCGCTTGACCGCCACCGCGGTGGCGTCGGCGATGTGGATCAGCGGGATGGATACGGACGCCTGCACCTGATCGGCCAGCCTGTGCATGGTGTTGGTGCACAAAAGCAGGCCTTCCGCGCCGCCCGCCTCGAGCTTGCGCGCCGCTTCGACGAGAAGCACGCCGGCGCCGTCCCAGTCGCCGTGATGCTGGCGCTCGGCGATTTCGGCGAAGTCGAACGACCACAGCAGCAGTTTCGCCGAATGCAAGCCGCCCAGGCGCTCGCGCACCATCTCGTTGAGCAGGCGGTAGTAGATGGCGGTCGATTCCCAGCTCATGCCGCCCAGAAGGCCAAGGGTTTTCATGTGATCTTCCATCTCTCGCTGGCTTGCGGCCTATCGCCGATATCGCGACCCTACAAAAAGCTCTGCGGGTCGATGTCGACCTGCACCCTGACCGAGCCGCGCTGCTTCGGGCCGTTGGCCAGCATGGCGCGGATGAAGCCTTGCATGTCGGCGCGCTTTTCGCCCTGGATCAGCAGGCGGAAGCGGTGACGGCCGCCGAGCAGGGACAGCGGCGCCTCCGCCGGCCCGAGCACGAACAGATCCGTTGCCTCGGGCGCGGCGCGGCGCAGGCCGCGTGCGTGGCCCTCGGCTTCCGCTCGCGTCACCGCGCTGACGATGACGCCAGCGAGCCGGCCGAAGGGCGGCAGTGCCGCCCGCTCGCGCTCGGCGATCTCGCGTTCGTAAAACGCCTCGGCATCGCCGGAGACGATCGCCCGCATCACCGGATGATCGGGTTGGAAGGTCTGCAGCAGGCCGAGGCTCTTCTTGCCGGTGCGGCCGGCGCGGCCGGTCACCTGGCTGAGCAGCTGGAAGGTGCGCTCGGCGGCACGCGGATCGCCATTGGCCAGGCCGAGATCGGCATCGACGACGCCGACCAGCGTCATGTTGGGGAAGTTGTGGCCCTTGGCGACGAGTTGCGTGCCGATGACGATGTCGGCCTCGCCATTGGCGATCGCCTCCAGCTCCAGCCGCAGCCGTCGCACGCCGCCCATCAGGTCGGACGACAAGACGATGGTGCGCGCGTCGGGGAAATGCGCGACGACCTCCTCGGCGATGCGCTCGACGCCTGGCCCACAAGCCACCAGATGATCGAGCGTGCCGCATTCCGGGCAGGCCTCGGGGCGGCGCTCATTGTGCCCGCAATGATGGCAGACGAGCTGGCCGCGGAAGCGATGCTCGACCAGCCAGGCCGAGCAGACCGGGCAGCCGAAGCGATGGCCGCAGACCCGGCACAGCGTCAGCGGCGCATAGCCGCGCCGGTTGAGGAACAGCAGCGACTGCTCCTTCCTCTCCAGCGTCTGGCGCATATGGTCGAGCAGCACCGGAGACAGGAAGCCGCCACGCGCGGGCGGCGCGCGCCGCATGTCGATCGCCTTGAGGTGCGGCAGCGCCGCCTCGGCGAAGCGGGCGGCGAGCACGGCCCTGCTGTATCGACCCTGCTGGGCATTGACGCGGCTTTCGACCGATGGCGTCGCCGACGCCAGCACGACCGGAAAGCTGCCGATATGGCCACGCACCACCGCCATGTCGCGCGCATTGTAGAAGACGCGGTCTTCCTGCTTGTAGGCAGGGTCGTGTTCCTCGTCGACGACGATCAGGCCAAGCTCCTTGAACGGCAGGAACAGCGCCGAACGCGCGCCGGCGACGACACGCACGCCGCCTTCCGCCACTTGCCGCCACACCCGTTCGCGCATCCTCGGCGGCAGGTCGGAATGCCATTCGCCCGGCTTGGCGCCAAAGCGTTGCTGGAAGCGTTCGAGAAAGGCATGGGTCAGCGCGATCTCCGGCAACAGGATCAGCACCTGCTTGCCCTGGTCGAGCGCCGCCGCCACCGCCTCGAAATAGACCTCGGTCTTGCCCGAGCCGGTGACGCCGTCGAGCAGCGCGACATTGAACACGCCGGCTGCGACATTGGCGCGCAGCATCAGCGCCGCGTCGCTCTGGTCCGGCATCAATTCCGGCACGGCATAGCCGGAATCGGGTGCCGCCACCACCGGTCGCGGCGGGATCATCACCGTCTCGAACACGCCTTGCGCCTTCAGGCCGTCGATCACCGTCGACGATACGCCAGCCGCATGGGCGAGACCCGACCGCGTCCAGGCAAGACCGCCTTCGGCTGTCTCCAGCACGCGCTCTCTCGCCCCCGTCATCCGATCGGGTGCGATGGGGGTGCGTTGCAGCCCCTCGATCCACGGTTCGGGATCGAAGGCCTCCGGCGCCCTGAGCAGCATGCGCGCCACCATGCCCGGCGGCGACAGCGTGTATTGCGCCACCCAGTCGACGAAACGGCGCATCGCGCGGTCGATCGGCGGGCAATCGAAGACCTGCTCGATGGGACGCAGCTTTCTTGCGTCGATGTTCTCGACGGCGCCATCCCAGACGATGCCGGCGACCTGGCGCGGGCCGAGCGGCACGCGCACGATCGAACCCGGCACCACACGCATGCCTGCAGGCACGGCGTAGGTGTAGGGGCGTTCGGCGGGCATCGGCACCAGCACCGGTGCGGCCGCGACAAAGGGCGAATCTTCGATCATGAGGCGTGACCTTGCCCCGACTTTGGTCTAGATCAAAGCGCAACGCTGAACGTGCCCTTGTCGGCACGACGAAATCGTCAGGAGACCGCCATGAAATTTTTTGTCGACACCGCCGACATCAAGGATATCCGTGAGCTGAACGATCTGGGACTGCTCGACGGTGTCACCACCAACCCGTCGCTGATCCTCAAATCGGGCGGCAAGATCGCCGACGTCACCAAACAGATCTGCGATATCGTCGAAGGTCCGGTCTCGGCGGAAGTCGTGGCGACCGAGTACAAGGACATGATGGCGGAGGCCGAGGTGCTGGCCAAGATCGCGCCCAATGTCTGCATCAAGGTGCCGCTGACGCTCGACGGACTGAAGGCCTGCAAGACGATCCGCACCCAGATGAACCGCATGGTCAACGTCACGCTCTGCTTCTCGGCCAACCAGGCGCTGCTCGCCGCCAAGGCCGGCGCCTCCTTCATCTCGCCCTTCGTCGGCCGCGTTGACGACACCGGCTCGGATGGCATGGAGCTGATCCAGGAGATCCGGCAGATCTACGACAATTACGACTTCCAGACCGAGATCCTCGTTGCTTCGGTTCGCACCGTGAACCATGTCAAGCAGGCGGCACTGATCGGCGCCGATGTTGTCACGGCCCCGCCGGCGACGCTGAAAGCGCTGGTCAAGCATCCGCTGACCGACAAGGGCCTGGAGCAGTTCCTGGCCGATTGGGCGAAGACCGGCCAGAAGATCGGCTGAAGCCAGCAGCCGCTTTGACAAGAAGGCCGGGCAACCGGCCTTTTTTCATATGCGCTTCCGAACAACCGGCTTCGCCAAAGCCGCTGCCGCTCAATCGGTGCCGTCCTCGTCAGGCGCGCTCACCTGCTGGCGCCGGCCCATGATGATCTCGCGTTTGCCGACATGGTTGGGTGCTCCGACCAACCCTTCCTTTTCCATGCGCTCGACCAGGGACGCGGCGCGGTTGTAACCGATGCCGAGACGGCGCTGGATGTAGGACGTCGAACACTTCTTGTCGCGCACCACCACCTTGATCGCCTCATCGTAGATGGCATCGCTGTCTTCGGCTGCAACGGATCCCTTGTCGAAGACCGCGCCCTGGTCGTCCTCGGATTCTTCCTCATCCTCGTCGGCAGTCACGGTTTCCAGATATTCAGGGCGGCCCTGCGCCTTCAGATGCGCCACGACATGCTCGACCTCCGCGTCGGAAACGAAGGGACCATGCACGCGGGAAATGCGCCCCCCGCCCATCATGTGCAACATGTCGCCCTGGCCGAGCAGCTGTTCGGCGCCCTGCTCGCCGAGTATGGTGCGGCTGTCGATCTTGGATGTCACCTGGAAGGAAATCCGGGTCGGGAAATTCGCCTTGATCGTGCCCGTGATGACATCGACCGAGGGGCGTTGCGTTGCCATGATCAGGTGGATGCCGGCGGCGCGCGCCATCTGCGCCAGACGCTGGATGGCGCCTTCGATCTCCTTGCCGGCAACCATCATCAGGTCGGCCATCTCATCGACGATGACGACGATGTACGGCATCGGCGCAAGGTCGATTTCCTGCTGCTCGAAAAGCGGTTCGCCAGTGCCCTTTTCGAAGCCGGCCTGCACCGTCATGACGACCGTCTCGCCCTTGTCGCGGGCAGCGGCGGCGCGCTCATTGTAGCCGTCGATGTTGCGCACACCGAGCCGCGCCATCTTGCGATACCGATCCTCCATCTCGCGCACCGCCCATTTGAGCGCGGTGACGGCTTTTTTGGGATCCGTGACGACGGGGGTCAGAAGATGCGGGATGCCGTCATAGACCGAGAGTTCGAGCATCTTTGGGTCGACCATGATCAGCCGGCACTCTTCCGGCTTCAGCCGGTAAAGCAACGACAGGATCATGGTGTTGATGGCAACCGACTTGCCGGAACCGGTGGTGCCGGCGACGAGCAGATGAGGCATCTTCGCCAACTCGGCGATGACCGGCTCGCCACCGATCGTCTTGCCGAGACAAAGCGCCAGCTTGCAGCTGGTCTTGCGAAAACCCTCCGATTCGATCAGCTCGCGGAAATAGACGGTTTCGCGCGTCTCGTTCGGAAGTTCGATGCCGATGACGTTACGGCCAGGCACGACGGCAACGCGCGCCGAAATCGCCGACATGGAGCGGGCGATATCATCGGCAAGCCCGATGACACGGGAGGATTTGACACCTGGCGCCGGTTCGAACTCGTAGAGCGTGACGACCGGGCCCGGGCGAACATGAATGATCTCGCCGCGCACGCCGAAATCCTCGAGCACGCTTTCCAGCAGATCGGCGTTCTGCTCCAGCCGCTCCTGCGACATGTAGAAGCCTTGTCCCTCCGGCGGCTGCTGCAACAGCTCTTCCGAGGGAAGCTCATAGGGACCGCGAGTCGTCGTTGGCACAATTCTGCCGGCCATGGGCAATGGCGAAGATACGCGCGCGACCGGAACCGGCACAGTCTCTTCCGGAGCCGGCATGACTCGTACCGAAATGGCGTTGCTCGCAACGGCAGGAATTGCGACCGCCGGCTGCACCGAGGCTTCGTTCGAATTGGCCGGGCGGACGTCTGGCAAGGCTGACGGCGCTTGCAAGCCGGGCAGGCATTCAATGACACGGAACGACGAGGTGAGATCGGCCGTTGGCGTGGCACGAACGTCGACCCGTTCGGCAACCGGCGCGGCTGTGCGCCGAACCGGGACGGCGCGCGGCGCTGGTGACGGACCTTCGATCATGTAGGGCGCCATGACCTCGAAAAAGACGTGATCCGACAGATAGGGCCAGCGCACATTTTCGCGGCCGGCTGCCTTGACCGCCGCCGCCGTTTTCTGGGCAGACGCCGCGGGTGCGGGTGCGGATGCGCGTGCCGTCGCGGCCATCCTCGGACCGACCGGCGCAGCCCGCGCCTTTTCGCCAGCAGGCCCTGGCGGAACGGATGCCGTGGCCGCCGCCGGCGGTCTCTCACGCATCATGGCCCTGTTGCCGGCAGGCGGCCGGGCCGCGTCCAAAGCGGGGCTTTTCATCGGCACCGACAGTGGCGAGGACGAGGCTGCGTGGGATGCCGTAGCCCCGGTGGATTGTGTGCTTCCCTGCCGCGCCGGCGGCGCCTGTGCTTCGCTTTGCTCGACGGCAATCTGGTCGTGCTGCGGACGGCGCGTGTTGGCTTCGTAATCTGGCGTGCGCGTGAACCGCACATTCGGCGCCAGGAAGAAATAGTCTTGCCAGGCAGGGCTTTCGTTGCCGCCGAGATCAACAAACCGCGGGGAATGGCCGGCCCTGGCTGCGCCAGCCTGCCGGCCATCCACCTTGTCGCTCATGCCGTTGAAACGCTCACCCTCGGGATCATCGGGCGAAGCTGTATTCAATGAATTGACCCGAGGAAAACGCTTGGATTCCATTCTCAAGACTCACTCCGAAACATCCTCCGAGCAATAGGGAGCGAGTGGTTAACAGTTGCTTCCCGTCGGCTCCGCCGGAGCGACCGAGCCGCATCTTTCGCAGCGATGGCGGACGATCGGATTCGGGCCGCTGATCGTCACCCACGATCAACCACTCATCCACATGCGTAGGGCTAGAAGGAGAGCCGAAGATCTGGCTCTTGGCCATCACAAAGCGGCCCGAGCACCAAGATCGAGATTGCGTTTCCGTGAAACGAAGAGGGCGCTAGCCGGCTGTCTTGCCGTGCCTGACCAGGTCCTGGGCGATGGACAGCTGCAGCGCTTCGGCCAGTTCGCGCGCGGCGCGATTCTCGGCGTCGATCTGCGCCCGGTACGAGGCGAATTCCTGACGCGGCCTGTCGAAGGACGAAGTGATCGAGCGCTTGCCGGATGCGATCGCCGCCCCGGTACTCGCATCGTGCAGCAAGTAGCTGGCGGTCAGCGTCACGGAACCGGCGGTCGGCTCGTCCTGATCGGTTCCAACCTGCACAAGTGCCGAGGATTCGACGGCTTCGGTGACACTGAGATCAAGCGAATAGGCGGGCGAGGCTGGTTCGCCGGCGCCGCGTCCAAATCCGAAGATCAAATTGTTGCGCACCTGCTGGGCGTATCGCGTCTTGACCGGCTTGATGCCGATCGACGCCAACTCGGCATTGGCGCTGGCACTCGAGCCGGCAGACAGCGGCGCGTTCGAATAGAGCGGGTGCACCGTGCAGGCCGAGACCAGCGCAAGCGAGCCGATCAGGCCGGCAAGCGCGATCTGGCGCAACACGCGGCTCACGTCTGTCTTCTCCGGATCAGGCAACGACATTGACGATCCTCTGCGGCACGATGATCACCTTGCGCGGTGCCTTACCTTCGAGCGCTTTCTGCACGAAGTCGAGAGCCAATACCGCTTTTTCGACCGCACCTTGGTCCGCGTCGCGGGCAATTGTCAAATCCCCCCGCTTCTTGCCGTTGACCTGGATCGGATAGGTGACTTCGTTGTCGACGACCAGCGCCGGATCGAAGACCGGCCATGGCCGTTCGGCGACCAGATCGGTGCCACCAAGCGTTTCCCAGCACTCCTCGGCCAGGTGCGGCATGACCGGCGCGATGAGATGCACGAGGATCTCGACGGCCTCGCGGCAGGCGCCCTGCAGTACCGGATCGGCCTTGCCTTCCGCCACTTCGTTGAGCGGCGTGGTCAGCGCGTTGGCCAGTTCGTAGATGCGGGCGATGGCGCGGTTGAAGGCGAGTTTTTCGATATCCTCGCCGACCGCCTTCAGGATCTTGTGCGCGGCCTTCGAGACCACTCCGGCCTCGCCGGCACCAGCCGCCCCGGGCTTGATGCCTGCCAGCGTTTCGGCCGCCGTCGATACCAGGCGCCAGATGCGCTGGATGAAGCGATGCGCTCCGGCCGCGCCCTCGTCGGTCCACTCGACGTCGCGTTCGGGTGGCGAATCCGACAGCATGAACCAGCGGGCGGTATCGGCGCCGTAGCCGTCGGTGATGTCTTCCGGGCTCACCGTGTTCTTCTTCGACTTCGACATCTTCTCGAGCGGGCCGATAGTGACGGCCTCGCCGGTGGCGATGTCGAAGGCGCGGCGTTCGCCGTCGACGCCCTCCAGCCGCACCTCGGTGGGCGCCAGCCAGCGGCCATTCGATGCCGAGCCGACGCGGTAGGTTTCGTGCACCACCATGCCTTGAGTGAACAGGCCCTTGAACGGTTCGGCCAGATCGACATGGCCTGTTTCGCGCATGGCGCGGGTGAAGAAGCGCGAATAGAGCAGGTGCAGGATCGCATGCTCGATGCCGCCAATATACTGGTCGACCGGCAGCCACTCATTCGCCGCCCTGGGATCGGTCGGCTCATGCGCCCAGGGTGCCGTGAAGCGGGCGAAGTACCACGACGAATCGACGAACGTGTCCATCGTGTCGGTTTCGCGCCGCGCATCCTTGCCGCATTGCGGGCATTTGACGTGCCGCCAGGTCGGATGGCGGTCGAGCGGATTGCCGGGCCGGTCGAACTCGACATCGTCGGGCAGCCTGACCGGCAGATCGGCCTTCGGCACCGGCACCACGCCGCAATCCTCGCAATGGATCATCGGGATCGGGCAGCCCCAGTAGCGCTGGCGCGAAATGCCCCAGTCGCGCAGGCGGAAATTCACCTTGCGCTCGGCCATCGGCCGGTTGCCGATGGTCTTCTGCTCCAAGAGCTTCGCGACCTCGTTGAACGCCTTCTCAGGCTTCATGCCGTCGAGGAAGCGTGAATTGATCATCACGCCGTCGTCGACATAGGCTTCCTCGGTGATCTGGAAGGTCTTCGCATCGGCACCCTCCGGCATCACCACCGGGATCACCGGCAGGCCGTATTTGTTGGCGAAGTCGAGGTCGCGCTGGTCGCCCGACGGGCAGCCGAAGATGGCGCCGGTGCCGTACTCCATCAACACGAAATTGGCGACATAGACCGGCAGCGTCCAGCTGTCGTCGAACGGATGGACGACGCGGATGCCGGTGTCGAAACCCTTCTTCTCGGCCGTCTCCAGCGCCGCTACCGAGGTGCCCATGTGGCGGACTTCGTCGATGAACTTGGCCAGCGCCGGATTGTCCTCGGCCGCCTTCTTGGCCAGCGGATGATCGGCGGCGACAGCCATGAAGGAGGCACCGAAAATGGTGTCGGGCCGCGTCGTGTAGACTTCCAGCTCATGCTCGCCGGCGATCGGGGCCGACAGCGGCCAGCGGATCAGCAGGCCTTCCGAACGGCCGATCCAGTTCTGCTGCATCAGCTTCACTTTTTCCGGCCACTCGTCGAGACCGTCGAGCGAGTCCAGCAGGTCCTGCGCAAAGTCGGTGATCTTGAAGAACCACTGCGTCAGTTCGCGCTGTTCGACCAGCGCGCCCGAGCGCCAGCCACGACCGTCGATGACCTGCTCGTTGGCGAGCACGGTCATGTCCTCCGGGTCCCAGTTGACCTTGGAGGATTTGCGCGTCACCAGCCCCTTCTCGACGAAATCGAGGAACAGCATCTGCTGGCGGTGGTAGTAGTCGACGTCGCAGGTGGCGAATTCGCGCGCCCAATCCAGCGACAGGCCCATGACCTTGAGCTGCTCGCGCATGGTGGCGATGTTCTGGTAGGTCCATTCCTTGGGATGGACCTTGTTCTGCATCGCCGCGTTCTCGGCCGGCATGCCGAAAGCGTCCCATCCCATCGGGTGCAGCACGTTGAAACCCTTGGCCCGCTTGTAGCGCGCCACCACGTCGCCCATCGTGTAGTTGCGGGTGTGGCCGATATGGATGCGCCCCGACGGATAGGGGAACATCTCCAGCACATAGTATTTCGGACGCGGGTCGTCGTTGTTCGCCTCGAACAGCTTTTTGGCGTCCCAGGCCTTCTGCCATTTGGGCTCTGACGCGCGCGGATTGTATCGTTCGGTTGCCATCGGATGTTTTTCACTTAAAAGCAGGCGCGGACCGCGGGCGACAGCTCGGCGGTTCAGGGAATGTGGTCCGGGTGTTCACCATGGTTTGGCAAACCCGTCAACCATATGGGCATCGCGTCGGTTAAAAACGCGGGTCAAAACAGCGGGATTTGCATATGGGCGACGCCGTTCAGCAGTTTTTCGCGGTCAAGACGAAGATCGCCGCCGCCGAGCACGAGGCTGGTCGCAAAGCCGGCGCGGTGACGCTGGTCGCGGTCTCCAAGACCTTCGATGCCGTCAACATCCAGCCCGTCATCGAGGCCGGCCAACGCGTCTTCGGCGAAAACCGCGTGCAGGAAGCACTCGGCAAATGGCCGGCGCTGAAGGAGGCATTCCCGGATATCGAATTGCACCTGATCGGCCCGCTGCAGTCCAACAAAGCCAAGGAAGCAGTGGCGCTGTTCGACGTCATCGAGACGGTCGATCGCGAGAAGATCGCCGCCGAACTCGCCAAGGAGATCGCCCGGCAAGGCCGGGCGCCAGAACTCTACGTCCAGGTCAACACAGGCTCCGAGCCGCAGAAGGCGGGCATCGAGCCACGCGACGCCGTCGCCTTCGTCGCCCGCTGCCGCGATATCCATGGCCTCGCCATCGAAGGCCTGATGTGCATCCCGCCGGCCGATGAAAACCCCGGCCCCCACTTCGCCTTGCTGGAGAAGCTCGGCAAGGAAGCCGGCGTCGCGAAACTGTCGATGGGCATGTCGGGCGACTACGAGACGGCGATCGCCTTCGGCGCCACCAGCGTCAGGGTCGGTTCGGCGATTTTTGGCAGCCGGTAGTCCCTGCGAGTCTCTTTGGGCAGCAGTTCCAGAGCAACATTCCTTGCTGCCTCATCGCTTTGATACTATATCTAGCCAAGCTAGCTAGGAAGCATTCTTATGAACTGGCATCTTCAGGACGCAAAAAACAATTTTTCGAAGGTGGTTCAGCGCGCGCGCAGCGAGGGACCGCAGACGGTGACCCTGCGTGGCGAACGCGCCGCGGTGGTGCTCTCTGCTGAAGACTATGACCGTCTGTCGGGAAAGAAGAAATCGCTGGCCGCATATCTTCTGACCGGTCCTGTCTGGGACGATGATTTCGCCGAGGAGGTCAACCGTCGCCCGGAGACGATGATCCGGGATGTCGATCTCTGATGTATTTGCTCGACACGAACATCGTTTCGGATGTGCGGAGGCGGCTGCCCAAGCCGACAGCATGGCTGGCTTCTATTGATCCGGACTCCCTCAATCTCAGCGTCATCACTATTGGCGAGATCGAACGTGGGATCGTCAAGCAGCGCAAGGTCGATGCCGAACGGGCCACGCGTCTCGATCTTTGGCTGCGGGAACTTCGCCGCGACAATGCCGACCGCATTCTCGCTGTGACGGAAGAGGTGGCGTTGGCGTGGGGACGTATCTCGGCTGGGCGAACCCGTGGCAGTGCGGACACGCTCATCGCGGCAACCGCGCTTGTCCATAATCTCATTCTTGTGACGCGCAACGTCACCGATTTCGATGATACAGGCGTGACTGTGCTCAACCCCTGGGACGACTAACCTATCCCGCCTGCGTCTCACCTTGACCCATGCCAGCATCTTTGGGCCAATCCTGAGGCGCTATTGCGCCAAACGTTGAAACGAAACGTACCGTTCCTATTTGTTTTGTGCCATTCACAATTCTCCTGGAGCTTTGCCATGCGTTACAACCAGCTTGGAAACACGGGGATGTTCGTCTCCGAACTCTGCCTCGGCACCATGACCTTCGGCGCCGCCGGCGAAAATGCCCAATGGGGCCTGATCGCCAGCCTCGACCAGAAGGGCGTCAACGAGATCGTCGCCCGCTCGCTCGCCGCAGGTGTCAATTTCTTCGATACCGCCGATGTCTACTCCTTCGGCGAGTCCGAACGGCTGCTTGGCCAGTCGCTCAGGGATCTCGGTGTCGACAGACGGAATGTGGTCATCGCCACCAAGGTCCATGGCGCCATGGGCGAAGGCCCCAACCAGCGCGGCTCCTCGCGCGGCCACATCATGGATTCGGTCGACGCCAGCCTTGAACGGCTGCAGCTCGACCATATCGATCTCTATCAGCTGCATGGCACTGACACGGTGACGCCGATCGACGAGACGCTGCGGGCGCTGGACGACCTGGTTGCCAGCGGCAAGGTCCGCTATGTCGGCGTCTCCAACTGGGCGGCATGGCGCATCGCCAAGGCGCTCGGCATCGCCGACCGCAAGGGGTTCGCCCGCTTCGAGACCGTCCAGTCCTATTATTCGATCGCCGGCCGTGACCTCGAACGCGAGATCGTGCCGCTGCTCAACGAGGAAAAGCTCGGCCTGATGGTGTGGTCCCCGATGGCCGGCGGCTTGCTGTCGGGCAAATACGGTCCCGGCGCGCCCGGTAATGGCGAGGGCCGTCGCGCCAGCTTCAACTTCCCGCCGGTCAACGAGGACCGTGCCTGGGCGGCCGTCGCCGTCATGCGCGAGATCGCCGCCAAGCATGGCGTCAGTGTCGCCACGGTGGCGCTCGGCTATGTCCTGGCCAAGCCTTTCGTGATGAGCGTCATCATCGGCGCCAGCCGCATGGAGCAGCTCGAACAGAACCTTGCCGCGACTGAAGTGAAACTCGACACGGACGATCTCGCCAAGCTCGATGCGGTCAGCGCCTTGCCAGCCGAATATCCCGGCTGGATGCTGGAGCGCCAGGCAGCGGGCCGGCGCCCGGCGCCATTCACGCCGAAGGCATAGCGCCCTGCCAATGATGACCATCCCGGGAGCCCGTCGGCTCCCGGGATGTCAGGTCAGCCGCACGTTCTCGCCAAGAAAATCGAGAAAGGCGCGTACCCGCGCCGGCAGGTGACGGCCCTGGCCAACATAGACGGCGTGGGTAACCTCCTCGTCGCCCGGGTTGAACGCCTCCAGCAGCGGCACCAGCCGCCCGGTGGCGATGTCGGCCGCCACATGCCAGCGCGCCAGCCTGGAGATGCCGGCCCCGGCCAACGTCATCAGCCGCATCGCTTCGCCGTCGCCGACAAGCGCATTGCCCGTGATGGGGATGATGACGGCGGCGCCGGCCGCGTCGACAAACGGCCAACCGTCAATATGGCGGACAAAGCCGAAGCCCATGCGGTTGTGGCGCTCCAGTTCGGCAAGTGTCCGCGGCGTGCCATGCGCCTCGAGATATGAGGGCGCGGCAACGACCACCACCGGGCTTTGCCCGAGCTTGCGCGCCACCAGCCGTGATTCGCCGAGCGGCCCGGCACGAATGGCGACATCGGCGCGTTCGGCCATCAGGTCGATGACACTGTCGGTCAGCACCAGATCGACCGAGATTTCCCTGTAGCGTTCGAGGAAGCGCGGCAGCAGCGGGATCAGCCGGTGCACGCCGAATGGCACGTAGGTGTTGACGCGCAGCCGCCCGCGCGGCGCCGCACCCGCCGCCGCCTCGCGCTCGGCTGCCGCCATGTCGGCCAGGATGCGCAGGCCACTTTCATAGAACGCGGTGCCTTCCGGCGTCATCTGCAGGCGACGTGTCGAGCGGCTGACCAGCCGTGCGCCTAGCCTGGCCTCCAGCCGCGCGATCAGCTTGCTGACCGCCGATGGCGTCATGCGCAGCTCGCGCGCCGCGGCGGAAAAGCTGCCCGCCTCGACGACGCGCACGAAGACTTCGATCTCGCCGGAGCGGTTGATGTCGGATCTCGCCATCTGTGAATCTATTTCACAGAAAATGTGCCCAATGCAAGTCTGGTTCACAGTGCGTGGCGACACGATCTTTCGGGTCGGGGCGCGGGTTGGGATAGGCGCTCTTCGTCGTCGAAGTGGAAACCGCCATGCCTCTAGCTCTCTACGCCCTCGCCGCCGGTGCCTTCGGCATCGGTGTCACCGAATTCGTCATCATGGGTCTGCTGCTTGATGTCAGCAAGGATCTCGGCGTCTCGATCTCGGCCGCCGGCCAGCTCATTTCGGGCTATGCGCTCGGCGTCGTCATCGGCGCGCCCTTGTTGACCATCGCCACCGGCAACTGGCCACGCAAGACCGTGCTTCTGGCGCTGATGGCGATCTTCACGCTTGGCAATCTCGCCTGTGCACTGGCCCCCGACTACTGGACGCTGATGGGCGCGCGCGTCATCACCGCCTTTGCCCATGGCACCTTCTTCGGCGTCGGCTCCGTCGTCGCCACCGGACTGGTGGCGCCCAACAAGAAGGCCTCGGCGATCGCCCTGATGTTCACCGGCCTGACCATTGCCAACATCCTCGGCGTTCCCTTCGGCACCTGGCTCGGCCAGGCTTTCGGCTGGCGGGCGACCTTCTGGGCGGTCACCGTGGTCGGCCTGGCGGCCTTCGCCGTTATCCTGGCTCTGGTGCCGCGCAGCCGGACGGCGCCGGAAAAGAGCGACCTGCGCGCCGATCTCGCCGTGCTGCGCCGCACGCCCGTCCTGCTCGGCCTCGCCACCACCGTGCTCGGCTATGCCGGCGTGTTCGCCGTCTTCACCTACATCGCCCCGTTGCTGACGGAGATCAGCGGCTTCCAGGATGCGGCCGTGTCGCCGATCCTGCTCGTCTTCGGCGGCGGTCTCATCGCCGGCAATCTCGCCGGCGGCAAGGTCGCCGATCGCTGGCTGGTGCCGGCCGTGCTGGGCAGTCTCGTGGTGCTGGCGCTGGTGCTGGCAACCATGAGCTTCGCCATCCACAGCCAGATCATGGCCGTCATCTATGTCGGCCTGCTGGGCGCCGCCGCCTTCGCCACCGTGGCGCCACTGCAGATGTGGGTGCTGGAAAAGGCGCAAGGTGCCGGCCAGAGCCTCGCCTCGTCCTTCAACATCGCTGCCTTCAATCTCGGCAATGCCGCCGGCGCCTGGCTTGGTGGCGCGGTCATCGCCCATGGCCTCGGCCTTGGCGCGCTCCCCTGGGTCGCCGCCCTGCTGCCGCTCACGGCGCTCGCCGTGGCGTTGCTGGCGCTGCGTCTCGATCGCCCTGCCACGCTCGGCACGCCTGCTTCCGTCCGGTCGTGACATCAGCCGGCAAAGCCAGACCGCTTTTCAACATCCTTCCTTCCACACCAGCAGGAGCAAAAAAATGGACTATCGACGTCTCGGCGCATCGGGCCTGAAAGTGCCGGCGCTGTCATTCGGCGCGGGAACTTTTGGCGGCTCCGGCCCGCTGTTCGGCGCCTGGGGCAACAGCGACGCCACGGAGGCGCGGCGGCTGATCGACATCTGCCTCGAAGCCGGCGTCAACCTGTTCGACACCGCCGACGTCTATTCGAACGGCGCTTCGGAGCAAGTGCTGGGCGAAGCCATCAAGGGCCGCCGCGATGCCGTGCTGATCTCGACCAAGACCTCTCTGCCGATGGGCGACGTGCCGGCCGACTACGGCTCGTCGCGTTCGCGGCTGATCAGATCGGTCGAAGACGCCCTGAAGCGTCTCGGCACCGACTATATCGACTTGCTGCAGCTGCATGCCTTCGACGCCGGCACGCCGATCGAGGAGGTGCTGTCGACGCTGGACGAGCTCGTGCGCGCCGGCAAGCTGCGCTATGTCGGCGTCTCCAACTTTTCCGGCTGGCAAGTGATGAAGTCGCTTGGGCTGGCCGACAGGCACGGCTACCCGCGCTATGTCGCGCATCAGGTCTACTATTCGCTGGTCGGTCGCGACTATGAGTGGGAGCTGATGCCGCTTGGCCTCGACCAGGGCGTCGGCGCCCTGGTGTGGAGCCCGCTCGGCTGGGGCCGCCTGACCGGCAAGATTCGCCGTGGCCAGGCTTTGCCGGACAAGAGCCGGCTGCACGACACGGCAAGCTTCGGGCCGCCGGTCGAGGACGAGCATCTCTACCGCGTCATGGATGCCCTTGACGCGGTGGCCGAGGAAACCGGCAAGAGCGTGCCGCAGATCGCCATCAACTGGCTCCTGCGGCGCCCGACCGTCTCCTCGGTCATCATTGGTGCCCGCAACGAGGAGCAGCTGCGCCAGAACCTCGGCGCCGTCGGCTGGACGCTGACGCCGCAGCAGATCAGGAAACTCGACGCGGCGAGCGAAGTCACCGCGCCCTACCCGTATTTCCCCTATCGCCGCCAGGAAGGTTTCGCGAGGCTCAACCCGCCGGCGGTCTGATTAGGTCGCGATCCTACGTTTCGGGATCATCATAGACATTGGGGAGTAGCCGAAGCGCCCTCAACTTCGTCATCCACGGGCGGAGCAGCCGCAAAGCGGCGTCGCGAAGACCCGAGGATCCATGCCGTGAACTTGGTCGAAGATCGCGGCGGAGCAGAATTCTGGACCGCTAGGCGCTCGGAAGTCGCGGCATGGATCCTCGGGTCTGCGCCGCGTCGCTACGCTCCTTGCTCCGCCCGTGGATGACGAAGTGATGGGCGTTTCCGCCAATCACTTCCGGTCGACAAAAATGCCTGCGCTACAGCCCCTAATGCAGCACGAACTCGCCATCCACCTTGCGCCATTCGTTCGGCGCGATCAGCTTCTGGTGCGTGTAGCTGACTGAATGCAGTGGTCCGTCGAGCCTGGCCTTCCAGAATTCGATGAACCGGATCAGCACCGGAAACTTCGGCGCCAGGTCGTAGTCCTGCCAGATGAAGCTCTGCAGCAGATGCGGATGGTCGGGGAAATGATAAAGAATCTTGGCCGTGGTCAAGCCGTAGCCTTTGAGCATCAGGTCCATTTCGGAATGGTCGCGCATGGCGGTCCCCAGGTTGATTCTCCTTTCCTCCCAACGCGCGATTGTGCGCGCCGTTGCTTAACTGTCTATTGATTTTTCCTGATCGTCAGCGGATTTTCCGCGCAAAAACATGCAGTTAGCAGCGGCCTTCGTCGAGTGCTGACAGCGTCTTAGAGCGCGCCTGCGGCATCCCGCCACGCGAATCCAACGTCTAATGTTGCCGTCACCGCGGAACTGGTAATAATGCCGCCGAATTCGCGGCCGCGTCGCCGTGATCCCCGCCGGCGTTTCAAGCCGGCGGTTTGGTTCGGGAGGAAAGTGAAAAATGTCCGATGTGCATGTCCATCGCGTCCAGCCGGCGTGGAAGAAGAACGCGCTGATCGATAATGACACCTACCTGAAATGGTACGCCGACAGCGTCAAGAACCCGGACAGGTTCTGGGGCAAGCACGGCAAGCGCATCGACTGGTTCAAGCCCTACAGCAAGGTCAAGAACACCTCCTTCGACGGCAAGATCTCGATCAAATGGTTCGAGGACGGGCTGACCAATGTTTCCTATAACTGCATCGACCGGCACCTGAAGAAGCGCGGCAACCAGACCGCCATCATCTGGGAAGGCGACAACCCCTACGACGACAAGAAGATCACCTACAACGAGCTCCACGAGCATGTCTGCCGCCTCGCCAATGTGATGAAGAAGCACGGCGTCAAGAAGGGCGACCGCGTCACCATCTACATGCCGATGATCCCGGAAGCCGCCTATGCGATGCTCGCCTGCACGCGCATCGGCGCGATCCATTCGATCGTCTTCGGCGGCTTTTCGCCGGACGCTTTGGCCGGCCGCATCGTCGACTGCGAATCGACCTTCGTCATCACCGCCGATGAAGGCCTGCGCGGCGGCAAGGCCATTCCGCTGAAGGAGAACACCGACAAGGCGATCGACATCGCCGCGAAGAACTTCGTCATGGTGAAGAACGTCCTTGTCGTGCGCCGCACCGGCGGCAAGGTCGGCTGGGCGCCAGGGCGCGATGTCTGGTACCACGACGAGGTCGCGACGGTGAAGGCAGAGTGCAAGCCAGAGAAGATGAAGGCGGAAGACCCGCTGTTCATCCTTTACACCTCCGGTTCGACCGGCAAGCCGAAGGGCGTGCTCCACACCACCGCCGGCTACCTCGTCTACGCGTCGATGACGCACCAATATGTCTTCGACTACCATGACGGCGACATCTACTGGTGCACCGCCGATGTCGGCTGGGTCACCGGCCACAGCTACATCGTCTACGGTCCGCTCGCCAACGGCGCCACCACGCTGATGTTCGAGGGCGTGCCGAACTATCCGTCGCAGGCCCGCTTCTGGGAAGTCATCGACAAGCACAAGGTCAACATCTTCTACACCGCGCCGACGGCGCTGCGCGCGCTGATGGGCGCAGGGGACAGCCATGTCACCAAGACCTCGCGCAAATCGCTGCGCGTGCTGGGTTCGGTCGGCGAGCCGATCAATCCGGAAGCCTGGGAGTGGTATTTCAACGTCATCGGCAACGGCAAGGTGCCGATCGTCGACACCTGGTGGCAGACCGAGACCGGCGGCATCCTGATCACGCCGCTGCCGGGCGCGACCGACCTCAAGGCAGGCTCGGCGACACGGCCCTTCTTCGGCGTCCAGCCGCAGCTGGTCGACGGCGAAGGCAAGGTGCTGGAAGGGGCGGCCGACGGCAATCTGTGCATCACCGATTCCTGGCCTGGCCAGATGCGCACCGTCTATGGCGATCATGAGCGCTTCGAGCAGACCTATTTTTCCACCTACAAGGGCAAGTACTTCACCGGTGACGGCTGCCGCCGTGACGCCGACGGCTATTACTGGATCACCGGCCGCGTTGACGACGTCATCAACGTCTCCGGCCATCGCATGGGTACGGCGGAAGTCGAATCCGCGCTCGTCAGCCACGACAAGGTTTCCGAAGCCGCCGTCGTCGGTTACCCCCACGACATCAAGGGCCAGGGCATCTATTGCTACGTCACGCTGATGGCCGGAGCGCCGCCCAGCGAGGAACTGCGCAAGGAGCTTGTCGCCCATGTCCGCAAGGAGATCGGCGCCATCGCTTCACCCGACAAGATCCAGTTCGCGCCCGGCCTGCCGAAGACACGTTCCGGCAAGATCATGCGCCGCATCCTGCGCAAGATCGCCGAGGACGATTTTGCCGCGCTTGGCGACACCTCGACGCTGGCCGATCCGGCCGTCGTCGACGATCTGATCGCCAACCGGCAGAACAAGAAGGACTGATGCGGGACGAGGCTTTGCTGGGCACTGTAAGCGAGCTCTGGCGCTATCCGGCGAGTTCGCTTGCCGGCGAGCGCCTGGAGGCGATCTCGATCGAGGTCGAAGGCATCGTCGGCGACCGCATGTTCGGCCTGGTCGATGCCACCGACAATGAGATCGCACGGCCGGATCGAGATGCGAAATGGCATAAAGTGCCACGCATCCGCACCCGGCTGACAGGCAACCGCGAACTCGAAGTGGCCGTGCCGGGCGGCGACTGGCTGCGGGCCCCCGGCCCCGAAAGCGATCGGTCGGTATCGGACTATCTCGGCTTCCAAGCCTCGATCCGGCCGTTTCGCCGGGAGTACGCTGCCGCCGGCTACTCCGGCCCGCTGACGGCGGAACGCTATCGCAAGGCCCCGATCCACCTTCTGACCACGGCGTCGCTGGCGCGGCTGAAGGCGCTGCATCCGGAGGGGACCGCCGACCCGCGTCGCTTCCGCCCCAACATCGTCGTCGACATGGCTGCGGTGGAAGGCTCGTTTCCGGAGACGGAATGGATCGGCCGCAAGCTCGCGATCGGCGAAATGCTGTTGACCATCTCAGAACCCTGCCGCCGCTGCGGCTTCACCATCATCGGCCAGGATGGCTTCGACCACGACCCGGCGATCCTGCGCAATCTGGTTCGCCACAACGCGCACAATCTCGGAGTCTACTGCACGGTCGATCGGCCGGCCAACGTCGAGGTCGGCGACGCGATGCGCTTCCTGTAGGCTACCGGTAGAGATCCGCCCGCGTCGGCGGCAGGCCGCTCGGGCCGCGCGCCCGCTTGGTGGCGACAGTCTGGAAAATCTGCGCCGAAGCGCGTTCGAACGTGATCGAACAGCCTGTCAGGTAGAGCAGCCAGAGACGCGCCTTGGCCTCGCCGACCTCGGCGATCGCCTCGTCGAATCGTGCATGAAGGCGCTCGGCCCACAGCCTGCAGGTGCGCGCATAGTGCTCGCGCAGATTCTCGACGTCGTGGACGAGGAAGCCGTGCGCCTCGAGATTGCCGAGCGTCATGCCGATCGTGTCGAGTTCACCGCCGGGGAAGATGTATTTGATCAGCGCCTTGTATTCCGGCCCCTTGCGCAGGGTCTTCTTCATGTCGCCCTTGCTGCGCCTGGTGATGGCGTGGTGCAGATAGATGCCGCCTGGCTTCAGCAGCCGGTGGATGGTGGAGAAGTAGGCGGCATGGTTGGCGAGCCCCAGATGCTCGAACATGCCGATCGACGATATCTTGTCGAAGGTGCCGGTGAGCTCGGCGTAGGATTTTATCTCGATGGTGATCTTGTCCTCCAGCCCCTCGGCGCGAATGCGCTCACGGGCAAGTTTCGTCTGTGCTTCAGACAGCGAGACGCCGTGGCCGGTGACGCCATAATTCTTCGCGGCATGGATCAGCATCGCTCCCCAGCCGCAGCCTATGTCGAGCAATCTTTCACCGGGCTTCAGCCGCAGCTTGCGGCAGATGTGGTCGAGCTTGTCGGCCTGCGCCTCATCGATGCCGTTGGCGAAATCCTTGAAGTAACCGCAGCTGTAGACCATGCGTTCGTCGAGGAAGAGCCGATAGAAGGCGTTCGAGATGTCATAGTGGTGCTGGATCGCCTCCTTGCTCGATCCGCTGACGAAAGGGTTTCGTCCGGCAAGATCGACCCGCGTTGTCATCTGCTTTCTCGAAAACAGAACTGCGGGCAAGTCGCGCAGGATCGCCAGTTTCGGCAATGCCTTGAGTTTCGACCTGAGCTTGCCTTGCGAAGGCAGGGCGTAGAAATCAAACAGCGATCCGTCTTCGACATCGACCGCCTTGGAAATCCATATCTCGATCAGCGTCGAGAAGGAGGGGCGGCGAATGATCTGCCAGGCAATATCCTGGTCGTTGATGGTGAGCACCGGGCCGGTGGCGGGGCCAATCCTCTCGCCGGTCCACAGCTTGACCGCAAAGCCCGGCTTCAGCGTTTCAACGACCGTTCGAACGATCCGCGCGGCCTTGTCGGTGGCGTCCATGCTTCCTCCCGAAGCGAGGGCAACACTGTTGTCTCTTTGCCCCTGAACTGCAAGCCGGCCCGCCCGGAAAGACACACCACCCGGCTTTTTGAGGGTGACGCCTTGCCATTTTCCAAATGACACCCCATCATCTGTGCGTGTTCAACAAATCGAAAGGAGGTGATCCGATGTCGAGTGATTTCGTTTTCCAGAACGTGGCCTCAGCGGATTGCACTTTCGGGAAGCAGTCTTCCCGTTAAGGCGCGAAATGCGCGGCGGGTGACCTCATGGGTCGCCGCCATGGGCCGCGCCACGGACGGAAACACGGAAGGCCGCCGGCTTCGAATGAAGCGGCGGCCTTTTCCTTTGCCGAACCCTTACTTGGTGAGCGCCAGGGTCTCGATGTTGCGGGCAATCGTCTGAAACGCGTTGTCCAGTTCGGCACCATTGGCGGCCTGATAGAAATGCTTGATCGAGCCGCTGTCCGTGCTGGCGCAATCCTGCAGGGTAGCCTCGGCATTTGCCTCTTCGAGGTTGAAGCCGATGGTGAAGATTTCGATGCCTTTGTCACGCATGGCGGCGCAGAGTTTCCTTGCCGCCGCGCGGGTCGGTTCCTTGCCGGCGGCATTGTAGACCTCGCCGACGGTGTTGGCGTCGAAATAGGACAGGTTGAATTCGCCATCCGTCATCAGGATCGCATATTTGGCGACCTTCTTCGGATCCATTTTGGCTGGCCGCTCCGAGGCTTTCATCACGCTGCCCCAGCTTTCCGACAGCATGTACCAGGTCCACTGCACGCCGATATGGCCGGCTGTCCCGCCCGATGCGACAAAATCCTTGATGACGTTCTTGAGGGCGCTGGCGTCGGCCGTCAACGGGACGAGTGCCGCGGCCGGGCAAGCGGCGGTCCGGGTGTTCGCGGCAAAGGTCGACAGCAGGTAGTCGCGGTTGACCATGCTCGAGCCAGGACCCGCGTCCGAATACTGATCGGCACCCTTGCGTTCTGTGGCGCAATTGTCTGGGCGCGGCGAAGCCGAAGCAGGTTGTGCACTCGTGTTGCCGGGCGCCTGCTTGCGTTGGCTCGCTTTGGTTTCGACATAGACTGTGCTGTCGGCGAGCGCACCCGCATTGACCGAATTGGCGTAAGGCACGATGGAAACCCGCACACGGGGCCTGGTCGGATCCTGGTTGCCCAGGAAACTGTCCACCGCATTGCTCGCCGCCGCCTTCAGATCCTTGATCTTTTGACCGGCCATCGAACCGGTCACGTCGAGCATCATCGCCACTTCGATGGTCTTGTCCGAATAGAGCGCCGTCGTGGAGGCGGCGACGCGCTTCATGTCGCCCATGCCAAGAATCGGGAAGAACAAGGCGACATCGACATGGACGTCCGCCTGGACCGTCTTGGCGTTCTTGTCGAGCGTCAGCTTGTCCAGCACGATCTGGTCGGCCTGCAGGATGCCTGCCTGGCTGTTGGCGTCGAGAAAGTTCTGCACCGATTTGTTGGCATCGGCTTCCTTGATGACGCCGGTCGTCAGATCGCGCGCCGTCGACGTCACGGCCGCGTCGACCACGCCCTGCAGGCTCGATTTGGCATTGTAGAGCTGCGATACGTTGACGGAAAAGCCGACACCCAGCGACAAGACCGACGCGGCAAGGCCGAACAGGACCGCGAAATTTCCACCGCGATGTCTGGCGAAACCGCTAACCGCGTGAACAAGACCCCCGTAATTCCGCATCCAACGCCTCCGCATGCTTCGGCCTTATCGCCGCAGGCAGGGCAATGCAGGATTCCAGCCGGATGACGCCGCTACGCCCCACCAGGCGAGATGCCTCGCAAGCAACACATTGTTTTTGCTTGGGTTCGGACTGCAAGAAAGTGAACAACTGGTAAACAAAAAGCCATGACAGCGGCGGCGTTTACGACACGCTAACCATGATCAGACCCAAGCATCGCGGAAGGCCCGACGACGTCCCGTTGCGGCACGGGGCCTGTGTGCCGAAGCGGACCAGCTGTCCCGAAGCCGCAGGACCAAGAAAATGGCATGCGAACGAACTCGGGCAGGTGTCAACCGCTGGAGGCTAGGCCAGCATCCGGGCGCTAACGGTCCTGTCGACGCCGTGATAGGGCGGATTGAACAGATTGCCGTCCTGTTCGTAGGTCCACACCTTGAACAGGTTGAGCCGATGCTGGCCAAAGCTGTGCAGCAGCGGCACGTCGGTGGCATCGCGGCCGCGCGCGATGACGACGCGGCCGATCCTCGGCGTGTTGTGGCGGGCATCGAACGTGTACCACTTGCCATCGAGGAACACTTCCAGCCAGGCCGAGAAATCCATCGGCGCCGGATCGACCGGCACGCCGATGTCGCCAAGATAGCCGTTCACATAGCGCGCCGGAATGTTCATGCAGCGGCAGAGCGTGATCGCCAGATGAGCGAAGTCGCGGCAGACCCCGACCCGCTCCTCATGCGCCTGCGCGGCCGTGCGGGTCGATCGGGCATAGCCATAGCCGAAGGACAGGCGGTTGTGGACATAGTCGACGATCGCCTGCACCCGTGCCCAGCCGGGCGGCAGATGGCCGAACAGTTGCCAGGCGAGATTGCTGAGATGATCGGTCTCGCAATAGCGGCTGCCCAGGAGATAACCGAGTACCTCGTCGGGCAATTCCGCCACCGGCACTTCCCTGGCCAGCGTATTGACCTCGTCCGTCTCGCCGCTGTCCTCGACGACGGCATCGTAGAGGATGCGAAAACCGCCAGCGGGCGCCGTGAAACGACGGCAGGCATTGCCGTGGAGGTCATGGTAGAGCGTCGTCGGCACCGAAGGCGATGTCAGCACGCGCGTCTGGCGCTTGATGTCGGCCTGCCGGTCCTTGTGGATCTCGAGCAGGGAAATCACCGGGGTAGCCTCGCTGCATTCGATGGCGATTTCGTAGCCGAGCCGGATCAGCATCGCGGGTCCCCTTCGATCGTCGTGGAAAACAGTTTTGCTCAAACGCGGGAGGGGTGCCGTGGTTCCCTGGGCCGATTGAAAAGTCCAGCCCGCGCCTTCCCATGCCCGCGCCTTGACGTTACGGTTGGGGCCTTCCCTCGACACGTTCCCCCCGATTCAAGGAAAACCATGTTCGCAGGCAGAAAATTCGCCGCCTTCCTCTTCGATATGGACGGCACGCTCATCAATTCCATCGCATCGGCGGAACGGGTGTGGAGCGATTGGGCACGGCGGCAGGGCTTGGACGTCGCCGCCTTCCTGCCGACGATCCATGGCGTGCGGGCGATCGAGACGATTGCCGGCCTGGCACTCCCGGGAGTCGATCCGGCATATGAAGCCGATCTGCTGCTGAAGGCCGAAGCCGCCGATCTGGATGGCATCGTTCAGATCGCCGGCGCCGCTGCGTTTCTCAACTCGCTGCCGCCTGAACGCTGGGCGATCGTGACTTCAGCGCCACGCGAGCTGGCGCTGTTGCGCATGGTGGCTGCCGGCATTCCCGTCCCTTCCGTCCTCGTCGCGGCGGAAGATGTTTCCCGTGGCAAGCCGGCGCCCGATTGCTTCCGGCTCGGCGCGAACCGGCTCGGCTTCGATGCGCGTGATTGCCTCGTATTCGAGGATGCTCCGGCCGGAATAGCGGCGGCCGAGGCCGCGGAGGCCGCGGTCATGGTCATCAACGCCACGCACCAGCATCCGCTGTCCACGCAACATGCCGCGATCGCTGGTTACGACACGATCGGCATCACCATCGACGAGCGTGGCTGGATTGCGCTGGAGCCGCAGCGCAGCGCCGCCTAGACCAGGCGCTAGAAATCGCTGGTCAATCCCTTGACCTCCCAGTCGCCGTAGCGACCGGGTTCCTTGCCGCCACGGCCGCCGATTTCCTTCGGCATCGCTGCTTCCTTCTGGCGATAGTCTTGCCGCCGGGCCTCGGCTTCGGCCAGCGCGCGGCGAGCGGCCGGCGTCAGCTTTTTTTGCGGCGCGTCGCCACCTTGGCCGGCAGGCGTTTTACTGGTTTCGTCGTTCATGCGATATTTCCGGCGGATTGAAACGGGACCTGGCGTTTCCCATCATATAGCGATGAACCCGCGACGATCGACCCCTTTTTGCCACCCTCTGGATAGGAGCAGACGATGAACACACTTCGCACCGCCATGCTTCTTGCCGCGATGACCGCGCTGTTCATGGGTGTCGGGTTCCTGATCGGCGGATCGGGCGGCATGATGATCGCCCTGGTGATCGCCGCCGGCACCAATCTGTTCAGCTACTGGAACGCCGACAAGATGGTGCTGTCGATGAACCACGCTGTCGAGGTCGACGAAAAAAGCGCGCCCGAATACCACGCCATCGTCCAGGGCCTCGCCGAGCGTGCCGGGCTGCCGATGCCGAAGACCTATCTGACCGACAATGCGCAGCCGAACGCCTTCGCCACCGGCCGCAACCCACAGAATGCGGCGGTCGGCGCCTCCACCGGCCTTTTGCAGGCACTGACGCATGAGGAAGTTGCCGCGGTGATGGCGCATGAACTCGCCCACGTCCAGCACCGCGACACGCTGACGATGACGATCGTGGCGACCTTTGCCGGCGCCATCTCGATGCTCGGCAATTTCGCCTTCTTCCTCGGCGGCAATCGCGACAACAACAACCCGTTCGGCTTTGTCGGCGTGCTGGCGGCGATGATCGTGGCGCCCTTTGCCGCCATGGTCGTGCAGATGGCGGTCAGCCGCACCCGCGAATACGAAGCCGACCGGCGCGGCGCCGAAATCTGTGGACACCCGCTCTGGCTGGCGTCCGCGCTTGACAAGATCGCCCGCGGCGCCGAACGCATTCCCAACCTCGATGCCGAGCGCAACCCGGCAATGGCCCACCTCTTCATCATCAATCCTCTCTCCGGCGAGCGCATGGACAGTCTGTTTTCCACCCACCCGAGCACCGAGAACCGCATCGCCGCCCTTCAGGCGATGGCGCGGCAGACGGCCGGCGGCGCCGAGGCCGCCCCGCGCCAGGCCCGGACACCACGGCAGGCGGACGAACAGCGGCCTTCAGGCCCGTGGGACCAGGCCGCGCGGCCGGAGCAGCCGGCGCAGCCGGCCAAGCCGAAACCCAACCCGTGGGGTCGCAACCCGACCGGGCCCAAGGGCCGGTGGTCGTGAACGTGGCGGACAGGGCACCTCGGCGCACGGTTTCAGGCGATCAGGAACAGAATGGGGGTGGCGAATTCGTCGCCGGCCTCGCCGCCCGCAAGGCCGCGGCGCGCCTGCTTGCCGCCGTCATTGACGCCAGGACGCCGCTTGACGGCCTGACCGATCACGAAAACGGCCACCCGCAATACAAGGCGCTCGACCTGCGCGACCGTGGCCTGGTCCGCGCCATCCTGGTCACCGCGCTGCGCTATCGCATGACCATCACGGGGCTGCTGGCGCGGCGCCTGGAAAAGCCGCTGCCGCCCAACGCCACCGCACTGTCGCACATCTTGCATGTGGCGGCCGCGCAGATCCTGTTCCTCGACATTCCCGACAGCGCCGCTGTCGACCTCGCGGTGACGCACGCCAAGTCCGATCCGCGCACCGTGCGTTTCTCCGGCCTCGTCAACGGCGTGCTGCGCACGCTTGCCCGCGCCAAGGAAACCGAGCTGCCGGCCGCGCTTGCCGCCACCGACGAAGCGCCAAAATGGTTTTCCGACCGGCTGAGGGCAACCTACGGCACCGAGAAGGCCAGACAGATTCTGGCCGCGCATCGGCACGAGGCGCCGGTCGACTTCTCGGTCAAGGCCGATCCCCAACTCTGGGCCGAACAGCTCGGCGGCATCGTCCTGCCGACCGGTACGGTGCGGGTGGAGAAGCTTGCCGGTCCCGTCACCGAGTTGCCGGGCTTTGCCGAAGGCGCCTGGTGGGTTCAGGATGCGGCGGCCAGCCTTCCGGCAAGGCTGTTCGGCGATGTCAGGGGCCTGCGCGTCGCCGATCTCTGCGCCGCCCCCGGCGGCAAGACCGCGCAATTGATTCTCGCGGGCGCCAAGGTCACCGCGGTCGACACTTCGAAGAACCGGCTGGCGCGGCTGGCGCAGAATCTCGACCGCCTTGGCCTGTCCGCCGACATCGTCCAGGCCGACCTGCTCAAATACGAGCCGGAAGAGCTGTTCGACGCCGTTCTTCTCGACGCGCCTTGCTCATCGACCGGCACGGTGCGGCGGCATCCCGACGTGCCATGGACCAAGACGGCGGCCGATGTCGAAAAGCTCGCGGACCTGCAACGCAGGCTGCTCGCCCGCGCCGTCACCCTCGTCAAGCCCGGCGGCAGGATCGTCTTTTCCAACTGTTCGCTCGACCCGCTCGAGGGCGAAGACCTGCATCGCGCCTTCCTCAAGGCGACGGCAACGGTCGTCGACGATCCGCTGCATCAAGGTGAGATTGCCGGCATCGACCCATTCCTGACGTCGCAAGGCACGCTGCGCACGACGCCGGCCGATCTCGACCTCGGCGCGCCGGAACGCTCGGGGCTCGATGGCTTCTTTGCCGCCCGTATGCGACGTGTGGTCTGAGGTGCAGCGCGCCGCCTAGGGTGTGTCGAGATTCAGGTCAGGCCGCGCCGAGAGTGGCGGTTTCCGAGAACCGGAGCGGAGCGTACTCAGGTACGTGAGCACCGGAAGCGGAGGAAACCGGCACTCGCAGGCCGGCCTCATCTGAATATCGATACAGCCTTAGAGCATGTCGTCCAGACTCCAGTGGTTCGCCCACCGCGCGTCGATTTCGTCATCGACGTTTTGAAAACGGATGTCCGTGGACAGCCGAATTCGCCCGTCTGCGCTCTGGTTGGTCGTCGAGGCATGGATCATGTAGGGCGAGTGAAGCACGACGTCGCCCGCCTCGAAATCCGCGATCAGCCAGCGCGTATCAAACCGCTCGGCCATTTCGGGCAGATCTTTCGACACCCAGCCGCCCTCGGTCATGTTGCGGTTGTAGGCGCTGATCCGTTCCTGAGCATCCAGGCCGGCATTGTTTTCGTTGAACCGGGCTTCCATGCCGACGCCGATCGCATGCGAGCCCTCGAGATAGACCAGGCCGCCCATATCAACTGAAACGTCGCCCAGGGGTATCCAGGCCGTAACGATACGGCTGGTGCCGCCGCGCAGATAGACAAGATCATAATGCGCCGGCGTCGCGACAGGCGATCCCGGCTGGGTGAAACGCATGATCTTTCGCTTGTGCAGGTAGGACAGCCCGCCCAGGAATGTATCCATGAAACGCGACAAGGGCGGTTGCGCGCAAAAGCCTTCATAGGCAGATGAACGGACCAGCGACATGATGCGGCGATCGGCCAGTTGCCGGTCGAATGCGCCGGCCGCCGCCAAGCCGAGCGCAGGATCGAGCCCAGGCCTGACCAACCCGGTATCCGCCAGATGCGAAAACACCCAGCCGCGAAGATCGATCACGCTGCTGCGTGGCAACAAACCTTTGAGCCAGACATAGCCTTGCATCCCATAGAGATGGCGAATGGTCTCGATGCAGGCGGAGGGATAGGTCGGGGTGAGATATCCCAACCGGTTCGTCGCTGTCGACAGCACTTTGCCGTTGGCCGCAAGGGCGACGGGAGGAGCGTCTCGCGATGTTGATTTTGCCTGCGATATCGACATTTCAATCACCCATGGCTTCCAGCCTGGGCTGACAATGCCCTATTGTGGCGGCCAGTGCCCATGAACAGAAGATTCAACCTGGACTTTTCGCTCATGCATGACCGTCAATTGGCATTGTACCGGTCGCCCTCGGCCGCGATGGGCGGCTTGTCGGTGACGGGTGTCGGCCGCCATCGTGTCGAGCAAGCCATTGTCGGGCGACGGCTGCCGGATTTTGCCGTCGTGCTGGTGGAGCAAGGCAAGGGCTGGCTCGAAACCAGGGCCGCGGGCAAGCAAGCAATCGCGGCGCCCAGCCTGTTCTGGCTGTTCCCCGGCAAAGCGCATTCTTATGGGCCGGACGAGTCGGGATGGATCGAGCGCTGGGCGCTCTTCGAAGGTGCCTTGACGCGCGATTTCACGCGCATGCGGCTGATCGTCGAACAGGCGCCGGTCGTTCGTTTGTCCGATCTCGGCGACATGCAGCGGCTGTTCGATCGGCTGTATGCCGAGCTGTCCCTGGATACCGCGCTAAGTCAGGCGGAGGCCGCTGCCACCGTGCATCGATTGGTCGTGCGGGCCGCCCGGCAAGCGACTGGCTGGGGCAACAGCGAAAGCCATCCCGATTTTCAGCGCGCCGTCGAGGAACTACGCAATCGCGCGGTCGAACCGCTTGACTTCAAGGCGTTCGCCGCGAAATTCAAGATGTCGCCGGCGACCCTGCGCCGCAAGTTCGCACTGCACACCGGGCTATCGCCCAAGGCATTCCAATTGCGTATCCGGCTCGACCTCGCCAAGCAATTGCTGGTGACCACCGATTCACCCGTTGAGGCGGTGGCCATGGCGGTCGGCATACACGATGCCTTCTATTTTTCCCGGCTCTTTCGGGATCGCGAGACATGTTCGCCCAGCGAGTTTCGACACCGCCACACGAGGAAATGAACAGCGACGCGAGCACTCATATGCTCCCGGAAAGGCTTGACTTTTTTGGGGTCGATATTGCCGCCTCGGAGTGAACCCCTTCACCTCGGCGGAATCCGCCTTCGCATAAGTTCTTGAATCATATAAGCTTGAGCTTGGGGTAGAGGACGATCAGGAGGGGTTTTGGCACTGGCCGCCAGCAGCACGACGCGTCTATGGACGCTTGTCGCGAAGGAGTTCTGGCGCAAAACGCGCCGGCGCCTGCGTGCCGGGCCGGTCTATCGCTGGCGCTATTCCGGCCGCACGCCGGAGCGTGTGCTGATCGCGCCGCCGGACCTGCGCCTCGCCGACCCGCAGATCGCGCTCGAGATCTACTACGGCCGCTACCCCTTGTCGGGGCATCTGGTCGAGACCGGCGGCAAGTCGCCTTTCCAGATCAACGTCCCCAACCACGGCTGGCAAAAGACGCTGCATGGCTTTCGCTGGCTGCGCCACATGCGCGCCGCCGGCACCGAGCTTGCCGCCGCCAACGCCCGCGCGCTGGTCGCCGACTGGATCGCCATGCATGGCAGCAATATTTCCGGTGTTGCCTGGGAGCCCGGCACGACAGCCAAGCGCATCATCGCCTGGCTGCAGCATTCCTCTGTCGTGCTGCAGGGCGCGGAATTCCCCTTCTACCGGGCCTTCCTGAAATCGCTGGCCATGCAGATCCGCTATCTCAGGTCGATGGCGCGCGAGATGCCCGATGGGAAGGACCGGCTGCGCGCCCGCATCGCGCTGGCCTTCGCCACCCTGTCCTTGCCGGCGCCCGCATCGGCACTACGTGGCGCCACCCGCAACCTCGCCGAGGAACTCGACCGCCAGATCCTCGCCGACGGCGGACATATCTCGCGCAATCCTATGGCGGTGCTGGAAATCCTCGCCGACCTTTTGCCGCTGCGCCAGACCTATGCCAACCAGGCGGAAACGCCGCCGCAGGCGCTGATCGGCGCCATCGACCGCATGCTGCCGGCGCTGCGCTTCTTCCGTCACCAGGACGGCAGCCTAGCCCACTTCAACGGCATGGGCGCCACCATCCATGACCGCATCGCCACCATCCTGCGCCACGACGACACCGCCGGCGCGCCGCTCCTGCATGCGCCGCATTCGGGCTATGAGCGCCTGTCGATGGGTGGCGTCACCGTCATCGCCGACACCGGCCTGCCGCCGCCGGTCGACGTTTCCAACGCCGCGCACGCCGGATGCCTCGCCTTCGAACTGTCATCCGGCCGCCAGCACTACATCGTCAATGCCGGCATCGACACCTATGGTGCCGCCGAGTTCCGGCCGCTGGCCCGCGCCACGGCCGCGCACTCGACAGCCACCATCAACGACACCTCGTCGGCACGCTTCAGCCACTCGCTGCGCGTCAACGACCTGCTCGGCTCGCCGTTGATCGGCGGCCCGCAGCACGTCCCGTGCAAGCGCACCGACCAGAAGGGCGTTCAGGGTTTCATCGCCCGCCACGATGGCTATGTCGCCCGCTTCGGCTTCCTGCATGAGCGCGAGCTGAAACTGTCGACGAATGGCAACGTGCTGGCCGGCAGGGACCGGTTCCTGCGGCCGGGCAATGCCTCGATCCGCAACAACGGCCGCGATTTCATCACCATCCGCTTCCACGTCCACCCCGACATCGACCTGCTGCAGGACGAGCACGATCGCCTGGTCCTCGCCGCGGATCAGGCCGACACCTGGGTGTTCACCTCCAGCGAAGTGGCGCCGGAGGTCGAGGAATCGATCTATTTCGCCGGCCTTGGCGGCCCGCGCCGCAGCCGGCAGATCGTGCTCGCCTTCAAGGCATCGGACGTTGCCGAGGTCCATTGGCAGCTGACACGCACCAGCGTCGCCGGCTACCCGGAAAACAACTGACTGTGTCCGCCAGGACTGACCTTGCGGCTTGATTTCCTGATGTCATGTGCTACGGCGCGGACTTACCCCTCCAGCCGTGAAAGGCCGCCAGCCCATGGCCGTCGCCGCCAAGAACATTCCCGCCCCTGACCTCGTTCCCGTCCGTCGCGCGCTGCTCTCCGTTTTCGACAAGACCGGCCTCATCGATTTCGCCAGGGCGCTGGCGGCCGCCGGCGTCGAGCTGGTCTCCACCGGCGGCACGGCCAGGGCGATCGCCGAAGCCGGCATGGCCGTGCGCGACGTCTCCGAGCTCACCGGGTTTCCCGAGATCATGGATGGCCGCGTCAAGACGCTGCATCCTTCGGTGCACGGCGCGCTGCTTGGCGTGCGTGACGACCCCGAGCATGCCAAGGCAATGCGCGACCACAAGATCGAGCCGATCGATCTGGTCGTCTCCAATCTCTATCCTTTCGAGGAAGTCCGCCGCTCCGGCGCCGACTATGCCGCGATCGTCGAGAACATCGACATTGGCGGCCCGGCGATGATCCGTGCCTCGGCCAAGAACCACGCCTATGTCGCCATCGTCACCGACCCCGGCGACTACGCCGCGGTGCTCAATGCGCTGGAGATGAATTTCGGCTCGCTGTCGCTGGATTTCCGCAAGAAGCTGGCGGCCAAGGCCTTTGCCCGCACCGCCAGCTATGACGCGGCGATCTCCGGCTGGTTCGCCGAGGCGCTCGAGATCGAGCATCCGACCTGGCGCGCCTTTGGCGGCAGGCTGGTCGAGGTGATGCGCTATGGCGAGAACCCGCACCAGAGCGCCGGCTTCTACGTCAACGGCGACAAGCGGCCGGGCGTCGCCACCGCACGCCAGCTTCAGGGCAAGCAGCTGTCCTACAACAACATCAACGACACCGACGCCGCTTTCGAACTGGTCGGCGAATTCGATCCGGACCGCTCCGCCGCCGTTGCCATCATCAAGCACGCCAACCCATGCGGCGTCGCTGAAGGCACGTCGCTGAAGGCAGCCTACGCCAAGGCGCTCGCCTGCGATCCGGTCTCGGCCTTCGGCGGCATCGTTGCCATGAACCGCGTCCTCGACGCCGAGGCGGCGGAAGAGATCGTGAAAACCTTCACCGAGGTCATCATCGCGCCCGGTGCGACCGACGAGGCAGCGGCAATCGTCGCGGCGAAGAAGAACCTGCGCCTGCTGGTCACCGATGGCCTGCCGGACCCGCGCACCCCTGGCACGACGGTCAAATCCGTCGCCGGCGGCATGCTCGTCCAGGGCAGGGACAATGCCGTCGTCGACGACCTCGAGCTGAAGGTAGTGACGAAGCGGGCGCCGACACCGGCCGAAATGGCCGACCTGAAATTCGCCTTCCGCGTCGCCAAGCACGTCAAGTCGAACGCCATCGTCTACGTCAAGGACGGCACCACCGTCGGCATCGGCGCCGGCCAGATGAGCCGGGTCGATTCCTCGCGCATCGCCGCGCGCAAGGCACTCGACGCGGCCGAGGCTGCCGGCCTTGCCGAGCCGCTGACCAAGGGCTCGGTCGTCGCCTCCGACGCCTTCTTCCCCTTCGCCGATGGCTTGCTGTCGGCGATCGAAGCCGGCGCCACCGCCGTCATCCAGCCGGGCGGCTCGATGCGCGACGACGACGTCATCGCCGCCGCCGACCAACACGGCATCGCCATGGTGTTTACGGGTGTGAGGCATTTCCGGCATTAGTCTAGGCGGCGCCTTCCTTCTCCCCTAGGGGAGAAGGAAGAGGTGCTCACTCCGCCGGCCGGTCCGCCGGATACGGTGTGCGAACCAGGATCGCCATGCCGATGGCCAGGAACAGGATGATCACCGCCATGCCGAGCCGGGCCGAGCCGCTGAGCGCGGTGATCGTCGCCACCAGGAATGGCGCCAGAAAGCTGGTTGCCCGTCCAGCCAGCGCATAGATGCCGAAATAGCGGCCGGATTCCGCCGCCGTCACGCTGCGCGCCATGTAGGAGCGCGACGACGCCTGCACCGGCCCGAAGGCCAGGCCGATCAACAGCCCGTACATGATGTAGGCCTTTTCGGCCGCCGTGCCGAACAGCCCGCCCGAATCGACCGTCGGCAGCTGTATCAGGCCGAGCAGCGTGAAGCCCGGACCGGTCGAGACGACGCCGATGGTGGCGACGGACAACATGACAAGCGCAATCATCACCACCACTTTGGAGCCGAGGGCGGTATCGAGGCGCGCGGCGACCCAGCAGCCGAAGATGGCCACGACGTTGAGGATGATGCCGAACATGCCGATCTCGGTGATCGACCAGTGGAACATCGCCGCCGCGAAGGTGCCGCCCAGCGCCAGCAGCGCATTGACGCCGTCCTGGTAGATCATGCGGGCGACAAGGAAGCGGAAGATGCCGCCGCGCCGGCGCACCTCGGCCAGCGTCGATTTCAGTTCCGACAGGCCTTCGCGCACCGCCGGCCCGATCGGAATGCCCTTGATGGCGTCCGGCGTGAAGAAGAACATCGGCAGGATGAACAGGAAGTACCAGCCCGCCGACAGCGGTCCGGTGGCCCTGGCATCCTCGCCGAGCTTCGGGTCGAGTCCGAACAGCGGGTCGATGCCGATGATCGTCTTGCCGGTTTCCGGCGAGCCGGCCATGCAGGTGACGACGAAGATCAGCGCGATCATGCCGCCGAGATAGCCGAGGCCCCAGGCAATGTTGGAGATGCGGCCGATCTCGCTTTTCGGCACCAGGCGCGGCATCATCGAATCGTTGAAAACGGTCGAGAATTCCGCCGCCACCGAGGCCAGCGAGAACAGCGCCACGACCAGGAACAGGTTGGAGCCGGGCGCGGCGAACCAGAGCAGGGCCAGGCTGGTGATCTTGATCGCGGCGAAGAACGCGATCCATGGCTTGCGCGGCCCGGTCTGGTCGGCGATCGAGCCGAGGATCGGCGACAGCACGGCGATGACCAGTCCTGCCGCGGCGATGCCGTAGCCCCAGACCGCCTGGCCGGTAGTCGGATCGCTGGCCATGCGCGAAACGAAATAGGGGCCGAAGATGAAGGTGGTGACGACGGTGAAGAACGGTTGCGCCGCCCAGTCGAAGAACATCCATCCCCAGATGCCACGCCCCGACGCCCGCTGCACTGCCACCTCGGTCATGTCCCCTCCGTCTTTTTGTTGAGCATGATCCTGCCCGAAAACCCGCATCCACCTTTCGGGATCATGCTTGACGGAGCCCCGAAGCAGGGCGCCGTATCGCTCTATAGCGTAGTTCTGGCTGGCAATCTCGCCCGATCTGGCAAGCGATCATCGCGCGGACAGATCGCTCATCAGGCCGGATGCGACCGACAGCCGCGACACGGTGATGTCGCCGCCCTCGGTCAGCGCCTGCAGCCGCTCGCGGATGCGCGCCACCCGCTCGCCGCCGGCTTCCAGCCACGCCGCCACCGGATCCGCCGCCTTGGCATGGCCGGTGAGCGCCGCCACCGCGATGCCACGCCTCGCCGAGCCGATCGTGTCGGTGGCGCGCGATAGCGCCAGCTGGTCGTAGTAGTCGGAAGGCGTGATCGACCGAGCCGCGTCCTCGACGCGCGGGATGCGGAAGGCATCGCTGACCGCGAAGAACGCTTTCGCCGCGGCGACGATGTCGGCATTGGCCGTCCGCGCCGTCAGCGCGATGTCGGGGATCAGTTCGGCCACGTCGGTCAGCGCCAGCTGTTCGGCCAGCCGTTCCGGCGTGCCGCTCTTGAAAAGGCCATGCCGCTTCTCCTCGATCCGTTCGCGCGAGAAGGCCGGCAGCAGCGAGGCGAGCTTCGGTTCCAGCGCCTTGCGTGCTTCCTGCAGTTCGGCGATGCGCTGGGCCAGCCCATCCGTGCCGGCATCGTTCTTGAGATACCAGCCGCTGGTCACGTAGATCAGCCGGCTGACCGCCTGGTAGAGATCGAGCTGGATCTGTCCGTCGATGTGGTTGTCGAGCGCATCGATCTCGCGATAGAGCGCCGGCAAGGCAAACCCGTCGCGCACGACCGCGAAGGTGCGGACGACGTCGGCGACGCTGCGACCTGTCGCCTCCTGCAGCCGGTTGACGAAGGACGGCCCTCCCCGGTTGACCAGATCGTTGGCGACGACGCGGGCGATGATTTCGCGGCGCAGGCGATGGCCATGGATCTCGGACGCGAATTTCTTCGCCATGCGCGCCGGGAAATAGTCCATCAGGTCGCGGTCGAAATGCGCCTCGTCCGGCACGTCGCTGGCGACGATGTCGGAAAACAGCACGATCTTGGCGTAGGCCAGCAGCACGCCGAGCTCGGCCCTGGTCAGCGGTTCGCCGCGTGCTTCGCGCTCGGCCAGGGCCGCCGGCGACGGCAGCGTCTCCACGGTGCGATTGAGCAGGCCACGCGCTTCCAGCGCCGCCATGAAGCGGCTCTGGTGAGCGATGTCGGCGAGCCCGCGCTTGCGGGCGATGGAAAGCGCCAGCGTCTGCTCGTAATTGTTGGAGAGCACCAGTGCGCCGACCTCCTCGGTCATCTCGGAGAGCAACTTGTTGCGTGCCGGGCGTGTCAGCGATCCCTTGCGCATGGCGGACGCCAGCGCGATCTTGATGTTGACCTCGACGTCGGAGCAGTTGACGCCGCCCGAATTGTCGATGGCGTCGGAATTGCAGCGACCGCCGTTCAGGCCGAACTCGATACGCGCCCGTTGCGTCACCCCGAGATTGGCGCCCTCGCCGATCACCTTGGCGCGCACGTCGAGCGCCGTGACGCGGATAGCGTCGTTGGCGCGGTCGCCGACATCGGCATTGGTCTCGGTGGATGCCCTCAGATACGTACCGATACCGCCGAACCAAAGAAGGTCGACCGGCGCCTTGAGGATGGCGTTCAGGATTTCGACCGGCGACGCCGTGGTCTTGCCAAGTCCGATGGCCGCGGCGGCCGCTGCCGGCAAGGTGATCGACTTCTGGTTGCGCGAGACGATGACGCCGCCTTCCGACAGTTTCGTCTTGTCGTAATCCTGCCAGCTCGAACGCGGCAACGCGAACATGCGCTGGCGCTCGGCCAGCGACGCCGCCATGTCGGGATCCGGGTCGATGAAGATGTCGCGATGGTCGAAGGCGGCGATCAGCCTGGTCTTCTCGGACAGCAGCATGCCGTTGCCGAACACGTCGCCCGACATGTCGCCGACACCGACGACGGTGAAGGGAGAGGTCTGGATGTCGCGGTTCATCTCGCGGAAATGCCGCTTGACCGCTTCCCACGCGCCCTTGGCGGTGATGCCCATCTTCTTGTGGTCGTAGCCGGCCGAACCGCCGCTGGCGAAGGCGTCGTCGAGCCAGAAGCCATGGGCCTCGCTGATCGCGTTGGCGGTGTCGGAGAAGGTCGCCGTGCCTTTGTCGGCAGCGACGACGAAATACGGATCGTCCTGGTCGCGGCGCACCACGCCGGCCGGCGGAATGACCCCTTCGAGTCCGATATTGTCGGTGATCGACAAAAGGCTCGAAACATAGTTCTTGTATGCTGACGTGCCGGCTTCGAAAATGGCGTCGCGGCTGCCGCCCGCCGGCAGGCGCTTGGGGAAGAAGCCGCCCTTGGCGCCGACCGGCACGATGACGGCGTTCTTGACCTGCTGCGCCTTGACCAGGCCCAGCACCTCGGTGCGGTAATCCTGGGCGCGATCCGACCAGCGCAGGCCGCCACGCGCCACCGGGCCGAACCGCAGATGCACGCCCTCGACCTCGGAACCGTAGACGAAGATCTCCCGCCACGGCCGCGGCTCGGGCAATCCGTCGACCGAGCGCGAATCGAGCTTGATCGCCAGCGACTGGCCTTTGTCTTTCGTATCGGCAACGAAATGATTGGTGCGCAGCGAGGCTTCGATCAGGTTGAGATAGCGGCGGATGATGGTGTCGTCGTCGATGTTGGGAACGTCTTCCAGCGCGTCCTTGATCTTGGCCTTGAGATGCTTGGCCGCCACGACGCCTTCCGTCTCGGCGGTCGGCCCAAGCCGGGCCAGGAACAGGGCATGCAGGCCGCGCGCGATCTCGGGATAGCGATTGAGCGCCGCGGCGATAAAATCCTGGCTCTGCGGGATGCCTACCTGCTGCAGATAGCGGCCATAGGCGCGCAGGATGGTGATCTCGCCCGACCAAAGGCCAGCGGTCTGGGCAAGGCCGTTGTAGCCATCATTGTCGACGTCGCCGCGCCAGACGGCGAGGAATGCGTCCTCGAACAGCGCGCCATGATCGCCAAGCTCGATCGGTTTGCCATAGCTGTTCTCAAGCTCCATGTCGTGGATGAAGACCATGCCTGGCTGATCACCATTGATCATGCCGGACTGATCACCATTGATCATGCCGGGCTGATCACCATTGATCGTGCCGGTCGCGGCGTCGCCGACCTCGAAGGTGCGCTCGCTGATGACGCGGAAGCCGATGTTTTCCAGCACCGGCACCCGCCGCGACAGCGCCACCGGGCTGCCGTGGTGATAGATCTTCAGCGCCGCCTGGTGCGGCTTCTGCTCGCCGTGACGGTAGTAGTCGATGGCGATCGGATTGCTGGCGCTGATCTTGGCGATGCGCCCGGCATCGACCAGCGCCACGGCTGGCGAGAAACTGTCGCGATAGCTTTCGGAAAACCGCGCGGCGATTGCCGACAGCGCCGGATCGGCGCCGGATTCGGCCGCTGTTTCGCGCAGCGCGTCCTCCCAGGTCCGCACGATGTCGCGGATCGCCGCCTCGATCGTCACCTGTTCGATTTTCGGCGTCTTGCCTCCGGAGCGGCCGATGATGAAGTGAACGCGCGCCAGCCCGCCTTCCGGGAAAGCCGGGTAGTATGCCGACAGCCGCCCTTCGAACACCGTCTTGAGATAGGCGCCGATCTTCTCGCGCACGACACTGTCGTAGCGGTCGCGCGGCACGAAGACGAGGATCGAGACGAAGCGGTCGAACTGGTCGGCGCGCACCAGCGCCCTGACGCGAGGTCGCTCCACCAGCCCCAGAATGGCCTCGGCGTGCTTGCGCAGGATCGGCACCGGAACCTGGAACAGCTCGTCGCGCGGATAGCTCTCCAGCACGTTGATCAGCGCCTTGCCGGAATGATCCTCCGGATTGAAGCCGGATTTGGCGATGATGGTTTCGGCCTTCGACCTGAGATAGGGGATTTTCATCACCGAGCGCGTGTAGGCGGTCGACGTGAACAGGCCGACGATGCGCAGTTCGCCCGAAAGCACCCCCTTGGCGGTGTAGGTCTTGACGCCGATGTAATCGAGATAGATGCGGCGATGCACCACCGACTTGGCATTCGCCTTGGTGACGATCAGCGGCTCCGGCCCGTGCAGGAAGGCACGGATCTCCGGTGTCGTCGTCACCGCTTCGGTGCCGCGCCTGAGCACCAGCACGTCGGGATCGGCCAGGATGCCGAGGCCGGGCTTGTCGGAACGCTCCAGCATGCCGCTCTTCTCGCTGCCGGTGTATTTGAACTCGCGCATGCCCAGAAAGGTGAAATTGTCATCGCGCAGCCATTCGAGGAAGGCGATCGCCTCGGTGACGTTGGCCTTGTCGAGCGGCACCGGCGCGTAGCGGAATTCGGAGATCGCCTGGTCGAGGCGGGCCAGCATCGGCCTCCAGTCGGTGACCGCGGCGCGCACCTGGCCCAAAAGCTTCTTCAACCGTCCGGCCAAAGCCTCGGCATGTTCGACGGAAAGCCGGCCGATATGGACATGGATAACGCTCAGCCGGTCGTGGGCGGTGTCGCTCTTGACGGTGCCACCGTCGCCGAGGATTTCCTCGACGCCGCCCTTGCCATGTTTGACGACGATAACCGGATGGGTAACCAGCAGCGGCTCACCGGCAGCGTCGGTGATTTCGCCGAGGATGGAATCGAACAGAAACGGCATGTTGTCGTTGACGACGGTGATGACGGTCATCGGCCGGCCTTGGCGGACGACACCGGAATCGACATCGATCGCGACGACGCAGTCGCCCTTCTTGTGCCGCGCGACAGCGCGCCCGGCGAGATCCGCAGCGCGCACAAGGTCGGCCACGTCATAGGCGGCGATGTCTTCGGCAGGGGCTCGGGCCAGCAGATAATCGGCGAGCTTGCCGGACTTGTCTTCCCCCTTTGCCTGGCTCTTTTTCGGCTGACTTGCGGTTTTCAGGCTGGCCATGACGCTAATTCCCTCCCGTCACATGCTTTTGCGACTATGGTAGCAGATGACCGCTGTTTGGCGACAAAGGTTTGACGGCTTGCAAAGAAATATCGGAATTCGGCGGCAAGCCACCGCGTGATGAGGAGAAACCCCCGATGACCGGCAGAATCACCGCGCTTGACCTCGGCAACGCGGACCTCAGCGAAGCGACAAAAGCCTATTTCGCCAAATGCGAGGAGAAGCTCGGCCTCGTTCCCAACGTGCTCCAGGCCTACGCCTTCGACGACAGGAAGCTTCGCGCCTTCACCGACATGTACAATGATCTGATGCTCGGAGAATCCGGCCTGTCGAAGCTGGAGCGCGAGATGATCGCGGTCGTCGTCTCCTCCATCAACCACTGCTATTATTGCCTGACCGCGCATGGCGCGGCGGTGCGCCAGCTGTCCGGCGATCCGGCGCTCGGCGAGATGATGGTGATGAATTTTCGCGCCGCCGATCTTTCGCCCAGGCAGACTGCGATGCTCGAATTCGCGGTCAAGCTGACCGAGGATCCCGCGAAGATCGTCGAGGCCGACCGGGCGGCACTGCGTCATGCCGGTTTTTCCGACCGCGACATCTGGGACATCGCTTCGACCGCTTCCTTCTTCAACATGTCGAACCGGGTCGCCGCGGCAATCGACATGCGGCCGAACGACGAATACCACGCGATGGCGCGTTGAGGCGCGGCGCTGGCACCCACCCGCGCCTATATTAGCTATTTCGCATTCTCGTTGCTTGTTTGCCGGTTTGGTCCGATGATCAGCGCGCGGCATGACCGCATGCCGGTTCGATGCCGCTGGACAAGGGAGGAGAACATGGCGAAGTTTCTCTACATCTATCACGGCTCCGGCAAGATGCCGACGAGCGAAGCCGAGCGGAAGGCGATGATGGACGCCTGGACAGGCTGGTTCGGAAAGCTTGGCTCGGCCGTCGTCGACAGCGGCAATCCGGTCGGCATGTCGAAGACCGTCCTGCCCGGTGGCAAGGTGGAGAACAATGGCGGCAGCAACCCGACCGGTGGCTACTCGGTCATCGAAGCAAAAGACATCGACGACGCCACCAGCAAGGCCAAGGACTGCCCGATCCTGATGGAGCCCAACTGCAACGTCGAGATCGCACCGATCATCAATATGATGGGCTGACGCCCCGCCTCAGGAGCGTGCCGCGATCGCTGCCGCGGCACCCGCCATGGTGCCGGCGCTGACGCGGTTGGCGATCTTCATGGCGCGCTTGCTTTTCAGCAGCTTGCGCGCCTGCGCGGCGGCGAGCACCCAGGCGAGGTCGATGGCGACCAGCACCACGGCCATGGTCGCCGTCAGCTCGACCCAGCCGACGAGGCTGACCGAAGCGAGGTCGATGATGGTCGGCAACAGCGCCAGGTAGAACATCATGATCTTCGGGTTGCCGAGCGTCACCGCCATGCCGGCGAAGAACAATTTGACCGCCGAATCCTCGCGCGGCATCTCGCCCTCGCGCGCCTCGACCGGCGCGGTCCACATCTTCCAGGCGAGGTAGGCAAGATAAGCAACGCCAACCCATTTCACCACGACGAAGGCGAAATGGAAGGTCTGCGCCACGACGGCCAGCCCGAACACCGCCAGCGACAGCCAGATGCCCTCGCCGATCCACATGGCGAGCAGGAACGGGAACACGTCGCGAAAGCCCTTCGAGATGACCCGCGCCACGAGAGCCGCGATCGACGGACCGGGGGAACCTGCGGCAACGAACAAAGCGGCGGCGAAGATCAGGAGCGAGGTGAGGTGCATGGCACTGCCTTCCAGCGGTTGAGCGGCGGACGATATCCGATCGACATCACCGCTTGCAACTTCGGTAGCGGCAGATCCCAGACCGGCTCAGCGTTCGGCCACGCCCTTGACTGCCATGCCTGACTTGCAGTCAGCTTGATCTTGCCGATCAGGCGGGAGGAGGAGTTTTCGTGGTTGTGCGGGGTTGGCGCGCGGTCTTTCGACGGTTCGCCATGCTGGCTGTCCTGACAGCCAGCATGGCGCCGAGCGGAGCGCCCCTGGCCGTCGCTTCGTCGAGGACGCCGCCAAGATATGATCACGTCGTTGTCGTCATCATGGAGAACCACGCCTTTGAGCAGATTTCTCAGGCGGGACGAGCTGCTCCCTATCTGAACAAGCTGGCAAAGGGCGGTGCCCTGTTCGATCGATCCTACGGGGTTGCTCACCCCAGCCAACCCAATTACTTCGCGCTGTTCAGCGGTTTGACACAAGACGTCCATGACGATGGCACGCACAGCTTCGCTGCGCCGAACCTGGCCGCTCGTCTTCGGGCTCATGGCAAAACGTTTGCCGGCTATGTCGAAGCCGGATCGCCGCGAAAACACAATCCCTGGGAATCGTTTGCGGACGCCAAGGGATTTGAGAAGTCTTTGGCCCAGTTCCCTCGCGACTACGCAAAGCTACCATCCGTGAGCTTCGTGATCCCCAATCTCGAAAATGACATGCATGATGGCACGATAGAGGCGGCTGACACCTGGTTGAAAAATCATCTTGGAGGCTACGCCGTCTGGTCGAAGAAAAATCACAGCCTCTTGGTAGTGACGTTCGATGAAGACGACTACCATACAGAGAACCATATATTTACTGTATTCTACGGATTTGGAATCAACCCAGGACGGTACTCCGAAAAGATCGATCACTATTCGGTCTTGCGAACTCTTGAAGACATAGAAAGCATCCCTCCCTTGGGCATCAGCGCCATCAGAAGGGTGATCGCAAGTGGCTGGAGCCGGCGGTAATTCCTCACCAAACAAGCACGGCCGCCTTGCCGTCGTCATTGGCTACGGCTAGAAATTCCGCCTCGAAACAATTTTGAGCTTCACTTTGCCTACGTAACCGCCGGTCTCGTCAACTCCCCCGACACAATGCATGGCGCCGCATTCGCGGTGTCTGTTTTCATTTTCACGTGTTCCTCTGGGCGGCGGTTCGAGACCGGTTTGGCACTGCTGAACCGCTGTCGCGCGCAACCGCCCGTGACGCCTGATTTCCGACCATAGCAAGCTTGCGCCACGCCGTGCCCGCCATGGGCATCTCGACATCGCCGACCTGATGAACTTCCCGACGGGAAGGGCTTATCGGCATGTCTGGTTATCTGTGCATTCACTGGGCGATCACGCCTGAAATCGCACCTCGACCGCTCATCAACTGCAATCGCTGCGGCGGCGTGAAGGCTTATCGCTGCAGCGAAAAATTTCGCGTCAACGCCAACGGCAAGCGCATCGACGTCTGGCTGATATATCGCTGCATCGACTGCGACAATTCCTGGAATTTCGGCATTCTCGAACGCTGCAATCGCCACGACATCAAGCCGGAGCTGTTGCAGGCGCTTGAAAGCAACGATCCAGCATTGGCGCGGCGCCACGCTTTCGATGTCGTTGCGCTGCGCAGCCGTGTGGGGCGGGTCGAAGAGTTTCCCGATGTCGCCGTCCACAAGCAAAGGCTCGGCGACACAAGAGAAAGCGCAACCGCGCTGGAACTCAAGCTCGGGCTCGAAATGCCGACGTCGCTCCGGCTCGACCGGCTGCTTGCCAATGGACTCGGCATCTCGCGATCACGGCTTCAGGTGCTGGAAGACAGGCGATTGCTGGTTATTGACCCGGACGGCGCCAAGGCCCTGCGCAAGCCGGCCCGGGATGGAGCGACGATCCGCATCGACCTCGTCGCCGAACCCGACCGGCAGGCCATCATTTCGGCTGCCGGTGGATAAATGAAAGAGGGGCGGAGCACATGAGTGCTCCGCCCCTCTCAGTTGGAAAATTGAATGCTTACGCCGCGCCGACCGCCTTGGCCGACTTCTCGAAGCGCTTGCGCTCGTTCGGGTCGAGATAGAGCTTGCGCAGGCGGATCGTCTTCGGCGTCACCTCGACCAGCTCGTCGTCCTGGATCCAGGCCAGCGCGCGCTCCAGCGTCATGCGGATCGGCGGCGTCAGCTTGACCGCCTCATCCTTGCCGGCGGCGCGGATGTTGGTCAGCTTCTTGCCCTTGAGCACGTTCACTTCGAGGTCGTTGTCCCTGGTGTGAATGCCGATAATCATGCCCTGATAGACCTTGACGCCCGGGTCGATGACCATCGGGCCACGGTCTTCCAGGTTCCACATGGCGTAGGCCACCGCCTCGCCCTGCTCGTTCGAGATCAGCACGCCATTGGTGCGGCCCGCCAACTCGCCCTTGTAGGGTTCATAGGCATGGAACAGCCGGTTCATCACGGCGGTGCCGCGCGTGTCGGTCAACAGTTCCGACTGGTAGCCGATCAGGCCGCGCGTCGGCGCGTGGAAGACGATGCGCTGGCGATTGCCGCCGGACGGGCGCAGCTCGACCATCTCGGCCTTGCGCTCCGACATTTTCTGCACGACGATACCGGCGTGTTCTTCGTCGACGTCGATGACGACTTCCTCGACCGGCTCGAGCAATTCGCCGTTCTCGCCCTTCTGCATGACCACGCGCGGACGCGACACGGCGATCTCGAAACCTTCGCGGCGCATAGTCTCGATCAGCACGGCCAGCTGCAATTCGCCGCGGCCGGAAACGAAGAACGAATCCTTGTCCGGTGATTCCTCGATCTTCAGCGCGACATTGCCTTCGGCCTCGCGCAGCAGGCGGTCGCGGATGACACGGCTGGTCACCTTGTCGCCTTCGGTGCCGGCCAGCGGCGAATCGTTGACCAGGAAGGACATGGTCACGGTCGGCGGATCGATCGGCTGCGCATGCAGCGGCTCGGTCACCGAAGGGTCGCAGAAGGTGTCGGCGACAGTGCCTTTCGACAGGCCGGCAATGGCGACGATATCGCCCGCCTGGGCTTCTTCAATCGGCTGGCGCTCGAGGCCGCGGAAAGCGAGGATCTTCGAGATGCGGCCGGTTTCGACCAGCGTGCCGTCATGGTGCAGCACCTTGACCGGCTGGTTGGACTTCAGCGTGCCGGATTCGATGCGGCCGGTGATGATGCGGCCAAGGAAGGGATTGGCTTCCAGAATGGTGCCGATCATGCGGAACGGACCGGGATGCACGGTCGGCGCCGGCACATGCTTGATGACGAGGTCGAACAGCGGCGCCAGACCCTGGTCCTTTGGGCCTTCCGGATTTTCGGAAACCCAGCCGTCGCGGCCCGAGCCGTAGAGAATCGGGAAGTCGAGCTGCTCGTCGGTGGCGTCGAGCGCGGCAAACAGGTCGAACACTTCGTTGACCACCTCGACATGGCGGGCGTCCGGGCGGTCGATCTTGTTGATGACGACGATCGGCTTCAGGCCGACCTTGAGCGCCTTGCCGACGACGAACTTGGTCTGCGGCATCGGCCCTTCGGCGGCATCGACCAGTACGATGGCCGAATCCACCATCGACAGGATACGCTCGACCTCGCCGCCGAAATCGGCGTGGCCGGGGGTGTCGACGATGTTGATGCGGGTGTCCTTCCAGTCGACCGAGGTCGCCTTGGCCAGGATGGTGATGCCACGTTCCTTTTCGAGGTCGTTGGAATCCATGGCGCGCTCAGCGACGCGCTGATTGTCGCGGAAGGAGCCGGATTGCCGCAGCAATTGGTCGACGAGGGTGGTTTTTCCATGGTCGACGTGCGCGATGATCGCGATATTACGGATTTTCATGTTCTGGTCTCGGGAGCGTTGCAGGCAGCAGGCCAAAAGGCGCTGCCTCTTTCGGTTGCGCGGCTCATACAGGGTTTTTCGCATTTGCGAAAGGGGAAGCGCGACACCAAATACTCATCAAATCTTAAGCATCCTCGTGTGAGATGATTTTGTTAACCAAGGCGGAACCTCTCAGGGTCCCGGGCAGTTCGAACATCATGACCGATAAACTCAACCGATTTTGGCCGCTGATCGCATCGGTGGCCTTTGCCCTCCTGCTGGCGGCCAACGCCGCACAGTCGGCAGCGACGCAGAAGGAGGCACGCCCTGCCTTGTCGGCGGACGCGCTGTCGGCCGAACAGGTCTTCGCCGACGCGCCCGACGGCGTCGACCCGATGGTGACCGGCCCGGTCAGCGCCGCCTTCAAGCAGAGGCAGGACGCCGCCAATTGCGACAGCGCCGTCTGGCCGAACATCCCGATGGTCTGCTATCCGGACTAGGGTCTGGACCCATAAAAATGCTGGCATGAGCAACGGGTTGTGACGTGCTGAAATCGGACGGCCGCTGGTCGATGCGCCGCCTGAGTACGGACCAAGAAGTCGCTCTACAACCGCTTCGTCCGCTGGACGGAGAAAAGCCTGTGGCTGTTCGGATTCCAGGTCAGACGGTCCAGGTCCAGTCGATGGGGTAGTTGAAAATCGGGGTGAACGTCACACCGACCGCCTCCATATCCCTACGGCCGTCGACGACCATCTCCTTCAGTCGGTCCAACTGTGCCGCGTGCTCGTCGGTGTCCCAGACACTAACTTGCACGATCGAGCCCTTCGGCGAGACGCCCGCATAAAAGCGAAGGAGCCCCGGCAGTCGTCTGAGGGCCGGGATTATGTACTCCGAGGTCTTCTTGCTTGCAGCGTCGACCTCGGCGAACCGTTTCGGGTCGTAGCTGGCGCGCGAGACGCGGACGACGGCGGTTGTCGGCAGTGGCTCGGCGATGGTGATTCTTTCTGGCATAGGGATCCTATCTCCTAGCAATTACATTACGATGTACCATCCGTGTATAACAACCGAAACGCCGTGACCTTCCTGGCTGAGGTCTGCATCGCAGCCGCTGTCCCCTACTGGTTATAAGTCCGGACTCTAGGACACCGCGCCCGGGACGCGCTTCTGACTGGCCGCGCGCTTACGCCGACCGCACCGGGTCGAGCGTGACCTTGTAGAGTTCGTTGTCGTCGCGATCCATCAGCCGCACCGTCATCTGTTCGCTGGCGCCGTTGATATCGACCAGCCCGAAGAACTGCAGGCCAGCCGATGGCGGCAGGTTCTGGCCCTGCTCGGCGGTCGGCGCCTTGATGAACCTCAGTTCCGGACCGAAGGTCATGTCGAAATCGTTGGGGCCGAACGTGCCGGCATGGATCGGTCCGGAGACGAATTCCCAGAACGGATTGAAATCCTGGAACTGCGCCTTGTCGGGATTGTAGTAGTGCGCCGCAGTGTAGTGCACGTCGGCGGTCAGCCAGACGGTGTTGCTGATGCCGGCGTTCTTGATGTAGCGCAGCAGGTCCGCGATCTCGAGCTCGCGACCCTTCGGCGCACCATTGTCGCCATTGCTGACCGCCTCGGCGCCGACCTTCTTGGCCCCGTCATCCCAGACCACGAGGCCCAGCGGCATGTCGGCGGCAATGATTTTCCAGGTCGCCTTCGAGTTTGCCAGCTCCCGCTTCAGCCACTTCGTCTGCTGTTCGCCAAGCATGCGCGATTGCGGCGTCATCTCATCCTGCATGTCGGGACCGTTGGGCCCGCGATAGGAACGCATGTCGAGGAAGAACACGTCGAGCAGCGGTCCATAGGCTATTTTGCGATAGACGCGGCCGGGCTCGGACGGTTCGTAGCGGATCGTCGTCATCTCGTGGAAGGCGCGCGCCGCACGTGCCGCCAGCACATGGATGGATTTCTCCGTGTAGCGGTTGTCGGCGCTCAGATCCTTCGAATCCGACCAGTTGTTCAGCACCTCGTGGTCGTCCCACTGGTAGAAGGTCGGACAGATGGCGCTCAAGCCCAGCACGTTCCTGTCCATCATGTTGTATTTCCACTGGTCGCGATATTCGTCCAGCGTCTCGGCGACCTTGCGCTTGCCGTCGATGAGCACGGCGTTCTTCCACTTGCCGCCGCCTGGCAGGTCGACCTCGTCCTTCATCGCGCCGTCGGCATAGATGGTGTCGCCCGAATGCAGGAAGAAATCGGGCGTGTGCTTGCCAATGGTGGCGTAGGTCTTCATGCCGGTCTCGTCGATGCCCCAGCCCTGGCCGGCGGTGTCGCCCGACCAGGCGAACCTGATGTCGCGCCTGGAGGCGGGCGCGGTGCGGAAACGGCCGGTGATCGGCTCCGAGACGGCGTTGATGTCGGCGAGATCGGCCGCCGTCATGCGATAGAAGATGTCCTGGTCGGAGGCGAGATCGGTGAGCAGCCGCTTCACCGTATAGTCGCTGGCCGACGAGGTATCGAGCGGCGCCAGGCGGGCCGCATTGGCGAAATTCTCCGTCGACGACACCTCGAACATGACGCGCGACGGGCGGTCCGTGCGCGTCCACACCATGCCGCTGGTCGCGTCGACGTCGCCCGACTGGACGCCATGCGTGAAGGCCGGGCGCTGGTTGGCGCGCGAATAGTATGGCAGCGCCAGGCCGGAAACGCCGACCAGGCCAACGGCGCTGGCGGAAGTGACGAAAGCGCGGCGGGTCATCGAGAGCTTGTTCATGGCTGTCTCCTGGATGGCATTGAACGGTGCCATCAAGGTCCAGCGTCAATGTTTCAGCGGCATCTCGAAACCATGAAGTTTTTCTGACAATGCACTGGTCTGACAATGCACTGGCAAGGCGAGTCGCCGGCTATGCAGCCTGCGGTTCCGGATCAAACGCCGGCCGGCTGGTGTTGATCAGCAGCGAGATACAGGCGGCGGCGATCGCGGTCATGCCGGCGATCAGGAACGCCAGCTCATAATTGCCCTGCAGTTCGCGCATGGTGCCGCCGAAGGCCGCGGCTGTGGCCGCCCCGACCTGATGGCCGGCGACGATCCAGCCGAACACGATCGGCCCGCTGCGATCGCCGAACGCCTCGTTGGCGAGCCTCAGCGTCGGCGGCACGGTGGCGATCCAGTCGAGGCCGTAGAGGACCGCGAAGATGATCAGGCTGGTCGCCGAGAAGCCGGAATAGGGCAGATAGATCAGCGACAGGCCGCGGATGCCGTAGTAGACGCCAAGCAGCTTGCGCGGGTCGAAGCGGTCGGTGAGCCACCCCGACAGCGTCGTGCCGATCAGGTCGAAGATGCCCATCATCGACAGCAGGCCGGCCGCCTGCACCTCGCCGATGCCCATGTCGCCGCAGAACGCGATCAGATGTGTGCCGACCAGCCCGTTGGTGGTAAAGCCACAGACGAAGAAGGTGGCGAACAGGTACCAGAACACCCGCGTGCCGGCGGCGCGGCGCAGCGTGTTAAGCGTGTGGGCAAGGAAATTGCCTTGCGAGGCCGGCGATGTCGGCGGCACGTCATCCAGTTCGGCGCCATAACGCACCATGCCGATCGAGGCCGGCCGCTCCGGCACCAGCAGCCAGACCAGCGGCAGAAGACAGGCGGTGGCGACCGCAACGGCGATGGCGACCGGCTTCCAGCCGCCCGACTGGGCGAGCGAGGCGAGCAGCGGCAGGAACACCAGCAGGCCGGTGGCGCTGGAGGCCGACATCAGCCCCATGACAAGGCCGCGATTGGTCTTGAACCAGCGGTTGACGATGGTGGCGCCGAGCACAGTGGCGACCGCGCCGGAGCCGATGCCGGAAAACACCCCCCAGGTGATGAACAGATGCCACGGCTTGGTCATCAGCAGGCTGAGCGCGGTCGATCCCGACATCACCGCCAACGAGGCGAGCAGCGTGCGGCGCAACCCGATCCGCTCCATCAGGGCAGCGGCGAACGGCCCGGTCAGACCGTAAAGGAAGATGCCGATGGCAGCGGCCACCGAAACCACATCACGCCCCCAGCCGAAGCTGTTTTCCAGCGGCAGCATCATCACGGCAGGCGCCGAACGAAGGCCGGCCGCGATCAGCAGGCAGAGGAAGATGACGCCAACCACGACGAAAGCGTAGCGCTGGCCAAATGGACGAGATTGAACTATCATGTTACTGACCGGTACGTTGCAAAGTGGCAATATGTATACGTACCGATCGGTAACACTGTCAATCGAGTCACGCGATGCCAACGGACAAATATATTGAACCGACCATCAAGGACGGTCATGCATCGGCTCCGCCGAAGGCCGCCAAGAAGATCCTCGACGTGGCGCGCGACCTGTTCTATCGCCAGGGCATCAGGGCGATCGGCGTCGACGAAATCGTCAGGCGCGCCGGCGTCACCAAGCCGAGCCTCTATCGCAGCTTTCCCTCCAAGGATGAGCTGGCAGCCTCCTATCTCCGGCAGTACGACCTTGAGTTCTGGGATCGCTTCGACGAGGCGGTGGACGCTCATCCCGGCGACCCGCGCGCGCAGATCAAGGCTTTCCTGACCCGCGTCGGCAAGCGCACGCAGATGCCGCAATATCGCGGCTGTGGCATGACCAACGCGGCGGTCGAATATCCCGAACGGGGCCACCCGGCGCGCGTGGTCAGCGAGGCCAACAAGCAGGAATTGCGTCGGCGCCTGCGCGCCATGGCAGCGGCGATGGGTGCCCGCGATGCCGACACGCTCGGCGACGGGCTGCTGCTCCTGATCGAGGGCGCCTATATCAGCGGCCAGCTGTTCGGCGCTGGCGGACCGGCGCAGTCGGTGGCGACGAACGCCGATCTCTTGATCGAAGCCAGCTTGAAGAAATAGCGGTTGGCGATACGCTGGGGCAACCTCCAATGGAGATCTCCGCGATGCGCAGCCTGTTGATTCCGCTTGTCCTCGCCAGCGTCTGCCAGACGGCGCAAGCCGGCGACATTTCAAGCGCCTACACCGACCTCGACTGGAAGAAGGACTGCGTGACCTATGCGCAAGCCGAGGAAGGCGACGGCGACTGGGCCGATCTCGCCTGTTCGGGCTATCGCGGCTATCCCGTGCTGGTTGCCTATGACGACGCTCGTGAATCGCTGTTCTACGGTTTTCCGCCCGGCGGCGACATGACATCCGCCTGGGAGAGTTTTTCCGGCTTCAATTCGTCCGGAGCCAAGGTCGAATGGCGCATCGAAACCACGGGCGACAAGGCCGTGCCGTTCGCGGTCATCCACCGCCGCACGATCAGCAACGCCGAGGACGAGAACAAGTCGACCGACGTGCTGCTCGTCGCCAAGGTGGGCCAGATGGATGCGCGTCAGAGCTGCACCGTCGGCCTGGTGCTGGCCACCGGCAATCCCGCCGCCAATGACCAGGCGCGCAAGCTTGCCGACGACAAGGCGCGCACATTCGCCTGCGGCAAGGACAAGCATACCGTCATCGGCAACGTGCCGCCCTTCGGTCGCGTTGATAACTAGGCACGCTGGGATTGGCCGCAGCGCCCGTCACTTCGTCATCCTCGGGTCAAGCCCGAGGATGACGAAGCCGGGCTACTTGCTCGCTTTCGCCCGCGCGATCGCATCGACGATCATCTTCTTGGCGTATTTGGAATCGTGCCAGCCCTCGATCTTGACCCATTTGCCGGGTTCGAGGTCCTTGTAGTGCTCGAAGAAGTGCTGCACCTGCTGGCGCGTGATGTCGGGCAGTTGCGTGTACTCGGTGACGTTCTCGTAGCGCAGCGTCAGCTTGGGTGACGGCACGGCGATGACCTTCTCGTCCTGGCCGGCATTGTCTTCCATCACCAGCACGCCGATCGGCCTGACATTGATGACGCAGCCCGGCACCAGCGCGCGCGTGTTGCAGACCAGCACGTCGATCGGATCGCCATCGCCCGACAGCGTGTGTGGCACGAAGCCGTAATTGCCGGGATAACGCATCGATGTGTGCAGGAAGCGGTCGACGAACAGTGTGCCGGCCTCCTTGTCCATCTCGTACTTGATCGGCTCGCCGCCGATCGGCACTTCGATGATGACGTTGATGTCCTCCGGCGGATTCTTTCCGATGGCTATGGCTTCAATGCGCATGGCTTTGTCCCTCTTTCGATGGGAGACCGATAGCGGGCGGCGCGGCATGGCGCAATGCGGCGAATGGTGCTGGGCATGGTCGGAAGGCGCACTGGCAGAGATGCCGGGCCGTCACTCCCAGACGAAGGCGACCTTCTTCAGCGCCTTCTGCTCGAAGATCTCGACGCCTTCGGCAACGTCCCGGCCGCCGGCCCCGGCATAGAAGGCGAGCGCGTTCTGGTTGTCTTCCAGCGCCCACACCACCATGCCCTTCAGCCCGTGATCGGCCAGACGCGCCCGTGCCGCCGCGAACAGGCGGCTGCCGAGCCCGATGCCCTGATATTCCGGGCGCATGTACAATTCGTAGATTTCGCCTTGTTGCCGCAGTTCCCGGGCCCGGTTCTTGCCGATCGTCGCATAGCCGGCGATCTTGCCGCCGATCTCGACCACCAGAACGGTGGCGGCGCGGCGGATTGCGTTCGCCCACCAGTCGGCGCCGCGGCGGTTGATCATCGATGTCAGGGTGCGGTGCGGAATGATGCCTGAATAGGCACCGCGCCAAGCTTCAAGATGCACTTCGGCGATGGCGCCAGCATCGCGCGGCTCGGCCTTCCTTATGTCGATCGTCAGCGTATTCATGATTTGTTAACCATAAACCCGCATCGCCCGATTGCAAGAGTCCGGGCGACCCCCCGACCGCTTTCTCACAGGCGATCATCGCGTCAGCAACGCGCCTTCGAAACCTTCCTGCAGGGGCTCAAATCTCGACCAGATGGTCTTCCAATTCGTTGGTGTCGCCTGACGTGACCGGGAAATGCTCGGCCAGCACCGCCCCCACCAATTCGATTGCCTTGACGAAGCCGTCGGCGAGGCGGTCGTCGCCGGCATGCGCGGTCAGGTCGCGTATGACACCATCCCAGACATGCTGGCCGACCTTGGCATCGATGCCGCTGTCGGCGACCACCTCGGCGTAGTGCTCGGCAATCGAGACGAACACCAGCACACCGGTGCGCGCCGTGGTGCGGTGGACGTTGCGGGCGAGGAACTGCTTGATCGCGTCGGCGTGCGCCGCCTGGTAGCGCAGCCGCCTTGGCACCAGATGGATGCGCAGGCCGGGCAGCGCCCACAGCAACACCAGCACGCAGGCCAACGCCAACAGCTGGGCGAGGATGAAATGCGGCAACCGGATCGACAGCCACCAAGCCTCCAGCCCATAGGCGACGGCGAGACTGACGATCAGCATGCCTGCTGTCGCCATGAAAGCGGCCGGGAAGAAATAGCCGTCGCTGGCACGAGCCACGACGCAGTAGATCTCGCCGTCGGTTTTTGCTTCGGCGGCGCGGATCGCCGTGGCGATACGCTCGTGATCCTCTGATGTGATCGGTCGTGTTGCCATGATTTTATCTCACCAGCTTCCTGAAGAACCGCCACCGCCGGACGAGCCGCCGCCACCGGAAAACCCGCCGCCGCTGCTTGAACCCGACGACCAGCCACCGCCGGAACTCCCCGATGACCAGCCGCTGCCTGACGACCCCGAGGACCAGCCGCCGCCCGAGGACGACCCGCTCGATCCATGGCCGTAACGAAAGGTCATGCCCAGCCATTTGTACACGCCCGGCGACAGCTTTGTGCCGAACATCGGCGGCAGGAACGCCATCGCCAGGCCGCCGAAGAACATCGTCGCCCACAGGATCACGAACACCGCGACGATGGGATCGATGGGGGTGCTGTTATCGGCGGGATTGCGGTGACCGCGCGCTTCCAGTTCTTCCGGATTGCCTTCCAGCACCATGACCATGTCATCGACGGCCTTGCTGATGCCGCCGGAGAAATCACCGGCGCGGAACGCCGGCACCATGTCGTTTTCGATGATCAGCTTGGTGTGCAGGTCGGTTAGCGTCCCCTCGAGGCCATAGCCGACCTCGATGCGCATCTTGTGGTCGTTCTTGGCGACCAGCAGCAGAACGCCGTTGTTTTCGCCGGCCTGGCCGAGCTTCCAGAAGCGGAACAGCCGGTTGGCGTAGGGCTCGATCTCCTCGCCGTCGAGGCTGGAAATCGTGGCGACGACGATCTGGTCCGAGCCTTTTTTCTCGAAATCGGCGAGCTTCTGCGTCAATGCCGCCTTGGTGGCATCGTCGATGATGCCCGCATTGTCGACGATACGTCCGGTCAGGGCAGGCAGGTCGGCGGCGACAGCCGTGAACCCGCAGAACAGCACCGCCAGGGCCATAAGGATAGCGCGGATCACCGGGGCGAAGCGGCAGGGTCTCGACAGGCTGATGCTGCGCGTCGTCATGTCGTCACCAACTGCCCGAGGAGCCGCCGCCGCCGGACGAGCCGCCGCCACCGGAGAAGCCGCCACCGCCGCCTCCCGACGACCACCCGCCACCGCCGGACGACCAGCCGCCACGAGAGGACCGCCGGCGGCTGGGCTCGAAGGTCATGCCGAGCCAGCGATAGCGGCCTGGCCCGAGTTTCTGGCCGAAGATCGGCGGCAGGATCGAAGCCGCGATGCTGCCGAAGAAGATGATCGCCCAGATGCTGATGAAGATGGCGAAGAACAGGTCGTCGGAATTGAACGGCGCCTGCTGGTTGCGCTCACCGCGCGCCACCAATTCCTCCGGATTGCCTTCCAGCACCATGATCATGTCGTCGACGGCTTTGCTGATGCCGCCTGAGAAATCGCCGGCGCGGAACGCCGGCACCATGTCGTTTTCGATGATCAGCTTGGTGTGCAGGTCGGTCAGCGTGCCTTCCAGCCCATAGCCGACCTCGATGCGCATCTTGCGGTCGTTCTTGGCGACCAGCAGAAGCGCGCCATTGTTCTCTTTCGCCTGGCCGAGCTTCCAGAAGCGGAACAGCCGGTTGGCGTACGGCTCGATCTCCTCGCCGTCGAGGCTGGGAATCGTGGCGACGACGATCTGATCCGAGCCTTTTTTCTCGAAATCGGCCAGCTTCTGCGTCAGTGCCGCTTCGGTCGCTGCATCGATGATGCCGGCATTGTCGACGACACGCCCCGTCAGCGCCGGCAGCTCGGCGGCGAAGGCCGAGAACGGAAGCACAAGGATGAGGAGCACGACAGCGACAAGACGAATGCCGCGTCGCCCCCCATCGGCCTGCGAGATCACCACGTTAGGCCCCGGCTATCAGCCGCCCTGCTTGGTGCCGAAATCGACCTTCGGCGTCTGCAGCTTGTCGTCGTCGATGGTGAAATTGGCGAAGGGCTGGTTGCTGCGGAACCAGAAGGTCGCCCACAGCACCGAGGGGAAGGTCTTGAGCGTCAGATTGTAGTCCTTCACCGCCTGGATGTAGTCGCGCCGCGCCACCGCGATGCGGTTCTCCGTGCCCTCGAGCTGTGCCTGCAGCGCCAGGAAATTCTGGTTGGCCTTGAGATCGGGATAGTTCTCGACCACGGCCAGCAGCCGCGACAGCGCGCTGGTCAGGCCGGACTGGCTGTCCTGGAACTTCTTGAACGCCTCGGGGTCCTTGAGCGTTTCCGGCGTGACCGTTATCTGCGTTGCCTTGGCGCGCGCTTCGACCACCGCGTCGAGCGTATCCTTTTCATGCGAGGCATAGCCCTTGACCGTCTCGACCAGGTTGGGGATGAGATCGGCGCGACGCTGATACTGGTTCAGCACCTCGCTCCATGCCGCCTTGGCATTTTCCTCCGCCGTCGGGATGGTGTTGTAGCCACAGCCGGCAAGCAACGGCAGCACGATGGCCATCATCAGGAAAGCGGGAAGCGTGCGGAACATCGATGGTGAGGCAAGGCGCTGGGCGAACATGATGGGGTCCTTCGGTAGAAGTTGCATGCGAAGCATTACCACAATCGGCGCGCAAGAAAACGGCCTCGACCGGCAACCACTTGCCCGGCACGTAAGGTGTCGTTGCAAGGGCCCTGTGATTGGCGATGCGAACGCGATAAGGTCCGGCCGAAACGGGACATCATCATGGCGGGACGCCAGGACAGCGACAGGGAATCGCGCCGTATCCTCGAGCGCATCGCGCGCGAGACCGATCCGGCCGGCACCTCGTTTGTGGCGCGGACCACGAAAGGCGTGCGCGATCACGTCAGCGCAGCCGATGCCGACCGCACGGACCCGATCGAAGTCTGGGGCACGCGCATTGGCAGGATACTCGGCCTGCTTCTGGCGCTGGGCCTGATGATCTGGCTCGTGCTTTTCGTCACCCGGGGCAGTTAGGAATCAAAAACAATGAGTGCCGAAAAACCCGACGCGCCGCGTGCGGTCATCGTCATTTCCAGCCATGTCGCACGCGGCTCGGTCGGCAATCGCGCCGCGGTGTTCGCGCTGGAGACGCTGGGCTTTCCGGTCTGGGCGGTGCCGACGATCATCCTGCCCTGGCATCCCGGCCATGGACGAGCGACGCGCATCGTGCCACCGCTCGACCAGTTCAAGGCACTGATGGCCGATCTCGAGCGCGCGCCATGGCTGGGCGAGGTCGGCGCCGTGCTGTCCGGATACCTCGGCGAGGCCGGCCAGGCCGATGCGGTTGCCTCACTGGTCGCCGCGGTGAAGGCAAGGACGCCTGACGCCGTCTATATCTGCGATCCGGTGATGGGCGATTCGGGCGGTCTCTATGTGCCCGAGCCGACCGCCATCGCCATGCGCGACCGGCTGATGCCGATCGCCGATATCGCCACCCCCAACCGCTACGAGCTGGAATGGATGGCCGGCGCTCAATTGTCCGACCTGAAATCGGTGATCGCGGCCGCCCTCCATGCCGGACCCTCGACCATGCTGGTCACCTCGGCGCCGGCGTTGATGACCGGCGGCACCGGCAACCTCCTGCTCGACAGCCGTCAGGCGCTCCTGGCCGAGCACCGCCTGATCGACAAGCCGCCGAACGGCCTGGGCGATCTGACGGCAGCCGTCTATCTGGCGCGCATCCTGTCTGGCCAGCCGGCGATCAAGGCGCTGCAGTCGACCACGGCGGCGGTCTACGAGATCCTGGCGCGCACGGCCAAGCGCGGTGGCGACGAATTGCAGCTCGAAACTGATGCGCAGAGCCTGTCGCACCCGATGGCCATGGTCCAGCTTCGCCACCTCACGCATCCGGGGCGGGACCGCCGGGCGTGAGCCCCGCCCCGACCGCAGTGCTTGTCGGCGTCGATGGCTGCAAGGCCGGCTGGATTGCCGTGCGGCGCGCGGACGGCTCAGCGCCCTCGGTCGAGGTCTTCGACAGCTTCGCCGCGCTGCTTGCGGCAAATCCCGACGATGCGGTCATCGCCGTCGACATGCCGATCGGCCTGCCCGAGTTTTCGAGCAAAGGCGGGCGCGGACCGGAAGCGCTGGTGCGACCGCTGCTCGGGGCACGCCAATCCAGCGTCTTCTCGATCCCGTCCCGTGCGGCGCTCTACGCCGACAAGGGTGACTTCACCACGATCGAAGCCTGGTATGCCGCGCACCGCCGGGCAAGCGATGTGGCCAGGACCACATCCGATCCGCCGCGCGGCGTTTCGATCCAGGCCTTTGGCATCTTTGCCAAGATCCGCGAGATCGACGCCTTGCTGATCGCGCGCGCCGATTTGCGCCGCCGCGTCTTCGAATCGCATCCGGAGGTCGCCTTCTGCCGGCTGAACGGCGACAAGGCCATGCAGCTGCCGAAGAAGGTCAAGGGCAGCATCAATCCGGCCGGCATGGCGGAACGCAAGGCGCTGCTCTGCCGGCACGGCTATGAGATGGACTTTCTCGACCAGCCGCCACCGAAAGGCGCGGCGGCCGATGATTTCCTCGATGCGGCGGCAATGATGCTGATTGCCGGTCGCATTGTCAGCGGTGAGGCAAGGCCGTTTCCAGACCCGCCGCTCACCGACCGCTTTGGCATTCCGGTCGCCATCTGGGCGTGACGCTATCGGCGCGAACCGCGCCTGGTGCATGGCATTTGCACCGAGTCCCTGCAATTCTGCATTGCTCGCGACAGGCTTTTGCCGCTAGAGGCTTCTCTCGACCGCAACGAGCTGCCGCCTCCAACCCGGAAAGGCCTTAGCCGCCCATGCCTCATCTCCCCGAACACCTTCTCGCCGGCTATCGCAATTTCATGAATGGCCGCTATCTCACCGAGAGCGGACGCTATCGCGAGCTCGCCCGCGAAGGCCAGGCACCGGAGACGATGATCGTCGCCTGCTGCGATTCGCGCGCCGCGCCAGAAGCGATCTTCGACGCCGGGCCGGGCGAACTCTTCGTGCTGCGCAATGTCGGCAATCTGGTGCCGCCCTACGCGCCGGATGGCGAGTTCCATTCGACCTCCGCCGCACTCGAATTCGCCGTGCAAAGCCTCAAGGTCAAGAACATCGTCGTCATGGGCCATGGCCGCTGCGGCGGCATCCGCGCCGCGCTCGACACCACGGCCGCACCGCTGTCGCCCGGCGACTTCATCGGCAAGTGGATGAGCCTGATCGCGCCGGCCGCCGAAACCGTCTCCTCCAGCACCTTCATGACGGCAACCGAGCGCCAGACCGCGCTGGAGCGCATCTCGATCCGCTACTCCATCGCCAATCTCAGAACCTTTCCCTGCGTCTCGATCCTCGAAGGCAAGGGCCGGCTGTCGCTGCACGGTGCATGGTTCGACATTTCGAGCGGCGAGCTCTGGGTGATGAACAAGGAAACCGGCGACTTCGAACGGCCGGAGCTGGGGTGACGCCGATGATGCGCCGGAACTGCCATCGGGCCGCTTTCGTTGCCGCAGCGCTGCTGTCCTCGCTGGTTTGCGCCCGCGCCGACGATGGCGCGATCATCGACCGCTGGTATTCGGCGTTGCTGGTGGCCGACCGCACCGAATTGACGGACCTGCTCGCCGATGATGTCCGTATGAAACTCGACGATGTCGGCGTCGTGCAAAACAAACAGGAATTCATCGACTCGATCGACGAATGGCAGGGCGCCGTCGCCGGTGCCGCGATCCGGCACAGGATCGAAAAGAGCGAAGCCGGTGTCACCACCGTGATTGCCTGCTACGATTTCCCAAACAATGACATGCTGATGCACGAGACCTTCGCCATTGCCGACGACCGCATCACGGCGAGCACGCAAAAGGCGCTCGCCGAAAGCTGCGCGGCTTACTGACCAACCCGTCGCGCTGTTGCGCGTGACAAACCAGCACCCTACATCGGTGGTGCCCCCGCGCCCTTCCCTCGCCCGCCAATCGAAAGACAGCCAATGCCTGCCACGAAAACCGTCGACCTCGCCACCCATCCGCTGACCACGTGGCAAGGGCCTCTCGGTCTGCCCGATTTCGCCCATATCGGCGACGACGACTTTTCCCCGGTCTTCGACGCGGCGCTGAAGGCGCATGAGGCCGAGATCGACGCGATCGCCGGCAACAAGGATACGGCAACCATCGAAAACACGCTGCAGGCGCTGGAACTCGGCGGCGACGCCCTCAACCGTGTCTCGTCGATCTTCTGGTGCCGCGCCGGCGCCCATACCAACGATGCGATCCAGGCCCTGGAGCGCGACATCTCGCCAAAAATGTCCAGGCATTTCTCGGCGATCTCGATGAACGAGAAACTGTTCGCCCGCATCGACGACCTCTACCAGCGCCGTGAGAGCCTGAAGCTCGACTCTGAGACGCTGCGCGTGCTGGAGAAGACCTGGAAAGGCTTTGTCCGCTCGGGCGCGAAGCTTGATGCCGAGGGCAAGAAGCGACTGGCCACAATCAACGAGGAACTGTCCTCGCTCGGCACCAGTTTCGGCCAGAATGTGCTCGCCGACGAGCGCGACTGGGCGCTGTTTCTCGACGAGGCGGACCTTGCCGGCCTGCCCGATTTCCTCAAGAGCTCGATGGCCGAAGCCGCCGAAATGCGTGGCCAGAAGGGCCGCTACGCCATCACCCTGTCGCGCTCGATCTACGAGCCGTTCTCGACCTTCTCGGAGCGCCGCGATCTGCGCGAGATCGCCTTCCGCGCCTTCACCATGCGCGGCCAGAACGGCGGCACCACCGACAACACGTCGGTGGTGCGCGACATGCTGAAGCTGCGCGCCGAGAAAGCCAAACTTCTCGGCTACGGCTCCTTCGCCGCGCTCAAGCTCGACGACACCATGGCCAAGACGCCGAAGGCGGTGCACGCGCTGCTTGATCCGGTCTGGAAAAAGGCGCTGGAGAAAGCAGCCGCCGACCAGACTGAGCTCCAACGGCTGGCGACGGAGGCCGGCAGCAACGAAAAATTCGCCGCTTGGGACTGGCGCTTCTACCAGGAAAGGCTGCGCGCCGAAAAGTTCGCCTTCGACGAGGCCGAACTGAAGCCCTATCTGCAGCTCGACCGTGTCATCGACGCCTGCTTCGACGTGGCGACACGGCTGTTCGGCATCACCTTCGAGGAGAAGCAGGGCATCGCCGCCTGGCACCCAGACGCCCGCGTCTTCGTCGTCAGGAATGCCGACGGCAGCGAGCGCGGCCTGTTCCTCGCCGATTATTTCGCCCGGCCGTCGAAGCGCTCCGGCGCCTGGATGAGTGCGCTGCAATCGGGCTATCGTCTCGGCCATGGTTCGAAGCCGGTCATCTACAACGTCATGAACTTCGCCAAGCCGCCGGCGGGCGAGCCGGCGCTGCTGTCGGTCGACGAGGCGAAGACGCTGTTCCATGAATTCGGCCACGCGCTGCACGGCATGCTGACCGACGTCACCTGGCCGTCGGTCTCCGGCACCTCGGTCAGCCGCGACTTCGTCGAACTGCCCTCGCAGCTCTACGAGCACTGGCTGACGGTGCCGGCGGTGCTGGAAAAGCACGCACTGCATGTCGAGACCGGCAAGCCGATGCCCAAGGCGTTGCTCGACAAGATGCTGGCGGCGCGCACCTTCGGCGCCGGCTTCGCCACGGTCGAGTTCACCTCCTCGGCGCTGATCGACATGGCCTATCACGCGCGGCCGGACGCGCCTGAAGCGCCACTTCGTTTCGAAGCCGAAACGCTTGAAAACCTTCACATGCCGGACACCATCGCCATGCGTCACCGCACCCCGCATTTCGGCCATGTCTTCTCAGGCGACGGCTATTCGGCCGGCTATTACTCCTACATGTGGTCGGAAGTGCTCGACGCCGATGCCTTCGCCGCCTTCGAGGAGACCGGCGACCCTTTCAACCCGGCGCTGGCCGAGCGACTGAGGCAGAACATCTACGCCGCCGGCGGCTCGAAGGACCCCGAAGAACTCTACACCGCGTTCCGCGGCAAGATGCCGTCGCCAGAGGCAATGATGGTCAAGCGCGGGCTGGTGTGATTAGCGATCTCCCCCCTCGTGGGGGAGATCGACAGCTTTTGACCTCGGCGCCTCTTATTTCACCGCCCACGGATCAGCCACCCGCGGCCAGATCGGCCGCGTCAGCTTTGTGTAGTTGGTCGCCGCCGGATTGCTTGGGTATGAACTGGGCGCCGAGACATAGATGATCTCGGCGGCGATCGGCACGAAGCCGGCGTAGAAATGATTGGTCGACTTGATCAGCAGGACATCCTTGGCCAGCGGATCGACGCCGAGATTGACGAAGATATCCGGTTCGAAGGTCTGCGTGCGGTTGGTGTTGAGGATGATGTCGACCTCGGTGCCTTCGATGCGAACCAGCGCCGTCGGCCCCAATGTCACCCGGCTTGGCCCGAAACTCTGCCAGCCCTCCGCAACCGCCTTCAGCACCTTGACCCGCGCGTCGATCGGCTCGCCGGCCTGCGGCCCGGCCTTGCCGCCGAAACGCAGGTCGATGACCGCGCCTTCGCCTGCCGCCAGGCAGAAGGTCACCGCGATCGGATCCCATATCGTCGCGACGCCGACATTGTTCAGGCCACGTGCCAGCATCTGACGCAGCACGACGGTGCCGTCGCCGGGGACGCCCCCGCCCGGATTGTCCCAGATGTCGGCGATCACCACTGGCTTGCCCGGATTTTCAGCGCGCACGGCCAGCGCCCGGTCGATGCCGGCGGCGGCGCTCAGCATGGTCATCGCCGTCTTTTCACGAAGATCGTAGAGCTCACGCCCCAGCCGTTCCGCCAGCGCATCGCCCTTGGCCTTGTCATTGTCGGTAACGACCAGGATACGTGTGCCCATCTCGGCGACGTCGGCCGCCATGAAGCCGTGAATGACGGAGACCGACAGCACGCCATCCTTGCCGTGCAGCGCCTTGATGCGGTCGACGAAGGAACGCATCGGCTCGCGGCTGGTCGGCAACACCTGGATCATGCGGCAGTCGAAGGTCGAAATGACAGGCTTGATCTCGCCGCGCGCCGCCGCGAGGCCAAGCTCGACGACATGTTCGCCACGCTCGTAGAAGTCGGTGTGCGGGAATTCGAGGAAATAGGCCATGATGTCCGATGCCGCCACCCGCTTCGGCGTCAGATGGCTGTGCGGATCAAGCTCCGAGGCAATCACCACCCGCGGACCCACCATCTCGCGGACGCGCTCGAGCAGATCGCCTTCGCAATCGTCATAGCCTTGCGCCACCATCGCGCCATGCAGGCCGAGGATGACAGCATCGACCGGGAGCGCCGCCTTGAGCTGGCCGAGGATCTCGTCGCGCAGCGCCTCGTAGGTCTGCCGCTGCACCAGGCCGCCCGGCTCCGCCCAGGTGGCCGTGCCTTCGATGACGGTGAGGCCTTCGGCGGCCGCGCGCCGGCGCAGGGCGACCATCGGCGAGGAGCACAGCGTCGGCGTTTCCGGGTGCTTGCCGGGGCCTGCATAAAAGGCCATCTCGAACGAGGCCCGATCGGTCGGCACCGGCGAGAAGGTGTTGGTTTCCGTCGCCAGCGAGGCGGTGAAGATGCGCATTTTCAGAAATTCCGCTTCGCTCTGATCAGTTCGTGGTTGTTGCGGCTGGGCATGTAGACGAGATCGTCGGCCGTGGCGACAGGGGCGCGTGCGATGACCCGGACACATAATTGTGTGACATCAAGAACTCCGTTCGGCATGAATGCGCGGCTACTTGACCGCCCCGAGCGCCAGCCCGCGAACGAGGTAGCGCTGCAGCCAGATGAACAGGATGGCCACCGGCAAGGTCGCCAGCAGCGTCGCGGCCATGACGTGGTGCCATTCGATGGTGTAGCGGCCGGCGACCAGTGAAAACACCTGGATCGGCAAGGTGTAGCTTTCCTGGCTGCGCAACATGGTCAGCGCCACGACGAATTCGTTCCAGGCATTGATGAAGGTGAAGATCGCTGTCACCGCGATCGCCGGCAGGCAGAGCGGCAGGAACACCTTGCGCAAGGTCAGCCAGCGGCCGGCACCCTCCATCCACGCCGCTTCCTCGAGATCGCGCGGAATGGTGTCGAAATAGCTCTGCAGCATCCACACCGTGAAGGCGACGTTGAAGGCCATGTAGATGAAGCCAAGCGCGGTGGTGCTCTCGACCAGTCCCCACGCCGCCATCAGCCGGAACAGGCCGAGCACCAGCACGATCGGCGAGATCATCTGCGAGATCAGCAGGAACTGGCGCAAGGCGCCGTAGCCGGCAAAGCGAAAGCGCGACATCGCATAGGCCGCCGGAACCGAGATCAGGATGGCGCCGACGGTGGCGATGACAGACACATAGAGCGAATTGACCAGCGCCTGACCAAAGCCGGTCGCCACCCACATGTCGGCGAAGTTCGACCAGCGGAACTCGCTCGGCCACCAGGTTGGCGACAGCACCTCCTGTCTTGGCTTGACCGCGGTCAGGAACATCACGGCAAAGGGAAAGATCGTCACCACGATCAGCGGCGCCAGCAGCAGCCAGGCGATGACAGAACGCTTGAGCTTGCTCGTCATGCGCGTTGCTCCCGCATTGCCAGCCGCACATAGATCATGGTGAAGACCAGCAATATGGCAAACATCACCAGCGACACCGCCGATGCCTCGCCGAGTTTGCCGATGCGGAAGGCCAGCTTGTAGAGGTGGGTGACCAGGATGTCGGTCGAGTTGGCCGGCCCGCCTTGTGTCATCACCCAGATGATCGGGAAGGAGTTGAAGACGTAGATGGTGTTGAGCACGATGGCGATGTTGATGAACGGTTTCAGCAGCGGAAAGGTGATCTCGCGGAACTGCTGCAGCGGCGTCGCCCCTTCGAGCGCCGCCGCCTCGTAGAGATCGTCCGGGATCGACGACAGGCCGCCGAGGAAGATCGTCGTGGTGAACGGCACCGTCACCAGGATGCCGATCAGCACCTGCATGGGAAAGGCCGTCTCCGCGCTGGCCAGCCACTGGATGTTGTGGTCAATGAGGCCGAGGCCGATCAGCGCCGAATTCAGCATGCCGCTTTCGCCGCTCAGCGCCCAGCGCCAAACCACCGCGGTCATGGTCAGCGACACCGCCCAGGGCAGCATGATGATGACGCGGGCGATGCCCCTGCCGTAGAAATCGGTATTGAGGATCATCGCCACCGGGATCGACAACAACAGCGCACCGCCGACGACCAGAACGGTCCACTGGCCGGTGCGCCAGAGCGCGGCGATGAAATCGGGATCGGCGGTGAGCGCCGAGAAATTGGCGAAGTCGTTGAGTTCGCGAAGCTGGCCGAAGCGGTTCACGTCATGCGTCGAGATCTGGATCAGGTCCCAGACCGGCCAGAAGATGACAACTGCCGCCAGGAGCAGGCTGGGCAAGGTCAGGAGATAGGGCAAGAAACGATTTTGCATCGGCTGACCTGGTGTGGCGAATTTGGAATTCGCTTCAGGGAGACGTGGCGCGCCCGGTCGTCGGGGCGCGCCACGGGCGCGGGAGAGACGTCCTATTTCTTCAGCACGGCGTTGGCCTTGGCCGCGGCGTCTTTCAAGCCTGCCTCGGGGTCGCCGCCGAGATAGATCTTCTGCATGGCGTCGGAGGTGATCTGCGCGACCTCCTCCCAGCCCGGGATGATCGGCGCGAAGCGGGCGTCGGGCAGCAGGGCGGTGAACGCCGCCAGATCGGCATTGTTCACATAGTAGTCCATCTTGGCCTCTTCCTTGTTGACCGGCAGGAAGCCTTCGCCTTGGGTGAACTTGGCGCGCTGCTCCGTGGTGAACAGGAAATCGAGCAGCTTCCAGGCCTCGTCCTTGTTCTTGGAATTCTTGAACATGATGATGGAATCGGTGACGCCATAGGTGCCGCGCGCGCCGGTCGGTCCGGCCGGAATGGCCGCCACCCCGTATTTCAGCTTCGGCGCCTCGTCCTTGATCTGGTTGGACAGGAAGGGCGCGGTGATCATCATGCCGACCTTGCCCTGCTTGAACAGGTTCTGCACATCCTCGCGGTTGTTGGAGGTGACGCCCGGCTCGGTCAGGCCTTCATCGATCATCGACTTGTAGAGCTTGGCGGCTTCAAGCGCGCCCGGCGTGCCGAGGCCGGAGGTGCCGTCCTTGTTGAGGATTTCGGTGCCGTAGGACCACATCGCATAGTAGTAATAGACGTCGGTCTCGATCTCCTTGCCCTGCAGGCCGAAGCCGAAGGTGCCGGACCCGAGCGCCTTGATCTTGCGCGCGTCTTCCTGCAGCTCGGTCCAGTTGGCCGGCGGATTGGCGATGCCGGCTTTCTCGAACAGCTCCTTGTTGTAATACATGGCGCGCGCCGAGGCCGCGATCGGCAGGCCGTAGGTCTTGCCCTCCATGATCGAGGGCGACAGGAACGTGTCGATGAAGCGGCCCTTGAAATCGGGCGTGATGTAGCTGTCGAGCGGCTCGGCAACGCCCTGCTGGACAAAGTCGATCAGCCAGCGTGTGCCGATGATCGACAGGTCGGCATTGGTGCCGGCGGTGATGTCGGTGGTCAGCTTCTGCAGCAGCACGTCCCACGGCACCACTTCGAACTTGACGGTGATGCCAGGGTTCGCCGCCTCGAAATCCTTCTTGACGCTGTCGAAATAAGGGCCAGTCTTGGCGCTGTATTCGGCGACGGTGACGCGCACCTCGCCCGCATTGGCCTGCGCCGCGAATGCCAGCATGCTCATTCCGGCCATCAGGCCGACAGTCCATTTTGCAAGGCTCATTTGATGTCTCCCATTTTGATTTCGCGCCTGTGCGCCTCTTCGCTACCCGAGCAGAAGATTTATGTGACTTTCCTACATTATCGATGATTTCAAGGCTTGCAAGCGGATTATCCTGTTGCTTAATTACATTTACAGGACTAGGCCTGACGTGATCCGTCACAATCCCGGAGGATGAGGCGCGGTGGTTTCGAAAGCCGAGTTCGAAGGCAAGACTGTCGTGGTGACCGGCGCGGGCGGCGGCCTCGGCACGGCCATCGTGGCTTTGATGGCGCAAAGGGGCGCCAGGGTCGTCGGCTGCGACCAGTCGAGCGAAGCGTTGAAGAGCCCGCACCTTGCCTCCCGCCACGTCTTCGATCTTCTCGCCCGGGATTCGATAGCGGCGGCGATCGGCGCCATTCTCGAGAGGGACGGCGTGCCTGACATTCTCATCAACAACGCCGGCTGGACTCGCGCCGAGACGATCTCCGCGCTCACCCCCGACAAGATAGAGCAGGAACTCGATCTCAATCTGACCGGCGTGATGACTTTCGCCGACCCGCTGGTCAAGGCAATGGCCGGGCGCGGCTCAGGCAGTGTCGTTTTCATCTCGTCGGTCAATGCCATCGCGCATTTCGGCAACCCTGCCTACGCCGCAGCCAAGGCCGGCATCAATGCCTATGCGAAGGCGATCGCCGTCGAGCTTGGCCGCAGCGGCCTGCGCGCCAATGTCGTGTGTCCGGGTTCCATCCGCACCGCCGCCTGGGACCACCGCCTTGCCAAGGATCCCGAAATCCTCGGCAAGCTGCAGCGGCTCTATCCGCTCGGTCGCATCGTCAACGCTTCTGAAGTGGCGGAAGCCGTCGCCTTTCTTGCGTCCGATCGCGCATCGGGCGTAACTGGCGTGGTGATGCCCGTGGATGCGGGACTGACGGCCGGCTGCCTGCCATTCATCGACGACATTCTGGGAGCGTGATCATGACGGACGTCGAGTTCCGCGACCTGTCGAAATCGTTCGGGCAGCACAAGATCCTCGAGAACATCAGCCTCGACATCAAGAGCGGCGAGTTCGTCGTTCTGGTCGGGCCATCCGGCTGCGGCAAGTCGACCTTGCTGCGCATGCTGGCCGGCCTGGAGACAATCACCTCCGGCGACCTGCTGATAGGCGGCGTGCGCGCCAACGAACTGCCGCCGCAGCAGCGCAACATTGCCATGGTGTTCCAGTCCTATGCGCTGTTCCCGCACCTGAAAGCGTCGGACAACATCGGCTTTGGCCCGAAGATCCGTGGCGAAGCCCGCGCCGCGATCGACCAGAAGGTCAAGAAGGCGTCGGGCGTCCTCAATCTCTTCTCCTATCTCGACCGCTACCCCCGCCAGCTATCCGGCGGCCAGCGCCAGCGCGTCGCCATGGGCCGCGCCATCGTGCGCGAGCCATCGGTGTTCCTGTTCGACGAGCCGCTGTCCAACCTCGACGCGCAACTGCGCGTGCAGATGCGCGTCGAGATCAAGGCGCTGCACCAGCGGCTGAAATCGACCATCGTCTATGTCACCCACGACCAGATCGAGGCCATGACCATGGCCGACCGCATCGTGGTGATGGACCGCGGCAGGATCCAGCAGGTCGGGGCGCCGCTGGAGCTATATGACCGGCCGGCCAACAAATTCGTCGCCAGCTTCCTCGGCTCCCCGTCGATGAGTTTTGTTTCCGGGGCGCTCAAGACGACGCCTGGGAAAACCTGGTTCGAATCGGCTGGCGGCGGGCGGCTTGCGCTTGTCGGCAAGACGGTGCCGGCGGACAGTGCGGTGGAAGCCGGCATCCGGCCCGAGCACTTTATCATCGGCGAGGCTGTCGATGCGATGGCGATCAAGGTGGATGTCGTCGAGCCTACCGGCTCCGAAACCCATGTCTATGGCGCCATTGGCGCCGATACCGTGCGCGCCGTGTTCCGCGACAGGGTACCGGTCAGGCCGGGTGACCTGCTGCCGGTGACCGTCGATCCCGGCAACATCCATCTGTTCGACAAGGCGACAGGCCTGCCGCTATGAAAACACACGCATGAAGACGCCGGCCGACATCATCACCCGCCTGCAACTGATGTCGCAGGACGGAACGAAGTCGGACCGCAAGCTCGCCGGCTTCGTGCTTGCCGACCTCGACTTCGTCTCCAAGGCGGCGATCTCGGAAATCGCCGCGCGCGTCGGTGTCAGCGAGCCGACAGTGACGCGGTTCTGTCGCAACCTCGGCTGCGAGGGCCTGCGCGACTTCAAGTTCTATCTGGCGCAGGCCATCGCCATCGGCGGCCAGTATCTGTCGCCGGAGCCGTTGAGCCGCGACGCGCGCGAGCAGCGTATCGCGTCGGCCATCACGGAAGCGGCGATCGCCGCCATCCAGCGCTCCAGCGAGAATCTCGACATGACGACGCTTGTCGGCGTCGCCGCGCGGATCGCTGTCTCCGGCAATGTGCTTTGCATCGGCTCCGGCGGCATTTCGTCGATGATGGCGACGGAAATGCAGAACCGGCTGTTCAGGCTGGGCATGTCGGTGGTGGCGCAGATCGACGGGCAGCTGCAGCGCATGTACGCCGCCGTTGCCACGCCCGACACAACGCTGGTCGCCTTCTCGGTTTCCGGCTATGCGCGTTCGGTCATCGATGCCGTGCAGGTCGCCCAGCAATATGGCGCCACCACCGTCGCCATCACGGCGCCGGACTCGGCACTTGCCAAGGCGGCCGACACGGTGATCCGTTTCCAGCCCTTGGAAGACGGCAACATCTACAAGCCGACATCGTCGCGCTATGCCCTTTTGGCGATCGTCGACATGCTCGTCACCTCGGTCGCCGAGACGCGCGGACCAAAGGTTCTCGAGAATCTGCGCCGCATCAAGCAGAGCGTGAACACGTTGAAGGTGGACGATCCGCGCTTGCCGCTCGGCGACTGAGCACCGGCTGGGCCTGTCAGGACGGTTGGACTAGCTGCCGGACCGCGCGACGAGTGCGTCGATGCTCTCCGCCAGAGCTCGCGGCTCGCCTGAAATGCGAAGCGTCTTCAGGCGGCTCGTGCCGCCGGCGACCACCGACACCGCCGACGCCGGCACGCCAAGTGCCTTGGCGAGCAACTTTTGAAGCGCTGCATTGGCGGCGCCGTTTTCCGGCACGGCGCGGACGCGGGCCTTCAGATGGCTTCGCCCGTCCGCCGAGGTTTCAACGCCTTCGAGCCTGTCCAGCGCGGCCTTCGGCGTCAGCCGCACAAACAGGTCGACACCGCCATCGCGCAAGCGAAACGGTTGGCTCATGAACCCGCCGGCCTCAGACGACCAGCGACAGCACGGTGGTGAGCAGGAACTGCCGGAGGAAGAACAGGATCAACAGCAGGATGATAGGCGAAATGTCGATGCCGCCAAGGTCCGGCATGAAACGGCGGATCGGCCGCAACGCCGGCTCGGTCAGCCGGTAGAGCATGTTGCCGATGCTGCCGACGAACTGATTGCGCGAGTTGACGACGTTGAAGGCGTAAAGCCAGGAAAAGATCGCCGAGGCGATGATGACCCACCAGTACAGGTCAAGCGCCATGACGATTGTTTGAATGAGGGCGATCATGCCGGTCTCCAATTGTTGCCGACCATGTAGCCATTGCGCGCCAAACCGGCAAGGGCCGCCTTCCGCCACCCGCCAGCCTGGCGTTGGGCGGCCGGAGATTTCCACGAAACGCCGCCTTGACAGAAAACCACCGCGCCCGATAAATGCGCCATCCGCTGGACGGGGCTGTAGCTCAGCTGGGAGAGCGCGTCGTTCGCAATGACGAGGTCAGGAGTTCGATCCTCCTCAGCTCCACCAGCGGAAATATCCCAACACCTGAAAAGACTCGCCATTTACTGAGCGTCGCTTTTGGTCGCGCATAACCGCCCTCCCAAAGACGGGCCGCTCGCGTTTTGCGATATGGGAACCGGGGGCGGGGTTAGGCTAGGCATCATTGGCCGCTTTCGCGATTCCCAGCGAGCGCCGGCTTGGCCCGTCAAAAAGATCCGACCGCTTATCCTATGAACCTCCACGTCAATGGCGTCGGAGGCGTGTGCTTCAAATCGTGCTCTCAGCGCCGTCACGTTAAGAGTATGGAAGCCGTTGAGAGTTAGATATATCACATGAAACTGCCCCGACACTCGAACGAACCCACCCTTCGGCTCTTTCTGCTGCGAATGGCTATGCCCATCATTGGGTTAACGCTACTCATCGCAATCGCAACCACGGGGCTTCTGCTATGGTCCACGATTCAGACCGACAGCGTTGCCGTATCGCGGCAGCAAAGCCTGGTTGCCCTGATTGTATCCAAGCTGGAAAGCGGAGTCGCACATGACCAGGAGAGCGTTACAGTCTGGGACGACGCGGTAACGGCGCTGCGCAAACGGGACGACAAGTGGGTCGACATCAATCTAGGCAGTTGGATGCACACCTACTTCGGTCAAGACGAGATCTACATTCTCGATCCAACTGATGCGCCTGTCTACGCATCGATAGACGGTTCGAAGGCCGACCCTGGCAGCTACACTTCCATAAAGGGAACCACCGGACGCCTTGTTGAGGACCTCAGGGCGAGGCTCAAACGGGGGGATACCGAAGGCGTCTCGGAGCAAGTTCTCACGATAGGGGTTGCCGACTTGGCCATCGTCTCGGGCCACCCTGCCATTGTCAGCATAAAGCCGGTCGTGTCCGACAGCGGCAACATCGCCCAGGTACAGGGTGAGGAATTTCTGCACGTTGCGATCCGATTTCTCGATGGCAATCTCGTCACCTCCTTCAGAAAAGACTATTTTCTGGATGGTGCGCGATTCTCCTGGGTAAATTTACAATCCTCGGCCGAGACATCTTATCCCCTCCATAGCAGGTCTGGTTCGACTATCGGTTTTTTTGTGTGGCAACCATATCGCCCTGGAGCTTTTGTGCTCTTCCAGCTGGCCCCTATTCTTATCACTTTGTTTGGGCTGGTCTTGGGCGGCGTCATTTTGGGCCTGATCGCCTTTCGCAGACGGAGTTTGAAGTTGAGAGAATCCGAGGACCGGATTTTTCATCTCGCACACAATGATCTGCTCACGGCCTTGCCCAATCGCGGCCAGTTCAACGAACGACTGGCCGATGCCCTGATGCGTCTACCCTCGACGGGCGAACAGCTCGCCATTCTTTACCTCGACCTCGACCGATTCAAGCAGGTGAATGACAGTTTTGGCCATCCGGCGGGCGATGAGTTGCTCAGAGAGTTCGCCGATCGGCTGAGGCGGCTAACCACGGAAGCGGACACCGTCGCCCGCCTGGGCGGCGACGAGTTCATCATCATCCGACGCTCGGTCGGAGGGGAAGATGATGTCAAGGCTTTGTGCGACCGGCTAATCGAGTCCGCCCGCCGGCCGTTCGAAGTCTCAGGGATGCAAGTCTTTATTGGCTTGAGTGTCGGATGCGCATTTGCTCCCAAGGATGGGTTGGATCAGGTCGAACTGGTGAGGAAAGCCGACACGGCGCTCTACCACGCCAAGGCTGCGGGTCGCAGCAGCTACGCCTTCTTCGTGCCGGAGATGGACCAGACGCTGGCGATGCGAAAGGGCCTCGAGCAGGAGCTGCGCAAGGCGCTGGAAGTGCCTGGCGCAATCCAAGTCCACTACCAGCCGCTCTATACGGCCGATACGAAGGAGATAATAGGCGTCGAAGCGCTGGCCCGCTGGTCCCACGCGGATCGCGGCTGGGTCCCCCCGGACCTGTTCATACCCTTGGCCGAGGAAACGGGGTTGATCGATCAGTTGGGCGAACTGGTCCTGCGGCAGGCGTGCCGCGATGCGGCCAATTGGAAGATAGACACCCTGGCCGTGAACGTATCGGCCTTGCAACTGAACAATCCGGCTTTCGCAATGAAAGTGACCGGCATCTTGTTGGAGGCGCAAATGGATCCGCGGCGCCTCGAATTGGAAGTAACAGAAAGCGCACTTTTGGAACGCCGGACCGAATGCAAGCATAACATCGAGGCGCTGCGCCACATCGGGGTGCGCTTCGCTCTCGATGATTTTGGCACCGGGTTTTCGTCATTGGGGCGCCTGCAGACCCTGGAAGTCGACAGGATCAAGATCGACCGGAGCTTCGTGCAAGGCTTCGGCCGCTCGAATGGCGACGAGGCAATCGTTCAGGCGATTATCGACCTGGCGCGCGCTACTGGCCTTAGCACCACTGCCGAAGGCGTTGAGACCGAGAGCCAATGCGATTATCTGCGCGAGCTCGGCTGCGACCAGCTTCAAGGCTTCCTGCTCTCGAGGCCTGTGCCGAAAGTGAGACTTCAAGAGCTGCTGGATGAGGAAGTTTTATCCCGACGCGCTTCCGCATGAGACGAACGGGTTGACGTACGACCAAGCCCGAGGAGGGCGTCTGTCGATTTCGCCCTGATTTTCTTGGCGTCCCAGCTGCCTTGGCGCCGTCTTCATTGATCTGGTTCGGCGCTCTCCCGCTCCCCTGTCGCTATAGGCTCGGGGCCTTTGCGGTACAGCCGCTGTTCCTCGACCGCCTTCAGGCGGACCACTGAAACCGAGCAAAGGGCCTGTGCCACGACTTTGGTCGAGACGCTGCCAAGGTGACGGCGAATTGCCGAGGACGCCCTTGCTCCAACGATGATGTGTCCGACGTCATTGTGCTCGGCGTAGTTGAGGATCGCATCGGCGGGGCTGACCGCTTCGAGGACATGGTAGCTGATGCGGTCTTCCGGCAGGTGCAGCGGACGGGCCCAGTCCTTCAGTGCGACGAGCCGCCTCAGATACTCCGAGCGCCCCGTTTCGTCGGCCGCCGGCGCCTCGCCGATGATCTCGGTCTTCAGGACCGTTACACAGGCCAGCCAGGAATCCTCGCGCGATGCAAGCACACGAGCGGTCTCGTTGAGAACTTCGCCTGCCAGCGCATCGCTGCCATTGGTTAGATCGACCGCGGCAAGGACAATTGACGGTCCGGCCTGTGTCCTCGACATGGTCGGCTTGCCGACAAGCGACCTGTCATCCGTCTTGTAAAACAGCTTCGTGATCGCGGCCCATACACCCACGTCCTTGGGCTTGCGTCTGACAACCACCACCTGGTCGGGGTTCCTCAGGTCGGACAGAACCTGTGCCGCCTCGACGTATCGTCGAGACCTGTCCACTTCCATGCATCTCAGGATGATGGCTTCCAGCCACCGCGGAATGGCCTCGTTGATGTCTCGCGGCGGCCTGGGGGCATGGTAGAGCCTGCGCTTCATGCCCGCGAAAGTTGCCGGGCGCCCGAACGGCTCTTCGCCCGTAGCCAGCTGATAGAGAATACCACCCAGCGCGAACAGGTCACTTGCGGGATCGGATCTCTCTCCGAGCACCTGCTCGGGCGAAATATAGGCGGCGGTGCCCATCGGCACGGAGCTTTCGGCGCCGAGAAGATCGGGGAGCTCCGCGTGCCGGGCGAGCCCGAAGTCGAGCAGCACCGCACCGCGCTTGGCAAGGATGATGTTCTCGGGCTTGAGATCGAGATGGACGACCTTCTGCCTGTGCAGGGCGGCAAGTGCTGTCGCGATCTCGGTTCCGATTCTTGCCACCTCGTCCCCGTGCAGCGGCGCGTTGCCCACGACATCGGCGAGGCCAGTGCCGGCCACGAACTCCATGGCAATATAGGGGACCTGCGCCAAACTGCCGGATGCCGCGAAACGCGGCACATGCGGTCCCGAGAGGCGTTTCAGGATCAGCTCCTCCGCCTCGAAACCGAGGATGACGGAAACATCCCCACCCGGATCGAGAAACGGTATCTTCAGCACCAGCGGGAAATCGTACCGTGGGTTGGTCGCCCGCCACAGCGAGGCCATGCCGCCGGTGGGCAGCCTTTCGACCAGCTCGAAACCATCGATGACTGTCCCTGCCTCAAACCGTTGCATGGGATACGCCTCCTCAGCGGCCGATCTTCAAACGCATGCCAAGCCACCCGGGCAGACCGGCGGCCTGGATCTTGCGGGCCGTCTCTTCGTGATCATAGGGAACACGAACCATCGTGACCTCGTGCCGCTCCGTGTCGACGAGAGCATAGCACGCCGCCGGATTGCCATCGCGGGGTTGGCCTACCGCGCCGACAACCACCAGATGCCGTGTCAGCGCGGACAAAGGCACCGCCACATTATCCAGCGGCCGGAAATGGATCGGCCGGCGGCCCGACAGCGCGTAGTAGACGGCCGGAACGTGGGTGTGGCCGCAGAAAATGAACCGGGCATCGCTTGACGACAGGCAGCGTTCCGCTGCGTCGACGTCGCGTATGTAAAGCCATTTTGCCGGCCGCTCCGCGCTGGCGTGCACATACAGCCGGTCTTCGGACTGCCGCGAAAGCGGCAATCGCGCCAGGAAATCGAAATGCGCCGGAGCGAGGCGTTCGCGGGTCCACTGGACGGCGAACCGCGCATTTTCGGTCATATCACTCCGGTTCAGAACCACCGCCTCATCGTGATTGCCGAGAACGCAAAGCGCCCCCTGGGCCACCAGATCGGCGGCCTTCTCGACCACATGGACGGGATCAGGCCCATAGCCGACCAGATCACCCAGCAAGACCAGTTGGTCTGGTTCACGCTTGTGGACAGCCTCCAGCACCGCGTCGAAGGCCTCGCGATTGGCATGAATGTCGGACAGGATCGCGATGCGCATTCAACATTATCCCGGGGATCGGCGGAACATCGCAAGTCACTTGCCATGACTGATATCGTCCCGATCGGTTAGCTGCTTGATTTGGATCAAGAACCCGTCGGGACTGGTTCGGCGCGAAGGCGTCCACCGTCAGCGGAACAATCGTTTTTCGGCCCTCCGCGACAGGGGAACGCACGCATCGCCGGGCGGCCGAAGTCGCCGGATGCCCGCGGGTCGCGGCCCGCCAACTTATCTCGATGGCAATGACCGATACCTGCCAGGCCGACAGTTTCTGGGCGCGGAGGACGCCTTTGATGCCCATTTTGACTTCATGATGCGGACCATGGACATCAACGGTGCCGACGACCCGACCCTCGGGATCCTGCTCTGGCCCTAATTGCGCAGGCTGAACACGAAGGGCGCCGTACGGCTGACGCGGGAACCGAGTTCCGCCGGTGGGGCCGGCACCGTGGCGCCCTGGAGCACGGCGAGCGCCGCACGGTCTAGATCGGGGTCGCCGGAAGAACCAACCATCCGGGCGGACAATACGCGCCCGGAGGAATCGATCGTGAATGTGACCCTCACGTCACCCTCCACGCGTCGGGCCCTCGCCGCGCTCGGATAGCGCGTGTGCCGTCTGATCCAGGCTGCCAGGCTGGAGTTCCATCTGGCGGGGTTCACGCCCGATCGCGAAGCCGCCTCGGCCGACTTCGGCGCGGCTGTCTTGGCCGCCGGCCTTGCGTCGGCACTGGCGACGGTTGCCGTCTCCGGCGGCGCCGCCTTCTCCTTTTTTGGCCGCGGCCTGGGCTTCTCGACAGGCTTTTTCGCCTTGGCTTCAACCGGTTTCTTTTCCCTGGGCGCTTCGACCGGTTTCGCCTGCGGCAGCGGGATGACCACCTCGGGTGCGACGGTCTCGACAATATCGGGGACGACCTCCTCCAGCGGCGTCTGGTCGGCCTGTTCAGCCATTTCGGTTTGGGCGGGTTCGGTCTCGTCGGGCGGAACCGCTTCCGGCTGTTCGACAACCGGCTGCATCTGCTCCATCGGCTTTTGCGGTGCCGGCTCCGGCTCGGTCTGGTCAGGCGTCACAGCGTCCAGCGCGGCCATCTGTTCTTCCACGGCCGGCATTGCCGCCATCGGCGCCATCTCGATCACCTGGGCCGGTGGCGGGCCGCCATCCGCTTCGTCGATCAGGCTGAAGCTCTGCACGGCATAGGCAACCGCGACATGGGCTCCAAGGACCAGCATGGCCGCACCCGCCCACAAGCCAATATCGCGCCAACCGAAACGCGAAAGCTCCACCGTGGGCAAGGCAGCCGATGGCGTCATGGCGACGCCGCTCCCGTGGCGACCGGGGCATCGGCCGCGGGCAATGTCTCCAGGCCGACCAGCGCGATCTTCAGATAGCCGGCGCCGCGCAGCAGGTTCATCACTTGCATCAGGTCGCCGTAGCCGACCGCCCTGTCGGCGCGCAGGAAGATGCGCGTCTGCTTGTCTCCCCTGGTTCTGCTGTCCAGCGTGGCGGCGAAGGCCGGGCGTAGCACGGCATCGTTGCCGATCGCCAGCGTCAGATCTTCCTTCAACGTCAGGAACAGCGGCGTCTCGGGTCGCGGCGCGGGCGTTGCGGTCGAGCCCGGCAGATCGACATTGACATCCACCGTCGCCAGCGGCGCGGCGACCATGAAGATGATCAGCAGCACCAGGATGACGTCGATGAACGGAGTGACGTTGATCTCGTGGCTCTCCTCGAGATCGTCGTCCATGGTCTGTCCGATTCTGCCTGCCATGGCGTTGCTCCGCTTCCGCGCCGCCATCATCCCGCTGCCGTCGCCGGCGCGACGGCGCGGAAATCAAGATCGCGGCTGACCAGCCGTTCGACGCCCGCCGACGCGTCGGCGAGGATCTGCCGGTAGCCGGCTATGGAGCGCGCGAAGACGTTGTAGATGACGACGGCCGGTATCGCCGCGACGAGGCCCATGGCGGTGGCCAGCAAGGCTTCGGCGATACCGGGAGCGACCACGGCGAGATTGGTGGTCTGCGCCTGCGATATGCCGATGAACGCGTTCATAATGCCCCAGACGGTGCCGAACAGGCCGACAAAGGGCGCGGTCGAGCCAATAGTCGCCAGCACGCCCGTGCCACGCGACATACGCCGCGACGCCGCCGCCTCGATGCGCGACAGGCGCGAGGTGACCCGTTCCTTCAGCCCGTCACCGCTGACATGGTCGAGCGCGCCGGCCGAAAGCGCGGCCTCCTCCTCGGCCGCCCGCACCAGAAGCGCGCCGGCGCCGCCGCTGCGGTCGAGCGCTCGGCTGGCCTGCTTCAGCGTCGCGGCATCGCCGATCGCCCGGACGGCGCGACGGATGCGCAGCTTGCCGCCGAAGATCTCCAGCGATTTCGCCAGCCATATCGTCCAGGTGACGAGGGAGGCAAAGGCCAGGCCGATCATCACTGCCTTGACGATGATATCGGCCGCCATGAACATGCCCCACGGCGACAGATCATGCGGCAGGGTCAATTCCATCGCCGTCGACGGTCCTGCCTCGACTGGCGAACTGGCGACCGGCTGGATGCCTGGCTGCTGTTGCACGGGCGCCGCCGCTGCTGGCGGGGCACCTGCCGGTGCAGCAGCGGGTGCGGTGGGTGCCTCGATCGCCGGGGCGGCAGCCCCCGATTGCTCCTGGGCGGCCGCACCGCCGGCCGACAGGATCACGGATGCGGCCAACGCCGCCAACAGACCATTTCTCGACAACAGCTTCTCTCCAGTGCGGCCGCCCGCATTTCCAGATCCGGGCTTCGGCGAGCCAGTGCCCGGTTGACTATAAAACATGACATTGCTAGTCAACATTGAAGAAGACTTCAACAGTCAACAAATCGTCGTGACGTGCCGGTGGCGTCTGCCCGCCGGCTAGCCGACGCCCGGCATCTCGCTTCTTCGTGTCAGGGCTGTCGCACGGCTGGACGGCTGCAACTTCGCCGGTCAGGATGGACCTCACAATCGATGAGGAGAGACCACGGATGATCAAGGCGAGGCCCTTCGACTTCCCCTATGACGGCAGGCTTGTTGCGGAAAACACCGCGCTGATCGTCATCGACCTGCAGCAGGATTTCCTGTCGACGACGGGCTACTTCGCCAGGCAGGGCTATGATCCGTCGCCGCTAAGGGCGATCCTGCCGACGGTGAGCCGGCTGATCGCCGCCGCCCGCGGGGCCGGCCTGACGATCATCCACACAAGGCAAGGCTACAGGGCCGATATGGCCGACATGACGCCTTACGAGAAATGGCGCCGCAAGCGCGCCGGTCTCGAAGGCACCGAAATCCTGCTGCGCTCCGGCCCGGGTTTTCAGATCGTTCCAGAGATCGACGTCGCGCCGCAGGACATCATCGTCGACAAGACCTGCAACAGCGCCTTCACCTATACGGATCTCGAGCTTGTCCTGCGCGCGCAAGGCATCACGCATCTGTTGTTTTCAGGATGCACGACGGATGTCTGCGTCCACACCACGCTGCGCGAGGCCTGCGACCGCAATTTTCAGTGCCTGACGATCTCGGATGCCTGCGCCAGTGGCGACAGGCAGGCGCACGAAGCCGCGCTTCACATGGTGACGATCGAGGATGGCGTCTTCGGCGCGCTGGCTGATTCCACCGCCGTCATCGACGCCCTGTCGCGGCTGAGCGACGCGACAGGCTAGTTCAAGGGCCGCCACGGCACCTATCAACCCGCTGCACGCATCTCCGGCCTCGTGCGAGAGGCAAACGCTCCGGGCTGGAATTCGTCGGTTTCGCGACGCGCCAGGGAGTTGCGCAACAACGCGATCGTTTCCCGGCCGACTGTCGCGATCTCGCGCGGCGTGTCGACGCCGGCAATCATGAATTCATCAATCCCGAGCCCGGCATAGGCAAGCAGCGACAGGGCGACCTGGGCCGGCGGCCCGGAAACGTCGACCGCCTTGTGGCCGGTGGTGGAAACACCCTGGTGAATCCTAACCGGAAGCGCAAAGCGCAGCCTGCTCGCCCGGCCGTGTTCGGCGGCGGCGCCACGCACCCGCTCCATCAACTGCCGAACCTCGTCGATCGAGCCTGGCGCCAGTTCAAAGACATCGGCATGCCGGCCGGCCACCTTGAGCGCCGTTCCGGATTGCCCGCCCACGCGGATGGTCAGGTCGGCGCCGTGAGGACCCTTGCGGGGCACATAGCCACCCTTGATGCTGTAGAACGCGCCTTCGTGGTCGAAGGGACGGTCGTTCGACCACAGCCGCTTCAGCAGCACCAGATATTCGTCGATGCGCTGCCAGACGACCGTATGCCCGACCGGCCGCGTCTCGGCATCGTCGTCGCTCAACGGCTCGCTGATCATCCTGAGCGCCAGACGTCCGCCGCTTTTCCTGTCGATCGATGCCAGCTGGCGCGCCGCCACCGTCGGTTCGACCACGCCCGCCCAGTGGGTGAGCACGACTTCGAGCGACGAGGTGCGATCTAGCACCTGGGCGGCAAGATCCATGTTGGTCAGCAGCCCGGCCGAATCGTCGACGACGATCTTGCGGAAGCCGCCGTCCTCGATCAGGCCAAGCTTGGTCGCGGTCTCGGCGAAATCATAGAAGAACGGAGCCATGGTGTCGGCAGGGTGTGTTTTACCGGGAACATGCGTGAACTCGATCGGCATTGCCATCTCCTCCGTCGCGTTAGGCGCGCAAAAGCGCACCGAGGATTCGGTTCATTCAACTCCGATTGACTGGAAGCGGCGGGCAGCTAGCCCTGGTCGATCCGACGACTCAGGGAATAAGGCCCAGGACAACTGCCCCGGTGAACACGAACGCAAGGGCAAAGACGAGATAGGCGAAAGCTCCGGCATAGGCCGGGCGAAAAGTCTGGGCATTGGCCAGCCGCTGGCCGTTGCTGTCAGTCTGAGCGTTCTGGATATAGGACATATCGACCTCCGTCTCGCCGCTTAATCTATAAAACTTGTAGACTTTGTCGAGTGCTATTTTCGAGCCAAAGGCAGAATATTTTTCTCTCATAGCGCCTAAAATTAGTTCCTGTTTGCTGAGAGGCTCACCTTGGCCGCAGATCGACATGGCATCTCCATGGTCTCCCTGCGCGGCTGAATGGGTCTGAACCCTTGTTCTCATTGCCCCCACTTGGTGCATTGGCCGCCCGGTGCGCGCGCGATAGAATCGCCAAACCAGCAAACGAAAATCGTCAGACAGGGGAGTGGGAAAATGGGCACAAGACTGGCCGGCAAGGTCGCCATCATTTCGGGTGGCGCGACGGGTATGGGCGGGGCGGCCTCGGAGCTGTTTGCCGCGGAAGGCGCCAAGGTGGCGATCATCGACCGCAACGGCGAGGCGGCCGCCGCCACCGCGGCGGCGATCCGCGCGCGCGGCCATGTTGCCGAGCATTTTGTCGCCGACGTGTCCGACGAAGCGCAGGTCGAGGCGGCCGTAAAGGGCGCGACGGAAAAACTCGGCCCGGTCACGGTGCTGTTCAACCATGCCGGCACCATCGTCATCAAACCGTTCCTGGAAACCACCGTTCAGGAATGGGACTGGCTGCATGCCGTCAATGTCCGCTCGATGTTCCTGATGACGCGCGCGGTGCTGCCCGGCATGATTGCGGCGGGCGGCGGCTCGATCGTCTGCACCTCGTCGATCTCGGCAGTGGCGGCGACGCCGATGGAAGTGCTCTACGACACCACCAAGGGCGCCTGCCACATGTTCGCCCGCGCCATCGCCGTCGAGTTCCGCGACCGCAACATCCGCTGCAATGCCGTCTGCCCCGGCTTCATCCGCACGCCGCACGGCCTGCGCGAGGTCGCCGATCTCGGCCGGCTCGGCGTCGATGTCTCCGACGCCGCCCTTGCCGCGCAGCAGGGCCGCATCGGCGAGCCCGAAGAGGTGGCCAAGGCAGCGCTTTACCTGGCCAGCGACGAGGCCAGCTTCGTCAACGGCGCGCATCTGTTCGTGGATAACGGTTTTACCGCCATGTGAGGCGTCCCACGGTCCCGTTCTTCATACCAGGGACAGCTTGGCGCGCCTTTCCTCCCCCGTCGATCGGGGGAGAGGAAAGGACACCAAGTCCTACTCGTCTACCTTTCCTCGCGACGAAACGGCTTGAGCAGCGCCGATGGCGCCACCGCGTTGCGCGACATCACCGCCATGGCGACGATGGTGAAGATGAAGGGCAGCATCAGGAACGCTTCGTAGGGGATGTGCCCGAGCCCGCTTGCCTGCATGCGCAGTTGCAAGGCATCGACAAAGGCGAACAGAAGGGCCGCGCCCGCCGAGCGCCACGGATCCCAGCGGCCGAACACGACCAGCGCGATCGCCACCCAGCCGCGCCCGGAGACGACGCCGAAGGTGAAGGCGTTGAACTGCGCCATCGACAGGAAGGCGCCGGCCAGCCCCATCAGCGCGCCACCAAGGATGACCGCCTGGAAGCGCGTGGCTATGACGCTGACGCCGGCGGAATCGGCGGCGCGCGGGTTTTCGCCGACCATGCGCACCGACAGGCCCCATGGCGTGCGGTAGAGCACGAAAGCGGCGAGCGGAATGGCCAGCATCGCCATGTAGACCAGCGAGAACTGGTTGAACACCGCCTGCCCGAGCACCGGAATATCTGACAGGACCGGGATCGGCAGCGTCTCGAACCCCTTGATGTTGGGCGGCACGGATTGCTGGCCGAAGATCAGCCGGTAGAGGAAATAGGCGAGGCCCGATGAGAACAGCGTCACGCCAATGCCGCAGACATGCTGGCTGAGGCCGAGCACCACCGTGAACAGCGCATGCAGCGCGCCCATCAGCATGCCAGTCAACACCGCCACCAGCACGCCGAGCCACAGGCTGCCGCTGAGGCTGGTGGCGGTGAAGCCGGTCATCGCAGAGAGCAGCATGATGCCCTCGATGCCGAGATTGAGCACGCCGGAGCGCTCGGAGAACATTTCGCCGAGCGTCGCAAACGCCAGCGGCGTGGCGATGCGGATGATGGCGGCGAGGAAGCCAACCTGGAAGATTTGTTCGAACACCGCGCTCATTGGGCGGCTCCGACGCGGCGGATGCGGTAGGCGGTGAACAGCAGCGCCACCAGCATGGCAAGCAAGGCGGTGCCCTGGATGACGTCGCTGAGGAAGGCCGGCACGCCGGTCGCGCGCGACATCGCCTCGGCGCCGGTCATCACGGCGGCAAGGAAGATCGCCGCCGGCACCACGCCGAGCGGATTGAGCCGCGCCAGCATGGCGACGACGATGCCCGAATAGCCGTAGCCCGGCGAGATGTCGCTCATCACCTGGAAATGCACGCCGCCAACCTCGCCGACCCCTGCCAGTCCGGCCAGGGCGCCGGACAGCAACGCGGTCGAGATCAACACCCGCTCGACGTTGATGCCGCCATAGCGCGCCGCTTCGGGGTTTTCGCCAGTGACCCTGATCCTGAAGCCGAACGTGGTGCGCACGATCAGGAACCAGATCAAAGGTGCCGCGATCAGCGCCACGACGACGCCGAGATGCAGCCGCGTGCCTTCGAGCAGCACCGGGAAATTGGCCGAATCCTCGATCGGCGGCGAGATCGGATAGCCGCTGAACGTATCCTTCCACGGCCCTTCGATCAGCGCCATCAGCGCGTAGTAGATGACCGAGTTGAGCAGCAGCGAGCTCACCACATCATCGACCTTGAATTTCACCCGCAGCGTCGCCGGGACGAGGGCAACGGCCGCACCGGCCGCGGCACCGGCCAACGCCATCAAGACCATGGCCAGCGGCCCCGGCATCGGGATGGCGCCGACAAAGCAGCTGGCCACCGCGCCCGCCAGCAACTGGCCCTCGGCGCCGATGTTCCAGAATTTGGCCCGGAAGGCGACGGCCACCGCCAGGCCGGTGAAGATCATCGGCGCGGCGCGGACCATCGTTTCGGTGATCGCATAGCTGTCGCCGAGCGAGGCCGTGAACATCACGCCATAGGCTTCGAGGACGCCGGCGCCGGCCAGCGCGATCAGGCCGCTGCACAGCACGAGCGTGGCGCCGATCGCCAGCAGCGGCAGTGCCAAGTTGAACCAGGCGGGCGTCGAGGTGCGGACTTCCAGGCGGAACATCAGCTCTGGCCCTCCGCCCCGGTCATCATTAGGCCAAGCCGCGCGATCGTCGCATCGGCGCTGTCGAGTGTCCCGACGATGCGGCCCTCATACATCACCGCGATGCGGTCGCAGAGCACCAGCAGTTCTTCGAGATCCTCGCCAATGACGATGATGCCGCAGCCCTTGGCCCGCATGTCGAGGAATTTTTCGTGGATGAAACGGGCGGCACCGATGTCGAGGCCGCGTGTCGGCTGCGAGACGATCAGCACCTTCGGATCGAAGGCCAGCTCGCGCGCCAGCAGCGCCTTCTGCAGATTGCCGCCGGACAGCGCGCCGGCGCGGGTCATCGGCCCGGGACACCTGATATCATAGGCCTTGATCTGCGCCTCGGCGAAGCCGCGGATCGCATCCGGGTTGAGCAGGCCTCTGCTGCTGAACGCCGCGGTGCCGATGCGCGGTAGCACCATCGAATCGGCGAGCGGCAGGTTGGTGACCAGACCGGTGGTCATGCGGTCTTCCGGAATGCGGCCGAGACCAAGCGCCTGCACCTCGCGCGGCGAGAACCGTGACACGTTTTGGCCGGCGATCGTCATCTGGCCGGCATCGGGCGCGCGCACGCCGGAGATGACCTCCGCCAGCGCCCGCTGGCCATTGCCCGACACGCCGGCAATGCCGAGGATCTCGCCGGCGCGGACGGCAAGCGATACGTCGCGCAGCGCCGTGCCCGAATGCCGCGATGTGGAAATGCCGTCGAGCGTCAGCACCGCAGCGCCGGGCGATGATGGCCCCCTCGCCGGCGGCACGATCTCGTGGCCGCACATCAGTTGCGCCATTGCGGCCGATGTCGTGTTGGCCGGGTCGTCGACGCGGCCGGCAACGCGGCCAAGCCGCAACACCGTGCAGCGATGCGTCAGCGCCCGCACCTCGTTGAGCTTGTGCGAGATGAAGATGATGCCGAGCCCCTGCGCCGCCATCGAGCGCAATGCCGAAAACAGCCCGTCGACTTCCGTCGGCGCCAGCACCGCCGTCGGCTCGTCGAGGATCAACAGCCTGGCGCCGCGAAACAGCGCCTTGACGATCTCGAGCCGCTGCTGCTCGCCGACCGACAGCGCCGAAACCGGCAGGTCGGGATCGAGCGTCAGCCCATGCTGGCGGCCGATCTCGACGAGACGGGCCAGACCGCCGGCGCGGTCGATCCGTCCCGATTTGCCGGGAATGCCGATGAGCAGGTTCTCCAGCACCGTCAACCTCGGCGCCAAGTGAAAATGCTGGTGCACCATGCCGATGCCGGCGGCCAGCGCGTCGGCCGAACTGGTGATCCGCACCGGCTCGCCCTTGATGAGGATCTCGCCGGCGTCCGGCGCATAGGCACCGAACAGCACGTTCATCAGCGTCGTCTTGCCAGCGCCGTTCTCGCCCAGCAGCCCGAGGATCTCGCCCGGTGCAACGCTGAGATCAACGGCCTCGTTCGCATTGACGGCGCCGAAGCTCTTGGTGATGCCGCGCATTTCGATGAGTGGAGCGGGCAAGGGTTTTTCCCGTTGAGAGGTCACGTTTGCGCGGGTTCACCCTCTCCCTTGTGGGGGTGAGAAGCGGTCCGCGCAGCGGACGAAAAGCCAATTGCCTGGCTTTTCGAGCTTCGAACGCCCTGAGCCTGCGAAGGGCCAGGCTGACAACTGGCGAGCCCTGCCGGGCCCCCGCTGCTTCGCAGCGTCCCGGCGTTCGCTGGCCTTTCATCGTGCCACTGGCACGATGAATTCGCTTCGCGAACCGGCCACTCACCCCCACAAGGGGGAGGGTGAAAGATCAATCCGAAACCGGCGTGTTCTCGTCAACGTCGACGCGGAAATTGCCTTCGAGGATTTCGGCCTTCTTCTTCTCGACCAGATCCTTGACGTCTGCCGGCAGCGTCTTGTCGAACTTGTGGTAGGGCGCCAGATAGGAGCCGCCCTTGGCCATGCGCGAGAAGTCGCCATAGTCCTGCGCCGTGAACACGCCGGCCTTGACCAGCTTGATCGCCTGTTCGACCGTCGGATACATGTCCCAGACCGGTCCGGTGATGACCGTGTCGGGGCCGAGGCTCGACTGGTCGGACATGTTGGAGATGGCGAGGATCTTCTTCTCGGCCGCCGCCTCGATGACGCCGAAACGCTCGGCATAGATCACGTCGGCGCCGGCGTCGATCTGGGCCACCGCCGCTTCCTTGGCCTTCGGCGGATCGAAGAACGAGCCGATGAAGGCGACCTTCTTCTTGATGTTCGGATTGACCTCCTTGGCGCCGGCGAAGAAGGCGTTGACCAGCCGGTTCACTTCCGGAATGCCCATCGCCGCGACCGCGCCGATCGTGCCCGACTTCGACATCTTGCCGGCGATCATGCCGGAGAGATAGGCCGGCTCGTGGATCCAGTTGTCGAAGACGCCGAAATTCGGTTCCGCCGGGCCAGCACCCGAGCCGAACAGGAAGGCGGTTTTCGGGAACTGCTTGGCGGTGCGGCGCGATTCACGCTCGGCGGCGAAGGCGTCGCCCAGCACCAGCTGGTAGCCGCCTTGCGCATATTCGCGCATGACGCGGCTGAAATCGGCGGTCTGCACCTTCTCCGACCATTTGTATTGGATGCCGAGTTCCTTCTCGGCCTTCTGCAGGGCGACATGGATCTGGTTGTCCCACGGCTCTTCGATCGGCGTGGCGAAGATCGCCGCCACCTTCAGCTTCTTGTCCTTGGCGAAGGCGGCGCCCGGCAGCATGGCGGCAGCCAGGCCAAGCGCGCCCAGCTCCAGCACGTTGCGTCGCGAAAGCCCTTCGCGTTGTATCTGGAATCTGTTCTTCCGGTTTTCCATTGCATTCCCCTCTGTTCGACAGCCGTGTCGAGCCGGCTGTTCGTGAAAATGTCAGACGAGGAACTATGGAACGGGTCTAGACTTTTGTCCACATGGTCAAATTTGGCCGCGCGATTGTCAAAGGCCGGGGGATCAAACCGCAGGCCAATCGCTTCAGGTTAGCGCTGCCCCTCACCTGCCTGCCGGCATCCTCTCCCCGTATAGCGACGGGGAGAGGGGCGCTCTCATCGATGGTTTCGCCAATCACCAGCGTTGCAAGAAGGGCGCCGCCGTTGCGGCGAGCCCCTTCTCCCCGTCACTATGCGGGGAGAAGTGCCCGGCAGGGCGATGAGGGGCGGTGCCGACTTCGACAATTGATAGCCTCCGCCACGAGTTGAGCCGCACGATTGTTTTCCTATGGCGATTGCCCTGATCAAACCCGTTCGAGCGCGATCGCGATGCCCTGGCCGACGCCAATGCACATGGTTGCCAGCGCATATCGGCCGCCGCGTTCGCGCAGCTCGAGCGCCGCCGTGCCCGATATGCGGGCGCCCGACATGCCCAGGGGATGGCCAAGCGCGATGGCGCCGCCATTCGGGTTGACGTGGCCGGCATCCTCGGCAATGCCGAGCTGGCGCAACACGGCGATGCCTTGCGAGGCAAAGGCTTCGTTGAGCTCGATGACATCGAACTGCTTTGGTGTCAGGCCAAGCCGCGCGCACAGTTTTTGCGTCGCCGGCACCGGGCCGATACCCATGATGCGCGGCGCGACACCGGCAGCCGCTCCGCCAAGAATGCGCGCAATCGGCGTCAGGCCGTATTTCTTCACCGCCGCTTCCGAGGCAACGATCAGCGCCGCCGCCCCATCATTGACGCCGGAAGCATTGCCGGCCGTCACCGTGCCGCCCTGGCGGAACGGCGTTGGCAGCTTGGCCAGCGCCTCGACCGTGGTGCCGGCGCGGGGATGCTCGTCCGTCGACACGATTACCGGATCGCCCTTGCGCTGCGGGATGGTCACCGGGGTGACTTCCTTCGCCAGCCGGCCATTGGCCTGCGCCGCGACAGCCTTGTCCTGGCTGCGCACGGCAAAGGCATCCTGGTCGGCGCGTGACACGGAAAAATCCTCGGCGACATTCTCGCCGGTCTCCGGCATCGAATCGACGCCGTACTGCTTCTTCATCAGCGGGTTGACGAAGCGCCAGCCGATGGTGGTGTCGTAGATCTCGGCATTGCGCGAGAATGCTGTCTCGGCCTTGGGCATGACGAAGGGCGCGCGGCTCATCGATTCGACGCCGCCAGCAATCATCAGCTCCGCCTCGCCGGCCTTGATGGCCCTGGCTGCGATGGTCAGCGCATCCATGCCGGAGCCGCACAGGCGATTGACGGTCGAGCCGGAGACCTCCTTCGGCAGGCCGGCCAGCAGCAGCGCCATGCGCGCCACGTTGCGGTTGTCCTCGCCGGCCTGGTTGGCGCAGCCATAGATGACGTCGTCGACCGCCTGCCAGTCGACGCCGGGATTGCGCTCGACCAGCGCCTTCAGCGGGATGGCGCCGAGATCGTCGGTCCGCACGGAAGACAAAGAACCGCCGAAGCGGCCGATCGGCGTGCGGATGTAGTCGCAGATAAAGGCCTCGGCCATGCTAGGCAGCTTTCTCTTTTCCGGTTCCCTCATGCGCCGCCTTGGTGCGGGCCTGCAGGTCACGCAATGTCCTGAGTTCGAGTTCGCTTGGCGCCGGCGTTTCGTCAAGCGCCTCGGCGAACTTAACCACCCAGCCACAGGTCTCCTGCACCTGCTGGCGCGTGACACCGGGATGCAGTGACACGACCGTGAATTCCTTGGTCACCGGGTCCGGCTTCCAGATAGCGAGATCGGTGATCAGCAGTGTCGGACCAGCAGTGTCGATGCCGAGGCGCTTGCGATGGTCGCCACCCTCGCCATGGCCGAAGGAGGTGAAGAAGTCGATCTTCTCGACCATGCCGCGCTTGGTCTGCGCCATGGTGATGTAGACCTGCTTTGACGACGTCGCGATCTCCGGCGCGCCGCCGCCGCCGGGCAGCCGGGTCTTGGGATGGAAATAATCGCCGATGACGGTGGTGTTGATGTTGCCGAACTTGTCGAGCTGCGCCGCACCGAGGAAACCGATCGAGATGCGGCCGCCCTGCAGCCAGTAGCGAAACATTTCCGGCACCGCGACGGTGGTGACCGCGGTTTCGCACAATTCGCCGTCGCCGATCGACAGCGGCAGCACATCGGGCGCGGTGCCGATCGTGCCGCTCTCGTAGATCAGCGTGATGTCAGGCGCATGCGTCAGCCGCGCCACATTGCAGGCGGCTGACGGCGCGCCGATGCCGACGAAGCAGACATCGTCACTCCTGAGCGCCCGGCTGGCGGCGATCGTCATCATCTCGTTGGGGGTGAAGCCCAATGGATTGTCGCTCATGCCGCTTTCCTCAGATGCTCGACCCGGGCCGCGAAATCGTCGGCGCTCTTCTCGATGACGTTGGCCTGCATCCACGCCCGGAATTTTTCACGGTCGGCGGCGATCTCGTCCCATTCCAGATAGGCGGCATTGTCACGCGCATAATAGCCGTGCGCGTAGGATGGGTGCGAGCCGCCGGGTACGACCGATATCGCCGCGATCGTCCAGCGCGGCAGCACGGTCAGGTTCGGGTGCAGATCGTCGAAATTGTCGACCACTTCCTCCACCGTCACCACAGCGCGCCTGGCCGCCAGCACGGCTTCCTTCTGGATGCCGATGATGCCCTCGACCAGCACATTGCCTTTCTTGTCGGCCTTCTGCGCATGGATGAAGGTGACGTCGGGCCGGATCGAGGGAACGGCGGCCAGCACCTCACCGGTGAACGGACAGGTGACCGACTTGATGTTCGGATTGACCGCCGCAAGGCCTGCGCCGCGATAGCCGCGAAACACCGCGCAGGGCAGGCCGGCCGCGCCAGCCTCATAGGCATTGGCCATGCCGGCGTGGCTGTGCTCCTCGATCTCGATCGACCTGGGAAAACCGTTCTCGATGGCGTCGCGGGCGCGCCGCAGCAGGCCGACGCCGGGATTGCCGACATAGGAGAAGACGATCTTCTTCGCCATGCCCATGCCGATCATCTGGTCGTAGATCAAGTCTGGCGTCATGCGGATCAGGGTCAGGTCGCGAAAACCCTGGCGGATCGCCTCATGCGCCGCCGCCGTCGGGATCAGATGGGTGAAGCCCTCGAAGGCGACCGTATCGCCATCATTCAGGTTCTCCGCGACGGCCTGTTTGAGCGGCAGGAACTTGACCATCCAACATGCTCCGGGATTCAAAAAGTTCGTATTGCGAACATATGTTCTATATGCGATACTTTTTACGCCGATTGAGGGCGCGGAGTCAATCCGGACGACAACACCCTTTCGCGGAGGTTCGATGGACGAAGAGACCGCTTCCCGTGACCATGTCGGCTCGCTCGAGCGCGGCCTTGCCGTCATGGAGATCCTCGCCCGCCATCCCACGGGCATGACGCTGACCGAAATGGCCGAGGAAGCCGGCCTGACCCGAGCCGGCGCGCGCCGCTTCCTGCTGACGCTGGTTGCGACCGGCTACGCAACCCAAGACGGCCGCGTGTTCTCGCTATCGCCACGCCTGCTGACCGTTGCCCGCACATGGCTCGGCGGCGGCTCGCTGTGGAGCTTCGCCGCGCCCATCATGCGGACGGTCGCGGCGCAGCTGAACGAGGCCTGTTCGGCGGCCATCCTGTCGGGCCAGGATGTCGTCTATGTCGCCCGCATCCCCGGCCGCCGCATCCTCAGCGTGTCGCTCGATGTCGGTACCCGCCTGCCCGCCTATTGCACCTCGATGGGGCGGATCCTGCTGGCCGGCCTGACGCCTGGCGAACTCGACATGTTCCTCAGGCAGGCGACCATCGAGAGGCGGACACCGAAGACGATCACCGACAGGCATTTGCTGGCCGACGCCATCGGCAAGGCGAAGGCGGACGGCTTTGCCATCGTCGACGAGGAACTGGAACTCGGCCTGCGCTCGATCGCCGTGCCGATCCGCGACCGCTCAGGAAGCACGGTCGCGGCAATCAACGTCTCGACCCAGTCCGCCCGTTTTTCCGTCGCGGAGATGGAACGGGAAATCCTGCCCGCGCTGCTTGCAGCAAAACAGTGCATCGAGGACTTCTTTGTGGTCTAGGAGGCTGTGTTAAAACTTCCCCGACGTCGGCGGGACAGCACCCCCTCTGGCCTGCCGGCCATCTCCCCCGCAAGGAGGGAGATCAACTGTCATCTCGGCTTTCGCCAATCTCCATGTAGGTGAGCGCACCCGCTGAACCTGCCGATCTTCCCCCTTGCGGGGGAGATGTCCGGCAGGACAGAGGGGGTGTGAAAGGATCGCTACAGGTATTATTTTGCGCCGTTGCAGCAAGTCCGCCTCAATGCTTGACCCGATCCCTCATCGCGTACCACAGCATGCCGAGCACATAGAGCGGGCCGCGCAGCGCCGTGCCGCCGGGGAACGGCATGGGCGTGAGCGTCGAGAACAGGTCGAGCCGCGAGGCATCGCCGGCGATCGCCTCGGCCAAGAGCTTGCCCGACAGCGTCGAAAGGATGACGCCCTTGCCGGAATAGCCATGCGCGAAATAGACCTCGCCATAGTGCCCGACATGCGGCAGCCGCGACGTCGTCACCGACACCAGCCCGCCCCAGGCATGATCGATGCGGCAGCCCTTCAGCTGCGGGAAGGTGCCTTCCATATGCGGCCGCACGAAACCGGCGATGTCGGCCGGCGGCGACGGCGTGTAGCGCTCGCCGCCACCGAACAGCAGCCGGCCATCCGCCGACATGCGGTAATAGTTGACGACGAAGCGCGTGTCGGACACCGCGACATTGGCCGGGATGACATTGCGTTTGCCCTCCAGCGGCTCGGTGGCGACGATGTAGTTGCCGACCGGCATGATGCGGCTGTTGACGCGTGGCTCCAACCCATTGAGCAGGGCGTCGCCCGCCAGCACGACATGCCTGGCCCGGACCGAACCTTTTGACGTCGACACCCGGATCGAAGGCTCGCGCTCCAGCTTCACCGCCACCGAGTTCTCGTGGATGGTGACGCCGGCGGCGACCGCCGCGCGGGCAAGGCCGAGCGCGTAGTTCAGCGGATGCATGTGGCCGCCCAGCGGCTCGTACATCGCGCCATGATACGGCGTGTCGACCTTGCCGCGTGCCTCCGCCGCCGACAGGATCTCGACGTCACGAAACTTCATCACGCTCTCGAGGCATTTCGCCTCCTCTTCCAGATCCCTGAGATCGGAGCCGTTGACCGCGCCGACCAGATGGCCGGTCAGCCGTAAATCGCAGTCGATGGCGTGGCGCTCGATGATGTCGAGCACCAGGCCGCGCGCTTCGAAGGCGAGGTCGAACAGCACCTTTGCCCGCTCCGGCCCGTAGAGTTTGACCAGTCCTTTGGCGCCCTTGCGCAGGCCGGGGATCATCTGGCCGCCATTGCGCCCCGATGCACCCCAGCCGACCTTGCCGCCTTCGAGCAGCACCACCTTCAGACCGCGCTCCGCGGCGTGAAGGGCGGCCGACAGACCGGTGCAGCCGCCGCCGACGACCACCAGGTCGGCGTCGACATCGCCGACAAGCGCCGGATGGTCCGGCGCCGGATTGGCGGTGGCGACATAATAGGATCTGCCGATATCGAGACTGGAATTGAAACCTGTTGAAGATGCCATGATCACACCTTCAGCAGCAAATGGTCGCGTTCCCAGCTCGTCACCACGCTCTGGAACAGGTCGAGCTCGACGCTCTTGACGCGCAGATAGGTCTGGAAGAAATCCTCGCCGAGCAGTTTCCGCACCGGGTCACAGGCCGTGAACCGGTCCAGCGCCTCCTCCATGGTTTTCGGCAGCGTGCTCTTGATCTTGTAGGCATTGCCCGAGGCTTCGGCCGAGCGCGCCAGCTTCTGCTCGACCCCGAGATAGCCGGCGAGCAGCGAACCGGCGATCGCCAGATAGGGATTGGAATCGGCGCCCGGCAGGCGGTTCTCCACACGCCGCGCGGCGCGGCCACCGGCCGGCACGCGCAGGCCGCAGGAGCGGTTGTCGTGCGACCACTCGATGTTGGCTGGCGCGCTGTGGTTCGGCCGGATGCGGCGGAACGAGTTCACGTTGGGCGCGAACAACGGCATGATCTCGGGCACATATTTCTGCAGGCCGCCGATGAAATGGCCGAACATCTCGGTGTCGGCATCGTCGCCGCCGGCAAACAGCGTCTTGCCGGCCTCGTCGATGACCGACATGTGCAGATGCATCGAGCTGCCGGCCTGGGCGGCGATCGGCTTGGCCATGAAGGTGGCATGCATGCCGCATTGCTGCGCGGCCTGGCGCGTCAATCGCTTGAACAGCAGCACCTTGTCGGCCAGTGGCAGCGCATCACCATGCAAGAAGTTGATTTCCAACTGTGCGGTGCCCGATTCATGGATCAGCGTGTCGAGCGGCAGGCCGGCGGCGGCGGCATAATCATAGACGCGCCGGATCACCGGCTCGAATTCCTCGAGTGCCGCCATATCGTAGGGATGCTGCACGCCCTCCGCGCGGCCATTGGCGCCGACCGGTGCGGTCAGCGGCCGGTCGGGATCGGGATTGGGCGCGGTGAGATAGAATTCGAGCTCCGGCGCGACCACCGCCCGCCAGCCGCGCTGGCGATAGAGATCGAGCACGGCCCGCAGCACATGACGTGGCGACGCCATCCATGGCTGATCGTCCATGTGAAAAGCATCGGCGAAGACATAGGCCTTGCCCGCAGCGGCACCCGGCGCCAGGCAGAGCGTCGAAACGTCAGGCACCATGCGCATGTCCGGGTCCGAATAGGCAAAACCCTCGTCGATGGAGCCGGAATAGCGGCCATCGATGCTGACCAGGAAGGCGCTGCTCGGCAGATAGAGCGCGCGGTCTTCCAGCGCCTTGAGGAATTTGGCCGTCGGCAAGGCCTTGCCGCGCAGAACGCCATTCATGTCAGGCACCAGGCACTCGACCTCGGTGATACCATGCTGGGTCAGCCAGGCCTTGGGATCGTGGCCGTTGAAGGTCGCGGTATTCGTCGTGTGTTTGTCAGGCATTTCGTTCATGTCCGTATCAGGGAGAGTATGGCTTGCGCGGCCACGTCCGTTCCGGGTTTCAGGGCCATCTGGGCTGCATTGTCCCTGAGGCGGGCGCGCATCGCATCGTCGGCCAGCAGGCCGAGAATGGCTCTCTCCAGTACGTCTTCGGTCCAGCCGTCACGGCTGATGTGGTTGCCGACGCCGGTCTCCTCGGCGCGTCGGGCATTGTCGTGCCCATCCCAGCAATAGGGCATGATCAGCGACGGCACGCCGAAGCGCAGCGCTTCGCAAAAGCTGTTGTTGCCGCCGTGATGGATGAACAGGTCCGACTTCGCCACCACCGAGGGCTGCGGAAACCAGGCGTCGAGATAGACATTGTCCGGCACGGCGCGGTAGGCGTCGCGCAGGCCGCCGGCATTGACGATGAAACGCGCCGGCAGCCTGTCGAAGACGGCCAGCATGCGCTGGATCAGTCCGACATCCATGGCGCCGAGGCTGCCGAAGCTCATATAGACCAACGGCCCTTCGTTGCGTGGGAACACCGGCACCTCGAACGGCCCTTCCGAACGCACGCAGCCTTCGAGATAGACGAAGCGGGCCGGGTCGAGCGGCTCGGCCCGCTCGCGGCGCACGATCGACGGCGTCAGCAGCAAATTGAGGTCTGGCGAGGTTTCCAGGAACAGTCCCTTCGGCAGCGGCGCCAGGCCGGCATCCGTCCGGAAGCGGTTGAAGCGATCATGCGCCGGTGCCGAAGCCTTGAGATAGCGGGCCTCGAACGCCGGCCTTTGCGGATCGTCAGCGCCGAGTCCCGACAGATAAGGCGGAACCAGCGGGTCCGGAAGCTCGGTCTCGGCGCAGGAGACGACGCGCACCCAGGGACAGCCGGCGGCTTCCATCGCGGGGAACATGATGACATTGTCGAGCACCACCGCGTCCGGCTTCAGCCGCGCCAGCAACTGGCGCAGCGGCGCCTCGGCATTGACCGCGGTATCGACGATCGCCTGCCAGGTCGGCGCGACATAGGTTTCCAGCTGGTCGATCGGGCTCAGCCTGAAATGTGGCAGGTGCCGGCGCACGAAGGCCTGCCAGTAGCTCTGGCGCTCGCTGTCGCTCAGCGGCTCGTCGGTCGGCAGCTGGTATTCCTGAAAACCGTAATCGGCAAAGACGCCGGAGAAGCCGGCATGGCAGATGAACACCGGCCGGGCGCCCCTTGCGCGCAACGCCTGCGCGATGCCGACGCAATTCAGCGCCGCGCCGAAGCTCGCCTCGGGAAACAGCGCGATGGTTGGGCTGGCTTTGCGCGTCAATTAATCCTCGTCATTCCGGCCGGCTGATCATGCCGAACAGCGCGGGGGCCCCGCGGCTGGCCGCTTGTGGTCGCTGGGTGCGGGAAAGCCGCAGGTGAACGCGAAGCAGGTCGGCAGCCACCTCATACTGCCGGCTTTCGAGATGGTCGAGTATGGTCAGATGTTCGCGCAGCGATTGCCGCAAGCGAAAGACATTGACGCCGCCATAGATGCCCGGCAGCCGGCGCAGCCTCAGGTGATCGGACAATGCGTCGGCAACGAAGCGGTTGGCACAGCCCTCGGCGATCATGCCGTGGAAATCGATGTCCAGCCGCTGGAACTCGCGTGTGTCGAATGCTGGGTCCGGCAGTGCCGCCAACGCTTCCATGCCCTGACGCAACGCCGCAGCGCGTGCACCGTCCAGGCGAAAGCCGGGCGTCAGGATGGCTGCCGGCTCCAGCAGCAAGCGGAACTCATAGCTTTCGCCCTGCGCTTCCGGATCGTCAGGCGCACGGCGGAAAAGCCAGGACTGGCCGGGCGCCCGGTCCAGCAGATTCTCTTCGGTCAGTTTGTTCAGCGCTTTTAGTACCGTCTTGCGCTCGGCACTATACCGCCGCATCAGCCCCGCGGCGGTCACCGTCTGGTCCAGCCGCCGTGCCGACCGGTCGCGCAGGATCGCTTCGGCCAGCTCGTCCTCCTCGGTAACAGGCAGCTCGGCGGCAATGGTCGGCTGCGCGGTGAGGTCGATCGCCAGATGATAACCGGAATCAGCCTCCCAACGCACGACGCCCCGTTCCGCGAGCAGGCTGAGCGCCGCCCGCACCGGGGTGCGCGAGACATTGCACAGCGAGGCGATCTGCTGCTCGGGCAGGCGCGCACCGGGCTCAAACCCGCGCTGCCGCGCCACATCGAGGATGCGCTGCGCCAGATCGAGGTGGTTGGTGCGAGGTCGTCGGGCTGCGGCTTGCATGACTGGTCTCGGTGGAACGAATGGGACCGCATTGGTTTGACCGATCGCCCGCGCGGACGCAATCGGCCAGATTCCTCGGTCGCTCGGCAAATTATGGATTGACGTACTTTTTTCTGCAATAGTACTGTCAGTGTAATCGGCGATAAAAGACCGGGGAACAGGATCGAGGCAGCGGCACGGGTCGCAAGCGTTGGTCCGACGAATGCAATTTCGACGATCAACCGGAATGGGAGTCTGTCATGACCGCTACCAGCCTGCGGCGCCGTGCGCTGAGAACGTCTTCGATCGCACTCGGCCTGGCCTTGGCGCTGTCCGCGCCGGCGATGGCCGCCGACCTCGTCATTTCCAACTGGGATGGCTACATGGCGCCGGATGCCATGGCCGCCTTCAAGACCGCGACCGGCGTTTCGGGCGAAGTGGTGGTGCACGCCACCAATGAAGAGATCATGGGCAAGCTCATCGCCGCTGGCGGCAAGGGCTATGACGTGGTCTTCGTCTCCTCGCCCTTTGCCGAGGTGTTGAACAAGCTCGGCCTGACCGAGCCGATCGACCACGCCAAGGTGCCCAACCTCGCCAACCTCTATCCCCAGGCGACCAAGCTGCCGCACGATGTCGGCAACACTTTCTCCGTGCCCTACACCTGGGGCACGACAGGCCTCTGTTACCGCTCGGATCTGGTGAAGGTGGCGCCGACAAGCTGGAGCGACCTGCTCGCTCCCTCCGACGAGTTGAAGGGCAAGACCACCATGCTGGCGACCGACCGCTGGCTGCTTGCCGCCGGCCAGCTCGACAAGGGTTTTTCCGTCAACGAGACCGATCCGGCCAAGATGGCCGAGGTCAAGGACCTGCTGATCTCGGCCAAGAAAACCTTGCTCGCCTATGACGACACCACCTTCTATTCGAAGCTGGTATCGGGCGAGGCGCTGATGGTGCAGGCATGGGACGGCTGGTGCAATTACGGCATCGCCGAAAAGCCCGAGATCAAGTACATCATCCCCAAGGAAGGCTCGGACCTGTGGGTCGACACGATGGTGGTGATAAAGGCATCCGAGCACAAGGACGCCGCCTTCCAGTTCATCAATTTCATGCTCGACGCCAAGAACCACGCCTGGGCGGCACAGAACATCGACTACAAGGTGCCCAACAAGCCGGCCATGGAAAGCCTGCCCGCCGATTTCCTGGCGAAATTCCCCAACATGGCGATGCCGGTGGCCGATCTCGTCAAGTTCGAGCAGCTGCGTGACGTCGGCGAAGCCCAGCGCGACTATTCCAAGATCGTCAGCGAGATCAAGGCCGCGCAGTAAGCGGCGCGGACTTCGCGGCCGGCGGTGCTCCTGCCGCCGGCCCTGAGCGGTACCCGAGACATTGTCCCAGACCCGACTTCGCTCCTCCCTGCTGATGGCTCCGGCGCTGGCCTGGTTGACCGCGCTGATGGTGGTGCCGTGCGCGCTTGTGCTAGCACTCGCCTTCTTCCGGCGCGGCATCTATGGCGGCATCGACTACACCTTCACGCTGGAGAATTTCGGGCTGGTCTTCGACCCGCTTTACGCCGGCATCTTTCTCAAATCGGCGCGCATCGCCGGCACCGCCACCTTGATCGCGGTGGTGATCGGCTATGCCGCCGCCTACGCCATCGCAGCCGCACCGCGCCGGTGGCAGCCGGTCTTCCTGTTCTTCGCCGTGCTGCCATTCTGGTCCAACTATCTGATCCGCACCTATGCCTGGATCGTGCTGCTCAACCGCGAGGGCCTGATCACCCAGCTGTTGCGCTGGTTCGGCTACACCGGCGAACCGCCGTCGATGCTTTATACGGAAGGCGCGGTGATCGCCGGCCTCGTCTACAATTACCTGCCCTTCGTCATCCTCGCCTGCTACGCGCCGCTGTCGCGGCTCAACCCGGAACTCGCCGAAGCCTCGCGCGATCTCGGCGCCTCGGCCGCCACCACTTTCCGCCGTGTCATCCTGCCGCTGACCGTGCCCGGCATCGCCGCCGGCGCGGTCTTCGTCTTCGTGCTGTCGATCGGCAATTTCGTCACCCCGGCGCTGCTCGGCGGCGGCCGCTTCCAGATGATCGGCAATCTCGTCTACGACCAGTTCCTGACCGCCAATGACTGGCCGTTTGGCGCGGCACTGGCCATGGCGCTGATCGCCATCATGCTACTGGTGCTGATGGCGCAAGCGATGGCCGCCAATCGCGCCTCGGGGCGAGCCGCTGAGACGAGTGGAGGCTCCGATGGCTGAGCGCGCTCCCGCGACGCGGCGCACGCTCTGGCTTGTGCTCACCCTCGTCTTCGCCTTCCTCTACATCCCGATCGCCGTGCTGGTCGCACTGTCCTTCAACGAAGGCGGACTGCCGACAGCATGGTCTGGCTTTTCGCTGAAATGGTACGCCTCGCTAGCCCACAATGCAGAAATCCTCTCCGCCGCGCTCAACACGCTGATCGTGGCGCTGGTCTCGACCGCAATTGCCACATTGCTCGGCACGCTGCTGGCGATCGGCGTCGAGATGCGCCGGCAATACGGCAAGGGCCTCGAAGCGCTGATCTTCGCGCCGATGATCATCCCCGACATCGTGCTGGCGATCGCACTGCTGTCGTTCTTTTCCATGCTCAATTTGACCATGGGCCTGCACACAATCATTCTTGCCCATGTCGTCTTCAACCTCGCCTTCGTCTGCTCGGTGGTGCGCGCAAGGCTGAAGAGCTTCGATTGGTCGATCGTCGAGGCCTCCGCCGATCTCGGCGCCTCCGCGCTCACCACCTTCCGGCGCGTGACCTTGCCGGTGATCCTGCCGGCGGTGATTGCCGGCGCGCTGCTTGCCTTCACGCTGTCGGTCGACGAGTTCATCATCGCCTTCTTCACCGCCGGCGCCGGCCGCGCCTCGACCACGCTGCCGATGCAGATCTACGCCATGATCCGCTTCGGCATCACGCCGGAGATCAACGCGCTGGCCACCATCGTCATGGCCGTCTCGATCACCGCGCTAACCCTGTCGCAGCGGCTCAACAGGGGGATCATCGGCCAATGAGCGAACCGCGCACGCTGCTGGCCATCGATCATGTGTCGAAGAAATTCGGCCGCGTCACCGCCGTCGACGGCATCTCGCTCGATATCCGCGAAAACGAATTCTTCGCGCTGCTCGGCCCCTCCGGCTGCGGCAAGACCACGCTGCTGCGCATGCTGGCCGGTTTCGAGACGCCGAGCGACGGTCGCATCTTGCTCGACGGCAAGGACATTGCCCGGACCCCGCCCAACAAGCGGCCGGTCAACCTGATGTTCCAGTCCTACGCGCTGTTTCCGCATATGAGCGTGCGCGCCAATGTCTCCTACGGCCTGGAGATGGAACGCCTGCCGGCTAAGGAAATCCGCTCCCGCGTCGACGCCATCCTGGCGACCACCGAGCTTGTCCCCTTCGCCGACCGCAAGCCGGAGCAATTGTCCGGCGGCCAGAAGCAGCGCGTCGCGCTCGCCCGCGCCCTGGTCAAGCGGCCCCGGCTGCTGCTGCTCGACGAGCCGCTCGGCGCCCTCGACAAGAAGCTGCGCGGCGCCATGCAGCTGGAACTGAAGCGCCTGCAGCACGAGGTCGGCATCACCTTCGTCATCGTCACCCACGACCAGGAGGAATCGCTTGTGATGGCCGACCGCATGGCGGTGCTGAAAGACGGCAGGCTGCTGCAATGCGACACGCCACACGCGGTCTACGAACATCCGGCCGACCGCTTCGTCGCCGACTTCATCGGTGTGATGAATTTTATCCCGGGCAAGGCGTCAGCCGATGGTGTGGTGGCAGCGAATGGTGCGCGCATTACCGGCAAGGTGCCCGCCACGCTTTCACCTGGCGCATCGGCGGTCGCCTCGGTGCGGCCCGAGCGTATCCGATTGTTCCCATCAGCCGAGACCGCCAACCGCACGACCGGCACGGTCGAGGCGCTGGCCTATCACGGCCTCGACCTGCAACTGCATGTCCGCACGCCTTTGTCGCCCAAACCATTCCTGGTGCGCGTCACCGCCGATGCCGCCGACCGCAGGCCGGTTTCATCAGGCGACCAGGTCGAACTCGGCTGGGATGCCGCCGATGTCAGAATTTTCGCAGAATGAGAGGAGCAGCCTGATGGCGCAGAAGACGATCGCCTTTTTCCCGGAAGCCGCCTACGGCCCGGCGCTCAACTCCGTCGGCATCGCGCAAGCCGTCGAGGCGCGCGGCCACAAGGCTGTCTTCCTGTCCGACCCAGGCTTTGTCGAGGTCTACAGGGGCTACGGCTTCGAGGCGCATCCGGTGAACCTCTCCGAACCGATGCCACCCGAGCAGATGGCGAAATTCTGGGAGGATTTCATCAACGGCCACATCCCGAACTTCCGCAAATCGCCCTACGACCAGGTCGACAATTACGTGAAGGATTGCTGGACCGCGATCGTCGACAGCGCCAAATGGGCGCAGAAGGACCTGCCGGGCGTCCTGGCCGCCATCAAGCCCGACGTCATCTGCGTTGACAACGTCATCCTGTTCCCGGCGATCAAGCAGTTCGGCAAGCCGTGGGTGCGCGTCATCTCCTGCTCGGAAAACGAGATCGAGGACGAGGACATCCCGCCGCATCTGTCGGGCTGCGGCGAGAACGACCATGCCGGCCACCAGCGCTACCGCGACCATTTCAACGCCGTGATCAAGCCGATCCACGACGACTTCAACGCCTTCCTCACCGCCAACAACGAAGCGCCCTATCCGATCGGCCAGTTCTTCGAGGCCTCGCCCTATCTCAACCTGCTGCTCTATCCAGAAGCGGCGAAATTCAAGCGCCGCCATCCGCTCGACCCGGCCAGGTTCCAGTATCTGGAAGGCTGTGTGCGGCAGGAGAAGCCATACACGGTGCCGACCTTCGCCAAGAACAATGACGGGCCGCTGCTTTATGTCTCCTTCGGCAGCCTGGGCGCCGGCGATGTCGAGCTTTTGAAGCGCATCATCGCGACGCTGGGCAAGACGCGCTATCGCGCGCTGGTCAATGTCGGCGGCTACAAGGACCAATACACGGACGTGCCCGGCAACGTCATCGTCGAGAGCTGGTTCCCGCAACCTTCGGTCATCCCGCAGGTCGACGCGGTGATCCATCATGGCGGCAACAACTCGTTCACCGAGTGCCTCTATTTCGGCAAGCCGGCGATCATCATGCCCTATGTCTGGGACGGCCACGACAACGCCACCCGCGTCGAGGAAACCGGCCACGGCTTCGGCATGCCGCGCTACGACTGGAGCGATCCCGAGCTGGTCGCGAAGATCGAAGCCTGCCTGACCGACCCGACCATGAAGACGAAGCTGGCGAAGACCTCGGCGCAGATGCACGCGCAGAACGGGCCTGAGAAGGCAGCCGGCCTGCTGGAGAAGCTGCTGTGACCTCCTCCGCCCCGCACCTCCACCAGGCCTCCACCCGCACCGATCTCGTCGACTGGGGCGCGCAGCCCGATGCGCTGGACGGCGCTTCGCATTCGACTGGCAGGCTGGTGCACAAGGGGCCGAACAACCAGCCGGAATCCGGCATCTGGGTGTGCACGCCGGGCCGCTGGCGACTCTCGATCCCGCGCGATGAATTGTGCCATTTCGTCGCCGGCCGCGCGACCTACAGGTCGGATGTCGGTGAGGTGATAGAAGTCTCCCCGGGGACCGTGGTCATGTTCCCCGCCGGCTGGGCCGGCGAATGCACCATCCACGAGACCATTCGCAACATCTACATGCTGGCCTGACTACTGGAGTTCCACAACATGCCGACACCTTATTGGCCGAACGCCGCCTCGGTGGCGCTGGACGACTGGGGCGCAAGCGCGTCGCCGCTCGCCGGTTCGCCGCGCGCCTCCGGCAAGATCCTGTTCCAGAACCCGGACGGGTCGAGTGAATGCGGCCTCTGGTCATGCACGCCGGGTACGCGCCACATCATCTTCGCGGCCGATGAGTTCTGCCATTTCCTCTCAGGGCGCGGCAGCTATGTCCACGACGACGGCGAAGAGATCCCGGTCGAGGCCGGCACGCTGGTGTTCTTCCCCGCCGGCTGGACCGGCACCTCCATCATCACCGAAACGCTGACCAAGGCCTTCATGTGCCGGTAAGCAGCCCTTTCAAGGAAATCGATATGACCACGCCGATCATGCAATCCCCGCTCGCCATCACCGACCTCGTCGACTGGGGCGTCATCCCGACCATGATCGAGGGCGAATCCCGCACCTCGGGCAAGCTTCTGTACAAGGGTCCGGAAGGCCGTTCCGAGTGCGGGCTCTGGGTCTGCACGCCCGGCAAATGGCACTGCCACGTCACCCGCGACGAGTTCTGCCATTTCCTCGAAGGCCGCTGCACCTACGTGCATGAATCCGGCGAGGTGATCGAGATCGAGCCGGACACGGCAGCGTTCTTTCCGCAGGACTGGAAAGGCGTCTGCACCGTCCATGAGACGATCAAGAAGGTCTACATGATCCGCTGAGCCTTCTCGATAATTCTTCAAGGAGGACAGAATGGACTTTTCGCCAACCCGGCCGGCGTTCTTCGTCAATCCGGACTACCGGCCGATGGCCGGCGCGACGACAGCGGTGATCGACCCGGCGACGCTCGAAACCGTCGGCGCGATCTCGGCCGCTACCGATGGCGAGATCGACGCCGCGCTGACCGCCGCCACCAAGGCGCAGGCCGCCTGGAAGAAACTCGACGCCAAGAGCCGGGCAAAGCACTTGCATGCCGTCGCCAACGCCATCGAAGCGGCCGACTTCACCCGCTGCGCCGAACTGATGGTGCGCGAGATGGGCAAGCCCTATCCCGAAGCCATCGGCGAGATCGCCAATTGCGCGCCGATCTTCCGCTACTATGCCGAGATGGCGCGCGACGACGCCGGCAAGATCGCCGGCACGACGCAGGCCGGTTCGTTCCAGTACGCCCGCTACGAGCCCTATGGCGTCTCCGTCCACATCATGCCCTACAACTTTCCGATCCTGCTGATGTGCTGGACCGTCGCCGCCTCGCTTGCCGCCGGCAATGCCTGCGTGATCAAGCCGGCCGAGGCGACGACGCTGTCGACATCAGACTACATGACCGTGTTCCGCTCGCTGCCGGAAGGCCTGGTCTCCTGCCTGCCCGGTGGCGCGGCCATCGCGCAGACATTGATCGCTTCCGAGCGCACCCACGCGGTTGCCTTCACCGGCTCGGTCGCCGCCGGCAAGGCGGTAGCGGTGGCCTGCGCCGAGCGCATGAAGCCGTGCGTCATCGAGGCCGGCGGCAGCGATCCGCTGATCATCAGTGAACATGCTCCGCTCGAGGTCGCGGCGGCCGGCAGCGTCACCGCCGCGTTCCACCTCACCGGCCAGGTCTGCACCTCGGCCGAACGCTTCTTCGTCGTCGACGCCGTTCACGACCACTTCGTCGCGCTGTTCGCCGAAAGGACGCGCGCGCTGCGCATCGGCAACGGCATGGGCAAGACCGAGATCGGCCCGCTGGTCAGCGAAAGCGCGCGGACCAAGGTGATGCGGCTGGTTGACGACGCCATCGCACACGGCGCCAAGGCAGTCACCGGCGGGCGCATCCCACCGGCGCATGACACCGGCTGGTTCTACGAGCCAACCATCCTCACCGGCGTCACCCCGGATATGGCGATCGTGCGCGAAGAGTGTTTTGGGCCGGTCGCCGCCATCTGCCGGGTCAAGGATTTCGACGAAGCGATCCGGCTTGCCAATGACAGCCCGTTCGGGCTCGGCGCCTCTGTCTTCACCACTGATCTGGCCGAGGCGCATGAGGCGGCCGAACGGCTCGAGGCCGGCATGGTCTGGGTCAACAATCCGCTGATCGACAATGACGCCCTGCCCTTCGGCGGCTGGAAGGCCTCGGGCCTCGGTCGCGAACTTGGACGCCAGGGGCTGGATGCCTTCCGCCGCTCGAAGACGGTCATCATCGATCACAAGCCTGCAATCCAGGACTGGTGGTACCCCTATCCCGACAGCTGGTTCCGCGAGTCCGGCGGCCGTAAGCACGTGTGAGCGAGAAGCCGTCGGGGATCGTGTCGAAGGCGGCCCAGCGTTCCACCGGAATCTTGGTGCGAAGTAGCGCTCGATCGCTCGCGTCCGCCCATCTTTGCGATGAACGGTTCGTTGAATGGGCTGTCGCCCCAGCCTGGGCAGGGGCGTTGGCACAGACATTGTGCCGGGCATGGTCGAGCGACATCTGCCGCGTCATTGCCACCACGTCGACGTGGCGTTCGCGGTACTCCTCCAGCCCCCAATCAGCGCTTGATCAGGCTGGCACGCCCTCCCAGGAGCCGGTTTCGGCCATCCGCTTCAGCAAAGGTGCCGGCTTGAACACATCCTTGCCGGTCCGCTGATACCAGTGATCGAGGCGCTCGATGATCTTGCCCGCCCCTTCGAGACCAGCCCAGAACATCGGGCCGCCCTTGCCGATGGGAAAGCCGTAGCCGTTGACCCAGACGACATCGATGTCGGACGCGCGGGCCGCAATCCCTTCCTCGAGAATCTTCGCCCCCTCGTTGACCAGGGGATAGAGCGTGCGCTCGATGATCTCCTCGGCGCCGATCGCGCGCGGCGCGATGCCTTGCTCGGCGGCCTTGTCGCGGATCAGCGCCTCGACCTCGGGATCCGGCACCGGTGTGCGGGCGCCGGCCTCGTAGAGATAGAAGCCACGGCCGGTCTTCTGGCCGAACCGCCCTTGTTCGCACAGCGTATCGGCGATCACGGCCGTCTGGCCGCGTGCCTTGCGGTTGCGCCAGCCGATGTCGAGGCCGGCGAGATCGCCCATCTGGAACGGACCCATCGGCCAGCCGAAATCGGTGAACGCCTGGTCGATCTGGCGCGGCGTGGCACCTTCCAAAAGAAGCGCTTCGGATTCCGAACCCCGCGCGGCCAGCATGCGGTTGCCGACGAAGCCGTGGCAGACACCGACGACGACAGCCACCTTGCCGATCCGTCGTGCCAGGTCGACCACGGTCGCCAGCGCATCGGGCGCGGTCTTGTCGGCCCGCACGATCTCCAGCAGCTTCATGACATTGGCCGGCGAGAAGAAATGCAGTCCAAGCACATCCTGCGGCCGCGAGGTCGAGGCGGCGATTTCGTTGATGTCGAGATAGGAGGTGTTGGTGGCGAGGATCGCGCCCGGCCTGGCTACGGCGTCAAGCTTGCCGAACACCTCCTTCTTGACCGCCATGTCCTCGAACACCGCCTCGACGATCAGGTCGCAATCGGCGAGATCGGCGTAGTCGGTGGAGCCCTTGAACTGCGCAAGCCGCTGCTGCCTGGCGTCTTCGGTCAAGGAGCCGCGACTGACCGAAACGGCATAGTTCCTGTCGATCGTCGCCAACCCGCGCTGCAGTGCCTGATGGCTGGTTTCCAGCAGGGTGACGGGATAGCCGCCATTGGCGAAGGCCATGGCGATGCCGCCGCCCATCGTGCCGGCGCCGATGACGCCGACGCGGCCGATCCTGCGCTTGGGCGTGTCCTTGCCGGGAAGCTTCGCCGCCTCACGTTCGGCGAAGAACAGGTGGCGCTGGGCGCGAGACTGGTCGCTGGCGACGAGCTTGACGAACAGCGCGCGCTCCGCCGCCAGCGCCTCGTCGAAGGGCAGCGTGACGGCATTGCGCACCGCCTGCGCGCAGGCGATCGGCGCTTCGAGGCCGCGCGCCTTCCTGGCAAGATCCATTGCCTCGGTGTCGAAGATCGCCAGGTCGGTTTCCCTAAGCCCCTCATCGCGATCGCGCACCGGCGTGAAGGGACCACCCTTGCGGGCTATTTCCCTGGCGAAGTTCACCGCATGCGTGGGCAGATCGCCTTCGAAGACGGCATCGACGAGACCGGCGGCATGCGCCTCGGCCGCACCGATCGGCGTACCGGAAACGATCATCTTGAGCGCCTTCACCGCGCCGACAAGACGCGGCAGCCGCACCGTGCCGCCGCCACCCGGCAGCAGGCCGAGCTTCACCTCGGGAAGGCCGAGCTTGGCGCCGGCATCGGCGACGCGGAAATGGCAGCCGAGCGCCAGTTCCAGCCCGCCGCCCAGTGCCGTGCCGTGGATGGCGGCGACCGTCGGCTTGGCGATGGTTTCCAGCATGGCCACGATGGCGCGCAGTTCCGGCTGCTGCATTGGTTTGCCGAATTCGGTGATGTCGGCGCCAGCGACAAAAGTCCGGCCGGCGCAGGCGATGACGATGGCGGCAATCGAAGTGTCATCGCGCAGCTCGACCAGCGCCCGCATCAGCGACTCGCGGACATGAAAACTCAGCGCGTTGACCGGCGGATTGTCGATGATGACGATGGCGATATCACCGTCGCGACTGACCTTCAGGAAATCGGACAACAAAACCTCCCAGCAATGGTGAGCGGCCAAGACCGCGCGAACGGGATTTACAGCGCCGTGGCGCGGATGGGAACCGGATGCCGGCCTGGCACAACGCTTACCGTTTGGATCAATGCCGGCCGGCAGCCTCCGCCACCATCCTCTCTGGTATCGAGGCTTTGACAGTGCGTCCGCCACGCCCTGAAGCGAAGGCCGCGATGAGATAGAGGATCGCCGAGAAGGTGAAGGCGAAGACAAGACCATGCTTGAACGGTCCCGACATCAGCTCGGGGAAGAAGGCGTGGCCGGTCAGCGTATCGATGCTCTGCTGCGGCAGCGCGTGCAGCACATCGGCCGGGATCAGCTCGCCCATCGGATTGTAGCCGAGGAAGGCGGCGAACAGGCTGGCCACCGGCGGCATGTTGGCGATCTGGTGCGCAACCGCCTCCGGCACATGCTGCGCCAGCAGCCCGGCCTCCATCGTCTGCGGCAGGCTGGCGGCTAGGCCGAGGATCATCAGGCTGAAGAACAGGCCGATCGACAGCACCTGTCCGGCATTGGTGGTGGTGGCGCGCATGCCCGAGGCCTGGCCGCGCTCGCGCGCCGGCACCGAGTTCATGATCTGCGTCGAGTTCGGCGCCACGAACAGGCCGGAGCCAAGGCCATTGAGGAACAACAGCGCGGCGAATACCGCGTAGGAGAAGTCGGCCGGCAACGCCATCAGCGCCACGAAACTTGCCGCGCCGACCACCATGCCGCCGACCGCGAACGGCACGCCGCCGACCCGGTCGGAGAAATAGCCGGACACCGGACCAGCGATCAGGAAACCGACCGTCAGCGGCAGCATGAAGATGGCCGACCACAGCGGCGTCTCCTCGAACGAATAGCCATGCAATGGCAGCCAGATGCCTTGCAGCCAGACGATCAGCATGAACTGCAGCCCGCCGCGCGCAATGCCCGAGGCCAGATTGGCAATGTTGCCATAGGCAAAGCCGGGAATGCGGAACAGCTTGAGGTCGAGCATCGGCTTGGCGACGCGCTGCTCGATGAACACGAAGGCGATCAGCGAGATGAAGCCGATGGCAAACAGGACAAGCACTTTCGGGCTGGTCCATGCCATGACCTGATCGCCATAGGGCTGCAGGCCGTAGGTGATGGCGGTGAGGATGAGGACGAGGCCGAGCCCGAAGCTGATGTTGCCGAGCCAGTCGATCGTGTGCGTGGAGCGGTTCGGCGCATCGTGCAGCTTGAGGTACGCCCAGACCGTGCCGACGAGGCCGAACGGCACGTTGATCCAGAACACCAGCCGCCAGTCGGTATCGGCAAGCAGGCCACCGATCAACAGGCCGATGAACTGGCCGCCGATGGCCGCCACCACATTGATGCCGAGCGCGAAGCCGCGTTCGTTTTCCGGAAAGGCATCCGTGAGAAGGGCCGTGGAATTGGCCATGATCAGCGCGCCGCCGATGCCCTGGATGATGCGCACGCTGATCAGGTAGATCGCCGCGAAGTCGCCCTGGCCGGGCAGCAGGCTGAGCGCGATCGAGGCGGCGGTGAAGACGGCAAAGCCGAGATTGTACATTTTCGCGCGGCCGAACTGGTCACCGAGCCGGCCGAAGGCGACGACCAGCACCGCCGTTGCGATCATATAGCCGATGATCGCCCAGAGCAGGTAGTTGATGTTGCCGGGGTCGAGCGCCTTGAGGCCGATGCCACGAAACACCGCCGGCAGGCTGATCAGCAGGATCGAGCCGTTGATGGCGGCAGCGAGCATGCCGAGCGTTGTGTTGCTCAGAACCATCCATTTGTGGCTCTGTGGGCGGCTGTCCGCGGCGCTATTCATGGTGGTAACGTCCAAGGGTACTGGCATGGTTGGCACCAGCGCTATATATGAGGATAATCTCAGGTTTGGAAATATGAGGATGGCCTCGGAAAAAGCAAGAGCCTCGGTGTCAAATCCGCGTGCGCCGCAGCAAAAAAGAGGGCGCGAGCGGGTCGCGGCACTGATGGCGAGTGCGGCTACACTGTTCGTCGAGAAGGGTTTCGATGCCACGACGATGACCGAGATCGCCGCCCGCGCCGGTGCGGCCATCGGCACGCTCTACCTGTTCTTCCCGACCAAGGAGGCGCTGGCGGCAGCCATTCTGGCCGAACATGCCGAAAGTCTCTCCACCCAGCTCGACGCCTTGCGGGAGCGCGCCAAGGGCCTGGCGCCGGCTGCGATCGCCGATGCGTTGTTCGACGTGCTCGGCGACTTCCTGGCCACGCACCCGGCCTATTCAGCGCTGCTCGACCTGCCCGGCGACGACGGCTGGCGGCGCGCGATGCGAGTCCGGCGGCGCGGCCAGATCGCCGCGCTGTTCGCGCAGGCCGAACCGCCGCTGCCCGCGGGCCAGGCCGAGCGGCTGGCCGTCATCGTGCCGCAGCTGATGCGCATACCGCTGGCGCTGGTCGGCGAGAAGAAACTGCGTGACGGCGTGCTGGAGGAGTTGCGCCTGATGCTCGCCCGGCATCTGCGGGCGAGCGCGGAATAACGCGTAGCCTCAACGCAAGGCCTTCTGCCCACCCGCCGCGGTGATCACGCCAACGATGATCAGCCCGGTCAGCAGCAGACGCACGCCGGCGCTGACGCCGAACGTGTTGAGCATGGTCAAAAGCAGCACCAGGAACAGCGCCGCGCCCCAGACGCCGGGCACGTTGGCCTTGCCGCCGGCCACCGACGTGCCGCCTATGACGACGACGGCGATGGACGCCAGCAGATACTCGTTGCCGATATCGACATTGGCGCCGCGGAAATAGCCGGCGAGCAGCGCGCCGTCGATGCCGCCGAGCGCCCCCGACAACGTGTAGGTGAGGAAGCGGATGCGCCCGACATTGACGCCGGCGAGCCAGGCGGCACGGATGTTCTGCCCGATCGCCAGCACCGAGCGGCCATAGATCATGCGCTGCAGCGCTATTGCCGCACCGATGGTGAACAGCACGGTGAGGATCGCCAGCACCGGAATGCCCAGCACCTGCCAGTTGGCGAAATCGGCGAAGCCGGGCGGCGGCTTGATCTGCAGCCCGCGCCCATAGCTGATGTCGATCGACTGGATGATGAAGCTGGCCGACAGCGTGGCGATGATCGGCGGAATGCGCAGCGCCCAGATCAGCAGGTAGTTGACGACACCGATCGCGGCACCCGTGGCCAGCGCCGCCAGCAGCCCGACCGCGATCATGGAATCGCTGCCGTCCATGACCTTCATGGCGACGGCGCTGGCAAGACCGATATTGGCCGGCAACGACAGGTCGACATTGCCTGGGCCAAGCGTGATGACGAACATCTGGCCGACGCCGACAATGACGGTGAACACCGCCAGCGACAGGGCCGCGGTGACCATGCCGCCGGCGCCATAGCCGCCGGTGAAGACGATCGTCGCCAGCCACACCAGCAACGCGCCGAGGAACGACCATATCCAGGGTCTGCCGAGCAGCGCCTTCACCGATACCATCGCCTCACCTTTCCCTGCGGCTGATCAGCACCCGCGCCGCCAGCACGATGATCAGGATGGCGCCATTGGCGGCCACCTGCCAGTCGGGTGGAATGTGCATGAAGGTGAGCAGCGGCGATGCGGCGAGCGCCAGCGTCAGTGCGCCAAGCACCGCGCCGATCGGCGACACCCGGCCGCCGACGAATTCACCGCCACCAAGGATGACGCCTGCGATGGCCAGCAGCGTGTAGCCATTGCCGATATTGGCATCGGCGGAGGTGGTGATGCCGATCAGCGCCATGCCGGACAGCACGCCGAACAGGCCGGCCAGCGAAAACAGCACGATCTTGGTCTTGAGCAGCGACCAGCCGGCGCGCCCGAGCGCCGCCGGATTGCCGCCGGAGCCGCGCAGGATCACACCATAGGAAGTGCGCATCAAGCCGAAATGGACGATGAGGCCGATCAGCAGCGCCGCAATGATCGGGAACGGCACGAAAGGCGGCTTGAAGGACATGAACGCCAGCAGCCAGTCCGGCGCCTTGCCGCCAGGTTTGGGCAGAACGAGAATGGCCAGGCCCTGCCAGACGAAGCTCATGCCGAGCGTCACCACGATCGAGGGCAGGTTGCGCAGATGGATCAGCGCGCCGAGCAGCGCATAGACGCCGATCGAGCCGAGCAGGATGGCGACGCCGATGAGCGGCGCATCCTTCAGCCAGGTCGCCGTAACGCAGCCGACGAAGCCGACGAAGGTGCCGATCGACAGGTCGAGCTCGTTGCCGGCGATGACGAACATCTGCGCGATCGTCGCCAGCGCGATCGGGATCGCCAGGTTGAGCATCAGGCTGAAGCCGAAATAGCTGATGGCCCGCGGGTTGAGCCAGGCGATGGCGATCAGCACCAGCGCCAGCGACAGCGCCGGCAGCAGCCCGCGCAGCAGGCGGGCACGCGCCAGCGCCCCGCGCTCGGAGGACGTCTTGAGGCCGGTGTCTACGCTGGCGGCAGTCATCTCAGGCCGCATCGCCGAACGAGGACTGGATGATCTTCTCTTCGGTCAGTTCGTCGCGCCGCAGATTGGCGACGATCCGGCCGTTCTTGAAGACATGGATGTGGTCGCAATTGTCGAGCTCTTCGGTTTCCGTGGTGTACCAGAGGAAGGTACGGCCATTGCGGGCTTCTTCGCGCACGAGGTCGTAGACCTCCAGTTTGGTGCCGATATCCACGCCGCGCATCGGGTCGTCCATCAGCACGATCTGTGCGTCGGAGCCCAGCGCACGGGCAAACAGCGCCTTCTGCTGGTTGCCGCCCGACAGCGAGAAGATGTTGTTGTTCATGTCCGGCGTGCGGATGCCGATCTTTTTTTGCCAGAACTCGGCGAGTTCGGCCTCACGCTGCGGCGAGATCAGTAGCCCTTTGCGCAAGCGTGTCAGCGAGCGGATGCCGATATTCTGCGCGATCGACCATTGCGGGAAGATGCCGTCCGACTGGCGGTCGCCAGCCACCAGCGCCACCGGCGCGGTCACCTCGATACCAGCCCGGGCGCGCGACGCAGCCGCGAAGATCGCCAGCAGCAGGTCGGTCTGTCCATGTCCCGCCAGCCCGGCGAGGCCGATGATCTCGCCTGCGCGGGCGACAAGCTCGGTGCCGTCCTTCTGCGCGGCGGGACGGGCCCGCACGCGCAGCGGACTGGCCTCGGGCTTGGCGGCGGCGACTTGCGCCGCGGCCTTCTGGCGCGCTTCCGCCCCGCCCATCGCCGTCACCAGCCGGTCGCGGTCGAAGGCACTGGCGGCGTCGGCGACGACCACCTTGCCGTCGCGCATCACCACGATACGGTCGGCATTCCTCAGCACCTCGCCCAGCACATGCGATATCAGGATGCAGCTTTTGCCGCCGGCGACGAAGCGGCGCACGAAAGCCAGCAACTGGCCGGCCGTATGCGCGTCCAGCGACGATGTCGGCTCGTCGAGGATGACGAGGTCGAGCCGATCCTGGGTGACCGTGAAGGCGCGCGCCACCTCGACCATCTGGCGCCGGCCGATCGACAGGTCGCCAACAATGTCCGACGCCGAGATGCTGTGCCCCGGAAAGATCTCGTCGAGCTTGGCGGCGATCAGCTCGGCCGCCTTGCGCCGCCAGCCGAAGCCGCGCAGCGAAGCGTGGTTGATGCGCGTGTTCTCGGCGACGCTGAGGTTGGGACACAGCGAAAGCTCCTGGAAGACGCAGCGTATGCCGAGTTGCTGTGCCCGCGACACCGAGTAATTGTCCTCGCTGTCGCCATGCACGCTGATCCTGCCGCTGTCGGGCGTCAAGGTGCCCGCCACCATGTGCATGAGTGTCGACTTGCCGGCGCCATTGTGGCCGACGAGACCGACGCACTCGCCAGGGCCGACGTGAAAATCCACGCCGCCCAGGGCGCGAACGGCGCCGAAATGCTTTTCGGCGCCGTTCAGTCTGATGATGTCAGCGTTCCCCTCAGGCATGCTCAACGATATCCGCTCGGCGATACGGACGGCAACGCTGCCGCGACACTCACTTGATGTTGGCTTTGATGGCCGCGATGGCGTCTTCCTGCGTGTATTCGTGGCTGGCGACGCCGCCCTTGACGATCTTCGGCAGCTCGGCCTCGAAATCGTCCTGGGTGAAGGCCAGATACGGCACCAGCAGATCATGCGGGATGTCCTTGCGGCCGTCGAGCACCTGCTGCGCCACCCAGAAGGCGAGCGACGACACGCCGGGCGCGATCGAAGCCGACCAGGTCTGGTAGCCGTCCTTGTCCTTCTGCTCCTTCCACCACTGCAGCTCATCCTGGCGGTTGCCCATGATGATGGTCGGGCGCGGCTTGCCGGCGGCGGCGAAGGCTTGTGCGGCGCCATAGCCGTCACCACCCTGGTCGACGATGCCGACGACATCCGGCAGCGATGGCAGGATGGTCGCGACCGCCTTCTGCGCGGTGGTCTGGTCCCAGTCGCCGGTCACCGAGCCGACGATCTTGAACTCGGGATGGGCTGCTACGCCTTCGAGGATGCCGGCATGGATGGCATCGTCGATCGAGGTGCCGGCAAGGCCTCGGATTTCCAGCAGATTGCCGCCCTTGGGCTGGAACTTGGCCATCTGTTCGACTTCCTGCTTGCCCATGTCCTTGAAGTCGACGACGACGCGGTAGGCGCAAGGTTCGGTCACGGTTCCGTCGAAGGAGACGACCACGATGCCGGCGTCGCAGGCCTGCTTGATGGCGCCGTTGAGTGCGTCGGGCGACGCAGCGTTGATGACGATCGCGTCATAGCCCTGCAGGATCAGGTTCTGCACCTGCGCGGCCTGCGTCGGCACCTCCTTGTCGGCGGTGGTGAAGATGTCGGCGGCGCCAACCACCTTGTCGGCAACCGCTTTCTTGGTGACGATGCCATAGCTGTCGAGCATTGCCTGCCGCCACGAATTGCCGGCATAGTTGTTGGAAAAGGCGATCTTCTTGCCACTGGTGTCGGCAAGTGCCGTGCCCGAGGCGAGCATTGCCGCCAGGGCGCTCAAGACGAGTAGTTTCTTCATGTCGTATCCTCCCAGATGTTGACTGCTACAGTTCCTGCCGGCTTTCATCCCGGCCTCACTCCCAACCTGATTTGAGCACGGATGATCGCGAGCTCAAAACAGTCTTAATCCCGGCACGCGCACCCTGAGCCGGTAAAGCGATGTCGACGCGGTGATGTAGAGGCTCCTCAGATCGTCGTCGCCGAACGTGAAATTCGCGCAGTTCTCCGGCGTCCGGATGACACCCAGGATGGCACCCGACGCGTCGAAGACATGGATGCCGCCGGGACCGGTGCAGTAGAGATTGCCGCGGCTGTCGATCTTCATGCCGTCGGGCGCTCCCGGTCCATCGCCCTCGGTCACGGCCCACACCGCGCCGCCATTGAGGTCGCCGTTCGGCTCGACGCCGAACACCCTGATATGGCCGCGCTCGGTGTCGTTGATGAACAGCCGCGACTCGTCCAATGAGAAGCAAAGGCCGTTCGGCTGGATGAAATCGTCGGCCAGCAATGTCAGCCGGGCGCCGTCGCCATCGATGCGGTAGACGCCCTGGAACGGCAGCTCCTGGCGACGCGGCACGCCATAGAATTCCATCCTGCCGTAGCCCGGATCGGTGAAGTAGATCGATCCGCCGGTGGCAACGACGATGTCGTTCGGGCTGTTGAGCTGCCTGTCCTGATGGTGCGTGGCGAGCACCGTCGTGCTGCCATCGGGCTCGGCGCGCGTCACGCGGCTCGTCGCGTGCTCGCAAGTGACCAGCCGTCCCTGGCGGTCCAGCGTGTTGCCATTGGCCTTGTGGCTCGGCTCGCGCAACAGCTCGATCTCGCCCTCCGCATGGCGCCGGTAGATGCGGCTTTCCGGAATGTCGCTGAACACCAACCATTTCTCGTAAGGGTGCCATACCGGCCCTTCTAAGAAACCGAAGCCGCTCGCCAGCATTTCGATCGTCGCGTCGCCGACGACGTCGTCGAAGCCGGAGTGGCGGGGTCGCGCCAGCGCCGACATCACTGGCCCCTGGCGGCGCAAACAGCCGTGCGAATCCGCATCGCGACGAATGGCATGAGCGCTTCCCCGAAATATTTTTTTTATGAGGTCGAGCGTAGTTGCCGCGCCGGCGTGGCGATACGGGTCAAAGCGCACGGCCGACTGTGCGTTTGCACAGTCGCTGCGGTTGGAATCAGTGTTCCGGCGGAGCCTGTGCCAGCCAGGCATCGAGCCGGTCCTGCTCGCGGCGCAGCGCGTCGATGTTGATCAGGCCGCGCGCCATGGCGAGATAGATCGCTCGCGTCCGCGAGTTGAACACGGAAGCGTCGCTTGCGCCGTCCTCCGCCGGCACGATGCCCAGCTTGTCGTAGACATGCTTGATGCGGCTCTGGGCACCACGGATCGACAGGCCGCGACGCGCCGCGATGGCGCGGTCGGTCAGGCCAAGCGCGATGTCGATCAGGCTTTCATATTCGCCGTCGGTGATGCCCTCGAATCGATCCTGGACGCGGTGCTGGATGCCGCGTATCTCGCGGTCGATGATGCAGTGGCCTTCGCGGAAAACGCCGCGCAGGGCTGACCGCATGCCCTCCTCCGTCGCCGACTTGAGCACATAGCCATAGACCGAACCCGGCGGCACGATGCGTGCCACCCCGCGGACATAGGCCTCGTCGGCGAAATTCGACCAGAACAGGATGTGCGTGCCGGCGCGGCGGTTCCAGATCGCCCTGGCAACCTCGATTCCCGTCGCCTTCGGCATCTGCAGGTCGAGCACGACATGCGGCGGCTCGCGCTCGGCGGCGAGGTTGATGGCGTCCTCGCCGTCGCTCGCCTCGATCACCTCGACGTCGCCGGGCCACAATTGCTCGACGGTCCGGCGCGCGAATGTGCGGTGCAGTCCGTCATTCTCGGCGATCATCACAAGCATCACACACCCTCCGGCACGGCCTGCTGGCCGGGCGCTGTTGCAACCGCCGCACCGGGCAATTGCCGGGACGTCTGGCGGTCTATCTCGATGACGACACGCGTGCCGCCGCCCTTGCGGCTGGCTTGACCGATGCGCAGCCGCGCCCCGATAAGAGCCGCGCGCGTGTGCATGTGGCCAATGCCGCCATGGGCGGCCGGATCAACAGTGCCGCATCCCTGGCCGTCATCGGTCACGATCACCCGCAGCATGCTCGCCGTCGACGCCAGCAGCACGTCGATGCGGCGCGGCGCGGCGTGGCGGACCGCATTGTTGATCGCTTCCTGCACGATCCTGTAGAGCGCGGTCCGGACCGGCTCGGGCAGGCTGTCGGCGCTGCCGTCGCTGGTATCGGCGATGCGCACGGCAATCGGCGGCTTGGCCCTGGCGACGCTGCGGTTGAGATGCGCCTCGACCGCATCGCGCAGGCCGAACAGTTCGAGCACGCTCGGCCGCATGTCGTCGACGATGTGGCGCAGTTCCGTCAGGCAGCCGGCGACCTCCTGCTCGAGGTCGGCAAGCTGGGCCGCCCGCGCCACGCCCTGGCCGCGCAAGGCCGAAAGCTGGCGCGCGATGCGGGCGAGGTCGGCAAGCGTCTGGTCGTGCAGGTCCATGGCCATGCGCCGGCGCTCGCGCTCCATGCCTTCGGTCAGTTGCGAGGCGCCGACCCGCAGCAATTCGACGCGATTGCGCGCTTCACTTTCGGCAAGCATGGCCCGGCGCGCCTCCTCGGTCTGGATCAGCGCGAAGATATAGGGTGCGATCAGGTCGGCGCATTGCTGGGCGACCTCGACATCGGCAAGCGTGTAGCAGCCGACCTCATGCCGGCTGATGTTGAGGGCGCCGATGATGCCGCCGCGCGCCCTGAGCGGCACGATGATGCGGCTGCGCAGCCTTGCGGCGAAGATCGGTTCGTCGAATGCCCCCGTGAAGTGGAAGCGCTGGTCGAAAAGAGCATCGTCCGCCAGCAGATAGGGCACCTCGCCCCACAGCACCGACCGGATCGGGCTGCCCTCCACCGGATGCTGCGACAGCTCGCTCCAGCTGGTGTGGAAGCCGGCTTCATAGCAGGCATGCATGCGCCGATCGTGCGACAGCACCGCCAGATCGATATGATTGTGCGGAATGAGCGTACCGATTTCGATGGCCGTTGCGCGGAACGCCGTACCGGTATCGATGTGGCCGGCCAGCGCCCGCGAAATAGCAAGCAGCCGGTCGATCAGTATGGGAGATACATCCGACATGGTTTTGAGACCTCCCATGACAACTGAACGGACCACGCCGGGCCGGCCGCGACGCTCCCGTGCCCGAGCGTGCTGCCGATCCGCGATTTTCGCCAGGCCTCCCTGCCGCGGGAATAGTGGACACCTACGAACGATGCTGTCAACGACGCCTCCATTGCGGCGGTGGATCAACTTGCGGTGCAATGATTGAAAAGGGTTCGCTTTCTGGTCTAGGGAAGGGCCAGGAGACCGAAACAGAATGCCAGTGACGCCAACCGTTGCTCCGGGCGCACCGGGAATTCCGGCACGCTGGACGTCAAGCGCCAAGAGCGGCGTCGGAACCTCCCTTTCACCGGCCGGCCGGATTTGGTTCACGATCAGCCACGGCATTCTCAACGAGATCTACTATCCGCGCGTCGACAGCGCCTGCACGCGCGACCTTGGCCTGATCGTCACCGGCCCCGCCGGCTATTTCTCGGAAGAAAAACGCGATGCCGCGCACGCCATCGAACCGTTCGAGGACGGCGTGCCTGCCTACCGGCTGGTCAACACCGCGACCGACGGCGTCTACCGGATCGAAAAGCGCGTCCTCGCCGACCCGGCCCGCCCCGCCCTGCTGCAGGAGATCACCTTCACACCGCTCAAGGGTGCGCCAAGCGACTACCGCGTCTACGCCTTGCTGGCGCCGCATCTGGTCAACGCCGGCATGGGCAACACCGCCTGGGTCGGCGACCACAAGGGAAAGCCGGTGCTGTTTGCCTCGGGGCGCGGCATCTGCCTGGCGCTGGCCTCTTCGCTGCCATGGGCGAGTTGTTCGGCCGGCTATGTCGGCTTCTCCGATGGCTGGCAGCAACTCCATCATGCCGGCAAGCTTGACCCGGCTTGCCAACGGGCCGAGGACGGCAATGTCGCGTTGACCGGAGAGATCGGCTTTTCCGGCGCGAAGACAACGGCGTTGCTGGCTCTTGGCTTTGGCGCGACCCCTGATGAGGCTGCTGAAAATGCCTTCGCCAGCCTGAAGCGCGGCTTTGCGGCGACGGCCAGGTCCTACGTCCGGAATTGGCGCACCTGGCAGGCCGGCCTGCTGCCACTGGACCGGCATGGCGAATCCGGGGTCAACTTCTATCGCGTCTCGACCGCGGTTCTGGCGACGCACCGCTCGACCGCCATGCCGGGCGCCGCGGTCGCCAGCCTGTCGATCCCGTGGGGCTTCAACAAGGGCGACGACGATCTCGGCGGCTACCATCTGGTCTGGCCGCGCGATCTGGTCGAAACGGCGGGCGGCTTTCTCGCCGCCGGCGATGCCGCGTCGGCCCTGCGGATTCTTGGCTATCTGCGCTCCATCCAGCAGCCGGACGGCCACTGGCCGCAGAACGCCTGGCTCGATGGGTCGGCCTATTGGCCCGGCATCCAGATGGACGAATGCGCCTTTCCGCTCCTGCTGGCTGACGCATTGCACCGCGCCGGGCACCTGCCGCGCGCCAGGCTCTCCGCCTTCCTGCCGATGATCGAGCGCGCCGCCACCTATGTCGTGCGCAACGGACCCGTCACCGGCGAGGACCGCTGGGAAGAAGATGCCGGGTACAGTCCGTTCACGCTTGCCGTCGAGATCGCCGCACTGCTTGCCGCGGCGGACCTGCTCGACGCCTGCGGCAAGGAAGACGCGGCAACCTATCTGCGCGAGACCGCCGATGGCTGGAACGACCAGGTGGAGCGCTGGACCTACGTCACCGGCACGGCCATCTCCGAGGAAACCGGCGTCGATGGCTACTACGTCCGCATCGCGCCACCCGACAGCGCCGAGGCCGGCTCGCCGAAGGACGGCTATGTCCCGATCAAGAACCGGCCGCCCGGCGACACGGATCGGCCCGCCGAGGAAATTGTCAGCCCCGACGCGCTGGCACTCGTCCGCTTCGGCCTGCGGGCGGCCGACGATCCGCGCATGATCGACACCGTCAAGGTCATCGATGCGCAATTGCGCTGCGATCTGCCGCAAGGACCGCTCTGGTACCGCTACAGCGGGGACGGCTATGGCGAGCACGAAGACGGCGCGCCTTTCGACGGCACCGGCCAGGGCCGGCCCTGGCCGTTGCTCGCCGGCGAACGCGCCCATTACGAGCTGGCGGCGGGGCGCATGGACAAGGCGGCCAGCCTGCTGGCGGCGCTGGAAGGCTCGGCCGGGCTTGGCGGCCTGTTGCCGGAGCAGGTCTGGGACAGCGCCGACCTAGCCGAGCGCGAACTGCTGCATGGTCGCCCTTCCGGCAGCGCCATGCCGTTGGTCTGGGCACATTCGGAGCATATCAAGCTGCTGCGCTCGCTGCGCGACGGCACGGTCTTCGACATGCCGCCGCAAGGCGTCAAGCGCTACATCGAGGACAGGACCGTATCGCCGTTCAGGACCTGGCGGTTTAACCACAAGATCCGCACGCTGGCGGCCGGCAAGGCGTTGCGCGTCGAGCTGCTGGCCGCCGCGACGGTTCGCTGGAGCACCGACAACTGGGCGACGGCTCGCGACAGCCAGACAAGAGAGAACGCTTTCGGTATCCATCTTGTCGATCTGCCTGTGTCCGGCCTCCCCAGCGGAACCGCGCTCACCTTCACTTTTTTCTGGCCCGGCACCGGCGATTGGGAGAATGTCGACTTCTCCGTCATATCAACCGGGCAGGATAGCCGGTAGATCCTTCCCCAGGAAATCCAGCAAATCTCTAGGAAACAGGGACGAAACCATGCAGATCGGAATGATGGGACTGGGCCGGATGGGCGCCAACATGGTCCGGCGCCTGATGCGCGACGGCCACGAATGTGTCGTCTACGACATCAACCCCGCCAGCGTGGCGGCCCTGGTGACCGATGGCGCGTCCGGAGCGGCATCGATGGCGGAATTCGTCGGCAAGCTCGCCAAGCCGCGCTGCGTCTGGCTGATGCTGCCGGCCGCGATCACCGGCAAGATCGTCGATCAGGTGGCGGCCCTGATGGAACCCGGCGACATCATCATCGATGGCGGCAATTCCTACTATCATGACGACGTCGATCGCGCGGCCAGGCTCAAGGACAAGGGCCTGAACTATGTCGATGTCGGCACCAGCGGCGGCGTCTGGGGTCTCGATCGCGGCTACTGCCTGATGATCGGCGGCCCTGACGAAGCGGTCCGGCATCTCGATTCGATATTCGCCACGCTGGCGCCCGGCGCCGATGCCGGCGCGCCTGCACCGGACAAGACCGCCGGCACAGCACCCTTCGGCTATCTCCATTGTGGCCCGAGTGGCGCTGGCCATTTCGTCAAGATGGTTCACAACGGCATCGAATACGGCGTCATGGCCGCCTATGCCGAGGGCATGAACATCCTCAAGGCCGGCAATGCCGGCAAGGTCAAGCGCGATGCCGACGCCGAGACCAGCCCGCTGCAGAACCCCGAATATTACCAGTTCGACATCGACCTCGCCAACGTCGCCGAGGTCTGGCGGCACGGCAGCGTCATCGGCTCGTGGCTGCTCGACCTCACCGCCAGCACGCTGAAGTCAGACGCATCGCTGGCGAACTTTGGTGGCCGCGTCTCGGATTCCGGCGAAGGCCGCTGGACGCTGAAGGCGGCGATCGACACCGGCGTGCCGGCGCCGGTGCTGTCCTCGGCGCTGTTCGACCGCTTCTCCTCGCAAGGCGAATCCGAATTCGCCGACAAGCTGTTGTCCGCCATGCGCTATGCGTTCGGCGGCCATGTCGAGAAGCCGAAGGCCGGATCGTGACGGCGGCAGGGGAGACACGCGCATGAGCCAGGAACGGTCCGACACGCTGGTGCTTTTCGGAGCCACCGGCGACCTCGCCCACAAGAAGATATTTCCGGCGCTTTACCAGATGGTCGCCAAGGGTACGCTCACCGAACCGGTGATCGGCGTCGCGTTCGACGCCTGGGATTTGAAGCAGCTGCAGGCGCGCGCCCGCGACGGCATCGTCCATGCGCTCGGCAAGATCGACGACAAGGTGTTCGCCAAGCTCGCGTCGCTGCTTCGCTATGTCAGCGGTGACTATCGTGATCCGGCCACTTTCGAAAGGCTGAAGAGTGCGCTCGGCAGCGCCCAGCGGCCGCTGCACTACATGGCGGTGCCGCCGACCATGTTCGAGACGGTCGTCCAGGGGCTGGAGCAATCGGGCACGGCGCACGGCGCCCGGCTGATGGTGGAAAAGCCGTTCGGCCACGACCTGCAGTCGGCGCGCTGGCTCAACCGGGTCTTGCACCTGGTGTTCGACGAACAGTCGATCTTCCGCATCGACCACTATCTCGGCAAGGAAGCGATCCAGAACCTGCTCTATTTCCGCTTCGCCAATTCCTTGCTCGAGCCGATCTGGAATCGCAACTTCGTCGAAAGCGTACAGATCACCATGGCCGAGGATTTCGGCGTCGAGGGGCGCGGCCGCTTCTACGACGATGTCGGCTGCATCCGCGACGTCATCGAGAACCACCTGCTCAACATCCTGTTGCTGCTGGCCATGGAGCCGCCGGTCGGCCGCTCCGCCGACGACCTGATCGACGAGAAGGTGCAGGTGCTGCGCGCGATCCGGACACTGACAAAAGACGATGTCGTGCGCGGTCAGTTCAAGGGCTATCTCACCGAACCCGGCGTGGCGCCGAACTCGCCGGTCGAAACCTTCGCGGCGGTGCGCTTTTTCGTCGACACATGGCGCTGGCGGGATGTGCCGTTCTTCATCCGCGCCGGCAAGAACATGCCGGTTCATGTCACCGAGGTGGTGGTGCGGCTGAAGCGGCCGCCGCTCGACGTCTTCGATCCGATCAAACCCGCCGACCAGAACTATGTGCGCTTCCGCATCGACCCGCAGGTGGTGATCGCCATCGGCGCCCAGCGCAAGGCGTCCGGCGACGACATGATCGGCGAGCAGGTCGAGCTGACGGCGCTCGACGACAGCAAGGCCGACATGCCGCCCTATGAGCGGCTGATCGGCGATGCCATGAACGGCAATGGTCAGCTGTTCACCCGCCAGGACGCCAGCGAACTTGCCTGGCGCATCGTCGGCCCGGTGCTTGGCGACACCACGCCACCGCATATCTACGAGCCAGGAACATGGGGCCCCGCCGATGTCATGAGCGGGTTCGGGCCGCCCAACGGCTGGATCGATCCGGTGAAGTGAGAGGATGACGCGATGGCCAAGGCGGTGAAGCAACCAGCGTCAGATGTCGAGAAGATCGTGCTTTCGATCGATATCGGCGGTTCGCACGTCAAGATCCTGACCAGCGCCGGCGGCGCGGAGTGCCGCGCCGACTCCGGTCCCGGCCTGACGCCGCGGCAGATGGCCGAGACGGTAAGGAAGCTCGCCGAGGGCCTGTCATACGACGTCATCTCGATGGGCTATCCTGGCCCGGTCACCCACAACCGGCCGTTGGCCGACCCCGCCAATCTCGGCAAGGGCTGGGCCGGCTACGATTTCGCCGCGCAATTCGGCAAACCGGTGAAGGTGGTCAATGACGCGCTGATGCAGGCCATCGGCAGTTACGAGGGCGGGCGCATGCTGTTCCTCGGGCTGGGAACTGGTCTTGGCGCGGCGATGATCGTCGACAATGTCGCCCAGCCGATGGAAGTCGCCCACCTTCCCTACAAGAATGGCAAGAGTTTCGAGGACTATGTCGGCGAACGCGGCCTGGAAAAGCGCGGCAAGAAGAAGTGGCGCAAACATGTCTTCGACGTCGTCGACCGGCTCCGCGCCGCCATGCAGCCGGACTATGTCGTCATCGGCGGCGGCAATGTCGACAAGCTCGATGAATTGCCCGCCGACAGCAGACGCGGCGACAACACACGGGCCTTCGAAGGCGGGTTTCGTTTGTGGCGCGACAAGGCGTTGATCGTCTGATATTGTTACTGTTTAGTATAGTTGTTCAAAATAACGTGTGTCGCCACACCAAGTCATTGCGTTGTGCAGATTTGCCGACTAGGAATTCCGCGCCCCAATAACGCAGCTCGTCCCGCGGATCCCCAAACGACGCGGTAGCATTTTGATTTGCGCATGATCCTTTCCGGAAATCGAATCCGATTTTCAGGTCATTCGCCTTGGACGGAGAGATAGATTGACCGACGACCACGACATCGCCCCTAAAGACATCGACCTTCTCGAACTGACCGCACACATCGTGTCCGCTTACGTCGAGAAGAACCGCTTGCCAGCTTCCGGCCTGCCCGATCTCATCGCCAGCGTCAGCACGTCGATAAGCGGGCTCGGCAAGCCGGTGGTCCCGGTGGCGGCGCCGCTGGTCCCCGCGGTCAACCCCAAGAAGTCGGTCACGCCGGATTTCATCATCTGCCTCGAGGACGGCAAGAAGTTCAAATCCCTGAAGCGTCATCTCGGCGTGCATTTCGGCCTGACGCCGGACGCCTATCGCGCCAAATGGGGCTTGCCCGCGGACTACCCGATGGTTGCCCCCAACTACGCGGCCTCGCGCTCGCTGCTGGCGAAGTCGATCGGGCTCGGCCGCAAGGCCGCCCCGGTGAAGGCACCCGCCAAGGGCAGGAAGGCCAAGGCCTCGGCCTAGGCTTGTCGCCCAAAAAGTGCGCGGCGGTTTTGGAACGGCGACATGCATAAAACAAAAGACTTGAAGCGCGTCGCCTGAACCCCGATTCAACGCCACGCGCTTCAGGCAGTTAGGCGCTGAGCCAATGGATTGATTGAAGCCTGCCGGCGAATCCGCCTTGGCAGGCTTCACGTTTTTGGCTTGGATGGACCGGACGGTTTCTTTGGGGGTGAAGCGATGAACTACACCAGGATGGTGATCGAGAAAGAGGCGCCGGAAGAGTACGGCTACGACCGTATCCGCTTCAATCTTTCCGAAAGCTCGATCGCCGACCAGAAGCTCTCCGACATCGGCCTGTCGCTGCCTGATCTCACGCTGTTCTATGGCGAACATCGCGGCGACAAGGACCTTCGCGCACTGATCGCGGCGCAGGACGCCGGCGTCTCGCCGGATGATGTCCTGGTCACCGCTGGTGCCGCCGGCGCGCTGTTCATCATCTCGACTTCGCTTTTGTCGGCCAGCGATCATCTGGTCGTCATCAGGCCCAACTACGCCACCAACATCGAAACCCCGAGGGCGATCGGCTGCGCCATCGGCTTTGTCGACCTCGCCTTCGAGGAAGGCTTCGCCATCGATGTCGAACGCGTCAAGGCGGCGATCCAGCCGAACACCAGGCTGATCAGCGTCACCTGCCCGCACAATCCCACCGGCACGATGATGAGCCGAACCGAACTCGACGCGCTGGTGGCGCTCGCCGAGGCTAGCGGCTGCTATCTGCTGGTCGACGAGACCTACCGCGATCTCTCCTATGGCAAGCGCCTGCCCTCGGCAGCCTCGCTGAGCCCGCGGGCGATCAGCGTCTCGTCGCTGTCCAAGGCCTTCGGCATTCCCGGCATCCGCATCGGCTGGCTGATCACGAGGGATGCGGCGCTCCAGGAAAAATTCCTCGCCGCCAAGGAGCAGATCGGCATCTGCGGCAGCGTCATCGACGAAGGCATCGCGCGCGGCATGCTGCAACGCCGGGACGCCTTCCTGGCGACGCTGCTGCCCGAAATGGCCAAGCGCCGCGACATCGTCCAGGCGTGGATCGACAACGAGCCGCTGGTCGACTGGGTGCGGCCCGAAGGCGGCGTCGTCGGCTTCCCGCGCCTGAATGTCGATGCCGGCTTCGACCTCGACCGGTTCTATGTCAACCTGCTGGAAAACTATGGCACCTATGTCGGGCCCGGCCACTGGTTCGAAATGGAAAAACGCTTCTTCCGCGTCGGTTTCGGCTGGCCGACAGAGGCGCAATTGCGGGGCGGGCTCAACGCCATTTCCGCCGTGCTGCGCGGGTAAACTTCGCGTGCGATCCTCCGGACAGGCTGAAAATTTCTTGATCGCGCGCTGATTTTGACGCACATCCCGCCGCGAACTTTGTTAAAAGTTCCATTGGTCGGACCAGCGCCCATCGTGGAAGTGCCCCGCCAGCCGATGCCATCGCAACGGGGCCTCCGTCCATGACCGCCGCACGAACCTCGCCGGACCAGCGCTACGCCGCGTTCCGCCACCGCTCCTTCCTGAGCTATTGGGCGGCGCGTTTCCTCACCACATTCGCCACCATGATCGTTTCCGTCGCGGTCGGCTGGCAGATGTATGACCTGACCCGCGACCCGCTCGATCTCGGTCTGGTCGGCATCGTCCAGTTCCTGCCGTCGCTGGTGCTGGTGCTGGTCACCGGCGTCGTCGCCGACCGCTTCGGCCGCCGGCTGATCATGGCGCTGGCGGTGCTGCTCGAAGCCATCTGTGCCCTGGCGCTGCTCGCCCTGACGCTGCGCGGCATCAGCGGACCGCTGCCGATCTTCGCCGTGCTCGCCATGTTCGGCGTCGCCCGCGCCTTTTTCGGCCCGGCCTCCGCATCGCTGTTCGCCAATCTGGTGCCATCTGAGGATTTCGCCAATGCCATCGCCTGGAACTCGTCGGCCTGGCAGACCGCGACCATCGTCGGCCCGGTCGCCGGCGGCCTGCTCTACGGCGTGTCGGCGGAAGTCGCCTATGGCACCGCCGCTGCGCTCATGCTTGCGGCCGGGCTGCTGATCTTCACCATCCCGAGGCCCGCCCAGCGCAGCGAGACCGACAAGCCGACGATGCAGACCCTGTTTGCCGGTTTCGGCTACATCTGGAGCGAGAAGATCGTGCTTGGCGCCATCTCGCTCGATCTGTTCGCGGTGCTTCTGTCCGGTGCTGCGGCACTGCTGCCGGTCTACGCGCGCGACATCCTGCAGCTCGGCCCCTGGGGTCTCGGCCTGCTGCGCTCGGCCCCTGGCGTCGGCGCCATCTGCGTCGCCATCTGGCTGGCCGGCCATCCGATCCGCAACCACGCGGGGTTGATCATGCTCGGCTTCGTCGCCGCGTTCGGCGCCTTCACCGTGCTGTTCGGCCTGTCGACGATCACCTGGCTGTCGATCGTCGCGCTCGCCTGCCTTGGCGCCACCGATATGTTCAGCGTCTACATCCGGGAAACCCTGATCCAGTTGTGGACGCCCGACCATGTGCGTGGCCGCGTCAACGCCGTCAACCAGGTCTTTGTCGGCGCCTCCAACGAGCTGGGCGAATTCCGCGCCGGCACGATGGCGGCGTTGATCGGCACGGTGCCGGCCGTCGTGATCGGCGGCGTCGGCGCGATCGTCGTCGCCGGGCTGTGGATGGTGCTGTTCCCGCAACTGCGCAAGGTCCGCCATCTCGACGGGCGAAACTGATTCAACGCCGGATCCGGGCCGCTGGATCCGGCGCTCAGGCCAATCAGGCTGCGCCGACTTACGGCTGGTTTGGGCCGCAAGCAGACTGTCCACTACTAGAGCAATTAGAGGAAAAGTGTGTAACGGTTTTCCGTCCGAAATTGCGTAAAAACAAAGAGTTAGAGCGGTTCGCCGTTTCCGTGAAACGGTGAGCTGCTCTGGATGGCAACCTCGCGAAAGCGGTCGTCGCGCCTGTGGAGCCGCCCCGCCCGCCCATCGCCAGACCTTCCAGAAGACACCTTGGTCGAGGTCAATCGACGACTTCTGCTTCCAGATCGTCCCCTTGCCTTCGCCCACCGTCAGAGCGACGAATTGCTCGGTAACGGCCAGGCGATAGGCCGTGATGTCGATGGAACAGCTTCGAAAACGCGGCCGCGGTCTCGTAGCCGACACGGGTCGCAATCCGTGCAATCCCCTCGTCGCTTGTTTCGAGCAGAAACGCGGCCTCCGACATCCGGCGTGCGATCAGATAACGGTACATGGACTGGCCGACGAGGTTGGTGAAGCGAGCTGAAAACGCCGAGCGACCGAGCCCCACGCGGAGCCCCAGGTCGCCAAGGGTCCAAGGTTGATCCGGTCGTTCGTGGATCAACTGAAGCGCCGGTCCTATGTGCGGGTCCGCCATCGCCCCCAGCCACCCGCCTTCTCCGGGGCCGAGCGACTTGATCCAGCTTCGCAACACCTCGACGAAGAGCACTTCAGTCAGACGTGAGAGCGCGACGCCTTGTCCGGGACGCTCGAACGCCGCCTCGCTCACCATGCGTTGCAGAATCGCCTCGAGCCATCCCCCGTCTTCCGTCGGCTTCAGGAGAAGCAGGGGCGGAAGCAATTCCAAAACGCTACCGCGCGACGGCCGTGCCACAGTGAAATTACCACAGATCATCGTCGCGAGCGGCTGCCCGCCGCCTCCATGACGAACCAGGCCAAGACGCCCGGCTAGTCGATCGATGTCGACAATCTGTACCGGCTCCGTCCGGCTATCCGAGTAAATCACATGGGGCTCGCCACGCGTGACGACAACAAAGTCGCCCTCGGTCATGTGGAGCTCTCGTCCTTGTTCAAGCGCGAGGGTAGCCGAACCACGGCTGAGATAGTGGAACAGGGCATAGGGGCGCTTTGGCAAGGCGAGATTCCAGGGATGGCCGAGTTCGAAGTGGAACAGCAAGGTTCCGCCAAAACGAACGCGATCGAGCACTTCAGCGAGGATGTCCATCTTTCCGATGTTAATACGACGGACGGTCAGACACAATATTCGGACGATTGAGGCCTAACGTCCAAATGCTCCACGTACTAGTTGATCGCAAGTCAGCCAACCGGTCGCGCGGCAACCATCACCCGAACGGCAGATGGGAGAACCGCGACTGTTGCCGACACGCCTGCCTTTCCCCGGACGCGCGTCGTCCGTCATCCCAACAGGAGCAATCAATGCGAAATCTTCTACTCTCAGTCGCCACCCTCCTCATGGCCGGCGCAACAATTGCCGCCCCCGCCCAATCGGCTCAACTTCCCAAGGGCGCGGCTCACAATATCGTGCTCGTCCATGGCGCTTTCGTCGACCAGACGAGCTGGAAGCCTGTTGCCGATATCCTCACGAAGAAGGGCTACAAAGTAACGCTCGTCGAAAATCCGCTCACCTCCCTTGAAGCAGACGTTGATGCCACCAAACAGGCGCTCGCGAGACAGAACGGCAAGACCGTCCTCGTTGGCCACTCCTGGGGCGGTGTGGTCATCACACAGGCAGGTGACGATCCCAACGTCTCGGCGCTCGTCTTTGTCTCCGCATTCGCGCCCGACGTAGGAGAATCTCTGGCGAGCCTGGCCAAGAGCGGTCCGGCAACCGAAGGCGCAGCGGCGATTCATCCCGACGAAAAGGGCAACCTCTACATCGATCCCAAAGTGTTTCCTTCAGCAGTTGCGGCTGACCTTCCTCCGGAGATCGCCGAATCCTTGGCAAATCATCAGCTCCCGTTGAACCACACGGCGTTCGAGGCTCCCGTCGACAAGGCAGCTTGGCACGACAAGCCGACGTTCTATGTGATCAGCACCAAGGACAAGGTCATCGCACCCGAGGTCCAGAAGATCTTCGCCAACAGGATGAAGGCACAGACGACGGAGGTCGCCGGCAGCCATGCCTCCCTGGTCGTCCACGCCAAGGAAGTCGCCTCGGTGATTGAAAAGGCCGCACTCGTGAAGTGACGATACCGCTCCCGGCACTTTCGTGCCGGGAGCACCGCGCGTGCTCGGCGGACTACGGAATGCCTTGAACCGCGAGCGGCTCAGACCTGGCCAAAACCGCACCAGCTACTCTCACTCAATTATTTTATGCCAAGCATCCGGAGGATGACATGACTGAGTTCGACACCGCGAGCCAGGACGACGCCACGCTAGAAACGGCGGCCACCCGTTACATCGAAGGCAGCGGTATCCGCTTTGCCTATCGCCGCCTCGGCCCATCGACCGGAACGCCGTTGGTTCTCCTGCAGCATTTCTCGGGCAACATCGATGCATGGGATCCCGCCGTCGTCAATGTCCTGGCCGCCGATCGACCGGTGATCGCTTTTGACAACGCCGGGGTCGGCCGCTCGACAGGACTAACGCCGGACAGTATCGAGGCGATGGCCCGAGACGCGGTCGCCTTTATCAACCTGCTCGGCCTCTCCCAAGTCGACTTGCTGGGCTTTTCCCTCGGCGGCTGCGTCGCGCAGCAGATCGCCGCCGAGCACGGAGCGCTGGTCCGCAAGCTCATCCTCGTCGGCACCGCTCCGAGGGGCGGAGAGGAACACCTATTGGCGGTTCTGCAGGACGCGTTTTCCCAAACCGACGCGCCGGACCCCCGCCTGCCGCTATTCTTCACGAAGTCGTCCGCCAGCCAGTCGGCCGGCCGAGCGTTTCTGAAGCGGGCGAAGGCGCGTAAGGAAGATCGGGATACCGATAACGGCGGCGCGGTGACGGACCCGCAGGCCAAGGCGCTTATCACCTGGTGCGCCACACCTGATCCCGAGCACGCCATTCTGCGCGCCATCCGCCAGCCCGCCCTCGTGGTCAGCGGCAGCCACGACGCCATGCTGCCGGCGAACAACGCCTACGCAATGTTCAAGGCTCTAAGCAACGCCCAGCTGGTCCTCTATCCCGATTCCGGCCACGGCGCCCTGTTTCAGTACCACGAATTGTTCGTCAGCCACGTCCGGACCTTCCTGGAAGCGTAGTTCGGCGGCTGCATAATCCCGGCGCGATCGGTCGCACCTTTGTTCTTGAGAGCTGTTGCGGAGAAAGAAATGACAATCGCAAAGGTCGAGGTTGAGCGTTTCAGCCTGACGTGTTCCAAACCATTCGACGCCGTTGTGGCCGCGCTCAAGTCGGCGGTCGGGCAACCTGACATGGTCGAATTTTTCAAAGCGACGAGGGCTGCAAATTCCTTCTCGGATTTGGAGCGCGTTGTGCAAAACGGCCTAGGCCGCACAGGTCTCATGCTTTTCGCGGAATTCGACTTGGGTGCCATTCTGCGCCGCGAAACTGGAAGCGACACTCCTAAGAGCATGCGGTTTTTGGTGGGCAATCCACTCATTATGAAAGAAATGGTCAAGCACGTTCCCGATGCCGGATCTTACGCCCCAGTCACAGTCCTTCTTGATCAACGTCCCGATGGTGTGCATGTTTCCTATGACAAAATGGAGAGTTATCTGCTCTCTTATGGTAGTTTGGAGGCTCTTGCTGTCGCCCGCAATCTTGATACGAAAATCACAACCTTGTTACACGAATGCGCAAACTAAACTCTCGTGATGACGCTTCCGACGGATGGAAGTGAGAGTCCGACCCTAAAACGCATGACCTCTCGCGATGCGGCGGATGGCAACCATGGCGCGACGGCTTTGAGGAAAGGGGTCGCCGAAGCGACTGTGGGCTCGGTGACCACCACTTCGAACGGCCGGTATGAGAGCGGTCGTCCACGCCTCGGCAGACGTGAGTCGCCTTTGGGTCAAGCTCGGCCGTTCAGAGTAGTTGGGTTCTACTCTAGCGCATCACCGGCTTGCCGAAGATCATGCGCAGGAATTCGTCCAGCCAGCGCTTGAGATGCATGTCCCAGATCAGCCGGCCGCCGAGATGATCGCGGCCGGGCTGCGCGCCTGGCAGCTCGAAACGGTGGGCGCCGCGCACCACCCAGCGCTGCATCATCATCCGGGTCAGTTCGCCATGGAACTGGATGCCCCAGGCATTGTCGCCATAGCGGAAGGCCTGGTTGGGATAGGTCTCCGCCGTCGCCAGCAGCGTCGCGTCGCTGGGCAGCGAGAAGCCCTCGCGATGGAACTGGTAGACCATGTCAGGCCAGTGCATCAGTTTCTTGCCGGCCTCGGTCGCCTTCAGCGGATACCAGCCGATCTCGACCAGCCCTTCGCCGTGACCCTCGACCTTGCCGCCGAGATGGTTGACCAGCATCTGCGCGCCCAGGCAGATGCCGAGGAACGGCCGGTTCTCCTTGAGCGGTATCTCCAGCCAGTTGGTTTCGCGGCGGACGAATTCGTCCTCGGACATCGCCAAGCGGCGGACGGCGGATGTCGAGATCGAAACCCTCTTCCATCAGCATGTGGCCGACGCGTCCGGGGCTCGAATTCTCCTGATGCAACACGATCAGGATCCTGGGCTTCGAACTCGTTCTGGGCGGCATGGGAAGGCGAAAACCTATTCGTCTGCGGATGTTCCGGTGGCGCCCGGTGCATGCGCCGCCGCCTTGCGGCGCGCTTCGATGCGGTCACGGCGTTCGACGCCGATCAGCTCGGCGACGCGCCAGACGGTGTTGTCTTCCAACTCATGCAGTTCGCCATCGGCATAGACGACCTCCCACATCAGGCCGATGAAGGCCTTGCGCGCATCGGCATCGAGGTGACGCTTAAGCACGCTGGTGAAAGCATAGAGATCGATCGCTTCATTGTCGGCCCGCTCGCCGGCGGCGACCAGCGCTTCGAGTTCGGCGCCGCTGATCGAGTAGCTCTCGCCCAGCACCGCCTTGAACCGTTCCCACTCGACATCCTGGCGCACACCATCGGCGTTCATCACATGGTAGAGAAGCGCCGACGCGGCGATGCGCGGGTCATCCGTGCTGGCGCGCGTGCCGGAGCCGGTCGGCAAATCCTTCAGAAATGATAGAACGCGTTCAAACATCAATTCATTCCCAAATAGCCGGACAATCGACCCGGTTCAAAACAGCCGGAAGCGGCGCGGCGATTTTTCCGCTTCATCATCCGGATCGACGCCGGGATCGTCCGGCAACCGCGCAAGTTCCTCGGCCGGCTCGACGGCCTCGGCATCGGCCGGCACCGCGGCGAAGGCTGCCGCCGTGATCGGCCTGACTTGGTCCTCGTGGCTCTCGGCTTCCTTGCCCGCTGCCTCGCGCGGACCGGTGTCGTGGATCACCTCGACCGGCCTTTCGCCGGCCGGCTTTGCCAGCGCTTCAATGACCGGTACCGGACGGGCTGGTGCATCATCGTGGCTGTCGATCAGCTGACCGAGCCGCTCCATCGGCGCGCGCCACTCGAAGGCATCGAGCCTGCCGGTGACCGGCGATACCGGCGCCCAGCGCTCGGAAACGACGCCGTCGGCGACCCAGGCCGGATCGCGTGGCGCCCGCACCGCCTTGGACAACAGCTGCCGCACCTTGCCCTGGTCGCCGGTCTCGGCCTCCTCGATGTCGGCCAGGAGCAGATAGGCGCCCTCGCGGCGGTCCATCCTGATCGCGGCCTCGGCCTCGCGGCGGGCGGTCGAAAAATCCTGCGCGTCGAGAGCGGCGCGCGCCACCGTCATCGACGACTCCGCGTGGTTCTTCTTCATCTCCTGCAGCTTTTTCGCCCGGTTGAGGCGGTCGAGCACGGCATCGCCCGGCCTTGCATGGGTATAGAGCTCGGCGATCTCCGGGTGCGGCTCGGCCTTCCATGCCGTCTCGAGGATTTTCGAGCCCTTGCGAACGTCGTTCTGCTTGAACAGCGCGGCGGCGGCGACGACGGCGGCGGGCGCGAAGTCCGGTCGCAACCGGTTGGCCTCGATCGCCGCGGTCCTGGCAGCCGTGGGATCGCTGCCGGCGAGCGCCTGCGCCTTGGCGGTCAACAGCACGGCGCGGCGGCGGTTGGCGGCGTCGCGTTCGATCTGCCGCGTCGATTTCTGCGCGTCGACCAGTTTCAGCGCCCCGTCCCAATCGCCGCGCGCGGTCAGCTCTTCCAGCGTCGATTCGGCCGCCCAGGCCAGTTGCGGTGCCACGGCGGCGGCACGGCCGGCATAATGCCTGGCGGCGTTGCGGTCGCCGAGGCGTTCGGCTTCCAGATAGAGCCCGCGCAGGCCGAGCAGCCGCATTTCGGGATCGTCGAGCATGCTCTCGAACTTTTGGCGCGCGCCTTCATGATCGCCTTCGAGCAGCGAGGCTTGCGCCTCGAGCAGATGGATCAGCGGCTCCTGGTCGGAACGGATCAGCTTGGCCGCTTCCTTGGTCTTCTTGCGGGCCAGCGCGCCATCGCCGGCGCCGGCGGCGATCATGCCAGTCGACAGCGCCTGGTAGCCGCGGTCGCGGCGGCGCACGCGGAAATAGCGCGAGATTGTGTAGGGGCTGTTCCACAGCGACTTGACCAGCCACCAGAAGATCATCACCGCGGCCACGACGGCCACGACGGCCACCGCCGCCACCATCAGGCTGACCTGGTATTGATAGCCATTGAAGGTGACGACCATGTCGCCCGGCCGGTCGGCCAGCCAGGCAAAACCCAGTCCAAGCGCGAAAACGACGATGAGGAAGGCGAGCAGGCGGATCATTGTGTTGCCCTCATGCCTTCATCGCGCTGGAGATCAGTGCGTCCACTTGGGTTTCGACCTCGATGCGTGCCTTCAGTTTGCCGGCAAAGTCGGCGCCCGCGGCCTTGGCGGCTTGCGGCAGCGTATCATACTCGCTGAGCGCCTTGGCATAGTCGCCCTGATTGACCGCAACCTCGATGCGCGCGACGGTCTCCGGCGCGCCGGCCCCCTCGACGGCGCCGATCGGCCTGACCTTGACCAGCGATTCGGCGCTCGACAGCAGGTTCTGCAGCAGGCCGGCATTCTCGTCGACAGGCGTTGCGGCGGCGACCATCGCGTTGGCGGCGGCATCCATCTGCGATGCGATCTCGGTGCGGGTCGGAACACCCTTTTCGGCATAGGGGCGCAAGGTTGCGATCTCAGGCGCGTTGGGCGAGATCGCGGCAAACGTATCGAGTTCAGCCGCGAACGGCGCGCCGCGTTCGAGCGCCGACTTCAAAGCCGACGCGGCAATGGCGAGCGCGATCTTGGGCTGTCCAGCCTGCGCCTCCACCTTGCCGGAAAGCTGCGACACCGACTGTTCGAGCGCGGTGAGCCGGCCATCCTGTGTTGTCGCCGCCTCACCCGCTGATTTCACCAGCGCCTCGAGACCAGCCAGTTTCTCGTTGAGCGGGCCGAGGTCGACAGGAGCCGCGTTGCCGGCCTTGCCGAGCGCGGCGACCGCGGTTTCGATCTGCTTGACCTTGTCACCCAGTGCGGCAAGCCCGGCGGTGTCGCCCGCTCCGCCGGATTCGACCGTCGATTTCAGCGCCGCGATGTCCGTCTTGACCTGATCGAGCGCCGCCGACAGCCCGTCCACTTTGGCCGACGCGTCGGTGTTGCCACTTGTCTCCTTCAGCCCGGCGATCTCGGTCTTCAGTGAAGCGATCTCGCCATTGACGCCATCGAGCGAAACCCCGGAGCCGGAGCCAGGCGCGCCGAGCAGCCCGGCGAATTGCAGGCCACCGGCGCCGACCAGCGCGATGACACCGCCGATGATGCCGGCAGCGATGCCGTTGAGGCCGCCACGCTTCGGCTGAACTGCCATCGATTCGCTCCTCGCTTCGGCTTTCCCCGGCGCCGCTTTGGTCTCGGCGGTCCTGGTGGTTGCGTCATCAAAGCCGTAGTCGAAGGCCTTGGCGCGGTTGGGCGGCGCATCCGAACCGGGATAAGGCAGCTCCGGTTCGGCGGCTTTGGCCCCGGTATCCGCCGGCGCGTCCGCTACAGCTGACCCTGCGTTGGTGGCATCGGCATGCTCCCAGGGCTCGAGATCGGTCTGGTCGGCATGCACCGGCTCTTCGGGAACCTCGGCCGGCGTTTCTTCGGCGCCCGCTTGCGGCCTGGCGGCTTCCTCGTCGGCGATGCGCGAGACTGCACCGGGCTCGAGTTCGATGGTCACCGGCTCCCGCCGGCTTTTCGAGTGTCGCATCTTCGGCGTCTTGACCATGCCTGGGCTCCGCAAAATTCGCTTCGTCTCAACGCCGGGCGGCGCTTGATGGTTCAGAAAGGGTCTAGCACATCACCAAGCGGTGAAAAGGGGCGGTGTGATGACGCGGCTCAGCGCCGCGCCTGCAAAAGGGTCAGCAGCGTTTCCTCATCGGGCTGTTCGGCAATGCGGAGTCTCGCGCCGGCCGTACCGTCAAGGGTGGCGGCGACGCGCGCGGAAAGAGCGAAAAACCATGTTTTTTCAAAGAGCTCTTGCAGGGTGGGCCGCGAGGTCAGGGCCTGTAGCGCCTGAGCCGCCTTGGCCGAATAGAGCAGCACCGCGTCGGCGGGTTGGCCCGAGAGACGCGCAAGCACGGCTTCGTCCGGATAATCAACCGCGAGCGTGTCATAGGTCTCTACAGCTTGGACCGGGACACCAGCCGCTTCCAGCCTCTGTTCGAACGCCGGAAACCGCACCCGTCCACAGAGATAGATGATGGTCTTGCCCAGGACATCGCCGGCCAGGCTGTCAGCCAGGGCTTCGGCATCGCCTGGGCCTTCGCTGACGGACAAGAACCCTGCCTTGCGGGCGGCTTCCGCGGTCCTCTTGCCGACGGCATGACAGGGCAAGGCGGCAAGCGCCGCGATGATTTCTGTCGGCGCATGGCGCACGGCATTGGCGCTGGTGATGGCAACCGCCGCGGCGCCGGCCTCGGGCGGATCGGCAGCGACAGGCATTGCAACGGTCTCGGTGAGCGGCAGCAGGATCGGCTCGAAGCCCCTGTCCCGCAGCAGCGACATCGTGCGCGATGCGCCCGGTTCCGGCCGCGTCACCAGAACGCGAAGCATCGTCAGGCCCAGCCGTCGAAGAACTTTTCGCCGGCCTTCGCCCGCACCGTCCCGGCGGCTTCCGCGCCGATGCGGGCGGCATCCTGGGCCGGGCCCCGCAGCTCGACTGTGTGCGACTGCGTGCCGTCGGGCGAGATGATCAGCCCGGCGAAAGACAGCAGTTCGGCCTCGATGACGGCATGACCGGCGATCGGCGTGCGGCAGGAGCCATCGAGTGCCGCCAGAAAGGCACGTTCGCAGGCCAGCGCCTGTCCGGTCGGCACATCATGGATGGCCGCCAGCATCTTGTCCGCGTTACCATCGCCGATGCGGCTCTCAATGCAGATCGCGCCCTGGCCCGGCGCCGGCGGGAAGATGTCGAGCGGCATCAGGTCGGTGATGACATGGTCGAGCCCGAGCCGCTTCAGCCCGGCATGGGCGAGGATCGTGCCGGCGGCGACGCCTTCGTCCAGCTTGCGCAGCCGCGTCTGCACATTGCCGCGAAACATCACCACGTCGAGATCCGGCCGCATCCTGCGGATCAGCGCCTGCCGCCGCAGCGACGACGAGCCGATTTTTGCCCCTTGCGGCAGGTCGGCGATGGTCTTCGCCGCCTTGCCGACAAAGGCATCGCGCGCGTCCTCGCGCGGCAGGAAGGCACTGAGTTCCAGACCGTCGGGCAGTTGTGTCGGCATGTCCTTCGACGAATGCACGGCGATGTCGATCCGGCGCGCGAGCAGCGCCTCCTCGATCTCCTTGGTGAACAGCCCCTTGCCGCCGGCTTCCGACAGCGGCCGGTCCTGGATGCGGTCGCCGCTGGTCGAGATGACGGCGACCTCGAACGCCGCCGCCGGCAGGCCATGCGCGGCCATCAGCCGCGCCTGCGTTTCATGCGCCTGCGCCAGCGCCAGCGGGCTGCCGCGTGTTCCGATTCTCAAGATTGTTTGCATGGCGCGCGGTCCGTGATAACCCCCCGGGCAAATGGAGGTCTGTCGAGATTCAGGTCAGGCCGAGCCGAAAATGGTGGTTCCGGGAACCGGAGCGGGCGTACCTTCGGGTACGTGAGCAGCGCGGAAACCGCCATTTGCAGGCCGGCATCACCTGAATATCGACAGACCTCCTAACGGGGAAAGCCCGACGATACAATCTCTGGGGACAGCGACCAATTGATCCGCGTTCTGGGCATTGAGACGAGTTGTGACGAGACCGCCGCCAGCGTCGTGGCGTTGGACGGCGATGCCGCGCCAAAAATCCTGTCCAACATCGTGCTCAGCCAGATCGAGGAGCATGCCGCCTTCGGCGGCGTCGTGCCGGAGATCGCCGCGCGCGCCCATGTCGAGGCACTGGACGGCATCGTCGAGGCTGCCCTTGCCGATTCGGGCGTCGACCTCGCCGACATCGATGCCATCGCCGCGACCGCCGGCCCCGGCCTTGTCGGCGGCCTGATTGTCGGGCTGATGACGGCCAAGGCGATCGCCGCCGCCGCCGGTAAGCCGCTGATCGCCATCAACCACCTCGAAGGCCATGCCTTGACCGCAAGACTGACCGACGGGCTCGATTTTCCCTATCTGCTGCTGCTGGTCTCCGGCGGCCACACGCAGATCCTCGCCGTGCGCGGCGTCGGCGACTATCAGCGCTGGGCAACCACCATCGACGACGCACTCGGCGAAGCCTTCGACAAGACGGCCAAGATGCTCGGCCTGCCCTATCCCGGCGGACCGAATGTCGAAAAGGCGGCACAGACCGGCAATGCCTCGCGCTTTGCCTTTCCCCGTCCGATGAAGGGTTCGGCGCAGCCCGACTTCTCCTTCTCCGGTTTGAAGACCGCCGTGCGCCAGGCGGCAACCGCCATTGCCCCCTTGAGCAACCAGGATGTCGCCGACATCTGCGCTTCGTTCCAGGCGGCGGTCGCGGATGCGCTGGCCGACCGCGTCGCGCGTGCGCTTTCGCGCTTTCGCGAGACATTTCCGGGCAAAAAATACCCGGCGCTGGTCGTCGCCGGCGGTGTCGCCGCCAACCGCACCATCAAGGCGACGCTGGAACGCCAGTGCGCCGAGGCTGGCTTCACCTTCGTCGCGCCACCGCTGAAGCTTTGCACCGACAATGCGGCGATGATCGCCTGGGCCGGTATCGAACGGTTGCGCGAAGGCATGGCGCAGGAGAACGGGTTCGACTTCGTGCCGCGCTCGCGCTGGCCGCTGGACGGCATCTCGACGCCGATGGTCGGTTCCGGCCGGCGTGGAGCCAAGGCATGAATGATCGAGCCCTGAGCAGTCGAGACATGAGCAGTCCGGGCAAAACCGGCTGGCGCGTCACCGTCCTTGGCGGCGGCGCCTGGGGCACGGCGCTGGCGCTGGCCATGCTGCGCGCCGGCCATTCGGTGCGGCTGTTCGCGCGCGACCCGGAAACCGTCGCCTCGATCGGCCGTGGCGAGAACCCGCGCTATCTGCCCGGCATCGCCATCGCGCCCGGCATCGAGGCGACGAGCGACATCGAGGCAGCGCTCTACGGCGCTGATTGCGTGCTGGCGGTGACGCCGGCGCAATCACTGCGGGCAACGCTGGCGCTCGCGAAAGACCGTATGCCGCGCGGTATTCCGCTCGTTCTCTGCGCCAAGGGCATCGAGCGCGACACTGGCGCCCTGCTGTCGGCGATCGTCGAGGAAATCCTGCCGCAAAATCCCGTCGCCGCCCTGTCGGGCCCGAGCTTCGCCACCGATGTCGCCCGAGGCCTACCGACGGCGGTGGTGGTGGCTGCCCGCGACGAAGCTCTGGCCGCCGACCTTGCCGCCCGCTTTTCCGCCGAGAACCTGCGCTGCTATTCGAGCAACGACCTCATCGGTGTCGAGATTGGCGGCGCCTTGAAGAACGTCTTCGCCATCGCCGCCGGCGCGGTCACCGGCGCCGGGCTTGGCGCCAGCGCCCAGGCCGCCATGGTGACGCGCGGTTTTGTCGAGCTGCGCCGCATCGGTGCTGCTTTCGGCGCCAGGCCCGAAACCCTGATGGGGCTTTCCGGCCTTGGCGACCTGCTGCTCACCTGCTCCTCCGCCCAATCGCGCAACTTCGCCTATGGGCTGGCGCTCGGGCAAGGCAAGCCGCTGGCCGGACTGCCGCTCGCCGAGGGCGTGCCGACGGCGGCAATCGCTGCCCGCATCGCCAGCGAGCGCAACATCGATGCGCCGATCATCACCGCCGTTGCGGCCATTCTGGACGGCACCATCACCATCCAGCAGGCCGTGACCGCCTTGATGACCCGGCCGCTGAAGACCGAAACCAACGATTGATCCCCACGACTTTGATCCAACGACCAGGAGAAGACCATGCTGTTTGCTTTGATTTGCAAGGACAAGCCCGGAAGCCTGCAGGTGCGCCTCGACACGCGGCCCGCGCATGTTGCCTTTCTGGAAGGATTGAACGGCGACAAGAAGCTGGCTTTTGCTGGTCCGTTCCTTGATGCCGAAGGCAAGCCCGACGGCAGCCTCGTGGTCGTCGAGGCGCCGGACTTGGCCGCGGCCCAAGCCTTGTCGGCCGCCGACCCCTACGCCAAGGCCGGGCTGTTCGAAAGCGTCGAAATCCGCCAGTGGAACTGGACGTTCAACAAGCCGGCGGCTAGTTAATTCCGGTCGCTGGCGAGCGAACGCCAGAGCAATTCCAGGAAAAGTGTGAAACGGTTTTCCGTCCGCAATTGCGTCAAGACAAAGAGTCTAGGAGGAGCAAATGAACTACTGGCTGTTCAAATCCGAACCCTCGGTCTTCTCCTTCGAGGCGTTGAAGGCCAAGGGCAAGGCCGGCACGCAATGGGATGGGGTGCGCAACTACGCCGCGCGCAACAACATGAAGGCGATGCAGATCGGCGATCTCGGCTTCTTCTACCATTCCAACGAGGGGCTCAACGTGGTCGGCATCGCCGAAGTCTGCGCGCTTGCCCATCCCGACACCACGTCGGACGATCCGCGCTGGGAATGCGTCGACATCCGCGCCTTCAAGGATGTGCCGAACCCGCCGACGTTGGAACAGGTCAAGGCCAACCCGAAGCTTGCCGAAATGGCGCTGGTGCGGCTCGGGCGGCTTTCGGTGCAGCCGGTGACGCCGGCCGAGTGGAAGGAAGTCTGCCGCATGGGCGGCCTGACACCCGCCCCGTGACGGCGCTCACGCCAAACAGCGCCAAGCAGTTCATCCTCGACAACACGGCGCTGATGGCGCCGCCGCATGTGCCGGAGCTTCTTCTGCACCTTGCCGACGAAGCCCATGATCTGTGGCAGCGGACCGAGGACGAGCTGGTCGAGATCGGGCTGCCACCGCCCTTCTGGGCATTTGCCTGGGCCGGTGGCCAGGGTCTTGCGCGCTATGTCATCGACAATCCCGATACAGTGCGGGGCAAGCGCGTGCTCGATTTCGCTTCCGGCTCCGGCCTTGTCGCCATCGCCGCCGCCAAAGCGGGTGCCGCCGAGGTGGTCGCCACCGACATCGACCCGTTCTGCGCGACCGCGATCCGTCTCAATGGCGAGGCCAACGGTGTCCTGATCGACTTCCTCGGCACGGATTGCATCGGGACCGACGCGGGCTGGGACGTGATCCTGGCCGGCGACGTCTTCTATGACAAATCCTTCGCCGACCGGTTGATGCCGTGGTTCGCGACACTCAAAGCGCGCGGCGCCGAGATCCTCGTCGGCGATCCCGGCCGGTCGTATATGCCGAAGACGGGGCTGGAACCGCTCGCGGTCTATCAAGTCGCCGTCACACGGGCCTTGGAAGATTCCCTGGTCAAACGCACGACCGTCTGGCGGTTTGCTTGACGCCGTCGCCGAACAGGCGTTTCCATCAATCTGCATCTGGAGGGGAAGCTCATGGATTTTTCAGCGGTGAACTGGCTGGCGGTGATCGCCGCGGCCGTGCTGGCGTGGCTCTTCGGCGCCGCCTGGTACATGGCCTTGAGCAAGCCGTGGCTGAAGGCCGCAAAACTCGATCCGGCGACAATGAACAGATCGCCGCTGCCCTTCGTCATCAGCTTCATCGCCGAACTGGTCATGGCGTACATAATGGCCCTGGTCGTCGGGGCGATGACCGGCGGCGAGCCGACATGGCTCGCCGGACTGGTCTTCGGCTTCGTGCTGTGGCTGGGTTTCGTCGCGACAACGCTCTCGGTCAACCATCGCTACAAGAATTTCGGCTGGGACCTGACCCTCATCGACGGCGGCCACTGGCTGGGCGTGCTGCTGATCATCGGCGCTGTGATCGGCTGGTTCGGCGCCGCGGCAAGCTGAATGAACGGCGGTGCTTTGATGCTGGCGGATGAGTCCGGATTCCCTCGCGACCTGGTGTTCACCCGGGTCTGTCACGTCAAGCAGGGCTACGAGGACCGGCGCCGGCACATCGTCAAGGAGTTCGGGCGGCGCGGGGTTCCGGTTTACTTCTACACCGACTGGGACCAGCCGGAGGTTACCCCGGACATCCGCGCCGAGCTGATTGCCCCCGACTTTGTCCACCCGGCGCGCGTCTCGCTGGCGCTGAAGCATGTCGGCATCTGGCGCGATTTCCTCGAGACCGACCTGCCCTATTGCCTGGTTTTCGAGGACGACGTGTTCCTGGCCCGCGACTTTGTCGCCAAGTTCCGGCAAGGGCTGACCGAACTCGGCGACCCCACGCGCAAGGCTGTCATCTATCTTGGCAATGGCAGCAACTACTACACGCCGATCTGGAAATTGCGCAGGGGCCAGAAGCTCTATCCCGCGCTCCATGCCAGATGCGCCGATTCCTACCTCATCACCCGCCCTGTCGCCGAAGCCCGTTGCGCCTGGATCGCCCAGAACAAGATATCCAGGCCGATCGATCATCAGATCGAGCAAATGGACGACGAATTGAGGATTGAAATGCTGTGGTTCGAACGGCCGATTGCCGAGCAGGGCAGCGAAAACGGCGCTTTCCCGACCTCGGTCGCCGGCAAATCGCGTCCGCTGCTGTACAAGAAACTGCAATGGAACTGGAAGAAGTACAACCGGATGATCTTCGGCCACAACGCCCGCTCTTGAGCGAAAGGACAGGCGACGGCCGTGCCTATGCCTTGTCCGTGGTTCGCGTCTTGGCCACTTCCTCGAGAATCCATTCGCGAAAGGCGACGATGCGGGGATCGTCAGCCGTGGCCTGGGGATAGACCAGGAAGTAGGCGAACTCCGGCGCGACCCTGATGCTGAGTTCGAAGGGCCGCACCAGCCGGCCCTCGGAAAGGTCGTTTGCCACCATGGCGAAATCGGCGAGCGCGACGGCGTTGCCGTCGAGCGCCGCCTGGACCGCATCCGTGGACGTCCCGAAGACGACGGTGCGACTGTCGTCGAAATCATCGACACCGGCCGCCGCCATCCACATCCGCCAGTTCGGCCATGTCACGCCTTGGCGCGCCCATTCGATATGGGCCAGCGTATGGTTGAAGAGATCGCGCGGCTCCCGCAAGGGCGGTCCGGATTTCAACAGGCTCGGGCTGCATACCGGAATGATGATGTTGTCGAACAGGCGGTGCGCGCAAAGCCCCGGATATTTGCCGGCGCCGAAGCGGATGCCGACATCGACATCGTCGAGGTCGAAATCGCGCAATCCGTAGGCGATGTCGAATCTGAGCTCGATGCCCGGCCTTTGCTTGCGGAAATCCTCGACGCGCCGCATCAGCCATTTGGCCGCGAACTGCGCGTCCAGTGTCACCTTCAGGAATTCCGTCCCGCGCGCCATCTTGCGCGCCCGCATGGCGGCACGGCCAAGCAGGTCGAGCGCGTCGGTCGCGGCCTCGAACAGCACCGTGCCCGCCTCCGTCAGCCGGATGGTGCGGCTGGTGCGAGTGAAAAGCACGATGCCGAGCTGATCCTCGATTTCCTTGATCTGGTGGCTGACGGCGGCCGGCGTCAGGCCGATCTCGTCGGCGGCGCGAGTGAAATTGAGATGCCGGGCCGCCGCCTCCAGTGTCCTGAGCGCCCGGGTTCCCGGCAGCAGGGTTGCCATCAAAGCGTGACCTGGTCGAAGCGGTCCATGGCGTTTCCATCCTCAAATAAAACTTGATGATGGGGAAAAAACTACTCGTTTCCTGCTTGGATTTCAATCGGGCAAGATGCGTGTACCGAAACACCATCAAACCGGATTTGATGTCCGGTGAACGGATCATGTCATGTCGCACATCGCTCTCAACCCTGCTCCTGCCCGGCCGGCCTGGCTGACTGCTACCCTCGACTGGCTGCGTCAAGCCAGGGTCGCGATCAACCTTCCGCGTCAGAACGTCGAGGACCTGTCCGATCGCCAGCTGCGCGATGTTGGCGCCCGGCGCAAGGACATTGCGCGGGCAATGGACCGCGAGATGGGCCGGCTGGGTCTTCTCGACATCGGCTGGCAGCGTCCCAAGGAATAGGCAGTAGAAAGTAGGGCAGCAGGGCAAATCAAGCCGGCACCGGCGCCTACCGCCTATTTCCTATCTCACTACCCTCAACACCGTACGATCCGACAGCAGCGGCAAGAGTCGCGCCATCGTGCGTGCCGTCACCGCGACGCAGCCTTGCGTCGGCGTGAAACCGGGGCGCGCCAGGTGGAAGAAGATGGCGCTGCCGCGCCCACGCCGGCGCGGCGATAGGTTCCAGTCGAGTACCAGGCAAGCGTCATAGAGCCGGTCGTCGCGCCGCATGCGTTCATGGCTGGCGCCGTAGGGGATCTTGACGGGCCGGTTGTAGTTGCGATCGTCAGGCACTTCGCACCAGCCGAGATCGGGCCCGATGGGCGTCATCGCCAGGCGGGTCTTGCGGCCGCCAGAGAACTGATCTCCCCGGAAATAGCCCGACAGGATCCGCATCGAGGCGAGCGGCGTGGCGCCGTCGCCTTCGCGCTTGTCGGCCGAGATGCCGCCACGCCCCAGTGCACAGGCAAACACCGTTGCGCCAGCCTGCAGCAGGCCCTGGCTTGGATGGCCGGGCCTGGCCCGCACGGTCAGCACGCGCAGCCCTTTTGGCAAAAATGCGCCGGCTGCATTGCGCTCGCGTTTTTTCTTGTATGATCGTGCCACGGAACAAATCACTGTGATCGGCTGTTGTGCCGGTCAGCTTCCGCATAAAGAGGCAGTGGTCAACTGAATTTTCTTTTCAAAACAACGGATTGATCCATGACTTCACGCACCATCCTGATCGTCGACGACGATGACGACCTGCGCGGCACGCTGGTCGAGCAATTGTCCCTTTACGAGGAATTCGACGTGCTGCAGGAATCGACTGCGGCAAAAGGCGTCACCGCGGCGCGCGGCGGCCTCATCGATCTGCTCATCATGGATGTCGGGCTGCCCGACATGGATGGCCGCGAGGCGGTGAAGATCCTGCGCAAGGGCGGCTACAAGGCGCCCATCATCATGCTGACCGGCCATGATACCGATTCCGACACGATCCTTGGTCTCGAGGCCGGGGCCAACGACTATGTGACGAAGCCGTTCCGCTTCGCCGTGCTGCTTGCGCGCATCCGCGCGCAATTGCGCCAGCATGAACAGAGCGAGGATGCCACCTTCTCGGTCGGGCCCTACACCTTCAAGCCCAGCCAGAAATTGCTGATCGACCCGCGCGGCGCCAAGGTGCGGCTGACGGAGAAGGAAGCCTCGATCATCAAATATCTCTATCGCGCCGACCAGAAGGTGGTGACGCGCGACGTGCTGCTCGAGGAAGTCTGGGGCTACAATTCCGGCGTCACCACGCACACGCTGGAAACCCATGTCTACCGGCTGCGCCAGAAGATCGAGCGTGATCCTTCCAATGCGGAAATTCTTGTGACAGAAAGCGGCGGCTACAAGCTGGTTCCTTAAACATTTCATTATCCAATGAGCGGCCGGGGCGGGGCTGCTTTCGGGTACGATCCTGGTGGAGGGGGTTCTGGATCGACTCGCAGAGGAGGGATTGGACTGACCGTTCGGGGACACAGCTAGATGGCGCTGGATGACGACATCCGCATCCTGTCCGCCGTGAGGCTCTTCGAGGGCTTCACGCAGGAACAGTTGCGCCTGCTCGCCTTCGGCGCCGAGACAACCCTGCTGCAGGCCGACCACAAGCTTTACCGCGAGGACGACGAGGCCGATTCGGCCTATATCGTGGTCAGCGGGCGCATTGTGCTCTATCGCGAGCAGAGTGGCGAACGCATCCCGATAGGCACGGCCGGCCCCGGCACCATGCTGAGCGAAATGGCATTGATCGCCGACACCAACCGGCTGACCAGCGCGTCGGCCGAGATCGATTCGGAAGTGATACGGCTCAGCCGCAAGATGTTCCGCCGCATCCTCGAGGAATACCCGGAAGTCGCGGTGCAGTTGCATCAGCGCATCCTGGAGGATTTCCAGGCATTGATCCGACGCATCGAGAAGCTGGCGCCGCGCTTTTCCGGATAGGCGCTCATGGACTTCCAGCTGCTTCGCGCCACCGAAACAGACCTGCCCTTCATCATGGCCACCGAACGGCGCCAAGGCTATGACGCCTTTGTCGGGCGTTGGGACGAAGCGCGTCACCGCGAAGCCATCGTCGACGGCGGCCATGCCTATTTTGTCGGTGTCGACGGTTTGGCGCCGGTAGGCTTTGCCATCCTTCGCCAGTGGGCCTCGGTTGAGCGCGTGACACTGGTCAAGCGCATCGCTGTCGTCGCCCCGGGACAGGGCCATGGCAGGGTGCTCCTGGCCGCCGTGGTCGACCGGGTTTTCGCCGAGACCGATGCCCATCGACTTTGCATCGGCCTGTTCCCCGACAACCATCGCGCCCGGCGCGCCTACGAGGCTGTCGGCTTCATGGCCGAAGGCATTGCGCGCGGCAGCGCGTTTTTCCACGGCGTGCATCGCGATGAGCTGGTCATGGCGCTGCTGCGGCCTGACTGGGAACGGCGCCGATCCCAGGCGTCTGAAGCTAGTCCAGGTTGAACCGCGCGATCACCGGCACATGGTCCGACGGCCGCTCCCAGCCGCGCGCCAGGCGCAGGATCTCGTAGCCGGCAAAAACGGGCACCAGATTCGGCGACGACCAGACATGGTCGAGCCGCCGGCCGCGGTTCGACGCTTCCCAGTCCTGCGCGCGATAGCTCCACCAAGTGTAGAGCTTTTGCTCGTGCGGCACGTTGAGCCGCATCAGGTCGACCCAGTTGCCGGCCAGCCGCATTGCCTCGAAACTCTCCGTCTCGACCGGCGTGTGGCTGACCACGTTGAGCAGCTGCTTGTGTGACCAGACGTCGTGCTCGAGTGGCGCGATGTTGAGGTCGCCGACCAGCACCGAGCCCGACACCTCGTCGTGCTCGGCCCGGATGGCGTTCATCTCGGCAACGAAATCGAGCTTGTGCTTGAACTTCCTGTTGATGACGGGATCCGGTTCGTCACCACCCGCCGGAACATAGAAATTGTGCAGCAGGATCGCCTTGCCGCCGGCCCGCACTGTCACCGACAGGTGGCGGCTGTCCTCGATCTCGCAGAAGCGTCGCTTCTCGACCACCTCGATGGGCCGCCGCGCCACCGTCGCGACGCCGTGATAGCCCTTCTGGCCATGGAAGGCGATGTGCTCGTAGCCGAGCTTGCGGAACGCCTTCTCGGGAAACAGCTCGTCGGGAACCTTGGTTTCCTGCAGGCAAAGCACGTCGGGCGCATGCTCGACGAGCAGGCGTTCGACGATCGGCATGCGCAAGCGGACGGAATTGATGTTCCAGGTGGCGATGGAAAAGGGCATTGGCAATCCAGGACAGCGTACGACCAGCCGGAACCGATAGGCCCTGACGGAGAAGACGCCCTTTGACGGGGTCAGCCCGGGAAACTGCCAGCCGCAAGCCGCAAAGACAAGCCGGGCAAAGCCCTGCGAGGCGCGGCCCGGTCCTTTCCACAGCTATTGATGCGATTGGCCCCAATGCATGCCGACCAAAGGTGGTCCCGGTCTGTGAAGAACGACATCCGTAAAAACAAAGACCTGGAGCGCGTCGCCTGGATCCTCTCAACCGCGACGCGCCTTCAGCGCGACTTGGTGTTGGTGTTGAGCTCGCGGTTGGCGGTGTAGTCGATGGCAAAGGTGTCAGGCGCGAAGCTGACGCCTTCCTTGGTGTTGAAGATCATCACCGTGGTGTCCTTGCCCTGCGCGTCGGTGATCGTCCATTGGCGCAAATCATAGGTTTTCGGATCGAACATCATCGTGATCCTGGCATTGCCGAACACCGACTTGTCGGCGAGCTGGATGGTGGTGAGGTCGTCTTCTTCCTTGACGCTTTTGACGCGGTCGCCGGAGAGGTCGATCCTGTTGTCGAGCAGCAGCTTCAGCGGCGTCTTCGACAGCGGATAGAGATCGGATGTGTTGAGCTTCTTGTTCAGAATGACCACTGACTTGCCGTCTGAAATCACCTTGAAATTCGAGGCACCGTCATAGTTGAAGCGGATCTTGCCCGGCCGCTCCAGGAAAAACTTGCCGCCGGTCTGCTCGCCCTTGGGGCCGAACTGCACGAATTCGCCGCTCATCGATTTGACCGAGGAAAAATGGTCGGCGATCTTCTGCGCCGCCGATGGCACGGCCGCCTGCGCCGAGGCCAGCAACTGGAACCCGGGCATCACATTGAAAGCCGCGGCCCCTGCAAACGCCAGGCCAAGGCCAAGCAGCTGGCGCCGGCTGGGAGCGAGATCGCTGAGCACTGAAGGAGCATTTTTCATGTCGGTCACTCTCATCTGATTCCTGAGTTGTTCTGGTCCTTGGACCCCCAGTTGGGCTGAAGTTTGGCGGGTCGTGCGCACCCTCAGTCACTTCAACGCCCTGAAAGGTTCAAGGTTGCCGGACAGGACGATGTCGCGGAGCCAGCCCTCCTGGTCAGAACTTGTCGTCCTCGGTCGGCACCAGGATCTCGCGCTTGCCGGCGTGGTTGGCCGGGCCGACGATACCTTCCTTCTCCATCTTCTCGATGATCGAGGCGGCGCGGTTGTAGCCGATGCCCAGCCGGCGCTGGATATAGCTGGTGGAAGCCTTGCCGTCGCGCAGCACCACGGAAACCGCCTGATCGTATGGATCGTCGGAATCCTCGAAATTGCTGTTGCCGCCGCCATTTCCCGAGCCCCCCTTGCCGGACGGCTCGTCGTCGTCCTCGCCGTCGTCCTCGGTGATGGCGTCGAGATATTCAGGCACGCCCTGCAGTTTCAGATGAGCGACGATCCTTTCGACCTCTTCATCGGCGACAAACGGGCCGTGCACGCGCTGGATGCGTCCGCCGCCAGCCATGTAGAGCATGTCGCCCATGCCGAGCAGCTGCTCGGCGCCCTGCTCGCCCAGGATGGTGCGGCTGTCGATCTTCGACGTTACCTGGAAGGAGATGCGGGTCGGGAAATTGGCCTTGATCGTGCCGGTGATGACGTCGACCGACGGGCGCTGCGTGGCCATGATGACATGGATGCCAGCGGCACGCGCCATCTGCGCCAGGCGCTGCACGGCACCTTCGATGTCCTTGCCGGCGACCATCATCAGGTCGGCCATCTCGTCGATGATAACGACGATATAGGGCATCGGCTCGAGATCGAGATTCTCGGTCTCGTAGATCGCCTCGCCGGTCTGGCGGTCGAAGCCGGTCTGCACGGTGCGCGAGATCTTTTCGCCCTTCTTGTCCGCCTGACTGACACGGGCATTGAAGCCGTCGATGTTGCGCACGCCGACCTTCGACATCTTGCGGTAGCGGTCCTCCATCTCGCGCACGGTCCATTTCAGCGCCACCACCGCCTTCTTCGGATCGGTGACCACCGGCGTCAACAGGTGCGGGATGCCGTCATAGACCGAGAGTTCCAGCATTTTCGGATCGATCATGATCAGCCGGCACTCTTCCGGCTTCAGCCGGTAGAGCAACGACAGGATCATGGTGTTGATGGCGACCGATTTGCCCGAACCGGTGGTGCCGGCGACCAGCACGTGCGGCATCTTGGCGATGTCGACGATGACCGCCTCGCCATTGATGGTCTTGCCCAGCGCCAGCGCCAGCTTGGCCTTGGTCGTCTCGAAGTCACGGCTGGCCAGGATTTCCCGGAGATAGACGGTTTCGCGCTTGGCGTTCGGCAGTTCGATGCCGATGGCGTTGCGGCCGGGCACCACGGCGACGCGGCAGGCGATCGCGCTCATCGAGCGCGCGATGTCGTCGGACAGGCCGATGACGCGCGACGATTTGATGCCGGGCGCCGGTTCGAGCTCGTAGAGGGTGACCACCGGACCGGGGCGGACGGCGATGATCTCGCCCTTGACGCCGAAATCCTCCAGCACGCCCTCGAGCAGGCGCGCGTTCTGCTCCAGCGCATCCTTGGACAGGCTGGCATCGCGCACCACGTTCTTCGGCTCGGACAGGAAATGCAGCGACGGCATTTCGAACTTTTCCGAACCGATGAGCGATGTCTGCGCCTCGCGCTGGACGCGGGCGCCAGGAGCCGGGCGCGGAGCCGGCGCCTCGACGCGGGTGGCGGCATCGGAGCGGAATTGCTGGACCCTGGCGGTCGGCGCCGCCCGCCGCTGGCTGGCGGGTTCGAAATCCAGGTCGTCATCGGCTTCGAACACATCGGCATCGTCGGGGTCTAGCGAGGCGCTGCGGTCATTGACCATGGCGGCGAAGAATTCCGGCTCGACGCGGGCGCGGCCGTCCTGGCTCATCCGCGATTCGGCGAACTCGGCCGATTCGACCCGTTCGGCGGCGCGCCGCCAGGCCGTGGAGCGCTGCTCCATCTCCGGCTCGTACTCGTCCCGCTCCTGCCTGCGGCGCACGGCGCGGCGGTGCATCCAGGCGCGCAGTGAAAGCCACCAGTGGGTGATGGCGCCAAGCGCCAGAATGCCTTCGTCGCCCTCGTCCTCGTTATCGTCGAACAAAAGATCGTCCTCGCGCGGATCCGCGGCCGGCTCGTCCTCCATGACGGCGAAGCCGTTCTTGCGTCCGATCAGCGCCGAACCATGGGCGAAGAGCCACAGCGCCGGTGCCGCCAGCAAGATGGAGATGATGCTGGCGACCAGCCCGGTCGGATAGCCGCCGATGACAACGGCGGGGATCTTCAGCACCATGTCGCCGAACACGCCGCCGAGGCCGGTCGGCAGCGGCCAGGTCTTCGGCGGCACCACGCAGCCCGCCATGGCAGCGGCCAGCAGGGCAAAGCCGAACCAGGACAAGCCGCGCTTGGGCAGCCTGTCGACGCCGCGCGCCGAAAAAAGCAGGAATCCCCAGATGACGGCCGGCACCAGCGCCGCGACGGCGGCGAGGCCGAAGAACTGCATGGCAAGGTCGGAGAACACCGCGCCGGCATAGCCCATGGCGTTGGTGACGGTGTTGTTTGTCGCGTGCGAGAAACTCGGATCGGCGACGTTCCATGTGGCAAGGCTGGCGACGCCGAAGGCGACCAGCGCGAACAGTCCCGCGCCGACCAGCCGGCCGACCTGACGCCGCGCGAACGCCTGCATGCCGTGCCCCGTATCGGCCAGCGCGAGCGGTGCTGAAGCCCCTGAACGCATGCTCTTCCCCGTCTGTCATTGCCTCGCGCGGGTGCATGGCGCACTCCGGCAGATTCGGATGTCAGACTATCGGTGGGAAGGTTAAGGGCGCATTAACCATGGCTTTTTACCGGCGCCTCCTTCCAGAGCGAAGATGGCGGGCCGCGAAGCCCGCCACCTTTTCATGGCAACGACGAAACGATCGGGCCCGTCCGGACCCGATCTCGCGCAATCACTTGTGACCGGCATACGCCATCAGGTTGGCGCAGAATTCGGCGTGAGGCTTGCTCATCGCCGCGTCCTGGCATTCCTTCATCATCAAGTCCTGCTTGTCCTTGGCCGTCGAAGCCCAGGCCGCCTTGAAATCCGCCTCGGACTTCATGGTCTTCATGCCGGTATCGGTGAAGAACGGCGCCATGTTGTCAGGTTCGTCAAGGGCGCCTGCCAACGCAACGCCACTGACCATGGAAAGAGCGAGTGCCCCGAGGAAGATGTTCTTGAGTTTCATGAGATGATTTCCTTCCCTGTCGTTTTGCACGAGCGTCAGAACGACGATCGTCCTCAAAGTACGGGGCAAGGGCGGTCGATGTTTCTTCAGAAATCTTCTTCACGCGAACGTGATTGCACGAACCCAGGGCATGGCCGGAACGTTTTGCCAAAAAAAGGAGGCCCGGATGCGATCCGGGCCTCAATGCGTGAACTCCTTTCGGGAGCGTCACGACGGGATCTCTTGAAGCAATTCCGGGAAAAGTGCGCAGCGGCTTTCCGTTCGGAATTGTCTAAAGTCAGACAGGGCCGGCGGGAGGAGGGTTCCGCCGGCCCCGTTGGCTAAGCTGGCCTTACGGCACCACTTCGCCATGCTGGGAGATGTCGAGGCCTTCGACCTCTTCCTGCGTCGTCGGACGCAGGCCGACCAGCGCCTTGACGATGTAGAGGATCACGAAGGTGGCAATCGCCGTCCAGATGATGGTGACCGCGACGCCGTAGATCTGCTTGCCGAGGGAAGCACCCGACGACAGGCTGTTGATCGCCGGATCGGCCAGCACGCCGGTGAGCAGGGCGCCGATGACGCCGCCTACGCCGTGCACGCCGAAGGCATCGAGCGAGTCGTCATAGCCGAACATGTGCTTCACCTTGACCGCCGAGAGGTAGCAGACGACGCCGGCGACGATGCCGACGATGAAGGCGCCGGTCGGGTTGACGAAGCCGGAAGCCGGGGTCACCGCGACCAGGCCGGCAACGGCGCCCGAGATGATGCCGAGCACGGAGGGCTTCTTGGCGACGATCCATTCGGCGAACATCCAGGCCAGCGCCGCGGCCGCGGTGGCAACCTGGGTGTTGAGCATGGCAGCGCCGGCGAGGCCGTCGGCCGCGAGCTCCGAACCAGCGTTGAAGCCGAACCAGCCGACCCATAGCAGCGAAGCGCCGATCACCGAATAGACCAGGTTGTGCGGCGCCATGTTGGTGGTGCCGTAGCCTTCGCGCTTACCAAGCACGAGCGCGCAGACGAGACCGGCGACACCGGCGTTGATGTGGACGACCGTGCCGCCGGCGAAGTCGAGCACGCCAGCCGTGCCGAGGAAGCCGCCACCCCAGACCCAATGCGCGATCGGCACGTAGACGACGAGCAGCCATAGCGCCATGAAGATCAGCAGCGCCGAGAATTTGAAACGTTCGGCGAAGGCGCCGGCAATCAGCGCCGGGGTGATGATGGCGAAGGTCATCTGGAACATCGAGAAGACGAATTCAGGAATGTTCGCGACGCCCGGCAGCCACAGCGAGGCAGTGGTGATGCCGTGATGGAAGAATTTCGAGGTGCCGCCGAGATAGCTGTTCATGCCGCCGCCGTCGGAGAAGGCCAGCGAGTAGCCGAACATGAACCACAGCACCGTCACCAGGCAGGTGATGGCAAAGCTCTGCATGATGGTGGCCAGCACATTCTTCTTGCGCACCATGCCGCCGTAGAACAGCGCCAGGCCCGGGATGGTCATCATCAGCACCAGCGCCGTCGAGGTCAGCATCCAGGCGGTGTTGCCGGTATCGAGCACCGGGGTGGGAGCGGCAGCCGGCGCGGCAGCCGCGGCGGCGGGGGCCGCTTCCTGTGCGAAGGCGGCAACCGTGCCCAATGCTGCGAGAGCGAGCGAACCCAAAAGGGCGGCGCGTCCCGTCGTCTTCAAGGTGGAAGGAATATTCATTGAACTCTCCATTGGAATACGTTTTCGCCGCTCAGAGCGCGTCGGTGTCTGTTTCGCCGGTACGGATGCGCACCGCCTGGTCGATGCCGAAAACGAAGATCTTGCCATCGCCGATCTGGCCGGTCTTGGCCGCAGCGGTGATGGCTTCGACGGCCTTGTCGACCATGTCGGAGCTGACCGCGACCTCGATCTTGATCTTCGGCAGGAAGCTGACCGCGTATTCCGCCCCACGATAGATTTCCGTATGTCCCTTCTGACGCCCGTAGCCTTTGACTTCGGTGACGGTCAGGCCTTGGATGCCGACGGCGGTAAGCGCTTCGCGTACCTCGTCGAGCTTGAACGGCTTGATGATTGCCATCACGATTTTCATAAGGTTTCACCCTTTGCTGTTGCGGTCCCCCGCGTTTGCACGACTGCACCGATCCCAAGGAGAGCCGGAGAGTGCCCTCGTGGATTCAAGCTCCGTGCCAGTTGCCGAAGCAGTGCATTAACCTATTGTAAACAAAGGGATTGGGGCTTCCGGAGGCAGAAGGTGCCGGCATCTGCGGCACGGCATGTGCTCAAAAATTGTGCAATTTTTCGAAATTGCCTATTTTGCCCGCTTTGGCAGCGCGGTCCCGAAAGTTGGGTCCCGGTTTTCGGAAAAGATCATGCCCAAACAAGAAGCTGCCGTCAGGGTGCTCAACGCCTGAGCCGGATCAACCCTTCCTGGGCCATCGAGGCGATCAGCGTGCCGTCGCGTGCATAGAGAGTGCCGCGGCTGAAGCCGCGCGATCCGGAGCTTGACGGGCTGTCCTGGGCGTAGAGCAGCCAGCCGTCGAGCGCATGCGGCCGGTGGAACCACATCGAGTGGTCGAGGCTCGCCGCCTGGATATCGGGATCGAACAGACCGCGCCCATGCGCGAAGGTCGACGTGTCGAGCAGCGTCATGTCGGACAGGTAGGCGAGCAGCACCGACTGCAGCGCGCGGTCGTCGGGAACCGGCCCGGCAAGGCGGATCCAGACATTCTGCCGGGGCGGCAGCTTGTCGCGGCTTTCATAGTGCTGGAGATTGACCGGACGCAGCTCCAGCGGCCGTTCCCGTGCCCAGAAGCGGCGCACCGCCTCCGGTACACGTTCGGCCTTCTCGAGCAGCTGCCGCTGCGTCTGCAGCCCTTCCGGCGGCGGAACGTCGTCGGGCAGGGCGAACTGGTGCTCAAGCCCCTTCTCGTCGACCTGGAACGAGGCTTCCAGCGAAAAGATCGCTTGCCCGTGCTGGATCGCCAGCACGCGGCGGGTGGTGAAGGAGCCGCCATCGCGGATGCGGTCGACCTCGTAGACGATCGGCACCTTGATATCGCCCGGCCGCATGAAATAGCCGTGCAGCGAATGCACGTAGCGATCAGGCTCGACGGTCCGCTGCGCCGCCACCAGGGCCTGGGCGATCGTCTGGCCGCCGAATACGCGCTGCCATTCCACCTGGGGGCTGCGACCACGATACAGATTGTGTTCCAGCCGCTCGAGGTCGAGAATGTCGAGAAGCTCGTCCATGGCCGCCGTCATGTTTCGTGACCTCACACCGAATGCTATGGCGGGTTTCCGACAGGAAGGACGAGCCGTCAAGGGCGGATGCCCGGCCGGCGCGCAAGGAGCGAAGATGATGCAACCCAGGACGGACGCGAACACCAGGTCCGGGCTCGATGTCCTAGTCGCCGGCGCCGGCTATGTCGGGCTTGCCGCCGCCGTGTCGCTGAAGCAGGCGCGCCCGAGCCTTGCCATTGCGCTGGTCGATGCCGCGCCCGCCGGGACCTGGCAAAGGGATGGCCGTGCTTCGGCCATTGCCGCTGCCGCCTGCCGCATGCTGGACCAGCTCGGCGTATGGACCGAGATCGCGCCGAGGGCCCAGGCGATCACCGAGATGATCATCACCGATTCGCGCAGCTCCGATCCGGTCCGTCCGGTCTTCCTGACCTTCGACGGCGAGGTGGCGCCGGGCGAGCCGTTCGCGCATATGGTGGCCAACAAGGTGCTGAACGGTGCCTTGCGCCGCAGTGCCGAGGAACTCGGCATCGACATCATCGAAGGTGTCGCCGTGCAGGGTTTCGAAACCAACGGTGCCGGCATCACCGTCCATCTTGCCGACGGCGCGACGCTGAAGGCTCGGCTGCTGGTTGCCGCCGATGGCGTCAACTCGAAGCTGCGCGACATGGCCGGCATCAAGACGGTGAAATGGGAATACGGCCAGTCCGGCATTGTCTGCACGGTGGCGCATGAACGCCCGCACAACGGTCGCGCCGAAGAGCACTTCCTGCCGGCCGGCCCGTTCGCCACCTTGCCGCTCAAGCCGGACGACGACGGCACCAACCGCTCATCGATCGTCTGGGTCGAACGCTCACAGGATGCCGACAAGCTGGTTGCCGGAGACGATCTCGTCTTCGAGCACGAACTCGAGCAGCGCTTCGGCCTCAAGCTTGGCGAGATCCGCGTCGCCGACAAGCCACGCGCCTGGCCGCTTGGCCTGACGCTTGCGCGCGCCTTCGTCGCGCCGCGCGTCGCGCTCGCCGGCGACGCCGCCCATGGCATCCACCCGATCGCCGGCCAGGGTCTCAATCTCGGCTTCAAGGACGTCGCCGCGCTTGCCGAGGTGATTGTCGAGGCCGACCGGCTCGGCCAGGACATCGGCGCGCTCGACGTGCTCGAGCGCTACCAGCAATGGCGCCGCTTCGACACCGTGCAGATGGGCATCACCACGGACGTGCTGAACCGGCTGTTTTCCAACGACATCGGTCCGCTGCGCACCGTCCGCGACATCGGCCTCGGTCTGGTCGAACGGATGCCGCGGCTGAAGGCGTTCTTCATCCGCCAGGCGTCGGGCCTGTCCGGCGGTACGCCTCGCCTCTTGAAGGGCGAGGCGATCTGATCGCCCCGCCTATGATCCTGGTATGTCGTAGACCGCCCTGACCTCGATGGTGCCGATTTCGGCCAGCGGAATGCCGGCGGCAATCTCCAGCGCGTCGTCGAGATTTCTTGCCTCGATCATGACGAAGCCGAGCAGCTGCTCCTTGGTTTCGGCGAAGGGGCCATCGGTGACCAGCCGCTTGCCCTTGCGCCGGCGCACGGTCTTCGAGGTCCTCACCGATTGCAGCGCCTGCGCGATGATCAGCACGCCTCGCTGCTCCAGGGATCTGTCATAGGCCAGCGAGTCGGCATCGAGCTTGGCCGATCCCTCGGCTGTCAGCGCATAGAGGTCTTTTTCCTCGCCATAGACCAGGCAAACATACTGCATCTCTATCTCCCTTGTTGTGACGAACCATAGGTTGAGGCGATCAGGGTGTCAGCCGGGGCGCTGCCCGCCGCATGATCGAGAAGGCATGCCGCGATCCCGATGATGGCGACGGCCGCGAGCAACCGGCCAAGGCCGGACGGGGGCGGATGCAGCCAGAAATCTTCCGGTCGCCCGGCCTTGCGGCCTGGGCTCTTCCACAGCGCGAAAAACAGACTGTCCATGTGAACCTCCATCCGGCCACCAGACTGTGGCCGCCCGCAGGACGGTCGGGCCGGATGCAAGTCGACATTTTCGCACGCATGTTTTTCAGAAAAAGATTTCGCCGCCGACGCCGATGTCGCGGTTCCGCAGGAACGGCGCGGTGGCCTTCCCGCGCGCCCGCGCTATAGTTGGGAGGAACGCTGGCGCCGGGCCGGCGCAATCGAGGCCAAGGAGGAATTCATGGACCGCACCGCAAACGCCGTCTGGAAAGGCAATCTCAAAGAGGGCAAAGGCACGCTCGACAGCCAGAGCGGGACGCTGAAGGGCACGCCCTATTCGTTCAAGGCGCGCTTTGAGGACGAGAGCGGCAAATCCGGCACCAATCCGGAAGAACTGATCGCGGCGGCGCATGCCGGCTGCTTTGCCATGCAGTTCTCTCATTTCCTGGCCGAGAACGGCACGCCCGCCGCCGAGCTCGACGCCAAGGCCGTGGTGACGCTGGTTCCAGGCACCGGCATCACCGGCAGCGCCCTCACGGTGGTCGGCAAGGTTCCGGGCATCGATGCGGCGAAATTCAAGGAACTGGCCGAGAAGGCCAAGGCCGAGTGCCCGGTCTCGAAGGCGCTCGGTGCCATCAAGGTTTCGCTCGACGCCAGGCTCGGCTGAGGACATCCCTTGTGAGATCCGGCGCGCATAACGGCGCGCCGGGTATCCTGAAGAGAGGGAGGAGCTAGAGCAATTCCAGGAAAAGTGTGAAACGGTTTTCCGTCCGGAATTGCGTCAAAACAAAGAGTTAGAGCGGTTTGCCGTTTCCGTGAAACGGTGAACTGCTCTAGGCACCCAGCGAGTCGAGCCGGGCGCGAAGTGCGGCGACTTCCTGCTCCAGCGCCTCCAATCTCGCTTCCAGGTCGGAGTGAGGCGTGGCCGGCGTGCTCCGCTGCGCCGAAAGGGCTGCGACGTCCACCGGTCCAGCGAGGAGATGCACGTAGCGGTCCTCACGCTGGCCTGGCCCGCGCGGGATCTCCTGGATCAGCGGCGGCCGGCGGCCGATCAGCATGTCGAGTTCAGCGCGCAGGTCTTCGATCGACGAAAACCGCGCCATGCGCTCAGCTCGCGCCAGGAGCTCATGCGCCGTCTGCGGTCCGCGCAACAGGAGCAGGCCGAGCAAGGCGGTCTGCGGCGTGGTCAGCGAGAAGCGCTGCGCCATCTGATGCTCATAGCGCTCCACACGCGAGCCGAACATCTGCCGCACCAACCCCTTCTGCTCGAGCAGCTTCAGGGCCCGGTGCACCTCTGTCTGTTCCAGCGCCATCACCGGCTCGCGTGCCGTCTTCTGGTTGGCGGCGGCAAGTGCTGCATTCAGCGTCAGCGGGTAGACGTCAGGCGTCAGTTCCTTCTTCTCGATCAGGCAGCCGAGCACACGCGCTTCGGCAGGAGAAAGAACGGGCAATTCGGTATCTGTCATAATGATCGGCTCGCTATACCCGCCGCTCGACCATCATCTTCTTGATCTCGGCGATCGCCTTGGCCGGGTTGAGGCCCTTGGGGCAGGTCTGCGCGCAGTTCATGATGGTGTGGCAGCGATAGAGCCGGAACGGGTCTTCCAGATTGTCGAGCCGTTCGCCCTTGGCCTCGTCGCGGGAATCGATCAGCCAGCGATAGGCCTGCAGCAATGTTGCCGGGCCGAGATAGCGGTCGCCGTTCCACCAGTAGCTCGGGCACGAGGTCGAGCAGCAGGCGCACAGGATACACTCGTAGAGCCCGTCGAGCTTCTCGCGGTCCTCATGGCTCTGCAGCCATTCCTTGGCCGGCTCCGGCGACACCGTCTTCAGCCAAGGCTCGATCGAGGCGTGCTGGGCGTAGAAATTGGTGAGGTCCGGCACCAGGTCCTTGACCACCTGCATATGCGGCAGCGGGTAGACTTTCACGGCGCCGGAAATGTCGTCGCAGCCCTTTGTGCAGGCGAGCGTGTTGGAGCCGTCGATGTTCATGGCGCAGGAACCGCAAATGCCTTCGCGGCAGGACCGGCGCAAGGTCAGTGTCGGGTCGATCTTGTTCTTGATCCAGAGCAGCGCGTCGAGCACCATCGGCCCGCAATCGTCCATATCGACGAAATAGGTGTCGATGCGCGGGTTCTCGTCATCGTCCGGCGACCAGCGATAGATGCGGTACTCGCGCAAATTGGTGGCGCCCTCCGGCTTCGGCCAGGTCTTGCCCTGCTTGATCTGCGAATTCTTGGGGAGCGTCAGTTCGACCATTACCTGCGGTCCTTTCGGATGACGAGCTTCAGCCCGGACCAGATTTCATTCACGGCGGCGACCTTGACGTCGACAAGGTCGAGCTTCAGCGCCTCGGCGCGAACGACGCCCTCGGTGACGTCGGTCGGCACTTTCGATGCCTTCTTCGGCCAGGAGACCCAGACCATGCCGTCGCGCTTGATGGCCGCCTCAATATCGACCAGGCGGTCCTCGATCTCGGCACGCTGCCGGGCAAAGGCATGAACGGCATCATATTTCTGGCGAACACCCGAAATCTCCGACCAGTCCGGCAGCCTGTCGACTTGAGCGAAGTCAACGGCGTCGGCGAGATCGTCGAGGTCGTGGGGCAGCGCTATGAAGGCGGCGGTCATGCCGTCCTTCAGGCCGAGCTTGGCCGGAAGGGGCGTGCCCGAATATCCAGAGGCCGCCAGCGCCATCGTCAGTACACCCTGGCCTTCGGCGCGATCTTGGCCGGGTTGATACCGCCGTCGGCTTCCTTGAGCAGCAGCTCGGTGTGCACCGGCCGATAGCTCAGTTCCACCTCGCCGGCCTCGTTGAGCCGCGCGAGCGTGTGCTTGCGCCAGGTCGCGTCGTCGCGCGCCGAAAAATCTTCCCGCGCATGCGCGCCACGGCTCTCCTTGCGCGCCGCGGCGCCATGGACCGTGGTGATGGCGTTGGCCATCAGGTTTTCCAGCTCCAGCGTCTCGACCAGGTCGGAGTTCCAGATCATCGAGCGGTCGAACACCTTGATGTCCTTGAGCTCGGTCCAGATCTGCGAAATGCGCTTGCAGCCGCTGTCCAGCGATTCCTGGGTGCGGAACACCGCCGCGTCTTCCTGCATCGCCTTCTGCATCTTCTCGCGCAGAACGGCGGTTGGCGTCGAGCCGTTGGCGTGGCGCAGCCGGTCGAAACGATCCATGATCCTCTCGACCGAGGCTTCGTTGGGCGAAGGGATCGCCGAGTTGCGGTCAATCACCTGGCCGGCCCTGATCGCCGCCGCGCGGCCGAACACGACCAGATCGATCAGCGAGTTCGAGCCAAGCCGGTTGGCGCCGTGCACGGAGGCGCAGCCGGCCTCGCCGACGGCCATCAGCCCGGGCGACACCTGGTCCGGATTTTCGGCAGTGGGATTGAGCACTTCGCCCCAGTAGTTGGTCGGCACGCCGCCCATATTGTAGTGCACCGTCGGCAGCACCGGGATCGGTTCCTTGGTCAGGTCGACGCCGGCGAAGATCTTGGCCGATTCCGAAATGCCGGGCAGCCGCTCATGCAGGACGGCCGGGTCGAGATGGTCGAGATGCAGGAAGATATGATCCTTCTTCGGGCCAACGCCGCGGCCTTCGCGGATTTCCAGCGTCATGCAGCGCGACACCACATCGCGCGAGGCAAGGTCCTTGGCCGACGGCGCATAGCGCTCCATGAAGCGCTCGCCCTCGGAATTGACGAGATAGCCGCCCTCGCCGCGCGCGCCCTCGGTGATCAGGCAGCCGGCGCCGTAGATGCCCGTCGGATGGAACTGCACGAACTCCATGTCCTGCAGCGGCAGGCCGGCGCGGGAGGCCATGCCGCCGCCATCGCCGGTGCAGGTGTGCGCCGAGGTGGCCGAGAAATAGGCGCGGCCATAGCCGCCGGTCGCCAGCACCACCATCTTGGCCGAGAAGCGGTGGATGGTGCCGTCATCGAGGTTCCAGGCGACGACACCGGTGCAGGTGCCGTCCGGCTCCATGATCAGGTCGAGCGCGAAATACTCGATGAAGAACTGCGCGTTGTGCTTCAGCGACTGGCCATAGAGCGTGTGCAGCATGGCATGGCCGGTACGGTCGGCGGCGGCGCATGTGCGCTGCACCGGCGGGCCTTCGCCGAAATTCATCATCATGCCGCCGAACGGCCGCTGATAAATCTTGCCCTCTTCGGTGCGCGAGAACGGCACACCGTAATGTTCGAGCTCGTAGACGGCGGCCGGCGCCTGCTGGACCATGTATTCCTGCGCGTCGATGTCGCCCAGCCAGTCCGAACCCTTGACGGTGTCGAAGAGATGCCATTGCCAGTTGTCGGGGCCCATATTGGCAAGCGAAGCGGCAATGCCGCCCTGCGCCGCCACCGTGTGCGACCGGGTCGGGAACACCTTGGTGATGCAGGCGGTGCGCAGGCCCTGTTCGGCCATGCCGAGGGCGGCGCGCAGGCCGGCGCCGCCGGCGCCGACGACCACCACGTCGAATTTGTGGTCGACATAGGTGTAGGCCGATGCCGTGTTGGCGGTTTTCGCGTCCTTGGCCAACTCAGCCTCCGAATGCCAGCTTGAGCAGGGCGAAGATCGAGGCGACGCCGACCGCTATGGTGAAAAATGTATTGAGCGCGATCAGCGCCAGCTTCATGCCCTCGCCATGAAGGTAGTCCTCGATGATCACCTGCATGCCGAGCCGCATATGGTAGAGCCCGGAGACCAGCACCAGTGTCACCACCAGCGCCACGAACGGATTGGCAAGCGCCGCCCGCACCTCGGTGTAGCCAGCGCCATTCAGCGCGATCAGGAACCCTACGAAGAACAGCGTCAGCGGAATGTTGGCGATTGCCGTGAGGCGCTGGCGCCAGAAATGCTGCGTGCCCTCGCGGGCCGAACCGAGGCCGCGGACTTTCGCCAGCGGCGTGCGCATGTCGGTATTTTTGCCGGCCATGATCAGGCTCCCCGCGCCATGTATCCGACGATCCAGATCAGCAGCGTGAGCAGGATCGAGCCGGCCAGCGTCGCCCAGGCGATCTTGGAGGCCGTGTGCTTCTCGAGGCCGGCGCCGGTATCCCACACCAGATGGCGAATGCCGCCCAGCATGTGATGCATCAGCGCCCAGGTGTAACCGAACAGGATGAGCCGGCCGAGCCAGGTGCCGAAAGCCCAGTTGACCCAGTCAAACGTCGCCTGCGAGCTTGCCGCCGCCATCAACCAGACGGCGACCAGGAGCGTGCCGAAATAGAGCGCCCCACCGGTGATGCGATGGATGATCGACATCGTCATGGTGATCGGCGGCCGGTACACCGACAGATGCGGCGAAAGCGGCCGTTCACGTCTGGCAAATTCGCGGGTGGCTGGTGATTTGCTCATGGCTCCCCCAGTTCGGCGTCTCTGGAGCCTCAGGTTGGAATGCGGCATTGCCGCTTCCGGTTGCGACTTCGGACAGCCGGTTTCTAATGCTCTTTTTGCACCGCGTCAAAGCCAGAAAACCGTTTCGAAAACGTAATTTAGTATGACTAAAGACGAGCCTGGAGCTTCAATCGATTAAGGGTTGGCGGCGCCAAGCCGGCACATTGTCGCTGCAGTGCACCATATGAATGTCGAAGCGGTTTCGGCTCAGCGCTTGCAGGTCACAGGCGTCGAGCCGGCCTTCATGACCAGTGCTTCGCGGCCGTCGATCACAATCGCGTCATGCGCCTGCTCGTAACGGCTGTTCTGATTGGCCGGCGAGGCCTGCAGATCCTCGCTGACGCCGTCAGCACCGAGAACACGCAAGGAGGTGCCGAGATTCTCGATGGTCATCCTGCCGCCATCGGCACAGTTGTAGGTCGCGGTGCGCGGCTGTGGCGTGGTCACGTCGGTGACGGCGCCGCCCGCCGAGGCGACAGGCGCCGGCGACGCGGCGACCTTGTTGCCGGCCTTCGGCTCATTGCTCTGCGGCACGCAGGCGACGGCGATCAGAAGTGGTGAAAGGGCAAGCGCCACCCGAAACGTCCGGCGTAACGCCATGTGTTGTCCTCCCCCGCGGCAAGCTAGCCACGATGCCTTGCCAAGATCAAGGGGCGCCCGATGCCGAGCCCGGCGCCGGCCGCGATGGTGCGGTCAAGCATGGCCGAATGATGGCCGCCCTTTTCCCCCCAAGTTCGAAATTAACCATGTTTCACGAGACCTGGCTTGGAAACGCACCAAGCTCTTAACAAAGGTTAAGAAAAGGTTAATTTCTGATTCGAGGAGGCGTGCGTGTCGCCAAAAGGGGCGCCCAGCGGTTTTGGGGCAACGGCATGCACCCAACCAAGGACTGAAAGCGCGTCGCGACGCGCTTTGGCCTCTAACATGGAGGACGCCATGCGTTCGAACTCGGGCAGATCGCGCCTTGCGGCGCTCATTGTGGCGGCTTCGGTCGTCGGCCAGGCGGCGCCCGCGCTCGCCGGGGCACGTCATCAGGATCGCGTCTACGCCGATTCCTTCGGCAATCTCGTCATTGACAGCGCCGCCGGCTACAAGCGCATCCTGGTCGGCGAGGGTAGGCTGGCCAAGCAGTTGTCGGACTACACCAGCGCCGGCCAGCCCAAGGTGATCTACGAGAACGAATCAGACGAGATCAGCGGCTACAGGGATTGCTACCGGCCGCCGGTGTTCGTGAAGGGCCGCAGCTACATGTACGGCCTCTCTGAAGGCGAGATGCCGGAACTCAGCCCCTGCCGCTAGAGCAAATTCCAGGAAAAGTGTGAAACGGTTTTCCCGGGAAAAGCACACAGCGCTTTCCCTTGGGAATTGCGTCAAAAGATCATGCTCGAACGGGAAGACGGGGCGAGCCAGGATCAGCTCCGGCCGGAATCGGCCCTGGTGCTGATTGCGGCCGACGGCTGGCCGTTGACCGGTCCGGCGGAGACACGCACGCAATCGCGGCCGGCGTTCTTCGCCTGGTAGAGTGCCTGGTCCGCACGCCGCATCAGGCCGGCAAAGTCCTCGCTGGGATGAAGTTCGGCAACGCCAAAGCTCGCGGTGCAGCGATTGTCAACCGGCAGTCCGTCGATGGGAAGCGCGCCGAATGCACTGCGTGCGCCCTCGGCGAACAGCCGCGCGGCGGCAAGGTTGGTTCCCGGCAGGATGATGGCGAACTCCTCGCCGCCGATGCGGCCGGCGACATGGTGGCTGGCGGCGGCCTCGCGCAGGAAGCTGGCGAAGGTTTCGATCACCCGATCGCCGGACGCATGGCCAAAACTGTCGTTGACACTCTTGAAGTGATCGAGATCGGCGATGACCAGGGCGACCGGCACGCCTTGCCGCACCGCGCCAAGCACCGCCTGCTCGGCGTGGCGCGTGAAGCCGCCGCGGTTGAGCAGATGCGAAAGCGTGTCCGTCTCGGACTTCGATGTCGCTTCGGCGAGCACGTCGCGAACCAGGATAGCCAGCATCAGCAGCGCCAGCGCCACGCCAAAGACGGTGCCCAGCGACTGCGACACCAGCGCGTAGCTGCTTTGCACATAGGCTTGCGGGTTGGCGCCCCAGCCGCCGAGAGCATGCGCGATGAACGGCTTTGAGGCAAACTGCAGGCCGCTGGCCGCCAGCACGGCCATCAGTATGCGGTCGAGGCGGGCGAGCCTTTGCCTGGACGACCAGACGATGGCGAGGCCGACGAACTGCATGACGGCATAGGGAAGCTGGTAGGCCATCATGCGGGCCAGCGACTGGCGCGGCAAGTCCTGCACGAAGTACACCGCGACGGTCGTGGCGAACAGGAAGAACAGCATCGGCGGCCACGGTGGCGCCACGTCGTATTTGCGGGCAAGCCCGCCATTGAAGGCGATGGTGGCACCAAGGAAGACCGCGAAGGCGGCAACGACCACCGGGCGCGCATTGGCGAAGGCGGGGATGCTGAACTCGACGGCGAAATAGGCCATGCCCAGGAGATAGCCGAAGGCCAGCCAGCGCGCCGGCGCGCGGCCGACATCATGGAACGCGACCGCCATGAAGGACGCCGCCAGCAGGCCGGCGACCGACAGATTGATCAACAGGATGAAGTTAGCGCCACTCATATCTTTTCGCACACCGCGCGTCACCTAAACATCGACGGGCGAAAAAGACGTTAACGCCGGCCCTGCCGTGCAGGCTCAGCCGGTCTTGAGCGGCTCCGACACGTAGGCAGTTTCCGGCCGCTGGTAGGACAGGCGCACGCTGTCGCGGCCGTTCTTCTTGGCCTTGTAGAGCGCTTCGTCGGCACGGCGCATCAGCGGCCCCAGTGCCTCGTCGCCGCTGCGGGCGGCCACGCCGAAGCTGGCGGTCACCCGCGTGCCAGGCGGAAGCCCGTCGACGCTGCCGGACGAATAGAGCGTGCGCACGGCCTCGGCGAACAACCGCGCGGCGGCGAGATCACTCAACGGCAGGAGCACGGCGAACTCCTCGCCGCCGATGCGACCGGCTGCGCCGCGCGCGCCGGTGGCCGATCGAAGCTTGGCGGCGAAGTCGGCGATCACCCGGTCACCCGCCGGATGACCGTGCAGGTCGTTGAGCGCCTTGAAATGGTCGAGGTCGGCCAGCACCAGGGCGGCCGGAACCTTGGCCGCGGCGCAGCGCTGCAGGAGGAGTCCCGCCCGCTCCTCGAAACCGCGCCGGTTGAGCAGGCCGGACAGCGGGTCGGTGTTGGTCTCGACCTTCAGTGCCTTCATGACGTCGAGCGCGGCGGCCGTGAACAGGGAAAGCGCGATCAGCAGCGACAGCAGCGCGTGCGACAGCAGCGCCGTCGTCCAGTAGGACGAGGCATAGAGATCATCATAGTTCGCGAAAGGTCCGTGCGCGATGATGATGGCCAGCGTGCGCCCGATGAAGTTCAGTCCCGCAAGCAACGCCAGCACGAACAGGATATTTTCCGTCGGCCCATTGCCGCGCACCGTGCGCAGTTCGGCGGCGGCCAGCAGGCTGATCCCGCCGAGTGCGAAATTGACGGCAAGGATCCGCCATGTCAGGTCCGGCTGGACGAACAGGAACCAGCAGAAAACGGCAATACCGCCGCCCGCCAGCACGCCGATGCCGACATAGGGCACGCGCCGGCCATAACGCGCCACGACGGCGCCACAGAGACAGGATCCGGCAAGGCAGAAGCATAGATTGGAGAGCAGCTTGGACGGCGCCAAACCAATGGGCAGCGTGAAATGCTGGAACAGGAAACCGGCCGCCGCGAGCGCGTAGCTCGCCGCCAGCACCGCCAGATAAGGGCGATGGCGTTGATAGAACCATAGCACCAGGAACGCGGCGCCGAGCGCCAACGCTATTGTCGGGTTGAGCAGCGCTATGAGCAGACCCGTGTCCAAACGACTGTGATTTCCCCGCTTACGTGGGGAAGATGTTACCGCGGAAGCCCCAACAAGCGGTTAAGTGCGGGCCAATGGATGGGGTAGACCAAGCCGAAATCGCCACAAAAAACTCGGCGACGCCGTGTCAGGCGAAAGAAAACCCCGAACCGCCAGGCGGTCCGGGGTTTGGCTTGCGTATCGATGTAGGACCCGCTCTTATTTCCAGTCGCGAATGTCGACGAAGTGACCGGCGATCGCCGCCGCCGCCGCCATCGCCGGCGACACCAGATGGGTGCGGCCCTTGAAGCCTTGCCGGCCCTCGAAATTGCGGTTCGAGGTCGAGGCGCAGCGTTCATGCGGCTTCAGCCGGTCGTCGTTCATGGCCAGGCACATCGAGCAGCCCGGCTCGCGCCAGTCGAACCCGGCAGCGCGGAAGATCTTGTCGAGGCCTTCGGCTTCCGCCTGTTCCTTGACCAGTCCGGAACCCGGCACGATCATCGCATCGACATGCGGGCTGACCGTCTTGCCTTCGACCACCTTGGCGACGGCGCGCAAGTCTTCGATGCGGCCGTTGGTGCAGGAGCCGATGAAGACGCGGTCGAGCGAGATATCGGTGATCTTGGTGCCGGGCGTCAGGCCCATATAGTCCAGCGCGCGCTGCTTGGAGGTGCGCTTGTTTTCATCGGTGATATCGTCCGGGTTCGGCACGATGCCTTGCACGGACACGACATCCTCGGGCGAGGAGCCCCAGGACACGATTGGCGGCAGTTTCGCCGCGTCCAGCACGACCACCTTGTCGAAATGCGCGCCTTCGTCCGACTGCAGCGTCTTCCAGTATTCGAGTGCCGCATCCCAGGCCGCGCCCTTGGGGGCGCGCGGCTTGTCCTTGACATAGGCGAAGGTCGTCTCGTCGGCGGCGATCAGGCCGGCGCGCGCGCCACCCTCGATCGACATGTTGCAGATCGTCATGCGGCCTTCCATCGACAGCGCGCGGATCGCCTCGCCGGCATATTCGATGACATAGCCGGTGCCGCCGGCGGTGCCGATCTCGCCGATGATGGCCAGGATTATGTCCTTGGCGGTGACGCCTTCCGGCAACTGGCCATCGACACGCACCAGCATGTTCTTGGCCTTGCGCTGGATCAGCGTCTGCGTCGCCAGCACATGCTCGACTTCCGACGTGCCGATGCCGTGCGCCAGCGCGCCGAAGGCGCCATGCGTCGAGGTGTGGCTGTCGCCGCAGACAATGGTCATGCCGGGCAGCGTGAAGCCCTGCTCCGGTCCGATGATGTGGACGATGCCCTGGCGGATATCGTTTTCGGAATAATATTCGACACCGAAATCCTTGGCGTTCCTGGCCAGTGCCTCGACCTGGATGCGGCTTTCCTCGTTCTTGATGCCGAACTTGCGCTCGGGCGAGGTCGACACGTTGTGATCGACCACGGCCAGCGTCTTTTCCGGATGCCGGACCTTGCGGCCGCTCAGGCGCAGGCCTTCGAAGGCCTGCGGGCTGGTCACTTCATGGACGAGGTGGCGGTCGATGTAGAGCAGGCAGGTGCCGTCGTCCTGGCGGTCGACGACGTGGTCGTCGAAAATCTTGTCGTAGAGGGTGCGCGGTGCGCTCATGTGCGTAAATCCGTCGATATGAGAATGGGAAAGAGCAGACGCCGGCAAGCTTCGGTCCGGCGCGGAGACCTGGACAGGTCGGCCTAGCTAAGTCGGCTGGTCAGCGCGCCGCAGACGCGCGCCGAGAAGCGTGATGGCAGGCGTTTTCTGTCCTGCAGCACGAAACCCTTGTAGGCCGGATCGCCAAAAAGCTCTTCCATGGCGTGGCTCATACCAATGTTTTGGGTTTTCGGCAATTGCGGCGTGGTGCGGCTTCCCCTTCCCCCTTGTGGGGGGGAGGTGGATCGGCGCGTAGCGCCGAGACGGATGAGGGGTGCGTGACGGATCGCCGTCCCTGCCAAGCTGGAGCACCCCTCTTCCGTCGCCTTCGGCGACACCTTCTCCCACAAGGGGAGAAGGGAAGAACGCGCCGCTCACATCACCTCAAACACAAACGTTTTCACCAGCGCGTCCGGCTCGGCGATGGCGTAACACCTGAACCATGGGCTTTGCTCGACCGGCCGCCATTTCCTCGCCTGCTCCAGTTCGTCGAACACGGCCTGGAAGCCGCCGCTCTCGAACACCTGGTCGCGCACGGTGAAGACGGCGTGGCCGCCCTTTCTGGTGATGCGCACCAGTTCGTGCAGGCTCGATGCCGGCGCGTGGCTGATGGTGAACACGCCGGTCGAGAAGAAGGCCCGGAAATGGCAGTCCGGCCACGGCAGCGGCCCGCCCAGCATCGCCTGTTTCAGTTCGCTGTAGGCGTTGCGGCTGCCGGCGATCTTCAGCATGTCGCCCGAGAGGTCGAGACCGGCGATGTCGCCGTAGCCGAGCGCCTTCAGTGAAGGCCCCGACAGGCCGGTGCCGCAGCCGGCATCGAGCAGCGGCCCCTCGCCTATCGGCACATGACGCGCCACCCAGGCGGTGATCAGGAACGGCAGGAGGTAGCCGAGCGAGGCGGTTTCGCTGTCATAGGTCGCCGCCCAGGCGGCGTAGGCCTCGGCCAGCGCTTCCGGCGTGTCGGCTGTATAAACGGAATCCAGCGCCGCATTGGCTTTGTCTACAATCATCGGTCATGCTTCTCCCAGCTGATGCATGTCGCCCAAAGGCATGCCCACGGGTCCGACCCGAGGGTGCGCAACGGTCTTGGGGCAACGACATGCACAAACCCCAAGATAACGCTGTCCCTGGCCGCGCGCTATTCCTCGTGCTGACGGCGCAGCCGTTTCTCCAGCGCCCGCAAGGCAAGCGACAGGCCGACGGTCAGGATGAGATAGATATAGGCAACGATCGAATAGGTCTCGAAGAAGCGGAACGAGCCGGCGGCGTAGATCTTGCCCATCTGGGTGATGTCGGCGACACCGAGCACCGAGACCAGCGACGAGTCCTTGACCATGGCGACGAAATCATTGCCGAGCGGCGGCAGAATGGTGCGGATCGCCTGCGGAAAGACGATCAGCCGGAAGCGTTGCGAACGGCTCAGCCCGAGCGCCTTCGCCGCCTCGATCTGGCCTTTCTCGACCGCCTGGATGCCGGCGCGGAAAACCTCCGAGATGAAGGCCGAGTAGCCGATGGTCAGCGCCATGATGGCGCGCCACAACAGCGATACGTCGCGCACCAGAAGTTCGCCGAAGAAACCGGCACTCTGCAGCGGCGTGGTCAGTGCGTTCCACGCCGCGACGAAGGCCGGCGCGCCGGCGAAGGCGATCCAGAACAGCAGCACCAGGATCGGCACGCCGCGGATGATCTCGACATAGAAGCGGGCGATCTGGCGCATTAAGCGCGAGCCCGACAGCCCCATCAGCGCGACGCCGAGACCAATGGCCGACGCCAGCGCGAAGGCGATCACCGTGACGAAAATGGTGATGCCGATGCCCTTGGCGACGGTGGCGAAGACCTGGGCGTAGAGGTTGCTCGTCGCGACGAAGACGGCCGCCGCGATCGCGATGGCCCCGGCCACAACAAGCCACCACGGGAAGTCGGCCTTGGAGGAAGATGCAGACGTCGCCATCAGGCGCTGCCGGCGAAACGACAGTCGCGTTCCGCTACGAGTTCCAGCGCGCGATCATCATGCAATGCGCGCACCAAGACGGACTATTGCCCCATCTTGTAGTCGAGGAACCATTTCTTGTTGAGCGCCTCCAGCGTGCCGTCGGCCTTCAGCGCCGCGATCGCCGCGTTGACCGGCTTCACCAGATCCGAGCCCTTGGGGAAGATGAAGCCGAAATCCTCGGTGCCGAGCGGTCCGCCGATCAATTTCAGCTTGCCTTCCGAGGCGTCGACATAGCCTTTGCCGGCGGTGCCGTCGGTCAGCACGACATCGACGTCGCCGGACTTCAGCGCCTGAACCGTGGCACCAAAGGTCTCGAAAAGCTTGATGCGCGGGTTCTGCTCATTGCCGTCGAGCACGCTGTAGACGGCGGTGTAGAAGGGCGTCGTGCCGGCCTGCGCGCCGATCAGCCCGTCCTTGAAGGCGCCGAATGTCTTGGCGTCGGTGAAGCGGCTTTCGTCCCCACGCACCAGCATGAACTGTTCCGAGCGCATGTAGGGATCGGAGAAATCGACCTTCTCCTTGCGGTCGTCCTTGATGGTGATGCCGGTCATGCCGATGTTGTACTGGTTGTCGGAAACCGCCTGGATCATCGCGTCCCAGGAAGTGTTCTGGTACTCGACCTTGAAATTCAGCCGCTTGGCGATCTCGTTCATCGCGTCATATTCCCAGCCGATCTGTTTTCCCGTCTTGGCGTCGATGAACTGCAGCGGCGGATAGGCGTTTTCGGTCACCACCACCACCTTCTTGCCGCCGAGATCTGGCAGCGCCTGCGCGAAGGCGGCGACGGGCGCCAGGATGAGGGCAAGCAGGCCGGCCAGCAGCAGTTTCGATTTGGTCATGACACACTCCCGGAAATTGAATGGCCCGGACATGGGCCGGGCTTGCAGGAAATCCGGCGCCGACTTTAGCTTTCCGCAAGCGCCATGCAAGACGGTCCGCTGCGTCAGTTCATGCGAAAGCGGATTCCGGTGCCTTCATTCCCCGGATTTCGGAACGATCCTTGCGGTCCCGTCAATCGTGGTGCGGCGCGGGGGCAGTGGCCTCACGCAACCCGTCGATCAGCCGGGTCAAGGTGTGATGCAGGGATTTGAGCTCGTCGCCATCGAGCGGCGAATGGCACCGCATCGCCGCCGACACCGCCTTGGCGCTCTCGCGCAACGCCTGGCCCTGGGGCGTCGGTTCGACCAGCACCCGACGCTCGTCGGCGGGATCGCGCCGGCGCGTCACCATGCCGTTCGCCTCCAGGCGCTTGAGCAGCGGCGTCAGCGTTGCCGAATCCAGCCCCAGCGTTTCGCCAACCTCGCCGACGGTGCGTGGCGAATGCTCCCACAGCGCCAGCATGGTCAGATATTGCGGATAGGTCAGGCCGAGCGGTTCGAGCAGCGGCCGGTAGAGCCGCGTCATCAGTCCGCTCGCCGAATAGAGCGCGAAGCAGAGATGCTGCGCGAGCTTCGGTATCCCGGCGGCATCCGCCGGGACGTCCAGGGGCGAGGGTGTCGTTCTGGTGGTCATGCTGCCTTTGCTGGAAGCGCCTTTGCCGAAAGCGCCACCTCGATGTTGCCCTTGATGGCGTTGGAATAGGGGCAAACCTGGTGCGCCGCCGATACAAGCGCCTCCGCCGCCGCCTGATCAAGACCTTTCGTTTCGGCCGTGAGCGAAACGCCAAGCACAAATCCACCCTGCGCATTGGTATGCAGGCTGACGGTCGCCGTCACCGAGGCATCCTGCAGCGGCAGCTTCTGCTTGCCGGCGATGAAGCGCATGGCGCTTTCGAAGCAGGCGGCATAGCCCGCGGCGAAAAGCTGCTCGGGATTGGTGGCGCCGCCCTTGCCGCCAAGCTCCTTGGGCATGGCAAGATCGAGGCTGAGCAGGCCGTCGTCGCTCTGGACGTGACCGGCGCGGCCGCCGACGGCGCGGGCTTGGGTGGAATACAGTGCGGGCATCTCGCTTCTCCATTTATCTTGTACACGATTCATTAGTGTACAAGATAAATGGAGTCAACCAGCAATTCCGATCCGAAGCTCAGCCCTGAAACGAAAAAAGGCGGCCGAAGCCGCCTTTTTGAACATGCTGACGAAAACCTTATTCCGCCGGGGTCGCTTCAGCGGCGGCGGCTGCCTCAGCGGCGGCCTTCTTCTCGGCGGCGTCCTGAGCGGCCTTCTCGACGGCCAGCGCCTCGGCAGCGGCCACTTTCTCGGCTTCGATGCGCGCCTTCTCGGCGTTCAGCGCATCACGCTCCTCGTCGTTCAGCTTGCGGGCGCGCACGCCGGTGTTTTCCGAAATACGGGCCGACTTGCCGCGGCGATCGCGCAGGTAATAGAGCTTGGCGCGACGCACCTTGCCGCGACGCACGATCTCGACGCCTTCGACCATCGGCGAGTAGACCGGGAACACGCGCTCGACGCCTTCGCCGTAGGAGATCTTGCGGACGGTGAAATTTTCCTGGAAGCCGGAGCCGGCGCGGGCGATGACGACGCCCTCATAGGCCTGGACGCGGGTGCGGGTGCCCTCGGTCACGCGGACCTGGACGCGCACGGTGTCGCCGGGCTGGAATTCGGGAAGCTTGCGCTTGGCTTCGATCTTGGCGGCCTGTTCGGCCTCGAGCTGACGGAGAATATCCATCTCAAAAGTCCACTTCTTGTTCTTCCGACAGTCAGAGCGTCCGACACTCGCCTTGCAGTTCCATTGACCGCTCGGCTATGCCCTTTGTCTGCAAGACATTGGGCAGGGGCGACTACACCGTCATTGTTGACGGGTCCGGCAGATTCTTCTTCCGGTTCGGCGGGCACATACAGCTATTTCAGCGCTTTGTCACGCCTTGGCCCGAGTCTTTTTTTGCGCGCGTGCCATCATCGCAATCCTCCGGTGCGGGGTTGCGCCCGCGTCCCAAGCTTCCTAAGCCGGGCCTGGCATAGTTTTCCACGGCGGCTTCCTCATGTCTTTCTTCGACGCCATCCTGCTTTTCCTCGCGGGCTTTCTGTCAGGCGCCGCCAACGCGGTCGCCGGCGGCGGCACCTTCATCACCTTCGGCGCCATGACATTGGTCGGCCTGCCGCCGATCGTCGCCAACGCCACCTCCTCGGTCACGCAGTTTCCAGGCTACATCACCTCGACGCTCGCCTACTCAGACGACATCAGGCATTTCTGGCGCGGCGCGCTGCTGCTCTGCCTGATCTCGGCGGCCGGCGCGCTGGCTGGCGCGCTGATCCTGCTGGCGCTCGACAACCCGTCCTTCCGCGTCCTGGTGCCGTGGCTGCTGCTGGGTGCAACGGCGCTGTTTGCCGCCGGGCCATGGCTCAAGCCTGCGCCGAAGCCGGGGCACGAAGCGGCCGTCGGCTCGCTGGCCGGTTCCCTGGCACAGTTCGTCACCGCCATCTATGGCGGCTTCTTTGGCGCCGGCATGGGAGTGATGATGCTGGCCACGCTCGGCCTGACCCAGGCTGGCGACTATCACCGGCTGAACGCGCTGAAGAACATGCTAGCCATCGTCATCGCCGCGGTGGCGATCATCGTCTTCGTCTCGGGCGGCGTCGTCGCCTGGCCGCAGGCGATCATCATGATCCCGGGCGGCGCGCTCGGCGGCTATGCCGGCGTCTGGATCGCCAGGCGCGTGCCGCAGAGTGTGGTGCGCGGCTTCGTCGTCGCCGTCGGCCTGTTTCTCGCCTTTTACTATTTTGCCAAAGGCTGAGCGACCAACAGATCAGGCCGCCGCTCTTTCGTCAGCGCCTCCGACTCCGCCCGCCGCCATGCGGCGATCTTCTTGTGGTTGCCGGAAATCAGCACCTCGGGAATTGGCCTTCCTTCAAATTCCTGCGGCCGCGTGTAGTGCGGATGTTCGAGCAGGCCGTTCTCGAAGCTTTCTTCCTCGCCAGACACCGAATTGCCCATCACGCCAGGCAGCAGCCGCACCACCGCGTCGAGCAGCACAAGGGCTGCCGGCTCGCCACCCGAGAGGATGAAATCGCCGATCGAGACCTCTTCCAGGTTCCGCGCTTCGATCAGCCGCTGGTCGACACCCTCGAAGCGGCCGCACAGGATGACCGCACCCGGCCCGGCGGCCAGGTCGCGCACGCGCGCCTGTGTCAGCGGCTTGCCGCGCGGGCTCATCAACAACCGTGGCCGCGCATCGCCCGGCGGCGAGGCGTGGTCGATGGCTTTCGCCAGCACGTCGGCGCGCATCACCATGCCGGCGCCACCGCCGGCCGGCGTGTCGTCGACGGTGCGGTGACGATCGGCGGCAAAGTCGCGGATCTGGATTGCCTCAAGCGACCACGTGCCCGCCTCCAGCGCCCGCCCGGCCAGCGACAGGCCGAGCGCGCCGGGAAACATCTCGGGATAAAGCGTCAGCACCGAGGCCTTGAACGTCACCGGTTGCCCCCGGCGTCCCTTGGTCCGCGCGGCCTGCCCTTCGGGTCGAAGCCTTCTTCGCCAGGCGCATCGACATCCTCGTCTTCAATGAGCCCGGCGGCCGCCGGATCAACGCGGACAAAACCCTCGGCGAGCGACACTTGCGGCACGGCGGCCTGCGTGAACGGGATCAGCACGCCCTTGCGCCCGCCCAGCGTCACATCGAGGATATCGCCGCCGCCGAAATTGTGCACCGCGACGACCTTGCCGATGTCAGCACCGGTGTCGTCCCGGACTGCCAGCCCGATCAGGTCGGCATGGTAGAATTCGTCCTCCTCGCCATCGTCCGGCAGCACTGAGCGATCGACGAACAATTCCGTGCCGGCCAGCGCCTCGGCGGCGTTGCGGTCGCTGATGCCTTTGAAGCGGACCACGACGACGGTGTTGGCGGGTCGGATGTCGACGATCTGGAAGGCGCGGCCGTCCTTGGCGTAGAGCGGTCCATAGTCGGCCAGCGCCAGCGGCTCGCCAGTGAAGGTTTTCACCCGCAACTCGCCCTTGATGCCGTGGGCGGCGCCGATCACGGCCATCTGGACAGGGTTCTGGGGCTTGTTCATCGCATGAAATCCTTTGGCTTTGCTCTAACGCTCCCCGATTGTCATTTCAATGACGCGCTCTTCACCGCTTCCTAACCCGGCTGCCGGAAAATGGCCGGGAATGCATGTCGCCCAAAAAAGTGGCTCCGGTTTTGGCGACAACGACATGCATGAGACAAAGAATGAAAGCATGTCATGCAGGAATTCCTCATCCCGGCAAAACCCGATCTGCAGGCGGCGCGTGAAAGCTGGCTGAAGATGCTGGCGCGCGAACGCCGGCTGTCGCCCGAAACCGTCGAGGCCTATGAGCGCGACACCCGCCAGTTCCTGCATTTTCTCACCGGCCATTGCGGCGGCTCGCCCGGCATTGCCGACATCGCCAATCTGCGCCCGGCCGACCTGCGCGGCTTCCTCGCCGCCCGCCGCAACGCCGGCGCCGGCGCCCGCACGCTTGGCCGTGGGCTGGCCGGCATCCGTTCGCTGCTGCGTTTTCTTGAACGGCGCGGCCTCGTCAATGCCGCTGGCGCCGCGGCCTTGCGCGCTCCGCGCCAGCCCAAGTCGCTGCCGAAGCCGTTGACGGCGAGCGATGCAAAGCACGTCGTGTCCGTCGAAGGCCAACTGGCCGAGGAACCCTGGATCGCCGCCCGCAACGCCGCCGTGCTGACATTGCTCTACGGCTCTGGCCTGCGCATTTCCGAGGCGCTCGGCCTGGCCGGCGCGGATCTGGCGTTGCCTAGCGACACCGTGCTGCGCGTCACCGGCAAGGGTGGCAAGACGCGGCTGGTGCCGGTGCTGCCGGTGGCGCTGCGGGCGATCGCCGAATACCGACGGCTGTGTCCGTATCATCTCGACCCGAAGGGGCTGCTGTTTCGCGGCGCCCGTGGCGGCCCGCTCAACCCGGCCATCGTCCAGCGCGACATGGCGAAAATGCGCTCGGCGCTCAACCTGCCCGACACGGCGACGCCGCATGCGCTGCGCCATTCCTTCGCCACGCATCTGCTCGGCCGCGGCGGCGACCTGCGCACCATCCAGGAACTCCTGGGCCACGCCAGCCTGTCGACTACGCAGATCTACACCGGCGTCGACACCGCGAGGCTGCTCGAAATCTACGAGTCCGCCCATCCCCGCGCATGACCGGCGGCTTCGTCCAAGACAATTTCGCCGCGCCGGTTAACCGTTTCGCCGCTTTTTGATCCTACACCAGACCATGATCCGGAAGAGTGGGCCCCGGTTTTCGGGAAGAGATCATGGTCAAACACGAAGATAGAGCCATGAAACGCGTCATCGCCGTCGCCGACCGCGCGGCTCTCATCTCGCTGAAGCTGCTCGTTGCGCTCAACGTGCTGTTTTTCCTGTCTTTCCTCGCCGCCCTGCTGTTCGCGGCCGGCAGGGCCCATGCCGAGATTCCGACCTGTACCGGCGCCGACATGCTGTCGGCCCTGCAAAAGGACGATCCGGCCACCTACCGCAAGATCGAAGCGGAAGCCGCCGCCACGCCGAACGGCAAGGGCTTGCTGTGGAAGCTGGAGAGGCCGGGCGAAAAGCCGTCCTTCCTGTTCGGCACCATGCACATGACCGACCCGCGCGTGACAGCGCTGCCGCCAGCCGCGCAAACGGCCTTTGATGCCGCTGGCACCATCGTCATCGAGACCACCGACGTGCTCGACAAGCAGAAGATGATGGCTGCGATGCTCAAGGAGCCGGACCTGATGATGTTCACCGACAACACGACGCTGTCGTCGTTGCTGTCGCCGGACGATGCCGCGGCCATGAACAGCGCGCTCGACGCGCGCGGTATTCCGCCGTTGACGGTCGCCAAGATGAAGCCCTGGCTGCTGTCGGCGATGCTGGCACTGCCGGCCTGCGAGCTTGCTCGCCAGTCGGGCGGCGCACCGGTGCTCGACGTCAAGCTGGCGGAAAGTGCCAAGGCCGCGGGCAAGCCGGTGGAAGGGTTGGAAACGGCTGCCAGCCAGCTCCGCGCCATGGCCTCGCTGCCGCTCGCCTTTCACATGAAAGGGCTGGTCGATACCGTGAAGCTTGGCGACAAGGTCAACGACGTCAACGAGACCATGATCGTGCTCTACCAAAGCGGCGAGACCGGCATGTTCTGGCCGTTGTTTCGCGCCGTGCTCCCGGATGCGGAAGGCGACCGGGCCGGCAGCTACGCGGCGTTCGAGGAGACCATGATCACCAGCCGCAACAAGGTGATGGTCGACCACGCCGAGCCGATCCTAGCCAAAGGCAATGCCTTCATGGCGGTCGGCGCCCTGCACCTTCCCGGTCCCGATGGACTGGTCGAGGATTTCCGCAAAGCCGGCTATACCGTCACGGCAGTTGGGCTTTAACCCTGCTTGATCAAAACCTGAGCCAGCATCGCCGGAACGATGATCCGGTGAAACGGCTTGATGATGGCGAGATACGTCCGCCCAAGCAGATTGTGCGTCTTCACGATCGTCGACGCGGCCACCTCCTGCCGGCCCGAGCCGAGGTCGTTCACCTCCACCAGGATACGGAAGTCGAGATGCAGGTCGTCCAGACCAAGGACGACCCTGCCAGGCGCCTGGCTGATGAGCGGAAATATGCCGATCCTGCGTTCCGGAGGGACGTCGGGTTCGGCTCCCGTTTTCAGCCCAAATGGCCTGACGGCGAGGTTGCGTAGCAGCATAAGCCGGCCAACCCATCGCGGTGTTCGCCCCAGGACGCGTTCCGCCGCGCCAATCGCGGTCAGTGCGAGACCATTGGTTGTCAGCACGTATCGGTCGGCGAACTGGGCGCCGGCCAGAGCGCCTTTGGGATCGGGAAAAGTCTGTGCAGTGGGCGTCATACCGGCAAATCCCTCGCAACCGACGATAGCATCGGTCGGCTCGGTTCGCTGCGTGGCGAAATGCCGCCAGTCCGGCGGGGTGGTCGAGGATTTCCGCAAAGCAGGCTATACTTCACCGCCGTCAATTGAGTCGGGTGGCAGCGGAGGCTCCGGCGCCGCGTTTTCGGTGTTTTCCTCCGCTGGCGTGAAACCCATTCGATGGTTGCGCGTTGATGGATGTTGATTGATCATTTTCATTCGCGGAGGACACTTTTATGGCGAACGCACCAAATCCAAACGACCCGTTCAATCCTGTCCCGCCGACAGGGACCGACCCTCGCGTCGACCGCACCACGGTCGTCCAGTCGAGCAGCGGCGGCAGCCCCTGGTTGATTGCGCTGGTCGTCGTTATTCTGGCGATTGTCGCGTATTATGTTTTCGGAAGAAGCGGCGAGCATCCTGCACCCGCCGAGCCGCCGGCAGCCAGCACACCGGCGCCGGCACCCGCGCCTGCGGAACCGATGAAGCCTGCCGAACCGGCTCCCGCGGCTCCTGCACCGGCGGCCCCAGCTCCGGCAGAGCCCGCACCAGCGCCTGCACCGGCTCCTGCCGCACCGGCCAACTGATCGGCTCGACATCGATACGAGCGGCCCGCTGAAAAGCGGGCCGTTTTGTTTGGGCTGAGGCGCCACGCGTTCGTCATCCTCGGGCTTGACCCGAGGATCCATGCCGCGACCTCAGCCGAGGAATGCCGCAGGACAGAATTCTGCACCGCAGCGACGCTCTGACGTTGCGGCATGGATCCCAGGGTCTCCGCGACGTCGCTTCGCTCCTGCTCCGCCCTGGGATGACGAAGTAGGCCTTAAATATGGATCGGCTTGAAGAAGGTCGCCAGCGCCGCCTCCTTCACCGCTTCCGACATCGTCGGATGCGCGTGGCAGGTGCGGGCGAGATCCTCCGACGAGCCGCCGAACTCCATCAGAACCGCCGCTTCGTGGATCATCTCGCCGGCGCCGAAGCCGACAATATGGACACCCAGCACGCGGTCGGTCGACTTGTCGGCGAGGATCTTCACAAAACCATCGGTGTGCAGCATGGCACGCGCCCGGCCATTGGCGCTGAACGGAAACTTTCCCGCCTTGTAGTCGATGCCGGCCTTCTTCAGCTCTTCCTCGGTCTTGCCGACCGAGGCGATCTCCGGGCTGGTGTAGACGACGCTCGGGATGACGTCATAGTTCACGTGGCCGGCCTGGCCGGCGATGGTTTCCGCCACCGCCACACCCTCGTCCTCGGCCTTGTGCGCCAGCATCGGCCCGGCGATGACATCGCCGATGGCGTAGATGCCTGATACATTGGTCCTGAGATGGCCGTCGGTCTTGACCCGGCCACGCTCGTCCACCTCGACGCCGGCTTCTTTCAGGCCAAGGCTGTCGGAATAGGCGCGGCGCCCGGTGGCGATCAGCACCGCATCGGCTTCGATGGTCTCGGCGGCACCGCCCTTGACCGGCTCGAAGGTGACGGTCGCACCCTTCTTGGCCTTGGCCACACCTGTCACCTTGGCGCCGAGCTTGAACTCGAAACCCTGTTTGGACAGCAGCCGCTGGAATTGCTTGGAGACCTCGCCGTCCATGCCGCCCAGGATGGTGTCGAGGAACTCGACCACGGTTACCTTGGCACCGAGCCGTGCCCACACCGAGCCGAGCTCAAGCCCGATGACGCCGCCACCGACCACCACCAGGTGGCCCGGCACCTTGTCCAGCGACAGCGCGCCGGTCGACGACACGATCACCTTCTCGTCGATATCGACCTTGACGCCGGGAATGCCGGCGACGTCCGAACCGGTGGCGATGACGATGTTCTTGGTCTCGATCTCCTCGACCTTGCCGTCCTCGCCGGTCACCGAGACCTTGCCGGCCGCGACCACCTTGCCGGTGCCGCGGAACGAGTCGATCTTGTTCTTCTTGAACAGGAAGGCGACGCCGTTGACGTTCGACGACACTGTCGCATCCTTGTGCGCCATCATCTTCTTCAGGTTCAATTTCGGCGCTGATATCTCGACGCCGAGCGTGTCGAAGGAATGGCCGGCCTCGGCGAACATCTCGGAGGCATGGAGCAGCGCTTTCGACGGAATGCAGCCGATGTTGAGGCAGGTGCCGCCAAAGGTCGCGTTCTTCTCGACCACCGCGACCTTCAGCCCGAGCTGCGCCGCCTTGATGGCGCAAACATAGCCGCCCGGTCCCGATCCGATGATAACGACGTCATAAGCCATGATACTGTCCTTCTCGATTGGGGCTCAGCGGCCGCCGCTTACATTCAGGATCGCGCCCGTCGTATAGGACGCGGTGTCGGATAGAAGATAGAGAACCGCGCCCGCGACTTCATCCGCGGTGCCGGCTCTCTTCATCGGCAGTATATCGCGGAACCGTTCTATCCTGTCCGGCTGCCCGCCGGAGGCATGAATTTCGGTGTCGATGAGGCCAGGTCGCACTGCATTGACGCGGATGCCTTCCAGCGCCACCTCGCGGGCGAGCCCGATGGTGAAGGTGTCGATGGCGCCCTTGGAGGCGGCATAGTCGACAAATTCGCCCGGCGAGCCCAGCACAGCCGCGGCCGACGAAATGTTGACGATGGATCCGCCCGGCCCGCCGTGGCGCGTCGACATGCGCTTGACCGCCTCGCGGGCGCAGAGGAACGAGCCGACGACATTGATGCGCATCATGCGCTCGAGCCGTGCGACATCCATCTCGTCGACGCGCGCCTTGACGTCGACGATGCCGGCATTGTTGACGAAAGCATCGAGCCGGCCATAGGCGCGGTCGACGGCGCCGAACATCGCCACGACATCGGCCTCGCTACCGACATCGCCCTTGACGGCAAAAGCTTCGCCGCCGGCCGCCTTGATTTCGCTGACCAGCGCGTCGGCGGCATTCTGGTTCGAGGCGTAGTTGACCGCCACGCGATAGCCGGCCTTCGACCCGAGCCTGCAGATCGCGGCGCCGATGCCGCGGCTGCCGCCGGTGACCAGCAGCACCTTTTGCGCCTCGCTCATTCCTGGCATCCCTTCAAGGCAAACACATCCCACGGCACTTTCGAAAATCCGCTGCCGCCATATGCCGAGGATTGACGCAGCGCCGGACCGAGATCCGGCAGGATCAGCGTCTTCGGCGCCTCGACACCTTCGGCCGGCAGTAGCCCGATGCTGCCCTTGTCGTCCGACGTGTAGATGACGCCATGCCAGAGCGTGCAGGCGGCGAGCTCCTCGCCGGTGACGTCGCCCTCAGGGCATTTGTACATCAGCGCGCCGTTCGGCCGCGACACGCCTTCGTTCCACATGACGATGCCGTTCAGCACGACATTGTTGTCGAGGATCATCCGGAACGTGTTGGTGACGGTCGCGGAGGTTCCGGTCGGCGTGAAATCGATCTCGCTGCCACTCTGGGCGTCGCCATAGACGGCAAGCTCGATCGGGCAGGCGGCATGGGCACTGGAAGTCGCCGCTGTGAGAGCGGCCAAAAATCCGACCATGGGCGTAGTGACGTTTGTCATCAGTTCGCCTGGTTGCTTTCTCGGCCGTCCGCGTTTTCGAGCACTTCGAAGTCGGTCATCAGGAGAAGTGGTTCGCCGGCGGCGTCCAATCCCCAGAAGGACCGATACGCGCCGTCACCGAAGCCAGTGTCAAACATGGCGACATTGAGCGGGCTCCCATCAATCGGATAATCCATGCCGAATCTGTCGAGAGAGCACGCAACGTCAGCAAGATAGTCGTCAAGTTCTTCCGGGTCGGTCATTACCGTCAGAACCGACTTGTCCATGAACGACGCGACCGCGTCATCGACGATAAATTCAAACTCGTAGGCTGATGGGCGATCGCGAGCGAAGGTGGCCAATTCCCAGCGCGCCGGCAAGCCAGCGCCAAATCGCAAGACCGCCGCGGCAACACGGCCTTGCGCCTCAAGCAGGGTGACCTGGTAGCGTCCCGGTCTGACCTTGCGGCCAAACGCAGGCCGTTCCAGCCCGGTGATCAGTGGATCGCAGGCGATGATTTCGCCTGTCGGTAGCTCAAGCTGACCAACCGTGGTGATGGTAATCTTCCGCTCCGCCATCTCGTCTTCGCTTAGGGCGAAGACGCCGAGATTGCTGTTAACCTCGGAGGCATCCCAATCGGCGGGCGAAGCGACCACAGGCAAATCGGAGAAAAGCCAGGCACGTCCACGTCGAAACAATTGGCGTAAGGTATCCGGCCAACCGCTCATCGCGGATCAGCCCCGATCACAAATCGAGCACCAGCCGTTCCGGATCCTCCAGGCTTTCCTTGACACGCACCAGGAAGGTCACGGCTTCCTTGCCGTCGACGATGCGGTGATCGTAGCTGAGCGCCAGGTACATCATCGGCCGGATGACGATCTGGCCGCCGACCACGACAGGCCGGTCCTGGATCTTGTGCATGCCCAGAATGCCGGACTGCGGCGCGTTGAGGATCGGCGTCGACATCAGCGACCCGTAAACGCCACCGTTGGAAATGGTAAACGTGCCGCCCTGCATGTCGGCGACCGACAGCTTGCCGTCGCGCGCGGCGATGCCCAGCCGGCCGATATCCTTCTCGATCTCGGCGATCGACATCTGGTCGGCATTGCGCACGACAGGCACGACGAGGCCCTTTTCGGTGCCGACGGCGACGCCGATATGCGCGTAGTTCTTGAAGATGATGTCGGTGCCGTCGATCTCGGCGTTGACCGAAGGGATTTCCTTCAGCGCATGCGTCACCGCCTTGGTGAAGAAGCCCATGAAGCCGAGCTTCACGCCGTGCTTCTTCTCGAACACGTCCTTGTATTTGGTCCTGAGCGCCATCACCGCTGACATGTCGACCTCGTTGAAGGTGGTCAGCATGGCGGCGGTCGACTGTGCTTCCTTGAGGCGGCGCGCGATCGTCTGGCGCAGCTTGGTCATGCGCACGCGCTCCTCGCGCGACGCATCGTCGCCCGAGGACGGCGCACGGACAGTGACCGGTGCGGGCGCCGGTGCCGCCTTGGGCGTTTCGGCCGGCTGCGACGGCGCGCCCTTGGAGATCGCGTCGAGCACGTCGCCCTTCAGCACCTGGCCACGCTTGCCCGAACCGGAGAGCTGATCGACCGCCAGATTGTTCTCGGCGATCAGCTTCGCCGCCGCCGGCGCCGGCGGCATGCCGCGTGGCTCGACCGCGCCGGCATCGCCCGCGATCTTGGCGGTTTCGACCGCCGCCTGCTTGACGGTGGACGCCGCGTCGGGGCTCGAGGCCTGCGACACCGCTTGCGGCTTGGTCGCTGGTGCGGCGGCGTCCCCGCCGGCCGAAATCGAACCCAGCAAAGCGCCGACGCCGACCGTCTCGCCTTCCTTGGCGGTGATTTCGCTCAGCGTCCCCGCGGCGGCGGCCGGCACCTCCACCGTCACCTTGTCGGTCTCGAGCTCGACCAGGGGCTCGTCGGCGGCAATGGCGTCGCCCACCTTCTTGAACCATTTGCCGATGGTCGCTTCGGTGACGGATTCGCCGAGAGTGGGAACGCGGATTTCGGTAGCCATTGTGCCTGTCCGTTTCTTGTCGGGTTCTGTTTATTCGCCGAGCGCGTCTTCGAGCAGGGCGGCGAGCTGGGCAAGGTGCTTGGACATCAGTCCGGTCGCCGGCGACGCGGCAGCCGGACGGCCGGTGTAGCGCACCCGCTGATGCTTGGCGTCGATATGCGCCAGCACCCACTCCAGATACGGGTCGATGAACGACCAGGCACCCATGTTCTTGGGCTCCTCCTGGCACCACACCATCTCGGCGTTGCGGAAGCGCGACAGTTCCGTGATCAGCGCCTTGGCCGGGAATGGATAGAGCTGTTCGACGCGCAGCAGGTAGATGTCGTTGATGCCGCGCTTCTCGCGCTCTTCGTAGAGGTCGTAGTAGACCTTGCCCGAGCACAGCACGACGCGACGGATCTTCGAATCCTTGACCAGCTTGATCGCCTGGCCGGGAAGCAGCTGGGCATCGTCCCACAAAAGCCGGTGGAACGAGCTCTCGCCGGAAATTTCCGGCAGTGTCGACACCGCTCGCTTGTGGCGCAGCAGCGACTTCGGCGTCATCAGGATCAGCGGCTTGCGGAAGTCCCGCTTCAACTGCCGGCGCAGGATGTGGAAGTAGTTGGCCGGCGTCGTGCAGTTGGCCACTTGCATGTTGTCTTCGGCGCAAAGCTGCAGGAAACGCTCGAGCCGCGCCGAGGAATGTTCCGGACCCTGGCCTTCATAGCCATGCGGCAGCAGGCAGACGAGGCCCGACATTCTGAGCCACTTGCGCTCACCCGACGAGATGAACTGGTCGAACACCACCTGGGCGCCGTTGGCGAAGTCGCCGAACTGCGCTTCCCACAGCGTCAGCGCCTTCGGCTCGGCAAGGCTGTAGCCATATTCGAAACCGAGCACCGCCTCTTCCGACAGCATCGAGTTGATGACTTCGTAGCCCGCCTGCGCGGCGGACAGGTTGTTGAGTGGGATGTAGCGGGTTTCGTCGCGCTGGTCGTAGAGCACCGAATGGCGCTGCGAGAAGGTGCCGCGTTCGGAATCCTGGCCCGACAGCCGGATCGGGTTTCCGTCGAGCAGGATGGCGCCGAAGGCCAGCGCCTCGGCCGTCGACCAGTCGATGCCTTCGCCGGACTCGATCGCCTGGCGGCGGTTCTCCAGGAACCGGATGATCGTCTTGTGCGCCTCGAAATCCTTCGGCACCTCGGTCAGCTTCCTGCCGATTTCCTTCAGCGTCTTGACCGGCACGGCGGTCTTGCCGCGCCGCGTTTCGTCCTGGTTGTCGGCCGTGCGCAGGCCTGACCAGGCGCCGTCGAGCCAGTCGGCCTTGTTGGGCTTGTAGTGCTGGCCGACCTCCCACTCCGATTCCAGATGCGCCCGCCAGTCCGCCTTCATCTTGTCGAATTCGGCCTGGGTGATATGGCCTTCGGCAATCAGGCGGTCGGCATAGATCTGCACCGTCGTCCTGTGGTTGCGGATGTTGCGATACATGATCGGCTGGGTGAAGGCCGGCTCGTCGCCCTCATTGTGGCCGAAGCGGCGGTAGCAGAACATGTCCACCACCACCGGCTTGTGGAACTTCATGCGGAATTCGATCGCCACCTTGGTGGCATGGACCACCGCTTCCGGATCGTCGCCGTTGACGTGGAAGATCGGCGCCTCGATCATCTTGGCGACGTCGGACGGATAGGGCGACGAGCGCGAGAAGCGCGGATTGGTGGTGAAGCCGATCTGGTTGTTGATGATGAAGTGCAGCGTGCCGGCGACGCGGTGGCCGCGCAGCCCGGACAGGCCGAGGATTTCGGCAATCACGCCCTGGCCGGCGAAGGCGGCGTCGCCGTGCAGCAAGAGCGGCAGCACCTTGGCGCGCTCCTCCAGCGGCACGATCTCCTCGCGGCTGCGGCCGAACAGATAGTCCTGCTTGGCGCGCGCCTTGCCCATCACGACAGGATCGACGATTTCCAGATGCGAGGGGTTGGCGGTCAGCGACAGATGCACCTTGTTGCCGTCGAACTCGCGGTCCGACGAGGCGCCGAGATGGTACTTGACGTCGCCCGAACCTTCGACCTCGTCGGGGGCGGCCGAGCCGCCCTTGAACTCATGGAAGATGGCGCGGTGCGGCTTGGCCATCACCTGGGAGAGCACATTCAGCCGGCCGCGATGCGCCATGCCGAGCACGATCTCCTTCATGCCGAGCTGGCCGCCACGCTTGATGATCTGCTCCAGCGCCGGGATCAGCGCCTCGCTGCCATCGAGGCCGAAACGCTTGGTGCCCTTGTACTTGATGTCGGCGAACTGCTCGAAACCTTCGGATTCGATCAGCTTCTGCAGGATCGCCTTCTTGCCGGTCGCGGTGAAGGTGATCTCCTTGTCGGCGCCCTCGATGCGCGCCTGGATCCAGGCCTTCTCCTCGGGATCGGAGATGTGCATGAATTCGACGCCGAGCGTCGAGCAATAGGTGCGGGTCAGGATCTCCAGCATCTGCCGGACGGTGCCGAATTCGAGCCCTAGCACATTGTCGAGGAAGATCGGCCGGTCATAGTCGGCTTCGGTGAAGCCGTAATTCTCCGGCGACAATTCGTTGTAGTCCTCGAGCGGCTTGGCGATGCCGAGCGGGTCGAGATTGGCGTGCAGGTGGCCGCGCATGCGGTAGGCGCGGATCATCATGATGGCGCGCACGGAATCGCGCGTCGCCTGGTGCACGTCGGCGTCGGAAAGAACGACACCGTTGGTGACCGCCTTGTCCTTGACCTTCTTTTCCAGATGCTTCTCGACGATGCCCCAGTTGCCGTCGAGCGCCGACACCAGCTCGCCATTGGCCTGCAGCGGCCAGGATGGCTTGGCCCAGGAGGCACCCTTGGCGTTCTTGCGCACGTCGCCGGCGTCGTCCTTCAGCCCGGCGAAGAACTCCTGCCATTCGGGATTGACCGAGGCGGGATCGTCCTCATAGGCGGCATAGAGCGCGTCTATGTAGTCGGCGTTGCCGCCATAGAGGAAAGAGGTGAGCGAAAATTGGTCGTTGGCCTGATCTTGTCTTGCCATGTCACTTAGCGGAGCCCTTGCTCCGTCTCCTTACGTTTGCGGCATTGCCGCGATGTCGAACGGTTCACCCGTCCTTGTTCCCCTCAAGGCCAACGAACCGCCGCCAGCCCTCATTCCATTTCCGGCCCTTCGCTTTCGCGCCAGGCGTTCGAAATTCGAAAAGCCAGGCAACTGGCCTTTCGTCGGCCAGCGGCCGATCGTTTCTCACCCTTTGATCGCCTCGACCAGCGTCGTGCCGAGACGGGCCGGCGAGGGCGAAACTTTTATTCCGGCCGATTCCATCGCCGCGATCTTGTCCTCGGCGCCGCCCTTGCCGCCGGAGATGACCGCGCCCGCGTGGCCCATGGTGCGGCCGGCCGGCGCCGTGCGCCCGGCGATGAAGCCGGCCATCGGCTTCTTGCGGCCACGCTTGGCTTCGTCCTTGAGGAACTGCGCGGCGTCTTCCTCGGCCGAACCGCCGATCTCGCCGATCATGATGATCGACTTGGTCTCGTCGTCGGCGAGGAACATCTCGAGCACGTCGATGAACTCGGTGCCCTTGACGGGGTCGCCGCCAATGCCGACGGCGGTGGTCTGGCCGAGGCCGACATTGGTGGTCTGGAACACAGCCTCATAGGTAAGTGTTCCCGAGCGCGAAACAACGCCGACCGAGCCCTTGCGGAAGATGTTGCCGGGCATGATGCCGATCTTGCATTCGTTGGGGGTGAGCACGCCCGGGCAGTTCGGGCCGATCAGCCGCGAGGTCGAGCGGTCGAGCCTCGCCTTGACCCTGATCATGTCCATAACCGGTATGCCCTCGGTGATGCAGATGATCAGCGGGATCTCGGCCTCGATCGCTTCCAGGATCGCTTCGGCGGCACCCGCCGGCGGCACATAGACGACGGAAGCGTTGGCGCCGGTCTTTGCCTTGCCCTCGGCGACGGTGGCGAAGATCGGCAGGCTCTCGCCCTTCGAGCCGGTCCAGGTCTCGCCACCCTTCTTCGGATGGATGCCGCCGACCATCTTGGTTCCGTGATAGGCCAGCGCCTGTTCGGTATGGAACGTGCCGGTCTTGCCGGTCAGGCCCTGCACCAGCACCTTGGTGTTCTTGTCGACGAGAATGGACATGGGAGCCCTTTTTAAAAACCGTTGATCGAGGATGATGAAACGCGCTGGTAGACGCCGCTCACCATGTCTTGCCAAATGTCGCTGCCGGCCGGCTGGAACTCCAGCCGCATGCGATAGTTGCTGTCAGTATTGAAAGTGTAGGTGACACGGGCCGATCCGCGTGGCGACGATCTCACCAACACCAATTCGCTGCCGTTCCACGCGCCGGTGGCGGGGGCGGCGGGCACAAAGCCCGTCGAATCGAACTGGTGCATGGTGACGAGACTGTTCGGCTGGTCGAAACCGAAGACGTTGTGCGAGCCGAACGAAATCGTGCCATCGCGGCGCTGACGATAGCTCTGCACCACGAACAGGCCGCCGAATTCGGCCGCCGTCAGCACTTCGGCGGTCGCGGTGCCGGCATCGGTCCATTGTGTGGCCGCCACCTCTTCTTCGCCACGCCACGCGCCGACCAGCGCCTGCAGGCGCTGATGATCGGCCGAAAGCGAGGAGAAGGGTGCCGCGTTCATGGTCAGAGCCGCTTCAGGTCGGCGACGGTGAGGTCGCTCTTGGCGTTTCCGGTGTTGAGCGTCGTCGCCGGCTCGAACATCAGCACGACAGGCTCTTCGCTCAGCGAACGCGGCCGGTGCTCGACGCCACGCGGCACGACGATGAAATCGCCCTCGCCGAGTTCGACCGGACCGTCGCGGAAATCGATGGCGATACGCCCACGCAGCACGAGGAAGGCTTCGTCCTCTTTGTCATGCGCGTGCCAGTCGAAGACCTTGCCAAACTTGGCGACCTTCGCCTGGCTGTCATTCACGTCACCGGCGATGTGCGGATCGAAGACCTTGGTGATCCTCGCATCCGCCGCCTCGACCAGGTTTATCTTGCGCGGAGGCACCAGATCAGCCCTTCACCGCCGCCACGATCTTCTTGGCCGCGTCGTCGAGGTCGTCGGCCGAAACCACGTTCAGGCCGCTGTCGTTGATGATCTTCTTGCCGAGCTCGGCATTGGTGCCTTCCAGGCGCACCACCAGCGGCACTTTCAGCCCGACTTCCTTGACCGCGGCAATGACGCCCTCGGCGATGATGTCGCACTTCATGATGCCGCCGAAGATGTTGATCAGGATGCCCTTGACCGCCGGATCCTTGGTGATGATCTTGAACGCCGCCGTCACTTTTTCCTTGGACGCACCGCCGCCGACATCGAGGAAGTTGGCAGGCTCGGCGCCATAGAGCTTGATGATGTCCATCGTCGCCATGGCCAGGCCCGCGCCATTGACCATGCAGCCGATATTGCCGTCGAGCGCGACATAGGCGAGGTCGTATTTCGACGCCTCGATCTCCTTCTCGTCCTCTTCGGTGGTGTCGCGCAGTTCGAGCACGTCCGGGTGGCGGAACAGCGCGTTGTTGTCGAACGACACTTTTGCGTCGAGCACGCGCAGCCGGCCGTTCTTCATGACGATCAGCGGATTGACCTCGAGCAGGCTCATGTCCTTCTCGACGAAGGCCTTGTAGAGGATCGGGAACAGCGTGTTGCCGTCCTTGGCAGCCTCGCCGTCGAGCTTCAGGGCGCCGTTGAGCGCCTTCAGATCGGCTGCCGTCACGCCCTTTTCCGGATCGATGGCGACGGTGATGATCTTTTCCGGCGTGTCATGCGCGACCGCCTCGATGTCCATGCCGCCTTCGGTCGAAACGACGAAGGCAACGCGGCCGACCGAGCGGTCGACCAGGATCGACAGATAGAGCTCGCGGTCGATATCGGCGCCGTCTTCGATGTAGAGGCGGTTGACCTGCTTGCCGGCCGGACCGGTCTGCTTGGTCACCAGCGTGTGGCCGAGCATCTCGTTGGCGTTGGCGACCACTTCGGCCACCGACTTCGCCAGCCGCACGCCACCCTTGGCGTCGGGGCCGAGCTCCTTGAACTTGCCCTTGCCGCGGCCGCCGGCATGGATCTGGCTCTTCACCACATAGAGCGGACCGGGCAACGCCTTGGCGGCGGCTTCCGCCTCGCTCGCCTTGAACACCGGCACGCCTTCGGCCACCGGCGCGCCGAAAGCCTTCAGCAGCGCCTTGCCTTGATATTCATGGATGTTCATCTGGATTGTCTCCGGGTCACTTACTGGAGGTTCACTTCGAGGCGAGATGCGGGGCGATCTTGACGCAGGCCTCGGTCAGGCCCTGCACCGTCGCCACCGAACTGTCGAACATCTTCTGCTCGCTCTTGTTCAGGTCGATCTCGATGATGCGCTCGACGCCGCCGGCGCCGATCACCACGGGCACGCCGACATAGGTGTTCTTGACGCCGTACTGGCCGGAGAGGAACGCCGCGCAAGGCAGCACGCGCTTCTTGTCCTTGAGATAGGCTTCGGCCATCGAGATCGCCGAGGCAGCCGGCGCGTAGTAGGCCGAGCCGGTCTTGAGCAGGCCGACGATCTCGGCGCCGCCATCGCGGGTGCGCTGCACGATCTGGTCGAGCTTTTCCTTCGAGGTCCAGCCCATCTTGACGAGGTCGGGCAGCGGAATGCCCGATACCGTCGAATAGCGGATCATCGGCACCATGGAATCGCCATGGCCGCCAAGCACGAAGGCGGTGACGTCCTCGACCGAGACCTTGAATTCCTCGGCCAGGAAATAGCGGAAGCGCGCGCTGTCGAGCACGCCGGCCATGCCGACGACATGGCTCTTTGGCAGGCCGGAAAACTTCTGCAGCGCCCACACCATGGCATCGAGCGGATTGGTGATGCAGATGACGAACGCCTTCGGCGCGTATTTCTTGAGGCCGGCGCCGACCTGTTCCATGACCTTCAGGTTGATGCCCAGGAGGTCGTCGCGGCTCATGCCCGGCTTGCGTGGCACGCCGGCGGTGACGATGCAGACGTCGGCGCCCTCGATGCCGGCATAGTCGTTGACGCCCGTCAGCCTGGAATCGAACCCATCGACAGGCGATGACTGCGCGATATCGAGTCCCTTGCCTTGCGGAATACCCTCCGCAATATCGAACAGCACCACGTCGCCGAGATCCTTGAGGCCGATCATGTGAGCGAGCGTGCCGCCGATCATGCCAGAGCCGATGAGCGCTATCTTGTTGCGTGCCATGTGAGGATGTTTTCCCTTTGTCTGTGACGGCGCCATACGGCGTCGAGGAAGAGGCCGGAATGTTGCGGGGACCCGCGAGATTTCGCCGCACCCAATAGCTCCGGTGCGCGATAAATTCAAACGATTATTTTGGAGTGAGCATTTTCAATCGGTTAGACTGTTTGGGATTTACGTAAACGTCAAAATTCATAAGCCGACTTGGGAGTATTTACACGATGAAGATGGAAATCATAAGGCTTGAGGCGGGCGATGACGCCCTTGTGATGAAAGTCGCCGAGGATGTGCTCGACGAACTGGTCAGGCTGGATCGGCTGGCCGCCTACCTCGCCGAACCCGGCCATTTCATGATCGTGGCGCTGGCCGATGGCGTGGTCGTCGGTCAATGCGCCGCGGTCATCCATCGCCATCCTGACAAGGTCAGCGAGCTCTATGTCGACGAAGTCGGCGTTTCGCCGGCCTTCCGGCGCCAGGGCGTCGCGCGAAAGATGCTCGACGCCATGTTCGCGATCGGCAGGGAGCATGGCTGCGAGGAGGCCTGGGTCGGCACCGAGCCGGACAATCTCGCCGCCCGCGCACTTTATGAATCGCGCGATTCGGTGGCCGAGCCGTTCGTGATGTACGTTTACAGGCTCTAGGATCGTTCCAGGTTGAACAACAGGGAAGATTGGCCATGACCGAAACGGAACCGCTCATTCTGCGTCGCTGGTCGTCCGCCATCCGCACACAGGATCGCGCTGCCTATGCCGACTATGTCGAGAGGACAGGAGGCCTTGATTACGCAGCCACGAAAGGCAACCGCGGCTTCCAGATGCTTATGCGTGATCGTGGCGACGGAACGACGGAGATCGTCACATTGAGCTGGTGGTCATCAATGGATGCCGTGCGAAGCTTTGCCGGCGACGCACCGGAACTGGCCCGCTACTATCCGGAAGATGATCGCTATCTCCTGGAGAAACCCGAATTCGTCGATCACTACACGGTTGTCGCCGGAACCTTGCCACCCGCCTGAAAGGCTCAGATCGTGGCGGCGGGAGACTCGCCGTGCCGGTCTTCGAGCCTGTTCGCCGGATCCTTCGCCTTCTGTCGCTCGGCCCAGTCTTCCAGCCAGTCGCGGCTCTGCATTTCGATCAAGCGTGATGCGGTGCGCTCGAACTCGAAGACCTCGACGCCGCGTTTGGCGACATAAAGCTGCTGTGGCGGCGCCTCGGCACTTACCACCAGCCGCGCATGGTGATCGTAGAGCGTGTCGATCAAAAGGATGAAGCGCTTGGCCTCGTTGCGCTTGCCTTCGCCCAGCACCGGCACGTGGTCGATGAAGATGGTCGAGAACCGGCCGGCAATGGCCAGGTAATCGCGTGCCCCGAGCGGCTTTTCGCAAAGATCGGCGAAGGAGAAGCGAGCCGCGACGCCGGCAGCGCGCGGGATCACCAAATGCCGGCCCTTGACGGTCAGCGACGCCTCGGCCGTCGGCGCACCGTGCGTCATGGCCCGCCACGCCTCGTCGAGCGCCTGGTCGGCCGCGGCATCGGCCGGCGTGACATAGACCGGCGTGCGGGCAAGCTTTTCGAGCCGGTAGTCCTTGTCGGTGTCGAGCGACAGCACATGCGTGTGCCGCTCCAGGATGCCGATGAACGGCAGGAAAAGCTGGCGGTTCAGCCCGTCGCCATAGAGATTTTCCGGCGCCACGTTCGAGGTCGCGACCAGCACAACGCCGCTGGCGAACAGCGCCGAAAACAGCCGCGACAGGATCATCGCATCGGCAATGTCGGTGACCGAGAACTCGTCGAAGCACAGCACCCAGGCCTGCTCGGCGAGGGCCTTGGCCACGGGCGGGATCGGATCGTCCTCCTTGACGTCGCCATTCTTGCGCGCCTGCCGGTGCTTCTGGATACGGTCCTGCACATCGGCCATGAAGTCGTTGAAGTGGACACGGCGCTTGCGGCGCACCGGCAACAGCTCGAAGAACATGTCCATCAGCATGGTCTTGCCGCGGCCGACGCCACCGTGGATGTAGAGGCCCTTGACCGCCTCATGCGTCTCGCGCTTGCGGGCAAACAGCCAGCCCAGCGCACTGGATTTGTGCGCCAGCCGCTTTGCCGAGATCTCGTCGATCAGCCGGTCGAGCGCGGCGGCGATCCGTTCCTGCGCCGGGTCGCGTTCGATCGCGCCCGTCTCGACCAGATGGTCATAGCGCTGCCTGACGGTCGCGTGGGTCTGGAGGCCGTCGCGCAGATGCATAGGTCACGTCGTTGTCGAGCAATTCCAGGAAAAGTGTGTAGCGGCTTTCCGTCCGGAGTTGCGTAAGAACATAAGAGGAAGATCGGACTTATCTTGTAAGCGAAATCGGCTGGCCGTTGGAAGTCTGGCCGTCGAATTTCGAACCGCCAGAGGAATAGAGCCGTGCCAGCGTGCCGCCATTCTCGTCATAGAGCGTCAGCTGCTTGCCGGCGACGTTCCACGACTTGATGCCGTCGATCGGCGCCGGGCAATGCAGCGGTCCGGCGCGGAAGCCGGCGCCGAATTTGGTCTGCGGCGTCGCCACCTTGCAGGTCTGGCCCGAAACGCTGGCGGTCCAGACGCCAGCGACGCTGGCCGCGGTCAGATCCGAGGCTCCGGCGGGCGCCGTGCCGTCCGGCGGCAACGACGCAACCTGCGTATTCGCCGGCGCGGTCGGGAACTGCGACGGATCGGTGGTCCCGGGTGAGGCCGGCGGCGGCAGCTGATTCGCCGTCACCTGGCCGGACGGGGCCGGCTGCAGCGGCGCGGGCTGCTGGTCATCCATCGACGAGAACCGTGAGGTCGAGCAGCCGCTCGCAACGAGCGCCGCCAGCGATACGGCCACCAGGCCGATTTTCGAAAAAGTCATTCCAACCTCCGTCGGATCCGGCTTGGGGGGATGCCGTCCGCGCAATCTCACCTCCACCAAGATGGAGAAGGTGGCGAAATTTCAACCCGATATGGTTAAAATACGGTTTGTGGCAAAATTTGTTGCAAATTTATCGCAACCACCCGGCCAGTGGGGCGCTCGGCACGAACACATATCCGTCAGGTCCGACGATATAGCTTTCCCGCAAGCCATGCGGCTTGTCGAGCGCGCCAGCCAGCACGATGTGGCCGTGATCCCGTGCCGCCGTCTCGATCGCATCGGGATCGGCGCCGTAGAGGCGCAACTCTATCCCGGCCCCGCGTGTTTCGCTGCCGACAATCACCCCGGTCATCGGGTTGTCGAGATAGGAATGGTCGGCATGCAGCATGAAAACCGATCCCAGCAACTCGATCGCCGCGAAATCCTCATCGGCGTAGATCACCCGCGCGCCAAGCACGTCGCGGCAGAAGGCTTCCATGGCCACCATGTCGCGCACCAGCAGGTTGACGCCGATGCCGCGTGGCAACGAGCGGCCGAAATCCTCGGCCTTCATCCACGGGGTCTTCGTCCGTTTCATCGCCATGGCGTCGTCCTCCCGCTCCGCGATCCCTGGCGATCCTAATTGAGCCGGCCTCCTAGCCCTTGGCATTCGGGAGCCAAATGCTTGCGCCAGCCGGCGCAGGGCCTATGTCTAGCAAACGCAAACCCGCTGGAGCCGCAAAATTGGCCGCGAAAAAGACAGCCGCCAATCGCTACTACAGCGGTCCGCCAAGCGATCATTTCGACGGCACCTTGTTCTTCAACCCCGACGGCCGGCCGCCAGGGCGCTTCGCCGACCTGCTGAAATGGCAGTTGAGCGGCGGGCGCTCGAAATGGCCGGCGGCCGATCCGAGTACGTTTCAGCAGGCAGATCCCGTGGAAAGGGTGGAAGGCTCCGCTTTGAGGGTGACGATGGTCGGCCATTCCTCGCTGCTCATCCAGACCGCCGGCCTGAACATCCTCACCGATCCGGTCTGGTCGCAACGCACGTCGCCGTTTTCCTTCCTCGGACCAAGACGCGTCAGTCCACCGGGCATCGCCTTCATCCGCCTGCCGCCGATCGACCTCGTGCTGGTCAGCCATAATCATTACGACCATCTCGACCTCGCGACACTGAAACGGCTCAAGGCAAAGCACGATCCGCTGGTGCTGACGCCCCTCGGCAACGACGTCCTCATCGACGGCGCCGTGCCCGGCATGCGGCTGTCGGCGCATGACTGGGGCGACAGGGTCGACACCCATGATGGCGTCGCCATCCATGTCGAGCCGGTGCATCACTGGTCGGCGCGCGGCACCCGCGACCGGTGCATGGCGCTGTGGGCCGGCTTCGTCATCGAGACACCGGGCGGCAAGATCTACTTCGCTGGCGACACCGGCTTCCACGATGGCGCCAATTACCGGCTGATGGCCGAGAGACATGGCGGCTTCCGCTTCGCCATCCTGCCGATCGGCGCCTACGAGCCACGCTGGTTCATGGCGCCGCAGCACCAGAACCCGGAGGAAGCCGTGCAAGGCATGAAGCTGTGCAACGCCGCCTATGCCGCCGGCTGCCATTGGGGCACCTTCCAGCTCACGGACGAACCGATCGACGAGCCGGTCCGAAAGCTGGCTCAGGCGCTTGACGACCAAGGCATCCCGCAGGAGCGCTTTCGCGCCTTGCAGCCGGGGGAAGTCTGGGACGTACCCGAGACAAAGCATGGCTGAAGTCTGCATTGGCCATTTACGGCACGACCTTTTTCGCCGATGGTCCGCCCGATGGCCTGCCGCCCGGCAAATACCGGTGCGACTTCCTCATGCATGACCAGAATTCCAACAAGACGGCGCCCTTCACCACCGATATCGAGATCGCCGGCTAGTCTTGCCCCTGACATACGCCTCGCAGCCAGCGGGAACCCAAGCGCGACAGCCGCGTTTCCATGCGGTTTCAAAATCTGTCGGGTTACGAGGCATTCCCATGATCAAATGGATCATCATTCTCCTGATCGTCGCCGCGGCGGCGAGCCTGCTCGGCATGCCGGCACTGGCAGGCGCCGCCGCCACCGGCGCGCGCATCCTCATCGGCATCGTTCTCATCATCTTCCTGCTCGTGGTGCTTGGCATCTTCGCGGTGACGTAAAGCTGCTCCGCACTGGTAATTCCTGCCCGTTTCCGCCATATAGCGCCAAACGGACACGGAATTTTCGGAGCAATGGCAAGCACGGCCCCCTTCGCCAAGATGAACGGCATCGGCAACGAGATCATCGTTGCCGATATGCGTGGCCGTGCCGATCGGGTGACGCCGGCTGCGGCCATCGCGCTGAACGCCGACGCCGCGACCAGGTTCGACCAGATCATGGCGATCCACGACGCCAGGACGCCGGGCACCGCCTTTTTCATCGACATCCTGAATTCCGACGGCTCCGGGGCGCAGGCCTGCGGCAACGGCATGCGCTGCGTCGTCCAGGCGCTGGCCTCCGAGACCGGCCAGAAGACCTTCACCTTCGAGACCGTGGCCGGCATCCTCAATGCACGTGAACATGCCGACGGCTCGATCTCGGTCGACATGGGCACGCCACGTTTCGGCTGGCAGGAAATCCCGCTGGCCGAGGAATTCCGCGACACCCGCATGATCGAGCTGCAGATCGGCCCGATCGACGCGCCGGTGCTGCATTCACCCTCGGTCGTCTCGATGGGCAATCCGCACGCCATCTTCTGGGTCGACCGAGATGTCTGGTCCTATGAACTCGACCGCTTCGGCCCGCTGCTCGAGAACCACCCGATGTTTCCCGAGCGCGCCAACATCACCATCGCACAGGTTACCTCACCGCAAACCATGGTCGTCCGCACCTGGGAGCGCGGCGCCGGCCTGACCAAGGCCTGTGGCTCGGCCGCCTGCGCATCGGTGGTTGCCGCGGCCCGTACCAAGCGGACCGGCCGGAGCGTCAGCCTGTTGACCCCCGGCGGTGGCACGCTGCATGTCGAATGGCGCGACGACGACCACGTCATCCTTACAGGTGCGGCCGAATGGGAATTTTCGGGCAGCTTCGATCCGTCGACCGGCATCTGGGCCCGCGACACCGAGAGCGCGGCCTGATGTCCGCCCTGTCCAAGGGCCCGGTCTCCGAGGGCCCCATCTCCAAGGCAATTGACGTAGTGACCTTCGGCTGCCGGCTGAACACCTATGAATCCGAGGTGATGCGGCGCGAGGCTGAAACCGCCGGCCTCGGCGCGCTGGAAGGCGGCGCGGTGATCTTCAACACCTGCGCCGTCACCGGCGAGGCGGTGCGCCAGGCCAGGCAGGCGATCCGCAAGGCGCGCCGCGACAACCCGCGGGCCCGCATCATCGTCACCGGCTGCGCCGCGCAGACCGAGCCGCAGAGTTTCGCCGCCATGGACGAGGTCGATCTCGTCCTCGGTAATGAGGAGAAGCTGAAGGCGCATTCCTATCGCGCGCTGCCGGATTTCGGCGTCAACGACACCGAGAAGGCGCGCGTCAACGACATCTTTTCGGTGCGCGAGACCGCCAGCCACATGGTCGACGCCATCGAGGGCCGGGCGCGGGCCTTCGTCCAGGTGCAGAACGGCTGCGACCACCGCTGCACCTTCTGCATCATTCCCTATGGTCGCGGCAATTCGCGCTCGGTGCCGATGGGCGCCGTGGTCGAGCAGGTCAAGCGGCTCAGCACCAACGGCTATGCCGAGATCGTGCTGACCGGCGTCGACATGACCAGCTTCGGCGCCGACCTGCCGGGCGCGCCAAAACTCGGCAAGCTGGTGAAGACGATCCTCAAGCAGGTGCCGGACGTGAAGCGCCTGCGGCTGTCGTCGATCGATTCGATCGAGGCCGACGACGATTTGCTCGACGCCATCGCCACCGAGCCGCGGCTGATGCCGCATCTGCATCTGTCGCTGCAGTCGGGCGACGACATGATCCTGAAGCGCATGAAGCGCCGGCATCTGCGCGATCAGTCGATCCGCTTCTGCGAGGATGTGCGCAAGCTGCGCCCAGGCATCGTCTTCGGCGCCGACATCATCGCCGGCTTTCCGACCGAGACCGACGACATGTTCGAGAACTCGGAAAAGATCGTCGAGGAATGCGGGCTGACCCACCTTCACGTCTTCCCGTTCAGCCCCCGCGAGGGTACGCCCGCCGCGCGCATGCCGCAGGTTCGCCGCGAGGTGGTCAAGCAGCGCGCCGCCCGGTTGCGCGCCGCCGGTGAAGCCGCGTATCGCAGCCATCTGTCGTCGCTGGCCGGAACGCGCCAGTCGATCCTGATCGAACGCGACGGCCTCGGCCGCACCGAAGGCTTCACGCTGGCGGCACTTGCCGCCGGCTCGCCGGGCGAAATCGTCCAGGCTGACATCACCGGCCATGACGGCGCCCGGCTGATCGCGGCGCCGCTTGCCGCCCGCGCCGCCTGAGAAACGCAAAGCATGGCTGGTTTTTTCAAGAAGATATTTTCGTTCGGCAAGAAAGAGGTGGTCGAGGAGCGCATCGACGAGACCGCCCCGCTGCCGCCGATCAAATGGGAAGCGCTGGATGCGCTGAAGCCGGCAGCCGAGCAGGTCGTTCCGGAATTCCTGAAGCGCGACGAGCCGCGGCCCGAGGCGGAGGTCGTGCCGACACCGCCGGCCGAGCCGGAGGTACCGCCAGAGCCGGCATCTGTCGAGGAGCCAACGCCCGCGCCGGCGCCGAGCGTCCCGTCCGAGCCGGAAATTCAGCCAGAGCCCACACCGATCGAGGAACCGCAGGCACCTGAGCCGCTGGCCCCGGAAATACCGGCCGAAGAGCCGGCGCCACCGGAAAAGCCCGATGTGCCAGCCGTGCCGGAGCGCGTCCCCGAACCGGCGCCGCAAGAGATTCCAGTCCCGGCACCGGACCTGCCTGAGATCGTGCCCGACGAACCGGAGCCTGGGCCTGCGCCTGTCGAAGTGCCGGCCCTTGCTGTCGAGACACGATCAGAAATCCCTTCACAGCTTGGCGTTGCCCCTCATCCGGCTGCAGCTACCTTCTCCCCCGCGGAGAAGGAAGCTGAACGCGACGCCGTGCCTGCCCCTGCAGACGTAGAAGAAGAAGTCGCAACGCTGACGCCCCCCTCTCCCCGCCTCTTGCGGGGATTGGGTAAGGGTGAGGGGCAGCGCGAGCCTGCGAAGGATTTGGCACCCCCTGCCGAGGCTACGCCAGCAACTGCCGTGCCTTCGGCCCCACCAGCAGAAATCCAGCCTGCCATTCGCCAGCCCGCGCCAGTCGAGACGCAGCCCGTCATCGCTGAGGTCGCACCCGAACCGCAGCCCGTCCTGCAACCGGCCCCACAACCCCTGCCGGAACCAAAACCCGCTCCCGGCAAGGTGACCGTCACCAAGAAGGTCGAACAGAAGGCCGAACCGCGGAAGGCGCCGGAGCCGGCGCCGAGGCGCTCGTGGTTCCAGCGCATGAAGGACGGGCTCGCCCGCTCCTCGAAAGAACTGACCGGCAACATCGCCGGCGTCTTCACCAAGCGCAAGCTCGACGAAGAGACGCTGCAGGATCTGGAGGACGTGCTGATCCGCGCTGACCTCGGCATGGAGACCGCGCTGCGCGTCACCGATGCTCTGGCCTCCAGCCGCTATGGCAAGGACGTGTCCGACGCGGAAGTGCGCGCCATCATGGCGGCCGAGGTGGAAAAGGTGCTGACCCACGTCGCCATGCCGCTGGAGCTCGACCTCTCCCACAAGCCGCATGTCATTCTCGTGGTCGGCGTCAACGGCACCGGCAAAACCACCACCATTGGCAAGCTCGCCGCCAAGCTGACCGATGGCGGCCTGTCGGTGATGCTTGCCGCCGGCGATACCTTCCGCGCCGCCGCCATCGAGCAGTTGAAGATCTGGGGCGAGCGGACGAAGTCGCCGGTGATCGCCTCCAAGATCGGCGCCGATGCCGCCGGGCTTGCCTACGACGCCTTCGAGAAGGCGAAGGAGGCCGGCTCCGACGTGCTGATCATCGACACCGCCGGGCGCCTGCAGAACAAGACCGAACTGATGGCCGAGCTCGAAAAGATCGTCCGTGTGCTCGGCAAGCTCGATCCGGAAGCGCCGCACACGGTGCTGCAGACGGTCGATGCCACCACTGGCCAGAACGCGCTCAACCAGGTCGAGATCTTCCGCAATATCGCCGGCGTCAACGGTCTGGTGATGACCAAGCTGGACGGGACGGCGCGCGGCGGTATTCTGGTGGCGATCGCGGCAAAGCACAAACTGCCGGTCTATTTCATCGGCGTCGGCGAACAGGTCGACGACCTCGAACCTTTTTCGGCAAGCGAATTCGCCAGGGCGATCGCTGGAGTGGCTTAACCCATGAACCCACCTATCCTCGAAAGCGATCTTTCCGATCCTCGTCGCAAAACGCTGAACCCCGCCCTGAAATTCGCTCTCGAACTCGGGCCGGGCCTGGTGTTCTTTTTCACGACCATTCGCGGTGAGTGGCTCGCCCAGAAATTTCCCATCCTGACGCATCTGGGCGAACCGCTGCTGATCGCCACCGCCTTCTTCATGGTGGCCACCGCGCTGTCGCTTGCTGTTTCGTGGCTGGTGATGCGCAGCTTGCCGATCATGCCGCTGGTATCGGGCATCATCGTTTTCGGGTTTGGCGCCTTGGCGCTGTGGCTGCAGGACAAGACCTTTGCCTACATGAAGCCGACGATCATCAATTCCCTGTTCGGCCTGACGCTGCTCGGCGGACTGGCATTCGGCAGATCGCTGCTCGGTTATGTCTTTGATTCCGCTTTCAGCCTCGACGCCGAAGGCTGGCGCAAGCTCACCTTCCGCTGGGGACTGTTCTTTCTTTTCCTGGCTGCGCTGAACGAAGTGATGTGGCGGAATTTTTCGGAGGAAACCTGGCTTTATTTCAAGGTCTGGGGCACGATTCCCATCACTCTTGTCTTCACTTTCAGCCAGATGCCGCTGATCCTGCGCCATTCGCTCGAGGAAAAGGCGGCAAAAGAAGAGAAGGCCGGCAAATAGGGAGGGGGCCATGGAATTCGTCACCACGCGCGACGAGTTGAGGACGATCTACAAGACGCCGCGCCCGACCGACGGCTCGGTCCGCAAGGAATTGAAGGCGCTCGACGGCCATTGCCGTTCCTTCATCGGCAAGAGCCCGTTCGTGCTGATCGGCTCGTCCGACGGCGCCGGCAATGCCGACGTGACGCCGAAGGGCGACAGGCCGGGCTTCGCCGCCGTGCTCGACGACCAGACCATCGCCATCCCCGACCGGCCCGGCAACAACCGGCTCGACACGCTGGAGAACATCCTCCTCAACCCGTCGGTCGGGCTGCTCTTCCTCATCCCCGGCATGAACGAGACGCTGCGCGTCAACGGCGACGCCCGCATCACCATCGATGCGGGTTTGCGCGAGCGCCTGGCTGTCGACGGCAAGGAACCGCAAAGCGTCGTCGTGGTCACCGTCAAGGCCGCCTACATGCATTGCGCCAAGGCCTTCATGCGCTCCGATCTGTGGAAGCCGGAGACCTGGCATGACCGCTCGACGCTGCCGACACTCGGCCAGATCCTGCGCGACCAGCTGGCGTTGGCCGATTCGGTCGAGGCGACCGACCGCTGGCTGGACGAAAGCTACAGGCAGACGATGTGGTAATCTTCGCGGACACGATTCGTCCGAGTTTTACCCTTGCTGAACCTCCTTGCCATCTCCGGCAGCCTGCGGGCGGCCTCCACCAATTCGGCCCTGCTCGCCGCACTGGCGCGGAATGCGCCGCCCGGCTGTCGCGTCACCCTCTATGACGGGCTTGGCCGTCTGCCGATCTTCAATCCCGACGAGGAAGGCGAGCGGACGCCGCAAGAAGCCGCCGCGCTGATCGACGCCGTCACCCATGCCGACGGCGTCATCGTCTCCTGTCCGGAATATGCCCATGGCGTTCCGGGCGGCCTGAAGAACGGGCTCGACTGGCTGGTGTCGCGCGACGCCGCCGTCGACAAGCCGGCCATGCTGGTGCACGCCTCGCCGCGCTCGCTGTTTGCCCGCGCCGCCTTGGCGGAGATCATGCGCACCATGTCGTTTGCGCTTTATGACGGCAGGTCGCTCGAGATTGCGCTGCTGGGTAAGAAGCCGCCCGAGACCGACACCATCCTGGCGGAGCCGACAAATGTGCTGGCGATGCGCAATGCGCTTTCAGCCTTCGCGGATTTCATCGCGAGCCGCTGAGCACATCCTTCGCCACCAAGCCTTCGAACTACTTCTTGCTCCGCAGCGTCTCGACATCGGTCTTGCCGACATACCAGTCGCGCGCGTTGACCTCCTCGAAGACCACCCAGACATCGTCGTTCCCCAGTCCGGTGGCCTCCATGATCGCCGCCGTGACCTTTTTGGCGATGTCCGCCTTCTTGCCGGCGGGGTCGGCCGCGATCACTTCCTTGACGAGGCGGATGTTGACGAATGGCATGATTTTCTCCCCTTCGATCCTGTTGACGGCAGCTCAGTACGTTTTGGCGCCGTTGACCATGAGCCGGACCATGTAGAGCGAAGTGGTGCCGGCGATGTAGAGACAGTTCAGCTTGTTGCCGCCGAACACGCAATTGGCGGTGACCTCCGGTACCTTGACCTTGCCGATCAGCGTCCCGTCCGGATCGTAGCAGTGGATGCCGTCGGCCGCGCTGGTCCAGATACGGCCGCCCTCATCGAGCCTGAAGCCGTCGAACAGGCCGGCCGTGCAGTCGGCGAAGACTTTTCCGCCGGAAACCTTCTTGCCGCCCTTGCCGACATTGAACACGCGGATATGCGCAGGATCTTGCGCGCCATGCGTGCGGCCGGTGTCGGCGACATAGAGCTTGCTCTCGTCGAGCGAGAAGGCGAGGCCGTTGGGCCTGACCATGTCGGTGATGACGGCTTCGACCTCACCCGTGCCGGGATCGACCCGGTAGACATGGCAGGCGCCGATCTCGCTCTCCGCCTTGTCGCCCTCATAGTCATTGTCGATGCCGTAGCTCGGATCGGTGAACCAGATCGATCCATCCGACTTGACCACCGCGTCGTTGGGCGAATTCAGCCGCTTGCCACGCCATTTCGCCGCAATGGTGGTGATCGAGCCGTCATGCTCGGTGCGGCTGACGCGCCGGCCCGAATGCTCGCAGGTGACCAGCCGGCCCTGCCGGTCGACGGTGTTGCCATTGGAATTGCCGGATGGCTGACGGAACACGCTGACATGGCCGTCGGTCTCGTCGAAGCGCAGCATGCGGTTGTTCGGGATATCAGACCAGACCACATAGCGGCCGGCGGCGAACCAGGCTGGCCCTTCCGCCCATTGGCAGCCGGTGAAGAGCTTGTGCACATGCGCATTCGTGCCGACCAGGCGCGCGAAACGCGGATCGAGAATTTCGTAATCTTCGGCGGCCATGGCTTCCCTCCCAGGTCATTCAACGCGGCACCGTCACCGATCAAGCCAGCCGGCGATCAATAAGGCAAGATCGATCATCAAATCGTCCGCAACCTCCTGCAGACGTGATGAGGCATGAGTGCCGCGTTAACCCCGGTTAAGGGCCCTTAACCCGGGTTAAGCGCGCTTAACCGGCTATGCGCTGAGTGCAATGGTGCATTGCAACATCTTCTTTTTGCAACGCACCAATCCTATGTCATGCTTCGTACCGATCAAGGGAGGAAGAACCGGCCGCCAGGAAGGCGGCACAGAAGGAACCTTGCTATGATCTTCAACGATCTCATGAACCGCGCTCGCAACAGCATTGCCAAGCGCAAGCACTACAACCGCCTCGTCGCCGAAATCGACAGTTTTTCCAGCCGCGATCTGGCCGACATGCGCGCCGACCGCTCGGAAATGCTCTACCAGGTCCACAAGCAGATCTACGGCTGACCTTAAGTCCGCGCCGCCCAGGCGTGTTGAGATTCAGGTCAGGCCGAGTCGAGAAGGGTGGGTTCCGAGAACCGGAGCGGAGCGTACTTTCGGGTACGTGAGCACCGGAAGCGCAGGAAGCCGCCGTCCGCAGGCCAGCTGAATATCAATGCGCCGCCAGCGCCTTGTCGATCTGCGGCAACAGCAGCGTCCGCGCCGTCTCCGGCGTCAGCGGACCGACATGCTTGTAGGCGATCTTGCCGTCCTTGCCGATGACGAAGGTTTCCGGCACGCCGTAGACACCCCAGTCGATCGCCGTGCGTCCGGCCTCGTCGACACCGATCGCCTGGAACGGGTTGCCGAGATCGCCGAGGAAACGGCGGGCGTTTTCCGGCTGGTCCTTGTAGTTCAGCGCCGCCATGACGAAGCGCTTGTCCCGCGCCAGCGCCAGCAGCACCGGATGTTCCTCCCGGCACGGCGCGCACCATGACGCGAACACGTTGACCAGCGTGACCTTGCCGGCGAACAATTTCGAATCCAGGCCCGGTAGGTTGCTGCCCTCGAGCGCCGGCAGGTTTGTCTGTGGCGCCGGCTGGCCGATCAGCGCCGATGGCACCTCCGAAACATCGCGCCCCGACAAAAGCTGCGACAGGAACAACCCCGCCAGGCCGATGAAGATCAAAAGCGGCAAAAGCACAAACAGGCGGCGGCGGGGCGGCGCGGGCGTTTCGGTTTCCATGCTCATGACTTGATGGCCTTGTCGGAGCGACGCCGGACGCCCGACGCTTCCAGTTCGGCGAGTTCACGTTTGCGGGCCCGCTGGTCGATCAGGATCCAGCCGATCAGTCCGGCCAGCGCCACGGCGGTGATCGCGTAGGCAGCGGTGACGTAGAGTGCATGCGCGCTCATGCCTGCCGCCCCCTCGACGACATCCTTCTCTCCAACCGGATCCTTCCGTCTCGCTCGATCATGCTTTTCCTTAACGACGTGCCGGCAGCTTCGCAATCGGCCGCCGCGCCGCAGCCTGCGAACATAGGCGGTCGCCGCGCCGCGGCCTTTGATGTCACGCAAACCCTGACCGACGTCACTCAATCCGTTCCGTGGCGCAGCGCCAGCGCCGCCGACACCGGGCCCAGCACGGCAAGAAACAGGGTCAGCGCGGCAAGAATGAGGAAGGGCTGCAGAAACGGATCGGGATTGGCCGTCGCGCCGTAGCTCGCCGAAACGCCGAAGATCAGCACCGGGATGGTCAGCGGCAGCACCAGCACCGAGATCAGCAAACCGCCACGCGGCAGCGCCACCGCCACCGCCGCACCGGCAGCACCGATGAAGGTGATCGCCGGCGTGCCGATCAGCAGTGTCAGCGCCGTGGCGCCGATGGCGAGCGGCTCCATGTTCATGAACAGGCCGAGCAAGGGAGCCGCAATGACCAGCGGCAGCACGCTGCCCGCCCAATGCGCCAGGCATTTCGTCAGCACGGTCAAAGCCAGCATGTGCCGGTCGTTGCCGAGCACCAGCAGATCGAGCGAACCGTCCTCGCGGTCGGCCTGGAACAGCCGGTCGAGCCCGAGCAGGCAAGACAGCAGCGCGCCGATCCACAGGATCGCCGGGCCGATGCGGGCGAGCAGCCTCAGGTCCGGCCCAACCCCGAACGGGATGGTGGCAATGACGGCAAGGAAGAAGATCACGCCGGTCAACGCGCCGCCGCCGGCACGGATATTGAGGCGGATGTCGCGGAGGAAGAGCGCTAGCATGTCATCCTCCCATCCTCAATTCTTTCGCCCCATCCAACCCGAGCGGCAGATGCGTCGCCGCGACAATCATCCCGCCATCCCCGCAATGCCTCGTCATCAGCGCGGCGAAGCGCCCCTCCGAAGCCTTGTCCAGCCCCGCCGTCGGCTCGTCGAGCAGCCACAGCGGCCGATGGCTGACCAGCAGTTTCGCGATCGCCGCGCGCCGCCTCTGCCCGGTCGAGAGATAACCGAATGGCAGATGGCCGATGCTGCCCAGCCCGACCATGTCCAGCGCCGCCTCGACGCCAACATGGCCGCTGCCGTTGAAGTCGCGCCAGAAGCGCAGGTTTTCCGCCACGCTGAGCGCCGTCTTCATCGCGTTGTGGTGGCCAAGATAATGACAGGCCGAAGCGATCGACGGAAACGTCTCGCCACCACCTTCGATCCGCACGCTGCCTTCCGCCACCGGAAGCAGCCCGGCGATAACCCGCAGCAAGGTCGATTTTCCTGATCCGTTCGGCCCGGTGACGACCAGCGCCTGACCGTCCCGCAGGGCAAAGCCGATGCCGGAAAACACCGTGTCGCCGCCGCGTTCGCCGCCCAGATTTCCGGCGATAAGCCGCATCCCTCACCCGTCCCCAAAACAATGTGTCGCGGCTGGTATCGCATCGCACAAAATAGCCTTTGGACTGTCTAGAACTATTCCAGAAAATTCTCTATATGCGGTGCATCCGTGCCAGCGGTCGGCACGGGAAGCGAATTAGCGCCGAACCAGCGCACGCGCCGCCTTGAACGGCTCGAGTTGCTTGGGAGCGGACAGCGGAAATGGCCGTACCCGCACCTTTGCGCGTGATTGCATGCCATCGGCGTCCGTTCCCTTTCAGGCTGAACAGACAAGGACGGATCGCACGTGTCAAAATCCCTCGACAGTTTCAATTGCCGCCGCACGCTGACCGCAAGCGGCACTGAGTATGTCTATTTCGACCTCATCGAGGCCGAGAAGAACGGCCTTACCGGCATCGCCCAGCTGCCCTATTCGATGAAGGTGCTGCTGGAGAACCTGCTGCGCAACGAGGACGGCCGCTCCGTCACCAAGGAGAGCATCCAGGCGGTCGCCGGCTGGCTGACCGACAAGGGCACCGCCGGCGTCGAGATCGCCTATCGCCCGGCCCGCGTGCTGATGCAGGATTTCACCGGCGTCCCGGCCGTGGTCGATCTCGCCGCCATGCGCGACGCCATGGCCTCGCTCGGCGGCGACCCGCAGAAGATCAACCCGCTGGTGCCTGTCGACCTCGTCATCGACCACTCCGTCATCGTCGATGAATTCGGCACGCCGATGGCCTTTGCCCGCAATGTCGAGCTCGAATACGAGCGCAACGAGGAGCGCTACAAGTTCCTGAAATGGGGCCAGCAGGCCTTCCGCAACTTCCGCGTCGTGCCGCCCGGCACCGGCATCTGCCACCAGGTCAACCTCGAATATCTTGGCCAGGTCGTCTGGACCAACACCGAGGATGGCGAAACCACCGCCTATCCCGACACCTGCGTCGGCACCGATTCGCACACCACGATGATCAACGGCCTTGGCGTGCTCGGCTGGGGTGTCGGCGGCATCGAGGCCGAGGCTGCCATGCTCGGCCAGCCCGTCTCCATGCTCTTGCCCGAGGTCATCGGCTTCCGCCTCACCGGCAAGCTCAAGGAAGGCGTCACCGCCACCGACCTCGTGCTCACCGTCACCCAGATGCTGCGCAAGAAGGGCGTCGTCGGCAAGTTCGTCGAGTTCTTTGGCCCAGGCCTCTCCAACATGACGCTGGCCGACCGCGCCACCATCGGCAACATGGCGCCGGAATATGGCGCCACCTGCGGCTTTTTCCCGGTCGACTCAGAAACCATCCGCTACCTCACAATGTCCGGCCGCAGCGAGGACCGCATCGCGTTGGTCGAGGCCTATGCCAAGGCGCAAGGCCTGTGGCGCGACACCGGCTCGGCCGATCCGGTGTTCACCGACCTGCTCGAGCTCGAGCTCGGCAGCGTCGTGCCGTCGATGGCCGGCCCCAAGCGCCCCGAGGGCCGCGTCGCGCTCGAAGGCATTCCGGAAGGCTTCGCCAAGGCGATGGAGACCGAGTACAAGAAGGCGGCGGAAATCTCCAAGCGCTATGCCGTCGAAGGCACGTCGTACGATCTCGGTCATGGCGATGTCGTCATCGCCGCCATCACCTCCTGCACCAACACCTCGAACCCGAGCGTGCTGATCGGCGCCGGCCTCCTGGCGCGCAACGCCAACCGGCTCGGCCTCAAACAGAAGCCGTGGGTGAAGACCTCACTGGCCCCCGGCAGCCAGGTGGTCGCCGAATATCTGGAGAAATCCGGCCTGCAGAAGGAGCTCGACCAGATCGGCTTCAACCTGGTCGGCTTCGGCTGCACCACCTGCATCGGCAATTCCGGCCCGCTGCCGGCGCCGATCTCGAAAACCATCAACGACAAGGGCTTGATTGCTGCCGCGGTCTTGTCCGGCAACCGCAATTTCGAAGGCCGCGTCTCGCCCGACGTGCAGGCCAACTACCTCGCCTCGCCGCCGCTGGTCGTCGCCCACGCGCTGGCTGGAACCGTCACCAAGGACCTCACCACCGAGCCGCTCGGCGAGGACAAGAACGGCAATCCGGTCTACCTCAAGGATATCTGGCCGAGCTCGGCCGAGATCCAGGAATTCATCGAGAAGAACGTCACCCGCGAGCTGTTCGCCCGTAAATACGCCGACGTCTTCAAGGGTGACGAGCACTGGCAGAAGGTCCAGGCCCCGGAAGGCCAGACCTATGCCTGGGACGACAATTCGACCTATGTGCAGAACCCGCCCTATTTTGCCGGCATGACTGCCGGGTTCGGCAAGATCGGCGACATCAAGGGCGCCCGCATCCTCGGCCTGTTCGGCGACAAGATCACCACCGACCATATCTCGCCGGCGGGCTCGATCAAGGCCGCCTCACCGGCCGGCAAGTACCTCACCGATCATGGCGTCGGCGTCGCCGACTTCAACCAGTACGGCACGCGGCGCGGCAATCACGAGGTGATGATGCGCGGCACCTTCGCCAACATCCGCATCCGCAACCACATGCTGGGCGAGAACGGCAGGGAAGGCGGCTACACCATCCACTACCCGTCGAAGGAAGAGGAATCGATCTACGACGCGGCGATGGAGTACAAGAAGGAAGGCGTGCCGCTGGTCATCTTCGCCGGCGTCGAATACGGCAATGGCTCGTCGCGCGACTGGGCGGCCAAGGGAACGAACCTTCTCGGTGTCCGCGCGGTCATCGCCCAGTCCTTCGAGCGCATCCATCGCTCGAACCTGGTCGGCATGGGCGTCATTCCCTTCGTCTTCGAAGAAGGCACCTCGTGGGCCTCGCTCAACCTCAAGGGCGACGAGCTGGTCGAGATCGACGGACTGAGCACCATCAAGCCGCGCCAGACGATGACCGCCAGGATCACCTATGGCGACGGCACGGTGAAGAATGTGCCGATCATCTGCCGCATCGATACGCTGGACGAGCTCGACTACTTCAAGAACGGCGGCATCCTGCAATACGTCCTGCGCGACCTGGCGGCCTAACGGCAGGGATTAGGCAGTAGGGATTGGGCAGTAGGCAATAGGGAAGCAAGGAAGACACACCCTACTGCCTACTGCCTACTGCCTACTGCCTACTGCCTACTGCCTACCTTCGGCGCCCCAAACCGCGCCGCCGCCGCCAGAAGCACGCCGAGCATCAGCCCGTTGAGGATGTGCCAGAGGAAATGCGTGCCGAGCGGGAAGCTGGCGCAGACCAGCGGATCGATCATCCGGCAGATGACCGAGACGACGAAGATCGCCGACCCCGCCAGATTGTACCAGCCGGCGCGATTGCCGCCCGCCGCCACCAGGGTGCCGAAGAAGGCGAGCGCGAGGAACGGCGGCAGATAGCCGGTCGTGCCGTTCGACGCCTGGCGCAGCCAGTCCGGCACGGCCAGCGTCACCAGCCCGGCAACCGCGTAGAAGGCAACGAAGATGACAATGGCCTTGCCCCATCGCATACCGAGGAAGCGGCGCAGGTTGAACAGCGTGTAGGCCAGCGTGAAGCTGGCGATCGGCAGCACGTCGGCCCAGATGGTGCCCTTGGTGGCAAACGTATGGAATATCGTCGAGCCGATGCCGATCGCCACCACCCACCAGGCCAGCACCTCGGCAAAGGTGCCGGTGCCCAGCCTTCGCACCTCGCGTACGCCCCACAGGCCGGCGGCGATGAAAGCGAGATTTGTCAGCGCATTGATCGGCTCGGCCCAGAGTCCCGGTCCCGTTCTCTCGCAGTAGAGATCGACCGGCGCCAAAAGTGTTTGCCACATCGTGATTGCCGCCCGAATCGGTTTCGACCCTGAAGTGCAGGCCTTGGTCCTATTGCGCCGTTGCGGTCGGTTGCAATGGCAAAAATTTCACCGCAACGTGACTTCCTGTTGACTTCCGGTTCTGCCACATATTTCAGCAATCACAATAAAGCCGGCACCACCGGCGGGAATCGGAATGACCATGGCCTCGCGAAAATCATTGTGGCTGGCAGCCCTTGCGCTGGCCTTTTCGGCGTTTGCCGGCACCGGACAGGCTGGCGAGCTCGACAAGCCCCAGTCCGACAGGGGTTCGACCGACAGGCCCCTGGGCGTGGTCGAGCTGTTCACCAGCCAGGGCTGCAATTCCTGTCCCCCGGCCGATGCGTTGTTTGCCGAACTTGCCGCCAAGGAAGATATCGTCGCGCTCGCCTATCACGTCGACTACTGGGATTATCTTGGCTGGCAGGACACGCTGAGCCGCAAGGAGAACACCGAGCGGCAATATGACTATATGCGCGCCTTCGGCAGCCGCTCCGTCTACACGCCGCAGGCCGTTATCAACGGCCGCGTCCATGTCAACGGAGCCAGCCGCGGCGAGGTCGACGGCGCGCTCGCCCGCCTGGCGAAGACCGGCGAAGGCATGCGGGTCGCCATCAAGGTCAGCCGAACCAGCGACCGCGTGATGATCGACGCCGGCGACGCCGGCGCGGGGCCCAGCGATGCCCATGTCGTCATTGTCTATTTCGACCCGCCGCAGACGATCAAGATCGGCCAGGGTGAGAACACCGGCCGCAAGATGACCTACTGGAACGCCGTTACAGGTATCCAGACCGCTGGCATGTGGCACGGCAAGGCGCAGCGCTACGAATTGCCGATGAGCGAGATTTCCAAGAAGGGCGGCTGCGCCGTGCTGCTGCAGTCGGTCGGCAAGGACGGCCTGCCCGGCCCCATTCTGGGCGCGGCCTTCATCCACAAGCCTTAGGCATCCTTCAGATCCTGATTGAGCGCCGCTATCTTGCCGATGGCGGGACGATCGTCATTTCGTCATCTTGAGGCAGAACAGGGACGACGCGACGACGCGGAGACTCATGCCGGGGCTTTCAACACAGATTGGCAAAAGCGGGGGATGAAGGCCAATCTCCCTCCTTGTGCGGGTGAAGTCCGGTAGGAAAGCGTCGCGAAGGATCGCCTGCGTTGGCGGATGGAGCAACGAAGCCGCGCCCCTGTCTAGGCACTTCAGCCTCCATCGACCAGGCATGAAAAAACCGACGCCAGCTTGCTTCTGACGTCGGTTATTTAGGTTTTGGGATCGTCGCACCCGGTTTTTCCGAGGAAAAACCGAGGTTGGTTCGATCCGACGCAGACCCGTGGGCGGGGGGCTTGGGGTTTACGAGCCGGTGCCGGACCGAACCGTCTCAGGCAACGCCGGTAAATTCGTCGGACATTGGGGCATGAGCGCGGATAAAAAAAGGCAGAAATGTGGCGAAGCATCACCAATTCCAACACGGCGTTTCATAAAAGTGACTGGACGTTGCGAAAACGGCGCAGCGCGGGGCTCGCTTCGCCGGGTCTTGCAATTCCTTCGCGAACGCGCCAACTTTGGTTGGCAAAGATTCATTTTGAAGGATCGAGGCATGACCGATGACGGCGGCGGGACGGGGGATGGCGACGCATCCGCAATATTGATCCCGCTGCACGAGGCAAGACGCGAGCGCCTCGATCAGCCGGTGCGGTTCGACCGGCGTGAACTGGACCAGATCCTCAGGATTTACGGGCGCATGGTTGCCGCCAATGAATGGCGGGACTACGCCATCGACCACCTTACCGACCGCGCCGTGTTTTCCGTCTTCCGCCGCACCAGCGAAGTGCCGCTGTTCCAGATCGTCAAGGATCCGAAACTGGCCCGCAAGCAGGGCGCTTTTGCCGTCATCGCCGCCGGCGGCCGCATCCTCAAGCGCGGCCAGGAGCTTGGCCGCGTGCTGGGGGTGTTCGACGGCAAGCTGAAGCTGGTCGAGGCTTAAAGCAATTCCAGGAAAAGTGCACAGCGCTTTTCCGTCCGGAATTGCATAAAAATCAAGTAGTTAGTTTTTGCCGGTGGAATTTCCGCTCCGGCAGCGAATCCGGATCAGGCGATGTCGAGACCCCACCGTTCAACGACAGCTGCATGAAGACCGTGTCCAGCCAGCGGCCGTGCTTGTAGCCGGAGCCTTCAAGGCGGCCCGAATGGCGAAAGCCGAGCTTTTCGTGCAGCCGCACGGAAGCGCTGTCCGGCCGTCCATCGCCGATCACCGCGACGATCTGGCGAAAGCCCGCCGCGCGGCACGCCTCGATCAGCTGCCGCATCAGCAACAGACCAACCCCCTGGCCCTTGGCCTCGGGCGCGACATAGACGGAATCCTCGACGATGAAGCGATAGGCCGGGCGCGGCCGGAACGCCCCGGCATAGGCATAGCCAAGCACGGCGCCATCCTTCTCCGCCACCAGGTAGGGAAAGCCGCCGGTCATCAAACCGTCGAAGCGGGCGCCCATTTCGACGCGGCTGGGCGGCTCCAACTCGTAGCTGGCGGTACCGTGCGTGACCGCATCGGCGTAGATTTCCATGATTCGGTCGAGGTCGGCCGGTCCGGCGGCCCGAATGATGATGCTGCTCATAATTTATGCAAGTCGTTCATGTGCCTCCTATTAAGCAAAGGCCGGCACAAAAGAAAAGGGCGGCCGTTGGGCCGCCCCTTCCAAACTCGCTGGTCCAGTCAGACCATGATCCCGAAGCCTTAGCGGCGATCGCCCATGAACTGCAGCAGGAACATGAACAGGTTGATGAAATCGAGATAGAGCCTCAGGGCACCCATGATCGCCTTGCGGCCGGCGACATCCGAAGCGTCGCCATCGAAATACATCTCCTTGATCTTCTGCGTGTCATAGGCGGTGAGGCCCGAGAAGATCAGCACGCCGATCGCCGAAACGGCGAAGGACAGGGCCGACGACTGCAGGAAGATGTTGATCACCATTGCGATGATCAAGCCGAACACGCCCATGATCAGGAACGAGCCCATCGCGGTCAGGTCGCGCTTGGTCGTGTAGCCGTAGAGCGACAGCGCGCCGAAGGCCGCCGCGGTGGCGAAGAAGGTCTGCGAAATGCTGGCCGTCGTGTAGACCAGGAAGATCGACGACAGCGACAGGCCGACGAGGCCGGCATAGACCCAGAACGTCGTCTGCGCGGCCGCAACACTCATCGACTGGACACGGAACGACAGGAACATCACCGCAGCCAGCGGGGCGAAGATCACCACCCAACGCAGCGGCGAGCCGAAGATCGCGTAGCCGAAGGAGGTCAGCATCTCGCCGCTCGGCAGCGTCGCGACGGCCGAGGCCGGATCGGTGGTGGTGGCCAGCATGATCGTGCCGATTGCGGCAAGTCCGGTGATGAGGAGGCCGAGCCCCATCAGATTGTAGACCTTGATCATGTAGGCGCGCAGGCCTTGATCGATATCAGCACCAACGCCGACGCCGGGCACGGCGCGCGTCTGGTAGTTGCGAATGGGATCAGCCATTGTAGTCCTCTATTGCTTCTGCCCCGTCCGGTGTCAGGTCCACCCGGACCCAGGCGCCGCTGGCAGGGCTCCAGCATGCCTGTGGCGAAATATGATGGTTATTCGCGTCAAGAACAAGACCGTAACGGGGTGTAATGCTTCGTGAGGCGCGCATGGCCCGGTTTTTCGGCCTTCGAAGGCGAAACATTACTCCGATTTAACCAAATGCCGGCCGCCGGCACATGGAACTCAGGGCGACTCAGAGGTTGCGCAGCACCGGCGCGGCCTTGTGGCCAAGCACCCGCCAAGTGCCGGCGAGACCGATGCCGACGGTGATCACCAGCGCAAAGACGATCGTCGCCACCGCCACCTCGGGCATGAAATGCGACGGCAATGTCATGATGCGCGCGACGACGAACCAGGCAGCGGCACTGCCGGCGGCCAGGGCGAAGATCGCGGTGGCGAGCCCGATCAGCATGTATTCGAGCGAGAAGGCGGCAATCAGCGTCGTACGCGTCGCGCCCAGCGTCTTCAGCACCACCGCATCGTGGATGCGCGCCCGGTTGCCGGCGGCAAGCGCGCCGGCCAGCACCAGCACCGAAGCGATCAGCGCCACGCCGGCGGCGGCCCGGATCGCCGTACCGAGCTGCCCGACCAGCCGGTTGACGACATCGAGCGCATCCTTGACCCGGACCGTCGTCACCGCCGGGAAGGCGCGGGTGACGGCATTGAGGATGCGGGCGTCGTCGGCCGTCGAGGCACTCTTTTCGGTCAGCGTCGCCATCCAGCCATGCGGGGCGCCGGCGAATGTGTTGGGCGAGAACACCATGACGAAATTGATGCCCATCGTCTCCCATTCGACCTGGCGGAAATTGGCGATCCGGGCTGTCACGTTGCGGCCGAGCACATTGACGGTGATGGTGTCGCCGAGCTTCAGCCCGATCTCCTTGCCTTCCACGGCCGAAAACGAGACCAGCGGCTCGCCGGCATAATTGTCCGGCCACCAGCTGCCCTCGGTCAGCGTCGCGTTTTCCGGCGGTTTCGCGTCATAGGTCAGGCCGCGATCGCCTTTCAGCACCCAGGCGCCTTCGGCCGGAACCTTGACCTTGTCGACACCGACGCCGTTCAGCGCCATCACCCGGCCGCGCAGCATCGGCACCGTGGCCAGTGTTCCCCGTGGCGCCTCCTTGCCGATCAGCGCGGAGAAGGACGCGACATCGCTGCTTTGGATGTCGACGAAGAAGAAATTCGGCGCCCGCTCCGGCAGGCTGCCGGAAATCTGCCGCCGCAGATTACCGTCGATCAGCGCCAGCGTCACCAGCAGCGTCAGCCCGAGCCCCAGCGACAGCACCACCGATGGGGTCAGCGCGCCGGGCCGGTGGATGTTGCCCACGGCGAGCCGCAGCGCCACGAAGCGTACACGCGGGCTCTTCCGTGCCGCCCATTGCACCAGCGCGCCGACGAGGCGCAGCACCAGGAAGGCGAAGATGGTGGCGCCGACGAAGATCGAGGCGATGCGGCGGTCGCCGGAAAACAGGATGGCCAGCGCCGCCAGCAACAGCGCGATGCCGACGGCTGAGGCAATATAGACAGGGCGCGGAAAGCCCCGCCCTTCCAGCCCCATCTCGCGAAACAGCGCGGTGGCCGGCACGTCGCGGGCGCGGCCGAGCGGCAGAAGCGCGAAGGCCAGCGTCACCAGCAGGCCGAACAGCGCCGCCATGCCCAGCGCGCCGGGATAGAAGCCGCCTTCCGCTGGCACCGGAATGACCGATTTTAGGGCGGCGCTGGCGGCGAACGGCATCAGCGCACCCAGCATGAGGCCAAGCAGAATGCCGAGTGCGGCGATGATCAGGATCTGCACCAGATAGACGGCAAAGACGAAGCCGCCCGAAGCGCCCAGGCTCTTGAAGGTGGCAATGACGCCGCGCTTGCCGTCGAGATAGGCGCGCACCGCGTTGGCGACGCCGACGCCGCCGACCACCAGCGCCGTCAGCCCGACCAGCGTCAGGAATTGCGAAAAGCGTTCGATGTTGGACGACAATGCCGGGGCGGCATTGCTGCGCGTGCGGATCGACCAGCCGGCCTCGGGAAAGTCCTTGGTCGCCTGATCCTGGATGGTCTTGAGCCGCGCCTCGTCGGCGTCGGCCGGCAGCCGGATCTTGTAGGCATTTTCGACCAGGCTGCCCGGCTGGATCAGCCCGGTGGCCGCCAGCCCCTGGCTCGAGATCAACAGTCGCGGCGCGAAACCGAAACCGTCGGACACGGCGTCCGGTTCGGTGACCAGCCTGGCGCGCAGCTCGAAGGTGGCGGTGCCGAGCTTCAGCCGGTCACCGAGCTTGAGATGCAGCCGTTCGAACAGCAGATCCGGTGCCGCGGCGCCGAAAACGCCGAACTCTTCGCCGAACAGTTCCTGCTTCGACAGCGCCGGATCGGTTTCCAGCGCGCCATAGAGCGGATAGGCGTCGTCAACCGCCTTGGCCTCGACCAGCGCCTGGTCGGATCCGTCGGCGAGACGCGCCATCGAGCGCATGCTGGTGGTACGCGAGATCGCGCCCAGGCCGTTGAGGAAGCCGCGTTCGGCATCACTGGCGTCACGCTGGTTGATCTGGAAGCGAAGGTCGCCGCCAAGCAGCGTCTGGCCCTGATTGGCGACGCCGGCGGTGATGGCGCGCGCCACCGAATTGACGCCGCCGATCGCCGCGACGCCAAGCGCGATGCAGGCGAGGAAGATCAGGAAGCCGGACAGGCCGCCGCGCATCTCGCGCAACGAGAAGCGGATCGCAAGCTTCAACGTCTGCGCCAGCGGCATCAGGCGGTGACCTTGACGGGCGCCGGCGCCTCGATCCGGCCGGAGCGCATCGAAACCTGGCGCGAGCAGCGCGCCGCGAGCGCGGGGTCATGCGTCACCAGCACCAGCGTCATGCCACGCTCGGCCGCCTTGGCGAACAGGAGGTCGGCGACCTGCCGCCCCGTTGCCTGGTCGAGATTGCCGGTCGGCTCGTCGGCGATCAGGATACGTGGCGAGGGCGCCAGCGCCCGGGCGATCGCCACGCGCTGCTGTTCGCCACCCGACAATTCGCCGGGATAATGCGTGACGCGGTCGCTGAGGCCGACGGCTGCCAGTTCGCGCGCCGCCACCGAAAACGGATCGGCATGGCCGGCTAGTTCCAGCGGCACCGCGACATTTTCGAGCGCCGTCATATTGGGAATGAGGTGGAACGACTGGAACACGATGCCAATGTTTCGGCCACGAAACGAAGCAATCCGGTCCTCGCTTTTGCCGTTGAGCAGCTCGCCGGCGATTCGTACCGTACCCGAATCGACCCTTTCCAGCCCCGCCAGCACCATCAGCAAGGTCGACTTGCCGGAGCCGGATGGGCCGACGATGCCGGTCGCCTCGCCGCGCGCCACCTCAAGGCTGACGCCTTTCAGCACGTGGACAGACGATGCCCCTTCGCCAAGCGTCAGGGATACGTCTTTCAGCTCGATGACGGCTTCTGTCAAAATGAAAGCGTCCTATATGGGAGAATGAAGGCTCTGCTTGTCGCAGACCGTCGCCGCAAGAATTCCTTGGTCATATGGGGCCTGCCGCATGTCTTTCAAACGCAGTATTGCCGCAGGCTTGATCGTTTTCCTCGCCATTTGCGGCGCCATTTCGTCGGCGCGTGCCGAGCCGTTCAAGATCGTCGGTTTCGGTGACAGCCTGATGGCGGGCTTTGGCCTCGGACCGGACGAGGGCTTTACCGACAAACTGCAGGCAGCACTTCGCGCCAAGGGCCATGACGTGACCGTCGCCAATGCCGGCGTCTCCGGCGACACGTCGAGCGGTGGCCTGGCGCGGCTCGACTGGTCGGTGCCGGACGGCACCCAGCTGGTCATCCTTGAGCTCGGCGCCAACGACATGCTGCGCGGTGTCCCGCCCGACATCACCAAAAAGAACCTGGACGAGATGCTGGGCAAGCTGAAGGAGCGCAAGATTGCCGTGCTTCTGGCCGGCATGCGCGCCGCTCCCAATCTCGGTGCCGACTATCAGAACGCTTTCGACGCCATCTTTCCGCACCTAGCCGGGAAATACGATGTTTCGCTGTATCCGTTCTTTCTCGACGGCGTCGCCGACCAGCCTGGCCTGCAGCTCGAGGACGGCATGCATCCCAACGCCCGGGGTGTCGACCGAATGGTCGAACGCATCCTGCCGACCGTCGAGAAGGCCATCGCGGCAGTGCCGGGAGGTTGGTGAGGCCGACCGGCCCTGTTTCCGTTGGGGAAACTTTTTGACAAGGACTGTGACCAACAAACCTCTTGCTCCGTTTGACTATCGATGATTCGCTACGGGTGACAGTTCGATTCGAGGAAGGGAGGCTCTTCATGCCGCGTCTTTTCACCGCCCTCGAAATACCGCGTGACGCCGCTCTTTCGCTGTCCCTGCTGCGGGGCGGCCTGCCAGGCGCCCGCTGGATCGACGTCGAAAACTACCATCTGACGCTGCGCTTCATCGGCGATATCCCAGGCCATGTCGCCGACGAGATCGCCAACGCGCTCGACCGCGTTCACCGCCCCTCCTTCCCGCTGACGCTGTCCGGTGTCGGCGCTTTCGGCCAGAAGAAACCGCACGCGGTTTGGGCCGGAATTTCGGCTTCGCCCGATCTTGCGTCACTCCAGGGCGAAATCGAGCGCATCTGCCAGCGGCTCGGCATCCCCGCCGACCCGCGCAAGTTCATGCCGCATGTAACCCTTGCCCGGCTGCGCAATTCGACCCCGCTGGACGTCGCCCAGTACCTGTCGGCGCGCGGCAATTTCTCGACGCTGCCGTTCCGCGTCGGCCGCTTCGTCTTGATGTCGTCGCGCGATTCGGTCGGCGGTGGGCCCTATATCGTCGAGGAAGCCTGGCCACTGTCGGGCAGTGACGCCCGCGCTTCCAGCCGCATAGCCAGCGCCTCCGACGCGTCGCGGATCATGCGGTAGACGGACGCGAACGCTTCCGCGTCGTCATAGTAGGGGTCCGGCACGTCGCGCGCCGTGCCCTCGGCGAATTCCAGGAACAGGTGGATGCGGTCGTGCATGGCTGCCGGCGCCAGCGCCTTCAGGTCGCGGACATTCGACCGGTCCATGCCGAAAATCAGGTCGAAGCGATGAAAATCCTCTGATGTGACCTTGCGCGCCCGCTGTCCGGAAATGTCGATGCCGTGCCGCACCGCGACCGCGATCGAGCGTGGATCGGGGGCAGAGCCGACCTCCCAGCCGCTGGTGGCGGCTGAATCGAGCAGGATGTCTTGGCTCCATCCGCGCTCCGCCCAGACGGCGCGAAACACGCCTTCGGCCAGCGGCGACCGACAGATGTTGCCGAGGCAGACAAACAGGATGGATTTTATGGGCTTCGCGCGCATCGAGCCGGCGTTGTTTTTGTGCATGTCGTTATCCCAAAACCGCAACGCACTTTTGGGCGACATGCATTATGGTGAGGGTCATTTTTGGGAAATAGCACAGGAAATCGACATGGCGAGAGAGAAACTGGGCAGGGAAGCCGCTGAAGCAGCGCTGACCGGGCTCGACGGCTGGGCACTGGCAAAGGACGCCGGCTCCATCAGCCGCACCTTCACCTTCAAGAACTTCTCCGAGGCCTTTGCCTTCATGACGCGTGTCGCGCTTGCCGCGGAAAAGATGGACCATCATCCGGAGTGGTCGAACGTCTACAAGACGGTCGACGTCACGCTCAACACCCATGATGTCGGCGGCCTGAGCGTGCTCGACATCGAGATGGCGAAGAAGATGAACCGCTATTTCGGCGGCTGAGTGCCTTCCGTGCATACCTGCGATTGAATGGCGGACCCAAATCGACGCCGGCACTTGCAGCAGGGTCCGGGTTTCACCACATCTTCCCCCGCGGGCATGCGCCAGATGCGCATGGCCCCGCGAGGAGAGGTTGATGGCGCGAGACTCCGGTTTTGATTTCTTCGGCTTTGCCGACAAGCTTGGCAACGAGAGCGAGGTGCGCGAGAAATTCTGGCGCACGGCGAAGAAGGCCGCGCGGCAGATTCCGTTCATGGAAGAGGTCGTCGCCGCCTATTACTGCGCCATGGACAAGAACACGCCGCTGCGCGCCAAGGGCATATTGCTGGCCGCGCTCGGCTATTTCGTCCTGCCGGTCGACGTCATCCCCGATTTCGTCCTCGGGCTCGGCTTCACCGACGACATCGCCGTGCTGACCGCCGCCATCACCGCCGTCAGCGCCCACATCACGCCGGCGCACCGGCAGGCCGCCAAGGAGGCCATCGCCGACAAGGGCTAAGCGTCTCCACGCCAGCCCTTGCCCCCTGGACATCAGCGTTCAGCGGCCGGGGAAAAAAGTCAAACTCTTGCCGCTTTCGTGGCCTCCAAGTCGCCGAAGGGACGTCGCGCCACCCGCTGACAGGGCGGCGGCGCGGGAATGGCGGCGGTTTCCTCGGGTGAGGGTCCTTTTCTCAAAGGAAATTCACCGTTTGGTAACCCAGATTAAATCAAAATGAAGCGACGGGCAGGACGCCAGCCGGCCTGCCGCCGCACCATTTGGAATACGGGAAAAACGATGCGCGGATTGATTGCTATAGTTTCGAGCCTGGTCCTGGTGGCCGCGGCAGCGCCGGCACTGGCGCAGTCGGCGACCAAGATCGGCCAGCACAATGCCTGGGGCACCTACAGCTACCAGGCATCGGGCGGCAAGGTCTGCTATGTCCTGACCGTGCCGACCGACAAGCAGCCGCCGACGCTCGACCATGGCGACATGTTCTTCTTCGTCAGCCAGCGGCCCGGCCAGCAGGTGTCCTACGAGCCGCAATTCATTGCCGGCTACAACTTCCAGGAAGGCTCCAAGGCCACCGTCACCATCGACAAGAAGTCCTTCTCGATGTTCACGCGCGGCAAGTCGGCCTGGGTCGAGAACGCCGCCGAGGAGCCGGTGCTGATCGCCGCGATGAAGACCGGCACCGACATGAAGGTGACGGCGAAGTCGGGCCGCGGCAACCCCACCTCCTATGTCTTTTCGCTGAAAGGCATTTCGGCGGCGCTGTCATCGATCGCCAAGTGTAAATAGGCAAATCATCGTTTTGGGTGAGAGGCTGGGCGGCATAGCCCGGCCTTTTGCTTTTTTGGGGCTGTCGGCTGAGGGCGGCGAGGTCTGCTTTACCGCTCCCGGCATGACTCCGCCCTCAACCTGTGCTATGCGCCGCGCTTCAGTTCAGGCCGATGGATGAAATCGGCCGCAAACCGCTTATATCAGTGCAACCATGACCCTTTCATTCGATCTTACCGCCGAAGGCGCCCGTGACGCATTGCGCGCCCGCGCAGCACAGCCCGAGAAGCCGTCGCTGATCGGCCTGACGCGCGCCGAACTCGGCGAGGCTCTCGTCGCTTCCGGCATCGTGCCGGAACGCCAGGCCAAGATGCGCGCCCAGCAGCTCTGGCACTGGATGTATGTGCGCGGCGTTTCCGACTTCGCCGGCATGTTCAACATCTCCAAGGATCTGCGCGCGGAGCTCGACAAGCATTTCACCGTCGCCAGGCCCGAGATCGTCGAGGAACAGATTTCCTCGGACGGCACGCGAAAGTGGCTGTTCCGCTTCCCGCCGCGCGGCGCCGGCCGCCCGGTCGAGATCGAGACCGTCTATATTCCCGAGGAAGGCCGCGGCACGCTCTGCATCTCCTCGCAGGTCGGCTGCACGCTGACCTGCTCGTTCTGCCACACCGGCACGCAGAAGCTGGTGCGCAATCTGACCGCCGAGGAAATCCTCGCCCAGTTGCTCACCGCCCGCGACCGGCTCGGCGACTTCCCCGACCGCGACACGCCGGACGGCGCCATCGTGCCGGCCGAGGGCAGAAAAGTCTCCAACATCGTCATGATGGGCATGGGCGAGCCGCTCTACAATTTCGAGGCGGTGAAGAAGGCGCTGCTGATCGCCTCCGACGGCGACGGCCTGTCGCTGTCGAAGCGCCGCATCACCTTGTCGACCTCCGGCGTCGTGCCCGAGATTTTCCGCACCGGCGAGGAGATCGGCGTCATGCTGGCGATCTCGCTGCATGCCACCAACGACGATCTGCGCGACTTGCTGGTGCCGATCAACAAGAAGTATCCGCTCAAGGAACTGATCGCCGCCTGCCGCGCCTATCCCGGCCTGTCGAACGCCAGGCGCATCACCTTCGAATATGTGATGCTGAAGGACGTCAACGATTCCATCGAGGACGCCAAGGGGCTGATCAAGCTGCTCAAGGGCATTCCGGCCAAGATCAACCTGATCCCGTTCAACCCGTGGCCGGGCACCAACTACCAGTGCTCGGACTGGGAGACGATCGAGAAGTTTGCCGACTACATCAACAATGCCGGCTATGCCTCGCCGATCCGCACCCCGCGCGGCCGCGACATCCTGGCAGCCTGCGGCCAGCTCAAGTCGGACTCGGAGCGTATGCGCAAGGTCGACCGGCTGGCGCTGGAAGCCATGATGATCGCGGGGCACGGCGAGGCGTGAGCCGCCTCGTCGCCCGGTCGAAGCGCTTCGCCATCATAGCAGTCGGTTATGTTGCCGCCGTGCTGACCTCGATCCTGGTGCCTGTGCTGCTGATCGCTCTTCTGGAAGGAATCGAAGACGGGAACTGGTCGATCATTTTCGCATTCGACTGGCTGGGCTCGTTCCCGCTTGCCGTGTTGACCGTGATGGTCGGCGCGCTGTTGATCGTCGGCCCGGCAATCCTGGTCGCCGAACGGCTGTCGCTTCGAGGATGGTTCTACTTTGCGGTCACGGGTGCGATCACCTCGATCGCCTTTGGTGTTTCCATCCCGCGCTCGGCCGGAAGCTTTGTCTTCAATCCGGGCTATCTCGGTTTTCTGGCCACGGCCGGCATTGCTGCCGGTTCGGTCTACTGGCTTCTGGCCGGGCGTAAGTCCGGTCATCTCACACGCTGGGATTTAGGATGAGCCGTTTCGCCGCTTACCTCGTCCGTTTCGCCGTCATCCTGTTCGGCTATGCCGTCGCCTCGCTGGCGGCGAGCGCCTTCCTCAACATCCTGTTCCTGGCCTCGCTCGGCTACACGCCGGAGCACGCGCAACCGGCGGCAACGGCTTCCCTTTATTTTTCAATTCCCTTCATCGCCCTGTTCGTCGCCTATTTCGCCTTCATGCCGGCGGCGATCGTCATCCTGCTTGCCGAGATCCTCGGCCGGCGCGACTGGCTGTTCTATGCGCTGGCGGGCGCGGTTGTTGCGGCGGTTTTCCTTGGCCTGGTCGACCATGCCGATGACGCCACTTTCGCGGTCAGGGACACCAGCGCCATCACGGCGGTGATTGGCGGCGGCATGGTCGGTGGCATCTTCTACTGGCTCAGCGCCGGGCGCTGGGCCGGAAGCTGGTGGCAGGGCGGAACCGACCATGATCCCGAAAGGCGGAAAACGGCTTTCGGCAAGGATTCCGGTCAAACGGGAAGATAAAGCCTACTTCGCCTGCGCCGTCAGGATCTTGAGCGCGAAGGCGGAGAACACGCCAGCGAAGAGATAGTCGACCACCCGCGTGACGCGCGGGCTGGCCTTCATCGCCGCCGAGAATCTTTCCGCCGCCAGCACCATCGGCACGGTTACCGGGATCGACAGCACGATGAACATCGAGCCGAAGAAAAACAGCTTTCCCGGCGCGTTCGGGTCATGCGCGGAGACGAACTGCGGCAGGAAGGTCATGAAGAACAGGATGATCTTCGGATTGAGCAGATTGACGCCGAGCCCTGCCACCCAGCTGCGCAACAGCGAAATCCGCGGGCCTGTCTTCTTCTCCGGCGAAAAGGCCGAGCCCTTGGTGATAGCCTGCCAGGCCAGGAAGACCAGATAGCCGGCGCCGAAGATCTTCAGCACGAAGAAGGCCATCGGCGAGGCAACGATCAGCGCCGAGACGCCGACCACCACCAGCGTGGTGTGGATCAGCGTGCCGCACAGGGCGCCGGCCATCGAGGCGAAGCCGGTGGCGCGGCCTTGGCTCAGCGTGCGCGAGACAAACAAGGTCATGTCCGGCCCCGGCGTGATCGCCAGGATCACGGTGGCAATGGCAAACTGGATCAGCGTGGTGGTATCAGGAATGAAGGACATGGCGGCCCCGAGGAACGCGAGTGCCTATACAGGATGCTCCGTGCGGGCGCCAGACGCGGCGCCATCCCTGACGGCAAGAGCCTAGGCCGCGGACTGATCGATCTCTACCAGCGCGAGGCCCGCGGCTCCGGTGAGCAGGATCTGATCGATCGGCTTGGGCCGGCCGAGGAAATAGCCTTGTGCCTCGTTGCAGCCTTCGACTTGCAGGATGGTGAGCTGAACATGCGTCTCGACGCCTTCGGCGAGCACCGGAATGTCGAGGCTGCGCCCCAGTGTGAGCACCGCCCGGATGATCGCCTTGGCCTGCGGGCTTCGCTCGACATCGGCCATGAACGAGCGGTCGAGCTTGATCTTGTCGAAGGGAAACGAGCGCAGCGTGTCGAGCGACGAATAGCCCGTGCCGAAATCGTCGATCGCGATCGTTACCCCCAGCGCCTTGATCTGGCGCAGGACATGCAGCGTCCGGACCTTGTCGGCGACGATCGTCGATTCGGTCAGCTCGAGTTCCAGCCGCTTCGGAGACAGCCCGGTCTCGATCAGGATCTGGTGAACCAGCTTGGCAAGATCGGCATGGGCGAACTGCACCGGCGACAGGTTGACCGCGATCTTGTGGCTATTGTCCCAGGAGGCCGCCTGCTTGCACGCGGTCCGCAGCACCCATTCGCCGATCGCCATGATGGAGCCGTTCTCCTCGGCAATCGGGATGAATTCGGCCGGCGGGATCATGCCATGCACGGGATGGGTCCAGCGCAGCAATGCCTCGTAGCCGCAGGTGGCGCCGGTCGAAACCGAAGTCTGCACCTGATAATGGAGTGATAGCTCGCCCCGCTCGATCGCCTGGCGAAGATCGGTGGCCAGCGCGCGGCGAGCACGCGCCGCCTCATCCATGGCGGATTCGTAGAAGCAGACCGCCCGCGTCACGTCGTTCTTTGCCCGATACATTGCGAGGTCGGCATTGCTGACCAGTCTCTCGCGGTCGGCCCCGTCGCGCGGATAGACGGCGACGCCGATGCTGGCGCCGGCGGCGATTTCGAAGTCGTCGAGCAGCAAGGGCTGGAACAATGATTTCTCCAGCCTCGAGACCAGGCCCAGAAGGTCGTTCTGATCCCTGAAGCGCTTGATCGCGGCGAACTCGTCACCGCCGAGCCGTGCCACGAATTCGCCGTCGCCGGTGAGTTTCGCCAGCCTGCGGGCGACGATCCTGAGCGCCTGGTCGCCAGCGGCATGTCCCCTGAGATCATTGATCTCCTTGAAGCGGTCGAGATCGATGACGATGACGGCCGTCATCGTTTCCTTGTCCTCCCGTGCCCGCTCGATCTCATGGTCGAGGCGGTCGTTGAAGGAGACCCGGTTGGCAAGGCCGGTAAGGGCATCGTTGAGGGCGAGATGCTGAAGCCGCTCGAAACTCTCCAGGCGGCCGCGTTCATCGATCAGGTAGCTGGCGAAGCCGGTGGCCGCGACGATCAGGCCGACAACGGCGACGGCGACGGCCATTGCCTCCAGTATCTCGGGATTGGTGCCGGTGGTGATGAAGGAGAGCGGCGTCACCGCCACCGCCGCCATTGCCGTGAAGTGGAGGCCGACGATCGCCAGCACCAACAGCCCGATGCTGAGATATTGCGACCAGCTGTAGGGCCGGCGCACGGCATGGCCGACAGCCACGGCGGAGAACCCCGCCGAAATGGCAAGCGAGGCGGCGACATAGCGACCATCCCATTCGACGATGCCGGCGACGTGATAAGCCATCATGCCGGTGTAGTGCATGGTCGAGATCGCCAGCCCGACGACGCATCCGCCCCATTCCGGGGCGAGACGCCGGCTTTTGTCGGATGCAAGGGTGAAGCCCACCCCGGTTCCAGCGATGGCGATGACGAGGGATACCATGGTCAGCACCGGATCGAAGGTGATCGGCGCGCCGGGCTGGTAGGCCAGCATGGCGATGAAGTGCGTGCACCAGATCGAGGAGCCGGCGGCGACCGCGGTCAGGAACAGCCAGCCTCGCATCTGCACGCCGGCGGTCTTTCTGGCACGATCGAAGAGATCGATCGTCACCCAGCAGCCGGTGACGCACATCAGCGCCGCTAGCAGGACGAGCCACAGATTATGTTCCGTAACGATACAGGAGATAACGCGCATCAAGAACGGCCCAAGCCCGAGGGTGCTCGCGACAAGCGAGTAAGCCGGGTTGGCACGTCGCTGACGCGGCTTTGTCGCCATATTGGCGGCGAGGCGTGAAAACTTGATTAAATGTTGCTGGAGAATGCAGCCCCTGATTGTAGCAGGTTGTTCCCTGCCTCGCATCGCCTCCTTGCCAATGCATTGGATCAAAAGCCATGCATGCGCGCGTGCTTGCTCGCTTTGCCGTTCCTGCTAAAAGGCCCTCCGACAATCCGTGATGCCTCGGCTGGGGCGTCCGCCATCGACGGGGTAAAAATGTCCAAGGCCAAAGACGTCAAGAAAGTTGTGCTCGCCTATTCCGGCGGCCTCGACACATCCATCATCCTGAAATGGCTGCAGACCGAGCTCGGTGCCGAAGTGGTGACCTTCACCGCCGATCTTGGCCAGGGCGGCGAACTCGAGCCGGCACGCCGCAAGGCCGAGATGATGGGCATCAAGGACATTCGCGTCGTCGACGTGCGCGAGGAGTTCGTGTCCGACTTCGTCTTCCCGATGTTCCGCGCCAATGCCGTCTATGAAGGCACCTACCTCCTGGGCACCTCGATCGCGCGGCCTCTCATCTCCAAGCACCTGGTCGAGATCGCCAGGGAAACCGGCGCCGACGCGATCGCCCATGGCGCCACCGGCAAGGGCAACGACCAGGTTCGTTTCGAGCTTTCCGCCTATGCGCTGAACCCCGACATCAAGGTCATCGCGCCGTGGCGCGACTGGTCATTCAAGTCGCGCACCGACCTGATCAACTTCGCCGAGCAGCACCAGATCCCGGTGCCGAAGGACAAGAAGGGCGACGCGCCATTCTCGGTCGACGCCAATCTGCTGCATTCGTCCTCCGAGGGCAAAGTGCTGGAAGATCCGTGGAGCGAGCCGCCGGAATTCGTCCACCAGCGCACCGTTTCGCCGATGGACGCGCCCGACAAGGTCACCGAGATCGAGATCGAGTTCCTCAAGGGCGATCCGATCGCGCTCAACGGCAAGAAGCTGTCGCCGGCAACCATGCTGGCGGCGCTCAACGATCTCGGCCGCGACAATGGCATCGGCCGGCTCGATCTGGTCGAGAACCGTTTCGTTGGCATGAAATCGCGGGGTGTGTATGAGACTCCCGGCGGCACGATCCTGATCGCGGCCCACCGCGCCATCGAATCGATCACGCTCGATCGCGGGGCCGCCCACCTCAAGGACGAGTTCATGCCGCGCTATGCCGAGCTGATCTACAACGGCTTCTGGTTCGCGCCCGAGCGCCTGATGCTGCAGGCGATGATCGATAAGAGCCAGGAAGACGTCGAAGGCACGGTGCGGCTGAAGCTCTACAAGGGCAACGTCATGGTCACCGGCCGCAAGTCGAGGAAGACGCTCTATTCCGATGCGCTGGTCACCTTCGAGGACGACCGGGGCGCCTACGACCAGAAGGACGCCGCCGGCTTCATCCGCCTCAACGCGCTGCGGCTGAGGACGCTTGCAGCACGCAACCGCAAGGGTTGACACCCGAGGGCTGGAGCGGGCCTGGGGTGTGCTCCGCCGATCGCATGAGAGCTGATGCAGCCAAGAAACCCGGCGGAGACGCCGGGTTTTTATTTGGCACTTCTAATGTAATGAAAATCAAAACCCCTCAAAGAGGTTCCCGTTTGACCTTTTGACAGCATTATTTTAGTTGTCCTACGGGATCGAGGGGTTTTGACAGTGAAAAATAGTATTTCTCTTCTGCTTGGCGTGGTCGTCGTTTTGACGGTGTGCCCGCCCTCGCAGGCAAGCGCGAAGCGCGAACCGAAGGTGAATCTGGACGGCTGCGTCGCCGCTGTCCACGCATGGGGGCTCACGCTCAAACACGACATCGCCTCCTTCATGGGCGTCTCGCAGGAGCGCATGCCGGCCCTGTTCTGCCAGCGCCTTGGCGAGGGGCTGCGCAGCGGGCGGATCACCTACTCCGACATAAACAACCTGCAGCTCGACCAGCCGACCGAAATCTGGATGGTTATCAAGGGCAAGTCAAAGGCGGCTGCTAGGGCCGCACCGGCGCCGCGGACGTCCAAGTTCCGTTCCTGCAGCGGTATTGACGGCAGCTTCCAGGTTCCCGCTTCACAGAAATGCCCGTTGAGCGGCTACGCACATTATTGAGAGTGATGTGAGGAGATCAAACCTGGTCGCTCCAAGTGATTGGGTTTTTACCCTGCTCCAAAAACAAAAAGCCCGGCGCATGGCCGGGCTCTTGGTCGAATAGGATTTCTATCAGTCGGCATCGATCGCCGTGGCGATGCGGGCGATGGCCTGCTGATAGACGCTCGCGGAGTTCCAGCCGGCAATTGCGCCCATATTCGCCTGCGCGCTCGCGCCAGCCCGCCAACCATGACCCTTGAGGAAGTTGGCGGTGGAGGCCAACGCCGTGTTCCTGTCGCGCAGGTTTCCGTTGCCGACCGCATACTTCAAGACATTTCCGGGCAGGAACTGCGTGTGGCCGATCTCGCCATGCATGGCGCCGACAGACGAGGCGGTCAATGCTCCGCGATCGACCAGCTTCAGGGCCGCGATGGCATGCGGATAGAAGTAGTCCGGGCGACGGCAATCATAGGCCAGCGTCAAAATGGCGGAAACCGTGTTCTGGTTGCCCATGGACGCGCCGAAGCCCGTCTCCATCCCCCAGATGGCGAGCAACACACCCGGCGACACGCCGTAGTTCCGTTCGATCTGGCTGAACAGCGCCGCGTTCGACTTCTTCAGCGAACGGCCCTTGGAAATGATCACGGCCCCGCCACGACGCTTCATGAAATCTTCGACCGAGCCGCTGAAAGCCTTGTGGATGGCGCGGTCGGCGGAGATCGTCCTTGTTGCGTAGGTGGCGCCAGCCAGTGCAGCCAGCCCCCTCGAGCCCACACCTTCGGCCTTGGCCTGCGCGGCAAAATCCTGCTTCCAGGCATCGAAGCCGGCGCCGGTCTTGCCACAACTGCCCGCCGCCTGTGCGCCCGTCGCCAGTGCAAGCACCGCCACCACCGCGGCCACTAAAATCCTACCCTTGGCAAGAAATGCCATGTTGTTCTCCTGGTTGTCTGATTCACGTCCCAGCTGCGAATTTGCCAGCGAAACACGCCCTTGTCACTGCCAAGAAGTCGTCACGTGGTTTCGTCGGGCGCCGCCGCCAGCGAAGGGTGAGAACTTGACTACGATCAGGTGTTTAATGTGGCAAGATATGTCGTTCCAGCAACCAGCGGCAAAATAACCTGAGCGCGCCGAGGAACACCGGCAGGTGGCGAACGTTTGAGACCTTTGTCGACCGGGTGCCTGATGAAATCGAGACCTGCATGAAACTCTTCGACTGCCCACATTGCGGCCATCGTCTATACTTCGAGAACGCCCAGTGCCTGAACTGCGGCAGCCTCGTGCTCTACTATCCGGAGCACGCACGCTTCGCGCTGTCGGGCGCCGACGGCATCTTCCAGTGCACCAATGCCGATGAATGCGCCTGCAACTGGAGGGCCGAGCCGGGACAGGCTTTTTGCCGGGCGTGCGTGCTGAACAAGCTGATCCCGGATCTCTCCGTCGACGGCAATCGCCGCCGCTGGATCCGCGTCGAGGCGGCGAAGAAGCGCGCCATCTATTCGCTGCTGGCCTTCGGGCTGCCGGTTGCGCCCAAGCAGAACCCTGCCGACGAGGCAGGCCTTGCCTTCGACTTCCTGGCCGATCCGATTGGCAGCGGTCCCGGCGGCGAGCGCATCCTGACCGGCCACGACAACGGCCTGATCACGCTCAACGTCGCCGAGGCCGATTCGGCCGAGCGTGAAAAACGGCGCGTCGAGATGGGCGAGAATTATCGCACCTTGCTCGGCCACTTTCGCCATGAGCTCGGCCATTATTACTGGGATCGCCTGATCCGCGACGTCCCGGAAAGGCTTGTCGCTTTCCGGGCTTTGTTCGGCGACGATCGCGCCGACTACGAACAGGCGCTGCAGACTTACTACGCCAATGGCGCGCCGCCCGACTGGCAACAGAGCCACATCTCGCCCTATGCCACCTCCCATCCGTGGGAAGACTGGGCCGAGACCTGGGCCCATTATCTGCACATCACCGACACGCTGGAAATGGTCCGCGCGCTGAACTTCCCGCTTGGCCGGCTGGCGACGATGGAGCCAAACGACTTGCCACAAGGCGACACTGGTGGCGAACCGCGGGCGGCGCCGTCGGAGCCTTCGGCTGTGGCCGAGCCGTTCGAAAGGATCCTCGCCCGCTGGCTGGTGCTGTCGGAAGCCTCCAACTCCATAAACCGTTGCATGGGCCTGCCCGACCTCTATCCCTTCATTATCTCCGACGTCACGGCGCGGAAACTGGCCTTCGTTCACGAACTTCTGACCCGTCTGCCGAAAGAAACCGGAACAAATCGTGAGTTGGTTCAGGAATTTTAGCCGGAACGCATACGCCACAGCCCCGTTTCGCTGGCGAGGGACCACGAAAATCGGAGAGAAACCATGAAATCCATACTGTTTCCCGCAGTCGCCGGCATGCTCACCGTGATGTCGGGTGCCGCGCTTGCCGACACCGCCGTATCCGCCGTCACCGATCTCAACGTGCGCGCCGGCCCCGGCCCGCAATATCCTGTCATCGGCGTGCTCGCCGCCGGCCAGTCAGCGACGCTCAATGGCTGCATCGAAAACAGCAAATGGTGCACCATCGCCGAAGCCGGCGGCCAGGGCTGGGTCTATTCCGACTATGTGACGGCTGATTTTGGCGGCAGCCGGGTCGTGCTGACGCAACGGCCGCACGGTTCCAGCGTTACAGTCGTTTCACCGCCGGAAGACATAGGCGAAAACTCGAACGACTATACCGGAGCCATCGTTGCCGGCGAGCCGGTCGAGGGCGTTTTCCCGCCACCGCCGGCCGAAATCAGAACCTATGTCGACACGCACCGCCCCGACCCCGTCTATCTCGACGGTGAGGTCGTCACGGGTGCAACCTTGCCCGACACAGTCGAGCTGCGCGAAATTCCAGACTACAAGTACCGCTATGTCTATGTGAACGGTCAGCCGGCGCTGATCGATCCGCAGACACGGCGCATCATGTACGTGGTGCGCTGACAGCTCGAGCGGCCGCCGCCACCGCGGCGGCCGCTCGCGACACGGGTGTGCCGCGCTTCGCCTGACGGCGCGGCCGCGGCGCATGATTCCTTTGCGAAAACGATTCCGATTTTCGGGACCATCAGCTAGATCAACAGGTGATGGATTCGGCAAAGGAGCCCGCGTGACACCAGACCCTGCCGCCTTCGAACGCTACCGGCGTTCGCCGAACCACAAGACGACCTTGCCGCGCCTTTTGCTGGGAACAGCGATCGTCATCCTGTTCTGGGCCGCAGCGACGGTGGCCGTGCTGTTCGCCGCCGCCTATGCCTTCTTCACCTGGCAGGCATCGGCGGCGCCACCCTCCGGCATGCAGGGGTTCCTTGCCTCGCCCATGGGCATCCTCACCGCGCTCGCCTCTTTTGCGGGCATCTGGATCGGCCTGTGGATTGCCATGCGCTGGGTCCACGGCGAGCCGCTGTCGGCCCTCTTCGGCGTCGGCCGTCGCGTTTCGCGGTCGGGCTTCCTCAAGGGGCTGGCAGCGGTGCTGATCACCTCGCTTGTGTCCGAAATCCTGCTCTACCTGCTGCAGCCAGAGATCGCACGCGGCCCGATCAGCCTGTCGTCCTGGCTGCTGTTCCTGGTCCCGACCGTCGCGCTGACCTTGCTGCAGACGTCGTCGGAGGAGATGCTGTTTCGCGGCTACCTGCTGCGCGGCCTGGCCAATCGGTTCAAGAGCCCGGTCATCTGGGCGCTGCTGCCTGGCCTGCTGTTCACCTCGCTGCATTGGAGCCCGAGCTCGACGGTCGCCATCAATGCCTGCGTGCTGGCCTCGATCGCCGCTTTCGCACTGCTGTTGACGCTCGTGGTCCATGCCACCGGCAATCTCGGCGCGGCCTTCGGCGCCCATCTCGGCAACAATCTGACCGGCTTTCTGCTGATCTCGCATCAGGAAAGCTACAATTCCTTCGCTTTGTTCAACGCCAGGCCGCTCGAGGGGCCGGGCTGGACGACGTCGGACGCGGTTCTGATCGCCTTTATCGGCATTGCCTGCAGCCTGCTAACGATTGCGTTGCTTCTGCATCCACGCTCGCCGCTCAGGGTTGCCGCCGAGCTTCCGGACCGGACGCGTGCGGCCTGAGTGCGGCTCACAAAGCGACGCGGCTCGGCGGTATTGTCTCGCTTTGAAACTGGCGTAACCGCCTAATTTCTTGCCCGAGCTGCGCAAACGCCTATATGTTAGATGGAAAACATAGGAAGCGTCATGATTGCCAAGTACACAACCGCCGAAGGTATGGCCCGAATTGTCGGTGTCGATCCGGACACGTTCCGCGAAGCGTTGCGCAGTGTGAAGCACCCTCGGAAACGCAATACCGATTGGGAAGTGAAGATTGACAGCCCGTCATATTCGGCGATGCGCACCGTGCTGGCGAGTCTCCTGCGGCGGAAGGCAGCCTGATACCCACCGGAGCTGAAGGCCAGAAGCGTCCCCCGGCGAGAGACAAGGTGCTTGCCGCAGATCGCTTCACCGGAAGGACCAAAGTCTGCACGTTCAGTGTGCCGTGCTTCCGAATTTCAAGTTGAGACACTACCGGATCGGCCTTTGTCTTGACTCCGCGGCCGATTTCCTGTCTACATGCCCCGAATTCCGCGACGAGTATCCCTCCGAGCAAGCCGACCAGGACGCCGAAACCTCTTCGAGGTGAAGTGCTGTAAATCGATCCTGGAGGCCAACACCCGGCAGCGCTGAGCGCCCCCGGGTGCTTTTTGGTTTTGGGCTTTGCTTGGATGATCGGCGCGAACGCATTACCTCTCGGATCGAACCCGAACCGAGATTGAAGGACGATCGATGTTTGAATCGCTTCAGGAGCGCCTTGGCTCCATTCTGAACGGCCTGACCGGCCGCGGCGCGCTGTCGGAGGCTGATGTCTCGGCGGCGCTGCGCGAGGTGCGCCGTGCCCTGCTCGAAGCCGACGTGGCGCTGGAAGTGGTGCGCTCGTTCACCGACAAGGTGCGCGAGAAGGCCGTCGGCGCCGCCGTGGTCAAGTCGATCAAGCCCGGCCAGATGGTCGTCAAGATCGTCCATGACGAGCTGGTCGAGATGCTGGGCGCCGAGGGCGTCGCCATCGACCTCAATGCGCCGGCCCCCGTCGTCATCATGATGGTCGGCCTGCAGGGCTCCGGCAAGACGACCACTTCGGCCAAGATCGCCAAGCGCCTTTCCGAGCGTCAGAACAAGAAGGTCCTGATGGCCTCGCTCGACACGCGGCGGCCGGCGGCGCAGGAGCAGCTGCGCCAGCTCGGCGAGCAGGTCAAGGTCGCCACGCTGCCGATCATCGACGGACAGTCGCCGGTCGACATCGCCCGGCGCGCCGTGCAAGCGGCCAAGCTCGGTGGCCACGATGTGGTCATCCTCGACACCGCCGGCCGCACCCATATCGACGAGCCGCTGATGGTCGAGATGGCCGACATCAAGAAGGTGTCGAGCCCGCACGAAATCCTGCTGGTCGCCGACTCGCTGACCGGCCAGGACGCCGTCAACCTGGCGAAAAGCTTCGACGAACGCGTCGGCATCACCGGCCTCGTGCTGACCCGCATGGACGGCGACGGCCGCGGTGGTGCCGCACTCTCCATGCGCGCCGTCACCGGCAAGCCGATCAAGCTGATCGGCACCGGCGAGAAGATGGACGGGCTGGAGGAATTCCATCCCAAACGCATCGCCGACCGCATCCTCGGCATGGGCGACATCGTCAGCCTGGTCGAAAAGGCCGCCGAGAACATCGACGCCGAGCAGGCGGCGGCGATGGCCAGGAAGATGCAGTCGGGCAAGTTCGACCTCAACGACCTCGCCCAGCAGCTTCAGCAGATGTCGAAGATGGGCGGCATGGGTGGCATCATGGGCATGATGCCCGGCATGGGCAAGATGAAGGACCAGATGGCCGCCGCCGGCCTCGACGACAAGATGTTCGGCCGCCAGCTCGCCATCATCTCGTCGATGACCAAGGCCGAGCGCGCCAATCCCGATATCCTCAAGCATTCGCGCAAGAAGCGCATCGCCGCCGGCTCCGGCACCGACGCGGCCGAGATCAACAAGCTGCTCAAGATGCATCGCGGCATGGCCGACATGATGAAGGCGATGGGCGGCAAGGGCAAAGGCGGCGGCCTCATGCGCGGCATGATGGGCGGCCTCGCCTCGAAAATGGGCCTCGGCGGCATGATGCCAGGCGGCGGCCCCGGGGGCATGATGGGCGGCGGCATGCCCGATCTGTCGAAGATGGACCCCAAGCAGCTCGAAGCCTTGCAGAAGCAGGCGCAGGCGGCCGGCCTCGGCGGCATGAAGGGCCTGCCCGGTGGTCTTCCCGGCGGCGGCGGCCTGCCCGGCCTGCCCGGCGGCATGAAGCTTCCCGGCCTGCCTGGTCTCGGCGGCGGCCTGCCCGGCCTTGGCAAGAAGAAGTGAGGACGCCATGAACGAAGAAAAGGACATGGCCGACGCACGCACCGTCCTGGCCGACTATCGCGCCTCGATCGACAACATCGACGCGGCACTCATCCACATGCTGGCCGAGCGCTTCCGCTGCACCAAGGCGGTTGGCGTGCTGAAGGCGACGCATGGCTTGCCGCCGGCCGATCCGGCGCGCGAGCAGCAGCAGATCGCCCGTCTTCGCCAGCTGGCGAAGGATGCCCATCTCGACCCGGATTTCGCGGAAAAATTCCTCAACTTCGTCGTCCGCGAAGTGATCCGCCACCACGAACAGATCGCCGCTTCCAACGGCGTGACGAAAGCCGGCTGACCGGTGCATGTCGCCCAAAAGTGCTCAGCGGTTTTGGGACAACGACATGCACAAACAAAAAATTCAGCCACCAACCGACTAACGAATTAGAGCTTTTAGGAGAAAAGAAATGGCACTGAAGATCCGACTGGCCCGCGCGGGCTCGAAGAAGCGTCCCTACTACCACGTCGTCGTCGCCGACGCCCGTTCGCCCCGCGACGGCCGTTTCATCGAGTCGCTCGGCTCGTGGAACCCGCTGCTGCCCAAGGACGGCGAGCGCGTCAAGGTCGACGCCGACCGCGTCAAGCATTGGCTGTCGCACGGCGCCCAGCCGACCGACCGCGTGCTGCGCTTCCTCGACGAGGCCGGCATCGCCAAGCGCGACGCCCGTTCCAACCCGAAGAAGGCAGAGCCGGGCAAGAAGGCACAGGAACGCGCCGCCCTGTTGAAGAAGGCGCAGGAAGACGCCGCTGCCGCCGTCGCGGCCGCAGCCGCCGCACCGGCCGAGGCGGAAGCCGCCACCGCCGAATAAGCATTGCGTCATCGCATTCAGGAAAACGGCGGGCCTAGGCCCGCCGTTTTGCTATTTCGACTTCGTTTGTCGAATGCAGCCCGATCAATAGCCGTCCGGGCAGCGCGCGAGATAGACCCGCCCATGGCGGTCGCGGTACCGGCACTGGCCGCTTTCGCTGGCACGACCGATCAGGGCGCCTGCCACGGCACCAACCGCGCCGCCAACGACCGCGCCTTGGACAGGATCTCCCGCCACGGCCGCGCCGATCGCCGCGCCACCCAGTCCGCCCACAGCCGCGCCTTTTTCCGTTTGCGAGCATGCGCCCAGCGCCGTCGCCAACAGCAAAATAGTAATAACTTTCTTCATTTTCGTTCCTCTCACAGGGGATCGCCATCGCTCCGCCAAGTGCTTAACTCCCGGACGGCTAATTTGATCCCGAGGAGAATGAAGATCGTGACGGCCCTCGCTCAGGCAGCGGCGTCCCCGCGCCGATCATGCCTCGGTGGCGCGCTTCAGATTGGCGAGCCCGACCTCGAAATCCTTGCCGATCAGCGTGTCGAAGTTCATGAACAGGCCCATCAGCTTGGCGATGAACGGCCGGCTGCCGCGCATCGCCCAGATGAGGGTGGTGTTGTCGCCAGACGGCGTCAAGGAGAAGTCGACAGTGTTGTTGGCCCTGAACGGTTTTTCGAAATCGAGCTTGAGCGACACCAGCGAGGTCGGCACCGAATTGACGATCTCCATGCGTCCCTTGCCGGCCTTGCCGTTGCCTTCCCAGGCATAGGCGGCGCCCTTGCCGCTTTCGGCGCCCAAGAGCGTGCGCTTCATGTTCGGGTCGAGCTTTTCGTAAGGCGACCATGTCGGCCAGCGTCTGAAATCATTGATCAGCGGAAAGATCGCGTCGGCGGACGCCTTGATGCTGACGGAACGGCTGACGATGAAATCATCAGGCCGTGTCGCGGCATAGATGAGGACGGCGGCGATGAGGACGATCAGGATGACAAGGATGGTGCTGAACATTTTTCTCTCCCTAAAGCTGTTCCAGGAAAAGTGTGAAGCGGTTTTCCCGGGAAAAGCGCCTAGCGCTTTCCCTGGGGAATTGCGTCAAAACAGTGAGACTATCGGCTGAACGGGATCAGCGCGCGCAGCCTGGGATCGCGCAGGAACAGGCCGGCCCACAGCATGATGCCGAGATAGACGCCGAACAGCGTGTGCGAGAACAGCGGGTTGCCTACCCGCGCATTGGTGGCGATGGCGCCGCCCATGTAGGCGGTGAGCAGGATGGCGCCGATCACCGATGTGCGCGGCAACGCATAGAGCGCGGTCGAGATCAGGCCGATGATGCCGAGCATGCGCGCGACGTTCGCATCGGCCGGCCAGCCAAGCGGCACCATCGTCTGGGTGACGATGTCGAGCGGCGGCAGCTTGATGGCGCCGTCGAAGATCATGAACAGCACGATGATGCCGCTCAGCACGCGGCCGGTCCACAGGGCGCCCGACGAGGCGGGCTCGGCTTCTGAAATGCTCATGGTGTTCCCTCCGGTTGCTTCCAGCCCTTTTCGCTGGGGTCGAACCAAGGACGTGACATGAGGCGAGGATCCGACATGGTCCGGATTCTTTTTGGCGCCGACCGCTGCGGCTGGGCGGAAAGCCGACCCTGGTCGCGGGCCGCCATGCCTTCGTGCTGAGCGCCTAGGAAAAGTAAAACTTCTCCGCCGGGAGCATTTTCGGCGGCGTCTCGCCCAGCGCCTCGAACACCGAGATTTCGCAGACGCGGCACAGGCCGTCGAGGGCGAGGTCGTTGGCCTCGGTGCCGAACGGATCCTCGAGCTCTTCCGAAAGCGCGTCGAGGCCGAAGAAGGTGTAGGCGATCAGCGCCGTGAACAGCGGCGTTGCCCACCCGGCGCCCGACACCAGCCCGAAGGGCAAGAGCAGGCAGAAGACATAGGCGGTGCGCTGCAGAAGCAAGGTGTAGGCGAACGGCAAGGGTGTTCCCATGATGCGCTCGCATCCGGCCTGCGCCGCGGCGATTTCCGACAGGCGCTCGTCGAGGATGCGGTAGCCGATCGTATCGATCGCGCCGGCCTTGCGCAGCGCCGCGATGCGGCGGCCCATGCCGCGCACCATGGCGTCGGGCGCGTTGGCCGCCCTGGCGACGATCTCGGTTTCGTCGCCGATGAAGGCCCGGGCTTGCGGCGTTGCGTCGACCCGCCTCAGCAGGCCACGCAGGAAGTGGCAGAAGGCGATGGCTTCCATCAGCAGGCCGCGCAGTTCCGCCCGGTCATCGACCAGCCCGGCGGAGGCGCGCGCTAGGTTGCGGATGTCGAAGACAAGCTGGCCCCACAATTTGCGCGCCTCCCACCAGCGGTCGTAGGCGGCGTTGTTGCGGAAGCCGAGATAGATCGACAGCGCCACGCCGAGCAGCGCGAACGGCGCGGTGCCGGCATTGCCGAAGTCGAGCTTCAGCGCCCGCACGACCACCACCACCAGGGCGCCATAGGCAGCGAAACCAAAAATCTGCGGCAGGATGCGAGGCACCACCGAGCCGCGCATGATGAAGAACAGGTGCAGGAGGCGTGGGCGCGGGCGGACGATCATCAAAGGCCTTTCGCGGACCGGCGCTGGTCCTCAGCTTCCTTATTGTGCGATGCGACCGCTCAGCAAGCTCAGCCGCCAGCGACATCGCCATGTCGTCCGTGCGGTGCGCGCTGGCGCGGACTATCGGCATTCGTCGGTCGCGGATATTGAGGAACACGCGGACGCCAAGCCCGTATCAGGCGAGAGACAACCAATGACCGGCGAAACGGATCTGAAGACGCTGTTGGCATCGATGACGCCGGAATTGCTCGCCGGCACCTATGTCTTCGTCACGCTGCCGCCCGGCATCCCTCAGCCGGAAGGCGTTGAGCCGGTGATGATCTTTCGCGAACGCGAAGGTGTGACACTGATCGTGACGGAAGATGCAGCCAGTGCTGCGGGGCTAACCGCGTCATTCCGCTGCCGCATGATCACGCTGAACATCCATTCGTCGCTGGAGGCCGTCGGCTTCCTCGCCGCCATCACCATAAGGCTGGCCGCCGCCGGCATGGGCGTCAACCCGGTCTCGGCCTTTTATCACGACCATCTGTTCGTCCCCGCCGACCGGGCGGAGGAAGCGATGGAGCTGCTGCGCCAGCTGGCTAGGGACAGCGCCGGCTGATCAGCGCTCGCGGACGTAGAGGATGTCCGGCAGACCTTCCTCGTTGCCGGTTCCATCGCCGAAACTCACGGCAACAAACCCATGCCGCTCGTAGAAGCGTCGGGCGCCGGTGTTGGACTGGAAGCAATGCAGTTTAACCACCGGCAAGGCAGTGGTCGCGTCCATCAGCAACCGGCTGCCGATGCCTCGCCGGGTCCAGGCTGGATCGAGATAGAGCTGCTCCACCCAATCACCGCTGACGGCGATGAAGCCGACAATCTCCTTGCCGGCCTCGGCGACCGTGACCTGCTGCCGTGGCAGCACGACATCGTGGATGAAGGCAAAGTCCTCGGCCGGCGTATGCACCACCGGCATCCAGTCGAACGAGCCAAGCGCTGCCCGCATGATCTTCGCGACGGCGCCTGCGTCGAAGCCGATCGCCGGGCGCAATACAACTTTAGCTCTATCGCTCACACTTGATCACCAATCGGCCGAAGGCCGAGCCCGCGGGCCGCCGGTCGTCCGGCGCCCTCGCGAAGGGCCAGCCGCGGCAGCGGCGATACGGCCCGTGAGCGAAACCTGAAAGGCCGTCAGGCCGCCTTCTTCTTCGGCTGGATCAGGCCGCGCTCGACCAGAAGCTCGGCGATCTGCACCGCGTTGAGGGCCGCGCCCTTGCGCAGATTGTCGGAAACGATCCACATCGACAGGCCGTTGTCGATGGTCGAATCCTCGCGGATGCGCGAGATGAAGGTGGCGTCCTCGCCGGCCGATTCCAGCGGCGTGATGTAGCCGCCGTCCTCGCGCTTGTCCAAGACCTGGCAGCCCGGCGCCTCGCGAAGGATATCGCGCGCCTCGTCGGCGGTGATCGGCTTTTCGAACTCGATGTTGACCGCCTCCGAATGGCCGATGAACACCGGCACGCGCACGCAGGTCGCCGTCAGCTTGATCTTGGGGTCGAGCATCTTCTTGGTCTCGGCCACCATCTTCCACTCTTCCTTGGTCGAGCCGTCGTCGAGGAAGACGTCGATATGCGGGATGACGTTGAAGGCGATGCGCTTGGTGAACTTCTTGACCTCGACGCCGTCGGCGACAAAGACCGCGCGGGTCTGGGTAAAGAGTTCATCCATGCCTTCCTTGCCGGCGCCCGACACCGACTGGTAGGTGGCGACGACGACGCGCTTGATGGTGGCGAAGTCATGCAGCGGCTTCAGCGCCACGACGAGCTGCGCCGTCGAGCAGTTCGGGTTGGCGATGATGTTCTTGCGCGTGAACAGCGAGATCGCGTCCGGGTTCACTTCCGGCACGATCAGCGGCACGTCCTGGTCGTAGCGGAAGGCCGACGAATTATCGATGACGACGCAGCCCTGCTTGCCGATCTTCGGCGACCATTCCTTGGAGACGTTGCCGCCGGCCGACATGATGCAGAGATCGGTGTCGGAAAAGTCGTAAGTGTCCAGTGCCTTGACCTTCAGCGTGCGGTCGCCGAACGACACTTCCGTGCCCTGGGAGCGCCGCGAGGCGAGCGCCACGACTTCGCTCACCGGAAAGCCGCGCTCTTCCAGTATGTTGAGCATTTCCCGGCCCACATTGCCCGTGGCGCCGACGATTGCAACCTTGAAACTCATCGAAATCTCCTGTCCCTCTCCGCTCGGTTTTTGGAGAGAACCCGCCGGCCGATGCGGGTTCCGTCCCCCGGGCCGGACCCGGGAGAGGGTGGTTAGGCCAAGGGAATCACACCGTTTTGGTGGTGGTTTTTTTGGCCGTGGTTTTGCTGGAACGAGGGGACGCGCCGACACGCCCGGCCAGATGATTGTGGCCAGGGAGGTCGAATGCAGTAAAAGCCATCAAGAGGCCGCGCATCGAAAATGATCCCGTTCGAAGCGGGCTTTTACGCGGTTTGCGTAAAGAGTCAATTGCCGAGCGGCGCGGCTTTCCCTGTACAAGAGAGGCAGCAGGAAGTACGAACGGCCAAGATTGTTTGGCTGGCGCTGCGCCAGCTCCCGGCATGTGCTCCTTGACGAGCGCAGACCCTGAATTCCGAAAGAGCGAGATGTCCAACTTCGAAGCTATTGTTCCAGCGCTTGCCAGGGCGCTGGAAAAACGCGGCTATTCCGAGCTGACCCCGGTGCAAAAGGCGGTTCTGGCTCCCGAACTCGGGGAGGCCGACGCGCTGGTGTCCGCCCAGACCGGCTCCGGCAAGACCGTCGCCTTCGGCCTTGCCCTGGCGCCGACCCTTCTGGGCGACGCGGAGCGCTTTGGCCACGCCGCGGCACCGCTGGCTTTGGCCGTGGCGCCGACGCGCGAGCTGGCACTGCAGGTGACGCGCGAACTGGAATGGCTCTACGAGCTGACCGGCGCCACGGTGGCGTCCTGCGTCGGCGGCATGGACATGCGCTCGGAGCGGCGTGTGCTGGAGCGCGGCACCCATATCGTCGTCGGCACGCCCGGCCGCCTGCGCGACCACATCACCCGGCATTCGCTCGACATGTCGGCGCTCAAGGCCGTGGTGCTCGACGAGGCCGACGAGATGCTCGATCTCGGCTTTCGCGAGGACCTCGAATTCATCCTCGACGCCACACCGGCCGAGCGCCGCACGCTGATGTTCTCCGCCACCGTGCCGCGCTCCATCGCCACGCTGGCGCAAGGATACCAGCGCAACGCCGTGCGCATCTCGGCCGCCGGTGAGGAAAAGCAGCATCTCGACATCGAATACCGGGCGCTGAGCGTTGCCCAGGCCGACCGCGAGAACGCCATCATCAACGTGCTGCGCTACTACGAGGCCAAGAACGCGCTGGTGTTCTGCAACACCCGTGCCGCCGTCAACCATCTCACCGCGCGCTTCAACAACCGCAACTTTTCCGTCGTCGCGCTGTCGGGCGAACTCAGCCAGAACGAACGCAGCCATGCGCTGCAGGCGATGCGCGATGGCCGCGCCAAGGTCTGCATTGCCACCGATGTGGCGGCGCGCGGCATCGACCTGCCCAACCTTGAACTGGTGATCCACGCCGACCTGCCGACCAACCCGGAAACGCTGCTGCACCGCAGCGGGCGAACCGGCCGCGCCGGGCGCAAGGGCGTCAGCGCGCTGATCGTGCCCAACAGCGCCCGCAAGCGCACCGAACGGCTGTTGCAGAACGCCGGGCTCAAGGCCACCTGGGCAAACCCGCCCTCGGCCGACGATGTCATCCGGCGTGACGACGAGCGCATTCTTGCCGACCCGGCTTTCGACGAGCCGGTGAAGGATGACGAGCGCGGTTTCATCGACGCGCTTCTCGCCAGGCATGGCGCCGAACAGGTGGCGGCCGCCTTCGTGCGCCAGTGCCGCGCCAGTCGCTCGGCGCCCGAGGATCTGATGGAAATCGCGCCGTTCACGCCATCGCGTGAAAGACCGGCGGGCGAAAACTTCGCGCGCCGCGACGAGGCGCCCAGCCGCCGCGACGACTTCGGCGCCAGCGTCTGGTTCTCGCTGTCGATCGGCCGACGGCAGAATGCCGAGCCGCGCTGGCTGATCCCGATGCTATGCCGCACCGGCAGCATCACCAAGCGCGAGATCGGCGCCATCAAGATGCAGCCCGAAGAGACCTACGTGCAGATATCGGCCGATTGGGCCGATCGCTTCCTGGCGGCTATCGGTCCCGACCGCAAATTGCAGGGCAACATCGCGGTCAAGCGGCTCGAGGGCACGCCCGATCTGTCGCGGGCCGGCTACCAGCCGCCAAGCCCGGACAAGAAACCGCATCGCGGCAAGGCGCCGTTCGACCCGAACGCGCCGAAGCGCAAATTCGACAAGCACCCGGCATCGGCCGATCAACGCCCCGCCGGCGCATTCGAAGCCAAGCCGTGGGCGAAGAAGCCGGGCAAGCCGAAATTCGAAAACACCGGCGCGCCGAAGCACAAGAAAGCGAAGAAGCGGCCGGCTTAGCGGAGCCGCGCGGTTTGCGGCGCGGCGGCCGCGACATTGCCAGCCACGCTTGCCTGCAGTCCTGCCTTGATGGCAGCCCAGCTTGCCGATGCCGGCGTCGGCCGATGCTGTTGCAAGATGCGCTCCGCCAGCGAGGAACGCCAGGCATGATCCTCCGCCATCCTGCGGATGGCAGCGTACCAGCCGGCCTGGTCGTTGGAATCGATCGCCGGCATCAGCCCGCCGGTCGCCTCGATCAGCGAAGGCGTCGTCGAGACGATGACCGGAATGCCGAAATCGAGGCATTCCGAGGCGCCGTAGCCCCAGCCTTCGATATGCGAGGGAAAGACGCCGAAGGACGCGCTGCGATAGTAGCGGATCAGTTCCTCGTCGCTGACCAGCCCGGTGAAGGTGACCGACTGCAGCAGGCCGGGGTGAGCCTTGAGATAGGCGCGCAGCGGCTCGATCATCCAGCCCCAGCGCCCGGCGCAGACAAGCCTCGGCAGCTTGACCCCTTCCTCGAGCGCCTGTTGCCAGATGCGGGCCAGCAGGATGTGGTTCTTGCGCACTTCGATGGTCGAGCAATAGAGCACGAACGGCTCGCCTGCCTCGATGCGAGAGGTCGCGCCGATGCGCGATGCCGTCTCGTGCAGGATGGAAGGCATCGGAAACCGATACACCACGGGCGGTTCGAGGCCGGCCTTGCGCATATGATCGGTTAGGGTGGCGCCGACCTCGTCGGAAGCGCAGAACGCTGGTGCGCCGGAGCGAACGAGCTGCTCGAGATAGGACCCGAAACGACGCTCGCCGTTGCCCGCGCCAAGCAGGTCGGGGCGTAGTGCCGGGATGATATCGTGGCAGAGGAAGGCAAGCTTGCCGGCGGCGCCCGAGACAGCGGACCGGTCTTCCTGGGTCAGGATGCGATGGCTGATCAGCACAAGGCTGCATTCGGCCTCGGCGGTCCGGTGCGGAGCATCCTGGCTCGGCCCCAGACGGATCCGCGCCCGCCGATACAGGCGATAGGCGCGGATCAGCAGCCTCGTCGCGCGATAGGCAACCCCCTTCCGGCCGTTGGTCACCGTCTTGGCGAGGTGACGGTCTGCCTCGCGCTTGTCCCATGGCTGTTGCCTTACCGCCTCGAAAGCCTGCGACAACGCCATGCTTCTTCCCGGCCATCGTTTGACACGCTGAGGTGAGATCTCGCCGGTCGCGACATGGTCCTGTTCGTAGGGAGCAAGCGGTCGAAACCGGCCTTCCCCGGACCGGAACGCCACCACGTCCACGCAAGGGTCGGGATCCGCCAACGCCGCGTCGATCAGAAAGCTCTCCACCCGCGGGATGCCCGCCAGACACTTGCCGGGCGGCCACAACATCAGCCCGGTGGCGTCGATGGCCAGTGTCAGGGGCGTTATGACCTCCCCGTCCTCGGTGACGACGCTGGCATCAGAACGCTCGGCTGTCATTGTCTGCTTTTGGCGAAAGCGATTGCACTTCCTGTCTTATGCTTCATTTGCCACGGGGACGGTAGCCATGTCGCGCGGCCTTGCCGACAGGTTGGCCCCTGTGCCACACCTTGGCCCGGGACGTGGCGACAAGGGGGTGGGTGATGCGCGGCGAAGTGCTTCACTATGACGAGGATCAGGGCTTCGGCTTCATCACCGGGGCGGATGGCAACCGTTACACGTTCAGGCGCGAGGACCTGCGCCGCGAAACCGCCATGGCACGAGGCACGAGGGTCGAATTCCAGCCGGACGGCGGCCAGGCGCGTGACGTTTTTTCGATCACCGCCCAGGCCCTGGCCAGCGATGCCAGTGCGAACGCGGCGGTGGCTCAAGCGGGCGATGCGCCGGCAGCGCGCGCCTCCCAGGCGCAGCATTTCGGCCGGTCCTCCGAGCCAGCCGAACCCACCGACCTGTGGGGCTATTTCTGGCGCGGCCTGACGGGCAACTACTTCAATTTCGCCGGCCGCGCCCGCCGCAAGGAATATTGGGGCTATTGCCTGTTCTGGACGATCGCTTTGTTGGCGATCGTTGGCATCGGCATTTTTGCCGATGTCGAGATGGGCAATCTCGACAGCGCCGAGATGCCGGCGGTGACGGTCGGGCTTTTCGGCGTTTTCCTGCTGGGCACGTTCCTGCCCGGCCTCGGCATGATCGTGCGCCGCCTGCACGATATCGGCCTGCCGGGCTGGCTCTGCCTGGTGATGCTCATCCCCTCCATCGGCGGCCTGATCATCCTGGTCTTCGCCCTGATCCCGACGCAGGCCAGGGAAAACCAGTGGGGGCCGGTGCCGGCAGGGATCAGGGTTTAGTTATTACGTGCATATTGAAATCCGAAACAACCCTGAGTAGGGTAGCTGCCAGGCGAAACAGGGGGCAGGAAACCCTGGGGATCGGTGCCGGCTGGCGTCAGGGTCTAGCCGCAATCGCCAGTGACTCGCCCGACAATCTGAGGAAAATCTTCTGGCCGTGGCGTTCGGCGCCGAGCCGCGCGTAGAAACGCAGCGCGCCCTCGTTCCAGTCCTCGGCGGTCAGGTCAATGCGGCCGATGCCGTGGCGACCGCAATGGTCGGCGAGAAAGCCGATCAGCGCGCGGCCGATGCCGGCGTTGCGAGCCTTGCCGCGCACGAACAGGTCCTTGAGGAACAAGAGCCGCTCGAGATCGATGCCGGGATGCGCGATCGCCACCGATGCCAGGCCGCTGACCTCTCCCTCGACGAGGGCGAGCGCGAAATGCGGATAGGCCGGACTTTCCTCGGCCAGCCATTTCTGCGCCGCGGCAAGGGCCCGGTCGTGGTCGAGTGGCGGCTGCCGGTAATGCACCGCCATCTCGCATAGCATGGCCGCGAGTGCGGCCGCATCCTCGGTCGTCGCCCAGCGGACGTCGACCGCCATCGGCTCAGCCCAGGAATTTGGCGATGATCGCGTCGCCCATCCGCACCGTGCCGACCTCGGTCATGCCTTCGGACATGATGTCCTTGGTGCGCAGGCCATCGTCGAGCACGGCGGCGATGGCGCCCTCGAGACGGTCGGCTTCCGCCACCATGCCGAAGGAATAACGCAGGCACATGGCGAAGGAGGCGATCATGGCGATCGGGTTGGCAATGCCCTTGCCTGCAATGTCCGGCGCCGAGCCGTGCACCGGCTCGTAGAGCGCCTTGCGCTTCTTGGTCTTGGCATCCGGGGCGCCGAGCGAGGCCGACGGCAGCATGCCGATCGAGCCGGTCAGCATGGCGGCGATGTCGGACAGCATGTCGCCGAAGAGATTGTCGGTGACGATGACGTCGAACTGCTTGGGCCAGCGCACCAGCTGCATGCCGCCGGCATCAGCCAGCATGTGGTCGAGTTTGACGTCTGAATAGCGCGCCTTGTGGGTCTGGGTGACGACCTCGTTCCACAGCACGCCCGACTTCATGACATTGCGCTTTTCCATCGAGGTGACGTGGTTCTTGCGGGTACGCGCCAACTCGAAGGCGACGCCCGAAATGCGCTCGATCTCGAACGTGTCGTAGACCTGGGTGTCGATGCCGCGCTTCTGGCCGTTGCCGAGATCGATGATCTGCTTGGGCTCGCCGAAATAGACGCCGCCGGTCAGCTCGCGCACGATGAGGATGTCGAGGCCTTCGACCACTTCCTGCTTGAGCGAGGAGGACGCCGCCAGCGCCGGATAGCAGATGGCGGGTCGCAGATTGGCGAACAGCTCCATGTCCTTGCGCAGCCGCAGCAGGCCGGCTTCGGGGCGCACTTCGTAAGGAACGGCATCCCATTTCGGCCCGCCGACGGCGCCGAACAGCACCGCGTCGGCGGCCATCGCCTTTGCCATGTCGGCATCGGAAATCGCAGCCCCATGCGCGTCGTAGGCGCAGCCGCCGACCAGACCGTCCTCGGTGACGAAGCCGCTGCCGAGCTTTTCGTTCATGGCCGATATCAGCTTCTTCACCTCGGCCATGGCCTCGGGGCCGATGCCGTCGCCGGCGAGCAGGAAAAGATGCTTCGTTGCCATGGAGAAACCGTCCCAGAAAGATTTTGAACCGCGGCCTTGCTAAACGCCAAGCGCTTGCGACGCAAGCCTGCAGGTCAACAGCTGGAGCACGATGTCGTCACCGATGCGAGAGAATGTTGACCAGCCTGCCATAGGGATCGCGCACATAGAAGCGCCGCACGCCCCAGGGCTCGTCGGCCGGCCCGTATTCGATGGCGAAGCCGGCGGTCTTCATGGCTTCAAGCGCGGCATCGACATCGTCGACCTCGATCGACAGATCCGGCACCGGCGTGCCGGACCCACCTTCGGTCATAAAGCTCACCTGCACGGCCTTCGTCTCGGCAGAGCCGTATGTGACGATCCAGCCCTGATCCATCAGGACATCAAGTCCGAGCACGTCGTGATAGAAACGCTTGCCGCCGCGATGTCCTGCGTGGCGATGTTGGCAATGATGCGCTTGACCTTCATCCGATCAAGCTGTCCGCCGCAGCGCCGTCACCTCGATCTCGATCTTCATTTCCGGCTTGTTGAGCTGGCAGACGATCATCGTTGCCGCCGGCCTGATGTCGCCGAACGTCTCGCCCAGGATCGGGAAGACGATATCCACGAAGGCCTGGTCGGTGATGTAGTAATGCGCGCGCACCACATCGGCCATCGCGAAGCCGCCATCCTGCAACGCCTTGCCGATCGTCGCCAGGCAGTTGCGCGTCTGCGCCTCGATCGTCTCCGGCATCGTCATCGTCGCATAGTCGTAGCCGGTCGTGCCGGACACGAAACACCAGTCGCCCTGCACCACGGCACGCGAATAGCCGGCGGTCTTTTCGAATGGCGAGCCAGTGGAGATCAGTTTTCGCATGGAGGCCTCCTTACATTGATCCGCGTCGTCTAGCAGAGGAGGGTGACCCGGTCGTGGGCCAAGTCGAGGGGACAATTGTCACGATGCGGCGAAGTCCAGCCGCGGAGATTCCAGCCAGGGCATCTCTGGCATCGTCATCCTATGGCGAAGCAAGGAGCGTAGCGACGCGGCGCAGACCATAGGATCCATGCCACGACTTCAAGGCGTTGCAGCGCTACAGAATTATGCCCCGCCGCGCTGTTCGGCCGACGTCGCGGCATGGATCCTCGGGTCTGCGCTCCGCTGCGCGTCGCTCCGCCCGTGGATGACGAAAGCGCGATGCAAGCGCCGCCCGCACCCCTAATTCGCGGACCCCAGCGCCTTGTCCAACGCCTCCTTCACATCGGCAGGCCATGTCGTTACCGCCGGCCAGGCGTTCGGCTCGCCATTGTCGCCGCGGCGGGCGAAATACAATTTGTGCTGCGCCGGGTCGACCGCCATGAAGCCGTCATTGCCGCCGCAATCATGCGGCACGCAGCCGCTGGCGTAGAAGGCGCCCGACGCGGTCTTTTCCGTGCCGCCGCCGACCAGCAGGCTGGTCGCCATGTCGGGCATGTCCTTGCCGAGCAGCTTTGCGGCCTCCTTGTAGACGGCCTCGTTGTGGAAGGCGTCGATGATGTTGTCGTATTTCGACGGATCGACATCCTTCCAGTCGGTGCCGGGCTCCGGCATGTAGGTCAGGTTGCCCGAGGTGGTCAGCCCGTCGGTGGGCGACCATTGCAAAGCCGGCTTTGCATCGCCCGGCAGCAGATAGGGCACGAAATAGATGGCGTTGTCGGACACCGCCGATGGCGGCGCGCCGCAGTCGTCCTGCTCGACCGTCGTGCTCTGGATGGTGCCGCCCTCCGGCTTCCAGACGATCACCGTGGCCGGGCCGCATTGATTGCCGCCATCGCCGACATCGAACAGCGCCACCTTCAAGCCGCCGACCTCGACGATCCTGTCGAAGAAGACGTCATAGTTGCTGGCCAGTTGCTGGCCGTCATAGGCAAGCACCTTCTCACCGTCCTGCTCCGGCTGGGTGATAGTCAGATGGCCGCCTTCGAACGGAACAGGCGCTTGGCTGTCGTCATCGGAAACGTCGGCGGCGCCCGTGCCCTGATCGGCGGCAGGTTTTTCTGCCGCCGGTGTCTGCTGCGCGGCGGGCGTCTGCGTCTGGGCAAACGCGGTGGGGACCAGCAACAAGGCCGCCGCGCAAGCGCCGGCTAAAAGCGAACGTGTCATGACTGTCCCTCCCTTCAGTCGCCACGAGCCCGGCCTGAAAGGGCCGGGCCTATCCGTCGGACAGGTGCCGCTCAGGCCCAGGGGCGCAGTTCGGCGTTCCGTTTCTCGAACGAGGCGATGGCGCCGGCCTTCTCCATGGTCAGGCCGATGTCGTCGAGCCCGTTGAGCATGCAGTGCCGCTTGAAATCGTCGAGGTCGAACTTGACCACGCCTCCATCCGGCCCGCGGATTTCCTTGGCTTCGAGGTCGATCGACAGAGTGGCGTTCGAGCCGCGCGAAGCATCGTCCATCAGCTTCTCGAGGTCCTCGGGGCTGACGGTGATCGGCAGCACGCCGTTCTTGAAGCAGTTGTTGTAGAAGATGTCGGCGAACGAGGTCGAGATGACGCAGCGGATGCCGAAGTCGAGCAGCGCCCACGGCGCGTGCTCGCGGCTCGAGCCGCAGCCGAAATTGTCGCCGGCGACCAGGATCTGCGCCTTGCGGTAGGCCGGCTTGTTGAGCACGAAATCCGGGTTTTCCGAGCCGTCGTCATTGTAGCGCATTTCGGCGAACAGCCCGGTGCCAAGTCCGGTGCGCTTGATCGTCTTCAGATAATCCTTCGGGATGATCATGTCGGTATCGACATTGACGATCGGCATCGGAGCGGCGACGCCGGTGAGCTTGGTGAATTTTTCCATGGCTTTGGCCCGTGTTTTCGTTGCGGGAGGATTTGCTGGGGCCCGGTTTACACAAAGCCGCGGGCAAATAAAAGGCAACTGTTTGTGCTGGTGGCCCAAGCCGGACCGCATGTCGCCCGAAAGTGGCCTCGGCGCGAAAGTGGCTTCGAATTCGCCGGCCTATGGTGCAGTCTGCGGTTATGGCGGAAAACTCCCAGATCCTCTACGCACGCGAACCAGAGCTCGACGTCGCCGAGTTCCGCCGCGTGCTGGTGGAATCCGGCCTCGGCGAAACCCGCCCCGTCGATGATGAAGCGCGACTGCGGGCGATGCTGTCAGGCGCCAATCTGGTGCTGACGGCGCGTCTCGATGTGGAAGGCAGGCCGCTGATCGGCGTTATCAGGGCCGTCACCGACTTTTCCTGGGTCTGCTACATCTCGGAACTCGCCGTCTCCCAATCGGCGCAAGGGCTTGGCATCGGCAAGGGCCTGATGGACGAGGCGCGGCGCCAGCTGGGGCCGTCCGTTGCCGTCAGCCTGATCTCCATGCCCGACGCCGTCGGCTTCTACGAGCGCATCGGCATGAAGCACATGGCCGACGCCTTCTGGTTCTCCCGCAAGCGCTGACGCCTTCCACTCATGATCGCCTGCCTGACAGGACAGGCAACTTTTCGTGATCCGCAAGCCGCCTTGACATGCAACCAAATGGTTGCATATTAGAGTCATGAGCATGGATGCCGTCTTTCGCGCACTGGCCGACCCGACACGCCGGCAATTGCTGGACAGCCTCCATGCCAGGAACGGGCAGACGCTGAACGCGCTGTGCGCGGAGATGGACATGACGCGCCAGGCGGTGACCAAGCACCTGGCGATCCTGGAGGAGGCGAACCTCGTCACCACCATCCGCAAGGGGCGCGAGAAGGAGCACTACCTCAACCCCGTTCCCATCAACGAGATCGCCGACCGCTGGATCGGCAAGTTCGAACGGGGACGGCTGACCGCCCTCAGCGACTTGAAGAAACGCCTCGAAAGGGAAGACTGATGAGCAACAGCTTCGTTTACGTGACCTACATCCGCACCACGCCCGAAAAGCTCTGGGAGGCGCTGACCGACCCGGAGTTCAACCGGCAGTTCTTCCTCTGCTCCTATCAGGAGAGCGATTGGAAGGTGGGCTCCAGCTGGAAGCTGATGTTCCCCGACGGGCGCCTTGCCGACAGCGGTGAAATCCTCGAGATCGACCCGCCGCGACGCCTGGTGATCAAATGGCGCAATGAATGGATGCCGGAGGTGAAGGCCGACGGCTACACGCGCTGCACCTTCACCATCGAGCAGGACGGCGAGTTGATGAAGCTTGCCGTCACCCATGAGGCGGACGGGCCGCACAGCCTGATCGGCAACGTCGCCAAGGGCTGGCCGCTGGTGCTGGCCAGCCTGAAGAGCCTGCTCGAGACCGGCAAGGGTTTTGAGCGCCCGCCATCAAAAGGCTGAAAGCCTCGTTTCGATCCCGAAACAAATATCAGGCGGAGGCATCGATGATGCATGATCCTGTGATACGGAGCATGACCAACGGCGAGACGATCATGGCATCAGCCAGGATAGAAGCGCCCCCGGAGCGCATCTTCAGCGCGCTGGTTACGGATGAGGTCGAGCAATGGTGGGGTTCAGCCGACACCTACCGGATGACAGATTGGTCGGCTGACCTTCGTGTCGGCGGCCATTGGAACGTCACTGTGCGCTGGGCTGACGGCAGGGACCTGCCGGCCGGCGGTGAATTCCTCGAGATCGAGGCGCCGCGCCGGATCGTGCAGACGCGCGCCTATCAGTGGGATCATCCCACGCTTGGCCGGCGGCAAACGACGGTCGCCTGGCTGCTGGAGCCGGTCGCCACCGGCACGCGCGTCACCATCTGCCATGGCGGCTTTGCCGGCCTGGGTGAAGCAGCGGCCGAACATGCCGAAGGCTGGGGACGGGTGCTGAGTTGGCTGCAGACTTATGCGAGTTCGGGTTGCCGGGCTGCAGCCTAACGAAGCTTCTAACCGTAAGAAGGAGGATGCCATGAAGGAAATCTGGCACGAGATCAGCATCAAGAGCCCTCCAAGCACGATCTACCAAGCGTTGACGCAAGCGGACAAGCTTGCGCAATGGTGGATTCCCGACACGCGGGGCGAGTCCAAAACCGGCAACATACTGGAGTTTCGCTTTGGAGAGGGCTGTCAGCTCATGCGGGTGTCCGCCCTCGAACCGGACCGGCTGGTGTGCTGGCAGCCGGAAGAGGACGATTCGGACTGGGCCGGAACGCAGGTCCAGTTCACCGTTGTGCCCGTCGACGGTCAGTCTACTGTCCAGTTCCGCCATTCAGGATTTCGTGGCAATGCCGAGCGCTATCCCTACTACTCGATGAGCTGGGCGGTGTTCCTGCTGAGCCTCAAGCAACTCGTCGAGGACGGCGAGGGATTCCCGTTTCCGAACCGCTGGATTCACCAGTAAGGCAAAGTCGATCCGCAATCTTGCTCCGCGCACACTTGGCTGCACCCCGCCTTGACCCGCGCCGCGTCTGGTCCACATCCTCGGCATGGGAAAGCGCGGATGTTTCATAGGCACGGCCGGCTGGGGCATTCCGACGCGATACAAGGAAGACTTCCCACAACCCGGTTCGCATCTTGAACGATATGCCCAGCGCCTTCGGGTCGTCGAAATCGACACGTCCTTCTACAAGCCGCATCGCCGCGAGACCTATGAGCGCTGGACACGCGCCGTGCCGGAGCACTTCCGCTTTGCCGTCAAGACACCGAAGGCGATGACCCATGAGCATCGTCTCGTCGATTGCGATGCGCTTGCCGACATGTTTCTGCAACAGATCGAAGGTCTCGGCGCAAAGCTGAGCATACTTTTGGTCCAGCTGCCGCCGAGCTTGCGCTTCGAACCGGATATCGCGGGCGGTTTCTTCGACATGTTGAGCAAGCGAACAAAGTCCAGGCTCGTATGCGAACCGCGCCATCCGAGCTGGTTCGAAGCGGAGGCGGAGGCGCTTCTGGCCGGTTGCCACGTCGCACGTGTTGCGGCCGATCCGGCCCCGGTTCCCGCCGCCGCGGTGCCGGGCGGCTGGTCCGGCCTTGCCTATTTTCGCTGGCACGGCGCCCCGCGCGTCTACTATTCCGACTACGATGCCGAAAGTCTCGACCGGATCGGTCGGCAGGTGAAGGTGGCGGCCGCTACGGGCGCGGAGGTCTGGGGCATTTTCGACAACACGGCCGGAGGCCATGCACTCGGCAACGCCCTCGCTGTCGACGCGATGGTTACCTAGCCGCGGTCTTCCCTTCTCCCCCTGTGGGAGAAGGCAGGGCGGCCTCACTCAAATCACATTCAATTCCCGGAACGCCCGTCCCTCGGCCACGCGTTCGTAACCAAACGCCGAGCAATCCACAGTGCGGTAGCCGCCATGCACGATCAGTTCGGCCAGCGCCTTGCCGACCGCCGGCGCCTGCTGCAGGCCGTGGCCGGAGAATCCGTTGGCGAACAGGAAATTGCCGACCTGCGGATGCGCCCCGATCACCGCGTTCTGGTCAAGCGTGTTGTAGTCGTAATGGCCGGCCCAGGCGCGCGTCGGCTTGATCGCCTCGAAGGCGGGGATGCGGGTCGCCAGCACCGGCCAGATCACCTCTTCGAACAGCGGCCAGTCGACGTCGAAATCCTTGGGATCAGCGGGGCCGTCGCCCTCTTCCGGCTCGGCACCGCCGGTGAGGTAGACCGAGCCTTCCGGCCGCACGTAAATTCCGGAGGGATCGACCAGCAGCGGCATGTCGGCGTATTTTTCGCGCGCCTCGAAGACGAAGACGTTGCGCTTGCGCGGCTCGACCGGCAGCGCCAGCCCGGCCAAAGCCGCGACCTTGCCGGCATTCGGCCCGGCGGCATTGACGACGATGCCGGCCTCCAGCGTCTGGCCATTGTCGAGGGAGACGCTGGTGATGCGGCCGCCCTGCCGCTCGATGCCGGTGACATCAGCGGTGATGAAATCGATCTTCTTCTCCCGCAGCGCCTTGCGGAACAGCATCAGCATCGCATGCGCGTCGAACCAGCCCTCGCCGGTCCGGCCATAGGCGCCGGCGGAAATGCCCTCAGTCGACAGCCACGCGAAGCGCCGCGTCAGCTGCTCGGCGTCCTCGAACACGATATCGGCGCCCTCGGCGATCTGCGCCTCGTGATTAGCCTTGAGGATCGGCAAGCCATTCTCACCGGCGAGAATGAGATAGCCGCCCTCGCGGAAACCGATATCGGCGTCGGCACCGAACTCTTCCTTGAGCCGCCGGAACAGTTTCAGCGTGAATTGCGACAGCCGGATGTTTTCGGGAATGGAGAATTGCTGACGGATCGAGGCCATGGACAGCGTCGTCGCCGCGTGGGCGAATTGCGGATCGCGCTCGATCAGCGCGATCGAGCCGGAAAACCCTTCCTCGCGCAAATAGTAGGCGATCGAGGATCCGACGATGGCCCCGCCGATGATGACGATGTCGTAGCGCACGCTTTTGCCTTTCCAAGCCTGGAGCATGACCCCGAAAAGTGGGCACCGGTTTCGGAATCAGGCTCCAATTTCATACAACCGGCAGATTGATCTCGAAGCGCGTGCCGCGTTCGGAGTCAACCAGCCTGATCGTACCATCATGCGCTTTCAGGAGGGCCAGCACGATGCCGAGGCCCATGCCGGTGCCGCCCGAATCGCGGCGCGTGGTGAAGAACGGCTCGAAGATGTGCGCCCGGTTGCTGGCTGAAATGCCGGCGCCGTCGTCGTCGACCATGATGGTCGCCCTGCCCTCGGCGTTCGCCACCGTGACCGAAACCTGCGTCGCGCCATGCCTGGCCGAATTGTCGAAGAGATTGGCAAGCACGATGGCCCCGTTCTCGGCCGATATGCGCAAGGTCAGATCGCCGCCGGCCTCGACGCGGACCGCCAGCCTGGTGTCGATCGGGAGCAGCGCCAGCACCGCAGCAATCGAGGTGCTTTCGCCGCTCGGTGCACGATTTTCAGCGCGCGCGAGCTCGAGCAGGCGCCGCACAAGCAGATTGAGCCGCCCCGCATCGGTGACGATATTGTTGGAGAATCGCCGCCGCTCGGCATCGTCCATCGCCGAGCCGGAATCGCGCAGCAATTCGGCCGCGCCCTGGATCGCCGTCAGCGGCGATTTCAGCTCGTGCGAGACATGGGTGGCGAACGTCTGGATGCTGTCCGACCGCGCCTGCAGTTTTTCCGCCATGTCGAGGAAGGCGGCGGAAAGCTCCGCCATCTCGTATGTGCCGTGATGATCGAGCGGCCTGATGGCGTCGCGATCACCGGCGGCAATGCGCTGGGTGCGGTCGATCAGCGCATAGATCGGGCGGCTGACGGTGCGCAGGAAGACCAGGCCGATGAGCAGCGTGCCGCCAAGGATGGCGATCGCCGCCAACGTCACCTTGCCGCGCTCGCCATAGAGATGTTTTACAATGTTGTTGGGCGTCCGCGAGACATAGACCACGCCGGCGACCCGGCCCTCGACGGCCACCGGCAAGGCGACGAAGACCCGCACCCTGGTGCCGCGGCTGACAGAATAGAGCGGCGGCGTGGGCTGGTCGGGAATGCGCAGCCTGAGTGCGCTGGCATAGCGCCCGGCGAGCGCCTCGCGCACCTCCTCGGCCTCGCCAAGCGACTGCCCGACCTCGTTGCGCCCGGCAATGACGACGCCTTTGGGGTCAAGCAGCCGGAAGCCGGCCAGCGTGGTTTTCTGCGTGGCGTCGAGAATGCCGGACAGGCGCGCGCCGATCACGGCGAAGGCAGGATCGGCAGTGGCAGCGACCGCCGCCGGCCGTGTCGGAAGCACATAATCGGAGGCCAGATCGAGGCGCGGTTCGATCGGCCGATAGCCCGGGTCGATACTTCGGCCCGGGTCGACGCTCCGGCTCGCGCTTGCGTTTGCCTGCGGCATCGCCGCACCGAGTTTTTCCTGGGGGATGCCGGCGTCCCGCACGTCCTGCGCATAGATGGCGGCGATGGCGGCACCTTGCGCGATCAGCTCCGCTTCGGTCTGGCGGATCAGCTGGTTCTCGTAGAGACGGAAGAAGAACAGGCCGACCAGCGGCAACGCCATCACCATGATCAGGATGGCAACGACGACCGTGGCGAGACGCGGCCGCCACTTGCGGCCAATCCATTTGCGCGAGGTCGTCAGCCGCATCGGCCAAGCCGGAAGCCGACGCCATGCACGGTCTCGATGACATCCGGGCAACCCAACGCCGCCAGCTTGGCGCGGATGTTGCGGATATGGCTGTCGACGGTGCGGTCGGCGACATGGACCTTGCCGGCATAGGCACTGGCCATCACCGCGTCGCGGTCGAGCACATGCGTAGGCCGCGCCAGAAACCCCTTCAGGATCGAGAACTCGATTCCCGTCAGGGCAAGCGGCTTGCCATCGAAGCTGGCGGCGTGGCTGACCGGCGCCAGGGCTAGCTTGCCGTGCGCGAACTGCCTGTCGTCGGCCGGTTCGGCCGGGGCCGGGCGGGCGCGCCGCAGGATGACGTTGACGCGGGCGACCAGCTCTCGCGGGCTGAACGGTTTCGTCACATAGTCGTCGCCACCCATTTCGAGCCCGAGGATGCGGTCGATCTCCTCGTCGCGCGCCGACAGGAACAGCACCGGCACGTTGGATGTCTGCCGCAGCCGCCGGCAGACCTCCAGCCCATCCATCTCCGGCATGCCGATGTCGAGCACGACCAGGTCAGGTGTGCGCCGTTCGACCGCCTGCAGGGCGGCGGCGCCATCGGAAACGGCTGAAGTCTTCATGCCGGCCTTTTCCAGCGCGAAGCAGATCACTTCGCGGATATGCGGATCATCGTCGGCGACGAGGATGTGATGCGGCATGGATCAGCGGCCCGGCAAGGAAGGTTGCGGAGGCTGAGGAAGCACGAGCGACCCCTTGCTGTCGAGATATCGAAGCAGGCGCCAGTCGCGAAAGCTCCAGGCCCGCCAGTTCTGCTGGACGGTGCGATACCAGTCTTCGTCACTGGCCCGCAATCCTTCAAGTTCGCGGACAGCGCCCGCGGCAGGCGTTTTGCCCTGATGATCGAAGAAACGATCGAGCGCCGGAAACGCGCCCGGACCGAGCGAGCGCAGATACCAGGCGTCGAGGGTAATGCCCTGGCCGGTCATTTCGAGGGAATGGTCGACATTGTAATTGGCGATCGTTGCTGCGAAGTTGATGAAACAGCAGGCATAAAGCGTCGCCGATAACGTCAGAAGATTGGCGGACAGCAGCCATTCATTGGATTTTCCAAGCGCGATGCGGGCGATGATCAGGGCAAGGCCGGCCGCCACCAGCCCCATCCAGACGAAAGCGGCGACGCGCCAGTAGGTCAGCGCATAGATGCCGATATAGAGGTCGAGGCGCAGGATCGACGAGATGACCAGCATGATGTTCTGCGCCACCCAGGCATAGACCAGCCGGCGGATGACCGGATCGGCCGATGTCGTGCTGCCGGGCCGCAGCGCCGCCAGCACGAAGCCGGCGGCAAGCAGCGCGGTGACGACCAAGGGATAGGCGCCGCGATGCGCATAGGCGGCGTAGCTCAAGCTGTCGGGAAGGGCGGCCCCGCCCCACAGATAGGCGGCGTCGAGTCCGGTCTGCAGCGCAAACAGCATGTTGAAGATAACAAGCGCGCGAAGAATGGCCGCCTTGCCGAACAGGATATCCTCGATGGTGGTGACGGTTCCCTCGGACCGAGCGCTAATATCGGCCGCTGCCGCGCGCGGGACGCGGCGAAAAAGACGCGGCAGGCGTGGCCGCAAGAAGGCCCAGACGCCGGCGAGCACGAACAGCCAGAAGGCAATCCGCGCCAGCTGGATGAGATCGAGCAGCTTCAGAAGGTCGATCAGCGACAGCCAGTAATCGATGACCGGATTAGCGGCGCCGAACAGCGCCAGGAAGACCGCGCCCAGGGTCAGCGGCATCACCCAGACGGCGAGCGCCGCCAGGCGGACGCGGCGCCGGCCGGACCATCGCGCCGTCTTGCGCCAGCGGATGAAATCGCCAACGAGCCGGAACGGCGCCGCAAGCAGGAACAGCGCGGTCTGGCCGGCAATGCGGGCGATGCTATGTCGCAGCCGGCCGCTAAGCGAAAGCGCGAAGACGATCATCGCCGCAAGCGCGACCGACACCGACAGGCCGCAGACATTCTCCGTGAGCGGCAGCAGCGCGACAAGCAGAGCGGCAGGCTTGATCCACAGCCTGCCGTCGCTGAAGGCGGCGGGATGCACGGCGACGACGGCAGCGGCAATCAGGATGGCGAACAGGAAAACCGTGATGCCGGCGGGCTGGCCGTAGAAGAGGAAATCCGCAAGTGCTGCCAGCAGCACGGCAACACCGAAGCGGCTGCAATAGCTCGGCGCGGCGGTAAACAATGATGTCATGACCTGACCTTCCTGATCGCTTCCGACCGCATTGTCGGCGGGCTCCTGCGGACAAAGGGAATGAGAATCGCCGTGGGATTCGCGCGCGGCGGATCGACCAGCCACCAGCCTTCGCTGCGCAATCGGTAGGGCAGGGACCAACGGGGTTTTGCTCGCTTGTGCATGCCGCCTGTCTCGCAGGCCGGCCAGGAAACGATTGGGCGGATTGGAGGAGGTTTTCCGCAAGCGTGTGCAGTTTTCGTGCAGGGGCACGCTTTACTGCTGGTGTACTGCCCGCCCTCCTTTCCGAGCGTTGGCGCTGCCCCTCACCTGCCTGCCGGCATCCTCTCCCCGTAAACGGGGCGAGGGGCGCTCGTCGCCGCTTTCGCCAATCATCAGTGTTGCAGGAAGGGAGCCGAGGTTGCGGCCAGCCTCTTTCGCCCCGTTTACGGGGAGAAATGCCCGGCAGGGCAATGAGGGGCGGTGCCAGCTTTCGCGATTGGCCCGTCTCAGGTACGGGTCGGACGGCTTGCCTCCACCAACCGCACGCGGCATAGATCAGGCATGGAACCCTATCGCCCGCGCCGTTCAGTGCTCTACGTCCCGGCCTCCAACGACAAGGCCTTGGCCAAGATCGCGCGGCTTTCCTGCGACGCCGTCATCATCGACCTCGAGGATGCCGTCGCCCCGGCCGACAAGGTTGCGGCGCGCGAAAAGCTGGCGGGGATTTTCGCCAGCCGCCCGGTTGCCAACCACTTTGGCCACCGCTGCGAGATGGTCGTGCGCGTCAACGCGCTGGCCAGCGAATGGGGCGCCGCCGACCTGCTGGCCGCGGCAGGTTGCGAGCCGGATGGCATCCTCTTGCCCAAGGTCGACGCACCGCGCGACCTGCTCGAGGCCGGCGATGTGCTCGACGACAATTTTGCCCCGGACAGCGTGAAACTATGGGCGATGATCGAGACGCCCAAGGCACTGCTCAACATCGGCACCATAGCTGAACTTGGCCGGGATCCGGCCTCGCGTCTGGTTTGTTTCGTTGCCGGAACGAATGATTTGGTCAAGGATACCGGCGTGCTGGCGACACCCGACCGGCGCTATCTCGTGCCGTGGCTGATGCAGATGGTGCTGGCGGCGCGTGCCGGCGGTCTCGACATGCTCGATGGCGTCTCCAACGATTTTCGCGACCTCGAAGCCTTCGCCCAGGAATGTGTGGAAGCGGCCGCCATGGGATTCGACGGCAAGACCCTCATCCATCCGGCCCAGATCGAGGCGGCCAACCGCGCCTTTGCGCCGTCCACTCAAGCTGTGGCCGAGGCGCGCCTGGTCAGCCAGGCCTTCGCGCTTCCGGAGAACACCGGCAAGGGCGTGATCGCGCTGAATGGCAAGATGGTCGAGCGGCTGCACCTGGCGCAGGCTGAAAAACTGCTGGCGAAGGCAGCCGCCATCGGCGCATGATCCCGAACCGAAGGTCGGCGAAGCAAGAAGCGGGAACCGGTTTTCGGAAAAGATCATGCTCGAAACAAAGAAGACAGAGCACTCACGACAGGACTGAAAAATGAAACTCTACCGCTTTCTGACCGGCCCGGACGACGCCAGCTTCTGCCACAAGGTGACGGCGGCGCTGAACAAGGGCTGGCACCTGTTCGGCTCGCCGACCTATGGCTATGACAAGAAGGCCAAGGCCATGCGCTGCGGCCAGGCCGTGGTCAAGGACGTCGAGGGCCAGGAATATGGGCCCGATACCAAGCTCAGCGACTGGTAGAGTTTGCAAAGCGCCAACGCAGGCTGTGTCGAGATTCAGGTCAGGCCGAGTCGGAGTCGAAGACGGGCGCGAAGCGACCAAACTGGGTGGTGCCCGAGAACCGGAGCGGAGCGTACTTTTGGGTACGTGAGCACCGGAAGCGCAGGGGACCGCCATTTGCAGGCCGGCATCACCTGAATATCGGCACAGCCTATTCCGCCGCCTCTTCGATCCGCTCCATATCATCGTCCGACAGGCCGAAATGATGGCCGATCTCGTGGATCAGCACATGGGTGACGATGTCGCCCAGCGTTTCCTCGTTTTCGGCCCAGTAGTCGAGCATGGCGCGGCGATAGAGCGTGATGCGGTTCGGCCCTTCGCCGGTCTGCGGATTCCAGCGTTCGGCGATGCCGCGTCCTTCGAACAGGCCGAGCAGGTCGAACGGCGTTTCCAGCGACAAATCGTCCATGATCTCGTCGGTCGGGAATTCGGCGATCTGGATGATGATCTCGCCGGTCAGCTTGCGGAACTCCTCCGGCAGGTGGGCGTAGGACTCCAGCGCCAGGAACTCCAATTCCTCCATGGATGGCGAGAACTGGTCGTGCCAGGTGCGGGTCTTGTAGATGCGGGCCATGCTTTGTCCTTTGAACCCGGCATATAGGCTTTCGCGCCGGAATCGGCAAATGACGCGGCAATTCCTGTTTCAGCGCCTTTGCCGCTGCCGGGGAATCGCGTACGGGTCAGTTCCGGCCATGTACTAGGGAGCTCTCATGCCGGACCTTTCCACAATTGGACTTTTCGCGATTGCTTGCCTCGCTCTGACCGCGACGCCGGGGCCGGACATGCTGTTGATCGCCTCCCGCAGCGCCAGCCAGGGGCGCGCCTCGGGCCTGGCGACCTATGCCGGCATCGCTGCCGGCACCTATTGCCATGCGCTGGCCGCCGCCTTCGGCCTGTCGCAATTGTTCCTTGCCGCGCCCATCGCTTACGACATTGTGCGTTATGCCGGCGCGGCCTACCTCGCCTATCTCGCCTGGAAGGCATTCCGTTCCGCCGGAACGGCATTTGCACCGGTCGCCGGCCTGCCGCGCTATTCGCAGGCCCGCATCTTCCGGCAAGGATTGCTGACCAATCTGCTCAACCCGAAGATGGCGCTGTTCGTGCTCGCGCTTTTCCCGCAGTTCGTGCGCCCTGAGGCCGGCTCCGTCGCGGGCCAGATCCTGGTGCTGGCGACCGTCCTCAACCTGATCGGGCTGGTGATCAATGGCCTGGTCATCCTGACCGCCAGCCGGATCGGCGCGGCCTTGTCGAAGCGCACGCGGTTTCGGCGAGCGCCCCAGATCCTGCTGGGAACCGTGTTTGCAGGGCTTGCGGCACGGCTGGCGTTTGGCGGCCAGCGCTGAAGCAGGCAACCGCGGAGGAATAAATTCCTTGTGACTCTGCTTGACTCTTGGGGCACCCTCTGGAATCTATAGGAACATAACAGGAACAATTGTGAGTGGAAGCTGACCGTCATGGCGATGACCGCCGTGGCGCGGGAGACTGTTTTTGCCCTGCGCCGCCAGATCGCGAAGATCGAGGGAACGCTGCCCGAGCGCCTGCAGGCGCCGGCTGGCGCGCCCCTTGATGCCGATGTCAGCGCCGATCTCACCCCCAACACCGATCTTACAATCGTCCGGCGCGGCATTGCCGCGGCGTTGCCGGATGCCTTCCTGCCCACCGGCGTCGAGCGGCTCGATGCCGCCCTGAGCGGCGGCCTGCCGAAAGCCGCCCTGAGCGAAATCCATGGCACGCAGACCCGCGATGCCGGAGCCGTCGCCGGCTTCGCTCTGTCGCTCACGAGCCTGATCCTCAAGCAGGCGCAGGGGCTGCCGGTGCTGTGGATCGGCACGTCGGAGATTTTCCGCGAGGCCGGCTTTCCCTATGCCAGGGGGCTTCGGGCCTCGTTCGGCATCGAGCCCGAACAATTGCTGTTTTCCGAGGCGCCAAAACTTGTCGATGCGCTGTGGGTCGCCGAGGAGGCCGCCCGGATGACGGCGCTCGCCGCCGTCATCCTTGAAATCCGCGGCAATCCGCAGCGGCTGGACCTGACCGCGACGCGCCGGCTGCACTCAAGGGCGCTAGGTGCCGGCCGGCCGGTGTTCCTTCTGCGGCAGGCGGCCGAGCCCGAGCCGACGGCGGCACCCGTCCGCCTCATCGTCGCGTCGGCGCCGGCAACACCGCGCGACACCATCGCCGGGCCGCTCGCCGGCTCGATCGGCCGCCCGGCCTTCACCGTCACCATCGGCAAGAGCCGCACGGCCCTGCCTGGACAATTCACACTGGAGTGGAACCCCGATGAACGCGCATTCGACGAAAGAGCGGGCGACGAAAGAAGGGGCGAGGAAAGACAGAAAGAACGGGCAAAGGATCCTGTCCCTGTGGTTTCCCTATCTGGCAGCGGAAAGGATCCTGCGGCAGCGTCTGGGGCGGTCCTGGCGTTCCCGGCCCTCGGATCACCTGCCGCACCCACCGCTCGTGATCAGCCACCGCCAAGGCAACGCGCAGCGCATCTCGGCCCTCGACGAGCGGGCTGAGGCGCTGCACCTGAAGCGCGACATGGGCATCGCCGATGCGCGCGCCATGCATCCGTCGATCGACATCGTCGAGGCCGATCCGGAGGCTGACCGCCGCCTGCTTGAAGGTCTTGCCGACTGGTGCGACCGCTACACCCCGCTGGTGGCGCTGGACAGTGCCGACGGCCTGTTTCTCGACATCACCGGCTGCAGCCATCTGTTCGGCGGCGAACGCGCCATGCTGGGCGACATCCTGTCGCGCTTCTTCCATCAGGGTTTTGATGTCCGCGCCGGGCTTGCCGCCACGCCGGGCGCGGCCTGGGCCGCGGCACGGTTTTCCGGCGACCGCATCGTGCCTTCCGGTGAGGAGGAAGCGCTGCTGGCGCCCTTGCCGTTGGCGGCGCTGCGCATCGAGCCGGCGACCCGCGCCAGCCTGGAAAGCGTCGGCCTGCGCACGGCGGGCGCCGTCATGGCCGCACCACGCGCGCCGCTCGCCCGCCGTTTCGGCGCCTCCTTGCTGCTGCGCCTCGACCAGGCGCTTGGCCGTCTCGACGAGGCTGTTTCGCCGCGCCTTCCCGTCGCGCCGCTTTCGGTCGAACGCCATCTGGCCGAACCCGTCACCCTGACCGAGGATATCGAACGGCTGGTGGGCATGCTGGCGACGACATTGAAGACCGACCTCGAGCGTCGCGGCGAGGGCGCCAGGACGCTGGCGCTGCTGCTCTTTCGCGTCGACGGCGCCGTCAGCCGCATCGCGCTCGGCACCTCGCGGCCGCTACGCGAACCGGTGCTGATCCAGAAATTGTTCCATGAACGGCTGGCCGCGCTCGAGCAGGATATCGATGCCGGCTATGGCTTCGATCTCGTCCGGCTCTCGGTGCTGGCGGCGGCCACCTTCGACATGCAGCAGGCCGACCTTGCCGGCGAGACGACCGACGACGGCGCCGATATCGCGCTGTTCGCAGACCGCATCCGCGCCCGGCTCGGCGATGGCGCGGTTTTGCGGCCGGTCACCGTCGAAAGCCATCTGCCGGAGCGCGCCGTCGCCACGATCCCCTTCACCGAAGCCCCGCGCCGGACCACGCCGCCGAAGAAGCCGGACCGGATGCAGGCGCCGGTGACCGTCTTCTCGCCGGAACGGCCGATCCGGCTTTTCCGCTCGCCCGAACCCATCGATGTGCCGGCCACCGAAATGCCCGAGGGACCGCCGCTGAATTTCCGCTGGCGGCGCGCGCTCTACCGGATCACGCGCGCCGAGGGGCCGGAACGCATCGCCGCCGAATGGTGGCATGAAGCCGCGAGCGACGAGGCGGCATCGACACGCGATTATTTCCGCATCGAGGATGCCGACGGCCGCCGCTACTGGCTCTACCGGCAAGGCCTCTATGGCGGCTCCCAGGTGCCGCCGCGCTGGTTCATGCATGGTGTCTTCGTATGAATGCGCTGACCGTCATTCCCTATGCCGAGTTCGGCATCCAGTCGAATTTCTCCTTCCTGCGCGGCGCCTCCAAGCCCGAGGAGCTGGTGGTCGCGGCCAAGCTCATGGGCTTCTCGGCGATCGGGCTTGCCGACCGCAACACGGTGGCAGGCGTGGTGCGCGCCTGGCAGCAGGCCAAGGTCGAGGCGCTTTCCTATCACCCCGGCTGCCGGCTGGTTTTTGGCGACGGCACGCCGGACATTCTCGCCTATCCGCGGGACCGCAAGGGCTGGGGGCATCTCTGCCGCATGCTCACCCAGGCCAATCTGCGCGACGAAACCGAAAAGGGCGCCACCCTTCTCCAGCGCGGCGATCTGCTCGAATGGGGTGACCTCATGTCGCTGGCGGTCCTGCCCGATCTGTTGACGGGCGCGCAGGACAGTCTCGCTCTGCTTCGCCAGCTCAAGGACCGTTTCGGCAGGAACCTGCGGCTTGGCGTCTCGCCTGACTATGCAGGCAATGACCGTTTCCGCATCGAGCAGGCGGCAGCACTGGCGGAGATCGCCGGCATCCCGCTGATGGCGACCAACGACGTCCTCTACCACACGGCGGAACGACGCCCGTTGCAGGACGTGCTGACCGCGATCCGCCTCAACACGCCCGTCGCCGAGGTGGGGCTGCAGCTGGCCGCCAATGCCGAGCGCCATCTGAAGCCGCCGATGGAGATGGCGCGCCTGTTCCGCCGACATCCGCAGGCACTGGCCGAGACCTTGCGCTTCGCGCAGGAGCTGACCTTCTCGCTCAGCGACCTCCAGTACAATTATCCGGATGAGCCGACGGAATCGGGCCTCGGCCCGCAAGCCGAGCTCGAAAGGTTGGCGCGGGAGGGAGCGACCAGGCGTTTCCCGGGTGGTGTCCCGGCCAGCGTCATAAAACGCATCGAGGAAGAGCTCGCTCTGATCGAGCGTCTCAACTACGCGCGTTACTTCCTGACCGTCTACGACATCATCAAATTCGCCCGCAGCCAGAACATCCTCTGCCAGGGCCGAGGCTCGGCTGCCAATTCGATTATCTGCTTCTGCATCGGCATCACCGAGGTGGGGCCGGACAAGATCGATACGCTGTTCGAGCGCTTCATTTCCGAGGAGCGGAACGAGCCGCCCGACATCGACGTCGACTTCGAGCACGAGCGACGCGAAGAGGTCATGCAGTACATCTATACGAAATACAGTTCCAAACGCACCGCGCTTGCCGCCGCCGTCATCAGCTATCGTGGCCGCTCGGCGCTGCGCGAAGTGTCGAAGGCGATGGGCCTTTCGGAGGATGTCCGGGCGTCGCTGTCCGGCTCGATCTGGGGCTGGTCGACCTCGGAACTCGGCGAGAAGGAAGCCCGCGCCGGCGGCCTCGACCGCACCGACCCCACATCGCGGCATGTGATGGAGCGGGCCAACGAGATCATGGGCTTCCCCCGCCACCTCTCCCAGCATGTCGGCGGCTTCGTCATCACCAGGGACCGGCTCGACGAGATCGTCCCTATCGTCAAGACGGCGATGGACGAGCGCAAGATGGTCGAGTGGGACAAGGACGATCTCGACGCGGTGAAGATCCTAAAGGTGGATGTGCTGGCGCTCGGCATGTTGACCTGCCTCCAGCGCGCCTTCACCTTGCTTACCGACCACTATCCGAAGGCGCGGGACCCATATGGGCAACCCTATGTGCTCGCCACCCTGCCGGCAGAGGACCAACGTGTCTATGACATGATCTGCCGCGCCGATACGCTCGGCGTCTTCCAGATCGAATCGCGCGCGCAGATGTCGATGCTGCCACGGCTCCAGCCGCGAGATTTTTATGACCTTGTCATCGAGGTGGCGATCGTTCGGCCGGGTCCGATCCAGGGCGATATGGTCCATCCCTATCTGCGCCGGCGGCAAGGCAAGGAGAAGGCCGAATATCAGAAGGCGGAATTGAAAGAGATCCTCGGCAAGACGCTCGGCGTGCCGCTGTTCCAGGAACAGGCGATGAAGATCGCCATCGTCGCCGGCGGCTTCAAGCCGGGCGAAGCCGACGAACTGCGCCGCGCCATGGCCACCTTCAAGCGCACCGGCACGATCGGCAATTACCGCCAGCGCATGATCGACGGCATGGTCGGCAAGGGCTACACGAAGGACTTCGCCGAGCGCTGTTTCAAGCAGATCGAGGGCTTTGGCGAATATGGCTTTCCCGAAAGCCACGCCGCCTCCTTCGCCCTGCTCGTCTATGCCTCCTGCTGGTTCAAGACCTTCTATCCCGACGTGTTCTGCGCCGCGATCCTGAACTCGCAGCCGATGGGATTCTATCAGCCGGCCCAGCTCGTCCGCGACGCGCGCGACCATGGCGTCGAGATCCGCGACGTCGACGTCAATTTCTCCGTCTGGGACTGCACTTTGGAAAAAACGCCTTTCGACCCGGCCCGCATCCTCGCGCGCCATGCCGAAATGCGTGGCGTCATCAAGACAGATCACGCGCTGCGGCTCGGCTTCCGTCAGATCAAGGGCCTGTCGGAGGAGCGCATGAAGATTTTCTTCGCCAGGCGTGGCGACGGCTACGAATCCGTCAGGGATATCTGGCTGCGTTCCGGCCTCGATGTCGACGAGATCGAAAGGCTGGCGCAGGCCGACGCCTTCCGCTCGCTTGGCCTCGATCGCCGCGAGGCGCTATGGGCGGTGCGCGCGCTCGACGGCAAGAGCGCCGCCGAAAGGCTGCCGCTGTTCGACCAGCCGGCGGTCCGCCTGCGCGAGCTGGAGCCGGAGACGAAGCTGCCGCAAATGCCGCTCGGCGAACATGTCATCCACGACTACCGTTCGCTCGGCCTGTCGCTGAAGGCGCATCCGGTTGCCTTCCTGCGCGAGCGGCTCGACCGGGCCGGCGTCACACCCAATGCCAACCTGCCTTCGGTACGCGACGGCAGGCGGGTCTCCGTCGCCGGGCTTGTCCTGGTGCGGCAGCGGCCCGGCAAGGGCAACGCGATCTTCCTGACGCTGGAGGACGACAAGGCCGTCGCCAATGTCATCTTCTGGGAGAGAACCTTTACCCGCTATCGGCCCATCGTCATGGGGGCGCGGTTCGTCCGGGTCACCGGGAAATTACAGTCGGAATCGGGTGTGATCCATATCGTCGCCGAGAAGATCGAGGACCTGACGCCCTGGCTGACCGTGCTTCTGGAGAAGGTCAGCGAGGCCAGACCGTCGATCGCCGGCCCACCGGCCCCCAAGGAGGGACCGGATCGCGATGGCCGACCCGCGCCGCGGAACGCACCGATCGGAAAGGATCTCGCAACGCTGTCGGAAGAAGCGGAGAGGGTCATGCCCAAGGGGCGGAATTTTCAGTAGGCGTGGTCCACGCTTTCGGCACCCAACCTTCGTCATCCACGGGCGGAGCAGGAGCGAAGCGACGTCGCGAAGACCCGAGGATCCATGCCGCGACATCGATCAAAGAATACCACGGTCCTGAATGGTAACTTCATCCCACGCCTGTGGCAGCCACCTCTCACCGTGCCACGTGTCGCGCTACACACCGAAGGGAAGAAGCCCTCCATTTTGGCCCGCCTTCGTGTGTCACATGCGTCACGGCATGGATCCCAGGGTCTCCGCGACGCCGCTGCGCGGCTGCTCCGCCCTGGGATGACGAAGTGAAGGATGGCTCTGCCAATTACGAAGGCCCACTCAAACGCGGCGGGGACAGCACGTCCTCCACTGACAACGTCCGCGCCTCCGAGGGCAGCATGATCGGGATGCCGTCGCGCACCGGATAGGCGAGCTTGGCGATCCTCGATATCAGCTCGCCGCGCTCCGGATCCCAGGTCAACGGACCCTTGGTCAGGGGGCACGCCAGCAGCTCCAGCAGCTTGGGGTCGACATTGACCCTCTTCCCGTCCCGTCCGTCCGCCGCCATCGTGTCTTCTTCTCAGTCAATTCAGGCCTAGGATGTAGAAAATTCCCGTTTGCAGGCCGGCTGAATATCGGCGCATCTTACTGCAGGCTCGAGCCGAAATCCTCATTCTCGCGCGCCAGCGCCATTTCGGTGATGGCGATCAGCGTCTCGGCCCGCGTCTTCAGATCCGCCGCTTCGAGCAACGCCTGTTTCTCGGCCGGCCCGTAGGGCGCCATCATCGACAGCGCGTTGACCAGCATGGCGTTTTCGGCCCGGCTGACACTTTCCCAGTCGGCTTCCAGGTCATTGGCCTGCAGATAGGCGCGAAATGCCCGGAGCAACGAAGGCCGGTCGATCTCGCTGGCCGCCTGGTCTTCATGGAGATCGGCGAGAAAGGGAGCCGGCTTGCACTGGCGAAACGGTGTCTTGACCGTCAATTCATGGGCGATGCGGAACCGGCACACGCCCTGCAGCGAAATCAGGTAGCGGCCGTCACCGGTCTCGGAAAAGGCGATGATGCGGCCGGCGCAGCCGACATTGCAGAGTTCCGGCTCGCCATCGGCGCGCATTGCGCCATCGAGGCTGGGCTGGATGATGCCGATGAGGCGCGACCCGGCAATCGCTTCGTCCACCATCTGCAGATAGCGCGGCTCGAAGATGTTGAGCGGCATGCGGCCGCCCGGCAAGAGCAGCGCTCCGGCAAGCGGAAAGATCGGAATCGTCGACGGCAAATCCGTATCCAGCCGGTAGTGCGCGTTTCCCGCTTGCACCTATTCCTCCGATCGCTTCATCGAGAAGCGCCAATTCCCGTCTTATCTGGCGCGGTCATCGCCGACCGCAAGCCCATGCGGCAAACAACCGCCGCTCAGGAGAACAGCAGCGACGACAGCTTGCGCCGCGCCGCCAGCGTCGCCTCGTCGGTCATGCCCCATGCCTCGAACAGCTGCAGCAACTGCGTCTTGGCGCCATCGTCGTTCCACGTCCGGTCGGCCTTGATGATGGCCAGCAGGTTGTCGGCCGCCGCCGTGCGTTCACCCCTGGCGTTCTGGATCATGGCGAGATCGAAGCGCGCCTGGTGATCCGCAGGGTTTTCGGCCAAGCGGCGCTCGAACTCGGCCGGATTGCCAAGCGCTGCCGCCTGCGCCGCCAGCGCGATCCTGGCGCGCAGGGCCGCCAGCGGCGGCGCGTCCTTCTTGGCCTCCGGCGCTGTTGCCAAAAGCGCCTCGGCACCTTCGGTGTCACCGGCCTCGAACAACAAGTCGCCCAGCCCGGCGATCGCCTCGATCGTCTCCGGCGCCTGAGCCAGGATGGCGTCGTAGATATCGGCGGCCGTCTGCATGTCGCCGGCGTCACGCGCCTCGGTTGCCGCTGCCAGGGCTTCGGCCACCGGCGGCGCGCCATTGCCCTTGCCGCCCACCTTGGTGATGAATTCGGCGATCTGGCTCTCGGGAATGGCGCCCATGAAGCCGTCGACCGGCTGGCCGTCCTTGAAGGCGATGACCGCCGGGATCGACTGGATGCCGAGCTGGCCGGCGATCGACGGGTGGTCGTCTATGTTCATCTTGACCAGCTTGACCTTGCCGCCGGCGGCCCTGACGGCCTTCTCCAGCTGCGGGGTCAGCTGCTTGCAAGGTCCGCACCAGGGCGCCCAGAAATCGACCAGCACCGGCTGGCGGCGCGACTCCTGGATGACATCGGCGGCAAAAGCGGCGGTCGTCGTGTCCTTGATGACATCGCCGGCGGGGGCGGCGGGCGCGCCGCCAAGCGCGACTTTTGCCGGCGCGGGCGCTGTTCCACCATACTGCACGGTGGTGGCGTACTGGCCGCCATTGCCGCCAAAGGGGCCGCCAAACGGTTTGTTGTCGCTCATCTCTTTACCCTTCCATGGCACGGCCGGCCGGCGGCCCTGCGCCACATCCCTTGAAGCATCGATTTCAAGCCATCCATGTGGCGATCACGCGGAGACTTTCAAGATAGCAGCATCGTGCCCGGTTGCCTCGACGAATTTGATCAGGTCCGCCGACGCGATCGATGTCGTCGCCTCATTGGTCAGCGGATGCGCGTTGATCACCGCGTGCTCCATCAGCGCCCTGTCGAGAACGACCTTCACCCTGCCCGCCGTGTCGTTGATCAGGCCAAAGACCGTGACGGCGCCCGGCACGACGCCGAGCAGCTCCATCAGCATCTCCGGCCTGCCGAAGGAGACACGGCCGGCGGCGCCGATCTCGTGGTGGATCTGCTTGAGGTCGACGGCCGCGTCCTCGCCAACGGTGACCAGGAAAAAATTGTCCTTCTTGTCCTTCAGGAACAGGTTTTTGGTGTGCCCACCGGCGATTTCACCGCGCAGCGCCTGCGAATCGGCAACCGTGAATAGCGGTGGATGGCGGCGCGTCGAGGCGGCAATCCCGAGATCGGCGAGAAAGCTCATCAATTCGGCTTCGGTCTTCGGCATCGATTTTCTTCTTCGTCCCGTTTCCTGCCATGCCGTTTACGGCCAATGCTGCGGCCGACACAAGACCGTCATGCGACATGATGGCCGACACACCGCCACATAGTGCCGGCAGCCTGCCGGCGTCGCCCGCCGCGTTGCAAAAAAGCCTGATATTTCCCTGTTGCAATCGCCGCGCTCTTCAGCCATATAGGCCCGGCTTGCGGCCAAGACGCCGTGCGAGCGGGTGTAGCTCAGGGGTAGAGCACAACCTTGCCAAGGTTGGGGTCGAGCGTTCGAATCGCTTCACCCGCTCCAATTTCCTTCAGGGGAATCAAGCATTTACGAAGAAAGGCCGGACATCGATCCGGCCTTTTCGCTTTTCAGGCAGCACTTGCGCCTTTATCCCGCCGCCGCAGGCGGACCCGACAGAAGCACGCGATTGTTTCGGCTTGAAGTCCTGAAGCGGGCTTAGCTGGCCAAGGCGTGCCCGATGCGAATGCCGAGGGGAACATTCTTTTCGTCGCGAAGTTCTGAATTTGCCTTGGTTTAACTCCCCGTGGCCAAGGCTCGGAAGTTGCCTCTACAGCTTCCACAGCCCGTCTCGGTGTGGGGGCAAAACTACCCGAGACGGGCTGGCTAACCGCAACACCGGCTTCTGACTGCTTGGCTGCGGCGGACGCATCGGTCATTGCCGCCTATTGGGCCGACATCTGGCGCGCGCTGCGAAGTGGGTGAACATTCGAGCGGAGGGCCAAGTGGCCGAGGTCCCACCCGCCGGATGCGGACTTCATATTCGCCCGGTTGGTTAGATGCTCTGCGTCTTCTCGCGGAAGGCCAATGAGCACTCTGCCGGACAAACTTGCCGGCATCTCGGAAAGCAGATCATAGACCAGCCAATTGTCGGCCGGATCTTGCAACGCAACGAACCTCATGTGGGCCTCCATTGCTGGCGAGGCCCAATTTAGATGGGATCCAGTTCGTGCCGCCCTCTCCATTTGGATAGTGATCGTTCGGCCATTGGGTCGAACTCCTGCGGTCATAGCTTCCGGGCTCGGCCGCGAAGCTGATTGCCGCAAAGGCGTCCGCTCCGTGCGGGCCGGGCGCATTTTCGACTGCCCACCCTCCAGATCCTCACAGGGAGGGATGGGCAAGCCCATGGGGCCTGGGTGGCGCCGAAGCTGGCGCGCCACTCACTCGTAGGCGAAATGGCCGGTGCGGTTGGGGGTCTCTGGGCTGCGCACCACACCGGCCACCGCGGGAAGGGTTTATGTCCCCCGCCTGCTTAAACTACGGTCTATTAGCCACCGCGCAACTAAGCCTATCGGCGACACCGAGCCGTAGGGAATGGCTCCCTGGACATGTTGCAGCGTTACGCTTGGGTGCGCTCGGCTATGGCGAACGCCTGGCTGACCGATCCCGACCCGGAACACCTGATGAAGCCGTTTCCAGAAGAGCTGATGACCATGTGGAAGATCGGCCGCGACGTTGGCAAACCGGCCCGATCTGCTCGACGAGGTGAAGGACGACCTGTTCGACCTGTAGGGCGGAGATCTATTGCCGCAATTCAACGCTCGATCACATCGGATAACGTTGCGTTCCACCCCCATTTCAACGCCGGGGTGGCCTCTATATGTCGTCGCGGGTCGAGAACCGCCGGCGATGATCTGCACCGCGACACGACGTGACCAGACGGCCCATTTCGCGACCTGATGCTCCAGGCGGATACTATCCAACACACCGCCCAACACACCGCGTTGACTTCAGGAGCCCGATCGGCCCTGGGACAGATCGATGAGCTGGATCAGCAACTGCAGAATGCCACCGGCCAAGGAACTTACATGGACGACGGTGCCGACGGCGGCTACTACCCGCACGGCTGACGAATATACGCTCCGCCGGCGTAAGTGGTAACGATCAAGCCTTCCGCAGCCTCACGCCGGCCCCGATGGGGCCCGCGCTTTCTGCCAGAGCACGAAACCGAAGAATCGCGGATGAAAATGGCCGGCGTCAGTTGGGCGGGGGTGGGCTTAGGGTGACGCCGGCCAAGCGGACATTACATCCGCCGCAATCGCAATATGCGTCAGCCGGCCGGGGTGCGGTTATGGCGTGATCGCGTAGTGCGGTTGCTCAGCGTTTGATCCGGATGCCGATCCCCATGACTCTGTCGGAATTGGAGTGGAACAGAAATTCATGGAAATCAGCCCGTCCCAATTCCTCGATCTTCAGCTCCCTCCAGAATTTCGGGATCGTATCGTCTCCACAAAATCGATCGTTGATATCGTGAAACATACAGAGGCGCGCCTGCCGACCGACATTTTGGTAGTCGCGGGCAACCCATTCGTAGGAGTGATCTCCATCGATAAGAACGAGGTCGAATATCTCATCGGCGAACGCGTCCGACGTCTTGCCGGCAAGAAACGCGACGGGTGTCTTGAAGACGATGCGCGCGGAAGCCGGAAGGGTGGACGCAATATCGATGGTCGTCGCCTTCAGGCCGGGATTGAGCCTCGACAGACATGCCGTCATGAAGGAAAAGGTGAATCCGTCGCAAGTTCCCACTTCAAGAAAGCTGACGATCGGTTGGCTGGCCAACAGCACCATGGCTTCCGCCAGTTGCCTCGGAATCTGCCACAAGCCGGGCGCGTGGAAATTCATGTCCCTGACATCCTCGCCATACAGCCCGCGCCGGTCGTAGCGCAGGCCAATCTGGCGGATTTTCGCCTCGAGAAACGTGCTGCGTGAAAGCTCCTCCCTTTTCGCATTTTCAATTTCTCGAATCACCCGTTCCAGCTTGCTGGTCGCCAAGCGCGAAGTGAGTGCATAAATCGGCTTTTTGATAAGTTGCTTGAGTGAGGGCATTTGCAGATCGCGATCCTTGGAGCCTCGCATGCATAACACGCTCCATGACCTGGCAAAGACCAGGAGCCTTTCCTTCTCCGTTCCGGCCCTGTGAAATCACTGCGCGCGGGCAGTTACCGCTTGCCGGTATTTGCCACTTGATCGTCGATCCCTGGAATGCTCCGTTGCCGCTTCGGACATCCGGAGAGATCCATGACGGGCTTTGTTGACCGCCAGCGCGCGACGCATTTGATGGAACGCGCCAACATCGATGCGCTGGTGCTGTGCGCGCCCGAGGCATTCCATTACGCGACCGGCGTGTCGATCGGCCCGGCGGGCCTGTTCCGGCGGGCCGGCGCCGGCTTCGTCGTTGTCCCGGCCCGGCAAGACCTGCCGATCGGTGTCGTGGCGGCGGATTTCAACGCGGCGCAGCTGCAGCAGGCCCTGCCGGACGCTGTGGTGCGCGGCCACCCGATCTGGATCGAATCCGCGACTCTCGACACCTCGACATCCGGACTAAAGCTGGCGCAACGCATCGAGGCCGGTCTGGCCTCGTCCGGCCGAGCGCCGGACTTTTCCCGGCCGGCGACGTTCGAGCTCGCCAATTCCGTCCACCAGCTGAAGCAGATACTGGCCGGCTTCGGGCTCGAGCGCGCCACGATCGGGGTCGATCTCGATTTCATTGCCGCCGCCGATTTCTCAGCCATGCAGGCGATGCTGCCGGCCTGCGCGATGGTCGACGGCTCGCCGGTCCTCGACAGGTTGCGGGCGGTCAAGTCGCAAGGCGAGATTGACCTCCTGCAGCAAGGCATCATCCTGTCGGAAGCCGGGCTGGAGCGGCTGCTGGTGGATGCCATGGCCGGCATGCGCCAGGCCGATCTCATTGCCCTCTACCGCGAAGGCGTCGCCACCACCGCGGCCGGACTGGTTCATCCGGTCGCAACGGCCGAATATGTGACGCTCGGCGCCCGGGCCAAGGGTGCCGAAGCCAAGGCAATGCCCGGCGATCCGCTGAAGTGCGACATGGTCTGCACCGTCGGCGGCTACGCTTCCGACATGTCGCGCAACTTCACCTTCGGGCCGCCATCCGCCGAGCAGGCCGAACTGCATGCGATCGCCGAACAGGCCTTCGAGGACGGGCTCGCCGCGCTCGTCCCCGGAACCGCGCTCGCCCACGTACATCGCGTGGCGACCGAGAGCCTGGCACGGCAAGGCCTGCGCTCGTATCGCCGCGGTCATTTCGGCCACGGCGTCGGCCAGTCGGTATTTTCCGAGCAATGGCCGTTCATCTCGGCCGACAGCGAGGTCGTGGTCGAGGCCGGCATGGTGCTGGCCTTCGAGATCCCGCTCTACATCGACGGCCTCGCCAGCTTCAACCTCGAGGACCAGTTCCTGATCACTGGTGATGGGCCCGTTGCCATGAACCGCCTGCCGAGGCGGCTGGAAACGATCGGATAGCGAGGGGCTTCAAATCTGCACCCTGAAGATCAGTCGAGGCCCCTTCACCTTCGTCATCCACGGGCGGAGCAGGAGCGAAGCTCCGTCGCGGAGACCCGAGGATCCATGCCGTGACCTTGGCCGAGGAGTGCAGCGGAGCAGAATTCTGGGCCGCTGAAACGCTTTGAAGTCGCGGCATGGATCCTGGGGTCTGCGCCGCGTCGCTACGCTCCTTGCTCCGCCCCAGGATGACGAAGCGATGGGCGATTCAGCCAATCTCGAAGTCATGCGATTGCCGTTGAATGATCAAACCTTGCCTTGCCTTGCCGAGCACTAAGCGCTGATCGGCGGTCGCCGATCTTTCCACGGCATCTCCTGCTCCAGCTGCGCCGAGGCGGCCAGCACCGTCGCCTCGTCGCCATAGCGGCCGATGAGCTGCACGCCGATCGGCACGCCGCCTTTCGACCAGCCGAGCGGCAGGGAGATCGCCGGCTGCCCGGAAATGTTGAACGGGAAGGCGAACACCGCGTCCGTCCATTTGGCGTTGTAGCGGTCGATGTCGGTTTCCGACATGTCGTAGTAGCCGAACGGGCGCGGCAGCTGCGTCAGCGTCGGGGTGACGAAGAGATCGTAGGCCGCGAGATCGCCGACGATGTCGCGGCCGACCTGCCTGAGCTGCTCGACATCGGAGATGTGGCGGATGCCGCTGGTCGCGCGGCCGCGCTCGATGATCGCCCAGGTCACTGGCTCGACATCGCCTAGCGTCACCGGCCGTCCAACCACCGTTTCAAGATAGTCGAACGTCGCCGCCGTCTGTACGCAAGTCATGTTGGTGTAGGTCTTCCACACCGCATTGGCGTCGAGCCGCATGTCGTGTTCCTCGACATGGTGTCCCAGCCGCTCGAGTGCCGCCACGGTTGCCAGCACCGCCGCCTTCACGTCCCCGTCGATGGACGTGCCATTGGGCGGCGTGACGCAAAAGCCGATGCGCAGCGCCCTCGGCGCCCGCGCCGACAGGCTGAGCCAGCTGCCATCGGGAACCGGCGGCGTATAGGGGTCGCCCGGCAACGCGCCGGCCACCGCATCGAGATAGGCCGCGGTGTCGCGCACCGTGCGCGAGCAGCACAGGAAATAGGCGCCGCCATACCAATAGTCGCCGAAGGGCGCGAGGCTGACGCGGCCACGCGACGGCTTCAGCCCGACGATGCCGCAGCAGGAGGCCGGAATGCGGATCGAGCCGGCGCCATCGCTGGCCTCGGCGATCGGCACCATGCGCGCGGCGATGGCCGCGGCGGCACCGCCGCTCGAACCGCCGGGCGTGATGCCCTCCTTCCACGGATTCTTCGTCGGGCCGTAGAGTTTCGGTTCCGTCGTGATCGACCAGCCATTCTCCGGCGCGTTCGACTTGCCGACCAGCACCAGCCCCGCCACCTTCATGCGGCGGACAACTTCGGTGTCGAAGTCGGCGACGACGTCTTTCAGGTAGAAGCAGGAATTGGTGTTGGGCGCACCGGTCCAGGACGAGGCCAGCTCCTTGAGCAGGACGGCACGCCGGCGAAGGGTGCTGATTTGTCGACCGTCCCGGCCTGGGCGCGCGCCATGTCATAGAGGCGGTGGATGACTGCGTTGAGCGCGGGGTTGAGCCGCTCGACCAGAGTGATCGCCGCCTCGACCAATTCGGCCGGTGAGACCGCGCCGCTGTGCACCAGTCCCGCCAGATCCAGTGCGTCGGACTCGGCATAGGTTTTCAACAGACTGTCGGTGACAGCGGCCATGTACTACTCCTTTGCATATCGGATCGATGGCTGAGAGACTCACCTCACCCAGCCTCCGCTTTGCTCGGCTGACCTCTCCCCGAGGGGAGAGGAGACTGTCGGGCGCTGGCGCTTCCCTCTTCTCCCCCACGGGGAGAAGGTGGCCGCGAAGCGGCCGGATGAGGGGGCGTCGCCTCAGGCCAGCTCGACGGTCCGCCCCAGCGCGATGCTCTGTTCGGCGGCCAGCACGATGCGCAGGCTGTTGACCGCCGCATCCATCTGCTCGGTCAGGTCGAGATCCTCGCGGATGGCGCGCAGGAAGAACGCCTGCTCGCGGTCGCAGAGTTCCTGATGGCCGGGCTCGTCCTCCATGCTGACGATCTCGTCGGGCTTCGAGAAATTCTTGTCGCCGTCGACCTGCGCGTAGTGGATCTTGAGCGCGTCGGTCTTGGTGTGGCGGTCGATGTCCGCGGAGTTCGAGACCTCGGCGAGCTCGGTCGCGCTGCTCGCCTGCTGGCCGGCGACGATCGACACCGCGCCCTTGGGGCCGACCACGTCCTTCACGAAATAGGCCGTCTCGCTCATCATCGGGCCCCAGCCGGCCTCGTACCAGCCGACCGAGCCGTCATCGAAGGTGACGTGCAGATGGCCGTAATTCTGCTTGTCGGCTTCCGCCCACAATTTGGCGCCGATGCCGTGCACACGCACCGGCTTGGCGCCGGTCAGCTGGCACATGACATCGACATAGTGCACGCCGCAATCGACGATCGGGATCAGCGAATCGATCAGGTTCTTGTGCCAGTGCCAGGCGCTGCCGCTGCTCTGCTGGTTGAGGTTGAGGCGCATCACCAGCGGCTTGCCGAGCGTCTTGCCGACTTCGATGAACTTGATCCACGACGGATGAACGCGCAGGATGTAGCCGAGCACCAGCTTGCGGTTCTTGGCGCGCGCCGCCGCAACGACCTTCTCGGCATCCTCGATGTTTGTCGCCAGCGGCTTTTCCATGAACACGTGGCAATTGGCTGATATCGCCTTCAGCGCGTATTCGGCATGGGTGTTCGGCCAGCTGTTGATCGACACGGCGTCCGGCTTGGTCTCTTTCAGCGCCAGGTCGAAATCCTCGTAGAGCGGATAGGAGGCCAACTCCGCCGGGATATTCGTATTGCTCTTGATCGAGCGGCTCATGATGCCGACGATCTCAAAACCCTCGGAGCGGTGATAGGCACTGGCGTGCGACGCACCCATATTGCCGAGACCAACCACCAGCACTTTTACCTTGTCGGCCATTTCAGCCTCCCAAATTCTTGATTGAACCTTGGGCGGCAAAAGCTCTTGCCGCCCGAATCTTTGGCTGGGACAATCACCTCAGGTCGGCGCCGCCCCTCATTGCCCTGCCGGGCATTTCTCCCCGTATAGTGACGGGGAGAAAGACGCCGGCATCGACGATTTCGCCAACTGCCAACGTCGCAGAAGAGACGCTGAGGTTGCGGCCATCTCCCTTCTCCCCGTCACTATACGGGGAGAAGGTGCCGGCAGGCGGATGAGGGGCAGCGCCGACACCGACAATTCTCCATCGAGGAGACTGCCAATGCTCGTCCGCCCGTCCTTACTTGACCGCCGAATCGAACAGATGCGCCTTGATCTTGTCGACATCGAGCGCGGCAAAGCCTTCCGACAGCTTGACGCCTTCGGCATCGGCCTTGACCTTGGCCTTGTCGAAGTCGTTGGCCGGGCCGATCAGATCGTTGGTGCAGACGTCCTCGGCCTTCACCGGATTGGTGATCTGGCCGATCTTGTGGATTTCGTCGAAGAAGCCCTGCCAGCTCGCCATGTCGTGCGAGCCCCAGCCGCCACGCTTGTCCATGTCGCCGCGGAAGACGTTGATCTGCTGCAGGATCGAGGTGGTGCCAAGCTCGGGTCCGAGATTCTTGGCCAGCGTCGGGAACTGCTCGAACACCGCTTCGACGGCGGCGCGTGGATTCTGGTAGCCGAACTCGAGGCCCATCGCCCAGCCGCGCAGGTACTTCTCCAGGAACGCCTTGCGGTCGGGGTCCTCGAGATCGGCGGCGCGCACGACGAAGGTGTTGGCCGGCAGTTTCGAGTTCTGCACGCCGAGCCAGTATTCGAAGTCGAGGCCCTTGGCGATCCATTCGGCGCGCAGGCCCTCCCATGACAGAGCGGCGTCGCCCTGGCCGCCGGCCAGCGCTGTGCCCCAGGTCGGCCAGCCGGCCTCGACATATTTGACCTTCTTGATGTCGACGCCTTGCGCGGCCAGCAGCGGGTCGGTGATCGATTGCCAGGCGGCGGAACCGAGCAGGATGGTCTTGCCTTCGAGCGTCTTCAGATCCTTCGTTCCCTCGCCCTTGCGGAAGGCGAAGCTGAACGTGTCGCGCGCGCCCATGTGGAACACCGATTTCAGCTTCATGCCGTTCTGGATGGCGAAGGAGAACACGCCGGGTGACGGGAAGCCCATGTCGGCCTGGCCGACATCGACAAACTTCACCGTCGCCGTGCCGTCCGACGGTCCCGGCTGCATGTCGGTGTCCAGCCCGTCGAAATAGCCGGCCTTCTTGGCCGCCCAGTAGGGATAGTCGTCGAGCACTTCGAGCGTGCCGCGCGGCGATATCCAGGTGAACTTGCCATAGGGCTCGGCCCTGGCCTCGAGGCCCGTGGCGCCGAGCGCCGTGGCCGTCACCAGGCCGGCGCCGGTGACCTGCAGGAAGTAACGGCGGCTGATCCCCGCCCTGTGGCTGATCGCATTTTCTTTGGTCATGACATTCCCCTTCTTGTTGATTATCGGCCCTGTCGCCCGCCTCCCGGGCGCTGTCATTGCGTCTGCGTTAAGTCCTTGTCTTGTGCCTGCCGTTGTCTGGCGACATGCACTATGCCTCCCAGCTCGCCCATTTCTTGCCGATCAGGAAGAACAGCACGTAGATCAGGATGCCGAGCGTCGACAGGATCAGCACCACGGCGAAGAACTGCGGCATCTGGATCATCGACGAATAGGTGGTCAGCCGGTTGCCGAGGCCGAAGCCGCCACCGACCATCTCGGCGCCGACCGCGGTCAACAGGCCGAAGATCGCGCCGATCATCAGGCCGACCAGGATCATCGGCAGCGCCATCGGCGCGCGGATCTTCCAGAAGATCTGCAAGGTGCTGGCGCCATAGGAGCGCGCCAGCGCGATCTTGGCGCTGTCGACCCGGCGAAAGCCGGTGGCGGCGTTGATCATCACCATCGGCCCGGCGGCCAGCGCCACGGCGATGATGCGCGGCGTGTAGCCGAAGCCGAAGCGCAGGATCAGAAGCGGCACCAGCGCCAGCATCGGCGTGGTGACGAGCAAAAGGATGTAGGGCGCGACGATCTTCTCGGCGAACGGGAACTGGGTGATGACCGCCGCCAGCACCAGGCCGATGATGGCGCCGATGGTGAAGCCGGAAACCAGTTCGACCAGCGTGTAGCCGAGATGCGGCGCGATCAGCGGGAACTCGTCGAACAGCGCATAGGCGATCGAGCTTGGCGGCGGCATGATGTAGAGCGGCACATGGAACAGGCGCAGCGCCAGTTCGATGCCGCCGATGATGATGACCGCGACGGCGATGATGGCCGCCACCTCCTTGCCCGACTTGATGCCGGGGCCGCTGGCGAAAGCCGACAAATTGGTCAGGCTGACCTCGTGGCCATCGCCGGACTTGGCCTTCGAGAACTCCGGGATTGCGTCGCCCCCGCTCACGGCCTGATCCTCACGATTTCGGCGCTCGGGCGCTCCGACGGCTTCGGTCGCGTGCGTTCGCCGACGATGTCCATCTTGATCCGGTTGGTGAGGTCGAAGACTTCCTTCGTCGCCATGATCTCCAGCGAGCGCGGCCGTGGAAACGGCACGCGATATTCCTTGGCGACGCGTCCTGGCCGCGCGCTCAGCACCACCACGCGGTCGGAAAGGAAGATCGCTTCCTCGATGCTGTGGGTGATGAAGACGATGGTGGTCTTGGTGTCGAGCCAGATCTCCTCGACCAGCCGGTTCATCTCCTCGCGGGTGAAACTGTCGAGCGCGCCGAATGGCTCGTCCATCAACAGCACCGACGGCTTCAGCGCCAGCGCCCGCACGATCGCCGCGCGCTGCTGCATGCCGCCCGAAAGCTCGCGCGGAAACTTGCCGCCAAAGCCGTCGAGCCCGACGCGGTTGAGCAGATGCGCAATCCATGCCCGGTCCTGCTTCTCGCCCTTGATCTCGAAGGGGAAGCGGATGTTGGCGTCGAGATTGCGCCAGGGCAAAAGGTTCGCTTCCTGGAAGACGATGCCGATGTCCGGGCGTGGCCCGGTGATCTTGATACCATCGAGCCGGATCTCGCCGCTGGTCAGGCTGTGCAGGCCGGACATCGACCACAGCAGCGTCGTCTTGCCGCAACCGGAAGGACCGACGATCGAGACGATTTCATTGGCCCTGATATCGAGGCTGCAGCGGTCCAGCGCCAGCAGGTCGCCGGACGCCGTGTGATAGACCTTGGTCGCGGCCTGCACGCCAAGCTTCGGGGTTGGTGCATCGCCCAAGTTCATGCGCCCCTCGGAGATCGCGCGATGATCCAACAGGTTCATCCGACCGCGAAAACAGTCTGTAACTATCCTACTTTCCTGTCAAGCGAGGAGTCTGAGGCTTCGTTGCCGAAATACCAATACCACACTCATCATGCTGTTTTCATTGTATTTTCTTCATCTTGAAATGGATGTTGCTTTCCTACATACTCAATGCGGTCGGACGGATGAGCCGCGAGACCGTGCGGTTGTGAGAGACAAGCGGCGAAGGCGATATGCATTGGCGACACGCGGCAGTTGTGGCGTGCCCGAACGCATGGAACGACAGCGTGCAACCATGGTAAGAAGTCAGCTCCGCAACCCAGGGAAAGACTTGACTTCATGACCGAAGCTGACAGCCAGGAACGGCGGCTCTTGAGCGGCGATGTGGAGGGGCGCGAGCCTGTCCGGCGCATTCCCGACATCATCTCGCTGGTCAAGGATTCCTACAGCGAATTGCGCCCGGCCGAACGCCGCGTCGCCGATGTCGTGCTCGACGATGTCAAATACGCGGTCGACGCCTCCAATGCCGCGCTTGCCCAGCGCGCCGGGGTCAGCGAGCCAACGGTGACCCGGTTCTGCCGCGCCATCGGCTGCGAGGGCGTGCGCGACTTCAAGCTGAAGCTGGCGCAGAGCCTGGTCGTCGGCGCGCTCTACCTCAGCAAGCCACCCGCCACCAGCGGCGACAACGGCATGCCGTTCTGGAACGCCGTGTTCGGCGAAGCGCGCCGGGCACTGCAGGAGGCCGAACGCCAGCTCGACCCGGGACAGCTGCAGAAGGCGGCCGAGCTGATCGCCAAGGCACGCCAGGTCACCGTTTTCGGCCTCGGCGGCAGCTCCTCGGCGCTGGCGCAGGAAACCCAGTACCGGCTGTTTCGCTACGGCATCACCGTCAGCGCCCAGTGCGACCCCTATCTGATGCGGATGACCGCCTCGACCCTGAAGCCGGGCGACCTGGTGATCGCCATTTCGGCCACGGGGCGCACGCGCGAGGTGATCGAGGCGGTGGAGCTCGCCAAGCACTACCGCGCCAATGCGATCGGCGTGACGGCGCCCGATACCGAACTCGCGCGCGTCTGCGACGTCAGGCTGACGGTGGCGGTGCCCGAATATCCAGACACGCTGAAGCCGACGGCGTCGCGCTTTGCCTTCCTGGCCGCGATCGACCTTATGGCGGTGGCTTCCGCCTACAGGCTCGACGGCTCGGCCCGCGAGACCGTGCGCCGCATCAAGTACAACGCCCAGATCCACCGCACCGGCAAGGAGATGGAGCCGCTGGGGGATTGAGGCGCGTTTTTTCCTTCTCCCCTTGTGGGAGAAGGTGGATCGGCGCGCAGCGCCGAGACGGTTGAGGGGTGGGTGACGGAGTGCCGCCGGTGCCAAGCTGGAACACCCCTCATCCGACCTCACTTCGTGAGGCCACCTTCTCCCACACGGGGAGAAGGGAAGGCCAAGCCGCGCCAACGTGAGGAAGAGAGGGAAGACATGCTCGAAATAGCACCGACGAAACAAGCCGCCGCATGGCTCGACTCCCTGGCGCAGGCACTCGCGGCCGGAGACGCGACGGCGGCGGGCAACCTGTTCGTCGATGATTGCTACTGGCGTGACCTTCTGACCTTCACCTGGAACGTCACGACCATGGAAGGCCGCGAGGCGATCACCGACATGCTGCGGGCGACGCTGCCGACGACGAAACCGACCGCATGGAGGCTGACCGGCGAGGCGACCTCGGACGAGGGCACCATCGAAGCCTGGTTCAGCTTCGAAACCGTGGTGGCTACGGGCCAGGGCGCCATGCGGCTGCGCGACGGACGCTGCCAGACGCTGTTCACGGCGATGACCGAGCTCAAGGGGTTCGAGGAGCGCAAGGGCCCGACGCGCCCGCTCGGCGTGCGCCACAAGGCCAACCCCGAGCGCGAGACCTGGTCGGAAGCGCGGGCGCGCGAGACGCGCGAACTCGGCGCCGGCGAGCAACCCTATTGCCTGGTCATCGGCGGCGGCCAGGGCGGCATCATGCTCGGCGCGCGGCTGCGGCAACTCGGCGTGCCCACCATCATCATCGAGAAGAATGCGCGCCCGGGCGATTCCTGGCGCAACCGCTACCGCTCGCTCGTTCTGCATGATCCGGTCTGGTACGACCATCTGCCCTACATTCCGTTTCCGGAAAACTGGCCGGTGTTCACGCCCAAGGACAAGATGGGCGACTGGCTGGAAATGTACACGCGCGTCATGGAGCTCAACTACTGGGTCGCCACCAAATGCCTCAGCGCTTCCTATGACGAGACCGAGAAGGTCTGGACCGTGGTCGTCGACCGCGTCGGCCGGCACATCACGCTTAAGCCGAAGCACATCGTCTTTGCCACCGGCGCCTATGGCCCGCCGCGGCGGATCGACTTGGCGGGCGCCGAAACGTTCAAGGGCGAGTTGCTGCATTCCAGCCAGTATTCCAGCGGCGAGAAATTTCGCGGCAAACGCGTCGCGGTCATCGGCGCGGCAAGTTCGGGGCATGATGTCTGCGTCGACCTGTGGGAAAGCGGCGCGAAGGCGACCATGATCCAGCGCTCGCCGACCACGGTGGTCAAGTCGGACACGCTGATGGAAGTCGGCTTCGAGATCTTTTCCGAAAACGCGCTGGCGCGCGGCATCACCACCGAAAAGGCCGACATGATCGTCGCCTCGACGCCCTTCGCGCTGGTACCCAAGGGCCAGCGGGCGCTCTACGAGGTGATCAAGAAGCGCGACGCCGCCTTCTATGACCGCTTGCGCGCCGCCGGCTTCGCCATCGATTTCGGCGACGACGAGACCGGCCTCTTGATGAAGGCCTATCGCACCGGCTCGGGCTATTACATCGATGTCGGCGCTTCCGATCTGATCATCGACGGCGAGATCGGCGTCCGCAGCGGCGTCGCCATCAAGTCGCTGACGCCGACGGGGATTCTTTTCGAGGACGGCAGCGAACTGGCCGCCGACGCCATCATCGCCTGCACCGGCTATCAGTCGATGAACGAGACGGTGGCGCAAATCGTCTCGCGCGAGGTCGCCGACAAGGTCGGCCCGTGCTGGGGCCTCGGCTCGGGCGTGAAAGGCGACCCCGGCCCATGGCAGGGCGAGCTGCGCAACATGTGGAAGCCGACGGCGCAGGAAGCGCTGTGGTTCCACGGCGGCAACCTAGCGCTGTCGCGCTTCTATTCGAAATATGTGGCGCTGCAGATCAAGGCACGGATGGAAGGCATCGCAACGCCGGTCTACGGGAAGCCGAGCAATTCCAGCACCGAGACATCTCGCGCCTCGCCACGCCAGATTTGACGGCCCTGAAAGCCAAACCGAATAGCGGGGACGCCGGAAGCGGACCAGGCCCGGATTCCATGGGGTAGCGCGCGACGCGGTCGCTTTCTCGCCCAATCGCCTTCCATCGAATACAGGAGCCGGTTGTCGAAGTTTCCGAGCCCACCTTCTTTACCATTGTCAGTCGGTGGCATCAGCTTGGGCCAGACCTGAGATCGAAGTTGCTTGAGAACTATTGGGGTGCGATGAGTATCTGTTGCTTGCGTGGCAACGGGGGGAATCGAACCAGATGGGACTACTTAGAGGACTTCGCATAAAACTGGGGCTGAAAAAGAACCCTTTGCCGCCCCTGCCAGGCGTCGAGGTTGGTCGCCATACCTATGGCCTTACGAAGAGTTCGTTTTGGGGTCCGCGCAAAAGATCGCCAATACGCATAGGTTCGTTCTGCTCGATTGGCCCGGACGTGCTTTTTGTCGGCGCGGCCGAGCACCGCGTCGATACAGCAACCACTTATCCACTTCGAATCGTCGACGGAAAGATTCGCAATGGCGCCGAAGTCTCCAGCAAGGGGCCGATCACAGTCGGCCACGACGTATGGTTTGGTGCCCGCTGTATTGTCCTTGGCGGTGTCACCATCGGCAACGGCGCGGTCATCGGGGCCGGCAGCATCGTCACCAGGGACATCCCGCCCTACGCCGTCGCTGTCGGCAATCCGGCCCGTGTCATCCGCTACCGATTTGCGCCCGAGGTCATCGAGCGCCTGCAGGCCCTGCAGTGGTGGAACTGGAGCGACAATCTGATCCGCGAGCGCATCGAGCTTTTGACGACAACGGGTATCGAGCAGTTCCTGAGCGCGGTGGAGCCGGCGTAGCCAGGTCGGCGCTCATCAACCGCGCACCGCGCTGGTCAATCGTGCCGATGCCCAAAGTGCCTGGCCGCGATATCGACATGCGTGTGCCCGCCCTGCGGTTCGAAACGCTCGGTCTCGCTGACATCGTTTGCCGCCTCGTTCGGCCACCAGGTGCCGCCGATGACGATGCCTTCGCAGATCAGCCTCTGGTCGGCGACCAGCGATGCGCCGACCGCATCGACAAAGGTGAAGCGGCCCGGGCGTTGCCGAAGCACGGCGACGTCGCCGACGGTGCCGACCGCCAGCGTGCCCAAATCAGCGCGGGCGATCGCCTGCGCCGGACGCTGCGTCGCCGCGCGTAGGACCTCGACCAGCGGCATGCCGAGCGCCAGCAGTTTCGACATGCAGACCAGGATGTCGAAGGCCGGCCCGTCGACGCAGTAGAGATGCACGTCGCTGCTGATGACGTCGGGCGCCAGCCCGTCCTCGAGCATGGCTCTCGCGACCGCGAAATCGAACGAGCCCATGCCATGGCCGAGGTCGAAGATGACGCCGCGTTCGCGCGCCAGCCGCATGTCGGGCCTGACCGCGCCGGAGGCAAACACCGGCGCGTTGGGAAAGGGGCGAAAGCAGTGGGTGAGGATATCGCCCTTGCGCAGGCGCGGCAGCACTTCCGAGCGGCCGGGCGGTGGCTCGTCGATATGCGCCATCAACGGCAGGCCGGCCTTGTCCGCCGCCTCCAGCGCGAGATCGACCGGGGCGATGCCGCTGGTGCCGCCGGCATGGCGTCCGGAGCGAACTTTCACGCCGACGACCACGTCGGCGTGCTCGCGCACCGCCGCGACGACCTCGCGCGGATCGCAGAGCCTCAGATCGCTGCACTCGCCGACCGACACCGTCTGCGAGAAGCCGAAGATGCCGGCAAAGGAAATGTTGACATAGGCGAGGATGCGCACCTTCGAGCGCTCGATGACATGGCGGCGGAAGCCGAGGAAATTGCCCGCGCCCGCACTGCCAGCATCGATGAAGGTCGTGGTGCCGCTCTTGGCGGCAAGACGGTCGGCGTCAACGCCAAGCGAGGTGCCGCCCCAGTAGACGTGGCTGTGCAGGTCGACCAGGCCGGGCGTGACGATGCAGTCTCTCGCATCGATGACTTGCGTGGCGTGTTCGGCATCGATCGCGGCTTCGATCGCGGCGACACGACCACTGGTGATGGCAACATCGCGCTGCCCGTCAAGACCCGTGGCCGGGTCGATGACGCGGCCGCCCTTTATCAGCAGATCAAATTGCATCGGCACCTGCCTCCGTCGTCTCTTGCCGTCAGACCGGCCGATAGGCGACGGCCTCGACTTCGATCTTGATGTCGATCATCAACCGCGATTCGACCGTAGTCCGGGCCGGCGGGTTCTTGGGAAAATGCCTGGCATAGACGGCGTTGAAGGCGCCGAAATCGCGCGCGTCTTCCAGCCAGACCGTCGTCTTGACCACATCGTCCATGGTGCAGCCGGCGAGCGCCAACGCCGCCTTGACGTTCGACAGCACCTGTTCGGTCTGTTCGGATATGCCGCCCTTGACCACGATGCCGTCGCTGCCGACCGGAACCTGGCCGGAGACATAGACCAAATCGCCGGCCCGCACGGCCGGCGACAACGGCACATGGGACGTTCCAAAACATTGCTTCGGCAAGGCACAGCCTCCTCTGATGACGCGACGGGACGCCACGGCGGCTCCCGCTTCGATCGACATTTACCCCGATCGGGGCGATCCTCATAGAGGCCTTGTTGGAAAGCAACATTCTTCGAAATCCATGTTGCTTTATTACAGAAGCGCTTGCATCGTGCCCATCGACAGGCAGTCTTCAGGCCGCAACGGACAGACGCATTTCCAGACCCGGAGAAAACAGCAATGACCTATGACAAGAACCCGTTTCCGGCAGGCGACGCCGATCGCCACGCGCTTTGGGAAATGCTGGTGCGGCGCGACATCGATGCTTTCATCAGCCAGGACTGCTCGATGGTCGAGGATGATTTCGTGGCCTCGAGCTTCTTTGGCATGCACGCGCATTTCCTCGGCAATGCCGACGCCTGGCGGCTGCAGTTTCCCCGGCTGGAAGTCTATCGCGACGAGTGGCTGCGCCAGGCCAAGGAGACCGCGGCGACGAAATTCGCCGAGCCGCTGCGCGAGGCGCTGTTTCGCGTCACCAACATGCGCGACATCGATGTCGACGGCGACCGCGCCGTGCTGCACAAGAAATTCGACGGCACCATTGCCAAGGCGGACGGCGGCGTCGACAGGCTGAAATGGCAGACGCTGTATTTCTGCACCAAGGTCGCGGGCAGCTGGAAGATCGCCGGCTTCGTCGGCTACATGCCGCACCCGCTCGGCAGCTAGAGTCCGGGAAAAGGCGGCAGGCGCGACCCTCATTAGCCGGCTATGATATTGCCCGGACCCTCGCCCCTCCGCGCCCATTGCATACGGATCTGCGAGAATTCTCTGTCGGACGCCGTGGCGATGTCTATGCTGGGAAGCGTGCCTTCCCGCAGGACAGGAGCCATGACCAATTTAGCACCGTTGGTTTCGACCATAAGCGCGGCCTTTCTCGGCTCGTTCGTCGAGATGGTCGAAGCCTTCACGATCGTGCTCGCGGTCGGCCTGACCCGGGGCTTGCGGCCGGCATTGACCGGCGCCGTACTGGCACTGGCGGTCCTGACCGCGCTCGTGCTGGCTTTCGGACCATTGCTGGCGCTTGTTCCCATCACCATCCTGCAATTCGCGGTCGGCGTGCTGCTCATCCTGTTCGGCATGCGGTGGCTGCGCAAGGCCATCCTGCGCAGCGTCGGAATTGTCCCGTTGCATGACGAGGAGGCGGCCTTCTCGAAGGAGACCGCGGCGCTTCGCCGGCAGGCCGGCGATCGCCGGGCGGACTACCTGGCCGGGCTGGCGGCATTCAAGGCGGTGCTGCTGGAAGGTGTCGAGGTGGTGTTCATCGTCATCGCGGTTGGCGGGGCGCATGGACAGACACTCAACGCCAGCCTCGGAGCGCTGGCAGCGTTTGTCCTGGTGATGGTGATCGGCCTCGCCGTGCATCGCCCATTGGCGCGCGTTCCCGAAAACGCCTTGAAGTTCGTTGTCGGCCTGATGCTGACCAGCTTTGGCATTTTCTGGACCGGTGAAGGCATCGGCGCCGACTGGCCCGGCGCCGATCTCGCCTTGCTGGCGATCTTCGCGGTCGTTGCGCTCGCATCCCTTGCCATCGTCCGCTGGCTGCGCGAGACCCGCCCCGCTCCGGCCGGAGAACGTCCTCGATGAAAATCGTGCGTATCGTCCTGAAAGAGCTCGCCGGCATGTTCATCGACGATGGCAGCCTGGCGCTGCTGGCGCTGATCCTGATTGCCGGGGTCACCGTGGCGGTGAAGCTGCTGGCGCTGCCGCCGCTTCTCGGCGGCATCCTGCTGCTGATTGGCTGCCTGGCTATTCTCGTGCGGAGCGTGCGGCGGGCCGCATCGCGGCCCCCATGATCAGCCGATGATCAATAGAGGGTGACGAAGGGCTGGAACAGCAGGCCGGTCGCCCTGAAATGCTCGACCAGTTCAATGGCCGGGAAAATGGCAAGGAAATAGAGCCCGTCGTAGAACGTACGCTTCAGCGCGCGCGTCGAAAGCTGCAGCTCGTCGAGGTCGTGGTACAGCAACGGATTCGGCCAGAACCGGGGCGTGCTGCGCGCGTAGGCAACGTAGGCGGGGCCGAACTTGCCCAGCAGATATTCGGCTTCCTTGCGCGCCGTGACCCGGAAGATCAAAAAGCTGGCGAGGCCGAGCGCCACGGCCGCCAGCAGCGAGCCATAGATCAACCCGACACCGACCGCCCCGACCGTCGAGAAGAAATAGAGCGGGTTCTGCATTATCGAAAACGGTCCCGCCGACACCAGTTCCTGGTTCTTCTTGGCGCCGACATAAAGGATGCTCCAAAGGCGCCCGGCAACGCAGACGAGCACCAGGCAAAAGCCGAAGAGTTCAAGCGTTTCATGACCGTTCGAACCCTCGATCAGGGCTGGTTTGGCAACCAGCAGGAGCAGCACCGCGAGCACTGCCGCGGCTCGCACGAAGATCAGCCGCTTGCGCTGGACGAAGGCTTCTGAAACCGGCTTGAGGGAAGCGTAGGTCATTGCGCGTTTTTCCTTGGGCGCTGACAGTCCGGGCAGCACTGGTCACGACTTGATGGCGGATGCAAGGCACTGGCCTTCTATCAGCGCACCGCGTGGCGTTCGTAAAGGCCTTTTGCACGGCCCGCGCCCATTCTTACGAAATTGTAAGCTGCCGGACAGGCGAGCGTGATTTTCCTTGCCTAGAATGCCGGCTCATTTCCGCTTGGCCGGGTTCGATCGGCGCGGCGACGGCTTTTCGCCCGATGAGGGTCATGGGCAGACAATTCCGCGAACCATCAGCCTCAGGACGTTTGCCATGCTCTCACCCAACACGCACCCCGCCGGACCGGGCCATAACAGGGTCCCGGACGTCACCCTCGATTTCTGGCTGATCAAGCTGATGGCGGTGACCATGGGCGAAACGGCGGCCGACTATCTCGCCGTCAACCTCGGGCTTGGGCTGACCGTCACGTCGCTGATCATGACCGCTGTCCTGGCCGTTGCCCTTGTCGCCCAGTTCGCGCAAAAGCGCTACGTGCCCTGGGCCTACTGGCTGGCGGTGGTGCTGATTAGCGTCGTCGGAACGCTGGTCACGGACAACCTCGTCGACAATTTCGGCGCGCGCCTGCAGACGACGACCATTGCTTTCTCGGTCCTGCTCGCCGCGACATTCGCGGTCTGGTACGCGAGCGAACGAACGCTGTCGATCCACACCATCTTCACCACCAGGCGCGAGATCTTCTACTGGCTGGCGATCCTCTTCACCTTCTCGCTCGGCACCGCCGCCGGCGATCTCGTCGCCGAGACCTTCGAGTTGGGCTATCTGACCACCGGCATGCTGTTCGGCGGCATCATCGGGCTCATTGCGCTTGCCTACTACCTGCTCGATCTGAACGGCATCCTGGCCTTCTGGCTCGCCTATATCCTGACGCGGCCGCTTGGCGCCTCTTTCGGCGACCTGCTGTCGCAGCCGGTCGAATATGGCGGCCTCGGTTTCGGCACCATCTTCACCAGCCTGATGTTCCTTGGCTGCATCATTGCCCTTGTCCTCTACATGACGCTGAAGGAGGCGACCGACGAGGCCGAGGAAATCCTGCTGGAGTCGGATTAGGACAAAACTTCGCCAGAAAACCGGACCATGAACCCGCTGCGAGCCGCCGCGGGTTTCAGGCTCGTGATATCCTAGGAACGGATCCATGCCGGTGCTAGCCTATCCCCAAAGTCGGCAGCAAACCGGAACAGCCATGCGACTTCTTCTTGTCGAGGACGACCTCAAGACGGCCGACTACATCGTCAAGGGTTTGACCGAGGCCGGTCATGTCTGCGACTTGCTGCGCAACGGCCACGACGCGCTTTTCGCGGCGGCCAGCGGCGGCTATGACGTTATCGTGGCCGATCGAATGATCCCCGGTCTCGACGGCCTGTCGATGGTCAAGGCGATCCGCGCGGCAGGCGTGCGGACCCCGGCCATCTTTCTAACCTCCGTCGGCGGCATCGACGACCGCGTCGAGGGCCTCGAGGCGGGTGGCGACGACTATCTGGTCAAGCCCTTCGCCTTTTCAGAGTTGCTTGCCCGCATCAACGCGCTCGGCCGCCGGCCGGCCGCGCAGGAGCAGAAGACCGTCTTGCGGGTTGCCGACCTCGAGATGGACCTGATCATGCGGCGCGTCACCCGGCAGGGCCATCCGATCGACCTGCAACCGAGGGAGTTCAGCCTGCTGGAAGTGCTGATGCGCGGCGAAGGACGTGTCGTTACCCGCACCATGCTGCTGGAGCGCGTCTGGGATTTTCACTTCGATCCCAAGACCAGCGTGGTCGAGACCCATATCAGCCGGCTGCGGACCAAGATCGACAAGCCGTTCGAAGCCCAGCTCATCCACACGGTCCGCAACACCGGCTACAGTCTGCACGCCCCGCTTGCGCCATGACGGGTACAAGAGCCCGTCTGCTGCGCAGCACGCCCTTCCGGCTTGCCCTGACATTCGCCTTTCTGTTCGTGCTGGCCTTCGTGCTGTCGGGCGCCATCGTCTACCAGATGATGAGCGCCGATCTTGCCGAGCGGCTCGATGAAGCCATCAAGGAAACCTACTCGGTCGTGGCGGCGACCTATGAGACCGATCCCGAGGACCTCATCGCCACGGTCACGAGCCATTCGCAGCTCAGTCCCAAGAAAGAGCAGCTCTTTTCGCTCACCAACCCTGCCGGAAACCACGTGGCCGGCAATTTCACAGCGGCGGGCCTTCCCGACGGTTTCTCGATGTTCGACGCCGTCCTGCCCGGCGTGCCTCCAGGCACCGAGTACCGCGCCTATTCCGGCTCGATCGGCGGCAACAGTCTGACGGTCGCCTTCAGCCTTTCCGAGACGGAGGAGCTGGAAACGGTGGTGCTGATGAGCTTCGGCTGGGGGACGCTCATCATCACCGGGCTGGCCGTTGCCGGCGGTGCCCTGCTTGCCACGCGCGTCCAGCGCCGTCTCGACGGCATTGCCGCCACGATGGTGGACGTCTCGCATGGTCGGCTGGAGGCCCGCATCCCCCTGACCGGCAATGGCGACGATATCGACGTCGTGTCCACCCAGGTCAATGCGGCGCTCGACCGCCTGTCCGGGCTGGTCGAAGGCATGAGACTGGTCAGCGCCAACATCGCGCACGACCTGAAAACACCGCTCAACCGCCTGCAGATGATCCTCGACACCGCGTCGGAAAGGAACCTGTCGGGCCAGGAGGTCTCCGACGAACTGGCGGAGGCGCATGCGGAGAGCCTGCAGATCAACGAGACCTTCGACGCGCTGCTGCGGATCGCCCAGATCGAGGCTGGCGCCCGCAAGGCGCGGTTCACCGATGTCGATCTCGGAGAGGTGGTGGAAACCATCGCCGAAATCTACGCCGACGTCGCCGAGGACGATGGAAAGTCCCTGTCGGCAACGGTGCTCCATGGAAGCCAGATCCATGGAGACCGTGAGCTGCTGACGCAGTTGTTCGCCAATCTCGTGGAAAATGCCTTGCGGCACTGCCCCGCGGGCACTGCCATCGAATTGTCGGTGACCCCGCAGGCCGACCATATTCTTGCAAGGGTCAGCGACAACGGGCCCGGCATTCCGGCCGATGAGCGCGACAAGGTGTTCCAGCGGCTGTATCGGCTTGACAATAGCCGGTCGACGCCCGGCAGTGGCCTCGGCCTCAGCCTAGTGCGGGCCATCGTCGACCTGCATGGGGCGACAATCGTCCTCGAGGACTGCCGACCCGGGCTGGCGGTCACCGTGAGTTTTCCGAGAGCCAAGCCGCCGGCCGCATAGACATACCGGCGCGAACTAACGAGAACCCGGGCTGCATCGCGGCTACCACATCCACAGCGTCTGCCAGTGCTCATGCGGTGAGGAACCATTTCCCGATACAGCAATCAGCAGAAGAGCGATGGTAAAGAGCACCAGGGATGTGGTTGTCCATATCTCCTTGCTGGTTCCGCTGGAGTCGCTGCGGTACAGCATATGCGAAACCCGAACCCAGAACGTCATTGTAATTTCCATCTACGGGTTTTCGACTTTTGCCGAATATCTTTTTCCGCAGGTCAGACGTCGATATACGCTGTCAAACATACAAGGGATTTGCCGGTTTCTTACAGATCAGTAAGCGAAAAGCACTCAACGTTCGCAGCGATCAGGTCCGCACGTGCCGACGGGGAGAGTGCCGCGACGGTGCCTTCCTCGCGATCATCACCCGATGATCAGCGGTCGATGCGCGTCGACAGGATGATCGACGACAAGGTCCGCTCGACCCCGTCCATGGCACCGATCTGGTCGAGCAGCAGATCGAGATCCCGGATCGACGGCGCATCGACGATGACGATCATATCGAAATTGCCGCTGACGGAATGGAGCGCCCTGACTGGCGCCAGCGCGCGCAGGCCGCGCACCACCTTGTCGGCGAGCTTGGGCGTCACGGTGAGCAGCACATGCGCCCGCACCAGCCCCTGCTCGTAGTCCGGCGCCAGCCTGACGCCATAGCCGGTGATGATGCCGCGCTGTTCCAGCCGCTCGATCCGGCTTTGCACCGTCGTTCGCGAAACGCCGAGCTTCCGCGCGAGTTCGGCGGTCGAGGCGCGCGCATTCTCGCGCAGCAGGGAAAGCAGGGCTTGTTCGGCGTCACTGATCATTTCGACGAATCCTGTCGGCATAGTGCGCATTCAGAGTTTCGTTTCGAACAATTCCACGCTTCCTTTCGACGAGCAAGCTGCGATCCTGTCCTCAGAAATCAGCTTTCGCGCGAGGGATTGGTCATGAAGAAAATTGTGGTTGTCGGCGCCGGCAAGATCGGCTCGACCATTGCCGGTATGCTTGCCGGTACGGGTGATTATCAAGTCACCCTGGTCGACCGCTCCGGGGCGCAACTCGCCGCGGCCGAACTGCCCGCGGCGGTCGCCACGCTGGAACTCGACATCGAGGCAGCCGGCACGCTCGAAGCGGCCTTGGCCGACAAGTTCGCGGTGCTCAGCGCCGCCCCGTTCCATCTGACGACGCGCATCGCCGAGGCGGCGGCAAGTGCCGGCGTGCACTATCTCGATCTCACCGAGGATGTCGTCAGCACAAGGCGGGTCAAGGAACTGGCCCGCTCGGCCAGAAGCGCCTTCATCCCGCAATGCGGCCTTGCGCCGGGCTTCATCTCGATCGTCGCCAATGATCTGGCCAGCCGCTTCGACACGCTTGAGAGCGTGCGCATGCGGGTTGGCGCCCTGCCGCAATATCCCTCCAACGCGTTGAACTACAATTTGACCTGGAGCACTGACGGCGTCATCAACGAATATTGCGAGCCTTGCGAGGCGATCGTCGAGGGCGAGCTGGTCGAAGTGCCGCCGCTGGAGGAGCGCGAGGAATTCTCGCTCGACGGCGTCACCTACGAGGCGTTCAACACGTCAGGCGGGCTCGGCACCTTGGCGGAGACGCTGAAGGGCAAGGTGCGCACGCTCAACTACCGCACGATCCGCTATCCCGGCCACGCCGCGATCATGAAGGCACTGCTCAACGATCTTGGGCTGCGCCACCGCCGCGAGGTGCTGAAGGACATCTTCGAGAGCGCCCTGCCGGCGACGCTGCAGGACGTGGTCATCGTCTTCGTCACTGTCTCGGGCCGCAAGAACGGCCGCCTGCTGCAGGAGACCTACGCCAACAAGATCTACTCCAGGCGCATCGGCCAGACGGTGCGCAGCGCCATCCAGATCACCACTGCCTCCGGCATCTGCGCCGTGCTCGACATGCTCGCCGATGGGACCTTGCCCGCGACCGGTTTCATCAGACAGGAAGACATCGCGCTCGACGCCTTCCTCGCCAACCGCTTCGGCCGCGCCTACGCGCAGCACGAGATGGAGAGCCGGCTCGCGAGCTGAGGAGCCGCCCCTTTCCTCTCCCCCGTCGACCGGGGGAGAGGTGTCGAGCGAAGCTCGACGGAGTCGGGGTCGATCTGGCTCGGGCGTTGTTATTTCAAGCCGGAGCGATGCCTCGCCCTGTTTGAGGCGCTGTGGCGAGTTGTCAGTGGCGGCGCATTTGAGGACCGGCTTCCCCCACTCCGTCGCTGCTTCGCAGCGCCACCTCCCCCTCCGGAGGGAGAGGAAGGGAGCCTGGGGGAGTAGGTTAGCGCTGTTCCTCTCCCCTTGCGCCCCACAAGGGGGAGCGTAAACGCCTAAATATGCAGCGCGTGGCCGAGCGCCTTCAGCGCCGCTTCCTGGAACCCTTCGCCCTGCGTCGGATGCGCGTGGATTGTTCCGGCGATATCCTCCAGCCTTGCCCCCATTTCGAGCGCCAGACCAAACGCCGCCGACAGTTCCGAGACGCCCTGTCCGACCGCCTGGATGCCGAGCACCAGATGGTTGTCCGCGCGGGCGACAACACGCACGAAACCGTCCTCGCCGAGCTTGGTCATGGCGCGGCCATTGGCGGCGAAGGGGAACATCCCGATCTTGATCTCGCCGCCCAGAGCTTTTGCCTCGTCCGGCGACAGACCAGCCGTCACCAGCTCGGGGTCGGTGAAGCACACCGCTGGAATGCAGCGTTTGTCCCAGCTGCGCTTGTGGCCAGCCACGATCTCGGCGACCATTTCGCCTTGCGCCATCGCCCGGTGCGCCAGCATCGGCTCGCCGGTGACATCGCCGATGGCGAAGACGCCGCGCATCGAGCTGCGGCACTGGTCGTCGATACGGATGAATTTGCCGGCCCTGTCGAGGTCGATCTGGTCGAGCCCCCAGCCTTCGGTCACCGGCTTGCGGCCGACCGTCACCAGGATCTTGTCGGCGGCCACCTTGGCGCTCTTGCCATCCGGTGTCTCGACCAGCAGCGCATCGCCCTTGGTCAACAGGCCCTTGGCCTTGGCACCTAGCATCACCTCGATGCCGAGTTCGGCCAACCGCTTGACCACAGGCCGGGTAAGCTCGGCGTCGTACTGCGCCAGCACGCGCGGCAAAGCCTCGACCACGGTCACCTTGGCACCCATTTTCGCGAAGGCCATGCCGAGTTCGAGGCCGATATAGCCACCGCCGACGACGGCGAGCCTTTTCGGCACCTCGCCCAGCGCCAAGGCCTCGGTGGATGAAATCACCGGTCCGCCAAACGGCAGGAATAGCAGTTCGACCGGCGCCGAACCGGTGGCGATCACGATCGTTTCGGCGCGGATCACTTGGCTTCCGGTCTCGGTCTCGACCTCGACGGTCTTGCCATCGCGGAACGTCGCCCAACCCTGAACGGTCTTCACCTTGGCCTTCTTGAGCAAACCTGCCACGCCGCTGTTGAGCCGGCTGACGATGCCATCCTTCCAGGCCACGGTTCTGGCAAGGTCGAGCACGGGTGCCGAGACCGAGATGCCGAGCGGGCTGTTGCCGCCGGCCATGTGCGACACCTTCTCGAACTCTTCCGCCGCATGGATCAGCGCCTTGGACGGAATGCAGCCGACATTGAGGCAGGTGCCGCCAGGCTTGCCGGCCTCGACGATCACCGTGTCGATACCGAGCTGGCCGGCGCGGATGGCGCAGACATAGCCGCCGGGACCGGCGCCGATGACGAGCAGCTTGCAGGAGATTTCCTTCATGACGACTGCTCCCCTTCGGCGAAGGCCGCGACGTGCCTTTTCCTTCCCCCCTTGTGGGGGAAGGTGGATCGGCGCGATAGCGCCGAGACGGATGAGGGGTGTTCCAGCGAAGTGAGGCGTTGGCGTTCCCTGGAGCACCCCTCATCCGTCGCCTTCGGCGACACCTTCTCCCACAATGGGAGAAGGGGAAGCCCACACACCAGCGCCGGCAACTTCCGACGAACCGTCTTGATCAACCGCATCACTCTAATCCACGAAAATCAGCGCTGGCGTTTCCAGCAGCGCCTTTATCCGCTGGATGAAAACCGCCGCGTTCCAGCCGTCGATGACGCGATGGTCGAAGCTGGAGGACAGGTTCATCATCTTGCGCGGGATGAACTGCGTGCCGTCCCACACCGGCCGCACCATCATCTTGTTGACGCCGATGATCGCCACTTCCGGATGATTGATCACCGGCGTCGTCGCCACGCCGCCCATGGCGCCAAGCGAAGTGATGGTGATGGTCGAGCCGGACAGCTCGTCGCGTGTCGCCGTGCCGGACTTGGCCGCTTCCGCCAACCTGATGACCTCGGCGCCACAATCCCAGATGTCGCGCGCCTCGGCATGCTTGACCACCGGCACCACCAGCCCCGACGGCGTCTGCGCGGCAATGCCGATATGGATGCCGCCATGCTGGTGGATGATGCCGGCTTCGTCGTCGAACAGCGAATTGAGATTGGGCTGATCGGCGATTGCCTTGACCATCGCCCGCATCAGGAACGGCAGCAATGTCAGCTTCGGCCGCTCTGCTCCACTCCGGTCTGCGCGTTTTTCCTTGTTGAGCGCTGCGCGCAGTTCCTCCAGCGCGGTGACGTCGATCTCCTCGACATAGGTGATGTGCGGGATGCGCGACTTTGACAGCGTCATCTTCTCGGCGATCTTGCGCCGGAGCCCGACCACCTTGATGTCCTCTACCGTGTCGTTGCGGGCAAGGCCGGAGGTCTTGGCGGCCTGAGGACCGCGGGTCAGATAGGCCTCGATATCCTCGTGGCTTATGCGGCCGGCCGGGCCGGTTCCCGCAACCTGCCTGAGATCAATGCCGGCCTCCCTGGCCCGCAGGCGCACGGCCGGCGAGGCCAGCGGTTTCTCACCCTCCAGACGCGGCGCGCCAGAGACGGAAGGCTGCTGGGCGTTTTTCACAACGGCCGCAGCCGGCTTTATATCCGTTGCGCTGGCGTTTGGCGAGGCCTTCGCGATTGGCGCAACGGTTTCAGGCTTCGGCGTCGGGAGCCTCGCCGGAGCTTCGGCGGCCACCACTTCCACCTCGTCGCCGCCCTGTGGCTTCGCATTGCCCTCGCCCGCCACCTTCAGCCGTACGATGGGCGAGCCGATCGCCACCGTGTCGCCGATCTCGGCGCCCAGCCACAGGATCTGGCCATCGACGGGCGATGGGATTTCGACCGTCGCCTTGTCGGTCATGACGGCGGCGAGCACGGTGTCCTCGCGCACGATGTCGCCGACCTTGACATGCCACTCGACCAGCTCGGCTTCGGCGACGCCTTCGCCGACATCGGGCAGCTTGATGACGTGCTCGCCCATCTCAGGCCTCCATGGTTTCGATGAGAGCGCGGCCAAGCCGGGCGGGACCGGGGAAATAGTCCCACTCCTGCGCATGCGGATAGGGTGTGTCCCAGCCGGCGACCCGCGCCACCGGCGCCTCCAGATGGTAGAAACAGTTCTCTTGCACCAGCGCCGACAGCTCGGCGCCGAAGCCGGAGGTCAGCGTCGCCTCGTGCACGATGACGCAGCGCCCGGTCTTCTTGACCGACGCCACGATGGTGTCGAGATCGAGGGGCAGCAGGGTCCTGAGATCAATGATCTCGGCATCGATGCCGGTCTCCTCGACGGCGGCCTGCGCGACATAGACCATGGTGCCATAGGCGAGCACCGTGACCGCCGCGCCCGTCCTGCGGATCGCGGCCTTGCCGAGCGGTACCGTGTAGTGGCCGTCGGCGACCTCGCCGAGTTCATGCTTCGACCATGGCGTCACCGGCCGGTCGTGATGGCCGTCGAAGGGGCCGTTGTAGAGCCGCTTCGGCTCGAGGAAGATCACAGGGTCCGGATCCTCGATCGCGGCGATGAGCAACCCTTTGGCATCATGCGGGTTGGACGGCACGACGGTCTTCAGCCCCGACACATGGGTGAACAGCGCTTCCGGACTCTGGCTGTGGGTCTGGCCGCCGAAGATGCCACCGCCGGTCGGCATCCGCACCACGATCGGGCAGGTGAAATCGCCATTCGAGCGGTAGCGCAGCCGTGCCGCTTCCTGGGTCAGCTGGTCGTAGGCCGGGTACATGTAGTCGGCAAACTGAATTTCCACGCAGGGCTTCAGCCCATAGGCGGCCATGCCGATGGCCGAGCCGACAATGCCGGATTCGTTGATCGGTGCGTCAAAGCAGCGGCTCTTGCCGTATTTCGCTTGCAGACCCTGCGTGCAGCGGAAGACGCCGCCGAAGAAGCCGACATCCTCACCGAACACGACGACTTTGTCGTCACGTCCCATCGACACATCCATGGCGTCGCGGATCGCCTCGATCATGGTCCGTCTCGGCATGGCTCAGACTCCCGCCTGCTGGCGCTGGCGCCGCAGATGCGGCGGCATCTCGGCATAGAGGCCCTCGAACATGTCGCGCGTCGACGGCTTGCCGCCGGCGTGCAGCGTGCCGTGGCTTTCCGCTTCCTTCTGCGCCGCGATCACCGTGTCGAGGATTTCCGCCTCGGCCTGCGCGTGCCGCTCGTCCGACCAGACGCCGAGCCCTATCAGATGGTTCTTCAGCCGCACGATCGGGTCGCCGAGCGGCCAGGCGTCGGATTCGGTCTTCGGCCGGTAGGCCGAAGGATCGTCCGAGCTCGAATGCGCGCCGGCACGATAGGTGACATATTCGACCACCGTCGGCCCGAGATTGCTGCGCGCGCGCTCCGCCGCCCATTTGGCCACCGCGTGGACGGCGAGATAATCGTTGCCGTCGACGCGCAGCGACGGGATGCCGAAGCCGAGCCCTCGCGCGGCAAAGGTGCCGGACCCGCCGCGCGCGATGCCCTGGAAGGTCGAGATCGCCCACTGGTTGTTGACGACATTGAGCACGACGGGCGCCTTGTAGGTGGAGGCGAATACCAGCGCCGAATGGAAGTCGGACTCGGCGGTCGAGCCGTCACCGATCCAGGCGGCGGCGATGCGCGAATCGTTCGAGATCGCCGAAGCCATCGCCCAGCCGACCGCCTGGATGTACTGCGTCGCCAGATTGCCGGAGATCGAGAAGAAGCCGTGCTCCTTCGACGAGTACATGACCGGCAATTGCCTGCCTTTCAGCGGGTCGGCCTCGTTCGAATAGATCTGGTTCATCATCGTAACCATCGGATAGCCGTCGGCGATGAGCAGGCCTGCCTGCCGGTAGGTGGGGAAGTTCATGTCGCCCGGGCTAAGGGCCTTGCGGAAGGCGCAGCTCACCGCCTCTTCGCCCAGATGCTGCATGTAGAACGACGTCTTGCCCTGGCGCTGCGCCATCTGCATGCGGGCGTCGAAGGTTCTGAGCGTCATCATGTGGCGAAGGCCAGCCAACAACTCGTCATGGGAAAGCAACCCCGCCCAAGGGCCGACGGCTTCGCCGTTGCGGTTCAGCACCCGGATGATCGAGAAGGCGAGGTCGCGGATCGTGCGCGGATCGACATCGATCTCCGGGCGCGGCACCGAGCCGGCCTTCGGGACGGTCACATTGGAAAAGTCAGGCGTTCCGCCCGGCCGCACTTCCGGTTCCGGAACGTGAAAACGCAACATCCCAGCATCGGCCATGACCTTTGTCCTCCAATGTTGCCTGGCCAAGGATATTTGCATATCCGCGCCGCCAGACCAGTGCGAATTCGTCGGGCAGGCCTTCGGGCTCCGGTCCCGGCCGCGCCGGCCGATGCAGCCTCCCGCGCACAGGATGTAGATATGTCCGCGAAATTTCTTGTCGATGTTGGCGGGAGGCGCGCAATTAGGCGCAAGGTTGCGGCGGGTTTGTCGCCAGATAAGGCCATTGGCCGGCAACACTCGGGTTCCTCACCCCCGCTGTAACGCATCCTGAGGGAGAAGACGGGCGCCAAGGTTCGCCAACCCGCGGCTTTCCTCTCCCCCGTCGCGCGGGGGAGAGGTGTCGAGCGAAGCTCGACGGAGTGGGGGTCGACCTTCATCGAAGCCATGCTTCCACATGATTGCCGCTCGCCCCGCGTTTCTCCGCTTCGGCCGATCGGACACCCTCCGGTGGGAGAGGAACCCAAGCTGGAAGCCGTCCCGACATCATGCTAACCACCCTTCATGGCACAGAAGAAAGCTTTCGAGGTCGATTCCTGGCTGGCGCGGCCGGATCCGCGCATCTCGATCGTCCTGCTCTATGGCCCAGACCGTGGGCTTGTCGCCGAGCGTGCGAAAGCCTTTGCCGAAAAGACCGGCCTGCCGCTCGACGATCCGTTCTCGGTGGTCCGGCTGGAGGGCTCGGAGGTTGACCGCGACGAGGGCCGCCTGCTCGACGAAGCGCGCACCGTGCCGATGTTTTCGGAGCGGCGCCTGCTGTGGGTGCGCAACGCCAGCGGCCAGAAGGCGCTGGCCGACGACGTCAAGGCGCTCACCGCCGAACCGCCGCGCGATGCCATCATCGTGATCGAGGCCGGCGATCTCAAGAAGGGCGTCGGGCTGCGCGCCGTCGTCGAGGCGGCGGACAACGCCATGGCCCTGCCTTGCTATGCCGATGAAGCCAGGGATATCGACGCGGTCATCGACGATGAACTGCGCAAGGCCGGCATGTCGATGACCATGGAGGCGCGACTGGCGCTGCGCCGCAATCTGGGCGGCGACCGGCTGGCCTCGCGCGGCGAAATCGAGAAGCTCATTCTCTATGCCCATGGCCAGAAGGAGATCGGTCTGGAAGAGGTCAAGGCCATGTCGGGTGACGTGTCGGGCGCGTCCTTCGACGACGCGGTCGATGCGCTTCTCGAAGGCAAGATCGGCGACTTCGACACCGCCTTCACCCGTCATTGCCAGTCCGGCGGCCCGCCCTTCCTGGTCCTTTCATCGGCGATGCGGCAGCTGCAGCAAATCCAGGCCATGCGCGGCCAGATGGATTCGGGTGGCCGCAACGCCGCATCCGTCGTCGCCGCCGCCCGGCCGCCGGTGTTCTTCTCACGGCGCAAACTGGTTGAGAAAGCCCTGGAGCGCTGGAGCAGCGAAGCGCTCGGCCGCGCCCTGACCCGTTTGCAGACCGCCGTGCTGCAGACGCGGCGACGGCCGGACCTTTCGGTGGCACTGGCAAGGCAGGCACTGCTCGGTATTGCGGTGGAAAGCAGCCGGCTGGCGCAAAGGTAGGTCTTTGGACGCAACCGGCGCCTTAGGCTTTTGCCGGAAGTGGCCGACGGTCGATGTCAGCGCCTTCCCTCATTGCCCTGCCGGGCATTTCTCCCCGTATAGTGACGGGGAGAAAGACGCTGGCCGCAGCGCTGGCGTCCTTCCTGCAATGTTTGTGATTGGCGAAACCGTCGATGAGCGCGTCCCTCGCCCCGTTTACGGGGAGAGGATGCCGGCAGGCAGGTGAGGGGCAGCGTCGACGCACATAGCAATCAGATTTACTGACGAATTCGTCTTAAAATCAAATCGCTACAGCCACTCCAAAGGTCACTGACACCACGATGTTTCGCCGGCTAACTACCGTTCCTGCTTCAGCCTGCGACACAGCTCGTCAAGCTGCTCCAGCGACCGATACGAAACCCGCAGCTCGCCGCCCCTGCCCTTGTGATCGATCGACACGATCATGCCGAGCGTGTCGGTCATCAGCTTTTCCAGCGCCAGCGTGTCGGTGTCCTTTTCCGGCGCGCTGTGCGCTTGCTTCGCCCTGGCTGGAGTGGGGCCGACCGGCATCTGCGCCAGCGCTTCGGCCTGGCGCACCGAAAGTCCTTCTTCGACGATGCGCTTGGCAAGTCCGGCGGGATCCTCCGCCGTCACCAGCGTGCGCGCATGGCCGGCCGACAGCGCGCCGTCGACCAGCATGTCGCGGATCACGTCGGGCAGCTTCAGGAGTCGCAGCGTATTGGCGACATGGCTGCGGCTCTTGCCGATCACCTGGCCGAGATCGGCCTGGGTGTAGCCGTGCTCGTCGATCAGTTGCTGGTAGCCGAGCGCCTCCTCGACCGCATTGAGGTCCGTGCGCTGGACGTTTTCGATGATTGCCAGCTCGAGCGCCGTGCGGTCGTTGACCTCGCGGATGATGACCGGGATCTCGCTCAGCCCGGCGCGCTGCGCCGCCCGCCAGCGCCGCTCGCCGGCAATGATCTCATAGCGGCCAGCCTGGGTCGGCGATGGCCGCGCCACCACCGGCTGCACGATGCCGTGTTCGCGGATCGACTGCGCCAGATCGGTCAGTTCGGCGTCGCCAAAATGCCGGCGCGGATTTTTCGGGTTGGGGCTGAGAAACTCGATCGGCACCTTGCCATCGGCGCTCATGCCAGGCTTTTCCGGCGCCGCCGGGCGATCGATCTCGCCGATCAGCGCTGCCAGCCCGCGGCCCAGTCTTTTTCTCGAAAGGTCTTCGCTCATCTTTATTCCAGGGTCCCGGATCGTTTCGGTATCGAAGCGGCTTTTGGTCTATGCATCCGGCCTAATCAAGCGGCGCGCAATTTACGCTCGCGACGGATCACTTCCGATGCCAGTTGCAGATAGGCTTGGCTGCCCGAGCATTTGAGGTCGTACAGGATCGCCGGCTTGCCGTAGGACGGCGCCTCGGACACCCGCACATTGCGCGGAATGATGGTCTCGTAGACCTTGTCGCCCATATGGGCGCGGACATCCTGGACCACCTGGTTGGCGAGATTGTTGCGGCCGTCATACATGGTCAGCACGATGCCCTGGATGGTTAGATCCGGATTGATCGAACGGCGAACCTGCTCGACGGTTTCCAGCAACTGGCTGAGGCCTTCGAGCGCGAAGAACTCGCATTGCAGCGGCACCAGCACCGAATCGGCCGCGGCCATCGAATTGAGCGTCAGGAGGTTGAGCGACGGCGGGCAGTCGATCAGCACATAGCCGAAACCGGCCGAACGCGCCGAAGCGGCACGCAAGGCGTTGCGCAACCGCAGGACCCGGTCCGGCGCCGACGCGATCTCCATTTCGATGCCAAGCAGGTCGAGCGTCGACGGAACGATCGACAGGCCAGGCACAGCGGTCGGGATGGCCGCCGCTTCCAGCTCCAGCTCACCCGTCAGCACGTCATAGGACGAAACCGTGCGGTCCTTGCGGTCGATGCCGAGGCCGGTGCTGGCATTGCCTTGCGGATCCAAATCGACGATCAGCACCTTTTCGCCGATTGCCGCCAGCGCCGTGGCCAGATTGATGGCGGTGGTCGTCTTGCCGACGCCACCTTTCTGGTTGGCTACGGTGATGATTCGGGGGCCATTCTTCATCATGGGTCTATGCCAGAAATTCATATCGAGGTCGCCAAGCAAAAATCAGACAGGCCGCAAATTCGACAGCTCAAGAATGACGCCGCCAGCGTCGGTCACGCTTGGATGTTCTACCAGATCGAAGGACCATCGGTGAACGCTTTCTTGCACTTCGGCGCGGTAATCCCGGCCTTTGTGAAACAGCCCGCGCGCGCCTGATGTCAGCCACGGCGCCGACAGGTCCAGCAGGGTCGAAAGCGGGGCCAACGCCCGCGCCGTGACGATTTGTGGTGTCGAAACAAGCGCATGGCTGTCATCGATGCGGCGCGCCACGACGCGCGCCGGCAGGTTGAACTGGCCGACGACGGCCTGCAGGAAGGAGGCTTTCTTGCGGTTGCTTTCAACGAGGTCGATGCTGGCGCCATCACGTTCGGCAAGCAGGAAGGCCATGACAAGGCCCGGAAATCCGCCCCCCGAGCCCAGATCTACCCAGCGCGCGGCGGAGGGCTCTATGTGCCCGAGCTGCGCACTGTCCAGGATGTGACGCTGCCAGACATCGCCGGATGTCGATTGCGCGACGAGGTTGATGCTGCGGTTCCACTTCTGGAACATCTGCTCGAACGCCACCAGGCGATCAAATGTTTCACGTGAAACCGGGCCTGCCGCGTCCTGCAGGCTCTTCCAGGAGAAAGAGCTCACGCAACGTCCCTCTGCGCATTCTCCTGGTGGCGGACATGGGCGACAATGATCGCCAGCGCCGCCGGCGTCATGCCCTCCATGCGCTGGGCATCGGCGATGGAGCGGGGCCGCCGCGCCTGCATCTTCTGCTTCAGCTCGTTGGACAGCCCCGGCACAAAGGTAAAGTCGACGGTCTCGGGGATCAACCGGCTCTCTTCATGCCGGATCTGCGCGACGTCCGACTTCTGGCGATCGAGATAAACCGAATATTTCGCTTCCGTTTCGAGCCGCTCAGCCGTCTTGGCGTCGATCGCCGCGAATTTCGGTTCGACGCTGGCGAGCCAGGCGACGTCGACGTTGGGATAGGCCAGCAATTCGTAGCCCGAGCGGCGAACGCCGTCGCGGTTGATCTCCAACCCGTGACGCGCCGCCTCATTGGGGGTCATGGCGAGCGCGACCGCCAGCTCCCGTGCCGCGTCGAGCCGCTGCATCATGTCGCCGTAACGCTGCATTCGTTGCGCCGACGCAATTCCCAGCTTCGCGGCGAGAGGCGTCAGCCGCTCGTCCGCATTGTCGGCGCGCAGCGACAGCCGGAACTCGGCCCGCGAGGTGAACATCCGGTAGGGCTCGCTGATGCCACGGCTGGTCAGGTCATCGACCATCACGCCGATATAGGCCTCGGTGCGGCTGAGCACGACCTGCTCGCCGCCTGACGCACGCCGCGCCGCATTGAGGCCGGCAAGCAAGCCCTGCCCAGCCGCTTCCTCGTAGCCAGTCGTGCCGTTGATCTGTCCGGCAAGAAAGAGGCCACCAACGCGCTTCGTCTCGAGCGTCTGATGCAGTTCGCGCGGATCGACATGATCATACTCGATGGCATAGCCGGGCTGCAGCATGACAGCGCGTTCAAGTCCGGGAATGGTTTTCAGGATACCGAGCTGCACATCCTCGGGCAGCGAGGTCGAGATGCCGTTGGGGTAGACGGTGTCGTCATCCAGCCCTTCCGGCTCCAGGAAGATCTGGTGCCCGTCCCTGTCGCCGAATTTGACGATCTTGTCCTCGATCGACGGGCAATAGCGCGGTCCCACGCCCTCGATCGAGCCGGAATACATGGCCGACCGGTTAAGATTGGCGCGGATCAGGTCATGCGTGGCCGCAGTGGTGCGGGTGATGCCGCAATCGATCTGCGGCGTCTCGATACGATCAGTCATCAGCGAGAACGGCACCGGATCCTCATCCGCCGCCTGGCTCTCCAGCGATGCCCAATCGATGGTGCGCCCGTCGAGCCGGGGCGGTGTGCCGGTCTTCAACCGACCGAGCTTGAAACCGACCCGTGTCATCGTTGCCGACAGGCCAACGCTGGCTTGCTCATTCATGCGGCCGGCGACAATCTTCTTCTCGCCAATATGAATGAGCCCGCGCAGGAAGGTTCCGGTGGTCAGGACCACCGCACCGCAGGCCAACCTGCGGCCACCGGCAAGCAGAACAGCAGCGATTCGGCCCTCGTCGATTTCAAAATCGAGAACCTCGCCTTCAACAACGTCGAGATCGTTCTGCTGCCGAATCGCTGCTTGCATGGCAAGGCGATAGAGCTTCCTGTCGGCCTGCGTGCGGGGGCCGCGCACCGCAGGCCCCTTGCGGCGGTTCAGCAAGCGGAACTGGATGCCGGCGGCATCCACCACCCGGCCCATCAGGCCGTCCATGGCGTCGATCTCGCGAACCAGATGGCCCTTGCCGAGCCCACCGATCGCCGGATTGCAAGACATCACACCGATCGTGTCGAAGCGCAGCGTCACCAGCGCGGTCCTCGCGCCAGCGCGCGCGGCGGCACTGGCCGCCTCGCAACCCGCGTGGCCGCCGCCCACCACAACCACATCATAGTGATCGGTCATTCCAAAATCCCGGACTCAAAGATTCGATCGACACATGTCCTCGCGAGACCGTGCTGTCAAGAAAACTCGGCGCATCGTTTCACGTGAAACAGCGTTACGGCCGTCTTCACCCTGTTTCACGTGAGTCGCGATCCGCCCCAATGTTTCACGTGAGTCATCCGAACGCGTTGCCGGGCGAGATATGTTTCACGTGAGTCATTTCCCGATACAGAACTGCGAGAAGATGACGTCAAGAAGGTCCTCGACATCGACGGCGCCAACGATCCGGCCGAGACGATCGGCGGCGAGCCGCAATTCCTCCGCGCGCAGTTCCTGCCCGACGCCCTCGTCGCCGGTCGCGCGAAGCAGATGACTGTTCGTTTCGCCAAGCAATTCGATATGGCGCAGGCGCGACGGCAGAACATCGCCGACGTTGCCCGCGGCGCCAGCCGCCCGTTCGCCGATCTCCGCGAGCAGTGCCTCGACGCCAGTCCCCTCTACGACTGAAATGACAAGATCGTACTGTCCGGCTTCCTCCGCGGCGGCCTGCCCATCCAGCAGGTCGAGCTTGGTACCGACCCGCAAGGCCGGTATCGCGGCCGGCAGCGGACCGACATCCCTGGGATTCGCCAGGTCTTGGAGCAGCAGCAAGAGATCGGCACGATCCGCCTTGGCTCTTGCCTTCTCGATCCCAATCGCCTCGATCCTGCCCGGCGCATCGCGCAGTCCGGCCGTGTCCGTCAGCCGGACGCGCAGGCCCTGGAGATCCAATGTCACCTCAAGCAGATCCCGCGTCGTGCCTGGCTCATCTGTTACAATAGCTGCATCCCGCCGCGCCAAGGTGTTGAACAGACTCGACTTGCCGGCATTGGGCGCACCCAGGATAACGACCTCGAACCCGTCGCGGATGATCTCGGCAGCGCGGAACCCGGCGATGTGGCGGTCAATCTCGCCGATCATCGCTCGGACATCAGACCAAACCGTATCCGAAACGGAACCTGGAACATCGTCCTCGTCGGCAAAGTCGATCTCGGCTTCGATCATCGCCCGGGCATGGATCAGCCGCCGCCGCCACCCGAGATAGAGCTCGCTCTGGGCGCCCTCGGCGTTCTGGATCGCAAAGCGCCGCTGAGCCTCGGTTTCGGCATTGACGAGATCCGCCAGCGCCTCCGTTTCTACCAGGTCCATCTTGCCGTTGAGGAAGGCGCGACGCGTGAATTCGCCGGGTTCCGCGTGCCTGACGTCCTCAAAACCGGTGATCGCCTCCAGCATCCTGGCCACCACGGCCCGCCCGCCATGGACATGGAATTCCGCCACATCCTCACCCGTAAAACTCGCGGGGCCAGGGAAGAAGACAACAAGGCCATGGTCGAGCACGGTTCCGTCGGGCGCCCGCAGTCGGCGCAGAACCGCCGCGCGGTCCTTAACCATGCCGCCGGCGATCGTTTCGACTACGAATCGAGTCTGCGGGCCGGAAATGCGAATGACGGCAACGCCGGCGGGTAGCCGGCCGCTCGACAGCGCAACGATCGAATCCCTTGAAATCATTTGCCCGCTCTATCGAACCGCCCTAGCTTCCGCCCCATTGCAAACCGAGTTGCCGATGTGACATTGCCCGCGCAAAACCTGCTTGCCGACGAGGCCAGCCCCTATCTGCAGCAGCACAGCGGCAACCCCGTGCACTGGCGGGCCTGGTCGCTGGCTTCGCTCGAAGAGGCAAAGGCCCTGGACAGGCCGATCCTGCTCTCCGTCGGCTATGCCGCCTGCCATTGGTGCCACGTCATGGCGCACGAGAGCTTCGAGAATGACGACGTCGCCGCCGTCATGAACCGCCTGTTCGTCAATATCAAGGTGGATCGCGAAGAGCGCCCCGACATCGACCAGATCTACATGGCGGCGCTGTCCTCGATGGGCGAGCAAGGCGGCTGGCCGCTGACCATGTTCCTGACGCCGGACGGCAAGCCGTTCTGGGGTGGAACCTACTTCCCGCGCGAGCCACGCTACGGCCGCCCTGGCTTCGTCCAGGTGATGGAGGCGGTCGACAAGGCCTGGCGCGAGAAGAGAGCCAGCCTGAACCAGAGCGCCGATGGCCTGACCACGCATGTCGGGGCACGGCTTGCCGGCTCGCATGCAGCGACGGCGCTTGATCGCGACACGCTGGCGAAGCTGGCCAATGGCATCGACGGCATGGTCGACCGCGATCTCGGAGGCCTGCGCGGCGCGCCGAAATTCCCGAACGCGCCGTTCATGCTCACACTCTGGCTGTCCTGGCTGCGGGACGGCAACGCCACGCATCGCGACGACGTCCTCATCAGCCTCGAACAGATGCTGAGCGGCGGCATCTACGACCACATTGGCGGTGGGCTCAGCCGCTACTCGACCGACGCCGAATGGCTGGTGCCGCATTTCGAAAAGATGCTCTACGACAACGCCCAGCTCATCCGTCTGTGCAACTGGGCCTATGCGGCAAGCGGCAATGATTTGTTCCGGATACGAATCGAAGAAACGGTCGACTGGCTGCTGCGTGAAATGCGTGTCGACGGAGGCGCCTTTGCCGCCAGCCTCGACGCCGACAGCGACGGCCAGGAAGGACTTTTCTACACCTGGGACAGCCAGGAGATCGAAACTGTTCTTGGTGACGATTCTGCCTTGTTTTTCAAACACTTCACTCTGTCCAGCCCGCATGCTTGGGAGGGCAAGCCGATTGCCCATCAAGGCCGGTCCCAGCAGTCACAAAGTGTGGCCAATCGGGAGCGGCTCAGGCCGCTCAAGGCGAAGCTTCTCGCGGTGAGAGAACAACGGGTCAGGCCAGGCCGCGACGGCAAGACCCTGACCGACTGGAACGGCCTGATGATCGCGGCCCTTGCCGAGGCCGGTCGATCGCTGGCGCGGCGCGACTGGATCGATGCGGCGGCAAAGGCCTTCGCCCATATCAGCGCCGCCAATCGCGACGACCGCTTGCCGCATTCCATGCTTGGCGTCAGGAGAATGTTCCCTGCCTTGTCCAGTGACTACGCGGCCATGGCCAATGCGGCGATCTCGCTGTTCGAGGCCACCGGCGATTGGGATTATGTCGATCGGGCCAGGCAGTTCATCGAGAAGCTCGACCTTTGGCACGCCGACGCCGAGAAGACCGGTTACTATCTCACCGCCTCCGACAGCACCGACGTGCCGATCCGCATCAGGGGCGATGTCGACGAGGCTATCTCCTCGGCGACCAGCCAGATCATCGAGGCGATGGTCCGGCTGGCGTCCGTCACCGGCGATCTCGACCTGCGGGAGAGAACCTGGAAAGTCGCCGAGCATGCCGCCGGCCGCGCGGCGCAGCAGGCCTATGGTCAAGCCGGCATCATAAACGCCTGCGCTCTGGCGATTGAGCCGCTGAAGCTTGTGTTGATAGACGATCCGACGCAACCAACACTTGTTCCGGTTGCGAATCGAAGCCCTGACCCCCGGCGTATCGACATTGTCGTATCGATCGGTTCGGAAGCGAGATCTACCCTTGCTGCCCGGCGGAATCCTGCCTCCGACCGGCAAGGCCGGCGCCTGGCTGTGCACTGGTCAGGTCTGCCTGCCCGTCATAACGAATCCCGATGAGTTCGACCGTCTTCTGCGCCGCCAATAGCGTCAGCTTGCCTCAGCTTCCGAAGGCAAGATTGTTGCTCCGGCCGCAGGGACATTCCGCCGTGGCTTGAACAACAGATCCTTGGCAGCGATCACCGCGCCGATGGTGATCAGGACGCAAGCGAGCGCCACGGACCAGTGGAAGACACCAAAACCCGCCAGCAGCAGCACGATTACCGAAAACAGCGGCGCCGCGTAGGACAAAGCGCCGAGAATCATGATGTCGCCGTGCTTGCAGCCATAGTCCCAGGCATAAAAGCCGGCGCCGAGAGGAATCGCGCCCAGAACGATGATCGCCCCCCACTGCGTCGTCGTCTGCGGCCAGACAGTGGTCTCAAGCATCAGGTGAAGCGCGAAGGCGACCGCCGCCGTGATGAAGCAGTACCCTACCACGACATCGGTCGGCACCTGGCCGAAGCGGCGCGACAGAACCGAATAGCCGGCCCAGATGAAGGCACAGAACAGGGCAATGACATGGCCCTTCATCACCCCGTTGGCCAGACCGATAGTGCCGCCCTTGGTGATCACGACGACGGCGCCGGCAAGGCCAAGAACCACGCCCATGATGTGATGAGCCTTCAGCCTCTCTCCGGGCAGGAAGGCGGCGAAGACGACAATCAGCAGCGGCCAGAGATAGGCGATCAGGCTGACCTCGACCGGCGGAGCAGACTGGATCGCAAAGAAGTAGGCGCAGTGATAGATGCACAATCCCGCCGTTCCGATCGCCCAGACCGGCCAGGGCTGCCGCAGCGACCGAATGGCCTGCGGGCGAAAGATCCAGTTGCTGGCGCCGAAGAGCGCTCCGAGCAGAAACGTCATCGCCGCCAGCTGAAAGGGCGGGATTGGGCCCGCGGCGGTCGAAAGCAGCGCCAGAAGGGACCAGGTCAGGATGGCCGAGAATCCGATCAGGGTCGGGATTGTCTTGTTCACGTCGTCGTCTCTCGCCTGGCAAACACGAGTCGTCGCACAAAGGCGACACTGCCCGCTGCCGCATACGGCCACTCGATATCGGGAATGCGACCTGATCCCAGGCAACGAAAAACCCCACCCCGGTTTCCCGGAATGGGGTTCAATGCCTAGACTGGAACGTCCCGGACAAACCGTTACGTGTTCATCGAATCGAAGAAGTCGGCGTTGGTCTTGGTCTGCTTGAGCTTGTCGATCAGGAACTCGATCGCATCGGTTGTTCCCATCGGCGCCAGGATGCGGCGCAGCACGAAGATCTTCTGCAGGTCCTGACGCGGCACCAGCAGGTCCTCCTTGCGGGTACCGGACTTCAATATGTCCATGGCCGGGTAGATGCGCTTGTCAGCCACCTTGCGGTCGAGCACGATTTCCGAATTGCCGGTGCCCTTGAACTCTTCGAAGATGACTTCGTCCATGCGGCTGCCGGTATCGATGAGCGCCGTGGCGATAATGGTCAGCGAGCCGCCTTCCTCGATGTTGCGGGCGGCACCGAAGAAGCGCTTCGGCCGCTGCAGCGCATTGGCGTCGACACCGCCGGTCAGCACCTTGCCGGATGACGGCACCACGGTGTTGTAGGCACGGCCGAGGCGCGTGATCGAATCGAGCAGGATGACGACGTCGCGGCCATGTTCGACCAGGCGCTTGGCCTTCTCGATGACCATTTCAGCGACCTGCACGTGGCGCACCGCCGGTTCGTCGAAGGTCGAGGAAACAACCTCGCCCTTCACGGAGCGCTGCATGTCGGTCACTTCCTCCGGCCGCTCGTCGATCAAAAGCACGATCAGATAGCATTCGGGGTGGTTGGTGGTGATCGAGTGGGCGATGTTCTGCAGCAGCACCGTCTTGCCGGTGCGCGGCTGGGCCACGATCAAGGCGCGCTGGCCCTTGCCGAGCGGCGCCACCAGGTCGATGACGCGCGCCGAGATGTCCTTGGAGGTCGGAACCTCCATTTCCATCTTCAGCCTCGACGTCGGATAAAGCGGCGTCAGATTGTCGAAGTGGATCTTGTGGCGGATCTTTTCCGGATCGTCGAAATTGATCGTGTTGACCTTGAGCAGCGCGAAATAGCGCTCGCCCTCTTTCGGGCTACGGATCGGCCCTTCAACCGTGTCGCCGGTCTTCAGCGAAAAGCGCCGGATCTGCGACGGCGAAATATAGATGTCGTCGGGACCTGGCAGGTAGTTGGCATTGGCCGAGCGCAGGAAGCCAAAACCGTCCTGAAGCACTTCAACCACGCCGTCGCCGATGATCTCGACATCCTGGGCGGCCAGCTTCTTCAGGATCGCGAACATCAGCTCCTGCTTGCGCATGACGCTGGCGTTTTCGACCTCGAGCGATTCGGCATAAGCGATCAGCTCTGGTGGCTTCTTGTTCTTGAACTCGGCGAGTTTCATTTCTTGCATAGACGGACTCTGAGTAAGCTTTGGGGAAATATCGGCGGGATGCGACAAATGCCGGGCGCGGCCGAAAGCAATGACGGGCGGCGCATGACGGGAAGGAAGACCCGTCTTTTATCGTCGGTCGGGTGAAAGAGCAAGCTGCGTTTTACGGGCCTGACAAAGGCTCAGAACGGCTTGACCACAACCAGAATCACGATGGCGATCATCAGCAATGTGGGGATCTCGTTGACGATTCGCCAGTGCCGTGCCGGTTTTTCGTTCCGGTCCTCGGCGAATTTGCGCACCGCGCCGGCCAGATAGCCGTGGACGGCCGACAGCAGAAGCACCGCGCCTATCTTGGCGTGCAGCCAGCCGCCCTGGAAACCAAAGCCTTTCCAGGCAAGCCACAGCCCAAACATCCAGGTGACGATCATCGCCGGATTGATGATGCCGCGCAGCAGGCGCCGCTCCATCACCTTGAAGGTCTCCGACTGCGCCGAACCCTTCTCGGCATCGGCGTGGTAGACCAGCAACCGCGGCAGATAGAGCATGCCAGCCATCCACGAGATGACGGCCAGGATATGGATCGCCTTCGCCCATGGATAGAAACTGTCGGGCGCGACGAAAAACAAAAGTGCTGTGAGGGCAACCAGGACAGCGAGGCTGACCGTCATGCGCATCATCGCCTGGCCGGTGCTGTTCACATTGTTCATCTCGGTCATCAGCGTGTCGCGCTCCGCACCAGTTTCACCATTGCCTCGACATGCGCGATCGGCGTCTCCGGCGTGATGCCGTGACCGAGGTTGAAAATCAGCGGCCCATCTCCCAGCGTCTTCAGGATCGTCTCGACGCCATCCGATAGGGCCTTGCCGCCAGCCACGAGCCGCAAGGGATCGAGATTGCCCTGGACCGCACCCGAGCGCTGCAAATCCTTCGCCGCCGTCAGGGGCACCGTCCAGTCGATCCCCAGGGCCGTTACCCCGGTCTTCTGCCGATAGGTCCGGTAGCGAGCGCCGGCCCCCTTGGGAAAACCGATGATCGGTACGTCGGGATGGATGGCGCGCACTTGCCTGACGATCTCGGCCACCGGCCAAACGCAAAACTGGTCGAACGACGCATCGTCGAGCACGCCGGACCAGGAATCAAAAATCTGCACCACATCAGCGCCAGCTTCGATCTGCCGGATCAGATAGGCCGCCGAATGATCGGCCAGCACCTTCAGGAGATGATGGAACGCCGCCGGCTCGCGATACGCGAACAGTCGCGCCGGCGCCTGGTCAGGCGTGCCATGGCCAGCGATCATGTAGGTCGCCACCGTCCATGGCGCGCCGCAGAAGCCGATGAGTGTTGTTTCGTCGGGAAGTTTTGCCCGCAACCGGCGAACCGTCTCGTAGACCGGTTCGAGATTCACGTGAAACACGCCGCTCTCCAGAGCCATAATCTCGGCAACCGAGATCGGCGTCAGCAACGGCCCTCGTCCCTCCTCGAAGCGCACGTCGCGGCCAAGCGCATGCGGAACGACAAGGATATCCGAGAACAGGATCGATGCGTCGAAACCGAAGCGCTCGATCGGCTGCAGCGTCACTTCGACGGCAAGGTCGGGATCGTAGCAGAGGTCGAGGAACGAACCGGCCCGCCTGCGCGTCTCACGATACTCCGGCAGATAGCGTCCAGCCTGACGCATCATCCAGAGCGGAGGCGGAAACACCGTCTTGCCCTTCAGGACGTCCAACATGATCCGGTTCTGGGGCATCGAGCGCTCGCTTCTCCAAGCCTCTCTATAATCAAATATTCTTATATCTAAGATTCTTCTGATTCTAAGAGTCTGTTGGTTGTGGTGGTTGTCACCTGTCCCGCTTTAACCCGAAAAATGCCAGCAAGCATATTGTCGCGCGCTTCGCTCGGCGGATTGTAGGGTTCTGGGGAAGGCCGGGAATCCACCACTGGAGTCAAGGCGTTAGGACGCGCCGGGGAAAGATCCCCCTGTGGACATCCGAAAGGCAAGACAAGCCGTCCCCAGACTTGTCCCCAGCCGCTCGACGAAGCCAGCAGCACATCGAATTGTGGACAAACTGCCATCTGATACAGTCGCCTCCGACCGACCTGTCTTTTTGTCCGACCTTATCCACACAAGCCCACAGCCCCAGGTGACCCCCTGTGAACAAACCCCAGAGCTTCTTCCACCTGCACCTGATTTCGGATGCGACCGGCGAGACGCTGCTCGCCGCCGGCCGGGCGGCTTCCGCGCAGTACAAGGACGCGCGCGCCATCGAGCACATCTACCCGCTCATCCGCACGGAAAAGCAGGTGGCGAAGGTGTTCGAGGACATCGAGGAGGAGCCGGGCATCATCCTCTATACGGTCGTCGACCAGAAGCTGGCACGCGGCATTGACGAGCGCTGCGCCACCATGGGTCTGCCCTGTGTCTCCGTGCTGGAGCCGGTGCTGACAGTGTTCCAGTCCTATCTCGGCACCCCGGCCGGCCGGCGCGTCGGCGCCCAGCATGTTCTCGACGCCGAATATTTCCGCCGCATCGATGCGCTCAACTTCACCATGGAACATGATGACGGCCAACTGCCGGCCAACATGGACGATGCCGATATCGTGCTGGTCGGCATCTCGCGCACGTCGAAGACGCCGACCAGCATCTACCTCGCCAATCGCGGCATCAAGACCGCCAACATTCCGATCGTGCTCGGCGTGCCGGTGCCGGAAAGCCTGGTCAACGCCAAGCGGCCGCTGATCGTCGGGCTGATCGCCACCGCCGAGCGCATCTCGCATGTCCGCCAGAACCGCGTTCTCGGCAACAGCAGTTCGTACGAGGCAACTGATTATGTGGACCGCGCCGCCATCACCGAAGAGCTCGCCTATGCCCGCCAGATCTGCACGCGGCATGGCTGGCCGATGATCGATGTCAGCCGCCGCTCGATCGAGGAAACGGCGGCGGCGATCGTTGCCCTGCGCGGGAAGAATAGATAATTGGAACCGTGCAGCGCGTCGCCAACACCCACCGCCGCGAAGCTCGAAGGTCACGGCATGGATCCTAGGGTCTGCGCCGCGTCGCTGCGCTCCTTGCTTCGCCCTAGGATGACGAAGAGAGGGTCGTCTCCGCCAATCTCCAACGTTGGTCATTGGCCATTGAACCATCGCGCCTTCGTCATCCTAGGGCGGAGCAGTCGCGAAGCGACGTCGCGGAGACCCTAGGATCCATGCCGTTACAGTGGCCGACGGGCGCAACGGTTTTTCTACTTGGATTGACATCTCGACGGGAACTGGACGGGTATCGGGCGCACAAACCATGACAGAGAAAATCATCCTCGCCTCGGGCAGCCCGTTCCGCAAGGCAATGCTCGTCAATGCCGGCGTTGACGTCGAGGCGGTTCCGGCCGAAGTCGACGAGCGCGCGCTCGAGGCGCCCTTGCAGGGCAGCGGCGTCTCCCCCGAGGACGTCGCCCTGGTGTTGGCCGAGGCCAAGGCCACCGAGGTGAGCTCGCGCAAGCCGGGCGCCCTGGTGCTGGGCTGCGACCAGACGCTGTCGCTTGGCGACGAAGTGTTCCACAAGCCGGCCGACATGGAGGGCGCGCGCCGTCATCTCCTGGCGCTGTCGGGAAAGACCCATCAGCTGAACAGCGCCGCCGTGCTGGTCCGCGACGGCGCGGTGCTGTGGCGGCATGTCGGCATCGCCAGCCTGACCATGCGCAAGCTCGACCCGGCTTTCATCGGCCGCCACCTCGCCCGCGTCGGCGCCAAGGCGCTATCCAGCGTCGGCGCCTATCAGGTCGAGGGCGAAGGCATCCAGCTGTTCGACAAGATCGAAGGCGATCATTTCACCATTGTCGGCCTGCCATTGTTGCCGCTGCTGGCCGAACTGCGCGCGCTGGGAGCGATCGATGGCTGAAACAACAAAAAAGGCCTTCGTCACTGGCCACCCGATCAGGCATTCGCGCTCGCCGAAGATCCACGGCCATTGGCTGGCGAAACACGGCATTGACGGCAGCTATGAGGCGATCGACGTGGCGCCGCAAGATTTTCCCGAATTCCTGGCGACGCTTTGGAAAAATGGCTATCGAGGCGGCAATGTTACCATACCGCACAAGGAGGTCGCCTTCGCGCAGGTCGCCCGCCGCGATGACGCCGCCGAGCAGATCGGCGCCGTCAACACGCTTTGGTTCGAGGACGGCACCTTGTGGGGCGGTAACACCGACGCTCACGGCTTCGTCGCCAATCTGGATGACCATGCATCGGGCTGGGCGACCAACGGTCCAGCCGTGGTGCTTGGCGCCGGCGGCGCGTCGCGCGCGGTCATCCATGCGTTGAAGCAGCGCGGCGTCGGCGATATCCGCATCGTCAACCGGACGCTCGCGCGGGCACAGGAATTGTGCGATCGCTTCGGCGCCGGCGTTACCGCCCATGGCCCGGAGGCGACGAACGAACTGCTGACGGGCGCCGGCCTGCTGATCAACGCCACGGCGCTCGGCATGCATGGCAATGAAGGCCTGTCGGCCGACCCGTCCAGACTGCCCGACCAGGCGATCGTCACCGACATTGTCTACGTACCCCTGGAGACGCCGCTGCTTGCCGCTGCCCGAGCGCGCGGCCTGAAGACGGTCGATGGTCTCGGCATGCTGCTCCATCAGGCCGTGCCCGGCTTCGAGCGCTGGTTCGGCATCAGGCCGCAGGTTACGGCTGAGCTGCGCGCGATCATCGTCGCCGACCTGGTGCCGAAGGCATGATCGTGCTTGGTCTCACCGGCTCGATCGGCATGGGCAAGTCGACGACGGCGAAGATGTTCGCCGAGGCCGGCGTGCCGGTTCACGATTCCGACGAGGCGGTGCACCGCCTCTATGCCGGCAAGGCCGCGCCGCTGGTCGAGGCGGCCTTTCCCGGCACCACTATTTCCGGTGTGGTCGATCGCACGGAGCTGGCCCGGCGGGTGCTCGGCGATGCCGCCGCGCTGAAGCGGCTTGAGGCCATCATCCATCCGCTGGTGCGCGCCGATGCCGATGCCTTCCTGGCCAGGCATCGCGCCGCCGGCGCGCCGCTGGCGGTCCTCGACATCCCGTTGCTGTTCGAAACCGGCGGCCGCGACCGCGTCGACAAGGTCGTCGTCGTCACCGCTTCGGACGACATCCAGCGCGCCCGCGTGCTGGCCCGGCAGGGCATGAGCGAAGAAAAACTGGCGTCGATCCTGGCCAAGCAGGTTCCCGACGCCGAGAAGCGCCGGCTTGCCGATTTCATCATCGACACCGGGCAAGGTCTCGAGGCTGCTCGCGCCAAGGTCGACGCGATCATCAAGGCGCTGTCGGGGGATAAGGCCGCCAGGTCCGGTCAGTAAGCTTGCCGTGCCGGCTCCACATCGCCATCTTGTGCGAAACCCGGCCTCCAGCAGACTGATTCGATGCGCGAGATCATCTTCGACACGGAAACCACCGGCCTCGATTCGCGCGACGACCGCGTGATCGAGCTTGGCGGCGTCGAACTGGTCAACCGCTTCCCGACCGGCCGCACCTTCCACCACTATATCAATCCGCAAGGCCGCCCGATCCACGCTGAAGCGCAGGCCGTGCACGGCATCAGCGCGGCGGACCTCGTCGGCAAGCCGACCTTTGCCGAGATTGCCGAGGAGTGGCTGGCCTTCATCGACGGCGCCAAGCTGGTTGCACACAACGCCACCTTCGACATCGGCTTCCTCAATGTCGAATTCGGCCGGCTGGGCCACCCGGTCATCGACAACGGTCTTGTCGTCGACACGCTGGCGCTGGCGCGCCGCAAGCATCCGATGGGCCCCAATTCGCTCGACGCGCTCTGCCGGCGCTATGGCATCGACAACACAAGGCGCACCAAGCATGGCGCCCTGCTCGATTCCGAACTGCTGGCCGAGGTCTATATCGAGCTGATCGGCGGCAAGCAGGCGGCGCTCGTCCTCGACAGCGCAACCGCCCCCGCCCAGGGCAGGGAGAATGTCCGCCAGATCGAAATCACGATAAGCCAACGCCCGGCGCCATTGCCATCCCGCCTGACCGACGCCGAGCGCGACGCCCACACCGGCATGGTCGCCGCGCTGGGCGAAAAGGCGCTTTGGCTGAAGGTTGCGGCTGGCTGATTTCCCCCGCAGCGACCCGCCGACATCTCAAACAAAAAACCCGGCGCGAGGCCGGGTTTTTCGGGAATTCTGCAAGGCAGGATCAGCTCACCTTGACCTTGGTGGCGGCCTGGTCCTCGGCCAGCTTCTGCTGGAACATCTGCGCGAAATCGATCGGGTCGAGCATCAGCGGCGGGAAGCCGCCATTGCGCGTCGCCTCGGCAATGATCTGCCTGGCGAACGGGAACAGCAGGCGCGGGCATTCGATGAACAGGATCGGCAGCATGTGTTCCTGCGGGAAGCCGCTGATCGCGAACACGCCGCCATAGACCAGCTCGACATTGAACAGCACTTCCTGGTCGAAGGAAGCCTTCGCGTTCAGCGTCAGGTTGACGTCGAACTGCTTGTCGGAGAGCGGATTGGCGTTGACGTTGACGTTGATGGCGATGCCGGGCGCCTTGTCGCGGCCGCGCAGCGAATTCGGCGCGCCGGGGCTTTCGAAGGAGAGATCCTTCACATACTGGGCCAGAACGTTGAGCGACGGCTGTGCCGCATTGCCGTTTCCGTTGGCTGCGCCGACCGGCGCGTCATCTTTGCTGGCCATGAGCCGTTGTCCTTTTGCCTGGGCAGCATCGCTGACCGAATTGAAATCGGGCGTTCGCTACCATGGTCGGCATGACAAGACAAGGTTTGCCGCCTTGCTTGTGGCGACCCGGGAACGCTCCTGCCTCAATCGTCCTTCAGGCGCCGCCAGGGCGAGTTGTGGTCGGGACCGCGTTTCAAATCGTCCTCGCGCGAATAATCGCCGTCGTCGAGATCGATGACCCTGTCGCGCGGCCGGCCGCCAAAGCCCCCGGTGGTGAAATTGGTGGCCACGACGATGCGGCCCTTGAACCTGCGCCAGGCAAGGTCGCGCACCGGCGGCAGGAACAGGAGCAGGCCGATAATATCCGTGATGAAGCCGGGGATGATCAAAAAGATCGACGCGACCACGATCATGGCGCCATGGGCTAGCTGGCGGCTGGGATCGCGGCCGGCATCCATCTCGGCGCGGATCCGGGTCATCACGCCGAAACCCTGGTGCCTCAAGAGCAGCACGCCGGCGATGCTCGACGCCAGCACCAGCCCGACCGTCGCCAGCGCGCCGATCTCGCGACCGACGACCACGAAGCCGGCGATTTCCAGAAGCGGGAGCGCGAGGAGAAAAAGAGGAAGGAATGAAATACGCAAGTCTTGCCAACCCTTCCGATCGTCAGGCCGTTCAATGTTTCGGCCGCCGGCGAGCAATCGCCGCTGGCACTGGGCCTGTTAGATAGGTATGCCTGCCTTTGATTTGAATGATTGCGCCTTGCGTTCTATATGCTTTGAATGTTGAACGCTATGCGACCGCGGCTCCTTGGCCGGACGGTCCGGCCAAAAGGCAGGGATTGATTGGCGGAAGATATGGGATTCTTCGACTTCGGCACGATTTTCTTCCTGATTGCGGCGGTGGTCATCTTTTTCCAGCTGCGCAATGTGCTGGGCCGTCGTACCGGCAGTGAACGGCCGCCCTTCGACCCCTATACCGCGGCCCGCGGCGGTGACAAGGATGCCGCTCAGAAATCCGAAAATGTCGTTTCGCTGCCGCGCAAGCGGTTGCCGGGCGAGCCGGCGGCCGACACCTACGCGGCGATCGACGCCTTCGCCAAGCCTGACAGCGACCTCAACAAGGGCCTGCGCACGATCAAGGACAACGACCCGTCCTTCGATCCCAAGGGCTTCGTCGACGGCGCCAAGATGGCCTACGAGATGATCGTCATGGCCTATGCCGACGGCGATCGCAAGACGCTGAAGAACCTGTTGTCGCGCGAGGTCTATGACGGTTTTGTCGCCGCCATTGGCGAACGCGAGGCCAAGTCGGAAAAGATCCAGTCCTCCTTCGTCGGCATCGACAAGGCCGACATCGTTTCGGCCGAGATGAAGGGTGGCGAGGCCCATGTCACGTTGCGCATCATCAGCGAGCTGATTTCGGCGACCCGCGACAAGGCCGGCGCCGTCATCGATGGTGACCCGGAAACCGTCGCCGAGGTCAAGGATGTCTGGACCTTCGCCCGCGACACGCGCTCGCGCGATCCGAACTGGAAGCTGGTCGCCACCGAGGAAGAAGACTGAGCCCCGATGCATGTCGCCCAAAAGTGCGAAGCGGTTTTGGGAAAACGACAGGCATCAACCCCAGGATCCGAAGCGCGTCGCATGGCCCTCTTCAAGCACGACGCGCTTTAGTCGAAGGCGGGCTCCGGTGTCGCTGTCGCCTCTCCTTGTCGGAAAATCGTTTGAGGATCTCCCCGGCTGGGGCGATGACGACCATCTGGCGGCCTTCGCGGCCTTCCGCCGCTCCGCCTTTCATGTCCTGAACAAACCCTATCGCACCGGTTCGCTCGGTATCGACTTCAACGCCTTCGCTGACGCCTACACCGAGGCCCGCACCGTTTCGCCGGCGAATCGGTCGCAGGCCCGTGCCTTCTTCGAGCGCCATTTCATTCCGACGCATGTCCGCGCCGAGAACGGCGGCCCAGGCCTCGTCACCGGCTTCTACGAGCCCGAAATCGAGGCGTCGCCGGTGCAAACCCGGCACTTCTGCGTGCCGCTGCTGTCGCGTCCGGCCGATCTCGTCGATATCGACGACGCCAACCGGCCACCCGGCATGGACCCCTATCTCGCTTTCGCGCGCCAGACGCCGGGCGGGCCTGTCGAATATCCCGACCGTGGCGAGATCGAGCGCGGCGCGCTCGCGGGCAAGGGGCTGGAAATCGCCTGGCTGGCCGACAAGGTCGATGCCTTCTTCATTCACGTGCAAGGGGCGGCGCGGCTGAACATGACCGATGGCCGGCTTCGCCGCGTCACCTACGCGGCCAAATCCGGCCAGCGCTTCACCGGGCCCGGCAAGATCTTGAGCGAGATTGGCGAGATCCCGCTCGAGAAGGTGACGATGCAGTCGATCCGCGCCTGGTTCAAGGCGCATCCCGGCCGTGTCGATGAAATCCTCTGGCGCAACCGCTCCTATATCTTCTTCCGCGAGGCGGATGTCGACGATGCGGCCCTCGGTCCGATCGCCGCCGCCAAGGTGCCGCTGACGCCGGGCCGCTCCGTCGCCGTCGACCGACTGCTGCACACATTCGGTACGCCGTTCCATATCGACGCTCCGTCGCTGATCGCTTTCGATGGAAAACCGTTCCGTCGCCTGATGATCGCGCAGGACACCGGCTCGGCCATAACCGGGCCGGCGCGGGGCGACCTGTTCGCCGGTTCGGGCGACGCGGCCGGCGAGATCGCCGGTGTGGTGCGCAATGCGGCGGACTTTCACGCGCTGGTGCCGCGCGCGCTCGTTTCGGGTTCGAATCGATGACCCGGCGCCCAGACAGGCTGAGCGAAGCCAAGCTAAGCGAGGACGACCGGGTTCTGTGGAACCTGGTGGCGCGCACGGCCAAGCCGCTGAAGGGCAGGACAGCCGTCGACATTCCCGACATCGGCGCCGAGCCCAGGCCTGCGCCGCCGCAACCAGCGCCGCTCGCCGGCGCTCCGGCCGGCGCGGCGAAGCCGAAGGCACAACATGTCGCGCACGCGCTCGATGAGCCGACGCTTGACAAACTGTCGAAAGGCCGGCTGCCGATCGAGGGCCGCGTCGACCTGCACGGCCTGACCCAGGACGAAGCCTATTCGCTGCTGTTTTCGTTCCTGCATCGCGCGCATGCCGGCGGCATCCGCTATGTGCTGGTCATCACCGGCAAGGGCTCGTCCTCGGGCGGCGACGGGGTGCTGCGGCGCGCGGTCCCGGCCTGGCTGTCGACGCCGGCCTTCCGGCCGCTGGTCTCCAGCCACGACCATGCCGCGCGCAACCATGGCGGCTCAGGCGCGCTCTATGTCCGCTTGCGGCGGGTGCGGTCATGACCCCCTTCGGCGAGAAGTTGCGCGCGCTGCGCAGCGAACGCGGTGTCAACCAGAAGGACATGGCGGCGGCGATCGGCGTCAGCGCCGCCTATCTGTCGGCGCTGGAACATGGCCGGCGCGGTGCGCCGACCTGGACGCTGATCCAGAAGATCATCGGCTATTTCAACATCATCTGGGATGACGCTGAGGAACTGGCGCGGCTGGCCGAGGCCTCGCACCCCCGCGTTAAGCTCGACACGTCGGGTCTGGATTCCGCCGCCACCGAGCTTGCCAATCTCCTGGCCGAGAACATCGAAAAACTCGACGAGGCCGAACTTCGCCGCATCACCGCGTCGATCCGCGCGGCGCTGGGCCGGCGGCCATAGCCCAGGCGATTTGCGCCAGACGGCGCGAGTTCTCCTGCTGGCGCCGGCGTCCGCTTCACCTGAAGGGCCCGCCGGCGGTCAGCAGCGATGAGATCACGGCTTGCCGGCCGCGCCGCCCTTGTTTCCGCCGCCATTGGTGCTGGGGCCACCATTGTCGTGATGGTCGCGGCCACCGTTTCCACCGCCCAGGCAGTCCGATGCGCCGGCGGCGCTGCAGCAGCGACCGCTCCACAGATCATTGAGCGTGGTCTTGGCGCAGCTCGTGACGGTCTGGTCAGCCAGAGCGGATCCGGTCAGGGCCGACACGGCCGCGGCGGCGAGAAGGGCATTCCGCAGAAAAGCAGTCATCTGAGTTCTCCATGGTTGGGTTTCTGTCGTCCACGGCTGTGTGTCGCCGGGCGAACGGAAATGGTTCATGGAGAAATGCGGAATTGTTAGAGGGCGCGAAGTGCGGAATTCGCAGCGCCGCGCTGCCCCTCATCCGCCTGCCGGCACCTTCTCCCCGTATAGTGACGGGGAGAAGGTGATGGCCGGGACATTGGCGCCACCTTGCAACGGCGAAAATTGGCGAAATCATTGATGGGAGCGTCTTTCTCCCCGTTGCCAACGGGGAGAAATGTCCGGCAGGACAATGAGGGGCAGCGCCGAGTTTGGCTATTTGCCGAAAGTAGCTGAAGACGCGTGATCGTGCTTCGGATACGTCGCGCCTGTGTTTACTGGACCGCGCCGACCAGCACCTGCTGACCGCCCCGGATCGAGACCCAGCGACCGGTGTTGTCGATCGCCTGCCGCTTGAGGAAGCGATAACCGGTCTGGTCCCACGGCTTGACCTTGTCGGTCAGATTGTCGAGCACGTAGTCGCCCTTGTCGGTGCGCACTGTCAGCACCGCGTGGCCCTCGCCGTCGGGCTTGCGCACCACGGTGATCAGCAGATCGGCAAGCGAGATGCTCATGCGCGAAAGCTCGCGCCGCTTTTCCAGCACATAGTCTTCGCAGTCGCCGACGCCCTTGTCGGGATAGGCCCAGACCTCGTCCTTGCCGTAGATTTCCATGTCGCTCATCGGCTTGACGGCGGCGTTGACCTTGGCGCTGACACTGATCAGCTTGCGCATCAGCCCATCGGTCATCGGGGTGGGCGCGAGATTGGTCGGGCGGATCGAGCATTCGCCCGGATTGAGCCTGCAGAAATCATAGTGGCCAATCGGCTGCGAGGTCAGCCCCCCGGTCGCCATTGCTCCGGCCGCCAAAGCTGGTGCCACCCAGCCTCCCGTTGCTGCCAGCCCGGCCAACACGCACAAGCGCAGCCTTCGTGCCATAGGTGAGGAAATCATTGTCCCCGCTCGCCCTTTGTTATTAACGAAAGGTTAAGGGCGATTGACAGTCCGTGTCAATTACGACGACGGGCGGATTAGCAGCATGGTTACCCGAGCGGCAGGACAGCGTCTATTGTGCAACAGAATCGGCCGCCACCCTCATTCTGGCGGCCAATCGGCGTGGATTGTCGCTGCCGTACTCAGAACGCGTGGGCTCGAACCGCGTCAGTCGGCGCGGTTTAAGCCTTTTGTACTACGAGCCATTGTCCCGCATGACCGCGCACCGTTGGCACAGGCCCGTGGGCATTATTTCTTGGCGGTGCGGACCAGCTTCGGTTTCACCGCAACGCGGTTCTGTCGGCCATAGCTGGTGATGAAGTCGACGATGCGCGGCACGATTTCGGAGCGGAAGCGCGAGCCGTTGAACACGCCGTAATGGCCGACCGCCGGCTGCATGTAGTGGGCGTGCCTGTCGGCGGGGATGTTGGGGCACAGATCATGTGCCGCCTTGGTCTGGCCAAGGCCGGAAATGTCGTCATTCTCGCCCTCGACCGTGAACAGCGCGACATTGCGGATCTCCGACGGGTCGATCCTGGTGCCGCGATGCGTCATCTCGCCCTTCGGCAAGGCATGGCGCACGAAGACGGTGTCGACGGTCTGCAGGTAGAACTCCGCCGTCAGATCCATCACCGCCAGGTATTCGTCATAGAAATCGCGGTGCTTCTCGGCATTGTCGCCATCATGCTTCACCAGGTGCATGAAGAAGTCCTTGTGGGCGATGATGTGACGGTCGAGGTTCATGCTCATGAAGCCGGAAAGCTGCAGGAAGCCCGGATAGACCTCACGGCCGAAACCAGGCACCGGCCACGGCGCGTTCATGATGACGTTGTCGCGGAACCAGTCGATGCCCTTTTCCTCGGCCAGAAGGTTCACCGCGGTCGGGTTGCGGCGGGTGTCGATCGGTCCGCCCATCAAGGTCATCGTCGAGGGAACGAAGGGGTCGCCGCGCGTTTCCATCAGCGCAACGGCGGCAAGCACCGGCACGGAAGGCTGGCACACAGCCATCACATGCGTGTCGGGCCCCAGCGTGTGCAGCATGTCGATGATGTAGTCGATGTAGTCGTCGAGATCGAAACTGCCATCCGCCAGCGGCACCATGCGGGCATCGACCCAGTCGGTGATATACACGTCGGCATGGGGCAGCATCGCCTCGGCCGTGCCGCGCAGCAGCGTCGCGTAGTGGCCGGACATCGGCGCCACGATCAGCAGCTTCGGATCCGGCCGGCGCCCGGCTGGCAGTGCGCGTTCGAAGCGGACGAGATTGCAGAACGACCGCGACCAGACGGTCTTTTCGGTGACCTCGACGCTCTTCCAGTCGACCACCGTCTTGTCGAGGCCGAACGTCGGCTTGCCGTAGCGGCGCGTCGTGCGCTCGAACAATTCGGCGGTTGCCGCGATCGAACGGCCCCAGGCCGTATGGGAAACCGGATTGAGCGGATTGGAGTAGAACATCCGCACCGCGTCGGCGTAGAGGCGCGCGGGCTGCATGGCAGCGTGGTTCATTTCATAGAGCTGGTAGAACATCTAGAACCCCGCTGCTGCTGCCGACCGAAGGGACGACGAGCAGCGCCGAGCCCTGGATATCTCGCGGCGAGGTTAACAACTAATTGTTGCGATGCAATACGTCACGTTGCGTGACCAATGGTTCTTTCGTCCAAAGCGTTGAAAAACCGCCTCGAACGGCGCAGCCGGCTCAATGTGCATTGCGAAGTGTATAGGAAATGTGTCCGACCTTCGCGCCGGACACATGCGACATCAGACGCGCGCCATGCAGACGGCGGTGTGGCCCGAGCCGATGAAGCCGAGTTGGCCGGCGGCACCCTTCGACAGGTCCAGCACGCGCCCCTTGATGAACGGGCCGCGATCGTTGATGCGGACGACGACGCTGCGGCCGTTGTTCTGGTTGGTCACCCGAAGCTTGGTGCCGAAAGGCAGGGTGCGGTGGGCGGCGGTCAAAGCCGAAGGATTCATGCGCTCACCCGATGCGGTCCTGGAATGCAGGGCATACCACGAAGCGCGGCCGCACTGGCCGGCGGCGGCGGTTGCCGAAGAGGCGGAGGCGCCGACCATCAGGCCAGCAACGATCGTTACCGCGACAAGCGCGGTCTGTTTCGTGTTCTTCATTTTTTGGGGATGACTCCGTTTTTGACAGACCCCAGCCGTTAGGTAGCGAATAAGGCGGGAAATGCGGCAATCATCTGGCGGTTCCGTGGCGAAGGCACACGTTTGGAGTCGCTGGGTAACAGTCTGTTAGTGATATTCCGGGGCGCGATGATCAATTCATCATGATCTTCGTGCCGATATCCGAGATTTGTTTGACAAGATCGGGCGCTGATATCCAAGTAGAAGTCGGCGTGATCGAGCCGCTTCCTTTGGCTCTTTCATCGCGGCGATGACACCGCAACAGATCGACTTGGGAAGGGATATCGGACAGTGAGACTGACCAAAAATCTGCTGGCCTTGATCGTTCTTGCCCTCGGCGCGCTATGGTCGCTGCAAGGCATCGGCGTTGTCGGCGGAAGCTTCATGACCGGCCAGTCGCAATGGCTCTATGTCGGCATCGTCACCATGCTGGTCGGCCTTGCCGGGCTGGCGTGGGCGAACCGCTCGCGCAACTGACACATCGAATACAGGCCCGCCACGGCCGGCATCCCCAAGGAAACGTATCAGGACCGGATGCCGGTTTGAACGTGCGATCTGGCGCGGAGAACCGCCAAGCTAGCGTCGACATCCTTGGCGGGTTTTGCAGGTCACCATAGCCAGCAATTTGGCGATCCTTCATCCGATACCGTTGGAAGCAGGTCCGCGAGAGGAGGCTAATAAGGTATTATCTTCGGATTCGCCGAGTGTTGCACCAAGCGAATTATGCTCCCGCCAGATGGGGTTGCGTCGGGCTGTTCGATCTTGATTTATTTGCGCCAAAAGAGGATATTTATTCTGGCTAGCACACATATATTAAGCAGAGCGCATATTTATATATTGTATTGACGCATCGCTGTCCTCAGCCGAATTCCGAAGGAGCACGTGAAGAGGATCACTTGATGGTCGACCTGGTGAAACTGGCATTGAAAGTGGCGGTGGTCGCCTCGGCGATTGTGCTCGGCGATGTTCGCACCCAGGCTGCCGATCTTGTTATTGCGATGCCGAACTGGTCGTCGGGCCAGGCCACGGCCAACATCCTGAAGGTGAGCCTCAAGAAGCAGTTCGGGATTGATGCGGATGTGGTGGAGATGGGCACCCTGATCGCATTCGCCGGCCTCGACTCCGGCCAGGTCGACATCCATCCGGAAGTCTGGCTGCCCAACCTCGACAACCTCGTCAAGAAGTATGTCACCGATGCCGGTACGGTCGCGATCGGCCCGATCGGCGTTCCGGCCTGGCAAGGCATCTGCGCCAACAGGACAGCAGCCGACAAATACGGCTTCAAGGACATTTCCGACCTCAGTGATCCGAAGAAGACCGAAGCGCTCGACACGGACGGGGACGGCAAGGGTGAGATGTGGATCGGCGCCGAGACATGGTCTTCGACCACAATCGAGCGCATCCGCGCCAACAGCTACGGCTATGCCAAGAACCTGACGCTGCTCGAGATGCCGGAAGATGTGGGCATGGCGGCTGTCGATGCGGCGGAGGCGGCGGATCGACCGATGGTCTTCGCTTGCTACGCGCCACATGTGGTTTTCAAATTGCACGACATCGTCCGCCTGACCGAACCGCCATACGATGCCGCCAAATGGAAGATCGTCCTGCCGACGGAGGACCCACAGTGGCTTTCGAAATCGAACGCCGCCGTTGCCTGGGATACGGCTCACTACCACATCGCCTACGCGACTTCGCTGCGTAAGAAACATCCGGAGGTGGTTCGCTTCCTGGAGCACGTCGACTTCAAGCCGGAGGAGGCGATCGACATGAGCTATGCGCTCCAGGTCGAGCGGCAGCCGCCCTATGCCTACGCCGAGCAATGGGTGGCCAGGAACGAGGCGCGCGTCGAAGGGTGGGCCAAGCAATGACCAGGCTCTCGAAGACAAGGTCCGGCACGGACAAACGGGCGAGGGGGACTGACGGCGGGCATGCGGCAGGCCTCGCGGTTGTGCTGGCGCTGGGGTTGGTTTTATCCACCGCCGCGTCCCTTGCCGCGGGAACCCAGGTCTACGATCCCAAGACGCGGCAATGGACGGATTACAATCGCACCAAGGCCTACCGGTATTACAAGCTTCACAAGCAGGTGCCGGAACCTTTTCGGCCGCAGGTGGTCAAGTTCCGGACCGCGGAGCAGCCCGGCACCATCATCATCGATGGCAACCAGCATTTCCTCTATCTCGTTCAGCCTGGCCAGCAGGCGATCCGCTACGGCATCGGGGTCGGCAAGGACGGCTTCGGATGGGCAGGCATCGTCAAGATCGGCCGCATGGCGGAATGGCCGACCTGGACGCCGCCTGCCGAAATGGTTGCCCGCGACCCCAATGCCCGCCCGTGGGCCAACGGCATGCCTGGCGGCCCCGATAATCCGCTCGGCGCACGAGCGCTTTACCTCTACGAAGGCGACCACGACACGATCTACCGCATCCATGGCACGCCTGAACCCTGGACGATCGGTCTGGACGTGTCCTCCGGATGCATCCGCATGAACAATGGCGACATCATCGACCTGCATTCACGCGTCAAGGTCGGGGCGAAGGTCATCGTATTGATGCAGGGTGCTGCCCTCTACAAGGGCGTCTGATCGAGGACGGGCGTATAATTCGACATAGGGGACAGGACTATGGCCACGATGACCCGCACGCAGTTCCGGTTGAGGCACTGGATCATTCACGGCTCAGCCTCGATTGTCATCGCAATGGTTCTTGGGGCATGCCAAAGCGCCCCGACACCCGACCAGATGTCGAGGACCACGGTCGAAACCGCACCTGCCGATCTCCAGCTTCTTTGCGCCGGTGAGGCGGCGAAAGCGAGCGGGGTCGATAGCAGCAAGGCGTTGCCGACCAGTTCGCGCAAGCTCGATTCCAAGAGCTACCAGGTCGAACTCAACGTCGCGGGAAAACCAACGAGTTGCATCGTCGATACCGGCGGCAAAGTGGCTTCGGTTCAGCCGGCCTGACGGCCGAGAGCCGAATGCGGCGAAGAGGGCCGTCGGCCGTGACGGTTCCCTGGCCTTTCGCGGCGGGTCCATATCGCCTCGTCACCATGATGGTCGGCCTCGCCGGGCTGGCGTGGGCGGATTGTTCGCGGAGCTGAACTGCGTTGTGCAACGAGTGCTGGCAATCCTTCGCGCGCCCCTTTGTCCTGCCGACAGATCCAACGTTGTGCTTGCCCTCTAACTGAACAGACGGTCCAGAATCGTACCTTCGAGACGAGCAAGTTCGGCGGAACCGCGCCGCCGCGGCCGCGCGATGGGCACGTCCAGGTCGAGCGCGATCTTGCCGGCGCTGATCACCACGACCCGGTCGGCCAGCGCAACCGCCTCGGCGACATCATGCGTGACCAGCACGGCGGTGAATTTCTGGGCGATCCAGATGCGTTCCAGCAATTGCTGCATCTCGATGCGGGTCAATGCGTCGAGTGCGCCGAGCGGCTCGTCGAGCGCCAGGATCCGCGGGTGGCCGACCAGCGCGCGGGCCAGCGCGACACGCTGCTTCTGGCCGCCGGACAGCACCGATGGCCATTCGTCGGCACGATCGGCGAGGCCGACCTCGCCAAGAATGTCGAGCGCGCGTTGCCTGGCGTCCGCGCCGGACGCGATGCCGGTCAGCCCGACCTCGACGTTCTTCACCACGCTGGCCCAGGGCAGCAGCCGCGGCTCCTGGAACATGAACCGCGTGCGGCTGTGTCCTTGGTCTTCCACCCCGCCTTTTTCTTCGGCCCGGAATGTCAGCGATCCCGCCGTCGGCCGGTCGAGCCCGGCCAGCAACCGCAACAGCGTGCTCTTGCCACAGCCGCTCTTGCCGATGACGGCGACGAACTGCCCGACCGGTACGTCCAGATCGATGCCGTCGAGAACGATCTTGTCGCCGAAATTCTTGCCCACGCCCTTGAAGGCAAAGGCGCGCGGTGTTTCGATGAATTGCTCCGGAGGCAGCAGCGGTGGCGTGGCGACAAACGAGCGGACGGCGGCGAGGCTGGCGGCGGGCATCGAAAACCCTCAAATGTTCTGGAAGGCGGGATGCCAGCCAAGCGACAGCCGCTCGAGCAGGCGGGCGAGACTGTCGGCGAGCTTGCCGAGCAGCGCGTAGATCAGGATCGACAGCACGACGACATCGATCAGCAGGAATTCGCGCGCCTGCATGGCCATGTAGCCGAGGCCGGAGCTGGCCGAGATGGTTTCGGCGACGATCAGGGTCAGCCACATGATGCCCAGGGCATAGCGCAGGCCGACGAAGATCGCCGGCAGCGCGCCGGGCAGGATGACGCGGAAGAACAGTGCGCTGCGATCCATGCCGTAGACGCGGCCCATCTCGACCAGCTGCGGGTCGACGCTCTGGATGCCGAGCAGGGTGTTGACGTAGATCGGAAAGAACACGCCGAGCGCCACCAGGAACAGCTTTGCTTCCTCGTCGATGCCGAACCACAGGATGACGAGCGGTATCAGCGCCAGATGCGGAATGTTGCGGATCATCTGCAGCGTCGTGTCGGTCAGGCCGCGGCTGAGCCGCGACAGACCGTTGGCGAGGCCAAGCGCAAAGCCGATCGAGCCGCCGATGGCGAATCCGGCAAGCGCGCGCGCCGTGCTGACGCCGATGTTGCGGATCAGTTCGCCCGACAGCGTCAGCCGCCAGAAGGCCTCGGCGACGGCACTTGGCGCCGGCAGCACGTTAGCCGGCATGACGCCCGCGCGGGAAGCCGCCTCCCATCCCGCGATCACCAGCACCGGCAGCAGCCAGCCGATGCCATCCCTGTGCAGGCGCGTGGAAAAGCTCATGACGCGGCCTGCAGGCGGGCGGCGCCGTGGAAGCCGACCGAGAATTCGTTGGCGATGTCTTCGCGGGCTTTCGGCCGCCTGGTGCCGAGCCCGAGCTTCGGAAACAACAGCTCGGCGACGCGGTAGGCTTCCTCCAGATGCGGATAGCCGGAACCGATGATGGTATTGATGCCGATCGCCTGGTATTCGCGAATGCGCTCGATGATCTGCTCCGGCGTGCCGACCAGCGCCGTGCCGGCGCCGCCGCGCACCAGTCCGACGCCGGCCCACAGGTTGGGCGACACGACCAGCCGGTCGCGGCGGCCGCCATGCAGTTCGGCCATGCGGCGCTGGCCGACCGAGTCCATCTGGTTGAGGAAGCGGGCCTGCGCGTTTTCGATCTGGGCGTCGGTGACGTGGCTGATCAGCCGGGCGGCGGCGCGCCAGGCTTCGTCCTCGGTTTCGCGAACGATGAAATGCAGCCGGATGCCGAAACGCAGCTTGCGGCCGCGCAGCGCCGCCTTCCTGCGTGCCGAGGCGAGCTTTTCGGCGACCTGTGCCGGCGGTTCGCCCCAGGTCAGGTACATGTCGACGAGATCGGCGGCGAGGTCCTGTCCGGCATCGGACGATCCGCCGAAATAGAGCGGCGGCCGCTCCTGGCTCGGCAAAAGGTCGAGGCGGCCGTTCTCGACGCGGTAATATCTGCCGTCGAAATTGACGCGCTCGCCGGACACCAGCCCGCGCCAGATGGTCAGGAATTCATGCGCCTGGGCATACCGTTCGTCATGCGGCAGGAAGATGCCGTCGCCGGCAAGCTCGGTCGGGTTGCCGCCGACCACGACATTGAGCAGCAGGCGGCCATTGCTCAGCCGGTCGAGCGCGGCGGTCTGGCGTGCGGCGAAGGTCGGCAGCGTCACGCCGGGCCGCAGGGCGACAAGGAATTTGAGTTTTTCGGTCAGCGTGGCGAGTCCCGTCGCGGTAATCCAGGAATCCTCGCAGTTCTGCCCGGTCGGCAACAGCACGCCGGGAAAACCGAGCCGGTCGACCGCCTGCGCGATCTCTTTGAAATAGCCGAACTCCGGTGGCCGCTGCTGCTCCTCGGAGCCGAGATAGGAACCGTCGCCATGCGTCGGGATGAACCAGAAGAAATCGAGGGGCGCGGTGTCGGCTGGCGTGGTCATGAAGGCCCTCCTGGAGATGTGGGCGGAAACGGCAATGGCGCCGGGCGTTCTCGACCCGGCGCCGTGTGACGAAAGATCAGTTGCCCGGCGCGGTCCACACCGCGTCGGAAATGCGGACGGCGTTCGGGATCAGGCCGAGCTTGAAGAAGCGGTCGGCGGTCGCCTGCTGGCCGGCGATGATCTCGTCGGTGATCGGAAAGATGCCGAACTTGGTGCGGTTGGCGGCGATCGTCTGTGCGTCGAGTGGCACCCCGGTCACCTCATGCAGCGCCTCGGCCACCTTGTCGCGGTTCTGGTCCGCCCATTTGGCCGCCTCGCCAAGGGCGGCGATCGTCGTGGTGACGACTTCAGGATGCGCCTTGGCGAAATCCTTGTTGGCGAGGAAGTAGGTGTTGACCTTGAGCACCTCGCTGGAGCGCGCCAGCACGCGCGGCTGGTAGCGGGTTTCGGCGATGGCGAAGAACGGATCCCAGACAGTCCAGGCGTCGATCTGGTCGCTGGCGAAGGCGGCGGCCGCATCGGCCGGGCTGAGATAGACCGGCGTGATCTGGTCGAAGGGGACACCTGCCTTCTCCAGCGCCGCCACAAGAAGATTATGCGCACTGGTGCCCTTGCCGACGCCGACGCGCTTGCCCTTGAGGTCGGCGACCGACTGGATCGGCGACGCCGGCTTGACGAAGATCGCCTCGCCGTCGCCGTTGGACGGCAGTGCTGCCGCATAGACGATGTTGGCGCCGGCCGACTGACCGAAGATCGGCGGGGCGTCGCCGGTCCAGCCGGCATCGATGGCACCGACATTGAGCGCCTCCACCAGCGGCGGTCCGGCGGTGAACTCGACCCACTTTACCGTGACGCCCTTGTCGTTCAGCGCCTTCTCGATCACCTGCTGCTGCCTGGCGATCACCGGCAGGCCGGTCTTCTGATAGCCGATGCTGAACTGCTTCAACTCCTGCGCCGCGGCGCCGAATGATACGGCAACGCTTGCCGCCAGCAGGCCGATGCCGAAAACGCGCCTCGTCAGATTGAACATGATCCCACTCCTTCAATGCCGATCGGCGCCGGGAAATTTCCTCGCCGGGTTGGAAGATGGATCAGGCTAGGTAGTTCTATAAATTTAGTAGAGAAATGATTTTGTGAGTTAGGTAGAGAAGATAGAATTATGTTCTAAGGATTGGCGCAAAAAGATCGCCGGCCTTCCTTCATCACAGCGTTTGTGTGCCCCTTCACTGCGACCAGTACTGCCAGGCCCAGTAGAAACTTTCGTCGCGCGGCGGCAAGCGGTCACGCTCGGCGTCCCATCGAACGGGCACTGGCGATCTGGATTCGTCTTCGAGGGGTTGCCTGTCCCCGACGTGGACGAGGCGAAGCCAGTTGCCAAGATGGGCGAACAGCACGGCGGTGGAATGGGTCATCGTCATTCTCCTGCGCTTGCGGTTGATCATTCCCTTCCCGCCCACGGGACGAGCACGCGCTCGATCCGGCGGATGGTGAATTCGAGTACGAAGGCGATGGCCGCGATCACCAATATGCCCATCACCACGACGTCGGTGACGAGGAACTGGGCGGCCGACTGGATCATGAAGCCAAGCCCACGCGTCGCCGCCACCAGTTCGGCGGCGACCAGCGTCGACCAGCCGGCGCCGAGCGCGATGCGCAAGCCGGTCAGGATCGAGGGGAGCGCGCTGGGCAGGATCACGTGGCGGACCACTTGGCGCTTCGTCGCGCCAAGCGAACGCGCCGCGTTGATGCGTTCTTGCGAAACACCACGAACGCCCGACGCGGTCGACAGCGCCACCGGCGCCAGCATGGCGATGGCGATCACCAGGATCTTCGACGGCTCGCCGATGCCGAACCAGATGATGACCAGCGGCAAGTAGGCGAGCGGCGGGATCGGCCGCAGGAATTCCAGCAGCGGATCGAAGATGCCGCGCCCGACGGTGCTGATGCCGATGGCCAGCCCGACCGGCACGCCGACGAGGATGGCGGCAATCAGCGCCGCGAACACACGGCCCAGGCTGGCGGCGACATGCTGCAGGAGCGTTGCGTCGACAAAGCCGTCGCGGGCGACGACGATGAATTTGTTCCACACGGCGACCGGCGAGGGCAGGAACACCGGCGACACCAGCTGCAGGCGGGCCGACAGCGCCCATACCGCCAGCACCACCAGGATGGTGGTCGCGCTGACCATGCGCGCCGAAACACCGGCCCGCTTTGGGCGTGGCCTGGACCATGGCACTGACAGTCCGTCGGCGTCGTCGATCTTCTGGTTTGGCCGTTCCGTGTAAGAGGAAATGGTCATGCCGCTTCTCCTTCGAAGATGGCATCGGTCAGCTCGCCGCGCGCCGCCGCGAAGGCCGGGTCGGCCTTGATCGCGCGAATGGTTTCCCCGGCTGCGTAGCGCCTGGAGAAACCGGGTTCGAAGGTTCGCACGACGCGGCCCGGGCCAGGAGCCAGGACAACGATGCGGGTGGCGAGCACCAGCGCCTCCTCGATGCCGTGCGTCACCATCAGCACGCCGACATCGCTTGCCGTCCACAGGTCGAGCAGCGTCGTCTGCATGCGTTCGCGCGTTAGCGCATCGAGCGCGCCCAGCGGTTCGTCGAGCAGCAGGAATTCAGGTTCGGCGGCGAGCGCCCGGGCCAGGCCGACACGCTGGCGCATGCCGCCGGAAAGTTCCCAGATGCGCTTGTCACCGGCGTCAGTGAGCTTGACCAGCGCCAGCAGTTCATCGGCGCGGCGTGCTCGCTCGGCCGGCCTGATGCCGCGCAGCCGCAGGGCAAAGGCAACGTTCTCGCGTGCCGTCAGCCACGGAAACAGCGCGTCGTTCTGGAACACCACCGCCCGGTCCGATCCCGGCGCGGTGATCGGTTTGCCGTTGATCGCCGCACTGCCGCGTGCCGGCATGACCAGGCCGGCGGCGACATTGAGCAGCGACGTCTTGCCGCAGCCGGAACGGCCGACAAGCACGACGAAGTCACCCTTGGCGACATCGATCGACACCCGCTCGACGGCAGGCGCCGCCTGGCCGTCATAGTGGATCGAGATTCTGTCGAGCACGAGATGCGGCATGGGCCCTCACGGGAGGTTCGTTCAAATCCGCCTGCCCCGAACCGCTCCTCGTCGGCGGTTCCGGGGCAGGCGGCACGCGGCGTCAGGGAAGAAGATCCGCGCGTGTTCCGGGCAATTCCAGGAAAAGCGTGAAGCGGCTTTCCCGGGAAAAGCGCACAGCGCTTCCCCTTGGGAATTGCGTGAAAACGAACGTCAGTTCGAAGCCAGCGCTTCGGTGACGTATTTCGATGTCACGTATTTCGAATAGTCCGGCAGGACGGCGTCGATCTTACCCTGCTCCTTGAGGAAGGCGGATGCCGCTTCGATCGCCTTGATCGTGCCGCCGCCGAGGAACTTGTCCGAGGCCTGCTCTTCCAGCGTCGGGAAGACATAGCCCTTGAGCAGCTGCGGCACCTCCTCCAGCTTGGCGCCGGTGATCCTGGCGATTTTCTCGGCCTGTGGCGACGACACCGACCAGGCGTCGGGCTTGGCCAGGAATTCGGCATAGGCAGCGCCGGTCACCTTGACGAAGTCGCGCACGGCTTCCGGGTTCTTCTCGGCGAAGTCGGCGCGTACGATCCAGGCGTCGAAGGTCGGCGCGCCCCAGGCGGCGACCTGCGAGGAATCCAGCACGACCTTGCCGCCGGTCTTGATCTGGCCGAGCGCCGGGTCCCAGACATAGGCCGCGTCGATGTCGCCACGCGCGAAGGCGGCCGCGATTTCCGGGGGCCGCAGATTGAGGATCTCGACCGACTTCGGATCGACGCCTTCATGCTTCAGCGCCGCGAGCAGGCTGTAATGCGTCGTCGAGACGAACGGCACCGCCACCTTCTTGCCGGCGAGGTCGGCGACCTTCTCGATGCCGGCGCCGTTGCGGGCGACCAGCGCTTCGGATTCGCCGATCAGGCCGACGACGAAGATGGTCTGGATGGGAAGCTCGCGGCTGGCCGCCGCCGCCAGCGGGCTCGATCCGACATAGCCGATGTCGACCGAGCCGGAGGCGACCGCGGCGATGACATCGGCGCCGGAATCGAACTTGCGCCAGTCGATGGCCGCCTTGGTCGCCTTCTCATAGGCGCCATCGGCCTGCGGCACTTTCGAGGGCTCGACCACCGTCTGGTAGCCGATGGTGATCTTGAGATCCTGCGCCTCGACCGGGCCAAGGAAGGCGGCACCCGCGAGTGCCGCCGACGACAGGAGAAGGATGCGTCGCGAAATGGTGGACATTAAGGGCTCCATGAAAACAGAGAAAATCGGATTGCCCCATGATTGTCAGCTAATTCTATCGTTCTTGTAGAGTTAAATCCTTCTAGCCGAAGCCGGTTGTTGGAAAAAAGTCATCTGCCAAAGGCCCGCGAAGTGGATTTGATGGCCAAAAAGCCCCCTTGTCGTCCGCCTCGCAACCGGCATGGCGGGACGCGCAGCGCCAGCGAGCACAAGCGAAACGCCATCCTGTCACCGGAACTTTCTACGCGAGCCGCCAATTCAGCAAATTTAGACTGAAAAAAGCCGATGAATTGGAATGAGTTTCCATGCGTTCGGCATTAAGTATAGTATTCTTATCGACATTAGGGAGTTGAGAACGCCGATGAACCACCTCACGAACGGCAACCCCCGATCCGCCCGCGGAACACTACGTCTCGGCGCATTCCCGGCCGCCGCTGGCCACGATCTGGCCGATGGTGACGCGGTTGCGGTGCTGCGTGTCCAGCGGCCCCTCGTGCCGCCAACGACACCGAGATGTGTCGAATTGGCCGCGGCGGCTTGAAAACGAAACAAAATCAACGTTTCTAGGCTTGTAGATAATGTCACTAGAATTTATCTATGATGACGGCCTGGTCGCGGCGAATTCCCGGAGCGCCAGGTGTTTTGGCGCCGATGGTTCCACACCGTCGCATGACAGAGAAATTTTGATTTCATGCTCACAAAAAAGGGCAAATACGGCCTCAAGGCGCTTGTACACCTCGCGCAATTGCCCGCCGGCCAGCTCGCTTTCGTCAACGACATCGCGACGGGCAACAACATCCCGAAGAAGTTCCTCGACGCCATCCTGGGCGAGCTGCGCAATGCCGGCTTCGTCCAGAGCCGCAAGGGCAAGGACGGCGGCTATCGCCTGGCCCGGCCGGCCGACGAGATCAAGGTCGGCCATGTCGTGCGTGTCCTCGACGGGCCGCTGGCACCCATTCCCTGCGCCAGCCGCACCCAGTACCAGCGCTGTGAAGACTGCAGCGAGGCGACATGCCAAGTCCGACATCTGATGCTCGAGGTCCGGCAGGCGATCGCCGAGGTGCTCGATCAGCGCAGCCTCGCCGAAATGCGCGATATCGCAAGCGACGACCTTGCGGCCGCGAGCGGCGACCTTGCGGTCCTGGCGAAACTCCAGGCCTGACGCCGGCGCTTCTCACAAGGCGTTCCTGCGCATGACCGGGCGCGCGAACTCCATCATCATTGTCGGCGGCGGCGCCAGCGGCGTCGTGCTGGCCGCGCATCTGCTGAAATCGCCCAATCCCGATCTGCGCGTCACGCTGATCGAAAAACGCCCGCATTTCGGCCAGGGCATCGCCTATTCGACGCTGCTCTCGGCGCATGTTCTCAATGTCAGCGCCGCCGGTATGAGCGCCTATGCCGACGATCCCGGCAATTTCTGGCGCTGGCTGCAGGGGCGTGGCCTGGTAGACCGGGAGCAGACGCCACAGACACCCTTTTACGCGCCGCGCAGCATCTATGCCCGCTATCTCGGCGAGCTGCTCGACGAGCTCGAAGCGCGCGAGCAGCCGACCGGGCGGCTGCGCCTGATCCATGAAGAGAGCCTGTCGATCACGCCGACCGCCTCCGGCGTCGAGGTGGCGCTCGCCAACGGCACCAGCGTCGTCGCCCATCTGGCCATACTCGCCACCGGCCATGACGAACAGCCGGCGCAAGGCCATGCGATCCGCATGGGCTCGGAGGCCGACACGGCGCTGCCCCCCGACAGCCGCGTCATGGTGCTGGGCACCGGCCTCAGCATGGTCGACGCGTTCCTGGCACTGGAACAGCGCGGCTATAGGGGGCAGATTATCGCCGTTTCCCGGCGCGGCCTGCTGCCCTCGCCGCACCGCAAGGGCAATCCGATCAAGCTCGACGTCGCCGACATTCCGCTCGGCACCCAGCTTTCCTATTTCGTCGGCTGGTTCCGCGACCTGATCAGGGAAAACCAGAAGGCCGGCATCGACTGGCGCGACGTCGTCGACGGCCTGCGGCCGTTCAACCAGAAGATCTGGCAGAACTGGCCATCTTCCGCCAAGCGCCGCTTCGTCGAGCACACCAAGGCCTGGTGGGATATTCACCGCCATCGCATGGCGCCCGAAGTCTACGCCCGCGTGACCGAAGCGGTGCAGTCGGGCCGCATCCGCCTGGTTGCCGGGCGTGTCGTCGGCATCACCGCGGCTGACGGGTTCACCGTGGAGGTCCAGTCGCGCCACACGCAGCGCCTCGAGACATTCGACGTCGCCCGCATCTATGATTGCTCCGGTATCGTCAGGGACATCTCGACCTCGTCGAACAGCGTGGTGCGCTCGCTGGTCGATCGCGGCCTGGCACGGCCGGATCCGCTGCGCATCGGCCTCGATGTGTCGGCCAATTGCGAAATCATCGCCGGCGACGGGACCGCTTCGGCCAAGATCCTGGCGGTCGGCCCGCTGACGCGCGGCACCTTCTTCGAGATCGACGCCATTCCCGACATCCGCGTCCAGTGCGCCAGGCTGAGCAAGCAGCTTCTCGGTTGAGTCCGCCGCCATGCGTCGTCATCCTCGGGCTTGACCCGAGGATCCATGCCCCGACATCCGACGAAGAATGCAGCGGTTCAGAACGGCACTTCTATCCGCCGCGAAGAGATACGCGATTTTGGTCCGCCTTCGCGTGTCATGAAAGTCGCGGCATGGATCCTGGGGTCTGCGCTGCGTCGCTACGCTCCTTGCTCCGCCCCAGGATGACGAAAGTGGCGGGGCCTCGACCAATCGCGAAGCTGTGCGCTGCCGCCGTGTGCTCCCTCCGCGCGGCAAAACCCGGAATTTCATTCCGCATCTGGCTGGTTGATTGGTACGATCTATCTTCTTTCCGACTGTAAAGGACTGGAAAAGAGGATACGCTGCCGCTCTGCCCCGAGGCGGTCGCTTGATCATGGAGCATCGATATGAGCGAGCACAAGATCGCCGCACCCGAGAGCGCGTCGTCCCGCCTGCGTCCGCCCTATAAGTCGGTTCTCGACCTGATCGGCCAGACGCCGGTGGTCGAGCTGACCAAGTTCGACACCGGCAAGTGCCGGCTGTTCATCAAGCTCGAGAGCCAGAACCCCGGCGGCTCGATCAAGGACCGCATCGCGCTGTCGATGATCGCGGCCGCCGAGAAGCAAGGCAAGCTCAGGCCAGGCGGCACCATCGTCGAGGCGACCGCCGGCAACACCGGCCTCGGCCTCGCCCAGGTCGGCATCCCCAAGGGCTATCGCATCGTGCTGGTCGTGCCCGACAAGATGTCGCGCGAGAAGATCCAGCACCTGCGCGCGCTCGGCGCCGAGGTGCGCATGACGCGCTCCGATGTCGGCAAGGGCCATGCCGAATATTACCAGGACATGGCCGAGAAGATCGCCGCCGAAGTACCCGGCGCCTTCTATGCCAACCAGTTCGCCAATCCGGCCAATCCGCTGGCGCACGAGACGACCACCGGCCCGGAAATCTTCGCCCAGCTCGACGGCGATGTCGACGCCGTGGTCGTCGGCGTCGGCTCCGGCGGCACGCTGACCGGGCTTGGCCGCTACTTCGCCAGGGTGTCGCCGAAGACCGAGATGGTGCTGGCCGATCCGGTTGGCTCGGTGCTGGCGCCGCTGATCAAGACCGGCAAGATGGAAGAGGCCGGCAGCTGGACCGTGGAAGGCATCGGCGAGGATTTCGTGCCGCCCAATGCCGACCTGTCGCTGGTCAAGAAGGCCTATTCCATATCAGACAAGCAGAGCATGCTGGCGGTCCGCGACCTTCTGTCGAAGGAAGGTATCCTCGCCGGCTCGTCGTCGGGCACGCTGCTGTCGGCCGCCTTGCGCTATTGCCGCGAACAGACCGTGCCAAAGCGGGTCGTCACCTTCGTCTGCGACAGCGGTAACAAATATCTGTCGAAGGTGTTCGACGATTTCTGGCTGGCCGAGCAGGGCCTGGCCGAGCACGAACAGCATGGCGACCTGCGCGACCTCGTCATGCGCACGCACCGCACCGGCGACACCGTCTATGTCGGCCCCGACGAAAGCCTGCTCAATGCCTATGGCCGCATGCGCCGCTCCGATGTCTCGCAGCTGCCGGTGCTCGACAATGGCAGACTGGTCGGTATCGTCGATGAAAGCGATATCCTGGCCAAGGTCGACGGTCCCTATGACGGCCGCTGGGAGCGCTTCAACGGCCCGGTGCGCACGGCGATGACCTCCAATTTGCACACGCTGCAGGCCAGCCAGACGCTGGACGCGCTGCTGCCGGTGTTCGACCGCAACGAGGTCGCCATCATCTTCGACGGCGACGAGTTCGTCGGCCTGATAACCCGCATCGACCTGATCAACCATTTGAGGCGCGCACGATGACCAGCAGCACACCGCCATCCGGCCCATCATCGTTAGGCAAGAACCGCCTGGCCTTCTCGACGCGCACCATCCATGGCGGCCAGAGCCACGACCCGCTGACCGGCGCGGTGATGGTGCCGATCTATGCCACCTCGACCTATGGCCAGCAGTCGCCCGGCGTGCACAAGGGTTTCGAATATGCCCGCAGCCAGAACCCGACCCGCTTTGCCTTCGAACGCGCCGTGGCCGACCTCGAAAGCGGCTCGGCCGCCTTCGCCTTCGCGTCGGGCCTGGCGTCGATCGCCACCGTGCTCGAGCTGCTCGATTCCGGCGCCCATATCGTCGCCACCGACGACATCTATGGCGGCTCCTTCCGGCTGATGGAGCGGGTGCGCAAGCGCTCGGCCAATCTGCAGGTCTCGTTCGTCGACTTCACCGACCTTGCGGCGGTAGAGGCCGCGATCCGCCCGGAGACGAAACTGCTTTGGGTCGAAACGCCGACCAACCCGTTGCTGCGCATCGTCGATCTTGAAGGCGTCGCAGCCCTGGCCAGGCGCAAGGGCGTGCTCACGGTCGCCGACAACACTTTCTGCAGCCCCTACCTGCAGCGGCCGCTGGAGCTTGGCATCGACATCGTCGTCCACTCGACGACCAAATATCTTAACGGCCATTCCGACATGGTCGGCGGCGTGGCGATAGTCGGCGACAACAAGGATCTGGCCGCCCAGCTGAAATTCCTCCAGAACGCCATCGGCGCCATTTCGGGCCCGTTCGACAGTTTCCTCGCCCTGCGCGGCCTCAAGACATTGGCGCTCAGGATGGAGCGCCATTCCGCCAATGGGCTGAAAATCGCGCAATGGCTGGAAGGTCGCAAGGACGTGCGCCGCGTCTTCTATCCCGGCCTCGCCAGCCACCCGCAGCACGCCATCGCCGTGCAGCAGATGCATGCCTTCGGCGGCATGATCACCGCCGTGCTCGACCGCGACCTCGCCGGCACCAAACGCTTCCTCGAACGCACGCAATTGTTCACGCTGGCCGAAAGCCTCGGTGGCGTGGAGAGCCTGATCGAGCATCCCGCGCTGATGACGCATGGCTCCATTCCGGCGGAGAAGCGCGCCGAGATCGGCATTTCCGATTCGCTGGTGCGGCTGTCGGCGGGGATCGAGGATGGCGATGATCTGATCGCCGACCTGGAGCAGGCGCTGGGGGGATAGAAAGCATCCTGCTGCTTCCAGGAGATCAACTGTCGATATCAGCTCCGCCCCTCATCCGCCTGCCGGCACCTTCTCCCCGTATAGTGACGGGGAGAAGGGAGAAGCAGCAACGCTGGCGCCTCTCTTGCAATGTTGGTGATTGGCGAAAGCGTTGACGGCAGCACCCCTCTCCCCGTCCCTATACGGGGAGAGGATGCCGGCAGGCAGGTGAGGGGCAGCGCCGACATCTGGTGATAGGGATCACCACCAGCCCGGTTGACCCGAAGCCCCGTCTGCCCGAATTGTAGCGCCCCGATCCTCCCGGCTCCGGACGCCATGGCCACGCGCGAACCCCCAAAGCCCACCGAGCCCCTCACCTTCGCGGTGCTGGTGTTCCCCGGCTTTCCGATGATGGCGTTCAGCTCCGTCATCGAGCCGCTGCGCGCCGCCAATGTCCTGGCCAAGCGGCAGTGCTACCGCTGGATCATCGTCGGCGCGACCCAGGGCCCGGTCGAGGCTTCGAACGGCGTCGTCATCCAGCCGGGCTTCTATGCCGAGGACGCGCCGAAGGTCGACCGCATCGTCGTCTGCTCGGGCGGCGATGCCGATCATCTCGTCGCCGAGGATGCGGCGAGCTGGATCCGCCGCAGCCTGCGCAATGGCGCCCATATCGGCGCGGTGGCCGATGCCGCCTTTTTCCTCGCCCGCGCCGGCCTGCTCGACGGCCATGCCTGCACCTTGCACTGGACCAGCCAGGCCGCCTTCACCGAGGCCTTTCCCAACATCGAGCTGCGCCGCGACCTCTACGTCATCGACCGCAAGCGCTTCACCTCGGCCGGCGGCGTCGGCAGCCTCGACATGATGCTGGAGATCATCACCAACGACTACGGCGCCGAGCTTGCTGCCGGCGTCGCCGAATGGTTCGTGCACAGCCCGCTACGATCGAGCGTCGACCGCAAGCTGATGCCGCTGCGCCTGCGCACCGGCGTCCAGAACGAGCTGGTGCTGTCGGCCATCGCCATCATGGAGGATGCGGTCGAGGAGCGGCTCGGCATGGCCGAGCTGACGGCGCGGCTCGGCGTGTCGTCCGACAAGCTCGAACGCTCCTTTCGCTCCGAACTCGCCATCTCGCCCAATGGCTACTACCGGCGGCTGCGGCTGAAACGCGCCGCCGATCTGCTGGCGCATTCCACGCTCGCCGTACGCGACGTGGCGCTGGCCTGCGGCTTTGCCTCGATGTCGAGCTTTGCCCGGGCTTTTCGCGAGGAGCATGGCCATCCGCCGAAACTGGCGCGAAGGCATTAGCTTTCAGATGCTGGCGGGGCAGCGCCCCTCTCTTATTTCCCCAGCGACATTCCGGACAACGCTGGCACGATTATTTCAACATCCCTATGTGATGTTGGGTAGAGGCGGCTGACGGGTTCAAGGCATGAGTAGCTCTCAGATGGAGAAATATGTCTGGGCGTCGATCTTATACTATGTCGTAGTTTTTCTTGGATTTTGGATACTCCTTCTCCCCGCCACCATGCTTGGCTTTTGTTGGGGCCTGCTTGCAGGAACCGGGTACCTCGCGCTTTTCATATTTCTCAACGCGTGGCGGCGCAGACGACATCCGCGAAGCGCCTATCAGGTCGAATTGGCTAAACAGAGATTGGACGACTAATCCCTTGCAGGGCGTGGCTCGTCTTGATCGACTCGGCGGCATTCCGCACAACACACGCGGTTTTCCGCACAATGCCTCGTCGCCGCCTGCGCCATGGTCTGATCTCGCAACCCGACCCAAGGCCAGGCACCCATGAGCATCGTCGTATTCGACCCCGACAGCACCGAAGATGTCGACTTCAAGGACCGCATGCGCCACCCGGCGGCTGCCGATCCGGCCGGCGGCATGTGGCTGTCGGACACCGAGCCGTCCTTCATCGATGCGGATGCCTTGCGCAAGGGCCGGCTGGCCAAACTGCGCGGCTGGATGCGCGAGGCCGGCTATGGCGGCGTCGTGCTGTTCGACCCCTACAACCAGCGCTACGCCACCGGCTCGCGCAACATGTTCGGCTATTTCCTGCGCAACTCGACCCGCTATTTCTTCATCCCCACCGTCGGCCCGATCGTGCTGTTCGAATACCCGCAGAGCTACCATGTCTCGATGGTGCTCGACACGATCGACGAAGCACGTCCGTCCAAGCTCGTGTGGTCGTCGGTCTCCGGCCGCGACGACGAGACCGCCGGCCCCTTCGCCGACGAGATCGCCGACCTTCTGAAGCAGCACGGCGGCGGCTCGATGAAGCTCGGGCTCGACCGCTGTAGCCACCTGCAGGCGCTCGCCTTGGAAAAGCGCGGCTGCGAGGTCAAGGATTGCCAGGGCGAGATCCTGGCGGTGCGCGCGGTGAAGACGCCGGAGGAGGTCAAATGCCTGCAGGTGTCGATGGCCGGCGCCGAGGCCGCCGTCTATGCGGTGCGCGAGGCGATCAAGCCCGGCGTCTCCGAAAACGACCTGTTCGCCATCATGTATGGCGAGGTCATCCGCCAGGGCGGCGAGTTCATCGAGACGCGGCTGCTGACCTCCGGCCAGCGCACCAACCCGTGGTTCAACGAGGCCAGCGGCCGCAAGATCCGGCCGGGCGAATTGCTGGCGCTCGATACCGACACCATCGGCTGCTACGGCTATTATTCGGATTTCTCGCGCACCTTCCGCTGCGGCCCGGGCAAGCCGACCGACTATCAGAAATCGCTCTACCGCATGGCGCACGACCAGGTTCAGCACAACATCGGAATCGTCAAGCCCGGCATGGCCTTCCGCGAAATCGCCGAGAAGGCGTGGAAGATCCCGGACCGTTTCGTCGACCAGCGCTACACCTCGGTGATGCACGGCGTCGGCATGCATGGCGAGACGCCGTTCATCGCCCATGCCATGGACTACGAGACCTATGGCCGCGACGGTCATATCGTGCCAGGCATGGTGGTGAGCGTCGAAAGCTATATTGGCGAGAAGGGCGGCCGCGAGGGCGTCAAGCTGGAGGACGAGATCCTGATCACCGACACCGGCACCGAACTCCTGTCGCGCTTTCCTTACGAGGATGAGTTTCTGGAGAAACAGATTTGACGCTCGTTCCGCGCTCCCTGGGCACTGTCGCAGCCTCCCATCGCTTCGTCATCCTAGGGCGAAGCAAGGAGCGTAGCGACGCGGCGCAGACCCTAGGATCCATGCCGCGACTTCAACACGGCGCCACGACGCAGAATTCTGCTCCGCAGCACTCTTCGACAAAGGTCACGGCATGGATTCCAGGGTCTCCGCGCCGCCGCTTCGCGGCTGCTGCGCCCTGGAATGACGAAGTCGTGGGCGCTTTTCAGCCAATCTCCAGGACCCGCGCCAGCTCGCTGACCGGAACGGCGCTGACCGCGCACCCAGGCGCAGCATGAAAACCCCCATCTCCATCAAGCGCGGCACGGTGGCCGCTATCTTCATCGACCTGCAGGAAGAACACCGGCAGGACAAGCGCTATCTGGTCGAGGGCTTTGCCGGCATCCTCGCCAACGTCCAGCGCCTGCAGGCGGCGGCGCGGCAAAACCATGTGCCGCTCTGTCACTGGGCCTACATCGTCGATCTCGACAAGCAGGACCGGCCTTTTCATCCGGTGGGTGTCGATGGCAAGTCGGCCTTCTCCGACAAGAGCGATCCGTTGACCGAAATCTGCCATGAGGTGGCGCCGGTCGATGGCGAGGCGCTGCTGATCAAGGCCGAGGCCAGCGCCTTCCGCACCGGTCCGGCGGCCGACGGGCTCAAGGCGCGCGGCATCGAATGGCTGGTTATATCAGGCGTCTGGACCGAGGCCTGCATCGACGCGTCGGTCAAGGATGCGGTGGCCAAAGGCTTTCGCGTGCTGCTGGTCAAGGACGCCTGCGGCAGCGGCAGCGCGGCCATGCACCAGACCGGCATCCTCAACCTCGCCAACCGGCTCTATGGCGGCGCCGTCACCGACACCGACGGCGCCTGCCGGCTGCTGGCCGGCGAGACCGTCACCGCCTGGCAGGTCGAGGGCTCGGTGCCGCTGCGCTTCACCTTCGACAACGCGGCCGCGCTCTACGCTGATCTATGACGGCCGAACGCGGCAAATACGAAACCCGGCTCGACCCCGCTCTGTGGGCTTATATCGACGCGGTCGATGCCTGGTACCCGCCCGAAATCACCGGACTGCCGATCGACAGGCAGCGCGAAGTCTATGACAGCATGTGCCGGGCCTTCCACCAGGGCCACCCGCCCGGGGTCACGGCCGGCGACGGGCTGATCGCCGCCTCGGATCACGGCATCCCGGTCCGCCGCTACCAGCGCGCCGGCAAGGCGGCGCCGGCGTTGGTGGTCTACTGCCACGGCGGCGGTTTCATCCTCGGCGGGGTCGACAGCCATGACGACATCTGCGCCGAGCTCTGCGCCGGCACCGGTTTCGACGTGCTGTCGGTCGACTACCGGCTGGCGCCGGAACATCTCCACCCCGCCGCCTTCGACGACGCGCTGGCCGCCTTCGAGTGGGCGGCGGCGACCACCGGCCTGCCGCTCGTGCTGTGCGGCGAAAGCGCCGGCGGCAACCTCGCCGCGGCGGTGGCGCAGGCGACGCGCCATCATCCCCGTGCAGCGATCGGCCAGGTGCTGATCTATCCCGAGCTCGGCGGCGATGAGGCCGCTGGCTCCTACGTCGAGCATGCGGAAGCACCGCTGCTGTCCGTCGGCGACATCGCCTTCTACCGCGACATCCGCTCGGCCAGGCGGCGGTCGCCCGACGATCCGACCTTCTTGCCGTTGCGCGACACCGATTTCTCCGGCCTGCCGCCAACGGTGATCGTCACGGCCGAATGCGACCCGCTGTCGTCGGATGGCGAGACCTATCGCGACCGCATTGTTGCTGCCGGCGGCAAGGCACGGTGGCACGAGCAACCCCGCCTCGTGCACAGCTTCCTGCGCGCCCGCACCACGGTGCCGGCGGCAATGGAGGCTTTCGCGCGGATCGTGGCGGCGGTCGCGGCGCTGGGCAAGGGTGAGTGGCCTTATTGACCTTTCAAGACCGGGGTTCCTCGCCCCCGCGAAGCGGGGAGAGGTGGCCGCGAAGCGGCCGGAGAGGGGGCTTTCGTAGGGCGGCCCCCTCTCCGTCTCGGCTTCGCCGAGCCACCTCTCCCCACTTTCGTGGGGCGAGGAACCCAAGCTGGAACCCCCCTGCGGAGCACCGCACAAGAACTGCGGAAAACCGAACACTCCGCTACGGCACCCCGCCCTATCATCGCCTCTGGCAATGGCGCCCCGGCGGTCGCGTCCGCCCTTGCATCCGGCCGGGACGAGACTTTTTTCGTGCATGCCGTTGTCCCAAAACCGCTGCGCACTTTTGGGCGGCATGCACCAACAAGAGGGAACGACGATGAAGTTCATGCTGACCGACCGGAAACTGCACCCGAAAGCCAGGCCCGTCGCCGACGATTTCAGGACGGGCGGCATCAGCCGCCGCGAATATCTCGCTTTGATGGCCGGTCTCGGCGTCAGCGCCGCCGGCGCGCTGGCGCTTGGCGGCCTCGGCGCCGCCCCTGCCCGCGCCGCCGAGCCCAAGCGCGGCGGCACCTTGCGCGTCGCCATGAACGTCAAGGGCTTCAAGGAACCGCGCACCTTCGACGGCGTCGAGATGTCGAATGTCGCGCGCCACTGCAACGAATATCTGGTGCGCTGGAACACCGACTTCTCCTTCGAGCCCTGGCTGCTCGAAAGCTGGGAGGCCAGCGACGACGCCAGGACCCTGACGCTGCATGTGCGCAAGGGCATTTCCTGGTCGAACGGCGATGCCTTCAACGCCGACGATGTCATCCACAACCTGACCCGCTGGTGCGAGGCCGGCGTCGCCGGCAATTCGGTTGCCGCGCGCATGGGCGCGCTGGTCAATGCCGACACCAAGAAGGTGGTCGATGGCGGCATCGAGAAGGTCGACGACTTCACCATCAAGCTCAATCTGCCAAAACCCGACATTTCGCTGATCGCCGGCATGGCCGACTATCCGGCGCTGATCATGCACCGCTCCTATGACGGCGAGGCTGACCCGAAGAAGGCGCTGGCGATCACCACCGGCCCCTGCGAGCTGGTCAGCTGGGATGCCGAGACCGGCGCCGAGGTCAAGCGCAAGGACAGACCGTGGTGGAAGGGCGAATTCTGGCTCGACGGCATCAAATGGGTCGATTACGGCTCCGACCCCAACGCCATGCTGTCGGCCTTCGAATCCGGCGAGATCGACACCGACCACGAGACCGCCTCCGATGCCGTCTCGCAGACCGACAAGATGGGGCTGGTCAATTCCGAGATCGCCACCGGCTCCACCATCGTCGCCCGCTTCAATGTCGGCAACGCGCCCTATGACGACGTCAAGGTGCGCCGCGCCGCCCAGCTCGCCGTCGACAACTCCGCCGTGCTGAAGCTCGGCCTCGACGGCAGGGGCAAGCCCGCCGACAACCACCATGTCGGCCCCATGCACCCCGAATATGCCGATATCGGCCCCGCCAGGCGCGACGTGGATGCATCGAAGAAACTGCTTGCCGAGGCCGGCAAGGCCGACCACGAATTCGACCTCATCTCCGTCGATGTCGAATGGCAGAAGAGCACCGGCGACGCCATCGCCGCGCAGCTGCGCGAGGCGGGCCTGAAGATCAAGCGCACCGTGCTGCCGGCCGCCACCTTCTGGAACGACTGGAGCAAATACCCCTTCTCCTGCACCGAATGGCTCGGCCGCCCGCTCGGCGTCCAGGTGCTGGCGCTCGCCTACAAGTCGGGTGCTGCCTGGAACGAGAGCGCCTATGCCAACAAGGAGTTCGACGAGCTGCTCGACAAGGCGCTGGCCATGCCCGACGCCAAGGCGCGCAAGGAGATCATGGCCAAGATCGAGCAGAATTTGCGCGATAGCGGCATCATCATCCAGCCCTACTGGCGCTCGGTCTTCCGCACCTACCGCAAGGGCGTCGAAGGCTGCGAACAGCACCAGGCGCTCGAGCAGCATTTCGAGAAGGTGTGGATCGAGAGCTGATGCTTCTCCGTCCAAAGCCGGGTGAGGATTGAGAATATAAGCTCGGCGACGCCGACCTATCGTAGGTCAGCGCCGCCCCTCATTGCCCTGACGGGCATTTCTCCCCGTATAGTGACGGGGAGAAAGGGCTGGCCGCAACGCCCATGCCTACCTTGCGACGTCGACAACTGGCGAACCCATCGAAGACAGCGCCCCTCTCCCCGTCACTATACGGGGGAGAGGATGCCGGCAGGCAGGTGAGGGGCAGCGCCAACGCGGGTTGCAAATTTCGACCCGCTCACCGCCCAGGCCTGAGCAAGGTCCAGATCCAGCCGATGAAGGTCAGCACCAGGAACGGATAGCCGGCGGCGGGCAGCGGCGACGAGGTCGGCAGCAAGGGCGCGCCCCACAGGATCATGCAAGCCGAGACGACAAACAGCAGGGCGGCGACGAGCGCGGTGAGCCGCATCCACAAAGCGAAGGTTTTCGGGGCGCTGACCATGACCAGCGCCGCCGCCCACAGCGAGATGCCGCCGACATAGGAGGGAACGCTGGCCTCAAGGCCTGCCGCATTGCCGGCGAGCAGCAGGCTCTCGCCGGCGAGGAAGGTCAGGAATCCGGCGGCGACGCAATCATTGCCCAGCCGCTGGTACTTCATCGTCAGCAGCGCGGTCGCCACCACCAGCGCCACGCCGTCGATCGTCCACAGCGTTTCGCGCGGCGCGTCGCTGCCCACGAAAGTGCCGGCAAGCCCGAAGGCGCCACCGATCGCCAGGCCGGTCGCGGCGACGATGTCCAGAGGATTGGAACGCATTTGAACCCCCCAAGCCGGAGCGAAGGATACTCCTGGGCGGGGCGTTCTCAAAGCCGGGGTCGAAAGGGTGCGAGGCGGCAAGCGACGGAGGGCCGCCTCGGGCCCTCCCGGGCCGATCCGGCAACTGAAGGGTGCGGGGAATGGCCGGCGCGAATGCCGGTGAGGGCAGTTGCCTGAGCCCGCGCCGGCCACTGGCGAACCTATGAAGTCCGCCGCACGACTTTTCTAGCGCCCGGGTGCCGCACGATCAACCAACTCAGGGTTGGGTGCGGACCGAGCCTAAAAAAGTTGAAGAAGGCGCTGCCCCGCGACAGCAACGAAAAAGCCCGCCCGGCAGGGCAGGCCTTGCAGTGCATGACTCAACCGCAGGGTTGCGACACTGGACACGCTATAGCCGTCACGGCCGAAAGCTTCTCGCGCCTGTTCAGCGTCGGCTTTGCATAGATCTTTTTCATGGATGTTCCCCTAGCCCCCAATGGCCGGGGTTCATTGGCGCCGGCATGCGCGGGCGATGTCAATGCGCGGGGGGCGGTGCGCGGGATGCTGGGGTGCTGCGCTTTGAGCGCCGTGTGGAATAGGAACAGGCCAGAGCTGGCATAGCCGAACGCCACCGGGCGGAAGTGAGCGGGAAGGCGGGGAGGTGTCGAGGGATTGCGGAGCCGCCTTGGCCTCCTATCCTCAAAGTCCAGAAATCGTCAGATAAGGCTGATTGTTTAACGACTTAAATACCGACTTTATCTTCTTCCGTTTTTCAGGCGGCAAGCCATCATTTTGCAGTATGCTGTGTAAAACGAGCCATTTCCCCATCCGCACTCCGCAGGGAAAACTCTTGTCCTGCGAAGAGAATTTGCTCAGGATCGGCGAGAGGAAACCCATGTCCGTTCTGACCTTGTAGTGAAAATCCTGCAGTGATTTTGCGCTCCGGTTCATCGAATTCAAAATCATGCTGCTGAATTCGGTGTACATCTCATCTCGCCTTGCAATCGGCATGAAGCCACCCACCAGACGACCTAGATGGTCGTCGTGTCGCCATGCGTCTTCGTGGGTCTTCAAGAAATTGAGGACGTATTTGGCGTCAGCGAATCTGTAGTAGAGGGTCAAACTGGCATACATTTCGTAAAAGCTCGAAGCCCCGATGAGTTCGGCTGTCGCAAGAGCCTTATCCTTAAATCCCGTCTCATTGGATACTTTACCCATGGAGAGCGCCTTAGCGTACTCCACCACAAAGCTATCGTCACAAACATACCCGCCCTTGATAATTTCGTTTATGTTTTCAAGGTCGGCGATGGTGAAACCATCGTGCGATAGATATCGAAACGCAGAGGTCCGAATGTTAGGCCTCAGCCTTATCGCATCATATATAAAAGCTCTGTCGATCCTTGCGCCGCTCTTAATTGCAAAGGTGATCATCCGTTTTAAAATTTTCTCGCCGTTCCCTTCATCGAAGGCCCGCCGTGCATGCCATTTAAGCAACAGAGTAGGGAGCCGCTTTGCTGCCAGCGCAGGATTCTTTTCTAAATATCGCTTCTGGAATACGTCTAGAATCTTATTCTCAAGAACCTTGAAATGCTTTCGGGCTTCGCGATAGGTCAATATACGAGTCTTGCCCGAATTCAGACGGAGCTGTCTGGTTTGGAGCGTCAAATCGATCGATTTGATGATCTTTTTTGCCTCTGCGATATTATCGACGCCAGCATCGATATCGTCCATGAAGCGGGCATAATTGGCAAATCGCATATCTTCCACGACCGCATCGAGCTCAAACAAAAAGCAATGAGCCAGCAACCTCGGTGCATCGATGTCGATCTGCGGCATTTCGACATCTCTCGTCGGCATGTAATCTGGTTTCCAGCACATACCGGAAAGCATGTACATAAGGAAATCTATTATAGGCTCTCTGATGGTAACGGTTGATACGATTACGTTTCTGAGATGAGAAAAATCTATAAAGTCATAGTAGTTAGCAATATCTGCAATTACGATATATTTGTTCTCTTTTGAGAAACCTAATATTTCTTTTTGAAAATCGAGCCAAGCTTTGATCGAACCATACTCGGGAATATCATCCACGCCCTTAGAGAAGGTGTGGTCTTTTGGTTCAAAAAAAGCGTTCTTTGAAGGCCCTTTGGATTTTATCTCGTGCCAAAAGGCGTCCGCTAGGCATTGAAGGGTCAACGCATCTTCAACGGATGGCAATGTCATCTGCCTGCAAAGGCCCTTTGACTTTTCCACGAGGTAGCGTTTTGTTCCCGAGACGGAATACTCTCCAGATTTTATTTTGCTAACAATCCTCCGGCAAATGTCGTCTATCTGGATATTAACATCCAAGTAATCGATCGGATCTGGTAAAAAGAAACCTCGAAAATCAGTATGAGTCTTATCTTTCCAAGTTTTCTTCAAACTCTCATAATTAACAATCTGTCCGATAATTTTTTCTCGCAGAAAAAATTTCGGAGACCGCTGGCTCATGATTTTTTTTGACCAATTATTAGATGGAGGTGATTCGCTTCTCCCCATCGTAAATTAAGCGCGGCACATCGCGATAGAAGGCATCGCCAAATCATGATGTGCATCAAGCGGAAAGGCGCTTATTGGACTAACGACCGGACAGCTTGGGATATCCTAGCGCCATTGTTGGATGGAAAAAGCATTGCCGCGGCGTCAGGTGCGTTTCAACGTTGGGTGGGTTCACAATAATTCTTGACGCTTAGCGTTTGGCAGTAACCTAGCTAAGATTTGGCTCACCGCACTGCCGCAACCCCCGGGGTGGGACCGGCTGCCTTCGGCAGCTCCCACCCGGACTTGCGCTCGCATCGACCCACCGGGTCGATGCGTTCGGCCGAAGGCCGAACCGCTTAGTCCCCCATCTTCAGCGCCTGGATAAACGCCTCCTGCGGGATATCCACCTTGCCGAACTGGCGCATCCGCTTCTTGCCTTCTTTCTGCTTGTCCAGCAGCTTGCGCTTGCGCGAGACGTCGCCGCCGTAGCATTTGGCGGTGACATCCTTGCGCAGCGCCGAGATGGTTTCCCGCGCAATGACCTTGCCGCCGATGGCGGCCTGGATCGGGATCTTGAACAGATGGTGCGGGATCAGCTCCTTCAGCTTCTCGCACATCTGCCTTCCGCGCTTTTCCGCCGCCGTGCGGTGCACCAGCATCGACAGCGCGTCGACCGGCTCCTCGTTGACCAGGATCGACATCTTCACCAGGTCGCCTTCCTTGTAGTCGGTCAGGTGATAGTCGAAGGAGGCGTAGCCCTTGGAGATCGACTTCAGCCGGTCGTAGAAGTCGAACACGACCTCGTTGAGCGGCAGATCGTAGGTCAGCATGGCGCGTTTGCCGACATAGGAGAGGTCGGCCTGGATGCCGCGCCGGTCCTGGCAGAGCTTCAGGATGCCGCCGAGATAGTCGTCGGGGGTCAGGATGGTGGCGCGGATCCACGGCTCCTCGATCGCCGAGATCTTGACCACGTCGGGCATGTCGGCCGGGTTGTGCAGTTCCTTCATCGAGCCGTCGGTGAGCAGCAGCCGGTAGACCACGCTGGGCGCGGTGGCGATCAGGTCGAGATTGAACTCGCGCTCCAGCCGCTCCTGGATGATTTCCAGATGCAACAGGCCGAGGAAGCCGCAGCGATAGCCGAAGCCGAGCGCCGCGCTGGTTTCCATTTCATAGGAGAAGGAAGCGTCGTTGAGGCGCAATTTGCCGACGGCGGCGCGCAAATCCTCGAAATCGGCGGCGTCGACCGGGAACAGGCCGCAGAACACCACCGGTTGCGCTGGCTTGAAGCCGGGCAACGCCTTGGCGGTCGGGCGCCGGTCCTCGGTGATGGTGTCGCCGACGCGCGTGTCGGCCACTTCCTTGATCGAGCCGGTGAAGAAGCCGAACTCGCCGGGGCCGAGCTCGTCGACATTGATGCGGGCGGGCGTGAACACGCCGGTGCGCTCGACCAGGTACTTGGCGCCGGTGCCCATCATGCGGATGGTCTGGCCCTTCTTCAGGACGCCGTCGATGATGCGCACCAAAACGATGACGCCGAGATAGGCGTCGTACCAGCTGTCGACCAGCATCGCCTTCAAGGGCGCGGTCGCGTCGCCTTCGCGCGGCGGCGGCAACTGGTGGACGATCGCCTCCAGCACGTCGGGAATGCCAAGCCCGGTCTTGGCCGAGATCAGCACGGCGTTGGAGGCGTCGATGCCGATCACCTCCTCGACCTGCTCGCGGATGCGCTCCGGCTCGGCGGCCGGCAGGTCGACCTTGTTCAGCACCACGACGATCTCGTGGTTGTTGTCGATCGCCTGGTAGACATTGGCCAGCGTCTGCGCCTCGACGCCCTGGCTCGCGTCGACGACCAGCAGCGAGCCCTCGCAGGCGGCGAGCGAGCGCGACACTTCATAGGCGAAGTCGACATGGCCGGGCGTGTCGATGAGGTTGAGGATATAGTCCTCGCCATTGTTGGCGTGGTACTTCAGCCGCACCGTCTGCGCCTTGATGGTGATGCCGCGCTCGCGCTCGATGTCCATCGAGTCCAGCACCTGCTCCTTCATGTCGCGCAGCTCCAGCCCGCCGGTCGACTGGATCAGCCGGTCGGCAAGCGTGGATTTGCCATGGTCGATATGGGCGACGATGGAGAAATTTCGGATGTGGTCGAGGGGCGTGCTCATGTCGCGCGCTTTAGCAGGGGCGGGTTGCTGCGGCAAGCGGCACAGCCGCTACCGGGGCAATCGGCACAACCGCTGCCGGGAGGCGCCGCCGCCCCCAGCCAGGGCAGGCGGCGCAGGCTCGTGTCGACCTGCCCCGCGGCTTCTCGGAAAATCGATAAATTTTAACCAAGTACGTTAGAGCATAATTCGTGATCGGCATGTTAGCAGGAGAGAATACTTCTTGTGAGGATCAAGGCATGCGGGGGTTTGCAGGCAGGTTTATCGAGTCGCGGAGCGGCTCGCTCGCGCCAATACTCGTTCTCAGCATGATCCCGCTGCTCACGGCGGTCGGCTTCTCGGTCGACTACACGTCGGCGGTACAGACCAGGTCGAGCATGCAAGCGGCGCTCGATGCCGGGATACTGGCGATCACCACGATGCCGACGACCTCGACGCTGGCGCAGCGCCAGGTGGCGCTGCAGGATGCCTTCACCGCCAACGGTGGAGAGGGCACCGCGACGCTCGGCAGTTTCGTGGTCAGCGCCAACGGCACCGCCACCGCGCAGGCCACGGCAAGCTACTCCATGCCGACCGTCTTCATGCAGATCGCCAGGATCACCAGCGTACCGGTCGCCGTCGCGTCGGCGGTGACCAAGACGCCGGCACTGGTGCAGACCACCTTCAAGGTCTCCAAGGTGTCGGGCTACTGGGGCAAGACGATGACGCTCTACGGCACGCAATTCGGAGCGAGCGTGGCCAAGCCGTTGATGACGATCACCTACAGCTATAACGGCGCAGGCGACCCGAAAGGCTACGGCACCACCACCGTCAACACCATCACCAACAATGGCGGCGCCGACATCAGCACGACCGTCCAGAAGCAGGTTTGCACGACCACCAAGGTGAGCAATTTCAACAATGCCCCGGCCGGGTCCATCCAGCAGACCAGCGGCAGCAACAAATACCTGACCACCTGTGTCGATACATTCTATCCCGCCAACGGTACCGGCGCGGTGATCGACGTCAGCCAGATGAACGCCCTCTACCTGCAGATGGACGTGCCATCGGGCAACCCGAAGGTTCTGAAGTCGAACGATCCGGCCACGTCCAACCGGCTCTATATCGGCACAAGCACGTCCGACATGCCCGAGGTCGCGACCGGCCAGACCGTCGACATCTTCACCGCCGTGCCCTGTGGCGTCCCGAGCTACCAGGCGTGGGAAGACGGCGGCAACGCGGTGCCGGCGCCGGTCTCCAATGCCGACTTCTTCTACAACGTGACCGGCAAGTGCGACTTCAACCAGCGGCCCTCCAACACGGTGCTGACGCAGTAGGGGTTGCCGCCCGCTATCTTCTCGCCCTTGTGGGGCCAGAAGGGCGGGCGAGGCCCGTGACTCGCCCACGGCGGTGGGCGAGCGAAGCTCGGCGGATGAGGGGTGCTGGACGGAGCACAACGGTTGGCTAATCTGACGTCATGCCGCATCAACCCGTTCCCCCAGTCAAACGCAGCTTTGCCCGTTCGCTCCGGCGTGAAATGACGGAAGCGGAAAACAAGCTTTGGCATGAACTGCGTGATCGCAGGCTCGACCGGACAAAATTTCGGCGCCAGATTCCCTTCGGAAAATACATTGCCGATTTCGTTTGCCTCGAAGCTGGGCTGATCATCGAGATTGACGGCAGCCAGCATGCGGGGTCCGAGTCCGATCGGATCCGCAAGGCTGAGCTGGAGGCGAAGGGCTTTCGCGTTCTGCGTTTTTGGAATGATGATGTCCTGAAAGACCTGAACGCCGTCTGCGACACGATCATCGCCTATGTACGGGATACAAATCTTCAGCCCTGGCGATAGGGCGCCCTTGCCTTCTCCCCTTGTGGGAGAAGGTGGATTGGCGCGCAGCGCCAAGACGGATGAGGGGTGCTGGAAGGAATGAGGCGTTAGTATTCCCTGGAACACCCCTCATCCGTCGCCTTCGGCGACACCTTCTCCCACAAGGGGAGAAGGGAAGGCGACGATCACAAAGCGGTGAGCGCTGTAACGAAATCCGTGGCGACGACGAAGTGGGGACATGACCGGCGCATCCAGGCGCCGCCCACGGAGCCAGCCAATGTCGGGACATCAAGCCAAGCGCACCAAGCTCACCCTATTGTTCGGCCTGGCGGCGCTCGCCGCATCGATGGGCACCGCCGCCGCCCAGCCGCTCACCGTGGTCGAGCTGTTCACCAGCCAGGGCTGCTCGTCCTGCCCGCCGGCCAATGCCAACCTGATCAAGGTCAAGGACCAGCCCGGCGTGCTGGCGCTGTCCTTCAACGTCACCTATTGGGATTACCTCGGCTGGAAGGACACGTTCGGCCGGCAGGAATTCACCCAGCGCCAGGTGAGCTACGAACCATCGCTCGGCCATGACGGGCCGTTCACCCCGCAAGTGGTGGTCAACGGCCACACCGACGCCGTCGGCGCCGCGCCCGGCGAAATCCAGCAGCTGATCTCGAGCGCCGGCCACGCAAGGGGCCCATCGCTGTCGCTCGACAGCGGCAAGATCAGCATCGGCGCCGGCTCGGCGCCGGGCGGCAAGGCCGATGTCTGGCTGGTGCGTTATACCAAGGGTGTCGTCCAGGTGCCGGTGGCGCGCGGCGAAAACACTGGCCGCACGCTGCCGCATGCCAATGTCGTCCATTCGCTGAAAAAACTCGGCAGTTGGACCGGCGACGCCACGGCGCTGAACCTGCCGGCGGCTTCGGATGGCCTCAGCACCGCGGTGCTCGTCCAGTCGCCCGGCGGCGGGCCGATCCTGGCCGCCGCCACCAACTAGAATCACGCTTCGACAAGAGATTTGCGCAAACGCCGCACGAGCGGCGCCGCAAGCACCTGGCCGCCTGGAAGGCGCGCCATCAACCCACCAGGAGACCATCATGACCGTTCTTTCCCGCCTGACGCTGCCGGCGCTCGCTTTCGCCCTGTGCTCGACGGCGCTGTTTGCCGGCGGCATCGCCCGCGCCGACGACGCCACCGATGCGATGAAGCCGGCGAACGCCATGGCGACCGATGCGATGAAGCCCGCCACCGACGCCATGAAGCCTGCCGACCCGATGGCCACAAACGCGATGGCCCCGGCCGCCGACGCCATGAAGCCGGCCGCTGACGCCATGAAGCCCGCGGCGGACGCCATGAAGCCTGCGGCTGATGCGATGAAGCCGGCGGCTGATGCGATGGCCCCGGCCAACTGAGATTGGTCCGTGGCCGGCTGTCCCTGGCGGGCTCCCTGTCCAGCCGGGGACAGTCCCTTCCGGCCCAGGCCGGCAAGTCCGGACCGATTGACGGGCGCACGTGAAATTGAGGCGTCGGCCGCAACTCGCCTGTCGCACAATCCTATCTCATCCAATAGACTCCACACGATGGACGTCACAGGAGTTCAGCCATGACCGACATACAACAACCAGCCGTCAGACAGTCGTCGAACTTTTTCAAAGGCGCGCTCGCCGCGCTCGTGCTGGCCGCCGCTGGCGCCGCTTTCTGGCAGTCGCCGGCGATCTCCGCCGAGGACGCGGTGGTCATCCCGCCGCCGGCGATGGATGAGAAGGCAGCCCCGGGCAGCGAAAAGGCGATCTTCGCCGGCGGCTGCTTCTGGGGCGTGCAGGGCGTCTTCCAGCACGTCAAGGGCGTCAGCAAGGCCGTCTCCGGCTACACAGGCGGAGCCAAGGACACCGCCGTCTACGAGACGGTCGGCAGCGGCCGCACCGGGCACGCCGAATCCGTCGAGATCACCTACGATCCCTCCGTTGTCACCTATGGCCAGCTGCTGCAGGTCTATTTCTCGGTCGCTCACAATCCGACGCAGCTGAACTATCAGGGGCCGGACAGCGGCACCCAGTACCGTTCGACGATCTTTGCCGAGAACGACGCGCAGAAGAAGATCGCGCAGAGCTACATCGCCCAGCTCGACCAGGCCAAGGTGTTCCCGAAGCCGATCGTCACCACGCTGGAGACCGGCAAGACCTTCTATCCGGCCGAGGATTACCATCAGGATTTCCTGACCCTGAACCCGACCTATCCCTACATCGTCTACAACGACCTGCCCAAGGTGGCGAACCTGAAGCAGCTCTTCCCCAAGCTCTACAGCGAGAAGCCGGTGCTGGTGCTGTCGGCCAGCAATTAGGGTCCGGACTCTGAATGTTTGCGCGGAGAGCCGAAGCTCCCCGCGCGCCCCCGGAACCAACCGGCATCCGGTCCGCCCCAGCCCCGTATATGGACTGGCGCCGGTCGGTCGCGGGGCCGGGTGTGGAGACGATCGGGGTCGCCCCCACACCGGAGCGAACGCCGGCGCCGTGCCGGCAATCGGGATCAGTCGCCCATCTTCATCGCCTCGCACGACACGTTCGGGTTCATGTCGGCGAAGGTGCCGGTCGGGTTCTTCTTCCAGGCCCAGACATGCAGCTCATAGAACGGGCCGAGGCCGTAGCGGTTTGGGGCGCTGTTGAAGTTGAACAGCTGCCCTTCCAGCGACGCCGGGCCTTTCGAGGTGATGTATTCGACCGCCACGAGCTTGAGCTTTCCGTCGGCCATCGGCTCGTACATGACGGCCTCGGGCTTGGCGAGCTCGACCGCATCGTCCTTGAGATAGCCGGCATTGACATAGTGGATGCCCATCGCGCCGCCGGTGATGCCGCTGGCGCAAGGGATCGGTGCGTAACCCTCGGACGTGGCCGCCGCCACGTTCTCGAAGCGGCCGTTGGCGGCACGCACCTTCGCATCCAGCGTGCCGCTATCACCGGCATTGGCGGCCGTCGCCGCGATCGACAGGATCGACAGGTTGATGAGGTGCTTGGTCCACAGATGGATGTTCATGTTCTCTCCTCGTTGTTGATGGCGCATGGCAGCGGCCAGCCGCCGCGGCCGCTCGGTCGGACCTGGGCTGCACGCATCAGCGGCCCGATCGGGTGAAGTCCCAGTATTGCGGCAGCTCCTCGATCTCCGGCAGGCCGATGTCGCGTCTCAGATAGTCGTCCTGCGGAGGCAACCGGCGCCGGCTCTTGCGCAATGATGCGAACAGCAGCGAGGCACCCCGCCGGAGAGCCCGGCCCAGTAGCGGGCCTCGTCCGACTGGTCTCGAAGCCGCCAACACCTTGCTGGACGGGTCGTCAGACAAGCCGCCATCGCCGCGAAGGGCCATTTGATGTCCATGGAGCGACTCAACGATAAAAGTAGGGGTCAAGGACCCGCACCTCCGTGATCTTGTCGACAGGCAGCGAGTTCTTCTGGGCGGTGCTGCGGATGGCTTCGGGCGAAGGCCCATCGTAGATGCAGAAACTGTGCTTCTTGTCGGGTGACACGAAGGACTGCACCCAGGTCACTCCCTTCTCCGCATTGCGCATGATGACGCCACCGAGCGCATCGGCGCCGGCATCGTTCATCGGCACATTGAGGCCATCCGGAAATGTGCGTTCAACCAGGTAACGGGGCATGAGTCGGTTTCCTTTTCCAGTGATTCACGCTCGTTCTGAGCGCGGCCGGACAAAGATCACGCCCGTCAACGGCGCGCATCGGAGCCTTTCCCCATTTTTGGCGGGACGATTCCCCATGTTTGCAACGTTTGGTGTCGGGAGCCACAAAACGGATACCGACCCGGGCTACCCTGGCGGACAGATGGTGAGGCCGTCGGCCCCGGCCTGTGAGAGGGTGATGATGCTTCTGGAACGGCAGACACAGCTGGAGCACCTGGACGGCCTTTTGGCGGAGGCGGCGCGCGGCCACGGCCGGGTCGCGGCATTGACCGGCGAGGCCGGCGCCGGCAAGACAACCCTTGTCGAGGCCTTCATCGGCGCGGTCGCCAAGGGCACGCGCCTGTTCCGCAGCGCCTGCGAGGATCTGTCGATACCCGATACGCTGGGGCCGCTCTACGATCTCGCCCGCGAGGCGCGATGGGCGCTGCCGCAGGCGATCGACGTCCGGCAGGGACAAAGGCTGCCGCTGTTCTCCGACGCGCTCGACGTCTTCGAGACGGAGGCGCAGCCAACCCTGCTGGTCATCGAGGACCTCCATTGGGCGGACGACGCAACCCTTGATTTCGTGCGGTTTCTCGGCCGGCGCATTTCAAACACCCATATTCTTCTGCTGCTGACGGCACGCACCGACCGCAGCGAGGGACAGATGCGCGTCCGCCGCGCGCTCGGCGAAATCCCGGCCAGCAGCGTCGCACGCATCGAGGTGCCGCTCCTGAGCGAGGCGGCGGTCCTGTCGCTCGCCGGTGCTGTCGGCCGCGACGGTGATGCCATCTACCGGGCCACGGCCGGCAACGCCTTTTTTGTCACCGAACTGTTGAGCGCGGAAGACGAGACCGTCTTGCCGGCCAGCGTGCGCGACGCCGTTGTCGCGCGCGCCGAACGCCTGTCCCCCGGCGCCCGCTCGATGCTCGACGCGGTGTCGGTGTTCCCCAGGCGCGCCGACGCCTGGGCCTTGCAGGGCCTGTGCGGCGTGGCCAGCGCCGGCCAACTGGCGGAGTGCGTCTCGAACGGCCTGCTCGAGGATCTCGGCGACGGCTACGCGTTCCGGCACGAGATCGCCCGCCGCGCCATCGAGATGATGCTTTCGACGAGCCACAGGCGACAGTTCAACCAGCGCGCGCTGTCGGCACTGCTCGAAAACGGCGACGTCGCCACTGCCCGGCTGGTGCATCACGCCGTCGAGGCACACAATCTGGAAGCGGTGCGCGAACTGGCGCCGATCGCCGCGCGGGAGGCCTCCCGCGTCGGCGCGCATCGCGACGCCGCCGGCTACTATGAGGTCGCCTTGCGCCAGGCCGACAGCCTGCCGACGGCGGAGTGCGCGGAGCTGTACGAGCGCTATGCCTTCGAACTCCACCTGATCGGACAAATCGACGAGGCTGTCGCCGCGCAGGAACAGGCGCGCGTGCTGCAGCGGGCCATGGGCGACACGCTGAAAGAGGGAGACAGCCTCAGATGCCTGTCGCGCTTCGCCTACCTGCTGGGCGACCGCACGTCCGCGGATGCCTTCGGAGCGCAGGCGGTGGCGCTGCTGGAGACCGTGCCGGCCAGCGCCGAACTCGCCATGGCCTATTCCAACCTATCGCAGCTGGCGATGCTGGCCGAAAGGCTCGACGAAACGGTGTCGCTCGGCGACAAGGCGATCAAGCTCGCCGAACGGCTTAACCGGCCGGACATCATCTGCCACGCCCTCAACAATGTCGGCTCCGCCGGCCAGTGGCTGGACCTGGCCACCGGCCGTCAGCAGCTTGCCCGCAGCCTTGAAATCGCGCTCGAGCACAATTTTCAGGAACATGCGGCGCGGGCCTTCACCAACTGCGCCTGCAGCGAGATGAACCAGCTCCGCTATAGCCAGGCCCGGTCCTTCCTCGATCGCGGCATCGACTATTGCGTCGAAAACGACCTCGCGACCTGGCGTGACTATATGCGCGGCGTGAAGGCGCAGTTGCTGCTGCGTCATGGCCTATGGGACGAGGCCGCCGCCGAGGCGCTCGATGTCATCACCAACGACCAGGCGACGGCCCTGGTGCGCTATCCGGCCCTGGCGGCTCTGGCCCGACTGCGGTTGCGGCGCGGCGATCCGTCGGCCGAGCCGATTTTTGAGGAGATGAGCCGGTTCCTGGAAAGAGGAATCGAGCTGCAGCGCCTGGCGCCCTATGCGGCGGTCATGGCCGAGCGGGCCTGGCTCGGGCAGATCGACAAGGCGCAGGCGCTTGCCCTGATCGACCGTGCCGAGACCCTTTCCCCCACGCGGGCGGTTTTCGCCGAACTGGCCAGCTGGCGGCAGCTGCTGGCTCCCGACAGCGACTCCGGTGACACTGACGGCATGGCTGCTCCCTACAGGTTGCTTCTGGCGGGAAACTGGCTGGAAGCGGCGGCTCTGTGGGCAGAGCTGCAAGCCCCTTTCGAACAAGGGCTTGCGCTGATGCGGGGCGACGAGGCGGCCCAGCGTTCGGCGCTGGAGATTTTCGAAACCCTCGGCGCAAGGACGGTTGCCCAGCATATGCGCGACATCATGCGGAAAAACGGCCTCATCAACATCGCGCGGGGGCCGCGCCGTACCACGCGCGCGAATGGCGCCGGCCTGACCCAGCGCCAGATGGAGGTGCTGCAACTGATCGAGCGCGGCTTCTCCAACAAGAGGATCGCCGAGCATCTCACCATTTCGCCGAAGACCGTCGACCACCATGTCTCGGCGGTGCTGGGCAAGCTGGACGCCGTCTCTCGCGGCCAGGCCACGGCGGCGGCACGCGACTCGGGGCTGATCTGAAACCGGCCCCTGGCCGTTCCGTCACGTGCCCTTTCGCCAGGGCAGGCTCCAGCGCACCTTTTCCAGCGTCGCCCTGGCCTCGGCCGATTGCGGGTCGGGTTCCGTCTCGCGGTAGTGCGCCGATCCCTGTGGCGGGTAGGCAAGCGTGTTGTTGAGGGCAAACCTGTCGAGCTGGCTGAAGTCGGGGAAGGGCAGGTTTTCCGCCTCTCGCCAGTCGCTGACCCGTTTCTCGGCGGCGACGCGCTTGTCCTCGTCGATGGGCAGGTCGGCGGCGCTGTACTCCAGCTGCGCCGGGAAGGCGAACTGCGCGCCGGCTTCGTCCATGATGTTGATGATCGACAACAATATGTCCTCGCGGATGGCGAGGAACTCGGAGGCGTCGGCTGTCATGATGTAGGTGGAGATGTCGACGTCGAGCGAATAGGGGCCGAAGCCGACGAGGCGGACGCGGCATGGGTCTTCGATGACACGCGGGTGCGCAATCAGCAGCTTGCGCAACTCGGCCAGCGTGTAGCGCAGCTGGTCGGGCGTGGTCTCGTAGCGCAGCTGCAGCGTGGTGGCGAAGCGCGTGCGGTCGCGATGCGCGTAATTCTCGATCTGCATGCCCGCGAAGTCGGAATTCGGCACCGAGATGATGGTGCGGTCGAGCGAGCGGATGCGCGTCGAGCGCATGCCGATATGCTCGATGGTACCCGACTGGTCGCCGAACTTGCAGAAGTCGCCGACGCTGACCGGACGGTCGGCATAAAGCGTCAGGCCGGAGAGGAAGTTCTGCAGCGTCGGCTGCGCCGCCAGCGCCACGGCCAGGCCGCCGATGCCGAGACCGGCGATGACGCCTTCGTAGGGGATGGCAAGCACTTCGGCGAGCAGCAGGAAGGCGACGACCAGCACCGCGACGCGGGCAACGCCGGTGGACAGCGAAATCAGCGTGTCGTGATAGCCTGGCACTTGCCACATCTTGCGATAATGGCCGGCCAAACTGCCGATCAGGTGCCAGACCACCGGCACGAAGCCGATCACGATCAGGCTCCAGGCCACCGCCTTGACGGGGGCCGCGATGACCTGCGGCAGGCCGAGCGGGCGCAGCGCGAACAACAGGAACAGGCCAAGCACGATGGCGCGCACCGCCCAAGCGACGACGCGCAGGAAGGTCGAGCGCTCGGTGTCGCCGCGTGCGCCGGCAACAAGCCCGATCAGCGCATTGGCGACGAAGCCGAAAGCGATGCCGGCCAGTGCCGTCAGCCCGAGCGCCAGCCACTGCCAGCGTTCGATCGGTCCGGCGCGGGTAAGCAGAGCGGGGCTGATCTCGCGGGCGAAGCCCCGGGTGGCGAAGAATGGATCGCCGCTGGCGAAGGCGGCGAATTCCGGCGCCACCGGCACGTCCTCGACATCGGCATAGAGCGTGCGGATGTTGGCCAGCGTCTCGGGCGTGAATTGCCAGACTTTGGCCTTGCCGGTGTCGACCGGGCCGACGACGACATTGCCGGACGGATGCTCGAAATAGACAAAGGGCGTGTTGCTCCTGGGATCGTCGGGAATCTCTTGCCAGTAGACATAGCCGATGCGGTCGATGACCTTCTTCAGGTAGCGCTCGAGCAGGATCGCCTCGTCGGCGCGCACGGCGGAATTGTAGTCGCGCAGGTCCAGTGCCGCCTCCGCCGGATCGCCGACCTCCGAGATGCCGCCGAGCAGCATCTTGAAAGTATCGCGCGGTGAGGCGAGCTTGCTGGGATCGTCGACCATGTCGACGGCTTCGCCGCGCGCCGCCTGGAATTCGGCGAGCTTGGCCTGCAGCGCGGCCAGCGGCGGGCCGACGATGAACCACGCGCCATTCCTGCGGCGGAAAGTGACGTCGAAGGAGACGCTGGTGCCGTATTGCTGCAGCCTGGCCGTCACCTCGTCGGCGGCGATCGCATCGTGCGGCAGGCCCCACAGACGGAAGGTCGTCTTGTCGATGACGGAGAACAGCAGCTTGGTGTAGTCGGGCATGTTGAGGCCGCCGCGATCGGCCTCGCTGACATCGATGAGGCCGGCGGCGAGCGCGGCAAGGCCCATGCCGCCACCGGTGGCGCGCGGCACGTTGTCGGCGCCGCTTTCGTTCATGGTCTGCAGGAACGAGCGCATGGTGGTCATCGGGTTGGCCTGATCGACGCCGATATTGTCGACGGCGCTGACCCGCACGCCTGTCCACCATTCGGCGGTGGCGGATTCGAAGCGACCCATGAAGCTCTCGCCATCGGGCGACTGGACAAAGCTGAACTCGCCCTGGCGATTGCCTTCGAACCAGCGGCCTTCCAGCGTTTCGCCTTCGGCCCGTGCCTCGATGCGGCCATTGTAGAGCGGGTAGACGCCTTTGACGTCGGCGCCATTCTGCTCGAACTTGATCTGGGCACCGCCACCGCGCCATTTGGTGTCCCAGACGCCAGCCCAATTGGCTACCTCCTGCGCGTGCGCCAGCGAAGGCAGCAGGCCGGCAAGGACAAGCGCGGCAATGAGGGCAAGCACGCGCAGCAAGAGGAAGACCAAGCGCTCCCGGCCTGCCGGGGTGAGGTGGACATCGCGCATCGGATTGCCCTTCTTCTCGCCGGCTCTCATGCGCGCCGGCCGAAGAAGGGTTATTCCGCTTGAAGATGAATATTGTATTTCCGGCAGATGATCAGGCGCGACGACTTTTTCGTCAGCAACGCGGAATCAACAAGGATTAGGGTAAGCCAATTCGCATTTTGCAGGCCGGCATCACCTCTCAATGCACCTCAGTCATAGGTCAGGTCGGTCGCCTTCCCGCCGAACACCCGGTAGGCATAGAATGAATAGAAGATGATGACCGGCAGCACGACCACGGTGCCGGCCAGGATGATGGCCAGGCTCTCCGGCGCCGAAGCCGCCTGCCAGATGGTCAGCTTGTCGGGCACCACGAACGGGTAGAACGACCAGGCAAGACCGGCAAAGCCAAGCGTGAAGATGGCGGCCAGCGTCAGGAACGGCCTCAGCGAATGGCGGTCGTCGGGTTTGGGCAGGTGGAAGGTCTGCCGCCAAAGCCAGAGGAACAGTAGGGCCGACAGGATCGGCAGCGGCGACAGATAGAGCATCGAGGGCCAGACGAACCATTTGTCGAAGATACGCGGGCTGGCGAACGGCGTCGCCAGCGACACCGCGGCCATGCCGAGCGCGGTCAGCACCAGCGCCGTGCGCAGCCAGCGCACCGCCTTTCTCTGCAATTCGCCTTCGGCCTTGTAGATAACCCAGGCCGCCCCCATCGCCGCGTAGGCGGCCGAGAGGCAGAGCGCCACCAGCGCGCCGAAAGCCATGCCGCCGAAGCCGATATCGAGGCCCAGCACATAGACGCCCAGCATATAGCCCTGCGCCAGCGAGGCGATGAGCGAACCGAGGAAGAAAATACGGTTCCAGCGGTGCTTGCGTTCGGTCGGCACCTTGGCGCGGAAATCGAAGGCGACGCCGCGCAGGATCAGCCCGACCAGGAGCACGAACACCGGAATGTAGAGCGCGGTCAGGATGACGCCGTGCGCCAGCGGGAAGGCGACCAGCAGCAGGCCGACGGCCAGCACCAGCCAGGTCTCGTTGGCGTCCCAGAACGGGCCGATGGCCGCGATCATCGTATCCTGCTCGGCGTCTTCCGCTGCGGCGAACAGGATGCCGATGCCGAGATCGAAACCATCGAGAATGACGTAGATCAGGATGGCGAGGCCCATCAGGCCGGCGAAGATCAGCGGCAGCAGGGTTGGCCAGTCGTAGGTCATGTCACTCTCCTGCGGATGGCTGCGACAGCGCGGCGTTCATCACACCCGGCAGCGGCGATGAATCGCCGTCCTTCGCCGCCTTCAGCGCCAGGTGCACCAGCACGCCAAGATAGGCGATCAACAAGAACGCATAGAGAATGAGGTAGATGGCCAGCGTCAGCGCTACATGGCTGCCAGCCACCGGGCCGACGGCGTCGGCTGTCTTCAGCACCCCTGTCACCAGCCAAGGCTGGCGGCCGATTTCGGTGGTGTACCATCCGGCCAGCGTCGCCAGCCAGCCCGACAGCCCCATCGGCACCATCAGCAAGGCGAGCGGCTTCGGCAGGCGATGCCGGCGCTTGAGGAAGAAGGCGGCGGACCAGGAGACAGCCAGCATCAGCAGGCCGGTGCCCACCATGATGCGAAAACCCCAGAACACCGGGAAGACCGGCGGATGGTTGCCGGCATAGTCGTTCAGCCCCGGCACGACACCGTCGGTGCGGTGCCGCAGCACAAGGCTGGCACCGTCCGGAATGGCGATTTCGAATCTGTTCTCCCTGGCCGCCTCGTCCGGCAGGGCGAAGAGAACCAGCGGCACGTTGGGGCCGGTGTTCCAGTTGGCCTCCATGGCGGCGATCTTCTGCGGCTGGTGCTCCAGCGTGTTCAGCCCGTGCTGGTCGCCGGCGAAGATCTGGATCGGGATCAGGATCGCAGCGGTGAAGACGCCGGTGCGCAACGCCTTCCACATCGATTCCGAACGGTCGTCCTTGAGGTAGCGCAGCGCCGACAGGCCGGCGATCAGGAAAGACACCGTCAGGCCGGAGGCCAAGAGCATGTGGACCAGCCGGTAGGGCATCGACGGGTTGAAGACGATCGCCCACCAGTCGACGGCGTGTGCCACGCCGTCGCGCATCTCGAAGCCGGCCGGCGTCTGCATCCAGGAATTCAGCGCGATGATCCAGAACGCCGAGACGGTGGTGCCGCCGGCCACCAGCACCGTCGCCAATGTGTGGATGCGGTTGGAGACCCGGCGGAAGCCGAACAGCATGATGCCGAGGAAGGCCGCTTCGAGGAAGAAGGCGGTCAGGATCTCGTAGGCCAGCAGCGGCCCGGCGATGTTGCCGACCTTCTGCATGTAGCCCGGCCAGTTGGTGCCGAACTGGAAGCTCATGGTGACGCCGGTGACCACGCCCATGGCGAAGGACAGCGCAAACACCTTCACCCAGGTGAAATAGGCGCGCATCCAGGCGGAATCGCCGGTGGCGTTGTAGCGGAGCTTGAAGAACAGCAGCACCCAGCCAAGCGCAATGGTGATTGTCGGAAACAGGATGTGGAACGAAATATTCGCGCCGAACTGCATACGCGACAGGATGAGCGGGTCCATTGGCGGGCTCCAGCTGCTTCTTATGCCGGCAAGGATAGGGCCGTCGAGCCGGTCGGTCAAAGTGGCGTTCTGCCGCGAGGCTGAACGTCACAGGACAATCTTGCCGCTTGTATCAGGCGCATCCCGTTTTCTGTTCTGACGCAATTCCCTCGGGAAAGCGCGACGCGCCTTTCCCGGGAAAACTGTTTCACGGTTTTCCTGAAATTCTCTAAGCGCCAGTCTCCGGCACATCGCCGAGCGCATCGGCGAACTTGCGCATCAGCCGCACCAGTTCCTCGATGTCATGCGCGTCCCAGGTCTCGAAGATGGCGCGGCCGATCTTCTCGCGCGCCGCGTCGACGAGGCCGGTCATCGCTTCGCCTTTTGGGCTGATGGCGGCCTCGCGCACGCGCCGGTCGGCGGCACTGCCCTGCCGCCGCACCAGATCCAGGCTCTCGAGCTTGGCGACCTGGCGGCTGACGGTCGTGTAGTCGCGCCCGACGCGGTCGGCCAGTTCGACGACGCCGATCGGCCCGAAACGCTGGATGCCGACGAGCAGCGGGAACAGCGCCCGGTCGAGCGGAATACCGGCCGCCTTGATGAGCAATTCGTCGCGCTGCGGCCGGTTCATCTGGCCGACGATATCGAGCAGCGCTCCGTGAAGCTGCCGAAGCTGCGTGCCAATATGTGTATTTTGCACGTTTTTTGTTGACGGCATGCCGAAACTCCTCATATGTGCATTATACACATAGTATCGGAACCAAAACGGAAAACCACCATGAAAGCCGCGATTGTCTCAAGCGCCGGGCAAACCCCTGTCTATGGCGACTTTCCGGAGCCGGTGCCGGCGGCGGGCGAAAGCCGCGTCGCGGTCACAGCCGCCGCCATCAGCCATGTCGTCAAAAGCCGCGCCTCGGGTGCTCACTACAGTTCTTCGGGCCATTTCCCCTTCATCGTCGGCATCGACGGTGTCGGCCGACTTGAGGATGGCAAAAGGGTCTATTTCGTCTTGCCCAAGACGCCCCTCGGCAGCATGGCGGAACGAACAATCGTTCCCTCGGCGCATTGCGTGGCGCTGCCCGACGATCTCGACGACGTCACCGCGGCGGCGATTGCCAATCCCGGCATGTCGTCATGGGCGGCCTATACAGAACGGGCAAAACTCAAGGCAGGTGAAACCGTGCTGATCAATGGCGCCACCGGCACGGCGGGCCGTCTCGCCGTCCAGATCGCCCGGCATCTCGGGGCGATGAAGATCATTGCCACCGGCCGCAACGCGGCAGCACTCGATGCGGTCGCTGCACTTGGGGCGGATGTGACGATACCGCTGGTCGAGGACGAAGCGGTGCTGGAGAACAGCTTCAAGCGACAATTCAGCGAGGGCGTGGATGTCGTCATCGACTATCTCTGGGGCCACAGCGCCGAGCGTCTTCTCATCGCCGCCGCCAAGGCCGGCACTGAGGCCGTGCCGATCCGCTTTGTCCAGGTCGGCTCTGTCAGCGGGTCTGACATTGCACTGCCGAGCGCCGTGCTTCGATCGTCGCCCATTACGCTGATGGGCAGCGGCATCGGCAGCATCCCACTCGATCGCATGATCGCCTGCATCGACGATTTGCTGCGCGCCACCGTGCCAGCCGGCCTCGAAATCGCGACCACATCCGTGCCGCTGGCGGATGTCGAACAGGCATGGGCCAAGGACGACAGCACACGGCGCACCGTGTTCACCATGGATGGGCGGCACGCCTGACTGGAGCCTATCTCTCCATCCGCATCCTGGGTCCCGGTGGCGGTCATATTCGCCGCCGGCCGCAATGGCTGTGCTGGCGATGATTGTCGAGAACTGTCAGCAGCGGCATTGACTTCCGGTTGCATGCAACGACATTCGACCTATATCAGATCACCTCTTTCAGGCAGCCGTTTTCAGCCATGCCCTCCATCCTCTCCATTTCCGGGGTCTCCAAGACCTACGCAACCGGCTTCACGGCGCTCAAGGAAGTCAACCTCGACATCGAGCGCGGCGAGATCTTTGCGCTGCTCGGTCCCAATGGCGCCGGCAAGACGACGCTGATCTCGATCGTCTGCGGCATCGTCAACCGGTCGACGGGCACCGTCACGGTCGATGGCCACGACATCAGCAAGGACTACCGCGCCGCGCGCAGCCTGATCGGCCTGGTGCCGCAGGAACTGACCATCGATGCTTTCGAGACCGTCTGGGCGACCGTCAACTACAGCCGTGGCCTGTTCGGCAAGCCGGCTAATCATGCCTTTGTCGAGAAGGTGCTGCGCGATCTGTCGCTGTGGGACAAGAAGGACTCCAAGGCGATCACCCTGTCGGGCGGCATGAAGCGGCGGCTGATGATCGCCAAGGCGCTGTCGCATGAGCCGCGCATCCTGTTCCTCGACGAGCCGACGGCGGGCGTCGATGTCGAACTGCGTCAGGACATGTGGGCGATGGTGCGCCGGCTGCGCGAGGATGGCGTCACCATCATCCTCACCACCCACTATATCGAAGAGGCCGAGGCGATGGCCGACCGCGTCGGCGTCATCAATCGCGGCGAGATCATCCTGGTCGAGAACAAGGCCGAACTGATGCGCAAGCTTGGCCGCAAGCGGCTGGTGCTGGAATTGCGCAGTCCGCTGACGGCCATTCCCGAGGCCTTCTCGCGCTACGCGCTGGAGCTGTCGCCTGACGGCGGGCAGCTGACCTACACCTACGACAATCAGGCCGAGCGGCCGGGCGTCGCCTCGCTGATCCGCGATCTCGAGGCTGGCGGCATCCAGTTCCGCGACATCGACACGCAAAACAGCTCGCTCGAGGAGATCTTCGTCAACCTGGTGAGGAAAGACGCATGAACCTGCGCGCGGTCTGGGCCATCTACCGGATGGAAATGGCGCGTGCCTTTCGCACCGTGCTGCAGAGCATCGTCTCGCCCGTCATCTCGACATCGCTGTATTTCGTCGTCTTCGGCTCGGCCATCGGCTCACGCATCACCGAGATCGACGGCATCAGCTACGGCGCCTTCATCGTGCCGGGATTGATCATGCTGTCACTGCTGACGCAGTCGATCTCCAACGCCTCCTTTGCCATCTACTTCCCGAAATTCGTCGGCTCGATCTACGAGTTGCTGTCGGCGCCGGTCTCCTATCTGGAGATCGTCATCGCCTATGTCGGCGGCGCGGCGACCAAGTCGATCATCCTCGGCCTGATCATCCTGGCCACCGCCTCGCTGTTCGTGCCGCTTTCGATCCAGCATCCGTTCTGGATGGTCGCCTTCCTGGTGCTGACGGCGGTGACCTTCAGCCTGTTCGGCTTCATCATCGGCATCTGGGCGAAGAGTTTCGAGCAGCTGCAGCTGGTTCCACTGCTGATCATCACGCCGCTGACCTTCCTCGGCGGCAGTTTCTATTCAATCAACATGCTGCCCGGCATCTGGCGCACGGTGACGCTGTTCAATCCGGTCGTCTACCTGATCAGCGGCTTCCGCTGGAGCTTTTTTGGCAAGTCCGACGTCTCGGTCGGCATCAGCCTCGGCATGACCGTCGTCTTCCTGCTGGTCTGCATAGCGATCGTCGCCTGGATCTTCAGGACCGGCTACCGGCTGCGCAACTGACGCGGCTTCAATGAAAAGGCTTTGGCCAGGGCCGCGCCGAGCACCTAGACCGCCTTGACCAGCCGCAGCAGTCCCAGCATCTCGACATATGTCCCCTTGCGGAAGGCGATATAGGTCGGCTCCTCGGTGCCGTGGAAGCGGCGCTTGAACGCCGCCTGGCCTTGCAGGTTGAACCTGCGGCGGTTGATCCATGGCGATTCGTAGGCGCGCTGGAAGGTGTTGCGCCAGAAATCGCTTTCGGCAAATCCGCTTGGCCGGATATCGAGCATCGGCGACAGGCCGAGGGTGACCACCGACATGCCTTGCTCGCGAAAACGGTCGACCGCGAATTTGGTCAGGCCGATCTCGGCATGCGGCGAGGCATTGATGTGCTTGCGCTTGAAGGCCGTGGTGTAGCCGATGACCTTGCCGTCTCGAAACAACGGATCGAAGTCGAGCAGGGCGATGAGTTCGCCATCGGGGCCGTGCAGCACGAAACGGCGCATGTCGATACCGAGCTGGTCGGCAAACGGGCGGTTGAGAAAGCCCATCTCCCAGCGTTTGACGATGCGGTCGCTGCGCCAGTTTTCGGAAAGCCGGGCGATCTCGTCGAGAAAGATCGTCCGCTTGTCCTCGTCGAACGAAAAGCCCTTCTTCGACAGCCAGCGCTCGGAGTAACGCACGGTTTCGTTGCGCTTCCCGGAAAAATCATGGTCGGGCAAGCTGAGGCGGGTGTCGATGCCGAGCCGATTGACCTTGTAGCCGAGGCTGGCCAGCACGCGCGCGGTTTCCTCGCCGATCTGCACGAACCACGGGCTGCCGGCGGTCTCGACGAAGCGCCTGATGTAGTCGGGCCGATGGGCCGGAGCCGCCACCGGATCGCCGAGCGCGAAATGATGCTTCATCTTGGTGCCGAAGGCGATGTAGCCGTCGGCATCGCCGAAATAAGAGAGCTTGCCTTGCACGGCGGTGGAATAGGCCAGCGAGAAATCGCCATGCCGGCGGACCAGCGCCAGGCGCTCGACATGCGTCAGATCCTGCCGCGGGACCTTGGGCGCCGCCCCCTCGAGAATTTTGTCGAAATAGATCCGCAAGGAGGGCATGGTCGAGATTCCGCGTACCGTCTGCAGCGCCGCGCACCTTGTGGACACGCAAGACACGCCGTGGCGCTTTGATTTCGCCCGTGAACTCGAAAACCGACTGCGAGTTTCGAGTTCCCGCGCTGGTGACAAGAGATCCGCCAAGCCCCCGGACCTCGAATCAATCACATTGCCGCGACCTGATTACCGTCGATGTGGCGTATGTGCCATATAGGACGCAACCGCGGCCGGCGCACGGCCCGGGAATCGCTGGCGATTCGCGATAAGGATCATGCGCAATATCAGAACGAAGCGGCGTGCCTTGCGCTTCCATGACCGAGGCGCGGCGCCGGAAGGATCGAATGAGGATTCGAGAGACAATGGCTGACACGACAATCAGACCGGTGGCGCGCCAGCCGGTGGCAGTCGAGCCGGCAATCGTCATTGGCGCCGGCGCCGCCGGACTGGCCGCCGCGCATGCGTTGATCAAGGCCGGTGTGCCGACCACGATCCTGGAGAAGGAAAGCCGGCTGGCCGAGCCCTGGCACCGGCGGCACCTCAACCTGCACCTCAACACCCATCGCGACCTATCTTCGCTACCCGGCGTCAGCTTCCCCGCCGGCACGCCGGCCTTTCCGCCCCGCACCCTCGTCATCCGCCATCTCAATGAGTTCAGCGAGACGCACGGGCTGCCGGTGCAGTTCGACGTCGCTGTCGAAGAGATCGCATTCAAGGGCGATCATTGGGCGGTGCTGACCAGCGCCGGACCGCGCCTGGCCCGCAATGTCGTCATCGCCACCGGGCGCGACAGGCAGCCCTTCGTTCCCGAATGGAGAGGAATGAAGGATTTCACCGGCCGGATCATCCATTCGGCGGATTTTGGCGAGGCGAAGGATTATGCCGGCAAAAAGGTGCTGGTCGTCGGCGCCGGCAATTCGGGCTTCGACGCGCTCAATCATCTGGCGACGGTGGACACGGCCGCGGTCTGGCTGTCGGCCCGCAACGGCCCTACCCTTCTGCCCAAGCGGATCGGCAAGATCGCCGTGCACCGGCTCTCGCCGCTCATGGCGCGCTTGCCCGTGCGGCTCGCCGATGCGGTGATCGCGGCGACGCAGCGCCTGGCTTTCGGCGACCTGACCAAATTCGGCATGCCGCCCGCGCCGTCGGGCGGCGTCACACGCCTGGCTTCGGACTACACGGCGATCGCCGCCGACGATGGCGCCGTCGACGCCATCAAGTCGGGCCGGATTGTCGTGGCGCCGGCAATACGGGAATTCACCCGCGATGGTGTGATCCTGGCCAATGGCAACCTGGTCGCTCCCGATATCGTCATTGCCGCGACAGGCTACCGCACCGGGCTGGAGCCCATGGTCGGCAAGCTGGGTGTGCTCGACAGCAAGGGCTTTCCACTTTTCAACGGCGGCGAAAGCGATCCGAAATTGCCCGGCCTCTGGTTCACCGGCATGCGGCCAAGCATCCGCGGCTGCTTCGCCAATTCCGTCATCATGGCAAAAGCGATCGCCAAGCTGATTGCCGGTTCCGCTGGCGTCTCCCGCCAAGCCGCTGCGTCACGCTGATTTCGGTTCGAGGCGGCGGCAACCAACGGTGGGCGCCCCGGTCGATTCGGGAATCCGCCTACTGCACACTGCTCGATGCACGCTCGCACGGCGCGTGCTTGACTTTTCTTGCTTTGTTATATAACATGTTATGGGTTAATGGTGAGCGAGAATGTGATGGAAGACGTCTTGCGATCTCTTGGCTTCCTGTGCCTGGGCAGCAGGTTGAAGCGGATCGGCGAGCAACTGCAGGCCGATACGCAGCGTCTGCTCGATTGCCTGGACGTTCCGGTTCAGTCCAGCCAGTACCCTCTCCTGGCCGCGCTCGACAGGCTGGGACCGTTGCCGGTCGGCGAACTGGCGCAATCTCTCGGCATCACCCAGCCAGGCGTGACGCGAAGCGTGTCGCTTCTGGCTAATCTGGGACTGGTCGAGGTCACGCAATCGGACGGCGACCAGCGGCGCAGGATGGTCTCCCTCACAAAGGGCGGTCAGAGCCTTGTCGATATTGCAAAGCGAGACGTCTGGCCGCGCATCGAGGGTGCCGTCGCGGATTTGTGCCGGGGCCTTTCGGGGCCGCTGCTCGATCAACTGGCCGCCCTCGAGGACGGTTTGGCCGCAGTCCCGCTCGATCGTCGTGTAAAAATGAGCAAGGGCGCAGCGCAATGAAGCACGTGCTCGATCGTCCCGTCTGGAGCGCGCTGGACACGCGCCATCAGGCCTTCGCGCAAGGGGACAAGTTCGCCAGGCGCTATCCGTCGTCGATCGTTCCCTTCGCGGCCACCGCCACGGACGAGGCGGAAAGCCTCCAGGCGCTCGCGAAGCTTGTTCCCCCAAACGAGAGCGTGATCATGCTTCAGGCGGACGCCATTGCCCTTCCTGTTGGGCTATCGGCGATCTCGACCGCCTTCGGCGTCCAGATGATTGCCGAGGCGCCGTTGCGGACCGTGTCGGACGAGCGCGTGCAGCCCCTGACGCAAGACGATGCAGCCGAGATGCTGGCACTGGCGTTGCTCACCAGGCCCGGTCCGTTCACGCTCGGAGCATTGAGCCTCGGCGAGTTCTGGGGTGTAAAAATCGAGGGCCGGCTGGTGGCGATGGCCGGCGAGCGCATGAAGCAGCCCGGCTATACCGAACTCAGCGGCGTGTGCTCGCATCCGGAGTTTCGCGGCGCTGGCCTCGGCCGGCTGCTGTCCCTGTTCGTGGCAAACCAGATCATGGCGCGCGGCGAGATACCGTATCTTCACGCCTATGCCACGAACGCTGCCGCCATCAAATTATACGAGTCCATCGGCTTCCGATTGCGAAGCGCAATGAACGTGGCCGTGGTTCAGCGCGCGGGGTAGGCAGCCGCCGGCTCGTGGGTCATGCCGACTTCGGCTCAAGCCGGCGGAAACCGACGGCTTCCATCAGCATGTCCTCCTCGACCATGCCGGCATTGTGCAGGGCGAGCAGGTTAAGGGCGATCTCGCGGGCCTCGGCCGAATCGGGATGCGCTTCGCGCTGCCGGCAGGCCTCGTCGAAGACGCGCTGCAGCCTGGCGATCTCGCCAGGCTTGAGCAGGCCACGGTCATAGACGGACTTCGGCATGGTGGGTCTCCTGGGCATGACCTAGGGCGCCACGTGTAAATTGCCAATCTTTCCCGAGGCTTGAATGATTTCGTGCAAAAAGGAGGGGACTTCGGTGATCCGGAGTCCCCCTTCAGATTGAAAATTGAAAAAAGGGTTCGTGTCAGACGGCGATCTTGCCGCCACCCTGTTTGGTGATCGCAACGACCGCCGGCCGCACCGGCATGTCGGGCTTGAAGTCGGGCCAGCGGGTCGACAGGTCCTCATAGTAGGACGGGCGGCCGAACGCCTCCCAGTCCTCGCCGCCGTCACCCGGATGCTGGACCGCGACGAAGGCGGTCTGATCATCAGGCGCAAACAGCGGGCCGCACATTTCGGCGCCGATCGGCACGCGGAAGAACAGTTTCGAGGTCGCCCGCGCCGCTCCTTCGGTGTCGACCGCCCACAGGCCGTCGGTGCGGCCGGTGGCTTTCGGACCCTGGCCGTCGGTGGCGACCCACAGCCGGCCGGCTGAATCGACCGCGCAATTGTCGGGCATGCCGAACCAGCCATTGGCCGTCGTCGCCGTCGAGAAGGTGGCGCCGACATCGGCCACTGCCGGATCGCCACATTTCAGCAGCACCTCCCACTTGCCCCTGGCGGCAGTGAAATCGCCGCCGTCCTCCGAGATCTCGATGATGTGACCGAAGGCGTTCGCGGCGCGCGGATTGGCGGCATCGACCTGGTCTGCCTTACGCTTCGAATTGTTGGTCAGCATGACATAGACCTTGCCGTTGACGGCATTGGGCTGGATGTCTTCGGGGCGGTCCATCTTGGTGGCGCCGAGCAGGTCGGCCGCGCGGCGCGTCTCGATCAGCACGTCGGCCTGGCTGGCAAAACCGTTCTCGGCGGTCAGCGGGCCTTGGCCGAAGACGATCGGCAGCCATTCCACCGAACCGTCCTCGGCGAATTTGGCGACATGCAGCGTGCCGTCGTCGAGCAGGTCCTTGTTGGCGGCGTGGTCGCTGGCATTGAACCGGCCGGCGGTGACGAACTTGTAGACATAGTCGAAGCGCTCGTCGTCGCCGAGATAGAAGACGACGCGGCCATCCCGGGCGACGATCGATTCGGCGCCCTCATGCTTGAAGCGACCCATCGCGGTGCGCTTCCTCGGCGTCGAGGTCGGATCGTTGACGTCGACCTCGACGATCCAGCCGAAGCGATTGGGCTCGTTCGGTTCCTTGGCGAGGTCGAAGCGGTCGTAATGCGCCGCCCATTCATAGGCGCCTTCGGGAATGCCGAGGCGCTTGTAGTTGGCGGCTTCCTTGTGGCCCTCGGGCAGTTCGCCGGAGAAATAGCCGTGGATGTTCTCCTCGGACATCACATAGGTGCCCCAGGGCGTGACGCCGCCGGCGCAATTGTTGATGGTGCCGAACACCTTGGTGCCGGACGGATCGGCATTGGTCTTGACGCGGTCATGGCCGGCGACCGGGCCGGAGAGCGCCATTTCGGTGTTGGCGGTGATGCGGCGGTTGAGCTTGCCGTCGCGCACCACCTGCCATTTGCCCGAAACCTTGCGGATCTCGACGATGGTGCCGCCATGGGCCGCCATCTCGACATCGACCTGCTCCTTGCTGAGCGGCGCCTGCTTGGCCTTGCCGTCGGCGATGGTGACGAGGCCCGGGAACATCAGATGCGGGTTGGTGTATTCGTGGTTGACCACCAGCAGGCCGTGTTCGGCCGAACCGTCGATTGGGATATAGCCGACATAGTCGTTGTTGTAGCCGAACTGTTTTGCCTGGGCCTGCGCCGACTGTTTCGTGGGATCGAATTCCGGCGAATCGGCAAACAGCGGATCGCCCCAGCGCAACAGCACATCGGCGTCATAACCGGGCGCGACATGGTGCTTGTCGTCGATGCCGGCCTCGAGTTCGTCGAACGAGAAGGCGGAGCCTTCGGCGGCACGGGCCTTGTCGGCGCTGACCAGCGCCAGCGGGCTGACGGTGGCGGCGATCGCCGAGACGGCCAGCGAACCCTTCAGGAAACCACGGCGCGAGAATCGCGCGGCGATGATCTCGCCCATGGTGCGGTTGTCGGTGGCGTTGCTGGTCGGTCCTTCGTTTTCCTCGAGCCGGCTGGTGGCGAATCGGGTGTCGGGGGAGCGATGATCAGTCATGGGGCTGGCCTCTGGCTATTGGAGTGGCTGGAGCGGGATACGAGTTTGACCGATATAGCCGGCCGATCACATTTTCGTGACACCAGCCGCCACTTTCAACCGCCCACGGCAATCCGCGATCCGCCATCCAAGCAAGAGGTCTGCTTGACGTGCCCGCTCGCTTCGGAAACAAGGTCTGCAATACACGCGGCGCGCGCCGCTTCGAGAGGGACAGGGCGTGAGTTTTTCGGGATTGCTGCAGCTCGGCTTTTCGACGGTGATCTTCCTGCTGGCGGCGACCGCCGCCAAGCAATGGGGACTGGCGCCAAGCCTGGGCAAGATCCTGCTGACGCTCGCGCTCTATTCGCTGGGCAACCTGATCATGCTGAGGCTGATCCGCGAGTTCGGCATGTCGGTGTCGTTCAGTCTCTCGGCCGTCATCCAGCTGGTCTCGGTGAATGTCGTGGCGCTGGTGTTCTTCGGCGAGCGCGTCAACGTGCTGCAGGCAACCGGTATCGTGCTCGCGGTCGCCGCCGTGGCGCTGATCACGCTCGGGCCCTATCTGCAAGCGCGATTGTAACGGCGAATAGCTGATGAAGAACGCTGCGAACGCTCTGCTCAACCGGCTCGAATTCCCGGTGCTGCTGGCCGGCCTGGTCGTCGCCGGCGGCCTGTGGGGATTCGAGGAATTGATGGAGGTGGCGCGAGCCACCACGCCGCATGCCTTCGACACCGAAATCCTGCTTGCCTTCCGTCAGGCCGGTCAGCCGGGTGTCCCGATCGGTGCTCCATGGCTGGAGGGCGCGATGCGCGACATCACCAGCCTCGGCAGCGTCAGCGTGCTTGTGCTGATCACGGCGGCGACAATCATCTACCTGCTGTTGATCCGCCGCCCGGCAACGGCGTTTCTCATCTTCGCAGCGGTGGCCGGCGGCCAGGCGCTGTCGAGCCTGCTGAAGGTCGGCGTCGACCGGCCACGACCCGAACTCGTCTCGCATCTGGTCACCGAGACCTCGCTGTCCTTTCCGAGCGGCCACGCCATGCTGTCGGCGGTGACCTATCTGACGCTCGGCTCGCTGGCGGCTCGCTTCCTGCCAGGCCGGACAACCAAGGTCTACGTGTTGTCGCTGGCGGTGCTGACGACGCTGCTGGTCGGCGTCAGCCGCATCTATCTCGGTGTCCATTGGCCGTCGGATGTGCTGGCCGGCTGGTGCGCTGGCTTCGCCTGGGCGATGCTGTGCTGGTTGGTGGCGCGGCTTCTGCAGCGACGCAAGGTGGTGGACGACGACGCCTGACCGGCAAACTCGGCGTCAGATCATCCTGTTGATGACATGCCCGCAACCTGCCAGCAGCAAGATTATCGACACCGCGCATGCCGGCGTCATGAAAGCCTTCAGGATTCTCAACGGCTTATCCCTTCGATTTGTCGATGAAACGGGGTCGCCGTCGAGTTCACGCGCCAACGACGACAATGCGACAGGCTAGCATGACAGCCGCACGCACCGCCATCTCGTCACAGCGTCATTGACCGTGGCGGGTAATCACCTGGAAATTGCGCCGGCTGGATCAGCTGGCCCGCCTCGATTGGGTCGAAGCTATTCGTGCGCCCGCGCGCAACTTCTTGGCTAACTTCCAAGCAAGCGGTGTACAGCGTCAGACATGCTTCCTTAAATCGCCGCCTCGATTGGCTCGGCAAGCTTCGGGTTGGCGCGCGCGGCGATCAGGCAGCCGGCGACGATCAGGCATGCTCCTGCCAGCGTGGTCCAGGCGGCCTGCTCGTCGAAGAAGAACCAGCCAAGCGCGATCGCCCAGATGAAGGCCGAGTATTCCGTCGGGATCAGATATTGCGCTTCGGCGCGCGCATAGGACCAGCTCATCAGGAATTGCCCGGCTAGCGACAGCACTGTCACTCCGGCGAGGGGCAGCCAGAGATTAGCCGGCAAAGCGACGGCGAGCCAGGGTGCGGCGAGACCCATTATGATGGCGACGCAAAGGTTCTGGAACAGCATGATCTCGATCGGCTTGGCCAGCTGCGCCTGTTGCCGGGCGAGGATCAGATTATAGCCGTAGAACACCGTCGAGACGAGCACCGCCGCCGTGCCAAGCAGGGCATCCTGCGAATAGCTTGCCTGGCCGAACTGGCCGGCCAGGATGATGGCGACGCCGGCGATACCGGCCAGCGATGCCCAGATCGCTTGCCGCCGGATACGTTCGCCCAGCAACAGCGCGGCGAGGAAGAGCGCGAACAAGGGCGCGACGAAGCTGAGCCCGATCGCCACCGCCAGCGGCAACCTGGCGAGACCCCAGAAGAAACAAATGAGAACCATGGCAACAATCGCGGCGCGCAGCGCATGCAGCCTCAGCACCGCAAGGGTTGGCTTCGAGCGTGGCCCCGCCGACCAGGCGGCGCCCGCGACGACAGTCGCGACCATGCTGCGCCACAGCACCGTGTTGTAGACGCCGACGGCGATAACCAGGGTCTTCATCGCCGCATCCATCCCCGACAGCAGGCAGATCGCCAGCGCGCAGACCAGCACCGGGATCATCGGGGAAACGGCGCCGCTCAGGCTGGATGTCTTCACGGCTACACTCATGGTGCAGCCGGATATCCCAGGGCGAAGGGCAGGACCAGATGGCAGTCCCGTCGATATGGAGGTCCAATGCCGATTGGGCGACGCCTTGCGAGAGTCTCGTGGGCTGATCCGGAGGCATCGCACGCATTCTCAGTCGAGCTTCAGCGCCGCCACTTCGCCCTCGTTCATCAGCGGCACATAGAGGATCGACTTGCCGTCGGTGCCGATGTCGGCGCTGCCCGGCTTGAAATGCACCACCGCTTCCGGCGCGCCGCCAGCACGATAGCGGTAGAGCGTCCCGGTCATGTAGGCGGTCGCATAGATGCTGTCGCGAAGAGCGACGACGCCATCGAGAGCGGCGAATTTCTGCGCCCCGGGCAATGGCGAAACCACCTTGCTGGCGAGATCGACCGACAGCAGCCCGCCCGGTTCGGCGGTGCTGAAGTCGGGCCTGATGCCCTCGCCCCAGGAGGCGACGATCAGCCGGTTGCCATCGGCGAAGACGCCATTGGGCGAAGCCAGCACCGCGTCCTTGACGAACAGCTCCGGCCGGTCACCGTCGACGCGGTAGATGGCGTCGGCCAGCATGTCGGTGACATAGACCTTGCCGGATTGGTCGGATGTCATGTCGTTGAGGAAGACGGCATTCGGCACCGCGATGCTGGCGACGAGCTTGCCGCTGGCCAGATCGACCACGCGAACCTTGGTGATGTCGGCGACATAGAGCTTGCCGCCCGATATCGCCATGCCCTTGGGCGCATCCATGCCGTAGGTCCAGTGCCGGGTGACCGTCTTGCCGTCCAGGGACAGCACCGACAGATAGCCGTTTCCGTCGGCTTCGCCGGGATTGCCGACGATGTTGGAGACGATGATGCGCTTGTTGGCGGCGTCGAACAGCGCCGATTCCGGTTGTTCGAGGCCGGTGGCCCGCCAGAGTTCGCCGGCCTGGGCGACTGGCGCCGTGGCCATGCCGAAGATGGCGAGAAACGCCGGGGTGATGAAGCTGTTCATGGCTGGTCTCCTGTGATGACAGCGGACAGCTATGATTTTCGATACTTTTGCGAAAGCCCGATCACTACTAGTATCGAAAGTCGATACGAAATCCGCGGCAAGAGGTGCATCCCATGAACGGCCTGATCTTCGAGGCACTGAAACGGACGCTGAAGGCGAAGGGCGTCACCTATCGCGAACTTGCCGAACGCATGGGCATTTCCGAGCCGACGGTGAAGCGCATTTTCCACGAGCGCAACTGCAAGCTCGACCGGCTGATGGAAATCTGCGCCGCCGCCGGCGTCGAGCTGGAAAACGTGCTCGGCTCGATGAACCGGGGGCCGGGACCGGTCAACCACATCGCGCCGGAGATCGAGCGCAAGCTGGCCGGCCGGCCGGCGCTGCTGTTCGTCTTCGTCATGTTGTCGGAGAAATTCACGCCCGAAGGCATCATGCGCTCGCAAGGTTTGAGCGAGGCTTCGATGTTCCTCTATCTGCGCGACCTGGAGGAACTGGGTCTGGTCGCGCTCGGCCGTGGGTTGTCGGCAAGATTGCTGGTCGAGACGCCGATCCAGTGGAATTTCGAAGGGCCGCTGAGGCCGCTGTTCGAGATGACCAACAAGAACTTCGTCGGCTGGGCCATCACTCATATCGACAAGGAGGCGACCTTCGTCAGCTTCAGCAGGCGGATGCGGCCGGAAACGGCGGAGATGGTGCGCCGCGAGGCCGAGGATCTGGCCGATCGCGCCAAACTGCTGGCCCATCACGACCAGCACACCACGCCGGAGGACGGGCTCACCGGCTACAAATGGACGTTCGCGTTTGGTGCAACGCCGTTCGAGGCGATCATGCCGATCGGCCCCCATCCGCGCGACGCCGGCGCGACAGCAAACGAGCGGACCGCCAAGGCACGGAGACCCATGCCGGCATAGTTGAGCCTGCTAGTCAGCCGCCTCCGCGTCGGCAGCCCTGTCGTCCCACGTCACGGCCCGGTAGTCGAACCCATATTCCAGCGTCGGCTTGACGATGCGGAAATAGGGCGACAGGTCGAAGTCGCGCGGCGTGTACAGCGAGTGATGGCGAATGTGCAGGATTTCCTTGCGGGAATAGTTCGATTGCGCCGAAGCGCGGCCGGGCGCGCGGGTGATCTCGGGCAGGATCGGATAGCGGATCTGGCCATAGGCCTCGGCGATCAGCGTCGAACAGATTGCCCGTGTCGGGTCGCCGGAGCCGAAGGCCAGCATGCGGCGGCGCCAGCGAACCGGCACCGGTGGCGTCGGAAAAAAGTAGCGCAGCATGTCGAAAAGGTTCTTGAGATCGTATCTCAGGCCGAGCTTGCCGATCATGAAGGCGACGACCTTGTCGCGGTCCTCCGGTGTCAGCCCGTTCGCCCGGCAGATACGGGTGTTATAGGTGCGGTAGCGCGACAGCGGCACGGCGACGCAGCCTTCGCCGAGCGTGACCTCGATGAGGCGCGGCCGCTCCGATCCGTCCTCCGGCTCGGGCAACGCATCGCCGACATAGAAAGCCGCATGCGACCAGGTCGACTGGGTAAGGTACTTGATTGCCGCCGAGATCTTCTGGTTGCCCTCGATCAGCAGGATGTCGCCCGGCTCCAGCGTGCGGCGCAGCGTCTCGGCATCGGATGGCGTGTAGGGTTCGTAGCCGGAGGATTCTTCCTGCAGCCGGCCGGCAAGCCAGCGGCCAAGTCGATCCAGAAGCGTGTCGCCGGGCTTGGTCATGCCGTACGGCGATTAGCATATGCAGGCGGCTCGACGCCAGCCGCACCGTTCGTCAGCTGGCCACCGCGCTAGTATCTTCCGCCGCGCCGGCCAGATCGTCGCGTGCCTTGCGGGCCAGTTTTCGTGTCGAGCGCTTGGGGCTGTCCCCGAACAGCTCGGTTGCCTCGGCCAGGCAGGTCTTCTTGAGGTTCTTCTCCGACCGTTTCAGAAGCTTGCCCAGAAGCTTCTTGTCCTCGGGCGATCCGAGCGGCCGCTCACCGCTGTCGAGGAGTGCGCGCATCACCAGCACGTCGTGCAGCTCGCCCAGCCGCTCGCCCAGTTCGTCGACCGCCTTACGCCGGGCCTTGATCGGTGTCGGCCACAGCCTGCCGAGCAGCGACAGATGCATGCCGTGCGTCTTGGCCGCCTTGCGCAGATCGTGGAAGTCATTGGCTTCGCCGCGCGATCGGGCCTTGTCGAGCGCCTTCCTGGCACGCCGCAAGGTGCTGCGGGCGCCGTCGGCAAGCACGTCGGCCGCCTGTTCCGGCTGGTCCGGCAGGGTCAGGCTTTCGATCCGCTTCAAGCCTTCTTCACAAGCGGCGGTTGCCGCGCCGATCGCCGCTTCGAGCCCGCTGCCTTCATGCAGTTCCTGCTGGTGAGCGACCAGCCTGTCGCGCACCACGCCCAGTCCGTCGCCGGCGCTCTCCTTGGGGTAGCTTGCCGCCAGCCGGTCGATGGTCTCGATCAGCGCCGTCGCCTCGCGTGGCCCGGCAAGCAGCCCCGCCACGTTGCGGTAGCACTGGTTTTCGGTGTCGCAGAATGTTTCGTCTCCGGAACGAACGAGGCGCAACAACGCGCGCACATTCTTCAGTCGCCTGCGGCATTTGTGCAGCGCCTGCTCCGGCCGGCTGGACGCGGCGTCGAGATGAGCCAGCGCCTTGCCGATTTCCTCGGACAGGATACGCCTGACCTCGCCGGTCAGCGGCAGGCGCGGATCGATACGAAAACTCATGCGGCGATCTCCGGAATCCCCCCGAGGGCGAGCGACGCGTTGTAGAATTTAGACTCGCCGGTGACCTCGCGGCCGAGCCAGTCAGGCAGCATTTCGTCCGGCACGTCTTCCGGCGTCTCGAGTTCGGCGACCACAAGTCCCGCAAGCGGACCGCCAAAGACATCGACTTCATAGAGATAGCCGCGATGCCTAACATGGTGGCGTGTCTTCTCTATGACACGTCCGATGGCGAAGGCCAGCATCTCCTCGGCTTCCGCCAAGGGGATCGAATATTCGAATTCGTCACGCACGCGCGCCCTGCTGCCGAATTTGAGCGTCAGCTTGGCGGAGGCGCCATCGCTGATGCGGATGCGCACGGTTCGACCGGGTGTCGCGGCCAGATAGAACTGGCGAATGCGGATATCCGCCTCCGCCAGATCCCGCCATGCGGTGCTGGAGACCAGGAACTTGCGCTCGACTTCCTTGCCCATGGCCGCGCACTAAAGCGGTTGCCACCGGCGATGGCAAGTGCCGCCGGCGATGGCAAAGTCAGCCGCGCACACAGATTGACTTTAATCAATCGATTGATTAAATAGTCTGCATGACCAGGTCGTCGAACGCCAAAAGCCCACGCCGCGAGACATCTCCCGCGGAGCCTACTCGAGCCGCCCTTGTCCGGGCGGCGCTGAGACTGTTCGGGCGGCAGGGTTTCGACGGCACCTCGACGCGCGAGATCGCCGCGGAGGCGCAAGCCAATATCGGCTCGATCGCCTATCATTTCGGCGGCAAGGAAGGCCTTCGCACCGCTGCCGCCGACTTTATCGTCGAGACCATCCAGACGGTTGCCGGCCAGGCGCTCGGCAATGCGCAGGCGCCTGTCCCTGGCAGTCCGGAGGCGGCGCGGGCGCAACTGTTCGCGGCGCTGGAACGGATGGTCGGCTTTGTCGTGGCAAGTCCGCAGGCTGGCGAGATCGTGCAGTTCGTCTTGCGCGAGCTCTCCCATCCGACGGCGGCGCTCGATCGCATCTATGACGGCGTGTTCGAGCCGACGCACCGCCGGCTTTGCCAGCTGTGGGAGCAGGCGACGGGCGAACCGGCCGAAAGCGAGGCAACCCGGCTCACCGTGTTCACGCTGATCGGCCAGGTCGTCTATTTCCGCATCGGCCGCGAAGCGGTGATGCGCCGCATGGGCTGGCGCGATATCGGCGCCGCCGAGGCGGCCAAGGTGGTGGCGGCCACATCGGACAATCTCAAGGCCATATTGGCTGCCAGGAAGGGGCAAAGACCATGAGCTTTCTGTGTTCGCTGCCGCTCGCCGCCCAGCTTCTCGGTGCCTGTGCCCCGGCGGCACCGCTGGCCGTCGGCTATGTCGAAGGCGACTATGTGCTGCTGGCGCCGATCGAGGTGGCGCAGGTCGAGACGGTCACCGTCAAGCGCGGCGATCGTGTTGTGCCCGGCACGACCGTTGTGACGCTGGAAAGTGCCGATGCCAAGATCGCGGTGGCGCAGGCGCAGGCAAGCCTGGCCCAGGCCCAGGCGCAGCTTGCCGATCTGCAGGTCGGCAAGCGGCCGGAAGAAATCGCGGCGCTCAAGGCTCAGGTCGACATGGCCAAGGCGCAGGCGGATGACGCAAGGCGCAAATATACGCGCGCCGCCGACCTGTTCAAGCGCGGCACCGGCAGCCAGGCCGATTTCGACACCGCGTCGGCGACGCTGGAGACAGCCGACGCGCAGCTCGGCCAGGCGGAAGCCAATCTCGCGGTCGGCGGCTTGCCGGCGCGCGCCGAGACGATCAAGGCCGCCGACAACCAGGTCAAGCAGGCGCAGGCAACGCTCGAACAGGCTGAGTGGCGACTGTCCAAGCGCGCGCTGGCTGCACCCTCGCCCGGCCGCGTCAACGACGTCATCCGCAATCCGGGCGACACCGCCGGTCCGACCGCGCCGGTCATTTCGATCCTGCCCGACGGCGCGATGAAGCTCACCGTCTACATACCGGAAAGCGCCTTCTCCTCGGTCAAGGTCGGCACCGTGCTCGACGTCCACTGCGACGGTTGTGGCCCGGATGTGAAGGCGCGGGTCAGCTATGTCTCGCCGGATCCGGAGTTCACTCCGCCGGTGATCTACTCCTTGGAGAACCGGCAGAAGCTGGTCTATCTGGTCGAGGCGCGGCCGGAGGGCGATGCCGGCCCGCTGCAGCCCGGCCAGATCGTCGATGTCGAACTGGATGCCGGAAAATGAACGCCATCGACGTCCACGGCCTGGTCAAGCGCTTCGGCGACAAGACCGTCGTCGACCATGTGACGATGGCGGTGGCGGAGGGCGAGATCGTCGGCTTCCTCGGGCCGAACGGTTCGGGCAAGACCACCACCATCCGCATCATGTGCGGCCTGCTGACGGCCGATGAAGGCGAAGGCACGGTGCTCGGCTTCAACATCCGCACCGACAGTCTGCGCATCAAGCGCGAAGTCGGCTACATGACGCAGAAATTCTCGTTCTACGAGGATCTGACGATTGGCGAGAATCTCGAATTCGTGGCGCGGCTCTACCAGCTGAAGCCGGTCGGTGAGTATGTCGCCAGGACGCTGGAGGAACTCGGCCTGATCTCGCGCCGCGACCAGCTAGCCGGCACATTGTCCGGCGGCTGGAAGCAGCGGCTGGCGCTGGCCGCCTGCATCATGCACAAGCCGAAGCTGCTTCTGCTCGACGAGCCGACGGCTGGCGTCGATCCGAAGGCGCGGCGCGAATTCTGGGACGAAATCCATCGCCTCGCCAGCGGCGGACTGACCGTACTGGTCTCCACCCACTACATGGACGAGGCCGAGCGCTGCCACCGCATCAGCTACATCTCTTATGGCAAGATGCTGGCCACCGGCACCGTGGCCGAAGTGGTCAGGAATGCCGGGTTGACTACGTTCATCGTGCAGGGCCCGCGGCTCGACCAGGTCGCGGCGGCGCTCGATGGCCGGCCCGGTGTCGACCAGGTGGCGCCGTTCGGCGCGACGCTGCATGTCGTCGGCTCCGACAGGGAGAAGCTCGAAGCCGCGCTCGCCGATGTCGAGAAGAAGCATAAGGGGGTGACGTTGACGCTGGGCGAAACCAGCCTCGAGGACGTCTTCATCCAGTTCATGTCCGGCTCGAAGGACAACATGGCATGAACAGCGTCTTTTCCTTCGCCAGGCTCGGCGCGCTGCTGATCAAGGAGTTCATCCAGATGCGGCGTGACCGCATCACCTTCGCCATGATGCTGGGCGTGCCGCTGATGCAGCTGGTGCTGTTCGGCTTCGCCATCAACAACGACCCCAAGAGCCTGCCGACAGCGCTCGTTGCCATCAGCAACGACCAGTATACGCGCGCCATGGTCTCCGCCCTGCAGATGACGGGCTACTACCACTTCGACTATGTGGCGCAGAGCGCCGCCGAGGCCGAGGCGCTGATGGCCAAGGGCGCCGTCTCTTTCGTGGTGACCATCCCGGCCGATTTCGCCCGGCGGGTCGAGCGCGGCGACAACCCGCAGATCCTGATCGAGGCCGACGCAACCGACCCTTCCGCGGCGAGCGGCGCCGTTTCGACCTTGAGCAAGGTGGCGAGCCAGGCGCTGCTGCGCGCGCAGGGCATGCAGGCGACCGCCGCCGAAAGCGCCAGGGGGCAGCTGCAGGTGGTGGTTCACCGGCGCTACAATCCGGAAGGCGTCTCGCAATACAACATCGTGCCTGGCCTGCTCGGCGTCATCCTGCAGATGACCATGGTGATGATGACGGCCATGGCGCTGACGCGCGAAACCGAGCGCGGCACGATGGAGAACCTGCTGGCCATGCCTTCAAGCCCGGCCGAGATCATGCTCGGCAAGGTGCTGCCCTTCCTCGTCGTCGGCGCGGTGCAGGTGGCGGTGGTGCTGGTCGCGGCGAAGCTCCTGTTCAGCATCCCGTTCGTCGGCTCGCTGACGCTGCTTCTGTCGGCGGTGCTTGTGTTCGTGCTTGCGCTGGTGCTGCTCGGCTACACGATCTCGACCATGGCGCGCTCGCAGATGCAGGCGATGCAGCTGACCTTCTTCTTCTTCCTGCCGTCGCTGCTCTTGTCCGGCTTCATGTTCCCCTATCGCGGCATGCCCGGCTGGGCGCAGGTCCTGGGCGAGATCTTCCCGCTCACGCATTTCCTGCGCATCACCCGGGCGGTGATGCTGAAGGGCGCCGACTTCAATGCGATAGGGACCGAGGTCGGCTGGCTGCTGCTGTTCGTGGTGGTGTTTGCCGGCACGGCGCTGCTGCGATTCCGCCGCACGCTGGATTAGCATCAAGATTCAGCTGGCTGGCCAAATGGCCGAGACGGGTTGGACGGCGGACATTTGGATCGAGCCACGGAACCACATCGCGCGCCATGAACAGACATTGGGGCGACACTGAAAGTGTCGCCGTCTCTTATTTCCTGAGCGATCCTGGACCGCTGACGAACGGGCTCTCCCTGACATAGAATCGCAGCAGGCGGTCCGCATCCTTCGAAATTCCGATCCTGATGCTCTGCCCGATTTCGCCGGGTTGGTGGTCATCGCCTGCGAGCCACAGCGGGCCTTGCCGGCAAAGATCGAGCCCGTCGAGCGAATGATCGATCCGCAACGCCGCGGCGAGCCTTCCTGGTCCTCGCGCCAGATCGCGCAGGCGCTCGACGCCGCGATTGAGGCGCATGATCGGGATGCCTTCGAGCGGCTCGAGCGCCCTGATCAGCACGCCGGTGCCGACCCCTTGCGTCTCGCTCGAGACATTCAGCATGTAGGAGGTACCGTAGGCGCGATAGACATAGGCATGCCCGCGCTCGAGGAACAGCGAACGGTTGCGCGGGGTCATCCCCCGGTAGCCGTGCCCGGCGGCGTCGCCGACGACATAGGCCTCGGTCTCGACGATGCGGCCGCTGACGATACCTTCAGGCAATTCGCGCACCACCACCTTGCCGATGAGGGTGCGGGCGAGCTCGGCCGTATCGCCGGGCAATTCAGAGCGGGCGAGCGGACGGCGAATGATCATCCTCATGGCGGCCGGGTTTCAGGGTATCCGCTCGACCCATTGCGCGCGCGAAGGCCCCGGCTCGAACGGATCGCCGAAATACTGGGTCTCGCGGGCCACCTTGCCATCGAGGAACTCCATGATGCTCACCGTGTAAGACGGCCGCCCGTCATAGGCCAGGACATATTCCGTGACCCAGAGGTCGCCCGCACCGATGATCCGCCGCACTGTGAAGCGCTTCCGGTTCGGCTGCGCGGCGCGCGACGACTGGATGTCGCGCCGCCCGTGGATGCGCTCCCCCGATTGCGGATAGTCGAGCACCGCGTCCTCCCGGTAGATTTGGTGCTCCCCCTCGAGATCGTTCGCATCGGAGGCAGCCCAGTGACGATCGAGGGCCGCTCGAATCTCCCGGTCCTCCATATCGAATCTCCTTGACCATCGGCACCGATACAGTGCGGTAGCGCTCCGGCATTTTGGACCGGTGCGTGACCAGACTGGCCGCATCCTATGCGGCTGCCATGATCCCCGCATAGGTGCCGAAATCGACATTGCCGCCGGACAGCACCACGGCGACGCATTTGCCTGCCAGCTCGATCTCGCCCGACGACAGCGCCGCCAGTCCGACGCAGCCGCCGGGTTCGACCACCAGCTTGAGATAGGCCATGGCGTCGCGCATCGCCTGTGCCGTCGCCTTGTCGGAGACGGCGATGCCGCCGGCAAGGTTCCTGCGGTTGATCTCGAAGGTGATCACGCCCGGCTCGGCGGTGAGGATCGCATCGCAGATCGAACTGTGGCCCGGCTCGTTCGCCACCCTGGTGCCCGCGGCCAGCGAGCGGCGGGTGTCGTCGAAATGCTCGGGCTCCACCGCCCAGACGGCAGTGCCGGGCGAGGCGTCCTTGACGGCAACCGAGATTCCGCTGATCAGGCCGCCACCGCCGCAGGGCACCAGCACCGCGTCTAGGCCCACGCCAAGCGCTTCCACCTGGCGCATCAGTTCGAGGCCGATCGTACCCTGGCCGGCGATGATGGCCGGATCGTCGAAGGGCGGCACCAGCACCATGCCTTTTTCCATGTAAGGGCCCACCACGGTCATGCGGTCGTCGCGGAAGCGGTCGAACGGCACCACCTCCGCTCCCATCTTGCGGACATTGCCGACCTTCATCGCCGGCGCGTCGGCCGGCATGGCGATGACCGCCTTGACGCCGAACATCGCGGCGGACGCGGCGACGCCTTGCGCGTGGTTGCCCGACGAGAAGGCGACGACGCCACGCCGGCGCTCCTCTTCGCTGAGTGACGACAGCTTGTTGTAGGCGCCGCGGAACTTGAACGATCCGGTGCGCTGCAGCGTCTCCGGCTTGAACAGGATGCGGGCGCCGAAGCGCTTGTTGAGTTCAGGCGATTCGATCAACGGCGTTTCAACAATCAGCCCGGAAAGCCGGGCTGCGGCGCGGTGGAGGTCGGCTATGCCGGGAGGCGTGGTGGCGGTCATGCGAGGTCCAGCAAAAAGAGACAGTCTCTTCTCATGATGCCCGCAAACAACGGTAGCACACCATTGAAAAAATGTGACCGTTACAAAGTTGGGGGATCATGAAGGGCGGCGCCGGGACCGGCAATTGGCCTTGCAGCCGATCACTCTTCACCCCAGAAGCGCCCGCTGCCTCTTCGTGCCGCCCAACTTGCGCCAGTTGTTGAACCGGTGGGTGGCGGCGGCAAAGGAGATCTTCATCTGCTGGGCGACCGAATAGCGCGATTTGCCTTCGTCGAACATGCGGTAGCAGCACTCCACGCCTTCTTCCGTCAACTTGCCGTCCGGAGCCTTGTTGTGCGGATTGGCGGGGTCGAATTTCTCGACCTGCTGCTCGACCAGGCCCTTCAGGCGTTGCAAATCGGCCTCGATGCTGGCGATGAGATCGAGAACGGGCTTCGGGTCGAATTCCGGTGCGTGTGGCTTTGTCGTCATCTGCGGCTTCCTTTCTATTGGCTTAGGTTTGCCTATATAGGGGAATCTTCGCCAATAATGAAGGGTCAGCGGCTTCAACAATTCTTGACCCGCGACGCAAGCGCGCGATTGACCGAAGGCGCGTCAAACCCTAGTTTAGAACCATTCTAAATTAGGGTGAATTCCTCATGCTTTCCCGTGTTTTCGGCTTCGGCTTCGGCCGCCGTCCCTTCGAATCGCTCTCCGAGCAGGAGATCCTGGCGCTGGCCATTTCGTCCGAGGAAGACGACGGGCGCATTTACCGTGCCTATGCCGACGGCCTGGCGGAAAGCTTTCCGCAATCGGCGAAAGTGTTCGAGGAGATGGCCGAGGAAGAGGACGGCCATCGCGACTCGTTGATCGAGCTTCATCGCAAGCGTTTCGGCGAACGCATTCCACTGATCCGGCGCGAGCATGTGAAGGGTTACTATGAGCGCAAGCCCGACTGGCTGGTGAGGCCGCTCGGCGTCGAGCATGTGCGCAGCCAGGCCGAGGCGATGGAACGGCAGGCCTACCTGTTCTATGTCGAGGCGGCAAAGCGCACCACCGATGCCTCGACCAGAAAACTGCTCGACGATCTGGCGCTGGCCGAACAGGGGCACGAGACGCTGGCGCAGCGTCTGGAGCAAAAGCACGTGCCGGGCGAAGTGAAGGACGAAGAGGCCGCTGCCGAGCAGCGCCAGTTCATCCTGACCTATGTGCAGCCGGGATTGGCTGGCCTGATGGATGGTTCGGTGTCGACGCTGGCGCCGATCTTCGCCGCCGCTTTCGCCACGCACGACACCTGGCAGACCTTTCTGGTCGGCCTTGCCGCCTCGATCGGCGCCGGCATCTCGATGGGCTTCACCGAAGTCGCGTCCGACGACGGCAAGCTGTCGGGCCGCGGCTCGCCGATAAAACGCGGCATCACCACCGGCGTCATGACATCGGCGGGTGGCCTTGGCCACGCATTGCCCTATCTCATCCCGCATTTCTGGACGGCGACCGCCGTTGCCGCGGTGGTGGTGTTCTTCGAGCTGTGGGCCATCGCCTTCGTCCAGAACCGCTACATGCAGACCCCGTTCCTGCGCGCCGCCTTCCAGGTGGTGCTCGGCGGCGCCCTGGTGTTCGCGGCGGGTGTGCTGATCGGCAACGCGTAGGTAAGGGCGGCAAAGCTCAGCGCTGCCCCTCACCCCGTGAAGAGCGGGGAGAGGGGGATCGCCGGCGCGGGAACTTGTCACCTTCTCCCCGTCACTATTCGGGGAGAAGGTGCCGGCAGGCGGATGAGGGGCGGCACCCACATCAACCGGTAAGCCTCACCCATTCACCGCCCGGCTATCCTGCGGCGCCTCGGCCCTTTCGGTCAGCCCGTAGTCGCGCACCACATGCGCGATGCGCAAACGGTAGCCGGCAAAGATACCGCCACGTCCTGCCTTTTGCGCCTGCCGGTGTTCCTCGGTGTTGCGCCAGGCCTTGACCGCGTCCTCGTCGCGCCAGAACGACAGGGACAGGATGCGGTTCGGGTCGACCAGGCTCTGGAAGCGCTCGATGGAGACAAACCCGTCGATGCCGTCGAGCAACGGGCGCAGGTCGGCGGCGATGCTCAGATACGCATCGCGCCGGCCCGCCGCCGGTTCGACCTCGAAGATGACGGCGATCATACCTTCACCTTTTCCGCTGGCATGATCTCGGTCTGAAAAGTCTGCAACTTTTCAGGATCAAGCCTTGGCGCGTGTGGGCCGGAAGCCAGTTTCAGGAACATGCGATCCTCCTTGAGGATGAATTTTTCGCGGCGGGCGAACTCGTAGTTTGCCTTGCCTGCGGGATCGGCGGCAAGCCGGGCGCGATAGGCTTCGTAGGCGGCCAGGCTGTCGATGTTGTAGGCGGCATAGGCTGTCGTGGCCGAGCCTTCATGCGGCGCGAAGTAGCCGATCAAATCGGCGCCGCAACGCGGAATGGCCTGGCCCCAGTTGCGGGCATACTCCTCGAAGGCCGCCTTGCCGAACGGGTCGATCTCGTAGCGGATGAAGCAGGTGATGGCCATTGTCGTCTCCTTGAAGGGGATGTGTTCTTGCGTCGATGGTTCGAGCTGTGTCGAAACGTTGTGCCGCCCGATCTGCTAGGAAATTTCCTTGCGGGTCATGGCCGCCAGAAAGACTTCGCGCATTCTCGGCGCACGTCTTCCGGCGTCAGGCCAAGGTCGCGCAACAGATGATCGTCGATCTCGGCAAGGTCGATCCGCTGCAGATAGCGGTCATACCACCGGGCCAGCGTGCCCGATCGGAAGCAAGTGACGAACGAGAACGATTGGCGGCTCTCGAACGGTCCGGAGGTGGAAGCGGTTGTCATCGTCGTCTCCTTGATCTGATCGGAGAATAGTGATTATCTGACAAGAATACTTCGATGGGGAACGAACTATGCGTGAAGGACCCGACATTGCCCGTATAGCCAGCCTGGTCGGCGATCCGGCGCGGGCCAACATGCTGAGCGCCCTGATGGGCGGCACGGCGCTGACGGCGAGCGAACTGGCACTCGAGGCCGGCGTATCGCTGCCGACCGCCAGCTCGCATCTGTCGAAGCTGATGGAGGGCGGATTGCTGACGCTGGCGAGCCAGGGCCGGCATCGCTACTACGGCCTTGCCGGTCCGCAGGTGGCCGGAATGATCGAGGCCATCACCGGCGTCGCCGCTTCTGTCGGGCCGCAGCGTGTGCGGCCGGGCCCGCGCGACGCGGCCATGCGCGTGGCGCGCGTCTGCTACGATCACCTCGCTGGCGAGCAGGCCGTGGCGATGCTCGACCGTCTTGTCGAAAAGGAGATTATCCTGCGTGACGACCAGGAGATCAGGCTCGGGCCGTCGGCGGCATCGCATTTCGCCGCCATCGGCATCGATGTCGATGCCAAGCCGCGACGGCCGGTCTGCCGCGCCTGCCTCGACTGGAGCGTCCGCCGCTCGCATCTCGCCGGCACGCTGGGCGCGGCCATCCTCGACAAAATCCTCGCCGAGAAATGGGCGCGCCGCGAGAAAGACAGCCGCGCGGTCATTTTCTCGCCGCCGGGCAAGCAGGCTTTCGAGAAGGTGTTTCTGAGCTGACATGCCGGCGCTCGCCCACACCTTCGTCATCCTAGGGCGGAGCACTAGGATGACGAAATCGTGGACGCTCAGCCCCGCTTCAGCGCCTTGCCCTGCTTGAAGAAATCCGCCCACGGATCGGCTTGCGCCAGCTGCTTCAGTGTCGTCTTGTCGCCGATCGGGAAAGCATTTGGCGCCAGCCCGGCCTCGATCTCGGGCCAGGTCACCGGCATCGACACGGTGGCGCCCTTCTTGGCGCGTGACGAATAGGGCGCGACCGTCGTCGAGCCCCGACCATTGCGCAGATAGTCGACGAAGATTTTTCCGGTGCGCGCCTTCTTCGACAGTGTTGCGGTGTAGCGATCGGGGGAAGCCTGTTCGAGTGCCTTGGCGAAATCATGGGCGAAGGTTTTCACCGCGCCCCAATCCGCCGATGGTTTGAGCGGTACCAGGACATGGTAGCCCTTGCCGCCTGATGTCTTGACGAAATTCGGCAGCGACAGCTCGTCGAGCTTGCCCCTGATATCGAGTGCCGCCTCGCGCACCGCCTTGACCTCGACGCCTTCATCGGGGTCGAGATCGAAGATGATCTGGTCGGGCTTTTCCAGTTCGTCAACGGTGCAGCCCCAGATGTGGATCTCGACCACGCCGTATTGAACCAGTGCGGCAACGCCGTCGAAATCCCTGACGAACAAGATCTCCTCTCCGTCCGTCGGATCTTTCATCCGCGCGATCTTGTCACTCATGCCGGCGGATGCATGCTTCTGGAAGAAGCGCGGTCCGCCGACGCCGTCCGGCGCCCGCACCAGGCTGAGCGGCCGGTTGACGATGAACTGTTCCATGCGCGGCCAGACCAGCGCGTAGTGGTCGAGCAGGCCTTGCTTGGATATCTTTTCCTCGGGCCATAGCAGCTTGTCGGGATGGGAAAGTTTTACCGTGGTCGTCATCGTTCCGGTGGGTTTGGCGGCGTCGCTTGATGCCGCCTTCGCCTTCGCCGGGTTCTTGCCTGTCGATGCCTTCGGCTGTTCCTGCACGACTTCCTCCGCCGGCTTGTCCTCGCGCAATCCCTGGAACGAGGCATGGCGTATTATACGGTCGGAGGTCCAGCTGCGGAACTCCACTTCGCCGACCAGCTCTGGCTTGACCCAGACCAGGCCCTTGCCCTTCGGCACGGCTTTGTCGAAAGGCGACGATGTTGCCTTCAGCGCGTCTAGTCTTGTCTTCAGGTCGGTGGCGCCCTTGGCGGAGAAGCCGGTGCCGACGCGCCCGGCATAGTGCAGCTTGCCGCCCTCGTGATAGCCGACCAGCAGCGAGCGCAGCCCGCGCCCCGTCTTTTCCGACGGCAAATAGCCGCCGATGACGAATTCCTGTCGTGCGGTACACTTCGACTTCACCCATGAGGGGCCACGCCCGCTGCGATAGGGCGCGTCGGCGCGCTTGGAGACGACACCTTCCAGCCCCATGCGGCAGGCATGCTCAAGCATGATCTTGCCGGGTTCGGAAAAATGGTCGCTGAAGCGGATTGCCGCATTCTCGGGCTGCTTGCCGAGCAGTTCCTGCAAGGCCTGCTTGCGCTCGACCAGCGGCTCGCCGCGCAGATCTTGCCCGTCGAGCCGCATCAGGTCGAAGACATAGTAAGTGAAGCGATCTGTCCGCTTCGCCGACAGGTCGGCTTGCAGCAGCGCGAAGGAAGAGACGCCGCTGTCGGCCAGCACGACGATCTCGCCGTCGATGATGGCGTCGCTGCATTTCAGCGCGGACAGCTCCGCGACGATCTCGCTGCCGAACTTTTCCGTCCAGTCGAGGCCGGTGCGGGTGAGCAATCGCACGTCGGTGCCGGCGATCTGCGCCTGCATGCGATAGCCGTCGAACTTCACCTCGTGCAGCCAGTCCTTGCCCGGCGGCGCTTCCCGCTCCAGCGTGGCCAGCTGCGGCTCGATGAAGTCGAGGCGCTTGCCGGGCTTCACTTTCCCGGCGGCCGGCTTGTTGGAGTGCCAGACGTCAGGCTTCTGGCCTTTCGCGGTCTTGCCCTCGCCGACCTCCTCGATTGTCAGGCCCGATTTCACCGATTTCGGCGCTTCCTTGAGGATGTCCTCGCCGGGACGCGCGGCGGCATCGTCGGACTTGATCAAGAGCCAGTTGTCGCGCTTCTCGCCCGCGCGCGGCTTCAACCTGACCAGATGCCAGAGGCCGTGCAGCTTGTGCCCGTGCAGTTCGAAGCTGATATGGCCCTTCTTCATCGCTTTGGCCGGATCGATCTCGGGGGTCCAGGTGCCCTCGTCCCAGACGATGACCGAGCCGCCGCCATATTCGCCCTTGGGAATGGTGCCCTCGAACGGCGCGTAGTCGAGCGGATGGTCCTCGACATGCACCGCCAGCCGCTTCTCATGCGGGTCCAGGCTCGGGCCGCGCGTCACCGCCCAGCTCCACAGCACGCCGTCATGCTCGAGGCGAAGGTCGTAATGCAGCCTCGTCGCCGCGTGCTTGTGGATGACGAAGATGCCGCCTGCGCTGCCCCTCTTGCCGAGCGGCACCTTGCCGGCCGGCTCGGACGTCTTCTTGAAATCGCGCTTGGATTGATACTGTTCGAGGCTGGCCATCTCTGTCTCCTCAGGCCGATTTGCGCTTGGGCGCGCCCGCTTTCGGCTTGGCGCGTTTGGCCGCCGGCTTGGCTTTCGCGGACGAAGCCTTTGTCGGGCCTGCATCCGACGACAGGCTCTTCTTCAGCGCGTCGAACAGATTGACGACATTGGAAGGCTTGGGCGCGGCTTCGGCCTTGGGTGCCGTCTTGCCGGCCTTCTTGGCGCGGATCAGTTCGAGCAGGGCATCCTCGTATTTGTCGTCGAATTTCGACGGATCGAACTTCGCCTTCTTCTTGTCGATGATCAGCTCGGCCAGATCGGTCATCTCCTGGTCCGTCTTCACCGCCTTGATATCGCCGAACACGGTGTCTGGCTGGCGCACCGTGTTGTCGTAGCGCAGCGTCGTCAGCACCATGCCCTTGCCCAACGGTTCGATGACCACGGGACGTTCGCGCTGATAGAGCACGATGCGCGCCAACCCGGCCATCTTCTTGCCAGCCATCGCATCGCGGATGACGGAGAACGCCTCCGCCGACACTTCGTCGGCCGGCGCGACATAATAGGGCGTGTCGAGATAGATCTGCTGGATCGAGGATTTGTCGACGAAGCCGTCGAGGCTCATCGTGTGCGAGGACTCGATCTGCACCGCTTCGATCTCGTCTTCGTCGATGTGGACGAAATCGCCGTCGCTGACTTCATAGCCCTTGATCTCGTCGCCGTCGCCGAGCGGCTTGCCGGTCTGCGAGTCGACGTAGATGCGTTTCACCGTATTGCCGGTCTTGCGGTTCAGCACCCGGAACGAGACCTTTTCGGTATGGGTGACGACGTTGGTCAGTTCGACCGCACAGGTGACCAGCGACAGCTTGAGATAGCCCTTCCAGGCCGGACGCGGCGCCATGACATTTTCCCTTCTGGATCCAGATGAAGGTGAGAACGGACAGACCCCGCTCCAGTTCCGCCGCCGCGTGACGATCCGCATGCGGAGACGCCGCGCCGGATTCGGGCAGGCAAGCACGGACATTTCGTGCTGGCGGCAAAAATTGAAACAGAACCGCGCGCAGGCGACATTCAAACGAAACATATGTGATGCAAAAGTCACACTGGGCGGAATGGCGACAAAAGGCGCGGAAACACCCCGAATCAGCCGCATTCCGGCCACGAAGCAAGGCCTTTTTGACCAGAAATTAACATCACGTTCACCGACTATTCACGCCTCGATGCTATCGTTCTCGCAAATCGGAAGGGACATCCGAAAATCGGGACAGGGACAGGGTAAATGAACTTCCTCGCGCACCTCATCGGCTATGCCGCCGCCATCCGCGAATTCGTCGCGCCGACCTATCGGCCCGAGCGTTATTACATGCGCGGCCCCGGCCCGGCCTGCGCCCGTCGCGGCAATTCGCTGGGCGCGCACTGATCATGACCTTCGAGACCCGTCACGACAGCCGGATCTGCAGGCCAGCGGCCGAATCCCGCGCCACGACCTATCGCGCCGAGCGTCCCGCTCTCGCCGACAGACGGCGTGCGACATCGCCACGTCTTTGATCCCGCCTCTGGCTGGCTTAGTGTCTTCAGACACGAGCAGCCGAGGCCCGCGTGAGCGACCTTCCCAAGTCAGACTGGCCCCAGTCAAATCGGCCTAATTCAAGCCGTCCCGCTGAACCCTTCGATACACGCCATCCGCTGATCGTCTTCGATGGCGTCTGCGTGCTGTGCTCCGGCTTCGTCCGCACGGTGGTCAGGCTCGACCGCCAAAGCCGCTTCCGCTTCGCCACCGCGCAGTCGCCATTCGGCCAGGCGCTGTTCAGCAAGCACGGGCTTAGGACGGACAGTTACGAAACCAATCTCGTCCTGGTCGACGGCGTCGCCTCCACACGGCTCGACAGCTTCGTTGCCGTCATGTCGGAACTCGGCTGGCCCTGGCGGACGGCCAGGGTGCTGTTGCTGCTGCCGCGCCCGCTTCGCGACTGGCTCTACAATCGCATTGCCAAGAACCGCTACGCCCTGTTCGGCAGGAAGGCCAGTTGCGAGGTTCCTTCCGCCAAGATGCGGAAGCGGTTCCTTGGCTAAGATTGGCTCTGGGGGAGCAGCGGATGAAACTTCTCATTGTCGGCGGCTACGGAACCTTTGGCGGCCGCATCGTCCAACTGCTGGAGAATGAGCCGCGCCTGACGGTGATTGTTGCAGGCCGCTCGCTGGCCAAGGCGGAGGCCTGGTGCGGGAGCCGTGGCGGTGTCGCTGCGCAGCTGGTGCCGGCGGTGTTCGACAGGGATGGCGATCTCGCCGCGCAATTGGCGTCGTTGCGCCCCGACGCGCTCGTCGACGCCAGCGGCCCGTTCCAGGCCTATGGCGAGGGTCGCTATCGACTGATCGAGGCCTGCATCGCCAAGCGCGTCAACTATCTCGACCTCGCCGACGGCTCGGATTTCGTCGCTGGCGTGCCGGCCTTCGATGCAGCTGCGAAGCGGGCCGGGCTGTTCGTGCTCTCGGGCGTTTCCAGCTTTCCGGTGCTGACGGCGGCGGTGGTGCGCCGGCTGTCGTCGGACATGACGCGGGTCGACATGATCAGAGGCGGCATCGCCCCGTCGCCCTATGCAGGCGTCGGTGAAAACGTCATCCGGGCGATCGCAGGCTATGCCGGCCAGCCGGTTGCGCTGGTGCGCGACGGCATCAAGACGCAAGGCCACCCGCTCACCGAACAGATGCGCTACACCATTGCGCCGCCGGGCCGGGTGCCGCTCAACGACACGCTGTTCTCGCTCGTCGACGTGCCGGACCTGCGCGTGCTGGCGAAACTCTGGCCGCAGGCAAAAACCATCTGGATGGGCGCTGGACCGGTTCCCGAAGTCCTTCATCGCGCGCTGATCGGCCTTGCCTGGCTGGTGCGGATCGGGCTGGTCGGCTCGCTGTCGCCGCTCGCTCCGCTGATGTACTGGGCGACCAACCGGCTGCGCTGGGGCGAACATCGCGGCGGCATGTTCGTTGAAATCACCGGTGTCAGCCAGGCCGGTGCGCCGGTCAAGCGCTCGTGGCATCTGCTGGCGGAAGGCGATGACGGGCCACTGATCCCGTCGATGGCGGTCGAGGCGCTGGTTCGAAAGACGCTGGACGGCCGTGCACCTACACCCGGCGCACGTGCTGCAGTGAGAGATCTCGAGCTTGCCGACTACGAAGCCCTGTTTGCAGTCAAGACGATCCATACCGGCTTTCGCGACGACACGGACGCAAATCCGGATAGACAGCTCTATGCCGTCCTGCTCGGCGATGCCTGGCAGCGTCTGCCCGAGGAAATCCGGGGCATGCACGACTGCACGAAAATGGCTGAAGGTCGCGCCGGCGTCGAGCGCGGATCAAACATCCTTGGCCGGCTAACGGCATCGCTGGTCGGCTTCCCCAAGACGAGCGCCGATATCCCGGTCCGTGCCCGCTTCGACGTGGACAGGAATGGGGAGACATGGACGCGGACTTTCGGCAAGCATAGTTTTTCCAGCCGCCAGTTCGCAGGTCGGGGCCGTTCGCATCGCCTGCTTTGCGAACGCTTCGGACCACTGAGCTTTGCAATGGCGCTGGTGGCCGAGGAGGGAAAGCTGTCGCTTGTCCTGCGCCACTGGAGCCTGTTGGGGCTGCCGCTGCCGATGTGGCTCTGCCCGCGCTCGACATCCTACGAAACGGTCGAGGATGGCCGCTTCCGTTTTCATGTCGAGATTTCACATCCGCTCACCGGGCTGATCGTGCGCTATCGCGGCTGGCTCGTGCCCGTGGACTCGAATGGTTCCAGAGATGCAGTGTCGCTTGGTTCGTGCACTGGGTAGCGCCGTCGGCCAGCGTCTCCTTGCACAATGGCCGACCAGGCGCGAAAGTTTTTTCCTCAGCCTGTCGAAATCGGACATGGCCGCGCGACATACGTTCGGCCCGCAACGATGCGGCCCTGTAACCACGGGAGATGACCATGCAGTATCTGCTTCTTATCTATTCCAACGAAGCCGCCATGGCAGCGGCACCCAAGGAGGCGGCCGTCCAGATGAGCGCCGCCTACGGCGCCTATACCGAGGCGATGAAGAAAGCTGGCGTGTTCGTTGGCGGCGAGCGGTTGAGGCCGACGTCGGCGGCAACCTCCGTGCGGGTGGCCGGCGGCAAGACCAACGTGCTTGACGGCCCTTACGCCGATACCAAGGAACAGCTTGGCGGCTACTACATGATCGAAGTGCCGGACATGGACGCGGCGATTTCATGGGCGTCGCGCTGTCCTGGTGCCAGCGCCGGCACCATGGAAGTGCGGCCGATCTGGCCGATGCAGGAATACATGACAAAGTATACTGCGTGACCGCCACCGGATCAGATACCGCGCGGGCGGTCGCGGAGGCGGCCGCCCGGCAAAGCTACGGCAAGCTGATCGCCTATCTCTCCGCCCGGTCCCGCGACGTGGCCGGCGCCGAGGACGCGCTCGCCGATGCCTTTGCCGACGCGCTCGAACGCTGGCCGCGAACCGGCGTGCCTGACAAGCCGGAAGCCTGGCTGCTGGCGGTGGCGCGGCGGCGCCGCGTCGATGCGGTGCGGCGGCGGCTGACCAGCGAGGCCGGCCGTGATCATCTCAAGCTGATCGCCGAGGAGGTGGAGGCGCGCATGACCGATGAAGATCTGCCCGACGAACGGCTGCGGCTGATGTTCGCCTGCGCCCATCCGGCGATCGAATCGAGCGTGCGAGCGCCGCTGATCCTGCAGACCGTGCTGGGCTTCGACGCTGCGGCGATCGCTTCCGCCTTCCTGGTCTCACCGGCAACGATGGGTCAGCGCCTGGTGCGCGCCAAGACCCGCATCCGCGAAACCGGCATTCCGTTCCGCGTGCCGGAGCGGGCCGAACTCGGCGAGCGGCTGGACGCGGTGCTGGAAGCCATCTACGCGACCTTCGCCGAGGGCTGGTCCGATCCGGCTGGCACCGAGACGCGGCGGCGCAATCTCGCCACCGAGGGCATCTGGCTCGGCCGGCTGGTGGCTTCGCTGCTGCCAGATGAGCCGGAGGCGCTCGGCCTGCTGTCTCTCATGCTGTTTGCCGAAGCGCGCCGCGCCGCGCGGCGCGATGCGGCCGGAGATTATGTGCCGCTCGCCGAACAGGATTGCGCACTCTGGGATCACGCCTTGGTCGACGAGGCGGAAGCTTTGCTCTGTCACGCCGCCACCAAGGGCCTCGTCGGCCGCTACCAACTCGAGGCAGCCGTGCAATCCGCCCATGCGACACGCCGGCGGACGGGGCGCACCGACTGGGTGGCGATCCGCGAGCTTTACGACGCGCTGCTTTCGGTCGCCGGATCGCCGGTGGTGGCGATCAACCGCGCGGTGGCGATAGCCGAAGCCGAGGGCGCCGCGGCGGGACTGGCGGCCCTCTACGTGCTGGGCGACGACAAGCGGCTTGACGACTATCAGCCTTATTGGGCAGCCCGGGCGGGTCTGCTGGCCAGGTTGGGTCAGGTCCAGTTGGCGACCGAAGCCTATGAGCGGGCGATCGGCCTCGAACGCGATCCGGCGGTGCGCCGCTTCCTGCAGGGAAAACGGGCCGCGCTCCGAAATTAAGCTTCGCCGCCGGTTCAGATCGGCCACATCTCGTGCGCCGTGTTGAGCTTCTTCATCAGCGGATGGTCGCGCAGCTTGGCCCACAGCCGTTCGATGTTCGGCCAGGCCGTACGCGCTTTGTCGACGTCGGGATGCCAGGCCACCAGCATGACCAGATAGATGTCGGCCAGCGACATCAGGTCGCCGACCAGCCAGTCATGGCCTTCGAGAGCGGTATCGAGAACGGCAAAGCCGCGATCCATCTCGGCAACGGCCGCCTGCTTGACCGCCTTCGTGCCGTCGGCATCGGACGTATAGCGGCTCGCGTAGTAGAAACGCAGCACCGCCGGATAGAGAACCGACGACATGAAGGCCATCCAGCGCAGGAAGTCGGCGCGGGCGGGCGCGTCGATCGCCGGCGCCAGTCTGGCGTCGGGATGGCGTTCGGCAAGCAGGACGCAGATCGCCGCCGATTCGGTGATCGAGCGGCCATCCGGCAAGGTCAGCACCGGCACCTGGTTCAAGGGACTGATGGCGAGGAAGGCCGGATCGGGCTGGTCCGTCTTGGGAACGTCGATCTGCTCGAATGGCGCGTTCGCCAGTGCCAGTGCCGCCTCGACGACGAAGCCGCCGCTGCCCGGACGGGTGTAGAGCTTGTACATGAATTCCTCCCCCGGCCCGCTCAAGGCAGGCCGGGGGCGATATGAACCGGAAGCGGGGTCATGCTCAAGCCGGTGGCGGTCGCCACGGGCGGATTTTCAGCGGGCCAGCATCAGAGCGGAACCTTTGATGCCGGAGGGGGCACGAAGGATCGCGGCGAATCTATCCTGGGCACGTCCAGAAACTAAGCCCCCAGCCCCTCGAACAGGATCGTCGACAGATAGCGTTCGGCGAAGTCGGGAATGACCACGACCAGGTTCTTGCCCTTGTTCTCCGGCCTTGAGCCGACGACGATTGCCGCCTGCAGGGCCGCGCCCGACGAGATGCCGACCGGCACGCCTTCGAGGCGGGCGACGAGGCGCGCATTGGCGACGGAATCTTCGTTCGAGACCTTGACGATCTCGTCATAGATCGTGGTGTCGAGGATCTTTGGCGCAAAGCCGGCGCCGATGCCCTGGATCTTGTGCGGGCCGGGCTGGCCGCCCGACAGCACCGGCGAGGCTTCCGGCTCGACGGCGACGACATGCACCGAGGGCTTGCGCTTCTTCAGCACCTGGCCGACGCCGGTGATGGTGCCGCCGGTGCCGATGCCGGCGACGAAGATATCGACCTCGCCATGGGTGTCGTTCCAGATTTCCTCGGCCGTCGTCTTGCGATGGATTTCCGGATTGGCCGGGTTCTCGAACTGCTGCGGGATGATCGCGTTGGGGATCGTCGCCGCCAGTTCATCGGCCTTTGCGATGGCGCCCTTCATGCCCTTCGGTCCTTCGGTCAGCACCAGCTCCGCGCCGAGTAGCGCCAGCATCTTGCGGCGCTCGACCGACATTGTCTCGGGCATGGTCAGGATCAGCTTGTAGCCCTTGGCGGCGGCGGCGAAGGCGAGCGCGATGCCGGTGTTGCCGGACGTCGGTTCGACCAGCGTCGTCTTGCCGGGAGAAATCTTGCCGGCGGCCTCCAGCGCCTCGATCATCGCCACGCCGATGCGGTCCTTCACCGAGGCGATCGGATTGAAGAATTCGAGCTTGGCGATGAGATTGGCGACGATGCCCTTTTCCTTGGCGAACTTGTCGAGCCGCACCAGCGGCGTGTCGCCGATCGTGTCGGTGATGGAACTGTAGACGCGGCCGCGACCGGGCACGCGGGCGGAGGTGACGGGCTTGTTCATTGGTTTCGCTCCCAGAACTTCAGGCAAGTGAGGATTTTCGGGCAAATGGCACTGCAGCCGGCAAGATAGAGCCTTCGGTCGCGCAAGATAGACTGTCGACTGAAAATATCCGAGTGGGACCCGTGTCTAAAACGCCCCGGTCTCGGAAAAGCATTTCCCGGAAAAGCCCGTCCCGGGAATATTTTGGCCGAAAGAGCCCTACTGACGGGCGGCGATCACCGCCGCGGCGCCGACTATGAAGCCGGCGGCGGTGCGGTTCAGCGCCTTGAGCGCGCGCGGCGACTTGAGGAACCAGCGCGCCTTGGCCGCCAACGCCAGATACGGCACCAGCACCACCAGAAGCACGACGATCGTCAGCGCGACGAGAATACCATAGTCGGCCAGCGTGATGGTCTTCAGGTCGACGATGGTCGGCGTGATGGCGAGATAGAAGATCATCGTCTTCGGATTGCCGAGCGTGACGGTGAGACCGGCGACAAAGCTCGACAGCAGCCCGCCCCTGCCTTTCCTCGCCTCGACCGTCTCGGGCGTGATGCCGCTGTTCCAGAAGCGCCAGCCAAGGAAGGCGAGATAAGCGACACCCAGCCATTTGATGGCGAGAAAGACCAGGCCGAAGGTCTGCGCGACAAAGGCGAGGCCAAGCACCACGGCGGTCAGATAGGTGAGGTCGCCTAGCATCAGGCCGAAGGACATTGCCAGCGACGAGCGGAAACCCGACCCGAGCGCACGCGCGACGAGCGCGGTGATGCCGGGGCCGGGAATGGCGGCGGCGATGCCGAGAGCGGCGCTGTAGGCGAGGAATCCGGTGAGGGTCATGGCGTTGGTCTCGGATCAGACTGCCTTGTCGCATGGAACGGACCAGGGTTGAATTCCCTGGGCGGTGGAATCCATTGCACCAGATATCGCCGCGACACGCGCAGGCCCCGGCCGCTTCGCGGCCACTTTCTCCCTCCGCCAAGCAGGATCAGGAACGAGCGCCGCCATAGGTGACGCGCCAGATGGTGCCGTTGCCATCTTCACTGACGATCAGCGCGCCGTCGCTCGCCACCGCCACGCCGACCGGCCGTCCCCATACCTCGCCATTGGAGATGACGAAGCCGGTGATGAAATCCTCGTATTCGCCGGTCGGCTTGCCATCCCTGAACAGCAATCGGACGACCTTGTATCCGGTCCTGTTGCCGCGGTTCCACGAACCGTGCAGGGCGACAAAAGCGTCGCCCTGGTACTCCTTGGGAAAATTCTTCCCGTCGTAGAAGGCGATGTTGAGCGGCGCCGAATGTGCCTGCATCAGCACATCGGGAACGGTCGCCTTGCCGGCAAGATCGGGGCGTTCGCCCTTGTGGCGCGGATCCTCGTTGTTGCCGATATAATACCAGGGCCAGCCATAGAAGGCGCCCTGCTTGATGACTGTTGCGTATTCGGACGGCACATTGTCGCCCAGCGCATCGCGCTCGTTGACCACGCACCACAGCGCGCCGGTCGCCGGCTGAACCGTCATGCCCGAACAGTTGCGCAGGCCGGTGGCGACGATGCGGCCATTCTTGCCGTCCGGATCGAAGGCCAGCACATCGGCGCGGCCATCCTCGGAACCCCAGGCGGCACCCAGCGGCTTTGACGTCGCCCACGCCGCGAGCCCACCCTGCGGCGCCTTGCCCATGTCCTCGCCGACATTCGATCCCGAGCCGACCGACAGATAGAGCGTCTTGCCGTCGGGCGAGAAAACGATGTCGCGGGTCCAGTGATGATTGGCAGGGATGTTGTCGACGATGGTTTCCGGGTCGCCGGCGGCCTTCAGGTCACCCTTGCGGTAGGCAAAGCGCACGATGCTGTCGCTGTTGGCGACATACACCCATTGCGGGTTGTTGCCCGGCGGGTAGAAGGCAATGCCATAGGGCTGGTTGAGGTTGCCGGCGAAGATGCCGTCCTCGACGGGCCTGGCGCTGCCCTCGCCCAGGCGATAGACGCGGACCTGGTTTGCCTCGCTGTCGGCGACGAACAGGTCGCCGTTCGGCGCGACGCGCACGACGCGCGGATTGTCGATGCCCGACGCGACCAGCTCGGCCGAAAAGCCCGGCGGCAGTCGCGGCTTGGCACTTGCCGGCCTTTCGGCGAGGCCGGCGCTGTTCGAAGCGGATTTGGTCACGTAGGGCTTCGGCAGGTCTTCCGGCTTGATCAGGCGGCGCACCCCCGGCCTGTCGGCACGCCAGTCGCCGAAGGCGGCCGCGCCCTTCAGCACCGGCTGATCCGCCTGCTGGGCGAATGCCGCGGTGATGAGGAACAGTGCGGGAAGCACCAGCCGGGCCAATCGGATCATTCCGTCCTCCACTTGGTCACGAAGGAGAGTAACGGCCGGTTTGCTCTTGGGTTCCGCCTCGCACGATGAGTTGAAGGACGTGACGATCCGATTTCGGGCTCAGTTCCCGGCGGCGTAAAAATCGTCGTCGAGACGTTTTTCCAGCGCGACGAGATCGGCCGGCAGCGGCAGGCCCATGGCCCGCATTTCCCGCAGTTTTTCGCGCAACTGTTCCTGGATTTCGTGCTGGTCTTCCGGCTGGTTGACCATCTCCTCCAGCAGCAGGCTGATCCGGGCCTTGAGTTCTTCGAGCGCCATCATCGTCTCCTCGGTTAGCCCGGCTCAACGGAGCATGCGGGAAATCAGCTGTGCGGTATAGTCGACCATCGGCACGATGCGGGCATAATTCAGCCGCGTCGGACCGATGACGCCAAGCGCGCCAACGACGCGCGCATCCTTGTCGCGATAGGGCGCGACGACCAGCGACGAGCCCGACAGCGAAAACAGCTTGTTTTCCGAGCCGATGAAGATGCGCACGCCCGACCCCTCCTCGGCAAGGTCAAGCAGCTGGATCAGCCCATCCTGCGTTTCCATGTCCTCGAACAGGTGCCGCAGCAGTTCGATGTCGGCCTGGGCGGTGACGTTTTCGAGCAGGTTGGCGCGGCCGCGCACGATGAGGCGCGCCGGCAGGCCGCTGTCGGCGCCAGCCCACACCGCCAGCCCCTTTTCGACCAGGTCCTGCGACAGCGTGTCGAGCGCCGCCCTGGTCTCTTCCTTGATGCGGGCGATCTCCACCCGCGCCTCGGCCAGCGTCCGGCCACGGATATGGGCGTTGAGGAAATTCGACGCCTCATGCAGTTGCGAGACGGTGATGCCGGCGGGCAGGTCGACGACGCGGTTTTCGACGTCGCCATTCTGCGACACCAGCACCGCCAGCGCCTTGGTCGGCTCGAGCTGGATGAATTCGATGTGCTTCAGCGCCACCTCATTCTTGGCGGCAAGCACCAGGCCGGCGCCGCGCGACATGCCCGACAGCATCTGGCTGGCCTCGGTCAGCATGTGTTCCAGCGTCGCGCCAGAGCCGGACGCCCTCACCTGCGCCTCGATGGTGCGGCGCTCCTCGTCGGAGAGGTCGCCAAGTTCCATGAAGGCGTCGACGAAGAAACGCAGACCCGCCTGGGTCGGCAGCCGGCCGGCGGAGATGTGCGGGGCGTAGATCAGGCCGAGATGCTCGAGGTCGCTCATCACATTGCGAATGGTGGCGGGCGACAGCGAGGACGGCAGGATGCGCGACAGGCTGCGTGATCCCACCGGCTCCCCGTCCCTGAGATAGGAATCGACGATGCGCCGGAAGATGTCGCGCGAGCGCATGTCTAGCGATTGAAGCGCGGGCGACTGCGAACTGGGATCGACGGCCTTGGTCATTGCGGGCAAAAACCTCTGTACCAAGGATATAGACTTCACCACGGCCCGCGCAACCCGGTGTCTGCGTCAGATCACCCGGTGTCTGCGTCAGATCCCCCCGGTGTCTGCGCCTCAGATCACCCGGTGTCCGCGCCTCGGATCACCCGGTGTCTGTATGAGATCACCCGGTGTCCGTGTGGGGTCTTCAGGCCATTTTCCTTTGCGCCATGCGTCCCATGCGGCTACAAGCCGGCCAAGATTCCGAAAAATGACAAGAAAGCAGCCTGAATGCGCCCTTCCAAACGCCAATTCGACGAAATGCGCGCCATCTCCTTCGAGCGTGGCGTCTCCAAGCACGCCGAAGGTTCGTGCCTGGTGAAGTTCGGCGACACCCATGTCCTGTGCACGGCAAGCCTCGAGGAAAAGGTGCCGGGCTGGATGCGCAATTCCGGCAAGGGCTGGGTGACGGCGGAATATGGCATGCTGCCGCGCTCGACCGGCGAGCGCATGCGCCGCGAGGCTTCCGCGGGCAAGCAGGGTGGCCGCACGCTGGAAATCCAGCGGCTGATCGGACGCTCCTTGCGCGCCGTGGTCGACCTGCAGGCGCTGGGCGAACAGCAGATCACTGTCGACTGCGACGTCATCCAGGCCGATGGCGGCACCCGCACCGCCTCGATCACCGGCGGCTGGGTGGCGCTGCACGACTGCCTGCGCTGGATGGAGGCGCGGCAGATGGCCAGCGTCGCCAAGGTGCTGAAGGATCATGTCGCGGCCATTTCCTGCGGCATCCATGACGGACAGCCGGTCATCGACCTCGATTATATCGAGGATTCCGCGGCCGGAACCGACGCCAACTTCGTCATGACCGGCAAGGGCGGCATCGTCGAGATCCAGGGCACCGCCGAGGGCGAGCCGTTCTCCGAGGAACAGTTCGCGGAATTGATGGGATTGGCCAAGAAAGGCATCCAGCGCCTGGTCAGCCTCCAGCAGATGGCGGTGGCGTAAGCTCCGGTTGTATTGATGAGGTTGGCGATCCTTCCCACCCCCCTCTGGCCTGCCGGCCATCTCCCCCGCAAGGGGGGAGATCGGTTGTGCCGATGGCCTTCGCCAATTTCCAAAGCAGCAGAAAGCGCAGCGAGGCCGAAGCTTCAAATCTCCCTGCTTGTGGGGGAGATGGCCGGCAGGGCAGAGGGGGTGCCTCATGACTCCCTCTGCAATTCTGGAATCGGCTCTCTACGTCACCGATCTTGACGCCGCTGAGAAGTTCTACACCGGCGTCCTCGGCCTCAACCTCCTCGGCAAGGTCGAGGCCAGGCATATCTTTTTCCGCTGCGGCCCCGGCGTGCTGCTGGTCTTCAATGCCGAGGCGACCAGGGTGCCGCCGGCGCCCGACGCCCGGCTGCCGGTGCCGCCGCACGGCGCGGTCGGCGAGGGCCATCTCTGCTTTGCGGCGACCGCCGACGAAATCGCCGGCTGGAAAGCGCATCTCGAGGGCAAGAAGATCGCCATCGAAAGCGAATTCGAGTGGCCGCAAGGCGGACGTTCGATCTATATACGCGACCCCTCGGGCAATTCGATCGAGTTCGCCGAGCCAAGAATCTGGGGCCTTTGATGCATTCTCTTGACGGAAAGAAGATCGTCGTCGCCAGCCACAATGCCGGCAAGCTGCGCGAATTCGCCGACCTGATGGCGCCGTTCGGCTTCGAAGCGAAATCGGCCAAGGAGTACGGCCTGCCGGAGCCTGACGAAACCGGCACCACCTTCGAGGAAAACGCCTACATCAAGGCACTGGCCGCCGCGAAGGCCACCGGCCTGCCGGCGCTGTCGGATGATTCCGGCCTGTGCGTCGACGCGCTCGACGGCGCGCCCGGCGTCTACACCGCCAATTGGGCCGAAACCCCGGATGGGTCGCGCGATTTCGGCATGGCCATGCAGCGCACCGAAGTGGCGCTGCAGGAAGTCGGCGCTGCCTTGGCCGAGCAGCGCAAGGGGCGCTTTGTCGCCGTCATCTGCCTGGCGTTTCCCGACGGTGACGCCGAATATTATCGCGGCGAGGCCGAAGGCACGCTGGTCTGGCCGCCGCGCGGCGAACTCGGCTTCGGCTACGACCCGGTGTTCCTGCCGAATGGCTTCGACAAGACCTTTGGCGAGATGAGCGCCGAGGAAAAGCACGGCTGGAAGCCTGGCCAGGCCACGGCGCTGTCGCACCGCGCCCGCGCCTTCCAGAAGTTTGCCGAAGCACGATTGAATCTGGCCAGATTGGGCTCGACATGAGCATGCTGCTCGACCGGACGCCCGGCTTTGGCGTCTACATCCATTGGCCGTTCTGCGCGGCCAAATGCCCCTATTGCGACTTCAACAGCCACGTCCGCCACCAGCCGGTCGACCAGGAGCGCTTTGCCGACGCCTTCGAGGCGGAACTGGCGACCATGCGCCAGCGCACCGGGCCGCGCGAGGTGACCAGCATTTTTCTCGGCGGTGGCACGCCGTCGCTGATGAAGCCGGAAACCGTGGCCAAGGTCCTCGACGCGGTGGCGAAGAACTGGACCGTTCCGGATGGCATCGAGGTGACGCTGGAGGCCAATCCGTCCTCGGTCGAGGCCGAGCGCTTTCGCGGCTACCGGGCGGCGGGCGTCAACCGGGTCTCGCTCGGCGTGCAGGCGCTGAACGACAAGGATCTGCGTTTCCTCGGCCGGCTGCACAATGTCGAGGAAGCCCTGCATGCGATCGGGCTCGCGCGGGACATATTCCCGAGGCTGTCCTTCGACCTGATCTACGCACGGCCTGGCCAGACGCCGGAGGCTTGGGCATCGGAGCTTGAACAGGCGATCGGCCATGCCGCCGATCATCTGTCGCTCTACCAGCTGACCATCGAGGAGGGCACGCCCTTCCATGCACTGCATGCGGCGAAGAAATTCGTCATTCCCGACAACGACCATGCCGCCGACCTCTATGCGCTGACGCAGGAGATCACCACGGCGCACGGCCTGCCGGCCTATGAGATTTCCAACCACGCCAGGCCGGGCGCCGAAAGCCGGCACAATCTGACCTACTGGCGCTATGGCGAATATGTTGGCGTCGGCCCCGGCGCGCATGGCCGCTTTGTCGAGAACGGCCGCCGTACGGTAACGATCGCCGAGCGGATGCCGGAAACCTGGGCCAACCTGGTCGAGGCCAAGGGCCATGGCGTCACCGGCGGCGAGATCCTGACCCGCTCCGAAGAAGCAGACGAGTTCCTGCTCATGGGCCTGCGGCTGGCGGAAGGCATCGACCTCTCCCGCTACGAAGCATTTTCCGGCCGCGGCCTGTCGAGCGCGCGGCTGTCGATGCTGCAGGGCGAGGGGCTGGTGGCGCCGATCGGCAATGCTCGGCTCCGCGCAACCCCGGCCGGCATGATCGTGCTCGACGCCGTGGTGGCCGATCTGGCGCGCTGAACAACCTTGAAGACCGTCCTCTTCGTCTGCAGCCAGAACCGCTTGCGCAGCCCGACCGCCGAGCAGGTGTTTTCCAGTCGCAGGGCCATCGAGGTCGCGTCGGCGGGAACCAACCACGATGCCGACACGCCACTGACGCATGAGCTGGTGGTGTGGGCCGACATCATCTTCGTCATGGAAAAGGCACACCGTGCCAAATTGCAGAAGAAATTCAAGGCCAGTCTGAAGAAGGCCAAGGTCATCTGCCTCGATATACCAGACGACTATGAATTCATGGACCCGGACTTGGTGCGGCTTCGGCTGAATAATTCGCGCCGTCGTCATCCTCGGACCCGAGGATCCATGCCGCGACCTGCGCCGGCGGCGGGAGCAGAATCCAATCGCGGAGGCGCGGAGGCCTTGCGGAAGTCAGGCGTCGTGCTTGTGGCGGTGTTTGGCGCGGTCTTTCTCGGCGAGTGGCTCTCCGGCGCGAACCGGCTTGGCATCGACCTTGTCGCGGCGGGCGCGATGCTGGTCGCCTATCGGATGCGATGGAACGCCCTCGCGAGCGCTTTTTGTTTCAAGACGGGTGATGAAAATATCGAAGCGATTGGGCATCGTCCGGTCAGTGCTCCGTCGTGCTGTCGGGTTCGGTGTCGGAAAGCCTGATGTCCGCTGGCAGGGCGCTCGCGGCCAGCTCGTTGGTCAGGCTGCCTTCGGTCCTGGCAGGCAGGCGCCTGTCCTTGGGTGCGGCAAAGCGCTTGCGGACGGCATAATAGGGCGTGAAAGCGTCCTGTATCTTCAGGCTGTCCATCCTGTCCTCCTCGGAATCAGGGGCTAAATCTGCCAAACCCGGTTTCGTTCCTTACTGTGGCAAAGGAATGGCGGGAATTTCACTTCGCTCGACGCTTTTGCAACCGGGCGTGAGCCGTGCCAAACAGGGCCGAACGGAGAAGGCATCAGTGACCGGCGAAACGGGCAAGCGCAGCTATGTGGTCGGGCAGACCGAGATCGCGGCCCGTCCGCTCGAACCGGCGCTGTATCTGGTGGCGACGCCGATCGGCAATCTGGCCGACATCACGCTGCGCGCGCTGGAGACGCTGGCCGCCGCCGACATCGTCGCTTGCGAGGACACGAGGGTGTCGCGCGTGCTGCTCGACCGCTATGGCATTCGCCGCCGCACCACGGCCTACCACGAGCACAATGCTGGCGAGGCCGGGCCGAAACTGATCGCGGCACTGCAAGCCGGACAGAGCGTGGCCCTGATCTCGGACGCCGGCACGCCGCTTGTCTCCGATCCAGGCTACCGGCTGGTGGGCGAGGCGCTCGAGCATGGCATTCGCGTCGTGCCGATCCCGGGCCCGTCGGCCCCCCTCGCGGCGCTGACGGCCTCCGGCCTGCCCTCCGACGCCTTTCTGTTCGCGGGGTTCCTGCCGGTGAAGACGGGCCAGCGGCTGACACGGCTGGAAGCCTTGAAGGCCGTGCCGGCGACGCTGATCTTCTTCGAATCGCCGCGCAGGCTGGCCGAGTCCCTCGGCGCCATGGTCGAAGCGCTCGGCGGCGGCCGAAGAGCCGCGATTGGCCGGGAATTGACCAAGACCTTCGAGGAGATGCGCACCGGCACGCTGCAGGAGCTTGCCGACCACTACGCGGCGGCCGATACGCCGAAGGGGGAGATCGTTGTTTGCGTCGGCCCGGCCGAGGCCAAGGCAGACGAGCCGGCCGACATCGATCGTCTGCTGTTGTCGCTCGCCGCCGAAATGCCGGCCTCCAAGGCAGCGGCCGAAGCCGCGAAGATGACCGGCGGCCAGAAGCAGGCGCTGTATCGGCGGCTGCTGGAGCTCAAGGACAGACCATGATCCCGAAAAGTGGAAACCGGTTTTCCCCGACAAACGGTTCCGTTTGTCCAGAGATCATGGTCAGACAAAATTCCGGAGAAGGCGATGGTGGCTGAGCGGCCGAGTGCCAGCCGCCAGAAAGCCTATCGGCGCGGCCATCGCGGCGAGTGGCTGGCCGCGGCGGCGCTGATGCTGAAGGGCTACCGGATCCTGGCACGCCGCCATCGCACCCGCTTCGGCGAGATCGATCTGATCGCGCGGCGCGGCGATCTGGTGCTGTTCGTCGAGGTCAAGGCACGGCGCACGCTGATCGAAGCTATGGAGGCGATCGGCCATGAATCGGAACGCCGCATCGAGGCGGCCGCCGACATCTGGCTGTCCCGTCAGCCCGACTATGGCAAGCTCTCGATGCGTTTCGACATGGTCGCGGTGCTGCCCTGGCGCTGGCCGGTGCATGTCGAGAACGCGTTTTATGGAAGGAATTGAAGGCCGTCGCTCGCCCTTCGCAGGCTCAGGGCGTTCGTCGTTCGGAAAGCCAAGCAATTGGCTTTCCGTCCGCTTCGCGGAACACTCCTCACCCCCAAACCATCAGCGCCACCAGCCCGACGATCCCCACCACCAGCCGCCACCAGCCGAACAGCGCGTAGCCGTTGCGTGAGACGTAATCGAGCAGGTACCGGACGACGACCAGTGCCGTGACGAAGGCGGCGACGAAGCCGATGGCGATGATCGGCAGGTCGGCGCTGCTCAGCACGTTGCGGTTCTTGAACAGGTCGAAAGCGAAGGCGCCGACCATCGTCGGGATGGCGAGGAAGAAGGAAAACTCGGCCGCCGCCCGCTTGTCGACGCCCAGCAGCAGCGCGCCGACGATGGTCGATCCCGAGCGCGACGTGCCGGGGATCAGCGACAGGCACTGGAAAAGCCCGATCTGCAGGTAAAGCCGGGTCGGGAACCGCTCGACGTCGCGGTAGACCGACTTGAGGTTCATGCGGTCCACCGCCAGCAGGATGACGCCGCCGATGATCAGCATGATGCAGATCAGCCGTGGCGATTCGAACAGTACCGTCTTGATGAAATCATGCGCCAGCGCGCCGATGATGGCCGCCGGCAGGAAGGCGATCAGGATGCCGATGACGAAATGCCGGGTCAGCCGGTCATGCGGCAGGTCGAGCAGCATCTGCCACAGGCGGCGGAAATAGACGCTCAGGATGGCAAGGATGGCGCCGAGCTGGATCAGGATCTCGAAGGCCTTGCCGGTCGAATGGAAGCCGAGGAAATGGCCGGCGAGCAGGATATGGCCGGTCGACGAAACCGGTATGAACTCGGTCAGCCCCTCCAGCAGGCCGAGCAGCAAGGCTTCGACGATGGTCTGGCTTTCCATGGCTACCTCGGCATTGGCGTGACGGCTGACAGAACGGTTTGCTTGTCATGGCCCGCAAGTCCCCCTATAGGTCGCAACACCATGACGGCCCGCTAACCGGGCGGCCAAGACTTACCGGTGCGCCCGGCGATTCGCCAGTGCGCTTTATCATCGCGGAACCATGCTGACGCTTTTCCATCATCCCATGTTCGCCACCTGCCGCTTCGTCCGCCTCGCTTTCGGCGAGTATGGCGAGGAGCTGGCTTTGATCGAGGAAAAGCCGTGGACCCGGCGCAAGGAGTTCCTGGCGCTGAACCCGGCCGGCACGCTGCCGATCCTGCTGGCCGAGGGCGATGTGCCGATCGTCGGCGCGACGGTGATCGCCGAATACCTCGATGAAACGCGCGGCGTCTTGAAGCGCGACAAGCGGCTGTTCGCCGAGGACCCGATGCAGCGCGCCGAAATCCGCCGGCTCATCGACTGGTATCTCAACAAGGCCGAAAGCGAAGTCACCCGGCATCTGGTGCGCGAACGCGTGCTGAAGCCGATTATGCCGGAAACCGCCGGCGGCGGCTCACCCGATTCGGGCGCGATCCGTGCGGCGCGTGCCAACATCCGCCAGCATATGAAATACACCAACTGGCTGGCCGGCACCCGCCATTGGCTGGCCGGCAGCAGGGTCACCTACGCCGACCTCGCGGCGGCGGCGACGTTGTCGGTGCTCGACTATCTCGGCGAGATCGACTGGCGCGAGCACCCTGCTGCGCGCGAATGGTACACGCGGGTGAAGTCGCGGCCCTCCTTCCGGCCGCTTTTGACCGACCGGGTGCGCGGCCTGTCGCCGGTGTCACATTATGCGGACCTCGACTTCTGACGCGTCGAAACTGCGCGCGCTGATCGACGCGGAGGCGCATCGCGCCGGCTTCGATGCCGTCGCCGTCACCACTCCCGATGCAATCCCGCTGGCGCCGGCCCGCCTCGCCGAATTCGTTGCCGACGGCTTTCACGGCTCGATGGACTGGATCGCCGAGACGATTGCGCGCCGCGGCGAACCGACCGCACTCTGGCCGCAGGTGCGCTCGATCATCGTGCTGGCGATGAACTACGGCCCCGACCATGATCCGCGCGAAGTGCTGGCCAAGCGCGACCGTGGCGCCATCTCCGTCTATGCGCAGAACCGCGACTACCATGACGTGATGAAGGGCCGGCTGAAGGAAATCGCCGGCAAGATCGTGGCGCGCGCCGGCGGCGACGTGAAGGTGTTCGTCGACACCGCGCCCGTCATGGAAAAGCCGCTGGCCGAGGCCGCCGGGCTTGGCTGGCAGGGCAAGCACACCAACTTGGTCAGCCGCGAACATGGCTCCTGGCTGTTCCTCGGCACCATCTTCACCACGGCCGAACTCGTGCCCGACCGGGCGGAGATCGACCATTGCGGCTCTTGCCGCGCTTGCCTCGACGCCTGCCCGACCGATGCTTTCCCGGCACCCTACCGGCTCGATGCGCGGCGCTGCATTTCCTATCTCACCATCGAGAACAAGGGGCCGATCCCGCATGAATTTCGCGAGAAGATCGGCAACCGCATCTATGGCTGCGACGACTGCCTCGCCGCCTGCCCGTGGAACAAGTTCGCCAAGACGGCTTCCGAGGCCAAGCTCGCCGCGCGCGACGATTTGCGCGAGCCGTCGCTTGCCCAGCTGTTGCAACTGGACGATGCGGCGTTCCGCGCCTTGTTCTCCGGGTCGCCGATAAAACGCATCGGCCGCGATCGTTTTGTCCGCAACGTGCTGATCGCCGCCGGCAATTCCGGCGACGCCTCGCTTGCCGGCGCCGTGTGTGTCTTGCTGGATGATGCCTCGCCGCTGGTGCGGGGCACGGCAATATGGGCGCTGGCGCGGCTGGTGCCCGAGGCTGAATACTACGAACGGGCCGCGACCGGCCTGAAGACCGAGGGCGACGGGGCCGTGCGCGATGAATGGCGTCTGGCGCGGCCAAATCCAACCGGGACACATGCATGAGCGAACGCCAGATCCTCATCTTTGGCGCCGGCTATTCCGGCAAGGCCTTTGCCCGCGCCAACAAGGATGCCGCCACGATCCTCGGCACGACACGCTCGCCGGAGAAATTCGAGGCGCTGCGCCAGGCCGGCATCGCGCCGCTGCAGTTCGATGGCGCGCTGACGGGCGAAATCGGCGATGCGTTGAAGCAAACGACGCATCTGGTGATTTCGGTCGCTCCGGAAGAGGCCGGCGATCCGGTGCTGAACGCCGCCCGTCCGGCAATCAGCCAGATGCCGGCGCTGGAATGGATCGGCTATCTCTCGACCGTCGGCGTCTATGGCAATTATGACGGCGCATGGGTCGATGAAACGGCGCAATGCCGGCCGGTGTCGAAGCGCTCGGTGATGCGGGTTGAGGCCGAGCAGGACTGGCTGAAACTCGGCCGGGGCATCGGCCGGCCGGTGGCGATCCTGCGCCTTTCCGGCATCTACGGACCGGGCCGCAACGCGTTGGTCAATCTGGAGAACGGCACCGCAAGACGGCTGGTCAAGCCCGACCAGGTGTTCAACCGCATCCATTGCGACGACATTGCCGGCTCGCTCTGGCAGCTCATCGGGGGCAATGCCGGCGGCATCTTCAACGTCACCGACGACTTGCCGGCACCGCCGCAGGATGTCGTCGCCTATGCCGCGTCGCTGATGGGTGTCACACCGCCACCCGAAATTCCCTTCGACGCCGCCCAACTTTCGCCCATGGCGCGATCCTTCTATGGTGAGAACAAGCGGGTCGCCAACGCGGCGATCAAGGCGGCGGGCTATCGCTTTCGCTTTCCGGATTACCGCTCGGCTCTCGACCATATGTGGGCAAGCGGCGACTGGCGCGACGGCGAGCCGCGCAGCCCGATGAAGCGCTAGCGATCGTAGCCGGCGGCGCGGCGTGATATGATTCGGGTTGCCGTTCAGCGGTTCGCGGAGGGAAAGGTCGCATGATGTCATCGGTTCCGTCGCCGTTGGGCAGCAGGACAATCCTGGCCGCTGCGTTTGGCCTGGCCGTCCTGGCCGGGCTCGCCGCGTGGCCGGCAGCGGCCGAGGAACGGGCGAAGGACCTGTTCGGCGCCAAGAAACTGCCGGCGGCGACATCGGCACAGTCGATCGGCTTCTACTCCAAGGGCTGTTTTGCCGGCGGCGTCGCCATTCCCATGGACGGTCCGACCTGGGAGGTGATGCGGCCGTCGCGCAACCGCCGCTGGGGCCATCCGGCGATGATCGCGCTGATCGAGAAACTGTCGCGCGACGCCGCCGCCGACGGTTGGCCGGGACTGCTGATCGGCGACATTTCGCAGCCGCGCGGCGGTCCGATGATGACCGGCCACGCGTCGCACCAGATCGGGCTCGACGCCGACATCTGGCTGACGCCGATGCCCAGTCGCCCGCTGTCGATGGCGCAACGCGAAAGCATGAGCGCCACCTTGATGGTCGACGAGAAGACGCATCTGGTGAAGGACGCGCTGTGGACGCCACAGCACACAAACCTTCTGAAGCGGGCGGCGAGCTACCCCGAGGTCGAGCGCATCCTGGTCAATCCCGGCATCAAGAAAAAGCTCTGCGACACCGTCAAGGGGAATCGCTCCTGGCTGCGCAAGATCCGGCCGTTCTGGGGCCACGACTATCATTTCCACATGCGCATCGGCTGCCAGCCGGGCTCGCCAAACTGCAAGGCGCAGGAGGCGACACCGGGCGATGATGGCTGCGGCAAGCCGTTGGCCTGGTGGTTCACCGAACAGCCCTGGCGTCCCAACAAGAACCCCGATGCGCCGAAAGCCCGCGACCTCATGACGATGGCGAACCTGCCCAGGGAATGCCGCGCCGTGCTCGACGCGCCGGGGCCGGCCTCGGTCGAGGCCGCTACCTATCACGGCGGCGCCGTCCCGGTCGCGGTCGCCGCGCCCGAGCCTGAGGCGCCGTCCGTGCCCGCAACCACGGCCAGTGGCACGGCCGGCTTGCCGGCCTCGATGAACGCCTTCACCGCGACACCCGAGGTTGGCGTCCCGGTGCCGCGGCCACGGCCGCCTGGCAACTGACGTCAGGCAAGTCGCTCCAGCTTCCAACTTGGGCTGGAGACGAGTTGGTCGCTGATGTCAGCGCTGCCCCTCATCGCCCTGCCGGGCACTTCTCCCCGTATAGTGACGGGGAGAAGGGGGCTGGCCGAAACCTCGGCGCCCTTCTTGCAACCCCGATGATTAGCGAGTCCGGTGTTGAGAGCGCCCCTCTCCCCGTCACTATACGGGGAGAGGATGCCGGCAGGCAGGTGAGGGGCGGCACCGGCGCTCGGAAAGATGGAGGACCAATTCGAAACCTGAAACGAACTGCCGCCGAAGCAGCTTTCCCTTTTCAAACTCATGCGCTAGTCAACGGGAGAACGGCGACACGCCGTCAGGGGGCGCCGGGGACGGACGAGAGCATGCCAGGCACAGGCGATGACGATACTTTGCTGCGGTTTCCGATCCTGATCGGCGACATTGGCGGCACCAATGCGCGCTTCTCGATCGTGCTCGACGCCAATTCCGAGGCCGGTGAGCCGACCATCGTCCAGACCGCCAACTACAACACCATAGACGAGGCGATCCAGGCGGCGGTGCTCGACCGCTCGTCGGTTCGCCCCAATTCAGCGGTGCTGGCGGTGGCCGGCCCGGTGGATGGCGACGAGATCGAGCTCACCAACTGCCCTTGGATCGTCAAGCCCAGGCAGATGTTCGCAAGCCTGGGCTTGAGCGACATCGTCGTGCTCAACGATTTCGAGGCACAGGCGCTGGCCGTCGTCGCGCTCGGCGAGGAGCACATGGAAAAGATCGGCGGCGGGGCGCCGGAGCCCAATGCCGGGCGCGTGGTGCTCGGTCCCGGAACCGGGCTCGGCGTCGCCGGACTGGTCTATGCGCTGCGTCACTGGATACCGGTGCCCGGCGAGGGCGGCCATATGGACATCGGCCCGCGCACGCCGCGCGATTTCGAGGTTTTCCCGCATATCGAGAAGCTCGAGGGCCGCATTTCGGGCGAGCAGATCCTGTGCGGACGCGGCCTCGTCAACGTCTACCGGGCGGTGGCCAAGGCGGACGGCAAGCCGTCGCCCTTCACCACGCCGGCCGAGATCACCGCAGCAGCGCTGGCCAAGACCGATCCCGTCGCGCAAGAAGCGCTGGAGACCTTCGTCACCTGCCTCGGGCGCACCGCCGGCGACCTCGCTCTGGTGTTCATGAGCCGGGGCGGCGTCTTCCTCACCGGAGGCATCGCGCAGAAGATCGTGCCGGCGCTGAAAGCCAGCAATTTCCGCGCCGCCTTCGAAGACAAGGCGCCGCACAGCGCCCTGATGCGCACCATGCCCGTCTACGTGATAACCCATCCGCTGGCGGCGCTCCTGGGCCTTGCCGCCTATGCCCGCAACCCCTCGCTGTTCGGCGTCCAGACGGCGGGCCGGCGCTGGCGCGACGAAGTTAGTCAAGCCAAGGCATAGGCAAGCCGGCTCCTTGGCGTTAAGAGGGGTGCCAAATTGCCCGGCGGCGGGAAGCTGAAACCTACGAAGCGCTCCGATTTGACACTTCCACCTCCCAACCTGTCGAAACCCCGTGCGGGCGAGATCGTGGCGGTCATCCGCCGCATCCTCGAGGAGAACGGCCGCGACTATCGAGGGGCGTATATTTTCACGATCCTCTGCCTGCTGACCGTGTCCGCGACGACGGCCCTCTCCGCCTGGATCATGAGTCCGGTCGTCAATCAGATCTTCTATGAAAGGCGCGGCGATCTGATCCCATGGATCTGCGCCGCACTTCTGGGGGCTTTCATCCTGCGTGGGCTTGCCGGCTATGGCCAGGCGGTGACGATGGCCAGGATCGGCAACAATCTGGTCGCGCGCTACCAGCAGCGCATCTTCAACCATCTGATGAAGCTCGGCGTCAGCTTCTTCAACGACACCCGTTCCGGGCGGCTGGCGGCGCAGATCAACGAGAACGTCAACGGCATTCGCGACCTCCTGTCGATGACGGTGACGTCGATCGCGCGCGACGCCGTCTCGCTGGTCGGTCTGGTCGGCGTCATGATCTATCAGGATCCGGTGCTGTCCCTGAGCTCGCTGCTGATCGGGCCGCCGCTGATCTACACCGTCACCTACCTGATGCGCCGGGTGCGGCGCATCACCCGCGAATCGGTGCAGATCAACTCGCGGCTGATCGGCGCCATGCAGGAGGCCACGCAAGGCATCGCCATCGTCAAGGCCTTCACCATGGAGGACGAACTGGCGCGCCGCATCGGCAAGCTTGCCAACGACGCGGAACAGCGGTCGAACAAGATCGCCCGCGTCTCGGAACGGCTGACGCCGATTTCCGAGATGCTGGCCGGCGTCGCCTTCGCCAGCGTCATCGCCTATTCGGGCTACCGGGCCACCGTTCTTGGCCAGCCGCCGGGCGCGGTCTTTTCCTTCATCACCGCGCTGACGCTCGCCTATGATCCGGCCCGCCGGCTGGCGCGCATGCAGGTCGGCATGGAGCGCGCGCTGGTCAATGCGCGCATGATCTACGAGCTTCTCGACCTGGAGCCGCAGCAAGGTGATGTGGCGGGAGCCGCCGAGGCGAAATTCACCTCCGGCGAAGTGCGTTTCAACAACGTGTCCTTCCGCTATGTCGAGGAGGCGCCGGTGCTGCAGGATCTGACCTTTGTCGCCGCCGCCGGCAAGGTGACCGCCATCGTCGGCGCCTCGGGCGCCGGCAAGACGACGCTGGTGGCGCTGCTGCAGCGCTTCCACGACGTCGAGGCCGGTACGATCGAGATCGACGGCCAGGACATCTCGAAGGTCACCAAGCAGTCTCTGCGCAACTCGATCGCCTATGTCTCGCAGCAGCCCTATCTGTTCGAAGGCAGCATCCGCGACAACATCCGCTACGGCCGGCTGAGCGCCACCGACGCCGAGATCGAACAGGCCGCGCGGCAGGCGGCGGCCGACGATTTCATCCGCCAGCAGCCGCAGGGCTATGACACGCCGGTCGGCGAGAACGGCGTGACGCTGTCGGGCGGCCAGCGCCAGCGCGTGTCGATCGCCCGCGCCATCGTGCGGCAGGCGCCGATCCTGCTGCTCGACGAGGCGACATCGGCGCTCGACAACGAGGCCGAGGCGCGCGTCCAGCAGGCGCTGACGACGGTCATGGAAGGGCGCACCACCATCGTCATCGCGCACCGGCTGTCGACGGTGGTCAATGCCGACCACATCGTCGTCATGGAACAGGGGCGGCTGGTCGAGGAAGGCACCCATGCCTCGCTGATGGCCGATCCGCACAGCGTCTATGCGCGCTTCCACAGGGTGCAGGGCATCAAGGGCCTGGGGCTTGTCGACGACGCCGCGCCGATCCAGACTTCGGCGCCAATCCCATCACAAGACATCGAGACGCAGAGCATCGCCGGGAGCACGACATGAGCGACACGCCCGCTACGCCAGCAACCGATATGGGCCTCGTGGTGGTCGGCGCGGCCGGCCGCATGGGCCAGACGCTGATCCGCGCCATCCATACCATTCGCGGCGCGCGGGTCATCGGCGCGGTCGAGCGTGCGGATTCGCCCCATCTGGGCAAGGATGCCGGCGAACTGGCCGGCACCGGCCGCATCGGCGTGCCGATCAGCGCCGACCCGCTGCCGGTTTTCGCCAGGGCCGACGGCGTGCTCGATTTCACCACGCCAGCCTCATCAGTCGAGTTCGCCGGCTACGCGGCGCAGGCGCGCATCGTCCATGTCATCGGCACGACCGGCTGCTCGGCCGAAGACAATGCGAAGATCGAGGCGGCGGCGCGCCACGCGACGATCGTCAAGTCGGGCAATATGAGCCTCGGCGTCAATCTGTTGGCGCTGCTGGTCGAACAGGCGGCGCGCGCGCTCGACGCCGACGATTTCGATATCGAGGTCCTCGAGATGCACCACAAGCACAAGGTCGACGCGCCGTCGGGCACGGCGCTGCTGCTCGGCGAAGCCGCCGCCGCCGGACGCGGCATCGCGCTTGCCGGCAATGACGTGCGTGTCCGTGACGGCCACACCGGCGTGCGAAAAGTGGGCTCGATCGGCTTTGCCACGCTGCGCGGCGGCTCGGTGGTCGGCGATCACAGCGTGATCCTGGCCGGCACCGGCGAGCGCATCACGCTGGCCCACCATGCCGAGGACCGCGCCATCTTCGCTCGCGGCGCCGTCAAGGCGGCGCTTTGGGCGCGTGGCCGCAAACCGGGACTGTATTCGATGCGGGACGTGCTCGGCCTCAGCTGAGCGGCCAATCTGCAAAATTTGCTAACCTGAAGGGAGCAAACATGTCGAGAACCCTCGTGCTCGTGCGCCACGGCCAGAGCGAATGGAACCTGAAGAACCTGTTCACCGGCTGGCGCGACGTCGACCTGACCGAGCTGGGCCACGCCGAGGCCAAGGCCGCCGGCCAGAAGCTCAAGGCGCGCGGCCTGAAATTCGACATCGCCTTCACCTCGGCGCTGATCCGGGCGCAGAAAACCTGCCAGCACATTCTCGACGCGGTCGGCCAGAGCGACCTGAAGACCATCCGCGACCAGGCGCTCAACGAGCGCGACTATGGCGACCTTTCCGGCCTCAACAAGGACGATGCCCGCAAGAAGTGGGGCGAGGAGCAGGTGCATGTCTGGCGCCGCTCCTATGACGTGTCGCCACCCGGCGGCGAGAGCCTGAAGGACACCGGCGCCCGTGTCTGGCCCTACTACCTGCACGACTTGCAGCCGCATGTGCTGCGCGGCGGCACGGTGCTGGTCGCCGCGCACGGCAACTCGCTGCGCGCGCTGATCATGGCGCTCGACGGCAAGTCGGGCGAGGAGATCGTCAAGCTGGAGCTCGGCACCGGCGTGCCGATCATCTACACGCTCAACGCCGATTCCACCGTGGCTTCCAAGGAAGTGCTGGAGAGCTGAGCCGGCAAGCGGCAAACCGCTTTGAAAAAAGCGCGTTGACACACATCGCTTGCCCGCTTACATGAGCCCGCACCAGCCCAGATGGCGGAATTGGTAGACGCGCACGGTTCAGGTCCGTGTTCCGCAAGGAGTGGAGGTTCGAGTCCTCTTCTGGGCACCAAATTCTCGTTTCGGACAGTCCGAAGCAGTTCAGACGACCAGCAAAAAGCCCGGGTTTCCCCGGGCTTTTTTGTTGCCTGTGCCCTGTGGCGTCCGCAGCCGTGCGTTGGTACCGCCGCATTTGTTTTGTATCTCCGTTGGTATTGCGGCCGCATTCGCGGTGGCACGCCGCGAGGGATACCAACAATGCCCCTTTCCGGCGCACAAAAGCGCGACTTTGAAAGGGACGACACTGCCCGGAAGATAAGTGATGGCGGCGGTTTCATGTGCCCGGGTGGTCGACTTTGACTGCCCGGCAGCCGCCTAAGCGGCGATCCAGCCAAGCGGATGCTGTTGGTGGAGGCAAACCAAAAGGACAAATCTGACTGGATCAACCCACCGCCAGGTACCTCTATTGCACAATTGAGTACCTCTACGGGCTACTTTTTTCTGCTGATTTGCAACGTATATTGCAAAATACATTCAATATCACCTCCATTCAATATTACCTCCGTATCCGGAGTGCAAAAGGTTGGCTTTCGCATCCGCCTCGATTGGTTTTCATCGCTTCGGTCTCGGGCCGCGATCGGGTGACCTGTCTCTATTGGGTGACGATCCGCGCAGTGTCCTTCTGGATGAGCTGGATGAACCTGGCATCGCCCTCCTGAATGGTGGGGATCTGCTGTCCGCGGCCGAGATCATCACGGAGCGACATCGCCAGGATCGGCTTCCGCGTGGGTACCTTTCGGCGGCGATCCGACGCCTTTCCTTTTTCGTGCCGATCGATCGCCGGGTGTTCGAAGCGGAAGTGCAGGCCCGGATAGACCGCGCCCTGATCGTCAGGACAGGGCTCGTCGAGCGGCTGGTGACATTCTGGACGAACCATTTCGTGGTCGAGACCGGCGCCAATGGCACTGTCCGGCGCACCGCCGCGGCATTCGAGCGGGAAGCCATTCGGCCTTTCGTACTTGGGCGATTCGAAGACATGCTTGTCGCCGTAACCCGACACCCGGCAATGCTTTCCTATTTCAACAGCGCGATTTCGGTCGGACCGAATTCGGTGATCGGGCGCCAGTCCGGACGCGGGTGCAATGAAAACCACGCGCGCGAGCTGCTCGAATTGCACACGGTGGGGGTCGAGGCCGGCTATTCGCAAGCAGATGTTACCGCGCTGTCGAAAGTGTTGACCGGCTGGAGCTACAGGGGCGCAAGCGGGGACGATGAGCTTGCCGATGACTATGGATGCTTTTGGTTCGTCGCGGATGCACATGAGCCTGGCGGCCAGCGGGTCATGGATGTCGACTATCCGCAAACCGGCGTGGATCAGGGCGAAGCGGTTCTGTCCACTCTCGCGGCCCATGAAGCAACAGCAAAGCGGATCGCTTGGAAGCTCGTCCGTCACTTCGTTGACGATCACCCCGCGCCCGACATTGCCGAAGAGATCACGGCAGTGTTCCTTGAGAGTGGCGGGGACCTAAAAGCGTGTGTTCGAACGCTGCTTCTCCACGACAAGGCGTGGGGGCCGGTGGTGAAGATCAAGAGCCCAGGTGAATTCCTGTGGTCGGCTCTCAGGGCTCTGGGTCTCGGCATCGATGTCGCACAGGTCGCACGCGTGTTGAGCGCCCTGGGTCAGCCATTGTGGAATCCACACGCCCCCAATGGTTTTCCCGATCACGCCGATAGCTGGCTGGCTGGCAATGCGATGACCGATCGTCTCGATTTCGCCGAAGAGCTGGCGGCGCGGGTCCGTATTGACCTGGACCCGCTGGCTGTCACCGATGCGGTATTGGGCAAGCGTTGTTCCACACGTACGCGGGAGCATATTGCCCGTGCCCCAACCAGATCGCAGGCACTGGCTTTGTTGCTCATGAGTCCGGAGTTCCAGCGGAGATGACGGCGATGCCGCCAACGGGTGTCCCAAGCGGCAGTTTCGTTGCCTGGTCGAGAATGCCACGCACGGTCTACGCTGCGCCGCGCGATCCACGCATGGTAGTCGTTGTCCTGCGCGGAGCTTTGGACGGTCTGGCCATTGTGCCACCCATCGGGGACCCGAATTATGCGCGCTTGCGGGGCGAGCTTGCGATTGGCGTGGCCGGCATCGGGCGTATCCTGTCGCTGGATGGATTTTTCGGTTTGCATGATGCGATGCGGACATTGCACGCACACTACGCGGCCGGCGACGCCCTGATCGTCCATGCCGTGGCCACGCCCTACAGGGATCGTTCCCATTTCGACGGCCAGGATGTCCTGGAAAGCGGCATGCCTGGGCCAAGAGACACAGCATCCGGCTGGCTCAATCGTGCGGTACTGGAACTTCCGGTTGGCGACCGAATAGAGGTCGCCCGTCCGGTCGGGCTGGCCATCAGTCCCACTGTTCCGCTGATTTTCCGTGGTGCCGCGCCCACATTGACGTGGACGCCGCCAAATTTCCAGTCAGCCTCTCCGGACACGCAAAGTCGTCTTATGGAGCTTTATGGCGAAACCGATCCGGCGCTGTTGCGTGCCTTCGTCGAAGGCCGCGAAATCGACAGTCTGTCAGGTCATGGCGACGTTCCCGTGCCGCGCACAAAGACGGCAGGGCCTTCCTTCCGCGAGGCGGCGAAGGGCGCGGCGAAACTGCTCGCGGCCGAGTCTGGGCCGCGAATTGCCGCACTCAGCTTTGACGGCTGGGACACGCACGCGAACGAGGGCGCCGGACACGGAAAGCTGGCAAGGCTGTTGGCGGCCTTGGATGACGCTTTGGAGGGGTTGGCCAGCGGCCTGAAGTCCGTCTGGCACGATACCGTGATCGTCGCCATCACCGAGTTCGGTCGCACGGCGCGGATCAACGGCAATGAGGGGACCGACCATGGTACCGCCACGACGGCCTTCCTGATGGGTGGCGCCGTCAAGGGCGGACGGATTGTGGCGGACTGGCCGGGACTCGGAGACTCCCAACTACATCAAGGCCGAGACCTTATGCCGACGACCGATCTTCGAGCGGTGCTGAAGGGCCTTTTGCGCGACCATCTCGGTATTTCGGAGTTCACCCTGTCGCAGCGTGTGTTCCCGTCCAGCATCGCCGTCAGGCCTTTGAACGGACTGATCGCGTAGCGCGCTCATCGCCCGCGTGAACCGGGTGTTCCGCGACAAGCCAGCCGGTCTCATTGTCGACTCCATCGGGGATCGCCGAAAAGCCCGGCTCGTCCGGGCTTTTTTGTTGCCGCCGACCTGCCCTCCCGGCTAGTCCCGAACAAACCACTTCAAACCTCGCGGCCGGTTCGCTAGGTTCGAAACCATGTCTCAATCCGCCACCGCCATCTTCGGCGCCCGCCGCGATCAGGCCTTCCCCACTCTGGCTGAGGCCGACATCGATCGCATGCGCCGGTTCGGCGAGGCCAGTGCCTATGCCGCCGGCGAGCACATCGTCACCGCCGGCGATGTGGCGCCCGGCCTGATCGTCGTCCTGTCGGGCAGGGTGGACATCACCCAGGATGGCGGGCTCGGTCGGCGCGAAACGATCGTCACCCACGGTCCGGGCAGCTTCGTCGGCGAACTGGCCCAGCTTTCGGCCCGGCCCTCGCTGGTGAATGCGCGGGCCGCCGAGCCGGTCGAGGCGTTCGTCATCCCCTCGCAGAGATTGCGCGACCTAATGGTGCAGGAGGCAAATCTTGGCGAGCGCATCATGCGGGCGCTGATCCTGCGCCGTGTCGGGTTGCTGGAAAGCGCCACCAGCGGGCCGATCATCATCGGCCCCGTCGACAATGGCGACGTGTTGCGGCTGCAGGGGTTCCTGGCCCGCAGCGGCCAGCCGCACCGCATGCTTGATTCCGATAGCGATCCCTGCGCGAAAACCCTGGTCGAGCGCTTCGACGTCGATCCTCATCATCTGCCGATCGTTTTATGTCCGAACGGCAGGCTGTTGCTCAACCCCGGCGAGAAGGATCTCGCCCGTTGCATCGGCCTGCTGCGGCCAATCGATGCTTCTAGGCTATATGACGTCGCCATCGTCGGCGCCTGGCCAGCGGGGCTGGCGGCCGCCGTCTATGCGGCTTCCGAAGGGCTGTCGACGATCGTGCTCGATTGCCGTGCCTTTGGCGGGCAGGCGGGCGCCTCCTCGCGCATCGAGAACTATCTCGGCTTCCCGACCGGTATTTCGGGAATGGCGCTGATGGCGCGCGCCTACAACCAGGCGCAGAAGTTCGGCGTCGAAATGGTGATACCGGACGAGGCGAAGCTGCTGAGCGCCGCGGCCGACGGCGCCCGTTACACGCTCGATGTCGGCGACGGCGAGAGCGTGCGGACGCGCACGGTGGTGATCGCCAGCGGCGCGCGCTATCGCCGGCTCGATGTCGCCAACCTGGCGCAATTCGAGGGAACCTCGGTGCACTACTGGGCCTCGCCGATCGAAGCACGGCTTTGTGGCGGCCAGGAAGTGGCATTGGTCGGCGCCGGCAATTCGGCGGGCCAAGCGGCGGTCTACCTGGCCAGCCATGTGCGCAAGGTGGCGCTGCTGGCGCGCGGCGGCAGCCTCGAGGCGAGCATGTCGCGCTATTTGGTCGAGCGCATCAAGGCGCAGCCGAACATCGAGATCCTGACCGGGACCGAGATCGAGGCGCTGGAAGGCAATGAGGGCAATCTTGCCAGCGTGCGTTGGCGCAACCGCGCGAGCGGCGTGCAGGCGACGCGCCCGATCCGCCATCTCTTCCTGTTCATCGGCGCCGACCCGAATACGGACTGGCTGGCGAACTGCAACGTGGCGCTGGACGCCAGGGGTTTCGTGCGCACCGGATCGGAGCTGGGATCGGCGCATGGCGTGATGGAGACGAGCCGCAGCGGGGTGTTCGCCATCGGCGACGTCCGCTCCGGCTCGGTCAAACGTGTCGCGGCGGCAGTCGGCGAGGGTGCCCAGGTGGTCGCGGCATTGCATGCATATCTCGCGCAAGACGGCGGCCACGCCACGCAGGGCAATTCCAGGAAAAGTGTGTGACGGTTTTCCCGGGAAAAGCGCGTAGCGCTTTCCCCTGGGGAATTGCGCAAAGGGAATAGTTGAGCCTGAACGGATCGGAGAGTGTGATGGCGGATGAATGCAGACATGCAGCCGGGATCAAGGACGTGACGCCGAGCGCGCTCGGCTGCGAGGAATGCCTGAAGAGTGGCTCGCAATGGGTGCATCTGCGGCTCTGCCGAACCTGCGGCCATGTCGGCTGCTGCGACGACTCGCCCAACCGTCACGCCACCAAGCATTTTCACGCCACCCACCACCCGATCATCGAGGGCTATGATCCGCCGGAAGGCTGGGGATGGTGCTATGTCGACGAGGTCTTTCTCGACCTCGGCGACCGCACCACGCCACAGAACGGCCCGATCCCGCGCTTCTATTGAGCAGCGCCAGCCGGATGGCGCACGGAGCCCAAGGAAAAGCCCGGTTCGTCCGGGCTTTTCCTTGTCTGACGCATCGTTGTCGTCCGGTGCCCGATTGTCAGCGAACTGACAGGTTTCCTGTTCCACTGTCCGGCAGATCACGATCACCGGAGCCCGATCCTGGGACGCTTTCTTCAGCGGAATCGTAACTGTGTCATCGAGTGCGCCCAAAAAGGGAACGCCGCCAGACAAAGCTTTGACATGATCGCGGCTAGTTTGGAATCATTCAAAACTGGAAGACTCGCATGAACCCCACCTACACAAGCGCGCAGAAAGCCATTCACTGGGCGGTGTTTCTGCTGGTCATTGGCCTTTACGGCTTGACCTACATGGAGGAGCTTTTTCCGCGCGGCGACCCCGGTCGTGCGCTCGTCTGGTGGCTTCATATTTCGTTTGGGCTGCTGCTGTTCGCGCTGGTCGTCATCCGCGTCGGCCTGCGGCTGGTGCTGGGAACGCCAGGACTGCCGACGGAAATGTCGGAGCTTGAACGATGGGCGGCAAAGATCGCGCATCTGCTGCTTTATGGGCTGCTCGTCGCCATTCCCGTCCTTGGCATCCTGCTGACGTGGTACAGGGGCGACGCCTTGAGCTTCTTTGGCCTTTTCACCATCCCGGCTCCGGTTACTCCCGACCGCGACACGGCTCGGTTCATCAGGGAACTGCACAGCCTCTGCGCCAATCTGATCCTCATCCTAGCCGGAGTGCACGCGGCGGCGGCCCTTTGGCATCATTTCATCCGCAAGGACGATGTGCTCAAGCGAATGCTGCGGAAGCCACGGGCTCCTGAACAACCTCAGGAAAGCGTGAACCGGTTTTCCGTCCGGAACCTTATGTAGACAGGGCTCTGGACCCCGGTCACCTCCTCGATCAGTCTCGCCGTTTAGGCGGCGGGGCGGCTTCCTGGTTCTCCACACTGTTGTCGTTTACCCGCAAGGCTTTGCCTCGGACCGTCTTTTTCTTGAGCGTGTCGCCGGTCTGCGTTTGCGGCGGGCGCTTCGGATTTTGCGCGGTGTTTTCGTTCACGTCGAGGGCTCTCGTCATCATATCCTCCGATTGCATGTCTGGAGCACAATGTCCGACGGTGCGTGGAGTTCCCCGGCAAACGGGGCGCTCCTTGCGGCCAGGCGTTGCAGCCGGCAGTTCAACTGTCATGCCGGCTTGCGCCGTCGCACGATCTTCCACTCTTGCCAGATCAGCACCATGACGGCCGCATCGAAGACGGTCAGGACGAGCAGGCCGAACGAATGGGTGTAGGAGTAGCGGTAGACTTGATAGACCATGAACAAGCCCAATGCCGCGAGCGATGCCGGATATGACCAGAGCTTGCCTCTTAGGAGGCCGACGACCAGGGCCAGCTTTATCAGGCCGTGGCTGAGCAGGTAGAAGGCGTAAAACTCCTTGCTGGCGATCGAAAAATGGCTTGCCATCTGCAACAGATGGCCCGCTATGAAATCGTTCGGATCTTCGATCAATTCCTCTTGGGTCAGAGCCCTGACCCAGGCGGCAATGGTGTCGGTGGAGATGACATAGAGCAGTATCCCACCGATGCATTCGATCAGGGCATGCGCGCCCTTGAGCCAGACGCCGACTTCAAAAATCTGATGGATGCGGTGTTCATCGACGGCCTTCAAAGATCCACCTCACGACCAATCGCGGAGACCGACGCCAAATGGATGCAGCTTTAACGCACTGGATAAACGCCGCGGCCGGTATCAGCCCTTTTCTTGATAAGGCAATGATCGGCGTCTCACAAATCGGCGTTCCCCTCATGGTGCTGGCCGTGGTCCTGCAACGGTGGGCGAAGGCCGACCGTTATCATGTTCGTCTCGCGGCGGTTCGGCCGGCCTGGCGTTTCTGCTGGGTCTTGCGGCCAACCAGTTCATTCTTCTCTTCGTGCATCGGATACGACCCTACGATGCTGGTGTGACGCATCTGTTGATTGCGCCCAGCGCCGCTGGTCGTTCCCGTCCGATCACGCGACAGCCGCCATTGCGATTGTCGCGGCCTTTGCGATGCAAGCTCTCCCGCGCCGGACGATCGCGCTTCTGGTCATGGCATTGCTGATCTGCTGGTCGAGGATCTACATCGGAACGCACTACCTGACCGACATTGTCGGTGGAGCCATCACCGGCGTCCTGGGCGCCATCATGGTGCGGCTGGCTTACCGGGAGAACTTCCCGCTGGACAGACTGGTGACCAGGATTCTTTAGATCGGCACGGTTCGAAGCCTCCTGGCAGACGTTCGCTGCCAGCTGCCGCGCGGTTTATCGCACCGACCCCGTGACAGTCGGGTCGAGCGCATTGGGAACGGATTTGCGTTCGTTGCCGGCAAGTGCCGCTATGATCAGCAGACTGGCAACGACCGGCACAAACAGGATCGCAACGCGGGCTTGCACATAGAAAATGGCGCGCCATTCGCTGCGCTTCTCGGGGCTGTTGCTCATCATACTCACTTTGTCTTGCCCCCCAGGGGCGTGACATAGCCGCCAACGGTTAAGCAACCCCTTCCGACTTTGTTAACCGGCGGAAAGTTGCGCCCGGCGTCAGCCCAGCCCAATGCGCCTGGCGCCTTGCCGGAAGCGGGCCGCGGCATCTGGCTCGAAGCGGAAAGTGTCGATGAAATCGTCGCTTGAGTAGTGCGGCAATGTCTTGCGGATGGCGGCGGCAAAGCCTCGTGCCTCGTCGAGCCGGCCCGCCAGCGCCAGGCAATGCGCGGCGATCGCCAGGATGATGGTGTGCGCGTTTGGCCGCGCCGCCGCCTTCAGCGCCCATTCGGCCGCCTCCTCGAACTGGCCGAGCCGGACATGCGCCATGGCCCGCGCCCCCAGCATGCCGAACAGCAGCGGGTCGAAGGGGCTGAGATGGCGCGAATGGTCGGATGAGCCGATTGCCGCGCGCGGGTCGCCCGACTGCGAGTGTACGAAGGACAGTGCATAGTGGCCAAGCGCGAAATTGGGGCTGAGGTCCACCGCCCGTTCCAGTTCGAACAGCGAGCCGTCCTGTTCGCCACGCAGCCACAGCGCCCGGCCCATCGCCCAGTGCGCGGCCGGATTGTGGTCGTCGAGCAGCAGGCTGTGGCCGGCGCTCTCGAAGGCGAGCGCACTTTCCCGGTCGCGGTCGCCCCAGCGCTGGAAGGCGTTCTGCCAGTGGGTGAAGGACAGCCCGGCATAGGCGCGGGCGAAGGTCGGGTCGAGCCGCAAGGCCATGTCAAAGAAATGCCGCGCCTGCTCGTTCTCGGTCTGGGTGAAGCGGTACATGTGCCAGAGGCCCCGATGGTAGGCTTCCCAGGCGTTGAGCGAGTTGGGCGCCTTCAGCATCGCGCGGTTGCGTTCGACCGTTTCGATCTCGGCCGAGATCGATGAGACGATGCTGTCGCAGATATCGTCGAGCACGGCGAAGATGTCGTCGGGCCGGCGCTCGAACGTCTCGGCCCAGACGATCCTGGCCGACCGCACCTCGATGAGTTCGACACTGACAATGAGCCGGCCTGTCGGGCCACGCACCGTACCCGTGGCGACATAGTCGACATTCAGCCTGCGGCCGGCATCCTCCGGGGCGATATTCTTCTCGGCCAGCGCAAACACCGATCCGCGCGCGATGACAAAGAAATCCCTGAGCTTGGCAAGCCGGGTGATGATGTCGTGGGTGAGGCCGTCGGCGAGCCCGCCGCCGGTGCCGTCGCTGATTTCCTCGACAAACGGCATCACCGCCAGCGAAGCATGGTTTGGTTCCACCGGGCCAGCATCCAGGGGCGTGGCCACCGGACGTGGTCCCGCGGGTACCAGGGCCTGCGGCGTCGGAGGCGACGCAGCCGGCGGCCTGTCGCGGATTGCCCGCCAGGCCGCGTTGACTGCTGCGAAATCGAGCTCCTCCGACTGGAACAGCCGCGCCGCCGCCGCCAGATGCTGCTCGGCCGCGCCGATCTCGCCGCGCCCGGCCAGTCCGGCCAGCAGCGTCGCATGCGCACGCCCGTCGAAGGGCGCCAGTTCCACCCACCTTTGCAGATGGCCGATCGCCTCGTCGCAGCCCGGAGGCAGGCTGCCGGCAAGCTGTTCCAGCACCGCCGCGTGGCACGAACCGAAGCGGCGGCGCTGCGCGATCAGCCAGCTGCTGAAATGCGGGTTGCGCTCGAGCTCCAGCCCGTCGAGAAAATCTCCCGTGAACAATCTGGCCAGCACACGCAAGCGCTCCACCTCGAGCGTGCCGAACCCTTGCGCGGCGGCGCTGGCAACCTCGAGCGCGTCGACAACACAATCGCTCAGGTCAAGCGCCACCGTGTCGCCTTGCGTGGAGACCCGGCGCCGGCCCGGCTCATCGAGCGCGCCGCGCAGTTTGCTGAGGCACCAGCGCAACTCGCCACGTGGGTCGTTGGGCACGTCCCATAGAAGCTCGCACAAACGGCCGCGGCCGACCGGGTGCGGCGCCAGCGCCAGATAGGCAAGGAGCGCGCGCAGTTTGCGTGACGCGGGCAAGACCACCGGAACGCCGTTGCGTGAGATCGTCAGCGGACCGAGCATACGAACCGACAGGCCGGCCGTTTCGCCGTCCAGTCTCGATCGGGTTGATTCCACGTAAATTTCCACGCCTGCTCCCACGCTGGCCTGTCGGCTTCTCCTGTATCACCGAACGCGACAAGGCGGATCCGGCAGCGAACTTCCGCGCCGGATGCCGCCATTGCCGCAGTGCCGGCAAGTCAGTCCTATCGCGGCAAGGTCTCGAAACCTCGCCGCCCAACTCGCCGGTTTGTAACCGGCCTGTGATCACAAACACGACGATCGAGGAGATCAAAGATGTTGCAGCAACGGAAAATCAGGACCACGGCCGGCCGCGGCCGTCTCTTCGACAGCATTCTCGACACCGTCGGCGACACGCCGGCGATCCGCATCAACAATCTCGGGCCGGCCCATGCGACGATTTATGTGAAGGCTGAGTTCTTCAATCCCGGCGCATCGGTGAAGGATCGGCTGGCGCTCAACATCATCGAGGAGGGCGAGCGCAGCGGCGCGCTCAAGCCGGGCCAGACCGTGGTCGAGGCGACCAGCGGCAACACCGGCATCGGGCTGGCCATGGTCTGCGCGCAGAAAGGCTATCCGCTGGTCGTCACCATGGCCGACAGTTTTTCCGTCGAGCGCCGCAAGCTGATGCGCATGCTGGGCGCCAAGGTGGTGCTGACGCCGCGCGCCGAAAAAGGCTTCGGCATGTACAAGAAGGCGGTGGAACTGGCTGAGGCCAATGGCTGGTTCCTCGCCCGCCAGTTCGAGACGGCGGCCAATGCCGCCATCCACGAGGCGACCACGGCGCGCGAGATCATCAATGATTTCGCCGGCTCGCGGCTAGACTGTTTCGTCACCGGCTATGGCACCGGTGGCACCGTCGTCGGCGTGGCGCGCGTGCTGCGCCGCGAGCGGCCGGAGACCCGCATCGTGCTCTCCGAGCCGGCCAACGCGCAGCTTGTCGGCAGCGGCAAGGCGCAGCAGCGCGGTGCCGATGGCGCCCCGGCCGCCAGCCACCCTGCCTTCGAGCCGCATCCTGTCCAGGGCTGGACGCCGGATTTCATCCCCAACGTGCTGCAGGAAGCCATCGACACCAGCCTCTATGACGAGGTGATGCCGATCGCCGGGCCCGAAGGCATCAAATGGGCCAAGGCGCTGGCGCGCCAGGAAGGCATCTTCACCGGCATCTCCGGCGGCGCCACCTTCGCGGTGGCGCGGCAGGTCGCGGATAAAGCGCCGGCCGGCGCGGTGATCCTGTGCATGCTGCCCGACACCGGCGAGCGCTACATGTCGACGCCGCTGTTCGACGGCATCGAGGCCGAGATGGATGCCGACGAGATGGCGCTGTCGCGCTCGACGCCGGGCTGCCAGTTCCCGGCGGCTTGACGGGAGACCGAAGCATGGACGCCGTGCAGGAAGCCTCTGGCATGCTGGCCGAGGAAACGCTTGATCCCTCCGACTGGGCCGATGTTCAGGCCCTGTCGCACCGGGTCATCGATGATGCCGTCGCTTATCTGAGCGATGTGCGCGACCGCCCGGTCTGGCGGGAGATGCCGGCGGATGTGCGAGAGTTCTTCGCGACGCCCCTGCCGCGATCGCCGGCGTCCCTTGCCGCCGTCTATGGCGAGGTCTCCCGCACCGTGATGTCCTATCCGATGGGCAACATCCATCCGCGCTTCTGGGCCTGGTATATGGGGTCGAGCAACTTCACCGGCGCGCTTGGCGATTTCCTGGCGGCGGTCCAGGGCTCCAATCTCGGCGGCGGCAACCACGCCGCCGGGCTGATGGACGGCCAGGTGGTCAACTGGTGCAAGCAGATGCTGGGCTTTCCCGCTTCGGCCGGCGGCACGCTGGTCAGCGGCGGCTCGATGGCCAACATCATCGGGCTGACGGTGGCGCGCAACACCAAGGCCGGTATCGACGTGCGCGAGCACGGCGTTGGCGCCATCGAAAAGCCATTGCGCTTCTATGGCTCGGACCAGATCCATTCCTGCCATCGCAAGGCGATGGAAGCGCTCGGCCTCGGCAACCGGGCGCTGCGCCGCATTGCGACCGACGCCAGCCTGCGCATTGACATCGCCGCCTTGCGGGCGGCGATTGCCGAGGACCGCGCGGCCGGGTTCAAGCCGGCCTGTGTCATCGGCAATGCCGGCACGGTGAACACCGGGGCGATCGACGACCTGCGGACGCTTGCCAAACTGGCGCACGAGGAAGACCTCTGGTTCCATGTCGACGGCTGCATCGGCGCGCTGATCGCCATCGCGCCACGGAACGCCTATCGCGTTGCCGGCATCGAATGGGCCGATTCGGTCGCGCTCGACCCGCACAAATGGCTGCATGCGCCGTTCGAGGTCGGCTGCGCCCTGGTCAGGGATGCGGTCGCGCACCGCAAGACCTTCGCGGTGACGCCGGAATATCTGGAATCGATGCCGCGTGGCCTCGCCTCCGGCGAATGGCTGCACGACTACGGTTTGCAGACGACGCGCGGGTTTCGCGCGCTCAAGGTGTGGATGGCGCTGAAGGAGCATGGCGTTGACAAGTTCGGCAGCCTGATCGACCAGAACATCGCGCAAGCGGGCTATCTCGCCGGGTTGATCGAGGCCGAGCCGCTGCTGCAACTGGTCGCGCCGCCAACCATCAACATCGTCTGCTTCCGCTATCAGCCCGGCCTTGCCGGCGAGGCGCTGAAGGCGCTCAACACCGAGATCATGCTGCGGCTGCAGGAACAGGGCATCGCCGCACTGTCGGACACCACGGTGCATGGCGAACACTGCCTGCGCGTGGCGATCAACAACCATCGCACCCGGCGAGAGGATCTCGACCTCCTGATGCGTGAAACGGTGCGGCTGGGGCGGGAAATTACGGCGGAGAGCTCCACGTCTTCCTAGTTCGCGGCAGGCATGCGATTCTGCCGCGATGATTCGGGAGGTCCGATCGTGACGCTCTTTCGCATGGCCGCGCTCGCGGCACTTGTCTTCACCACATCGGCCGGGGCCGCCGACATGGCCTTCTTCATCAAGAACCTGCGTGAGGAAGCGGTTGCGGTGGAGCTGTTCAGCCACGACCGCGAAACGGTCTGGCCGGGCAACGACCAGGTGTTCCTGATCGATCCGGGCTCGCAGAAATCGGTGCCGCTGTCCTGCAATCAGGGCGAGCACATCTGCTACGGCGCCTGGGTCAACGGCGACGACAGCATCTCCGCCGGTGTCGGGCCGGACAATGACCAGCCCTGCGACACTTGCTGCTTCATCTGCGTGGAACATACCACCGAGACGATCGACCTGGTGCCATGAGGCGTCGGACCCAAATTTAGTCGGGGGTCAGCCCGCATGGCCTACTTCCGCGATTCAATGCGGCATGCGATGGTCGCCGCACGGCCGGGTGGGCCGTTTCTTTCCTGGGGGTTGTCATGTTTTATGCTTATGCGCGCCGCACGGTGCTCGCGCTCTCTCTTGCCGCGCTGTTCGCGCCGGCGGCGCATGCCGCCGATATTACCTTCGCCATCAAGAACAGCCACCCCAATGCCATGCGGGTCGAGCTCTACAGCCAGGACCGTGACTATGTCTGGCCGGGCGACGGCAAGGATTTCTATTTCGACGATGGCGAGACCAAGCAGATCCCGGTCTCCTGCAACGAGGGCGAGTCGATCTGCTACGGCGCCTGGGTCGATGGCGACGAAGAGACCTATTGGGGCGTCGGTCCCGGCAACAAGGAAAAATGCGACGACTGCTGCTACACTTGCAGCGGCGGCGAGACCGAGGAAATTGAATTGACCCCGTGAATCGGACTAGCTTGCGGGAGCCGGTCCGGCGTGACAGGAAGCCCTGGCGGGGCCAGCAGGAGCGCGGCGATGGCAGGCATGGTCGAAAGCGACAAGATCGACGTCGGATTTTCCGGCAAACGCTGCATCCATTCGCGCAATTGCGTGCTTGGCGATCCGCACGTCTTCATACCCAACGCGCCGGGGCAGTGGATCCACCCCGACGCGGCCAGCGTCGAAAAGGTGGTGGCGATCGCCGAGAGCTGTCCTTCCGGCGCCATCACCTACGTCAGAAAGGACGGCGGGCCGCAGGAACAGCCGCCGGTGGTCAACACCGTGCGGCTGCGGGAAAACGGCCCGCTGGCTGTCCATGCCGAGATCGTGCTCGACGGCGAGACCTTTTATCGCGCCACGCTCTGCCGCTGCGGCGCTTCGGAAAACAAGCCGTTCTGCGACGGCAACCACACCAAATCAGGTTTTGCCGCCACCGGCGAGCCGCCGCTCAAGGACACGCCGGCGCTGGAGGCGAGGAATGGCCCGCTGAAAGTGACGCCGACCACCAACGGCCCGCTCAAGCTCGAGGGCAATGTCGAGATCGTCACCGGTACCGGTCACACCATCGACCACACGCAACGCACCTTCCTCTGCCGCTGCGGCCATTCGGCCAACAAGCCATTTTGCGACGGCACGCACAAAAAGATCGGCTTCGTGGCATGAAAGGCCGTTCGCCAGCGTTAGTGTAGGATGAGGGTTCGCGCTCAGGAGGAAATTCGTCATGCGCACCATGCTTGTTCTTGCCCTGCTTGCCTTTGCCATGCCCGCCTACGCCGCCAATCACGCGGTCCAGATCAAGGGCATGAAATTCAACCCCTCCAAAATCTCGGTCGCCGTCGGCGACACCATCACCTTCACCAATGCCGACTCGATGACGCACACCGCCACCGCGCTCGACGGCTCCTTCGACACCGGCCATCTCGCCACCGGCAAGAGCGCCAAGGTCAAGATATCGGCCGCCGGCGCGCACCCATTCCATTGTGCGATCCACAGCTCGATGAAGGGCACCGTCACCGCGAAATAGAGCGGCATCCTCGCGGGGCTTGGTCTTCCGCCATACAGAGAACACCTGATCTTCCCAACACAGGAGATCAGGTCCTCATCACGGTCATCGCGTGTTGGCCCAGCGCTCGCCGCTTTATCGGCAGGCCGCTATCGGCTAAGGGCGGGGAGCAAAAAGCCTCGCCCGTCCGGATCCGCCAAAAGAATGACCGCCAAGACCAAGCCAAAGCCGCTGTTCCTCGGGATCGACACCGGTGGCACCTACACCGATGCCGTGCTGTGGTCCGAGACGGAGGGCCCGCAGCAGGGGCCGAACAAGGGCAAGGTGCTGGCCAAGGCCAAGGCGCTGACCACGCGGCATGACCTGGCCGTCGGCATTTCCGGCGCCGTCGACGCGGTGCTGCGGAAGGCCGGCTCCGATCCGGCAGCCATCAAGCTGGTCTCGATGTCGACGACGCTTGCCACCAACGCGCTGGTCGAGGGCCAGGGCGGCCGCGTCGCGCTGGTGATGATCGGTTTTTCCGAGGCCGACCTCGCCCGCGACGGGCTGAAGGCCGCGCTTGGCACCGACCCGGTGGTGTTCTGCCCCGGCGGCCACGATGTCCACGGCAATGCCGCCCAGCTCGATCTGTCCGGACTGGAGGCCGCCTTGCCGGAACTCGGCGCCTCGGTGTCCGGCTTTGCCGTCTGCGCCTATTTCGCCACCCGCAACCCGGCGCACGAGATTGCCGCCCGCGACCTGATCCGCGAAAGGACGGGCCTGCCGGTCACCGCCAGCCACGAACTGTCGGCCAAGCTCGGTGGCCCGCGCCGGGCGCTGACGACGCTGCTCAACGCCAGGCTGATCTCGATGATCGACCGGCTGGTGGCGGCGACCGAAGGCTTTTTGGAAGCACGCAAGATCGTGGCGCCCCTGATGGTGGTGCGCGGCGACGGCGCGCTGGTTTCGGCCGCCTTCGCCCGCCAGCGGCCGATCGAGACGATCCTGTCCGGCCCGGCCGCCAGCCTGGTCGGCGCCCACCACATGACCGGGCTCGACAATGCCGTTGTCTCCGACATCGGCGGCACCACCACCGACGTCGCCGTGCTCGACAACGGCCGCCCGCGGCTTGATCCGGAAGGCGCCACGGTCGGCGGCTTCCGCACCATGGTCGAGGCGGTCGCCATGCGCACTTACGGCCTCGGCGGCGATTCCGAAGTGGCGCTGGAGGATGGCGCGCTCAACCCGAAGATCCTGCTTGGACCGCGCCGCCTGGTGCCGCTGGCGCTGGCCGGCATGGCGCATGGCGTCGCCGTCACGGCGGAACTCGAACGGCAGCTGCGGGCACCCAATCCGGGCCGCATGGACGGCCGCTTCGCGGTGCGCACCGGCGTGCCGGACCGGCTTGCCGCCGGGCTGACCGGCGCCGAGGCCAGGCTCTATGAGACGATCGGTGCGGTGCCGGTCGCCATCGACAAGCTTTTGATGTCGAACGCGCAGAACGCGACGCTCAACCGGCTGGTGTCGCGCGGACTGGTGCATGTCGCCGGCTTCACGCCGTCGGATGCCGCTCATGTGCTGGGCAAGCAGGCGAACTGGGATCCGGTCGCCGCTCGGCTGGGCGCCGAGCTGTTCGCGCGCAAGCGCGACGGCCGTGGCCAGCCTATCGCCGCCTCGCCCGAAGCAGTCTCGGAGCGCGTACTGGTGACGCTGACGCGTTGGTCGGCCGAATACATCCTCGAAACCGCCTTTACCGAGGATGGGCTCGATGGCGCGGCGACGGTGGCACACGCGCTGGTGCAGCGCGCCGTCGATGCGCATCCCGGCATCGCCCGCCTCAGCGTCGCGCTCGACCGTCCGGTCATCGGCCTTGGCGCCTCGGCGCCGCTGCATTATGCCGGCCTGCCACCGTTGGTCGGCAATGACTGCGTGGTGCCGGAAGATACCGATGTCGCCAATGCGCTCGGCGCCGTCGTCGGTCAGGTGCGGGTGTCGGCCGAGGCGCGGGTCAGCCAGCCCAAGGAGGGGCTGTTCCGTCTTGCCTCGGGTGAAACCGTGCGCGATTTCCTCGACGAAGCCATGGCGATCGCGGCGGCCGAGGCCGATGTCCGCGCCATCGTCGCCCAGCGGGCGAGGGAAGCCGGCACCGACAGCGCCGAGATCGACGTCACGACCGAATTCCGTGTCTCGACCGTCGAAGCCCAGCGCATGTTCATCGAGGCGCATGTCGTGGCGGTGGCCTCGGGAAGGCCGCGCATCGCGGTTTAGATTCAGGTGAGGCCGGCCTGCAAATGGCGGCCTCCTGCGCTTCCGGTGCTCACCTACCCAAAAGTACGCTCCGCTCCGGTTCTCGGACACCACCATTTTCGGCTCGGCCTGACCTGAAATCCCCCGCCTTCGTCATCCTAGGGCGGAGCAGGAGCGAAGCGACGTCGCGGAGACCCTAGGGTCCATGCCGTGACGTTGGACGTGGAATGCAATGGTTCAGAATGGCATGCGCAAACAGCACCGAGGACGAAGAACACCCGGTACTTCGAACGAGCTCAAAATGCTCACCTTCACCCTAAGCTGAATTGACCCTGCACCCCTGACATGCCAAAGGCCCGCGAAGCCTTTCGTCTGGAGAAGCCTTATGACCGATCGCATCGAGATCGCCGGATTGCGGATTGCCCGCGAGCTGCATGATTTTGTGGCTAACGAGGCGTCGCCCGGCACCGGCATCGCGGCGGACGCGTTCTGGAGCGGCTTCTCGGTCATCGTCCATGACCTCGCCCCGAAAAACCGGGCGCTGCTGGCAAAGCGCGACGCCATGCAGGAGAAGCTCGACGGCTGGTATCGCGACCATGGCGCGCCCGTCGACATGGAGGCCTACAAGGCTTTCCTGAAAGAGATCGGCTATCTCGTCCCCGAGGGACCGGCCTTCAGCGTCACTACCGAAAATGTCGACCCGGAAATCGCCGTGGTCGCCGGGCCACAGCTGGTCGTACCGGTGATGAATGCCCGCTACGCCCTCAATGCCGCCAATGCGCGCTGGGGTTCTCTCTATGACGCGCTCTACGGCACCGACGCCATTCCCGAGACGGATGGCGCCGAAAAGGGCAAGAGCTTCAATCCGGCGCGCGGCGCCAGGGTCGTCTCCTGGACGAAGACTTTTCTCGATGAGGCCGCCCCGCTCACCTTGGGCAAATGGGCCGGCGTCAACGGCCTTTCGGTGGCGCATGGCGCCTTGCGGCTGAGCGCCGGTGCCGGCTCCACGACATTGGCCGACCCCAGACAATTCGTCGGCTATCGCGGCGACGCCTCCAACCCCGACGCCGTGCTGCTGGTGAAAAATGGGCTGCACATCGAGATATCGATCGACCGCAACAACCAGATCGGCCGCACCGATCCGGCCGGGATCGCCGACGTCATCCTGGAATCGGCGCTGACCACCATCCAGGACTGCGAGGATTCGGTCGCGGCGGTGGATGCGCAGGACAAGGTCGTCGTCTACCGCAACTGGCTTGGCCTGATGAAGGGCGACCTGGCCGAGGAGATCAGCAAAGGCGGCCGCACGTTCACCCGCAAGCTCAACCCCGACCGGTCCTACACCGCGCCCGCCGGCGGCACGCTGACGGTACACGGCCGCTCGCTGATGCTGGTCAGGAATGTCGGCCACCTGATGACCAACCCGGCGATAACAGACCGCGACGGCAACGAGGTCCCGGAAGGCATCATGGATGCGGCGATGACGGCGCTGATCGCGCTGCACGATGTCGGGTCCAATGGCCGCCGCGCCAATTCCCGCGCCGGCTCGATGTATGTCGTGAAACCCAAGATGCACGGGCCGGAGGAAGTCGCCTTCGCCGTCGAGATCTTCGATCGTGTCGAAGCGCTGCTCGGCATGGCCAGGAATACCATCAAGATGGGCATCATGGACGAGGAGCGGCGCACCACGATCAACCTCAAGGAGGCGATCCGCGCCGCACGCGAGCGCGTGGTGTTCATCAACACCGGCTTCCTCGACCGCACCGGCGACGAGATCCACACCTCGATGGAAGCCGGCCCGATGATCCGCAAGGGCGACATGAAGCAGGCCGCCTGGATTTCCGCCTACGAGGCCTGGAACGTCGACACCGGCCTCGAATGCGGGCTGGCCGGCCACGCCCAGATCGGCAAGGGCATGTGGGCGATGCCCGATTTGATGGCGGCGATGCTGGTCGAGAAGATCGCCCATCCCAAGGCCGGCGCCAACACCGCCTGGGTGCCGTCGCCGACGGCGGCGACACTGCACGCCACGCACTACCACAAGGTCGATGTCCACGCCGTGCAGGCAGCGCTGAAGAACCGGCCCAAGGCCAGGCTCGACGACATCTTGTCGGTGCCGGTCGCGGTGCGGCCGAACTGGAGCGAGGCCGACATCCAGAAGGAACTCGACAACAACGCGCAAGGCATCCTCGGCTATGTCGTGCGCTGGATCGACCAGGGCGTCGGCTGCTCCAAAGTGCCGGATATCAACGATGTCGGCCTGATGGAAGACCGCGCCACGCTGCGCATCTCCTCGCAGCACATCGCCAACTGGCTGCATCACGGCGTGTGCAGCAAGGATCAGGTGATGGCGACGATGAAGCGCATGGCCGCGATCGTCGATCGCCAGAACGAGGGCGATCGGCTCTATCGGCCGATGGCCGCGGATTTCGACAAGTCGATCGCCTTCCTCGCCGCCTGCGACCTGGTCTTCAAGGGCCGCGTCCAGCCCAACGGCTACACCGAGCCGGTGCTGCACGCGCGGAGGCTGGAGCTGAAGGCGAAAGCATCGGCCTGATCCGAAGGTCCGGAAAGCACCGTGGAGATGCCAAGGGCCAACATCGCTTATTTATTCAACAAAGTGACTGTTTTGGCACAGGCTTTTCTAACCGTTAGGCTATATTAGTTTCAACAGTGGCGATGGCGGTTCGGATCGAGGGGGGCAGCAATGCGTCTTATTTCAGGGATATTTTTTGCTACGGCCATGAGCGTAAGCGGCGCCTATGCCGCAGACATGGTCGAGCCAGTGGCCGCCATGGATCTTCCGTATTCCTGGACGGGTTTTTATGTCGGCGCAAACGCTGGCGGCGCATTCGGCAAGATCGACGGTGACTTTATTGGTATTCCCGGATCAGCTGACATCAGGAATTTCACCGGCGGCGCTTTGGTTGGCGCCAACTATCAATACGGTCAGTGGGTTCTTGGCGTTGAAGGCGATATCAATTATCTAGGATTCAAGAAAGAATTCTCGCCTGGCCTGGGCGGCGGCGGGCTCGGTGCCGAAGCGAGGCTGGATGCTTTCGGAACCATTCGTGGCCGTGTGGGCTACGCTTTTGATCGTTGGCTTCCATATGTCACAGCCGGCGTTGCAATGGGCGACGTAAAGATTGATGAGCATGTCTTCAGCGCTGCCGAGAGCAAGTTCCAGACAGGATATGCGGTTGGCGGCGGCATTGAGTATGCCTTCAATAGCAATTGGACCGCGCGCGCTGAATATCTCTACGTTGACCTTGGAAAGAAAGATTTTGGGTTCGCGCCGGGCACGCCTTATGACGTGAAGACGAACTTCAGCGTCGTTCGCGCGGCCGTTGCCTATAAGTTCTGACCCTCCGCAAAGCTACGCCAGCCCTTGATATCGGCGAGGCCAGCCAGGTGGCGCGCTGAGGCATGCAGTGAAACGCCATCAAGCCGCCTGCGCCACCCGCTCCGAACTCATGCGGTAGGAGATCGCTTCGGCGAGATGGATGCGGCCTACGGTTTCGCTGGCGTCGAGATCGGCGAGCGTCCTCGCCACTTTCAGCACGCGGTGATAGGCCCGCGCCGAAAAGGCGAGTTTTTCGCTGGCGTCCTTGAGCAGCGACAGGCCGGCGGCGTCGGGCATGGCGATCTCCTCGATGACCGCCGGCGCGCAATGCGCGTTGGTGGTGGCGCTGATGACGCCGCGCCGCTCGAACCGCTCGCGCTGGATGGTGCGGGCGCGCGCCACGCGCAGCGCCACATCGGCACTTTTCTCCGCCCGGTCGGGCCGGATCAGGTCGCTGGCCGAGACTGCCGGCACCTCGATCCTGAGATCGATGCGGTCGAGCAGCGGCCCTGAGATACGCGCCTGGTAGTCGGTGCGGCAGCGCTCACCGCGCAGGCAGCGATAGCCCGGCTCGCCGGCCATGCCGCAGCGGCAGGGGTTCATCGCCGCCACCAGCTGGATGCGCGCCGGATAGGTTACGCGATGGTTGGCGCGCGCGATCATGCAGTCGCCGGTCTCCAGAGGCTGGCGCAGCGCATCGAGCGTCTGCGGCGTGAATTCCGGGAATTCGTCGAGGAACAGCACGCCGTGATGGGCGAGCGACACTTCGCCCGGCCGCGCGCGCAGGCCGCCGCCGACCATCGCCGCCATCGAGGCCGAATGGTGCGGGGCTCGGAATGGCCGCCTGTCGGTCAGCTTGCCTTCGCCGAGCTCGCCCGCCACCGAGGCGATCATCGAGACTTCCAGCAATTCCTTCGGCGCCAGCGGCGGCAGGATCGACGGCAGCCGCTGCGCCAGCATTGATTTTCCCGAGCCGGGCGGCCCGACCATAAGGATAGTGTACTGCATTAAAATATTTAATACTACACACTCTCAAGATAATGGAGGCATTTAAATTTAATGCTGGCGGTTGAATGTTGGCATGATTGTGAGGTATTAAATCACAGCTCGGAGAAATCGTCTGTCAAAGCCTCTCGCCTACTCTTACATCCGAATGTCAACCGACATCCAGTTGAAGGGCGACAGTTTGCGAAGGCAAACCGAACGGTCCAAGAAATACGCTGAGGAGCATGATCTCCAGTTAGTGGAGGATTTCCGACTTGAGGACATAGGCGTCTCTGCCTTCAAGGGCGACAACGTTTCAACCGGTGAGCTTGGCAAGTTTCTCGAAGCGGTAAAGGCCGGGAGAATTCCGAAGGGTTCATACCTATTGGTCGAGTCTTTTGATCGCCTTTCGCGTCAAAAATTGAGTGCCGCCGTCCCTCTGTTTTTTGAGATCACGTCGAACGGGATCAACCTCGTCACCCTATCGGACAATCAACTGTACAAGGCTGGAGAAGCAGAATTCGCGCAGTTGATCATCTCGATTGCCATGATGGCGCGTGCGAACGAAGAGTCAGAAATCAAAAGCCAACGGTTGTCAGCAGCATGGGACGCTAAGCGAAGGGCAATCGAGGACAAGAAATTGACTGGGCTATGTCCGGCTTGGCTGGAGCTCTTACCGAACCGCAAAGAATTTAGCGTGATAGAGGATCGGGCCCAGATCGTTAGGCGGATATTCGAGGATAGCGCGAGCGGCCAGGGGTCGTTTGTCATCACGCGCCGGTTGAACGACTTGGGAACACCGGCCTTTGGTAGGTCGAATGGTTGGGTGCAGTCGTATGTCACCAAGATCATTCAGACGCGTGCGGTCTTGGGGGAGTTTCAGCCTCACACCAAGCAGAATGGAAAACGGATACCATTTGGCGACCCAATTCCGGGCTATTATCCACAAATCGTCGATGAAGAACTGTTTCTCCGAGCCCAATTCGCCAGGGGCAAGCGCCGGATAGAAGGCGGGGGCCGTAAGGGAGAAGCACTGCGCAACCTGTTCACTCACTTGGCAAAGTGTGGATACTGCGGCTCTCCGATGCATTTCCTCAATAAGGGATTTGGCCCGGGGGGCGGAACATACCTGAAATGCAGTCAGGCATTACGTGGACTGGCCTGCGTTTCAACCCCATGGCGCTACCAAGATTTTGAAAGGTCGTTCTTTCTGTACGTCAGGGAGATCGATCTAGGTGAAATACTAGCGGCATCGGCCACTAAATCCGATGCAATCGCCTTGGATAATCGACTAACTTCGCTGAAGGAGAAACGCAATCAGCTAGAGGTGCAACGGGAGCGGTCGTACGCTCTCATAAATCAGGCGATTTCGATCGATTTCGTGTCGGCAAAACTGAAGGAATGCGAAAACGAGCTAGCCGGAGTCGACGTGCAGATCACTGACGCCGAGCTACGGCTGTCTGCAATACGCGAACAGCAGTCGATTTCGCCTGACGAGGTGCACCGTTTGATTGACCAGCTTCAAGAGACCGAAGGCCCCGACGCGTTCGCGCAAAGGTCAATGCTTGCCGGCCGCTTGCGTGAAATCGTCAGGGACCTGCGATTAGATGTTGAAGGTACCAAACCCCGGTTGGAGAAGGCGGAAGCGCTCTTCGATCAGGCAGGGACCGATCCGACAGAGCGCCGGCGCATCCTCGAAGTGATCGATCGTTCCAACATCGAGGCAAAGCGATATAACCGCAGCTTCACGGTCGTTCTTGCCGACGGTATTTCACGTAGGGTCGTGCTGAATAATGACGACCCAGCGGACTTCATCGCTGAGGTCACTGTGGATGTCGCAGGAAATCCCGCCGGCACTGATCGCGGCAGCGACCTGTAAACGATATTCGTGATTAAGCCCAAGCAGTAAAACTAGGTGTTCCTTGCCAGATTGGTTCAGATGGGGGTGCAGAGAACTTGATTTGATCGAAAAATGGGTAGAACTTCAGCAGGATTTTTTTGGCACTTCGCTTAGATCGATTGGTTGAGCCAAACTTATGCCTGGCAACCGTAACCCACTGCGACTGGCGGCAGCGATCTTAGGGATTGGTCCCGCTAGGTCGTTGAATAGGCTGACCCAGCTGGCGGGATTGGCGATCATAATTTCATTAGGCGTAGTAGGTAGCGCCTCTTCTCAGTATGTACAGGCTGCGATAGCCGCAATTCAGCTAATCCGTTCGCTTGATGCAGACGGTTCCAACAACGAGTGGATCCGTGAGGAATTCGATGCCTTGAACATTAAAATAGATAAGGTTCTTGAAAATGAGGAGCGGCTGGCAAGAGGGTTGACCCTTTTGTCCCGGCAGATTGATCAGGTTGAACAAGCGATATCGGCCGAGCTCAATGCCAAGCCGTACAAGGATTTGCTGTACCAGATGATCGTTGTTCAAAATAGCATCAATGATCTCGCTAATACTGTAAAGAATTATGACAGTTTGAGCGGCAAAGAAAGAATAGCAGGGTTCATTGCCGCCAGGGGCAAGCTGGAGGAGATAAAAAGGGCGGTTCCAGAAGCGTTTGCCCAAATGGGAGCGATAGACGCTGTTTACGAAAAACTCCGCTATACGATCATTGCTCGAACCGGGAATATGGAAGCCCAGATTATTTATACGATAGAACTGCTGGATGACTATATATCTCAGTCCGTCCCGGCGCTAGATGGCAATAAACTTTGGTACATCGCCAGGTACAGCGGCATACAGCAAGGACTTCATCGCTTTCTAATGGAGGATCGCCTCGATTCTGAGAGGAAAGAGCTGCTATCCGAATACTATTCCTTCAAGATGCCGGTAGATTCGGGAGTCCGATTTTGTTTTTCAAACCTGGGAGGTGATATCGATATTGGCAATATCTCAACCAAGGCTTTGTTAACCCATCAGGTTGACATGGAAGATGATGAGAATATCGATGACTACTTACAGAACCGGTACGAGCGGTCCCACGATGGCAGTGTAATTTCTCAGATCCATGGCGAATTTGATTGCGGCACTAGGGTTGAATTCGCCCCCAGAGATGGAAATCCAAGGGAGGGAGAAGTGGAATGTACAAACGCTGCATCCAATAGTCCTCCGGGAGTGACGATGATCTGCTGGCCTTCCAGAGTCAGAGACGTTGGTGTGTACGTTGAGCGACTTCAGCTAGGCGATGCAAAGTGGGCGACCGATTTTGCGGACGTGCCCAGTCAGGCTCTTGTCGCTCTCGACTATTCGGCCGGCTCTCACCTAAGCAATTATTGGGTCATACCGTACGCCGTGAAAACATCGTCGACGCCCAACATATTTGCGCGCGAAAAGCTGACCAACCAGAATGGCTTTCGCGACTATCTCTTTGAGAAGATCGTTAGCCGCGATGATGACGTTCCAGAGGCTTGGGCCAATTCCTGCCTGGGCAATGGTAATGAGCCGACGTGCCAGGACGAACCGATCCCTGAAGGCCAGAGTCCCGTCAAGTTCGCAACGACCGTTGCAGATTTCGCCGCCCTTTCCTCAGAGAAGGCGCTAGAGGTCGTCGACTTTGACGCGGGTGTCGCGCAGCTTCGGAAGTTGAAGAAGAATGTAGATGATGAAATTAAACAACTATCTGCGGAGTAAGTACAATGGATGGCCCCACCGTTTGGTCCGATCTCAAGGATATAACGGATGGTCTTAGTGACATCATCAATCAAATCGATACGGGCGGGAAAGTCGCTGGCGGAGACGCAATAGTTATCGATCAAGCAGTATTCGACCAAGTGGCCAGTGAACAAAAGCTGATTGATGGTCTTTCACTCTCGAATGTGCCGCTCGACGATCCGTGGGCGGGTGGGGTTTCCCTGACTGCCTTAACGGGCGCAGATCTGAAGGAATCGCTTGAGGAGGCCAATCGTATCCAAGGGGTTTATGATCAGCTTGATGCAAATATTCAAAAGCTATCGAATGAGATCAAAGCATCTGGCACGCTGTTGGAAGCGTTTCAAACCCAAACGGACGCTATTCATAAATTATACGACGAGATCGATAAGCACCTTGACGAGTTTTCTGGCATCTTTGGTGAAAATATCCCGTATTGGTGGCATGATCTAGATAACTTGCAATTTAATATGCGCGGGCGCGACAATCACCTCGCAGATAAAATTAAGCAGGGCGAGAAGACACTGACGTCCGCAAAGAAGTGGCGAGACGAGCACGCTGTTCGCCACAAAGACGTTGATAGGTGGGTACAAAAAATCATTTCGTCGCAGATTGAAGAGCAAAGAGGTCAGACCTTTGATCGAATTTATAAGCGAGTTAAGGAACTGGCCGGTGCGGGCACCTCCGAGACGGACGCGAGGATGCTCTCTGGCATCCTAACTGCAATGATGGCGGATGACGATAGGGTCAGAAAAGTCGCAGAGGACTTGCGCGCCAATGCTGAAGTGATGAGGAGCACAACGCGAGTTGGCAAAGGCATGATAGACTTGGTCCTTGGACTAGCATCGATTGGCGCAGGCACAGTCGGTCCGAGTGGAGGACAGGCAGGAGTGGACACAAATTCGATTGGCGATGTTGATAGCACGCCGAATAGCATCCTTATCTATAGTGAGGACCACCCGCTGTTTGAATACAAGCCACCTGTCCCGATCAAACCACCATTGCCAAAGCCTTAGGTTGGGTTGTCGTGGACGGATCGGCGTCATGTTGCCGTGTACCCTCAAGTTTAAAGTGCCGCTCGGCCACCGGTGGCCGATCCAAGGCCTCAATGACCGTTGTTCGATGGCCACTTAGCCGGACTAAGTAGCGTTGTCTTAGGCCCAGCGACTTGTCCGATGTCGGTACGACTATCCACGCTTTCGTGAGATCAGCCATAAATAGACTGAAGCTCAGAACCTATTGCCCCCCTTGGTTCCAGTAGCAGTTTCGAACCGTGCCGACGGCTTATCCTCGCACGCCTTCGACCACCTAGACGCAATTTTACCCATCGGCTTGATGGGTTTGTACCCCTATGCAAAATGACGAACTCACATGCTGCAAAGCCACTCACACGCCTCTCCAGCCTCCATATCATCTGAATATGCATCCTGGTTCGATGACAGGATCGAGCAGTTCATCGAAGCTCACAAAGGTCGGTTCGAGCCCGCCTCATTTTACAAACGACGGAACGGGTTCTTCATCACGATCTCGTTCGATCACAACAGTCGTAAGCAGCGGCAAGAAGGTTCCGCCCTGGTCGACGGCCCAGGTGACAAAACGGAGATGGACACATTCACCGACCTGTACAACTTGATCTGCCGCCAACTGGTTGGACGGAACTACCATCGTCCTTCATTCCATGATCTCAAACCGCTGGCGATCGGTTGTCTGGACATGAACGGATCGAGATACTGGAGGTCGATGGGACAGTTGGAGAACGCTCACATCCACTCGATTTGGCTTTTCACCGATCAAACTCGAGATGGATTTCTAAAGTTGTTAGCCGACAAAGAACGGCTTCTATCCATCAGAGAACGGTTTTCGATTCGAGAATTAGATATCCAGCAACTTGATCATGACCATCGAAATTCGACGGGTGACAGTCGTGTATCCTCGTACATGGCGAAATTCATCGGTCACAACAACCAACAGCTCACGATCAGCGACGATTTCAGGGTTTTACCGATCGAACGATCAGGTTCGGTTCACTGAGATCAGTCTGAGAATAGCCCGGCATGAGCGACGAGATCGGTGATCGGACGTCAATCGCTATTGTGCTCGTCAGATCCGTCGTCGTCGATAGGCACGAATTCGATCCATTCGTCATTCTTGGCTTTAAACTCAGCCATAAAGCGGTCCATCATCGGGATCGGAACGCGATATGACCGATTTAGCAAGTCGACCAAATCGCCGAGCCTTGCGTGTTCAGGGGTATGGATAAACTGGAACGCCCCAACCCGGATTCCACGCATATTCGATGCAGTTACCTCGACCTCAATTTCGAAAGGGCCTTCGCCCCTAGAGTCGATTGTGGCGATTCCTTTAAAGTGCCACGTACGACCATGCCTAAAATCAGTGCAATGGACCTCGATCGTATCGCTGCGATTTGGCCCCACGGCAAAATCCATTTCATGTCGCCCCACGATTGGTTTCTGAAGATCGCGCGGGTTGAAGGCGAACACTGGTGGCAGCAGACCGTTTTTCGGTCTTGGCGCAGCGGGTCCAAATATCGGGTAGCAGCTAAACCGATCGTGCAGTAATCCGCCCTTAGCAGTCATCCTTAGCACCAACCCTTCAGCCTGTAGATGGCCGGCATTTTTCAGTCTGAAAACGAACGGAACCTGCCCATAGTGTACCTCGACAAAGCGGTGCACGGATGCCGCATATGCTGGAAGGACCTTGCTTCGATAATCTCGATAACGGTCGTTGTAACCGCTGTCATAGTAATCAAAGTCGATTACGAATGGCGAACGAGCCTGGCTCTGCATCGGTGGATTAGCCCGAACGATATGGCTTACGATTGCCTTCTGGGCATCATCAGGCAAAGGTTCGATACGGAAAATTCGCTGTGGCTGGGTCGGACCGAATTCGAGTGACAGCTCTATTAAGGGCTGGTCATCCTCCAATTCCCTTACCCGCGACTTCAGCCGAGCGACTTCCTTCTCGCTTGGGCTAGGCTCCGGCGCCAGGAGCCAATGGTTGGGCAGTCGACGGCACTTCAGGTCATGACGGGAAGCAATCGCTATAGGGTTGGTATCATGGCTAAGTAGTTGCTTGCGGTCGTCAGGCACGTCCCGGGCATGAAGGATCTGAGCCACCACACGGTCATCGCCTTCGTTCGGATCCAGATCATCCAACAGGTCCCAGTTAATTCGGGTGCAGCGGGCAACGGCGATATCAACCGGTGATATGTGGAACGGCCCGCGGTGCAAGGATGCTTTTCAGTCGATTTCACCACATGAGGACGGTGCGGTCATATGTCCGGCCTTTCTGCGCGGCACATGACCGCTGGCCTCGATGAAGTCCGCGAAACAGGTGGCTGGATCAAGGGGGCGCGCTTTTGTGCGCGTCACGGGTTTCGGCCTGTCCTGTTTCGGGATTTAGTCCCGTGGGTTCATCGTCTGCTTTTGCACCTCGCTTCTGCCGGCCCTTGCCGGTCAGCTCGTATGGGCGGTCCGGATCCTTAAGCGGGGATCTCGTTCGCCCTTGTTTCCATTGGGTTGCGGTATACTCCACCTCTGGTCAACAAAGCCCAGATGATCCGCGCCGTCTTGTTGGCCAGCGCAACTGCCACGACCTTGAAAGGGCGTCTGCCAAGCAAGTCCTTCAGCCACGGCCGCGCCTTGTCGTCAGTTCGCACATGGCGAAGGACGGATGCGGCCCCAGTCACAAGCAGCGATCGCAATTCTGAATTGCCCATCTTGGAAATGCGCCCCAGGCGATCCTTGCCGCCGCTCGAATGGGCCTTTGGTGTCAGGCCTATCCAGGCAGCAAAGTGCCGAGCCGATTTGAATCCGCCGGGATCAGGAACGAGCGCTTTGATGGCCATGGCAATAATGGCCCCCACGCCGGGGATGGTAGCGAGCCGACGCATATCCGAGTCTTGCCTGGCTTGAACAACGATCTCACGTTCAAGTCTATCGATCCGCGCTGCAAGAAGCTCAATCTGGTCGACCATCTCTGTGAGAGCAAATCGCGCAGCCGGCGGCAAGCGGCTATCAGCCCCATCCCGGATGATGACGGCCAATGCCTTGACGTTGGCAATCCCGATTGGAGCGATGATGCCCAACTCGCCCATATGAGCGCGCAGGGCGTTGATCGTCTGAGTTCTCTGACGGATGTCAATCGGCCCGCAATTGGGACCCTGGATCGGCTCGCAAAAGGGACCCCTTTTTTGAGGCACAATGGTCAGCGCTCGCCGGGCGGAGCTGGTCTGGGTTGCGCAGCCCGGCGAGTGCGGATCGGCGTGATGGGGTGATCAGGCGCGGTTCTTGAAGCGCCAGGATTCGTTTCCGGTCTCGATGATCTCGCAGTGATGGGTGAGACGGTCGAGCAGCGCGGTGGTCATCTTGGGGTCGCCGAAGACGGCGGGCCATTCGCCGAATGCCAGGTTGGTGGTGACGATGATCGATGTGCGCTCGTAGAGCCGGCTGATCAGATGGAAGAGCAACTGCCCACCGGCCTGGGCGAACGGGAGATAGCCGAGCTCGTCGAGCACGACGAAGTCGAGCCGGGTGAGGTAGTCGGCGATGCGGCCTTGCTTGCCGCCACGGTGCTCGATCTCGAGCCGGTTGACGAGATCGACGACGTTGAAGAAGCGGCCACGTGAGCCGTTGCGGATCAGGGCGCGGGCAATGGCGATTGCCAGATGCGACTTGCCGGTTCCGGTGCCGCCGATGAGAACGGCATTGCGCTGATCGGCAACGAAGGTGCCGTTGGCAAGGTCCCGGACCAGCACCTCGTTGACTGGCGTGCCGTCAAAGTCGAACTCATCGATGTCCTTGGCGATCGGCAGCTTGGCGACAGTGAGCTGGTATTTGATGGAGCGGGCCTGCTTCTCGGCGATCTCGGCCGACAGCAGATCGCCGACGATCCTCGGCGGCTCGTGCTGGCGCTTGATGCCTGTCGCCATGACCTCGTCGTAGGCGCTGCGCATGCCATAGAGCTTCAGCGTCCCCATAAGATCCAGAACCTGGGTGCGTTCCATCAGCTTGCCCTCCTGAGGCTGTCGTAGCGGGCGCAGTCGGCCTGCGGCTCATGCTGCAGGCGGAGCGCGTCCGGAGTAAGAACGGTGATTGCCGGCGCCGGATCGCGCTGCCGTGCCAGGATGTTGATGATGACGGCTGACGAGCAGACGTTCTGGTCGAGTGCCTCTTGGCAGGCCGCCTCGACCGCGTCGAGACCGTCACTGAGAACGGTAGCCAGGATCGCCACCATCTGCCGATCGCCGTCGTCCGCGGACTTCAATCTGCGCCGGACCCGCTCCATTGCCGATGGCAGAACCCAGCCCTGGAACGGCGCGCCATTGCGCAACGCTCCGGGCTTGCGGGCAAGCACTGGGACATAGTGCCAGGGGTCGTAGATCGTCTCGCCGCGCCCGAACGAGCGGACATGTTCGGCGACGAGGCTGCCGTCCTGACGGATGACGATGCGATCGGCATAGGCCTGGACCTCGACGGGGCGGCCGACGGCCGTCGAGAGCACCGAGTATTTGTTGTTGTCGAAGCGCACCGTGCAGGTCTTCGACACCGAGGCGGGGACCGTGTGGAATCCATCGAAGGGCCCACGATACTCGACAAGCTTGCCGCGCTCTTCCTCGAACACGTTCCAGATCGTGCGCTCCGGCTGGTCAATATGACGGTGCGCCTTGGTGTAGGCGATGCATTTGTCGAGCAGCCAGGCGTTGAGTTCGTCATAGGATTTGAAGCGTAGCCGCGGCGTGAAGAAGCGCTCGCGCACCAGCCCGACCTGATTCTCGACCTGACCCTTCTCCCAGCCCGACGCCGGCGTGCAGGCGACCGGCTGCACCAGATAATGGCTGCACATCTGCAGGAAGCGGCGATTGTATTGGCGGTCCTTGCCGACGAACACCGTCTCCACCGCGGTCTTCATGTTGTCGTAGATGCCGCGCGTGCAGGCACCACCGAAGAAGGCAAAAGCGCGGTCGTGCGCGTCGAACACCATCTCCTGCGTCTCGCGCGGATAGGCCCTGACGAACATCATGCGGCTGTGGCAGAGCCGGACATGGGCGACCTTCACGGTCACAGTCACGCCATTGATCAGGACGATCTCGTGGCTCCAGTCGAACTGGTAGGCCTCGCCCGGCGGGAAGAACAACGGCACATAGGCTTCCGCCGTCGCTGATCCCTGCGCCTTCGACCAGCTCTTGGCGTATCGGCGAACCGCATCGTAGCTGCCGTCGTATCCGAGACCGCGAAGCTCCTCAAAGATCCGGATCAGCGTTAGCCGCTCGCGCCCAACCTTGCTGTGATTGCCGTTCAAAAATCCATCGAGCTGACCCTGCCAGGGACCGATCTTCGGCATCGGCTGCCGCTCGCGCTCGTAACGGAACTCAGTCGCATCAGATCGCAGAACCTTGCGGACGACCTTCCGGGAGATCCGCAACTCGCGGCAAATCTCCTTGATCGACTTCCCATGAACCAGCGACAGCCGGCGTATCTTCGCAATCGTCTCCACAACCAACATCCAAAACAAATGCCTCCGATGAACCCGGAGGCAGTGTGACAACCCCGCGTTACAGGGGTCCTTTTTGGACGCCGATCACCCCTGAAACGGGGTCCTTATTCCACGCCGAAACACACCACGCTCCTCGCATTTTGTAGATGCGGTTCGATGGGGTGGCTTTTGGCCGAGCGTTTCGGTCCGAGGAATGCCCGCGTCCCAGAGGACACCTTGGGCCATATTGCCGAAGCGTTGGCTAGCGTGCCCAATGTCTTCGTCGGCAACGGTGGCGCTGGGATGCTAGAGTGGGTTTGCGCGAGGTGAAGTCTAACAGCCACTTCTGTCGTTGATTAGACGATTGTCAGAAGCTACGACGGCGAGGGCTTTCCAAAAGGAGATTCATCTTGGCCGACGAGACCGTCAACCTGATCGAATTAACCGCAGATATCGTTTCCGCCTATGTCAGCAATAATCCTGTGCCGGTCACGTCACTGCCAGAGCTGATCCACAGCGTGAACCTGTCATTGTCGAAGGTCGGACAACCGGTAGAGCCCGAAAAGCCCGTCCTCTCGCCTGCCGTTAATCCCAAGAAGTCGGTGTTTCCTGACTACATCGTCTGCCTCGAGGACGGGAAGCAGCTCAAATCGTTGAAGCGGCATCTGATGACACGCTACAACCTCACGCCGGAAGCGTACCGGGAGAAGTGGGGACTGGCGCGGGACTACCCGATTGTGGCGCCAAACTACGCGGCACAGCGGTCGAGCTTGGCGAAATCCATCGGCCTTGGTCGTAAACCCGCTTCCACTAGGAAGCTCGTTCCCGTCAAAAAGGCCGCTGCAAAGGGTGCAAAAAAGCCGTAGACGCAACATCGCATTGCAAGCGGTCGCAATTTCAAGCCTCGTACTTAAGTGCGTGTGGCACCTGGCACCTGTCGATGCGCCACATTATCAGCACATATCGGCCAACTCGGCTCCAGTGCTATTCCCCGGTGGGCGCTGAGGCCATGAAATTTCGCCGTGAAATTGATCTTTGTCACAAGCTATTTCTGTTTCTCAGGCACTTCAACGTATGCGTTCCGAGCTGCGGCAATATCGCTGCGGCCCAGCCATATTTCGATCACGGGGTTCTCATTTATCGACTTAAGATCCCTGGATGACAGCATAACCACATCAACCTTATGGCCTAATTGACTGGCCAGCTCATTGGACAGATTCATAGCGTCGTTCCGTTGAGTGCTCAAAAAATAGCGTACCTCGGTCTCGCTTGGCGATTTTATTTGGTCCGGATCGTCCACTGCGGCGATATGTGTGGCAAAGCTAAGTTGCGGCAATTCCGCGTTGAGAGCGCTCACCATTCTATCTCCAATCAGATTCTCAGAACGCGATGGGACCTGAAGGTAGACCGTGCTTGTTGCCTTTGCATTTTCGGCTCCCTCACATAAATATACGCTTAAATAGTTCTTTGATCGGTTCCCAGTAATAGAAAACCGCTTTAGCGGCGTTGGTGACTTGCTGTTTACGTAATCGGCCCATGCCAACTCGGAGGCACTCTTTGGATTTACCCAAACCGTATTCATGCCATACACAAAATTGTGCTCAAGGTTCAGTGCGGCTGTTAGCTCTCTTACGCGCACGAAAGCGAGTCGATTTCCTTCAAGCACGAAGTTCGAACGAGTTGTTCTGGTTATCTGCTGTGCTAATTCTGTAGCGAGCTGCAACCGGCGACCACTTTGCGAATCCCCCGTGCAATAATAGATGTCTATACGCAACGCATCGGAGGCGGGCGATATGTTTGGAATGTCGTCCGGCGCAATAGTGTCCTGGGCGACGACAACGTCGCTCGCAGAGAACCTGGAGATGTCAGAGACCCTCGAAGCATATTCGTTAAAAGCAAGCACCGGCCCATTTCGGAGAGGTGCACGTGCCTGATCCGGACCACCCTTTTCAAAGAACTCGGTCCTCTGATCGCCTTCACCCATCCCCTCCTCGGGTTCTTCAGGGCGAAACAAAAGGGCGGAATCGGTGCGCCAGATGGCAAGAGGCTGTGGACAGCCCTTAAAACAGAATACCGGCCGGTAGGGCATTAGACCCTGCCGTTGGGCGTACTGACGCTTACTTTCATCGAGTTCCTCCTGAGCGTTGTATACACGGAGCCGTAACTCATCGACAAATGTGCTGACGTTAACCTTCTGCATATCTTCATCAGTAAGCATCGACAGGATGGTGGTAGCGAACAGGGTCGATCCAGCCCGACCACCGTCATCGGCGGGTGCCCCAGGCGGTGTTGAATATGCCACAATGATGTTTTTGAGCTCTCTCTGTGAGTCGTCGGGATAGCCATATGTCAAGGAAATGCGCTGCACCTGCTTTGCCGTCAAAGCTTTGGGTGATTTCTTTATAAGATCATCAACCTGGGACCTGTATTTATTCAAAACCGGATTGTCGCGGCAAGCGTCAATAAAAACCAAAAAACCCTGGCCTGGAAGGCCGTTTAATCCAACGATCTCTTTAGTCAAATTCACCGCCTGGTCGCCAAAAATTTCATAGTCGGATCCCTTAACGATCCTTCTGAGCTCTTTTAGCGGGTCGATATCGCTGTCTACTCCAAAAATGTACATATTATTGTGATTTTGTGCTCCATGGCCTGCGTAGTATATTACGGCAAATGGATTGTCATTTCCATCGATACGCTCGTCGCTAAAGTCCCGAAGTTCCTTCCTAATTCGATCGTTCGTAAGATTGCAGTACGTTTCTCGAAGGTATTGACTATCACCAGCCTTGCTTTTGTCTGCCATCGACGGATGGATGTGATCTGGGTCCCACCCGATCTTCAGAAGCGATTGTCGGAAGGCGATTGCTTCGTCACAGGCAGTATCAAGATCCCCCAATGTGCTGCCGTTGGCGAGATAGTCGGCATTGCCTATGACCAGTGCGTAACGGCTTGGCTCTTTCGTTGCTGGCGCCTGGGCAACACTCTGCGCGGTCGGAAAGCCAAGAAACAAGAGTGCACTGACTACAACATTTAAGGAGAGCGTTCGCATGAGTTGCTCCGCGCAAGTTAGTACATTGAACAACGGCTTGATGATGATATGTTTGCATGGGGCTCTTGAAAAGAGGGGAGGCAGATGCGGATTTCCCGAAGGACAACACTTTTAGGTGCTGCAGCGTTGGCGGCAGGTTGGGGGGCGCCATCAGTTCATGCTGACGCTCAGCTTTTCAACCTTGTTGACGACGATACTCGCGGAGCGTTGGGAGAACGTGATCTCATAGAGTCGGGTATCTCTGAAGATCAATTACGCTCTGCTATGGCCGACTTCATCTTTCCAGACAATGCTGACGATGGAAGGCCGTATGGAATCGACGTTTCCCACCATACTAAAAATGTGCCGTGGGCGGACCTTCACGCTGTGAAGTGCCAGTATGTTTATGTCAAGGCGTCGCAGGCATCGCGCGGCATTGACGACCGATTTGTCGAGCACTGGAAGAACGCTACCTCGGTTGCAAAGGTGCCGGTCGGGGCATATCATTTTCTTTGCCCACAAAGAACTGGGGAGGAGCAGGCGAAGTTCTTTCTTAGTCGCATAGCGCAGGTTGACGGTGTAGCAAAGGGCAATCTTCAACCAGTGGTTGACCTTGAGTGGGACACCTACGGTCCGGAATTTAAACGAGTTGTGAGTGGTTATGATAAGAAGAAGAGGCCCATATATAAAGACTATTGGTCGGACGAGAAGCGAAGTGATATTGTGGCAGTTGTGCAAGGATTTGTGGACCAACTCCGTGCTCAGGTCGGCAATCATATTATTCCACGAATATACACCAATAGAACGTGGTGGCATTCAGTCCTAGGCGACAAACCCAGATTTAGTGGCTGCAAGATATGGATATCAGATTACCGTAAGGCAAGTTTTGATAGTCAACAGCCACAGAGCGTGGTCGGACATGAATACGATCTATGGCAGTTCAGTGAGACTGGGCGAATTCGTCCGTCTAAGGGACCACTGGTCGGTCCATTTGATTGCAATAAGCTGTCGCGAGGCGTCCTTTCAGATCTGATAATAAGCCAGTGACCGCGACACGATCCTAGATTTGACGCTATGTCACCAACATCCGAATGAATCGTGTCTCGCAACATTGTCATCTTTTCAGACGGTACTGGCCAGCGCGGTGGTGTGTTCTTCGATGAAAATAGGAGCAACATCTACAAGCTGTATCGGGCGACCAGATGCGGCCCGGATTCTACGGTCAATCCATCGCTACAACTGACATTCTACGATCCAGGCATAGGTACAGAGCCCATTGGCAGCAGCTTTCTGTCCCGGCTCTACAGGCGTCTTCACAACTTGGTTAGCCAAGCGACCGGTCTCGGTCTGACGTTGAACATGATCCAATGCTATGCGGCGATCATCAGGCTGTGGCGGCCGGGCGATAAGATATTTCTGTTTGGGTTCAGTCGCGGTGCCTATACCGTTCGTGCACTCGGTGGTGTTTTGTCGTTCTGTGGCGTCCCCACACAGCAAGCAGACGGCGGCCCGCTATTGCGTGACGAGGCCTCTACGCTGAAGATCGCAAAGGAGGCGGTCAAACAGGTCTACCAGTTCACAAATTCCCGTAACCCGCAGACTGCGACGAAACGTCAGTCGGAGCGACTGCAACAGCGCGATTTGATTGCTGCAAAATTCCGAGCGAAGTATCATTCCAACGATCAAACGCAATCGAACGCGGTACCGCACTTCATCGGTGTGTTTGATACCGTTGCGTCACTCGCAAGCCCTGTCGCCATTGCCGGAATGCTCGCTGCTGGTTCTGTGACGGTTGCCATTCTGGCAGGGGCTCTATCGCTTTTCTGGCTGTCGTTCACGGCCTGGTCGGCGATTTTTCTCGGTCTGACAGTCGCTGCCGCAGTAATTTGGTACCTATTCGACCATATTAAAATGCCAGGTACGCTACCAGGCTTTAGCTTTTTCAAGACGATCCAATGGACCGAATTCCGGATGCGCTTCTACGATTGGCGCCTGTCTCCAAGGGTGCCATATGCGAGGCACGCGCTGTCCATTGATGAGAACCGCAAGGACTTCAATCGAGTGCCCTGGGGCACGAAATCTGATCCAAACGACGTCGATGAAAGCGGGGCAAATCGCTTGCAACAAGTGTGGTTCGCCGGCGATCACTCCGATGTTGGCGGTAGCTATGCGGAGAACGACTCCAGGCTGTCCGACACATCACTGAAATGGATGATTGATGCGGCAAAGGCTGCAGGGCTTCTTTGCGACGATGATTGGCTGAATGTTTTCCCAGACGCAGCAGGCCCACAGCATGACGAACGTCAGGGCACCATATTCCGGTTCATCGCACCGTTCGTGAGAACCATTCCGGTGGATGGGACACTCCATCAGTCGGTGTTGGACAGGTTCGCACTCCCAGAGGTGTTTCAGTATAACGTGCTGAAGCCTTATCGTCCTGAGGGATTACGTCAGCACGAGAAGGTCAAACAGTTTTACGATTCTGACCTATAGGTCACGCATTGCGAGGTGAAAGGTCAAGAGCGTTGCCTTGCGCGCTCGGGCAAGTGGGCCCTGGGAGTCGGCAACGCTAACTACGTTCAAGTCACATCATGGATGTGTCGCGGCCAACGGGGCCCTCGATCGGCTTGGGACAATTTAAGAGTGCGCCCCGCCGACCGGTATAAAGACCATGTCGGGGACGGCTTTAATTGGCGATTGATACTTTACCCTATTCGACGCAAGGTTGCCGTTTACTGCTCAGGGGGGAAAACTAGATGGCACATGATGCTCAGCGTTTCGCGCTCAAGCTGCGATTTAGTGGAAAAACTGTCGAAGAGAATGGGTTGGACCTCTATGATGGGGCAACATCTTTTTATGGGTTTTCGCAGGCCATACAAATAGCTCTGCACGCATACATTAATGACGAGGTTGTGAGTCGTGCGACCGCCTTAAAGGGCGCGCATGTTTATTTCGGGGCTCCACGGCGCGGCAGCGTCGTTTTCGACATTGTTGCGTTTATTGAAAAATACCCCGCCACACTCGGTATATCAGCGCCAATATTCTATGATTTCATGAAGATGGCGTTCAGTAGGGCTGCTGGTTATATGAAAGTGGTTGCAGAGACATCCGCCATCGAGAACGTGAACAAGGACAACGAGCCTTTTTTCGATGAACTGGCCGAGGCGTTGGAAGGTAGCCTTCAAAGAGCTCATCGGAGTATTGATCACGGAGTGCGTCAGATCACCTTGGAAAGACCCCGATCTGAGCTCGTGACATTCAACAAGAGGACAAGCGACTGGGTGCATACCCGCGACGAAAATCCCGGCGTGGAGACTTTTACAGGTAATGTTACGCGATATAACTCGATCACGGGCAACGGAAGGGCTTACATCCAGCAGCTAAAGCGCATCGTGCCGATCAGGCCGGGACCGGAGTTCGCAGAGTCCAAAAAGGGCTACCTGACCTGGTCGCTGCATGGGAACACTGTCGCCACGAGAAAGGAGCTTGAGTTCCAAGGCCGCAGGATCGACTCCGCGACCGGAGAGGCAAAGCGTCTGATCATTACCGACTGCAAACAAGCTTCAGGTTGAACGTCCTATCGCGCGCTTCTTGCACCGCTGCTCGACGGGCAGCTTGATAGCACTCTACCAGAGCCGACATAAGGTTCACGCCGAAGCTTTTCATCAAAAACCGGCAGCTCGGGCGGACTGGGACAGAATGTTAGGGATCAAGAGCTTTGTCTCGGTTGATCATCAGCAGGCGAGTGGCGAAGCTCTTGACCGTCTGAGCATGGAACCGCTTGCCGGTTGGGCTGGTCGCACCGATCTCGTTGAGCTTGCGAGCTATCTCCGAATACGACATAGCTGCCCAATCGGGAGGCAAGAACCTTGCAATGTGCGTAGCGAAAGCAATCGCACGTTTGCGGTTGGCCTGCGCCAGTTCCTTGCTGTTCCGCCCGAGAAGAGTTCCTCTTAGTTTGGCCTGGGCGAGAGCTGCCTTTGTACGTTCAGATATCAGCCGTCTCTCTTCCTGGGCCAAAGCAGCAAAAATATGCAGCTGAAAGTCGGTTGCATGGGGCATTTCGGCGACGACCAGCTGAACTCCCTTTTCCATCATCGAAGCGATGAAGCTGACACGGCGCGAAAAGCGGTCGAGGCGAGCGATTAACAGCGATGCTCCCGCCTTTTTCGACGCGATCATCGCTTTTGCCAGTTCAGATCTTTGATCGTTCCTACCTGATTCCACCTCAACGAACTCAGCGACCAGCAACCCGTTAGCCTGCGCAAATTGCCGGACCATCTGCTGCTGAGCCTCTAAACCGAGACCAGATCGAGCCTGCTTTTTGGTCGAAACGCGGTAATAGCCAACGTACTTCATGGACGACGGCATCTTCTATGACCCACGGAGGATCAACGGAACGGCATCAACCTTGGTCGGCCAAGACCTTCGCGCGTGCTTGCGCACTCTTACGATGGAGTTCGAGGTATTTGGCGTGGTTCTTTGTAAGTCCAGAGACTGGGTAACGTTCGAGGGTAGCCAAGCCAGCTTGTGCCAATTGACCCGGTGTCAGATTACCGGTGTTGAGCCACGTGCCGTCGTCAGCGAGGCTGATCAGGCCTTTGTCAAAGGCCGCATCGAAGGCAGGGGATAGTAGCAAGCCGTTGAATTTATCGAGCTTCTCGACATCACTCGCTGCCGCCCAAGGATGAATGTGAGAGGCGACGAGCAGATCAAGGATGTCTAGTCCTGTGGCACAGCATTTGCTGCCCCATAGATCTAAGAGATCTTTACGAAATTGTCCCTGACCGACACGAGCTTGAATTATTGCTTGGCGGGTCGTTGGAGTTGGCGGATTCGGCCCCAAAGGGACGTCATCTTGAGGCGCGTTCCCTATGGCGTTCTGCAGCCATCCGGGCGCTTCGACATCGAGGATCTGAGCAATTCGCTCAAAAAGCGCCACGCCATCAATATCACGTATTCTAGTCAGGTAGATCTGTGCACCTCGGCCTGTCCCGTTCCTTTGATTAAGAAGAGGGCTGTATTTGACCCGCTCCAGAAACAGGCCGGTGGTCAACGCGTCCCGGTCTCTTGGCTGGTTGAATAGGATAAACGTGGTTGGCAATAGCCACCCCAGGCTATGCCACTTGCCATCCGGGAATCCTGCTGGCTTTGGGCTGCCTGGCACAGCGGTTTGCCGGACGATACCGACCCCTTCGATGCTTCCATCGCGAGCGAGAACGACAAACTCGCCCGCTCGAACGTCTTGGATGATGGACCAGTGCCATTGGGGAGCCGCGAGAGATCCGTCGCCGAGAACTGTTTTGTTGGGGCACCACAATGCTCCGGCCGCTCGCTGTTCAGAGAACCTCTCGCCGAGATTGACCCACCAAACACTCATGCCAGCCTCCCCAAACCCGTAAGAACTCGCGACGCGACTTCAAAGTACGCCTATCCTATCCCCCTCGTGCCCTACAACCACGATCTTCGAAGATAACCAAACCCGCGGGCTTTTCAGTTCATCGTCAAACATAAACGCTGGTTTATGTTTGACGGGTCACCGAATTTTGGCTTGAAGACAACACCAGGGCGCTCGGATCATTGGGCTTGCGCATTGGAGGAGGCGCAGCACTTGGGTGCAGCGAAATGCACGTCCGGGTCCTGCGCCCAATCATCCTCGATGACAGCGACCGAGTAGTACGCGTTAGGAGTGACGTTGCGGAGGGAAGAATTTTGCTCTGGGTCAATGTCCCAGAGCAAGCACGCTCAATCTTTCCAGGCCATCTACCCTATCTACTGAATACCAATGAGATGGCCTGGTACGAACGCGACAAATGGTGCCAGACTGTCCTTGGATCCAAACACCCGCAAACATCCACCGTATCCATTCGACCACCCAGGGCTTACAGGAACGAAGCGATTGTTTCAGCATCGGGTACGAAATCATAGTGAGCAGGGTTCATCATCCTGTAGCAATCGTACTGCTTCGGAATGAACGGGCGTTCTTTACCTCCCGAAAGCAAGCCAAAAAACGTATCAGCATCAACCAGCGCAGATAACCTAAACGTTGCCGCCCGCCGCATTTATAGCAGCCGATGCGGTCCTTACAGTTTCCTTGACCGCCTGTTTGAAAAACGGGCCTATGCTACCAAGAAATATGACAGCTTTGACACTAGCTGGATAACCACCTTTGACCGGAGCTGTGACAGAGGTGGCAAAATGCCCATCGATCCAAACTGCAGCATTATCCGGTCGCGTTAGAGTTGCCATAGGCGGATCTTTACCGAGGCGCGCGACGAGGGCCCCCGGGGCCTCAGCGGTCACAGTAAGAAAAGGGTTGGTTGCATAGACATAGGTGTGAGGGTGGACGTCGTTTGGGTATGGACCTGCAACTAGCGCGATAAGGCCCTCGTCGATCTGCACTTGGTTATTATCAAGATCCGTTATCGTGATCATAAACCCCCCTCATCCCATCCGGTATACATTACATTTCGCATAGTCGTTTATGCGAACGCGGCAGCCGCTCTGGAAGCAGTTTAAGTTCTTCACCAACAACGCTACACGGAATAACGGACAAATGCTACGGCATTGTCACGGCGAGGCGAGCGCGCCTTTCCACGGCTGTTCCGCTTCCTCGCCGTCGATTCACCGCCCAGACACAGTCGTTGATAACCGCATCTAGAACGTGTTCCGCCAAAGCGAATAGCGCATCCTTGGCCCAGTCAGGTTTCGGACAAAAGTCAGTCGTATTTGTAGAGGGCGAGCAAGGCAGCGGTGTTAGGATGCAAATGTCAGTTGCCGAAACAATGCCGGTGATCACCGCTGACGAATTGCGATCATTGATCGACGCAGTTCAAGCTATGTCTGGCTTCGGACATTTTTGACCGCCGTGCTTCGGTGGCTAACCGCTTTAGGATGGTAATTACCTCATTGAGGATAGCGCCTACGATCTACGCAGACCTCGACGATACTGCATAATAGATGGTGCAGACACTGCCTTCATCTCAAGGCCTACGGCAAGATGCAGCACTAGCCCGCGTCAGAGTCTGCCCGCCTGAGCCTCGCTTTACAAAGCATTTGCGCTTCAGAACGCGTCCACGGTTCGTTCGGCGGATAGTTTGCATCTCCCAGCTTTCAACTCCGCTTCAAACTACGGTACCGCGGCCCAGATGTCATGGATAACAGGATGCTCGTTTCGCCTCCCGGCGCGGCTCGGGGCAAGTCGATCGTCAGGGCGGCAGTATCGACTCCCGCCGGGCATGCGAGCCAGAGGCGGGAGCGGCAGGCGGTCATACTACGCCGTCCATTGACCGAGCATCGACGTGAGATGGTGGAGGACGATCTGCTCCTGGGCATCTCCGGATTGGCGTGCGCTGTAATAAGGCGGGGCGATGCGCCATCGCGGGTTGGGGCGCGCCCAACTACCGCGGGCCACATAGGGGTTCGAGCCGATCAGGCGGGGCGGGCGGATGTTGGTCAAACGATAGCCTCTATCGGCAAGTTCCGCTTGCACATGGAGTGAGGCGGGCGTTGATATGTCGAGATCGATGACCGTGCAGGCAGCTTCATGTGCTGCGGTCTCGATATCGTCCAAGGTGACGCCGGGGGAGCCTAACCGATCCTCGCGAATCTGCCGAAAGGTCCTGTGGTTATAGGGTTGCAGCGCTTTGTCGGTGCCAAAGACCTGCTCAAACAGTGTAGGCAAACGGCGGCCTTCCATGCGCCTGCCGGGAAAGCGCATATGAGGTGCGCTACGAGGCAAGTTTAGTCCGAAAAGTGCTTGGGCGAACATGCGATCTTCCTCGTTCGCCAAGTGGATCGAGGGCAAGGTTCGGATTCCGCCATACAGGTCGGCGAGGCTGCGATTCACTTCACGATATTCGAGGCATTCGACATTATCGCCCTGCATCACATACCAGGGCGCGAAGCCCCAAAATCTCGACCGGATGTATTTGCGATGGATCGTGTTGACGGATTTGCCCCCGCGGATGTTTGGTCCCGAAGCCCTCGCACGCGGAACGAGGAACAGCGTGTGGAAGGCCGCGTGCAGCGAAGGCAATCCTCCGGATAGGAAATCGATAATCCGCTTCACTGCATAGGGTTTTAGGAGAATGGGGCTGGTCGACCCCGAGCGGCAGATCTCGCCCGTCCCCGGATCGAAATCGAGCCCCGCTGCGACGATGCTGACGGTTCCGAGCTCGAAAGGGTAGTGCCGCTCGCTGCCGCCGTGCGCGAGCCACTCGCTAACGACATCCGCACGACCCCAGAACCAAATGAACTCGCGCTCCTCGCGGACGCGCCTCGCCAGCCTGTCGATGTCGAAACTGTCGGTGAAATAGTCGCCCGCATAGACCCGTTGCAGAATATCCAGTCGTGTCCTGACCGATGCTTCGGCTGCGGCGGCGGTCTGGGCAGGCGTGAGCTCCGCCGCAAATTCCGGCGGATGACGGCTGCTCGAGTAAACAGCGGAGAGATGCGCGAGATAGTCTTGATCGTCGAGCGCCGGATAGCAGAATATCGGTTCGATGTGCATCAAGCGCTCCCTGCTTACGGCCCCGTCATTATTATCAGAAAATCCTCAATGGGAAGAAAATCGGGGCCGCTCGTGCGGTAGCGCCTCGCTTGCCGATATGACGATCGGTTCTCCGTTAACGTTTAAGGATATATTCAGCAGGACTGAAACGCCGATCGCGTCTCTAGGCGCTCCAACAGGTCCGCTAGCGGTGAGCCCCTGTCGGCCTCAACCGTCTGGTATCGGCAACTCTGTTCGACGTGCGTTACCGCGGGACTGAAGGCCCGTTTATCCTCAAGCAACGGCATGGACTTCTAATCGGATCAGCCACCATATCCCACATACTCCGCTGCGCGGTCGTACAGTATCGCTGCACCGAGCGGAGAAATCCGTCGCTGCCTTATCTTGTCGTTGAGCCACGATGCTTCGTCCTCCCAAGGGCGCGAGGGCCAACTCCAATCTCCCGTAGAACCGGTCGCCGACCTGCCCCGGAGTAGCAGATCCCTAGCCTCGCCGCGGATATTCGGACCACTCCGGGCGCTAAGGCCAGCGTCACGGATAGCCGTATCGATCTCTTCGATCCTATGAGCGAGCCACGCATGAGTCGGCGGGCAAAGCTGGATGGGCGTAAGTTACAGGAACGGTTTCTCCGGCGTCGCATTGCGCATGACAACTGTCAGCAGCTTAACGCCTCAGTCACTTCCAACGGTGATCCTTTGCCGACGGCCGTGTCACTGGCAATCCGGGATAGGCCGCGATCGATGAAGGCTGGTCGCAAGATCTTTGATACGGTGATCGCCATCAGTCGATCCGTTCGCGCCAACCGTCCAGGCGAGCGACGGCGTCCGTCAGCCCGCCCGCGATCGCATGCGCCAGTCGAGCGGACACTGCTACAGCCTCGTCCCCCAGGGAGACGCGGAGAAACGGGTCCGTGGTGCCCGCCATCGCTGCCGCCGCGGAGATCCGCGTCGTGCTGAAGCCGAAGCTTACCCCCTTGGTGATCGGCAATCTGGCAAGTCGGCAGCGATCCAGAATCCGCTCGATGACGGCCTCGAGGACTCCGTGATTGTTAAGGCCCGGGTCAGCGAAGCGGATCGTTACCAGTCCGCCGCCATGTTGCCAGCCAAGCGCTTGCCAATCATCCGGGAAGCCGACCAGAAGCTCGACGCTAGTCACGGCCCGCAGAACGCGTACCAGGCTCTCGGCATTTGCTGTAAGGCGACGCATGCGCAGCAGAAAATCTTCCCTTGAACAATCCGGGAGCAGGTGGACCTGCGCGGAATACAAGGTCGCGCCGCAATTTCGGCGAATGCGCCGCAGGTCAGTATGGAGATTGGTGGGGGCGATCACGGCCCCTGCCATCTGAAGGTCGAGCCCGAGCTGGCCGTACTTGCTTAAGCTTTCATAGAGAAGAATTTGCGGGGCGCCCGGGAAAGTGAAAAAACCGAAGGGATTGAAACCGCCTGACATCAGCGTGTTATCGACGACAAGGAAGCGATCCGACCAGTCGTGCCCCTTCAAAGATCGGGCAAGCTCCCGCAGATCGATGACTTGCATGGCACCGGTGTTGGCGATCGGATCGACGAACAGCGCGGAGGCGTCGAAGCGTTCGACGGCTCCGATCATGTCCTCGATGCGCCATGATGGTGCGGTTTTCACCTCGGTGCTGGTCAAGCCGGAGAGTTGCTCCATGGCCTCGAAGTATATGTAGGGGCTTGTGATGACGGTGCTCGAGCGGCGCATCGCGCCGCGGATAAGAAAGCCTTCGATCGTGGAATAGGCCGCTTGACCGCTCGAGGTTAGCAGCAATGTTTGTCGCGTCGGATCGAACCCGAGTTTTGCAAGCATATCCCGTTCCGCGTGGCGCAGTTGGGTCGTTCCATAGCGGTCGTAGTTGACGGCGGTCGGTTGCACGTCGGCCGGATCAAAAAACATGATCTCGCGCACCTGACTGCTACTCTGACAGCACCAATCCAGCGCGCGGTTTGCCAGCATGTAATGCTGCAAGGCCATGCGGTACCGTCGGCTTAGCGCCCGGCGATCGAAGGGCGTTGAACGGGCTGTGGCAATCGCGCGTTCGCAAAGATCGAGTTCCGAGATGACCATGTCTGTCGCTCCCGGATCGACGTCAAGATCCTCCGCGGCGACATACTGCTCGAAACGGCTCAATCGAGCTCTCACATCGGCGCTGCGGCCGGATAGGCTCTCCAGGCGGCGGAGCCAGGACGCTGCCAGAAAGCTCTCCGAAACCGGCGATGATCTGGTTTCCAGGCACGCGGACGGTCGTGTCGGGGTCAGGGCCGAACTGTCGTTGTTTACTTCTTCGGCCAACGGCTTGTGAGCCAGTCCGAGCTTGGCGCGGTCATGTGCGATGGCGGGGAAGTCATCGGTTAGTGCAAGCGTAAGCTGCTTGACCGAGACGTTGCTCCCGCTGACGATAACGAGGATATCCCCCTTCAGTTGCTTGTCCGATGTCGGTTGCAGCAGCGGTGTGATCGCAATCGCGCCAGCTCCCTCGACGAGCAGGCTTTCCTGATGAAGCATGGCCAGAATCGCCGCATTGATCTCACGCTCGCTGGCTTGGTGGAGATTGCTGACCGTGCGATCGATCAGCGGGGCGAGCCAGCTACCGGGATCATGCTGCACCGCCAGTCCATCGGCGATGGTGGGGAGTATCGGTTGGAGCAGCGACGGCGAGAAGCCGCGATGCGATAGTTTTCGGTCGAAAACAGCCGGTACGACGGCGTGTAGCGACATCCGCGACCAGGCACGCCCGGCCATGCTGGCGATACCCACGAAAAGGCCGCCGCCGCCGAAGGGGACGAAGAGATGATCGAAGCCCTCGGGCCGCTGTTCCAGCAGCTCCGGAACGATCGTGCCCTGACCGGCAACGACGTCGTGATTATCGAAGGGTGATATGAAAGGAATGCGGCGCGCCGATGCGGTCGATCGGCCGACGCGGATGGCTTCCGCAAGATCGCGGCCGACCGCTTCGACGGCAGCGCCGGAGTTGACGATACGGCGAACTTTTCCTTCTGACGCGCCGACCGGCACGCAAACGATTGCGCGAAGCCCGAGCTCTGTCGCTGCTTGTGCAATGGCCAGGCCGTGGTTTCCAGCCGAGGCAGTGACGACCGTCGTGCCGCGCTCGAAACGTGACAGCGCTGCGAATGCGCCGCGCGTCTTAAACGATCCGCAACTGTGGTTGCATTCAAGCTTGGCCCATACCCGTCTGTCTACCGTATCCAGCCATCTCAGCCTGACGAGCGGTGTCGTCGGTAGAAAAGCAGATATCCGTTGCCGCGCGGCGATGACACTGTCCGCCGTTTCATCGAGGGTCATGAGGACGCGCGACCCGGGGCGATGTTGTGGAGGCGATCGGCCAGCCTCGCGGCGGAGCCGAAAACGGTTGGCGACGTCCTTTCGCTTCGAGCAAGAACCGGCAGGCTATCGAAAGTCTCCATAGGGCCATAATAACAAAACGGGTTGGTGTGCGCGATTCTTGGAATGCCTCCTTTTACTTTTTTTCGGATCGGCTTCGAGCCGTCAGGCGCTTACTCTCCCAATGTCAAATATCTTGAGCGTCGCGGCGATTTTTGCGGTTACAAACGTCGGCAGATATGGCTGCTGTTCCGACGCGCGCTCGCGGGGCAATTTGGTGGGAAGGCTGTTGACGCAATTGAGCGCACATGCCGCATCGAGCGGCATCGATCTTAACCCGCTTCAACGCTTCAAACTGACGCTGGTGGTTGACGGACCGGCGTGGATTTGGACGAGTGTTTCCCCAACCCGAGAAACGTCGACTCGGTTCCGGCATATACGGAACGTCGAATGGGCGACGCGTGAGAGATAGCGCAAGACGATTACGCTGAGAGCCGCGCTCACAGCGTGGTTTGCTATCAGTCAGACGCAGGCAGCGTTGGTCGATCTGCTGACATCGAGATGGCTGTTTCAACCGCTGCCGAACGTTCCGAGGAGCGGCGCATCAACTTTCCTCGTCGACCCGATGTATGGTACGCGGTGCAGCACGATCGTCACCGTTACGGCGGCCGGCTAAGGTTTGATCATAGAGGGTCGTTATGACAGCGGGGGTATGATGTCGGGTCTGAACAGCGCGTCGTTCGACTGGATGATGTACGGCTGCAGCGTTGTTTGCACGAGAGTTTCAGGCCCGCCTCGACTTTCCCAGCACTCCGTTTGAGCGCCCGCTGCCCAGGGACGCCCAAATTGAAAATCTTGATTTTTCGCAACGGTAAGTCTAAGTCAAGTGTAGCTCCATTCATCAACTCGTGTTGCGACGGGAGTGCCGATTTTCTCAGGGTCCTCGAGGAAATGGACCCGCGCGTGCCGTCCGGTTCCGGTGGTGGATGATCTCAGGTCGACTGTCAGTGCCCCAATCGACAACCTTAAGTTTCATTCACGCCCGGGCGAAGGTTGCAGCCATGATAGGAGCCAGATACCGGCCTACGCCCGGCACCGATGTCAAATGCCACAGGTGATTTCGCCCGACTGCCAGCTTTGCATCGACATTGGCTATACGTTCAGCCGCTTCGGCATCTCATGCGGCGGAAAATTCATCGATTTCGAGCGCGTGCGAACGATCGACACGCGCGCTCTGTGCGGAAATGTGCCCGAGGCGCGCAAGCAGGAGTGGATCAAATGGCTCTTTGAGCAGGTACGCGCGAAACGCGACCATTGGCCTTCCATTTCGCGCATCGGCCTGTGCTTTCCCGGCTTGGTATCGACGCATGGTAACATTGGCCGTACGAATGCCATCTGGGGCGAGGGCGCAAGCGATCTTACCGGCGGCGAACTGTCTTCCCGGCTGGGCCTGAGAGTAGACGTCCTCAACGACCTTGCTGCCGCGGCCATCCGCCATGGTGAAGATCCATGTTTCACCAATGAGCGAACCATACTCACACTTAGCGTCAGCAGCGGCATCGGCTCCAAGATATACGACCGGGTCGACCGGCGTGTCGTCATGGAGCGGAATGGCCGCAACGGGGAACTTGGCCTTGCGATTGTGGATGAGGGGCCGGCTGCACTCAGGAACGCCAACGGACGGCTGCCGGGTATTTTGGGTAACTATGCGTCAGGTGTTGGGTTCTCAAGGCTGCTCAGACACTGCGCAACGAGCGCTAGCGGCTCACAACTGTACTCGGCCTCGTTGCTTCGCTCTACCCTCGCCGAAATCGGTGAAATTGTCGAAACAGTCGACGGTGTTCGGCTTAACAACATAGCGGTCGAATGCATTGAGGCCAATGACGTATTTACCCGTTATGTTCTAACCCGCTCAATCAAGTATCTTGCACAAGTGCTTCATGTGATCGTGTTGTTCGACGCGCCAGACGCGATTGTGCTAACCGGAGGCTTCGCCGTCGCCGTCGGCGAGTTGTACCGCCAAGAGCTTTGCTCTACACTATCGCATTATCTGCCATTGCTTTATGCGCCGGCCGAGATCGACAAGATGGTGAAGCTGCCCCCAGCCGACGAGTTCGATAATCTTCGCGGCGTCGCTTTGTGGCTCGCGCAATCGCCGCAACGTGGTCCCCTCTGATGACGAGCCGGCCGACGGATTCAGTGGGCGCTCGGGTGATTGAACCGCGCAAATTATCGGCGCCAGAGGTTCTGCTCGAGCTCGGCGACCGCTGGACGCGTCAACGGCTTGACGCGTTGCTTGATCGCTTGTCGGCGATTGGAAGCATGACCGATCGAATGGCCCTCGCCTGCAGGGAATTGATGGGATCACCATTTCTGGCGGAGTCGAAATTGCCCCTTCCGCCTAAGGGTCACGTCAGGTTTCGGATCGCATCATTAGATTGTTGCACAGCGATCTATAACCTCATCGCGCTCGTGCACTCGCGAACCGTGACTGATCTTGGCCGCGTGCTTGCTGCAATGCGGTTCACGGACGGGCAGTTGGACAATCATCCCGCCACTGGCACGTTTATCGGCTTCACGTCCGAAACATTGTTCAAGCGCGCTATCCCCGCAGGGCTTATTCACGATGCCACGGCTGACGTCGGTCGCGGCGTAAAATTGGAGGTATTGCGTCTCAAGCTGCTCGCGCACCGTCGTCCGCGATTCCTCGACGAAGACGAAACAATTACGCTACCTAGATACGCCGACGGGGTGGATACCATGTCGTATATCGACGTCGACAATTTCGAACATGTAGACTGGAGCCGTCTTCGTACCGGCGACATCATAATCTTCACGCGAGGTGCGCGACTAAAGGACGGCAGTGAGAACTTTGACTTAATCAATCATTTGGGCATCGCAACGCCACTGAAAAATGGCTTCGGGCTGCTGCACGCCTCGCGACATTTCACAGTGCCCCCTTTGCAGAACGGAACCGCCATCTTCTATGACGACGCCAAGACTCGCGAACAGATCGGCTTCGGCATTGCCGGAAGGTATCTCGGCGACGAGTATGCCATTCATCTCGATGCTGACTGCCTTTACGGCTACGACTGTTCGCAGCCCCGGTCGCTCCTCGACTACGCCGCATCCAATTTTGCGGGCATTGCGATTCTACGCTGTAGTCCAGCCGATATCGCGGCGGCATAATGCAAGCCAGCGCGATTCATGTTGTGCCTCGATGAAAACGGGGTTATGATCGGCACCGTTAAAGCTAGGTATCATCGAATATAGTGAGTGCTTGCTGCACTCAACTTTAGATCTCGGAGATTATCGGTTCGAACTCGATCGTGGAGCTTAAGATGAAAGAGATCGAAGAAAGAGTAGGCGCTGGGGTTCTGTATGAACCTAAGCGCATCGAACACCTGTCCCTCGACGAGCTCATAGAACTCCAAAGAAAGTACCCTGCTAGATTTGTCCGGGTGCTTAAAGACTCGATGAACGTCAAGGTTCAGATAGGGCTCCTGCACCTGCCCGTGCTAAACACAGGCGCCTAGGCTCGGGCACCTAGCTTCTGGTCTGGGCATGCCATCTTTTTGCGGGACGCCTCTTGTACCAATCTCGTCCGGCAAGCTTGCCAGACGCTCGGTTACGAACCTGATTTTCCTCGATATTGACGGCGTTCTCCACCCGAGGAGCGCAGTGGCGAATCTTTCACGGACACCAACCGCAGCAAGCCCCGAAATGGTTAGCTGCGGCCTGTTTAGGTGGGCAACTTTGCTGGAGAGCCTACTCGTCCCCAGATGCGACATTGCCATATTTATCCATTCCTCCTGGCGAAGCGTCAGGACAGTCGACGAATTGGGTGTCATGCTCGGACCCCTGCGCCACCGACTGGCCGGCACGACGGTTGGTAGAAGCCGCTGGGCTTCGATCCTCGACACCGTGCTCGAGGTCAATCCGCACTCGTGGATTGCGGTTGACGACGAGCCGAACGAGTTTCCGCAGCCACTTCCCCGCAATGTCATCATTTGCGATCCCGATAGTGGACTTTGCTGTCCGCGCGTCGTGAAGAGAATAAAGAAATTTGTCCGAGATCCGTCGAAGTTTAAGCAATGAGTAGTCCGTTGCGCGATATGGCGCAGATTGCCTTGACGCAATTGCGTGACCCGTCTTTCGATCTCGTATCGTTTGCACCGCGCCTGGCGAGTTACTTCGCCCTGGCGAACCGCATTCGCGGGGAACTCCCAGAGCTCGAGGCTCAGTTACATCACCGCATGGTGCATGAGGCCGTCCAATGGGCTACGCGCTCATCGCCGTTCTATCGGCGTGCGTTTTCGGGCATATTGAGTCGTACAGGTCTGATTCCACTCGAAGAATTTGAGGCAATTTCGATCATCACGCGCGACGAGGTCGCGCGGAATATCGACGAAATGCGCGCGGAATCGGTTAATTTCGCTTTCGCAACGTTCACGAGCGGAACAACGTCCGGAGAGCCGCTTGTAGTCGAACGTTGCGAAGAAGAGCAGCAGTATCTCTATGATTTCGTATCGGCCTTCTCCCCGGCGCAGCCGCGAGCGAACAGATCTTACGCATTGCGACTGGCAACGCCTTGGCACGGCCGAGTGCTCGAATTTCCATCGCCGTTCCATCTCATTCCCGTCAGTGTGACCACGCTGAGCGGCCTTAAGACCGCAACCAAGCTCCTGATGAGAAAGTACGTTCACAATTCACAGGAACAAGCCATTTCAGGCTTGGGCGGCGGGCTCATTTCGGTACAACGTCTGACATCCTATCTTGAGCTTTCGGTCGACAGGGATACGCTCCCGCGCCTTTCGACGCTCCAATCCACCAGCGAATATGTCACTGCACGGGCCCGGCGGCAGATCGAACGTTTTTGGGGCCTCGAACTGATAGACCGGTTTGGTGTCAGCGAAGCAATCGTGGGCGCATGCCGGTGCTTGCACTGTAAGCGCTATCACCTAGAACCGTACGGCTATCCCGAGGTCATTTCATTCGAGACCGGACGTCCTATCTTCAACGGCGTGGGGCGCCTAGTTCTTACGGGCTATTATCCATTCATGCAAGCTGTGCCGTTTATTCGCTACGCCACCGGCGACGCGGTGCGGTTGTTCGCTACAGACTGTGCAACGGGCCAGCCCGGCATTGAATTGCTGGGCCGTATCAGTAAATCGGTGGTTTTCGACGGGTCGTGGTTGATTGGCGAGTACGAGATCTACGACATCCTGGACGAGTACCCCGCCTTGGAACGGACGCCATTGTATACCTATTTTCCGATTGCGCTGCAGGAGGCGGGCGCCTACCCGGTTTACCGCTACGAATTTCGGGACGAAAAGCACACTCTGCATACCAGCCTGCGGCCGGGCACCGCGCTCGAAGATGATCGTCTTGAGCTTCTTGAGCAGGACATCCGCCAAGCCCTCGCGGACCGCACGGGCTGTAACTGGGATGTAGTTACTTCACGGTATCCGATGTGCCAAGCGCCAACATGAGACCGTCGGGGGGGCTGTCCGGTTGTTCGCAACCCTGATCCTGCTGCTCAACATGGTTGAGCGACCGATACATTTCGGTGCTGTCTCGCCCAATTGGTTCGCCGCGGGCGGCATTAGCATCCTTGCTACCATGGGCATAGGCTTGGCGACGGTGCGCTTACCGGGCGTCAGCGCGAAGTGTCGGGCGAAGACAGATCAGGCGATTTTCGAACTTGAGCAATTCAATCGGATTGGCTGCCCGTGCCGCGCCCGCGCCGTGGCGGTTGAAAAAGGGGCTATTCGAACAGCGGCGAAAGCCGCATATTGCTCGCGCGACAACGTCAAGCCCAGATATTTTCCAGGCTTGAGACGGCGCGGCATTTTTATCCATCTAGGCCAAGAGAACGAGCGCCAATGACGTCCGTTCGGGTTCCCGAAAAGCGCGCTGATCGTCTGCTGGAGCAGGCGAGCGTTGCCGTTGATCAGAATGCTGTTTTCTATCCCGGCCCGAGCGCGAGCGTTTACTTGGCCGCGCCTCTGTTACGTCTTCGCTACGGTGCGGTGGGATCCTTCGCCTACCAGCCCATTACCGACACGCTACAGCGATTGTCCCCTTTGTCGGCTTGGTTGCTACAGGAGCTCGACGGCGTCGTACCACTCGCCGAACTCGCTTCGCGAGCAATCGCCGCGGGCTTGAGCGCCGACGCGGATGAACTCGAGAATTGTTTGGAGTCGCTGCGCCGATCCGGTTTCGTTCGCACGTCTGAGAGACGTGCCGTGGGGGCGAGGATTCCTGTCGAAGACTTTTCGCGTGGGCATCCGCTAGAAAGCCCCAATGGTGCGCCTTTGTTCGCTTTTTGGGAGCCGACGCTTCGCTGCAACCTCCGCTGCGAGAGTTGTTACAACAACTCGGGACCAAAGGCGCCTGATGGAGTCGATCGAGCGGACGTGGCGGCAGCATTGGCCGATGCGGGGGTCCTGCGGGTGACCTTGCTCGGCGGCGAACCTATGATGATGCCGGATTTTTTCCCGCTCATTTCGAAGCTGGAGTCCGCAGGTATATGTGTGGAATTCGTCACCAACGGATGGTTCCTGACCGAACGTCTTCTTCGCCCGCTACTCGCCACGCGGGTCACTCAATTCATGGTCAGCGTCGACGGTGACGGGGCTACCAATGACCGCCTTCGCGGACGTTCGGGAGCATTTGCGCGCGCGCTTGACGGTATTCGTCTCTACGCTTCGCAGGGCTTCGCGATTACCGGCTCTCTCACCTTGATGAGCAGTAACATTGGGGAAATGGAATCGGTGATTGGAAAGTTGGTTGATGCTGGTGTTCGCCGGATCAAGGTTCGTCCCCTCGTTCCAGAAGGGAGGGGGCAGAACTGCTTCGGTGACGAAGGTCTCGATCGTGATGCGTTCGAGCGATGCTGTGAAACACTCCGAGACATCGTGAATTCACTCCCAAATACAGTCGACCTTCTCTTGGTTATCGCCAATAGAGACATACTTCGGGATGGTGTCATCCACGATCATGAAATTCCTTTAGATCGCGCTCTCAGTGAGTCCGGGCTCGATTGGGATACGTTCTACGTTCGCTATGACGGCAAGATCTGCCGTAGCTCGTTTGAACGTAACGTTATCCTAGGTGACATTCTCTCGGATTTCGGCAGACACGGCAGAGAGACATGAAGCGGATCGCGAACGACAGACGTGGAGACATGCCTAAGCCAAGCAGTCGAAGCCGCCTTCTGCGGTCCTGGCAGAATGGAAAATTCGCAATCCCTTGGCCGGCATGCGCGCTATGGCTTGGCACGCCCATGGACCGCGCGAAGGTTGCAGCGCCGTGCATCGATCGAGCCCTCGAGGGCTCTCGCGAAGATGCGGTGCCTACCGCTACAGGCTTTCCTACTCCTTTCGGCAAGGAAAATCGCGTCGATGTCCGATAGAAGCAACTCGCGGCCACATGCCGACGAAAAGCAGAACGATTTGCTCGGGAGATTTTCAGACGCTCAAAATCCCGATGGTACGCTTGACGAGCATGCCGTCGAACGCCCGACACGTTGTGTTGGCTCACAGGCGACTGATTCGGCGCGTGTGTCAGGACTGGCGACCCGCGCCGTTCATTTAGAATTACCCGCAGATATGCTCCAGGGCACGATGACCGTGCCGTTGATTGAATCGACGGCCTTCACGTTCGAATCGAGCGAACAGGCGAGCCGTCTGTTCGAATTCGAAACGACGGGTTACGTATACACACGTGTGTCCAACCCGACCGTCGCTGCTTTAGAAACGCGAATCAGCAACTTGGAAGGTGGAATTGGGGCGGTTTGTACGAGCTGTGGTCAGTCTGCGTTCGTTGCAAGCTTTCTGGCTCTGGTCGAGGCGGGCGATTCAATTGCCGCTTCCCAGTGGCTTTATGCTAATAGCACGAACGTCTTGGACGCATTGTGTCGAAGGTTTGGTGTCGAAACCGTATTTTTCGATCCTAGAAACAGGGCCTCGATCTTACGCGCAATCGGGCCGACTACCAAGGCCATCATAGTGGAATCGGTGAGCAACCCGAGCCTCGCCGTCTGTGACATTTCGCAACTCGCGGTGATCGCGAACGCTCATGGTATTCCTTTGATCGTCGACAATAGCCTCCCGAGTTTCGTACTTTGCCGACCTGGCGATTATGGCGCGAACATCGTCGTTTCCTCCTTGTCCAAGTACGTTGCGGGCCACGGCGGAACGCTAGGGGGAGTGGTCGTTGACCTCGGCAGCTTTGACTGGAGCAGCGCCGGCAAATTCCGTTCGATCAACATCGGTTCGCCGCCCCACCTGAGTTACGCCGAGCGATTCGGTAAGAATGCTTATCTGATGCGCGTTCGCACCGATGCATTACGTGATCTTGGAATGTTCCTCTGCCCGACGTCAGCGTACAGTCTGCTGCGCGGATTAGAGTCCGTCGTACCGCGCATCAAATATTTGATGGAGTCAACTACCCGGCTGATCGACTGGCTGCAGAACGACCCGCGCGTGCTCTGGGTTCGATATCCGAACCTACCCGATCATCCGGACTACGAAATCGCTCGCCGAATAGTCCCCCGCGGTGCCGGTCCGATGTTCCCGTTTGGTATCAAAGGCGGCTATTCCGCAGCGGTGCGTTTCATAGACGCCCTTAACATCATCCAGCACGCAGCAATGTTTGGCACCCCACGCACGACTGCCATGCATCCGGCGAGCACGAGCCACACCGACCTCTCCGAGGAGGCGCTTTTTCGCGCCGGGTTGACTCCTGAATTGATCCGGTTGTCGGTAGGCCTGGAGGATGTCGACGATCTGATCGTTGATCTGGATAGCGCGCTGAATGCAGCCGCGCATGCTTGAGCACAGTTGCCCACCGCTCCACGCGGACGAGATGTGTCGCCTGCCGATGATACAAGCCGGAACAAACGACGTTGCCCCCCTAAGCTTCGATGTAACTTGGTTGCGGTCGCGATCGCTGATCCGCTGGAACAGGTCGCCAAGTGATGTCATCTCCCTTGGCGCCGCCGAAATGGACTTCAGGCCTCCAAGCTCCGTTGCCAAAGCAGTCGCCAACGCCGCGGCGATCCCATCGTCGCTATATCCCGATGAGCACGGGTGCCTCGAACTCAGGACACGCCTGGCAGACTTTCAAACCCGCCGCCACAAGATAGACGTTACCCCAGACGATATCACCATCACGCCAGGCGCGCGCATGGGCCTATTTGCAGCGCTGCGCTGCCTCACGCCTCCCGGGCGGGCCATCGCAATCGTGGGTGATCCGGTCTACGGGATGATCGCGGACGCCGCTCGCGTCGCATCGAAGCGCGTCATCAACGTACCTTTCGCCGCCGACGGTACCGTTCCCCGGGATCTCAAAGAGGTCCTTGTTGCCGGACGTCCTGCGGTAATCGTTGTGGTCAATCCACACTCACCGTCGGGCCGCGTGCTTTCTCTGGCCGATGTCGAAATAATCGTTTCCGCCGCGCAAGATCTGGATGCGATCGTCGTAGCCAACGAAGTTTACGAGCACCTGGTACTAGATGGACGTCATTATCCAATTTACGCCGCCGCGGGTGGATGGCCCGAGCGTTGCCTAGCGGTCGGTGGTTTTAGCAAGACATTCAATATGCCGGGTTATCGCTTGGGCTACCTGATCCATCGCGGTCCCTTGATCCACCGCATCGAGCAGACGGCCGGGCACTACTTGTTCACGACATCGACCCTATCGCAAGCAGCAGGGTATGGGGCGCTGGAAGAAGACTCAACGTGGTTCTCCGAACTGCATCCCGTGCTTCGAGAGAATAGAAATCGTGCAGCAGCCATCCTGGGCGCTCTGCCAGGACTGAGAATTTCCCCGCCAGCGGCGACATACTTCCTCTGGGTCGGCCTCCCCGCCGGCTTGACCGCGCACACGGTGGCTGCCGCTCTGCTTGCTCGAGCAGGTGTAGCGGTTGACGTGGGTGATCGCTACGGGTCTCCGCAACACCTGCGAATTTCCTTCGGCACCGATCCCGCGGTTTTGAATGCGGCACTACAGCGTATAGCCACGGTCTGGGATGCCACATTGCGGGACATGGTGAGACAAGAGGCGTGACGAGCGGCCGTCGCCGCAAACCGGACCGGGTGAATGGTGTGACTCGTTCAAGAAGTTGGTCGTTCGCTTGATGGAGACGTCCGGCCCGCCAGCTATCCTAGATGCGATAGCGCGTCTTGCTCCGCAGACTGCGCGAGACATAAGGCGATTCTGGGACGCGCCATTGTCGGACTTCGCAGCACACCATGCGGCCCCCCGCGCGAGACCTCAGAGCGAATTGGCCATTCATTCCTTCGAGATATTGGCTGCCGCTCTCAACGCAGGCGTAAGTAAGGCCCCGTGCCACCCTTCTCGGCCGCCAAGCGCCATCTTGCGGAGCCGCGCGGTTATCCAAAGTGGTCCACACTGCGAGTTGCCCGTCGACCGTCACAGCTTTTTTGCGTTCTGGTTCTCCATATTGGCGGCGCAGTCAACCTCGACGGACGCCTTGCTGGCATTCACAACTTCGAACGTGACGCTCGAAAAATACAGTAAAATCGGGCCCGGGTGGCTTGCGGCCGGCGACAGACCGATCAATCTGTTTGGCCTCACCCGCAAGATCCTGTCATCCGCGAGCGCCAACACTCCGATTGCCGATCTTGCGATCGATGTCGCAGCCATCGAGAGGTCGATTTCCTCGATCCGAAATTCCGAATGGGCCGAGTTTCTGGGTCTGCTGTCCTATCGGTCGGGCAAGGATGCGCTGCACCGTCCGCGAGATTTCCTGCTAAAGTCTATCGACGCATTATGGACACTGCCGTCCAACTCCCCGTCGATATCTGCTTTCGACGAGGACGTCATAGCGCTCGCGATAGAACTGCACCTCGGATGGGCCGATAGTCCAATCCGACAATTGCTTCTCAATCCGCCCTGCCATGAGGCCTTTTTGCGTGCGCAGAATAGCGCGATCGGAGCTGACATCGGCGGCTTCATGCGCTGGAGCACCCACCTGTTTTGGGGTATCCGGAAGCACCGCCTGCGCCCTTTACGCATCAGCGAAGGACGACTTGTCGAGCACGCCAAAACGAATGGCATTAACATACCGCTTTCTGAAACCGCCATTGTTGAAAATATGCGCAGCGGCGTGCTCCGACCCGATATCTTCCTTTCGATGCTGGTGCTGTCGATACTGCCTCGCGTGACGGTACTCGGCGGTCCGCGGCAGCTCGGGTATTATCCCTTTGTTGAAGCGGTATTCATGGATACTCTACGTGCATCCAGCCGAAAGGAGAGTTTGCTCAAGAGCGAAATCGCTTCGGTCAATTGTTGTGCTTGGGGCATGTGTGTCATTGACCAGTTGGTCGACACCGCAATGGCGTTTACGAAGGCGCATCGCCTAGGTAGCTGGACTGAAATCGCTTGTGGACAACTCAGTCTTGCCGAGGCTTGCCAGAACCTTAAAATATTTCAGGAACATCCGAAATGGATTTTAGTGGCGGCAGGTTAGGCCCGAGAAAACATGACATCGTCATAGCTCTAGAGCATTTTCACCGATCTTGGAGTCGACGATGGGATATTCGCGATTGGTTTAAACTGATTCGCTCGGCTCGCCCCCGAGGTCCGGATCGAAATGCTCATCTCGACGCCTGTCTGCGCCGCATCGCATGAGAGGCTTTAAGCCTAAAAGCGACTTCCCGCGTTCAGCCGCATTTCATGATTGGTGCGGCTATAAGGTGAGGTTGCATTAGGCGCCATTCCCGCCGCGCCACCGCTTGCCGTCGACGCAAGCTGCGAGAACCGCCTTATACTGCCGACCGCCGACCGGTTCCTGCTTTGGCACCGAGCAATGTCGTTGTGGAGCATTCCTAGCTCTTTCACCGAATCGACGGAATATCCATGGTCCAACACAACCTTACAAATTGATGAGCCTCGGTCGATATACGCGGTGTTGGTAGTCGACATGAAGATGTGTTCGCAGGCCTCGATCGCCGTTATGGCGTCCATTGTATCGTGGCTCCAGTCATTGAAGCCGCCGCGAAGATTGAATTTCGCAGCTTCTGTCGAGATCGGAGATCTCGGAAAGACGAACAGAGGTGAATGAACGTACCCGTGCGTGCCCGAGTTGTTCAAGAAGTCGATCACCTTCGAAATTGTCGCGTCGGTTTCTCCGGGGTAGCCGACAAGGATGAACGAGAAACAAAAGATACCGTATTTCGCCAGATTTCCCGCGGCCGTCCAGTTTTGAGCTTCCGTTGTGCCCTTACTCATATTGCGAAGGATTGTATCGTCAGCTGATTCCACTCCGAGTAACACAAGTTGGCAGCCGGCGTCTCGCAAGTAGCGACAGCATTCGTCAGTGAGTGTCGAAGCACGCAAATAGCAGGTCCATGGGCGATCGAAGCCAGTTTCAATCATCGCCTTGCACACATCAATCAGATGTTTCTTGTTTATAAAGAGCGTGTCATCTACAAAGCGAACTGACGCGATTTCTTGGCGACGCGCGATACCCTCCAGCTCAGCCATAACGGTGGATACTTGCTTCTGTTCTGTCCTCTGATCGTTGTAACCTGGAAAAGTGCAGAACTTGCACTTGAACGGGCAGCCACGACCGGTTCGCACGTTCACCGCTGATCTCAAATACCGTGCGGGGAGGGTTTCCCACCTGACTCGCGTCTCGTCGATGTCTTCCCCATCTTCTATTTCCGTCGATGACCGACAAAATCCATCCTGCCAGTATGCAACGTTAGGCAAGTTGTAAAACGATTCATTGCACTCGATTCGATCGAGCGCCTTAAGCAAAGTGGTTTCGCCCGTTCTCGACAAAATCATGGCGTCACAAGCTTGCGCGGCTTCATAGAGCTCACTCTCGGTGGCGAATTGTGTAAGTTTCGCGCCGCCGACGATGACCTTTATGCGTGGATTCCAGGACTTCAGGACGTTGCTGACGCGCGTGATCGTGAAGGAGCTCGTAATGAATGTCGTCGAGAATATCGTGACATCAGCCCATTGGGCCACAGTTTGCGCGTGCGACGGTTCAAGATCGAGATTGTCGATCAGCTCTACTTCCCAATCTCTCCCGCATGTCGTCAGATAATTGTATAGATGAATTCCATTCAACGAGTAGGAATTGTGCTCGTTAATGGGATGCCTTCGACCGTTCTTCACGCGATAATAATTTGCAGCATCAACGATTTCGCGCCTACGGTGCCCAATCGTCGGCAGCATCTTTAGGTATTTATCAAGATATAACTCGTTATTTCGGACAAGTACCCCTTTATCGCTACTGTAAAAATGGTATGAGTCTAGTGTCTCCCTGACGGTCTGGATTGCATTGGCCACGATCGCGATTTTGAGCATGCAATACCTCCATGTTGCGTTGGCTGCCTACCATGCGACCGATATTTGAAAGTTGATTGAGATTGACTCATTTTAAACAGTTTTTCGGAAGATATGAAGGGAGGTTTTATTCGGGCGCCTCCGACGGTTCAATGGTCGCTCGCGCAGGCCTATATTTAGCGCGCCACCGACGCCGTTGTGACAGCCCGCGAAACTGAAGCATGTTCGACGTCCTATGGCTGTCCTCCGGCTGACGTGATGTGCGGTTGGCGCGCGATCGTAAACGTTGCCTTCACTGCTTTATATCATCAATTCGTGGGGTAGTCTCATGGCGTGCCGCATAATTGACGCCGGACAGATACCGGAATTCCATCAATTGGCGCACGCTCGGTGGCAGCCGGTCGTAAAGGGCTGCATCGAGATTATAGCTCGGATCGCCGAAAGGGTATGTTTCGCCCTCGCGAAAATAACCAATGGTGAGCATCACGCGCGGCTCCGGCATCGGGTTAGGCGTGCCGCGATGAAGCGTCCCGGGATCGCGCAACAGTAGGTCGCCAGGGAAAAGCTCGAGCTTGACCGATGGCAACCGTCGCGCAAAGAGTTCCATTGGCAAATTCGCAACGTCCTGATCAAACGCGCGAAGTTCCGTTATCGCAAAACTCTCGCGCCTCCAAAGGTGTGTGCCGCCGGGCCAGATTTCCAACGGCCCATTGTGATGCCCACAATGGACCAAAGGGATGTTGACGAGCGTCCCTCTCGTTAACCCCGACGGATAAAAGCCGATGTCACGGTGAGGTGATTGGAGCGTCGAGCCGACCATACACACGTCGCTGGAGACCGAGTTGCAGTAAAAACGAGGTCCCAGAACCATCTCCATGACCTCCAACGCGAACGAATTTGCCACGACGCGGGAATCCGCAAACGGGCCTCGCATCCGGATAAACGCGCGAAGCCTGCCGTTTGCTATCCAGAAGGTCGTTTGGCCAAGCGAACGCCAGGGAATCTCTTGTAACGACTTCTCGCCAGCGCTGGAAAGGCAATCCGCCGCGATGTCATCGAACTCATCTTTCATCAAAGTCACAAGCTCTAGCGGCAGCGCGCCACGCAGCACGACAAATCCATTGCACATGAGGAGTTGCGCAGCGAGCTGGCGACTATCGTGCAAAAAATGGCCTTTCGACCGTTCTTCGTCCGTCAACTCTATTGTGAAATCCATGGCGATCTCCCCCAAACCTTACTCAGACGGGCGATACTTAGTGACCCTTTGATTGAGCGCTTTGTACTGCAATGGCTTCACCACAAGAAGGGTGCGTTGTGGCAGGTGCATTCTTTCCCGCCTGCGCTCAGAAAGCATGGCGGCCATCAATTACGCGTCCTGGTCCGGAAGATCCGCGGTAGAAACGCCCCGGTTCGACGCTGATAGTCCAGGTACTGTGTACCGAATGTGCGCATCAAGAGGCGATCTTCAAGATTTACGCGATACGTGACGGCTACCAATGAAATCATAGTGACGCAAGCGCAGACAAGCAATGACCCATAGACTAGGGAGAAGCTGCCGTAGATCAGCAATAGTCCGAGGTAACCGGGATGCCTGATCCACCGATACAAGCCATGCGTGATCAACACGTGATCGGTCTGATTGGTCAGCGTCATCGTGAAGTACCGCCCGAGCGTTCTCATCGCCCAGAGTCTGGTGATCAATCCTGCGACGAACAGGCCGATGCCCCACTTCACTAAGTACAAGTCCGAGACGATGGGGACACGACCGATAACCCAGGCCGGCAGCAGCAGGCTTGCATCACGGGCCGCGGTCAACATCGCTCTCGAGCGGAAATCTTCCTCCGCCCCGGACGAACTTGCGATCCGCATCTGCATAACAAGCTCGAAAAAAAACCATGTGTTGAATAGCGCCAATGCGATCCACGATCCGTTCGAAGCCGGTCGATTGGTTAGCGCGGGGGCTACGCATGCAAGGTTGACTACCGTGAGCCGTATCAACCAAGGGTGGAAGCATGAGGCGGTCACGCCGACTTTGTCCATGGGTCGAGCAAGGTTTCGCAGACGATGCAGAACGGATCACTTTTGCTTGTCGTTCGGTTGACGATCGGCACAAAAGGGCAGAGCCACCAGCCATTGAGGAATGGGACGCTCATCAACCATAACACAAATACGAGTTAGCGACAAAACTGTTTGAGTTGATTTTTGCAGATGACGGCGCAGGCGAGTGTTGAAGGCTTTGTGGATGTCGGCACGACGTTCGTAGCGGATGTCAAGGCGGCGAAATTTGGCGTCCAGTCGAAGATTCGCTCCACCACCTACTGGTGACGGCCCAGCTCCAGCTGTTGTGGACGCCAGGTCTTGGAAAGCGGGCGCGACACTCCCGGCGACACCTCCTGTGGTCACAGGCCCTATCGGCGTTCAGCTTGTCTTGGCGACGGCGCGAGCGACCCGTCCTTTGCGGGAATACCGGGCACCACATTCAGTCAGCGCCAGCATCGTACTGTCGTGGCGTTGCCGCCAGAGATTGTCAGCCAAAGCGGCGTGCCTCTGGCGCCCGTGACCATGTTGCGCTTTGTGCCTGGTCTGCTGCCGTCCGTCGCCTTGCCCCTTTTTGGCCAGAACGCTGGCGCTTTCGAGAGCGGCCCGGCTCCAGTGCAGAGCACGGGCACCGCTCAGCCGCTTCAGAAGCAGGCAGTGCAGCGTGGCCCACACGCCTGCCGCATGCCACGCAGTCAAGCGGCGCCAACATGTCTTGCCGGGACAGCCGAGTTCCAACGGCACCTCGCGCCTTGAATGCCGGTGCGAAGCACAAGTAAAATGCTTGCCAAGGCTGCGCGGTCGGATGCGCGCGGTCGTCCGCCTTTCGGCTTTGCCCGATCACGCGGGAGAGGCTGCTCGATCAACGCCCAAAGCTCGACCTTCGTGACCGTTACGATGCCGTGCAGCGCATGCTCGGTCCATGCGGCGGTTTCGCCAATGCCTGGCCAATCGAACGGGTTGTCCTCATCGAGCGGGTTCAACATGAGGGCAGCGCTGCAGCGAGTTCCTTGCACAACAGGACGTGCTCCAGCAGCAAGAAATCGAGGTCCGTGCTGAGGTAGCAGTCGATCGCTTCGCGCGGAGTCATGACAATAGGCTGCCCGTTCACGTTCATGGAGGTATTCAGCAGCACCGGCACACCTGAGCGGGCCTCGAAGCAGCGGATGATCTCGGCGAACGGGGAGCCATCCCGCTCATCCACCGTTTGAAAGCGGCAACTACCGTCTACATGTGTGACCGCCGGAATGAGCGATCGCTTCTCCTCACACACCGGCATGACGACATTCATGTAGTCGGACCGCACTTCGCGGCCAATGTAGTCTTTTATCTGCCTGTGCCCGATCGCCGCACCAAAAGGTCGAAAAGGCTCGCGCAGTTTGATCTTAGCGTTCACGCGATCTTTCATCTCAGCGCGCCTTGGGTCTGCGAGGATGCTTCGACCACCGAGGGCCCGGGGCCCGAATTCAAGCCGGCCGAAGAACACACCGCCAACTTGTCCCGCGCACAGAAGATCGGCGACCGTCGCGTGCGGATCTTTGAAGTAGTGCGCCGTCAGCCCGCGCTCGTCGATCGCCGCTACGATCTCGTCTCGAGTATATGAGGGCCCCAACTGGGCGCTGCGGTTTTCGGTCAAATGCAAAGCCGTCTCTGCGTGCTCGAAGGTGGAGAACGCAGCGCCGATGGCCGCGCCCTGATCGCCCGGCGCCGCTGGAACATGGAAGTCGGAAAATCCGCATTCCCGAAGTATACGGCCGTTGCACACTGAGTTCATCGCACACCCGCCGCCCAGCACCAGCGGCAGACCGGGATGCTGCTTCGACAGCCGTGACACTATCCTGAGCACTATCTGCTCATAACGCGATTGGAGCGCCCGCGCGATGTCCGCATGTCGACGTTCGAGAGGGGCGTCACGCTCTCGCCGTGGTCCCAACCATCTATCCACGGCAGTGCTGAACCATCGCGCATCGGGCGCCTCCTCATATTGGAAGCGGGTTAGCCCAAGGTCGACCCTGAAACCACTCGCGGTAATTGGCAACAGACGCTCGAAGAACTTCTCGAGAACAGGATCAGGGCGCCCATACGGCGCGAGCCCCATCACGCGATATTCGTCTGCCGACGGAACAAAGCCGAGATGCTGGGTTACCGCACCGTAGACGAAACCGAGCGATGCCGGCATCGTCACGCGGCTGAGGCGGCTCAAACGGTTGCCATCGCACAAGTAAGTCGATAGACTTGCAAATTCACCACGCCCGTCGATCACTGCACCGACCGCGCGGTCGAAGCCGGTTGTGCGATACGCGTAAAGTATGTGTGATAAATGATGATTGACAAAGGTCACCGGCGGCACCGGCGCATCCTTCCAGAGCGCGCAAAGGGCCTCGATCACCAAGCGGTTTGATGCTTTCGCGCGAAACCGGCGGCCCATTCGTGCCAGTGTTGGTCTGTTCAAGTCGAAAACGCCGCGCAACTCGTCGACGAGAGCCGGTAGGAGCGCCGCGCGATCATCCCAGTAGAAGGCGATCTGATCGATATCGCGACACGTCAAGCCGCAGGCAGCTAGAGCGGTTGCGAACGCGTGCTCAGGGAAACCCCATTGACCCTTGTTACGGGTGACTCGCTCCTCCTCGAGCGCAAAAAAGATTTTGCCGTCCTCGACGAGAGCGATTGCGGGATCGTGCGCCAAACCCGAGATGCCCAGTGCGATCATTGCGCGCTCCCGCCGCAATCGGCACCCAAGTCGCAGCGAGGGTATTTGCTGCCGAGCAACTCAAAAATTGAATCGCTCGCCGCCAGGCCGCTAGAAGCGACTTCTAAGTAATGGGCGATGGTAAGGGGCCAGATCAATCTGTGTGACACTGCGGCATACCGTTTCCTTTTTGCCGAATAGTATCGATTTTCTTAGACCGGACAACCTATCCCCACTATTTCGCCTAGTGCGCTTAGACAACCAACCTGAACAGCCACTGATGATAGCCCGTCTGAGAAGGCGCGAACAGCTTCGCCTCGCCAAAGCCAGCGGCCATCGCAGTCTCGATCAGCTTGGCGCGCAGCACGGGCCTGAGGTGGCCGACAAAATGGTGCGTGGTCCAATTACCGTTGCCGCCTTCAACGGCAATATGAAGATGGAACTGGTACTTCGAGGCGTCGCGCCAATCCCATATCTGATGAACGATACGACGGCTCGATCCATCATAGTAAAACGCTGGCGGGGTGCCGGCAGGAGGGGTGGCGGCCGATTCGTCATAGTCGCGCACGCCAATCAACGCCGTTCCGCCAGGTTTCAGACTCCGCCGAATGGCTTGCACCACGGCCAAGACTTCTTCGTCGCTTACCGAATGGCTAATGTAATTGTCCAACAGCAGTGCAGCGTCAAACCGCCCCGCAAACGGTGGAGAATCGATGTCGAGGTCTCGCAGGTCGGCGTTTTGCACCGCAACCCGCAGGCCTCGCGCCGACACCTCGCGTCGGGAGCGTTGGACACAGACGGGCGACGAATCAATTCCGCAAACAGTGTATCCTGCGGCTGCAAGGGGGAGTAATTGCGTGCCTATGCCGCAGGCTAGATCGACGATTCTCACATTTTGCGCAGCCGGGGGCAGAAAGGCCGAGATCTTTTCGACCTGCCAAACCTGGAAATCCTCCCAACGGGCGAACAATAGATGGTTGTAGGGAGCGAGGGCGTCGTAAAAGGTGTCGTCCACAGGTCGCCTCCTTTGCCGCTAACGCGCATTCATGCCGCGCGGTTCATGGGAGATCGGCGCAACATCAAAGTGCTCAATCCGCGGTAGAGCGGCAGGTCGATCCATTTCGGCTGCGTTTCGTCCAAGCACGCGTTCGGCCAACGTTTAATGAGTCCGGCCAATGCGCACTCGGCTTCCATAAGCGTAAGCGTGGCGCCAATGCACACGTGCGGCCCCGTGCCGAATGATAGCGGGACGCCAACCTGCCGGTCGAGGTTGATGTGCTCAGGATCATCGTAGCGCTTCGGGTCACGGTTGGCGGAGCCGATGAGTGGCAGAACTAGGTCGCCACGCCTGATGTCACGTCCCAGAAGATTAAACGAGCAGTTGGCCCGTCTGCCCGTGTACTGCACCGGGCTTTCAAACCGGAGGAGTTCACGAACTGCCGTGCGCAGCCGAGCAGGATCGCGAAGCGATTGCCAACGCTCTGGTGTCTCAAGGAGCCAGTAAACTGCCGTTCCAAGCAGGTGGCGTGTCGTTTCGTGGCCAGCAAAAAGCAGCATTGCACATTGCGAAAGTATCTCGGCGCCGCTTTCGATTTCTCCACGTGTCTGGGCGTCTATCAACACGCTCAGCATATCGCCTTCTTCGATCTCGCCTCGGCGAAGGCACAGTTCGATATACGCGCTCATCGCCAGTATCGCGTCGCGCGCTGCCAGCGTTTCGGACACATTGGGATGCACCGACCCGAGGAAAGTCGCGATCGTGCGCGACCAATGCGAAAATTGATCCTGGTCCACATCGCGCAGTCCCAAAAAGGCGGCAATCACCTGAGCAGGTAACACTCTTGCGAAGTTCTCGATGAAGTCGAAAGGCATATCGGCGACGTAATTTGCCTCGATGCTATCCATCAATTCAACGACGGCTTGGCTTACGAAGCCTTGGAGCTTGTGGATCACGGCGGGGCGGAAACCGGCCTGCATTGCCTGCCGCAGCCTCGGATGGCTGGGTTTGTCAACGAATAACATTGCCCGGGCGAAGAGGCGCTGCATGTCGATGAGTTGCTGCCTATGCTCGCTTCCCCGAAATGATCCGCGCATTAACCAACCTCCAGTGCGCCGCGCGGACAGACGGGCGTCTTTTAAGGCCGACTCCACGCCATCAAACGTAGTCAGCACCCATGCGCCGCCGAATAGTTCGTCCGACCAGTGAATCGGCCCTTGCCGGCGCAGTTCACAATAGAGCGAATAAGGGTCGCCAGCGAAGAAGCCCGTCCCAACGCGCATCTCGGACGTCATGAGTATGCCCCCTTCATTAGTGAAACCGGCGTATCGCTATCCGACGGACCTGCCAACCATACTCGGCCAACAAAGAATTGCTGGCCGGCGGACGCTAGCAGGCCTTTGGTCATCGAGAATTCCGTGGACCACGAGATCAAGCGGCCAAAGCCCCGCTTGTTGACGCTCCACTAGGCCCTTCAGGTTGTAGCATGTGTTAAATCATATTAGAACGCTTTTGCGAAACGGCTCGCGGGGCATTTGCGCGGTATGGCTGAAGATATGGCACAAGATTGGGAAACGGTTCAGACCTTCAATGACGCCTTTTGGCGTGTGAAACGGTTACTAGCGCGGCTAATATGTGCCGTCCGCGACGGGCTGCTGCATTGACGCACTCGATGAACATCGTTGCAAAGTGGACGATAGGGATTGCCGACTCGCCAGTCGTACTTTGCGAAAATATTGGTGGCGCCCCTCGTTCGTACAGCACATTTGAGCAGTGGCTGTGCGAGCACCACACTGTTCTCAAGTCACACTTACAAATCGACGGCGGCGTTCTCCTGCGCGGCTTTGCCGGCGAGTTGAATGAATTGGCCTTCCACGCGGTGCTTGAAACGATAGGCGCGCCCATGGAGGATTACGTTGGAGGCAGCTCGCCGCGACGGCGCCTCGGGGCTCGTACCTACAGTGCCACCGAACTCGGTGGCGAGTACAGTGTCGCGCTTCACCAAGAGATGGCGTACCTGCCGGACGCCCCAGAGGCGATCGTCTTCTACTGCGCGCGCGCGGCGGATGTGGGCGGACGCAGCGTCCTTGCAGACGCGCGGCTGGTTGCAAAGTCGCTGCCGGACGACATTGTGACGTCCTTCAGGCGTCATGGCATTCTTCTCAAGCGCGCCTTGCCGCCTCGGCATTCGCTCTACCTGGCGTCCGGCATCTCGCGGCCGTGGCAGGACGTTTTCTGCACCGACGACCGCGACTTGGTCCTCGATATAGCCGCGAGACGCCATTGGCACGCCTCGTGGCACGACGACGGCACGTTGCATCTAAGCCACGGTGTAACGACTGCCTTCCGTCCGCATCCCACTACAGGCGAGGATATCTGGTTCAATCAAGCGCACTATTTCTCACCCGAGTGCATGATCCGCTGGGCTGCCCGAGATGGACGGACGCAGCAGGAACGCTATCTTCGGCGCCTCGTCGAACGGAGCGATCATTACCATCTAAACGCCGTACTGACCGCCGAGGGCAACGCGGTGAAAGTTGACGCGTTGTTGGCAATCTGGGACATCCTAATTGCCGCTGAGCGGCCCGTCAGTATGGCGAACGGGGACATCCTCCTCCTCGACAATTACCGCGTCATGCACGGTCGGGAGCGCTTCACCGGTGCACGCGCTATGCAGGCGGGCCTAATCGCGTCGCTTGCGTAAACGCGAAGCTGTGATCTTGCAACGCCGTAAATTTTCTGAACAAAGAGTGAGCCGATCCGCCTTTTCGCCAGCATCTCCAGCAAGCATCGCATCGAACCGCCCCGTGTTTTCCGCAGGCTTCAGCTCCGTGGAGCCCGTGTGAGCAAGAAGACAAACAAGTTTGCGCCGGGAGTCCGCGAGCGTGCGGTGCGGATGGTAGTCGATTACAAGCACGATTACCCCTCCGGCTGGGCGGCGGTAATGTTGATTGCAGAGAAGATCGGCTGCGTTCCGCAGAGGCTGCGTGAATGGGTGAAGATGGCCGCCGTGGATAGTGGCAAGCGGGCTGGTGTCCCAACCGAGGCTGCCGATAAGGTTAAGCCCGTCGAGCTCGAGACCTGCTGCCAGGACACCGGGAGCAAGGTTGAGCGTCGGAATCGCCGTGATGCGGACCCGCTCGAAACCGCCGAGCGCTTCTGCGCGCACTTCGAGCAAGCTTAGCAATCTCGAGCCGAGTTTGCCGCGCCGCGCGCCGAATGCACGAGCGACAGGCGACGCCGAGTATTTGGGCACGATGAACTTGGAAAAACTGCCCCGCAATTGCGCTAATGAGGGCGCCCTTCTACCAAAAACCAAGACGAGTTAGGCGAGGAATGTGCCTGTAATAATATCTTGCGACGAACAAACCTATCGTCACGGCTAAGGCATGGGCCGAACCGAAGGCTGCGACGTTGGCCGCATCGTCCGGCCTGGGTGTCGCATCGTGTTGCACCGGGGCGCCCACGTAGCTAACCGAGCTGCCCCAGCCGGCGAAGCAGGCCGTGACGGCTGAAGACTATTCTCATTCGGCGATCCCGCGTGCTAATCGGTTCTTGAGAGCAGCTGAACGATATCGTTCGGCCCCGCGCTCTCATGAAGCATGTCGTCAAGATAGGTCGCGATCTCCGATTCCTCCATGTCGGGCGGGATGGCAAACCTGAAGTATGGCTGCCGCCGCCCGTCGATCAGCCGATACATCGCCCAGCGGTCGCCGGTCCGCTCGACCTGAAGCCGCAGTCTGCCATAAATCTTGAAGGTCATGATGGACATAGTATTGAGATCCTGGCGAGGCTTCTCGTTGGTTCGGCTCTCCTCGTCTTGCCTATCGCTGGCGGTCGAGCTTTGAGCCGTTGGTCCCGAGATGGTACGCGCGTCGGCCGACGAATTTCAAGCTCCGATCGCGACCCCAACGGGACATCCGGCAGCGCCCTGGAAAGGGCAAGCATTCCTATCGAAAGTTTCGATCAGACGAGCCGTGATAGTAGTGGACCTGCACTCCGACATTATAGTCCGAGCTTCCGATTGCCGCCACGATCGTTCGGCCCGCGACATTCATGGATAGACATTCCAACGGAGACTTCAAGTGTGCAGCCAAGCACATTACTGACTGTTAGCGACCGGGATCGCGGTGTGTGTTGCGGTCAAGGGCTAAACCGATTTTGAGCATCTCCGACAAGGTGGGAATTACCGACGGCCCACAGACGTCGATGGTATTTCGAATAGCGGCTTGGGTTGACGGAGACAGAGACCAATGAAGGGGTGCGGCCGACTGCTGGATATCACTTTCGGTCCGCCTGCGACCTAGGCTGAAGTGGAAATACGGCGTCGGAAACAATTTATCCCCACGCTGAAAGTACCCAAAGGTGCGATCTCGAGCGTCAAACTGATTCATCGTTTCGATCCTCCCTTTTAGTCCTTGGGCCACCGAAAATCCCGACTGTCGGGCAAAGCTGACAAGACCTTCGAACGGAGTCAACAAGTCCGGAGGATCACTGTCACTCCAAATCATTCCTACATGTGGGTCTCTCGGCGCCTCATCGCAGCTCGATGCAACGGCAGGATCGCTAGTCACCTGGATGATGACGTATCGAATAAATCGACTCTTCTCCAAAATCTCACGGCAACTCGACCCGGCCTGCGATGGAGACTTCGAAATGAGGTATTTGCATTGCCATCCATCTATATTGTCTACTATCCTTTGGACCGCAGTGGCGCCGAAATTGTCTGAGTAACCGCCGTCGACGACGGTGGTCACCAACTTTCGATAGGCGTTTGGGGGAGCTGGTTCCGTTGCTAACAATGGGACGATCCGCTCAATACCGTGGTCGTCGCGATATACGCTCATCAGGAAACGACCGGCTGGCGATACGATTGGAAAGCGCGCGGTATTTACCATCATCGTGGATGCGCGCCAACCAGCGACAGGTAGATCCATGTAATGGCTGTAGAGATCAAAATCGTCAAGCAGCATGTTCGAGCTAAAGACGGCCGTCCCCGTTTGAACCGAAGTAGAATTGAGCAATAGGGCCGGCCAGGGCCTGCAGGGCCAGAGGTCTAAATAGCTTTCTGAGAGGAGCGAATTGCCAAATTGGCTTGTCCATGCGGCTTCGAAACTCAACTCTAGTGCTGCAGCTCGATCGTCCTGTATCAAGCTGAACGGGCCAAAGAAAAGAGAAATGACATCAGTTGTGAACATCGTCGTAAGCGGTAACGCCAGAAGGTCGCTCCCGAAGACCGCTTCGACTTTTGGGGATGACTCCGGAGTGGTTACGGCGCAATTTGCGTTGCGCTCCGCCGACGTTAGCGCTGCTCTAAACATGGTCACGCCGACCGCGCCGCCTGATGCGCCGGTAAGGGCGAAAAGGTGCTTGGAAAATCCAGGAACGTTGACATCGAGTTTAGAAAGAACCGTATACGTCCAAAGAGCGGCTCTTAGCCCGCCCCCGGCAGCGGCAACAAGGACCATCGTTGCGTCTTCGGTTCCCTGTGATTCGTACCAGCATCGGAGCGCTTCGTCAAAGGAAACTAGCCCGGGTATTGGTTGCGGCGCAGGACAGGTGACAACCAAATTGCCGTTGGGATGGGTCGTTTCACGAATGGCGTTCCCGCGCCAAAGCGTCGCGGTCAGCAAAAAAGAGATGCCAAGGGTTATGACGATATACTTTGCACGACGATGTCGTGCCAACCGCACCGCCAGGGCGTAGTAAAGCGCTAGAATGATCAGCATAGACCCCAAGGATCCCATCGGACCGGCAAGCGCTTTGGGGAAAGCGCCAATACCGACAAACAGAAGCGGTGCGAAATATTTGCGATAGGGCCAGGCCGCGGCAAGCGGGCTGACTCGCGCGATGGCGATGCGTTCTGCGATTAAAAGACAGAGCAGCCACGATAGCGTCACCAGCGCAATGATGGGCAAGAAATCCAGCGGACCGGCAAGAAGATAGGCTGCGACAACTGCGACAAGCGGCAACGACGCGCGACCCCTTCTAATAGCGCTTTGGGCGCTTACATGCGGCGGCGACCCTTCGGCTTGATGCAGCGACAGGAGCGCGCCAGAAACGAAAATTACACCGAGGCACAGTTGGAAGGCTGCTTCGCCGCTTTCACTTGCGAGTTTTAACAGCTCAAAACCCTGGTCGGATCGCAAAAGAAGAAAGAGTAACAAGCCACCAATCAACGGTATCATTGGAGGACTTCTCCTATCGCACTAGATTAGCAGTTTATAACTTCACCTTCGCGCTTAGCTAGTGGTGCGGGCGATCTCGTTCTCGCAAATAATGCAATCGCCACCGTCGCGTACGAATGTCTAATAAAAGAAAGGCCGCAGAGCGCGAATCCGTTCAGTTCACGCGCGGAAGGAACGGCAGCTTTGCGCCTCAAGCTGAACGTTCCGAAAAGCGTAGTGCTGAAAGCAGACAGTCGGCAGGTGCCACTGCACATGTCTTTCGCCGGCATCAAGCTTGTCCTAACAGATACTGCTGCCCGGCGAAATCGTCTGCGGTTACACGCAGCGCCGCTCTTACTGGCCAAAGGGGTGATCTCCACACCTCGCGCCAGAGACCACTTCTTCATAATGCAACTCGTCATATGAACTGACGCTGGCGGACCCTCCGGCTAACCCCGCTTGAAACGGTCGAGGTTCCTTGTCAACCGCTTCCAATGTCTGTCTGGTCACGCGACCGCAGCGATTGGCCGGCGGCACAAGCCCCAGTCAGCCCTCAGCGATCCATGTCATTGTATTTGCGGAAATCGATTACTCGCGATAAATGAACTCATCAAAGACGTGTTGGAGGGAGGCGCAAAGCGCTTACAATCCTGTTTGTGGCCGACCGATGCTCAACGCCCTCCACTGGATCAAGGGGCTTTTCTTGTCAAAATTTTGCAAGGCAAATGGATTCTGACGCTGCAATTCAAACTGATCTTGTGGGATCAAGGTTTTATGCTGCTTTATGAGCGATTCAAAGACGAAGCCGAATTTCGCGAAAAATTCGTGAGGCCGCTTCTAAATAGACTTGGCTTCTACAACGTGGCCATGCAGCATGGCTCACAAGAATTTGGCAAAGATTTTGTGTTTTCTGAATTCCATCGGCTGGGTGGAATGATAAATTATGTAGCACAAGTTAAACACGAGAAAACTATCCGACAAGGAGTCTCAATTGACGCGTTGCTTTCGCAAGTGAAGCAGTCGTTCTCCATTTCATTTAAGAAGACGGATTCCACAAGAGAGTGTTACGCGTCGGCTGTTTATATTTTTAATAGTGGAAGCATTACGGATAACGCGAAAACGCAGTTGCTGAATGAATTGGGACGCGAACGATATGGGGATAACGTCCATTTCCTCGACGGGGAACGACTTGACGCCCTCAATGAGTGGGCAACCCTCCAAACCGACAGCAATGCACGTTCACGCCTCTTGGGTCTTCGCGCTGCTCTCCGGGCGATCTTGAATGAACTTGAAACATCCAGAATCCAAAAAAGGAATCACTGGTGCCGGTGTATGTGAATGGTCTTGAGCTGTATCTCAGCGAGCCGGTGAATGCTGACGATGGAATCCTTTCTGATATGTTTAGACTATGGACATATTTACAAGCTATCGAGACAATACGCGCCCTAGCTCCCGTGGGGTCAAAAAGGGCTCAATCTCACTTGCCGAGGATCGCGGATACGGCGAGCAAAGCATTGCCGATATGTAAAAAGATCACCGAGAACGTGGAGAGTATCATCGAAAAGATGAAGCCATTTGCTTAGCTTGACGGTACTGCCTTCAAAATCCTGCAAAATGAGGCAAGTGATGCCTTCTTTGTCTATGATCAACGCGGGCCCTTTCCATACCTGCCATTGCATTTGCATTTCGCCAATGTAGGGTCGGTACGGCAGGTCCACTTCGGGCCGATCTCGGTCCTTCGTGATAGCGAGATGAACGTTCGCTATCACGCCGAAATCATCAGTCTGTTCGAGCGGCCGTTTCCGGCTTCGATCATAGCTCGCCATTTAATTATCCACAACGTTAGCAGGTTATGGCCACCGGCAGCCGCCACTTCCAGCGCTCGCTTGGCGCTCTCCTGGCCCTTGATGTCGGCAAGGTCGGGCAGGTCGCGCGCCGAGGCGTGGATGCCGGCTTCCGGCCGCGACAGCACCTGCGTGCCACGAAAATGATTGGCGATGGCTATCAGGCTGCGCGGCGCCAGAATGTCGAAATCAGCACCCGCCCAGGCCGCTTCCGGCCCGCAGGCGAACGGACAGATCAGGCCCTTGCCCTCGGCATTGGCGCCGATCGCCGCCGGCAAGGCGCCGGCGACCGCGGCAATCGTGCCATCGAGCGACAATTCGCCAAGCACGACATAGCCGGCCAGCATGTCGCCCGGAATGGCGCCAAGGGCCGCCATCAGGCCAAGCGCGATCGGCAAATCGTAGTGGCTGCCTTCCTTCGGCAGGTCGGCCGGCGCCAGATTGACGGTGACCTTCTTGGACGGCATGGACAGGCCAGAGGCATGCAGTGCCGCCTGCACCCGCTCGCGGCTTTCGGCCACCGCCTTGTCGGCCAGGCCGACAATGTGCATGTTGACCTTGCCGGGTGCGATCATCACCTGCACGTCGACCGGCACGGCCTCGATACCCTGGAAAGCGACCGTGCGAACCCGCGCCACCATTTTTCCCACCCTGGATATGGGCTTGCCCCAGCCCGTGCGATCAGGGCCCTGAAAGCCCCTGGGGAGACAATCACAGTTTCCCAGCCAAGGCAAGAACATTACAGGAACAGTCGCGCGCTGTGGTTGCAGGCGGATTGCGCCGGGTTGCAGGGCGAAACTTGGTTAAGACAAAATGAAAATGGCTTACTTTCGTTTGTCCTCGATGGCGTCCCAGAACAGGCTGGCAATGTCGGCGCCGCCGAAGCGCTTGACCTCGCGCACGCCGGTCGGCGACGTCACGTTGATCTCGGTCATGTAGTCGCCGATGACATCGATGCCGACGAGAATGAAGCCGCGCTCCTTCAGCGACGGCCCGATGCGGGCGCAGATTTCGCGCTCGCGCTCCGTCAGCTCGGTCTTTTCGGCGCGGCCGCCGACATGCATGTTGGAGCGGGAATCATGCTCGGCCGGCACCCGGTTGATGGCACCGACCGGCTCGCCGTCGATCAGGATGATGCGCTTGTCGCCCTTGCGCACCTCCTTCAGGTAGCGCTGCACGATATAGGGTTCGCGGAACATCTGCCCGAACATCTCGAGCAGCGAGGCGAGGTTGCGGTCAGCCTCGTGCAGATGGAAGATACCGGCGCCGCCATTGCCGTAGAGCGGCTTGACGATGATGTCGCCGAACTCCTTGCGGAAGGCGGCGACCTCCTGGCTGTCCTTGGTGATCAGCGTCTCAGGCATCAGGTCGGCAAACTCGGTGACGAAGATCTTTTCCGGGCTGTTGCGCACCCAGGCCGGGTCGTTGACCACCAACGTCCCGGGATGGATGCGCTCGAGGATGTGCGTGGTGGTGATGTAGTTCATGTCGAAGGGCGGATCCTGGCGCAGCAGGACGACGTCCATTTCCGCGAGATCGGTGCGCGCCTGCTCGCCCAGCGAATAGTGGCTGCCCTTCTCGTCGCGGACGGTCATTTCCTCGATGCGGGCAAACACCTTGCCGTCGCGCAGCGACAGCCGGTCGGGCGTGTAGTGGAACAACTGGTGGCCGCGCCGCTGCGCCTCCAGCGACAGCGCGAACGAGGTGTCGCCGGCGATCGAGACGGTGGAGATATGGTCCATCTGGACGGCGATTTTCAGCTTCATGGCAGGTCTCCGGCGCATCGGATGGGCGACTGCCTTGCCTGTACAGCCTCGCCGCGCGTCTGCCAATCGCGACATTTTGAAGATTGGCATCAGGCAACCGCATGCCTGGTCGCTGCCGGCCAGTTGGAGACAAGGCAAGGCTGCGCGTCATCGTTTTCTTAAGCCTTGCCGTGCAAGGGTAAGCGCCGAATTGCCCGGCCTGCCGCTGCCGCACCGGGTCCTCGATGGAACAACGACCATGAACGCCGTCACCGCCATCCGGGCCGCCTCGGCCAAAGAGCTCGAACTCACCATCCTCATGCCGTGCCTCAACGAGGCCGAGACGCTGGCCGTCTGCATCGGCAAGGCGAAGGCTTTTCTCGGCAAGGCCGGGATCTCCGGCGAGGTCTTGATCGCCGACAATGGCAGCACCGACGGTTCGCAGGATATCGCCGCCGCGATCGGTGCCCGTGTCGTGCCTGTGGCCGAAAAGGGGTATGGCGCCGCCTTGCTTGGTGGCATCGCCGCTGCCAAGGGCCGCTTCATCATCATGGGCGATGCCGACGACAGCTATGACTTCGGCGCGCTGGAGGCGTTCGTGGCCCGCCTGCGTGACGGCGCCGACCTGGTCATGGGCAATCGCTTCCAAGGCGGCATCGAACCCGGTGCCATGCCGCCGCTGCACCGCTATCTCGGCAATCCGGTGCTGAGCTTTGTCGGCCGGCTGTTCTTCCGCATCAGGACCGGTGATTTCCACTGCGGTCTGCGCGGCTTCAACACCGAGAGCATCAGGAAGCTCGATTTGCAGACGACCGGCATGGAATTCGCCAGCGAAATGGTGGTCCGCGGCGCGCTGGCCGGCCTGCGCATCGAGGAAGTGCCGACCAAGCTCAAGCCCGACGGCCGCAGCCGGCCGCCGCATCTCAGGACCTGGCGCGACGGCTGGCGGCATCTGAAGTTCCTGCTGGTCTACAATCCGCGCTGGATGTTCTTCATCCCGGGCACGGTGCTCGGCGGCCTTGGCATGCTGTTTGCGGCGCTGCTGGTGTTCGGGCCGCTGCGCGTGATCGACAATCTGTCGCTCGACCTCAACACCTTCGTTGCCGCCTGTTTCATGGTCGTCACCGGCGTCCAGCTCATCACTTTTGGCGCCATTTCGCGTTACTATGCCGAGATAACCGGCATTCTGCCGCCAAGCCGACGTTCCGACTGGCTGACCAGAACCATCAGCACCGATCGTCTCGCCACCAATGCCGGCATCTGTTTCGCCGGCGGCGTGCTGTTCTTCACCTATGCCGTGGCGCGCTGGGCGCATCTCGGCTTCGGTCCGCTGAACGATTCCGAAATCCCGCGTATCGTCGTGCTCGGCCTCAGCCTGATCGTCATTTCATTCCAGGCATTCTTCTCGGCGTTCCTGCTGGGGGTTCTGGAGATACCGGTAAAACGGCTGAAAGCAGGCCAGGCCAACCGATCGGCCGAAACCGGCGCGCCTGCTGAAAAATGAGCGGGCTTGCGCGAAAATTCGCCTCGGTACGGCTTGTCCGGTTCGCCGTGGTCGGCATTGGCGCGGCGCTGCTGTTCTTCGGATTGTCGTGGGCCTTGGTTTCGGCCGGCTTGCCGCCGTTTGCCGGAAGCGTCATCGCCTATGTGCTGGCGTTCGTAGTGGCGTATTCGGCGCAGCGCGGCTGGACGTTCGAGGGGCAGCACGACCACGCCCATGCGTTGCCACGCTATCTCGTCACCCAGCTAGGCTGCGCAGCGTTCGCAGGCCTGTCCGCCCATGTCGCGGTGTCGATATTTTCCGCGTCGCCGCTGGTCATGTCAGCCATCACCACGGTCGCCGCAAGCGCGGCGAGCTATGTGCTTTCATTGGTTTGGGTGTTTCGCGACGATCAAAGAGCCGCGTGAAGGCGTTCGGCTGCGGCCCGCCGGTTACCGAAGCGATGCCACGAAGTGCAGACCCCTGTCGAACAGGAGGTTCGCTGGAAAGGGATATAGCGCCAGGTTTTCGCGCCAGGTCTGGGCCTTGAGCCCGACCTGACCGAACATCGCTTCCCATTCCTGTCTGGACAGGTAGTTATAGGGCAGCCTCACATCGTGGCCCTTGTTTCCCACCCAGTCCATGAACCTGAGTGTGCGGTGGGCAAAGGGCCCGTCCCGCAGATGGTCCTTGATGACAATGCCCTTGCGGGCGACCCTTGCGGCTTCGGCGACAAGATGGCCGGGATTGTCCGTGTGGTGGAGGACATCGACTATGGTCACCCAGTCGAACGATCCGGAAGCGGCCGGAATCGTGGCGCCGTCGAAAATCTCCACGGGGATGGCCGTACGCGGACGGACAAAAACATCGATCCCGCGAAACGTCAGCCCGGGTTTCCTGTCCATCACCGCCTTGGCCAGCGAGCCATCGCCGCAGCCGAGATCGAGAACGGTGCCCTCAGTGCCCAGCATGACGCTGATATGTTCGGAGAGGACCCGGATGCGGCGTTGAAACACTGCACGGCTGTGCGCCGCGTTCAGGATCTTTTTTTCGACCGCCATAGTACTCATGCCAAGATCCGGGGCCGAATTGCCTGTTCATCGTCTGTTCCGGGAACATATCCGTGAATGACGAACAAAGCGTTTCGCGACATGGATTGCCTTTCGCAAGGCTGGCTTAAGGTTTGCGCAGTGAGTTGGCGCTAGGTTTCCTTTCGCGAAAGGGAGCAACCAAAGGCCGTCCCGTGACCCCTGTCGATGCCACAATGTCCGTCAAGGCCACGCTACGCCCGTCATGGCGTAACGATCTCGCGCTGGCACTCATCGCCACGCTGGTGCTGGTTGCCGTCAGCGCCTGCAACGGATTCCGCGAATTGACCAATGCCGGCGGCGACAATGACAGTCTGCTGCGTCTGGTCGAGGTTCGCGACATGCTGGCCGGACAGGGCTGGTTCGACCTGCATCAGTACAGGATGGGGCTTGAAGGCGGCTTCGTCATGCACTGGTCGCGGCTGGTCGACGCGCCGCTCGCCGCCATCATCCTCACGGCTTCGGCCCTGACCGGCAGCATGGCCATGGCCGAGGCCATCGCGCAGATACTGTGGCCGGCGCTGCTGTTCTGTGCGGCCGTGTTCTTCACCGCCCGCGCGGCGCGCGGTTTCGCCGGTGCGGGCGCCGTGCTGCCGGCTGTCGTCGTCGGCGCCGCGGCGCTGCATTTCATCGGCATCTTTTCGCCGGGCGCGCTCGATCATCACAATGTCCAGCTGACGCTGACCATGGCCAGCCTGGGTTTGCTGATCGAGGCACCCGAGCGGCGGTGGGCGGCACTGTTTTCGGGCCTATGCGCGGCGCTGACGCTGGCTGTCGGCATGGAAACCGCGCCCTATGTCGCCGCCATCGGCGCCTGCACGGCGATATTGTTTGTCGTCGACCCGGGAGGAGAACGCCGGATCGCGATGGATTTTGGCCTCGGCTTTGCCGGCGTTTCGGCGCTGGTGTTCGTCACCACCATCCCGCCGTCGGCCTGGGGCCAGGCGCAATGCGATGCCTTCTCGACCATGCAGTTCGTCGTCGCGGCGCTTGCTGGAACTGGCCTTGCGACCATCGCTTCGGTCGATGCGGCCAGCCGCACGCGCCGGCGGCGGCTGATCTCGCTTGGCCTGCTTGCCATGGTGCTGGGCGCTGTCGTGGTGTCACTGTTCCCGCAATGCCTGGCAGCTCCCTATGCGAACCTCGATCCGCGCCTCAGGGAATTGTGGCTCGATTACATCGACGAGGCGCAGTCGCTGTACAAACTGGTCCTCTACGATCCGGTCCGGGTGGTGGCGCGTTTTGCCACGCCGCTTCTGGCGGTTGCCCTGATGGTGCTTCGCTTCAGCCGGGGCTGCTGGCGGCGGCAGGACAGTCTTGTCGGCGGGCTGCTGGTTGTGGCGGTCCTGGTCAGCGCCTGGGAAGTGCGCGGCTCGACTTTCTCCATCGCCTTCGCGGTGATCCCGCTTTCCGCCTGGATCGCCAAATGGCGGCAGCGGGCGGAAACCAGCCCGTCACGCGGCGCGGTGCTCAGGATGGTCGCGGCCTGGCTGATCTCGGTGAACGCAATCTGGTCGGCCGCCGCCGAGGCGGCATCGAGCGTGTTCGAACCCCGCGTGGCCGTCAAGGACGCCAGTGTCGATGGTGCCTGCCAAGGCAAGGCCTCGTTCGCGGCACTCAGCCAGATGTCGGACACCACCGTGCTCGCCATTTCCAATCTTGGCTCGCCCATCCTGGCCTATTCCGGGCATCGCGTGTTCGCCGGGCCGTATCATCGCAACATCGCGGGAAACCTGCTTGCGCTCGATGCCTTCCTCGGATCGGACGCCGATGCCAGGTCGGTGGTCGAAAGCCACCATGTCGGCCTTGTCGCTGTATGCCGTGGCAATCCGGAAAGCCAGCTTCTCGCCGCCACCACGCCGGACGGCTTTCTGGCCGGGCTGATGCGCGGCAACGTGCCGGAATGGCTGGAGCCGGTCGCGGACACCAGGGGCGCCCCATTCGAACTCTATCGTGTCAGGCCCAACGGCTGAAGAATTGCCTGAAAACAAAGGTTTGACGCACGCGGCGGCGACCTTCCCGAAGGTGATGCACTTTACCCGCGAATAATCGATTTGGGGATACGTTTCCTAAAGGGTTTGCTGACAGTCTGGGCGTAAATCCGCAGTCACAAACAGGGACACCGATGCAAACTTCGTTTGGCACCGGTCAGGCAAACAGGGAGAGCACGGATCTGGCATTCACCGATCCGTTGACCGGGCTTGGCAACCATCGCCGCTTCTTCGACAAGGTCGATCGCCTGATCAGCGATCGTGCCGACGACCCGGCACCGTTCACCGTCGGGATTCTCGACCTTGACGGTTTCAAACCGATCAACGATCTGTTCGGCCACAAGGCCGGTGACGACATCCTGATCCAGGTCGCCATGCGGCTGCGCGCTTCGATGGATGGTCATTCGACGGTTTGCCGGATCGGCGCCGACGAATTCGCCTTCCTCTATCCGCTGGTGTTCAGCGAGGAAGCGGCGGCGGAAAAATCCCGCATGCTGATCGAGATCCTGTCGGCGCCCTACGATGTTGGCGAACGTACGGCGAGGCTCTCGGCCTCGGTCGGCTGCTCGTTGTTCTATTCCGGCGACGAGACCACCGAAATCCTCGTCAACAAGGCCGAGACGGCGCTCTACCACGCCAAGCGTTCCGGCCGTGGCCGGGTCGTCGTCTACACCCGCGAGATGGAAGAAGCGGCCAAGCGCGTCACCCGCATCGAACAGGCGCTGCGCCGCGCCGTCTCCGCCGGTGAGGTGGAGCCGCATTTCCAGCCCATCGTCGACCTCAACACCCGCCGCACCGTCGGCTTCGAGACGCTGGCGCGCTGGACCGATCGCGACCTCGGCTCGGTGCCGCCGACGGTCTTCATTCCCATCGCCGAGGAGCGCGGCATCATCGGCCCGCTGTCGCAGCTGGTGCTGCGCAAGGCGACCGAGGCGGCCAGAAGCTGGCCGAAGGACTTGTTCCTGTCCTTCAACCTGTCGCCCTCGCAACTCGTCGACCAGAACACCGGCCTGCATATACTGGCGATCCTTGAGCGCACCGGCTTCGATCCGCGCCGGCTGGAAATCGAGATCACCGAGACCGGCCTGATGAACGACCCTGCCTCGGCCGAGAAGATCGTCGAGGATTTGCGCCGCGTCGGCATCCGCGTTTCGCTCGACGACTTCGGCACCGGGCAGTCCTCGCTCGGCCGCTTGCGCGAATTCCATTTCGACAAGCTCAAGATCGATCGCGCCTTCGTCTCCTCCATTCTCGATGACCGTCCCTCGGAACACATCATTCGCGCCATTCTCGCCATGTGCGAGGGGCTCGGCATGGATGTCGTGGCGGAGGGCATCGAGCAGGAAGCGCAGGCCGACCGCCTCGTCCAGTTCGGCTGCGCCGGCGGGCAAGGCTATCTGTTCGGCAAGCCGGTCGATGCCGACGCCACGCTCGGCTATCTCCGTGATTCCTTCCGCGGCGCCTCGCGCGCCAAGGCGGTCTGACCGCCGATATCGACGCCGCCGGCAAGCCTGCCGATAGCGCTGTGCGCGTCCAGCGCGGCGCATTGTCGTTTTGTCTGACATAAGCCCGCCAATCCGGCTTTTCGCCCTTGCCCGCACGACGTGTCTGGCTAGGATGCGCGCCGGTCCGACTACCGCGCCGCGCGTCCTTCAGGACGCGCAAGCGACGCAGTAGCAGGTGATGTTGCGCATGGTCCCTTTCCGGAAATCGGTCCGATTTTCGGTCATGCGCTGGGAGAGAACAGATGATGCCATCGGCGCATTTTGCCGACCTCAAGGAAGCCTCGGTGCTGATCACCGGCGGCGGCTCTGGAATTGGCGCGGCACTGACCGAGGGTTTTGTGCGCCAGGGCGCCAATGTCGCCTTCATCGACATCGCCGATGGCCCAAGCACGGCCCTTGCCGACCGCATCGAAAAAGAGTTCCGCCGCCGGCCGCTCTATCTCAAGACCGACCTGCGGGATGTCGCGGCCCTGCGGGCGTCGGCGGCGAGGGCGGCTGAGGCGCATGGCGATGTCACCGTGCTGATCAACAATGCCGCGTGGGACGAGCGCCACGCCGTCGAGGACGTGACGGTCGAATTCTGGGACAACAACCAGGCGATCAATCTGCGGCCGCATTTCTTCACCGCGCAAGCGGTGGCGCCGGGCATGAAGCGGGCCGGCGGCGGCTCGATCATCAATTTCACCTCGACATCCTACCTCATCAACCATCCCGACATGCCGGCCTACACAGCCGCCAAGGCCGGTATCCTCGGCTTGACCAAGGGGCTGGCCGGCAAGCTCGGCGTGGACGGCATTCGCGTCAACGCCATCGCGCCCGGCTGGGTGATCACCGAGCGGCAGAAGGAACTCTGGGTGACCGAACAGGCGCTTGCCGCCCATGTCGCCAAGCAGTGCATCAAGCAGGTGATGCAGCCGGACGACATCGTCGGCACGGCGCTGTTCCTGGCCTCGGACGCTTCGCGCATGCTGACCGCGCAGATGCTGATCGTCGATGGAGGTTTTCTGTGAGCCCAGCCAGCAACGCGCCGGCGGTAGCCGCCGTCGACTGGGGCACGACCCGCATGCGGGTCTGGCTAGTCGACAAGGACGGCAAGGTTCTTGCCGAACGCCGTGGCGACGATGGCCTGATCACCGCGCAGCAGAAAGGCTTTTCGACCCTTCTCGAAGGGCACTTGGTGACGATGGGGGCACCCGATGCGCTGCCCGTCATCATCTGCGGCATGGCCGGCTCCCGCCAAGGCTGGCTGGAGGCGCCCTATGTCAGCGTGCCTTCACCGATCGGTGCCATCCTCGGGGGTGCTGCTCTTGTGCTCGGCCAGAACCGCGACATCCGCATCGTGCCGGGCCTCGCCCAGCGTCTGGCCGATGCCCCCGACGTCATGCGCGGCGAGGAAACGCAGCTTGCCGGCGCCGGCCTGCCGGCCAAGGGACGCCAACTGGTCTGCATGCCCGGCACCCATTCGAAATGGGTTCTGGTCGAGGATGGCGCCGTTGCCGGTTTCGGCACCTGGCCGACAGGTGAGCTGTTCTCGGTGCTTGCCGCGCACTCGATCCTGCGCCATTCGCTGGGCGAACATCCGAAGCCGGTCACTGCGGACAATCCGTTCTTCCGCCGCTGGTGCGAAACCGCATTGGCGGAAGGCGGGGATGTCACCTCGCGGCTGTTTTCCATCCGCGCCGCCGGCCTGCTCCAGGACCTGAAGCCTGACGATGCCGCCGCTTGCCTGTCCGGCCTTTTGATCGGCGGCGAGATCGCCTCGGCCAGGCGCCGCCACGGCGCAGGCGCGGCATCGGTCGTGCTGGTCGCCTCCGGCGCGCTTGCAGCGCTCTACCAGGCGGCACTCGGCCTTGCCGGACTCGGCGTGCGCACCGTCGACGCCGACGAGGCGGTGCGTGCCGGGCTCGTCGAAGCCGCGCGCGAAAACGGCATGATCGCCAGAACCGGAGTTGCCCGATGAGCCAGACCGCAGCCTTTCCCAAGCTCAAGCGCGGACTGGTCGCCATCCTGCGCGGCCTCAAGCCCACCGAGGCGGTCGCGATCGCCCAGGCGCTGTTCGACGCCGGCATCGAGGCGATCGAAGTGCCGTTGAATTCGCCCGAGCCTTTTGTCTCGATCGCGGGCATTGTCGAGGCGCTTCCAAGGACGGCGTTGGTCGGCGCGGGCACGGTGCTGACCGCAGCCGATGTCGATGGCTTGCACAAGGCCGGCGGGCGGCTCTTGGTCAGCCCCAACATCGATGCAGAAGTGATGGCGCGCGCGATGCACCACGGCATGGTCACGATGCCCGGCGTGTTCACGCCCACCGAGGCCTTCCAGGCGATCCGGCTCGGCGCCTCGGCGCTGAAATTCTTCCCCGCCAGCGTGCTCGGCGCGGCAGGCATTTCCGCGATCCGGGCGGTGCTGCCGGCGCGGACATTGGTCGGCGCTGTCGGCGGCGTTTCGGAAAAGGACTTTGCCGGCTACAAGGCGGTGGGCGTGACGGTCTTCGGCCTCGGCTCCAGCCTGTTCAAGCCGGGCATGAGCGTCGACGAGGTGGCCGCGCGCGCGCATGCCGCCGTCGCGGCCTGGGATGCGGTGTTCGGAGAAGCATGATGAGCGAAGCGATCGTTTCCGTTTTTTCCGACCACGTGTGCCAGCTCGGCGAAGGGCCGAGCTACGATCCTGCCACCGGTACGCTCTACTGGTTCGACATCGTCAACGGCCAGCTCCTCGAAAAAGCCGGGGCGGGCGGTGCGTTGAAAATCCACGAGCTTGGCCAGATGGCGAGCGCCATCGCCATCATCGACGAGCAGCGCCAGCTGATCGCCACCGAGACCGGGCTCCATGTCCGCGACGTCGCCACCGGCAAGCTGACGCTGCACACGCCGATCGAGGCCGACAATCCGCTCACCCGTTCCAACGATTCCCGCGTCCATCCCTGCGGTGCCCTGTGGACCGGCACGATGGGCAAGAAAGAGGAAAAGGGCGCCGGTTCCATCTACTGGTTCTTCAAGGGCGAGCTGCGCCGCCTGTTTTCGGACATCACCGTCTCGAATTCGATCTGTTTCTCCGGGGATGGCGCGCTCGCCTATTACACCGACACCTCGACCGGGCTGTTGATGCGCGTCGCCTGTGATCCGGCGACCGGCCTGCCTGCCGGCGAACCGACTGTGTTCGTCGATCACCGCTCGTCCAAGGGCTATGTCGACGGATCGGTCGTCGATCGCGACGGCGTGCTGTGGAACGCCGTCTGGGGTGGCAAGGTGGTCAAGGCCTACGCCCCTGACGGCACGTTGCTGCGCTCGGTCGCCATGCCGGTGACGCAGCCATCCTGTCCGGCCTTCGTCGGCAAGAACGCCGATCGGCTGGCGGTCACATCCGCCTGGTCGGGCAAGGACGAGAAGCAGCGCCAGCTCGACCCGCAGGCGGGCATGACCTTCCTGCTCGACATCCCCGTCAACGGCCGCTTCGAGCCACGCGTGCTGATCGCCTGAGCGGGCGATCGGCGCCCTCGGTTTCCGCTGCTGTCACGCAGGCGTCTGGCCTGGGTCGGTTTCGCGAAAGCCGTTTGCGTCGGCCATGCGATGGTAGGTGATCGTAGCGCCGGGAATCGTTCGTTTCATGTCGAGCCGCAAGCCAAAACTGATCCTTGTCCATGAGCCGGAGAAGGCCTGCTTCGACCGCCTCATCGCGGAGGGCCATGCGCCGGAGCGCGCCGCCGAGATCGCCTCCTACCTGGCGCAGTCGACCGACCTTGCACGCGAGTTCGACGCGCTTGCCGCCGCTTGCCTGGCGCGCGGCCTGTCTTTCACACCCGTCGCGCTCGACGATGCCGCTGCGGCGCTCGCCGGCGAGAATCCCGGCACCACGATGGTCTGGACGCTGACCGACGGCGTCGCCTATTTCCGTGGCGGTGCCGCACCGGCTCTGGCGAGACTGGGCGGCTTCAAGACGATCGGCGCCGACGATGCGCTGTTCGCCCTCTGCCAGGACAAGTTCCGCTCCGGCGCCGTGCTTGGCGTGCTGGGCCTGCCGGTGCCGCAGGCCGGTTTGGCGCGAAACGGGGAATGGCTGGTCGAGCCGCCGGCGTCGCCCGCCGGCTGGTTCGTCAAGCCCAACCGGCTGGGCGCCAAGATCGGCATCTGGCCGGATTCGCGCACCAGTGATCTCGGCCACGCACTGGAACTCAGCCGCCGGGTGTTTTCGGCCTATCGCGATGATGTCGTCGTCCAGCCTTATGTCGCCGGCCGCAATGTGCGCGCGAGTTTTCTTGGGCTGACACCGGAAGTCGGCGTCGAAGCGCTTGGCATCGCCTTTGTCGATTCCGGCGGCGATTTCCAGACCATGGCGGACAGCCTCGCGCTCTATGGTGAAACCGGCGAAGCGGCGAAGGCGGCGGGATATTATGCCGAACCGGAACTCGTCCCGGTCGGCGACGGCCAGCCAATCGCCGACGCCAGGATCCGGGCGATCGCCGAGCGGCTGATGAATGGGCTCGGCTTGCGCGACGTGTTCTCCATCGATCTCAGGGTCGAGGCCGACAACACCGTCCACCTCATCGAGTTCGAGGTCTGCCCCGGCCTGCCTTGCTTCGATTTCCGAGCCTATTGCCGCCAGCAATGGGGCCTGAGCCTTGCCGACGCCATGGCAGAAACCGCCGCGAACCGGCTCTTGTCCTAGTCTAGACTCCTTCGACCAGCACGATCTCGCCGTCGGCGACCTTCTGGCGGATGGCGACGGCGCGCTGATACTCCGGCGAGTGATAGCAGTCGTGCGCCGCGGCAAGCGACGGAAACTCGATGATGACGTTGCGGGCGCGGCCAGGCCCCTCGGCCTTTTCATGCGCGCCGCCGCGCGCCAGGAATTTCGCATCGAAGCGGTCGAAGGCGAGCTTCGCGGCGGCGACATAGTCCTTGTAGCCTTCGGCGTCGCGCACATCGACGCGGGCGATCCAGTATCCCTTGGGCATGGTTTTTCTCCGAGTTTATTCCTGGGAAATCAGGCCGAGCGCATTTCATCGAGGATGGCTTCGGCCGCTTCGCGTCTGTTGGCGGCAGCGACGATCGGCCGGCCGACGACGAGGTGGCTGGAGCCGTTCCGGATCGCTTGTGCCGGCGTCACCACGCGCTTCTGGTCGCCATGGTCGCTGCCCGCGGGCCGTATGCCCGGCGTCACCACCGCCATGTCGGGCCCGGCGATCCGGCGCACCGCCTCCGCTTCTTCGGCCGAGCAGACGATGCCGCCCATGCCGGCGTGCAGCGCCTGTTCCGAGCGCCGCAGCACCAGCGTATGCGGGTCGTATTCATAGCCCGCGTCGATCACGTCCTGCTCGTCCATCGAGGTCAGCACGCTGACGGCAAGCAGGCAAAGGTCGCTGCCACGCGCTGCTTCCACCGCCGCGCGCATCGCCTTCGGGTAGGCGTGGATGGTCAGCATGGACATGCCCATCTTGACGATGTTCTCGACGCCCTTGGCCACCGTGTGGTCGATGTCGAGCAGCTTCATGTCGAGGAAGACCTTTGTCCCGCCGCTGGCCAGTTCCCTGGCGAAGTCCAACCCGCCGGCAAAGGCCAACTGATAGCCGATCTTGTAGAAGGAGACGACGCCGTCGAGTTCGCGCACCGCCTTCTCGGCTTCCTTCACGGTCGGCACGTCGAGGCCGACGATCAATCTTTCATGCATGGATTGGGGCCGCATGGTGTCGGCGATCACGCCTCGATCCGGGTGGACAGCAGGCGCGAGGTTTCGATCAGCGTGCGGCATAGATGCTCCATCGATTTGTACAGTCTTTCGTCGCGGAAATTGCCGTCCTCGTCGAAGGCGTCGCCACCTTCTGGCACCGAGCATTCCGGCGTCACCACCACCATCTGGCAACGCACCAGCACGGCGCGAAGATGGTTGATGCAGCGGATGCCGGCAAAGTGCCCGTTGGAAGACGAGCAGAGGCCAGCCACCTTGCCGGCAAGCGGCCTGACCGGCCGGCCGCCATCCTTGCGCACCTGGCTCACCCAGTCGATCGTGTTCTTGAGCAGTGGCGGGATGGAGCCGTTATATTCCGGCGTCGCAATCATCATGCCGTCATGGGCGGCAATCAGCCGGCCAAGTTTGACGGCGTTTTCAGGAACGCCCTTCTCCTTTTCGAGGTCCTCATCGAGGATCGGCAGCGGATAGTCGGCAAGCGAGATGCGGGTCACCTCGGCGCCCTGCACCGCAAGCTCCTTTTGCGCCACGTCGGCGGTCCTGCCGCTGTAGGCGCCGCTGCGCACCGAGCCGGCGAAGACGAGGATTTTCGGGATCACTGCCATTGGCCACCCTTGTTCCCGGACAGGTACAGCCAAGGTTCGAGCAAATCAACGCCAACTTCGTCATCCCTGGGTGAAGCAGGAGCGAAGCTCCGTCGCGGAGACCCTGGGATCCATGCCGCGACCTCAGCCGAAGAGTGTCGCGGAGCATAATTTTGCACCGTAGCGGCGCCCAGAAGTCGCGGCATGGATCCTCGGGTCTGCGCCGCGTCGCTACGCTCCTTGCTCCGCCCGTGGATGACGAAGTGATGGGCATTTATGCCAATCGCCAAGGTATTCGGTCAGCGCCAGCGATCCGCGAACGGCTCTGCACCCAGAAACTAATGCGCTTCGCGCCGGTAGATCCATAGCTGCGTCGGCGGGATGTTGCGGATGACGAAATGGAAATGCTCGACCGTATAGTCGCCGCGGCCGGGCGGGATCGGCGACATCGGGCCATAGGTCAGCTGCACGATCGGCCGGCCGGCCGGGATGCGGTCGAGCAGGCTCTCGATATAAGCGATGCGCTGGGCGACCGGAAAGTTGAGCAGCGGCACGCCGGAAACGACGGAATCGAAGATCATGCCGCTCTTGTCGCCAAGCGTGGCGTCGAGGTTGAAGGCATCGCCCTCGATGACGTTGACCGCGGGATAGAGCCCCCGCAGGTGGCGCACGAAATCCGTGTTGTATTCGACCGCGTACAGGCTTTCGGGGCGCACGCCCTGGGCCAGGATGGCACGGGTGATGACGCCGGTGCCGGGACCGACCTCGAGCACCGGCAGGCCGGATTTCGGATCGACGATCGAGGCCATCTTGCGGGCGGTGATCGAACTGGTCGGCACGATCGAGCCGACCGTCTTCGGCTTGTCGATCCAGCCCTTGAAGAATTTGAGCTCGTCGTCGAATTTTTCGGCAAGCGCCTTCCGGAGTCCGGGACCACGTGTCATGCAAGCTCTCCTCAGCGCTCCCCGCAAGCTACTTAGCACCTGGGTGACGCAAGGCAAGGCGCGGCCGTGCCGATGTCGTGGATAAGATAAGTTTCGTCGCCTCCCAAGGAGCGACTCGCCATACGGATTCGGGCGGCCGGCCTTGGCGTCTTGCCCTATGCATCACCGCTCGCCGAAGGATTCGAAGAAATCCTTCATGCGGGCGAAAAAGCCACTCGATTGCGGTGAATTGTCCTGCGAGGAGAGCTGTTCGAACTCCTCCAGCAGTTCGCGCTGGCGGCGGGAAAGGTTTTGCGGTGTCTCGACCGCGGTCTGGATGTAGAGGTCGCCGACATTGGGCTGGCGCAGCACCGGCATGCCCTTGCCCTTGAGGCGGAACTGGCGCCCGTTCTGGGTGCCTTCCGGCACCTTCACCTTGGTCTGGGTGCCGTCCAGTGTCGTCACCTCGAAGGAGCCGCCAAGGGCTGCCGTCGTCATCGAGATCGGCACCTTGCAGTACAGATCGGCGCCGTCGCGCTGGAAGAACTCGTGCGGCTTGACTGCCAGGAAAATGTAGAGGTCGCCCGAAGGGCCGCCGCGCAGGCCGGCCTCGCCCTCATTGGCAAGGCGGATGCGGGTGCCGTCCTCGATGCCGGCCGGAATGTTGACCGACAGCGAACGTTCCTCGGTGACGCGGCCTTGGCCGGCGCATTTCGGGCAGGGGTCCTTGATGGTCTGGCCGCGCCCCTGGCATTGCGGGCAGGTGCGCTCGATCGAGAAGAAGCCCTGCGTGGCGCGCACCTTGCCGTGGCCGTTGCACATCGAGCAGGTCACCGGCTGGGTGCCGGGCTTGGCGCCGCTGCCCGAGCACTCCGAGCACGAGATCGAGGCCGGCACGCGGATCTGCGCGGTCTTTCCCGCGAAGGCTTCCTCCAGCGAGATCTCCATATTGTAGCGCAGGTCGGCGCCGCGCTCGCGGCCGCCCGACGAGCGGCGCTGGCGTCCGCCCATCATGTCGCCGAAAATGTCCTCGAAGATGTCGGCGAAGCCACCGGCGCCAAAGCCCTGCGCGCCGCCATTCATGCCGCCCTGTTCGAAGGCCGCGTGACCGAAGCGGTCGTATGCCGCGCGCTTCTGCGGGTCCTTCAGCGTCTCGTAGGCTTCGTTGATTTCCTTGAACTTGTGCTCGCAGGAATGATCGCCGGGATTGCGATCGGGATGGAACTGCATGGCGAGCTTGCGAAAAGCGCTCTTCAGCTCCTTCTCGTCGGCGCCCTTCTGGACGCCCAGCGTCTCGTAGAAATCAGCTTTCATTTTTTCCCGCTGTCCGGATGCTCAACGTCTTGAAGCATTGTTGCGTCTTCTGCCGGCGCCGCCGTTCCGATTTAGGTGCGATGGAAGCGGGATGCCAGTGTCGACGCGGGTTTGCCCGCATTTTTTCGGCCGGCGCCGCTCTTTTTCTGCAAGGGGTTGCAAAAAAGCCCGGCTTTGCGCCGGGCTTTTCGCGTCACCTGCCGTCAAAACGGCTCAGGCGGACTTCTTCTTGTCGTCGTCTTCGTCGATTTCCTCGAAATCGGCATCGACGACGTCACTGTCCTTGGCGGCGTCCGCCTTGGCGTCGGCTTCCGCCGTTTCCTTCTGCGAGGCTTCGTACATGGCCTGGCCCAGCTTCATCGAAGCTTCGGCGAGCACCTGCGACTTGGCCTCGATCTCGGCCGCGTCATCGCCCTCGGCCGCGGTCTTCAGCGCCGAAATCGCGTCGGCAATCGCCGTGCGGTCGGCTTCCGAGACCTTGTCGCCATATTCCTTCAGCGACTTCTCCGAGGAATGCAGCATCGCTTCGGCCTGGTTGCGGGCCTCGACCAGCGCACGCCGCTTCTTGTCGCTCTCGGCATTGGCTTCGGCGTCCTTGACCATCTTCTCGATGTCGGCGTCCGAAAGACCACCCGATGCCTGGATGCGGATCTGGTGCTCCTTGCCGGTGCCCTTGTCCTTGGCCGAGACGTTGACGATGCCGTTGGCGTCGATGTCGAAGGTGACCTCGATCTGCGGCACCCCGCGCGGGGCCGGCGGGATGCCGACCAGGTCGAACTGGCCGAGCGCCTTGTTGTCGGCGGCCATCTCGCGCTCACCCTGGAAGACCCGGATGGTCACGGCCGACTGTGAATCCTCGGCCGTCGAGAACACCTGGCTCTTCTTGGTCGGGATCGTCGTGTTGCGCTCGATCAGCCGCGTGAACACGCCACCCAGCGTCTCGATGCCGAGCGACAGCGGCGTCACGTCGAGCAGAAGCACGTCCTTGACGTCCCCCTGCAACACGCCGGCCTGGATGGCGGCGCCGAGTGCGACGACCTCATCCGGGTTGACGCCCTTGTGGGGCTCCTTGCCGAAGAACTGCTTCACGATTTCCTGGATCTTGGGCATGCGGGTCATGCCGCCGACCAGGACGACCTCGTCGATCTCGCCAGCCTTCAGGCCGGCATCCTTGAGCGCCGCCTTGCAGGGGTCGATGGTACGCTGGACGAGATCCTCGACCAGGCTTTCGAACTTGGCGCGGGTCAGCTTCAGCGTCAGGTGCTTGGGCCCGGTCGCGTCGGCGGTGATGAAGGGCAGGTTGATCTCGGTCTGCGTCGTCGACGACAGCTCGATCTTGGCCTTTTCAGCCGCCTCCTTGAGGCGCTGCAAGGCAAGCTTGTCGTTCTTCAGGTCGATGCCCTGTTCCTTCTTGAACTCGGCCGCCAGATATTCGACCAGGCGCATGTCGAAATCCTCGCCGCCGAGGAAGGTGTCGCCATTGGTCGACTTCACCTCGAACACGCCGTCGCCGATCTCGAGCACCGAAATGTCGAACGTGCCGCCGCCAAGGTCATACACGGCGATAGTCTTGCCATCCTTCTTGTCGAGGCCGTAGGCAAGCGCTGCCGCGGTCGGCTCGTTGATGATGCGCAGCACTTCAAGGCCGGCGATCTTGCCGGCGTCCTTGGTCGCTTGGCGCTGGGCGTCGTTGAAATAGGCCGGAACGGTGATGACCGCCTTCTCGACCTTCTCGCCGAGATAGGCTTCCGCCGTTTCCTTCATCTTCTGCAGGATCATGGCCGAGATCTGGCTGGGCGACTGCTTCTTGCCGCCGGCCTCGACCCAGGCATCGCCATTGTCGCCCTTGACGATCTTGTAGGGGACAAGCTTCTTGTCCTTCTCCGTCACCGGATCGTCATAGCGGCGGCCGATCAGGCGCTTGACCGCGAAGATGGTGTTTTCAGGATTGGTGACCGCCTGGCGCTTGGCCGGCTGGCCGACCAGACGTTCGCCGTCGCTGCTGATGGCGACGATGGAAGGCGTCGTGCGCGCGCCTTCCGCATTCTCGATCACCTTCGGCTCCTTGCCATCCATGATGGCGATACAGGAGTTGGTGGTGCCTAGATCGATACCGATTACTTTTGCCATTTTTCTAGTCTCTCCGCTAAGCAGGCTCTCAGGACCCGTACAGGCGTTCCGATGAAAGCCCCTGTTCACAAGAAATTCCGTTCCGGCTACCGGCATTCCGGCGCAGAACGGCTTGGCGCGTATATAAGAACAGGCAGTGCCGCGCGCAAGCATTCTGCGCAACGCTTCCACCATCCTTGCTGGCTGGCGGGAAACGGCTTAACTATGCATCATGCATAGGATTGTCGCCCGCGGAATATGGTGATGACCGGGGATTTGGAAAAGCTACGCCTGGAAAACATCCTTGGCGCCATGAGCCTCGCTCTCGTCGACAAGATGGAGAAGGCGTTCGGCACGGAGACCGGTCTCGGCCCGAGCGCCGTCGCCGCGGTCATCCAGATCGGCTCGAACCCGGGCCTGTCGATCGAGACTCTCCGGCGCTTCATCGCCTTGACGCATTCCGCGACCGTCAGGCTGGTCGATCATCTGGTCGAACAAGGGCTGGTGCTGCGCGGCGAAGGGATCGAGGGCGACCGCAGATCGAAGGCGCTGCGCCTCACCGACAAGGGCGATGACGTCTTCGGCCGCAATCTGGCGGCACGGCGCGGTGTCATCGAGCGCGCCGTTGGCGCGCTCGATCCCGAGGAGACGCGCAACCTGGGCAAGCTGGTCGAAAAACTCCTGCCGGCGCTGGTCGACATGGGCGACGACCAGAATGTCGTCTGCCGGGTCTGCGACGAAGCCGCCTGCGTGCGCGAGCGCTGCCCGATCAGCCATATGGGCTGATCCGGCGGGCAGCTCTCATCACGGCAGGCTTCCCACCGCAATCCGCGCCAGCTCCGGCGCGAGCCGCTCAACCGTTGCCCGGAACACCGTGCCGGAGCCTGATCGGTGAACCTTTCCGCCTCCGCCCGCGACTGACATCCAGGCGCCGCATGGTGCGGCCCGGAAAGGAAGCCCCCATGACCAGCAACCCAGAGGCTCTGCGGTCTCCGGGAACAACAGGAGCTCAGCGCGACCACCGTTTCAGGGACGGGGTCGATGCGCTGGGCTTTCCGCTGATTCCGTTGACCCTGCGTAAGAGCAGGCGTATCGTGACCAAGAGGAAAGCAGACAATTCGATCAGGGAAGAACGAGCCGGACCGCCGCGCCCTGCCCTGATTTGCGCGGCAAAACCGGACGTTTCTCCCGTGGCTAACGGGGGTAGCTTCATGTCTCGCGTCCGCGGCACGTTCGTGTCTTCTTTTGACTATGGACTGAGCCGCGCCGGACGGGCAGGCGGAGGCCTGCTGGCGCTGGCACTCACCGCCGGCCTTTGGCTGGGCGGCACCGCCCAGGCGCAGGAGACCCAGATCATCTATCCCGGCTCGATGGCGGTGACCGGGTTCTCCGGCACCATCATTCCGAATTTCGACGAGGGCCTGCCGCCCGGCGTCGATCCCGTCGACGAGACCTTCATCGATACAACGCGCGCCACCTTGCGCGTCTTCGACGTTTCGCACCTCGGCGGGCCAGCCTCGGGCCAGCTCGTCTTCACGCCGCCGCCCTTCGAGGTGACGGCCGGCCAGATCGGTCAGGTGTTCGGCGTCACCTATGATGACGGCGTGCGCGACGGCATCCCGTCCGGCATCCCCAATCTCTATGCCGGCGCCACCTCGCTGCACGGCATCCGCATCGTCACGCCTGACGCCGACGATGACGGAAGGCCGGAGCGGCAGCGCCGTGGCATGGCTGCTGCCACCTTCATGGACGGCCAACTCGGCACCGAAAACGGTGGCGGGCCGGGCACCATCTGGAAAATCGACGGCATCACCGGCCAGGTCTCCAAATTCGCCGACATCGACACCAACAGCGGTCCGGGCATCGGCAACATCACCTTCGATGCCACCCATCGCCAGTTCTTCGCGTCCGACCTCGACACCGGCCTGATCCATCGCATCGACGCCAACGGCGAGCTGATCGACAACTTTGACCATGGCGTTGCCGGGCGCCCGGCGCATGGGCTGGCTCCGGTCGCCGATGATGGCGCGGTGATGGACATCCACGGTGCTGCCTTCGACAGCGAAGACCCCGACAGCTGGGGCTACACGCAGGACGAACGCCGCGTCTGGGCGGTCTCCTATCATGGCGGCCGGGTCTACTATTCGGTCGGCGAAAAGTCGGAAATCTGGTCGGTGGGCATTGCCCGCGACGGCACCTTTGCCGGCGACCCGCGCTGGGAACTGACGGTCAAGGCCGACAAGGACTACGCCGTCACCGACATCGCCTTCGACAACAGCGGCTTCATGTACCTGGCCCAGCGCGGCCCGGTCGAGAACCGCTACGACTACAGCCAGTTCGCCGATTCCGGCAAGGGCGAGGTCATCCGCTACTGGCGTGAAAACCCGGACGATCCGGCAACGGAATCGGTCTGGGTGGAAGTGCCGCAGGAGTATGCCGTCGGCTTCCCGCAGACCAACCGGCAGTCGGCCGGCGGTCTCGACCTGCAATATGGCTACGACGCGGAGGGCAATCTCGACACCTCGGTCTGCACCCAGACGCTGGTCAACACCGGCGACAAGCTGCGCGACAATCCGGCCCTTGCCGAACAGCTCGCCGCCGGCGGGCCGCTCGCCGTGCATGGCGTGCAGATCACGCCCAGGGAACTGGTCAAGCCGGCCAACGTGCCGCCCTTTGGCTCCTGGTTCGTCGACTTCGACGGCTATTTCGAGGACCCCGAGGTCGAGGGCCATGTCGGCGACGTTGCCGTCTGGCACCCTTGCGAGGGCCGCGCCGGCTATTATGAAGAAATCCCGGGAGGCTACCTGCCCCCCTTCTATCCGCCGGACTTCCCACCGCCCGGCAATCTGCCTCCCTGTCTCGATGTGGAGGACGTCCAGTATTTCTGCACGCCTTCCGGCCTCGAGGCCGATCTCTATCTCCATGACCATGCCGGCTTCGGCGGCGATTCGATCAAGGCCCAGTCCAGGACGCCAGGCGTCGGGGTGACCACCCCGCAGTCGCATGCGCCCGGCAAGCCCTACACGATCGGCATCACCGGCCACTATCCGGGCGACACTGTCGATGTTGGGCTCTGCTTCTACAGGAAGTCCGACAAGGACAAGGGTGGCTACTACCCTTGCTGCAAGATGACTTTGCCGCTCAGAACCCCAGCCGTCAGCTGCGAACGTTGAGGAGGGAAAGATGAACATTCTTGCCCTGTCCCCACTCGCGACGAACACTCAAGAAACCGTCATGGAGACGATCATGAAACCCCTGTCATATGCCAGGCGCGGCGCGCGCTGGCTGATGGCGGCCGGTATCGCGGTCGCCATGCTAACCCCGGTGCAAGGCTTCGCGGAAGACGCCGCCCCGATCACCCCGGAGCTGAAGCTCGACCTCGACAATTCGCGCGTCATCAATCCGAGGCCGGACCGGATCGTGCCTTTCTTCACCAAGAAAGGCACCCAAAGAGGCTGCGACTACGTCGTCTATTCGCTGAGCTTCGGCTTGCGCGGCGATCCGCAGGGCTTTGCCGACCCAAGCCTCGCGGCCAGGCTTGACAAGCTCAAGCTCGACTTCAAGGACCAGCTCCCGCACGGCCTTGAGATCGTCAACGTCAATGTGGCCGGCGACGGCACGGATTCGTCCGGCGGACCTCTGCCGGGTGCAACGATCAGCACCTCGGCGAATCCCAACGATACGGCTGATGTTTCCGATTTCCGGATTTCCGCCTCCGATCTCGACGGCGTCGGCGCTCCGAACGAGCGCGTCATCACCTTCCAGATCACCGCCAAGATCGACCACGCGGCGTTTCCCTCGCCGACCATCGTCGACAACCAGGGTATGATCAAGGTGACCGCCGGACCGGGCACCGGGACCATCATCCCGTCGCAGGATCCGGGCAAGCCCGACGACGGTGACTTCAAGACCGGTGAAAAGACCTCGATCAAGATCGACGTCACCAAGTGCAATCCGCCGCCGCCACCTCCCGGCAAGGAATGCTTCAAGGTGGAACGCGGCACGGTTGATTGCGTGCCCGGTGGCGGCGCCTTCATCTACCACATGCCGGTCGGCCCGGAGATGGGTGGCAAGTGGGTGCAGGTTTCAACGACGACACCCGGCATCACCATCATCCCCGACACGCAGCTGGTGCCGGCGGGCGGCGATGTGCTCAACTGGAAGATCGTCGGTGCCTCGCCCGGCGACGTCATCCATCTCATCGTCACAGGCATCGAAACATACGCCGGCCCGAAGGAGGGCTGGGGCCTGTGCTGCACGCAGACCATCGACATCGTCATCCCGCGCGACCAGAGATGTCCGCCCAGGGACAAGGAACCGGACCTCAAGGTCGAGAAACGCGCCGATGTTCCGCGCTGCACGATGGCCGGCGGCTGCGACTTCACCATCAGGGTCACCAATGTCGGCACCGCGCCCTACAACGGCAAGATCGTGCTCAACGAGGTGACGCTGCCGGCCGGCTCGACGCTGAGTTCAGGGCCCAATCCGCCCTGGGTCTGCGTGCCCGGCACCACCCCGATGACGTGCACCTATCCGGTGACCACGCTCAATCCGGGCGCCTTCGTCGACCTCAAGCTCGGCTTCAAGCCGGCTGGGGGCTGGCAAGGCGGTGCTTTACGCAACTGCGCCGCCTATAATTATGCGGCCAGTGGCAAGCCGCTGTTCGGCAGCCAGTCGAATGACCGCGGCTGCGCCTCGATCCCGATCTGCCGGCGTGGCGACCGTGACCGCGACTGCCGGCCGCCGGTCGAGAAGAAGGTTGACCTGATCCTGAAGAAGCGTGCCCGCACCCCGGTCTGCACGGCCGACGGCATCTGCACCTTCGTGATCAACGTCATCAACAACGGTAGCGCCACCTACAATGGGCCACTGACGGTCATCGACGCCTATCCCGGCGGCGCGCCGGCTTCCTCGACCTTCGGGCCGAGCCCGCCCTGGACATGCGGACCGAACGGCCCCGGCGAGTTCCGCTGCGACAATGCGGGCATCTCGTTGCCCGCGGGTGCCTCGACGCCGATCTTCGTCAAGGCGGTCATGCCGGCCGGCTATCGGTCGGACACGGTGGAGAACTGCGCCGAGGTAAAACCCATCCCCGGTGAAACCGACCTCACCAACAACAAGGCCTGCGCCAAGGAACGTATCCGTCATCCAAATGGCGGCCAGCCTGGCCTGCGCATCACCAAGGTGTGCAGCGGTTCGCTGGCCGGTGCCGCGGTGGTTTCCTGCCGCATCACCGTGGCCAACGCCGGCACCGCTGCCCCCACCGGTCCGGTGCGGGTCAACGACGCCGCCACGCTGGTGGCCGGTGGCGCGCCCGTCCAGATCCAGACCGTCACTCCCGATGGCGCGGAATGGGCTTGCGGACCGGTTCCGGCCAATGCGCTGTCGTGCCAGATTCCCGGTGCCGTGATGGCACCCGGAACCAGCCGCCACTTCGACGTGACGGTTTCGGCGAATGGCGAGTTCGAGAACTGCGCGCGCGGCTCCTATGGGCCGGCGCCGGGCGACGATGTCGTCTATCCGATCGGCCAGGCCTGCGCCAAGGGCGGCGGTCCTTCGACCATCCGTGTCGAAAAGACCGGCGACCGCGAATGCCGGCTCGGCCAACCCTGCTCGTTCGACATCACCATCACCAATGATGGGACGAGCCCCTTCTCCGGTCCGGTTCGCATCGGTGATGCGATCGGCGTGGAGGGCCTCGGCAGGCTGGACGGGGTTGCGATCACCTCGATCGACCCGCCCTTCGGCTGCTCGCCGGAGCCGGCGACCTTGCCGGCGTCCTGCATCGCCAACCTGTCGCTTGGCGCGGGCGAAAGCCAATCGCACCACGTGACGGTGGTTATCCCCGACGATGGCCGCCTGGCCAATCTGCAGGGCAGTATCAGCGGCCAGAACTGCGTTGGCGTCCTGTCTCCCGACACACGGGTGCAAGGCGGCGGCGACGTGCTGGGCGGCGACCAGGCCAACGTGCAGGGCGATCGCGGCAAGGCCTATGCTTGCCATCCCTTCACCATCACGCATGAGGCCAAGAAGGAATGTTCGGCGGGCTTCGTCATGAACGACGCCGGTCGCTGCGTCTGCCCGGAAGGCACCACCTTCCGCAATGGCCAGTGCACCGGCGGCGGCACCAACGTTCTGCCAACGCCGCCGCCGCCGAAGCGCTGCGTGCTGCTCGAAGGCCAGATCCGCACCGAGGACGGACGCTGCGTCTGCCCGCGCGGCACGGGACTGGAGAACGGGAAGTGCGTCAGGACCGACAAGCCCGAGCAGTGCACCATCCGTGGCCAGATCCATGATGCCTATGGCGATTGTGTCTGCCCGCGAGGGACCGAGGTGCGCAACGGCGCCTGCCGTCCGATCCAGCCGAAGCCGCAGCAGTGCCGCATCCCCGGCCAGATACGCAATGCCGATGGCGATTGCGTCTGTCCGCAAGGGACCGAGGTGCGCAATGGGGCCTGCCGCCCGGTGCGACCGAAGCCCGAGCAGTGCACCATCCGTGGCCAGGTCCACGACGCCAACGGCGATTGCGTCTGTCCGCAAGGAACCGAGGTGCGCAACGGAGCCTGCCGTCCGGTGCGACCGAAGCCCGAGCAGTGCACCATCCGTGGCCAGGTCCATGACGCCAACGGCGATTGCGTCTGCCCGAGGGGCACCGAGGTGCAAGGCAACGCCTGCCGGCGCAAGCAGCCGACGCAGGAGCAGTGCGACATACGCGGCCAGGTCCACAACAAGCGCGGCGAGTGTGTCTGTCCGCGTGGAACGCAGGTGATCGACGGTGCCTGCCGCAAGCCGCAGGTGGAATGCGCACCGGGCTCGCAGATGATCAATGGCCAGTGCCAGCCGATCATCAAACGGCGTTGCCCGGTGGGCACGGTCGGACGGTATCCGGACTGCGTGCCGATCCGCAGGCAGCCGGGCGTGGAGATCAACCCGAACCTGCTGAACCCGAACATCCTGCAGCTTCTGCCGCGGCGCACGCCGCAGGTCCAGCAGCAGCAACTGGATCCGGCGACCAACAACATCCAGAACTTCAAGCCGTAATCGGGCCAGTCAGACATCGCGAACCCGCCGGAGCAATCCGGCGGGTTTTTTCCCCGTGGACGCTGCCGCGCCACGCGGGTCTGTGGTCACCGCAAGCTGCGTACTCGACAAGTCACCTGGAGCGCATTAGGCAGTCGATTCGGAGCAGCCATATGAAGGGTCGCTCGGAAAGGCCGCAGCATGAGCAAGAAGACCTTGATCGCACCGTCGGTGCTGGCATCGGACTTTTCCAGGCTTGGCGACGAGGTCGAGGCAGTGGTGGCGGCCGGCGCCGACTGGATCCATCTTGATGTGATGGACGGGCATTTCGTGCCCAACATCACTTTTGGTCCGCCGGTGATCAAGGCAATCCGCGACCGCACCAAGGCCTTCTTCGACTGCCATTTGATGATCGCGCCGGCCGATCCCTATCTGGCCGCCTTCGCCGAGGCTGGCTGCGACGGCATGACGGTGCATGCCGAGGCCGGACCACATCTCGACCGCTCGCTGCAGACGATCAAGAACCTTGGCAAGAAGGCGGGTGTGTCGCTCAATCCGGCAACGCCGGAAAGCGCGGTCGAATATGTGCTCGACCGGCTCGACCTGATCCTGATCATGACCGTCAATCCGGGCTTCGGCGGCCAGGCCTTCATTCCAGGCATCGTCGACAAGGTGAAGCGGGTCAAGGCGCTGATCGGCGGCCGGCCGATCCGTATCGAGATCGACGGCGGCGTTTCGGCTGAAACCGCGCCACTGGTCACCGCCGCCGGCGCTGACGTGCTGGTGGCCGGCGCCGCCATCTTCAAGGGCGGCAGCGTCGAAGCCTACCGGCAAAACATTCAGGCGATCCGGACGGCAGCCGACAACTCAGCCGGCTAACGCACGGCGCCCATCCCGGTTTCAATCGCGATATGCCGGCCAGTGGTTCCGGTGTCGGGCTCGTGAGGTCGGATGCTCCACGGCATGGGATCTGGATGAGGCCTCATTCGATTCGAATGTTCGCCGCCCTGTCCAGCACGACAGAACAGATGGTCTCGCGCGCATACAAAGGAACAGGAAGAACAGATTCTCCTGCGTGCATGCAAAACAGGTTGAGTTTCCTCGGGTTGTGGTGACGCGCGGATTTACAGGATCAAACACCTACGTGTCGCATATTTCTTCGTGCTTAAGTGCGATGGCGCGATCTTCTGCTTGAGCGTTCAGTGGCGGAAGCTGTATAGTACGCATACGAAAAGGGAATGCTCTCGGACTCGAATTGCCCAAGACAGTTTTGGGGACAAGGAGTCGCTTTGACATACGGAGCTGCCAATCTCGACGACGACCGCGCAGGATCCAAGAGCACGCTTGCCAGCACGGTCTATCACCAACTGCGTGCGGACCTTCTTGACGGTGTCCTTGAAGCCGAGAGCAAGCTGCGGGTCGAATGGGTGGTTTCCAAATATGGGGCCGGCGCTTCCCCTGTTCGCGAGGCGCTCAATCGCCTCGCCTCGGAGGGGCTTCTCGGCCGGCACGATCAGCGCGGCTTCTTCATCATGCCGGTCAGCGCGTCGGAGCTTGAAGAGCTGACGCGCACCCGCTGCTGGCTCGAAGAACGGGCGCTTCGCGAATCCATTGCTCACCGCACCGCCGAATGGGAGGAGCAGCTGGTGCTGGCGCTGCATCGCCTGGGGCGCGCGTCACGTCTTTCGCCGCACCCTTCCTTGCTCGATCCGGATTGGGAGAAGTTGCACCGTATCTTCCATAGGGTTCTGATCTCGGCCTGCCGCTCGCACTGGCTCGTGGGATTTTGCGATCAGCTTTCCGATCACGCCCATCGCTACCAGCAAATGGCCAGTGACGGCGAAAGCAGTCAGCGCGACGATCTCGGCGAGCATCGCCTGATCGCCGAATGTGCCCTGGACGGCGATGCCGATGGTGCGGTCGAGGCACTGGTCAATCATTACCAATTGACCGCTGCCATGTGCCTGGAACGCTTCAAGCAAGGCGAAGGCTCAAAGGCGGTCATCGGCAAGGCCGAACGCGCCCGGCGCTAGGGGCCGTTCCATCGAAAGGCCGTTTCGCGGCCCATCGCTCGCAACCATTACCGCTGACGGGGCGAGCCCGAACCGCCGCTTGCGGTCTTGACGGCACGGCCAAGAACCGCGAACTCTTCGCCGCCAGTGCATGGCGCTCGAAAGCGTGCTCAGCACCGACTCCGTCGCCCCGGGAAAGACTTCATGAGCAATCATCTGTTCGATGCGTTCCGTTCCAGGATGCCGGCGCCGGGCCGCCTGTTGATGGAAACCGATGACGGGCGCTCGCTCACCTATGGCGACATGCTGGCGCGGTCGGCACAGCTGGCACACGCGCTTTTGCAACTGGGCGTCGAGCCGGGAGACCGGGTGGCCGTCCAGGTCGAGAAGAGCCCGGAGGCGATCCTGCTCTATCTCGCCTGCCTGCGTGCCGGTGCCGTCTTCCTGCCGCTGAACACCGCCTACACACTGGCCGAGCTGGAGTATTTCTTCGGCGATGCCGGACCCCGACTGGTCGTCTGTGATCCGGCAAGGGCGGCCGCCATCGAAGCGCTGGCGCAAAGGGCGGGCGCTACCACCGTCACGCTCGACGGCAAGGGCGAGGGATCGCTGACCGATCAGGCCTCGCGGCTGCCGTCGGACTTCCACGATGTGGCGCGCGGCGAGGGCGACCTTGCCGCGATCCTCTACACCTCGGGAACGACCGGCCGCTCGAAAGGCGCCATGCTCAGCCACGAGAACCTCGCCTCGAACGCACGGGTGCTGGTCGATCACTGGCGCTTCACTATGGATGATGTGCTGATCCACGCGCTGCCGATCTTCCACACCCATGGCCTGTTCGTCGCCACCAACGTCATCCTGATGGCCGGTGCGTCGATGCTGTTCGAGCGGAAGTTCGACGCAGGCCGCATCATCTCGCTGTTGCCGCGCGCAACCGTGCTGATGGGGGTGCCGACCTTCTATGTGCGCCTGCTTCAGCAGGAGGGGCTGGACCGCCAGGCGGCGAAGAACATCCGCCTGTTCATTTCCGGTTCGGCGCCGCTGCTGGCCGAGACCCACAAGGCCTGGCGCGAGCGCACCGGCCACGCGATCCTCGAGCGTTACGGCATGACCGAAACCAACATGAACACCTCCAACCCCTATGACGGCGAGCGGCGCGCCGGAACGGTCGGCTTCCCCTTGCCTGGCGTATCGCTGCGCATCGCCGATCCCGACGATGGCCGGCCGCTCGCCCAGGGCGAAGTCGGCATGATCGAGGTCAAGGGTCCCAACGTCTTCGGTGGCTACTGGCGCATGCCGGAGAAGACCAGGGCGGAGTTCCGCGCCGACGGCTTCTTCATATCAGGCGATCTCGGCATGATCGACGGCGACGGCTATGTCCACATCGTCGGCCGCGGCAAGGACCTGATCATTTCCGGCGGCTACAACATCTACCCGAAGGAACTCGAAAGCGAGATCGACGCGCTTGACGGGGTCACGGAAAGCGCCGTCATCGGCGTTGCCCATCCGGATTTCGGCGAAGGCGTCACCGCTGTGGTCGTGCGTGCGCCGGCCTCGCGGATCACCGGGGCCGAAATCCTCGGCGCTATTGCCGGGCGCGTGGCGAAGTACAAGCACCCCAAGCGGGTGATCTTCGTCGACGAACTGCCACGCAACACGATGGGCAAGGTGCAGAAGAATCTGTTGCGCGAGACCTACAAGGATATCTACGCATCCTAGTTGCGTGCTGAATGGTGCCGCCTTCCAGCTTACCGAGTGCCTGAACCCCACAAGGCGCGCTTCAGCAGGCCGCGTTTGCGCTTGCGCGGGACGAGGTCGATATCGCTGACAAGTTTGGCGCCGCCTTCGCGCCGTTCCAGGGTGATCTTGCGGCTGTGGAAGGCTTCCAGCTCGGCGCGGTGTGCAACGCTGACGATGGTGATATCAGGCAATTCTCGGATCACCGTCGCCATCATGTTGTCCTGGCTTTTCTCGTCGAGCGCCGAGGTCGCTTCATCCAGCACGACGATATCGGGGCGATGCAGCAGCAGGCGCGCGAAGGCGAGGCGCTGCTTTTCGCCGCCCGACAGCGTCTGGTCCCACGGCGCTTCTTCCTTGATCCTGTCGGTGAGATAATTGAGGCCCACACTGTCGAGGGCAGCCTTGATCTGTTTGGCTGTCCAATTATCCGCCGCCGCGGGGTAGGCGACCACGCGGCGCAGCGTCCCCGAGGGAATGTAGGGCCGCTGCGGCAACATGAACAATCGCCTGTCGGGGTGGAAGTTGACGCTGCCGCTCCCCCAGGGCCACAGGCCGGCGATCGCCCGCACCAGCGTTGACTTGCCCGAGCCGGATTCGCCGGACACCAGCACGCGCTCGCCCGGTTCGATCACCACCTCGGTTTCCTTGACCACGGAGGTGCCGTCGTCGAGCGTCACCGAGAGCTCGTCGAGGGAGAGCATTGCATCGCCCTTGGTCTCGCCGTGTTTGATGCGCCCCAGATCATTGCTCTGTTCCGCACGCTCCAACCCGTCGAGCGACATCATCAGCGAGGCGATGCGGCGCGCGGAGGCGTTCCAGTCGGCGAGACGCGGGTAGTTGTCGACCAGCCAGCCGAACGCCCCCTGCACGATGGCGAAGGCGGAGGCAGCCTGCATCACCTGTCCGAGTGTCATTGAGCCTTCGAGAAACTTCGGCGCACACAGCAGAACCGGTACGACGGGCGCAAACAGGCTCGAGCCCTGCGACACCACCGCCGTGCGCATGTGCTGGCCGGTCAACCGCGCCCATTGCTCGAGCGCACCGGCGAACGTCTTGTGGATGCCGCTGCTTTCCTCCTCCTCGCCGCCAAGCAGGGCGATGCTCTCGCCGTTTTCACGCACGCGCGTCAGCACGTAACGGAATTCAGCTTCCGCCTGGTTCTTCTTCTCCGAGAGCTGAACAAAATCGCGGCCGATGACGAACATCGAGGTGGAGGTAATCGCGGCATAGACCACCGCCGTGATGACGAGGAAGCCGGGCACGGTGAAGGTCGAGCCTCCCAACGTGAAGCTCAAGGCCCCGCCGATCGTCCAAAGCACCACGATGAAGGTTGACGCCGAGAGGGTGGCGACAATCACGCCGGCGACGAAATCGACAGGCGACTCGGTGGCGACCCGCAGATCTTCCGAGAGGCGGGCCTCGGGGTTCTGGTGGTCGCCTTTCACGAGGTTCAGCTGATAGTAGCGGCCGTTGGCGAGCCAGCGCGCTATGACCGAGGTCGTCAGCCAGGAGCGCCAGCGGCGCTGCATGGTCATGCGCAGGTAGACCTGCACGACGACAAGGCTGATGCTGCCAAGCACGAGGGGCACGAACACCGCGCTCAGGAAGTAGACGGTGTGGGCGTCGCGCTTCTCGATCGCGTCGAAGATGGCGCGGTTCCAGACATTGATCCCATACTGGAAGACGACATTGATGCTGATCAGGATCAAGAGCCCGATGGTCAACGGCCAGGCGAGCTTGTCACCGTGCCGTCCCCAATAACCGCGCCCGCTGATCCAGAAACGCTTCAGCAGATATTTCTTGCGCGCCTGTTCTGCCTCCTCGGCCGTCAACTGTGGATCGGGTTCGACGGCTTCCGGAGGCGGCGGAGTCTCGCCGACAGCCTCGGAAGCTGCCGCTTCGACGGTCGATGCCTGCTTCTCGTGTGGCTTCTTTTCGCGCGGAGCCTCGTCGTTCGACTTCGCATCACCCGACTTTGCTGGTCGCGCCTTTGCCCTACGCGGCTCGGGGGTGCCACGCGGCTTGATGCCGTCGGCCGGTTTCGATCTGGGTTTCGCGTCGGACATTCGCCCCGACAACGGCCTCGAAATCAAAAGGTTTCATGACGTCCGCTTGCGATGACAACTATCAAGAGAGCCTGTCACTTCGGGTACAGCAACCCGACGGCATGGTCGGCGATCGACAGGCTTGCCGTCAGGCCGGGACTCTCGATGCCGAACAGGTTGACGATTCGCCCGGCGCCATGGTCGGCCGGACCCTGGATCATGAAATCGGCCGCCGGTTGGCCCGGGCCGGATAGTTTCGGCCTGATTCCGGCATAGGCCGGCTGCAGGGCTCCGTCGCCAAGCTCGGGCCAATAGCGCCGGATCGCCTCGTAGAAGACGGCGCTTCGGCCCGGATCGACCGTGTAATCGATACGATCGATCCATTCGACGTCGGGCCCGAAGCGGGCACTGCCGCCCAGGTCGAGCGTCAGATGGACACCAAGGCCACCTTCGACCGGAACCGGATAGATCAGCCGCGAAAAAGGCGACCGGCCTGGAAGCGCGAAGTAGTTTCCGCGCGCCAGCCACTGCCGGGGGATCAGATCCCTTGGGAAACCGTCGATGCGGCCGGCTACGGTCTGCGCATCGAGGCCCGTGGCATTGATGAAGGCATGGGCCTTCAAGGCGAAGGTCTTGCCACTGGTAGCGCGCGTGTCGATCCGGATCCCGTCGGCTTCGATCGTCGCCCCCGCAACGACGGTTAGGAAGGCGAAGGACGCACCGGCGGCCTCGGCGTCGCCGCGCAGCGACAGCATCAGCGCGTGGCTGTCGACAATGCCGGTCGTGGGCGACAGCAAGGCGGCGGCGCATGTCAGTGCCGGTTCCAGGCTTTCGGCCTCGCCGCGCGTTAAAAGCTCGAGATCGTCGACCCCACAGCGTCGCGCATTGGCCTGGATTGCCCGCAACCCATCCATTTGGCCGGGCTCGCTGGCGACGATCAGCTTGCCGGTGCGCTTATGGGCGACGTCGTGCTCGGCGCAATAAGCGTAAAGCCGCTGGCGGCCTTCGACGCAGAGCCGGGCTTTCAGGCTTCCCGGCGCATAATGGAGCCCGGCATGGATGACTTCGGAATTGCGCGAACTGGTGACGGTGCCGATCGCATCGGCCTTCTCGATCACCACCACCTCGCGGCCCGCCAAAGCGAGCGCCCTGGCGATGGCGAGCCCGACGACGCCGGCTCCGGCGACAACACAGTCGATTGCCTGCATGAACTCGCCTTCAGTGTGAAGCGCTGGCCTCGAACACCGTCTTGCCGCCGATCCAGACTTGTCCGATATCGAGATCGTCCGACAGCGCGACAATATCCGCCGCCGTGCCGTTGGCGAAGCGTCCGAGCCGGTGCGACTGGCCGATCGCTTGCGCCGGATAGAGCGAGGCCATGCGCAACGCCTCCGACAGGTCCAGCCCGATAACGCGGTGGACGTATCGAACAGCCGAGATCATGTCGAGATCCGCCCCCGCCAGCGTGCCGTCAGCGAGCCGCAGGCTGCCATCCTTGCGGTAGATGGTGCGGCCGTTCAGCGTGAATGAGGTCATGTCGGTGCCGATCGTCGCCATGGCATCGGTGACCAGCACGATCCTCGCCGGCCCTTGCTTGGCGCGCAGCGCGATCTTGATGGTGACGGGATCGACATGGATGCCGTCGGCGATCAACCCGGCGGACAACGTGCCGATGTCGATGGCCGCGCCCGCCAGTCCGGGCTCGCGATTGCCGATCTGGCTCATCGCGTTGAACAGATGGGTGACCATCGAAGCGCCGGCGGCGGCAAAGGTGCTGGCCGTGGCGTAGCCGGTATCGGAATGGCCAAGGCTGACGATGACGCCCGCCTTGGCGAGCGCTGCGACGCGTGCCGGTTCGACGGATTCGGGCGCTATCGTGGTGAGCAGCACCGGCAATTTGTGCCGCGCCGCGATCAGCATCGCCTCGTCCTTGTCCGTCATTGGCCGGATCAGCGCCGGATCATGCGCGCCCTTGCGGGCGATCGACAGATGCGGTCCTTCGAGATGCAGGCCGAGGAAGCCCGGCACCTTCCGCAGCGCCGCCGCTTCGCCGGCGGCGACGGCGGCGGCGGTGATCGCGGGCGTGTCGGTGATCAGCGTCGTCAGCAGCGCCGTCGTGCCGAAGGGCGCATGCGCCTTGCAGATGGTTTCGATCGACGCGACATCGGGGTGGTCGTTGAGCATGACGCCGCCGCCGCCATTGACCTGCAGGTCAACGAAGCCGGGCGCCAGCGTGCCGCCGCCGGTGTCGACGACGCGAATGTCGGAGGGGATGGCGCCCGTGGGCAGAATAGCCTCGACGAGGCCGTCGCGCACGACAAGTGCTGCGCCTTCATGCCAGTCGTCGCCATCGAATATCCGGGCGCCGGTCAGGGCAAAACGGTCGCTCATACGGTCTCCGTCACCTTGCGAAGATTGCGCGGCGTGTCCGGATCAAGGCCGCGATGGCGGGCAAAGGCCTCGACGAACACATAGAAGGACACGATCAGCGTCAGCGGATCGGTCAGCGGGTGACCGGTGGCGACATGCGGCAGGCGCACGGCGCGATTGGCAAGCATCGAGGTGATGAAGACCGGCGCCCCCTTGGCAGCCAGGCTGTCGGCGGCTTCGGCGACCGACGGCTCGGACGCGTCGCGCGCGGCCAGCGCCAGCACCGGGAAATCGGGACCGATCAGCGCCAGCGGGCCATGCATGACTTCGGCGGCACTGTAGGCCTCGGCATGCATGCCGCAGGTCTCCTTGAACTTCAGCGCCGCTTCGTTGGCCATCGCCGCCGACGGTCCACGGCCGAGGATGAACAGCGACTTCTGCTTGTCGATCGTTTCGGCCAGCACCGTCATCCAGTCGCAGCCGATCGCCTTGCTGAAATGCTCGGGCAAGCTGGCGAGCGCCTTGAGAAGCGCCTCGTCGCCAGTGGAATGCGCCATCAAGGCGAGACCGGCGACGGCGGAATTGACGAAGGTCTTGGTTGCCGCGACGCTGCGCTCGGGGCCCGCCAGGATATCGATCGCATAGTCCGAGGCGCGCGCCAGCGGCGAATCGGCGGTGTTGGTGATGGCGATGGTCAGCGCGCCGCCGGCCCGTGCGGCTTCGGCCATGGCAACGATGTCGGGGCTCTTGCCCGACTGCGAGATCGCAAGGCAGGCAGAGCCTGCCAGCCTGAGCTTGGCGCCATAGATCGAGGCGATCGACGGACCGACCGAGGCGACGGCCAGGCCCGCGGTCAGCTCGACGGCATATTTCATGAATGTGGCGGCATGGTCGGACGAGCCACGCGCCACGGTGACGACAAACTGCGGGTCGCGTTCGCGGATGCCACGTCCGGCCTCGGTCAACACGGCGCCGGAGCCGTCGAGCAGGCGGGCGACGGCTTGCGGGATCTCTTCGATCTCGCGCCGCATATGGGTCATCTCTGTCGGCTCTACGCTCATGGTCGGCCCTCTTCGCTCGGCCCTGTCAGCCGCAGTTCGGCGACGAAATCATAGGCGTCGCCCCTGTAGATGGAGCGGGTGAATTCGATCACCTTGCCGCTCGCCAGATAGGAAATGCGTTCGATGTGCAGGCCTGCGATGCCGGGCGGCACTTCGAGCAGGCGCGCGTCGCTGTCGCCGAGATTGGCGGCGGAAATGCGCTGCACCGCCCGCACCGGACGGTTGCCGGTCAATTCCAGCGCCGCATAGAGCGAGGAGCCTATTCCCGCCGGGTCGGGCAATACGCTGGCCGACAGCGAGGCGCGTTCGATCGCCAGCGGCGTGTCGTTGGCAATGCGCAGGCGCGCCACGCGCGCCACAAGCTCGCTCGACGACAGGCCGAGCACCATCATCTCGTCGGGCGAGGGCGCGTAAAGGCCGCGGTCAAGCCAGGCCGATCGCACCGCCATGCCGCGCCGCGCCATGTCCTCGGTGAAGGATGTCAGCCGCGACAGCGACTGCTCGACGCGCTCCATGCGCGGCGCCACGAACGTGCCGGAGCCGTGGCGCTGGACCAGGATGCCGCCCTTGACCAGGTCCTGCACCGCCTTGCGCACGGTGACCCGCGAAATGTCGGCCTTGGTGGCGATATCGCGCTCGGAAGGCAGCGCATCGCCCGGCCCGATCAGGCCGCGATTGACGGCATCCTCGATGCTCTTGCGAAGCTGCAGATAAAGCGGCGCGCCGCTTTGCGACGACTGTTTCAGCGTGGCGAAGATCTGGTCGGCGGCATCGCTCATCGCGCTGCCTCCGCCGGTCTGGCGAAAAGGCGTACCGCCATCTGCACGGCGCCGCCCAGTGCGTCGTCGAGCGGCGGCTTCAGCAATGCCCGGTAGCGCGCCGACAGGCGCGGCGCGTAGAGCGGCGCCAGCCCGCCGAGCAGGCACAGCGGCGCGTCGTCCGCAAGGTCGAGCGCGCCGAGCGAGGCCTCGACGTCGGTGATCGCCCTGTCGAGGATCCAGTTGGCGACGCTGTCGCCCTTCTCGGCGTGCTCGAACACTTTGGGCGCGAAGCCGCCGAAATCGCCTGGCTTGGCGTTGGTGGTGAATTCGACCACGTCCTCCGGGTTGTTGCGGAAAACGGCGAGCATGCTCTGCGTCAGCGGCGAACCCTCGCGGACGCCGTCATAGGCGAGCAGCGTCTGTTCGAGCAGGTCCCGGCCGATGCGGGCACCGCTGCCCTGGTCGCCGACCTGGAAACCCCAGCCGCCGATGGCGCGCGATTTGCCGTTCTTGCGCGCCATGTAGGCGGTACCCGTGCCGAGGATCGCCATGGCGCCGTCACCGGAGCCGACAGCCCCCTCGAGTGCGATTTCGGCGTCGGTCTCGACGCGGCTGATGCTGAACGGCAGGATTGCTTCGAGTTGCTGCCGGTAGGTGCCGACATTGGCGCCGGCGAGGCCGAGAATGGCCGGCGTTTGCGGGATCTGGTCCGGATCCTGCCCGGCAGCGATGAAAGCCTGCCGCGCGGCCTCGACGATGTTCGACCGGGCACCGGTGAGGTCTGTGCGGATGTTGGCGGCGCCGCTCTTGGCGCGGCCGATGACCGCGCCTTCCACCGTCGCCAAGGCAGCCCTGCAGCTGGTGCCGCCGCCATCGATACCGAGCACGAAATTCACGTGATTTCTCCTCCGGGCGGATAATACCAATAAAATACCAATAGCCAAGGGTTAATTTCCGTTTCAAAAAGATTAAGGCGTATTTTATTGAAAAACCTAGGCATTTCGTTGGCTCGGCGATTTCCGACTCGGGAATTCGTTAATGCGTGTGGACAAGTGGTATTTTTTTGGTATTGTTCTGGTATTGGAGGAACCGGGATGGCCGAAACGCGCACCGAAGCGCTTCACCAGAATGCCGAGGGTCTGGATATCCAGGCCCCCGACGCCATCCTTGCTTCATTGGCCGATGCGCAGATCGAAGCCGCAAAGGTCGTACGCCAAGCCATTCCATCCATCGCCAGGGCAGCCGAGATCATCGCCGGCAGACTGAAGAGCGGCGGCAAGCTTGCCTACGCGGCAGCCGGCAGTTCCGGCCTGATGGCATTGGCCGATGCGCTTGAACTGCCTGGCACGTTCGGCATTCACCGCGACCGCATCGCCATCCTGATCGCTGGCGGCGACGCGGCTTTCACGACACTGGCCGGCGGGCCCGAAGACGATACCGAGGAGGCCGCGACAGCCGTCGCCAATGCTGGCATTGGCGCGGGCGATTGTCTGATCGCTGTCTCCGCCAGCGGCACGACGCCCTATGCGGTGCGGGCTGTCGAGGATGCGCGGCGGCGGGGTGCTGCCACCATCGGTATCGCCAACAACCGCGATTCGCTGCTGCTCCGGCAGGCCGAAACCGCCATCCTGCTGGAAACGCCGCCGGAGCTGATCGCCGGCTCGACCCGCATGGGCGCGGGCACCGCTCAGAAAATCGCGCTCAACATGCTGTCGACATTGACCGCCGTCCATCTCGGTCACGTGCATGACGGCTACATGGTCAATCTCATGGCCGACAACATCAAGCTGCGCGATCGCGCGGCGCGCATTGTCGCCGCCATCAGCGGGCGGGGCAGGGACGAAGCCGCCCGGCTGCTCGAAAAGAGCGGCGGCGCGGTCAAGACCGCCATTCTGCTCGCCGCCGGCGCCGACAGCGCCGATGCGGCCGAGAAGATACTGGAAGAGGCCGGCCAGAAGCTGCGGCCGGCCCTTTCCGCGATCGAGGGGAGCAAGGGGCGCACTGCCTCCGTTCTCATCAAAACCGAACCTGAAAAAGGTCAACAGGGAGACTGAGCATGACAACGAAACTACTGACGGCACTGCTTCTGGGCACCAGCATTCTCGGCACGGCCGGGATGGCTTCTGCCGCAGACGTAACGCTCAACATCGAAAGCTGGCGCGGCGACGACCTTGCCATCTGGAAGGACAAGCTGATCCCGGCTTTCGAAGCCAAGAACCCGGGCATCAAGGTGGTGTTCGCCCCGTCGGCGCCGACCGAATATGACGCCGCGCTCGGCGCCAAGCTCGCCGCCGGTTCGGCGGGCGACCTGATCACCTGCCGCCCGTTCGACAAGTCGCTTGAACTCTACAAGAAGGGCAACCTCGCCGACCTCTCGGCGCTGCCCGGCATGGAGAATTTCTCGCCCGTGGCCAAGGCCGCCTGGCAGACCGACGACGGCAAGGCGAGCTTCTGCGTGCCGATGGCCTCCGTCATCCACGGCTTCATCTACAACAAGGACGCCTTCGACAAGCTCGGCATCAAGGTGCCGCAGACCCGCGACGAATTCTTCGCCGCGCTCGACAAGATCAAGGCCGATGGCACCTACATCCCGATGGCCATGGGCACCAAGGATCTCTGGGAAGCCGCGACCATGGGCTACCAGAACATCGGTCCCAATTACTGGAAGGGCGAGGACGGCCGCGCAGCACTGATCAAGGGCGATCAGAAGCTGACCGACAAGGACTGGGTCGCACCGTATGAGGAACTGGCCAAGTGGAAGCCCTACCTCGGCGACGGTTTCGAAGCCCAGACCTACCCGGACAGCCAGAACCTGTTCACCCTCGGCCGCGCCGCCATCTACCCGGCCGGCTCTTGGGAAATCGGCCTGTTCAACACCCAGGCCCAGTTCAAGATGGGCGCCTTCCCGCCGCCGGTCGAGAAGGCCGGCGACACCTGCTACATCTCCGACCATACCGATATCGGCATGGGCCTGAATGCGGCTTCGAAGAACGCCGACGCCGCCAAGACCTTCCTGTCCTGGGTCGCCTCGCCGGACTTCGCCACCATCTACGCCAATGCGCTGCCGGGTTTCTTCAGCCTGAACTCCTCGCCGGTGAAGATGGAAGACCCGCTGGCGCAGGAATTCGTCTCCTGGCGCGGCAAGTGCAAGTCGACGATCCGCTCGACCTACCAGATCCTGTCGCGCGGCACGCCGAACCTCGAGAACGAGACATGGGTTGAATCGGCCAACGTCATCAACGGCACCGACACGCCGGAAGCTGCCGCCAAGAAGCTGCAGACCGGTCTCGACAGCTGGTACAAGCCGGCCAAGTAAGAGCTCAGGCAACGAAGCCGGCCGGGCGCAGGCCTGGCCGGTTTCGGACTATCCTGGTTTTCAGGCTGTGATTGTCGGCGTGGCCTCTCGGCCTTACCCTCTGCGCAGGGAAAGGCGAAGCTGACCTGTCACAGGCCTTTGTCCTTCCCGCACGGGAAGGAAATCCGGGCAGTGCATCGAGGCATCATCTAGCATCGACACCATTTGGAACCGAGAGACGGCGGGGACCGAACTCATGGCCGCAGAAACACGACCGAAACGACCGACCCGCTGGCACATCGGCGTCTTCCTGGCGCCGGCGCTGCTCGTCTACACGGCGATCATGATCCTGCCGCTCGCCGGCACGCTGCAGCTGTCGCTGTTCCGCAACATCGAGCAGCACCAGATCTTCGTCGGATTGGAAAATTTCCGCACCCTGTTCGGCGACCCCAACTGGTCGGTGGGTTTCTGGAATGCACTCAGGAACAACACCTGGTTCTTCATCATCCACATGCTGGTGCAGAACCCGATCGGCGTCATGCTGGCGGCCTTGCTGTCCAGCCCGAGGCTGAGATTCGCCGCCTTCTACCGCACGGCGATCTTCGTGCCGACCATACTGTCCTTCGTCATCGTCGGCTTTGCCTGGAAGCTGATCCTGTCGCCGCTATGGGGTGTGGCCCCGCATATGATGGACCTGGTCGGCCTGAAAAGCCTGTTCACGCCATGGCTGGGCAAGGAGCAGTATGCGCTGACGGCGCTCAGCCTGATCTCGGTGTGGCAGTTCGTCGGCATCCCGATGATGCTGATCTACGCCGCCCTGCTGTCGATCCCCGAAGAGGTGATCGAGGCGGCCGAGTGCGACGGCATCACTGGCCTGTCGCAGTTCTGGAAGATCAAGCTGCCGCTGATCCTGCCGTCGATCGGCATCATCTCGATCCTCACCTTCGTCGGCAATTTCAACGCCTTCGACCTGATCTACACAGCGCAAGGGGCGCTCGCCGGGCCGAACTATTCGACCGATATTCTCGGCACCTTCCTCTACCGCGCCTTCTTCGGCTTCCAGCTGCAGGTCGGCGACCCCAACATGGGTGCTGCGATCGCCACGATGATGTTCCTGATCATCCTTGGCGGCGTCTGCGGCTATCTCTTCCTCGTGCAGACGCGCCTGCGTCGCTACCAGTTCTGAGGGGGGCAAGAGATGAGCACCGCAACCCGTTCCTTGCCCCGCACCATCGGCGCCCACGCGATCCTGTTGACCTACACGGCGATCGCGCTGTTCCCGGTGATCCTGGTGATCATGAATTCATTCAAGTCGCGCGCGGGCATCTTCGGCGCGCCGCTGACGCCACCGACGCCGAAAACCTTCGACCTGATCGGCTACACCACCGTGATCGGCCAGGGCGACTTCATCCACTATTTCCAGAACAGCCTTGTCGTCACCGTCGCCTCGTTGTTCTTCGTGCTTTTGTTCGGCGCCATGGCCGCGTTTGCGCTGTCGGAGTATCGCTTTCGCGGCAATTCGCTGATGGGCCTCTATCTGGCGCTCGGCATCATGATCCCGATCCGGCTGGGCACCGTCGCCATCCTGCAACTAATGGTGGCAAGCGGGCTGGTCAACACGCTGACGGCGCTGATCCTGGTCTACACCGCGCAAGGCCTGCCGCTCGCCGTCTTCATCCTGTCGGAATTCATGAAGCAGGTGTCCGACGACCTGAAGAATGCCGGCCGCATCGACGGGCTGTCGGAATACACCATCTTCTTCCGCCTGGTGCTGCCGCTGGTGCGGCCATCGATGGCGACGGTCGCCGTCTTCACCATGATCCCGATCTGGAACGATCTGTGGTTCCCGCTGATCCTGGCGCCGTCGGAAGAAACCAAGACGGTGACGCTCGGCGCACAGCTGTTCCTCGGCCAGTTCGTCACTAACTGGAACGCCATCCTGGCAGCACTGTCGCTGGCGATCATGCCGGTGCTGATCCTCTACGTCATCTTCTCGCGGCAGCTGATCCGCGGCATTACCTCCGGAGCCGTCAAGTGAGTTCGCAAAGTCCCCTTCGCGTCGTCGTCGCCGGTCTCGGCAATATGGGCCGCAGCCATGCGCTGGCCTATCACACCAATCCGGGCTTCGAGATCGCGGCGCTGATCAACCGTTCCGACGTGCCGCTGCCTGACGGGCTGTCCAGCCATGGCATCAGGCGCTCCTTCGACGAGGCGCTGCGCGACGAAAAGCCTGACGTCGCCTGTATCGCCACCTATTCCGACAGCCATGCCGACTACGCGGTCAGGGCGTTCGAGGCTGGCTGTCATGTCTTCGTCGAGAAGCCGTTGGCAACCACGGTGGCGGATGCAAAACGCGTCGTCGCGGCCGCCAAGGCCAATGGCAGGAAGCTGGTGATCGGCTACATCCTGCGCCATCATCCATCCTGGATCAGGCTGATCGCCGAGGCGCGCAAGCTCGGCGGCCCTTACGTCTTCCGCATGAACCTCAACCAGCAATCCTCGGGCCATACCTGGGAGACGCACAAGCAGTTGATGCAGACGACCTCGCCGATCGTCGACTGCGGCGTGCACTATCTCGACGTCATGCTGCAGATCACCGACGCCAAACCGGTCGAGGTGCGCGGCATGGGGGTGCGGCTGACCGACGAGGTTGCGCCCACGATGTACAATTACGGCCATCTGCAGGTGCTGTTCGACGACGGTTCGGTCGGCTGGTACGAAGCCGGTTGGGGACCGATGATTTCGGAGACGGCTTTCTTCGTGAAGGACGTCATTTCACCGAATGGCTGCGTGTCGATCGTCATGAAGGAAGGTGTGAAGTCCGACGACATCGACACCCACACCAAGACCTCGACCATCCGCCTGCACAGTGCCGCAACCGGCACGGATGGCAAATTCGTGAAGCAGGACGAGATGCTGTCGATGCAGGGCGAGCCCGGCCATCAGGACCTTTGCGATCTCGAACAGGCCTTCGTGCTGAAGGCGATCCGCGAGGATCTCGATCTCACCAGACACATGGACGATGCGGTCAGATCGCTCGCCGTCTGCCTTGCCGCCGATGAGAGCGTGCGCAGCGGCGCCCCAGTCAAGCTCTAGGACGAGTCAAACTCTAACGACAGGAACGAAGCCGTGGGCTCGCTGAAAATCGAGAATGTGAAGAAGGCCTTCGGGCCGGTCGAGGTGCTGAAGGGCATCAACCTCGAAGTGACGGATGGCGAATTCGTCGTCTTCGTCGGCCCTTCGGGCTGCGGCAAGTCGACCTTGCTCAGGGTCATCGCCGGGCTGGAGGATTCGACCTCGGGCAGGGTGGTCATCGACGGCGAGGATGTCTCGGCCACGCCGCCGGCCAAGCGCGGCATCGCCATGGTGTTCCAGACCTATGCGCTCTATCCGCATCTGACGGTGAAGAACAATATGGGCCTTGGCCTCAAGCAGGCGGGCACGCCCACGGCCGAGATCGAGCGGCGCATCGGCATCGCCTCGGCGATGCTGTCGCTGGAACCCTATCTCGAAAGGCGTCCGGCCGAACTGTCCGGCGGCCAGCGCCAGCGCGTCGCCATCGGCCGCGCCGTGGTGCGCGAGCCCAAGCTGTTCCTGTTCGACGAGCCGCTATCGAACCTCGACGCCGCGCTGCGCGTCAACACGCGGCTCGAGATCGCGCAGCTGCACCGCCGGCTGAAGGCGACGATGATCTACGTCACCCACGACCAGGTCGAGGCGATGACGCTGGCCGACAAGATCGTGGTGTTGAACGCAGGCAGGATCGAGCAGATCGGTGGCCCGATGGAGCTCTACAATTCGCCGGCAAATGAGTTCGTCGCCGGCTTCATCGGCTCGCCGAAGATGAATTTCATCGATGGTGCCCGTCTCGGCGAGACGGCCAAGACCATCGGCGTGCGACCGGAACATCTGACGGTTGATCCAAAGTCGGGCAGCTGGAAGGGCACGGTGGTGCACGCCGAGCATCTCGGCGCCGACACCAACCTCTATCTCGACTGCGAAAAGGCCGGGCTGATCACCGTGCGCATCTTCGGTGTCTACGACGCCGAGCCGGGCGCCACGCTCTATGCGACGCCGGATCCGGCGAAGACGTATCGGTTTGGCGCGGATGGAAAGGTATTGAAGTAGTCTCGCAGCGGAGAGTCGGCGCTGCCCCTCACCCTTGTGCGAACCGGAGGAGCATGGCCTGCCGGATCGCTTCAGAAGCGACAATGGCCCGCCCTTCGCATCGGCCGGCGTCACCGGCTGACGCCGCTTTCGGTGCGCTTCATCAAGCACGGCATCACTCTGGAGCCGATCGCGCCTGGCAAGCCGCAGCAGAACGGACGCCATGAGCGCTTCCATCTGACCATGCTGCCGCTGGCCGAAGCACCGGAGGCCGACAGGATGGCCCAGGGGCAGGCCTTCGAGGTCTTCCGGCGCAGCTACAATGAAGAGCGTCCGCATGAAGCGCTGGCCATGGACACTCCAGCGCAGCAGTACCGTTCGTCACAGCGCGCCATGCCAAGAGCGACGCCCGAGCCGGATTATCCGGCCGAGGCCGCGGTCCGCCGCGCGCGCCACAAAGGCGAGATCAGGTGGAATGGCGACTTCGTCTATGTCTCACAGACGCTGGCTGGCGAAGCGGTCGCTGCACGGAAACCGCGGACGGCCAATGGGCCCTCTCCTTCCATGCCCATCCGCTCGGCATCATCGATACAAGGCGTATGAAGCTTGTCCGCCGCAGCACCGCGCCAACCAAACTGCTCGCCGCTGCGGCGGACGCAAAGGGGGAGAACTGTTACCCATCTATCCGGTTCAAAGTGCTACCCATCTATCGGCTGGACAGACACACTGGCAACACTTCCTTACTTCGGTTAGCCTCCCCGGAATTCCTTGGCGGAGGATGAACCTTTTTGGGCCGATCAGCGACAGAGCAGACAGGAGCCAGGCGGCTCGACCGGCCATGACGGCAGCGACGGAGACCGATCGCGCGCTTGTCGACCGGGTCGCGAAGGGCGACCGTGCCGCCGTGCGGCTCCTGTTCATGCGTCACCACGCGCGGGTCTACCGCTTCGTGGCGCGCCAGACGGGATCGGAAATGATGGCTGACGATATCGCGAACGAAGTGTTCCTCGAGCTATGGCGCCAGGCGCCAGGTTTCGAAGGACGCTCCGAAGTCTCGACATGGCTGCTCGGCATCGCCCGGTTCAAGGCGCTGTCCCTGCTGCGCAAGAAGAAGGAAGACTGGATCGACGACGAGGCCGCCGCCGCGGTGCCCGACGGCGCCGACACGCCAGAAGTCGTCACCATGAAGGAGGACAAGGCCGCCGCCTTGCGCCGCTTCGTCGACGCCTTGCCCGAAGAGCACCGCACGGTGATCGATCTTGCCTATTATCACGGGCAGTCGGTGACCGAGATCGGTGAGGTGCTCGGCATCCCGGTCGCGACCGTTAAGACCCGGATGTTCTACGCCCGCAAGAAACTCGGCGAGGCCCTCAAGGCCGCCGGTTACGACAGGGGGTGGCCATGAGCGCCGCTAAAAAGATGTCGCGCCGCGACGAAATGGAAACGCTGCTGCCGTTCTACCTGAACGGCTCGCTGGAAGGTTCGGACCTGGAAGCCGTCGAGGAATGGCTGGCCAGCGATCCGGCCGCGCTTGCCGCCCTTGGCGAGGCGGAAGCGGAATTCTCCGGCACCACGGCGGCCAACGAGGCGATCCGGCCGCCGGCCGATGCGCTCAGCCGCTTCGCCAGGGCGCTCGACGCCGAGGCCGGGCCGGTTCGGACCCCGGCAAGCTCGTCCTGGCTGGCGCAGGCCTGGGGTCGCTTCATGGCGGTGCCGGCCGGCGTCGCGTGGGCAGCGGCCGCGGTGCTGCTGGCGCTGATCATGGTGCAGTCGCTCGTCAATCCGGGCGGCAAGAGCGGCAATTTCGAGATTGCCGGTGCACAAGACGATCTGGCAAAAATGCCGTTCGCCCTGGTCAAGTTCAAGCCGGACGCGAAGATGTCGGACATTGCCGGCTTCCTCGGCGGCAACGGGCTGAAGATCATCGGTGGACCGACCGCCGACGGCGTGTTCCGGCTTGGCATCCCGGCTGCCACCGCAGCCGACTACACCAAGCAACTCGGCCTTGTTGCCGCCCAGCCTTTCACCGACACTGTGATCGAGGGAAGGAAACCAGTTGATGGCGGCTGAGGCGGTCATTCGATTTGCGGCAATCCTTGCGGCGGCGATGACAATCGCCGCCGTGCCTGCGTCGGCGCAGAGCAATGCCGCCAATGGCGACCAGACGAAAATCGACTGCCGCGACGGCACCAATGCTGCCGGCACCGACTGCGCCAAGGACGGCAGCGGCGCCAGCGACAATGCCGGCGGTGCGGGTCCTGCCCAAGCCGGCGCCGTCTTTCTTCCCGCCCTGATCGTCGACCTGTTTCCCAATCCGGTCGCCCCTCCGGCACCGGTGCCGACGCCACGGCCAGACCCGGCGACACCGCCTGCCGACACGCTGGCCGGGCCACCGGCGGGCGGCCCGATCGTCTCGCCGACCGATCTCATCGCCGTTCAGCCGCCGCGCGCGGTGGTCGGCGATTTCGTGCCCGACGAAGTGCTGGTGACCGTCGACGGCGATGCGGGCGCAGTGCAGCAGATCGCCGCTTCCTTTGGCCTGCAGGTGCGCTCGCAGCGCCAGTCCAGGCTGCTTGGCACCACGCTGGTACGCTTCGGCATTCCCGATGGCCGCCCGGTCGGCGTCGTGCTGGCGCAGCTGGCCGCCGACGGCCGCACCCAGCGGCGTGAGCCCAACCATGTCTATTCGCTGCAGCAGGCCGCCAGCATCGTCAACTATGCCTTCGACCGCATCGCGCTCGATGCCAAGCAGGCCAGCGGCGAGAACGTCCGCATCGCGGTGATCGATACCGGCATCGACGACACCAATCCGGCGTTGTCCGGCGTCATCGCCGGACAGTTCGACGCCATGCCCGACGTGCCGATCGAAAAGCGCGATCACGGCACTTCGGTCGACGGCCTGATCGCCGGGGTGGGCGCGCTGGAAGGCATGGCCCCAGGCGCCAGGATCTACCACGCCCGCGCCTTCGAGGGCGGCAAGTCGACCATGGACGTCATCCTGTCGGCGCTCGACTGGGCGGCCGACCAGGACGTCCGCATCATCAACATGAGCTTCGTCGGCCCGAAGAACGAATTGCTCGGCGCCGCCTGCCGCAATGCGCGAGCGCTCGGCATGGTGCTGGTGGCGGCGGCCGGCAACAACGGGCCGAAGGCGCCCTATGGCTATCCGGCTGCCTTCGACGGCGTTATCGCGGTGACCGCCACCGATGCCAGGGATGGGCTGATGCCGCAGGCCAATCGCGGCGCCTATGTCTTCATCTCGGCGCCCGGGGTCGAGATGGTGGCGCCGAGCGGCGCCGGTTCGGACGTGGTCACCGGCACCTCGTTCGCGGCGGCGATCGTGAGCGGCGCCATCGCCAACCTGCTCCATGCCGCACCCGACCGCTCGGCCGACGACATCGAAAAGGCACTCGCGGCAACGGCGAAAGATCTCGGCCCCAAGGGGCGCGACAATGATTTCGGCTATGGGCTGCTGGACCTCAAGGCGGCAGGGGCGGACAAGGAGTAGCCTGCGGCGGCTCAGCTCGCGTTCTGCCGGGGACGGAGCAGAAAATAGAATGCGGCGACGTGCGTGATCATCAGCAGCGGTACGTAGATGACCGGAATCGCGTAGGTGGCGCCCAGTTCATCCGCGCGTGCAGGAAGGCCGATCTGGATGGCGTGGTAGTAGTCGACGATGAGGTCGACCATCCCTACGAGATTGAAGGCGACGACGAACGGCCAGAACAGCTGAGGTATCCTCACCGCGAGCAGCGCCAGCATGGCCAGCACCCCCGTTGCTAAGTCGCCATAGGCGGCGAACACGGCGAAGCCGGCGGGCAGATTGGGGCTTACGACACCCGAAAGGAGGAAGACGAGCCCGAAGAAGCGGAAGCTGTGCAGAGTGGCGATAGCACGTTGCGCCGCGACCCGGTCCATCGACCTCAGCCACGGCAGACCGTATGCGCCGAAGCAAAGCAGCCACGCGACATAGCCCAGAACGAGATGGATTTGGAACAACACTTCCGTCGGCATTTGGCCTCCTCTCGGCAGTTGGCTTGCTCTGTCTGCAAGTTTCAATCGACAAGCTAGGCCCGCTTCCATAGTTCGACTATCCGCTGTAATCACAACAACCCATGAAGCAGAACTACACAGTCCGGCATGGTGCACTGGAGGGTGTCGAGGTGTTCCTGGCTGTCGCCAGGCGCCGCAACTTCCGCCGTGCCGCCGCCGATCTCGGCGTGACGCCGTCCGCCGTAAGCCAGGCGGTACGCGCGCTGGAAGCTCGCATGGGCGCGGCGTTGTTCGCCCGCACGACGCGGAGCGTCGGCTTGACCGAGGCTGGCCAGCGGTTCCTCGATCGTGCCGGCCCTGCCTTCGAGGAGATCGTCGCGGCCGGCGAGGCCGCACGCGACGTCGGCCAACGGCCGACCGGGCTGCTGCGCCTGTCCGTGCCCCGCGCCGTCGTGCCGTTGATCCTTGAGCCGATGATCGCGTCGTTCTGCCGGGCCTATCCCGAGATCGAACTGGAGATCGCCGCGAGCGACGAGATGGTCGATCTCGCGGCGGGCGGGTTCGATGCCGGCATCCGGCTCGGCCAGTTCATCGCGCCGGACATGATCGCGGTGCGGCTCACGCCGCCATTCACGTTCGTCGTCGTCGGCAGTCCGGACTATCTCGAGCGCCACGGCTGCCCCGAGCGTGTCGAGGATTTGCGCCACCACGCCTGCCTGCGCTTGCGCCGCTCGAACGGCGCCGTCGCGCCGTGGTCCTTCGTCGACGGCAATGGGGCGATCGAAGCGATGGTCTCGGGCCCGCTGATCGCGCACGACTATCCGACGTTGCTCGGGGCCGCGATGCAGGGCGTCGGGCTGGCGCAGACGCCTCGGCCCGTCGCCGAAGGAGCGATCGCCGAAGGAAAGCTCAAGCCGGTGCTGGACGGCGTCGCCGCCACGACGCCGGGCGTCTTCCTCTATCATCCTGGCAAGCGCCAGGTCCTGCCGAAGCTGCGCGCCTTCATCGATCACCTCAGATCCGCGACCTGAGGCAATGAATGGATGCCGGAACCCTTCCTTGCGGAATACGACTTCCGGCAACCAGGACGCATGGCAATCCGCTGGCCAAACGTGGCACGCCGGCTACGAGCCAAGAGAGTCGCCGCTGCGGGCTGCCAGCAACCGCTGAGGATCGACCTCTGTCGTTCAGAGTGATTGAGTTTTAATCCCTCAGGCCGGCGCGCCGGCGACCGATCCCCTGACCACCAGGTCGACCGGCCAGACCTCGCCGCGGGCGCCCTCTTCCAGGCCGGAAATCCGTGCCGCCAGCCGTTCGGCGATACGCGCGCCAGCGAGGCGGATGGATGAGCGCGTCGTCGACAGCGGCACGGAGAAATTCTCAGGCCTCAGCCAGGGAAAGACGTCGTCATGGGCGATTAGCGACACGTCGCCGGGGATGGTCAGGCCCAGATCGCGCACGGCGCGCACGACGCCGAGCGCCATGATCAGGCTGGAGCAGGCGATCGCCGTCGGCGCGTCGCCCTCTTCCAGCAGACGCCGGGTGGCGCGATAGCCGTTCTCCTCGGTCATGGCCACCGAACAGACATGGCGTTCGCCCAGCTCCAGGCCACTCGCCGCCAGGGCGCGGCGCACGCCGCGCTCGCGATGGATGGCGAAGGTCTCGCGGTCGTCGCCATTGATCAGCGCCAGCCGGCGATGCCCGAGCTGGATGAGAAGCCGGGCTGCCTCGTGGAAGGCGCCCTCATTGTCGATGTCGGTGAAAGGATAGTCGAAATCCAAACCTTCGCTACGGCCATGCACGATGAAGGGAATGCCCAACGTGTTGACCAGCGCCACGCGCCGGTCGGCGGGCCTTGGCGAGGAGATGTAGACGGCGTCGACCTGCCGGTTGGCGACGATGCGCCGGTAGGTCGTTTCCTGGTCGTCGGCGTCGGCCGGCGACAGCACCAGGTCGAGTTCGTGCGAACGGGCATAATCGCCGAGCCCTGACAGGAATTCGACGAAATGCGGATCGATGTCGACGGATGCACCGGTCGGCAGGACATAGCCGATCATGCCGGTCTTGCCGGTCGCCAGCCGGCGCGCGCTCGGATTGGGGCGGTAGCCGTGGCGCTTGGCGGCGTCCATCACCCGCCGGCGCGTTTCCTCGTTGACCTCGGGATAGCCGTTCAGCGCGCGGCTTACCGTGGTCTGCGAAAGCGCCAGCATATGGGCGAGCTGCTTGAGGTTCACAGCAGGTCTCCGCGCCTCAAAGCGCTTTTAAATTGAATTGGCCAAGACGCCACGGTAGCGCGGCGACGCCATGAGCAACCATACGGGTGGTTTGACCAGATTTGAAACAAAAATTGCTGCTGCACCGCCATAAAAGCATGCTGCACCGCACTTTTCGACCTCGAATGGCCTTAAATTAAATCGATTAGCACATCACCCTCTTGACTTCCGAGCGATTCAATGGCGAGATCAAAAAAGCCAAAGCGCTTTGGAAGACTCTTCGAAAGGTTGCGGTTCCTTTCCGAGTGAGTCACAGTCCTGCGGCGTCGGCGGACGGAATGGAGGTTCCGTCCGGTGTGTGTGTGACCCACTGGGAGGAATACCGATGAAGAAAATGCTTTTGCTGGGCGCCGCGTTTGTCACGCTCGCCCTGAACGTGCCCGCGCAGGCCGAACTGAAGTTCAAGCCGGGCGAGGATCCCCGCTTCGACTGGGCGAATTTTGAAGAGCTCAAGAAAGTCGACCTCAAGGGCGAGACGCTGACCATCTTCGGGCCATGGCGCGGCGAGGACGAAGGTCTGGTGCGCGGCGTTCTCGACTATTTCTCGGAAGCCACCGGCGTCGAGATCAAATACTCCTCCTCGGAGAATTACGAGCAGCAGATCGTCATCGACACGCAGGCCGGCAGCCCGCCCAACATCGCCGTGCTGCCGCAGCCCGGCCTGATCCAGGACCTGGCGTCGAAGGGCCTGCTGACGCCGCTCGGCGACGATACCGCCAAATGGGTCAAGGACAATTACGGCGCCGGCCAGTCCTGGGTCGATCTCGGCACCTTCAAGGACAAGGACGGCAAGCCAGGCTTCTTCGCTTTCCCCTACAAGGCCGACGTGAAGTCGCTGGTCTGGTACTCGCCGGACAATTTCAAGGAAGCCGGCTACACGGTTCCCAAGACGCAGGAAGAACTCGCTGATCTCGAAAAGAAGATCATCGCCGATGGCGGCAAGCCGTGGTGCATCGGGCTTGGCTCCGGCGGCGCCACCGGCTGGCCGGCGACCGACTGGGTCGAAGACCTGATGCTGCGGACCCAGACGCCCGACGTCTACGACAAGTGGGTGAAGAACGAGATCCCGTTCAACGATCCGGCGGTGGTCAACGCCATCGACATCTTCGGCAAGATCGCGACCGACGACACCATGGTCGATGGTGGCGCCAAGGCGGTTGCGGCGACCGATTTCCGCGACAGCCCGAAGGGCCTCTTCTCGGTGCCGCCGAAATGCTACCTGCATCATCAGGCATCGTTCATCCCGACCTTCTTCCCCGAAGGCACCAAGGTTGGCCAGGACGCGGACTTCTTCTACTTCCCGCCCTATGCCTCCAAGCCTGACCTGGGCACGCCCGTGCTCGGCGCCGGCACGCTGGCGATGATCACCAAGGACTCCAAGGCCGCGCGCGCCTTCATCGAATTCCTGAAGATGCCGCTCTCGCACGAGATCTGGATGGCCGAGGGCGGTTTCGTGACACCGTTCAAGGCGGTCAACAAGGCTGCCTATGCCAGCGACGCGCTGCGGAAGCAGGGCGAGATCCTTGCCAATGCCTCGACCTTCCGCTTCGACGGTTCCGACCTGATGCCGGGCAAGATCGGCGCCGGCGCCTTCTGGACCGGCATGATCGACCTGGTCGGCGGCAAGTCGGCGCAGGATGTCGCCACCGACATCCAGAAGAGCTGGGACGCGATCAAGTAGGCGGCCGGCAAGTAGGTGGCCTGCCGGCTCGGCCACCGAACGTCCGAGCCTTTCATTCTCGCACTGGATCCGGGCCCAGCCGGCCCGGATCCGACGGCGGCCCGTGCCGCGGCCTTTCGTCATGAGCGCATCGACATGAAGCGCAATCCGCACGTGAGAAACGTTTGCGGCCGATCGCGCTCCAAACAACTGAATCGGCGCCTGGTCCCGTCACCAAGGGCATTAACCTTGGTGGATCATGCGCAGGGGGAGGAACCCATGGCGTCTCAGATTTTCTCGGCCATATTCGTCATCATCGTCGGGGTCGGCGGTTGCGTCGCCTATTTCTGGGGCGCCAACAAGCTGGTCGACCTGATATTCCCGTCGCGCGGCGTCGCCGGTGCCGCCGCCATCGACAATCTTCGCCGGCAGGGGCTTATCAGGCCATGGCTGTTCGTCGGTCCGGCGATGATCATCCTGACCATCTATCTGATCTACCCGGTGGTCGAGACGCTGCGGCTGTCGTTCCTCGATCGTGGCGGCGCCAATTTCGTCGGCTTCGCCAACTATGAATGGGCGTTCGGCGATCGCGAGTTCCGCAACTCGATCCTCAACAACATCATCTGGCTGGCGGTGGTTCCGGCCGCCTGCACCTTCCTCGGGCTGATCATCGCCGTGCTCACCGACAAGATCTGGTGGGGCACGATCGCCAAGAGCCTGATCTTCCTGCCGCTGGCGATCTCCTTCGTCGGCGCCAGCGTGATCTGGAAATTCATCTACGAGTATCGCGGCGAAGGCCAGACGCAGATCGGCATCCTCAACGCCGTCATCCAGCATTTCGGCGGCCAGCCGCAGGTCTGGATATCGCTGCCGTTCTGGAACAATTTCTTCCTGATGATCATCCTGATCTGGATCCAGACCGGCTTTGCCATGGTCATCCTGTCTTCCGCCCTGCGCGGCATTCCGGAGGAGACGCTGGAAGCCGCCGTCATCGACGGCGCCAACCCGTTCCAGATATTCTGGAAGATCATGGTGCCACAGATCTGGGGCACCATCGCCGTCGTCTGGACGACGATCACCATCCTGGTGCTCAAGGTGTTCGACATCGTGCTGACCATGACCAATGGCCAGTGGAACAGCCAGGTGCTGGCCAACCTGATGTTCGACTGGATGTTCCGCGGCGGCGGCGATTTCGGCCGCGGCGCCACCATCGCCATCATCATCATGATCGCGGTCATTCCGATCATGGTCTGGAACATCCGCCAGGCGAACAAAGAGACGGGAGGACATTGAGATGGCCGTCGCGACCGGAAATTCCTTCGCCAGCCGCTTTGGCGTCCACATTGCCGTGCTTGTCTTCGTCACTATCTGGACCGTCCCGACGCTCGGCATCCTGGTCTCGTCGCTGCGCGACAAGGACCAGATCATCGCCTCGGGCTGGTGGAACTCGTTCTCCAGCTCCACTCAGACGGAAGCCGGCCGCCTGCCGGCCGCCTCGACGCAGGTCGAGAAGGACGGCAAGTTCATCCTCCAGGGCAACATCTTCGGTGACGGCGCTGCCCGCAACATCAGCGCTTTCGGCGTCAAGTCGGCGGCGCCCACGCAATATACCGCCGGCAGCGTTGCCGATCTCGGCGACGGCGTGACGTTGCAGCTCAATGCCGACGGCAGCTTCGTCATGGCCTCGCCCAAGGCGTTCGAAGGCGATCGCGGCCAGCGCGTCTACTATGCCTCGTCGGCGCCGCCGAAATTCACCACCGACAACTACAAGACCGTGCTGTTTTCCGAGGGCATCGGCCGCTCGTTCATGAATTCGCTGACCGTCACCATCCCGGCGACCGTCATCCCGATCCTGATCGCCGCCTTTGCCGCTTACGCGCTGGCCTGGATGCGCTTTCCCGGCCGTGCGCTGCTGATCGCGGTCATCATCGGCCTGCTGGTGGTGCCGCTGCAGATGTCGCTGATCCCGCTTCTGAAGCTCTACAACGGCGTCGGCTCGTTCTTCGGCGTGCCGTCGAAAACCTATCTCGGCATCTGGCTGGCGCATACCGGCTTTGGCCTGCCCTTCGCGATCTACCTGCTGCGCAGCTACATTGCCGGCCTGCCGCGCGAAATCATGGAATCGGCGCGCATCGACGGCGCCAGCGATTTCGAGATCTTCGTCAAGATCGTGCTGCCGTTGTCGTTTCCGGTGCTGGCCTCGTTTGCCATCTTCCAGTTCCTGTGGGTATGGAACGATCTGCTGGTGGCGATGGTTTTCCTGGGTACGGAAGCAGACCAGATCGTGCTGACGGCCAAGCTCAATGCCTTGCTTGGTTCACGCGGCGGCGATTGGGAGATCCTGACGACATCGGCCTTCGTGACCATCATCGTGCCGCTGATCGTGTTCTTCTCGCTGCAGCGCTATTTCGTCCGCGGGCTGCTTGCCGGCTCGGTGAAAGGAGGCTGAGACAATGCAATCCGCTTTGAAGGCCAGTTCGAAACCTGACCTCGCCGTCGATCGCGACTGGTGGCGAGGCGCGGTGATCTACCAGATCTATCCGCGCAGTTACCAGGACTCGAACGGCGATGGCATCGGTGACCTCAGGGGCATCATCGGCCGGCTCCCCTACATCGCGGCACTCGGCGCGGACGCCATCTGGATATCGCCGTTCTTCAAGTCGCCGATGAAGGATTTCGGCTACGACGTGTCCGACTATTGCGACGTCGATCCGATGTTCGGCACGTTGGCCGATTTCGATGCGCTGACCGCCGAGGCGCACAGGCTGGGCTTGAAGGTGATGATCGACGAGGTGCTGTCGCACACCGCCGACAATCATCCGTGGTTCAAGGAAAGCCGGTCGAGCCGCACCAACCCGAAGGCCGACTGGTATGTCTGGGCGGACGCCAGGCCGGACGGCACGCCGCCCAACAACTGGCTGTCGATCTTCGGCGGATCGGCGTGGCAATGGGACACCAGCCGCCAGCAATATTATCTGCACAACTTCCTGGCCGAGCAGCCCGACCTCAACTTCCACAACCGTCAAGTCCAGGACGCGCTGCTCGACGTCACCCGCTTCTGGCTGGAGCGCGGCGTCGACGGCTTCCGGCTCGACACCATCAATTTCTACTTCCACAGCCTGGGCCTGGAAAACAACCCGCCGCTGCCGCCGGAGGAGCGCAACGACCAGACGGCGCCGGCGGTTAATCCCTACAATTACCAGGACCATCTCTACGACAAGAGCCGACCGGAGAACCTTGGTTTCCTCGAACGGTTCCGCGCCTTGCTCGACGAATACCCGGCAGCCGCCGCCGTCGGCGAGGTTGGCGATTCGCAGCGCGGGCTGGAAGTGGTGGCGGCCTATACCGCCGGCGGCAAGCGCGTGCAGATGTGCTATTCCTTCGACTTCCTGGCCCCCGAAAAGATCAGCGCGGCCAAGGTCCGCTCGGTGCTGGAAGCCTTCGGCAAGGTCGCCAGTGACGGCTGGTCGTGCTGGGCCTTTTCCAACCATGACGTGATGCGCCCTGCCTCGCGCTGGGCCGCCAATGAGGCCAACCCGACCGCCTATCTCAAGGTCATCTCGGCGCTGCTGATGTCCTTGCGAGGCTCGGTCTGCATCTATCAGGGCGAGGAACTCGGCCTTGGCGAAGCCGACCTGCGGTTCGAGGATCTGCAGGATCCCTATGGCATCCGCTTCTGGCCGGAATTCAAGGGCCGCGACGGGTGTCGCACGCCGATGGTGTGGGATGCCGCCGCCAAGAATGGCGGCTTCTCGACGGCGAAGCCGTGGCTGCCAGTGCCCGGAAAGCATCTTTCGCAAGCGGTCAATGTCCAGCAGGGCGATGATCGCTCCTTGCTCGAGCACTACCGGCGCTTTCTCACCTTCCGGCACGCTCATCCGGCGCTGGCCAAGGGCGACATCACCTTCATCGAAAGCCAGGGCGACACGGTCGCTTTCACACGCCGGGCAGGCAATGAACAGATCGTCTGCGTCTTCAATCTGGGAGCCAAGCCGACCGAGATTGACCTTGACGACCGATCGCTGCACCCTTTGCCCGGGCACGGTTTTTCGGGCCAGACGAGCACCGGTTCTATACAGCTCGGCGGCTACGGCGCCTGGTTCGGGCGCATCGACTGAATTTCAAATCACTGGGAGGAAACCAATGGCCGATGTCACGCTAAGGCAAGTGAAGAAGTCCTACGGCAATCTGAACATTCTCCACGGCATCGACCTCGATATAAAGTCGGGCGAGTTCATCGTCTTCGTCGGCCCGTCCGGCTGCGGCAAGTCGACCTTGCTGCGGTCGATCGCCGGGCTCGAGGAAATCACCTCCGGTGAGCTCAAGATCGCCGGCGAGGTGGTGAATGACGTGCCGCCGTCGAAGCGGGGCATCGCCATGGTGTTCCAGTCCTATGCGCTTTATCCGCACATGACCGTCTACGACAACATGGCGTTCTCGATGAAGATCGGCAAGGAAAGCAAGGCCGAGATCGACAAGCGGGTGCGGCAGGCGGCGGAAATCCTGCAGCTGACCAAATATCTCGACCGGCTGCCCAAGGCGATGTCGGGCGGCCAGCGCCAGCGCGTCGCCATCGGCCGCGCCATCGTGCGCAATCCGAAAGTGTTCCTGTTCGACGAGCCGCTGTCGAACCTTGACGCGGCGCTGCGCGTCGCCACCCGCATCGAGATCGCCAAGCTCAAGGAATCGATGCCCAACACGACCATGATCTACGTCACCCACGACCAGGTCGAGGCGATGACGCTGGCCGACCGCATCGTGGTGCTCAAGGAAGGCCATATCGAACAGGTCGGCACGCCGATGGACCTCTACAAGAAGCCCGGCAACCTGTTTGTCGCCCAGTTCATCGGCTCGCCGGCCATGAACATCCTGCCGGCGACCATCGACAAGACCGGAAACCCGACCGTCGTCAGCCATGTCGGCGGGCGGAAGGCGACGGTGCCGATCTCGACACCGGCTTCGGCAAAGGGTGCTTCGGTGAGTTTCGGCGTGCGGCCGGAAGACCTGATCATCGCCACCGGCGCGGACTATCTGTTCGAGGGGACGGTGGATTATGTCGAGCAGCTCGGCGAGGTCCAGCTTGTCTACATCGACATCGGCCGCGCCGATCTGCCGCTGGTGACGAAGCTGCCCGGCAATGTCGAGGTCAAGCGCGGCTCGATATTGCGGCTGAGCGCCAACGCCGAGGACCTGCACATCTTCGACGCGGACGGACATTCCTTCGCGCTCCAGAAGCCGGAAGCAAAGGCGGCCTGAGGCGGCCTGTCCTGCTGGACCAAGGCGAGACAAAAAAGAGCGGCGGGCAAGGCCCGCCGCTCTTTTTTCAAGAATCAAGTTCGGTTGTTAGAGCAATTCCAGGAAGAGTGTGAAACGGTTTTCCGTCCGGAATTGCGTCAAAACAAAGAGTTAGAGCGGTTTGCCGTTTCCGTGAAACGGTGAACTGCTCTAGTGGCCGAAGAGGTTCCGGTCGCTGCCCTGGGGGGCGGACTTCTCTACGTCACCCGACGAATTGAGCAGCTTGTAGACAGGCGAGCCGCTGTTGCGGATCGAGCCCGTATGCGAGGTGTCCACGTTGACGGTCGCCTGCTTGTTGATGTCGGTGCCGCCAACATTGTCGTTGCGGGCATAGGCGCTGCCGGCGGCAATCAGAAGTGCGGCGGCAGTAAGAACAATCTTTTTCATTTTTGATACTCCGGTATTTCAAGTTCTAGACGGCGGGCTGGCCCGCCGCCTTGCTTTCGGATGTTAGTTGTTGCCGAACAGGTTACGGTCGCTGCCCTGGGCAGGCGCCTGGGCAGCCGGCTCCGACTTCTTGATCGAAGCCGTATACGAGCTGTCGACCGTGGCGGCAGGCTGGTTGGCACCGTTGGAGCCGAAGTTGTCGCTGCCGGCAAAAGCGCTGCCGGAAATGGCAAGGAGGGCGGCGGTGGCGATAAGGATCTTCTTCATTTCAAGTACTCCTGAATTTCTGGATTTCGCCAGGGCGGCGGGCGCACCCGCCGTCACCTGGGGAATCGGCTGTTAGTTGTTGCCGAAGAGGTTACGGTCGCTGCCCTGAACGACGGGCTGCTTTTCAGCCGGAGCCGACTTCTGGATCGAGGCCGTGCGCGAGCTGTCAACCGAGGTGGCGGCGGGCTGATTGGCGCCATTGGAGCCAAAGTTGTCGCTGCCGGCGAAGGCGCTGCCGGAGATGGCCAGAACGGCGGCGGCAGCAAGGATGATCTTCTTCATTTCAAGTACTCCTGAATTTCTGGATTTCGCCAGGACGGCGGGCAAGCCCGCCGCCTGCTGGCGATCGGCTGTTAGTTGTTGCCGAAGAGGTTACGGTCGCTGCCCTGGGCAGGCGTCTGAGCAGCCGGTTCCGACTTCTTGATCGAAGCGGTGTACGAGCTGTCGACAGCAGTGGCTGCCGGGGCATTTGAACCGTAGTGATCGCTACCGTTAGCGAAGGCGCTGCCGGAAATGGCCAGAAGGGCGGCGGCAGTGAGAACAATCTTTTTCATTTTTTGGTACTCCAGTATCTTCTTATTTCCGTCCGTCTAGCGGCGTGTCTTGGAAGGAATTCGCGTCGTTCGGACAGCCCCGATGTGGGAGAGCCATCCAGCCATTTCCAATCACGAAGTTGTTTCGTGTGGACCATGAATCTGCCACTTGAAATTGTACCAGGGCCTTCTACACCATGTACTTTTCTGTTTTATATCAGTTAGTTAGATAAAACCGCCGTTCCGATCACCAACTGTGTCCAGGGTCCAGCGTTCACACCGTCCTGCACGCACCGTCAACAGAAACGAACCGTTCGGTTCGATTTTAGAGGCAGCTAATAGTCACTTTTCGAAACCGTTAACCGTTTTTGGCTTCCGCCAGCGACCGGATTCGGGAAGACCGCGGCCGGCGAATGGCAATCGGGGAGATCGGATTTCAGCCCGGCAATCGCCTATCCGGGCGTTTCGTACGCGTGTCGCGCCGCATGGATGCGATGTCGCTTTCATGCCGATGTCGCAAGCGCCGTCGTGATTAGATCATGACATCTCAGGTGCCGCTTCGTGACGACGAGGCGGAGAATTGGGAAGCCGGTCAGAATCCGGCGCTGCCCCCGCAACGGTGGTGGAGTTCAAGTCGCAACGGGAGACCACTGGGCCGAAAGCCTGGGAAGGTGTCGCGATCGTCCGCAAGGACAACTCCAGAGCCCGGAAACCAGCCGGAGATGTCTAGACTCGACTGATCGCGGTGGGCGGTCAAGAGGTGGATAGCGCATGTCCGACACATTGCCGGCTTGCGTCCGATCCTTCCTCTCTTCCCCTCCGATGCAGTCCTTGATTGTGAGGACAGGACATGGACGCGCGCAACGACATGCTGAGGCTCTTGAATGGCCGCAAGCAAGGTTTTTCACTAGAGCAGCCCTTCTACACCGACCCCGACTATTTCAAGCTCGACATGGAGCTGATCTGGTATCGCGACTGGCTGTTCATCGGCCATGATTGCGAACTGCCGAAGCCGGGCAGCTACATCACCGTGCAGATCGGTGACTATCCGGTCGTCCTCGTCCGCGACCAGCAAGGCAAGATCAACGGCTTCCACAATTCCTGCCGCCATCGCGGCAGCCGTGTCTGCAATTCCGACAAGGGCACGGCGGCCAAGCTGGTCTGCCCCTACCACCAATGGACCTATGAGCTGGACGGAAGGCTGCTGTTCGCCAGGCAGATGGCCGACGGTTTCGACAAGAGCCAGTTCGGCCTGAAGCCCGTCGCCTGCGAGACCGTCGGCGGTTACATCTTCATTTGCCTGGCCAAGGAGCCGGCTGATTTCGCGCCGATGCGGGCGATGATCGAACCCTATCTGCTGCCGCACCGGCTGCGCGAGGCAAAAGTCGCCTTCGAGAGCACGATCATCGAGAAGGGCAACTGGAAGCTGGTCTGGGAAAACAACCGCGAGTGCTACCATTGCGCCGGCAATCATCCGGAGCTCTGCAAGACCTTCCCGGAAGCACCGACGGTGACCGGCGTGCAAGGCGCCGACAGCGACCCTGAAATGCTTGCGCACTGGGCGAAATGCGAAGCGGCCGGCCTGCCGAGCAAGTTTCGCATCGATCCGGCCGGGCAGTACCGCGCCACCCGCGCGCCGCTGTTGCGCGATGCCGTCAGCTACACGATGACCGGCAAGCGGGCGGTGAAGAAGAACCTGTCCGACACCGTCTCCGCCGACCGCATCGGCACTTTGATGCACTATCACTATCCGACGACGTGGAACCACATCCTCATCGACCATGCGGTGACCTTCCGCGTGCTGCCGATCAGCGCCACGGAAACCGCGGTGACGACCAAATGGCTGGTGCACAAGGATGCGGTCGAAGGTGTCGATTACGATCTCGCCGAACTCACCCATGTGTGGACCGAGACCAATGACCAGGACCGCCGCATCGTCGAGGAAAACGCCTTCGGTATCCTGTCGCCGGCCTACGAACCAGGCCCCTATTCGGAGATGCATGAGGGCGGCGTGATCCAGTTCGTCGACTGGTACGCACGCTTCATCGGGCCACGCCTTGCCGGAGACGGCCGGCCGGCCCTGCGCAGCGTCGCCTAGCGCATGGCGCCCAAAAGCGCGCAGCGGTTTTGGGCTCACGCCATGCACGGAACAAAAGGGACAAGAGGATGAATGCGATGACGGATCTTGGCCTCTATCGCCATCTCGACGAGATGGCGCCCTGGAACGACAGGCTCCAGGTGCTGGAAGTGATCGGCGTCGCCGACGAGGCCCCTGACGTAAAGACCTTCACCTTCCGCTCCGACAACCAGACCTGGTTCCGCTACAAGCCTGGCCAGTTCGTGACGTTGGAGCTGCCCACCGTCGAGGGGCCGCTGATGCGCACCTACACGCTGTCGTCCTCGCCGTCGCGGCCGTTCTCGATCGCGGTGACGGTGAAGGCACAAGCGGGCAGCATCGGCACACGCTGGATGTTCGATCATCTGGCGCCCGGCACCCATGTCAAGGCCTATGGGCCGGCCGGCGACTTCTCGCTGCACAGCCACCCGGCGGCCAAATATTTGTTCATTTCGGCCGGCTCCGGCGTGACGCCGATGATGTCGATGCTGCGCTGGCTCAACGACTGCGCGCCATGGACCGATGTCGGCTTCGTCAACTGTGCGCGTCGTCCGGAAGAGATCATTTTCCGCAAGGAGCTCGAACTGCTCGGCAGCCGCATGCCCGGCCTGTCGCTCGGCTTCATGATCGAGGAGCGGTCGAGCCGCGAGGGCTGGTTCGGCCACATGGGCCGCATCGACGCGATCCGGCTGCCATTGTTGGCGCCTGATTTCCGCGAGCGCGAAATCTTCTGCTGCGGCCCCGATCCCTTCATGCGCGCCGTGCGCGGCATGCTGGAAGCCGCCGGCTTCGATATGACGAAATACCATCAGGAGAGCTTCGCGGCGCCCGTTGTGGAGGAGATCCCGGCGCCGTTCGCTGCGCAGGCGCGGGACGGCACCGCGGTTCCCGTCGAAGCCGCCACGCCGATCCGCTTCTCGCTTTCGGATGTCGATGCCGAATGCGTCGCCGGCCAGACCGTGCTGCAGACGGCGCGGGCTTCGGGCGTGCGTATCCCCGCCGCCTGCGAGTTCGGCCTGTGCGGAACCTGCAAGGTGAAGAAGGTCGCGGGCACCGTCGAGATGAGCCACAATGGCGGTATCCTCGATCATGAGATCGACGACGGCTTTATCCTCGCCTGCTGCTCCAAGCCGCTTTCGGCGCTCGAAATCGAGGCGTGATCCACTCGGAGCCAGACTGCTCCCCAAAAATGGTCGACGCCGCGCCGACGCACGTTGACTTGCCAAGGAAGAACCGAGTGTTTACAGGCGTTGTTGGGGAGCGACCACGCCGACCGGTGATTGGTCGCGCAAGCTGCGGGGACCAAGAACGATGCGCCATGCCGATGTCTACACAATCGCGAGCAAGGACGTTGTCTTTGAGTCCTTCGACGGCGAGGCCGTGGTGCTCGATCTTTCGAGTGGGAAATATTTCGGTTTTTCCGATTCAGGCAGCAGGATCTGGCAGGCGCTCTCGTCCGGCGTCGATGCCCAGGCCCTGATCGGGCTGACCGCCGGCGCCTCGACAATAGGCCCGGCTGAGCTCGACGGCTTCATATCGCAATTGGTCGAACTGCGGCTCCTGACGCGTTCCGACGTCCCGGCGCGGTCGCTGCCGGGCGACCTGCTTGCCGAGCTTGCGGCCACGAGCGAGCCGCTCAACGTGAGTGTCCACGACGACCTCGCCGACCTCATCATCGTGGATCCCATCCATGAAGTCGAGGAACCGCTGGGCTGGCCGGCGGTCAAGCAGGCATCCTGACAAGCAGTCGCATCCGCGATAGAGGGGCGCTGGACCTGGCCATGTCGCGCGTTACCCTCGAAACCTTGCCCGACTACGCCCGGTATCTCATCGCCGCTGCCGAAGGCGCGTCCGCGTCCTATCCGGTCACGCGAAAGATCCGCCTGCCCTGGCTGGAACTGACCGCGCATCTCGGTCCCGGTGTACTGGCGGATGCGCTCGGCCATGCTTTTGTCGAGAGCAGGGGTGATCAACCGGAAAGCTCCAGCTGCAGCATTTTTGTTGCTCACCCGGGCATCCACGGCATCCCTGGGCCGGCACGATGGGGCGACGCGCATTTCACCGAACACGGCTTTGCCAAGCGCCTCGCCGAGGCCGGCTTGCGCGGCCACCATTTCCACGATCTCGATTTCTGGCAGTTCTACGATCCGCAACGTCGCGTTGGCGTGCAACTGATGGCCTCGGCCGACGCCTTTCCGCCCTGGGAACCTGGCGCGCCGCTGCGCGCCTTCCTGCACTGGGAATATGCGGCACGCGGCATGCGGCTTGCCCATGCTGGCACGCTTGGCACCAACGGCAAGGGCGTTCTGCTTGCCGGCGCGGGTGGCGCCGGAAAATCCGGGACCGTCGCTGCCGGCCTCCTCAACGGGCTGGACAGCGTCGGCGACGACTATGTGCTGATCGACCTCTCCAACGGCGTTACGGCCCGCCCGCTGTTTTCGACCCTGAAGCAAGACCCCCAAGGGTTTGCGCGGCTCGGGCTGAAGCGCCGGCTGGCCGACGGTCCGCTCAACTGGCAGGGCAAGCACGCCTTTCACATTGGCGACATCGCGCCTCGGCCGGTGCCCGCAACGCTGGACATCGTTGCGCTGGTGGTGCCACATATCAGCGGTGGCGAGGCGAGCTCGATCATGCCAATGTCGCGCAAGGATGCCATGATTGCATTGGCGCCGTCCGGGATAGCACAGATGCCGGGCGAGCGGGAAAGCGGCTTTCGCTTCTTCAGCGATCTCACCCGCCTGCTGCCGTGCTGCCGTCTGTCGCTGGGGACGCAGCCGCAGGAGATCGCCGGCACGGTCGCGGATTTCCTCGCGCGGGGCGCTTCGTGAAACTGAGCGTGATCATGCCCGTCCACAATCGCGAGCGCTATGTCGTTTCGGCATTGCGCTCGCTGGTGCGGCAGCGCGACGACCTCGACCTCGACATCATCGTCATCGATGACGGCTCGACCGACGGTTCGGCGCAGGCCGTACGCTCGATGATGCGCAAGACGCCCTGCATCCGCCTGTTCCAGCAGGCCAATATGGGCGTCGCCAGGGCGCGCAACGCCGGGCTGCGGCACCTGCCGCCGGACGCCGGGTTCGTGTCGTTCCTGGATTCGGACGATATCTCGCTGGCGGGACGCTTCAAGCGGGATCTTGCGTGCTTCACGGCCGACCCCCGCCTCGAATTGACCTATTCGCTGATGACGCTGGCCGACCGGATTGATGACGAGAGGCTTGAGCCGGCGGCCGACAGCCGTACCATGACGCTTCGGGGAATTTCGCTGAGCACCGCCGTGTTCCGCAGGGCACTTGTCGACCGGACGGGCCAGTTCGACGAGGATTTCGAACAAGCAGAGGACACCGACTACCTGCTGCGTGTTTTCGAAATGGATCCGAACTACGAATTGCTGGATGCCGTCGCGATCTACTACCGGCGCCACGCTGGCAACGTCACCAAGGAACAGAGCGGCAGGGTCCGCAACCATTTGCGTGCCATCCACAAGTCGATGCGGCGGCGCAAGGCCGACCCGTCTTTACATGAGGTCCAGGGCATCTTCGAACTGAAGAGCCCGGCAAACTGGCAGATGCTGTGATGCCGGACACCATCGGTTCGGATCAGCCAAGCCCGGAACAGTCGTGGAGCCATCAATGAGGCTGAGCGTGATCATGCCCGTCTACAACCGCGAGGCCTTTGTCGGCGCGGCCCTGCGCTCGCTGTTGAGACAACGCAATGCAGCCGATCTCGACATCATCGTCATCGATGATGGCTCGACAGACGGATCTGCCGAAGTCGTGCGCTCGGTGATGGATGAAAACCCCTGCATCCGCCTGTTCCAGCAGCCCAACCTGGGTGTGACCCGGACGCGCAATACCGGACTCGGGCTGCTCGAGCCGGACACGGACCTGGTGTCCTTTCTCGATTCGGACGACATTTCCCCCGCGGGACGCTTCGAGGCCGATATCGAACTCTTCCGGAACGATCCGGACCTGGATCTCACCTATTCAAAAATGATGCTTGTCGACGAGATCGACGACGAGCGCCTGGAGCCGGCAACCAACAGCAACAGCATCACGGTTCGGGGCATCCATCTGTCGGCGGCGATCTTTTCGCGCCGGCTTGTCGAACGTATCGGTGGTTTCGACGAAGCCTTCCATCAGGCGGAGGACACCGACTACCTGCTGCGCACCTTTGAAAGCCGGCCAAGATATGCGATGCCGGAGACAGTGGCCCTCTACTACAGACGCCATCCCGGCAACATGACCCGACAGACCGACGTCCAGTCCCGTGAATTCATGCGCGCTATCTACAAATCGATGAACCGCCGCAAGGCAGATCCGTCCCGGCGTCGAATCGAGGGCATCTTCGATCTCAGGCCTCTCGCTGACTGGCATTTCATGTGATGAGCGGATACGGCGTCGTCATCCCAGCCTTCAATGCAGCCGGCACCATCGCTGAAACCCTGCGATCGGTCGTGGCCCAGTCGGTCAAGCCCGAGACCATCATCGTCGTCGACGACGGCTCGACCGACGACACGGTCGCGGTGATCAAGACGATGAACCTGCCGGTCAAGCTGTTGCGCCAGGACAATGCCGGGCCCGGCAGCGCCACGACCCGGGGCATTGCGGCGCTGTCGACGCCATTCATCGCGACGCTCGACGCGGACGATCTGTGGCTGTCGGACAAGATCGAAAGGCAACTCGCGCATCTCGAGGGATCTCCCGCGACATTCGGGGTTTTCTGCCATTGGCGTAATTTCCGCAACGACCAGCCCGACGCGCCCGAGGCCGCGGCCCTGCCTGGCTGGTCGCGGACCACCATGATGATCCGACGCGAGGTGGCCGAGACCGTCGGACCAATCGTCGATCCGCCGGGTGGTCGCGGAGAGATGATCGACTGGATCGCCCGCGCGCGTGAAGCCGGTTTCGTCCTTGACATGCTGGACGAGGCGCTGGCGCTGCGCCGCATCAGGCCAGGCAGTCTCTCCTATGGGCGCGATCCGGCACGCGACCGCGGCTATCTCCAGGTGGCAAGGCTCGCCATGCAGCGGCGCGCCCAGAACAAGGCTCGCCCCCGTTGAAGGCCAAGGCAGTTCGCCGCATCGGCCGCCGCTTTCCGGACTATGGCTGGTCCTGGCCGACCGGTGGGCTCGATCAGCTGCTCAAGGCGGCGCTTCTTTCCGACGAGGACGCCGCCGCTGCTTGCGCAGCGCGCTGGCTGGACGAGAACGACATCGACCTTGTCGCCTTCCGGGAGCACCGGCTGCTTGCTGCCATCTCCGACAGGTTCGGCAGGAAGCTCGCCGGCCATTCCGCTTATCCGCGCCTCGTAGGCCTGCAGAAGATGCTGTGGACCAAGTCGCGCATGGCCATGCGCGAGGCCGAACCGGCGCTCGAGGCGATGGCTGATGCCGGATGCATGGTGATGCTGATCAAGGGCGCCAGCCGCATCGCCTTGAACGCGTCGGCGCAGCGTGGCCGCGTGGCGCACGACATCGACATATTGGTACGGCCGCAGGACATGCAGACGGCCTTCGACGTGCTGCGCGACCGCGACTGGCAGATCGCCTCGGGTGTTAGCCCGCAATATCTGCGGACAAGACTGGCGTCGCTGCGTTCTATGAATTTCTTCAAGGGCAGTTTCGGCGACATCGACCTGCACCAGCTCGCCTATGATGGTTCGCAGCAAAGCAACGAAGACGACCTTGCTATCTGGCGCAGAGCCGCGGCCGGCGTGTTCAGCGGCGTCAGCGTGCTGGTGCCGTCGCCTGCCGACCGCATCGCGCTGGCCATCGCGCATGGCGGGCTTGATGCCCACACGCACAGCGACTGGCTGGTCGATTGCGCCGTGGCTATCCGAGACGGCAATGTCGACTGGGACGTGTTCCTCGATATTGTCACCAGGCGCGGCCTTGCCGTTGCCGCCGCGGTGGCGCTCTCCTACCTTGCGCTGGGTATCGGCGTGGCGGTGCCGGATGAGGTGCTGGCGCGCGTGCTGGAGATGGCCGACCGCGCTGGCCTTTCGCGCTGGTCAGCCGTGCTGCAGGCCAAGCCGCGAACTGATTTCGGCAGGCTGGTCTGGCTGTCGCGTGGCCTTGCCAAGCAATTGCGGCTGCAACGAAAGAGCGGCCGGCTGCAACAGGAGCCGCCGGCCAAGGCCTGGCGCGGCAGGTCGGCTGGGCGCAGGCCACCGGACGCGGCGTCGCCATTGGTGTTTTCACAGGCCATCCCCTGTCCGCGAACGACGGGGGACATGATGCTCGACATCGCCGTCAGAATCAGTGTCCCACCGGTCCGGCGCCGCATCGAGATGGAGATCAATGCCGGTGACGACCATGTTGCTCGCCTGCGTGCCATGGTCATCAGCCGATCCGGCAAGGAAAGGGTGCTGCATTTTCGCGGCAAGGTGAGGCTGGACGGCTCAGGACAGGCCTTGACGCTGGCGGCGCGGCCGTCGCGGCAGTTTCGCGAATGGAATGACGCGGCCGCCGTCGCCGTCTATGGCGCACTGCCTTTCCAATTGCTGTCGGCAGAATTCTCGCCGGTTGGCTGAGACCGGCGGGGACGAGAAGCACGCGTCGAAAACGACAAGCGCAACCTCCGAGGCGACACTCCTTCAGACCCCGTAGCGTTCGGTGCGAATGATTTCCGCCGCCACGCCGGCGTCGATCAGCGCCTGGGCGGCAGCCGAAACGAAGGCGTTGGAGCCGCAGACGAAGGCGATCCTCGGCGGCTCGGGCAGCCGGGCCATGGCTTGCACCATCATCGCGACGTCCACCCGTCGCGAATAGTCGGCCGGCCGGCGCGCGGCTTCGCGCGTCAGGGTCAGCATCAGGCCGAAGCCGTCCTCGCGGTCGTCGAGGCCGATCAGCTCGTCACGAAAGATCACTTCCTCCCAGACCCGCGCCGAAAAGACCAGGACGACGGGCACCGTCGATTTTCGGGCGGCGCGATGGCGGACCATCGACATCAATGGCACGACGCCCGAGCCGCCGCCGACCAGCAGAAGCGGCCCACCGTCGTCATCGGGCCAGACGAAATGCCCGCCGAGCGGCCCACGCAGTTCGACCTCGTCGCCAACCGCGGCCACCTCATGGAAGAAGGGCGAGACCTCGCCATCATCGAGTTTCTCGATCGCCAGCTCGATCGCCCCGTCCGTCCTGGGCGCGGAGGCGATGGAATAGGAGCGGCGCGCCTGATAACCATCCGGCGCCGTCAGCCTGACATCGACATGCTGCCCGGCTCGATAGGCGAAGGGCCGCGACAGCCGGAAGAAGAAGCTGGTGACACGCGGCGTGCGCTTTTCGATGCGGACGATCCCGGCTGTCTGCCAGGGCGACTGGACCGCCAGCGCTTCGCTCATGGGTCTTCCGTATAGCGCTGTTCGCGCCAGGGGTCGCCATAGATGTGATAGCCGCGCAATTCCCAGAAGCCGGGCTCGTCACGCGTCGTGAACTGCAAGCCGTTCAACCATTTGGCCGACTTCCAGAAATAGAGATGCGGAACGAGCAGCCGCGCCGGACCGCCATGGTCCGGGGCGATCGGCTTGCCCTCGTAAAGCAGCGCCACCATCGCCTTGCCAGCGGTCAGGTCCTTTACCGGCACATTGGTGGTGTAGCCGTCGAACGCATGCGCCAGCGCGAAATCGGTCGGCGGCTCCAGGCCGGCATCGGCAAGGATATCGTCGACCAGCACGCCCTGCCACGGGGTGTCGAACTTGGTCCACGCGGTCACGCAATGGATGTCTCGCGTCATCTTGGTCAAAGGCAGCGCGTTGAACTCGGCCCAATTCCATTTCTTGATCGGCCGCGGCCCATGCTTCAGCGTGAACGACCAGTCCTCGGTGCGCACGCGCGGCGTCGGACCAGCCGACAGGACCGGAAATCCCTGCTCGAGATATTGCCCGGGCGGGATGCGCGCATCGCCGTCGGTCGGTGGGCGCCGCCCAGAAAGAAAACCTCGGGTGACCATTGCGGCAATCCCTCTGTGTCAGGCCATCTGTCAGCCCTGCACAATGTTCTCGAAGATACCGTGGCGGGCAACCGAAATCTTGACGCACGGGCGGAGGGTTCGTCCTTGGTCCGACGAGCCCTGCCGTTCCCGCGCCCAGTTCAGCGCCCCATGTCAGCCATTGGCAAACGGCACCGCGACATAAATCTGGCCACCGTCGCGTTCCACCAGCAACAGCACCGATTTCCTGCCGGACTTGCCGGCCTGGGCAATCGCCTGGGTGACCTGCCTGGCGTTCTTCACCGGCACCTGATTGACGGCAACGATGACGTCGCCGGGCTCGATACCCGACGCCGCGGCCGCCTTGTCGGGACTGACGCTGGCAACAACCGCGCCGTGCTGGTTGTCGGAGAGGTTCAGCTGCTGGCGAATGTCGGGCGTGATGTCCATCAGGCCGAGGCCGATCGCGGGAGCCCGATTGCCTTGCCCGGGTACACCGGAGCCGTCGGTCACCGACGCGGTCTTCACATCATCGCTGTTTTGGCCGACATCGACGGAGATCCGCACCGCCTTGCCCTTGCGCCAGACGTCGAGTGGCTCCCTGGCGCCGGGTGCGACGTCGGCGACGGCCCGCGACAGGTCCTTGGGATCCTTGACGTCTTGCCCGGCAAAGCCAGTGATGACGTCGCCGGTTTCGACGCCGGCCCTGGCGGCCGGCGAGCCGTCATTGACCTGCGAAACCAATGCCCCGCCAGGATGGTCGAGGCCGACGGCGCTCGCCACATCCGGGGTAACCGGCTGGATTTCGACACCGAGATAGCCGTACTGGATCGAGCCGCCCTTCTGCAGCTTGGCAACCACCTTCTGGGCCTGGTCGGATGGAATGGCGAAGCCGACGCCGACGCTGCCGCCATTGGGCGAATAGATCGCCGCGTTGATGCCGACGACATTGCCGTTCACATCCACCAGCGGGCCGCCGGAATTGCCATGGTTGATCGGAGCGTCGATCTGGATGAAATCATCAAACGGTCCGCTGTGCAGATCGCGGCCGCGTGCCGAAACGATGCCTGCGGTCACCGTTGTGCCGATGCCGAACGGATTGCCGATGGCGAGCACCTGGTCGCCGGTCATCAACTTGTCGGAGTCACCCCATTTGACCGTCGGCAACGGCTTGCCGGCCTTGATCTTGAGCACGGCGAGATCGTTCTTGGCATCGCTGCCGACGAGCTTGGCGGGAAGTTCAGTGCCGTCGTCGAGCGTCACCTTGATCGAAGAGGCGCCATCGACGACGTGATTGTTGGTGACGATGGTGCCGTCGGCGGCGACGATGAAGCCGGAGCCGAGCGCCTCCGCGCGTTGCTCCTGCTGCTGCGGCGGTGTGCGTGGGGCCGGCATGCCCTGGTCACCGAAGAACTGGCGGAAATAGTCGTCGAACGGCGAGTTGCCGAGAGGTGTGCTGTCATCGCCACTTGCCGGCGATGCTTTCATGACGGTGGTAATCGTCACCACCGCCGGCTTGTCGGCTGCCACGATGGGAGCGAACGAGCCGTTGGGCGCGGTAATGCCGGCGACAGGTGTCTGGGTTGTCGGAACGGTGTTGCCCGCACTTTGGGCGAAAGACACGACGAAGGGGGATATGATCAGCGCAGCGCCCAGCAAGGCCGCGACGCGATGCCTGCGAAGGATATCTGACATGGTCGTTTGTCCGGGCGAGAGTTGATCCAGCGCCGTGGCCTCTTCCCCATGCGGGGAAACCCGGTCATCCGGCGTGTCGAAGGTCGCATTGCCCGTCTCGCCTAGCATGGCAGCCGACCGGATCGACAACCCTGCATCTAGGACGCTGATTGGCCCGATTTAGGGTTTTCGGGCGACCTTACGAAGATTTAATTTCCGGCCAGCGGCCTGTCACAAGGTCGTCAAGCGACAGGTCAGGCCCGACTTTTCGGCCCCGCGAGGCATCAGATCCCGCAGGTTCGCTGCAGATAGGCCGTGGCAATCTCACGCATGCGCTTGCCATCGAAGCTTGGTCCGTGACCGCCGTGGCCGATGCGGATCGGCAGGTCGAGCAAGCGCTGCATCGTGTGGCGATAGGCAGTGCGGTCGGAATCCGGCAGATCGTCGATCAGCCTGTCGTCGTAGATGGCGTCGCCGCTGAAGAACAGACCGTCGGCCTCGTCGTACAGCGCGATCGAATCCGGCGAATGCCCGGGCAGGTGCAGCACGCGGAACTGGCGGTCGCCGAGGTCGACCACGTCGCCCTCGTCCAGGGTCCGCGTCAAGGGCGCGGACGGAATCTTGTAATCGGCGGCTCTCCAATCCGGCTCGGGTAACTTTGAGACAGCGCCTTCGAGATCGTGGAACATGTAGGCGTAGGTCGCCGCCTCATCCATGCTCTCGAACTGCGCCGCACTCATCCTCGGCCCGGCTCGCAACGGGAATTCGTGCAGCGAGCCGACATGGTCGAGATGAATGTGCGTGGCGACGACCAGAAGCGGCTTGCCCTGCTGCGTCTCGATTTCCGGCGCCAGCGGGCAGATGCCCATGCCGGTGTCGACCAGAAGGTCGGCGTCGCGGCCACGCAGGTGCCAGATGTTGGCGCGCACATAGGCGTGCACGAACGGCTCGGTCAGCATCGTCGTCTTGTCGTCGACGATGCTCTTGCTGAACCAGTCGGGCATCACGCGTGAGCCTGGCATCAGGTCTGAGCCCGGCATCAGACGAACGGCTTCCCGATCTTGTATTTTTCCGGCACCAGCCGCTTGAGGTAGGCCATGCCTGCCTCGGACAGCTGATTGACATCGGGCTGCATGAAATCGTCCGGCATGTGGCGGGTCTTGCCGGCAACGTTCTTCAACGGCACCTTCTTCAGCACCGTTTTGCTGCCGTCATATTGCAGCGCCACCGAGCCGCCGCCCTGTTCGGCGACGGTGATGGCGAAAGCGCCGGCGTCGAAGGCTTCCTGCGCGTCGACCGCGCTGATGGCGCCGACATAGCCACGCGGCATATAGCCGAGCGCGTCGACGCGGGCCCGCTTGCCCGGCAGGCCCTCAGCCAGCGCGCGCTCGAGCGCCGCCGGCAGGTCGCTGCCCGACAGCTTGACGTTGCCATGCGCGTCGCGTTCCAGCTTGTCCGGCGGCACCAGGCTTTCGACCAGCGCCTTGCCGTCGGCCGTGCTGACACCTTCCGACACGGCGACGATGCAGCGCTTGTGGCGGTCGAGCGCGGCGCGCACGTCGTCGATGAAGCCGGCAGCCGAGAACGGACGCTCGGGCACATAGACAAGATGCGGCCCGCTGTCCTGGTCGAGTTGCCAGGCCGCGGCCGCCGCGGTGAGGAAGCCGGCATGCCGGCCCATGACGATGCCGACATAGATGCCGGGCAGAGCGCGAAAATCGAGATCGACGGACAGGAAGGCGCCAGCGACAAACTCGGCCGCCGAAATGAAGCCCGGCGTGTGGTCGTTCTCCTCGAGATCATTGTCGATGGTTTTCGGCGCATGGACAAAGGCGATCTTGCCGCCGGCGGCATCGGTCAGGATTTGCTGCGTGCCCGACGTGTCGTTGCCGCCGATATAGATGAAGGCGTCCGCACCGGCCTTCTTCAATCCGTTGAGGATGACGTCGCAATAGGCCGCGTCCGGCTTGTCGCGCGTCGAGCCAAGGGCGGCACTGGGGGTGCCGGCAATCAGCCGCAACCGGTCCTCGGGAATGGCGGAGAGGTCGACATAATTGCCGTCACGGATGCCGCGCACACCATGGATCGAGCCTAGGACCTTGGCGCCGGGATGCCGCTTGCGGATCTCCAGCGTCGCCCCCACAACGGTCTGGTTGATGACGGCGGTCGGGCCGCCGCCCTGCGCGATAACAAAAGTTCCGGCCATTCCTGACGTCTCCCGAGCGGTGAATTCGCAGGCACATTCGCCTGTCTTTCGCCATCGCGCAACGGGAGAACCAGAGCATGGTCCCGAAAAGCCTGCCCTCGGGCCTGACCCGAGGCTGGCAGCCGGCTTTCACGAGAGATCGGGCTCAAAAAGAGAGACGAAGCGGCCGCGTGGGCGGCCGGCAGGATCAGACGACAACGACCGGGTTTTTCTTGGAGACGCGGCTGTAGAGATCGATGATGTCCTGGTTGATCAGGCGCACGCAGCCCGACGACATGGCCTGGCCGATGCTCCACCACTCGGGCGAACCGTGGATGCGGTAGCCGGTGTCCTTGCCGTCCTGATAGATGTAGAGGGCACGGGCGCCAAGCGGGTTGGTGAGGCCACCGGGTTGCCCGGCCTGCCACTTCACCAGTTCCGGCTTGCGGGCGATCATTTCCGGCGGTGGCGTCCAGGTCGGCCATTCCCTGCCGTACTGGATGTTGGCGCGACCGGACCAGCGGAAGCCGTCCTTGCCGATGCCGACGCCGTAGCGGATGGCGTCGCCACCCGGCTGGACGAGATAGAGCATGCGCTCCTGCAGATGGACGACGATGGTGCCGGGCGCTTCGCCCGTCGTGTCGATGACGATCTGCCGGCGGAATTCCGGCTTGACCTTGAGATAAGGCACTTCCGGCAGGTTAAAGCCGCCATCCGTCATGGAAGCGTACATCACGTCCGGGCTGGTGACATTCTTGTCGACACTGATGCTTGGCCGGATCGGTCGCACCGAGCCGGTGGTGACATCATCCAGTTCCAGCATCGGCAGGCCGCCGCCCGAGGTCGAGCAGCCGGCAGCGCTGAGCAAAACCAGCGCCCCTGCCCCAGACAGAACAGCACGGCGGGAAAGGTGATGATCGGTTTCGATTGCGTCGCCGTTTCGCGGCGGCGTCAGACCTAGCGGCAACTCACGCATATACCCAAACCCTACGCTGTCGGCGGGAAGCACGGTCCGGCCGGATAGCAGGCATTTTCGTCATTCATGGTTGATAAAGCGTGAAGACCTTGCATCGCCTGCGTTTGCGCATGGCCTGGTAGTCTTTGGCCATCTCATCCGGCAGTTCATCCGGGGGCTACCGCACAAAAAGACCTCGGCTGGGTCATAGTCCCGGCGCTCGCCTTTCCCACCCTCAGGCGATCAGCGAGGGGTATCCATGTGCAAGACCTTAAAAACCGACATCAAGCTTTTTTGCCGCTGCCATTGCCGCGGCCGCGATGGTTCTTGGTGCCAATGTCAGCCTGGCCGATATTGCGGGCACGCTGAGCGGCGCGAACTGACGCCGATCTGCCGCTCGAAAAATTGATGTCGTAGCAATTCCAGGAAAAGTGCATCGCGGTTTTCCGTCTGGGATTGCGTAAAAACAAAAAACCAGCCTCTTTACATTCTCCCGGACACAAGGATTTATCCTCTTCCTTGAGCTCAAGGGAGACGAGCATGTCCTTCGAAAACTGGGCCGCCTTTGCCGCCGCGTCGACGATCCTCCTTGTCATTCCGGGCCCGACCATCCTGCTGGTCGTGTCCTATGCGCTGGGCCAGGGCTGGCGCACCGCATTGCCGATGGCGGCCGGCGTGGCACTGGGCGACTTCACCGCGATGACGTTGTCGATGCTGGGCATCGGCGCGCTGCTGGCGGCCTCGGCGACCGTCTTCACGATCCTGAAGCTGATCGGCGCCGGCTATCTGATCTATCTCGGCGTGAAACTGTTCCGGGCCGGCGGCGCACTGAAAGCAGAACCGCGCACCGACGTTGTGTCCTCGGCCAGGATGATGGCGCATGCCTGGCTGGTCACGGCGCTCAACCCGAAAAGCATCACCTTCTTCGTCGCCTTCCTGCCGCAGTTCCTCGACCGGCACGCCGATTTCTGGACGCAGATGCTGATCTTCGAGACAACCTTCCTGGCGCTCGCCTTCGCCAATGCCTTCGGCTATGCGCTGATCGCGGCGAGGGCGCGCAATGTCGTGCGCAACCCCAAGGCGATCCGCATCTTCAACCGCACCGGCGGCACGCTGCTGGTCGGCGCCGGCATCGCCACGGTGGCGATGCGTTCAGGCAATTGAGGCAGAGCAAATTCAGAACGTTACAGCACCGCGAGCCCTGAAGGACGCGCGGTGCTGCGGGTTCACATGCCTCACCATTTGACGCTCAAACCGAGATTGCCCTCGAGAATGCGGCGCTTGTCGCCGCCGAGATTGGTGGTGTAGTCGCCGGTGGCGAAGATGCTGACCTTGTCGGTTACCTTGGCGACGACACCGCCGCCGAACTCCAACGAGGTCGACCTGCCTTCGGTCGAGATGTCCGTCGTGTCGAAGCTGACACGCTCGGTGCCGCCGAAATCGTGCCAGATGTTGGCCTTCAGGTAAGGCTGCAGCGCCATGCCGTTGATCGTGGTCTCGCCCTGCAGCCGCGCGCCCAGCCGGCCGGTGACACTGTCGTGGGAATCGAAGGAAACCGACGAGAAGCGGTCCGAGGTATCGTCGAGCGACAGATGGTGCCAGACCAGTTGCGCCTGCGGTTCGAGTGTCCAGGCTTGCGATAGGCTAATGGGATAGCCGCTCTCAAGTGAAGCGGTGATGCCGGTTCCACCGATGTCGATGCCGATGTCGCGCGACGACGTGGCGTTGCCGCCGAAGAAGGTGGCCATGACCACGCCGTCCAGGTACCAGCCGCCCTGGCCGATACGGGTCCAGTAGCCGCCAACGCTGGTGCCGCTCAAGTCGATACCACCGACGGACAGATTGTCCTGCCCCAGCGCCTGGCCGCGCACGTCGCCATTCATGCTGGCATAGGCGATGAACAGGCCGGCGCGATCGACCGAACCGGAGCTGGTTTCCCGGCCGAACACGTCGAAGCCGCCCTGGAAGCCGAACAGAGTGCCGTCGAAGGACGGCGACACCGTTCCCGACCAGGCCATCTTGGTGTCCTGGCCGAAGATGCGGCCCCAGACCGGTGACAATTCCGTGTTCGACAACAGGCTCTGCTCACCGCGCCGTTCATGGAAGGTGCCGAGCGTCGTCATAACCAGATGTTCGGCCACTGGCGGCAAGGCCGAGTAGACCGGTACCTCGATACGATAGAGCAGGATTTCCTCACCCGCGGCCGGTGTCGGCAGGTCGGGCACCACCGTCGGCACCACCGGTGGCGGCGGTGGCGGATCCGCGGCCGATGCCGGCGGCGGCGGAGGCGGCGGCTCGGGCTCCGGGTCGCTGGCTTGCACCGGCGGTGTCGGGTCGACCGGCGGGTTGTTGATGTCGCCCTCGGTTGGCGGCGGCGTCGGCGGCAGCTCGGATGGCGGCGGGGGCGGCGGCTCGACCGCGGGCGGCACCGGTTCCGGCTGCGGGGCGGGCTCCAGCGGCGCCGGCGCCGCCGCCGGCGACGTCGGCGTTATCAGCGTCGAGCGCAGATACCAGTTCTCCCCGCTGCCAGGGCTGACGCCGCCCTTGAACAGATAATATTCGAAGGCGCCTGCGGCGACCGGCGCGTCGAGAGCAAAGGCGTTGGCGCTGGATGTGGCACCGTTGATCGCCTGGATGACCATGATGCCGTCCGCCGTGGTCTCGGCGCCTGCGCCGCCGACATTGACCACCCCGATGCCGGTCGAGCCGGAGGCCGTTCCCCCCGACAGGACCAGCCTGTCGGAAGCGGACGAATCATCGCCAAGTTCGGTCTGGATGAGCAGCAGGCCGCCGAGCCCGGTATAGTTTCCGGAAATCGTCAGCCGGTCGCTGGCGCCGATGCCGCCATTGGTCAGGTCGATGCGTCCGGCATTGGTGACCTGCGCCAGCTGGCCCGCCGTAAAGGCCTGGATCGAGGCATTGAAGCCGCCGCCGTAGAGCGTGCTCGCCTGATCGACACTGAGCGATCCGGAGCCCGTGCCGCTGTCGCCGAGCACGAGGTTGCCATCCAACATCAGTTGGGTGTCGTTGGTGGCGTTGATCGTCTCCCAATTCTGGACCCTGGCGATCCCCTCCAGCTTGACGTTGTCGAAGGTCAGCGTGTCGGCGCCAAGGCCGCCATTGAGCGCGTCGACGGCGCCGAGATTGGCAGTGGTGAGGTTGCTGAGCTTGGCGCTGTCGTTGTCGCCGCCGAGGCCGACGGCGCCGTATATGATGCCGCCGCCGCTCCAAACGAAATTGTCGGCGCCAAAGCTCATCAGCACGTCGCCGCCGACCGTGCCGCCGGTAATCGTCACGCTGTCGTTGCCGCCGCTGACGCTGATGTTGCCGCCGATCGTGCCGCCCGAAAGGATGATCGTGTCCTCGTCGAAGCCGGTAACGAGGTTGCGGTCGATGGTGCCGGCGGACATGTTGAAATAGTTCTTGTCGAGCTTCATGTTGACGCGGCCGATGCGGCCACCGGTCATCACGGCGCGATCGCCATCATCGAAGAAATCGACGATGCGACCGCCCGTCATGGTGAGCGTATCCAGGCCGTCGCCCTGGTTGAGCGAACCGATCTGACCACCGCTCATGTTGAAGTCGTCGATGCCGGCGCCCTGCTGGACATTGCCCGCGACAGTGCCGGCGCCGATGGTGAAGAAGTCCGTGCCGCCGCCCTGATCGACAGTGCCGGTGATGGTGCCGGACTGCATGTTGATGCGATCCGTGCCCACGCCAAAGGTGACATTGCCGCTTACCTGCCCGGTACCGCCAGCGGGAAAATTCAGCGTGTTGTCGCCGCCTGTATCGGTAAGGCTGCCGCCTGAATCGCCACTATCGCAAGTGAAGGTGTCATTTCCAGGAGACGGAACCAGCACGCATGCTGCCAAGGCCGCGGAATTGGGCAGCAACGCAAGTGCTGCAGTTGCAAGAAAACTAATAAACCACGGATGGATTTGACGCGACCTTTGTCGCAACGAAGCAATCGTTTCACCCGTCTCTTCCGAACGGCTGCTCGGAAGCTCTATTTCAAAGAGCCACATCGCGTCCCCTCTCAGATCGCGATTTTCAAGCCCCTTACCCGCGCCGCGATGAAGCCACAATCTGTCCGATTTTACAAAGCCTAATCTGCACCCCATGGTTGATGAACTACGAAAACTACTGGACTAGACCAGCGCAACACACACTTGGCGCGTCCGTGGCCCATGCTTTAAGATCGCTTTGGACCCAAGGGTTCGAAGGGTCGATCACAGGCTGGTCAGAGGACATCGCATGGCAATCAGGGATCCATTCGGCCTGACATTTTCAGGCGCGACGGAGGCGGGGTTCGCACCCTACAGCCAGGCTGTCCATGAATTGCAGTGTTTCATCGGCGATCCGGTCGCCTCCGTCGATCGTGCTATCGTCGAGGATCCCGGCTTCGTCATGGCGCATGTGTTCAAGGGTTATCTCTTCGGCCTCGCCACCGAGCGAGAGGCGACAGCGGTGGCTAGGGCTTGCCATGCGGCGGCGCTGCCGCTTGCCGCGACAACGCGGGAGCAGGCGCATGTCTCGGCCCTTGGCCATCTCGTCAACGGGCGCTGGCATGATGCCGGCAGCATTCTCGAGGACATCGCCATCGAGAACCCGCGCGACGCGCTGGCGCTGCAGGTTGGTCACCAGATCGATTTCTTCACCGGCAATGCCCGCATGTTGCGCGACCGCATCGCCCGCGCCCTGCCGTCCTGGCGGAGCGGCATGCCCGGCTACCACGCCATCCTCGGCATGCAGGCGTTCGGACTGGAGGAAATGGGTGACTATGCGCGGGCCGAGATGCTTGGCCGCGGCGCGGTGGAGATCGAGCCGCGCGACGGCTGGGCCCAGCATGCCGTCGCGCATGTCATGGAAATGCAGAGCCGGCAAAGGGATGGCATTGCGTGGATGCGCACCAATCCCGAGGCGTGGACGAGAGAGAGCTTCCTGCAGGTGCACAATTGGTGGCATCTGGCGCTGTTCCACTACGATCTCGGCGAGATCGACGAAGTTCTGGCCCTCTATGACGGCCCCATCTACAGCGACCGATCGACACTGGCGCTCAACATGGTCGATGCCTCGGCGATCCTGTGGCGGCTCTATCTCGGCGGCATCGATGTCGGCGACCGCTGGGCAGCGATCGCTGCCAACTGGCGCAAGGCCGGCGCCGGCAACTATGCCTTCAACGATGCCCACGCGATGATGGCCTTTGTCGGCGCCGGCCTCGACGCCCAGGCTCAGACCTTGCTCGAGGCGCAGCGCGAGGCGATGCGCGGCAGCGATGACAACGTCACGTTCACCCGGGATGTCGGCCACCCGCTGACACTCGCCATCAAGGCGTTCGGCGACGGCAACTACACTGAGACTGTGCGCCTGATCCGGCCGATCCGGGCGATCGCCCATCGTTTCGGCGGCAGCCACGCGCAACGCGACGTCATCGACCTGACGCTGATCGAGGCGGCCTTGCGGGCCGGTGACGGCGCACTGGCCAGGGCGCTTGCCGCGGAACGTTCGATGGCTCGACCCGACAGCCCGCTGTCGGCGCTGCTTTCGCGTCGTGCGGCCGATTTGTCGGAGAATTGACCGGAAGCGGATCTTGTCTTAAAAACTGGCCAAGCCAGATTTTTTCGAGATCCGAAAAAATTAATGGCATGGGGAGGAAGACATGTATCTCGGGCTCGATCTCGGTACATCGGGCGTCAAGGCGATGCTCATCGATGCCGGGCAAACCGTCGTCGGCTCCGGCCATGCATCGCTCGATGTGTCGCGGCCGCATCCCGGCTGGTCGGAACAGGATCCCGCCGATTGGATTCGCGCCTGTGAAGAGGCGATCGCCGCGCTGAGGGCCGCCTACCCGCAACAACTCTCCGCCGTCAAAGGCATCGGCCTTTCCGGTCACATGCATGGCGCGACCCTGCTTGACGCGGCCGACCAGGTGCTTCGCCCTTGCATCCTGTGGAACGATACGCGCAGCCATGCCGAGGCAGCTGCCCTCGACGCCAACCCGCGCTTTCGCGCGTTGACCGGCAACATCGTCTTTCCCGGTTTCACCGCGCCGAAGCTGGCCTGGGTGAAGAACAACGAGCCCGCCATTTTCGCCAAGGTGGCGAAGGTCTTGCTGCCCAAGGATTTCCTGCGGCTCTGGCTTTCGGGCGAGCACATTTCGGAAATGTCGGATTCGGCCGGCACCTCCTGGCTCGATGTCGGCGAACGGCGCTGGTCGGCCGAATTGCTCGCGGCGACATCGCTCGACGAAAGACAGATGCCGTCGCTGGTCGAGGGCACGCAGAAGGCCGGCGCCTTGCGCGCCGAGCTGGCTTCGAAATGGGGCCTGCAGGCCGGCATTCCGATTGCCGGCGGTGCCGGCGACAATGCCGCCTCGGCCTGCGGCATGGGCACGGTCGGCGTCGGCCAGGCCTTCGTCTCGCTCGGCACGTCGGGTGTTTTGTTTGCCGCCAACGCCTCCTACCTGCCCAACCCGGCGAGCGCGGTGCATACCTTCTGTCACGCCCTGCCTGACACCTGGCACCAGATGGGCGTCATCCTGTCGGCGACGGATTCGCTGAACTGGCTGTCGGAGATCACCGGCAAGGGCGCCGGCGAACTGACCGCCGAGCTCGGCGGTACGCTGAAGGCGCCGAGTGGCGTGTCGTTCCTGCCCTATCTGTCTGGCGAGCGCACGCCCTACAATGATTCCGCCGTTCGCGGCGCGTTCAGCGGACTGGCGCATGAATCGAGCCGCGCGGTGCTGACCCAGGCGGTGCTGGAAGGCGTCGCCTTTGCCTTCCGCGACAGCCTCGAAGCGCTGGCCAAGGCCGGCACGACATTGACGCGAGTGACAGCGATCGGTGGCGGCTCGCGCTCACGCTACTGGCTGAAGGCGATCGCCACCGCGCTTGGCCTGCCGGTCGACATTCCCGCCGACGGCGATTTCGGCGCCGCCTTTGGCGCGGCCAGGCTCGGCCTGATCGCGGCGACGGGCGCGGATCCGCTCAGCGTCTGCACGGCGCCCGCGACCGATGCGACGATCGAACCGGACGCTGCGCTCGGCGGGGCCTATGCGGATGCCTACCACCGCTTCCGGGCGCTGTACCCGGCAATCAAGAGTGTCACGGCGTGAGCGATTTCTCCCCCACGCCGCGGCTTGGCAGCTCACTGTGCCGGCACCTTGTCGAGAAAACCGGTGACGCTCTTCAGGCGGCCGTTCTCGATGACGCCGATGTCGGTGCCTTCGATGACGGACGGAGTGCCTTCCGGACCGAGATTCCACGAGAAGCGGATCTTGTCGGCGAAACCATCGGGCGTGCCCTTCAGCGAGAAGCGGAAGCCGGCAAAGCGCTGCTGCACGCCGTCGATGAGTGCCGCGATACCCGCATGGCCATCGCCCTGCATCAGCGGATCGCGATAGCTGACGTCTTCGGTGAAGGTCGCCTTGAGCAAGGCTGCGCGGAGATTCGCGTCGCTCTCGTTCCAGGCGGTGATGTAGCCTTCGGCGATCTTGCTGAGGTCGGTCATGGTCTGTCTCCTTTGTTGACTGGCTTTGACATGAGCCTTTTCGACCGGCGGAAGAACGAAACCAATTACGCCTGAGGTAATCAAGGCGGACTATTCGAGAGGAAGAGAGCCATGAGCAGCGGATTTTTCGGCGATATCCAGAAGATCAAATACGAGGGTCCGGATTCGACCAATCCGCTCGCCTACCGGTTCTACAATCCGGATGAGGTTGTCGCCGGCAAGCGGCTGGAAGATCATTTGCGCTTTGCCGTCGCCTACTGGCATTCCTTCGCCTGGCCGGGCGGCGATCCGTTCGGCGGCCAGACCTTCGATCGCCCCTGGTTTCCCAAGGCCGGAGGCGTCGACACGATGGAACTGGCCAAGCTCAAGGCCGACGTCGCCTTCGAGATGTTCTCGCTGCTCGGCGCGCCCTATTTCTGCTTCCACGACGCCGACGTGCGGCCCGAGGGCAAGGATTTCTCCGAGAGCGCTGCCCGCCTCGATGAGATCGCCGATTACTTTGCCGGCAAGATGAAGCAGACCGGCGTCAAGCTGCTCTGGGGCACGGCCAACCTGTTCTCCAATCGCCGCTTCATGTCGGGCGCCGCCACCAACCCCGATCCGGACGTCTTTGCCTATGCGGCCGCGACGGTGAAGAGCTGCATCGACGTCACCAAGCGGCTGAAGGGCGAGAACTACGTGCTGTGGGGCGGACGCGAGGGTTATGAGACGCTGCTCAACACCGACCTGGCCCGCGAGCAGGAGCAGGCCGGCCGCTTCCTCAGCCTCGTCGTCGACTACAAGCACAAGATCGGCTTCAAGGGCACGATCCTGATCGAGCCGAAGCCGCAGGAGCCGACCAAGCACCAGTACGATTACGATGTCGCCACGGTCTATGGCTTCCTCAAGCGCTTCGGGCTGGAGAAGGAAGTCAAGCTCAACATTGAGCAGGGCCACGCCATCCTGGCCGGTCACTCCTTCGAGCACGAACTGGCGCTGGCCAATGCGCTCGGCATTTTCGGCTCGATCGACATGAACCGCAACGACTACCAGTCGGGCTGGGATACCGACCAGTTCCCCAACAACGTGCCGGAGATGGCGCTGGCCTACTATCAGGTCCTGCAGGCTGGCGGCTTCAAGACCGGCGGCACCAATTTCGACGCAAAACTGCGCCGCCAGTCCCTCGATCCGCAGGATCTGCTGATCGGCCATATCGGCGGCATGGATTGCTGCGCGCGTGGCCTCAAGGCCGCGGCCCGCATGGTCGAGGACAAGGCGCTGTCGGCTCCGCTGGCAGAGCGCTACGCCGGCTGGAACAGCGCAGAGGGCAAGGCGATGCTGTCCGGCAAGCGGACGCTGGAAGAAATCGCCGAGCGCGTCGTCAAGAAGAAGATCGAGCCGCAGCCGAGGTCGGGTCGCCAGGAACTGCTGGAAAACATCGTCAACCGCTACGTCTGAGAGCGGAAAGCCGTTTCGAACTGTTCGAAGGGCGGCAGGACAACGCTCCTGCCGCCCTGGAACGGGTTTGCGCGAGGCCGTTTCGGACGACAAGGTTTTGCCCTTTGCCGCCCTTCAATGACCTCGCTCCTGCCTTCAAACTGCCGTCACGTATCTCCTATAAGGATGCTTCGTGGCGGAGAGGAAGAAGGAGGCGAACCGATATGCAGAACGAACGTGAAATCGACGCCCTGCTCTCACCGGGCGAGGCCGGATCGATCATCGACCGGCTGATGGCAATGCCGCATCCGAAGGATGCTACGCACCGCTCGAACGAATGGGACCGCGCCGTCGCCAGCCGTTTTGAGACCCATCTTGCCAGACAGATGCGTTCGCAGATCGACGCTGGCGCAGACCGCCAGAACGCTGCCTGATCCTGCCGATTTTGTGCATGTCGTTGCCCCAAAACCGCAATACACTTTTGGGCGACATGCATATCAGCCTCGGCGCAGCCTGACCGGCGCTTCGCCGAAAGCCCGTGAAAATGCCCTTGAAAATGCCGCGGCGGACGAAAATCCAGTCCGCCCGGCTATATCGGCCATCGCCACCCTGGTGTCGACCACCAGCCGTCGCGCCGCCCCCAGGCGCAGCCTGAGATAATAGGCGCCCGGCGTCTCGCCGATCGACTTGCGGAAAATGCTCTCCAGCGTCCGCGCCGTCACACCGGCGCGCTTGGCCACCGCTTCTATGGTCAGCGGCTGGTCGACATGCGCTTCCATCAGCCGGATGGCTTGCGCCAGCCGCGGATCGTAGCCGTCGAGCCGTCCGAGTGAGACGAGCGGCTGCGCATCGGTCGCGGCGCGAGCCTGGTCGTAGATGAAGACGCTGGCGACATCGAGCGCGACGGCCATGCCGAGCCGCGTGCGAATGAGATGCAGCATCAGGTCGAAGGTCGGCGAGGCACCACCCGAGGTGAAGACCGGCCCGTCGATGACATAGCGGTCCGGGCGGACATCGACGCCGGGAAAGGCCGCCGAAAAATCCTCCATGTCTTCCCAGTGGGTGGTGGCGCTGCGCCCTTCCAGCAGGCCGGCGCGCGCCACCAGCCAGGTGCCGGCCTCGACGCCGCCGCAGGCGCGCGCCGCCCGCGCCGCCCGGCGCAGGCCCGACAGCAGAGCTGACGTTGCATAATTCTGGGTGCCGAAACCGGCAACGACGACAAGAACATCGGTTGGCTCGCTCGCATCGAAACGGCCATTGACCGCCACTGGCAGGCCGCAAGTGGTGACCGGAGCCTCGCCGGTCACCGAGACCAGTTTGAAATCGAACAAGGTCTCGCCGGAAATGCGGTTGGCGGCGCGCAGCGGGTCGACAGCCGACGCGACGCACATGATGGACGAGCCGGAAAACACCAGTAGCGTCACCTTGAGCGGCAAGCGCTCGGCGCGAAAGATTGTCGGTTTTTCGCTTTTGATCATGAGAGCTTCGTAAAACGCAAAACAGTTTCCGGCAAGTCAGTCATTGTTGGCTCGTTCTGGTGCATGTCGTTATCCCAAAACCGGTTTCCCACTTTTGAGCGACATGCATGGCTATCTCGATTGGGAGGATTTCGATGCCGCTCGCGATGAACCGTGAGGTTTTCATTACCTGTGCCGTGACCGGGTCCGGCGGCTCGCAGGATCGCAGCCCGCATGTCCCGCGCTCGCCCAAGCAGATCGCCGATTCGGCCATCGATGCGGCCAAGGCGGGTGCGGCGATCGTCCACTGCCATGTGCGCGATCCCGAAACCGGCAAGCCTCGGCGCGACGTGCATCTCTATCGTGAGGTGACCGAGCGTATCCGCGCGGCAGACGTCGACGTCATCCTGAACCTGACCGCCGGCATGGGCGGCGACATGGTGTTCGGCTCGCCCGAGGCGCCGCTGCCGCTCAACGAAAAAGGCACCGACATGGGCGGCGCCACCAACCGCATGGAACATGTGCGCCAGTGCCTGCCGGAAATCTGCACGCTCGACTGCGGCACCATGAACTTCGCCGAGGCCGACTATGTGATGACCAACACGCCCGGCATGCTGCGCGCCATGGGCGGCATGATGACGGCGCTTGGCGTCAAGCCGGAGATCGAGGCTTTCGACACCGGCCATCTATGGTTCGCCAAGCAGCTGGTCGAGGAAAAGGTGCTCAATCCTGACGCTCTGGTGCAGCTCTGCATGGGCGTGCCGTGGGGTGCGCCTGACGACCTCAACACCTTCATGGCCATGGTCAACAATGTGCCGTCGACCTGGAACTGGTCGGCCTTCGCCATCGGCCGCAACCAGATGGCCTATGCCGCCGCGGCGGTGCTGGCCGGCGGCAATGTCCGCGTCGGCCTCGAAGACAATCTGTGGCTCGACAAGGGCGTGCTGGCGACCAACGCGCAGTTGGTCGAGCGTGCCGCCAGCATCGTCACCAATCTGGGCGCCAGGATCCTCGGACCCGAGGAAGTGCGCAAGAAGCTCAACCTGACCAAGCGGGCACCGGTCACGGCATAAGCTGAACCTGGCTGGGAGGTCGGCATGACAACCGTCAAATTCACCGCGATGAAGGATGGCGACAGGGACGATTACGAGTTCCTGACCGCCCACGAAATCGACTATGCGGCCAGGACCGGCGAGCGGCTGCTCGATGCGCTGGTGCAGCTCGACGAGGGCCTGTCGGGCTACAAGATCACCCGGCTCGGCCATTCGCTACAGGCGGCGACGCGCGCCTGGCGCGATGGCGCCGACAGCGACTGGATCGCCTGCGCGCTGCTGCACGATATCGGCGACATCTATGCGCCCTACAATCACGATGAGTACGCCGCTTCGATCCTGAAACCCTTCGTGCGCGAACAATGCACCTGGGTGGTGGAAAAGCACGGCGACTTCCAGCGCCTCTATTACGCGCACCACCTCGGCGGCAACCGCCATGCCCGCGACCGCTTTGCCGGCCATGCCTATTTCGACGATTGCGACCAGTTCTGCGAACGCTGGGACCAGTCGAGCTTCGACCCCGACTACGACACGCTGCCGGTCGAATTCTTCCGGGCCTTCGTGCTCGAAATCTTTGCCCGCAAGGCCTACGACCCGTCCGTGATCCGCGCCGGCGAGCGGGTGCCTCTCACTGATCCCCAGACAGCCACGACAAGAACCGGAGCTTCCGCATGAGCATCATCAACAAGGCAGCCGCCATCGGCGGCGGTGTCATCGGCGCCGGCTGGGTGGCGCGGCTTTTGCTCAACGGCATCGACGTGTCGATCTTCGATCCCGATCCGGAAGCGTCGCGCAAGGTCTCGGAAGTGATGAAGGGCGCGCGGCGCGCCTACAAGCAGATGGTTCCCGGCGGCCTGCCCAAGGAAGGCAAGCTGACCTTCGCCAAGACCATCGCCGAGGCGGTCGCCGATGCCGACTTCATCCAGGAAAGCGTGCCGGAGCGGCTCGACCTCAAGCACCGCGTGCTGGCCGAGATCGACGCCCATGCGCCGGCCAACGCCATCGTCGGCTCGTCGACCTCGGGCATCAAGCCGACCGACATGCAGGTGGCGATGAAGAAGCATCCGGAACGGCTGGTCGTCGGCCATCCGTTCAACCCGGTCTATCTCCTGCCGCTGGTCGAGATCGTCGGCGGCGAACAGACCTTTCCCGAGGCGATCGAGGTCGCCAAGGAGATCTACGCCTCGATCGGCATGAAGCCGGTGGTCATCCGCAAGGAAATCGAGGCCTTTGTCGGCGACCGCCTGCTGGAGGCGGCATGGCGCGAGGCACTGTGGCTGATCAAGGACGGCATCTGCACGGTCGAGGAACTCGACGACATCATGCGCTATGGCTTCGGCCTGCGCTGGGCGCAGATGGGCATGTTCCAGGTCTATCGCGTCGCCGGCGGCGAGGCCGGCATGCGCCACTTCATGGCCCAGTTCGGCCCGTGCCTGAAATGGCCATGGACCAAGCTGATGGACGTGCCGGAGTTCAACGACGAGTTGGTCGACCTGATCGCCACGCAGTCTGACGACCAGGCACACGGCCTGTCGATCCGCGAGCTGGAGAAGATCCGCGACGACAATCTGGTCGCGATCATGGACGCGCTGTCCAAGCAGAACAAGGGCAAGGGCTGGGGCGCCGGCGCCTTGCACAAGGACTATACCCGGCAGTTGGCCAAGCTGGCGGCGAAGAAGCCCACGGCCTCCAAGGCGGCCGAGAAGGCCAAGGCCTCCAAGCCGGTGAAGAAAGCCGAGAAGCCGAAGAAAAAGACCAACAAGAAGAAGGGCTGAGACCATGGATTTCGGTCTGTCGGAGGAACAGAGGCTCATTGTCGAGACGACGCGCGCCTTCGTCGAGAATGAGCTTTATCCGCATGAGCGCGAGGTCGAGCGCACCGGCGTGCTGCGCCGCGAGCTGATTGAGGAGCTCAAGGCCAAGGCGATCGAGGCCGGACTTTATGCCGCCAACATGCCGGCGGATGTCGGCGGCGCCGGCCTGGATACGGTGACCTGGCTGCTTTACGAAAAGGAACTTGGCCGCGCCAATTATGCGCTGCACTGGACCTGCGTGGCGCGTCCCTCCAACATCCTTTTGGCCGGCACGCCGGAGCAGCGCGAAAAGTATCTGTTCCCATGCATCCGTGGCGAGAAGTGGGACTGCCTGGCGATGACCGAGCCGGGCGCCGGTTCCGACCTGCGCGGCATGAAGGCGACCGCCGTGCAGGATGGCGACGACTGGGTGCTGAACGGCACCAAGCATTTCATCAGCCACGCCGACCTTGCCGATTTCGCCATCGTCTTCATGGCCTCAGGCGAGGAAGAATCCGCGCGTGGAAAACGCAAGAAGATCACTGCCTTCTTCGTCGACAAGGGCACCAAGGGTTTTACCGTCCGCGACGGCTATCGCAACGTCTCGCATCGCGGCTACACCAACGCCATCCTGGAATTCGACGATTGCCGGCTGCCTGCAAGCCAGGTTCTCGGCGAAGTGCACAAGGGATTTGACGTTGCCAATTCCTGGCTTGGCGCGACCCGCCTGCAGGTCGGCGCCACCTGTCTCGGTCGCGCCGAACGGGCGCTTGGCCATGCCGTCGAATATGCCGCGCAGCGCCAGCAGTTCGGCCAGCAGATCGGCAAGTTCCAGGGCGTGTCGTTCAAGCTGGCCGACATGGCGACCGAACTGAAGGCGGCCGACCTGATGGTGTTCGAAGCCGGCTGGAAGTACGATCAGGGCACCGTCACCGATCAGGACATGGCCATGGCCAAGCTGAAGGCCACCGAAATGCTCGCCTTCGTCGCCGACGAGGCGATCCAGATCCACGGCGGCATGGGGCTGATGGACGATCTGCCGCTGGAGCGCATCTGGCGCGACGCGCGTGTCGAGCGCATCTGGGAAGGCACGTCGGAAATCCAGCGCCACATCATTTCGCGGGCGCTGCTGCGCCCGTTTGGAGCCTGATAATGCACAAGCTAGAGCGTCTCCTGCGGCCGAAGTCGATCGCCGTCTTCGGCGGTGCGCAGGCCGCGGCTGTCGTTGCGCAATCGATCAAGATGGGCTTTGCCGGCGAGATCTGGCCTGTGCATCCAACCAAGGATGAGGTCGCCGGCCGCAAGGCCTATCGTTCGGTGGCCGAGCTGCCCGGCGCGCCTGACGCCGCCTTTGTCGGCGTCAACCGGCACCTGACCATCGAGGTGATCAAGGCGCTGGCCGAACGCGGCGCCGGTGGCGCTGTCTGCTTTGCCGCCGGCTTCCTCGAGACCGAGGCTTACGACGAAGACGGCCAGCGGCTGCAGGCCGAACTGGTCGCGGCGGCGGGCCAGATGCCAATCATCGGGCCGAACTGCTATGGCCTCATCAACTACGCCGACGGCGCGCTTCTGTGGCCAGACCAGCATGGCGGCATCAGGCTGGCCGAGGGTGGCCGTGGCGTCGCCATCATCACCCAGTCGTCCAACATCGCCATCAACATGACGATGCAGAAGCGTGGCCTGCCGATCGCCTTTTTGATGACCGCCGGCAACCAGGCGCAGACCGGCCTGTCCGAAATGGCGCTCGGCCTGATCGAGGACGAGCGGGTCACGTCGCTCGGCCTGCATATCGAGGCCTTCGATTCGGTAGCCGGCTTCGAGAAGCTGGCGGCGCGGGCGCGCGAGCTAAAGAAGCCGATCATCGCCATGAAGGTCGGCCGCTCCGAACAGGCGCGGCAGGCGACCGTCTCGCACACCGCCTCGCTCGCCGGCTCGGACGCGGCATCGGGCGCCTTCCTGAAGCGGCTCGGCATCGCGCGTGTCGATTCGATTCCCGCCTTCATCGAGGCGTTGAAGCTTCTGCACATCACCGGTCCGCTGCCCGGCTATCGACTGTCGTCGATGAGCTGCTCGGGCGGCGAGGCATCGGTGATGGCCGACAGCGCCGAAGGGCGCTGGGTCAACTTCCCGGTCCTGACCGACACCCACCGCGCCCATGTCAAATCGACGCTGGGGCCGCTGGTCGCGGTGGCCAACCCGCTCGACTACCACACCTTCATCTGGAACAATGAGCCGGCGATGACCGCCACCTTCACCGCCATGGTGTCGGGCGGCTTCGACCTCAACATGCTGGTGCTCGACTTCCCCCGCCCCGACCGCTGCTCGGACACCGACTGGTGGGCGACGCTGCGCGCCTTCGAATCGGCGCTGAAGACCAACAAGGCGCAAGGCGCGATCGTCTCCTCGTTGCCGGAGAACCTGCCGGAAGAATACACGGCCGGGCTGATGGCGCGCGGCATGGTGCCATTGTTCGGTATTTCCGAAGCCATGGACGCCGCCCAGGCGGCAGCCTTCATCGGCTGGGCGTGGCACGAGCCGCAGGCGCAGCCGATCGACACCTCGGCTGCCGGCGCACCCGGCGGCGACCACGTCACCCCCGACGAGGCCGAGGCGAAGGCACGGCTGATCAAGGCAGGCCTGCCGGTGCCGAAAGGTGAACGCGCCGGCAATGCGGTCGAGGCGGTGATCTCGTCGATGGCGCTCGGCTTTCCCGTCGCCCTGAAGGCGCTGGGCGTTACCCACAAATCCGAGGTCGGCGCCGTCAGGCTCAATCTCAAGGACGCCGAATCCGTCAGCACGGCGGCGCATGACTTGCTGCCGCTCGGCACCGGGCTTTATGTCGAGCGCATGGTGCGCGACGGTGTCGCCGAACTGATCGTCGGCTTCACCCGCGATCCGATGTTCGGCGCGGTGATGACGCTGGGCACCGGTGGCGTGCTGGTCGAACTGTTGCGCGACAGCGTCACGCTGATGCTGCCGGCAACCCGCGACGACATCGAGGCGGCGTTGCGCGGCCTTAAACTCTATCCGCTGCTCGAAGGCTATCGCGGCCGGCCGAAAGCCGATGTCGCCGCGGCCATCGACGCCATCTCGGGCATTGCCGCCTTCGTGCAGAAGAATGCCGGCGAGATCGAGGAACTCGACATCAACCCGCTGATCGTCTGCGCCGAGGGCAAGGGTGCCTGGATCGCCGACGCGCTGCTGGTGCTGGGAGACAAGAAGAATGGCTGACGTCATCACCACTCGCCGCGAGGGCACGATCCTCGAGGTCACGCTCGACCGGCCCAAGGCCAACGCCATCGACCTGAAGACGTCGCGGCTGATGGGCGAGACCTTCAAGGCGTTTCGCGACGACCCCACCTTGCGCGTTGCCATCGTCAAGACCGCCGGCGACAAGTTCTTCTGCGCCGGCTGGGATCTGAAGGCGGCTGCCGGCGGCGATGCGGTCGACGGCGACTATGGCGTGGGCGGCTTTGCCGGCCTGCAGGAACTGCGCGACATGAACAAGCCCGTCATCGCTTGCGTCAACGGCATGGCGGTCGGCGGCGGCTTCGAACTGGCGCTGTCCTGCGACCTCATCTACGCCTCCGATCACTCATCCTTCGCGCTGCCTGAAATCCGCGCCGGCACGCTGGCCGACGCGGCGACGATCAAACTGCCGAAACGCATCCCCTACCATGTCGCCATGGACCTTTTGCTCACCGGACGCTGGATGGATGTCGCCGAGGCGCATCGCTGGGGCCTGGTCAACGAAGTGCTGCCCAAGGAGAAGCTTGAGGACCGGGTCTGGGAGATCGCCCGGCTGCTCGCCAGCGGCCCGCCCCTAGTGTTTGCCGCGATCAAGGAAACGGCGCGGGTGGCCGAGGTGCTCAGCTTCCAGGATGCGATGAACCGGGTGACGCGCCGCCAACTGCCGACGGTCGATGCCCTCTACGGTTCCGAGGACAATATGGAAGGCTTTCGCGCGTTTGCAGAAAAGCGCGATCCGGTGTGGAAGGGGAAATGAGCGGCAGGCCAGCTCCATGACCGACTACAAGAAACTGATCGACGCCGAGACCTGGGCCTTCATCGAACGGACGAATTCATACTATCCGCCGGACACGATCGACTACACGATCACCCAGCAGCGCGAGATCTACAACCACATGTGCCGGGAGTTCTTTGCCGGCTATCCCGAAGGCGTCTCGGTCGAAACCGCTGCCATTGCAACGCCGACGCACGACATCCCGATCCGCATCTACCGAAACACCCCGCAAGCGGCAGCGACGGTGCTCTATTTCCATGGCGGCGGCTTCATCCTCGGCGGGCTGGACAGCCATGACGATGTCTGCGCCGAGCTCTGCGCCCGTACCGGATATGAGGTGGTCTCGGTCGACTACCGGCTGGCGCCGGAACACCTGCATCCGGCCGCTTTCGACGACGTGATGAACGCCTTCGAATGGGCCGCCACCACCCGCAATCACCCCATTCTGCTTTGCGGCGACAGCGCCGGCGGCAATCTTGCCGCTGCCGTAAGCCATGCGACACGCGGCCATCCGCGCAAGCCGGTCGGCCAGGTGCTGATCTATCCCGGCCTCGGCGGGGACCGAGCAAAGGGATCCTATCTCAGGCATGCCGAAGCGCCGATGCTGACCATGCGAGATCTCGAATTCTACAAGCACATCCGCACCGGCGGGCAGGAGCGCAGCGGCGACGCGACACTCGCACCGCTTGCCGACACTGACTTCTCCAACCTGCCGCCGACGGTGCTTGTCACCGCAGAGTGCGATCCGCTGTCTTCGGATGGTGAGACCTACCGCGACCGTATCGTCGCGGCAGGCGGGCGCGCCACCTGGTTCGAGGAACCGGGGCTGGTGCATGGCTATCTCAGGGCCCGGCACACGGTTGGCCGCGCCCGCGCGAGCTTCACCCGGATCGTCGATGCGGTAGCCGCCCTTGGCAAGGGCGCCTGGCTCTGGTGAGCGATTTTCCTCTCCCCTGAGACGATGGCACTGGCGTGATCCGATGCGGACCCACCTGCCGGAACGCTTTCGCTCGGCTTGACACCTGCATTAGTAATATGCAGACTGCATACATATTAAAGATACGGAGCCGGATACCCTCATGCAACGCCTGCCGCTGATCGCTGCCTTTATCGAGCCTTTCGACCTGTTCCGCTGCATCTCACCGCTGCCACGTCATCAACAGGGAGGACGCATCGAGGGGCCGAAGCCGGATCGCCGCGAGAGCCCTGCGCCCAGCATACGGACACCGAAGTGACGCGAGGCACCGCCTGCGGCGCTGGCATAGGGCGAGGCGCGATGCAGAGCGGGCAGACAAACCCGCGGTGACCAACAGCAAGGAAATCGCAGACATGACCAGGCTCGGAGGCGCGTTGGCGCTTCTTCGGCGCATGTGTCGACACGGATGACTATCGCGACCGCCCGTGCCTCGAACACCATTGGCGGGATGGTGACCATAGACCAGGCAGGCTGGAGCGCCCACATCCCGATTGTCGCGGCGAACCGGCACGACGCCCTCGTCCGACTGCATCGAGCCACGCCCCCGCGCGGCTGGATCCCTGTTCGAGAACACGGCCGGACATATGCGGCATATATAATTCAGGCCAAAACCTGCTCTCGAATTCCTACGCGGCCAGCGACTATGTAATTCCGGCCGCCGCTTGGCCGGCGGCCGGAACGACAATCTGGCTTCGAACGAACATGAGATTAAATTCAGTCTGGCTGACCTCAAGGGAAAGCCGCAGGGTGCCGACGGAGTATTTCATCCTGGCAAACCTGAGGGAGCAGGGAGCAATCATCGGCCGACTCGCCGGCCACCCGATCGCTGACACGGTCGTCGATGCGCGTGGACGGCGTTATCGTTTTGTCGGCGTCGCACCGCGCGACCGCAGCGGGCGCTTCGATGTCGAAGCGCTCCGCACCGGCGAATGGATCGTCCAGCCGGGATTGGTCTATGCCGTCGATGGCAAAGCGCCTCCGTCAAAGCCGCCACGGCGCGGGCGAGGCCAGCACCGGTCTTGATGGAGCGACACCAGAGATGCTTCCCCCCAAGGCCAGCATAGCCTCACGGATCGCGGTTTCGGTTTCAGGACGGACGGCGGTCAATGGCAATCGGACGTCCGGGCTCAGCCCCAGCGCCAGGCTCAACGCGTGTTTGACCGGCACCGGATTGCTCTCCAGCTCAAGTGCGGCGATCAGTGGCCGCAAGCGATGATGGATGGCCCGCGCGGTGTGATGATCGCCTTGCCTGCAGGCATCATGCATCTCGACACACAGTCGCGGCGCGACGTTGGAGACCACGGAGATGGTGCACGCCCGCCCATCGTGTTGAAGCCGAACGACGTCGCGTCGTGGCCCGACAGGCAGATAAAGCGGCGCCTCAGCACAGCAGGAAGCGAGGATAGCCGGTTCACATCACCGGTGGCATCCTTGATGCCGACGATGGCTGGAATCTGCGCCAGGCGCTCGATCGTCTCCAGCGACAGGTCGACACCGGTTCGCCCCGGCACATTGTAGACGATGATCGGTATCCTGACCTTGCTGGCGACAGCTTCGAAGTGGCGAAAAATACCCTCCTGGCTCGGCCTGTTGTAGTAGGGCGTCACGATGAGGGCGGCGTCGGCGCCGAAAGCTTCGGCGGTTGTCGAAAAGGCAATCGTGGTCTCGGTGCTGTTCGTGCCGGTGCCGGCGATGATCGGCACCCTGCCGCCGGCAATTTTCACGCAGAGCGCGATGATGTCGAGGCGCTCCTCCCACGACAAGGTCGGGGATTCACCTGTGGTGCCGCACGGGACCAGCCCGTTGATCCCTTGTTCGATCTGCCAACGCACGAGCGTGGTCAGTTGCTTCAGATCGACCTCGCCGTCGGTGAACGGCGTCACCAGCGCAGTCATCGCTCCGGTCAGGCGTAATCGTGCTTGTTCTGATACCATGGGATTCTCCTGGGTGATTTCTTGGGTGCGCTGCCTGTTCGAGGTGCGACAGAAGCAGGGCCGACAGCACGGCGGCGGCCATATCCGTATGGTCCGCTTCGAATTCTCCAGCCTGGGCCGGCGCCCCTGCGGGCGTGGCTTGAATGCGGCAGAGCCAACGCTCTCCGGTCCTGCTGATGGACGAGACCGCACGCTCCGGCCTCGACAAAGCGGCGAGCAGGAGGACGGCGTCGAGCGTGGCGCCGGCCTCGACCAGATGGGTGAACCGGCGGCCTTGTCGGGATGATCTGTCGAGCGACAGACCGCGCGCGGCTTCCCCCAGCTGGTGTTCGAGCAACCTGCCGACATGCGGCAGGCGATCAAGCAATCCGGTGAGGTTGGCGCTGTTGGGCCCTGCAATGTTGTTGGAATTGTCCATGGCCAGATCGGTCCGGTCGGTTCGGAACCAGGCGCGGATCAGTTGAACAGGGACAACCGGACGCCTGCCGGGGCGAAGCGTATCGCCCCGGCGCGATGGCCGCTTTCCATCGTGGCGAAACGCACGGCGGAGCTCCTGTCGGCAAAAACGCCGCCGGTCTGGCCTTCTTCGTCGCGCGCGATCCAATGGCCTTCGCCGTCGCGTCCAACGACGAAGCGGTGAAGGGCGTTTCCGTCAGGGGAAATGTGGGAGCCTTGCATGATCACCTCCTGCCTTGCGATCAGGAAAGCTGGGCGGCAATCGCGGCGGCGGCCAGCAAGGCGCCGACGACCAGCAGCCACCATGTCGGTGTGAATGGCGCGACAAGTCTGGCCGGCCGGCGATTGCTGTTGGCCGCGAGCCGGATACGTTCGACCTGCGACGCCGGCAGCGGACGATGGGTGGGCAGATAGAGCCCGTCTGAGAGGAACATCGGAGACTTCCTTCTTTCTGAAACTGTCGCCACTAGGTGGCGACTGCCTGCAGCGGCTCAGGACCGGCTGCACTCAGAAAGATAAAAGCATCCGCATTTGTATTCGAGGCGGCTCAAAACTGAAAAATATAAAAAAGTCATATGTTTATCGCCCGGGCATATGTGGAACCCAAGCCGGAAAATCAGGCCGCGATGGCGTCGTTTCACGCCACCGAGGCGGCCGCTGCCCGGCCGGCGCCGCGGCCGGAAAAGATGCAGCCGCCGAGGAACGTGCCTTCCAGCGCCGCATAGCCATGCACGCCGCCACCACCGAAACCGGCGGCCTCACCGACGGCATAGAGCCCCTCGACCGGCTGCCCATCGGCACCCAGCACGCGGCTGTCGAGATCGGTCTGCAGGCCACCCAGCGTCTTGCGGGTCAGGATGTTGAGGCGGACCGCTATCAGCGGGCCATTTGCCGGATCGAGCATCTTGTGCGGTTTGGCCGTGCGGATCAGCCGGTCGCCGAGATAGGCGCGCGCACCGCGCAGAGCGGTGATCTGCATGTCCTTGGAGAACGGATTGTCGAGCTGCCGGTCGCGGGCGCGAATCTCGCGCTCGACCTGGGCAAGTTCGAGCAGCGGCTCGCCGCCGGCCAGCGCGTTCATGCGGGCGACCAGTGTTGGCAGTTCGGCCTCGACAATAAAGTCCTCGCCCTTCTCCATGAACGCTTTCACGGGGCCCGGAATGCCTGACGTGGCGCGGCCGAGCACCTGGCGCCAGCTCTTGCCGGTCAGGTCCGGGTTCTGTTCGGAGCCCGACAGCGCGAACTCCTTCTGGATGATCTTCCTGGTCAGGATGAACCAGGAATAGTCGAAGCCGGTCGCCATGATATGGCTGAGCGTGCCCAGCGTGTCGAAGCCGGGATAGAGCGGCACCGGCAGGCGCTTGCCGCGCGCATCCAGCCACAGTGATGACGGGCCCGGCAGGATGCGGATCGCATGGTCGGTCCAGATCGGCGCCCAGTTCTTGATGCCCTCGACATAGTGCCACATGCGGTCGCGGTTGATGATCGAGCCGCCTGACTGTTCCGCGATCGCCAGCATGCGGCCGTCGACATGGTCGGGCACGCCGGTGATCATGCGCTTCGGTGCCGCGCCCAGCCGTTGCGGCCAGTTTTCCCGGACAAGTTGATGGTTGGCGCCAATACCGCCGGAGGCAACGATCACCGCTTGCGCATGCAGCTCGAAATCGCCTGATATCTCGCGCGAACTCTTGTGGCCGCGCTCGACAGTGCTCGGCTGCAGGATGTCGCCGCGCACACCGGTTATCGTCGCGCCCGTCCGCGTCAGTTCATTGACCCGGTGACGGAACCTGAAGTCTATCAATCCACGCTTCTGCGCCTCGCGCACGCGCAGCACAAAAGGTTCGAGCACGCCGGGGCCGGTGCCCCAGGTGATGTGGAAGCGCGGCACCGAATTGCCGTGGCCGATGGCATTGCCGCCACCGCGCTCGGCCCAGCCGACCACCGGGAAAAACTTCAGGCCGCGCTGCGTGAGCCAGGAGCGCTTTTCGCCGGCGGCGAAACCGACATAGGCCTCGGCCCATTTGCGCGGCCAGAAATCCTCGGGCCGGTCGAAGGCGGCGGTGCCCAGCCAGTCCTCGAGCGCCAGGTCATGCGAATCGCGGATGCGCATGCGCCGCTGCTCGGGCGAATCGACGAGGAAAAGGCCCCCGAAAGACCAGAACGCCTGGCCGCCCAGCGACTGCTCCGGCTCCTGGTCGACGATGACGATTTTCCTGCCGGCCTCGGCCAGCTCGGCGGCGGCAACCAGCCCGGCAAGGCCGCCGCCGACAATGATCACATCCGCATCGTCCGCCATTTCCCCTCCCAGGTAGCCGGCTAAAGCAATTCCGCGAAAGCGTCCGGAATTGCGTCAGAACAAAGAGTTAGACGGCCTCCCAGCCATCCTTGCCGCCGGCGCGGAAGATGGCGTCGATGACCTTCTGGTTGAGCACGGACTCCTCCAGCGTGAAGACGCGCTCCTTGCCGCCCTGTGCTGCCCGCGCGAAAGTCTCGACCTCCAGCCGGTACTGCTGCGTGCCGGGGAAGCGGAACACCTGCGCCTCGGTGTGGTTCTGGTTGTGCAGCTCGACCCGGTGATGGTCGTAGAGCCCGGCATTGAACGGCGAGAACACCTCGATGAAACCCTTCTCGCCATGGAACACCATGACCTGGCGCGCCGCCATCTGCGTCGACAGGTAGAAGGACAGTTCGAAGTCGCCAAAATCGGCGCGGATCGAGGAGTAGATGTCGGTGCCGAATTTTTTGTCGCGCTCGATCGTCGCCTGGACGCGCAGCGGCTCCTTGCCGGTGGAAAAGCGCGTCGACACGGTCGGGTACACGCCGATGTCGGGCAGCGCGCCGCCGCCGAGATCGAGCTGGTTGCGCATGTTGTTGGGGTCGACATTGTAGTAGGAGAACGCGCCCTGCACATGCCGCAACCGACCTATGGCGCCGCTGGCGATGAGGTCGCGCACCTTGATCCATTGCGGGTGGTAGATGACCATGAAGGCTTCGCAGACCAGCACTTTGCTGGCGTCGCGAAGCTTGATCAGCGGCGCGATGTCCTTGGCGTCGAGCGCCAGCGGCTTTTCGACCAGCACATGCTTGCCGGCTTGAATAGCCTTCGCCGTCCATTCGACATGCTGCGACGTCGGCAGCGGGATATAGACGCCGTCGACCTCGTCTGAGGCGAGCAGGTCCTCATAGGAGCCGAAGGCATGGCGCGCACCGAAGCGCTCGGCCAGCGCCTTGGCCTTCGACAGGTCGCGGCTGGCGATCGCCGCCAGCACGCCATTCTCGGCCTCGACCATCGCCGGCAACAAATGCTCGCGGCCGATCTTGGCCGTCGACAAAACACCCCATCGGAACATCACGCTTCTCCATGTCGATTACAGGCGACGAGGTTTGCCCGAAATCGATGGAAAAGCCAATGCGCAGTGCTGGTTCCTCGCCCCACCAAGTGGGGAGAGGTGGCCCGGCGAGGCCGGGACGGAGAGGGGCCTTCGTAAAGTTCCCGGGCTTGCCGGCTCGAGCGCCCTTAGGCGCGTGTGTTGTTGAAGGGCTCTGCGTCACGAGCGGCATCCCGCTCTCCCTCTCGGGCTTCGCCCGAACCACCTCTCCCCCGCTTTGCGGAGAGGAAGTAGGCCGCGTTCAGCCCCGCTTGCCGGTCAGCGTCATGTCGAAGTCGACGATGTTCGAATAGAGCGGTGTGCCGACGTCCATGCCGTAGCGCGACCTGAGCACCTTACCGGTGACGTGGAATTTGATCGTGCCGGCCTTGAGGCCGCCCAGCTCGGCGGTGAATTTTTCCGGAAAAGTCTTGCCGCGTGCCGTAAGCCGGCCGGTGACGAGCGCCGTGGTGTCGCTGGTGCGGGTCACGCCGGTGGAGCGGAACCGGATTTCCGGGCTGTTGGCGGCGTCGAACACCGCGTCGGAGCGCAGGAAGGCGTCGATGCGGCCCTGGCCGGTGCCGACGCTTTCGGGAAAGATGGTGAAGTTGACCTGCGAGCGAGCGACATCGCTGTCGTCGATGCGGATCGAGCCCTTGAAGCGGGCGAAGCCGCCATTGAGGCCGCCGCCACCGACCTTGCCGATGGAAAATCGGATGCTGGAGCTGGCCGGACTGATCGAGTAGCTGCCGGCGGCGTCGCCGAGCGCGACGGCCGCGAAGACAGGCATGGCAATGCAAGCGGCAACCGCCGCAAATCCAAGGATGCGCGCAAACATGGGAGTATTCCTTTTTGGAGGCAACGCTTTTCGCGTCCTCGCCCCAGGAACGAACGAAACGCCCGTTCTATTCCCCACCTGACGAAGGTGTGATCATGCGGGTGAGCACATTATCCCTGAGCCGGAAATGATGACGCAGCGCGGCCGCGACATGCAGAACGACCAGGGCGATGCCGGCATAGGCGAGATACCAGTGCGCCGCGGCCCAGAAGCTTTCCGCGGCGTCCGATTCGGTCAATGGCAGGTTCGGCATGACGAAAAGATTGAACGGCATGCTGGGGATTTCCAGCATCGACACGGAGACCAGAGCCCAGCCGGACAAGGGCAGAGCGATTTGAAAAGCATAGAGCGCGAGGTGGGCGAGCGGCGCGGCCCGGCGCTCCACGGTTCCAACCGAGCGCGGCAGCGCCGGCGCCGCATTGCCAGACCGCCAGGCGATGCGCAGGATCACCAGCCCGAGCAGCAGAAAGCCGAAGGATTTGTGCAGCTGGATCAATTCGAAGGCTGTGCGCTGGCTGCTGAGTCGCACCATGATGAAGCCGAGCGCGAACTGGCCGATGAAGATCAGCGCAATCAGCCAGTGGAGAAGGATTGTGCCCCAGCCGTAGCGGGTCGTGCTGTTTGTGATCGATGCAGGCATGGGGCGTGAACGAATGCCGGGTCGGCTTTCTTCCGGCGCACTTACCCTCCCCCTTGTGGAGAGGGTGGCGCGCTCATCCACTCACCTTGAAGAAATCGACAAAGGCACGCAGCGCCGGCCGCATCTGGCGGCGGCTTGGATAGTAGACGAAGAAACCGTCGAAGGACGGGCACCAGTCCTCCAGCACGCGGATAAGCCGGCCGTCGGCGATCGGCGCGCGGACATAGTCCTCGAAAACGAAGGCAAGCCCGGCGCCATCGACCGCCGCCTGGGCGATCAAATGATCCTCGTCGAGGATCAGTGGCCCTTGCGCGGCAAACTCGATCTCCTCGCCGTCCTTCTCGAATTCCCAGCGGTAAAGAATGCCGCTGGAAAAACGGAAGCGGATACAGCGGTGGCTGGCCAGATCGTGCGGATGCGATGGTTTGGGCATGGTCGCGAAGTAGGACGGCGCGCCGACCACGGCGCCGCGCAGATTGGGCCCGATGCGCACCGCGATCATGTCGCGCTGCAGGCTCTCGCCGAGCCGCACGCCGGCGTCAAAGCCGTCTTCGACGACGTCCGTAAAGCGGTCTTCGATGACGATCTCCAGCACGATATCAGGATAGGCCGCGGCAAAGGCGCCGAGTCGCGGCGTCAGCGCCAGGTGGGCTGCGGTGCGAGGCACGGTCAGCCTGAGATTGCCGGCCGGCCGGTCACGCGCCTCGATCGCTGTCTCCAGCGCCAGATCTATCTCCGACAGGGCCGGCCGCAGGCGCTCCAGCAGTTGCGCGCCCTCTTCGGTGGGCGCGACGCTGCGCGTGCTGCGCGACAGAAGACGGACGCCAAGCCGCGCCTCCAGGCTGGACACCGCATGGCTGACCGCGGATGGCGCGATGGCCAGTTCCCTGGCCGCGCCGCGAAAACTGCCGCACTGGGCGACGGTTGCCAGTACCGCAAGCTGGGACAGATGAGCTCGGTTCATTGATCTATTTTCTAGAACAGCCTGTACAGATGAGAGACGATTATCGAACACAAGGCAAGGCGCTATCTCCTGGGCATCACAACAAGGAGACGCGTGATGCAAACCCGCAAGCTAGGACCTGAATTGAATGTCTATCCTGTCGGCCTCGGCTGCATGGGGATGAGCTTCGTTTATGGCGGCCAGCCGGAAGCCGAGGCGATCGCCACACTGCACCGCGCCGTCGAGATCGGCGTCAACTTCTTCGACACGGCGGAAGTCTACGGCCCTTACGAGAACGAGATCCTGCTCGGCAAGGCACTGAAGTCGGTGCGCGACAAGGTGACGATCGCCACCAAGTTCGGCTTCAAGATTCTGGAGGAAGGCACCGGCACCGAGCGTATGGCCGGCGTCGACAGCCGTCCCGAGCACGTCAAGGCCGTCGCCGAGGCGTCGCTGAAGCGGCTCGGCACCGATGTGATCGACCTCTACTACCAGCACCGCGTCGACCCGAACGTGCCGATCGAGGATACGGTCGGCGCCATGGCCGAGTTGGTGCGCGAGGGCAAGGTGCGCGCACTCGGCCTGTCGGAGGCGAGCGCCGCAACCATCCGCCGGGCGCATGCCGTGCATCCGATATCCGCGGTGCAAAGCGAATACTCGCTTTGGACCCGCGACCCCGAAGACGAAGTGTTCGCCGTCTGCCGCGAACTCGGCATCGGCTTCGTTCCGTATAGTCCACTCGGCCGTGGCCTGTTGACCGGCACGATCGCCAAACCCGAGGCTTTGGGCGACGACGACTGGCGCCGCGGTCAGCCGCGTTTCCAGGCCGACGCCATGGCGGCCAATGCCAAGGTTATCGCCGCGCTGGAAAAGATGGCGACCGAGAAGGGCGTGACCTCGGCGCAGCTGGCGCTGGCCTGGGTGCTGCATCAGGGCGATTTCATCGTGCCGATCCCCGGCGCGCGAAAGATCCGCCATCTCGAGCAGAACACGGCGGCGGCGGGGATCGAGCTGAGCCAGGCCGAGGTGGCGGCTATCGGTGATGCGCTGTCGCCCGACAAGGTGGTTGGCAAGCGCTACACCGAGGAGCTGCTGGCGCTGGTGAATGGCTGAGCGTTGGCAGATTTGCGTGATCACACAGGGGCGCTTCGGCGCCCCTTTTATGCGCCGCACGGTGCAGGGGAGATATTCTGTATGTCACCAAGGCACTACCGTGATCTCCGGCCAATTGGCCTGCGCACGGGCTCCCTTCGCCTCATGCGTCTGCTGATTGTCCATCACCCGGTTCGGCGTGATGCGAAACGAGAAGATATCGTCGAGCCCGAACGGCGCCACCAGCTCAAGCTGCCCGTCATCGTCGTATCGAACGCCCACCGCATGGGTTTTCGAGGCGAAGTAGCGGACGGATTCGCTGGAACTTGAGTAGCGTGGGCAGGATCGTCCGAACTTGATAGGATACCACAGATGCACCCGGGCCTGGTTGCGCACCTCGACTGGTGGCGGGCCGGTGAAGACCGAAGCGGCCCGCGCGATCGCACTGTCCTCGGCTTCATAGGACAGGTCGCTCTCGTCAAAATAGAATAAATCGACATCCTTGATGCCGTAACCCGACGGCTTCCCCGTCAGATGGTTCCAGATGCTGTTGTAAAGCGCGCCTGACACGATCAGCCAGTCGGGTAAAGCAAGGCTGCGTGCTCGCGCCAGCGCCTCACGGATCAGCGGCTCCTGCGACACGATGTCGAGAAACGCAGCGCGTTGTGCCGCGAACGGCAGCCCCGAATAGCGCAGATGGTCCATCGCCCTTTGGAGGGCGATTCGCCATCTGCCCGCAAGCCTCAGCCTCTCAGCACACCGCCCGTCTGCTTGCCGACATTCTCGACGATACGTTTGGCCAGCGCCTCGAAATCCTCGTCGGTCAGCGTCCTCTCGACCGGCTGGATCGACACTTCGATGGCGATCGACTTCTTGCCCTCGCCGAGCGACGCACCTTCGAAAACATCGAAGACCGAAACGGCTGTTATCAGCTTCTTGTCGGCGGCCAATGCGGCGCGCACCAGCGTGCCAGCCTCGACCGACTTGTCGACGACGAAGGCGAAATCGCGCTTCACCGCCTGGAAGGCGGACAGCTCCAGCTTCGGCTTGGTTTTCGTCGGCTTGGCTTTCGGCTCGGGCACGGCATCGACGAACACTTCGAAACCGCAGAGCGGCCCGGAGACATCGAGCCCTTCCAGCGTCTTCGGGTGGAACTCGCCGAAGGTGCCGAGCACGGTCTTTGGCCCGAGCTTGATCGTGCCGGAACGGCCGGGATGGTACCAGCCCGGTCCGCCCGCCTCGATCTGCAGCCGCTCGACCGGCGCGCCGCAGGCTTCGAGCGCCGCGATCGCATCCGCCTTGGCATCGAAGACGCCGACCGGACCGGAATTGCCGGCCCAGTTGCGGCCTGAACCGTCGAGCTTTGCCGTGCCGCGCCGAACACCGGCGGCCACGCGCCGCTGCTGGTCGGCGCCGTCCCCCTCATAGGTGCCCGACACTTCGAACAGCGCCACGTCGCCGATGCCCCTGTCGGCGTTGCGCTGTGCGGCGGCGATCAGCCCCGGCAGCAGCGACGGCCGCATGTCGGACATGTCGGCGGCGATCGGGTTGGCGAGCTTCAGCGCGGTCTGGCCGCCGCCGAACAGTTCGGCGTGTTTGGCCGGGATGAACGACCAGGTGACGGCCTCCATCATGCCGCGCACGGCGAGCGCCCGCTTGGCCGTGCGGGTGCGGACCTGCAGCGTTGTGAGGATCTTTGCATTGACCGCGTCATGCGAACCGAGCGGCTGCGGCGCGATGTTGTCGACGCCATGGATGCGCATCACCTCCTCGACCAGGTCGGCCTTGCCATCGATATCGGGGCGCCAGGACGGCACCGCCACATCGACGACATCGCCCGAGCCTTTGGGCTTGAAGCCGAGGCGCGACAGGATGTCGAGGCTTTCCGCCTTCGGCACCTCGATACCGGTCAGCCGCTTCACTTCCGACAGCGGGAAGGAAACGATCATGGGCTTGTGACCGGAATAGCCGGCCACTTCGATCTCTGTCGGCGTACCGCCGCAGAAATCGAGCACCAGCCTAGTCGCCAGCTCCACGCCGGGGACCATGAATTCGGGGTCGACGCCGCGCTCGAAGCGGTAGCGCGCATCGGTGATAATGCCGAGCGTGCGGCCGGTACGCGCCGTGGCGATCGGGTCCCAAAGCGCCGATTCGATCAGCACGTCTGTGGTGTTCTCGTCGCAGCCGGAATGCTCGCCGCCCATGATGCCGGCGATCGATTCGACGCCGTCGTCATCGGCTATCACGCACATCTCCGGCGTCAGCGTGTATTCGCGGCCGTCGAGCGCCAGCACCTTCTCGCCGTCGCGCGCCCGGCGCACGACGAGATTGCCGGCAACCTTCTTCGCATCGAACACATGCAGCGGGCGGCCGCGATCGAAGGTGACGTAGTTGGTGATGTCGACCAGCGCGCTGATCGGCCGAAGTCCAATGGCGATCAGCCGCTGCTGCAGCCATTTCGGCGACGGGCCGTTCTTGACGCCCTTGACCAGCCTGAGCGCGAAGCCCGGGCAGAGTTCCGGGGCCTCGATCGTCACCTTGACAGGGCACATGCCGCTGCCGGCATGGGGCATGATGGCACCGCCAACGAGGCGGCCAAGCCCGCTCGCCGCAAGATCCCTGGCGATGCCGTAGACGCTGGTGGCATCCGGCCGGTTCGGCGTCAGGTTGATCTCGATCAGGGGATCGTCAAGATGCGCGTACGCAGCGAAGCTGGTGCCGACGGGGGCGTCGGCCGGCAGGTCGATGATGCCGCTATGCTCGTCGGAAAGCTCCAGCTCGCGCTCGGAGCACATCATGCCATGGCTTTCGACGCCCCTGATCTTGCCGACCGTCAGCGTCACGTCGATGCCGGGCACATAGGTGCCGGGCGCGGCAAAGGCGCCGATCAGCCCGGCGCGAGCATTCGGCGCGCCGCAGACGACCTGGACGGGCGGCTTGCCGTCGCCTGTATCGACGGTGAGCACGCGCAAGCGGTCGGCGTCGGGATGCTGCACCGCCGTCAGCACCTTGGCGATGACGAACGGTTTCAGGCTCGACTTGTCGTCGACATGCTCGACTTCGAGGCCGATCGACGTCAGCCGCTCGACGATCTCGTCGAGCGAGGCGTCGGTCTCGAGATGGTCCTTGAGCCAGGAGAGGGTGAATTTCATGGGACTGTTCCGTCTGGTCTTTTGACGCTTGATTTCAGATGTCTCGGCAAGTCGTCGGACATATGCAGGTAGGGAAGCTGCTCGCTGACATAGGCATGCAGCGTCGGCCTGAAATCGGCCGGCATGTCCATGGCGCCGAGCATGAAGTAGATGTCGTCCTCCAGCCGCTCGTCGACATAGGCGATCGGCGAGCCGCAGACGCCGCAGAACGAGCGCGTCACCGGCCCGTTCTCGTACATCTTCAGCGCCTTGCCGGTGAACGCCACCTGGTCGACCAGGAAGCCGACAAAGGCCGATACCGGCGCGCCGCTGGCCCGCCGGCAATCGCCGCAATGGCAATAGCTGACGTGGTGCGGCTCGGCCGAAGCCTCGAACCGCACGGCGCCGCAGCGGCAGCCACCGGTGTGGGGCGCTGTCATGCGCTCAATCCGCCGAACAAGGTCGGCATGTCGAGCGGCCTGAAACCGTAATGCGACAGCCAGCGGACATCGGCATCGAAGAAGGCACGCAGGTCCGGCATGCCGTATTTCAGCATGGCGATGCGGTCGATGCCCATGCCCCAGGCAAAGCCCTGATATTGGTCCGGGTCCAGCCCGCCATGGCGTAGCACATTGGGATGCACCATGCCGCAGCCGAGGATCTCCATCCAGTCGGAGCCTTCGCCGAAACGCACCTCGCCCGGCCGCGAGCGGTCGCACTGGATGTCGACCTCCAGGCTGGGCTCGGTGAACGGGAAGAAACTGGGCCGGAAGCGCATCTTGACCTGAGGCACCTCGAAGAAGGCCTTGCAGAACTCTTCCAGCACCCACTTCATGTTGGCGACATTCGCCGTCTTGTCGATCACCAGCCCCTCGACCTGATGGAACATCGGCGAGTGGGTGGCGTCCGAATCCTGCCGGTAGGTCTTGCCCGGGATGACGATGCGGATCGGCGGCTTCTGCGTCTCCATGGTGCGGATCTGCACCGGTGAAGTGTGGGTGCGCAACAGCTTGCGCTCGCCCTTCTCGTCCGGCTGGAAGAAGAAGGTGTCGTGCATCTCGCGCGCCGGATGGCCTTCGGGGAAATTCAGCGCGGTGAAGTTGTAGTGGTCGCTCTCGATGTCCGGCCCCTCGGCGATCGAGAAGCCAAGGTCGCCGAAGATCGCCGCGATCTCGTCGATGACCTGGCTGATCGGATGGATGCGGCCGCGCTCGGCCGGCGACTGCCGCACCGGCAGCGTCACGTCGACCTTTTCGGCGGCAAGGCGGGCTGTGATCGCCACATCCTTCAGCTCGGCCCTGCGCGAGGTGAGTGCCTCGGTGACACGATTCTTGAGGCCGTTGATGGCCGGACCCTTCACCTGGCGTTCCTCGGCGGTCATCGCGCCGAGCGTCTTCAGCATTTCGGAAATCGATCCCTTCTTGCCAAGGGCCGAGACCCGCACGGCTTCAATTGCGGCCTCGTCGGCGGCCGACGCGATGTCGGCCAGAAGTGAGTTTTCAAGCGTATCAAGGCCAGTGGTTGCGTCGTTCACGGTCAAACTCGCTACGTTGGAAAGTCAGCCTTAAAGGTGAAAGTCACGTTTAAGGTGAATTCAGGCATAAGAAAAACCCGCGCCAGCCGTGCCAGCGCGGGTTCCCCAAATCAGAATTGCGAATGCTTGGGAAGCGCTGGTCTTTAAGCGACAGCGCTTTCAAAAGCGTTCGGCGTGGTGTTCTTCAGATATTCGAGCGCCACCTTGGCCTTGGCCACGAGTGCGGCGAAAGCCTGCGGCTCATGGATGGCCATGTCCGACAGGATCTTGCGATCGATCTCGATGCCAGCCTTGTTGAGGCCGTCAATGAAGCGACCGTAGGTCAGGCCGTGCTCATGGGTCGCGGCATTGATGCGCTGGATCCACAGCGCGCGGAACGAGCGCTTGCGGTTCTTGCGGTCGCGATAAGCGTACTGCAGCGACTTTTCCACCGCCTGCTTGGCGATGCGGATGGTGTTCTTGCGGCGGCCGTAGAAGCCTTTCGCGGCTTTCAGGACCTTCTTGTGCTTGGCGTGCGAGGTGACGCCTCTCTTTACGCGTGCCATGTCATGATCTCCTTAAAAGCAATTCCAGGAAGAGTGCTCAGCGGTTTTCCGTTCGGAATTGCGTAAAACTAATGCGTGTCCGGACCGAATGCCTTAGAGGCCGTTCGGCAGAAAATTCTTGATGACCTTCTTGCCATCCGGTTCAGCCAGAACCATCGTGCCGCGGGCATTTCGAATGAACTTGTTGGAACGCTTGATCATGCCGTGACGCTTGCCGGCCGCAGCCGACAGGACTTTACCCGTACCTGTGATCTTGAACCGCTTTTTGGCGGCGGACTTGGTCTTCATCTTGGGCATTTTGCTACTCCGTATCGTGGGCGCACTATCGCGCTTTTGTTCGCTTCAGGCCGACCAAAGCCCGAAAAGCAAATGAAACCGCCACGGCATGCCCTGCCGGGCGGTTTTTCAGAACCGCGGTGCTATACGTCAAAGCAGGCGGCTGTGCAACACCCCCTGCGCCGCGCGTTCCCGGAACGTCGGGGTGCGACGCCCAGGCCCTCGTCAGGGAAGCGTGAACCAGACCGGCAGCATGCCCGACTGCTGGGCGCCGTCGATCAGCTCGAAAGCCGGCAGCGCGACAAGGAACACCAACCCGTCGAGCAGCGTGGTCAACAGCAGGCGCGGCTTGAAGCTGCCGGTATCGCCCTCCTGGTAGAGCGAAAGCTTCGGGAAGAAGCGCGGCACCTTCGCCAGATAGGCCTGGTATGGAGCGCCGAGCGCTTCCGTGAGGAATTTCTCCTCGCGCAGGATGACGATATGGAAGGCGCCCGCGCACAGGACAGCAAACAGAATGATGCCGGAGAACGAGCCGATCTGCGCGCCGACGCCGGCCGCGGCCACTGTCGAGAACACGTAGAGCGGGTTGCGGGTGATCGAGTAGGGGCCACCAGTCACCACCTCGGAAGACTTGCGTCCGCCTATGTAGAGCGTCGCCCAAAGGCGCCCGACAATGCCGAGGAAAATCAGCAGCACGCCGAACATCTCGATCGACTCGTGCACCGGCGTATCGGGCGGGAAGGTCGACTGGCCGAACAGCAGCGCCAAGAACAGCACCACCACGAGCACGGCAAGCACCAGCCTGCGCATCTGCTGGTAGTTGCCCAGCCCGTACTTGAGTTCATTGTCCAAGGGAGGAATCCGATCGTCGAAGAGCCTGATGCATGTCGCCTGAAAGTGGCCCCGGTTTTGGGAGGACGACATGCATGAAAACAGAACCGGCGATCGCAGCTTTGGCCAAGAAACAGGCGTCCCGCCGATCGCCGGGACGCCCTGTAGCACAATTCAGGCGGATTTGGAGCGCGATGACGAGCCTGACGTCATCGTGATCTAGCGAGGCGACAGCACCATCATCATCTGGCGGCCTTCAAGCTTCGGTTCCGCCTCGACCTTGGCGATGGTCGCAACTTCCTCGCGCACCTTGTTCAGAAGCTGCATGCCGAGTTCCATGTGCGCCATCTCGCGGCCACGGAAACGCAGCGTCAGCTTGACCTTGTCGCCTTCCTCGAAGAAGCGGCGAACCGCCTTCATCTTGGTCTCGTAGTCATGGCTGTCGATGTTCGGGCGCATCTTGATCTCCTTGATCTCGATGACCTTCTGGTTCTTGCGCGCCTCGGCCGCCTTCTTCTGGTTGGCGTATTTCAACTTGCCGAGATCGAGGATCTTTACGACGGGGGGCACCGCATTGGGCGATATCTCGACCAGATCGAGCCCGGCCTCTTCGGCGAGCAGCAATGCATCGTTGATGGAAACATCACCGCGGTTCTGGCCTTCGGCGTCGATCAGCTGGACCCGGGGAACCCGGATATCACGGTTTGAGCGCGGGCCATCCTTGGTCGGCGCCGCTGCTTTGAAAGGTCTGCGAATGGTCGTGGTCTCCTTGGCCGTTTCGTTCAGGGTTTGCAGGTCTTGATGCGTGAACGCGCCAATGTGGTGAGCGCGCGGGCGGAGTCAATAGCACAGCATTGACAGGAAATCACCTGATCGCTGACCTGCACCAAACAAAGAAGGATCGCGAGCACTTTTCGCCACGCCACTGGCTGTGCCACAAGACCCTGTGCCAAAAGACCGGCGTGAGGAAAAAGCCATGACTGCCACGCCCCCCGTCTTTCTGGACGTCGATGGATCGAGCATCGCGGTGCGCCACACGGCTGGCACGACGCCCGGCATCGTCTGGCTCGGCGGCTACAAATCGGACATGCTGGGCACGAAGGCCGAAACGCTGTCGGACTGGGCGGCAAGAGAAGGCCGCGCCTTCCTGCGACATGACTATTCCGGCCATGGCGAATCCGGCGGCGCCTTTGCCGATGGCACGATTTCAAAATGGCTTTCGCAAAGCCTTGCCGTTTTCCGGCACTTCACCAGGGGCAAGCAGATCCTGGTCGGCTCATCGATGGGGGCCTGGATCGCGCTGCGCATGGTGCAGGAACTGCGCAAGGCAGGCGACAGCAACGTCGCCGGCCTGGTGCTGCTGGCGCCGGCGCCGGATTTTACCGTCGAGCTGGTCGAACCGGTGCTGACCGAGGCGCAGAAGCGCGATCTCGCCGCAAGAGGCTTCTTCGAGGAGCCGTCGGACTATTCCAGCGAGCCTTACATCTACACACGCGCGCTGATCGAGGACGGGCGCGACAACCGGGTCATGGCAGGCCCTATCGACACGCATTGCCCGGTGCACATCTTGCAGGGACTGGCCGATCCGGACGTGCCGGCAAGCCACGCGCTGAAGCTGGTCAGTCTGTTGCCCGCGGACGATGTGACATTGTCGCTGATCCCCGACGGTGATCATCGGCTGTCGCGGCCGCAGGATCTCGACATGCTTGTACGGACCGTCGACGCGATGGCGCGGAGGGAGAACTGATGCGCGTTTCCATTCCGGTATCCGCCTTTGTCGCGGCAATCGTCGGCTTTGGCGGCACGCTGGCCATCGTGATTGCCGCCGCCAAGGCGGTCGGCGCGACGCAGATCGAGACAGCGAGTTGGGTGACGGCGATCTGCCTGGCGATGGCGATCGAGTGCCTGTGGCTATCCTGGCGCACGAAGATGCCGGTCATCACCGCCTGGTCGACGCCGGGCCTGGCGCTGATCGCCGCGTCGAGCGGTTTCTCGATGGGCGAGGCCGTCGGCGCCTTCATCGTCACCGGCATCCTCCTGATTGCCACCGGCCTGTTCGGACCGCTGACACGGCTGATCGCCAGGATACCGCCGTCGGTGGCATCGGGCATGCTGGCCGGCATCCTCGTCAGTTTCGCCATCAACGCGGTCAAAGCCATCCCCGCCGATCCCTGGCTGATCCTGCCGCTGATCGCGGCCTTCTTCGTCATCAGGCTGTTCAATCCGGCGGTGTCGGTGCTGGTGGTGCTGATCGGCGGCGGCCTCGCCGCTTTCCTGACAGGCCGCGTCGGTGGCTTGCCGACACCGGAATTGTCGACGCTGACACTGATCACACCGCAGTTCAGCGCCGCCGCGATCATCGGCCTGGCGCTGCCGCTCTACCTCGTCACCATGGCTTCGCAGAACCTCTCCGGGCTCGCCGTGCTGCGCGCCGCCGGCTATCACCCGGAGCCCGGCCCGCTGATCGGCGTCACCGGCCTGTTTTCGCTGCTGTCGGCGCCGTTTGGCGGCTCGACCACCAACCTGGCCGCGATTTCGGCGGCGATCTGCACCGGGCCGGACGTCCATCCCGATCCCGCCGAACGCTGGAAGACCGGCCCGTTCTATGCGCTCGCCTACATCATCTTTGCCATATTCGGTGCTTCATTGGTGGCGATCTTCGCCGTCCTGCCGCAAAGCCTGATCGTGCTGGTGGCGGGTCTGGCGCTGATGGCGCCGCTTGCCAACGCCCTGTCGATCGCCCTGAAGGACGAAGGCGAACGCATGGCCGCCACCGTCACCTTTGCCGTCACCGCGTCGGGACTGACGCTGTTCGGCGTCGGCGCCGCATTCTGGGGGCTGGTCGCGGGCCTGGCCGTTCTTTTCCTCGAAGCATTCAAAAAGCGACAATCATTTCAGCCTCTTGTCCGGTTTTGGCGGACATTGTCTTGAATCGCCGTTTTCTTCTTCCCATTTCGATTCCACGCAGCCGGGTTTGGCTGTCTCCAACCGAAGGAATGGGAGAAAATGAACACATCCGCATTGATCCGTCCGGCCTGGACGCCGGCAACCATCGCGTTGATGGTGATCGGCTTCATGGTGTTCTGGCCACTCGGCTTCGCCATGCTCGCCTACATCATCTGGGGCGACCGTCTCGATGGCTTCAAGCGTGACGTCAACCGGGCGACCGACGGCATCTTCGCCGGCTGCCGCCGCGGTTCCGACAAGGCCGCTCGCTGGGGTCACGGCTCCGCCCGCACCGGCAACGTCGCTTTCGACGACTGGCGCGAAAAGGAGCTTGAGCGCCTGAACGAAGAGCGCCGCAAGCTCGACGAGATGCTGACCCAGTTCGACGAGTACGCCCGCGAACTGCGCCGCGCCAAGGACCAGGACGAGTTCGACCGCTTCATGGCGAACCGCAACAAGGCGACGGCGCCGACGAAGACGGATCCGAGCACCGGGACGACGGCCAGCAAGCGTGGCAAGGGCTCGAACCTGCTTGACGACTAAGGCCAGGCGACAGGCCAGGTCGTGAAAAAACGGCGTCGCGCGAGCGGCGCCGTTTCTTTTTTGTTCTATTCGTTTTCCTCGAATCGCGTATCGTCCGGCCATGTCTTTCGGCTTCTTCCGCAACCTGACAAAACCCAAGCCCGCGCCTGTCCAAGAGCGCGAGCATGTCGTTGCCGGGCGGTCATTGCCGCTCAAGATCGTCGAGAACGATCGCGCCCGGCGGCTGACGCTGCGCATCGATTCCGGCGGCCGCGGCCTGCGCATCACAGTGCCGCCGGGCCTGCGTCGGGGCGAGGTGGAAAAATTCCTCGACCGCCATCAGGAGTGGCTGGAACAGCGGCTGGCCAAGGTGCCCAACCGGCCGCAGGTGCGGCCCGGCATCAAGGTCCCTGTGCGCGGCGTGCCGCACCGCATCGTCCATGAGCCCTCGAAACGAGGCACCGTCACCGTCTCGCGCGACGAGCGCGGTCCGCTGCTGATCGTGCATGGCGAGCGCGTGCACCTGCCGCGCCGCATCGCCGATTTCCTCAAGCGCGAGGCCAAGCGCGAGATCGAGGCGCTGGTGGTCAAGCACACGCAGGCGCTCGGCAAGCGCGCCAAGGCGATCCGCTTCAAGGACACATCAAGCCGCTGGGGCTCGTGCACCTCGGACGGCAATCTGTCGTTTTCCTGGCGCATCATGATGGCGCCGGCGCCGGTCATAAATTACCTCGTCGCGCATGAGGTGGCCCATCTCAAGGAGATGAACCACGGCCCGAAGTTCTGGAAATTGTGCGAACAGCTTTGCCCGGACACCGAGCGCTGCAAGGCCTGGCTGAAGCGCAATGGCGGCGCCTTGCAAGCGATCGCGTTCGAGTAGGTGACGGGCGACGAGGTTACGGGCGACGATTCAATCGTCGTTGGCGGCGTTGAGGTCCTCGGGCCGCAGGCCCTCGTCGTCATGACGCGGCCATGGCAGGAATTTGCTGTCGAAGGCATCGCTACCGAAATAGTCGAGCGCCCGATGCGCCTCGGTGCCGTTGAAGGAGGCCTTGTCCACCAGATGAGCGATAACCTCGCGTGCCTGCGCGATTTTCTGCCTGAGTTCGGCAACCGTTCTGTCCGCCATGATTCTGCTCCCGCCTTGCGTCCTGTCCATGAATAGGTAGCGCCTTTGGCCTTGCCGGCAAACAGCATGCTTTTTCTCGACTCTTATCGCTTTTCGTGCGAATCCCGCGCCATGGCGCTTGACATCAAGATCTGCGGCTTGAAGACCGACAAGGCATTGGCCGCGGCAGTGGCCGGCGGCGCCAGCCATGTCGGCTTCATTTTCTTTGCCAAAAGCCCGCGCTACGTCGAGCCGGCCGAGGCTGGCCGTCTGCGCGAGGCGGCGCGCGGCAAGGCAATCGCGGTTGCTGTCAGCGTTGATGCAAGCGACGCCTTCCTTGATGAGATCGTCGAAAAGATGCAACCCGACATGCTACAGCTGCATGGTTCGGAAACGCCCGAGCGCGTGGCCGAGGTCAAGGCCCGCCACGGCCTGCCCGTGATGAAGGCGCTGCCGCTCAGCGAGGCTGCCGATCTGGAGCGGATAAAGCCGTTCATCGGCGTTGCCGACCGGTTCCTGTTCGACGCCAAGCCGCCGAAGGGCTCGGAACTGCCGGGGGGCAACGGCGTCGCCTTCGACTGGCGCATTCTCGCCGGCCTTGACGCCGGCGTCGATTACATGCTTTCCGGTGGGCTCAACGCCGCCAACATCGGCGATGCCCTTCGGCTTGCCAACCCGCCCGGAATAGACATTTCTTCAGGCGTGGAAAGCGCGCCAGGCGTCAAGGATCCGGCGCTGATCGAACAGTTCTTCCGGGCCGTCAGGGCAGCACGCGACAACCGCGCCGCCTGACCGGCTCAAACCAGAGCATGTCCCGGAAAAGTGGAAACCGGTTTTCCGACAAGGACAGGCTCGCAAGTCAAGATGCAGGAGATCGGCAATGGACAAGCCGGCGACACCCAATTCCTTCCGCACCGGACCCGACGAACAGGGCATGTTCGGCATTTTTGGCGGTCGTTTCGTTGCCGAAACGCTGATGCCGCTGATCCTCGATCTCGAGCGGAACTGGAACGAGGTCAAGAACGATCCGGATTTCAGGGCTGAACTCACGGATCTTTCGACCCACTACGCCGGACGGCCGTCGAAGCTCTATTTCGCGGAGGGGCTGACCAGGCATCTTCGTGAGGTTTCCTCGGCGAAGGGCCTCGGGGGCGGCGCCAAGGTCTATTTCAAGCGCGAGGACCTGAACCACACCGGCTCGCACAAGATCAACAACTGCCTTGGCCAGATCCTGCTGGCCAAGCGCATGGGCAAGAAGCGCATCATCGCCGAGACGGGTGCTGGCCAGCATGGCGTGGCGTCCGCCACCGTCGCCGCCCGCTTCGGCTTTCCCTGCGTCGTCTACATGGGCGCCACCGACGTCGCCCGTCAGAGTCCCAACGTCTTCCGCATGAAGCTGCTGGGCGCCGAAGTGCGGCCGGTGACCGCCGGCCACGGCACGCTGAAGGACGCCATGAACGAGGCGCTGCGCGACTGGGTGACGAATGTCGAGGACACCTATTATCTGATCGGCACCGCCGCCGGCCCGCACCCCTATCCGGAGCTGGTGCGCGACTTCCAGTCGGTGATCGGTTCGGAGGCACGCGCGCAGATCCTCGAACAGGAAGGCCGGTTGCCGGACACCATCATCGCCTGTGTCGGCGGCGGCTCGAACGCCATCGGCATGTTCCATCCCTTCCTCGACGACAAGGAGGTTCGCATCATCGGCATCGAAGCCGGTGGCCGTGGCCTCGACGGCATCGAGCACTGCGCCTCGATGAATGCCGGAAAGCCCGGCGTGCTGCACGGCAACCGCACCTATCTCCTGCAGAATTCCGACGGCCAGATCATGGACGGCCATTCGATCTCGGCCGGCCTGGATTACCCCGGTGTCGGCCCGGAGCATTCCTGGCTGCGCGACAGCGGCCGCGTCGAATATGTCCCGATCCTCGACGACGAGGCGCTGGAAGCCTTCAAGCTGACGACGCGTGTCGAAGGCATCATTCCGGCGCTGGAATCGGCGCACGCCATCGCGCATGCGGTGAAGATCGTGCCGGCCATGGACAAGGACCAGATCGTCATCGTCAACCTGTCCGGCCGCGGCGACAAGGACGTGCATACGGTTGCCAGCATGCTGGGCATGGAGATCTGATCATGGCCACTCGTATCGACCGCCGCATGGCGAAGCTGAAGACCGAGGGCCGCCCGGCGCTCGTCACCTATTTCATGGGCGGCGACCCGGACTACGACACCTCGCTGTCGATCATGAAGGCATTGCCGGCGGCGGGTGCCGACATCATCGAGCTCGGCATGCCGTTCTCCGATCCGATGGCCGACGGCCCGGCGATCCAGGCGGCGGGCTTGAGGGCGCTCAAAGGCGGCCAGACGCTGGTCAAGACGCTGAAGATGGCGTCGGAATTCCGCGTCGGCGACAATGAGACGCCGATTGTGCTGATGGGCTACTACAACCCGATCTATATCTACGGCGTCGACCGTTTCCTCAAGGACGCGATCGCCAGCGGCATTGACGGGCTGATCGTCGTCGACCTGCCGCCGGAGATGGACGAGGAATTGTGCATTCCGGCACTGAAGGCCGGCATCAATTTCATCCGGCTGGCGACGCCGACCACCGACGACAAGCGTCTGCCCAAGGTGCTCCAGAACACATCCGGCTTCGTGTATTATGTCTCGATGACCGGCATCACCGGCTCGGCGCTGGCCGACACCGGCAAGGTGGCGGCGGCGGTGAAGCGCATCAAGGGCCATACCGACCTGCCGGTCTGCGTCGGTTTCGGCGTCAAGACCGCCGAGCAGGCGCGCGTGATCGGCGCCAACGCCGATGGCGTCGTCGTCGGCACCGCGATCGTCAATGCGGTCGCCAATGTGCTGGGGCCGAAGGGCGAGAAGACCGCCGACCCCGCCGAAGCCGTCGCCACGCTGGTCAGCGGCCTTGCGCAGGGCGTGCGCTCGGCCCGCCTTGCTGCCGCCGAATAGTTTTCCTACCTCAGGTCTTGTCGTTTTCCCAAAACCGGTTCCCACTTTTGGGCGACATGCACTAACTCTTGGTCAGGACAGGAGCCGAAGCGATGAACTGGATCACCAATTACGTTCGCCCGAAGATCAATTCGATGCTCGGCCGGCGCACCGACATGCCCGAGAATCTCTGGATCAAGGATCCGGAAACCGGCGAAATGGTGTTCCACAAGGATCTGGAGTCGAACCAGTTCGTCATTCCGTCCTCCGGCCATCACATGAAGATCTCGGCCAAGGAGCGGCTAAAATTCTTCTTCGACGGCGGCAAGTACGAGACCCTGGACAATCCCAAGGTCATGCAGGACCCGCTGAAGTTCCGCGACGAGAAACGCTATGTCGACCGGCTGAAGGACGCCAAGGCCAAGACCGGCCTGGAAGATGCGATCATCAACGCGCTGGGAACCGTCGAAGGCCTGCCGGTTGTGGTCACGGTGCAGGACTTCGCCTTCATGGGTGGCTCGCTCGGCATGGCTGCCGGTGACGCCATCGTTCATGGTTTCGAAGTCGCCCTGCAGCGCAAGCGGCCGCTGATCCTGTTCGCCGCCTCCGGCGGCGCCCGCATGCAGGAAGGTATCCTGTCGCTGATGCAATTGCCGCGCACCACGGTCGGCGTCGACCGGTTGAAGGAAGCCGGCCTTCCCTACATCGTCGTGCTGACCAACCCGACCACCGGTGGCGTCACCGCTTCCTACGCCATGCTGGGCGACGTGCACATCGCCGAACCCGGCGCACTGATCGGTTTTGCCGGACCGCGGGTCATTGAACAGACCATCCGGGAAAAGCTGCCGGACGGCTTCCAGCGCGCCGAATATCTGATGGAGCACGGCATGGTCGACATGGTTGTGTCGCGACTGGAGCTGCGCGAAACGATCGCACGCTTGCTGAAGATGCTGCTCAAGCTGCCGGAAGAGCAAAAGCCGCTGGAGCCGGAAATCCTGCCGCCGGCAGTGGTCCCCATGGAACCCCGCCCGCAGGCCTGAAGCGACATGGTTCGCCGCGAACCGCGATTGCGCCAGGGTCGTGGTGCGCTGTAGCTTTTTCGAATTGCCATGGTCCTTTCCGAAACGATTCCGGTTTTCGGGGTCATGCGCTAGGATTCCCATATGACGACGCTTGCCGCCGACCGCGAAATCGAAGCCCTGATGGCGCTTCATCCGAAGGGCTTCGACCTTTCGCTCGACCGCATTTCCAGGCTGCTGGAACGGCTCGGCGACCCTCAGGACCGGCTGCCGCCGGTGATCCACATCGCCGGCACCAACGGCAAGGGCTCCTGCGCGGCGTTTTCGCGCGCACTGCTCGAAGCGGCGGACTACCGCGTCCATGTCCACACCTCGCCGCATCTGGTGAACTGGCACGAGCGCTACCGGCTGGCCGCCGATGGCGGCGGCAGGCTGGTTGACGACAAGGTTTTCGCCGATGCCATCGCCCGCGTCGCCAGGGCCAATGAGGGTGAGACGATCACCGTCTTCGAGATTCTCACCGCCGTCACCTTCCTGCTGTTTTCCGAGCATCAGGCCGATGCGGCCATCATCGAGGTGGGGCTGGGCGGCCGCTTCGACGCCACCAATGTCATCAAGGAACCAGCCGTATCGGTGATCATGCCGGTGTCGCTCGACCACGAGGCCTATCTCGGCGACCGTGTCGAACTGATCGCCGCCGAAAAGGCCGGCATCATCAAGCGCGGCTGCCCGGTCGTCATCGGCGCGCAGGAAAGCGAGACGGCGCTGCAGGTGCTGATCGAAACCGCCGAGCGGCTTGAGTGTCCGACCTTCGTCTACGGCCAGGATTTCCTCGCCTTCGAGGAAAACGGCCGCATGGTCTACCAGGACGAGGACGGCTTGATGGACCTGCCGCCGCCCAGGCTGCCCGGGCGCCACCAGTTCGCCAATGCCGCCGCGGCGATCGCCGCGGTGAAGGCGGCCGGCTTCGAGATCAGCCATCGCGCCGCCGAAAAGGCGATGATCAATGTCGCCTGGCCCGGCCGCATGCAGAAGCTGGTGCAGGGTCGGCTGGCCGAACTGGCGCCAAAGGGCGCCGACATCTGGCTCGACGGCGGCCACAATCCGGGCGCCGGCGTGGTCGTTGCCGAAGCGCTGGCCGAGCAGGAAGAAAAGAATCCGCGTCCGCTTTTCCTGATCTCGGGCATGATCAACACCAAGGACCAGAGCGGTTATTTCCGCGCCTTCAAGGGTCTGGCCCGGCATGTCTACACGGTGCCGGTGAGCGCGAGCGACGCCGGCGTGCCGAACGACGAACTGGCGGTCCGCGCCACGGAAGCCGGGCTGACGGCCGAACCGGTGAGTTCCGTCGCCAACGCATTGATGCTGCTGCGCGATACCTGGGACGGTCCACCGCCGCGCATCCTGATCGGCGGGTCGCTTTATCTGGCCGGGGCGGTGCTGGCTGAAAACGGCACGCCGCCGACATGATCAAGGTAAAGCAGCTCGCTCACGTTTGCATCTTCGCGAATGACCTCGACGTGACGCGAAGCTTCTATCGCGACGTCCTCGGCATGGACACCCAATTCAATTTCCTGCGCGACGGCAAGATTTTCGGGTTCTACCTCAATTGCGGCGGTCGCAGCCACATCGAGGTGTTCCAGAAGGACGGAGCCCGCTACAGCGACCTGAACCAGATCAACCATCTCTGCCTCGAGGTGGAAGACATCGACGCGGCAATCGCCCACATCAGGTCGAAGGGAATTGACGTCACACCGAGGAAACTCGCCTGCGACGATACCTATCAGGCCTGGCTTCGCGACCCCAACGACGTGAAGATAGAGCTGTTCGAGTATACCGAAAAAAGTTCGCAATTCGTCGGCGGCGATCGTATCGCCGATTGGTAATCGCGCCTGCCGGCCTGACGTGGCCTTGGTGGATTACTTCAGCTCGATCTCGATAAAGGCGTATTCGCCTTCATTGGCGTTGATGACGTCGTGTTCGACGCCTTCCTTGCGGAAATAGGGGGCGCCCTTCTTCATTTCGGCAAAGGATTCGCCGTCCTTGGTCAACAGCTTCACCTTGCCATCCATCAGCGGCACGACGACATAGTCGTGGCCGTGGCGATGCCAGCCGGTGTTGTCGCCCGGCGCGAAGCGGTATTCGGTGACGATGACGCGCTCATTGTCGATGAAGACGGTGGCCTTGGCGGATCCGGTCATGGGGTTCTCCTGTCCGCCTCAAGCAGACGACATGGAGTGCCCGCACGCGAGGGCCAGAGCGGCGCAGCGATGGCGCCAACAAAAAGCCCGGCGCTTTGGCCGGGCTCGATATCAGGAATTTCGGACGGATCAGAGATTGCCATTAACCCAGTGCGACAGCGAGGTCTTGGGCGCGGCACCGATCTTTCTGTCAGCCTCTGCGCCACCCTTGAATATAACAAGCGTCGGGATCGAGCGCACGCCGAATTGGGCGGCAAGCTCGGGATTCTCATCGATGTTCAGCTTCGCGATCTTCACCTTGGCACCAAGTTCGGTGGCGATGTCTTCCAGCGACGGGGCGATCATCTTGCAGGGGCCGCACCATTCCGCCCAGAAATCAACCACGACCGGTACGCTGGCGTCGAGCACAGCGGTCTGGAAATTGCTCTTGTCGACCTTGACGGTGGCACCCATACGGAAATCCTTTCGAGAGTTTTTGTCGCACCAAATGTGGTGGTGATCGGGCCCTTCTTCAAGCAGGTGTTGTGTCACGCTCCCGTGAGTCGAGCAAGGGCGTCATCCATGGCGCCGGCCGGCAGTTCGATCAGCCGCGGCGCCTCGGTGAACAGCAGGGCCGCCCGGATCACGCGTCCGGGATAGAGCGGCTGCAGCAGGGCGCGATAAAGCGCGAGCTGGAGGACATAAGCCGGCGGAACCTCGGCCAAAGAGGCGGGCGCCGGCCGGTTGGTCTTGTAGTCGACGATCGACACTGTGTCCGATGTCACCGCCAGCCGGTCGATCTTGCCGGAAATCGAACGCTTTTTGCCCTTCACCTCGAGGCTGCCCATGATCGCGACCTCGGCACGCGACGAAGGCGCAAACAGTGTGCCGAAGCGTGGGTCGGCAAGGATGGCGGTGACCGACGCCAAGGCTTTTCCACGCTCGGATTGAGTCCAGTCCGCACCCGTTCGCGCGAGATAACGTTCCGCCGCGCCACCACGTTCGCCCTCGGCAATGCCGGGCAACATCTGCAGAAGCTTATGCAGGGCCAGCCCCCGCATCACGGCAAAGCCCGGCTCGGCATCGGCGTCCAGCACCGGCGAAGCCTTGTCGACCACGGCTTCCTTGCCTTCGTCGATCAGCGCCGAGGCGCCGGATGGCGACAGCGGACGCGGCAGGTCCTCGAAAGGCGGCAAGGGCCGGAACAGGCTTGCCGGCAACGGCCCGAAAACGTGCGTTTGCCGTGCCTGCTCGCTCGAGCTTGCCGCGACGGGCGGCAGCTTGGTCACATGGAAACGATGCACGGGCTCGCCACCGGCGGGATGCGCGCGCTGTTCGCTTTCCGGCGCGCCGATCAGGGCGCGGCTGACGATCGAATGCCAGGTGCCGGTGTTCGGCGCCCGCTTGCCATGATAGCCGCAGACAATCAGCCGGTCCTCGGCGCGGGTCATGCCGACATAGAGCAGCCGGCGATATTCGTCGTCGGCGAGCTCCCGCGCCCGGACTGCCGCCGCTTTCGAAAAGCCATTGGCGACATCGCTGGCCGAGCGCCAGAGATAGCCCTTGCCGTCCCAATATGTGCCCGAACCATCGAAAGGCATCAGGCGCGGCAGATGCTGGTCGCTGAACGGGGCGGAGCCGCCATCGACCAGGAACACCACCGGTGCCTCCAGGCCCTTGGCGGCATGCACGGTCATGACGCGAACCTCGTCGCGGGTCTGGTCCATCTCGCGCTTGATCTCGGGGCCGGCGTTCTCCAGCGTCGACAGAAAGGCTTCCAGCCCCGGCAGGCCGGTTCGCTCCTCGGCAAGGCAGAAGCTCAGGAACTCGTCGAGGATATCGCCTGCCTCGGGCCCGAGCCGCGCGATCATCTTGCGGCGCACGCCATCGCGCGCCAGCAGGCCGGCATAGAACTCGAACACAGGCTTGAAGGCCGCTTCGTTCGTCCAGATGTCGAGCTGGGCGACAGCCGCCGCAAGTCGCTCGCTTTCGCCGGCATGGCGGCGCAGCGACGTGATCAGCGACAGGCCGGGCGGCCGCTCCGCCGCGAGCGTGAAAAGTGCCTCTTCCGGCAGATCGAAGATCGGGCTGCGCAGGACGGCGGCAAGCGACAGATCGTCCTGCGGCTGGATGAGGAGATGGCCGAGCGCGATCAGGTCCTTGACCGCGATATGGCCAGGCAGGCTCAGCCGGTCGGCGCCGGCGACCGGAATGTCGCGGCGTTTCAAGGCCCGGGTCAGCGCGTGGACGAAGCGATCGCGCTTGCGCACCAGCACCAGCACGTCGCCCGGCCGCAGCCGCTTGCCACGGCCTTCGATGATCTCGCCGGCGCCGATCCAGCCGGCAATGGTGGCGGCGACATTTTCGGCGACGCGCACCGCCGGCGCATGGGCATGGTCGATGGCCTGGGTCCAGTCGTCGGGTTCGTCGACGACGTCGGCGCCGAGCGACGGCCAGACCTCGACATAGCCCGGCGCGTCGGTGCGGATCGCCTTGTGGCTCAGCGGATCGGGATCGTGGCTGATGCCGCGCCGCACGAGGGGATCGGCGAAGACGCGGTCGACCGCCGCCAGAACGTCATCGGTCGAGCGGAACGACCAGGTCAGCTTGAGGTCGGCGAAGGATGCCTCGGCATCGCGCACCCTGCCGGCAAACAACAGCCGGCTGTCGGCGAAGGAGTCGGGCGCCGCGCCCTGAAAGGAATAGATCGACTGTTTTTCATCGCCGACGGCAAAGACGGTGCGATGGACCCTGTCGCGCGCGCCGAGGCCGGCAAAGAACTCCTCCGCCAGCCGCTTCACCACCTCCCATTGATCCGGGCTGGTGTCCTGCGCCTCGTCGAGCAGGATGTGGTCGATGCCCTGGTCGAGCTTGTACTGTACCCAGGGGCCGGCATCGGGCCGCGCCAGCAGGTTGACCGTGCGGGTGATGAGGTCGTTGAAGTCGAGAAAGCCGCGGCTGCGCTTCAGCACTTCGTAGCGGGCGATCAGCCAGTCGGCGATGATCAGTGCAGCGCGCGTGCCTTCCAGCATCCGGAACAGGGCCAGCCGGTCGACGGTTTCGACGATGGCATTGGCCGCTGAAACATAGCGTTCCACCAGATCCGGCAGCCGGTCGACCAGGGCCTTCTTGAAGGCCTTTACCGGATCGTAGGTGTCGCCATCAGCCTTGAGGAAGGCCCTCGACAGCAATTGCAGCCGGCGAACCGGGTCACTTTCGGCGAAAGCCAGGCGCGCATAGGGAAGGATGTTGTTCAGCACCGTTCTGGCATCAGCCGCTTCCGCCGCATGGGCAAAGCCGGCAAAATAATCCGGCAGAAAGCCCGGCAACGGCCAGACTGATGCCGCTATTCCTTCGGCGGTCTGGCCGGGGCGGAACTGGAACTCATCGAACAGCGCCTGGAAATGCGTGTCGTCGCGCCCGACGGCATCGATGAAATTGCGCAAGCCGTCACGCTTGCGCACGATCTCGCTGAGCAAGGCATCGAGACCAGCTTCGCCGCCGCGATCGAGAATGGTGGCAAAGGCCTCGGCCAGATTCCTATCGCCGGCGGCCGAGATCATCTCGCGGCGCGCTGCGGCAAACAGCGATGCCTCCATCTGGCTGTCGAGCATTTCGAAATGAGCCGGGATGTTGGCTTCCAGCGGGAACTGGTGGAGCACCGATTCGCAGAAGGCGTGGATGGTCTGGATCTTCAGCCCGCCCGGCGTTTCCAGCGCCTCGGCGAACAGGCGGCGGGCACGGCGCATGGTCTCGACATCGGGCCGGAGGCCTTCCAACGCCTCGACCCTTGCCGCCAGATCGGCGTCACCCAGTGTCGTCCACTCCGACAGTGTCGAGAACACCCGGTTCGACATGTTGGCGGCGGCGGCGCGCGTATAGGTCAGGCACAGAATTTTCGATGGGTCGGTGCCGCGCAGCAGCAGCCGGATGACGCGCTGGGCCAGCACATGGGTCTTGCCGGAGCCGGCATTGGCCGACACCCAGGCGGAATTCTTGGGATCGGCGGCGCGGGCCTGGCTGGAAGCCGTATCGCTTGGAATGGGATAGGCCTTCTTCATGCCTCCCCTCCCTCGTCGCCGGCATCGCCGCCCGCCGACCATTCGAGCACGCGGGCAAGATGGTCGTAGTCGCCATCGGTCTCGCCTTCGCGAAACGGCAGCGCGCGCGACAGATATCCGGTCGCCGGGTCGGCATAGTGGATCAGAAGCTTCTCGAGCCGCGCCCATGCCTCTTCGGCGAGATCGGTGGCGGTCCTGGGCTGGCGGTTGTGCTCGAGGATCGATTCCTCGAACACCTCGCCATTCGGCTTCAACCGCACGAACGCCAGTTGCGACGGTTCGCGCGCGCCCAGATCCTTGAAGGCGCCGCGCCTGAGCAGCGCGCCTTCCAGCGCCAGTTGCGGCGCAAGCAGCGTGTGCGCCTGCGCCTTGGACGGCGACGAGCCCGTCTTGTAGTCCAGTATGTCGGCCATGCCGCCAGCCAGCAGGTCGACGCGGTCGGCGTAGCCGGACAGCGTCACGCCGGACTGGCCGACCACGGTCTTGCCGGCGCGCTCCTCGGCATGCCGCCGTATCACCGCGTCGGCGCGCGTGCGCTCCCACTCGACGATGTTGGCGGCGAGTTTTTCGAAGCGCGGCCACCACACCGCCTCGACATCGGCCGGAAGGGCGGCCTCGGCAAAACAGGCGCGACCCGCCGATATGAGGCCGGCCAGCGCATCCGGCGCGCGCGGATCGGCCACTTGCGCCGAGAAGAGATGCAGAATGGCGTGAAACAGCGTGCCGCGCTCGGCGGCACCTGGATCGCGGATGACCGGATCGAGCGGCATCAGGCCGAGGATCCGTCTTGCATAGACGGCGTAGGGATCACGGCGCAGGGTCTCGATCTCGGTGACCGAGAAATGGGTTGGGCGCACTGACAGTGGCGGCTTCGGCTGCGGTCGTGGCGCGAAGTCCTGCCTTGGGCCGGTATCGAGCGCGCGTGCCCAGGCGAGCAGTTCGTCGCCGCGCCGGCGCAACTCCGCCGCCTGTTCGTTGCCGATGAAGGTGAGGAGGCGCTGCAGCCAGCGTGACGGCACGGCGGGTGCGTCGCCGGCACGCGCCGAGCGGGCCAGCACCACTTTCCTGGCGCCCATGGCCATCTGGAAATCATGCGCGGCAAGGCCGATACGCCGTTCGGGCGGTTCGAGATCGATGCCGGTCTTCATCAACCTCGACATGAAGCGGTCGCTCTCCGGCTTGCGCGGCCACACACCCTCGTTGAGCCCGCCTATGACCAGCGTGTCGACATTCTGCAACCGGGCTTCCAGCGCGCCCCAGATGGCGATGTTCCTGTCTGTGCCCTGTGCCGGCTTGACCGTTTCGGGCGCGATCAGCGCGTCCATCACGTCAGGCCATTCGCTCGCCGGGAACGACAGCGATGCCGAAGCCGCGACCAGCCCGCGCAGCAATTCGGCAAGCTTTTCGCCGGCGTCACCGGCATAGAGTTCTCGCAGGCCGCCATCTTCGGCGCGCCCGAGATTTTCGAGTGCCACGACGCTGGCCTTGACCAGCGCGGCAAGGTCTGCGTCCGCCTGGCCGTGAAAGGCCGTGAGCGGCGCCAATGCATGTTTGAGACGTTCGAGCACATTGCGCGCGCTTTCGATGGAGCGGACGGTCAGCCGGGAGAACCAGAAGGGTTGCCGGCTGCCGCTGCCCAAGCCGGTGAGTCGGGCCTCGAAGAGTTCGGACAGGGAAGCGATGTCGGGGCGGCCGGTGCCGCCGCGCAGCGCCATCAGTTCGACCAGTTCGGCTGCGTGGCGCACATCGGCGCGTTGCAGGCCGAGGCCAAGCAGCGGGTGCTTGAGCAGCGACAGCAGGCCAACCGGATCGCCTGGCCGGAACACCGCTTCGAGCGCCAGCCTGAGCAGGCTGGCAGCCGGGGTGTTGGCGAGCGGCGTGCCACCGGAATCGTCGGCGACGACGCCGAAGCGCAGAAGCTCGACTGAAACGCGGCGCGCCAGGGCGCGGTCGCCGGTGACGAGCGCAGCCCTCTGGCCGGCTTGCTCGACGGCCTGCTTGAGCGCGACGGCGATGGCGACGGCCTCGTCGCGTTCGCTGGCCGCCTCGAGCAGCGTCACGTCGGCGAAGGCGCCGGCGATGGCGGCGGCTGGGAAACCAGCGCGTGTCTCGGCCCAGAGTTCGGTGGTCTCGGCCGGCCGCAACGCCTCGCCGACAAGGGCGGCGCGAAGCGCAAGCGACGGCTCGGCCATGCCAATCTCCTCGACATCGCCGCGCAGCACGCCGATCTTGCCGATCAGCCTGGCCAAGCCATATTGCGGGTGGCCGAGCACGGCCGGACGCGCGCCAGATGCGGCAATCGCCTGGAAGGACGCTTCGTCCAGCGTCCGGTCGAGACCGGGCAGCACGATGGCACCGCCAGGCAAGCGGGCGATCACGGCAAGCAGCTCGGCCGTGGCGGGAATCGAACCGGTGGATCCGGCGGCAATGACTGGTCCGGCAGGCGGATTGCGCTGCAGCCGCGCGGCCTCGGTACGGATCAGCGCGCTGCGATGCGCGGCCGGATTGGAGCGATCGCGTTCCTCGAGGAATTTAGGCCAGGCGTCGGTGACGATGCCGAGGAATTCGAGCGTCACCTGCCACCATCCGGCAAGGTTGCCGGTGACCAGATCGGTGAGCTTTGCCCAGCCCGTGCCTTCCGTCTCGATCTCGTCCATCAGCCCCGCGAGATCGCGCGCCAGCCAGATCGCGTCGGCGGTAGAGGCCGGGATGACGATCTCCTCGGCGAACAGGGCCGCGACATGCGCCGGCAGCCGGCGTTTCCAGGCGCGCACCAGCGGCGCCAGCAGCAGCAGGCGTTCGGTCGCCGCGATCGGCGGCGCGAGATCGATTGCCGCCGATGCCTCTGTTTCGAACGCGGCCTCATCCTCGTCGAACTCGCCGAGCGGACGGATCACCGGCAGGATCGCCGAACCGCCGCCGCCGCGTGCCCGCAGGCTGTCGACGAAGACACCCCGCAAGGCACGCGCGGCACGGCGCGTCGGCACGTAGATGGTGACATCGGCAAGAGCGAGCGGGTCGCCATCAAATCGAAACCCCGGAACCAGGCGACCGGCAAGCAGCGCCTCGGCAAGCGTCGGCAGAAACGGCGCTCCGGAGGGAACCGAGAAAACGCGGCTTGAGCCGCTCATTGCAACTCGGCTAGCGCGCCGGCGACTGCCGCTTCCGCGAGCGGAATGGCATCGGGCGTGCCGACGGTGATCCAGTGGCCGTGCATCGGCATGCCGAACAGCCGGCCGGCGGCAATGGCCGAATCGAAATAGGCGTTGAGCGAATGCGGCCCGGCAGGCGCATTCGCGAACAGGCGCGGATGAACGATTGCAGCCCCGGCATAGATCAGGCCCGCCGGATCGCCCTTTGACCGGCGCAAGGCGCCATCCGGTGCCACCAGAAGGAAATCGGTGCCGCCGCAATGTCCGGTCGCCTGATGGAGATCCGCCAGCATCAGCAGAATATCCATTTTCGCCGCGTCCCATGCAAGGGCGAGGCGGTCGAGATTGAGGGGACCGTCGTCGATCCAGAAAGTATCGGCGTTGAGGATATAGAAGGGCTGTTCGCCCAGGTCCGGCAGCGCCTTGACGATGCCACCGGCGGAATCGAGCAACCGGTCGCTCTCGTCGGAAATGATGATCTCCGGTGCCCGACGCGCCGCGACATGGGCAACGATCTGCTCGGGAAGATAGTGGACGTTGACCACGGCCTTGCCGACACCGGCGGCGGCCAGGCTGTCGAGGCCCCAGTCGAGCAAGGTCTTGCCGGCGATCCGGACCAACGGCTTGGGGATGGTGTCGGTGATCGGCCGCATGCGCTTGCCAAGCCCGGCGGCAAGTACGATTGCGGTGTCCGGTCCTGCTGTCACAGCGTTCGCTCCTCGAGCAAACCATTGGCGTTGTAGAAATCCCGCAGGCTGGCGAGCGAGGGGTGGGACAGCGCCCTGCGCAGATAATCACGGATGCGCGGCAAGTGCTTCAGATAATAGGGTTTGCCGTCGCGCTTTTCGAGGCGCACGAAAATGCCGAGTATCTTGGAGTTGCGCTGCGCCGCCATGATTGCATAGGCTTCCAGGAAGCTTGCTTCATCGAAAGCGCCGGCGGCGTGGCGCGCCGCGACATAGGCATCAAGCGTCCCTCTCTCGATTTCCGGCGATATGGTGACACGCGCGTCCATGGCGAGCGAGGCGACGTCATAGGCTGAAGGACCGATCAGCGCATCCTGGAAATCGACTATGCCCAGCCGATCATGGCCGGAACGGTCACCGCGCCAGATGATATTGGGCGAATGGAAGTCGCGCAGCATCAGCGTGTATTCGCGGCCGTCCAGCCGGTCGAGAAGGGCATTCCATTCTTTGGCGTAGCCGGCGCGCAAGCTCTCGCTTGCCGGGCTGCCCGATATCGCCGGCACGTACCAGTCGACCAGCAGATCGGCTTCGATCATCATGGCGTCGCGGTCGAACGGCGGCACATCATGGAAGCCGCCCTGCCCCGTTTCCATGTGCCGGGGCCAGTTCCTGCCATGCATCATGGCGAGCAGCTCCGCCGCCGCCGCGTAACGCTCGGCCACCGGTTGGCTGTCCTCACCGAGGAATCCTTCGGAGCCAAGATGTTCGAGCAGAAGGAACCCTTGATCCTGGTCCTCGGCATGGATTTCCGGAACGCTGACGCCGCCAGCCTTCAATGCCCGGTCGATGGCGACGAAGGCGGAGACCGACTGGGCGGTGTGAGCGATCTCGGCATAGGGCTTGCCGTCGCGCACCGGCGGTCCGAGCACCAGTCGCGGCGAGTTCATCAGCACTTGCGGCTTGCGGCCGGCAAGGGAAACGATCTCATAGGAGCGGGCCGAGGCATCGCCGATGAAATGGCGGCGCCGCGCATCGCCCCAGCCGGCATTCCCAAGAAAGTCGCGCATGGCCAGCGATCGTGCCACACGGTCGAAGGCGGCACCTTGCCCCGACAGTCGCGCCAGCCGGCCCTCGCCGTGCTGGACGAGTTCGATCAGCACCGAGGTTTTCGGCAGATAGGCTTCCGCTCGTTCCGGCCATTCGATCAGGGCGGCACCTTGCGCCAAGGCTTCCTCGAAACCCAACTCGTCGATTTCGGCCGCTGACGACAGGCGGTAGAGATCGAAGTGATGGACGGGGATGCGGGTATCGTAGCTCTGCACCAGCGTGAAGGTAGGGCTCGGAACGTCGAGGCCGGCATCGTCGGCCAATGCCCTGATCAATGCACGCGCCAGCGTCGACTTGCCGGCGCCGAGATCACCCTTGAGCGCCAGAACGTCACCGGCGCGCAGCGCCAGCGCGAGATCCTCGCCCAGCAGCGCTGTGTGTGTCTCGTCCGCGAGTAAACGCTCCAGCACCAATCCCGTCATCGAGTGCGCTACTCGGCCGCGGCGCGGATGCCGGGCATGTCGGGAAAGGTGCAGATGACGGTGGTGCCCTTGTCCCTGCCGGTCTCGATGCGAACGTTGCCGCCATGCAGTTCGACAAAGCTCTTGACGATCGACAGGCCGAGGCCGGCGCCGCGACGGCGGCCGCCATTGGTGCGTGGCTCAAAGCGGCGGAATACCGAATCGAGCAGGTCCGGCGGCATGCCGGGTCCGTCGTCATGAACCGAGAATTCCACGCCGTCCGCCAGCTGGCGGCAAGCGAGCCTGATGGTGCTGGCTTCCGGCGCGTAGTTGGCGGCGTTGCTGAGCAGGTTGTAGAGGATCTGGCGGACCCGGATTTCGTCGCCGTGAAACGTCTTCGGCGCCGTGGCGGCATCGACCTCGAGCCTGATCGAATGCTCTTCCAGCCGGTCGGCCACCAGTTCCGCCGCGGCGGCGATGGTCTGGTCGACATGCACCTCGGAAATATCGAGCTCCATGATGCCGGCATCCACCGTCGCCAGGTCGAGGATGTCGTTGACGATGGTGAGCAGGACCGAGGAGGACGAGCTGACATGCCCGACATATTCGCGCTGTTTCTGCGTCAGCGGGCCGGTCGCCGGCAGCGAAAGCAGTTCGGTGAAGCCGATGATGTTGGTCAGCGGCGAGCGCAGTTCATAGGAGACGTGCTGGACGAATTCGTTCTTGAGCTGATCGGACTTCTCCAGCGCCTCGTTCTTGTCCTTCAGCGCCCGTTCGACGTTGACGCTGTCGGTAACGTCGACGAACGTCATCATCACTTGCCCATTGGGCAACGGGATCATGGCGTAGCTCAGCACATTGCCATTGTTGAGTTCGGTCTGGCCGTGGCGGTCGCGGCGCTCGTCGTCGAAACCGGTGATGGCGGCAACGAAGCCGGGCCAGGGGCTGTCGACCGCCTGCCGGTCGCAAAGGTCGCGGATGGCGGATACGTGGACGTTGGGCTTGGCGGCCTCCGCGCTCAGCCCCCAGAGTGTCGCAAAGGCAGGGTTCGACAGTCGAAGCCTGCCATCGGGGCCGAACACCGCCACGCCTTCGGCAAGATTGTCGAGCGTCTCGCCCTGGACCCGCACGGCGGTCTGGTAGCGGCTTTCGAGGTCCATCTTCTCGGTCAGATTCTCGAAGACCCAGGTCACGCCGCCCTTGGGCTGCGGGTTGGCAACGACGCGGATGGTCTTGCCGTCCGGCAGGTGCCACCAATGTTCCTGTGATTCGACGGCGCGATAGGCGCCAAGCAGGCCTTCCTTCCAGCGGCGCCATTCGGGCTGCTCGGCGATCTTGCCCTCGCTGCGCAAACGGTCGAGCAACAGCGCATTGTCGGGAGCGCTGTGCAGGAAGCCGCTGTCGAGACCCCATAGCTTCTGGAAAGCCTGGTTGAAGAACCGCAGCTTCTCGTCGGTGTCGAAAATGGCGACCGCGGTGTTGAGCTGGTCGAGCGTGTCGGCGTGGCTTCTGACGGTCCGCTCGTATTCGCCGCGAACCGCCTCGATGGCGCTGGTGTCGCAGGCAAGGCCGGCCGAACCATCCGGGCCGGCGAAGTCGGTCACCGCGAATACGCGGCGGTCGCCTTCGATCACGGTGGAAAGCGTCTGCTCGAAGACCGGATGCGACTTGTGCTGGGCGGCGATCGCGTCGCGTGCCTGGCCGCCGAGAAACTCCTTCGCCTCGCGAACGGCCGTCTCCGCATTGTCGGCTTCGACCGCGTCGGCATAGGCCCGGTTGACCCACTTCAACCGCCCATCCTCGGTGCGCAGCCATGCCGGCATCTTCAGCGCGTCGAGCAGGCCAATCATCGTCTCGTGGTCAGCGACGAGGCGCTGGTTTTCGATCTTCAACCTGGCCTGGCTGCGCTGCGTTTCCGAAAGCGAAACGAAACGCACGATCACATGCGCCGCGCTCTTGCGGCCATGCACCTCAAGCGGTGCGCCGGCCTGCGATTCGATGACGAGGTCGAAGGGTCTCGCCTTTTCGCGCAACCCCGCAACGGCATGCTCGAGCGCCGCAGCCGAGCGCGGCATCAGCCAGCGACCGAAAGCGAGGAAGGCGGCACGCTCGTCGGGAGCGCCGCTTTCGACCGGCAATGTACCGATGAGTTCGGGTTTCTTGTTTTCGGAGGCCCAGACCACCACACGCTGGTCGCGCAGATTGAGCAGCGCTTCAGAGCGGCGCAGAGCCGCGTTGATGTCGGCTATGCGGCTCCTGAGTTCGACATTTTCCGCCGAGGTGCGGGCCCGCTCGCGGATGAGAACGATGGCCGACAGAAGTGCCGCGCCCGTCACGCCGACAAACACGGCAAGCTGCATGACCTCTACCGTGCTGATCGACAAGCCGGCGGCGGCGACGCCCACGGCTTCGGCATGCGCGACCGCACCGAGCAAGGGGCCGGCCAATGCAGAGGTGGCAAGGAAAACTCCGACGCGAGCGCGCCATGGAAGGCTCCCGCCTTGCGAGGCAGGGCCAGCGATCCCCGAATCGTCGTGGCCGCCGGAAACGGCCCGTCCCGCTCTGTGCGGGTGTTGCCCCGGCATGTCTTGGTCCTCTCCGCCGCCTGAATGCAAGACCGCCCTGATACGCGCCTCTCTGATCCCCTCTCGGGCCGGAAGCGTCGCGAATCACCCGACAATAAACCCTCACCGAATCGCCGTGAAGGCTGATGACGCGCAAAAATAAAGCCGGGCGAAAAGTCAATCGCCCGGCGTCAATATCTGGTAGGAAATTTAGCTTTGGTTAATAGCGGTAGTGTTCCGGCTTGAACGGACCCTGGGGCGTGACGCCGATATAGGCGGCTTGCTCGCCGGACAGTTCGGTCAGGCGGGCGCCGAGCTTGTCGAGATGCAGGCGCGCGACCTTTTCATCGAGATGCTTGGGCAGCACGTAGACCTGGTTCTCGTACTGGCCGGGCTTGGTGAACAGCTCGATCTGGGCCAGCACCTGGTTGGTGAAGGACGCCGACATGACAAAGCTCGGATGGCCGGTGGCATTGCCGAGATTGAGTAGGCGACCTTCCGACAGCAGGATCATCCGCTTGCCGTCCGGGAAGGTGATCATGTCGACCTGCGGCTTGACGTTGGTCCATTTCAGGTTGCGCAGCGAAGCCACCTGGATCTCGTTGTCGAAGTGACCGATGTTGCCGACAATCACCATGTCCTTCATCGAGCGCATGTGGTCGAGGGTGACGACATCCTTGTTGCCGGTGGTGGTGATGACGATGTCGGCGGTCGGTGCGGCGTCTTCCAGCGTGACGACTTCAAAACCGTCCATAGCCGCCTGCAGCGCGCAGATCGGGTCGACCTCGGTGACCTTGACGCGGGCGCCGGCGCCCTTGAGCGACGCCGACGAGCCCTTGCCGACGTCGCCATAGCCGCAGACGACCGCGACCTTGCCGGCCATCATCGTGTCGGTGCCGCGACGGATACCGTCGACCAGCGATTCCTTGCAGCCGTATTTGTTGTCGAATTTCGACTTGGTGACCGAGTCGTTGACGTTGATGGCGGGGAAAGGCAGCAGGCCCTTCTTCTGCAGCTGGTAAAGCCGGTTGACGCCGGTCGTCGTCTCTTCGGTAACGCCGCGGATCGCCGCCTTCTGCTTGGTAAAGAAGCCTGGCGAAGCCTTCAGGCGCTTCTTGACCTGGGCGTAGAAGTACTCCTCTTCCTCGCTCTGCGGGTTGGAGAGCACGTCCTCGCCGGCCTCGGCGCGGGCGCCGATCAAGATGTACATGGTGGCGTCGCCACCGTCATCGAGGATCATGTTGGAGGTGCCGCCGTCGGTCCACTGGAAGATCCTGTCGGTGTAGTCCCAGTATTGCTCGAGCGACTCGCCCTTGACGGCGAATACCGGGATACCAGCCTCGGCGATGGCCGCGGCCGCATGGTCCTGGGTCGAGAAGATGTTGCAGGAGGCCCAGCGGATATCGGCGCCGAGCGCCTTCAGCGTCTCGATCAGCACCGCCGTCTGGATGGTCATGTGCAGGGAGCCGGTGATGCGCGCGCCCTTGAGCGGCTTCTTGTCGCCGAATTCCTCACGGCAGGCGATCAGGCCCGGCATTTCGGTTTCGGCGATCTCGATTTCCTTGCGGCCCCAGCCGGCAAGCGAGATGTCGGCGACCACATAGTCCTTGCTACCCGTCATGGCAGTGCTCCGATGCGAATTGTTGTGCTGCGAATTGGTTGCGGATGCGCCCGCGCCGGTCGGCGCGTCGAAGGGCGCGAATTGCCGGCTTGACTAGCAGATCAGGCTCAAGACGACAATGGGATATAAAGAAATCTTTATCCGTGCATGTCTCGAGGAAGAGCTTTCTTCGCTCAGCGCGGGATCAGGCTTCCTCGCCGAAGCGGGATGCAACCAGTTGCTCCAGCGCGTCGATGACCTGCAAGGCCTCCGGCCCGCTGGCGGTGACGCGGATCGAATAGCCCGGGCTTGCCGCCAGCATCATCAGCCCCATGATGGAGGTGCCGCCGACCTGGACGCCATCCTTCTCGACATGCACCGAGGCGTCGAACCCGCTGGCCACCTGGACGAACTTCGCCGAGGCGCGCGCGTGCAGGCCGCGCTGGTTGACGATCGGAAACTCCCTGATGATCGGATCTTTGGCGATCTGGTCTTTTTCCGGGGACAGCGCGTTCATTTGCTGCTCAAGAGCTGGCTGGCGACGTTGATGTACTTGCGGCCGGCCGCCTGCGCCTCGTCGAGCGCCGCCGCCATGTTGTCGCCCTTGCGGATCGAGGAGAGCTTGATCAGCATCGGCAGGTTCATGCCGGCGATGACTTCGGTGCGGCCGGATTCCATGACCGAAATGGCAAGGTTGGAGGGCGTTCCGCCGAACATGTCGGTCAGCACGATGACGCCCGTCCCGGTATCGACACGGGCCACGGCGTCGACGATGTCGCGGCGGCGCTGCTCCATATCGTCATCGGCCCCGATCGCCACGGTTTCGAAATTGTCTTGTGGCCCGACGACATGTTCCACGGCATGTCGGAACTCGGCGGCCAGTTGACCGTGCGTTACAAGCACGAGTCCGATCATTCTTTGGTGGCTCCCGTCATCGCCGCTTCACAGGCGTATTTTATGCTCGCCAGCCATTCCAGGCGGCGGGAGCGCTATCTTGTCGACGCGCGGCCGGTTGACAAGCCCAAAATTGCGCGGGCCCATGCCATTTTGACGCATTGCAGCAAAAAATCCGCAGCGGATCATAGAAAAGGCGCGATCGACAGCCGCGCCATCACGGCGGGCAGGGCGGTGGCGGCGTTACGCTCGGCAACGTCGATACGCGGCACTGGGCAGCCTGCGACCGGCTCGCTGACTTCCTCCTGGAAACGGGCCATCTGTGCCTTTGGCACCAGCCTCACATGCAGGTCGATCACTCCGCCCGGCTCGAACGGCAGCGGGCGGGGCATGAACCCAGGCACTTCGGCGAGGCCGGCGATGGGCGCCGGCACGCGACAGACCAGCCGCCCGGCGCGGGCCGCGGCTAGCAGCCGGTCGTCGCCGATCAGCCGCGAGAACAGCCCGCGCGCACGGCAATGGTCCAGGAGTGTCAGCGCCAGCGTCGTCTTCCCGGCGCCGGACGGCCCGGTGATGAGGACGCCGCGTTCGCCGATCAGGATCGCGGTTCCGTGAATGTTTTCAGGCTGAGCGACTGGATCAGGCACAATCTTGCCCGTTCATGTTTTTGCATGAAGCATGATCTTGTCCGAAAACCGGTTCCCACTTTTCGGGATCATGCTTCGGCCGGCAGCGTCACGACGAAGCGCGCGCCCTTGATATCGCCGGGCTTGGTGCCGGGGATGTTCTCGGCGGTCAGCGTCCCGCCGTGGGCCTCGACGATCTGCCTGGATATCGACAGGCCAAGCCCCGAATTCTGGCCGAACGCCTCGCCCGCCGGGCGGTCGGTGTAGAAGCGTTCGAAGATGCGGTCGATATTGTCGGCCCGGATGCCGGGACCATTGTCGTCAATGGTGAGGATGTTGAACTTGCCGACGCGCGCCAGCGACAGGGTGATGTGGCCATGGTCCTCGGGAACGAAGGAACGGGCGTTCTCGATCAGGTTGGTGACGACCTGGCCGATGCGCAGATCATGGCCGACGACGAAATAGCCTTTGACGCCCTGCGGCAGCTTGGCGACCTTGAATTCGATCTCGACCGCCTTCTTGTTGCGCGTCGCCTCGCGCGAAACGGCGACCAGATCGGTGATGAATTTCTTCAGGTCGACCGTCCCGGCATCTTCTCGCGCCAACTCGGCATCAAGACGGGAGGCGTCGGAAATATCGGTGATGAGACGATCCAGACGCCTGACGTCGTGCTGGATGATGTCCATCAGCCGGCTGCGCGAATTGTCGTTCTTGGCCAGCGGCAAGGTTTCCACCGCGCTGCGCAACGACGTCAGCGGGTTTTTCAGCTCGTGCGAGACGTCAGCCGCAAAGCTTTCGATCGCCTCGATGCGGGCGTAGAGGGCGTTGGTCATGTCGCGTATGGCGATCGACAGGTTGCCGATCTCGTCCTGCCGGTCGGAGAAGTCCGGGATTTCCTCGCGGCTCTTGACGCCGCGCCGCACGCGCACCGCCGCCGCCGCCAGCCGGCGCAGCGGGTTGGCGATGGTGGAAGCGAGAAGCATGGACAGGATGGCGGTGACGAGGGCCGCGATGCCGAACACGCGCAGGATCGCCTTGCGCTCGGCGGCGACGATCTTGTCGATGTCGCCGCCTTCGGTCGACAGCATCAACACGCCGAGAACGGCGCGGAAGCGCTGGATCGGCACCGCCACCGAAACGATCTGCTCGCCCTGTTCCGAGATACGCACGATGGTCGACGGGCTGCCGGTGAGCGCCTTGACCACTTCCGGGAAGGCGGCGCCGTTGCCGCCCGGCTGCTCGTGATAGACCGGCAGTTCGGTGTTGCGGAAGAAGTCGAAGACGAACTTCTGGATGCGCTCGAGCAGATCAGGCTCTTCCTCTTCGACCGGCGGCAGGTCGTAGCGCAGGATCTGGCCGCGCGAATAGAGATGGCGCGAATCGAGCAGCAGATTGGCGTCGCGGTCATAGATGCGGGCGCGGGTCCGGGTCGGCGAGATCAGCCGTCTCAGCACCGGCGCAACCCGCTCCGGGTTGATCGGGAAGTCCAGGTTGTCGAGCTGGTCCGAGCCCGGGCCGAGACTTTCGCCGGCCTGCAACTCAAGCAGCTTTTCCGGATCGATGCTGATCGAGTCGGTCTCGACCGTCGCCGAAGCGGCGATCGCGCCGGCGATGATCTCGCCCTGGGTCATCAGGCTTTCGACGCGGGCATCGATCAGCCCGTCGCGGAAGGTGTTGAGGTAGAGGATGCCGGTGACCAGGACGGCCAGGCCGGCGAGATTGAGGAAGAGGATGCGCCGCGTCAGGCTGGAAAAGATATGATGGCCAAGGAAGCGGCGCATCGGCACCGTGATTTTCGACACGAATGACGGCATGATGCGCGACGGCCGCCTGGCTGCGCCCGCCGGTCTTGTTCGCTGTGCCTCCACTGCCATCGAATAGCAGGCCCTGCCTAATCTTTACTTCGATGCATAACGTCGTGCGACGTGCATCAACTCAAGCCTCGCGGAAGCGGTACCCGACTCCGTAAAGGGTTTCGATCATCTCGAAGTCATCATCGACGGCCTTGAACTTCTTGCGCAGCCGCTTGATGTGGCTGTCGATGGTCCGGTCGTCGACATAGACCTGCTCATCATAGGCCGAATCCATCAGCGCATCACGGCTTTTTACGACACCGGGACGCTGCGCCAGCGAATGCAGGATCAGGAACTCGGTGACGGTGAGCGTCACCGGCTCGCCCTTCCAGGTGCAGGTATGGCGCTCCTGATCCATGACAAGCTGGCCGCGCTCGAGCGAACGTGCCTGCTGGCTGGGCGTCTTGGCCGCGGCTTCACGAGCACTGGCGCGACGCAGCACGGCGCGCACCCGCTCGACCAGCAGACGCTGCGAGAACGGTTTGCGGATGAAATCGTCGGCGCCCATCTTGAGGCCGAACAATTCATCGATCTCGTCATCCTTGGAGGTGAGGAAGATCACCGGCAGGTCGGACTTCTGGCGCATCCGGCGCAGCAGCTCCATGCCGTCCATGCGCGGCATCTTGATGTCGAGGATGGCAAGATTCGGCGGGCGTGCCGCCAGGCCCTCCAGCGCGGACGCACCATCCGTGTAGGTCTCGACGCGATAGCCCTCGGATTCGAGGGCGATCGACACCGACGTCAGAATGTTGCGGTCGTCATCGACAAGCGCGATTGTTGCCATTTCAAGCGGCTCCCTCATGAGCTGTCCCTTCTTTCGTAGAGAAGGGGCTTTTGCAGGACAAATTAGGTACAAAATGTGGCATAGGCCCTGTCCGCTGTCACGGGCGGCGTGCCGGCGGTCACAATTGCACCTCACTACGGATTAGACGATCGAACCCTGCCAATCCTTTGGGCAACCGCCGAACTTCTTGCACATATAAACGATTTAAACAACTTTCAAAATATTTAAATCGATTAATGATTTGATATCATTTGACTTTTCTGGTTCTGACCTTCTTAGCCCACGTAGTGGGCGCGCCGGAAATGCCCCCGGCAGATGCGGCAAATGAAGAAGGGACCCTCATGTCGGAAGTCGGCAAACGCAATCCTGCTTGCGGGATCGATCGTATCGGCCTGAAAACCACGGGCGTGGTGCGCTATAATTTCGGCGCGGCTGCCCTTTACGAAGAATCGATCCGGCGCGGCGAAGCCCGGCTGACCGCGCATGGCGCGCTGGTCGCCGAAACCGGCCAGCACACCGGTCGCTCGCCCAAGGATAAGTTCGTCGTTCGCGACGGCACCACCGAGCCGCATGTCTGGTGGGACAACAACAAGGCGATCTCGCCGGCCCAGTTCGACACGCTGCTTGCTGATTTCCAGGCGCATGCCGCGGACAAGGATCTTTACGTGCAGGATCTGGTCGGCGGCGCCGACCTGGAACTGAAACTGACCACCAGGGTGATCACCGAATTCGCCTGGCACTCGCTGTTCATCCGCAATCTGCTCATCCGTCCGGGCGCCGCCGAACTCGAGCAGTTCGCGCCTGAGATGACGATCATCGACCTGCCGTCTTTCCGCGCCGATCCCGCCCGTCACGGCACCCGCACCGAAACGGTGATCGCCGTCGACCTTTCGCGCAAGATCGTGCTGATCGGCGGCACGTCCTATGCCGGCGAGGTGAAGAAGTCGGTGTTCACCGTGCTCAACTACCTGTTGCCGGCCAAGGGCGTAATGCCGATGCACTGCTCGGCCAATGAGGGGCCGGCCGGCGACACGGCCGTCTTCTTCGGGCTTTCCGGCACCGGCAAGACGACGCTGTCGGCCGATCCGTCGCGCACGCTTATCGGCGACGACGAGCACGGCTGGGGACCGCACGGCATCTTCAATTTCGAAGGTGGCTGCTACGCCAAGACGATAAAGCTGTCAGCGGAGGCCGAGCCGGAAATCTTCGCCACCACGCAGCGCTTCGGCACCGTGCTGGAGAATGTCGTGCTTGGCGCGGACCGGGTGCCGGATTTCGACGACGGTCGGCTCACCGAAAACACGCGCTGCGCCTACCCGCTGGAGTTCATCCCCAATGCCAGCAAGACGGGGCGCGCCAATCATCCGAAGAACATCATCATGCTGACCGCCGATGCCTTCGGCGTGATGCCGCCGATCGCCCGGCTGACCCCGGCGCAGGCAATGTACCATTTCCTTTCCGGCTACACGGCCAAGGTGGCCGGAACCGAAAAGGGTGTGACCGAACCCGAAGCGACATTTTCGACCTGTTTCGGTGCACCGTTCATGCCGCGCCATCCGTCGGAATACGGCAATCTGCTGCGCGACCTGATCGCCCGGCACCAAGTCGATTGCTGGCTGGTCAATACCGGCTGGACCGGCGGCGCCTACGGCACTGGCAAGCGGATGCCGATCAAGGCAACGCGGGCGCTGCTTGCGGCAGCACTCGACGGCTCGCTGAAGACGGCCGAATTCCGCACCGACGCCCATTTCGGTTTCGAAGTGCCGGTGGCCGTGCCTGGCGTCGACAGCGCCATTCTCGATCCGCGGTCGACCTGGGCCGACAGGTCCGGCTATGACCGGCAGGCGGCAAGGCTGGTCGGCATGTTCATCGACAATTTCGGCAAGTTCGAAAGCCATGTCGATGCCATCGTGCTGGGTGCAGCGCCCCACATGCAGGAAGCGGCGGAATAATCGCCACGTCGCTCAGCACCATTAAAGGCCCGGTCTCGATCGGGCCTTTTCTTTTTGATCCGCCGCGCCATGACTGCGGCATGACGACCGACGACAAGATCATCATTGCCGACGACGCGGTGATCCACCCGGGCGACCTGCACGAGGACTTCATCCGCTCGTCCGGGCCGGGCGGCCAGAACGTCAACAAGGTGGCGACGGCCGTGCAACTGCGCTTCGACGCGCAAAATGCGCCGGGCCTGTCGGAACGCGTGCGCGAGCGCACGATCAAGATGGCCGGCCAGCGCGCCACCAAGGACGGCGTCATCGTCATCGAGGCCGGACGCTTCCGCACGCAGGAGCAGAACCGCGCGGACGCGCGGGCGCGGCTGACCGCGCTTGTAGCCAAGGCGGCCGAGCCGCTACCACCGCCACGCAAGAAGACGCGGCCATCGAAAGGCTCGGTCGAGCGGCGGCTGAAGAGCAAGGCCGGTCGCTCGACCGTGAAAAAGCTGCGCGGCCGGGTCGGCGACGACTGAGTGCGGCCCGCTTCTATTCCCTTTCAGGTCGGCAAGCGCGGCTTTCGGGTCGTCCTTTGCGGGTCCCCGTGGCAATCTCGCTTGTCGCCACATCAAACGGATTGATTGACCGAAGCCATGCTCGTCCTGCCCAAAGGCGTCCGTCACATGCCCGGTTACCTGTCGCGCGCCGTACAGGAAGCGCTGGTCGAGGATGTGAGACGGATCGTGCAGCAAGCACCCCTGTTCGTGCCGGCCATGCCACGCACCGGCAAGGAGATGAGCGTGCGCATGACCAATTGCGGCCCGCTCGGCTGGGTCACCGACAAGGAACGCGGCTACCGCTACCAGCCGACGCACCCGGTGACCGGCTCACCATGGCCGCCAATCCCGGAGGCGCTGCTCGAGTTCTGGCAGCAGGTCTCGGGCTACCCCAAGCCACCGGAAGCGTGCCTGATCAATTTCTACACGCAGGACGCAAAAATGGGCCTTCATCAGGACCGCGACGAGACCGATTTCTCGGCACCGGTGGTTTCCGTCTCACTGGGCGACGATTGCCTGTTCCGGATTGGTCAGACGACGCGTGACGGCGCCACGAAGTCGTTCAGGCTGCAAAGCGGTGACGTCGTGGTGCTCGGTGGCGAAGGGCGGCTGTGCTTTCACGGCGTCGACCGCATCTACCCCTCGACTTCGGCGCTGCTAAAAAATGGCGGCAGGATCAATCTGACGTTGCGGCGGGTCAACCTGTGACTCTCAGTTGATCGAGGTGACTTTTCCAGAACCCTTGCGAAGGTAGACGCGAATGTTCTCATCTTCGCTCAGAACTCGATAGTCATTCATGAAGCTCGAAAAATCGTCACGCTGCATGACGCGTGAAATCCAGGACGTATCCGTTTTCTGCACGATCATCAGGTCGGGCTTCGCGGCTTTCAGCTCGCGTATCTTGGCGTCGAGAAAATTGCGCACGATCGCGTCAAGACGCGCCGCTTCGACCGTATTGCCCTGAGTACGTGCAATTCCCGCAGAAAGGACAGCGAGGCCGCCAAGCCAATCGCTGCAATAGGCGGATATCCATCGTCCTCCGATCGTCCGCGTAAGCGGATGGCCGCTTTCCATACCCGAACCGATCAAGCCGATAGTGGGATGATCGACTGCGGCGCGCAGGCTTGCAACAAAGTCTGCCTCGGGCTTCCCGCTATATTTGAAAGGCAGCCAATTGATTGCAACAATGGCGGCCAGCAGCATCTTCTGGACAATGTCCAACCGCGCCGCGCCGAGTGCCGATGACCGCTCGACAGCACAGCAGGCGATCGCCGCCAGCATCAGCACCAGCGCCGGATAGGCATGATAGGCCCAACCCTTGCCCTGGTAGACCAGGGGAACAAAGCCGGCAACAGAACCGATCGCCAGCACCATGACCAAGGGCGACAGCGCCCGGCCGTTGCGCAAAAACAGAAGGAAGCAGATCGAAACAAGGTATGTTCCGCCGTAGGTGGTGAGCACCGGCCCGTACTGTTTGTAGCGCAAGTAGGTGTCGGCTAGATTCGGGTAGACGTCGCGCATGAACTCGGGATAAAGCCAGAGCACTGCGGCCAGATAGCTCAGGCAGACAAAGCCGACGATCCAGTATTCGATTGCAAACAGCGACCTGATGCTGCGCTGGCGCCACGCCACATAAAATGCCGGCGCTATGATCATGATCGCATAGTAGGGCTTCACCAGCACCATGGCGCTGCCGGACAGACCGGCCAATGCGGCTACCCACCATTCCGGCGGCGATGGCGGGTCATCCGCCGCGCGCCAAGCCATGAGCACCAGCAACGGCAACAGCAGGGCGACCCCCAGATTCTCGCGCTCGCTGAAACTGTTGCCGGGAAACAGCACGAGCAAAGCCAGAAACGCTGGTAACAGCGTGTAGAGCCCGGAATTTTCGGGGAATCGGGCGCGACGCGCAACGAAGCTGGCAAACCACAGGCCAAAAATGCACAATGCATAACTGTATGCATAGACCAGATATTCCGGCGCGATTCCGAGCAGTTTCGCGAGATACACCGCCGGCAGGTATAGCCATGCGGTGAACGGCGGATTGGTCTCGATCACGTCAATATAGAGGCGATCACCGGCCAGCAGTCGCTCGCTGATCGTGATGTTCCAGCTCGTATCGCCATTGACGCCCCAGTGCATCTGCCAAGGCACGGCAATGGCGAGAACGGCCATCGAGAGAACAAGCGGCCAAAGCCGCAGGGTCCCACCGCTGGCGGCGGGGGCATCAGGACCGGGACGAACCTCGATCGCGCTCATCGCGGCCAACCAATGTGAATGAATGGCGCGTTCACTGCCTGTCGGAGCCCGCGAAGTGTCCTCGGTTCGACAGTAGGAAAGCGGGGTTAAGATGACTTTAAGGGCCTCAGAAATTGAGGAACGTCCCGGAAATTCAGAGTTTCCTGAGCGCCACTTCCTCGACCAGATGGTCGGCGCCCTTGCGCAGGATGAGGTCGGCGCGGGCGCGTGTCGGCAGGATGTTCTCGCGCAGGTTCTTCAGATTGATGTTGGTCCACAGGCCTTCGGCGATGGCACGGGCCGAATCTTCCGAGAGTTGCGAATAGCGGTGGAAGAAGGAGTCCGGGTTGCGGAAGGCGGTCTCGCGCAGCCGCATGAAGCGGGCAATGTACCACTGGTGGATCAGTTCTTCGTCGGCATCGATATAGATGGCGAAGTCGAAGAAGTCCGACAGGAAAGGCACGATCTTGCCGTCCTGCGGCAGCTTGCCCGGCTGCAGGACATTGATGCCTTCGAAGATCAGGATGTCCGGCCGATCGATGGTGACGAACTCGCCCGGAATGACGTCATAGGTGAGGTGCGAATAGACCGGCGCGCGGACATTGGGCAGCGCCGACTTGATGCCCGACAGGAAACGCAGCAGCGCGCCGACATCGTAGCTGTCGGGAAAACCCTTGCGCTCCATCAGGTTTTCGCGGCGCAGGATCTCGTTGGGCAGCAGGAAACCGTCGGTGGTGATGAGATCGACCTTGGGGCTCGAGGGCCAGCGCGCCAACAGCTCCTTCAGCACGCGAGCCGTGGTCGATTTGCCGACCGCGACGGAACCGGCAATGCCGATGATGAACGGCGTCTTGACGATGTCCACCGCGTTGAAGAAAGCTTGGCGTTGCCTGAACAGCAGCTGGCTCGCTTCGACATGCGCCGACAAGAGCCGCGACAGCGACAGGTAGATGCGCTTGACCTCTTCGAGGTCGATTGGGTCGTTGAGCGAACGCAGGCGGCGGAATTCATCCGCGCTCAGCGTCAATGGTGTGTCGGCGCGGAATTGCGACCATTGCTCGGCGGTGAAAAAACGGAAGGGAGAATATTTCTCGGTTGGTGCGAGCTGATCCATCGAGATACCTGCCCTCCCTCGCGGTCAGCCCTTCGGCCGTGATGCCTTCTCGGCGATGCCCGAACGCCCGGTGCGGCTTTCGAGCTCTTTGAGCACGTCGCTCAGCGGAACCCCCGAGAGGCCGAGAACAACGAGCCAATGATATATAAGATCGGCGCTTTCCGAAACGAGGGCCTGTTTGTCGCCCTTCACGGCGGCGATCACCGTCTCGACCGCCTCTTCGCCAAGCTTCTGTGCCGCCTTGTCGATGCCGCGCGCGAACAGTTTTGCCGTCCACGAGTCCGGGTCACCGGAATGGGCGCGTTCCCAGACGGTTTTTTCCAGATCGGACAGTGAAAACTCGGTCATGGGCGTCATCTATCTGCTTGTTTAAGCATGATCTTTTTCCGAAACCGGTTCCCACTTTCCGGGATCATGCTTTAAGGCCGATTGCCGGGTGAGTCCAGCCGCATCGGCAGCCCCGCGGCGGCCATATGGGCCTTGGCCTGCGCTATGGTGTAGGTGCCGAAATGGAAGATGGAAGCCGCCAGAACCGCGCCGGCATGACCGTCGCGAATGCCCTCGACCATGTGATCGAGCGTGCCGACGCCGCCGGAAGCGATGACCGGCGCACGTACCGCATCCGCGACCGCACGGGTAAGCGCGATGTCATAGCCGGCCTTGGTGCCGTCACGATCCATCGACGTCAACAGGATCTCGCCGGCGCCGCGATCGACCACAAGCCGAGCGAATTCAACCGCATCGATGCCGGTCTTTTCACGACCGCCATGGGTGAAGATCTCCCAACGGTCGGCTTCGCCGGCGCCTGACACTTTCTTGGCGTCGATGGCGACGACGATGCACTGGTTGCCGAACTTGTCGGCCGCCTCGGCGACGAAATCCGGGTTTTTCACCGCCGCCGTATTGATCGACACCTTGTCGGCCCCGGCCAGCAGCAGCTTCCTGATATCGGCGACCTGGCGCACGCCGCCGCCGACAGTCAGCGGCATGAAGCATTGTTCGGCGGTGCGGGCGACGACGTCGAAGATCGTCTCGCGATTGTCGGATGAAGCGGTGATATCGAGGAAGCAGAGCTCGTCGGCACCGGCCGCGTCATAGGCCTTGGCCGCCTCGACCGGATCGCCGGCGTCGATGAGATCGACGAAGTTGACGCCCTTGACGACACGGCCGTTCTTGACGTCGAGACAGGGGATGACACGGGCTTTCAGCATCACCTTCCCTCTATCGTGGCGATGAGATCGTTGAGCAACTCACCGACCCGCGGCGGAACATCCGCCCGCGCGTCGAAGGCCGGATCGTAGGCTGAAATGGTGATGCCGACGACCGGCACCGCAAGCGCCATGGCACAAGCCGCGTCGCGCAACTGTTCGGGGCTGGGTCCGCCTGGACTGACATAGCGGTTGGCCTGCAGCTCCTTCGGGTCGTGCACGTCCAGATCAAGATGCATGTGCACGCGTTTGGCGCCGGCGGCCTTCAGCTTTTCGGTTGCCTGGGCCACTCCGGGACATTCCGTCCGAATGACCGGCAATGTCTGGAGAAGCTGCTTTTCCGCCGGATCGAGGTCGCGCGCGTTGACGAGCACGCAGCGTGCAGGATCGACCGGCTTGAAGCCGGGAATGGCGGCTGCCATCGGCCGCCAGCACAGGCCAAGCACCGTCGCCAGCGCCATACCGTCGAGGAAGCCATGGATGGATGTCTCGGGCGTGTTGAGGTCGCCATGCTGGTCGGCCCAGATGATCGCATCGGCGCCCTCGCCGGCGACCGCACCGGCGCTGGTCAGGCAATTTCCGGCGAGAACGATGGGAAACCGGCCGATGTCACGGGCAAGGCGAACCTCGGTCGCAACCGCGTTGCAGACGGCGAAGCCGGTGACGATCTCGCGCTCCTGGTTGTCGCCGACCTTGCCGATGTCCTCGACCGCGACGTCGTGGCCGGCCATGGTCAGGGCGTCGACGAGACCGCCTGATATCAGCGCGTCCGGACCCTGGCCCATGCCACCGTGATAGTGGCCACTGTCATAGGATGCCAGGATGATGGAGAGCTTCACGGCCGCGTCTCCATCGCCGGCCTGCCCTGCAGGATTGCCAGCGCCTCGGCCGGATCGATGCGGCCGTCATAGAGCGCACGACCCGAGATCGCGCCTTCGAGCTTTTTTGCGTCGGGCATGGTCATGCGCACGATGTCGGCGATCGAAGCGAGGCCACCGGAGGCGATGACCGGGATCGACACGGCGTCGGCGAGGTCGATCGTGGCGTCCCAGTTGATGCCGGTCAGCACGCCGTCCCGATCAATGTCGGTGTAGATGATGGCGGCGACGCCGGCGCCCTCGAATTTCTTCGCCAGTTCGATGACGCCGAGGCTGGACGCCTCGGCCCAGCCCTCGACAGCGACCTTGCCACCCTTGGCGTCGATACCGACGGCCACCTTGCCCGGAAAAGCCTTGCACGCCTGTTTGACCAGGTCGGGATCGCGCACCGCCACCGTGCCAAGGATGACACGGGCGAGCCCGCGATCGAGCCAGTCCTCGATCTGCTCCAGCGTGCGGATGCCGCCGCCGAGCTGCACCGGGTTCTTCGTCGCCTTCAGGATGGCGCCGACCGCCGCGCTGTTGACGCTCTGGCCCTGGAACGCGCCGTTGAGGTCGACGACGTGCAGCCATTCGAAGCCCTGTCTTTCGAAGGCCAGCGCCTGGGCCGCCGGATCGTCATTGTAGATCGTCGCGGTCGCCATGTCGCCGTGCTTCAGGCGCACGCATTGGCCGTCCTTGAGATCGATGGCGGGGAAAAGAATCATCCGTTCAGGCGCCTTCAACGATGACGAAATGGCCTGTCGAGGCGGCAAGCCGGAACTTCGAGGCCTGCTGATATTCCGGCGAATGATAGCATTCGACCGCCTTGTCGTAGGAGTCGAACTCAACCAGCACGTGGCGGTTTCCGGTCGGTCCTTCCGGATTCTCGTAGCGACCGGCCCGCACCGGGAATTTCGCGCCGTACTTTGCGAAGGCAACGGCATTTGCCTCGATGTACTGCTTGTACACCTCCGGGTCGCGGACATCGATCATCGCCATCCAGTAGCCCTTCTTGCTCATATCCTTCAGGGCCTCCAGCGCAGGAAATTGGTGATCAGTGCCAGGCCCAGCGCCTGGCTTTTTTCCGGATGGAACTGGGTACCGACCAGATTGTCGCGGGCGACGGTGGCCGTCACCGGTCCGCCATAGTCGGCAACCGCCAGGACCTCCTCGGGTTTGCGCGCATCGAGATGATAGGAATGGACGAAATAGGCGTGCAATCCGCTGGTCCCGGTGGGAATGCCGGAAAACAGCGGATGCTGGCGCTTGAGATCGATCGTGTTCCAGCCGATCTGCGGGATTTTCAGGGACGGATCGGCCGGCGTGATCTCCTTGACGTCGCCGGCGATCCAGCCAAAGCCGTTCGTAACCGTCTTTTCCAGGCCTCGCTGCGACATCAGCTGCATGCCGACGCAGATGCCGAGGAAAGGCCGACCCTTTCGAATAGCGACTTCCTCGACCGCTTCCCACATGCCGGCGACGGCACGCAGTCCGGCGGCGCAGTCGGCATAGGCGCCGACGCCGGGCAACACGATGCGGTCGGCGGTGCGCACCCGTTCGGCATCGGCGGTCAGGTCGATGTCGGCGGCAATGCCGGCTTCACGAGCGGCGCGCTCGAAAGCCTTGGTGGCCGAGCGCAGATTGCCCGAACCATAATCGATGATCGCAACCCGCATGTCAGCTTCGTCCCGGAATGTGGGTCAGCCCCAGGGCTATTCCCGGCTGCGCCGGGCGCGCCCGGGCGGCATCCGGGACCATGCGCGGCGGCGGCGCAACCTCACCGGCAAGCGCATCGGCTTCCAGCGCATAGCGTATATCGGCATCGTTGAGCCAGCCGGCCTCGACCACGCCCCATTCGTGCCAGCCGCGGCGGCGAAGCGCCGCGATGCGCAGCCCCTGTCCCTCCAGCCCGACATACAGCGAAACCAGCAGGGACAGCAGCGAGCCGGCCAGCCCAAGGCCAAGCCTTTCGCCAAGCATCGAAAGCAGGCCCATGACGACGAAGGCGAGTGCTGCTTCGATCCACAGCCGGTGCCAGGCAAGCCACAATGGCGGCACCAGGAAACCGAGCCAGGTGAAGCCATCGCGGACAAAGGCCGTTACGTCGACCTTTTCACTGCGACCGGGCGGTTCCATGACGACATAGGTGGCCATGACGCTATCCCTTCAAAGATCCCTTGGTGGAGGGAACCGCGTCCGGCTGGCGCGGGTCGCGCTCCAGAGCGGCGCGCAGCGCGCGCGCCACCGCCTTGAAGCAGGTCTCGGCGATGTGGTGGTTGTTGGCGCCATAGTGGTTGGTGACATGCAGCGTGATGCCGGCATTCTGCGCCAGCGCCTGGAAGAATTCACGCACCAGCTCGGTGTCGAACGTGCCGATCTTCGGCGACGAGAACGAAACGTTCCAAACCAGGAACGGGCGGCCGGACACGTCGATCGCGGCGCGCGTCAGCGTCTCGTCCATGGCAAGGTCGATCGAGGCGTAGCGCATGATGCCGCGCCGCTCGCCGAGCGCCTTGGCCAGCGCCTGGCCGAGCGCGATGCCGGTGTCCTCGACGGTGTGATGGTCGTCGATATGCAGGTCGCCCTTGGCCCTGACCGTCATGTCGATCAGCGAATGGCGCGAGAGCTGGTCCAGCATATGATCGAAGAAGCCGACACCCGTGGCGATGTCCGACTTGCCCGAGCCGTCGACATGGACCGACACGGAGATGTCGGTTTCCCTGGTCTTGCGGCTTGCTTCGGCGGAACGGGGCGCCATCACTCTATCCTTGTCCCAGAGGTTCACAGTCCCAGAGGTCCACATCGTGACCGGTTCACGGGGTCCAAGCGCTCGCAGGCTTGAAAACGAAAGCCTTCTATCAGCATGATCCGGCGATTGCCAGTTGCCATGCGGAAAGGTATCGGCCTTGCCGGAGAGGCGATTTGCAATCGTTTGCCCCATGCATACATATGGCCGATCAAAGTTACTCGTACCGCGCCAATCGCCTTCTGGGATCGCGCGAATCGGAGCCAGGAAATGTCGAATGAACTGACCATGCACGCCACGACCATCGTGACGGTGCGCAAGGGCAACAAGGTGGTGATCGCCGGCGACGGCCAGGTCAGCCTTGGCCAGACCATCATGAAGGGCAATGCACGCAAGGTGCGCCGCATCGGCAAGGACGGCAATGTGATTGCCGGTTTCGCCGGCGCCACCGCTGACGCCTTCACGCTTCTGGAACGGCTCGAAGCCAAGCTCGAACAATATCCCGACCAGTTGACGCGCGCCTGCGTCGAACTCGCCAAGGACTGGCGCACCGACCGCTATCTACGTCGGCTGGAAGCGATGATGCTGGTTGCCGACAAGTCGATCTCGCTGGCGCTCACCGGCACCGGTGATGTGCTGGAACCCGAATATGGCGTCATGGCCATTGGTTCGGGCGGCAATTACGCGCTGGCCGCGGCACGCGCGCTGATGGACACCGACAAGGACGCCGAGGAGATCGCCCGCAAGGCGATGCAGATCGCATCCGACATCTGCGTCTACACCAACAACAATTTCGTCATCGAAACGCTCAATGCCGCCTGAGAAGGTGGTGCTCTACGATTTTCGGCCGGTGACCGAGAAAGACCTGCCGATGATCGCCGGCTGGCTCGCCGAGCCACATGTCGCGCAGTGGTGGAACGATCCCGAGTCGGAAATCGCCGAGATTCGCGAACATATCGACTCGATTTCCGTCGAGCCGCTGATCGTGGAGCTCGACGGCAAGCCGATCGGCTATCTGCAGAGCTACGATCCGCATCTGGAAGACGACCACCCCTATGCCGACCAGCCGTTCGGCACGCTCGGCATCGACCTGTCGATCGGCCGGCCCGAGCTGGTCGGCATCGGCCATGGTTCGGCAATCGTGCGCCAGTTCGTCGAACAATTGTTCGAGGAAGGCGTTCCGCGCGTCATCATCGACCCCGATCCCACCAACGGTCGAGCCATTCGTGCCTATGAAAAGGCTGGCTTCCAGGCCATTGATCGGCGGCAATCAGTCTATGGTGACGTCGTGCTGATGGCGATCGACGCCGAAGAGAGCGACGCGGAAGAGGGACAATAGGGCATGAACGCATCCGTATCCAGCGAGGACAAAGACCTCTCGGCCTACGAGAACAGCTGGCGAATGGGACTTCTGATCGTGCTTGGCCTGGTCATTGTTCAGGCCGTCACGCTCTACCTGATGGGCCACCCGCCGATCTGCACCTGCGGTTACGTCAAGCTGTGGCACGGCGTGGTGAACAGTTCCGAGAACTCCCAACACATTTCGGACTGGTACACGTTCTCGCACATCATCCACGGCTTCCTGTTCTACGCGCTGGCGCGATATCTGTTCCCGGGGTCGCCGATCGGGCTGAGGCTGGCATTTGCCGTCCTCGTCGAGGGTGGCTGGGAGCTGCTCGAAAACAGCCCGTTCATCATCGAACGCTACCGCGCCGGCACCATCTCGCTCGATTATTACGGCGACAGCATCATCAATTCGGTGTCCGACACACTGGCCATGGTGCTGGGATTTGTGATGGCGCGAAGGCTACCTATATGGGTGATCGTCAGCCTCGCCATCCTCTTCGAACTCGGTACCGGCTATCTCATCCGGGACAATCTGACACTCAACGTGATCATGCTGCTGCATCCGTTCGAGACCATCAAGCAGTGGCAAAGTGGAATTTAGTGATATGAGCACATTCTCTCCCCGCGAAATCGTTTCGGAACTCGACCGCTTCATCATTGGCCAGAAGGACGCCAAGCGCGCCGTGGCCATCGCCTTGCGCAACCGCTGGCGCCGCCAGCAGCTGGAAGGCCAGATGCGCGAAGAGGTGATGCCGAAGAACATCCTGATGATCGGGCCGACGGGCGTCGGCAAGACCGAGATTTCGCGCCGCCTGGCGCGCCTCGCCGGTGCGCCGTTCGTCAAGGTCGAGGCGACCAAGTTCACCGAAGTCGGCTATGTTGGCCGTGACGTCGAGCAGATCATCCGCGACCTGGTCGAGATCGCCATCGGGCTGGTGCGCGAGAAGATGCGCGAGGACGTCAAGGCCCGCGCCCACATCAACGCCGAGGAACGCGTGCTGGAAGCGCTCGTCGGCAAGACGGCGAGCCCGGCCACCCGCGACAGCTTCCGCAAGAAGCTGCGCGACGGTGAGCTCGACGACAAGGAAATCGAGATCGAGGTTGCCGACACCGGCAATGGCGGCATGCCCGGCTTCGAGATTCCCGGCATGCCGGGCGCCAATATCGGCGTGCTGAACATCAACGACATGCTGTCGAAGGCGATGGGCGGCAAGAAGACCAAGACGCGCAAGACGACGGTCAAGGAGTCCTACGGGCTGCTGGTCGGCGACGAGTCCGACAAGCTCCTCGACCAGGACGAAGTGGTGCGACTGGCCCTCGACGCCACCGAGAATGACGGCATCGTCTTCCTCGACGAGATCGACAAGATCGCGGCCAGATCGAGACATTTCGGGCGGCCCGTCACGCGAAGGCGTGCAGCGCGACCTGCTGCCGCTGGTCGAGGGCACCACGGTGGCGACCAAGTATGGGCCGGTGAAGACCGACCATATCCTGTTCATCGCCTCCGGCGCGTTCCATGTCTCGAAGCCGTCCGACCTGTTGCCGGAGTTGCAAGGCCGCCTGCCGATCCGCGTCGAGCTGCGCGCGCTGGAGAAGGACGATTTCGTCCGCATCCTGACCGAGACCGAGGCGAGCCTGATCAAGCAGTATATCGCGCTGATGAAGACCGAGGGTGTCCAGCTGTCCTTCACCGACGACGCCATCGATTCACTGGCCGGCATCGCCGTCGACCTCAATGCCAGCGTCGAGAACATCGGCGCAAGGCGACTGCAGACGGTGATGGAGCGGGTGCTGGACGAAATCTCCTACGACGCGCCGGATCGCAACGGCACCGCAGTGACAATCGACGCCGCCTATGTCGAAAAGCATGTCGGCGACCTGTCCAGAAACACAGATTTGTCGCGATTCATCCTTTAAAGACCCGCGCCGGGCTGTTCCGGCGCCGGTTCAGGCAACGCGTTCCGGCAGCTCAATCATGTGTGGCCAGATGGTACCATCTGGCCACCTTTCGTCTTGCCGTGTGCAGGGACGCTCTCGACTCGACCAAGAGCTTTACCTAGTTTGCGCGGCAATTCTTTAGGCGGCGGCGCATGAAAAAACTGATCCTGGTCATTCTCGGCTTGACGCTGGCGGCGACGCTGTTCGCTGCTGACGCAGCAACACTGGTGCCGGCGGGAAACCGCAATGCCGAGCAGCCCGACATTCCGGGCGCCTCGAGCCGGCGCACGCAAGCCACCAACACCACTTTCCAGGCGAAATACCGCAAGGTCTATGCCCTGCTGCAGAACGACGCCGACCTGCGCGGCAAGATCAAGAAGGCCGCCGCCGCCTACGGCATCGATCCCCTGCACATCGTCGGCGCCATTGTCGGCGAGCACACCTACAATGTCGACGCCTACGACCGGCTGCAGACCTATTACGTCAAGGCGATCTCCTACCTCTCCAGCAAGCTGTCCTTCGCCTATGATGGCGAGGACATCACCGATTTCGTGCAGCGGCCGGAATTCAAGAAATGCGCCGGGATGTCCGACAGCTACGATCTGTGGGAATGCCGCGAGCAGGTGTGGAACCATTCGTTCCGCGGCAAGAGCGTTGGCGGGGAGAGCTTTCCCGACGATCGTTTCGGCGCCACCTTCTTCCAGCCTTACTATGCCGGCCAGACCTTCGGCCTCGGCCAGCTCAACCCGCTGACCGCCCTGCAAATGAGCGATCTCGTGCACAAGGTTTCAGGCCTGCCCAAGCTCGATGTCGCCGATCCCAATTCCGTCTACAAGACCATCATGGATCCCGACCTGACGCTGCCTTACGTCGCCGCGACGATCAGGAAATCGATCGACGCCTACAAGAGCATTGCCGGCTTCGACATTTCGGGCAATCCGGGGCTGACCGCCACGCTCTACAATGTCGGCAATCCGGAACAGCGCGCCTACACGCTGAAAGCCGAGAACGACAAGCGCCGCGCCGCCGGTGAGCCCGAAAAGCTGCCGGAAGAGAACTATTATGGCTGGCTGGTCAACGACAAGCTGCCGGAGCTGAGGGCGCTGTTTTAGGGCTCCCGTATGGGCTCAGGCCGCCAGCAACGACTTCAGCTTGATGGCCTGCGAACCGAGCGCTTCCGGCGCCGGCTTCGCCCGCTTGGCGATCAGCATTTCGGCCAGCCTGATGTCGCGGGCGACCGCGTTGCCGGGACCGATGCCGCTGGCGGCCACCAGCCTGCCGTCCTCGGCGAGGTGGAAGAGGATGAAGGCCCCGTCGCCGAGATCGCGGCGCACGATGCCACGCCCTTCGTCGGAAAGTCCTGATATCTGCAGGCTCAGGCCATACTGATCCGACCAGAACCACGGCACCGCCGCATGCGCCTCGCCGGAATCAAGCATGTTTCTGGCCGCCAGCGCGCCCTGCTCCTGGGCGTTGCGCCAGGCTTCCAGCCGCACCCGGCGGCCGCCATAGACGGCGAGCGGGAACGAGCAGCAATCGCCGGCGGCAAAGATATCGGGATCGCTACTACGCAGCTGTGCGTCGACAGCGATGCCGTTGTCGATCGCCAGGCCGGCTTCGGCCGCAAGCCCGGTCACCGGCACGGCGCCGATGCCGATGATGGCGAGATCGGCGACGATCTCTCGTCCACCGGCAAGCGTCACGCGCACCTCGTTGCCATCGTCGGCGATGGAAGCAATGCCATCGTCGCACAGGATGTCAACACCCTCGGCGACATGCGCATCATGGATGATTTCAGCGATCTCGGCTGGCACGCCGCGCATCAGGATGCGCGGCTGCGCCTCGATGACGGTGACCGCGGCGCCGAGCTTGCGGGCAGCGGCGGCAAGTTCGAGACCGATGAAGCCGCCGCCGACGATGGCGATACGGTTGCCAGCGCTGAGATGGGCACGAATGGCCAGTGCATCGGCGAAGGTGCGGAGATAGACGCAGCGCGCGCCAAGGCCCGGCAGCGGCAGTTTGCGCGGCGTCGAACCGGTGGCCAGCAAGAGCTTGTCGTAAGGCAGGACTGAGCCGTCCGACAGGCGCACTTTATGCGCCTCGCGATCGATCGCCACGGCCTGGACGGAATGGATATGCCGGATCGATTTCTCGGCCAGCACCTCGTCGCTGGCGATCGCCCTGATTTCAGGCGCGTCGCTGACCATCGCGTCCTTGGACAGTGGCGGGCGTTCATAGGGCAGATGCGGTTCATCACCGACCAGCGTCACCGGTCCCTCATAACCGAGATCGCGCAACGCCAATGCTGCCCGGCCACCGCATTCGCCGGCCCCAATGATGACCATTCCGCGCGCCATCGCCATCATCCGATCTGAACGAGGACTTTGCCAGCGTCGACCTTGACCGGATAGGTCCTGAGGTTGACGCAGACCGGCGCGCCGCGGGCGTCACCCGTCTTGTAGTTGAAGCGGCCATTGTGCTTGGGGCATTCGATGATGTCGTCCATCACCAGCCCGTCGGCGAGATGCACCTTTTCATGCGTGCAAAGGCCGTCGGTGGCAAAGTATTCGTCGTCCGGGCTGCGATAGATGGCGAAAGTGCGGCCACCATGATCGAAGCGCATCACATCCTCTTCGTCGATATCGCCGGCGGCGCAGGCCGCAACCCAGTCGCTCATTCAGTCCCCTCCTGGAAATCGGATAGCCAGATCATTCCGCCGCGGCGGCGACGGCATCGTCGTGGAATTCCTCGCGGTATGGCGTGGCGGTAGGCGGCAGTTCGCGCTTGAGGAAGTAGTCCTCGTTGCGCAGCTGGCGCAGGAAGGCAGGAATCATCTCGCGATAACCGGCCAGGATCGACGGTGTCGGCGCCGGCAGGTCGTGCTTGATCAGCTCATGCAGCTTCGGCAGCGCATGATAGGGCACCATGGGAAACATGTGATGCTCGATATGGTAGTTCATGTTCCAGTAGATGAAACGGCTGATCGGGTTCATATAGACGGTGCGGCTGTTGAGCCGGTGATCGGTGACGTTGTCGGCCAGCCCGCCGTGCTGCAGCAGACCGACCATGACGTGGTGCCAGGCGCCATAGAGCCTGGGCAGGCCGACCAGCATCAAGGGCAGGAACGAGCCGGTGTAGAGCGCCAGCGCGATCGTCGCGGCATAGATCGCCGTCCAGATGCGGGCAATGCGGATCGCCTTTGGCTGCTCCTGCTCGGGAATGAAGGTCTTTTCCGCCGCACTGATGTTGCCGGCGGCATTGCGCAGCATGTCGCTCATCGCATGCCAGGCGTCGAGCACGCCGACGAAGCCGAGGACGGCGCGAGCCAGGTCCGGCGGCCGCATGACGGATATTTCCGGGTCACGGCCGACGATGATGGTGTCGGTGTGATGGCGCGTGTGGCTCCAGCGCCAGGTCACCGGATTGCGCATGATCATGAAGCAGGCGATCTGGTAGACCGCATCATTCATCCACTGCGTCCGGAACGCCGTGCCGTGGCCGCATTCGTGCCAGCGTGAATCGGTGGAAGAGCCATAGAGGACGCCGTAGACGAAGAAGAACGGCACGCACCACCATGTGCCCCAGAACCAGGCGCCGCCGGCGCCACTGATGACCAGCGCGGCGAGCCAGATCAGCGTATCGCGGATCGCCGGCCCGTCGGAGCGCTGCATCAGCTCCTTCATCTGCTTGCGCGGAATCTCCGTGTGATACCATTCGGCCGCCGACAGGCCTGTCTCGACGGCGAGCTGGGCGTCGCGGCCAATCAGGCTGTAGTCACGCCGGGACGGCGTCGTGGACATGGTTGCCTCCCATGGCAAAGGCACCCGCCAAGACGAATGCCTATCCTCCATTAGCTTCAGACATGAAAATAGCGCCGACGCATGATAGACTCAACATCACAAAGATAGTTTCTATCATTTCCTATCAGAATGATGTAGGAAGGCTGTCGAACAATTCCGTGAGGCAAGCATGGCGAAACGGCCGACCATCACCGATCTGGCGCGCATCTCCGGCGTCAGTGTCGCCACGGTGGACCGCGTGCTCAACAGCCGCCTGCCGGTGCGCGAGGAAACGGCGCGGCGCGTCTACGAGGCGGCGACCGAGATCGGCTACCACGCCGCTGGCCTGATCAAGCAGCGCATGCGTCATGAGTTGCCCGAGTATCGGCTCGGCTTCCTGCTGCTCAGGGGCAATTATGTCTTCTACAGCGAGTTTGCACGCGAGCTTGAACTCGCCGTGTCGCGATCGCAGCGCTTTCGCGGAGTCGCCACAATCGATTTCGCGGACTCGCTGGCGCCGGACGAAATCGTCGAGCGCGCGCGCAAGCTGGCGGCCAAATGCAGGGCCGTCGCCCTGGTCGGACCGGATCACCCCACCTTGACCGTCGCGGTCGAGGAGATGAAGGCGAAAGGACTGCCGGTGTTTTCCCTGCTGTCCGACTTTGCCGCCGGCATTCGCGAGGGCTATGTCGGCCTCGACAACCGCAAGGTCGGCCGCACCGCGGCATGGATGATCTCGAAGGCCGCCAGGCGGCCGGGCAAGGTCGCCCTGTTCGTCGGCAGCCACCGCTTCCACGGCCATGAACTGCGCGAGATCGGCTTTCGTTCCTTCTTTCGCGAGCAGGCACCGGAATTCACCTTGCTTGAAACGCTGGTCAACCTGGAAGCCAACCAGATCACGCATGACACCATCATCGAGCTTCTGGGCCGCCACCCCGACCTCGCCGGCCTCTATGTCGCCGGCGGCGGCATGGAGGGCGCGGTCGCGGCGCTCAGGCAGGCAAGGCCGGCCGAGATGCCCGCGGTCATCTGCAACGAGATCACAGCGGTATCGCGTTCCGCCCTGGCCGATAACATCCTGACCATGGTGATCTCCACGCCACTTGCAGCGCTTTGCCGGGAACTGGTCGACCTCATGGCACATGCCATCGAGACGGGCGCCGCGAATGCGCCGGGCCAGACCTTCCTGCCGTTCGACATCTATCTGCCCGAGAATATCTAGGGGTCTCGATCTTCGAGATTGGCTGAGACGCCTGCCGCTTCGTCTTTCAAACGGAGCAGCAGCGAAGCGACGTCGCGGGAACATCGGCCGATCGTCGGTGTCCGGCTTGGCGGCAAGCGCCCGTGATCCGAAAATCGCGCTTCCGGTTTTGGAATCGCCCTTGACGCCTTGGCGTAAAATGGAATAAATATTTCACCAGCAGTATATTTTGGTTCTTTCGTTCCGGTAACATCTGTTTCAAACAGAGGGTTCGACGTTCCAGCGAATTTGGAAGGCGTCACCCGGGACGGAAATGGCAATCGGGAGAGATTCCCCGGGAGATCGGGGATTCCGGATAGATCGGTGCAGCCGGACACCAAGAGTGGAGGAGAGATACAATGAAGAAACTGCTTTTGGGCGTCGCTTTCGCGGCGCTGATGAGTTCATCCGCCATGGCCGCCAAGATCGGCGTGTCGATGGCCAAGTTCGACGACAACTTCCTGACCGTGCTGCGCAATGGGATGATCGCGCAGGCCAAGGGCATGAGCGGCGTCGAGCTGCAGGTCGAGGACGCGCAGAACGACGTTGCCAAGCAGCTTGACCAGATCAAGAACTTCGCTGCTTCGGGGGTCGACGCGATCATCGTCAATCCGGTCGACACCTCGGCCACGCAGGCGATGTCCGATGCCGCGGCCGCCGCCAAGATTCCGCTGGTCTACGTCAATCGCGAGCCGGTCAACGTGGACACGCTGCCGGACAACCAGGCATTCGTTGCCTCGAACGAGGCCGATTCCGGCACGCTCGAGACCAAGGAAGTCTGCCGCCTGTTCAAGGAAGCCGGCAAGAAGGAAGCCAACGTCTATGTGATCATGGGCGAGCTGTCGAACCAGGCCGCCGTGCAGCGCACCAAGGACATCGAAGAAGTGATCGCCACGCCGGATTGCAGCTTCATCAAGATCATCGACAAGCAGACGTCGAACTGGAACCGCGACGAAGCCCAGAACCTGATGACCAACTGGCTGTCGACCGGCAAGCCGTTCGATGGCGTGATCGCCAACAATGACGAAAGCGCCATCGGCGCCATCCAGGCGATGAAGGCCGCCAACGTCGACATGAAGTCGGTCGTCGTCGGCGGTGTCGATGCCACCCAGGACGCGCTTGCCGCCATGCAGGCCGGCGACCTCGACGCAACCGTGTTCCAGGACGCGGCCGGCCAGGGCGCGGGTGCTCTCGATGCAGCGCTCAAGCTGGCCGAGGGCGAGAAGGTCGAGCACAAGGTCTACGTCCCCTTCCAGCTGGTGACCCCTGCGAACATCGACAAGTTCCTGAAGAAGAACTGAGCAGCGGGCATACGGAGCGGCGCTCTCACAGCGCCGCTCTTCTTCCCTCGACGCCTGCAAGGCAAGGAGGGGCGACCACGGCTGACGGAGGATAGAAGATTTGGCACAGACATCTCACGGCGTCGGAGGACTCAGCTACGATGCGAAGAAGCGCGCTTGGCCGGCCGAGTTCAACGTTTTCCTGGCGCTTGTCATCCTCATCGTCGTCTTCGAACTGATCGGCCGGATCTTTCTCGGTGACAGCTTCCTGTTCAACACCCGCAGCGACGTCTCAGGGATCTTCAACGAAGCGCGCCTGCAGATCATCATCCTGCAAGTGTCGATCGTCGGCATCATTGCCATCGGCGTGACGCAAGTGATCATTTGCGGCGGCATCGACCTGTCCTCGGGCTCCATCGTCGGCGCGACCGCGATGATCGCCATGAGTTTCGCCCAGGTGGCGACGGTAAACGGCAACCCCAACCCCAAGGCGATGTTCCTGGCGCAAGGCTGGACCGACCTGCCTGTCATCGTGCCGGTGCTGGTGGCGATCGGTTGCGGGCTGCTCGCCGGCCTGGTCAACGGCTCGTTGATCGCCTACACGCGCATCCCGCCATTCATCGCCACGCTCGGCATGATGGTCACCGCGCGCGGCATCGCCAAATGGTGGTCCAAGGGGCAGCCGATCTCATTTCCCACCGACAGTTTCGCCGCGATCGGCAAGGGCCTGATGCCCGTCATCATCTTCCTGTCGCTGGCGGTGCTGTTCCAGCTGATCATGACCTACACCAGGTATGGCAAGCACTGTTATGCGATCGGCTCCAACGAGGACGCCGCGCGCATGTCCGGCATCAAGATCGCCAACCACAAGATCCTCGTCTACGTCATCGCCGGCGTGCTTGCCGCGCTCGCCGCCGTGGTGCTGAGCTCCAAGAATCTTACCGCCCAGTCCGGCATGGGCGTGATGTACGAACTCGACGCCATCGCCATGGCGGTGATCGGCGGCGTTTCGCTGTCGGGCGGCCGCGGCTCGATCATCGGCACGGTGATCGGTTCGCTGATCTTCGGCGTCATCATCTCCGGCTTCACCTTCCTGCGCCTCGACGCCTACTACCAGGAGATGGTCAAGGGCGTGATCATCGTCGGTGCGGTCGTCCTCGACCAGTGGCGCCAACGCCTGCGGGCATTGAGGGCTTGACCATGTCAGACATCGTCCTGAAGACCGAAAACCTGACCAAGCGCTATGGCGGCGTGCATGCGCTGGAGGACGCGAACTTCGAGCTGCGCAAAGGCGAACATGTCGCCATCATGGGCGACAATGGCGCCGGCAAGTCGACCTTCGTGCGCCAGATCACCGCGGTCGAGCAGCGCACCAGCGGCCAGATCTGGTTCGACGGCAAGGAAGTGAATTTTACTGGCCCTATCGAGGCGCGCACGGCGGGCATCGAGACCGTGTTCCAGAACCTGGCGCTGGCCGACGATCTCGACGTGCCGTCAAACCTGTTCCTTGGCCGGGAAAAGGTGCTGTTCAATCTCGGCCCGTTCTCGATCCTCGACCGCAAGTACATGCGCAAGGCGACCGAGGCGGCACTGATCCGCACGGCGGTGAAGATCCCTAATCTGTCCAACACCATCCGCCACATGTCGGGCGGCCAGCGCCAGTGCGTGGCGATCGCCAGGACCGCGACCTTCGCCTCCAAGCTGATCATCATGGACGAGCCGACGGCGGCACTCGGCGTGCAGGAAACGGCGCAGGTCGAAAACATCATCCGCACGCTGAAAGACAATGGCGAACCGCTGATCCTGATCAGCCACAACATGCGCCAGGTGTTCGACCTTTGCGACCGCATCGTCGTCTTCCGCCGCGGCCGCATCGTCGCCAATCTGCGCAAGCAGGACACCGACGGGCAGGACATCGTCTCCTACATCACCGGCGCCAAGACCGGAGAGGCGGAACTCGCGGCCTAGGCCGGGCGCGGAGGCGGTGGTCATCGCCTCCCTGTCGATGTCGTCTTGACCAGAAAATCACCCGCGCCCATGACCGGCGCCGACAGTTTCGAACCATCCTCAAAGGACATTCCATGACTCTCCGCTTCGCCCTCCTCGGTGCCGGCCGCATCGGCAAGGTCCACGCCCGCGCCGTCGGCTCCAACCCGCAGGCCAAACTGGTTGCCGTTGCCGATGCGTTCGAGAAGGCGGCAAAGGAACTGGCAACGGCCTATGGCGCCGAAGTGCGCACGATCGACGCCATCGAAAAATCCGAGGACATCGACGCCGTCGTCATCTGCACGCCGACCGACACCCATGCCGATTTGATCGAGCGTTTCGCCAAGGCCGGCAAAGCGATCTTCTGCGAGAAGCCGATCGACCTCAACGTCAAGCGCGTCGAGAAGTGCCTGGCCGTGGTCGAGAAGACCAAGGCGACGCTGATGGTCGGCTTCAACCGCCGCTTCGATCCGCACTTCGCCGCCGTGCGCAAGGCGATCGACGACGGCGCCATCGGCACCGTCGAGATGGTCACCATCACCTCGCGCGATCCGGGCGCGCCGCCGATCGACTACATCAAGCGCTCGGGCGGCATTTTTCGCGACATGACCATCCATGATTTCGACATGGCGCGCTTCCTGCTCGGCGAGGAGCCGGTGGCGGTCAGCGCGCATGCCTCGGTGCTGGTCGACAAGAAGATTGGCGCGGCCGGGGATTTCGACAGCGTCAGCGTCATCCTGGAAACCGCTTCCGGCAAGCAGGCCATCATCTCCAACTCGCGCCGCGCCACCTATGGCTACGACCAGCGCATCGAGGTGCATGGTTCGAAGGGCATGGTCGCGGCCGAGAACCAGCGCCCGGTGTCGATCGAACTGGCCAACGAGAAGGGCTATACGCGCCCGCCGCTGCACGACTTCTTCATGACCCGCTATCTCGACGCCTATGCCAATGAGATCGCCGCCTTCATCACCGCGGCGACCTCGGGCAAGAAGGCGGCGCCAAGCGGCGCCGACGGGCTCGTGGCGCTGAAACTGGCTGACGCGGCGCTGAAATCAGCCACATCGGGCAAGACCGTCCGCCTCGACACGGCAAAGTAAGAACCGGTATCCGAACCCAAGGCACAGGAGCAGAGCGATGAACGGTTCAGCCGGTCGCAATTCAGAGACGCGCGCCATCGTCACCGGCGGCGCGCAAGGCATCGGCTTCGCCGTCGCCGAGGCCCTGGCCGACGAGGGCTGCCGGGCGCTGGCGCTTGTGGGGCGCTCGCAGGAGAAGGGCGACAAGGCCGTCGCAAGCCTCAAGAAGTCAGGCGTCGACGCGATCTTCATCAGCGCCGACGTCGCCAAGGTGGCCGATTGCAAGCGCGCCGTCGCAACCGCGATCTCGCATTTCGGCACCGTCAACGCGCTGGTCAATGCCGCCGCCACGTCGGCGCGCGGCTCGCTGGTCGAAACCTCCGAGGACGTCTTCGACCAGATCTTCAACACCAATGTGCGCGGCCCCTTCTTCCTCATGCAAGGGCTTGTAACGCATCTGTTGGAGCGCAAGGCGCCGGGTTCGATCGTCAACGTGCTGTCGATGTCGGCGCATGCCGGCCAGTCGTTCCTCGCACCCTATTCGTCGAGCAAGGGTGCGCTGATGACGCTGACCAAGAATGTCGCCAGTGCCTACCGGCGCAATCGCATCCGCTGCAACGCCGTGCTGCCCGGCTGGATGGACACAGAGGGCGAGGACATCGTGCAGAAGAAATGGCACGGCGCGACCGACGACTGGCTGGAAAAGGCCGAGGCCGCGCAACCGATGGGCCAGTTGGTGAAGCCGGCGCAGCTCGCCCGGCTGATCACTTACATGATCAGCCCGCAGGCCGGCGTCATGACCGGGTCGCTGGTCGACTACGACCAGAACATTGCCGGAGTGGTCGGCGAGTAGCAGGTGACAAACGCTTCAGCTTCGACTATATGAGCCGCATGATCAACCTGACCGCCACGTATTGGTACTTTAGGAGCTCGCTGGCGGCGGGAGGATTGCGCTCGATCTGAAGATCGCAGCATCAAGATCCGACAAGCCGCCAGACCTGGCGGCTTTTTTGTTTCAGCCGGCAGGTCTCCTAACAGGAGCAGAAAGCCGTGTTGACCACCACAGATGACCTCAGGGTCAAGGAAATCAGGGAATTGAGTACGCCGGACCAGGTGATGCGGGAGATCCCGCGCACGCTGACGGCGACGCGCACCGTGACCGCGTCACGCAACGCGATCCACGCTATTTTGAACGGTACCGACGATCGGCTGCTCGTCGTCGTCGGGCCTTGTTCGATCCACGATCCGGTCGCCGCCGTGGACTATGCCAGCCGTCTGGCGGCGCTGCGCGAAAGCCTGTCGGATCGGCTGGAGATCGTGATGCGCGTCTATTTCGAGAAGCCGCGCACGACGGTCGGCTGGAAAGGCCTGATCAACGATCCCGATCTGGACGGCAGCTTCAACATCGACAAGGGGCTCAGGATGGCGCGCAACGTGCTCTCCGCCGTCAACAATCTCGGCCTGCCGGCGGCGACCGAATTCCTCGACATGACCACCCCGCAATACATTGCCGACCTCGTCGCCTGGGGCGCGATCGGCGCGCGCACGACCGAGAGCCAGATCCACCGCGAACTCGCATCCGGCCTGTCCTGCCCGGTCGGCTTCAAGAACGGCACCGACGGCAATCTGCGGATCGCGGCCGAGGCGGTGAAATCCGCCGCCCAGCCGCATCACTTCATGGCGGTGACCAAGGGCGGGCGCAGCGGCATCGCGACGACCACCGGCAATGAGGACTGTCACGTCATCCTGCGCGGCGGCGTTCAGCCCAACTATGATGCGGCGAGCGTCGAGGCCGCCAGCGTGGAACTCGGCCGCATCGGCGTAGCACCCAGGCTGATGATCGATGTCAGCCATGCCAACTCAAGCAAGAAGCCCGAGAACCAGCCGAAGGTGGCGGCCGATGTCGCGGGCCAGGTCGCGGCGGGCGACGAGCGCATCATCGGCCTCATGATCGAGAGCAATCTCGTTGCCGGCCGGCAGGACGTCGTGCCCGGCAAGCCGCTCGTCTATGGCCAGAGCATCACCGACGGCTGCATCGACTGGGCGACCACCGAGACCGTGCTGCACGGCCTTGCCGGCGCCGTCGAGTGGCGCCGCTCGGCGCGCCGCGCCATGATGGACAGCCGTCAGGGAGCCGCCTGAGAAAGGCACATCGCCACACCTTCTCCCCTTGTGGGAGAAGGTGGATCGGCGCGCAGCGCCGAGACGGATGAGGGGTGCTGGAAGAAACGCTGCGTTAAAATATATAATGATTTTAAATGCTTAAGACTTCCAAGTAGCGATCTGTCCAGCACCCCTCATCCGACCGAGCTTCGCTCGGCCACCTTCTCCCACAAGGGGAGAAGGGGAAGCCAACGGCGGCCCTTACCTTACATCCACCCAGCGCTTTTCCTCGAAGGAGCGTGCCATCGCGTGCACCGAACGCTCGATCTCGAGCCCTTCGGCGAACTCGATCAGCCGCGCCGGCTTGCCGGCAAGGCGCGTCAGCAATTCATGACACTCGATGATCTTGAGATCGTTGAAGCCGAGGCCATGGCCAGGTGCCGGCAGGAAGGCCTCATACGGCTTGTGGTGCGGCGCCACAAGGATGGTGCGGTAGCCCTGCTCGGTCGGGCGATCGGCGGTGAGATAGAGCTGGAACTCGTTCATCCGCTCCTGGTCGAACAGGATCGATCCCTTCGAGCCGAAGATCTGGATGGCGATGCGCCCCTTGCGGCCCCAGGCGGAGCGGTTGACCAGCAGCGTGCCGGCAATGCCGTTTTCCAGATGCATCAAGACGCTCGCGATATCATAGGTCTCGACCGCGCGGCGCCCGCCGGCGGCGAGCTTGCGGTCGGCATAGGGCTTGGCCATGTCGCAGATGACGCTGGCGACGCGACCGAACAGCGCCGAGACCAGCGACAGCGGATGCACGGCGAAATCGTCGAGCGCGCCATAGCCGGAGGTGGCCTCGTGCTTCCAGAAGAACAGCGCCTCCGGATCGGCCATGAAATCCTCATCCATCTCGATGCGCAGATGGTTGACCTCGCCGATGATCTTCTCGTCGAGCAGCGCGCCGATGTGACGGATGGCCGGGCTCTGGATGTAGTTGTAGCCGAGGGCCGCGACCTTGCCGGATTTTTTCGCCGCCGCCGCCATGGCCTCGGCTTCGGCGAAGCTTGGCGCCATCGGCTTTTCGCACCACAGATGCTTGCCGGCTTCGAGGACGGCGATGGCCATTTCCGGATGGAACTGGTTGGGCGTGGTCAAGGAAATGACGTCGACTTCCGGGTCGTTGACGACGGCGCGCCAATCGCCGGACGCCTTGGCAAAGCCGAACTCGCCCGCCTTGCGCCTGGCGAGTTCCTCATTCACCTCGCCGAGATGGACCAGCCGTGGCTTGGCCACGTCGGGAAAGACGGCGCCGACGGCACTCCAAGCGATGGCATGGCACTTGCCCATGAAACCCGTGCCTATGAGACCCACGCCGACCATTTTCCGTTTTCTCCACTGCCTGAAGCGTTCGATGGATGAATTAGTCCATTTTCCCCAGGAATGGAATGTCTGCCTCATTTTTTATGGCGTTCTTGCGCAGGCTCGCTATGATGAGGCAGAGAGGGCATCCACAGATGAGCTTGGACAGGGCGACGATGGACGAACGGGTACCTCGCGACTTCGAGACGCTGCGCGCCACCATCCTGGACAGGCGTGAAAGCCTGCCGAAACGCATCGCCCAGATCGCCGCCTATGCGCTCGACAATCCCGACGACATCGCTTTCGGCACCGCCGCCAGCATTGCCGCCTCGGCCGGCGTGCAGCCGTCGACCTTGATCCGCTTTGCCCAGCAGCTTGGCTTCGACGGCTTTACCAGCCTGCAGCAGGTGTTTCGCGAGCGGCTGCGCGAGCGCAACTCGTCCTATGACGAACGGTTGCTGGCCTTGCGCGCCAAGGCCGAAGGCGGCGCCGGCCACCGCGCGATCTTCGACGGCTTCGTCGCCGCCGCCAGCACGTCGCTCAACGACATTTCGCGCACGCTGGACGAGACGCATCTGGAAGACGCGATCTCCCTCCTGGCTAAGGCCGAGACCATCTATGTGCTGGCCAAGCGCCGCTCCTATCCGGTGGCGACCTACATCGCCTATGCGCTGGGCAAGTTGAAGATCCGCAACCAGCTGATCGAATCGGCTGCTGGTCTCAATGCCGAGATGATCGCCTTCGCTACGCCGGCGGACGCCGTCATCGCCATCTCCTTCTCGCCCTATGCGCCCGCGACCATCGAGGAAGCGCGGGCCATTTCCGAGCGGGGCGTGCCGATCGTCGCCATCACCGACAGCTCTTTTTCGCCACTCGCCCAGTTCGCCAGGGTCTGGTTCGAGGTGGCCGAGGCGGATTTCGCCGGCTTCCGCTCGCTGTCGGCGACGATGGCGCTGGCCATGGCGCTGACTGTTGGCGTCGGCGAGAAACGGCGCGACTCGGGTCGCAAGCGCAAGGCCTGAACAGGCCCTTTTCTTGTTTGACCATGGTCTTTTCCGAAAACCGGCAGCCACTTTCCGGGATCATGGTCAGGCAATTTTAAGCCGGGGAATGCTCATTCCATATTGACTATGGATTGGAATTATTATTTCATATTCCCGGCGCCACGCTGCCGCTCGCGCGTGTACCCCAAGACAACAAGGCCGACGGGAGGTTCCAATGAGCGAAGCCGTGGAAGCGAAACATACGCCGCTCGACGTCATCACCATCGGCCGTGCTTCCGTCGACCTCTACGGCCAGCAGATCGGCTCGCGGCTCGAGGACATTACCTCCTTCGCCAAGTCTGTCGGCGGCTGCCCAGCCAACATTTCGGTCGGCACGGCCAGGCTCGGCCTGCGCTCGGCACTGCTCACCCGCGTCGGCGACGAGCAGATGGGTCGCTTCATCCGCGAGCAGCTGACGCGTGAAGGGGTCAATGTCGACGGGCTGAAGACCGACAAGGAGCGGCTGACCGCGCTGGTGCTGCTGTCGGTCGAGGATGAAGGTGTCTCGCCGATGATCTTCTACCGCAGCGACTGCGCCGACATGGCGCTGGCGCCGGAAGATATCGACGAAGCCTTCATTGCCTCGGCCCGCTCGATCGTCGTCACCGGCACGCATTTCTCCCGCCCCAACAGCGACGCCGCCCAGCGCAAGGCGATCCGCATCATCAAGGCCAAGGGCGGCAAGGTGGTGTTCGACATCGACTATCGGCCCAATCTGTGGGGGCTGGCCGGCCATGCCGAAGGGTTCGAGCGCTATGTCAAGTCGGACCGCGTCTCGGCCCAGCTGAAGACGGTGCTGCCCGATTGCGACCTCATCGTCGGCACCGAGGAAGAGATCATGATCGCGTCGGGCGCCGACGACTGCCTGAGCGCGCTGAAGACGATCCGCTCGCTGTCCTCGGCGACCATCGTCCTCAAGCGCGGCGCCATGGGCTGCATCGTCTATGACGGCCCGATCAGCGACGATCTCGAGGACGGTGTCGTCGGCAAGGGTTTCCCGATCGAGATCTACAATGTGCTTGGCGCCGGCGACGCCTTCATGTCCGGCTTCCTGCGCGGCTGGCTGGGTGGCGAAGACCATGCGACGGCGGCGACCTGGGCCAATGCCTGCGGCGCCTTCGCCGTGTCGCGGCTGCTCTGCGCTCCGGAGTATCCGACCTTCGAGGAACTGCAGTTCTTCCTCAAGAACGGCAGCAAGCATCTAGCCTTGCGCAAGGACGAGGCGATCAACCACATCCATTGGGCAACGACGCGCCGGCGCGACATTCCCTCGCTGATGGCGCTCGCCTGCGATCACCGCGTGCAGTTGGAGGACGTGGCGGCGAAAGCCGGCGCCGATCCGGCGCGAATCCGCGATTTCAAGGTGCTGGCCGTCAAGGCAGCGGCAAAGGTCGCCGCCGGCCGCGACGGCTACGGCATGCTGATCGACGAGAAACATGGCCGCAAGGCGATGTTCGAATTCGCGCATCATCCCTTCAGCTGGCTTGGCCGGCCGGTGGAGCTGCCGGGATCGCGGCCGTTGCGCTTCGAATTCTCGCAGGACATCGGCTCGCAGTTGGTCGAATGGCCTGTCGATCACTGCATCAAGTGCCTGTGCTTCTATCATCCCGACGATCCGGCGACGCTGAAGGAAGAGCAGCAGCAGAAGCTGCGCTCGCTGTTCGAGGCGGCGCGGAAAGTGGGCAGGGAACTTCTCATCGAGATCATCGCCGGCAAGCACGGCAGGCTCGACGACACGACCATCCCGCGCGCGCTGGAGGAACTCTATGCGCTCGGCATCAAGCCCGACTGGTGGAAGCTCGAGCCGCAGGCGTCGGCAGGCGCCTGGGCTAAGATCGAAGCGGTGATCCTGAAACACGATCCCTGGTGCCGCGGCGTCGTGCTGCTTGGGCTGGAAGCACCGCAGGACGAGCTGGAAGCCGCCTTCGCCGCCACCGCCAAGGCGCCCATCGTCAAGGGGTTCGCGGTCGGCCGGACGATCTTCGTCCACGCGGCTGAACAATGGCTCGCCGGCAAGATGTCGGATGACGAGGCAGTGGCCGACATGGCGTCGCGCTTCGAACAGCTGACCGAAGCGTGGCTTGCCGCGCGCGGCCGCAAGGCAGCATAAGAAGACGCGGCATAAGGACTGCGGAGGAGAACACCATGAGCAAGACAATCCGCCTGACGATGGCGCAGGCGCTGACCCGCTTTCTCAGCAAGCAGATGACCGAGATCGACGGCAGGAAAGTGCCGATCTTCGGCGGTGTCTGGGCGATCTTCGGCCATGGCAATGTCGCCGGCATCGGCGAGGCGCTTTACCAGGTGCGAGACGAACTGCCGACCTTCCGCGCCCACAACGAACAGGCGATGGCGCATGCGGCGATTGCTTACGGCAAGGCCAATTTCCGCCGCCGCTTCATGGCGGCGACCTCTTCGATCGGTCCGGGCGCGCTCAACATGGTGACCGCGGCGGCACTCGCCCATGTCAACCGGCTGCCGGTGCTGTTTCTCCCCGGCGATGTCTTCGCCAACCGCATCCCGGACCCGGTCCTGCAGCAGGCGGAGGATTTCTCCGACGGCACGGCGACGGTCAACGACTGCTTCCGTCCGGTTTCGCGCTATTTCGACCGCATCACGCGGCCGGAGCAGATCATTCCCGCACTCAACCGTGCCTTGTCTGTGCTGACCGATCCGGCCGATTGCGGCCCGGTGACGCTGTCGCTGTGCCAGGACGTGCAGGCCGAGGCCTATGACTATCCCGAGAGCTTCTTTGCCGAGCGGCTCTGGCACCAACGCCGGCCGCGGCCGGACCGCCACGAACTCGCCGCCGCTGTCGCGGCACTCAAGGGCGCGAAGAAGCCGCTGATCATCGCCGGCGGCGGTGTGCTCTATTCGCAGGCCTCGGACGAACTGGCGAAGTTCGCCGAGACCGCCGGCATTCCGGTCTGCGAGACGCAAGGCGGCAAATCCTCGTTGCCGGACGATCATCCGCTCAACATGGCGGCGGTCGGCGTCACCGGCACCTCGGCCGCCAACCGGCTGGCGGAGGGCGCCGACGTCGTGCTGGCAATCGGCACGCGCCTGCAGGATTTCACCACCGGTTCGTGGGCGCTGTTCAAGAATTCCGGCAAGACCATCATCGGCTTGAACGTGCAGCCCTTCGACGCCGGCAAGCACCGGGCGCTACCGCTGGTCGCCGACGCGGCCGAAGGGCTCGCCGAACTGGGTGCTGCGCTGAAAGGCTGGAAGGCGCCTTCCCCCTGGACCGACAATGCGGCCACCGGCAAGAAGGCCTGGCAGGCCGATGCCGCCAAGGTGACGGCGTCGACCAATGCCGCCTACCCGTCCGACGCGCAGGTGATCGGCGCCGTGCAACGCGCCATGGGCTCCGGCGTGATCCTGCTGAATGCCGCGGGCGGCCTGCCGGGCGAACTGCACAAATTGTGGCAGGCCGGCGCGCCCGGCTCCTACCATGCCGAATACGGTTTCTCGACCATGGGCTACGAAATCGCCGGGGGGCTCGGCACCAAGATGGCGAAGCCCGACGAGGAGGTCGTCGTCATGATCGGCGACGGCTCCTATCTGATGCTGAATTCCGAGATCGCCACGTCGGTGATGCTCGGTTTGAAGCTGACCATCGTGCTGCTCGACAACAGGGGTTATGGCTGCATCAACCGACTGCAGATGGCGACCGGCGGCGCCAACTTCAACAATCTCTTGAAGGACACGCGGCATGAAGTTCTGCCCGACATCGATTTCGCCGCGCACGCAGCGAGCATGGGGGCGATCGCCGAGAAAGTGCCGTCGATAGCGGGGCTCGAAAACGCACTGCAAAAGGCCAAGAAGAACGACCGCACCACCGTGCTGGTCATCGACACCGACCCGCTGGTTTCCACCGAGGCCGGTGGCCATTGGTGGGACGTGGCGGTGCCCGAGGTCTCGGCACGCAGCCAGGTGAACGCGGCGCGCAAGGCGTATGACGAGAAACGGCAGATGCAGAGCGTTGGTGATTGACCTCGGCGCGGCCCCTCACCCTTACCCTCTCCCCGTGAAGGACGGGGAGAGGGGTCGCGAACGTTGACGCTTGTCCCTTCTCCCCGTCCTTACGGGGAGAAGGTGCCGGCAGGCGGATGAGGGGCCGCGCCGACGAAAAGATGAACTGTTCTAAAATGGAGTGACGACTTGAAAGCCAGACTGGGCATGTCCCCCATCGCGTGGTGGAACGACGATCTTGCGGAACTCAGCGATGACGTATCGCTGGAGGAGTGCCTGCGCCAGTCGCGTTCGGCCGGTTTCACCGGCATGGAAATGGGCCGGCGTTTCCCCAATGACCCCGATGTCATGCTGCCGATCCTGAAGGCAGCCGACGTGACGCTGTGCGGCGGCTGGTTCTCGGGCACGCTGGTCGATGAGGACATGGCCAGGAACAAGGACCGCATCCAGCCAATGATCGACCTGTTCCGGGCGGTGAATGCGCCTTGCATCGTCTATGGCGAGGTCGGCCGCTCGATCCAGGGCGACCGCTCGAAGCCGCTTGCCACCAAGCCGAAACTGTCGGACGACGAGATGAAGGCCTATGCGAAGCGCCTCACCGAGTTTGGCGAATGGTGCGCCGAGCAAGGCATGCCGCTGTCCTATCACCATCACATGGCGGCAGTGGTCGAGACCGAGCCGGAGCTCGACGCCTTCATGCGCTATTCCGGAGCCGGCATCCCGCTGCTGCTCGATGCGGGACATCTGGCCTTTGCCGGCGGCGACGTTCTGCGTGCCATCGACAACCACCACAAGCGCATCAACCATGTGCATGTGAAGGACGTGCGCATGGGCGTGATCGAAAAGCTCGACCGCACAAAGCAGTCCTTCCTCGATGCCGTGGCGCTCGGCGCCTTCACGGTGCCGGGCGACGGCTCGCTGGATTTCGGCGCCATCGTGCAACGGTTCGCCGACCATGGCTACGAGGGCTGGTTCGTGGTCGAGGCCGAGCAGGACCCGAAGAAGAACCCGCCGCTCAAAATGGCGCAGGTCGGCTACAAGGAGCTGATGCGAGTGATGACGGCTGCCGGCTATACGGTTGAAACGCAGGGTTTCCCCAATGCCTGATGCGATGGTTCCCTGCGGAGCAGGTTGCTGTAGATTGGCCCGATGAAAGATTCCGAACACCCATTCTTCCGCCCGCTGTGGCGGCGCGTGGCCGTCGTCGCTGTCTGCGTCATCTGGTCAATCATCGAGTTCGCCACCGGCACGCCGTTCTGGGGCGTCATTGCGCTCGGCTTCGCCGGCTACGGCGTCTGGCAGTTTTTTTATCTGTACAAGCCGGCGGACGAGAGCAAGACGACGGCCGAGCCCGAACCGAAGGAGTAACCCGGATGTCGAAGCTGCTGGTGAAGGCCGACAAGGGCCATGGCCGTGTCGCCCATGTGACGCCGGAAAGCGCCGGTTGGAGCTATGTCGGTTTCGACCTGCATCGGCTGAAACCCGGCGAGACGGCTTCCGGATCAACGGATGATCGCGAAGTATGCCTGGTGTTCGTCACCGGCAAGGGCAATGCAAAAGCCGGCGGCAAGGATCTCGGCCCGCTTGGCCAACGCATGTCGCCCTTCGAGGGCAAGCCTTGGTCGGTCTATGTGCCCGAGGGATCCAACTGGTCAGTGACCGCCGACACCGAACTGGAACTCGCCGTGTGCTCGGCGCCAGGATTGGGCGGCGGCCTGCCGGTTCGCGTCATCGCACCGGACGATCTCGGCCAGGAGGTGCGCGGCAAGGGCACCAACACGCGCTACGTCACCAACATCCTGCCGGAGGGCAAGCCGGCCGACTCGCTGCTGGTGGTCGAGGTCATCACACCCGGCGGCCACACATCGAGCTACCCACCGCACAAGCACGACCAGGACAATCTGCCGGATGAGTCCTATCTCGAGGAAACCTATTATCACCGCCTCAACCCGCCGCAGGGCTTTGCCTTCCAGCGCGTCTATACCGACGCCGACAAGGCTGGCCATCGCGCTCTGGACGAAGCGATGGCGATCGAGGACGGCGATGTGGTGCTGGTGCCCAAGGGTTATCATCCCTGCGCCGCCTGCCATGGGTACGACCTTTACTATCTCAACGTCATGGCCGGGCCGAAGCGGACTTGGAAATTCCACAACGCGCCCGAGCACGAATGGTTGATGAAGGCCTGATCGGCCATTGCTTCAGGACCTGATGACTGGTCCAGCACGAAAAAATCGTCGGCTAATGACCCGGCCGCACCGTTTTGTTACCTGAAAGCCAGCAAGGCTTCGTCAATCCGTCATGGAAATCACCTATGGCAGCGGAGCTGACGAGGACTTCCTATGCGCTACGCGATCTATTTCACCCCCCGGCAGGACGAGAAGCTGGCGCGCATTGCCGCCAACTGGCTGGGCCGCGACCCGTTCGGCGCCGCGACAAGACCAGTTGAGGCGGTGGCTGACCTGTCGGCGGCCGAAGTCGCCTTCCATACCGCTTCGGCGCGCCGCTACGGTTTTCACGCGACGCTGAAAGCGCCCTTCCGCCTGGCCGCCAACGAGACGGAAGCCTCGCTGCGCGCCGCGCTCGACGCTTTTGCCGAAGCGACGCCGGTGGTGACAATCCCGCGCCTTGTCGTCAGTCAGATCGACGGCTTCTTCGCGCTGGTGCCGGAAGCGCCGCTGCCGGCGCTCAACCGCTTCGCCGACGACGTGGTGCGCGACTTCGACCGTTTTCGCGCGCCGCTGACCGAAGCCGAGATCGAACGGCGCAGCCCCGATTCGCTGAAGCCGGGCGAATTCCGCAATCTCTGCCAATGGGGCTATCCCTATGTCTTCGAAACCTTTCGCTTCCACATGACGCTGTCCGGCCGGGCGGCGTCACAGGAAAGCCCTCGTCTTCGCCTAGCCATCGACAGCCTGTTCGCGGAGGTTCTGCAACAGCCGGTCCTGGTCGATGCGCTGACGCTGTTTGTCGAAACCGAACCGGGGGCGCCGTTCATGGTGCTCTCCCATCACGCGCTCGGGCGCCGTCAGGCCAGAAGAACCGCCTGAACAAGCCCTGCATGATCAACCAAGGACTGCCTGAAATGACCGCCGAGACTGTTCTCCACAATGCCCGCATCGTGCTTGCCGACGAGATCGTCGAGGGTTCTCTCGTGCTGCGTGACGGCTTTATCGCCGGCATCGATGCCGGCACCGGCCGCACCGGCGAGGACATGGGCGGCGACTACGTCATTCCGGGCCTGGTCGAACTTCACACCGACCATCTCGAAGGCCATTACGCGCCGCGGCCAAAGGTGCGCTGGAACCCGATCGCCGCCGTGCTCGCGCATGACGCACAGGTAGCGACCGCCGGCATCACCACTGTGCTCGATGCCTTGCGCGTCGGCATGGACGAAGACGCCGACCTGACGTTGGCCGACATCCGCAAGCTGGCCGACGCGATCGAGGACAGTGTGCAGCAGGATCGGCTGCGCGCCGACCATTTCATCCATCTGCGCTGCGAGGTTTCGGCACCGGATTGCCTCAAGGCATTCGCCAATTTCGACGGCGACGAGCGGGTCAAGCTGGCATCGCTGATGGACCACGCGCCCGGCCAACGCCAGTTCGTCAATCTCGAAACCTATGCCTACTACTACCAGCGCAAGCTGAAGCTGTCCGACCGCGATTTCAAAATGTTCTGCGAAAAGCGGATGGCGGAATCGGCGCGGAATTCGGCGCCGAACCGGGCGGTGATCGCCGCCGCCTGCCGTGAGCGCGGCATCGTCCTCGCAAGCCATGACGACGCCACCATCGGCCATGTCGACGAAGCGATCGAGCAAGGTGTGCGCGTCGCCGAGTTTCCCACCACGGAAGAAGCCGCAAGGGCCTCGAAAGAGGCCGGCCTCGGCGTGCTGATGGGCGCGCCCAACGTCATGCGCGGCGCCTCGCATTCGGGCAACGTCTCTGCCCGCAGGCTGGCCGGCGACGGACTGCTCGACATCTTGTCGTCCGACTACATTCCCTTCAGCCTGATCCAGTCCGCCTTCTTCCTTGGCGATGTCGTCGAGGGCATTACCTTGCCGCAGGCGGTCGCCATGGTGTCGAAGAATCCTGCCGAAGCCGTTGGCCTGACCGACCGCGGCGTTATCGAACAGGGCCGGCGCGCCGACCTCGTGCGCGTACGCGTCGACGACCATGTTCCGGTGGTGCGCACGGTCTGGCGGCAGGGGCGCCGGGTTGCATGATGGTGTCGGCGTTGATCGAGCGTGAACTGTCCGCCGAAACGTTTCCGATCCGTGACGGCGTCTTCGTCGCCGTTGTGGGCCCGAGCGGCGCCGGCAAGGACACGGTGATCGGCTACGCCCGTGCCCGCTTCGCCGAGGAGACCCGGCTGGAGTTCGTCCGCCGCGTCATCACCAGGCCGAGCGATGCCGCAAGCGAGGATCACGACACGCTGGCCGAGGCCGCCTTCGTCGAAGCCGAAGCCGATGGCGCCTTTGCCGTCTCCTGGGAAGCGCATGGCTTGCGCTATGGCATCCCGGCCGACGTCGACTGGTCGGTCGCCAATGGCCATGTTGCCGTCGCCAACGTGTCGCGCGCGATCATTCCGGTGTTGCGAGAGCGTTATGCCAATCTGGCGATCGTCGAGATCACCGCCTCGCCGGAAGTGCTGGCCGAGCGGTTGGCGATGCGCGGCCGCGAGTCACGCGGCGAAGTGCTGGCGCGGCTGGCGCGCAGCGCCAATGTGACCTTGTCCGGGCCAGGCGTCACCTCGATCGACAACAGCGGTCCGCGCGAAACGGCTGGCGAGCGCTTCGCCGAGCTGCTGCGTAAGGCGATGGCCTTTTCCAACATGTCGGGTCTGATCTAGGTCGCACAAGCTCACGCAGCGGGGTCTTGGCTTCGCTCCACGCGACGCCCACCGCGACTTCAAGGAATCCACGGAATGCCGGCCATCTCGGCCGTCGTTTCGCTGCCGGAATGATGCGCAAGGTCGAGACGCCGCTGGTCGGCTGCGTAGAGTAGCGGCCGCTAGCCTTTGAACGCTGGCAGCGTCAGGCCCTTGACGCCGACGTCGAGCGCGAACAGCCCGCCTGGATGCTTCTGGCGGACGAAGTGACTGGCCGGACGCCGGAGCACGGCCGAGGTGACATAGAGGATGTCGAGGTCCTTGCCGCCGAATTCGCAGCAGGTCGGCAGGTCGGTCGGCAGCAGCACGGTCTGCATCAGCTCACCGTCCGGATCGTAGCGACAGACCTTGCCGGTCACCGGGATGGTCACCCAGTAGCAGCCTTCCGCATCGACGGTGGCGCCGTCTGCGACGCCGCCGGTCACCGTCATGTCGATGAAGGTGCGTCGGTTCTCGATATCGCCGGTGGCGGCATCGAAATCATAGGCCCACACCGCGCCGGCATGGCTGTCGGAGAAATACATGGTCTTTGAATCCGGGCTCCAGGCCAGCCCGTTGGAGCAGCCGATGCCGTCGATCATCTTGTGGACCGAAAGGTCTGGATCGAGCCGGTAGAGCGCGCCGATGAACTCGATCGGCTGGCCCGGCACCTCGAACATCGAGCCCGACCAGAAACGGCCCTGGCGGTCCGGCTTGCCGTCGTTGAAGCGGGTTTTCGGCATATGCGCTTCCGGGTCGGCGATCGCCTCGAACCTGCCGGTTGCCGGGTCGAAGAAATGGAAGCCGTTGGTCATGGTCAGCACCAGGCCACCCTTCTCGCGCAGGCCAAGGCAGCCGAGATATTCCGGCGTCTCGAACACATCGTCCTTGCCGGTCGATGGATCGTAGCGATGGATCAGCTTCTTCCAGATGTCGATCCACCACAGCACGCCGGCCTTCGGGTCCCAGAGCGTGCCTTCGCCGAGCTCGGCCCTGGCATCGACGACACAGGTGATTTCGACCATGGTCAGCCCTCTTTTCTGCGCATCTTGCCGCCAAGCCCGGCAAAGGTCTCGCTGCCGATCGACACGGTGAGCAGGATCACCGCGCCATAGACGATGAGCAGCGCTCCGCTCGACAGGTTCAGCGCCGGCAGCAGGCCGGTGAGAATGGTGAGCACCATGGCGCCGGCGACGGTGCCGAGATAGTGGCCGCTGCCGCCGAGGATCGAGGCCCCGCCGATGGCGACCGCCGCGATCGAGGTGAACAGATAGGCGTCGCCCATGCCGAGATAGGCCTGGCCGGAATAGCCTGTGAGCAGCATGCCGGCGAAGGCGGCGGTGAGGCCGGAAATCACATAGGTCAGGATGGTGGTGCGCGCCGTCGGCACGCCGGAGAATTCGGCGACCGTGGCGCTGGTACCGAGCGCATAGAGATGGCGGCCGAACGCCGCCTTGGAGAGCAGCAGCGTCGCCACCAGCGTCAGCGCAAGCCAGATCAGTGCGATCACCGGGAAGGCGCCGATGCGACCTACCGAAAGGTATTGGATCAAGGCCGGCGCCGAGGGCGTCGGCGAACCGCCGGTCAGCACCAGGATCAGGCCTTGCAGGATGACGTTGGTGGCCAGCGTCATGATGATTGGCGGCACGCCGAACTGGGCGACGCCGACGCCGTTGATCAGCCCGACTAAGGCGCCGCCGGCGAGCAGCAACGGCATGACCCAGACCAGCGGCAGGTCCTGGCCGCCGCACAGCAGCGCCATGACAATCGCCGCCGAATTGAGCACCCAGGGCACCGACAGGTCGATGCCGCCGCCGATGATGACGAAGGTCTGGCCGAGCGCGACGATGCCGACAAAGGCGGCCAGCACGACGGTCGAGCGCATGTTGGAGACCGACAGGAAGCCCGGCGAGAACAGCGCCGTGACCAGGAGCAACACGATCATGCCGGTATAGGCAAGCACGATGAGCCGGTTGCGGGCGAGGAAGGCGTTCATTGGACACGGCCCCTTGCGGCTTTCTCGGCGACGGAACTGGCCAGCACCGAGAGTAGCAGGATGACGCCCGAGGCGACCGGCTGCCAGTAGCTTGACACATGCAGGACGAAGACCAGATTGCCGATCAGGGTGAGCACGAAGGCGCCGATCAGCGTGCCGGCGAGATGGCCACGGCCGCCGAACAGGCTGACGCCGCCGATGACCGCCGCCGCCACCGAAGGCAGGATGTAGTCCTTGCCGATGGTTGGCGAGCCGGCGCCGGTCTGCGTCGTCAGAAACAGTGCCGCCCCCGCCGCGAACAGGCCGGAGAGGCCATAGGTGATGACGTTGACTCGGGTGATCGATACGCCCGACAGGAAGGCCGACTTTTCGTTGGAGCCGGTCGCCTGGATGGTGATGCCGACGCGGGTGGCGCGGAACCACCACCAGAACAGCAGCAGTGCCAGCAGCATCCACACCGGACTGGTCAGGCCGAACAGTTGCGCGTAGCCGAAGCTGACCCACCAGCCTGGCACACTGCCGCCATCGGTCGGCAGGATGATCATGGCGACGCCGTTGAGGATCGACCATGTGGCGAGCGTCACCAGGAAGGGCTGCAGCTTGAGCAGCGAGATCAGCAGACCATTGAGCGCGCCGATCAGGAAGCCGAGCGCGAGGATGGCCAACGCCCAAAGTGCGGTGGTCGAGGCGTCGTCGGTGAAGCGCGTTGCCGCGATCACCGTGCCGAGGCTGATCATGCCGCCGATCGACAGATCAATGCCGCCGCGCACGAGCACGATGGTCTGGCCGGTCGCCGCCAGCATCAGCGTCAGCGCCGCCGCCGTGTCGAGGTTCAGCTCATCCAGGGAAAAGACGCCGGACTGCAGGCTGCCATAGATGGCGACGATCAAGGCCAGCATCAGGCACGCGACGAGGAACGGCGCGCGGTCGAGCACGCGGCCGCGCCAGTCGACGCCCGGCTTGGCGGATTTCATTTCGGCGGGCCTTTGCGCCATTTCCACAGGTTGCTCCGCGATCGCCATCACCATGCCTCAGGCCGCCTCGCTTTCAAGCATTGCGGCGCGCAAAATGCCCGCCTCCGAAATGCGATCGCCTTCGAGCGTCGCTGCCACGCGGCCGTTGCGCATCACCAGCACGCGGTCGGCGACATGGACGAGCTCCGGCATGTCGCTCGAATGGAACAGGATTGCATAGCCCTTGGCCGCGAGGTCGCGCATCAACTGGAAGATCTCCCCCTTGGTGCCGACATCGACGCCGCGCGTCGGATCGTAGAGCAGCAGCACCCGCGCTTGCGTGAGCAGCATCTTGCCGAAGATCACCTTCTGCTGGTTGCCGCCGGACAACGTGCCGGCAAGCTGTTCCGGCGTGCCGGCCTTGATGCGCAGGAAGTCGACCATTTCCTTGACCAGGGCCGCCTCCTTTTGCCGGCTCAGCAAGCCGTTTTCCGTGAAGCGCTTGATGACCGACAGTGTCAGGTTCTCGCGCACGCTCTTGGTCAGAAGCAGACCCTGCCCGCGCCGATCCTCCGGCACCAATGCGATACCGTCTTTGCCGGTCAGGGCCTGGCGCGGATTGCCGATCGAAACCGGCTTGCCCCAGAGTTCGATGGTGCCGCTGGCCTTGCTGGCGCCGAACAGCGCCTGGAACAGTTCGCGCTGGCCGTGGCCCTGCAGACCGCCGACGCCGAGCACCTCGCCCTCGCGCAGCGCAAAGTCGACGCCGGAGAGCCGGCTGCCGCTCGAGAACCCCTTGACGCTCAGCGCGATGCGATCGGTCGCGGTGGCAACGCGCTCGGGATAGAGCCGGTCGAGGTGCCGGCCGATCATCTGGGTGACGATCTCGTTGTCGGAAACGGCGTTGGCTTCGTGTACGGCAATGGTGCTGCCATTGCGGAAAATGGTCAGCCGGTCGGCGATGGCGCGCACCTCGGCCATGCGGTGCGAGATGAAGATGACCAGCCTGCCCTCGGCGGCCAGTTGCCTGGTGAGCTTGAGCAGCCACTCAGCCTCCCGCGCGGGCAGCGCCGAGGTCGCCTCGTCGAGGATCAGGATGCGCGGGTCCTTGGCCAGGCCCTTGGCGATCTCGACGATCTGCCGCTCGGCCAGTGTCAGCCGCCGCAATTCCTGATCGGGACGCAGCGCCGGGAAGTCGTATTTGTCGAGCAGAGCCAACGTCTTGCGGCGCATCTCGGCGCGATTGACGGTGCGCAGAAGCGTTCTTGGTTCGTGGCGGAACCAGATGTTCTGCTCGACGCTGAGATCGGGGATCAGCGACAGCTCCTGGAAGACGGCGGCGATGCCGCGCGCCTGGGCAGCATCCGGATTGGCCGGGCGATAGTCCTGGCCGTCGACCAGGATCGAGCCGCCATCATGCCGCACGGCGCCAGACAGGATCTGGATGAAGGTGCTCTTGCCCGCGCCATTCTCGCCGAGCAGCGCGTGCACTTCGCCGGCGCGGGCGCTGAATGTCGCCTCGCTCAGCGCGACGATGCCACCATAGCGTTTGGACAGGCCTTTGACGGTGACGAGGTCCATGGGCTGCTCTCGAAAAGCTCTCCCGACATCCTGCGATGCCGGGAGACAGGGTCGCGGTGACAGATGTTACTTGCTGCCGGCGGCTTCCGCGGCGGTGATCTCGACCCAGTCGGGCGTGATCGGCAGCGTCAGGCCGGGCGCCTGGTCGGGGAAGGCATTTTCGCCGACCGCGATCTTGATCATCTTGGTGCCGGGGTAAAGCTTGGACTCGAACGGGTCGGTGGTGACGAAGTCCCCCTTGACCGAGATGGAGCGCTCGGCCGGCTTCTTGCCGGTGTCGAGAATGTCGACCGCCAGCTTGATCGCTTCCGAAGAGAGATAGGCCGGGTTCGAGCCGAGGATGCACTTGGCGCCTTGCGTCTGCGCACAGGTAAGCGCGGCGACATTGTAGGAGAAGCCGACGACCGGGACGATGGGCCGGCCGGCATCCTTCAGCGCCTGGATGGCGCCGGAGCCATAGCCTTGCGTCATGATGCCGTCGATCTTCGGATTGGCGGCAAGCAGGGCCGCGACGCCCGATTGCTCCGGCCCGAGCGCGTAATTGCCGTTGTAGTAGCCGACGACCTTGATGTCGGGATATTTGGCCAGCACCTTCTCGTAGCCCTGCTGCAATTGCGCCGAGATCGGCGCGCCCGCAAGGCCGCGGTCGAGGATGATGTTGCCCTTGCCGCCAAGCTGCACGGCCATCCACTCGGCCATGACCGAGGGGATGCGGTCCCAGTCGGAGGCGACGGCGAAAGCGCAGGGCTCGGTCACCACCTGGTCGAAGCTGATGACGACGATGCCGGCGTCGCAGGCCTTCTTGATGGTCGGGTTCAATGCCGAATCCGAACCGGCATCGACGAGGATGGCGTCCGGCTTCTGGCGAATGATGTTGTTCAGCGAGTTGATCTGCGCCTGGACCGTGTTCTCGACGTTCTCGATCTTGAGGTCGACGCGGCCCTTCAGCGGTCCCTTGTTGACCGACACGGTGGCGACACGCTCCATCTGCTGGCGCCAGTCATTGCCGACGAAATTGTTCGAGAGGTAGATGGTGTAGGGCTTCTTGTCCTCGGCGTGGCTAGGCACCGTGCCGATGGCGATCGCGGACACGGCAAGGCTTGCCAGTCCGGCGCAAATTGTCTTCAGTTTCATGATCTCTCCTCCTTGCGTTTCCTGCATCAGCCGGTGACGGACTTCGCCATCTTGGTGGGTGTTGCGTGTAAATTGATACCGGTACCAATGCGCCTTGTCAATTTAAGCCAAGGCGCATTGGAGAGGCCTGGAGGCGACCATTTCGTCACCGATCGGCAGGCATCGTCATTTCGAGCCGGCGGCCTCGGCCGGGGTGATTTCAACCCAGTCCGGGCTGACTGGAAGAAACAGGCCCGGAGCCATGTCCGGAAAGGCGTTCTTGCCGACCTCTATCTTCTGCATGGTCGCATCGGGATACAATTCCGACGGGACCGGATCGGTGGTGAGGAAGGCATTGCGCAGCAGGAACTTTTTCTCGGCTGGCTTCTTGCCATCCAGTATCTCCACCGCGAGCTTCAAGGCCTCGGCCGACAGATAGGCAGGGTTGGGTGCAAGAATGCACTGGGCGCCCTGGGTCTGCGCACAGGTCGTCGTCGTCAGGTTGAACGGACTGCCGGTGATGGGAACGATCGGGCGACCGGCATCCTGCAGCGCCTTGATCGCTCCGGCGCCGTAGCCCTGGACGAAGATGGCGTCGACTTGCGGGTGCGCCGCCAGCAAGCTGGCGACGCCGGCCTGCTCCGGTCCCAGTGCATAGTCGCCGTTGAAATAGCCGACCACTTCAATGCCGGGATATTTCTTGATGACTTCCTCGAAACCACCCTGCAGCTGGGCGGAGATCGGAGCACCGGCAAGCCCACGGTCAACGAGGATCTTGCCCTTGCCGCCGAGTTTCTTGACCAGCCATTCGGCCTCGACGCGCGGTGCGCGGCCCCAGTCGGACTCCATCGTGTAGGCGCAGGGCGCGCTGACGATCTGGTCGAAGGCGATGACCACGATCCCGGCCTTGCAGGCCTTCTCGATCGTTGGGTTGAGCGCTTCGCCGGAGCCCGCGTCGATCACGATGGCGTCGGGCTTGTTGCGAATGATGTTGTTGAGGGAATTGATCTGCGCCTGGACCGTGGTCTCGACCACCTCGACCTTGAGGTCGACGCGACCGGCAAGCGGCGGCTTCTTGACCGCGATGTCGGCGCTGCGCAACATCTGCTGGCGCCAGTCGTTGCCGACGAAATTGTTGGACAGATAGATGGTGTAGGGCTTCTTGTCCTGTGCGTTGGCCGGCACGGCATCGATCGACAGCAAAGTCGTCGCGATCACCGCAAGGCCGGCGAAGAATGCGCCTGCTTTCATGATTTCCTCCTCCCGTGTTTGGTGTCAGCCGCGCGAACGCCGCCGCCTATCAAGTGCCTTCGCGGCACACCCCCTTATGGACAGACTTTGTTTGTGCATGCCGTTGCCCCAGAACCACTGCGCACTTGGGCGACACGCACCAGGCGAATGCTCGACGTCGGATGCGGCTGCGCATCCACGTTCGATCGCGGTTCCCGACGCAGCCTCCATCCTAGCTATGATGCTATTATAATTTTATAAAGCTGTCCATGGCCGAGACGACGAAATCGGCGTGACAATCGCGCCGGTCAGGGGTCAGGCGAGGTCGTTCGGCGCGTCGTAGCTGATGCTGAAGAGATCGGCAGGATGCCGCGCGATGGTGAACTCGATGCTCTGCTGGTCGGCCGACTGGTAGAGCATCTCCACGCTCAGGACCGCACTGCCCAGCGCGATGCCGAGGTCTTCCGCGATGGCCTCGTCGGCGATCTCGGCGCGGACCGTGACATGCGCGACGTCCAGCCGCAGGCCGAGATGCCGTTGCACCGAACGAAAGATCAGCACGTCGGAAAAATCGTCCCGCTTCAGCTTCGCACCGACAGAAGGCGGGAAATAGCTGGTGATCTGGGCCTTCTTCTGGTCGCCCACCGATAGGATGCCGCGCAAGCAGTAGCCCGCCTCGTCCTTGCCCATGCCGAAATGGCGCTGAAGCACCGGGGAGACCTCCTTGCGATAGGATTTCACCGTCAGCTCGGCATCCTTGGTGAAGGCCGCCATGTCGGCGAAGTTCTTGAATTTCCAGCTGAGGTTGACCGACGGATTGCGCGCCGTCACCACCGCTGGTTTCGCCGACCGCTTCCTGATCAGCCCGTCGGCCTCGAGGTCCCGCAAGGCCTGGCGCACGGTGATCAGGCTGACGCCGAAATGCTCGGCAATGGTCGCCTCCTTCGGCAGTTCACCGCCGACGGGGAAGGTGCCGTTGCCGATCGGCTCGCGCAGGATGTCGGCAAGCTGGCGGTAAAGCGGCCCGTTCGAGCGGCCGAGTGTGCGCCGGGGAAGACTATCGATGGTGGGAACGGAGTGATCCATGAGCCTCGTCGCGCCTGTGTCGAAGCTTTTATAATAGCTTCATTGCCCCGAGGCTAGGCGATGCAGCCGACGATGCGGACCATCAGACGAAGAGCCGGAGCGGATGTTCGATCGCCGATTTCAGGGCGGCGAGCCACGCGGCCGCGGCCGCCTCGTCAAGGCTTGCCGCATCCGTGGTGAGCAGGCATTCGGCATGGTCACCTCCCGCGGCGACGCAGACGGTCAGGCGCATCGCGCGGCCCGGCAGAAGCGGCGTCATCAGCGGCCGGATGTCGCTCGCCGGCAAGAGCCGCAAGGACAGCTCGGCCGGTTTTTCCGCGTCGTCATGGGTGTCGGCCAGAGCCTCAAGCCGTGTCGAGCGCAGTGACGTCAAGGTAACCTGCGGGGCAGCCACGAAGACCGCTTGCCGTCCGGCGAGTTCCAGAGCCACCGGCGCGCCGGCGAGCTTGGCGGCCTCGGGAGTTTCAGCGAATGCACGACCCGCCGCGCACAGCAGCACGTCGTCGATGTCGAACACTTTCCCGGTGCTCTCCAGCGCTACCAGCAGGTCGCGCAGCGCGTCCAGCGCGAGCGATGCGGCGAAAGCGGCCACGCGCGGCGCGGCGACAGATGGCGCGGCAGCAGGGGCGATGATATCAGGCGAATTTACAGGGGTGGGAACCGGGACGAAGCCCCGCACGTCGACGGCCAGAATACGTCCGCCTGGACCGCTGCCACGGAGCGTCTCGAGGGGAAGGCCACGCTCGCGCGCCAGGCGGCGCGCATAGGGCGACGCCGCCAAACGCCGGGTTTGGCCGACCGCTATGTTCATTTCAGATACTCGGAATTGACGCAGTTGGTGAGCCGGCCCTGGGCGAGGTAGGCGTGCACCACTTCGATCGATTTCAGCCTGAGATCGCGCATCGCCGCCGGGCTGTAGAAGGCCGCGTGCGGGGTGGCGATCAGCCGGTTGGCGATCCAAGGCTCGCGGCGCCGCCATGCCGCCAGCAGCGGATGGTCGAGATCGCCCGGTTCGTTCGGCAGCACGTCCAGCCCGGCCCCGGCGACGGTGCCGTCGCGCATCGCCGCTTCCAGCGCGTCGAGATCGACGATCGGGCCGCGCGCCGTGTTGACCAGGACAAGACCCGGCTTGGCGGCGGCGAAGGCAGCCGCCCCAAGCAGCTTGCGGGTTTCCTCGGTCAACGGCGTGTGAACGCTCACCACATCCGCCCGCCCCATCAGCTCGGCCAGCGAATGGACCCGCTCGTAGCCGGTCGAGAGGTCGACGCCGGACAGAAGATGCGGGTCGTGGAACACCACCTTCATGTCGAAAGCGGCGGCGCGACGGGCAGTGGCAAGCCCGATGCGGCCGAGCCCGACAATGCCGAAGATGGCACCCTTGTGCCGGCGCACCAACGGCGCCTTGGAGAAATGCCAGCCTTCGGCGCCGTTGCCGGAAAGCTCCGCGCCATAGGCGGAGGTGCCGCGCGTCAGCGCCAGCATCAGCCCGATGGCGTGGTCGGCGACTTCGGTCGTGCCATAGTCCGGAACATTGCAAGCCGGGATATTGCGCGCGCCCCAGCCCGCGGTGTCGATGTTGTCGAAGCCGACGCCCGAGCGCACCGCGATCCTTGCCTTGGGAAAGGCGGTCGGAGCGGCCGCGACATTGTGGGTCGGCGAATAGTTGATGACGGCATCGACCGACCGACAGATTGCAGGATCGAGGCTGGCAGCCTTGTCATTCGTCGAGCGGGCCAGGATGAGTTCGATGTCGGGATAATGCTCGCGTTCGAGTTCGGCCTCGTCGGCGGCTTGCCAGTTGGCGCACAGGATCTTCATGCTTGCCCTTCGGATTTCATATCTGGTGGTGGTCTATTTCCTGATGCCGCCGATGCGGCCGCCCATTGGCACCACGGCGCCAACCGGTTGGTCGATTGCGACAAGCGTGCCCCTGACCGGGGCCTCGATCTCGACCACGGCCTTGTCGGTTTCGATCTCGGCGATCAGTTCGCCCTCCTTGACTGCATCGCCGACCGCCTTCAGCCATTTTATGACGGTGCCTTCGCTGACGGTGAGATCGCCGAACGGCATCGTTATTGGCTCGTCGTCGCCGGCAGTGGGAGCAGACATCGCTGGCAGGGTGGGCTGCGACTTGGCCGGAGCAGGCGCAGGCTTAGCCGGCGCAGCGCTTTTCAGGCCAACCGTGTACCAGTGATCCGGCACCGGCGGCTGGCCAGCGATGACGTCGCGCACGCCCTGGACGATGCGAGCGGTGTCCACCAGCATGGCTCGCTCCAGCACCGGCGCGAAGGGATGCGAAGTCGGCGCCGTGTGCAGCCTTCCGGGCGGTGCGTCGAGTTCGTCGAAGGCGAGTTCGTTGATGGCTTGCGCGATCTCGCCGCCAAGGCCGCACATCGCCCAGGCTTCGTCGACGATGAGCAGGCGATGGGTCTTGCGGACGCTGGCGACGATGGTGTTGATGTCGAGCGGCATGATGGTGCGCGGGTCGATCACCTCGGCTTCGATGCCTTCGGCGGCCAGCGTCTCGGCGGCCTCCAGCGCCCGCTGCACCATCTGGCCGGCGGCGACGATGGTGATGTCGGCACCGGACCGGGCGATGCGCGCGACGCCGAACGGTTCGTAATGTTCGCCCACGGGCACCTCGCCCTTGGAGGCGAACAACGCCTTGGGTTCGAGCATGATGACGGGATCGCCGGCCCGCAGCGCCGTCTTCATCAGGCCCTTGGCATCGGCAGGGGTCGAGGGCACGCAGACGATGAGGCCCGGCATGTGGGCGAAGACCGGATGATAGATGCCGCTGTGATGCGGACCGGAACTGCGCAGCGCGCCTGCGCCGACGCGCACCACCATCGGCGCGCTCATCAAGCCGCTGGTCATGTAGCGCAGCTTGGCCGCCTGCAAAAAGATCTGCCCGGCGGTCTCGAAAGCGAAGTCGGCAAACATCAGGTCCGAGACGGTGCGCGCGCCGGTGGCCGAGGCGCCGACGGCGGCGGCGGTGAAACCCTGTTCAGAAATCGGCGTGTCGACCATGCGCTCGGCGCCGAACTCCTGCCAGAGATTCTTGGTGTGGGCGAAGCTGCCGCCGCGTTCGCCGGTGCCTTCGCCAAAATAGAGGATCGCCGGATTGGCGCGCATTTCCTCGGCAATGCCGTCGCGCACCGCCTCGAGCCAGCCTTGCGTGCGGGTCTCGCCGGCGGCGCGCGGCTGCAGGGCGGCGGGCGGATTGATCGGATCGGCAAAGACGTGCAGCCGGACCGTTGCCGGGTCAGGCTCGGGCGAGTTGCGGGCGAAGGTCAACGCTTCCTCGACCACCTTCTCCATTCGTGACTCGATGGCCGCCAGCGCCTCGGCATCGGCGACCCCGTACTCCTCGACCAGCTTCTTGCGGAACATGTCGATCGGATCGCGCTTGATCCAGGCATCGAGCTCCTCCTGTGTGCGGTAAGTGCCGATGACCGGATCGCCCTCATGGTGGCCGACGGTGCGATAGGTCTTGGCCTCGATCAACGTCGGACCCTTGCCGGCGCGGGCGCGCTCGGTGGCTTCCTTCATGGCCAGCCAGACGGCGAAGACGTCGTTGCCGTCGACGGCAATGCCGGGCATGCCGTAGGACGCGGCCTTGGTGGCGATTTCGGGATTGAGCGTGACGGACTTGAGCGGCGTCGCGGTGGCGTAAAGGTTGTTCTCGCAGACGAAGACCGCCGGGGCGCGCTGCACGGCGGCGAAGTTGAGCGCCTCGTGGAAGCCGCCATGATTGGCGGCGCCGTCGCCGAAAAAGGCGACGCCGATGTCGTCGCGGCCCTGCTGGCGGGCGCTCATGCCGATGCCGACGGCATGGCCGATACCGGCGGCGACGATGCCATTGGTGCCGAACAGGCCGACCGAGCGATCATAGAGATGCATGGTGCCGCCGCGGCCGCCGCAGATGCCGCCGACCTTGCCGAACAGCTCGGCCATCACGCGGCCAGGGTTGGCGCCCTTGGCCAGCGCGTGGCCATGGCCGCGATGGGTTGATGTGACCCAGTCAGTCGGACGCAGATGCGCACAGACGCCGACGCCCGTCGCCTCTTCGCCGATATAAAGATGCAGGAAGCCCGGCGTTTCGCCCTTGCGGCAAGCGATCTGGGCGATGCTTTCGAAGCGGCGCAACAGCACCATGCGCTCGAACAGGTCGAGCAGGATTTTCCGGTCAGGCAGATTTGGCGCACTCTTGGAATCCTCGCGCGTGCGCGCCGCAGACATTGCCACCAAAGCCTCCCTGAATCCGTCTGGCGCCGGGCGACATGATGCCGGCGGCGAGCTTGTTGGTCGCTCGCTTCGGCTGATAATAGATTATAATAGCATAATGTCTACTGGCTCCGAACAGAGCCTGTATTGCCGCTAGATTCTGGTGATGCGCACCGTGGCGTCGGGCCGCTGGAACAGCTCCGGCCGCAGGCTGAGACCAAGGCCCGGTCCCTCGAGCGGCGCGACTTGCCCATCGCTGACCAGCGGAATGTCGATGACGATCTCGGTGTACCAGCCGGTAAAATAGGCGCGCACGGCTTCCTGGTAATTGACGTTCGGCAAGGTCGCGGACAGCGCGCAGCTGGCGGCATAGACGATCGGCCCGGTGCAGTCGTGCAAGGTCACCGGCAGTTCGCTGGCTTCGGCCATGTTGGCAATCTTGCGCGCCTCGCTGAGGCCGCCGCACCAGGCGAGGTCGATCATGATCACCGAAGCGGCGCGCTTGTCGATCAGCTGCTTGAACATCTGCCGCGAGGCCAGTCTTTCGCTGGCGGCGACCGGAATGGAGGTGTGGCGGGCAAGCTCGGCCATCGCGTCGAGCTCGTTGTAGCGGATCGGCTCCTCCAGCCAGGCAACGTCATACGCCTTCAGCGCCTCGGCGATGCGCAGCACCGGCGGCAAGGTCCACAGCCCATGCAGTTCGACCATGATCTCCATGTCGCGGCCGACGGCGTCGCGGATCCTCTGGAACGGCTCCAGCGCCTTGTCGAGATCGGCAAGCGAAATGCGCGTGCCGTTCGACGCCTCGGCGGCAATGTCGAACGGCCATATCTTCATCGCCTTGATACCTTCGGATTTCAGGCTTTTGGCGAGGTCGCCGGCATTGTAGCGCCAGGCGAGCAGATCCTCATACGGGCCCTCGTTCGAATCGCCTGCCTTGAGCGACCAATCCTCGCCGCGCTCGAACAGGGCGTTCTTCTTCGTGGCGCGGACATGCTTGTAGCCGGCGCAAGTGTTGTAGATCGGCACGGTCTTGTGGGTACGGCCGCCGAGCAGCCGCCAGACCGGCTCGCCGAGCGCCTGGCCATATATATCCCAGAGCGCGATGTTGACGGCGGAATTGCCGCGCACCTCGGCGCCGGAATCGCGGGCGCCGACATAGACGCTGCCGAGTGTGCGGTCATGCAGCTCGATGTCACGCGGATCCTTGCCCAGAAGGTAGGTGGCGACATTGTCGTGGATGTAGGAGGCGACCGGTCCTGGCGCCCAGAATGTCTCGCCGGTGCCGATCAGGCCGGCATCGGTGTGGACGCGTAGCCAGAACAGGAACGGGAACTCCGCCAGCTGCAGCGTTTCGAGCGCGACGACTTTCATTTTTCACTCCCTGTACCGCCAGGCCGAACGGTCGGCGGACAATAGCACATCCCCGTTGACAGCCATTTATGGTACCGGTATCAATCCCGTCAAGATGGCCACCGGGAGGGTGCTCGCTTGCCTGCCGAAATTCTCGATACCGCGCCGCGCAGAGCGCTGGTCACCGGCGCCGCCGGCGGCCTCGGCCGCGAGGTGGCGATACAATTGGCGGCCCGAGGCTGCGCAGTCGCCATAGCCGACATCAACGCCGAAGGCGCGGCCGAGACCGCTCGCCTGGTTCGGGAGAAAGGCGCCGAGGCCGAGACCATCATCGGCGACTTCACCAGGGAAGGCGCGCCGGAGGCAGCGGTCGAAAAAGTGGTCGCGCGTTGGGGCGGCATCGACATCCTTGTCAACAATGCCGGCTATGGTGTGATCGAACCGTTCCTCGACGCCACTTACAAATCCTGGACGCGCACGCTGGCGCTCAACGTCACCGCGCTTGCCATGGCCTGCAAGGCGGCTGGCCGGGTGATGCGCGAGCAGCGTTCGGGGCGCATCATCAACATCACCTCACCCGGTTCGCGCATGGCGCTGCCCGACTACACCGCCTACACGGCGAGCAAGGCCGGCGTCGATTCCATCACCCGCGCCGCGGCGGTAGCGCTCGCGCCCTACGGCGTACTGGTCAACAGCCTGGCGCCGGGCATGATGGACACCGAGATGCAGCGCTCGACCGAGGCCGATCTCGCCCGCGCCAACGGCCGCAACGACCTGCAGGCCTTTCTCGACGAGCGCACGCGCCGCATCCCGCTTGGCCGCCGCGCGGAGATCGCGGAAGTCGCGGAGGCCGTTGTCTGGCTCTGCCTCGATTCGCCCAAATACATGACCGCCGAGCGGCTCAACATGTCGGGCGGGCTCGACAAGGACTGATCGGATGCTGCGCAACTCCTCCCGGCACCGCCGATGTCGGCGCGCTCGAACGCAAGGCGACGCGGCTGCGCCGCCACATGCTGACCATGGCGCGCGGCCAGGGCCAGGGCTATATCGGCCAGGGCCTCGGCATCGCCGATGCGCTGGCCGCGTTGTATTTCCATGAACTGCGCTACGACCCGCACAATCTGGCCTGGCCCGACCGCGACCGCTTCCTGTTGTCGACCGGTCACTATTCCATCGCGCTGTGGGCGGCGCTGGCCGAGGCCGGCATCATTCCGGTCGAGGAACTCACCACCTATGGCGCCGACAACAGCCGGCTGGAGATGTCGACGCTCGACACCACGCCCGGCGTCGAAATGATCGGCGGCTCGCTCGGGCACGGGTTGGGGCAAGGTGTCGGCCATGCGCTCGGACTGCGTATCGACCGCTCCGACGCGCGTGTCTTCGTCGAGCTGTCCGACGGCGAGATGCAGGAAGGCTCTACCTGGGAAGCGGCAATGTCGGCCAGCCATTTCAAGCTCGACGGGCTGGTGGCGCTTGTCGATTGCAACGGGATCCAGGCCGACGGGCCTGTCGTGCTCGACATGGAGCCGGTCGCCGACAAATGGAGCGCCTTCGGCTGGGAAACATCGGAGATCGACGGCAACGACATGACGGCGATAGTCGGCGCGCTGGCCGGTGCACGTCAGCGCAACGGCAAGCCGAAGGCGATCGTGCTGCGCACACTGCCCGGCAAGGGCGTGCCGCGCATCGAGAGCAGCGAGAAATCGCACTTCTTCCGTGTCGACGTGGCGCAATGGGACGGCATCATCGCCGAGTTCGAGAAAAGCACGGGAGCGGGCCAGTGAGCGGCGCGGCAATGGAGGCTGGCCGCACGCTGGCCATGGGTCAGGACGAAGCTGTTGGCGGCGGCCGGCAGAATGTCGAGGCACCGTTCGGCCGCGCTCTGGCCCGGCTTGGCCAGAGCCATCCAGACATTGTCGGGCTGACCGCCGATCTCGGCAAATACACCGACATAGTGCCGTTCCGCGATGCCTTCCCGGACCGCTTCTTCAATGTCGGCATGGCCGAGCAGAATCTGGTCGCCGTCGCCGCCGGACTGGCGCGCACCGGCAAGGTGCCGTTCGCCACCACCTATGGCGTGTTCGCGACGCGGCGCGCCTATGATTTCGTCGCCATCGCGCTTGCCCACTCCAACCTCAACGTCAAGATCGTCGCCGGCTTGCCCGGCCTCACCACCGGCTATGGCGGCACGCATCAGGCGATCGAGGATCTGGCGCTGATGCGCATGATCCCCGGCCTGACCATCATCGATCCCTGCGATGCCACCGAGATCGAGGCCGCGACGGCACCGATAGCCGAGCATCAGGGCCCGGTCTACATGCGGCTGCTGCGCGGCAGCGTGCCTGTCGTGTTCGAGCCAGGGTACCACTTCGAGATCGGCAAGGCGAGGCGGCTTCGCGGCGGCTCGGATGTCGGCATCATTTCGACCGGCTTCATGACCGAGCGGGCACTGGACGCGGCGGACGCCTTGCGCAAACAGGGCATTTCCGCCGGCGTGCTGCATGTGCCGACCATCAAACCGTTCGATGCCGAAGCGGTGGCCGAATTCGCGGCCGGTGTCAGCCATATCGTCACGGCGGAAAATCATGTCGTCGTCGGTGGTCTGGCGAGCCTGGTCGTCGAGACCTTGTTCGATGCCGGCCTTGCGAAGACAGTGACGCGCATCGGCCTGCCCGACCGCTACATCGAATGCGGCGCGGTGCCGACCTTGCAAGCGAAATACGGCCTGACGACCGAGGCCGTCATCGCGACGATAGCCGCGCTCAGTTAGGGTTCTGCATGAAGATCACCGAGATCGAGACCTTCGCCGTCGGCGCCGGCTGGAAGAATTGGCTGTTCGTCAAAGTGCATACCGACAAGGGCATTCACGGCATCGGGGAAGGCACGCTGAACGGCTTCATCAAGACCACCGAAGCCGGCGTGCATGAACTCAAGCATCTCGCCATTGGCCAGGATCCGCGCCGCATCAACGCGTTGGCCAAGCGCTTGCTGGACAGTGTTTCGCTCGATGGCGGCCACATCCATCGCACGGTGATCGCCGCGATCGAGGTCGCCTGCTGGGACATACTGGGCAAGAGCCTCGGCGTGCCGATCCACCAGCTTCTTGGTGGACAGGTGCGCGACAGCGTGCTCGGCTACGCCAATGGCTGGTATCGCACCGAGCGCACGCCGGAGGCTTTCCTCGAGGCCGCCAAGGCGGTGCTGGCCAAGGGCTTCAAGGCCTTCAAGCTAGACCCGTTCGGCACCGCGCAAGGTTTTATTTCGCGCGAGGAGCTGGAGCTCTCCTACGCGATCTGCCGGACCTTGCGCGACGGGTTGCCCAGGGACACGCTGATTTTGATCGACGTCCACGCGCGCTTCACCGAGATCGCCGCCCTGCAGGCGGCCCAGAAATTCGCCGATCTCGATATCTACTGGTGGGAGGAGCCGACCTCGCGCGACCGCCAGGAAACAGTGCACGAAGTGGCGCATCGCTCGCCGATCCCGGTGGCGACCGGCGAGATGTACGCCACGGTCGGCCAGTTCTACACGCTGGCGGCCGGGGGCGGCGTCAACATCTTCCAGCCCGAGCCGATGTCGCTGGGCGGCATTGCGCCATCGATGCAGGTGGCCAACCTCGCGCTTGCGCATGGCAGTCATATCGCGCCGCACCAGAGCGGCGGACCGGTGGCGACGGCAGTGTGCCTGCAACTGGCGGCGGCGGTGCCGAACTTCCTCATCCAGGAACATTTCGACGCCTTCAACGACCCGTGGACGCGCGACCTCGTGACCTGGCATCCGAACATCAACCCGGACACTGGCCATCTGTCGCTGCCGCACGCGCCGGGGCTCGGCATCGATCTCAACATCGATGCGATCAAGCATCACCCCTACGATCCCAACGCCTATCTCAACGTCCATGCGGAGGGCTGGGAAAAGCGTCTTGGCCGCCGCGAAGAGACGGGGAAGCCCAACAGACCATGATCCCGAAAAGTGGAGACCGGTTTTCGGACAAGATCATGGTCAGCCAAGAAAGATAATCAGGCGCTCTCGCGGTCGACAATCTCGAAGCCGAGGCTGGTGATGGTCGGCACCTTGGTGTCGCCGCCGAGCCTTGCCAGCAATTGCCGCACGGCGCGCCGGCCCATCTCGTAGCGATTGACCTTCACAGTGGTCAGCGGCGGATAGAGTTGAGCCGCGAGATCCATGTCGCCATAGCCGGCGATGGCGATCCTGCCCGGCACCGCCCAGCGACGGCGGTGGCATTCCTGCACGGCGCCGACGGCCAGCGTGTCGCTGGAGAAGAAGATGGCATCGATGTCCTTGTGGCGAGAGGTCAACGTCACCAGCGCCTCGGCGCCGCCTTGCGCAGTGATCGGCACCTCGACCTCCATGTCGGCATGGTTCTTGATGCCGAGTTCGGTGAGCGCGGCGTGATAGCCGGTGCGGCGCTGCTGCAGGCGGTCATTGCCATGGATCGGCGTCGAGACGAAGCCGATACGTTTGTAGCCCTTGGCCGCCAGGTGCATGGTCATGGCGTAGGCGGTCTCGAAGTTGGACACGCCGACCACCATGTCGATCGGCTTGCGGCCCTTGATCTCGGAAATCTCGACCACCGGCGCGCCGCTGCTCTTCAGCAGTTCGCGCGCCGTTTCACTCTGCACGAAACTTTGCAGGATCATGCCGACCGGGCGCCAGCCGAGCAGGGTGCGGATCGATTTCTCCTCTGCCTCCTGCGTGAACTCGCCCTGCACCAGGAGCATCGAATAGCCGCTCTCGTGGCACTCGTCGGACATGCCCTGCACCTGTTCGGCGATGCCCGAATTGATCAGCGGCGGCACCACCGTGCCGATCATGCGGCCATTGCCGCGCATGCTGGACGCCAGCCGGTTGGGCACGAAGCCGGCCTGCTCGATGGCCCGTAGCACCTTGGCGCGCGTCTCCGGCGAGACCATGTCGGGGTTGGACAGCACCCGCGACACCGTCATCGGCGCGACGCCGACGCGCTTGGCGATCTCACGGACGCCAAGGCGCCGCGGCTTCTTCTCGCCCGGGCCGTCCGGCCTGTCGGTCATCACAAGGGCTCCAAGAGAGCGCGATCCGCCAAAGTAATGTTCTCCGGGTCACGCGACAAACGCCATTCATAGCGGTTGCGGCGGACGCTTTCCAGCGATGCACCCGGCCATCGCGCGGTCGAAGATTTCACCGATCCGAAAGCCGGCGCATGAGACCGATGCCACGCCAGCGCAGCGGGACCATGCTGCCGCCAATCCCAGGCACCAGCCTGACCTCAAGCGCTTCAGCGTCGAGCGTCAGTGGGTCAGAAATTGCGCCCATAGCCTGCCATCCACCCACCATCGACACCCAGCATCTGGCCTGATGTGTAGGTGTTCAGTGGATCGCAGAAGAACAGCACGGCTGCAACCGCTTCCTCGATGCTGCCGGCGCGGCCAACCGGTGTGTGGCTGAGCATCGCCTTGTCGCCCGACACCATGGTTTCATCCTCGACCGCACCGACGCCGACGGCATTGACCAAGACCTTCGGGCCGAACTCCATCGCCAGCGTGCGCATGCCGGCAAGGATCGACGCATTCTCCATGGAAAAGCGCGGATGGCGGCGCATCGGCATGCCGGCGATCGCCGACAGCAGGAAGACGATGCGCCCACGCCCACGCTCGGTCATGGTCACGGCAGCCTTGCGCGCGTCGGCGTAGAGCGATCGCGGATCGCCGGTCGCCGTTCCCGGCCGCAGCGGGCAGGAGATCAGCAGGATATCGGCGGCGCGCGCATGGGAGCCTTCGACAAGGTGGCCGCCATTGGCCTGCAGCGCGGCAAGCGCTGCCTCGGCAACCGGGTTGGTGTCGCCATCCAGTGCGAAAACAGTGCCCTCGAGATCGATTTCCATGGCGGCACTCACATCATGTATCCCGCCGTCCAGCCGCCATCGACGGCCAGCACCTGGCCATTGATATAGCTGGCGGCCGGGGAGGCAAGGAACAGCACGGCCTCGGCGATCTCCTCCGGCCGGGCCGGCCGGCCGAGCGGCACATGGGCAAGGAATTCCTGCGTGCGGCCGGCGAATTTGCCGTCGTCGCCATAGAACAGCTTGGCGGTCAGTGCCGTCATCACCGAACCCGGCGCGATGGCGTTGGTCAGGATGCCCTTGGCTCCGAGTTCGATCGCCATCGACCGCGTCAGATGGATGATGCCGGCCTTGGCGGCGACGAACGGGCTTTGCAGGCGCATGGCGGCAAGGCCGACGACCGAGGCGATGTTGACGATGCGCCCGCCCTTGCCGGCGGCGAGCATGGGCCCGAGCGCCGCGCGGCTCATGATGTAGAGGCCATCGAGATCGATGCCGGTGATGCGATCCCATTCCTCGGCCGGAAATTCATCGATGGTGACACGATGCGCCAGCGTGTTGACGCCGGCATTGTTGACGAGGATGTCGAGGCGGCCGTGGCGCTCCATGATCGCGGCGACCGCGCTGTCGACCGATGCCACGCTGCGGATGTCGGCGGTGCAGGCCATGGCATTGCTCAAGCCCGCCGCGACCCGCTCCGCGCCTTCACCGTCGATGTCGGCGACGACGACCGCGGCGCCATTGTCGGACAGGCGCTTGGCGATGGAACTGCCGATCGCGCCCGCGGCTCCCGTGACCAGCGCCACCTTGCCTCGCAAATCGCAGCGCATGTCCCGTCAGCCCCCCGACCATCTCGGGTTATGCTATTATAATAATCTCAAGGCACGGACAAGCAGGCGGGTCGTTGCAAGGCGGTTATTCCGCCGCCGCACCGGCGACGTTTTTGCGGGCGGCGTCGACCATCAGCCGCCTTGCCCGGAACACGCCCCATTGCTGGTCGACCAGCACGCCAATGAGGATGACGCCGCCCATCACCGCGAAGTTGAGCGAGGACGGGATGCCGAGCAGATTGACGAGGTTCTGCAGCTCCTGCAGCAGCACCGTGCCGAGGATGACGCCAATCAGCGAGCCCTCGCCGCCGCGCAGCGAGAAGCCGCCAAGCACCGCTGCCGCAATGGCGTAGAGCTCGTAGAACTGGCCGTGGCTGGCCGGCGAGATCGAGCGCGTGTACATGGCGAAATAGATCGCCGACAGCGCCGTCAGCACGCCGCAGATGACATAGGCGGCCATGACGACGCGGCCGGTGCGGATGCCGGAATATTTGGCCGCCTCCTCGTTCTTGCCGATGGCGTAGAGATAGCGGCCGAACACCGAACGGTGAAGCACCACCCACATGACGATGGCGATGACGATCAGCGCGATGAAGCTGTTGGGCACGCCATATGACCGCCCGGCCGTGAGGAACTCGAGCTCGGGAAAATTCTGGCCGAAGGCGAAGCCGGCGGTGCCGTCGGCGGTGTAGAAGCGGGCAACGCCGCGATAGATCAAGAGGCCGCACAGCGTCACCACGAAAGGCTGCAGCTTGAGCCGCGTGATCAGCCAGCCGTGCACCAGGCCGATGATGGCGCCGAGCGCGATGATCAGCACGAAGGCCAGCGGCCAATCGAGGTCGCGCACGGCGATGAAGTCGATGAACAGTGTCCCGAGCAGCGCGACCACCGAGCCGACCGACAGTTCGATGCCGCCGGTGATGATGACGAAGGCCTGGCCGATCGACAGGATGCCGAACAGGCCGATCAGGTTCGAGGTGTTGGCGAGGTTGATCGGCAACAAGAAGCGCGGATTGATGATGGCGACCACGGTCCCGACCACCAGGATCAGGATCAGCAGGCCGAGATCTTTCTTGCTCATCGTCTTCTCCCCAATGCCTGCCTGAGCGGGTTGCGCCGTCTTGCGAAACCCGCGGCAAAACTATTTCGGCTGCTTGCCCACCGCCAGCAGCAGCACGTTTTCCTGGCTGAACTGTTCCTTGTCGAGAATGCCGGAGATCTGGCCCTCATGCATGACGGCGATGCGGTCGGACACGCCGATCACCTCCTCCATGTCGCTGGAGATCATCAGCACGGCGACGCCGGCATCGGCGAGCGCGCGCATCAGCCCGTAGATTTCCGCCTTGGCGCCGATGTCGATGCCGCGTGTCGGCTCGTCGAGGATCATCACCTTCGGGTTCATGGCCAGCCACTTGCCGAGCACGACCTTCTGCTGGTTGCCGCCCGACAGCGTGCCGGTGCGGGTCTGCACCGACGGCGCCTTGATGCCGAGATTGCTCTTCTGCTTCTCGGCGGTGGTGGCCTCCGCGCTTGCCGAAACCAGGGAGCGGCGCGCATGCGCCGGCAAATTGGGCAGCGAAATGTTCTGCGCGATCGACAGATCGAGCAGGATGCCGGTCAGCTTGCGGTCCTCGGGCACGAGAAAAATACCGTGCGCGACGGCGTCCGCCGCGGAGCCGAGGACAAGCGGCTTGCCATCGCGCTCGAGCGCGCCGCCAAGGCTGCTGTCGATGCCGAAGAACACCCGCGCCAGCTCGGTGCGGCCGGAGCCGACGAGCCCGGCAAGGCCGAGGATCTCGCCGCGCCTGACGTCGAGGTCGACCGGCCGGCTGGGATAGGCGGGGGTGCGGATGGCCTTGGCCGACAGGGCAACGGCGCCGGGGGCGCGCGCGGCCTCGGAGGCCTTCTCGCGCTCCTTCAGCATGCGGCCGATCATCAGCTTGACCATCTGGTCGTGGTTGATGTCGCGCTTCTGCAGCGTACCGGCAAGCATGCCGTCGCGCAGCACGACGACGCGGTCGGCGACGCGCTCGACCTCGTGCAGGCGGTGCGAGATGAAGATGACGCTGATGCCGTCGGCCTTCAGCGCCTTGATGACGTCGAGCAGCTTGTCGGTTTCGGCGAGCGGCAGGCTCGATGTCGGCTCGTCGAGGATGACCAGCCGCGCCTTGATCGACAGCGCCTTGGCGATCTCGACCATCTGCTGCTGGGCCAGCGACAAATCAGAGACGGGCGTGTCGGCGGAGAAATTGGCGCCGACGCGCTTTAACAGCGGCGCCACCATGGTGCGCAGCCTGGCGCGGTCGACGAGCTTGAGCGGACCGGCGCGCAACGGCTCGCGGCCGAAGAAGATGTTGGCGGCAACGTCGAGATTTTCGAACAGGTTGAGTTCCTGGTGGACGAAGGCAATGCCCGACCCCAGGCTGCCTTCGACGGTCAGGCCCTTGTGGGCGGTGCCGTCGACCGTGATCGTGCCGGTGTCCGGCGTGGTGACACCACCGAGGATCTTCATCAACGTCGACTTGCCGGCGCCGTTCTCGCCGACGAGGCCGATGACCTCGCCCGGCCTGACCTCCATGGAGAAGCCGTCGAGCGCGACGACGCCCGGATAGGTCTTGCGCACGTTCTCGAGGCTGAGGAACGGCGTAGTCGTCGCGATGGATGTATCGGAATAGTTCATCATGCCTGACAGCAGTTAGCGGGCCGGCCTCCCCGCAGACTGACGATCCGCGCCCGGTTCGTCAATGCGAGCAGCCGGCCCAAGCGAAGTTGAGCCGGCTGAACTGCCTGTTGTCTCAGTTTCCAGACATCGCCTTCAGATTGGCGGCATAGGCGTCGACGTCATCCTTGCCGATGATCTTCGTCGGGATGATGATGAGGCCATTGGCCGGGATGCCCGACTTGTCGCCCTTGAGATAGGCGGCCATCAGCTTCATGCCCTGATAGGCCCATTCGAAGGGCTGCTGCACGACGGTCGCGGCAACCGTGCCTTCCTTGACGCCGCCCAGCGTGATCGGATCGTCATCGAAGCCGACAACGGTGATCGAGCCGAGCTTGCCGGCGTCGCGCAGCGCTTCATAGATGCGCGGCGTGTTGTAGGAGTAGAAGCCGACCATGCAGGTGACGTCGGGGCTGGCGACCAGCGCGTCCTCGACGTTCTTCTTGGCGCGCGCCTGGTCGATGTCGTCGCCGCGCACGTCGACCAACTCGATCTTGGTGCCGGCCAGACCGTCCTTCATGCCCTGGATGCGCTCCTTGGCATTGTCGGCGCCAAGCAGGCCGACGAAGCCGAGGCACTTGCCGCCATTGGGCATCGCCTTCTTGGCGATCTCGGCCGCCTGCTTGCCGGCATCGACGTTGGACGAGCCGATATAGGCGACGCGCTTGGTCTGCGGGGCGTCGCTGTCGGTGGTGAACAGCGCCGTTTCCGAGGCGATCTTGTTGAGACCATCCGTGGAGGTCTTCGGATCGACGGCGGAAACCATGATGCCCTTCACGCCGGCCGTCACCAGATCGTCCATCAGCCGCTGCTGGATGGCGACCGAGGACTGCTCGGGATATTTGAGCTCGAGATTGTAGTCCGGCAGTTCGCCTTGCGCCTTCTTGACGCCGGCTTCGGCGGCCTTCCAGAAATCGGAAGCGCCGTTGACGACGAAGGCCAGGGTCGGCTTGTCGTCGGCGCGCGCGATTGCCGTCGCCGACAGGCCGAGCAGCAGCGCCGCGGCGGCTACGGATGCATTTCGTATCAAGGATTTCATGTTCAACCTCCCTTTTGGTTCAGTCGTTCGACTGACCGATCTTGCACTGACCTGATTTTGCATTTTTGCCGTCTGCGGCCTGGACGCCCTCCTCCTCAAGGGGTTCCCCGGCAACGAAAGAATGGCGTCGTTCCAGCCACGATCATGGACTTTAGAGACTCATCCATCGTTCGTAAATAGTCCGATTTGTCTGACATATCACATGTCCGAGACAGAGCTCGCGGCGCTATGATCCGCTCGCCATCGGGCTATCCATGCACACTTCCATCACGCCTGGACCCGACAGGGCCGGGCGCGAATGGATTGACGGTACAGCGCATTTTTGTATTAGTAAACAGTATTAGTTCCGGACACTATCTAGACACATCGTTGCGACGCGGTCGCGGATTTGCCGACGAACTGCTGCCTTGGCCATCCTGAAGCTCAAGCCTTGCGGTCTTTGTGTTCCCAGGGCATCCGGAACCGAATGACAAATGGGCCTTAAGGCTGCTAATAGATATAAATGATGGCGGCTGCTTTCTATAAATCGGCGACACCGCACCATCTTGTCGGCCCGGCAGGCTGCCGCTAGACAGGCTGGGGATTGGGGACACGAGTGACATGAGCGAGACCAGGGATACGGACGGTCCGGCCCTCGATACAGCCCAGCGCCGCAAGGCGCCGGCGAAGAGCGCCCGGGGTCGCGTCACCATGACCGACATCGCCAGGGCCGCCGGCTGCTCGCAGGCGACCGTTTCCTTCGTGCTCAACAATTCGCCCGGCATCAGGCTGTCGCAGCAGACGCGCGAGCGGGTGATCGAGGCCGCGCGCGCGCTCGGCTATGCGCCACCGGCCTTTTCCGCCCTGCGCGGCCCTGTCCCCGCCTTCGAGGGGCCCGCCTTCGGAGGACTTGACGGGGTGATCGGCTTCGTCGTCGACCAGCTCGCCACCAGCCCCGAGGCGGTGGTCGCCATCGAGGGCGCGCGCCAGGCCTCGTGGAATGCCGGCAACGTGCTCTTGGTGGCGCAGACCATGGGCGACGCCGTCATGGAGCCGCGCGCCATCGCGGCGCTGACCAAGCGGGGCATTTCGGCGCTGATCTACATGACCATCTTCACCCGCGAGATCACGGCGCCCGACTATCTCTACGGCCTCGACATCCCGGTGATCCTGCTCAACTGCTACACATCGGACTACGCCTTCCCCGCCGTGGTGCCGAGCGAGATCGCCGGCGGCCAGAGTTCCACCCGCCACCTGATCAGCCATGGCCACCGCCGCATCGCCACCATCACCGGCGAGTCCTGGATGCAGGCGGCACAGGACCGGCTGAAGGGCTACCGCCGCGCGCTCGCCACCGCCGACATCCCGTTCGATCCCGAACTTGTGGTCGAGGGCGACTGGTCGGCCAGCGCCGGCTATGCCGCGACCGTCAAGCTCTTGGCGCTGAAGGACCGCCCGACCGCCATCTTCTGCCAGAACGACCGCACCGCGATCGGCTGCTACGAGGCGCTGAAGGAGGCTGGCCTGCATATCCCGCAGGACATTTCCGTCGTCGGCTACGACGACGAGGAAATCGCCCGCCACCTGTTCCCGCCGCTGACCACCTCGATCCTGCCGCACATGGCGATGGGCCAATGGGCGATCGAGCAACTCGAGGCCCCGTCGCCGCCCGGACGTGGGCGCTATCCGATCATCAAGCTGGAGTGCCCGCTTGTGGAGCGGGAGAGTGTGCGGGGTGTTGGGGATAGACCTTAGCTAGGACGACCCAGGCATGCCTGCGACAGGACCGGGTGGCGCCAATTGCGACAGCAGATCGCGGGATCTGTTTGGATGCAGATAACTACGCCGGCCTGTCGCCGACGCCCGTCTCAAACACCGCCTCACCGGAAACAGCATCCGTAGGTCCACCATCCAATTGCTGCTGCAATGTGTGGCGGAACCGATCAAGATTGGCGATCATCTTAGGTCGGGCATCTGTCATATGCTGGAACGAATCCCACTCTCCAATTGAGAAGAAGGTTCCATCTCCCGATTTGACGAGAGCCATCTTTCGCAATCCCTCGAAATTGCGCGGGGCGCTGCGGAACAGTTCGACGAACTCGTCTCCATGGCCCGGCTTGACTCGGAAGCGGACGCTATTGAATGCCGTCATTGCATGCTCCTCCATGAATGAAACCGAAGACCCTCAAACACGGGATGTCTAAAGGCACAAGGATCTCTATCACCCAGCCCAGTGTACAGGAAAACCCGAAGATTAGCTTCGATCGCCTTCCGTGACCACTTGCACAAGGCGCATTTTACAGCTCGCACCTCGGTATTGGGGAGTTGGCGCACCCGACAGGATTCGAACCTGTGACCTCTGCCTTCGGAGGGCAGCGCTCTATCCAGCTGAGCTACGGGTGCTTCCCGGTGATCCGGAAAACGAACCAGCCGGTGAACCGGCAAGTCATGGCTTCTTAGCGGAAGCCGGGGCGGGCTTCAACGGGCAAGTGGGTTGTACGAAATCAAAAGGGCTGGTGCGCCGAATCAAAGGCGAGAGCGCCAATCACGATCCTTCATACGCTCTCAGGAACAACGGCTGTGCCTTCTGGAAGTCCGCCATTGACCTGATTGAAACTTGCAGATTGCCGGTTCCGTAGTGGCCAATTTTCGTCACATCACGGGTAAAGCCCTCCTCAAGCTCGATTGTCCGTGGGTCTAGCTTGACGTAGACAACGGCAACCTTCGGCTGTGGATAGACCTCAAGGCAGGCGAAGTTCTTTATCCGCTTGAACGCCGTGTACAGCTTTAGTTCCTTAACCTGAACGTCGTCTCCAAGGCCGATGAGAAAGTCGCGGATGGCATCATGGAGATCGCGCAAAGCCGTGCTCGCTTGCGACAGGCGATACGCCATGCGGTATGTGGCATAAGGGTCTTCCGGATCTTCGTTCGAGGCGACCACGGCGGTCTCGCCAGTAGTGCTCTTTATTTCGGGTGCGGCTGAAAATGTGTTTACCTTGGCCAGTTTCGGTGCGTGAACGAGTTCCAACATGAGTAGAGACTCACCAAACTGCCGATATCTTATCAACTCAATGTTTCGGGCGATCTGCTTTACCGCATGCTGGTCATAGCGGGTGAAATCGCCAGCGACACAGAGCAGCCTTGGAGCCGAGAAATCGACATTCTTCGCAGCTTCAGAACCAAGCTTTTCCATGGCCAACCATTGAAATTCCTTACGATGGTCGAGAAGCCAATCAAGGTAAAATAGACCCTGATTGATGACGTTCTCGTTCACCGCGCGCTTATACTCAATGATCACGGGACAGTTGTCTTCATCGAGCCCCAACGTGTCGATGCGGCCGCCGTGGACTGGCCCGGTTGAGTGTTCGGTCGCGAGGAACCGAACACCTAACAGCGCCTCAAGGTTCGCCTCAAAGATATGCTGAAGCGATTTTTCGACCTGCATGGCAGAGCCGGTTATTTCGCGAATCTGCCCTTGATTGAATTGAAACAGTTTAATATCGCTCAAAAAAATACGCGCCCCAATAATTGCATGATGCAGACTGTCTTGAATTTCTAGCTCAATGTCCAGTTGGAGCAGTGGCTAGCGAAACATCAGACGTAGTCGTGGCCCTGCCTCGGCAATGGCAATCCACCCTTCCTTCTTTTGATCAAGCTCGCGCTCCGCCGCACACGTCCCGAATTCACTGCCCCGCCTCGCTCCGCACCGTCCGCCGCCGGCGTGGCGCGCGCTTCGGCTTCTTCGCCCCCGTCAGTTCGTGCATGGCGTCGAGCTGCATCTGCTGCATTTCCGCCAGCCGCGTCCATTGGCGCGAGATCAGGTAGTCGAGCTTTTCGTGCAGGTGGCGCACTTCCAGCTCGGCCTTGAGGTTGACCCGGTAGTCGTTGAAGGAGCGCAGGCGGTCCTTGGTCTCCTGACGCTTCTGGCTCATCATGATGATCGGCGCCTGGATGGCGGCAATGCAGGAGAGCAGCAGGTTGAGCAGGATGAAGGGATAGGGATCGAAGGCGGCGCGCATGCCGGCGATCAGGTTGATGCCGATCCACACCAGAAGCACGCTTCCGAACGAGATCAGGAACCACCAGCTGCCGCCGAAGGCGGCCATGTTGTCGGAGACGCGGTCGGCGAACGTCCTGTGCTCCTCGAACTCCTCCTCCGAGTTTTCGGAAATGGTGTCTTGCCTGGCGATGCTTTCGACCACCTGCCGGTCCAGTTCGGAGAATTCGCCATGCTCCTGCTGCAGCAGTTCCTCCATGTAGCGCATGCGGTAGCGGCCGAGTTCGGCGCGGCTGATGCGGGCGCCGGCCGGCAGGTCCGGATGATCGGCGCGGATGCGGTCGGCGAGGCTCGGGCGAAGATTGTCGATGCGCACCAGATCGCGCTTGCGGAATTTCCGGCCCGATATCGCCGATGGCTTCTTCTTGGCCTTGCCGCGTGGCGCGCCTGGACTGGCCGGCTCCGAGTCCGGCACGTCGGGCGTTTCGAGCTGCTCGTCCGAATTCTGGTCCGCGTCGTGCTCCCCGATGGTCGGCGCCTCGAAATATTCGCCGCCACTGTCGTTCTGACTGTCCGCCGCTTGCTGCTCGGGCGCCTTGGGGATGGTGCTCATGGTGCGGGCTCCTGCTGTCGCGCTGGTGAGACGATACGCCTATGCCGCAACATCGCCAGCATCGCGACGGATTTCGCAGCACTACAAGTCTTTTTGATCGGTGCGAAGGAGCAGCGGCTCGATGTTGCTTGCGGCGCCGGCCCTTCGCGGGCTCATGGCGGTGGATCATCCGAGACATTCGAGATTGGCCGAAGCTTCTCAAACTTCGTCATCCCTGGGCGAAGCAGGAGCGAAGCTCCGTCGCGGAGACCCTGGGATCCATGCCGGGATGTTGGCCGTGGAGTGCAGCGGAGTAGAATTCGCACCGCTGCGGCGCTTTGAGGTCGCGGCATGGATCCTCGGGTCCGCGCCGCGTCGCTGCGCTCCTTGCTCCGCCCGTGGATGACGAAGCCGGGGAGGCTCCGCCCCCCTATTGCTGCTCGGCGAACATCAGCCTGGTCTTCGTGTCGGCAACCGTCGGCGACAGGCTGCGCTGGATCAGCGCCTCGACATGGTCGTTGCGCTGGCGCGCGCTGTCGGCGCCCATCACCACCACGATCAGCTGGTGGCCGTCGGCGTTGTAGGAGGTGACGATGTTGAAACCGGAGGCCCTGATGTAGCCGGTCTTGATGCCGTCGACGCCGCGCACGCGGCCGAGCATGTCGTTGTGGCCGCGCACCAGCCGGCCGCGGAACATGAAGTCGCTTTCGGAGAAATAGTGGAACTGCTGGGGAAATCGGGAATGCAGCGCCATGCCGAGCACCGCCATGTCGCGCGCCGTCGTCATCTGGCCGTCGTCGGGCAGGCCCGACGCATTGCGGAAGGTGGTGCTGGTCATGCCGATCTGGCGCGCCTTGGCGGTCATCATGGCGGCGAACTGATCTTCCGAACCGCCAAGATATTCGCCGACCGCCACCGCCACGTCATTGGCGGATTTGACGACGATGGCGCGGATCGCCGAATCGACATCGATGGTCTCGCCGCGCCGGAAGCGCATCTTGGTCGGCGGCTGCGAGGCGGCATGGTCCGAAACCGGGATCCGCGTCTGCTTGGTAACGCGGCCGCTCTCCAGCGCCTCGAACAGGAGATAGAGCGTCATCATCTTGGTCAGCGACGCCGGATAGCGCTGCGCCGTCGAGTTGACCTCGAACAACTGCTTGCCGGTCTTGGCGTCGACGACGATCGCGGCGTATTTCTGCGGCGGCGCCGGCACCGCCAGCACGGCATCCGGCGGCGTCGTGGTGGTGCAGGCGGCAAGCAGCAACAGGCCGAGGGCCGCGACAAGTCTCTGGATGAGCGGAAGGGGACGCGGGTTGGACAAGGGCAAGTCTGTTCGGGTCAAGCTGTTGCTGAGATGAGGCGAAGCTAACGTAACCCGCCAGCTGCGTCCATTTGGTTAATGTCGGTCATACCCGGGAATGTCGAAGCTTCGCAAGCTTGGGTTCCTCGCCCCCGCGGAGCGGGGGAGGTGGCCGCGAAGCGGCCGGAGAGGGGGATTTCGTAGGGCGCGGCCCTCGCAATTGGATCGCTAACCGGCACGGCTGGCGCCATTCCCCCTCTCCGTCTCGGCTTCGCCGAGCCACCTCTCCCCACATTCGTGGGGGCGAGGAAAAGCCTGCGGGGCCGCCCCGAAATCGCCTGTTTCTGTGTCCTTCTTGCCAAAGCCGCGTTTCCCGTGGGAAGGGGCGCGGCATTGGCTGGCTTGGGGGACTGGGGAATGGCGAACATCGGGGTTGGCGGCGCTGCGCCGTCGCTTATCAAGGCATCACTCAGCCGCACGGGCAAATGGGCCGGCGGCGTCGCTTTCGTCAGCGGTGCCGTTTCCGACGTGCTCAATCCGCTGGCGCCTTTCGCCGCTTATATCGCGCTGGTCGCCTCGGTGGCGGCGGTCATCATCGCCATTGCCATCGTGCTCAGGCTGGTGCTGGCGGCCAAGGCGCTGCCGGCGCTGGTGTTCGCCACCAGTGCGGCGGCTGTTGCCGGCGGCGTCTATGCCGTGCAGAAAGAGACCAGTTCGCAGAACGGGGTGATCGCCAGCCTGGTGCCAGCGGTGGCCGGGCTGCAGCAATCGATGGGCATCGTCTCGGCCAAGGTGGCCAGGATCGAGCAGACGGTCACGCAAACGCAGAAGACGGTCGAACAGGTCAAGCAGTCGACCGACACGGTGGCGAAGAAGACGGAAGAGATCGCCTCCACCCAGCAGCAGCAGACGCAACAGGGGGCCGTGACGCAAAAGACCGTCGAGGCGGTCAAGCAGACCACCCAGACGCTGGCCGCCGGCCAGGCGCAGCAGCAGGCCCAGACCGAGAAGCTGCAGGCGACGACCGAGCAGATCGCGGCCTCGATCGACACCATCGCCAAAGGGTTTGCCGCCCTTGCCGCGCAGGGCGGGGCCATCGCCGAGCCGAAGCGGCCGGACGAGTTCTATCACAATGCCCGCGTTTACGAATTGTCGGGCGACATGCTCAATGCGCGGCGCTCCTATCTCGCCTTTGCCGGCTTCGATGTCGACGCCATCGACCCCTATACGCGCTTTGCCACGCTGCTTCGGGTGCAGGACGGCAAGGCTGGCGCCCGCGAGGTGTTCGGTGCGCTGGCAGACAAGGGCAAGGCGCTGTCGATCAAGCTGGTGCACATCCTGCAGTTCGATGATGCCCAGCGCCTCGACAAGCTCAACGCCTTCGTCGCCGCCAATGCGGATTTCGCGCCTGGCTATTTCCTGCTGGCGCAGGAGTTTTCCGAGGATCGCCTCGGCGCACAGACGCTGGCCGACAAGCGCAACGAGGCCAAGGCGCTGACCAAGTTCGTTTCCTATGAAAAGGACGGCGGGCTGCTCAAATACTTCGTCGACCAGACCCAGCTCGCCGACTGGCTGGACCGCAGCCGCAGCCGGCTGGCCGCGCTTGGCGACGTGCTTGATCCCGCCCGCTTCGTGCCTTCGCTGACGCCGATGCGCTCGAACCAAGGCTGGTCGATGACCATTTCTCTGCCGGAGCCGGCGACCGGCATTTCGTGGCGCATGGGCGATAGCGGGCCGTTCACCGACACCGGCTTCCTGGCGATGAACGACCAGGCGACCGGCAAACCGATGCCCAATCCGGCCTTCGAGCTGCCCGACAGCACGCAGGCCGGCACCATCGCCATCAAATATCTCGACATCAGGGGCCGCGAGACCGGCCCGTTCGACATCCGCTTCGACCCGGAGACCGCCCTTCAGCAAGGCAACAAGCAGATCCTCGACCAGTTCTGGACGTCGTGGATCGCCTTCGATGCCAGCGGCAATCACGGCCTGGTCTATTTCACCCAGATGCTGTCCTACCGCTGCGCCATCAAGGCGGTGCACTACAGCCTGAACGGCGCGGCACTCGACAAGGAGATCAGGATGCCGGCTTGCGACAAGAAGGACCCCTACGCCATCCCTTATGACTACCAGCCCTACTTCAAGGTCGCCGACAGCGTGAAATCGATGTCGGTGCAGGTCACCTACACCGATGGGACAAAATCGCCGGTGCGGGAATACAAGCGGCAGTAGTCGCGGCCACCCTTCCCACAAAGGGGAGGGTGAATGCGATCCTGATGCAAAATGCCCATTGTGATGCTTGCGCAATCCACGCCGAAAGGGTTCTGTCTGCGCCTTCGGAATCGGTGAGAACGCAATGACCACCAGCACCATCAAGGCCAAAGGCATTTCGGTTTCGGTTGACCTCACTGTCGGCCATCTCGCCGACATGGTCATCGACAGGGACGGGCGCCAGCTCAAGCCTCTGCACCGCGCGCCGTGGGTCGACACGCCCGAGGCATTGCCGAAGGACCTTCCGTTAGGCACCGTGCGGCTGTCCGGTGACTTCCTCTGCGCGCCGTTTTCGCGCAGCGATGTCGAGGACGCGCCGCTGCATGGCTGGCCGGCCAACAGCGCCTGGGATGTGGTCGACAGCACCGCGACGGAAGATGGCTGGCGGGCCGTGTTCCGGCTGCGCCACAAGGTGATGGGCGCCAGCGTCGACAAGATCCTCACATTGCGCGACGACCATCCCTTTCTCTATCAGGAGCATGTGTTTTCCGGTGGCCATGGCGCCATTTCCGTCGCGCACCATCCGATGACGGCGATGACGAACGGCGGCAAACTCGCCTTCTCGCCGAAGCGATTTGCCGCCACGCTGGACGACCCGCTGGAGCCGGATCCCGCACGCGGCCGCTTCATGCTGGCCTATCCGGCGCGCTCCGCCGATCTCAGCCGTTTTCCGGCCGCCGGCGGCGGCACGCTCGACCTGACGGAGTACCGCATGGATGATCGGCGCGAGGATTTCGTCACAATGGTCGAGGCCGATCATGGCGGGCCGGGCTGGACCGCACTGGCGCGCCATGCCGAAGAGGACCTGGTGCTGGTGCTGAAGAACCCGGCAGAACTGCCGATCACCATGCTGTGGCTCAGCAATGGCGGCCGCGACTACGCGCCCTGGAGCGGCCGTCACCGCGGCGTGCTCGGCATCGAGGACGGCCGCGCCGCCGTCGGCCATGCCGCCTCGATCGGCGACAACTGGCTGAAGCGCGAAGGGGTGGCGACCGCGTTTGCGCTGGGCCGCGGCGTTTCCTTTCGCCATGTTATCGGCGCCATGCCCTTGTCCGGCGGCGAGCCGCCGCAGGAGGTCACGACGGCAAACGGCCGCATGCGTCTCGAAGCCGGCGGTTCGACCTGGGAGGTCCCCTTCGACAGCGATTTCCTGCGCATCGGCCAACCAGCGGCCTCATAGGCGGGATTGCGCGATCGCAGGATTTGAAATTTTCGTCAACTGCCGCCAAGATGTGGCCGAAATCATCATGCGGAACATGGTGGATTTGAAGCTCCGCCAGAGAGGCTCTCATGTCCGAAATCGCCCATCTCGCCGCCACCATCTTCAAGCGTGCCGGCAAGGCACAACGCTTCATCGTCGCGATCGCCGGCCCGCCGGGAGCGGGCAAGTCGACGTTGTCGGCGAGCCTGCGCGATCTGCTGCCCGAGGGTGCCGTGGAGGTCGTGCCCATGGACGGCTTCCACTATGACGACGTCGTGCTCGACCGGCGTGGCCTGCGCGCGCGAAAGGGCGCGCCGGAAACCTTCGATTTCGCCGGCTTCGAGGCGCTGCTGAAGCGCATCCGCGCCGGCGAACCCGATATCGCCATCCCGGTCTTCGACCGGAGCATGGAACTGTCGCGCGCCGCCGCCGCGATCATCGGTGCGGAGACCAAGTTCATCCTGGTCGAAGGCAACTACCTGCTGCTCGACGAGGAGCCGTGGTCGCGGCTGGCGCCGCTGTTCGATTTCTCGATCTTCGTCGACGTACCGCGCGCCGAACTCGAGCGCCGCCTGCTCGAGCGCTGGCACGGCCATGGCCGATCCGACGCCGATGCGCGGGCCTGGATCGCGTCCAACGACATGCCCAACATCGACCGGGTGCTTGCCCGCCGCCGGGCCGCCGACCTCGTGGTCGGCGATTCCGCGTGATTCTACGGATTCTTCAAGGGGAACCTTAAGACTTTCAGGCCGTTATCGCCGACGAGGCACTTCCGCCTAAAAGGATTCCGTCCGATGGCACAAAAGGCAAGAAAGCCCGCGCCCGCCAAGGGCAAGGCAACCCAATCGAAGACAGGCGCCGGCCCCGCTATCGCCGAGCGTTCCAAGGATGCGGCAAAACCCGCTTTCGGCAAGGCGGCACCCAGAAAAGTGGTGCCGGGCGCAGCGAAGGCTCCCGCGAAAGCCGCAAAGCCGAAGAAGCCGGCAAACACCAACGACTCCTTGGCGGGAAGCGCCATGCGCACGGCCAAGGCGACGGCCAATGTAGCGGCTGGCGCCGTCGTCATAGCCGCCAGAGGCGCCGCATCACTTGCGGCTTCCGTCATGGGCAAGAGTGGTTCGAAAGCCAAGGCAAAGGCCAAGTAGCCGGAATCGCGTTCCGGCGACCTGCACCTCAGCCCTTCGCCGGAATCGTGAGACCCTTCTGCACCGCCGGTCGCGCCAGACCACGCTCCAGCCACGCCGCCAGATTGGCGAAATCATCGAAGCCGACGAGTTCGCGCGCTTCGTAGAAGCCGATCAGGTTGCGCACCCAGCCGAGCAGCGAGATATCGGCGATGGTGTAGTCATTGCCCATGATCCACTTGCGGCCCTTCAGCCTGTCGTCAAGCACGCCGAGCAGCCGTCGCGATTCATCGCGATAGCGCTCCAGCGGGCGCTTGTCGGCAATCTCGCGACCGGCAAATTTGTGGAAAAACCCGAGCTGGCCGAACATCGGGCCGACCGAGGCCATCTGGAAGAACACCCACTGGATCGCCTCGTAGCGCCGCGCCGCGTCCGCCGGGATCAGCAGGCCGGTCTTTTCGGCGAGGTAGAGCAGGATGGCGCCGGATTCGAACAGGCCGATCGGCTTGCCGTCCGGGCCGTTCGGATCGATGATCACCGGTATCTTGCCATTGGGATTGAGCGACAGGAACTCCGGCGTCCAGCTTTCATTCTTGCTGATGGCGATCAGGTGCGGCTCATAGGGCAGGCCGAGTTCCTCCAGGGCAATCGATATCTTCACGCCGTTCGGCGTCGTTGCCGAGTAGAGCTGGATCTGGTCCGGATGCTTGGCCGGCCAGCGCGTTGCGATCGGGAAGGCGGACAGGTCAGCCATGGAAAACTCCTGAATGGGGGGGGCGTCGAGAGGCGCGGTTTGGCGGGGGCGGGCCAAGGATTAGGCGCGCGACGCGGCATGATCAATATGGCGGCGACAGTTTCGCCGTGCACGGACAGTCAACGGAACGGACGGCGCGGGACGGTCCGGAATCAGACCGCCTTGAACGCCAGCACCGCATTGGTGCCGCCGAAAGCGAAGCCATTGCTGATCGCCGCGCGCACCTTGCGCTCGCGTGCCACATTCGGCGTGACGTCGAGGTCGCAATCGGGGTCGGCCTCGCGAAAATTGGCCGTTGGCGGCACGATGCCCTCGCGGATCGCCATGACACAGGCAATCATCTCCAGCGCCCCCGATGCGCCAAGGCAGTGGGCATGCATCGATTTGGTCGATGACACCGACAGTCTGTAGGCGGCGTCGCCAAAGACGCGCTTGATCGCCGCCGTCTCGATCTGGTCGTTGGCCTTGGTGCCGGTGCCGTGGGCATTGAGATAGTCGACATCCTCGGGATTGAGCCCAGCGTCGGCCAGGCAGGCGCGCATGGCGGCCGTTGGTCCTTCGATGGTCGGCGCGACGATGTCGGACGCGTCGGCGGAAAGGCCGGCGCCCGCAATTTCAGCAAGAATGGTGGCGCCGCGCGCCATGGCATGCTCGTAACTTTCCAGCACCGCCATGCCGGCGCCTTCGCCAAGCGACAGGCCCTGGCGGTCGGCCGAGAATGGCCGGCACGTATCCGGGGCCAGCACCCGCAACGCTTCCCAGCCCTTCAAAATGCCCCAGACCAGCGGTGCATCGGTGCCGCCGGCGACCATCACATCGGCGCGGCCGAGCCTGATCTGGTCGACCGCCGAGGCGATGGCGTGGTTGGACGACGAGCAAGCCGAGGTGACGCCGAAAACCGGACCGCGCAGACCGAGATTGATGCTGACCTGGCCGGAGGCCGCACTCGGCATCACTTTCGGCACGGTGAAGATGCCGGCGCGATTCTTGCCCTCGATCAGGATGGCGCGATAGCTCTCCTCGATCGCTTCCCAGCCGCAGACGCCGACGCCGACGACGGTGCCCATCCGATAGGTGGTGGCTTCATCCGCAACCAGGCCGGACTGCTGCAACGCCTCTCTGGCCGCGATCACCGCCAGCAGGCTGAAGCGGTCCATCGACACCAATTGCTTGCGATCTATGCCGTGATCAGGAAGCGTCTTGATTTCGCAGCCGACCTTGACCTTGAGATCATGCAGATGCGGACTGCTGATAGCGCCGATGGCCGAGCGGCCGGCACGCATTTCGTTCCAGATCGCGGGTGCGTTTGTGCCGAGCCCGCAAATGCCGCCCATGCCGGTGATGACGACGCGCTTGTGCATTCAGTTCAAGCTTTTTTCGCGATCAGCGCGCGAACAGCTTCGACCATGTCGCCGACATTCTTCAGATTGCTCCAGGCATCGACCGTGTTCATCTCGATCTCGATGCCATATTCTTCCTCGAGATCAAAGATGATCTCCGTCAGCTCCAACGAATGGATACCAAGCGCTGTCAATTCGGTATTGGTGGTGATTTCCTCGCCGCCCGGCTCGGCATGAGCCTTGATCTTCGCGATGATATCCGTTGCCAGCTGGTCGGCCATTCGGTTTCTTCCCCACTTTGTCGCGTTTCCCGACGCCAATTGAACAGCGCCCCTTGTTCTCTTGGTATCAAGCCGTCGTCGTCGCTTTATACCCCCGCCAAGCGCTGCATGACCGTACCAAGGTGGTTCCCTCTATAGAAACCAAAACGTTGTCAAGCAACAAGCTATATATCGACAAAGCCGCCGTAGTGCTTAACGTGCAGGCATGGATACGATCGAACATGGCGGGATTTCGACGCTGCCGGCCCAGCGCGCGGCGGGTGTGGCGCGGCTTTCCTGTGGTGTTGGCGACGGTCGCACGCGCTTGCTGCGCCTCTATCAGGACGGCGCCGCCAAGATAAGGATGCCGACCGTCGCGGCCGATCCGCTCGAAGCGGTGCTGATCAACACCGCCGGCGGGATGACCGGCGGCGACCGTCTCGACTGGCAGGTGGATGTCGGCCCCGGCGCCTCGGCGTCGGTAACGACCCAGGCCTGCGAAAAGATCTATCGCGCGGCGTCCGACCGTGCCGAGGTGCGGGTCAGATTGTCGGTCGGCGAAAACGGCCGCATCGCCTGGCTGCCGCAGGAAACCATCGTCTTCGACCAGGCTGCGTTTGCCCGTACGCTCGATGTCGAGCTTGCCGCCAACGCCGAGGCGCTGGTCCTGGAGGCCACGGTGTTCGGCCGCCTGGCCATGGGGGAGCGCGCCGCGCAGGGCAATTTCCATGACCGCTGGCGGGTCCGCCAGGATGGCTCCCTCATCCATGCCGAGGATTTTCGCATCGGGCCCGATATCGCTGCCATGCTCGGCCGCCCCGCGATTGCCGGTGGTGCGATCGCGATGGCGACGCTGCTGCTGGTGTCGCCGCGGGCCGATGCCCTGCTCGATCCGGTTCTGGACATCGTCGGCGACCAGGGTAGCGCCAGTGTCTGGAGCGTGGGGAAATCTGGCAAGCTTCTTGCGAGGCTCTACGCCGACGACGGCTACCAGCTCCGCCAGCGGCTGGTTCCCCTCGTCGAACTGCTCAACGGTCGGGCGGGCCTGCCCAAATTATGGTCACTGTGATCTTGTCTAAGTCAGTCCGGGAAAACGCATGAACCTGACGCCGAGGGAAAAGGACAAGCTGCTGATCGCCATGGCGGCGATCGTGGCGCGCAAACGGCTCGAACGCGGCGTCAAGCTCAATCATCCGGAAGCGATCGCGCTGATCACCGACTTCGTCGTAGAGGGCGCCCGCGACGGCCGACCGGTCGCCGAACTGATGGAGGCCGGCGCCCATGTCGTCACCCGCGCGCAAGTAATGGAAGGCATCGCCGAGATGATCCATGACGTGCAGGTGGAAGCGACGTTCCCCGACGGCACCAAGCTGGTGACCGTGCACGAGCCTATCCGGTGAGGAGAGAAAAATGCTTGAACTGCGCCCCAATTGCGAATGCTGCGACAAGGACCTGCCGCCGGAGGCGGCGGATGCGGTGATCTGCACCTTCGAATGCACCTTTTGCGCCGATTGCGCCGAAAACGTGCTGGACGGTGTCTGCCCCAATTGCGGCGGCAATTTTTCAGCCCGGCCGATCCGCCCGGCAGCGATGCTGAAAAAGTATCCGGCTTCGACCAAACGCGTTCTCAAGGCCGAGGGCTGCGGCCCGGCCCGCAAGGCCGCGTGAGCACAACGACACTTCAAACGGAAGGCAAATCGATGATGTCAGCCAAACGCCTGTGCCTCTCGGCGATCCTGCTGCTGGCCGCTTCCATGCCGGCCTATGCCCATATCGGCGGCGGCGGCACGACCTCCTCCTCCACGGCCGGCTTCATGCATCCGCTCTCCGGCCTCGACCATATGACTGTCATGATCGCGGTCGGTCTGTGGGCGGCGCTCAAGGGGGGCAAGGCAATCTGGGCATGGCCGGCGGCCTTTGTCGGCGTCATGGTGGCCGGCGGCGCGCTCGGCATGCTGCACATGCCGCTGCCCTTCGTCGAACCGGCCATCCTGGCCTCGGTCGTGGCGCTCGGGTTGCTGGTGGCGCTGGCGGTCGATCTGCCGGTTTCGGCCGGGGTCGCCATCATCGGCCTGTTCGCCCTGTTCCATGGCCATGCCCATGGCACCGAAGTGCCGGAAAACGCCGGCGGGCTTGAATACATGGCCGGCTTTGCCATTGCCACCGCGTTCCTGCACGCCATCGGCATCGCTGCAGGCCTTGGCCTCGGCATCAGGTTCCGTGGTCTGGCCCGCGCCGCGGGTGCGGCCTGCGCGGCGGTCGGTGCCGGTCTCGTCTTCGGCGTTCTGTGAGGGGCGCGATGATCCCGGGCGAAGTCATCACCGCAAGCGGCGACATCGAGCTCAACAAGGGCCTGCCGACCGTCACCCTGAAAGTGGCAAACAGCGGCGACCGGCCGATCCAGGTCGGCAGCCACTACCATTTCTTCGAGACCAATGAGGGGCTGAAGTTCGATCGTGACAAGGCACGCGGCATGCGCCTCGACATCGCCGCCGGCACCGCCATGCGCTTCGAGCCCGGCCAGGAGCGCGACGTCACGCTGGTGCCCTTGGGCGGCAAGCGCGAGGTCTACGGATTTCAGCAGAAGGTGATGGGGAAGCTGTGAGATCGATGGCGTCTTATGCGCGTCGCCCAAAAGTGTCGAGCGGTGTTGGGGCACCGACATGCATAAAAACAAGTGACGCTTTCGACTCAGTTCGACGGCTTGGCCGCGGCATAGATGACGATCTTTCCTGGATCGTCGAATTCGACGGCGAGAACATCCTCGGCAAGCACGCGCCGCGACTCGATGGCGTTGAACAGCAGGGCGTTGGCCTCGATCTCCTTGCGCAGTTCAGCAATGTCGTCCTGATGCTGCTTTACCTTGCTCTCGATAACCGGCGGGGGGCCACCTTCGCTGCGCTCGGCGTCGGTGAGGAACACGATATCGACCTTGTCGAGCTTGGAAGTCTTGCGCACCGTGCCGATGTTTTCACGCGTCCGCTCTATCGCCGTGTTGACGTTCCCAGCTTCGGCGTTGGCCTTGGCCTCTTCCTGCCTGACCTCCGAGCCGATGATACGGTTGACGGTCTCCGGGCTTTCAAGGCCCTGCGCATTCAGCGCGGCGTGGGGGACGCTCACTGCCAGAAACGCAGTCGCCGCGACGGCATGCAGCCATCGGGCGCTGGGCAAGGTGGTGATGGACATCGCTCGCTTTCGAGATTTGTTTCAGCACTCAGGAAACGAAACGACTCCAGCCCTGCCACGGTTCCCTTGCCGGTGTGGGCGGCGGGCCGGAATTTGGCCCGCCGCTCCGCGTCCTCAGCTCGCCTTCTTGGTGATCAGGGTCAGCGCGCCGTTGGGCTGCATGCTGGCCGCGATCACTTGCGCCGAGGTAAGCCCCTTGGCTTCGAGCGCCGACTTGACCTCCGGCGTGGAGTCGATCGAACTGCGCAGTTTCTGCAGGCCGGCGTCGCCACGCTTGGCGATCACCTGGTTGACTTGCGTCTGCGTGGCTTCGGGCAATTCCTTGATGTCGACGATGTTGACGCTCTGGATCGTCGGCGCGGCCGCCGGCGCACCGGGTGCTGCTGGCGTGGGCGCGGCTGGCGTTTGAGCCGGCGTGGGCTGCTGCTGGGCACTGGCGGCGCTCGCCAGCATCAGGCTGGCCGCCGCGAGAAGTATCATCTTGCGCATGGATTTTCCTTTCCAACGATTGACAAATGGTCGTTTTGGGGTGGCCGGCCCACCTCAACCGGGAAATGGGATCAGAAGGTGTCGCCCAGCGGGTCATTGCATGACCATAGGATGGCGACGCCATGGAGTTCGGCTGCGGCCAAAGCGTTTTCGGGAGCAATTGCTGATGGCTAGAATCACCCGCGCCGCCTACGCGCAGATGTATGGTCCGACTGTCGGCGACAGGGTGCGGCTCGCCGACACCGAGCTGTTCATCGAGGTCGAGAAGGATTTCACCATCCATGGCGAGGAGGTGAAGTTCGGCGGCGGCAAGGTCATCCGCGACGGCATGGGCCAGAGCCAGGTGTCGCGGGCACAGGGCGCCGTCGACACCGTCATCACCAACGCGCTGGTGGTCGATGCCAGCGCCGGCATCTTCAAGGCCGATATCGGCCTGAGCGACGGCCGCATCGCCGCCGTCGGCAAGGCCGGCAATCCGGACACGCAGGATGGCGTCACCATCATCATCGGCCCCGGCACCGAGATCATCGCCGGCGAAGGCAAGATCCTGACCGCCGGCGGCTTCGACGCGCACATCCATTTCATCTGCCCGCAGCAGATCGAGGAAGCGCTGATGAGCGGCATCACCACCATGCTGGGCGGCGGCACCGGCCCGGCGCACGGCACGCTGGCAACGACCTGCACGCCGGGGCCGTGGCACATGGCCCGCATGATCCAGTCGTTCGACGCCTTTCCGATGAACATCGGCCTGTCGGGCAAGGGCAATGCGTCATTGCCCGCGGCGCTCGAGGAAATGGTGCTGGGCGGCGCCTGTTCGCTGAAGCTGCACGAGGACTGGGGCACGACGCCGGCGGCGATCGACTGCTGCCTGTCGGTCGCCGACGACTACGACGTGCAGGTGATGATCCACACCGACACGCTCAACGAGTCCGGCTTTGTCGAGAACACGGTGGCTGCGATCAAGGGCCGCACCATCCATGCCTTCCACACCGAAGGCGCCGGCGGCGGCCACGCGCCCGATATCATCAAGGTCTGCGGCTTGCCCAACGTCATCCCGTCCTCGACCAATCCGACAAGGCCCTACACGGTCAACACGCTGGCCGAGCATCTCGACATGCTGATGGTCTGCCATCACTTGTCGCCGTCGATCCCCGAGGACATCGCCTTTGCCGAAAGCCGCATCCGCAAGGAGACCATCGCGGCGGAAGACATCCTGCACGATATCGGCGCGTTCTCGATCATCTCCTCGGACAGCCAGGCCATGGGTCGCGTCGGCGAAGTCGCGATCCGCACCTGGCAGACCGCCGACAAGATGAAGCGCCAGCGTGGCTCGCTGCCGCAGGAAACCGGCAACAACGACAATTTCCGCGTCCGCCGCTACATCGCCAAATACACGATCAATCCGGCCATCGCGCACGGGCTGTCGAAGCACATCGGCTCGGTCGCGGTCGGAAAGCGCGCCGACCTGGTGCTGTGGAACCCGGCCTTCTTCGGCGTCAAGCCGGACATGGTGCTGATCGGCGGCATGATCGCCGCCGCGCCGATGGGCGACCCCAACGCCTCAATCCCGACGCCGCAGCCAATGCACTACCGGCCGATGTTCGGCGCCTATGGCAAGGCAAGGACCAACTCGTCGGTGACCTTCGTCTCGAAAGCCGCGCTCGAGTCAGGCCTGCATGGCAGGCTCGGCGTCGACAAGCAGTTCGTCGCCGTGGAAAACACGCGTGGCGGCATCGGCAAGCATTCGATGGTGCTCAACGACGCCACGCCGCATGTCGCGGTCGATCCCGAGACCTACGAGGTCCGCGCCGACGGCGAATTGCTGACCTGCGAACCGGCAACAGTGCTGCCGATGGCGCAACGATACTTTCTGTTTTGACGCGAAATCGGTGACCGGGCCGGCTGGTGCAAAATCCGTTGCGGCTGGTGACCGGACGCCGCAATATGCGGCTCAACGAAATCGCATGACTAGCCATGGCCACCGAAATCGCCTCTGCCCACGACGTTTTCCCGCATATCCGCATCGTCATGGGCATGGTGATCGGGCTCGGCGTCACCCGCCTTTTGTCGGGACTGGCGCGCATCGTCCAGCACCCCGGCCAGTACAAGCTCTACCCCGTGCATCTGGCCTGGGTCGCCTCGGTGCTTCTGATGCTGGTGCATTTCTGGTGGTGGGAGTTCGGCCTCTACGCCATCGAGAACTGGACCTTCGGCAAGTACCTGTTCATCATCTTCTACGCGATCACGTTGTTCCTGCTTTGCGCGCTGCTGTTTCCGGATTCAATGCTGGACTACACCAGCTACGAGGATTTCTTCTATTCGCGCCGAGGCTGGTTCTTCGGCCTTTTGGCAGCGACCTATCTGCTCGACGTCATCGATACGCTCTTGAAGGGGCCGGAGCATTTCGCCCGCTTCGGCAGCGAGTACCTGTTCCGCACGCCGGTCTTCGTCGCGCTCTGTATCGTCGCGATCCTGGTGCGCGACCGCCGCTTCCACATCGCCTTTGTCGCGGCCGCGCTCGTCTATCAGATATCGTTCATCCTGCGGCTCTTCGACACGATCGTTTGAGCGGCATTGGGTGGACCGCTGGCATGGTCTAGGCTTCTGAGAAAGCAGGGTTCAACAATGTACAAGGCCGTCGGATCGCGTGGGTCCCGGGTCAGCCGCGTTCTCTGGATGCTCGAGGAACTCGGGCAGCCCCATGAATTCCTCGAGGTCAAATTGCGTTCGCCGGAAGCCTATGCGTTGAACCCGTCGGGCAAGGTGCCGATCCTGATCGATGGCGACCTCACGGTAACGGATTCGGCGGCGATCTGCGTCTATCTGGCCGACAAGCACGCGGACAAGGGAATGGGTGCAAACCCGGGCGTTGCCGGCCGCGCCGAGATGGATTCCTGGATGCATTTTGCCCAATCGGAATTCGAAGCGCCGCTGTGGAACAAATTGCGCCACCGGTTCCTGCTGCCGAAGGATGTGCGGGTCGATGTCGGCCCCGCCGCGGCTCACGACTTTGCCACGGAGGTCAAGGCACTGGACCGTCGGCTTGGCGACAAGCCCTTTGCGCTGGGTGACCGGTTTTCCGCCGTCGACGTGTTGCTCGGCGACATGGGCGGCTGGGCTCGCGCCGGAAAATTTCCGATCGAGTCCGAGCGCGTCAACGGCTATTTCGACCGGGTGCTGGCGCGGCCCGCGCGGGCGCGGGCGCAGGCCAATGGAGGCTCCATAAAATGAAGCTCAATCTCAACACCGACTTCACCAAATTCCCGCGTGCTGTCTCGGTGCTGCCCGCCGGCGGCACGGGAACCACCGCGCCATCCGGTCGTGCCGTTCTCGCCCATGATGAGCGACATCTGCGCCGCCGGGCCATCGAACTTGCCGACGGCAGCAAGGTGCTGGTCGACCTGCCAGAGCCTGTCGCGTTGAACGATGGCGACCGTCTGGTGCTGGAGGATGGTCGCCATATCGAGATCATCGCCGCGCCGGAAGACGTCTATGACATCCGTGCCCGCGATGCTGTGCATCTGAGCGAGCTCGCCTGGCATATCGGCAACCGCCATCTCGCGGCAAGCATCGAGGCCGGGCGCATCCTCATCCTGCGCGACCATGTCATCAAGGCGATGCTGGAGGGGCTGGGTGCCACGGTGCGCGATGTCTCCGAACCGTTCAAGCCGGTGCGCGGTGCCTATTCCGGCGGGCACGATCATGGCCATGGTCATGCAGAGGCGCATGCACACAGCCACGCCGAAGCGCACAGCCATGGCCATGGCGAATCGCACTCCCATTCGCACAGCCACGCCGGCCACCACCACGACCATGACTGACCAGCCGTCGAACATCGCCCTGCTGCGGTTGATGGCGTGGCTGTCGCCGGCCTTTCCGGTCGGAGGCTTTTCCTACAGCCACGGCCTCGAGCGCGCGGTGCACGATGGGCTGGTTGCCGATGCCGGCAGCCTCGCCGGCTGGCTGGAAACGCTGGTCGAGATGGGCTCGGGCTGGAACGATGCCGTGCTGTTCGCCGAGAGCTGGCGTCGTGCGCGCCACGCCGGGGATATCGACGAGATTGCCGCGCTGGCCGAGGCTCTGGCCGGCTCGCGCGAACGCCACACCGAGACCATGCTGCAGGGCGCCGCCTTCCTGAAAGCGGCTTCGGCCTGGCCCAACCCCGTGCTGGAACGCTTGCCGGCCGAATGCGCCTATTGTGTCGCCGTCGGCGCTGTTGCCGGCGGCAATGGCATCGCTCTTCAGGACGCGCTTTCCGCCTTCCTGCAAGCCTTCTTCTCCAATCTCGTCCAGGCCGCGATCAGGCTCGGCATCGTCGGCCAAAGCGCGGCCACCGCGTTGCTTGCCGGCTTCGAGCCTTTGGCCTTGGCGACCGCTGCCCGCGCTGCGCGCTCGTCACTTGACGATCTGGGTGGCTGCGCTTTCGTCTCCGATGTCATGGCGATGAAGCACGAAACCCAGTATTCGCGATTGTTCCGCTCATGATCGTCCTTGCCTTCGTGCTGTCCTTTGTTCTGCTGCTGATCACCGTGCTGCATGTCTATTGGGGCATTGGCGGCATCTGGCCGGGCAAGGATGCGGCATCCTGCGCCCATGCCGTCGTCGGCTTTCGCGGCGTCGATGACATGCCGACGCCGTTCGCCAGTTTCGCCGTTGCCGCGTGTCTGGGCCTGGCGACGCTGTGGCCGCTGGCGCTCGAGGGCGTCTTTGCCTCACCCTTCCCCAGGCAAGGCCTCGCCGCCACCGCGCTGCTCATCGGCCTGGTTTTCCTGGGACGCGGCATCGCCGGCTTCACGCCATGGTGGCGGCGACTGGCGCCCGAGCAGCCTTTCGCGCGGCTCGATGTCCGCTATTATTCGCCGCTGTGCCTGCTGATCGGGCTCGGTTTCGCAGTCCTTGCCATCACGGAGTTTCCCGCATGACACAGAAAAATGGCCCGCTGCGCGTCGGCATTGGCGGTCCGGTCGGTTCGGGCAAGACGACGCTGACCGAAAAACTGTGCAAGGCGCTGCGCGACGAATTCTCGATCGCCGTCGTCACCAACGACATCTACACCAAGGAAGACGCCATGATGCTGGCCCGGCTGCAGGCGCTGCCCGAGGATCGCATCATGGGTGTCGAGACCGGCGGCTGCCCGCACACCGCCATCCGCGAGGATGCCTCGATCAACCTGCAGGCGATCGCCGAAATGAACCGGAAATTTCCGGATCTCGACATCGTCTTCATCGAATCCGGCGGCGACAACCTCGCCGCCACCTTCTCGCCGGATCTTGCCGACCTGACGCTCTATGTCATCTCGGTCTGCCAGGGCGAGGAGATCCCGCGCAAAGGCGGGCCGGCGATCACCCGCTCCGATTTCCTCATCATCAACAAGAGCGATCTTGCGCCCTATGTGAACGTCAATCTCGAAATCATGGAGAGCGATGCCGGCCGCATGCGCGGCAAGCGGCCGTTCGGTTTCACCGATCTATCGCGCGGCAAGGGACTGCAGGAGGTCATCGATTTCATCGTCGAGCATGGCGGCTTGCGTGCCGGAACCGCTGTCAGCACGGCAGCCTGACAGACAGCTGCTTCTTCCTGCACCAACCAAAATCCGTTGCGGGCGGACGTAGGTCGCGGCATTCTTGCTGAAATCGGAGATTTCAAGATGAGCATTGCCCGCCTGCAGAAAGAAACGCTGACCAATCTGCCTTTCTACGAAGAGCGCGTCGATCTCGCCTGCGCCTTTCGCTGGACGGCGCGGCTCAACATGCACGAGGCGGTGGCCAACCATTTTTCGCTGGCCATCAACGATGACGGCACGCAGTTCCTGATGAATCCCAACCAGGTGCATTTCTCGCGCATCAAGGCGAGCGACCTGCTGCTGATCGATGCCAACGATCCCGATACGCTCTCCGGCCCGAACGCGCCCGACCCTACGGCGTGGGGCCTGCACGGCGCCATCCATCGCAATGTGCGGCACGCGCGCTGCGTCATGCATGTCCATTCAATCCATGCCACGGTTCTGGCGTCGCTCGCCGATTCTCGCCTGCCGCCGGTCGACCAGAATTCAGCCATGTTCTTCAATCGCCATGTCGTCGACGGCCACTATGGCGGACTGGCCTTCGAGGAAGAGGGCGAACGCTGCTCGCAGCTGCTCGTCGATCCCAAGGTCAAGGTCATGGTGATGGGCAATCACGGCGTGCTGGTCATCGGCGATACGGTCGCCGATGCCTTCAACCGCATGTTCTATTTCGAGCGTGCCGCCGAGACCTATATCAAGGCGCTGTGGACCGGCCGGCCGTTGCGCGTGCTCTCGGACGCGATCGCGGAAAAGGCGGCGAGCGAGATGGATGACTATCCCGGCCAGGCCGAACGCCATCTCAGCGAGTTGAAGGCGATCCTCGACGAGCAGGAACCGGCCTACCGGAACTGATCGCCTTCTGGAAACTAAAGTCCGAGCTCTTTCCGCAATTCCTCGGCGCTGTCGATAACGACAGCACCGGGCGGTCCATCCATCGGCTTTTCTGGCCAGAAGATCGTCTTCATTCCCGCCGCCAGCCCGGCCATGGCGCCCGGCCAGCTGTCGTCGATCGCCACGGCCTGCGCGGGATCGATGCCAGCGAGATACGCGGCGCGCAGGAACGGTTCGGGGTGCGGCTTGCCTTCGCGCACATCGTTGCGGCTGATCGTCTTCATGCCGGGATAGGTCAGGCTGACCACACGCAAATTGGCGTCGACGATCATCCGGTCCGAATTCGAGACCACGGCTTGCGCCACGCCCCTTGCCCGCAAATCGTTGAAGATCTCGATCGCGCCGGGGCGTGGCTTCAGGCTCTCGACAAGCGGCAGATAGTGCTCGTATTTGCGGACGATCCAGTCGTCGAAGGGCAGATCCAGGCCGAACTCGTCGCGCATCATTTCGTAGACCGGCCAGGCGGCGACACCGAGCACACGCTCATGCAGGTCGGGCGGCGGCACGAGGCCGACATTGCGCATCGCCGCCATCAGGGCGGCTTCGTGCAGCGGTTCGCTATCGACCAGCGTGCCATCCATATCCCAGAAAACCGCTTTCGGTGTCATGCAGAAAAATCCCTTTTTCTGATCCCTTAAAGGGTTTGTGCCGGGAGATAAACCTTCTGGCCAGCTATCCCTTGTCGTCTCTCCAGGGCCGAAACCGCCAGTCATCCCTCGCTCGACATGAGCGAGGGATGACAATTCCGTCGTGAGCATGCCCCGGCGCAAGCAATTGCCCTGGAGATTGACAATTGCGCAGGAGGCTTTTCCCTGTAAGAGTAGCAGCGAACCGCCCGGATGACCGGCGGCTTCGGGAGGCAGGACGTGAGTACCCGGCAGGATGGCGGCAGCAACAGGCTGGATGACGCGGCGCGCGCCGGCTGGCTTTATTATGTTGCCGGCAACACGCAGGACCAGATTGCCGCCACGCTCGGCATCTCACGGCAGACGGCACAGCGGCTGGTGTCGCTGGCGGTGTCGGAAGGGCTGATCAAGGTTCGCGTCGACCATCCGATCGCCAACTGCCTTGATCTGGCGACACGGCTGAAATCGCGCTTCGCGCTCGATCTGGTCGAGGTGGTGCCGAGCGATCCCAACTCATCCTCCACCACCATCGGCATCGCCGAGGCGGCCGCCGCCGAGATCGAGCGGCGGCTGCGCTCGCCGACCCCGATCGTCATGGCGATCGGCACCGGACGCACGCTGAAGGCGGCGATCGAGCAGCTGCCGCCGATGGACTGTCCGCAGCACAAGGTGGTGTCCTTGACCGGCAACATCTCGCCGGACGGTTCGGCCGCCTTCTACAACGTCATCTTCACCATGGCCGACAGAGTGAAGGCGCGATCCTTCCCGATGCCGCTGCCGGTCATCGCCTCTTCGCCGGAGGAGCGCGAGATGCTGCTCAACCAGCCGATGATCCAGCCGACGCTGGCGCTGGCCGCCGAGGCCGACGTCACCTTCATCGGCATTGGCGACCTCGGCCCCAAGGCGCCGCTCTACGAGGACGGCTTCATTTCGGAAAGTGAGTTGAAGGCCCTGCAGAAGGCCGGCGGCATAGCCGAAATCGTCGGCTGGGTGTTCGATCGCGAAGGCCGCATGATCGAAGGCATCACCAACGACCGGGTGTCGTCAGCTTCGCTGCCGTCACGCGAAAAATCGCTGGTCATCGCACTTGCCATGGGCGAGCGCAAGCTGCCGGGTATCCTGGCGGCGGTGAACCGGCGGTTGGTCAACGGGCTCATAACCGATGAACGGACGGCGGAAGCCCTGCTGGCCGGCGGATGACACCGAACCGCCTTTGCTTGCGGGACTGCAACGGCACCGCGATCGATCTGGGATAAGGCCAGTCAAGCTATTTGCCCGGCCCGAGAGGGTCGTTGCCATCGAGGAATCCGAGGTCGCGTTGCAGATGTGGGGAGAGGTCCCTGATATCGAGATGCGCTCTTTTTCTGACCGCGAACCAGCCGAATCCGTCCGCGAGCCACGAAATCCAGCGATGATCCGGTGCGGGAGTGCATTTTTGCTGCGCCATGGCCATGATCGTCAACCTTCGCTATCTTGCGCCCAAACGACGGGCTGATGCTGAATGTCGGTCTTGCCGGCCGCCTTTGCCAATCGAACGTCGATAAGGACCCATAAGGAGGCTTTATGCCGGACCTTGGCTCGCGACAGGTTTCGCAGCTCCCGCCGCTGCAGGCGATCCGGGTGTTCGAAGCGGTGGCGCGGCATCTTTCCTTCACCAAGGCCGCTGAGGAGCTTGCCATGACGCAGGCGGCGGTCAGCTATCAGATCAAGGTGCTGGAGGAACGGGTCGGCGCACCGCTTTTCCTGCGGCGGCCGCGCCAGATCGCGCTGACCGAGGCCGGACAGCGCCTGGCGCCGGCGGTCAGCGAAGCCTTCGCCATTCTTGGCCAGGCCTATGCCGCGGCGCGTGGCGGCGCGGATGGCTTGTTGTGCGTCACCACGGTGCTGACCTTTGCCTCGAACTGGCTGGCGCATCACCTGGGCTCGTTCCAGATCGCGCATCCGGCGCTTGCCGTGCGGCTCGAAACGTCGAGCCGGCTGACCGATTTCGCCCGCGAGGATGTCGACCTCGCCATCCGTTCGGGTGGCGGCAAATGGCCGGGGCTGGAAGCCCACAAGCTGCTCGATGCCGATTTCACGCCGATGCTGAGCCCCAGGCTCGCGGCGAGCATTGGCGGCGTCAAGGAACCGGCCGACCTGTTGCGGCTGCCGATCCTCGATCCCGGCGACATCTGGTGGGCGCAGTGGTTTTCGGCTGCCGGCGTGCATTCGCACGACCTTGCCAGTCGGCCCGGCAGCAGCATGGGGGCACAGGCTTATGAGGCCAATGCGGCAATCGCCGGTCACGGCGTGGCGATCCTGACCAGGGCGCTGTTCAAGGCGGAGCTGGCGGACGGCCGCCTGATCCAGCCTTTCGACCTGGTCGGTGACGACGGCCACGCCTATTGGCTGGTCTACCCGGAGGCGCGCCGCAACGTGCCGAAGATCCGTGCCTTTCGCGACTGGCTGCTGGCCGAGATCGCCGGCTGAGAGGCAAGCCCTCCGGCACCCCCCACGCAATACTGCACGCCGTCCTGTCCCGCCACCTGACAAAGGCGAAGGGCAGGGCTCGTCCTCGCACCGTCCGAGCGTCCATTGCCCATCACCGCCGCCGATGTGCTGCGCTGCAGCATCGAATCCGGCTTGACATAATTAACACTAAATGAGTAATTGCTCACAGCCAAGGCAAATGCTCATCTTGGTTCATGGGAGGAATTTGATGAAACTTCGCACGCTCACCCTGGGCTTGTTGTCGGCCAGCGCTCTTGCCTTCGCCGCACACGCCGAATCCATCACCATCGCCACCGTCAACAATGGCGATATGGTCCGCATGCAGAAGCTGACCGACGACTTCACCAAGGCTAATCCGGACATCACGCTCAACTGGGTTACGCTCGAGGAAAACGTGCTGCGCGAGCGCGTCACGACCGACATCGCCACCAAGGGCGGCCAGTATGACGTGATGACCATCGGCACCTACGAGGTTCCGATCTGGGCCAAGCAGAGCTGGCTGTTGCCGCTCGACAAGCTCGGCGACGACTATGACGCCAAGGACATCATCCCGGCCATCGCCGGCGGTCTTTCGGTCGACGGCAAGCTCTATGCCGCGCCCTTCTACGGCGAAAGCTCGTTCGTCATGTACCGCAAGGACTTGATGGACAAGGCCGGGCTGAAAATGCCCGACGCGCCGACCTGGGACTTCATCAAGCAGGCCGCCGACAAGATGACCGACCGCGCCAATGGCGTGAACGGCGTGTGCCTGCGCGGCAAGGCCGGCTGGGGCGAGAACATGGCCTTCCTGACGGCGATGTCGAACTCGTTCGGTGCCCGCTGGTTCGACGAGAACTGGAAGCCGCAGTTCGATCAGCCTGAATGGAAGAACACGCTTCAGTTCTATGTCGACCTGATGAAGGCCGACGGCCCCGAGGGCGCGTCCTCCAACGGCTTCAACGAGAACCTGGCGCTGTTCCAGCAGGGCAAGTGCGGCATGTGGATCGACGCCACCGTCGCGGCGTCCTTCGTTTCGGACCCGAAGAACTCGACCGTCGCCGACAAGGTCGGCTATGCCCTGGCACCCGACAATGGTCTCGGCAAGCGCGGCAACTGGCTGTGGGCATGGTCGCTGGCGATCCCCGCCGGCACGCAGAAGGCTGACGCCGCCGAGAAGTTCGTTTCCTGGGCGACCAGCAAGCATTACGCTGAACTGGTAGCTTCGAAGGAAGGCTGGGCCAACGTTCCTCCGGGCACGCGCTCCTCGCTCTACGCCAATGCCGAGTACCAGAAGGCGGCTCCGTTCGCCAAGATGACGCTGGACTCCATCAACGCCGCCGATCCGACGCATCCGACCGTCAAGCCGGTTCCTTATGTCGGCGTCCAGTTCGTCGCCATCCCTGAGTTCCAGGGTCTTGGCACCACAGTCGGCCAGCTCTTCTCGGCGGCTCTTGCCGGCCAGTCGAGCGTCGACGATGCGCTGAAGCAGGCCCAGGACGCTGCCACCGCGGCAATGACCGAAGGCGGTTATATCAAGTAAGGCTCCTCCCGGTGCCGAATGCCGGCCGCCTTCTTGGCCGGCAACGGCCGCCCGAGTCCCAGTTCGGGCGGCCGCCCTCAATGCCTCTGAAAATTCAGTCTGACCAGTGAAGGGTGACCGTCATGGCTACTCAGCAGACCCGTTCGCTTGCCCGTTTCATGATGGCGCCATCCGTGGTGCTGCTGTTCGTCTGGATGATTGTGCCGCTGGTCATCACCATCTGGTTCTCCTTCCAGCAGTACAACCCACTCAACCCGATCCACGACGGCTTCGTTGGCTTCTCGAACTACGCGCTGTTCTATTCAAACCCGGCCTTCCTGCAATCGATCATCAACACGCTCACGCTGGTGGTCAGCGTGCTTCTGATCACGGTGATCGGCGGCATCCTGCTGGCGCTTCTGATCGATCAGCCGATGTGGGGGCAAGGCATCGTCCGCATTCTCGTCATCTCACCGTTCTTCGTCATGCCGCCGGTGGCAGCGTTGGTCTGGAAGAACATGATCATGCACCCGCAATATGGCGTGTTCGCCGATATAGCGCGCTTCTTCGGAGCCCAGCCGATCGACTGGTTCGGGCAACATCCGATGCTGGCGATCATCATCATCGTCGCCTGGCAGTGGTTGCCTTTCGCGACGCTGATCCTCTTGACCGCGCTGCAATCGCTCGATGGTGAACAGAAGGAGGCCGCCGAGATGGACGGCGCCGGCTTCATCAGCCGCTTCATCTATCTGACGCTGCCGCATATGTCGCGCGCCATCACCGTCGTCATCCTGATCCAGACGATCTTCCTGCTCTCCGTCTATGCCGAGATCCTCGTCACCACCAATGGCGGCCCAGGATACGCCTCCACCAACCTGCCCTTCCTCGTCTACCAGAAGGCCTTGCTGGAATTCAAAATCGGCCAGGCATCCGCCGGCGGCGTGATCGCCGTCATTCTCGCCAACATCGTTGCCTTCTTCGCCATGCGCGCCGTCGGCAAGAACCTGGACAAATAGGGAGGATACGATGGCACGCTCAGTCACCACCCAGCACAAGACGATCGCGACCGCGGCCGCCTGGATCGTCGCCCTGCTGATCTTCTTCCCGATCCTCTATACGATCATCACCTCGTTCAAATCGGAGCAGGAAGCCATCCAGGGCTTCAGCATCATCCCGTCGGGGACGATGGAGAGCTACGCCGAGGTGCAGGCGCAGAGCGGCTACTTCAAATTCTTCTTCAACTCGGTGCTGCTCTCGGTCGGCTCGACCATCCTGGCCCTGCTGGTCGCCATCCCGGCGGCATGGTCGATGGCCTTCTCGCCGACCAAGCGAACCAAGGACATCCTGATGTGGATGCTGTCCACCAAGATGATGCCGGCGGTCGCCGTGCTGTTCCCGATCTACCTGATCTTCCGCGACACCGGCCTGCTCGACAGCCGTATCGGCCTGATGATCATGCTGATGCTGATCAACCTGCCGATCGTGGTTTGGATGCTCTACACCTACTTCCGCGAAATCCCTGGCGAGATCCTGGAGGCGGCGCGCATGGACGGCGCTTCGCTGTGGAACGAGATCGTCTATGTGCTCACACCGATGGCGGTGCCAGGCATTGCCTCGACCATGCTGCTCAACATCATCCTGGCCTGGAACGAGGCATTCTGGACGATCCGCCTGACCACCACCGAAGCCGCGCCGCTGACGGCCTTCATCAGCTCGTTCTCCAGCCCGCAGGGCCTGTTCTGGGCCAAGCTTTCGGCGGCTTCGACCCTGGCGATCGCGCCGATCCTGATCATGGGCTGGTTCAGCCAGAAGCAGCTGGTGCGCGGCCTGACATTTGGTGCGGTTAAGTAACGGACGTTGCCTGAAGCAAACGACGAAAAATAACCCCTCGGGGAGGAAACCATGGGAAACATCACGCTCAAGAACGTCTCCAAGTCCTTCGGGGCGACGTCCATCATCCCCGGCCTCGACCTGGTGATCGAGAATGGCGAGTTCGTCGTCTTCGTCGGCCCGTCGGGTTGCGGCAAGTCAACGCTGCTGCGCCTGATCGCCGGGCTGGAGGACACCAGCGGCGGCACCATCAACATCGACGGCCGTGATGTCACTGGCGAAGCGCCGGCCAAGCGCAAGCTCGCCATGGTGTTCCAGTCCTACGCGCTCTACCCGCATATGACGGTGGCCAAGAACATCGCCTTCCCGCTGAAGATGGCGGGCGAGGACCAGGCCACCATCGACAGGAAGGTGAAGGACGCGGCGCGTGTGCTGAACCTGACCAACTATCTCGAACGCCGGCCCGGCCAGCTCTCCGGCGGCCAGCGCCAGCGCGTCGCCATCGGCCGCGCCATCGTGCGCCAGCCCTCGGCCTTCCTGTTCGACGAACCGTTGTCCAACCTCGACGCCGCGCTGCGCGGCACGATGCGGCTGGAGATCAGCGAGTTGCACCATCAGCTCAAGACCACCATGATCTACGTCACTCACGACCAGGTCGAAGCCATGACCATGGCCGACAAGATCGTCGTGCTGAACGCCGGCAACATCGAGCAGGTCGGCTCGCCGATGGAGCTCTACAAGACACCGAAGAACCTGTTCGTGGCCGGCTTCATCGGCTCGCCGAAGATGAACCTGATCGAAGGCGCGCCGGCGGCCAAATACGGCGCCAAGACGATCGGCATCCGTCCCGAGCACATGGAGATCTCGACCACCGCTGGCGAATGGAAAGCGACCGTCGGCGTTGCCGAGCATCTCGGCTCCGACACCTTCCTGCACGTCCAGGCCGATGGCGTCGGTCCGCTGACGGTGCGCGCCGACGGCGAGCTGGCCGTGCATCACGGCGACACCATCTATCTGACGCCCGACAAGGCCAAGCTGCATCGTTTCGGCGCCGACGGAAAGGCGATGTGACCATGCGACTGGCCGGCAAATCGGCGCTGATCACGGGCTCCGCCCGTGGCATTGGCAGGGCTTTCGCGGAGGCCTATGTCGGCGAAGGCGCCACCGTCGCCATTGCCGACATCAATCTGGAGGCTGCGCAGAAGACAGCCGCCGAGATCGGCGCAAAGGCCTATGCGGTCAAGCTCGACGTGACCGACCTCGCCTCGATCGAGGCGGCGGTGAAAGCCGTCGAAGCGAAGACCGGCGGCCTCGATATCCTGATCAACAACGCCGCCCTGTTCGATCTGGCGCCGATCGTCGAGATCACCAAGGCCAGTTACGACAAGCTATTTTCCGTCAATGTCGCCGGCACGCTGTTCATGCTGCAGGCCGCCGCCCGCTCGATGATCGCGCGAGGCGAGGGCGGCAAGATCATCAATATGGCGAGCCAGGCCGGACGGCGCGGCGAGGCACTGGTCGGCGTCTATTGCGCCACCAAGGCCGCCGTCATCTCGCTGACCCAGTCGGCGGGGCTCGACCTGATCAAGCACCGCATCAACGTCAACGCGATTGCCCCCGGCGTGGTCGATGGCGAGCATTGGGATCACGTCGATTCGCTGTTCGCCAAGTACGAAAACCGGCCGAAGGGCGAGAAGAAGAAGCTGGTCGGTGACGCCGTGCCCTATGGCCGCATGGGCACGGCCCATGACCTTACCGGCATGGCGGTCTTTCTCGCCAGCAGCGACGCCGAATACATCGTCGCCCAGACCTACAATGTCGATGGCGGCCAGTGGATGAGTTGAGGGCGGGGACGGCCTCTTCTCCTCGTTCCTCCACGCGGAGAAGAGGCCGACATCAAGGTGAGGGGCAGCATCGACCTCGGAAGATTGCACCGCGCCTCACCTTACCTCTCCCCCCGTTAAAGACGGGGAGAGGGGAATAACGAAGGCCGCAGCCCGGCCAAAGGGTAAAACAGATGACCGTGAAACTCTCGTCTTCAAATCTCTCCAAGCTGCCCGCCAAGGTCGCCGGTCCGAAATATGACCGCGCGGCGCTCAAGGCCGGCATCGTGCATTTCGGCGTCGGCAATTTCCATCGCTCGCACCAGGCCGTCTATCTCGACGACCTGTTCAATTCGGGCATCGGCCACGACTGGGCGCTGGTCGGCGCCGGCGTGTTCGAGGGCGAGAAGATCGGCCGGGCCAAACTGGAAGAGCAGGACTGGCTGACCACCGTGGTCGAGCAGGATAGCGGCCATATGAGCGCCCGCGTCACCGGCGCGATGATCGACTTCCTGACGCCGGGCGACGCGGCCGGCATCATCGAACGGCTTGCCGACCCGGCGATCCGGATCGTTTCGCTGACCATCACCGAGGGCGGCTATTTCATCGACCCGGCCTCCGGCGTGTTCAACCCGACCCATCCCGACATCGTCGCCGATGCCCAGCCAGGCGCCACGCCGAAGACCGTGTTCGGCATCATCCTTGCCGGACTGGTACGCCGCCGCGATGACGGCATCGTGCCGTTCACCGTGATGTCCTGCGACAACATCCCCCACAATGGCCATGTCACCTCGGACGGTGTCATCGGCCTGGCGCGGCTGATCGATGAGGATCTGGCCAACTGGATCAGCGACCATGTTGCCTTTCCGAACGGCATGGTCGATCGCATCACCCCGGCCACAACCGACCGCGAGCGCGGCATCCTGGCCAGGGACTTTGGCGTCGAGGACAACTGGCCGGTGTTCTGCGAGCCGTTCCGGCAATGGGTGCTGGAAGACCATTTCACCGATGGCCGTCCGCCATTGGAAAAGGTCGGCGTGCAGTTCGTCAAGGACGTTGCACCCTATGAGTTGATGAAGATCCGCATCCTCAATGGCGGCCATGCCACCATTGCCTATCCGGCCGGGTTGATGGACATCCATTTCGTCCATGAGGCGATGCAAGAGCCTCTGGTCGCCGGCTTCCTGGCCAAACTCGAACGGGAAGAGATCATTCCGACCGTGCCGCCGGTGCCGGACACGGTTCTGGAAAAGTACTACCAGCTCATCGAGAGCCGCTTCTCCAATCCCAAGATCGGCGACACGGTGCGCCGTCTCTGCCTCGACGGCTCCAACCGCCAGCCGAAATTCATCATCCCGACCATCGCCGACCGCCTGAAGGCGGGAAAAAGCGTCGCCGGCCTGGCGCTGGAATCAGCGCTGTGGTGCCGCTACTGCTTCGGCACGACGGACAGTGGCGCCGTCATCGAGCCCAACGATCCGAGCTGGGACCGGCTGCAGGCGACGGCAAAGGCGGCCAAGGACGCGCCTGCCGCCTGGCTTGCCATGGAGGACATCTATGGCGATGTCGGCCGCGCTGCGCCGTTCCTCGAGGCGTTTGCTCATGCCCTCGACCTGTTGTGGGCGGATGGCGCGCGGGCCACGCTGACGCGCTACCTCGCCGGCAAGCTCTGAGATCACCCGAAACCATGGCGCCTGAACTGGTCATCTTCGACTGCGACGGCGTGCTGGTCGACAGCGAAGCGCTCTCCGTCGCGGCGCTGATTGGCATGATCAACCTTGCCGGTGGCAGTGTCAGTGAGGACACCGCCTACGAGCATTTCCTCGGCAAGAGCATGAAAAGCGTCCGCGAGATCCTCGGCCGCGACTTCGGCCTCGACATCACCGACAGGCACCTGACCGCGATGCGCGTCGAATTGATGCGCAGGTTCCGCGACGAGCTGAAGCCGATCCCCGGCGTCACCGAGATGCTGCCCAAGCTCGGGCTGCCGTTCTGCGTCGCGTCCTCGGGCACGCTCGACCGCATCCGCTATGCGCTCGACGTCACCGGATTGCTTGGGCTGATGGAGCCGCATCTGTTCAGCGCCGGCATGGTGGCCAAGGGAAAGCCCGCGCCGGACTTGTTCCTGCATGCCGCCGCCAGCATGCGAGCCCATCCGCGCCAATGCGTCGTCGTCGAGGACAGCCCGGCCGGCATCGCCGCGGCGCGGGCGGCGGGCATGCGCGTCCTTGCCTTCACCGGCGGCTCGCATGCCGGCAACCCGGCATTGAAAGCGCGGCTTGCGTCGAGTGAACCGGACTTTATATTCGCTGACATGCTGCAATTGCCCGATCTGATTGCAGGCCTGGGAGCGAGAGTTAAAGCATCTTGACGAAACAATTTGTCTGCGCGGTCGATGTCGGCACCGGGAGCGCCCGCGCGGGCATCCTCGACACCACTGGCAGCCTGCTCGGCCGCGCCGAGCGGCCCATCGCCATGAACCAGCCAAAGGCCGATCACGCCGAACATGATTCGCGCGATATCTGGTCAGCAGTCTGCACCGCGGTGCGCGCCGCGCGCGAAAAAGCCGGTGTCGCCGCCGAAGATGTTGTCGGCATCTCCTTCGACGCCACCTGCTCGCTGGTGGTGCGTGACCGGCAAGGTGGTCAGCTCAGCGTCTCGGTCAGCGGCGACAAGCGCTGGGACACCATCGTCTGGCTCGATCATCGGGCCATTGCCGAGGCCGACGAATGCACGGCAAGCGGCCATGCCGTGCTCGACTATATCGGTGGCGTCATGTCGCCGGAAATGGCGACGCCGAAGCTGATGTGGCTGAAGCGCAACCTGCCGCAGACCTGGAATGAAGCCGGCTATCTATTTGACCTGACCGATTTCCTGACCTGGCAAGCGACAGGTTCGCTGGCCCGCTCGCAATGCACGCTGACCGCCAAATGGACCTATCTGGCGCACGAGGAGATCGGCTGGCGGCGCGATTTCTTCAAGATCGTTGGCCTCGAGGATCTTTTTGAGCACGGCAATTTGCCGGAGAGAGCCAGCCCGGTGGGCGCCGATATCGGCCAATTGACCGAGCAAGCGGCGGCGGAGCTTGGCCTGACGGAAAAATGCCGGGTCGGCGCTGGCGTCATCGATGCCTATGCCGGCGCGCTTGGCGTGCTCGGCGGCTTTGCCGGCGACGAACAGAATATCGGCCGGCATCTGGCGCTGATCGCCGGAACATCCTCCTGCGTCATGGCGATGTCGCCCGACCCGCAGCCTTTCGCCGGCGTCTGGGGCCCCTACTATGGCGCGGCACTGCCGAAGCTGTGGCTGTCGGAAGGCGGCCAGTCGGCGACAGGCGCCCTGCTCGACCACATCATCCGCTGGCACGGCGCCGGCGGCGAGCCGGATGCCGCCATGCATGCAAAAATCGCCAGGCGTGTCACCGAACTGCGCACCGTCGAGGGAGAAAACCTGGCTGCAAGGCTGCATGTGCTGCCGGATTTCCACGGCAACCGCTCGCCGCTTGCCGATCCGCACGCCGTCGGCGTCGTCAGCGGGCTGACGCTGGATTCTTCCTTCGACAGCCTGTGCAAGCTCTACTGGCGCACCGCCGTCGGCATCGCGCTCGGCGTGCGCCATGTGCTGGAGGCGCTGAACGAGAACGGCTACCTGATCGACACACTGCACGTCACTGGCGGCCACACCAAGAACCCGCTTTTGATGGAGCTCTATGCCGACGCCACCGGTTGCACGGTGATCGAGCCGCTGGCGGACGAGGCGGTGCTGCTCGGCACCGGCATGGTGGCGGCCACCGCGGCCGGGCTTTTCCCCGACCTCAACGCCGCCTGCCTTGCCATGCAACAGGGCGGCAAGCGGCGCGCGTCCAATCCCACGGCAACCGGGCGCTTCGACCGCGATTACCGGATTTTCCTCGAAATGCACCGGCAGCGGCAGGTGCTGGACGCGATCCGGTAGAGCGCCGAAGCCAATCTTCTGGCTCAATCTGTTCTCGCCCCTTCCTCTCTTGCCTTCATGTCGCGTTTCGTACAAAAGCTGACGCAAACGCCGCGAAACCGAAGGTTTTGCCGTTTGAAATGCGGCTTCCGGCTCGATCCCGACGTGCCGCAATTGGAAAGAGCGGAAAAATGTCTGCGATCGAAGCCGGCGCTCGCGCGCCGGAAAATCTTTGGCGTCAGGAAATCAAGGCGACGCTGGCGCTCGCCTGGCCAATGGTGCTGACCAATCTCGGCCAGACCGCGATGACGGCAACCGACGTCATGATGATGGGTCGTCTTGGACCGGATACACTGGCCAGCGGCGCGCTCGGCGCCAACCTCTATTTCATGCCGCTGATCTTCGGCCTCGGCCTGATGCTGGCGACCTCGCCGATGATGGCCACCGAGCTCGGACGCCGCCGTCATTCGGTGCGCGACCTGCGCCGCACGGTGCGCCAGGGCCTGTGGCTGGCGATCCTTATCTGCATCCCGATCTGGATCGTGCTTTGGCATGGCGAGGCCATCCTGCTGGCCATGGGCCAGGAACCGGCGCTGGCGCGTCAGGCCGGCATCTATCTGCGCTACCTCGAATGGGCGGTGCTGCCGTTCTACGGCTATATCGTGTTGCGCTCGTTCATCTCGGCACTGGAGCGGCCGGGCTGGGCGCTGGTCATCGTCTTCGTCGCCGTTGCCTGCAACGTCTTCTTCAACTGGGTGTTCATGTTCGGCAATCTCGGTGTCGAACCGATGGGCATCGCGGGCTCGGGCCTAGCCACCACGCTGTCCAGCACGCTGATGTTCATCGGCATGGCTGTCGTGGTGATGCTGGAGAAGAAATTCCGCCGCTACCAACTGTTCGGGCGTTTCTGGCGCGCCGACTGGCCGCGCTTCAAGGGCCTGTTGCGGCTCGGCCTGCCGATCGCCGGCATCCTCGCCTTCGAGGTGACGATCTTCAATGCGGCGGCGCTGCTGATGGGGCTGATCGACGCGGATTCGCTGGCCGCACACGCGATCGCCATCCAGATCGCCTCGATCAGCTTCATGGTGCCGCTCGGCCTCAACCAGGCCGTGACGGTGCGCGTCGGCCTTGCCCATGGCGCCGGCAATCCGGAAGGCGTCTCCCGCGCCGGATGGACCGCCTTCGTCATCGGCGTCTCGTTCATGGCGCTGATGGGGCTGGTGATGATCCTGTGGCCGCATCCGCTGATCAGCGCCTTCATCGATCTCGCCAACCCGGCCAATGCCAGGGTGATCGCACTTGCCGTGTCGTTCCTGGCCTTCGCAGCGCTGTTCCAGGTCTTCGACGGCGCGCAGGCGGTTGCCGCCGGCATGCTGCGCGGACTGCACGACACCAAGGTGCCGATGATCTACGCCGCGATCGGCTATTGGGGTGTCGGCCTGCCGCTCGGCGTGCTGCTCGCCTTTCATTTCGGCCTGCATGGCGTCGGCATCTGGATCGGCCTGTCGTCAGGGCTGGCCGTGGTGGCGGCGCTGCTTCTGGTGCGCTGGCTGCGGCGGGATCGGATCGCACCGCCGCTCGCCTTTGGGCACTGAAAGCTAACGGCCGCCGGTTTGGCGGCCGTCATGTCCTAACATTGCGGCTCATCAAACGGAGCCTTTATGTCGGCCCATGATCGGTGGCGGCTTTGCGGTGTGCCGGCCTTTTTCGCCAGTATCCGCCAGAAGCGGTCTTTGCAGAGCAGATGTTCTGATGTCGCCTTTGGGCCGTCCCCGGACTGGCGGCTTTTGGCTGACCTTGGGCCAACAACTGCCGTACTGCAGCCGACCCGTTGTCGGATGTTCTCCACGCCGCGGTCAGCACCCGAGACTCGCTATTTGTCCTGTTAGGCCGATCGGCAGAGCCGGGGCCGAAATCGAACCGAGCGTTCTCGTATGGTACCGGGATGACTGCGGGAAGATCTTGTCGCCTGCTCGATAGAGTAAGGAAAGTTTACTAACATGCCGTAACGTTGAACGGCGACGAGGATTGAGAGCCGCGAGAGAGTAATTTCCAGGCAGGTATGCGCTATGCCTTCAAGTGGACGCCCCAGCCAAGCATTTGGTCGCTCCGACGATTTCGAGCGAAAGGCCAACCGAGCGAGCACTGCATGACGAATTCCACGCTTCTTCAGATCGACAAGAATGATGCCCGTCTCGGCATGTTTATCCATGGGTTCGGCAAGCAATGGCTACGCAGCCCATTTGCAGCCAGCCAGTTCAAACTATCCAGCCCGGCCGAGCTGGAGACGCTTCGCGAAAGTTCCGTAACGACGCTTGTCATCGATCTTTCAAAGGGGATCGGGCCGACCAGTTCGACGGGGATCGGGCCGACCAGTTCGACGGCCGAGATACCAAAACCCAATGAGAGCTCAACGCCCGCCAACGCTGGGGCGGCGTTGACGAAGGCGACCGGGATGGTCCGCTCGATCTTCAGCAACGCAGCCTCATCAATATGCATTGACCGGCAGCAAGTGGAAGCGGTTGTCGATGTCGTCGACCAGCTCCTGTACACTCGCCCGGCAAGCGTCTTGAACCTCACCAAGCTCAAGACAAAGGACGAGATCAGCTTTCAACATTCAGTAGCAGTCTGTGCCCTTGTCGGCTTATTCGCGCGACATCTCAAGCTTGACAGTAATCTGGTCCGGATACTGTCCGTTGGCAGTCTTCTGCACGACATCGGGAAGATTCGCATCCCGACTGCCATTCTGACCAAGACCGACAAGCTCACGGCTGATGAGATGGCGGTCATGCAGACCCACCCGCGCGAGGGATATGCAATGCTGGCAAGGACGAAGGGTGTACCGGAAATCGTGGGAAAAATCTGCCTTCATCATCACGAAAAGCTGGACGGGTCCGGCTACCCGGATGGCTTAAAAGACGGACAGGTCGGTGCCGCGGCACGGATTGTCGCGATTTGCGATGTTTTCGATGCCTTGACGTCTATTCGGCCATACAAGAAGGGCTTCACTCCGGAGGCTGCCGCGGAGATGATGGGGACGTGGAGCGGTCATTTCGATCGAGCGCTTTTAAAACAGTTCTTTGATTGCATGGGCCTGAGGTGGCCGAGCGGACCAGATCAAACCCTGCAAACCACCGATAAGATGTGGGACATTGCTCAGGCGGACTTGAACAACTTCTAATTCACCTATCGCGCACATGGTTTGAGCCCGCCGCCAAGGTGTCACATCTCAATACTGAACGCTACACGTTCAGATCGCGCAGGCCAATCGCCGTCATCCATTCGTCGACCAGGCGGGCGTACTGCCTCGCGTGATCGATCCGGCTCGGGAAGGCATAGTCCTCGATCGTGCCTCTACGCCTCTCAAGCCAAACCAGAAGGCTGGCCCTGACGTCGCTGGTGATCTCAAGCTGGACCGGGCCCCGTCTTCTGCTGAACGACGAGCGCACGAGCCCTGATCTCCGGTCCGGCAACGAGGTCGCGAATTCTGACCTTGACCAGGACGCAGCCGCGAAGCTTGCTGTCGATTGCAAGATCGAACAATGCACGGTCTCGAACGCGTCTCTCGCGGTCGAGAAAGAAACGAACGGCCCAGATCTGCTTCTGCGTGAGTGGCCGCTTCGGTCCAACCTTCTTGCCAGCGTTCCAAGCTGCGCGCTCGCGACTAGCATCATCGTATTGAGAGTGGCCCATGTAAGTTCTCCTCGGCCTTGATTAGCCGGATGAGAAACGGGATCGCCGGCGTTGCAGCTTGGGGGCCGGAAACGGAAGGTCGGCTTTTCGCAGTCCAACTTTGAAAGCAGACGTTCCTAGATTCGTCTTTGGCCCCCAGCCGTGAATGGTTGATCTCAATGGCTGTCAAAAGATAGGGCGCGGCATCGACGGCGTCAGCGAACCAGCTCGAAACCGGTCGCGGCTCCCGGCGGGTCAGTCCGAGACAATTTCGTAGTGAAGAACCTGGGCGTCGCCGAGTGACGACTTCAGTCCAGGCGAGATGACGCCGGAGCCGAAGAGGAGAATATCTTCGCGGCGTACGAATACTTCATGGCCGGGTCCCATCGACACAAATGTGCCCGAAGAGCTTCGTTCGACAAGCCGGGCCCTGCCATTCGAAATGGTGAAGGTCGCGTGGCGCCTCGACACCCAGGGCCGCTCGACGATAATATTGCATTCCGCGGATCGGCCGATTGTCACGGATTCGTTGTTTCGACACGATCGCAACTGATCTCTATAGCGGATGACCAGATGGATCTGCCGCGGCGGGACGGAGCGCCTATCGGTAGTGGCGCCACGGGTGGCGACCTGAGTGTTGGGGACCCCATCGCTGCTCCACAGGGTATAGACATCGAAGAGTTCCTGCTTTCCCTTGAAGTCCATTTTGTCGAGGAGCCGCAGGCCCTTGCGGCTGCCCGCGGAAAGGGCTTCGAAGAAGCTCTGGCTGATCAGCACCTCCCCGGGGTTGGCCGTGGTGGACAACCTTGCGGTGACATTGACAACGTCACCGAATATCGCGCCCCGCGCGCGAATGACCCGCCCGAAATGCAATCCGATACGAGCGAGCAACGGCCCTTTCGTCAGTTGGTGGCTGACTTGACAAACGGCCGCCAGCGCCATCTCCGGGCTCTCGAAGAGGCTGAGTACGTCATCGCCCTTCGAGTAGATGAAATCACCGCCGTATTGGGAGACGATCGCCCGCATTGCGTCCAGGCAGTCCGAAAGCTGCAGCAAAGCGGCATCGTCGCCGATGCGCTCATAGAGGGGCGTGCTGCCCACGACATCAGCTAAGAGGACTGCGGCAAGAAGCGTTTCCTGATCCATCGATCTTGTGTCCGACCCGAAAAGCCCAGCGTGTATAACACACGAGGTTGCCTGCAACATATCTACTTGAGCGCTTGGAGACCGGGGCGATGCTTCGGGCGATCGTCACGGACGGACGGGTATGCTTCACTCATCTCTCCAAATCATATCACCGGCAAAGGCTTTTGAGATAGAAAGCAGCGGCTGGTTCACAGGAGGCGGCGAGGCCGATCTTGACGTCGGCGCAAAGCGGTCATGTGCGCTTTCACCTGGAAGAGTCCGCTTTTGCGTCAAAAGCTGACGCACCCAACGTCATCAAATGATCCAAAGGAGGCATTCGAGCGCTCTCTTGTTTTGGTCCCGTTGATGTTGGTCAACACAACATGCTCTCCATTCAATGGGCGGCGCCCTTCTCAAGCGAACGCGCATATTGCGTCAGCGGGAAGCACATGGCGAAGAAGATCAGCGCCACCAGCCCGTAGACCTTGAATGGCTCGAAGGTTGCGTTGTTGATGGCGTTGGAGGTCCGCACCAACTCCTCGAAGCCGATGATCGAGGTGAGCGCCGTCGACTTGATGAGCTGCACCAGGAAGCCGACGGTTGGCGCGCGGGTGATCGAAAACGCCTGCGGCAGGATTATCAACCTGAGCTCCTGCAGATAGTGCAGGCCGAGGCTGGCGCCGGCGTCCCATTGGCCTGATGGCAGCGCATCGACGCCGCTGCGCCAGATCTCGGCGAGATAGGCGCTGGCGAAGAAGGTGAGGCCAAGCACCGCCGCCGTCCACGGCTCGATGCGCAGGCCGAGCATCGGCAGGCCGAAGAACATCAGGAACAACTGCATCAGCAGCGGCGTGCCCTGGAACAGCGCGATGTAGCCGGAGGCGAGGCGCCGGCTCCATGTGTTCTTGGCGATCCTGAAGAACAAGACGATCATGCCGACGATACCGCCGCCGATGAAGGCGGCCAGAGACAACAGCACGGTCCAGCGGGCCGCGAGCAGCAGGTTGCGAACGATGTCCCAGAAGGTGAATTCGATCATGACACGCCAGCCCCCAGGACACGGCGTCCGCCCGTGACCAGCAGCCGGCGCAAGGCCATCGACAGGCCGAGATATACCAGCGTCACGACAAGATAGGTCTCGAAGGAGCGGAAGGTGCGCGCCTGCAGCATGTCCGCCTCGTAGGTCAGCTCCCGCACCGCGATCTGCGACACGACGGCGGATTCCAGCATCATGATGACGATCTGGCTGGTCAGCGCCGGAAAGATCACCTTGAGCGCCTGCGGCAGCACGATCTTGATGAAGACCTGGCGCGGCCGCAACCCAAGCGACAGGGCCGCTTCCGTCTGCCCGACAGGGACGGCGTCAAGCCCGGCGCCAACGATCTCGATGGTGTAGGCCGCCATGTTGAGCGTCATCGCCAGCATGGCGGCCAGAACCGGGTCGAGTCTTATGCCGAGGCTGGGCAGCCCGAAGAAGATGAAGAACAGCTGCACCAGGAACGGCGTGTTGCGGACAATCTCGACATACCAGGCGATCGCCCGCTTCAGCAGTACGGGGCCGTTTCGGCGTCCCGCCGCACCCAGGATGCTGAGGAACGTTCCCGCGAGCGTGGTCACGGCGATCAACAGGATCGTCGTGGCCGCCCCTCGCGCGATATCGCCTGCAGCACCTGGAAGCCAGGGAAAGGCCACGGAAACTCAATCCTTGAGGTTGTCGGGATTGAGCGGCGTCTTCAGCCAGGCTTTCGAGCTTTCGTCCAGCTTGCCGTCCGCCAGCATCTTGGCAATGGCGTCGTTGACCGCCTTCTTCAGGCTGTCCTCATTCTTGTTGAGACCGATATGCGAGGGCGAGGTCAGAAGCTGGAACTTCTGTTCCGGCTTGAGCTGATCCTGCTTTGCCAGAACCTGCGCGCCGACATCGTTGCCGACCACCATCAACTGGGTCTGGCCGGAGATGAAGGCCTGGATCACCGAATTGTAGTTGTCGAAGCGCTTGATGTCGGCCGAGGCGGGTGCCGCCTCGGTGAGCGAGGTGTCCTCGAGCGTGCCGCGATTGACGGCGATCGACTTGCCGGCGAGGTCTTCCTTGCCTTTGACCGTCAGGGCCGCCGGACCGATCACCGCGATGTAGTAGGGCGCGTAAGCGGCGGCGAAGTCGATGACCTGTTCACGCTCCTTCGAATAGCCGACGCTCATCAGGATGTCGACGCGGTGGTCGTTCAGATAAGGGATGCGGTTCTGGCCGGTGACGGCGACGGGATTGAGTTTCACCTTGAGCGTGTCGGCAATGTATTGCGCGACGTCCATGTCGTAGCCCTTGAGGCTCATGTCGGCGCTGGCCGAGGAGAAGGGCGGAAAATCGGCGAAGACGCCGACATTGATGGTGCCGGCCTTGGTGATGTCGGCCAGTGCGTCGGCGTTGGCGGCCTGCGTGGCGAAGCCGAGGCCAGCGGCGCCCAGCACCAGGACGGCGGCGATGGTTGACTTGAGTGTCGTGCGGATTGTCATTGTTATTCCCCTGTCTGGAAGCTTTGTCTGTTTGAGGCGGTCGCCGGCTCCAGCGCGGCGGCCGCCCTTTGCTTTGTCAGGATCGGGCTGCCTTGCCGGTGACAGCCGGGCTGAACACCATCAGGCTCAGGATCTCGAACAGCACCTGTGCGGCGGCATGCGCCGTGTTTGTAGTGGCGTCGTATTGCGGCGCCACCTCGACGACGTCGCCGCCGACGATGTTGAGGCCCTTCAGGCCGCGCAGCAGCTCCAGCACTTCCCGCGTCGTCAGCCCACCGACTTCCGGCGTGCCGGTGCCGGGCGCGAAGGCCGGGTCGACGCTGTCGATGTCGAAGGAGACATAGGTCGGCCCGTCGCCGACGATCTTGCGCGCCTTCTCGATGATGACGGGAATGCCTAGGCCGGTGACCTCCTCGGCGTGGACCACGGTCATGCCGGACTCGTAGGTGAACTCCCACAGATATTCGGCCGAACCGCGAATGCCGATCTGGATGGTGCGCGTCGGGTCGAGCACGCCGTCCAGCACCGCGTTGCGGAATGGCCCGCCGTGGTGGAACTTGGTCATGTCGAACAGGCCGCTGGTGTCGCAATGGGCGTCGATGTGGATCAGGCCGACCGGGGCCTTCTTGCCGACGGCCTTCAGGATCGGATGGGTGATCGAATGGTCGCCGCCAACCGAAAGCGGGATGACGCCGGCATCGACGATCTGGTTGGTGCGGCGCTCGATGTCCTCATGGCTGATCTCCAGCCGGTAGCGGCTGCGGAACGGCGTGTCGCCAATATCGGCGACCCTGAGCTCGTGGGTCGGGGCGCATTCCAGCACGTGATTGTAGGGGCCGATGCGCTCGATGGCGCGCAACGCCCTTGGCCCGAAGCGCGAGCCTGGCCGGTTGGTGACGCCGAGATCCATCGGCACGCCGATCATCGCCACCTGCAGGTCGCCGAAATCCGGGTTCTCGGCCGCGATTTCGCGATAGGGCGCGGCGAGAAAGGTCGGAATACCGGAATAGGGCGCCAGCCTTGTGCCGGACTTGGAAAAGATCTTGTCGGCGACCTTGCGGAATTTCGGGTCGAACATCTCGCCGCCATGGCTCTCACCATATTTGCGACGCAACGCGTCGAGCTTGCCTCGATCGTAACCCATGCCGGTTCTCCCTGCTTGACTGGAGCGATCTGGTCTTCGGAGACGCGTGGCTCGACCCGTTTCGGATCCCGCCGTGGTTGCGCCGGCCGCCTGTTGACCTGACGTCTTGATGCTATTCCCAGGGCAAAGTGTCGGGCAGCCCCATTGAAAAATCAATTGATATTGTTAGGGTGGTTTTTGTGAGAAAAACTCACAAACTATCGAGAGCAAGATGGCCAAGCGCCTGCCGCCCCTCAATCCGTTGCGCGCCTTCGAGGCAACGGCCCGCCATGGCTCGCTGACCAAGGCGGCGAGCGAGCTGAACGTCACCCACGGCGCCATCAGCCACCAGATCAAGGCGCTGGAGCAGTCGCTCGGCGTCAAGCTGTTCGAGCGTGTCGGCCAGCGGGTCAAGCTGACCCCGCATGGCGCCGAACTCTTGCCGGCCGTATCGACCGCCTTCGACGGGATCGCGGCCGCCACCCAGCGGCTGACAAGGCCGGCGAGCAGCGGCGCGCTGTCTGTGTCCTGCGTGCCGGCGCTGCTGTTGCTGTGGATGACGCCGCGACTGGGCAGCTTCACCGCGCAATATCCCGACATCCAGCTGACGCTTATTCCTTCCAACGAGGCCAAGGACATCCGGGCGCCGGATATCGATGTCTGCGTGCACTATGGCGACGGCAGCTGGACCGATTGCTGGATGCGCAAATGGTCGGGCCTCGAACTGTTTCCCGTGGTCAGCCCGACATTGATCAACAACCGTCCGATCCGCAGCGTGCGCGATCTCGCCGACCATGTCTTCCTGCATGGCGACGATGGCCGCGAGTGGCACACCTGGCTGGCAGCCGCCGATGCCCTGGATCTGGAACGCGGCCGCCGCCATCACCTGGGCGATGCCCGTATGGCGACTGAGGCCGCGGTCCACGGCCATGGCGTGGCGCTTGGCGATTCGGTGACGGCAAGCGCGCTGCTGGCCAGGGGCATGCTGGTCGCGCCGTTCAGCCTGTCGGTGCCGGCGGTCGACGATTTCTACGTCGTCTGCCGCAACGAGATGCGTGCGACGCCGATCGTGCAGGTGTTCATCGACTGGCTGTTTGCCGAGAAGGCGCAGGATGACGGCCGCGCCGACGCGCCGGTGGCGGGCCGCATCGTCAGCCGCCGGAAGCGTCCGGCGCTCAGGGTCATCGGCAAGGCAACATCCTGATCCAACGACCGGTGCGAGGCCACGACCGTCAGCCGCCGGATACAAACTCATCGGATTGTTGCGAAATGCCCGCGAAGGCGCCCTGACATGGACATCAGGGCGCCCAACTTGGCGATTTAACTGGACATGGGCTGCCTTGGCTTGCGAATGTGAGCCGGGGCTAAAATAGTGGCGGGCGAGCGACATGACTGTGCGCTTGGGGTGGCCGTGCGTTTTTGCCAGTGCTTTTCTGCTTGGCTGCACCTTGGTGCATGCGGAGACCCGAGCGCTTGTCGTCGGGGTATCGGGCTATCCGAATCTTCCGGAAGCCATTCACCTTGTCGGACCGAAGAACGATGCCCGCGAAGTGGCTAACACGCTGGTTCGTCTGGGCGTGCCGGCGAGGGATGTCACCGTCCTGGCCGATGGGGTCAAGGACTTGGCCGACGGCGTGTCGGCGCCGGGTCCCGGATCAAGGCCGGCGGTTCTGGCCGGCCTTGATCATCTCGCGGACACGGCCGGCAATGGCGATCTCGTCATCTTCTATTTCTCCGGCCACGGCTCGCAGCAGCCGGACCTGAATGGCGACGAGGAAGGCGGCCTCGACCAGATTTTCCTTCCCTATGACATCGGCCGCTGGAACGGCGAAGGCGTCGACCGTGCGATTGTCGATGACGAACTCGGCGAGCGCGTCCAGCGCATCCTCGACAAGGGAGCCGACTTCTTCGGCATCATCGATGCCTGCCACTCCGCCACCGGTTTTCGCGATATTGCCGGCGATGACGCTCGCGCCCGCGCCGTCGATCCGGCCGATCTCGGGGTGCCGGAGGGCGCTGGCTCGGCAGTCCGGTCGCTTGTTCTCGAACGCAAGGCGCTGCCGAAAGGCCGTGGCCGAGCCGCCTTCTTCTATGCCGCCCAGACGACCGAGGTGGCCCTGGAGAAAACGCCGAAAGGCGCCGCCGACGGCGAAAGCTATGGCGTCTTCACCTACACGATGTTGAGCCGGCTCAACCAGACGCCGGATCTGACATACCGGACGCTGCATCAGGCCGTGGTCGCCGACATCAAGCGCAACACGCTGATGGCGACGCAGACACCGGACCTGGAGGGCGACCTGCTCGATGAACCGGTGCTCAGGCTGGGCAAGGCCGCCGCGATCCGGCAGTGGCCAATCTATGCTGGAAACCTTCAAGCCGGCCAGCTCGCCGGCCTGAAGGACGGCGCCATCGTCGCGCTTTACACCGATGCCGCCGCCCCCGACGCGGACGCCGTGGCCTATGGCGTCGTGGAGAGCGCGGGCGCGACCAAAAGCTTCGTCACGCAGGTCGCCTGGCCGTGTACCATGCCGAGCTTCGAGACCGGCTCCTGCCCGGCCGCGCCCGATGCCGGTTCCTTCAAGAAAGGCCGCTTCGCCCGTGTCGTCGAGCCCGGCGTCGATCTCTCGGTCACGCTGTCGGAGCCCGTCCGGATGGACCCGGCCGACGGCAAGGACTACGAACCAGTGATTACGGCCCTTCGCGCGGCGATAGGCTCCGAGGCGCTGTCCCGGCGCGTGTCGATGCGCTCGAGCGGTTACGACATTGCCGTCGCCCTGGTCGACGGCAAACTGGCCTTTTCCGCCAGCGGCGGGCAGGTCGACCAAAGCGGGCCGGGTTCGTCGCCGCGCCTGACCTTGCCTGGCAATCCAGCCGCCGCCGCTTCGACCGTGGCCGCGGCAATCAACCGGATAGCCCGCGCCCTGGCCCTGCAACGCCTGGCCGGCAGCGCGGCCGGGCAAGCCATCGGGCTGGAATCGGAGGTCCTGATTTCAACCGCAAAGCCGCAAGCTGTTGGCGGAGCCGCCTGTTCCGACGATCGCGCCAACTATGGGCCGCCGGTCGAGGCGGGGCCGGCGCCACGCCTGGGCGATTGCGACATCATATCGGTGAGAATGCGCAATACGGGAGCCAAACCGGCTGATGTGACCGTGCTGCTGATCGGCCAGGATTTCTCGATCACCACGCTGTGGCCGGCGCAGGCAACCATCAACCGGATAGCCTCCGGCGACGAGAAGAGCGCCGACATCGCCCAGATCGATCCCGGCTCGCCGACAGCCAGCGACGAGCGCCTGGTCTTCATCGCGGTGCCGGGCCTCGGCAAGGCGCATACCGTCTTCGACAATCTCGAGCAGGAAGGCCTGCGCGATGCCGCGGCGAGCGACGATGCACCGGAGATAGCCGAACTGCACAATCTGGTTTCGACGAGCCTGAACGACATGACGCGGGACTCGACCAGCAAATCGCCGCGCATCGAGGAGGAAATGTCGATCGATATCAGGCCCTTCACGACCGTGACGGGCAAATAGAGGCTGCCTGGGCAGTAGAACGAATTGGCGCCGTCAGAGCCGGCGCCTGCAAGGTCCGCAACTGGTTTCGCTGCGAAGGGAGGCGGCATCGGATTGGGGAAGCGCCGGAAAAACCGATGGGTAGCCGGCGGTGGTGAAACTGACACAACAGAGGACTGACCAATGATGAAGAAACTGCTTCTTGCCGGCCTTCTGGCCGCAACCAGCCTGACCGCCGGCGCCTCGCTTGCGGAAGACAAGAAACCGGACATTTCCGCAGCCCAGCAGGCCGAAGGCCGCCAGATTCTGGAGACGGCACGGGCTCTCGAAAGCTATGGCGAAGCCAAGGGCGATCCGCTTGCTCTCGTCACCGCCGCCAAGATGGTGGCAAGCGTTCCCGGCCGCGTCCTGGCCGATGGCCAGCAGGGCGACAAGGGCGCGAACTTCGACATCGAAGCGGTGCTCAAGAAGGCCGAAGGGCTGGCCCAAGGCGACGAGTTGATCACCAAGGTGGCCGGCGACGTACGCACCCTGGCTCAGGCCAACTCCAAGGCCGTCTGCTACTGGCAGTACTATTGCTACTGGAACGGCTACTGCGAATACGCCTACTACTGCTATTGATCCCGCGACCACGAACTGAGCCCTGCGGCCTTGCCGCAGGGTTTTCTTTTGTCGGGCCAGCCTCAAACCGGGCAGCGTTTTGGGCAATTCGATGCTATGAGGCCTGTCGCGGTGTGGACAGCAGGCAGCGAAGGCGGTGTTGAAATATGGCTAAGACCGATATTGCGCGGCGCGTCTACAATCACACCTGGAAGCTCGACCCGATCGTGCGCAGCCTGCTCGACACCGATTTCTACAAGCTTTTGATGCTGCAGATGATCTGGGGCATGTATCCCAAGGTCGACACCACCTTCACCCTGATCAACCGCACCACCTCGGTGCGGTTGGCGGACGAGATCGATGAAGGCGACCTGCGCGAACAGCTCGACCATGCGCGCACGCTACGCTTCTCCAAGAAGGAAATGATCTGGCTCGGCGGCAACAATTTCTATGGCCGCAAGCAGATCTTCGAACCGGAATTCCTCGCCTGGCTGGAGAATTTCCGGCTGCCCGCATACGAACTCTGCAGGCGCGATGGCCAGTACGAACTCACCTTCAGCGGGCCGTGGATGTATACCACGCTGTGGGAGATTCCGGCGCTGGCTATTATCAATGAACTTCGATCTCGCGCGGCCATGCGCGCCTTCGGGCCTTTCGCGCTCGATGTGCTCTACGCCCGCGCCAAGGCCAAGATGTGGGCCAAGACCGAGCGGCTGAAGGCGCTGCCCGGCATCCGCATCTCCGACTTCGGCACCCGCCGGCGGCATTCCTTCCTGTGGCAGCGCTGGTGCGTCGAAGCGTTGAAGGAAGGCATCGGTGAGGCCTTCACCGGCACCTCCAACGTGCTTTTGGCGATGGACAACGACCTCGAGGCGCTCGGCACCAATGCGCATGAACTGCCGATGGTGTTTGCCGCGCTCGCCAATTCGGAGAAGGAGCTGAAACAGTCGCCCTACAAGGTGCTGCAGGACTGGCAACGCTATTATGGCGGCAATCTGCTGATCGTGCTGCCCGATGCCTTCGGCACCGCCTCCTTCCTGCGCGACGCGCCGGACTGGGTGGCTGACTGGACCGGCTTTCGCCCCGACAGCGCGCCGCCGATCGAAGGCGGCGAGAAGATCCTGTCCTGGTGGCGCGAGAAGGGCAAGGATCCCCGGCAAAAGCTGTTGATCTTCTCCGACGGGCTCGAGGTCGAAACCATCGAGGAGACCTACCGCCATTTCAAGGGCAAGGTGCGCATGTCCTTCGGCTGGGGCACCAACCTGACCAATGATTTCGAAGGCTGCGCGCCGACCGAGACCAACAGACTGGACGCCATATCGCTGGTCTGCAAGGTCACCGAAGCCAATGGCCGGCCGGCGGTCAAGCTTTCCGACAACCCGGCCAAGGCGACCGGCGACGAGAAAGAGATCGAGCGCTATATCGGCATCTTCGGTGAGAAGGACCGCGTGGAGCATCTGGTCAAGGTTTGAGGCATGGGTGCGCCAGCCAAGATGGCAATCTTGGATAGCGTGGGAGGCCGTCGTCTGAGGTTGGCGATACTACCTGCGGCGCTCTGGCTCGTCTCACCCACCCCCGCCTTCGCCCATGCCTCCGACCGTGGCCATGTCCTTCTCTTGCCCACCGGCTATTATCTGGCCGGCGGCGCCTTCGCCGTGGCCGTCAGTTTCCTCGTACTGGCGTTGCTGCCGGCGGACTGGCTTGAGCGCTTCTGGCGACGCCGGCTGCCGCTTTTCACGCTCGGTGACAGCGCCCGGGCCGGCGTCAGCCTGATATCCTTTGCCGGCTTTGCAATTTTGATCGCCGCTGGCGTCCTCGGCAGCCGCGACCCACTCTCCAACCCGCTGCCTCTGGTAATCTGGACCCTGCTGTGGGCCGGCGCCACGCTGCTGCAAGGTGTCTTCGGCGATCTCTGGTCATGGCTGAACCCATGGTATGGGCCTTGGCGCGTCGTGTCACGGCTGTTCGGCGCAGGCCATGAAGGAGCATGGCGCGTTCCCCGCTGGCTCGGCTGCTGGCCAGCCGTCTTCCTGTTTTTTGCCTTTGCCTGGTTCGAACTCATCGATCCGGCTCCCGACGATCCGGCACGGCTGGCCGCCGCCGCCGGCCTCTACTGGCTGCTCACCTTCCTCGCCATGCTGGTGTTCGGCTACCGCGACTGGAGCCGCAGCGGCGAATTCCTGACGGTCTTCTTCTCGATGGTGGCGCGCTTCGCCGTCGTCGAGCGCGACGAAACCGGCCGGCTCGGCCTGTGCTGGCCGGGCGCCAAACTGCTCGCCGCCGAGCCCCTGCCGATCAGCGGCATCGCCTTTCTGCTGTTGGCCCTGTCGTCGGTGTCCATCGACGGCCTGTCGAAAACCTTTTTCTGGCTCGGCCTGTTCGGTATCAATCCGCTCGAGTTCCCCGGCCGCACCGCCATGATCGGCAGCGGCACTTTCGGTCTTGTCCTGACCTTCGTGCTGCTGGCGGCGGTGTTCATGCTTGCTGTCTTGCTCGGCCGGCGACTTGCGGGCAACGAACAGGCTCCGGGGAAGGCAGCCGGCCTGCTGGTGTGGTCGATCGTGCCGATCGCTCTCGCATATCATGTCGCCCACTATCTGACGGCATTGCTCGTCGACGGCCAATACGCGCTTGCGGCGCTGTCCGACCCGCTCGCGCTGGGCTGGAACCTGTTCGGCACCGCCGATATGCAGATCGAGGCCGGCATCGTTGCCGGCGCGGATTCCGCGTGGTGGCTGTGGAATCTCCAGGCTGGCGCCATCATCCTCGGCCACGTGCTCGCCGTCCTCGTCGCCCACGGTTTCGCCGGACGGTTGCACCCGATGCCGGCGCGTGCCGCACTCAGCCAGTTTCCGCTCACCGTGCTGATGATCGCCTATACGGTCTTCGGCCTCTGGTTGCTTGCCACGCCGACCGCCGGATGAGAAAAGGGCGGCTCCGATGTCGTTGGGGAAAGCTCGCTTGCCACATCAAGGCATTGGTGATTTAGTTTGTACACATGCAATTTTTTGCACCCTCTGAGCGAGGATGCCGAAGCAGCTTTATCGTTGGTCAAGACTGAAAAACAGGGGAACGAACATGGCTGACAAGAATGGTTTTTTTGACCTCTCCAAGACTGCCCTTACCCGCCGCACGGCGCTGAAGGGGCTGGCCGCAGGCGCCGGCCTTGCTGTTGCCCCGGGTTTCGTCCGTTACGCGCAGGCGCAGAGCTCGGCGCCGATCAAGATCGGCTTCCAGTCGCACCGCACCGGTATCGGCGCCGCCTACGGCCGCTGGTACGAGAAGACCACCGCCGCCGCGGTCAAGGCGATCAACGCCGCCGGCGGCATCAATGGCCGTCAGGTCGAGGTGATCATCGAGGATGACGGCACCGATCCCGGCCGCGGCGCCGAGGTGGTCGGTAAGTTCGCCACCCAGCACAAGACCGACATTGTGTTCGGCACGCTGTTCTCGCATGTCGTCATCGGCTCGGCGCCCGCAGCAGGTGAGGCCAAGATCCCTTACTTCGTCGTCAGCGAAGGCCACCATGTCGCCTCGACCAAGCTCAACCGCTACGTCTTCCAGCCCGGCATCACCGATGTGAAGAGCCAGATCCAGTCGATGGCGCCGTGGATCGCGGCCAATGCCGGCAAGAAGGTGACGCAGATATTCCCTGATTTCGCCTTCGGCTACGACCACCGCGACTACCTGCCGCCGGCGCTGAAGGCGCAAGGCGCCGACGTCATCGCCCAGATCGCCATCCCGCCGACTGAATCGTCCTTCACCAAATATTTCCCGCAGATCCCGGCCGAGACCGAGGTGATCTACCACGTCATGGTCGGCCCGGCGGTGCTCACCTTCGTCAAGGAACTCGGCGAGTTCTACGGCTCCAACCGGCCGCAGCTTTTCGGCTTCATGGATTCACTCGAGGCCACCGACATCAACAGCCCCGGCCTCGAATTCCTCGACGGCAGCCATTTCTGGGAAGGCTCGCCGCGCTATGCGCAGCCTGACGATTCCGCCGCGCAGAAGGCCTACCGCGCCGCCGTCGGCATCGACGACAATGGCGCCGCCGTCGGCGATCCCAAGGATATCTCCACCGCCTCGCACATGTTCGGCTGCTGGGAGACGCTCTACGTCGTCAAGAAGGCGATGGAAGACGCCGGCTACAAGGGGCCGGAAGATCGCGCGAAGCTGGTCGAGGCGACTGAAGCGCTGACCGAGTTCGCCGAGGGACCCGAGCATCCGCAGGGACCAAAGACCTTCAACGGCAAGATCCACCAGTGTTTCGGCATCCAGAACATCTCCAAGGTCGAAGGCGGCAAGCTGAAGGTCGTCCACAAGACCAAGATCGAGGACGGGCTTTACGAGCCGGAAGGGGATTACACGACGCAGGCGCTTTAGGCTCATCCAGCCAGCGTGAACGCCAAGCCACCCCCCTCTGTCCTGCCGGACATCTCCCCCGCAAGGGGGGAGATCGGCAGTTTGTACGGCAGCGCCCATCTGCCCGCGTTGACGATTGGCCAAACCAGCGACGACATCCAATCTCCCCCCTTGCGGGGGAGATGCCCGGCAGGGCAGAGGGGGGTGCCTCGCGCATCCGCCGGTGCATAGCCGATGCACTTCGGACCCCACCTCCTCCTCGCCGCCCTCGAAGGCCTGGTCACCTCGGCCGTGCTGGCGCTGACGGCGCTTGGCCTGTCACTGGTGTTCGGCGTGATGCGGGTCGTCAACGTCGCGCATGGCGAGTTCTTCATGCTTGGCGCGGTGCTGGCCTGGGCGATCACCACGGCGGTCGGCGGCCACCCGGCGCTCGGCTTCCTGGCGGCACTGGTGATTGCGCCGCTGATCGTCGGCGCCATTGCGCTGATCGCCGAACAGCTCGTGCTGCGCCGGCTCAACTACAATCCGGAAGCCACCATCGTTGCCACCATCGGCATGCTCTACATCATCCAGCAGCTGGCGCTGACCTTCTACGGTCCGGAGGCGCGTCCGGTGGAGCCGCCCTTCAGCTACCGCATCCTTTTGCCGTGGTTTGGCTATTCCGGATACAAACTGTCTGTTATCGCCACATCGGCGCTTATGCTGGTGGCGACATGGCTGGTGCTGACCCGGACCAGGATCGGCCTCATCATGCGCGCCACCCAGTATGACAGCGAGATGGCGCAGGCCTTCGGCATTCCGGTCGACCGCGTCTATGGTGGCGTCTTCGCGCTCGGCGCCATGCTGGCGGCTGTCGCCGCTGTGCTGATCGTGCCGATCAGCCAGGCGCATTACCTGATGGGGCAGGATCCGCTGCTCCTGTCCTTCATCGTCGTCATCATCGGCGGTCTCGGCTCGCTGCGCGGCACCGTCGTCGCCGCCGTGCTGATCGGCCTGTCCGACGGCATCATCTCAATGTTCTTCTCGCCGACGCTGGCCAAGATCATCGCCACGCTGCTCGTCGCCATGGTGCTGGTGTTCCGGCCGCAGGGCCTGTTCGGGACGGCATCGCGATGAGCGAAGCTTCGCCGGCAAGAGCCTATGCGCTGCATCTCGGCGTCATCGCGCTGCTCTTCGTGCTGAGCTTCCTGTTGCCGGACTATTATCACGGCCTGCTCGCCCGCATCATGGTGCTGGCGGTCTTCGCCATGGGCTACAACATGCTGTTCGGCTATGTCGGCCTGCTCAGCCTTGGCCATGCCATGTTCTTCGGCGCCGGGCTCTATGGCGCCGGCCTTGCCGTCATCCAACTCGGCTGGAGCGTGCCGGCGGCAATGCTCAGCGGGATTGCCTGCGGCGCGGTTCTGGCCCTGGTCATCGCGCTGCTGGCGCTGCGCACCACGGGCGTCGCCTTCATGATCGTCACCATGATGTTCGCGCAGGTCTTTTACCTCCTCATCCTCTACTTCGCGGCGTGGACCGGTGGCGACCAGGGCATGGTCGTGCCGCAGCCGGCGCGTGTCCTCACTTTCGGCGCGACCGCGCTTGACCTCACCAACCCGACCGTGCGCTACATGACAGCGCTGGCGCTGTTCTCGCTCGTGCTGCTGATCACGCTGGCCATCGTCCGCTCCCGCTATGGCCGCGTGTTGGTCGCCATCCGCGAGAACGAGGAACGCACGAAGATGCTCGGCTACGACACTTTCTCCAACAAGCTCGCGGCCGTCGTCGTCTCCGGCGCCATCTGCGCCGCCTCGGGCGCTGCCTACGCGCTGCTGTTCGGCTATGTCGGATCGAGCTTCGCCTCGGTGCCATACTCGATCCTGCCGCTGCTGTGGGTGCTGCTCGGCGGCGCCGCCACCACGCTCGGGCCGCTGATCGGCACGCTGTTCATGTACTATGTCATCGACGTCACCAGCGGCTACACCTCCGCCTATCTGCTGATCGTCGGCATCGCACTGATCCTGCTGGTGCTGTTTTTCCCCAAGGGCATTCTCGGCAGCATCCGCCAGCGCTGGCTCGGGTGGCTGCCATGATGCCACTTTTGATCACCAAGGGCCTGTCGCGCAATTTCGGCGGCCTGCGCGCCGTCGACAATGTCGATTTCACCTTGATGCCGGGCGAGATCCGCGCCGTCATCGGCCCCAACGGCGCCGGCAAGACCACCTTTGTCAGCCTGGTCAGCGGCCGTATCCAGCCCTCTTCCGGCATGATCGTCTTCGACGGCGCCGACATCACCAGCCAGCCGGCCTACGTCCGGGTCCGCCAGGGCATCGCCTACACGTTCCAGATCACCAGCGTCTATGCCAACCTGTCCGTTTACGCCAACGTCGCGCTGCCCGCGCAACTGACGCTGCGGCATGGCCCTTCCAAGAGCGCGATACAGGCCGCCGTCATGACGGCGCTCGAACGCACCGGCCTTGCCGACCAAGCCGCCATGCCGGCCGGACAATTGTCCTATGGCCATCAGCGCCTGCTGGAAGTGGCGATGGGCCTTGCACTGAAGCCGCGCCTGCTGATCCTCGACGAGCCGACGCAAGGGCTGGCCGACGGCGAGATCGACAATTTCATCACCCTGGTGCGCGAGATCGCCAAAAACGCCACCGTGCTGCTGATCGAACACAACATGCCTGTGGTCATGCATCTGGCCGACCGCATCACCGTCTTCAACGCCGGCAAGATCCTGGCCGAAGGCACGCCGGAAGCGATCCGCGAGAACGCAGCGGTGCAGGAGGCCTATCTGGGGACCGCCCCATGACCGAAACGAACAAGGCGGAGACAAAGCCCGAGGCGCTGGTGATCTCGGGACTGGACTGCTTCTATGGCGAGGTCCAGGTGCTCTACGGTCTCGATCTCGTGCTGAACAAGGGCGAGGTGCTGTGCCTGTTCGGCCGCAACGGCGCCGGCAAGACGACGACGCTGAAGGCGATCATGGGACTGGTTCCGTCAAGCGCCGGCTCGATCAGGCTCGACGGCCGGGAATTGACCGGGCTGCCGGCGCATGAGGTGCCGAAGGCCGGCGTCGCCTATGTGCCGCAAGGCCGGCGCCTGTTCGCCGAGATGACGGTGGCGGAAAACATCGAGATCGGGCTAATGGCGCGCGGCAAGGGCAAGGCGACGCGCGAGACCGTGCTCGACCTCTTCCCGCTGCTGCGCCAGCGGCTCCGGCAGCGCTCCGGCACGCTATCCGGCGGCGAGCAGCAGATGCTGGCGATGGCGCGCGCGCTCTGCCTCGAACCGCGGGTGCTGCTGCTCGACGAGCCGACCGAAGGCCTGATGCCGTCGATGATCGCCAAGATCCGCGAGACGGTGGCGAAGTTGCGCGACATGGGCGTCTCCACCATCCTGGTCGAGCAGCGTGTCGATGCCGTGTTGTCCGTCGCCGACCGCGTTTGCTTCATCGAAAATGGCCGCAACCGCGAGACGGTCGATGTCGAGCAACTGCGCGCCGATCCGTCCGCGGTCAGGCGCTATGTCGGCGTCGGGTGAGGTTCACCCGAAGAACAGGAATCCGGCGATCAAGAAGGTCGGGATCAGCACAAGGCCAGACCACGCCATGTAGCCGAAGAAGCCTGGCATTTTCACGCCACGATGCCTGGCAATGGCATAGACCATGAAGTTGGGTGCGTTGCCGATATAGGTGTTGGCGCCCATGAACACTGCGCCGGCCGAGATCGCCGCCAATGTCGGGGCGGCTTCAGTCATCAGATGCCGTGGATCGCCGCCGGCGAGTTCGAAGAACACCAGATAGGTCGGCGCATTGTCGAGGAAGGACGACAGCGCTCCGGTCAGCCAGAAATAGGCGAGGTCGTTGGGTTGGCCAGTTGGCGAAGTGACCAGCGCGACCAAGGGCGCCAATGCGCCTTCGTGGCCTGCCCTGAGGATGGCGACGACCGGCACGATACAGATGAAGATGCCGGCAAACAGTTTCGCGACTTCCGATATCGGGCCCCAGTTGAAGCCGTTCGCCTCCCGGTGGCTCTTGCGCGAGACGGCGAGCGAAAGGAAGGCGAGCGCCAGGATGATGGCGTCGCGCATCAGGTTCTGCAGCTCGAGGCTGACGCCGAGGATGGAGAAGCTCACGCCCGGCTTCCAGCTTGCCGACAGCAGGATCGCACCGATCACGCCGGCCAGGAGCGGAATGTTGGGCAGCCCCCGCAGGCGCACCGTCTTGTCCGGCGTGGGGTCCTTGATCTTAGGCGCGCCGGCTTCGCGGCCATGCAGGACGATGTCGATCGCCAGGAAGACGATCAGCACCACCCCGCTGACGAACAGCGTCTCGCGCCAGAGGTTCGTCGTTGTCCAGAAAAAGTCGACGCCGCGCAGGAAGCCAACGAACAGCGGTGGATCGCCCAACGGCGTCAGCGAGCCGCCAATGTTGGACACCAGGAAAATGAAGAAGATGACGACATGGGCATTGAACCGCCTGGCGTCGTTGGCGCGCAGGATCGGCCGGATCAGGATCATCGAGGCGCCGGTCGTTCCGATGATGGAGGCGAGAATGGCGCCGACCAGCAGCAGTCCGGCATTGACCAGCGGCGTGCCATGGATGTTGCCGGCGAGGAGGATGCCGCCCGAAATGGTGAACAGCGCGAACAGCAGGATGATGAACGACATATATTCGGTGAGCACGGTATGCAGCACGGCTTCGATGGCCGCGGGGGCACCGAATGCCGCGATCAGCGGCACCACCGCCAGTGCCGCCCAAAGCGCCGTGATCTTGCCGTAGTGATGCTCCCAGACATGGTGGAACAGCAGCGGCCCCGTGGCAATCGACAAGAGCAGGCCGGCAAAGGGCAGCGCCCACCACAGCGACATCGTTGCGCCGGGCAGGCCGTGTTCCTCTACCGCGAAAGCCTGTGCTGGAAACAGCAGCGCGACGGCGATCGCAGCGCCCGCCATCCCCCCTGTGACCCGCAAGAAGCCCCCCTGACGCCCCACTGTCCGTTCAGTCCGACAAATGGTCTTCGAGCGTCACGCCGGCGTCGCGTATGCGCTGCAGCATTGCTTCAAGCGAACCATTGAGATCGATGCCACGGCAGGCATCTAGGCGGACGGTGATCTTGAACCCCTGTTTGACGGCGTCCAGCGCTGAAAAGCCAACGCAGAAGTCGGTCGCCAAGCCGGCCAGGGTCAGCCTGTCGATGCCGCGCTCGCGCAGATAGCCGGCAAGGCCGGTCGGCGTCGTCCGGTCGTTCTCGAAGAAGGCCGAATAGCTGTCGATCTCCGACCGAAATCCCTTGCGGATGACAAGCTCGGCCTTGGTCCAGGCGAGGCCGGAATGGAAATCCGAGCCGAGACTGCCCTGGATGCAATGATCCGGCCACAGCGTCTGCTGGCCGTAGGGCATCTCGATCATCGTGAAGGGCTGCGAGCCTGGATGGCTGGAGGCAAAGCTCGAATGGCCGGCGGGGTGCCAGTCCTGCGTCAGCACGACATGGTCGGTTCGCCGGATCAAATCGTTGACCAGCGGCACGATCTCGTCGCCACCGGCAACCGCCAGCGCGCCACCCGGGCAAAAGTCGTTCTGCAGGTCGATGACAACAAGCGCTTCGTCGGCCATGGGGCTTCCTTGTGGGCTGTCCTGGGAGCGTGCTCCAGTGAAAAAGTGCCGCGGACGCGACCAGACGCAGAAACTTGACCAGATGGCCGGCTGCGTCAACCTCTGGCGACATAACAAATGCGTGCCGGCCGAGCTGCCGCAAACTCCGGCTTTGACAATTCCCGCCGGCTTGATATCATTTGCATACGAATGAATTTCGCCAACTCCGAGGCTGGCAAGGTCTTTCGAAACACCCATTTCTGGAAGACCCCCTTTTCTGGAAGGTAAAGCGTGATCCGTTACGCGAAACCCACCACGGTCGACGAGGCGCTCGCTCTGCTCGGCGAGGGCGCCTGGCGTATCCTTGCCGGTGGCACCGATTTCTACCCGGCACAGGGCAGCAAGCCCTTCCGTGACAATGTCCTCGACATCAATGGCCTGGCCGCGCTGCGCGGCATCGCCGAGACCGGCAGCCACTGGGTCATCGGCGCGCGCACGACCTGGACCGACATCATCCGCCATCCGTTGCCGCCGGCCTTCGATGCGCTGAAACAGGCGGCGGCCGAGGTTGGCTCGGCGCAGATCCAGAACGTCGCCTCGGTCGCCGGTAATCTCTGCAACGCCTCGCCGGCCGCCGATGGCGTGCCGGGCCTGCTGACGCTCGAGGCCGAGGTCGAGCTGCGTTCGGCAGCGGCGACCCGCCACCTGCCCCTGCAGGATTTCATTCTCGGCAATCGCCGCACTGCCTTGCAGGCAAGCGAGATGGTCACGGCAATCCGCGTCCCTAAGCCTGCCGCCTCCGGCATGTCGGCTTTCGTCAAGCTCGGCGCGCGGCGCTATCTCGTCATTTCCATCGCCATGGTGGCGGCACGTCTGGTCGTCGAGAATGGCGCTGTCAGGGATGCGGCCGTCGCCGCCGGCTCCTGCTCCGTGGTGGCCAAGCGGCTTGCCGGCGTCGAGGCCGCCTTGCGCGGGCTGGCTGTCGACCCCTCGCTCGCCGATGCGGTCCTGTCCGCGCCGATGGCTGAACTGTCGCCGATCGCCGATGTGCGCGGCAGCGCCGAATACCGGCTCGATGCGGTGCGCGAGATCGTTGCCCGCGCCGTGCTTGCCGCTACAGGGCAACTAGCAGGCGACAAGGTGGCCGCATGAGCGACACTCAGCCTGGCATGAGTTTGGATCGCGCCGACATCGCCTTCGAGGTCAATGGGGCCGCCATATCGGTCAACGTACCGCCGCTGCGCCGGCTGTCTTCCGTGCTGCGTGACGACCTGCGGTTGACCGGCACCAAGGTCGGTTGCGACGCCGGTGATTGCGGCGCCTGCACGGTGCTGGTCGACGGCGATCCCGTCTGCGCCTGCCTGATGTCGGCGGCTTCCGCCGCGGAGACGGTGATTACGACCGTCGAGGGGCTCGCCAACGGCCGGCTGTCGGCGTTGCAGGCCTCGTTCCTCGCCCATGGCGCCGCGCAATGCGGCATCTGCACGCCGGCCCTGCTTGTTGCAGCGACTGCGCTGCTCGACAAGAAACCCAACCCGACCGAGACCGAGGTGCAGGATGCGCTGGGCGGCATTCTCTGCCGCTGCACCGGCTACCGGAAGATCATCGCGGCGGTGATGGATGCCTCCTTGCAGGCAGCCGGCCTCGATTTCCGCTTGCCCCAATCCGGCCATGCGATCGGCTCCTCCCCGGTCCGGCTCGACGGTGTGCCGAAAGTCACTGGCGGTGAAAAATTCGGTGCCGATTCCTTCCCCGCCGATGCGCTGGCCGTGCTGGTGGTCCGCTCGCCGCATTATCACGCCAGCTTCGCGTTCGGCGATCTCGAAGGCTGGGCGAAGCAGCATCCAGGCATCGCCGGTGTGTTCACCGCGGCCGATATTCCGGGAAAGAACTGTTTCGGCGTCATCGGTCCGTTCGCCGACCAGCCGGCGCTGGCCGAAGGGTTTGTGCGCCTTCGTGGTGAAGCAGTGGCGCTGGTTGCCGGCGAGCGCGAGGCCATGCTCGATCTGGACCTGTCGGACTTCCCGGTGCAATGGACCGAATTGCCGCATCTCCTGCAGCCCTGCGAAGCGCAGGCCAGCGGTGCCAAGCTGATCCATGACAACCGCCCGGCGAACCTGCTCACCTCAGGCTTCGTCGAGCGCGGCGACCCCGAGGCGGCGCTTGCCGGCGCTGCCGTCACCGTGTCCGGCGCGATCGACACTTCCTATGTCGAGCATGCCTATATCGAACCGGAAGCCGGCTATGCATATCTGGACGGCGACACGCTGGTCGTCATCGCCTGCACCCAGGCACCCTATATGGACCGCGACGACACCGCCAAGGTGCTCGGCCTCGCCGCCGACAAGGTGCGCATCGTGCCGACCGCGACCGGCGGCGGCTTCGGCTCGAAGCTCGACGTGTCGCTACAACCGCTGATCGGGCTGGTGGCGCTGAAGACCGGACGCCCGGCGGCGCTCGCCTACACCCGCAACGAATCGATGATGTCGACCACCAAGCGTCATCCCTCGGAGATGAAGGCGACCATCGGCGCCGATGCCGACGGCCATGTCATCGGCATGATCTTTGCCGGCGATTTCAACACCGGCGCTTATGCCAGCTGGGGCCCGACCGTGGCCAACCGGGTGCCGGTGCACGCGTCCGGCCCCTATGCGACGCCCAACTACCGCGCCGAGGGCCGCGCCATCCACACGCATGGCCCGATCTCCGGCGCCTTCCGCGGCTTCGGCGTGCCGCAAGCGACGATCATGCAGGAGACGCTCTACGACGAACTGGCCGGCAAGCTCGGCATGGACCGGCTCGACTTTCGCTTGAAGAACTGCCTTCGGAACGGCTCCGAAACGGTTACCGGGCAGCGGCTGGACTCCGGCGTCGGCATCGCCGAATGCCTCGAATCCCTGCGCCCGCATTGGGCGCGCGCGAACGCCGATGCATATACATTCAATATTGCTAATATAAATAGAAAGCGCGGCGTTGGTATCGCTTCCTGCTGGTACGGCTGCGGCAACACCTCGCTGCCCAATCCGTCGACCATCAGGGTCGGCATCTCGCCCTCCGGCGATATCATCCTGCACCAGGGCGCCGTCGATATCGGCCAGGGCTCCAATACGGTCATAGCCCAGATCTGCGCCGACGCGCTTGGCCTGCCGCTGGAAAAATTTCAGCTGAGGAGCGCTGACACGGCGATCACCCCCGATGCCGGCAAGACATCGGCCTCGCGCCAGACCTTCGTCACCGGCAAGGCCGCCGAGAAGGCCGGCCGCGCCTTGCGCGAAAAGATCTTGCGCTTTGCCAATGTGTCCGAAAAGGCGTCCCTGCGGCTGGACAGCTCGGCGATCGTCATCCGCGAGGGTGACGCCGCCCGCCGTATCGAGCTTGCCGCTCTTGACGAGGATGCCGATGGCTTCGTCTTCCGCGCCGAGGAGACGTACGATCCGCCGACACTGCCGCTCGATGCCAAGGGCCAGGGAAAACCCTATGCGGTCTACGGCTACGGCGCGCAGATCGCCGAGCTGGAGGTCGACCTCAAGCTCGGCACGGTGAAGCTGATCAAGATCACCGCCGCGCACGATGTCGGCAGGGCGATCAACCCGCTGCTGGTCGAGGGCCAGATCGAGGGCGGCATCGCGCAAGGCATCGGCATGGCGCTGATGGAAGAGTACATTCCCGGCCGCACCGAGAACCTGCACGACTATCTCATTCCGACCATCGGCGACGTGCCGCCGATCGAGACGATCCTGATCGAGGTTCCCGACCCGGAAGGTCCGTTCGGCGCCAAGGGCCTGGGCGAGCATGTGCTGATCCCGACGGCGCCGGCGATCCTCAACGCCATCAGGCACGCCACCGGTGTCCTGGTCACCAAGGTTCCGGCGACGCCGACGCGTATCCGCGCCGCCATCCGCGACAAGGAGGCACGCCGATGAGCGAGCTTGCCGAACGCTTCGAAACCCATGATCCCGGCGAGAAGCTGGTGGCGGAGAAAATCCGCTGCGATGCCTGCCCGGTGATGTGCTACATCGCCGATGGCCGCACCGGCGCCTGCGACCGCTACGGCAATGTCGGCGGCAGGATCGTGCGGATGGACCCGCTGACCATCCTCGACCATGCGGCGGAGACCGGTGCCGCCGTGGTGCCGTTCGTCGCCGAGGGCGAGGCATGGGATGGCGAACTGGTCAATACCGGCCGCCGCTTCGTCACCGCCATCGGTGCCGGCACCACCTATCCCGACTACAAGCCGGCCCCCTTCATCGTCAGCCAGGAGGTCGAAGGCGTCGATCTCGTCACCGTCGTTACCGAGGGCATCTTCTCCTACTGCGGCGTCAAGGTGAAGATCGACACCGATCGTCATATCGGACCCGAAACGGCTGTCGTGCGATCGCAGGGCGAGGCGATCGGCCATGTCACCACGGGAGAATATGGTTCGCAGATGCTGTCGCTGGGCGGCGTGCATCATCTCACCGGCGGCTCCAAGGCGGAAGGCCGCGCCACCTGCGACGCGCTGCTCAATCTGTGCAACCGCAAGCCGGTGGAACTCGCCATCGACGGCGGTGCCACCATCATCGTCGAAGCCGGCAAGCCACCCGTCATCGACGGCAAGCAGGAACACCGTATGCGCGTCGGTTGCGGCTCGGCGACAATCGGCATGTTCGCCATGCAATGGCGCGGCCTCGTCGACGAGGTTGTGGTGGTCGACGACCACATCACCGGCGTCGTCTCCGAGCATCAGGCAGGCAAGGTGCTGGGCTGGCAGGATACCGGGATCAAGATCGTCGGCCGCCGTTCTACACCTGGCCGCTATTTCAAGGTATCCGAGCCCGGCCTCGGCTGGGGCGGCACCAGCATATCCGACCCGCTGTCGATCCTCGGCGAGTGGAACGCCAAGAAGGGCGCGCGGCCGGGCCTGTCGCTGCTGATGGTCTCGACCACCGGCGAGCAATTCGCCTATTACGAGCTCGACGATGAACTGAAGCCGGTGCGGAAGCCGTTTCCCGAGCGGCTGCAAAAGTCCGTCGGACTGATCGAGGAGAATTGCGAGCCGGCGCTATGCACCGTGTTGTTCATCGGCGGCGCCGGCGGATCGCTGCGCGCCGGCGTCACCGAGAACCCGGTCAATCTCACCCGTTCCGTGCAACGCTTGACCACCTATGTGACGGTCGGCGGCGCGCCGGTCTATGTCTGGCCGGGCGGCGGCATCACGCTGATGGTGGATGTCACCCGGGTGCCGGAAGGCGCCTTCGGCTATGTGCCGACCCCGGCGCTGGTGGCGCCGATCGAATTCACACTGCGCCGCGACGACTACATCAGGCTCGGCGGCTACGAGGCCGAGATCCGCAGCGTCGACGATATCGTTGCCAAGGGTGGCGAATATCTCAATCCACGCCGCGGCACGGATGCCGTGGCCGGCAATCCATGGCCGCCGCTGGCGCAATTGCACCGCACGCCGACGAACGGGGCCGGATGATGGATGGCCCGCAAGCACATTGGCTGCAGGACGGCAGGCGGCTGCATCTCAACCACGGGCCGATCGACCTGATCGTCGAGGCTTTTGGCGATGCGAGCGAATGCCGCCAAGCCTATGAGCAAGCGGTTGCGCGCTTCCAGACGATCCTGATCGAGTTGGTCGAGGAGCTTCCCGAATTGCGGCTCCCGGCGTTTTTCTTGGCGCCGCGTACCTTCGCCGGCCCGACGGCGCGCCGCATGGAAGCCGCCGTCATGCCCTTGGCGGAATGCTTCATAACACCAATGGCGGCCGTTGCAGGATCGGTAGCCGACGAAATGCTCGCCGCGCTGCTTGCCGGTCGCAAGCTCGATCGCGCCTATGTCAATAATGGCGGCGACAGCGCTCTCCATATCGGCAGGGGCCAGTCGATGGGCCTGGCGGTTGCCGGCACCGGCAACGGCATGGCGGACCGGATCACCATTCGCTCAGAAGATGGCGTTCGCGGCGTTGCAACCAGCGGCTGGCGCGGCCGCTCCTTCTCGCTTGGCATTGCCGACGCCGTCACCGTTCTCGCGCGGACTGGCGCCGAGGCCGATGCGGCGGCGACGCTCATTGCCAACGCCGTCGACCTGCCCGGCAATCCCGCCATCAAGCGCGTTCCAGCACACGAACTGTCGCCCGACAGCGATCTCGGCCCGCGCCTGGTGACACAGGCCGTCGGAACGCTTGCATTTGGCGAGGTGGCACGGGCGCTGGACAATGGCCTTGCCGTCGCCGAAGATTTTCGCCGGCGCGGGCTGATTGCCGGATCGGCGCTGTTTCTTGGCGGCGAGGCCCGCATCAGCGGCTCCGTCGCACTCGCCGCGCCCAACAAAATTCCAGGGAAGGAAGTTGCCCATGCCTGAGTTTCCGATCCGCAAGATCGCGGTGCTGACCGAAGAGATCTTTCACGAGGGCGGGCCGGTGGTCGCGGTTCCACGCCGGCGCGCCGCCGCGATGGCATTGGTCAAGAACCCGTTCGCCGGGCGCTATGTCGAGGACTTGCAGAGCGCCATGGATGACCTGAAGCCGCTCGGGCTGCTGCTCGCCGACCGGCTGATCGCGGCCCTCGGCGGCGACGTGAAACGGATCGACGGCTACGGCAAGGGGGCTATTGTCGGCACATCAGGCGAGCTGGAGCACGGCGCGCTGTGGCATGTGCCGGGCGGCTACGCCATGCGCGAGCGGCTCGGCGATGCCAAGGCGATCGTGCCGTCGGCGAAGAAGGTCGGCGCCTTCGGCTCGCGACTCGACGTGCCGCTCGGCCACATCAACGCCGCCTATGTGCGCAGCCACTTCGACGCCATGGAAGTCGGCATCAGCGATGGGCCGCGCCCCGACGAGATCCTGTTCTGCCTCGCCATGACCTGCGGCCCGCGCGTGCACGACCGCATGGGCGGCCTGGCGGCCAAGGATATCAAGGCCTGGGACGGGCTGCGGTGAGCGGCGAGGACAATCTGCTCAAGCTGGTCGAGGCCGAAGAGCCTGACGAAAACGACTATCGCCTGCAGGAGCAGGTCGGCTTCATCCTGCGCAAGGCGCATCAGCGCCATGTCTCGATCTTCGCCGCGCGTATCGCCGATCTGACGCCGCCGCAATTCGCGGCGCTCGCCAAACTGCGCGACGTCGGCGAGACCTCGCAGAATCAGCTCGGCACTCTGATCGCCATGGATGCGGCGACGGTGAAGGGCGTCATCGACCGGCTGAAGGCGCGCGGCCTGGTCGAGCTCTCCAAGCACGAGGTCGACAAGAGGCGGCTGCTGGTCAACCTGACCGCCGAGGGCCGCGACGCCGTCGAACGCCTGATCCCGCTGGCCCGCGAGATCACCCAGGAAACGCTGGCGCCACTCTCGGCCAAGGAGATCGCCACCTTCATGAAGCTGCTGGCCAAACTGGCCTGAGCGGAAATAATCGGTTTCATTCCAGGTGGAGCAGGCTGGATCGCGATCAGAGCCTGAACGCCTCCGAGGAAAGCTCCTGCAGCTTCGAAAAGACACCCTTGCCGCCTGATATCACCAGCGTCCCGTCCTGCAGCACCGTCTTCGGATCGGGCTTGACGATTTTGCCGCCGGCCTCCTCGATCAAAAGCATGCCGGCCAGGCAATCCCAGGCGTTCATGTGCTGTTCGACATAGCCAAGCAGCCTGCCGGCGGCGACATAGGCAAGCATCAGGGCACCGGACGCGTTGCGGAAGAAGACGCCGCCTTCGGCCAGGAGCATGCGGATCAGCACGGCGACATGTTCGGTTTCCGCCCGGTTTGAGAATCCGGTCCCGACCGACCCTTCTTCCAGGCTGGTGGCCGCGCTTGTCTTGATCGTCTTGCCATTGACGAAGGCGCCGCCGCCGAGCCTGCCATGGAAGGTCTCGCCGGTCGACGGCTCGTGGATGACGCCAACGACCGTCTCTCCGTCCCTGGCGCAAGCGATCACCACGCACCAGGCCGGGATGCCGCGCACGAAATTGGCGGTGCCGTCGATGGGATCGATGACCCAGACATAGCCGGTCGAGCCAGCGACCGAGGCATGTTCCTCGCCAACGATGCCGTCTTGCGGATAGTCCTTGGCAATGGCGGCGCGGATGAACAGTTCGACCTCGCGATCCGCTTGCGAGACCAGGTCCTGATGACCCTTGCTCTCGATGGTCAGGCTGTCGAGGTCGCGGAAGTATTTCAGGCCGAGTTCGCCGGCCCTCCGCGCCAGATCGATGGCGAACTGCACGCGTGCGTCGAGATCATGTGTCACGGGAAAGCTCGCTCTTGCCTATGGATGCACCGCACTTAGCAGAGCATCGATGTCGGCAAAAGCGCTTGGCGGCCGATAAATTTCAGGCCGCCTGCGACAGCGATTTGTGTGCCTCGGCCAGGATCTCGAACGACCTCACCCGGGCCGTATGATCGAAGATCTGCGCGGTGACCATCAGCTCATCGGCGCCGGTGCGGTGGACAAAGGCGTCGATGCCTTGCCTGACCGTTTCCGGGGACCCCACGACGGCGCAGGACAGCGCCTGGTCAAGCATGGTCTTGGCCATCGGATCGAGATCGCGGTCATAGTTCTCCACCGGCGGCGGCAGTCTTCCGGGCCTGCCGGTGCGCAGATTGACAAAGGCCTGCTGCAGCGAAGTGAACAGCAATCGCGCCTCGGCATCGGTGGGCGCGGCAAAGACGTTGAGGCCGAGCATGACATGCGGCTTGTCGAGCTGGTCCGACGGCTGGAAGCGCGAGCGGTAGATATCCAGCGCATTGTCCAGTTCCGCCGGCGCGAAATGCGAGGCGAACGCATAGGGCAGGCCAAGCATGGCGGCGAGTTGGGCGCCGTAGAGGCTGGAGCCGAGAATCCAGATCGGCACGTTCTGGCCCTCGCCCGGCACGGCGCGGATGCGCTGGCCCTCCTCGGCCGGCCGGAAATAACCCATCAGCTCGACGACGTCCTGCGGGAAATTGTCGACCCCGGCCTCGAGGTTGCGGCGCAGCGCCCGCGCGGTGCCCATGTCGGTGCCGGGCGCGCGGCCAAGGCCGAGATCGATGCGGCCCGGATGCAAGGCGGCCAGGGTGCCGAACTGTTCGGCAATGACCAGCGGCGAATGGTTGGGCAGCATGATGCCACCGGCGCCGACGCGAATGGTCCTGGTGCCACCGGCGACATGGGCGATGACGACCGCTGTGGCAGCACTGGCGATGCCCGGCATGTTGTGATGCTCGGCCAGCCAGTAGCGCTTGTAGCCCAGCCGCTCGGCATGGCGGGCAAGATCGAGCGAGTTGGCGAGCGACTGCGAGGCATCGCTGCCTTCGACGATCGGCGACAGGTCGAGGACGGAAAGGTCAGTCATGCGTTGGTCTCCACGATGTTCTTTTCGCGCAGCCTGGCTTCGAAGGCGGCGCGGTCGGGAATGACGATGCCGAGTTGGCCTTGCAGCGTGTCGGCGAGCTCGGCTTCCGTGGCTATTTCCTTCTGCTCGCTGCGGCCGCCAATGTGGTGGATCGACAGGCGATTGCCGCGCAGTGCGTAACGTTTGTCCGGCAAGGCACGCGCGGCGAGGATCGAAGAGAGGAAATGCGATGTCGGGTTGGTCGACAGGAAGTAGTTGGTGACGGAATAGTCGACTTCATATTGCGGCTGCAGGTCGAAGCGGTAGAGCGAGCGCCAGTCGCCGCCGATGGCCGCCTGCAATCGAAAATGATCGTCTGTCTCGACGATGCGGAAGGTCTCGTGCGGGGTCGTCTGCTCGCGGCCCGGATCGAGCAGCAGCGGCGCGGTCAAGGTCAGGCCGCCGAACCCGACATCGGCGATGACGGTGCGGCCGTCGAGTTCGACGCGTAGCAGCATGTGGCCGCGCGCGGTGATGGCGTCTTCGCGCTGGCCCCAAAGCACCCGCGCGGCAAGGCCGCCGACCTGAAAACCAAGCGCCCTCAGCGCATGCATAAAAAGCAGATTGTGTTCGAAGCAATAGCCGCCGCGACCGCCGGCGACGATCTTGTCCTGCAACGAGGCGAGGTCGAGCCGAACCGGCCTGCCGAGGAACGGATCGATGTTCTCGAAGGGGATGGCCTGCGGGTGCATGAGATGCAGCGCCTTGAGCGTGTCCAGCGACGCATCCCTCGAACCGGCATAGCCGATGCGCGTGAGATAGGCGTCGAGATCGAAGGGGGTATCGCTCATGGGACAGGCACCGGCATTGACTGGCCGGATATAGGCATTCGATCCGGGTGCCGCAAACACGGTCCGCCGATTATGCGGGGGCCTTGCCGCCCTCCTCGGTCGGTTCCTCCACAACCACCGCCGTCTGCTGCGCGGCGAGAAAATTGCCGACATGGCTGAGCCCGTCGAAATGATCGCAGAACACCTTGATGACAACCAGCAGCGGCACCGCCATCAAGGCACCGACGAAGCCCCAGAGCCATGACCAGAAGGCAATGGCAATGAAGATCGCCACGGCGTTGATCTCGAGGCGCCGGCCGACCACCATGGGTGTGACGAACTGGCCTTCGACGATATCGCACAACAGCACGAAGGCCGGCGCCAGCAGGGCATAGGAGATGGTGTCGAAGCTGATCAGCGCCATGATCGCGACAAGCACGATGGTCATCAGTGCTCCGACATAGGGCAGGAAGTTGAGCAGCGCCGCAGCCACGCCCCAGACCAGCGGGTTGGGCATGCCGAGCGCCCACAGGCCGAGACCTATGACGGTGCCGAGGCCGACATTGATAATGGCGACGGTGAGCAGGTAATGCGAGATTTCGCGCTCCACGTCATAGACGACGCGCAGCGCCCGCTTCTTTTCGCTGAGGCTGGCGAAGGACTGGATGATCTTCTCGTAGAACATCGTGCCGGAGGCGAGCAGGAACAGCGACAGCACGAAGATGATGGTGAGGCTTGTCCCCGCCGACAGGATGTTGCTGGCGGCCGCCGACAGGATGCCGGACTGCGCCACCGCCACCTTCTGTATGCCCGGCTCCTGCGAGGTCTGGGTCATCTGTTCGACCTGATGCGAGATCTGCATGATCCTCTCGAGCGGACGCCGCAATTGTGCCAGTCGCTCGGTGAGCTGCTGGCCGATCGACGAGGTGTTGTTGAGGAGGTCGATGACCGGGCCGCTGAGCAGGTAGCCGGCGCTGACGAAAACGCAGATCGACAGCAGCACCAGAAGGGTCGCCGAAACCACTTCGGGAATGCCGCGCTTGCGCAGCAGCCGGACGATCGGCGTCAGCGTCAAGGCCAGCAGGAAAGCGAGAATCACCGGCATGAAGAAGGCGCGGGCGAAGTAAAGCGCATAGATGGTCATGAACACAAAGATGCCGACGAGCAGCGAACGCATCAAATGCGTGTCCGCGCGTGCCTCGACACGCGGATCCGGCTCATCGGCAACGCCGGCGCCAGAGGCAGCGGGTTCGGCTTTCATCGTGGTCCCTCGGCGGCGCACCGCAATTGGTGCAATCCGTCGACGGAAAACGCCGGCGTGGCTTCAAGGTTCCGTTAGCCGGCATTGCCCCGCGATGAGGGCGCTGCCGTCGGTTTATGCGGCAGGCGCCGTCACCGCCGGCGCGGACTTCGCCGTTTCCTTGCGCACGATCGGCGCCACCCTGGTGCCGTAGAGTTCGATCGCCTTCATGATCTTGGCATGCGGCATGACGCCGATCGCCATCTGCAGCAGGAAGCGATCGTTGCCGAAGATCTTGTGCTGGGCGACGATCTTCTCGGCCACCTGCTCTGGATTGCCGACGAACAGTGCGCCATTGGGACCGCGCGACTGGTCGAAATGCGCCCGCGATGTCGGGCCCCAGCCGCGCTCGCGGCCGATGCGGTTCATCACCTCCGCCTGGGGGCCGTAGAAATCATCGGCCGCCTGTTCCGTGGTTTCTGCAATGAAACCGTGCACGTTGATGCTGGTGGCGAGGCCCGCCGGATCACTGCCGGAGCGCTTGGCGGCCTCGCGATAAAGGTCGAACAGCGGCGTGAAGCGCGCCGGCTCGCCGCCAATGATGGCGAGCGCCAGCGGCAGCCCGAGCGCGCCGGCCCGCGCCGCCGACTGCGGCGTGCCGCCAATGGCGATCCAGACCGGCAGCCTGTCCTGGAACGGCCGGGGATAGACGCCGCGATCGTTGATCGGCGCACGCAGATTGCCGGACCAGGTGACCTTTACCTGATCGCGGATGGCAAGCAGCAGGTCGAGCTTTTCGGCGAACAGCTCGTCATAGTCCTCCAGATTGTAGCCGAACAGCGGGAAGGATTCGACGAACGATCCGCGCCCGGCCATGATTTCGGCGCGGCCACTCGACAGAAGGTCGAGCGTGGCAAACTGCTGGAAGACGCGAACCGGATCATCGGAGGACAGTACGGTGACCGCGCTGGTCAGCTTGATGAGCTTCGAGCGCTCGGCGGCCGCGGCCAGCGCCACCACCGGTGCGGAGGCGGCATAGTCGGGCCGGTGATGCTCGCCGAGACCAAAGACGTCGAGGCCGACCTGATCGGCCAGTTCGACCTCCTCGATCAGATTGCGCAGCCGCTCGTGCGGGCCGATGGCGCCGGGGCCCGGCTGCGGGCTGACGTCGGCGAAGGTGTAGAGACCGAGTTCCATGTCATGTCATCCTGGTGTTGGGCTTTTCGCGCTAGAGGTAGCGATCGGCCCGCTTCGTCGCCAGAGGGGCGGACTGTGAACAGTGAATGTCCCAAAAAGCCGTCTCCCGGCTGCAACAAGCCAGAATTTCATGGCTGGCATACCGATTTGGCGCTTGAACTCTTGGCATTCGCGCGTATGTAAGCCTCGCGAATTGACTTCAGGGAAGTGGACTTGGCTATCTACAGGGAAAAAGATATTTTCGAGCGGCGCAATGCCGCGAACGAGGCAAAGAAGGCGCTTCTGGAGCGCTTCAAGTCAAAGCCGGCGGCAGATGATCCTGCGGTGCAGGCACGACAGGCCGAACGCAAGGCAATCCTCGAGGCGCGCCAGATACGCGAGGCCGAGAAGGCAAGGCTGAAGCAGGAAAAGCTGGCTCGCGAAGCGGTCGAGAAGGCCGAGCGCGAGGCGGCGGCCGAAGCGGCACGCATTGCAGCCGAAGAGGCGGCACAGGCGGAGGCCAAGATTCGGGAAGCCGAAGAAAACGAGCGCATCGCCCGTTTGCTGGCCGACGAAGCCGAACGCAAGGCCAAGCGCGACGCGCGTTATGCGGCGCGCAAGCAGCGCACCGGCAGAACGCCTCCGGGCTTCTCCGCCCGCTAGCGCCTTCACGGCCACGCGCCGAATTGAGTTGAGATCAGGGTCGCCTTGCAGCGGCCCTGAAAGCGTTTGTCTTGAAGGCAGGCTCAGGCCGCGAACTTCAACCCCATGATGCCGCAGACGATGAGCGCGATGCAAGCCAGCCTGATCGCGGTGGCCGGCTCGCCGAGCAGCCAGATGCCGAGCAGAGCGGTACCGACAGTGCCGATGCCGGTCCACACCGCGTAGGCGGTGCCGACGGGCAGCACCTTGAGCGCCAGGCCGAGCAGGGTGAGGCTGACGATCATCGAAGCCACGGTCAGGACAGTCGGGACCAGCTTCGAGAAACCATCGGTGTATTTGAGGCCGATTGCCCAGCCGATCTCGAACAGGCCGGCAAAAAACAGCAAGATCCACGACATCGGGAACGCTCCGTCCGAGCATCGTCCGATGCTCGATCAAGGGATGGCGGGTCGTCCCGCCCTGATTTTGGGGAGCGCGAGGTCGTCCCCGCCACGCCAATATGGGAATCTCGCGCGCCCGATCAACAACGGCCGGCGACATGACAATGTTGCCGGCCGTCATCCCGTCCAAGACGGATTGGCCGGACTTACTTGTCCTTGAGCTTCATCGCCTTGACCGGCGGCGCCTTCAGGGCCGGAGCCGGGGCGGGCTTCTTGGCGTCCTTCTTCGGCTTGCGGGCCTCCTTGCCTGCCTTCATCGCACCTTTAGCCATGATTCGTTCCTCCGATTGTGGGAAGCGAAGTGAAACAAGAGAATCGCCCGACCGCAAGGGGCTGCCACCGCTCGCTCGCGCTGGCCCTCCGCTGTCAACGGGTTTTCCCCTCGTAAAGCGGTTCGGACCATGTCATGCTGTTTATCGCACTGCAGCATCAGCCTGGATTTTCGCCGGGCGACTGACGGGCAGGCAGGTCAGGACGACAATGCGAATCCACATCGGCTGCGAGATGAGCTTCGACTTTCCACAGGAAACGCCGCTCATCGCGATGCTGAATGTCCACTATTCCCGCGCATCCGATCTCGAGCGGCCGGATTTCTTGACCTCCAACCCGCCGGTGCCGATCGAAAGCTATCGCGACAGCTTCGGCAACTGGTGCAACCGGTTCGTCGCCCCGCCCGGACGCTTCACTTTCGGCACCGACGCGGTGATCCGCGACCCCGGCACCTTTGAGATGGGCGACCTGATGGCCTGGCAGCACGAGGTGCGCGACCTGCCGTCGGAGACGCTGCTGTTCCTGCTGCCCAGCCGTTTTTGCGAGAGCGACCTGCTGGCGAGCGAGGCGTGGCGGTTGTTTGGCCACACGCCGCTCGGCATCCCGCGCGTGCAGGCGGTCTGCGACTTCGTTCACAATCATATCGTTTTCAGCTACGGCAATGCGCGACCGACGCGCACCGCGGCGGAAGCCTATCGCGAGCAGAGCGGTGTGTGCCGCGACTTCGCCCATCTTGCCGTTACCTTCTGCCGGGCGCTCAACATCCCGACGCGCTACTGCACCGGCTACATCAGCGACATCGGCATGCCAAAGCCTTGGTCGAGCATGGATTTCGCCGCCTGGATGGAGGTCTATCTCGGTGGCCGCTGGCATGTCTTCGACCCGCGCAACAATGCGCCGCGCATCGGCCGCGTCCTCATCGCCTCCGGCCGTGACGCCGCCGACGTGCCGCTGACCCATATCTTCGGACCGGGCACGCTCGCCGGCTTCAAGGTGTGGACCGACGAGATCGTCGAGTAGGCACCACCCTGAACGACTGGCCGGTTCGTGCGTTGTGGATGGCTGTGGAGCTTCGACAGGGGCTCCGCTAGGCTCGGAACTCCAACAGGGAACACACGATGGCCGGTCATGGCGGATCGAAAAGGGTCATCTACGCGGCGCTCGCCGGTAATCTCGCCATCGCGTTGACCAAGTTCGCCGCCGCCTTCTTCACCGGCAGTTCGGCGATGCTGTCGGAAGGCGTGCACTCGCTGGTCGACACCGGCAATGGCGGGCTGCTGCTCTACGGCATGCACCGTGCAGCCCGCCCTGCCGACCGGACGCATCCGCTCGGTCATGGCCGCGAGCTCTATTTCTGGAGTTTCATCGTCGCCCTTCTCGTCTTCGCGCTCGGCGCCGGGGTCTCTTTATACGAAGGCGTCATCCACATCATGGCCCCCGAACCGGTCGCCAACGCAAAGGTGAACTACATCGTTCTCGGCCTTTCCTTCCTGTTTGAAGGCAGCTCCTGGCTGGTCGCGCTGAAGGCGTTCCGCCAGCAGAAGGGCAAACAGGGTTGGCTGCGGGCCGTGCAAGCGAGCAAGGACCCGAGCGTCTACACCGTGCTGTTCGAGGACAGCGCAGCCCTGCTCGGCCTGATCGTCGCCTTCGCTGGCATCCTGGCGGCGGAATTGCTCGACATGCCTGAGCTCGATGGCGCCGCTTCGATAGGCATCGCGCTTATCCTCGGCGCGACGGCGATTTTCCTGGCGCGCGAAAGCAAGAGCCTGCTTCTGGGCGAACCGGCCTCGCCCGAAGTGCAGAAGCAGGTGCTGGCCATCGTCCAGCAGGACCCGGCGGTGCAGCGGGCGAACGGTGTACTGACGCTGCATATGGGACCGGCGGAGATTGTCGCTGGCCTGAGCATCGAATTCGAGGATCATCTGACGGCGCCGGAGATCGAAGCCTGTGTCGAGCGCCTCGAGAAACGGCTGAAGACAGAGATGCCGGAGATCATGCGGCTGTTCGTCAAGCCGCAGACCACCGGCACCTGGGAGCAGCGGCGCAAACTGCTCGTATCCGCATCCGATCCGGCTCTGGACTAGCGCAGTGCCGTTGCCTCGCAGCCTTGGCCCGCTATGATCCAAGGGTGGATTTTGGAGGAGCGGCGATGAAGATCGACGGCGGCTGCCACTGCGGCGCCATTGCTTACGAGGCGGAGGTCGACCCGGAAAAGACCTCGATCTGCCACTGCACGGATTGCCAGCAACTGACCGGCACGGCTTTTCGCGTGACGGTTCCGGCGCCAGAGGATCATTATCGGATCACCAAGGGTACGCCGAAGATCTATACCAAGACCGGGGCGAGCGGCGCCAAGCGCGCCCAAGCCTTTTGCGCCGACTGCGGTTCGCACCTTTACGCCACGTCGGTCGGAGATGGCCCAAAGGTCTATGGAATTCGAGTGGGAACCGCGCGGCAACGCGAGGATTTGATCCCCACACAGCAGAAATGGCACCGCTCGGCGCTGCATTGGCTGCCGGAATTTCACGGTATGGCCATCGTCGAGGAGCAGTAGCGCGGCTCAGTCGTCGCCTTCGACAACCCTCAGCCTGAGCTGTCCGGTCTTCGAATCGGCGACGCGCGCGCCGCCTTCGACTTTCGCAACCGGTGCCGACGAGGCCCCGCCCGTGCCGTCTTCCGCAGGCTGCGCGCCGAACTCCAGCGCCTCGATCTTCTGGCCGCGCTTGGTCACCTTCGATGTCGAGACGAGGATGTCGTCGATGTCCTTGGCCGACTGGCCGAAATGGACCTGCAATTTGCGCACCCGCTCGTCGACGCGCGCGACATCCTCCATCAGCCGGATGACTTCGCCCTGAATCAGGTGCGCCTGCTCGCGCATGCGGGCGTCCTTGAGGATCGCCTGGATGACCTGGATCGACAGCATCAGCAGTGACGGCGAGACGATGACGATGCGGGCGCGGTGCGCCTTGTGGACGATCGCCTCGAAATTCTCGTGGATCTCGGCAAACACCGATTCCGACGGCACGAACATGAAGGCGGTGTCCTGCGTCTCGCCCTGGATCAGGTATTTTTCCGATATATCGCGGACATGGACCTCGATGTCGCGGCGGAAGGCCTGCGAGGCGGCCTTCTGCAGTTCGACGCCGTCGGCGGCGCGGATGGCATTCCAGGCCTCCAGCGGGAATTTGGCATCGATGGCAAGCGAGGGCGCGCCGTTCGGCATCTTCACCAGGCAATCGGGCCGGCTGCCGTTGGACAGGGTCGCCTGGAATTCGTAGGCGCCGTGCGGCAGGCCGTCGGCGACGATCGCCTCCATGCGCGACTGGCCGAAGGCGCCGCGCGTCTGCTTGTTGGAGAGGATCGCCTGCAACTGCACGACCTGGCCGGCGAGCGACTGGATGTTGCCTTGCGCGACATCGATGATCGCCAGCCGCTCCTGCAATTTGGCCAGGCTCTCATGCGTGGATTTGGTCTGCTCGGTCATGGTCTGGCCGAGGCGGCCGGTCATGGCGTCGAGGCGCTGGCCGATCGACTGCGTCAGTTCCGCCTGCCGTGCCCCGAACACCTCGGCGATGGCACCCATGCGGCCCTGCATCTCGGATTGAGACTGCAGAATGCCGGCCATCCGCGCCTCTGCATCGCGCGCATGGTCGGCGGCTTCCGCGGCCGCCACGGCGCGCGCCTTGGCCGACCGCCACAGCGCGATGACGAGCGCCACGAACAGGCCGAGAAACAGCAACATGGTGAAAGCCAGCGCATGGCCGAGCGTGATCGTGGAGGCGCCAAGCCGGGCGACGGGCTCCGAAAGGATGGATGTCAGGTCATTCATGTGGACAGCATAGATGATTCGGCATGTCGGCACAGATCAAAACGTGAACGCCAACCAGGCGCCCCGGTTGACGCTTTTCGCTGGACGTCTTACGTGGAACGCCATGCCTATCAAGCCGCTCATCATCCTTCCCGACCCCATCCTGCGCCAGGTTTCGAAGCCGGTGGAGCGCGTCGACGCGCCCCTGCGCAAATTAGCCGACGACATGCTGGAAACCATGTATGACGCACCCGGCATCGGGCTCGCGGCGATCCAGATCGGTGAACCGCTGCGCATGCTGGTGATCGATCTCGCCAAGGAAGACGAGACACCGGCGCCGCATGTCGTCATCAATCCGGAAATCCTGGAGAGCGCCGACGCGCGCTCCGTCTACGAGGAAGGCTGCCTGTCGATCCCGGACTACTACGCCGAGGTCGAACGTCCGGCGGCGGTGCGGGTCACGTACCTCGACCGCGACGGCAAACTGCAGGAGATCGAAGCCGAGGGGCTGATGGCGACCTGCCTGCAGCACGAGATCGACCACCTCAACGGCGTGCTGTTCATCGACCACATCTCGAAGCTGAAACGCGACATGGTGGTGAAGAAATTCAAGAAGCTCGCCAGGGACAAGGCGCCGGGCAAGCTGGTGGGATAGGGGAATGCCCCTCCGCGTCATCTTCATGGGCACGCCAGAGTTTTCAGTGCCGACGCTGCGCGCGATCGGCGATGCCGGACATGAGATATCAGCCGTCTATACGCAACCGCCACGCGCCGCCGGGCGGCGCGGGCTGGAGCTGACGCCGTCACCGGTGCAGCGCGAGGCAGAGCGGCTTGGCATCGAGGTGCGCACGCCGTTGTCGCTCAAGGGTGAGGCCGAGCAGGCGGCTTTGCACGCCCTGCGGGCCGACGTCGCCGTGGTCGTCGCCTACGGTTTGCTGCTGCCGAAGGCGGTTCTCGAGGCGCCGCGGCTCGGCTGCATCAACGGCCATGCATCGCTGTTGCCGCGCTGGCGCGGGGCGGCGCCCATCCAGCGCGCCATCATGGCGGGCGACCGCGAAACCGGCATGATGATGATGCGCATGGAAGAGGGGCTCGACACCGGCCCGGTGGGAATGGTTGAAAAATGCCCCATCGAACCCGATATGACGGCCGGCGACCTGCATGATCGGTTGATGGGAGTTGGTGCCGCACTCGTGGTGGAAGCGCTGGCGCGGCTGGAAAGGGACACCCTGACATTTACCCCCCAAGCGGTGGAAGGGGTGACCTACGCCAAGAAAATCGATAAATCGGAGACTCGCGTGGACTGGAATCGCTCGGCGACCGAGGTCCACAATCACATTCGTGGCCTGTCGCCCTTTCCCGGCGCGTGGTCCGAGATTGAAATTGGCGGCCGCCCGGAGCGGCTGAAACTGCTTCGCTCGGTGCTTTCGCAAGGCGCGGGCGAGTCGGGAGGAATTCTCGATGACCAGCTGACGGTCGCCTGCGGGGCAGGCGCGATCAGGCTGGTCGAAGTTCAACGGGCGGGCGGAAGGCCCGCTGCCGCGTCGGAATTCCTGCGCGGGGCCAAGATCGAAAAAGGAATGAAATTCTCATGAGCATGATGTCGATACGCGCGGCGACGCCGCGGGATCGCGAGGCCATCCGCCTCGTCGAGGAACACGCTTTCGGCCAGCAGGCGGAGGCCGGGCTGGTCGACGCGCTGGTGACCGGCGGCGACGCCGTTGCCGAACTGGTGGCGGAAGAGGACGGCCAGGTTGTCGGCCACATTCTGTTTTCCCGGCTGTTTGTCCGCAATGGCGGCAAGAGCTTTGCGGCCGTGGCGCTGGCACCGTTGGCGGTGGAGCCTTCGTTCCATGGCAGCGGCATCGGCGGCGCGCTGATCCGCGAGGCGCATATCCGCCTCAGGGACGCCGGCGAGACGCTGGCCGTGGTGCTCGGTGATCCGGTCTACTACAGCCGTTTCGGCTACAGCCACGCACGCGCCGAAAACTTCGAGAGTGAGTACCAGGGCGAGGCGCTGCAGGCGCTGGCCTGGGGCGACGCGCCGGAAGCCGGCAGGCTGGTCTACGCCTCGGCCTTTGGCTCGGCACTCGCCGCGTAAGCGACAACAGCCCTAGAGCCGGATGATTTCAGGTCGAATCGACCTGAAATCTGGATCCGCCTCTAGCTCAAAGAGAAAGAGCATGATGTCGTCCGAAGACCGCTCCACACTTTTCGGCATCATGCTCTAGCATGCCGCGTTTTCGCCTCGACATCGAATATGATGGCAGTCTGTTTGCCGGCTGGCAGCACCAGGCGGATCAGCCTTCGGTACAGCAGGCGATCGAGCAGGCGATCGAGAAATTCTGCGGCGAAGAGGTCAGGTTGCGCGCCGCCGGCCGCACCGATGCCGGCGTGCATGCGACGGCCCAGGTGGCGCATGTCGACCTCGCCAAGGCATGGCCTGATGACAAGGTGCGCGACGCCGTGAACGCCCATCTGCAGGCTGCCGGCGCACATGTTGCCATACTGAAGGCGATGGTTGTCCCGGACGATTTCGACGCGCGCTTCTCGGCCACCGGCCGCCACTACCTCTACCGCATCCTCAACCGCCGTGCGCCCTCGGCGCTGGAAAAGGGCAAGGTGTGGTGGGTGCCGAAGCGGCTCGACGCCGTCGCCATGCACGAAGCGGCGAAAGTCCTGCTCGGCCGGCATGACTTCACCACCTTCCGCTCGACGCAGTGCCAAGCCAACAGTCCGGTCCGGACGCTGGAACGGCTCGATGTCAGCCGGACGGGCGACATGATCGAGGTAAGAGCCTCGGCGCGTTCCTTCCTGCACAACCAGGTACGCTCGATGGTCGGCTCGCTGAAACGCGTCGGCGACGGCGGCTGGACCGTCGCCAACCTCCAAGCGGCGCTCGAGGCGCGCGACCGCGCCGCCTGCGGCCAGGTGGCGCCACCCGATGGGCTGTTTCTCGTCGGCGTCGACTATCCGGAGGCCGACCAAAGCTGAGCGACGGCGGAATCGGTGAGGACCTGGTCCGACCCGATCACCACGTCGGCCGCCTCGGGCGTCAACGCGAGCGTTCCACTTCCTGTGCCAACACCATGGGCCTCCGAGGTCCCAACCGCAGGCCGGCGCGACTGCTGATGCGTCTGGCACGGCATTCTCGTCCGATGGCCTGCCAGGGACGAGAATGTCGCGAGCGACCAAATCAGGCGAGACACAGGCCGGTTGGTCCAGCGCCAGGCATTCATCCCTTTGTCGCGTGCAGTCGGTCGAGCCGCTGCAGCAATTCCGCCGGCACCTGCTCGGCGGTGCGCGATGCGCCCGCGAAAATCGTGCCGCTGTTGCCGTCAAGGGTGATCACCGCTCCGGGATCGAGCCATGTGTCGCCGAAACCGATTCGGTCCCTCGATTCGTCGATACGCATTGCCTCGCAGCCGACGAGGCAGACCTTGCCAAGCTGCCGCGCCACCACGGCCGCATGGGACGTACGCGCTCCGTGCCGGGTGAGCAGGCCCTGCACGCGCTCGAGCAGTGCAATGTCATCGGTCTCGGCGTTCTGCCGCGCGAGGATCGCCGGTTTTCCTTCCGTCTCGAGCGCCGCGACCTGTGCCTCGTTGAGGGCAACCACGCCGCTGGCAACCCCGCTGGAGGCGGTCGCGGCATGGCCGAGCACCGTCGGCGCCGCGCCGTCCTCGGCCACGATGATGCGCGTCGTCAGCGCCGCGGCGTCGAGGCCGGCGGTGCGGAGGCAGGCGGTTTCCCGGTCGATCAACCCTTCCTCCGCCATGTCGAGGGCGATGCGGGCAGCGGCCTGCGGCGTACGCTTGCCTTCGCGGGTTTGAAGCAGGAAGAGTTTTCCGTCCTCGATCGTGAACTCGAAATCCTGCATGTCGCCAAAATGCCGCTCGAGCGCGGCCGCCGCCTCGACCAGTTCCTCCCAGACGCGCGGTGCGATCGCTGCCAACCGGTCGTGGCCCTGCGCGCTGCGCCGGCCGCTGACCACATCCTCGCCCTGCGCATTGAACAGGAAATCGACCCAAGGGGCGGGATTGCCGTCGCTGGGGTTTCGAGTGAAGCCGACACCGGCCCCGGACAGCCCGCCCGCATTGCCGAACACCATGCGCTGGACCGTCACCGCCGTGCCCATGCCATGGCTCAGTCCGCGCATCTCGCGGTAGGCGATGGCCTTGGCGCTCGACCAGGACCGGAACACTGCCGCGATCGCCGCTTGCAACTGCGCGACCGCGTCCTGTGGGAAGGCTTCGCCCGCTGACCGCCGATAGGTCTCCAGGTGCCGCTGCGCGAGATCGCGCAACACGGCGAAGTCGAGCATGCGCTCTTCCTCGCCCAGCCGCACGGCGTCGAGGTCGGCCTCGAAGTCGGTCGCGTTGACACCCGCCACCACCTCGCCGTAGCCGGCGATCAGGCGGCGATAGGCGTCCCACGCCAGCCGCGGATTGCCGGTCGACCGGATCAGTCCCGGCAGCGTCGCCTCGGTCAGGCCGATATTGAGCAGCGTCTCCATCATTCCCGGCATCGATACAGGCGCTCCGGAGCGGACCGACAACAGAAGCGGTCGGCGCGGATCGCCAAAGCCAAGGCCGGTCGCGGCCTCGAGCCGGACGAGTGCATCGTGCCAGAGGGCGGGTGTTGCCGTCTCCGGATGGGCGCACAAGCCGGTGCCCAGCACGAAGGCCGGCGGCACGTTCAGTCCGAGCGCCGCCATCCGTGCAAGGTTGTACGCCTTGAAGCCCATTGTCTCGGGCGAAGCCGCTTTTTCCAGCGGCTTGCCGGCCACGATCAGACCAAGCTGAGCCGAACCTTCTGGCGGAGTGCTCGTCGATGCGCCGCTCACGCTCGCCTCCCCTGGTTGCCGGCGCCGACCCGGGTGAGGACGAGGCCGCGCATCGCGTAGCCCGTGCGCAGCAGCGCGTCGGTGGATGCTTCCAGCGCGGCCGCGAAATCAGTGCCGAGGCTGAGCGTGGCCGCGTCCGAGACATTGCGCACGAACAGGCGCCTGACCTCGCGCGTCACCGCATCGCACGCCTTTTCGGCATCGACCACCCGCCAGCAGGCGGCCAGAAATTCATCCTGGTCCTGCGCGAGGCTCGCTTCGTTGAGCGTGCGCGCGATGGCGAGCGCCTTGACATGGTCCTGTGCCGCCTCAAGCACCTTGTCGGCCAGCCGGCGCAGCGCGGTGCGCAGTTCGTCGCTCCAGCCATGATGATTGTCCTCGGCGATCAGCGACAGGATGAAAACGGCCTCCTCCAGCGCATCCGCCGCATCGTCGGCGCATTCGATCAGCTGCAGGAAGGGCAGCCAGCGCGCGTTGCCCGCGGCCTGGTCGCGCAGGCGCATCACCAGATGATCGGCCTTGCGTTCCCAGATCTTGGCGCGCTCCGATAGCTTTCGAGCGGCCTTGACGTCTGTTTCGTGGCCATACGCCAGCGCATCGCGTATGCCTTCGGCCAAGGCGTGGCAGAAGGCGGCGTGCTCGCCGAGAAGCGCGAACTCGTCCCGGTGACGGCGGACATGGCGCGACAGCAGCAGCCGGATCTGGTCGGCGATCAGGGCGGCGGTCTGATCCACCTGCATGGCATGGGAGGAAAGCACGAGCACCTCGGTCAGGAAATCCTGCGCCTCGGCCGCGCCCAGCACGCTGTCCAACCGGTCGCCGATCCGGAAATGGTCCGGCGACAGCGCTTCCATCGCGTCGAAGACCAGTTGATCGGCCCCGGCCATGAGCCAGCCCATATGGCCTGCCTCGCGATGGGCTGCCTCGGTCAGCACCGCGATGGAAAGCGGCTTGGCTACAAGCCGGTTCAGCCGCTTGCGTGCCCGGTTCCAGTCGATCAGGAAGACGATGCGCGCGCCCAGACCCTCAAGGGCCGCGTCGGCCGCCGCGAGATCGGCGCAATCGAAGCGCGCCGTGCCGACGACGTAATCGGCGCCCGAGTTCAGACCGGCGCTGCGCCGCGCGCCGACGTCCGACCATTGCGCTCCAATCTCCGACAGAAGGCCCTGGAAGAAGGCAAAGCGACGCTCGTGCAGGTCCGAATAGGTGAGCGTAATCGAAGAACCCTCGATCTGGATCACCAGCACATGCACGTCGTTGGTGCCGATGTCGTTCTGGATGAGCAACCGCGCCCCGTCGCGCGTCGCCGCCGTGTCGAGGCCGGGATGGTCGAATTTGAGCCTGCGCGTGCGGTTCAGCCCACGCATGAAGGCAGCGACGCGGGGGCGGTCGTCGGCATCGAGCTGCCAGCCATGGGCACCGTCGACCGTATCGTCCGACATGTCGACCGCCAGCCGGTTCAGGCTCTTGTGCAGATCCATCACCAGAATGTGGAACGTATCGCTCTCGCCCCGCTTTCCGCCCGTCAGCGCGAGCATTTGGGCGTCGTCGAGCACGCCCGCATTCAACTGGTCCAGCCAGTCGTACCAATGATCGACCCGCGCGATTTGCGCCTTGTGGTCGGCATCCGCGCTGCCTTCCAGCGGCCGGGCCATCAGGCGGATGTCCTCCCCGAGCAGCTTGCCAAGTCGCGCCAGGTCGGCAAGATGCAACGTCCCGCCCTCCAGCCAGGCTGTCGCCTGCATCTCCATGAGCCACGGCGCGTTGATATGGGCGGCCGCATAGTCGCGACGCAGGTTGGATAGCGGAGCCGCGCCATCCGCGGCATGGGCAGCCGCGGCCTGAAGCGCGGTCAGTGCGAATTTCAGCCGGTCATTGGCCGCAAGCGCACCGGTGATCCGGGCCGGCAGTAGCAGCTTCGATTGGCCGAGCGCGGCGACAACATCCACTTTTTCCATCTATCAGCCATCCATTCTGCCACAATGATACATTGTTCGATTCATTGCCTCGTTGTCCGCTTTCCAAATTTTATCGAAATCAGAAGCCGGCGTACTAACGGAGATCGAAGCACTGTCACAATATTGTTATGATAAATATACTCTGGAGTCCGCACTTCATCATTGATCTGGCGCAAAGCATTCGATGGAAGACTTTTCAGGAGTGATCGCTCGCAAAACGGAAGCTGCCATGATAAGCATCGTGCCCGGCGATGCCCTTCATCCCGCAGGGGTGGGCAAATGTCTGAAATCACGGCCCTTCTCAGCCCTTTCGGCTGCGGCAAGTCGGGATTGCGGCTCTGTTCGAATGGCGCCGACGAGATTTGGTGGGCATGCGAATGCCAGGCCGGGCTCATCCGGACGGGTCGATATCCGCGATCCCGGCACTCGACGCGCGTTGCCTCGGCTGGATCGCGCAGGAATGTTATGAACACCCTGATATGGCGGTGGCCCAGGCCTAGATGTCAGCCGGCACGGTGATGCCGAGCAGCATCTGCAGCCCGAACAGCACCATCAGCGAGGCGATGAACATGCCGACGAAAACGGCGGTGCCGACCGCGGCACCCTTGCCGATGGAGGCATTGGTCATGCGCCAGGTCAGCACCATCGACAGCGCGAACAACAGCAGCGACACAAGGCTCGAGATCTGGCTCGCGGACGTCAGGAAAAGCCTGATCAGCGCCGAGGGCAGCATCAGCCAGGCGGTGATGGCCGAAGCCCAGTTGCTGGCAACGACATAGTGGACGAAGCGGCTGCCTATGCCGGCACGCCGCGCGACCAGGGCAAGAGCGACCAGCGGCAGCACCCAGGAGCTGATATCGACCGTAGCCAGGCGGACGAGCATGCCGAAGCGTCCCGCGAACGCATTGGGATCGCCGATCTCGTTGGCAATGCCGACCCAGCCGACGATCAGCGCCGGTGCGGCAACGACGATGGCGAAAAAGGAGTTCCAGAAACCGTCGGCCGACAGGTCGAGCAGACGCAATCCGTCGACCTTGCCGAGCATAAGCCGCCAGGCGCCGGTCAGCGAAGCTTGGGTCTCGTCCGCCGAAAGCATCCTGCTCAGCCCTGTCCGAACCAGTCGTCGATGAAGCGCTGGTAGATTTGCGTCAGCGTTTCGAGATCGGTAATGGCGACGCGCTCGTCGACCATGTGCATGGTCTTGCCGACCAGACCGAACTCGACCACCGGGCAGTAGTCCTTGATGAAGCGCGCGTCCGAGGTGCCCCCCGAGGTGGATAGCGCCGGCTTCCTGCCGACCACCGCCTTGACCGAACCAGTCAGTGTCTCGATCAGCCTGTCGTCGCGGGTCAGGAAGACATGGCTCGGCCGATCGCGCCAGACAAGATCGTAGTCGACCGGCGTCTTCTTGCCCGGCCGGTATTTCTTGCGCTTCGCCGCCTGGTCGAGGCGATTGTGGATTTCCGCCTGGATCGTCTCGGCCGTCCAGGTGTCGTTGAAGCGGATGTTGAAGGTGGCGGTCGCCTTTGCCGGAATGACATTGGTGGCCGGGTTGCCGACATCGATGGAGGTGACTTCCAGGTTGGTCGGCTGGAAATCCTTCGTTCCCTTGTCGAAGACGGGATGCAGCAAGGCATCGACAAGGCTTATCAGCCCGCGCACCGGATTGTCGGCAAGTTGCGGATAGGCGGCATGGCCCTGGCGGCCATTGACGGTGATGGCGCCCGACATGGAGCCGCGCCGGCCGATCTTGATCATGTCGCCAAGCGCATCCGGGTTGGTCGGCTCGCCGACGATCGAGGCATCCCATTGTTCGCCCTTGGCCGCCGCCCATTCGAGCAGCTTGACCGTGCCGTTGATGGCCGGACCTTCCTCGTCGCCGGTGATCAGCAGCGAGACCGAGCCTTTCGGACCACCCTTTGTCTCGACATGGCGCGCCACGGCGGCGATGAAACAGGCAATGCCGCCCTTCATGTCGACCGCGCCACGGCCATACATCTCGCCATTGGCGATCTCGGCGGCGAAAGGTGGATGCGTCCAGGTGGCTTCGTCGCCGACCGGCACCACGTCGGTATGGCCGGCGAACATCAGATGCGGGCCGTTGCCGGAACGCCGCGCATAGAGGTTCTCGATATCGGGCGTGCCGTCCTCGGAGAACACCGGCCGATCGACCAGGAAGCCGAGCGGCTTCAGCATCGTTTCCAGCGCGGCCAGCGCGCCGCCCTCAGCGGGCGTCACCGAAGCACAACGGATAAGGGCGGCGAGGTTTTCGGCGGGATCGGTCGGCAGCGTCATGGCAAAAGCGATAGTCGAAAGCGGAAGGCCTGTCACGGCCAGACATAGAGGCCAGGTTAATGGGCGACGATACCGCCGACATTATGGTTTTCATGTCGTATAATTGTGGGCTCCGGGGGGAGCGACAGGATGGCAGACGGGGGCAAAACAATCGTCATTGCCGGCGCCGGCAGCATTGGCTGCTATGCCGGCGGCTGCCTGGCGCTCGCTGGACGCCGGGTGATTCTGCTGGCCCGGCCGCGCGTCGAGGCGGCATTGCGGCAGGGCGGATTGCGGGTCAGCGACCTCGATGGCCACGACCGCTCGATCAAGCCGGAAGCACTTGTCGTCACCACCGATCCGGCCGTCGCCTTGCCGAAGGCGGATGTGATCCTGGTCACGGTCAAGAGCGGTGCGACCACGGATATGGCCGGCCTCATCAAGGCCCATGCCCGTCCTGATGCCGTCGTGGTCAGCCTGCAGAACGGGGTCGACAACGCCGACCGGCTGCGTGCCGGGCTTGACGGGCGAAAGGTGCTGGCCGGCATGGTGCCATTCAATGTCGTGCAGTCGCCGGATGGCGAGTTGCCGCTGCGCGTGCATCGCGCCAGCGACGGCAAGGTGATGATCGAGGACGGCGACGCCGGCCTGATCGGCCTCCTCGGCGTCGAAGGGCTTGCGGTCGAAGCCCGTGGCGACATGCAGGCCGTGCTGTGGGGCAAGCTGCTGATGAATTTGAACAACGCGCTGGTCGCGCTGTCGGGCCTGCCACTGGCGAGGGAACTCGCCGACCGTCGCTGGCGCCTGATCCTGGCGGGCCAGATCGACGAGGCGCTGCAGGCGATGAACGCGTCGGGCATCGCGCCGGCGCGGATCGCCGGCCTGCGGCCGACACTGCTGCCGAAGGTGCTCCGGCTGCCGGACTGGCTGTTCAGGCTGCTGGCGCGACGCATGCTTGCCATCGCCCCCGAGGCGCGCTCGTCGATGTGGGACGATCTGCAACGCGGCCGGCCGACGGAGATCGACGACCTGCAGGGCGCGATCCTGCGGCTGGCTGAAAAGGCGGGCACATCGGCGCCTCTGACAAAACGGATCGCGGCGCTGGTGCGCACCGCCGAACAGGAAAAACGAGGACCACCCGGCCTGACGCCGGAACAGGTCAACGCGCGGCCAGACGACCGTCGATCAGGGTGATCTTCTGCCAGATCTTGCGCGACAGGTTGGACGCCAGGTTCTCGATGTCGTTGACGCCGTCAATGACGACATCGTCATTGACCGATTGCGCGAACAGCGCGGCGATCTTGCCGGTGATCGACAGCATTTCGGAGCAGTAGTCGAGGTAGCGGGCAAGGTCGGCGGCGTTGGTGATGCGGGCCGGCGAATGTTCGGTCGGCTTGAAATTGGCCGACAGCGCCGCCGGATCCTTGGTCAGCTGGTGCATGTCGATGACGTGGATCAGCGATCTGAGGCCGTGCAGCTGGCGAAACACCTGCTTGCGCTTGATACGCTCCTCAGTGCGGATCAACGCCAGGAAACCGAGCACGGCAAGGATGATCATGTTGATCGTGGCCTCGATGCCTTGCACCGACTGCACCGCATCGTCGGCCTGGGAAATGTGAATGAGCGGCAGGATGGTGCCGACAAACAGAAAGATCAGCGCGCCCGCGACGACCGCAGCGATGATGAGCCCGCGCAGCCACCAGATCGGCGCTTCGAGCGCCTTCGCCGCCTTGGCCAGATCGCGCGACAGCGAGACCAGCTCGGCGGCAACGCCGCGCAGTCCGGCTTCGGGAAAACGGTCGGCGATCCGCTCTTCCAGCCGTTCGGCGGTTTCGACGATCAGTTTCGGATCAAGCGTGCGGTAGCGCATGGCGAGATATCCGGCCGGCCCTCATGACTGGGCCGGCTCGTTGGTGCGCCGGCCATAGCGGTTGGGCCCAGGCTGCCCTGGAAACAGGCACAACACAAGGAAGGCGACGATCGAGACGACCGGCACGAACAGGATCAGCGCGGCAATGCCCGGCTTGTCGAGGTCGTGCAGGCGCTTCACCGCCAGCACGATGTTCGACCATAGCGAGGCGATGAAGGCGATGAAGAAGATGAACGACCACATGTTGCTCTCCGCCGAGCCTTCCGGCACCAGCGTGAAGCGATAGAGCGGAAAGGCCTGGATGATGGCGACGAGCAACCCGCCAAGAAAATAGGCCGCGCGGCTGACGCGGCCCGAGGTTTTGAAGAAAAGCCAAGTGAGATTTGATCTGTCAGGCAAGCGGGTCCGGTCCATATTGATTGGCACCCCTGGTGCCTTCGAGAATGCCCAGTTCGACCAGCAGCCAGATGCCGCCGATGACGGGTACGAGGCCGATCAGCGTCCACCAGCCCGACTTGTTCCGGTCGTGCCAGCGTTTGGCATAGAGAGCAATCGCGAAATAGATAGATGCCAGCGCGAAGAGGATGCCGATGATGCCGACCTGGCCACCACTGGCGGTGGTGAAACGCGTGCCGAGGATCGCGTCGAGAATGAAGGCAACAATGCCGATAACGATGAATATGCCGATGCCGGCCCAGAACTTGGCCCGATTGATGCGGCCGTCAAAACTCGTCAGCAGATATTTCCAGTCCATGTCACCCCTCCATGTTGAACCAGCGCGACCGATTGTCGCGCCGGGGAAGGTGCACTCGCTTGCGGCAAAGATCAATCGCGCAGCAATTCGTTGATCGAGGTCTTGGAGCGGGTCCTGGCATCGACCCGCTTGACGATGACGGCGCAGTAGAGGCTGGGGCCAGGCTCACCGTTGGGCAAGGGCTTGCCGGGCAGCGATCCGGCGACGACGACGGAATTGGCCGGCACCTCGCCATAGAAGACCTCGCCGGTGGCGCGGTCGACGATCTTGGTCGACTGGCCGATGAAGACGCCCATGCCGAGCACCGAGCCTTCGCGCACGATGCAGCCCTCGACCACCTCGGAGCGCGCGCCGATGAAGCAATTGTCCTCGATGATGGTCGGGCCGGCCTGCATCGGCTCCAGCACGCCGCCGATGCCGACGCCACCCGACAGATGGACGTTCTTGCCGATCTGGGCGCAGGAACCGACCCCGACCCAGGTGTCGATCATGGTGCCTGAGTCGACATAGGCGCCGACATTGACGAAGGACGGCATCAGCACGGCGCCCGGCGCGATATAGGCCGAGCGGCGCACGATCGATCCCGGCACGGCGCGGAAGCCCGCCTTTTCGAAATCGACGGCGCTCCAACCGTCGAACTTCGACGGCACCTTGTCCCACCACACGGCCTGGCCGGGACCGCCCTTGATGATCTCCATCGGGTTGAGCCGGAAGGACAACAGCACCGCCTTCTTCAGCCACTGGTTGACATGCCACTTGCCGTCGGCCTGGCGCTCGGCGACGCGGGCTGTGCCGCGATCAAGCAGGTCGAGCGCCGACTGGATGGCGTCGCGCGTCTCGCCGCTGGTCGCCGTCGAAATGGCATCGCGTTCCTCGAAGGCCTTCTCGATGGTCTTCTCGAGGCTTGCCAGATCGGCGTTCGACATGAATTCGCTCCATTACCAAGCTGTTAAGGGGCTGCGCCTTAACCTGTTTTGAAAGTCGCGCGGACCCTGGGCATGCTTCGCCTGCCCAGGTCTTTGCCTGTAACAGGTTCTTGTCGCAAAACCGCAGGACACTTTTGCGGAACCTGCTTAAGTGAAGCCCTGGTGAGGGTCAATCGCGGCTGCGTCATGGGACGGCGCAAGTGAAGAACTGGACGGGTAACGCAACTATGACTCCTATGGAAAAGGCGGGATGGACGCCGCTGCCGCATTCGGATGAGGATCTGGAGCGGTCAAGAAGCGTGCCGGACACGCCGCAGACGCGGGCCGAGACATACCGGCTGGCGTGGAACGATCCCGACTTCATGACGCGGCGCGAACTGCGCGCGGTCAGGCTGCAGCTCGAACTCTTGAAACCGGAAATGATCCTGGCCGAGCGCGGCATCCGTTCGACGGTGATCCTGTTCGGCGGCGCGCGCCTGCCCGAGCCCGGTGGTGAGGCCTGGGCGGCCAAGAACGAGACGCAGAAGAAGAACCTCGAGGAAAACAGCAAATACTACGAGGAAGCGCGCAAATTCGCCCGCCTCTGCTCGCAGCAGTCGGCGACCTCATATTACCGCGAGTATGTCGTGGTGACCGGCGGCGGGCCCGGCGTGATGGAAGCCGGCAACCGTGGCGCCGACGATGTCGGTGCGCCGTCGATCGGACTCAACATCGTGCTGCCGCACGAGCAGGCGCCAAACGCCTATGTGACGCCGGAGCTCTGCTTCAACTTCCACTATTTCGCCATCCGCAAGATGCATTTCGTCATGCGCGCCAAGGCCGTGGCGGTGTTTCCCGGCGGCTTCGGCACGATGGACGAGTTCTTCGAGACGCTGACCCTGATCCAGACCGGTCGCATGGAGCGCGTGCCGGTGATCCTGTTCGGCAAATCGTTCTGGAAACGGGCGATCGACCTCGACTTCCTCGCCGAGCAGGGCACGATCAGCCCTGGCGACCAGGACATCATCGATTTCGTCGACACCGCCGACGAGGCCTGGGGCATCATCAGCCGCTTCTACAATCTGTGAGAGCGTGGCGGAGCCCCTGATTGCAGGCCGGCATCACCTGAATATCGACAACCCTCAGGCAGCGACCTCGACGATCGCCGTCAGGAAGGCGGCGAGATCGTCGGTGACGAAATCGACATCGTCTTCCTGGGCGGGATCGCGCTCCCAGATTTCGGAAAAGGTCGGCTCGAAATTGCGCGGCACCACGAGCACCGTGGTCATGCCCAGCGACTTCGGCACCGAAAGGTTGCGGGCAAGATCCTCGAACATCACCGCATTGTGGCCGGTGACGGCGTGGAGCGCGGCGAACTTCTCGTAGGTCTGGCGCGCCGGCTTGGGATTGAGCCCGGCGGCGACGATGTCGAAGATATCGTCGAAATGGTCGAGGATGCCGAGCTGGCGCGCCGTGCGCTCGGCGTGCTTGCGGTCGCCATTGGTGAAGATGAACTTGCGGCCCGGAAGCTGGCGGATGGCGGTGCCGAGAACGGGATCGGGCACCAGCCATGAATAGTCGATGTCATGCACCTTCTCGAGGAAATCGTCGGGGTCGATGCCGTGGCGCGTCATCAGTCCGTTGAGCGTCGTGCCGTATTCCAGATAGAGCTCCTTTTGCAGCTTGCGCGCCTCGTCGCGCGGCAGCGCCAGGAGCTCGCCGACATAGGCGGTCATCTTGACGTCGATCTGCGAGAACAGATTCGAATGGTGCGGATAGAGCGTGTTGTCGAGGTCGAACACCCAGTCGGTGACGTGGGCGAAGCGGGCGGGATCGGGGAGCGTTGTCATGCGATCCTTATGGCATGAAATGGGCATTCTGAAAGCGACTTTATCCACAACCTATGCGCGTCGAGAGGGCAGAAAATGCCGTCACGATTCAAATTTTAGACAACCGGGAAAGGTGGCCTTCAGGGCTTGCTGGCAGAGAGGCAGTCCTGTGGGAGCAAGCGATGAGTCGTATATTTCTGAAGTCCGCCGCGATCGCCTTCGCCTCCGTCGCCGCCTCTCTTCTGCTGACGCTGATCATCGTTCCGGCAATGGGATTTCCCATCAACAGGACGATCTGGCTGACCTCGACGGTTTGCCCGCTCGTCATTGCCTGGATCGCCGGCGCCAGCACATTCTGGCAGAGCGACAGGCTGAAGAACGCGCATCGCGATCTCGCCCGGGCGCACGCCCAGCTCGCCGCCGCGCATCGCCGCCTGGAGGAGAAGGCGAGCCGCGACGACATGACCGGCATGCTCAACCGGGAGAGTTTCTTTGCCGCACTCGACGGCTCCAGGCGCAAGTCCGATCGCGGCGCGTTGCTGATCATCGACGCCGACCATTTCAAGAGGATCAACGACAGCTTTGGCCACCTGACCGGCGATGACGCGTTGCTTTTGATCGCCAGCGCGATCGAGCGCGGGGTGCGCAGCGGCGATGTGCTCGGCCGCATCGGCGGCGAGGAGTTCGGCGCCTTCCTGGTCGGTGCCACCGAACAGGAGGCCAAGCGCGTCGCCGAGCGCATCCGCCGCGAAGTCGAACTGATCCGTTTCCGGCCCATCGACGAGCGGACCATTCCGCTCACTGTCAGCATCGGCGGCACCGTCTGCGGCGAGGAGGCCAACGTATCGGACCTGATGCGTGCCGCCGACCGGCGCCTTTACCAGGCCAAGCACGGGGGCCGCAACCTGACGATCCTCGACACGGATATCTCCGCGGCAGCGTGACCAGGCTGCCGATACAGCCGGCCTGTTAACGAATTTCTAACCCTGTTTGCATCCGGTTGCGCCGTTTACCCGGTTTTCGCTGACTTGTGGGCAAGCTTGGCACGAAATTGGCTTTTCCTTCAGGGCATGTGCCGTTCAGGGAATGCCATGCGCAGTCGAGGCCCCCATCGAGAGACCTGTCATGAGTTTCTTCAAGAAAATGTCGCGCCGCAGCATCGTGCAGGCGCTGATCGCACTGCCTGCCCTGTCGCTGTTCCGCAAGCTGCCTGATGCCAACGCGTCCGATAGCGATCCATCCCACGCCGACCCGAATGAAATCGTGGAGGTCAATGGCTGGATCCTGAAGCGGAGCGACCTGGCATGATCTTCGACAGCTACGAGGGGTATCGCGCCACCAACTTCAAGCCCAAGGTCTGCATCCTCGGCTCCGGACCGGCCGGCACCACCATTGCCCGCAAGCTTGGCGCCGCCGGCATTCCGGTCGTAGTGCTGGAGGCTGGATCGAGGGAGTTCAGCGACGAGTCGCAGGATTTCTATCGTGGCACCACGGTCGGTGATTTCTATTTCGATCTCGACATCACCCGGCTGCGCTTCATGGGCGGCAGCTCGAACCACTGGGCCGGCTGGTGCCGCGTCCTCGACAAACAGGATTTCGAGCCAAAGGCCTGGGCACCCGATACCGGCTGGCCGATCCGCCGCGCCGACATCGAACCCTATTTGCCTGAGGTGCACGACATCCTCGAACTTCCCGATTTCCGGCCGGATGTGCCGATCTCGGACGACATTCGCTGGGTGCAGTTGATCAAGAGCCCGGCGGTGCGTTTTGCCGAAAAATTCGCCGACGAGCTCGACAAGAGCAGGAACATCGCGGTGGTGCTCAACACCTATGCCACCGAGCTTGCCGGCGACGGCAAGCGAGTGACAGGGGCCAGGCTGTGGTCGAACGGGCAGGATGCCGGCTCGTTCAGCGCCGACTATTTCATCGTCTGCACCGGCGGGCTGGAGAATTCACGTCTGCTTCTATGGTCGAACCAGCGCTCGAACGTTGGCGTCGTGCCGAATGCGACGGCGCTTGGCCGCTACTGGATGGAGCACCCGACCTTCGAGGGCGGCAATGCCATCCTGGCCGACTATGGCGAGTTCGAGGTCGATGCCGTCAACGAGGCCTTCTTCTCGCCGACGCTGGCCGCCATGGAGCGGCTGCAGATCATGAATTTCGGCATCAGGCTGATCGAGACGCCTTACGCCGGGATCAAGCACGTGATCGCCGACCTCGCCTGCACGGCGCCCGACATGGCCGAGTGGATCGCCTATCAGCTCAGCCAGAACCTGCGCTGCGCGGCCCAGCTTTATGTCGCCTGGGAACAGGCGCCGCTGGCCTCCAACCAGATCGAACTGTCGAAGACGGATGTCGACCATGCCGGCGTGCCGCGCATCGAGCTGCACTGGAAGAAGTCGGAGCTGGAACGCCGCACGCTTGTCGAAGGCCTGAAGCTGTTCGGCACGACACTCATCGAGAAGGATCTCGGTCGTGTTCGTCTGATCGACTGGATTGCCAACGGCGAGGATTATCCGACCAACGAGGAGACCGCGGGGCACCATCACATGGGTGGCACGCGCATGGGCACCGACATCACCAAGAGCGTGGTGGACGCCAACTGCAAGGTGCATGGCATGGACAATCTCTATGTCGGCGGCTCCTCGGTGTTCTGTACATCCGGTCAAGCCAACCCGACGACGACGATTACCGCTCTGGCCTGCCGGCTGGGCGAGCATCTGAGCAAGGTGGTCGCCGTCTGAGCGGCGTGCCGCGACAGGCTCGTCATCATTGCAATGTCATGCCTGCCGGCGCCGGTAACGGCGCCGGCAGAAACCCGGCATGGTTTCAAAAACCGTAGACGGCGATGCGCAGCAGCACGGCAGCGGCGGCCAGCGCCACAAGCAGAATGCCGAGGCCGATGGGGGAGCCCCAGCCGTACCATTCCATCGCCAGCTTGGCGTATTTGAACTCGTCCTCATGCGAGAGGGGCTGCCGCTGTTGAATCAAGCTCATTTTTCACTCCTGGTCGGCGGCTCGCTCTTGCCTTGTCCGAGCTGGAGCCGCATATTGCTGTTACAGTCTAAATGTTAGACAGATTGATAGTTAGATGATCGAAGTAAACTCGTCAAGCGAGAATCGCGACCAGACGGCGAGGGCTATCGGCCTGGCCATCATGCAGTGGCAGGACGCGACACAGGCCTATGACGAGGCGGTGGGGGCGAGACTCGGGCTGAACATGGCCGAACGCCATTGCATCGGACTGCTCCATGGCGGCCCGCAATCGGCCGGCGCGGTCGCGACCGCGACCGGGCTGACGCCGGCCGCGGTGACCGCGCTGATCGACCGGCTTGAGGCGCGCGGCCTGCTGACTCGCACGCGCAGTCTGGAAGACAGGCGCAAAGTGGTGATCGAGGCGACCGAGGCGACGCGGAAACTGTCGGCGCGCTACTACGGCGCCATCGCGCGGGAAGGCGAAAAGGTCATCGCCACCTTCAGCGACGCCGAACTCGCCACCATATCGCGCTTCGTCAACGCCGCGCTCGACCTGCAGCGCGACCAGCTGGCGCGACTGAAGGCCGAGGGGCCGGACACCCCAAACGGGCGATAGGGGTGCCGATGCCTCCCGCCGTTTGAGGGCGGGAGATCACCACAGCTAGACCGTCGCTGGATCGAGCGCCGGCTGCCCCTTGCGGCGCGCGACGATCGCTTCGAAATCGGCGGTCTGGAAGGCATCGCGCAACGCATCGAAGGACGGCAGCACGAAATAGGCGCGCTGGAACTTGTCGATCTCGTAGCCGGTGCGCATCACGGTTTCGAGGTCGAAGGGCACGTGATGGGCGTCCTTGCTGTCGACGGCAAACTGCAACTCGGTAAAGGACGACATCAGGCCGGCGCCAAAGGCCTTCAGCGGCTGGCCTGTCTCCTGCATCAGGCCATACTCGGCCGTGTACCAGTAGAGCCGGGTGATCATCTCGTCGCCACCCCGCGCGATGATGTCGCCGGCCTTCTTGCCATACATCTGCATGAAGTCGGCGAACACCGGTTGCGACAGCACGGGCACGTGGCCGAAGAAGTCATGGAACATGTCCGGCTCGACGATGTAGTCGAGTTCCTGCCTGGTGCGCAGCCAGTTGGTGACCGGAAAGCGGCGGTTGGCGAGATGGTCGAAGAAGGGCGCGGCGGGAATGAGACCCGGAACGGCGACGATCTCCCAGCCGGTCAGCTTGCGCAGCTTGCCGCTGACCTCCTCGAAGTCGGGGATACGGTCGAGAAGGCCGAGTTTTTCGACACCGTCGAGATAGGAGTGGTGGGCGAGCTTGCGCGTCAGTTTGGTCTGGCGGTCGCACAACGTGCGCCACACCGCCTGTTCCTCGGCGCTGTAATCGTAACCCTGCGCCACGGTGAAATCGGCACGGCAGACAGAATAGTCGCCGCGCAACCCTTGCGCCGCGCAATCGCGGGCGTATTCGGCAACGCTCATCGTCGTCATGGTTTTTCTCCTCGCAGATCATGAGTGGCGAATGGTGTCATGAGGCTAACCGGATCTGCCGAGGCAAGTCGGTTTTGATGATGGCTCGAACGGGATATTCGAGATAATATTCACTCAATTAATGCCTGCAAGGAGTGAAAATGCCTCAATTCGATGATTTCGAGATCAAGATGCTCGATGTGCTGCAACGCGATGGACGCAAGCCCGTCTCCGAGCTGGCGCAAGAGATCGGCCTGTCGACGACGCCGTGCGCGCGGCGTTTCGAAGCGCTGCAGGATGCCGGCATCATCAAGGGCTTTGCCGCGGTGATCAGCCGCCGGGCGGTCGGCCTGATGGTCGAGGTGTTCATCCAGGTTCGCCTTGTCAGCCACAGCGACGGCTCGCCCGAAACCTTCATTGCCGCCGTCCAGCGCATGGACGAGGTGTCCTCGTGCTGGACGATGACCGGCGACCATGATTTCCTGCTGCATGTCATGGTGCCGTCGGTCGACGAGCTCAACGCCTTCGTCATGCACCGGCTGATGCGGCTCGACGGCGTGCGCGACGTGCACACGCAACTGGTGCTGCAGAACATCAAGGGACCAGGCCACGTGCCGCTCGGCCATCTCAGGCGATGATGGTGCTCGGCATTCCTGCGGAAAAGCTGCACGCAAACTGCTGAAACGGGCCAAGCGCGCGTCCATATCGCCGACCAGCATGCGCGGACCAACTTCGCAGGAGGTCCGCCATGAAAATCGTCCTGATCAATCCGCCGCACACCGCCATCGGCAGCCGCGTGCCGGACGACCACCTGCCGCCGCTCGGCCTGCTGGCGCTCGGCGGTCCGCTGATCGATGCTGGCCACGAGGTGCGGCTCGTCGATGCCGAATTCGGGCCGATGCCACTCGACATGGTGGTGCGCAACGCGCTCGACGACTGTCCCGACTTCGTCCTGATCGGCCATTCCGGCTCGACCTCGGCGCATCCGACCGCCCTGCTCATCGCGCGCATGATCAAGGATCGCGAGCCGGCGACCATTATCATCTATGGCGGCGTTTTCCCGACCTATCACTGGCGCGACATCCTCACGGCGACGGAACTCTTCGACTTCATCGTACGTGGCGAGGGCGAGGCGACCGTCGTGGCGCTGGTCGAGGCGCTGGAGATGCACCAGCCGCCGGCGAGCGTGGCCGGCATCGCCTTTCGCGACGATCTGCGCCGTCCCTTCGCGACGCAGCCGGCAATGACCATTTCGGAACTCGACGCCTACCGCGTCGGCTGGGAGCTGATCGATCACCGCCGCTACAGCTATTGGGGCGGCAAACGTGCCGTGGTGATGCAGTTTTCGCGCGGCTGCCCGCATCTGTGCAACTATTGCGGCCAGCGCGGCTTCTGGACCCGCTGGCGGCATCGCGATCCGGTAAAATTCGCCAAGGAGATCGCCTGGCTGCACCGGGAACACGGCGTCGAGCTGATCAACCTGGCCGACGAGAATCCGACGGTTTCGAAGAAGGCCTGGCGCGCCTTCCTCGATGCCATGATTGCGCAGAACGTGCCGGTGCTGATCGTCGGCTCGACCCGCGCCGACGACATCGTGCGCGACGCCGACATCCTGCATCTCTACCGCAAGGCCGGCATCATCCGCTGGTTGCTCGGCATGGAAAACACCGACGACCGGACGCTTCAATTGATCCGCAAGGGCGGCAGCACCTCATCCGACCGGGAGGCGATAAGGCTTTTGCGCCTCCATGGCATCCTGTCGATGGCGACCTGGGTGGCCGGCTTCGAGGATGAAGGCTTTCGTGATCTGTGGCGCGGCTTTCGCCAGCTCATTGCCTATGACCCGGACCAGATCCAGGCGCTTTATGTGACGCCACACCGCTGGACACCGTTCTTCAGGATCGCGCGGGATCGCAAGGTGATCCAAAGGGATGCCCGGCTGTGGGACTACAAGCACCAGGTGTTGCACATGACCCGGCTGAAGCCGTGGATGCTGTTCTTCAGCGTCAAGCTGATCGAGCTGGCGGTGCAGTCGCGGCCGAAGGCGCTGGCCCGCATCCTGTTCCACAAGGATCCCGAGCAGCGGCACTCTATGCGCTGGTACACGCAAATGGGCCGCCGCGTCTGGTTCCGCGAGGTCTGGGGCTTTCTGGTCCGCGACCGCCGGGTGCAGGACGGCCCGACGCTCGCCGAGTTCTGGGGTGCGCCGCAGGACGCGGAAGAGGAATCGATGACCGTTCGACGCCCGGTACGAAAGCCCGCCGAAGCCGGACCTTCGCGCAACGCTGAAGCGCAACAGCCGGCCGGCTGAGCGGCGGCCAAAGCAGCTCAGGGAACGATCAGCGTGCCGGCGCCGTGTTCCGTGAACAGTTCGAGCAGCACCGCATGCGGCGTCTTGCCGTTGAGGACGACGACGCCTTCGACGCCGCGCTCGATCGCTTCGATACAGGTTTCGACCTTGGGGATCATGCCGCCCGATACCGTGCCGTCCTTGATAAGCGCCTTGGCCTCGGCGACGGTCAGTTCGTCGATCAGTTTCTTGTTCTTGTCGAGCACGCCCGGCACGTCGGTGAGGAACAGCAGGCGCGTGGCCTTGCAGGCGCCGGCAATGGCGCCGGCGAAGGTGTCGGCATTGATGTTGTAGGTGTGGCCGTCGCGGCCTGGCGCCACCGGCGCCAGCACCGGGATCATCTCGGAGCGCGCCAGAAGGTCGAGCAGCGTGCGGTCGACCTCGACCGGCTCGCCGACGAAACCGAGATCGAGCACGCGCTCGATGTTGGAGTCCGGATCGATCATCGTCTTGCGCGCCTTTTCGGCGAACACCATGTTGCCGTCCTTGCCGCACAGGCCGATCGCCCATTCGCCCTCGGCGTTGATCAGCGCCACGATCTCCTTGTTGATCGAGCCGGCCAGCACCATCTCGACGATCTCCACCGTCTTCTGGTCGGTGACGCGCAGGCCGCCTTCGAACTTGGATTCGATGCCCATCTTGGCCAGCATGGCGCCGATCTGCGGACCGCCGCCATGGACGACGATCGGATTGACGCCGGACTGCTTCAACAGCGCGATGTCGCGGGCGAAGGCCTTGCCGAGCTCGATGTCGCCCATGGCGTGGCCGCCATACTTCACCACGACCGTCTTGTTTTCGTAGCGCTGCATGTAGGGCAGCGCCCGCGAAAGCAGGGCGGCCTGCATTTCGGCGGTGGCGGTGATCTCCGTCATCGGCGTGGTTCCCGGCTTCTGGTTTCATGCATGCCGTTGTCACCAGACCGCTAGGCACTTTTGGGCGACATGCACTTGGAAAGAACGGCGGCGTCTTAGCGGGAATTGCGGCGGCCCGCAAATGGCTTTGCTGTCATATTAGAGCGCCTCACGACGTCGTCATCATGATGGCACCATCAGCGGCGCCCTGCGGCCCAGCCAACCCGAGATATTCTCCATCTGCGCGGCAAGCGACAGCAGCGTCTCCTCGTCACCCGGCCGACCGGCCGCCTGGATGCCAAGCGGCAGGCCGGCGTCGGTGACATGGACGGGCAGCGCGATCGACGGCTGGCCGCTGACATTCTGGATCGCCGGCCAATGGGTGAACCAGAGGCTCTTGTCCATCAGCTGGCCAAACAGCGGCTTCAACCTCAACAAGGGCGTGAGGTGCAGCTTGTCGAGCAGGTTTTCGATGAGGTCATCGGCGCCTTTCGGATCCATGGCGCCGCAGGCGAGCGGCGGGTGGGCAATGATCGGCATCAGCACGGCATCATACCGCGCGGTCTCCTCGATCAGCCGTCGCGAGGTGGCATGCAGCCGCTGCAGGCCGGCATAGGTCTCGCCGGCCGAGACCATTTCGCCCAATCGGCCGAGCACCCGCGTGGCGCGTTCGATGTCGCCGGCAACCGAACGGCCGACGCGCAGCGCTTCGGCCCGCATCGTGCCGGCGACGGCCGAGGCAACCGTCCTGCAGAAGTCGGCGATGAAGTCGCGCCCGATAAAGGGCAGGTCGATTTCCTCGACCGCATGGCCGCCCTCGCGGGCAAGCGCCACCGCCGTGTCCAGCGCCTTCAACGTCTCCAAAGAAACCGGCAGGTCGAGCGGTGATTTTCGGTACACGGCCAGCTTGAGCTTGCCGGGATCGCGCGCGGCGGCGGCGGCGAATGTGCCTTTCGGCGGCAGCGCCGCATAGGGCGACAGCGGGTCGGGCCCATGGGTGAGATCGAGCAACAACGCCGAATCGCGCACCGAGCGGGTGACGGCATGATCGACCACCATGCCGTACCAGCTCTCGCTCACCAATGGCGTCAGCGGTATACGGCCGCGCGACGTCTTGAGGCCGACAAGCCCGGTGCAGGCTGAAGGCACGCGAATCGAGCCGCCGCCATCCGCGGCATGCGCCACCGGCACGACGCCGGCGGCAACCAGTGCCGCCGCGCCGCCCGACGAGCCGCCGCTGGTGTGACCGGTGTTCCACGGATTGCGGGTGATGCCGAAGGCTTTGGATTCGGTCATCAGCCGCAGCCCATGCTCCGGCGATGTCGAGGTGACGATCGGAACGAGCCCAGCGGCAAGATAACGGTCGGTCAGCACCGAATTGACATCGGCCAGCCATGCCGGAATGCGGCTGCCGCCATGTGTCGGTACACCCTTGATGGCGATGCCCAGGTCCTTGATGGCGAAGGGAACGCCGGCCAGCGGCAGCGAGCGGTCGATGGTCTTCGCCCGCGCCCGCGCGGCCTCATAAAGCGGCTCGGCCGTGGCATTGATGTCGGGACGGGTGGCTTCGGCGCGTGCAATCGCCGCTTCGGTCAGTTCGATCGGCGAGATCTCGCCCTTGCGGACCAGGTCGGCAAGGCCGGTTGCGTCTTGCGCCCACAATGTATGCCCAACCGACATGCGCGCTCCCCCATCACAACCGGCAAGCTAGCCAGTCGTGATTCCGTTGGCAATCGATGGACCGACCGCAGCGGCAAACGCGGCAGGGTTTGGCGTGCACAAGCCGATTTCCGCCGTTGCAAATACATTGCGATCCCCTAATTTGCCTGCATGACGCCGCAGGACATCACCAAGCTGATCGTCCGGACTTCGATGAAGGATCGGGCCGCGTTCGATCTGCTCTACCGGCAGACCAGCGCGAAACTTTTCGGCGTCTGCCTTCGTGTATTGAATGACCGGGGAGATGCCGAAGAAGCGCTGCAGGAGGTCTTCGTCAAGATATGGATGAAGGCGGACCGTTTTGCCGTCTCCGATCTGAGCCCGATCTCCTGGCTGGTGGCGATCGCGCGCAACCATGCGATCGATCGCATAAGAGCGCGGCGCAAGCCTGCCGTCGATATCGATGCCGCGCTCGACGTGGCCGATCCGGCGCCGGGGCCGGAGGCGATGGTGGTGGCGGGCGGCGAATCCGAACGCATCCATCATTGTCTCGATGAGCTGGAAAAGGACCGGGCAGCGGCGGTCCGGGGCGCCTATCTCAAGGGCGAAAGCTATGCCGAACTGGCGGAGCGCCATGGCGTGCCGTTGAACACCATGCGTACCTGGCTGCGCCGCAGCCTGCTGAAACTCAGAGAATGTCTGGAAAGATGACGCTCGCGGAAGACAACGGACCGGAACGCGGAGGCGACGACCTGCTCGCCGCCGAATACGTTCTCGGCGTGCTGTCGGCGGACGAGCGGCAGATCGTTTCCCGACGCATCGACGCGGACACGGATTTCGCGCGGCTTGTCGACGGCTGGGAGGTCCGCCTTTCGCCCATGGCCGCCGCATACCCGGAAATCGAGCCGCCGGCTTCCGTCAAGATCGCACTCGATCGCCGGCTGTTCGCGTCAACCGCGACCGCGCCCGCCGAAGCGCGCGCTGGGCTGTGGTCCAGCCTGGCCTTCTGGCGTGGCCTCGCGGCAGCCGCGGTCGCCGCGCTGGCGATCTACATTGCCGTGCCCTACCTCAATCCGCCGGTCGTCCAGCCGCAGCCGCGCCTCGTCGCCTCGCTGGCCGCCGATGGCAGCGATGTCAAATATCTTGCCATCTACGATGCCGCGCATCACGAGGTCGGCCTGTCGCACGTCTCCGGTGAGCGCGCCGCCGGCAAGGACTTCGAACTGTGGATGATCGAGGGCAAGAACCCGCCTGTCTCGATGGGCGTCATCCCCGTCGGCTCGACGGCGCATATCGTCGTCTCGCCGGCGGCCCAGCAGAAGCTCGCCCAGGGCGCGGTGCTCGCCGTCAGCCTCGAGCCGGCGGGCGGTTCACCGACCGGCCAGCCGACCGGACCAGTGGTCGCGGCGGGTGATCTGAAGAGCATCTGACCAGCGTTCCCCGCGCTGCCAACATCCCAAATGAAGACTGAAAGTCTATCCGCTTCTTGGCGCGCTGTCGGAAGCTTGTGTGCCGGCAAAGCGTTTCCCGCCGAAATCTCGTCGCCAGGCAAATAAAATCAAAAAAATCCCGATATTCTGAAACTCATGCATTTGTGTTCCGTATCTCCTCGCGTCCCCAAAAATGGGAAGAGAAAACCCGAGGAGTTAGACATCATGCGTAAATTCGCCACCCTTTTGCTTGCCGGTACGATCGCTGTTTCCGTGCTTGCCACCGCGGCCTACGCCGAGAACCCGATGGTTGGCGGCGCCGCCATGTATGCCAGCAAGAACATCGTCGAGAATGCCGTCAATTCGAAGGATCACACGACGCTGGTCGCCGCCGTCAAGGCAGCCGGCCTGGTCGAAACGCTGCAGGGCGCCGGTCCGTTCACCGTGTTCGCGCCGACCAACGAGGCCTTCGCAGCCCTTCCGGCCGGCACGGTCGAGACGTTGCTGAAGCCCGAGAACAAGGACAAGCTGACCAAGATCCTGACCTGCCATGTCATCGGCGCCAAGGCGATGGGGGCGGATGTGGCCGCGATGGCCAAGGCTGATGGCGGCACCCACAAGGTCAAGACGGCTGGCGGCTGCGAACTGTCGCTCAAGGCGGATGGCGGCAAGGTCACCGTGACCGACGAGAACGGCAATGTCGCCAATGTGACGATCGTCGATGTCGAGCAGTCCAACGGCGTCATCCACGTCATCGACAAGGTTCTTTTGCCGAAGATGTAACAAGGGGCTTGCCGCGAGCGAAATTGCGGCATGGGCTCTTCGTCGATTGCATGGTCTCGCTCCCGTGATCCGCAACCGACCCGCGCACTCCGTGCCGTCCACGTTCAGATGTGGAACGGCGCGGAGTGTTCGTGCGAGGGAGCCACCGTCACCGGCTTTTGATTTCCGCGCGGCGGTATAGTTTGGCAAAGAGACAACAGGAGGAACCTGGTCATGAACCGTCGCGACTTTCTTTTGAGCGGTGTCGCCGCCATCGGCGTCGTCGGGGCCGCGGCCACCGTGCTGCGCATGGGCAATCCGCAGGCCGCGCAGGCCGCCGAAAAGTTCGAGGTCACCAAGACCGAGGCCGAGTGGAAAGCCATCCTGTCGCCGGCCGCCTTTGACGTGCTGCGCAAGGAAGGCACGGAATATCCCGGCACCAGCCCGCTGCTCAACGAACACCGCAAGGGCATTTTCGCCTGTGCCGGCTGCGACCTGCCGGTCTATCCGTCCGAGACGAAGTTCGATTCCGGCACCGGCTGGCCGAGCTTCTGGCAAGAGATCGCCAATGCCATCGGCAAGACCGAAGACAGGTCGCTCGGCATGACCCGCACCGAGGTGCACTGCCGCCGTTGCGGCGGCCATCTCGGCCACGTCTTCGACGATGGCCCGGCGCCGACCGGCCTGCGTCACTGCATCAACGGCGTGGCACTGACCTTCAAGCCCGCCACGGCCTGACGAGATTCAACCGCGAAACAAAAAACTCCGGGCTTTGTGGCCCGGAGTTTTTTGCGTGGTCAGGCATTTTCGGGCGTGGACTGGAGGAGCTTCCCGAAATTTCTGTCCACGTTCGGTATCAGTGGCCGCCACCGCCTCCGCCGCCGGCCGGAGCCGGCTTTTTGATCAGCATGGTGAACAGGCCGAGCGTCGCGAACAGCAACGTCAGCAGATAGAACACGTCCATGAAGGACAACAGCGCCGCCTGCTGCTGGACTATGCCCGACAGCTTGGAGATCGCAGCACTCGTGGCGTCCAGACCGGCGGTCTGCTCGAAGTTGAGCGTCATGTTCTGCAGCTTGGTCTGCGCGGCCGCACTGCCCCACTGCACGTGCTCGGAGAGCCTTGCGTAGTGGAAGGCATTGCGATCGATAAGCACGGTGTTGATGATGGCAAGGCCGACGGCGCCGCCGAGGTTGCGGGTGAGATTGAACAGGCCCGAAGCGTTCTTCAGCCGCTCGGGCGGCAAAGTGCCGAGCGCGATGTTGTTGATCGGCACCATGCACAGCATCATCGAACAGCCGCGCAGGATCTGCGGAATGAGCAACTCATAGAAGTCCCAGTCGGCGGTCAGATGCGTCATCCACCAGGTGCCGGTGGCGAAGCCGAAGAAACCGATCATCATCATCAGCCGCAGGTCCATCTTGCTCGACAGGATGCCGGAGATGGGCGCGGTGAAGAACATGGCCAGGCCGCTGACGAACAGCGCCTCGCCGATCATCATCGAATCGTAGCCGCGGATGCGCCCGAGGAACACCGGGTAGAGATAGGTCAGGCCATAGAGGCCGACGCCGATGACGAACGAAAACAGCGAGCCGAACGCGAAGTTGATGTTGCTGAACGCCTTCAGGTCGACGATCGGTTCCTCGGCGGTGAAGGCGCGCCAGAAGAACAGCACCGCGCCGACGGTCATGATGACGGCGCAGATGAGCACTGCCTGATCCTGCAGCCAGTCATTGTTCGGGCCTTCCTCGAGCACATACTCCATGCAGCCGAGGAAGGCCGCCATGCCGGCGAGGCCCCACCAGTCGAACTTGCTGAACAGCTTGAGATTGGGCTTGTCGAAATCGATCAGCGACCAGGCCGCCGTCGTCACCAGGATGCCCGGCACGACATTGACCAGGAACAGCCAGTGCCAGGACATGGCATGGCTGATATAGCCGCCAACGGTCGGGCCAATGGTCGGCGCCAGCGTCGCCACCAGGCCGATCATCGGCGAAACGATGGCGCGGCGCGAGGGCGGGAAGATGGTGAAGGCCGCGGCAAAGACGCTCGGGATCATGCCGCCGCCGATGAAGCCCTGGACGGCGCGGTAGACGATCATCTGGTCGATGTTGGTGGCGGTCGCCGCCAGCGCACTGGCGGCGGTGAAGCCCGCCGCCGCGGCCGTGAACAGCACGCGCGTCGACAGCATCCGGCTGAGGAAGCCCGACAGCGGGATCATGACCACCTCGGCGATCAGGTAGGCCGTCTGCACCCACGGGATCTCGTCGGAGCTGGCGCTGAGGCCGGCCTGGATCTCGGACAGCGAGGCCGAGACGATCTGGATGTCCAGGATCGCCATGAACATGCCGAACACCATCGCCAGGAAGGCGATGACGCGGCGCGTGGAAATGGTATCAGGCACGGCCGGCCTCGCCGGCAGCGATCCTGCGGTCAGGGTTGCGGTTGCCATGGCATTGCTCCCCGGCGTCCGATCAGTTCGACGCGGTTGGCGCGGTGCGGCTGTCGACGGCGACGACGACGCTCAAGCCGGCGCGCAGCCTGCCGCTCTTCAGCACGTCTGCCGGCACGTCGATGCGGACCGGAACGCGCTGCACGACCTTGGTGAAGTTGCCGGTGGCGTTTTCGGGCGGCAGCAGCGAGAACACAGCACCCGAAGCCGGCGCCAGCGACGAGACGGTTCCCTCGAAATCCTGGCCGTCGGTCGCATCGACCGAGATCTTGACCTTCTCGCCGGGAACCAGCCGGGCAAGCTGGGTCTCCTTGAAATTGGCGACGATGTAGAGCTTGTCCATCGGCACGATGACGGCGAGCTTCTGGCCGGGGCTGACGAGGTCGCCCTGCTCGACCGAACGGTTGCCGACGACGCCGTCATAAGGCGCCTTGAGCACGGTGAAGGAAAGGTCCCGCACCGCCTTGTCCCGGCCGAGCTGCAGCGATGCCAGCGTGCTTGCCGATTCGGCTCGCTGCGCCTGCAGCACGCCGATATTGGCCTGCGCCGCGGCGATCTGCGCGCCGGCACCGACAAGCGCCGCATTGGCTTGCTGGACCGCAGTCTGGGCATCATCCAGCTGCGCCTGCGTGCCGACATGCGTCTTGAGCAGTTGCGAGGCGCGCGCGGCGACCTTCGCCGCATTGTCGGCGGCGGCCTGGTCGGCGGTCTTCTGCGCCTGGGCCTGCTGCAGCGAGGCACGCGCCGCTTCGGTCTGGGCGTCGATGCGGTCGAGCGTCTTGCTCAACGTGGCGATCTGCGCCTCGGCCTGGGCGACGGCTATTCTGTAGTCGCCGTCATCGACGACGAGCAACGGGTCGCCAGCCTTGACCTTTTGGTTCTCGCTTACCTTGATCTGATCGACATAGCCGGAAATCTTTGGCGAGATGAACGCCATGTCGGCCTGGACATAGGCATCGTCCGTCGAGATCATGAAGCGGCCCGTGGTCCAGTAATTGTAGCCGTACCAGGCGCCGGCGCTCAGCAGGGCAACGCCGATGATCGGCAGCAGGAAAGAGCGAACGGAACGCTTCTTTTTGGCCGGCGTTTCCACCGGAGCCGTGGTTACGGGCTCGACCGGTGCGCTTGGCGCTTCCGTCGCCGGGGCAACCTTGGCGTTGGGGAAGGGACGGACTTCGGCGGTGGTGGGTGCATTCGAGGACATGACATCTCTCTAAAGTAACAATACTGAACCGTTCGGTTCGATCCGGGCGTTGACATAGCGCGGAAAGAGGACCATATCAAGAGGCAATCGAACCGGTTGGTTCGAATTATTTTCGAGGTGTGACTTTGATGGCCGAGACAACGCCCGACGCCGAAACCGACAACTGCAGCGATCTTCTGGACACCATCCGCCGTGGCCGCCCGGCGGCCGGGCAGGACCCGGTCAAGCGCAACCAGATCATCGAAGGCGCCCGCCGTGTCTTCATCGAAAAGGGCTTCGAGGCCGCTTCGATGAACGACATCACCCGCGAAGCCGGCGTCTCCAAAGGCACCATCTATGTCTACTTCGCCAACAAGGAAGAGCTGTTCGAGGCGCTGATCGAGGAAGAGCGCGGCACCATATTCAAGAACATGTACGACATGCTCGACCGCGCCGACGATCTGCGCCAGACGCTGGTGAAGTTCGGCAAGGTGCTGTCCATGAAGATCACCTCGGCCAAGGTCATCCAGGCGCAACGCACGGTGATCGGCGCATCCGACAGGATACCCGACATGGGGGCTCGTTTTTACGAACGCGGCCCCAAACGCGGTCATGACAAGGTCGCGGCATTTCTCAACGCCGCCATCGAACGCGGCCTGCTCAAGATCGACGATGTCGATCTTGCCGCCTATCAATTCACCGAATTGTGCTTGGCCGGCCTGTTCCGCCAGTGCATCTTCGCCTACCGCACCAAGGCGCCGAGCCAGGATGAAATCGACCACATCGTCAGGTCGGGCGTCGGCATGTTCCTGAAAGCATACGGCACCGAAAGGCTTGCCGAGGAAGAAAGCCACCAGATGATTGCCCTGGAGGCAAAAGCCTAGAGCGCGATCCCGTTCCGATGGAACGGGGAGAGCGCTCTGTCATTCTCGCATCGCCCTAGCCGCCATTGGCCGCGAGCACGATCGCGGCCTGCAATTCCTCAAGGCCCTCGGCCTTTTCCGACGACGTCGCCAGAACGAACGGAAACGCCGCCGGCCGCTTCTTGATCTTGGCCAGCGTCTCCTCGATCAGCCGCGGCACGCCGGCGGCCTTGATCTTGTCGGTCTTGGTCAGCACGATCTGGTAGGACACCGCCGCCTTGTCGAGCAGCGACAGCACTTCATCATCTTTGGCCTTGATGCCGTGGCGGGCGTCGATCAGCACATAGACGCGCTTCAGCGTGACGCGGCCCTTGAGATAGTCGAAGACCAGCTTGGTCCACTCGTCGACCTTCTCCTTCGGCGCGGTGGCGTAGCCATAGCCCGGCATGTCGACCAGCGCCAAGGGCGGCAGGTCGGTACCCTCGCCCGAAAAACCATCCGGCACGAAATAGTTGAGCTCCTGCGTCCGCCCCGGCGTGTTGGAGGTGCGCGCCAGCCCCTTCTGGTTGACCAGCGCGTTGATCAGCGACGACTTGCCAACATTCGAGCGGCCGGCAAAGGCGATTTCCGGCGGTCCTTCCGGTGGCAGGAATTTCATTGCCGGCACGCCGCGGATGAAGATCCACCCGCGCGTAAACAGGTCGATTCCGATCGTGCTGCTGTTCAGGGCGTTCAAGCTGCTGCCTCCAGAAGAGAGATATCGGCGCCTCTGATAGCATCGAGGTTACGGCTGATCTTGTCCACCGGCCAGTCCCACCATGCCACCGCGAGCAACCGCCGGATCGTCCTGTCGTCGAAACGCATCTTCACCACCTTGGCGGCGTTGCCGGCGACGATCGCATAGGGCGGCACGTCGTGCGTCACCACCGATTTCGCGGCGATGATGGCGCCATCGCCGACCTCGACGCCGGGCAGGATCACCGCCTCCATGCCGACCCAGACATCGTTGCCGACGATTGTGTCGCCGCGCACTTCCTTCGACCAGGTGACGGGGTCAAAACCCTTTTCCCAGCCATGGCCGAAGATATTGAACGGGTAGGTCGAAAAACCGGACATGGCATGGTTGGCGCCGTTCATGATGAAGCGCGCGCCTTCGGCGATGGCGCAGAACCTGCCGATGATCAGCTTGTCGCCGATGAAGGGGTAGTGATGCAGCACGCATTTTTCGGCGAACTTGTCCGGTCCGTCCGGGTCATCATAATAGGTGAAGTCACCGATCTCGATGTTCGGCGCGCTTACCAGCCCCTTGAGGAATCCGACCCGGGTGTGCATCGGGATCGGGTGCTTGATGTCGGGGTTGGGTCCGGTCATGGGGTCTGGCTCCGTCGAATGATGTGGCCGGCGGTACGGCGAAAATTGAAATTCGCATCGGCTGCAACGCAACGCGCGAATTTCGGGCTCAAGCCGCACAGGTCAAAATAGCGCGATCCGCTCGGCAGCACCAACGGCCTGCGGAACGCATCAACCTACCTGTTCATCGATGGAGCACTCCCGAACGAGAGCGAGCTTATAGGCATGCGTGGAGCCGGCGTCTACCCAGGCCGCGGGATCCCCGACAGGGATGACAGCGGACAATACGCGGGACGACAAAAAGAACCGGGGCCCTGTGAGGGACTACAGGACCCCGGCCTTTGCCGATGCGGCTTCCCGAGAAACATGGCGCCTCGTCATGAGGCGGGGGAGGCAAGCCGAGAAAGCCCCAACGGACTTGCCTTGATCCCCTTTGCCGGAAGCCGCTACTTCGGCAACAGCACCTTGTTGACGACATGGATGACGCCGTTCGACTGATTGACGTCGGCGATCGTCACCTTGGCCTCGCCACCGGACTCATCCACGACGTAGAGCTTGCCGTTCTTGACCTCGGCGGTCAGCGTGTCGCCGGAAACGGTCTTCATCTCATACTTGCCGCCCATCGCCTTGGCCTTGGCCATCATGTCCTTGCCGGAGATCTTGCCAGCCACGACATGCGCGGTCAGGACCTTGGTGAGCTGATCCTTGTTCTCGGGCTTCAGCAGCGTATCGACGGTGCCCTTGGGCAGTGCCGCGAACGCCTCGTTGGTGGGCGCGAAGACGGTGAACGGACCGGCGCCCTGCAACGTGTCGACCAGGCCGGCGGCCTTGACGGCGGCGACCAGGGTCGTGTGGTCCTTCGAGTTGACGGCGTTCTCGACGATGTTCTTGGTGGCATACATCGGCGCGCCGCCAACCACCGGGTTCTTGGCATAGGCCGGGGCGGCGATCGCCGCACCGGCGACGAGCGCGGAAAGCGCGATGATCCTGAATGATGGCAAACGCATGTGTTCTTCCTCCGTGTGAGGGCTGATCGGAATTGACAGCCTTTTGGAAATGCACACGCAGTCACGCCCCGCGACCGCTCGCAGTTTCGCCGATCACGGGAACGTGAACCGATGCTTGCCCAAATGCAAAAGCCCCGGACGAGCCGGGGCTTTTCACAAGAGAGGCGGCGGCTATTCGGCCGGCGACGGTTTCTTTCGGAACAGTGCGACCAGATTGTCCCACAGCTCGATCTTGGCGCCCTGGCGCTTCATGATCACGCCTTGCTGGAGGATCGACAGCGTGTTGTTCCAGGCCCAGTAGATGACGAGGCCGGCCGGGAAACCCGCCATCATGAAGGTGAAGATGACCGGCATCCAGGTGAAGATCGCGGCCTGGGTCGGGTCCGGCGGCGTCGGGTTCATGCGCATCTGCAGGAACATGGTGACGCCCATGATCAGCGGCCAGACGCCGATCATCAGCATGTGCGGCAAGGTGACCGGAACGAGGCCGAACAGATTGAAGATCGACGTCGGATCGGGTGCAGCAAGATCCTGGATCCAGCCGAAGAACGGCGCGTGCCGCATCTCGATGGTGATGTAGAGCACCTTGTAGAGCGAGAAGAAGACCGGGATCTGCAACGCCACCGGCCAGCAGCCGGCCAGCGGGTTGATCTTCTCGGTCTTGTACAGCTCCATCATCGCCTGCTGCTGTTTCATCTTGTCGTCCGCGTATTTCTCGCGGATCTCGAGCATCTTGGGCTGCACCTTCTTCATGTTCGCCATCGACGCGTAGGACTTGTTGGCGAGCGGGAAGAAGATGGCCTTGACGATGACGGTGGTGGCCAGGATCGCCAGGCCGAAATTGCCGAAGAATTTGTAGAGCGTGTCGATCAGCCAGAACATCGGCTTGGTGATGAAGTGGAACCAGCCCCAGTCGATCAAGAGGTCGAACCGCTTGATGTGGCGGTCTTCCGCGTAGGCGTTGATCTTGGCGACTTCCTTGGCGCCGGCGAAGATTTCGCTTTCCACCGTCGCCGATTGGCCGGCATCGACGGTGATCGGGTCGGTCAGGAAGTCGGACTGATAGCGATGACGGCCGTCCTCGAAAAAGGCGAAGCGCGGCTGGAACGGCTGCTTTTCGGAAGGCACCAGGGTCACCGCCCAGTATTTGTCGGTGATGCCGAGCCAGCCGTCGGTCGACTTGCCTGGGGTGGCCTGCTTGTCCTTTTCGATGGACGCGTATTTGTGTTCCTGCAAGCCTTCCGCACCGGTGAAGCCAATCAGGCCTTCATGCAGCACATAGGTGCTGGCGACGGCCGGCTTATCGAAACGGGTAACGCGGCCGTAGTTGGACAACGAGACGGCAGCCGCGCCCGAATTCTGCACCGTATCGGAAACCGTGAACATGTAGTTGGCATCGACGGAAAAGGTGCGCTTGAAGGTCAGGCCCTTGTCGTTCGAATAGGTCAGCGTGACCGGTGTTGTCGGCGTCAGCGTCGCGTTGCCATCGACGGACCACACGGTCTCCGGGCCCGGCACCGCGCCGGTCTTGTCGTTGCCGACAAAGCCGATCTCGGCATAATAGCCATTGGGCAGCACCGCCGGGTTGAGCAGGCTGATCTCGGGCGAGTTCTTGTCGACCGTCTCGGTGTAATGCTTGAGCCTGAGGTCGTCGAGACGCGCGCCGGTCAGGTTGATCGAACCTTCGAGGCTCGGTGTGTCGATCTTGACGCGCTTGCTGGTCGCCAAGGCCTGTTCACGGCCGGCCGGCGTCACGGCGTCGGTGCCCGGAGCGTTGGGAATGGCGCCTGGTGCCACCGGTGTCGCGGTGTCGCCAGGATTGGTCCCCCCGGCGGCCTTCTTCTGCTCTTCGACGCGCTGCTGCTCGATGCGGGCCGCCTCGCGCTGTGCTTCGCTGCGTGGCAACACGTAAAAATATTGCCACACCGCCAGAATCAGCACCGACAGCGCGATGGTGATGAAGAAGTTCCGGTTGTTTTCCATCGAAAGCCCTTGGCCTATCGTGTTCCGCGCAGTCGGCGGGAGAGTTCGGCCTTCAACTGGCCGAACGGAATGGTAAGCACGTCTTCGCGCCCGACGATGACATAGTCATTGCCAGGCGCCATGTCACTTGCCGCATGCGTACGGACGGCCTCTCGCAGCCGCCGCCGGACACGGTTGCGGACAACCGCATTGCCGACCTTCTTGGTGACGGTATAGCCGACGCGCGGCGACAGGCCGTCGCCGCGGTCGAGAACTTCAACGAGAAACAGCCGCCCGCGTCGCTTTTCACCACGACGGATAGCCAGGAATTCCGCGCGCTTCAGAAGCCGCTTGGGATTGGGTCCCACTGGCTTGCCGGTTGCGGGCAACGATCTCGTCTTCCGTTCAGGCGCTGAGCCGCTTGCGGCCACGATTGCGGCGAGCTGCGACGACGCCGCGACCACCCTTGGTGGCCATGCGGGCACGGAAGCCGTGCCGACGTTTGCGGACGAGTTTGGACGGTTGGTAGGTACGCTTCATTTGTTTTAATACCGCGGGGTGCGGCCCTTCTTGATTCTGTCACGCTGTAACAGGAGCTTTGCCGGGCCGGTTTTGGCGCGATCGAAACCGCGCCGGGACGAATGGCCCGAGCGTGAGCGGGCTTATAGAAAGAAGGGGTTTGGGAGTCAATCCGGCGTCGGCGGGCCGAATACGGCCATGCCTCGGCGCCGTTTATGTTTCCGCCGAAGGATGAAATTGGCAAAAAAGCCGTAATCGCCTAATCTTGGCTGATCAAGTGATCGTGAAGACAGAGCCGGATGAACGAAATCACACAAGCGGAGGAAAGGATCGGCGCGGCGGCCAGCGACCTGCGCACGGTGCCGCTGTCGCGCGGTCTGTCGACAAAGCTGCTGCTCTTGACCATCGTCTTCGTGCTTCTGGCCGAGGTTCTCATCTTCCTGCCCTGGATCGCCAGCTACCGGCTGAGCTGGCTCAAGGAGCGGCTGAGCACGGCCGCGGCGGTGTCGATCGTGCTGGTGCAAGGCGAGCCCACCTCGCTGTCGCGCGCGGCCCAGAACGACGTGCTGATGGCAATCGGCGCCAAGGCGATCGCGGTGCGCGACGGCGGCGTCTCGCGCCTTCTGGTGGTGGCCGAGATGCCGCCGCAGGTCGACGAACACATCGATATCGCCAACATCGGCATGATCAAGGGCATGACCGGCGCGCTTGATACGCTGTTTTTTGGCGGCAACCGGATGCTGCGCGTCTTCGGGCCGGTCGGCGACAGCGACAAGGAGTTCGAGCTGATCATGCCGGACTACTCCCTGCGCAACGCCATGCTCATCTACTCACGCAACGTCGCCTTCGTGTCGCTGCTGATCTCGCTGTTCACCGCAATGCTGGTCTATGCCGCCATCGACCTGATCATGATCGGGCCGATCCGGACGATGACACGGTCGATGCTGTCCTTCTCCGAAGCTCCTGACGATCCCGGACGCATCATCCACCCCGCCGCCCGCGCCGACGAGATCGGCGTTGCCGAGCGCGAACTGTCGCAGATGCAGGAACGGCTGCAGAAGATGCTGGCCGAGCAGAAGCACCTTGCCGACCTTGGCCTCGCGGTCTCGAAGATCAACCATGACATGCGCAACATCCTGGCGTCGGCGCAGCTGATGTCGGACCGCCTGCGCCAGGTCAAGGACCCGACCGTGCAGGCTTTCGCGCCGAAACTGCTGCGCGCGCTCGATCGCGCCGTGTCCTATTCCGAAGGCGTGCTGGCCTATGGTCGCACCCAGGAGCCGCCGCCGGCGCGCCGCAGGCTGCGGCTGCATCAACTGGTCGAGGACGTCCATGGCCTGCTCGACACGGAAGGCGGCATCGAGTTCGTCAACGCCGTCGATCTGGCCTTCGAGGTGGACGCCGATTCCGACCAGTTGTTCAGGGTGCTGACCAACCTTTGCCGCAACGCCGTGCAGGCGATGGCGGCGGATACGGAGAGCGCCATCGTGCGCCGCCTCGCCGTGTCGGCCGTACGCCTGGGCAGTGTCAGCCGCATCGCCGTCACCGACACCGGCCCCGGCCTGCCGCCAAAGGCGCGCGAGAACCTGTTCGCGGCCTTTCGCGGCTCGGCGCGCAGCGGCGGCACCGGCCTTGGCCTGGCGATCGCGCACGAGCTGATCCGGGCGCATGGCGGCACGGTGGAACTGGTCGAGAGCATTGGCGGGCGCACGACATTCGCGGTCACCATTCCCGACCAGCCGGTGCGGCTCGATCAGGCCCGCAATGGCCTGCGCCGGCCGGCATGACGGTTCGGGCGCTGTCTTCGCCCCGATTGCCTGCCCCCAGGACCGCTGCCCTGCCTGACTTCGAGCTGTTTCGAAGCGCCGGAACCCGGACTGTCATCACGCGCTGACATGCCTGCGACAAAACTTTTGCCGGATCGGCTTGCTTTTCGGAAATTCAGTCGCTAGGGAACAGCTCACATTCGCGGTCGGTCCTCAGGATCGGATCGTGGGTCATGGAAAGCATGGCCTGTTGCGCGCCCGTAGCTCAGCTGGATAGAGCACCAGACTACGAATCTGGGGGTCAGGAGTTCGAATCTCTTCGGGCGCGCCATCTCACCACCATTCCACCAGAAATGGGCACGGACCTGCGCTTTCGACCCGACGAGAACGCTCACGCCTCTCGGCCATGAGGTGGCTGATGGACGCCAGGCCCTTCGGCGTGCCCGTCCGTCGCAAACGCTGGACTGCTTAGACAAGCAAAGACCGCTCATACGGTGAATTACTCGGGATAAACCTCACGGCCTTCCGGCGGCGCCTTGTGGAAAAGGATGAATACCAAGGGGTTGCCAGGCTCGGACATTGCGTCGCTGCGCTTGCCCGTCATCTCTCCAGCCACGCCGCTTGTATACTCCGCAACCACTTCGCCGAAGCTGTCGCGCTGGATTGCCACCTTCTGTCCGGCTTCGACCTTGTCGTTGAGCTTGACCAGATATTCGACCAGCCCACCCGCGCTTGCCAGGATCGGGAACGCGCTGGTGCCGGTAAAGACATCCAAGTCCTTGCCTGTGCGTCCCATTGGGCCGGCCAGGATGCCGTGATGCTTGAGAACGTTCATCGTGCCTTCCACGAACTGGGAGATCATCTCGAGGTCCAGAACGCGCGCAGCGCCGATCTCCGCACAGAAGGATGGGACGCCGGCGTCGATAAACGCGTTATGGAGGACACCGGGATATGTATGATTATCGAAGATCTGGCCGACAGGGTAAAGTTCCACCATCGCCTTGATCTCGGGCACGTCCATGCTGGCAATATTGAATGCGGTGACATCGAAACCGGTTGTCCCGGTATGGAAGTCGATCGCGAAGTCGGCGTTCGGCCGGAGCAGCCGATTGAACAGGAGCCCGGCGTGTCGGCTGGCCGCGGTGACGCCGTTCTCGTTCCCGGGCCATTCCCTGTTCATGTCGGTCAGATCATTGCCCCTGCCCGAATTGGGCCATCTGCGCTGCATGCCTTCCAAGGCCGGGCGGGCCACGTCCGTGACCGCGATCACCGTACCCGACATCTGCGCCGGATCGAGCTGGTTCATCACGGTCTGGACGGTATGGATGGAACTCATCTCGTCGCCATGCACGCCACTGACCAGGACGGCGCGCTTGCCCGGCTTCGCCCCCTTGGCGACCGTCACGGATACATACCAGTGCTGTCCGGTGGGCATCTCCACGCCCTGAAAATACAAGAGATGCTTCTGCCCGGGCTCGAGGTCGTTAACGTCGAGCGCGCTGACGACCTTCTTCCCCTGGATCACATCGCCCGTATAGACCGTTCCCTGTCCAGATGCCGCGGCGGCGGACGCAGCCGCTTTGTCCTGGGCATTCGCAGCACCAGCGCTGACGGCGAGGGCAGCCGACGCGCCAACCGTGGCGATGGAGGCGATTATGAAATCGCGGCGATCGAGGCCTTCTTTAAGAGTGTCCGACATGATTGTGGTCCTTTGTGATTTGAAAAGCTGCGTTGGAACAACGGCATGCCCATAGGTCACAAAAATCCCGCCCGGCTTACGCCACAACCATGTTCCTAACCTCGCGAAGTTGCAAGATTTCCGCGGAGCTATGTCGGGGCTTGCGTAGCGTCGCTCGGCAAGGTCCAGAGATGACGCAAGCAGACCTCCCGCTTGGAAATCGACAGCGACAACAATTACATAGGAGTTCTCAGTTTCACCCTCTCCGGCGCGCCAAATCTTCTGCGGCGCCGCAAGTGCATTTTTGTGGCCAAAAGCTCGTTCCTTTACGATCGCTGGTTTTGCGCGGGGGAGTGCTTCGGCCTTTTGCCTGCAACAGGCTTTGCCCCTGCAAGTGCATTGAAGAGCCAGGCCAGGCCCGAATCCATCATGGCGACCCTAGGCGCGATCGCGCGAACCCGAAAACGATCCAGCGGGAGCGGCGCCTCCGTGCTCACAACTCCAAAGCGCCGGCCGTGCATGGCGACGAATTTTCTCGGCAATGCGGAAATCAGATTGGTTTCGGCAATCACCGCGAGCGCCAACATGAAATTGGGAACCGTCAGTGCGATCCGCCGCGAATAGCCCTGCTTGGCCAGAAACTTATCGACGAAGCCATGGGCATCCCCGGTGAGCGAGACCACCAGATGCTGCATGGTGCAGAATCGTTCCAGCGTGGGCTCGGCTCCAAACGGATGCCCTTTGCGCATCGCGATGACGAAATCCTCGTCATAGAGGATCCGCTCGGCAAAACGCGCCGGAACATCGTCGGTCGGGATAATGGCGATATCCATTGCGCGCGCCTCCAGGTCGACCATGGCAGACCCCCAGATGCGGGCGGGCGTAGGCAGGATCTGACGGACGCTGATATCAATGCCGGGCCCTGCCCGCTGCATCGCCGCGAGAAACTGGGGAAGGATCACGGCGGAGATGCCGTCTGGCGCCCCAATCGTGAACCGACGCGTGGACGTGGCCGGATTGAACGGTTCCGCGGTCGAGACGACGCTCCTGATCCGGGTGAGAATGTCGGCGACCGGTTCTGCGAGTTCCATGCCGCGCGCGGTCGGAACGACGCCCTTCGGTGTCCTCAGGAAAAGCGGATCGTTGAGCAACTGCCTCAGCCTGCCGAGGCCGTGGCTAACGGCGGACGCAGAAAGGTTCAGCCGCGCCGCTGCCCGGCCGACGTGGCGCTCCTCCAGCACGGCCTCGAAGAGGACCAGCAGATTGAGGTCGGCACGCGACAGATCAATTTGATTCAGCATATTGCTGAAATCATATCACTGTATTCATGATGATTGAAGTTGGATCTTCCCACCTGGCGAAGCGGCACCAGCGGCTTCGCATCCATAGGTTAGGAGTATTCCGCATGCATAACTCAAGGCATTCAGTCCTTGCTGCCACGGCAGACCTCTCATCGCTGGAGATCGCCGAAGCGACGAATGGTTCGGCCCTCGCCGATACGGGTTCCGTCATCGACAGGCAGATCGCTGATCTCGTCGGGCAATCCGTCGAGGCGAACTCAGCGCTGATGCTTGGCGATATCGACAGCTACCGCGCGTTGACCCCTCGTACGGACGACTTCACGCTGATGTCTCCATTCGGCGGAACGCCCACGCGCGAGTCGGACATGACGCGCGAACGATGGCAGGCGATGGGGCGGTTCTTCAGGAACGGCACCTTCGCGCAGGAGGTTGTGCAGGCCTACGGGACGGCGGACATGATCGTCCTCGTAACCATCGAACGGGTCCACGTCGAGGTCGGCGGCCTGCCGGCCCAGAACTGGGCGCTGCGCGTCACCCTGGTCTATCGCCGCCAAGGCTCCGAGTGGCGGCTGGCACATCGGCATGCCGACCCCCTTGCCAAAGGCGTCAGCCTGGAACAGGCGGCGGCGCTCGGTCGGGGCGATGTATCGTAGCGCTGTCGCGTATCTCGATCCGCCCTTTCATGCGCGCTCGGCAGCTATTTGAGGGCGCTCCAGCGGAGACATGGTTCCCGGTTTCATCCACGCTGGGGCGCCGTTCAACTCCTGAAGGCATGCGGCAAGTCAGAGGCGGGTTCCGTCGCCGACGAGATTGGCGGGGGGCAAAACAATGCGCCCCCGCGGGCCAATCTAGAAGTGCCATATGTCCCGCTGCTTCCACAGATCGATCGGGGCGCGCCAAAGCCGGTATCTGGCCGCCTGCTCGATTTGCTGGCTTACGCCGAGGTGGCCATTGCCCGCGAAGAAAGCCTCCAGCCGCCTGCGGGCAAAAAGCTTCCTTCCCCTGGTGTTGTAATTGCGGATGGGTAGCCGGTGGCGGCTGATTGTCCGCCCATGTCGGGAAAGCGCCACGCCGATGCAGAATTGTTCCGTGGTGTGCGCCTTCACGACACCAATCATCTGTTCGAGGGCATGATAAGCGTCGGTCAAGGCGGGAAGATTGGAATTGTGGACGCCCAGGACGCCGCTGTTCCACATCGGTTCGGATCCCGTGAGCTTGTAGTCGCCCAGCAAAAACCCCTTGTCAGCGATCGCGCGATAGGCCGCCTTTGGCGTTCCTTCGGATTTTCTCATGATGGAATGCGATGGAGAAATCCGGCTGAAACAGCTCGAAATGTCACCGACCGGGTACATGTCCGTATCCATGAAAAACAGGCGGTCGCAGCACTGCAACAGCTGAATGATGCCGGCGGCCTTGATCCCGAAAATGTATCGGTCGCCAAATGACATCTCGGTTTTCTTCTTGGCGGTAAGTTCAATCGCTTCGATTGGGTATCCATCAAAAATCGAAGGGCTGTCGGTCAAGACCTTGATATTTGCGCTCGGTCGGTAGTGCAGCAGCCGAAGTGCGCTGAAGAGCGCTCCGCGCGCGTACAATTCGTCCTTGCCGAACGCAACGTAACCGAAACTGTCCAAGCCCATCGGCGGTCTATAGGGGCGCCTGGAATCGGCGTCAACTTCCCCCCATCATCATCCGAAACGCATGGGCCGCAACGTCGCGGTCGATCTCGCGCACCTGTCGCCCGACACGTGAAGGACCATTGTCGCCGGCACAATCGAGGCATGAGCCAGCCAGGGATGGCCGCTCGCTGCGGGTGGTCGACGGCGGCAACAGCCTTCGGCTGCGCAAGGGCTGAAGGCCTGCCAGGCATCGGGCGGCACCATCCCAAAGACTCGCCCGGCCCGAAATAGATCGTGTCCGGTGGTGCACTGCACCGGTATCGGCTTCTGAACGTCGTCACCGGGGTATTGACGATGAAATAAAATGCGGATTTGATAATACGTGGATACAAAAATACTTTTAGGTGCCCCATGCCAGCAGCCTTTCCGGCAGAGCCACAGATGTCCGCCACTGCTGAGGAAGAGGCGTACAGGCACGTTCATAGAGCCCTTCGCTTCGGCCGCTACAAACCGGGCGACAGGCTTATTCCGGAGGAGATTGCCGCCGAGATCGGCATGAGTCGCATGCCGGTGCGGGAAGCCTTTCGGCGCCTGGCCTCCGACGGGCTGGTGGTTCTGCGGCCCAATCGTGGATGCGTGGTCGCAGGCCTGACGGTCGATGAGCTTTACGAGATTTTCGAAATTCGCTCGGTTCTGGAGGGACTGGCCGTAAGGCTGGCGATGCCCCGGATCGATGAGGAGGAGTTCGAGGAACTCGATCGCCTGCTCCAGCGCATGGAACGCGCGGGCCAGAGCGGCAGCAGCGACTGGGTGGTCCGCCACCAGGAATTCCATGGCCGTATCTGTGCGCTAAGCCGGAGGCCCAAGCTTATCCACCAGATATCGGCGCTGCATGTGGTGATAGAGCCCTACATGCGCATCTGGTTCGACGACTGTGACAAGCCGCATTCTGCGCGCGAGGAGCATGCCGCCGTGATCGCGGCCTTGCGTTCAGGCGACGAACTTCACGCGGAAAAGGTGATGCAGGATCACATTCTCAGCACAGCACCGATGCTGGCCGAGTTCGTGAGTCCGAGCCGGTGACGAACGCCGGCCGGACAAGAATGGCCTCGAACCGGCAATGCGGCCGGACGTAGGAACAGATCGATCTGCCTATCAAAAAAGGGGAACCACATGAAAGTTTGCCGTTTGGCCGCAGTTGCGGCCGCACTCAGCATGCTCGGCTTCATGCACACCGCATTGGCCGAGGACGCACCCAAGGCCATAACCATCGCCACGGAGGGCGCCTACGCTCCGTGGAACTTCACCAACGCAGACGGCAAGCTCGACGGACTGGAGATCGAACTCGCCAACAATCTTTGCGAGCGGATGAAGGTCAAATGCACCATCATCGCTCAGGACTGGGACGGACTTATTCCTTCGCTGAAGGTCGGCAAGTTCGATGTGATCATGGCCAGCATGTTCATCACGCCGAAACGCCTCGAGACCATCGACTTCACCCAGCCTTATGCGATCGACCCGGGCGGGTTCGCAGCCGCCAAGGATAGCGATCTGGGGAAGCTCGGCCCTTCGACCGAGAAATTCAAACTGGACGATGAGGCTGCTTCCAAGGCCGCGGTCGACAAGTTGAAGCCCCTGCTGAAGGGCAAGGTGGTCGGTGTCCAGGCGGCCACGGCCATGCTCGAATTCCTCAAGAAATACTTCGGCGACACGGTGGAGATTCGTGAGTACAAGACGACCGAGCAGCACGATCTCGATCTGGCCGCGGGCCGCATCGATGCAATATTCGCTCAGAAGACAGCGCTCGCCGCGACGCTCGCAAAACCCGAATTCTCGGGCTTCACGGTTGCAGGTCCGGGCTTTGTCGGCGGCTTGTTCGGCGCCGGAACGGGTGCGGGACTCAGGAAGGAAGACGCCAAGCTCAAGGAAATGCTGAACGACGCGATCAGCGCCGCCATTGCCGACGGGACCATTAAACGCATCTCGGAAAAATGGGTGAAAACGGACGTGACGCCGGTCAAGTAGCCACGTGTGTATTCTGTCCGGCCGATTGGTATCAACCGATCGGCCGGGTGCCGCGCTGAACGATCAGGTTTCACATGACGGACACACTCCATATCCTTTCCGTGGGCAAGGGCGGCTGGGGCGGAGCCCTGCTGCTGGCAGCTGGAGTGACATTTGCGCTGTCAGTCCTCGGCTTCCTGCTCGGCGCTCTCTTCGGTGCGGTTGCAGCAGGAGGCCGGCTCTCCACAAGAGCTTTACCGTCATGGGTCGCCAAGGGCTATGGCACGGTGTTCAGGGGTGTGCCCGATCTGTTGACGATCTACCTGCTTTATTACGGCGGCAGCATAGCATTGACTGAGATCGGTAAATTCTTCGGCAGCGCAGGCTTCGTCGGGCTGCCGACATTTGTGACTGGCGTCCTGGCGATCGGCATCATTTCGGGCGCCTATCAAGCCGAGGTCTATCGCGGAGCGTATCTCGCCGTCGATCTCGGCCAGTTTGAGGCTAGCAAGGCGCTCGGCCTGTCCCGGTTCCAATCGCTGCGTCTCGTCATCGTGCCTCAACTGATGCGGCACGCCCTGCCGGGCCTCGGAAATGTCTGGCAGCTTGTGCTCAAGGATTCGGCCTTGATCTCCGTGATCGGCTTGGTGGAATTGATGCGGCAATCTCAGATCGGCGCGGGATCGATGCGGGAGCCCTTCGTCTTCTATATAGCAGCCGCGACGCTGTATTTCCTCATCGCTGCCGTGACCGGATCGGTCTTCCGCTGCGGCGAGGCACGGGCGTGGCGAGGCATGGTCCACGCATGATCGACTTCGCCTTCTTTGTAGAGATCATTCCCACCCTTCTCTCCGGCTTGCCGTTAACCTTGCAACTTGCGGGGTTGTCGATCGGAATAGGCTTTGCCTTGGCCCTGTTGCTCGCACTGGCGCAGCAGGGAAACCATCGGATGCTGGTCTGGCCCATACGCTCCTTCGTTGCCGTCTTTCGCGGCACGCCATTGCTCGTCCAGATATTCCTCATCTATTACGGCCTCGGCCAGTTCCGCCCCACACTTCAGGCAGTTGGGCTCTGGTGGCTGTTTCGCGAGCCCTATTGGTGCGCCATCATCGCGCTCAGTCTCAATACTGCGGCCTATGGCAGCGAAATCCTGCGGGGTGCGATACAGGGTGTGCCGCGCGGCCTTGTCGAGGCGGCCTCTGCCTTCGGCATGACACGGCTCCAGACCCTGCGCCTCGTCGTTCTGCCTTTGGCGCTACGCCAAGCCATACCGAGCTACAGCAACGAGATCATCCTTATGGTAAAGGGTACGTCGCTTGCATCGATCGTCACCCTGATGGAAGTGACGGGCATCGCCCAGGGGCTTATTTCGCAGACCTATCGCGCCGTAGAGGTTTTCGTGGCCGCGGGCGCGATCTATCTCACCATCAATTTCACGATCATCTCGGCACTGAACGCGCTGGAAACCTGGCTAACGCCTTATCGGGTCCGAGCCTGATACGCGTCTGGCGTAACGAGGAGAATTGGCAAAATGCGCAGTGTCGAGAAGCCGAAGCGATCCATTGCCGTGTCGTGTTACGCCATGGCGGCAACGTCGCATCCATCAGACCAAGGGATACAAAGACAGAATGCGTGATTTCCAGTTTCCCGGCCGCTCGCCGGTTCGTGCCACGGAAGCGGTTGCCGCGACATCGCACCCGCTTGCAACCCTTGCGGCGATCGAGATGCTGCGCGCCGGCGGCAATGCCATGGACGCCGCCGTCTGCGCCGCCGCCGTGCAGGCCGTTGTCGAACCACAGTCGACCGGCATCGGCGGCGACTGCTTCGTGCTCTATTGTCCGAAGGGGCAAGGCAACGTGCTGGCCTTCAACGGTTCGGGCCGCGCCCCTGCCAAGGCGACGGTCGACTGGTATCTGGAAAAAGGCTTCGACTGTATCCCTCTGCAGGGACCGCACGCGGTCACCGTGCCGGGCGCCGTCGACGCCTGGTGCCGCCTGCTGGAGGACCATGGCCGCAAGGGCCTTGCCGATGCGCTGGCGCCGGCCATCCATTACGCCGAGAACGGCTATGTCGTGCATGACCGCGTCGCCTTCGACTGGGCCGAGCCGGAGACGGACCTTTCGGCCGACGAGCACGCCGCGCGCATCTTCCTGCCGGGCGGCAAGGCACCCAAGGCCGGCGATGTCCACCGCCAGCCGGAACTCGCCGCCACCTTGCGGATAATCGCCAAACAGGGGCGCGCCGGTTTTTACGAAGGCGCCGTCGCCGACGATATCGTCAGCCGGCTCAACGAACTGGGCGGACTTCATTCACGCGAGGATTTCGCGGTGACCAGGGGCGACTATGTGGCACCGGTCAGCGTCTCCTATGGCGGCCATGAGATTCATCAGATGCCTCCGAACAACCAGGGACTGACGGCACTATTGATGCTGAATGTGCTGTCGGGGCTCGAGCTTGGCGGGCTCGACCCCAATGGCGCCGAACGCCTGCATCTGGAGATCGAGGCCGGGCGTCTGGCCTATCGCGACCGCGACCGCTTCGTTGCGGACCAGGACCATGTCCCGGTGCCGGTGAAGCAGCTCCTGTCCGGCGCCTATGCCGACCGGCTGCGCGCCGAGATCGACCGTGAACGCGCCATGACGCATCTGCCGCGCGTGGACCTGCCCGGCAGCGACACAGTCTACATCTCCATCGTCGATCGCGACCGCAACGCGGTTTCCTTCATCAACTCGACCTATTATTCGTTCGGCAGCGGCGTGGTCAGCCCGAAGACCGGCGTCGTGCTGCAGAATCGCGGCTCGAGCTTCCGCCTCGACCCGGCGCACCCGAACGCAATCGCGCCCGGCAAGCGGCCGATGCACACGATCATGCCCGGCATGGCGACCAAGAACGGCCGCGCGGTGATGCCGTTCGGCGTGATGGGCGGCGGCTACCAGCCGTTCGGGCACGTCCATCTGCTGACCAACATGCTCGACTTCGGCATGGACCCGCAACAGGCGCTGGACGCGCCGAGAGTGTTCTACAATGATGATATCGTGGAGGCCGAACGCAGCGTTCCCGCCGAGGCGATCGAGGGCCTGCGCCAGCGCGGCCATCGCGTAGCCGAACCGAATCACCCGCTCGGCGGCGGACAGGCGGTGCTGGTCGACTGGGAGAAGGGGACGCTGACCGGCGCCTCCGATCCGCGCAAGGACGGGATGGCGCTTGGCTACTGAGGCGATCCGTTGTCCAATGGCGTATCCATATCGAGGCAAGCCCGCCCACGGCGCTCCCGCCAATAGTTCGAAATCCAGTCGGTGATCATGACCAACATTGCGAATCCCAAAGAGCTTTCCCGCCGCCTCGTCGCAGGGGTGGACGACGCGCCGGCGATTTCGGCCCCCGACAGGGCGCCGCTCACTCATGGCGGGTTGCGCAGCCTGATCGCCGCCACGGCGGAACAGCTGCACGCGCTCGGCATCGGCCGGGGCGACAGGGTGGCGATCGTGCTGCCGAACGGACCCGAGATGGCCACCGCCTTCGTCGCGGTGGCGGCCACCGCTTCGACGGCGCCGCTCAATCCCGCCTACCGCGCGGATGAGCTCGATTTCTACCTGACCGACATCGGCGCCAAGGCAATCCTTGTCGCTGCCGACGAGACCGGCCCGGCGGTAACGGTGGCCCAACGCCTCGGCATCGGCGTGCTCAGGCTTGTCGCGCAGCCTAATGCACCTGCCGGCAGTTTCAGGATCGAGGGTGCGGCGATCGGTGCGCCGGCAGCGCATGGCATGGCACAGGACGGCGACATCGCGCTGCTGCTGCATACATCGGGCACCACATCGCGGCCCAAGCTGGTGCCGCTCAGCCATGCCAACATCGCAGCCTCCGCCGCCCATATCGGCGCGACACTCGGCCTGACGGCCGAGGACCGCTGCCTCAACATCATGCCGCTGTTCCACATTCACGGCCTGATCGCGGCCGTGCTGTCCTCGCTGGCGTCAGGCGGCGGCATCTTCTGCACGCCTGGCTTCAACGCGCTGCGCTTCTTCCAGTGGTTGGGCGAGGCACAACCAAGCTGGTACACAGCGGTGCCGACCATGCACCAGGCCATCCTGTCCCGGGCAGCCCGCAATCCAGAAGTGCTGGCGGCAGCGCGCCTGCGCTTCATCCGCTCGTCCTCGGCGTCGCTGCCGGCGCAAGTGATGGCCGAGCTCGAGGCGACTTTCGGCTGTCCGGTCATCGAATCCTACGGGATGACCGAGGCGGCGCACCAGATGGCCTCGAACCGGCTGCCGCCGGGCCTGCGCAAGCCGGGCAGCGTTGGCGCGGCCGCCGGACCGGAGGTGGCGGTCATGGCGCCTGACGGTCGGTTGCAGGAAGCCGGCGAGACCGGCGAGATCGTCATTCGCGGACCCAATGTCACGGCGGGCTACGAGAAGAACCCTGACGCCAACGCCACGGCCTTCGCGCATGGCTGGTTCCACACCGGCGACCAGGGCGTGCTGGACGAGGATGGCTATCTGCGCGTCACCGGCCGGCTCAAGGAGATCATCAACCGCGGCGGCGAAAAGATCTCGCCGCTCGAGGTCGACGACGTGCTGATGGACCATCCGGCGGTGGCGCAGGTCGTCACCTTCGCCATGCCGCATGACAAGCTTGGCGAGGAGGTGGCGGCGGCAGTCGTGCTGCGCGAGGGCATGACCGCCACCGAGGGCGACATCCGCAGCCATGCCGCGACGCGGCTCGCCGACTTCAAAGTGCCGCGCAAGATCCTGATCCTGGACGAGATCCCCAAGGGCGCGACGGGCAAGCTGCAGCGCATCGGGCTTGCCGCCAAACTCGGACTTTGACGATGAAGATCACCATTTTTGGCGCCGGTGCGATCGGCGGCTATCTCGCGGCCAAGCTGGCGATCGCCGGCCGCACCGATCTTTCGATCGTCGCGCGTGGCCCCCATCTGGAGGCGATCAAGACAAGCGGACTTCGCCTGATCGAGGATGGCCAGGAATCGGTCGCCGCCGTCAGGGCCGCCGCGAAGCCCGAGGAGCTCGGCACCCAGGACTATGTCGTGCTGGCGCTGAAGGCCCATTCCCTCACCCCAGCGCTGGACCAGATCGCACCGCTGCTTGGGTCCAACACTGCTGTCGTCACCATGCAGAACGGCGTGCCATGGTGGTATTTCCACGGCGTTGGCGGGCCGCTCGAAGGCACGAGGTTGAACGCGGTCGATCCCGGCGGCGCGATCTGGCAACGGATCGGGCCGCAGCGCGTCATCGGCTCGGTCGTCTATCCCGCGGTCGAGGTTGATGCGCCCGGCCTCATCCGCCATGTCGAGGGCAAGCGTTTCTCGCTCGGCGAACCCTCGGGCGAGCGCAGCGAACGGGTCACGCTTCTAGCCGAGGAAATGGTCAAGGCCGGGCTGCAGGTGCCGGTGCGCGACGATATCCGCAGCGAAATCTGGGTGAAGCTGTGGGGCAATCTCTCCTTCAACCCGATCTCGGCGCTGACCGGCAGCACGCTGGCGGCGATCGTCGCCGACGAGGGCACCCGCACGCTGGCCCGCACCATGATGCTGGAGGCGCAGGCGATCGGCGAAAGCCTCGGCGTGCGCTTTCCGATCGCGGTCGACCGGCGCATCAAGGGCGCCGGCGATGTCGGTGAGCACAAGACCTCGATGCTGCAGGACCTGGAGCGTGGACGGCCGATGGAGATCGATGCGCTGGTGACGGCCGTCCAGGAACTCGGCCGACTGACGGACAAGCCTACCCCGACCATCGATGCGGTGCTGGCGCTGGTGCGCCGCCTCGCCATCGAACGCGGCTGCTATTCCTGAGCCGGTTCACCATGCTTTGGGCGTTTTCAAGCGCAGAGCAATTGCCTTCATCGGGCCAGCATATCGGGGCCGGTTGTTTCTCGGACCGCCGAAATCGCGGCCGAAATCGGCTTCGCTCCGCCGTGTGCCTTGTTTCACATACGCCGGCCTCGAATCCACGCTTACTAAGGAGGAGCTAAAACAGCGGCCTCGTTCTCAATGGGTGCGAGGGGCAGGAAGGGGTGGAGTTATGACAATTCAACCATACGAGACGGCCCAACGAAGCCTGTGCACTTTCGATATCGATCCTGATAACCCCCCGCATCCACGGCGACGGATATCGAGATCGCGATTATTGATGATCGACCTCTGATGTGCGACTGCCTGGCAAGAGGTCTCGCGGAAATCGAACCCGCATTTCGTTTCCAGCATTTCTCAAGCATCGAAGCCTTCGACGCGGCGGACCTGGAGGAGACCCAAAGGATCTCGACGGTCTTGATGTGCGTTATGTGGTCAAACTCCGAGGCAGACCACCATCTTGCCCGGATCGCCCACCTCAAGGCGACCAGACCTTCGGTGAATGCCATCATGTTGGCCGATATCGAGAATCTTGACGATGTTCTCAAGGCGATCGAAAATGGTGCGCGCGGCTACGTTCCGACGAGCGTCAGCTTGCAGGTTGCAGCCAAGGCCATTCATCTCGTGGCGGCAGGGGGGATTTTCATCCCGCCGAGTGTGCTTTTCCAGTCAGCGCAAAACGCCAAGGACAGCCAGCAGACGATCAAACAGCAGGCGCAAGACGACAACGTTTTTACGTCACGCCAGATTTCGGTCATAGAAGCGCTGCGTCGCGGGAAAGCGAACAAGATCATCGCCTATGAACTCAATATGTGTGAGAGCACGGTCAAGGTGCATGTTCGCAATATCATGAAAAAACTTCGCGCCCGGAATCGCACCGAAGTGGCTTACATCCTGAATACGGCGCCGTATGAGGGGCTCATCAGGAATTGATCGGCGGCAGCCGCGTGGTGCGCCATGATGCGTGACGCGATCGCAATCGCGTGATTGCAGCCGTGCCGTCCGAAGGCGGACGCACGGCTCGGACGGTCCAGGGCAGAACCCTCAGCTTCCGGCAGCAACAAGATGTCCGCCACCGACGTCGCTTAGGACCAGCCTCTGTGGGATCTCGCCGATCTTTCGCGTCGCGCTCGGTATCTCCTGGTCGAGGCGGGCGAAGCGGCTTCTTCGCTTGGCCGGGTCGGGCACCGGCACGGCTTCGATCAGCCGCCTGGTGTAGGGGTGGCGCGGGTTGGAAAACACCTGGTCGCGGGTTCCCATCTCGACGATCTGGCCGAGATACATGACGGCGACGCGGTCGGAGATGTTTTCGACCACCGCCATGTCATGCGAGATGAAGAGGTAGGCGACGCCGAATTCGCGCTGCAATTCCTTGAGCAGGTCAAGCACGCGCGCCTGCACCGAGACGTCGAGCGCCGAGACACTTTCGTCGGCAATGATCAGCTTCGGCCGCAAGGCGAGAGCGCGGGCGATGCAGACGCGCTGGCGCTGGCCGCCGGAAAATTCATGCGGATATAGCTCCATCTGGTCGGCGGACAGGCCGACGCGCTCGAATAGCGCCGCAACCCGCTCCCCTCGCTCTTCCTTCGAAGCGATGCCATGGATGACGAGCGGCTCGGCGACGAGGTCGCCGACGCGCATGCGCGGATCGAGCGAGGCATAAGGGTCCTGGAAAATCATCTGCACGTCGCGGCGCACGGCCTTGCGCTCGTCGCGGCCAAGGGCTGACAAATTGCGTCCGCCAACGACGATGTCGCCGGTGTAGGGCACCAGCCCGGCCAGCGCCTTAGCTGTGGTCGACTTGCCGCAACCGGACTCGCCGACCAGCGCCAGCGTCTCGTTGGGCGCGATCGAGAAGCTGACGCCTTCGACGGCGTGAACACGACGGGTGACCCGGCCAAAGACGCCGCCGCGCAGATCGAAGCGGACGTGCAGATCATCGACCACGGCGACATTGGCCGGCGCTGCCGTCCCGGCATCCCTGGATTTCTGCCGGCCGACGCCGGCGCCGATGCGCGGCACGGCGGCCAGCAACTTGCGCGTGTAGTCGGCTTGCGGCCGGGCGAAGATGTCTGATGTCTTTCCCTCTTCGACCATGCGGCCATGCCGCATGATGATGACGCGATCGGCCATTTCGGCGACCACGCCCATGTCGTGGGTGATGAGGATGACGCTGGTGCCATGCTCACGCTGCAGGTCGCGCAACAGCTCCAGCACCTCGCCTTGCACGGTGACGTCGAGCGCGGTCGTCGGCTCGTCGGCGATCAGCACATCGGGCTCGAGCGCCAGCGCCATGGCGATCATCACCCGCTGGCGCATGCCGCCGGACAGTTCGTGCGGAAACTGCTTCAGCCGGCTTTCGGCTTCGGAGATGCGCACCGCTTTCAGCGCCTCGATGGCGCGCTGGCGGGCCTGCGCCTTTGACAGGCTGGTGTGCGCCTCGATGGACTCAGTCAGTTGCCGGCCGATCGACAGCACCGGATTGAGCGAGGTCATCGGCTCTTGGAAGATCATGGCGATGCGGTCGCCGCGAATGCGCCGCATCTGCCGCTCGTCGAGCGTCGTGAGTTCGATCTCACCGAGGCGGATCGTACCGGATGAAATGCGGGCTGCGGGCTGCGGCAGCAGCTGCATGATCGCCAGGGCGGTCATCGACTTGCCGGAACCGGATTCTCCGGCAATGCACAGCGTTTCGCCGCGCTTAAGCGTCAGCGACAGGTTGGAGACGACCTCGCGCTCGCCGTCCTCGCCACGTACGCTGACGGAGAGGCTGGCGATGTCGAGCACCGTCCCAGCCGCCGCCGGAGCGGCGGCTCCGGTCCGCTTTTTGCCTGCGCGTGCGTTCATTCGAAAACGCAGCGCGGGAAGTAGAACGACACCACCCAGTTCGGCATGTCGACGATCTCGCTGATGCGGAGATCGCCGCACACCGAGGCCAGCATGTAGGCCTCGACCGGATCTATTCCGTAGCGGCCAGAGAGCAGGTCGACCATCTGCGCGACAGCCCCCCTGGCGCCGGCCATCAGGTCCAGGCCGATGCCGGTCGTGACCTCATAGCCCTTGGCGTCGAGATGGCGCGTCACCGGGCCCGAGGTGGTGAAGCGCGGCGTCTTCAGCCTGGCGTCCTTGACCAGGTCGAGCTTGAGCACGACATCCATCGGGCTTTCGATCGCCGTGCCGCAGACCTCGCCGTCGCCTTGCGCGGCGTGCGTATCGCCGACCGAGAACAGCGCACCGGCCACTTCCACCGGCAGATAGAGCGTGGTGCCGGCGGCGAGATCGCGGATGTCGAGATTGCCGCCGACGCGCCTCGGCGGCACCACCGAGTGGTGGCCCTTTTCCGCCAGCGCGTTGCCGATGGTGCCCGCGAAGGGTTTCAGCGGCACACGCGCATTCTTGCCGAACAGCGCCGGCTCGAGCGAGGCGGCGTCGTATTTCCAGATGTTGAGCGCCGGTTCCTTGAAGTCTTCGGCGAGCAGGCCAAAACCTGGAATGTTCGCCGTCCAGCCGAAGCCGGACGGCTTGAACATCTCGATCGTCACCTTGAGCGCGTCACCCGGCTCGGCACCCTCGACGAAGATCGGCCCGGTCACCGGGTTGACCTTGGCGAAGTCGAGCCTGGCGACATCGGCAACCGTGCTGTCGGCCTGAAGCTGGCCGCCCCCCGCATCAAGGCACTGGAACTCGATGGTCGAGCCGGGCGCCACCCGCTCGGCCGGGACAAACGAATTGTCCCAGCCGAAATGGTGATGGCGCCCGTGGATGGTGTAGTCGCAGTTATTGCACATCTTTTACATACACATTGTCGTAGTTGATGGGGACGTGGACCGGGTCGACATAGAGGTTGTCGGCGCCGCCCATGCGGGCAGATTTCATGGTGAAGCGCTGTTCGTTGAAGACCGGCGCCCACGGCGCGTCAGCCATGATCTTGGCGTAGATGGCGCTCCACATCTTGTTGCGCTCCGCGGATTTCGCCGGGTCGACGATCGAGATCGGCTTCCGCCGCCTTGGCGTCGAGATCCTTGTTGCAATACCATGACCAGTTCCAGCCGCCCGGCACAGCGCCGGCGCAACCGAGGATCGGGCCGTAGAAGTTCGACGGATCCGGGAAGTCGGCGATCCATCCCATGCCACCGGACCAGATCATCGGCGCGCCGGCCTTGTCGCCGCCGGCGGCGATGACGTTGGCCTGGGCCAGCGCCTGGATACTGGCCTTGATGCCGATGGCCGCCAGATCCTGCTGGATCGCCTGGGCGATGCGCGGGTTGGGGTCGGTGTTCATGGCGAACAATTGCGTGTCGAAACCATCGGGATGACCGGCCTCGGCGAGCAATGCCTTGGCCTTGGCGACGTCATAGGGATAGCCCTTGAACTCCTTGTCGTAGCCCGGCATCGACGGCGGCAGCGGCTGGTTGGCCGGCACGGCGCGGCCGTTGATGATCTGGATGATGCGGGCCTTGTTGATCGCCATGTTGACGGCCTGGCGCACCTTCACATTATCGAACGGCGCCATGGTGGTGTTCATGGTGATGTAGCCGGTATGCAACTGGCCACCCTCGACGACTCGTGCCTTCTGCTCCGGATCGGCCATCACCTCTTGGAATTTTGCCGGCGGAATGCCGTCCAGGGGCAGGTCGATCTCGCCTTTCTGCATGCGCAGCAGCGCCACGATCGGTTCCTGGCCAACCTCGAAGGTGATCTTGTCCAGGTGCGGCAGGCCCTTGTGCCAATAATCAGGATTGCGCTCGAAGACGATGCGCTGGCCAAGCGTCCATTCGGCGAGCTTGAAGGCGCCGGTGCCGACCGGATGCTTGCCGAAATCGGCGCCGTATTTCTCGACCTCTTCCTTCGGCACGACATGCGAGAAGTTGATGGCCATGACATGCAGGAAGGTGGCGTCGGGGCGGGTCAGCTCGAACTTGACGGTGTAGGGGTCGACCACGGTGACGCCGGCCAGGCTTTCGGCCTTGCCGGCGGCGACATCGTCATAGCCCTTGATCGAGCCGAAGAAGCCGGCGCCGGGGCTCTGCGTCTTCGGATTGGTGACGCGGTCGAGCGAATATTTCACGTCGTCGGCGGTCATCTCGCGGCCATTGTGGAATTTGACGCCGTGACGCAGCTTGAAGGTGAAGGTCTTGCCGTCGGGCGAGATGTCATAGCTTTCGGCGAGGTCGGGCTTCAGCTTGGTCGTCCCCGGCTCATAATCCATCAGCCCGTCGAACAGGCTCTTGATCATCGACCAGTTCTGCCAGTCGTAACCGATCGCCGGGTCGAGCGTGGTGACATCGTCCTTGTAGGTGGCGATGATTTCGCCGCCTTGCTTGGCGTTCGGATCGATTGTGTCCTCGGCACGGGCGCTCGTCATGCCAAGCATCAGCGCCAGCGCCGATGCCGCTACCGTGGAGGCCAGAAATCTTCTCATTTCGTGTTCCCTTTCTCTGGTTGTTTTCTTGGTTTCATCTGAGCTTGATGCTCATCTCAGTTTGATACGGGGGTCGATGAAGGGCGCGATGATGTCGGCGAGCAGGTTGCCGAGCACGATGGCGAAGGCCGACACCAGCGTGACGCCCATGATGATCGGGATGTCGACGCGCTGGATGGCCTGCCAGGCGAGCTGGCCAATGCCGGGCCAGCCGAACACGCTTTCGACGACGACGATACCGCCCATGAAGATGCCGATGTCGATGCCGATCATGGCGATGACCGGCAGGATGGCGTTGGGCAGGGCATGGCGAAAAAGGATGGCGCCGCGCGCCAGGCCCTTGGCGCGGGCCGTGCGCACATAGTCCTGGCGCAGCACGTCGATCATCGATGAGCGCATCATGCGCGCGTACCAGCCGGCGCCGAGGATGCCCATGGTCAGCGAGGGCAGCACGAGATGGCGCCAGGTGCCGTAGCCACCGATCGGAAACCAGCTCAGCCGCACGGCAAAGACGTAGAGCAGCAGCAGGCCGACGACGAATTGCGGCGCCGAGACGCCGACGAAGGAAGCGACCATCAGCGTCTGGTCGGTGGCGGTGCCGCGCTTGACGGCGGCGATCAGCCCCATGCTCAGGCCGATCAGCAGTTCGCACAGGATGGCGCCGACCATCAGCAAAAGGCTGGCCGGCAGCCTTGAGACAATCAGTTCGGTGACCTCGGAACGCTGGATGTAGGAGCGGCCGAGATCGCCGCTGGCGAGCTTCACTAGATAGCGCCAGAACTGGATGACGAAGGGCTGGTCGAGGCCGAGCTGCTGGCGGATGTTCTCGACCGTCTGCGGCGTGGCGCTGCGGCCGGCGATTTGGCGTACAGGATCGGCCGGCAACAGATAGAGCAGCGCGAAGGTGATCAGCGAGACGCCGAGCAGGATGAGCAGCGACTGGATGAGGCGGCGGCCGAGATAGGCGATCATGCCCGGCCCCTCTGCGTCGGATCGAGAATGTCGCGCAGCGCATCGCCGATCAGGTTGAAGGCCAGTGCCAGTGCCAGGATCGCCGCACCGGGAAAGAACACCAGCCAGGGTGCGGCCTGGAAGTAGGTCTGGTTCTCGAAGATGATGTTGCCCCAGGACGCCGTCGGCGGCTGCACGCCGATGCCGAGGAAGGAGAGCGTCGCCTCGAGCAGCACCGTGGTCGAAATGCCGAGCGTGCCCCAGACGATGATGGTCGGTAAGAGATGCGGCAGGATGTGGCGAAACAGGATGCGTGGCGCGCTCGCCCCGATGGTGCGTTCGGCGTCGATGAACTCGCGCTCGGCCAATGAACTCGTCTCGGTGTAGATGACGCGCGCGGTCTGCACCCAGTTGACCAGCGCGATGACCATGGCGACGATCCACAGGCTGGGCTCGAACACCGCCGCCAGGCAAATGGCGAGCAGCAGCGCCGGAAACGCCATCATCAGGTCGGTGAAGCGCATCAGCGCGCCACCGATCCAGCTGCGGAAATAACCGGCAACAACGCCGACCAGCGTGCCGATCAAAAGCGCCACACCGTTGGCGATGATGCCGATGATCAGCGAGGTGCGGGCGCCGTAGAGGATGCGGGTCAAGAGGTCGCGGCCGAGCAGGTCGGTGCCCAGCCAGAATTGAGAATTGGGCGGCAAGGGCGAGCCTTCCAGCGTCAGGCCGTCGAACATCTGCTCGTTGGGATCATAGCCGGTCAGCCATGGCGCCAGCACGGCGCCGGCAACGACGATGGCGACGATCACCAGGCCGAGCATTGCCAGGCGGCGTTTGACCAGCCGGCGCCAGACGCCGGCACGCGGCTTGACCGGCATGCGCCCGGCGGCCGGGAGATCAGGCGCGATGGGACTGGTCATCGCCGCCTTCTTCCCCCGTTGCTTCTTCGCTTGTCATCGCCACGATCCGGCGCGCGGCATCCTCGACGCTGATCTGCCAGCTCATCGCCAGCGAGCGCAGTTGCGCATAGGCGCGGTCGTCGTCGGTGCCTTTCGACAGCGCCGTCACGGCGCGCACGATGGTCTGGCGTTCGGCGACGCGCTGGCGAAGCGACGCGATTTCGCTGGCCAGATGCTTGCGTGCCTCGAAACTCTGCCGCGCGATCAGCAGCGCGCTGTAGACGCCGGCAGTGCCGACCGGCTTCAAGAGCTGGGCATCGGCCTTGTGCGACAGCGCCCACTCGATACGGCCGGGTGCCTCCGAGCCGATCAGCGCCACCAGCGGCATCGGCGCCTCGCCCGGCTTCCATGGAAACTGCTCGTCGAAGCCGAGATCGGCGTCGAAGAAGACGAAATCGGCGGCCAGCGCTTCTGGCGGCAGTTCCGGCCAGCAGTCCAGCGTGATCAGGCCGATGGCCGACAATTGCCTGGTGATCGCCTGCACCGTCGGATGCGGGCGATGCAGGATGAAGGCCCTGGCGCCACCGAGATTGGGGATGCGCGGCGTCCTGGTCACGACACGACCCTCAGGCGGGGACGGCCGAATGTCCTGGCGGGGTCGTAACGCGACAGATAGGGGTCCGGCGCGACCTCGTCCTCGCGGCTGACGATCTCGAAGAAGCCATCCGCGATCCGCCCGATGATCACCGGCAGCGTCGCGTGCTGGGAGTGGGCGTCGATGGCGATCGGCCCGAGCCGGGTGGAGAAGCGGCGCTCGGCGAAGGCCCTGGAAAACTCCGCCGGACCAGCGTCGGGATCGCGGGAGAGCACGTCGGCCATCACCTGCACCGACGCATAGGCGGACGCCTCGAAGGACGAGCCGAAAGCGGCCGGCCGCGGCGCGAAATACGGCCCGACCGACAAGTGCCCTTTGCCGGATTCACCGATTGCCGGCAGCTCGCCCTCGGTGAGGTTGCAGGAGATGACAGGGCAGGTTTCGGGGCTGAAGGCGGGATCCTCGTCGCCCAGGTCGCGATAGGCCGCCAGGAAGGCGTAAGACGAGGTGCCGATCAGATTGTTGAGGATGAAGTTCGGCCGCGTGGCCCGGATTTCCCCGATCAGGCGCGACACGTCGGTCTCGCCGATGCGCAGATAGCGCTCGCCCAGGACCTTGCCGCCGGCATCGGCGATCAGGTCGCGCGCGACGCGGTTCATCTCCCAGCCCCAGATATAGTTCGAGCCGAGCAGGAAGCCGTTGGCGCCGAAGCGCGGCACGACATGGGCCATAAGCGGCACCAGGTGCTGGTTGGGGCAAGCGTGCATGTAGACGACATGCTCATTGGCCTCGAACCCCTCATAGGGGCAGGCGTACCAGAGCATCCCGCCCGCTTTCTCCAGGACGGGGATGGTCTCCTTGCGGCTCCAGGACGTGACGCAGCCGACGACATGGCGCGCGCTGCTGGTCTTGAAAATGTCCTCGCACAAGGTCGCGTAGCGATCGGCATTGCTTTGCGGATCGCGCTCGACCGGCACAAGCTCGATGCCTGAGCTCCGATCGGCGTTGATGTCGGCGATCGCGCGCATGGCGCCCATCCGGCACGCATCGGACACGAGCTGATAGCTCCCCGAGCGGGAATAGAGGATGCCGATCTCGATACGCCGTTTCAAACAGATCCCCAAAAATAACAATGCCCCGCAGCCACCGCCGGCGAGGCGAGGCATACGAGGCATTCTTGCCACCCGGCGATCAGAGCCGGTATTTTGCCCTAGCGTATTCGGTACGGCGGGTCAGTCAAGCGGGAAAAGTGCTACGCTCAACTCAACCCTGCTCCACCTGCATCCGGCGCCACGCGGCCGGAGCCTTGTCAACCCGTGCGCGGAAGACCCTTGAGAATAGGCCGGGTTGTCGAAGCCGATCTCATAGGCGATGCCGCTACGGTGCGCGCGGGTCGACCCCGGCGGTGTCTTGTGCTCGCTGCCTTGAAATTTTTGAGAGAATATTCCCGGTATTGAGGGCAACCACGAAACGCGGTTCTTTGATAAATTCGATAGAATATCTGACGATGCGATCAAGGCTGAGCAATCCGTTTGGCTGCCATGACTTTACAACCGCAGAGATCAATCATGTCCGACTTCAAAAACACTTTGCCATCTTCCCTTTGGTCAACCCTCAACCGACGCGGTGGTCTTGCTCTGCTGTTCGCGTCTGCCGTGGCGATTGGCAGCCTGTTGGCGCCCAACGCGTTGTTCGCCGAGGACAAGAAGTCGATCAAGGTCGGCATCATCAGCGGCGAGGATGAAGATGTCTGGCGGGTCGTCGACGCGCAGGCGGCCGAAAAGGGCCTCACCGTCGAGACCGTGGTGTTCAACGACTACACCCAGCCCAACGAGGCACTGGAGCGTGGCGAAATCGACGCCAACGCCTTCCAGCACCAACCCTATCTCGACAACCAGATCAAGACTCAAGGGTACCACATCGTCCGCGTCGGCTACACCGGCGTCTGGCCGATCGGCCTCTACTCGAAGAAATACAGCAAGGTTGCCGACCTGCCCGAGGGCGCGGTCATCGGCGTGCCGAACGATCCATCCAATGAAGGCCGGGCGCTGCGCGTGCTGCAGAACGAGGGCGTGATCAAGCTGAAGGACGGCACCGGCATTCTCGCCACCACCGCCGACATCGCCGAGAATGCCAAGAAAGTGGTGATCAAGGAGCTCGACGCCGGCATCGTCGGCCGCTCGATCGAGGATCTCGATGCCGCCGTGGTCAACACCGACTGGGCGCTGAAAAGCGGCCTGACGCCGGAAAACCGCATCGCGCAGGAGCCCATCGCCGACAATCCCTACCGCAACTTCATCGCGGTGAAGGCCGGCAATGAGAACGAGGCCTGGGTGAAGACGCTGGTGGCTTCCTATCAGAACGAGGCTGTGAAGGCCGAGTTCGACAAGGTCTACAAGGGCACCGGCCTCAGCGCCTATTGAGAGCATCCGCGACCGGACGCCCGGTTCGAGAGCAATGGCGGTCCGCGGTTGAGCGCGGGCCGCGATTGCGTTTTCGGATGGCGAGAACAGGAACACGCATGAACCAGCATTTCACGGCATCCGTGGACACCATCGATGCGACCGAGGGCCGGCCTGACGCGTCGCAGGACGTCGTACGCCTTGTCGAGCTGAAGCGCCGCTTCGGCGCGACGGCGGCGCTCGACGGTGTCTCGCTGACGGTGCGCAAGGGCGAGATTCTCGGCATCATCGGCCGCAGCGGCGCCGGCAAATCGACGCTGATCCGCTGCTTGAACGGTCTGGAGCGACCCGATTCCGGTGAGGTGTTCATCGAAGGCCGCGAGATCAGCCGGCTCGGGGAGCGCGACCTACAGCCGCTGCGGCGGCGCATCGGCATGATCTTCCAGCACTTCAACCTGCTGTCGGCCAAGACCGTCGAGGACAATGTGGCGCTGCCGCTCAAGATCGAGGGCCGGCCGAAGGCCGAGCGGCTGCGGCGTGCGGCCGAGCTGCTCGATCTCGTCGGTCTGTCGGAGAAGGCAAAAGCCTATCCGGCGTCGCTGTCGGGCGGCCAGAAGCAGCGCGTCGGCATCGCCAGGGCGTTGGCGGCCCGGCCGGCGCTGCTGTTGTCGGACGAAGCCACCTCGGCGCTCGATCCGGAGACGACGCGTTCCATCCTTGCCCTGCTGAAGGACATCAACCGGCAGCTTGGCCTGACCATCCTGCTGATCACCCATGAGATGGAGGTAGTCCGCTCGATCGCCGACCGGGTCGCGGTGATCGACGCCGGGCGGATCGTCGAGGAAGGGCCGGTTTGGTCGGTGTTCGCCGATCCGCGCTCTGACATCACCCGCAGCCTGCTCGGCACCATCCGGCCGCAGCTGCCGGCCGAACTGGCGGCCCGGCTGGCGCCGGGGGTCGGCACGGAAATGATCCTGCGCGTCGACGTGGCCGGCGAGGCCGCGCGCGGCCCGCTGCTCTCGGATCTCGCGGCAATGGTCCCCGGTCCGTTCCGCCTCGTCCATGGCGGCATCGACCACATCCAGGAGCAGCCCGTCGGCACGCTGTTCCTTTCAGTTCCTGGCGACGATGCACGACATCTCGCCGAAGTGATCACATTCCTGAAGTCCCGCCAGGCGCGGGTGGAGGTGCTTGGCCATGTCGCCCATTCTGTTTGAGCTTCTGCTGCGTTCGATCTGGGAAACGGTGCTGATGACAGCCGCGTCCGGCCTCATCTCGCTGGTTTTCGGCCTGCCGCTCGGGCTGGCGCTGGTCGCCACCGATCGCGGCGGCATCGCCGGAAGCCCGTGTGTCAACCGCGCGCTCGGAGCCGTCATCAACGGCTTCCGTTCGGTGCCCTTCATCATCCTTCTGGTGGCGCTCATCCCGGTGACGCGGCTGATCGTCGGCACCTCGATCGGCACGTGGGCGGCCATCGTGCCGCTGTCGATTGCCGCCACGCCCTACTATGCGCGCATCGCCGAAGTGTCGCTGCGTGAGGTCGACCACGGGCTGATCGAGGCGGCGCGCGCCATGGGCGGCAACCGCTGGACGATCATCCGCGAGGTGCTGGTGCCCGAAGCGCTGCCCGGCATCGTCGCCGGCTTCACGGTGACGCTGGTGACGCTGATCGGCGCTTCAGCCATGGCCGGCGCGATCGGCGCCGGCGGGCTCGGCGACCTCGCCATCCGCTACGGCTATCAGCGTTTTGAGACCAGCGTCATGGTCGCCGTGGTCATCGTGCTGATCATCCTGGTCTGCGGCATCCAGTGGGCGGGTGACCGGCTGGTGGCGAGGCTGGATCGGAGAGGGTAAGACTTAAGCCGGCTAACTATGCTCTCGACCTGACACCCTCAGGATCGAAGAATCGTGTTGATGTAATGCGCCGAACAGTGCGGTCCGATGCGCGAGATCAGGACGCCAGGCCCGCCGGCGCGACCCCGAACAGGTCCTCGGCTTGCTCGGCCGTATAGTAGCCAAGTCTGACATCCCGAGCGACCAGTTCCGGGTCCCGCTCAAGCGGATCGCCATAGCCGCCACCGCCCGGGGTGCCGACGCGCACGCGGTCGCCGGCCTTCAAGGCGATGTCCTGCTCCTTGGAGAGATGCGGCGGCACATGGGCCTCGCCGTCGCGGAAGACGGTAACCGTGTTGACCGCGCCGTCCTTGCCGCCGAGTGCGCCTTGCGGGCCGAAACGGCCGTGATCCATGACGAAGGAGGCGCGGGCGTCGCCACGCAGGATTTCGACCTCATAGGCGAGGCCAAAACCGCCGCGATGCTTGCCGGCACCGCCGGAGCCCTCGCGCAAGGCATAGTGACGGTAGAGCACGGGAAAGGCCTGTTCCATGATCTCGACCGGCGGTGACTTGGAGATGCCGATGGTCGAGCAGCCGTTGGTCAACCCGTCATGGCCGGCATTGCCGCCATAGCCGCCGCCGGAGATCTGGTACATGACGTAGTCGCGGCCGCGTGCCGGGTCGTTGCCGCCGAGCGCGAAATTGCCGCTGGAGCCGGCCGGAGCCGCCGTCACCTTTTCCGGCAGTGCCTGCACCATGGCCGCGAACACCGCCTCGGCGATGCGCTGCGACACTTCGGCGGCGCAACCCGAAACCGGGCGCGGATATTTGGCGTCGAGGAACGTGCCTTCCGGCCGCTTGACATCAAGCGGCTCGAAGGCGCCGGCGCTGATCGGCACGTCTGGGAAAATATGACGCATGGCGAGATAGACCGAGGACAAGGTCGTCGCCAGCACGCTGTTCATCGGCCCGGCGCAGGGCTTTGACGAGCCGGCGAAGTCGAAGGTCAGCGTGTCGCCCCGTTTCTCGACAGCGAGCGCTATGGTCAGCGGCTCGTTGACCACGCCGTCGGAATCGACAAAGGCCTTGGAGCGATAGGTGCCGTCGGGAATGGCCGCGATGTTGGCGCGCATCTGTTCGGCGGCGCGGCGGCGCAATTCGGCGATCGCCTCGACAACCGTTTCGTCACCGTAACGATCCAGGATTCCGTTAAGCCGGTCCTGGCCGATCAGCAGCGCGGCGGCCTGGGCCCTGATGTCGCCGATGCGCTGGTCGGCGACGCGGATGTTGGAGCAGATGATGGCGTAGATCTCGGGATCGAGCACGCCTTTCTTGAACAGTTTGACCGGTGGCAGCCGCAGGCCTTCCTGCTCGACAGCCGTCGCCGAAGCCGAGAAGCCACCCGGAACGGAGCCGCCAATGTCGGGCCAATGGCCGGTGTTCGACAGCCAGCAAAAGATCTTTCCGTCCCTGTAGACCGGCATGGCGAAACGCACGTCCATCAGATGGGTGCCGCCAAGATAGGGATCGTTGACGATGTAGATGTCGCCGGGCTCCGGCGGCAGGCAACGGCCGTCGGCGATCATTTCGATCACCGTCCTGGTCGAATACTGCATGACCCCGACAAACACCGGCAGGCCCTGGCTGCCTTGCGCGATCAGCGAGCCGTCGACGGCCGAATAGATGCCGTCGGAGCGGTCATTGGCTTCGGCGATCACAGGCGAAAAGGCGGCGCGCGAAAAGGTCAGGTCCATCTCGTCGCAGACCTGTTGCAGGGCCGCCTGGAGGACTGACAGGGTGATGGCGTCGAGCTTTGCCATATCAGGCCTCGCCAATGTCGATGATGATGTTGCCGTCGGCGTCCGAGCGTGCGTGGTCGCCAGGTTCGAGCACGGTGGTGGCGTCCATCTGTTCGAGGATCGCCGGGCCTACGATGACCGCGTCGAGCGGCAGCTTTTCGCGGGCGTAGACCGGCGTGCGGTGCCAGCGTCCGCCATACCAGACCGGCCGGATCTCGCGTCGTGCCTCGTCGATCGTCTTTGCGCGCCCGGCCGGGTCGATCAGTCGCGACAGGTCGATCGCCGGCCTGACACCGGTGACCGAAGTGTTGAGATTGACCAGATTGGCGCGGATTTCCGGCAGTTCGACCTTGAAGCGGGCGAAATAGGCTTTTTCGAACAGAAGCTGCAGCTCGTGCCGGGTCACCAACGACGACGGCAGCGGCACATTGATGATGTGCGTCTGGCCAACGAACTGCATGTCGGCGGAGTGGGTGACGCGGATCGTCTCCGGCTTCACCGCTTCCTTGCCGATCAGCTCTTCACCTTCGTTTCGGTGCCGTTCCAATACAGCGTGAAGCTGGGCTTCATCGAGCATAGCCACGGGCTGGTTGACCGTGTTGACGAAGTCGTGGCGCAAGTCGGCGACGACGCAGCCGAGCGCGTTGGTGATGCCGGGCCGTGCCGGCACCAGCACCTTCGGCAGGCCGAGTTCGCGCGCCAAAGCGGTGGCATGCAGCGGCCCGGCGCCGCCGAAGGCGAACAGCGCGAAATCGCGCGGATCATGGCCGCGCGACACCGAGACCATGCGGATGGCACCGGCCATCTTCATGTTGCCGAGCCGCAGCACCGCCCCCGCCGCCTCGACGCCGGACAGGCCGGTGGCCTTGCCTATCCTGTCTTCGAAGATGCCGGTGACGCGCTCGACAGTGACCGGATTTTCGACCGCCAGCAGCTTCTTCGGCGCCAGCCGGCCGAGCACCAGGTTGGCGTCGGTGATGGTCGGCTCGAGGCCGCCGCGCCCGTAGCAGATCGGGCCGGGATTGGCGCCGGCACTTTCCGGGCCGATCTGGATCAGGCCGGCCGCGTCGACGCGGGCGATCGAGCCGCCGCCGGCGCCCACAGTGTGCACCGCCACCATCGGCACATGGATCGGCATCGCATATTCGATCTCGATCTCGTTCGAGACCGCCGGCTCGGCATTGCGGATCAGCGCCACGTCGGTCGAGGTGCCGCCCATATCGTAGGTGACGAGGTTTTCGAAGCCGGCGCGCTTTCCCGTATAGGCGGCGGCGATGACGCCGGAGGCCGGACCCGACATCACCGTCTTGGCCGACTCACGCGTGACGAAGCGGGCCGAGATCATGCCGCCATTGCCGTTCATGATCAGGAAGTCGCGGGCATAGCCTTTTGCGCCCAGCTCCTTGCGCAGCCGCTCGACATAGCGCTCGAGGATCGGCTGCACCGAGGCGTTGACCGAGGCGGTGACGCCACGCTCGAATTCGCGCGCTTCCGACAGCAGCGCATGGCCCGCCGTGATGTAACCGTTCGGCCAGAGTTCGGCGGCGATTTCGGCGGCGCGCCGCTCATGCGCAGGGTTGGCGTAGGAATGCAGGAAATGGATGACGAGGGATTCGCAGCCGGCGTCGATCAGCGTCTTCACCGCCTCGCGCATTTCGGCCTCGTCGAGCGGCGTGCGTACGGTCCCCGATGCTTCGACGCGCTCCGACACTTCCAGCCTGAGATTGCGCGGAATGATCGGCACGAAGCTGCCGGTCATGCCATAGGCCTGCGGCCGGGTGCGCCGGCCAAGCTCGATCACGTCGCGAAAACCGCGCGTGGTGATCATGCCGGTCTTCGCCAGCCGGCGTTCCAGCACCGCGTTGGTGGTGGTGGTCGTGCCGTGCACGATGAGGTCGATGCCGTCGATCGGAAATCCGGTGGCGCCGAGCGCCGAAACGACGCCGAACGCCTGGTTGTCGACCGTGGTCGTGGTCTTGGCGATATGCACCCGGCCACCGTCGCGGCCATCGATCAGAAGCAGGTCGGTGAAGGTTCCGCCGACATCGATGCCGGCGACGACGCTGCCCAGGGAATCCGGCGGCTGCACCGAAAAATTCTCTTTCATTGTCGAAACCCGAAATGCCCGGACTACGGATATGGCACAGTTTGGAAAGGTGTTTCGCGGCGGTATCTTGACGCAAATATCGTTTGTATACTAATAAATTCCGGACACAAGAGCTTACGCTTCGGAGTGTGCGAGCGGCACGCTGGAACCTGAACGGTTCGGGCGCGCAGGAAAAGGTTTGGTGCCCGCGTCCGCGAGTTGGGCCAGAAGGTTGGATTTGATGAACACCACATCCGCGCTCAACATCGCTGGCGCCCGTCCGCTGCAATTCCCGATTCCGGCCAATGTCTATGCCGAAACCGTCGTCTCGGTGAAGCATTATACCGACCGGCTGTTCTCGTTCCGAATCACCCGTCCGCAATCGCTGCGCTTCCGGTCCGGCGAATTCGTCATGATCGGCCTGCCCAATGCCGAGAAGCCGGTGTACCGGGCCTATTCGGTGGCCAGCCCGGCCTGGGACGACGAGCTGGAATTCTTCTCGATCAAGGTGCCGGACGGCCCGCTGACCTCGGAACTGCAGAAGATCCAGGTTGGCGATACCGTCATCATGCGCCAGAAGTCGACCGGCACGCTGGTGCTGGACGCACTGACGCCCGCAAAGCGCCTGTTCATGATCTCGACCGGCACCGGCATCGCGCCTTTCGCCAGCCTGCTGCGCGACCCCGACACCTATGAGAAGTTCGAGCAGGTCATCCTGACCCACACCTGCCGCGACGTTGCCGAACTCACCTATGGTCAGGAGCTGGTCGCGGCGCTCGAAAGCGACCCGCTGATCGGTGAACTGACCGGCGGCCGCGTCACCCTCTACAATTCGACGACCCGCGAAGAGTCGGCATGCATGGGCCGCATCACCGCGCTGATCGGCTCCGGCAAGTTCTACACCGATCTCGGCATCGACAGGCTCAATCCGGAAACCGACCGGATCATGATCTGCGGCTCGATGCACATGCTCAAGGACGTCAAGGAACTGGCCGAAAGCCTTGGCTTCGAGGAGGGCTCGCTCAGCCATCCGGCGAGCTTTGTCGTGGAACGCGCCTTCGTCGGCTGAGACCCGGTCGCGTCGTTCCAGGAACGGCTTTTGACCATGCGGTCAAAAACTAGCTGCTTTGGCGACCTTTTTCCGCTATTGGTGCCCGAAGGACTCGTGAAGGACGACTTCGCGGGCTATCCTCGGCATGATCGCTGAACAAAGGGGCAGGAGATGAGCAGCACAATCCGCGAAGCCGAGCTCGGTGCCAGCGCATCCAAGGTGACGCCGCTGCCGGCGCGCGCCGCCGCCAATACCCCAATACCGCTGGATCATCGCATCGCGCGCAATCCCGGCATGAAGCTCGACCTCGGCTTCATGGAATCGATGCGCAACGTCAACCGCTCGGCGCTCGAACGGCGTGTCGCCAGCCTGACCAAGCGGCGCTCGATCAAGGCCGACAACCAGGCGGCATGGCTGTTGCGCGCCATCGCCTGCATGGATTTGACCACACTGAATTCCAACGACACCGAAGAGCGCGTGCGCCGGCTCTGCGCCAAGGCGATCAACCCGTTTCGTCGCGACATTGTCGAGAGCCTCGGCATCGCAGGTGAAATCATCCGCCCGGCCGCGGTCTGCGTCTACCATCCCTTCGTCGCCACGGCCGTCGAGGCCGTGCGCGGCACCGGCATTCATGTCGCCGCTGTTTCCACCGCCTTTCCGCATGGCCTCGCGCCGCTGTCGACCCGCCTGCAGGAAATCGAGGCCTCGGTGAAGGACGGCGCCGACGAGATCGACGTCGTCATTCCGCGCGGTCTGGTGTTCGGCGCCAAATGGCGGGAGCTTTACAATGAGATCGTCTCGATGCGAGCGGCCTGCGGCGACGCGCATCTGAAGGTCATTCTCGGCACCGGCGACCTCGCCACGCTGCGCAATGTCATGCTGGCCTCGATGGTGGCGATGATGGCCGGCGCCGACTTCATCAAGACCTCGACCGGCAAGGAAAGCGTCAACGCGACGCTGCCTGTCGGGCTGGCCATGGTGCGCGCCATCCGCGCCTATTTCGAGGAGACCGGCTATCTCATCGGCTTCAAGCCAGCCGGCGGCATTTCCACGGCGAAAGCCTCGCTCGACTGGCTGGTGCTGATGAAGGAAGAGCTCGGCCGGCCGTGGCTGGAACCTGACCTGTTCCGCTTCGGCGCGTCGAGCCTGCTGACCGACATCGAGCGTCAGCTCGAGCACCACCTGACCGGTCACTATTCGGCCAATCATCGCCACGCGATGGCTTGAGCATTCCACCCCGATCGGCTTCGCCGATCGACCCTCCTCACAAGGGGGAGGGTGAAGGAGGCACCTGATGAACATTCTCGACCGCTACCACGCCATGGACTACGGCCCGGCGCCGGAGGCTCGTAACGAGGCCGATGCGTGGCTCGCCGCGCGCGATTTCGGCAAGGCGCTGTTCATCGGCGGCGACTGGAAAGCCGCTTCCGGCGGCAAGACCTTCGAGACCAGCGAGCCCGCTTCCGGCAAGCTTCTGGCAAAGGTCTCCGACGCCAGTGCCGCCGATATCGATGCGGCGGTTGCGGCCGCCGCCAAGGCGCTGCCGAAGTGGTCGGCCTCCTCCGGCTATCAACGCGCCAAAGTTCTCTACGCCATCGGCCGCGCCATGCAGCGCCACCAGCGCCTGTTCGCGGTGCTGGAGTCGATAGACAACGGCAAGCCGATCCGCGAAAGCCGCGACATCGACGTGCCGCTGGCCATCCGCCATTTTATCCACCATGCCGGCTGGGCGCAGGCACTGGACAGGGATTTCCCCGGCCACAAGGGCGTCGGCGTCGTCGGCCAGATCATCCCGTGGAATTTTCCGCTGCTGATGCTGGCCTGGAAGATCGCGCCGGCGCTCGCCGCCGGCTGCACGGTGGTGCTGAAGCCGGCCGAGTTCACGCCGCTCACCGCCATCCTGTTTGCCGAGATCTGCGAGCGCGCCGGCGTGCCGAAAGGCGTCGTCAACATCGTCCAGGGCGGCCCGGAAGCCGGCGCGGCGATCGTCAACCATTCCGGCATCCAGAAGATCGCCTTCACCGGTTCTTCCGAGGTCGGCAAGATCATCAGGAAGGCCACGGCAGGCTCTGGCAAAAAGCTGTCGCTGGAGCTTGGCGGCAAATCGGCCTTCATCGTCTTCGAGGACGCCGATCTCGACAGCGCCGTCGAGGGCTTGGTCGATGGCATCTGGTTCAACCAGGGCCAGGTCTGCTGCGCCGGCTCGCGGCTGCTGGTGCAGGAAGGCATCGCCGAGGCCTTGATCGCCAAGGTCAAGACGCGGATGAGCCGGCTGCGCGTCGGCAGTCCGCTCGACAAGAACACCGATATCGGCCCGCTGGTCGATGCCACGCAACTCGAGCGGGTCAAGAGCCTGGTCGCCGAAGGCGCCAGGCAGGGCGCCGTCTGCTGGCAACCGGATGCCGCGCTGCCCTCTTCCGGCTACTACCACCTGCCGACTCTCGCCACCGGTGTTTCGCCGGCTAATATCCTTGCGCAGGAAGAAGTGTTCGGCCCGGTTCTGGCCACCATGACCTTCCGCAACACCGAGGAAGCGATCGAACTCGCCAACAACACGCGCTATGGGCTGGCCGCATCGGTGTGGAGCGAGAACGTCAATCTTGCCCTGCACGTCGCGCCGCAGCTGAAGGCCGGCGTCGTCTGGGTCAACGGCACCAACATGTTCGACGCTGCCTGCGGCTTCGGCGGTTACCGCGAGAGTGGCTTCGGCCGCGAGGGTGGGCGCGAGGGCATGTTCGAATATCTTACGGCAAAGCTGCCGCTCGGCCCGGTGATCAAACCGGCGACGCTCTCGGCGCAACCTGCCGAGCAGTCGGACGGCGACGCTATCGACCGCACGGCCAAGCTGTTCATCGGCGGCAAGCAGGTGCGGCCGGACGGCAATTACTCGATTGCCGTCGCCGCCGCCAAGGGCAAGCTGGCTGGCGAAGTGGGCCTCGGCAGCCGCAAGGATATCCGCGACGCCGTGTCCGCCGCACGCGCCTGCAAAGCCTGGCCGGAGGCCACGGCCTACAACCGTTCCCAGGTGCTCTACTACTTGGCCGAAAATCTTTCTGGCCGCGCAAGCGAGTTTGCCGCCCGCCTCATCGAGCTGACCGGCGCCAGCGCCAAGGCCGCGCGGGAAGAAGTAGATCAAACTATCGAACGACTGTTCCTCTATGCCGGTCTTGCCGACAAATTCGAGGGGCGCGTGCACCAGCCGCCGGCCCGCACCGTCACGCTGGCGCTGCACGAGCCTGTCGGCGTCGTCGGCATCGTCGCGCCCGACGCCTCGCCCCTGCTCGGCCTGATCTCGCTGGTCGCGCCGGCGCTGGCGATGGGCAACACCGTGGTCGCCGTGCCTTCGGAACGCTACCCGCTGCTCGCCACCGACCTCTACCAGGTGATCGAATATTCCGACGTCCCGGCCGGCGCCATCAACATCGTCACCGGCCGCAGCGCCGAGCTTGCCGGCGTGCTGGCCAAGCATGACGATGTCGACGGTCTCTGGGTATTCGCCGATGCCGATACCTGCGCCAAGGCGGAAGCCGAGTCCATCGGCAACCTCAAGCGCGTCTGGAGCGGCAACGGCCGCGGCCTCGACTGGGCGTCCGACGAGGCGGCTGGCGACGCCTTCCTGCGCCGCGCCGTCGAAGTGAAGAACGTCTGGGTGCCTTACGGAGACTGACATTTCCAAGGCTGTCGCAATGGTGATCGTGTTCGGGCTTGACGCCCGGATGCGTGTTCTTTAACGAGAAAAAACATCTTTATCTGTGGGCTGGCAGTGGCACAGGCCGCACATGGCGTCCGACTGGCACGTGACGCCTTGGCCAACTGCCGATAAACCCGATCGATCCAAAGCGGGCGAGGAGAACAGCATGGCGGATCTGGCAGGCAAAATCGTTGTCGTCACGGCAGCGGCGCAAGGCATCGGCAAGGCGAGCGCGCTGGCCTTCGCCAAGGCAGGTGCCGTCGTCTACGCCACCGACATCAACGAATCGCTGCTGGCGGAGCTCGCCAAGACGTCCGGCATCAAGACCCGCAGGCTCGATGTGCTCAACGATGAGGCGGTCAACGCTGCCTTTGCCGAGATCGGGGCCGTCGATGTGCTGTTCAACTGCGCCGGTTTTGTCCATTCGGGCTCGATCCTCGAGATGAAGGACGCCGATCTCGATTTTGCCTTCAACCTCAATGTCCGCGCCATGATCCGCACCATACGGGCGGTGCTGCCGGGCATGCTGGAACGCGGTGACGGATCGATCATCAACATGTCGTCGGTTGCCGGCGCCGGCAAGGGCGTGCCCAACCGGTTTGCCTATGGCGTCACCAAGGCCGCGGTCATCGGCCTGACCAAGGCGATCGCCGCCGACTATGTCGGCAAGGGCATACGCTGCAACGCCATCTGCCCCGGCACGGTCGAGAGCCCGTCGCTGCAGGACCGCATGCATGCCCAGGGGGATTACGAGGCCGCCCGCGCCGCCTTCATCGCCCGCCAGCCGATGGGCCGGCTCGGCACGCCGGAGGAAATCGCCGATCTGGCCGTCTATCTGGCCGGTGCCACCTATACGTCCGGACAGGCCTATAATATCGACGGCGGCTGGTCGATCTGAACCAATCTGACTGAGGAGAGCACTCGATGAAACTGCTGCGCTATGGCGAGGTGGGGAGCGAACGTCCCGGCCTGCTCGATGCGGATGGAACGATCCGCGATCTCTCCGCCCATGTCGCCGACATTGCCGGCACAACTCTTCATCCGGCCTCGCTGGACATGCTGTCCAGGCTCGATCCGAAGTCGCTGCCGGCGGTTTCCGGCAAGCCCCGCATCGGCGCCTGCGTTGCCGGCACGGGCAAGTTCATCTGCATCGGCCTCAACTATTCCGACCATGCCGCCGAGACCGGCGCCACCGTGCCACCGGAGCCGATCATCTTCATGAAGGCAAGCTCGGCCATTGTCGGCCCGGATGACGACGTGCTGATCCCGCGCGGTTCGTTGAAGACCGACTGGGAAGTCGAGCTTGGCGTGGTCATCGGCAAGACCGCCAAATATGTCAGCGAAGCCGACGCGCTCGACTATGTCGCCGGCTACTGTGTTTCGCATGACGTCTCCGAGCGCGCCTTCCAGGCCGAGCGGCAGGGCCAGTGGACCAAGGGCAAGAGCTGCGACACGTTCGGGCCGATCGGCCCGTGGCTGGTGACCAAGGACGAAGTGGCCGATCCGCAGAACATCAAGATGTGGCTGACGGTCAATGGCAAGACGATGCAGAACGGCTCGACCAAGACCATGGTCTATGGCGTGGCTTACCTGGTTTCCTACCTCAGCCAGTTCATGTCGCTGCACCCCGGCGATATCATCTCCACCGGCACACCGCCCGGCGTCGGTCTCGGCATGAAGCCGCCGGTGTTCTTGAAAGCCGGCGACGTGGTCGAGTTGGGTATCGAAGGGCTCGGTCAGCAGAAGCAGACGTTCAAGGCTGACGTGTAGGCGCATAGCTTCACAAGTTTGCGCCGCCCCTCACCCTAACCCTCTCCCCGTGAAGAACGGGGAGAGGGGGGCGCCAACGTCACGGCCACCCGCTCAGCTCAAGAACGGCTTCGCCTTCATCGTCGCCGGCACGGGCACCCCCAGCCGGCTCAACACCGTCGGCGCCAGTTGCAACTGGTCGAGCAGCGTGTCGGCCTGTGGGCCTTGGCCCGGGCCGAAATAATACAACGCGAAATCCTGCATCTCGTCGTCATGGCCGCCATGGTGGCCGCGATCGGTCTGGCCGTGGTCGGCGGTGACCATGACCTCGTACCCGGCTTCGATCCAGCGCGGCAGGAAAGCCGCCAGCATGCCGTCCATCGCATAGACGGCATGGTCCATCTCGTGGCAGTCGTGGCCAAAGCGGTGACCCATCGAGTCCAGCGTGCAGGTGTGCAGGATGCCATAGTCGATGCCGTGGCGCCTGGTCAGCATGGTCAGTGTCGCGAACAGGTCGACGTCGCTCGGCGTCATCTGGTTGCGGGCGTTGTAGCCCGTCATGGTGTGGAACCGGCCATGCGTGATCGGCCCGCCCGGCTGGTCGAATTCCATGTCCTCGACCAGGTCGAACGGATAGGCCCGGAAGAATTCCGACCAGTAGGAATGGGTGACGGCCCCGGTCTTGCCGCCGGCCTTGCTGACCTCGGAGAAGATATCGGGCTGCCCGACGCGGAAGCGGTTCTCGTTGGACAGGATGCCGTGCACCTGTGGCGACACGCCGGTGTGGATCGAGGCGTAGCAGCAAGCGGAGGTCGACGGCAGCACGGAGCGCATCTTCCAGACCCGCGCCTCGCCCGATTGCACCCAGCCTTCGAGATTGCCCATCAGCCGGCGCCAGTTCCTGTAAGGCACGCCATCGAGGATGATCAGCAAGAGCCTGGATTTGAGCGCCATGGGCTGCTCCATGCGGTTGTCGGTTGAAACGAACGCGCCGCGTGTCATGCGGACACGCGGCGTCTTTCAGGATAACCCTGATGTCAGGCGTTCAGCCAGCACTCAGCCAACGCATAACCATCCATCATTTCGCCGATCGGGCTCTTGGCGAAGCCGCCAATCTTGTTGGTGGCGGCGGCGTCGATGAACTGGTTGAAGAAGGGCACGATCAGTCCGCCTTCATCGCGCATCATCACCGCCATGTCGTGGTAGATCGCCTTGCGCTTGGCCTGGTCGAGCTCGCCGCGCGCCGCAAACAGCATCTTGTCGAATTCCGGCCGCTTGAACCGCGTGTCGTTCCAGTCGGCGGTCGAAACGTAGCCGGTGGAATACATCTGGTCCTGCGTGGCGCGCCCACCCCAGTAGGAGAGCGAGAAGGGCTGCTTGTTCCAGACCTCCGACCAGTAGCCGTCGCCCGGTTCGCGCTTGATCTCGATCTTGATGCCGGCCTTGGCGCAGGACTGCTGATAGAGCTGGGCGGCATCGACGGCGCCGGGGAAGGCGACATCCGAGGTGCGCAGCACGATCGAGCCGCTATGGCCGGATTTCTTGTAGAGCGCTGCCGCCTTTTCCGGATCGAATTTGCGCTGTTCGATGTCGCTGGAAAACAGCGGATAGGCTTCGTTGATCGGGAAGTCGTTACCGACCGAGCCATAGCCACGCAGGATCTTTTCCAGCATCTCGTCGCGGTCCATGGCGAGTTTCAACGCCATCCGCAGGTCGTTGCTGTCGAAGGGGGCGGTGTCGCAGAACATGTTGAACGGGTAGTAGCCCTTGCCCGACACGTTCTCGATGGTGACGCCGGGAATGCGCTTGACCAGGTCGACCACCTTGGGCTCGACGCGGTTGATCATGTGCACCTGGCCGCCCTGCAGGGCGGCCAGCCTTGCGGTCGCGTCGTTGATGACGACGATCTCGATCTGGTCGGCATGGCCCATCTTGTCGCCTTGCCAGTAATTGGCGAAGCGCTCGCCGCCATGGCGCACGCCCGGCTGGTTGACGGCGACCTTGTAGGGGCCGGCGCTGATGCCGGCATTCGGATTGTCCTTGCCGCCATTCGGCTGGATGACCAGGTGGTAATCGGCCATCAGATAGGGGAAGTCGGCATCGGCGTCGCCAAGCGTGACGATGACTTCCTTGCCGCTCGCCTTGACGCCCTTGATGTTCTTGAGGATGCCGAGGGCGCCCGACTTCGATTTCTCGTCGGCATGCCGTTCGATGGTGGCCGCGATGTCTTCGGCGGCAACGGTCTTGCCATTGTGGAATTCGATGCCGTCGCGCACCTTGATCGTCCAGGTCTTGGCGTCCTTGGCGGCGCCGATCTCCTCGGCGATCATGTTGGTCAGGCTGTTGTCCGGCATCAGCCGGACCAGGTATTCGCCCCATTGCTTGCCGAAACTGTAGGTGACCTGGCTGAGGTTGAGCGCCGGATCGAGGCTGTTGGTCGATTCACCGCCTTGCAGGCCGGCCTTGAGGATGCCGCCCTTGACCGGCGCCTGCGCGAAGGCTTTTCCCGCCAGTGTGGTTGCCAGCGCCGCTGATACGCCCAGTGCCGCGGTGCGGCCGAGGAAGTCGCGGCGCGATATCCGCCCCTGGCCGGCGAGCTCAGCGAGATGGTCGAGTTCAGTCTTCATTTTCCTACCCCCTTTGAAACAGTTTCACACGAGCGGCGCCCGCCCAGAAGGACGTGTGGCGCTGGAGTGTTGCATGCGGATGACGGCAGCCGTCTTCCCTGATCGGCGGATCAGATCCATCCCTTTGTTTCGGCGCAATTCCCTGGGGAAAGCGCTACGCGCTTTTCCCGGGAAAACCGTTCCACACTTTTCCTGGAATTGTTCTAGTTCCCCGCACTGGCCATGCGCCGTCCCTTGATCGCCTTCTCCAGCCAGCCGATCTCCATCTCCGGAACCGATGACAAGAGAAGGTCGGTATAGGCGTCGAAGGGCGGCGTCAGCACCTTGCTCTTCGGCCCATAGCGTACCACCTCGCCGCGATACATCACCGCGATCGAATCGGCGATCGACTTCACCGTGGCGAGATCATGGGTGATGAACAGATAGGCGACGTTCTCCTCCTTCTGCAGGTCGAGCAGCAGCTTGAGAATACCGTTGGCGACCAGCGGATCGAGCGCCGATGTCACCTCGTCGCAGATGATCAGCTTTGGTTTGGCGGCGAGCGAACGGGCGATGCAGACGCGCTGCTTCTGTCCGCCCGAAAGCTCGGCCGGATAGCGGTCGATGAAACCCTTGCCCATCTCGATCTTGTCGAGCAGCTCGGCGACGCGGGCGTCGCGCTGCTTGCCGCGCATGCCGAAATAGAACTCCAGCGGCCGACCGATGATGGTGCCGACGGTCTGGCGCGGGTTCATTGCCACATCGGCCATCTGGTATATCATCTGCAGCTGGCGCAGATCCTCCTTCGGCCGGTCGGCCAGCCGGTTGGCCAGCGGGCGCCCATCGAAGGTCACCGTGCCCTGTTCGGGCGGCAAAAGCCCTGTGATGGCGCGCGCCAGCGTCGACTTGCCCGAACCGGATTCGCCGACAACGGCCAGCGTCTGGCCTGGATAGATGTCGACCGAGACGTTCTTCAGCACCTTGACGTGGCCGCCGCCATAAGCGGCGGTGACGTTCTTCACCGACAGGAATGGCGTCGTGCCTGGCTTCTGTTCGGCATGTTCGATCTCATGCACCGACACCAGCGCGTTGGTGTATTCCTGGCGCGGCTCCTTGATGATCTGGCGCGTGCCGCCCCATTCGACCAGCCGGCCATGGCGCAGCACCATGATCTCGTCGGAGACCTGGGCGACGACGGCAAGGTCATGGGTGATGTAGAGCGCCGCGACATGGGTGTCGCGGATGGCGTCCTTGATCGCCGCCAGCACGTCGATCTGCGTCGTCACGTCGAGCGCCGTCGTCGGCTCGTCGAAGACGATCAGGTCCGGCTCGGAGCACAGCGCCATCGCCGTCATCACACGCTGCAGCTGGCCGCCCGAGACCTGGTGCGGAAAGCGTTCGCCGATGGTTTCCGGGTTCGGCAGGCTGAGCTTCTTGAACAGCGCGACGGCGCGCTTTTCGGCTTCCGCGCGAGTCGCCGTGCCATGCAGAAGCGTGGCCTCCACCACCTGGTCCATCAGCTTGTGCGCCGGGTTGAAGGCAGCCGCCGCCGATTGCGCGACATAGCAGACCTCGCGGCCGCGCAGCTTGCGGAAGCCGTCCTTGCCACCCTTGAGGATGTCACGGCCGTTGAGGATGACCTCGCCGCCGGTGATGCGCACGCCGCCGCGGCCATAGCCCATCGACGACAGGCCGATGGTCGACTTGCCGGCGCCGGATTCACCGATCAACCCCAGCACCTTGCCCTTCTCCAGCGTCAGCGAGACGTCGTGGACGAGGGTGATCGTCTTCGGCGGCTCGCCGGGCGGATACACCGTGGCCTCGATGCGCAGGTTGCGGATGTCGAGCAGCAGGCCAGGCTTCGCTTTGCTGTCGGCCATCACCCGCGTCCTCCCTTCAGGCTTGTCGTACGGTTGAGCACCCAGTCGGCGACAAGGTTGACCGAAATCGCCAGCATGGCGATCGCCGCCGCCGGGATCAGTGCGGCCCCGATGCCGAAAACGATGCCGTCCTTGTTTTCCTTGACCATGCCGCCCCAGTCGGCATCCGGCGGCTGTACGCCAAGGCCGAGGAAGGACAGCGTCGACAGGAACAGCACGGCATAGATGAAGCGCAGGCCGAGTTCCGAAACCAGTGGCGACAGCGCATTGGGCAGGATCTCGCGGAAGATGATCCAGGCGCTGCCTTCGCCGCGCAATTTGGCGGCCTCGACATAGTCCATGACGTTGATGTCGACGGCCACCGCTCGCGACAGGCGATAGACGCGGGTCGAGTCGAGAATGCCCATGACCAGGATCAGCGTCACCAGGTTGGTCGGCAGCACCGAAAGCACGACGAGGCCCATGATCAGCGTCGGGATCGACATCAGGAGATCGACAAGACGCGACAGCAGCGTGTCGTACCAGCCACCGAACACCGCCGCCGAGAAGCCGAGTATGGCGCCCAGCGAGAACGACAGCGCGGTGGCCAGCACGGCGATGAACAGGGTGATGCGGGCGCCGTAGATCATGCGCGACAGCAGGTCACGGCCGAGATTGTCGGTGCCGAGCCAGTGCGCGGCTGACATCGGTTCCCAAACGTCGCCGACGATCTCGCCATTGCCGTGCGGTGCGATGAAGGGCGCGAAGATCGCCGCCAGGACGAACAAGGCTGTCAGTATTATGCCGATCAGCGCCGGGATGGGAATGCGTTTGATATCGAGCATACCCGCCCCCTTACTTTGGATGCCGAAGGCGCGGATTGGCGACGATCGCCGCTATGTCCGCAATGATGTTCAGCCCGATATAGACGGCGGCGAAGATCAACCCCACCGCCTGCACCACCGGCACGTCGCGCTTGGTGACGTGGTCGACGAGATATTGTCCCATGCCGGGATAGACGAAGATCACTTCGACCACGACAACGCCGACGATGAGATAGGCGAGGTTGAGCATGACGACATTGATGATCGGCGCAATCGCGTTGGGGAAGGCATGCTTGCGGATGACGTTGAAGGCCGACAGGCCCTTCAGTTCCGCCGTCTCGACATAGGCCGACTGCATGACGTTGAGGATCGCCGCGCGCGTCATGCGCATCATGTGGGCCAGCACCACCAGCGTCAGTGCCGTCGCCGGCAAGGCGATCGCCTGCATGCGCTCGCCGAACGGCATGCCGTCATAGACGGTCGAGATGCCCGGAAAGATCTGCCATTTCACGGCAAAGAAATAGACGAGCACGTAGCCGATGAAGAATTCGGGGAAGGAGGTCGACGCGAGCGCCAGTCCGGAGATCAGCTTGTCGACCCAGCCGTTGCGGTAGCGCACCGCGATCAGGCCCAGGATGATCGCCAGCGGCACCGCGACGATCGCCGCCCAGAAGGCGAGGAACAGTGTGTTCCACAACCGTCCCTTGATCGATGTGGCGATATCCTGCCCACTCGACATCGCCGTGCCGAGGTCGCCGGTCACCACGCCGCCGAGCCAGCGGAAATACCTGATATAGGCCGGGTCGTTGAGCCCGAGCTGCTCGCGCAGATTGGCGAGCGACTCCGGCGTCGCCGATTGTCCGAGAATGGCTTGCGCGACGTCGCCGGGCAGGATCTGGGTGCCGGCGAAAATCAGGACCGAAACGGCCAGCAGCAGGAGAATGCCCAGCGCGATGCGCTGGGCAATTAGCTTCAGAATGGGTGATGACATATCCGCAAAGCCGGGCTCAAGCCTGGAGCCAGCACTTCGCCAGGGCGTAACCGTTCATCAATTCCTGATGCGGATCATCGACCCAACCGTCGACCTTGGCGCCGGTCGCGTCGATGAACTGGTTGAACATCGGCAGGATCAGACCACCCTCATCGCGCACCATGACGGCCATGTCGTGGTACATCGCCTTGCGCTTGGCCTCGTCGAGCTCGGCGCGCGCCGCCAGCACCATCTTGTCGAAATCGGGACGCTTGAAGCGCGTGTCGTTCCAGTCGGCCGTCGACAGATAGGCGGTCGAATACATCTGGTCCTGCGTCGAGCGTCCGCCCCAGTAGGAGGCGCAGAAGGGCTGCTTGTTCCAGACTTCCGACCAGTAGCCGTCGCCCGGCTCGCGCTTGATCTCGAGCTTGATGCCGGCCTTTGCCGCACTCTGCTGGAAGAGCTGCGCGGCGTCGACGGCGCCGGGGAAGGCGACATCCGAGGTGCGCAGCAGGACCGAGCCGTCATGGCCCGACTTCTTGTAGTGGAATTTGGCCTTGTCGGGATCGTACTTGCGCTGCTCGATCTCGGTGAACAGCGGGTAGGCCGCGTTGATCGGGAAGTCGTTGCCGAGCGAGCCATAGCCGCGCAGGATCTTGTCCAGCATCTCCTCGCGGTCGATCGCCAGCTTCAGCGCCATGCGCAGATCGTTGTTGTCGAACGGCGCCGTGTTGCAATGCATGATGAAGACGTAGTGGCCGGGACCGGAATGATTGCGGATGGTGACGCCGGGCAGACGCTTGATCAGGTCGACGATCTTCGGCTCGACGCGATTGATCATGTTGACCTGGCCGCCCTGCAGGGCCGCCGTGCGCGCGGTTGCGTCGTTGATGACGATGATCTCGATCTGGTCGGCATGGCCCATCTTGTCGCCCTGCCAGTAGTTGGCGAAGCGCTCGCCGCCATGGCGCACGCCGGGCTCGTTGGTGGTGACCTTGTAGGGGCCAGCCGAAATGCCGGCATCGGCCTTGTCCTTGCCGCCATTGGGCTGGACGATCAGGTGATAGTCGCTGAGCAGGTAGGGAAGATCGGCATTCGGCTCCTTCAGCGTCAGCACGACTTCCTTGCCGTTGGCCTTGATGGTCTCGATGCCCTTCATGTAGCCGAGCGCGCCGGACTTCGACTTTTCGTCCGAATGGCGCTCGAGCGTGGCGGCCACGTCCTCGGCGGTCACCGTCTTGCCATTGTGGAATTCCACGCCGTCGCGGATCTTCAGCGTCCACACCTTGGCGTCGTCGGATGAGCCGATTTCCTCGGCGATGCGGTTCTCGAGCTTGCCCTCCGGCGACAGCTCGACGATCATTTCACCCCACATCTTGCCGAAGGCGAACGGCACTTGCGTCATGAACAGCGCCGGGTCGAGACTGTTGGTGGATTCGCCACCGACCAGGCCGGCCTTGAGCGTGCCGCCCTTGACCGGGCCAGCCGCGCGCGCCGCACTTGAAAGCAGCGAGTTGGCGAAGGGCGCAGTGACACCGAGCGCCGCCGCCCGGCCGAGAAAATCACGACGGCTCAGTTTGCCCGACGCGACACGCCGGCTTAGGAATTCCAGTTCGTTTGACATGTTGAGTTCCTCACTCTGTTGGTTCGACTCTGCGGCCGATTTTCTTGTTTCTTATGAGGAGAATAATGACCGCAAGGGAAAGCGGTAAGCAAGACGGAATGCGACATGCCGTGGCGTAAATCGTGCGTCGCATTTGGACCAATGCATTCAAGCCTCGATCGAGTCTCAAAGGAGTGCGCGCGGCACCTTTTCCTCGAAATTGCGCTGGAAGACGAGCATTTCACCCTCATACGCCTCGATTCTGGCGCTGACGATGAAGTTTTGCGCATCAGATCGCATTTCCGCCGATGTCTCCGTGCGCACCGACCATCCATTTCGCGACAGGGTTTGCGTCCAGTGCGTCTTTCCCGAGGCCGACAGCGGATCGTCGGGATGGATCGTCCAGGTCTCGCGGGCAATGCTGCCATTGGCCAGCGCATGGGCGAGATCGCGCACTTCGCCGAAATCGTCCGTTATGGAAAGCGTGACAATTCCAGTCGTCTCGTCGCGATCGACATGGCGCTCGGAACTGGTGGCGCGGATCATTTCCGTTGCCCAGGGGGTGGCGCCTTCCGGTTCGGCGAACGTCACTTCGTCGCCTGTCGCCAACGGGCGCAATGGCAAGGACAGCGTCGCGGCCGACATGGTGAGCTGAACCGGTTCCGGCGATGGCCAGATCATCGGCCAATAGGCGTTCGACACGGCAATACGCAGTCGGTGGCCGGCTGGCACCCGGTAGGCGCACTGATCGAGCACCACGCGCGCCGACACGGTTTCGCCGGGCACCAGCGCCTCAGGGAATTCGTGCGAGTTGCGGTGTGTCAGGTTGAGCACGCCGTAGGAAATCAGTTCCGAGGCACCGTCCGGATGCACATCGCACAGCCGGATCGCGATGTTGGCCTGCCGGCGGTCGGAGGATACCCGCACCTCGACTTCAGGCGCGCCGACGATGTCGATCGCCGCGCTGAGTTCCGGCTGGTCGAAACATACCGACAGCGCATCGTCGGGACGCTGGTCGCCCGGCAATTCCGGGCCGAAGGTGAACGGAAAGTACTCGCCACCGGCCAGGCCGCAGCTCTGTGGTGAGGCGACGATGGCTGGCTTGCCGCCCTCGTGGATCAGCGCAATCTGTTGTGTCTTGATGTTGGGCGATGGCCACTCCTGTTCCGCCACCCAGCGTCCCGGCCGCTCGGGGTGCCAGCGCGCCGGGCGCACGCTATCCATCACATAGGCGCGGTATGCCGGGTCGGCTTCGACACCGGTGTCGGCACCCTTCAGCCAGCGGTCCCACCAGCGCAGCGCTTCCTGCAGGAAACCGATGGCGGGCTTGGGTGCCGCATAGTGTGGGTATTTGTGGATCCAGGGGCCAATGATGCCCTTGACCGGGGCTTCGATGTTGGTGGCGAGATGCGAGACGGTGTTGCGGTAGCCGTCATGCCAGCCGCCGATCGACAGCACCGCCGCATGGACGGCGGAAAAATCCTCGCAGATCGAGCCGCGTTTCCAGTAGGCGTCGCGGTGCTGATGCTTCAGCCATAGCGGCGCCAGGAAAGGCTCGTTCTCCAGCCTTGTCAGCCACAGATCGCGCCACCTGACGTCGCCGGCCAAGAGCGGGTCCGGCGGCCGCGACGAATAGGAAAGCATCGTCGAGGCCCAGCCGAAATTCTCGATCAGCAGGCAGCCGCCCTTGTAGTGGATGTCGTCGGCGTAGCGGTCGACGGTCGAGCACAGGCTGATCACCGCCTTCAGCGCCGGCGGCTGCTTGGCCGCCACCTGCAGGCAGTTGAAGCCGCCCCAGGAAATGCCCATCATGCCGACATTGCCATTGCACCAGGGCTGGCTTGCCGCCCAGGCGATGACGTCGCAGGCGTCCTGCAGTTCCTGCTCGGAATATTCGTCGTCCATCAACCCTTCGGAATCGCCATTGCCGCGCATGTCGACGCGGATCGAGGCATAGCCGTGGCCGGCAAAATAGGGATGCGTCAGCTGATCGCGAAAAATGGTGCCGTCGCGCTTGCGGTAGGGCAGATGCTCGAGGATCGCCGGCACCGGATCATCGCCCGCATCCTCCGGCATCCACACCCGCGCCGACAGCCGGCAGCCATCCGGCATGACGATGGTCATGTCCGGAAATTCGACGACCTTGCGGGGAAATTCGGTGACGGTTTTCATGGCGGGACTCCAACGATCGCCAGATGATGGAGCCGGTGGGGTCGCGTCGTGGGCCAGCCAACGAATTCGGCTGGTCAATCCGCGTCAATTCAGCGGAATGTCGTTTTCGGCCTTGCTCGCCTGGTAGGCCTCCGACAATTCATCATAGCGGGCGGAAATCCTGCCGATGCGCCTTTCCAGCCGCTGACGCTCGGCCTCGGGCAGCGACCGCACCAGCCTCCGGATCGAAAAGCTCTTCCAATAGGCATTCTCGGCATTGTAGCCGCCAGGGTCGAGGGTGAAGACCTCCTTCAGAATCCTGAGATCATGCGGGATGGCAAAGCTGTCGCGCGAGTCCTCGTGGCTGAACAAATAGTAGAAATTGTCGAAGCCGGTCCAGGTGATCGCCGACAGGCACAGCGAGCAGGGTTCGTGAGTGGCGAGGAAAATAGCGTCCCTGGTATCGACGCGCTCGGCCTTGGGCATTTCGTAGAAACGCTTCAGGCAGTGCACCTCGCCATGCCAGAGCGGGTTTTCCATCTCATTGTTGGTCTCGGCCAGCACCAGCGAGCGATCGTCCTTGCGCAAAATCGCCGCGCCGAACAGCTTGTTGCCATGGGCAACGCCTTCTTCCGTCTTCGGCACGATGTCGTACTCGATAACGTCGAGCAGACGGTCGATCAGCGAAATATCGGTCATTACGGAGTCTCCTGCTGCATGTCGCCCAAAAGTGCCCCCGGTCTTGGGGGTAACGACATGCACAAAAATTATGGGAGATGGATCTCGTAGGCGTGGGAGAAATGGAATTCTTCGAGATTGGAGCCATCGCCGCCACGGTCGACGATCAGGAAATCCTGCGTCTCGCCGATCGGCGTCAGCACGCCATGCCAGAGATTGCGGGAATAGTTGATGCCTTGTCCGGGCGCGGTGATGAACGCGTGCGGCTCGCCCGGCCCCTCGTCGCCGTCATGGCAGACCACGACCAGGAACGGACGCGGCGACAGCGGGATGAAGGCCTGGCTGCCAAGCGGATGGCGCTCGACCATGCTCAGCTTCAGCGGCAATTCGTAAGGCGTGCCGCGCACCATCGAGATCAGCACGCGGGCGTTCGGCCCTGCCGCTTCCGCGGTGGCGAGATCGTGGTAGCGCTCGGCCTTGCCGCCATTGATCGGGTAGTGGTTGCCGCCGCTCATGTCGATGACGTCGCCGAACCCGGCAAAGCTCTCGCGGGTCAGCGGCCGTGCGACAATGCGGGTCACCGCGCGCGATCCCCGAGGCCCGCCCCGCCGAGCTTGGCGTGCCGGTTGACGTCCTTGTAGAGCAGGTAGCGGAATTTCCCCGGGCCGCCGGCATAGCAGGCCTGCGGGCAGAAGGCGCGCAGCCACATATAGTCGCCGGCCTCGACCTCGACCCAATCCTGGTTGAGGCGGTAGACCGCCTTGCCTTCCAGCACATAGAGACCGTGCTCCATGACATGGGTCTCGGCGAAGGGAATGACGGCGCCCGGCTCGAGCGTGACGATGGTCATGTGCATGTCGTGGCGCAAATCGGCAGGATCGACGAAACGCGTCGTTGCCCAACGGCCTTCGGTTCCGGGCATCGGCGACGGTGCGATCTCCTGCTCGTTGGTGAAGAAGGCTTCGGGCGTAGCGAGGCCGTCGACGGCTTCGTAGGCCTTGCGAACCCAGTGGAAACGGACATCGGCCTTGCCCGCGTTGCGAACCGTCCAGCCGCTTGCCGGCGGCAGGAAGGCAAAGCCGCCGGGCCTTAGATTATGCTTCTTGCCGGCGAGCAGAACCGTCAGTTCGCCCTCGACCACGAACAGGGCGCCCTCGGCGCCTTCATCGGGTTCCGGCCGCTCGCTGCCGCCGCCGGGCGCGACCTCGACGATGTATTGCGAGAACGTCTCGGCAAAACCGGACAGCGGTCGCGACAATATCCAGACGCGGGTCTTGTCCCAGAACGGCAAGGCGCTGGTGACGATGTCCTGCATTACACCCCTGGGGATGACGGCATAGGCCTCGGTGAAGACGGCGCGCCCGGTCAGCAACTCGTTCTGGCCGGAATGGCCGCCATGCGGCGCGTAATAGGTTCGGTCGGGCATCCTGATCGTATCCATGGGTTCAAACCTATTGTGGAAGCATGTCCTTGAGGCGGAGCAGCGCTATGCGCTCGACCTGTTTGCAGGCTGTCTCGAATTCGACGCCGCGGCCGTTGCCGATGCGTGTTTCGAACTCCGCCAGGATTTCTTCCTTGGTCTTGCCCTTCACCGCGATGATGAAAGGGAAGCCGAAGGTGGTGACGTAGGCGGCATTGAGCTTGGAGAACAGTTCGCGCTCCTTGTCGGTCAGCGCATCGAGGCCCGCCGAGGCCTGCTCCCTGGTCGATTCCGCCGTCAGCCGCCTGGCTTTGGCCAGTTTGCCGGCAAGGTCGGGGTGGGCGTTGAGCACGCCGAGCCGCTCAATCTCGCTCGCGGCGCGGAAGATGCGGCAAAGCGCATTGTGCAGGCCGCCCGAGGTGTCGTGCGCCGGGCCCAGCTCCAGCTCATAGGCGCGTTCGGCGATCCATGGCGAATGCTCGAACACGCCGCCGAATGTGTGAACGAAGGTTTCGAATTCCATCTTCGACGGACGCAGTGCCGCCGGCTGGTAAGGATTGACCTTTTGCCAGTGCTTGGCGATATCGATGCGCCGCGCCAGCCAGACCTTGTCGTGCGACTTCACATAGTCGACGAAGCGTTTCAGCGCCGCCACCCGGCCCGGCCGCCCGACGAGGCGGCAATGCAGGCCGATGTTCATCATGCGCGGCCGCCCTTCCTTGCCCTCGGCATAGAGCGTGTCGAAACTGTCCTTCAGATAGGCAAAGAACTGGTCGCCCGAATTGAACCCTTGCGGCGTCGCGAAGCGCATGTCGTTGGCGTCGAGCGTATAGGGAATGATGAGCTGTGTGCCGCCCTTGTGCTCGAACCAGTAGGGCAGCTCGTCGTCATAGCTGTCCGACACATAGTCGAAGCCGCCCTCTTCCGCCGCCAGCCGCACCGTGTTGACCGAGGTGCGGCCTGTGTACCAGCCGGTCGGGCGTGCCCCCGTCACCTCGTAATGCAGCTTGATCGCCGCTTCGAGATCGCGGCGCTCGTCCTCGGCGCTGTGGTCGCGGTAGTCGATCCATTTCAACCCATGCGAAGCGATCTCCCAGCCGGCTTCCTGCATCGCCGTGACCTGGTCGGGCGACCGGGCGAGCGCGGTGGCGACGCCGTAGCAGGTGACGGGCACCTTGGCCTCGGTGAACAGGCGATGGAGCCGCCAGAAGCCGGCGCGGGCGCCGTACTCGTAGATCGATTCCATGTTCCAGTGGCGCTGGCCCACCCAGGGTGCGGCGCCGACGATTTCCGACAGGAAGGCTTCCGATGCCTTGTCGCCATGCAGCACGCAGTTCTCGCCGCCCTCCTCGTAGTTGACGACGAACTGTACGGCGACATGCGCACCACCAGGCCATTTCGGATCCGGCGGATTGGCTCCGTAGCCGCGCATGTCCCGTTCGTAACGCATTGTCACTCCTGCCGGATATTGTGGTGAGGATAGTCGAAAGGGTTGCCCGCGCATTCCCCCGAAAATTTTTGAAAGTGTTTTTGTCGCGCTCCGCTCGACCGGGACTTATGCATGGCCTTTAATTGGCGCACAATTCATCACTATGTTCGATTGTATCGGGCCAATTCGTTCATACTGGAAATGGGAGGCGGCCAATGGCAGAAACGTCGAAAGCCGATGGCGGGCGTCTGACGACCCATGTCCTCGACACGGCAACCGGCAAGCCGGCGGCGGGGCTGTCGATCGCGCTTTTTCACCTCGATGGCGATGCGCGGACACATCTGAAGACTGTTGTCACCAATGCCGATGGCCGTTGCGACGCGCCGCTGCTGGCGGGCGCGGAATTCCGCACCGGTGAATACGAACTGGTTTTCGCCGCCGGCGATTATCTGCGGCGGCAGGGAGCAAAGCTGCCGGAGCCGGCCTTCCTTGACAGCGTGCCGATCCGCTTCGGCATGGCCGAGCCGGTGCACTACCATGTGCCGCTGCTCGTCTCGCCCTACGGCTATTCGACTTACAGGGGGAGCTGAGGCGTGGCCAAGGTCAATATCCGCAACGAAATCCGCTTCATCCTCAATGGCGAGGACGTCACGCTTGCAAACGTGGCGCCCGACGAGACCTTGCTCGACTGGCTGCGGCTCAACCGGTCGCTGCGCGGCACCAAGGAAGGCTGCGCCGAAGGCGATTGCGGCGCCTGCACTGTCCTGGTCGGCAAGCTTTCGGCCAACGGGCTGGTCTATGAAAGCGTCAATGCCTGTATCCGCTTCCTCGGCTCGCTGGACGGTACCCATGTCGTGACCGTCGAACACCTGCGCGGCGAGGCTGGCAAGCTGCATCCGGTACAGCAGGCGATGGTCGATTGCCATGGCTCGCAATGCGGCTTCTGCACGCCAGGCTTCGTCATGTCGCTCTATGGCCTGTGGATGAAATCGCCCGACCCGTCGAACGCTGCCATCGAAAAGGCCTTGCAGGGCAATCTCTGCCGTTGCACCGGCTACGAGGCGATCATGCGCGCGGCGCATGCCATCTCCAGCTACGGCAAGGCCGCGAAGGATCCGTTGGCGGTGGAGCGCAAGGCGATCACGGCGAGGCTCGAGGCGATGCATGACGGCGCGCGGGTCGAGATCGGCACCGGCAAGGCGCGCCTCGTCGTGCCAGCCAACATCGACGATTTCGCCGCCGTGCTCGACAAGGAACCCGGCGCCACCATCGTTGCCGGCTCGACCGATGTTGGCCTGTGGGTGACCAAGCACATGCGCGATATTTCGCCGGTGATCTTCATCGGCGATCTCGACGGGCTCTGCACCATCTCGGAAGACAAGGGCGTCATCACGATCGGCGCCGGCGTCACCTACACCGACGCGTTCTCGACACTGGCCAGGCGCATCCCGGCGCTGGGGCCGCTGTTCGACCGTATCGGCGGCGAGCAGGTGCGCAACATGGGCACCATCGGCGGCAACATCGCCAACGGGTCCCCCATCGGCGACACGCCGCCGCCATTGATCGCGCTCGGCGCGCGCCTGACGCTGCGCAAGGGCAAGAGACGGCGCACGATCCCGCTGGAGACCTTCTTCATCGCCTATGGCAAGCAGGACCGGCAGCCGGGCGAGTTCGTCGAGGCCGTGCACGTACCCGTGCCGGCCAAGGCAACGAAATTTGCCGTCTACAAGATCACCAAGCGCCGCGACGAGGACATCACGGCAGCACTCGGCGCTTTCTCCCTGACACTGGCCAAGGACGGCACGGTCGCTGACGTCCGCATCGCCTATGGCGGCATGGCGGCGACGCCGAAGCGGGCCTCTTCTGTCGAAAAAGCGCTGCTCGGCAAGCCCTGGACTGAACAGACGGTCGAGGCGGCGATGGCGCAGTATGCCACCGATTTCACGCCGCTGACCGACATGCGGGCTTCGGCCGAATACCGGGCGCTGGCGGCGCGCAACCTTTTGCTGCGTTTCTTCGCCGAGACCAGTGGAACCAGGGCGCCGATCCAGGTTTCAAGGCACGAGGCGGCATGATGAACAAGCACGCCACCCCCAATCTGAAGGCTGAAAAGATCGCCGGCGGCGTTGCCACCGATCAGCGCCACGATTCCGCGCACAAGCATGTCAGCGGCACCGCCGTCTATATCGACGACATGCCGGAACCCGCCGGCACGCTGCATGGCTGCCTCGGACTTTCTTCTGCCGCGCATGCCACCATCACCCGCATGGACCTGTCCGCGGTGCGAGCAGCCTCCGGTGTTGTCGACGTGCTCACGGCAAAAGATGTGCCGGGAGAAAACGACATCTCGCCGACCGGCCGCCACGACGAGCCGGTGCTCGCCGACGGCAAGGTCGAGTTCTTCGGCCAGCCGATCTTCTGCGTCATTGCCGAAACGCGCGAGCAGGCGCGCCGCGCCACCAGGCTGGCCAAGGTCGAGTACAAGGAATTACCCTTCGTCACCGACATCGGCGCGCTCGATCCGAAGAAGGACAAGCTCGTCACGCCTCCGCTCACGCTGAAGCGCGGCGATGCCGCGACAGCGATCCGGCAGGCGCCGCGCCGGCTGAAAGGAAAAATGCGAGTCGGTGGCCAGGAGCATTTCTACCTCGAGGGCCATATCGCCATGGCCGTTCCCGGCGAGGACCAGGACGTCACCATCTATTCCTCGACCCAGCATCCAAGCGAAATCCAGCACATGGTGAGCCATGCGCTCGGCGTACCGAGCAACGCCATCACGGTGGAAATCCGCCGCATGGGCGGCGGTTTCGGCGGCAAGGAAACGCAAGGCAACCAGTTTGCCGCATTGGCCGCGATCGCCGCGAAGAAGCACCATCGCGCCGTGAAAATCCGACCCGATCGCGACGACGACATGATCGCCACCGGCAAGCGGCATGATTTCCTCATCGACTACGAGGTCGGTTTCGACGATGAAGGCGGCATTCTGGGCGTCGATTTCATGTTCGCCGCGCGCTGCGGTTTCTCCGCGGACCTGTCAGGCCCGGTCACGGATCGCGCGCTGTTCCATTGCGACAACACCTATTTCTGGCCGGCGGTGCATGCCCAATCGGCGCCGCTCTACACCAACACCGTGTCGAACACCGCCTTCCGTGGCTTTGGCGGTCCGCAAGGCATGGTCGGCGCCGAACGCGTCATCGACGAAGTGGCCTTTGCCGTCGGCAAGGACCCGCTCGAGATCCGCAAGAAGAACTTTTACGGCACCAGCGACCGCAATATCACGCCTTACCATCAGACGGTCGAGGACAACATCATCCAGCGCATCGTCGCCGAGCTGGAGGAAACCGCCAGCTATGCGCGTCGGCGGCGCGAGATATCGGCCTTCAATGCCAACAGCCGTTTCATCAAGCGGGGGCTGGCGCTGACGCCGGTCAAGTTCGGCATCTCGTTCACGGCTACCCACTACAACCAGGCTGGGGCGCTGGTGCATGTCTACAACGACGGTTCGGTGCATCTGAACCATGGCGGCACCGAGATGGGGCAAGGCCTCTACGTCAAGGTGGCGCAGGTGGTGGCGGAGGAATTCCAGATCGACCTCGACCAAGTGAAGATCACCGCGACCACCACCGGCAAGGTGCCGAACACCTCGGCCACGGCGGCCTCGTCCGGCACCGACCTCAACGGCATGGCGGCGCAGAATGGCGCCCGCCAGATCAAGGATCGGCTGACCGATTTCGCCGCTGAAAAATACCAGGTGCCGCGCGATCAGGTGCTGTTCCTGCCCAACCGGGTGCGCATCGGCAACCAGGAGATCGCTTTCGCCGACCTCGTCAAGCAGGCCTACATGGCCCGCATCCAGCTCTCTGCGGCGGGCTTCTACAAGACGCCGAAAATCCACTGGAACCGCGACAAGGGCGAGGGCCGCCCCTTCTACTATTTCGCCTATGGCGCTTCGTGCTCGGAAGTCTCGGTCGACACGCTGACCGGCGAATACATGGTCGAGCGCACCGATATCCTGCACGAGACCGGCCGCTCGCTGAACCGCGCCATCGACCTCGGCCAGGTCGAAGGCGGCTTCATCCAGGGGATGGGCTGGCTGACGACGGAGGAATTGTGGTGGGACGCCAAGGGCCGGCTGCGCACCCATGCGCCGTCGACCTACAAGATCCCGCTCGCCTCCGACCGGCCGAAGATCTTCAACGTCACCTTGGCCGACTGGCCGGAGGCAAGCGAGCCGACGATCCACCGCTCCAAGGCGGTCGGTGAGCCGCCATTCCCGCTCGGCATGTCGGTGCTGCATGCGCTGTCGGACGCGGTGGCGAGCGTCGCCGATCACAAGATCTGTCCGCGTCTCGATGCGCCCGCGACACCGGAACGCGTGCTGATGGCGATCGAGCGGCTGAAGGGCGAGGCCAAGGCCTGAGGCTGGCAGAACGTGCAATTCAGACCGAAAAAGCCTATGTTTCCCTCACGGGAATGCGAATGATGAACTCGAAAGTGCAGAGCCTGAAAGACTTCCTTGCGGGTCAAGGCCGCATCGCTTTGGTCGAAGTGGCGGGCACCAGAGGCTCGACACCGCGCGAGAAGGGCGCCTTCATGCTCGTCTCGCAAGCGGCGATCTTTGGCACCATCGGCGGCGGCCAACTCGAATACATGGCCATCGACAAGGCACGGCAGATGCTTTTCTCCTCCACAAGAGGGCGGGATAGCCGCATCGAGGTTGGGGAGATCTGCGCGACCCTCGACGTGCCACTCGGCCCCGAGATCGGCCAATGCTGCGGCGGGCGCGTCGAAGTGTTGATCCGGCGCGTCGACGCGGCGCTCGCCGCCGAACTCATCGCTGCGGCGGAGGCCGAACAGGCACATCTGCCGCATGTCTACGTCTTCGGCGGTGGTCATGTCGGTCAGGCGCTGGCCTCGACCATTGCACTTCTTCCGGTGCACGGCGTCGTCATCGAGACGCGGGCCGAGGCACTGGAAGGCATGCCGGAAACCATCGAGACGCGGTTGACGCCGATGCCGGAAGCTATGGTGCGCGATGCTCCGGCCGGTACGGCTTTCGCCATCCTCACCCACGACCACGCGCTGGATTTCCTGATTGTCGCCGAGGCGCTGAAACGCAACGACACCGCCTATGTCGGCATGATCGGCTCGAAGACCAAGAAAGCCACGTTCAGGAACTGGTTCCTGAAATCGGCGGATGGCAGCGAAGCGGAATTCGCCCGCCTCGTCTCGCCGATCGGCGGCGATGCCGTCAAGGACAAGCGCCCGCAAGTCATCGCGGCGCTCGCGGCCGCCGAGATCATGACGGCGCTGGTTGCTCATACAGCCGCGTCCGATGCCGACCTTCAGGCGCCGTGTGACAAGGTGACAGCCGGCTAACCTCGTCGGTCAGGTCACAGCTGCTCATCGATTTCTTCGGTTCTCAAATCACCTGGGAAGGTGTTTCCTGCGCGCCTTGGGAGTACGAGGTGGAAGCAGATGGACGTCCTGAAAATCGCGGCCTTTTCGGATGGCGATGCCGGCGGCAATCCCGCCGGAGTCCTGATAGGCGATGTCTTGCCCGATGCAGCGGCGATGCAGCGCATGGCGGCCGAAGTCGGGTTCTCGGAAACCGCTTTTGCCGCGCCCGACGGCAATGGCTGGCGGGTCCGCTATTTCTCGCCGGAATCGGAAGTCCCCTTCTGCGGCCATGCCACGATCGCGCTTGGTGCGGCGCTGGTCCGGCAGTTTGGCGATGGAATTTTCCGGCTGACCCTCAACCAGGCGAGCATCACCGTCGAAGGGTTCCGTGATGGCGCGAACGTCGCCGCCGCCCTGCAGTCGCCGCCGACACGCAGCAAGCCGGCCTCGTCCGAGCTGATTGCCGAGGCGCTGGCGCTGTTCGGCTACACTTCAGGCGATCTCGACCCGGCCATTCCACCGGCCTTGATCCATGGCGGCGCGGACTATCTTGTGCTGGTGCTCAAGTCTCGCGAGGCGCTGGCCGCCATGCGCTACGATCTGAAAACCGGCCAGGCCCTGATGCGTCGGGAAGGGCTGGTGACGATCCTGCTGGCCTATGCCGAAACGCCTCGGCTGTTTCACACGCGCAATCCGTTCGCCTCCGGTGGCGTCTATGAGGACCCGGCTACGGGCGCGTCGACCGCCGCCTTCGCCGGCTATATGCGCGACATTGGCTGGCCGCATGGCGGTGCGATCGATATCGTGCAGGGCGAGGACATGGGCATGCGCTCGCGCTTGCATGCCGAGATTCCGCCAACGCCGGGCAGCTCGATCAGAGTCTCGGGCACCGCCCGGATGATGCATCCCTGAGCCGATTTCGCCGCTGGCTCAGAACAATCGGATTGCAACCCGGTCAATGATCCGGTCTTCTGGGGAGCGGCTGCTTTCGTCAACGCAGCCCTAGCCACGGTGAGTGTCCGCATTTGGCAGACGGCTTCGATCCCCAGGCTCCGCTGGTCATGGACGGCCTGCAGTACTGCAACTGGTCGCGCGCGATTTTCGAGGAGATGCGCGAGGGCGGTGTCGACGTGGTCCATGCGACGATCGCCTACCACGAGAACTTCCGCGAGACGGTCGACCGCATCGTAGCCTGGGACCGGCGCTTTGCCGACAATGCCGATCTGATCGTCAAGGCGTCGAGCCTTGCCGACATCGCCGCGGCCCGGCACAGCGGACGCACGGCGATCCTGTTCGGCGTGCAGAATCCGTCGCCGCTCGAGGCCGATCTCGGGCTTGTTTCCATTCTCTACGATCTTGGCCTGCGCTTCATGCAGTTGACCTACAACAACCAGTCGCTGCTCGGGACCGGCTGGCAGGAGAGCTACGATGGCGGCCTGACCCGGATGGGCAGGGAAGTGGTGCGGGAAATGAACCGCCTCGGCATGGTCATCGACATGTCGCATGCCGGCGAAGCCACCACACTCGATGCCATCGAGGCTTCCGATGCGCCGGTCGCGGTCACGCACGCCAATCCGCGCTGGTGGCGCGATACGGGCCGAAACGTTTCCGACAGGGTGATCGACGCGCTCGCCGCCAATGACGGCATGCTGGGCCTGTCGCTTTATCCGCATCATCTGGCTGGCGGCAGCGCATGCACGCTCGAGGCCTACTGCGCGATGGCAGCTAGACTTGCCGGACAGATCGGCGTGGATCGGATCGGCATCGGTTCCGACCTTTGTCAGGGCCATGACGATTCGGTGATCGGCTGGATGCGTAACGGACGCTGGACGCTTGCGCCCGCCGACAATCCGAACGGACCGGCGGTGCTGCCGGCCCAACCGGCATGGTTTTCGTCCAATCGGGACTTTCCGGGGATTCGTGCTGGCCTGCTGCGGGCAGGGTTCTCGCCAACCGAAGCCGACGGCATCATGGGCGGGAATTGGGTAAGGCTGATGCAACGGGTGTTTCGCGGCGAAAAATCCTCAGGCGCCTCACCGTGAACACCATCGCTCTGCGGCCGCCGGACGTCGTCATGCGGCTGGACCGCATGGGGGCCTCGCATCCGACGCGGTTGAGCTTCCTGCGGGCAATGATGCGGCAAGCTGAACGGGAGGCGTGGAAAGTCGCGCCTTCTGCCTGGGAAATCGATGACGACGGTTTCGGCCATGCGGTGCTCCGGGTCGACATGCCGATGCGAACCTATTCGCTGGTCGCCTTTTCGACGCCGCTGGCCGATGCCATGCGCACCGACCGGGTCATCGCCGAGGCGTGGGACACCAGCTACGTGCTCTATGATGGCGTGCCCGACGCGGCCGAGATCGCGCGCCTCGCCGCCAATGTGCCGCTCCAGGAAGCGGGACGGTTCAGCGAACGCGACCTGATCCTGTCGCGCGCCAACAAGAGCGTCAGGCTGTTCGCCCATGTCGTCGAAAGGCTGGCTGAAGGCCGTCAGCCCGACGCCGTCCAGATCGAAAATGTCGGCTATCTGATGCGCACCACGGCGGTCTACGGCAATGGCAAGTTCGGCATTGCCGACCGCGACCGCATTTCGCAAAGACCGGAATTTGCCGGACCGTTCCGCGCCGAAATGCTGACCGTCTGGCTGATCCGCTCGTTCACCATCGCGCTGGCCGAACACATGGCCCGACGGCGCGCGCCCGGCCGCGCTGCGATGCTCGATCCTGAATTGCGCCGCCAACTCGGTGTCGGCAATTCCACCGGCCTCGGCATGGCGCCGTTTCTGGTGCGCCATCCCTTCCTGCTGCACCGCTGGATGCTGGCGCGCGAGACGGCGCTGGCGCGCGTCCGCGCGCTGGCGGCGGCCGACCGCGCCAGCATTGAAGGGTTTCTCGCAGCCCTGGCCGCGATGCAGGACAACATCCGCCGCTGGAAGACCGAAGATGCGGAGCAGGGCGCCGCCCTTCTGCAATTGGCGGCCGACTGCGAGACAATTGGCAATCGGGCGGTCGGGATTCTGGCTGGCGCAGCCCAACCGTGGGACGCGCTCTATCGCTTCGCCGAGCAGAACCTGTCGCTCGAAGGGCAGGAAGCGATGGTCGCCCTGATGCTGGAGCCACACGGCGCGCTGGTCGACGAACTCGCCGACACCATGGCTTGTGACGAGGCGGCGGTCTACCGGATCGATGGCGCCATGAGCTGCGGCGCGCTGCGCGGGCTGATCGAAACGCACTATGGCTGGGCTCTGGCCTACGACTTCGGCTCGGCCGAAGCCGATGCTCGCTTCTGGTATGTTTCCGAGGAAAAGCTCGAGCCACGCCTTGGCGAGCGGCACAGCGAGCCGGGTGCCGAACGCGAGCAGCCGCTGGCGGTGGCGCGCGACATCCGCCGTCTGGCCGCAGTGCTGGAGGCCGAGCCGTCGGAGAGCCCGGTCGCGAACCTGCTGCTGGGGCAGCCGCAATGGCGCCACGTCGTGCGCCGGGTGCAACTGGCCGCCGGCAATCCCTACACGGAAATCCGCGGCAATCTGATCGATGCGGCGATGCGGCCGATCGACCTGCTGCGTTCGAAGCTCGCCTTCTTCGGCGCCAGCCGCTTCGATCCGCGTTCGGACCGATGGCTGCGCATCTCGTTGTTTGCGGGCGCCCCCTTTCCCGAGGACATTGCCGCGCGGAAGACAGCCAGGGCGACATCGTGATCGAGCTGTCGCTGAACGAGGTCGAGATGCTGGCGGCGAAGGCCGCGCGCGGCGCCGGTTTCAATTGGGGATCTTGTGACGACATCGGCAAATGCGCCAGGGCGCTTGCCGCCGGCGGGCTGCCCTGGGCACCGTCCCTGCTGGCACTGGCGCGGGATAGTCCGTCCCTGGCCGCGCCCACTCTGTCGTTCCCGGCAGGGGCAGGATCGGCGATTTCGGCGCCCACCGACGGTTCTTGCCTTTGCCCGATCCGTACCGGGGCGCTGATCGCGGACAGGCCCGGCATGCTCACGGGCGATCCGCTGCGGATCGACCGGGTGGCCCATCCCCTGTGGCTGGTCGGCTTCGCCGCGCTCTGGGATGTGCGGGTGCGCGTGTCGTGGAAGGGCGCGTGCGCGGATGTCGCTGGCGGCGCGATCGCCGCGAAAGCCGGCGACGCCGGTTGGTTGGCGCCGGATGCCGACGTCACGATAAGCGGTGGCCCGGACGACGTTCGGGAGCCGGACCGGCGCCGACGTGCCAGCATCGATCACACGGTTTTCGAAGCACTCGGCGCCATGGCGGCAAGAACCTACGTGCCGGCTTCGGCCAGTTCCCGAGCCTCCGGCGCCGGCGGCAGCAGGACCGATGACGAATGACAAGACTTGACGATGAGCGGCGCGCGCGCCGTAATGATGGTCAGTTCGGCCGGACCGGAAAGGGCAAGGGCATGAACGTCAAGGCCGCGATGCCAGTGATCTCGATGCGCGGGGCGGGTTACTACTCGTCCAACACGGTCGGGGCCAAGGCGGTGATCGATCGTGCCGGCGATCTTGTCGCCGAGGCCATCGCCGCCATGCAGCCGCTCGCCGGTGGAGTGCCGTTTACAGTGGCCGATTTCGGCGCCGCCGACGGCGGCACATCGCTTGACCTGATGCGCCGGATCGTTGGCCTCGTCCGCGCCAGGGAACCGGATCGCGAGATTGCGATCACCTATACCGACCTGCCGCACAATGATTTCGCCGCTCTGTTCCGGCTGACCCAGGGCCTGCTCGGGGCGCCGACCGATGCGCCGCTGGCGGGCATGCCTGATGTCTACATCTTCGGCAGCGGCACCAGTTTCTATCGTCAGATTCTTGCCAGCGGCACGCTGTCGCTCGGCTTTTCGGCCACCGCCATGCACTGGCTGAGCAGCCGACCGACAATGATCGCCGATCATGTGCAGGCGGTCGGCGCGACGCCGCGGGAGCGGGCGCAGTTCCGCGCACAGGCCATGGCCGACTGGGAAACCATCCTGCTCCACCGCGCCCGCGAATTGCGGCCCGGCGGCAGGCTGGTGCTGGCCAATTTCTGCGTCGACGAGGAAGGCCGCTATCTCGGCAACACTGGCGGCGTCAACATGTTCGACACCTTCGCCAGGCACTGGCGCGAGCTGCACGCGTCTGGCCGGATCAGTGCCGTCGAATACCGCAATGCCACCTTCCAGCAATTCTACAAGAGTAAGGCGGAATTTTCGGCACCCTTCGCCGACGCGACCTCGGCTGTCTCGCGGGCCGGCTTGCGGCTCGACCATGTCTCCACCACCGTGACGGCTTGCCCCTACGCAGCCGATTTTCGCCGGCATGGAGACGCAGCGCGCTTCGCTGAGGCCTATGTGCCGACCTTGCGCTCATGGTCGGAAACGGTGTTTGCCGGCGCTCTGGATCCATCGCGTCCAGCGGACGAACGGGCCGCCATCGTCGATGATTTCTATGGCGCCTATCAGGCCGAGGTGGCGCGCGCCCCGCAAGGGCACGCCATGGATTACGTCCACTGCTTCATGGTCATCAGCAAGGCGTCGTGAGCGCTCGTCGCGCTATAGCGGTCGTTTCAATCCGAGATGCTCGCGCAGTGTTCGGCCTTCATAGTCCTTGCGGAACAGGCCGCGCCGCTGCAGTTCCGGCACGACCAGCGTGGCAAAGGCATCGAGTTCGCCGGGGAAGTAAGAGGGCATGACGTTGAACCCGTCGGCCGCGCCTCCCTCGAATCGCGCCTGCAACGCGTCGGCGACCTGGGCGGCTGTTCCGACGATGCGCCAATGGCCACGCGCGCCGGCGAAATGGCGGGCAAGCTGGCGGATGGAAAGGTTGTCGCGGCGCGACTGCTCGATGACCAGCGCTTGCCGGCTCTGCATGCCCTCGGTCGCCGGCAACTCCGGCAGCGGCCCGTCAATCGGATAGCGCCACAGATCGGCGATGCTGAGATAGCTGGACAGCAGCGCAACGCCGACTTCGTCGGGGATCAGTTCCTGCAATTCCTCGTATTTTTCCCGGGCTTCCGCTTCCGTTTCCGCCACCACGGGCGCTACGCCCGGCATGATCTTGATGTCGTCCGGCTCACGCCCATAGGCCGACAGACGCCCCTTGAGATCGTCATAGAAGGCCTTCGCTTCCTCGAAAGTCTGCGCCGCCGTGAACACCACGTCGGCGGTGCGGGCGGCAAGATCGCGGCCGACATCCGAGGCGCCCGCCTGAACCATGACCGGCGCGCCCTGCGGCGAACGCGGTAGGTCGAGCGGATCCCGAACCGAAAAGCTCTGGCCATCGTGACCGGATTCGGAGGCCCCGTCGAGCTTGTCGTGCCAAAGCCCGGTCACCACCTCGGCGAATTCACGGGCCCGCACGTATCGGTCGGCATGGGGCTTGAGGCCCGTCGAGCCGAAATTGGCGGCCTCGATCGGGCTGGCCGAGGTAACCAGGTTCCAGCCGGCACGGCCGCCGCTCAGATGGTCGAGCGATAGGAAGGTCCGCGCCAGCCCGTAAGGCTCGTTGTAGCTTGTCGAGGCGGTGGAGACGAGACCGATGCGGCTGGTCTGAACCGCGAGCGCCGACAGCAGACTGATGGGCTCGAAACCGATTGAGCGTGAGGTCTGGCTGGCGAGGCCGACATTGGCCTCGCGCAGGCCGGCGGCATCCTCGCAGAAGATCATGTCGAACTTCGCCGCTTCCGCCGCGCGCGCCAGCTGGATGTAATGGTCGATGTCGATGCCGGCCGTCACATGTGCCTTCGGGTGACGCCAGGCTGCGATGTGGTGGCCTGTCGCCCAAAGGAAGGCGCCGAGCTTCATCTGGCGGGACGCGGCGGTCATTGGTCACCTCCGCCGCCAAGTCCGAGATGCGAGCGCAGCGTCGCTCCGCGATAGCCCGCTCGAAAGAGGCCACGCCGCCGCAACTCCGGCAAAACCAGATCGACGAAATCGTCGAGCGCTGAAAGCTGTGGTGGCATGAGGATGTTGAAACCGTCGCAGCGTGTCGAGCGGAACTGTTCTTCCAATTTGTTGGCGAGGGCGGCCGGCCTACCATCGGTGGCGGGCGAGACATTCATCAGCACCTTCACGGCATGCGGGTCCCGCCCACGGGCGGCGACGCGGCGCTTCAGATCGTCATGGCGTGCCTTGGTGTCTTCCGCCGGCCGCTCATCCAGCAGGAGGACATCGGCGGCGCGGGCGGCAATATCCATGTCTGATACCGAAAAGTTGGACAGCACCAGCACCGGCGTGTCCTGCGGCGATCGCGCGACGTTCAGGGGTCCGCGCACGGAGAAGAATTCACCCTTGTGGTCGAGCAGATGCATCTTTTCAGGATCATGGAAGCGGCCGCCGCTCTTGTCGAACAGCAGCGCGTCCGCGTCCCAGCCGTTCCACAAGCCTTGAACGATGCCGATATATTCCTCCGTGCGGCGGCGGAAATCGTCTGATGAAAACCCCTCCGGTCGGCTGAAATTGGCCGCTTCGCGCGGCGCCTGCACCATCGTCGCATGCCAGCCGGCGCGGCCGTGGCTGATGATGTCGAGCGAGGCGAAACGGCGCGCCAGATTGTAGGGCTGGTGGGCGACCGTCGACGCCATTGCGACGAGGCCGATCCTGCTTGTTACCGTCGCCAGCGCGGCCAGCAAGGTCGTCGCTTCGAAGGGCACCTGCCGGTTCGCGGCGTCACCACCGGAAGCCGGCGCGGCATCGGCAAGCAGCACCATGTCCAGCCCGGCGGCTTCTGCCTTTTGTACGAACCGCGCCAGACGATCGAATTCCGGCTCGGGTGATGGATCGGCGGTTCCCGGAAACAGCGAAACGGCAAGATGCATTGTGGCGCCGTTGTCCATCGATGGTCCCTGCAACACGAAATCGATCGGAACTATGTTCGCCGCTTCCCGGGATGGCAACCGCCGCTACTGGGCCAACTGCCGGTCACTTGCCGGCCAGCTATCACTTTCGGCCAGTCCCTATTTGCCAGCAAGCAGATCGTTGATCAGCCGCTGGCAGCGCTCGGCCATGAAGTCGAGCAGCAGCCGCACTTTAGGGTCCTGCAGCTTCTTGTGCGGATAGACGGCGGCAAACTGAACCGGCGTCGGCGGCGTGCTGCCCAGGATGACTTTCAGCCGCTGGTCGCGGATAAACGGCTCCACCTCGAAGCGCGGCTTGTTGATGATGCCGCGCCCGGACAGCGCCCAGCCGGTCAGCACATCGCCATCGTCCGTATCGTATGGACCATGCACCTCGAATTTCTGCGGGCCGGTGGGGGTCTGCAGCGTCCACACATATTCGCGCGCGCCGGAATAGCGCAGCATCAGGCAATCGTGCTTCTTGCCGATCAGTTCCTGCGGCTCAAGCGGCTCGCCGCGCGCCTCCAGATATTTCGGTGCCGCCACCAGCACGCGTTCACATTCCATGATGCCGCGCATCCTGAGGCTGGAATCCTCGATGATGCCGAGCCGGAAGGCGACGTCGATACCTTCCTTCATGATGTCGACATTGTGGTCCGAGAGCCTGAGCCGCACCTCGATGTCAGGGTATTTGTCATGGAAATCGGGAATGCCCGAGGCCACCAGCCGCCGGCCGAGGCCCAAAGGTGCGGTGACGCGGATGGTGCCGCGCGGCTGGCCGGACAGCGCCGAGACCGCCGCTTCCGCCTCGGTGATCGCTTCCAGCACCTGCTTGGCGCCCGAGTAGAAAACCGTGCCGTGCTCCGTCGGCATCAACTGCCGTGTCGTGCGGTTAAACAGTCGCACACCAAGATGCTTCTCCAATTCCTTGATGCGGTTGGAGGCGACCGCCGGCGAAATGCGCATGTCGCGCCCGGCCGCCGACAGATTGCCGAGTTCGACGACGCGAACGAAGACGGCGATGTTGTCGAGATAGGCCATGCGGTTTCGTGGCTCTCATGTGGCTGCGTGGGAACAGCCTAGTATTTTCCATTTTTTTTGAAAGTCATCGTGCACCTCGCCTCTTTCCGTTTGCGCTCCAGCCCGTAAAGTCGCGTGATCGGCAGGGACGACTTCAATGATGGATTTCGCGATTTTCTGGGAATGGCTGAGCTTCGCCGTGCGCTGGCTGCACGTCATCACCGGCATCGCCTGGATTGGCTCGTCCTTCTATTTCGTCGCGCTCGATCTCGGCCTGCGCCAGCGCCCGGGCATGCCCGTCGGCGCCTTTGGCGAGGAATGGCAGGTGCATGGCGGCGGTTTCTACCACATCCAGAAATATCTGGTGGCGCCGGCCGAGATGCCCGAGCACCTGACCTGGTTCAAATGGGAATCCTACGCCACCTGGCTGTCCGGCTTCGCCATGCTGTGCGTCGTCTACTATGCCGGGGCTGATCTGTTCCTGATCGATCCCAATGTACTGCCAATGTCGGTACCTGTCGGCATCCTGCTGTCGCTGGCGACAATCGGCGTCGGCTGGGTGGTCTATGATCTGTTGTGCCGCTCGCCGCTGGGTAAGAGCGACACCGGCCTGATGCTGGTGCTCTACTGCGTGCTGGTGTTCATCGCCTGGGGGCTGACCCACCTGTTCACCGGCCGCGCCGCGTTCCTGCATCTGGGTGCCATCACCGCCACGATCATGTCGGCCAATGTCTTCATGGTCATCATCCCCAACCAGAAGATCGTCGTCGCCGACCTCATCGCCGGCCGCAAGCCCGACCCGAAATACGGCAAGATCGCCAAGCAGCGCTCGCTCCACAACAACTATCTGACGCTGCCGGTGCTGTTCCTGATGCTGTCGAACCACTATCCCTTGGCGTTCGGCACTGAGTTCAACTGGGTCATCGCCTCGCTGGTTTTCATTATCGGCGTGCTGATCCGGCACTATTTCAACAGCGTCCATGCGCGCAAGGGCAATCCGCACTGGACATGGCTGGGCGCCCTCGTCCTGTTCATCATCATCATCTGGCTGTCGACCGTGCCGAAGGTGCTGACCGGCGAACCCAAGCAATCGGCGGCGGCGCAGATCTACGTTGCCTCAGCGCATTTCCCGGCGGTGCGCGACACCGTGCTCGGCCGCTGCTCCATGTGCCACGCGGCGGAGCCTGTCTATGAAGGCATCTACCATGCCCCCAAAGGCGTGTTGCTCGACACCGACGCTGCAATAGCCAACCACGCCCGCGAGATCTATCTGCAGGCCGGCCGCAGCCACGCCATGCCGCCCGCCAACGTCTCGCAGATTACCGACAAGGAGCGGGCGCTGCTGGTGGCCTGGTTCGAAGGCGCGGGAAAGTAAGCATGATCTCGACACTTCTGCGTGGCCGCACCCTGTCCTTTGTACGCTGGCCCGAGACCATCGATGACCATTCCGCCTGGCGTTACGAGGAGGATGGCGGCCTGCTGATCCGCGATGGCCGGATCATCGCCGCCGGCGCCTATACGCAAGTCGAAAAACAGGCTGGCGAAGCGGCGAAAAGAATCGACCACCGGCCGCATCTGCTGCTGCCGGGTTTCATCGACGCGCATGTTCATTTCCCGCAGATGCAGGTCATCGCCTCCTACGGCGCGGAGCTGCTCGACTGGCTGAACACCTACACCTTCCCGGAGGAGACGAAGTTCGGCAACGCGCAGCATGGCCGCCGCATCGCGCGGCTGTTCCTCGATGAGATGGTGCGCCACGGCACCACAACGGTTGCCGCCTACTGCTCGGTGCACAAGGCGTCTGCCGAAGCCTTCTTCGCCGAGTCGCACGACCGCAACATGCTCAACATCGCCGGCAAGGTCATGATGGACCGCAACGCGCCCGGCGGCGTGCTCGATACGCCGCAGTCCGGCTATGAGGATAGCAAGGCGCTGATCGCGCAATGGCACGGCAAGGGACGGCAGCTTTATGCCATTACCCCTCGCTTCGCGATCACCTCATCGCCGCAACAGATGGAGATGGCCGGCGCGCTGTGCCGCGAACATCCCGACCTGCACATGCAGACGCATCTGTCGGAAAACCATGCCGAAATCGCCTTCACGCAGGAGCTCTATCCGTGGTCGCGCGACTACACCGACGTTTACGAACACTACGGACTGTTGGGGAAGAAGAGCCTGTTCGGCCATTGCATCCATCTGTCCGAGCGTGAGGCGGATGCGCTTTCGCACAGCGGCTCGGTGGCGGTGTTCTGCCCGACCTCCAACCTGTTCCTCGGCTCCGGCCTGTTCGACTATCAGCGCTTTCGCCGCCGCGACAAGCCGATCAGGATCGCCGCCGCCACCGATGTCGGCGGCGGCACCAACTATTCCATGCTGCGCACCATGGACGAGGGCTACAAGGTAATCGCGCAGAACGGCGAGAAGCTCAACCCGTTCCAGTCCTTCTGGCAGATGACGCGCGGCAATGCCGAGGCGCTGTCGGTGGCGGAAAAGATCGGCACGCTGGACGAAGGCACTGATGCCGATATCGTCGTGCTGGATGCCAGGGCAACACCGGCGATGCGGCTCAGGATGGAAACGGTCGAGACGTTGGCGCAGGAACTGTTTCTTTTGCAGACGCTGGGCGACGACCGCGCTGTGCGCGAGGTCTATGTGGCCGGGCGACCGGCCAAGGCCGACATGGCGATTTAGAACACTGCGACGTGTTCCTCGCTTGACCCGGCGGCAACCATCGGCCAAAGCGTGCGGCGAAGTTGACAGGGGAACGACATGGCCGTTGCTGACGACATCGCTCTGATCAAGAGACAGGAAGAGGTTCTTGTCTTTCCAGCTTTCGATGAGGCGGTTGCCTTCAAGATCGGTTCGGCCATCCGCGACCGCGCGCTCGCCGGGAACCTGCCGGTTATCGTCGACATCAGGACCTTCGACCGGCCGCTGTTCTATGCCGCGATGCCGGGCTCGAACGCTTCCAATCCCGACTGGGCGCGGCGCAAGATCAATGTCGTCAAACGGTTCCTGCGAAGCACCTACCGCATGGTGCTGGAGCAGCAGCGCCCCGACCGCACCTTCAAGGTCGGTGAAGGCCTCGACATATCGGACTTTGTACTGGCCGGCGGCGGCTTTCCGGTCACGGTCAAGGGCGCTGGTGTCATCGGCGTGATCGCGGTGTCGGGCCTGCCGGAGCGCGAGGATCACGGCGTCGTGGTCGATGCGCTGTGCGAGTATCTGAGCATCGATCGCCAGGAGCTTGCGTTGCCGCCGGAAGCGAAATGACCGATATCGATCCCAAGTACTTCCTCACATCCATCTTCAACGCCGCCGTCGCTGCTGCCGATCCCGAGCGGACCATCCGCGATCATTTGCCGGCGAAGCCCAAGGGTCGCACAATCGTCATTGGCGCGGGCAAGGGCTCGGCACAGATGGCCGCGGCTTTCGAAAAGGTCTGGGACGGGGCGATCGAAGGGCTGGTCGTTACCCGCTATGGTTATGGCGCGGCCTGCGAGCGCATCGAGATCATCGAAGCGGCGCATCCGGTGCCGGATGCCGCCGGGCTTGAGGCGTCGCGGCGGCTGCTCGAAAAAGTCCAGGGGCTGACAGCGGACGATCTGGTCGTGGCGCTGATTTCCGGCGGCGGCTCGGCGCTCTTGCCGTCGCCCGCCGGCAGCCTGACGCTGGCCGACGAGATCGCCGTCAACGAGGCGCTGCTCGCCTCCGGCGCGCCGATTGCGGCGATGAACACCATCCGCAAGCATGTTTCCACCATCAAGGGCGGCCGGCTCGCCGCGGCCGCCTGGCCGGCCAAGGTGGTGTCATTGGTCGTATCCGACATCCCAGGCGACAACCCCGCGCTGGTCGCCTCCGGCCCGACCGTTCCCGATATCGGCAGCCGCGAGGACGCGCTCGCCTCGATCGCCACCTACGGCATGAAACTCCCGGCCGCGGTGATGGCACATATCAGGTCGCCGGCCGCTGATGCGCCAAGTCCGGATGATCAGCGCTTTTCACGCAACGAGGTGCACCTGATTGCTTCGGCCGGTGTGTCGCTGGAAGCGGCGGCAATGGAAGCGAAACGGCAAGGCATCGAAGCTGTCATCCTCTCGGATGCCATCGAGGGCGAGGCGCGCGAGGTCGGCGGCGTGCATGCGGCAATCGCGCGCGAAGTGGTGACGCGCAATAGGCCATTCCCAAAGCCGGTGCTGATCCTGTCCGGCGGCGAAACAACCGTGACCTTGCGTGCCAAGGGCAAGGGCGGCCGCAACTCGGAGTTCCTGCTCGCCTTCGCCATCGGCATCAACGGCATACAAGGCATCCACGCGCTGGCCGCCGACACGGACGGCATCGACGGTTCGGAAGACAATGCCGGCGCCTTCGCCGATGGCTCGACTGTTTCGCGCATGCGCGCAGCGGGTGTCGATGCCAAGGCGATGCTGGCCGGCAACAATGCGTGGACAGCGTTCGACGCCATCAGTGATCTTTTCGTCCCCGGCCCGACCGGGACGAATGTAAATGACCTCAGGGCGATCCTGATCCGATAGCTAAACCGCGGATGCGGATGGCACCAACTCGACGCCTTTGTTGGCCCCTTGAATTACGCCGTCCTCTGGGGCAGGATCAAAGAGGCTTGGGTGAGCTTCTCGCCCTGGAATGGACCTGAGGCATGGTTCCCTTCATTAATGAAAGACGCGACGCGACCAATGTCAAGGAAGTGGTCTGCATCGCAATACTGAGCGTACCTGCATTCCTTGTGGTCAGAAATTTCACGGATACCCAGGTATACTCGAAGTATTTGACGGGAAATTACGAGCTGATAGCGCAGACGATAGACCCAATCGGATATTTCGCGGTTTTTGGCCTTATCTATTTTCTGTATAGCTCCTATATTTGGCGTCTTTTTTCGCGCTTGAATCTTTTTGACCTTCCGATCATCGACGGCGTCTGGGAAGGCACGATAACGGCCGAACAACTGCCGCAACCGATCCCGATGACCATGAACATCCGCCAGACGCTCAACAAGGTCGACATGGAATCGGTGTCCGGCGGTAACTTCACCAGCAACGCTGTGCTGATGGCATATGATCAGGACAGCGCGGGCAAGAGCCGCATCAAGTATCTCTACCGGTGCATGAAGGACGGCAAGAACGATCACTACGGAACGGCGGTTCTGACCTTCCTGAATCGCGGCCGGGCCGAGGGATGGTACTACACGGATGCGAATTCGAAACAGGGTGCCGGCTACTCGTCGAAGGGAACGATCCTGTTGACCCGTAAATGATCTCCTTCAGACCGGAAGCTTGTATCATTGCCCGGAACATAGAGGTCTCGTTCCTGTTTCCCGAGCCGGCAACCGCCGCGATCCATGCGTTTCTCGAGCAGCGCCTCCAGCGCTACCATTATCGGCGATACGAAATTGTCGACGCGTATTTTCAACTGCAGCGGGAGGACAAGACCCCCGTCCTCATGCGCAGGCGCGTGGAATTGGCTGGCCATGGGCAGAAGGCGGTCATTATCGCCCCCTGCGGCGCCAATCGATATCTGATCGCTCCGGACACGCCCGAACTGACGGTGGCTGCGGAAAAGCCCGTACTCGATGTCAGAAAGGAACGAGACGACTGGACCTACAGGCTGGGCGCCCGCCTCGGCGGGCGGCACTACGGTTCTTTTGCGCGTGCATCTATCGATATTCGCGAGACAGCCGCGCTGCCGGCGAGCAGACTTCTACGGACGTTTCCCGGATACAACGCAATCGAGTTCGAATATGCCGGCATAGGCAAGCGCGACTGCGGGGCCCTGATCGACAGCTTCCTTGCGTTTTGCCAGTCGTCCTCGATTGAAACCGGCGCCCGAATTCGGGGAGCGGCCCATCGCATGGAAATCTTAACAGGCTCCAACGAAACCTGAAAAGGCTCTGGAGTCACGCGGCCATCAGCGCTTCACCTGCTTCATGTCGTGCAGGAACCGCTCGCGTTCGGCGTCCTTGTCCGCGGGCTCATGGATGCGCAGGATGAAGGAGGGATGGATGGTGACGAACACGCGCAAGCCGTCCTCGCGCTCGATCACCTGGCCACGCATCTTTGTCACCGGGATCGCCTTGCCCAGCAGAGACAGCGCAGCCGTCGCGCCGAGCGCCACGGCGAGATCCGGCTTGATCAGCGCGAATTCCCTGTCGATCCACCAGCGGCAGGCCTGAACCTCGCCGGCATTCGGCTTGGAATGGATGCGGCGCTTGCCGCGCGGCTCGAACTTGAAGTGCTTGACCGCATTGGTGACGTAGACTTTCTGGCGGTCGACGCCCGCGTCATCCAGTATGGCGTCGAACACCTTGCCCGCTGGACCGACGAAAGGTTTGCCGGCAAGATCCTCCTGATCGCCCGGCTGTTCGCCGACGAAGACCACCCGGGCGTCAACGGGTCCGTCGCCGAACACGGTCTGAGTCGCGTCGCGCCAAAGCGGACAGCGGCGGCAACCCTTCGCCGCCTCCCGCAACTCGGGAATGGTGCTCGCATCATCCTCTCCCGGCGCCTCCGTTGGCTCGCGCTTCGGCCAATGCCGTGCCTGCACCTTGGCGTGATGCGGCGCTGGCGTCGTTGGCATTCTGGCAATCATGGCTGTGGCGGCCTTGTCCGCTCCTGCTATCAGCTCTGGAATGAGCGAGGCCTCGGGAAGGTTCCGCCAATATTTCTTCGGCATCTCCTTCTGCATGGCCTTCACCTTCAGCCGCGCCGGATTGAAGATGTTCTCGAAATAGGTCCGCCACAGCGCCTCGGTGTCGTCCTGCGCCGGGGCATCACCCCTGGCGGCGCCCGGTCCGATCGCCAGCCTTTCGCCATCCCAATCGGCGGAGGCGTGCGGTGTCAGGATCGTCCAGCGCATGCCGGTGAAACGCCTGACGAAGAAATCCGCGTTGCGCTCGACGATGAAATGGTCGGGTTCGAACCAGGCAACATAGCGCTCCTCGTCGCCGTCACCGATCTTCCGGAAGCGCACGAAGGCATGCATCTTGTGACAGTCACGCCGTACCGCCTTTTCCATGGTTTCGAGGCGCCTGGTGTCGGGATCCGACGCGATGGCCAGCAGTCTGGGCTCGGTGCGCAGCCGCCACAGCAACTGGTAGAGAAAGGCGAACCGGGTGGGATCGGAATGGCAGAAGGCGGTCTCCGCATGCCCGATGAAGTTGCGCGGCACCACAAGTTGCATGCCGGCAGGCACACCCGGCAAATCGCTTGCCCGCCGTTCTGAACCGGCCGCGACATGCCAGCTGATGTCTTCGGGCCTGACCTCGTTCAGCGCCAGTCGTCGGGCCGCGTCGCGCCAACCGGGAAAATCGGTCTCGCTGTCGAGCCGTACATTGTAACTGGCAAGATCGAACTCAGCCGGCTGCATGGTCAAAACAGCGACAGTTGTTCGCAAGACCGCACGATCTTGTCACGCAGACCCGCCTTGTCGGTGAGCGCGCCCGGAGACCACCCTTCGGCGATGATGAACGGCCGCAATTTGGCGACCGATTGACACAGGCGCCCGAGATCTTCGAGCCGCATGCGCCGATGGCGGCGGGTCTCCAGGATTTTCGCCACCACCTTGGTGCCGAGACCCGGCACGCGCAGCAGCGCTTCTCGGTCGGCGCGGTTGATGTCGACCGGGAACTGTTCCCGGTTGCGCAGCGCCCAGGCCAGCTTTGGGTCGATGGCGAGGTCGAGCATGCCGTCGCTGCTGCCGGCCAGGATTTCCGGCTGCGAAAAGCCGTAGAACCGCATCAGCCAGTCGGCCTGATAGAGCCGGTGTTCGCGCAGCAGCGGCGGCTTCTGCAATGGCAAGGACGACGACGAATCCGGGATCGGGCTGAAGGCGGAATAGTAGACGCGTCGCAGATGGTAGCTGCCATAGAGCCGCGCGCTGGTGTGCAGGATGCCGTCGTCGGATGTCTTGTCGGCACCGACGATCATCTGCGTCGATTGCCCGCCCGGCGCAAACCGTTCGCGCATTTTGGTCCGCAGCGTCGGCTCGGCTTTTTCTTCCATCTTCCGGCGCAGCCTGGCCATCGAGAGGCGGATCGTTTCCGGCTTCTTTTCCGGCGCCAGCCTCTTCACGCCTTCGTCGGTCGGCAGCTCGACATTGATCGACAGCCTGTCGGCATAGAGGCCTGCCTTCTCGACCAGTTCCTGCGAACTTTCCGGAATGGTTTTCAGATGAATGTAGCCGCCGAACTTCTCGTCCAGCCGCAGCCGCCGCGCCACCTCGACCATCTCGCCCATGGTTTCATCGGGCGAGCGGATGACGCCCGAGGACAGGAACAGCCCTTCGATATAATTGCGCCGATAGAAATCCATGGTCAGCTTCACCACTTCGTCGACGGTAAAGCGGGCGCGCCGTACATTGGACGACGAGCGGTTGATGCAATAGCTGCAATCGTAGATGCAGAAATTGGTGAGCAGGATTTTCAGGAGCGAAATGCAGCGGCCATCCGGCGCGTAGGAATGGCAGATGCCCATGCCTTCGGTGGAGCCGATGCCGCCGGACTTCAGCGAATCGCGCTTGGCCGAACCCGATGACGCGCACGATGCATCATATTTGGCGGCATCGGAGAGAATCGCCAGCTTTTCGTGAACAGTGAGTGCGGACATGTGTTCATGATATGTTCCAGGCGACCGGAACACTACCTCATTTGATGGCGGCGGCGAAAAAGTGATCGCCACCGGATCATTCAGCCATCAGACTTCGTGCAGATAGAGATGGTAATCCAGTTCGCTGACCGTGCGCGCTACGCGCAGATATTCGGACTGCTTGATCGCCACGAAGGTGCGGTGCAGGTCCTCGCCGAGCGCCTCTTTCAGGAACGCCGATCCCCTGGCCGCTTCGATCGCGGCGCGCCAGTCGACAGGCATCGTCGTGCGCGTGACCGCGGCCTCATAGCCATTGCCGGTTGTTTCCGGGCCGGGATCGAGACCTTCGTCGAGACCTTTGATGATGCCGGCGAGCACGGTCGCCGCGATCAGATACGGGTTGGCGTCGACGCCCGACGGCCGGTGTTCGATGCGCCGGTTCTTGGCATCGCCTGCGGGCACGCGCAGCGCCACCGAGCGGTTGTTGACGCCCCAGGTCGGCGCCACCGGCGCATAGGATTGCGAGACGAAACGCCGCCAGGAATTGGCGTGCGGGGCAAACACCAGCATCGATTCCGCCATCGTCTGGATCAGGCCGCCGAGCCCCTGCAGCAGCGGCAGCGACCAGCTCTCGCCGCCGGATTCGGCAAACACGTTTCGGCCGGCTCTGTCCTGCAACGAGACGTGGAAATGCATGCCCGAGCCGGCATATTTCTCGATCGGCTTGGCCATGAAACAGGCGGTGACGCCATGGCGGCGCGCCTGCGCCCGCACCAGCCGCTTCAGCATGACGAGATCGTCGGCCGCCCGCATCACATCCTTGCGGTAGTGCAGCGTCAATTCGTACTGGCCGGGCGCATATTCGGAAATGACGGTCTCGGCGGGGATGCCTTGTGCCTTGGCCGCGGCATAGATGTCGGAAAACAGCGGTTCCATGCCGTGCAGATGATCGACGGAATAGACCTCGGTCTTGCCCGAGACGCGGCCGTCGAGCACGGCGCGCGCCGGCTGCACCTTGCCATCGGCATCGCGCTCATTCGCCAACAGGAAGAATTCCAGCTCGAAGGCGCCGGCCGGATAGAGGCCCCTGGATGCCAATATGTCGACCTGCCGGGCCAGCGCCAGCCGCGGATCCGACGACATCGGCCGGCCGTCGAGCATGTACATCGCCATCAGCAACTGGCCGCGCGGCGGGTTTGTGCCGTAGAGCGGGACCAGCGTGCCGGGGATCGGCCATGCCCTGAGATCGCCGTCGCCGGTCGTCCAGATCAGCCCGGTCTCGTGTACATCCTCGCCGGTGATGTCGAGGCCGAGGATGGAGATCGGCATGTGGCGGCCGCCCTCGAAGATGCTTTTCAACTCGTGCCGGCGCACGATCTTGCCGCGGCCGACGCCATTGGCATCGGTCAGCACGATATCGAAGGCTTCGATCTCGGGATGAGTGTCGAGAAAGGCTTGCGCCTCGGTGGGCGAGGACCCCGAAGGTGAGCTCACGATGGCATTGGGATTGTCCATGGCCGTTTGTCTCACGCCGCAAGCTTTGCCGCAACCGCGCCGAAGGCGGTGATCAGCCGGTTGACCTGGGCGCCGGTGGTCGCCGGCGAGATCAGCATCATGTTGTGGAAGGGGGCGATCAGCACGCCGCGATTGACCAGCGCGACATGGATGGCCGCCTCCAGTTCCGGCGCATGCGCCACCTCCGCCTCGGCACCATTCCGCATGGGCCCAGGCGCGCAGATGAACTCGACGCGGGCGCCGACGCGGGCAACATGCCAGGGCAGGCGGTAGCGGTCGATCACCCCGGTCAGCCCGGCATCGAGCCGCCGCGCCAGATGATCCATGCGGTTATAATTCTCAACGGTCATCACCTCTTCGAGCGTGGCGCGCATCGCCGCGAACTGCAGCGGGTTGGCTGACAGGGTCGTGCCCATGCCGGAATAGCCGGGTTCCTTGCTCCTGTTGTAGGCGGCATAACGCGAGGCGACGTCATCGCTCATGCCCCAGACGCTCGCCGGCACACCGCCGGCGATCGGCTTGCCCAGCACGAACAGGTCCGGCTCCAGCCCATATTTTCTGGTATAGCCGCCGGGGCCGGTCGAGATCGTATGCGTCTCATCGATCAAGAGCAGCGTGCCGGCCGCGCGCGTCAGTCTTCGCAGCGCATCATGGAAGCCCGGATCGGCCAGCACCATGCAGGAATTGGTCAACACGGGCTCGGCGATGACGCAAGCCACGTCCTTGTCCCTCAGGGCGGTTTCCAGCGCGGCAACATCGTTGAACTCGATCACCTTCGCCGTGCGGGTCAGGTCGCGGAACTCGCCCGCCAGTCCCGGCCGGTTGACCGGCTTGCCATCGATCAGCCGCACCATCGTCTCGTCGACCGAGCCGTGATAGCAGCCGTTGAAGACGAGGATCTTTTCGCGGCCGGTGACGGCGCGGGCAACGCGCAGCGCAAAGCGGTTGGCATCGGTCGCCGTCGTCGCGATCTGCCAGAACGGCAGGCCGAAATGCTGCTGCAGCAGCGGCCCAATGGCGAGCGCGTCTTCCGAAGGCAGCATATAGGTCAGGCCGCGTCCGGCCTGGTGGCGGATGGCGCGCGCCACCGGTGGCGGCGAGTGGCCGAACATCGAGCCGGTGTCGCCAAGGCAGAAATCATCAAGCCTGATACCGTCGATGTCGGTGATGGTTGCGCCTTTGGCGCTGTCGACCAGGATGGGAAACGGCGTCGGCCAGTCGTTCATCCAGTGCATCGGTACGCCGCCGAAGAAACCCGGCAGGCCGTTGCCCACCTTCGCTTGCGATCGCGGCCGCGCCTTGCGGAAGGCCTCCCCTTCGGTCTCGCGCAACTCGGCAATGCGGTCGCGGCCGATGCCGCCGATGGACGTGCTTGAAGTGTCGCTGCTGTGCATGGAAACCCCTCTCGTCCGTCACTCTTAGCCAATCCGTGTCCGCGACCGCAATTGGCCGCGCGTGCGCCCTGCATTGGCTCAGCCGCCAGCGGCGGCGCTTGACCCGGTTGGCGAAGTCGGCGTCAATGCGGACGGGCAATGGGCGGCGTGGGGGAAAATGCGGTCGATCATCTGCGGTTTGGGGCTGTTCCTGTCGGCCGGCACGGCCTTGGCCACCGGCGGCATCTGGTGTTCCGTCGACGATGCTGCGGTGAAATTCCAGGTCGATGCCGGCGTCACCACCGGCATGGGCGGTCCGACCTTCAATTTTCGCGGCGACCTCGAAATCAAGGCAAGGCCCGCCGGCGGTGAATTGCGCAGGACGGTGTTCGAGAATTCCAACCTTACCCAGTACTGGCTCGACGACAAGGAACTGCGGCTGAACATCTACCGCGAGCATCAGGTCGCAAACACCTACAGTTCCGTCGAACTCACGATCCTGACCAAGGCCAGCGACGAAGGCGTCTATGACGGACAGTACAAGCTTGCCGTCTACGACAGCACGGCTGACAAGGACGGCGACGGCAAACCCGCAAATCTGGGCGGGACAGTATCCTGCGGCGCCGAGTAGATCGATCGGATGCGGCAGCGCCGCATTATTTCCGGGAGGTCACCGACGGATCGACGAGATTGATCTTTTCGCCGGGCGGAAAGCCGAACACGCGTTCGAAGTGCTTGGGGCCAAGCAGCAAGGCTGCCTGATCGATCAAATGCTGGTTGCGCGCATTGATCGTTTCCGCGCTTGGCGGCGCAAAGCCCGGAATTCGCTGCGCTGTGAAATTCTGCACCTCGCCCTTCAGCGACAGAAGCTTGGCCAGCAGTTCTGGTTCCTCGTCGCCGAGCACCGATCGTGCGTGCTCCTCGAAATCGTCGGGCAATCCTTGCATCTTGGTCACTCCGCCTGCCCCACCGGCCACCAGCGCACTCGTTCCCAGGCAATGCTGGATCTTGCTGGCCCATGCCGCGTGCCGCAGGCCATAGGTTCCATATAGGAAGCTGCTCGCCCCATAACCACGCGCTTTCTTCACCGTCAGCCGCGTCCCGGTGGTCGCGTAGAGCACCTGATTGGCAAGCTGGTGGCAGACGCCATCGATGCCGTAGATGAGTATGGTTCCCTGGGCGGCGGGAACTGTCGCCGAATCCGCATTCGACTGGACCAGGCATCGTGCCAGCGCCAGATGCCCGGACTGCTTACCGAGAGTTCCCGTCGGATTGCCGGGCGTTCCACCGGTTGGATGATAGCTGCCCCAACAGAACCAGTAGTCCTTGCCGGCGGCGGCGACAGCGGCCGCATTGGCGTAGTGGTGCTGCTGGTTGTCGTAGGTGGTGACCCAGGTATGGTCGACCGGCGAGCCGCCGACAAATGCCGGCGTCGCCCAGGCATGAAGCGTAACCGTGCTTGGCAAGGTCTCCTCCCACCGGAAGCTTGTCCAACGGAAAAAGGATGCGCTCAAGAAGGGCAGCGCGCAAGCATGGTGTCGCGTTTGACCCCGATGGCGCGGCGCTTCAGGCCGAAATGTCGATGACGCCGCAGTCGCCGGCGGCACTGCCGAAGGCGACGCGGCGTTCTTCCTTGTCCCACATCATCGAGGTGATGGCGCCCTTGCCCGGTCGCCGCAACAGCACTTCCTTGGCGTCGGCAAAACGCACCGCCATCACCATGCCGTCGTCATAGCCGACGGCAACGACATCCTGGCTCGGGTGGCAGGCGACCGCCGTCACCATGGCATTGCCGCGCGTGCCAAGTTCCAGTGGCGCCTTGCCCATCGGCCCGTCCTTGCCTGAAAACGGCCAGACGATCGCCGCCGGTGCACCGGAACTCGCCAGCCACTTGCCTTTCACGCTCCACGACAGGCTCTTGACCTTGCCGGGATAGCCGGTCATGCGCATGTGCTTGCCGTCGGCTAGCTTCCAGCCATGCAAGGCGTTTTCCTGCATCGTGGTGACGAGGAAGGCGCCGTCGGGCGAGAACGTGATGCCGGTGTGGGCGCCCGCCCATTCGAGTTCGACCGGCTTGCCCTCGGCGGCGGGGAAATGCAGCGTCGCGCCATTGTAGCGGGCAACGCCGAAGCGCATGCCCTTGGGCGAGAAAGCCAGCCCCTCGACCGAGCGCGGATGGACGAATTCCCGGGTCTTGCCGTCGGCGAAGCGGACGAAGGCCGTCTTGCCCGTCGCATAGGCGATGGCGCCCTGCGGCCCGGCGGCGACGCTGGTGACCCATTTCTTGCCGGCGCTTACCAACTCGGCGGCATTGCCGCCTGCGGTAACGGCAAACACCTTGCCGTCCTCGCCGCCGGTGATCAGCCGGTCATTGGCCGCATCATGGAAGGCGGCGAGCAGCCCGTCATTGGCCTGAACTGTCTTGTGGCCATGGTCGAGCCGATGGACGGCGCCGTCGGCCAGCGCGAAATGCGGCACGTCGCCGAGGAAGACGGCGGCGACGCAATGGCCTTCGAGATCAAGCGGGGCGACGGTCGGCATGGCGGGTTTCAACAGTCATTCGTTCGTTCCAGCGCAGGATGACGGTTCCCTCGATCGGAACCGGGCCGCCTTGATAGGTGAAGACGAACCATTTGTCCCAGTTTTCGATCAGCCAGGCTTTCGAAAGTCCAGGTTTTTTCTCGAACCGGCTTTCCTCGGGCAGCACCGCGAAGACCAGACCTGCCTTGTAACCGGATGCCACCATCAGACCGAGCCCGGTATCGTCTTCGCGGGGATCGAAGATCAGCAGATCGACTGGGCCGGAGCCCGGCCCGAGATCGTAATTGTCGCAAAGCCGGATAACGTCTCCGATGATCAGAAAATCATCGGCGAGATCGAGCAAACGCGGCATTTGTTGCTGTCAGGCCGCCAGGCAGGCGTCGAAACTCTTCTTCAGCCGTTCGGCGTCGAGTTCGCGGCCGATGAACACCAGCCGGCTCTCATGTTTCTCGCCGTCTTTCCAGGCACGCTGGTGGTCGCCCTCGATGATCATGTGCACGCCCTGGATGACATAGCGCTCATCGTCGCCCTTGAGCGCGATGATACCCTTCAGCCGCAGGATGTTCGGGCCTTCCATCTGGGTGATCTTCTCGATCCACGGGAAGAACTTCTTCGGGTCCATCTCGCCGCCGCGCAGCGACACCGACTGCACCGTCACGTCATGGATGTCGGAAGGATGCGCGTGATCGTGATGGTCATGCCCGTCATGATCATGGTGATGGTGGTCGTGATCATGATCATGATCATGATCGTGATGATCGTGGTCGTCATGCGCTTCGAGGAAATGCGGATCGTTTTCCAGCGCCCTGGACAGGTCGAAGGCGCCGCGGTCTAGCACTTCCGACAGGGCGACGCCGGCGCGGGTGGTGCGGTGGATCTTCGCCGCCGGGTTGATGGCGCGGATCGTCGCTTCGACCTTGGCGAGCTCTTCGGGGGTGACGAGGTCGGTCTTGTTGAGCACGACGACGTCGGCGAAGGCGATCTGGTCCTCGGCCTCCTTGGAATCCTTGAGCCGCAGCGGCAGATGCTTGGCGTCGACCAGCGCCACCACCGCGTCGAGCCTGGTCTTGGAGCGCACGTCGTCGTCCATGAAGAAGGTCTGCGCCACCGGCACCGGATCGGCGAGACCGGTCGTTTCCACCACGATGGCGTCGAAGCGACCCGGCCGGCGCATCAGGCCCTCGACGACACGGATCAGGTCGCCGCGCACCGTGCAGCAGACGCAGCCATTGTTCATCTCGTAGATTTCCTCGTCGGATTCCACGATCAGGTCATTGTCGATGCCGATTTCGCCGAATTCATTGACGATGACGGCGTAGCGCTTGCCGTGGTTTTCCGACAGGATGCGGTTGAGCAGGGTCGTCTTGCCGGCGCCGAGATAGCCGGTGAGAACGGTTACGGGAATCTGCGTCTGTGCGTCGCTCATGGCTGCCTCGAAGAATTTGGGCCTCGAAAAATCCGGCCGTCGAAAAGGGATTGTCGGCTCCATATAGGATGTGTGCCGCTCTTTTGCACGAGGCAAACCGATGGGCCAAACAGGCTTGCCGCCATTGCCTGATTTTCATTGGCGACAGCCGCAGTCACAAGCTGGATCAGGACACGGGAGGCAATGCGCAGCCAATTCGAGAGGCACGATATGTCCGGTAAGCCTTTCCTGCTGAGCCGGCGCAAGGCGCTAGGCCTGATCGCGGTGACCGCCGGCGGTGGTGCCTTCCTGCCGGCCGCGGCAATGGCCGCCCAGTCTTCGGAGTCCTCGCCCTATGCCGGATTGACCTTGTTCGAAACCGGCGCCGGCGTCTGCACCATTACGCCTAAGGTGACCGAGGGACCGTTCTATTTCGATCCGAAGCTCGAACGTGCCGATGTTACCGAGGGCAAGAAGGGCATTGCCCTCACCGTCAGGCTGCAGGTTGTCGACGCGGCCTGCCGCCCGCTTGCCGGCGCCCGTGTCGACATCTGGCATTGCGACGCGCAAGGCGCCTATTCGGGCTACCCGGGACAAGGTGACGGCAGGGATGTCGACACGTCGGGTCAGGCCTTCCTGCGTGGCTGGCAAAGGACCGACGCCAGCGGCATCGTTTCCTTCGCCACCATTTATCCTGGCTGGTATCGCGGCCGCACCACCCATATCCACTTCAAGGTCTTCCCGGATGACAGTTCGGTGATGACCGGCCAGTTGTTTTTCCCCGACAGTCTCAGCGAGCAGATATTCACCACCGTCGCGCCCTACAATGACCGGCGCGGTAAGCGTGACACTTCGAACGCCAGCGACGGCATCGCCAGGCAGGCCGGACCGCGGTCGCTGGCGGCGCTGCGCGAAGTGGCGGATGCCTATCAGGCGCTGATGATCATTGTGGTGAAGCCCGGATGAGCGGTCCGCTCGGAACTTCGCCTGCGTCGAAAACTCCGGCCACGAAACTCGTTTGTCATCTAACTGAAATAATCATCTGGCATTAGCCACGGCGGACACCGCAATGCTTGCCGGCAAAGCTGTTTGGGACGCCGGATTCTTTTTATCGTCGATTGCCAACTGGCCGGCAGCTTCTATGCTGCCCGCACCGGTACGGCCGAAGAGGGATGACCATGGCCAAGGCGGACAAGACTGCGACAATGAGCCGGCTGCATTCGGCGGCAAGGCTGGCAAGAACCGCGCTGGCGGCGCGGCTTCTGGCGCACGGTTTTTATGCCGGCCAGGATCAGATCATGCTGGCGCTCGACCGTGAAGACGGCCAGACGCCGGGCAATCTCGCTGGCCGTCTCGGCGTGCGCCCGCCGACCATCACCAAGACCATCAACCGGCTGCAGGCCCAGGGTTTCCTGGAAAAGCGCGCCTCGTCGGCCGATGCTCGCCAGGCGCATATCTTCCTCACCGACACCGGCCGCGACATTATCCACGCCATCGAGAAATCGGTGAAGAAGACCGAAAAGCAGGCGCTGAAGGGCCTCGACAAAAAGGACCAGAAGGCACTGTTCAAGCTGCTTGCCCGCATCGAGGCCAATCTCTCGAACGAGGAACTGGTGTTGATCGACGACGACGCCGAGTCGGACGAATGATCGGCTGATATCCCGGCGCAACGATCAGGCCGCCACCGCGGCGGATCCATGGATCAGCGACGACCAGCGTCCCGGCGTCATGCCGAACGCCTTCTTGAATTGCCTGATAAAGTGGCTCTGGTCGCTGAAGCCGGCCTCGATGGCGATCTGCGCCAATGGTTCGCCGGTGGCGATCATCCGCCGCGCGCGCTGAAGCCGGCGCATCACCAGGAAGCGATGCGGGCTGGTCGAGAAGGCGGCGCGGAAATGCCGTGACAAGGCATAGCGGTCGAGCCCGGTGATCGCCTCCAATTCGCCGGAATGCACGGGACGGGCGAAGTTTTCCGCGAGATAGTCACGCGCAAGCGTCGCCGCCCGCCACGCCGTCCTCGCGATCGGCTTGGCCGGCTGGCCGGCGTGCCGGGTCAGGCTTTGCATCAGTTGGGCGAGGAAGTCGGCAACGAACAACTCATCGAGTTCCTGTTCCAGCGGCCCCAGCGCCGAAAGCAGTGTTGTGCAGAAGGCGCCGTCCGTCACCACGCCGTCCCGGACGAACGGCAGTGATGCACCACCAAGGCAGTCGAGCATCAGCGACGGCTCCAGGTAGAGCATCCTGTAGCGCAGGCCGTCCTCGGTGCCGGCGCCGCCATCGTGTAGCTCGTCAGGATGCAGCACGATGATCTGGCCAGGCAGGCTGTGGCGTATTGCGCCGAGATAGCGAAATGTCTGCACGCCATGCAACGTCACCCCGATCGCATAGGTGTCGTGGCGATGCAGCTCGAAGGCGCTGCCATGGAACCGTGCCTCGATCCTCTCCATGCCGGCAGGATCGGGGGCGGAGATGATGCAGTTTTCCGCCGCATCAACGCACAAACGTCCAAGACCCTCGAAGGCCTGGCTGCCTACATCGTGCGACATCGTCTCCTTCAGCCTCGAAATCGGGGCGCAACCTCGAATGGTCAATGTCACATGTTCGATACCAAGTTTGCAATCGTGCTCAGGGAGGATCTGCCGGTCTGGCAGAAACTCAACGTCACCGCTTTCCTGACCAGCGGCATCATCGCCCAGTTTCCGGACATCATCGGCGAGCCCTATCGCGACCGCGCCGGCAACCACTACAATCCGCTGTCGATCCAGCCGGTCATCGTGCTGTCGGCCGACCAGGCGACGCTGGGCACGATCCACCGGCGCACGCTGGAGCGCGGTGTGACGACATCGCTCTATGTCGAGGAGATGTTCTCGACCGGCTTTGACGCGGCCAACCGCGCCGTCTTTGCCGAATTCGCGCCTGAAGACGCCAAGGTGGTCGGCATTGCGCTCCGCACAGAGAAGAAGGTGGTCGACAAGATCACCAAGGGCGCCCGCATGCATGCCTAGCGTGGAAAGCTTGGACTAAGCCTGCCGGCCTCTATTGTTGTACCAGCCGGCTTTAGCGTGGCAGCGGGCGACAATTGGCTTGCCGGCAAGCGACAATTCCCGCAAAGGTGGGCTCCAGCCCAGCTTTTCCCCGGCCTGCAAGTGAGTGCTCCCCAAAGATATGTCGAAAGCGCGACGCCGCCGGTGGCGATCCTGTGCATGCTTTCCACCTATGTCTGCTTCACCTTCCTCGACACCAGCAGCAAATATCTCGTCCTTGCCGGCGTGTCGGTGCTCATCGTCGCCTGGGTGCGCTTTGCCGTGCATGTGGTGCTGGTTGGCGCGCTCCTGCGCGGCTGGCGCGAGCCGGCGCGGTTTCGCCCGGGCAGCCTGCCGGCACATGTCCTGCGCGGCCTGTTCCTGTTCGGCTCGACCATCTTCAACGTCCTGGCTCTGCGGTCCCTGCAACTGGCGGAGACGACGTCGATCTATTTCTTCGGGCCGATGGTGATCACGGCACTTGCCGGTCCACTGCTGGGCGAATGGGCCGGCTGGCGGCGTTGGCTGGCGATCCTGGCTGCCTTCGCCGGGGTTCTCATCATCACCCGGCCAGGCGTAGGTGTTTTCGGTGTCGGGCACCTCTTCGCGCTCGGTTCGATGCTGTCGAACTGCTTCTACGTCATCATGACGCGCCGCATGTCGGCAACCGAGACCTCGGAAAGCCTCATCCTGTTCTCGGCGCTCGCCCCGGCGCTGCTGCTTTTGCCCCTCCTGCCATTTTCATTCGCCCTGCCGGATGATGGCTGGCATTGGTTCGTGCTGCTCATGCTCGGCGTATTCGGAGCCGTCGGCCACTGGCTGCTGGTCCAGGCCTATCGGCTGGCGACGACCACGGCATTGGCGCCCTATCCTTATTCGCAGATGGTGTGGATGATCATTTCGGGCTGGATCGTCTTCAAGCAGTTTCCCGACCGCTGGACACTGGTCGGCGCCGTCATCATCGTCGCCAGCGGCCTTTACATCGTCCATCGTGAGCATCGACTTCGGCTGCGCAGCCGCGCTGCCTCGGATGTCGAGGCGGAAGCGCTGGCAAAAAAACTTTGATTTGCTCCCGATCGATGGCATAAGGCCGCCTTTAAACAGTTTAAATCGATTGGGGAGCACCAGGCGCTGGCACAGAAGATCAAGCTCTCGACGATCGCGGATGCGCTTGGCGTGTCCACGGCCACGGTTTCGCTGGCGCTGCGCGACAGTCCGCTGGTCGCGGGCAGCACCCGCGACCGCATCAAGGAACATGCCCGCGCCATCGGCTATATCTACAACCGTCGCGCCGCCAGTCTGCGCACATCGCGTTCGGGCATCGTCGGTGTCGTCGTCCACGACATCATGAACCCGTTTTTCGCCGAGATCCTGCGCTCGATCGAGAGCGAGCTCGACCGCAGCCGGCAGACCTTCATCCTGTCCAATCACTACGATCAGCTCGAGAAGCAGCGCACCTTCATCGATACGCTGCTGCAGCTTGGCGCCGACGGCGTCATCATGTCGCCGGCCATCGGCACGCCGGCTTCCGACATTCTGATGGCCGAGGAGAACGGCCTGCCGGCGGTGCTGATCGCGCGCACCGTCGAGGGCGCCGACGTGCCGGTCTTTCGCGGCGATGATGCCTATGGCACCGCGCTCGCCACCAATCACCTGATCTCGCTCGGCCACAAGCGCATCGCCATGATCGGCGGCACCGACCAGACGTCGACCGGCCGCGACCGCTACCAGGGCTACCTCAACGCCATGGAGGCGGCCGGGCTTGAAGTCAGGCCGTCCTGGCGCATTGCTGGCCCGCGCACCAAGCAGGCGGGCTTCGAGGCAGCCGGGCAGTTCCTGGCGCTGAAGGACAAGCCGACGGCGGCCTGCTGCTGGAACGACCTCGTCGCCATTGGCCTGATGAACGGCATCGCGCGCGCCGGGCTGGTGCCGGGCATCGATATCTCCGTCACCGGCTATGACGATCTCGAAGAGGCGGCCATCGCGACGCCGGCGCTGACCACCGTCTGGAACGGCCAGCGCGAGGTTGGTCGCCGCGCCGCCAGCGCGCTGCTCGACAAGCTCAACGGGCAGACGGTGCGGCCCTCGCAGGAATTGATCAAGCCCGAACTGCATGTGCGCCAGTCGACCGGCAAGCCGGTGGAGCGCGCATGACCAAGGCCGAACAGCTGCAAGCGATCACCATACTGGTGCCGCGCGACTTCAGCGACCACGCGGTCGAGCGCATCGACCGAACGTTCAAATGCATCAGGATCGAGCGCGCCGATCCGGCGCTGGTCACCGACGAGATGCGTCGTGGCGTGCGTGGCATTGCCTCGTTCGCCGGTATCAGCGCGGCGATGATGGATGCGCTGCCCAATCTCGAACTCATCGCCTCCTTCGGGGTCGGCTACGATTCGGTCGATGTCGGCCATGCGGCCGCGAAAAACATCATGGTCACCAACACGCCTGACGTGCTGACCGAGGAGGTCGCCGACACCGCGATCGGGCTGCTGATCAACACCGTCCGTGACCTGCCGCGTGCCGAGACCTGGCTGCGTGACGGCAGTTGGCTGCGCAAGGGCAACTATCCGCTGAGCCGGCTGACCTTGCGTGGCCGCAAGGCCGGTATTTTCGGCATGGGCCGCATCGGGCAAGCCATAGCCCGCCGGCTGGAAGCGTTCGGACTGCCGGTCTCCTACCACAACCGGCGTAAGGTCGACGGTCTTTCCTACCAGTACCACCCGACGCTGAAGGCTCTCGCCGAAGCGGTCGATACGCTGATTTCGGTAGCGCCCGGCGGCGCCTCGACGGAGAAGGCGGTCAATGCCGAAATCCTGTCGGCGCTTGGCCCGAACGGCGTCTTCGTCAACATCGGCCGCGGCAGCACGGTCGATGAGGCAGCACTTGCGGCAGCACTTGCCAACGGCACCATCGCCGCCGCCGGCCTCGATGTCTTTGCCGACGAGCCGAACGTGCCCAAGGCGCTGCTCGACGCGCCGAACGCCTCGCTGTTGCCGCATGTTGGCTCAGCTTCCGACCACACCCGCCGTGCCATGGCCGATCTGTGCGTCGACAATCTGGTCTGCTGGTTCACCGAGCGCCGGCCGCTGACGCCGGTGCCCGAGACGGTGCATGTCAGGCCACGAAGCTGAGTGGCGGCCTGCCACATTTATTAACGTCAGCTTAACCCTTTGAAATCATTCTTCATCCTGTCAGTGTGCCTGGATGAACATGATGAAAGTGCTTTCCGCATTGATTGCCGCCACCGCGCTGTTCGGCGGCGTTCAGCTGTTTCACGACGGCAGCGGTGAAAGTGCCGCCGACGAGGTCACGCCGTCCAGCAACTACAGGCTGATCGCCAATGGCGACGAGGCGGTTTGCGCGATCAGTCGCGGCGCCGCAATTTCGGATGGCCTGTCCCTGCTGACCGTCGCCTCGACCTGCCGTCGGCTCTTGCCGGGCATCGAGCGGGCAAAGTTCTGGCAGGAGAAACAGGACGGCACGGTCGCTTTCAGCGCCAACGGCATCGATCCGATCGTCACCTTCTCGGTTGCGGATGGTGACGGTTACGAATCCTATGCGCCGGCCACGCCGTTGCTGTCGCTTGCGGCCACCGGTGATTTGAGGCCTGGCGACTGATTATTCCGCCGCGGCGCGCGCGCCGGATCTCGCCGCCGCGTGCAGGCGCACCGCATCGCCGAAGGCGCGGAAGATCTTGGCCGAGTTGCCATCCGACTTGACCCAGTATTCCGGATGCCACTGGACGCCGACGGCGAAGGCGCGGGCGTCCTTCACCGACACCGCTTCCACCGTGCCGTCGGTTGCGACGGCCTCGATCTGCAGGTTGGGGCCCAGCCGGTCGACGGCCTGGCGGTGCACCGAGTTGACCAAAATGTCACCGACACCGAACACACCCGCCAGACAGCTTCCAGGTGCGATCGTCACCTTCTGGCGGATGCCGAAACGTTCGTCCTGATTGTCGCTTGCCGGCGCGCGATGGTCGAGCGAGCCATCGCGCTCCTGGATCTCGGTGGCCAGCGTTCCACCCAGCGCCACGTTCATCTCCTGGATGCCGCGGCAGATGGCGAGCAGCGGCACGCCGCGCTCAACCGCCTTGCGGATCAGCGGCAGCGTGGTGGCATCGCGCGCCGGGTCATAGGGGCCGTTGGCCTCGCTGGCATCGCCGCCATAGAGCGAGGGGTGCACATTGGATTTCGAGCCGGTGGCCATGACGCCGTCGACCGACGACAAAAGTTCGTCGAAGTCGAGCCTGTCGCCGAATGATGGCACCAGCACCGGGAATACGCCGGCGCCTGTTATCGCCGCCTCCAGATATTGCTGCGGGGCGGCATGCCAGGTGTAGTTGTCAAACTGACGGACGTCGGTCGATATGGCGACGAGCGGCTGGTGCATTTTGGCTCTGTTTTCCATCTGGGCAAGGAATGTCCTGCCTCCAAAATAGGCCATCCGCCGATATTTTTCCATGGCAAGTTTCAGCGTGTCGCATGGGCCACGAACCGGTCTGTTAGACTATAGTTGCAGGGCCACGTGGCTTCGCCATCAAATCCGGCCACCGCGCTGGACTCGACTTTTCGCCCGTGTATTGTTCGAGCGAACCGATACGGGGAGCCGAGGATTCCCGAACGTCGGTCTGTTGGTCCAAAAGGGAGGAACTTCATGGATCGTCGTTCATTCATTCGCAAGGCTGGCGTCTCAGGCGTCGGCGCCGCTGCCGCCGCCGTGACGCTGGCGGCACCCGCCATTGCCCAATCCAACCCCAAGGTGACATGGCGGCTGGCGTCGTCCTTTCCGAAGTCGCTAGACACCATCTATGGCGGCGCCGAGGTGTTCTCCAAGATGCTGTCGGAAGCCACCGACGGCAACTTCCAGATCCAGGTCTTCGCCGCTGGTGAACTCGTGCCGGGCCTGCAGGCCGCCGACGCCACCACGGCCGGTACTGTCGAGGCCTGCCACACGGTGGCATATTATTACTGGGGCAAGGACCCGACATGGGCGCTCGGTGCGGCGGTTCCCTTCTCGCTCAACGCGCGCGGCATGAATGCCTGGCACTACCATGGCGGCGGCATCGACCTGTTCAACGAGTTTCTCGCCACGCAGGGCCTTTTCGGCCTGCCGGGCGGCAACACCGGCGTGCAGATGGGCGGCTGGTTCCGCAAGGAGATCAACACCGTCGCCGACCTTTCCGGCCTCAAGATGCGAATCGGCGGCTTTGCCGGCAAGGTGGTGCAGAAGCTCGGTGTCGTGCCGCAGCAGATCGCCGGCGGCGACATCTATCCGGCGCTGGAAAAAGGCACCATCGACGCCGCCGAATGGGTCGGCCCCTATGACGACGAGAAGCTCGGCTTCTACAAGGTCGCGCCCTATTACTACTATCCCGGCTGGTGGGAAGGCGGCCCGACCGTCCACCTGATGTTCAACAAGGCGAAATACGAAGAGCTTTCGCCGGCCTACAAGTCGCTGCTGCGCACCGCCGCCCAGGCGGCCGACGCCAACATGCTGCAGAAATACGATTATTTGAACCCGGCAGCGGTGAAGCGGCTGGTGGCCGGCGGCGCCAAGCTGCGCCCGTTCAGCCAGGACATCATGGCCGCCTGCTTCGAAAAGGCCAATGAGGTCTACGCCGAAATGGAAGCCTCCAACGCGCCGTTCAAGAAGATCTGGGAATCGATCAAGGGCTTCCGCAAGGAGCATTATCTCTGGGCACAGGTGGCCGAGTACAACTACGACACCTTCATGATGGTCCAGCAGCGCAACGGCAAACTGTAGACCGTCCGTTGCATTCGGTAAAAAGACCCCGGGCCGGTTCGCCCGGGGTCTTTCATTTCAGGCTGGGCACCACCAGCACCTTGACCTCGCCCGGAGCCGGCGGATTGGCGATCACCGCTGGCGCGTCCTCGAGCGGCACCTGCCTGGAAATCAGCCGGTCGATTTCGATCGCACCCGACGCGATAAGCTCGGCCGCGCGGCGATGAATGTAGGGATTGAGGAAGGAGCCCAGCACCCTGAGTTCCCGGAACAGCAGGTCGAAGGGCTCGAATTCCGCTTTCATGCCTTGCGGCGTCACGCCGACGATGACGATCGTGCCGCCGGCCCGGGCCAGCCGCATCGACTGCTCGACGGTTTCCCGCACGCCGGCGCATTCAAAGACGACGTCGACGCCACCGGGCGCCAGCCCCGCTGGCCCGGCGATGGCATCGACGACATCGGCGGCTGTCGGATCGACCGTCGCCGTGGCACCGAGGTCCCTGGCGAGCGCGCGGCGCGAGGCTTGCCTTGTCGACAGGATGATGGTCTTTGCCCCGGCCAGTCGCGCCAGCTGTACGGTGAGCAGGCCGATCACGCCGCCGCCAAGCACGACCACCGAGCTGCCCGGCCTGATTTCGGCAAGGTCGACACCATGCAGGCAGCAGCCGAGCGGCTCGCAGAAGGCGCCATGGGTAGGCTTCAGGCCGGCAGGCAGGACGAAAGCCTGTTTCTGCGGCAAGGCGAGATATTCGGCAAAGCCGCCATCGCGATGGATGCCGATGGCGCGCAGATTGCTGCACAGATTGACCCGCCCGGCATGACAATGCGCGCAACGCCCGCAGGCGATGTTGGGGTCGCCGGTGACGCGGTCGCCGACGGCAAAGCCCGAGACGGACGTTCCGATCGCTTCGACGATGCCGGAGAACTCATGCCCGGGCGTCACCGGCGGCTTGCATGGAAATTCGCCGTGGAACAGATGCCGGTCGGTGCCGCAGACGCCGCAGGCCTCGACGCGTACCAGAAGTTCATCCGGCCCGATGTCAGGCTTGTCGACCTCGCGCAGCGCGATGCTGCCCACCGCTTCAAGCCGCACCGCTTTCATAGTCGCCGCCATGCCGGTTTCAGTTGAAGCTTGGTGGTTGCGACAGGTCCGGCTGCGGTGCCGCCGGCTGGGCTGGCGGCGTATCGCCAAAGCTCGGCGGCTGCGACAGGTCGGGGGCGGCAGGGGCGGCGGGAGCGGCCGGCGCCGTGCCGCCGCCGGCCGGTGGTGTGCCGAGTGGCGACAGGCCGGGCACCTCGGGCACCTTGTAATCGATGGTGCCTGGATCGACGGTTGTGCCCTTGTAGTGCATCACCATCTGCGGGAACGCGATGGTCAGCCCGATCATGATGACCTGGATGCAGACGAAGGGAACCGCGCCCCAATAGATCTGGCCGGTGGTGACCGGCGCGATCTGCTTGCCGGTGAGGCGGTCGAGATAGGGCACGCGGGCAGCCACCGAGCGCAGGTAGAACAGCGCGAAGCCGAAGGGCGGGTGCATGAAGCTGGTCTGCATGTTGACGCCCAGAAGCACGCCGAACCAGATCAGGTCGATGCCGAGCTTGTCGGCGGCCGGCGCCAGCAGCGGCACGATGATGAAGGCGAGTTCGAAGAAATCGAGGAAGAAGGCGAGGAAGAAGACCAGCAGGTTGACTCCGATCAGGAAGCCGACCTCGCCGCCCGGCAAGGACGTTAGGAGATGCTCGACCCAGATGTGGCCGTTGACGCCGTAGAAGGTGAGCGAGAACACCCGCGCGCCGATCAGGATGAACAGCACGAAGGACGACAGCCGCGTTGTCGAGGTCAATGCCTGCTTGATCACGTCCAGCGACAGCCGCCCCTTTGCCGCCGCCATGGCCAATGCGCCGACACTGCCCATGGCGCCGCCTTCGGTCGGCGTGGCGATGCCGAGGAAGATGGTGCCAAGCACCAGGAAGATCAGCGCCAGCGGCGGGATCAGCACGATGACCACCTGCTGTGCCAGCCGTGACATCATGTTGATGTTCAGGCGCTTGTCGGCAATTGCCACGACATAGATGAAGAGCACGCCGGCGCTGGCGCCGAGGATGTCGGCGTTGTCGCCATGCGTCGGCACGAGATAGCGGTACGCCGCGTAGGACACCACCACCGTCGCCAGCAGCGCCGCCAGCAGCGACAGGACGCCGTGGCCGAGCGTGCGTGCTTCGAGCGGCAGCGCCGGCATCGAATGTGGCCGGATGACCGACATGATCAGGATGTAGAGCATGTAGAGGCCGGTGAGCACGAGGCCCGGGATCAGCGCGCCCGCATACATGTCGCCGACCGAACGGCCGAGCTGGTCGGCGAGCACGATCAGCACCAGCGATGGCGGGATGATCTGTGCCAGCGTACCCGACGCCGCGATGACGCCGGACGCCACCCGGCGGTCGTAGCCGTAGCGCAGCATGATCGGCAGCGAGATCAGGCCCATGGCGATGACGGAAGCGGCCACCACGCCGGTGGTTGCGGCCAGCAGCGCGCCGACGAAGATCACCGCATAGGCAAGGCCGCCGCGGACCGGTCCGAACAGCTGGCCGATCGTGTCGAGCAAGTCTTCGGCCATGCCCGATCGTTCCAGCACGATGCCCATGAAGGTAAAGAACGGAATGGCCAGCAGCGTGTCGTTCGACATCACCCGGCTGCCATAGAAATTATCCGGCAGTGCGTGCAGAAGCGGCCAGGCGAGGTTGATCGATCCACCGGAATAGGGCGAGAGGAGCACGCCGATGAAGAAGAACATCAGCCCGTTGGCGGCCAGCGAAAAGGCGACGGGGTAGCCGATCAGCAGGAAGATGATCAGCGAGGCGAACATGATCGGCGCCATGTTCTGGGCGATGAACTCCATCATGAGCGCACCTCGTCGGCCAAGGCCTTGGCTTCGAGTTCGGCCTGCTCATGTGCCGATATGAACGGATTGGGGTCATCCATGTCGCCGCGCATGATGGCGATCTTCTTGATGATCTCGGAAATGCCCTGCAGCGCGAGCAGGAAAAAGCCGACGAGCAGGATGGCCTTGGCCGGCCAGATGATTAGCCCGCCGGAGTTGTTGGACATCTCGCCGCTGCGAAACGACAGCGACACATAGGGAACAAAATAGATCACCATCAGCGTCACGAACGGCATCAGGAAGAGTATGTGGCCGAGCAGGTCGATCCAATGCTGCACGCGGCGCGAGAACAGGCCGTAGACGACATCGATGCGGATATGTTCGTTCTGCTTCAATGTGTAGGCGGCTGCCAGCATGAAGGCGGCTCCGAACAGATACCACTGCAACTCGAGCCACGCGTTCGAGGATATGTCGAACACCTTGCGGATGATGGCGTTGGCGGCGCTGACCAGGATCGCCAGCAGGATCAGCCACGATACCCATTTGCCGATGAATTCGTTCGCGCGATCAATGGTCCTGGATAGAGCGAGAAGCCCTGCCATGCATTCCTCCCTGGTATTGGAGGCGTGTCGGCTTCCCCCTTGTTTCCGTCACGCCGTGTGGTCCAACGGTATGCCGCGCGTGGACTGACGGGTCAACAAGCATAGAGGCGGCAAAACATCATCGAACGAACGGCAGGGCCGGATACCGGCCGTCTACCTCGCGGCATGCAACCAAAGTCTGATGCGGTTCAGACGATCTTCTGCTGGTCGCGGCCGGCGCCGATCAGCACCAGCATGGCGACGAGGAACACGTACATCCACGCGTCGCGCCATTCGAGCGGGAAATAGCCGGCCCACAGCGATTCGGCCATGCCGAAGGCAGCCGCACCGAGCGCCGCGCGCGGCGGCGAGAGATAACCGCCGACCGCCGTCACGAACAGGATCTTCAGACCATAGGTCAGGCCGGTGCCGAAGCTGATGTTGCCATAGTAGATGCCGGCAAGCACGCCGGCGAGCGCGGCGCAGAAGCCGCCGAACAGCACTGCGTGGCGGAACACGGCACGCACGTCGATGCCACACATCGCCGCCGCCTTGGGGTCGTCGGAAACCGCGCGCCATGACCTGCCGTAGCTCGAGCGCGCGAATGCCCATGCGGCCAGCGCGATGGCCGCCAGCACGGCGGCGCAGTCGAGCAGCTGGATCAGTGTCAGCGTCGCCTTGAAGCGGTCATCCTGGGCGAAGATCACCGGCACTGCCAGCATCGGCGGCAGCCAGAGATCGTGCGTGTCGGCGGCGATGCGGCTGGCCTCCGACAGCACCAGCAATATGCCCAGCGTCGTCACCACGATGGCGTTGGGCGAGCGGTCGGCCAGTGGCTCGAACACGTTGCGTGACAGGACATGGCTGATCAGCGCCGCGTAAAGGAAAGCCGCGACGACGCCGAGCGCCACCGCCGTAAACAGCGTCATCCACAGGGCCTGGTAACCGAAGGCGGCGGTAAGGATCATCGTGTGGCCGCAAAAGGCGAACACCGCGCCATAGGCAAGATTGGTGCGGTGCAGGATGCCGTTGGTCAGCACATAGCCGAAGGCGAGCAGCGCATAGAGCGCGCCCGAATGCAGCCCGTTCAGAACCTGCTGGAAGAAATAGAGCATGCACGGTCCTCAGAGCATGTCGCCCAACTGCGAGGCGGTTTTGGGGACGACGACATGCTCAACGAAAGGTCGCCGCCGAGGCCACGCCCGAAGCAAGGGTGCATCGTTGAATCTAACTTGTCAAACAGGATTTATCGGTTAGATTTAGCGCATGACGGTATCTTGGACCCCGCATCGCTTCACCGGCGGCATTCTGGCGCTCGACACGGCCAACACCGTCGTGTTGCGCGACGACCCCCAGAAGACCTTCGATCGTTTCGACGATCCGGTGGAGATCGCGCGCTTCGCCGAAGCCGCGAGCGGCTTCCGCGCGGCCGAGCTCGGTGGCAGGCGGTTGCAGGCTCCGTCGCCGGAGACGATAGCGCCGGTGGTGCTGTCGATCCGCGAGAGCACCGACAAATTGTTTCGCGGCGCTGTGTCGAAAGGCGCGATCGCCACGGGCGAGCTGGCGGGCTTCCTGCGGGCCTGCTCCGACGGCCTGACGCACAGCCGCACCGAAATCGGTGCGGCGGGACGGCCGTTCGGCGATCCGGCGACGCCAATCGCCTTCGAGGCGGCGCTGGCCGTCTCGGCCCTGTCGCTGCTGCGCGAGGACACCGTCGCGAGGCTCAGAATCTGCCCCAACTGCAGTTGGCTGTTTGTTGACCGAAGCCGCAATTCCAGCCGCCTTTGGTGTGACATGGCGGTGTGCGGCAACCGTCAGAAGGCCAGTCGACACTATCGCCGCCGCACAGCGGCCAGGGAGGTTTCCGATGTCTAGAAAGTTTTCGCGTTCGATCGTTCTGGGTGCGTGCTTGTTTGCCGCCGTCGCCCTTGGCGCCTGCCGGGACTCTGGCAAGGATCAGCTGTTCGCCATTTCGGGCAAGCTTTTCGAGTTCAACTACCGGCTGGGCATCGCCACCTATGTCATCACCCTCAATCCGCTGCGCCCGATGGGCGAGGGGCAGGTCGCCGTGGTCAATTTCCAGAATCCGGCCGGCGGCGATCCGATCATCGTCAACCAGAAGATCTGGCCGAAGCTGCCGCACATCACGCTCACCAGCCCGCCACTCACCTGCGTGGTCAAGGACAAGCCCTATGCCGTTTCGATCCGCATCGAGGATGCCAACGGCACGCTGCTGCAAAGCTTCGAGACGACGCTGACATCGTCGCTCGATCAGTCGGTCCTGCCCGACCGGCCGCTGGTGGTCGGACCGGTCTACGAACTCAACAAGGACATGATCGGCCACGTCGACGGCAAGCTGCCGGGCGAGCCGAAGCCCGACTGTTCGAAGGCCGCCTGATATCTCCCGCTTGCGAGCGGCCGGGGCACACCGGCTGCGAGGGCTGCCGCCAGTGCCGTTCTCATCCGCCTGACGGGTGTGCAGCTGTTGCTCTCCGCGCTCTGCTGGACCCTTCGATTTTGTTTGACCTGCCTTGCAAGGGGAGAAAGGATGCGTCATCCGACCCCGACGTTGGCTGCCTGCCCCCGCGCGGCCTTCGCAGAGGAAATGCCTGATGACGCTGCACGACGTCGCGCTCGACGACAAGTTCGACCTCGGAAAGGAGCGCATCTTCCTTTCCGGCGCGCAGGCGGTCATCCGCATGCTTCTGATGCAGCGCGAGCGCGACCGCCGCGCTGGCCTGAACACGGCCGGCTTCGTCTCCGGCTATCGCGGCTCACCGCTCGGCGGCCTCGATATGCAGCTGTGGAAGGCGAAGAAGCAGCTCGCCCAGGCCGACATCGTTTTCCAGCCCGGCCTCAACGAGGAACTGGCAGCCACCGCTTGTTGGGGATCGCAGCAGACGGAACTCCTGGGCGAGGGCACCCATGACGGCGTCTTTTCGGTCTGGTACGGCAAGGGACCGGGCGTCGACCGCTCTGGCGACGTGTTCCGCCACGCCAATCTCGCCGGCTCGTCCAGACATGGCGGTGTGCTCGCCCTGATGGGCGACGACCACATGGCCGAATCCTCCACCAATGCTCACGCCACCGAATTCCTGTTTGTCGACACGATGGTGCCGATCCTCAACCCGGCCGGTGTCCAGGAGATCATTGACTACGGGCTCTATGGCTTTGCCATGTCGCGCTTCGCCGGCACCTGGGCGGCGATCAAATGCGTCAAGGACAACATCGAATCGACGGCCTCGGTCGATGCCTCGCTTGAGCGACTGAACATCGTCGTGCCGGATTTCGACATGCCGCCCGGCGGTCTCAACATCCGCCACGAGATCGACATGCTCGGCCAGGAGGAGCGGCTGCATGAACACAAACGCGCCGCCGCCTCCGCTTTCATCCACGCCAACGGGCTGAACCGCATCGTCTATTCGGGTGGCCGCAACCCGAAGATCGGCATCATCACGCTGGGCAAGAGCTATCTCGATGTCCGCCAAGCGCTCGAGGACATCGGCATCGACGAGGCGGCCGCCAACCGCATCGGCGTGCGGTTGTTCAAGGTCGGCTGCCCCTGGCCGCTCGACCTGCATCATATCGCCGACTTTGCCCGCGGCCTCGACACCATCGTCGTCGTCGAGGAGAAACGCTCGCTGATCGAGGTGCAACTGCGCGAAAGCCTTTACGGCACCGCCACCCAGCCGGTCATTGTCGGCAAGAAGGACGAGCGCGGCGACTGGCTGTTCCCGGCCAAGGGCGCGCTCGACCCCAACGAGATCGCCATTGCGCTTGGCGAGAGGATCGTCAGAACCATCGGCCCGTCGGAAGAGATTTCAGCGCGGGTGGCCAAGCTGCGCCAGTTCCAGGCAATGCTGGCCGACGCCACCGACATCGGTTCGCGCACGCCCTTCTTCTGTTCCGGCTGCCCGCACAATTCCTCGACCAAGGTGCCGGACGGCTCGATCGCCGCGGCCGGCATCGGTTGCCATTTCATGGCGTTGTGGATGGACCGCAACACCGTCGGCTTCACGGCGATGGGCGGCGAGGGCGCGCAATGGGTTGGCCAGGCGCCCTTCTCCAAGCGCGGCCACATCTTCCAGAATCTCGGCGACGGCACCTACAACCATTCTGGCACGCTGGCGATCCGCTTCGCGCTGTCGACCGAAGCCAACATCACCTACAAGATCCTCTACAACGATGCCGTCGCCATGACCGGCGGCCAGCCGCATGAAGGCGGCCTGACCGTCGACATGATCGCCAGGCAGGTCCGGGCCGAGGGCGTCGACCGCATCGCCATCGTCACCGACGAACCCGACAAATATGCTGGCAAGGCCGAATTCCCGGCCGGCGCCACCATCCATCACCGCGACGATCTTGATCTCGTCCAGCGCGAGCTGCGCGACGTCAAGGGCGTCTCGATCCTGCTCTACGACCAGACCTGTGCCGCCGAAAAGCGCCGCCGCCGCAAGCGCGGCACCTTTCCCGATCCCGACAAGCGCGTCTTCATCAACGAGCTGGTCTGTGAAGGCTGTGGCGACTGCGGCGTGCAGTCGAACTGCGTCTCGATCCAGCCGGTCGAAACCGAATTCGGCCGCAAGCGCAGGATCGACCAGTCGAGCTGCAACAAGGATTTCTCCTGCGTCAACGGCTTCTGCCCGTCCTTTGTCACCGTGCACGGCGCCAAGATCCGCAAGGCCGAGGGCCTGGCCGGCAAGGCCGATCCGCTCGATGGCGTTCCCACGCCGGCCGAATTCCCGCTGGGCGAGCAAGGCTGGGCGGCGATCATCGATGGCGTCGGCGGCACCGGTGTCGTCACCGTCGGTGCGGTGCTCGGCATGGCGGCCCATCTCGAGGACAAGGGCTGCGGTATGATCGACATGGCCGGCCTTGCCCAGAAGGGCGGCTCGGTGTTCACCCATGTCCGCATCGCGCGCACCCCGGACGACATCCATGCCATCCGCGTTTCGGCCGGCAAGGCCGATCTCGTGCTCGGCTGCGATCTGGTGGTGTCGGGCGCCAAGAAGGTGCTGACCGCGGTGCGCGAGGGCCATACCATCTTCCTCGCCAACACGGCGGAGATCATGCCCGGCGAGTTCGCCCGGTCGGCCGATTTCTCGTTGCCGATAGAGCGCCTGAAGAAGGCGATCCGCACTGCCGCGGGCGACGACAAGGCGCATTTCTTCGACGCCACGCGAACCGCCACCGCGCTGTTTGGCAATTCGCTCGGCGCCAACATGTTCATGCTCGGCTTTGCCTTCCAGCACGGCGGCTTGCCGCTGTCCGCCGAGGCGGTCGAGAAGGCGATCGAACTCAATGGCGAAGCCGTGGCGATGAACATCGCGGCGTTCCGCTGGGGCCGTCGCGCCGCCCACCAGCCGGATTTCGTGCGCGCCCTCGTCGTTCAGCCGGGCAAGGCCGGGCAGATTGCCGATATCGCCGAGACGCTGGACGACATCATTGCCCGCCGAGTCGCTTTCCTGACCGCCTATCAGAACGCCGCCTACGGCAGGCGCTACGCCGAGAGGTTGGCCACTGTGCGCGCCGCCGAGGCCAAGGCCGTGCCCGGCTCGACCGCCGTGACCGAGGCGGCGGCCAGGAACCTGTTCAAGCTGATGGCGATCAAGGACGAGTACGAGGTGGCGCGGCTCTATACCGACGGTTCCTTCGCCGCCGGCTTGGCAAAGCAGTTCCAGAGCTACGAGAAGCTCGAATTCCATCTCGCGCCGCCGATCATGGGGCGCCGCGGCAATGACGGCAAGCCGAGGAAATCGAGCTTCGGTCCCTGGATGATGAAGGGTTTTCGCGTGCTGGCGGCGATGAAGGGCCTGCGCGGCACCGCCTTCGACCTGTTCGGTTACTCCGCCGAGCGGCGCATGGAGCGGCAGCTGCTTGGGCAGTATGAGGCGGATCTGGAACTCGTCGCCAGATCGCTGACGCCGGCCAGGGTCGATGCGGCGGTTGCGCTGGTCTCGGTGCCGGCACTTATCCGCGGCTACGGCCACGTCCGGCAAGCCAGCGCCGAAAAGGCCGCGGGCGAGCGCCAAAGGCTGCTCGAACGCTTGTCGAACACGCCGGCGCGGCCCGAACTTCAGGCCGCGGAGTGATCGATACGCCTTGTTTACCGGAAGAACACTTTCCTCGCTTTCCGCTGCGTCACCCGGCTTGACGGCAAGGGCGTGACGGTCTCTCTAAATGTTTCTTAAGGCGGATGTGGCACTGCTTGTGTCCCAAGGGTTGGGATTCAGGCGTTGAATCTGAGAAAAAAGAACGAGATCCCGGTCGACGTCTACATTCCGTTCGTGGAAACCCTGTTTCGCGACGGTTTGACGCTTTCGATTGGATTCTTTGCCCAGACCCTGCTGGTGGTGCTTGTCTACTGGAAAACCAGGGATCCAGCCTATCTTGCCGTGACGTTTGGTTTTCTGACGGTTGCATTCCTGCGTCTGCGCAACATCCGAAAGTATCGGAATGCGCCGGTGCCGAAGAGCCGGGAAGAAGCGCGTCAACGCGAGAACGATTACATTTTCTATGGCTCCATGCATGGTTTCATGCTGGGCACCTTCTGTTTCGTCGGCATCTATCTAGCCTATGACAGTTTCGCCGAGATCGCGGCCGTCTGCGTGACGCTCGCCTCCGCTACTGCGATCGCCGGCCGCAACTATGGCTCGCCCAGGATGGTCATGATCTTCATCATGACCATGACCTGGCCGATCTCGCTGGGCTTCATCCTGCGCGGTGATCCCTATCATTTTATCCTGGGTCTGCTCTCGGCGCCTTTCCTGTTTGCCATCAAGCGCTTCGCCGACCTGGTCCGCGAGGTGCTTTTTGCTGCCTTGTCGGAGGAAAAGAAGGCGAACCGCATTGCCCAGCGCTTCAACCGGGCGCTCAACACCATGTCGCATGGCCTTGTCATGCTGGGCCCGGACGGCCGGGTGGCGGTGGCCAATGCCGAAGCCGCGCATCTGATGTCGCTCAAATCGCCGGATGCGCTGCTCGGGCGGTCGATCCATGGCCTTCTGATGCGTGGCGTCGCCGGCGGCATGCTGGCGCCCAAGGACTGCCGTTATATCGAGGCCCAGCTGACACGCGCCCTACGCGAGGGCCGTGACCGCAAGGTGCTCGTTTCGCTCGCCAATGGCCAGCACTATGAGTTCTCCGCTCGCGAAGGCAGCCAGGAGCTGGGCGTCATCACGTTCGAGGACGTGACCGCCCGTGTCGAGGCGGAAGAAAAGATCCGCTTCATGGCGCGCTACGACAACCTTACCGGCCTGCCCAACCGCGCCTATTTCCACGAACTGGTCGGCGAGGCCATGGCGTCCGGCGACCGCGACCGTCTCTGCGGGCTGGCGGTGCTCGACCTTGACGATTTCAAGAGTGTCAACGACACGCTTGGACATCCAATCGGCGACGGTTTGATCTACGCCGTTGCCGAGCGGCTCGCCGCCATTGCCGGGCAAGGCATCACGGTCAGCCGTTTCGGCGGCGACGAATTCATGATCTTTTTCGACCGCGTCGAGGATGAGAGCGATCTGACCAGTCAGCTCGACGAGATTTTCGCCGGCCTGCAGGGGGAAGTCGACGTCGCCGGTCACGGGCTGCGTATCCAGGCCAGCGGCGGCGCGGTGCTGTCGCGGGTCAAGGACACCGATGTCGACGCCATGATCGTCAAGGCGGACCTGGCGCTCTACAAGGCCAAGGAACTCGGCAAGAACAGCTGGCGGCTGTTCGAGGCCTCGATGGATGCCGCCTTCCGCAATCGTCAGCTGATGAAGGCGGATCTGCGCAGCGCCGTGGAGGCCAAGAGTTTGCGGGTGGTCTATCAGCCGATCGTGGCGATGAGCACCATGCGCATCGCCAGTTGTGAGGCGTTGTGCCGTTGGGATCATCCGGATCTTGGGCCGGTTTCGCCGAGCATCTTCATTCCATTGGCAGAGGAAATGGGCATCATTTCCGAGATCAGCACCTTCGTGCTGCAGGCAGCCTGCGCCGAATGCGCCAAATGGCCGAACCAGACCAGCGTCTCGGTCAACCTTTCCGCCAAGGATTTCCGCAACCGTGACGTCATCCAGAAGGTTCGCGATGCCTTGGCCAGCTCCGGCCTCGCCGCCGGCCGGCTGGAGATCGAGGTCACCGAAACGGCGCTGCTCGACGACAAGTCGCTGACGCGCCAGTACATCGAGGAACTGAAGCAGCTTGGCGTGCGCATCGCGCTCGACGATTTCGGCACCGGCTATTCGAGCCTGAGCTACCTGCACAAGCTGCCGCTTGACAAGATCAAGATCGACCGCTCGTTCCTGATCGATGTCACCCAGAACGCCCGCTCGCTTGAACTGCTCAAGGGCATTGTCAATCTGTCACGGCCGTTGGGGCTTTCGGTGACGGTCGAAGGCGTCGAGACGTTCGAGCAGCTCAAGATCCTGGCGCTGCAGGTCAAACCCGACCTTGTGCAGGGTTTCCTGTTCGGCTCGGCGCTCAGCGCGTCCGGTATCGACACGATGTCGAGCACGGTCTGGCCCTTCGCCAAGGATATCAAGACAGCCAAGAGGATCGCACGCCTCTGACTCCTTGCCGGAGAAGCGATGCATTTTCGTAAAATTTTACGAATTGTTAACGTTAACGATGAGTAAACGACGTCTATCCCATTTTCATCTTTACATCCCCGGGGCCTGTCGTAGGGTTGAACTGCGGCGGCAACTTACGGGGACGCATGATGGACGGGCAGTTGGCGGTGCTTCGCCATGCGGCGGGCACGGACGGAGAAAATTCGTCCGACAACATGTCGAGCTTTGCTCGGAACATTTCGGCAATGCTGGAGCGCACAGAGTATCGCCGCTGCGACAAGGGCGAAGATCTCGAAGACATCTATAGGTTGCGCTACAAGTCCTATCGGTTGAGCGATATGGTGCCGGAAAACCCCGAACATATTGTGCACGATGAGCTCGACGAAACCGAGAATTGCTCGAAGTTCGGCATTTACATTGACGGGGAACTGGTCAGCACGCTGCGCATCCATCATGCCTGCAGCGCGACCCCGCAATCGCCCTCCACCACGGTCTACGGTGACATCTTGCGGCCAATGCTTGCCGCTGGCGCGCATTTCGCCGACCCCAGCCGCTTTGCCGCCGACCCCGACTGGTCAAGGATCTATCCGCAGATTCCCTATCTGACGTTGCGCCTCGCCGGTATGGCTTGCTTCTATTTCGATGCACCTTACTGCCTGTCGACCATTCGGCCGGAACATGCGGGTTTTTACCGTCGCATCTACTGTTCCGAGCAGATCGGCGAGCTGCGCGATTATCCAGGCCTGAACTACAAGGTCGTGCTCTACCGGGCCAACGTCAACGCGATCCGCGAGCGCTCCTTCTCCCGGTTCCCGTTCTTCCGGTCGACTCCGATGGAGCAACGCATGCTGTTCGAGACGCCTGGTGCGGGCGAACTGGCGCCGCTGACCATTCTGCCGACGGCAAAGTACTTTCGCGAAGCCGCTTGAGGCTACGCGATTTTCGCCAGGCGTCTGGAGCTTTCCGGCCATATCCGCGTTCTGATGACGGCGGCGTGCATCACGCCGTCTTTGTCACCATGCCAACGAACCTGTCCGAAGGAACCCGACATGCACATTTCCCAGCTCGCGCTTACCCCACTCATCTCGCTGATCGCCGGCGTGCTGATTCTGGTGATGCCACGGCTGTTGAACTACATCGTCGCGCTTTATCTGATCGTCGTCGGATTGCTCGGGCTTTTCCCGCATCTTGCCGGCTGAAGGTCCGTCAGCCCGCGAAAAAGCGCAGGGCTGCTGCCACGATCGCTTCAGGGGCATCTTCCTGCATGAGATGGCCGGACCCGGTAATGAGGGTCAGGGCGCAATCCGGCAGCAGGGCCGCCAGCTTCTTGCCTCGCTCGGAAGGAATCCAGCGATCTTCTTCTCCCCATAGCAAAGCCACCAGACAGCGGAATTCGGCATAGAGCGGCTCGACTTCGTCGGTGAAACGCTGATCCATCTGGGCGATCTGGCGATAGAAAGCCGGCTGGCCAATCGGCCCTGTCCACGGCGCGATGTAAGGCTCGAGCTCGCTGTCGGACAGGGGCCTGGCTGCGGCGCCCGCAACATACGCTTTCAGGATCGCCGCCTGGATGTAGTCCGGCACGCCAGCGAAGGCGGCTTCATGCTGCCGGACATGCTGGACAAAGGGCGAGCCCCAGGGGCGCACCGCCACCGGATCGATGAGCAGCAGCCTTTCATAGTTGCAACCGTCGATCAAATGCGCGCGCAAGGCAGTGGCGCCACCGAAATCATGGGCGATAACTTTAGGCCGCTCGAGCTTCCAGAAACCCAGTATTGCCGCCAGCGCCCCGTTCTGGATGCCCAGCGAAACATCCTGGCCCTCCCGTTTGTCGGATCGCCCATATCCGGGAAGATCGTAGAAATACAGCGTATGGTCGCGCGCCAGTTCAGGAGCGACCCGATGCCAGACATGCGAGGAGAACGGGGTTCCGTGGACGAGCACAATCGGTGGACCGGAGCCGACCGTGCCCCATGCGATGCTGGTGCCGTTCCAGTCAAATTTCTGTGTCGGCGAGATCATGGCGCTTCACCGTTCGGCCGATGTTGTCGGCGACAATAGCCTCTCCTTACGTCGCCAAGGAATCGCGAAATTGTCACCGCATGTTCAAAGCCGCTGATGCCGTTTGTCGCCGAGATCCAGCGCCGCGTCGGCAGCCGGCTTCAACTTTCCCTTGAGGCAGTTGTCGCCGGCGATGCGGCAATAGCACCATTGCCCTCGGCCCGGCTTTTCGCTATGTGCCTCAAAGATGTCTTCGAAGGGGAATTCCTATGGCTGAGCACACGCCGACCGGTCCTGTCGAACTGGGCGCGAAGATGGACTACGCCGAGCATGACCGCACCTATGCGGGCTTCCTCATGCTCGCCAAATACGGCTCGCTGTTTTGCGGCGCCCTTTTGTTGGCGATGGCTTTTGGCTTCTTTGCAGGCGGCTTCTTCTCGGCGACCATCCTGTTCGTCCTGATCCTGGCCGTAGGCGGCTTTATTCTCCGATAGACTTTTCAGACCCTTTGCCGGGGGCGTCGCCGGAAGTCCGGCCGACGTCTTGCGGAAACAGGTTCCAGCCGAAAGGATCATGCGGTGGGACAGACGGTTTTCATCCCTCGTGAGCTCGATGCCAACGAGCCACGTGTCGCGGCCTCGCCCGATACGGTGAAACGGCTGGCGGGATTGGGGTTCGACGTTGTCGTCGAGACCGGCGCCGGCACAAGGTCGCGCATCCCCGACGAGGAGTTTTCCAAGGCCGGAGCCACGATCGGCAAGGCCTCCGATGTCGCCAAGGCCGATGTGGTGCTGAAAGTGCGCCGGCCTGGTGATGCCGAACTGAAGAGCTACAAGCCTGGTGCGGCGGTCATCGCCATCATGGATCCCTATGGCAATGATGCCGCCGTCGCGGCCCTGGCCAAAGCCGGCGTCACCGCCTTCTCGATGGAGTTCATGCCGCGCATCACCCGGGCGCAATCGATGGACGTTCTGTCCAGCCAAGCCAATCTTGCCGGCTATCAGGCGGTGATCGACGGCGCTTCGGAGTATGACCGGGCGTTGCCGATGATGATGACGGCGGCCGGCACGGTGCCGGCGGCGAAGGTCTTCATCATGGGCGTCGGCGTCGCCGGCCTGCAGGCGATCGCCACGGCAAGGCGGCTTGGCGCGGTCGTCACCGCCACCGACGTGCGCCCGGCGGCCAAGGAACAGGTTGCCTCGCTCGGCGCGAAGTTCCTCGCGGTCGAGGACGACGAGTTCAAGGCGGCCGAAACGGCGGGCGGCTACGCCAAGGAAATGTCGAAGGAATACCAGGCCAAGCAGGCGGCGCTGACCGCCGAGCATATCGCCAAGCAGGACATCGTCATCACCACGGCGCTGATCCCCGGCCGGCCGGCGCCGAAGCTGGTGTCGGCGGCGATGGTGGCTTCGATGAAGCCGGGCTCGGTGCTCGTCGACCTTGCGGTCGAACGCGGCGGCAATGTCGAGGGTGCCGTGGCCGGTCAGGTCGTCACCACGGCCAACAACGTCAAGATCGTCGGCCATCTCAATGTGCCCGGCCGCATCTCCGCATCGGCTTCGCTGCTCTATGCCAGGAACCTGTTTGCTTTCGTCGAGACGCTGGTCGACAAGACGACGAAGACGCTTGCCATCAACCGCGATGACGATCTGGTCAAGGCGACGATGCTGACCGACGGCGGCAAGATCGTGCATCCGGCCTTCGTAAAGGCCGACCAGCAGCCTCATGTCGAGCCGGCCGCGATCCCGGCCAAGACCATGGTCGCCGACGCTTCGGGCAAACCTGCTGCCGCGAAGAAAGCTGCGCCCAGGAAACCGGCCGCATCCAAGTCGCCCTCGTCGAAGTCGAAAGGCATTGCCTGATGGATCAGACCCTGCAGAAAGCCCTCGACCAGCTCGACCAGGCCTCCGCCGCCGTTCGGCTGGCGGTACAAAACATGGCGACCGCACCCGGCGGCGCCGAGGCGGCCGGCGATGCCGCGCACGCGCTTTCCGGCGGCGCCATCGATCCCTTCGTGTTCCGTTTCGCCATCTTCGTGCTGGCGATCTTCGTCGGCTATTATGTCGTCTGGTCGGTGACGCCGGCGCTGCACACGCCGTTGATGGCGGTCACCAACGCTATCTCGTCCGTCATCGTCGTCGGCGCGCTGCTTGCCGTCGGCATCGCCGCCTCCGGCATCGCCGCAGGCTTCGGCTTCGTCGCGCTGATGCTGGTGTCGGTCAACATCTTCGGCGGCTTCCTCGTCACCCAGCGCATGCTGGCCATGTACAAGAAGAAGGACAAGTAGAGCGCCATGAACGCCAACTTCGCGTCCTTCCTCTATCTGGTTTCCGGCGTCCTGTTCATCATGGCGCTGCGCGGCCTGTCGCACCCGACGACCAGCCGCCAGGGCAACCTCTACGGCATGATCGGCATGGCCATCGCCATCGCCACCACGCTGGCGCTGGCAACCCCGTCGGCCGGCCGCTTCGGCCTGATCGTGCTCGGTCTTGCCATTGGCGGTGGCGTCGGCGCCATCACCGCGCGCCGCATTGCCATGACCTCGATGCCGCAACTGGTCGCCGCCTTCCATTCGCTGGTCGGCCTCGCCGCCGTCATGGTCGCGGCCGCGGCCATCTATGCACCGGAAAGCTTTGGCATCGGCACGGCGGGCGATATCCATGCCCAGGCGCTGATCGAGATGAGCCTGGGCGTCGCCATCGGCGCCATCACCTTCACCGGCTCGGTCATCGCCTTCCTCAAGCTCGATGGCCGCATGTCGGGCAAGCCGATCATGATCGGCGGCCGCCACTTCATCAACGCCGCGCTCGGCATCGCGCTGATCGTGTTGATCGTGCTGCTGGTCGGCACGGAATCGAAGCTGGTGTTCTGGCTGATCGTCGCGGCGTCACTGGTGCTCGGCATCCTCTTGATCATCCCGATCGGCGGCGCCGACATGCCGGTCGTCGTCTCGATGCTGAATTCCTATTCGGGCTGGGCAGCGGCGGCGCTGGGCTTCACGCTCGGCAATCTGGCGCTGATCATCACCGGCGCGCTGGTCGGCTCGTCCGGCGCGATCCTGTCCTACATCATGTGCAAGGGCATGAACCGCAGCTTCATCTCGGTCATCCTCGGCGGTTTCGGCGGCGAGACGGCTGCGGCGAACGATGACGGCATCGAGCGCACGGTCAAGCAAGGTTCGGCCGACGATGCCGCCTACCTGATGATGAACGCGCAGAAGGTCATCATCGTGCCCGGCTACGGCATGGCGGTCGCCCAGGCGCAGCATGCGCTGCGTGAGATGGCCGACAAGCTCAAGGCCAACGGCGTCGACGTCAAATACGCCATCCATCCGGTCGCCGGCCGCATGCCCGGCCACATGAACGTGCTGCTCGCTGAAGCCAACGTGCCCTACGACGAGGTGTTCGAGCTCGAGGACATCAACTCCGAGTTCGCGCAGGCCGACGTCGCCTATGTCATCGGCGCCAACGATGTCACCAACCCTTCGGCCCGTGACGACAAGTCGTCGCCGATCTACGGCATGCCTATCCTCGATGTCGACAAGGCCCGCACCTGCCTGTTCGTCAAGCGCTCGCTCGGCTCCGGCTATGCCGGCATCGACAACACGCTGTTCTACAAGGACGGCACCATGATGCTGCTCGGCGACGCCAAGAAGATGACCGAGGAGATCGTCAAGGCCATGGATCACTGAGCGACATCGAGATTGAGCCAAACAAAAGCCCGGCCTCGCGGCCGGGCTTTTGCGTTTTCAACGGCGTAGCCGGTTCAGCGGCTGGTGATGAAAAGCGCTTCCTCGTCATCGCGCTGCCTGCCGCCGAGGGCAGCAGCGGCGGAGGCGATGAAGGCGCCGATGACAAGCGACAATGCGCCGAGCAGCGCGAAGGTCGCACTTGCCTTCCTGGCGGTATCGGCCGCCTGCTGCGCCTTGACCTTGGCATCCTGCACCTTGGCAACCAGCGCATCGACCCGTGCCTTGGCATCGGCTTCGGAAAGACCGGTGCGGGCGGCGACCAATTGCGACAGGTAGGTCTTGTCGTCGGCCGAGATTTCGCCTGCGGCTGCACTGGCGATCAGGATGCGCGAGGCCTGCCCTACCGCGGCGGCATCGCCGTCCGGACCGGCGGCCGCGAGCTTGCTCGGATCGGCCGGACGAAACAGCGAATCCACCAGGTAGGAGGTCGCATTGTCGATCGATGCGTTGCCGGCATTGGCGGAGGCCCCGGCCGATGCACCCATGGCCGCACCCGACGCGACGGTGGACACAGCCTGCACGCCTGAACCCAGCGCTGCGGACAGGGCCGAGCCGAGCACGCCGACGACGAGCAAGGTGGCCAATGCCCAGGCGAGGAAGCCGTGGGCGGTGTCACGGAAATAGACCTCGTCGGTATGGATGCCGACCCATTTGGTGCGCAGGCGTCCCGCAAGGTAGCCGCCGACACCTGAGGACAGCCACTGCACGACGACGAGCCAGATGGCGGTGGACACCGCGAAGGTGGTGACCGAAGCGCCCGAGCCCGACCATGGTGAAACCATGGTCAGCCCAAGCCCGGAGCCTAGCAGCATGAGGATGAAGGTCAAGGTCGAGGCCGCGAAGGCACCGGCGATGATCGGTCCCAGCTAACGGCCGTGGCGGAGGATTCGGTGGATGAGGATACGTCGACGGCCGATAGGGTGGACTGCATCAATGCCCCCTACCGTACGAACAGCATGATCAGAATAATGATTGGAATCGGAATTCCGAGCAACCAGAGCAAAATGCCACGTCCCATGAAGGCCTCCTGTGAGAAATTGTGATCGATGTTGTCACAATGTCCCGAGGGGGCTTCTGTTCCGGCGGGTTATAAAATGATTTTGCTTGCCACGGGCGGAACAATTGGCGCGCCGTGGCGCGCCAACACCAGAGATCAGATATCCAGATTGGCGACCGACAGCGCGTTGTCCTGGATGAATTCACGCCTCGGCTCGACCTCGTCGCCCATCAGCCGCGAGAACAGGCTGTCCGCGTCGGTCGCGTCGTTGACCTTGACCTGCAGCAGCGAGCGCACATTCGGGTCGAGCGTGGTTTCCCAGAGCTGTTCGGCGTTCATCTCGCCGAGACCCTTGTAGCGTTGCATGGTCAGGCCCTTGCGACCGGTCGCAAAGACCGCGTTGAGCAGCGCCAGCGGTCCCGAGATAGTTTCGGAGACTTCCTTGCGGCGCAGCACCGGTGGCGTTCCGTAGACGTCGCTGAGGCGCTGTGCGTAGCGGTCGAGCTGGCGCGCATCGGCCGAATTGATCAGCGCGAGATCCAGATGCGCGTATTCCTTGACGCTGCGCACCGTGCGCTCGAACACATAGCCGCCAGTACCTTCATTCGAGGTCGACATGCGGCCGGTCCAGCCGCGCTCGGTGTCTTCCGCGATGATGTCGAGGCGCTTGGCGACACGGTCGGCCATGGCGTTGGCGCGGCCGAGGTCGGTAAACACGTCCGGGTTAAGGCCGCCGGCGATCGCCGCCTGCTCGACCACGCCTCTGTTGTAGCGCGTGTGCAGGCCGTTGATGAGCTGGCGCACGGCCAGCGCATCGTCGATGGCGCTGCGCAGGTCCTGCCCGGCGCGAACTTCGCCCGAGCCGAGCGCAAGCGACGCCTCTTCCAGCCCCGAACCGATCAGGAATTCCTCGAAGGCGCTCTCGTCCTTGATGTATTGCGAGCTCTTGCCGCGCGTCACTTTGTAGAGCGGCGGCTGGGCGATGTAGAGATGGCCGCGCTCGATCAGTTCCGGCATCTGCCGGAAGAAGAAGGTGAGCAGCAAGGTTCTGATATGGGCGCCGTCGACGTCGGCGTCGGTCATCAGGATGATCTTGTGATAGCGCAGCTTGTCGGCGTTGAACTCGTCCTTGCCGATCGAGGTGCCGAGCGCGGTGATCAGCGTGCCGATCATGTCGGAGCCGAGCATGCGGTCGAAGCGTGCCCGCTCGACATTGAGGATCTTGCCGCGCAAAGGCAGGATCGCCTGGTTCTGGCGCGAACGGCCGCCCTTGGCCGAGCCGCCGGCCGAGTCACCCTCGACGATGAAGATTTCGGATTTCGCCGGGTCGCGTTCCTGGCAGTCGGCCAGCTTGCCGGGCAGCGAGGTGACGCCGAGCGAGCTCTTGCGGGTGATGTCACGCGCCTTGCGCGCGGCCTCGCGCGCCGCCGCGGCCTGGATCACCTTCTCGATGACCACCTTGCCCTCGCTCGGGTGTTCTTCCAGCCAGGTGCCGAGCGCTTCGTTGACCAACCCTTCGACGACCGGGCGCACTTCCGACGAGACCAGCTTGTCCTTGGTCTGCGAGGAGAATTTCGGATCGGGAACCTTGACCGACAGCACAGCCGTCAGGCCCTCGCGGCAGTCGTCGCCGATCAGCGAGACCTTTTCCTTCTTGGTCAGGCCAGAAGATTCGCCATAGCCGGTGACCTGGCGGGTCAGCGCGCCGCGGAAACCGGCCAGATGGGTGCCGCCGTCGCGCTGCGGGATGTTGTTGGTGAAGGCCAGCACGTTCTCGTGGTAGCTGTCGTTCCACCACATCGCCACTTCGACGGTGATGCCGTCGCGCTCGGCCTTGATGGCGATCGGCTTGTCGATCAGCGGTTTCTTGACCCGGTCGAGATATTTGACGAACTCTTCGAGGCCGCCATCATAGTGCAGCTCATGGCGCACGATGTCGGCATGGCGGGCATCGGTCAAAACGATGCGGACGCCGGAATTCAGGAAGGCGAGCTCGCGCAGCCGGTGTTCCAGTGTGGCGAAGTCGAATTCGACCATGGTGAAGGTCTCGGCCGACGGGAAGAAGGTGATCTGGCTGCCGCTGCGTCCCTCATAGGTGCCTGGCTGCTTGTTCTGCTCATAGCTGCCCGTCGCCTTCAGCGGCGCATCCGCATTGCCATGCGTGAAGCTCATCTCGAAGATTTGGCCGTTGCGGCGGATCTTGAGCTTCAGCCATGCCGAAAGGGCGTTGACCACCGAGACGCCGACGCCATGCAGACCGCCCGACACCTTGTAGGAATTCTGGTCGAACTTGCCGCCGGCATGCAGCTGCGTCATGATCACTTCGGCCGCGGAAATGCCTTCGCCGGTGTGGATATCGGTCGGAATCCCACGGCCATTGTCGATAACCGTCACCGAACCGTCGGGGTTGAGCGTCACCGTGACGAGGTCGGCGTGGCCTGCCAGCGCCTCGTCGATGGCGTTGTCGACCACCTCATAGACCATGTGATGCAGGCCCGACCCGTCGTCGGTGTCGCCGATATACATTCCGGGGCGTTTGCGGACAGCGTCCAACCCCTTCAAAACCTTGATGGAATCGGCGCCGTATTCGGCTTCGGCGCCGTTGGCGTTCTCGGTCTGGTCGCTCATGAAAACCTGTTGTCTAGATGCCGCTTGTACAGCGCGAAAAATCGGCCCCGAATCGCGCCTCTGCTATTGCCTAGATATAGGCGCTAAAGGCGGTTTTTCCAAGGTTTGCAGCCATTTCCAGGGGAATGAGCCGGCTGTCCATGACTGGCTCCCGCCAGGCTCTATTTGACCTTGGCCAACCGGTCCCTGAGAAACTTGATCATGAACTTGTATCGTGGCGCCAGCCGCCCGCTGCGGTCGAGCTCCTGCGTCATGTCGAGCGCCTGGGAAAGCACCGCCTTGGGGTTCTTCGCGACCTGAGCGTAATCGACCATGGCAACCACCAGGTCGCGCTGCCAGGTGGCATTATCCGGGTCGGACTGGGCAAGCTGCTGGCGGATGTCGAGACTGTCCTGGAATGCCTGCCGCGCCCCCTTGATGTCGCGCTGCTTGACTTTGAGCATGCCGATTTCGGACAGCGTGATCGACAGGTCGCGTTGCCAGTCGGCATTTCCAGGATCGAGCTTGGCCAGCCGGTCGGCGATGACGAAACTGTCCATATAGGCTTTCAGCGCGCCTTTCTGGTCGCCCTGTGTGGCCAGAACCCCGGCGACCTTTTCAAGGCTCACGGAAAGGTCGCGTTGCCAGTCGGTGTTGTTCGGGTCACTGGCCGCCAGCACGCGGGCTATCGAGAGGGCATCCTGATAGGCGGCGAGCGCCGCCGGCCAGTCCTCCTGATCGCTCAGCGCATTTCCGATCTTGGCGTTGCCGACCGACAAGTCGCGCTTCAGCTCGGTATTGTCCGGGTCGCGGCTCACCAGCTGTTCGACGATCGCCTGGCTTGCATGGTAAGCTGTGAGCGCCCCTGCGGGATCGCCGCGCTCGCGCTTGAGATCGCCGATCGTCTCATGGCTGACCGAGACATCGCGCTGCCGCTCGGCATCCTGCGGTTTGTTGCCGGCCAGTGCCAAGCGGATCTTCAGGCTCTCCTCATAGGCCACCTGCGCATTGTCCAGCTGGCCCATGACGTGGGCAAGGTCGCCGATCTCGTCATAGCTGATGGTCAGATCGCGCTGCAGTTCGGCGCGGTCCGGCTCGTTGTCGGCGAGCTGCTTCTTGATGGACAGGCTTTCCTGGTAGACCTGCGCGGCACCAGCCAGATCGCCTTGCGTCACCAGCACATTGCCGATCTTGTCGTCTGCCATGGCCAGATCGCCGAACCATGGCAGCTTGTCCGGCCGGGCCGCGGTCAGGTCCCGCAAGATCGCCTTCGCCGCCTGGTAGCCTAGCAGCGCGGCCGACAGATCGCCTTGCGCAAGCCTGATGTTGCCGAGCTTGATATGGCTGACGGCGAAATCGCGCTTGACGCTCGGATCGGTTTCGCGGCCGGAACGCAGCTCGAGATTGGAGACCAGCGCCGCAAAGGCGCGGCCTGCCGCATCGGTGTTGCCGACAAGGGTATAGAGCTTGCCGAGCTCATCCAGCGTGCGGATCTGACGGTCGGCGTCGTCCAGCGCCAGCGAGGTTTGCCCGGCTTCGCCGTAGAGGGCCAGCACTGATTCATAGTCCTTGATGGCGGTGGCGTAGTCGAGGTCGGCGCGCGCCGCACCGCCGGAAAGAAAACGTGTCGCGGCTTCGGACAGCGTGCGACTGACGAAATTGGCCTTCAAGGCATTGCGCGAAACATTGTCGATGTCGGCCGCTCTGGCGAGGATCGCACGCGCGCCATCGAAGGCGCCGAGCGAAAGCTGTTCCTCGGCCTGCCGGCGCAGTTCCGTCACCTGCGGATCGTCGGAGGCAAGCGTCTTCATTTCGCTGCGCACCTTGACGAAGGCGTCGGCAGCCTCGCGCAGCTTGGCATTCAGGCTGTCGGCCGACAAATGGCTGGCATCTGAACTGATCAACGCGCCATAGAGTGGCGCCAGCGGCATGTCGGCATCGCTGGCGATCTGTTCGACTTCGCCGCGCATTTCCGGTGTGACATCGGCCATGGCGAGCAGCAGGCGTTCGCGCTCCGGCAACTGCTCCCTGGCCGAGGCGGCAAAGAACAGTTTCGGCAGGCCGCTCTCGACATAGGGCAGCTGCTTTCCACGCGAGAGGTCATAGACCTCCTGCTGGACCAAGGTCAGCACCGAACGGATCTCGAGGCCATCGGTGCCGAGATATTTGGCCAGCGCTGTCGTGAATGGCGAGTTCTGGCCAGTTCCGTCGGCGGCCGTCTCGCCGGGTGCCGCTGAAAAGGCGAACAGGATGTTTTCGGCGCGGCCTACGCGGCCGAGGCCCGGCTTGACCTTGTCGGCGACACCCTTGGCCAGCGATGTCGCGCCACGCCCTTCGCCCGCCGTGCCCGAGAACGGATCGCTGCGGCAGGCATCGAGCACGATCAGCCCGACCTTGGCGGTGGCGGCGACCGCGTCGCGCACCTCCTCCAGCGGCAGGCTGCTCTTTTCCAGCGCATCGAGCGAAGAGGCATCGGCATCGATCGGCAGCAGCCGATTGTCGCCAGAGATTTCGACGCCGTGGCCGGAGAAGTAGATCAGCGCCACGTCGGCGCCCTTGGCGTCCTGGCGAAAATCATCGAGCGCCCGACGCATGCGCCTGAGATCGCGGTTGGTTTCGAGAACGACCTCGAAACCGAGCTTCTTCAGCGCCGCGTCCATGGCCTCGCCGTCATGGACGGGATTGGCGAGCGGCCGAACCAGGCGGTAGTCGTCAGCAGCAATCACCAGCGCCACGCGCCGCTCCGCCATCGCGGTGGCGGTCGCCGACAAGATCAGCAGCAAGGCAAACAGCAAACGCAAGTCGAACCGCCCCCGGCTCCTTCATTTGCGCGAACATTCCACCTCTTTATGCCATGAGCAAGCCGGGCTTTTGGCCGAAACCGGCTCGTTCAGGAGGCGCGCATCGGCTTCAACGCCTCGCTCCAGCGCAACAGCTCGTCCAGCATGGCTTTGGCTCCGCTCTGCACATGTTCGCTCGGCCGGAAGGAGCCGTCGTTCTCGAGCAGTTTCTGATAGAGCGGCAACGAAACGCCCTCGGGGATAGGCATGATGCCGACCGAAGTCAGCAGCGGCTTGAGGGCCTGCGCCGCGCGCAGGCCACCGGAGACGCCGCCATAGCTGAGAATGGCGGCGGGTTTGTATTTCCACTCGCGCGCCAGGTAGTCGATCGCGTTGACGATCGCCGGCGCCACGAAATAATTGTATTCCGGCGCCACGAACACAAAGGCGTCGGCGGCATCGATCGCCTTCGACCAGGCCTTGGTATGATCGTTCTGGTAGTTGCCGAGCTTCGGGTGATGCGGTTCGTCCAGCACCGGCAGGTTGAACGCGGCGATGTCGGTCAGCACCGGTTCGAATTTCCCGTGCTCGCGCGCGAATGTCTCCAGCCAATGCGCGAATACCGGTCCGGCGCGGCCGGGCCGCGTGCTGCCGATGATGATGTTCAACTGGTGCTTCACGGACGGCTCCTTCGTTTGGCGGTATCTGTTGGTAACTGTCACTACGGCAGAGCGTCTTGGTGGACAAGGCGGGACCTTGCGCGCGGCGGTCACGATCGGATGAACAGGCTGTCTGCCGCGACGTGCCGGTCGCGTGGATTGCGCCTTGCTGTTCGGCCACATGGACGCCTGGATTGCCAGCCACTACATTGATGTATCAGCGGAGCACATGATGGACACCCAGCCCGCCCCCTTTGTTCCCCCGGCACCGAAGCCGCGCACGTCGCCGCCTTCGACGCTGGAGATGATCCGCATCGTCTACCGCAACCCGCTCGAACTGTGGGGCGAGCATACCTACAACGAGCCCTGGATCTCGGCGAATGGCGTCGGCGGGCATCTGATCGTCGCCAACGATCCCGGCCTCATCCGCCACGTGCTGGTCGACAACGCCAAGAACTACAAGATGGCGACGGTGCGCCAGAAGATCCTGCGGCCGATCCTGCGCGACGGCCTGCTGACCGCCGAGGGCGAGGTCTGGAAACGGTCGCGCAAGGCGATGGCGCCGGTGTTCACGCCGCGCCATATTTTCAGCTTTGCCCAGCCGATGCTCAAGCGCACGCAGGAGTTCGTCACCCGCTACGAAGATGGCGGCACGTCCGACATCGCCCATGACATGACCCTGCTCACCTACGACATCCTGGCCGAGACGCTGTTCTCCGGCGAGATCGCTGGCGAGCCGGGCAGTTTTGCCAAAGAAATCGACCGCCTGTTCGAGACCATGGGCCGCGTCGATCCGCTCGACCTGTTGCGTGCCCCCGACTGGCTGCCACGCCTGACCCGCATCCGCGGCCGCAAGACCATGGCCTATTTCCGCAAGATCGTGACGGACACGGTCAAGATGCGCGAAGACAGATTGAAGCGCGATGCCGATGGCGTGCCGCAGGATTTCCTGACGCTGCTGCTCAAGGCGGAGGGGCCGGAGGGACTGACGCGGGCCGAGGTCGAGGACAACATCATCACCTTCATCGGCGCCGGCCATGAGACGACGGCGCGCGCACTCGGCTGGACGCTCTATTGCCTCGCCGAATCACCGTGGGAGCGCGACAGGATCGAGCGTGAGATCGACCAGGTGCTGGCCCGCGAGCCCGATCCGACGAAGTGGCTGGACGCCATGCCGTTGACCCGCGCCGCTTTCGACGAGGCGCTCAGGCTCTATCCGCCGGCGCCATCGATCAACCGCGAGCCGATCGTGCCGGAGATGTGGAAGGATCTTTATATCCCGAAGCACGCGGCCGTCCTGGTGATGCCGTGGGTCGTCCACCGCCACCGGAAGCTTTGGGACAGGCCCGACGCCTTCCTGCCGGAACGCTTCCACCCGGGAAATCGTGAAAAGATCGACCGCTTCCAGTATCTGCCATTCGGCGCGGGTCCGCGCGTCTGCATAGGCGCCAGCTTCGCCATGCAGGAGGCGATCATCGCGCTCGCCATCATGCTGTCGCGCTTCCGCTTCGACACGACGGCCGAGACCAAGCCCTGGCCGGTGCAGAAATTGACCACGCAGCCGCAGGGCGGCCTGCCCATGCAGGTCACGCCTCGCCATCGTTGAAGGGCAAGACCCTTCTGGAAATTATGCCGCGGGCTTGCGCTGCTGGAACTGACCGGCGGCGCGGAACCGCCAGAGGTAGCTCGGCAGGATCGAGCCGATCGATTGCGGCTGGATGCCGAGCCCAGTCAATGTCCGGTTGGCCTTGGTCGCCGCGTCGGAAACGATGTTGTGCTCGCGCAGCTGCATCACCTGGTCCTTGGTCAGCAGCGGGTTGGGCAACAGGCCGAGGATCGAGGCCTGGATGTTGGCCATCCACCACGGCACCGGTACCAGCAGGCGCTTGCGCTCGATCACTTCGAGGAGCTCTTCCATGCACTCCTTGAAGGTCAGCACCTTCGGCCCGCCAAGTTCGTAGATCTGGCCGCCGCCGACCTTGCCGTCGACCGAACGCGCCACCGCTTCGGCAACGTCGCCGACATAGACTGGTTGGAACTTGGTCTGGCCGCCGCCGATCAGCGGCAGCACCGGCGAATAGCGCGCCATGTTGGCGAAGCGGTTGAAGAATTCGTCCTCGGGCCCGAAATTGATCGATGGCCGGAAGATCACGGCGTCCTTGATCGTCTCGAGGACGGCCTTTTCGCCAAGTGCCTTGGTGCGCGCGTAGTCCGACCTGGACTCCAGATCGGCGCCAAGCGCGGAAACATGGGTCAGGCCGGCGCCGACGGCGCGCGCCGCTTCGGCCACGGCGCGGGAACCGAACTCGTGCACCGAGGCGAATTTCTGGCGGCCGGTCTCATGCAGGATGGCGACCAGATTGACGACATGGTCGGCGCCCTGCACGGCGCGGTCGACCGACCAGCGCATGCGCACATTGGCCTGCACCGGCTGGATCTGGCCGACATTGCCGAGCGGCTGCAAATGGCCGGCAAGATCGGGCCGCCGGCAGGCGACCCGGATGCGATAGCCGCGCTTGGCCAGCGCGCGCACGACATGGCGGCCGACAAAGCCTGACCCGCCAAAGACGACGACGAGCTTTGGGGTCTGCAGGATTTCGGTCATGGCTGGCTCCGGCGCACGTTCCAGATGGCTTGGCTGAAGCCGTTTCATAGTCGGTTTTGCGCCAAAGGCAAAGGGCGACGCGTCGTCGCTGCTGCCCTTGTTTCGACTGTGTCAGAATGCTTTGCGGTGCGGGCGCCGACCGAGTGGCGGTTGCCGCCGCGAATGACGAGGAAGAGCAGGATCGCGGCCCACGGAAGCGATTTCTCGGCGCCGAAAGGACGCATGTTTTATTGACGCACCCACAGGCAAATTCAAACGCAGAAAACCCCGCCGAAGCGGGGTTTTCCGGGTGACTCACACGACGAAACCAGGGTCCAACGAGGCTGCCTGACCTGAGACGGTATCAAGTGGGCGCGAAGCAAGCACGCCCGCCCCAGCCCTGGACACATTCGACCGGATGGCACCGACCGGGCAAACCCAACCCGGACAGCTATTGGTCGTCGCAACGCACCAGAAGGTTCAGCGAGGCGCGGAAAAATCCGTTGACTTCGTTCAGGAAGAATAGCGGGCAGCGAACTCGGAGATGCGCTGCACCACCGCCTTGGACGCGGTGATGCCGCGCGCTTGCGCTCTCTCGGCGGCCTCCGCGCGGGCGCGGCCGGGCACATGCACGCCATAGCGCCGGCGCAGCCGGTCGAGTTGGTCCTTCATCCGCTGCTCGAAGTCCGGGTCGAGCAGCTTGGGCTCGACCGCAAGCACGAACAGTCCGGTGCCGGGGCTCTCCGCTCCGCCGGTGAACCATGGCGCGTCGAGCGACCAGTTGGCGCCAGACAGGCCGGCCGCCAGCACTTCGACCATCAGGGCGATGTTGGCGCCGCGCTGGCCGCCGAAGGCGAGCATGGCGCCTTTCATGGCGGCGGCCGGATCGGTGGTAGGGTTGCCGCTGGCGTCGAGCGCCCAGCCTTCGGGGATCTTCTTGCCGTCTTCCGCCGCCTTGCGGATGTTGACGAAAGCGGTGGCGCTCGACGACTGGTCGATGACCAGAGGCGCGCCGTCGGCGGCAGGGGCGGCAAACGACATCGGGTTGGTGCAGTAGACCGGCTTGACCGAGCCGGAGCCAGCGAGAACCGCCGGGCCGTTGGTGGCAGCGAACGACACCAGCCCTTGTGCTGCCAGCCTTCCGGTGAAATAGCCCAGCGCGCCGCACGTATAGGCGTTCTTCTGCGAGAAGATGGCGACTCCGAACAACCGCGCGGCCTTGGCGAGGTCGTCGATGGTGCGGTCGAAACCGGTATGCGCCAGACCGCCGCGCGCGTCGGAGAGATAGATCGCCAGTGCCGGCCGGGTGATCACCGGATCGGCATTGCCGTCGATGCGTCCGGCTTCCAGCGCTTCGAGGTAATCGATGAAATGCGACAGCCCGACGGTCGAAAGCCCTTCCGCCTCGGCTGATATGATCGAGGCGGTGAGCGATTCCGCCGCTTCTTCGTTGGCACCGGCGCCCAGCGCCGCCATCCGGCACAGTCCTTTGGCCTGGTCGAGACTGAGTTGCATCACGATGAATTCCTGACTGAGTAGCGAATAGGGAATAGCGAATAGGGGAATGGCAAGCTGTCGGCTATCGCGCGTTCACTGTCCCCGACTACTACTCGCTATTGGCTATTCGCTTCTACCCAATTTTGTTGGGAATCCGCGCCTCGATCCTGCCGAAGGCGAAGACCAGAATGCCGGTGATCGTCATGTAGATCAGCGCCAGCAGCAGCAAGGGTTCGTAGGTGAGGTAGGTGTCCTGCCGTACCTTCGACGAAACGGCGAAGATGTCGATGACGCTGATCGTCGCCACCAGCGGCGTCGATTTCAACTGCAGCACGGTCTCGCCAGTCAGCGTCGGCAGCGCCCGGTAGAACGCCTGCGGCAGCCAGATGCGACGGAAGATCTTCCAGCGGCTCATGCCGAAGGCGCGCGCGGCTTCCAATTGCCCCTTGGGAACGCCGGCAAACGCACCGCGCATCACCTCGCCTTCATAGCCGGCGAAGGACAAGGTCAGCGCCAGCACGCCGTAAGGCCATGCCTGCCGCAGATACGGCCACATCCAGGATTCGCGGACCCACGGGTACTGCGGAAACAGCGAACCCAGGCCGTAATAGAGCAGCCACAGCTGGATCAGCAGGGGAGTTCCCCGGATGACCGTGCAGAAGGCCTTGGCGGGCGCGGCGAACCAGAACGGACCGGCGGCCTGCGCCAGCCCGAGCGGCACGGCGAACAGGAAGCCCAATATGCAGGTGACGGCCAGGATCCACAGTGCCCGCCAGATGCCGGCCAGCCCCATTTCCCAGTATTGAGGCAGCCAGTCCCAGCGCATGAAAAAGGCAGCCGCCAGAACCAGCCCCAGCGCGATCAGGATCAGCACGATGCGATGCGGCTGCAGCCACAGCGAGGCCCGCGCGACAACGTTGATGATGGCCGCTTCGTTCGCCATCAGCGTGCTTCCTTCACCGAAGGCATACCGCGCCGAGACCATGCCTCGACGCGGCCGATAAGGAAATTGGAAATCAGCGAGAGCAGCAGGTAGAGCACGGCCGCGGCAAAAAAGAAGGTGAAATAGGCCTTGGTCACGCCGGCGGCCTGCCGCGTTGCCAGCGCCAGTTCGTAGAAACCGACGACGGCCAGCAGCGCGGTGTCCTTCGTGGCGATGAGCCAGAGATTGGCAAGGCCCGGTATGGCGAAGGGCAGCATTGCCGGCAAGGTGATGCGCCGCAGCAGAAGGCCGGGAGACATTCCATAGGCGCGGGCGGCTTCGATCTGGCCTTGCGGAATGGCCAGGATCGCGCCGCGGATCACCTCGGTCGAATAGGCGCCCTGGACAAAGCCGAGCACGGCGATACCTGCGGCAAGGCCGCTGATATCGATGCGCTGATAGCCCATTGCCGTCAGTGCCTGGTTGATCAGGTCGGTGCCGGCGTAATAGAGCAGCAGGATCAGCACCAGTTCGGGCACCGCGCGCACGATGGTCGTGTAGACACCCAGCAGGTCGCGCACCACCGGACCGCCATAGAGCTTGCCATAGGCCCCGCCGGTGCCGATCAGCAGGCCGAGGCATGTGGCACCGACCGCGATTTCGATCGAATGGAGCAGTCCGACCAAAGAGTTCCGCCCCAGCCCGGTGGGTAGGGCGAGAGAAGTTCTATGATGCCGGCCGCCGAGGCCGAAAGAAATGCGTCGATCAGCTTCGCCCCCGGATTGCTGGCGTTAGCCGCTGGACATTTTCGTCAGCGAAAGCGTGCGTGGAGAGGTTCAGGCGAACCGCACGGCGCTCAACGCGCCGCGCGGTCACAAGCCCAGGCTTGCCGATCAGTTCGACTGCGCGCCGCCGCCGCCATAGATGTCGAAATCGAAGTACTTCTTCGAGATCTCGTCATATTTGCCGTTGGCGCGAATGGCCTTGATGCCGGCGTTGATCTTTTCCTTCAGGTCGGTGTCTTCCTTGCGCACGCCCGCGCCGACGCCCGGTCCGAGCACTTCATCGTCAGGAGCCACCATGCCCTTCAGATCGCAGCAGGCCTTGCCCTGATCCGACTTGAGGAACTCGCCAAGCGCGATGGAATCAGCCTGCACCGCGTCGAGACGGCCGGCGGCGAGATCCTGGTTGGCCTCGTCCTGGGTCTGGTATTCCTTGATTTCCTGCGCCCCGGTGAAGTGCTTCTTGGCGTACACGGCATGCACCGTCGACACCTGGACCCCGATGACTTTGCCCTTGAGGTCGTCCGGAGCGGAGCCGAACTTCTGGTCCTTTGGTCCGATGATCGCCGTCGGGGTGTTGTAGTACTTGTCGGAGAAGTCGATCGTCTTCTTGCGCTCCTCGGTGATCGACATCGAACTGGCGATGACGTCGATTTTCTTGGTTGTCAGCGCCGGAATGATGCCGTCCCAGGCGACGGGGGTGATAACGCAGTCGAGTTTTTCTTCGGCACAGACGGCGTCGATGAAATCGATCTCCCAGCCGACCCATTTGCCGGACGCGTCCGGCGAAGTGAAGGGCGGATAGGGTTCGGCGGCGACGCCGATCTTGACCGGATCGGCCTTGGCCACGCCCATGGCCGCGACGCCCAGCAGCAGCGCTGCGGCGAATGTCTTCAGAATAGTCTTCATGTAAACGACTCCCAGTTTGTTGTTGGTTCCCGGTTTTCTTCCGTCGCGGCCTGTTCCTAGCCGATGTTGCGGATGAACTGCTTGAGCCTCTCGGATCTGGGCGCGCCGAAGATCTGCTCCGGCGGTCCTTCTTCCTCGACCAGCCCGTTGTAGAGATAGACGACGTATGTCGCGACCTCGCGGGCGAACTTCATCTCGTGTGTGACCAGCACCATGGTGCGGCCTTCGCGCGCCAGGTCGCCGATGACCCTCAGCACCTCGCCGACCAGTTCCGGGTCGAGCGCCGAGGTCGGCTCGTCGAACAGCATGACGCGTGGATTGATGGCCAAGGCGCGAGCGATCGCGGCGCGCTGCTGCTGGCCGCCCGACAGATAGGCCGGATAGACGTCGCGCTTTTCGGCCAGGCCGACGCGGGCAAGCAGCTTTTCGGCCTCGGCGATGGCCACCTCGCGCTTGACGCCAAGCACATGCACCGGAACCTCGATGACGTTTTCGATCAGCGTCATGTGGCTCCACAGGTTGAAGTTCTGGAACACCATGCCGAGCTTGGAGCGGATGCGCTCGATCTGCCTGCGGTCGGCCGGAACCGTATGGCCGTGGCTGTCGGCCTTCAGCTTGATCTCCTCGCCATTGACGCGGATGATGCCGCTGGTCGGGTTTTCCAGGCAGTTGATGCAGCGCAGCAGCGTCGATTTGCCCGAGCCGCTGCCGCCGATGATGGCGATGACCTCGCCGTCGCGCGCCGACAGTGAGACGCCCTTCAGCACATGCAGCTCACCGAACTTCTTGTGCAGGTTCTCGACATGGATGGCTTCGGCGGCGCCGTCCTGCGCCGTGTATTTCAGTACGGGTGCGGCGCCTTGAGCCATCATCCCTTCGACGCTCCGCGGAGCGGTCGAGCTCGTCGCTGCTGGATTCTTTTACCCATTACCCGTCACTGACAGAGTTCCCATTCTCAAGATGGACCGTTCCGCTTGCCTCCGTCAACCATGGTTTTTGGACTATTGATCACGGCTTGCTGTAGTGGTTAGTGGCGGCAACGGACGCTTCGGGAGAATTGAGTGGGCAAAACATACGGGTCGCAGTCGATGGCCGGGCCGCTGAAGCGCGTGCTGATGCGCTCCGCCGGGAGCGCCATGCGTCATGCCAAGGCGCAGGAATGGCACTACGGCCCCGGCTTCGATGCGCAAAAAGCCGCTGCCCAGCACGAGCAACTGACCAGCATGGTCGCCGCCTCCGGCGCCGAGATTGAATGGCTGACGGACGCCGATGACGGGCTGGCTGATTCCGTCTTCACCCATGATCCGTCGCTGATGACCGATCATGGCGCGATCATTCTCTCGATGGGCAAGGCGCTGCGCCAGCCCGAGCCCGGTCTGCATGAGACAGCCTACAGGCGCATGGGCATCCCCCTTCTCGGCCACATCGAAGGTCCGGGCCAGGTGGAAGGCGGCGACTGCGTCTGGGTGGATGCAAACACGCTGGCCGTCGGCCGTGGCGTGCGCACCAACCAGGACGGTATCCAGCAGCTGTCAAACCTGCTCTCGCCCAAGGGCATTTCGGTTTTTGGCTTCGACCTGCCGCTCTGGCACGGCGAGGAGGCCTGCCTGCACCTGATGTCGGTGATAAGTCCGCTTGCCGACGACCTGGCGCTGGTCTACGCCCCTTTGCTGCCGGCCGCCTTCTACCAGTTGCTGCGCGCGCGCGGCATCAAGCTGGTCGAGGGCGATGCCGATGAATTCTTCGCGTCCAACGGGCTCAGCCTCAACGTGCTGCCGACGGCGCCGCGCCAGGTGATCGCTGTCGCCGGCTTTCCAAGGACTGCGGCTGCCATGCAGGCGGCCGGCTGCGCGGTTTCCACCTTCGAGGCGGATGCGCTCTGCATCGCGTGCGAGGGCGGCCCGACCTGCCTGACACGGCCGGTGCTGCGTCAATGACGGCCATTGGGACGACTGTCGGCGAGGCGCTCATTTCGCTGCTCGAAGCCCATGGCGTCGATACGGTCTTCGGCATTCCCGGCGTGCACACCGTCGAGCTTTATCGGGGACTTGCCCGCTCGAAGATTCGCCATGTCACGCCGCGCCACGAACAGGGTGCCGGCTTCATGGCCGACGGCTATGCACGCGCCAGCGGCAGGCCGGGCGTCGCCTTCGTCATCACCGGACCTGGGCTGACCAACACCATCACGGCCATGGGTCAGGCGCGCGCCGACTCGGTGCCGATGCTGGTGATCTCCGGCGTCAACGCCACGCCGACGCTCGGCAAGGGGCTTGGCTATCTGCATGAACTGCCCGACCAGCGCGGCATGATGGAAAAGGTGGCGCTGTTTTCTGAGCGCGTTACCGAAGCCGGCGAACTGCCCGGCGCGCTCGCCCGTGCCTTCGCCCTGTTTTCATCGTCGCGGCCAGGCCCGGTGCATATCGAGATCCCGACCGACGTCATGGTCAAGCCGGCGGACGGCATCGCTGCCGTCCTGAGCAACGCCGCGCCGCCCGTGCCGGATCGCGCGGCAATTGCCAGCGCGGCCAAACTCATCGCCGCCGCACGCCGTCCGCTGATCCTTGCCGGCGGCGGCGCCAAGCACGCCGAAGCGCCATTGCGGCATCTTGCCGAGCGGCTCGGAGCGCCGGCCGTGCAGACCGCCAATGCGCGCGGCCTCTTGCACGGCCATCCGCTTTGCGTGCCGGCCAGTCCCAGCCTGAAGGCGGTGCGGGCGCTGATGGCCGAAGCCGACCTGGTTATCGCCGCCGGCACCGAATTCGGTCCGACCGACTATGACGGCTACAGCGACGGCGGTTTTGTCCTGCCCGCCAACCTGATCCGCATCGATATCGGCGCCGACCAGCTTGCCCGCCGCCCGGTGACGGTTGCAATCCAGGCCGATTGCGCCGAGGCGCTCGAAGCGCTGCTCCTGGAAACCAGCCATGTCCGTGCAAACGAAGCCGGCCCGGCGCGCGCCGCCGCTGCGCGGGAAGCGGCCTTTGCCGAGATCAATCCGACGTTGCAGGCACAGGTGCGCGCCGTCGAGACGATCCGCGATGCACTGCCGGGCGCGATCATCGTCGGCGATTCCACGCAACCGATCTATGCCGCCAACCTTTACTACGATCATGACCGGCCGGGCGGCTGGTTCAATGCCGCGACCGGCTTCGGCGCACTTGGCTATGGCCCGCCGGCGGCGATCGGTGCCGTCCTTGCCGTGCCTGATGCGCCGGTCGTCTGCCTGACCGGCGACGGTGGTTTCCAGTTCACCTTGCCGGAACTGGGCGCGGCACTCGATGCCCGGGCGCCGGTCATCTTCGTCGTCTGGAACAATCGCGGCTACCGCGAGATCGAAACCTCGATGCTCGACGTCGGTGTCGAGCCCGTCGGTGTGTCGCCGGCGCCGCCGGATTTCTGCAAGCTGGCGGAAGCCTATGGCATCAGCGCCGAACGCATTGCCGACATCGACGCCCTGGCGGGCGCGCTGAAACGCGCGCGGGCAACCGGACTGCCGCGCGTCATCGAAATCACAGTCGATTGAGCATTGGCGGCGCAACTTACCTCATGCCTCGGCCTTGCATGGACCCTGCCGGCCGGCGGGTGGATGCATGCAAAGACGCGACGACTGCCATGACGAGATTTCAGTTGAGTGATTGCTCGAAAGGCGCGATTTTCTGCGCCGGCGCGGCGTAAACATAAGAAGAAAATGACAGGAGCGGTCCAGGATGACGGAAACACTTGAAGGCAGGCATATCGTCGTGACCGGCGGCACCGGCGCGCTCGGCGGTGCGGTTGTCGGCAAATTGCTGGGTGAGGGCGCGATCTGCCATGTACCCAATGCCCATGCCGCCGCGCCCGCGCATTTTCCCTTTACCGCGCATGATCGTGTCAGGCTGGTGCACAATGTCGATCTCTCGGACTCCGCCAAGGTCGAGGCGTTCTACAGCCAGGTTCCAGGCCTGTGGGGCTCGATCCACCTGGCCGGCGGCTTTGCCGCGGCGCCGGTGGAAAAGATCGAGTCGGCATCCTTCGCCGAGATGATGGACACCAATGCGCGCACCGCGTTCCTGTGCTGCCGCGCGGCGGTGCGCTCGATGCTGGTGTCGGGCACCGCGGGCCGTATCGTCAACGTCACGGCGCGCGCCGGGCTCGACCCACGGCGCGGTAGCGGCATGGTTGCCTACGCCGCCAGCAAGGCGGCGGTGGCTGCAATGACCGTGGCAATGGCCGAGGAACTCAAGGGCAAGGGCATCCTGGTCAATGCCGTGGCGCCGTCGACGCTCGACACGCCGGCGAACCGCGCCGACATGCCGGACGCCGATGTCACCAAATGGGTCAGCCTCGAGGCGGCGGCCGAAGCCATCGCCTATCTCGCCTCGCCGGCCAATCAGGCGATGAGCGGCACGCTGGTACCGCTTTACGGCAGGGCCTGAGCAGAGAGCGTCGAAGCGGGGCAGCCGGCGGCCGATCCATCGGGATTGCGGTAACTGTAGATTCGCAGTGACGATGAAGCATCCGTAGGGCATTCCCTCAGCCATGCCGGCGGGTGGCCCTCCATCAGCGCCGCCGCGAATGGGTAGGCGGTTTCGAGATCTGGGGATGGCGGGCCTCGCCACGCGCAAATCGCAACATGCGTCGCCTTGGAGGCATCGAGGATCGCGCGCGGGTCGGCGGTCGAAGGGTCGAGGAAACGATAGCTCCGTTCGATGCCCTTAGCCGAAGGGTGGTTGGGGATCGTCACGACCTTGGGACCTTCGGCAAGAGCGACGAAATGCGATCCGATCAATGGTGGCGCAAGAACGACGGCGCCTGCCGGCCAACCCCGTTGCGGGTCGAAATGACTGAAATAGCAACTGTCGGCGAACTCTGCGGCGGGAACCGCTGCCTGGGATGGTCTCACCGACAGGTGGTATAGAACCATTGCTCCAGACAAGACGAGTCCGGGGATGATCAACGCGTATCTGCGCGATGCCACCGGCGCGGGAGATTCCAGGTAGCGGGCCAGTCTGCCGTCACGTGGCAGGAAACTCGCCAGCACGAAGACCAGGCCGATGCCGGAAAAAACCGGCAGATAGCGGAAGTAGCGGAGATAGTCGATCGCCAGCACCAGCGCGAGCAGCGAGAACAGCGCCAGTATGACGTTGGGCCGGCTTCGGCCATGCGGATCGAGGCAGATGACAGCCGGGGCAAGTGCGCCGACAAAGAGCAGCGCCATGCTCGGAAAGCTTGCCGACAGAACGAAATCAGGGCGCCGAAACAGGCTCAATTCCTGGAGAATTCTGTTGAGCATGTTGTCGCGAACATAGGCGTCGAGCGAGCCATAAGGGCCGGCCAGGCATTGCGGGAACAACATCACCAGCGCCGCCAGGCTGGCGGCCGCGAACACCAGCAGAATTGCCGCGCGCGTTGCCCATCCGCCGCGCTGGCCGACAAGCAAAGGCACGATGGCAAATGAAAGCCCGGCCGCCGCCAGTGCCGTCACATGCGGCGCCGAATAGGTGTCGCATCTGACCGCGGCATAGGCTGAAGGCGGCACGATCGCGGCGAACAGACCGATCGCGCCCATGGCCAAGGCCAGCCCGAAACCGACGATCCTGTCTTCACCGCCTTCGCGGCCAAAGATCCAGTCAAAGGCGTAGACTCCCATCACAAGAGCATAGAACGGCGCGAACTCGGCGCTGACGGCAATTGCCAGGGCCGCCAGCAGCCCGTTGACGAAGGCTGAAAAGCGGTTCGGCGACATCATCAACACCAGGGCCGCAAGCAGCAGCAATATTTGCAGATTGTGATAGTCGATCCGTCCCGGGGCGTATTCGAAAAAGGTGCGCACGGCAAAGATCAAGGCCAGCGGCAATGCGACGGCCGGGTAGGCAAAGCCGGTGGCGATCACCAGTCGATTGTAGAAATACAGCGCCGGCGCGAGCAGCAACAGCGGAACCGCGAAGCTCGCCAGCATCAGCGCCGGCTCGACGCCGGCAAACGGCGCGAGCAGACGCGCGAAGGCGGCATAGGGCAGGTCCACGATCCATGGCCAATGCGAGATATAGGGCTCTGGCTGGACAATGCCGGGCAGCGTCCGGTCGAAGATGTTGCCCGTTTCAAGCAAGGTACGGACTTCATGCAGTTTCAGGAGGTCGTCCGCGTCGCCATTGAGCCGGAAGTCCAGGGACCACAGAACGGTCATCAAGATCGCCATTGCGCAATAGCAGAAAAAGGCCGGCGACCTGATGTAAAGACGCATCAACCACGACGATCCCTTGGCGGAGCGATCGTCACCATTGCGCATGAAAAGCCTCCCTCGCGGACCACAGGCAAATACGCGAGGAAGTTTATCTTACCGTAAAGAAAAACCCCGCCGGAGCGATCCGGCGGGGTTTTTGTTGATGGCCGCGCGTGCGCGGCGGCAGCCGATGCTTAGCTGCCCTGCTTCTTCAGCGCGGCGCCCAGGATATCGCCCAGCGAAGCGCCGGAGTCGGTCGAGCCGTACTGGGCGACCGCTTCCTTCTCTTCGGCGATTTCCAGCGCCTTGATCGAGACCTGCAGCTTGCGGGTCTTCTTGTCGAAGGCGATGACGCGGGCATCGACCTTCTGGCCGACGGTGAAGCGCTCGGGGCGCTGCTCGTCGCGGTCGCGGCTCAGATCGGAGCGCTTGATGAAGGTCTCGATGCCGCTGTCGACCAGCCGCACTTCCAGACCGCCATCCTTGACGCCGATGACTTCGCAGGTGACCACCGCGTTCTTGCGCAGTTCGCCCGAAGTCGCTGCTTCGCCGACCGTATCCTTGGCCAACTGCTTGATGCCGAGCGAGATGCGCTCCTTCTCGATGTCGACGTCGAGCACCTGCGCCTTGACCATGTCGCCGCGATTGTACTCTTCGATGACCTGCTCGCCCGGACGGGTCCAGTCGAGGTCGGAGAGGTGCACCATGCCGTCCACGTCGCCTTCGAGGCCGATGAACAGGCCGAACTCGGTCTTGTTCTTGACCTCGCCCTCGACCTGGCTGCCGACCGGATGGGTACGCGCGAAGGCTTCCCATGGGTTTTCCAGCGTCTGCTTGAGGCCGAGCGAGATGCGGCGCTTGGCCGGATCGACCTCGAGCACCACCACGTCGACTTCCTGCGTCGTCGACAGGATCTTGCCGGGATGCACGTTCTTCTTCGTCCACGACATTTCCGAAACGTGGATAAGGCCTTCGATGCCCGGCTCCAGCTCGACGAACGCGCCGTAGTCGGTGATGTTGGTGACGGTGCCCTTGATCTTCTTGCCGATCGGGAACTTGGTGCCGATCTCGGACCACGGATCGCTCTCGAGCTGCTTCATGCCGAGCGAGATGCGGTGGGTTTCCTGGTTGATGCGGATGATCTGCACCTTGACCGTCTGACCGATGTTGAGGATTTCGGTCGGATGGTTGACGCGGCGCCATGCCATGTCGGTGACATGCAGCAGACCGTCGATGCCGCCGAGGTCGACGAACGCACCGTAGTCGGTGATGTTCTTGACGACGCCTTCGACCACCTGGCCTTCTTCGAGGTTCTGCACGATTTCCGAACGCTGTTCGGCGCGGCTCTCCTCGAGCACGGTGCGGCGCGACACCACGATGTTGCCGCGGCGGCGATCCATCTTGAGGATCTCGAAGGGCTGCGGGTTGTGCATCAGCGGCGAGACGTCGCGGATCGGGCGGATATCGACCTGGCTGCGCGGCAGGAAGGCCACGGCGCCGTCGAGGTCGACGGTGAAGCCGCCCTTGACCTGGTTGAAGATGACGCCTTCGACGCGCTCACCCTTGGTGAACTTCTCTTCGAGACGGACCCAGCTCTCTTCGCGGCGGGCCTTCTCACGCGAAAGCATCGCTTCGCCAAGCGCGTTCTCGATGCGCTCGACATAGACCTCGACCGTGTCGCCGACCTTCAGCGTCGTGTCCTTGCCCTTGACGCCGAATTCCTTCAGCGGCACGCGGCCTTCGACCTTGAGGCCGACATCGATGATCGCCATGTCTTTTTCAATGGCGGTGATGATGCCCTTGACGACCTGGCCTTCGCCGGAATGGCCGGCGGTAAATGATTCTTCGAGCAGGCTCGCGAAATCATCGCGAGTGGGATTTGCAGCTGACATTGTTTCTCCTGGAATGTCCCGCATCTCAAGCGGGACGGGCGCCGTGGGTTAGCGTTGCGTGGGCCTGCCGGCGTTCCGGGCTACAAAAGCCCTGGGCCGCTCTTTAAGCGGCAATTCCGGCGCATGAAGAATGCTGGCAGGCTGGTTCGTGCCCGATATGGGTATTTTCTTCGCCTCCGGCAATCGGAAACAGCAGGAAAACCCAACTCAGGCCTTGTCTCTCTTGGCCAGCACGTCGTCGATAACAGCTCTGGCTGCGAGAAACGCGGCTTCTATAGCCATTTCGCTGGTATCAAGCAAGTGCGCGTCGGCCGCGGGCTTCAACGGCGAGTCCGCGCGGCCCATGTCGCGCTCGTCGCGGCGCACGATATCGGCGAGGATTTCGTCAAAATTGGCGGTCCCGCCGATGCTTTCGATCTCGGCCAGCCGCCGCCTTGCCCGCACCTCGGCGCTCGCCGTCACATAGAGCTTTATGTCGGCGTCGGGGCAGACGACAGTGCCGATGTCGCGACCGTCGAGCACCGCGCCCGGCGGTGTCTTGGCGAACTCGCGCTGCTTTTCGACGAGGATGCGCCGCACCGTCGGGAAAACGGCGACCTTCGAGGCGGCCTCGCCGATGGCATGTGCCGACAAGACCGCCCGGTCGAGCCTTGCCAGATCGACCTGGCGGGCCGCGGTTTCCGCCGCCGAGACATTGTCGAGCGGCAGCGCGTGCTGGATCAGCGCATGGGCGACGGCGCGATAGGTGAGGCCGGTGTCGAGCAGGTTCAGCCGGTAATGGTCGGCCAGACGCCGGGCAAGGGTGCCCTTGCCTGCGCCGGCGGGTCCGTCGATGGCGATGGTGAAGACGTGTGTCATTGGCAGGGAACCGGCCTTCGCCCCGTCGTCATCCCAAGGCGTAGCAGGAGCGAAGCTCCGTCGCGGAGACCCCAGGATGACGAAGGGAGGTACGCTGGCGCCCAATCTCCACGGTCTGTGATAGCCACGACTGTCACCCGATCTCCGCCCCAAGCCCCTTCATCAGCCCCATGAACTCCGGAAAACTCGTCGCGATCATCGCCTGGTCGTCGATGGTCACCGGCTTCTCCGTTGCCAGTCCCATGACCAGAAAACTCATGGCGATGCGGTGGTCGAGATGGGTCTGCACGGTCGTGTCCTGGCCGTTCGGATGGCCGCCCAGCCCCTTGCCGCCCGGTCTGCCGCGCACCGCGAGCGTTGCTTCGCCCTCGGTGCAGTCGACGCCGTTGAGTTTCAGCCCGCTGGCGACGGCCGACAGCCGGTCGGATTCCTTGACCCGCAACTCTTCCAGTCCTTGCATCAGCGTTTCGCCCTCGGCGAAGCTGGCGGCGACGGCGAGCACCGGATACTCGTCGATCATCGACGGCGCCCGCTCGGGCGGCACGGCGACGCCTTTCAGTTCGGAGTAGCGCACGCGCAGGTCGGCGACATCCTCGCCGCCGGCATTGCGCGGGTTGAGGATGTCGATCTTGCCGCCCATTTCCTGCAGCGTCAGAAGCAGTCCGGTGCGGGTCGGGTTCATCAGCACGTTCTCGATGACAATGTCCGAGCCCGGCACGATCAGCGCCGCAACCAGCGGGAAGCCGGCCGAGGACGGGTCGCCCGGCACCGCGATGGTCTGGCCGGTGAGCTTGCCCTGGCCCTCGATGAAGATGTGGCGCACGCCGCGCTCGTCGGTTTCGACCGACAAATTGGCGCCAAATCCCTTCAGCATCTTTTCGGTGTGGTCGCGCGTCATCACCGGTTCGATGACGGTGGTGATGCCCGGCGTGTTGAGGCCGGCCAGCAGCACCGCCGATTTCACCTGCGCCGAGGCCATCGGCACCCGGTAGGTGATCGGCGCGGCGTGCTTGGGCCCATGCAGCGTGATCGGCATGCGGTCGCCGGGCGTCGCCTTCAGCACCTGCACGCCCATCTGGCGCAAGGGTTCCAGCACGCGGCCCATCGGTCTGCCCGACAGCGAGGCGTCGCCGATGAAGGTCGTTTCCATGTCATAGGTGCCGACCAGGCCCATGGTGAGCCGCGAGCCGGTGCCGGCATTGCCGAAATCGAGCGGGCCTTCCGGCTGCAGCAGCGCGCCGTTGCCGGTGCCGCGGATCACCCATTCGGCACCGCGCTTTTCGATATGCGCGCCCATCGCCTTCATGGCCGCGCCCGTGCGCATCACGTCCTCGCCCTCCAGCAGGCCGGTGATGCGGGTCTCGCCGGAGGCGAGGCCACCGAACATGAAGGAGCGGTGCGAGATTGACTTGTCGCCCGGCACACGCGCCGTGCCGGAAAGGGCTGATGATCTGCGGGCGGTGGCCGGCTTTGGGGCGGCAGCGTGAGACATGGAATTTCCCTGGACGGAACGCCGGCGGCCCGGCGCTTTTCATTTGTTGCGGCGGTCTCGTATCACGGCGGGGCGAAATGGTCATCCCCATGGTCGCCACTTGCCGCGAGGCCTTTCAATGCATGGTTTTGTGACGCCGGCTTTTCGCTTTGACAGCGCTGCAAACTGTGGTTAAGGGGACCACTCTTTTATTGACGAGGCTTGCCGTGGCAAAAACCGAACTTGGCACAAAACGCATCGACCCGGAAACGGGCCGAAAATTCTACGACCTGAACAAGGACCCGATCGTCTCGCCCTACACCGGCAAGACCTATCCACGTTCCTATTTCGAGGAAGGCAAGATCGCCGCCCTCGAGGAGGAAGAGGAAGTGGCCGAGAAGGAAGTGGACGCCGAGGACGAAGAGGGCGTTGAGGTCGTCTCGCTCGAAGAGGCCGACGAGGACGTCAAGGCCGATGATCTGCCCGATCTCGGCGATGACGAGGACGATGTCGACCTCGGCGACGATGAGGATGACACCTTCCTGGCCGACGAAGAGGAAGAAGACGACGACGTCGCCGACATGATCGGCGTTGGCGATGACGACGACGAGGTCTGATCGGCCTGGGACGCAAGGGTTTGCAGGCTTTCTCGGCCTGTGAACAAAAAGCCGGTATTCAAGGCTTGATATTGACGAAGGGCGGGGTTAGAAGCCGCCTGCACTAACGGCGCGGTCTCCAACCCGCGCCGGATCTCTTCGCCGGAAACGGCGCCGGTTGACTGCCGGAAGTGGGGCCATAGCTCAGTTGGGAGAGCGCTTGAATGGCATTCAAGAGGTCGTCGGTTCGATTCCGATTGGCTCCACCAAACAGTCCTTGGCAAACTTGGCCGTCGACCCTTGCATCGACGAATGACCCGGCAAGCATTCCGATAGAGCGTTTCCGTGACCGTGATCCGCGCTAGACCACCGTTTCTCCGCCGTCGACGACCAGAATCTGGCCCGTCATGTACGAGGACCGGTCGGATACGAGAAACAGCACGGACTCGGCGATTTCCTCGACGCTTGCCCAGCGCCCGAGCGGTACTCTTTCGCGGATGTAGGCTTCGATGGCGTCCCTGCCTCCCATCTGGGCGATGAAAGGGCCATTGAAGGGCGTGTCGACCCAACCGGGGCACAGCGCGTTGACGCGAATGCCGAAGCGGCCATAGTCGCCCGCCATCTGCCTGGTCATCGCGATCACCGCGTGCTTGGTCGTCGTATAGGCGATCATCTCACGGTCGTAGAGCACGCCGGAACTCGACGACGTGTTGAGAATAACCCCGCGGCCCGCCTTCTTCATGAACGGCATGACGATGCGGGCGCCGAGGAAGTGAGCCCGCACGTTGAGCGTCCAGGACGCGTCGAAGCCTTTGACGCTCACAGCCAGCACGTCACCCTCGACCTGCACGCCGGCATGGTTGTGGAGGATGTCGATCCGGCCTTGCGTGTCGATGAAATCGCGGAAACCGGCTTCAAGCGCCTGATCGTCGGTCAGGTCGAACACGAGCGACTTGGCCCGGCCACCGGCAGCAAGGATCTGTTCGACGGTCGCGTTCGCGCCGTCGGCGCTGCGATCCGCCACGCCGACCATCGCGCCCTCGCGCGCGATGATCAGTGCCGCCGCCCTGCCGATGCCCGATCCCGCCCCGGTCACGATCGCGGTCCTGTCCTTCAGGATCATCCCTCTCCACCCTTTCTCCCCGCCTCGTAATCCTGCATCATCCGGCGCGCGAGCCTCGCCGGCTCCGTTGCGCGCCGATCAACCTCCGAGGAAAAAGACAGGCATGTACGACTTCGGTCCCTTCAAGTTCGAGTCGAAGCAGGATTTTTTCGACAAGGCAATCCGTTTCTGGAACCCCGACAAGACGAGGTTCTGGCAGAAGGCCGGGATCGATCTGGTGATCGGCAGGCGGGAGGGTTATTTCCTCTACGACATGTCGGGGCGCCGCCTGATCGACCTGCACCTGAACGGCGGCACCTACAATCTCGGTCACCGCAATCCGGAGCTGGTCGAGACGCTGAAGAGTGCGCTCGATTATTTCGACATCGGCAATCACTGGTTCCCCTCCGTGGCGCGCACGGCGCTGGCCGAATCCCTCGTCAATGTCTCACCGGGAATGAAATATGCGGTCTTCGCGCCGGGCGGCGCTGAGGCGGTGGACATCGCCATCAAGAGCGCCCGCTATGCCACCAAGCGGCGCAAGATCGTGTCGATCATCAAGGGTTATCACGGGCATTCGGGGCTCGCGGTGGCGACCGGCGACGATCGCTTCACCAAGATATTTCTCTCCGACCAGCCGGAGACGTTCATCCAGGTTCCCTTCAACGATATCGACGCCATGGAGCAGGCGCTCAAGGGCGAAGATGTCGCGGCACTGATCATGGAGACGATCCCCGCCACTTACGGTTTCCCGATGCCGAAGGAGGGTTATCTCAACGCCTGCAAGGCGCTGTGCGAAAAGCATGGCGCGATGTACATCGCCGACGAGGTCCAGACCGGCCTGATGCGGACCGGCAGCATGTGGGGCTGGCAGGCTTATGGCGTCCAGCCGGACATCATGGTGACGGCAAAGGGCCTGTCCGGCGGGCTCTATCCGATCAGCGCGGCGCTGGTGAACGACAAGGCCGGCGGCTGGCTCAACGAGGACGGGGCGGCGCACATCTCGACCACAGGCGGGGCCGAGCTCGGCTGCGTCGTCGCCCACAAGGTCATCGAGATGCTGCAGCGGCCCGAGCTGGTGGCTAATGTCGGGACCGTGACCGAGTTCATGGCGCAGGCGATGGGCGAGATGCTGGTTCGGCACGGCGACATCTTCACCGGCGTGCGCCAGAAAGGCGTGATCCTCGGCTTGGAATTCAGCAACCACCCGGAGGGCGCCGTCTTCGTGTCACGCGCACTGTACGAGCAGGGCGTCTGGGCGATCTTCTCGTCGCTCGACAAAAGGGTGCTGCAGTGGAAGCCCGGCGTGCTTTTGGATCGCGAAACCTGCCAGGACATCATGGATCGTTTCGATGCGGCGATGCCGCGCGCGCGGGAACTGCTGCACCAGGCGGGCAAGGCGAGTTGACATGTCCCGAACCTGGTTGAAACTGCCAGGCGTCCAGATCGAGCCGGCGGCTGGACTTGCCGGGATCGCGTGGGTTCCGGCAGGGGATAAGGGCACAATGATCGGGCAGGACGGACAGTGACGGATTTCGACGCGCTCACCCACGACCAGCAACTCGGCATCCTGCAGGAGACGGCGGAGGCGGCCACCGCCAACTACGATCTGCCGGCGGATGTTTCCGTCGAAATGATCAACCTGTCGGAGAACGCGACCTACAGGATTGCGGCTCCCGACGGCCGGCGCTGGGCGCTCCGCATCCATCGCGACGGCTACCATACAAGGACGGCCATCCAATCCGAACTGGCCTGGCTGACCGATCTGCGCCAGACCGGGATCGTCTCCACGCCCTTGCCGGTCGCGGGCAAGGACGGCGAGCAGATCCAGCATGTCGGCCATGCCAGGCTGGCTCAACCCCGCCACGTGGTGCTGTCGCAGTGGGAGACCGGTTCGGAGCCGGGCATAGGCGAGGCGCTTGCCGAGCCTTTCGAGGTGCTGGGCGAGGTGACGGCCCGCATGCACATCCACGCCCGGCAGTGGAAGCGCCCGTCCTGGTTCACCCGCCACGTGTGGGATTTCGAAACAAGCCTCGGCGAGGAAAGCCCGCATTGGGGACGCTGGCGCGACGGCATGGGCGTCGACGCCGCGAAGACCAAACTCTTTGGCCGCACCGCGGACCTGATCGGCCGCAGGCTGGCTGCCTTCGGCAAGGGCCATGACCGCTTCGGCCTCATTCATTGCGACCTGCGGCTGGCAAACCTTTTGATCGACGGCAAGACAGTGAAGGTCATCGACTTCGACGATTGCGGCTTCGGCTGGTATATGTACGACGCGGCGACGCCCATCTCCTTCTACGAGCACGAGCCGCAGGCCGCCGATCTTATCCAGTCGTGGACGACCGGCTATCGCCGCGTGCTTGACCTGCCCAAAGCGGACGAGGACGAGATCCCGACCTTCGTGATGCTGCGCCGCCTGCTCTTGGTTGCGTGGATCGGCTCGCACGCGGAGACGGACCTCGCCAAGTCGATGGGCCTTCCCTACACCGAGGGAACCGTCGGGCTGTGCGAGGCCTATCTGAGCAAGTTTTCCTGACAGCGATTGCAGGAGGTGTGAGACGGTTTTCCCGGGAAAAGCGCGTAGCGCTTTCCCATGGGAATTGCGTCAAGACAAGGAGACAGAGCGGTTGGGGAACCGCTCTACGCCAGTGCTTCCAGGCTTTCCGGCAGGATCTGGCCGCCATCGACGATGATCGTCTGCCCGGTCACGTAGCCCGCTTCCTTCGACGCAAAGTAGAGCGCGGCGTGGCCGATGTCCTCCACGGTTCCGAGCCGCTTGAGCGGGATCGAGGCGGCCATGGTCTTCTGGTAGTCCTCGCCCAGGCCGACAAGGCCCTCGGTGATGATGTTGCCCGGCATGACGGCGTTGACGGTGATGCCGTATTTCGCCAGCTCGATGCAGGCCGTGCGCATGAAGCCGAGCTGCCCCGCCTTGGTGGCGCCGTAGTGCGACCAGCCAGGGAAACCGGTGATCGGGCCGGTGATCGACGACGTCAGCACTATGCGGCCCTGGTCGGACTTCTTGAGATAGGGAACCGCCGCCTTGACCGCGTGGAAGGTGCCCTTGAGGTTGGTGTCGACGACTTCGTCCCATTGTTCGGACGTCATGTCCTCGAGCCGCGCCTGCGGGAAAATACCGGCATTGGCGCACAACACGTCGATGCCACCGTTTCTTGCGGCTGCCGCCACGAACGCGGCCTCGATGCCGGCGAGCGAAGTGACGTCGCCAGCCACGCCGAATGCGCCGTGACCGATCTCGGCGGCAGCCGCTTCAGCCTGGTCGAGATGGCGCGCGATGATGGCGACCTTGGCTCCGGAGAGAGCAAATACCCGCGCTATGCCCTTGCCGATGCCTTTCGATCCGCCGGTAACGACGACGGACCGACCCTTCAAAGACTGGGTCATGACTTGAAGCTCCAAAATGAGACGGGGACAGAGTGATCCTCCGTCCCCGTTGCCGCAAGAAATCCAGGGCGATGGACGCCCTAGCCTTCGTTCACCATGTGACCGATGTTCCCATACGCCTTGGGGTTGGCGGACTTCAGCACGAAGCCCCAGATCAGGCCGACGATAAGGATCGCAAGCCCGACATAGGGGATGCTCCTGGCGAAACCATTGGTGCCGCCGAGCGTCGCGAGATTGGCCACCAGCGTGTAGACGAGGACCAGCTGGACAACCAGCGAGATCAACGGCGCGATGACCGTCGTCAGCATGTTGCCGCCGCCGTTCTTCTTGAACCACATGAAGATCGCCAGCGAGACGACGGCCTGCAGCACCAGCAACAGTCCGGTGCCAAGCACCGCAAACAGCGTATAGACGCCAAGCCAGGCCTGTCCCGACGGATCGTCGAAGCCGTAGGCCAGACCGTAGAGCAGGACCCAGACCGCCGCCAGAACCGACTGCAGCGCCGAGGCCTTGTGGGGGCTCTTGTGGTGGTCATGCGTCTCCGCGATCGCCTGTGGCAGGACGCCTTCGCGTGCCAGCGAGTACAGATACCGGGAAGCGGTGTTGTGGAAAGCCATGCCGCAGGCGAAGGAACTGGTCAGGATGAGAAGCGACATCAGCTGGTACCCCCAGCCGCCGACAAAAGTCTGGATGGGTGTCAGGAAGAAATTCACCCCGTCGGAGAATGCCTTGGCCACCATGTCGGCCTCGGTGGGATAGGCCGCAACCGCGCACCAGCTGACGAAGGTGTAGAACAGCCCGAGGCCAATCACCGAAATCAGCAGCGACTGCGGAATGATGCGCTTCGGATCGCGGGATTCCTCGGCATAGTTCGGCGCCATCTCGAAGCCGACCCACGACCAGAACGCCATGAAGATGCCGACGGCCGCCGCGCCCGCGGGTATGGCCACGGTTCCGACGGTCTGCTCGGCGACAGGCGTGAACACCTTGAACACATTCAGCGAATCGCCGGAAAAGTTCGTCCCGCCATGGGCGAAAAGGACGCCCAGCGAGAAGATCACCAGCATGATCACTTCGAGAATGAGGGCTATCCCGAGCAGCCGTGCCGACACCTTCACATCGCGGTAGGCGAGCGCTGCGATGACTACGATCATGCCGAGCGCAAGCACGATCCACGGCACGTTGATGCCGAAGTGCTGGGAGATCCAAAGATTGCCGAAAAATGCAAACAAGCCGGTCAGCGATGCCTCGAACAGCGAATAGCAGGCGAGCGAGCCTATGCCCGCCGACATGCCGATCTCACGGCCAAGCCCCTGGCTGATGAAGGAGTAGAAGCCACCAACGGACGAGACGCGCGATGCCATCGCGGCATAGCCGACCGAGAAGATGGTCAGCACGATCGTCGCCATCAGGAAGGCGGCCGGCGTGTATTTGCCGATGCCGTAGCCTGCCGCGAACGGGACATTGCCCAGCATCGCCGACATTGGCGCCGCGCCGGTGACGGCCAGAAAGAGCACTCCCGCGAGCCCCACGGCCTTCGAGTGCAAAAGGTTGATGCTGTTACTCTTCGAGACGTCGATCGTCCCGCGTGCAGTTTCTATGGCCATGAAGCCCTCTCCATTGGTGACAGCTGTATTTTGGTCCCCGCACATGGCGGCCGATGTCTCCCGGCCTGCGAGTGCAGCCATGACACTACGGACGCTGCGTCACTTTGCCAAGGCCATGATTTTGCATAGCTCGCCGCTCGACATCACGTGGCAGTAGATCATGTTGATGATTTCGAGCTCCTTGCGATGGAGCTCCTCGGTCGCCGCCGCGCAGCAATCCTCGAGCACGATGACAGCATAGCTCTCATCCGCCAGGCTGCGCACCGTCGAGGATACGCACTGGTCCGTGAAGATACCGCAGCAGATGACATTCCTGATGCCGAGATTGTGAAGGATCAGGCGCAGATTTGTCCCTGTCAGCGCCGAATCGGTGGTCTTGGTCACCACGATTTCGTCGCCGACTGGCTGAAGTTCGGCAACGAGCTGCGACGGCGCGTCGTTCTTGGGTAGCAGCAAATTGTTCCAGCCCGGCATTTTCTGGGAGAGCGAGCGGTCGCGCCCGTCCTTGGTGTGGCAGGCGATGCGGGCGAAAAGGCATTCGATGCCATTTTGCCGTGCCAACGCCAGCAATCTTGCCGTGTTCGGTACGACCGTGCCGTGCATGCGCTCGTGGAACGGCGTCCACAGATCGTAGCGTTGCTGTTCCTGCGGCGAAAGCGACGCCCGATCCGGCCGCTCCAGGTAGGTGTTCTGGACGTCGATGACCAGGATGGCGGTTTGCGCCGGCACCAGCACCGGATCATCCGGCTCGGGCGCACCGAGATAGTAGAGCGAACGGAATCCGGTTTTCCAGCTCATGCGGTCCTTTCAGAAGCGGAACGTGAAAAGGCCGCGCGCCGCATAGGTCTCGGCGGCTTCTTCGATGAAACGGGCGATGCGTTCGGCCTGAAAGGTGTCGCGCATCGTGGCGGCGGCCTCGAGCAATTCTTCCTTGGACTTGGCGCGGCCGGGGCGCAGCAGTTCGTAGACCTGCATGATGAAATCCTGCGGCACCTCGACAAGCTCCGCCCCCCGCTCGAAATTGAGGGCGAGAGTCGGCCGGCCGACATCGCGCGCCACGTCGGCCTGGGCCTGCAGTGCTTGCGGCGTGATGCGAAGGTCTTCCATCGTCACCTCGCCGGCAAGCACCGCATCCAGCGTTATGTCCGGCAGCGCCTTGCCATGCTTGCCGGTCACGGCGCCGGGCTGGGTTTCGGCGAGCGGATAGTCGGCGCGCGTATGGGTCATGATTTCGCTCCCGTCAGGGTGACGTCGACCTCTTCGGGAGCCGCACCGGCCTCGGTCAGTCCGGTTTCGATGGCGTAGATGAGGGCGACGCGGGCGTGGTAGCGCGACCCCATGGCCTCGCCTCGCTGCGGCACGACGATGGGCTCCGGCATTTCGCCCAGCGCGTAAGCCGCCGCATTGGCGCCGAGGGCGCGATAGTGCTCGAGCCTGGTGATCGGCGCATTGGAAAACAGTTCCAGATTGTTGTGCGGCTGGCGGTCACGCTGATGGATGACGGCCGTGCCCTTGGCCTGGATTCCGATGCCGATGCCGCTGCCGGCAAGCCGCGCGGCGGACAGGCCGAGGAAGGAGGTGTCGGCCGTATGGCGGAAGCGAACGACGCGCGCCTTGAGCCCGCGCGCGTGGATTGCATCGAGCATGGCGCCCAGCACTTCAGACAGCCGATGCCCGGCCGTCGTCCGGTAGAGCTTCAACCCGAAGGCCGGGCTGATGCCGATGACCACGTCGTCGTTTGTCGACCCGTTGGTCGCCGGCCCAAGGTTGCGATAGCGGATGTGCCTTGCCTCGTCCTTCTCGTGCAGGGCCTCCGAGCGCAGCACCTCCTTCTGATCCAGCACGTCGCGGATGTCGTTGAGCTGCAGGCGCCGTTCCTCGGACACCCGATAGCCGGAGCCGGGCCCGAGATAGTCGTTGGGATCGTTCACCGCGCTGACGATCCGCCCGTTGCGGATCATCGCCGAGGTCTGGAGATAGTCGCCGGAAAGGCGCAGCTTCACCACGTTCAGGAGGTTCTCGGCCTCTTCCCGGAAACCGCGGTTGGCCAGCGCCTTGACAACGTCGATCACGGTGATGCCGCGCTCCTTGATGGCCTCGCTGATGAAGGACACGTCGCGCGGCATCAGGCTGCGCGTATCGTCGGAGCCGGAGGCGTAGACCACGCTGGTCTTCATGTCCTCGGTCGGCGTCGACAGGCCGAGCTCCTCGAACACGGCGGCGATCGCCTCCACCGCCCGCTCGCGCAGTTCGATCGCGCGCGATTCGGGCAGCGGCGTCAGCCCGCCATCAGCCTCGAAATCGCGCTGCAGCACCAGATAGTCTTCCAGCTCCTCGCCGTTGATCAGCGACGGGTTGAACGAATTGTCGTATTTCAGGATCGAGCCCATCCCGGAGCAGATCAGGTCCGAGCCGGCAATCAGGTAGGGAAGGATTTTGGCGCCGACGCGTATTTCCGATTCGGTGGAGCGCGCGTCATTGCCCGATGCGCATTCGAGATCGAGCCAGACGGCGATGAGGTTTTCGGCCATCAGTTCGCGGACGCCACCGGGTATAGTGGCGGTCAACGGCGCCCCGTCAATGCCGCCATTCTGCGTGCCCTGCACCCCCATGCCGCGCTGCAGGCACAGGCACCGCGCCTCCAGATAGAGCAGCGATTTCGCTTCATGGAAACCCATCAGCAATTCGGAGCCGGCACCCGACGTGCAGCGCATCTTGACGCCGCGCGAGGCATAGGCGGCGGCGAGGAATGCCTTGGACCATGGCGTGTCGTCGCCATCGGTGAACGATTTCTCGGTGCCGTACACGGAAACAGTCTCGGCGTAGGACGTAAAGCCGGCCATGGCGATGCGCAGCTCTTCGGCCTCCTCGCTGGAGCACTGGAACAGCGTTCCCCAACGGCCTACCGCACCGCCCACCGCACACGCCACCGCGTTGGACCAGGCGTTGCGTGACACGCGCATCGTCGTTTCGATCTCGTCGAAGCCAAAGGCGACGGCGGTCGCGGCGTCGGCGGCGAGCTGCAGCGGATCGTCCTTGGCGTTGGTGACGTGCGCCTGGTTGCCCGGCGTCTTGCGTGCCCGCATCTTCGAATAGGCGAAGGCAATCTCCAGCGCGTTGAGCTGCGACACCACCTCGGCGAGTTTCGCCGGTGTCATGCCATGCGCGAGCCGCACCAGAGTTTCGCGCGGCACGTTCATGTCGACCAGCCAGCGCGCGACCGTCGCCGAGTCCATCGCCATCGCCTCGGGCGCCACCTCCGGATCGATATGATGGCGGGCAATGAAGCGGTCGATCATGTCGTAGTCGTGTTCGAGCACCCCATCGAGGGACACGACGCGCCCGTCCTTGATGCCGATGCCAGGTTTGGGATCGGCCGGGCTGGAGAAGGCGGAGAAGCCGTTGGCGGGGTCTTCCGCCGCGAACTTGTCCAGCCGCAACGGCCGCTCATCCCAGTCGGCGAAGCGCTTCCAGCGGTTCAGTTTCGGCGTCATGCGTGCGATCCTCGACCCGGCCGAAAGACTAGTGAAAGCCCACTCGTCACACAATGGCCTGGATCGACCGTCGCCGAGGGAGCAAGCCGGCCCCGCGCTGCGCTCGTCCGCGCCTCGCGACCTTGCTGGCCGCGCGAGGTTGGTGTTTAGCTGGGACAGGGCAGGGGTGCACAATCATGGTGAAGCGATCGGATCGGCTGCGGCGGAATTCTCGTCGGGGCGTGAACGCTTGAGATGAGGACGAATGCCGAGCTTTCGTCAAGGCACCGCCTCGTTCTGGCGGCGGCGCGGCTGCTGATCACGATCCGCCATCCGGTTCTCGTCATGCGGTTCTTCAAGCGGCTTGGCTACATGCCCAATCCCGCCGCGCCGGAACGCTACAACGAACGCATGCTGTGGCGAAAAGTGATCGACCACAATCCGCTCTTCGTCACGCTGTCGGACAAGCTCGCCGCCAAGGATTACATCCGCCGCGTCTGCCCGGAACTGCCGGTGCCTGAGACCTTGTGGCGCGGTCGTGACCCTGACGGCATCCCCTCCTCGCTGTTTTCAGGCGAAGTGATGGTCAAGGCCAACCATGGCTGCGAAATGAACGTCCTCGTTTCCGGCGGCGAGCCGGATCGCGCCACCATCCTGCGCAAGATGAAGCGCTGGCTGGGCAAGCGCCACGGGCGCCGCTTCGGCGAATGGGCTTACTGGTCGATCGTGCCGGAGGCGTTTGTCGAGGAGGCGCTGCCTTTGAGCGGCGGCAAGATTGCCACCGAAATCAAGGTTCAGGTGTGCAGCGGTGTTGTCTGCCATGTTCGGGCCGAGGACAAGAAAGCGCTGAAGTCCGGCCTGTTCGATCAAAATGGCAATCCCTTGCCTGGGCGTGATATCGACTATCCGCGTGAGGATCAGGCGCTGCCGGTCACGCCGCGCCTCGTCGAATTCATTCGCCAGGCAGCCATCATCGCTCCGCGCATCGCGGGCGACCTCGACTATATCAGGGTCGATTTTCTGGTCACTGACGAGCGGCTGTTCGCCGGCGAAATCACCGTCTATTCGGCGGGCGGCTATGCCAAGTGGAGCAACCCGGCGATCATGGCGGATATCGAGCGGCTGTGGCGGCTCGATCAGTCGGATTACTTGCGACGCCGCCACACCGGGCTCGCCCGGCTTTACGCCGACGCGCTTCGGGCAAAGTTCACAGGAGATGGCGATCCGGCGCCGGTTCATCCAGTCGAAAAACTGCCCCTGCAAAGCCAGCCGGGCTAGCTCGTTTGCAGGGCGGGAAACAGGAATGCGGCGGCGGGATCGAAAAACACCCGGCCGCTCTGCTGCGCGGTTGCGTCGTGGTCATTCGCCATGTCCGAAGGCGGCCTGACGTCGATCTCCTGACCGGCGGAGGTGCGCGCGACGACGCGCCGCCGCTCGCCGAAGAAGGCGGCATCGATGAACTCGACCGCAAGCCCGGCTGTGGCCGGGCCAGGTCTCAGCCGAAACGCTTCCGGCCGCACCATCAGCCTGGTTTTCTGGCCTTGGCCGAACTCCTGGGTGGCCTTGACGCCCGACACGATTGAGCCGTCCGCGAGGCGGATCGTCGCCGCGCCATCCGTGGTCTGGAGGTGCTCGGCCGGCAGGAAGTTCGAATTGCCGATGAAGCTGGCGACGAATTCGCTCGCGGGTCTCAGATAGAGGTCTTCGCCGGTACCGATCTGGGCGATGCGCCCGTCCCGAAACAGGGCGATGCGGTCCGAAAGATGCAGGGCCTCGTCTTGATCGTGGGTGACGTAAAGGATCGTTACGCCAGTTTCGCGGTGGATGCGCCGTATCTCGGCCTGGATCTCCTCGCGCAGCTTCTTGTCGAGAGCCGACAGCGGCTCGTCCATCAAAAGGATCGGCGGATCGTAGGCAAGCGCCCGCGCAAGGGCGACGCGCTGCTGCTGTCCGCCCGACAGCGCGCCGGGATATCTGCCGCCGAAACCCTCCAGCCGCACCAGCGACAGCATCTCGGCGACTTTTCGATTCACCTCGGCGTCCGGCCGGCGCCGCACGCGCAGCGGAAAGGCGACGTTCTCGGCGACGGTGAGATGCTGGAACAGCGTATAGCGTTGGAACACCATGCCGATATTGCGCTTGTGCGACGGCACCGAAAGCAGCGACCTGCCCTCGAGAAGAACGTCGCCGGATGTGGGGTCCTGGAAGCCGGCGATGGCGTAGAGCGTGGTCGACTTGCCCGAGCCCGAGGGGCCGAGGAAGGTCAGGAATTCCCCCTTGGGTATGTCGATGGTGACGTCGTGCACGGCAACGAAGCCGCCGAACGTCTTGCGCAGATTGCGAATGGAGAGGAACGGCTCGGTCATGTCGACAATTTCCGTCGGATCAGTGCTGTCCCGATCATCAGGCCCAGCGTCAGGAGAACGAGAAGGCTGGAAGCGGCGGCGATGACCGGGCTCAGATCCTGGCGCAGGCTGCCCCAGATCTTGACCGGCAAGGTCTGCAAGGTCGGGCTGGCCATGAAGATGGCGACCACGACCTCGTCCCAGGATGCGAGAAAGGCAAAGATCGCCGCCGAGAAGATGCCGATCTTGATGGACGGCAAGGTGACCCGCAGCCTTGCCTCGAACGGGCTGGCGCCGCAGACGATCGCGGCATCCTCGATGGACTTGTCGAAACCTTCGAGCGCGGCGCTGATGGGAATGATGGCGAAGGGGAGCGCGAGCACCGTGTGGGCGATGACGAAGCCGGCCGTGGTGCCGCCAAGCCCGATCCGCAGGAAGAAGGCGTAGATGGCGATGGCGAAGACGACCACCGGCAGGACCATCGGCGTCAGCAGAAGGCCGCGCACGGCATCGCGTCCGCGAAATTTTCCCCGGACCAGGGCGAAGGAAGCCACAAGTCCAATGACCACGGCGAGAACCGTCGCCATCGAGGCAATACGCGCGCTGGTCAGTGCCGCTTCGAGCCAGGCCGGTTCGGCGAAAAGCTCCTCATACCATTTCAGCGTCCAGCCTGGCGGCGGAAAGGCCAGCCACCGGGACGATCCGAAGGACAGGAGCACAATGAAGACCACCGGCAGCAGCAGGAAAGCAGCGACAAGGCCAGTGAAGGCAAGAAGGGCTCCGCGCAGCCAGCCCAGCCGGTCGTAGTCGAGCAGCATCAGACGCCTCCCGTCACGCGCTGGGTGCCGACCAGGCGCAGTTGCAGCGCGTAGAGCGCCATGGTCACCACAAGCAGGATGAAGGCGGCGGCGCTTCCCAGCCCCCAGTTGAGCAGCGACTGGATCATCTGCGCGATCATCCCGGCGAGCATCATGTTGGAGGTGCCACCGAGCAGCGTCGGCGTTACGAAATAGCCGAGCGACATGACGAAGACCATCAGCCCGCCGGCGGCTATTCCCGGCAGCGACAATGGCAGCAATATCCGGCGAAACGCGTCGAGGGGGCTGGCGCCGCACAGGGCGGCGGCGCGCAGCGTCATCGGGTCGATGGCGCGCAGGGTTCCGACCAGCGGCAGGATCATGAAGGGAAGCATGATGTAGACCATGCCGATGGTGACGCCGGTAAGGTTGTTGATGAGAGGCAGCGGTTCGCTGATCAGGCCGATATCCATCAATGTCCGGTTGATGACGCCGGTGCGCTGAAGCAGCACCATCCAGGCGTAGGTTCGGGTGAGCAGATTGGTCCACATCGACAGGATGATGATACCGAAGACAATCGAGCCGAGGGCGGGCGGCATGATCGCCAGCGTCCAAGCAACCGGAAATGCCACCATGACGGTGACGGCGGTGACGATGGAGGCGACCAGGAAGGTGTTGAAGAAGACCCGCGCATAGGTGCCGTCGCCGAACAGGATGGCATAGTTCTGCAGGCCGGCTGTGGGCTCGGTGACGCTGCGCAGCAGCAGCGCCACCACCGGAACCACGAAGAACAGGGTTACAAGGATCAGCGCCGGCAAGGCACCGCCGAGGCCGCGTCGTGTTCGCATGACGGGCTTTCGCAAGACTGGCGGTCGATGAAGCAAATTGCCCGACATGGTGATGATCCCGGCACATCAGGCGGAACGCCTTGCGGCGTCCCGCCGGTTCACGGTGAGGTCGGCGGCTACTTGGCCTGCCAGGCGTACCAGCGCTGGGCGATCGTGTCGCGGTTTTGAGCCCAGTAGTTCATGTCGAGATTGATCTGGCCGTCGACGAAGGCGTCCGGCAGCGACTTGACGACATCGGCCGGCATCTCGGCCTTGGCTGCCGTGTTCACGGGTGCATAGCCGCTTGCCTCGGCAAACATCGCCTGGCCTTTCGGGCTCGTCGCCGAGGCCAGGAATTTCATCGCGCTTGCCTTGTTCTTCGAACCCTTTGGAATGACGAGAACGTCGGCGGCGGTCATGTTCTGGTTCCAGGATGCGCCGACGTCGGCGCCGTCCTGCTTGAGGGCGAAGACGCGCCCGTTCCAGAGCTGCCCGAAGGCCGCTTCACCGGAAGCGATCAGTTGCTGCGATTGGGCACCGCTGTCCCACCAGACGATTTCCGACTTGATCGTGTCGAGCTTCTTGAAAGCCCGGTCGAGGTCGAGCGGGTAAAGCTTGTCGGCCGGCACGCCATCGGCCAGAAGCGCGATCTCGATGACGCCCGGCGCCGACCATTTGTAGAAGGTGCGCTTGCCGGGAAATTTCTTCAGGTCGAACATGTCGGCCCATCCTGTTGGTTCGCCCGACACGGCCCCCTTGTTCCAGGCCAGGACGAAGGAATAGTAGAAACTGCCGACGGCATGGTCGGTGGTGAAACGCGGATCGAGATCGGCTTTCGGCACGACGGTGAAATCGATCGGCTCCAGCAGGCCGTCCTTGGCCGCCTTGATGGCGAAATCCATTTCGACGTCGACGACGTCCCAGGCGACGCTGCCGCCTTCCACCATGGCCTTCAGCTTGCCGTAGTCGGTCGGACCGTCCTGCAAGACCTTGACGCCGGAACTCGCTTCGAACGGCGCGGCCCAGGATTTGGTCTGCGCCTCCTGGGTGGTCCCACCCCAGCTGGTGAACACCATTTCGTCGGCGTGTGCGGCGGTGGCCGCCAGAAGCCCGGCCAGGATGCCGGCCAAGATCAGTTTCATGTCATTCTCCTCTGTTGGTTGTTTGGTTTCTTGTTGTTGTGAAATTGCGCGGTGGTGGCGCTGCCCTCATCGCATGACGAACGGATCGGGGATCGGCTCGTCCGACGTCCGTATCCAGACCGATTTCGAGCGCGTGTAGTCGCGGATCGCATCGAGCCCGCCTTCGCGGCCGAGCCCGGACATGCCGTAGCCGCCGAACGGCACCAGCGGCGAGACGGCGCGGTAGGTATTAACCCAGACGACGCCGGCATGGATGCCGCGCGCCATGCGATGGGCCTTGCCGAGATTGGTGGTGAACACGCCCGAGGCGAGCCCAAATGACGTGTCGTTGGCAAGCGCCAGCGCTTCGGCCTCGGTGTCGAAAGCGAGCACGCTGAGCACGGGGCCGAACAGCTCCTCGCGCACGCAGGGCAACCCGGCATTGTCCTGGGCATCGATGATGGTTGGTGCGTAGTAGAAGCCGTCGGCGTGACCGGCGGGTCTTTCACCGCCGGTGATCAGCCTTCCCCTGTCGGCAAGACTTGCCGCGACGATCTTCTCGATCCATTCCCGCTGGCGCGCCGTCGCCAGCGGCCCCATCTCGGTGGCCGGATCCTGCGGATTTCCGATCCTGATGGCCTCGGCCTTGCGCTTGAGCCGTGCGAGGAATTCGTCCTTGATCGAGCGCTCGACAATGAGCCGCGAACCGGCGACGCAGCTCTGGCCGGTGGCGGCGAATATACCGGCGACGACCGCGTTGGCAGCACTGTCCAGATCGGCATCGGCAAACACCACGACCGGGCTTTTGCCACCAAGCTCGAGCGTCGTGTAGGCAAGGTTTTCCGCTGTGTTGCTGATGATCTGCCGGGCGGTTCCTGGACCACCAGTGAAGGCGACGCGGGCGACGAGCGGATGGCTGGTCAGGCGGCGGCCGCAATCCTGTCCGAAGCCGGTCAGGATGTTCACGGTCCCAGCGGGGAAGCCGGCCTCATGGACGAGTTCAGCGAAGGCCAGCAGCGGGGCGGGGCCGTCCTCCGAGGCTTTGAGAACGACGGTGCAGCCCGCCGCCAGTGCCGGACCGAGTTTGACGGCGGACAGGAAGAGTTGCGAATTCCATGGCACCACCGCCGCGACGACGCCGATCGGCTCGGGCCGGATCGTCACTTCCATATCAGTCTTGTCGATGGGGACAAACGAGCCTTCGTGCTTGTCGGCGAGCCCGCCATAATAGCGGTAGTAGTCGCCGACATAGGCGATCTGGGCCCGGGTCTCGCGAATGATCTTGCCTGTGTCGCGCGTCTCGAGTTCCGCCAGCCGATCGGCATTGGCGACGACGAGGTCGCCGAGACGCACCAGCAGCTTGCCGCGCGCCGTTGCCGTCATCGCTGGCCATGGGCCGGAGCGTAGCGTCCGGTGCGCCGCGGCGACGGCGCGGTCGACATCGGCTTCCGTCGCGGCCGGCATCGTCGCCCAGGACATTCCCGTCGACGGATCGATGCTTTCGAAGGTGACCGTCGGCGCGTCGAATGTTCCGTCGATGAAGTTCTTGAAGGCCACGAGGGTCATTGCGACCCCCCGTCACGGAAGGCCGGCATCACCTTGTCGACGAAGAGTTTCAGCGATTTCTTCTTGCGCTCGTGCGGCAGGCCGCTGTCGATCCAGATCGAGTACTGGTCGTAGCCGAGCGCCTCGTATGCCTTCAGCCGGGCGATCACCTCTTCGGCTTCGCCGATCACGAGGTTCTGGCGGATCTTGTCCGGCGCGTATTGCGGCATGGCCGCGATCTCGTCGTCGGTGAGAGCTTCCAATATGCCTTGGCGAACGGGTTTCTTGTTCTGGAACCAGGCGCCGAACTGGCAGTAGAACAGGGACAGGTCACGCGTCAGTTGCTCGGCATCGGCGGCGTCCTCGGCAACGAATGTATGCATCAGCAGCATGATGTCGGGGCGCGCCGTGTCCGGGTGCGCGGCGCACGCCGCATTGAAGCGCTCCATCAGGCTGGTGACCTCGCCATCGCCGGAGGCCAGCGGCGTCACCTGGACATGGCAGCCATTGGCAACGGCGAAGTCATGCGAGTTCGGGTCGCGCGCCGCCACCCAGATCGGCGGGTGCGGTTCCTGCACCGGCTTGGGCGAGGAGGTGGTTGAGGGAAACGTCCAGAACTGCCCGGACAGTTCGAAGTCACCTTTCCACAGGCCCTTGATGGCGGGAATGATCTCGCGCATGCGCTGGCCCGCGCCCCAGGCATCGAGCCCCGGGAAAAGTCTTTCATATTCGTAGCTGTAGGCGCCGCGCGCGATGCCGATGTCGAGCCGGCCTCGCGTCGCGAGGTCGGCCATGGCCGCCTCGCCGGCGAGTTTGATCGGATGCCAGAACGGCGCGATGACCGTCCCCGTGCCGAGCCGGATGCGCTTCGTCCTGGCGCCGAGATAGGCGATGTTGATGAACGGATTCGGCGAGATGGTGAATTCCATGCCGTGGTGCTCGCCGATCCAGGCGGTCTCGAAATCGGCCTCCTCGGCCATCAGGACGAGCTCCTCGAGCTCGTCGATAAGCTCGGCGTGCGGCTTTGCCGGGTCCGAGCGTTCCATATGGACGAACAGCGAGAACTTCATGCTTGTTTACCCCGAATTGCAGGCTGCGCGGCCGGCCTTGCCAAAGGCTGGACCTCGCCTTCGATCTCGTTGCCGACATAGACCCCGAAAGCGTCTTCCATGCGTTCGCGGGCATAGCGGGCAAGCATCGACCGTACCGCCGGATCGGCGATCCTGAGCTGCGCTATGCGATCGATGTCGACGAGCCGGACCTGGCTGTTGCCGGAAGCGGGCGCATCGACCGAGCCGCGGTAATAGACATGCGTGCGCGACGGCGTCGCCGTGTCGTCCCAGACGGCGAACAGGAAGCCGAGCTGGGCGTTGACCGCCGACGCGGCAAGACGGCCCTTGAGGCTTTTGGCGTCGCTCGCCGTACCCAGTCCGCGGCCCGCCGGCAATTGGTGGAAACCATCGGCGGTTTCGAAGAACAGCACGCGGCCCTCGTCTTCCAGTATGGCACCGACCTCCATGTCCGGCGGCGCTGCCGCCAGTGCCTCCTGGCTGAGGCCGGGGGCAACATAAGCACCCCGGCAGTAGCCCAGAGGCTGGGCGCCATTGTGGGAAAAGTCGCGGACACGGCCGATGAGGATGGAATGGTCGCCGGCGTCGACCAGCTGGTCGAGGTCGCAGTCGAAGGCCGCGACCGAGCCGTCGAGCAGCGGGCTGCCGGTTCGGCCGGCGCGCCATTCGACAGCCGAGAACTTGTCTTGCGCTTTCGACGCGAAAACACCGGAGGTGGCCTTCTGTCCCTCCGAAAGGACGTTGATGGCAAAGCCCTTCGCGGTCGAAAACACGGGGTGACCCATCGCCTTCTTGGCAATGCAGACCAGCACGAGCGGCGGATCGAGCGACACCGAGGTGAACGAGTTCGCCGTGAAGCCGCGTGGCTCTCCTTCCACTCCGATCGTCGTGACGATGGTCACGCCGGTCAGGAACGAGCCAAGCGCCCGCCTGAATTCGCCAGAGTCGAAGGCGGGCTGGATGCCGGCGCCACCGTCCACGCTTTCAAGAAAAGCGGTTATCAGCCGTGTGACCTTTTCCGGGGAAGCGACGGCCATCATATGCCGCTCGCCTTCCAGGACCTCGCACTGGCCGCGCGGCGCGAGACGGGCCATCGCCGCCGACATCGCCGGCGAGGAGTTCCCGTCCTCGGCGCCGGTCATGAACAGTGCCGGCATGGCAAGGCCGGGAAGACGATCGACATGCGCCGCATCCGCATGGGCGAAAAGCCGATAGGTGCGCGCATAGCCTTCCGGGTCGACGCTTTCCAATGCCGCGCGTGTCGTCCTCGCGGCCTCGGCCAGCTCGTCGGGAACCGGGTCGCCGAACCAGCGTGCGATCGTCGCGTCCGTTCCCGACAGGTTGCCCGCGCCATTCAATTCGGCGGCGCGCCCGCGCACGGCCTCGGCAAGGTCCGCCGGGCGGCGGAAGACCGCGTTGAGTGAGATGACGCCGCGCACCCGTTCGGGCGCGTTGAGAGCAATCTCCTGTCCGACCAGCGAGCCCATCGAATGACCGACGATCGAGACGGCGCCAATGGCCAGATGATCGAGAAGCCTGATTGCCTGCGCGGCATAGTCGGCAAGGTCGGCGTTCGCTGGCGGCAGCGGTGACTGGCCATGCCCCAGCATGTCGATGGCGATGACATCCCATCGGTCGCTCATCCGCGCGATCTGCGGCTCCCAGATCGCGGCGTTCATGCCGACACCGTGGATGAGCAGGACCGGCGTGCCCGAACCGGCCCGGATGAAGCTGGTGCCGTCAGGCGCCGTTGCGCGACGCCAGGCCGAGGATTCAGCCATGGAGATCTCCGACTTCCTTGAGATCCTGATAGCGGTCGCCGATGCGATGATGCGGGCGGCCGCCGATCGAGGCGCCGAGAGCCACCACCAGCTCGTCGGGCGCGGGCGCGTCGCCGATCTGGAAATGCACCGTCAGGTAATGCGAGCGTCGGCCTTCGTCGTTCTTGTCCATCAGCGGGATCATGATCGGCGTGTTCGGCCCGCCGCGCAGGTTGGTGAACGCGAGATATGTTTTGGCGCCGACGGCACGGCGATAGTGATTGCCGAAATGCAGCGTGTGGATGAGCGCCGAAGCATGCTCGATCTCGCCTGCCGTGCCGCAAATGGCGGCCTTGCCGTAGCCCTCGATGGCTTCGCCGGATCCCGCGACCGCGAGAATCTCACGGGTCAGCATCTCCCCCAGGACCGGCGCATAGGCACGGATATGGGGGGAAAGATCTTCGGTGAACCCGCGCCCGGCCCACGGATTGTCGAGCACCGCCGCGACGCCGATCAGGCGCAGCGGCCGGGGGGCCGCCTTGCCGCCTTCGATCAGGGTATTCTCGACATGGGTGACTATTTTTCGGATGGCCGGCTTCATGGAATCCTCGGGGCTCGACCGGGGCCGAGGTCCAGACAAGGTTCCTCTTTCTGCCGATCATCTTATGGTATACCATACTATTGAAGACCAAAGCCCTTGTCAACGGATTGCCGAATCTGTTCTTTGCGTTCTGGGAGGTACGTGAATTGGCCGACGACACGCTCAGGATCGAACGGTCCACCAAGACGCTCAGAACGCTGGCGCTCGAGCGCATGCGCGAAGCGATCATGGAGTTCCACTTCCAGCCCGGCGAAAGGCTGGTCGAGCGACCGCTTTGCGACCAGTTGGGGGTCAGCCGCTCGGTTGTGCGCGAGGTTCTGCGGCAGCTGGAGACGGAAGGCCTCGTCCAGATGATACCGGGTCATGGACCCGCCGTGGCCCGGCCCGATCTCAGCCGCACCGACGAGATCTATGAGTTGCGCGCGCTGATGGAAGGCATCGCGGCGCGTGCCGCCGCCCTGACGGCGACGGATGATCAGATCGCGGACCTCGAGCGGTCGCTGCAAAACCTGCTTGAGGCGTGGGCGTCGGCGAAACCGATCGAAGTGATGCGGGCGACGACGAAGTTCTACGAAGTGCTTTTCGATGCCGCTGACAAGCGCATCGCCTGGGAGATCGTCCAGGGCCTGAACGTCCGCATCAACCACCTGCGTTCCATGACGATCGCTTCGGAGAACCGTCGCGAAGCCGCGATCGCCGAAATGACCGTCATCATGAACGCCATCAAGTCGCATCGCGGCGATGACGCCGAAGCAGCCGCCCGGCGACATGTGGAGCAGGCCTGGCGAATTGCGAAAGAGAAGCTTCGCGACAGCTGAAGGCGGTTGCCGGGTGTAATCATCTCGACCCAGCCGACCTGACGGCGGCCTCGTCGACCTCCAGCGGGCGGCCGCGCGGAATGCGCGAGCGCGGCTGTCAGCCGAGGAGATCGGCGGCGACCTCGAGCGTGTTGCGTAAAGACGTTTCGAGATGGTGTTCCATCGCTTGCGAGGCGCCCTCGGCGTCGTGGCGCTTGAGCGCGTCGAGAATGGCCTCATGCTGCTCGATCGTCTGTTCGCCGTAGCCGGGCTTGGGGATGGCGAGATAGCGGCCGCGATCCATCTGCGCCTTGGAAATGTCGACGGCCCGCCAGATCATCGGCATGCCACAGATCTCGGCGATGGTGCGATGAAAGATGTCGTCGAGCTGTATCGCCGTGGCATATCTGCCGCGCGATATGGCAAGCCGGTGCGCCGCCATATTTTCTTCCAGCAGCGCGCTGGCTGCCGCCGTGAACTTGGCGGCCGCGCGCCTGGCGCTTTCCATCTCCAGGGCCCGCCGGATGACATAGGCTTCTTCCAGGTCGGCCCGGCTGATCGGCGCGACATAGGTGCCGGTCTGCGCCAGGATCTTGACCAGGCCCTCATCGCTGATCCGCTTGACCGCTTCGCGCACGGGGGTGCGCGAGACGCCGAGCGCTTCAGCGATAGCCACCTCGTTGATCACTTCTCCCGGCTTCATCTGCCCGACGACGATCAAGTTGCGGATCTGGTGATAGATCTGATCGCGCAGCGGATGAGCGCGATTGAGCGTCGAAGGATCCAGGTCCATGGGAAATCCGCGTCTTCGTTCACCAGAAATGGTCGGGTTATATTGGAATGCAATCCGGAAAGCACCTGAGCCGGGCCATGACTGGCGTCGCCCATCGGCGCGGCGTCCGGAAAGCTCGGCAAGCGCCGTGTTCGGCGCGCTGGTCGCCCGAGCAACGCCTGGCAGCCGATGAGTTTCGATCGGGCGGAGAGAATTTCCAATTATGCCGCTGGATTTAGAATAGACTAACTCTACAGATTTTATAGAATAAGCAATCTGCTCTGGCAATCTGGTTTTCCCCTGGACAGGACCACGCCATGCCTACCTTTGTTCGCCCGCCCTCAATCCCGTCAGACATAACCAACCACCGCCATCAAACGACGGGAGGCAAGCCATGAGCCGCGACATTCCGGACCGCATCAAGGTTCTCTGGTTTCTGCCGACGCATGGCGACAGCCGCTATCTCGGCACCGCCGAGGGCGGCAGATCGGTCGATCTGCCCTACCTGACGCAAGTGGCGAAGGCCGCCGACACGCTCGGTTACTATGGCGTGCTCTTGCCGACCGGCCGGTCGTGCGAGGATTCCTGGGTGATCGCATCGGCGCTGGCGCCGCTGACCGAACGGCTGCGCTTCCTTGTCGCCGTCCGGCCAGGCCTGCAGTCGCCAACGCTGGCCGCGCGTATGACGGCGACGCTCGACCGCATCTCCAACGGGCGCCTGCTGATCAATGTGGTGACCGGCGGCGATCCGCTCGAGAACAAGGGCGACGGCATCTTCCTGTCGCATGCCGAGCGTTACGAGGTGACGCAGGAATTCCTGCGGATCTACAAGCGCTTGCTGCGCGGCGAGACGGTCGAGCACGAAGGCAAGCATTTCCATATCGAAGACGGCCGGCTGCTGTTTCCGCCGGTGCAGACGCCATACCCGCCGCTCTATTTCGGCGGCTCGTCCGAAGCCGGATCCGTGGTGGCGGCGCAAGAGATAGACAAATACCTGACCTGGGGCGAGCCTCCGGCCGATGTCGAGCGCAAGCTGGACAGCGTGCGCGCGCTGGCCGAGAAGGCCGGCCGCAAGCTCTCCTTCGGCATTCGCCTGCATGTCATCGCGCGTGAAACGACCGAGGAGGCCTGGGCCGCGGCGGACAGCCTGATCAGCCGGCTCGACGATGCGACGATCGCCTCGGCGCAGAAGGTCTTTGCCCGCATGGATTCGGTCGGCCAGGCGCGGATGAGCGCGTTGCATGGCGGCAACCGCGCCAAGCTCGAGATCGCGCCCAATTTGTGGGCCGGGGTCGGACTGGTGCGCGGCGGCGCCGGGACGGCACTCGTCGGTGATCCCGACACGATCGCCGAGCGCATCGACGAATACCGGCGCCTCGGCATCGACACCTTCATCCTGTCGGGCTACCCGCACCTGGAAGAAGCCTATCGTTTCGGTGAGCTGGTGCTGCCGAAACTGCCGACCGATCATCCGGTGAAAGCCACCGGCTCGTCCGTCAACACCGGCCCGTTCGGCGAGACCATCGCCGGCGACCATCGGCCGAAGTCGCTCGCCAGCGCCTCATGAACGCGCTTCTTCCGGGCCGCCGGTTGCGCGTCGCCATAATTGGCGGCGGCTTTTCCGGCGCGGCGGTGGCCTGGCACCTGGCGTGGACACATCGGCCGGCACACATGTCGATTTCCGTGATCGAGCCGCGAGCGGTGCTTGGCGGCGGCCTTGCCTATTCCAGCGAGGAGCCGTCGCACCGGGTCAATGTACCGGCGATCAGAATGAGCATGGCTCCGGATGATCCGCAGCACTTTGCCCGCTGGTTGGCTGGCAGTGGGGAACTCGAGCGCGACCCCGACGCCATCTGGAAGAATGGCGACGCCTATCCGCGGCGGCGCGTGTTCGGCCGCTATGTCGCCGAGCACCTGGCGCCCTATCTCGACTCGGGCGTGATCCGTCACGTCGAAGGCCGCGCCACGCGCGTGATACATGACCCCAAAGGCGCGGGCTGGACCGTACACACCTCCGCCGGGCCGGTCGCCGCTGACGTGGTCATTCTGGCGGCGACGCATCCACTGCCCGAAATTCCCGCCGCGCTGACCTCGCTGGCGGAAGCGCCGGGGTTCGTCGCCGACCCATATGCCTCGGGCGGGCTTGCCGCGATCGGGCCGGATGCTTCGGTGCTGATCGTCGGTTCCGGGCTGACCTCGGCCGACATGGTTGCCGAACTTGATCGCCGCGGCCATCGCGGCCGCATCATGGCGCTGTCTCGTCGCGGCCTGCGCTCTCGCGGCCATCCGGATGTGAGGAGCGAGCCCTTCGGCGACTTTGCCTCGGCACCGGCGGCAACCGCCCTCGGCTTGCTTGAGAATGTTCGCGCGACGCTGGCGGCGGCGCGTGCCGCCAATGTCAACTGGCAGTCCGTGTTCGACCAGTTGCGCTTGCAGGGGCCGGTGCTGTGGGCCGCGCTTGCCCCGCGGGAGCGGGCAAGGCTGGTCCGCCAGCTGCGCGTGTTCTGGGACGTGCATCGCTTCAGGATCGCACCGCAGGTCGCGGCCGTGCTCGATCGCCGGGCCGCCACCGGCACATTCGAAAACATCGCGGCCAGGCTTGTCGCGTCGAACCATGAGGACGACGGCCTTGCGGTCAGCTTTCGGCAGCGCGGGCAGACGCGGATCCAGACGGCACGCTTCGATGCGGTCATCAACACCACGGGTCCGGCACATGGGCGGGCGCTTCAGCTCAATCCGGCATTGCGCTCGCTGGCTGAAGCCGGGCTGATCAGGGCCGACCAGTACGGTCTGGGTATCGAGACGGGTCTCGACAGCCGCGCCGTCGGCAGGGATGGCAGGGCGGTCGCCACACTCTTCATCACCGGTCCACTGGCGCGGGGGACTTTCGGTGAACTCATGGGCTTGCCGGAAGTCGCCCGCCATGCCCAGGCGGTTGCAGCCGTGGTTGCAAAACTGCTCGACACGCGTCCGTCACCCGAGGCCGTCGGAGCCAAGGCTTCTCACGCACCGGTCGAGAGCTGACAACCGCAGGCCGGCGCGGCCGGTCAAAATTGGTATTTTCGTCCTGCGAAGGCCCCCAAAAATAGAAAATCCTTCTTTGTATATATATTCTATAAACATAATAAATATTGGGAAATCCGGCTGCGGTCGGATCGAGCAACGAGACGGCCTGAATGGGAGAAAGTTCATGGCGCACGCAGGAACCGACACGATCAAATTCGCCTACTGGGTGCCGAATGTCTCTGGTGGCCTGGTGATCTCCAACATCGAGCAGCGCACCAACCATTCGGCGCAGTACAACCGAAAGCTGGCGCAGATCGCCGAGAAGGCTGGCTTCGACTATGCGCTCAGCCAGATACGCTTCACCGCCGGCTACGGCGCCGACGAACAGCATGAATCGGTGGCGTTCAGCCATGATCTGCTGGCTGCGACCACCACGCTCAAGGTCATCGCGGCGATCCTGCCCGGACCGTGGAACCCGGCGCTGGCGGCAAAGCAGATCGCCACCATCAGCTACCTGACCAACGGCCGTGTCGCGGTCAATATCGTTTCCGGTTGGTTCCGTGGCGAGTTCCACGCCATCGGCGAACACTGGCTCGACCATGACGAGCGCTACCGGCGCTCGGAGGAATTCATCCGTGCGCTGCGCGGAATATGGACTGAAGACAGCTTCACCTTCCGCGGCGATTTCTACCGCTTCAACGACTATTCGCTGAAGCCGAAACCGCCGCAGCCGTTGCCCGAAATCTTCCAGGGCGGTTCCTCACGCGCCGCGCGCGACATGGCATCCCGGGTCTCGGACTGGTATTTCACCAATGGCAACACGCCGGCCGAGATCGCCAGACAGGTGGACGACATCCAGGCCAAGGCGAAGGCCAGCAACCATTCCGTCAAGGTCGGCGTCAATGCCTTCGCCATCGTCCGCGAGACCGAGGACGAGGCAAAGGCGGTGCTTGCCGAAATCATCGCCAAGGCCAATCCCGAGGCGGTCAACGCCTTTGGCCACGAGGTCAAGAATGCCGGCAAGGCCTCGCCGGAAGGCGAAGGCAACTGGGCGAAGTCGTCCTTCGACGATCTGGTCCAGTACAATGACGGCTTCCGCTCGAACCTGATCGGCACGCCCAGGCAAGTCGCCGAGCGCATCGTCGATCTGAAGCGCGCTGGCGCCGATCTCATCCTGCTCGGCTTCCTGCATTTCCAGGAAGAGGTCGACTATTTCGGCAAGCATGTCATCCCGCTCGTGCGCGAGCTGGAGGGCGCCGAGGCGGCAGCATCGCTGGCGGCAGAATAGCCACCGCAAAGTCTGACCGGACAGGCTCCGGCCAGCACGAATGAAGGTTCCCAGGCGCGCTCGATCCATCGAGCAGCAATGGGGATTGTGCGCCTGCTGAAGCAATCGAGGACGATTGGAATGCCGTTGGCCAGTTATGCTGTCGGAGTGATGGAGGCTTCGGTCTATGCGCCGGAGGTCTTTGCGCGCGGTCTGCCGTCCATCCCGGGGCCGCGGCAGCAGCCCGAGGGTCCTAGCGAGCCGACAGGGTTCGGCGCCGCCGCCGCCGCCCCGCTGCTTTCGCTTCAGGGCATCGGTCTGTCATTTGGTGGCGTCGTCGCGCTGGCCGAGGTGGATCTTTCGGTTCGCCCCGGCGAGATCCGCGCCATTATCGGCCCGAATGGCGCCGGCAAGAGTTCGCTGATCAACGTCATCAGCGGCGTCTACCGTCCAGACCGGGGCCATGTCCGGCTCGACGGCGTTGGTTATGACCAGGTGCCGACGCAGCGGCTGGCACATCTCGGCGTCGCCAGGACTTTTCAGAACCTTGCTCTGTTCAAGGGCCTCAGCGTCCTCGACAATGTCGCGTCCGGTCTCGCCTACAAAATCCGCTCGAACTTTGCCGGCCAGGTGCTTGGCATCGGCCGGTCGCGCGGCGAGCGGCGCGACTCTCTGAGCCGTGCCGACCAGATCCTCGAATTCCTCGACCTGACCGCGGTTCGCGATCGCCTCGCCGGCACGCTGCCCTATGGGCTGCAGAAGCGGGTTGAGCTTGCCCGCGCACTGGTGGCGCAGCCGCGCCTGCTTTTGCTCGACGAACCGATGGCTGGCATGACCGCAGGCGAAAAGAGCGAGATGGCGGTCTTCGTCCGCGCCGCGCGCGACCGCTTCGCCACCACCGTAGTGCTGATCGAGCATGATGTCGGCGTCGTCATGGGTCTGTCCGACCGTATTGCCGTTCTCGACTACGGCCGCAAGATCGCCGACGCAACGCCCGAGGAAGTCAGGAACGACCAGCGCGTCATCGATGCTTATCTCGGCGTCGCCTCGGACAATGAGGGCGGGGCAGGCATATGATCGCCGACTTCGACTACCAGTTCTTCATCGAAGTGCTCGTCGGCGGCCTGCTCTCCGGCGTCATGTATTCGCTGGTCGCGATCGGCTTCGTGCTGATCTACAAGACCTCGGGCGTGCTCAATTTCGCGCAAGGCGCGATGCTCCTGTTCGCGGCCCTCACCTTCGTCAGCCTCGTCGAGCGCGGCATTCCGTTCGCGCTGGCGCTGGCGGTCACTTTCGCCATCATGGTGGCGATGGGCGTCGCCATCGAGCGCACGGTGCTGCGGCCGCTGACCAACAAGCCCCCGATCACCCTGTTCATGGCGACGCTCGGCCTCTCCTACATCATCGAGGGCGCCGCCCAGCTGATCTGGGGCACGCAGGTCCACGGTCTCGACCTCGGCATCGAGGACGTGCCGCTGGAAGTCGGCGGCGTGTTGATCAGCCAGTTCGACATCTTCGCGGCGGTTGTCGCCGCCGGCATGGTTCTCCTGCTGTCACTGTTCTTCCGCTACACCCGCATCGGCCTTAGCTTCCGCGCCGTCGCCGACGACCAGTTCGCCGCACTCGCCGTCGGCCTCAGGCTGCCGCTGATCTGGGCCACCGTGTGGGCTGCTGCCGGCCTCGTCGCGCTGGTGGCGGGGTTGCTCTGGGGCGCCCGCCTCGGGGTGCAGTTCTCGCTGTCCCTGGTGGTGCTCAAGGCGTTGCCGGTGCTGGTGCTGGGCGGCTTCGATTCCATCCTTGGCGCCATCGTCGGCGGGCTCTTGATCGGCGCCAGCGAGAAGCTCGCCGAGGTCTATATCGGCGACTATTTCGGCGGCGGCATCGAGAGCTGGTTCGCCTATGTCGTCGCGCTCGCCTTCCTGCTGATCCGTCCTTCCGGCCTGTTCGGCCAGAAGCTCGTGGAAAGGATCTGAGCCATGACCGCGATCGCCAGCGAGTTTCCGTCCGCGCCGACGCTGCCGAAATGGATCGTGCCCGTCTTGTTGCTCGCCTTCGCCTATGGCGTCGTGCCGCTGATCGGCTCGAGCTACCTGTTCGAGGCCATCCTGTTGCCGTTCCTGGCACTCAGCCTCGCTGGCGTCGGACTCAACATCCTCACCGGCTATGCCGGTCAGGTCTCGCTGGGCAGTGCCGCGTTCATGGCGGCGGGCGCCTTCGCCGCCTATAATTTCAACCTGCGGGTCGAGGGCCTGCCGCTCGTCGGCAGCATTGTCCCGGCCGGCCTCGTCGCCGCCGCGATCGGCATCGTCTTCGGCCTGCCAAGCCTGCGCCTGAAAGGCTTCTACCTCGCGGTTTCGACGCTTGCCGCGCAGTTCTTCGTGCAATGGGTGCTGACCAAGTTCAGTTGGTTCTCCAATGACTCGGCTTCCGGCGTCATCGATGCGCCGAGACTGTCGATAGCCGGCTTTGCGCTCGATGACGCCATCGGCCGCTATCTCTTTGCGCTGACCATCGTCGCCATCCTAACCTTCTTCGCCCACCGGCTGGTCTCGTCGCAGACCGGGCGCAACTTCATCGCCATCCGCGACAATGAAACCGCCGCCCGTATCATCGGCATACCGGTGCTGAAGACCAAGCTGCTGGCCTTCGCCATCTCGTCCTTCATCATCGGCGTCGCCGGCGTCATCTGGGCCTTCGCCTATCTCAGGACCGTCGAGCCGGCCGGATTCGATCTCGATCGGTCATTCCAGATCCTGTTCATCATCATCATTGGCGGCCTCGCCTCGATCCGCGGTGCCTTTTTCGGCGCCGCCCTCATCGTCGTCTTTCCGCTTGGCTTGTCTCGCCTCGGCGGCTTCCTGCTCGGCGATCTCTTTGACTCGGGCGTGCTCGACATGAGCCAGCGCATCGTGCTGGGCGCGCTCATCATCCTGTTTCTGATCCTGGAACCCGACGGGCTTGTGGCCCTGTGGGACAGGGTCCGAAGACGGCTCCTGTTCGCCTGGCAGTCGACATGAGCTCCATGCATTCGAAAATGAACCAGAGGCCGAATCCAAGACGGCCCTTACCGGGAGTACCTCGACCATGACCTTCCTGAGCACAGTCAAGGCGGCGGCGCTGTCCGCGGCGATGATCGTGTCGGCGGCCTTGCCCGCCGCCCACGCCGACGAACAGTATTTCCCGCTGCAGAGCTATCGCGTCGGGCCCTATGCGGCCGGCGGCACCGGCTTCTTCGGCGGCTTCATCGACTATCTCAACCTCATCAACATCCGCGACGGCGGCGTCAACGGCGTCAAGCTGACCTGGGACGAATGCGAGACCCAGTACGAGGTCGAGCGCGGCGTCGAATGCTACGAGCGGCAGAAGAGCCATGCCGGCGCCGCCGCCTGGAACCCTCTCTCGGTCGGCATCGCCTATGCCATGATCGACCGCATCACCGCCGACAAGGTGCCGCTGATCACGGTCAACCACGGCCGCACCGACTCCACCGACGGACGCGTCTTCCCCTACGTCTTCCCGCTGCTGCTCAACCCCTACAGCGAGACGTCAGGCATCGTGAACTACATCGCCTCCAAGGAGGGCGGCATCGACAAGCTGAAGGGCAAGAAGATCGTCGTGCTCTATCACGGCTCGCCCTACGGCAAGGAGACCATCCCGATCTATGAACTGCTGGCGCAGAAATACGGCTTCACCGTGCAGCAGATCGAAGTGCCGCATCCCGGCAACGAGCAGCAGTCGCAGTGGCTGACCATCCGCCGCGCCAAGCCGGACTTCGTCGTCCTGCGCGGCTGGGGCGTGATGAACCCTGTGGCGCTGAAGACGGCGGTCAAGGTCGGCTATCCCGTCGACCACATCGTCGGCAATGTCTGGTCGAATTCCGAAGAGGACGTCATCCCGGCCGGCGATGCCGCCAAGGGCTACACCGCCATCACCACCCAGGCCACCGGCAACAGCTATCCTGTGGTGCAGGAGATCGTGAAGACGGTCTACGGCGCCGGCAAGGGCAATCTGGAAGACAAGTCGCGCATCGGCTCGGTCTACCACAACCTCGGCATCGTCAACGGCATCCTCAATGTCGAGGCGATCCGCGTCGCGCAGGAAAAGTTCGGCCACCGCACGCTGACCGGTGACGAAGTCCGCTGGGGCTTCGAGCATCTCAAGCTCGATCCGGCCAAGGTCGAGGCCCTCGGCGCCAAGGACCTGTTCCACTCGATCAATGTCAGCTGGGACAATCACGAAGGCGAAGGCTACGTGACCTTCCAGCAGTGGGACGGCAAGAAGTGGAACGTTGTCTCCGACTGGATCGCACCGGACTGGGCGCTGTTGCGGCCGATCATCGAGAAGTCCGCCGAGGCCTATGCCGCCGAGAAAGGCATCAAGCTGCGCACCGCCGACAATGCCGACGCCGTGACCACCAACTGATCAGCCATGCCGGGCGCCGCGGACAGGTTCCGTGGCGCCCCGCCTGCTTCGGTTCCTCGAACCACGGAATGAGAGCCATGCCGAATGATGACGTCATCCTTGCCGTGGACACGGTCCACGCCACTTACAACCACGCCATCACGGCGCTGCACGGCGTCAGTTTCGAGATCAGGCGCGGCGAGATCATGGCACTGCTTGGCGCCAACGGCGCCGGCAAGACCACCACGCTGAAGGCCGTCTCCAACCTGCTGCCGGCCGAGCGCGGCCAGGTCAACGCCGGCACCATCCGCTACGACGGCGCGGATGTCTCGCGCCGCAAGCCCGGCGATCTCGTGCGCGCCGGCCTTGTCCAGGTGCTGGAGGGCCGTCACTGCTTCAAGAGCCTTACGGTCGAGGAGAACCTGGTCGCCGGCGGTATCGGCCGCAGCGGCCGCCGTACCGAGATCAACCAGGATCTCGAGCGGATCTACGGCTATTTCCCTCGCCTCAGGGAAAAGCGCCGGACACTGTCCGGGCTTACCTCCGGTGGCGAACAGCAGATGACCGCGATTGGCCGGGCGCTGATGTCGCGGCCGCGTCTGCTTGTCCTCGACGAACCGTCGATGGGGCTCGCCCCGCTCATCGTGCAGGACATCTTCCAGACGCTCAGAAAGTTGAATCGCGAGACCGGCCTGTCGATCCTGGTCGCGGAGCAGAACTCGGCTGTGGCTCTCGGATATGCCGACCACGCCACAGTGCTCGAAAACGGCGTCTCGGTTCTTTCAGGCGCCGCCGCCGATCTTCGCCAGCGCGAGGACGTGCGGGCCTTCTATCTCGGGCAGCAGGCATCGCCTGCCGTCAAGCCCGCTCATCTCCATGCCGTTGCCTGAAACAAATCCGAAGGAGCAGTGAAATGACCGTTTCGACCGTCAAGACAGACCAGGCTTCCGCCGCCGTGCCGCCAGTCGCAAGGCCAGCGAAACCGGCGCATATCATCAAGAACGACGCCGAGGCGATCGCGGTCGCCCAGCGGCTCGCCGCCGAATTCGTCAAGGACTCTTCAAAACGCGACCGCGAGCGGATATGGCCGGTTGCCGAACTCGATGCATTTTCGCAGAGCGGTCTGTGGTCGATCAATGTGCCCAAGGCATTCGGTGGCCCTGAACTGTCCTACGCGACGCTGGCGAAGGTGATCGAGATCATCTCGGCGGCGGATTCCTCGATCGGCCAGATCGCCCAGAACCATCTCGGCGTCGTCGCCGCCATCCGCACCGTGTCTGACAAGGATCAGCAGAAGCTGCTGTTCGCCGAAGTGCTGAAAGGCACGCGGTTCGGCAATGCCTTTTCGGAGTTCGGCTCCAAGCGAGCTGCCGATTTCGAGACCCGCTTCACCGACGCCGGCGATCATGTGGTCGTCAACGGCCGCAAATTCTATTCGTCCGGTGCCCTGCTCGCCCATCTGGTGCCGATCGTCGCGCTCGATGACGAGGGCCGCGCCTGGTATGCGATCGCCGACCGTGGAGCGCCCGGCCTGACGGTCATCGACGACTGGTCGAGCTTCGGCCAGCGCACGACGCTGTCCGGCACCGTCATCATCGACAACGTCAAGGTGCCGAAGACACATCTGGTGCCCGGCTACAAGGGCTACGACAAACCAACCGCCGACGGCGCCATCTTCCAGATCATCCAGGTGGCGGTGGACACCGGCATCGCCCAGGCGGCGATCGACGAGACGGTTCACTTCGTCAGGACCAGGAGCCGTGCCTGGATCGACAGCGGCGTCGACAATGCCTGGGATGATCCCTACACCATCCAGGCCATCGGTGACCTGACGCTGCGCCTGCACGCGGCGCAGGCGCTGCTGGAAAAGGCCGGCCTGGCAATCGACCGTGCGGTGGCCGAGCCGACCGCCGAGACGGTGGCGCATGCGCAGATCATCACGGCCGAAGCAAAAATCCTGTCGACCGAGATCGCCATCGCCGCCACCAACAAGCTGTTCGAACTGGCGGGTACACGCTCGACGCTGGCCGAGCACAATCTCGACAGGCATTGGCGCAATGCCCGCACCCACACGCTGCATGATCCGGTACGCTGGAAATATTCGATCCTCGGCAAGTATTTCCTCAACGGCGAAAACCCGCCGCTGCACGCCTGGAGCTGATTTTCCACCGGTGGGCGGACGGCCCACCTCGGCAAAACTCGACCATCCAAGAGGCCACTGCCATGTCAAATCCAACCGTCGTCGGCTTTTCCGGCAACATCACCCGGCCGTCAAAGACGCGCGCCTTCGTCGATCTCGTCACCAGGGACATCGCCACGCGCCATGGCCTGTCGGCGAGCACCTACGACATTGAGGATGTCGGCCCATCGCTCGGTACGGCACGATGGGCCCGCGATCTTGACGGCCAGGCCCAACCGATCCTGGCTCAGATCCTCGCCGCCGACGTGCTGGTCGTCGGTTCGCCGACCTACAAGGGCAGCTACACCGGCCTGTTCAAGCATTTCTTCGACCTGATCGACCCGGCCGCGTTGCGGGGAAAGCCCATTCTGTTGACCGCGACCGGCGGCGGCGAGCGCCATGCCCTGATCGTAGAGCACCAGTTGCGGCCGCTGTTCGGCTTCTTCGAAGCCTTCACGCTGCCCACCGCTGTCTACGCCACCGACAGGGATTTCACCGATGGCGTGCTGCGCTCCGAGGCGATCCTGAAGCGCGCGGCGCAGGCGGTCGATGAGGTCGGCTTCGTGCTGGCCAACCGCTCGGCAGGCAGGATCGCCGCCGAGTAGCCTGCCGCCAGGCGGATTGCGGCAAGATCGAAATCCGCACTGCGGCAACTTCGCTTACGCGCAATTTACGACCGCCGGTTACATCTGTTCCTGTCTGATTCGTTTGACAGGAACACCATGAGCAAAGCCCTCACGACCTTCGCACTCGTCGCCGTGTTGACCGCTCTGCTCATGGCGCTGAGCCTGGCGGTGGCCAGGCACGGCTATCCCTATGGCGCGATCGGCGTCAGGCGCCTCGACGGCATCGCCGATGCCGGGACGTTCATTCCGCTGGCTGCCGTCTATTTCTTCAGCGCGCTGTTGATGATGATCCTGCCGATCCGCGCGGCCAGCATTGTCCTGACCCATGCCGCCGACGCCCTGTTCTGGACGGTGATCGTGCTGCTTGCGACCATCGTCGGCGGTCTCGCCGCCCGATGGGCGTTCGGCCAGAGCGGGGTTTTGGGGGCGCTGCTGAACTGGCGGTTCCTGTTTGCGGTGGCAGTGATCGGGTGCCATTTCGTCATGAACGAACTGCGCCGCAACGTGCTGCTGCGCAGCCTGTTCTTCGTGGTTTTCGCCGCCGCGACGCTGGCGTGCCTGTTCTGGTCGTTCACGCTCTGAGCGCGATCAAGGCTGGCTAATTTGATGAACCGGCCGCGATGTGGCCGGCGGCCTGCTCCATCCACGTCCAGAGATAGGCGGCAAGACCGCGGTCGACATGGACGCGCAGCCTGTCCTGATGGCGATAGACGACGGCGTTGATGCCGGCGAAGGAAAGCGCGGCACTCGCACTCGCTTGGCTGGGGTCGAGCGTCGTCCCTCGCGCGATGAAAGCGTTGAGCGCCGGGCCTTCGACCTCGAACACCTGCAACCCGGCGCTGATCTCCGTCACGGCGAAGCCTTCTGCGTGCCAGCCCTTGGCGATAGCGAGCGGACTGTTCGACACGGCCAGCAGCCGGTCGCGCGCTAGCCGCGCCGCATAGCGGTCGCCCTGCGTCGCCCCAAACGCACCTACGCCAGTCCCGTCCATACCGGATACCCGCGCCCAGGCGTCGAGATCGCCGCTGACCAGCAGCTGATTGAGATCCGAGATCGCGCGCACCACAAGGCCGGGCGCGGTGATGACCGCCGACTGCCAGTCCGGCGCGACGGACCATTTTTCCGCGAGATCACGCATGCAGCCGCTCTCCTGCCGGGTCGAAGGCGCAAGGCGCGGCAATCGTCGCCGTCCTGACCTTGCCGAGATGCTGGATTTCGATCGCCTCGCCGTGGCGGGCCGCGCCACGTTCGATCAGGCCAAGCGCGACCGGCCGTCCGAGCGTCGGGCTCTGGTAGCTCGATGTGACAAAGCCCTGGCTGTGTAGCTTGCCGTCGCTACGTCTGATGCCGTGCGCGCCAGTCGGCAGCGGGGCTTCACCTTGGGGCACCGTCAGCCCGACAAGCTGCATGCGGTCGCCGCGAGGCCTCCTCGGTGAACAGCGAGCGGCGGCCGACGAACTCGCTCTGGCGTTTGTCTAGTACGTCGCGAAGTTGATCCCGAGCAGGGTGGTGTGCTGGCTATGGGGATAGGCATCCTACGTATGTCGTCTGGGAAAGCGTCTGGCCAGGCCGGCCCGCCGGCCGTGTCTATCGCTTGCCGGAAAGTGTCTTCTCGACGTAGCGCGCGAAGTCCTCGACATCTTCTGCCGGCGGCTCCTGGCCAGTGAAGCTGCGCAGATACGAGGCGACGTGTGCCAGGCGGCTGCTCATCGGTTCGTCGAGCTCCAGCGAGTAATAGCCGATCTGCATGAAATAGAGGATGCGGGCCCGCACGAACGCGTCTTCCTCGTCATAGCCATGGCGCATGAACATGTCGCGGATGGCGTTGACGCGCTCCTCGTCGGCCTCGTCGAGCGCGCGCCTGATGGCGGGGGAGCGACGAGCCCAGGCCCTGATCGCGAAATCCAGCCGGGGATCGAACAGCCTCTCGTCCACCCAGCATTCGAAAATGCTCATCACCCCGCGGATGACGGTCGCGGAAGGTCGTCCGGCGCGCTCGACGATGAACCTGGTGTTGGTCTGCCGCCAGTAGTCCAGCAACTGGTCGAGCAAATCCTGCCGGCTCTTGAAGTACCAGTAGAAGCTCGAGCGCGAGACGTCGAGCTTCTGGCCAAGCGTCAGCACGCGGACGCGTTCGACACCATCGGAGATCAACGTTTCAAGCGCAAGCTTCAGCCAGTCTTCGCGAGTGGCCTTGATGTTGCCGGTGGCGCCGGCGCGCTGGATCGTCGTTTCGAGTGCCGCCATCAACACGACGCATGGCACGCCGCATTGGGCAAATCAAGGCTATGGACATTTGTGTACAGAGCAATTCGTTTGAGCCCCTCGGGGTGGCTGGTGGATGTTAGCCGGGCTGGCTGTCAATGGCGCGCCGTCGCTGCCGCATGATCGGTGCGATGGCAGGCTGGGGATTTTTGTCGCGGCGACCCGGCCAGTGCGTGCTTTCCCGCAAGGCAATTGTCTGGCAAATACCAATTCAGACAGATGCCGCCGCGCGGCCAATCAGCAGGAAAGACCAGGACATGGCTCAGTTTCGAAAAAACCTCATCGATGGCGAATGGGTCGGCGACGCCGGTTCCCGCAACATCAACCCCTCGGATACCGGTGACGTCGTCGGCGAATATGCCTCGGCGGGAGCCGAGCAGGCCAAGCAGGCGATCGCCGCCGCCAAGGCGGCGTTTCCGGCCTGGTCCCGTTCCGGTCCGCTGGCGCGCCACGCGGTGCTGAAAAAGACCGCGGACGAGATCATGGCGCGCAAGGACGAGATCGGCCGCAACCTGGCGCGCGAGGAAGGCAAGACGCTGGCCGAAGGGATCGGCGAGACCATTCGCGCCGCCCAGATATTTGATTTCTTTGCCGGCGAAACATTGCGCCTGGTCGGAGAGGTCGTGCCAAGCGTTCGGCCGGGCGTCGGCGTCGAGATCACCCGCGAAGCGGTCGGCGTGGTCGGCATCATCACGCCGTGGAATTTCCCGATAGCCATTCCGGCCTGGAAGATCGCTCCGGCGTTGGCGCATGGCAACACCATCGTCTTCAAGCCGGCTGAACTGGTTCCCGAGAGCGCATGGTCCATCGTCGACATCCTGCATCGCGCCGGCCTGCCGAAGGGCGTGCTCAACCTCGTCATGGGCAAGGGCTCGGTGGTCGGCCAGGCGATGCTCGACAGCCCCGATGTCAACGCCATCACCTTCACCGGCTCGGTCGGCACCGGCAAGCGCGTCGCCGCCGCAAGCATCGAGCACATGCGCAAGTTTCAGCTCGAAATGGGCGGCAAGAACCCGTTGGTCGTGCTCGACGATGCCGATCTCGCAACGGCTGTCGATTGCGCGCTCAATGGCGCCTTCTTCTCGACCGGCCAGCGCTGCACGGCCTCGTCCAGGCTGATTGTGACCGACGGCATCCACGACCGTTTCGTCGATGCCCTCAAGGATCGCATGAGCAAACTGGTCGTCGGCGACGCGCTCGACGCGCAGACCCAGATCGGTCCGGTCGTCGACGCGACACAGTTGAAGCAGGATGAGGACTATATCGCCATCGGCGTCAGGGAAGGGGCTACGCTCGCCTTCGGCGGCGAGAGGCTCGATCGCAAGACGCCGGGCTTCTTCTTGCAGCCGGCGCTGCTGACGCAGGCCACCAACGCCATGCGCAGTTCGCGCGAGGAGATCTTCGGGCCTGTTGCCAGCGTCATCCGCGTCAAGGACTATGACGAGGCGCTGGCCGTCGCCAATGACACGCCTTTCGGGCTGACGTCGGGCATCTGCACCTCGAGCCTCAAGCATGCCACCCACTTCAAGCGCAATTCGGAGGCCGGCATGGTGATGGTCAATCTGCCGACGGCGGGTGTCGACTTCCACGTTCCCTTCGGCGGGCGCAAGGGGTCGAGCTATGGCCCGCGCGAGCAGGGCCGCTATGCGGCGGAATTCTACACCACCGTGAAGACGGCTTACACATTCGCAGGCTAAACGCGCGCAGGCTAAACGGGCGCAGACCAATCGGGCGCCGGCTGATCGGGCCGGCGAGCCGACGCATCAAGGGACCGGACGGGCGCAACGCGATGACATTGCAGGACCTGACCTGGCTCAATCCGCCGCCCCAGCATTCCATCGAGGGCGATGCCGTTCGCGTGCGCACCGGCAAGGAGACCGACTTCTGGCGCGAGACCTTCTACGGTTTCTGGCGCGACAACGGCCACTTTATGTACCGGCCGGTCGAGGGCGATTTCACCGCCGAGGTTACCGTCGACGGGCGCTACGAGGTGCTCTACGACCAGGCCGGATTGATGGTTCGGCTCAGCGAAACGCATTGGGTCAAGGCCGGCATCGAGTATACCGACGGCGTGATGTACTTTTCCGTCGTCGTCACCAACGATGCCTCGGACTGGTCGCTGGCCACCATTCCGGCCAGTCCGGACGGGGTCAGGATCCGGTTGACCCGCCATGCCGAGACGATTCGTATCCAGTATCTCGACGCTTCCGACGGCCACTGGAAGCCTGTGCGGCTTGCCTACTTTCCGGTCTCGAAGACGGTCGATGTCGGCATGATGTGCTGTTCGCCGCAACGCGAGGGCTTTGAGGTCACGTTCTCCGGTTTTTCGATTGGTCCGCCGATATCGCGGGAATTGCACGATTGACGCTGCGGCTCTTCCATGTCTGGTGAAGGATCGGTGGAATCATGCGCCGGCCTCGTCCAGTCCTAGCCCGCCGTGGACGGCATTGCGGATGGCTCGCGGGCCAAATCTTGCCCATACCGCTCGATGCGCGCGAATGCGCTGCAGTGCCCTGCGTTCAGCGTCCAGGCAAAGTCCGACGGCCATCTCGGCAAGCCCTTCATCGGTATCCGACAGCAGCACCTCTTCATTCTCGACCAGGTCCAGGCCCTCGGCCGCCAGCGGTGTCGCGATCACCGGCACGCCCCAGGCCATAGCCTCCAGGATCTTGATGCGCGTGCCGCCGCCTGCCGTAAGCGGGATGATGCTGAGATGCGCCCTGGACAGCAGTGGCGCCACGTCTTGCGGGTCCTCGACGAGCTCCACGTCAGGCAATCGGGCCAGCGCCCGCACCGCTGGCTTGGGGCTGCGTCCGGCAAGGACCAGTCTCGCCGTTGGAAAAGCCTGTCGGATGCGGGGCAGTATGGCGCCGGCCAATCGTTCGGCGGCATCGACGTTTGGAGGATAGCCGAGATGGCCGACAAACAGGATCTCCGGAAAGCCGTTGTCGGGCACGGCTTCGGCGGGCAGCGTCTCGGGAATGTCGCCAGCGTGCGGAATTCCGTTCGCAACGACATCGATCGGCACCTTGCGCCGGCAAACGGCCATCAGCCTTTCGCGATCGCTGGTCGAACAGACCCAGACCCTGTCGACAATGGCCAGCGCCTTTCTCTCCAGATGCCTGATGCCCAGGCTCGTGGCGATCACCGCGGCGGCGGATCGCGCCGCATCGACGCGCCGCAACTGTCCCGCCAGGTCGGACTCGACATTGTGCATGTCGAGAATGAGTTGTTTGGTCAGTGGTCTCAAGGGCCGCAGCAGCTTGAACAGCCCGATGCCCTCGACCAGCACCGTGTCGGGGCGGAAGTCTCGAACGAGTGCCTCGAGCCGTGCCAGGGCGGAGCGTGAAATGCGCTGCTCCGCTCCCATGCGCCACCACCCGATCGAACGGGTGCGGGCCTCGCCTTCGATCGACAAGGCCTCGATGCGGATCGGTGCATCGGCTGGTCGCGGCACGGCGGCCTGCGGCCGCACCGACACCAGGCAGACGGGACCGAATTCGGCTGCCGCCTCGGCGTTGCGGTAGTTCCTCAGGTCGGCGCCAGAAGTCGGGGGAAAGGCCGGATCGTGAGACACGACCAGCACACGCCTCTCGGCGTTCCCCGCGGAGATAGTATCGTCCGGTCGCGCGCCTATGGGGTTCATGGCGAACGCCCAGGACCTTGCGTCGGGCGCTGCGCTGAAGGCTTTGTTCCAGACGGCATTCACGACGGTCCCGAGCCACAAGAATCAGCATCGACTTGTTCAGCCGAACGGGGCTTTCGTCAAGCGCTGGCACCCCTTTGAATGTCCGGTGCGCCAGCCTCGCGCCCCCCGGTCAGAATGCATGCCGGCAGGGCGCGAGGATCATCGCCTGACCCATGCCAGCCAGCGTCCCGCCAGATGCTTCCAAAACGAGGTGAGCCGGGTTCGCCGATACGCGTCTCCGGCCATCTTTATGCCTTGTGCCTGGGTCGGGAAGGGGTGGATGACATCGGCCAGCGCATGCAGTCCCATGCCCGACCTGATGGCGAGCGACACTGCGTTGATCATCTCGCCGGCATGGGAGGCGACGACCGTGGCACCGAGGATGCGGTCGGAGCCTTCCCTGACGTGGATCTTGACAAAACCCTCCTCCTCGCCGTCCATCACCGCCCGGGCGACATCGTGCATCAGCACCGTATAGGTCTTGACCGGGACGCCGTTCTGGCGCGCCTCCGCCGGATAGAGGCCGACATGGGCGATCTCCGGATCGGTGTAGGTGCACCAGGGGACGACCAGTTCACTCAGCTTTCCGCGCCCGAAAAACAGCGCGTTCCGCACGACGATGCGGGCTGTCGCCTCCGCGGTATGCGTGAACTTGTGTTCGAGGCAAACGTCGCCGGCCGCGTAGATGCGCGGATTTGTGGTTCGCAGGTAATCATCCACCTTGATGCCGTCGGCATCGTACACTACCCCAGCGGTTTCCAGGTCGAGACCATCGACATTGGGCGACCGGCCGATGCCGGTGACGATCTCGTCGACGGAAATCGTCGACGTCTCGTCGTCCCGCATCAGGTCGGCGAGCTTCTTCCCACCCGCTGTCCGCACTGCCACCACTTCGGTGTTCAGGCGAACCTCCACCCCTTCGCGCGCCAGCGCGTCCGAAAGGATCTGGGCGGCGTCGCGCTCTTCGCCGGGCAGAAACATCGGATCGCGCTGCGCCAGGATGACGTTCGCGCCGAACAGGCAGAACGCCTGCGCCATCTCGCAGCCAAGCTGCCCGCCGCCAATCACCAGAAGCCGCTTCGGGCAGTCGGCAAGATCGAACATGGTCTCGTTGCTGAGATAGCCGGCCTCGGTGAGGCCCGGAATCGTCGGCAGGCGCGCATGCGCTCCCGTGGCGACCAGCGCCTTCCTGAAATGCAGGGTTTGCCCGGCGACCAGAATCGAGTCCGGCCCGGAAAATCGCGCTTCGCCGAAGTAGAGGTCGATGCCTTCGGAAGCCAGGCTCTCGGCCGAATCGGCGTGGCTGATCCGCCGCCGGATCTGCCGCATCCTCGTCATCGCGCGCTGAAAATCGACGCGAACATGTTTTGGCGTGTCGCCGCCAAAATTCCCGGCATCGCGCATGTCGGCATAGAGCCTGGCAGTGCGGATGACCGCTTTCGACGGAATGCAGCCGACATTGATGCAAACACCGCCGATCAGGCTGCGCTCGATCAGTGCAACCTTTGCGCCGAGGCCCGCCGCTTCGCGGGCCGCGGTCAGCCCGGCGGGGCCGGCACCGATGACGACGAGATTGTACGGTCCTGTCGGATCGGGGTTGCGCCAGCGCGGCGGATGCGCGCCCCTGATCAGTTCGGCGTCGTTGCGGTCGACAGGGAAAGCAGCTGCTTTTGTCTTTTCATGCGACATTGCGGCCACCTGGCGCCGGGCTTGCCGGCTGCGACAGCCATCCACCCGTGAAACCCGCCTTGCCCAGGCCGCGACGGATGTGCTGGTTGGACCGCATCAACTCCCAGATCAGACGCGAGCGGTGGTTCTCGATCATCATCACCACGATGCCCTGGTCCAACCCGTAGTGGCCTTGCGACACCCAGCCATGCCGGCCGAATTTTCGCCGGTTCGCCAATGTCGGATTGAAGCCGCTCGGCAGTCGGAAATTGTCGATCACCTCAGGGTAACGATCTCCGAGATGGCGCAACGCCGCCAGGCAGATGTCCGGCGCGAAAGGCAGCGATGCCAGACAGGACCACGGAGCGATCGTCCCGTCATCTGGCCCGAAAGGAGCGCCGCGCGCCGCATATCCTGAAAAACGGTAAGGCCGACGCGCTATACTGGCGCGAAAGCCGCCTGGCCCGTCGCCCGCGGAAAGTCCCCACAGGTTCTCATCATAGCCGTCATAGTCATAAGGGTTATGCCGCGCATAGTCGCGATGCAGGTAGGTCGAGCGCCGGCTGTTTTCGAAATAATCCGAGTTCTTCTCGCGCATGAAGGCGTCGCGGATGCCGGCGAAATCGATCCAGGCATGCGAGAACTGATGCATGAACAGCGGACCGCCATAGAGCACATCGTAGCCGTAGATGTTTTCCCATTGATAGGTCGCCGTCCAGCCGACATAGCTGTCATCCGAGCTTGGGCTGTCGGGCGAGGCCATCGACAGCACGTAGAGGATCGTCGCTTCGTTGTAACCTTCCCAGCCATAATGGAGAAAGCCGCTCTTCGGCTTCCAGCCTTGCCGCAAGGTGGGCGTGCTGCCCTGTGCCCACCGCCAGTCGACGCGCCGATACAGCGCCTCGGCCAGGTCCCGGATCTCGCGCTCGTCTTCGCCGTCGCTCGAGAAATAGGCGCCTGCCAGGAGCACGCCGGCCATCAGCAGCGCGGTGTCCACCATCGACAGTTCGCAGCGCCAGACACGCCGGCCGGTCCGCATGTCGAGAAAATGGTAGTAGAAGCCTTTGTGGCCGGTGACGTCGTCGCCATTGCCTTGCGGGCTGGTCCAGAAGAAACGCAGCGCGGCAAGCGTCAGCTTCACAGCCGCCTCGCGCGTCATCCATCCGCGCTCGACGCCGATGGGATAGCAGGACAGCGCAAAGCCGACGACGGCTATGCTGGCCGGCGTGTTCGGCCGTGAAGTATCTGCGACCAGCCCGTTGTCGGGGTTCACGTTTTCGAGAAAATAGTCGAACGCGGCGCGCTGATAGCGGTCCAGAAGGTCGTCATCGGACAACGAGGTTGGGTCGACCTTAAGCAAACGCAGCAGACTCCAGCCGGATGGCCGCAGCGCCCGTCGAGCGCACGGCAGAGGCGCGGCCCTGGCAGGTCATCGCGCTTGCAAGACTGTTACACCGTGTCATGGCTTTCCCGCACACCTGTTGCGCCATCGCCGATTCAGGCGCCGCCCACTATACGCCTGTCCAGCTTCGTTCGTTGCCCCGTCACGCGGAATTGTAGCGCATCAGGCTGACGCAGGGTGTGTCCCGGCCTGCCTCAATAGGTGGCGCGGCCGCCGGAAACGTCGAACACGGCGGCTGTCGTGAACGAGCACTCCTCCGAGGCTACCCAGCAGATCAGCGCCGCTACCTCTTCGACCTCGCCGAAGCGCGCCATCGGTATCTTGGACAGCATGAAGTCGATGTGTTCTTGGCTCATCTGCTTGAAGATCGCGGTGCGCACCGCCGCCGGCGTCACGCAATTGACCGTCACCTTGGTCTTGGCCAGTTCCTTGCCGAGCGACTTGGTCAGGCCGATCACCGCGGCCTTGGAGGTGCTGTAGGCCGAGGCGTTGGGGTTGCCTTCCTTGCCGGCGATCGAGGCGATGTTGACGATGCGGCCATAGTTGCGCTCCAGCATATGCGGCACGAGCGCCTTGTTGCAGTAGAAGACGCCATTGATGTTGATATCGATGACCTTCTGCCAGTCCTCGGTCGAATAGTTCCAGGTGGTCTTGTTCGGCCCGGTGATGGCCGCGCTGGTGACCAGGATGTCGACCGCGCCAAGTGTTTTGATCGTCCGCCGTGCGGTGTCTTCAACCGCGGTTGGATCGGAAACGTCGACCATCACGCCATGCAGACCGGCAATGGTGGCTTTGGCCTGCTCGATCTGGCCGGGGTCGCGGTCCCACACACAAACCCGTCCGCCCTCGTCGACGATCCTCTGCGCGACAACCAGGCCGATGCCGGAGGCGCCGCCGGTGATCACGGTCGATCGTCCAGCAAACCGTCCTGCGAAACTCGTCGGCATGTAGTATTCCTCCCAATCGGCGGCGAATGTGAAGTCAACGGCGGACAAGTTCAAGCCGGGATTGGAGCCGCCAAACGGGATACTGGTGGGCCAGGGGAGAGCGATTGAGAGGCGTGCTCCCTTGGCGACACCTTGTCCATACGGCGCCGGGCCTGCGGCCGGACGAAGCGCCAGGGAGCCACTCTCCTGAGCACTGAGTTCTCAGGTGGTGGCGATCGACTTCCAATCGCCCAGCCGCTCCGCGATCAACTCCACCCGCCGCTGATTGTCGCGCCCGTCCAGTATCTCCAAGTCCTTGGTATCGGCCCGCAAATAGACGCCAGAGGTGCGCGCGTTCAGTTCTGGCTGCGTGTCCGCGCGCGTCGTGAAATAGCCTGACGCGCGATCGGTGGTATCCAGCCGGATCTCTCCTGTCCCATGCAGCTGTGGGGCGTTCGCGTCCAAGGGTCGTTCTCCGTTCCAATAGTAGAAGATGCCGGAAGGCTCCCTCTTCTCCTTCAGCGCTTCGCTCCAGTACCTGGCTGACAGGCTGCCATTCTCCTGCCACGAGCGACCCGTCAGCTCCAGGGCACCCTCGCGGTTTCGCGAGATGCGCAGCAGGCTCACGGCTGAGGGCTCCCTTGCAGTCCGCTCCGTCAGGGAAAACTGCCACCAAAGACCCTCTATGCGGGCTACGCGGCCCTCATTTTCGATTGCGTTCCGCAATTTTTGATTGATCGCTCTCATCTCGGCGGCGGTGGCGGCTTCGCCGTATCGTACCGACGTCAGGCCGAGCAGATCGCTGGGAAGCTTGGCGCCATTTGCATGCAGGATAAACGTTCGGCGCATGCCGAGGACTCCACCGAAAAGCCCGGCCTCGAAGACCACATTGTCTCGTGGAGAAGCTTGAGCGGACAGAGAGGTGGACGATGCCGGCTGGCTCGCGCTCGTCCAGTCATCCTGAGCGAACACAAAAGCGGCGAAGTCGACCTCGCGTGTAAGCTCGATGAGGCGCCCGAGTGTGGTTGTGCCGGGGCTGAAGGAGGTCGTCCAAGGCTCGACCTGCGCGATCTCTTCAAGACCGCGTGTCAGCGCATCAAGCAATTTTTTCTGCTTTCCCGACGAGCCCAGGAAGATGCGAGGCTTGCCCATCCGTTCCCTCCAGACTGTGTATCCGCCTTGCTTGCCACATAGCTGCGCGAACGAGTCTTCGCCTATTGTATTCATCCCACGGAAGGCGGCAACGGCGCGATCTCCGAGCTACGCCGTCTCGGCCCGGTGCTGGAAGAACTGCAGAAACAGTTCCCGTTCGGTGGTGATGTCGAGCTTCTCGTAGATGCGGCGGCGATGGTTCTTGACGGTGCCGACGGTGATACCAAGCCGCTCGGCGATGTTCGCCGTTGGGTGGCCAGCGAGGATCAACTGGACCAGGTCCCGTTCGCGCAGCGACAGCTCCGGCCACAGGCTCGTCGGAATGCTTGGCTGCTGCTGCGGCGAGGCGCCGGGGCTCGTCGGTGCCGAGGTGCGGGAGAACTCGGTTCCCCGCGCCTTGATGTCGAGGGCGTGCAACGCCTCGAACACCGGCAGCCGCTCATCCAGAAGTGAGATCTCGCTGTCCTTAAAGGACATCTTCGAGCGGTCGAGGAAGATGCCGAGGCACCAGTCGCCGCCATCGGCCAGCATGATGCCGACCTCGTCGCAGATTTCCGACTGCGCCAGGAAGCCGGCTATGTATTGGCCGCGCTTGGCCTCATCGTCGGCAAGCCGCTTCAGCGGCATGATGCCGAGCCTTCGCTCGCGCCGCCATGAGGCATAGAACGGGTCGAAGACATAGTAGCTGGCGAGGTAGCGCTGGACCATCTCGTCCGAAAAGCGCCGGTGCTTGATGAATTCCGGTGTCTGCGTCGCCGAATAGCGCGTCACGGTGACGAGGTCGTGCTCGATATCAGCGCCGATCAGATCGATCAGGCAGTCGACATGCCTGTCCGTGCCGGTAGCGGCGATCGCCCTGGCGAGCGGCGCCCAGATATTACCCATGCGCATGCCCTTTTCTCGGCGATGTCAGCCCAGCCGTCATTGTGTCTTTAGGCATATGGCGCGAGGCCGCCTGTCGAATCTAGCCTAGCGTCAACCTAGACCAGATCCGAGGCGACCGTGACACAGCCCAATATCACCGGCCCCATCGTTGGTAATCCGCCGATCATTGGCAATCCCATCGTCATCGGCATCGACGCCGGCGGCACCATGACCGACACGATCCTTGTCGATCAGGACGGCCACTTCAAGATCGGCAAGTCGGCGACCACGCCGAAGAACGAAGCCGAGGGCTTCCTTGCTTCGGCCGAGGACGCGGCGGACGCCTGGGGCATCTCGCTGGAGCAGCTGTTTTCCGGCGTCAACGTCGTGCTCTATTCCGGCACCGGCATGCTCAACACGCTATTGTCGCGCACCGGCCGCCGGCTTGGCCTGATCACCACCAAGGGCCTCGAGGACATGATCCTCATGGGTCGCGGCCTGCAGGCCTGGGCCGACTATTCCTATGCCGACCGGCTGCACGCGGTGACCCATCATCATCCCGATCCGCTGGTGCCACGCCGCCGCACCCATGGCGTCACCGAGCGCATCGACCAGTTCGGCGACATCGTGCTGCCGCTCTACGAACACGAGGTTTCCGCCGCCGCGAAAAAATTGATCGCCGACAAAGTCGAGGCGATCTGCATCATGACCATCTTCTCGCACGTCAATCCGGTGCACGAGAAGCGCATCGCCGAGATCTGCCGCGAGGAGGTCGAGAAGGCCGGCGCCGACATCATCGTCTACACCAGCCACGAGGTCCGCCCGGTCATCCGCGAACAGTCGCGGCTGAATTCAGTGCTGATCGAGGCCTATGCCACCTCGCGCGGCCGCAAGCAGCTCAAGGGCATCGAGGACGTCTCGAAAAAATACGGCTTCAAATATGGCGTGCAGACGCTGCTCTCCTTCGGCGGCCTGACCTCGATCAACCACCCGCGCCTGCACGAAACCATGATCTCCGGACCGATCGGCGGCATCCTCGGTGCGGCCTATGTCGGCAAGCTGATCGGCAATGATTCGCTGATCTGCTCGGACATGGGTGGCACCTCCTTCGACATGGGTGTCATCACGCGCGGCCAGACGCGGATCGAGAACGAGCCGCTGATGGACCGTTTCAAGCTCAACGTGCCGACGCTGCATCTCGACACAATCGGCGCCGGTGCCGGCATGATCCTGAAGGTCGATCCGCTGACGAAAAAAGTCAGCCTCGGGCCGGAAAGCGCCGGCTCCGATCCCGGCCCGATCTGCTTCGATCGCGGCGGCACCGAACCCACCATCGCCGACTGTGACGCCATCCTCGGTCGCCTGAACCCGCATTATTTCCTTGGCGGCAAGGTCGTGCTGCAGGTCGAAAAGGCCCGCAAGGCTTTCGAGGAAAAGTGCTCCAGTGTGCTCGGTGTTGGCGTTGAGGAAGCCGCCGAAGGCATGATCGAGATGCTGGAGTCCGATGCCAACAACGCGCTTCGCCGGGTCATTTCGGGCCAAGGCATCCATCCTTCGGAGTTCACGCTGCTGTCCTATGGCGGCTCCGGTCCTCTGCATCTGGCCGGCTGCTCCAGGGGCATCGGCTTCAAGGACATCATCACCTTCCAGTTCGCCGCCGCATTCTCCGCTTTCGGCTGCACCACGGCCGATTTCATGCGCCGGCATTCGGTGTCGACGCAGCACGATATCCCATCGCGCGCCGACGAGGCGACGCTGGCCGCTTTTGGCGCCAAGGTCACCACGGTGTGGAACGATCTGACCAAGGCGGCGGTCGACGAGATGATCGCCGACGGCCATGCCAGGGAGAAGATCAAGACGGTGCCGTTCCTGATGATGCGCTACACGGGCCAGCTTGAGGATGTCGAGGTCATGGCGCCGCTGGCCGAGGTCAATTCGGCCGACGACATGCGCAAGGTTATCGACGAGTTCGAGGCGGTCTATGCCAAGGTCAACCACCGCGTTTCGCGCTATGGCGAAGCCGGCTTCACCATCACCGAGCTCGGGCTGATCGCCACCGCCGACAAGGTCAAGCCGGTGCTGCTCAAGCGGCCGCTTGGCGCCTCCAATCCGGCATGCGCCCATAAGGGGGTGCGCGAGGCCTATATTGGCGGGCGCTGGCACAAGGCCAATCTCTACGAGATGGATCTCCTGCAACCCGGCCACGAAGTGATCGGCCCGGCCATCATCGAACATCCCGCCACCACGCTCGTCGTTCATCCGCAGGACCGCGTCCATGTCGATGAATGGACGCTGCTGCACTACACCCACGCTTGAGAGGGCGACCGCCATGTTGGACAAACCTGCCTGGGCCTTGCGCCTTCGCGAACGGCTGCTCGATTCCGAGCGGCTGATGGAAGAGACCGGCTGCTATGACGGCATCACGGAACTTACGCTGCGCAACCAGGATCCGCTGAAATTCGAGACGCTGCACACCAAGCTGCGCGCCTATTGCGTCTCGGCACGCGAAATGGCGCGCCGCATCTCGGCCTCGCCAGGCGTGCGTGAGGTCGGCGAAATGGTGGTCGCCATCTACACGCCGGAAGGAGACGCCATCGCGCTCTCCAACGGCATCATGGTGCATGTCCATACGATGAGCCGCTTCATCAAGTGGATGATCAAGAACGGTTACGAGGACAACCCGCGCATCCGCGAAGGCGATATCTTCGCCAACAACGATGCCTTCATCGGCACCGTGCAGGTGCCCGACGTCATGGACGTGGTGCCGATCTTCCATGAAGGCACGCTGGTCGGCTGGGCGGGCGCCGTCTGCCACGAGCTCGAAGCCGGTGGCATCACGCCGGGCGGTGACGTCTGCCTGGCACAGGAGCGCTTCACCGAAGGCCTGTTCGTCTGTGCAGAGAAGATCGGCGAGAATGACGAAATCCGCCGCGACTATGTCATCCGCTGCGAGCGCAATCTGCGCATGCCGATCTACTGGGTGCTCGACGAAAAGGCCAAGGTCGCCTCCTGCATCGACATGCGCGAAAGCGTCAAGCAGCTGATCTCGGAGATCGGCCTCGACTACTGGATGAAGGTGTCGAAGGAGTTCATCGAGGAGGGCCGCCGCGCCCAGCTCGCCCGCACCCGCCAGCTCACCGTTCCCGGCATCTATCGCGGCCACACCTTCTATGGCCATGTCACGGTGGGAAAACCCGGCTTCCAGCTGCTCGGCGATCCCGACTGGCTCTACAACATCCCGATCGAGATGGAGATCACCACCGACGGCAAGATCACAATGGACTTCGAGGGCACGCAGCCCTGGGGCTACCATTCGATGAACTGCACGCCGGCCGGCATGGATGGCGGCATGTTCGTGACGCTGACCCAGCACATGAATTTCGAAGGGCTGGTCAATGACGGCGCCTGGATGGCGACCGAGCTGAAATTGCCGCACGGCACCTGGACCAACCCCGACAACGAGATGGTGGCGACAGCTACCTCATGGGCGCTGCTGCTGCCGGCCTATGGCGTCTTCCAGCGGCTCTTGTCGCGCGGCTTCATCGCCCGCGGCTTCGTCGAGGAGGCGTTTGTCGGCCAGGTCAACAGCCCGATGATCGAGATGGGCGGCGAAAGTCAGTACGGCACGCCGTTCGGCATGGCGCATTTCGAATGCGCCGCCGCCGGATCCGGCGCGCTCGCCATCAAGGACGGGCTCGACACTGCCTATGTCGGCTGGAACCCGGAATCCGACATGGGCAACATCGAGGTCTGGGAACAATCGATGCCGATGGTCTATATCGGCCGCTCGATCGTGCCGAATTCCGGCGGCGCCGGCAAATATCGTGGCGGCTGTTCCTTCGTCTCGACCTGGCTGATCAACAAGACCCCGCATCTGCGGCTCCACACCTCGGAGCACTCGTCCAGGGTGTTCGACAATGGCGGCATGTGCGGCGGCTATCCGGCGCCGACCTGCCAGAAGCATCGGGCGGTGCGCAATTCCAACATCCACGAGCTGGCGGCAAAAGGCGAACCGCTGGCGCATGCGCCCGGCATCGACCCGCATGTTTCGGATTACGAGAAGAATATCGGCGGTGACCATGTCGTGGTCGAGGGCCCCTACATCACGTCGCCGCACAAGTCCGGCGATATCTTCAGCCATTCCTACAATGGCGGCGGCGGCTACGGCGACGTGCTGGAGCGCGACCCGATCAAGACGGCCTGGGATGTCGAGAACGGCTTTCTCACCCGCGAGGCGGCGGACCAGGTTTTCGGCATTGTGCTGAAGGACGATGAAGACGGTTATCCCACAGCCGATATCGACGCGACCGTCGAACGCCGGGCTGAGATGCGCAAGCAACGTCTGGCCAAGGCGATCCCGGTTTCGGACTGGATCGCCAGGGAGCGCGGCCGCGTCGAAAAGGCCGACTTCGCGCCCGAGGTGAAGAAAATGTATGCCAGCGCCATCAAGCTGTCGTCGCGGTTCACCAAGGATTTCAGCGTTTTCTGGAACGTCGATGCCAGATCGATCTTCACGCCGGGAGCAAAGTCATGACCTCATACAGCAAGGAAGTCATCCGCGATCTGGCCGCCGGTCAGCTGCCCTGGCCGCAGACGCGGCGCATCATGAGCGCCTACAAGGACGATGATCGTTTCTTCAAGATAGTCGCCGTCTATCAGGATCGCGTCGCCTGGAAGGATCCGATCCTGCTGCCGGTGAGCGATCACCTGTTCATCTGCCAGAGCGGCGATGAGCGGATAACCCGTTGCGAGTGCGGCCATTCCTTCGGCGATTATCGCAGGAACTGGAAGCTGAACGCGGCGATCAACGTGCGCAACACAGAGGAAGCGCTGCGCGAGATCTACCCCAACAGCGACCTTCCCGATCCGCAATGGATGGAAATCCGCGAATTCATCTGCCCGCGATGCGGCACGCTGCACGAGGTCGAGGCGGCGGCACCGGGCTATCCGATTGTCCATGATTTCGAACCCGACCTCGAAGGCTTCTATCGCGAATGGCTGGGCAAACCACTTTGAGGAAACTGATATTGTGAATCACGCAGCGGGCAAGGTTGCCCTCGTCACCGGGGTCGGGATGATCGTCGATGGAGGTTATCTTGCCGTGTGAAATCCTCTTGGGCCGGTTTGCCCGCCCCGACCTGTCCGGAGACCACACCTGATGAAAAATCTTTCCGGCCGCAGCGCGATCGTCACCGGTGGGTTTTCAGGCATGGGCTTTGCCATTGCCGCGGAATTGGCCGAGGCCGGCGCCAATGTCGCCGTCGGCTCCTACATCGCGCCCGCCGGCGCCGACAGATCCGATGCCGCCTATTATCCCGGCGCGGACGAGATCGAGCGCGTCCGCGCGGCTCTCGCAGCGCACGGAACCAAGGTTCACGCCGCGCATCTCGACGTGCGCGACAGCGAGGTCACCAATCGTTTCGCGGCGGACGCGGAAGCGGCCATCGGACCTGCCGACATTCTGGTCAACGCCGCCGGCACCACCGCCGAGCAGCCGGTCTGTGGTCATTCCGACGCGCTGTGGGAGAAGATCGTCGACACCAATCTCACCGGCGCCTTCCGCGTCACCCGCGCCGTGTTGCCGGGCATGATCGGGCGCGGCTGGGGCCGCATCGTCAACATCGGCTCGACGGCGGCTTCCGTCGGCTGGAAGGACAACCCGGCCTATTGTGCCTCCAAGGCCGGCCTTCTCGGCCTCACTCGTTGCGTGGCGCTGGAAGGCGCCGCGCACGGCGTCACCTGCGTCATGATCAGCCCGACCTGGGTCGAGACCGAACTGATGCGTCGCAATGTGGCGCAGGTCGTCGAGCGCGAAGGCAAGGGGCGCACGCCAGAGGAAGCGATGGCCGAGATTGCCAGGGGTAACCCGCAGCAGCGCATGCTGCAGCCGCGTGAGATCGCGGCCCTGGCGGTTTTCCTGTGTTCCGATCTGGCCAAGGGCATCACCATGGAAAACATCCAGATCACTGGCGGAGCCCTGTGGTAGTGTTCTTGCACGAAGGGCAGCCGGTTGACCTCTCCGCGTCCCCTTGGCTGTAAGACAAGGTGACCGGATTTGCCATTGAGCGCCGGGCGCGATAGGTTATATTGCACTGCACAATGGAGACGCCGTTTATTGCACGCCCCTGTTCGCGAATATGCCGGCTGGCTTATGGCACGCCGGGCCCGGATCGCGTCGGCGGGACTCTGAGATGAAGATTCCAAAGTCCCTGCTGGTCGACCCCGAAAAGAATTCGGTCTATGGCAGTTTCGCCGTGGCCGTCTCGATCTGGGCGTTTTCCTACTCCGTCATTTTCGGCCAGGTAATGATCCTGGCCTATTACGCGGTCTGGCTTCCGCTCATCCTGGTCGATTACCGGCGGTTCCTGCGGCAGCTGTCCAGCGCCTGGTTGCCACTGCTGTTTGCGGCGTATGTCTGCTTCTCGGTCTTCTGGTCGGCGGCTCCCGGCATCACCGCACGGACGGCCGTCCAGTACTTTTCCCATATTGCCTGCGCCTACATCGCGGCGCGAACCGTCAGCGTACGTACGCTGACGATCGGCGCCCTGATCGGGATATTCGTCGTCATGCTCTATTCGCTGCGGGTCGGACACTATTCCGAAGACGTCCTCGATGGCACCGTCAACTTCGTCGGCGCCTTCGCCTCCAAGAACCAGATCGGCTTCGTCGCCTCGCTCGGCATCTATTTCTGCGTCGTATTCCTTGCCTTTTTCAGGCGCGGCTGGCTGAGCGTCATTCTGGCGGTGCCTATCGTGCTGTTGTCGGCCTATCTGCTGGTCGTTTCGCACTCCGCCACGTCGATGGCCTCGATACCGGCGGTTCTGGCCCTGGTGGCGCTCCTCGCCATGAGCAAATTGCTGTCACGGCGCTATCGCCGGGTGATCTTCCTGATCGGCGCGGGCCTGCTGGTCGTGGTTGCCTTCGTCGCCTTGAATCTCGGGCTCATGGACTTCATCCTCGGCATTTTCGGCAAGGATTCGACGCTCACCGGGCGGACCTACCTGTGGGAGCAGGGCTGGAACGCAGCGCAGAAATCGCCGATCCTCGGTGTCGGCTATGCCGCCTATTGGGTGCAGGGTTTTGCCGAAGCCGAACGGCTGTGGAACGAGTTCTACATCACCACCCGCACCGGCTTCCACTTCCACAACACCTATATCGAAGCCCTTGTCGAGCTCGGCTTCGTCGGGGTGGCGATGATCTCGCTGATCATGCTGCGCACGCTCTACGGCCATGTCTCGGCCGTGATCTTCAGGACATGGCAAGCCGATTCGGTGATCCTCATCGGCGTGATGGTGCTGCTGTTGATCCGCTCCTTCGTCGAGGTCGAGGTTCTCAACCCCTACATCATGGGCTCTTTCCTGCTGTATTTCAGCTTCTTCAAGCTGGCGCGACTGCCGGCTACCCGCACGCGGTGGTCGCCGGCCTTCGAGCAGGCGGATGCAACGAGGGGTGAGCCTGCCTGGCCCCGGCACGCCGGCCGGCCGGCAGTTGCCGATCGGCCATGACCTCCCGTTTCGCGCGCTGAAGCTGGCCGGGAAGCCTTCGGCCAGACGCGCAATTGCGTGAGGCTGAAGATCCACCCTTGGAGGGATGGAGCGTTATTCCGGAATAATGGGTAACTGGTTTTCGCTGGAGATCATGCTCAAACGAGAAGAGCCTCCACCCCGGTTCCGTCGGGATGGAGGCTCTGAACCGAGCACTTGATCGTGTTGTTGAGCTTCGCGAGCTACTGGCTGGCCAGCGGCGCCAGCTTGACCTTGATCACGTCGCCAGGCAGCACCGGCGTATCTTCCTTCGCGGCGATTTCGCTGGTCTTGCCGTCGACGACCCGCACCAGTGCGTAGATCAGGCTGGATTGCTGGTCGCTGTCGCTGGCGACTCTCATCGCGGGATCGCTAGCCTGGGCCATCAGGCCTTTCTGCATATTCACCTTCAGCGCGGCCTCGTTCAGGTCGGCTTCGGTCTGCTGCCGGTCGGTAGCGAGACTTGAACTCAGTGTGTTCTGGGCATCGATGGCGTCCTGCGCCGCCTTGCTGATCGCCTGCTTGGCGGTGAGGATGGCGGTTTCGTAGTCCAGGATCTTGCCCTGCAGGTCGGCGACGGACTGCCGCGAATCCAGCAGCCGGGCGTTGGCGATCAGGCCTTTCTGGGCCAGCGGGCCGATGCTGGCCAGCTGCTGCTGCGCCAGGTCGACCTGCTGCTGCTGGTTGACGATCTTCTTCTGCAGCGATTCGATCTCGGACTGCAAAACCCCTTTCAGATCGTCGAGCGCCTCAAGCTTCAGCTTCAGCGCCTTCTGGTCGGACGTCAGGATCGTCATCTCGTCGGCGACGATGGCCGGTAACCGCGGATCGCCCTCGACCTCCTTCGGCACCTCGAAGGTCGTCTTGCCGGCCATGTCGGCGTCGATGCGGGCGCGCTTGACAATCAGCCGAACGCGCTGGTCGTCGGAGATATCGAAGTTACCCTTGGCGGTGACCAGGTCCTTGCCGAGCTGCGGACCAAAATCGGCGTTTCGCCTGATGCCGCCGGCGACGCTGATGGCCTTCAGCACCGTCAGGTCGGGCACATAAGGAAATTGGCCGGGGTTCTGCACCTCGCCGGAAATATAGAATGGCCGGAACTGCGCCATTTCCACCGAGGCTTCAGGCCTGTCCGACAGCGCGAGCTTGTGCTGCAGCGCCTCACCGATCGCCGTCGCGATTTCGGACGTGGTCTTGCCGGAGGCCGGCAATTCGCCGACGAACGGTACCGACAGCGTGCCGGATGGACCGATCGTGTATTCGCCATTCACCGCCGACCAGTCGCGGAACGTGCCTTCGACGGTCTGCCATTCCGCGACGCGGATGGTGAGCTTGTCCTGCGATCCGAGGCGATAGTCGCCGGCGACGGCGATGTGGGGGACGACGAGCGACACGACGAGGCATGTGGCCAGCAATCGTGCCCGCCGCAGGCGGCCGGAAAACGGGCCGCTGCGAAAGGCTTCGAACATATCTGTTTTCAACTGAACGTTCCGATCCGCTTTAGCCCCATCGCCCGATGTGCTTGCTGCCGAATGGTTGTTCGATGCCTGTCAGTAGGAGCCGCGCGACATCCAGACGGCAGGGACGGTCTTGATGATGATGCGAACGTCTTCGAACAGCGACCAGTTCTCGACATAGTGGCGGTCGAACGCAACGCGGCTGTCATAGGAAACGTCGTTGCGGCCGCTGACCTGCCACAGGCCAGTCAGGCCGGGGCGGGACTTCAGGTAATACACGGCGGAAGTGCCGTAGATCTCCAGTTCATCGCGCACGACCGGCCGCGGTCCGACAAGGCTCATGTCACCCTGCAGGATGTTGATGATCTGCGGCAACTCGTCGAGGCTGAGTTTCCTCAGCACCGCTCCGACACGGGTGACGCGCGGGTCGTTCTTCAGCTTGCGGGTCGCTATCCATTCGGCTTTGGCGTCCGGGTTGGCGGCAAGATAGGCTGTCAACACCTTGTCGCCGTCCGGAACCATGGTGCGGAACTTCAGGCACGGGAAAACCCGACCGCCGCGCCCGATTCGCCTGTGGCCGTAGAAAATCGATCCACCATCGGAAAACTTGACCAGCAATGCGATCATGACAAACAGCGGGCTAAGAGCGATCAGGCCGATTAGTGAACCGGTGATATCGAAGCCGCGCTTGAGCAGGCCGCCGATCGGCGGCGGAAATTCGATGTCGGCCTGCGAAAAGCCCGCGGTGGCCGACTTGGCAATGTCCCTCATGCGGAAAACTCCATGCGTTGAACGAATGGTTCACCACACGATACCAAAAAAATGCTGCAGCGCAACACACAATTTCCCGGCCTACTGAAATAGTCGCGTCATGAATTGACTAAATAATAAGCTCGCCATGCACAAATTTCGAGATATTTAGCACATTTGTGACAATAAATGGGCATAGGCGAAAAAAAGGGGGCGTCTTTGGGGCGGTTTTTAGGCGAGGCGCCCTATCTGCCGGAGCGCGGAACATACCACTGCTTTAGTGCTTCGTGATACTAGGGAGAAATAACATAAAATACTAGTTAATATCGGATCCTCTACTGATAGTTGATGGCCGCGGGAGATCGGGCGAAATCCCTCCGTGTGCATTGCACCATGAGTGAGTCGTTCACAAAAGCTCCAATTAAAAATATGTCCAGTTGCCCTTGCCGCCTATTGCTCGCCTTAATAGAATTGCAAATTATACCTGTCAGAGTACCGACAGGTTGGAAAGGCCGGAAGCAACCGGCCGAGAGTGGGCGACTTAACAAGCCCACATGACAAGGGACGGCGCTCGGGTAGGGCAATCGTTGGATATAACCCGAGCCGGTTTATGGGCTGTTGGGTATGGCACTTCCAAAATTCATCGTTGGGATGATCTTCGCTCTGGCGATCGTCGTTGGCTGGTCCTGGTTGGGCGGGGCTTCGACAGGCACGATACTGGTGCGCGTCATCATTTGCGCCGTTGTCATTCAGGCGGGTTACTTCGTGCTCGTCTATGCCATGATCGCCGGCAGCGCGCCGACGCCAGCCGACATGGCTCGCGACGCCGAAAGAAAGTTGAGCACGACCGAGGTGGGCGAAGGCGACAAATTGGGCGCCAGGCGCAGCCTGCACTAACTCGGCCGCATCCGGGCTCAAGCCACGTCCGCAGGTTCCCTCTCGGACTGCTCGCCCGACAGCATCCTCGACAATCGGCTTCCGGCCTTTGCCTTCAGCCGCTGATATTGCCCGACTTCAACGATACGGCCATGTTCCATTGCCACCACCCAGTCGGCGAACGCTATCATCGACGGCCGGTGCGCAATGGTCAGGATCGTCATCGTGCCGCGCAATCCATCGATCGACTTGGCGATCAGCGACTGGTTCTGCCAGTCGAGCGCACTGGTGGCCTCGTCCAGGATGAGCAGGGACGGCTTGCGCAGCAGCGCGCGCGCCAGCGCGATGCGCTGGCGCTCGCCGCCCGAAAGCCGAACGCCCCGGTCGCCGACCACCGTCTCGAGCCGGAGGTCGAGCCGCTCGACGAATTCGCCGGCATGGGCGGAGCGCAGCGCCGTCCACAAATCCTCGTCGCTGGCCTGCGGCGCGGCAAGGCGCAGGTTCGCCGCGATCGTGTCATGCAGAAGGAACACGTCCTGCGGCACATAGGCTACCTGACCGCGCCAGCGACGGCGATTGGCGGCATCGATCTCGACGCCATCGACGAGAATCTTGCCGGCGGTAGGCTCGAGCAGCCCGAGCAGCATATCGGCGATCGTGCTCTTGCCTGATCCGGAGGGGCCGATGAGGGCGGTGACCTTGCCCGCCGGCAAGCCGAAGGTGATGCCCGTGACCACCGTCTTGCTCGGATCATCGCCATATCCGAAGGAAACGTCCCTTATGTTGAGCCCGGTTGCCAGCGACAGTTTGCCGCCTTCGCCGGCTTCGGCGTCGCCCGGCTCGCGCTCGGCGTCGAAACGCGTCTGGAGGCTGCGCATCGCCGCATAGGCGGGCAGATTGATCAAGACCTGCTGGGCCTGCGTTTGCATGTCCATGAAGCGCGGCGCGATGCGCATGAAAACCAGCAGCAGCACGACGATCTCGGCCAGCGACAGGTTGAAGTGGACCAGCGCCACATAGATGAACAGGCTGAGGCCAACGACGCTCGCCACCTGGAACAGCGCGGTGCCGATCGTGCTGTTGCGCACATAGTCGATGTTGTCGGCTTTCATCCTTTCGAGGGTCGACTGCAACTGCGCGAAATAGCTCGCCTCGACGTTCAGGCTCTTGGCCACCTTGATGCCGCCAAGGAATTCCGAGACCGTCCGGTACTGGTCTTGTCGATTGGCCGTCAGAACCCGGCCAAAGGCGGTGGCCCGCGCCCGAAAGGGCTGCAGCGCCACGAACATCAGGATGCCGATCACGACGGCAAACAGCGTCATCACCGGCGAGATGAACACCGAAACCAGGAGATAGCCGGCCAGAAGCACGGCGATCTGCACCAGCATCAGCAGCGAGAAGGCGGCGCCCTGGACGCGGTCGATGTCGCCGGTCAGGGCATGGTCGAGATCGGAACTGCGCATGCGCGTGAAGACGCCCCAGCGCGCCTTGCCGATGCTCTCGAACAGGTTCATGCGCAGGCGGTTGATGAAATCGAACAGCAGTTTCGCCATGTAGACCGACTTGAAGCGGTTGAAAGCCGCCTGCACGGCGACCAGCGCGACCAGCGCGCAAAGCACCGTCGTCAGTTGCAGCGTTCCGTCCGGCACCAGCCAGCGCACGAAATCATTGTTCGGCAGCCTGACCGCGAAATCCTGGTCGGCGCGCCCGACCAGATGCAGCAGCGGCACGAGCAGCAGGATGGAGATGCCTTCGGTCAGGCTGCCCAGGATCAGGAAGAGCAGCGCCGTCCAGGTTCGCCGCCCGCCGATCTGGGCAATGACGGCGCCGAATGCGGCGACGTCGCGAAACAGCGACAGGCTGAAGACCGATGACCTAGACATCGCCCGCCAGATCCCTTTCGATCAGGGTCACGGCCTCGTCGATCCGCTCGAGGCCCGTCGGTACCTCGAGGCGACACACGCCGACATGGTTCGCTATTCCTGAACATTGCCGAAGATGCGTCGCCGCGAAATCGTCGGGCAGGGCCGCGCGGCCGAAACGCGTCACATAGGAGAATTTGATGATTGCCGGCAAGGCGGCGATGCCGGGCAAGGGCGTGATGTCGGCCTTTTCGCCGCGCTCCAGCATATAGATCCTGCTTGCCGGCACCCTGTCGCCGGAAAAGGCGCCATTCAGGCGATGCTGCATCTTGTCGATCGCCGGATGCGCTTGCGGCCGCACTTCCGCGTCCCTGAATGAGATCGCGGCCGCCGCATCGGCAGCCAGCTTGATCTGCGGGAAACCCGGAACGATCATCGGTTGGTTCGGATTGGTCAGGTCCAGGGCCACCACGTCATCGGTAAGCAAGTCATGTCCGGCACGGATCATCGCGCTTGCCGTCGTCGATTTGCCAGCACCCTTGTCACCCATGAAGATAGCGCTCCTGCCCGCCACGGCAATGGCGCTGGCGTGCAGGACGAGCAGGCCGCGCCTGTGCAGCAGCAGCGCCAGCACCGGGCCCAGCAGCGGAAACGCGAGCAGCGCGTCGTCGACGCCGTGCGCCGGCTCGACGTCGATGCGGCGACCGTCGGTGATCAGGAACGCGCCGACAGCGTCCCATGCCAGATACTGCCGGTCCCGCTCGAAGCGGAAGTCGGTCGCGGCCTCGGGGGAGGGCTTCGGAAGGTCGATCGTGCCGACGGCGATCACGACATCCGCCGCCGCCGGTGCCGTCGGCTCCAACTCGGGCAGCAACACTTCGGACGCGATGGTCAGGCCGTAGGCCCGATAGAAGCGCCGCTCTCGCGCCCCCCGCCATGCGCAAGGGGATGACCTACGTCCCGGGCGAGCGGCGCGTTGCGAGGCATCATGCGGGGCTCCCGCCGGACTGGACCTGCCGCAGCCAGAGCGACAATGAAGCCGAGCGCCAGACATACTGGACATCCAGGGGGGCTGCCTGGTCAGGCTGGCGCTGCAGCCGCGCATAGGCTGCGCTGACCTCCGGAAGGTTGACGTAGGGTGCTATGCGGCTGGAATCCGAAACGAGCAGCTGTTCCAGCAGGTCGCGGTGGTTGCGCAGCATGCCATTAACGAGATTGGAGGTGAAATCGATCTTGTCGCGCCGCCATTGGACCGCCGCCGGCAGGATGCCCTCCATGGCGCGGCGCAGCACATAGCGGCCAAACCCGTGGCTGAGCTTTTCTTCGCCCGGCAGCGCCAGGCAGAACTCCACCAGCGGCTTGTCCCAGAAGGGATAGCGCGGCTCGACGCCGAAATTGGCCGCGGCCTTGTCGAGAACCTCGAAAGCATGCGGCACATAGCCGTTTGAAAGGATCCAGCGATGGCTCAAGGCATCGCTGGCCTTGACGCCGGGCGGCATGTAGCCGGCACGGTGAAACCGGTCGACAAGCTCGGTTCGCCTGGCCAGGTCCGGATTGATCAGGTCGCGCCAGCTTCGGCCGCGCGGCGCCTGTGCCGGCTTGCGGATCCTGTTCAGGACGCGGTTCGCTACCTGTCTCAGCTTCGCGATGCGCCAGGCCGGCCCGTAGATGGTCAGGAACTGGAAGTACATGCCGAGCGTGCTGTCGCCATAGGTATCGGAGGCACTGCGGATCTCACGCCACAGGTCCATCCACCGCCCGGCATTGGCAAGCTCATGCAGATGGCCATGACCTTGCGAAACGACCTCGTCGCCGCCATGGCCGTCCAGCAGTACCTTGATGCCATTGGCGCCCGCCGTCCGGTAGATGCCGCGGGTGAGCGTGAGGCCCGGTGCCAGGAACGTTCCTTCCTGCTCCTCCAGCACGCGTTCGAATTCAGCGAACGGCGCATAGTTGCCGACCGGAATCAGCGTCGCGTCAACCTTGTTCTGGTCAAGCACGGTATCGATGAACGGGCGTTCGTCCATCGACGAGCCCTTCTCGAAAATCAGGGAGAAGGTGGGCAGCTTTGGCCTGTGCGCGGCGGCATTCTGCATGCCGGCGACACAGGCGATCGACGAGGAATCGAGGCCGCCGCTCAACATCGCGCCGATCGAAGAGGTTCCCCGCATGCGGTTGCGGACCGATTGCGAGAACAGATCGGCGAATTCCTCGGCCGCATCCGAGCGCATCGGTCGCGGCGACGGCTCGATCTGCCAGTATCTGCGCAGCACAACCTGTTGCGCGGTGACGGTGAGGCTGTGACGGGCCGGCAAGCTGAAGATATCGTTGTAGGGCGTCGATTGCGGGTCGTCGGGAAGCCCGGCCAGGAAACCCGAGATTTGGTGTTCATTGACGCGCGTGCCGACCCCGTCGACGCCAAGGATCGGACCGATCTCGGAGGCAAAGACGAAATGCCGGTCCGCCGCGTGGTAGTAGAACGGTTTGACCCCGAAATGGTCGCGCGCGCAAAATAGGAGCTGTCGCTCGGCATCCCATATGGCGAAAGCGAAATCGCCTTGCAACTGCATGGGGCAGGCTTCGCCCCAGCGCAGATAGGCCCGCATCAGCAATGTCGCGTCGGCGACTGACCTGTCCCGGATGCCCAGCCTGGCCAGCAGTTCGTCACGGTTGTCCAGGCGGCAATCGGCGGTGATGGCCAGCTTGCCGCCGGCCATGGTCAGCGGACCGGGGCCGGCTTCATCGGTGGTGTTGAGCCAGGAGTGGCCAAGGGCGATGCCGGTGTCCAGCCACCACGAATTTCCGTCAGGGCCACGATGACGCATGCGCGCCAGCATCTGCTGTATATCCGCTGCGGCGACCGCCGGAGCGTGTCCCCGGACCGCCGGAGCGTGTCCCCAGGCCGCCGCGTGTCCTTGGACCGCTGCCGAGTGTCCCTGTCGCAGCAGGATTCCGGCCACGCCGCTCATCGGCTGCCGTGATCGACGAGATGGGCGAAACCGTCGATCGATCCGCCAAGCACGACGTGGTTGTCGCTGACCAGCCAGGCATGCGCTTTGAGCTGCTCGCCGGTGCCGCGTTCGATGCCGATGCGGATCTTCGAGGCATTGCCCTGGCGAGCGAGAATGTACTGGCCTGAAAGCGCCTGGGTCAGGCAAGTGGCGCGCGGCACGAAACGGGCGGCGGCGGCAACGCCCCACGCGACACGGCGCAGTTCGCCCATGCTGGCGCACTGACGCGCCTCGAGCCGCGTCACCAGGCCGCGGACACGGTTGTAGGACAGCAGCGTCAGCCCCAGCCGAACCGCCGTGACCACCAGCAGGCAGCGAGCGAGGAAGACCATTTCCGGGCCGCTCAGGGAGAGAACCCTAAGCATACCTCGCTGGCGCTTCGTCTGCTTAGGGCGTTTTTCTGTCGCAGGTTCCTGTCGCAAAACCGTGGCCCACTTTTGCGGAACCTGCTTAGACAAGTTCCTCATGATGCAGCCTCGCAAGCCCATTGTCCGCCAGGCCCTTCAGCAATGCGTCGACGTCGGATTTGCAACGCGTCGGCTCGACATTGTAGCGCGCAAGCACAGCGCCGCGGATGTCCCCGATCGACTTCGGCTCCTGGATCAGGTCCCAGATGAAGGCGCCGACGCCATTCAGGCTGTAATAGATGTTGGATTTCAGGTTGAGCAGCGCCAGGCCTTCGCCAAACTCGCAAGCCACGGCGTCCTTGGTCGCGCTCACCAAATCGTGGTCGGCCAAATCGTGGTCGGATGGGTTCCAGTTCATCACCAAACCTCGCTTACACTACGCTTCGATAGTTCCCGGCAATGAAGGGGGAGTCGGAGGTTTTGGCCCCCGACTCTCTTGTTTTTGCATCCAGAGTCCCAACGTCGTCACTCTGGAAGTTTATGATAGGCTCAGGAAAACGTCAGGTCGCCGATCGGCGTATGCGCGGGGAACGATGCATCGATCGCCGTGCTGCCGCCGCCGCCCTGGGTGATGGTTTCAATAGAACCATGTACCGTCAGGCTTGGCGTTTCGTATTCATGCTTTTCAACATTCTGTTCCATTTTACTCTCCAATAAAGACTGGAAACGGCTTGTCGAGTGCCGTCAGCAATTCTCATGCTGCGGCGCAATAGCTGCATGGCAGCATTTATGAGTCAAGCCTGATTTACCAAGCGTTAATCAATTACGGGTTGCGGCCGTCGCGATACGTGTAAGAGATGCCTAAAACCTGACATCTTTCAAGCTGAATCCTTGGGCGTCGGCGCTATGGCGATGGTGATTCTTTAAGCATTTGATTTTGCTTGCATAAAATATTTGCCTGAGCGCCTTCTATTTAGGCATCGCTAAAAAAGGAGTTTCTTTTGGCAAGGGCCGGCTGAAACGCCTTGGCAGGGGTGATGTCTCGCCGGAATTTGCGCTGCCTTTCAGGTCATGAAGCAAACGCTATGGTTGCAGGTCTCTCCCGCTGCAAAAGGGCAAAATTTCGCACTGCAAAAGGAAAGGCTTTACGGCATCGAGGTTTTTGGTGATGCTTGCTTCGCACTTGCAGCATAGGCGGCGAGCAAATTACTTCTTGAGGAGACTGTGCGCTAAATGGCCTTGCCGGACGGTTCATACGAACGATTGCGGGCCGCCGACTGTGCCGACGAGATCGCCTATGTACAGGCTTGCCTGCGCTTGTATTTCGCGGGGGCGGGAGCCATTGCCGGCGACATGTCGATGCCTTGCCTGGCCGTCGCCAATGTTGCCGACATTGCCAGGTTGAACAAGGTCGCGACCTTTGTCCTCAAGGCGCTGTCGCGCGCGCCGGTGGGTGAAAGACCGACCGAGCTTTTTCACTGGTTGGACACCTACCGCAGGAGGACGGTTTCGATGAACGCGTCCTGCATGATGGATTCGATGGCGATCCATGACGTGCTGCGCGCCAGGCAGATCGATTTTGTCTTCCTCAAGGGCCCGTTCCAGCAGCAGCTGCTCTATGACGACCATTTCATGAAGCCTTCCGGCGATGTCGATATTCTGGTTTCGCCGGCCGGGTTTTTCCCGGCGCGTGAGGCGCTACGCTCGATCGGCTACGAGGTCGCCGGCAAGTCGCGCTCCGTCTGGTGGGTTCGCTTCCTTGGCGAACAGCATATGACGCGCGGCGACGGGCCGAGGCCGTCCACGGTCGATCTTCACTATCGCCTCCAGCAGCCCGGCTCGCCGAGCCCGCGCGATGCGGACGGGTTTCTGCGGCGCAAGCGACAGCTCGAGATCGCCGGTGCCATCGTGCCGTTCACTTCGGCGGCCGACACTTTGCTTCTGTCCTGCATCAGTGTCGCCAAGGCGCTGTTCAATCGGGAACCCTGCGCGGGCTATGTCTGCGATGTTCGCGCCAGCGCCAGCCGCCTCGACGAGGCGGATCAGCAGCTAGTGCTTGACGCTGCGGTCCGGCAGGGGCTGGACGACACGCTGCTGCTTGGCCTGCGCGCCGCCGATGTACTGCTCGGCGGCGCCGGCACGCTGCTGTCGGAGCGGGCCAAACGAATCCTGTCACGCATCGGCAATGAGGACCTGCTCAACATGGTCATCGCGCCGTGGCTGTCGTCCCTGCGATGGCCGCAGCGGCGAACGGTGCTGTGGGAATTGTGCGGCCGTGCGCCGGTCCGCTATCTGGCCGAGGCGGGCTGGGCGGCGTCGGCCGACATCAGCCGCCGCATCTTTGAACGGCCGGGCAGTCAGTGATGAAAAGCATATCGGGCATCGAGTGGGTACGGGGCGAAAACAAGTCGGTATCACCTGTACGAGAGGCAAATCCAAGTCGATGACTACCAAACCCCAGGTCTGCGTGATCATCGCGGCCCGCAACGCGGCGCCGACGATCGCCGTCGCCATCGCGTCCGCGTTGCGCGAAGCGGAAGTGGCGGAGGTCGTCGTCGTCGACGATGCTTCCACCGACGACACCGCGACAGTCGCTCGATCCGCCGACGACGGCAGCGGCCGACTCACGGTGATGCGCCTCGATGTCAATCGCGGTCCTTCTTTCGCCCGCAACGCGGCGATCGCCGGTTCAAGGTCCCCGTTCATCAGCATTCTCGACGCCGACGATTTTTTCCTCGAGGGCCGGTTTCGCAACCTGTTTGCCGGCGCCGACTGGGATTTCGCGGCGGATAACATCATGCTCATCCGGGACGATGCGACCGGCGACGTGACGAAAATCGTCGCCCCGCAATTCGCCGCCGAGCCGGAATTCCTCGATTTCGAGCGCTTCGTCGAAGGCAACATCTCCAGGCGCCGTGTGCAAAGGGGCGAACTGGGCTTCCTCAAGCCTGTCATCAGCCGTGCCTTCCTCGACCGCCACGGGCTGCGCTACGACGAGAGCTTGCGCCTGGGCGAGGACTATGAGCTCTACGCGCGCGCCGTCGCCCGCGGGGCACGGTTCAAGGTCATCCGCTCATGCGGCTACGGCGCCATCGTCCGCGCTGATTCGCTGAGCGGTCGTCACAAGACGCAGGACCTGGAACGCCTGGCCGATGCCGATCTGGCGTTGTTGGCGATCGAAACCCTGCCGGAAGGCTCGAAAGCGGTGCTGAGGCGGCACGAGCGGCACGTGCGCGACAAATTCCGGTTGCGCAATTTCCTCGACGTCAAGGCCGAGCGGGGGCTGGCATCGGCCGCGGCCTATGCGCTGGCGAGTCAATCCAACCTCGTTCCCATCGTTCGCGGCGTTGCCGCCGACAAGCTCGAGTCGCTGTTTCGCCGCGCCGGCTTCACCTCGAAACGGAGCCGTGTGCCGCCATTGCGTTTTCTGATGGCCGGAACCAGTACCGGCAAGGAGCGTTGAGGGTGTCCGGCGCGTCCGGTTCGTCCACCAGCGCCGGCCTATCCTTCAAACCATTTCGGACGGATTTATGAGTTTACGAATTGGGTGGTTGCCTCACGGCTCCGGGGATGGCAGTCTATGTTGCGGTGCAGCAAATTAGACGACCAGCCGAACTGGCCCCGATCGGATTGGTCTGATGTCTCTCCCGTCAGAGGAGCAGGACGGTGCAATTTTTGAACCCCGGTTGCGGGGATCGGCCACAAACCCGGCCTGGAAGCCGACGATGACAGGAACCTGAACTCATGGCCTCGATATTCGGCTTCAGATCAAGGGATCCGGCCCGCGACCGGCAGACCGACGGTTCGCGACTTGATCGTTTGGCAAGGCTTTTCGAACAGATCGCGGCCGAGATCGAGACCGAGAGAGCCGGACTTGAGAATCGCTATCGGACAAAGTCGACCAACGCCGCCTTCCTGGTCGAGGCGATGGAAAACGGCTCCGCCTCCGACCGTCGGTCATCCGAAGTCAGCGCGCTGACGGAGTCGATCCTGAACTGTGAGCGCCGCATCGCGGCGCTGTCGCGCCAGAACGGCATGATGAAGGAAATCCGTCATTCGCTGGACGTGGTCTTCCACGAGGATGGCGCGTCCGATTCGGCCACCCCGGCGGAATTCGCCAAGCCGGCAGGCGCTGGCAGGGCGTAAGAGTGAAGGCTCGGGAACTGTTGCAACAGATTTGATGCGAGGCAGGAAAAGCAATTCGGGAGGGTCACGTAGGAGATCAGGGTTGGCCCGTTTAGAAGCGGTTCGAATGTCGACTTTGGGTTGGGGGAAGCACAGCACAAAGGTGAGTTTGGTATGAATTCGGATCCGAAAGCTACGTCCACCATCGCAACCGGCGGAACGCCGTTCACGCCTCCGGCCAAGCAAGCCGGCTTGAGGCGGCTGAGTTCGATCAGCGCGTTGCTGCTCGCCGCTCTCGGCAGCCTGTCAACGACCCCTTCTCATGCCCAGGACATCCCGACATCGCCGTCATTCGTGGACGATTTCAAGAGCTTCGATCGTGCGCGCTGGTATGTTTCCGACGGCTGGAACAACGGCAGCCATCAGAATTGCACCTGGTCGAAGGGCATGGTTGAGCTTTCGGACGGCGTGCTGTCTCTCGGCTTCGAAAAGCAGAAGCTGAAGGACCGCGAGTTTGTCTGCGGCGAGATCCAGACCAAGCAGCGCTTCGGCTACGGCACCTATGAGGCGCGGATGAAGACCGACACCGGTCCCGGTCTCAATGCGGCGTTCTTTTCCTATATCGGCCCCACCGACAAGCAGCCCTGGGACGAGATCGACTTCGAGGTCCTGACCAAGGACACCTCCAAGGTGCAGGTCAACGCCTATATCGACGGCAAGGGCAAGAACGAGAAGCTGGTCGACGTCGCGGGCGGCACCGAAAAGGCCTTCAACGACTACGCTTTCGTCTGGCAGAAGGACAGCTTGCGCTGGTACCTCAACGGCCAGCTCGTCAACACCATCACCGACCCCGCGAAGCTGCCCACCCATGCGCAGAAGATCTTCTTCAGCCTGTGGGGCAGCGATACGATGAAGGGTTGGATGGGTGCGTTCGCTGATCCTGGCCGCAAGCTTTCGCTGCAGGTCGAGCGCGTTGCCTTTACCGCGCTCGGCGAGCCCTGTCAGTTTCCGGAATCGCTGGCATGCAGCGTGAAGTAGTTGGGAAAGTCGAATTGAACTGGCCGGGCCGACAACGGTCCGCCGCCTTGAATGGGAACGAAACCGAATGAATTTGACGGTGTTTGGAATTGGCTATGTCGGTCTCGTGCAGGCGGCGGTGCTTGCCGAAGTCGGCCACCAGGTGGTGTGCGTCGACATCGACGCAGGCCGGGTCGAGCGGCTCAACCAGGGTCTCGTGCCGATTTTCGAGCCGGGGCTGGAGAGCCTCGTCAAGGAGAACCACGCCGCCGGTCGCATCAAGTTCACCACTGATGCCGCGGCCGCCGTCAGGCATGGCGAGATCCAGATGATCGCGGTCGGCACGCCGCCCGGCGAGGATGGTTCGGCCGATCTCAAATATGTGCTGGCGGTCGCCGAGACCATTGGCCGGGAAATGGACGCGCCCAAGATCGTCGTCGGCAAGTCAACCGTGCCGGTCGGCACCTGCGAAAAGGTAAAGGCCAGGATCGCCGAAACGCTGAAGAAAAGAGGTCGTGAGGACCTCGCCTTCGACGTCGCCTCGAATCCGGAATTCCTCAAGGAAGGTTCCGCAGTCGCCGACTGCATGAAGCCGGATCGCATCATCGTCGGCACCTCGAGCGAGGGCACCGAGGCGGTGATGCGCGAGCTCTACGCGCCGTTCAACCGCAACCACGAGAAGATGATCGTGATGGACGTGCGCAGCGCCGAATTCACCAAATATGCCGCCAATTGCATGCTGGCGACCAAGATCAGCTTCATGAACGAGATGGCCAACCTGGCCGAACAGCTTGGCGCCGACATCGAGGAGGTCCGCAAGGGCATCGGCAGCGATCCGCGCATCGGCTACCATTTCATCTATCCGGGTCTCGGCTATGGCGGCTCGTGTTTTCCAAAGGACGTGCGGGCGCTGATCAAGACCGCCGAAGGCGTCAAGTTCGACGCCAAGCTGCTGCGCGCCGTCGAGGAGCGCAACAACGACCAGAAATCCGTCCTGTTCGACAAGGTAAACCGTTATTTCAAGGGCAATCTCAAGGGCAAGACCTTTGCGCTGTGGGGCCTGGCCTTCAAGCCCAACACCGACGACATGCGCGAGGCGCCGGCGCGTGTGCTGATGGAGGCGCTCTGGAAGGCCGGCGCGTCTGTGCAGGCCTATGATCCCGAGGCGATGCAGGAGTGCCAGGCCATCTACGGCCTGCGCGACGATCTGCTGTTGTGCGGCACCAAGGAAGCGGCACTGCGCGGCGCCGATGCGCTGCTGATCGCCACCGAATGGAAGAGCTTCCGCGCTCCAGCCTTCGACGCGCTGAAGGACGCGCTGACCACGCCGGTCATCTTCGATGGCCGCAACCTGTATGACCCCAAGGTCGTCGCGCGCCACGGCATCGAATACCACTCGATCGGCAGAATCGCGGCGTGAGACCGGGCGAGGAGAGCGGGAAGCAGAATCTGGTGGGCGCGCTCGGCGCGGAAAGGACTTGTGGCTGATGGTGCTGGACGTAAAGCCCGAACAAATCACCAGGGATCATTTCGATGTTGTCGCGATCGGTTCCGGCTTCGGTTCGGCCTTTTTCCTGCATGAGTTCGCGAAGCGGCGAAAGGCACGCATCCTGGTTCTGGAGTGGGGCCGGCACAACACCCATGAATGGCAGCTCAACCAGAACGCCAACACCGACATCGACGATGAGACGACCTACAAGACCAATTCCGACAAGCCCTGGAACTACACGATCGGACTGGGTGGCGGAACGAACTGCTGGTTCGCGCAGACGCCAAGGTTCCATCCCAATGACTTCAGGCTGAAGACCACCTACGGCATCGGCAACGACTGGCCGATCAGCTATGACGACGTCGAGCCGTTCTACTGCGACGCCGAAGACATCATGTCGATTTCAGGCGATCCCGACATGGCGGCGATGCTGCCGCGTTCGCGGCCGTTTCCGCAACCGCCCCATCGCATGTCTACACCGGACCGGATGATGAAGGCGGCGCAGCCCGGCCAGCATTTCGTCATGCCGACGGCACGAGCGCGCGTGCCGACCGCGCAGCGCACTTCTTGCTGTGCCAACCTGCGCTGTTGGCTGTGCCCGGTCGACGCGAAATTCACTGTCAACAACGGGCTGATGCATGTCTTCGAGGATCCGGACGTTTCGGTCTGCCTCGGTGCCGAAGTGCGGCGGCTCGATCATGTCGGCGGAACGGTTCGTTCGGTCACCTTCGTTCATGGTGGCAAGGAATATTCGGTCACCAGCGACCTCTTCATTCTCGGCGCCAATGCCATCCAGAGCGCGGCCATCATGCTGCGATCCGGTCTGGGCGACGAATTCGTCGGGCGCGGCCTGCACGAATCCTACGGCTGGAATTTCGAAGTCTATCTCGACGGTGTCGACAATTTCGACGGCAGCACGATCACGACGGGGCTGAATTTCGGCCTCTATGACGGTCCGCACCGATCTGAGCATGCGGCGGCGCTCGTCTATTTCGAGAACCGTTGGCAACACGGAATGCGTGCCGAAAAGGGGCGGCTGCGCCAGGCGCTGCCGCTTGTCGTGGTCACCGAAAACCTGCTCGATCACGAGAATTTCGTTACCCTCGACGAGGATGACAACGCCTTCGTCAGCTTCAAGGCGCCGTCGGACTACGCGGTGAAGGGCATGGCCCGGGCGTTGGAGAAATTGCCTGCGCTGCTTGCCCCGCTGCCGGTCGAAAAGCTCTTCGACCGCGGCATCCGGCCGACCGAATCGCATGTCCAGGGCACGCTGAGAATGGGCACCGGTCCGGCCGATTCGGTGATCGACAGCAACATGATCCACCACCGGCTCAGAAACCTGGTTGTCGTCGGCACCAGCACCTACCCTAGCTGCTCCTGCGCCAACCCGAGCCTGACCGCGGCAGCGCTGTCCTTGCGGGCGGCGAGCCGGATCGCGTGAAAGGAGGTATCGGATGATCGAAATTTCCAGACGCTCGGCCCTGGCGATCGTAGCGGGTGGGGTGGTGTCGACGGGCATAGCCTATGCCGCCGTCTCCTCGTTTTCGGACGAGGATCTCGTCCGTGTCACGCTCGAAAAATACCTCGGCACACTGAACATGCGCATCGAGCATCTGCAGCAGTTCGTGCTGGCGTTCCGCGACAGGAATCCATGGGTCTTTCCGAGCGAGAAACTGAGCGACGCCGTCACTCTGACGGAGGAGCTCAAATTGGGCGCCGCCCGCCGCCTGCTGCCCCAGCAGAAGCGGGAAGATCTGGTGCATTTCGACCGCTGGGTCATCGCCGAATTCCATATGCTGACGGACTACGCATGGCGCAGTTCGCCAAGCGATCCGATCCGGTTCACCGGATGGCAGTCATGTACCAATCCGTTCGCGAAACTCGATCCGCCGCAGAATGCGTGAGGCGGCCTTCAACGCAGCCCTTGATCGGGCTGCATGGAATGAAACGCGAAAAGACCAGGAGCCAGGACCATGAAAGTTCTTTTTGCAGGCGGGAACGGCTACCCACCGGAGTTCAGCGGCGGCGTTCAGTCGAGCACCCATCATCTGGTCGAACAGCTGATCGAACATGGGCATGAGGCCGCGGTGCTGGCCGCGCTGTTCGGGGATGGTGTCTTCGGCTTGAAGGCGCGCGCCAAGATGAAGCTGCTGCGGCAGCCGGCAGTTGTCGACAGCTATCCGGGCTATCCGGTGATCCGAGCGTGGTTTCCCTGGGAGGCAGCGACCTTTGCCGTCGACAGGCAGAAGCCGGATGTGGCGCTGGTCCAGTGTCACAAATCGGTTCCGCTCGGCAAGGCATTGCAGGCCGAGGGCGTGCCGCTGGTCGTTTATCTCCGCAATGTCGAGTTCCATGAACTGGGTGGCGATCTGCGGGAATTGCGTTCGGCACTCTATATCGCCAATTCGGAGTTCACCGCGCGCACCTACAAGAGAGAGTTCGGCATCGATGCGGCGGTGATCCCGCCGACCATCAATCCGGCGCATTACAGCACCCCGACGACGGGCCAGTTTGTCACCTTGATCAACCCCTATGACGAAAAAGGCTTCGAGCTTGCGGTCCGGATTGCTGGCGCGTGCCCCGAAATCCCGTTCCTGCTCGTCGAAAGCTGGAAGCTGGAGGACGATCATCGGGCGCGCATTGAGGAGACAATCACGCCGCTCGGCAATGTCACGCTCGAGAGCCGCACCAGTGACATGAAGACAGTCTATGGCCGCACCAGGATCCTGCTTGCCCCAAGCAAATGGGAAGAGGCCTGGGGCCGCGTCGCGTCGGAGGCCCATTGCAGTGGCATCCCGGTTGTCGGCTCGCGGCGTGGCGGGCTGCCCGAAGCGATCGGCCCCGGCGGCGTGGTGCTGGATTACGATGCTCCGCTTGCCGATTGGGTCGCGGCCGTTAGGCGGCTGTGGAACGACAACCAGGAATATGACCGGCTCTCGGGTCTCGCGCGCAGCTTCGCCGGGCGGCCCGAACTCGATCCGGATCGCCAGTTCGCCACCTTCTTTTCGATACTCGACAGGGCGGTACAGCAGCGCGCGCGGCAAGCGGCGTAAGTATGCTGATAGTCCGCGTCAGGCCGGGCGCTTGACCCGGTTCTTCAGCGTCTCGTAGCCGCGCGCGCCAAGCAGCGCGCGGGCGAGGGTCTTGGCGGCCGCTTTGCGCCCTTCCTGCGACTTGATCTGCCGCAGCCTTGCCGGCAGGTTGCGAGCCGCCTGGCCAAGTGCTGGCAGCGACAGCGCGTCGGGAAAGCTGACCATGTGCGTTTCGACGCATAGCACCGGCTTGCCGGACAGTTCGGTGATCTTCAGCGCCTGCTCGTGCTCGCTTTCGATGAACAGGACGGCATTGGATTTGCGGTAGAAATCGGCCTTGAAACTGCCATGCGCGCCAAGCCGCTGCCGTTCCGCCTTGCTCGGCAGGTCGAGCATGATCAATTGGTCGTATTTGATCTCGTGCTTGGCGAGCCACGCCTCGGTGAGCGCGCGGTATTTCTCCAGCCGGCTGGTGACCAGCCAGCCGATCTTGTGGGTCGGCGCATGCAGAGGCCGCGCCTCGCTGAGGAACTTCTCGTAGACCGGTCCGTCGTCGTTTTCGGCCTCGGTCGGATCCAGGCACAGCACGCCGTCGATGTCGACGCAGCATTGTGCCAGGAATTTGTGATGCATGAAGTTCCACTGGAACATGCGTGGATGTGGCACGACCTCGAAGACGATGTCAGTCTCCTGGTGTTTCGGCTGCAGGCCGAACACCGCGGCAAAGGTGAAGTCCGCTTCGATGCCGGCCGCCGCGATGCGGGCGCGCGCGTCGCGCATGGCATTGCCACCAGCGACGCTGTCGTCGATCACCAGAACCTTGCGCATTTCGGTGACCTTGCGATCGAGCGCGGCGCGGCGCTTGGTGACGCCCGAGGTGTAGACTCGGCCAGTCAGGAAACTATCCAGATCGGTCATCGGAATGTTGGCCGTCAGGCTCACCAGCGTCGCCGCCAGTATGCCGCTTCGGGGAACGCCGACGACAAGGTCGATGTCGCGGGGCAGCCGGTGAAGGTTCCTGACGATGGCGTCGTTCATGTCGGAGATTGATCGGTAGTGCATGAATCAGACCTGAAACTGGAGTGGATGTCCGTAGCTCTCGAAGGCGTCCAAATTATTGCGCCTCGCGAGGCGCCGCCGCGGGCGGTCTTGCCGGCAGCATTTTTATCGCCTCGCGCAGGGCTTCGCGGCCGGAAGCGAATGCCAGCGCGATGACAATGGTGATGAGGTAGGCGAGGACGGCGCCGCTGGCCAAGGCAACGACATGCTGCTGCGGCAGCAGCGGCTTGATGAACCAGATGGCGGCCAGTGCCAGGTGGGCGCCAAGCACGAAAGGCGTCGCGGCGCGCAGCACATGGTGGGCCTGCAGCGGACCGCTCTTGCCGATATAGAGCCACAGGAAAGGCGTCCGCAGATACTCGCTGATCGCATAGGCGATCGCCACGCCCAGCGCGCCATAGGGCAGGCCGAGCATGAAGGCGATCACCGAGGTCACGGCAGTTACGATGCCCCAGCGCATGAAATCGCCGGAGCGGCCCTGGCTGACGAAAAGCCATCCCGCCGGGTTGTTGAGCGGCTGCAGCAGCCCGGCAAAGCCAAGTGCCAGGAAGATGCTGGCGCTTTCGCGCCATTGCTCGCCGAGCACGAACGGGATCAGCACGTCCGACATGGCGGTGGCGAAGGCGACACCGGGAAGCGCCACCAGCAGGATCAGCGGCATGACGCGCAGATAGGCGCTGCGGTAGCGGTCCGGCTCATCCTTCAGCCTGGAGAGCGCCGGCACCATCACCTTCGACAATGGATTGGTGATCTGGCTCAACGGAAACAGCAGCAGCTTGTAGGCGCGGTCATAGAGGCCGAGCTGGGCCTCGCCCCAGTATTTCCCGATCAGCACATTGTCGAGATTGCGGGCAAAGAAATTGGCGAAATTGAAGCCGGTGATTCCGGCGCCGAAATTGACCAGCTCGCTGATTCCGGCGACCTTGCGCGGCAGGCTCGGACGCCAGCGCGAACCGGCCCAGTAGCAGAGTGTCGGCAGCACCGCGCCGGTCAGCGTGCCGGCAAACAGCGCCCAGTAGGAGCGGTCGATGAAGGTCCAGGCGATCGACACGGCGAGGGCGGCGATAGCGCTGGCGACCTCGATGATCGCGAGACGACCGAACTGCATGCGGCGCGTCAAAAGCGCCAGATGCTGGGCGCCAAGCCCATAGGCCATGATCTGCAGCCCGAACGCGGCCACGAGGCCAGCCACGCGCGGTTCGCCGTAGAAGGCGGCAACCAGCGGAGCGGCACCCGCGAGCACGCAGGCCAGGATCGCGCTGACGGCGACATTGATCCAGAAGAGGTAGTTTACTTCTTCATGCCTGATGCCGTTTTTCTGGATCGTTGCCTGGGTCAGGCCGAAATCCTGGAACAGCGCGATAAAGGCCAGCACCGGCGCGCACATCGCCACGACGCCGAAATCCTGCGGCGACAAGAGCCGCGACAGCACGATAACCGATAGGATCTGTGTCGCGACCCGTACAGACTGCGCCATGGCCGTGACAACGGCGCCGCGCCCGACCGATTTGCGGAGCGAGCCTTCTGGCGGATCGAATGCATTGGCTTCCAAATTCAGGATTCCTGATCTTTGCGCGGATTTCCGACCCCTGAAAATCCACAACCGCCGCCAAGGACAAACTAGGGCATTAATTTTGCAGTGCAACAGAAAACGTCGATCTTCGCACCAAAAATGTTGCGATGCAGCAAGAGCTGTACTAGCATTCCCCTGGGTGGGCCAACAGCGGTCGAGTTTTCATGCTGCATGTCTTGTACCTTGTGCACGACGTTTCCGACCCGGCCGTGCGCCGGCGGATCACGATGCTCAGGGCAGGTGGAGCCCAGGTCACGTTGGCCGGCTTCCGTCGTACGGCCGATCCGATCGCGGATATCGAGGGATTGCGACCGATTGACCTCGGCGCGACGCGTGACGGCCGGTTCGGCCAGCGGCTCGCGGCGGTCGCCAAGGCGGCGGTTTCGATCGGCTCGAGGCTTGGCGGCATGCCGAGGCCCGATCTCATCATCGCGCGCAATCTGGAAATGCTGGCGCTGGCGCGGCGGGCGAAGTCGGCATTCGGCGCGTCGGTTCCGATCGTCTACGAATGTCTCGACATTCATCGCCTCGTGCTTCGCAACGATTTTCTGGGCAAGGCGCTGCGCGCCACCGAACGTTTTCTGGCCAGGGACGTGAAGCTGCTGGTGACCAGTTCTCCCGCCTTCATCGCCAATTACTTCAAGCCGTTCGGCCAGGTGGCGGCGCCGATCGAGCTGGTCGAGAACAAGTATTTCGAGGCCGCGGCGATTTTGCCCGGCGACCCCGAGCCGGCGGACGGCCCGGTCGGCCCGCCATGGCGGATCGGCTGGTTCGGCGCCCTGCGCTGCCGCCGCTCGCTCGAACTCCTGGCCGATTTCTCCCGCCGGATGGACGGGCGCTTCGAGATCGTGCTGCGCGGCCGCCCGGCACTGTCCGAGTTTCCGGATTTCCATGGCTTTGTCGAATCCGAGCCATGGCTGTCGTTTCGCGGGCCCTATCGCAACCCGGAGGACATGGCCGCGATCTACAGGGAGGTCCATTTTTCCTGGGCGATCGATTTCTTCGAAGCGGGACAGAACTCCGAATGGCTGCTGCCCAACCGACTCTATGAGGGTTGCCGCTTCGGCGCGGTGCCGATCTCGATGGGCAACACCGAAACCGGGCGTTTCCTCAACCAGCAGGATATCGGCGTCCTGCTCTCCCAGGCCACGCCCGAGGGGCTCGAGGCAGCGCTTGGCAAGATGGAGGAGCACCGCTTTGGCAGGCTGAAGGCGCGTGTCCTTGCCCGCAACCCGAGGACGTGGAGCTACGATCGCAGCGATTGTCGGGCGCTCGTCGAGCGGCTGCGCAGCCTGACCACCGTGCCCGGTTCCTTCGCAGCGGAAGCGTTGGCATAGGATGGCTGGAGATGGACGTGGGTTGATGACGCAAACTGGAAAACCATCATCCAGCCTGATCGTTGTTCCGTGCCTGAACGAAGCCGCCCACATCGGTGCGCTGCTCGATCAATTGCGCCCTTCGGCCGCAAGGCTTGGCGCCAGGATCATCGTCGCCGACGGCGGCAGCACCGACGGCACGTTGGCCATCGTCGAGGATGTCATTGCGAAGGATTCGCGCGTTATCCTGCTTCACAACAAGCGGCGCATACAGAGCGCGGCGATCAATCTCGCCGTCGGCACATTCGGCGAAGGCACGGACTATCTCATCCGCATCGACGCGCATGGCGGCTATCCCGACGACTATTGCGACCGTCTGGTCGAGGAGGCGCTGGCCACCGGTGCCGATTCGGTCGTCGTTTCGATGCTGACCAGCGGCAGCGGCGCCGTGCAGAAAGCGGCCGCCGCGGCACAGAACTCCAGGCTGGGCACCGGCGGCTCCAAGCACCGGCATCTTTCCGCGGGAGAGTGGATCGATCATGGCCACCACGCGTTGATGCGGATATCGGCGTTCGGGGCCGTGGGTGGTTATGACGAGACGTTCAGCCACAACGAGGACGCCGAGCTCGACTACCGGCTGCGACAGGCCGGCTACAAGATCTGGATGAGCGGCAAAACGCAGATGGTCTACTATCCACGCGCCTCGTTGAGCGGGCTTTATTTCCAATATCTCGGCTATGGCCGCGGCCGCGCCAAGAATGTGCTGAAGCACCGCGTGATCCCGAAGGTCCGGCAGATGGTGCCGCTGCTGGTGTTTCCGGTCGTCCTGCTGGCGGCCTTCTCTTTCGTGCACTGGCTGGCGGCGGTGCCGCTTCTGCTGTGGGCGTCGGTGTGCCTGGGCTATGGCTTGTGGACGGCCATTCGCCAGCGCAATGCCGATATCGCGCTTGCCGGCGTCTCGGCAATGGTCATGCACCTAGGCTGGTCGGTCGGCTTCTGGCTGCAGCTTCTCGGCCTCGGCTCGCGGCGCAGGGCGGCGTGATGGCGGTGCCTGTCGACAACCGCAGCATCGACATCGGTGTTTGCACGTTCCGGCGACCGGAACTGGCCGACACGCTGCGCTCGCTTGCTGCCATGGACATGCCTTCAGGATTCGATGTCAGCGTTATCATCGCCGACAACGACGACACGCCAAGCGCCCGGGACCTGGTGACGGCGCTGTCGCGGGAACTGGCGCTGCCGATCCACTATCGCCATGCCCCGGCCCGCAACATTTCGATCGCCCGCAACGCCTGCCTCGACGCCAGCACAGCGGATTTCGTCGCTTTCATCGACGATGACGAGACGGCTTCGTCGCGCTGGCTCGCCGAGCTGGTCGCGACGGCCGAAGCGAGCGGTGCGGCCGCCGTGCTCGGTCCGGTACGGGCGCTCTATCGCCCGGATGCGCCGGACTGGATGCGGCGCGGCGACTTCCATTCAACCTTGCCCGTCTGGGTACGCGGCGAGATCCACACCGGCTACACCTGCAATGTGCTGCTGCGGGCCGGCGCCGACAGTCTGCGTGGCCGCCGCTTCAGCCTGGCGCGTGGTCAGACCGGCGGCGAGGATACCGAGTTCTTCGACCAGATGCACAAGGCCGGCGGCCGGATCGCCTTTTCGCCTGATGCCTGGGTCGACGAGGTGGTGCCGCGCTCGAGGGCCGCGTTCGACTGGCTCGGCCGCCGCCGTTTTCGCGTCGGTCAGACGCATGGCCACCTTTTGGGCAGCAGCGCCAGCGGCATTGGCCTGGTCAAGCAGGTCGGCCTGGCATCGGCCAAGGCGGTCTATTGTTTCGCCGCCGCGCTTCCCGTTGTCGTCAGCCCGGTGCGCAGGAACCGCAGCGTGCTGCGCGGCATCATGCATGTCGGCGTCGTAAGCGGCCTTGTCGGCATTCGTGAGCTCCGCCTCTACGGCCAGCCCTCACCCGGGGAAGGAGGCAAGCGTGCAGCCTGACGTCTCCTTTGTCATTGCCGCGTACAATGCCGAGTCAACCCTCGACCGCGCGATCGCCAGCGCCATTGCCCAGAAGGACGTCAGTGTCGAGATCATCGTCGTCGACGACAAGTCGCGCGACGCGACGCTCGATGTGGCAAGGGCCTACCCGCAGGATATCGTTCGTGTCGTCGCCCTGGCCAGCAATCGCGGTCCCGGCGGGGCGAGGAATGCCGGCCTCGACCTCGCCCGCGGCAGATGGATCGCGGTTCTCGATTCCGACGACGCGGTCTTTCCGGACCGCATCGCCACCATGATCGCCCGCGCCGAAAGAGCGGATGCCCAAATCGCCGTCGACAACCTCCAGGTCATTCGCGAGGACGGTGTCGTTGAAGACGCGATGTTTCCGACGCGATATCTGGAGAGCCTGAACGAAATCTCGCTGGCCAGCTACATCGCCGGCAACATCGTTTTCGAATCGAAGTTCAATCTCGGCTATCTCAAGCCGATCTTCCAGCGCCGGTTCCTGGATGAAAACGGACTTCGCTATGATGAAGAGCTAATCATCGGCGAAGACTACATCCTGCTTGCCGAGGCCTTGGCCAAAGGTGGCAAATGCGTGGTCGAGCCGACGATCGGCTATGCCTATCATATCCGCAGCGGCTCCATCTCGCGCGTGCTCGAGCTTCATCACGTCGAGGCGATGCGCAAGGCCGATGCCGTGTTCGCTCAGACCCATTCGATGGATCCAGCCGCGCTGGCAGCGTTCGCCCGGCGCGGCCGCAGCCTGCGCAAGGCCGCGTCGTTCCTGTCAATGGTTCAGCACATCAAGGCGCGGTCCCCGCTCAAGGCGATCCGGACGGCGCTCAGCGATCCGGCGGCGGTCAGGCATATGAGCATGCCGATCGCCGTGCGGTTGCGAAGAGTAGCGGCACAGTTTGCCGTGGGGGTGGGGAGGTGAAGATGCAGGCACATGGAGGGATTTTTCGTGGCCTGTGAATGGACTGAAGTCGATCTCCTCAGAAGGAATTTGCAATGAAGAAAATCAGGAAGGCCGTGATACCGGTGGCGGGGCTTGGAACACGGTTCCTGCCGGCGACCAAGTCGATGCCGAAGGAAATGCTTCCCGTCGTCGACAGGCCTGTCGTGCAATATGCGGTGGACGAGGCGTTCGAGGCCGGCATCGAGCACATCGTGTTCGTGACCGGTCGCAACAAGGCAGTCATCGAGGACTATTTCGACCTCCATCCTGAACTGATCGGAACCCTGGAGCAGACCGGCAAGAAGGCGCAGTTGCAGTCGCTGGAAAGCCTGCTGCCGGTGGCCGGCGCCACCAGCTTCATCCGCCAGCAGTCGCCGCAAGGCCTTGGCCACGCCGTCTGGTGCGCGCGCGAAGTTATCGGCAACGAGCCCTTCGCGCTGCTGCTGCCCGACATGGTGTCATTCGGCGGGCGCGGGTGCCTGGCCGAGATCACCGACCTCTATGCCCAAACCGGCGGCAATGTGATCGCCGTCGAGCGCTGCGATCCGACCGAGACCAACAAATACGGCATCGTCGGCCGTGGCGCCGATATCGGCGGCGGTTTCGAGGTGACGGCGATGGTCGAAAAGCCGGCGCCGGCCAATGCGCCGTCGAACTTCTACATCAACGGCCGCTACATCCTGCAGCCCGAGATCTTCGCGTTGCTGGGCAACCAGCAGCGTGGCGCCGGCAACGAGATCCAGCTGACGGACGCCATGGTCCGCCTGTCGCAGGACCAGCCATTCTTCGCCCAGCCATTCAAGGGTCGGATGTTCGACTGCGGTTCGAAGGAAGGGTTCATCCAGGCCAACATCGCCTTCGCGTTGGCGCGCGACGACATGAAGGGCCCGGTTTTCGAGATGCTTCAGGAGTTCGTCCGGTCGCATGAACGCCAGGAAGAAGCCGCATAATGCCCATCTTTCGGGAGTATTTTCGCATGGCTGACAGCGCGAGGCGGTAGTCCCGCGCTGTCTGGCATGAAGCTTGCGTTGCTTTGCGCAAAGCTCCCGATCTTCGTGGCGCCTGCAAGCCCAAGCATGATCCCGAGAAGTGGGTACCGGTTTTCGGAAAAGATCATGCTCAAACAAACAGATAGAGCCCCATCCCGATCATCGGGATGGAACAGGCTCTAGAATTGGACCGAAGATGAACTATGCCAACTTTCCTCTCGACAAGAGGATGCCATTGCCGAATTCAGACGCAGGAAACGGCGAAGACTTCATCGATATCGAGCGGCTGCTTGGCATGGCCGCACGGCAGGCCAAGGTGGTTGCCGTGTGCGCCATCATCGGTCTTTTCCTGGGCCTGCTCTATCTGCAGACCACGCCGCCCAAATATGTATCGATCAGCAGCGTGCTGATCGACGAGGGATTGAACAAGATCGTCGATGACATCTCGGCGACGTCGACGAGCATGCAGACCGACTCGGCCATCCTGAGCCAGATCGAAATTCTGACGTCGTCGCGGCTCGCCGCCGTGGTCGTCGACAAGCTGAAACTCGACCAGAACGATGCCTTCATGAACCCTCCCGTGTCGGCGTTGGCGAAGGGCATCGGCTTTGTCAGGGGCATGATCCAGTATGTGCATCCAAGCTCTCCCGCCGGGGCCATGGGCGACATCACCAAGGTCGACGCGGCCACGCGTGAGGCGATGATCGCCACCGCCCGCCGCGACTATGCGATTCTCAAGTTGCAGAGCGAGGTGCGGGCGGAGCGTGTCGGGCGGAGCTTCGTGATCGCCCTCGGCTATCAGGCGACCGATCCGGGACTGGCAAACGCGGTCACCAAGGCCTATGCCGATGCCTATCTCGCCGATCAGCTCGATGCCAGCTTCGACGCTACCGAGCGGGCGGCGGTCTGGCTGCAGGGCCGGTTGACGGAATTGCGCGAGAGTTCCCAGGCGGCCTCGCTGGCGGTCGAAAAATTCAGGGCCGACCACGGACTGGCCGCCAACAGCGATGGCCAGCTGATGAGCGACAAGCAGCTCTCGGACCTGAATGCCCAGCTCATCGTGGCGCAGGCCGATACCGCACGCGCCAGTGCCCGCTACCAGCAATACAAGGCGATTATCGACAGCGGTTCGGACAACGCCTTCAAGGATGCCGCCATATCGAGCGATCAGCCGAGCAGCTCGGTCATCGCGGCGCTCAAGACCCGCTACCTCACTGTCTCCAAGCGGCTGCAGGACGTCGAGGCGAATTTCGGCCCCCAGCATCCGCAGGCGCAGGCACTTACCAAGGAGAAGGCCGACATCTCGGCGCAGATTTTCGGCGAGCTCAAGCAGCTGACCGAGAGCTATCGCAACGAGTATGAAGTGGCGCTGGCGCGCGAGACCGCGCTCAGGGCCAATGTCGCGGCGGCGCAGGGCAAGAGCTCCATCGACAACCAGTCGCAAGTCCAGTTGCGTGACCTGGACCAGAAGGCGACGGCGCTCACCACGCTCTATCAGACATTCCTCGGCCGTTACGAGGAAGCCGCGCAGCAGCAATCCTTCCCGGTCGGCAAGATCCGCATCATCTCGGACGCCTCGATGCCGCTCGCCGCGTCAAGCCCGCGTACGATCGTCGTGCTTGGACTTTCGCTCGTGCTTGGCATCCTGATGGGCGCCGGTTTCGGCGGCCTGAATGAATTCAACGAACGCTTCTTCAGGACCGGCGATGATGTGCGCGACCGCGTCGGCCTGAAGTTCCTCGGCTATCTGCCGACGATCGGCGGCAAGCTCGGCAAGGAAGAACAGCCGGGCGAAACCCAGCTGGATGCCAAGACCGCCAAGTCGCTGTCGGCCGCCGAAAGGCGGGCGCGGATGCGGGTCAGCATCGATTCGCCCGCGTCGATGTTCTCCGAAACCTTGCGCAGCGCCAAGATCGCCTTCGACGTCGTGATGGAAGGGCAAGGCAGCCGCGTCATCGGCGTCATCTCGGTCCTTCCCGGCGAGGGCAAGTCGACGGTCGCGGCAAATCTTGCCGGATTGCTTGCCGCCAACGGCGCCAAGACACTGCTGATCGACGGCGATCTGCGCAACCCCGGCCTCAGCCGCGGTCTTGGCATGGAGGCCGAGCAAGGCTTGATGGAAGCGGTGGTGAGCGGCCAGACCTGGCAGTCCGTCGGCAAGATCGACCGGCAGACGAAGCTGGCGATTGTCCCCGCCGTATTGCGCGGTCACTTCTCCCACACGAGCGAACTTCTCTCCTCGGCCGGGATGCGGCGCTTCATCGAGAACGCCAAGGAGACGTTCGAATACATCGTCGTCGATCTGCCGCCGCTCGGACCGGTGGTCGACGCCAAGGCCTTCGCGCCGCTGGTCGATGGTTTCGTGCTCGTCACCGAGTGGGGACGTACGCCGCGCGCGATGGTGCAGTCGCTGCTCAACGCGGAGCCCTATGTCGCCAACAAGATCATCGGGGCGGTGCTGAACAAGGTCGATCTGAAGAAACTGGCCAAATACGGATCGTTCGGAGGTTCGGAAAAGTTCTTCGATAAATATTCGACCTACTATCTGGAAAAATCCGAAGTGCGCAGCAAGGCAGCCGTCTGATGCATGTCGCTCAAAAGCGGCCACGGTTTTGAGACAACGACATGCATGGCAACAAGACTTGAAGCGCGTCGCATGAACCCGCCTGGACGCGTCGCGCCTTGATCAGGAAAAGATCAGCCGGCCCTGCTTGTCGGCGATCCTGACGGCGGTCAGACGTCCGCTCTGGAAGGCGGCGGTGTCGATGCCGAGCCGTCGCCCCTCGAGTCTCGGGATGTCCACCGGCGTATGTCCGTGCACCACCCAGCGGTCGAGCAGGTGCGTTGCCTCGAAGAAATCCGAACGGATGTGAAGCAGGTCCTGGTCGGCCTGCGCCGCGAGGTCGACACCCGGTCTGATGCCGGCGTGGACGAACACGAACTTCCTGGAACGGACCATGATCGGCAGCCCGCGCAGGAAGCTGACGTGATCGGCGGGGATGACCTCCCTTATGCGCTGATCGATCCGTGCGCTGCTCTCGTAGAGCCGGGCAAGGCGCGCCGGGTCGATGCCGTAGGAAAACAGGGTTTGCAGGCCGCCCGTCGCCAGCCAGGATTCACGGGACAGATGTCCGTCGAGATAGTTCAGCATCGCGACTTCGTGGTTGCCCGCAAGGCAGATGCGCTGGAACCCCTTCGGCGGCGGCGCCAGAAGGTGATCGAGCACCCGCGCCGACTGAATCCCCCGGTCGATATAGTCTCCCAGCATGATGATGATCTTGCGGCCCTGGAAACGCAGCGAATCGAGCAGGATCTTCTGCTCCAGCGAGCGGAGCTCCTTGTAGCAGCCATGCACGTCGCCGACCGCGTAGACGACGGTGTCCTGCATATCGATGTCGAGGCGCACACGCAGCGCGATACGGGGTTTTCGCTGGAAAAAAGTCACGGGAGGAGCGTCTCGATGTCGAAGGCATGCGGTCATGCGCAGGGCATGAATGTCTGCATCATGCCTGAAGCGAAAAACTCCGCAATGGCCGCAAATGCGGTCACGGCGAATCGCTTGAGCGGTCGCGTCGGCGACCGGACCGACCTGCCGGCGGATTGCTGTCAAGCTGCCTTGAGACGATAGCGGAAAACGGTGTGGTCGAGCATCTGCCGGATGCGCGGCTCGGCCTCTGTCGCCACCAGCCAGCTTGCCGCGATCATGGTCGCGCCGACCGCGATCATCGACAAGAGATGCGGCAGTCCGGCGCGGACGAGGACGCCGAGCATGGCGGCGCCGACGACGTCATGCAGCAGGTAGAGCGGATAGGTCATCAGGCCAATGCGGCGCCAGCCGCTCCATGACAGATCGAGCCGCAGCGACCACGCCATCAGCGCGATCGCGGTGAGGAAGATCAGGATTGGCGGCGCGAAGGGCATCTGCAGCCCGACCTTCAGCATATGAACGTCGACCGAACTGGCGATCTGCAGGACGCCGCCGCCCAGGAACAGGGCGCAGAAGGCAAGGCGAGTGGCCGTCACCGCCTTGAACCGCATCAGCCACAGCATGACGCCGGTCGCGAAGAAAACGCCGTGATGCACCAAAAGCAGGTCGAGGGAGCGCGTTTCGGCGAGGCCCGACCAGTCGAGCGGATAACAGAGGCACCAGAAAAGCGTGCTGATCAGCCCGATCGCGATGGCCACCACTTCCATCAAATGGAAGCGGCCGAGCAGCAGCAGGGTCCAGACGACAGCATAGAAGGCGATCTCGATACCGAGCGTCCAGTAGACGCTGTCGACCCATGGGCCGTAGGGGACAAACAGGCCAGTGCGAACCAGCCTCGTGACCGCATCGGTCGGCCAGCTCAGGCCGACGATCAACAGCACGATTGCGGTGATCGGCGCACAGATCCATACCGCCGGCGCCAGCCGCTTCACCCTTGCTTCAAAAAAGCGCAGGGGCGTCGACTTCTCGGCGCTGAAGGCGATAACGAAGCCGCTGATGACGAAGAATATCTGGACGCCGACCCAGCCGGATTCGACCCACGCGCCTATTTCCGGATGTGGAGCAATGCCGCCCGTGGCCCGCGCCGAAACGCCGTCCGGGAAGGCCCACACCCAGAAGCCATAGTGGTAGACCATGACCAGTACGGCGGCGAGAAACCGCAGGATGTCGACGCCGCCAAATGTGATCTTCTGCTGAGCCATGCGAACCTTGTCGATGGCCCCCCGCCATGAACTGTAGGGTGCATTGCTGCATTGCACAATAGAAGTATTGCTTACCGGGCGCAGCCTTCCGCGAGGCGGCGCCATGCACGCAGATCCGCTGCCAACCCACGCCGGCTGCTCAAAGCCCGATGCCGCGCTCCTTCAGGGCGGCGGTGATCTCGTCGAGAATGACAGGGTCGTCGATGGTCGCCGGCATCGCCCATTCTTCCTTGTCGGCAATCTTCTGCATCGTACCGCGCAGGATCTTGCCGGAACGCGTCTTCGGCAGGCGCTTGATCGTCACCACCGTCTTGAAGGCGGCTACCGGGCCGATCCGCTCGCGCACCAGCCTCACCACCTCGCTTTCGATGGCGCCGATGTCGCGCGCGACGCCGGCATTGAGCACGACGAAGCCGAGGGGGATTTGGCCTTTCATCTGGTCGGCGATGCCGATGACGGCGCATTCGGCAACGTCCGGATGCGCCGAGAGCACCTCCTCCATGGCGCCGGTCGACAGCCGGTGGCCGGCTACATTGATGATGTCGTCGGTGCGGGCCATGACGAACAGATAGCCGTCCTCGTCCATCATGCCGGCATCGGCCGTCTTGTAGAAGCCGGGGAACTCGTCGAGATAGGCTTGGTGGAAACGCTCGTCCGCATTCCACAGCGTCGGCAGGCAGCCGGCCGGCAGCGGCAGCTTGACCACTACATTGCCCAGCGTGCCGCGCGGCACTTCGTGACCGGCATCGTCGAGCACGCGGATGTCGTAGCCGGGCATCGGCACGCCGGGCGAGCCGTATTTGACCGGCAACAGGCCGAGACCGGCCGGATTGATGGTCATCGGCGAACCGGTCTCGGTCTGCCACCAATGATCGATCACCGGCACGTTCAGCTTCTGCTCCGCCCATTTGATGGTTTCGGGGTCGGCGCGCTCGCCGGCGAGAAACAGCGTACGGAACGTCGAGAGGTCGTATTTGGGAATGAACTCGCCCTTCGGATCCTGCCCCTTTATGGCCCGAAACGCCGTCGGCGCGGTGAACAACGCGACGACGCCGTGTTCGGCGATCACCCGCCAGTAGGTGCCGGCATCGGGGGTGCCGATCGGCTTGCCTTCGAACAGGACGCTGGTGCAGCCATGCAGCAGCGGCCCATAGACGATGTAGGAATGGCCGACCACCCAGCCGACGTCGGAGGCCGCCCAGAACACCTCACCCGGCTTGACGCCGAACTCGTTTTCCATCGTCCACTTCAGCGCGACCATGTGGCCGCCATTGTCGCGCACGATGCCCTTGGGCTGGCCGGTCGTGCCCGATGTGTAGATGATGTAGAGCGGATCGGTGGCCAGCACCGGCACGCAGTCGACATTGGCACCGGCGGCGCGCTCGCGGGCGACAGCGTCGGCATAGTCGATGTCGAAATGGTCCTTCAACTCGCAGCGCATCTGGTCGCGCTGCAGGATCAGGCAGGCGTCCGGCTTGTGCCTGGAGATCTCGATCGCCTTGTCGAGCAGCGGCTTGTAGGCCACGACACGGCCCGGCTCCAGGCCGCAGGAGGCCGAAATGATCAGCTTCGGCTTGGCGTCGTCGATGCGGGTGGCAAGCTCATGCGAGGCAAAGCCGCCGAAGACGACCGAATGCACGGCGCCGATGCGGGCGCAGGCAAGCATGGCGAAGGCCGCCTCCGGCACCATCGGCATGTAGATGATGACGCGGTCGCCCTTGCCGATTCCGCGGTTCTTCAGCACCGAGGTCAGCGCGACCACCTCGCGCTTCAGCTCGGCATAGGTGAATTTCCTGACCGTTCCGGTGATGGCGCTGTCATGGATCAGTGCGATCTGGTCGGCGCGCCCACCCGCGACATGGCGGTCGACGGCGTTGAAGCAGGTGTTGCAGGTCGCACCGGTGAACCAGCGCCCGTAGACGCCTGCCGTGGCGTCGAACACCTTGTCATGGGGCGAGTACCAGTCGATGGCGACAGCCGCATCCGCCCAGAACTTTTCCGGATCGCGTTTCCAGCCGTCATAGACCTCGTGATAGCGTGAAGCCATCCGTACCCTCCCCATGAACGATTTGCCGTCCTTGTGAATAGCCTATGCTGTTTTTTCCGGCGATGTCTCCTGCATTTTCGTCTGAGCCGGTCTCGTCTTGACCACGGGTGCGTGGTGTCGCGAACGGCGACCAGCGTCGGCGTGGGGGACGCAGCGGCAAGGCACATCACCGGCTTCTCGCCCGATGGCACCTGTTTCGCCTTCGAGCAATATGGCCCGATCCTGTTCGGTGGCGTGAAGGTCGATTGGACCTGAGCGGTTCGTCGTTTCACGGAAACGCCGAACGGCCCTGTCTCCTCGACCAGACGTTATTCCGGGCGGAAAACGGTTTCACGCTTTTCCTGGGATTGTTCTACAGCGGTAGGGCCATAAGCATCAGGCCAACACCGCCGGCGATCAAAATGGCTGCCGCCAAGGCTTTTCGATGACGTTCGAAGCTCGTCGGAGCCCGCTCCCAATTGTAACGCATACTCTATCTCCCCAAGACCCGCGGCTTCCTTACCTTACTTAGGGGAAGAAAAGCAACGGCCCTGCTCGGACTGCTCACGGATAGCCCACTGCTGCCGCGACTATTTCTGGGACGATTTCCGTCGAGAGCCGGCGGCGCGATATCGATCCGCAGCGGCGGGCCTCAAGCTGGGCGATGCCAGGGAAGGTTGAACTGGTCAGCCAATGGACAGCGCCCCACCACCGCGCTATCTCATTTCGGGGTTCGGCATGGCTTGGTGGGTTGGTGATGGAAATTGCCTCTGGAACTGTTTTGCGGCTGGCGGACGACGCCTCGGTTCAGCATGCCGGCGACGGTGCCGTCGTGCTTTTGGCACGCAGCGGCCAGCTCTATACGTGCAATGGCACGACCGAGGCCTTTCTCGACAAGGTCGATGGAGCGCGCAGTCTCGACCAGATCGTCGACCTGCTTTGCGAGGAATTCGAGGTCGACAAGGGCACGCTTGGTCAGGACATGGCGGCGCTGGCCACGGATCTGGTCTCGGAAGGTATCCTCGCCGCCCCAGGCGCTTGATGGGTACCGCTTGATGGCTAAAGGTACCGCATGATGGCTGACGGTCCTCTCCTGCGCGTCCTGTTTCGCTGCCATCTCTGGGCGAGCGCGCGGCTGCTGCCGGTCCTGGTTGGCAACCGCAGCTTCGAGGACGTGCTCAAATGGGCGCCGCTCGCCTCGTCGACGCCCTATCGCGGCTTGCCGTCCGCCTACGTCGTCGCCAGCGTCAACCGCACCGTGCGCCATCCCTGGCTGATGCGCGACCGCAGATGCCTGAGGGAAGGTCTGCTCGGCCATCGTTTCCTGCGCCTCGCCGGCTTCGATCCAGACCTGCGCTTCGGGGTTGACCCGAAATCGATGCAGGCGCCGCGCATGTCGGCGCATTGCTGGGTCTGCCTCGGCGGCAGGCCGGTGGTCAGTGACAGCCTTCCCGGCATGGTCGAGATCTATCGCCACCATGCCGATGCCACAAAGGTACGTCCCGCTTGACTAGACCTTCAGCGTGCTATGGCCTCAACGGCCAGATCCTCGGCATATCGGCCGAGCGTCCTGAGCTATGGCGGGACTTCGACAAGATGCTCGCCAGCCTGCGCATCACAGGTCCGGTCGAGCCGGATTTTCGCCTTGATATTATCGCGGCCGAGGTCCTGGACGAGGCACCGGATGGATCTCTCGTCTTTGATGGCGAAATCCCGGAGGATGGCTACTGCCGGATGATCGAGGACGGTGGCACCGTCCATCTCGTCTTTCCCGAACGCCAGACTGTGTCGATCAATGGTGAGGAAGGCTGGGCCGAAATCCGGATTCGCCCCGATGCGAAAGCCGCCTGGACGCCATCGATGCTGGTGCTCGACGCCGCGCTCGACGCCAGCGGCCAGCATATGCTGCACACCGCGGGCCTGACGCTGCCGGACCACGGCGCGGTCGTGCTGATCCACGCTCCGAGCGGCACCGGCAAGACCACGACGTCGCTGGCGCTGGCAACGCAAGGCTTCGGCCTGTGCTCCGACGATGCCATGATCCTGGGCGCGGCAGCCGCCAGGCCCGTTGCCTGGGGGCTGCCGCGTCACGTCAAGATCCACCAGAAGACCGCGCGGATGATCCCGCAGGTGTCGCCATGCCTCGGTCCGTCATGGGACCGCAACGGCGAACAAGCCGTCTCGCTGGAGCGGTTGAGCGAGATTGTACGAATCGAAAGCCCGGCCGCCAGGCCGGTAGCGGCGCTTCTCCACCTCGCGCGGTCCGCCGACAGCCAGACCCGGCTTGTGCCCATGGCCGGGACCGACGCGATGGTGGCGCTGGCGATGGACAATGTCCGCACCGGCATGACCGGTTTGCTGCCGCTGCAGAAACGCCGGCTGGCGACAATCGCCAGGCTGGTCTCGTCGGTGCCGACCTTCAGGCTGGAAGTGGGCGCGCGTCCGGCCGACGCTGCGGCGCTGATCAGCGACACCCTGAAAGCACGGGACTGATCGAGCCGGTCAGGCGGCGTGCGGCCTGGCCTTGGCCAGCCGCTGGATCCATCGGAAGGCATCGCGGCGCAGCCGCGAGCCGATCTTGTCCTTGGAATTGACGCCGAGCAGCGTGTTCGTGGTGATCAGCCGTCTGGCCAGTCGTATCGACAGGTCGGGCTTGATCCGGCCCGCGAGTTCAAGCGCTCGCCGTTCGTCGAACAACTGGCCGGTCACATTGAGCACAATCGCCAGTTCAAGCTCGATGCCGGTCATGCGGGCAGCGTCGAGCAGGCGGGCTTCCGATTCCGGCGACCGCAGCGCCCGCACGCCTTGCAGCACGTCGACGCAAAGCTGCAGCCGGTGGAACTTGTGCCCTCCGGCGGCGTGCACGATGGCGATCGTCAAAAGCGCGGCCGGTGTGTCTGACGCCTCGCCGTCGATGACGCGCGATTCCTTGAACCCCAGCGACAGCCGCCGCCGCATGCCGGTATCATGCACCAGGTCGCCATGCAGTTCGATCAGCAGGCTCGAATTCTCCTTTTCGAGCCATTTGAATTCCTGCAGCGCATAGGATTCGGCCTCGTTGCTGCCAAGCTCGAAGCCGCATGCCGCGATCGCCTGGTTTGCCCGCGACAGGTTGGCGGGTTCGACGAGGATATCGATGTCGGTGAACGGCCTGTCGGAAATGTTGCGGTAGAGCTTTCGCGCGAAGACCGGTCCCTTGACGATCCGCGCCGGAATGTCTTCCGCGGCGAGGCCCTTCATGATCCGATCGCCATGGTACTGCAGCAGCATCGACTGGCCGGTGGCGATCGTCGCCTTCTGACGCAGGTCGTCAAGCATCTCCCGCAAGCCGGCGTCCGGTGGCAGATGCGCGTCTCCACGCTCTTGGAGCTTGCGCAGCATGATCGGCAGGACGCCATGGAATTCGGCGTTGTCGAGCAGCGCCGTCAGCGTCCTTGCCGACAAATCTTCCCCGACTGCCGCGGCCTCCGGATCGGCGTAGCGCAGCAAGAGCTTTTCTTCGGCGGAGGTGAGAGATGGCAGCATCAACCCGGACAATGTTACGGATAAGGGGATTGTCCAGGATGGTTGCAGAAAAGCCCGGCTGAAGCCAGCGCTCTGGTCATTTGCTTTACGCAATTCCGGACGGAAAACCGTTACACGCTTTTCCTGGAATTGCTCTACATGCCCCAGCGCAATGCCGCCGTATGGACGGGCGCATCCCACCAGCCGGTCGTCTCGTCATCGAGCATGGTCAGCGTGATCGAGCAGCCGGCCATGTCGAGTGAAGTGACATAGGTGCCGACCAGCGAGCGGGTTATCGTCACGCCGTGCTTCTCGAAAATCCGGCGGGCGCTGTTGTACATCAGGTAGAGCTCCATCTGCGGCGTGCCGCCGAAGCCGTTGACGAACAGCAGGGCCGGGCCTTTCGCCTTGGCGCCCAGATCGCCCAGGATCGCGGCACAGATCTCCTGCGCGATCACGTCGGCGCTTTTCAACGTGTCGCGGCGCCTTCCGGGCTCGCCGTGGATGCCGACACCGAATTCCATCTCGCCGTCGCCGATGTCGAAGGTCGGCTTGCCGGCGGCCGGCACCGTGCAACTGGTCAGCGCCACGCCCATCGAGCGGGTCGCGCCGTTGACGCGATCGCCCAGCGCCTTCAGCAGTGGCAAGGCCATGCCATGCTCGGCGGCCGCGCCGACGATCTTCTCGACCACCAGCGTGCCGGCGACGCCGCGCCGGCCGGTCGTATAGGACGAGTTCTCGACGGCGACATCGTCATTGGTGACCACCTGCAGGACGCCTTCCGACATTTCGGCCGCCATGTCGAAATTCATCACGTCGCCTTCGTAGTTCTTGACGATGAACAGACAGCCGGCGCCGGTGTCGACGGCCTCCGCCGCCGCCAGCATCTGGTCCGGCGTCGGCGAGGTGAACACCTGGCCGGGGCAGGCTGCGTCCAGCATGCCGTGGCCGACAAAGCCGCCATGCAGCGGCTCGTGGCCGGAGCCGCCACCAGAGATCAGCGCCACCTTGCCCGGCCGCAAGGTCTTGCGGCGGACGAATTTGTGCCCGTCGCCGAGCACGAGGATGTCGGCGTGGGCGGAAACGAAACCATCGAGGCTCTCGGTCAGCACCGTGTCCAACGAATTGATAAATTTCTTCACGGCCGTCTCCTCCCGAAATAGGCGATCAGCTGCCTTTGCCGGTGATGCTGGTGATCTTCTGGATGAAATCATTGACCGCCCTGTCGAGCGCGGCGTTCTGCTTGTCATCGCCGAAATCCGGCACGATCAGCGAAACATGCCGCGTCTTGCGCATGCCCGCCGCGACAGACATCTTGCCCGGATGCGCCTGGTGATAGGCGGCGAGAAACTGATCGCGCTCGGCCGGGCTGAAATGGCAGACCGAGAAGATAGAAGGCAAATGTTTCGACGGGATCGGGATTGAATAGGCCGGGCTCGAAATCTGCGTGACGAAACTGCGGTGCTTGCCAAGGGCGTCGGCAAGGCGCTGGCGCATGCCGGACGGCCGCTGGTCGATGACCTGGGACAGGATCGTCTTGTAGGCGCGGATCGCCTCTTCGGAACCGGGTTCAGGTGTCTTGTCGACCATGCCAGCCGGGCCTAGACCGAAACGTCCGCGATGGCCGCCTTGGCCATGGCGAGTTGAGCCGGAGCGACGGAAAGATCGCGCAGGCCGGCCTCGAGCAGGGACGGGATCGAGGCGGGATCGCCGCCAGCGTCACCGCACAGGCTGACCGGGATTCCTTCGCGCTGGCCAAACGCGGTCACACCAGCGACAAGCCGCAGCACCGCCGGATGGCGGACCGAATTGAGATGCGCCACGGCAGCATTGTCGCGGGCGGCCGCCATGACATACTGGGTGAGGTCATTGGAGCCGATCGAGAAGAAGGCGGCATCAGTAAAGGCCTCCGGCACGATCGCCACCGACGGCACCTCGACCATGATGCCAAGCGGCGGCATTTCATGCGCGATGCCACGCGCGGCCAGCGTTGCCTGCTCCTCGGCGAACATTGCCGCGGCCTGCCTGTATTCCTCCACAACGGCGATCATCGGGAACATCACTTTCAGGCTGCCGTGGACAGCGGCGCGCAGCAGCGCACGGATTTGTACACGAAACACCTCGGGCCGCGCCAGCGACAGCCTGATCCCGCGCTGGCCGAGGAACGGATTGCCTTCCTCGACGGTGAAGCCAGGCACCGGCTTGTCGCCGCCGGCATCGACGGTGCGGATCGTCACCGGCTTCTCGCCGGCCCACTCCAGCACCTTGCGATAGGCGCGATACTGCGTGTCCTCGTCCGGCAGCGTCCTGCCGAACAGGAATTCGGTGCGCATCAGCCCGACACCGTCGCAGGTCGCGATATCGATGCCGTCGACATCGGACGGGTCGGCGATGTTGACCTGCACGCGCACCGCCGTGCCGGTCTTGGTCATCGCCGGCCGGGCCAGGAAAGTCCCAGCCAGGTCGCGGCGCGCCGCGAATGATGAGGACGATTGGCGAAAGGCGTCGATCTCGGCCCTTGAGGGCGACAGCACGATCCCGCCGTGCTCGGCGTCGAGCAGCGCTGCGCCGGCAAGTTCGGCTGGCGGAGCGCCAAGGCCAACCACCCCAAGCCCGACAACCATCGGCACCCCACGTGAACGCGCCAGCATGGCGACGTGGCTCGCCGTGCTGCCTGCCTTCAGCGCGATGCCGCCACCGCAACTCCAGTCGGTTTCGAGAAAACGTGTCGGCGCGATGTCCTCGCCGTAGAGAATGGCGCCGGCCGGTACCTGGATATCGCCATCCTCGGTCAGCGCCCGCAGCACCTGGTCCCTGATGTCGCGGATGTCGGCCGCACGCGCCCGGAAATAATCCTGGTCAGACGTCTCATAGCCGGCGATTTCCGCGTCGAGTGCCCGGCGCCAGGCCAAATCGGCGGCCGTGCCCTCGGCAATGTGCGAAAAAGCCGGGCCGGTCAGTGCATCGTCCGTGAGCATCGCGAGCTGGAACTCGAGAATGTCGGCGGCATCGCCTTCGCTCGCCGCGATCAGCGCAGCAAGCCGGCCGGTCGCCGCGCCTATCGCTGTCTGGAGCGCGGCTCTCTCTTCAGCCACTGTTGCCTTGCCGACATAGGATGCGGCAGTCCGGTCGAGGTCGAACAGCGGACCCTCGGCATAACCGGCCGAGGCCGAAATGCCCTGCAGCCTATGCGGTCCGGACATGGTCCGCGCCTTCGTCGAAATCGCGCCGCACCAGTTCGACCAGCGCGTCGACGGCATTATCGGCGCCATCGCCGCTGGCCCTGATATGCAGCACAGTGCCCTTCGGCGCCTTGGCCGCCATCACCTTGACGATGCTCTTGGCGTCGAACCATGGCCCGTTGGCCGCAAGCGCTATTTCCACGTCGGCGGCAAAGGTCTTGGCAAGCTTGGTGAACTTCACCGAAGGACGCGCGTGCAGACCCACCTCGTGGGTGATCAGGACGCTCGCTTCGGCGGATGCGGACATGTCTTCAAAATTCCCGTTCGCTCACGACGGCGACAATTCATGCGCCGTCGCCACCACTTCCTTCAGCGAGGCGCCGCCGGAAGCCTCGGTCGCGGCCATCACCGCGCCTTCGACGATCGGCGCGTTGCAGACGATGATCTTCTGCGAACGCGGCTCGCCGATCATCTCGACCGCCATTTCGCTGTTGGTCTCCGCACCGCCGAGATCGACCAGGATGGCGACCCCGGCTTCGGACCAGGCCTTGTCGATGGCACCCATGATCGCCTCGACATTGGTGCCGAGCCCGCCATGGCCGTTTCCGCCGCACCATGCAAGCGGCACTTCGTCGCCCACCATCTGCCGCACCATGTCGGCCGTGCCCTCGGCGACCAGCGGCGAATGCGAGACGATGACGATACCGACATTGCTCATGCGCTTTCCCCGAGGGTTTTCGCCACTGTCCGCACCAGCAGCGCGGTTGAGCGTGCGCCGGCGTCCATATGACCGATCGAACGGTCGCCGAGGAACGAAGCGCGGCCACGCAGGGCCTTCATCGGCACGGTTGCCTCGGCCGCCGCGTCGGCGATATCGGCGATTTCAGAGGGGGCTTTTCCCTGCAGCAAAGCGTCATGCACGGGCTGCAGCACGTCGAGCATTGTCTTCTGTCCAACTTGCGACTTGCCTCGCGCCGCCACCGCTTCGATGGCCTTGCCAAAAGCCGCCGTCAGATTGGCGCGATCGGGCGCGCCGGAAATCTCCTTGCCGAGCGCCATGAAAAGGGTGCCGAACAAGGGACCTGAAGCGCCGCCGACCGTCATCACCAGCTTGGTGCCAATCGCCCTCAGGGCCTCGGGCAGCGGCTTGGCCGAAAACGCTTCCGCCTCGCCACGCACGGCCTCGAAGCCACGCTTCATGTTCAGCCCGTGGTCGCCGTCGCCGGTCGCCTGGTCGAGCGCCGTCAACTCCTCGGCATGAGCGGCAATCGTGTCCGCGGCGGCCGTGATCAGCCTGGAAAGGTTCAACCCCGCCATGTCGCGCAAATTCCCGGTTTCCATTCCGCCGGCAGTATCGAAAGAACTGTCACTCGACAACTGAAGCATGCGTCAGGCCGCTGCATGCAGTGCGGCCAAGGCCGCGAAGACCTCGGCCACGGCATGAGCCCCGGGGTCGACCACGCCCTGCAGCTTGCTGCCGACATAGGCGGACCGCCCGGCCTTCGCCTTGTCCATCGCGGCGGTGGCCTCGGCGCCGCGTCGGGCCGCTGTTGCCGCCTCCTCCAGCCCCTTGGCGTGGAGCGCTTTGAGCGCGGGCTCCAGGGCATCGACCATGGTGCGATCGCCAATTCTCGCCCCGCCGTAGAAGGTCATCCGTTCGAGACCTGCAAGCAGTGCCTTGGCCATGCTGGCACCGCCGTCCAGGGCCTGCGCAGCCGCCGTGAAGAAGATCGACAGCAGCACCCCGCTGGAGCCCCCCATGGATGCGCTCAGAATGTCGCCGACAGCGCCAAGGGTCGCCGCGGGGTCGGCAAGCGGCAGCGTATCCAGCCGGTCGAGGACACTGCGCGCGCCGGTCGCCACCGTCGAGCCGGTGTCGCCATCGCCAGCCTTGGCGTCCAGCCCGTTCAAAGTGGTTTCGAGCGAGATCAGCCTTTCGCAGACGGTGACCACGAGGCGCCTGCTGCGTGCATCATGGCTGGGCTTGCGGGCCGCGCTTTCGGTGGCGGGTTTCGCCAGCGGCATGACGGAAGGCGCGACAACGGTCTTTGCCGGCATCCAGGCGTGCGGGCCGACGGGCGCGCGCAATGCCGCCTCGCGCGCTGCATCGAGCCGGATCAGCGACAGCGAGAAGCCGTTCATGTTGAGCGCCGTCATCAGCGGTCCAGGGCCGATCGTCAGCTTGACCGTCCGAGCGAGCGGCGAGGCAAGCACGGCATTGGCGACAAGCGACATTTCGAGCGGTGGCACGGAACCGAGATTGTTGATCAGCAAAGCATAGCCGGCTTTCGGGTCGAGCCCTGCCGCGAGGCGCTCCGCCATGATCGCGACCAGCCTGTCGACGCTTTGCACGGCGATGCGCTCGACACCCGGTTCGCCGTGAATGCCGAGACCGAGTTCGCCATCGTCCGCGCCAAACCTGTCTTCATGAGGCTGGCCCGGGATCGAACAGGACGACAGCGACATGCCGAGCGAAACGATGTCCGCTGCGGCGGCCCGCGCCGCCGCCGCGACGTCGGCCAGATCGTGGCCGGCTTCCGACAGGTGGCCGGCGATCTTGTGCACGAACAAGGTGCCGGCAACGCCGCGCGGCTGGTTGATATCCGGCAAGGCGATGTCGTCCGCGACGATCACCATCTCGACACGAAAACCTTCGGCGCGCGCCTTCTCGGCGGCCAGGCCGAAATTGAGGCGATCGCCGGTATAGTTCTTGACGATCAGCAGGCAGCCGGCCGGGCCGGTGACCGCGCGAATGGCTGCCAGCACCGCCTCCACGCTGGGCGAAGCGAAGATCTCGCCCGAGACCGCCGCCGTCAGCATCCCCTTGCCGACGAAGCCGGCATGCGACGGCTCGTGCCCGGCGCCGCCGCCTGAAACGACGCTGACTCTCGTCTTGTCCCAATCGGCGCGCAGGATGACCTTGATCTCGGGATAGCCGTCCAGACGCGCGAGGTCGCCGGCGCCAATTGTCCTCAGGAGGCCATCCAGCGCCTCCGTGACGATCGTTTCCCTGCGATTAAAAAAGTGCTTCATCGAATTCGTCCAGTCTATCAGCAATCGTCAATCAGAGCGGGCGTTGACCCTTGGCAGGGAACACCGAAAACCGTTCACATCAGCCTTTGTCCGTCGGCACCAAAATAGAGCGGCGACCGGTAGCGGATCACCACTTTGTCGCCCTGTGCCAGATCCGTGTCGGGATCGGTCAGCGTCACCAGCTTCCTGGAGCCTACCGTCACATGCAGGTGGTTCTGGTCGCCGAGATGCTCGACCCAGTCGACAACGCCGTCGGCATGGCCATTCATCGCCTTCTCGATAGTGAGATGTTCGGTGCGCGCGCCGATCGTCATGGTTCCCGCTGGTGTCCCACCATCCGGCAGCAGACCGGCCGGCAGCAGATTGATCGCCGGCTGGCCGAGTCGCGCCGCGACATGCAGGTTTGCCGGCTCGGAATAGATCGTCCTCGGTGTGCCGATCTGCACCAGCACGCCATCGGCGAGGATGCCGATGCGATCGGCCATGGTCATCGCCTCGATCTGATCATGCGTGACATAGAGCATGGTGGCGCCGAGTTCGGACTGGATGCGCTTCAGTTCGAGCCGCAGATCAGCACGCAGCTTGGCGTCGAGCGACGACAGCGGCTCGTCCATCAGATAGATGGCCGGCTTGCGCACCAAGGCGCGACCGATCGCGACGCGCTGCATTTCGCCGCCGGAAAGTTTGGTCGAGCGGTTGGCGAGCTTGTGATGGATGCGCACCATCCTGGCCACCTCCTCGACGCGGCGGCGAATCTGGTCTTCCGGCATTTTGCGTGCTGGCGAGCGCAGCGGGAAGGCAAGATTGTCGAACACCGACAGATGCGGATAGAGCGAATATTGCTGGAATACGAAAGCGGTGTCACGCTCGGCCGGCGACAGCGTCGTGGCATCGTGGCCGCCAATGCGAATTGCGCCGGCGTCCGGCCGCTCCAGTCCGGCGATCAGCCGCAGCGTCGTCGTCTTGCCGGCCCCGGTCGGCCCAAGCAGCACGACGAATTCACCGTCTGATATATGCAGGTCGAGATCGTTGACGGCGACATGGTCGCCGAAGCTTTTGGTCACGTTTCTAATGTGCACGTCAGCCATGCTGCGCCCTCCGCTGCGAGGCCACATCGTGGATCGCGGTTCTCACCGCACGGCCGGAGCTTTTCTCGAACAGCGACAGGCGGGCGCTGCTCAGCGTCAGGCCGACATGATCGCCGGTGGCGAGGCGGATCTCCGCCGGCACGCGTGCCTTGATGATGCCATCCGCCGTCTCCACCGCGACGATCTGCGTGGTGCCGAGATATTCGGTGCCGTAGATGGCGCCGCGCAGCTTGGAGGCATCGTCGAAGCGGATGTGTTCCGGCCGGATGCCGAGCGCCATGTCGGCCGGCGCGATATCCTCACGCACTTCCGGCACCGCGACCTTCGCGCCCTGGACGACGATCTCCCTGGCGCCCTTTGCCAATCCGCCGCCAAATCCCAAGAAATTCATCGGCGGCGAGCCGATGAAGTCGGCGACGAACATGGTTGCCGGACGATCGTAGATCTCACGCGGCGTGCCGAACTGTTCGATGACGCCATGGTTCATCACCGCGATCTTGTCGGCCATCGACATCGCTTCCATCTGGTCATGCGTGACATAGACGGTGGTGGCGTGGATGCGGTTGTGCAACTCGCGCAACTCATGGACCATCAAATCGCGGAATTCGGTATCAAGCGTCCCCAGCGGTTCATCCATCAGGAAGCACTTTGGCCGCCGCACGATGGCGCGGCCGAGCGCCACCCGCTGGCGGTCGCCGCCGGCAAGGCCGGAGACGGATTTGTTGAGCAGATGGTCGATGCGCAACAGCTTCGCCGTCTCCTCAACCCGGGTGCGGATCTCGGCCGAAGGCATGCCTTGCGCCAGCAAGGGGAAGCCGATGTTCTTGCGCACGTTCATGTGCGGATAGAGCGCGAACAGCTGGAAGACGAAAGCGATGTCGCGCTCGCGGGCGCGGCGCATGGTGACGTCCTCGCCGCCAAGCAGGATCTCGCCGCCCGTCGGCAGCTCAAGCCCGGCGATCATGCGCAGTGTCGTCGTCTTGCCGCAGCCCGAAGGCCCGAGCATGACGAAGAACTCGCCATCCTCGACGACGAAGTTGGAATCCTGCACGGCGACGAAATCGCCGAAGGCCTTTCTCAGATGCTGAACACGGATCTCGGCCATCACCTACTCCGGAAATTTCGAGACGATGATGAACATCACGGTGCCGGCGAGCATGGTGATGAAGGAATAGGTGTAGAGCGACAGCGCGAAGGGCTGGAACAGCATCAGGAAGCCGATGGCGATCAGCGCCGTCGCGATGTTTTCCATCAGGCCGCGCCTGGCCCAGACCGGCCAGCGCGATTTGCGTTTTACAGGATTGGTCATGCTCATTTGCGCACCGCGCCGAAGGTGATGCCGCGCAGCAATTGCTTGCGAAGCAGGATGGTGAAAACCAGGATCGGCACCAGGAAGATCGTCGTGCCGGCAGCCACGGCCGGCCAGTCCTGGCCGCCTTCGCCGATGATGGTCGGGATGAACGGTGGCGCTGTCTGCGCCGTGCCAGAGGTCAACAGGGCAGCGAACGCGTATTCGTTCCAGGCGAAGATCAGGCAGAAGATGGCGGTCGCGGCAATGCCGGTCGTCGCCTGCGGCAGCACGGTGCGCCAGAACGCCTGCAGCCGCGTATAGCCGTCGATCATCGCCGCTTCCTCATATTCGCGCGGGATCTCGTCGATGAAGCCTTTGAGCAGCCACACCGCCAGCGACACGTTGACCGCCGTGTAGAGCAGGATCATGCCGAGTGCGGTGTCGGACAGGCCGAGCTCGCGGTACATCAGGTAGATCGGAATGGCGACGGCGATCGGCGGCATCATGCGCGTCGACAGGATGAAGAACAGAAGGTCGTCGGCCAGCGGCACCTTGAAGCGCGAGAAGCCGTAGGCCGACAGCGTGCCGAGAAACACCGCGCAGAAGGTCGAACCGAAGGCGATGATCAGCGAATTGACGAAACGCGGCACGAAGTTGGACGGGCCGGCGATGACCATGTTGCGCTTGCGCGTGGTCTCGTCGCAGAAGCTCGTCGCCGGGCCCAGCGAGTTGATGTATTCCGGTGTCTGCCGCGTCCGCGTCGTGAACAAATTGCAGTAACCTTCGAGGCTCGGCTGGAACAGGATCTTGGGCGGATAGGCGATCGAGTCAGGCGGCGTCTTGAAGCTGGTGGCGAAGATCCACAGCAACGGCACGATCGAGATCAGCGCGTAGGCAATGATGATCGCGCCCGCGATCCGCTTCGAATTCGCAGACGGTGCGACGACCGAGTGGGCGGTGGTCAGGCTCATCTCTGCTTCACCTTGTTGAGCGCCTTGACGTAGATGTTGGCCAGCCCGAACACCGCGACGAACAGGATGATGGCGAAGGCCGAGGAATAGCCGGTGCGCCAGCTCTCAAAAGCCTGCCGCTTCAGCGTGATCGAGGCGACCTCGGTGGTCGAGCCCGGCCCACCGCCGGTCAACAGATTGACCATGTCGAACATCTTGAAATTCTCGATGCCGCGAAACAGCACCGCCAGCATGATGAAGGGCAGCGCCATCGGCAGCGTGATCGACCAGAACTGCCGCCAGTTGGAGGCGCGGTCGACCTCGGCCGCCTCATAGATGTATTCGGGGATGGAGCGCAGGCCGGCGAGGCAGATCAGCATCACGTAAGGCGTCCACATCCAGGTGTCGACGATGATGATCGACCACGGCGCCAATGAGACGTTGGAGAGCATCTGGATGTTTGTCGGCGGGATGCCTGACACGAAGGAGATGGCATAGGCGAACAGGCCGATCTGCGGCTCGTAGAGGAAGCGCCAGAAATTGCCGACCACCGCCGGCGACAGCATCATCGGCACCAGGATCAGCGTCGTCCAGAAGGCATGGCCACGGAATTTCCTGTCGATCAGCCAGGCCAGCGTGAAGCCGATCAGCGTCTGCAACAGGATGGTCCAGAACACGAAATGCGCCGTCGTCTGCATCGCGATCCAGATGTCGTGGTCGCCAAGGATGCGCTGATAATTGGCGAAGCCAAGATTCTTCACCACCTCGTTGGGGCGGTTGGCGCGGTAATTGGTGAACGACAGATAGATCGCCCAGAACAGCGGAAAGATGTTGATGGCGAGCAGCAACAGGATCGTCGGCGAGATGAATAGCCAGGCGAGCCCCTTGTCGCTGATGCCGCGGACCCTGCGCGCCAACGGCTCCGGGGTCGCCCGGGCAACGTTCTCCGCGGTCCGATTGAGCATGGTCAGTCCTGCTTCGGTCACTTGGGTCGTCTCTGTCATGAATTTATCTGAACTGCGTCCCGTGCCAAGGGCGGCACGGGACGCTTCGGCCAAGCTCGGGAGGAGCCGGTTACATCTTGCCCAGGTTACATCTTGCCATCGTCCTGGAAGACCTGAGTCCAGTCCTTGACCAGGCCGTCGAGCGCATCCTTGGCCGAACCCTGGCCGGCGACGACATAGTCATGGAAGCGCTTCTGCGACGCCTGCAGCAGCGGCGCGTAGCTCGGTTCGGCCCAGAAGTCCTTCACGATGGCCATCGAGTCGAGGAAGGTCTGCGCGTAGGGCTGGCTGGCCGGGAACTTCGGATCCTTCACCACCGCGTTGAGGCAGGAATACCCGCCGAGCGACCACCACTTGGCCTGGACGTCCTTGTTGGCGAACCACTTGATGTATTTCAGCGCCGATTCCTGCTTGTCGGAATAGGACACCACCGAGATACCCTGGCCGCCGAGCTGGGCGAACTGGTCGCCGTCAGGCCCCTTGGGATTGACGAAGTAACCGATCTTGTCGCCGCCGACATTCTCGTCCTTCTGCAGGCCCGGCCACGTGAAGGCGAAGTTCATGTGCATCGCCACCTGGCCGGATTTGAAGGCATCGACGCCTTCGCCCATGTAGCTGTTCGAGGCGCCCGGCGGGGTGCAGCAATCATAGAGCGCCTTGTAGAACTCGAGGCCCTTCACCGACTTGTCGGAGTTGACGTAGCCTTCCATCTCGTAGGGCTTCTTGGGGTTCTCGTACTGGAAGCCGTAGCTGTAGAGCACGTCCATGGCGCCCATGGTGATGCCTTCCGAGCCGCGCTCGGTGTAGATCGAGGCGCCATAGACGGTCTTTCCGTCGATCTGCCGCTTCTGGAAGAATTCGGCGATCTGCTTCAACTGGTCGAAGGTCGCCGGCGGGCCGAGATCCCAGCCGTATTTCTCCTTGAATTCCTTCTGCAGTTCCGGCTTGGAGAACCAGTCCTTGCGATAGGTCCAGCCGACGACGTCGCCCATTGCCGGCAGCGCCCAGTAGTTCGGCGTGTTCTTCGGCCATTCCGAATAGCCGACGACGGTTGCCGGCACGAAGTCGTCCATGCTGATCTTCTCCTTGTCGAAGAAGTCGTTCAGCTTGACATAGTGGCCGTTCTCGGCGGCGCCGCCGATCCACTGGCTGTCGCCGATGATCAGGTCGCACAGCTTGCCGTGCGAGTTCAGCTCGTTGAGGAAACGATCGGCATAGTTGGTCCACGGCACGAATTCGAATTTCATGCCGATGCCGGTTTCCTTGGTGAAGTCCTTGGACAGTTCGACAAGCGCGTTGGCCGGGTCCCAGGCGGCCCAGCACAGCGTCAGGTCTTCAGCGTGCGCGACGTTCGAGACCGCTGTCGACGCTACCATCGCCGAGGCCAGTCCCAACGCCATTTTCAAGCTCGATTTCATGCCTTCCTCCCATTTGCGAAACGCGCCCGGATGACGGTTTCAAGAGCCCTCAACCCCTCTCCTCAGGGGCCTAAACATGGCGGCGCCGGAGCGCGGCAGATGTTTAGTAATTTGTTTAGTGATCCATTTTTTACTAAACAACGCAAGCAAATTCGTTGCTGCGCCGCAGCATCCCGCGCCGGTGTCTGAAAACGTTGGGAAAAGCGCGGACCGCCGGTCAGGTCCGTGCGGAGCATGGAAGCCGTGCAGGCTGATCCCGAGCAGACCCGAACGTCCCTTCGTCTCAGTCGACCCGTCTGGTGCTGACCATCACCGGCCGGATCATCGGCGCTGGCGGCAGCAGGGCGCGGATGTCGGCGAAGGGAAATACCGGCTCGAAACGGAAGGCTTCGGCCAACGAACCTTGCGCGCCATTGCACTGGCCGGAACGAAAGGCGTTCTGCGTCCGGGCGGCGTCGACGAAACGCTCCGGGTCCTGCGACTGGTGCATGCGGATCGCCTTGGCCTTGACGGCGGCATGCGCGGAAATATCGACATAATGTGTCGGCGAAAAACCGGTGCCGCCGAGCGTGTCGGCATGCAGCACCGGAACGGCGAACGAGGCGGCGATGCGCACGCCATCCGACAGCGCGCGGTGGTCGCCGTGATAGTCGTTCGGCGCGTGCGTGATCGCGAGATCCGGGCCGATCTCGCCGATCAGCGTCGTCAGCGCCGCGATGAGTGCCGCGTCGGCCACCAGCCCGCCATCCGGGAAGTCGAGGAAGCGTGGCGTGGCACCAAGCAGGGCCGCCGCTTGGGCCGCCTCCTGCCGGCGTGCCCGGGCAAGCGCGCCTGGATCACCCTTGCCACCCTTGGCGCCATCCGTGGCTATGGCGAAAGTGAGTTCTGCGCCTTGCGCGGCATAGGCCGCCATCGTACCGAACATGAAGATCTCGATGTCGTCCGGATGCGCGCCGAGAGCCAGTATTTTCACGCTACTCTCTCCCCGGAAATGGAAAAAGTGACGAACGGAATCCTGCTCGCCCTGATCGCCTACGCAAGCTATTCGGGCAGCGACGCCGTTGTCAAAAGCCTGGGGGGACAATTCACGGTCTTCGAGATCGGCTTCTTCTCGACCTTGTTTGCCGGCTGTTTTCTCTTCTTCGCGCGGCCGGCACACGAGCGCTGGCGTGATTTCTGGCGCACCAGTCGTCCTTGGGCGGTGCAGGCCCGCGCCTGGGCGGGCATCGCCTCCGGCGTGCTCAGCGTCTACGCCTTCACCACCATTCCGCTGGCGGAGGTCTATGCACTGGTCTTCCTGGCGCCGCTCTGCGTCACCATCCTCTCCACGGTCATCCTCAAGGAAAAGGTCGGGCCGTGGCGCTGGCTGGCGGTGGTCGCCGGCTTCGCCGGCGTCATGCTGGTGGTGCGCCTGGGCTTTCGCGAGCTGAATCTCGGCCACCTTGCCGCCTTCGGCGTTGCCTTCCTCGCCGCGACCAGCGTCATCCTGATGCGCTCGCTCGCGCAGCAGGAAAAGCGCACGACCATGCTGGGCGTGCTGATCGGCTATGGGCTGCTGTTCAACGGTATCGGTGCCGCCGCCACGTCCTTCACGGTTCCCGACGGAAAACAGCTTATGTGGCTGGTGATGGCAGGCGCCTTCACCGCCTGTGGACAATTGCTGCAGTTGCTGGCCGTCAAATACGCGCCCGCCAACCGGGTCGCGCCGACGCATTATTCACAGATTGTCTGGGCGGTGATCCTCGGTGCGTTGTTCTTCCAGGAGTATCCTGACTGGCTGTCCCTGGTCGGTCTCGCGGTCGTCGGCGGCTCCGGCCTGCTGACCATGGTGCGCGAGGAAGCGCGGCTGGGCACGGTGCGCTGGAATCCGTTTTCGCGGACCCGGCTTTGAACCGGCCACGATCCCATGAGTTGCACGGCCACCGCGACCGCTGATATGCGGGCGAGGCGGGCCTACCGCGATTGGATGAACGCATTCCTGGACCGATGACGACAAACCCCTTGCCGGAGCTTCCGGTATCCGCCGTGCTGCCGGCGCTGAGTGAAGCGCTTGGCCGTGGCAACAGCGCCGTGCTGGTGGCCCCGCCGGGCGCCGGCAAGACAACGCTGGTGCCGCTGGCGCTGCTCGACGCACCGTGGCTGAGTGTCGGCAAGATCGTTTTGCTCGAACCGCGCCGGCTCGCCGCCCGCGCCGCCGCCCGCCGCATGGCCGAACTCATCGGCGAGGAACCCGGCGCCACCGTCGGCTACGCCATGCGCATGGAAAACCGCACCTCGGCCCGCACAAGAATTCTCGTCGTCACCGAAGGCGTGCTGGCGCGCATGATCCTCGACGATCCCGAACTGCCCGGTGTCTCGGCGGTGATCTTCGACGAATTCCACGAGCGTTCGCTCGATGGCGATTTCGGCCTCGCTCTGGCGCTCGACGTGCAAGGGGCGCTGCGGCCGGATCTGCGGCTGCTGGTGATGTCGGCGACGCTCGATGGCGCGCGTGTCGCGAAACTGCTGTCGGGCGCGCCGGTGATCGAGAGCGAGGGCCGCGCCTTCCCTGTCGATGTCCGTTACGACGAACGGCCGGCCGGCGCCACCATCGAGGACGCCATGGCCAAGGCGATCCGCTCGGCGCTTGCCGACGAGAGCGGCAGTGTGCTCGCCTTCCTGCCCGGCCAGCGCGAGATCGAGCGCACCGCCGAGCGGCTGGCGGGCAAGGTCGGGGCCGGCACCGACATCGTGCCGCTCTACGGCATGCTCGACGGCAAGGCGCAGGACGCGGCGATCAAGCCGGCGCCGGTCGGTCGCCGCAAGGTGGTGCTGGCCACCTCGATTGCCGAGACGTCGATCACCATCGACGGCGTGCGCGTCGTCATCGATTCCGGCCTGTCGCGGCTGCCGCGTTACGAGCCGGCCAGCGGCCTCACCCGGCTGGAAACCGTGCGCGTCAGCAAGGCGTCGGCCGACCAGCGCGCCGGCCGTGCCGGGCGCACGCAAGCTGGCGTCGCCATCCGGCTGTGGCGCGCCGAGCAGACGGCTGCACTGCCCGCCTTCACGCCGCCGGAGATCCTCGAGGCCGACCTCTCCGGCTTGCTGCTCGACTGTGCCGCCTTCGGCGTCGCCGATCCGACGGCGCTCGCCTTCCTCGATCCGCCGCCGGCTCCGGCGCTCAACGAGGCAAGGGCGCTGCTGCGCGCGCTGGATGCCGTCGACGAGGCGGGACGTCTGACGGAAGCGGGCATGGCGATGCGCAAACTCGCCCTGCCCGTGCGGCTGGCGCACATGGTTGCCGAGGCAGCCCGCAGCGGCCATGCCGACGAGGCGGCCATGCTTGCCGTGCTGCTCACCGAGCGTGAGCTTGGCGGCGAAGGTGCCGATCTCGAACGGCGGCTGATGCGGTTTCGATCCGAGCGATCGCCGCGTGCGACCGCCGCGCGGCAGCTCGCCGAGCGGCTGGCGAGACAGGCGGGCGGTGCCAGGAACAGCGAAGCCGTTTCAGCCGGCCTCCTGCTTGTTCACGCCTGGCCTGACCGGGTGGCGAAGGCCCGCGGCGAGCGCGGCCGCTTCGTGCTGGCCAACGGCTCCGGCGCCATGCTCGACGCCGCCGACCCGCTGGCGGGCGAGCCGTTTCTGGTCGTCGCCGATTTGCAGGGCAAGGCGCAGAATGCCCGTATCACGGCAGCCGCCGCAATCAGCGAGGACGATGTCCGCGCCACGCTGGCGGACAGGATCGAGACCCGCAGGCAAACCAGCTTCGATCGCGACCGCCGCGCCGTGCGCGTGCGCGAAACGGTGCGCCTCGGCGCCATTGCCCTGTCCGAGCGCATGCTGCCGCCACCAACCGGCGCGGACGCCGATCGCGCCATTCTCGACGCCTTGCGCGAGCATGGGCTTTCGCTGCTGACCTGGAGCAAGGAGGCGCAGACGCTGCGCCAGCGGCTGTCCTGGTTGCATCGCGGTCTTGGCGCGCCGTGGCCCGATATGGCCGATGCCGCGCTCATCGAGCGCTTCGACGATTGGCTGCTGCCGTTCCTGTCTGGCGCGGCATCCTTTGCCGCCATCGATCCGGGCACTGTCTCGGCTGGGCTCGCCGCGCTCGTGCCGCACGACTTGCAGCGCAGGATCGAGACGCTGGCGCCCACCCATTTCGATGTCCCGTCGGGCAGCCATGTGCCGATCCGCTATGAAGGCGAATGGCCGGTGCTGGCGGTTCGCGTGCAGGAACTGTTCGGCCTCGACCGCCATCCGGCCATCGCCAACGGGACCGTGCCGCTGACGCTCGAACTCCTGTCGCCGGCGCACCGGCCGATCCAGACGACACGCGACCTGCCCGGTTTCTGGCGTGGCTCCTGGGCCGACGTGCGCGCCGACATGCGCGGCCGCTACCCCCGGCATGTCTGGCCGGAAAACCCGTTGCTCGTCGCCGCCACCAGCCGCGCCAAGCCGCGGGGGACCTAGCGTTCCTGGCCCTGCGGCTGTAATTCATGGCCATGATCAACGTTTTGCGTTCGCCCGATTTCCAGCAGAGCCAGAGACTGCGCCTCAACACGCTGATCCGGCTGCGCTGGCTTGCCATTGTCGGCCAGAGCCTGACCGTGCTCGTCGTCGCCTATGGCCTGAAATTCCCGCTGCCGGTCAGCCTCTGCTTTGCCTTGATTGCCTGTTCGGCCTGGATGAACCTGTTTCTAGCTTTCCGGTTTCCAGCCGCGCACCGGCTCACCCCGCTCGCGGCCTTCGGCATCCTCATTTTTGACAGCCTGCAGCTTGCCGGCCTGCTCTACATGACCGGAGGCCTCACCAATCCGTTCTCGCTGCTGATGACCGTGCCTGTGGTCATTTCGGCGACATCGCTGCCGCTGCGTCTGACCGCCATCCTCGGCGGGCTGGTGATGTCGGCGGCGACCTTCCTGGTTTTTATCCATCTGCCGCTGCCCTGGTATGAAGGCGCGCCGTTGGCGATGCCCTTCATCTATGTCGCGGGCATGTGGATGGCGGTGCTGTCCTCGATCGCCTTCACCGCCATGTACGCCTTCCGGGTGGCCGCCGAAGCGCGGCTTCTGGCCAACGCCCTTGCCGCCACCGAACTGGTGCTGCAGCGCGAACAACACTTGTCGGCGCTCGACGGGCTGGCCGCGGCGGCCGCGCACGAGCTCGGCACGCCGCTCGCCACCATCACGCTTGTCGCCAAGGAGATGGAAAAGGCGCTCGGCAACGATCCGAAATATGGGGAAGACGTGAAGCTCCTTCGCTCGCAGAGCGAGCGCTGCCGCGAGATCCTCAAGCGCCTGACCAGCCTGTCGTCGGAGGGCGAGGCGCATCTTTCCCGGCTGCCCCTGACCTCGCTCGTCGAGGAGGTCACCGCTCCGCATCGCGACTTCGGCATCTCGATCAAGCTTCGGCCTGGCGAGCGCATCGGCCCCGAACCGGTCGGACGCCGTAATCCGGGCGTCATCTATGGCCTCGGCAACCTGGTCGAGAACGCCGTCGATTTTGCTCGCAAGAGCGTCACCGTGAGCTGGAGCTGGGACGAGGCCATCGTCACCTTCTCGATCATCGATGATGGACCCGGGTTCCCGGCCGAGATCATCGACCGTATCGGTGAACCCTACATGTCGACGCGCCAGGGCACCGAAGCCGGCGGCGGCCTGGGGCTGGGCCTGTTCATCGCCAAGACGCTGCTCGAACGTTCGGGGGCGACGCTCGATTTTCGCAATTCGAGCGGTCTGGGCGAGGGCGCCGTGGTACAGATATCCTGGCCGCGCGGCGTGTTCCTCAATCCGGAAGTCACCTCGGCCAGTATGTTCGACACCGCCTGAGAGCCCTTCGGGGGGCTCTAAGAATTGGACAACGGGGCTCAGGAACTATATCTGCGTAAAATTGAGGCAGCAGGAATTTTGAGACCATGACAGGCGACGAAAATATTGGCGCAATGGTTGAAGGCGAGGATACCTCGCTGCTCATCGTCGATGACGACAAGCCGTTCCTTACGCGTCTGGCTCGCGCCATGGAAACCAGGGGCTTTGTGGTCGAGACGGCCGAGAGCGTCGAGGAAGCGGTCGCCAAGGCGCGCGCCAATCCGCCCGCCTATGCCGTGGTCGACATGCGTCTCGGCGATGGCAACGGCCTCGACGTGGTCGCGGCCATCCGCGAGAAGCGCGACGATTCCCGCACCATCATCCTGACCGGCTATGGCAACATCGCCACCGCGGTGACAGCGGTGAAGCTCGGCGCCGTCGACTATCTGTCGAAGCCGGCCGACGCCGACGACATCTTTGCCGCACTGACCCGCACCGCCGGTGAGCGCGCGGCGCCTCCGGAAAACCCGATGTCGGCCGACCGCGTGCGCTGGGAGCATATCCAGCGCGTCTACGAAATGTGCGAGCGCAATGTCTCCGAAACCGCGCGCCGGCTCAACATGCATCGCCGCACCTTGCAGCGGATACTGGCCAAGCGCGCGCCGCGTTAGGATCGCCAAACACGCGGGGCAATTGCTTCGGACCAATGACAGTTTCCAACTTGTGGCGGAGACTACCAATCTTCGAAGTCGGCGCCGCCCCTCATCGCCCTGCCGGGCACTTCTCCCCGTATAGTGACGGGGAGAAGGAGGCTGGCCGCAATTTCGGCGCTCTCCTTGAAACGCTGATAATTTGCGAAACCGGCGCTGAGAGCGCCCCTCTCCCCGTCACTATACGGGGAGAGGATGCCGGCAGGCAGGTGAGGGGCAGCGCCAACGCTTGGACAATGAAATCCGCCGAAATAGGCGGCATGACGGAGGCGACATGCGGGACTTGAAGCAGCGGCCGGTTTCCGTCTTCCGCGAATTTCTCGATGGCGAGGCGGCTGGCGGCATCATCCTGATGGCGGCGGCGGCCCTTGCCCTGATCGTCGCCAATTCGCCGCTCTCGCAAACCTATTTCGCCGTTCTCCACGCCTATCTCGGTCCGCTCAGCGTCTCGCACTGGGTCAATGACGGGCTGATGGCGGTGTTCTTCCTGCTCGTTGGGCTGGAGATCAAGCGCGAGATGCTGGACGGCCAGCTTTCCACCTGGCCCAGGCGCGTGCTGCCCGGCATCGCCGCCGCCGGCGGCATGCTGGTCCCGGCACTCGTCTATGTCGCCGTCAACCGCGACAATGCGGCGGCACTCTCCGGCTGGGCTATACCGACCGCCACCGACATTGCCTTCGCGCTCGGCGTGCTGTCGCTGCTCGGCAGCCGCGTGCCGGCCTCGCTGAAGGTCTTCCTCACCGCGCTCGCCATCATCGATGATCTCGGCGCCGTCATCATCATTGCCATATTCTACACCAACGGCCTGTCATCAACCTATCTCGCCGCTGCCTTCGCCGTCATTGCCGTGCTCGTCGTGCTCAACCGCATGCGGGTGATGACGCTGGTGCCCTATCTCGTGCTCGGCGTCATCCTGTGGGTGCTGGTGCTGAAATCGGGCGTCCACGCGACGCTTGCCGGCGTGGCGCTGGCGTTGACCATTCCGCTCGAACGCTCCGCCGGGGTCGGCCACGATCTCGACCATTCGCCGCTGCACCGGCTCGAGCATGGCCTGCACAAGATAGTGCCCTTCGTCGTCATTCCGATCTTCGGTTTCGCCAATGCCGGCGTTTCGCTGGCCGGCCTGAGCCTTGGTGCGCTGATCGAGCCGCTGACGCTGGGTGTCGCCGCCGGCCTCGTGGTCGGCAAGCTGGTGGGCGTGCTAGGCTCCTCCGCGCTTGCCATAAGGCTCGGTCTTGCCGACCTGCCGGCCAACGCCGGATGGACGCATATGATCGGCATCTCGCTGCTGTGCGGCATCGGCTTCACCATGAGCCTGTTCATCGGCCTGCTCGCCTTCGCCAGCGATGTGGCGCTGCAGGACGCGGTCAAGGTCGGCATCCTCGCCGGCTCCTTCATCGCCGCCATCCTCGGCGCCGCCGTGCTTTTGCTGGCGCCGGCGGCTGTTGGCGTGGATGAGGACGAAGGGTAGGGCAACTCCTGGGTTCCTCGCCCCCGCAAAGCGGGGGAGAGGAACTCAGGTTCCGCCAATGTTACTCGCTCTCACCCTCGAGCGCCGGCACCGACACACCGGCCAACTCAGCCGCTAGCAGCCGTGCCGCACCAGCCCGCGCGATCCGCAGCATCAGTGCCTTGCGCGTTGCCGCCGCCATGCGGTGCTCGGGCGCATCGCGCAGGATCTCGGCGCCGTAGCCGTCGGAGAGGATAAAGCCGCACTCGTCGGGAAAGATCTCCGAGGGCACGCCGGGATGGGTGGCGAAGAAGAAGCGGTCGGAGTGCAGCCGGTAGTCGGGCCATTTGCGGTCGACCCGGAAATCCTCGATTGAGGACTTGATCTCGATGATCCAGATGTCGCCCTGCCGGGTCAGCGCCACGAGGTCGGCGCGGCGGCCGGTGGCCAGCGACAGTTCGGGCAGCACATGCGCGCCCATCTCCCTCAACAGCCGCTGCACGCCGCGCCGCACCAGCATGGCGCGTTCGGACTGGCGACCGTCGATGAGCGGGTTGATTGATATAGGCGAGATGATTGGCATGGCCCGCACCATGCCAGATTTTGTTCACGGTTTGAACCTGTTTTATGCGGGCGATTATATATTTGACAAACCCGCCAACGCGGATGCCATCCTTCAGCTACTGTCTGGGCAGATGGGCGACGATGAAGTTCAAGGCGGCGTCATAGCTGGCGAAGTCATCGGTGTTCGCGGCCAGCGGCTTCTGGTCGCCGCCGCTCACGGCCCATATCTGTTTGTCCCCGGATGAAGAGAGGAGATAAAAGAACGCAACACAGCGCTCTTCAGCGAAGACGAAGTACAAATCTTCGTCGCGCAACGGCTTTTTCACGATGATCATGGATTGCGCGCGGCTACAGCGCGATGCACTTGGTCTGAGGAGGGCTGACTAGCCCAAAATGATGCCGCGAGTCCAGTGGCCCCGCCCTGACCGTTGCTTCCGCCTGATCGACGACAAAGGCCCCGGCAGATGCCGAGGCCTTCGCGTTTACCGGCTCTCGTCAGAAGTGAATCCAGACGGCTCTGCGGTAACATCTCCGGTGCCAGCGGCCACGACGCCTGTAGCGATGGCAAACCCGTCTCCACACGCGGCGGCGCCTCCTGCGATACCAGTGTACGGGCTCGATGCCGTTCTGGGTATCGGGACCATCCGGCTCCAAAATGTCGTCGGAAGGCTTGTCGAGTTCATCGAGAATGCCGGGTCCCGTATTCGGGATGCCAGCTAACGCGGTACCAGGGCGCGCGACGGTGATCACGGCCGCGGTCCCCGCCAGTCCAAGCATTCCAGTCAGAAACAATCGCCGATCCATGCCAACCTCCATCGTTGATCAACGCGACCATGAGGAAGTAGAGCAGTCGGCCGTCGCGGCCAGAGGCGGAAGGAATTGGTTCAATCGAACGTCCGTGCCGCGTTCGTTTCGATGCTGACCGGCACGCCCTGCCGCAGCGAATTGCTGACCGTGGAAATCGCTCCAGCCCTTGCAATGATTTGCGCCGGATCGGCGCCGTCCAATGTCTGACAGGCGACCACCATGGGTGCCATGGTCGCCAGCAACGGCTGGCCCTCGAGAGTGAGCGTCACGGTCACGGCGATTTTCCCAAGTCTCGCGCCCATCTGCTCGGCGGCATAGCGAAGGTCGTTGCAGAAGCAGCCGCCGATCGCCAGGGCGAGAAGCTGGCCGCCATTGAAGCCGAGGCCCATCCCGCCGGCCTTGCCTTCGGGCCTGTCGACGATGATCGTGTGGCCGCCGGCCCAGCCCATGGCGGCTTGCGTGTCCTCGATATTGCGCAATTCGACGGTCATCGAGACCATTGGCGGATATCCTCCCTGCCGGCCGATAAGGTATCGAGCCGCGCGCGGTCCTTATGCCGACGCCGAAGCGGCGTTGTCGCCGAGCGCACCCGCCATGTCATCCAGGATCGGGCAGTCCGGCCTCTCGTCGCCATGGCAGGCGTGGATCAGCTTCTGCAAGGTCGAGCGCATCGACTGCAGCTCGCGCACCTTCTCCTCGATCGCCGTGACATGCGCGGCCGCAATCTCGCGCACGTCGTGGCTGGCGCGGCCGCGATCCTGGTAGAGCGCCATCAACTGCCGGCAATCGTCGATGGAAAAGCCGAGGTTACGCGCGCGGCGCAGAAAGGCAAGCCGGTGGATGTCGTCGCCGGAATAGTCGCGGTAGCCATTGCTGGCGCGCGCCGGCGCGATCAGGCCGATTTCTTCGTAGTAGCGGATGGTCTTGGCCGGTAGGCCTGAACGGTGGGCGGCGTCACCGACATTCATGACGATTTCCCTCGGTTTTTAGCGAGCCCTCGAACTTGGCCCTTTGAATTTCCTTCACAATACTGTGAAGGCTGTTGCCGAAATGCCATAGTGATACGGTTACCGGCGCGTAAGCCCCACCATATAGGCATCGCGTGCTTGGCAAGCAAAGCAAATGCCAGCATGAATAATGCTGAGAAGCGGCCGACTCGTGCCGCTGGGGCGAGGCACCGGATTACCTGATGCGCATGAAGTCGTTTGCAATAGTCGCCGCACTGGCGCTTTCCACTGCTATCACCGGTTGCAGCACCATCGGCTCGCGGATGTTCTCCAACGACTATGGCGCGGTCACCGACGCCGGTTACCAGCTGCCGCGCATCCCGATCGAGAAGGTGCCGATGAAGTACCATCGGCAAGAGGTGAATTACGACACCCAGGAGAAGCCGGGCACGATCATCGTCGATACGCAGAACAAGTTTCTGTACTTCGTCGAGGGCGACGGCCTGGCGATGCGCTACGGCATCGGCGTTGGCCGCGAGGGCTTTGAATGGCACGGCACCGCCCACATCGCGCTGAAGCGCGAATGGCCGACCTGGACGCCGCCTTCGCAGATGATCCAGCGTCAGCCGGAACTGGCCAAGTTTGCCGGTGGCATGGAGCCTGGCCTGAAGAACCCGCTCGGCGCCCGCGCCATGTATCTGTTCAACAAGGGCGGCGACATGGGCTATCGCCTGCATGGCAGCCCGGAATGGAACTCTATCGGCAAGGCAATGTCGTCGGGCTGCATCCGCCTGATGAACCAGGATATTATCGACCTCTATGACCGCGCCTCGGTAGGCGCCAAGGTCATTGTTCTTTAGATCATGATGCCGAAAAACCGGTACCGGTTTTCGGAAATCGTGATCAGATAGAGGCAGCTTTCGTACGCGGACCGTCTAGGCAACAACGGACGTCCCAAACAGAAAACCGGGCAATTTGGCCCGGTTTTTTGTTGTCTCTCGATGCATTGGCGCTCGGAAGTGGTCTCTATGAGACCTGCTCGACCTGCTGCACTTCAGGCACGAAATGCCGCAGCAGGTTCTGGATGCCGTGCTTCAGCGTCGCCGTCGATGACGGGCAGCCGGCGCAAGCGCCCTTCATGTGCAGGAAAACCGTGCCATTCTCGAAGCCGCGGAAGGTGATGTCGCCGCCATCCTGGGCGACCGCCGGGCGGACCCGCGTGTCGAGCAGTTCCTTGATGGTGATGACGAGTTCCTCGTCGGCCTTGTCGTAGAATTCACCAGTCAGGCTGGTTTCGGCGGCAGGGCCGGCCTTGGCCATCACCGGCGCACCGGACATGAAATGCTCCATGATGGCGCCCAGGATCGCCGGCTTCAGATGCTGCCAGTCGGGGCCATCCTTGGTCACGGTGATGAAGTCGTAGCCGAAGAAGACGCCGGTTACGCCCGGAATCTCGAACAGCCGGCCGGCCAGCGGCGAGGCAACGGCAGCACTGTCGGCATCGCGGAAATCGGCGGTGCCTTCCAGAAGCACTTCCTTGCCAGGCAGGAATTTCAGCGTCGCCGGGTTTGGTGTCGATTCGGTCTGGATGAACATGGCCGTCTCCGTGCCCATTTTGGGCAACTAGTTTGGAATAATTCTAAATAAGCTCTATTGGCGGGACATTCAAGCGAAACGCATCGCCGGAACGGCCGGCTGGCGGAATGTTTTTGCGCTTCTTATACGTTTGAGATGTGTAGAGATTCAGGTCAGGCCGAGCCGAAAATGGTGGTTTCCGAGAACCGGAGCGGAGCGTACTTGAAGTACGTGAGCACCGGAAGCGCAGGAAGCCGCCGTTTGCAGGCCGGCATCACCTGAATATCAATACATCTCAGGCCAGGCTGTCGATCTCCTCGTCCGACAGGTTCTGCGGCACCACGGTCACCGGGATCGGGAATGCGGCGCCCTTGCCGGCGACAGCGCCGACCAGCGGTCCAGGCCCTTCCTTGCCGGCGCCGGCGGCCAGCACCAAGATGGCGATGTCCTGGTCTTCCTCGATCAGCTTGTGGATCTCGTCCGTCGGCTTGCCTTCACGCACCACCATCTCCGGCTCGATGCCAAGTTTCTGGCGCACCTTGTTGGCATAGCTGTCGAGTGCCGCGCGCGCCGTGGCGTTTGCCTCCTCGCGCATGATCTTCTCGACGCCCAGCCAGTGCTGGAAATCGTCCGGCTCGATGACGTAGAGCAGCACCAGCGTGCCGTTGGTGCTCTGCGCCCGCTTCGAGGCGTAGGCGACGGCACGCTCGCATTCCGGCGTATCGTCGATGATCGCCAGGAACTTTCGGCGATGGCCGGCTTCGCGACTGAGGCGTTTGGAGACCATGTCTATCTGCTCTATGTGGTTTCGGCCGCAATCTGCCACCGCGGCCGGCCGGCGGCAAGCCGCCGGCCTTGTGCCAGTGTTGGTGCGGTGCACCAACGTTGGGATCAGCCCTGCAGCAGTCCGATGATGTCGCGCACCGTCTTCATCGTCGCTTCGGCGAGCACGCCGGCGCGCTCGCCGCCGTCCTTGAGCACCGCGTCGACATAGGCGCGGTCATCGGAAATGCGGCGCATCTCGCTGGCGATCGGCGCCAGCTTTTCCACCGCCAGGTCGGCCAGCGCCGGCTTGAACACCGAAAACTGCTGGCCGGCGAATTCCTTCAGCACGTCGGCCTTCGACATCTCGGCGAGACCGGCATAGATGCCGACAAGGTTTTCCGCCTCGGGCCGGGCGGCCAGGCCGTCCAACTCGCTCGGCAACGCTTCCGGGTCGGTCTTGGCCTTGCGGATCTTCTTCGAGATGGCGTCGGCGTCGTCGGTCAGGTTGATGCGCGAAAGATCGGACGGATCCGACTTCGACATCTTCTTCGAGCCATCGCGCAGCGACATGATGCGCGCCGCCGGCCCGCCGATGACCGGTTCGGTCAGCGGGAAATAGCCATTCACCGTCTCCTCGCCGACCTGCATTTCGACACCGACGCCAAGACCGGCGATGCGCGCGGAAAAGTCGTTGTTGAATTTCTGCGCGATGTCGCGGGTCAGTTCCAGATGCTGCTTCTGGTCCTCGCCCACCGGCACGTGCGTGGCGCGGTAGAGCAGGATGTCGGCAGCCATCAGTGAGGGATAGGCGAGCAGGCCGAGCGAGGCGTTCTCGCGGTCCTTGCCGGCCTTGTCCTTGAACTGCGTCATGCGGTTCATCCAGCCGATGCGCGCCACGCAATTGAAGATCCAGGCAAGCTCGGCGTGCTGCATGACCCGCGACTGGTTGAAGACGATGTGCTTCTTCGGGTCGATGCCCGAGGCGAGGAACGCCGCGGTGATCGACCGTGTCTGGTCGGCGAGGTCTTCATAGACGAGCTGGGCTGTCAGCGAATGCAGGTCGACGACGCAGTAGATGCAGTCGGATGTGTCCTGCAGGGCGACGAATTTCTTGATGGCGCCGAGATAGTTGCCGAGGTGCAGATTGCCGGTCGGCTGGACGCCAGAGAAGACGAGTGGCTTGAAGGCGGTCATGATTGTCCTCATGGCTTGTGGAGGGCCGTTTCGCGCGCGGCGAAAGTCTTTCGACGGCGCGCTTATGGACGAACACGGCGCTCCGATCAAGACCGGCGTCGCCGTCGGTTGCCTGGCCTATTCGTCTGCTTCGGTTTTTACGGCGGGGGGTGTTCCTTTTGCCGTGCCTCGCTTGATGTTGCGCCGGATCATGCCGAAATCGGCGCCGCCGGTGACGAAGGCGCTAATGAAGTAGAGCAGCGCCCCACCGGCAACGAGCGACAGAAGCGTCGTCGCCTTGACGATCAGCGGTGAGCCGGGGCCCAGCCCGACGGCGAACCAGTGCTCGGCAAAATAGAGCGCGACCGCCATCACGATCGCCGACAGCACCAGCCGCGGAATGCGCTTCATCAGCGGCACGTCGCGGCCCCAATGACCACGCCGGATCAAGACGCCGAGCAGCATCAGCGCGTTGACCCAGCCGGCAACGGCCGAGGCAACGGCGATGCCGGGCGCGCCCATCGACGGAAACAGCGTCAGCGCCGTGGTGACGTTGACCGCCACCGAGATGGCGGCAAAGATCATCGGCGTGCGCGTATCCTCGCGGGCGAAATAGCCGGGGGTGAATGCCTTGATCAGCACGAAGGCCGGCAGGCCGAGGCCGAAGATCGCCAGGATTGCCGCCACCGTCGGCGTCGAGCCGTTGGCGGCGAACGCGCCCCGCTCGTAGACCAGCCGCACGATCGGCTCCGACATGATCCAGAGCGCGGCGGCCGCCGGCAGGGTCAGGAACAGCGTGAACTCGACCGAGCGGTTCTGCAGGTTGGCGGCCTCAATCAGATTGCCTGACTTCAGCGCCCGCGACAGTTCGGGCAACAGCACGATCGCGACCGCGACGCCGACGACGCCGAGCGGCAGCTGGTAGATGCGGTCGGCATAGGCGAGCGAGGACACCGCGCTGTTCTGCGCCGAGGCGATCGCCGTGCCGATCAGCTGGTTGATCTGGGTGATGCCGCCGGTGATCGCCGCCGGCAGCGCCAGGATCAGCAGGCGCTTGACCGCGGGCGTCATTTTCGGGCGGCGGAAGCCGATCGAGATTCCGGCATGGCGCACCGCCACCCAGACGATCGCCAGCTGCACCAGTCCGGCGGCAAGCACGCCCCAGGCCAAGCCGAACCCGACGGTGCGCGCGTCGGCCCCCTTGTACCAGGCATAGGCGAGCACGCCGATCAGGATGATGTTGAGGAACACCGGCGCCACCGCGGCGGCGAAGTAGCGACGCAGCGAATTCAGCATGCCCGCCATCATGGCGCCCAGCGACATGCAGATCAGGTAGGGGAACATGATCGTCGCCAGCGCCACCGTGGTGTCGAACTTGCCCGGCGTGCTGGCAAAACCCGGCGCCACCAGGTAACGCACGATCAACGGCATCGCCAGTTCCATGACGATGGTCAGCGCCAGCAGCGCCGTGAACAGCACGCCGAACACCTCCTCGGAGAAGCGCTTGGCGCCGTCGGTGCCGTGGGTCTCTATCTCCTTGGCGAACAGCGGCACGAAGGCGGCGTTGAAGGCGCCCTCGGCGAACAGCCGGCGAAAGGTGTTGGGGAACTGGAAGGCGGCGTTGAAGGCGTCGGCGATGGGTCCGGTGCCGAGCGCCGCCGCCATCAGCATCTCGCGGCCGAAGCCGAGCGCGCGGCTCATCAGCGTGCCGGAGGCGACCGTTGCGAATTTCTTGACGAGGCTCATAAGTCTGGGAACTGCCTGCGGGATGGGGACAAGTGGATTGTGGTCGTCACTCGGCGGCCGCCTTGGCCTTGCCGCCGCGCTCGGGCGCGATGCCTTCGAGCGTCGTCATCAGCCGGTTGCGAATGGTGGCGATGCGTGCCGGGCTGTCGATCTTCTGGCCGGTGAGATCGGTGACATAGAAGGTGTCGATGACCTTCTCGCCGAAGGTGGTGATGTGGGCCGAGGCGATGTCGAGCGACAGGTCGGACAGCGTTCCGGTGATCTCCGACAACAGCCCGGGCCGGTCCAGGCCCTCGACCTCGATGACCGAAAAACGGTTCGACAGCGTGTTGCGGATTTCCGCGCGCGGCGGGATCTTGAACACCTTGGCGCCGCGCCGTGGCTTGGTGCGCTTCTCGATCATCTCCGGCAGCCAGCTCTTGCCCGACAGCACGTCCTCGATCAGCCGGCCGACACGCTCGGCGCGCCGGCGCTCGTCCTCGTCGCGGTCGAACTCGCGGGAGATCAGGATGGTGTCCAGGGCGCGGCCATCCGAAGTGGTGAAGATCTGCGCGTCGACGATGTTGCCGCCGGCTCCGGCGCAGGCCCCGGCGACAACCGAGAGCAGGCGGGGATGGTCCTGCGCCAGCACGGTGATCTCGGTCACCGCCTCGAACTGGTGGGTCTTGACCATGGTGGCCAGCTTTTTGCCCGCCACGTCGGCTTCGCGGATGAACTCGGCATGGCGCAACTGGTCGGCGAGATCGACGGTCAGCAGGTAATTCTCATAGTGCAGGCCGACATAGCGTTTGCGCGCCTTGTCCGGCCAGTCGGCGAGCGCCTCGGCCAGACGCTCGCGCGCCGCCGCCGTCCGCTGGGCGCGCGACACTTCCGAAAACCCGCCGGTCAACAGCAGTTCGGTCTCGTAGTAGAGGGTGCGCAGCAACTGGCCCTTCCAGCCGTTCCAGACACCCGGTCCGACGCCCCTGATGTCGCACACGGTCAGGATCAAGAGCAGCTTCAGCCGCTCCACCGACTGCACGATCGAGGCGAAGTCCTCGATCGTCTTGCGGTCGTTGAGGTCGCGGGTCTGCGCCGTCATCGACATCACGAGATGATGCTCGACCAGCCACGCGACCGTTTCGGTGTCGGCGGCCGAAAGACCCATATGCGGACAGATACGGCGGGCGATTCTGGCCCCGGCCTCGGAGTGGTCCTCCGGCCTGCCCTTGGCGATGTCATGCAGGAGCACGGCGACATAAAGCGCCTCGCGGCTCTTCCTGAGCCCCGAAATCAGCGTGTGCGACAGCGGGTGGATCTTTTCGCCGTCGCCGCGCTCGATCTCCGCCAGCACGCCGATGCAGCGGATCAGATGCTCGTCCACCGTATAGTGGTGGTACATCGAGAACTGCATCATGGCGACGATCTTGCCGAAATCCGGGATCAGTCTGCCCAGCAGCCCGGCCTCGTTCATGCGCCGCAGGTTGAGTTCAGCGTTGCGATCCGAGGTCAGGATGTCGAGGAAGAGCCGGTTGGCCTCCTCGTCGCGCCGCAGCGACTTGTTGACCAGGCCGAGCGAGCGGGTCAACAGCTTCAGCGCATCGGGATGGAATTCCAGACCGTGCTTGTCGGCGAACCAGAACAACCTCAGCAGATTGACCGGATCGCGCTGGAAAACCTGGTCGTCGGCGATGTTGATGCGGTGGTTGTCGACAATGAAGTCCGACGTGCCGGCAAGCTTGCGCTTGCGCCGTGAGAAGGTGAGGAAGATGCGGTTGAAGCCCGGCACATGCTTGGCCTGCTCTTCCTCGAGCGCGGCGCAGAAGATGCGGGTCAGGTCGCCGACATCCTTGGCCACGAGGAAGTAGTGCTTCATGAAACGTTCGACCGCCGACAGCCCGGGATGGCTGGTGTAGCCCAGCCTCTCGGCGATCTCGCGCTGGATGTCGAAATGCAGCCGTTCCTCGGCCTTGCCGGTGAGGAAATGCATGTGGCAGCGCACCGCCCACAGGAAATCCTCGGCCTTCTGGAACTCCCGGTATTCGCCTTCGGTGAAGACGCCCTTGTCGACCAGCTCCTCGCCGGTGCGCACCCGGTAGAAATACTTGCCGATCCAGAACAGCGTCTGCAGGTCGCGCAGGCCACCTTTTCCATCCTTGACGTTGGGCTCGACGAGATAACGGCTTTCACCAGCCTTGGCATGGCGGTCGTCGCGTTCGGCAAGCTTGGCCTGGACATATTCGGGGCCAGTCGTGCGCACCACCTCATGGTCGAAGCGCTGCATCAGTTCGTCATAGAGCTTGCGCTCGCCCCACAGGAAACGCGCTTCGAGGATCGAGGTCCGGATGGTGATGTCGGTGCGCGACAGGCGCAGGCATTCGTCGATGTTGCGGGTGGCGTGGCCAACCTTGAGCCCGAGATCCCACAGCATGTAGAGCATGTATTCGACGGTCTGCTCACCCCACGGCGTCTGCTTGTAGGGCAGCAGGAACAACAGGTCGATGTCGGACCCCGGCGCCAGCGTGCCGCGGCCATAGCCGCCGACCGCAATAACGGCCATGCGCTCCGCCGAAGAGGGGTTCTTGACCCGATAGACATGCGTGACGGCGAAATCGTAAAGCGCCCGGATGATCTCGTCCATGAGGTGCGACAGCCGCGCCGAGCAGGCGCTGCCGCCGCCGTCGTCCCTCAGCATGCGTTCGGCAATGGCGCGCCCGTCCGCCAGCCGCCCCTTGAGAAGCTGGAGCACACCGCTGCGCGCGGCCTGTCCCGAGCCGTCCCCGGCAGTGGCCCGGGTAAGCGCGGTCATCTCGCGGCGCAAGGCTTCGCCGTCGATCAGTTCATCGAGCTTCAGGGAGATTTTCGCCATAGGTACCGGTTGGCCTTGCCTTTTGGGCGGCGTCTATAGCGCGTTTTCACGGCGCTGGGTATGGGGCCTGCGGGCAGGCGCGGCAAGCCGCCTATTCCTCCGCTTCGGGCGGATCGAGCGGGATGACCCTATATTGCCGCAGCCTGCAGAAATCGATGATCCACTCGGCGATCCGCCTGGTCTCTATCCTTATTTTCTCGGCGATCGGCTTTTTGCGCTTTACGGTCAGCCCGCTCGCGACCCATTCGGCGTCCCGTTCCTCGGAAAGCAGGCTTGGCAGCCTGTCGTCCACGAATTGGTCCTGCGCGCAGAGCGCGGGAACGAGTTGGTAGATCGTCTTGCTGCCCGAAGTCGGGAACGCCGGGTTGAAGACGAGATCGTCGGCCGCGGCGTTGGCCTGCGCGGTTGCTTCCAGGAGATCGCGTGCCATCTGCCTTGAGAGGACGTAGCCGCCGGTTCCCATATGGCTCCTGCGAAGCCTGAACACGGAAAAACCGCGACCAACGGAAGTCTTTTTCCGCTGGATCATGGTTTTGCTGAAGAATGTTTCGAGCTTGATGGCATCGGCATCGGCCGGAATCCAGCCGGTATCAGCCAGCAAGGCACCGGCTTTCGCGGAAAACACCATGTCATCCTCGAAGACGGCGCCGTAGGGGGCGTCGTCCCGCGCGATGATCGACCAACAGGCGCGATGGCTGTGCATGCAGGCGATCTCGCTGCGGGACAAGCGTCGGATGGCGTACATCGCATGCTGTGGCTGCAGCACCAGGTCGGGATGGTCACGGGCATCGATTGCGACGATTCGCTCAAAGGCGACGCCGATGCGGGCAAACTCCGCCGTGATATGGGCGAGCCGGTCTGGAGACCGATCGAGGTTGATGACCAGACATTTCATTGTCTACGGGATCGGCCGCGTTGTTGGAAGATCGGGATCTATTAGCACACGCTGCGCTACGAGATATGGGCTTTTTCTGGGCGAATCGCGCGAGCGCTACCCGAAATGCGAAAAATCAAAACAGCCCTTGACCTTCCAGTTACTGGAAGCACTACCTCCAGCATTGAGCAGAGGCATCGAGGCACTTCCAAATGGCGCATTCAGATCACGATCATCACACGCATGGCGCACAGGGCGGCTGTTGTGAGGCGAAAACCGCGGTCGGCGACACGGGCGTGGTGCGCGACCCTGTCTGCGGCATGACCGTCGATCCGGCCGCCGGCAAGCCCAGCGCCGAGCATGGCGGCCACCTCTATCATTTCTGCAGCGAAGGCTGCCGCACGAAATTTGTCGCCGAGCCGGAGAAATTCCTCACGGCCACCGACCAGGTCTGCGGCATGAGTGTCGACCGCGCCACGGCGAAGCACTTTGTCCGTCACGAAGGCCAGGGCTTCTATTTCTGCTCCGCCGGCTGCAAGGCGAAATTCGAGGCCGAGCCGCAGAAATATCTCGGCACCGGGCCGGCGCCGCAGCCAATGCCCAAGGGCACGCAATACACCTGCCCGATGCACCCCGAGATCATCCGCGACAAGCCCGGCTCCTGCCCGATCTGTGGCATGGCCCTGGAGCCGATGGGCGTGCCGACAGGCGATGAAGGGCCAAATCCCGAACTGGTTGATTTCACCAGGCGGTTCTGGGTGAGCGCGGCCCTGTCTGCCCCCTTCTGATCATGGCCATGGCGCCCATGATCGGCCTGACGTTTGGAGGCCTGGTCGAGGATCGGACAAAGGTCTGGATCGAACTGGTCCTGGCAAGTCCGGTGGTGCTTTGGGCCGCCTTCCCGTTCTTTCATCGCGGCTGGGATTCGATTCTCAACCGCAGCCCCAACATGTGGACGCTGATCTCGCTCGGTGTCGGCGCGGCCTATCTCTACAGCGTCGTCGCCACGCTGTTTCCAGATATCTTCCCGCATCAGTTTCGTGGCCATGGTGGCGCGGTGCCGGTCTATTTCGAGGCCGCCGCGGTCATCGTCGCGCTGGTCTTCCTTGGCCAGGTGCTGGAGCTGCGCGCCCGCGAAATGACCGGCTCGGCGATCCGTGCCTTGCTCGATCTCGCGCCGAAGACCGCGCGGCTGATCGCCGCCGACGGTTCGGAACGCGACGTGCCGCTCGACGCGGTCAAGGCCGGCGACCGTTTGCGCATTCGCCCCGGTGACGCCGTGCCGGTCGACGGCGCCGTTCTGGACGGCCGTTCCTCGGTCGACGAATCGATGATCACAGGCGAACCGTTGCCGGTCGAAAAGGCTGAAGGCGATGCGCTGACCGGCGGCACGCTCAACAAGAACGGCTCGCTGATCATGCGTGCCGACCGCATCGGCGCCGAGACCACGCTGGCGCGCATCGTCGAGCTCGTCGCCAAGGCGCAGCGCTCGCGTGCGCCGATCCAGGGGTTGGCCGACCGCGTGTCGTTCTACTTTGTCCCGGCCGTCGTTCTTGTCGCGCTCGTGGCCTTCGCCGCCTGGGCGATCTTCGGGCCGGAGCCCAGCCTGATCTTCGCCATTGTTTCGGCAGTGTCGGTGTTGATCATCGCCTGTCCTTGCGCGCTCGGCCTCGCCACGCCGATGTCGATCATGACCGCCACCGGGCGCGGGGCGCATGCCGGCGTGCTGATCAAGGAAGCGGCGGCGCTCGAGCGCTTTGCCTCGGTCGACACGCTGATCGTCGACAAGACCGGCACCTTGACCGAAGGCCGGCCGCGATTGACCGATGTCGTCGCCGTCGAGGGCATGGTGGAGAATGAACTGCTGGCGCTTGCCGCCGCTCTGGAGAAAGGCTCGGAGCATCCGCTTGCCGAGGCGATCGTCGAGGGGGCTGGCGCCCGTGGCTTGACGATCACTGACGCCAGCGATTTCGAGGCGGTCACCGGCAAGGGTGTTTCCGGCACCGTGTCGGGACAGAAGGTCGCGCTCGGCAACGCGGCGATGATGGCCGATCTCGGCATCGACACCGCATCCATCGCAGCCAGGACCGAGACGCTGCAGGCCGAGGGCAAGACCGTGATGTTCGTTGCCGTCGGCAAGAGGCTGGCCGGCATCGTTGTCGTCGCCGATCCGGTCAAGTCAACCACGGCCGAGGCGATCAAGGCGCTGCATGACAGCGGACTGAGGATCATCATGGCGACCGGCGACAATGAGCGCACGGCCCACGCGATCGCCAGAAGCCTCGGCATCGACGAGGTCCGCGCCGGCCTGTTGCCGGAACAGAAGGCAGCGCTCGTCGAGGAACTGCGCGCCAGGGGCGCCGGCGTCGCCATGGCGGGTGACGGCGTCAACGATGCACCGGCACTTGCCGCCGCCGATGTCGGCATCGCCATGGGCACCGGCGCCGATGTCGCTGTCGAGAGCGCCGGCATCACACTGGTCAAGGGCGACCTCAACGGCATCGTGCGGGCGCGCACGCTGGCACGGGCGACGATCGGCAACATCCGCCAGAACCTGTTCTTCGCCTTCCTCTACAACGTGCTTGGCGTGCCGGTCGCCGCCGGCGTGCTCTATCCGCTCACCGGCACGCTTCTGTCGCCGATGCTGGCCGCGGCGGCGATGAGCCTGTCCTCGGTGTCGGTGATCGCAAATGCATTGCGACTGAGAACGTTGAAACTCTGAGCAAAGCCCCCAAATACGAAATCCACCCAACAGGAGACCATGAATGACCTTGGCTAAAAAACTCGTGCTGTTGCTGATGGCGGCCGGAATGCTGCTTGCCGTCTTCCTCGAAAGTGTTCCGGCGCAGAGCGAGGAAATGAAACACGACATGGCCGGCATGGCGATGGGCGCGGACAGTCCCTCGACCGATGCCTACAAGGCGGCGATGGACAAGATGCATGGCGACATGATGATCGAATATTCCGGCAATGCCGATGTCGACTTCGTCAGGGGCATGATCCCGCATCACCAGGGTGCCATCGACATGGCCAAGGTCGAACTGGCCAACGGCAAGGACCCGGAAATCCGCAAACTGGCCGAGGCGGTCATCGCCGCGCAGGAAGCCGAGATCAAGCAGATGCAGGATTGGCTTGCCGCTCATCCCGTGAAGTGAGCCTTCCGCCGATGACGAAATCCGGGGAGAACTCTCACTGGATTTCTCGCCGGGGCTGTGATGCGATCAGGCCCCAACCGGAGCCCCGCCATGCCATCGATCATCAGAACCACCGCGCTGCCTTCCGGCGAAGCCGTCCCCATCCTCGGTCAGGGCACCTGGAAGATGGGCGAGGACGCCCGCCGTCGCGCCGATGAGGTCAACGCCCTGAGGCTCGGCCTCGACCTTGGCGTCACGCTGATCGACACCGCCGAAATGTATGCCAGTGGCGGCGCCGAGGAGGTGGTGGCCGAGGCCATTGCCGGGCGCCGCGCCGAGACTTTCCTGGTCTCAAAGGTGCTGCCGTCCAACGCCTCGCGCGCTGGCGTCCAGCGCGCCTGCGAGAACAGCCTGAAGCGCCTGCGCACCGACCGCATCGACCTTTACCTGCTGCATTGGCCGGGTAGCGTGCCGTTGACGGAGACGGTCGCGGCCTTCGAGGCTTTGAAAAAGGCCGGCAAGATCCGCCACTGGGGCGTCAGCAATTTCGATACCGACGAGATGCGGGAACTGGCATTGCTGCCGTCAGGCACCAACGTCCAGACCAACCAGGTGCTCTACAATCTGGTCCGGCGTGGCGTCGAGTTCGATCTGGCGCCCTGGAGCCGCCAGCGTGGCATTCCGCTGATGGCCTATTCGCCGGTCGAGCAGGGCGCGCTGGCGCGCAATGCCCGGCTCGACGCCGTTGCCGCCCGCCACAATGCGACGCCGGCACAAATCGCGCTTGCCTGGGTGATGCACCAGGACGGCGTCATCGCCATCCCCAAGGCCAGCAGCCAGGAGCACGTCCGCCAGAACGTCGCCGCGCTCGACATCAGGCTTGCGCCGCAGGATATTGCCGATCTCGACCGTGCCTTCCCGCCACCGACCCGCAAGCGCGGGCTGGAGATGATCTGACTATTTCCCCGCCAGGCCCTTCAGCCGGTACAGCGCTTCCAGCGCTTCCCTTGGCGTCATCTCGTCGGGATTGATGTCGCCAAGCGCCGCACCCAGCGCGTCGCTCTTCGCCGGCTTCGGCGCTTCGCGCTTCACCGCCACCGAAAACAGCGGCAGGTCGTCGACCAGCCGGTTGGTCTTGCCGGAAACCTCGCCTTCTTCCAGCTGATGCAGCACTTCCTTGGCTCGGTCGACCACCGCCTCCGGCAGCCCGGCAAGCCGCGCCACCTGCACGCCGTAGGAGCGGTCGGCGGCACCCTTGCCAACCTCATGCAGGAAGACGACGTCGTTTTCCCATTCCTTGACCCGCATGGTGACGTTGTGGAGCCGCGCCAGTTTGCCGGCCAGCGATGTCATTTCGTGGAAATGCGTGGCGAAGATCGCCCGGCAGCGGTTCTTCTCATGCAGGTATTCGACCGCCGCCCAGGCGATCGACAGGCCGTCGAAGGTGGCGGTACCGCGGCCGATCTCGTCGAGGATCACCAGCGCCCGTTCGCCGGCCTGGTTGAGGATCGCCGCTGTCTCGACCATCTCGACCATGAAGGTGGAACGGCCGCGCGCCAGATCGTCGGAGGCGCCGACGCGCGAGAACAGCCGGTCGACGACGCCGATATGGGCTGACGTCGCGGGCACGAAGGAGCCGGTCTGGGCCAGGATGGCGATCAGCGCGTTTTGCCGCAGGAAGGTCGATTTACCGCCCATGTTGGGGCCGGTCAAAAGCCAGATCGCGCCGTTTTTCGCGCTCGCCTCCGGCGACAGGTCGCAATCATTGGCGACGAACGGGCCTTCGCCGGAGCGGCGCAGTGCCTGCTCGACCACTGGATGCCGCCCGCCCGCAATCTCGAAGGCGAGGCTGGAATCCACCACCGGCCGGCACCAGGCCTCGCTTTCGGACAGAAGCGCGAGCGCCGCCGACACATCGAGCACGGCGAGCGCATCGGCGCCGGCGCGGATCTTTTCCGCTTCGCCGACCGCTTCCGCCGTCAGCGCGTCGAAGGCGGCCAGCTCGATGCTGAGCGCCCGGTCGGCGGCATTGGCGATCTTTGTCTCGAGTTCGGCGAGTTCGGTCGTGGTGAAACGCATGGCGTTGGCCATGGTCTGGCGGTGGATGAAGCGCGCCTTGGCGCCATCGCTGCCGGTCATCACCGCGTGATGGTTGGCGGTCACCTCGATGTAGTAGCCGAGCACATTGTTGTGCCGGATCTTCAGCGAGCGAATGCCGGTCTCGTCGATCAGCGAGCGCTCCAGCCCGGCGATCACTTTGCGCGATTCGTCGCGCAGCGCCCGCATCTCGTCGAGATCGGCATGGTAGCCGCCGCGCACGAAACCGCCGTCGCGCTTGAGCAGCGGCAGTTCCTCGCCAAGCGCCTGCGTCAGATGCTGGGCAAGGCCCTGGGGCAGCGCATGAATAGCGGCAAGTGCCGCCGTGAGTTCCTGGGGCAGGGCGGTCGCGGCAAAGATCTCGGCGATGGCGCCCGCCGCCTCGAAGCCGGCGCGCAGCGCGCCGAGGTCGCGCGGGCCGCCACGGTTGAGCGCCAGCCTGGACAAAGCGCGCGGCATGTCGGCGACGCTCTTCAGGCTCGACCGCACCGCCTGGCACAGCCGCGTCTCGGAACGGAAGAAGGACACCGAGTCGAGGCGCGCGCCGATCGCCGCCGGGTCGGTCAGCGGCGCCATCAGCCGGTCGGCCAGCAGCCTTGCGCCGCCGCCGGTCACCGTGCGGTCGATCGCCTTGAACAGCGAGCCCTCGCGGCTGCCAGACAGCGTACGCAGCAGTTCCAGATTGCCGCGTGTCGCCGGGTCGATGAACAGGGTCGAGCCCTGCTCCTCGCGCTCCGGCCGGGACAGCGGCGGGCGCTCGGCCTTCTGCGTCTTCTCGACATAGGCGATGGCGCCAGAGATCGCCGACAGTTCGGCGCGCGAAAAGGCGCCAAAACTGTCCGGCGTCGCCACCTCGAAGAAACGGGCGATGCGCCCGGTGGCCGAGGCCGAATCGAACAGCGAGGGCGGCTGCGGGTTGGCGACGCGGCCGAGCACGTCGAACACCGGCTTCAGCTCCGCATCGTAAAACACCGGCTCGGCGACGATCAGCTCACGCGGATCGACACGGAAGATGTCGGCCAGCAGCCGGTCGGCGGTGGTGTCGGTGACGCGGAAGGCTCCGGTCGAGATGTCGATCCAGGCCAACGCGAAGGCGTGTTCTGCTCCGCCCTTCACCCGTCCCAGCGCCATCAGGAAACTCGATTCCGACGGCGCCAGCAATTTGTCCTCGGTGATGGTGCCCGGCGTCACCAGCCGCACCACGTCGCGGCGCACCACCGATTTGCCGCCGCGTTTCTTGGCCTCGGCCGGGTCCTCGATTTGCTCGCAGACCGCCACGCGGAATCCCTGACCGATCAGCTTCTGCAGATAGTCGTCCGCCGCATGCACCGGCACGCCGCACATCGGAATGTCGTGGCCCTGGTGCTTGCCGCGCTTGGTCAAGACGATGCCCAGCGCCCGGCTCGCCTTCTCGGCGTCGTCGAAGAACAGCTCGTAGAAATCGCCCATGCGGTAGAACAGCAGCGAATCCGGATTCGCCGCCTTGATCTCGATGAACTGCTCCATCATCGGCGTGACGGCGGCAGTGGCCGTTGGCAATGACGTCATCGCCTCGGGAGCGTCGGGCTCGTTCGGGGTGTGCATGTTCATGCGCGGCACGCTAGCAGATGTGATGGCGCGGTTTAATGCCGGAGCGTCGAAAAACAGGGGACGACCGAGGCTGTCGCTTGCTTGCATTTGACCTTCGGGCTGCGATTCCCGAGCGCTGGCGGTTTACACGCGGCGGCGCGTGGTCTTAATTCGGAACGACACAAGGCACCCGCTTCAAGGAGGTGCTGCATAAGGCGAGGAAATCAAGAACATCATGGCCAGGAAAACCGAGAACAACGGTCCGTCCGTCAGCGCGCAGGAAGCGCTCGAATTCCATGCCATGGGTCGCCCCGGCAAGCTGGAGATCGTCGCCACCAAGCCGATGGCGACGCAGCGCGACCTCAGCCTCGCCTATTCGCCGGGCGTCGCCGTGCCGGTGCGCGCCATCGCCGAGGATCCCAGCCGCGCCTTCGACTACACGACGCGCGGCAATATGGTTGCCGTCATTTCCAATGGCACCGCCATCCTTGGCCTCGGCAATCTCGGCGCGCTGGCCTCCAAGCCGGTGATGGAAGGCAAGGCGGTGCTGTTCAAGCGCTTCGCCGATGTCGATTCCATCGACCTCGAGGTCGATACCGAGGATGCCGACGAGTTCATCAACTGCGTGCGCTTCCTCGGCCCCTCCTTCGGCGGCATCAACCTCGAGGACATCAAGGCGCCGGAGTGCTTCATCATCGAACAGCGCCTGCGCGAGCTGATGGACATTCCGGTCTTTCACGACGACCAGCACGGCACCGCTATCATCTCGGCCGCCGGCCTGATCAATGCGCTGGAAATCACCGGCCGCGACATGAAGACCACCAAGATGGTCTGCAACGGCGCCGGTGCCGCCGGCATTGCCTGCATCGAGTTGCTGAAGGCGATGGGCTTCGCGCCAGAAAACATCACCTTGTGCGACACCAAGGGGGTCGTCTTCCAGGGCCGCACCGAAGGCATGAACCAGTGGAAGTCGGGGCATGCGATCAAGACCGACGCGCGTTCGCTGGCCGAGGCGCTCGACGGCGCCGACGTCTTCCTCGGCCTTTCCGCCAAGGGCGCGCTGACCCCGGCCATGGTGCAGTCGATGGCCAAAAACCCGATCATCTTCGCCATGGCCAATCCCGACCCGGAGATCACGCCCGAGGAAGTGGCCGAGATCCGCACCGACGCCATCATGGCCACCGGGCGGTCGGACTATCCCAACCAGGTCAACAACGTGCTCGGCTTCCCCTACATCTTCCGTGGCGCGCTGGATGTGCGGGCCACCACCATCAATGACGACATGAAGATTGCCGCCGCCCGCGCGCTGGCAGCGCTTGCGCGCCAGGACGTGCCCGATGACGTCGCCGCCGCCTATCAGGGCAACCGGCCGAAATTCGGTCCCAACTACATCATCCCGGTGCCGTTCGACCCGCGCCTGATCTCGGCCATCCCGATCGCGGTTGCCAAGGCGGCGATGGACTCAGGCGTCGCCCGCAAGCCGATCCTCGACCTCGACCGCTACGCGCAGGAGTTGTCCGCCCGCCGCGATCCGATCGCCTCGACCCTGCAGCGCATCTACGACCGCGTCCGGCGTCAGCCCAAGCGCGTCGTCTTCGCCGAGGGCGAGGAGGAGCAGGTGATGCGCGCCGCCGTCTCCTATGTGAACCAGCGGCTCGGCACCGCCATCCTGCTCGGCCGCGACGACGTCATCAAGGAAAACGCCAAGCACGCCGGCATCGACCTCAACAAGCAAGGCATCGAGATCATCAATGCCCGGCTGTCGCGCCGCAACTCGATCTACACAGACTATCTCTACGAGCGCATGCAGCGGAAGGGCTTCCTGTTCCGCGACTGCCAGCGCCTGATCAACAACGACCGCAACCATTTCGCCGCCTGCATGGTGGCGCTGGGCGACGCCGACGGCATCGTTACCGGCGTCACCCGCAACTATTCCACCGCGCTCGACGACATCCGCCGCGTCATCGACGCCAAGCCCGGTCACCGCGTCATCGGTGTGTCGATCGTGCTGGCGCGGGGCAGAACCGTGCTCGTCGCCGACACCGCCGTGCACGACATGCCGAATGCCGAGCAGATCGCCGACATCGCCGAGGAGGCGGCCGGCTTTGCCCGCCGCATGGGCTATGAGCCGAGGCTCGCCATGCTCGCCTATTCCACCTTCGGCCATCCGCAGGGCGAGCGCTCCGAGCGCGTCCAGGAAGCCGTGCGCATCCTCGACAAGCGCCGTGTCGATTTCGAGTATGACGGCGAAATGGCCGCCGATGTCGCGCTCAACGCCCGCGCCATGGCGCAATATCCGTTCATCCGGCTGACCGGCCCGGCCAATGTGCTGATCATGCCGGCGTTCCATTCGGCCTCGATCTCGACCAAGATGCTTCAGGAACTCGGCGGCTCGACGGTGATCGGCCCGCTGCTGGTCGGCTTGAACAAGCCGGTGCAGATCGTCTCGCTCAACGCCAAGGACTCAGACATCGTCAACATGGCGGCGATCGCGGCTTATACGGCGGGGACTTGAGGAACGGTCCGTGCGGCGGACCAATAGCCAGCCAAAGCCAACGATCTGGCTTTCGACCAGGCAGCGCCCGAACGCCGTCGGACCTCAGCCATAAGGGATTGATAAGATTCAACTGATATAGGGAACCTCTTGCCGACTTGCCGTAACGGCATCTACGGCGCGCTCAGACCGCCAAATGGGGGTGCGGCCATGAAGCATGACGGAGTTCCTGTATCCACGGTCGGCCTGGGAGCCGACCACGACGAGCGGCTGGACGCCCTGCTCAGCATCACCGGCCGCATGGACGGCTATCTCTACCGCTGCCGCAACGATGCATCCTACACCATGCTCTATATCAGCGATGGCGTTTTCACGGTCAGCGGCTTTCCGCCCACGGATTTCGTGCACAACGCCGTGCGCGACTATGTCTCTGCTATCCACCCGGACGACCTCGCCGCGGTCTATGCCGCCGTCGACGCCGCGCTCGAGGCGCGTTGCAACTGGAACGTCGACTACCGCATCGTGCCGAGGGTCGGCGAACCGCTCTGGGTTCGCGAGATTGGCGGCGGTGTCTGGGACGATGCCGGCGAACTCGAATTCCTGGAAGGCTTCGTCGTCGACATCAGCGACCGCAAGGTTGTCGAGGACCTCAACGCCCAGCTGCTCCTGGATCTGAAGGCAGCCAACGAGGAACTCTCGGCGCAAAAGCGCGAGATCGAGGTGGCGAAGCAGCAAAGCGACCATTCGGCCAACCACGATGCCTTGACCGACCTGCCCAACCGGCGCGCCTTCCACGACGAACTCAAATCGGTGGTCGCCCGCTGCGGCGCCACCGGCGAGGCGGCCGGTCTCCTGTTCATCGACCTCGACCGGTTCAAGGAAGTCAATGACACGCTCGGCCACGAGGCCGGCGATGCGCTGCTGCAGCGCGTGTCGAGCCAGCTTCGCTCGATCCTGCGCAGCGCCGATTTCGTGGCCCGGCTCGGCGGTGACGAGTTCGCCTTCCTGTTCTCCGGCGATGCCGATCTGGCACAGCAGAAGGCCGTGCGCGTCGCCGAACGCATCCTGGAAAGATTGCGGATCAAGGTTCCGACGCCGAATGGCGCCATCCAGGTCGGCTGCACCGTTGGCGTCGCCATGTATCCGGCGGAAGCCGCCGATTCCGAAGCGCTGATCGCGCTCGCCGACCGGCTGATGTACATCGGAAAAAAGAGTGGCCGCAACCGTCTGGTCACCGCCAGGGAAATGGCGCCGCAACAGCCATCGTCCGGGCCTCGCCAGCCAATTCGCAAGACGGCCTAGCGCCATCAAGGGCATGCATAGAAGCCCTTGATGCCGGCCAGGCCCGATTGGCGTCTACTCAGGCCTCAAGGCACTGGATCCGGCGCGAATGCACGCGCGGCGAGCACCACATCGTCGACCTGGTCCTGCCGCAGCAGGTCGATCGGGATGCGGCCGTCGAGCTGCGCCGAGGGGCGGGTCAGCCACAGCCACGCGAGCCTCGGATTACTGATCAGGGATAGCACCTCGCGGAGACCCGTCACCGGCCTGCCGTCGACGAACTGCGCCAGCGGGAAGACATGCTTGCGGCCGCCCTTGCGCAAGGCGACGACCTCGCCCCGCCTTTGCCAGCGATGCAATGTCGAGCGGGCGATGCGCAGGTTCTCCTCAAGATAGGTGGAGCCGGCGACCCGCCCGGCCCAGTCCTCGATCAGCATCGATTCGAGGTCGTCGGACTGGCTGCGCAGGGATGAAGAAACAGGCCCATCGATATCCGCCAGCGATGCCGCCGGCTGGCTTGTCGCGGTACCGGCCTCGCTGCGACGCGCGGCTTCCGCCGCCAGCGCGCGCACGAACTTCGACGCCAGGCCGGGAAGATCGGCATGGATGGCGTCGATGGCGCGCTGGTGCTTTGGCGACAGCAGGGTGACGGCGGAAGCTATGCTGCCGGCGATCTTGCCGACCGAGACCATGGTGGGCTTGTTGATGGCCTCGTCATAGTGGGCAAGCGCGCGTTCGACTCTCTCCGCGACCATATCCGCGAATTCGTCCTGCCCGATGCCGGTCGACTGGGTCTGGAATCTGTTCATGCATCTGTCTTTTTGGGCCGCGCGCGCTCCTCCCTCAGCCGCGGCCGAATGTTGAACGTCAGTGCGGAAAGCCGAAATCGCAGCGGCAACGGATGCAGCCGCCCGACAGCTTGCTGTCTTGCATTTTTTGACACCCCAACTGGCTATGGTGCCCCGAAATGTCAGTCGCGGGGGCCTCGATTGCGTGTAGGTGCGATGTGTGACAGCTGCGCGACGGTGAGCAGCGAGGCGCCTTCCCTTCTCCCCTTGTGGGAGAAGGTGGATTGGCGCACAGCGCCAAGACGGTTGAGGGGTGTTGGACGGGGCGCGGCTTTGCCAAGCTGGAGCACCCCTCATCCGACCCCGCTCCGCAGGGCCACCTTCTCCCACAAGGGGAGAAGGGAGAGCCTGCGCCTACAGCAGGCCCGCCTGCTCGGCCTCGCGGCGCAAATTCTGCCGCGGCCTCGGGCCGATCTGCTGGATCACCAATCCGGCCGCCAGTGAGCCAAGATCGCCGCAGGTCTTGAGGTCGCGGCCTTGGGTGTAGCCGTGCAGGAAACCGGCGGCGTAGAGGTCGCCGGCGCCTGTCGTGTCGACCAGCTCCCTGATCGAGGTCGCCTTGATGACCACGGTCTCGTCGCCGCGCACGATCACCGAGCCCTTTTCAGAGCGCGTCACGGCGGCGATCTTACAATCCTTGCGGATCTGCGCCAGCGCCTCGTCGAACGACGATGTCTGGTAGAGCGACTTGATCTCGTGGCTGTTGGCGAAAACGATGTCGACGGTGCCGGAGCGCATCAGGTCGAGGAACTCGTCCCGGTAGCGGTCGACGCAGAACGAATCCGACAGCGTCATCGACACTTCGCGGCCGGCCGCGTGCGCCAGTTTCGCCGTCTGCCGGATCGCTTCCTTGGCGCGCGGCGGGTCCCACAGATAACCCTCGAAATAGGTGACCTTGGCGCCAGAGGCCTTGTCGGCCTCGACATCCTCCGGCCCGAGTTCAACGCAGGCGCCGAGATAGGTGTTCATCGAGCGCTCGCCGTCAGGGGTGACGAAGATCATCGAGCGCGCCGTCGGCGGCTCGCCCTTGAGCGGCCTGGTGTCGAAGGCAACGCCCTGTGCATGAATGTCATGGGCGTAGATTTCGCCGAGCGCGTCGCTGGAGACCTTGCCGAAGAAGGCGGCACGGCCGCCGAAGCTGGCGACGCCGGCCGCCGTGTTGCCGGCGCTGCCGCCGGACGCTTCGATCGCTGGGCCCATGCGGCTGTAGAGCAGTTCGGCGCGCTCGGTGTCGATGAGGTTCATCGCGCCCTTGATGATGCCGTTGGTCTCGAGGAATTCCTCGTCGCACTGGGCGATGATGTCGACAATGGCATTGCCGATGCAAAGCACGTCATAATCCGGCATCAAAGTCTCCGCCAAGAACCCGAGCCGGCTTCCACACCGGCCGGGCGCGGGTGTAGCGATTCGCAACGGGTTTGCCTAGGGTGTGCTGATATTCGGGTGATTCCGGTCCGCGAACGGCGGACCCTGGAGCGCGACACGCCAGGCGCTACGACAATTCGACCGTGGCCGAAACATTTCATCGCCGCGTCGCTTACAAGCCGTGTTCAGCCGATCACGTCCCAAGGCGAACCAGTCCCCATGTCTACAAAGAACGGGCCGACAAAGAATGATATGACGACCGAGCTGGCACTGCTTGCCGTGCTGGCGGTGCTCTGGGGCGCGTCCTATACCTTCATCAAGATCGGCGTCGAGACGATCCCGCCGATCACGTTCATTGCCGCCCGCACCTTGATCGCGGGTGGTATCCTGCTCGCCATCATCCGCTGGCGTGGCCTCGCCATGCCGAGCGATGCCGCAAGCTGGCGCCGTTTCGCCTTCCAGGCCTGCCTCAACAGCGTCGTACCGTTCACGCTGATCGCCGCGGCCGAGCGCTCGGTCGACGCCGGCCTTGCCACCATCCTCAATGCGACCTCGCCGATCTTCACCTTCCTGTTGACCGCGCTCATCACCCGCCATGAGCCGGTGACGTTGCGCAAGCTGCTTGGCGTCGGCGCCGGCATAGCCGGCATCTGCCTCATCATCGGCACCGAGGCGCTGGGTGGCCTCGGTCACCAGCTCTGGGCGCAGCTTGCCATCGTCGCGGCAACGATCTGCTATGCCGGTGCGGCGATCTTCGGCCGCGGCTTCAAGGGCCTCGATCCGATGCTCCCGGCGGCCGGCTCGATGCTCTGCGGCGCAATCATGCTCGTGCCGCTCAGCCTTGTGGTTGACCAGCCATGGACGCTGGCACCGTCGATGGCGTCGATCCTGGCCTTGCTCGGCCTTTCCGTCTTCTCGACCGCATTGGCCTTTGTCATTTATTTCCGCCTGATCCACACGCTGGGCTCGGTTGGCACGACGTCGCAAGCCTATCTGCGCGTGCCGATCGGTGTCGGCATCGGCGCCCTCTTCCTCGGCGAAAGCCTGGGTTCGACGGCATGGCTGGGAATGGCCTTTGTTGTCGCAGGCGTCGCCGCCATGACCATCCCGATGCGAAAGCCGGCGCTCGCTCGATAGCCATTGGCTTGTGCTCGCGTCCTGCGCTGCCTATCTCGGGAGCGTCCGCCCGCTCGGCGGTGTCCGTTGACCTGGGGTTCAAGCACGGTGATCTTCGACGCTGCTCGCACTGCGGCCCTTGAGCTGCTCTCGCCTCCGTTTCGTGCCGTGTTCCTGAAGACGTTGGGCTTGACCCTGCTGGCGCTGGTCGCCCTGTGGTTCAGTTTGACCAGTCTTGTCGAGTGGCTGGCCCTGCCATGGCTCCACGCGCTGTTGCCCGGCATGCCCTCCTGGGCCGGCTGGCTGGGCGGCATCATCGCCGCCATCGCCCTTGCCTTCGGCATGGCGTTGCTCATCGCCCCGGTGACGGCTGTTATCGCCGGCCTGTTTCTGGACGATGTCGCCGAAGTGGTCGAGCGCACCGACTATCCCGACGATCGACCGGGACGCGCCATGCCGGCGCTGCGGTCGCTGGTGCTGTCGATGAGATTCCTGGGCGTCGTCATCCTCGGCAACATCGTCGCCCTGCTGCTTCTCCTGGTGCCGGGCATCAACATCGCCGCCTTCTTCATCGTCAACGGCTATCTGCTCGGGCGTGAGTTCTTCGAATTCGCCGCCATGCGCTTTCGCCCGGAGGCAGAGGCCAGGGCCTTGCGCAGGCACTATGCCGGCACGGTGTTTCTCGCCGGGTTGGTCATATCGGCCTTCCTCGCCGTGCCGCTGCTCAACCTGGTGACGCCACTGTTCGCCGCCGCCCTGATGGTGCATCTGCACAAGGCGATATCGGCCCGCGCAAGCCGCCAGTGACCGCAAGCGTCAGGCGACGGGTTCAGCGAAAAGCGCCTGCAATTTGCCGAACGGCATGGCGGCGCGGGTGAAGCCGAACGTGCCGTCCTGCTGGATCTCACGCGCCGCCGTCTCCAGCATGCCATAGGCGAAATTGGTCAGCCATGGCCCGAGCGAAATCCGCTTGACCCCGGCCATGGCAAGATCGGCGATGGTGAAGCCCGGTCTCGCCATGACATTGACCGGCTTGCCGACCGCCGAGCAGACCGTGCGGACCATCTCGACATCGCCAATGCCTGGCGCATAGAGCACGTCGGCGCCGGCTTTCTCGAAGGCTTGCAGCCGCTTGATGGTGTCGTCGAGGTCGGACTTGCCCCACAGGAAATTCTCGGCGCGCGCCGTGAAGACGAAATCGTGCTTCAGCGCCCGTGCCGCCTCCGCCGCCGCCGCGACGCGCTCGACCGCGTGCGAGAAATCATAGATCGGCTTGTCCGGGTCGCCGGTGTGGTCCTCGATCGAGCAGCCGGCAAGGCCGGCCGCGTCCGCCGCGAAGATGGTTTCGGCGGCCTGCTCGGCGCTGTCGCCCTTGCCGCGTTCGAGGTCAGCGGAAACCGGCAGGCTGGTCGCGGCCGTCACCTCGCGGCAATGGTGGATCATCGCCTCGAAGGTCACGGCGCCATCCGGCAGGCCGCGCGAAAAGGCAAAGCCGGCGCTGGTCGTCGCCAGCGCCTTGAAGCCGAACGAGCCCAGCAGCTTCGTCGTACCGACGTCCCAGGGATTTGGCATGACGAAGGTCGAGGCATGCAGGTCACGAAAGATCTTGCCCTTGTCCATGGTAGTTCCCCATCATGTGCGGTGTGGTGGAGCGGAATTTATCCTGCCGTCCTCGGTCGGGCAAACGAATGCGATCGGTTCAGAAGCGTTTGGCGTTCTCTGCTGACAAACGTTCGAACGCGTCGGAATCTTTGACGTAGCGCGATGTCTTCTTGTCCCAGCGATAGGTGACGGAAATCTTGTGCGATGAAGCCTTTGGTGGCGCCTCGTCGCAGCTTTCACCGCTCGGCACCGTGGCGTCGGTCACCGTCGCCTTGATCGCGGCATAAGGCTTGTCGGAGATCGACTGGAAGGCGATATCCTGCGTGCGCTTGTAGGCGCACAGGTTCTCGTCGAACGTATAGATCGTGTCGATCAGCTCGAACCGGTCGTTGCGAACCATGATCAGTGGCGTGCTCACATAGCCCTGATCTCGAATTGAAATGCGTGCTCATGGTGATGAGCAAATCGTCGTTGGGGCTGAGGGAAAGCTTGCCCGGATCACGGAAATAGGTGCTGCGGTCGACGGCGACATTGACGGCGTCGAGCAGTCTCGGCCTGGCCGTGATGTCATAGAGCGCAAGCACCGCATAGCCCTCGGCGCTGTCGGGAGAGTCGCCGAGATCGAACAGCATCGCCAGCCGATCCTTGCCGCCGGCCTTGATGTCGAGCACCGCTGCGTTGGGGAGGCTCGACGCCTCGGGCGGCGAACCGCCGCTATCGGGTCCCTCGATGTGGCGCATGTCGATCGGCGACCCACCCTTGTAGAAACCGTCAATGTCCGCCCTCAGGTCGGGGATGACCATCCTGGCCAGATCGAGATAGGTGACGTCCTTGTGGCCGGGCACCGCGCTGCCGAGTTCCGGGAAGCTGACGGCTTGCGCGCCGGCTGCCGTCCATAGAAACGGCAGCAGCACAAGAGCGAGAACGAAGCGAAGCAGGGTGGGTTTCATGCGGGGCCTCGAATTGGCGGCGCCAAGCTAGCACGGACAATCGAGGCGTACAGCCGCGAGCTGACGATCGGATCAGTGGATCGGCACCAGTCCGGCGAGTTCGCGCATGTCGTCGAACAGGATGCCGCCGGCCTGGACCAGCCCATCGCGGTCGGAATAGGGATCGCCATGATAGGAAAACACCCGCATGCCGGCGGCAATGCCGGCCTGCGTTCCGGCGACGCTGTCCTCGATGACGATGCAGTCGGCGGGCGCAAAGCCCATCGTCTTCGCCGCATGCAGGAACAGGTCGGGAAATGGCTTGCCGCGCCCAACCATGGTCGAACTGAACAGCGCGTGTTCGAACAGCGGCAACAGCCCGGTCTGACCAAGCGTGATGTGCATCTTCGACACCCTGGCCGAGGTGGCGACGCAATAGGCGATGCCGGCCGCGCGCACCACTTCGATGAAGTCGTGGACGTAAGGGATGGCCTCGACCCCGTGGGCGAACAGGTCGGGCAGGCCGGCATTCCAGCGATCGACGAAATCGGCGCCGAGCCTGACGCTGGTCTCTGCCTCGATCTCCTTCTGCACCGATGCCATGCTGCGACCGGAGAAGTTCTTGCGGCAATATTCGAAGCTTGTCGGATAACCGGCAGCGGTCAGCCATTCGGCGAGGCGTCGATTGGCGAGGTTCTCGGTATCGACCAGGATCCCGTCGCAGTCGAAGATAACGAGTTTTGGCAGGACCCCATGCATCAGGCGGTGCCGGTCGATCCGAACCCGCCCGAGCCACGTGCCGTTCCGCCGGCCAAGGTGCGTTCTTCCACCGCTGCCTGCGTCACCGCCGCGAAAACGATCTGGGCGATGCGCATGCCGCGCGTCACGGCGAAGTCCTCGTCGCCGAGATTGATCAGCAGCACCTTCACCTCGCCGCGATAGTCGCTGTCGATGGTGCCGGGTGTGTTGAGAACGGTAAGGCCATGCTTGAAGGCAAGGCCCGAACGTGGCCGCACCTGGCCTTCCATGCCTTCCGGAATTTCAAGGATCAGCCCGGTCGGCACTAAAGCGCGTTTTCCCGGTAGGATCAGCAACGGCCGGTCGTCGGGCACCGCGGCCCGCAAATCCATGCCGGCGGCGCCGGTGCTTTCATAGTCGGGGAGGGGAAGCCCATCACCGTGCGGCAACCTGACGAAGCCGACGGTCGGACCGATGACGGAGGGAGTGTGGAGAGCTGCGCGCATAAAATCGATCCTATCGGCGCGAACCGCGATTCGGTCAACTCAACCGCAATGCTATCAACGGCTTTCTTTGTGGCATCACCGTGATCTAGCGCAGTTCCATCGGAACGACCGTTGTTTCCTTGATCTCCTCCATCACGAAGGAAGCGGAAACGTCCGACAGCGCCACCTTGGCGATCAGTCGCTGGTAGAGGCGGTCATAGGCCTTCACGTCGGCGACGCGGGCGCGCAGCACATAGTCGAGGTCACCGGACATGCGATAGACGCCGGTGATCTCGGGAAGGCCGGTCACCGCCGCCCGGAACTTCTGCAACCAGTCCGGATCGTGGTTGGACGTGCGGATCAGGATGAACACCGAAAGGCCAAGCCCGAGCTTGTCGGCGTCGACCAGCGCCACCCGCCCGGTGATGACACCATCCTCCTCAAGCCGCTTGACCCGGCGCCAGCAGGCATTGCGCGACAAGGCCACCCGTTCCGACAGCTGGTCGACGGAGAGTGTGCCGTCGCGTTGCAATTCAGTCAGCAATTTTCGGTCGATTTCGTCGATTTCCAGCGCCATGTGGGATGTTTGTCCCATGAAGTGGCCAAATACAAGGACATTTTGAGACCAATGAACCTGCGAAGCATGTCAGGATGCTCATCATCAGGAACTCAAGCGCTGAAGGGGACCAGCATGTCGGCAGGGCTCGCAAGGATTTTCACCTCTCATCCGGCCAAGGTCGGCGAAACCTATTTCGGCCATATGGCCTTTGCCGCCTGGTTCTCGTCGCGGTTGCTGATGGCGGCGGGTGCCGCGCTCGTTCACGCTTTCTTGCCATTTCTGTTTGAGACTACCGCCAGCCGAATCGTTCGCGAGCTTTACGAGCGGACGCACAACAGAGGCAAACACGCGATCAAGGAGCCCGCTGCTCTCATGGATCGCGCCTAGAGAACGGTTGATGCGATGTGCCGGTGGGCGGCCTATCTTGGTGAAGCAGTCTTCCTCGAAGACATCCTCACGGCGCCCTGTCACTCGCTGATCGCCCAGAGCCATTGCGCCCAGGAAGCGAAATCGCCGACCAATGGCGACGGCTTCGGCCTCGCCTGGTATGGCGACCGGCCCGAACCGGGGCATTATCGCGATATCCTGCCGGCCTGGTCGGACCCCAATCTGAAAAGCCTCTGCCGGCAGATCAAGTCCGGCCTGTTCCTTGCCCATGTGCGGGCGTCCACCGGCGGCGCCACCAGCCGCATGAACTGCCATCCCTTCATCTCGGGCCGCTGGTCGTTCATGCACAATGGTCAGATCGGCGGCTTTGAAAAGATCCGCCGGGCGTTGGAGAACTCGCTCTGCGATGCCGTCTTCGACCAGCGCGAAGGCACCACCGATTCCGAATTGTTCTTCCTGCTGCTGATCGACGAAGGACTGGCCACCGATCCGCAAGGTGCCGTGTCCCGTGCCACCAGCCGCGTCCTCGAAGCCTCGCGCCGCGCCGGTCTCGAACCGGCGCTGAAGCTCACCGCCGCCTTCTCGGATGGGCAGGCGCTGCATGCGGTGCGCTATGCCACCGACGCCCACGCGCCGACGCTCTACACCTCCGTCTTGCGCAGGGGCGGCCGCTGCATCGTTTCCGAACCCTTCGATCGCGAGGGCGGCGACTGGCAGGCGATCCCGCCGTCGAGCTTCGTCACCATGACCAGGGATGGCATCACCATTCGCCCCTTTGCCCCTGCCGCGGCGAAGCTGGCGCTGGTCGGATAGTCCCAGGCCCAGCTGCACAATCCCGATCAAGCGCAGCCGATGCTCGAATGCTCAACTTGGCTTGAAGTCGCGCCGCCGTCCGCCATCTTGATCAGGGCGAGTGCGGCCAAGCCGGAGCCTTGAGCATGGACATCGTCTTTTCCTCAACCATAGATCTCGCCGCCGCGATCGCCACGCGGAAAATCTCCGCCGTGGAAGTGCTCGACGCGCATCTGGCGCGGATCGACAGGCACAATGGGGCGGTCAACGCCGTCATTTCGCTCGACAGGCAAGGGGCTCGCGAGCGCGCCAAGAAGGCGGACGCGGCGCTGGCGCGTGGCGAGGCGCTCGGGCCACTGCACGGCGTGCCGTTCACTTTGAAGGACATGCACCAGACATCTGGCATGAAAACCACGGTCGGCTTTCCGCCCTTCGCCGACTATGTCGCGAGGCACGACAGTCCGGTCGTCGCCCGGCTGAAGGCGGCCGGCGGCGTGCTGATGGCCAAGACCAACGTCGCAACCATGCTGTCGGACTGGCAGTCGAACAATCCGTTGTTCGGCCGCACTGGCAATCCTTGGAATCTCCAGCGCACGGCGGGTGGCTCCAGCGGCGGTGCGGCGGCGGCGCTTTGCGCCGGGATGACGCCGTTCGATGTCGGCACCGACATGCAGGCTTCGATCCGCCTGCCGGCTGCTTTCTGCGGCGTCTATGGGCTCAAACCGACGGAGCATCGTGTCTCGCTGGCTGGCGCCTTCCCCGATCCAGATGGTGCCGCGCGCAGCGTGCGGCTGATGTCCTGCCTCGGCCCGCTGGCACGCAGCGTGGAAGATTTATCGTTGATCTATCAGATCATCGCCGGGCCGGATGGGAGCGATACCGATCTTGCGCCGGTGCCGGTCGAAGCCATGCCAAAGCTCGACCTCAAGACCTTGCGCATCGCCGTCGCGCCGTCCTTTCCAGGCTTCCCGGTGGCCGGCGATATCAGTGCCGCGCTCGAAAGTCTCGCAAGGCAGCTGCAATCGGCAGGTGCGATCATCGAGGAAGCGAAACCGCCCAAGCTCGATCTGCACGACGATCTGGAGCAGGGCGGCGCGTTGATCGGCATGATGATGGAAGCCGCGCAGCCGCCGGAGCAACCGACGCCGGTATCGCGCTGGTTCGAGGCGCTCGCCCGTCGCGACCAATCCACTCTCGCCTGGGACCGGTTTTTCGAAAGCTGGGACGCCTTGCTTTGCCCGGTCGCCATGACCACGGCCTTTCCGCATTGCAAGCCGGGCACGCCGATCAAGGTCGACGGCAAGGAGCAGAGCTACTGGCTGCTGCCCGCCTATGGCGCGGCCTTCAACTACAGCGGTCATCCCGCGCTTTCCATGCCGTGCGGGCAGGACAGCGACGGCCTGCCGATCGGACTGCAACTGGTCGGCAAACGCTGGTCGGAGTCGCGGCTGCTCGGCATTGCGGGGGCGATCGAGCCGCTCACCAGCGGTTTTCGCCGTCCGCCGGGCTATTGAGCGAAGCGCGACAACCCGTATGGGGCAAGCAGCGGGTCGCGCTCGCCGTCGAGGATTTCCCGCGCGGCGAACAGGCCGACGGCCGGCGCCAGCGTGATGCCCGAATGCATGACCGCGACGTAAAGGCCGTCCATGCCCTCGGCGCGGCCGACGATCGGAAAGCCGTCGATCGGCGTCGGCCGGTAACCGACCGTGTGGAAATCCAGCTCCAGCCCGTCGCTGCCGCGCAACATGGCTTTCATGGCCGAAAACAGCTCGCGGGCGGTGGCTTGCGGATCCATGCCGGGATCGGCGCCGCCGAAATCCGAGCCTGCGATGATGCGGCCCTCCGCCGTCTGGCGCATGTGCAGCCGTTCGGCCAGCACCAGCCCGTTGAGCAGTTTTTCGTAAGGCCGCGAATGGACGATCAGCCCGGGCGGTGTCTCGATCGGCAGGTTGATGCCGGCCGTCGCGGCAATATCCGGCGAGCCGACGCCGGCCGCGATCACCACCTCGTCGGTGGCAATCAGGCCGTGCGATGTGTCGACACCGGTAATCTTGCCGTCCGTTTGGACCAGCGCCGTGACCGTGCTGGCGATGATCCGCGCCCCGCGCCGTTCGGCGTCAGCCAGCAACGCTTTCGTGGCCGCGACCGGCTCAGCAACACCCTCCTCGGCGACATGCAAGGCGAAATCCGGAAGCTCCGTGAGATTGGGCTCGATGCGCGTGGCGGCGGCACGATCGACGCGCTCGATGCCATAGCCCCAGGATGAATGCTCTGCGGCATAGGTTTCCATATCGGCCGCCGACAGATCCCAGCATAGGCCGCCGCACCAGGTGAGCGGCAGGCCTGGCAGGTCCCGCGCCAGTCGCGACCATTCGGCCATGGCGCGCGTGCGCAGCCGGAAATACGGCTCCGGATTGCCCCAGCTGGCATTGATCCAGGCAAAAGAATTCGGCGTCGCGACGCCGCCGGCAGCACTGTCGGCGATCACCGTCACCCGCGCGCCCGCCTTGCTTAGATGCCACGCGATGGAGGCACCGATGATGCCGGCGCCGATGACGATGATTTTCTTGCTCATGCTGGTCCTCTGCCGAATGGGCATCTTCTGATGACATCACGGCGGGCATATCTCAATAGGGGGGAAGGCTCATCCACCTGGATGCGTTCTCGGCAATGGTTGTGCCGCTTCTTTCGTCGCGCCAGCGAGCAGCGTCCGCAGCTCGTCGCACCGCCTCAGCAGCCGTGGCGAGTCGACTTTCCTTGCGACCGCCAGGACGGTGCCAAGCTCCAGCTCGGCGCCCGTGTGATCGCCCAGTTGAATAAGCAAAACTGCCAGCGACAGCCGGGCATCGGCGGCATTGATCGGCGAACCGATCTCGTTCCAGCGCGCGCAGGCGACTTGCAGTTCTTGGGCGGCTTCGGCCAATCGGTCTTCCCGTGTAAAGAGCTCGGCCTTGGCCACCGCCGTGAGCGCCCGGATCGATGCCATCGGCCAGCGTTGCGGCTGCTTTTCCAGCTCGGCGATGACCTCCTTCGCGCGCTCCGGCCGACCCGTCCGTGCCGCCACCTTGGCCAGCGTGGCGAGAATGAGACCCTTGCGCTGAAGGGTCGGCCAGCCGTTCCCGACAAGGGATCGCTCGAGAGAGGCGAAAGCAGCCTCGGCCTGTCCCTGCTCCAGTTGCAGGAGCGCAAGGCCGGGCTGGGGGTCCCAGCCCGCGGCATGGGACGCGCGATAGGCCGATTCCGCCTCGGCGAGATCTCCGGCGGAGAGATGAATGTCGCCAAGAACGCGCAATGCATCGCCCGTCGCCCAGGGCGCGTCCAGGGCAAGCTGTTCGAGAGCCGCGCGCACCAGTGCCTCGGCCTCCTTCAGCGTGCCATGCACCCCGAGCACCTCGGCCCGATGCAGCCGGCACGAGCCGGACAGGTCCTCGAGCCCATGTCCCTTGCACCAGCTTTCATAGCCGAGCGTCCACTGGTTGGCTCTCGCCCAGTCGCCGAAATTCCGGCAGGCCCAAAGAATGTTGCAATAGAGGATACCGCCAACGATCGGATCGATGTCGCTGGACAGGCCGAGGGCGGCTGCGAAGTCCTGGTCTTCTTCACCTGACTTGGTTTCGCCGAGGCAAAGCTTGAAGAAGCCGCGATAGATCAGGCCGAGCGATTCAACGACAGGATCTTCGAGATGTTTGCCAACTTCGAAGGCTTGCTCGGCCAGCGCCAGCGCCTGCTCTGGCTCGGCTTCCGCTCCCATGATGCGCGCGCCCATCCAGCACCAGAGGCCGTGTTCCCGGCTATCGGTGGCGGTGCCTATCAAGGCTGCCGCGCGCTGATGCCAACCCTTGGCGACCGCAAGCTCTCCCCGCTCCAGGTGTATTCGCGCGAGCGTGATTGCCGGAGCAGCCGCACGTGACCCCTGCGCTGCAATGCTGTATGCCCTCACCGCGCGCGTCAGCGGTGGAATGGCTTCGGCCGGCCGCCCCATGCATTCCAGAGCCAGCGCCCATTCCTCGAGATCGGCGGTGAGCAGTTGGTCGGCTGCGTCTGCCGCGGCGAACGAAGCCGCGGCCTCGCGCCATTTCCTGGCAGAAGCCGCCGCCCGCGCGGCCAGAATCGGCGACCCGAGGTTGGGGGACTGTGCAATCGACGGGCTGGCGAGACTCAACCTGTGTTCAAAAGTGGCTGGCGGATCGAGGCAGATCCGGTAGCCGAACCGCGGCAGGTTGCGTAGCGCCGTTTCCATACCGCCTTGGCGCAGAACGCTGCGAGCAAGGCTGGCCACACGCTGTAGCGAGGCCTCGGTCACGGTGACGCCCGGCCACAGCGTTTCGAGCAGTTCGTCCTTGCTCAAGGCCCGGTCCTTGTGACGCAGAAGGATGGCAAGGAAATCGAACACCAGAGGCTGCACGTCGATCTCTCTGTCGGCGAGACGAAGGCCGCGAGAATCCTCGTTCAGCTCGAAATTGCCGAAGCAATAAACTCCCATCGGCAGAATTCCCTCCAGCGATAGTGGCAAAGGATCAGGAGAAGATAAGGGCGGCGTAAGGACTGTCGGCCACCCCTCCTGTCATTCTCCGTCTGCCTGGCGAGCCAAGCTGCACTTTAACGCAGCAGCCCCAGGGATGTCACCGGCAGCGACATGGTCGCCCGTCCGGCGGCATTTGAACCCCAGACAAGGAGACTACGAAATGCACAAGTACATCATCGAAAGGGAAATTCCCAAGGTCGGCACTTTCGAGCACGAGCAGCTTCGCGATGCGTCCAAGGCCTCGAACGCCGTCCTCGCCGAACTCGGCCCGGAAATTCAGTGGGTCGAATCCTTCGTCGCCGACGACAAGACGTTCTGCGTCTATCTCGCCAAGGACGAAGCGATCATCCAGCGCCACGCCAAGATGAGCGGATTCCCGGCGACGAAGATCACACAGGTCAAGCGCCTGTTCGATCCGATGACGGCGCACGCCAGCGCCTGACGCGGAGGGACGGGCCGTGAAACTCTTCGCAAATCTCATCCTCGGCACGGCGTTGTCCGCCGGCATTTGGGCCTCCGCGCTCGCCTGCGGCTCCGCGGATGTCCATGATACGCCCGACCCGGTGCTCAACCGGTCCCGGGAAATGGCGGCCAAGTACCTCAACATCGAGGTCGCCAAGGCCGAGGGCTACCAGCAACTCTTCGAATGCACGACGCATGACGAGCACGGCACGATGGGTGTTCACTTCATCCATCCCGGCCGTGCCGGCGACGGCAAGCTGGTGCTCGGTGAGCCGGACGTGCTGACCTACGAGCCGGAATCCGATGGCACCATGCAGCTCGTTGGCATGGAGTACATCGTCTTCGAGAAGGACTGGAAGGACAAGGGCGTTCCCGAGTTCCTCGGCCGCACCCTCCAGCGCAAGACGACGGTGGGTGTCCACCCAGTGGACCCCTACTACGAGCTTCACGTCTGGCATTGGCGGCACAATCCGGCCGGCATGTTCGCCGACTGGAACCCGTATGTGAGCTGCGTACACGACCAGTCCTGAAGCAGGCGATGCGCTGCACTTTTTTGGGAGGGTCATTGCATGGCCCTCCCAATCATCCATCGATCAAACAAAAGGAAACCTGACCATGTCAGTTCTTCGTACAGCAACGGAATTCATCGTTGATCAGCCGGCCACCGGGCGCTCCTTCGCACTGGCCATCGCAATATACCGCCGTGGCCTTCGTGCCCTGGCCCGTATCATCCGCATTCGCGGAGATCGGGCATGGGTTGAGGACTTGCCGGACTATCTGTTGCGCGACATCGGCATCGGTCGCTCCGAAATCTCTTCAGTCATCCGCTCCGGCAGCAAGGATGGTCGTGATCGTCTGTGGATTTGAAAGTCGCGGTTTCATTGCCAATTTTCCCTGGTCACAGAGGCGGTCCCGGACCAATCCGGCCAAATCTGTTCGACAGGCCTCAAATGCGCTGCTAGAAGCCCGCGCCACAGACAGGATTCCAAAAATTGGCTGAAGACATCGAACAGGCGGTATCCCGCCGCCGCACCTTCGCGATCATCGCGCACCCGGACGCCGGCAAGACGACGCTGACCGAAAAGCTGCTGCTGTTCGGCGGCGCCATCCAGCTTGCCGGCGAGGTCAAGGCCAAGAAGGACAAGATCCAGACCCGGTCCGACTGGATGAAGATCGAGCGCGAGCGCGGCATTTCGGTCGTCACGTCGGTGATGACCTTCGAGTATGAGGACAATGTCTTCAACCTGCTCGACACGCCCGGCCACGAGGATTTCGCCGACGACACCTATCGCACGCTGTCGGCGGTCGACAGCGCCGTCATGGTCATCGACGCCGCCAAGGGTATCGAGCCGCGCACGCTGAAACTGTTCGAGGTCTGCCGGCTGCGCGACATCCCGATCATCACATTCGTCAACAAGATGGACCGCGAAAGCCGCGATCCGTTCGAGATACTCGACGAGATCGAGCAGAAGCTGGCGCTGGATACCGCACCCATCACCTGGCCAATCGGCCGCGGCAAGACGTTCTCCGGCACCTATCACCTGGCGCTGAACGCGGTCCGCAAGCGCGACGACGAGAAGGAGCGCACACCGGTCAACGGTCCCGATTCCAACCGCGTCGCCGGCCTTTTGCCGGAAAACGAGCGCGAGGCCTTCATCGAGGAACTGGAGCTCGCGCGCGAAGCCTGCCGCCCGCTCGACATCGACGCCTTCCGCGAAGGCCACCTGACGCCGGTCTATTTCGGCTCGGCGCTGCGCAACTACGGCGTCCGCGACCTGATCGAGGCGCTCGGCGCCTATGGGCCGCCGCCGCGTGCGCAGGAGGCCGACACCCGCAAGGTCGAGGCGACCGAGGACAAGATGACCTCGTTCGTGTTCAAGATCCAGGCCAACATGGATCCCAACCATCGTGACCGCATCGCGTTCGTGCGCGTCTGCTCGGGCAAGCTCGAGCGCGGCATGAAGGCCAAGCTGGTGCGCACGGGAAAGCCGATGTCCTTGTCGGCGCCGCAATTCTTCTTTGCCCGCACCCGCGTCACCGCGGACGAGGCGTTTGCCGGCGATGTCGTCGGCATTCCCAACCACGGCACGTTGCGCATCGGCGACACGCTGACCGAGGGCGAGGAAATCCTGTTCCGCGGCGTGCCGAATTTCGCGCCGGAAATCCTGCGCCGTGTCCGTTTGGGCGATGCGATGAAGGCCAAGAAACTCAAGGAAGCGCTGCACCAGATGGCCGAGGAGGGCGTCGTGCAGCTGTTCTCGCCCGAGGACGGCTCGCCGGCCATCGTCGGCGTCGTCGGCGCCCTGCAGCTCGATGTCTTGAAGGAGCGGCTGAACTTCGAATACACGCTGCCCGTCGAATTCGAGATGTCGCGCTTTTCGGTCTGCCGCTGGATCTCGGCCGACGACAAGGCCGAGGTGCTTCGCTTCATCGAGGCGCATCGTGGCGACATCGCCCGCGACCTCGACAACGACCCGGTGTTCCTCGCCCAGCACGCCTTCTCGCTCAACTACGAAGCCGAGCGCTGGAAAGCGATCCGCTTCGCCACGATCAAGGACTATCAGGTTCGCGACAGGGCGGCATAGGCGCCAGTTTTTCCTTCTCCCCGTTCACGGGGAGAAGGTGCCCGAAGGGCGGATGAGGGGCAGCGCCGAGCTTGAAGGCTTCCCTCAGCCTCTGGCTGCCTCTTCGATCTTGGCGATGTCGATCTTGCCCATCTGCATCATGGCATTCATCGCCCGGCCGGCCTTGGCCCGGTCGGCATCCCCGAGCAGGCGCGGCAGCTGTTCCGGCACGACCTGCCAGGAGACGCCGAACTTGTCCTTCAGCCAGCCGCAAGGGCCGGGTTCGCCGCCGCCCTCGGTGAGCCTGCTCCAGAAATGATCGACTTCTTCCTGAGTCTTGCAGTCGATCGACAGCGAGATCGCCTCGGTGAACTTGTATTGCGGCCCGCCGTTGAGCGCCAGGAACGGGACGCCGTCGAGCTCGAACGAGGCCACCAGCACCTGGCCTTCAAGAGCGTGGCCCTTGGGCCAACGCGTTACGCTCAGCTCCTTGGAATTCTTGAAGATGGACATGTAGTGGTTCATCGCCTCTTCGGCCTGGCCGTCGAACCACAGGAAGGTGGTGATCTTTTGCATGCGTCTCTCCTTGGTGCGGATTTCCGGTTGGTGTCGATCTGGTTACGGCCCAAGGACGTTGTGACGGAGCGTGATCCGACAGCGGCCGCGATTTTTTGTGACAAATCTGGCGCATTGCAAAATTGTGGCCAGACCAGGCTTCGGCGTCTATAACGCCTGCGGTCCGAATTCAGTGCCGTCACGCTCCAGTCGAGCGCGGCCAGCCACCTAAGGAAAATTCATGCCTGCCTATCGCTCCCGCACCACCACCCATGGCCGCAACATGGCCGGCGCCCGTGGCCTCTGGCGCGCCACCGGCATGAAGGATTCCGATTTCGGCAAGCCGATCATCGCTGTGGTCAACTCCTTCACCCAGTTCGTGCCGGGCCATGTCCATCTCAAGGACCTCGGCCAGCTGGTCGCGCGCGAGATCGAAAAGGCCGGCGGCGTCGCCAAGGAATTCAACACCATCGCCGTCGATGACGGCATCGCCATGGGCCATGACGGCATGCTCTATTCGCTGCCGTCGCGTGAGCTGATCGCCGATTCCGTCGAATACATGGTCAACGCCCACTGCGCCGACGCCATGGTCTGCATCTCCAATTGCGACAAGATCACCCCCGGCATGCTGATGGCGTCGCTGCGCCTCAACATCCCGACCGTCTTCGTTTCCGGCGGCCCGATGGAAGCCGGCAAGGTGGTGCTGGCCGGCAAGACGCAGGCGCTCGACCTGGTCGATGCCATGGTCGCGGCCGCCGATGACAAGATCTCCGATGAGGACGTCAAGATCATCGAGCGCTCGGCCTGCCCGACCTGTGGTTCCTGCTCGGGCATGTTCACCGCCAACTCCATGAACTGCCTGACAGAGGCGCTTGGGCTGTCGCTGCCCGGCAATGGCTCGACGCTGGCGACGCATGCCGACCGCAAGCGCCTGTTCGTCGAGGCCGGCCACCTGATCGTCGATCTGGCCCAGCGCTATTACGAGCAGGATGACGAGACGGCGCTGCCGCGCAACATCGCCTCCAAGGGCGCCTTCGAGAACGCCATGACGCTCGACATCGCCATGGGCGGCTCGACCAACACCGTGCTGCACATCCTGGCCGCCGCGCATGAGGGCGAGGTCGACTTCGATCAGGACGACATCGACGCGCTGTCGCGCAAGGTGCCGGTGCTGTGCAAGGTTGCTCCCGCCAAGGCGGATGTGCACATGGAGGACGTCCACCGCGCCGGCGGCATCATGGCAATCCTCGGCCAGCTCGACAATGCCGGCTTGATCAACCGCGACCTGCCGACGGTGCATACCCGAACGCTGGGTGAGGCGCTCGACCATTGGGACATTTCCCGCACGACCAGCCAGAACGTCCGCGATTTCTTCCTCGCCGCTCCCGGCGGCGTGCCGACTCAGGTCGCCTTCAGCCAGGATCGCCGCTGGGACGAGCTCGACCTCGATCGGGAAAAGGGTGTCATCCGCTCGGCGAAAACACCTTTCTCGAAAGACGGCGGCCTCGCCGTGTTGAAAGGCAATCTGGCGCTCGACGGCTGCATCGTGAAGACCGCCGGCGTCGACGAATCGATCCTGAAATTCACCGGCCCGGCCCGCGTGTTCGAAAGCCAGGACGCCAGCGTCAAGGCGATCCTGTCCAACGAGATCAAGGCCGGCGATGTCGTCGTCATCCGCTACGAGGGGCCGCGCGGCGGGCCTGGCATGCAGGAAATGCTCTATCCAACCAGCTATCTGAAGTCGAAAGGCCTCGGCAAGGCCTGCGCGCTGGTCACTGATGGCCGTTTCTCCGGCGGCACATCGGGCCTGTCGATCGGTCACGCGTCGCCGGAAGCCGCCGAAGGCGGCACGATCGGGCTGGTGCAGGAGGGCGACACGATCGAGATCGATATCCCCAACCGCACCATCCGCCTTGCCGTCGACGATGCCGAACTCGCCACCCGGCGGGCGGCGATGGAGGCAAAGGGCGCGTTGGCCTGGAAGCCCGAGGAAAAGCGCAAGCGCAAGGTGACGACGGCGCTACGCGCTTATGCGGCTATGGCGACCAGCGCGGCCAAGGGCGCGGTCAGGTTCGTGCCGGAGTAGCGTTTTTTCCTTCTCCCCCAGCGGGAGAAGGAAGAGGCCCTGCCCCTACGGCATCAGCTGATACTCATAAAGCTTCTGGTAGAGCCCGCCTTGCTTGAGCAGGGACCGGTGCGGGCCGCTCTCCACCACCTTGCCGGCTTCCAGCACCACGATCGTGTCGGCCTGATGCACGGTCGACAGGCGGTGCGCGATGACGATCGTCGTGCGCCCCTCCGTCAACTGCTGCAGCGCGTCGCGGAACAGCGCTTCCGATTCGGCGTCGAGTGCGCTGGTCGCTTCGTCCAAAAGCAGGATCTCGGCATCGCGCAGCATGGCGCGTGCGATCGAGATGCGCTGGCGCTGGCCGCCGGACAGCAGGCCGCCATTCTCCCCGACATCCGTCTCGTAGCCCTTCGCCTGCGCCATGATGAAGTCATGCGCGTTGGCGGCCTTGGCGGCGGTGATCACTTCCGCGTCGGTCGCGTCCTGGCGCCCGAGCTTGATGTTGTGCATGATCGTGCCGGCGAACAGGAATGTGTCCTGGCTGACATAGGCGATCTTTTCCCGCAGCGACGCGAGCGTTGCGTGAGAGATGTCCTGGCCGTCGAACATCACCTTGCCGCCCTGCGGGTCGTACATGCGCATGATCAGGTTCAAGATCGTCGACTTGCCGCTGCCTGAAGGTCCGACCAGCGCCGTCATCTTGCCGGGCGCGAGGGTCAGGTCGAACCGGTCCAGCACCGGCGGGCCGTTCTGGTAGGCAAAGCTGACCGTATCGAACCGGATCTCGCCCGGCCCGTCCAGAAGCGGCTTCGCATCCGGCTTCTCGGCCAGCGTCAGCGGTTCGTCGGCGAGCTGGAACATCATGCGCACGCCGACAATGCCGCTTTCCAGGGAGATGCGGACGCGCGCGAGGCGCTTTGCCGGTTCGTAGGCAAGCAGCAGCGCCGCGATGAAGGCCATGATGTTGCCCGGCAACTGGCCTCCCTGCAGAACCAGGAAGCCGCTGACCATGACGGCACCGGCGATCGCCAGCCCGGCCAGGGTCTCCATCACCGGGCTGGTCACCGCTTCCAGCGCAGCGATGTTGTTGGCGCGATCCTCGACGTCCGACACCGCCTTGTACATGCGCTTGCGCATCAAACCTTCGAGGTTGAAGGATTTGACCACGCGCACGCCGATTGCGGTTTCCTGCATTACCTGCACGATCTGGCCGACCGAGCGGAATTCCATTGCAGCGAACTTGCGGACACGCTTCAGGATGCGGTTGACGCTGTAGATAGCCAAGGGGCCGACGACGAAGCAAATCAGCGATAGCGCCGGCTGCTGCACCACCATGACCAGCACGAGGACAATCAAGGTCACCAGATCCCGCGCATAGGACGTGACCACGAGGTCGAGCACATTGCGTGCCGCCTGGGCATTGTTGGTCATGCGGGTGATCAGGTCGGACGAGGAGGTGGAATGATAGAATTCGATGCCCTGCGCGAGAATCCGATCGTAGATCTTGCGCTGCCGTTCGGCGATGATGGCGTTGCCGACCCGGCTCATGAAATAGGCCTGGACGAAATTGGCGATGCCCTTGACGATGAAGATCGCGGCAACCGCCATCGCAATCATGTTGACGCGATCGATCCTTTTGTCGATCACGAATTCATTGGTGATTTCACGCAGGATCCAGGCGCTGGCGCCCGTCATGCCGGCCACCACCAGCATCGACACTATGGCGGCGCCGTATCCGAACATATGCTGTCGGAAGGATTCCCTGACCAACCTCGCAACGAGGCGCTGGTTCTCCGTCGAGCGGAAGAAACGAAACAAACGGCTGATCCTTGAAACGGGACGACGAAGGCGGCTTATAGAGGGAGTTGCGGCGAGATGGAACCGTCGGCAGCGGTGGCAAAGAAACCGCTGCGGCAAGCTGTCTTTTGCGACACGATGGAACGGGTGATTCTTCGAGCGGGATGACGACAGATGGATTTCGACCTTATCGTTCGCGGCGGCACGCTGCCTGATGGCGCCACTGCCGACATCGGCATCAGCGGCGAGACGATCATGGCGATCGAGCCGACATTACAAGGCTCCGCGCGGACCGAGGTCGACGCCCGTGGCAATCTGGTCTCGCCGCCCTTCGTCGATCCGCATTTCCACATGGACGCGACACTGTCCTACGGCATCCCGCGCATCAATGCGTCGGGCACGCTGCTCGAAGGCATTTCGCTGTGGGGCGAATTGAAGCCGCTCCTGACGCATGAAGCGGTGCGCGACCGCGCGCTTGCCTATTGCGACTGGGCGGTGTCGATGGGCCTGCTCGCCATCCGTACCCATGTCGATGTCTGCGACGACAGGCTGCTGGCGGTCGAGGCTCTGCTCGACGTCAAGAAAACGATCGCCCCTTACATCGATCTGCAATTGGTGGCCTTTCCACAGGACGGATTCTATCGCTCGCCGACAGCGCGCGAAAACACTGTCCGCGCGCTCGACCTGGGCGTCGACATCGTCGGCGGTATTCCGCATTTCGAGCGCACCATGGCCGACGGCACGCGCTCGGTGACCGAACTCTGCGAGATCGCGGCCAGGCGCGGCTTGATGGTCGACCTGCATTGCGACGAGACCGACGATCCGCTGTCGCGTCATATCGAGCAGTTGGCCTACGAGACGCAGCGCCTTGGGCTGCAGGGCAGGGTGGCGGGATCGCACCTCACCTCGATGCATTCGATGGACAACTACTATGTCTCGAAGCTGCTGCCGCTGATCGCCGAAGCCGGAGTTTCGGCTATTCCCAACCCGCTCATCAACATCATGCTGCAGGGCCGCCACGACACCTTCCCGAAGCGCCGCGGCCTGACCCGGGTCAAGGAGATGCTGGCGCTCGGCATCCGCGTCGGCTGGGGCCAGGATTGCGTGCTCGACCCCTGGTATTCGCTGGGCACGGCCGACATGCTCGATGTCGCCTTCATGGGCCTGCATGTTGCCCAGATGTCGAGCCCGGCCGACATGGCGCGCTGCTTCGACATGGTCACCAATGTCAACGCATCGATCATGGGTCTCGATCATCTGGGTCTCGCGGTCGGCAAGCGCGCCAGCCTGGTCGTTCTCGATGCCGGCAATCCTGTCGAAGCCTTGCGCCTGCGCGCCGAGCGCATCTGTGTCATCGCCAGGGGCAAGGTGGTGGCGGAGCGGACGAGGCAGGATACGCGGCTTTCGATCGATGGAAGGCCGGCGGCGGTGAACCGCAGGCACAAAGCCACGTAGGCCCAGCCGATTTCCGGTTCTGGTCTCGCCGGTTTCCCGAATTCTCCTCGTCAAAGCGGCTGCTTCCGTCTACGACGCGGCTTACCAAGGGAGGAATCGGGATCGGCATGACGCAGCCCGTGGCGCAGAATTCCACAATCAGGAACGTGCTTTTGGCCGGCATTCTGCTGATGCTGGCCGGCGACTTCCTGTTTGCGCTGAACGATGCGATGGGCAAATGGCTGGTCGCCAGCTTCTCCGTCGGCCAGGTGGTGCTGATCCGTTCGATCGGCGCCTTCTTCGTGCTTGGGCCGATGATCGCCCATCAAGGCACGGCCAAGCTGTTCCGCATGGAGAGGCTCGAACTGCAGATCTTGCGCGTCGTCATGACCACGCTGGACACCGCGCTGTTCTATGCCGCCGTCGTCTATCTGCCGCTCGCGGATGTGATGAGCTTCTATATGGCCGGGCCGATCTATGTCGCGGCACTCTCGCACCTCTTGCTCGGCGAAAAGGTCGGCTGGCGCCGCTGGATGGCGATCCTTCTCGGCTTCTGCGGTGTGCTGATCATGCTGAAGCCATCCTCGGCGGCGTTCTCGCTGTCGTCGAGCTTCGCGCTGGTCGGCAGCATCGCCTTCGCCTTCGCCATTATCCTCAATCGCCGGCTGCGCGGCACCAGCGACACCAATCTGGTGACGTGGCAGACCATCGGCTCGCTGGTCGTTGGCGGTGTCCTGACCATCGGCGCCTGGCAGACGCCGTCGGCGCTTGATTTCGGCGCCATGCTGCTTCTCGGCATCGTTTCTTGCGGGGCGCATCTGATGATCACCAGGGCGCTCAAGCTGGCCCCGGCCTCGACGCTGGCGCCGTTGCATTACACGCTGCTCTTGTGGGCGGTGGTGTTCGGACTGGTGTTCTTCGGCGATGTTCCAGGCCCGCGCATCTTGATCGGCTCGGGCATCGTCGTGCTGGCCGGCCTGTTCATCTTCCACCGCCAGAAAGTGGTCGAGACCACGGTGCCGCCCGAAAACGTGCCGAAGGGCGTGAATTCATGCCTGTCGCCCAAAAGTGCGCAGCGGTTTTGGGATAACGACATGCACAAGCAATGACTGAAAGCGCGACGCGCTGCAGATCCAGGGTTCTGGTCCCTAACCCCGGCGTATCGCGGCGAGATGCCGTGAAAACTCCGGCGTCTCCATCAGTGCCTTGCAGCGGGCGAAACGGCCGTCGGCATAGGCGCGGAAATCATCGACCGGGTTGTTGTTGGCCAGCTGGATAAGTCCCCACAGCGTCCACAGAAGGTCGCACATCGCCTTGTAGATGACGACGCGGCCGCGCTCCGCTGGCCTCGCCTCGCCACCGAAATAGGCGCGCATCATCTCTTCGTCCTGTACCGCGTCGAACTTTCCTTCCACGCTGAGGTCGCCAAGGTCCCACAGCGGGTCGTTCATGCCCGAATATTCCCAGTCGACGATCCACATTCTGTCCCCCGTATCGAGGAAGTTCTCGCACAGCGGGTCGCAATGGCAGGCGACGAGGGGCAGCGGATGGGCGGCGAGCGCCGAGCGCACGCTCCCGGCCTCGCGCACCACGTCATGATAGCCGGCGGGTAGTGCGACATCCTTGGTTGCCAGCACCTTGAGATAGTCATCGATCATCGCAAACAGTTCGAAGCGGAACGGAAACGCGGCACCGGACGCATGCAGCTTGCGGAAGGCCTCGCCGGCCCGTGCCGGACTGCCCGACCGAACCTGGAATTTCTCAGGCGACATGGTCTCGGCGCCGGCGATGAAGCGCGTCACCATCACGCCGGTGCCGGGATCGACATGCAGCACCTCGGGGCTGACCCCCGCCCTTGCCGCCTCGCGCGCCGCGACCGCTTCGTTGGCGCGGTTGATGTACTCCTCGGTGCCCTTGCCGGGAATGCGCAGGCAGAACTCGCCAGCCCTGAAGACGAGATTGGTGAGGCCGCCAAGCCGCTCTACCTTGCCGGCGAAATCCTTGAACAGCGGGATCGCTGTCATGGCCTGGCGGGCGAGGGTTAGATCGTCACTCACCCCCGCAACCTTTCCATCTTTGCATCATAAAGCGTGCGCGGCCCGCGCGTCGCTCTGTAGGCCTTGCCGAAGGCCTCGATCTCGAACGCGGCCTCGCCCGACAACTCCACCGGAAGGTAGCCGAAGGCAATGGTCTTGCCGAGCGTATAGCCATAGCCAGTGGATGAGGTAGAACCGACGACCTTGCCGCCGAACAGGATCGCCTCGCCGCCGTGGAACGGCGCGAAGCCGTCGACGGTGAAGGAGCACAGCCTTCGCGTCACGCCCTCGGCCTTGATCCGCGACAGCGCCTCGCGACCGAGGAACTCACCCTTGTCCAACGCCACCGCAAAGCCGAGCCCAGCTTCGTAGGGATTGTAGTCGGGGGTGATGTCGCCGGACCAGTAGAGATAGCCCTTCTCCATGCGGCAGGCGTCGATGGCGCGATAACCGGCATCGGCAATGCCGTGCGGCTCGCCCGCCTCGCGCAGTGTTTCGTAGACATGCACGGCATAGTCCTCCGGCACGTAGAGTTCGTAGCCAAGTTCGCCGACATAGCCGACACGTACCGCGAGTGCGGTGGCGTTGCCGACCTCGATGGCGCGCGCAGCCAGAAAGGGCAGAGCGTCGTTGGAAACATCATCATCGCTGACCGACTGCAGGATGTCCCGGGCGCGGGGGCCGCACAAATTGATTGTGGCATACTGATTGGTCACGTCGCGCAGCGACATGCCGGCCGGCAGATGCCTCAATATCCAATGCCGGTCATGCACACCGAAGCCGGAGCCGGTGACCAGCAGGAAGCGATCCTCGCCGGTATGAACGATGGTCACGTCGGCTTCGATGCCGCCGTTCTCGTTGCAGAGTTGGGTGTAGACGGCCCTACCCGGCGCGCCGGAAAGGTCGTTGGCGGCGATGCGCTGCAGTGCTGCCTGTGCCCCACTGCCCGTAATCTCGAACTTGGAGAACGAGGTCTGGTCGATCAGGGCGGCGCGCTCGCGGATTGCGCGCACCTCGTCGCCGACAGCGTTGAACCAGCCGGGCTTGCCTTCGAAGCTGCCTATCTCGACCGATTTACCGTCATCGACAGAGAACCAGTTCGGCCGCTCCCAGCCGAATTTGGAGCCGAAAACCGCGCCATTGTCGCGCAGCGTGTCATGCAATGGCGAAAGGCGCAGACCGCGCGCGGCGTGGGATTCCTCCGCCGGCCAGTGGATCTTGTAGTAGGCGCCGTAGGCCTCGATGGCGCGCGCTTCCAGATAGCGGCCTTGCGCCTGCACCGCGCCGAAGCGGCGCACGTCGAAGGGCCACAAATCCATACCGGCATCGCCATGAAGGATCATGTTGGACAATGCCAGCCCGGCGCCGCCGGACGCCGCGATACCGGCGGTAAATCCGCAGGCGACGAAGAAATTGTCGAGTTCTGGCGCCAGCCCCATGATCGGCTCGCCGTCGAAGGACACCGGGATAGGCCCGTTGATGACAGTCTGGATACCGATCTCGTTGAGCACTGGCAGCCGCTCCGCCGCGGGCAGCGCGAACAGTTCCAGTCGCTCCATGTTGGGCGGGAAGAGCTCACGGCCGAAATCGAGCGGCGGCATGCCGCGCCAGCAGCCTTTCGAGCCGTCCTCCCAGCCGCCGATGGCAAAACTGCCAGTGTCCGGCTTGAGGTAGAAATTGCGGTCGGGGTCGCGCAGCGTGGTCAGGTTCGGATCGAGCGTCAGCGTCTTTTCGGTGAGGAAATACTGGTGTTCGACGACACCCGCGGCCAGCGGCACACCGGCCATCTTGCCGACGCGCTTGGCCCACAGCCCGGCGCAGTTGACGAGAATGTCGCAGGAGATCGAGCCGCCATTGGTGACGACCCCGACCGCGCGCGGTCCCTCGATGACGATCTCCTCAACCGTCACACCTTCCTCAATTCTGGCGCCATTCAGCCGCGCGCCCTTGGCATAGGCCATCGTCAATGAATAGGGATCGATATAGCCGTCACCGGGAATGTAGGCGGCGCCCTCGATGCCTTCCTTGACAATGTAGGGGAAGTGCTGGGCTGCCTCGTCGGCCGACAGCGAGTGACATTCGACCCCAAAGCTCTTGGCTTGTGTCATCGACCGGCGGATTTCGCTCCAGCGGGCGGAACTTCCGGCCAGCCGCAGCGAGCCGACTTTCTTCCATGAGATCGCTTGCCCGGTCTCGGCTTCCAGCCGGTCGAAGACGGCGGTCGAATTCTGCATCAGCCGCGTCAGGTTCCGTTTGCCCCGGAGCTGTCCGACCAGTCCGGCGGCATGCCATGTGCAACCGTGGGTGAGCAGCGACTTCTCGACAAGCAACACGTCCTTGGCGCCGTCGCGGGCGAGATGATAGGCCACCGAGGTGCCGATGGCGCCGCCACCGATGATCAGGATATGGACGTGACGATCCGCATGGAAACTCATCGCTGCACCGTTACGCCTTGATCTTGCTCATCGACGGATCATACAGTGGCTCAAGATGGATTTGGGCCGGCTTTCGCTCCATCGCCACAACCAGTTCATAGTCGCCCGAGGCGAGAAAATCGTCGCTAACCCCGTCGGCATCGCGCACATAGCCGTAGCCGATGTTCCTGCCCACCGTGTAGCCATAACCGCCGCTGGTGAGGTAGCCGACCGGTTCGCCATTGCGCAGGATCGTCTCGCGGCCGAGCAGCACGATCTCCGGATCGTCGACCGTGAAGCCGGCAAAGCGTTTCTTCAATGCCGCGCCGTTGGTCTTCTCAAGAGCCCGCCGTCCGACGAAATCCGTATTCTTGCGCAACTTCACCGCCCAGCCGAGTCCGGCTTCCCGCGGTGTATCGTTGGGCGTGATGTCGGAGCCCCAGGCGCGATAGCCCTTTTCCAGCCGCAACGATTCCAGTGCCCGGTAGCCGACGGGGCGGATGTCGTGCTTCTTCCCGGCCGCCATCAGCGCGTCGAAGACGTCGCCCGTGGCTGCGATCGGCACATGCAGTTCCCAGCCGAGCTCGCCGACATAGGTGACGCGCAGCGCCCGAATTGTGTGGCCGGCGATGGCAATCTCGCGCACATGGCCGAACGGGAAGCCGGCGTTCGACACATCCGCATCGGTCACATCAGCCAGCACATCGCGCGCCCGGGGACCCATCAGCGACAGCGTGCCGAAATCCTCGGTGACATCGGCGAGCGTGGCGTCGAGTCCCTCGCCGATATGGTCGCTGATCCACGAGAAATCATGCGTGCGGAAGCCGGTGCCGGTGACGATGTAGAATTTCTCCTCGGCCAGCCGCGCCACGGTCAGATCGGCCTCGATGCCGCCGCGCGTGTTGAGAAGCTGCGTGTAGGTCAGCCGGCCGACCGGCTTGCTGACGTCGTTGGCGCAGATCCAGTCCAGCGCCCTCAGCGCGTCGGGTCCGGTCAGCTCGTATTTGGCGAAGGACGACTGATCGAAGATGCCGACCTTCTCGCGCACGTGGCGGTGCTCGTCGCCGACCGCCGCGAACCAGTTCTGCCGGCCCATCGAATAGACGTCCCGCGGCTCGATGCCCGCCGGTGCGAACCAGTTTGGCCGTTCCCAGCCGAGCTTCGAGCCGAACACGGCGCGCTGCTGTTTCAGCCGCTCGTAGAGCGGCGAGACGATGCGCGGTCTTCCGCTGGCATACTCCTCGTGTGGGAAGCCGATCGTATAGTGCTTGCCATAGGCCTCCAGCGTGCGGTCGCAGACCCATTGCCGGTCCCGGTGCAGGTTGGAAAAACGCCTGATGTCGACGACCCACAGGTCGAGCGGCGCCTCGCCATCGACCACCCATTGCGCCAGCACCCAGCCGGCGCCGCCGCCGGAGGCGATGCCGAAGGCGTTGAAGCCGGCGCCGACGAACATGTTGGCGCATTCGGGCGCAGTGCCGAGGATGAAATTACCGTCCGGCGTAAAGCTCTCCGGCCCGTTGATCATCTGCTTGACGCCGACGGTTTCGAGCGCCGGCACGCGCGCGATCGCTTGCGTCATATGCTGCTCGAAATGGTCGTAGTCGTCGTCGAACAGCCGGAATTCCCAATCATTGGGCACGTCGCCCATCGTCCAGGCCTGCGGGTTCGGCTCGTAGCCGCCCATCACCAGCCCGCCGACCTCCTCCTTGAAGTAGGTGCGCCGGTCCGGGTCGCGGATGGTCGGCGCGTCGGTCGCCAGCCCGTCGATCTTCTCGGTGATGATATACTGGTGTTTCACCGGCTGCAGCGGCACGTTGATGCCGGCAAGCGCGCCCACCTGCCGCGCCCATTGCCCGGCGCAGTTGACCACCTTGTCGCAGGCGATGTCGCCCTTGCTGGTCTTGACCACGGTGATGCGGCCATCCTTCATCTCGAAGCCGGTGACGCGGACATCCTCGAACAGTCTGGCGCCATGCATGCGCGCGCCCTTGGCCAGCGACTGCGTGATGTCGGAGGGGCTTGCTTGCCCGTCTGTCGGCAGCCAGGAGGCGCCGACCAGATCGCCGGTCTCAAGCAGCGGCCACATTGCCTTGACCTCCGCCGGCGACAGCAATTGCATGTCCATGCCGAAGCTTTTCGCCGTCGTCGCCAGCCGCTTGTACTCCGTCCAGCGGTCGGCGTTGGTGGCCAGCCGCAGGCAACCGGTCATCTTCCAGCCGGTGGCCAGACCTGTTTCGGCCTCCAGTCCCTTGTAGAGATCGACGGAATATTTGAGCACGCGGGTGATCGAGGCTGACGAGCGCAATTGCCCGACGAGGCCCGCGGCGTGCCAGGTCGAGCCCGAGGTCAGCTTGCCCTGTTCCAAAAGCACGACATCGGCCTTGTGGTCGCGCGCCAGATGATAGGCCGTCGAACAGCCGATGATGCCGCCGCCGATGACGACGACGCCAGCATGGGTTGGCAATGTCATGGTTTTTGTATCCCGTATTTTGTTCTGTAGTTTTCCAGCGCGGCTTCGAGCCGCGTCAGGTTCTCCTCGGTATAGGCGACGTAGTTGATGCCGGGCGCGTCGAGATAGAGCTCGGACACCATGCTCCACATCGCCTCGCGCAGCAGCGAGGCGCACTGCATCGCCGCGTGCGAGCGGCGGATCGCCTCATCCGGTTCCTTCATGAAATAGGCGGTCAGGAAGGCGAAGGATTCCTCATCGCTCATGCCGGCGTTCGAGGCGACGCCGGCGAGGTCGAACATCGCCGTGTTGAAGCCGGCATATTCGAAGTCGATCAGCCACAGCCTGTTGCCGTCGTCGAGAATATTGGCCGGCAACAGATCATTGTGGCCAAAGACGATCGGCAGCAGTTTCTGTGCGCGTTCCAGCTCGTCCGCCAGCGTCAGCAGGCGTGGCAACTCGTCGCGCTTGCGGCTGCCGCCCTCTTCCAGCGTGCGTGCATAGTCGCGAATGACATGGAATACCCAGAACATGAAGCCGGCGCCGGAGATATGGTTTGGCATCTCCCGGTGAAAGCCGCGCATCAGGGCCGCGACGCGACCGAGATTGGCCCGCACGTCCTCGGCCAGATAGGTCTTCGCGCCAAGGAACTCCGTCACCATGATGCCCGGTTCGGTATGGCGGACGGCCGGCGCGAAACCGGCGGCATGGGCCGCCCGCGCGGTCATCACCTCGCGCTCGCGAAAGACGTGGTGGAACGGATAGTCCTTGCCGAAGCGCACGACATGCTTTCCGGCCGCGTCCTTGACCAGATAGTTTGCATTGCTCAACCCGCCAGGCAGCGGTGCGATCTCGATGTCGCCGGTCCAGCAGGGCAGGGCGCGGATGCGGTCTTCGGCGGTCATGGATTGGCCCTTGGTCCGACACGGCATCGACAGGGCGGCGCAGCGGGGCCGGCGTGCCGTTTCGACGGATTCTCATTTTGGCAAAGATCTCGTCGGCGCGGCACTCGGGACCGGTATCCCACGCCGCACCGACGAGTCCCATGTGCCGGGCTCTTCGAGGCCGGCATCCGCCCCCGCGGATCCGATAGGTTCCTTCGCCCTCGCGCCAGACAGTTTCCAGACTTTTGGGCATGCAAGTTTGGATACGGCTCTGCCATCGTTCTCCCGTGGCAGTCCGAGCCTGTCACCAAATCAGTGTCACGCCGCGCAACACCGGATGTCAACTGGATTCTGTGGTTTTTCCTGCTTTTATGACCGATTCGTCTCGAGGTTTCTTGTAATATCCTGCAGATTTGCCTTAGAAGCGGTCAATTGCGCAACGGATGCGACCGGAAACGACCCCATGGCTCACTCGAAACGGCACGGCGAGATCCTGCGGCTGCTGCAGGAAGAGGGAACCGTCACCATCGCCAGCCTTGCCGACCGGTTGGGCGTGTCGCTCGAGACCGTGCGCCGCGACGTCAAGCCGCTCACCAGCGACGGCTCCGTCCTCAAGATGCATGGCGCCATCGGCCTGCCGTCGATGATCGGCGAAGCGCCGTTCGAGCGGCGCATGCGCGAAAATGCCGACGCCAAGCGCGTCATTGCCCGTATGGTCGCCGCCACCATCCGCGACGGTGAATCGATCATGCTCGACACCGGCACGACGACTTCGTTCCTTGCCCGTGAACTGCTCGCCCACCGGCGCCTGACGGTCGTCACCAACTCGTCGGACATCGCCCGCACGCTGGCCACCATCAATGGCAACAAAGTCTATATGGCCGGCGGCGAACTGCGCAGCGATTCCGGCGCCGCCTTCGGTGTCTCGGCCATCGAGTTCGTCAGCCGCTTCTCGGTCAGCCACGCCATCATCTCCACCGGTGCCGTCGATGCGGTGATGGGCGTCATGGACTATGATCTGGAAGAGGCTGAGTTCGCCCGCATGGTGCTGTCGCGCGGCCAGCGCTCGCTCGTCATCACCGATCACAGCAAGTTCGGCCGCCTTGGTCTGGTTCAGGTCTGCGGCTTCGACAGCTTTTCCGAACTCGCCACCGATCGGTCGCCGCCGCACGACATTGCCGCCGCCCTTGAGCAGGCCGGCGCGCGGCTCAGCATTGCCGGCGAGGAAGCCGGGTTCTGATCCGCCAACGCCTGTCGACGATTGGCCGGCACTTCCCACCGCCGCCTCCAGCGTGTTTAGTCCGGCCATGGCTTTCACCATCCGCCAGCTGCAGTTCTTCATCGCCGTCGCCGAGCAAGGCACGGTGTCGGGCGCCGCGCAGAATCTCTCCATCTCGCAATCGTCGGTCACCGAAGCCATCAAGGAACTGGAAAGCGATCTCGGCGTCGAACTGTTCGAACGCCATCCGCGCGGCCTCAACATCACCCACAAGGGCCACCAGTTCCTGCGCCACGCGACAAAGATCCTCGCCGATGTCTCCGACGCGCGTCGCGCCTTTTTCGGCGAGCAGACGGTTGCCGGGGGGCGGCTGCAACTTGGCGTCACCTCGCTGGTCGCCGGCTATGTGCTGTCGGATTTGCTCGCCCGCTACCGCCGCGCCTATCCGGGCGTTGAGGTCTCGGCCATCGAGGACAATGGCGACTATCTCGAACATCTGTTGATCGGCGGCAAGCTCGACATAGCCGTCATGGTCACCTCGAACCTGCGCGACCGCACCGCGCTGCAGTCGGAAATCCTCGAAGTCTCGGCCTACCGGCTGTGGCTGCCGCTCGGCCACCCGCTGGCCGGCGCCGACATCATCAGCATTGGCGACATCGCCTCCGAACCGCTGATCATGCTGACCGTCGACGAAATCGAGGAGAACACCGGCAAGCTGCTGACGGCGATCGGCGCCAAGCCGCATGTTGCCTTTCGCACGCGTTCGGTCGAAGCCGTGCGCAGCCTGGTTGCCACCGGCGCCGGCGTGGCGCTGCTGCCCGATCTTGTCTACCGGCCATGGTCGCTGGAAGGCGACCGCATCGAATCGCGCGACATTTCCGGCTCCTTGCCGGTGGTCCAGGTTGGCATGGTCTGGCGGCGCGGCTCCGGCCTGCCGCAGGCGGCGCGCGATTTCATCGGCCTTGCCCAGTCGCAGCGCATGGTCCGCCAGCGGCCCGACAAGATTGGTCGCTGATCTATCGGAAAAACCGATATCGCCTTTCTGACAAATGAATTTGCGAAACCGGAATTTTCAAAGCACTTTTCGGTTCAGGGACCAAAGCCGCCACCAGAGCGAATCCAAAGGAAGAACTGACACTTTTCAGTCCGCGCGTGCCCCCTAGCGAAGACCGAAACCGGCTTTCGGGGTCAGGCGCCAAAATGGGAGATCGATGATGAATTCATTCCTGAAGTCATGCACTGCTTTGACGGTCGCGCTGACCTTCTCGGGTCAGGCCGTCGCCCAGGTCAAGGAACTTGGCAAGGGCGAAGGCCAGGTCAACATCGTTGCCTGGCCTGGCTATATCGAGCGCGGCGAAACCGACAAGGGCTATGACTGGGTGAGCTCCTTCGAGAAGGAGACCGGCTGCAAGGTCAACGTCAAGACCGCCAACACCTCCGACGAAATGGTCTCGCTGATGAACGAGGGCGGCTTCGACCTTGTCACCGCTTCAGGCGATGCCTCGCTGCGCCTCGTCGCTGGCAAGCGCGTCCAGCCGATCAACACCGATCTCATCCCGAGCTGGAAGACGGTCGACGACCGCCTCAAGGACGCTCCATGGTTCACCGTCGGCGGCGTCCACTACGGCGTTCCCTATCAGTGGGGCCCGAACATCCTGATGTACAACACCGAGGTGTTCAAGGAAGCGCCCAAGAGCTGGAACGTCGTCTTCGAGGAAATGAAGCTGCCGGACGGAAAGTCCAACAAGGGCCGCGTCCAGGCCTATGACGGGCCGATCCACATTGCCGATGCCGCCAATTACCTGATGTTCCACAAGCCGGAACTCGGCATCAAGGACCCTTATGAACTGAACGAGGACCAGTACAAGGCGGCACTCGAGCTGCTGCGCGTCCAGCGCACCTTGGTCGGCCGCTACTGGCACGACGCCGCGATCCAGGTCGACGATTTCCAGAACGAAGGTGTCGTCGCCTCGGGCTCGTGGCCATATCAGGTCAACGCGCTGGTTGCCGCCAAGAAGCCGGTCGCCTCGACCGTGCCGGAGGAAGGCGTCACCGGCTGGGCCGACACCACCATGATGGAAGCCGATTCGGCCAACCCCAACTGCGCCTATATGTGGCTCGAGCATTCGCTGTCGCCGAAGGTGCAGGGCGATGTCTCGGCCTGGTTCGGTTCGCTGCCGGTAGTGCCCGCCGCCTGCAAGGGCAACGAGCTGTTGACCGACGAAGGCTGCAAGACCAACGGCTACGACAATTTCGAAAAGATCAAGTTCTGGAAGACGCCGGTGTCGAAATGCGCCACCCAGAACGACCAGTGCGTGCCCTACTATCGCTGGGTGTCGGACTATATCGGCGTCATCGGCGGGCGGTGATTTCCGCTTCGCTGAGAGCATAGCGCTGCCCCTCACCCTTACCCTCTCCCCGTAAAGAACGGGGAGAGGGGTCGCCAGCGTTTCCGCCAAGTCCCTTCTCCCCGTCCCCATACGGGGAGAAGGTGCCGGCAGGCGGATGAGGGGCAGCGTAGCGCCCGAACTTGACGAGCCTGACAGATCAGGACAACCCATGACATCAGCCGTTTCCTTCCAGAAAGTCTCGCGCCATTTCGGCAGCGTTCGCGCCGTCGACGCGGTCGATCTCGACATCGCGCCGGGCGAGTTCTTCGCCATGCTCGGGCCGTCGGGTTCCGGCAAGACCACCTGCCTGCGCCTCATCGCCGGCTTCGAGCAGCCGACCTCGGGTTCGATCTCGATCTTCGGCGAACGCGCCGAGGGCGTGCCGCCCTATCGCCGCAACGTCAACACCGTGTTCCAGGACTATGCGCTGTTCCCGCATTTGAATGTGCTCGACAACGTCGCCTACGGGCTGATGGTCAAGGGCGTCGGCAAGCCGGAGCGGCACAAGGCGGCTGAGGAAGCGCTGTCGCTGGTGCGGCTGCCCGGCTATGGCGCCCGCCGCCCCGGTCAGCTTTCCGGCGGCCAGCGCCAGCGCGTCGCGCTCGCCCGCGCGCTGGTCAATCAGCCCAAGGTGCTGTTGCTCGACGAACCGCTTGGCGCGCTCGACCTCAAGCTGCGCGAGAACATGCAGGAGGAGCTGAAGTCGCTGCAGAAGGCGCTCGGCATCACCTTCGTCTTCGTCACCCACGACCAGGGCGAGGCGCTGTCGATGGCCGACCGCGTCGCTGTCTTCAACGACGGCAAGATCATGCAGATCGGCACGCCCGAGGATATCTACCAGCGGCCGAAAACCCGCTTCGTGGCCGATTTCGTCGGCTCCTCCAACGTGCTGCCGCCGGATTTCGTCCAGCGCTATTCCGGCCAGCATCGCTGGGGCAGCCTGCGCCCTGAATCCATTCGCGTCGGTCGCGGGGCGAGCGGCGAAGGCGTCTCCGCCCGCCTCGTCTCGACCAACTATCTCGGCGCCACGACAAAATTGGCGCTCGATGCCGACGGGCTGCGGCTGCACGCCATCGTGCCGGCCGGCACGGCCTTGCCGGTGGAAGGCGAAGCGGTCGTCCTCACCTTCAATCGCGAGCACCTGCACCTGATGGACGAGCCGGCATGAGTCTCGACGCCGCCATGCCGCGCGCCTCAGCGCCCGCCATCCTGCCAGGCAGTGGCGGCCTGCGCGGCGCGCTGTCGGATCTTTTCTGGCGCAAGCCAAAAGTCCTGCTGTTGCTCATGCTGCTGCCGCCGGTGCTGTGGCTCGGCATCGTCTATATCGGCTCGCTGTTCGCGCTGCTGGCGCAGAGCTTTTTCTCGATCGACGAGTACTCCGGCCTGATCAACCGCCAGTTCACCTTGAAAACCTATGGCGACCTGTTGCAGGCGGCCAATCTCGACATCATCCTGCGCACGGTGACGATGGCGGCCCTGGTCACGCTGGCCTCGGCCATCATCGCTTTCCCGATTGCCTATTATGCGGCGCGCTATGCGCGCGGCCGCTGGAAGGCGCTGTTCTATCTCGGCATCATGCTGCCGCTGTGGTCGAGCTACCTGGTCAAGATCTACGCCTGGAAGCTGATCCTGGCCAAGGAAGGCATCCTCACCTGGCTGTTCGGCAAGCTGCATCTGCAATGGCTGATTGACGCCTGGCTGTCGCTGCCGGTCGTCGGCGGCAACTCGCTGTCGGTGTCGTTCACGGGCACCTTCATCGTCTTCGTCTATGTCTGGCTGCCGTTCATGATCCTGCCGGTGCAGGCGGCACTGGAGCGCGTGCCGGGCAATCTGGTCGAGGCCTCGTCCGATCTCGGCGCCTCGCCCGGCCAGACTTTCCGCAACGTGCTGTTCCCGCTGGCGCTGCCGGGCATCGTCGCCGGCTCGATCTTCACCTTCTCGCTGACGCTCGGCGACTACATCATCCCGCAGATCATCGGTACCTCGCGGCTGTTCATCGGCCAGGCCGTCTACTCGCAGCAAGGCACCGCCGGCAACATCCCGCTAGCCGCCGCCTTCACGGTCGTGCCGATCGTCATCATGGGCTTCTATCTCTGGGGCGCCAAGCGCATGGGGGCCTTCGATGCGCTCTGATCGCGGTCAATCCGCTCCGCTCAGCCTGAAGGTCGCCGCCGCTTGCGGCCTGCTGTTCCTGCACCTGCCGCTCCTGCTGATCTTCGTCTACGCCTTCACGACGGAGGAGAAGAGCTTTGTTTGGCCGCCGCCCGGCCTGACCACGCAATGGTTCGCCGTCACCTGGAACCGCCCCGATGTCTGGCAGGCGCTATCGCTGTCGGTCAGGGTCGCTGCCATCTCGACGGCGATCGCGCTGATCCTCGGCACGCTCTGTTCGGCGGCGGTTTCCAGGACGAAATTCTTCGGCCGGGAAACCATTTCGCTGCTGGTCATCCTGCCGATCGCCTTGCCCGGTATCATCACCGGCATCGCGCTGCGCTCGGCGTTTTCGCTGGCCGACATTCCGTTCTCGTTCTGGACGATCGTGCTCGGCCACGCCACCTTCTGCGTCGTCGTCGTCTACAACAATGCCGTCGCCCGCTTCCGCCGCACGTCCGGTTCGATGATCGAAGCGTCGATGGATCTTGGCGCCGACGGCTTCCAGACCTTCCGCCATGTCGTGCTGCCCAACATCGCCACCGCTTTGCTTGCCGGCGGCATGCTGGCCTTCGCTCTGTCCTTCGACGAGGTCATCGTCACCACCTTCACCGCCGGCCAGCAACAGACGCTGCCGATCTGGATGCTGGAGGAATTGATCCGGCCGCGCCAGCGCCCGGTCACCAATGTCGTGGCCATGGTAGTCGTGCTGGTGACGCTACTGCCCATCCTCGCCGCCTATTACCTGACCCGCGACGGCGACCAGATCGCCGGTTCGGGCAAATGATTTCAAGAGTTCCCAAGGGAGAGACTTCCATGGACACCCAGATGCTGATCGGCTCGAAATTCGAGAAGGGTACCGAAACCGAGGAGCCGATCCTCAATCCGAAGACCGGAGCGACGATCCTCAACCTGCCCGAAGCCAGCCAGGCACAGATCGAGGCGGCTGTCAGCGCCGCCGAACAAGCGTTCGTCTTGTGGTCGCGTACCACGCCGGCTCAGCGCTCCGGCTATCTCCTCAAGATCGCCGACCGCATCGAGGCCGATGCCAAGGAGTTCGCCACGCTCGAGGCGCTCAACTGCGGCAAGCCGATCAATGCCGTGCTCAATGACGAGATCCCGGCGATCGTCGACTGCTACCGCTTCTTTGCCGGCGCCGTGCGTTCGATGCCGGGTGTCGTTGCCGGCGAATATCTGCCTGGCCACACGTCAATGGTACGACGCGATCCCATAGGCATCGTCGCCTCGATCGCGCCGTGGAACTATCCGCTGATGATGATGGCCTGGAAGCTGGCGCCGGCGATCGCCGGCGGCAACACCGTCGTCTTCAAGCCATCGGAACAGACGCCGCTGACTTCGCTCAAGCTGGCGAAAATCCTTGCGGAAATCCTACCCGAAGGCGTCGTCAACGTCGTCCTCGGCCGTGGCGACAGCGTCGGCAACACACTGATCAACCATCCCAAGGTCAACATGATCTCGATCACCGGTGACGTCGCCACCGGCAAGAAGGTGCTGCAGGCCGCGGCCAAGTCGGTCAAGCGCACCCATCTCGAACTCGGCGGCAAGGCGCCGGTCATCGTCTTCGACGATGCCGACCTCGGTGCCGTGGTCAACGGGCTGCGCGCCTTCGGCTACTACAATGCCGGCCAGGACTGCACCGCCGCCTGCCGCATCTATGCCGGCAAGAAGATCTACGACAAGCTCGTCGCCGACCTCTCGTCGGCCGTTTCGACCATCAAGTACAATCGTCCGGACGACACGGAAAACGAGATCGGGCCGCTGATCTCGCGCCGCCAGCGCGACCGCGTCTCGAGCTTCGTCGAGCGCGCTTCGGAACTGAAGCACATCGAGATCACCACCGGCGGCAAGCCGGGCGAGGGCTCAGGTTTCTACTACCAGCCGACAGTGGTCGCGGGTGCACTGCAGGAAGACGAGATCGTACGCCGCGAAGTGTTCGGGCCGGTCGTCTCGATCACGCGTTTCACGGAAGTCGACGAAGCGGTGAAATGGGCCAATGACAGCGACTACGGCCTGGCGTCATCCGTATGGACCAAGGACGTTTCGCGCGCCATGGCGACGGCCGCCCGCCTGCAATATGGCTGCACCTGGATCAACACCCATTTCATGCTGACCAACGAGATGCCGCATGGCGGATTGAAGCAATCCGGCTACGGCAAGGACATGTCGCTCTATGCGCTGGAGGACTACACCGCCGTGCGGCATGTGATGGTAGCCCACGGCTAGCACTTGAGCGCAATACAGGCAGTCAACCAGGGAGGAAAGAACCATGCATCGCCGCCAGTTTCTGACAACCGCGGCCATCGCCGCCACGCTCTTCGTCGCGGCGCCGTCCTTTGGCGCTGATACTGCGCAATCGGTGGTCGAAGCCTATCTCGCCGCCTGGAACGCGCATGACTCGGCCAAGGCCGCCGGCTACTTCGCCGACGACGTCACTTACTACGACGCCTCGGTCGGCAAACCGGTCAAGGGCAAGGAGGCCGCCAAGACCGGCGTCATCGACAATTTCCTCAAGGCTGTCCCAGATGCCGTCTGGACGATGAAGGGTGCGCCCGTCGTGGAGGGCGACCGCGTCTCGTTCGAATGGGAGTTTTCCGGCACCAATACCGGCGCCTGGGCCGACGGCACCGCCGCCACCGGCAAGAAGTTCTCCTTCACCGGCGCCTCGATGTTCTCGGTCAAGGACGGCAAGATCGCGACCCAGAGCGACTATTACGACGCGCTCGGCTTCTACAAGCAGCTCGGCCTGATGTAGCAGCGCCGCCTGCTTCCCTTCTCCCCGTTGCCGGGGAGAAGGGTGTCAGCCATTATTCCACGATGCGATAGATGTTCCACAGGCTGGTGCCCGACACGACATAGGGCTCCATCTCCTTGCCCCATTTGGCGTGGGCGTCGATCTTGCCGATCTTGGCGAAGACCGCCTCCAACTGGGCCAGGCTCTCGACCTGATGATGCGACTCGACAGTCGCCTCCCGCGCGCCGATCGATCCGGTCATGATCTGGAACTTCAGGTCGGCGATGCCGACCTGCGAACCGATCTCACGTTCCCATTTCTTCAACAGCTCAAGCACGGTCTGCTTTTGCCCGAACTTGGCGTCGATCTGCCATCTGGCGCTGAACATGGTGGTTTCCTCCGAGATTGCGGTTGAGCCCGCGATTGATCTACTCGTCCCAGGCCTGCACGACGGTCTGCCGTGCGATCCGCCCGTTCTTCAGCTCCAGCATCGCCGCGGCGAACACTTTGGTGCCGTCCGGGTAGGCGCAGGCCTGGGTGAAGGCCAGGCTGTCGCCATCGGCGATCGTGGTATCGACCTTGTGGGTCATCGCCCGGCTGCAGATGTCGTCCCAGAACGTGCTGATCGCTGCGCGCCCGCGGATTTCGCGCGGCTTGCTCGGTGGGTTGTTGCGGTCGATCACCCGCACCAGCGCGTCGTCGGCATAGAAGCTCGACAGGAGTTTTCCGTCACGGCCTTCGATTGCCTTCTTGATCGCCGCGCCGTCCACGGCCTGTGTCTTGGTCAGCATTTTATCCTCCATGTGCCCGTCTTCGCGATCGGGCGGTTGATAATCAGAAATGCTGCCCGGCGCTCATCGCCGGGCAGGGATTTTTCACTGCGACTTCGCCTTGACGGCAGCGAACACGTCGTCGGTCTGCTTCTTGAACGTGGCGAGATTGACCTGGCTGCCGTTGAGAATCGTCGACCAGTGGCGCACGATCGCCGCCATCGCGATCGCCTCCTTGATCTCCTCGTCGCTCGCGCCGTTGAGCTTGGCCGCCTCGGTGTGGAAATAGATGCAGTACTGGCAAGGAATCTGCGACGCGACCGCGAGGCCCATCAGTTCCTTGGTCTTGCCGTCGAGCGCCGTGTTCGGGTTGAGCTGGACGCCTTTGATCTCGGCCCAGGCGCCGGCGATGGCGACGTCAGGCAAGGTCTTGAACATGTCCGGCACCGAGCCGAGCGTTGCCTGGATGTCCTTGTAGGCGGCCGTTGCCGATGCATCCTCGGCCTTTGCGGGAGTGATGGCGAACAGCGCGCCAACGCCTGCCGCTATCACGAGTGATCTGACATTCAGCTTTGACTTCAGCATTTTCATCCTCCGTTCGCAGCGCCTTTCCCGGCGACACCGCCTGGCCTGCATGGGAGAAATTGATAGCGCTTACGGTGGCATGGCCGCTTCGCCCGAAAGCGCCATGGCTCTCATGGCCCGTCCGGGCCAGTGTGCCTGACGGAAAATGCCGCCGCCGCCGCTCGCGATGGCAGATCGAGCTTGAGCAGGATGTTGGCGACGTGGCGCTTGACCGTGTGTTCGCTCAGCCTGAGCTCGGCGGCAATCGCGGCATTGCTCTTGCCGTCGGCAATCAGGCTCACCACCTCGCTTTCGCGTGCCGTCAGGCAAGCCGGCTCCGTCGCCCTGACCTTGGGACGGCAAGCCGGTTCCAGATGCTGTTCGGACATCGCCAGCACGAGCGCCAGCGGCTCGTCCAGTTCGTCGATGTTGATACGGCCGGCATCCGCGAAATGCAGCCCGGAGCCGGCGGCCAGATCGGCGACCAGCCTCGACGCCAGGATGTCGCCGCGCCCGGCATGAGTAGAGAGTTGCATCGCCACGCGGCCTGTCAGTCCTGCCGGCGGTCCGCGCAACTCGATCTCGCCGACATGCGCCCCCTGTGCGCTCGCTACGCCGATTTCCTGCGCTGCTTCGCGCAACGCCGCCGCGCACCGCAAGGCACGCCCCGGTCCATCGAAACGTGAAATCATCACTTCGCCATGCGTATCCACGCAGCGCCCGCCATGGCGCCCGACGAGTGTTCGCCATGTCTCCTGGAAGCGCTGGCTGCGTTCGCTCCACATGCGGTCGCCAAGCCGCGCCGTATCGTAGATGCGTGTCACCAAAAGCGCAGCCAGTACGCGCTCCGCTTCCACCACGGCGCGCTCGCCGGTCAGGAATTCCTCGATCAGGTCGGCCACCCGGTCCACGTCGCCGGTCCAGATCGGATGGTCGCGCCCGGGCACTTCGACCAGCTTGGCGTTTGGGATCTTCCTCGCCAGAAAACGGCTGGCGTCGGGGTCGACCCGCGCATCGTTGCGGCGATGGATCAAAAGCGTTGGCGCGCTGATTGTCGCCAGCACGTCACGCACGTCGATTTCCGCGTTCATACGCGCCAGCGCCGCCGCTGCCGTCGGGCTCGCCGACAACCGTTCGAAACGCGCCCACCACTGGGCGAAATGCGCATCATCAACCCGACCTGGCGCGAAATTCGGCAAAGTGGCGCCGGTGCCCCAGGCCGTCTCGGCCGTCTCGATGAAGGCCTCGAGGCGCTCTGGCCGCATCACCCATTTGTGGAAATGCGCATAGCCGCCATAGAGTACCAGCGCCCGCGTCCGTTCCGGATAGGTGGCGGCGAACAGCATCGCCATCGGCGCGCCTTCGGAGGCGCCAAGCAGTGCCGCGCGACCGCTGCCCGCGGCGTCCATCACCGCGCGCACATCGTCCATGCGCGTTTCGAGACTGGGCAGGTGGTGCGCGTCGACCCGGTCGGAAAGACCCATGCCGCGCTTGTCGAACAGGATCAGCCGCGAGAACGCCGAAAGCCGCTTCAACAGCCGGCTGTAGCCTTCGTCTTCCCAGTGCAGGTCGAGATTGGAAATGAAGCCCGGCACGAAGACGAGATCGAACGACCCCTGGCCTACCACCTGGTAAGCGATCCGCACGTCGCCGCTAAGGGCGTATCGGGTCTCGATCGGCCTCACCAGGTTTTCCGCCCCGGCCTGACGATTTCTGATCGTCAACCATAGCAGAACAGTGCCGATTGCGGCAGCTTAAACTTTAGCGACAGGGAATATAAGCCGGCGCGGCCCGGCGGCTATTTCTGCGAGGCGGCGACGTCGGCCGGGAAGGGCTTGAGCCCGAGTTTGAGGTCTGCCTCGGCCGGCGTGATCGGCCGCTTGATCTTGGCGGAGGCGGCCACCACCAACTCGTTGAAGTTCTCGGTGCCGCCCTCCAGCATCTCGAACAGCTGCTGCCGCATCCTCGGCTCCCAGAACTTGTTGATATGCTCGGCAACGCCCGCGATCCCTTCCTCGCGCGGTTTGGAATGGAAAAAATCGGCGATCTGGTTTGCCATCCGCACCAGCTTCTCGCTGGTGCTCATGATGTGTTCCTCGTCATGCGACATGCTTGGCAACTCCGGAAGCCACCCGGTCGGGGTGGGTGAAAATATCGAAATCATCGCCGCGCACCAGCGCCACCAGCGTCATGCCGGCTTCCTCCGCGGTGCGGATGGCAAGTGCGGTCGGCGCCGAGACGGCAATGATGAAGGCGGCGCCGATCGCCGCCGTCTTCTGTACCATCTCGACCGAGACACGGCTGGTGACCACGACGGCACCGGAAGCGCCGTCGATGCCGGCCCTGGCCAGCGCTCCGGCCAGCTTGTCGAGCGCATTGTGGCGGCCGACATCCTCGCGCGCCATGACGATGCCCTTGCCTGGAACGTAAAAACCGGCGGCGTGCACGGCTCCGGTCTCGGTGTGAAGCGGCTGCACCTTCGACAGGAGCTTGACGGAGCGGACGATATCGTCGGCGTCAAGCGTAAGCTTTGACGCACCAACCGCATCGACCGAGCGCATTGCTTCCTCGATCGATTCGATGCCGCACAGCCCGCAGCCGACGGGGCCGGCAAGCCTGCGCCGTCGCGCCTCGAAGCGCGTGTTGGCCTGATCCTTCAGCCGGATCTGGATGTCGATGCCCTCGCCGAGATCCTCGACCTCGATGGCTTCGATTTCTTGTGGGTCGGCAATGATGCCTTCGGTCAGCGAGAAGCCGAGCGCGAAATCCTCGAAATCGGCCGGGCTTGCCATCATCACCGCATGGGTGGTGCCGGCAAAGGAGAACGCCACCGGCGTCTCCTCCGGCACCATGCGGTCGGCCGTCGCGATGCCGCCGGCGCGGCGCGTCAGCCGCGATACCGGCGTCGTGGCTGTGCGGCGCGGGCTCAAGACTACTCCGCCGCTTCCAGCTTTGCGATGCGGCGGCTCTGCTTGGCCTGCTCGTCATAGTCGCGCTGCCATTCCGATGGCCCGTTGGAGGCGCCGACCTGCACGGCTGTCACCTTGTATTCCGGACAGTTGGTCGCCCAGTCGGAGAAGTCGGTGGTGATGACGTTGGCCTGCGTGTCGGGATGATGGAATGTCGTGTAGACGACGCCTGGCGATACCCGGTCCGTGATCAGCGCGCGCAGCGTCGTTTCGCCCGAGCGGCTGGTCAGCCGCACCCAGTCGCCGTCACGCAGTCCGCGGTTCTCGGCATCGTGCGGATGAATCTCCAGCCGGTCCTCGGCGTGCCACACGATGTTGTCGGTGCGCCGGGTCTGCGCGCCGACATTATACTGCGACAGGATGCGCCCGGTGGTGAGCAGCAGCGGGAAGCGTGGTCCGGTCCGCTCGTCCGTCGCCACATATTCGGTGCGGATGAACTTGCCCTTGCCGCGCACGAAACCATCGACATGCATGATCGGGGTGCCGAGCGGCGCCTTCTCGTTGCAGGGCCATTGCACGGATCCGACACGGTCGAGCAGCTCGAAGGAGACACCGGCGAAGCTCGGCGTCGTCTTGGCGATCTCGTCCATGATCTGCGAGGGATGCTGATAGTTCCAGTCCAGCCCGATCGCGCGGGCAAGCTCCTGCGTCGCCTCCCAATCGGCATAGCGCGCCTTCGGCTCCAGAACCTTGCGCACCATGTTGATGCGGCGCTCGGCATTGGTGAAAGTGCCGTCCTTCTCGAGGAAGGTCGAGCCCGGCAGGAACACATGCGCGTAGTTGGCGGTCTCGTTGAGGAAGAGGTCGTGCACGACGACGCATTCCATGGCAGCGAGGCCAGCGGCGACATGCTTGGTGTCCGGATCGGACTGCAGAATGTCCTCGCCCTGGATGTAGATACCCTTGAAGGTACCGTCGACGGCCGCATCCAGCATGTTGGGAATGCGCAGGCCGGGTTCGTCGTCCAGCTTAACGCCCCACAGGGTCTCATAGATGTCGCGCACGGCTTCGCCTGAGATATGGCGATAACCGGGAAGCTCATGCGGAAACGAACCCATGTCGCACGAGCCCTGCACGTTGTTCTGGCCGCGCAACGGGTTCACGCCGACGCCCGGCCGGCCGATATTGCCGGTGGCCATGGCGAGATTGGCGATCGCCATCACCGTGGTTGAACCCTGGCTGTGTTCCGTCACTCCGAGGCCGTAGTATATCGCGCCGTTGCCGCCGGTGGCGTAGAGACGCGCGGCGCCGCGGATCAGTTCGGGATCGACGCCGGACAACTTGCCGACGGTTTCGGGGCTGTTTTCCGGCAAGGCGACGAAAGACGCCCAGTCCTGGAACTCCGCCCAGTCGCAACGTTCGCGGATGAAGGCTTCGTTGAAAAGACCTTCGGTGACGATGACATGCGCCAGCGCCGTCAGCACGGCCACATTGGTGCCGGGCTTCAGCGGCAGATGATAGTCCGCTTCGATATGTGCCGACTTGACCATCTCGGTGCGACGCGGATCGAGCACGATCAGCTTGGCGCCCTGGCGCAGCCGCTTCTTCAGCCGCGAGGCGAACACCGGATGGGCGGAAGCGGGATTGGCGCCGATGATGACGGCGACGTCAGTGTAATCGACAGAGTCGAAATCCTGCGTGCCGGCAGAGGTGCCATAGGTCTGGCCGAGCCCGTAGCCCGTTGGCGAGTGGCAGACGCGCGCGCACGTGTCGACATTGTTGTTGCGGAAGCCCTGCCGCACCATCTTCTGGACGAGGTAGGTTTCCTCGTTGGTGCAACGCGACGAGGTGATGCCGCCTATCGCGGTGCGCCCGTACTGATACTGGATGCGGCGGAATTCCTTGGCCGTGTGGGCAATCGCCTCTTCCCAGGTCACCTCGCGCCAGGGATCGGTGACTTTCTCCCGGATCATTGGCGACAGGATGCGGTCCTTGTGGGTGGCGTAGCTATAAGCGAAACGGCCCTTCACGCAGGAATGGCCGTGGTTCGCCTTGCCCTCCTTGTAGGGCATCATGCGAATGACTTCGTCACCCTTCACTTCGGCCTTGAACGAGCAGCCGACGCCGCAATAGGCGCAGGTGGTGACGGCCGAACGCTCCGGCAGGCCCTTGGCAAGTACCGATTTCTCGCGCAGCGCATCGGTCGGACAAGCCTGCACGCAGGCGCCGCAGGACACGCATTCCGAATCGATGAACGCCTCGTGCATTCCAGCCGAAACTCTGGATTCGAAGCCTCGCCCTTCGATGGTCAGCGCGAAGGTGCCCTGCACCTCCTCGCAGGCCCGCACGCAACGCGAGCAGACGATGCATTGCGCCGGATCATAGGTGAAATAGGGATTGGATTCATCGCGGGCGATGTAGTCGACCGCCAGCGAGCCATGGCCGGGCGCCACGCCGTTCTCCTGCTTGACGTGGTTGCGGCCCTCGATACCGTAGCGGTTCTCGGTCAGGCCGACCGACTTCGCCACCGCGTCGAACTCGCTGGCGCCGGTTCCGGCCTTCTCGTTCCAGCCGGTCGGATGGTCGGAGACATAGAGTTCCATGACGCCGCGACGAATGGCGTCGAGCCGCTCGGAGTGCGTGCGCACCACCATGCCTTCGCCGACAGGTGTCGTGCAGGACGCCGGCGTGCCGCCACGCCCTTCGATTTCGACGAGGCAGATGCGGCAGGAGCCGAACGAGTCCAGCATGTCGGTGGCGCAGAGCTTCGGAATCTCGACCCCGCCTTCCATCGCGGCACGCATGATCGACGTGCCTTCCGGCACGGTGATGCTGCGGCCGTCGACGCTCAGCGTGACCTGCTTCTCGGCCTTCGATTGCGGGGTTCCATAGTCGATCTCTTCGACGAGGGATGGGAAGTCGGCCTTGATGTTCATCTGCCAGCTCCTATTCAGCAGCCACGCGCACGGGCGCAGGCTTGAAGTCGTCGGGGAAATGGGTGATCGAGCTCATCACAGGGTAAGGCGTGAAGCCGCCCAGCGCGCAAAGCGAGCCGAATTTCATCGTGTTGCAGAGGTCGGTGACCAGCGCCAGGTTCTTCTCCGGCTCGATGCCGGCAGCGAGCCTGTCGATGGTCTCGACACCGCGCGTCGAGCCGATGCGGCAGGGCGTACACTTGCCGCAACTTTCGATGGCGCAGAACTCCATGGCGAAGCGCGCCTGCTTCAGCATGTCGGCAGTGTCGTCGAACACCACGATGCCGGCATGGCCGATCAGCCCGTCCTTGGCCGCGAAGGCCTCATAGTCGAATGGCGTGTCGAACAGCGCGCGCGGAAAATAAGCACCGAGCGGCCCGCCGACCTGCACCGCCTTCACCGGCCGGCCGGTCGCGGTGCCACCGCCGATATCGTCGACGATCTCGCCCAGCGTCATGCCGAAGGCGGCCTCGAACAGGCCTGCATATTTGACATTGCCGGCGATCTGGATCGGGATCGTGCCGCGCGAGCGGCCCATGCCGAAATCCTTGTAGAAGGCTGCACCCTTGTCCATGATGACAGGCACGGAAGCCAGCGAGATGACATTGTTGATGACCGTCGGCTTGCCGAACAGCCCCTTGTGAGCCGGTAACGGCGGCTTTGCGCGCACCATGCCGCGCTTGCCTTCGAGTGAGTCGAGCAGCGCCGTCTCTTCGCCGCAGACATAAGCGCCTGCGCCGACGCGGATCTCCATATCGAAAGCGTTGGACGAGCCCAGCACGCTGGCGCCAAGGACACCAGCCTTGCGGGCGACCTCGACGGCCTTGTTCATCACCGCCACCGCATGCGGATATTCCGAGCGGATATAGACAAAGCCTTTGGTCGCACCCGTGGCGATGCCGGCGATCGTCATGCCTTCGATCAGCACGAAGGGATCGCCCTCCATGATCATGCGGTCGGCGAAGGTGCCCGAGTCGCCTTCGTCGGCGTTGCAGACGATGTATTTGCGGTCGCCAACGGTATCGAGCACCGTCTTCCACTTGATGCCGGTTGGGAAGCCCGCACCACCGCGCCCGCGCAGCCCGGATTCAGTCACTTGGGCAACAATGGCGGCGGGCGTCAGTTTCAACGCGTTCGTCAGTCCATTCAACCCGCCATGATTCTTGTAGGATTCGAGCGACAGCGGATCTGTGACGCCGCAGCGGGCGAAAGTCAGCCGTGTCTGCTTAGCCAGGAACGGAATCTTGTCAGGCGCGCCCAGCCAGCGTTTGTGATGGCCGCCGGTGAGGAAGCCGCAGTCGAACAGGCTTTTGACGTCGGAGGGTTTCACCGGCCCATAGGCAACGCGGCCATTTGCCGTCGCCACTTCGACCATCGGTTCGAGGAAATAGGCGCCGCGCGAGCCGTTGCGCACGATCTTGGCTTCAATGCCGCGCTCGGCGAGTTCACTTGCGATTGCCTTGGCGACCTTTTCGGCACCCAGCGCCAGCGCGCCGGAATCGCCGGGAATGTAGATGCGGGGGATCATGAGCGCACCTCGGCAACGATCTCTTCGATCTTTTCGTCATCGAGCCGCCCGATCACCTCGCCGTCCAGCATTGCCGACGGCGAACAGGCGCAAAGCCCGAGGCAATAGACCGGCTCGAGTGTAACCGATCCGTCGCGGGTGGTCTCGTGGAAACCGATGCCGAGCAATTGCTTGATCTTGGCGGCGACGGCGTCCGAACCCATCGACTGGCAGGATTCTGCCTGGCAGAGCTTCAGCACATGCCGGCCGGCCGGATGGCGGCGGTAATCATGGTAGAAGCTGACGACGCCGTACACCTCGGCCCTGGAAATGTTCAGCGCCTCGGCGATGACAGGCAGCGAATCCTGCGGCACATGGCCGAACTCTTCCTGGATGCCGCGGAGGATCGGCAGCAGCGGGCCTTCCAGCCCCCTCATCTCCTGGATGATCGCCGCCGTGCGCGATGCGATCTCGGTACTTGCAGGCTGCATGGTCATGCAGCGCCCTCCCTGGTCGATAGCTTTTTTCGCTAAGTCTTTACAAAATCAGAGGAAACCCGCGAAATCAATATCGCTGTCCCGTCGATCGATAGAGATCTTCTATCGATCGTGTTCAGCCTGCATTGTCTAGCCTAGCGCTGGGCGTGGAAATCGTCCGCCAGCGCCATCGCCTCGTCCAACAGCGCCGAGACCAGCGGCGTGTGCGGCTCGCGCGGGGCTGCCACCAGCCCGACGGTGTGGCTGGCATCCGGTTCGACGATCGGGATGGCCCGGACCGGTTCGGAAAAGCCGAATGTTTCCGCAAGGTTGAGCGGCATGATCGACGACCATTTGCCGGTGCGGATGTGGGAAAACAGCACGATCATCGAGTTGGACTCCAGCGTCGGGCGCACCTGTACGCCGGCCTCGGCTAGATGCTGGTCGATGATGCGGCGGTTCTGCATGTCCGGCGTCAACAGGCAGAGCGGCAGCTGGCTGAGCTCGGCCCACGTCACTTTGTCGCGGTCGGAATAGGGATTTCCGACAGCGGTGATCAGCTGATAGCGCTCGTCATAGAGGGGCACGCTGGTCACCCGTCCCAGCGGCTCGTTGTCGAGATAGGTGATGCCGGCATCGATGTCGAAATTGCCGAGCAGCGACAACACCTCGATCGAAGTCCGCGAAAGCACCGAAAAGGTGACGCCGGGATGTTTTGCCCGGAAAGGGGTTGTCAGCCGCGCCACCATGGCCAGCGCGGTCGGGATGGCGGCGATGCGGATACGTCCGGAAAGGCCATGCCGCGCCGCCCGCATTTCCTCGCGCATGGCGCGGGTATCGCCGACGATGCGCCGCGCCCATATCAGCACCTGCTTGCCTTCCGGTGTAAGCCCCTGGAAGCGCGAGCCGCGCAGAACCAGCATCACGCCGAGCTGGCCCTCCAGCTGCTTGATCCCCGCCGAAAGCGTCGGTTGGGTGACACCGCACAGCTCCGCCGCGCGGCCGAAATGCTCTTCCCTGGCCAATGCGATGAAGAATTCCAGCTTGTCGATCATGCCATCTGTCCGGTCCTTGCGTGCAAGGTCGGGGAAATTGCGTTTCGCCGCAAGCGCTATGCGCAATTGGCCTGCATCCACATCTTTGAGCCGGCTACCTGTTTCCCCCGGCGGAATGTGGCGCTATGTGGTGGGACAGAAACGGGGAGGTCGGACATGCTGGGCTGGTTCCGCAAGCTGCTGCCGCGCGAAGATCGTTTCTTCGACCTGTTCGAACGCCATTCCCGTACCGTGGTCGGCGGCGCCGAGGCGCTCCAGCAGCTTCTCCAGGGCAAGGATATCGATCGCTGGTGTCAGAAGATCATCGCTCTCGAGGATGAGGCCGATCACATCACCGCCGAAGTCCTGCTGGCCGTGCGGCGCTCGTTCATCACGCCTTTCGATCGCGGCGACATCAAGGACCTGATCCAGTCGATGGATGACGCTATCGACATGATGCACAAGACCGTCAAGACGGTGAAGCTGTTCGAAAAGAAGGAATTCGACCCGCTGATGCAGGAAATGGGCGGCGTCATCGTCGCCGCCGCCAGGCTGGTGGCCGAGGCGATCCCGCTGCTTGCCAAGGTCGGGACGCACACGGCGCGCCTGACCGCCATAGCCGAAGAGGTCATGCGCGTCGAAAGCCGGGCCGACGACCTGCACGAGCAGGGGCTGAAGGACCTGTTCAGGAAGCATGGCCGCAGTGACCCGATGGCCTACCTGATCGGCAGTGAGATCTATGGCCAGCTGGAAAAGGTGGTCGATCGCTTCGAGGACGTCGCCAACGAAATCAGCGGCATCGTCATCGAGAATGTCTAGGTAATGGAAGCCACCATCGCCTTTCCCGTTCTCGCCGCTCTCATCGCGGTTGCGCTGTTCTTCGACTTTCTCAACGGCCTGCACGATGCGGCCAATTCCATCGCCACCATCGTCTCCACCCGCGTGTTGAGGCCGCAATATGCGGTGCTGTGGGCGGCCTTCTTCAATTTCATCGCCTTCATGTTCTTCGGTCTTCACGTCGCCGAGACCGTGGGGAAGGGCATTGTCGACGTCAGCATCGTCACCCCGGCGGTGATTTTCGCAGCCCTTGTCGGCGCCATCGTCTGGAACATCGTCACCTGGATTGCCGGCATCCCGTCGAGCAGCTCACATGCGCTGATCGGCGGGTTGGTCGGCGCCGGCCTTGCAAAGGCTGGACTGAGTGCCATCGTCTGGGCGGGGCTTGGCAAGACGGTCGCCGCGATCGTCGTGTCGCCGGCGACCGGTTTTGTCCTGGCGCTTGTCCTAATCCTCGTCGTTTCATGGCTGTTCGTCCGGCAGACGCCGTTCGCCGTCGACAGCACCTTCCGCGTCATGCAATTTTTTTCCGCCTCGCTCTATTCGCTCGGGCACGGCGGCAACGACGCCCAGAAAACCATGGGCATCATTGCCGTGCTGCTCTATTCGCAAGGCATGCTCGGCGCCAATTTCTACGTCCCGCTGTGGGTCGTCCTCACCTGTCAGTCGGCGCTGGCGCTGGGCACGTTGCTCGGCGGCTGGCGCATCGTCCACACCATGGGCTCGAAGATCACCCGGCTGAACCCGATGCAGGGCTTCTGCGCCGAGACCGGCGGCGCAATCACCCTGTTCGCCGCCACCTGGCTCGGTGTTCCCGTGTCGACCACCCACACCATCACCGGCGCTATCATCGGCGTCGGCGCCGCCCGCCGTGTCTCGGCCGTGCGTTGGGGCATTGCCGGCAACATCGTCATTGCCTGGGTTGTTACCTTGCCTGCCACTGCCGCCATTTCGGCGCTCACCTATCTCGCGGTTGGCCTGGCGGGATGACGTGAGCTCTGCGGAGCGTGGAGTGCCGACGGCAAACGCGATACGATCTATCGGTTCACAAGATTGAGGATGTTGCCATCCGGGTCCTTGAACCATGCGATCTTCATGCCGGCGCCGACATGGATGTCGCCCTCGATCGTCAGGCCGGGCATTTCATAGTGCTCGAACGCAACGCCTTTCGATTTCAGCGATTTGACGACAGTCTCGATCTGATCGCCGACCGTCCACGTCACCGCTGTCGCCTTGTTGGTCCCGGCGAACTGGGACCGATAGACATTGATGACCGTATCGCCGCTTTTGTAGACGATCAGTTCGCCCCCCATATCGTCGACCTGCTTGAGACCCAGCGTTCCTTCATAAAAGGCTTTTGCTCTCGCCAGGTCCTTCACCGCGAGATTGGCCGTCGCGTTGCTGTTGGCAAGCATGATCGTCTCCTTCCCTGGTTGGCGCTCCTCATGTCGCTCATTGAAATAGGTCGCGTGCCCCGTTTGACGACCGGCGTCCCGCTGGAGTTCTCGCTCGCAGTAGCCGGGGTGCGTCGAGGCGGCTGCTTGGTTCCGGTCGAAAACTACACTATCTGAAGTGCCGAACGCCGAGGAAAAGTCATGCCCGTCACCAAAGATACCGTCATCGAACGCCTGAAAACGGTCAACGGGCCGGACTTCACCAGCAATATTGTCGACCTCGGCATGGTTTCCGAGATTTTCATCGCCGACGGCAAGGTTTTCTTCTCGATCACCGTTCCTGCCGCCCGCGCCCAGGAAATGGAGCCGCTGCGCGCCGCCGCCGAACGCGTCGTCAAGGCGATCCCCGGCGTCGCCGGCGCCGTCGTCGCGCTGACTGCCGAGAAGAAGGGCGGCGGCATGGAGGCTCCGGTCGCGGCGCGTCCTGCTCCCAGGCCGGCACCGCCGGCCGCTCCAGCAGCTTCGGGGCCAGTTCCCCACGCCCCGGCATCGCAAAGCCACGGCAAGCGCGGCGTGCCCGGCATCGAGGCGATCATCGCGGTGGCATCAGGCAAGGGCGGCGTCGGCAAGTCGACCACGGCCGTCAACATCGCGCTTGGCCTCGCCGCCAACGGCTTGCGCGTCGGCGTGCTCGACGCCGACATCTATGGCCCCTCCATGCCGCGGCTGCTCAACATCCATGGCCGGCCGCAGACCGTCGACGGCAAGATCCTGAAGCCGATGGAGAATTACGGCCTCAAGGTCATGTCGATGGGCTTCCTCGTCGATGAGGAAACACCGATGATCTGGCGCGGGCCGATGGTGATATCGGCGCTGACGCAGATGCTGCGCGAGGTCGAGTGGGGTCGTCTCGACGTGCTCGTCGTCGACATGCCGCCCGGCACCGGCGACGCCCAGCTGACCATGGCCCAGCAGGTGCCGCTGGCCGGCGCCGTCATCGTCTCGACGCCGCAGGACCTGGCTCTGATCGATGCCCGCAAGGGCCTCAACATGTTCAAGAAGGTCGACGTGCCGCTGCTCGGCATCGTCGAGAACATGAGCTATTTCATCGCTCCCGACACCGGCAAGCGCTACGACATCTTCGGCCATGGCGGCGCCCGCCGCGAGGCCGAGCGTCTCGGCGTCACCTTCCTCGGCGAAGTGCCGCTCGAGATGGGTATCCGCGAAAGTTCGGATGCCGGCACGCCGGTGGTTGTCTCGAAGCCCGACGGCGCCGAAGCGAAGATCTATCGCGACATTGCCGGAAAAGTCTGGGACCGGGTCAATGAGGAGCGCGGTGCTGCGGCAGCCGCGGTGCCGAGCATAGTGTTCGAGTAGGTTTTCCGTTCGGTAGGCGTTGCCTCACCCTCGAACAACGGGGAGAGCAGGATCGTCAACGGGTAGCGCCAGCCTTGAACAAGCCAAGCGTTGTTCAAGCAGCGGCCTAAGCCGCGCCCACCTTCTCGCCGAACTTCGAAAAAAACTGTCCGGCCAGTTTCTTCGAGGTCGATTCGATCAGCCGGCTGCCAAGCTGGGCGATCTTGCCGCCGACATCGGCCTTGGCCACGTATTTCAACACCGTGGCATCCGGCCCATCTGATGTCAGCGTCACGTCGGCGCCGCCCTTGGCGAAGCCGGCGATGCCGCCCTTGCCTTCGCCCTGGATGGTGTAGGAATGCGGCGGCTTGAGGTTCTTCAGCGTTACCTCGCCGTTGAAGGTCGCCTTGATCGGTCCGATCTTCACCACCACGGTCGCCGCCATCTCGGTCGGTGACTTCATCTCAAGGCTCTGGCAGCCGGGAATGGTCGCCTTCAAAACCTCGGGATCGTTCAGCGCTTCCCACACTTTTTGCAGGGGTGCGGCGATGTGTTCCTCGCCTTCGATCACCAAAGCCATGAAAACCTCCCAGAGCAAGACTGCCCCGAAGCCCTAACGCACGGTTGGGTGCATGTCTATCGCACCAAAGTCCGGTTGCGACCGCGCGTCCCTCTTGCCTGCTCTCGCGCGTTGCCATATCGATTTGTCTTACAAATACGGAGACCACGATGGCAGGCGCCCCCACCAGAAAGAAAAAATTTCGCTCGCAGGAGTGGTTCGACAATCCCGACAATCCCGGGATGACGGCGCTCTATCTGGAGCGCTACCTGAATTACGGACTGACGCGGGCCGAGCTGATGTCCGGCAAGCCGCTGATCGGCATTGCCCAGACCGGCTCGGATCTGTCGCCCTGCAACCGCCACCACATCGAACTGGCCAAGCGCGTGCGCGAAGGCATCGTGTCGATGGGCGGTATTCCCTTCGAGTTCCCGTGCCATCCGATCCAGGAAACCGGCAAGCGCCCGACCGCCGCTCTTGACCGCAACCTTGCCTATCTCAGCCTGGTCGAGGTGCTCTACGGCTATCCGCTCGATGGCGTGGTTCTGACCATCGGCTGCGACAAGACGACCCCAGCTCTGCTCATGGCGGCAGCCACCGTCAACATTCCGGCCATTGCCCTGTCGGTTGGCCCCATGCTGAATGGCTGGCACAAGGGCAAGCGCACTGGCTCGGGCACCATCGTCTGGGAATCGCGCCAGCGCCTGTCGGCTGGCGAGATCGACTATGACGAGTTTATGGACATCGTTGCGTCCTCGGCGCCGTCCACCGGCTATTGCAACACAATGGGCACCGCCACCACCATGAACTCGCTGGCCGAGGCGCTCGGCATGCAACTGCCGGGCTCGGCCGCCATTCCCGCCCCCTATCGCGAGCGCGGCCAGATTTCCTACGAGACCGGAAAACGCATCGTCGAGATGGTGCATGAGGACTTGAAGCCGTCCGATATCATGACGCGGAAAGCCTTCGAGAACGCCATCGTCGTCAATTCGGCCATTGGCGGCTCCACCAATGCGCCGATCCATCTCAACGCCATCGCCCGTCACCTCGGTGTGCCGCTCGACAATGACGACTGGCAGAAGATCGGCCTCAAGGTGCCGCTCATCGTCAATCTGCAGCCGACAGGTGAATATCTCGGCGAGGACTACCATCATGCCGGCGGCGTGCCGGCCGTGGTGGCCGAGCTGATGAAGGGCGGGCTGTTGCCGCATCCAGATGCCTTGACCGTCAATGGCAAGTCGATCGGCGACAATTGCAAGGGGGTCGTCAACGAGAACATCGACGTCATCCGCACCGTCGCCGAGCCGCTGAAGGCCAATGCCGGCTTCATCAACCTCAGGGGCAATCTGTTCGATTCGGCGATCATGAAGACCAGCGGCATCTCGCCGGAGTTCCGCGAGCGTTATCTCTCCAACCCCAAGGATCCCGAGGCTTTCGAGGGCAATGCCATGGTCTTCGACGGGCCCGAGGATTACCACGCCCGCATCGACGATCCGGCGCAAGGCATCGACGAACACACCATCCTGTTCATGCGCGGCGCCGGCCCGGTCGGCTACCCCGGCGGTGCCGAGGTCGTCAACATGCAGCCGCCGGCCTATCTGATCAAGAAGGGCATCCATGCGCTCGCCTGCATCGGCGATGGTCGCCAGTCGGGCACGTCAGGCTCGCCGTCGATCCTCAACGCCTCGCCGGAAGCCGCGATCGGCGGTGGATTGGCGCTGCTCAAGACCGGCGACCGCGTCCGCATCGATCTCAGGAAGGGCACGGCCGACATCCTCGTCACCGACGACGAGATCACCCGACGCCGCGCCGAACTGCAGAACAATGGCGGCTATCACTATCCGAAGCACCAGACGCCGTGGCAGGAGATCCAGCGCGGCATGGTCGACCAGTTCTCCGAGGGAATGGTGCTGAAGCCGGCGGTGAAATACCAGGACGTCGCGCACACCAGCGGTGTCCCCAGGGACAACCACTGATTGGGTAATCATTGGTTATTCCCGGGATAGTCATCGATTATTCCCAAGGACAATCATTGATTATTCCTTGCGATAATCACTGATGCTGGGATCAACGGCAGGCGACCTGATCAATCAGGCCGCCTGCCGTTTTTCCGTTCAGCGTGGCGCACACCGGCCGTGGGCGAGAACACTCACCATCCTTGACAAGCGTGCCCAACAAATCCACCATCATGGCAAGGGGTGCATCGCGACGACCCCGTGAGGCGTCAGCCCAACGTTCGCGTCCAAGCTTCTCTTCCAGGAGGTGGACGCCATGCCGTCAACAACCGCTATCACCGTATCGCAACTGTCCCGTCTGGTCGGTCTGCCGGGTGCTCCGGTAATCGTCGATGTTCGCATCGATGAAGATTTCGACGCCGATCCGCGCCTGCTGCCAGCCTCGACCCGGCGCGATTTCAAAACCGTTTCGACCTGGGCGGCCGCGTTCGCCGGCAAACCAGTGGCCGTCGTCTGCCAGAAAGGGCAAAAGCTCTCGCAAGGCGTCGCAGCCTGGCTGCGGCACGAGGGAATTCCCGCCGAATCGCTCGAAGGCGGCTTCGAAGCCTGGCGCGATGCAAAGGGGCTTCTGGTCCGCACAGACAAGTTGCCGTCGTGCGACGAACAGGGCCGCACCATATGGGTGACGCGGTCCCGCCCGAAGGTCGATCGCATCGCTTGCCCCTGGCTGATCCGGCGTTTCGTCGATCCTCACGCGGTCTTCCTGTTTGTCGAACCCGCCGAAGTATTGGCCGTTGCCGATCGCTTTCAGGCGGTACCTTTTGACATAGACAATGTGTTCTGGAGCCATCGCGGCGAACGCTGCACCTTCGACACGATGATCGAGGAGTTCGAGCTTGAATCCGAAGCGCTGGACCGCCTTGCCGCGATCGTGCGCGCCGCCGACACCGCAAGCCTCGACCTGGTGCCCCAGGCGGCCGGCTTTCTGGCTGCCTCGCTTGGCCTGTCGCGTATGTTTCGCGACGATCTGGAACAACTGGAAGCAGGCATGCTGCTCTACGATGCGTTCTTCCGCTGGTGTCGCGACGCCACCGAAGAAACGCACAACTGGCCCGCTGCAGGCACAGGTAAACCGTCATGAGCGTTTTGGTCCCGGAGGATAAGGCTGGGAGCGTCCAGGCACCGGTTGCACCGGCCTTCGCCGAAGCCGTCAAGGTCTGGGCGAAAATCGGACTGCTCAGCTTCGGCGGACCGGCCGGGCAAATCGCAATGATGCACAAGGAACTGGTCGAGGAGCGGCGCTGGATCGGTGAACAGCGTTTCCTGCATGCGTTGAACTACTGCATGCTGCTGCCTGGCCCGGAAGCCCAGCAACTTGCCATCTACATTGGCTGGCTGCTGCACAGGACGATCGGCGGCCTCATTGCCGGCATCCTGTTCGTCGTGCCGGGCGCGCTTGTCATGCTGATCTTGAGCAGCCTCTACATGCTCTATGGCGACGTACCGCTCGTCGAGGCGCTGTTTTTCGGGGTGAAGGCGGCGGTGCTTGCCATTGTCATCGAAGCGGTGATCCGGATCGGCCGGCGCGCCCTGAAAAACCCAGTCATGGTGTCGGTCGCGGTCGCGGCCTTTATCGCCATCTATGCGTTGAATGTGCCGTTCCCGCTTATCATCCTGCTCGCGGGCCTCACGGGATGGCTGGGGGACCGCGTTGCTCCTGGCCTGTTTTCCGGCTCGGCGCATGGCAAGGGCGATGTTGCCGATATCAAGGGTGCGGTCGACCTGATGTTCGAGCGCGGCGAACTCACCCATGTCAAACCGACGACATGGCATGCGCCGCGCACCGTCGCGATCTGGCTGCCGATCTGGCTCGGACCCGTTCTCGTGGTCTGGTGGTTCACCGGCTCTGCCAGCGTCTGGACCGAGATAGGCAGGTTTTTCAGTCTCATGGCGGTCGTCACTTTCGGTGGCGCCTATGCGGTCCTCGCCTATGTCGCGCAGGCGGCCGTCCAGTCCTTCGGCTGGCTCGCGCCCGGTGAAATGGTCGACGGTCTTGGGCTTGCCGAAACGACGCCAGGTCCGCTCATTCTGGTTTTGCAGTTTGTCGGCTTCATCGCCGCGTTCCGCCATTCCGGGTCGCTGCACCCGTTGCTTGCCGGATCGCTTGGAGCGCTGCTGACCTTGTGGGTGACGTTCACGCCGTGCTTCTTCTGGATATTCCTCGGCGGCCCCTATATCGAGGCCCTGCGTGGCAACAAGGCATTGTCCGCCGCGCTGGGCGCGATCACCGCCGCTGTTGTCGGCGTCATCATGAACCTCGCTTTGTGGTTTGCCCTGCACGTCATCTTCCGGGAGGTTCGCAACATGGGCCTCGGCATGAATGTGCCGGTGTTTTCGTCGATCGACTGGCGCGCGGCGCTGCTTTCCGGCGCCGCCATGATCGCCATCCTGAAGCTGAAGGTCGGCATGCTGCCGACGCTTGCCGGATCCGCCCTTGCCGGTGTCTTGCTGCTGGCGGCGAGTGGCTAGATGTCAATGCTTTGTATTCCGCTTGCGAACCACCTAACTGGTTGGAAACGGATTGGACCATCATGGCGGGACGACGCTCTTCCCTCGGCTTCCTCGGAATGTTCGGCCGCTCGGGCGACCTCAGGCAGCTCGATGCGGCGTTGCGTGGCGCCGACCTTCATCCGGCCCTCGTGCCGGAGGGGGTGAAACTCACCATCGTCAATCTGATGAAGGATCGCTGGCCCGACGAGCCGCCCAGCCAGGCCTATCCAGAGGTGGCGCGGCTGTTCAGCTATTGCATTGCCGGACCGGAGGCCTTCGAACGATCCAACGGCCTTCAGGGCAGGCTCGACGCGGAGCGGCGGATCGAAGCAGCCCTTGAGACCGGCGACAGCTTCGATGCGCAAATCGTGCTGATGACGCTGCACGCCAAGCTGATCAGTGCCGAGGTCGTCGAGCGCTACGCACTGAGCGCCGACTGACGGCTTCGAGGGAGGGGGGCTTATCCGCCCATGCTGCCGCGCGGCAGCTTGATCATCTCGCCAAAGCGGGCGCGCAGTTTGTCGTCGAGCAGCTTGGGGACATGGCGCGGGAAGCGCTCGGCAAGGACACGCTTCTTCTCGATGATCGCCCGCTGCAGGATGTCGGGTCGGCCCTTCTCGTTCCATTCCTTCGGTGAAAACCGGTCGCCGACGGCCGGATAGAAATATTCGGTCTGCATCAGCCGCAGCGTCTGCTCGTTGCCGAGATAATGTCCCGGTCCCTTCAGGCAGACATCGGCGATGGTGTCGATCGACAGCGATTCGTCGGATACTTCGATGCCGCGCACGCAACGCAGGCAGTGGCCGAGCATGTCGTTGTCGATGATCAGGCTTTCCAGGCAGAAACCGAGCAGCGAGGCGTGCATGCCGGCCGATTCATAGACCAAATTGAGGCCTGCCAGACCGGCCATCACATCAGTGATGCCCTTTTCATAGCCGGACTGGATGTCCGGCAGCTTCGAATCCGTCATGCCGGCGGCCGAGCCGCCCGGCAGGTCGTAGAATTGCGCCATCTGAGCGCAAGCCGCGGTCAGCACCGCCTGTTCGGCTGAACCGCCCGACATGGCGCCGGTCCTGAGATCCGAAACGAACGGCCAGGTGCCGAAGATCGCCGGATGCCCCGGCTTGATGGCGTTGACATAGACGAGGCCGGCCAGCACTTCGGCCACTGCCTGCACCACAGCACCTGCGATCGCCGCCGGCGCCGTGGCGCCTGCCTGTCCGGCCGAGAGCAGGAGGATCGGGATGCCGCCCTCGACGCAGGCTTCGAGCACGCCGCAGGCGTCCTCGGCGAATTTCATCGGCGGCACGACGAAGCAGTTGGAATTCGAGACGAACGGCCGTGCGCGGAAGTTCTCCTCGCCACCGGCAATGGCATAGAGCATTTCGAGCGCTGGCTGCACGTTCTCGCGCACGGTGAACGAGGTGCCGACATGCTTGGACGTGCCCATCACGCAGGCATAGAGCGTGTTGAAGTCCATTTCGAGCGGATCGGGAATGTCGCGCGGCACCATCGGCCGCTGGAAGAAATGGATGTTGTCGAGCCCCTCGACGATGCGGGCGGCATCATAGATGTCCTGCAGCAGCGACTCGCGGTATTCGCGCTTCTCGACATCGACCAGATGGACGGCGGCTCCGGCCGTGCCGTAGTGCACACGCTTGCCCTTGATCAGCATGTCGTGCTTGGGGTCCTGGCCGTGCAGGGTGAAATTCCGTGCCGCTTTCTTGATGGTATCGAGCACCAGCGCGCGCGGGAACCGGATGCGGCCATCGTCGGCGTAGGTGGCTCCAGCCTCGGTCAGCGCTTCGATGCAGGAGGGAATGGCGTTGGCGAAGCCGACCGTCTCCAGCAGGGTCAGCACCGCCTCGTGAATGCGCTCCTGGTCGTTCCCGGTCAGCGGTCCGTAGCTGCCGCCTTCGAGACCGGCGCGTACCGGCTTGATGTCGTCGGCCAGCGGCGCGGCTCGCATGGCACGGCGCGCTTCGCGCCCGCCGGAGCGGCGCGAACGCTGATCCGCCGCCGCTTCCTGCTTTTCAAGAACCACAGACATGCAGACACTCCACCTTTCAGAGAAGCAGGGCGCGGCGGTTGGTCCACCATCGGCTGCTTCTTCCCCTTATGCTCCGACTATGCCGCCGGCATTGGCACAGCCTATGAGCCAGCCAGTCCGGTTGCATATGCCAGAGCTAAAGGACCAGAGCCGCGCGCGCGGCTCTGAAGGGATCGGTCGATGGATCAGGCGGCGGCAGGCCTGCGTCCGGCCGCGGTGGCCAGTTCGCGGATGCCGGGCTCGATGTGCTGCAGCGCGATCGAGGAGATGCCCAAGCGCATGAAACGCGAGGGCTTTTCGGTGCGGTCGAAGAAGCGGTCGCCCGGCTCGATGATCACGCTGCGCGAGGCGGCTGCCTCGGCCAGCCCGCGCGCATCGGTGCCGCGCGGCCCCTCGAGCCACAGCGACGTGCCGCCGGCCGAATCGGTCGAACGCCATTCTGGCAGGAAGGCGGAAATCGCATGGACCAGGCGCTTGCGCCGCTCGTCGAAGGCGCTCGACAGCCGCCGTACAAGCGCCTCGTGGTGGCCGAGCGACAGGAACAATGCAACGGCGCGCTGGTTGTTGGCTGGCGGATGGCGCAGCATGAAGCGGCGCAGGGCCCGCAGTTCGGAGATTAGTCCAGCGGAGGCGACGATGTAGCCAAGCCGCAGCCCCGGAGCCAGCGTCTTCGACATCGAGCCGACATAGACGACGCGGCCGGAGCGGTCGAGGCTCTTCAGCGCCTGCTGCGGCGCCTCGTCGAGCAACTGGCTGTCATAGCCGTCCTCGATGATGATCTGGTTGTAGCGGTTGGCACGTGCCAGGAGATCCTGCCGCCGTTCCGCCGACAGCGGCACCATGGTCGGGCAATGATGGCTGGGCGTGACGAAGACGAAGCCGGAATCATTGGGAATAGAAGCGGTTACGATGCCGGACTGGTCGACCGGCACCGGCTGGATGTCGGCGCCCGCGAGCCGGAAGATCGAGCGCGCGTCGGGATAGCCGGGGTCCTCCATCGCCACCTTGGAGCCCTTGGTCATCAGCAGCGTCGCCAGCATGTAGAGCGCATTCTGGGCGCCCAGCGTAACGATGATCTCGTCGGGATTGGCGAAAATGCCGCGCCGGGGCAAGAGCCGCGCCTGGATCTGCTCGATCAGCAGCGGATCGTCGCGATCGACCATGTCCGACGCCCAGTTGCGGATTTCGAGCACCGCGAGCGCCATGCGGTTGCACTCGCGCCACTCGGCGGTCGGGAACAGCGCCGGGTCGAACTGGCCGTAGACGAAGGGGTAGGACGACTTGATCCAGTTCTCGTGCTTGGCCGGCGGCGGCATGTCGCTGGCGGCGATCTGGCGGCGTGCCTTCCAGTCGATCTCATTGGCCTGGTCGGGCGCCTTCTGGTGCGGCTTGGCCGGTGTCGCCAGCACGTCGGGATTGACGAAATGGCCACGCCGCTCGCGCGCCACCAGGAATCCCTGGTCGACGAGCTGCTGGAAGGCCAGCACGACGGTGCCGCGCGCCACGCCGAGTTTTTCGGCGAGGATCCGGCACGAGGGAAGCGGCATCGAAGCGGCGATCTGGCGATCGAGAATGGCTGCAACGATGGCCTGGCGGATCTGCGCCTGCAGGGTCTGGCCGGATTCAGCCGAAATCCGGAACAGGCCGGACCATATCGCCGTGTCGTTACGCTGTGGCATGGGAGATGTTCCTCGATGGCCAGCTTTTTTCGCTTGGCTGGACCAGTCGAATGTAACGGTGGCACAAGGTGTTGCGCCAATCAATTTTTCTGATCTTTGAGATTTATGCCAGTGATCCTTCCGCCGAAACCCAGCCCCCGCGTGATGCGTTGCATCATCGCCGCATGGTGCACTGCGTCATCGCTGCGCATTGAACCGGATGGAATTCGGCTCAATAGTTTTGGCGCGACGACACGCGCCGGAAACATCCGGTCTGATATGGTGCGTCGAAAACGTCAGGAGTCCCCCCGCCAGTGGATCAGTCAGCCTTTCAAAAACAGCTTGCCGCCTTGCGCGACCATCGTGCCGCCGCACCTGCCAGCATGCGCCAGGCCTTCGCCGCCGATTCGAAGCGGTTCGAGAACTTCTCCGCCACCGACGGCGACCTTCTGCTCGACTGGTCGAAATGCGCTGTCGATGCGGTCACCATGGATTTGCTGGAAAAGCTCGCCAAGGCCGCCGATCTCGAAGGCCGTCGCACCGCGATGTTCGCCGGCAAGAAGATCAACGTCACCGAGGATCGCGCCGTGTTGCACACGGCGCTGCGCAACCTGACCGGCAAAGGCGTCACGGTCGATGGCCAGGACGTCAAGGCGGACGTCATCGCCGTACTCGACGCGATGGGCGCTTTTGCCGATGCCGTGCGTTCCGGCAAGGCGGCCGGCGCCACCGGCAAGAAGATCACCGACATCGTCAACATCGGTATCGGCGGTTCCGATCTCGGTCCGGCCATGGCGACGCTGGCGCTGGCGCCCTATCATGACGGGCCGCGCGCGCATTACGTCTCCAACATCGATGGCGCCCATATCCACGACACGCTGAAAGGCCTCTCCGCCGAGACCACGCTTTTCATCATCGCATCCAAGACCTTTACCACCGTCGAGACGATGACCAATGCCGAGACGGCGCGCAAATGGGTGCAGGAAGCGCTCGGCAAGGATGCGGTGGGCAAGCATTTTGCCGCCGTCTCGACCGCGCTCGACCTGGTGGCGAAGTTCGGCATCGAGCGGGATCGCGTCTTCGGCTTCTGGGACTGGGTTGGCGGCCGCTATTCGGTCTGGGGCGCGATCGGCCTGCCGGTGATGATCGCTGTTGGCCCCAGAAATTTTCGCGCCTTCCTGGATGGCGCCCATGAGATGGACGAGCATTTCCGCACCGCGCCCATCCAGGAGAACCTGCCGGCGCTTCTGGGGCTGGTCGGCTGGTGGCATCGCGTGATCTGCGGATATCCGGCTCGCGCCGTCATCCCTTACGACCAGCGCCTGTCCAGGCTGCCGGCCTATCTGCAGCAGCTCGACATGGAATCGAACGGCAAGAGCGTCACCCTCGAAGGCGTGGCGGTGACGACGCCGACCGGGCCGTTGGTCTGGGGCGAGCCCGGCACCAACGGCCAGCATGCCTTCTTCCAGCTGCTGCACCAGGGCACCGATTTCATCCCGGTCGAGTTCCTTGCCGCGGCCGTCGGCCACGAGCCGGAGCTCAAGCACCAGCACGATCTGCTGCTCGCCAATTGCCTGGCGCAGTCGGAAGCGTTGATGAAGGGCCGTACGCTGGAGGAGGCGCGCGCCCAGATGCTGGCCAAGGGCATGAAGCCTGCCGAGGTCGACAAGATCGCCCCGCACCGCGTCTTCTCCGGCAACCGGCCCTCGATGACCATCCTCTACCGGAAACTCGACCCGCGCACCTTCGGCCGGCTGATCGCGCTCTATGAGCACCGCGTCTTCGTCGAGGGAACGCTCTTCAACATCAACTCCTTCGACCAGTGGGGCGTCGAGCTCGGCAAGGAACTGGCCACCGGCCTTTTGCCTGTCGTGGAGGGCAAGGAAAGTGCCGCAAAGCGGGACGCCTCGACCGCTGGTCTGGTGGAATACATCCACCATTTGCGTGGGTCGGAGTGAAGCGCTTGGCAGACATCAAGGGAATATTGTTCGACAAGGACGGGACGCTTGTCGACTTCAACGCCACCTGGCTCGGCGTCGCCGATTTCATGGCCATGGATGCGTCCGAGGGCGATCGCTGGAAAGCCGACAGGCTGCTCGCGGCAGCCGGCTTCGATTTCGCCAACCGACGTTTCAAGCCCGATTCGATCTTTGCCTCGGGCACCAACATGGACGTCGTCGAGCTGTGGTTCCCGCGCCTGTCCGACGAGGACCAGATGCTGGCCGTCGCCCGCTTCAACGAGATCACCTCGGTGCAGGGCTCGGCGATGGCGGTGGCACTGCCGGGCATCGTCGAGACGCTCAACACCCTGCACAGGAAATCCTACCGGCTTGGTGTCGCGACCAACGATTCGACCAGCGGCGCGGAAAGGACGCTGGTCACGCTCGGCGTCGCTCAACTGTTCGACGCGGCCTATGGCTACGATGCTGTCGCCAATCCCAAACCGGCGCCCGATACGATCCTGGCCTTTTGCGATCTCACCGGCTTGCAGCCGTCGGCGATCGCCATGGTCGGCGACAACCGCCACGATCTCGAAATGGCGCGGGCCGGTGGCTGCGGCCTGGCGATTGGCGTGCTCTCGGGCACCGGCACCCGTGAATCGCTGGCCGGCATTGCCGACGCCGTCCTCGATTCCGTTGCCGATCTGCCGGATTTCCTTTCGGCGCGGGTCAAGGAGACGATCTGATATCGGCACCACTGGCGGATGCCATATCCGCCTCGAAACGAAAGACGCCGCTCGGCTCCAGTGCTGTGCCTTTCGTCTGGCCGAAATCCGGCACCTCGTATTCGGCAAGCAGAAGCAGCCGCGATCGTGGCAGGTAGGCCCGGCCCGGGTCGCCGACCAGGACTTCGATGCCGGCGGCGAGGCAGCGGTCGAGGAAGGGAATGACCCGCCAGGCGACGTCCTGCCCGTAGAACAGATCGCCGGCGAGCACCAGGTCGATCGCGGGTGGCGAACCCGTGGTGATATCCTTGCCGATCACCGTTATGGCGACGCCGTTGGCTGCAGCATTGAGGCCGAGCGCGGCCACGCCGTTGCGGTCGATCTCGGCGGCGATCACTTCGCGCGCCCCGGCTTTCGCGGCGGCAATGCCGACAATGCCGGAGCCGGCGCCGAGGTCGAGCACGCGGCGCCCGGCCACTGTCGTCGGATGGTCCAGTACATAGCGCGCGAGCACGGTGCCACCGGCCCACGCATAGGCCCAGTAGGGCGGTCGTGGCTCCGGCGAATCCTCCTCGTCGTTCTCGTCCTCGGGCTCGACGAGCCGCCTCAACCCGCTGCCGGGATGAGCCGTGTAGAACTGGATCTCGGGAAGCGCTGGGACAGGAACAAGGCGCATGTTCGCCTTGATGAACGTCGCCGGGTCGAGGCGCGAGCGCCGAACCGGCGCATCGGCGGCGGCGAGCTTGTCAGCCAAGATCCTGCCTATTCCCGCAGCGCCCGCCGCAGGATCTTGCCGACCGGCGTCTTCGGCAGCTCGGTCCTGAATTCGATGTATTTGGGCCGCTTGTAGCCGGTCAGGTTCTCGCGGCAATAGGCGGTCAGCACCTCGGCGGTCAGCGCCGGATCCTTCTTGACGACGAACAGCTTCGGCACTTCGCCCGAATGTTCGTCCGGCACGCCGACCGCCGCGACTTCGAGCACGCCCGGATGCTGGGCGACGACTTCCTCGAGTTCGTTCGGATAGACGTTGAAGCCCGAGACTAGGATCATGTCCTTCTTGCGGTCGACGATCTTGGTGTAGCCGCGCTCGTCCATGAAACCCATGTCGCCGGATTTGAAATAACCGTCCTTGGTCATCACCTTGGCGGTCTCGTCCGGCCGGTTCCAGTAGCCCGCCATCACTTGCGGCCCCCTGATGCAGATCTCGCCGACCTCGCCGAGCGGCAGGTTGTTGCCGTCGTCGTCGCGAATGGCGATCTCCGTCGACGGCAGCGGCAGGCCGATCGTGCCGGTGAAATCGCTGGCGCTGAACTTGTTGGCGGTGGCCACCGGGGAAGTCTCCGAGAGGCCGTAGCCTTCGGTGACCGGGCAGCCGGTGAGCGACTTCCAGCGTTCGGCGACGCCCCTCTGCACCGCCATGCCGCCGCCCAGCGTCAGGATCAGCGGCTTGAAGTCGAGCTTGCGGAAATCCTCGTTGTTGAGCAGCGCGTTGAACAGCGTGTTGAGACCCGGAAAGATGTGGACCGGGTATTTTGCCAGTTCCTTGACGAAACCCGGGATGTCGCGCGGATTGGGAATGAGCACGTTACGGGCGCCTTGCTGCATGCCCATCAGCGCGTTCACCGTCAGCGCGAAGATATGATAGAGCGGCAGTGCGCAGATGAAGTTCGGATGCGCCGGCTTCGGCTTGTAAGTGTAGGCGTCTTCCAGCCACAGCGCGTTCTGAACGACATTGGCCAGCACGTTGCTGTGCAGCAGCACCGCGCCCTTCGAAATCCCCGTGGTGCCGCCGGTATATTGCAGGAAGGCGACATCGCCGGCCGCCACCGTGGCTGGCGTGAAGCGCAGGCCGGCACCGGCCTTCACGGCCGCGTTGAACTTGACATGGCCGGGCAGCGACCATGCCGGCACCATCTTCTTCACGCGGCGCACGACGAGGTTGACGATGGTCCCCTTCAGCCCGCCAAGCATGTCGCCCATCGCCGCGACGACGACATGCTTGACCGCGGTCCTGGCGATCACGGCCTGCAACGTGCTGGCGAAGTTCTCCAGGATGACGATGGCCTGCGCGCCGGAATCCTTGAGCTGATGTTCGAGTTCGCGCGGTGTGTAGAGCGGGTTGACGTTCACCACGGTGTATCCCGCGCGCAGGATGGCCATCATCGCTACCGGATATTGCAGCACGTTCGGCATCATCAGGGCGACGCGCGCTCCTTTCTGCAAACCTTTCGACTGCAGATAAGCGCCGAAGGCCGCCGACAGCCGCTCCATATCGGCGTAGCTGATGGACTTGTCCATGCAGGTGAAAGCGGGCTGGGCGGAAAACTGCTTGCAGGTGGCGACCAGGAAGTCGCCGATGGAACTGTAGGGCAGGACGCCGATTTCGGCCGGCATGTTCTTCGGATAGCTCTTGAGCCACGGCTTTTCCGGCAGCCCCGCGGCGAGCGCGGTCAGCGCCTTCGGCAGTCGCTTGGCGGCAGTTGCGACGGGCTTCGCGGCCGGCGCGGCTTTCGAAGCTGCAGCCTTCGCCGGAGCCGCCTTTGGCGACGCGGTCTTTGCCGGGGCGGTCTTGGCTGCCGTTTTTACCGGGGACGGTTTTGCTGGCTTTGCTTTTGCCTTCACGGTCGCAGCTTTGGTGGCGGGCGCCCCCTGTCGGTCAGGGCCGGCGGCCGGTTTCGAGGCCGCCTTTGCCGGTGCCTTTGCCGGCGCTGCCTTCTTTGCTGTTTTTGCCACCCGTTCCTCCCTGGATCGTTCTTGCTCGTCCGCGCCGCGCTCGCCCCTGAATTGACAGGGACATCCTCCGCTGCTGCCTAGATATCTTCTATGTATTGCCTCTATTGGCGGCCGTGCAAGTCTTGCCCCTGCGGCAGGACGGGAAAGATTTGCCGCCGAAAATCTTTCCCGCCGCCGACACTTCGAACCGGTCTCTTCCCGTATCCGCGGCCGAGCGGAGGCGCGCGCGCCATCAATATCGCCAGATTGGCGATCAATAAAAAAATGCGGTTGTTAATAATAGCGTGAATGGAAAAAACTGCTAATTTTTTCTGCCGTTTGGCAAAATCGCGGATTTTTTTCCTGCTTCCCGCGGGGTAAGCAAACGGGGTGTTCCAAAGCCGGAAAAACGGTGCTTATATGCGCGCTTCGCGAGCCTGATAGAGGGGCTTGGAAGAACATCAGGGAGTGCTCAATGAAAAAGAAACTCGCTTTTGCGGCCGCGTTGCTGGCCGCAAGCGTCCTGGGCGGCATGGCCAATGCAAAGACGCTTGTCTATTGCTCGGAAGCGTCGCCGGCCAATTTTGATCCAGGTACGACGACCGGCGGCAACGACTTCGATGCCTCGTCGCGTACCGTCTATTCGCGTCTGGTCGAATTCAAGCATGGCGGTACCGAGGTCGAGCCCGGCCTTGCCGACAAGTGGGAAATCTCCGACGACGGTCTGGTCTATACCTTCCACCTGCATCCGGGCGTGAAGTTCCAGACCACCGATTTTTTCAAGCCGACCCGCGACCTCAATGCGGATGACGTGGTCTTCTCTTTCGATCGTCAGTTCAACAAGGCGAATCCCTGGAACGGTGACAAGTATCTGCCCAACCTGACCTGGGACTACTACACCGGCATGGACATGCCGAAATACGTCGCCAAGTGGGAAAAGGTCGATGACCTGACCGTCAAGCTGACGCTGACCGAGCCGAATGCGCCGATGCTGGCCAATCTCGGCATGGACTTCGCCTCGATCGTGTCGAAGGAATATGCCGACCAGCTGGAGAAGTCCGGCAAGATGGCCGATTTCTCCACCAAGCCGATCGGCACCGGTCCGTTCCAGTTCGTCGACTACCAGCTGGATTCGGTCATCCGCTATGCGGCCAACCCGGACTATTTCAAGGGCAAGGAGAAGATCGACGATCTCGTCTTCGCCATCACCCCTGACGCGACCGCCCGCATCCAGAAGGTGCTCGCCGGCGAATGCGACATCGCGCCCTATCCGAATCCTGCCGACATCGGCACGATCAAGGCCAACACCGACGTGACCCTGATGGATCAGGCCGGCCTGAACATCGGCTACATGAGCTACAACACCACCATCCCGCCGCTCGACAAGCCCGAGGTGCGCCATGCGCTCAACCAGGCCATCGACCGGGAATCGCTGATCAAGTCGCTGTTCCAGGACGCTGGCGCCACGCCGGCCGTAAACCTGATCCCGCCGACCATGTGGTCGTGGAACAAGGATGTGAAGTCCGACGCCTATGATCCGGAAGCCGCCAAGAAGGTGCTGGCCGCTGCCGGGCTCACGGAAATCCAGCTTTGGGCTTCCGATCGCGTTCGTCCTTACAACCCGAACTTCCAGCGTGCCGCCGAACTGATCCAGGCCGACTGGGCCAAGGTCGGCGTCAAGGCTGAGATCGTCAACTACGAGTGGACCAAGTATCGCTCGGAGGGCAAGAAGAAGGATCGTCCAGGCGCCTTCCAGATCGGCTGGACCGGCGACAATGGCGATCCGGACAACTTCTTCGCCACGCTGTTCGCCTGCTCCGCTATCGGCGTCTCGAACTACTCGAGCTGGTGCGACAAGGACTTCGAGGACCTGATCCAGAAGGCCAAGAAGACCAGCGACCAGGCCGAGCGCACCAAGCTCTACGAACAGGCGCAGGTGGTCTTCCAGAAGCAGGCTCCGGCCTTCCTGCTGGCGCATAGCCAAGTCTACGCGGTCGTGCGCAAGAATGTCAGCGGTTTCATGATGGACCCGCTCGGCATTCACCGCTTCGACGGCGTCGACAAAGCTGAATAAGATATTGAGTGGGGCGGCGCTCTAGAGCGCCGCCCCCTTCGCCATGCTCAAATATATTCTTCACAGAATTGCACTTTTGATTCCGACGCTTGTCGGCCTCACTATCTGTGCCTTCGCCTTCGTCAGGCTGCTGCCCGGCGATCCCATCCTTGCCATGGCCGGTGAACACGGCGTGGCGCCGGCGCGCTACGAGGAGCTCAAGGAACAGTTCGGCTACAACCTGCCGATCTGGCAGCAATATGCCCGCTATGTCGGTGAGGTCGCCACCGGTGATTTCGGCGTCTCGATCTCGTCCAAGCGCCCGGTGATGGAGGAGTTCAAGACCCTCTTTCCGGCGACAATGGAGCTGTCGTTCTTCGCCATGATTTTCGCCATGGTGCTCGGCATTCCAGCCGGCATCTTCGCCGCGGTCAAGCGCGGCTCCTGGTTCGACCAGTCGCTGATGGGCACGGCGCTCGTCGGCTATTCCATGCCGATCTTCTGGTGGGGCCTGCTGCTGATCATCTTCTTCTCCGGCTACCTCGGCTGGACACCGGTTTCGGGCCGCATCGGCCTGCAGTTCTTCTTCAAGCCGATCACCGGCTTCATGACCATCGACACCCTGCTCTATGGCAAATGGGATGCCTTCCGGTCGGCCTTGAGCCACCTGGTCCTGCCGGCGATCGTGCTGGGCACCATCCCGCTCGCTGTGATCGCCCGCCAGACGCGTTCGGCCATGCTGGAAGTTCTGGGCGAGGACTATGTGCGCACGGCGCGCGCCAAGGGCCTGTCGCCGTCGCGGGTGGTCGGTCTGCATGCGTTGCGCAATGCGCTCATCCCGGTGGTCACCACAATCGGCCTGCAGATCGGCACGCTGCTTGCTGGCGCCATCCTCACCGAAACCATCTTCGCCTGGCCGGGCATCGGCAAGTGGATGGTCGATTCCATCTTCAAGCGCGACTACGTCGTCGTGCAGTCAGGCTTGCTCTTGATCGCCCTCATCGTCATGGCCGTGAACCTCATCGTCGACGTGCTCTACGCCGTCATCAACCCGCGCATACGGGCCGCGTGATGAGCCAGTCGACCGAAGTCACCGCGCTCGCCGCTGGCAATCCTGACCGCCTGACCGGGTTCAGGACCTTCTGGCACTATTTTTCCGTCAACCGCGGCGCCGTGATCGGCCTGTTCGTCTTCATCCTTTTGGTGCTGGCGGCGCTGTTTGCGCCGCTGCTTGCGCCCTATGCGCCCGACATTCAGGACAAGACCGCGTTTCTGAGACCGCCGGCCTGGCAGGCCGGCGGCAGCGCGCAATACCTGCTTGGCACCGATCCTGTCGGCCGCGACATCCTTTCGCGCCTGCTCTTCGGCGCGCGCTTTTCGCTGCTCATCGGCGCGGTCGTGGTCACGCTGGCGCTCACCGGCGGCATCACGCTCGGCCTGCTGGCCGGCTATTTCCGCGGCTGGGTCGACGTCGCGATCATGCGCCTGATGGACCTCATCCTGGCGTTCCCGTCGCTGCTCCTGGCGCTTGTCTTGGTCACCATCCTTGGCCCCGGCCTGTTCAATGCTATGCTGGCCATCGCGCTAGTCCTGCAGCCGCATTTCGCGCGGCTGGTGCGTGCCGCCGTGATGGCGGAGAAAAGCCGCGAGTATGTCGTGGCGGCGAAGGTCGCCGGCGCCGGCCATATCAGGCTGATGCTTCGCACCATCCTGCCGAATTGCCTGGGACCGCTGATCGTCCAGGGCACCTTGTCGTTCTCTAACGCCATCCTCGAAGCGGCCGCTCTCGGCTTCCTCGGCCTCGGCGCCCAACCGCCGACGCCCGAATGGGGCACGATGCTCGCTTCGGCGCGCGAATTCATCCTGCGCGCCTGGTGGGTGGTGACCTTCCCCGGCCTTGCGATCCTGATCACCGTGCTTGCCATCAATCTGATCGGCGACGGTCTGCGCGACGCGCTCGATCCGAAACTGAGGAGGTCGTGATGGCGCTGCTCGAGATCCAGAATCTCGTCGTCGAATTCCAGACCGCGTCAGGTCCGTTCCGGGCGGTTGACGGCGTGTCGCTGCATGTCGACGAACGCGAAGTGCTGGCCATCGTCGGCGAATCCGGCTCCGGCAAGTCGGTCTCGATGCTGGCGGTGATGGGCCTTCTGCCATGGACCGCCAAGGTCACCGCCGACCGCATGAGCTTCAATGGCCGCGAGCTTCTGAAGCTGAGCCCGGCCGAGCGGCGCAAGATCATCGGCAAGGACATATCGATGATCTTCCAGGAACCCATGGCCAGCCTCAATCCCTGCTTCACCGTGGGCTTCCAGATCGAAGAGGTTCTGCGCTTCCATATGGGCATGGACGGTGCACAACGCCGGGCGCGTGCCATCGAACTCCTGACGCAGGTCGGCATTGCCGAGCCGGCGGAACGGCTCAACTCATTCCCGCACCAGATGTCGGGCGGCCAGTGCCAGCGCGTCATGATCGCCATCGCCATCGCCTGCAATCCGAAGCTTCTGATCGCCGACGAGCCGACGACGGCGCTCGATGTCACCATTCAGAAGCAGATCCTCGATCTCCTGGTCTCGCTGCAGGCCAAATACGGCATGGGCCTGATCATGATCACCCACAATATGGGCGTGGTGGCCGAGACCGCCGACCGCGTCATCGTCCAGTACAAGGGCCGCAAGATGGAAGAGGCCGACGTGCTGTCGCTGTTTGAATCGCCGAAGAGCAACTACACCCGCGCGCTTTTGTCGGCGCTGCCGGAGAATGCCGTCGGCGACCGGCTGCCGACCGTGTCCGACATGCTGTTCGAGCCGGCGCCCTCGGGAGCCGCCGCATGAGCATCAAGGTCGTCGAAGGCAAGAACATCGTACGCGACTACCATATTGGTGGCGGCCTGTTTCGCGGCCAGCGCACGGTGCATGCGGTCAAGGGCGTTTCGTTCAGCGTCGACAAGGGCAAGACGCTGGCCATCGTCGGTGAAAGCGGCTGTGGCAAGTCGACGCTCGCCCGCATCATCACGCTGATCGATCCGGCGACGTCGGGTGAGCTGTTCATCGACGGCAACAAGGTCGACATCGCCAGGAACGGATTGACCAAGGAGATGCGCCGCAAGGTGCAGATCGTCTTCCAGAACCCCTACGGGTCGCTCAATCCGCGCCAGAAGATCGGCGACGTGCTCGGCGAGCCGCTGCTCATCAACACCAACAAGCCGGCCGAGGAACGGCGCGACCTCGCCATGAAGATGCTGAAGAAGGTCGGCCTCGGACCCGAGCACTACAACCGCTACCCGCACATGTTCTCGGGCGGCCAGCGCCAGCGCATCGCCATTGCCCGCGCGCTGATGCTCAACCCTAGCCTGCTGGTGCTGGACGAGCCCGTCTCCGCGCTCGACCTGTCGGTGCAGGCGCAGGTGCTCAACCTGCTTGCCGACCTGCAGGACGAATTCCAGCTGACCTATGTCTTCATCAGCCACGACCTGTCCGTGGTGCGCTATATCGCCGACGATGTGATGGTGATGTATTTCGGTGAGGCGGTCGAATACGGCTCGCGCGAGGAGGTCTTCGCCGATCCCAAGCACAGCTACACCAGGACGCTGTTCGCGGCGACGCCGCGCGCCGACGTCGCCTCGATCAAGGCGAGGTTGGCGAAGAAGAAGGCCGCCGCCTGACTCCGGCTGTCACGGTCTTCTGACGAGGCAAACTAGTCTAGGCGGGTGCGGCGGGCGCCAGCACCTTCACGAGCAGGACATTGGCGTGACCGCGCGGAAAGTCCTCGAGTTGCGCCAGCCGCTGAAATCCATGCTTCTCGTAGAAATCCGGCGCCTGAAAGGTGAAGGACGAAAGATGGATGACATGGCATCCGCGCCGCCGTGCCTCCTGCTCAGCTTCGGCGAGGAGGCGTGTGCCAAGGCCCTTGCCGCGCTCACTGTCAGCGATCCATAGCGTTTTGATCTCGCACACGCCCGCCCAACTGTGCCCGTGGAGACCGGCATAGATCGTCCCGTCGTCTCTCTTCAGGAAGATCGACAAATAGCGGCCGTCATCGACGCCGGTGGCGGCGACGTTGAAGCCGTAGAGGCTATCCTCGAGCGCGACGATGTCCTCTGGTGTGGGCTCACTGAGCACAACAAGAGGTGCCGCATCATTGGCGCTCGGAGCGGAGTCGCCGGGACCAGCCATTTCAAGACAATTTGGCGATGATGGCGCGTAGCGCCTCGCCGAAACGGTGGATCTCATCGACAGTGTTGTAGTGGACCAGCGAAGCGCGGATGGCGCCGCTGTCCATCGACAGGTTGAGGCGCTTCATCAGCCGCGGCGCGTACATGTGGCCGTCGCGGATGCCGATCTGCATTTCGGCCATTTCCTCGACGATCCGCTGCGGCGACAGTTTGCCGATGTTGAAGCAGAAGGTCGGCACGCGTTCATTGATGCGGGCTTCGTCGGCGACGCCATAGATGGTCGCCCCGCAACCTTTCAGCACGGCGAGCATCTCGCGCGCCAGCACCAGCTCATAGTCGCGGATGGCGCCCATGCCGGCGACGATGTTGTCGCGCCGCGAGCGGTTGTTGGATGGCGCAAGGTTGCGGCCGATCAGTTCCAGATACTGTACCGCCGCATCCATGCCCGCGACGTTCTCGTAGATGAAGGTGCCGGCCTCGACCTTGTAGGGCGGCTCGTCGGGGATGAAATCCTCGCGGAAGGTCGGCAGCCGCTTCAGCGTTTCGAAGCGGCCCCACAGGAAGCCCATATGCGGCGAGAAATTCTTGTAGCCGGAACAAACGAGGTAGTCGCAGTCCCAGGCTTGCACGTCGATCAGCCCGTGCGGCCCGTAATGCACGCAGTCGAGAAACACTTCCGCGCCGGCCGCGTGCGCGATCCTGGCCACCGAGGCGACGTCGACGATCGAGCCGATCGAATGCGCCGTCACCGTGCAGGCGACGAGGCGGGTGCGATCGGAAACCAGCGGGCGCAGATCGTCGACGTGCAGGTTGCCGTCGTCGCGCATCCGCCACCATTTGAATTTGGCGCCGGCCTGCTCCAGCGCCAGCCATGTGGCGATATTGGCATCGTGGTCCATGTCGGTGATGACGATCTCGTCGCGCTCCTGAAGCATCTGGCCGATGCCGAGGCTGACCAGGCGGATGAACGAGGTGGCGTTCATGCCGAAGCAGATTTCCGAGGGACTGGTGGCGTTGATCAGCAAGGCCACGCTCGCGCGCGCATCGGCGACCGCTTGGTCGACGGCGACGCTGCGGCCATAGCGGCCGCCGCGCTGCACATTGTGCGCGACCAGATGGTTGGTCACCGCGTCGAGCACGCTCTGCGGGATCTGCGCGCCGGCGGCGTTGTCCAGGAAGATGAAGTCGCCGGCCTGCTGCAGGGCTGGAAACATGGCGCGGATGGTGTCGACGGGGAACGCGGCGGCGTTCGCATTGTGGGCTTGATGCTTGTTCACGGGTACGCTCCTGCGAAGGACTTGGCGGTTGGGATCAGTTGGCGCGGTCAGCGCGTCTTCTCAGTCTTGAAGCGGCGCTCGAGCAGGCTGACGAGGCGGACCATCGGCCAGAGGAAGATGAGATAGACAAGGGCCGCGCCGATCAGCGGCGAGGGATTGGCGTAGAGCGACTGCGCGTTGGTCGCTTCCTTCAAGAGTTCCGGCAGAGCCACGGTCGAGGCGAGCGAGGTGTCCTTGAACATCGAGACGCAATTGCTGGTCATCGGCGGGATGACCACCCGGACCGCCTGCGGCAGCACCACCTTGCGCAAGGTCAGCAGGAATGGCAGGCCAAGCGCCTGCGCCGCCTCGAACTGGCCGCGTGGAATGCTTTCGATGCCGGAACGGAACACTTCGCTCGAATAGGCCGACATGATGATGGCAAACGCGGTCACCGCCGAGGTCCAGGACGACAGGCGTATGCCGAGGAAAGGCAGCGCATAGTAGATCAGGATCAGCACGACCAGCACCGGCAAAGCGCGGAAAATGTCGGTGTAACCGATCGCGATCCACCGCAGCGGCTTCGGCGCGTAGAGCCGCAGCAGGCTGATCACCAGCCCGATGGGGATGCCGATGCCGATGCTGAGCAGTCCGAGCAGCAGCGTGTTCAGGAAGCCGCGCAGCAGCGCCGGCAGGCTGGACATGATGACGTCGGGGTTGAAGAAAGTGTCCAGCAGCGACATGGGAGCGTTCCCGAACCGTTTTGCGTCCCGTGACGCCAGAGCAAAGGGTGCTCAGTTAAAATTCATCGGCCTCGCCGATGGCGAGACGATTTGCGCCGAAGCTGGCGCCAGAGCATCAAATGAATCGTGCCGGCCTGGAAAGCCGGCACGATTTCAGTGCATTGCCGCTCAGGCCTTCGGCAGCGGCATTTCCTTGACCGTCGAAGAGTCGGCTGGGGCGTCGCTGCCGAACCACTTCTTGTGGATCGCGGCCAGCGTGCCGTCCTTCTTCATCGCGGTCAGGGCGTCGTTCAGCTTGCCGAGCAGCGGGTGGTCCTTGGTCATCATCAGGCCGTACTGTTCGCCGGTCTTGATGCGCTCCTTGACGGTCAGGTCCTTCATCTTGGTGAAGGAATACTGCATGCCCGGAATGTCGCTGACGGCGGCGTCGACGCGGCCGGCGCTGAGGTCGAGCAGCAGGTTCTGCTGCGTGTCGTAGCCCTTCACGTCGCTGAAGCCGTCAGCCTCCTGATGCGCCTTGACCCAGGTTTCGCCGGTCGAACCGGACAGCACGCCGACGATCTTGCCCTTGAGGTCGGCCTCGGCCTTGATCGGGCTGTCGGTCTTGGTGGCGATACCCATGTCGGAATCATAGTAAGGCTGCGTGAACGACTGCGACTTCAGCCGCTCCGGCGTGATGGTGATAGACGAGATGGCGACGTCGATGCGCTTCGACGTCGTGGCGGCGAACAGCGCCTGGAAGCCGAGGTCGGCGATATCGGTGGTCATGCCGACGCGCTTGGCCGCCTCGTTGACGATGTCGACCTCAAAGCCCTCGAAGGTGCCGCTCTCGTTCTTGTACTCGAAGGGCGGATTGGTCGGGTAGGCGCCGACATTCAGCACGTCGGCGGCATAGGCGGTGGCGGGGCCGGCGGCGATACCGATGGCGGCAGCGAGAAGAAGCAGATTGCGGCGAGTGAAGCTCATTTGTGTTCCCTCTGTTGTTGATCGGGCGGGTTGGCCCCGCACGGTTTTTTGCCGCCCCACCTCCGGCGGGGCGTCAATTCATGGCAGCGACCATGCGGTCGAGCGCGGTCGCTATCTGGTCGCGTTCACGGCAGACGCACATCCGCAGGAAGGCCGTTGCCGAACTTCCGAACAGATGGCCAGGCGCCAGGCCGACACGCGCCGTCTCCAGGATCTTGGCGCAGGCCTGCCGGGCATCACTTTCGCCTTCCAAGGCAAAGAAGGCATACATGCCGCCGCGCGGTTTCGCCGGCAGGATGACGCCCGGAATCTGCGCCAGCCGGATATAGGCGAGGTCGAGGCCGGTCCTGATCCGCTGCCTGATCTCCTCGACCAGCGGTTCGCCCTGGCGGATGGCCGCAACAGCGCCGGCCTGGATCGGAGCCGCCGTGCCGCTGTTGATATACTGGGTCATGGCGCCGAGCTGGTCGGCCACCCCGGACGGATGCGTCAGCCAGCCAATGCGCCAGCCGGTCATCGCCCAGGCCTTGGAGAAGCTGTTGACCGACAGCACCCGGTCGCCGTCCTCGGCGATCTGCAGGATCGAGGGAGCAACGTCGCCATCGAAATAGAGCCGGCCATAGACCTCGTCGGAGATGATCCAGATGCCGGTGCGCCGGCTGAAGTCGAGCAGGGCCTGCATCTCCTGGCGCGACGCGGTCCAGCCGGTCGGGTTGGAGGGCGTTGACAGGAAGATCGCCCGCGTGCGCGCGTCGCAGGTCGCGAACAGCCGGTCGAGGTCGAGATGCCAGTCGCCCTTGAAGTCGAGCGAAAACGGCCGCGGCTCACCGCCGATCAGGTGGATGGCGTTGTGGATGTTGGGCCATTGCGGCGCGACATAGACGACATTGGTGCCGGTATCGACCAGCAGCTCGAGCGCCAGGTACAAGGCCTGCATGCCGCCTGGCGTGACAGTGGTGCGCGCGATGGGGATCGGTCGGCCGTGCAGGCGCGTCTGGTACTCTGACAGCGCTTCGTTCAGGGGCCCATGGCCACGCATATTGGGAACGTAGAAGGTGAGGCCCTCATCGAAGGCTGCCTTGGCAGCGTCGCGGATGAAGGCCGGCGTCACCATGTCGCCTTCGCCATACCAGAGCGCGATCACGTCGCCGAGCTCGCGCGCACGCACGGCGAGGTTGGCGATGTTCTCGGTGTGCAGATCGCGGATTTGAGCGCGCACGCCATCGAGAGCATAGCGCGCGCTGGACGATGATTGGGGCAGCATGAACGACAAGGACTGAACCCTTTGAACCCACCCGGAGCACCACGATGGACTGGCCGGCAAGCCCGTCCGGCACGGCAGGCGCCATCGACTTTGGAATGCTTATCCAAACCACGACACTTTTCAAGGCAAAAGTTTTAAGCTTAAAAAGTTTCGCCGGCCTGTGGCCTGGCCGATACGCTCTTTTGTGTTGGCTGCGCTCGTCTCACGCCAATTCGTCGCGTCCGGCGGCACAGTTGGCCGCGGCGCCGGCGCCGAGGAACATCGTGTCGCTGGCCAGGATGAAGAAGCTGGCGCCGATGGCTGCCCATTGCCCGACAGGCTGCGGGCTGGCGCAAAATATGCCGGCGGCCTTGTCGTGCGCGGTCGTCACACCGATGATCGTCCGGATCGCCGCATTCAGCCTGTCGGCACCCTTCGTTCCGATCGCATCGATCGACACCGAAAGGTCGCCCGGGCCAACGAAGATAACGTCGACGCCGTCGACGGCGGCGATCGCTTCGATATTGGCCAGCCCCTCTGATGTCTCCACCTGGACCGCGACGACGATCCTGCCATTCGCGCCGGCAAGATATTCGGGAATGCGATAGCCGTAGCCGGCGGCACGGCCGGGGCCGACGCCGCGCTCGCCCAGTGGCGGATAGCGCGAGGCTTTCACGGCTGCTTCGGCCTGGGCAGCGGTCGAGACACGAGGGATCAGCACGCCTTGCGCACCGCTGTCCAGTGCTGCCTGGATCGCTTCCGGCGCATGGCCGGGAACGCGCACCATCGCCGGCACGCGATGGACGTCAGCCGCCCGAACCATGCTCTCGATCATGTCGCGCGAGATCTGAGCATGCTCCCAGTCGATGCAGAGGAAGTCGAGGCCGGACAGCGCCATCACCTCGACCGCAACGGGATGAGGAATGGCGGCAAACGAACCGATGAGGCTCGTCTTGCCGATGCATTTCTGGCGGAACTCGCTCATGCCGATCCCCTTTCTCGTCCTGCCCAAATCCATATCCGCAAACGATGGCGAGGCGAAGCTATTTCATGCTTGAAATATTTTCACGGAACCGTAGCGTGCCATCTCCCGCCGAGAGGTCGCGACATGAAGAAATCACATCCCCTGCACGGCTCCAACAAACTGAAGCTTGGCGTGTTTTCGACCAATGCGGATGGTGGCCTTGCCATCACCGACGTGCCGGAACGCTGGACGGCAAGCTGGCGGGACAATCTGACGGCGGCCCAGATCGCCGACCGCGCCGGCCTGGAGTTCATGCTGCCGATCGCGCGCTGGCGCGGTTTTGGCGGCCGCAACAAGGTGCGCGAATGGTCGTTCGAGACTTTCACCTGGGCGGCGGCCCTTGCCGTGGCCACCGAACAGATCGGCCTGTTCATGACCGTGCATGTGCCGCTCGTGCATCCGCTCTATGCCGCCAAGGCGCTGGCGACGGTCGACCACATCAGCCAGGGCCGCGCCGGGCTCAACATCGTCTGCGGCTGGAACCCCAAGGAATTCGGCATGTTCGGCACGCCGCTGGTCGAGAAGGGCTACGATCAGGCGGCCGAGTGGATCGAAATCCTCGAAAAGCTTTATGCGTCGGCCGAGCCGCTCGATTATGAAGGCACCTATTACCATCTCAAGGAGGCTGTGAGCCGGCCGGCCAGTCTGCAGATGCCGCGCCCGGTGACCATGAACGCCGCGTTCGGCGGGCCGGGCCGCGATTTCGCCGCCGCCAGATGCGACTATCTGTTCACGACCTTTTCCGAAATAAGTGATGCCGGCAAGCATGTCGCCGATATCAGCGAACGGGCCGACAAAGTGGGCCGAGATGTCGGCGTCTACACGGTGGCGCATGTCGTCTGCCGCCCGACGATGGAAGAGTCGCGGGCCTATTACACCCGCTATGCCGTTGATATGGCCGACCACGATGCGGTCGATGCCCATATGGCTGGCAAGAAGGAATTCTCGCAATCGCACGACCCGCACGCCTACGACCGCTACCGGCAGCGCTTTGCTGGCGGCGCCGGTACGTACCCGCTGATCGGAACGCCGGAAACGATCGCCGCCGAAATGGTCGCCATCGCCGAGCATGGCTATCAGGGCATCGCGCTGTCCTTCGTCAACTACACGCAGGAACTGCCCTATTTTTGCGACCACGTGCTGCCGCTGCTGAGGCAAGCTGGGCTTCGCGAATAAATTATTCGGGACGGACACTTGTTCCGGAGATTGGTTATTCCTGAACAACGAATTCGTTATTCCGGGATAACGGCGGTGGCCTGGATCTCGACCTTGGCGCGGTCCTCGACCAGCGCCATCACCTGCATGGCGGCCATCGCCGGAAAATGCCGGCCGATCACCTCGCGATAGGCCTCGCCGATACCCCTGAGATTGGCGAGGTATTCGGCTTTGTCGGTAAAATACCAGGTCATCGAGGTGATGTGCCGCGGCTCCGCCCCGGCCTCGGCCAGCACCGCCACGATGTTCTCGAGCGTCTGCCGCACCTGGCCGACAAAGTCGTCGGTTTCGAACTGGCATTGGCCGTTCCAGCCGACCTGTCCGCCGATGAAGACCAGCTGCCCACGCGCGGCGACGCCATTGGCATAGCCGACCGGTTTCGCCCAGCCTTCCGGCTGCAGGATCGTGTGCATTTCAAGCCTCCCGGTATTCTAAAAACCAAGTCTCAAAATCGAATGCCCGTCAAATCTCTTGCCGTCAGGCCGCGCCCATCACTTGCCGCGCGATCACCACTTTCTGCACGTCCGAGGCTCCCTCGTAGATGCGCAACGCGCGGATTTCGCGATACAGGCTTTCGACGATATGGCCTTTGCGGACACCGTCGCCACCATGCAGCTGCACCGCCTTGTCGATCACTTCTTGCGCCTTGTCGGTGGCGAACAGCTTGGCCATCGCCGCTTCGCGGGTGACCCGCGCCGCACCCATGTCCTTGGTCCAGGCGGCGCGGTAGACCAGTAGTGCCGCCGCATCGACGTCGAGCGCCATGTCGGCGATATGGCCCTGCACCATCTGCAGCTCGGCCATCGGCGCGCCAAACAGTTTGCGCTCGGCCACCCGCTTGATGCTTTCATCCAGCGCGCGGCGGGCAAAGCCGAGTGCTGCCGCACCGACGGTCGAACGAAACACGTCGAGCACCGACATGGCGATGCGGAAACCGTCGCCCGGTCTGCCGATCAACGCCGAGCCGGGCAGGCGGACCTGGTCGAAGGACAGGCGCGCCAGCGGATGCGGCGCGATCACTTCCAGCCGTTCGGCGATGCCAAGGCCCCTGGCGTCGCCAGGCACGAGGAAGGCGGAGAGCCCCTTGGCGCCCGGCGCCTCGCCGGTGCGCGCAAAGACCACGTAGAGGTCGGCGATGCCGCCATTGGAGATCCAGGTCTTCTCGCCGGACAGAACATAGCTGTCGCCATCGCGGGTCGCCGTCATCTCGGTGTTGGCGACATCCGATCCCGAGCGCGGCTCCGACAGCGCGAAAGCGGAAATCGCCTTGCCGGCGCGCGTCTTCGCCAGCCATTGCTGCTGCTCGGGCGTGCCGAACAGGCTGAGTGCACCGGTGCCGAGCCCTTGCATGGCGAAGGCGAAATCAGCCAGTCCGTCATGGCGGGCGAGGGTCTCGCGCGTGATGCAAAGCGTACGCACGTCGAGGGGGCCCGGATTGTCGGTGTCGATGGCCGTCGGCTTCAGCCAGCCGTCCCTGCCGAGCTTGCCCACCAACTCGCGGCAGGCGGCATCGACGTCATGGTGATCGACCGGCAGGTTCTTAGCGCACCATGCTTCCAGCCGCTCGGCCAGCTGGCGATGGCGGTCCTCGAAGAAAGGCCAGGAGAGAAAGGATCGATCAGGCATGGGCGCGCCCTCGGCTTTCGTCGCGATCCGTCGCACCCCCTCTGTCCTGCCGGACATCTCCCCCGCAAGGGGGGAGATTGGCAGCCTTGCCGACGGCTTCGACCTGGCAACGTTGGAGATTGGCGAAAACAATACGTGCAGCCGATCTCCCCTCTTGCGGGGGAGATGGCCGGCAGGCCAGAGGGGGGTGCCTGGGCGAAAACCGTTCATCTTCAATCGCCCTCGAATACCGGCTTTTCCTTGGCCACGAATGCCTTGTAGGCGCGCTCGAAATCGCGCGTCTGCATGCATATCGCTTGCGCCTGCGCTTCCGCCTCGATCGCCTGGTCGAGACCCATCGACCATTCCTGGTTGAGCTGCGTCTTGGTGATGCCGTGGGCGAAGGTCGGGCCGGAGACGATGCGCGCCGCCATGTCGAGCGCGTCGGCCTCGAGGGCGGCTGCGTCGACCAGACGGTTGTAGAATCCCCAGCGCTCGCCTTCCGCCGCCGTCATCGTGCGGCCGGTGTAGAGCAGTTCGGCGGCGCGGCCCTGGCCGATGATGCGCGGCAGGATCGCGCAGGCGCCCATGTCGCAGCCGGCGAGACCGACGCGCGTGAACAGGAACGCCGTCTTGGCTTCCGGCGTGGCGATGCGGATGTCGGAACTCATGGCGATGATGGCGCCCGCGCCGACCGCAACACCATCGACAGCCGCAATGATCGGCTTGCCGCAGTTGAGCATCGCCTTGACGAAATCGCCGGTCATGCGGGTGAAGGCGAGGAGCTCCTTCATGTCCATCTTGACCAGCGGGCCGATGATGTCGTGGACATCGCCGCCGGAGCAGAAATTGCCGCCATTGGACAGGAACACCACGGCATCGACGTCGTCGGCGTAGACGAGGTCGCGGAATGTGTCGCGCAGCTCGGCATAGCTGTCGAAGGTCAGCGGGTTCTTGCGCTCCGGCCGGTCGAGCCGGACCTTTGCGATCCTGCCCTCGACCTGCCAGAGGAAATGCTTCGGCTTGAGCCTGGCCATCGCGGTCATTCGCGTCCCTCCCAATTGCTGCGGAACGAGGTCAGCATGCCGGTCAGCCGGCGCGCGTCGTCCTCGCTGACCTTGCCCAGCAATTCACCGATCCAGCCCTCATGTGCCGCCGCGATGGTGGCGAAGGCCGCTGAGCCTTCCTCGGTCAGCCGCACCATCGAGGTGCGGCGGTCGCCATTGCGGCGGGCGCGGGCGACCAGCCCTTCCGAGACCAGCCGGTCGACGATGCCCGTGACATTGCCGTTGGACACCAGCAGGAAGCGCGACAGGTCGCTCATCAGCATGCCTTCCGGCATCCGATAGAGTGCGGCCATCACATCGAAGCGCGGCAGCGTCGTGTTGAACTCCTTCTTCAGCCGCTCGCGCAACTCGGCCTCGATCGTGCGCGAGGCACGCAGCAGCCTGATCCACAGACGCAGGCGGTCCTTGCCGGGTCCTGACGGCGCGGGCAGCGGGCCGGCTACCATGTTTCGCCTCCTGAGATGGAAATCGTCTGTCCGGTGATAGACCGGGCGGCATCGCCGCACAGCCAAAGCACGGCGGCAGCAACCTCCTGCGGCTGGATGAAGCGGCCTTGCGGATTGGTCGAGGCAAGGCTCGACCGTGCCTCGCCGGCCGAGCGGCCGGTCTTTTCGATGATGCGCTGGATGGACTCCTCCAGCATTTCGGTTTCCACGAAGCCTGGGCATACCGCGTTGACGGTCACGCCTGACTTCGCCGTCTCGGCCGCCAGCGCGCGCATCAGGCCGACGACGCCATGCTTGGCGGCGACATAAGGCGCGACGTAGGCGTAGCCCTTCAGTCCGGCGGTCGAGGCGATGAAGACGATCCGGCCCGCCTTGCGCCCCGCCATGCCGGCCAGCGCCGGCTTCACCGTCAGGAACGCGCCGGTCAAATTGACGTCGAGCGTGCGCTGCCAATCGGCAAGCGTGGTCTTGTGCGCCGCCGTGCTGCCGGCCATGCCGGCATTGGCGACGACGATGTCGAACGGCCCGCGCGCGGCTTCCGCCGTCTCGTAAAGGGATGTCATCGCCGCCTCATTGGTGACATCGGCGGCGATGGAGAAGATGCGGTCGTTTTCGCCAGCCACCTTGGCGAGCTCCGCTTCCCGGCGGCCGCAAATGGTGACGTCGATGCCGGCCTCTGCCAATGCCAGCGCGATTGCGCGGCCGACGCCGGAGCCGCCGCCGGTGACGAGCGCATGCTTGCCGACAATCGTCGTGGCGGCCGTCATACTTTCAACCCCGCCGAAGCGTCGCGCTCGGCCAACCTGTAGAGCTGGTCCCGGCCAGGCAGATAGGGGTCGGGCCATTTGACGCCGCGATCGCCGAGCGTGACCGCGGCATGCAGCGTCCAGTAGGGATCGGCAAGATGTGGCCGTGCCAGTGCGACGAGGTCGGCGCGGCCGGCCATCAGGATCGAATTGACATGGTCAGGCTCGTAGATGTTGCCGACCGCCATCGTCGCCATCCCGACCTCGTTGCGGATGCGGTCGGAAAACGGCGTCTGGAACATACGGCCATAGACCGGTTTCGCCAGCGCGGAGGTCTGGCCGGCCGAGACGTCGCAAATGTCGACGCCGGCCTCATGCAGCAGCCGCGCGATCTCGACCGCGTCGGCTGGCGTCACGCCTTCGATGCCGACCCAGTCATTCGCCGAAATGCGCATCGAGATCGGCTTCTCCGCCGGCCAGGCGGCGCGCACCGCGCGGAAGATCTCGAGGGGATAGCGCATGCGGTTTTCCAGCGATCCGCCATAGGCGTCCGTGCGCCGGTTGGTCACCGGCGTGATGAAGGACGACAGGAGATAGCCGTGCGCCGCATGGATCTCGAGCATGTCGAAGCCGCAGCGATCGGCCATCTCGGCGGACGCCACGAATTCGTCGCGCACCTTGTCCATGTCGGCGCGGTCCATCGCCTTCGGCACCTGGTTCTGCGGTGACCACGCCACGGCCGAGGCCGCCATCACAGGCCAGTTGCCGGATGTTAGCGGCACGTCGGTACCTTCCCAGCCGAGCCGCGTCGAACCCTTGGCGCCGGAATGGCCGATCTGCGCGCAGATCTTGGCTTCGGTCTCCGTGTGCACGAAATCGACCAGCCGCTTCCACGCCACTTCATGTTCGGGCGCATAGAAGCCGGGGCAGCCGGGCGTGATGCGGCCTTCGGGGCTGACGCAGGTCATCTCGATATAGACCAGCCCGGCGCCGCCCTTGGCCCGCTCGGCATAGTGTGTGAAATGCCAGTCGGTCGGACAGCCGTCGACGGCCTTGTACTGCGCCATCGGCGAGACGACAATCCGGTTCTCGAGCCTCATGTCGCGCAGCTTGAACGGCGCGAACATCGGCGCGCGGCGAAGGTTGTTGGCGGCGGCGCCTGCCTGGCGCTGGAACCATTCCTCGGCGCCGCCCAGCCATTCGGCGTCGCGCAGCCGCAGATTCTCGTGGCTGATGCGCTGCGAGCGGGTCAGCAGCGAATAGTTGAACTGCACCGGATCGAGGCCGAGATAGCGCTCGACCTCCTCGAACCATTCGAGCGAATTGCGCGCCGCCGACTGCAGCTTCAGCACCTCGGTGCGGCGGGCATCCTCATATTTGCGGAATGCGGCGTCGAGGTCCGGCTCGGACTCGACATAGTCGGCCAGCGCCACCGCGCTTTCCAGCGCCAGCTTGGTGCCGGAGCCGATCGAGAAATGCGCCGATGCCGCCGCATCGCCCATCAGCGCCAGGTTCTTGTAGGACCAGCGCTCGCACAGCACGCGCGGAAAATTGATCCAGGCCGAGCCACGGATGTGGTTGGCATTGGTCATCAGCGCGTGGCCGCCAAGATGCTTGGCGAAGATGCGCTCGCAGGTGGCGATCGATTCCTGCTGCGACATCGAGCCGAAGCCGAAAGCCTGCCATGTCTGTTCGCTGCACTCGACGATGAACGTCGCGGTGTCGCTGTCGAACTGGTACGCGTGCGCCCACACCCAGCCATGCTCGGTCTTCTCGAAGATGAAGGTGAAGGCATCGTCGAATTTCTGCTTGGTGCCGAGCCAGACGAACTTGCACTTGCGGGTGTCGATGTCGGGCTTGAAGATGTCGACGAAGGTGTTGCGCGCCCTGGAGTTCAGCCCGTCGGCGGCGACGACCAGATCATGCGTTTCCATATAGGGCTTGGGATCGGCGATGTCGGTCTCGAACATCAGCTTGACGCCGAGTTCGCGGGCGCGGCGCTGCAGCAGGATGAGCAGCCGCTTGCGGCCGATGCCGCAGAAGCCATGGCCGGTCGAAACCGTGCGCACGCCATCATGGATGACGGCGATGTCGTCCCAGTAGGCGAAATGCTTCTTGATCCAGACGGCGCTGACGGGATCGTTCTTCGACAGGTTTTCGAGTGTCTCGGCCGACAGCACGACGCCCCAGCCGAACGTGTCATCGGCGCGGTTGCGCTCGAACACCGTCACATCATGCGCGGCGTCCCTGAGCTTCATCGAGATGGCAAAGTAGAGGCCGGCTGGTCCGCCGCCGAGAACCGCAACCTTCATCTTTGCGATCTCCTCTTCGCTTGCTGATTTGAGTATCGCGCCGGCGGCAAATTATTTCAAGCTTAAAGTTTCATATCGAAATGATTATCCGACATTGACGAGGGGCGCTTGCGTGTCGTCACGCAAGCGCGCCGTCAGGTCATTTTTCCGGGTTCTTTGGGCTCCACAACACGGTCTCGGCGCCTTTCTCGTAGGCCATGCCGGTCGGATAGCTGATCGCCTCCAGCTGCAGGCCCCAGGGTGCCTGGAAATAGAGAATGGTCTGGCCGGCGGCTGGCCCCTCCTTGACCGGCAGCGGTCCCAATCTGGTCTTCACGCCCTTGGCGTCGAGATACGCCTTGGCGGCGGCGACATCGTCGACATAGAAGGCGATGTGGAAGCCGCCGATGTCGCTGTTGCGGGCTTTCAAATCCTTCTGGTCCGGTGCGGTGTATTTGAACAATTCGATGTTCGATCCATAGCCGCAGCGGACCATGGTGATCTCCTCGATCACCGCCTTGGGGTCCACGCCCAGCAGATCCTGCATGAACGTGCCCTTGTCGTCGGCGAACGGGCCGAACGACATCGCCTTCTTGCAGCCGACCACATCGGTGAAGAAGTCGACCGCCTGCTTCATGTCGGGAACCGTGATGCCGGTGTGATCGTGCCCGTGCATGCCGGGGATCGAGCTGGCCGCGGCCATGCCGGCACTGCCAAGGATGGCCGCGGCGAGCGTTGCGTTTCGAAGTATCGTCTTCATGTCAGTCCTCCTCCATTGGCGGGACTTGGGTCATTGCCGGCCGCACCTCCGAGGCCCGCATTTCGGCGTGCGTATGCATTCATGTCGGGTCCTTGGCGGCAGGCGGGATGTCCAGCCAGCCAGCGTCGATTTCCGGCAGCGGGATGGCTGAGATCAGGTCGCGCGTGTAGCTTTGCCGCGGGTTTTCGAACAAGGCGTCGGTGGCGCTCGCCTCGACGATCATGCCTTCGCGCATGACGATCACTTGCCGGCACAGCCGCCGGATCACCGAAAGGTCGTGGCTGATGAAGGCGACCGTCAGGCCCATCTCCGCCGCCAGCTTCTCCAGCAGTGTGAGGATCTGCGCCTGCGTTGACACGTCGAGCCCGGAGACGATCTCGTCGGCCAGCACGAATTTCGGCGCCAGCGCCAGTGCCCGCGCAATGCCGACGCGCTGGCGCTGGCCGCCCGACAGTTCGTGGCGGTAGCGGCTGGCGAAGCTCTGCGGCAGGCCGACGCGCTGCAACGCCTCGGCGACGCGTGCCCTGAGATTGTCGCCAAGGCCATTCTGCTTGAGGGGCGCTGCGATGATGCTGGCAATGGTGCGACGCGGGTTGAGCGACGACATCGGATCCTGGAAGATCATCTGCAGGTTGCGGCGCAGTGGCCGCAGCTCCGCCTCCGGCAGATGGGTGATGTCGTGGCCGTCGAAGGTGACGCTGCCGGCGCTGGGCTCCAGCAGCCGCACGAGGGCGCGGCCGAGCGTCGATTTTCCCGACCCTGACTCGCCGACGATGCCGGTCACCGACCCCTTCGGCAGGTCGAAATCCAGGCCTTTCAGGATTTCGGCCAATGGCGCGCGGCCGATCAGCGGCTTGCGCGTCATGTCGGGCAGCGCGACTTTCAGCCCGCGCACGGAAAACAGCAGCTCAGCCATGTGGACGCCTCCAGGCCTGGTCGGCGGACGCGATCTCGGCGGCAAGCCCGGCCAGGACCGTTTCGTCCACCGGTTTCAGCGAAGCGAACGGGTCGGTGTAGCGCGGTGTGGCGGCCATCAGTGCTCGCGTGTAGGGGTGCTGCGGTGCGGCGAAGAGAGCAGCCGTTTCGGCCTCTTCCACCACCTTGCCGGCATAAAGCACCGACACTTTCTGGCTGATCTTGGCGACGACGCCGAGATCATGGGTGACGAACAGGATCGCGGTGCCATGCTCGCGCTGCAACTGTACGATCAACCGCAGGATCTGCTTCTGCACGGTGACGTCGAGCGCCGTGGTCGGCTCGTCGGCGACGATCAGCCGGGGCTCGGCGGCGAAGGCGGCCGCGATCAGCACGCGCTGGCGCATGCCGCCTGAAAGCTCGTGCGGATAGCTTTTCAGCACGCGGTCGGGGTCGCGGATCTGCACCTCGTCCAGCAATTGGCGGATGCGCTGATCGGCCTTCTCGCCACTCCAGCCGAGAATGCGCACCAGCCGGTCGGTCATCTGCGGGCCGATGCGGCGCGATGGATTGAGCGCGGTCAGCGGATCCTGCGGGATCAGAGCCGTGCGGGCGCCAATCAGCGTGCGGCGCGCCTTCGGCTGCAATTTGCCGAGGTCTTCGCCTTCAAGCAGCATGTCGCCTTCGACAATGCGCACGCTCGACGGCAACACGCCAAGCACGGCCTTGCCGATCATCGTCTTGCCGGCGCCGCTCTCGCCGACCAGTGCACGGACCTCGCCGGGTTGAACCGCAAGCGATACCGAGCGCAGCACGCGCTGGCCGTTGGGCAGCACGGCGCTCAAATCCCTGATGTCGAGGCAAGCGCTCATCGCAGCACCGGGTCGAAACGCGCCTTCAACCCTTCGCCGAACTGACTGAACGACAGTACGGTGAGGATCAGCGTGATCAGCGGGAACACCAGCACCCACCAGGCCTGATGGATCGACAGCCGGCCCTCGGCGATGATGCCGCCCCAGGTCGGATCGTCGGTCGAGATCGACAGGTTGACGAAGGACAGGATCGCCTCGACGATGACAGCGATGCCCATTTCCAGCGACAGCAACGCGACGATCGACGGCACCACATTGGGCAGCACTTCGCGCAGCATGATGCCGATGCGGCCATAGCCGGCGATGCGGGCATTCTCGACATAGTCCATGCGCGACTGGCCCATGGTCTCGGCGCGGATCACCCGGCAAAAGCGCGTCCAGTCGATGACGGCGATGGCGATGATGACGGAACTCAGGCCGGTGCCGAGCACGGCGACCAGGAGGATGGCGAACAGCACCGGCGGAAATGCCATCCAGACATCGACGATGCGCGAGATGATGCGGTCGGCCCAGCCGCCGAAATAGCCGGCGACCAGCCCAAGCGTCGAGCCGACCAGGCACGCGGCGGTGGCTGCCGCGAAAGCGACGATGAAGGCGATGCGGGCGCCGAAGATCAGCCGGGACAGGAGATCGCGGCCGAGACTGTCGGTGCCGAGCCAGTAGCCGGGTTCGGCGCCGCTCAGCCAGAACGGCGGCAGCCGCTCGAGCATCAGGTCCTGCGCCAGCGGATCCTGCGGCGCGACCAGTGGCGCGAAGATGGCAGCAAGCAGTGCGAGCAGCAGCCAGCCGCCGGCCAACCAGAGTTTCGCGCCCGAGCCGTGTCTTGAAATGCGGCCGTCATCCATGGCGCAACCTCGGATTGAGCAGCGCATACATCATGTCGACGACGAGGTTGATCAGCACGAACAACAGCGCGAAGACCAGCACGATGCCCTGGATCAGCGGCAGGTCGCGGTTGATGACGGCATCGATCGCCATGTTGCCGAGGCCTTCATAGGAGAACAGCCGCTCGACGATGACCGTGCCGCCGATCAGGAAGGTGAATTGTACCCCGACCAGGGTCAGCGTCGGCAGCGCGGCGTTCTTCAACGCCTCGCGCAGGATGACCTGCGTTTCCGAGAAACCTTTCACCCGCGCCAGCACGACATAGTCGAGGTCGAGCACTTCCTTCAGCGACTGTTTCAGCAGCTGCGCAATGATCGCCGCCAGCGGCAGCGCCAGCGCGACGGCCGGCATCAGCATGTGCTTCAAGAGATCCCAAGTCAGGTCAAAGCGCAGCCGCAGCAAGCTCTCGAACAGATAGAACTGGGTGACGAAGGGCAGGTCGAGCTGCGGCGACACCCGGCCGGAAATATCGAAGACGGGGATCAGCACGCCGAACAGAAGGATCAGCACCAGGCCCCACAGGAAGTCGGGAATGGAAAGGGCGGTGCCACTGGCGATATCGATGCCGGCCTCGACCGCCGTGCCGCGTTCGCGGGCGCCGAGGATCGCCGTCGTGCCGCCGATCGCCACCGCCATGATGAGCGCGACGATGGCGAGTTCCAGCGTCGCCGGCAGCCGGTTGAAGACCAGCCCCAGCACGTCCTGTCGCAGCGAGATCGAGGTGCCGAAATCGCCCCTGACAACGCCGGACAGCCAGATGAAGAATTGCTGCAGGATGGTCTTGTCGAGACCATAGAGCGCGCGCAGCCGCGCGATGTCGGCGTCGGTCGCTCCGGGCGGCAACATCATCGCGATCGGATCGCCGGGCGCGACGCGGATCACGACGAAGACGACGACGGCCACGCCGAACAGCGTGACCAGCATCGTCAGAAGGCGGATCAGGAATCTTTGCAGGAGCATGTAAGTCTTTGCAGGAGCCCGCGGGCTCGTATGCCTGATGGAAAATGCGCGCCGTCGCTGTCGACGGCGCGCGGCAATCCCGGACCGATATCAGGCCGGAGTCATCAGGGCCGGCAGCAGCGCGCCGGACACATGCTGGACCACATTGACGCCCTTGGCATGCACGATCGGCTGCGCATACTGCATCAGCGGCAGCACATAGGCTTGTTCGGCGATGTATTTGTCGACCGCCTTCCAGCCGGCAATGCGCTTGGCCTCGTCCTTTTCGCCCCACAGCGGGTTGATCATGTCGATCAGGTCCTGGCTGTCCCACACCGAATGCGGGCTCGGGCCATACATGGCAAAGCCGGTCGAGGTGGTCGGGTCGCCGATGGCATTGCCCCAGTTGTAGAAGGCGGCCGGCGCCAGCTTGTCGGCGGCGCGCAGCTCGTAATGCTTGGCGATCTCGTAGACCTCGATCGTCGCCTCGATGCCGACTTTGCGCCACATGCCGACGATCGCCTGGATCATCTCGTAGTCCTTGGGCTTGAAGCCCTTGGTCGTCTGGATGGTGAACTTGACCGGCTTTTCGGGCGAATAGCCCGAGGCGGCCAGCAATTCCTTGGCCTTCTCCGGATTGTGCTCGACCTTGATCGACGCATCGTAGGCCGTGTATTCCGGCGTTTCCAGCGTATCGATGGGCTGGCCGTAGCCGCGCAGCAGGCGGTCGACGAGCAGCTTCTTGTCGATCGACATCACCGCTGCCTGGCGGACGTTCTTGTCCAGCATCGCCTCGATGTCGTTGAAGAAGATCATGCCGATGTCGGAGACGTTCTTGCACGAGCCGGCAAGCCCGTCCTTGGCGATCAGCCGGTCATACTCCTCATAGGGAATTTCGAGCGTCACTTGCGAGGAACCGGATTCGATCTCGGCGACGCGGCTCGCCGCATCGGTGACGAACTTGATCGTCACATTCTCGAAGGCCGGCTTGCCGCCCCAGTAGGTCGGGTTGGCCTTGAGCCGCAGGAAGGCGTTGCGCTCGAACTTCTCGACCATGTAGGGACCTGTGCCGATCGGCGCCTTCTCGAAGCCTTCGGCGCCGACCTTTTCGTAATACGCCTTGGGCATGATGTAGCCGGTCAGGAACGACATCCATTTGAAATACACCGGGTCGAACTGCACGACGTCGCCGGTGATCTTGTTGCCGTCGATCTTGAAGTTGTTGACGTTCTTCCAGACGAACTGGATCGGGTTGCCGGTCTTTTCGTCACCCGCCCGCTGCAGTGACCAGACCACGTCTTCGGCCGTGAACGGCGAGCCGTCATGCCAAGTCACGCCTTCGCGCACCGTCATCATGATCTTGGTGCGGTCGTCGTTCCAGCCCCACTCGGTCAGCAGGCCCGGTGCGAAGGACAGGTCCGGCTTTTGCGGGATGAACTGGTCGAACACCGACTGGTAGAGGCCCTGGATCGTCGGGTTGACCGCCGAGGGTCCGGTGGTCGGGTCCCAGGACGGCAGGTTGACGTTGTAGGCGATGGTCAGTTCGCCGGCAGCCGCCTTGGCGATCCGCGGCAGGCCGACAGCGGCCACCCCGAGTGCCGCGGCACTGTATCCGAGCAATTCGCGTCTGTTGATTGTCATGGTCGTTCCCCTTGTTGGTTGTATTTTCTTTGCGCGGCAATGTCAGTTCCTTGGTTCAGGCTCCTTGGGCAGCAGCGCCTTGCCCTCCTTCACCTCTAGAAATCTTCGGCACCTCTAGAAATCTTCGGCTCCTACCTCCCGCCAAGCTGTTGCGCGAGCATGTAGCCCGAAGCCGCGCCGGTGCCGGCACCTGGCCACGTCGCGGCACCCGTGAGATGCAGATTGCCGACCGGCGTGTTCCAGCCGGCGAAACCGCGGGCCGGGCGAAACAGGAAATTCTGCGCCAGATGGTGGCTGCCGCAGACCTGGTCGCCGCCGACGAGGTTCGGGTTCTCGCGTTCCAGGTCGATGGGCGAAAACACCGAGCGGCCCAGGATCTTGTTTCGTAGGCCGGGCGCGTAGCTTTCGATGATGTCGAGAACGCGGTCGGCGTAGCGGTCCTTGACCTTGTCCCAGTGGTCCGGCGCGACCTTGCCGGCAGCGTCGCCGAGGATTTCTGCGGGCAGCATGCGCACCTGCACCCACAGCACATGCTTGCCTTCAGGTGCGCGAGACGGATCGATCGCGGTCGGCTGGCCGACGACCAGCACCGGTTCGTCCGGAAGCATGCCTGCCATCGCCTGCTGATAGGTCCGCGACATCGCGTCGAGCGACGGCGACAGATGCACATAGGCGAACTGGCGAAGCTCGGCGCCGGCGCGCCAGTCCGGCAGATCGTCGAGCGCCAGATGGATCATCATCGTGCCCGGCGCGTGGCGGAATTCTTGCATCGCCGTGTCGAAGCCGGCGTCGCCGGAACCGTTGGGCAGCAACTTGCCGGTCAACGCCCTGGGCGCAACGCCGGCGATGACGGCCTTGGTGGCGGTATGGGTGTCGCCGGAAGCGAGCCGCACGCCGGTCGCCTTGCCGGCGGAAACCGTGATCTCGGCCACTTCGGCCCCGGTGACGATCTTGCCGCCGGCGGCAGTGACCATGCCCGAGAGCGCGCGGATGATGGTGTCGGCGCCACCCTTGCCCAGCACCATGCCGAAACTCTGATTGGCCATCGATTCCAGGTAGGGAAACACGGCGCCGCCGGCGATGTCGGGCGCGAAGTCGAGATGCATGCCCCAGGTGGCGAGCGTTGCCCTGACATGCGCGGACTCGAAATTCTCCTCCAGCCAGGCACGTGGCGACGACAGCAGCAATCGCCCGGTGTCGAGCGCGCCGGCAACACCCTTCTTGCGCCACAGGTTCCAGGCGGTGCCGGCCAGAGCGCGGGCGCTCATCGGCGAGCCCAGCAGCCGGAACAGATGCTCGGCCTCCGCCGGGAAGGCGGCGACCAGCCTGCGCCATGTCGCGGCATCGGCGGCTGAGAAGGCGGCCATGCGCGCGGCGGCCTTTTCCAGATCGTTGCTGACGCCGAACCAGCGGCCGTCCGGAAAGGCACTGGCGAAACAGTCGGCGACCGGAGCGAACCCCAACCCCTCCGCTTTCAATTCATTTGCATATTTCCGATGGAAGGCCGAGCCAGCGAACAGGCTCAGATTCATCGCGCCGAAGTCGTGGCGGAAGCCGGGAAGGGTGAATTCACGGGTCTGGACGGCGCCGCCGATTGTTGCACTGCGCTCGAAAATCCCGGTTTTCCAGCCTTTGAGCGCCAAATGCGCGGCGCATGCCAGACTGTTGTGGCCCGCCCCGACAAAGATGGCGTCGAACTCGCTCACGCCCCGTTCCCATTTCCTTTATGCTTAAAGATAATTGCAGATGCATATGTTTTCGTCTAGTAGGATATTAAGGGCCGCGACGAGCCTTGATCACCATCACGAAAGAGGGAACAGAGACCATGGACACCCAAAAACTCCTCGGCGAAGTCGCCGGCCAGCTTCTTTCAGGCGCCATCAAGGTGGTCGACCTGTCGGCGCCGCTCGGTCCCGACACTCCGTTGATCAAGCTGCCGCCGGAACTCGCCGTCGACACGCCGAAGGTCGAGATCCACACCATCTCCGCCTACGACAAGAACGGTCCCTGGTGGGCGTGGAACTGGCTGAAGCTCGGCGAGCATTCGGGCACGCATTTCGACGCGCCCAAGCACTGGATCACCGGCAAGGACTATCCGGACGGCGCCACCGATACCATTCCGGCGCAGAACTTCGTCGGCCCGGTCAATGTCATCGACTGCTCGAAGGAAGCCGCCGCCGATCACGATTTCCTGCTCACCGTCGACCACATCAAGGCCTGGGAAGCCAAGCATGGCGCCATCAATGCCGGCGAGTGGGTGGTGATGCGCACCGACTGGTACAAGCGCAATGGCTCGGAAGCCGAATTCCTCAATGCCAATGAGACCGGTCCGCACACGCCCGGCCCGACGGCCGAAGCCATCCAGTACCTGATCAGCAAGAACATCAAGGGCTGGGGCAGCGAGACCATCGGCACCGACGCCGGCAAGGCCGGCGGCATGGAGCCGCCATTCCCAGCGCACAGCCTGATGCACAAGGCCAACCGCTACGGGCTTGCCAGCCTGTGCAACCTCGACCAGCTGCCGCCGAAGGGTGCGATCCTGATCGCGGCGCCGCTCAAGATCGAGCATGGCACCGGCAGCCCGATCCGCGCGCTGGCGCTCGTCTCGAAGGCATGATCGCACCAAGGCGAGGGCCGGTTTCGCAAGAGATCGTGCCCAAGCTGGATGACACACGCTGAACGAAGGCAGATCAAGGTGAGTCAGCCGGATCACATCATCGTCGGCAGCGGCATCAACGCGCTGGTCTGCGCGGCGATGCTCGGCGGCAAGGGCGCCAAGGTGCTCATCCTCGAGCGCAACGACCGCATCGGCGGCTGCATGCGCACCGAGGAGATCACCGCGCCCGGCTTCATCCATGACGTGATGGCGACCACCTTCGTGCTGTTCATCACCTCGCCTGCCTTTGCGGCACTTGGCGCCGACCTTGCACGGCACGGGCTGGAGTTCTGCCACACGAGCACGCCGACCGGCGTGCTGCGGCCGGACGGCAGCCATGCCGTGCTCAGCACCGACCGGGCCGCCAATGTTGCCGCCCTGAACGCGATCGCGGCGGGTGACGGCGACGGGCACGCGGCCGATGTCGGCGGCATCGAGCGCAATGCCGGCCTGCTGTTCGGCCTGCTTGGCGGCAGCCTTTGGTCCTACCCGACGACGAAGCTGCTGGCGGGCGAAGCCTGGCGGCGAAGCCCGCGCAATCTTGCCGCCTTTCTCGGCGAAGCGCTTGTGCCGGCGCGCGGCTGGCTGGAAAGCACCTACCAGTCGGAGACCGTCCGCGCGTTGTGGGCGCCCTGGGTGCTGCATGCCGGCCTTGGGCCGGAAGATGCTTTCTCCGGCCAGATCGCCAAGGTCATCGCCTTCGCGCTGGAAGCCGCCGGCGCGCCGATCGTCAAGGGCGGCGCGAAGAACCTGCTGTCGGCCTTCGAGGCGCTCATCACCGAGCGCGGTGGCGTCATATCCACCGAAGCGGACGTTGCCTCCATCATCCTGACCGGAGGCCGCGCCACCGGCGTGCGGCTGGCGTCGGGCGAAACGGTCCACGCGAAAAAAGCATCATCTGCTCGGTGACGCCAACGCAGCTCTACGGCCGGCTGCTCGGCAGCGAGGCACCCGGGGACGACGTCGAGGCGACGCGGAAATACCGCTACGGCAAGGGCAACTTCCAGATCCACTACGCCCTCGACAGGCCTCCGGCCTGGCGTGGCGAAGGACTGGACAAGGTGGCCTTGCTGCACCTGACCCCGGGACTGGATGGCGTGTCGAAGGCCTGCAACGAGGCGGCGCGCGGCATGCTGCCGGAGGTGCCGACCATCTGTGTCGGCCAGCCGCACGCGCTTGATCCGTCGCGCTGCCCGCAGGGCAAGGCGATCCTGTGGCTGCAGCTGCCCGAGGCGCCCCGGCACATCAAGGGCGACGCCGCCGGCAAGCTGCAGGCACCCGCCGACGGGCACTGGACCGAAGCGCTGCGCGAAGCCTATGTCGATCGTGTCGAGGCGATCCTCGCCAGCCATATCGACGGCTTCAGGGACAGTGTGATTGCGCGCCGCGCCTATTCCCCGGCCGATCTGGAAGCGATGAACATCAATCTGGTGGGCGGCGACCCCTATGGCGGCTCGTCGACCCTCGACCAGTCGTTCCTGTGGCGGCCGTTCAAGGCCAGCCGCAACCACCAGACCGGCATCAAGGGCCTCTACCATATCGGCGCCTCGACCCATCCGGGCGCGGGCCTGGGGGGCGGCTCCGGCTTTCTCCTGGCGGGGAGGCTGTGATGGAACAGAAGGTTGCGGAAAAGCGCCAGCGCATTTCCACCCTGGGGCAGATCGGCCTGCAGCAATTCGCGCCCTATCTGATGAACCGCATCATGGGCCGCTACAACGCCACCTTGCGCGACGATTTTCGCAAGCAGGGCCTGACCATTCCGCAGGTGCGCACGCTGGCCGTGCTGTCGGTCACCGACGGCGTCACCGTCAATGACCTCTCGGTCTATACGGTCATCGAGCAGTCGACCTTGAGCCGGACGCTCGACACGCTGGAGGGGCAAGGGTTTGTGCGGCGCGAGCAGGGGGTCACCGACAGCCGTATCCGCCATGTGTTCCTGACCGACGATGGCCGCGCCGAGTTCGCGCGCGCCTGGCCGGCCATGCATGACGCGTTCGAGGCGATGTTCGACGATGTCGACGATGCCGAATACGCGGCGCTGATCGCGACGCTGCAGAAGATGCTGAAGAACATTCGCAAGCACGACATCTAGATGTACGCACTGCCGGCGCGCCCGGCGGTAACGGAAGGAGGCCGACATGGCCGAACGGTCTTTTGCCAAGGAAGTCGAGAAGCTCCGGCTCGGCGCCGGCGAGGAGTTTGCCGGCGAGGGCATTCTCGCCATCACCAAGGCGCTGCTGCAATGCGGCGTCGGCTATGTCGGCGGCTATCAGGGCGCGCCGATCAGCCATTTGATGGATGTGCTGGCCGATGCGCAGGACATTCTGGGCGAGCTCGGCGTGCATTTCGAGGCCAGTGCCTCGGAAGCCACCGCCACCGCCATGCTGGCAGCCTCGGTGCATTACCCGATCCGTGGCGCCGCGACCTTCAAGTCGACCGTCGGCACCAACGTCGCCTCCGATGCGCTGGCCAATCTCGCGTCCGGCGGCGTCACCGGCGGCGCGCTGATCATTGTAGGCGAGGATTACGGCGAAGGCTCCTCGATCATGCAGGAGCGCTCCCATGCCTTCGCCATGAAGAGCCAGGTCTGGCTGCTCGATCCGCGCCCCAATTTGCCGTCGATCGTCAAGGCGGTGGAGGACGGTTTCGAGCTGTCCGAGATTTCCAACACGCCGGTGATGCTGCAGGTCCGCATCCGCTGCTGCCACGTCCATGGCCATTTCATCGCCAAGGACAACAAGCGGCCGCCGATGACGGTGGCCGATGCGCTCGACGCACCTCGCCGCGACACCGGCCGCATCGTGCTGCCGCCCGCCTCCTTCCTGCACGAGAAGGAGAAGGTGCAGAAGCGCTGGCCGGCGGCGGTCGATTTCATCCGCAAGAACAAGATCAACGAATTCTTCGGGTCGGACCACGGCTCGGTCGGCATCGTCATGCAGGGCGGCATGTACAACTCGGTCATCCGCGCGCTTCAGCGGCTCGGCCTCGCCGACACCTATGGCGACACCGACGTGCCGCTCTACGTGCTCAACGCCGTCTATCCCCTGATCGATGATGAGTTCCTATCCTTCTGCGAGGGCAAGCAGTCGGTGCTCGTCGTCGAGGAAGGCCAGCCCAACTACATCGAACAGGCCTTTGCCTCGATGCTGCACAAGGCTGGGCGCGGCACCAGGCTGGTCGGCAAGGAGCATCTGCCGATGGCCGGCGAATACACCGGCCAGGTCATGCTCGACGGCATCGGTGCTTTCCTGCGCGCCGAAGCGCCGCATCTGCTGCCGGGCGAGGTGCGCGCGCCCAACAAGGTTGGCGACGGCGTCGACACCGCGGACCTGATCAACGTGGTTCCCGGCCGCCCGCCCGGCTTCTGCATCGGCTGCCCGGAGCGGCCGATCTTCGCCGCAACAAAACTGGTCGAGCAGGAGCTCGGCAAGCACCATATCGCCTCCGACATCGGCTGCCATCTGTTCTCGATCATGCCGCCTTTCGAACTCGGCGCCACCACCATGGGCTACGGGCTGGGGCCGGCCTCCGCCTCGGCGTTCAATTCGCCTGACGCCAAGCGCCGTTCGATCTCCTTCGTCGGCGATGGCGGCTTCTGGCACAACGGCCTGACCTCCTCGATCGGCAACGCGGTGTTCAACAAGAACGACGGCGTCATCGTCATCGTCGACAACTTCTACTCGGCAGCGACCGGCGGACAGGACATTCTCTCGTCCCGCGCCGGCAACAAGACCAAGTCGACGAAGCATCCGATCACCGAGGCGGTGAAAGGCATGGGTGTCAAATGGCTGCGCCATGTCGACCGCACCTATGACGTGACCAGGATGCAGGACACTTTGCGCGAGGCGCTGACGACCGAGGAGAAGGGACCAAAGGTCATCGTCGCCTCGTCCGAATGCATGCTCAACCGGCAGCGCCGCGAAAAGCCGTTGGTCGACAAGGCGATCAGGGGCGGCGAGCGGGTGGTGAAACCGAAGTTCGGCGTCGACGAGGACATCTGCACCGGCGACCACGCCTGCATGCGGCTGTCCGGCTGCCCCTCGCTGTCGGTGAAGTCGCTCGACGATCCGCTGCGCGACGATCCGGTGGCGCATATCGACCAGAGCTGCGTCGGCTGCGGCAATTGCGGCGAGGTCGCCGATGCGGCCGTGCTCTGCCCGTCCTTCTATCGCGCCGATGTCGTGCACAATCCGAACCGCTGGGACCGCTTCCTCGAAACGGCGCGCCGCGCCACCATCAGCCTGTTGCAGCGCCGCCGCGAAAGCCGGCGCCTGACCTTCGCCGATGCTTGACGCTGTCCCTCCATTTCGCGCCCGGGCCGGCGCTCAGGATGACGAGCGCGTCATCAAGCTTGCCGTGCTGGCTGTGGGCGGCCAGGGCGGCGGGGTGCTGGCCGACTGGATCACCGACGTCGCCGAGCGCAACGGATATGTCGCGCAATCGACCTCGGTGGCCGGCGTCGCCCAGCGCACCGGCGCCACCATCTACTATGTCGAGATGGCCCGCGACACCGGCCGCTTGCCGGTCTTCGCGCTGTCGCCTTCGCAAGGCGACGTCGACATTTTGATCGCGGCGGAGTTGATGGAAGCCGGCCGCGCCATCATCCGCGGCTTCGTCACGCCTGAGCGCACCACGCTGATCGCTTCGTCGCACCGCATCGCCGCCGTGTCGGAAAAGATCGAGCCGGGTGACGGGCGGGCATCGTCTTCAAAGGTGCATGCGACCGCGGAGGCCGCATCGAAGCGCTTCATCGCCTTCGACATGGAAAAGATCGCCGCCGACAAAGGCTCGATGATCTCGGCCAGCCTGCTTGGCGCGCTGGCGGGGTCCGACGCGCTGCCGTTCACGCGTGAAAGCTACGAGCAGGCGATCGGTGCCGGTGGCCGGGGCGCGAAGGCCAGCCTTGCCGCCTTCGGTGCCGCCTATGACCGCGCGCGTGGCACGGCCGCGCCGGTGCAAAAGCCGAAGGTTGCCGAGCCTGTCCCGGGTGCCGGGCAAGTGAGCGGTCCGCAAAACCTGCTGAAAGGCTGGCAGGCGCTGGAAACGCGTGTCGGTGCGGGGCCGGAACCTCTTCGCGACATGGCGCTTCGCGGCTTGAAGAAAGTCGTCGACTACCAGGACATCGCCTATGGTGGCGAGTATCTCGACCGCCTGGACCGCGCCGTCGCGCTGGACAGCGCCGACCATGCCTATGCGCTGTCGATTGCTGCCGCCAAGCACCTGGCCAACGCCCTGTGCTACGACGACATGATCCGCGTTGCCGACCTGAAGACGCGTTCGACGCGCGACAAACGGGTGCGCCGCGAGGTCGGCGTCAAGCACGGTTCGATCCTGCAGGTGACCGAATATTTCCATCCGCGCATCGAGGAGTTCTGTGGCACGCTCCCGGCAAGCCTGGGCAGCTACATCGAGAACCGGCCGAAGCTCGCCGCGTTTCTCGATCGCCGCATCAACCACGGCCGCCGCATCCGCACCGACAGTTTTGCCGGCTTTGCCGCGCTGTGGTTCATCGGCGGCCTGCGCCGCTGGCGCCGCCGCCTGTTGCGCCACAAGGTCGAGATCGCTCATCTCGACAGCTGGTATGCACTGGCGCTCCGGTACGTCCCGGAAGACTACGCGCTGGCTGTCGAGATCCTCAACTGCCGCCGGCTGATCAAGGGCTACAGCGACACCCATGTCCGCGCCCAGTCGAAATTTGACCGCGTGCTGTCGGCGCTCGATCTGCTCAAGGGCCGCACTGATGCCGCCGACTGGATCCGCCGCCTGCGCGAGATGGCACTGAAGGACGAGAAGGGCGATATGCTCGACGGCGCGCTGAAGACGGTGGCGACGCTCAACGACAACGCAGCCCGCTAACGAACGTCGTGCCGCTCTTCAGCCGTCACGCGACGAGGTCCCGCATCGGCCTCACCGCTGCGGACTGTGGAAACACCTTGTCATGCTGGCCTGGATGGCGGGCGTGCTGCCCAGCAAGCCGGGGGTCGGCGCGGTGGCCGGCCCCCACGCGTTCCTACCAGCGATGCCAGCGGTGCCAGTGACGGTGCGGATGCCAGACATAGAAGGCCGGCCCATGCCGATAGTGGTGACGAGGGTAGACCACCACACGGTTGGGGACGCAGCGTCCCCAGGGATTGGGATGCCATCCAGGCCCGCAGCCCCAGGCGACATGCTCGACCAGCCCCGGGGCGGCAGAGGCGAGCGGCGCCATCGGCATCGCCGAGGATGCCGCAACCGTCGCAACGGCTCCGGTCACCGCAAGAGCTGCGGCGATCGCGTATTTTGTCAGACGATTCATGTCATACTCCGAGTGTTTCCGAGGTTGAAAACCTGTTTGAACCACACGGGTCCGGCAGGTCTGCCCTTCCCCCGGTTAAACGGCGTCGTCGGCATTTTCCGTCGGTCGTCACGGTGATTTTTTTGGCGTGGCGGATGGTTGCGGGCCGCCGCGCCGCAGCAGTCCCTCCGCCAGCACACGACGACCCTCGGCTGAGCCAGCCGCCGCGAACTCGACGATGCGCTGTTCCAGCCGCGTGCGGACGGTGACGTCGGAATTGCGAGCCCGCTCCAGCGCCGCCGACAGGGCGGTCGTGTCCAGAACCGGCTGTTGCAGCAGGTCCGCTGCTTCCCGCCTGGCCTGCTGGCCGTCGAGAATGACCTGGCGCGAGTCGCGGCGAACTTCGCGCAGGGCCTTGCGGAATGCCGTGCGATCCTGCTCGGGAAGACGACCGCCGGCCGTCTCCAGGGAATGGGCATGGCCCGACTTGCCGCTTCGTATCCAGATGGCACCGCCGGCAAGCGCCCCAGCCAGGAAGACGTTGAGCACCACCGACGCGATGATGAGGTTGCGGCTCATGCTCATAGGTCTTCCCCGACCGTGTCGCCGTCGGGTCCCGCATCGCCGAACGCCGTCGCGTTGGTATCAAGAACATAGTGATCGGGCTGGACCTCGGGCGTGACGATGGTCACCAGGGCCAATCCTGCGACGGCGCCGGCCAGACCAATGCCGGCAAGAACCAGCCCCATCCGCCAGAGCAGCTGACGCCGGCGCTGAACGAGATGCCGGCCGGCGGCCCGCAGGATGCTGCCGTGCAAGGCCTTGCCGGGCGCTTCTACGGCATAGCTGTCAAGCTGCGCGTCAAGTTTTCCGGCGTGCCTCAAGATGGCCTCGCCCGTCTCGCTGGGGGCAAAGATCGCGCCTGCCATCCGTTCGGCCTCCGGCCATCGCCGCAAGTCACCGCCATAGGCCGCGGCCAGGGCCGCAAAGCGCTTGGCATCCATTGCCGGTTCGTCCTCTGTGTCTTCAGCCATCTGTTTTCCCCTTGCCCGTTGGCGCCGCGTCCCCGTGCGGTGTTGGAATGGCAGCAACCGACCACCAGGCAGCGGCCGCAAGGCGGGATGAATGCTCCGCGGCCATGGTCACCCGGTTCTCATCCATCGGCGCCATCCCTGGCCAGGATGACCTGCAGCGACCGCCGGCCGCGCGAAAGCAGGCTCTCCAGGGCGTCGACGCTGATCCGCAAGGTCGCTGCCGCCTCCATGTTGGACATCTCCTGATAGTAGACCAGGATGATCGCCTCGCGCTGGCGCGGCGCTATGCCTTGCAGTGCCCGTTCGACCCGCTGCGCATCTTCCCGCGGATGGGCATCGGGAAGCGCTGCGGGATCGGCCACGTCCGGCACATCGTCGGTTACCCATTCGCGCCTGCGGCGCAGCCGGTCGTAGCAGAGGTTCAGCGTCACCCGGTGGACCCAGGTGTCGAAACGCGCATTGCCACGCCGCCACCCCGAGGCATGGCGCCAGATCCGCACGAAGGCTTCCTGCGCGACATCCTCGGCCTCGGCCGCATCGCCGAGCATGCGCACGGCCAGGGCCAGGATGCGCGGCAGCTTGCGCGCGACCAGGCTTTGCACGGCTGCCGGGTCGCCGTCGCCGACGCGGCGAACCAGCTCCTCGTCCGGATCGGCGCTCATCAGTTGGCGCACCCCTGAAGGTCATCGCGCGTCATTGCCCCTTGGTCATTGCTCCTGTTTGGGAGCGGTTTTATGGCCTGGCATTTCGTCGGCCGTCAGAACGCCGTCGGCATTCTTGTCCAGCCTGGCAAAGCGCTTGGCGAAGAACGCATCGAGTTCGGCGCGGTCGATGAAGCCGTCATGGTTGGAATCGATACGGGTGAAGGATTTACCGGGGTCGCCCTTGGCGGTGCGTTTGGCCTGGAAGGCCGTCCATTCCGCCAGGCTGATCTTGCCGTCGCCGTCTGTGTCGGCCGCCAGGATCGCCTTCTCGCGCCGCTTCTGGAATTTGGCCAGCGTGATCTCGGACCTTGCCGGAGCAGCCGGTGCGGCAGCCGGCGGCGTCGGTGCGGCAGTCGGCGGAGTGGGCGCGGTGGTCGGCGGCGTCGGGGCAGGGAGCTGTGTCGTTGTCTGGGCGAGAGCCGCAACGGTCTGCAGGCTCAAGGCAGCGGCAAGTATCGAACGGCGGATCATGCTTTGCGTCTCCGGTTGGCGCGGTACCGACGGCTTGTGCCGCAGTCACGCTTCGACCGTTAAACGCCGCGACGAGAGAAATCCGTCGGTCGCGCCTGCAAATCCGTTCAAGCGGCTGGACGCGGCTTCCGCGTGGGTTCCGCCAGCCGCCGCGATGGCGCGTCAAACCCGGTATCTCGCCGCCGCCCTCAGCGAAGCCGTGTCGGCCTGTGGCCTAGTCTGATTGGTCGGCCACTACCAGCTGCTCGGGCTTGAACGCGGCGTGTTGCGGGGTCCACACCTCGCCCTCGCGATTGAACCAATGGCACAGATACATGCCCGAGGCGGCGCCATCGCTCACCGTCATCCTGGGGCCCCCGGACTTCAGCTTGACGATGTCTCCGGTCCTGAAACTGTTGGACATTTTCGACCTCCCATTCTGAGGACCCGAGTTTCACACCAAACCGGGGCCTCGACAATGGCGATGACCTTCGCGGGAATGCCTGATGCGGCCCGCGACGAGATGACAGGAATGGAGGGGAAATGGTGCCGCTTGCGTGACTCGAACACGCGACCCCCGCATTACGAATGCGGTGCTCTACCAACTGAGCTAAAGCGGCCCCGGGAAGCCAAGGCCTCCAAGATGGGCTGGGTGATAGACTCAACCGGCCGCGAATTCAAGATGCGACTTGGCATTTCATGCGGCGTGTCTTGCCGCCAGCCGAAAGCCGCTCACGCACCCTTCGCCAATTGGTTGCGAAGGGATAGCTCGACAGGATCGATGTCGCCATGCGCGGGAAAATAGATGAAACATGCTGATTTCGTTATCGGAACACTGCCGGAATGGACTTTGCACACCTCGACAAGGCAGAATGCGCCGCTCGCCCGTTGATTGATTGGTCGCCTGCGGCTAACGATCATGGCAAGGTTGGCAAACGTGCAAAGGGACCCGCTTGGACGCGATCGAAAAAGCGATCCGGAACGCCTTGGAGAAGGGCAATGCCGAGGACCGCGTGTTCCGCGAAAAGGTCTATCGATCGGCTTTTGCCGCGCTCGACCGCGCGCTTCAGGCCAATCCTGGTGTAACAGTTGAAGTCGCCATCAATCGCCGCAAGTCGATACAGGCGAAAATCACCGAAATCGAATCCGAGTTCCTGCCGGCGGTGCCGGATGTCACGCCGCGGGGCGAAGCCCCGGCGGTCGAGCTTGCGGCCGATACCGCACCCACGGTCGAGAGTGGCCAGGCGGCGCCATCGCCCGCTGTCGACGGACCTGTGCAATCCGGCTCCGATGCGCCGCACTCGCGCGTGCTGCCGGTCGTTCCCGACATCATGCCCGATCCGGTTCTTCCCAGCGCGCCGGCCATCGACATGTCGGCCCCGGCCTCGGCGCAAGCCGCGGCCGAAGTGGCGCCCGATCGCGATGAACGGCGCATAAGGGGGCGCCGCCTGCCGCTGACCGCCATCTTCCTCGGCGTGACGCTGCTTGCGGCGGTTGGCATCGGCCTGTTCTTCGCCATGCAGACCGGCGTGTTCAAGACGCCGGCACAACTCGACACCGCGCCGCCGCAAGCACCGCCAACAGTCGAGGGCGACGATTTCACGCCGGCCGATGGCGAAACTGGGCCGGCAAAGCCGGGTGCGGCAGACCAGACGCGTGACTGGATCAATGTGTTCTCGCCGACCGACCCGACGCATGTCAGCGCCCCATCGGATGCCAAGGCCGAGGTGATGAAGGACGACACCGGGTCGTTCCTGCGCATCCAGTCCGGCGCCTCCGGTTCGGCGATCAGCTTCGATGTCGGGCAAGGCGTGCTGGAGAAACTCGCCGGCAAGCATGCCGTGTTCGACATCATCGCCCGTTCCGAAGAAGGCAAGGAGACGCAGATGTCCGTCGACTGCAACTTCGGCGAACTCGGCGACTGCGGCCGCAAGCGTTATGCGGTCGGCCAGCAGCAGAACGAATACCTGTTTGACGTGAAGTTTCCCGACAAGCACCCGGGCTCGGCCGGCACGATCGCCATCAATTCCGACTTCGACAAGCAGGGCAAGGCAGCGGACATCTACGAAATCCGCGTCTCGGTCGAGCCGTAAGCAGCACGAAGTGGCCTAGCGATCGAGCAGCGCCTGCAGCGTCTCGATGCGGTCCGCCTCGTTGGCCGGCTTGTCCCAGCGCAGCCGTGAAATGCGGGGGAAGCGCATGGCAACGCCGGATTTGTGCCGGGTCGAGCGGTTGAGCCCCTCGAAGGCGACTTCCAGCACCAGGCCGTTGTCGCGGTCGGCCCGCACCGAGCGCACCGGTCCGAAGCGTTCGATGGTGTTGTCGCGGACATATTTGTCGATCTGCTTCAGCTCCTCGTCGGTGAAGCCGAAATAGGCCTTGCCGACCGGCACCAGTTCCTCCTCGCCTTCCCTGCCGGACCAGACGCCGAACGTATAGTCCGAGTAGAAGCTCGAGCGCTTGCCGTGACCGCGTTGGGCGTACATCAGCACCGCATCCACCGTGTGCGGATCGCGTTTCCACTTGAACCAGGGACCTTTCGGCCGGCCGGCGACATAAGGTGAGTCCCAGCGCTTCAGCATCACGCCTTCGATGACCGGATGCGGCGGCGCCCGGCGCAGGTCCTCCAGCGCTTGCCAGTCCTCGAATTGGACGAACGGCGAAAGATCGAAGCGGCTCGGATCGAGCGTCTGCACGAAGGTTTCGAGACGGCCGCGCCGCTCGCGAAACGGCAAGGCGCGCAAATCCTCGTCGCCGATCTGCAGCAAATCGTAGCAGCGCATGAATGCCGGGTATTGCTGCTGCATCTTGGCGGTCACTGTCTTGCGGTTCAGCCGCTGCTGCAGATCCGAGAAGGTTCCCGTCGCCTCCCGGGGATCGCCGACCAGCAGCTCGCCGTCGAGGACGGCGGAAAAATGCATGGCGTCGGCGAGGTCTGGAAAGGCGCCGGAGACATCGTCGCCGGTGCGCGAATAGAGCCTTCGACTGCCGCCTTCGGCTGCCGCCTGGACACGGATGCCGTCCCATTTCCATTCGGCCGCATAGTCCGCGGGGTCAAGCTTTTCGAGATCGCCATCGCCGACCGGGTTCGACAGCATCACCGGTTTGAACAGCGCCATCGCCGTGCTTTGTGGTTTTTCGGCCTTGCCTTCCAGCCACGCGAACAGTGCCGTGTAAGGCGGCGACAGCCCGTGCCAGAGCTCCTCGATCTCGGCGACATCGACCTTGCCGAAATCCGCCAGAGCCTGTTTGGCAAGCCGCGCCGATACGCCGATACGCAGCCCCCCGGTGACCAGCTTGATGATGGCAAAGCGCGCCGAGATGCCGGCGCTGTCGAGCAGCCCGGCCAGCACCTTCGGTCCATCGGAGCGGCTTGCCGCCTGTAGTTTCGCCACGACCTCGCCAAGCGTCGGCTCACGGTTCGGAATGTGTCCGGGCGATTGCGGCCAGACCAGCGACACCGTTTCGGCGAGATCGCCGACATAGTCGTAGGAATAGCCGAACAGCACCGGGTCCATGCGTTCGGTGACCAAGGCACGCAGCATCGCCGGCTTGATCGCGGCGATGTTGAGGTCACCGGTGATGGCGGCCAGCGCCAGGCCGCGGTCGGGATCCTCGACGCTACGGAAATAGTCGGTCAGCAAGGTCAGCTTGCCGTTGCGCGAAGGCGTCAGCACGAGGCGGTCGAGAAGCTCGGCGAAGCGGTTCATGCCATCAATCGCCCTCATCCTCATAGCCGACAAGGTGCAGTGGCCGGGCGGCTATGCCTTCGAGCTCGCACCAGCGCACCAGCGCTTCCTCGCGGCCATGCGTCACCCAGATCTCCTCGGCTCCGGTCTCCTTGATGGTGCCGGTCAGCTCGTCCCAGTCGGCGTGGTCCGATATGATCAGCGGCAGTTCGACGCCGCCTTGCTTGGCGCGCTGGCGGATGCGCATCCAGCCCGACGCGAAGCACGAGATCGGATCGGGAAAGCGCCGCGCCCAGCGGTCGGCGAAGGCCGATGGCGGGCCAACGACGATGGCGCCCGCGAAATCTTGCTTGCCGCCCTCCACCGTTGCCGGTGCGAGCGTCCCGAGGTCGATGCCCTGGCCCTGGTAGTACTCGCTGAGTCTCGCCAGCGCGCCATGGATGTAGATCGGCCTGTCGTAGCCGGCGTCGCGCAACAGCCGCATCACCCGCTGCGCCTTCCCCAGCGCATAGGCGCCGACCAGATGCGAGCGCTCGGGGAACTGCGCCGCCGACTTCAGCAGGCGGCCGATCTCCTCGGTGTCGGGCGGATGGCGGAACACCGGCAGGCCGAAGGTTGCCTCGGTGATGAACACGTCGCACTGGATCGGCTCGAATGGCCGACACGTTGCGTCCTTCTGCCGCTTGTAGTCGCCGGAAGCGACGATGCGCGTGCCCTGGTGCTCGACGGCGATCTGCGCCGAGCCCAGCACATGACCGGCCGGATGGAAGCTGACGCCGACGCCGTCGAGGACAATCGTCTCGCCGAGCCGCGCCGCTTGCGTCGTCTCGGCAAAACGCTCGCCATAGCGCAGGCCCATGATGTCGAGCGTCTGCTGCGTCGCCAGCACCGAGCGGTGGCCGGAACGCGCATGGTCGGAATGGCCGTGCGTGATCAGCGCCCGGTTCACCGGCCGCACCGGGTCGATGAAGAAATCGCCCGGTGGGCAATAGAGGCCCTCGGGCCGGGGGTGAAGCAGGTCGCTGGCGCGCATGTTTCTCCAAGATAGGATATAATTCCGCCACGGGAAGCCTGTTATCAGAGACTGCTGACTCCCGCATACAGCATCGCCGGCTGCATTTGCCGACAGGACCCATCGCCATGAAACCGCTACAGGCCTCGTCCGGCGACTTGAACGCCGATCGCCGCGCCGATTATGCCGAGATGCTTTGTGCGGACGGCGATCATGCGGCGGCGGCCGAATTGCTGCTCGGTGCGCTGGAGCTGACGCCGCAATGGGCGATGGGCTGGTTTCGCCTCGGCGAAATGCAGCAGGCGGCGGGTGCGCCGGATCTGGCTGCGCAGGCATGGACGATGTCGCTGCAACTCGATCCGACGGATCGTCAGGGTGCTGCATTGAACCTGCAATTGATCGGCAAGGCGCCGGCCGCCGACGCGCTCCCCAGTGCCTTCGTCGAGACGCTGTTCGACCACTACGCAGAAAGCTTCGATGAATCACTGGTCGAGAAGCTGGGTTACCGGCTGCCGCAGTTGCTCGATCAGGCCATCCGGACGGCAAGGCCGGGCCGCTTCCCGCTGGCGCTCGACCTTGGCTGCGGCACCGGCCTGATGGGGCAAAGGCTGCGGCCCATCGCCGATCGGCTGGAGGGCTACGACATTTCGGCCAGGATGCTGAAGCAGGCGCGGGCCAAGGGTGTCTACGATTTCCTTGGCAAGGCCGATTTGCGGGATTTTTCCTATGCCGGCCCGAAAGCCGAACTGGTGACGGTGGCCGATGTCTTCATCTATGTCGGCGCGCTGGACGGCGTGGTGAAGACGGTTGGCGGCTTGCTGACCGGGGATGGCCTGTTCGCCTTTTCCGTCGAGAGGCTGGCCGGCAATGGCGATTTCGTGTTGCTGCCATCGCGTCGCTACGCACATTCGGAACATCATGTGCGTGAAGTCCTGGCTGCCAACGGGTTTTCAGTCCTGTCGCTGGAAACAACCGTGATCCGGCAGGATCGCCGGGAACCGGTCGAAGGGCTGGTCGTTGTGGCGGACAGGCTGCCAGCAGGTTGAATGCCAATCCTGTTTCGTCGCCCTCGCGGACATCGGTGCTGCGAAAAAGTCTGATTTGCGTGCGCGACTGATATTTGCGATCTGGTCGCATCAGGGCGGGATATCAGGAGGAGCATATCAGATGCGCTGGAACATGATTGTCTTGGCATCTTGCCTGGCGACCGCCGGCTGCGTGGGCAATTCGATGTCCGAGAGGCAGGACGCCAATATACAGTCCTCCCTGCAGTATGACAGCGTCCCGTGCGACCAGTTGCTCGCGCAGCGCAACGGATTGGCGCAGCAATACCATCTGTCGACGGAAGCCAAGCCGACATTCTCCAACCCGGCGATGGGCTTTGGCCCGTTCACGCTTGACATGCGCTCCAAGGCCAAGCGCGATGCCGACCAGGCGACCGGCGAGATCGATGCCATGAACCGGTCGATCGACCGCCGTGACTGCGGCCACCCGGACAAGCAGAAGAAGTTGGCCCTGCCCGGTTAAGGAAGCCGTTGTTGGTCGGGAATTTATCGCAGGCAGCGGGCTACGTCCTTGCGAGGGTACGATCGGATGGATCTCTCGGACCTCGGTGACCGCATATGTATCCTGGGGCCCTCCAACAGCGGCAAGTCGACCCTCGCCGACGCCATTGGCCGGAAGCGCGATGTGGAGGTCATTCACCTCGACCAGCTCTTCCATCTTCCGAACACGGATTGGGAAGCGCGCCCAAAGGACGAATTCATTGCCCTGCACGACGCCGCAATCGCCGGCGAGCATTGGGTCATGGACGGAAATTATTCGGTTTGCATGCCGCAACGCTTTCGGCGGGCGACGGGATTGATCCTGCTGGATGTCTCCACGCCGGCAAGTTTATTGCGGTATTTTCGCCGGACGTTGTTCGAGAAAGAAAGGCGCGGTGCTTTGCAAGGCGGGCGCGACAGCGTCAAGTGGGACATGATCCATCATATTGCGGTGGCCACGCCGCGAAATCGCGAACGGTACCGAGCGATGTTCGAGCAACTCGCCCTGCCAAGATTGGAACTGTCTTCCATGCGGGCAATCAAGAAATGCTTCCAGGAATGGGACCTGGCCAGATGAGGTCGTGTTCCGGCTAATACCCCGCTTTGCGGTCCACCAGATTGACGAGCTTTTCGCCCCGTTCGAAGGCATCCATCTGGCGCAGCATGATCGGCGCCAGGTGGACAGGGTCGGAGGTCGCGGCCGTATGTGGCGTCACGAACACCTTGGGATGGCTCCACAACGGACTGGTCTTTGGCAGCGGTTCGACCTCGAACACGTCGAGACTCGCTTCCTTCAGCGTGCCGTCATCCAGCGCCCGCAAAATGTCGGCGTCCTTCTGCAGGCGGCCGCGCCCGGCATTGATCAGCACCGAGCCGCCAAGACCGTTGCGTTTCCTCAGCTCCTTCAGCACCCCGTAGTTGATGATGCCACGGGTGTCTGGCGTCAGGGGCAGCAGAACGACCAGGATATCGGTTGCCTTGAGGAAAGGGATCAATCCGGCCTCGCCGGAATAGGTCGCAACGCCGTCCATCGGTCGGTCGCTGCGCGACCAGCCATTGACGGCAAAGCCGAGCGACAAAAGCACCGAGGCTGCGGCGCGGCCGAGATTGCCGAGCCCCATGATGCCGACGGAAATGTCGCCGGCCGGCCTCTGCTGCGGCTCATGCCAGATCTTCTTCGGCTGCTGCGACCGGTAGAGCAGGCCCTGGCGATGGTGATCGAGCACCCGCCAGACGACATATTCGGTCATGTACTGGGTAAGGTTGTCGGCGACGACCTTGACGATCGGCACATCGGGCAGGCCGGGATCGGCGAAGATATGGTCGACGCCGGCACCGATCGAGAAGATGGCGCGCAGATTGGGCAGCGACGCCAGGATGTTCGGCTTCTGCTTCCACACCACGGCATAGGTGATCGAAGGGTCTTTGGCGCCATCCGGCTCCAGCACCACCTCGCGTTCCGCCGACAACAGTTCGCGCCAGCGCTGCGGATGAAAGCCGGTGACGGCAAGCAGGATACGGCCTTTTTCCATCGCGATCTTCTAGTCCCTCTTTACGCAAATCACTGGCTGACGATGCCGACAGGGGCCGTCTCTATCTTGAAGGCGGCCGAGATCAACGCCCGAGTATAGTCGGTTTGCGGATTTCCAAAAATCTGCTCGGAAGGGCCGGCTTCGACGATCTTGCCGTTGCGCATGACGATGACGTCATTGGCCAGCGCCCGGATGACCTTGAGGTCGTGGCTGATGAAGAGATAGGCGAGGTCGTGCTTGGCCTGCAGGCTGCGCAACAGGTCGACGACCTGCGCTTGCACGCTCATGTCGAGCGCCGACGTCGGCTCGTCCAGCATGACGAAGCGTGGGTTGAGCACCATGGCGCGCGCGATGGCGACGCGTTGGCGCTGGCCGCCGGAAAACTCGTGCGGATAGCGGTTGCGTGTCGCCGGATCGAGGCCGACCTCGTTCAGCACGGCGGCTACTTTGTCGTCGCGCTGGTCGGGCGACAGCTTCGGTTCGTGGATCTTCAGGCCCTCCTCAATGATCTCGGCGATCGACATGCGCGGGCTGAGCGAGCCGAACGGGTCCTGGAAGACGATCTGCAGCTCGCGCCTGAGCGGCCGCATGGCATTGAAGGACAATTGGTTGATGTCGTGCCCGTTGAACTGGATGGTCCCGGTCGACGAGATCATGCGCGCCAGCGCCAGGCCGAGCGTCGTCTTGCCCGAGCCGGACTCGCCGACCACCCCAAGCGTCTGGCCGGCACGCACGGTGACATCGATGCCGTCGACCGCCTTCACATTGTCGACGGTGCGGCGGAAGAAGCCGTGCTTGATCGGGAACCAGACCTTGATGTCCTTGCCCGTCATCACCGGCTTGGCGGCGGCATTGGCCGCCGGCGGCTTGCCCTTCGGCTCAGCCGCAAGCAGATGCCGCGTATAGGCATGCCGCGGATTGGCGAAGATCTCCTTGGTCGGTCCGGTCTCGACGATCTTGCCCTTGGTCATCACGCACACCCGGTCGGCAATCTTGCGCACGATGCCGAGATCATGGGTGATGAACAGCATCGACATGCCCTTGCGGCTTTTCAAGCCGGCCAGCAGTTCGAGGATCTGTGCCTGCACGGTGACGTCGAGCGCCGTCGTCGGCTCGTCGGCGATCAGCAGTTCGGGTTCGTTAGCCAGTGCCATGGCGATCATGACGCGCTGGCGCTGACCGCCGGACAGCTGGTGCGGATAGGCATCGAGCCGCTTCTGCGGATCGCGAATGCCGACCTCGTTGAGCAGTTCCAGCGTACGCGCCTTGGCCGGGCGGTCGGCCATGCCTTGATGCAGCTTCAGGATCTCGACGATCTGATGCTCGATCGTGTGCAGCGGGTTGAGCGAGGTCATCGGCTCCTGGAAGATCATGGTGATCTTGTTGCCGCGCACCTGCCGCAACTGCTTCTCGCTCATGGCAAGCAGGTCAGCGCCCCGGAACAGGATCTTTCCCGAGGGGTGGCTGGCGCTCGGATAGGGCAAGAGCTTCAACACCGACAGTGCCGATACCGATTTGCCGGAGCCGGATTCGCCGACGAGCGCCACTGTCTCGCCCTTGGCGATGTCGAAGGAGATGTGGTCGACCGCCATCGACTGGTCGCCGCCCTGGCCGAAGGCGACGCTGAGGTCTTGGACGCTGAGCAGGGGAGCCTCGCTCATCGGAACGTCTTGCGCGGATCGAAGGCGTCGCGCGTCGCCTCGCCGACGAAGACCAGCAGCGACAGCATCAGCGAAATGACGACGAAACCGGAAATGCCGAGCCACGGCGCGTTGAGGTTGCGCTGCGCCTGCTTGAGCAGCTCGCCGAGCGAGGCGGAGCCGGGCGGCAGGCCAAAGCCGAGATAGTCGAGCGAGGTCAGCGTCGAGATCGAGCCGCTGAGCAGGAATGGCAGGAAGGTCAATGTCGCCACCATGGCGTTGGGCAGGAGGTGCCGGAACATGATGGTGAGGTTGGGCACGCCGAGCGCCCGGGCCGCGTTGACATATTCGAAGTTGCGGGCGCGCAGGAACTCGGCCCGCACCACGCCGACCAGCGCCACCCAGGAGAACAACAGCATCAGTCCGAGCAGGATGAAGAAGCCCGGCGGCAGGATGGCGGCGACGATGAGCAGGAGGTAGAGCACCGGGATCGCCGACCAGATTTCGATGAAGCGCTGGAACAGCAGATCGGTCCAGCCGCCGAAATAGCCTTGTACGGCGCCGGCCGCGACGCCGATCAAAGCCGAGCCGGCGGTCAGGATCAGGCCGAACAGCACCGAAATGCGGAAGCCGTAGATGACGCGCGCCAGCACGTCGCGCGCCTGGTCGTCGGTGCCAAGCCAGTTCCAGTTGCCGACGATGCAGGCCGGGTCGGCAGCGCCTTGCGGGTACTGGTTGCAGCGTGTCTTGGCGTCATACTCCCAGGACGGCCTGGCCGGTGCCGCTTCCGGAATGGCGTTGTTGACGGTCTGGTAGGAGTAGCGCACCGGCGGCCAGATCATCCAGCCATTGGCGTTGATCTCGTCCTGGATTACGGGGTCGCGGTAGTCGGTGACGGCATAGAAGCCGCCGAACTTTTCCTCGGGGTAGGCGACCAGCACCGGAAACAGGATCTCGCCCTTGTAGGAAGCGATGATCGGTTTGTCGTTGGCGATGAATTCGGCAAACAGCGACAGCACGAACAGGACGAGGAATATCCACAGCGACCAGAAACCGCGCCGGTTGGCTTTGAAGTTCTGCAGGCGGCGCTTGTTGAGCGGCGACAGGAAGGGCCGCTTGATCCGCGCGGGCGCCGTCTCCGCGGTGGCGCTGGCCTCCGACATCAGACGTCTCTCCGCTCGAAATCGATGCGCGGATCGACCCAGGTGTAGAGCAGGTCAGACAGCAATCCGACGAACAGGCCGAGAAGCGAGAAGATGTAGAGATTGGCGAACACCACGGGATAGTCGCGTTCGACCACCGACCGGAAACCGAGCAGGCCGAGGCCATCGAGCGAAAAGATGTTCTCGATCAGCAGCGAGCCGGTGAAGAAGGCCGAGATGAAGGCGCCCGGAAAGCCGGCGATGACGATCAGCATGGCGTTGCGGAAGACGTGGCCGTAGAGCACCTGCCGTTCCGACAGGCCCTTGGCGCGCGCCGTCACCACATACTGCTTGCGGATCTCTTCCAGGAACGAGTTCTTGGTCAACAGCGTCGTGGTGGCGAAAGCCGACAGCACCAGCGCCGTCAGCGGCAAGGTCATGTGCCAGAAATAGTCGACGATCTTGCCCCACCAGGACAGCTGGTCCCAATTGTCGGAGGTCAGGCCGCGTAGCGGAAACCAGTCCCAGAAGGATCCGCCGGCAAAAAGCACCATCAGCATGATGCCGAACAGGAAGCCTGGGATGGCATAGCCGACAATGACAACGCCGCTGGTCCAGACGTCGAAGGGAGTGCCGTCCTTGACCGCCTTGCGGATGCCGAGCGGGATCGAGATCATGTAGGAGAGAAGCGTGATCCACAGCCCGATCGAAATCGACACCGGCATTTTTTCCAGGATCAGGTCGAGCACCGAGATGTCGCGGAAATAGCTGTCGCCGAAATCGAAGCGGGCGTAGTTCCACAGCATCATGCCGAAGCGCTCGAGCGGCGGCTTGTCGAAGCCGAACTGCTTTTCCAGCTTCTTGATGAATTCCGGATCGAGGCCCTGCGCGCCGCGATATTTCGAACCGACGTCGCCGGCGACATCCAAATTGCCGCCGCCCACGTCGCCACCGCCGCCGCCAAGGCGATCGCTGCCGCCCTGGTTGGTCAGCTTGGCGATGACCTGCTCGACCGGACCGCCAGGCGCGAACTGGATGACGGCGAAGGATATCGCCATGATGCCGAACAGGGTCGGGATCATCAAAAGGATGCGGCGCAGGATATAGGCGCCCATCAGGCTTTCTGCCCTTGTTGGACTGATATCTCAGCCTTTGCCAATTTTTGCCGCCTTGCCCTTATCGAACCACCACAGCGCCTCGACCGGAAAGCCGAAATCGGGCTTCTGTTCGGGAAAGCCGAACATGTCCCAATAGGCGCTTCGGTGATTCGCCAGGAACCAACTAGGAATCCAATCGCGCCGCGCGCGCAAGACCCGGTCAAGCGCCCGCATCGCCACGGTCAGGGTTTCACGATCCTTTGCGGTGCCCACGGCATCGATCAGCGTGTCGATCGCGGGGTCCGCCACGCCCGGCAAATTTCGCGAGCCGGAGACGTTGGCGGTGCTCGAGTGGAAGAAGACTTCGATGTCGTCGCGCGTCGGCGTCGCGCTGAACGAGAAGGCGGCCGACAGCAGATCGAAGTCGAACGTCGCTTGTCTGGACTGATATTGCGCCGAATCCACCAGCCGGATGGTGGCGTCGATGCCGATCGCCTTCATGTTCGCGACCCAGGGCGAATATATCTGCACGAAGGTATCGTCATCGACCATGAACTCGGCCGAAAGCCTGCTGCCCTTGTCGTTGACGACAAAGTCGCCCGACCGTTTCCAGCCCGCGGCGCCCAGAAGCTTTGCCGCCTTGCCAAGCAGTTTGCGGTCGCGGCCGGAGCCGTCGGATGCGGGCTGCGTCACAGCCTCGCCGAAGACTTCCGCCGGAAGCTGGCTGCGCAGCGGCTCCAGCAGGGCCAGTTCTTCCGGAGAAGGCGGCCCTTCGGCGCGGAAGGCCGATTTCTCGAAGCAGGATTGCGAGCGTTCGTAGGAGCCGTAGAAGAAATTGCGCCGCGTCCATTCAAAGTCGAAGCACAATGCGATCGCCTGCCGCACCCGGGCGTCGCGAAACTGCTCGCGTCGTTGATTGACCGCGGTCCCCTGCATGGCGGGCTTCTTTTCAGCCGGAAATTCGTGCTTGACCACTTTGCCGGCCGTCAGTGCGGGGAAGTCGTAGGCGGTGGCCCAGACGCGCGAGGTGAATTCTTCGCGATAGGTGATCTCGCCCTTCTTGAAGGCTTCGAAACCGGCGGTGCGATTCTGATAGAACTCGATGCGGATGATGTCGAAATTGTTCAGGCCACGATTGACCGGGAGGTCGCGTCCCCAATAGTCCGCCACACGCTCATACTCGATCCATGCGCCGGCCGAGAAGCTCCCGACCTTGTAGGCACCCGAGCCAAGCGGCGGGTTCAGTTGCGAACTGTCGAACGGGTTTGCCGTGTAGAAAGCCCTCGACAGGATCGGGAACTGCACGATGTTGAGTACGGTGCGGGCGGACTGCTTGCCGGAAAAAGTCAGCCGCAGCGTGCGGTCGTCCACGGCGACGGCGTCGACCATATGCGTCAGCGACAGCGACAGGTCGGGGTGGCCCTTGTCCTTGTAGAGCTTGAAGGTGAAGGCGGCGTCTTGTGCCGTCAGCGGCGTGCCGTCGTGGAAGCGCGCCTGCGGGCGAAGCGAGAACGTGAAGCCGTTGCGGTCGTCCGACAGCGTTACACCGTCGGCAATCTCGCCATAGACAGCGTCCGGCTCATCGAGCGCTGATACCATCAGCGCATCGAAACACATCTCCATGCGCGGCGGCGCGTCGCCCTTGTTGGCGAAGGAATTGAGCGTGTTGAAGGTCTGCGTGTCCTGGTTGTAGCCCCAGTTCGGTGGCGCGAAATTGAAAATGCCGCCAGTCGGTGCGTCGACGTTGACATAGTCGAAATGTGTGAAATCCGGTTTGTATTTGAGGTCGCCGAAGGCAGACAGGCCGTGCAGCTTGGTGCCGGTCGCGATGTTGGCGAAGGCCCGGCCGGGCAAAAGAGCGGCGGCCGCAGCCGCGCCGCCCAATGCCAGGAAATCGCGGCGAGGCAGGACCGCCATCAATTGCTGCCCCTGTATTTGGCCGCCAGCGCCTTCTCCTTGTCGAGGTCGATCCACCAGGAGTCGATATCGGCGCCGACATAAGCAGGCTGCTTGTCGGGGAAGCCGAACTTGTTCCAATAGGCCAGCCAGACCGCGGACCGGTGATATTGTGGCACGACGTAGAAGTTCCACAGCAAGACGCGGTCGAGCGCGTGGGTGGCGGCGACAAGGTCATCACGGTCGGTGGCGAAGATGATGCGGTCGACCAGTGCGTCGACGATCGGGTCCTTGATGCCCATCAGATTGCGCGAACCAGGCGCGTCGGCGGCCTTCGAGCTCCAGAAATCGCGTTGCTCATTGCCGGGCGAATCCGATTGGCCGAACAGGCCCGTGACGACATCGAAATCGAAATTGTTGACGCGGTTGATATACTGGGTCTGGTCGATGATGCGCAAAGTGGCGGCAATTCCGATCTTGCGCAGATTGGCGATGTAGGGACTGGCGATCACCTGATCCGTGTCGTTCCAGCCAAGGATCTCGAACTTCAATGGCTCGCCGGTCTTGGCATTGACCATCTTGCCACCTTTGATGACCCAGCCGGCCTTGGCTAAGAGATCGACCGCCTGCTTGAGGTACTTCCGTTCCGCTTGCGGCGAATCGTAGACGGGCAGCTTGAATTCCTGGGTGAAGAGTTCGGGCGGCAGCTTGTCGCGAAACTTTTCCAGGATCTCCAGTTCCTTGCCTTGCGGCAATCCGCTCGACGCCAGGTTTGTGCCCTGGAAATAGCTGGATGTGCGGGTGTTGAAGCCGAAGAACAGGGTGCGGTTCATGCTCTCGAAATCGAACGGGATGGTCAGCGCCTCCCGCACCAGGCGATCCTGGAACAGCGGCCGACGCTGGTTGAGGACGAAGCCCTGCATCGGTTCTGGCGACTGGGTCTGGAAGTCCTTCTTGATGACGTCGCCGGTCTGGAATGCCGGGAAATTATAGGCGGTCGCCCATTTGCGCGAGCTGTACTCCCGGTGGATGTCTTCCAGCCCACCCTTGGTGAAGGCCAGCCAGGCGGCATTGTCATCGAGGATATAGGTATAGCGCCGCCTGTCGAAATTCTCGCGACCGATCTTTACCGGCAACTTGGCCGCCCAGTAGTCCGGCACGCGTTGCCAGATGATTTCCGAGCCCGGCTTGAAGCTGGCGATCTTGTAGGCGGCCGAGCCGAGCGGAATTTCCAGTGTCGGCTTGGTGACGTCGCGCTTTTTGCCGCTGGCATCGGTGCCCTCCCACCAGTGTTTCGGCAGCACGGCGAGATCGCCGATGATCTTGGGCAGTTCGCGGTTGCCCTTCTGGCTGAAATGGAACTCGACCTCGCGGTCGGAGACGGCCACCGCGTCGGTGACATTCTCGAAATAGCGGCTGTATTGCGGGCTGTTGGCCTTCAGCACCTGGAACGACCAGATCACGTCATCGACGGTGATCGGCTGGCCGTCGTGCCATTTCGCGCGCGGGTCGAGCCGGTAGGTCGCCGAGGAATAGTCGGCCGGATATTTGTAGGCATCGGCGATCAGCGGATGGCTGGTGCTGCCTTCGTCGGTGGCCTGCTCCATCAGCGTGTCGTAGAGCAGGCCACCGCCGAATCCGACAAGGCCCGCCGCCGGCGATCCCTGGACGACATAGGGGTTGAAGCTGTCGAAGGTACCGAGCACCACCGAATTCAACGTGCCGCCCTTTGGCGCATCAGGGTTGACGTAGTCGTAGTGCTGGAAATTGTCGCCGTATTTGGACTCGCCGATCAGCGATGAGGTGGTGCGCCATTCGTCGGCACGGGTGGTCTGCAATCCCGCCGCCAGAAGGGCTGCCGCCAGCAGCGACTTGAGAAGCGTTCGGCCAACCGTCATGCACTATCCTCTTCGCCATGCCTGTCCCGGATCAGTCCAGAAAGGCAATCTAGATGATTTGGCGCTCGTGAAAACCGCTATGCGCGGCTTTGTCGCCGTATATGCGTTTGTCCTAACGAAAAAGCCGGGCTGAACCCGGCTTTTTCAAGGTCGTCGAAATGCTATCTGGTTATTGGGCCGGTGCCGGTGCCGGTGCGGCCGGAGCCGGTGCAGCGGGGGCGGCTGGCGCCGCCGGCTTTGCCGGGGCGGCCTCCGCCGGCTTGGCGGGTGCCGTCGCGTCGGCGGCAGCCCCTGGCGCCGGCAGCGGCTTGGGATTGTCCGAAAGCGTGCGCAGATAGGCGATGACGTTGGCGCGGTCCTCGTCCTTGGGCAGGCCGGCGAAGCCCATGGCCGTGCCTTTCACGAATTTCTTCGGCGAGGTGATGAAGTGGTTGATGTTGTCGTAGGTCCACTTCTCGGTGCCGCCCTTGGAGAATTCCTTCATGCCGGCCGAATAGGCGAAGCCCGCATGTTCGGCGACGGGGCGGTCGACGAGATCCCACAGATCGGGGCCGACCTTGTTCGGGCCGCCCTTTTCACCGGAATGGCAGGCCTGGCACTTCTTGAAGACCGCTGCGCCCGCTTCGACATTGGCGGTCGCCAGCAGGTCGGCGATCGGCTTGGCTTCGGCAGCCGGAGCGGCCGGGCCGCCTTCGGCGGGCTCGGCGGCCTCGATGGCGAAACCGGGCTTTTCCGGGGGCGGCGAGGCAAACAGCGCATTGGACACAAGGCCGACCGAGAACACCACGAAAACGGTTCCGAGCAATCCGGCGAGCAGCTTGTTGACTTCGTTGGAATCCATACGCCCCTTGCTCCCTTTTCCGGCGGACCGAACCGTCCACTCCGTCCGTCGGTATCGAGACCTGCCCTCCAGAGCCGGTCAAATCGGGCGGAAACTAGGTCTTTTGCTCGGGCGTTGCAACACCTATAAGGGCGCTTCCAGTGAGACCTTTTGCCACTTTTCCCTTCCCCTTTTGAGATGCCTGTCGCTTGCGATGTCCACGTTGATCCTGATCCCGGCCCGCATGGCCTCGACGCGCCTGCCGGGCAAGCCGCTGGCTGACATCGCGGGCGCGCCGATGATCGTCCATGTCGCCCGCCGCGCCGCCGAGGCCGGCCTCGGCCGAGTGGTGGTGGCGACCGACACGCAAAGCGTGGCGGAAGCGGTGCGCGCGCATGGTTTCGAGGCCGTGATGACGCGCATGGACCACGAATCGGGTTCCGACCGCATCTTCGAAGCGCTGACGATCCTCGATCCTGAGAAAAAGGTCGAAACGATCGTCAACGTTCAGGGCGACCTGCCGACCATTGATCCCGATTTGATCGGCGCTTCGCTCAGGCCTTTCGAGAACGCGGCCGTGGATATCGCCACGCTCGGCGTCGAGATCGTCCGCGACGAGGAGAGGACCAACCCGAACGTCGTCAAGATCGTCGGTTCGCCGCTCTCCGGCACGCGGCTGAGGGCGCTTTATTTCACCCGCGCCACCGCGCCATGGGGCGAAGGGCCGCTCTATCATCATGTCGGCCTCTATGCCTATCGTCGCGCCGCGCTCGAGCGCTTCGTCGCGCTGAAGCCGTCCCAGCTCGAACGCCGCGAGCGGCTGGAACAGCTGCGGGCGCTGGAGGCCGGCATGCGCATCGATGCCGAGATCGTGCGTTCGCTGCCGCTCGGCGTCGACACGCCCGAAGACCTCGAACGCGCCAGAACCATCCTTTCGACCTGAGACATCCCTTCGAACCCGAGAACCTTGAACCGAGACTTGGCCCATGCCTGAAAAGACCAACAGAATATCGTTCCAGGGCGAGCCGGGCGCCAATTCCGACACCGCCTCCCGCAACGTCTATCCCACGATGGAGCCGTTGCCGTGCCCGACCTTCGAGGACGCATTCAATGCCGTCGAGACGGGCAAGGCCGATCTCGCCATGATCCCGATCGAGAACACCATTGCCGGGCGCGTCGCCGACATCCATCACCTTTTGCCGGAATCGAAGCTGCACATCGTCGGCGAATATTTCCTGCCGATCCATTTCCAGCTGATGGTGCTGCCGGGCGTCAAGCGCGACGAGATCAAGACCGTGCACAGCCATATCCACGCGCTTGGCCAGTGCCGCAAATACATCCGCAAGAACGGCTGGAAGGCGATCGTCGCTGGCGACACGGCTGGCGCCGCCAAGCTGGTCTCCGAGGTCAAGGACCGCACGATGGCCGCTCTGGCGCCGGCTTTGGCAGCGAAGCTCTACGGGCTCGACATCATCGAGGAGAATGTCGAGGACACCGACAGCAACGTCACGCGCTTCGTCGTTCTGACCAAGAACAAGCAGTGGGCCGAACGCCCCTCGGCCGACGCCAAGATGATGACGACCTTCATCTTCCGCGTCCGCAACGTGCCGGCCGCGCTCTACAAGGCGATGGGCGGCTTCGCCACCAACGGCATCAACATGACCAAGCTGGAGAGCTACCAGCTGGGAGCTTTCACGGCGACGCTGTTTTACGCCGACATCGAGGGCCATCCCGACGATCCGCTGGTCAAGCTGGCGCTGGACGAGCTTCGCTTCTTCTCGCGCGAGGTGCGGATCCTTGGCGTCTATCCGGCCAGCGAGTCGCGTGAGCAGTGGAAGGTGGCGGACTAGATCACCGCGCCGAGCGGCACATAGTCGATTTCGAGGAATTTCTCGACTTCCGGAATCCAGCGATCGCGCACGAAGGCGACGTGGTCGGGGTGGTCGTTGTACCTCGTATAGGCGGCCTGATCGGCGAACTCCATCGAGAAGCCGAACTGGTAGTCGTTCTTGGGCTGACCTGCCGCAACTGTTCGAAATGCGTGACGCCCCGGATCGCCGAGAGGATTTTCCTGGCGTCGACGAGAAACCGCTTTTCCTCCAGCGAGTGTGGCGCATGCTTCAGCGTGAAGACGACGGTGTGACGGATCATTTGTCTCTCCTGGAATGTCTTTCAGTACTCGCGGGCATTATTCGGCATCGACCCAGGCGCGGATAAGATGGTGCGCAATGGCGCCTTTCGGCGGTGTTATCAGATTGCCGGGATGCTCCCTGGCAAGCATCAGGCGCACTTCGTCGCGGGCAAACCAGCGGCAATCTTCCAACTCGTTGAGGTCGGCCTGGATGTCTTCATTGAGCGGCTCGCCGAAGCAGCCGATCATCAGCGAATAGGGAAACGGCCAAGGCTGGCTGGCATGGTAGACGACACGGCCCAGCCTTATGCCGGCCTCCTCCAGCGTTTCGCGGCGCACCGCCGCCTCGATCGTTTCGCCCGGCTCGATGAAACCGGCAAGGGCCGAATACATGCCCGGCGCGAAATGCCGGCCGCGCCCAAGCAGGCATTTCTCCCGCGTCGTCGTCAGCATGATCGCCACCGGGTCGGTGCGCGGAAAATGTTCGGTACCGCAATTCGGGCAATGCCGCTTGTAGCCGCCCGCCCGCATCTGTGATTCGGTACCACACTTGCTGCAGAAACGATGGCTTGCATGCCAGGCGAGCAGGGCAGCCCCTTGCGCCATCGCGCCGGCGGCCGCTTCATCGATCAGCCCTTGCATGTAGACCGAGCGGTAGTCGATCGCCTTGATGGTTTCGGGCAGCTGTTCGGCATCGACGCCGGCCGGCACGGCCAGCACGGGTCCTTGTGCGGAAAAGCCGAGCAGGACGCCATCGGCAAGCGAAACCTTGAAGGGCTGGCTCTCGGCGACGCCGAACCAGGGGTCGAGACTGCTGTTCCCGAGCTTCAGGTAGAGCCGGCCGCCATTCATCAAAAGCAGCCGCGTCGTCGGATCGGCCAGCGCCTGGTCGACCGAATCGTCGGCGCGGTTCTCGGATTGCCGGTCGATCGTGTTGCCGGCAAAGCCGACGAACTGGCTCGGCTCGCGCAAGGGCGCGTCAAACAGGCGAAAGCTCATACGGACTCTGGTGTTTTGGGATGGACATGTTTTGGGATGAACACAGGGGAAGGCTTATAGCGCCGCCCTTATCGTTTCGGCAAACCGGCGCAGGTCGGAACGCTTGTAGGGCTCGCGCAGGCCGTGCCCCCACACCGGGCCGGGCCAGCCGGGATCGCCTTCCGAACGTGCGATGACATGGATGTGCAACTGGCGCACGATGTTGCCGAGCGCGCCGGTGTTGATCTTGGTGCAGCCAGTCGCCTTCTTCAGCGCTTGCGCCACCATATTGGTCTCGAAGGTCAGCATTGCCTGGTCGAGAGGGGTCATGTCGTGGATTTCCTCCGCACCGGGCCGCTGCGGCACAAGCAGCAGCCATGGCCAGCGGCGATCGTTCATCACCCGCAATTCGCATAGCCCAAGCCACATCAACTGCTCGCTGTCCGCCTCCAGCCGGGCATCCAGCGTGAATCCGGCCTTCAGGCCCGGCAGCATCGGCGTTTCCCTTACGTTTCGTGTTTTTTTCAACCGCATAAACGCTAGAGCGGCGGCACAGGGGCTGCAAGCGAATCATTATGCCCCTCACGGTTTGGTGTGCCAATTCTCGTGCGCACTTGCATTTCATCGCCGAATTGCCGATATGGAAAGCGGGAGGTTGGTGGTGGACGATCCACTCGCCAACCGGGTCAGGTCCGGAAGGAAGCAGCCCTAACGAGCCCGGAACGGGTCATTGTTCCAGCCTCCCACCTCATTGGCCCCTCTCGCGACATTGACGACGCATTGCAGCGCGAGCGAGACTATGCGCAGGAATCGGCCGCCTGCGGGCGCGGCCATTTGGAGCTTAACGGGCGAATGAGCGAAGCCGGAAATTCGGGACCAGAAAGCCTGGAGAATGGCAAGGCCGTCGCCTATCGCGTGCTGGCGCGCAAGTACCGTCCTTCGAACTTCTCCGAGCTGGTCGGCCAGGAGCCGATGGTGCGTACCCTCACCAACGCCTTTGCCAGCGGCCGCATAGCCCAGGCGTGGATGCTGACCGGCGTGCGCGGTGTCGGCAAGACCACGACGGCGCGCATACTTGCGCGGGCCCTGAACTACAAAACCGCCGATATGGACCAGCCTTCGGTCGACCTTGCCGTGCTCGGCGAGCATTGCCAGGCAATCATGGAAGGCCGCCATGTCGACGTCATCGAGATGGATGCCGCCTCGCACACCGGCATCGACGATATCAGGGATATCATCGAGCGCGTGCGCTACGCACCGGTCTCGGCCCGCTACAAAGTCTACATCATCGACGAAGTGCACATGCTTTCCACGCAGGCCTTCAACGGCCTGCTGAAGACGCTGGAAGAGCCGCCGCCGCACGTCAAGTTCATCTTCGCCACCACCGAGATCCGCAAGGTTCCGATCACCGTCCTGTCGCGCTGCCAGCGTTTTGACTTGAGGCGCATCGATGCCGGTGCGCTGGTCGCCCACCTATCCTCGATTTCGGCCAAGGAAGGCATTTCGGTCGACGACGATGCGCTGGCGATGATCGCGCGCGCCGCCGAGGGCTCGGCCCGTGATTCGCTCTCCATCCTCGACCAGGCGATCGCGCACGGCGCCGGCTCCGTCAGTGCCGATGCCGTACGGGCGATGCTGGGGCTGGCCGACCGCGCCCGCATCGTCGACCTGTTCGAACATGTGATGAAGGGCGACGTGGCGGCGGCATTGGCCGAATTCCGCACGCAATACGACACCGGCGCCGATCCGGCCGCCGTTCTGACCGATCTTGCCGAGTTCAACCACCTCGTCACCCGGCTGCGTTTCGTGCCGACGGCAATCGAGGATGCTTCGCTGTCCGAGGGCGAGCGGCAGCGCGGCGCCGATTTCGCCAGGACGCTGTCGGTCAGGGTGTTGTCGCGGACATGGCAGATGCTGCTCAAGGGCATTCCCGAGGTGCAGTCCTCCAACCGGCCGGTCAGTGCCGCCGAGATGGTGCTGATCCGGCTGGCGCATGCCGCCGACCTGCCGACGCTGGACGAGGCGCTGAGATCGCTTGAGGGCGCGGCACCGGTTCAAAATGGCGCGCCGCGCCCGAATGGAGCGCCAGCAGCTTCCGGCAATGGCAATGGCGGCGGCGCCAGCGCGGTGGCGCAGACGCGCATGCCTGCCGGACCGGGCGGTGCGCAGACCATGCGGCTGGTCGACGCGGCGCCTGCTCCCGTCGCCTTTGTCGCGCCACCGCAACCGGTGCTGGAGACGCAGCAGGTACCGCTGAAATCGCTGGCCGACATCGTTGCCCTTGCCGACGCGCAGCGTGACATCGCCTTCAAGGTGTTGGTCAAGAGCTGCATCCGTCTCGTGCGTATCGAGCCCGGCCGTATCGATGTCGGCCTCACCAGCGACGCGCCCAAGATGCTGCTCAACGATCTGACGACGAAGTTGCGCGCCTGGACCGGGCGCAACTGGCTGGTCTCGCTGTCGAAGGAGGAGGGCGGCCAGACCCTCGCCGAAATGGAATCGACCAAGCGCGAGAATGCCTTCCTGGATGCCAAGAGCGACCCGACCGTCGCCGCCATCCTGGCGCGCTTTCCCGGTGCGAAGATCATCGACGTGCGCATTCCCGACGCGCCGGAAGCCGAGACGGCTGAAGCCGATGTGCCGGTCGAACCGCCGGCGGACGACGACGAGACCTGATCCCAGCAAGTATTCGCAAAGGACCCGACCATGAAAGATCTTCTCGGCCTGATGGGCAAGGCGAAGGAAATGCAGGCCAAGTTCCAGGCCATGCAGGACGAGATCGCCACGCTGGAAGCATCCGGCCAGGCCGGCGGCGGCCTGGTTAACGTGACGCTGACCGGAAAATTCGAGATGAAGTCGCTGAAGATCGACCGGTCCTTGTTCAAGGAGGACGATGTCGAGATCCTGGAGGACCTGGTTCTCGCCGCCCACAATGACGCCAAGACCAAGGTCGAGCAGATCATGCAGGAAAAGACCAAGGCGCTGACCGCGGGACTGCCGATCCCGCCAGGAATGAAACTGCCCTTCTAGCGTTCAGTGGCGGCACGCCATGACCGAAGAGCCGTCCGAAAGACTGATCGAGCAGCGTATCCGCAACCGGATCTACGAGATTCTGGAAATCCTGGCCGATTGCGATGCGGGCGTCGATCTCGTCGGCATCAAGGGTTATTTCGATCTGTTCGAGGATTTCGTGCATCTCCCGTCGATCGAGGCCGGCACATCGGCTCTTTCGCGGGACGAACGCGCGATCGTGCTGGAGATCGCTGAATTCCTCGAGGCGGCCTGCGAGACAAATCCGGACTTCACCAAGGCTGAGTTCATCGAGAGCGATTGGCCGGGAAAGATCGCTCCCGCGGCCAGGAACGCGCGGGAATTGTTCCTCGATAGAGGGCTGTTTTCCGAGAAAGTCGAAGAGGTCGAGCCTGGCCAGCCAGCCGCGATGCCGGCCGCGCGCTAACCGGGAAAAACCATGCATTTGTGCCCATTTGGCAACAGTGCCTCATTAATAACGTTTTAGCCATCATTTTGCCTGAAAGTGTCTCATTCTTGCCGCAGCCTGGGGGCGGGCATCGAAGTGAGAGGGTTACCTGTTGATTGCCATGCGATGGAAGACGCCGCTGTTGCTCGGCGTCGTTACGTCTCCCCTGTTCTTGGCCGCTTGCAGTCAGACCACTTCGCACGGCATGTCCGTGGCAAGCCTGACTGACGCCATAACGCCGAGTTTCCTGAGCTCGCGGGCCTACAGCCACACGCCGAAGGACAAGGAATGCCTGGAGAGGGCGATGTTCTTCGAGTCCAACCGGTCGAGCCGCGACGGCATGATCGCGGTCGGCACTGTGGTGATGAATCGGCTGCGCTCCGGCAACCACGGCAGCACCATCTGCGAGGTGGTGGGCGAGCGCGGGCAGTTCGCGCCCGGCGTCATGACCCGGCCAATGAATTCGCGGGCGATGCCCGATGTCGAGGAAGCCGCCGACGCCGTGCTCAAAGGCGAGCGCAAGGCCAAGCTCAAGAACACGATGTATTTCCACACCGCCGGGCTGCGGTTCCCCTACAAGAACATGCACTACACCATGGTTGCCGGCGGCAATGCCTTCTACGAGAAGCGCGGCCGCAACTGGCAGCCGCTGCCGGATGAGCCGACCGTCGCCATCGCCTCGGCCGCGACGCCAGCCCCTGTTCCGGCCGTGCTTGTCGCTTCCGCGGACCCGGCGCGTCCGGCCAAGACGTCTGTCCGGACCGCTCCGGCGCAACAGGCCTTTATGACTGCCTCGGTCGAACCGGCACATCAGCCCAAGACGGCGACCGCCCGCACCGCCCCTGCCCAGCAGGCTTATGTGACCGCATCTGCTGCGCCGGCGGCAAAGTCGGCGCGCGTCTCGGCCAAGCCGATAGTGGTGGCGATGCAGGAGCCGATGGAAGAACCCGATGCCGCCCGTTTTGGCGGAACGTTGAACAAAAGGGTCATCAGCTCGGTCCAGAACGCGCCGCAGGAGGCGTCGATGGGGTTCCAGTCGACGCCGGACGACACCGACGCCATCGGCGCGATGATCGTCAGCCAGAGCCGGCCGCTCGAAGCCAACTGATCGCACTCCAGGGTCCGCCAGCGCAATATGGCGGGTCTTGCCGACTCTGGATGTTCCAAAGCGCTCTGAAAAATCCTGGAACGGCTCACCGTTTCGTGGAAACGGTGAACCGTTCCCACTTTTCATTTTGACGCAATTCCGGACGGAAAACCGCTTCGCACTTTTCCTAGAATTGCTCTAGATCAGAGCGATGTCCAAGCGAATCGCCGGTCCCGAGATCGAACGCCTGATCCAGCTCCTGGCCAAGGTGCCGGGGTTGGGTCCGCGTTCGGCCAGGCGCGCCGCACTTCATCTGATCAAGAAGAAGGAGCAGCTGTTGTCGCCGCTCGCCGCCGCCATGGGCGAGGCGGCCGAAAAGGTGCGCATCTGCTCGACCTGCGGCAATGTCGATACGTCGGACCCCTGCATGATCTGCACCGATCCGCGCCGTGACGCCGCTACCATCATTGTCGTCGAGGACGTTTCCGACCTGTGGGCGCTCGAACGGGCGGCGGCGATGAATGTGCGCTACCACGTGCTCGGCGGCACGCTGTCGCCGCTCGACGGCATCGGCCCCGACCAGCTCAACATCCGCTCGTTGATCGACCGCGTCGCCGGTGGTGAGGTCAAGGAGGTCATCATCGCCGTCAACGCGACGGTGGAGGGCCAGACGACCGCGCACTATCTCACCGACCAGCTGTCCGGCTTCGACATCAAGGTGACGCGGCTCGCGCATGGCGTGCCGGTTGGTGGTGAACTCGACTATCTCGACGAGGGAACGCTGGCCGCGGCGCTGCGCTCGCGAACGGCGTTTTGACGCAATTGGCGGGCAGGGGATGCAGATGGTTCCTGCTTTTGTGAAATCGACCCTCGTCTTTCTCTGCCTCGCCTTCGCGGTGACGGTCTCGACCGCTCCGGCGTCAGCCGCCAGGATCGACGATCAGTTCCACGCCTGGCTGCAGAACGACCTGTGGCCGCAAGCCAAGGCGAAAGGCATTTCCAAAAAGACCTTCGACGCCGCTTTCGATGGCATCAAGCCCAATCTGAAGCTGCCCGACCTGGTGAAGCCGGGCGAGAAGGCGACGACGCCGCAGAAGCAGCACCAGGCTGAGTTCGGCTCACCCGGCGCCTACTTCGCCGAAAAGACCATTGGCGCCGTCACCGCGGGCGGCCGCGCGCGCGAGGCCACCAATGCCAGGACACTTGCCGCAATCGAAAAGCGCTATGGCGTGCCAGGCGAAGTGTTGCTGGCGATATGGGGCCGCGAGACCGGCTTCGGTGCGGCGAAAATGCCCTACGACGCCTTCGAGGTGCTGGGCACCAAGGCGTTCATGTCGACCAAGAAGGATTTCTTCCGCACCGAGCTTCTGGCCGCGCTGGAAATCGTCGAACGCGGGCTGGCTCCGGTCGGTGCGATGAAATCATCCTGGGCCGGTGCGCTCGGCCAGCCGCAGTTCATGCCGACGTCGTTCCTGAAGCATGCTGTGGATTTCGATGGCGACGGCCGTGTCGACATCTGGAACTCGACGCCGGACGTGCTGGCCTCGATCGCCAACTACCTCGTTCACTATGGCTGGGTGAGGGGGCGGGGCTGGGGCTTCGAGGTGACCGTTCCGGAGACCGTCTCCTGTTCGCTCGAAGGTCCGGACCAGGGCAAGAAGATTTCCGCGTGGGCGGCGATGGGCATCAAGCGCGTCGGCGGAAAAGCGTTTCCTGCGAGCGAACTGAAGGCCGAGGGTTTTCTGCTGATGCCGGCCGGGCGCAGCGGGCCGGCCTTTATCGCGACGCCCAATTTCTACGTGCTGAAGGAATACAACACCAGCGATCTCTACGCGCTGTTCATCGGCCACGGCGCCGATCGCATCGCCCATGGCGACGCCAATTTTGCCGGCAATTGGGGCGCGGTCGGCGGGCTTTACCGCTCCGACATCGCAGCCCTGCAGCGGGCGCTCGAAGCCAAGGGCTACGATGTCGGCAGCGCTGACGGCCTGCCCGGCTTCAAGACGCGCCGGTCGATCGGCGAATGGCAGGCTAAGAATGGTCAGGCCGCCACCTGCTTCCCCGACGCAAGCCTGGTCGCGGCGCTGAAATAGCCCCCGAAATTAGCAGATTTTTCCCGATCTGCGGCCGCAATTGGCTGGCATGTGCATCGACACGCCATGCCCCATTCTGGTCCAATGCACTGTCCTGCGAATGCCCGTTGCCGGCTGACAGGCGGCCGGATAGGGTGTTGACCAATTGGACAAAAACCACGACGGTAAGGGGTTAGAGGGCCATCGTCTGGCTCCGACAAGAATTCTGCAACCCTGAGCCGGGAACTCAGGTCAACAAACCAACAAAACAGGGAACGATCACCATGATGATGGAAAAGTTTGCTCTTCGCTCGCGCACACTGCTTGCGGGCGCGGCGATGTCGGCGCTGCTCATTGGCGCGGCACCTGCCTTCGCTGTCACGCCCGCCGACACGCTGGTCGAGGGCTTCGCCATCGATGACATCATCTCCATGGATCCGGGCGAGGCGTTCGAACTGTCGACCGCAGAGGTCACCGGCAACACTTACGATCTGCTTGTCCGTCTCGACCTCGGCGACACCTCCAAGGTCAAGGGCGACCTCGCCGATAGCTGGAGCGTCTCCGACGACGGCCTGACCTACACGTTCAAGCTCAAGCCAGGCCTGAAATTCGCCTCGGGCAATCCGATCACGGCGGCCGACGTCGCCTATTCGTTCGAGCGCGCCGTCAAGCTGGACAAGAGCCCGGCCTTCATCATCGACCAGTTCGGCATCAGCGGCGACAACGTCGCCGAAAAAGCCAAGGCCGTCGACGACACCACCTTCCAGTTCGTCGTCGACAAGGCCTATGCGCCGAGCTTCGTGCTGAATTGCCTCTCGGCAACCGTTGCTTCGGTGGTCGATGCCAAGCTGGTCAAGGAACATGTCGCGGCAGTCACGCCGAGCGCCGACTACAAATGGGACAATGATTTCGGCAATGCCTGGCTGAAGACCGGCTATGCCGGCTCCGGCGTCTTCAAGCTGCGCGAATGGCGTGCCAACGAGGCTGTCGTGCTGGAGCGCAACGACAATTACTACGGCGAGAAGGCCAAGCTTGCCCGCGTCATCTATCGCAACATGAAGGAAAGCTCGGCCCAGCGCCTGGCGCTTGAAGCCGGCGACATCGACGTTGCCCGCAACCTCGAGCCGAACGACCTCGATGCCATCGCCAAGAACGCCGATCTAACCACCACCAGCGCGCCGAAGGGTACCGTCTACTACATCAGCCTCAACCAGAAGAACCCGAACCTGGCCAAGCCCGAGGTTCGCCAGGCGTTCAAGTATCTGGTCGACTATGATGCGTTGAGCTCGACCATCCTCAAGGGCATTGGCGAGATCCACCAGACCTTCCTGCCCAAGGGCGTTCTGGGTGAACTGGACGAGAATCCGTTCAAGCTCGATGTCGCCAAGGCCAAGGAACTGCTGGCCAAGGCCGGCCTGCCTGACGGCTTCAGCGTAACCATGGACGTACGCACCGGCCAGCCGACGACCGGCATGGCGGAATCGATCCAGCAGACACTGGGACAGGCCGGCATCAAGCTGGAGATCATCCCCGGCGACGGCAAGCAGACGCTGACCAAGTACCGCGCCCGCAACCACGACATCTATATCGGCCAGTGGGGCCAGGATTATTTCGATCCGAACTCCAACGCCCAGACCTTTGCCTCGAACCCGGACAATTCGGATGAAGGCAAGACCAAGACGCTCGCCTGGCGCAATGCATGGGACATTCCGGACCTGACCAAGGAGACGGAAGCGGCTCTGCTCGAGAAGGATTCGGCCAAGCGCGCTGCAACGTACCAGGACCTCGAGAAGAAGATCCTCGACACCAGTCCTTTCGTGGTCATCCACCAGCAGCTGGAAGTGGCCGGCCTGCGCAAGAACCTCAAGGGCTTCGCGCTCGGCCCGAGCTTCGACAGCAACTTCGTCGGGCCGGTCTCGAAAGAGTAACGCCCGCGGACGCGCCGCATGAGTGCGGTTGAAAACGAGGGCGGGCGCGGCAGCGCCCGCGCCGTCGCCCTTGCATCGTTCATTGGCCGTTTCCTGGTCATCGCGATCACGACCTATCTTGGTCTTCTCGCGGTCACCTTCTTCATTGGCCGGGTCATCCCGATCGACCCGGTGCTGGCGGTGCTCGGCGACCGGGCGCCGGCCAATGTCGTCGAGCGCACGCGTCGCGAAATGGGTCTGGACCTGCCGCTGATCGAGCAGTTCTACATCTATGTGAAAAGCGCGCTGAACGGTGATTTCGGCACCTCGGTGCTGACCACCAATCCGGTCATGACCGACATTCGCCGCGCCCTTCCGGCAACGACGGAGCTGGCGACGCTGGGGACATTGATCGGTGCTTTGTTCGGCGTGCCGCTTGGCGTGCTGGCCGCGGTCAAGCGCGGCAGCCTCATCGACCAGATCGTGCGCATCATTGGCCTGATCGGTTACTCCGTTCCGATCTTCTGGCTCGGGCTGCTGGCGCTGGTGCTGTTCTACGCCAAGCTGCAATGGGTCGCCTTCCCGGCGCGGCTCGACGTCGTCTATGAATACACCTTCACGCCGATCACCGGCTTCTATCTGCTCGACTCTGCGATGCAGGGACAGTGGGACGTCTTTTACGACGCCTTCCGCCACATCATCCTGCCTGCCTCGCTGCTCGGCTACTTCTCTCTCGCCTACATCAGCCGCATGACGCGCTCGTTCATGCTGAACGAACTCACCCAGGAATACATCGTCGCGGCACGCGCGAAAGGCCTGTCGGAAACCCGCATCATCTGGGGCCACGCACTGCGCAACGCCGCGGTGCCGATGGTGACCGTGATCGCCCTGTCCTATGCCGGGCTGCTCGAGGGTTCGGTGCTGACCGAGACCGTGTTCTCCTGGCCGGGCATCGGTCTCTACATCACCAATTCGCTGCAGAACGCCGACATGAACGCCGTTCTCGGCGGCACCATCGTCATCGGTTCGGTCTTCATCGGCATCAATCTCCTGTCCGACCTGCTCTACCGCGTGCTCGATCCGAGGACCAAGACGGGATGAGCAGAGGCATCCCACTTTTGGGCTCGGCTGCGGCCAATCACCCCCACTCCGGCCCTTCGGGCCACCTCTCCCCCTGCCCGGGGGAGAGGAAAAGGCGGTCGCACGCTTGGCGCCTTTCCTCTCCCCCGTCGAACGGGGGAGAGGTGGTCTGCGAAGCAGACCGGAGTGGGGGGCGACAGCTTCAGGGGGCATTGTCATGACCGCCTCCGACGCCCGCCCTTTCTCTCGTCGCGACTGGCTGCTCAGCGAGCGGCCGGCGTCGCGCACGCAGGCAAGGCTCGGCCGCGCCTATGTGGCGTGGCGGCGTTTTTCCGCCAACCGGCTGGCCTTTCTCGGCCTGCTCATCATCATCGCGCTGCTGGTCGTTGCCGCGCTCGCCGGCGTGCTGGCGCCCTATTCGCCGACTTTCGGCGACCTCAAGAATGCAAGGTTGCTGGCGCCGAGCGCCGAGCATTGGTTCGGTACCGACGATCTTGGCCGCGATATCCTTTCGCGCATTCTCTATGGTTCGCGCTGGACGCTTTATGTGGTCATCCTGGTCGCCATCATAGCGGCGCCGATCGGCCTTTTGGTCGGCACCGTCGCCGGCTACGCCGGCGGCTGGATCGATGCCATCCTGATGCGCATCACCGACATCTTCCTCGCCTTCCCCAAGCTGATCCTGGCGCTCGCCTTCGTCGCCGCGCTTGGGCCCGGCATCGAAAACGCGGTGCTTGCCATCGCCATCACATCCTGGCCGCCCTACGCTCGCATTGCGCGCGCCGAAACGCTGACCGTGCGCAATTCCGACTACATCAAGGCGGTGCAATTGATGGGCGCCTCACCCTTCCGCATCGTGCTGCGCCACATCATGCCACTCTGCATCTCCTCGCTGATCGTCAGGGTGACGCTCGACATGGCCGGCATCATCCTCACCGCCGCGGGTCTCGGTTTCCTCGGCCTCGGCGCGCAGCCGCCACTGCCCGAGTGGGGCACCATGATCGCTTCGGGCCGCCGCTTCGTGCTCGACCAGTGGTGGGTGGCCGGTGCGCCGGGCTTCGCCATCCTCATCGTCAGCCTTGGCTTCAACCTGCTTGGCGATGGCCTGCGCGACGCGCTCGATCCCCGCAGTGGTGACCAATGAGCACGCAGCCAAAGGGTACGCTTCTTGACGTCGACGATCTGCGCGTCACCTTTCCGACCCGCACCGGGCTGATCGAGGCGGTGCGTGGCGTCTCCTTCTCGCTCGGCCGCGAACGGCTCGGCATCGTCGGCGAATCCGGCTCGGGCAAATCGCAGACCGGCCGCGCCATCATGGGCCTGACGCCGCCGCAGGCCAGGATATCGGCCAACAAGCTCGCCTTCGACGGCATCGACCTGCTCGCCGCGTCGCCACGCGAACGCCGGGCGCTGCGCGGAAAACGCATCGCCATGATCCTGCAGGATCCGAAATATTCGCTCGACCCGGTGATGAGCATCGGCCGCCAGATCGTCGAGACGCTGCGCACGCATGAGAAGGTCGGCAAGGCCGAGGCGCGCGACCGCGCGCTGGCCATGCTGGAGGCGGTGCAGATCCGCGACCCCGCCCGTGTCTTCGACCTGCATCCGCATGAAGTGTCCGGCGGCATGGGCCAACGCGCCATGATCGCCATGATGCTGATCGCCGGACCGGAAATGATGATTGCCGACGAGCCGACTTCGGCGCTCGACGTCACCGTTCAGCTCGACGTGCTCGGCATCCTGGACCGGCTGGTGAGCGAGCGTGGCATGGGGCTGATCTTCATCTCGCACGATCTGCGCCTGGTCTCGTCCTTCTGCGACCGCGTCATCGTCATGTATGCCGGCAAGGTGGTCGAGCAGCTCAAGGCGTCGGAACTCGGCCGGGCCCAGCACCCCTACACGCGCGGCCTGCTCAACTGCATGCCCAGGATCGGCTTCGAACGGCATCCGCTGCCGGTGCTCGACCGCAAGCCGGAGTGGGCGGCATGACAGCAGCGATTGCCATCGACGGGCTGGAAGTGATCTTCGACCGGTTTCGCGCGTTGAAGGGCGTGAGCCTCGAAGTCAGGTCAGGCGAATCCTTCGGCCTTGTCGGCGAATCCGGCTCCGGCAAATCGACGCTGCTGCGGGCCATCGCCGGCCTCGCGCCGGTCGCTTCCGGCAGCATCACCGTCAATGGCAAGAAGCTTGGGGCGCGGCGCGACAAGGCCTTTTACCGCGAAGTGCAGATGGTCTTCCAGGATCCGTACGGCTCGCTGCACCCGCGCCAGACCGTCGACCGCCTGCTGCAGGAGCCGCTCGCCATCCATGGTTTTGCCGACGGCGAAAAGCGCATCCAGCGGGCGCTCGATGAGGTCGGTCTCGGCAACGGCTTTCGCTTCCGCTACTCGCATCAATTGTCGGGTGGCCAGCGCCAGCGTGTGGCGATCGCGCGCGCGCTGATCCTCGAACCCTCGATCCTGCTGCTCGACGAGCCGACCTCGGCGCTCGATGCCTCGGTGCAGGCCGAAGTGCTCAACCTGCTGGAAGAGGTTCGCCGGCGGCGCAAGCTGACCTTCCTGATGGTCAGCCACGACCTCGCCATCATCACCCATATGTGCGAGCGGCTGATGGTGATGCAGAGCGGCGAGGCGGTTGAGAATCTGACGGCGGCCCAACTTGTCGCGCACCGCGTGACAGAGGATTATACGCGCAACCTGTTACGAGCCAGCGAGGGTTTCGTCCGCACGGCTTGAGCGGCTTCAGGCCGCTCCGTCTTCCGCCAAGACATCGCTGTGCGTACCTTCACCGTGCTGCCCCGGCTTCGGCTCCTTGATCCGGAACCACGTCACATAAAGCGCCGGCAGGAACAGTAATGTAATCGCGGTGCCGGCGATGATGCCGCCCATCATGGCATAGGCCATCGGGCCCCAGAACACTTCGCGCGCGATCGGGATCAGCGCCAGGCTGGCCGCCGCTGCCGTCAGCGCGATCGGCCTCATGCGGTGCTCGGTGGCTTCGATGACGGCCGCCCAGCGGTCCTTGCCCTCGCGCACCAGATCCTCGATCTGTACGATCAGGATGACCGAGTTGCGGATCAGGATGCCGATCAGCGCCAGCACGCCGAGGATGGCGACGAAACCGAGCGGCGCGCCGCTCGGCACCAGTGCCGCCACCACGCCGATCAGCCCGAGCGGCGCCACCGCCACGACCAGGAACAGGCGCTGGAAGCTCTGCAACTGCACCATCAGGATGGTCGCCATGATGAACAGCATGAGCGGCACCACGGCGGCGATCGGCCCTTGGCTTTTGGCGCTTTCCTCGACCGAGCCGGCGGTGGCGATCGAATAGCGCGGCGGCAGCTTGGCGATGAAGGCGTCGACCGCGGGCTTCAGTTCGTTGACCACGGTGGCCGGCAGCACGTCGCCGACCAGCCCGGCGCGCACGGTGATCGTCGGAATGCGGTCGCGCCGCCACACCGTTGGCTGTTCGAGCTCGTAGCGGAAATTGGCCACCGCGGCGAGCGGGATGGATCTCGCCCGTGCCGGTCGGCAGCTGCATGTTCTGCAGCGTTCCGATCGAGCCGCGCTCGGCCTCGCGCGAACGGGCCACCACATTGATCAGGTAGGTGGCGTCGCGCACCTGGGTGATGGTGGCGCCGCCGACCGTGCTGTTCAGTGCGCTGGCAATGTCGGAAGAGGTGATGCCAAGCTGGCGCGCCTTGTCCTGCAGCACTTCGACCCTCAGCACACGCTGCGGCTCGTTCCAGTCGAAGGTGGGTGCTGCCAGCTTCGGATTCGCGGAAATCACGCCGGAGAACTGTTGTGCCAGCTCCCGCACCGTCTGGATATCGGGGCCGCCGACGCGGTACTGCACGGGGCGCCCGACCGGCGGCCCGAGTTCGAGCGGCTTGACGAAGGCGTCCGTGCCGACGAACTCCTCGCGCAGCAGCTTTTCCAGCGCCGGCTTGACCCGGTTGCGTGCCTCGATACTCTTGGTGACGATCACGGTCTGGCCGAAATAGGGATTGGCCGGCTGCACGTCATAGGCCAGCACGAAGCGCACCGCGCCCTGGCCGATATAGGAGCTGAAATGGTCGATATCGGGATTGCCGACGAGCGCCCGCTGCTCGAAGCGTTCCATCTGGTCGCGGGTCTCGGCGATCGATGAGTTCTGCGGCAGGTTCCAGTCGACGATCAGCTCCGGCCGGTCGGACGGCGGAAAAAACTGCTGCTGGACGAGGCCGAAGCCGGCGATCGAGGCGGCAAACAACAGCACCGTGGCGATGATGGTCAGCCAGTGATGGCGCACGGAGCCGATCAGGACACGCCGGAACAGCGATGTGAAACGGCCAGGCTGGTCGTGATGTTGCTGCTTCATGGTCGCCGGCAGGATGGTGACGCCGAGCAGCGGCGCGAACAGCACCGCGACGATCCATGACACCAAGAGCGACACGGCGATGACCACGAACAGCGTGAAGGTGTATTCGCCCGCGGCGCTGTTGTTGAGGCCGATCGGAATGAAGCCGGCGACCGTCACCAGCGTGCCGGTCAGCATCGGGAAGGCGGTAGAGGTGTAGACATAGGTCGCCGCCTTGCGCAGATTGTCGCCAACCTCAAGCCGCGCCACCATCATTTCGACCGCGATCATGGCGTCGTCGACCAGAAGGCCGAGCGCGATGATCAGCGCGCCGAGCGAAATGCGCTGCAGCGAGATGCCGAGATAGGCCATGACCGTGAAGGTGATGGCCAGCACCAGCGGGATCGACAGCGCCACCACGAAGCCGGCGCGCATGCCGAGGCTGATGAACGACACCGCGAGCACGATGGCGACCGCCTCGAACAGAGCGCGCGTGAAGCCGGAGACGGCCTCCTCGACGATGACAGGCTGGTCGGCGACCAGATGCACGCCGACGCCGATCGGCAGGTCGGCCAGCACCTTGTTCATCTCCTCATGCAGGGCTTCGCCGAATTGCAGCAGGTTGGCGTTGGGCCTCATACCTATGGCGAGCCCGATCGCATCCTCGCCGTTGAAGCGGAACAGCGCCGTCGGCGGATCGACATAGCCGCGGGAAATCGTCGCCACGTCGCTCAGCCGGAAGAAGCGGTCATTGACGCGCAGATTGATGGCGCGAAGGCTGTCCTCCGAGGTGAACTGGCCGCCGACCCGCACGCTGATCCGCTCTGGCCCCGACTGGATGACGCCCGACGGCGTTATCGCGTTCTGCGCCTGCAAGCTGGCCACGATCGCCTGCTGATTGAGGCCAAGGGCCGCGATCTGGCGGGTCGAGAATTCGAGATAGATCGCCTCGTCCTGCGCGCCGACGAGATCGACCTTGCCGGCATTGGGCACGGTCAGGATTTTTGTGCGGGCATCCTCGACATAGTCGCGCAATTGGCGCGGGGTCAGCCCGTCCGACGTGAAGGCGTAGATGTTGCCGTAGACATCGCCGAAGCGGTCGTTGAAGAACGGTCCCTGCACGCCTTGCGGAAACTGCCCCTTGATATCGTTGACCATGTTGCGCACCTGAATCCAGTTCGGCACGACATCGCGCGCCCTGGTGGTGTCCTTCAGGTTGACGAAGATGACGGTCTGGCCGGCGGTGGTGACGGATCTGGTGAAGTCGAGGCTATCGAGCTCCTCGAGCTTCTTCTCGATGCGGTCGGTCACCTGCTGCAGGGTCTCCTTGACCGACGCGCCCGGCCAGTTGGCCTGGATGATCATCGTCTTGATGGTGAAGTTGGGGTCTTCCTCACGGCCGAGATTGAGGTAGGAGAACACGCCGGCGACGACGAAGACCAGCATGAAATACCAGACCATGGAGCGGTGGCTGAGCGCCCAGTCGGAGAGGTTGAAGCCTTTCACGTGGCCCCTCCTTCGAGAATCCTGACTTTTTGTCCCTCGGCCAGGCTATGTACGCCGGCGGTGATGACGCGCATGCCGGCCTCCAGTCCTTCGGCGACGGTAAAGGTGGCGGCGCCCTTGGCGGCAACCTTGATCTCGTGCGCGCTGACGCTCGATGTCTGCGGATCGACGATCCACACTCTGTCGGAACCGTCCTTTTCGAGCAGCGCCGACAGCGGCAGTTCGATCGTCGGCGCCACCTTGGTCATGCGCGTCGCGGTCACCGTCGAGCCGAGCCTGAAGGCCTGCGGCGGATCGATGAGCGTCAGCCGGACGCGGCGGGTGCGGGTCGAGCCCTCGGCCTGTGGCGCGATCTCGCGCAGCTTGGCCTGGGTCTCGATCGTCGGCAGCGATTGCAGGATGACCTGGAACGGCGTGCCGGCTGTCAGATCATCGGTCAACTGGTCGGGAATATCGACCACCGCCTCGCGCAGATCGGAGCGTGCCACGGTGACGACAGTCTGGCCCGCCGAGACTGTCTGCCCGACCTCGGCGCCGGTGGCGGTGACGACGCCGTCGAAATCCGAGAACAGTCTGGCATAGCCAAGCTGCTCCTGCGACTTGGCAAGCGCGGCCTTGGCCCGCTCGACACCGGCCTCGGCTGCCTTGCGCGCCTGTTGTGCGGCATCGAAGACGGCCTGCGAGGTGTTGGCGGCGGCAAGCAGCTGGCGTTGGCGTTCCTCGCTGGCGGCGGCGTTGGCGAACTGTGCCTCGGCATTGGAAAGTTCGGCGCTGGCCGCCTGGACGGCCAGCTCCAGCGCGGTCGGGTCGAGCGCGGCGATCGTCGTGCCCTTGCTGACGATGTCGCCGACCTTGACGTCACGCGAGACCACCCGGCCAAGCAGGCGGAAGGCCAAGTCTGCACTGTATTGCGGCTCGACCGAGCCGGCGAAGCCGAAGGTCTGGGTGGTGCGCGGTTCGACCACGACCGACAGCACCGGGCGGACGATCTCCGGCGGCGGCTTCTCATCCGACTTCGAGCAGCCGGGAAGCGCGCCAAGCGCAAACAGGCCAAGCAGGATGCGCGGCAGCCGGTTCATTGGCCCGCTCCCGATATCTCGACCGTCTGTCCAGGGCTGAGCAACTGTCCGCCTGATGTAACGACGCTTTGGCCTTCGTCCAGCCCTTTGGCGATCACGACCGTGCCCGATTCGAAAGCCAGCACCTCGACCGGCGTCGTGGTCACCGCCTTGGTCGCGGGGTCGACCGCCCACACTGCCGGATTGCCGGCGCTCGACGTCAGCGCCTGCCAGGGCAGCAGAACAGCCTTCGTCGGCTTGGCGCTGACCGAGCCGATGACCGCTGCCCCCAGCGGCATGCCGGCGGGCGTGTCGGGAATGCTGACCTTGACCCGGATCGAACCCGAAGCCGGATCAACCACCGGCGAGATTTCGCGGACCTTGCCCATCGCCTTGACCTGGGGGTCGGACAACAGCGTGATCGTCACCGCCGGAGAGGCCGGCGCCCTGGCGACCAGAGTTTCCTGGACGTTGAACACCGCGTCGCGGTCGCCGTCCTCGGCGACGGTGAAGACGGTTTGCGCTGCTTGCACCACTTGCCCCGCTTCGACCTGGCGGGCGGTGATCACGCCCGCGGCCCCTGCCTTGAGTTCGGTGAAGGACAGGTTCTGCTGAGCGTTGGCGAACGCGCTCCGCGCGGCATCGACGCTGCCTTGCGCCACCTTCAGCGCCTGGTCGGCCGCGTCATAGTCGCGCCTGGTGGTGAAACCCTGGGCCAGAAGTGTCTTCTGCCGCTCGAAGGCGGCGGCGGACTGGGTCAACTGCGCCTGGGCGGCGTCGAGGTCGGCCTGCGCCGACCGCAAATCGGACTCCTGCTCCTGCGGATCGAGGCGGGCGAGCACGGCACCTTGATCGACATGCTGGCCGACATCGACAAGCCGCTCGGCGACGCGGCCGCCGACCCGGAACGACAGATTGTTCAGCGTGCGCGCGGCGATCACCCCGGTCAGCGAGGTTCGCGGCGCAAAGTTGGCGATCGCCACCGTCTCCGTGCGCACCATCACCGGCAGCTTTCTTGCCGCCTCCTGCTTCTGGCAGCCGGTCAGCAACATCGCGGCCGTGCAGGCAAAAATTGCCGAGGCGGCAGGAAAAGACAAAAGGCTGGAAGCTTTGACCGATGGCGGCGAGACGGACGATGTCGCGTTCCTGCTCATGGGCTCCCTCAGCCGCGGCCGATCGCGATGCCTCGCGGACAATCGGGAGGATAATCGATCCTCGGAAAAAGAAAACCGGTCTCGCACGCGTATCGCCCGACTGGTTAAGGGCGTGCCGGAGCCGCAGGCCCAATCGACCGCCGGTGGTGCCGACTTGAGGAAAACGTGAAATAAGGTCAGAAGACGGTGATCAAACGAGAACGGGCGCCAGCCCGATGAGGGATACCATGAAGAATTCAGCCATTTCCGAACGCAAGAACCAGTCGATCTCACGCGGCGTTGGCATGACCACGCAGATCTACGCCGACCGGGCTGAAAACTCGGAGATCTGGGATGTCGAGGGTCGCCGCTATATCGATTTCTCGTCGGGCATCGCCGTCGTCAACACCGGGCATCGCCACCCCAAGGTGATCGAGGCGGTCAAGGCGCAGCTCGACCGCTTCACCCACACCTGCCATCAGGTCGTACCCTATGAGAGCTATGTGCGGTTGGCCGAACGGCTGAACGCCATGCTGCCCGGCAAGTTCGAGAAGAAGACGATCTTCGTCACCACCGGCGCCGAGGCGGTCGAGAACGCCATCAAGATCGCCCGCAACGCCACCGGGCGACCGGCGGTCATCGCGTTTGCCGGCGGCTTCCACGGCCGCACCTTCATGGGCATGGCGCTGACCGGCAAGGTCGTTCCCTACAAGGTCGGCTTCGGCGCCATGCCGGGCGACGTCTATCACGCGCCGTTCCCGGTGCCGCTGCATGGTGTATCGGTTGCCGATTCGCTGGCCGCGCTCGACCGCCTGTTCAAGGCCGATGTCGATCCGGCCCGCGTTGCCGCCATCATCGTCGAGCCGGTGCAGGGCGAGGGCGGGTTCTATGAAGTGCCGCGCGATTTCATGGTGGCGCTGCGCAAGCTCTGCGACCAGCACGGCATGCTGTTGATCGCCGACGAGGTGCAGACCGGCTTTGCCCGCACCGGCAAGATGTTCGCGATGGATCATCACGACGTGGCGGCCGACATCACCACAATGGCCAAGAGCCTGGCCGGCGGTTTCCCGCTGGCCGCGGTCACCGGCCGCGCCGAAATCATGGATGCACCCGGCCCCGGCGGCCTCGGCGGCACCTATGGCGGCAGCCCGATCGGCGTCGCCGCGGCGCACGCCGTGCTCGATGTGATCGAAGAGGAAAAGCTCTGTGACCGGGCCAATGCGCTGGGCGGGCGACTGAAGCAGCGACTGCAGTCGATCCGCGACGAGGTGCCCGAAATCGTCGATATCAGAGGCCCGGGCTTCATGAACGCGGTCGAGTTCAACGACGTCAAGAAGGGCCTGCCGTCGGCCGAGATCGCCAACGCGATCAGGCTGAAGGCGCTCGACAAGGGCCTGATCCTGTTGACATGCGGCGTCTACGGCAACGTCATCCGCTTCCTCGCCCCGATCACCATCCAGGATAGCGTCATGAACGAGGCGCTCGACATTCTGGAAAGCTCGATCCGAGAAGTCTGCGCCGCCTGAAGGGGCGGTGCCCATTTCTCCTGACGGTCGACGCCGAACCCGGTGAACGTGCCGTCAGGAGCTTGGATTCTGCAACCAAGCTGGAATGTCCATCTTGGCGTGCAGCACCCGCCACACATCGATATGGTCGGTCTGTTCAAGATAGAAAATCAGATATGGATAGCGTTTGAGTTGCGCGCTACGCAGACCAGGCAACCCAATTTCGTAGCCATACCTCAGAGAGCCTGATGCCGGATGGCTGGCTATCAATTTGTAGGCGTTTTGAAGATCCTCGACATAGCCCAACGCCATATGCGAACCAACTTCGCGGGCATAATAATCAACAGCGTCATCGATATCCCGCAGAGCGCGGGTTCGGGGAATAATTGCCTTTGCGGCCACCTAATTTATTGGCCCTGCGCTCGTTTTCGCAGCGCGGCGAAATAATCATCGTCGACGGGAGCGCCCGGTGTGGATGATGCGCCCTCGATGAGCAAACCGCGCAGAAGTTGACGATCCTGATCGTGGCGGATCAATTCACGCACATACTCGCTGCTCGTGCCATAGCCGCGATCCGTCACCTGCTGATCGACAAAATGCTTCAAGCTTTCTGGCAGCGAGATATTCATGGTGCTCATTCAGCCATTTTATAGCGTATGGCAAAAATTGGCAATCCTACGCACCGGCCCTAGCTGGCTCCATGGTCTGAAACGTGGCAAGTGCTGCCTTCAGCCCTTCGGGACCCATAGCCACCGTTTCCGGTGTCGGCGAGAAGCCGGCGCCGAGCATCTTGCGGCCAAGCATGTGGTCGCCGGGGCGGTTGACCGATTCGATGCCGAGCAGCCGGTCGCCGGCATAGTGGTAGATCGAGAACTTGTTGTCGGGCAGGTCGCCCAGCACGACGTGGCTGTCGCCGCCGGCGGTCAGGCCGACCATCTGCAGCTTCATGTCGCCAATGTCGGACCAGAACCACGGCACCGCCGAATAGGCGTCCGCGTGGCCGGTGATCGTGCGTGCGGCAAGCCGCGCCTGGTCGGTGGCGTTCTGCACCGATTCCAGGCGCACGTCGCCGCCGGTGAACCAGTGCCGGTAGGAGGCGGCATCGCCGATCGCCAGGATTTCCGGCGCCGAGGTCCGCATCTGGTGATCGACACGAATGCCGTTGGCTATGGCGAGGCCGGAGGCCTGCGCCAGTTCGACGTTCGGCACGGCGCCGATGCCGACAATGACCATGCGTGCGGGCAGCCTTTCACCGGACGAGGTGACCGCAGCCGTGACGTCGCCGTTTTCGCCCTCCAGCCTTGCAATGCTGGTGCCGGTGAGGATGCGCACGCCGATCGTTTCCAGCCTTAGCCGTACATGGCTCGCCACGACCGGCGCCACGGCGCGGCCGAGCAGCCGGTCGACCGCCTCGACCACCGTAACCGTGCGGCCGGCTGCCCTGAGCGTGGCGGCGATCTCCAGCCCGATGAAGCCACCACCGAGGATGACGACCTCGTCGCTCCGCACGCTGAGATCGCGGATCAGCCGCGCATCGGCGAGCGAGCGCAACGACACCACGCCGGACAGATCGGAGCCTGGCAGCGGCAGGGTGCGCGGCCGCGAGCCAGTCGCCAGGATCAGGTGGTCGAAGGCAAGCGAGCCGCCGCCGGCAATGTCCAGGAGCCGTCCGCCGGCATCGATCCGGTCGACCTTGACGCCCGGCCGATAGTCGATCGCGCTGCCGCTGTAGAAGGCTTCGCCGCGCAAGGGCTGTGGTTTCGCCTCGGCATCCTTGATGAAGGTCTTGGACAGCGGCGGCTTGTGATAAGGCAGCTCGTTCTCGTCGCCGACGAGGATCACGGGCCCGTCATACCCCTCCTCGCGCAGGCTGGCGGCCGCTTGCACGCCCGCATGACCAGCACCGACAATGACCACACCGTTCTTCATCGCAGCCCAAATTCCCCCGACAGATTCTAGGACGTCTCGCCAGTTGGCATCTGCCTGACACCGTCGCGAGAGTATGCGTTCGGGTCGCACCCGGAATGGCGTCTGTCAATCATGCGGTTCCACGGCGCGAGTGACACTGGAGGTGCGGTTAAAGTTGACAGTTGTAGTTTAGAATAATTCTAAACTGTTGTTTCAATTGAATTTTATCTCTTTCGCCAGTTGACTTCCAGCGGCGCCGACGCTTTATGGAGGGCTCGCGCATCAAGCGCATCCCTTTGATGTCTGGGCCTTGAACCCTTTCGATTGGAGGCATTTCGGTGTCTTTCTTACGCCAGCCGCGCCGTCGCGTGGTCCCTGTCCCCTCCGGTTGCATGCACATGCCCTGGCATGGGCCGTCCGTTGCCGCGCCATTGGCGCCGGCTTTTCACTGAATTTCGAGGAGATAGCTGTCATGAGAGCAATGATCACGGCACGGTATGGCGCCAGGCTTGCAGCGATCGGCGCCACGGCGCTGCTGACGGCGGCGGTGTTCGTGTTGCCGGCCAAGGCGGAAACCGACGTGAAGACGGTCATCAAGACCTATGCCGATATCGGGCTCGCCAAATATGAGGACTCGCTGACCACGGCGCAGGCGCTAGACAAGGCGGTCGACGCGCTGCTCGCCAAGCCCTCGGTCGAAACGCTCAATGCGGCTCGCGAAGCCTGGAAGGCGGCCCGCGTTCCCTACCAGCAGACCGAAGTCTACCGGTTCGGCAACAAGATCGTCGACGACTGGGAAGGTGAAGTGAATTCCTGGCCGCTGGACGAAGGCCTTATCGACTATGTCGCCAAGAGCTACGGCAGCGAGTCGGACGCGAATTCGCTCTATACGGCCAATGTGATCGCCAACAAGGAGATAGAGATCAACGGCAAGAAGGTCGACGCCTCGAACCTGACGCCGGAATTCCTGTCCGGCACGCTGCAGGAAGCCGGCGGCATCGAAGCCAACGTCGCCACCGGCTATCACGCCATCGAGTTCCTGCTCTGGGGCCAGGACCTGCACGGCACCGGTCCGGGTGCCGGCGAGCGCCCTTATACCGACTACGATCTCAAAAACTGCACCGGCGGCAATTGCGACCGCCGCGCCCAGTACCTGAAGTCGGCGAGTGACCTTCTGGTCTCCGACCTGCAGAAGATGGTCAACGACTGGAAGGAAGACGGCGCCGCGCGCAAGAACCTCGTCGATGGCGAACCGAACACCGCCATCTCGATCATCTTCACCGGCATGGGCTCGCTGTCCTATGGCGAACTGGCCGGCGAGCGCATGAAGCTTGGTCTGCTGCTGCATGATCCGGAAGAGGAGCATGACTGCTTTTCCGACAACACCTACAACTCGCATCTCTACGACGCCGTCGGTATTCGCGCCGCCTATCATGCCAGCTATGCAAGGCTCGACGGCACCGTTGTTTCGGGTCCTTCGGTGTCGGATATGGTGAAAGCGGCCGATCCGGCGATCGACAAGGAGCTGTCGGACAAGCTCGATGTCAGCGTCGCCAGGATGGAGGCGATCAAGGCGCGGGCACTGGCCGGCGAGGCCTATGACCAGCAGATCGCCGAGGGCAATACGCAAGGCAACGCCACCGTGCAGGCAGCGATCGACGCACTGGTCGACCAGACCAAGTCGATCGAACGCGCTGTCGGCTCGCTGAAGCTCAACAACATTGCCTTCGAGGGCTCCGACAGTCTCGACGCGCCGGACAAGGTGTTCAAGTAAGAGCCGTCATGGCATGGCCCCGAACCGGAGGTCCGCGCAAGCGAAAGAGTGGAAGCCGGTTTTCGGAGAAGGTCGCGCCGACCAGGAAATACCAGCCAAGCGGTGCGGGAGCGCCGTCAGCCAGAGCAACGTAATGCTGATCTGCCATTGCAACATCATCACCGAGCAGGAGATCGAGCAGACGATCGTCGGTCTGCTGGATCAGGACCCCTGGCAACTGATCGTGCCGGCGAAGGTCTATCACGCCATGCACAAGCGCGGTCGTTGTTGCGGCTGCTTTCCAAATGTGGTCGAAACGATCATTCGGGTTACCGAAAATTACCACGCCCGCTCGGAGGCGAGCGGCGTGGATGTCGTTTCACACCTGGATCGCGTCAGAGGCCTGCGCGTCCAATACGGGAGCAGAACCTATGAAAGGCGAAAAGCTGATCATCGAGCGGCTTAACGAGGCTCTGTTTCTGGAGCTCGGTGCTGTCAATCAGTACTGGGTGCATTTCCGTCTGCTTGAAGACTGGGGATATGCCAAGCTGGCAAAAAAGGAACGCGCGGAATCGATCGAGGAGATGCACCATGCCGACCGGCTCGTGGCTCGCATCATCTTCCTCGAAGGCCACCCGAACCTGCAGTCCGTGGCGCCGCTGCGCATCGGGCAGAATGTGAAGGAAGTGCTCGAATCCGATCTCGCCGGCGAGTATGACGCGCGCACGGCATACAAGCGGTCGCGCGAGATCTGCGAGGAAGCGGGCGACTACGTGACGATGAAACTGTTCGAGGAATTGCTGGCTGACGAGGAGGGTCACATCGACTTCCTCGAGACGCAGCTCGACCTGCTTGCCTCGATCGGCGAGGAAAAATACGGCCAGCTCAACGCCGCATCGGCGGACGAGGCGGATTAAGGGCATGGAATGCGGCGCCTGCTAGAATTCGTGCGCCGCTTGCGGCGGGCCGAAGGCTCGCCGCTCCGTCAGAAAACACCAGCCAGGTTGGTCGGCAGGCGCTGCCTCATCTTCGTGGTGGCGTTCACCTCTTCCGCGATGGCCGGCGGCCCTCAGCCTCCCGGCCTCGCCACCACGCGCACCGACCTCGATGCGAAGGATCAGGCGCGCGTCACCGCCATCGTCAGGCCGACCACTGATTTTTCCAAACCCGAACAGTTCGAACTGATGCAAGGCGGCGCCGGCACGTCCAGAAAGGACGTCAGCCGCGATTCCTTCTCGCAATCCTCGGCCAACATCACCTTCGAGGAAGAGGGCACCTTCAAGCTCGGCAACGCCCTTTTCCGCAAGAACTGGGTGTCGTCGCCATCCTCGACGCAGGCATCGGACGGCCTTGGTCCGCTGTTCAACGAACGCGCCTGCCAGAACTGCCATCTTAAGGATGGCCGCGGCCATCCACCGGAAGGCGGCGCCGGCACCACGTCGATGTTCCTGCGACTGGCGCGCGAGGCGAGCAGCGCGCAGGAGAAAGCCGCGCTTGCCGACCACAAGGTGCTCAATTTCCCCGACCCGGTCTATGGCACGCAGTTGCAGGAACTGGCCGTGCCCGGCCTGCGTGGCGAAGGCAGGATGCATGTCGACTACCGGGAACGGAAGGTGACGCTGGCGGGAGGCAGCGTGATTTCGCTGCGTAAACCCACCTATTCGGTCGCCGATCCCGCCTATGGACCGCTTGATCCGCGCACCACGCTGTCGCCGCGCCTGACCCCACCGATGATTGGCCTTGGCCTGATCGAACAGATTGCGCCGGCGGACATCCTCGCCAACGCCGACCCCGACGACCGCGACAGTGACGGCATTTCCGGCCGGCCGAACATCGTGCGCGACGGCCAGAGCGGCGAGCCGACGCTTGGCCGTTTCGGCTGGAAGGCACAGAGCGCGTCGATCCGACAGCAGGCGGCGGACGCCTTTGCCGGCGATATCGGCATCTCGACGCCCGAAGTGCCGAAACACTGGGGGGATTGCACCGCCGCTCAGCCAGAATGTCTCGCCATGCCGAACGGCGCGCAGCAGCGCCTCGGCCCGGTCGAGGCACCGCCGCCGGTGATGGATCTCGTGACCTTCTATTCGCAGAACCTGGCCGTGCCGGCACGCCGCGGCCTCGACAAGCCGGACGTGCTGGCCGGCAAGAAGGTCTTCTACGACATCGGTTGCATTGCCTGCCACACGCCGAAATTCGTCACCCGTCGCGACACGCCCAACAAGGCGCAGGCTTTCCAGCTGATCTGGCCCTATTCCGACTTCCTGCTGCACGACATGGGACCTGATCTGGCCGATGGCCAGGCCGTGGGGGAGGCGACAGGCAATGAATGGCGCACGCCGCCGCTGTGGGGTGTCGGCCTCACTGAAACGGTCAACGGCAACTCTTTCTTTCTGCATGATGGCCGCGCGCGCACATTGGCCGAGGCGATCCTGTGGCATGGCGGCGAGGCGCAGAAGGCGCGTGACCGTTTTGCCGCCGCCAGTGCCACTGACCGCGATGCCCTGGTCAAATTCCTGGAGTCACTCTGATGCTGAAGCGTTCCGCACTGGTTCTCGTTCTGCCTCTGGCTCTGCTGGGCGTCTTCCCGGCGTCGGCGGCGGTGAAAGCCTCCGACATCATCCAGCGAGCGATCGATGGGTTTGTCCGCCCGGCCTATGCCAGCCTGCGCGAGCATGCTGAAACCTTGACCGCATCCGTGCGCAGGCTCTGCGCCACGCCCTCGCAAGGGAAGCTTGATGCGGCGCGTTCCGAATTTTCGGCCACGGTCGATACCTGGTCGTCAGCCGAAATCATCGGCTTCGGGCCGATCAAGGAAAGCAACCGGCTGGAGCGCATGCTGTTCTGGCCGGACCGCAAGGGCATCGGCCTGAAACAGGTGCAGGCTGCCTTGGCGGACAAGGACCCGACCGCCACCGATCCGGCTCAACTGGCCGGCAAGAGCGTTGCCATGCAAGGGTTGGGGGCGCTGGAATTCGTCCTTTATGGCGACGGCGCCGATGCGCTGACCGGCAAAGGCGGTTCCTATCGCTGCGCCTATGGCGCCGCGCTTGCCGGCAACATCGAAACCATGGCCGGCGACGTCAGCGATGCCTGGGACAAGCCGGACGGATTTGCCGCCCTTTGGGCCAATCCGGGGCCGCAGAACCCGCTTTACCGCGACGGCAACGAAGCGGTGACGGAACTGGTCGGCGTCTTCATCAATGGGCTGGAAATGGTCCGAGATGTCCGCCTGAAAGGCTTTTTCGGCGGCAAGCCGGATGCGGACAAGCCGAAACAGGCGATCTACTGGCGCTCGCAAAACACCACCAATTCACTGGCTGGAAACCTCACCGGCATCGATACGCTGTTCCAGGCTTCGAAGCTTGGCGACGCATTGCCGCCCGATGCGCGCTGGATGGCAGAATCGATCCATATCCAGCTGGTCAACGGCGTTGCCACCGCCAAGGCCGTCAGAGGTCCGATCGACAAGGCACTTGCCGATCCGGTGCTGCGCGACAAACTCGACCATTTCGCGCTGATCACCTCCAGCCTGTCGACCCTGTTCGGCACCCGGCTGACCGCCGAATTCGGCCTGACCGCCGGCTTCTCGTCGCTGGATGGGGACTGAGCATGACCCCGGAAAGTGGAAGCCGGTTTTCGGAAAAGATCACGCTCAAGAAGAGAGACTGATCCTTGAAAACGCCACTCATAGATCGCCGTGATTTCCTCAGGGCCGCCGGGGCAGGCTTCATCGCTGCAATGGCGCCATCGGCGTGGGCGAAGACGCTTGTCGCCGACGCCGTCTTCGCCACCGCCTTCGTCAAGCGCGATGGCAGTTATGGCGCCGCCGTGCTGTCCGAGGCCGGCAAGGTCCTGCATGCGATCGATCTGCCCGATCGCGGGCACGACGTCACCTTCGATCCGGTGTCGAAGCGTTCGGTGGTCTTTGCCCGCCAGCCCGGCACCTTTGCGGTCGTCTTCGATCACAACGGACGCGACGCGCCGCTGACCATCGCTAGCATCACCGGCCGGCATTTCTTCGGCCATGGCGTGTTCTCGACCGACGGGGCGCTGCTTTACGCCACAGAGAACGACTTCGACAATGCCGCCGGCGTTGTCGGCGTCTATGATGCGCGCGCGAAATTCAACCGTGTCGGCGAGTTTCCGACCTATGGAATGGGCCCGCACGAGCTTCTGCTCATGGGGGACGGCAGGACGATTGCCGTCGCCAATGGCGGCATCGAGACCCATCCGGACTACGGCCGCGCCGAACTCAACATCGCGACCATGAAGCCGTCCTATGTGCTCATCGACCGCGTCACCGGCGACCTCGTCGAGAGGCACGAACTGCCGGCAGCTCTACATCAGCTGTCGATCCGCCACATGGACACCGACCAGAGCGGCACCGTCTGGTTCGGTTGCCAGTACAGAGGGGCGGCCACCGATCGTCCACTGCTGGTCGGCCGCGCCGCGCGCGGCAAGGACTTGCAACTGCTCGACATGCCGCGGGACGTGCTGACCGGCTTCCGCAACTATATCGGCTCGGTCGCCGCCAATCCGGTTGCCGGCACCGTCGCCGTCTCGTCGCCGGAAGGCAATTCGCTTGCGGTGATCGATGCGGCGAGCGGCAAGGTCGTCTCGACCAGTACATTGGTCGAGGTCTGCGGCGTGGCGCCCGACGGAACCGGCTTCATTGCGACGACCGGCGCTGGCGAGATCGTCGCGGGCAGTGGTGCGACACGCTCTGAGCCAGACTATGTCTGGGACAACCATATGCTGCGTATCGCGCCAGTCGCGTAGATGCTCTACCGGCCAGGCCGAAGCGAAGCCGCTTAACAAATTATGCACTATCCCCTTGCGGTGGCGCGCCGTGGCGGGCACAGGGAAACTGTTTCTCGAACCGGTCGTTTCATGAAAGTGCTCGCCATCGACTGTGCCGCCAATCTCTGCGCCGCTTGCGTCTATGACGCGGAGGCGAAGCAGGAACTCGGTCGCTCGGTGCTCGACCTCGGCAAGGGCCACGCCGAGCACCTGATGGCGGTCATTGCCGAGGCGCTGAAGGCGAGCGCAACCAGCTATGCCGGTCTGGGCGCCATCGCCGTTTCTGTCGGCCCCGGTTCCTTCACCGGCCTGCGTGTCGGCGTCTCGACCGCGCGCGGTCTGGCGCTGGCGTTGAAGATTCCCGCGATCGGGGTAACAACGCTCGAGGCACTGGCGGCTGATGCAGCTGTGACATTTCCGGGCCGCGCCGTGCTGGCGGCGCTCGATGCCGGGCGCGAGGAAATCCATGCCGCCCTTTACGATGAAATGTCGGTTTTGACTTACGGTCCGGCGGTGACCACGCTGGCGGATGCCACCACCATGGCGACGGAAAGCTCGTCCGTGCTTGCCGGCACCGCCGCGGCGCAGATTGCCGCATCGGCCGGGCGCGCCTTCGACATCGGCCCTCGGACGGCTACCGCCGACATTCTCACATACGCTCGGCTGGCTGCCGCCAAGGGGGAAGGCGAAAGGCCGAAACCGCTCTATCTACGCGGTGCGGACGCCAAGCCGCAGGCCGGGTTCATATTGTCGAGGCTCGGACCATGATCCCGAAAAGTGGAAGCCGGTTTTCGGAGAAGATCATGGCCAAACAAGAAAACGGAAGTTAATGCGCATACCTTTTCTCCAGCCGCGTCGCCGGGACTATGCGCTCGAGCCGCTGAAGATCGCCGACAGCCCGGCGGTCTCGCTGCTGCACCGCGAGGACTTTGTCCGCCCGTGGACCGACGGCGAATTCGCCGCCTTGCTCGAACAGGACACCGTGTTCGGCTATGCCGCGCGCGAAACCGGGCAGGGCTCCAAGCCGCCGGTCGGCTTCGTGCTGGCCAGGCTGGCCGCCGGCGAGGGCGAGATCCTGACCGTCGCGGTGGCGCGATCCCATCGCCGGCAGGGGCTTGGCTGGCAGTTGATGGATGCGGTGCTGCGCGAACTGCACGCGCAGCGTGCCGAAGCGCTGTTCCTCGAGGTCGACGAGACCAATGTCGCCGCGATCGCGCTGTATCGGCGGCTGGGCTTCCGCGAGGTCGGCAAGCGTCCGAATTATTACAAGTCGCCCGAGCGCGGCCCGACCGGTGCGCTTGTCATGCGCCGCGATCTTCGCTAGCCAGAGGCCGGGATAGGGCGATGATCAAGAAAATCAGGATTTTCCTGGCGCTGGGCCTAGTCGTTGCCGGTTCGCTGATCCTCGTGCCGTTGCAGATCCTGTCGATGAAGACCGGCTGGTGGCCGGAAACGTTCATCCTGAAGATCTGGCACAGGCTGATCATCAGGGCGCTCGGCATGCGCGTCCATGTCCACGGCGCGCTTTCGACCAAGCGCCCGTTGCTGGTGGCTGCCAATCACATCTCCTGGACCGACATCATGGTGCTTGGATCCATGGTCGACGTGAAGTTCATCGCCAGGGCGGATATGGAAGGCTGGCCGCTGATCGGCATGCTGTCGAAGCTGCAGCGCACCGTCTTCATCGAGCGCGAGCGCAAGCGTTCGTCGGGCGACCAGGCAAGCGAAATCGCCAGCCGCATGGCCAAGGGCGACGCCATGGTGCTGTTCGCCGAAGGCTCGACAGGCGACGGCAACGTCGTCCTGCCCTTCAAGAGCACGCTGTTTGGCGCCGCCTCGATGGCGATTTCGGAGGGCGCGGCGGAGCAGGTGTTTATCCAGCCGGTGGCGATCGCCTACACGCGTCTGCATGGCGTGCCGCTCGGCCGCCGGCACCGGCCGCTTGCCGCCTGGATCGGCGATGAGGACCTAATGCCACATCTCAGGGTGCTGCTGGCGGAGGGCGCCCTCGATGTCGAGGTGCATTTCGGCGAGCCGATCGCCTTTTCCAAGGGCTCGAACCGCAAGGAAACATCGAAGCTGATGGAAAGCAGGGTGCGCGAGATGATGCAGGCGGCGCTTGCCGATCCACGCCCCAGCCGTTAGCCGGGCTGCGCGTCCGCCGGCAAGCCTGACGGTGGCAGCGGAGAATCGTCTGTTTTTTGTCACGGAAAGGCGTTAGAAGCCGCCGGATGGACTTGAACACGATAGAGCGTGACGACATCGACACCAGCGCCGAAGGGATGGCCGCGCCGGCTGGAGCGACCAGAAAGGTCTTCATCAAGACCTATGGCTGCCAGATGAACGTCTATGATTCGCAGCGCATGGCCGATGCGCTGGCCGCCGACGGCTATACCGCGACCGACACCATCGGCGAGGCGGACCTGGTGCTGCTCAACACCTGCCACATCAGGGAGAAAGCAGCCGAAAAGGTTTATTCCGAGCTTGGCCGTATCCGCGAGATGAAAGCAGAACGCGCCGGCACAGGCCGCGAAATGCTGGTCGGCGTCGCCGGATGCGTGGCGCAAGCCGAAGGGGCCGAGATCATCCGGCGTTCGCCGGCCGTCGATCTGGTCATCGGTCCGCAGACCTATCACCGGCTGCCCGACGTATTGGCGCGGGTGCGCGGCGACGAAAAGATCGTCGAAACCGACTACGCCATCGAGGACAAGTTCGAGCACCTGCCACAGCCGAAGCGCGCCGAGGTCATCAAGCGCGGCGTCACTGCATTTCTCACCGTGCAGGAAGGCTGCGACAAGTTCTGCACCTTCTGCGTCGTGCCTTATACCAGGGGCTCCGAAGTGTCGCGGCCGGTGGCGCAGATCGTCGCGGAGGCGCAGCGTCTGGCGGAAGCCGGCGTGCGCGAGGTGACGCTGCTCGGCCAGAACGTCAATGCCTGGCATGGACAGGGCGAAAATGGCGAGGAATGGGGCCTTGGCCGGCTGCTGTTCCGGCTCGCCGAAATCCCCGGGCTGGCGCGCTTGCGCTACACCACCAGCCACCCCCGCGACATGGATGATGAACTGATCGCCGCCCACCGCGATCTGCCGGCGTTGATGCCTTATTTGCACCTGCCGGTGCAATCGGGGTCCGACCGCATCCTCAAGGCGATGAATCGACGGCATACGGCGAAGGACTATCTGGCGCTGCTCGACCGCATCCGTGCCGCCCGGCCGGATATCGCGCTTTCCGGCGACTTCATCGTCGGTTTCCCCGGCGAGACCGAAGCGGATTTCGAGGCGACCATGGAACTGGTGCGCCAGGTGAATTACGCCTCGGCCTTTTCGTTCAAATATTCGCCGCGCCCCGGCACGCCAGGCGCCGAGATGGCCGACCATGTGCCGGAAACCGTCAAGGATGAGCGCCTGCAGCGGCTGCAGGCGCTGCTCGTGAAGCAGCAGCAGGACTTCGGCTTGAGCCTCGTCGGCAGCACCATCGACACGCTGATCGAGAAGCCCGGCCGCCAGGCCGGCCAGAAGGTTGGCCGCTCTCCCTGGCTGCAGCCGGTTATTGTTGATGAAAAGGCCGGCGAAATCGGTGACATTATCCAGGTGCGAATCACGAAGACGGGCTACAACAGCCTGTTCGCCGAATTGGCCTGAGGGTCTCGGCAGATGAGGAGAGACGGTTGAGCGCAGCAGAGCTGAAGAACCTGCCCCCGGTACCGGCATCTGGGGCTTCTGACATGGCGCACATCGTTCTGACTTTCGACAACAACAAGCTTGCCAGCGCCCTTTACGGTCAGTTCGACGAAAATCTCGCCAGGCTCGAGCAGAAGCTCGGCGTCGACATTCGCTCGCGCGGCAACCAGCTGACCATCAAGGGGTCCGCTTCAGCCGCCGAGCAGGCACGCCGCGCCCTGGATAATCTCTACGGCATCCTGCAGAAGGGCGTGGATATCGGTCAGTCCGACGTCGACGGCGCCGTGCGCATGGCGGTCGCCGCCGATGATCAGCTGACCCTGCCGACGCTGGAGCGCAAGGGCAAGGTCTCCGCCGCCCAGATCACCACCCGCAAGAAGACCATCTATGCCCGCTCGCTGAACCAGGACGCCTATATGCGGGCGCTGGAGCGGTCGGAACTGGTGTTCGGCATCGGTCCGGCAGGCACCGGCAAGACCTATCTGGCGGTGGCGCATGCGGCGATGCTACTCGAGCGCGGCATGGTCGAACGCATCATCCTCTCGCGGCCGGCGGTCGAGGCCGGTGAGCGGCTTGGCTTCCTGCCGGGTGACATGAAGGAGAAGGTCGATCCCTACCTGCGTCCGCTCTATGATGCGCTCTACGACATGATGCCGGCCGACAAGGTCGAGCGGGCCATTGCCGCCGAGGTGATCGAGATCGCGCCGCTCGCCTTCATGCGCGGCCGCACGCTGGCGCATGCCGCGGTTATTCTCGACGAAGCGCAGAACACCACGCCGATGCAGATGAAGATGTTCCTGACGCGTCTGGGCGAGAACTCGCGCATGATCGTCACCGGCGATCCAACCCAGATCGACCTTCCTCCAAGCACCAAATCCGGCTTGGTCGAAGCCTTGCGTGTCCTCGACGGCGTGGCGGGCGCGGTGACCGTGCGCTTCAACGATGTCGATGTGGTTCGCCATCCGCTGGTGGCTGAAATCGTCAGGGCGTACGACCGGGATGCCAAGCTGGCGCGCGGCCTCGGCGCCGAGAATTGATTTTGATGATGCGGCGTCATGCCTGAGGACATAAAACCGGTCGGTGGGGAGATTTCGCTTCCCGTCGACATCGACTTGGCAGTCGAAGCGGGAAACTGGCCTGAAGAGGCCGGACTTTTGCGGCTGGTCGAACGGGCTGCCGGTGCCGCCTTCGCCGAAACCGGCGCGGCGGGACGCTCCGAACTCAGCGTCGTTTTTTCCGACGATGCCCATATACGCACGCTCAATGCGGGCTGGCGCGGCAAGGACAAGCCAACCAACGTCCTGTCTTTCCCGGCTTTTCCGTTTCCCAAGGGTGGTCCGCTGCCGCCGATGCTGGGCGATATCGTGCTGGCCGCTGAAACGGTCGCGCGCGAAGCGGCACTGGAAGAGAAGCCCTTGGAGAACCATATCTCCCATCTCGTCATCCATGGCCTGCTGCATCTCATGGGCTATGATCACGAGACCGACGCCGAGGCCGAGGAGATGGAGGCCATCGAACGCGCAGCGCTCGCAAGGCTTGCCATTCCCGATCCCTACGCGTAACTACAAAAGACCAATTGACCGGACGACGATGAACGACAAACCAGAGACTGCCGCCCGCCCCGACGCCGGCAGTGCTACCAAGGCTTCCGATACTTCGGAAGAGGGATCAAGTCCGAGTACCGTTACCGGCAGCGCTGCCAGCGAGTCTTCGCCTGCCGGTCCTTCCCTGTTCGAACGCGTTTTGGGCTTGTTCCGGCAACGCAATGGCACCAGCCTGCGTGAGGAAATCGCCGGCGCGCTTGCCGAAACGACGAGCGATACTGGCGCCTTTTCGCCCGGCGAACGCGCCATGCTCAACAACATCCTGCGGCTGCGCGAAGTGCGCGTCGAGGACGTCATGGTGCCGCGCGCCGACATCGAGGCGGTCGAGATCACGACGACGCTCGGCGATCTCCTGGGCACTTTCGAGCAATCCGGCCATTCCCGCATGCCGGTCTATTCCGAGACCCTCGATGATCCGCGCGGCATGGTCCATATTCGCGACGTGCTGGCCCACATCACCAAGATCGCGCGGGTCAAGAAGGGCCGCACGAGCAGGAAAACCCCTGCCGCCACGGTTCTCGATCTCGCGCAGGTCGACCTTGCGCGCACCATTGGCGACCTCAACCTGATCCGCCCGGTGCTGTTCGTGCCGCCGTCGATGCTTGCCTCAGACCTGATGGGCCGCATGCAGACGACACGCACGCAGATGGCGCTGGTGATCGACGAATATGGGGGCACCGACGGCCTCGTCTCGCTGGAAGACATCGTCGAGATGGTCGTCGGCGATATCGAGGACGAGCATGACGACGACGAGCCGATGATCACCCAGAGCGGTGACGGCGTGTTCATCGTCGACGGCAAGGCCGAGATCGACGATGTCGCCAAGATGATCGGTGGGGATTTCGCCGCCGGCGAACACGGCGAATATGTCGACACCATCGGCGGCATGATCTTCAACACGCTTGGCCGCGTTCCGGCCCGGGGCGAGGTGGTGCAGGCCATTCCCGGCTTCGAGTTTCACGTGCTCGATGCAGATCCGCGCCGCGTCAAGCGCGTGCGCATCGTGCAGATCCAGAAGGCTGAACGCCGCCGGCGCGCCGCCGCCCGTGCCGAGCAGGCGTGAGCCTTTCGCTCGCCCGATGACGCTCGACGACCCGTTCAAGCACTCAAGTCTGGGCTCGGGTGTTTTCTACAAGGATCCTCGTGCCGCGCTGGACTGGCTTGAAGCGGCTTTCGGCTTCGTGCGCAGCATGGTGGTCGGCGATGCCGAGGGAAAGCTCGTCCATTCCGAGATGCGGTTCGGCGACAGCTACATCATCGTCGATTCCGAATGGGCCGACTACGTCGCCAGTCCGGCTTCGGTCGGCGGCAGGAACACCCAGTGCGTCTATGTGCGCCTGAAGGATGGGCTGGACGCCCATTGCGAACAAGCCAGGGCACAGGGCGCGGAGATCCTCCAGGAGCCCGCCGATCAGTTTTATGGCGAACGTCAGTATCGGGCCCGTGATCCCGAGGGCCATGTCTGGACCTTCACGCAACCCATTCGCCTGGTTCCGCGCGAGGAGGCGGAGCGATTGGGCGGTCTGCGCATCGATGGCTGGCATCGGTAGACGGCTGGCATCGCTGTACCGGCCCGGGCGCGCTTCTCGCGGGATCACTGCCGTTTGGAGCGCGGACCGCAGCCTGTTAAATCTTGCTTCCTGATTCGCGCGACTCGGAAGTATGCATGGAGCGCCTTGCCGGCCGGATAATTCTGCTTTGGGGTTGGCGGCGCGCGCTCGTCGCGTTTCTCGCGGGGGCGCTGGCGGTGCTTGGCCAGGCACCTTACGATTTCTTCGCCGCCTGTTTCATCTCGTTTCCCTTGCTGGTCTGGCTGCTCGACGGCGCCACTGGCGAAGCGTCCGGGAGCCTGTTCCGGCGCTTGCGTCCGGCCTTTGCCGTCGGCTGGTGGTTCGGCTTCGGCTATTTCCTTGCCGGCCTGTGGTGGATCGGCTCGGCGCTGCTGGTCGAGGCTGACAGCTTTGCCTGGGCGCTTCCCTTCGCGGTGGTCGGCATTCCCTTCGCGCTCGCCTTTTTCTATGGCTTTGCGGCAATGGTGGCGCGGCTTTTGTGGAGCAGCGACATAGGCCGTATTGCCGCCCTTGCCTTCGGCTTCGGGCTGGCGGAGTGGCTGCGCGGTTTCCTGTTCACCGGTTTTCCCTGGAATGCGATCGGCTACGCCGCAATGCCCGTTCCCTTGCTGATGCAGAGCGTCTCGGTCACCGGCATGATCGGCATGAACGTGCTCGCCGTCTTCCTGTTCGCACTGCCGGCGCTGCTGGTGGCACGCCGGCATCTTCGCCTTGGCGCGGTGCTGTTTGTCATCCTCGCCGCTGCCCATGCCGGCTTCGGCTATGTCAGGCTTACCGCTCCCGAGAAGCCGGCGGCGCGCAGCCTGGATGTCCGTATCGTTCAGCCGGCCGTGGACCTGTCGGAAAAGTGGGACGCCTCGGTTCGCGACCGCATCTTCGCGGTCCTGATGGGCCTGTCGGCCAAGGCACCGGACCCCGGTCATGCAGAGCCGCAACTGATCCTGTGGCCGGAAACCTCGGTGCCGTTCCTGTTCACCGAGCGGCCCGACGCGTTGACGGCGCTGGGCGACATGCTGGGCGATGGCCAGACGCTGATAGCCGGCGTCGTGCGCGAGGAAGGCGGCTCGGCCGCCAACGCCGACAGTCGCTACTACAACTCCGTGGTGGCGATCGACGACAAGGGTGAAATCACTGATGCCGTGGACAAGGTTCATCTGGTGCCGTTCGGCGAATACCTGCCTTTCGCCGACCTGCTCGAGCGCTTCGGCATCGAGCAGCTGGTTGCCGGGCCGATGACGTTTACCGCCGGCAACGAGCGGCACGCCCTCACACTGCCGGGCGGCATCCGCGCGCTGCCATTTATTTGTTATGAGGTGATTTTTCCCGATCTGGTGGCAGTTGACGCAACGTCAGCGCAGCTTATTGTGAACGTCACAAATGATGCCTGGTTCGGCGATACGCCTGGTCCGTACCAGCATTTCAGGCAGGCTCAGATTCGCGCGGTGGAGAATGGATTGCCATTGTTGCGTGCTGCCAACAACGGCATCTCGGCCGTTGTCGATCCACGCGGACGCATCGTCGATGCGCTGGCGATCGATGCGCGCGGAGCCATCGATGCACATGTGCCGATTTCCGAACAGAGGATCGTATCCTCCGGCCAGCGGTGGATTAACGGAATGCTGATCATGTTGCTGTTTGCCGTTGCGGCGGCGCTGTTGAACGTAAGGCAAAGGCTACGGGTGAATTGACAGCCCGCACATTAGAAACTCATACTGTAACGCCTGAAATTTCTCGAAGTCGGTTGATCGTTCTGTTGGGGCAGTTGCCTCCGGCTCCATTTGGGCAGGAAAAAATAGAGAAAGCCGAAAAAATTCGGCGAGGAAAAAATGGCAGAAGACAACAAGAAAAAACCGAATCCGATCGATATCCATGTTGGGAGCCGCATCCGGCTTCGCCGCAATATGCTGGGAATGAGCCAGGAGAAACTGGGCGAGAATCTCGGCATCACATTTCAACAAATTCAGAAATATGAAAAGGGCACCAATCGCGTCGGCGCCAGCCGCCTGCAGGCGATCGCTTCCATACTCGGCGTGCCTGTTGCCTTCTTTTTCGAGGATGCGCCCGGCCAGGAGGCCGTTGCCGGCCGTGGCTTTGCCGAAGATGCGTCGATGGCTTTCGCCGTCGAATTCTGCGGCAGTCCCGAAGGTCTTCAGCTCAACCGGGCCTTTGTCAAGATCGCCGACGCCAAGGTGCGTCGCAGGATCATAGATCTGGTCAAGTCCCTCTCGGCCGACGATCCCGACTGATCCGCAATCCCGTTGCACCGGCGGTAACTTGCCGCCGGTGGCACAAGATAACTGCATTGACATTCATGCCAGTACGGCGGCACCGCTTGACGAGCGACGCTCCGCCCCGCTAACACGTGGCGCGCCAAAATCGGCAGCCTGCCGATCGTTTTTCAAGAGGGGACACCCGTGACGCGGCAGAATTACTTCTTTACCTCGGAATCCGTTTCCGAGGGCCACCCCGACAAGGTCTGTGACCGGATCTCCGACGAGATCGTCGATCTGGTCTATCGCGAAGCCAAGAAGACCGGCATGGATCCGTGGAAAGTCCGCGTCGCCTGCGAGACGCTGGCAACCACCAACCGCGTCGTCATCGCCGGTGAGGTGCGCGTCCCCGAGACGCTGTTGAAGAAGGACAAAGAAGGCAACATCCTGAAGGATGCCGCCGGTCACCCGATCGTCAACCCGGCCAAGTTCAAGTCGGTCGCCCGCAAGGCGATCCGTGAGATCGGCTACGAGCAGGCCGGCTTCCACTGGAAGACGGCCAAGATCGAGGTTCTGCTGCACGGCCAGTCGCCCGATATCGGCCAGGGCGTCGACAACGCTTCCGACCGTCAGGGCGAGGAAGGTGCCGGCGACCAGGGCATCATGTTCGGCTATGCCTGCCGCGAGACGCCGGACCTGATGCCGGCGCCGATCTACTACAGCCACAAGATCCTCGAACTGCTGGCCGCGGCCCGCCACGAAGGCAGCGGCGAGGCCGGCAAGCTCGGGCCGGACGCCAAGAGCCAGGTCACCGTTCGCTACGTCGACGGCAAGGCGGCGGAAGCGACGCAGATCGTGCTCTCCACCCAGCACCTCGATGCAAGCTGGGACTCCAAGAAGGTGCGTCAGGTTGTCGAGCCCTATATCCGCGAGGCCCTGGGCGACCTCAAGATCGCCGACAATTGCATGTGGTACATCAATCCGACCGGCAAGTTCGTCATTGGCGGACCGGATGGTGATGCCGGGCTGACCGGGCGCAAGATCATCGTCGACACCTATGGTGGTGCGGCACCCCATGGCGGCGGCGCCTTCTCCGGCAAGGACACCACCAAGGTCGACCGTTCCGCGGCCTATGCGGCCCGCTATCTGGCCAAGAATGTCGTCGCGGCGAAACTCGCCGACCGTTGCACGATCCAGCTTTCCTACGCCATTGGCGTCGCCCAGCCGCTGTCGGTCTATGTCGACCTGCACGGCACCGGCAAGGTCGACGAGGCCAAGCTCGAGGAAGCGCTGCGCACCGTCATGGATCTCTCGCCGTCCGGCATCCGTCGCCATCTCGATCTCAACAAGCCGATCTATGCCAAGACGTCGTCCTACGGCCATTTCGGCCGCAAGGCCGGCCGGGATGGGTCTTTCTCCTGGGAGAAGACCGATCTCGCCAAGGCACTCAAGGACGCGGTTGCCGCCTGATAGCGGCGCCAAGGCCTCGCTATGGAACCGAAGGACAGACCACGCCGCGCGACCGAAGCATTTTTCGGTCGCCGGCGCGGCAAGACCATGCGTCCGCAGCAGGCGGCCGCGCTGGAAAGCGGCTTCGGCAGATACCGGCTCGATCTGACGGCTGAACCGCCGGCTGATCCGCGCTCTCTGTTTGAGGCGGATGTTTCGGCCGTTCGCCTCGAAATTGGCTTTGGCGGCGGCGAACATCTGCTGCATCGCGCCACCGAGGCGCCGACGATCGGCTTTATCGGCGTCGAACCCTTCGTCAACGGCATGGCCAAGATGATGATGGCGGTCAAGGAAAAGCCACTCGCCAATCTTCGGGTTTATGACGACGACGCCACCCGGCTGCTCGACTGGTTGCCGCAAGCTTCGCTCGACGGCATCGACCTTCTCTATCCGGATCCCTGGCCGAAGAAGAAGCACTGGAAGCGCCGTTTCGTCAGCCCCGTCAATCTCGACCGTTTCGCGCGCGTCCTGAAGCCGGGTTCAAAATTCCGCTTCGCCTCCGACATCGACACCTATGTAAACTGGACTTTGCTGCATTGCCGGGCGCATGGCGGGTTCGCCTGGCAGGCTTCGGAGGCGGCGGACTGGCATCGTCCCTATCACGGCTGGCCCGGCACACGCTACGAGGCGAAGGCCATTCGTGAGGGTCGGCGGCCGGCCTATCTTACCTTCGTGCGGGGCTGATCCCGGTTCGCCGTTGAAAAGGTGACGCGCACGCGCAGACCGCGATCGTCCTTGCCCGCCGACAGATCGAGCCGGCCGCCGAACAGCGCCCCGATCTCCTCTACGATCGGCAGGCCCAGCCCAGCGCCCGGCTTGCCGCCGGCATCGCCGCGCACGAAGCGCTGGCGTACGCTGTCCAGTTTGTCCGCCGCGATACCGGGTCCGGTGTCTTCCACTTCCAGAACGAAATCAGCGCCGCTACCGAAAACCTTGACGGTCGCCTCCGCCCCGCTGCCGGCATAGGCAAGCACATTTTCGATCAGATTGCGGATCATCTCGCTCAACAGCATCGGCTCGCCGCGGACAAACAGCGACCGCTCGCCCTCGAAGCCGAGGTCGATGCCGACACTGCGGGCGTGGGCGACAAAGTCGGCAGTCAGCGTCTGCGCAAGTTCGGTCAGATTGATCGCGCCAAGGCTCTTCAGCCGATCGGACAGCGCTTCGTCGACCTTGGCAAGCAACAGGAGCTGGGCGATGACCCGCTCGGCATGGGCGATCGCCTCGTCACCGATCGCGGCGGCATGGCGTGCCTCTTCAAGCGAATGAGCGCGCGCCGAAAGCGCCAGCTGTGTGCGGATGATGGCCAGCGGCGTGCGCAGCTGATGGCTGGCATTGCCCGTGAAATGCCGCATCGCGCCGAGCGCCGAACCAAGTCTTCCCATGAACGAGTTGACGGTGTCGACCAGCCCGCGCACCTCCTTTGGCACCGACTGTTCGATCGGGTGCAAATCGTCGGGGTTGCGCTCGGCAATGGCATCGCGCAGCCGATAGAGCGGCCTCAGCGAAAAGGTGACGGCGAGCCACACGATCGCCGCTGCACCGCCGATCAGGATGGCCAGGCGCAATGCGGAGCGCAACAGGATGGTGCGGGCCAGTTGCGAGCGGGCAATGGTCGTTTCGGCGACGGTAACGACAAAGGGCACGGAACTCGCCCCCGTCGAAGCGGCGCGGGACAGCGATGTCAGTCGGATAGGCTCGCCGCGAAAACTGCCATCGGCATAGCCGCTTTCCTCCCGCGCAAGCCCTTTGATCACCGGCAACGTCTGATAGCCGGTTATGAAGACGCCACCGGGGCCGTCGACGCGGTAGAAGACGCGGTCTTGCGCCGCCGACGTCAGCATTTCGAGCGCCACATAGGGAACGTCGACCTCCAGCATGCCGTTCTCGGCCACCACGATGCGCTCGGCAATGGCCAGCGCCGAGCCGGCCAGCACGCGGTCTGATACGGCGTTTGCCGTGTTCACGGCCTCGCGATAAGTGTCGGCGAGCGCAATCAGGCCCATGATGACCAGCGGCACCAGCAGCCAGACCAGCAGCCGCCCTCGCAGCGAATATGGCATTGTCCGCACCATCAGGCGCTTGGGATCTTTTCGAGATAGTAGCCAATGCCGCGTGCGGTTCTGACCGTCAGTCCGTAAGGCGCCAGCCGCTTGCGCAGGCGACTGGCATATTGCTCGATGGCGTTGGCGCTCAGGTCCTCGTCGAAACCGGCAAGCGATTCGATAATCGCCTGCTTGGCCACCACCTTGCCGGCGCGCATGAACAGCGTTTCGAGCAACGCCAGCTCCCGCGCGGGAATGTCGATTGCTGCGCCCTGGGACGAGAAACTGCGCGTGTTGAGGTCGAGCACCACCTCGCCAAAGGCAACGGTGGCTGCCTTGAGGCCTGCGCGACGGCGCAGCAACGTGCGGACCCGCGCCTCCAGTTCGCCCACATCGAAGGGCTTGACCATGTAGTCGTCGGCGCCAAGGTCGAGCCCCTTGACCCTTTCGTCCAGCGAGTGGCGTGCCGACAGGATCAGCACCGCCGCGTCATGCTGGCGGCCGCGCATGGTGCGCAACACCTCGAGACCATCCATCTGGGGCAGGTTAAGGTCGAGAATGACGAGGTCGAACCGCTCGGTGGCAAGTACCGCCACCGCCGACGCACCATCGCCGACCACGTCGACGGCGTAGCCGCTGCCTCTCAGCACGGCTGCAAGTCCATCGGCCAACGTCTGATTGTCCTCTACCACCAGAATGCGCACTGGGTTCTCCCTGCACGGACGATGCCTATTCGACAGGCAAAGGTCCAGAGCCGCGTCATTTGCGTCCATCGCGTGTCGCCGTTGTACGACCCGCATTGTTGATGCATGGTCTGGCGACCATGCGCTTGGCCATACTCACCGTTCTGGTTTGTCTTTCGCCGCCCGCGCGGGCCGAGGTCACCCTCTTTCCCGCACTTGACGGCGCTTCGAATGCACGCACGCTGGTCGTCTATTCCTCGCTTGACGCGCCGTTGGCCAAACCGATGATCGACGGCTTCCAGAGGGCCAATCCCGATGTCGCCGTGCGCTACGAGGATTTGCTGACGACCGACATCTATGATCGTGTCGTGGCCGAAACGGACGCCGGCAAGGGCACCGCCGACATTGCTTTTTCCTCGGCCATGGACCTCCAGGTCAAGCTCGCCAATGACGGCTATGCTCAGGAAAGCCGTCTGCCGCTCTCCGATCGCTGGCCGCGCTGGGCAAACTGGCGCGACACGGCCTATGCGCTGACCTTCGAGCCCGCGGTGTTCGTCTATCACAAGCCGAGCTTCAAGGACGTTCCGCCGCCGGCCACGCGCGGCCAGTTCGTCGATTTCCTCAGGACCCAGGGCGACAAGGTCTATGGCCGCATCGCCACTTACGACATCGAGCGTTCCGGCGTTGGTTTCATGTTCATGGCGCGCGACCAGGAGCAATATCCGGACATCTGGTCGGTGATCCGCGCCATGGGAGCGGCAGGAGTGAAGCTCTATTCGACCAGCTCCGCCATCCTCGAGCGGATCGCCGATGGCCGCTTTGTGCTTGGCTACAACATCCTGGGTTCTTATGCCGCCGATTGGGCCGCCAGAGATCCCGACGTCGGCATTGTCCTGCCCAAGGACTATACGGTAGTGATGTCGCGCATCGGGCTGGTGCCGACCGGCTCCCACTCACCCGACCTCGGTCGCCGCTATCTTGAATATTTCATGTCCGCGGAAGGACAGACGGTGATGGCGCGCGAACTCGAGATCGCTGCCGTCAATCCAGAGGTATCGGGTGAGAACACGGCAAACAGGATGCAGGAGGTTCTCGGCGCACAATTGCGTCCGGTCCCGGTCAGCCCGGGCCTGATGGTCTATCTCGACCAGGTAAAGCGCATGCGCCTCATCGAACGCTGGAACGCGGCGCTGCGCAGTCCCTGATAGCGCGATATGCCTATCCTGTTGCATCGGTGTCAGTCTGATGTCAGGTTGCCATGCTAGGTAGGTTTTGGCCCATCCGTGGAGGCGGCGAGGCTCGGAAAGTTCGGGAGGACTTCGAACACGTTTCCGCAAAGACTACCGACGGCCGGCACTGCCGCCGTGCAGGTGGCCTGGAAACGCTGCCCATAGTGGCCGGACGCTGAGCCGGCCAGCTCCTTCCTTGTTATTTCGGGACGCTGCCTGACGCGGGCTTCGAAACTGAACAAGCATTTGCCCCGCACATGCGGGTAGCAAGGGAGGAACGGCAAATGAAGCAATTCGTGTTGGCATCCATCATCGCGGGCGCACTCGCCCTGCCGGCCGCGGCGGCCGACTACAAGATCATGGCTCCCGCAGCCCCCGGCGGCGGTTGGGACCAGACGGCACGCTCGATGCAGACCGCGCTCCAGGACGAAAAGATATCAAGCAGCGTGCAGGTCAACAACGTTCCTGGAGCCGGCGGCACCATCGGCCTCGCGCAGTTCGTCAATCAGGCCAATGGCGATCCGACCCAGCTCATCGTCGGTGGCTATGTCATGGTCGGCGCGATCCTTACCAACGCTTCGCCGGTGACGCTCGACCAGATCACCCCGATCGCCCGCCTGACCGGCGAATATGAAGCGATCGTTGTTCCGGCCGCGTCCGACATCAAGGATATGGCCGGGCTGGTTGCCAAGCTCAAGGCTGATCCGGGCGCGGTCTCCTGGGGCGGCGGTTCTGCCGGAGGGACCGACCACATTGCCGCGGGCCTTCTTGCCAAGGCCGTTGGCGTCGACCCCACCAAGATCAACTACATCGCCTTTTCCGGCGGTGGTGAAGCTCTTGCCGCCATTCTTGGCGGCCAGGTGACGGTCGGCATTTCGGGCTATGGCGAATTCGAATCGCAGATCAAGGCCGGTCAGCTTCGCATCATCGGCATCTCCAGCGAGACCAAGGTCGAAGCCATCGATGCGCCGACCTTCAAGGAAGGCGGTGTGGATGTTTCCATCCAGAACTGGCGCATGGTTGCTGCCGCTCCCGGCCTCTCCGCCGATCAGAAAGCCGCCGTGCTTGCCGACGTGGACAAAATGGTGCAGTCGGCGTCGTGGAAGAAGATTCTCGCCGACAAGGGCTGGGCCAACACCTATCTCGCCGGTGACGAATTCTCCGCCCAGCTCAAGAAGGACACCGAAGCGACGGCGGCGATCCTGAAAGATATCGGTCTGGTGAAATGAGCCAGACCGACCACCAGCAAGCGAAGCGCCGCCCGGATCGGGCGGCGCTTGTCATCGCCGCCGCCCTCGCCATCGTGGCCGTGGTGATTGCGTGGAGCACCGCCAGCCACGGTGCCGGGGCCAATTATGCGCGCGTCGGCCCCACGACCTTTCCATACTTCATTGCCGCGGTGTTTCTTGGTCTGTCGATCTGGACGGCTTTCGAGGCCTTTCGCGGCGATTTTCCCGAACGCGAACATCAGGAGATCAGTCCGATCCTGTGGATCGTCGGCGGCCTCGTGGCCCAGATGCTGCTGCTGAAGGTGGCCGGCTTCGCGATTGCCACGGGCCTGCTTTTTGCCGCGACCGCGCGCGCGTTTGGCCGTGGCCCGTTGTGGCAGACGATCCCGATCGGCTTCGTCCTGTCATTCATCATCTGGATCATCTTCGCCAAGGGGCTGCAGCTTTCGCTGCCTGCCGGCCCGCTCGAACAGCTGTTCTAGCGATTTTCGTGGGAGTTCGGCCCTGATGGATACGTTCGGTCTGCTGGCGCAAGGGTTGTTGACGGCTCTCCAGCCGATGAACCTGCTTTATGCGCTCATCGGCGTCACGCTCGGCACGGCTGTCGGCGTTCTTCCCGGCATTGGCCCGGCGCTCACCGTGGCGCTGCTTCTGCCGGTTACCTACAAACTGGACCCGGCCGGCTCGCTGATCATGTTTGCCGGCATCTACTATGGCGGCATGTATGGCGGCTCGACGACGTCGATCCTGCTCAACACGCCGGGCGAAAGTGCCTCGATCGTTACCGCGCTGGAAGGCAACAAGATGGCTCGCGCCGGGCGCGGCGGGCCGGCACTGGCGACGGCCGCCATTGGCTCTTTCGTCGCCGGGCTGATTGCCACTATCGGCCTCGCCTTCATCGCGCCAACGATCGTCAAGATGGCGTTGTCGTTCGGTCCGGCCGAATATTTCGCGCTGATGATCCTCGCCTTCATGACCGTTTCGGCTGCCTTCGGCGACTCGACGCTACGCGGTCTCACCGCGCTGTTCATCGGTCTGGGGCTCGGGTTGATCGGTATTGACCTGCAGACAGGGCAGGCGCGTCTCGCCTTCGGTATTCCCGACCTGCTCGATGGTATCGAGGTGACCACTCTAGCGGTGGCGCTCTTTGCCATCGGCGAAGCACTGAGCGTTGCCGCCGGCAAGAGCAGCAGTTCAACCATACAGGCGGTCAAGGGTTCGGTCTGGATGACCCGCGAGGACTGGCGCCGCTCATGGAAGCCTTGGCTGCGTGGCACCGCCATAGGCTTCCCGATCGGCGCAATGCCGGCTGGTGGCGCCGAAATCGGCACGTTCCTTTCTTACTCGGTGGAAAAGCAGCTTGCGGAAAAACCGGAAGAATTCGGCCACGGCGCGATCGAAGGCGTTGCAGGTCCGGAAGCGGCCAACAACGCTTCGGCTGCCGGCACGCTGGTGCCGTTGCTGACGCTGGGACTGCCGACCACGGCCACGGCTGCGATCATGCTGGCTGGCTTCCAGCAGTTCGGGCTGCAACCAGGCCCGCTGCTGTTCGCCACGAATCCTCAGCTTGTCTGGGGTCTGATTGCCAGCCTGCTCGTTGCCAATCTGATGCTTCTGGTGCTCAACCTGCCGCTGATCGGTGTTTGGATCAAGCTTTTGACGATACCGACACCCTGGCTCTATGCCGGCATCCTGACGTTTGCGACGCTCGGAACGATCGGTGCCAATGCAGCCGTGTCGCAGGTCAACGTCCTGGGTCTGTTCACTTTGCCCGTTTCGTTCGAACTGGGCATGCTTTTGGCGTTCGGCCTGCTCGGCTACGGCCTGCGCCGCTTCGGCTATCCGATTGCGCCGGTTGTGGTGGGATTGATCCTGGGGCCGATGGCGGAGCAGCAACTGCGCCGCGCGCTGGCCATCAGCCAGGGCGATCTGTTGATCCTGGTCGGATCTCCGATTGCGGTGATTCTGTTGCTGCTAGCGGCGACCGCGGTGCTTTTGCCGCTCTATCTGCGGGCCCGTGGCCGAGGCAAGGTTCTGGCTCAGCTTGGCGCCAATGAGGACTGACAGGCTCTAGAAGCGCCGGATTCGGTGGAAATCGCGCGGTTCGATGCCCAGCGCCACCAGGTCCCGATTGTCGGGACGGCGACCGCGCTCAACAGCAGCCGATACGGTAATTGCACTGCCAAACAGGCGGATCAGTTCGCCAATAGCGCCAAACGGCTTGTAGGTATTCATTTGTTTTCTTCCTTGCTGCCGTGCATCATCGAAATTGCACGACCCACAGCACATAGGTACTGGAAAGACAGCCGGTTAGTGGCGCGACTGCATGCTTGCCATGCGCGTGCTGCAACAGTCGGTTGAATTCCGTTCGGGGGGCGCTGCCGCCTACGGGACTTGAAAGGCGCGCCACCTTCGTTTATATCAGCTTCAAATTCTTGGTCGGTATGACGAAGAGTGGGTCCACCCGGTCCCGCTCTTTTTTGTTACCTGCCGATAGCTTCGAATCGAACGACAGGGATCGAATGACTGCAACGGCAAGCGAGGGCGACGATCGCATCATCCGCGAGAGCGGCATCGATGCGCGCATCGCGTTGATCGTCCAGCCGGTGCTGCGCGCGATCGGCTTCCGCCTTGTGCGGGTGCATCTGTCGGGCCAGAACGGGCTGACGCTGCAGATCATGGCCGAACGCGAGGACGGCACCATGACCGTCGAGGATTGCGAAGAGGTCAGCCGCGCGGTGTCGCCGGCGCTCGATGTCGATGATCCGATCGAAAAGGCCTATCATCTCGAGGTCTCGTCGCCCGGTATCGACCGGCCATTGGTCCGCAAGTCTGATTTCGCGACGTGGACGGGTCATCTGGTCAAGATGGAAACATCGATCATTGTCGCCGATCGCAAGCGGTTCAAGGGCAAGATCGTCGAGGCCGGTGAAAATGACGTGCTGATCGAGCGCGACAAGGCCGCCTATGGCGAAGAGCCGACGGTGCGCGTACCTTACGATGCGATCGCCGAAACCCGGTTGATCCTGACCGACGATCTCATCCGTGACGCGCTGTCGAAGGACAACAGGGCGCGCAAGGAAGCGAAGAAACGCCGCGGCGAGCCGGAAGACGAGGCGCCAGAGGGCGCGGAAAACGAAACCGAACAGGAAATGTGATTGGGCTGCCGGGCGTAAAAGCTCGGCAACAAGCTCGGGAGAAAAAACATGGTTGTAAGCGCCAACAGGCTTGAACTGCTGCAGATCGCCGATGCGGTCGCGCGTGAAAAGTCGATCGACAAGTCGATCGTCATCGCCGCCATGGCCGATGCGATCCAGAAGGCAGCGCGTTCGCGTTACGGCCAGGAGACCAACATCCGTGCCGACATCAATCCCAACACCGGCGAGATGAAGCTGCAGCGGCTGATGGAAGTGGTCGAGAAGGTCGATGACTACGCCACGCAGATCGCCATATCCTCGGCGCGTGAGCGCAATCCCGACGCCCAGCTCGGCGACTTCATCGCCGAACAGCTGCCGCCGATGGATTTCGGCCGCATCGCCGCCCAGTCGGCCAAGCAGGTCATCGTGCAGAAGGTGCGCGAGGCAGAGCGCGACCGCCAGTACGACGAATACAAGGACCGCATCGGCGAAATCGTCAACGGCACGGTCAAGCGCGTCGAATACGGCAATGTCATTGTCGATCTTGGCCGTGGCGAGGCGATCATCCGTCGCGACGAGCTGATCCCGCGCGAGAACTACAAATATGGCGATCGCGTCCGCGCCTATGTCTACGATGTGCGTCGCGAGCAGCGCGGCCCGCAGATATTCCTGTCGCGCACCCATCCGCAGTTCATGGCGAAGCTGTTCACCATGGAAGTGCCTGAGATCTATGACGGCATCATTGAGATCAAGTCGGTCGCCCGCGACCCGGGCTCGCGTGCCAAGATCGCCGTCATCTCGCGGGACTCATCGATCGATCCGGTCGGCGCCTGCGTCGGCATGCGCGGCAGCCGCGTCCAGGCGGTCGTCGGCGAATTGCAGGGTGAGAAGATCGACATCATTCCGTGGTCGCCTTCCGCCGCGTCCTTCATCGTCAACGCGCTGCAGCCGGCCGAAGTCGCCAAGGTCGTGCTCGACGAGGATGCCGAACGCATTGAGGTCGTGGTTCCCGACGACCAGCTGTCGCTGGCCATCGGCCGCCGCGGCCAGAACGTGCGGCTCGCCTCGCAGCTCACCGGCTGGGATATCGACATCCTGACCGAGGCCGAGGAATCCGAGCGCCGCCAGAAGGAATTCGTCGAGCGCTCGTCGCTGTTCATGGAAGCCCTCGACGTCGACGAGATGGTCGGCCAGGTGCTGGCCTCCGAAGGCTTCACCAGCGTCGAGGAAGTCGCCTATGTCGATGCCGGCGAGATCGCCTCGATCGATGGCTTCGACGAAGACACTGCTTCGGAGATCCAGACCCGCGCCCGCGAGTATCTGGAGAAGATCGAGGCCGAGCACGACGACAAGCGCAAGGCGCTGGGCGTCAAGGACGAGCTGCGCGAAATTCCCGGCATCACCACCGCCATGATGGTGACGCTCGGTGAGGACGGCATCAAGACGATCGAGGATTTCGCTGGCTACGCGGCTGACGACCTGACCGGCTGGAAGGAACGCAAGGACGGCGAGACAAAGGTATTTCCGGGTGTGCTCGCCAGCCATGGCGTGACGCGCGCCGATGCCGAGCAGATGGTTCTGGCCGCCCGCCTCAAGGCCGGCTGGATCACCGAAGACGAGCTTGCAGCCGAAGAAGAACCGGCTGACGAAGCCGTTGGTGCGTGAGGTGAAACCGCATCGCACCGAACCCGCCCTTGGACGAGATGAACGATCGCACCTGCATCGTCACCCGCAGGCAGGCCGAACCGGATGAACTGATCCGGTTCGTCGTCGGCCCGGATTCGGCCGTCGTTCCAGACATCAAGAGAAATCTGCCCGGCCGTGGTTGCTGGGTGAGCGCCGACCGCCTACATATCGACAAGGCTGCGGCGAAAAACCTCTTTGCCCGCGCCTTCAAGGCACAGGTGGTCGTGCCGCCCGATCTTGGCGGCATGGTCGACGGGTTGCTCTCCAGATACGCCCTGGGCATGCTGGGGCTTGCACGCAAGGCAGGCGCAATTTCGCTTGGCGCCACCAAGGTGGAGAGCGCGGTGCGCGGCGGGCTGGCGCTTTTCGTGCTCCATGCGGCCGAGGCATCCGACGACGGCGTACGCAAGATCAGCCAGGCGCGGCGGGCGACAGTCCATCTCGGCGGGCCTGCTATCCTTGCCTACAAACTTTTCTCCGAGGCCGAGTTGAGCTTGGCATTGGGGGGTACAAATGTGATACATGCTGCCGTTCTCGCGGGAGACGCGGGCAGGGCGGTCCAGAAGCGCATGGTTGCGCTCGACCGGTATCGGGGCGGTTCCCCGGACGATCTGGCAATGCTTGCGGCTGTTGCTGACGAAGATGATGCCGCAGAGGATATGGAATGAGCGATACGAAATCGGGTGACGACAATACGCTGAGTGTGACGCCGAAGAAGACCTTGACGCTGAAGCGCCCCGGTATGGAACAGGGCACTGTGCGCCAGAACTTCTCGCACGGCCGCACCAAGCAGGTCGTCGTCGAAACCAAGAAGCGCAAGTTCTCGATGCCCGGCGACAAGCCGGAGCCGGTTGCCGCACCGGTGTTCACGCCGAAGCCGCCGGTCGTGGCAGCGCCCGTCGTGCAGGAAGCGCCCAAGGCGCCGCCGCCACCGCCGCAGCCTCCGGTCGAGCGCAGCGGCATGGTGCTGAACGAACTGTCGCGCAGTGAAATGGAAGCGCGCCGCAGGGCGCTCGAAGGCTCGAAGGTGCGTGAGGTCGAGGACCGTCAGCGCGCCGCCGAGGACGCCAAGCGCCGCGCCGAGGACGAAGAACGCCGCAAGCGCGAACGCGAGGAATCCGCCCGCCGCCAGGCCGAGGAAGAGGCGCGGTTGCAGGCCGAGGCCGAGTCCCGCCGCCGGGCCGAGGAAGAGGCACGCCGCCGTGCGCCGCTGGCCGCTGAACTGGCGACGGTCGACGACGAGGAAGAGGTCAAGCCGAAGCGGACTGGCGCCGGTGCGCCGGTGCGCCGTCCGGTCACGCCCGAAGTGGCGCGCCCGGCCAAGCCGACCAAGAGCGAGGAAGACCGCCGCCGGGGCAAGCTGACGCTGAATTCAGCATTGTCCGACGAAGACGCGCGGGCTCGTTCGCTGTCGTCGATGCGTCGCCGCCAGGAGAAATTCAAGCGCGCGATGCACAATGAGCCGCGCGAGAAAGTCATGCGCGAAGTGATCCTGCCAGAAACCATTACCATCCAGGAACTTGCGCAACGCATGTCCGAGCGCGCCGTCGACCTGGTCAAGTTCTTCATGAAGCAGGGCCAGATCCTGAAGCCGGGCGACGTCATCGACGCCGACACGGCCGAGCTGGTCGCCACCGAATTCGGCCACACGGTTCGCCGCGTCGCCGAATCCGACATCGAGGAAGGCCTGTTCAACATCGCCGACAATGCCGAGGACCTGGTGTCGCGTCCGCCTGTGGTGACGATCATGGGCCATGTCGATCACGGCAAGACCTCGCTGCTCGACGCCATCCGCAACGCCAATGTCGTGTCCGGCGAGGCCGGCGGCATCACCCAGCACATCGGCGCCTATCAGGTCGAGAAGAATGGTCACAAGATCACCTTCATCGACACGCCCGGCCACGCCGCCTTCACGGCAATGCGCGCCCGCGGTGCCCAGGCAACCGACATCGCCATCCTGGTGGTGGCGGCCGACGACAGCGTGATGCCGCAGACGATCGAATCCATCAGCCATGCCAAGGCGGCCGGTGTTCCGATCATCGTGGCGATCAACAAGATCGACAAGCATGATGCCGATCCGCAGAAGGTGCGTTCGGAACTGTTGCGCCACGAGGTCTTCGTCGAATCGATGGGCGGTGAAGTGCTGGACGTCGAAGTGTCGGCGACCAAGGGCACCAATCTCGATAAGCTGCTCGAGGCGATCCTGCTGCAGGCCGAAATTCTGGACCTGAAGGCCAATCCGGACCGCACCGCCGAGGGTGTTGTCATCGAAGCTCAGCTCGACAAGGGCCGTGGCCCGGTTGCCACCGTGCTGGTGCAGACCGGCACGCTGATGCCGGGTGATATCCTTGTCGCCGGCAACGAATGGGGCCGGGTGCGTGCTCTGGTCAACGATCGTGGCGTGCAGATCAAGGAAGCGCCGCCGGCGATGCCGGTCGAAGTGCTTGGCCTGCAAGGCACGCCGCAGGCCGGCGACCGCTTTGCCGTGGTCAACAACGAGGCCCGTGCCCGCGAAATCACCGAGTACCGCCAGCGTCTGGCGCGTGAGAAGGCGGTTGCCAAGCATGCCGGCCAGCGCGGCTCGCTCGAGCAGATGATGTCGCAATTGCAGACGAGCGGACTGAAGGAATTCCCGCTGGTCATCAAGGGCGACGTGCAGGGCTCGATCGAGGCGATCAACGCGGCGCTGGACAAGCTCGGCACCGACGAGGTGCGTGCGCGCATCGTTCATGCCGGCGCCGGCGCCATCACCGAAAGCGACGTGTCGCTGGCGGAGACTTCGGGTGCGGCGATTATCGGCTTCAATGTCCGCGCCAACGTCCAGGCGCGTGCCGCTGCCGCGGCGGCGGGCATCGAGATCCGCTACTACTCGATCATCTACAATCTTGTGGATGACGTGAAAGCGGCTCTGTCGGGCCTGTTGTCGCCGGAACGCCGCGAGACCTTCATCGGCAATGCGCAGATTCTCGAGATCTTCGACATCACCAAGGTCGGCAAGATCGCCGGCTGCCGTGTCACCGAAGGCAAGGTCGAGCGTGGCGCGGGCGTGCGCCTGATCCGCGACAACGTCGTCATCCACGAAGGCACGCTGAAGACGCTGAAGCGCTTCAAGGACGAGGTTTCGGAAGTTCCAGGCGGCCAGGAGTGCGGCATGGCCTTCCAGAACTACGAGGACATGCGTGTCGGCGACGTCATCGAGTGCTTCCGCGTCGAGATGGTGACCCGGACGCTCTGAGTTCGAGTGACTTGTCCATACCGGGCGGTGGTCGAAAGACCGCCGCCCAACACATATGAGACATGCGGCACGGTCCCATCCCGCGCCTCACGCTTTCAGGATTGAGAAAAATGCCCCGTCCAACCACTTCAAGCCCATCCCAGCGCATGCTGCGTGTCGCCGAACAGGTGCGCCATGCGCTGTCCGAAACCTTGCAGCGCGGTGAGATCATCGATCCGCTGATCGAGAATACCGTGGTTTCGGTCTCGGAAGTGCGTATGTCTACCGATCTGAGGGTCGCCACCGCTTTCGTTTCGCCACTCGGCGCCAAGGACACCGGAGCGGTGGTCGAGGCGCTCAACAAGCATGCGAAATTCGTGCGTGGCCGTGTCTCCGGCGCGCTGCGGCAGATGAAGTTCATGCCGGAGTTCCGCTTCAAGCTCGACACCTCCTTCGACAATTTCGCGAGGATCAATGAGCTCCTCAAGTCGCCCGAAGTGGCGCGCGACCTGGACCCGGACGACCAAGATAAAGCCGACCAGAACAAAGACGACAACAAGGACACCGAATAGTGGCGCGTCGCGGCAAGAAGAAGGGCCGGCCGATCTCGGGCTGGCTGGTGCTGGACAAGCCGGTCGGCATGGGTTCGACCGAAGCCGTCTCCAAGATCAAGTGGCTGTTCCAGGCGGACAAGGCCGGCCATGCCGGCACGCTCGATCCGCTGGCTTCCGGCATGCTGCCGATCGCGCTCGGCGAAGCCACCAAGACCGTGCCTTACGTGCAGGATGGCGCCAAGATCTATCGTTTCACCGTTGCCTGGGGGCAGGAGCGTTCGACCGACGACCTCGAGGGTCCGGTAACCAAGGACTCTGACCAGCGTCCGTCGGAGGCCGAGGTGTTGGCGCTGCTGCCGAAATACACCGGCGTCATCATGCAGACGCCACCGCAATTCTCGGCCATCAAGATCGCCGGCGAGCGCGCCTATGACCTGGCCCGCGAGGGCGAGACGGTCGACATCCCGCCGCGCGAGGTCGAGATCGGCCGTCTCGATCTTGTCGAGCACGAGGCCGACCACACTGTTTTCGAGGTCGAGTGCGGCAAGGGCACGTATGTGCGTTCGCTGGCCCGCGACATGGGCCGCGATCTCGGCTGTTTCGGCCACATTTCCGAACTGCGCCGGGTCGAGGTCGAGCCGTTCACGCCGGAAGACTTCGTCACCATCGCCGAGCTGGAAGCTGCTCGCTTCGGTGAAAAGGGCGACGAAGGTTCGGAAACGGCCGATGAAGTGGAAAAGCCGATCGATTTCGGTGCGATCGACGCGCTGCTGGTCGACACGTCGGCCGCGCTCGACTGTCTGCCGCAGATCGCCATCAGCGACGATGCGGCGACAAGGATCCGCCTCGGCAATCCGGTCATTATTCGCGGGCGCGATGCGCCGGTCGAAGCGGAAGAAGCCTGCGCCACCGCACGCGGCAAGCTGGTCGCCATCGGTGCGATCGAGCAAGGCATGTTCAAGCCCAAGCGGGTCTTTGCCGGGTGACGGCGCTCGTCTAGTTTCTTTCGACACGACGCGCGAGGGGATCATGACAAAGGCTGAGACGGTCAAGAAGCGGGCGCCCGTGAGGACGCGGCGGCCACCGGTCGGCGCGTCGCCCGGCACGCTGATCGCTGACCCGACGGCGCGGCGCTCGGAACTGCGGCTGACCCTGATCTCGCCGCAAAAGTTCAAGACCATCGACAACGCCAGCATCGACGACGTCGCCGCCAATTGCGAAAAATGGCCGATCATTTGGCTCGATTGTACCGGACTCGCCAACATTTCGCTGATTGAGGAGATCGGCCGCATTTTCAGCCTTCACCCGTTGGCGCTGGAAGACGTCGTCAACACTGGCCAGCGGCCGAAGGTGGATTTCTTCGAGGACCATGCCTTCGTCGTCGTCAGGATGATCGACGACGTCACCGCGCACCGCTACGAGCAGATCGCCGTTTTCTTCGGCAAGGGTTTCGTAGTCACTTTCCAGGAACGGGAAGGCGATCCGTTCGATCCGGTGCGCAAGCGCATCGAGAGCTCGGCGCCCAACCGGCTGCGCGCGCGTGGCGCCGATTATCTTGCCTACGCGCTGATCGATGCCATCGTCGACAGCTATTTCCCGCCAATCGAGACTGCCGGCGACCTGGTCGACAGCATCGAGGACGAGATGATGAATATGCCGCACAAGCATCAGATGCGGCAGCTGCACGAATTGCGGCGCGACGCCAATGTGTTGAAGGGCGTGCTGTGGCCGATGCGCGATGCGCTGGCGACCCTGATCCGCAACGACGTGCCCTACGTGAAGGCCGAGACCAAGGTCTTCCTCAACGACACGCTCGATCACTCGCTGCGGCTGATCGAATTGGTGGAAACCCAGCGCGACATGCTGACCGGCCTGATCGAGATGCATCTGTCGCTGAGCCAGGCGCGCACCAATGATGTCATCAGCTACCTGACCATCGTCTCCGTCATCTTCATGCCGCTGACCTTCCTGGTCGGCGTGTGGGGCATGAATTTCAGTCCCGACGCCTCTCCATGGAACATGCCGGAACTGCGATCCTACTACGGTTATCCGGCCGCACTCGTCTTCATGCTGCTTGTCGCGATCGGGCTGATCGCCTTCTTCAGATGGAAGAAGTGGCTCTAGCCGCGGCGAAAGTCTTCTTTTGGACCACAAAAGCTGCGACGAAGCCGGCTTGTGAATTGGGCTGGTGTTTTCCGGGGAATTGCACTATATGCGCCGCAGCATCGCGCCCTGACGCGTTGCGTGCACCGGCCCCTGCTGGACGACATCCCGGCTGAGGGCGACCCGTTTCCTCAAACAGATAAGGAAAAACACGATGTCGATTACTGCCGAGCGCAAAAAGGAATTGATGGGTGAATTCGCAACCGCCAAGGGCGATACCGGGTCTCCGGAAGTCCAGGTGGCCATCCTTTCCGAGCGCATCAAGAACCTGACCGACCATTTCAAGGACCACAAGAAGGATAACCATTCCCGCCGTGGTCTGCTCGCTCTCGTCTCCCAGCGCCGCAGCCTGCTTGATTATCTCAAGCGCAAGGACGACGCGCGCTATCAGACGCTGATCGAGAAGCTCGGTCTGCGCCGTTGACGAATTGACCGGCGGGCTTTCTTCGGAGAGCCCGCCGGTCGCGCATTCTGCCAATCGTATCGATTGGCCAGACCCGGTTTCGAGCGTGCAGAGGGCCACTCGAAACCGCCCATGGACGGTCATGGGGCAGGATTGCAGGACGCTCGCGCGCGCTCGCCGCGCCGAAATTACCCGAGCTTCCCGTTGTCTTGCCCGTGGCTGCCCGAGAAAGGAAGCCAGGGAAAGGGCATCCGCGCACCGTGAAACGGCGCGGCCCTTTCCGCTTATTAAGGACAAGACATGTTCAATTACCACAAAGTGGAAATCGAATGGGGCGGCCGTCCGCTCATCCTCGAAACCGGCAAGATCGCGCGCCAGGCTGACGGCGCGGTGCTCGCCACCTACGGCGAGACCAAGGTTCTCGCCACCGTCGTTTCGATGAAGGAGCCGAAGCCCGGCCTCGATTTCTTCCCGCTGACCGTCAACTACCAGGAAAAGACCTACGCCGCCGGCAAGATCCCGGGTGGCTATTTCAAGCGCGAAGGCCGCCCGAGCGAAAAGGAAACGCTGGTTTCCCGCCTGATCGACCGCCCGATCCGCCCGCTGTTCGCAGCAGGCTACAAGAACGACACCCAGATCGTCGTCACCGTCGTTCAGCATGACCTCGAGAACGATCCCGACATCCTGTCGATCGTTGCCACCTCGGCGGCGCTGACCCTGTCGGGCGTGCCCTTCATGGGCCCGGTCGGCGGTGCCCGCGTTGGTTACATCAACGGCGAATATGTGCTCAACCCACATGTCGACGAGATGCAGGAATCGAAACTCGACCTCGTCGTCGCCGGCACCGCCGACGCCGTACTGATGGTCGAGTCCGAAGCCAAGGAACTTGGCGAAGAGCTGATGCTCGGTGCCGTCATGTTCGGCCACAAGGGCTTCCAGCCGGTGATCGACGCCATCATCAAGCTGGCCGAAGTTGCCGCCAAGGAGCCGCGCGACTTCACCGCGCCGGACTATTCCGCGCTTGAAGCCGAGATGCTGAAGATCGTCGAAGGCGAACTTCGCGACGCTTACAAGAACGTCGACAAGCAGAAGCGCTACGCCGCCGTCGACGCCGTCAAGGCCAAGGTCAAGGCCGCGTTTGCGCCGGCTGAAGGCGAAGAGGCCAAGTACACCTCCGAGCAGATCGGCACCGTGTTCAAGGAACTCCAGGCCAAGGTCGTGCGCTGGAACATCCTCGACACCGGCTCGCGCATCGATGGCCGCGATCTCAAGACGGTCCGCAAGATCGTCTCGGAAGTCGGCGTCCTGCCGCGTACCCATGGTTCGGCGCTGTTCACCCGCGGCGAGACCCAGGCACTGGTCGTTGCCACGCTCGGCACCGGCGAGGACGAGCAGTATGTCGATTCGCTGACCGGCATGTACAAGGAGAAGTTCCTCCTGCACTACAACTTCCCTCCCTATTCCGTCGGTGAGACCGGCCGCATGGGGTCGCCGGGCCGCCGCGAAATCGGCCACGGCAAGCTCGCCTGGCGCGCCATTCGCCCGATGCTGCCGAGCGCTGACCAGTTCCCCTACACGCTGCGCGTCGTCTCGGAGATCACCGAGTCCAACGGCTCGTCGTCGATGGCCACCGTCTGCGGCACCTCGCTGGCGCTGATGGATGCGGGCGTTCCGCTGGCCAAGCCGGTCGCCGGCATCGCCATGGGCCTGATCAAGGAAGGCGAGCGCTTCGCCGTGCTCTCCGACATCCTTGGCGACGAGGATCACCTCGGCGACATGGACTTCAAGGTCGCCGGCACCGCCAACGGCATCACCTCGCTGCAGATGGACATCAAGATCGAGGGTATCACCGAGGAGATCATGAAGATCGCGCTGGACCAGGCCAAGGATGGCCGCCAGCACATCCTCGGCGAAATGGCTCATGCCCTGACCGGCGCCCGCCCCGAACTCGGCGAGTTCGCGCCGCGCATCGAGGTCATGCACATCCCGACCGACAAGATCCGCGACGTGATTGGTTCGGGCGGCAAGGTCATCCGCGAGATCGTCGAGAAGACCGGCGCCAAGATCAACATCGAGGATGACGGCACGGTCAAGATCGCTTCGTCCAACGCCAAGGAGATCGAGGCGGCCAAGAAGTGGATCCACACCATCGTCGCCGAGCCGGAAGTCGGCGAGATCTACGAAGGAACGGTCGTCAAGACCGCCGACTTCGGCGCTTTCGTCAACTTCTTCGGCCCGCGTGACGGCCTCGTCCACATCTCGCAGCTTGCCAATGACCGGGTCGCCAAGACCTCGGACGTTGTCAAGGAAGGCGACAAGGTCTGGGTCAAGCTGATGGGCTTCGACGAGCGCGGCAAGGTTCGCCTGTCGATGAAGGTCGTCGACCAGGCCACCGGCAAGGAACTCGCTCGCGACAAGAAGACCGAAGGCGAAGAAAACGCCGCCTGATCGGTCCGGCCAGTAAATCAAAACGGGCGCGCCGGTAGGTCGCGCCCGTTTTCATTTGAAGGAACATCGGAATGCCGGCTGAGGCGCTGAAGACGCTTTTCCATCCATTCGAGGCCGAGGCTGTCGCCTTGCCGCGAACGGGCGAGCGCGTTCTCTTTCTCGGCGCAGAACCGGGCTTTCGCCTGCCTGACGGTTTCGAGGCGGAGCTTCACCTCGTGCAAGGCTTCCGGCCGTACTTTCGCGCGCTGCAGGCTTCCGGTGTCGTCGTCACGCCGCAAGCGGAAGGCGATGGCTTTGGGATGGCGCTTGTGCTTGCCGGCCGCCATCGCGGCCTCAACGAATTGCGTATCGCCCAGGCGCTCGAGAGCGTGGCGCCGGGTGGGTTGATTGTCATTGCCGGCGGCAAGGATGATGGTATCGCCAGCCTGCGCAAGCGCATTGACGAGCTTGTGCCGCTCGACGGCCATTTGCCGAAATATCACGGCATTGCCTTCTGGCTCCGCCGTCCCGCGGATCTGACAGCGGCGCAAAAACTGCGCGCCGCCAATCCAGCCTTGCTGGTGGAGGGCCGCTTCCATACCGCACCGGGCATGTTTTCCTTTGACCGGATCGACACCGGCTCGAAATTGCTGGTCGAGAACTTGCCCGATGATCTGCGTGGCAGCGTAGCGGATTTCTGCGCCGGCTGGGGCTACCTGGCAGCCGAAGTCGCCGCGCGCTCGCCGGGCATTCTGGCGCTCGACCTTCATGAGGCCGACTTCGCCTCGCTCGAAGCTGCAAAGCTCAATCTGGCAGGGGTTAGCCAGTCGATCACACGGAATTTCTTCTGGACCGATCTGCTGAGCGAGCCGGTCGAACGGCGCTATGACGCGATCGTCATGAACCCGCCGTTTCACCGCAGCCGCGCGGCCGAGCCCGAGATCGGGGCCGGCATGATCCGCGCGGCAGCCAAGGCCTTGAAGCCTGGAGGGCGGCTGTTCATGGTGGCCAACCGTCAGCTTCCCTATGAGCCAATTCTGTCGGCCGCCTTCTCGAGCCATGCCGAGCTTGCCCGCGACGGCATGTTCAAGGTGCTTTCGGCACGTCGTTGAAGCATTGGTCCGAACCGAAGGTCCGCGTGGGCAGGCGCCGCGCCGTGCTCAATGCAGATTGGCGACGCGCCGGACCTCGTCGGTGGCATACCCGTCGCCAGCCCTGAACTTGAGTGGCGCCGGCCTGCCGAACAGGAAGCCCTGCACCACGTCGCAGCCGGCTGCCCTCAGCAGCGTCGCCTGGCTTTCGGTCTCGACACCTTCGGCAATGATGCTGACGCCGAGCGCGCGCGAAAGCCCGACGATGGTCGAGACGACCGCGCCGGAGCTGGTATCGGTGTCGATGCGGCTGACGAAAGAGCGGTCGATCTTCAGCTTGCCGAACGAGAAATCGATCAGGTAGCTCAGGTTGGAATAGCCGGTGCCGAAATCGTCGACAGCGACCGAGATGCCCATGTCGGCAAGCTGCTTCAGGATGGTGGCGGCGCGGTCACGGTCCTGCATCATCGCCGTCTCGGTCACTTCCAGCTCCAGCCGCGACGGCTTGATACCGGTGCTCGTCATGGTGTCACGCACGATGCCGACGAAGTCCTTGGTCATGAACTGCACGGGCGAGATGTTAACCGCGACGAAGCAGTCGTCGGGCAGATGACGGGCGTCACTGCAGGCCTTGCGCAGCACCCATTCGCCGATCGGACCGATCATGCCTGTTTCCTCGGCGATCGGTATGAAATCCATTGGGGGGATCATGCCGCGCTCTGGATGCCGCCAGCGGATCAGCGCTTCGTAACCGATGATGCGGCCAGTCGGGAGATCCAGCTGTGGCTGGTAGTGAAGATCGAAGTCGCCGCGCTCGAAGGCAGTATGCAACTCGGATTCGATCCATTGGCGATGGTCGGCAACCCTGCCCATTTCGGCATGGAAGACAGACCAGTTGCCGACCCCGCTGGCGCGCGCGTTCTGCAGCGCCAGATTGGAGCGGCGCAGGATGAGGACGGGATCGATACCGTCCTTTGGCGTCGCCACTATGCCCACCGACAGGCTGACCGATTGCATGTGGGTGCTGAGCTCATAGGGCTCCATCATCTCGTCGATGAGCCTTTCGATGAAGCTTTCCAGCGTCCCCTGCACCTGATTGTCGGGGAGCAGCACCGCGAACTCGCCGGCGCCGATACGCCCGATCAGCGCTCGCTGAGGCACGCAAGCCTTCAGTCGCTTGGTGAAGGCGCGGATCAATTCGTCGCCTTGACTGTAGCCGATCGCGTCGTTGACCTGCTTGAACCGATCGATGTCGATGTCGATGAGGAACATCGGTTCGCCGGTCCGGCTGGTCGTGCATGCCGCCTCGGCAATCTTGCCAACCATCGCAGGGCGTGCCAGCAGGCCGGTCAGCTTGTCGAAGTGAGTTTCGTTGAAGACGAAATCCGCCGATTCATCGACGCCGGCGAAGAAGGACATCGCGGCTCCCGCCGCCGCCAGGGCGCAGAGGGCGGCCATGATCGCGACCATCATGCCCGCGGTTATTCCGGCAATGCCATCGCCGAGACCGAGCTTCAGACCCCAGATACCGAGGACGAAACTGCCAATGCCCGAGCTTGCTATGGTGAGCAGCCGGAACACCGGTGTTCGCTTCGGGTTGCTGACAGCGGGCATTCAAAGGTCCCCAGAGTGCGGGGCTTTCTAGCAGATACCTCCTTAAAATGAGTTTCCGCGAATGCGTCCAATTTTATTGGAAGGAATCATCTCTTTACTGGGAAAGACTATTTCCCAGCGCAGCCTATTCCCGCGCGCCGTCGGTCTGCTTCAATTCATCGAGCGTCGGCATCGAGACGATGTGATAGCCGGAATCGACATAGTGGATTTCACCGGTAACGCCGGAGGCGAGATCGGACAACAGATAAAGCGCGGAGCCGCCGACCTCGTCGATGGTCACGGTGCGGCGCAGCGGCGAGTTGCGCTGCTGGTAGGAAAACATGTGGCGCGCGTCGGAAATCCCGGCGCCGGCAAGCGTGCGCACCGGTCCGGCCGATATACCGTTCACCCTGATGCCGCGCGGACCGTAGTCGTTGGCGAGGTAACGCACACTGGCCTCCAGTCCGGCCTTGGCGACGCCCATGACGTTGTAGTTCGGCATGACGCGCACCGACCCCGCATAAGTCAGCGTGATCATCGATCCGCCGTCCTGCATCAAGGTCGCGGCGTGGCGGGCGATCTCGGTGAAGGAGTAGCAGGAGATCACCATGGTGCGGACGAAATTGTCCCGGCTGGTGTCGGCGTAGAGGCCCTTCAGCTCATTCTTGTCGGAAAAGCCGATGGCGTGGACGATGAAGTCCAGCCCGCCCCATTCCTTGCCCAAGGTCTCGAAGGTGGCGGCGACCGAAGCACTGTCCTCGACATCGCAGGGAACGACCAGCGAGGCGCCGAGCTTGTCGGCGAGTGGCTTGACCCGGCGCCCAAAGGCGTCGCCCTGGTAGGTGAAGGCGAGTTCCGCCCCATGTTCGGACAATTTCCGCGCGATGCCCCAGGCGATCGAATGGTCGTTGGCGACACCCATGACAAGCCCGCGCTTGCCCTTCATCAATCCGTCCATGGTCGGCAGTCCTTATGCGGAATAGCGCTGGAAAACGAGCGTTGCGTTGGTGCCACCGAAACCGAACGAATTTGACAAAACGGTGTCGATCCTGGCGTTGTCGATGCGCTTTCGCACGATCGGCATGCCCTCGAATTCCGGATCGAGGTTCTCGATATGGGCGCTTTCGCCGATGAAGCCGCCTTGCATCATCAGGATCGAGTAGATCGATTCCTGCACGCCGGCGGCACCGAGCGAATGGCCTGTCAGCGATTTCGTCGAGGTGATGTACGGCATCTTCTCGCCGAACACCTCGCGGATCGCGCCCATCTCCTTGGAATCTCCAACCGGCGTCGACGTACCATGCGTGTTGATGTAGTCGATCGGCGTGGAAACCGTCGACAGCGCCTGGCGCATGCAGCGGATCGCGCCTTCGCCCGACGGCGCCACCATGTCGTAACCGTCCGAGGTCGCGCCATAGCCGACGATCTCGGCGTAGATCTTGGCGCCGCGCGCCTTGGCGTGCTCCAGCTCTTCGAGCACCAGCACACCGGCGCCGCCGGCTATGACGAAGCCATCGCGGTTGGCGTCATACGCGCGCGAAGCAGTCGATGCCTTGTCGTTGAATTTCGACGACATGGCGCCCATGGCGTCGAACAGGTCCGACATCGTCCAGTCGAGGTCCTCGTGGCCGCCGGCAAAGACCATGTCCTGCTTGCCCCACTGGATCAATTCGTAGCCATTGCCGATGCAGTGCGCCGAGGTCGAACAGGCCGACGAGATCGAATAGTTGACGCCGTGGATCTTGAACCATGTGGCAAGCGTCGCCGATGCGGTCGACGACATCGCTTTCGGCACCGCGAACGGGCCGATGCGCTTGGGGCTGCCGTTCTTCAGCGTGATTTCAGCCGCTTCGACGATGGTGCGGGTGGATGGCCCGCCCGATCCCATGACGATGCCGGTGCGTTCATTGGTGATGTCGCTCTCTCCGAGGCCAGCGTCCGCGATCGCCTGATCCATGGCGACGTGGTTCCAGGCCGCCCCTTGCGACAGGAACCGCATCGCACGGCGATCGATCATGGCGGATGGGTCGAGCGTCGGCGCGCCCCACACCTGGCAACGGAAGCCATGCTCGGCGAAGGAATCGGAGAAGCTGATGCCGGATCTGGCGTCATGCAGCGAGGTCTGCACCTCGTTGGCATTGTTGCCGATCGACGACACAATGCCGAGGCCTGTGACTACGACACGTCTCATTCGCAACTCCTTCCAGGGGGGCCCGGTCAGCGACCGGTCAGCCGGCCGCCGATTGCTTGGACAGACCGACCTTCAAATCCGTTGCCGAGTATATGGGTTCGCCATCCGCTTTCAGCCAGCCATCGGCGATGCCGAGCACCAACCGGCCGCGCATCACGCGCTTGAAGTCGATGCCATACTCCACCTTCTTCACGGCGGGCGTGACCATGCCTTTGAACTTGACCTCACCGGTCGACAGCGCCATTCCCTTGCCCGGCTCGCCGAGCCAGCCGAGGTAGAAGCCCGTCAGCTGCCACATCGCATCGAGGCCGAGGCATCCCGGCATGATCGGATTGCCGATGAAATGGCAGGCAAAGAACCACAGGTCCGGCTTGATGTCGAATTCGGCACGGATGAAGCCCTTTTCGAAGGCACCGCCCGTCTCGCTGATCTCGGTGATGCGGTCGAACATCAGCATGGGCGGATAGGGGAGTTGGGCATTGCCCGGTCCGAACAGTTCGCCGCGGGCGCAGGCCAGCAATTCATCGTAGTCGTAGCTGGATTTCGAACCCGCCATCAATCTCGTCCCCATGTCGTCTTGGGCTATAGCGCGCCCTTGTCGTTGGTTTCCTAACACAATCTGTTTCAGGCCGGAAACCGGCGTTTGCGCTTAACCCGCCCGTCTGCCTGGGTCAATGCGCGCTATTGATCGCATTCGGACGACAGAATATATGTCAGCAGGGGTCCGGTTTGGGCAGGCGTTCATTTTTTTGCCATTCTGGGCGCGTCTTGAGGCGGAACTGTGAGCTTGGACGAATAGATGGACCTGGGCTGCCGGAAGGAAAATGTCGCTGTGGACAAGCGGGTCCGTGAAGCCGGCCTGAGGCCGACACGCCAGCGCATTGCGCTGGCCGACCTGCTTTTCGCCAAGGGCGACCGCCATCTGTCGGCCGAGGAACTGCACGAGGAGGCGGTTGCCGCCGGCGTGCCGGTGTCGCTGGCCACCGTCTACAACGCCCTTCACCAGTTCACCCAGGCCGGGCTGTTGCGCATCCTCGCGGTCGAGGGCGCCAAGACCTATTTCGACACCAACACTTCCGACCACCACCATTTCTACGTCGAAGGCGAAAACCGGATATTCGACATCGCCGGCGGTCCCGTGACTGTTGCCAACCTGCCGGAGCCGCCGGAGGGGATGGAGATCGCCAATGTCGACATCGTGGTGAGGCTGCGCCCCAAACGCCCAACATGATCCGCGAGGAATGATACCCCTCGATTTGATAATCCGGCTAGAATGGGCCGCCGTGGCGGTCGCCGCCGTCTTATTCTACGGATCGGTCGGTGTTTCTTGGTGGCTCTTCGGATTGCTCATCCTGGCGCCGGACCTGTCGATGTTGGGCTATCTTGCCGGGCCGCGCGTCGGCGCCATCGCCTATAACGCCCTGCACATCCTTGTTGTACCGGTGCTGCTGCTGCTTGCGGGGCACATGTCCGGCAATGCGGCCGCGATGGCGGTTGCATTGATCTGGATCGCCCACATCGCCATCGACCGGGCGCTGGGCTACGGCCTGAAGCTGTCAACTGGGTTTCAGGACACTCATCTCGGCCGTATCGGGCGCTAGATCGGGACCCTGTCTCTGGGAAAGATCGACGTCAGACAGTCAGAAAATCAATCCTTGACCCGTTCGCCGGGATAGGCGCCCCAGACAAGTGACTGGGCGAGCCAGCCGGTGTGGCCGTCGAGCGTCATTTCGCACCACTGGCCGTCGCAGGATTTGATCGTGCCCATGACACCCGGCTCGACGAGCGCGACCACCCTTGCGTCTTTTCCAGGGCTGTTGACCATGTTGATCTGGCCGCCCTTGCCGCGTTGCCACGGCGCGACGATCGCCGTGCGCCTGCCTGAAAGCAGCGACTGGTTGATCCAGCCTTCCGAACCGTCGGCATCGCGCACGCGGCGCCATGTATCGAATTCCTGGATGATCTCCATCGGCAGGCCAGCCTTCATATACATCCAGTCGACCGAGTAGTTGGCGCCGGGGCCGACGCGTGAGTTGACGCGGCCGGATTTCAGGCTGACGAATCGCGGCAGCGGCAGGCCGCTCGGCCCGAGCGTGACGACGCTCTGGGCGGGTGCCGCCGCACCTTGTGCGGCCAGTTGCGGGGAATAAAGGAGAGCGCCGAGAAATGCTGCGCTGAGGGTCAGGCGAAGCGACGCGAAACCAGACACTTTCATTCCTTTCGGCGCTTGCCTGCCGGCGTCGGCGCCCCTTTTTCTTTGTCTTCGGCGGCACCGCTTGTTACATGGGTAATCGGCACCGCGACCGGCTCTCAGTTTCGCCGGTCTTGGTTAAAGAGGTCTCAACGAGGGAAACAATGGTAGGCAAAAAGAAGCCTCTCGTGGTCATCACGCGAAAGTTGCCTGACCCGGTCGAGACCCGCATGCGCGAGCTGTTCGATGCCCGGCTGAACGTCGAGGACAGGCCGATGACACAGCCGGAACTGGTTGCGGCCGTCAAGGAGGCCGATGTCCTCGTCCCGACCGTGACCGACCAGATCGACGCGGCGCTGATCGCCCAGGCTGGCGACAACCTCAGGCTGATCGCCAACTTCGGCAACGGCGTCGACAAGATCGACGTGGCGGCTGCCGCGAAGCGGGGCATCACCGTCACCAACACGCCGAACGTGCTGACCGAAGATACCGCCGACATGACCATGGCGCTGATGCTGGCGGTACCGCGGCGGCTGGTGGAAGGCGCCAATGTGCTCACCGGTGACAAGAAATGGGCCGGTTGGTCGCCGACCTGGATGCTTGGGCGGCGCATCTGGGGCAAGCGGCTCGGCATTGTCGGCATGGGGCGCATTGGAACCGCGGTCGCCAGGCGGGCCAAGGCGTTCGGCCTTTCCATCCACTACCACAACCGCCATCGCGTGCTGCCGGAGGTCGAGGACGGGCTGGAGGCGACCTATTGGGAAAGCCTCGACCAGATGCTGGCCCGCATGGACATCATCTCGGTCAATTGTCCGTCGACGCCGGCAACCTTTCACCTGCTTTCGGCGCGGCGGCTGGCGCTGCTGCAGCCCACGGCCTACATCGTCAACACCGCGCGCGGCGACATCATCGACGAGGAAGCGCTGGTCAAGCTGATCCAGGACGGCAAGATCGCCGGCGCCGGCCTCGATGTCTACGAGCACGAGCCGGCGTTGAACAGCAAGCTGCTCAGGCTCGCCGCCAAGGGCAAGGTCGTGTTGTTGCCGCATATGGGCTCGGCGACCCTCGAGGGCCGCATCGACATGGGCGAAAAGGTCATCATCAACATAAAGGCGTTCGTCGACGGCCACCGCCCGCCGGACCGCGTGCTGCCGCTCAGATCCTGATCCTATCGAAGCGACATTTCGCGGCCTTTCAAATGAAAGCCCGGGCTTACGCGAGTACCTTGCGCATGGTGATCGAAGTCGGCCTGGGATAGCCCGCATGTGCTGTCCGTTCGGTCTCGCGAAAACCGAAGCGGGCAAAGGCCGCATGGTTTCCGGTCAGCTCGATCCGGGTCTGAAGCTCGAGGGCGGCCTTGCCGCGCCTGCGGGCAAGATCTTCGACCGCCTGCATCAGCCGCCGGCCAATGCCTTGCCCCTGACAGTCCGGCGCGACGGCGAGCTTGCCGACATAGAACTCCGCCTCCTTCTCAAGCGCAAAGACGCAGCCGACGATCCTGTCGCCCTTCAAGGCCACGAAACCGGTCTCCCGCCGCGCCTTGTCGCGCAGAGTGTCGGCGGTAAGCAGGTGCGCCGAGGAGGGCGGGTCGATGACGCCCTCCATCGAAGCGAAGGCACGCATGATCAATGCGAGCACATCGTTCCAACGGTCGAAATCGGCTGGGATCTGGGTAACGGAAACGGCTCCGGTCCGGCCCACGGGTCAGTTTCTCTTGTAGCGGATCGTTTCGAAGCGCGCGGCCAGCGCATCGTAGAGCAGCAGCCGGCCAACCAGCGGCTCGCCGATGCCGGTGATCAGCTTGATCGCCTCCATCGCCTGCAGCGTGCCGATGACACCGGTCAGCGCACCGAGCACCCCGGCCTCGGCACAGGATGGCACCACGCCGGGAGGCGGCGCTTCCGGAAACAGGTCGCGGTAGCCTGGGTTGGGCTTGCCATCCTTGCCGTCCTCGAATGGCTTCAGCACGGTCACGGAGCCGTCGAAGCGCCCGACGGCGGCGTGCACCAGCGGTTTCCTTTCGCTCTCACAGGCATCGGCCACCGCATAGCGGGTTTCGAAATTGTCGGAACCGTCAACGACGATGTCATAACGGGCGACGAGGGCCGCGGTGTTGTCCGGGGTCAGCCTGAATGTGTGCGTTTCGACAATGGTGTTGGGATTGATGCGAGCGATCGCCGCCTGCGCACTGTGGGTTTTCAGCATGCCGACAGCATCCGTGCCGTGAATCACCTGGCGCTGCAGGTTGGAGAGCGACACGGTGTCGTCATCGACCACGCCGAGTGTGCCGACGCCGGCGGCGGCAAGGTACTCAAGCACCGGTGCGCCCAGCCCGCCCGCGCCGATCACCAGAACCCGCGCCCGCTTCAATCTCTGCTGGCCGGCGCCCCCGATTTCGGGCAGCACGATGTGGCGGGCATAGCGTTCGATCTCGTCGGCGGTCAGGGCGGAGCTGGTCATCGCCGGACCATATAGTGGCTGGAAAACCTTGTCAGGCCTTCATGCATGTCGCGCAAAGGTGCGGAGCGGTTTTGGAATGCCGACATCATGCAACAAAATCTAGACAGTTGGCCCAACCGTACCGTGGTCGACGGTGAGGAACTGCGCACGTCCCTTGAGACTGGAAAACAGCGCCGCGTCGGTGCCGGTCATGAACGCCTGGCAGTTAAGCTCCTCCAGAATGGAAAACAGCGCCGCGCGCCTGCCGCCATCGAGATGCGCGGCGATTTCGTCAAGCAGCAGGATCGGCGTCATGCCCGACATTTCGCCGGTCAGCCGGGCGTGCGACAGGACAATGCCGACCAGCAGCGCTTTCTGTTCGCCTGTCGAACAGAGCTCGGCCGGCATCGCCTTGGGACGGTGTCGAACCACGAGATCCGAACGGTGCGGGCCCTCTAGAGTGCGCCCGGCGGCGCGGTCGCGGTCGCGGCCCTCGACGAGCGCCCGGCGGAATCGCTCCTCGACATCGACCGCCGGCGTGGTGGCAACCGCGGCTTCCAGTTCGCCCGCAAGGCCGATGTCGGCCTGCGGAAACGGCCCTGTGTCGGGCAGCTTGTCGATCATCGCGGCCAGCAGGCGCACCGTCTCCGCACGTGCGGCGGCGATCGCCACACCCGTCTCGGCCATCTGTGTCTCGATCGCATCGAACCAGCGATCGTCCCGGGAGCCTTCAGTAAGCAGCCGGTTACGGCCGCGCATCGCCTTCTCGTAGTCGAGCGCGCGCTGGCCGTGGCCCGGATCGATCGCCAGCACCAGTCGGTCGAGAAAGCGTCGGCGATCCGCGGCCGGTCCGGTGAACAACGCATCCATGGCCGGCGTCAGCCACACCACGCGCAGCCATTCCAGCATGTCCTCGGTCGAACGCGCCGCAGCCCCGTTGATGCGTACCCGTCTGCCGCCCTCGCCGGCACTGTCGCCGCCTGAAATGCCAGTACCAATCTCGACCGGGCCGTCGGGTCCATCGAGCCGGGCGTGCAAGGCGAAGCCGCCGTCACCGCCCTCGCGTGCTACATCCGCGTATGGAGCGCGGCGCAAGCCACGTCCCGGCGTCAGAAAGGAAATCGCTTCGAGAAGATTGGTCTTGCCGGCGCCGTTATCGCCGGAAAAAACCACGGCGCCGGGAGCGAGGTCGATCGCCAATGCAGCGTAGTTGCGAAAGTTGGTAAGTGTAAGCTTACTTATATGAGTCTGTACCGGCAACCGCCATCCGCCTATAGAGCGGCTCGTCGTTTCACGGAAACGCGAAACCGCCCTATCTCTTTGTTTTCACGCAATCTCCAAGGGAAAGCGCTGTGCGCTTTTCCCGAGAAAACCGTTTCACACTTTTCCTGGAACTGCTCCAGAAGTCGCCGCACCATCGTTCCCGTTGCCGGTCTCATGGCAGACCCGGATTGATGATGCAGCGCCGGCTACACCCTCATCGGCATCAGCACATAAAGCGCGGTTTCGTCGGCCATGTCGTGGATCAGCGTCGGCGAACCGGCGTCGGCCAGCATGAACTTGGCCTCCGTGCCGGTCAACTGCGCGGCGACGTCAAGCAGATACTTGGCGTTGAAGCCGATTTCGATCGGGTCGGATGAATAGTCGGCGGCCAGTTCCTCGGTGGCGCTGCCGGAATCCGGATTGTTGACCGCCAGCGTCACTTGACCCTCGCTGATCGAAAGCTTCACCGCGCGGCCGCGTTCGGAGGAAATGGTCGAGACGCGATCGACCGCGGCAGCGAAACTCTGGCGGTCGATGATCAGTTTCTTGTCGTTGCCGGTCGGAATGACCCGCTGATAATCGGGGAAGGTGCCGTCGATCAGCTTCGAGGTCAAAACGACGCTGCCGATGGTGAAGCGGATCTTGGTGTCCGACAGTTCCGTGGTCACGGCGACGTCCGGGTCATCCACCAGCTTCTGCAACTCGCTCACCGTCTTGCGCGGAATGATGATGCCCGGCATGCCCTCGGAGCCTGCCGGTGCGTCGATCTCGGCGCGCGCCAGACGGTGGCCGTCGGTCGCCACCGAGCGCAGCTTCAGCTTGCCGCCAACCTCATGCGTGTGCAGGTAGATGCCGTTCAGATAGTAGCGCGTCTCTTCGGTGGAGATGGCGAACTGGGTCTTCTCGATCAAGCCTTTCAGGGCGACCGAGTCGAGACGGAAGATATGCGAGAAGGATCCGGCCGAAAGCTCTGGGAAGTCGGATTGCGGCAGGCACTGCAGGCGGAAGCTCGAGCGGCCGGACGTCACCGTCATGGCGTTGCCGTCCTCGTCTGTCTTGAGCATCACTTCGGCGCCGTCGGCGAGCTTGCGCACGATATCGTACAGCAGATGCGCCGGAACCGTCGTTGCCCCGCCCCGCTCAACCTTGGCGGGCGTCGCTTCCGTCACCTCCAGGTCGAGATCGGTCGCCTTCATTTCCAGGCTGGCGCCCTCGGCGCTGAGCAGCACGTTGGAAAGGATCGGAATGGTGTTGCGCCGTTCGACCACGCGGTGGACGTGGTTAAGCGACTTCAGGAGATTTGACCGTTCCAGGATAACACGCATGACGAAACAGGCTCGCTTGAATGAATGACGGGCTCCGGCAAGCGGCGTCCCGCGAAAAGTCTGAACAGGCTCAGAATCTGCGTAAACTGACAGGAAAAAACCAGCAAACGCAAGCCCGCGCCACCGGTTCTGGCCGGCTGCGCGGGCTTTCTGGGGATAAACGGCACGAAGTCCGGGAGCCGGTGTGGAAAATCCGAAATCCGGACCGCTTCCGGGCTGGCCAACGAGCCCATTTCGGGTTCAGGCCCGCACAGGTAACCCATTGAATTCCCGCGTTGTTCCGGCTCGCGCTTCCCGGGCCAGTCAGGCCTGGTCGTTGATCAGCCTTCTCAGCAGTTCGAGTTCCTGCGCCAGCGTGTTGTCGTTGCCGGAAAGGTCTTCGATCTTGCGCACGGCGTGCAGCACGGTGGTGTGATCGCGGCCGCCGAAGCGGCGCCCGATCTCGGGCAGTGAGCGCGGCGTCATCACCTTCGACAGGTACATGGCGACCTGCCGCGGCTTGACGATGGTGCGCGTGCGCCGGTTGGACAGCAATTCGGTTTTCGACACGTTGTAGTGGCGCGCGACGATGCGCTGGATATCCTCGATACGGACCCGCTTCGGCTCGCCGGTGCGATAGATGTGGCCGAGTATCTCGTCGATACGGTCGATGGTGATCTGCGGTTCGAAGGACTGGCGGAACAGCAGCTGATTGAATGCGCCTTCCAGCTCGCGTCCGCTGCCGGTCACGGTGCGGGCGACGTGATTGAGGATTTCCTCCGAGATGTCGAGCGACGCGTCATCGATCCTGGCGGTCGCAAGGCGCAATTTGAGCATGCCGATGCGCATGGCGAAATCGGGCGCCGACATTTCGAGCGCGACGCCGCCATTGAGGCGCGACCGCACCCGCGGTTCGAGCGATTCCAGTTCCGACGGCGGCCGGTCGGCGGCAACAACGACTTGCTTGGCGCTGTCCAGCAACATGTTGATCAGGTGGCAGAATTCATGCTGGATCGACTTGCCCTGCAAGAACTGCATGTCGTCGATGATGAGCAGGTCGATGTCGCGCAGCTGCTCCTTGAGCGTCAGCGCATTGTTGTCGCGGATCGCGGTGGCAAAGCGCCACATGAAATACTCGGCCGTCAGATAGACGACGCGCGATTTTGGGTTCTGCTTCAGCGATTCCGCTGCGATGGCCTGCAAAAGGTGGGTCTTGCCTAGCCCGACGGTTGCGTGAAGAAAAAGCGGATTGAACCGCACCGCGCTTGACTGCGATTCCGCTACCGCCTTGGCCGCGGCGAAGGCCACCCGGTTCGACGGCCCCTCGATGAAGGAGCCGAATGTGTAGCGCGGATCAAGCGGAGAGCCGAGCACGTTGTGCCGGAACTCGCTCTCGATCGGTGTGCCCGGACGCGGAGCCGGTGCACGATCTGTCCTGCCGGGGCTGACAGTGCCGGCGGCGAGGGCCGTCTGCGTCTGTCGTGTCATCTTGCGTGCCGGGATCACCTCGGGCTCGGCCTGGCTGCGCCCCTGGCGAGTGGCCGTGCGTACGACGATTTCAATCTTGAGGACATCCGGATCCTCGTGCTTCCACAGTTCGGAAATGAGGTCGAGATAGTGACCGTTGATCCATGAGCGCAGGAAGGCGGTGGGCACCGAGATGCGGACGATGCCCTTGGAAGCTTCCGCGACCTTCATGCGTCCGAACCAGCTCGAATAGACTTCGGTTCCCAGGCGCGCCTTCAACTGAGCCTTGACCCGGTCGAACTTCTGCTCCGCGTCGCTGGAAACAGCCATGTCGCTTGCTCCGATCAAAGTTCCTGGAAATGGGAGGTCGCCCGTAAGCTCCCTTTCGATGCCGCTCTGCATGATCCTTGCCTTTCTGTACCTGTTTTCCGCTGGGGATGCGCCTCCTGCATCCTTGTTCCAGCGACCTGCATCTTCGCTACGATGTCCGCTGCCGCCGCCGGCAATGAACGTCGCCCACTATCCAGGGAAACCGGTGCCGGCCATGGAAGCCAGTCCGCGTTTTTGGTATGTCAGGGCAATACAACACCGTCCGGCGAAATCGCGCCGGCGCGCTGCCTACCTGCCATGTCTCGTTACGCCAGTCCCCTTACCCACATCAAAAAAGACAAACCAACCCATCCGCGGACTTGATCCGCGTTGCAAATCCCGCCAATTTAAGCTGGCCAGTTCAGGCTGGGTTGAGGGCCAAGGGCCCGTCCCTTTCGATCTGTCGACATTACCGAAATCGCTGTGGATAGGGCAAGGCCACTACTAACCGATTTTTAAGGAATCTGGTTACCGCAGAGAGGTTGGAACGCGGCGCCGCAACGGCATATTTTGACAAAGCCATTGTGATTCAAACCCTTTTCCGGCGAATATGAAAAAGCCGGTGCGATCTGAAATTTTCTGAAATAATTTGCTTGACAGCCACTTGTCCCCCATCGCCCCGGCTCGATGTGAACAAGCTGTGGATGACCATCGGTAACTATCTGAAAAATAAAGACTATTTCTGAGTGCCGACTTTATCTTTGCAGTCGCTTTTCAGGGATATCGGCCATTGGCTTGCACGGCTGTGCCGGCAAAGCATTTCGAACGGCGGAATCCGCAACAGACGCCATTTTCGAGTATTCTTTTTAAGTGCTTGCCGGCAAACGAAAAAAACCCGGCACAATCGGCCGGGTTCGAAGAACGTCAGTCTAGGAAAGTAATGTCAGGCCGACAGTACTTTGACCCGCTGGGCCAGCCGCGAAACTTTGCGGGATGCCGTATTCTTATGGATCACGCCCTTGGTTGCGGCGCGCATCAATTCGGGCTCTGCGATCTTGAAGGCTGCCTGTGCGGCGGCCTTGTCGCCGGAGGCAAGTGCCTCCTCGACCTGGCGCACATAGGTGCGGACGCGCGAACGGCGGTTCTTGTTGATCGCTGCGCGGCGTACGATCTTGCGCGTTGCTTTTTTGGCCGAGGATGTGTTGGCCATGATGCCTCTCTTCTGATCTGTCGGCGCATGCGGCATGCCGCAGGGCGCAAAAAACAAACGGGCAGCCACGGGGCCGCCTCGGTTGGTGCGGCTTATAGTTCAGCTTTTCCGGCGCGTCAACGCTGCCTAGCCTTCTTTTTGGCGGCTATCGGGCGGGCGTCAGCGGTTGGTGAAATTCGGCTTCCGCTTCTCTGCAAAGGCCGCCATGCCTTCCTTCTGGTCATCGAGCGCGAACAGCGAGTGAAACAGCCGTCGTTCGAACCGCAATCCCTCGGCAAGCGTCGTCTCGAAGGCGCGGTTGACGGCCTCCTTGGCCATCATCACCGATGGCAGCGAGAAATCGGCGATCTTGGCTGCCGCCTTGAGCGCCTCCTCGACGAGGTCGCCGGCAGGCACGACCCGCGACACCAGGCCCGAGCGTTCGGCTTCGGCTGCGTCCATCATCCGCCCGGTCAGGCACATGTCCATCGCCTTCGACTTGCCGACGAAGCGGGTCAGTCGCTGCGATCCGCCCATGCCTGGGATGACGCCGAGCGTGATCTCCGGCTGGCCAAACTTGGCGTTGTCGGCGGCAATGATGAAATCGCACATCATCGCCAGCTCGCAGCCGCCGCCGAGCGCATAGCCGGCCACCGCCGCGATGATCGGCTTTCGTGCCCGCGTAAATTCTTCCCAGCCGACGAAGAAGTCCTGGCTATAGGCATCCGCATAGGAGATTGACTGCATCTCCTTGATGTCGGCGCCGGCGGCGAAAGCCTTTTCGGAACCGGTGATGACCATGGCACCGATCCCGGCATCGGCACCGAACCCGTTCACGGCTGCCACCAGTTCGGCGAGGATCTGGGAATTCAGCGCGTTGAGCGCCTTCGGCCTGTTCAAGGTGATCAGCCCGACCTTGCCGCGCGTCTCGGTGATGATTGTCTCATAGGGCATGGCTGCATCTCCTCGCTCGACCCATCGTCTAACTCACCGCTGACACGTCCGGCAATAGAAGGTCGAGCGGCCGCTCTGCACGACGCGCTCGATGTGACCACCGCAGCCGGGCTTGGAACAGGGTTCGCCTTCGCGGTCATAGACGGCGAAGGAATGCTGGAAGTATCCCAGCGATCCGTCGGTCTGCATGAAATCCCTGAGCGAGGATCCGCCGGCCGCGATCGCATCTGATATGACCGAGCGAATGGCTTCGGCAAGGCCTTCGCTTTGAGCCTGGGCCTTCTTTCCCGGCTTGGCTATCGTGCCGGCCTCGCGCAGCGGCGACAGGCCGGCGCGCCACAGGGCCTCGGAGACATAGATATTGCCCAGCCCGGCGATCAATCTCTGGTCGAGAAGTGCTGCCTTCAGCGGCGATCGCCGCCCTTTCATCAGCGATGCAAGCAGCACACCGTCCAATATATTGCCCGTAGGCTCGACGCCCAGCCCGCTCAGCATCGGATGCGTGTCGGGCGGCCCTTCCGAAAACAGCATGAAGCCGAAGCGGCGCGGGTCGTTGAAGATCACCCGGGATCTGGCGCCGGCCGGGGACGCCACATCGAACACCACATGGTCGTGTGCCGTGCTCTTCGAGCGCTCATGATGGAACACGCCAGGCATTTCGCTGTCATCCGCCGTCTCGATACGAAATGAGCCGGACATGCCGAGATGGCAGATCAGCGCCGGGCCGCCTTCGATATCCATCGTCAGATACTTGGCCCGGCGGCCGAGCGCGGTGATCGTCCTGCCGGTCAGCCGCTGTGAGAATTTTTCCGGAAATGGAAAGCGCAGATCCGGTCGGCGCGTCTCGATACGGGTAATGGTGGCGCCTTCCAGGACCGGCTGCAGCCCGCGGCGGACCGTTTCAACCTCGGGCAATTCAGGCATGACCGCCAATCGTCTTATGGAAGCCAATCGTCTTATAGAAGGAAGTGCCATGCCGGCCGCGCGCCAGCCCAAGATGCTCGGCCACGGTTTCACCGATGTCGGCAAATGTTGCTCTCAGCCCGATGTCGCCGCCTTTGAAGCCTGGTCCGGTGCCAATCACCGGGATGCGTTCACGCGTATGATCGGTGCCGCGCCAGGTCGGATCGTTGCCGTGATCGGCCGTCAGGATGAGAAGATCGCCTTGCTTCAACCTTGCCAGAGCCTCCGGCAGTCGCCGGTCGAAGGCCTCGAGCGCAGCGGCATAGCCGGCGACATCGCGGCGATGTCCGAATTCGGTGTCGAAGTCGACGAAATTGGCGAAGACCAGGTCGCCGTCGCCGGCGTCGTCCATTGCCCCCAGCGCCTCATCGAACATGGCCATGTTGCCCGCCGCCTTACGCACTTCCGAGATTCCACGATGGGCGAAGATGTCGCCGATCTTGCCGACGGCGATGACGCGGCTTCCACGCGCCGTCAGCCGGTCGAGCAGGGTCGGCTCCGGCGGCGGCACGGCATAGTCATGCCGGTTGTAGGTTCGCTCGAAGGTGGCGGCGGTTTCCCCGATGAACGGCCGCGCGATCACCCGTCCGATCCTCAGTGGGTCAACCAGCTTACGCACCACCTTGCAGAATTCATAAAGCCGCTCCAGGCCGAAATGAACTTCATGCGCCGCGATTTGCAGGACGGAGTCGACCGATGTGTAGCAGATCGGCTTGCCGGTACGGATGTGCTCCTCGCCGAACCGCTCGATAATCTCGGTGCCCGGCGCGTGACAATTGCCGAGAATGCCCGGCACCTTGCCCATGCGGATCATGGCCTCGGTCAGATCGGCCGGAAAGGCGGGAACCGTATCCGGGAAATAGCCCCAGTCGAAGCGCACCGGCAGGGCGGCGATCTCCCAGTGGCCCGACGGCGTGTCCTTGCCGCTCGAAACCTCCTGCGCCGCGCCGTGGAAGGCAGTCGCGAGCAGATCCTTTCCACCGGTGTCGAAGCCTAGCCCCGTCGCGGTTTCGGCAGCCTTGCCAAGCCCGAGCGAGGCCATGTGCGGGACGAACAGAGGCCCGTTGCGGAGTCCTTCGCGGTCGGCGCGGCCTTCCGCGCAGGCTTCCGCGATGTGCCCCAATGTGTTGGCGCCGGCGTCACCATAGCGCTCGGCGTCGGCCGCGCCGCCGATGCCGAAGGAGTCCAGAACGAAGAGGAAAGCACGCGCCATCGGAGCCATTGTTGCCGGTTTGGACGACCAGACATAGGGTTCCCCGGCCGCATTGGCAATTCGGAAACCAAACGGCAACGGCTTGGCACGATAGTCTGGTGCATCTCGCCCAAAAGTGCCCAGCGGTTTTGGGACAACGACATGCACAATAGAGAAGACTATAGTGTCGCGACACGCCGGGCATGGGACGACATGGATCGAAGAAAACAGAGGGCCGGCTTGTCATGACAGACGACCGTCTGATCATGACAGACGCCGTCTTGTCATGAAAGCTGCCCTGAAGGCGTGTGCTGCCCTCATGGTCGCGCAGGGCGTGGTCTGGTCTGGTCCGGCGCGGGCCGACTGGCGCGAAGATATCGGCATATTTCGCATAGGCATCGTCGCCGAACCCGGCGCCGGCAACACCGTTCCGGGACTGGCGCTGTTGACCGATGCCTACACCAAGGCCTTGGGCATGAAGGTCGAGTTTGTCGTCGCCAGCGACTATGGCGCTCTGATCGAGGCGCAGGCCAATGCCCGCATCGAATATGCGATCTATTCGGCGACTGCCTATGCGACGGCCTCGCAGCGCTGCGGATGTGTCGAGCCACTTGTGGCTCCGGTTGATTCCGACGGCGCGATCGGCATCCGCTCCGTTCTGCTGACGCTGGACGGCAAGCTGCCTGATCTGGCGGCAATGGAGAACCATCGTATCGCCATGGCGCCTTCGAGCAGCGTCGGCGGTTCTCTCCTGCCGCTGGCGGCGTTGGCCGCGGAAGGCCGCAAAGTCCCGGAAGATGCACCATTTCTGGTCCATGCCGATTCGGCCGAGGCAGCGGAAACGATGCTGGTCGATGGCAAGGCCGATGCCTTGTTCGGCTGGGTGACGGCCGCTGCCGACGGCCAGCCGGAAGCATCGGGCACGCAGGCGAGGCTCGAAGCGGCAGGGCTTTCAGCAACGGCACTTCAGGTTGTGTGGATGTCGGGCCTCTTGAGATACGGTCCCCATGCCGTCCGCAGTGATCTCGACCCGGAAGCGAAGCGCCGGCTTACCGTGTTCCTCACCAACCTCAAGTCGATGACGCCGGACGTCTACGATCTTCTGGAATCGAAGCATTCCGGTGGCTTCACCGCCGCCGCCGCCGCGGACTACGAGATGGCGCAAGCCATCGTGCGTCTGGTCTCGGATGGCGGCTCGCGGCGATAAAGACCGTCAGCAGTCGCCGCAAGGGATCGTCACGCTTCTGCGGGGACGCAGATAGTAGGTTTCGCCCATCGATATGGCATTGAAAGCCGAGGTCAACCCAAGCTGCTGCTGACTGCCCGACGACCAGGTGATGACCGGCTTGTAGTCGAGATTGCTTTCGACGCGGATGAGGAATGTGCCGGCGACCTTGAGCGTTGCCGGGACCGTCGTGGTCGAGTTCGCGGCAGCGCCGACGCCGGTGACGCCATTGACCAGCTTGCGTGACCATACCACCAGCACCTTCGGCGTTGCATCGGTCGTAACTTGTATTGCCGTGATCGTGATGCTCGGCGTCGAGCGGGTGTAGGGCTGAAGGGTGACGGTGCCGATCTTCATGATGGCGTCGACATCCGCCTTGACGATGGTCGTCTGCTGCGTGACGAGATCAGCCACCATGCTGCCGACACGACTGACCTTCTTGCTGGTCTCGATGGCCTGGGACGCCTCCATGGTGATGAAATACATGATCAGCAGGATAGGCATGATCAAGGCGAATTCGACCGCCGCGATGCCACGGCGATCGGACCAGAACCGGATCGCCTTCCGCCAGGTTCCTGTAATCCCCGGATGTGCCCCCGCACGCATCATGCCCATTACCCTTTTTTCTTTTGCAGTACGTGCATCCGCCACGACCTTAGCTGCCGAACGGTTCATTCTGCCAAGTCACCGATGCGAAATGCAGCGTCTTGTTACCGCCCATCGACTGGGCCAACAGATCGGTCATGATCGGCCATTTGTAAAAGACCCGCAGCATGTTCCTCGATTCCGCCGGACCCGGCGCAACAGTGAAGGACTGTGTGGCGGAGCCCTGGGTCAGCACGACGTCGTTGTTCTGGATCTTGAAGCCAGCCAAGGCCGCGTCGGCGAACGTCGTATATTGGCGAAGATCCACCAGCAGCTGATTGGGACAATCCTGGGAGACGATGATCTCCAGTTTTGCGCAGATCTTGTCCCTCAAATTGTTTCCGGCGACGTCTGCCGCCCTTAACTGGCCGGTGCGCAACTGGCGCGCGATATCGTCGGTGATGTTGGCCATCACTTCCTGGCCGGCAAATGAAATGCAGCTTTCCAGAATCGCAAAGACAAGCAGCGCGAATGGGATTGCAAGGATTGCGAATTCCAACGCCGTGCTGCCGCGCCGGTCGCGCATAAAGCGATCAAAAAACCGTGGGTGTCTCGCTTTGCGCTCGCCCGCGGTCTCGATTTCCTTGCTCATGTCCCGATCCTGCCGATCTCTGAAGGGTCTCGGAAGGAGTATTAGCGGAAACCAATTGAAGTCCGGTTTGAATGATCGTTAAAGTCGGCGTTGGCGTCTTAACCGGCTGATAACCAGAGCATTCGGCCGCGCCACACTATCGGCTGACACTCATCTCGGCTTCGGAGGATTTCTCCGCGTCGCTCTTGTAGGAGCTTTCGCAATAGGGCGTGCAGGACATGGTCTGGATTTCGGCGCGCCGATAGATACGCACGGACGAGGCGGCCTGCCGCACGACGGTCACCTGCTCGTCGACGATCGGGCTGCCTTCCGGATCGAGTACGACCAGATTGGTGACGCCGAAGCCCTTGCCGGTCAGCACGATCGTCGAGGCGTCCTGGACGGAAGCGTCGGCGATAGCCGGGTTGCCGACCACGATCGTGTCGGCGGGACGCGACAGTTTGACAATTTTGGCCTGGTTCATCGTGACCTCGATGCCGGCGCCGGCCATGGCTGGCATGGCGAAGGTCGTGGCGGCAAGAAGCACTGCAACCAGAATTGATGATCTCGGCTCGGCCATTGAGGCGCTCCACGCATGCGGACTGTTCAACGGAACATGAACGAGATTGGTGAACCAACTGTTAAGCGGGCGCTCTTGCCGATGGTGCCTTGGCTGACATGAGTACTTGCGTGACGTGGTCGGGGACGGATCGCAAGCTCCACCGACGTGGGAAACGGAAGGTTCGGACAGCACTTAGCTCGGGATTAACCACGCAATAGGTTCGAACCGGGAAAGGAATCGGTAAGGCTGTTTATTAAGCCGATCGAAAGAGCTTCTCCCTAGATTGGCAGCATCCGATCAACCATCACAGAAGTTGACGGAAGTGCTGTAACACGTGGAGTAGGAGCTCTCAAATGTCTAAACTCGTTGCACGTTTTGTGAAGGACGAATCCGGCGCGACCGCTATCGAATATGGTCTGATCGCCGCTCTCATCGCGCTTGCCATCATCGTCGGCGCCGGCGCGCTCGGCAATGCAATCAACGCCAAGTTCACTTCTATCGGGTCCACCTTGAACACCAGCGGCGGCTGATCTGTCGTATTGCTGAGCGCCCAGGCGCTCGGATTGTGTTCTGGACAAGGGCCGCCACATGGCGGCCCTTGTTCTATGCCGCAGCCAATACCAGTCGTCTTTTTGGTCCGAGCCTCATCAATCGTTAATTGAAGATGCCTAGATTGGACCCCGTGGAATCGGACAATAGGTATAGCGCCGATGCTTGAAGCCCTGATCTTCGTCGTCTTTCCGTTCTGCATGCTGTTTGCCGCGATCTCCGACATGCTGTCGATGACGATCGCCAATCGCGTGTCGGTGCTGCTCGTCGTCGTCTTTGCTTTGGTCGCCCCCCTGACCGATATGGGGTGGGCTGCCTATGGCGCGCACTTCGCCGCCGGCGCCCTTGTCCTGGCCGTGACGTTCGGCCTGTTCGCGATGGGTGGCATGGGTGGCGGCGACGCCAAACTGCTGGCCGCCACCGCGGTGTGGATGGGCCTCAACGTGCATCTCGTCGAGTATCTCGTGGCCTCGACACTCATCGGCGGCCTGCTGACGCTCGCCGTCCTCCTTTACCGGAAATCCCCGCTTTCGACCGTTACCGGCCGAAACCCGTTTCTGCGCCATTTCGCCGACGAGACGACTGGTGTTCCCTATGGCATCGCGCTTGGCCTTGGCGGGTTGATAACCTATCCGGATTCGCCTTTGATGGTGTGGGCGCTGACAAGGCTGGCGACCTGAACGCGCCCCTGATTTCCATGGACTATCTGCTTTGCCGCAGCCGGCCTTAACAAGGTCGGGGCCGCTATCCTGCCCGGTCCACACACATTTCAGCTAATTTATGTAAACCTTAAATTAATCACGATCGTAAGCATTACATTAACCTTGTTTTGACGATTGCCGCTGCAAAGTCCCGCTTGGCTACGTGGTTTGCCAGGGCGAGGGTTCGGACAGATGCCAGCATCGCGATTGATTATTCTGAGCGTGGCGGTTGCCGCGGCGGGTGGCGCTGGCTATGTCGCGAAAAACATGGTGGCGCCGCCGCCGCAGGTCACCGTCGAATCCGGCCCCAAGGCGCCGGCGGTGGCTCTGCAAGATGTACTTGTGCTTTCGGGCGATGTTCCGATGGGCAACCAACTCGAAAACAACATAGCCTGGCAATCCTGGCCGGCCGACGGCATCAACGCGAACTTCATCACCCGCGCTGCCGAACCCGAAGCATTGGAGAAGCTGAAGGGGTCCGTTGCCCGTATGACGATGTATGCCGGGGAGCCGCTGCGCCGCTCCAAGCTGATCGGCGAGGGGCAGAGCTTCATGTCGTCGATCCTTCCTTCCGGTATGCGGGCGGTGGCCACGGCCATCTCAGCCGACACGTCGGCCGGCGGCTTCATTCTCCCGAACGATTTTGTCGATGTCATCATGACCCGCAAGGCTGACGCCGGCAATGGCGGCACCAGCTTCAACACCGAAACCATCCTCAAGAACATTCGCGTCCTGGCGATTGACCAGACCATCCAGGAAGATGAGGAAGGCAAGAAGACCAGAGTGGGGCAGACCGCCACGCTGGAACTGACACCGCGGCAGGCTGAGATCATCACGGTTGCCCAGCAGATGGCGGATCGCCTGACCCTGGCGCTGCGGGCGATCTCGGACACCCAGGAAAAGAATCTGGACGAGGCCGACTATCTCGTTTCCGGCAATGGCCGCAGGGGAACGGTGAGGCTGATCAAGTCGGGCGAAGTTTCCGAAGTAGGGGCAAGGAAATGAGGCTAAGCGGTAAACTACCGTCCATCATGGCTGCGGCATTCGGCCTGCTGCTCATCGGAACGAATGTGCAAGGCGTTGTCGAGGCAAAGAACGCGCAGGTCACTGCATCGACAGCCACCCAGCGTGTCAAGCTCGGCCTCAACAAATCGGTGGTCATCGACCTGCCGAGCGATGCCTACGACATTCTTGTCGCCAACCCGGCGGTCGCCGATGCGGTGACCCGCACCGCGAGGCGCATCTATCTGTTCGGCAAGGCGGTCGGCGAGACGAACATCTTCGTCTTCGGTCCGAATGGCGAACAGATCGTCAGCCTGGACCTGGCCGTCGAACGCGATGTCGCCGGCCTTGAGGATTATATCAAGCGCTTCCTTCCGACGTCGACCATCAAGGTTGAGCTGCTGAACGACAACGTCGTCCTGACCGGAACGGTCGACACGCCTCTGGACGCGAAACGGGCGGTCGATCTGGCGACGATCTTCGTCTCGGGTGGTGAGGCGACGACGGGACAATATTCGCAGACGGCGTCAGGCGGCTCTGCCCAGGGCGGTGTCGACATCAACAATCCCGACCAGGAGCGTCGCGTCAGCAAGATCGTCAACCTGTTGCAGATCATCGGCGACGATCAGGTCACGCTGAAGGTGACGGTCGCCGAAGTCAGCCGCTCCGTGATGAAGCAGCTCGGCGTCAACATGGTCGGCAGCGGCGGCAGCAACGGCATCAGCTACGGCGCGCTCAGTGACAATTTCACCGGCCTTGGCAAGCATCTCTCGAATTCAGGCTTCAACATCGGCGCCTCGGGGCTGCAGGCCTATGTCAACGCCATGGAGCAGTCGGGGGTCATGAAGACCTTGGCTGAGCCGACCTTGACCGCCGTGTCCGGGGAGAAGGCGACCTTCAAGGTTGGTGGCGAATACAACATGGTGAGCAGCGTCTCCCAGAACGTATCCACCGACAATCAGACCGGTCTGAAGAACTATACCATCGACAAGATCGAATACGGCATCGGCCTGGAATTCCAGCCGGTGGTTCTGTCGCCCGGCCGCATAAGCCTGAAAGTCAGAACCTCGGTTTCCGAGCCGACGACAGAAGGGTCGGTGTCGCTGTCCGAGGGCGTGACGAGCCCCGGCATGAACGCGCTGTCGCTGCGCAAGCGTCTCGCCGATACGACGGTCGAATTGCCCTCGGGTGGCTCCATGATGATCGCCGGCCTGGTTCGCGACGATGTCAGGCAAGCGGTCAACGGGTTGCCCGGACTGACAAAGATTCCAGTGCTCGGCGCGCTCTTCCGAAGCAGGGACTTCGTACGCAACGAGACCGAGCTGGTCATCATCATCACGCCTTATCTGGTGAAGCCGGTAGCGCGCAACGACCTTGCCAAACCGGACGACAATTTCAACGCTGCCAGCGATGGCGCCGGCATATTCCTTGGCCGCGTCAATCGTGTCTACGGCACCATGCAAACCGACAAGCCCAACGGCCGCTACCACGGCGTTGTCGGCTTCATCTACAAGTGAGCGGGGAAGCGGACATGTTCCAGTCGGCATTGAAGGCAAGGGCTATCGCCAAGACGATGCGCGTCGGTCGTTTGCACCGGCGAGCCGTTCCAGTCCTGGCGGTTGCGGTCGCGGCATTGCTGGCCGGCTGTGCCCATAGGGACAGCATCACTGTCGGCGCCATCCCGGACGACTATCGCACGAACCATCCGATCGTGATCGCGGAGAAGAATCTGAAGATCGACCTGCCGGTCGGCGCCGGTGATCGCGGCATGACCGGCTCCCAGCGCGATACGCTCCTGGGTTTCCTTGACGGCTACGACAAGAGTGCCGCTGCTACATTGACGATCCAGGTCCCGAGCGGGTCGGCAAACGAGGTTGCCGCAGCGGCGGCAGGCCGCGATTTCGCCCGGCTGGCGGTCGCCGCCGGCGTCAAGCGCAACCGGATTGTCGTGACCTACTATCAAGCCGGCTCAAGCGAAACATCCGCCCCGGTTCGCGTCTCCTATATCGCAGTGAGAGCGCAGACCGACAAATGCGGACGCTGGCCCGCTGACCTGGTCGATACGTCGGAAAACAAGCACTACGCCGACTTCGGCTGCTCCTATCAGAACAATCTTGCCGCCCAGATGGCCAACCCGGCCGATCTGCTCGGCCCGCGGAAGTCTTCCACCATCGATGCCGAAAATCGCGGCGCGGTGATCGATATCTACCGTACGAGAGGCATTTCGGACGAGTTCCTCGGCAATTCGGAAGTGACGTACTGAGCCACGCCAGTCTCGGAAAGAACAGGCCACGGGAAAGAGCATGATCATGAGCAACCTTGCCTACGACGCTTCGGTGGATAGCAGCGACACCTCGCAGCAGGACATCGCCGCGATGCAGGCATTGCGGCCGATTCCGCGCATCTCGATCCAGGCGTTCTGCGAGACCGAGGGCGTTGCCAATCCGGTCGAGCGCGCCGGCGAGGACCGCCGCATGGCGAAGGCGCACCTCAAGGTCCATATGGGGGGCGTCCCCACCGCCATCGAATTCTACCAGTCGGCGCCGACACCCAACCTGATCCTGCTGGAATCGCGCAGCGAACCGAAGCAACTGCTGGAGCAGCTCGCCCAGCTCTCGGAATATTGCGATCCGACCTCGAAAGTGGTGGTGATCGGTCATTACAACGACGTCGGCCTCTATCGCGAGCTCATCCGCAATGGCATTTCCGAATACGTGATCGCGCCGGTTTCGATGGCCGACATCGTCAGCGTGGTGTCGTCGATTTTCGTCGATCCGGAAGCCGAGCCGCTTGGCCGCTCGATTGCTTTTGTCGGCGCCAAGGGCGGCGTCGGCTCCTCGACGATTGCCCACAATGTCGGCTGGGCGATGTCCTCGCTGTTCAAATCCGAAGTGGTCGTCGCCGACCTCGATCTCGCTTTCGGGACGGCCAACATCAATTTCGATCAGGACCCGGCTCAGGGCATCGCAGAGGCGGTGTTTTCACCCGAACGCATAGATGAAGTCTATCTCGACCGGCTGCTGACCCAGTGCGCCGAGCACCTGTCGCTGCTGGCGGCACCTTCGACCCTGGAACGGGTCTATGACTTCGATCCCGAGGCCTTCGCCCAGCTCATCGATACCGCCCAGCGCAGCGTGCCGCTCCTGGTGCTCGATATTCCCCATGTCTGGACGGGCTGGGCCAAGAACACCCTGATCAAGGCCGACGAGATCGTCATCACCGCGACGCCGGAACTGGCCAATCTGCGCAACACCAAGAACCTGGTCGACATGCTCAAGCGGCTTCGTCCCAACGACCCGCCGCCGAAGCTGATCATCAACCAGGCTGGCGTCCCCAAACGCCCGGAGATTTCGCCATCCGATTTCGCCGAGCCGCTGGGCTTGTCGCCGATGTCGGTGATCGGTTTCGATCCGCTGCTGTTCGGCAATGCCGCCAACAACGGACGCATGCTCGGTGAAATGGATGCCAAGAACCCGGTCGTCGCAATGATCAACGAAATTGCGCATGTGCTGACCGGGCGCAGTGAGATCAAGGCGAAGAAGAAAGCGGGGCTTGGTAATCTGCTCGGCAAACTCTCGCGCAACAAGAAGTGACGTTTCAGCAGTGGAATCGGTAGCCGATCATGTTTGGTAAAAGAGGCAGCGACGACGGAAACCGGTTCAAGCCGGAATTTCGCCAGCCAGCACCGGCGCCTGTCGCGCCGGCGGCTGCAAGTTCTGTGGATACGGCGGTCCTGGCCCGGCCTACGGCTCCGCCGCCAAGCGCACCGGTCGCGCCGCCGGCCCGCCGCGCCGTCGAGCCGCCGCCATTGGCGCCGGAGCCGAAGCGGGCACAGCGCGAAAAGAGCGAAACCTATTACGACACCAAGAGCCAGGTTTTCTCCGCGCTTATCGACACGATCGATCTGTCGCAACTCGCCAAGCTTGATCCCGAAAGCGCCCGCGAGGAAATCCGCGACATCGTCAACGACATCATCGCTATCAAGAATTTCGCGATGACCATCGCTGAGCAGGAAGAACTGCTCGAGGACATCTGCAACGATGTGCTCGGCTATGGGCCGCTCGAGCCGTTGCTTGCACGCGACGACATCGCCGACATCATGGTCAACGGATCCAAGAACGTCTACATCGAAGTCAACGGCAAGGTCGAGCAGACCGGCATCCGCTTCCGTGACAACCAGCAGCTTCTCAACATCTGCCAACGCATCGTCAGCCAGGTTGGCCGCCGTGTCGACGAATCCAGCCCGATCTGCGACGCGCGTCTTCCCGATGGCTCCCGTGTCAATGTCATCGCGCCGCCGCTCTCCATCGACGGCGCCGCGCTCACCATCCGCAAGTTCAAGAAGGACAAGCTGACGCTCGATCAGCTGGTCAAGTTCGGCGCCATTTCACCGCAGGGAGCCGAGGTTCTCAAGATCATCAGTCGTGTTCGCTGCAACATCGTTATCTCGGGCGGTACCGGTTCCGGCAAGACGACGCTGCTCAACTGCCTGACCAACTATATCGATCGCGACGAACGCGTCATCACCTGCGAGGACTCGGCCGAGTTGCAATTGCAACAGCCGCATGTCGTGCGCCTCGAAACCCGTCCACCCAATCTCGAGGGTGAGGGTGAGGTGACGATGCGCGACCTCGTGAAGAACTGCCTGCGCATGCGGCCAGAGCGCATCATCGTCGGCGAAGTGCGCGGACCCGAAGTGTTTGACCTTCTGCAGGCGATGAATACCGGCCATGACGGCTCGATGGGAACGATCCACTCGAACAGTCCGCGCGAATGTCTCAACCGTATGGAATCCATGATTGCAATGGGCGGCTATTCGCTACCGCAGAAGACCGTGCGCGAAATTGTTGTCGGCTCCATCGACGTGATCATCCAGGCGGCGCGCCTGCGCGACGGATCGCGTCGCATCACCCACATCACCGAGGTGATTGGAATGGAGGGTGACGTCATCATCACGCAGGACATTATCCTGTACAACATCAAGGGCGAGGACGCCAATGGCAGGCTGCTGGGAGAGCATGTATCGACCGGCATCGGCCGCCCGCATTTTTGGGAGCGGGCTCGCTACTATGGCGAGGAACAGCGCCTCGCCATCGCGCTCGAGGCGATGGAGAAACGCGCTGACTGACGCATCTGGAGGCGTGAAGGTTCTGGCCAATGTTCGGAATTGACGGCACCGTACTGGCGTTTGTCGTGCTCGCCGGCCTCAGCGCCGGCGCGGTCGCCTATGCATTCCTGTTCACCCGGATCAGCAACGAGAAACAGGTCGGCAAGCGGCTTGAAACGATCAAGAGCGCCGAGACGGACCGTTCCGTCGTCAAGGCCTCGCGTGACCGCGTTGCGGAAGCCGCCAAGCGGCGCAAATCGGTTCAGGATTCGCTGAACGAGCTCGATGCGAAGCAGAAGTCCAAGGACAGCGCCGTCAAGAAACCGCCGCTGAAAGCCCTGCTCCGTCAGGCCGGCCTGAAAACCACCGTCGAGCGCTTCTATATCTACTCCGCCATATGCGGCCTCGCTTTGACGATTGTCGCCTTTGTAGCTGGAGCACCGTTGTTTCTCTTGCCAGGTGTTCTGCTGGCCGGCGCCCTCGGCCTGCCACGCTGGTTCGTCTCGTTTCGTCGCGCCCGACGGGTCAAGGCGTTCCTCAACGAATTTCCAAATGCGCTCGACATCATCGTGCGCGCGGTCAAATCGGGACTGCCGCTGAACGATGCCGTGCGCCTGATCGCCAGCGAATCTCCAGAGCCCGTGAAGACCGAGTTTCGCCGCGTCGTCGATTCGCAACAGATGGGCCTGTCGATTCCCGAAGCGACATTGCGCATGCCCGAAACCATGCCTTGCACGGAGGCAAGCTTCTTCGGCATCGTCATCCAGATTCAGTCCCAGGCTGGCGGCAATCTCTCCGAGGCTCTGGGCAATCTTTCGCGCGTGCTGCGCGATCGCAAGAAAATGAAAGCCAAGGTCCAGGCACTGTCGATGGAGGCGAAGGCGTCCGCCGCCATCATCGGCGCGCTGCCTTTCATTGTAGCGTTCCTCGTCTACCTGTCGAGCCCGACCTACCTGATGCCGCTGTTCAACACCAGCGTTGGAAATCTGATCCTTGGTTGCGCGGCGGTCTGGATGTCGATCGGCATCCTGGTGATGCGCAAGATGATGAACTTCGATGTCTAGGATGTCAGCATGACCGACCAAGTCGTCAAATCCCTGACGGATCCGAGCTTCCTGATAGCGCTGCTGGTCGGTGTAGCGGTGTTTGCGACCGTCTTCACCTTGCTGCCGGCGTTTGGCGGAAACCAGCTCAAGTCGCGCATGAAATCGGTTGCGCTGGAGCGTGACGAGCTGCGCGCCAAGCAGCGCGCCCGGCTTGCCGTCGAGGCGGATCGCCGTCGCAAGGGCCTACGCGAGGAACAGTCGGTTGGCATGCGCAACATTGTCGACCGGCTGGACCTGCGGCGCGCACTGGCCGACGAGGGCACCTTGCAGAAGCTCAAGGTGGCGGGGTTTCGCGGGCAGAATCCGCTGACGCGATTTCTTTTCTTCCGCCTCGTGCTTCCTTTTGTCGGCTTCGGGTTGGCGCTGGTCTACCTGTTCGTGCTCGGCGGCTTGCCCGACAAGCCGCTCGTCATCAAGCTTTTCGTTTGTATCCTCGTTGCCTATGGCGGCTTCTACGCACCGGTTGTCTATGTCAACAACCGTGCCACCAAGCGCAAGCAGTCGATCCAGATGGCATGGCCGGACGCGCTCGACCTGATGCTGATCTGCGTCGAATCCGGCATGTCGGTGGAAGCGGCCCTGCGCAAGGTCGCCGACGAGATCGGCGCGCAATCAGTGCCGCTGGCGGAAGAATTCATCCTCACCAACGCCGAGCTTTCCTATCTGCAGGAGCGCAAGCAGGCTTATGAGAACCTGGCAGGCCGCACCGGCCTGGAATCGGTCAAGTCGGTCTCGCAAGCGCTCGTTCAGGCAGAGCGTTACGGCACGCCGGTCGCGCTTGCATTGCGCGTGCTTGCCGCCGAAAGCCGCGACATGCGCATGAATGCGGCCGAGAAGAAGGCCGCTGCCCTGCCGCCAAAGCTCACCGTCCCGATGATCTTGTTCTTCCTGCCAGTGCTTTTCGCCATCATCCTGGGCCCTGCCGGTATCCAGGTCAGCCAGCGCGGCGTCTTCGGCGATCATTCGGGATCGGCATCATCTGCCAAGTAGCGGCAAGGCATGTCCTCCACGAAAGGCGAAGAAGCCGCGCTGAACGCAGCGCCGCTTCTCTGTCAATTCAGGGTCGCTGCAGATCGTCGCCTCAGTTGGTCGCGGACTTGGGCTTATCCTGATCCTTGAGTTGGCTCCAGGCATTTTGCTGGGCCAGCATCTGGCGCAGATAGGCGACGTTCGCCTGCGCCTGTTCGGGCGACAGTTCCTGCGAGGCGATCTTCTCGGCTTCGTCGAATCGGCCTTGCAGGCCAACGACCAGCGCCAGGTTCTGACGGACCCGGCTGTCCGCGCTGGGCTGCTGCGCGGCGGAGCGCATATAGGTTTCAGCCGTGCGCAGGTCGCCTTCCAGCACATAGGACATGCCGAGATTGGAGAGCACGGAGGGCTCGTTCGGCTTGAGTTCGAGCGCCTTGCGGTAAAGCTGGCGGGCGTCGGCCTTCTGGCCGATCTGGTCGAGAATGGCTGCTTCGGCCGACACCAGCCTCCAGTCGGGATATTCCGGCGTCTGAGCGCGGCGTACGGCGTCCAGCGCGGCTTCGAACTGGCCATTGGCGGCCAGCGCCTTGCCATAGGCGGCGAGCACGTCACGATCCTTCGGCAAGGCGATCGCCAGCTTGCGCATGACGGCAAGCGACTGGTCGGCGTCGCCGTCCATTTGCAGCGCGGCGGCGAAGTTTGTCGCGATTCGCTTGTCGTTGGGGTTCCTGGCGTAAGACTGGCCAAGCGACGCGGTGGCGGTGTGCAGTTCTCCGGCTGACATGGTTTCCAGCGGCTTGCCGCTGGTACGACCAATCGAGCCGGTGGTGAGCTTGCTGGTTCCGCAGCCGGCAACGCCAGCCGCTAGCGCCAGCATGAGGACCGTGGTGATGAGCCGCTTTCCCTTGGCGTTGATCTTGCGGTTGGTAGGCATCGGCACCGGGCCTCCATTCATGCGCGGCCATTGCGTGGCCGTCTTTCCTCCCGCAGAAATATTCTGTTAACCCTAACGGATGGTTAAGAACGCCGACTCGGAATCCGTCGGACGGAGAACATTGAATGCCTGTCGAACTCGTCGAAAAGAAAATGCAGGGTGCGCTGCCGGTCCACCTAGTCGCCAGGGACGATGTGGAGACCGCCGGCCTATCGCCATCCGCTGTCGCCTGGGCCAAGGCGAATGGCTTTTCGGGCGAGGCAGGCAAAACGCTTGCCGTACCCGGTGAGCACGGAGCGCTCGGCGGTGCGTTGTTCGGCGTCGGCGAGGGCGAGGGCGCACTCGCTCTCGGCGCGCTGTCGAAAGCCCTGCCGGAAGGCGACTGGCATTTCGCTTCGGCACCTGCCGAGCCGGAACTCGCGGCAATCGCGTTGGCGCTCGGCGGCTATGTCTTTACCCGATACGGCAAGAAGCCTGGCAAGGCGCTGCGTTTCGAACTGCCGACCGGCGTCGATGCGGGGCGTGTTCGCCGCATCGCCGACGGCGTCTTCCTGACGCGCGATCTGGTCAACACGCCAACCAGCGACATGGGCCCGGAAGAGTTGGAGAAGGCGGCGCGGACCCTGGCCGGGGCGCACAAGGCCGATGTCTCCGTGATCAAGGGCGACGATCTGCTCAGGCAGAATTTCCCGATGATCCATGCCGTCGGCCGTGCGTCGGCCGGAGCGCCGCGCCTGATCGACATGAGATGGGGGCCGCCAAGCGCGCCGAAGGTGACGCTGGTCGGCAAGGGCGTCTGTTTCGACACTGGCGGTCTCGACATCAAGCCGTCCTCCGGGATGCTGTTGATGAAGAAGGACATGGGCGGTGCCGCCAATGTGCTTGGTCTGGCTTCGATGATCATGGCCGCCAGGCTCCAGGTGCGGCTGCGCGTGCTCATTCCCGCGGTCGAGAATTCGATCGCCGGCAACGCCTTCCGGCCCGGCGACGTGCTGACGAGCCGCAAGGGCATCACCGTCGAGATCGGCAATACGGACGCCGAAGGGCGGTTGGTGCTGGCGGACGCCCTGGCGCTGGCCGACGAGGAGGAGCCGCAGCTGCTGATCGACATGGCGACGCTGACCGGGGCTGCTCGTGTCGCGCTCGGCCCCGACCTGCCACCGTTCTACACCGGTGACGAGGCGCTGGCCTCGGAGCTGGCCGCGGCATCGCTGACGGTCGAGGATCCGCTGTGGCGCATGCCGTTGTGGCGGCCTTACGATGCAAAGCTGTCGTCGAGGATCGCCGACATCAACAATGTCACCACGGACGGTTTCGCCGGCTCGATCACCGCGGCCCTGTTCCTCAAGCGCTTTGTCGAGAAGACCGCGAGTTGGGCGCATTTCGACATCTTCGCCTGGAACCCCGCCGATCGTGCGCATGGCCCTGCCGGCGGCGAGGCGCAAGGCATTCGCGCATTGGAGCGGATCATCTCGACACGCTACGGCTGACCGTGATCGCGAACCGAAGGGGCAGCGAAGCAAAAAGTGGGAAACGGCCTTCGGATAAGATCTTGCTTCAACAAGAAGGTTCGTGACTGAAACGGAACCGAAACAATTTGTCGTCATGCTGGCCGGATGTCGATTGCGATGCGCCCGAGCCAGGCCTTGCGACTGTGGCAGCAAGTGATGCTGTCGCAGGTGCGCGAGGACGCGCCCGATCTGACCATGCGTCAGACGGCGATCCTGTTCACCATCTATCTCGATCCGCCGCCACACACGGTGCGCGGGCTCGCCGCTCGCCTCAATGTCACCAAGCCGGTGATCACCCGCGCGCTTGATACGATGGGTGCATTGAAACTGGTGTCGCGCCATCGCGACGAGCTCGACAAGCGCAATGTTCTGATCAGGCGCACGGTCGAGGGCGCGCTCTTTGTCGAGCGCTTCGGCGATGGTATCATCGCCAAAGCCCACGAACTGCCGATTTAAAGCATGATCCCGAAAAGTGGGAACCGGTTTTCGGACAAGATCATGCGCGAACAAAACAAAGCAGAGTTGCCGATTTGACCGCCAGGGATGCACGCCTTCACGCCTTCCGTTCCGATCTTGCCGATGCACGGCTGAAGGGCGAGGTCGTCGCCGACCGCTTTGTCGCCGGTCGCCCGGCGCGGATCACCGCATCCGTGGCCGATATGCGCAAGGCGCCGCGACCGGATGCCGGCGTCAACACGCAACTCCTGTTCGGCGACGATGTCCTCGTCTTCGAGGTCTCCGAGGGCTGGGCCTGGGTTCAGGCCGAGGGCGATGGCTATGTCGGCTATGTCGCCGACACCATGCTGGGCGGACGGGACCATGCACCCACTCACATCGTGTCGGCGCCGCGCACCTTCCTCTATCCAGGTCCGGACCTGCGCTTCCCGATCGCGGGACAGCTATCGATGGGATCGACTGTAACGGTGACGGGGTCTGCCGAAACACGCGGCACGCACTATGCCGTTCTGCCCTCCGGTGAGGCGATCATCGCGGGCCATTCGAGGCCGCTCGGTGATGTGGCCGCCGACTATGTTTCGGTGGCCGAGATGTTTTCCGGCACACCCTATCTCTGGGGTGGCACGTCCGGCTTCGGCATCGATTGTTCGGGCCTCGTGCAACTGGCGATGCGGATGGCCGGTAAAAACGTGCTGCGCGATTCCGACATGCAGGCGGCGACACTCGGCGAGCCGTTCGAGCCGGGCCCTGATTTCTCGGGGCTGCGCCGCGGCGACCTGGTGTTCTGGAAAGGCCATGTTGCCGTCATGACCGACGCCGACACCATGATCCACGCCAACGGCCACACCATGCTGGTGTCACGCGAGGGGCTGAAGGACGCCGTCGCCCGCATCGGCTACCTCTATGGCGGCCCGACCGGGTTTCGGCGGCCGTAGGGCGCGAGCCTGTCCTTCTCCCCCTGTGGGGGAAGGTGGCCGAGCGAAGCTCGTTCGGATGAGGGGTGCTGGACAGATCGCTGCCCCGAAGATGTAAGCGATGGGAATCCTTGCATTTTTACACGCCTCATTTCTTCCAACACCCCTCATCCGTCTTGGCGCTAACGCGCCAATCCACCTTCCCCCACAAGGGGGAAGGGAAAGAACGATCCCCTTTTGTTCCGATTCTTCTTGGCGATTGACCGCCGTCGCGCTACCTCTGGCACGTGACAGAGCAGCCGCGCCTTGCCCAACAGAGTGCCACCGTGACCCTGCCCGAACCATTCATCAAATGGTTCGGTGAAAAGGGCTGGTCGCCGCGAGCCCACCAGATCGAGTTGCTGGCGAGGGCTCAAGGCGGGCAATCGGTGTTGCTGATCGCGCCGACGGGCGCCGGCAAGACGCTGGCCGGCTTCCTGCCTTCGCTGACCGAACTGGCCAATCGGCCAAGGCGAAAACCGGGCCAGGCGCATCGCGGCATCCACACGCTCTATATCTCACCGCTCAAGGCGCTGGCCGTCGACATCGAGCGCAATCTCGGCAAGCCGGTGGAAGAGATCGGCCTGCCCGTCACTGTCGAGACGCGCACCGGCGACACGCCTTCCCACAAGCGCCAGCGGCAGAAGCTGGTGCCGCCCGACATCCTGCTCACCACGCCCGAGCAATTGGCGCTGCTGATTGCGGCAGGCGATGCCGGGCGCTTCTTCGAAGACCTGCGCTATGTCGTGCTCGACGAATTGCATTCGCTGGTGACGTCGAAACGCGGGCATCTGCTGGCGCTTGGGCTGGCGCGGCTGCGCAGCTTTGTCCCCGGCCTGCAGACGATCGGACTGTCGGCGACGGTGGCAGAACCGGACGAGTTGCGGCGCTGGCTGGTCGGCCAGAATCCACCGGGCGACATGGCCGAACTGATCGTCGTCACGGGCGGTGCGAAGCCCGAAATCTCCATCCTCGATTCGGAAGAGCGTGTGCCGTGGGCAGGACATTCGGCCCGCTACGCCACGCCGGAAATCTACCGCGAAATCAAGCGCCACAAGACGACCCTGCTGTTCGTCAACACCCGCAGCCAGGCGGAATTGCTGTTCCAGGAGTTGTGGCGGGTCAACGAGGACCCCTTGCCGATCGCGCTGCATCATGGCTCGCTCGACGTCGCTCAGCGTCGGCGGGTCGAAAAGGCGATGGGCGAGAACGCGTTGCGCGCCATCGTCGCCACCTCGACGCTCGACCTCGGCATCGACTGGGGGGATGTCGATCTCGTCGTCCATGTCGGCGCACCGAAGGGGGCGAGCCGGTTGGCGCAGCGTATCGGCCGCGCCAACCACCGCATGGATGAACCGTCCAAGGCGATCCTCATCCCGGCCAACCGTTTCGAGGTGCTGGAATGCCGGGCAGCGCTCGATGCCAATTATCTGGGCGCACAGGATACGCCGCCACTCGTCAACGGCGGCCTCGATGTGCTGGCGCAACATGTCCTGGGCTGCGCCTGCGGAGCGCCGTTCCGCGCCGATGATCTGTTCGAGGAAGTGCGAACGGCGGCACCCTATGCCAGTCTTGATCGGCCGACCTTCGACCGCGTCATCGATTTCGTCGCCACCGGGGGCTATGCGCTGAAGAACTACGAGCGCTATGCCCGTATCCGGTTGAACAAGGACGGGTTGTGGCGGGTGTCCAACCCGCGCGTTGCCCAGCAATACAGACTGAATGTCGGCACCATCATCGAGGTGCCGGCGCTCAACGTGCGTTACGTCCAGGCCGGCAGCAAGGGCGCGGCTTCACGCGGGGGCCGGGTCCTCGGCAAGATCGAGGAGGCCTTCCTGGAAACCTTGACGCATGGCGACACTTTCATGTTCGCCGGCAAGATCCTGCGTTTCGAGGGCATTCGCGAGAACGAGTGCTTCGTGTCGAACGCGCCCGGCAGCGACGCCAAGGTGCCTTACTACGGTGGTGGCAAATTCCCGCTTTCGACCTACCTCGCCGAGCAGGTCCGTATCATGCTGGACGACCCGCAGCGCTGGAAGAAGCTGCCGGAACAGGTGGCCGATTGGCTGCGGTTTCAGGCCGACAAATCGGTGCTGCCCAAGCGCGATGACCTGCTGATCGAGACCTTTCCGCGCGGCAACCGCCATTATCTGGTGGCCTATCCGTTCGAGGGGAGGCTGGCCCATCAGACGCTCGGCATGTTGCTCACACGCCGTCTCGACCGGGCGGGAGCCAGGCCGCTCGGCTTTGTCGCCACCGACTATGCACTGGCCATATGGTCACTGGGCGACATGGGCGCGATGTTCAAAGCCGGGAAACCTTCGCTCAGCGCGCTTTTCGACCAGGATATGCTGGGCGATGACCTCGAAGCCTGGCTGGCGGACAGTTGGCTTCTCAAGCGCACCTTCCGCAATTGTGCGCTGATCTCGGGCCTGATCGAAAAACGTCACCCGGGCCAAGAGAAAAGCGGCCGTCAGGTCACTGTGTCGACCGACCTGATCTACGATGTGCTGCGCAGCCATGAGCCGGACCACATCCTGCTTCAGGCGACACGCGCCGATGCGGCGACCGGTCTGCTCGATGTCAGCAGACTGGGCGACATGCTCTCGCGCATCCAGGGTCGAATCATGCATAAGAATCTCGAACAGATATCGCCACTTGCCGTGCCGATCATGCTCGAGATCGGCAAGATGCCGGTGAACGGCGAAGCCGATGAAACGCTGCTGATGGATGCGGCGACGCTGGTCGAGGAAGCCATGGGACCGGGGATGATCGAGGAATGAATTTTTCGCTGGCGCGCGCATCGCTGATTGCCGAGGCCGACCTTGTCGGCATCGCCGGCGAACGCGCGGTCTGCGACCCGCGCGGCGTGCTCTATTTTCCCGAGTACAGGCTGCTGGCGGTATCGGATCTGCATCTGGAAAAGGGCTCGTCGCTGGCACGACGCGGTGCGCTGATCCCGCCCTACGACACCGGCGCGACCTTGCTCAGATTGCAGGCCGTTATCGCCGACTACCAGCCATCGATCGTCATCAGCCTGGGCGACAGCTTTCACGATGGCGGTGGCGCCGAGCGCATGCATTCAAGCTTCCGCGAATGGCTGGAAGCGCTGATGGCTGGCCGCGACTGGTTCTGGGTCACCGGCAATCACGATCCGGAAGCGCCCGCCGACCTGCCTGGTGAGACGGTGCGCGAACTCGCCATCGGCTCGCTGCTGTTCCGGCACGAGCCATCGAAGGTGCGCGTAGAGGGCGAAATATCGGGCCATCTGCACCCCTGCGCCCGCATCGTGCAGCGTGGCCGTTCGGTGCGGCGGCGCTGCTTTGCCGGTGACGGCGGCCGCATGATCATGCCGGCCTTCGGGGCCTATACCGGTTCGCTCAACGTGCTCGACCGCGCCTATGCCGGGCTGTTCCGCCTGGACACGCTGATGGCCTATATGCTCGGCACCGACCGCATCTTTGCCATCTCCCGCTCGATGCTGCGGCCCGGCTGACGCGCGCTATAGTCCCTACCGCCCATAATATAGTGTGACCGTGTGCTTCGCTTCGGCGAAGAACAGCCAGCGTTCGACCAGCATGCCGGCGAGCTGAGCGATCGCGGCAAGAACCGAAAGGACCGCCGCGAAGGGCCACGGCAAGACCAATGTGGCGGCGAGCAGCAGGACGGGCAAGGCGAAGGCCAGAACCTGCGTGATCTGGCGCAGCCGCGCGCTGTGCTTGCGCGCGATGCGAAAACCCATTTCCTTGAGCAGGTAGTTTTCCTCGGTATGCGGCCATTCCAGCGAGCGCACCGTGCCGCCCACCAGTCCGGTCGCGGTGTTGGCGGTGGTTGGGATCTCCAGCGCGTCGTTGTATCGCCATGTCGCCAGTTTCCAGCCCCAGCCGAGCAAGGTGAGCAGCATCGAAGCCGCCAGAAGCATTTTCGAACCGAGAGCAAAACCTTGCAGCAGCGCGTTCAGGAGCAGGCTGCCGGTCATTGCCGAGAAGATGAGATAGGCCGGCAGAGTGAAGCGGCTGTGCCACTGGGCGATCGGCCTCAGCGACGCGTAGATCATGCCGGTGGTGCAGACTGTGACGACCGCACCAACGGCTGCCAGCGAGCCGGCAATGGTCACCCAGCCGCCCGTGTGGCCGAGCAGCACCCAGCCCATGCCGAACAGTCCTGCCGGCACGAAGGTGGCGACCGAGGCGACGCCTTCGCGCGACAGCCATGAACTGCGCCACTGCGAAAACGCCCGCCAGGCGCGCTCTGGCCGGCCGAGATGGCCGGTGGATGACAGCAGCCCGGCCGCGATCAGACCGAGCGCCAACCCCATGCCGATGAAGCCCAGCCAGAAATCGGCAGGGATAATCTGGAACCCGCCGAGCACGCCCAGCAGCGCCAGCAGGCCGTAGCCGGCGCCGGTGGCGGTGGTGAAGAAGACGACGGAGAAGGCTGGATGCATGGGTTTCAGTTCGAAAGCATGCGGTCGACCCAGCCGAGGAAGCCGCCTTCGGCCCGCACCGACTCCAGCGCCGGAGCGGGCACCGATGCGGCGCGCGTGGTACGGGCGCGCGGCGGCAAATATTTGTTGGTCGGTTGATAGCCGAGCTCCGGCATCAGGTCGACGCCACCGCGCTCCGCCACCAGTTGCGAGACGGCCGACAGGGGATCGCCGAGATCGCCGAAATGCCTTGCGCTGGTCGGGCAGGCGGCGACGCAGGCCGGCACGCGGTCTTCCTCGGCCAGATTGTCATTGTAGATGCGGTCGACGCACAGCGTGCACTTCTTCATCACCCCGACATCGGTGTCGAATTCGCGTGCCCCATAGGGGCAGGCCCAGCTGCACAATTTGCAGCCGATGCACTTGTCCTCGTCGATCAGCACGATGCCGTCCGAGGCCCGCTTGTAGGAGGCGCCGGTCGGGCAGACCGTGACGCAGGCCGGCGTCTCGCAATGCAGGCAGGAACGCGGGAAATTGACCGTGCGCCCGCCCATCTCGGTGGTGTGCTCATAAGCGTGCACGCGGTTGAACCAGACGCCGTCGACATGGCCGCCATAGGGGTCGATGTCGGTGAGCGGCGCCATGTGGCCGCCGGTGTTCCATTCCTTGCAAGCGGTGACGCAGGCCTGGCAGCCAACGCAGGTGTCGAGGTCGATGACGAGGCCGAGTTTCTTGCCGCTTTGACTTGGCAGACAGGTCATTCGGCTGCCTCCCTTGCCTTGCGGAACTCGGCGCCGAAACGGAGCTTGTCCGGCGAAGGCTCGAAATGCGGCGGTTGCTGGAAGCGCTCGAATTGCGGCTCCGTGAAGCCAGCCTCTTCCGCCGCGCATTTGACGATGCGCACCCGCAGGTCGAACCATGCCGCCTGGCCGGTCACAGGATCGGAATTCGAATAGCGCTTGCCGTTGGCGTCGGCCGTGGTCTGGTCGCCGATGATGTGATTGAGCAGGAAGCCGCGATTGGATTCGGCCGCATCGTCCCTCAGCCCCCAGCTGCCGCGTCTTTTGCCGATCGCATTCCAGGTCCAGACCGTGCTTTCGTTCACCCCGTCGACCAGCTTGATCTGCCCCTTCACTCTGCCGTTGATGCTTTCGATCCACACCCAGTCGTCATCGACCAGGCCGAGACCGGCAGCGGTCCGGTGATGCACGAACAGCCGGTTCTGGCTGGTGATCTGCCGCAGCCACGCATTCTGCGAGCCCCAGGAGTGATACATGTGCATCGGCCGCTGCGTCAGCGCATGCAGGGGATATTTCTCGAGATCGATGACCGCTTCCTCGAAGGGCGTGTACCAGAACGGCAGCGGGTCCATGTAGGTCTCGATGCGCTGGCGATCGCCCTGTGGCGGCAGCACGTGGCCATGGCCGCGTGCGGCCAGGCGGAAGCGCTGCAACGGCTCGGAATAGAGCTGGAAGATGATCGGCTCCGCCTTGGGGATGAAGCCCATGCTCTCGGCGAAGTCGAGATAGGAGCGGTTGGCCATCTTGTAGTAGCGCTGGTCATCCGCGAAATCGTGATGCCAGAAGCCGCCATTGTCGATGTAGCGCTGCAACTGGTCCGGATTGGCCTCGCCCTTGCCGATAGCGGCCCCATCCTTGCCGCGCCAGCCGGCAAGCGGGCCGATGCCGGGCGTCCGCTCATGGTTGACGATGTAGTCGGCATAGTCGCGATATTTGGCCGAGCCGTCCTCATCGACGAAACCGGGCAGGCCGAGCCGGGCGCCGAGCTCGATCAGCACCGACTGGAACGGCCGGACGTCGCGGTCCGGCTCGACGACGGGATGGCGGATGGCGTCGCCAGGTCCGTCGGCATGGCTGATCGGCCGGTCGAGCAGACTGATGCAGTCGTGGCGCTCGAGATAGGTTGTGTCCGGCAGCACCAGGTCGGCAAATGGTACGGTCTCGGAATAATAGGCGTCGGAATAGATGATGAAGGGGATCTTGTAGTTGCCGGCGTCATCGCTGTCGGTCAGCATCGCGATGGTCTCGACGGTGTTCATCGAGGAATTCCACGCCATGTTCGACATGTACATCATGAGCGTGTCGATCCTGTAGGGATCGCCGGCCCAGGCATTGCGGATGACGGTGTGCATCAGCCCATGTGCCGCCAGCGGCGCGTCCCACGAATAGGCCTTGTCGATACGGGTCGGCGTGCCGGCCTCATCGACCAGCAGGTCTTGCGGCCCGCAGACGAAACCGAGCGGCATGCCGTCGAGCGGCGTCATCGGCTTGACGGTCTTGCCCGAAGGCTTCGGACCCGGCGGCACCGATCTGGGGTAGGGCGGCTTGAAGCGGAAGCCGCCGGGGACATCCACCGTGCCGAGAAGCACCTGAAGCAGATGGATGGCGCGGCAAGTATGAAAACCGTTTGAGTGAGCGGAGATGCCGCGCATGGCGTGCATCGAAACAGGCCGTCCCCTGATCGTCTCGTGCCGGCGCCCGGCCCAGTCGGTCCACGCCACCGGCAGTTCAATCGTCTGTTCGAAGGCGACATGGGCAAGTTCGGCGGCGATCCTGCGGATCGTATCGGCGGGAATACCGCAACGCTCGGCGACCGCATCAGGTGCATGGCTCTCATCGAGGTAACGGTCTGCAATGAGCTGGAACACTGGCGTGCAACGGCGGCCATCGACGATGAAACTGCCGGTCAGCGCCGGCTTGGCGCTGGCATCGGTGGCGCCGACAGGCGTCTTCGCCACCCTGTCCCAGGTCAGCGGATTGCCATCGGCGTCTCGCACGAACAACCCGTCATCGGCCGCACCCGGCTCCTGCACGACGAGGACATGGGCGTTGGTGTAGCGGAGCAAATAATCGAGATCGACGCGCCCGGCCTTCAGCAGTTCATGGATGAGCGCGAACACGAACAGGCCGTCGGTGCCGGGGCGGATGCCGATCCAGTCGTCGGCAATGGCGTTGTAGCCGGTGCGGCACGGGTTGATCGACACCACCTTGGCGCCGCGCGCCTTGAGCTTGCCCAAGCCGATCTTGATCGGGTTGGAATCATGATCCTCGGCGACGCCGAACAGCATGAAATAACGGGTGTTGTCCCAGTCGGGCTCGCCGAACTCCCAGAACGAACCGCCGATCGTATAGAGGCCGCCTGCCGCCATGTTCACTGAACAGAAGCCGCCATGGGCGGCGAAGTTCGGTGTGCCGAACTGGCTCGCCCACCAGCCGGTCAAGGATTGCGACTGGTCGCGCCCGGTGAAGAAGGCGAGCTTCTTCGGGTCGGTCCGGCGGATGGCGGAGAGTCGTTCCGTCGCTATCGAAAACGCTTCCTCCCACTCGATCTCGCGGAACTCGCCCGAGCCGCGCGGCCCGGTGCGTAGCAGCGGCTTCTTCAGCCTGGCCGGGCTGTAATGCTGCATGATACCGGAGCTGCCCTTGCCGCAGATCACGCCGCGATTGACCGGATGGTCCTTGTTGCCGTTGATGTAGCGGACCTTGCCGTCCTTGATGTGCACGTCGATGCCGCAGCGGCAGGCGCACATGTAGCAGGTCGTCTTGGCGATGTGGTCCGAGATATCTGGCGAGGTGTCGACGCCGTCGCCTTCGTCGGGCGCGCGCGTGTCGGCAAGCGGGCGCTGCGATGGTGCCGAATTAGCGCCGCGCGACGGTCCTTGCATCATGATCCAGCAGTGCCCGCGCGGCCGGCGGACTTGGCCCGCGTCTTCGGCCCGGGGCCACGCATGTAATGCTCTTCCGGGTGATAGCGATCGCCGGCCAGCCGTCGCCGGATGCCCCGGGTCCAATGCGCAAACAAGGATCTGAACCGCCCGATCATTTTATTCTCTGCGATCCGCTGGCGAATTTTTTCTAACTTCACTCGAAAACGTAGAATAAAGCTATCGATCCGTCTAATCAGTTGTTCTTGTAAATTCAATCGATATTGGTTCTTAATACACCCATGACCCTGGACCAGTTACGCATCTTCGTCGCCGTCGCCGAGCGCGGCCACATGACCAAGGCGGCGGAGCTGCTGGGCATTTCCCAGTCGGCGGCGTCGGCGGCGATACGCGCGCTTGAGGAACAACACGGCGTCCACCTGTTCAACCGCGTCGGCCGCAACATCGAGCTTGCCCAGACCGGACACCGGTTCCTGCCAGAAGCCAAGGCAGTGCTCGAACGAGCCGCCGCCGCGCGCAACGTGCTGGAACATGTTTCGCAGACGGTCACCGGCAGCCTTTCGATCGCCGCCAGCCAGACCATTGCCAGCTACTGGCTGCCGCGCCGGCTGGCGTCCTTCCACGAAGCCTATCCCGCCGTCCGGCTGAGCGTCACCATCGGCAACACCAGACAGGTCGAGGCGAATGTCCTCGATGGCGCCGCGGATCTCGGCCTGGTCGAGGGGCGCACGGAATCCGACATCCTGCGCCGCACCAAGGTCGACGTCGACAGGCTGATGCTGGTCGTCGCCAGCTCGCATCCGGAGATCGCCGAACTGTCGCCCGGTCGTCCTGATATCAGGGGACTGCGCTGGATCATCCGTGAGGGTGGTTCAGGCACGCGCGAGGTGCTGGAGGATCTGGCGCGCCGCGAGGGGATTTCGCTCACCGATCTCAGGATATTCCTGGTGCTGCCGAGCAACGAGGCGGTTCGCCAGGCGGTCGAGGCGGGCGCCGGCGCCACCATCATTTCGGAACTCGTCGTCGCGCGCGCCGTCGCCGAGGGCAGTCTCAGAGCCGTGCCGCTCGATTTGCCGAAACGCGACTTCGCCATGATCACCCACCGCGATCGCCAGGCAAGCCTGGCGCAGATGGCGCTCAAGGCGCATCTCGGCGCCGAAACCGTCGGAACAACCTGACGAACGGGGTCAGCCGAACTTCCGCTGGGCATCCAGAGCCAGGCCAAGCCCGACCGAGCCGAACATGTCGCCTTCGATGACGGAAGCCCGCGGCACCAGCGACAGGATCTCCCCTCTTGCCAGCGGGATCGCGGTCGATCCGCCGGTCAGGAACACCGCGGTGATGTCGGACGGCTTGATCTCGGCATCGCGGATGGTCTGCCCGACCGTCGCGGTGACCCGCTCGATATCCCTGGCAATCGTGGCTTCCAGCCCTGCGCGCGTGATGTCGGCGGCGAACTCTACGCCCGGCAGCTTCACCGCGACCTCGGCGGATGATCTGTCGGTCAGTTCTATCTTGGCTTTTTCGACCAATGCCGCCAGCGCGTGTCCGTAGCGGTGCTCGACGATGTGGATGAAGCGGTCGACCAAGTCGGCCCGCTCGGCCTCGTAGCGGATCTGGCGCAGATGCGTCATCGCCTTGGCGGTGTAGACCAGGTTGATGCGCTGCCAGGTCGCGAGATCGATGAAGTAGCTGGCCGGCAGATTGCGCTTGCCGTCCTTGGTCGGGGTCAGGTAGCCGAGCTGCGGCATCACATGGGCGATGCTCAGCAGCCGGTCGAAATCGGTGCCGCCGATATGGATGCCCCGGCTGGCCAGGATGTCGTCCTTGCGGTCGGGCGAGCGGGAGCGTTCCGGTGAAACGCGCACGATCGAGAAGTCCGAGGTGCCGCCGCCCATGTCGATGATCAGCGCCAGTTCCTCGCGCGTCACTTTTTGCTCATAGTCGAGCGCCGCCGCGATCGGCTCGAACTGGAAAGCGATATGCTTGAAGCCCTGGGCGTGCGCCGCCTTCTCAAGTTCGCCCTGGGCATTCGCGTCGGCTTCGGCATCGTCGTCGACGAACTGTACCGGGCGGCCGAGCACCACGGTCTCGACCACATCGCCGGCGTCTTCCTCCAGCTTCTTCCTGAGATGGCCGAGGAACAGGCCGATGATCTCCATGAAGCCGATCGAGCGCGCCTTGATGCGCGTCTTTTCGTGCGCGAGCGAACTGCCGAGCACGCTCTTCAACGAGCGCATCAAGCGGCCTTCGACGCTGTCGGTGTAGTTGGCGATGGCGTTGCGGCCAAAACAGGTGCGGTTGTCCTCGAAGTTGAAGAAGACGGCACTTGGCAGCGTGACCTGGCCATCTTCCAGAGCGACAAGGCGAGGCTGCCCGTTGCGGACCACCCCCACGGTGGAATTCGAAGTGCCGAAGTCGATACCGCCGAATGCTGGTCGCATCGCAACGTCCTGTCATTGTCCTTGGGGCAGCGGATCGGCGTCTTCGCATGCGCGCCGTTGTCCGGGGTGACTGAACCATCCTGCCGAACTGAAATCGTGCGCGTTCGCCGCGCCGGGAGGCGGCGGTCTATCGCATGGCCCGGGAAAGGGAAACCCCTTTCGGCGGCGAGGATCTAGTCTTTTCGGAAGACCAGCCTTCCGAGCCAGCCCGTTATCATGGCCAGCGATACAGCGAAGACGCCATAGAGGAAGGAATAGTCGTGGGCGACGCGGAAGATCGATTGTTCGAAACCGGATTTGCGGATTTCGAGTTGAGCCGAGCTTTCCTTGATGAACAGGCCGCTCTTGAACAGGAAGGCACGCGCCTTGTGGGTGCCGACCGGAACATTCGGCGCCAGCCTGACAGTGGCGCGAAACAGGTTCTGCGACAGGAATTGCACGCCGCCGACATTCTCGCTGTAGAGGCCGGTCGCGGATTTGCGTTCGCGTAGTGCCGCCGTGAATTCCCCGATGGTCGCCGGGCTGCCGCCGGCATCGGCGGGCTGCATGTAGAGGTTGGAGGCGCCGAGCGACAGCTGCTTGTAGCTGTTCGGTTCGGTAATGTCCTGCAGCGGCCGCGTCGTCGCCACCGAATAGGACATCGGCACGTTCTCGAAAGTCTCGGAGTCCAGATTGACCCAGACGCCGAGCACCCGGTCCTTGCGGCGCACCACCACCGTTCGCGGCGGGCCTTCGAGCACGACGATGACATCGTAGCGGCCCTGGCGGGCAACGAGCGGGTCGGCGTTTTCCAGTGAACCGAAGATCGTCAGGTCGGCGCCGGAAAAACCGGCGGTGATCGACACATTGTCGGTGGAGAGCCCGATCTGGATGCCTTCCGGTGGCAAAGGCGTCTGCGCCTTCGCCGGCACGGCGGCGGCAAGCAACGACAGGAGTATGGCGGTTGCGATCGCTTTCGGTGCAGGCATCAGTTGAGGCCTACGCCGGATAGCGAATAGAGATTGGGCGGGGTGACGAAGAGATCGATTGCAAGCCGGATCGCCACCGCCAGCACAAGCAGCGCCAGCAACGCCCTGAGCTGCTCGCCGCGCAGCCTCTGGCCGGCCTTGGCGCCATATTGCGCACCGGCCACGCCGCCCGCCATCAACAGGAAAGCCAGCACGACATCAACCGTCTGGTTGGTGGTGGCGTGGACCAGCGTCGTGTAGGCGGAGGTGAAGATGATCTGGAACAGCGAGGTGCCGATGACGACGTTGGTCGGCACTTTCAGCAGATAGATCAGCGCCGGCACCATGATGAAGCCGCCGCCGACGCCCATGATCGATGACAGGAAGCCGATGCCGGCTCCCAGACCAAGCACCGGGATGACGCTGACGAACAGTTTAGAGGCCCTGAACCGCATCTTCAGCGGCAGGCGGTGGATCCAGTTGTGCTGGCCGGATTTCTTCAGCACCGGTGCCGCGCCACTGCGCGTGGCGCGCAGCGCATTGACGCTTTCGACCAGCATCAGCCCGCCGACGGTGCCAAGCAGCACGACGTAAAGCAGCGAGATGAACAGATCGAGCTGGCCGAGCCTGCGCAGGAAGGCGAAGACGTAGATACCGCCGGTTGAGCCGACGATGCCGCCGGCCAGCAACACGCCGCCGAGCTTGAAGTCGAGCGTCCCTCGCTTCATGTGCGAAAGTACGCCGGAGAACGAGGAGGCGATGACCTGGTTGGCGCCGGTGGCGACCGCGATCGCCGGGGGGATGTTGTAGAAGATCAGCAGCGGCGTGATGAGGAAGCCGCCGCCGACGCCGAACATGCCCGACAGGAAACCCACTGCCGCACCCATGGCCAGCAGCACGAAGACGTTGACGGAAATTTCCGCGATCGGGAGATAGATGCCCACCCGTCTGTCTCGATCAGTTCTGCCTGCCGGCGAATGCAACCGTTGCGGGCATCTTGCCCCGACAAGCCAATTTGTTCTTGCGCCGGAGGTGCTACGAAGTCAAACCACGCCGCACCGCCGAAACAAAAAACATCTCAATCAGTTAACAGGCAAATGTGTGGCAGGGGCGTCGTGGAAGCGACGCATCCGCCGTTATTTGCGCGCCAGCAGGGCCTTGACCAGTTTTTCATCGATCGTGCCGGTCGCCGGCATCTTGTTGTCGGTCTGGAAAGCCATGATCGCGGTCTTCGTCTTCTGGCCCATCTTGCCGTCGGCGCCGCCGGCATCGTAGCCATTCTTGTTGAGAATGCGCTGGATGTTCTGGATGGCCTTCGTCATGTCGATGCTGGCGGTCGTCTGCGGCGTGTCCTTCTGCCAGGATTCAGGAATGTCCGCCGAATTGGACGCCGGATCCAACGGCTTGGCCTTCCACAGTTCAGCCGCGGCGCGGGCGCGTTCGAGTTGCTCGGGCCGCAGCGCGTTGGCGATCTCGTCGCGCTTGGCCGCCGCATCCTTGTCGCCTGTCTTGGCGACGAGAGCGAACCATTTGTAGGATTCCTCGAGGTTCTGCTTCATGCCGACGCCCTTGGCGGCGAGGATGCCGAGATTGAACTGGCTGTCCTTGACGCCAACGTCGGCGGCCGCCTGGAACCAATGCGCGGCCGACTCATTGTCGGTCACGCCGTCCGCCGCCATGGCGAACAGCACGGCCAGATTGTGCATGGCGCTGGCGTTGCCTTGCTCGGCGGCAAGCTGGTACCAGGTCTTGGCTTTCTTGATGTCGCGGGCGACGCCGATGCCCTTTTCGTAGAAATTGCCGATGCGGTATTCGGCCGGCGCGAAGCCGAGTTCCGCCGCCTTCTCATACCACTTGGCGGCCGCCGTCATGTCTTCCTTGACGCCACGCGACTCGGCATAGCGCGAGCCGATCTCGAACAGCGCCTTGGCATCGCCATTGGCGGCTGCGTCACGCAAGGCGGCCGGGCCGGCGTTGGCGGGAATGTCGATCTTGGCCGCGGCCGTCGCCGGCGAAGCGTCCGCTGGCGGAACCGCGCCTGTGGTGTCCGTGGCTGGCGCAGTCGCGATCGGCTGGGTGCCGGTGTCGGCATCGGTTGCCTCCGCGGTCGGCGCGGCGACCGGGGCCGAAGCAGCCGAGGCTGCCGTGCCGGACGCCGCCGCGCCGGCATCGGCGGGCATAGCCGGAGCAACAGGCGCGGGAACGGGCTCGGCTGTCGGTGCCGCATCCATCGACGGCTCGACGCCTGGCGGCGTTGCCATCGTGGCTTGCGTCGCCATGTCGTCCTTGGTTGCCGGTTCGGACGGCGCGGCCTGCCGGACGACATGGGCCGGCGCGGTTTCCAGTGCCGGGGGCCGCGCATCCGTCGTCGGCTGGCTTGCGGTGTCGAGTGAGGCGGTTTGCACCGGTTGGGAAGCCGCGATCGGTGCGGCGTCGTTGCTCGCCACTTGCGCGGCATCGGCGAAGAAAGCCTTGCCCAGTTGCAGGCCGGCAAGCGCCAGCAGGATCGCGGTTGACCCCATCAGGATCGGCTTGCGCCGCGTCTTGAGCAGGTCACCGATCCGCAGCGCCTTGACCGGTCCGGTCATCGTCGACTGACGTTTCAGGGCATCGGCCTCGGCGGCGGCGGCCTGCGCCGCGCGCCGCGCCGCGGCGATGAAATCCGATTTGGCGGCATCGGTGTCGCTGGGCTTGGCCGGTTGGCCGCGCTCGTCACGCACGCGCTTCATGATGGCATTGAGGTCCGGTGCGCCAGAGCCGGGCTCCAGCGGCCGGTTGGCCATCTTCGGATCGAGGGGCTCGTCGAGGTCGACACTTGGGATCGGAGCGCTCGGCGCCGAGCCGGCCAGCGGCGGAATGTCCGCCTCCTTCCTGCCCCTGAATGCGCGCGCCAGCCCGCCGAACATCGATTTGCGGCGACCAGCCGGCTCGCCACTGTCGGCGATCGTGTCGGAACCAAGGGCTGCCATGGCCGCTGCAGCGGCGGCCTCGGCCGGCGTGCGCGTGACCAGGTCGCCACGCGGACCCAGGTCGCTACGCCTACCCAGGTCGTCGCGCGAAACCGGTTCGTTGCGCATGATGGCGGCGACGCGGCCATCGAGATCGGCCATGTCTCCGGTCAACGGCATTGGCTCGTCAATGTCCATCGACGGTGCATCGACGGCGATCTTGGACTGCCGCGCGCGACGCCTGCCGGCCGGCTCGTCCGGTCGCGCGTCGAGGAGTTCGCTCACCGCCTCGACCGGCTCGCCGGGTTCCAGCGAGCCAAGCCTGTCGACGATCTTGAGCAGCGTGTCGTGGATCGCCTCGAACGTTCTCGAATTGCGCTCGTCCGAGCGCCGCGTCAGCGCTTCGAGCGTCTTCAGGTCCTGAGCGAGGCCGGAAACGGCCGTCGTGTTAGCGCTCGAACCGGCCAGCGATTGCACCGCGTTCTCAGCCGCTTCGCGCGCCGCGTCGAGAATGGAATCGCGGGTTCCGGCCAGCGACTTTTCGATTTCGTCGAGGCGCGGGCTGATGTCCTCGAATTCCGGCAGCGGCGTGCTGGGCTTGGAAAGATGGGCGGACAGGCCGGCGACCTGCGCCTCCAGGCTTCGGATCAACGCTGGATCGATGCCGGCCACTTGCGCGGCGGACGCGTCCAGCCGGCTTGAAATGTCTTCGAGCCGGCTTTCCAGGCCGCGGATCGCTGCTTCACCGGCAGGATCGGGAACACGCGTTTCGATGCGCTGGGCCAGGGCGGTGAAGCGGGCGTCGATGGCGTCCATGATGCCGGCGCTGTCGACTTGCGGCATGCGCTCGTCCAGCCTGTCGGCAACTTCGTCCAGCCGGCGCTCAAGATCGCGGAACAGCATGTTGCCCTGTTCGATGGCGTCACCCTGGCGACGTTCCATCATGCCGGACAGCACGTCGAAGCGCTGCTCCAGCCCATGGAAGATATAGTCGGCGTCAGGCATGGCAGGCGCCTGGTCGATCTTGTCTGCGATGAGTGCGATCTGCTTGGCCAGGCGCTCCATCGCCTGCTCGGGCAGGTTGGCGCGACCGGCGAGCTCGTCGACACGGCTCGACAGCGTGTTCAGGCGGTCCATGACCGCGTTGCCGGGGCGATCCTGCGCCACTTCCTCGATCTGTACGGCAAGCGAGTCGATCCGCTTCTCGATGCGCTCGAAAGCCTCATGGTCGAATGAATTGGCCTGCGCCGCGACGGTCGATGCAACGATGGCGCGGGAAATCTCGTCCAGCCGCTCATCGATCATGCCAAGCGTGTCGCTGCCGCGATTGTCCTGCTGGCTGGCGAAGTGATCGACGGCGCCGGCAAGCGTGCGCACCTTGTCCTCTAGCGAGCGCAGAGACAGCGATTCCGGCAGATTGTTGACGGCGTTGCTGATCTGCTCCAGCCGGTCGGTCAGCATCGACAGGCCGGGGTCGTCCGAGCGCTTGCGCTGGTCGGCATCGACGCGATCCTCGAAGGCCGTCCAGCGGCGATCGAAATCGTCCCAGCGGCGATCGACTTTCTGCACGCTCTCCTCGCGCGCCAGCGTGTCGAGCGCCGCCTTGACCTGCTCGAGTTCGAGCCGCAGCATGTTGACGCTTCTGTCGTCGCTCTTCTCGGCCAGCGTCTGGATGGCGCCGGAAAGCCTCTCGAACTCAAGGCCGAGTTCGGCGCTGCCCTTGGCCAGGGCATCCGACGCGCCGCCCGGCGTCGCGTTCGACTGGAAGGCCCGTTCTATGTCCTTGCGCAGCGCTTCGAATTCACGCTGCAGCCCGGCGGTCATCTGGTGGCGCAGTTCCTCGCGCATGCCGCGCAATTCGCCGGCGATCTTGCCGACCATGGCAACGCCGTCTTCCTGTCCGCGCACGCGATCGATGTCTCGCGCAATGGCCTGGTAATTCTGCTCGAAAGTGGCGGCGGGCTGCATCGGGCTCTGCGGGCGCGGCGCCGGCTGCGGGTCCTCGTACCAGCGCTGCTGGCTGCCGGGCCGGGCGGCGGGATGGCGGGCGTCGTCGCCATATTGGCGCGGATCGGGACGACCCATCGGATCCTCGCGGGTTCGCTCCAGCCGCTGTTCCAGCGTCTCCAGCGAGCGGTTCAACTGCTCGAGCGTTGTCTGAGGCCTGCGCTGCCTGCCGGCGTTGAGTGTATCGAGATAGGACCGCTTGCTGTTCATCTGTGCGTCCGTCTTTCAGAATGGCTGGCTTGTAGCCAACTCCCCCAGTCCCTGTCGGAACGAGGCGACCGGGCGCTTTGCCGCGGTGGAAGACAAGCTTCCCGGGTTCTCACCCGCGCTCCGAAAAACCGTGAAAAATTCGATACAGGATAAACACGGGTAGCCGACGCGCCCACATTTCGCCCAACGTGGTAAACAACGCGTTAACCAAACTTAAGAAATTGCAAGGATGTTGGCTGCCGGCCTGACGGTGCGGCATAAAGCTCCGCTCGCAGAACGCCCTTGCGTCATGAGGCGGCTATCGGTATAGAATTGACGTAAACGTAAAAGGCGCATTGAGCGTGCTGTTTGCGATTTGTTTGTTGAAACCACGACTGGGAGCACGCCCCCGCTTCCAGTCAGGCGACGCACGGTCCAGGGCCGCGACGCCATCAGACGGGGAAAGCCAGTGACCATGAAGCTTATCTCGGCCGGCGAGACCGCGGCCAATACCAATATGTCTGTTGAAGCCGGCGAGGACCTTGTCCGCATCGGCGAGATGGCCAAGAAATACGGAGTAACGCTGCGCACGCTGCGTTTCTACGAAGACAAGGGCCTGCTCAATCCGCAGCGCGACGGGTCGACCCGTCTCTACACGCGCCGCGACAAGGCGCGGCTGAAGCTAATCCTGCTTGGCCGCAAGGTCGGGTTCTCGCTGCGCGACGTCAAGCAGATGATGGACCTCTACGATCCGACCGGTTCCAACACCAAGCAACTGCGGCTTGCGCTGGACAAGTCGGAAAAGCAGCTTGCCCGCCTGCAGAAGCAGCGGGCGCTGATCGACGACGCCATCAACGAGCTGAGCGGCTCGATGTCGGCGGTACGCCAGATGCTGGCCGAGCGTTCGGTGCCGCAGGCGAGCGCGGCAAGCTAAGCCATCTGCTGATTCCGACGCCGTCGGACTCCTGACCATCAAGCCGCGTGGCTTTTCGTCGTCCGCGCCTGCCCGATGTGCGGCCCTTCGGGTTGTTTCGCGCTGGCTTGCGCGATGCTGCGCCGCTAGGCTCCTTGCGCGCAGGGGCGGGAAATCTTGTCGCATCGAAAAAATTGACGTTTACGCAAACGTCAATTTTTGCTATCCCGGCCCCAACACAGGTCCGCATGCCGCCCTGGCTTGATTTCGGGGGGTCGGATCAGGTTTGCAGGGTGGAGGAAAAGCATGCCGACATACAGGGCTCCGGTCCAGGATACGCTGTTCGTGCTCAACGAGGTGCTGGGCTACCAGCGCTATTCGAACCTTCCCGGATTTTCCGACGCCACGCCCGACGTGCTGGAGGCGATCCTCGCCGAAGGCGCCAAGCTCGCCGAAAACGTCATGCATCCGCTCAACCGGGTCGGAGACATGGAAGGCTGCGTCCGTCACGACGATGGTTCGGTGACGACGCCGAAAGGCTTCAAGGAGGCCTTCGACCAGTATCGCGAAGGTGGCTGGATGGGGCTGGCGGCACCTGTTGAGTTCGGTGGCCAGGGCCTGCCCTATGCCGTGCATACGGCGGTTGCCGAATACATGGTCTCGGCCAACATGTCGCTGATGATGTATCCGGGCCTGACGCAGGGCGCGATCGCGGCGATCATCACCCACGGCACCGACGAGCAGAAGGCCAAGTGGTTGCCGAGGATGGTCGAGGGTGCCTGGACCGGCACCATGAACCTGACCGAGCCGCATTGCGGCACCGATCTCGGCCTGCTGCGCACCAAGGCGGTGCCGAACGGCGATGGCACCTACAAGATTTCAGGCCAGAAGATCTTCATCTCGGCCGGCGAGCACGACATGTCCGATAACATCGTCCATCTGGTGCTGGCCCGCATCGAGGGCGCGCCGGAAGGCGTCAAGGGCATTTCGTTGTTCATCGTGCCGAAGCTCATGCTCGACGCATCGGGCAATCCGGGCAAGAGAAACACCGTCTCTTGCGGCTCGATCGAGGAGAAGATGGGCATTCACGGCAATTCGACTTGCGTCATGAACTATGACGAGGCCGAAGGCACGCTGCTCGGCGAGGCCAATGGCGGCCTGAAGGCGATGTTCACGATGATGAACGAGGCGCGTCTCGGTGTCGGCCTGCAGGGGCTGTCGCTGTCGGAGGTCGCCTACCAGAATGCCGTCGCCTACGCCAAGGACCGTTTGCAAGGTCGATCGCTGTCGGGGGCCAAGGCGCCGGACAAGAAGGCCGACCCGATCATCGTCCATCCCGATATCCGCCGCAGCCTGATGACCATGAAGGCCTTCAACGAGGCTGGCCGTGCGCTGGCGCTGTGGACCGCCATCAAGTCCGACATCGCCCATCGCTCCGGCGACGACAAGGATCGCCAGGCCGCCGACGACTACACCGGCCTGATGACGCCGGTGGTCAAGGGCGTGCTCACCGACAAGGGTTTCGACCACGCCGTGATGGCGCAGCAGGTGTTCGGCGGTCACGGTTACATCGAAGAGCATGGCATGAGCCAGTTCGTGCGCGATGCCCGCATTGCCATGATCTATGAAGGCGCCAATGGCATCCAGGCGCTCGACCTTGTCGGCCGCAAGCTCGGTTTGAATGGCGGTCGCGCCGTGCAGGCCTTCTTCAAGGAGGTCGGTGAGTTCTGCGAGGAAAACCGCTCCGACGAGAAGATGGCGTCCTTCACCAAGGCATTGAAGAAGGGCCTCAACGACCTGCAGGCGGCAACCATGTGGCTGTTGCAGAACGGCATGGCCAAGCCCGACAATGCAGGTGCCGCCTCGACCGACTACATGCATCTCTTCGGCCTTGTCGCGCTGGGCTACATGTGGGCGCAGATGGCCAAGGCGGCACTTGGCAAGACGGGCGCCAACGGTTCCCAGTCCTTCTACGACAACAAGGTCGTAACGGCCCGCTTCTTCATGGAGCGGATCATGCCGGAGACCTCGGCGCACCTCGCCCGCATTTCGAGCGGCGCCGATACGTTGATGGCTCTGCCGGCGGAAGCGTTCTAAGCTCGCCCGCCGGCGCCGCCGGCCCTGTCTGTCGATACGCGGAGGAAATCGTGGCGACAAATCCCGCCGAAGTGCTCTCTTTGCCGAAGCCCGCCTGGGCAGCGGATGAAGTCGGTATGCTCTACGACATGGCGCATCGCTTCATGTCGGAAGAGATCGCGCCGCGCTACGACGAATTCGAGAAGAACGAGATGGTCGACCGCGAGAGCTGGTTGAAGGCTGGTGCGGCCGGTCTGCTCTGCGCTTCGATGCCGGAGGAATATGGCGGCTCGGGCGGCACCTTCGCCCATGAGAGCGCCATCATCGAGGCGATCGGCCATGTCGGTGTCGATGGTTTCGGCATCGGCCTGCACAACTCGATCGTTACGCCCTACGTTCTTCATTATGGTTCGGAAGAGCAGAAGAAGAAATGGTTGCCGAAGCTGGCCACCGGCGAACTGATCGGCGCCATCGCCATGACCGAGCCCGGCGCCGGCTCCGACCTGCAGGGCGTAAAGACGCGGGCGCAGAAGGATGGCAACCAGTACAAGATCAACGGCTCCAAGACCTTCATCACCAACGGCCAGTTGGCCAACTTCATCATCGTCGTCACCAAGACCGATCCGGAGAAGGGCGCCAAGGGCACCTCGCTGATCGTCGTCGAGACCGATGAGGTGGAAGGCTTTGAGCGCGGCCGCAACCTCGACAAGATCGGGCTGAAGGCCAACGACACATCGGAGCTGTTCTTCAATGATGTGCGTGTGCCGACCTCCAACCTGCTCGGCCACGAGGAGGGACAAGGCTTCGTCCAACTGATGCAGCAATTGCCGCAGGAGCGGCTGCAGATCGGCACCGGTGCCATCGCCATGATCGAGCGGGCGTTGGCGCTGACCATCGACTACGTCAAGGACCGCAAGGCCTTCGGCAAGGCGATCATCGATTTCCAGAACACCCAGTTCAAGCTGGCCGAGTTGAAGACCGAAGCCACCATCGGCCGCGTCTTCTACAATGATTGCGTCACCCGCCACATCGCCGGCGGCCTCGATCCGGTGACGGCGTCGATGGCGAAATACTGGCTCAGCGACCTGCAGGGAAAAGTCGTCGATGAGTGCCTTCAATTGCATGGCGGCTATGGCTACATGAATGAATATCCGATCGCCCGCATGTTCCGCGACGCCCGCGTCCAGCGCATCTACGGCGGCACCAACGAGATCATGAAATTGCTGATCGGCCGCTCTCTCTGAGAGCGACATCAGGCAAACCCAAGGAGCAAGGAAATGGCTGACGCTTATGTCTACGACGCCGTGCGCACGCCGCGCGGCAAGGGCAAGAAAGACGGATCGCTGCACGAAGTGCCGGCGGTGCGGCTTGCCGCCAAGACGCTCGAGGCGTTGCGCGATCGCAATGGACTCGACACCGGCAATGTCGACGACATCATCTTCGGCTGCGTCGATCCAGTCGGCGAGGCGGGCTCGGTCATACCGCGCGCCGCCGCCTTCGAGGCCGGCTACGACACCAAGGCGCCCGGCATGCAGATCTCGCGCTTTTGCGCTTCCGGTCTCGATGCCATCAATTTCGGCGCCGCCAAGATCGCCCAGGGCGCTGACGAGATCGTCATTGCCGGCGGCGTTGAATCGATGTCGCGCGTCGGCATGGGTGCCTCCGGCGGTGCCTGGTTCATGGATCCCTCGGTCGGCCTGCCCGGCTGGTTCGTGCCGCAAGGCATCTCGGCCGATCTGATCGCCACCAAATACGGCTTCTCCCGCGACGACGTCGACGCCTACGCGGTCGAGAGCCAGAAGCGCGCCGCCAAGTCCTGGGCCGATGGTCGTTTCAAGAAGTCCGTCATCCCGATCAAGGACCAGAACGGCCTGACCATCCTCGACCATGACGAGCACATGCGGCCCTCGACCGACATGCAGTCGCTGGCCGCGCTCAACCCGTCCTTCGTCATGCCTGGCGAAATGGGCGGCTTCGATGCCGTTGCGGTGCAGAAGCATCCCGAGGTTGAAGAGGTCAACCACGTCCACCACGCCGGCAACTCGTCCGGCATCGTCGATGGCGCCGCCGCCGTGCTGCTCGGCTCGAAGAGGGCCGGCAAGGCCATGGGCCTGAAGCCGCGCGCCCGCATCCGCGCCTTCGCCAACATCGGCTCCGAACCGGTGCTGATGCTGACCGGTCCGGTCGACGTCACCGAGAAACTGTTGAAGCGCGCCAAGATGAAGCTGTCCGACATCGACCTGTTCGAGCTCAACGAGGCTTTCGCCTCGGTGGTGCTGCGCTACATGCAGGCTTTCGACATTCCGCACGACAAGATCAACGTCAATGGCGGCGCCATCGCCATGGGCCACCCGCTCGGCGCCACCGGCGCGATGATCCTGGGCACGGTGCTGGACGAGCTCGAACGCCGGGACCTGAACACCGCGCTGGTGACGCTGTGCATCGGCGCCGGCATGGGCACCGCAACGATCATCGAACGCGTCTGACGGGGAGAGAAACGATGAGCTACACCAATTTCACCCTCGATATCGACGCCGACGGCATTGCGCTGGTCACCTGGGACATGCCGGGCCGCTCGATGAACGTCTTCACTGAAGAGGCGATGCGGGAGCTGAACGCCATCGTCGACAAGGTGGCTGGCGATGCGGCCATCAAGGGCGCGGTGATCACCTCCGGCAAGGATACGTTCTCCGGCGGTGCCGACATCACCCTGCTGCAGAAGATGCTGACGACCTTCGCCGCGGAAAAGGCCAAGGACGTCGAAAAGGCGACCAAGGCACTGTTCGACAATGCCGGCACCATGACCGGCCTGTTCCGCAAGCTGGAGACTTGCGGAAAGCCGTGGGTTTCGGCGATCAACGGCACCTGCATGGGCGGCGCCTTCGAATTGTCGCTTGCATGCCACGGCCGTGTCGCAGCCGACTCGGACAAGGTCAGGATGGCGCTTCCCGAAGTGAAGATCGGCATCTTCCCGGGTGCCGGCGGCACCCAGCGCGTGCCGCGGCTGACCGATCAGCAGCAGGCGCTGCAGATGCTTACCTCCGGCCAGGCGCTGTCGCCGCAGAAGGCCAAGTCGATGGGGCTGATCCATGAGATCGCCGAACCGGCCAAGCTGGTCGAAGCCGCCAAGGCGATGATCAAGAACGGCTTGAAGCCGGTGGCGCCGTGGGACGAGAAGGGCTTCAAGCTGCCCGGTGGCCCGATCTATTCGGCGGCGGGCGCCAATCTGTGGCCACCAGCCATCGCCATCCTGCGTCGCGAGACCTATGGCAATTATCCGGCCGCCGCCGCGATCCTCAAATGCGTCTATGAAGGCCTGCTGGTGCCGTTCGACACCGGCCTGCGCATCGAGCAGCGCTATTTCACCGAGATCATGCAGACCCGGGAAGCGGCGGCGATGATCCGCTCGCTGTTCGTCTCGCTGCAGGAGCTGAACAAGGGCGCCCGCCGTCCGGCCGGCGTGCCGGAAACCAGGTTCAAGAAGATCGGCGTGCTTGGCGCCGGCTTCATGGGCGCCGGCATCGCCTATGTCACGGCCAAGGCCGGCATCCCGGTGGTGCTGCTCGACCGCGACATGGAATCGGCCGCCAAGGGCAAGGCACATTCCGACAGCCTGGTCTCGGATCAGGTGAAGAAGGGGCGCGCCAAGCCCGAGGAGAGGGACAAGCTTCTGTCGCTGATCACGCCGACGGCCGACTATGCCGACCTCGCCGGTTGCGACCTGGTCGTCGAGGCGGTGTTTGAGGATTCGGCCGTCAAGAAAAGCGCCACCGAACAGGCGGAAGCCGTGCTGAAATCGTCGGCGGTCTTCGCCTCCAACACCTCGACCATTCCGATCACCGGTCTGGCGAAGAATTCGGCGCGGCCGAAGAACTTCATCGGCATCCACTTCTTCTCGCCGGTCGACAAGATGATGCTGGTCGAGATCATTCTGGGCAAGAAGACCGGCGACAAGGCACTTGCCACGGCAATCGACTTCGTGCGCGCCATCAAGAAGACGCCGATCGTCGTCAACGACACGCGCGGCTTCTACGTCAATCGCTGCGTGCTGCGCTACATGTCGGAAGCCTACAAGATGCTGATCGAAGGCGTGCCTGCCCCGATGATCGAGAATGCGGCGAAGGCCGCCGGCATGCCGGTCGGCCCGTTGGCGCTGACCGACGAGACGGCCATCGACCTCGCCCAGAAGATCATGAAGCAGACCATCAGGGACCTCGGCGACAAGGCCGTCGACCCGAAGCAGATGGCGCTGATCACTACCATGGTCGACACGCACGGCCGCTTCGGCCGCAAGAACGGCAAGGGTTTCTACGACTATCCCGCCAAGCCGGCCAAGAAGAAGCTGTGGCCAGGCCTCAAGGACCTCTATCCGCAGCTGGCGCCGGAGAAGGTCGACTATGAGGAACTGCAGCAGCGGCTGCTGGTCACCATCGCGCTGGAAGCAGCGCGGGTGATGGAAGAGGGCATCGTCACCGATCCGCGCGAGGCCGATGTCGGCTCGATCCTGGCTTTTGGCTTCGCCCCCTACACCGGCGGCGCGCTGTCCTATATCGACGGCATCGGCGCCAAGGCGTTCGTCAAGATCGCCAAGAGCCTGCAAAAGAAATACGGCGCCGAGTTCAAGGTGCCCAAGCTGCTGCTCGACATGGCCGAAAAGGGTGAGACCTTCTACCAGCGCTTCGATCCCTACGCCAAGGGCGACGTGAAGCAGGCAGCCTGACGCATGGATAGCATCAAGAGTCCTACGGCGTCCCTTGCGCGTCCAAGAGGACGCGCGGCGCTGTAATGTATGTCTGGGCGCGCATGGCGCGCATGATGGCCACGGCACGAAGCCGTGGCCCTTATGTGATGGGCGGCGAGAGCCGGCTGGCCTTTCGATGCCTGCCGACCGACATCGATTTCAACATTCATCTCAACAATGCGCGCTACATGATGCTGGCGGACCTCGGCCGCATCGACCTGTTTATGCGCGCCGGCCTCATCAGGCTGGCGAGGAAGAATGGCTGGGCGCCGATGATGGGCGGGCTGCAGTCGGTCTACGCACGCGAGATCAAGCTATGGCGGCGTTTTGAGGTCGTGTCGTCGATCGAGACCTGGGAAGGCACCCAGGTTGTCGGCAAGCACCGCTTCGTCCTCGACAATGGCGAAACGGCCGCATTGATCATGACGACGGCCGGCGTTTACGACCGCGGGGCTCGCCGCTTTCTCGACATTGACGAGGTCGTCAAAGCACTTGGCCGCGCCGTTCGCCCCCGCCCGCTTACAGAAACCGAACGGGCGTTCATGATCTCCCATCAGGGGCTGCGCGGCCTGGCCAAGTCATCCGGCTGATCAAGCTTTCGGGAGCAGGGCCCCATCGGCCTTCCCAAGCGAAGCGCGAGTGGTAAATTAGACATCGCTAACAAGCCGTTGGAGGAGGGAGGAATCGTCATGCGCATGATGCTGAAAGTTTCTGTTCCGACCGTTGAGGGCAACAAGGCGATCAAGGACGGCAGCATGGGGAAGTTCATCGAGCACGCGCTGTCGGAACTGAAGCCGGAGGCGGCCTATTTCACCGCCGAGAAGGGTCAGCGAACGGCCTATCTGTTCGTGGATATGAAAGAGAATTCCGACATGCCGTACCTCGGTGAGCGGTTCTTCTTCGCCTTCAATGCCGCTGTCGACTTCGTCCCGGTGATGAATGCCGAAGAGCTCAAGAAGGGGCTGCCCAAGGCAATGGCAGGCATGGCCGCATAGGCTCACGTCCGGCCCGGAAGGGCCTCAGCTTTGTGCGCGATCCGCCGGCCGCCCCGGTGGACATTGAGATGTCCGCGCGATAGAAAGGAAAGGTATTTTTTCCTGTCCTGAAGGAGAGCGAGATTGCTCTCGCATGACCGCGTCTGGGCTGCCATCGATGCTCTTGCCGAGCGCTATTCGCTTTCGGCCTCGGGTCTGGCAAGGCGCGCGGGCCTCGATTCGACCGCCTTCAACAAGTCGAAACGTCTGTCGTCGGATGGCCGGCCGCGTTGGCCCTCGACCGAATCGCTGGCCAAGATCATCGAGGCGACCGGCGCTTCGCTCGACGAATTCACAGGGTTGATCGAAGGCCGGGACGGATCGTCGCATGGCGCATCGGTCGCGCGCAGGCGCTCCGTGCCATTGCTCGGCTTTGCCCAGGCCGGTGCCGGTGGCTTCTTCGACGATGCCGGCTTTCCGGTCGGGCAGGGCTGGGATCTGGTCGAGTTGCCGGCGCAATCGACGGAAAGTTCCTACGCGTTGCAGGTGCAGGGCGATTCCATGCTCCCGCTCTACCGCAATGGCGACGTCCTCATCGTCGAGCCGGGTGCCATCACCCGCAAGGGCGATCGCGTCGTCGTCAAGACAACCGCCGGCGAGGTGATGGCCAAGGTGCTGGACCGCCAGACCGTCAAGTCGATTGCGCTGGTCTCGCTCAATCCCGATCATCCCGACCGCGACATTCCCATGCGTGATGTCGAATGGGTGGCGCGGATTGTCTGGGCAAGCCAGTAGGCCACGCTGGTGCGGCTCCCTCATCTTGCCCTGGCGGTTCTGCTCGTCCCGGTGATGGCGGCCCTGGTCGTCGCCGGCGGTCGCACGCTGAAGCGAAGCGACAGCGTCGTGACTGTGGACCAGGTCGATCCGGGCGCCGACACGATCCCGCAACAGGGCGCCGGCACGGGGCCCGAAGAACCGGCCACTTCTTCCCTGGCCGCCCCCCAGCCGCCGAAGCCGGCACCGCATTCGAGGGCGATCGATCCCCAGGTCATCGCGCCACCGGAGCTTCCCGCCGAGGGGCTTGAACGTGTCGAGCCGCGCGCGCCGCTGAGCAAGCTGGCGCTGGCCGTGCCGCCCAAGCCGAAAATGCCCGACGACTGGAACGGGACGAAACTGTTCCAGCCCGTAGCGTCGGCCGCCGGCCTGATCGAAGCGAAGGGCTATTCGGTCGCGGTTTCCGGCATCGACGTCGTCAGGCAGGATGAGACCTGTAGCGATGACGGCAAATCCTGGCCGTGCGGCGTCCGGGCGCGGACGGCGTTCCGCGCGTTCCTGCGCGGCCGCGCGGTGGCCTGCACCGTGCCGCCCGAGGGTGGCCGCGACCTGATCGCCGCCGAATGCCGGATTGGCAAGCTGGATGTCGGTCAATGGCTGGTCGAAAACGGCTGGGCGCGCGCCGCCAAGGGCGGGCCCTATGTCGAAGCCGGCGAAAAGGCACGCACCGAAAAGAAAGGCATTTTCGGATCGGCGCCGAACCTTTCCGGTATGCCGTCGATGCCGGCGGCACCGAGCCCGGCGCCTGACGCGCCAAGCTCGATCCTGGAAGAGGTCGACGGCGTTCTCAAGCCAGCTGACCAGCCAGCGCCCGCTCAATGAGCGCCCGCGTCTCGGCAATGCCGTAGAGCGCGGCAAACGAACCGAAGCGCGGGCCGCGCTCCTGGCCGATCAGCACCTGATAGATCATCTGGAAGAAAGCACCCGAAACGCCAGGGCCGCCCTCGGGGCTTTGCTTGGAATGGTCCTGATAGCGCTCGATCTTGCGTGCGACGTTGAGCGAAGCATTCTGGATTGCTTCGCCGTTGGCGCCCGCCGGCAGGGCGCCAAGCGCCTTGTCGAGCTCTTCCAGCGCCGCGCGCTCGACCTCGTCGGCTGGGCGGAAGGTTTTCGTCGGCTTCACGAAGTCGTCGAAATAGCGGATCGCATGGCCGACCAGCTGGTCGAGCTCGGGATGCGTCTGCGGCGTTACGCCCTGCGTATGGCGCGAGATGAAGCCCCAAAGCACATCCTTGTTTTGCGCGTTGGAGGCGCTGACCAGGTTGAGCAGCAGCGAGAACGGCACCGGCATGTCGATGACCGGCGGATTGCCATCATGCATATGCCAGACCGGGTTGCCCAGCCGCTCCTTCCAATCCTGCCGGGGATAGGCGGCGAGGAATGCATAATATTCGTCCACCGCTCTCGGGATGACGTCGAAATACAGCTTCTTGGCCTGCCGCGGCCGCTGGTACATGTAGAGCCCGAGGCTCTCGGTCGGCGCATAGGTCAGCCACTCGTCGATGGTCAGGCCGTTGCCCTTGGATTTCGAGATTTTCTGGCCGTTCTCGTCGAGGAACAGTTCATAGACGAAATGCTCCGGCGCCCGCCCGCCCAGAATGTTGCAGATGCGGTCATAGACCACCGCATTGGTCTGGTGGTCCTTGCCGAACATTTCGAAATCGACGCCAAGTGCCGCCCAGCGCATGCCGAAATCCGGCTTCCATTGCAGCTTCACCTTGCCGCCGGTGATCGAAAGCGTCGTCTCTGTACCCTCGTCGTCGAAGGTGATGGTACCGGCCTTGGCGTCGACATGCTTCATGGGAACGTAAAGCACGCGGCCGCTCTTCGGCGAAATCGGCAGGAACGGGCTGTAGGTCGCCTGCCGCTCGGAGCCGAGCGTCGGCAGCATCACCGCCATGATCTGGTCATAGCGTTCGGCGGCGCGCAGCAGCATCGCGTCGAAACGGCCCGACTTGTAATATTGCGTCGCGCTGGCGAACTCGTAGTCGAAGCCAAACGTGTCCAGGAAGCGGCAAAGCATCGCGTTGTTGTGATCGGCAAAGCTCGCATAGTCGTCGCCGAAGGGATTGGGAACCGACGACAGCGGCTTGTGCAGGTGCGGCTCCAGTGCCGAGCGATCCGGCACGCTATCGGGTATCTTGCGCATGCCGTCCATGTCGTCGGAAAAGCAAAGCAGCTTGGTCGCGACCTTGTCCTGCGTCAGCACGCGAAAGGCATGCCGCACCATCGACGTGCGCGCCACTTCGCCGAACGTGCCGATATGCGGCAGGCCGGACGGGCCGTAGCCGGTCTCGAACAGGATCGTGTCGGGAAAGTCGGCGCCTTTGTAGCGCTCGACGATCTTTTTGGCTTCTTCGAACGGCCATGCCTTGCTCTCGGCGGCGGCCGCCAGCAGCTCGGGATTGAGATCGATGATGTTTGATCCCGCCATGGTACTGTTTTCCAAATCATTCGCCGGCATCGCCGGGGCTGTTTTTTCAATCGGTCTCTAGGCGCGCATGGCCGGAGCGTCAACGAGTGCGGCGCTTTTTCCTTGCGGCACGGGTACCGCGCTCCTACCTTCGGGACCTGTTCAAGGAGTAAGAAATGCCTCTGCCGACGCCGCACGAAGCCCTGATCTACCTGATGGTCATCACTTCGGCATCCGATCGCGACATGACCGATGTCGAACTGGCGCGGATCGGCGACGTCGTCCGCTCCTGGCCGGTGTTCGAGGATTTCAATCACAGCCGGCTGGTTTCGGTCGCCCAGTCCTGCCAGAAGATGCTGCACGAAAAGGATGGGCTTGAGGGGGTTCTGGCGCGCGTCGCCGAGGCCCTGCCGGAGCGCTTGCGCGACACCGCCTATGCCGCCGCCTTCGAAGTGGCCGCCGTCGATCTCGAAATGCGGCTGGAAGAGGTGCGGGTGCTGCAGCTGATCCGCCGGCAGCTCGATCTCGACACGCTGACCGTCGCGGCAATCGCGCGCGCGGCCAAGGCGAGGCTGCGAACCTTGAACTGATCCCCCCGGGTTCCGGTATGGTCATGTCTTTTCCGAAAACCGGTTCAGCTTTTCGGGATTGTGGCCTGGAAAAAGCTGACCGGCCGGATCGCCGGATCAGTAAAAACTGACCGGGAAATAGCGCAGGTAGAATTCCGCAAACGTCCCTTTCATCGAAATTTCCTGCAGCGCGTAGTCGAGCGCGGCGGCCAGCGCCGGATTGTCCGCCTTGGTGGCGATGGCCATGCCCGAGCCCAGATATTCGGGCGCCAGGTAGGGACCGCCGGCAAAGCGGCAACATCCCGCTGCATCCGAGCCGCCCAGCCAGAAGGCCAGGCGCATGCCGTCGCCGAAGGCGGCGTCGATCTTGCCAGTCTTGAGATCGCTGTAGAGGTCTTCCGGCTTGTCGAAGGGGACGACCTGAACGGTGTTGAAATAGTCGCGCAGCATGCGCTCATGGGCCGAGCCGGCGATCACGCCGACACGCTTGCCGCGCAATTTGTCGAAGACCGGATCGGTCAGCGCCGTACCCTTCGCCATCACGAAGCGCGCCGGAAACTGCAGGTAAGAGCGCGAGAAGGCGTATGTCGAGCGCGATTGCGCCGTTGCGGCGATGCCGGCGATGATCGCCTCGCCTTCGCCTTTCTGCAGCGCGCCTTCCAACTCGGCCCAGGGCAATGCCTGGATCTGGCATTTTTCGACGATGCTGAGCTCGGCGCATATGGCGCGCGCCAGATCGATGTGGAACCCGGACAGTTTTCCCGCGCCGTCGAGGAAATTGAAGGGCGGGAAGTCCGTGGTCGTCAGGAATCTCAGTCGCGGCAGCGCCGAAAGGTCCGGCTTGGGCAATCGCTCCTTGGTATCCCACAGCACCGGAACCTGCGGGTCCGCGGCGCGCGCGCCATTGGCGACCAACAGCGCCGCGACCAGCATCGACGCAAGAACGAAGGACCTCCACTGGAACGCCACGATAAAACTCCGCCGCAGTCGTGTTCGCAGGGTTTTGGTATGAAAATGGTACAGGTACAATGGTTTTTGATTTCAACCCGTCGATTTCAGGATATGATTTAGCGAGTTTGCAAACAGCGGTGATTGCCTTGGTTGGGAAATCAAGGTCGAGAACCACAACCGGGAGCGAGTGCTTTGCAATCCAGGGTCAGTGGCGAGTGCAAATCAGGCACGGACCATTGATCGAAATGCATGAGGCAACATGGGATTGATGTTGCGATGAGTCAGTTCGATCGCACGCTGGAATTCATAGATCAACTGCAGCACGCCGGAACGGCGGCCGCGGTCTGCGAAAAGCTTCTGGGCATAACGTCGGATTTCGGTCTCACCGCGCTGATGGCGGGAACCGTGCCGCAGCCAGGCACGCCGGCCGGCCTGCAAAAACAGCACGTGCTTCTCTGCGACTGGCCCGTTGAATGGCTGGAGCGCTATGTCGCGCGCAACTATGTCGATCACGACCCGGTCGTCAGCCATATGAAACAGCTGCAGGCACCCTTCCAGTGGCGCGAGGCCTCTCAGGCCATCAGCATCGACAAGAGCAGCGGCGAAGTGATGGGCGATGCCGGCGTGTTCAAGTTGCGCGACGGGCTGGCCTTCCCGCTGGTTACGCTCGACGGCCAGATCGTCATGGTGTCGCTGGGCGGTGAGGCTGTGGAGTTGTCGGCGGCAGAGTTCGGCCAGGTGTCGCTGGTGTCGACCTATGCGGTTGGTCGCGCCATGCAGCTCCACACCATGGCGAACAAGACCATCGATCATATCGAATTGACGCCGCGCGAGCGCGAATGCCTGCAATGGGCCGCCGTCGGCAAGTCCGAATGGGAGATTTCGCAAATCCTGGGCATCTCCGAACACACCTCGGAGAAACACCTTCTTAACGCCAAAGGTAAACTCGGTGCCGTCAACCGGGTGCAAGCCGTCGCGGAGGCGATAAGGCGCGGCTACATTAGTTAGGTCGGCCGTGCCGGCCTAGAAATTCTTGCCTACGTGATCACGCAATTTTCTCGTCGAAGCACGGCCGTATCTTCCTCTGAACCCAGGAGACGGCAGAATGCTTTTTTCCCTTACAACCCAAGAATTGATGGAACGTCCTGACCTTTGGGAGGCCGTCCATCGGCTACGCTACAAGATATTTGTCGAAGAGATGGGATGGGAGGATCTCAGGCGCCCCGACGGATTCGAACGCGATCAGTTCGATCATGACGAGGCCATCCACCAGATCGTCATCAGGGGCGACGAAGTCGCGGGCTACCAGAGGCTATTGCCGACGACGCGCGGGCATCTCCTGACCGAGGTGCTGACCGACCTCTTCGAAGGAACGCCACCCTCCGGTCCGAACATCTACGAGTTGACCCGCTATGCGGTTGCTCCCGGCTTTCGAGACGGCCGTCGCGGCGTGTCGACTGTCGGTACCGAACTGATTGCTGGCTTCGTCGAGTGGGGGCTGAAGCGCAATGTGAACCAGATGATCATCGAGTTCGAGCCGATGTGGGTCCTGCGTGCATTGCAGCTGCATTTCCTGGCGACACCGCTTGGCTATCAGCGCACCTATGGCAACCAGCAGGTCGTCGCAACCTTGCTTTCCTTCAATGAGCACACGCTCGATGTGGTGCGTTCGCGCCGCAATCATTTCGCCCCCGTTCTGGCCAGGGGATACCCCGACATGCTCGGACAAAGGCGTGCGTCGTGAGATCGGAGACAGTCATGAACACACATCCACAACCCGAACTCCGCAACCACACGCTGGTCGTTACCGTATCGTCGAATGACGGCCGGCCGGTGCTGGACAGAAGAGCCTATGAAAGCCTGGCCAAGACTTTCCATGAAGCTGCCAACAATGAGGAGGTCCGCGTCGTCGTGCTGCGCGGCCTGGCAGGCTGCTTCTGTCTCGGCGGCGACTTCTCCGAATTCCTCGACGCCACCAAGCACCAGAAGCTGATCGCCGCCGTCACCGATCTGTTTCGCACGTTGGCCACGTTTCCGAAGCCCATCCTTGCCTGCGTTGATGGCGATGCCGTCGGCGTCGGCTGCACCATCCTGTTCCATTGCGACATGGTGATTGCGTCGAGCCAAAGCACTTTCAGGGTGCCGTTCGTCGATTTCGGCCTGGTCCCGGATGCGGCGACCAGCATCCTGGCGCCGCAGAAGCTCGGCTATGCCGGTGCCTTCCGCTTCTTCTGCCTCGGCGACACACTTCGCGCCGAGGACGCCAGGGCGCTCGGCCTCGTTGCCGAGATCGTGCCGGGCGGCAGCGTCGAGGAAGCGGCTCTCGGCCGGGCGAGACAGCTCGTCAAGAAGCCGGTCGCCGCCTTGCTGCAGACGCGCGGCCTGCTCAAGGGCAACACCGGCGAGTTGTGCGAGCGCATCGATCAGGAGATTTCGCTTTTCCAGCAGGCGCTGCAGGATGACACCACGCTGCGGCGCTTGCAGCGGATCGCCCGGCTGGCTGCCTGAGCGGTTCCGCCGAAAGGTCTCGATAATGACGCGCCGCGCGGCCTGCTGGCTGCGCGGCGCAAAAAGGCGTCAGTCCTTGGTTTCCCAGGCACGGCCAGTGGGCCGGCCTATTCTTTCAAAAACGACGGTCCTTCGCCGATGATCTTCTTGTCTTCCTTGCCGATGATGCCGAGATCGCGGCCATCATAGGGCAGCGACAAAAGGATGCGCCGCATCACCGCCAGCCGCGCGCGCCGCTTGTCATTGGCCCGCACGATGATCCATGGCGCGAACTGCTTGTGGGTACGCTTGAACATGGTGTCGCGCGCTTTGGTATAGTCGTCCCACTTGGTGATGCCGGCTATGTCGATGGGCGAAAACTTCCAGCTCTTCAGCGGGCTGTAGCGGCGATCGTGGAAGCGCTCGAGCTGCGTTTCCTGGCCGATGTTCAGCCAGAATTTGAAGAAGTGGATGCCTTCGTTGCAGATCATCCGCTCGAAATGCGGCGTTTCGTCCAGAAACTGCTCGTGCTGCTTCGGCGTGCAGAAACCCATCACCGGCTCGACGCCGGCGCGGTTGTACCAGGAGCGGTCGAAGGTGACGAATTCGCCGGATGTCGGGAAGTGCTCCACATAGCGCTGGAAATACCACTGACCGCGCTCCGGTTCGGTCGGCTTGGTCAGCGCCACGTTGCGTGCGGTTCGAGGGTTCATGTACTGGTGCAGGACGAAGATCGTGCCGCCCTTGCCGGCAGCGTCACGGCCCTCGAACAGCGCCATCACCCGTTTGCCGGTCGATTGCAGCCACGCCTGCGCCTTGACCAGCTCGATCTGCAGTTGCTCGAGCATCGCGTCATACTCGTCGCTGTTCATCTTCTTGTCGTAGGGGTAGCCGCCGGCGGTCAGCTTGCGCTCTTCGACCCAGCTTGGAAGCGTCGGATTCTCGATGTCAAACTCCCGCTCCTTGCCGTCGACCCTGATCTTCAGCGGTCCCGATGTCGGAGCGGCGGAGTTTTCCTTGGCTTTTTTCATGGAGACGAACCTTTCCAGCTGCCGGACTCATGCTATTGGGAGCCACTACAGCGCCGCGCGTCCATTTGGACGCGCAAAGGACGCTGTAGCACTTTTTAATTTGCGCATGATCCTTTCCGAAAATCGATCCCGATTTTCGGTGTCATGCGCGAAGCCGGTCCAGCGCGAAGTTGCCAGGGGACCGGCCGGCGAAGCGCAAGAATGCGGGGCGCGCGTATGGCTGACCGGGGCGCGGATGACAGGGGCGTGGCGCAAACCATTGCCACCCGGCTGTGGAACAGCCGCTGGCTGCTCGCGGCGAGCCTCCTCGCTGTTCTCGCGGTCTATGCCCTTGCCGGTATCTCAGCATATGTGCTGCTGCCGGCGCTGGCCATGCTGCTAGGGGCGGCGCTGTTGCCGGCCGGTGCCACGCGCGAGTCTGGCGAGAATGGCGCGGCCATCGAGGCGATCGGGTTGCAGCGGCTCTCCGGCGAGTATCTGGCGGCGGCCGTCGCCGATCCGCTGATCATTTTCGACCGTACCGCCACCATCGTCCATGCCAACGCCGCCGCCTTCGCCGCCTTCGGCGGGATCGCGCCGGGCATGTCGCTGTCGCTGAAATTCCGGGCGCCGGAAATGCAGGCTCTGCTGGACGGTGTGCTGTCGGGTGATGTCGCCTCGGATGTCGTCGACTACACCGAGAAGCTGCCGGTCGAACGGGCCTACCGGGTGAGCGCGTCCTCGGTCGGCCACGGCACCGATCTCTATGTGCTGGTGTTCAAGGACCAGAGCGAAGCGCGCAGGATCGACCGCATGCGCGCCGACTTCATCGCCAATGCCAGCCACGAGCTGCGCACGCCGCTCGCCTCGATCGCCGGCTTCATCGAAACACTGCGCGGCCCGGCGCGCAACGACCCGGCGGCACGCGATCAGTTCCTGCAGATCATGCAGAGCCAGACCGGCCGCATGGCGCGTCTGATCGACGACCTGTTGTCGCTGTCGCGGCTCGAGATGAAGCCCTATCTGAAGCCGGGAACCGAGGTCGATCTGCGCCAGACCGTCGACAGCGTCATCGATCTCGCTCGGTCCGCTGGCCAGGGAAAACGGCGTTGTCATCGAGCGGGATTTCGCCGAGGGGCCGCTTGATGTGCCAGGCGACCGCGACGAGCTTTTCCAGGTTTTCGAGAATCTGCTGGAAAACGCCTGCAAATACGGGCAGTCGGGCGGGCGCGTCGTGGTGTCGATCGCACGCGGCGATGCCGATTCCGAACCGGGCATCGACGTAACCATCAGGGATTTCGGCCCCGGCATTCCCGAGGAACACATTCCGCGCATCACCGAGCGCTTCTATCGCATCGATGTCGAGACCAGCCGGACCCAGAAAGGCACCGGCCTTGGCCTGTCGATCGTCAAGCATATCCTGACCCGCCACAATGCCCGGCTTTCCATCAAGTCCGAAGTCGGTAAGGGAGCGGCCTTCTCGGTTCATTTGCCGACGCACTGATACCGCCCTAGTTTCCCAGAAGACCGTTTCTTTTTTCTGTCATCCGGCTAGCGTATCGGTGGGGATTCGAGGAACGACTCAAGTCAACACATCCCTTGGGAAGGCATTTGGTCCATGCAGTCCGTGCACATCGTCAGCGCCTATGACGAGGAGCTGAATTACCTGTCAAAGCGCATCGCCGCGATGGGTGGCCATGCCGAGCGCATGGTCGAGCAGGCGATCGCCGCACTGGTCAATGCCGATCCGGGGCTGGCCCAGAAGGTCATCCGCGACGACGCCGTGCTGGATGAAGGCCAGCGCGAGATCGACGACAAGGCGATCATCATCATCGCCAAGCGACAGCCGATGGCGACGGATCTGCGCGAGATCATCGGCGCCATCCGCATCTCCGCCGACCTTGAACGGGTCGGCGATCTCGGCAAGAACGTTGCCAAGCGGGTGGTCGCCGTTATCGACGGACGCCAGCCGACCAGCCTGTTCCGCGGCCTCGAGGCTCTGGCCAATCTGGCGCTGACCCAGCTCAAGGAAGTGCTCGACGTCTACGCATCGCGCTCGGTGGACAAGATCGGCTTCGTGCGCGACCGCGACGACCAGATCGACGCCATGTACACATCGCTGTTTCGCGAATTGCTGACCTACATGATGGAAGATCCGCGCAACATCACGCCTTGCACGCATCTGCTGTTCTGCGCCAAGAATATCGAGCGTATCGGCGATCACGCCACCAACATCGCCGAGACCATCTACTATATCGTCACCGGCGATCAGATGCCGGCCGAACGGCCGAAGGGCGACAAGACGGACAAGATAGGCCTTTCCGGCACGCTACCGGTTAAGTGAACGGCCGCCACTCGAAGGCTTTCGGGAATTGCGTTAAGCTCCGCGTACTTTCCTGGTCATGGACCTGGGTCCGCCCTTCAGGAGGTCGTGATGGAAAATGTTCGGAACCTGACGCCGGCGCCGCCGCCAACCTCCGGCATTGTCGCCTCCAGCGTCTACACGGCCGGCCGTCGCGTTGCCGACATTCCAATCGAGGAGGCCGGCGAATGGGCAAAGAAGTCCGGTCATGTCGTCTGGATTGGCCTGCTCGAGCCCGACCGCAACCTGCTGCTGCGCGTCAAGGCGCAATTCCATCTGCATGAACTGGCCATCGAGGATGCCGAGCACCCGCACCAGCGGCCGAAGATCGAGCAATATGGCGATGCGCTGTTCATCGTTGCCCGCACCGCCCAGCTCATCGATGGCCGCGTCACCTTCGGCGAGACGCATCTGTTCGTTGGCAGCGGCTACATCGTCAGCGTCAGGCACGGTCCCTCGACATCCTATGCCGCCGTACGCCAGCACTGGGAAAGCTGCCCGCATTCGCTCGCCAAGGGCGAGGATTTCGTCCTCTATGCCATTCTCGATTTCATCGTCGACAACTACATGCCCGTGCTCGAGCAGATCGAGGACGAGGTCGAGGCGATCGAGGACAAGGTCCTGCTGAAGCCGATGACCGGCCGCGACATCGAGCGGCTCTATATGCTGCGACGCGACCTTTTGCGCCTGCGCAATGCGGCGCTGCCGCTGGTCGAAGTCTGTCGCCGGCTGACCAGTGCCGACCTGCCGCAGATCCATACGGCCATGCACCCGTTGTTCCGCGACGTGACTGATCACATCCGCACCGTGCAGGAAAAGATCGACAGTCTGCGCGAAGTGCTGGCGTTCGCTTTCGAGGCGAGCCTGCTGGTTGGCCAGAGCCAGGAAACGGCAATCTCCAAGAAGCTCGCTTCGTGGGCCGCCATTCTGGCGGTGCCGACGGCATTCGCCGGCATATACGGCATGAATTTCAGCGATATGCCGGAACTGAAGATGGAATACGGCTATCCCATGGTCTTGGCGGTGATCGCCTTGATCTGCTCGTTCCTGTACTGGCGTTTCCGCAAGAATGGCTGGCTGTGAAAGAGAGCGAGTAGCGTAAAAGGCTTGCTCGATCACTGATACAAAGCTGTCGCTATTAGCTATTCGCTCAACGACTGCGACGCCGCTCCGATGCGGGCTGGAACGCCACGCGGGCGTGGTACTTGCAATAGGGACCGGTTTCGGCGGCGTCGTTGCCGCAGAAATGGAAGTCCTCCGAAAGCGGATCGCCATTCGGCCATTTGCAGGTCCGCTCTGTCAGCTCGACGAGCTGCAGATGCCGTGAGATCGGCAGCACGACATTTTCGACCGGGCGGATATAGTGGCGTGCCACCGGCTCGGCGTCGAACTGCGTCTGCAGGGCCGTCGCGCCGAGCGATGTCGTGACGTGGCGTGTGGCGCTCGCGGCGCGCGACACCGATTTCTGAACGGTCGATCCTTGCGCCGTCTTCTTCTGGCGTGCCGGCGTCGCCGTTGCGCGTCCGCGGCCCGACAGCTTCAGCCGATGCACCTTGCCGATGACCGCATTGCGGCTGACCCCGCCCAGCTGGGCAGCAATCTGGCTTGCGCTCAGACCCTCCGACCACAGTTTCCTGAGAAGTTCAACCCGCTCGTCAGTCCAGTTCATGAGACCGCGCTCCTGCTAAGCGTGCGGCAATCGGAATCCATTCCCGACCCAGCAAAATTGCTAGGGCAGACACCACATATATCTGGTGATTAGGTCCGCCGCACGAAATCTAGTTATTTCTCGACTACAACTACTCTATGCGCTGACTCGGTGACAAGAGTCCCAAGTGCAACACGAATCGGTTTTTTCGGTTTTCCCCAACTTGCCCGGTCGCTTATGAGCCGGCGTCTCGTTAGGGGGCTTGCCGCGTGCCTATGCGCGACGTTTTCGTTGACTTCATGGCCGAAAAACACGATAAGCCGCACAGGCCGCCGCATTGGCGGCTTTTTTGATTTTCCGGTACCGGAGACGCATATAATGAGCGGTTCGGCGCTTTTCGAGACCTTTTCTCGCGCACCCCTGGCTTTCGACCATGGGGAGGGCACCTGGCTGGTTACCGACAAGGGCGAGCGATATCTCGATTTCGCCGGCGGCATTGCCGTCAATTCGCTGGGCCACAGCCATCCGCATCTGGTCGCCGCGCTCACCGAGCAGGCCGCAAAGCTTTGGCACGTCTCCAATCTCTACGAGATCCCCGGGCAGAGCCGGCTTGGCGAACGGCTGGCCGATGCCACCTTCGCCGACAAGGTGTTCTTCACCAATTCCGGCGCCGAGGCGCTGGAATGCGCGATCAAGACGGCGCGGCGCTACCACTTCGTCAAGGGACATCCCGAGCGCTTCCGCGTCATTACCTTCGAAGGCGCTTTCCATGGCCGCACGCTGGCGACCATCGCGGCCGGCGGCCAGTACAAATATCTTGAAGGGTTCGGGCCCAAGGTCGAAGGCTTCGACCAGGTCGGCTTCGACGACATCGACGCCGCCGAAAAGGCGATCACGCCGGAAACCGCCGCGATCCTGATCGAACCGGTGCAGGGCGAGGGCGGCATCCGCCCGGTGCCGCCGCAATCGCTGAAGCGGCTGCGGCAGCTCTGCGACCAGCACGGCCTGTTGCTGATCTATGATGAGGTCCAGTGCGGCATCGGTCGCACCGGCAAGCTGTTCGCGCACGAATGGTCCGGCGTCACGCCCGACATCATGGCGATCGCCAAGGGCATTGGCGGCGGTTTCCCGATGGGCGCCTGCCTCGCCACCGATGAAGCGGTTGTCGGCATGACCGCTGGCGTTCACGGCACCACTTTCGGCGGCAACCCGCTGGCCATGGCCGTCGGCAACGCCGTGCTCGACGTGGTGCTGGAAGACGGTTTCCTCGAAGATGTCCAGCGCAAGGCGTTGCTGATGAAGCAGGGGCTGGCGTCGGTCGCCGACGAGTTTCCCGAAGTCATCGAGGACATCAGGGGCGTTGGGCTGATGCTCGGCCTCAAATGCGCCATGCCCAACACCAAGGTGAACATGGCGCTGCGCGACCAGCACCTGCTGGCGGTTCCGGCCGGTGACAATGTCATTCGGCTGCTGCCGCCGCTCACCGTCACCGACGCCGAAATCCACGAAGCGCTCAACCGCATCCGCGCCGGCGCCAAGGGCCTGGCGGAGGCGATCGGCTCCGCTGCCGCGAAGTAATTCGAAAGATCCTGATGAGCCCCCGTCATTTCACCGATCTTTCCGCCGTTTCCGAAGGCGACCTGCGCTTCATGCTCGACGATGCGGTGGTACGAAAGGCTCGCCTCAAGGCTGGCGAGCGGACAAAGCCGCTCGAGGGCAAGGTGCTGGCGATGATCTTCGACAAGCCGTCGACGCGCACGCGCGTCTCCTTCGACGTCGGCATGCGCCAGCTCGGCGGCGAGACCATCATGCTGACCGGCACCGAAATGCAGCTCGGCCGCTCCGAGACCATCGCCGACACCGCCAAGGTGCTGTCGCGCTATGTCGACGCGATCATGATCCGCACCACCTCGCATGAGCGGCTGCTGGAGCTGACCGAGAACGCCACCGTGCCGGTGATCAACGGGCTGACCGACGACACCCATCCCTGCCAGCTGATGGCCGACATCATGACCTTCGAGGAGCATCGCGGTCCGGTTGCCGGCAAGACTTTTGCCTGGACCGGCGACGGCAACAATGTGCTGCATTCGCTGCTCGAGGCCTCGGCGCGGTTCCGCTTCAACCTCAACGTCGCCGTTCCCGAGGGCAGCGAGCCGGCACAGAAGCATATCGACTGGTCGCAAGCGCATGGCGGCAAGCTGCACTTCACCCGCTCGGCCGAGGAAGCCGTCGACCAGGTCGATTGCGTCGTCACCGATTGCTGGGTGTCGATGGGCCAGGAGCATCGCGCCCGCGGCCACAACGTGTTCTCGCCTTATCAGGTCAATGCCAAGCTGATGGCCCGGGCCAAGCCGGACGCACTGTTCATGCATTGCCTGCCGGCGCATCGCGGCGAGGAAGTGACCGACGAAGTCATCGATGGACCACACTCGGTGGTCTTCGACGAGGCCGAGAACCGGCTCCATGCCCAGAAGGCTGTCCTTGCCTGGTGTCTTGGCGCTTGATCTGCGGCGGCGCGATCCCTATTTGCGCCGCATCACGCAAATCAAGCGCGTTTCGACGCATGCGCCCCACAGGGCGGCATGGCCGCGCCCTGGAGCTTTGTCATGTTGGAAACCCATCAAGTGACTGAACATCACCCCAAACTCGGCGAATTCGGCTACGCCGGCGACGATCACGTCGTTCCCTTCGAGGTCGGCACGCTCGACGTGCGCGGCCGTACCGTTCAGCTCGGGCCAATGCTCGACGCCATTCTGAGCCGCCACGACTATCCCGAGCCGGTCGCCCGCCTGCTGGCGGAAGCCTGTGTGCTGACGGTGCTGCTCGGCACATCGCTCAAGTTCGAGGGCAAGTTCATCCTGCAGACCCGCACCGATGGTCCGGTTGACATGCTGGTCGCGGATTTTTCCACGCCTACGGCACTGCGGGCCTATGCGCGTTTCGATGCCGACCGGCTCGAGGCGCTCATCGCCGCTGGCGAAACGTCGCAGCAGACGCTGCTCGGCAGCGGTGTGCTGGCGCTGACCATCGACCAGGGTGCTCACACGCAGCGCTATCAGGGCATTGTCCAGCTCGACGGCGAAACGCTCGAAGACGCGGCACGTACCTATTTCCGCCAGTCGGAGCAGATTCCGACCGATCTCAGGCTTTCGGTGGCCAAGCTGTTGACGCCCGGCATCGGTGGCGCACGCGAACAGTGGCGCGCCGGCGGCATCCTGGCGCAGTTCCTGCCGCAGTCGCCCGAGCGTATGCGTGTGCCGGACCTGCCGGGTGGCGATGGCGATCCGCGCGACGAAATCAACGATCCGGCCGACAATTCCTGGCAGGAACTGCTGGCGTTGCTCGGCACCATCGAGCCGACCGAGCTGATCGACCCGACGATCGGCGCCGAGCGGCTGCTCTACAGGCTGTTCCACGAGCAGGGCGTGCGCGTCTTCGGCGGTGTTCCGGTCGCCGATCAGTGTTCGTGTTCGCGAGACAAGATCCGCGGCATCCTCGAAGGCTTCTCCGCGCAGGAGATCAAGGACAGCACCGAGGATGGCGGCATCCACGTCGCCTGCGAATTCTGCTCGAAGCAATATGACTTCGACCCGGCGGAATTCGCGGCTCAATAGCGAAAGAACCACGTCTCACCGGCTGCTTCGCGGCCGGTGAGGGCATTGGCGCCCAAGCCCGAGACTAATTCACCGTGCGCCGCGTACCCGGCAGGTCGAGCGAGAAGGCGGGGATGGCGATGTCAAACGTCTCGCCCCGCTTGTTGCGCATCGTGTAATGCCCGACCATGATCCCTGACGGTGTCGAAAGTGGGCAGCCGGACGTGTATTGATAGCTGTCGCCGGGATTGAGTTCGGGCTGGTCGCCGACGACGCCGGCGCCGCGCACTTCCTCGACCCGGCCGGTGCCGTCGGTGATGTGCCAATAGCGCGACAACAGCTGCACGAACTCGTCCGACTGGTTGTCGATCGTTATCTGATAGCCCCAGACATAGCGGTTCTCGGACGGATCCGAGCGATCCTCCAGATAGAACGGCCTGACCTGCACTTCGATGTTGCGCGTGACGGCGCGGTACATAAGCGACTCCAAAACAGTCCCGGCAATTTTCGGCGCTCCTCGCGGGCTGGTCAACGGTGTGCCCCGTCATTCCGACCTGATAGGCAGGTGCCGACAAAGAATGTCATTTAAGTGACACATGACAATGATGGTGTGCGCCAACCAGTGCCTGGCGACTCGGGCGCTCTGCCGAACTGTCGAAAGCGGTCGCCATGGAGGCCGGCTTTTTCTGGAGTGACCGGATCTCGATGGAACTCACTCTCATAGCCGCCTTGCTTTCGACTGTTCTCATTGTCTCAAACCTCGCCAGCATCGTGTTCGCCGCTTCGCGTCTGAAGCGACGCCGCGTCATCGCAGCGCCGGCTGGCAAGTCACAGCCGGTGTCGATCGTCGTGCCGTCGCGTGGCGTCGAGCCGTTCACGCACGAGACCCTGGAGCGCGCCTTCTCGCTCGACTGGCCGCGCTACGAACTGATCTTCTGCGTCGCCCAGGCCGATGATCCGGTGGTCGGATTGATCCGCGCCGCCATCGCCCGTTTTCCGGCGGTGCCGGCCCGCCTGTTGTTCGGCGACGACCGCGTCAGCGCCAATCCGAAGCTCAACAATTGCGTCAAGGGTTGGGAAGCGGCGCGCCACGACTGGGTCATCCTGGCCGATTCCAACGTGTTGATGCCTGGAGATTACGTTCAGCACCTGATGGCGGCCTGGCGGCCGGACACCGGCCTTGTCTGCTCGACGCCGATCGGCTCGCGGCCGGACGGCTTCTGGGCCGAAGTCGAATGTGCCTTCCTCAACACGCTGCAGGCGCGCTGGCAATATGCCGGCGAGGCGCTGGGCCTTGGTTTTGCCCAGGGCAAGAGCATGTTGTGGAACAAGCCGATGCTCGACGCCAGTGGCGGCATCCGCGCCCTGGCCGCCGAAATCGCCGAGGACGCTGCGGCGACCAAGCTGGTCAACGGCCTCGGCCTGCGCGTCAATCTCGTCGCCTCGCCCTTCGAGCAGCCGCTCGGCCGGCGCACGCTCGGCGAAATCTGGTCGCGCCAGGCGCGTTGGGCGCGCCTGCGCCGTGTCACCTTCCCGCTGTTCTTCGCGCCCGAGATCCTGACTGGCGCGGCGGTGCCGCTGGTGCTTGCGCTGGTTGCGGCGGCAAGCACCGGCTTCAGCCTGCCGCTGACCTGCATCGCCGTGCTGGCAGCCTTCTATCTTCCGGAATGCGCCCTGGCCTCGGCCAAGGGCTGGTACCTGTCGCCCCGCATGATCGCGGCGATGGTGGTGCGCGACATGATCCTGCCGGTGATGTGGGCACGCGGCTGGCTCGGCGGCGCCGTCGACTGGCGCGGTAACGCGATGACCATTGGCACCAAGGCGGCCGAACTGGAAGAGACGCCGTCGAGCGCCTGAAGGCCTCTGTTACTTGGCCTTCAGTGCCTGCGCGATATCCTCGAGCAGATCGTCTGTATCCTCCAGGCCGACCGAAAGCCTGAGCGTGCCAGGCCCGATGCCGAGTTCCGCGCGGGCTTCGTCGCTCAAATTCTTGTGCGTCGTGGTCGCCGGATGGGTGATCAGGCTCTTGGCGTCGCCGAGATTGTTGGAGATCAGCACGATGTCGAGCGCGTTCTGCAAGGCGAAGGCCACCTGCTTGCCGCCCTTGACGTCGAGGCAGATCAGCGTCGAGCCCCCCGACATCTGCTTCTTGACGATATCGGCCTGTGGGTGGTCGGCCCGGCCGGGATAGATGACGCGCGCGATCTGCGGCTGTTCGGCGAGGAAGTCGGCGATCTTGCCGGCGCTCTCCGTTTGCTGGCGCACGCGCAGCGGCAGCGTCTCCAAGCCCTTCAGCAGCGTCCAGGCATTGAACGGCGACAGGCTGGGGCCGGTGTGGCGGAAATAGTCGTGCAGGTTCTCGTCGATCCACTTCTTGTCCGACAGGATGACGCCGCCAAGGCATCGTCCTTGGCCGTCAATGTGCTTGGTCGCCGAATAGACGACGATATGCGCGCCAAGCTGCAAGGGTTTCTGCTGCAAGGGGGTGGCGAAGACATTGTCGACGACGAGCCGCGCGCCGATAGAATTGGCGAGTGCGGCAACAGCGGCGATGTCGACCACTTCCAGCGTCGGGTTGGTCGGGCTTTCCAGGAAGAACAGCTTGGTATTCGGCCTGACCGCTTTTTCCCAGTTGGCGATGTCGGTGCCGTCGACCAGCGTTGCCTCGATGCCGTATCGAGGCGCCAGGGTCTCGACCACCCAGCGGCAGGAGCCGAAAAGCGCGCGCGCCGCCACGATATGGTCGCCGGCCTTGACGCTGCACAGAAGGGCAGCGGTCACCGCCGCCATGCCCGACGCGGTGGCGCGCGCATCCTCGGCGCCTTCCAGCGCACACATGCGCTTTTCGAACATGTCGACTGTCGGATTGGCGTAGCGCGAATAGATGAAGCCCGGCTCCTCGCCCTTGAAGCGGGCTTCGGCGGCCTGCGCCGTCTCATAGACATAACCCTGGGTGAGGTACATCGCCTCGGAGGTCTCGCCGAATTGAGAACGCAGGGTTCCGGCGTGTACGAGGGCTGTCTGAGGTTTCCAGTTGCGCTTCTTGGTGCTCATCGTTCTTGTTCCAGACACAAAAAAACCGGCCGCGAAAGTCGCAACCGGTCCATACGGCCTTGCGGCCCGACGGTCCTTTAGCGACTTGTTTAACGTGGCTGCAAGCCGACCGGCCAAATCACCACGGGATAACGACCCTTTAGACCCGCGCCACGCTTGCGTCAATTGCCGGCTTGATTAAGAGGTTTGTACCAAGCAGCTTCCGCGAAAGTGTTCCACGGTTTTGCGGCAAGAACCTGCGACAAGAAAAACGTCTGGCCTAGGAGTGGAGCCTTGCGGCAGACAGGCATTCTTCCCGATCAGGACATTTCGGCGCTGTTCCAGTCCGGTGCGCTGAAGTCGGCGCGCGCGCTCGATGCCGATCAGATCCAGCCCGCCAGCCTTGATCTGAGGCTCGGCGACAAGGCATGGCGGGTACGGGCCTCCTTCCTGCCTGGTCCCGGCCACAAGGTTTCGGAAAAGCTCGACCGGCTGAAGTTGCACGAGATTGATCTTGCCGACGGCGCGGTGCTGGAAACCGGCTGCGTCTATATCGTGCCGCTGCTCGAAAGCCTTGCGCTGCCGGCGGAGATTTCGGCTTCGGCCAATCCGAAGAGCTCGACCGGGCGGCTCGACATCTTCACCCGTGTCATGACCGACCGTGGCCACGAGTTCGACAAGATCGCCGCCGGCTATCATGGGCCGCTGTACCTGGAAGTCAGCCCGCGCACCTTCCCGATCGTTGCGCGCACCGGCTCGCGGCTGTCGCAGATCCGCTTCCGTATCGGCAATGCGCTGCTGTCGGAAGCCGAGCTGCATGAATTGCATCGCGCCGAGATGCTGGTCGCCACCGAGCCGCCGAATATTTCCGGTGGCGGCATCGCACTGTCGATCGACCTCAATGGCGATGAAAATGGTCTGGTCGGCTATCGCGGCAAGCATCACACCGGTCTTGTCGATGTCGACAAGCGCGCCGCGCAGGAGGTCGTCGATTTCTGGGAGCCGATCCACAAGAGTGGCGCCGGCGAACTGGTGCTCGATCCCGACGAGTTCTACATCCTCGTCAGCCAGGAGGCGGTGCATGTGCCACCGCTCTATGCCGCCGAGATGACGCCGTTCGATCCGCTGGTCGGCGAGTTCCGCGTCCACTATGCCGGTTTCTTCGATCCGGGTTTCGGCCACTCGGCGTCAGGCGGCACCGGCAGCCGCGCGGTGCTCGAAGTGCGCAGCCACGAAGTGCCGTTCATCCTCGATCACGGCCAGATCGTCGGCCGGCTGGTCTATGAGCATATGCTGAAGCGGCCGCAGGCGCTCTACGGCACCGACCTCGGCTCCAACTACCAGGCGCAGGGCCTGAAGCTGTCCAAGCACTTCCGCCCCGCGCGCTGAACCACATTGCCGTCAGGCAAAATACTTGCCTGTGCTGGCCCACCATGCTTGGCTGCCTTCTGGCCGTCAGGATGCCGGCGTTCAAGGGGAAACCAAGAAAATGCGGATTTCAAAATGGATCGTATCGGCAGCGGGCGCTGCCATGCTGGCGATGGCGGCTGGCTCTCTGTCGGCGCAGGCCGCGGAGAAACTGAAAATCGGCACCGAGGGCGCATATCCGCCGTTCAACACCATTACCTCGGACGGCAAGGTTGTCGGTTTCGATATCGACATCGCCAATGCGCTGTGCGCGCAGATGAAGGTCGAGTGCGAAATCGTCACCCAGGATTGGGATGGCATCATTCCCGCCCTGCAGGCCAAGAAGTTCGATGCCATCATCGCGTCGATGAGCATCACAGAGGAGCGCAAGAAGCAGGTCTCCTTCACCAACAAATACTATACGACGCCGCTCGCCTTGGTGGCGCCGAAGGACAGCGATCTCACCTCGACCGAACCGGCGGCACTTGCGGGAAAGACGGTCGGCGCCCAGGCTTCGACCACGCAGGCCGACTATGCCCAGAATACCTATGGCAAGGCGGGCGCGGAGGCGAAGCTCTATCCCACCCAGGAAGAGGCGATCACCGACCTGACCAATGGCCGGCTTGATGCCGTGATCTCGGACAAGTTCGTGCTGGTGGATTGGCTGAAGAAGGCAAGCGACGGCTGCTGCAAGCTGGTCGGCGACGTCAAGGGCACGGAGACGCAAGCCGGCATCGCCGTTCGCCTGGAAGACACGGCACTGCGCGACAAGCTCAACGCCGCAATCGACGCCATCGTCGCCGACGGCACCTACAAGAAGATCCAGGCCAAGTATTTCGACTTCGATATCTATTGAGCGTGAAGCTGCCAATCTCCCCCTCGTGGGGGAGATCACGCTGTCAAAGCGCCTTCACCGCCACGTTCACCGGCTGCTCTATCTCGAGCGGATTGCGCAGCGGCAGGCCGAAATCCTTGGCTTCGATCTCGAACACGTCGCCGGCCTCGGTCCTGATGCCGTCGGCGAAGGACAGCGTCGCCGTACCGAACATGTGCACATGCACGTCGCCCGGCTGGCGGAAGGCTGAGTATTTGAAATGGTGATGTTCGAGATTGGCGATGGTGTGCGACATGTTCGCTTCGCCCGACAGGAACGGCTTTTCCCACAGCGTCTTGCCGTCACGCACGATGCGCGACGTGCCGCGGATGTCGGACGGCAGGTCGCCGATCAGGATCTCCGGTCCGAACGACGCGTTGCGCAGCTTGGAATGGGCGAGGAAGAGATAGTTCACGCGCTCGGTCACGTGATCGGAAAACTCGTTCGACAGCGTGAAGCCGACGCGGAATGGCGCACCATCGTCGCCGATCACATAGATGCCGGCGATCTCGGGCTCCTCGCCGGCATCCATGGCGAAAGCCGGCGACATCAGGGCAGCACCCGGCGCCACCGCCATCGTGCCGTTGCCCTTGTAGAACCACTCCGGCTGCACGCCGACCTGGCCTTTCGCGGGTTTGCCGCCCTCCAGCCCCATGCGGAACATCTTCATGGAATCGGTGAGTTGCTCCTCGCCGTGGGCGCTGAGATTCTTGTGCATGGAATCGCGCGTCGCCGCTGAGCCGAGATGCGTCAAGCCCGTGCCGGTGAGGTGAAGATGCGCGGGGTCTGGATGGTTGATCGGCGACACCAGCCGCCCCTTCTTGTAGGCGGCATCGAGGTCGATGGTTTCACCGAAGCCCTTGCGTTCGATCAACGCGACCAGGCCGACGCCGGTGCGGGCGGCCTCCATGGCCAGCGAATAGACGCTGCGCGCGCCGTTGATGATCCGGGTCTTGCCGCCATTGCGGGCAACGACGCGGATGGTCTCGGCGTCATCGAGAATCTGGGAGATCAGCATGATGAATCCTCTCTCATTTGCCTTGGCATGGCTGCCGGCACGGCAAACCTTCCCAAGCGCGGCCGGGACGTCGTCCATGCCACGGGTGAAATTCTCCGTTCGGATTGCGCTCGCGGGCCCGGTCCCTCGGGGGACTTCTTCGTGCCGTCCGGCAGTGCCGCGATGTGACCCGTATGCCTTCCTGTTTCCTCAGCCCTTGTTCTTGTTGTAGACGTCGAAGACCACGGCGCCGAGCAGCACCAGGCCCTTCACCACCTGTTGCCAATCCACGTTGACGCCCATGATCGACATGCCGTTGTTCATGACGCCCATGATGAAGCCGCCGACCACCGCGCCGATGACCTGGCCGACGCCGCCCATGGCCGAAGCGCCGCCGATGAACACGGCGGCGATGACGTCGAGCTCGCTGCCGAGGCCCGCCGCCGGCACGGCCTGCCCAAGGCGCGCCGCGATGATCAGGCCGCCAAGTGCCGACAGCACGCCCATGTTGACGAACACCATCAGGGTCAGCCGCTCGGTCTTGATGCCCGACAGCTGCGCCGCCTTGGCATTGCCGCCCATGGCGTAGATGCGGCGGCCGATCGTCATGCGTTTGGTGACGAAGACGAACAGCGCGATCAGCACGCCCATCACCATGAGAACGATCGGCAGGCCCTTGTAGGTGGCGAATTGGTAAACCAGGAACAGCGCCAGGGCGCTGGTCACCAGCGTCTTCACGACGAACAGTGTGAAGGGCTCGGCTTCATAGCCATGCTGCTCGCGGGTGCGTCGTGCCCTGAGCCCGAAATAGGCATAGGCGAGCACGGCGACGAGGCCGATCACGATCGTCGTCATATGCAGCGTCAGGCCGCTGCCGATGATGGTCTTGCCTGCGGCGTTCACGGTCGGCGGGATCAGCATCAAGGGGCCGATAACGTCGGGAATGAAGCCGGAGCTGAGTGCCTTGAAGCCGTCTGGAAGCGGCCCAACAGAAGACCCGCCACCCAGCAGCGCCTGGCAGATGCCGCGGAAGATCAACATTCCCGCCAGCGTGACGATGAAGCTCGGTATTCGGTGATAGGCGATCCAGTAGCCTTGGGCCGCGCCGATGCAGCCGCCAATGACGAGACAGATGATCGACACAACCAGCGGATTGCTCAATGGGCCTAGCGGCCAGATGACCATCATCATCGCCGCCAGCGCGCCGATGAAACCGGCGACAGAGCCGACACTGAGGTCGATATGACCCGAAACGATCACCAAAAGCATGCCCAGCGCCATCACGATGATGAAGGAATTCTGCTGCACCAGGTTGCTCAGGTTCACCGGCTTGAACAGCGTGCCGGACGTCGTGAACTGGAAGAACACCATGATGGCGATCAGCGCCAGGATCAGGCCATATTCGCGCAAATTGGTGATCAGCGCCGAGACGGCAACGCGCGGTCCCTGCTGCACATCTTCGGCGACGCCGCTTTTCGGCGCGGGAGCGCTTTCGGTGCTCATGATGCTTTTCCTTCTCCCCGAACGATGGCGCGCATGATCTTTTCCTGGCTGGCATCACTCGCCGCCATTTCGCCGACCATGCGGCCTTCATTCATGACGTAGATGCGGTCGGTGATGCCGAGCAGTTCCGGCATCTCCGACGAGATGACGATGATCGCCTTACCCTCGGAGGCGAGGCGGGCGATGATGGTGTAGATTTCGTACTTGGCACCGACGTCGATGCCGCGCGTCGGCTCGTCGAGGATCAGCACTTCCGGATTGGCGAACAGCCATTTCGACAGCACCACCTTCTGTTGGTTGCCGCCCGACAGATTGCCGGTCATCTGATAGACGCTGGAGGAGCGGATGTTGGTCTTGGCCTTGTAGTCGTTGGCGACGGCGAGTTCGCGCAGGTCGTCGATCACGGCGTGGCGCGAGACGCCAGGAAGGTTGGCCAGCGTGATGTTGTGCTTGATGTGATCGATGAGATTGAGGCCGTAGGTCTTGCGGTCTTCGGTGACGTAGGCAATGCCGTGTTCCACCGCCTTGCTCACCGATGAGACATCGATCGGCTTGCCCTTGAGCAGCACCTCGCCAGTGATGCGGCGGCCATAGGAACGGCCAAACAGGCTCATCGCGAATTCGGTGCGCCCGGCGCCCATCAGCCCGGCGATACCCACCACCTCGCCCTTGCGGACATTGATATCGATGCCCTTGATCACTTGCCGCTCGGCATGGATCGGGTGATAGACCGACCAGTTCTTCACCTGGAGCACGATCTCACCGATCTTCGGCTCGCGCGGCGGATAACGGTCGTCAAGCGAGCGGCCGACCATCGAGGTGATGATGCGGTCTTCCGAGATGTCTTTCTTGGCCAGCGTCTCGATGGTTCGCCCGTCGCGGATGATGGTGACCTTGTCGGCGACCCGGTTCACCTCGTTGAGCTTGTGCGAGATCAGGATCGAGGTGATGCCTTGCCGCTTGAACTCGAGCAGCAGGTCGAGCAGCGCCTGGCTGTCTTTTTCCGACAGGCTCGCCGTCGGCTCGTCGAGGATCAGCAGCTTCACTTCCTTGCTAAGCGCCTTGGCGATCTCGACCAGCTGCTGCTTGCCGACGCCGATGTTGGTGATCAGCGTCTTGGGGTCCTCCTTGAGGCCCACCTTCTTCAGCAAGGCGCTGGTGCGTGTCTCGTTGGCATTCCAGTCGATGATGCCAAATCTGGCGTGCTCGTTGCCAAGGAAAATGTTTTCGGCGATCGACAGCATCGGCACCAGCGCAAGCTCCTGGTGGATGATGACGATGCCCTTGTGTTCACTGTCGTGAATGCCTTTGAAATGGCATTCCTCGCCACGGTAGATGATCGCGCCATCATAGGTGCCGGACGCATAAACGCCTGACAGCACCTTCATCAGCGTCGATTTGCCGGCGCCGTTCTCGCCGACCACGGCATGGATCTCGCCTTCCTCGACGCTGAGGTTGACATTCGACAGCGCCTTCACGCCGGGGAACGTCTTGGTGATGTCGCGCATCTCCAAAATCGTCGAGGCCATCAGGAATACCGCTCCTCCGAGGTCCGGAACAATGCCGGGGGGCTAGTATGCGAATTTTGGATTCGCCGCGCTAGCAAAAGGGGCCCCGCTGCGCGCGGGACCCCAGGCTTTGCAAAAGCGATTACTTCAGGTCTTCGGCCTTGATGTAGCCGGAGTCGACCACCAGTGCCTGGTAGTTCGACTTGTCGACCTCATGCGGCGTCAGCAGGATCGAGGGAACGACCTTGACGTCGTTGTTGTAGGTCTTGGTGTCGAGGCCTTCCGGCTTGCCGCCCGAGAGCACCTTGTCGACCAGACCGACAGTGGCCTTGGCCAGTTCGCGGGTGTCCTTGAACACGGTCGAGTACTGCTCGCCCGAGATGATCAGCTTGACCGAAGCGGTCTCGGCGTCCTGGCCGGTCACAACAGGCCAGGGCTGAGCGGCCGTACCGTAGCCCACGGCGCGCAGCGAGGCGGTGATACCGCGCGACAGGCCGTCATAGGGCGACAGAACGCCATCGACGCGGCTGCCGTCCGAGTAGTTGGCGGAGAGCAGGTTGTCCATGCGCGCCTGGGCGGTTGCCGCCAGCCAGCGCAGCGTGCCGACCTTGTCCATGCCCATCTGGCCGGACTTCACGACCAGCACCTTGCTGTCGATCAGCGGCTGAAGAACGGACATGGCGCCGTTGTAGAAGAAGAAGGCGTTGTTGTCGTCGGGCGAACCGCCGAACAGTTCAATGTTGAACGGACCCTTCTTGTCCGGGTAGCCAAGGCCCTTGAGCAGCGAATTGGCCTGGATCACGCCAACGCCGAAATTGTCGAAGGTGGTGTAGTAGTCGACATTGGCGGTCTTCTTGATCAGGCGGTCATAGGCGACGACGACGACACCGGCGTCAGCGGCCTTCTGCAGCGCATCCGACAGCGTGGTGCCGTCGATGGAGGCGATGATCAGTGCCTTCGGACCCTTGGTGATTTCGTTTTCCAGCTGGCTGAGCTGGTTGGGGATGTCATCCTGCGCGTATTGCAGGTCGACGGTGTAGCCGAGAGCCTCGAGCTGGGACTTGACGGCGTCGCCGTCGTTGATCCAGCGCTGCGAGGTCTTGGTGGGCATCAGCACGCCTACCAGACCTTTGTCGGCCGCGTAGGCGGTGGCCGACATGGCTGCGATGCTGACCGCCAAGGCGGCGACTAATGTCTTGATGATTTTCACTTAACTCTCCCTGGTTGATGGACGCGGCACCCCGGGGGTCGCGGGCCGCGCAATCGTGCAGAAGCGCCAAGGCACTGCTGCCGTCATATCGATCTCCGGTATCCTCCCATGGCTCCGAGGCGCTGATTTCAATCGATACGATTTTTCTCGTCAGCGACCGTCGCGTCTCGGAACGCGCGAAGGGTGTGGCCCTTTGCCATAACTGTCAAATGCGATCTTTGATGGTTGCTATATCACTATTGGTATGTGTTATGAACGTCACGGGACCGCCGACAATACCGGCCGGCGGCGAGCGGAAGCGGCGAAAAAGCCATGGTGGCGCTACGGAATCCGACAGCGGTTTCAAATGGTTACAGCGAAATGCCGGGCGACGGCGAAACCCTGCTGCGCAGTGGTCTCAGCCTGCGTCACATGCGCATGATCGTCGCGCTCGACGATCATGGCCGGGTGAGCGCGGCGGCCCAGGTCATGAACATCTCGCAGCCGGCGGCCTCGCGCATGATCGGCGAGATGGAGGCTGTGCTCGAGGTCAAGCTGTGCGAAAGGCTGCCGCGCGGTATCACGTTGACCCCGTACGGCAAGGCACTGGCCAGGCGCGCGCGCTCGATCCTGCTGGAGATGCGCGAGGTCGACCGCGAGATTTCCGAGCTCAAGGCGGGCAAGGGCGGTTCGGTGTTTCTGGGTGCCGTGACGGCGCCGGCGATCGAGCTGGCAGTGCCGGCGATTCGCGAGATCCGCCGCCTCTATCCGCGCATCGAGATCACCATGCAGGTCGAGACCTCCAACGTGCTGGCGCGCGAACTGATCGCCATGCGCCATGACTTCATCATCGCGCGCATCCCCGACGATCTCAATCCGCGCCTGTTCGAGTCGCGCGTCATCGGCGTCGAGAAGGCGTGCCTGATCGTGCGCCGGGGCCATCCGCTCACCAGGGGCAAGGTGGTGCGGCTGGAGGAGACCGCCAGCTATGACTGGGTCTTCCAGTCGGGCGGTTCGCCCTTGCGCCAGGCAATGGAGAGCAATTTCCTCAACCGCAACATCGCCCTGCCGGACCGGATCCTCAACACCAGCTCGCTCCTCCTGACCCTGGTCATGGTCGCGCAGTCCGACGCCATTGCGCCGGTCTCGGTCCAGGTGGCGAAATTCATCCAGAATCCCGAAGGGCTGGCCGGCGCCATCGACGTCGTCCACACCGAATTCGACATCGAAGTCAGGCCCTACAGCCTGATCACCGTGAAAAACCGCGTGCTGTCGCCGGCCGCCAAGATGCTGCACGACTTCATTCTGCGAGAGGTGGGATAGCGGCAAGTTCGGGCAAGGTTATCCCGCCCGACGCACGACGTTGATCACCAGCGAACCTCAGCATCGAACGGGTGACCGGATGATCCCCACGGATGCGGCGGTCCATGGGCGACAGATCTGACGCGGCGGCTCCAGGTCCGATCGCCAACGGCGAATGCCATTGCCGGCAGTGGCTTCGCCCTTGAGCCAGTCGGTTCCGACCTCTACACCCTAAAGCGAGGGACTACACATTCCTTCAGAGCGCCATATTTTCCTTAGCTAATGAATCTCTCCGGACAACCAGCAATGGGGACACATGAAAGGCGTGGCGATATTAACCGAGGCTCGTAGTGGCTCCGAATGGCTCGGCAGTCTCACCAACAGCACCGGCACTTTTGGCAAGTCGGCTGAATGGCTCGATACGATCAATCTGGGGTTCAAGCCGAAATCATTCGATGAACTTCTTTCCGCTGTGATCGACCGCGGCGGGACCGCGAATGGCAGGTTCGCGGTAAAGTTGTTCCCACGGCATCTTCACTGGTCGCAGGCGAAATATGGAGCCGACTTCCTCGCCGAATGCGTCAGGCGCCATGATATGGGATTGGTCCTGCTGGAGCGGAGAGACCGACTTCGTCAAGCAATTTCCCATTGCCGGGCGAAGGCAACCGGCCATTGGAAAAGCACGATGAACGGCGCTGATTTGGTTCCGCAATACGACTTCGCGGGCATCTGCCAGGCCTACTTCCTGATCGAGCAGAGCTATGCCTTCTGGGAGGCCTACTTGCGCATAGGCAATCTCCCTTACGACCATTTCTTCTACGAAGACCTGTTGGACGACCCTCGTCCTTTTGTCGAATCGATGGCCCGGCAGTTGTCGGTTGAAATGCCGCAAGGCGAGTTCAAGACGAATTTACGGTTGCAGCGGGACACACACACCGAAGACTGGGTAGAGCGGTTCCAAAATGACGCCAAATCCAAGAGCCCATTGGCCCATCTCCCCGAAAACGTGGCGCCGCGCAACATCGACAATCTCGCTCGGTTCCTGCTCAAAAAGCAGATGCGAATCAGCCAGGCTTAGACAGCCTGTTCGAACCTTCCGGAGTGTGGATGCCTGGAGCGGGTAGCGGGAATCGAACCCGCGCGTTCAGCTTGGGAAGCTGACAGGCTACCATTACATCATACCCGCGTGAGCCCTCGTTATCATGACGGCATGCCTTGGGGCAATCGCCAAAGCGGGCCTCGTGCCGGCGCGGCCAGATCAGGCGTCCGGCAGGTAGATCATCGCATAATCGTCCGAATAGGCGCGCTTCCAGCCCAGTTCGTCGAAGAAGGGAATGCGGCTGTCGCCGGCCGACAACAGCGCCCAGCCTATGGCGTATTTCTTCAGCTGGGCTTCCAGCAGCGGCCTGCCGTTGCTGTGCCCCATCTCGTCGTCGGTCTTCGTGAAGCCGCCCAGGAACAGCTGGTCCGTCCGTCCGTCGATATAGGTCTTGATCCCGTGGAAGATCAGCGTGCCGCCGAAATTGTAGGAATTCAGCACGTTGCCGGACAGATGATGGCTTTCGGCGAATGCCAGCGCGCCGCTGGCCGACGTCTTCTGGCTCGGCGCGACCTGATACGAGCTGCCAAGCACCAAGGCCGCACCGACCACCAGAACGGTTGCCGCGACGCAGATCGGGTAGAACCGCCTGGCGAAGAATTTTTCCAACCCGTCGCGCTTTTCAGCCAGCCATGCGGGAGCTGAAAGCGAGGGGTATTGCCGCGCGACCTCGACCGCGATCACCAAGGGAATCAGTAGGAAGAACAGATACACGAAGCGCATGTGGCCGAGGAACATATGCAGGGTGAAGATGATGAACAGGGCCTTGGGCCAGCCAATTCGCAACCGCGATACCAAAAGCCCGAAAAGCGCCGCCAGCATCGCGACTTCCTGGAAAGGCTGTTCCTGAGCATTGAATGGCCGCCACTCGAGGATGAGTGGCACGGCCTCATTGCCATAGGCGACGGTGAGCGTGGCCAGGATGGATTTCACGCCATAGGGATGGATCAGACTGACCAGTGGGCAGAGCAGGCCGAACGCGACCCATTTCGCCAGGAGGAAGGGTTTCGACAGGCCGACGCGCACCAGCAGATCCAGACCGGCAAAGGCGGCGATGACGAAGCCCAGGGTGAAGGTGGCGTGCAGGTTGGCCCACAGCACGACAAGCACAAGCAGCCACCAGGGCGGGGTTTGCTCTTCTTGCGCCGCACGAAACAGCGTCGCCGTCCAGATGACGATGATCGGCAAGGTGAAGACGTGGGGGCGCGCCGTATAGATCGGGTCGATCAGGAAGGCCACGACGAACGCCAGCGCTATCGCCAATATAGGCTTCAGCCAGGCGCTGAGAAACCATCCCATCAGGAAGACCGTCAGGCCGACCGTGGCGATGATCAGCGTGACCACCCCGTTCCAGCCTCCCGCCTGGTAGGCAAGCGCCAGCAGGACTTGCCCAAGCCATTCCTTGGCGATCCATGGCTGGCCGGCAAAGGTGTGGGAGTAGGGGTCGGCCGTCGGAAATGTCCGGTTTGCCAGGAAATCCAGTCCGACCTTCACTTGCCACCAATTGTCGGGATCCTGCAGGAGGGCGCTGGCAAAGGCAGCCAGTACCGCCGCTATGACGCAGGCAACCAACAGGCAGAATACCAACCTGGCCCGCTGTGCGTCCTCGAGCGCGGGCCTTGCCGGCGCGATTGCTGCCGCCTGGCTCATATAGCGGCTCCAGGCCACTTCGCGTTCACTCCGATCGAGGAATAGGGAGCGCTCCCACCGCCGACGAACACGAAACGCGCCGAAAGGCTGAGGGTCCATTGGCGGTTGGGGAAGAAGCCGAGGACAAGGCCAGCGGCATGGCTCGTGGCATTGGAAACGATGTCGCCAAGGCCCAGCGCGAGCCCGGCCAGGATGACCACGTATCCCAGCGCCGTGTTCAACAAACCGACGGCGCCAAATCGCAGCATCCTCGGATCGTCAAACGGCAGGCTTGACCGCATGCGCAAAATACTGGGCTCCGACAGGAATCTTGGTGAGGAAGCGCTCGAACGGCCTCAGCCTGGCAAGCAGCCGGGGAAAGAAGATCCGGTAGATGATCCGGGTGTTGGAAAGACCCGCCGCGGCCATCCGCTTGCGCATCTCGCGGGAGTTGATCAAGACCGCGTTCTCGTCGAAAGCGCAATTTCTCACAGCGTGGGTGGTCAGCGGGTTCCACGGATTGTGTTCGAAAAGAAAGAAGCTGCCGCCATCGGCCAGCACCCTGCCGATCTCCGCGAGCAATCCGATCTGCAGGTCTTCGGGAATGTGGTGGAAGACGCACGCCGCGAAGGCCAGGTCGAAGCTGCCGTCGGCGAACGGAATTGTGTTGCCGTCGAAATGCGTGAATGAGGCCTGGCCGGGAAAGCGCTTGCGGGCGATGTCGAGCGATTCCCGCGAAGGATCGAGCAAGACGATCTCGCTGTCTGGAAACGCTTTGCGCATATGGCCGAGCGAATTGCCGACGCCAGCGCCGAAGTCGAGTATCCGTCGCGGTTTCACACCGGCCCGCCGTAGGGTCGCGGCAACGTCGTCGATCTTGTACTTGGCGAAGAAGTCCGGCGTTTCGCCGCTCAGCCTTATGCTCGCGGCATGCTGTTCCTGATACTCGCGCGCAAACTGGTCGAACTCCGCCTCAAGCACGCGCGGCCCTCTTTGCCATCTCCTGCAGGCGATGGACAGGCAGGTTCTTGTCCTCGGCTGCCTGGCTGCGCGAAACGATCTCGTTGACGAGGTAGAGCGGTCGCCGCTTTGTCTCCATGTACATGCGCCCGAGATACTCGCCGAAGATGCCAAGCACCATGAGCTGGACGCTGCCGAGGATCAGCATGATCGCGGCAAGGCTCGTCCAGCCGGGCAAGACGTTTCCGGCGGTCCATTCGAACAGGGTGTAGCCGAGCACGACCAGCCCCAGAAGTCCGAACATCATGCCGAGCAGCGAGGCGAACCTTAGCGGTGCGATGGAGAAGCTGGTCATCGCGTCGATCGCCAGGAGAACCATCTTCTTCAGCGGATAGTGGGTGGTGCCGGCAAAGCGCCGGTGTCTTTCATAGGGGAAAGCCACCTGTTTCAGCCCGATCCAGCTCACCATGCCGCGAATGAACCTGTAGCGTTCAGGCATCGCGTTGAGATGGTCCAGCGCGCGGCGGCTCATCAGCCGGAAGTCCCCGGAATTCGGTGCTATGTCGACGTCGACCATCCGGCCCAGCAAGCGATAGAACATCGAGGCAGAAGCCAGCTTGAACCAGCTTTCACCGTCGCGCGTCAGCCGCTGGCCGTAAACGACATCGAAGCCTTCATTCATCTTCGTCATCATCGCGCCGAGCAGTTCCGGCGGATCCTGCAGGTCGGCATCGAGAATGAGAATGCGTTGGCCGCGACAGAATTCGAGCCCCGCGGTCAACGCGATCTGGTGGCCGTAGTTGCGGGCAAGGTCGATGGCGACGACATGGTCGTCCTTTTCGGCCATCTGGAAAATGGCTTCGCGCGTGCCGTCGGTCGCGCCATCGATGACCAGGACGATCTCGTAGGAAGGGCCGTGTTCCAGGCATGCGGCCGTCACCCGCCGGTGAAGTTCGGCCACCCCATCCAGTTCATTGTAGCACGGGACGACCACCGACAACATGACGGCGCGTCGCGTGGTGATGTTTTCCGTCTCCACCAAAAGCCTGGCTCCCGCTATTTGATTGGGAATAGCGGCAATTGGTTAGAAAACAGATAAGCCAGCGGGATCGACCGCGGCCGTCGGCTGCCGCCTTTCCGCCATGCGGTTGACGCCGTAAGCCCCGTCACCAACGAACCGGCAGCTCCATGCGGATGCGGGCGCCACGCCATGACCCCGCCAATTGCGCGCCTGCCGAGGATCCGCGTCCACTTGTTCGAGATGCGGGGGGCTCGCCAGTTGCCCAACTCTCGCGTGACAGCGCTACTGGCTCGACCCACCGGTTCCACGCGACAGCCGCGCCGGCTTGATGGATGGCCGGCGAGTGCGTATCTCTGGGCCTGTCCCCCGAATCGGGGCGACCGAAGCTGGAGACAGGCCTTGTCCGCACTGACACGCTTCCTCGGCGACTCGCCGCTCAGGGTGATCCTGAAGCTGCTGGTGGTGTCGTTCCTCGTCGGCCTGGTCATGAACGCCTTCGGCTGGTCGCCGATGGACGTGCTCTACGGCATCCAGAAATTCTTCATCGACCTATGGAACCTGGGCTTCCACGCCATCGACCGTTTCCTTGGCTATATCCTGCTGGGTGCGGCAATCGTCGTGCCGGCCTTCATCCTGCTCAGGATCGCCAGCTACCGCAAATGAACCGTCAGGCATAACCCGAAGCCACCTCGAACAGGATGGCGTGCCGCGCTGCTAGCGCGGCCACATCGGTCGAATAGCCGCCGCCGATGACGCCGCAGACAGGAATGCCGAGCGCGCGGAAGTGGCGGATAACCATCTCGTCGCGGGCGCGCAGACCGTCATCCGACAGCGACAGCCTGCCCAGCCGGTCCTCGGCATGGACGTCGACGCCGGCATTGTAGAGCACGATATCCCAGCGCGCTTTGGCGGCCAGCTCCGGCAGGATGCCGCCAAGCGTCTCGAGATAGGCGGCGTCACCGGTGCCGTCGGGCAGTGCGATGTCGAGATCGGAGGCGATCTTGCGCACGGGATAGTTGCGGTCGCCATGCATGGAAAAGGTGAACGCGCGGGGCTCATCGCTCAGAATGTCCGCCGTGCCGTCGCCCTGATGCACGTCGAGATCGACGACCAGGATCTTTTGTGCCGTGCCTTCGGCCAGCAACATCATCGCGGCGACGGCGACATCGTTGAAGGTGCAGAAGCCGGCGCCTTGCGTGCGCCGCGCATGATGGCTGCCACCGGCGGTGTTGCAGGCGATGCCGTGCCGCAAGGCCAGTCGCGCTGCCAGCATCGTGCCACCGGTGGCAAGCTGCGCGCGCAACGAGACGCGGGGGCCAACTGGAAAACCGATCTCGCGTTCGATTTTCTCGGGTACCGTGCAGGCCAGCACCTGATCGACATAGTCCGCCGCGTGGGCAAGCTTCAGCCATGACGCCGGCGCTGGCTCGGCGGTGTTGAGCGCGTTGGGTCCGGCCAGTCCGCGTGCGCGCAAGGCGTCCATCAGCAGCGGATACTTGCTCATCGGAAAGCGATGGTTGACGGCGAAGCCGGCGTCATAGTCGGGATGATGGACGATCTGCAGGGGCATCAGAGCTCGCGCCAGGGTCAGGGAATCGATTGGCCGTTATCGGATGAATGATTGCGCGATGCGAGCAAAGTGGGGCACATCGGGTGCCCGATCAAGCCGCAAACAGCAAGGCAGAAGACCTTTGGACGAGGGTGCAATCCCAGCCGACGCGAGATCCTTTGTCGTCACCAACCGTTCCGTGCTCGCCATCGCGGTGCCGATGACGCTTGCCTATCTGACGACGCCGCTGCTCGGCTTGGTCGATACGGCGGTTGTGGGACAGTTCGGCGACGCCGCCTTGCTCGGCGGCCTGGCGGCCGGAGCGCTTGTTTTCGACGTCGTCTTCACCACCTTCAATTTCCTGCGCTCGGGAACCACCGGCCTCGTCGCGCAGGCTTTCGGGCGCGGCGACGCCCTGGAGGAACAGGCGGTGTTCTGGCGCGCCGTGCTGATCGCGGTCGTCGCTGGCATCATCCTCGCCGCGCTTGCTCCTCTGGTCGCCATCGCCGGGCAGAAATTCATGGGTGCCGAACCGCGCGTCAGCGAGGCGATGGCCGTTTACATCCGCATCAGGCTGCTTGCGGCACCCTTCTCGCTGATCAACTATGCCATCCTCGGCTATGTCTTGGGGCGCGGCGAAGGCGGGCTCGGACTGGTTCTGCAATTGGTCCTCAACGGCATCAACATCGCGCTCTGCTTCCTGCTCGGCCTGAAACTCGGCTGGGGTGTCGCCGGCGTCGCCTGGGCGACCGTCACCGGTGAATTCCTTGCCATGCTGCTTGGTCTCGCCATCGTTGTCAGGCGCTTCCGGGCGACGCCGCCCTTGCCGCGCCATCGTCTGCTCGATATGGCCGCCTTCCTGCGCATGCTGTCGCTCAACCGCGACATCATGATCCGCTCGTTCTCGCTGCTTGCAGCCTTCGCGCTGTTCACCCGCCAGGGTGCGCAGTTCGGCACGGTGACTCTGGCCGCCAATGCCGTACTGATGAATTTCTTCCTCGTAGCCGGCTATTTCCTCGACGGCTTTGCCACGGCCGCCGAACAGCTCGCCGGCCGTGCCGTTGGCGCGCGCGCGGCCATCCCCTTCCGTCGGGCCGTCAGGCTGACCCTGTTCTGGGGGTTTGGGCTGGCCGGGACGGCGACCCTCGTGCTGCTGATGGCCGGGGCCAATCTGGTCGCCCTCGTCACGACGTCGGAGGAGGTCCGCTCCGTGGCCGACATCTACCTGCCGTGGGCGGCGTTCACCGCGCTGAGCGGTGTGCTGGCGTTCCAGATGGATGGCGTCTTCATCGGCGCCACCTGGTCGCGCGACATGCGCAACATGATGCTGTTGTCGTTTCTTGCCTTCAGCATTGCGCTGCTGACGCTGGCGCCGGCCTTCGGCAACAATGGGCTGTGGGCGGCGCTGCACGTCTTCCTGCTCGCGCGCGGCTTCAGCCTGTTGGCCATTCTGCGGCTGCGGGTGCGGACTGTGTTCAGCTGAGTGGCTTCGTCGCCCATTGATCGAGATGGCCGTCGCGCAATTCGCGAATGGACTTGAGCCGCGACGTTTCGACAAAGCGTGCCATCCCGGCGACGATCCGCCCCGGCAATGCAGGGCCGGCATAGATCATGCTGGTGTAGAGCTGTACGAGATCGGCTCCGGCAAGGATTTTTTCAAGCGCCGTATCGGCGGAATCGACGCCGCCGACGCCGATGATGGCAAGCTCGGGTCCGAGCAGTTTGCGCATCCTGGCCAGCACGATGGTCGAGCGTTCGAACAGCGGCTTGCCGGAGAGCCCGCCGGTCTCGCGCGCGCTGTCGCCGCTGCGCAGTGCTGGCCGGGAGATGGTCGTGTTGGAGACGATGACGCCGTCGATCCGTTTCTCGGTGACCTCGGCGGCGATGTCCTCCAGTTCCGCCTCGACCAGGTCCGGCGCGATCTTGAGGAAGACCGGCGGCTGCGCTGTTGCCAAGGCGCGTGCGGCCATGACGCGCGACAGCAGCTCGCCGAGCTGCTCGCGCGCCTGCATGTTGCGCAGGCCGGGCGTGTTGGGCGAGGAGATGTTGACCGTCAGATAGCTGGCGTAGGGTGCAAGGCGGGCGACGCCGCGCTCATAGTCGCCGATGCGGTCGGTGCTGTCCTTGTTGGCGCCGATGTTGACGCCGACGATGCCGGAACGCCCCTTGCGCGCAGCAAGGCGTCTTTCGGCGGCCGCGTGACCTTCATTGTTGAAGCCCAGCCGGTTGATCACCGCTTCATCCGCCGTCAGTCGGAAGATGCGTGGCTTCGGGTTGCCGGCCTGTGGCAGCGGCGTGATCGTGCCGACCTCGGCAAAGCCGAAGCCGAGCCCAAGCAAAGCGTCGGGCACCTCGGCGTTCTTGTCGTAGCCGGCCGCCATGCCGAGCGGATTGGGGAAGTCGATGCCGCAGACGCTGACCTTCAGCCTGGCGTCGCGTGTCGGCCGCCCGGTCACCGGCAGGCCGCACCGCAGCGCCGCGATCGACAAGCCATGCGCGGTTTCCGGATCGAATGTGAACAGCAGCTTCTGGCCGAGCCGGTCGAGCACGCTCATTCGCCCTCCAGTGCCGGGAACTGGTGAGCACCGTCGGCGCCAAGCGGCAATGGTCGGACCCACAGCACGGCTTTCAGGTCCAGCACGCCGTAAAGATGTGGAAACAGCGCGCCGCCGCGCGAAACTTCGTATTTCAGCGCACCGCCCAGGCTGGCGCCGTCGATGGCGACCAGCAGCAGGCCGGTCTGGCCGGCGAAATGCCTTGCCGCCGTTTCCCTCACCTGCGCCGCCGTGGAGAAATGGATGAAGCCGTCGGCGACATCGATCGGCGCGCCGGTGAAGCGGCCATTTGTTTCGGCCTCGCGCCAGGGCGCTTCCGGGGTTATCTTGTAGATAATCTGAGACATGGTTGCGCTATAGTCCGAACCAGCCACGCGGGAAAGGCCACGCCAGGGGTCTTCCCCATTTCCGGCGCAAACATGCGATATTTCAGACTTTGGCCATGGAGGAACAACATGCGTCCGCAGCACATCTTGATCCCCGCCGCACTCGTTTCGCTGGTCGCGGCATCCGCTTTTTCCGAAGAAACCGACCGCTACCGGCTGGAAAAGTCTGACAACGGCTATGTCCGCATGGATACGCAGACAGGCGCGATGTCGATTTGCCAGGAGCGCTCCGGTCAGCTCGTCTGCAAGATGGCGGCCGACGAACGCGCCGCTTTCCAGGACGAGGTCGATCGCCTGCAGACCTCGATGAAGGCGATGGACGAGCGCGTCACCAAGCTCGAGAATTCGCTCTCCGCCCGCCTCGAATCGAAACTGCCTAGCGAGGAGGATTTCAACAAGACCATGAACTACATGGAGCGCTTCCTGCGCGGCTTCATGGGCATCGTCAAGGATATGGACAAGGACAATGGCGGCGGCGCCCAGCTCAACTCGCAGAAGACATGAGCGTCTGAAGTAGGGAAAACGCGGCGCGCTGGCTTTGCCGCTTGAAAACAGCGCGCAGCCCCTCATAATCGTTCATCTGATCCCGGAAAAAGCAGAAAATCATCGGGGGATTCGGGGAGGAACATTTGCCGTCAGGCTATTCTTTCGTCATCGCCGACGATCACCCGCTGTTTCGCGGTGCGCTGCGTGAAGCGCTTGCTGGCATCGGCGACGTCGCCGCGATCCACGAGGCCGGAGATTTCGAAAGCGCCAAGGCGCTGCTCGTGGCCAATGAGGATGTCGACCTGGTGCTGCTCGACCTGTCGATGCCGGGCGCCAGCGGCCTCTCCGGCCTGATCTCGCTACGCGGCATCCATCCGGAGGTGCCGCTGGTGGTGGTGTCGGCGCATGACGATCCGGCGACCATCAGGCGAGCGCTCGATCTCGGCGCGTCCGGTTTCATCTCCAAGTCGGCCAGCATGGAAGAAATCCGCGATGCCGTGCAGTCGGTGCTTGCTGGTGACATTGCAGCACCCGTCGGTGTCGATCTCGGCGTCGAGCGCGATCCCGAGATTTCCGACCTGATCAAGCGGCTGCAGGCGCTGACCCCGCAACAGACCCGCGTGCTCGGCATGCTGGCAGAGGGCCTGCTCAACAAGCAGATCGCCTATGAACTCGGTGTCTCCGAGGCCACCATCAAGGCGCATGTCTCCGCCATCCTGCAGAAGCTCGGCGTCGACAGCCGCACCCAGGCGGTGATCCTGCTGTCCAAGATCGGCAGCGACCCGCTGCAGGCAACCAGCTGACTATTCGGCGGCCGAAGCCAGCGGCCTGACCCTGGCCATCATCGAACGCAGCACGGCCGGCTTCAGCGGCTTGTTGATCACCGGTATCTCGAGCCCGCCCGCGGCCGTGCGTACCTCGTTGGAGCGGTCGGCCGTGACCAGCACGGCCGGCAGGTCGTCGCCATGGGTCGCGCGCAGCTTCATGATGATGTCGAGACCGGTTTCGCCATCGAGATGATAGTCGGCAAGGACGATGTCGGGGCGGTGTATCGTGGCATTCTCCAGTTCCTTTGAGCCTGACACCGTGTCGACATTGCACCCCCAGCCTTCGAGCAGCAGCCGCATGCCTTCGAGGATGCGGGCGTCGTTGTCGATGCAGAGCACGTGCAGCCCGGCCAGGGAAGCGGTCGCACGGGCAGGGGCTCTGGTCTCGATCTCGCGGCGCGGCTCCTGCACGGCCGCCACGGGCAGTATGACGGAAAAACGTGTGCCCTTGCCCGGATTTGAAAAGATCCGGATTTCCAGGCGCAAAACCCGCGCGATGCGGTCGACGATGGAGAGGCCAAGGCCGAGCCCCTCGGCTTCGCGGGCACCTTCGTCCAGCCGGGTGAATTCGTGGAAGACGGTGTTCAGCTTGTCGCCGGCGATGCCGATGCCGGTGTCGATCACCTGGATCTCGGCCAGTTCGCCACGCCGTCGCACACCGACCAGCACACGGCCGTGGCGCGTGTATTTGATGGCGTTGGAGACGAGGTTCTGGATCAGGCGGCGCAACAGGTTGCGATCCGTCATCACCGTCACCGACGATGGCATGATCGTCAGGCCGAGCTTTTTCTCAGCGGCCATTGGCCGAAAATCATTGCCGATCTGGCGCAGCAATCCGTCGAGGTTGAAGGCTGTATCGTCCGGCTTCATTGCGCCGGCATCCAGGCGGGAGATGTCGAGCACGGCGCCGAGAATGGTCTCGACCGATTCCAGCGAGGATTCGATGTTGACCGCCGCCTTGCCGGCAGGCCCCTTGCCGGCCTTTTCGATCAGCGACGAGCAATAGAGCCGGGCGGCGTTCAGCGGCTGCAGGATATCGTGGCCGGCGGCGGCGAGGAAGCGCGTCTTGCCGAGATTGGCCTCTTCGGCCAGCATCTGTGCCTGCGCCAGTTCCTCGTTGACCCGGGTCAGCTCGATGGTGCGGATCTTGACGCGCTGCTCCAGCGATTCATTGGCGCGCTTCAGCGCCAGGTCCTGTTCGACGCGCCCGGAAATGTCGGCGTAGGTGGCAACGATGCCGCCGTCCGGCATCGGGTTGGACCGCAATTCCAGGATGCGGCCGCTGGTCTTCAGCTCCATCTGCCAAGGGCTGACGAAACTGGTCAGCCGGTTGAGCATGGCCACGCGCTGATCGGCGGGAATGTCGCCGCGCTCGGCGAGATGGCGCAGGATGCGGTCGAGCGAGACGCCGACCTGGCCCATCTCGTCGGGCAGGTCGAACAGCGCCCGGTACTGGCGGTTCCAGCAGATCAGGCGGAAATCGCGGTCGAAGACGGTGATGCCTTGCTCCATCTGGTCGAGCGCGATCTGCAAGAGGTCGCGGTTGTGCTGCAGCGCCTCGGTGGCGTCGTCGAGCAGGCGGAAGGCATCCCGTGATTCGCGGTCGTGGCGCCGGAACAACAGCGACAGGATCAGCCGCGCCGAGGAAGAGCCGACGGCGCTGGCCAGCAACTGCTCGGAGAAGCGGATGACGTCCATGCTCGCCTGTTCGTTGCCGTGCAGCGAGGTACCGCTGGTCTTTTCGAAAGACTGGAAGGAACGCTCGGTGCGTTCGACCCCGAGATAGCGCCCGATCGTGTCCTTGAGGTCATTGACGGTGATGGCGGTGCGGAAGCGGCGCAGGCTGGGCATCGGGCCGGCATCGCGCGGCACGAAGATCGACGCCTGGATGCGTTCCAGCGGTACCGACGCGCGCGAGAGGGAGCCCAGAACGAAGAACACCGCGTTGATCGACAGGCTCCACAGCACGCCGTGGTTCAGCGGCTCGGCGACGGTGCCGAACAGCGCCTGCGGCCGCAGCGCCTCGAAGCCGAACAGCCCCTGCACGATGATATCGGTATCGGGCGCGACGAGCGAGGGCAACAGCAGTGTGTAGCCCCAGACGAGGATACCGGCGATCATGCCAAGTGCTGCACCCCTGCCGTTGGCGCCGCGCCAGATCAGCCCGCCGATCAGCGCGGGCGCGAACTGGGCGATGGCCGCGAAGGACATAAGGCCGATCGACGACAGGCGCGCGCTGTTGGTGCTCTGGCGGTAGTAGAGGAAGGCGATGAACAGCAGGATGAAGATCGCCCCGCGCCGCACATTGAGGATGAGCGTCGACCAGTCTTCGGTCTCGGAGGTGGAGGTCTTGAGCAGGCGGCGCACGAACAGCGGAATGACGAGGTCGTTGGAGATCATGATCGACAGCGCCACGCTTTCGACGATCACCATCGCCGTTGCCGCCGACAGACCGCCGATGAAAGCCGCCATCGCCAGCACGTCGTGGCCGCTGAACAGGGGCAGCGACAGCACATAGAGATCGCTGCTGGTTCCGGTGCCGACCAGCGACAGGCCGGCAAAGGCGATCGGCAGCACGAACAGATTGATCGCCACGAGGTAGAGCGGAAACACCCATGTCGCGGTGCGCAACTCGGCCTCGCCGCGGTTCTCGACGATGGTGACGTAGAACTGCCGCGGCAGCATGATGATGGCAAAGCCGCTGAGGCCCGTCAGCACCAGCCATGTGGCGAGCGAGGTGTTGTAGCTCATCGCCTGCCGGACCTGCGCGTTCTGGGCGAGCTTGTCGAACATGTCGCCTGGCCCGCCGAAGATCAGGAAGGTGACCATCAGGCCGATCGCCAGGAAGGCGGCGAGCTTGACCACGGTTTCGACCGCCACCGCCAGCACCAGCCCGTCCTGGTGTTCGGTGGCGTCGGCGTGGCGTGTGCCGAACAGCACCGCAAACAGCGCCAAGAGCATGGCGACGACCAGCGAGATGTCGCTGACGAACGGATCGAAGGAGGGCGGCGAGCCGGTATAGTGCTCGACCATCAGGCTGACCGAGCCGGAAATCGCCTTCAACTGCAGCGCGATATAGGGCACCGCGCCGATCGTGGCGATCAGCGTGGCGATCGCCGAGACGGTAAAGCTCTTGCCATAGCGGGCGCCGAGGAAGTCGGCGATCGAGGTGATCTTCTCGGTTTTGGCCAGCCGCACGATGCGGTTGAGCAGCGGAAAGCCGAACACGAACACCAGCACCGGGCCGGTATAGATGCCGAGGAATTCGAGGCCGCGTTCGGAGGAGAGGCCGACCGAACCGAAGAAGGTCCAGGACGTGCAGTATATGGCAAGGCTGAGCGCGTAGATGAAGGGCCGGGCTCGGCCGGGCCCGGATATCGCCGAGCGGCGGTCGCCCAGGCTGGCAATGGCGAACAGCAGCGTCACATAGGCGATCGCGATGAAGACGATGAACAAGCCTTGCACGCCTGCAATTTCCTCCCTTTGCCGTCTTTTTATCCGGCTTGCCCGAACGCAATCACAGCTTGGCGTCCGAGTCCATCGCGGCTTTGGAAGCATGACCGTTGTTGCGGCATTCGGACAGCACAACCAAGGTGCGGGGAAGGAAGGAAAAAGCGGTTGTTTTCTCGCTTTTGCCCATGTTGCAACCTCAGGTTTTTGTTATGTTGCCTCTGGGTCGATGCCGCATGGATGGGACATGGTGCGGCCGGTCATGGCAAGGAGGGTAGAATGCTGAAAGAATTCCAGGAATTCATCTCCAAGGGTAACGTGATGGACTTGGCCGTCGGCGTCATCATCGGCGCCGCCTTCGGCAAGATCGTCACGTCGCTGGTCGACGACGTCATCATGCCGATCGTCGGCGCGATCTTCGGTGGGCTGGACTTCAACAACTACTTCTTCGGGCTCTCCTCGGCCGTCAATGCGACATCCTTAGCAGATGCCAAGAAGCAAGGCGCGGTCTTCGCCTATGGCAGCTTCATTACCGCGGTATTGAACTTCCTTATCCTTGCCTTCATCATCTTCCTGATGGTCAAGGCGGTAAACAATATGCGTAGGCGGCTTGAGCGCGAGAAGCCGGCAGCTCCCGCTGCGCCGCCGCCCGCCGACGTCGCGTTGCTCACCGAAATCCGCGACCTGCTCGCCAAGAGATAGACGGTTCAGGTTCTTCTGGACCAAAACCCCGGTCGTTCGCGGCCGGGGTTTTCTGTTTTCGCATCTGTTAAGGAGCGCTAGCCAACGCCTGAGACCGGAACGGATCCGTCCATGACCTTGATCGAAAGTTTGCGCGCCGAAGCCCGCGCGGCGCCAGAGAGCGGCATTGTCGCCGTCGTCAACCACGGCCGCCTGCGCGAGGGCCTGATCCCGCTCTGGGCCGGTGAGGGCGACCTGCCGACGCCCGCCTTCATCAGCGACGCCGCTGCCCGGGGATTGGCCAGCGGCGAGACATTCTACACCTGGCAGAAAGGCATTCCGGAGCTCAGGCAAGCGCTCGCCCGCTACTATGCAAGGCATTTCGGCAAGACCTTCCCTGAAGACGAATTCATCGTCACCGGATCGGGCATGCACGCCATCCAGCTGGCGCTCGACGCGGTCGCCGGCGCCGGTGACGAAGTTGTCTATCTGTCGCCGGCCTGGCCGAATTTCGATGCCGCTGCGGCGATAGCGGGAGCCGTGCCGGTCCCGGTAACGCTCGACCAGTCCGGCAATGGCTGGTCCTGCGATGTCGAGAAGATCGCGGCTTCGATCACGCCGCGCACAAAGGCACTGTTCATCAACACACCGTCGAACCCAACCGGCTGGACCGCCGATCATGAGACCTTGCAGGCGATCCTCGATCTTGCCCGCGCGAAGAACCTTTGGATCATCGCCGACGAAATTTATTCCCTGTTTCACTATGGTCATGGTCGTGCGCCATCCTTCCTCGACATAGCGACGGCGGAAGATCGCATCCTGTTCGTCAACAGTTTCTCCAAGAACTGGGCGATGACTGGCTGGCGTGTCGGCTGGATCAAGACCCATCCCGCCTTGCAGCAGGTGTTCGAGAACCTGATCCAGTATTCGAACTCCGGCGTCGCCCAGTTCATGCAGCGCGGTGCAATCGCCGCCCTCGATGGGGGCGATGCCTTCATTGCCGAACAGGTGGAGCGGGCGCGTGCGGCGCGTGACCTGGTCTGCGGCATCCTCGGTGCCATCGGCCGCGCCCGGTTCACCGTGCCGCAAGGCGCGTTCTATTTGTTCTTCACGGTCGACGGCATTACCGATTCACGCGCCGCCGCTTTCGAGATCGTCGACAAGGCCAATGTCGGCCTGGCGCCCGGCACAGCCTTCGGCCCCGGCGGCGAAGCCTTCCTCAGGTTGTGCTTCCACCGCCGCCTCGACCAGGTCGAGGAAGCAGCGCACCGGCTGGCAAAGTGGATGAAGGCCGTCTAGCCAAGCCGCAGACGAAGCCCGGATTGAAAATCGCTCCGGCGAGTGAGCTGGCGTGGGTTTCGCGGACCGGAGCACAGCGGACATTCAGGTCCGTGAGTACCGGAAGCGCAGAAACCCGCGTCAGATGGCCGTCGCAGTAGAGTTTCAGACGGGCTTCAGCCGCCGGACTTGGGCACCAGCAAGGGAATGACGCGGTCGCTCTCGGCCACCGAGGGCCTGCCTGCCGAACCATAGGGGATGCCCAGCGCATCCCAGGTCTCGACCAGCGCATCCTGCAGTGCGGCAATCAGCGCGTCGGTATGGAAGGGCGTCGGCGTGATGCGCAGCCGTTCGGTGCCGCGCGGTACGGTCGGATAGTTGATCGGCTGGATGTAGATGCCGTGCACGCCAAGCAGGCGATCGCTCGCCATCTTGCAAAGTTCCGGATCGCCGACCAGCAGCGGCACGATGTGGGTCGGCGATTCCATCACCGGCAGACCGGCGGCGGAAAGGATCTGCTTGGTTCGCGTCGCCTGCTGTTGCTGGGCATCGCGCTCGGCCTGCGAGCGTTTCAGGTGGCGGATCGAGGCGGTGGTGGCGGCGGCGATCGCCGGCGGCAGCGCCGTGGTGAAGATGAAGCCCGGCGCATAGGAGCGCACCGCGTCGATCACCGCGCTTGTGCCGGTGATGTACCCGCCCAGCGTGCCGAACGCCTTGGCCAGCGTGCCCTGGATGATATCGATCCGGTCGGCCAGTCCCTCACGCTCGGTGATGCCGCCGCCGCGCGGTCCGTACATGCCGACGGCATGGACCTCGTCGATATAGGTCATGGCGTTGTAGCGCTCGGCGAGCTCGACGATCTGCTTTATCGGAGCGATGTCGCCATCCATCGAATAGACGCTCTCGAAGACGATCAGCTTGGCGCGCTCGCGGCCCGCCGCCTGCAGCAGGCTTTCCAGATGCGCGACATCATTGTGGCGGAAGATCTTCTTCTCGGCGCCGGAGCGCCGCACGCCTTCGATCATCGAGGCGTGGTTCAGTTCGTCCGAGATGATTAGGCAATTGGGCAAAAGCCGGGCAATGGTCGAGATCGAGGCCTCGTTGGAGACAAACCCGGAGGTGAAGACGAGTGCGGCTTCCTTGTCGTGCAGGTCGGCAAGCTCCACTTCGAGCTCGACCAGCGGGTTGCTGGTGCCCGAAATGTTGCGGGTGCCACCGGCGCCCGACCCCATCCGGCCGGCCGCGTTCTGGAACGCGGCGATGACGTCGGGATGCTGGCCCATGCCGAGATAGTCGTTGGAGCACCAGACGGTGATTTCCTCGGCGCGGCCGTTGGCACGCCAGATGGCGCGCGGGAACTTGCCTGCGATACGTTCCAGGTCGGCGAAGACGCGATAGCGACGCTCTGCATGGAGCTGGTCGATCGCTTCCTCGAAGAACCGCTGATAGTTCATGTCGGCTTCCCAATTTTTGCGCGGGATCATAGTCATTGCCCTATTGGTCGTCCACCGGGCCTTTTTGGTCAAAATGCCACGCCCCGGTCCTGTTCCTAACGACCACGGATCGTGGCCTATTCCCTTGATGTGGATCAACTTTGTTTCAGGATGATGCCACATGCCGACCATGCCGGTTACCACGGCTTGTAGTGGCCATCCGGCAGGCTTTCCAGTAAGGCGGTGTTTGAGACAGTTTCCGATAAATCTTGAGATGCGAGGAAGCGGATGACGGTTTTGGTGACAGGCGGTGCCGGTTACATCGGCAGCCACATGGTCTGGGAGTTGCTGGATGCCGGCGAGAGTGTGGTCGTGCTCGACCGTCTTTCGACCGGCTTCGAATGGGCGGTGGCGCCGGAGGCGAAGCTGGTCGTCGGCGACGTCGCCGACAGGGAACTGGTTGGCTCGATCATCAGGGACAACAAGGTCGACGCGATCATCCATTTCGCCGGTTCGATCGTGGTCCCGGAATCGGTCGCCGACCCGCTCGGCTATTACGAGAACAACACCTCCAAGACGCGCACGCTGATCGAAACCGCGGTGCGCGAAGGCGTGCCCAACTTCATCTTTTCCTCGACCGCCGCCGTCTATGGCGGCGCCGGACTGGAGCCGGTGCGCGAGGATGCCCGCCTGGCGCCGGAATCGCCCTATGGCCTGTCCAAGCTGATGAGCGAATGGATGCTGCGCGACGCGGCGATCGCGCACGGCCTGCGCTATACCGTGCTGCGCTACTTCAACGTCGCCGGCGCCGATCCGAAGGGTCGCACCGGCCAGTCGACGCCGGGCGCCACCCATCTGATCAAGGTCGCCTGCGAGACGGCGCTCGGCAAGCGCCCCTTCATGCAGGTGTTCGGCACCGACTATCCGACGCCGGACGGCACCTGCATGCGCGACTATATTCATGTCAGCGATCTGGCGGCGGCGCATCGCCTTGCCTTGCAGCGGCTGCGCGCCGGGGGCACGAGCCTGGTTGCCAATTGCGGCTACAGCCATGGCTATTCGGTGCTCGAGGTCATCGACAGCGTACGCCGCGTCTTCGGCCATGATCTCGAGGTGAAGATGGGCGATCGGCGCCCAGGCGACGCCGCGGCGGTGGTTGCCAATTCGGATCTCGCCCGCGCGGAACTCGGCTGGACCCCGCAACGCGACGATCTCGACCAGATCGTTGCCGATGCGCTCGCCTGGGAGCGTATCCTGACCGGGAAGAACTCCGCACGCGGCTGAGCCGGCGGCTTTTCCCCCAGGGCTCGCAAGGCGCTCAGCGAAGCGCTATTGAAGGCATTCGCAAGGCGTGGAGGCGTCGCGCCGCGAGGGATTCTTGGGGGATGGCATGAAAATCACGGTGCTCGGAGCCGGCGTTGTCGGTACGGCGGCGGCCTATTATCTGGCCAGCGACGGCCATGAGGTCACCGTGATCGAGCGCCATCCGGCGCCGGCGCGCGGCACCAGCCAGTCGAATGCCGGCCTGGTGTCACCTGGCGATGCTACCGCCTGGGCTTCACCGGCGGCGCTGAAGACGTTCCTGCGCGGGCTCTACAATCACGACCTCGGCATCAAGGTTCGGCTGCGCTTCGATCCCTATTTCCTCGCCTGGAGCCTGCGCTTCCTGCGACAGTGCACAAAAGAGCGCCTGCGCGCCAACAGCCGGGTCAAGCTGCGCCTGGCGCTTTATTCGCGCGACTGCATCAACGCCGTCTCCGCCGACACGGGCATCGGCTATGACGAGCGCAAGAAGGGCATCCTCTATTTCTTTCGCTCGCAGCACAGTCTCGACACTGGCACCGACAATTATCGCTATCTGGCCGAGCATGGCCTGCCGATCGAGATCGTCGGCCGCGACCGGCTGATCGAGCTTGAGCCGGGTCTTGCCGGAGTAAAGGAAAAGATCGCCGGCGGCGTCTATTCGCCGATCGACCAGACCGGCGATTCCCGGCAGTTCGTGGAAAAGCTCGCCGCCCACGCCGCCGGGAAACTCGGCGTGATGTTTCTCTACGGCACGACGGTCGAGGGCCTCGACATAGAGGGTGACCGGGTGCGCGCGGTCATGACCTCGGCCGGGCCGGTTCTCGGCGATGCCGTGGTCATCTCGATGGGGCCGGAAAGCGGCCTGCTCGGGCGCCGCTACGGCATCGACCTGCCTGTCTATCCCGTGAAGGGTTATACCGCGACGGTTCCCTTGGAGGACGAGAGCAAGGGTCCGACCATGGGCGGCGCCGATGAGGACCAGCTCATCGCCTATTCCAGGCTTGGCAACCGGTTGCGGCTCGCTTCGACCGCCGAATTCACCGGTTTCGACCGTACCTTCCGGCCGAGCGATTTCGCCGCCATGTTCAGGACCGGCAAGGACCTGTTCCCAGGCGCCTTCGACGAGAAGAAGGCCGAGCTGTGGGCGGGCCTGCGGCCGATGATGCCGAATTCGGTGCCGGTCATCGGCCAGGCGCGCTACAGGAACCTTTATCTCGACACCGGCCATGGCCATGTCGGCTGGACCATGGCCTGCGGCTCGGGGAAATTCCTTGCCGACCTCGTCGCCGGCCGCAAGCCGGAGATCGACCCGCAAGGGCTGGTCTACGGGGGATAGGATGTCGGGACCGCAAGTCGCCATCGACCTTGGCCGCATCGAGCGCAACGCCCGCACCATCGTCGAGCGCTGCGCGCTCTCGGGCATCAAGGTCTTCGGCGTCACCAAGGGAACCTGCGGCATGCCACAGGTGGCGCGCGCCATGCTGCGCGGCGGTGTCGCCGGCATCGCCGAATCCCGCTTCGAGAACATCCGGCGGCTGCGCGTCAGCGGCATCAACGCGCCGATCATGCTGCTGCGCAGCCCGCCGATGGCGCGCGTCGAGGAGGTGGTGCGCACCGTCGACATCAGCCTGCAATCGGAATTGAGCACCATTCGCGAGATCTCGCGCATCGCCGAGCGCATGGGCCGCGTCCACGACATCATGCTGATGATCGATCTCGGCGATCTCCGCGAAGGCATCTGGCCGAGCGACCTGATCCCGACGGTCGAGCAGATCCTGGCGCTCAAGGGCGTGCGCATCGCCGGCATCGGCACCAATCTCGGCTGTTTCGGCGCCATCATGCCGACCGAGGAAAACCTCGGGCAATTGGTCGCCCATGCCTACAAGACCGAACGCCTGTCCGGCAAAAGCCTCGACTGGATTTCGGGCGGAGCCTCGTCGTCGCTGCCGCTGCTGCTCGAAGGCAAGCTGCCGGCCGGTATCAACAATCTGCGCGTCGGCGAGGCGATCCTGCAAGGCGGCGTCGAGACCTTTCGCGACACGCCATGGGCGGAACTCGAACCCGATGCCTGCCGGCTGACCAGCGACATCATCGAAGTCAAGCTGAAGCCGTCACGGCCGATCGGCCAGTCCGGCTACGACGCCTTCGGCAACCAGCCGGTCTTCCCCGACGAGGGTGACAGGCTGCGCGCCATCGCCAATATCGGCCGCGAGGACGTGCTGGTCGAAGGGCTGACTCCGATTGCCAAGGGGATAAGGGTGCTCGGCGCTTCCAGCGATCATCTGCTGCTGGATGTGCAGGATGCCGACCCGCTGCCGGCCGTCGGCGACCGCGTCGCCTTCCGCATGAGCTACGGCGCCATGCTTCTGGCGATGACCTCGGAATATGTCGAGAAGGCCCCAATGCACGACGTCGAGGACTTTTCCGGTCGCAAGATGGTATCGATATCCGCCGAACAGGAAGCCGCCGGCATCCTGGCCCGGGAGCGCACCGGCGCGCGGCTGGAAGCGATGAATTTCGACGTGGTGGAACTCGCCGACGTCGAACGGCCGCCCTCGGGGCTGATCCGGCTGAGCGCCGGCACTGATCGTCGCATTGCACACAAGGCGCTGACCGCAACGGCACGCGCGACGCATTCCTTCGGTCTGATCTGGATCGATTCCATCGCGGCCCTCATGCCCGAGGACGGCATCGATCTGCCGGAAGGGTCGGTGCTGGCCCGCACGCTCGGCCTCGATCACAAGCCGGGCGCGCTGCAGCCGCAGCTGTCGCCGGAAAATGTCGTCATCGTCGGCCTGCGCCACGCCGACCCGGCCGAGGCGAGGGTGCTGAAGGATTCGCGCGTTTCGGCCTTCACCATGACCGATATCGACGCCATGGGCATGCGCGACCTGATGCATGAGGCGATTCGCATCGCCACTTCTGGCACGCAGGGCTTCCATGTCAGCTATTCGCCGACGGCGACCGAATTCGCCGGCTGGGCCGCAGGCTCCGGCGGGCTCACGGTGCGCGAAACGCACCAGGCGATGGAGGCGATCGCACTTTCCGGCGGTCTGCTGTCGATGGATGTTTCAGGCGTGACCGCGGATCTCGAGCCACGGATCGGCACCGACGTGATCAACTTCGTCATGTCGGCTTTCGGCAAGCGGATCCTTTGATCGGCCGCTCGCCAAGTCTAGGCAAATCTCATCCCATCGCGGCGATGACGCAGCTTCATCGCCGCGATGCATTTCCCGGCAGCCTATCGCTGCAGAGATTTTCGAACGCGCACGAATGGCGCGGGATCGATCAAATCGTTTGGGTTGAGCTCACGGCCGGCGCAGCAGCAGCAGTAGCAATAGCACATGCTTGCTCCAAGCGGCCCGATCTTAAGAGAGTAGCGCTTGTCCTTCGGGATATACATCCAATCTCCCGCGTTCAGTTCGATGCCGTCGTAGTAGACCGAACCGGACATGATGAAACGAACGCCGTCGTTATCGTGCGAATGTTCCCCCACTTCCGCATTTGGTGCGGTGGCGGTGATGAAGAATTGGCCGCCGTCCAGGTAGAATGGCAGCTGCCACTTCGTGAAACCGCCAGGAAGTTGCTCGCGCGGGACGCCAAGGAGATTGCACAACGCAACGGCCTCCTTGTCTCTTGAAGTGAGTATCCGAGAGTTCATCTTGTGTCCGACTTTTGCAAGTGCTTCATCGACACGCTTCTTGCCGTCGGCGAAATCAATATGCGTAGGCTTGAATGTGGATGCCATTTCAGCCTCCTTGTAAGGGCGGGTTAGCACTGATCGCCGCTTGAATTGAGCGGCGATACAAGTACTGAGCCTGTACATGAGCTCATTATATGATCGGCTTCACACTTCTTTCTCGATTGCCTCTTGGAAATTCTGCAGTTTAATTAAATAATAGAAGTCTAGAAGGCCTCTTGCCACGAGCGCGCATAGCTTGCCCATGTCGGATCGATCGGCGGTTCGGTTCTTTGGCCTTCGCCTTGTGCCGCTACCGGGCCCGATGCGAGCAGCGCGGCACCGATGCTGGTGCCCGTGGCGGCCTCCGAAGCGACGACGGCGCGCACTGTCGCTGCCGCCAGCATGCCGACAAAGAGCCGGTTGCGGGCAAAGGGACCTTCGACAATGGTCGGGCCGTCGGCGCCGATCAGCTCGAGGCAGGTCGCTGTCATGAGCGCCAGATAGAACGAGATGGCGGCAAAGCGCTGGCCGCTGTTCATCCCGTCAGCGTTGAGCCAAGTCGCGGCCCGATGTGGGAACGGCCCGGAGCCTTGCTGGGTCGATGGCAGCAGCAATGTCTTTCGCGCCAGCACGGCGCCGACATCATCTTCGGTCCACGTCTCCGGCTGGCCTTCCGTCAGTACTGAGAACTCGCGGCCGCCCATGAAGCGGGCCGAGGCGACGGGATTGCCGAGCGCGTTGACATTGACCAGCGTGTCGCGCGCGGCATCGAGAACAATCTGATTGCCGCCGACCGCCATGGACACCACCCAGGTGCCGGTCGAGACCACGGAGAAGGGCGGCGTGTCGGACAGGAGATGCGGCAGCAGCGAGGCGTTGGAATCGTGCAGGCCGCAGAACACCGGTGTCAGCGGGTGGAGCCCGGTTCGCGCGGCAAGCGCGGGCAGGATCGGGCCGAGCCGGTCCCTGGCTGGCCGTACCGGCGCCATCAGACGGCGCCACTCCAGTCTGTCGACCAATGATGAAAAATCCGCTGTCCACGGATCCCACAGATCGGTGTGGCAGCCAAGCGATGTCACCTCGTTGGCGGCGACGCCGGTCAGCCGCAAGGCCCAGTATTGCGGGTACATCAGCATCGCCGTGGCCCTAGCGAAGTCCGCCGGGAAGCTTTTCTGCTGCCAGAAGAATTGTGCGCCGAGGTTGAGGCCGAGCGGCAGGCGCGGCGTGCCGGTCTCGGCGAAAGGCGGCCGGATCGCGTCATAGTCCGGCGCCAGCCTGTCGGGGCCATCGAATTCGTAATCGAGGACCGGCAGCACCAACTCGCCCGAGGCATCGATCAGCGCCCCCGTCGCGCCATGGGTGGTGATCGATATGGCGTCGATGCGCTGTTCGCGGTTGATCCCGGCAAGGCTGTCGAGGATGAACGTCCACAAGGCCTCGACATCGTGATGCGGGTAAGGTGCTCGCCGAATCGGCGCATTCGCCATGCGGCGCAGCGCCACCTCGCTCAACGTCGCGAGGTTGACCAGCGCCACCTTGGCGTTGGTCTTGCCGATGTCGATGACGGCGATGTGGCGCATCGCGCTCATGCCATATGGAACACGGTTTCCAGCGGCACGGCCACCGGCTCGTTGTCCGGTCTGGTCTCCATAAGGTCGGCCATGTGTGCCCACCAGCGCTGCATCACCGGATCCTTCGGCAATTCGTCCATGCCATGGTCGTCACGCCGCCAGAGCACGCCGAACAGAGTGCCGGTCTCTTCGTCGAGATGGATGGAGTAATCGGAGACGCCGGCCTGTTTCAGCAATGCGACCAGCGATGGCCAGATCTCGTCGTGACGCTTCTTGTACTCGGCCTTCATGCCGGGCTTGAGCTTCATCTTGAACGCGTATTTCTCCGGCATCAGCGCCCTCCGCGCAGCCGCCGCCAGACGATCGGCAGCGCGATGACGATGATCAGGAGCAGGCCGATGAAGATCGACATGACGATGCCGGGTACGTTGAGCAGGCCCAGCCCGAAAGTCACCAGCCCCATGATGAAGGCGGCGAGCACGACGCCTAGGATGCTGCCGGCGCCGCCGAGAATGCTGACACCGCCGAGCACCACCATGGTGATGACTTCGAGCTCATAGCCTTGCGCGATCGACGGCCGTGTCGAGCCGAGCCGCGAGGTGATCAGCACCGAGGCGATGCCCGACATCAAGCCGGTCAGGCAGAACAGGATGAACTTGATGCGACCGACGCGCACGCCGGAAAACTGCGCCGCGACCGGGTTGTTGCCGATGGCGAAGACACGGCGCCCGAAACTCGTCCGGTGCAGCACGAACCAGTAGACAACCGCCGCGATCAGGAAGAGCACCAGTTCGAACGACACCACCCACCAGACGTAACCCTGGCCAAAGAAAGCGAAGCTTTCCGGATAGCCCTTGTAGGCCTGGTCGCCGAGGATGATGAAGGCGATGCCGCGAAACAGGCTCATCGTGCCGATGGTGACGACGATGGATGGCAGGCCGAGCCTCGTGACGAGCAGCCCGTTGAAGGCGCCGCAGCCGAGCCCGACGACGATGCCGATCAGCACCAGCACCGGTGTGCCGGCGCCGGCCTGCACCGCCATGCCCATCATGGTCGAGGCAAGCGCGATGATCGCGGCGACCGACAGGTCGATCTCGCCCGAAATGATCAGCAGCGCCATGGCGAAGGCGATCAGGCCCTTTTCGGTGAAGTTGAAGGTGAGATCCGACAGCGAGTACGGGTCAAGGAAATAGGGCGAGGCGAAACTGTTGATGGCGAAGATGGCGACCGCCACCACGACCAGCAGTGCTTCCCAGGAAAAGATCGCCGAACTGAACGGCTTGTCGAGCCGGTCGGGAATATGGCGCGGGGCAGGGATTTCGGTCATACCGCCTCCATCTTTCTCAGGATGATGCGGCCCTGCTGGCGTTCGCCGCGCGCGTTGAGCACGACGGCGAGAATGATGGCGCTGCCCGAAATCGCCATCTGCCAGAAGGGCGAAATGTTGATGACCGGCAGGGCGTTGGAAATGATGCCGAGGAACAGCGCGCCGAGCACCGCGCCGCCGACCGAGCCGATGCCGCCGGCGATCGAGATGCCGCCGATGACGCAGGCGGCGATGATGTTGAGCTCATAGCCGTTGGCGACCTCCACCGAGGCGATCACATAACGCGAGATCCAGAGATAGCCGGAGAGTCCGCCGATCATGCCGGAGATGCAGAAGACGATGAATTTCGTCCGGCCGACATCGATGCCGGCATAGACCGACGCCGTCGGGTTGACGCCGATGGCATAGATCGAGCGGCCCAGCGCCGTGCGCGTCATCAACACGAAGAACAGCGCGATGATCAGGATGGCGATCCAGGACAGAACCGGGATGCCGAGGAAGGCCGCGCGCTGAAAGCCGATGAAGTCGGGGCTCATCTTGTCGGCATTGACCCAGGCGCCACCGGACAGGACGAAAGTGGCGCCGCGATAGATGGTCAGCGTGCCCAATGTCACCACGATCGAAGGGATGTTCAGCCGCCACACCAGCAGGCCGTTGATGGCGCCGAGCACCAGTCCGACGGCCAGCGCAATGACGATCAGCAGCGGGATCGGGATTGCCGGGTGCGCCGCGTTGAGCATCGCCACCACCATTCCGGTGAAGCAGAGGTTGGACGCCATCGACAGGTCGATCGAGCGGGTCAGGATGACAACCATCTGGCCGAGCGCCAGGATCATCAGGATCGAGGTGTCGTTGAACACCTGCCGCAGATTGCCGGGGTCGGCGAAGGCCGGGAAACGTGTCGAGATCAGGCCGATCAGCACGACGATGGCCGCGAGCAGCCAGATTTCGCGGTATTTCAAGAAAGCCTTCATGCCGCGATTCCTGCTGCCGTCCTGACCAGTGTCTCGGCATCCAGTCCCTTGTTGTCATAGACCGCCGCGACGAGACCTTCGCGCATGACGACGACGCGGTCGGACATGCCGAGGATTTCAGGCAGTTCCGACGACACCATGATCACCGACAGGCCCTGCGCCACCAGCTCGGCCATGAAGCCGTGCACGGCGGCCTTGGAGCCGATGTCGATGCCCTTGGTAGGCTCGTCGAGGATGATCACCTTGGGCGCGGTCGCCAGCCATTTGGCGATGACGATCTTCTGCTGGTTGCCGCCCGACAGCGTTCCGACATCCTGGCTGAGCGAGGAGGCCCTGAGGTCAAGCCGCTCGGTGTAGGAGCGGGCCAGCGAGAACTCCTCCGCCAGCCGCAAGAGGCCTGATCTGGAGGTGCGCTTGAGCGAAGGCAGCGAGACATTCTGGAAGATCGGCAGGCCGATCACCACGCCTTGTTTGCCGCGCTCCTCCGGCACATAGACGATGCCGGCATCGATCGAATCCGCCGCCGATTTCGGCGCGATCGTCTTGCCTTCCAGCGTGATCGTGCCACTTGACGTGCGGGTGATGCCCGATATCGCTTGCATGACCTCGCTGCGCCCGGCGCCGACAAGGCCGTAAAAGCCGAGGATCTCGCCCTTGTGCAGCTCGAAGCCGATATCGTTGAACTCGGTCGGGTGCGACAGGCCGGTGACGGAGAGTACGGGCGCGCCGATCTCGGCCTTGCGCTGCGGAAAGATGTGGTCGACCGAGCGGCCGACCATCATGCGCACGATCTGGCTCTGGCCGGCGTCCTTGATCAGGCCCTCGCCGACCATCTCGCCGTCGCGGAACACCGTGTAGCGGTCGGCGATGCGGTAGATCTCGTCGAACTTGTGGCTGATGAACAGGATCGCCTTGCCTTCGCCCTTGAGGAACTCGATGAGCAGGAACAGTTCCTCGATCTCCTTCATCGACAGCGCCGCGGTAGGCTCGTCCATAATGACGATCTGCGCGTCGATCGACATCGCGCGGGCGACGGCAACGAGATGCTTGTTGGCGATGCCGAGGTCCTTCAGCCGCGCGTCGGCACCGATGTGGCCGGCATGCATGGTGTCGAGAACTTCGCGCGCACTTTTGCGCATCGTACGCCAGTCGATGGTGCCGAAGCGCGTGCGCGGTGCGTGGCCGAGAAAGATGTTCTCGGCGACCGTCAAATCATCGAACAGCACGGTTTCCTGATGGATGGCGGTGACGCCATGGCCGAAGGCGGCGTGCGCGCTGGGCAGAGTGACGGTCTGGCCGTCAATGCTGATGGTGCCTGCGTCGGGCTGGTAGATGCCGGTCATGATCTTGACCAGCGTAGACTTGCCGGCGCCGTTTTCGCCGATAAGTGCTGTCACCTGGCCCGGATAGAGCGACAGGCTGACATTGTGCAGCGCGCGCACGCCGGGAAAGCTCTTCGAGATGCCGGACAGCGTCAGGCGTGGGGCTGCCTTACCCTCCCCCTGGTGGGGAGGGTCGCGAACGACGTGAGCGGGGTGGGGATTGTCTAGCATATCAAGGTCCTGGTGCGTGGAGATGTCGCCACCCCCACCCCGTCTCGCCGGTTTTGCTTCGCAAGACCGCCTCGCCGACCCTCCCCACAAGGGGGAGGGTGCAAGCGCCCTAGATCAATAGATCTTGGAGAACTTCTCGATGTTGGTCTTGTCGAACTGGAAGGGCGGAGCCATCGCAGCCGAGTTGGTGTCGTCGAGCGTGACCTTGCCGACGCGGCCGATCGACAGCGTCGCACCGGGCTTGGCCTCTTCCTTCTTCACCGCCAGATCATGGGCGAGGTAGACGGCGGAATAACCGAGGTCGATCGGGTTCCACAGGGCCACGGCCTGGCTGGCGCCGTTGTCGATGAACTTCTTGAACTCGGACGGCAGCGCCAGACCGGTGACATTGACCTTGCCGATCAGGTTCTCGTCGGTGACGACCTGGGCCGCGGCGACGACGCCGACGGTGGTCGGCGCGATGATCGCCTTGAGGTTCGGATAGGACTTCAACAGGCCCTTGGCTTCGTCCGTGCTCTTGGCCGAATCGTCATCGCCATAGACGGTGGCGACGAGTTTGATCTTGGGGAACTTCTCCGGCAGGATCTTCTTGGCCGCGTCGATCCAGGCATTCTGGTTGGTCGCGGTCGAGGAGGCCGACAGGATGGCGACGTCGCCGCCTTCCGGCAGATAGTCGGCGGCGAGCTTGATGATGGTCTCGCCGATCAGGCCGGTGTCGGATGGGTTGAGATGCAGTTGCCGGCCTTCCTTGGCGACACCCGAATCCCAGGAGATGACGGTGATGCCGCGTTCCATGGCCTTCTTCAGCACCGGCACCAGCGCGTCGGCGTCATTGGCCGAAATGGCGATGGCGTTGACCTTCTGGGCGATCAGCGAGTTGACCACTTCGATCTGCGCTTCGGCGGTCGCCTTGGTCGGGCCGGTGTAGATGATGTCGACATCGCCGAGTTCCTTGGCTGCCTCTTCGGCGCCCTTGTTGGCGGCATCGAAGAAGCCATTGCCGAGCGACTTCACCACCAGCGCGATCTTGACGTTCTCGGCATAGGCGGCATTCACGAACATGGCGGCTGAAAAGGCCGCCGTAACCATCAATTTCTTCAAGAAGCTCATCGAATATCCTCCCTTGAGCGTTGCATTCCATCGCCGCTGCGGGCGCGAGTTGGCCTCAGGCCTGCAGTGAAGATTCTTCCTTGTTGGTTGCCGACTTGCGGGCGACGATCAGCGTCACGCCTGCGGTCTCTAACATCTTGGCTTCGCGATCCTCGATGCCGTCATCGGTGATGACGGTGGCGATGCGCGACAGGCCGCACAGGATCAGGCTGGAGCGTTTGCGGAATTTCGAGGAATCGACCAGCACCACCAGTTCGTCGGCCTGGTCGATCAGTTTCTGCTCCGCCTGGATCAAGAGCGGATCGCCTTCCATCAGGCCCAGCGGTCCGAGGCCCTGCGCACCCATGAACATACGGCGTGCGTAGAAATTGCGCGTCACGTCATTGTCGAAGGGCGACAGGATGATGTTCTGCTCGCGGTAGATCGTGCCGCCCGACAGCATCACCGTGTTCTTGGAGTGCTTGAGCAAGTGCTCGGCGATCGGGAAGGAATTGGTGAAGATCGGCATGCGGCGGCCGGTCAGGAAATGCACCATCTGGAACGTGGTGGTGCCGCCATTGATGATGATCGGCTCGCCGTCCTTGCAAAGCTCAACCGCTTCGCGTGCGATTGCCCGCTTCTGCGAGGCATTGATTGTCTCGTTGACGGAAAAGGGCCGGCCGGCGAGGCCGATGAACTGCGGCGGCGATATTGCTTCGGCGCCACCGCGCACCCGGCGCAGGCGCTTCTGGACGTGGAGAGCTGCGATGTCGCGCCGGATCGTCGCCTCGGAGGACTCCGTCAGGTCGACCATCTCCTGCACCGTCACCACAGGCTTTTCCTGGACGGCTGACAGAATGATCCTGTGGCGCTCTTTTTCGTGCATGGTTCCTCCCTGCCTGAACATCTAGGCACCCAAAACGCGCAGTGTCAATCATTTCCGATCATATAATTTCATTGTGCAGTGCAATATGATTGATCTTGATCGTTTGTGATTGACAAGCGGCCAGCTTGCGTAGACATTCCCGGCAAAATGGACTGCGGCTTTTTGCGTCCCAGGGAGGATATCTATGCTCGACAAGCGCACCGGCGCGCGCCTCGCCAATCTGTGGGACGAGGCCAAGGCTCAAGCGATGAGCGAGCCGGAACGGCTCGTCTACCGCTCGAATGTGCTTGGCTCCGACAAGCGCGTCACCAACTATGGCGGCGGCAACACGTCCTCGAAGATCTGGCAGAAAGACCCGCTCACGGGCGAGAACGTTGAAGTGCTTTGGGTCAAGGGCTCGGGCGGCGACAGCGCCTCGATCAGCCTCGACGGCTTTGCCACGCTCTACATGGACAAATTGCGCGCACTGAAGGGCCTCTATCGCGGCCTCGCGCATGAAGACGAGATGGTCGGCTTCCTGCCGCACTGCACCTTCAACCTCAATCCGCGCGCGGCCTCGATCGACACGCCGCTGCATGCCTTCGTGCCGAAGCCTTTTGTCGACCACATGCATCCCGACGCGATCATTGCGATTGCCGCCGCGAAGGATTCCAAGGCGCTGACCAGGGAGATCTTCGGCGACGCCATAGGCTGGCTGCCCTGGAAGCGTCCGGGCTTCGAACTCGGCCTGTGGCTGGAGAAATTCTGCCTCGAACATCCAGACGCCAAAGGTGTGATCCTGGAAAGCCACGGCCTGTTCACCTGGGGTGACACGCCTCGGGAATGCTACGAGACGACGATCTCGGTGATCAATCAGGCGATCGAATGGTTCGAGCGCCGGTCAGAGGGCCTCCCCATTTTTGGTGGCGAAGCGGTCAAGTCGCTCGACGCCGCCGCACGCCGCGCCGTCGCCGCGAAACTGATGCCGAAAATCCGCGGCCTGATTTCGGAGAAGAGCCACAAGCTCGGTCATTTCGACGACCAGCCCGCCGTGCTCGAATTCGTCAACTCCAGGGATTTGCGGCCGCTGGCCGCACTCGGCACGTCGTGCCCGGACCATTTCCTGCGTACCAAGATCCGGCCGCTGGTCATCGAGTTCGATCCGGCAAAGCCCGACGTCGATGCGGTCATTGCCCGCCTTGCCGACGACATTGCTGCCTATCGTGTCGGCTACCAGGCCTATTACGACAGCTGCAAGCATGCCGACTCGCCGGCCATCCGCGATCCCAATGCCGTGGTCTATCTGATGCCCGGCGTTGGCATGTTCACCTTCGCCGGCGACAAGGCGACGGCGCGCATTTCGGGTGAGTTCTACGTCAACGCCATCAACGTCATGCGCGGCGCCTCCACCGTCTCGTCCTATGTCGGCCTGCCCGCCCAGGAAGCCTTCGACATCGAATACTGGCTGCTCGAGGATTTGAAGCTGCAGCGCATGCCGAAGCCGAAGGCGCTCGCCGGCCAGATCGCGCTGGTCACCGGTGGCGCCGGCGGCATCGGCCGCGCGACCGCCAGCCGCCTGCTGCGCGAGGGCGCCTGCGTCGTGCTGGCCGATATCGACGAGGCAGCGCTCGCCAGCGCCAATGACGAACTGGCCAAGGCCTACGGCAAGGATTTCGTGCGACCGGTGGTGATCAACGTCACCTCGGAGGACCAGGTCATCTCCGGCTTCGCCGAGATGGCGGTCGAGTTCGGTGGCATCGACATTCTGGTGTCGAATGCCGGTCTCGCCTCCTCGGCGCCGATCGAGGAGACGACGCTGGCGCTTTGGAACAAGAACATGGACATCCTGTCGACCGGCTATTTCCTGGTCTCCAGGGAGGCGTTCAGGCTGTTCCGGGTGCAGAAGATCGGCGGCAACGTCGTCTTCGTCGCCTCCAAGAACGGCCTCGCCGCATCGCCCAACGCCGCCGCCTATTGCACGGCCAAGGCCGCCGAAATCCATCTGGCGCGCTGCCTGGCGCTGGAAGGCGCGGAAGCGCAGATCAGGGTCAACGTCGTCAATCCGGACGCCGTGCTGCGCGGCTCGAAGATCTGGACCGGCGAGTGGAAAGAACAGCGCGCCGCAGCCTACAAGATGTCGACCGACGATCTGGAGGAGCATTACCGCTCACGCTCGATGCTGAAGCGTTCGGTGTTTCCCGAAGACATCGCCGAAGCGATCTATTTCTTCGCCTCGGACATGTCGGCCAAGTCCACCGGCAACATCATCAATGTCGACGCGGGCAACGCGCAGAGCTTTACGCGATAATTTCTTACCCTCCCCCTTGTGGGGAGGGTCGGCAGGCAATCGCCGCGAAGCGGTGAGTGCTTGCCGGGGCGGGGGTCCCCCCACCCGGCCCTGCGGGCCACCCTCCCCACAAGGGGGAGGGTAAAGCTGCATTTTGGGAGGAAACCTCAGTGTCCGAAACCATCATTTCCGCCGATGTCGTCGACAAGGACAATGCCGCGCGCAAGGCTGACCTCGAGCGCGACTACGCCTCGCTTGGCGAACGGCTCGACCGTCGCGGCATTGCCATCGATGCCATCCGCGACAAGGTCGAAAAATTCGCGGTGGCTATTCCCTCCTGGGGCGTCGGTACCGGCGGCACCCGCTTTGCCCGCTTTCCTGGAGCCGGCGAGCCGCGTGACATCTTCGACAAGATCGAGGACTGCGCCGTCATCCAGCAACTGACGCAGGCGACCCCGACCGTCTCCTTGCACATTCCGTGGGACAAGGCCGACCCGAACCGGCTGAAACAGGCCGCCTCGCGTTTCGGCCTCGGTTTCGATGCCATGAACTCCAACACCTTCTCGGATGCGAAGGACCAGAAGCTCTCCTACAAATTCGGCTCGCTGTCGCATGCCGACGCCGGGACGCGCCGGCAAGCGGTCGAGCACAATCTCGAATGCATCGAGATCGGCAAGACGCTGGGCTCCAAGGCGCTGACGGTGTGGATCGGCGACGGTTCGAACTTCCCCGGCCAGGTCAATTTCGCCAGGGCCTTCGAGCGCTATCTCGACGCCATGAAGGAGATCTATGCCGGCCTGCCCGCGGACTGGAAGCTGTTCACCGAGCACAAGATGTACGAGCCGGCCTTCTATTCCACTGTCGTGCAGGACTGGGGCACCAATTACCTGATTGCGAAGGAGCTGGGCGACAAGGCGTTCTGCCTGGTCGACCTTGGCCACCATGCGCCCAACGTCAACATCGAGATGATCGTGTCGCGGCTGATCCAGTTCAGGAAACTCGGCGGCTTCCATTTCAACGATTCGAAATATGGCGACGACGATCTCGATGCCGGTTCGATCGATCCCTACCGGCTGTTCCTCGTCTTCAACGAACTGGTCGATGCCGAGCTTTCCGGTGCCGAGGGTTTTGATCCGGCACACATGCTCGACCAGAGCCACAACGTCACCGATCCGATCGAAAGCCTGATGCTGTCGGCGGTCGAGGTGCAGCGCGCCTATGCACAGGCACTGCTGGTCGACCGCAAGGCGCTGGAAGGCTTCCAGGACGGCAATGACGCGCTGATGGCGACGCAGACGCTGAAAGCCGCCTACCGCACCGATGTCGAGCCGATCCTTGCCATGGCGCGGCTGAAAACCGGCGGCGCCATCGACCCGGTCGCCGCTTACCGCGCGGCGGGCTACCGCGCCAAGGTCGCGGCGGAACGCCCGGCGGTCGCCGGTGGCTCCGGCGGCATTGTGTAGGCGAACTCTCAGCCCATATTGCCTCTCCGGTTTGCTTCGTGAGGTGGCCATTTTGTGAATGGACTCGATTGGTCCGAGAGGGTCTTCTAGGCGTCCCCCGCCCGGAGAACCCGCCATGTATCTCACCCGTCGAACATTGATCGCCGCCAGTCTTTCCATCACCTTTGCCTTCGCGCCGTTGACGAGTGTCTTCGCGGCTTCTCCGGCGCCGGCGAAGGGCGAGCACGGAATGGTGGTGACGGCCCAGCATCTGGCATCGGAAGTGGGCGTCGAAGTCCTGAAGAAGGGCGGCAATGCCGTCGATGCGGCGGTGGCCGTTGGCTATGCGCTCGCCGTCGTCTACCCCAATGCCGGCAATATCGGCGGCGGCGGCTTCATGACCATCCGTTTCAAGGATGGCAAATCGACCTTCCTCGATTTCCGCGAGCGCGCGCCGCTGGCGGCGACCAAAACCATGTATCTCGACAAGGACGGCAACCCGGTGAAGGGTGCCAGTCTGGACGGCTATCTCGCCGTCGGCGTGCCTGGTTCGGTGGCTGGTTTCGAGATGGCGCGCGAAAAATATGGCACTTTGTCCCGGCAAGACCTTATGGCGCCGGCAATCAGCTATGCCAAGGACGGGTTCACCCTCAATCAGGGTGACGCAGCCTCCTTTTCCAGCAGCGCCGCCCGGCTGGCCAAGGATCCTGCCGCTGCCGCTATCTTCCTGAAGCCGGATGGCAAGAGCTACGCCATTGGCGAGCGCCTTGTTCAACCCGATCTTGCCGCCTCGCTCGCCGCCATTTCCGAAAAAGGCCCTGATGCGTTCTACAAAGGCGCCATTGCGGACGCCATCGTCAAGGCGAGCGGCGCCAAGGGCGGCATCCTGGCCCGGCAGGATTTCGAGCAATATGCGGTCCGTGAACTCAAGCCGGTGACCTGCTCCTATCGCGGCTACGAGATCACATCCTCGCCGCCGCCGAGCTCCGGCGGCGTCATCATCTGCGAAATCCTCAACGTGCTGGAGGGCTATCCGTTGTCTTATCTCGGCGCCGGCTCGGCCGAGACCGTCCATGTCATGGTCGAGGCGATGCGCCATGCCTATGTCGACCGCAATTCGGCGCTCGGCGATCCCGATTTCGTCGACAATCCGGTCTCGAAACTCCTGGACAAGACCTATGCCAAGGACATCCGGGAAAAGATCGATCCGTTCCGGGCTGGCGTGTCGAAGGATCTGATGCCGAAGGGCTTTGGCGAGAGCAAGGAGACCACGCATTATTCGATCATCGACAATGACGGCAACGCGGTCGCCGTCACCTATACGCTGAACGGTTCCTTCGGCGCCGGCGTCGTCGCCGATGGCACCGGCATCCTGCTCAACAACGAGATGGACGATTTCACCCAGAAGCCCGGCGTGCCCAACCTCTATGGTCTGGTCCAGGGCGAGGCCAACGCCATCCAGCCGAAAAAGACCCCCCTGTCATCGATGAGCCCGACAGTCGTGGCCAAGGATGGCAAGCCGTTCATGGTCATTGGCAGCCCGGGTGGCTCGCGCATCATCACCATCACACTGGAGGCCATCGTCAACGTCATCGATCACGGCATGAACATCCAGGAGGCGATCGACGCGCCGCGCATCCACCACCAGTGGTTGCCCGACACGGTTTACATCGAGCCGTTTGGACTCTCGCCGGACACCGAAAAGCTGCTCGCCGGCATGGGCTACCACCTCGATCCAAGCGACGCGACCTGGGGCCAGGCGGCCGGCATACTGGTCGGCGGCAAGAGCCTGGCGGAAATCGAGAAGGGTGGCGGCGCCCGCTACAATGGCGCCATCGACAGCCGCGCCGCGTCAGGCGAGGCGCTGGGATATTAGGATCGGAAAGGCTGGAGCGCGGCGATTGGGGTTGATCGCCCGCTGCTCCAGGGGATCGTCACAAGACCAGCGTGATGGTCGACGCAACCAGCATCAGGGCCGCGATGCCGACGAACAGCGCATAGATGCGCGGCCGGTCGAGCAGCAGCGCGTTTCCGGATATCCAGGCTGACGTGGCGCCGCCAAGCGCGTAGAGGAAGCCATTGCGGTGCCCGAAGGTCATCGACGCCGCCATCAGCCCGCCAATGATCAGTGCGCCGAACACGATGATCACCGCGACGGCGTACTTCTCGAAATCGTTGCCGCTTCCCATGCTTGGACCGATCGCGTTCAACCTCGAAAGGTCGTCCGGGTCGAAGGGGCTGGTCGACCCATATTCGTCTTGACCGACAGGCTCTCGCATCATTCGTTCTCCGTATAGCGGCAACAAATCATCAAGCCTTGCCGAGCGCAACCCGATCGCACTGCGCTTGATGCGTTCGGCACGGTCTTCAACACCTTCCGACCGAAGCCTGCAGCCTGCTTTTTGGTTCCTGCCCTATCGTCTTTTTTGTCCAAGGCAACCCAAGGCGCGCCTGCCTGAAGGCGACCGTGTACCATTAATATGGCGCCTATTCGTGGAAGAAAGATGATGCCGGGTGGGGTTGGCGGCACCGATGGAGATTTTCAGTGGGGCGTGACGTCGCACAGGGGGCGTGACGGGCCGAATCGCCTTGCCGCTAGCGTCAACGAGTTGCGCGGCCGCGATCTTTCCGCGCCAGATTCCGGCCGCTCTCATCGCCGCTCCCGGCATTGCTCTGACACGCACTGACGAATCAGCGCGGGCAATGGCGGAGCGCCTTGGCACCTTCCCTGGCGTGCACGCCAGAGCTGCATGCCGGCGAGAACCGCATGTCTATGCTGCCGGTGACGGTCAACCGTGCGGTGCAGGCAGCGTTTGCGGTGAGGGAAAAGGATACCGCTCTTTGCCGAATGCCTGACTCAGCAAGATGGTCGGCGCCTCGCGCCATCATTCCTGTGAAGGGGAGGCGCTCAATCGACGGTAAGAGACGCCGCCGAAGCTTGCCGTCACAAAATCCGTGAGGGACATCTTGCGCTTGCCTCCGTCGCTGCAGGTATAAACGGGCCAACCGGCATCGCTGCATTCGCTGGCAGCACAGATGCGCGCCAGGCAGTTCCCGACAGTCAGCCGGAAGCCGCCCTTGCCGGCGAAGCCTTGCAATAGGCTGCCATCCGCCGAGCGCCATGTCCGCGCACGGAATTCCGTCCGCAAAAGCAGCGGTTCGAGAGGAACGGCAAGGTTGGCTTCGCCGGTGCGCCCTGCGAGCTGCAGACGGAAACGCGCCATTGCGGTAGTGTATGCGGTCACAAGATCCGCTTGGCGAAAATAGGCCGTCGTCAGGCTGGAGCGGTCAAGCAGATGAGACATCCGCTCGCCTGCCTCTACCGGCTTCATCAAGGCAACAAAGGCAAGAAAGGCGAAGCAAGCTCGCGACATTTTCCAGCAGCCATATCGATCTCGGCGTGCCGGTTTGCCCCCGGTTGCCCTCCTATAACATCCCGCCAATCGACGCCTGGCGCAAGCAGCTTGCTGAGCAGTCCATAAGCCCGCCTAGCCTGGAGCCGAAGACGGTGACCCGTATCGATGAATTTGCGCGGGCGATGGTGCAGGCCGCGTTTGCGGCAAGGAGGAAGACCTCTACCAGCCAGGGTTCCTTAGCTGGAGCGAACCGGCGGCAGTTCGAATAGAGTGGCTCCATTCTCCCGACCCTGCTCGATGTAGCCGATCACGCGAAACCATCTGGCGACGTCAGGTCCCGGGAGCCAGCTGCGCGAATGGATCGGAAGGTTGCCGGCAAGCGCCTGAATGTGGCGAATGTGCTGCTTGCAGAAACGGACGGTGGAGGCCCGGAAGAAATCCTCCTGCGCGGCGAACAGCGTATCGGCTGCGTCGCCGTTCTCATGCCAGGCGATGATCGCCACGACCTTCTCGCCCTCGACAAGCGCGTGAGCGCGGCCTTCCTTCAAGTTCATCATCAGATTGTCGTAGGCGATCTTGCTGTCCTTGCCCGCCGCCGCGTACTCGTCCGACATCCGCTTGGACAGATCACGAAAGACGTCCTCCAGATCCCCGAGCGTTGCTGCGCGTGCTCTCATTTCTCCTCCTGCAGCCCCGACAGGCAGTTTGCCCTAAGGATGGGGGATCACCAAGCAAATCAAATCCGCTGGCAACCCGACGCGAGCAAAGTGATTTCGCTCGGCGATCTGTGACGTGTCGGGAGCGATCCCATCAGGCTGAACTCTTTGGACCCGTTCCGGCACCGGCCAGGCGCCTTCAGCCCCTCATCTTCGCGATGGCCTGCTCTTGTTTTGCGGCTGCGTCCCTGTTCATCGCGCCAAAGCGCAGGGCACAGCGGAATGCTTCCCCCGGAGCGACAACAACCAGGCGGCCCCTTTCCTTGGCCGCGAGATAGCCGTCGGGCTCGGCGGTCGCTGGCAGTACCAGCCCAAGTGCATCCTGGTCGGCGCCGCGCGTGATCCAGCGAACGGCATAGTTGAGCTCGGCGGGACGAAAGCTGACGAAATCCGCCGTCTGGTCTGGATGGATCTGCAAGGCGTGCGCCCAGCCCTCGGTATCCGCCTTCGCCTTCATCGTCAGCACGAGTTCGGGATCGACCGGCTCGCCTTTGGTCAATTTGCGATGCCGCGACGGATCGGCGACGATCGCATCGCGGTAGGCAAGGTAGTTTTCGCTCGGCGTGAAAAAGGGTGGAAGCACCTGGCGCACGACGATGTCGGTGCGATCATCGGCCACGCTGTCGACCAGACGCCCGCCATCCGCCGGCCTGAAATTGATGTGCGCCAGATACATCAGTTCCATGGGCGAGTGCTTCCGGTTCTCGATGACGATGTCGACGGCCACGCTGGTGGCATCGCGCTGCAGCAGCACGGTCGGCTTCATCACATAGTCGTGGCTGAAGGCGACGGTCTGGCGGCAGCGGCCGGTCAGGGCCATGAAAGGCCCTTCCGAATTATCCCCGACTATGAGTTGCACATCTCTGTAGGGCGCATTGGGCAGGTCGCCGTGAAGCGGGTGGCTGTCATTCGGAGCCGGGTTACCCATCGCGGTTGCACCGCAGTGAAGGAAGAACGCGCCGTAGTTGGAGAGATAGTCGCGGGTGGCAACCGGCTCGTCGAACATCGAGCGCATGGTCAAGGAGCGGCCGAGAAACGTTGCGTCCCAGATTTGCTGCCCCTGGAACGGCAGCATGACGATTTCGCCCTTTTCGCAGCTGATCCGAAGGCCGGCGACGCCAGATCGGTAGCGAAAGGCCTTGGCGACAAGTCCGGCATATCGCGCGACGACCGTTTCCGATGGGCCAAACTGCTCCGGCACGAGGTCGATGAAGACGTAATCTGAATGCTCGGGGGACACTGTTTCGACTCCGCGCGCGGACTGCGTTCGGGTTGCATGGACTTGCCGATAGTCGCAGGAAACGTCCGGAAATCAACGGCAGTGCGTCTCGCTTGCCGACGCGCGAGTGTTACCCATGTCTCCGGTATAAACTGTAACCCGTGTGTCCGGAATGGACCAGGATGGTGATGGTGCCCAGAGGCGGAATCCAAGTGAAGGAAATCTGCTTTTGTTTCCAGATAGTTGACTATTCGCCCCCGGCGATCTTATCCAACGAAAATACCAACAAAATATTTCTTTGGATTGGTTCTATTCCCGCATATTGTTCGCCTGGCGACGCCACCTAGCTAGCCTCCTTTGCTTGAGGCAGTTCCGGCCGCGTACTGCCCCTGAAACTGCCCCGGCGGCAATCTCGCACTTGCACAAACTTATCTTGCACTGCAATATGATTTCGGGCGGGAATGCGAGTCGGGTTCGGAATGCATACCGCTGTGCCCTTTCGCGTGACCAATGCGAAAGGATCAGCATGACCGACATCTCCGCGGCGCATGTCGTCCCATCCCGATCCGTCGCCGACAGGTCGGCCAGAACAAGGCTAGCCTATCTCGACGGTTGGCGCGGCCTGTCGATCGCCCTGGTGCTGATAGGCCATTTCTTTCCCGTTCCCGGAATCAATCTCGGGGTGCTGGGTGTCTCTTCGTGCTCAGCGGCCGGCTGATGGGCGAGATTCTGTTTGTCGAGCGCTATCCGCTGAAGAAGTTCTTCAAACGCCGCTTCTCCCGCATCTACCCGGCTCTTCTGGTTGTCGTCGTCGTTGCGACGATTGCGCTCTCCGGTACATTCATCGCCTTCAAATGGAAGGCGGCGCTGACCGCGCTGACATTCCCTTACAATTATGCCGGCATTCTCGTTACGCGGGCGGGGGCGCTCGACCATATCTGCTCGCTCTGCATCGAGGAGCACGCCTATATCATCCTGGCGCTGATCAGCGTCATCGTTTCAAGCCGCTCCCGCGTCATCCTGCTGCTGTTGGCGTTGGCCTTGCTTGCCATGGCCAACGGCGCGGTTTCGTACTGGGTGTTCGGGATGGACTACGAAACCACCTATTGGCGCACCGATGTGCATATCGCCTCGATCCTGCTGTCGGCTTCGATCTGCCTGCTCAAGGCCGATAACAGGCTGCCGGCGGTCTTCAGAGGCAAGTACGTGGCACTGGCAGCATCGATCTGCGCGATTGTGCTGTTCCTCGATCCGGTGCCGACGCCGATCCACTATCTGTTCGCGGTGCCGCTGCTGGCGCTGGCCGTCAACGCGCTCGATTTCAGCTCCCGGCATCTGACCGGGTTGCTGTCTTCCTGGCCGATGGCGACGCTGGGGCTGTGGTCGTATTCGCTCTATCTGTGGCAGCAGCCTTTCTACAAATTCGTTTATGAGCAAGGCAGCGCGCCGATCCCGATGCTGGCCGGCGTCTTCGCTTGCGCGCTCTGCAGCTACTACGTCATCGAGCGACCATCGCGCGAATGGCTCAACCGCAATTGGTGAAGTCAGGCCGAGGCGCTGTTTTCCGCGCCCTAAGATTGCGTCGCAGGCCGGCTTCGCCGCGCGGCGTTGTCCAGCGATGGTTCCAGGCGAAGGCCGGGCGTAGCGACGGTGCGAGGAATTTGAGGATCGGCCTCCCGACCGTGACCTGCCAGGTCAACTGCACATGGGTGCCGGTGCCCGACAGAGACAATTCCGCTCGCCACAGCCCGTCGAAATCGCCGAGGGTTTTGACCACCACCAGCCGGCCGGGGTCGAGTTCCGCTGCCTCGATGATGAAGTTCAGCTCATAGGGCAGGGCGCCGCGAGCCCGTGCTTTGGCGCGTGAGCCAACGGTCGCCTTTCCCTTCCTGTCCAGCGGCACCACTTCCTTGTAGACGTCACCCCACCAGAGCGGCAGCAGTTCGGCATCCGAGAGCACCTCCCACACTTCCAGTGGCGTGCGGTCGGGGATGTGTTTTCGGGGACGCCGCCGAGCCGTCGCGGAATCGCCAACTGGATCAGGAAGACTCGCCAAAACTGGCTCTGTCTATCAGGCCAGTGTCCGGGCAGTGGTGATGCCGGTCGGGCTGCGACGCTGCCCCGAAGCGTGGACCGGACATCGCTGGTTCACGTCACTCGATTCGTGGAGCCGTGAGGAAGAATGCTATGATGGTCGTGTCAGATCTGGGTCTGTCGTCGCCCGCATTGGCAGGTGAGTTTGCCGGCCGTGAGCAACTGCGTGCAAGTTCGGCAGAGTTCCGGAAGGAAGTCATCGAAGTCACGGACGGCGTTTTTGCCGCGGTGGGGTACTCGGCAAGCAATGTCACGCTGATTCAGGGCGACCGCGGTTCGATCACTGTCGACTCGTCCGCGAACCCTGTTGACGCGAAGGCGATCGTAGACGCTTTCGGCGATGGCCTGGTGCGCCCGGTCCGGGCGATCATCTACACGCACAACCATCCGGACCATTCGGGCGGCGCGCAGGTGTTTGCCGGAAACGACAGTCCGGAAATTTACAGTCATAGGACGCTGGTGGATTCCGACCCAGAGTTCGGAAGGGGGCCACGCGGCGGCGGCGACGTATTCGGCACAAAGCTGCCCGATGATCTGTTCATCAATGCAGCGACGCAGCTCGAATACGGCCGGGTGACGCCGCACACGCGGGGAGGGTTCCTGCCGCCGACACGCACTTTCAGCGGGGAGAGCGAAACGCGGACTGGGCGAACGCCAACTCAACGCTACCGCCCGAAACTACTATCTGACCTCGGCGCAGTTCCTGTTGAAGGATAGGAAGCAGAACTAGGTTTCTCTACTCAGTGGCTGTCACGTCGCAGCATTGAGTCAACACTCGATTTCTCGGCACCGCTGAATGAGGTGTTGGCCGGCTATGAACTCGTAACCAGCATTGCTGACCGGTGCAGACCCGGTCAGGCGCACGAGATCTCGACACGGCCAACGGCCGTGCACGTGTGACTGTGAACAGCCAACCACGGACACTGGACCGGGTAGATATGAAAAAAATGGCACAGTTGATCGGAGCAAGTTCCCGGGCAGAGTTCTCGATCCCTTATGGTGACTATGATAACCGGTGCACACCATTCAGCCGCGCCTCTCGAGCCGAGGGATTGATGAAGGATGGCCCCGCCTGGCGCCGGCAAGGCCATGACGTTTCAGCAGGATGCTCGACCGCAAATCGGGCGAGCGGGCGAGCATCGCCATTCGGGCGAACTTTATTCCTATTGTTCGGCGCGTGAGCGTGATGATCGCCAGCTTGGCCGCGGGAGGGCTTCATCCTAGAGAAATCGGGCTGCTCCAGTCATCCCTGCAATCTTCTTCTCAACTCCACGTAAGGAGGTTCCGATGCACATAGAAACCAAGGCAGTACATGCGGGTCGGGATGTCGACCCTTCCACAGGGGCCGTCACCATCCCTTTGCATCCCAGTACGACCTTCGAGCGCGGTCCGGACGGATCCTTTCCCTCCGGCTACGAATACATCCGGGATGACAACCCGACTCGCCACGCGTTCGAGACGGCGATGGCGGCGCTCGAAGGGGGTTGCGCTGCGGTAGCCTTTTCCTCCGGCATGGCCGCGATTACCGCAGTATTCGAGGCGCGTCCCAGCAGGGGTAATCGCATCGTCGTGCCGGACGACATGTATTTCGGCATCCGGTCGCTGATCGAGGAGACCGACATCGGGCACCGGTTCGACTTCGTCGCCGTTGACATGCGCGACCTGGGGGCGTTGCGCACAGCCGTCGGGGCCGCGCCCACCGGCCTTGTTTGGATCGAGACCCCCTCCAATCCGCTCATACGCGTCGTGGATATCCGGGCGGCTTGCAAAATCGCGCACGAGGCCGGTGCCCCCGCGGTGGTGGACAATACCTGGGCGACGCCGATCCTCCAGCGCCCGTTCGAGCTCGGGGCCGATGCGGTGATGCATTCGGCGACGAAATACATTGGCGGCCATTCCGATCTGATGGCAGGGATTGTTGTCGTGCCGGAGGCATCGCCGTTCGAACGCCCGTTGCGCATGATCCAGAAGCACAAGGGCAGCGTCGCCGCTCCCTTTGACTGCTGGCTCGCGTTGCGCGGGCTCCAAACCCTTCCGGTGCGGATGCGCGCCCACTGCGACGGCGCCCAGAAGGTGGCCGAAGCGCTCAGCATGCATCCGGCTGTTGACAGTGTTCTCTATCCGGGATTGCCCCACGACCCGGGCCATGCCCTGGCTGCAGCGCAGATGTCCGGGTACGGCGGCATGTTTTCTTTTGTCGTAAATGGGGGCGCTGAAGCAGCCATGTTGGTTGCCGCCGGCCTTAAAATCGTGGCGCGGGCCACAAGTCTGGGCGGTACGCACACGCTTATCGAACATCGGGCCTCGGTCGAAGGGCCAAAGTCGCTGGCGCCGGCGGGGCTGCTGCGCATCTCCGTCGGGCTCGAGCATCCACAGGATATCATTGACGACCTCTATCAGGCTTTGTCGGTGGTCAAATGACGACGCTCTGAACTTCGCCCGCGGCACAGAAGCCCATTGACACAATCGCTTCAGCAGAACGCGCTTCAAGAACGGCCAGAGAGCCGTGCATGATTCCTTTGGTGGCGGACCCCATGCGGCATAGGGCCGGCCGAGGCCGAGAAGACAGAACAGCGAACAGATGCGGCGAACGGTTTTTATCGAAACCGACAGGTCGGGCACGGCGAAGAACGGTGCGATCAGCACCATGCGGCGCACGCGGTTCGCCATCGAGGGCGCAGCGAGCAGCGCAATCAGCGCCCCGGTCGAATGGGCCAGTATATAGTAGGGTCCCCGGCAATCGGGCAGCACGATCTCTTCGAAGAACTGCTCCAGATCGCCGGTATAGTCGAAGAAGCTCCGGACGTAACCGCGCTGTCGGTCACCGATCAGCCGGTCGGAAGCGCCCTGGCCGCGCCAGTCGAGGGTTGCCACGCCAAAGCCCGGTCGGCAAGCCAATGGTCTCGAAATACTTCTAGATGGACTCGTTGCGGCCGGTCAGGACGACCACGGTGCCCGTCAACGGACGGCTAACCGCGGCAAACAGCCCATAGCGGATCTTCTTGCCGTCGCGCGTGGTGAAGAAGCCGCCGGCTGCGTTTTCCGGCAGCGGATTGCCTGGGGTCTGATGAAACAGATCGGTCATACGGTATTTGACCGGGTGCCGGCATGGGCGCAGGTCAGATACAATCGCAGATGCGCCAAAAGCAAAAGAATGACATCGGCGGTGAGTTCGATGAGGGTGTCGATATTACTATCGGCTTCTTCTGTCATGAAAACTCTCACGGCGGCTTGAACCAAAGTCGGCGAAGTGGCGCTTCAAAGTAGCAGTCGCCGCTGCAAGCAATGATGTCTCGAGGACCATGGCGATGCTCGTCCAGCAGCATCCACGTCTTTCGACCTCGTCCCTATGGGACTGAAAAATAGAGCTTTGCAGATACGGGCAAGCGAGGGCTAGGGCTGGGATACGAGGACCGTCTGTGAACGCTAACGACTAAATTGGAAGGGATGGCGGCTTTGCGCAGCATGGCGGCCATGGAGGGTGCATTTGGATCATGTCTCCGGCGTTGTGTGGCTGGCGGAGACACCGAAGAACGCTTCTGGCTGCGAAGGCCAGTCAGACGTCAAAGAATCGCGCGTAAGGTCCATCCGCGAAGTGGAGCCGCAACTCATCAAAATTCTGCACCGTTTGGTCCAGCGGTCGCGTTTCCTGGCGCGAAGGGTGGCGCGATCAGATAGCTCTAGCGCTGGAGCGCCCAGGAAATCCCAAACTTTTCCTAAGCAAGCAGCGGGTTCGTGAAGAAGGCTCTCGTATTCGACGACGTGCAGGTTGGTCGACGTGAACGAGTGCTCGACGCGAGCGTGAAAAATCGTCCGCGGCTTTGAAGTAAGCCTCGCAGTCAGCGATTGACAATCTGACGCGCGCCAGCAGGAATCGCAGGCGCTCCCAGATCAGGTGTCGCGCGTGCGGGTCGAGGCCCGTGGTCGGCTCGTCCATTATGAGTAGAAGGGGATCGTTGATCAGCGCACGTGCCAGCGTCAGGCGCCGCTTCATGCCGCCCGATAGTTCGGCGACACGTGCATCCGCCTTGCTCTCGAGGCGGGCGAACTCGAGGAGAGATGGGATGACCGCTTTGATCTTGCTTGTGCTCATGCCGAAGTAGCGCCCGAACACCGACAGGTTCTCGCGTACCGTGAATTCCAGGTCGAGGTTGTCGAACTGCGGAACCACGCCGATGCCCTGGCGTGCCAAGCGAGCCCGTGCCGGCACAGGCACTCCGATCAATCAGGGTGCCGGACGGCCACTCGCTCATCGAGCGTCCAATCGGCACAACGAAGACAAGCACGTCCTCCAAGCGCGTGGGCGGCAGGTCGGGATACACTTCCGGCCGGGTCGACCGTACGCGAGCGTCCGATACAATGGTCGCCAGGCCGGTTCGGCAGAACCTCTCAACATGGTTCCGCATCGCGTGCCGAACCGTGCCGAAGACGAATGGAACCCCAAGCTGCTGAAGTACTGGATAGACAACGCCCAGTGAAAAGCTGATTCCAAATCCTTCAAGATCCGGACGCACCGCGTACAACCCCAGTTCGGCCACTAACAGATCGACCTCGCCAACCTTGATGAAGCGGCGCAGCACGCCAATGTGGGCCGCTATGCCATGCGCATCGTAGCCGATTGCGCGGAATTCCGGCCTCGCACCGGCCCAACTACGACCGCCTTCGAATGGCTTTGCGTTGGAGGCCCCAGTCCGTCCATAAGTCTTTCGGAAGAAGTCGCAGAGTTCGATATGGTCGGCCAGTTACAACTCATTTTCCCAGCACAACCTCCACTGCACGTCAGAGCGCATGGAAAGACCTCATCTTTGTTCGTGTTTTCTTGAGGTAAGCGCCGAATCATTGGGGAACTTGTCGCGTCGAGCTGACGCGATGCTGCTTGCGCAGATCACCAACATGCAATTTGGTTGATGTTCGGCGCACATGGGAAGGCCTACACCGGAAAGTGCTCTTCGGAGCCAACGCAAACATAAACAAACTTCCTTTAGCGCTTCCTTGAATTCCCCTATGCGGCGTTATGCAAAATCGGTAAAATCGTGTTTCGATCAAACGTATCCACACCATGGATAGCTGACGACATGCGGTTCAAAGGGCTGGATCTGAACCTTCTCGTCGTGCTCGACGCGCTGCTGAGTGAGCGCGGCCTCACGGCGGCGGCACGCCGCATCAACCTTAGTCAGCCGGCCATGAGTGCGGCCGTCGCGCGACTGCGTGACTATTTCCACGACGAACTATTTACGATGAGCGGCCGCGAACGCATTCTGACACCGCGTGCGGAAGCACTCGCCCCCGCAGTTCGCGAGGCTCTCCTGCACATCCAGGGCTCGATTATTTCGTCGGATCCGTTTGACCCAGCTCGATCCGACCGCCGCTTCAGGATCATGATTTCCGATTTCGCTACGCTCGTGTTTTTTGAAAAGGTCGTGGAGCGTGTTGCCCGGGAAGCCCCCGCCGTCAGCTTCGAATTGCTGCCTCTCGACGATAGCCCCGATGAGCTCCTCCGGCGTGGTGAGGTCGATTTTTTAGTCACTCCGGATGTATTCATGTCGAACGCGCATCCAAGAGTGGCGCTGTTCAACGAGAGGCTCGTTTGCGTAGGCTGTCCCACGAACAAGCAGCTGCCACGGCAGCTTACATTCGAGAGATACATGTCGATGAGGCACGTCTGCGTCAGGTACGGACGTTTGCTGAAGCCCTCCATCGAGGAAGGGTTCTTGCTTGAGCATGGTCTTAAAAGACGTGTCGAAGTCGTCGTGCAGGGCTTCAGCATGATCCCGCCTATGGTGTCCGGCACAGCTCGTATAGCGACCGTGCCCCTCCGGCTGGTCAGGCATTTCGAAAACACGTTTCCCCTTCAGGTCGTCGAACTTCCGATGCCGCTTCCCGGTTTCACCGAAGCCGCCCAGTGGCCGGCTCTCCACAATAGCGATCCGGCAAGCATCTGGATGCGAGAAATAATGATTCAGGAGGCATCTCGGCCACGGGAGGCTCCCGGTGCTCCTGGATTTACTCCGGCTGTCACCGCCCGCCCTCATGTTCTCTGTCAAGAATGAAGGCGACAGATCGAGAGATCAGCTGATTGGCAGGTGTTGCGCTTGGAGCCCTTGAGGCTCACCAGGCGAGGAGTGGAGTTCAGAGACCACGGTCTCTCATCCGCAGGTCGGCTACCGCATCCGGATTTTCAGCTCGGGCTGGCCCTGATCTAAGGCTTGTCGAGATCCATCGTGACTTTATGACGGCGGCTGCGAGATGGGCGATTGCGTTGAAGCTCTGGTCAGTCTTGTCAGCTCGCATGGCGAATATGTGAACTCCTTGAGTTTGCAGAAGAAGTTCTCGATGAGATGACGCCATTTGTAGAGTTCGAGATCGAGAGACAGCGGCAAGGCGCGCCTCGGATGCTGCGAGATGACGATCTTGGCGCCGCGCTCGTTCAGATGGCAATGATGGTGTTGCCGTCGAAGGCCAGCGAGTAGCCCGCCGAAGGCGAGACCGTCGACGAGTGGGGCGACGCCCCCCGTATCGAAACGATGTCCTGGCTGCCGAGCGCATCGGTCAGCGCAAGAATCCTGGTAGTCATGCCGCCATTGGAGCGGCCTATGGCCCGGCTTTGAGTCTCCCTTTTGCGCGGCGGCGGCACGCCGCATCAAACTCAGTCAGCCGGCCATGAGTGCAGCCGTCGCCCGGCTGCGCTATTGTTCGGCGGTGAACTATTTACGACAAGTGGCCGCGAACGTTTTTATCCGCATTGCGGCAGCACGTGCCCCGCAGTCCGCGGCGGTGAGACCTCGCGTGATGCCAACAAGCCATCTCACGCACAATCTCGTCCGCGACCACCGGTGGTTTCTTGGCCATAGGCGGCCGGCGGCCCTGATGCTGAATGACTCCCAGATCACGTGGCAGGTAGTGTGGTTGCGTAGGTCGCGACCGCCTCATAACAGGTAGGCTCCGGTCATCCCGTGCTCAAATCATCGCCATACCGCCGTTGACATGAACGGTCTGGCCGGTGACGTAGGCCGCTTCGTTGGAAGCGAGATAGGCGACGGCAGAGGCGACCTCGGCACCGGTGCCCATGCGGCGCGTCGGGATCGCCGCCATGATCGCCTCTTTCTGCTTGTCGTTGAGCTTGTCGGTCATCGCCGATTCGATGAAGCCCGGGGCGACGCAGTTGACGGTGATATTGCGGGTGGCGATCTCCTGCGCCAGTGATTTGGAAAAGCCGATCATGCCGGCTTTGGAGGCGCAGTAGTTGGTCTGGCCGGGATTGCCGGTGACGCCGACCACTGAAGTGATGTTGATGATGCGGCCATGCCGGCGCCGCATCATCGGATGGGTCAGTTCGCGGGTCAGCCGGAACACGGCGGTCAGATTGACTTCGAGCACCGTATCCCAGTCGGCGTCCGCCATGCGTATGAACAGACCGTCCTTGGTGATGCCGGCATTGTTGACGAGAATGTCGACGCCTTCGAGGTCGGCCTCGACCTTCTGGCCGAGCGCGTTGACCTCGTCGCGATTGGAAAGGTTCGCCGGGAACAGCCTAACCCGCTCGCCGAGCTCGGCCGCCAGCGCCTCCAGTTTCTCGATGCGTGTGCCGTGCAGGCCGATGATAGCGCCTTGCGCATGCAATACCCGGGCGATCGCCTCGCCGATGCCGCCGCGACCGGAAGGACTTTGCAGAAGGCATCTCTCATGGCTTCTACACCTGCCTGAATGCCAGAACCGCGTTCGTGCCGCCAAAGGCGAAGGAGTTGCTCAGTGCCACGCGCACCGGGCGCTCGCGGGCCACGTTCGGCGTGATGTCGAGATCGCAGTCGGCATCGGCTTCCCGATAATTGGCGGTCGGCGGCACGATGCCTTCGCGGATCGCCATGACGCAGGCGATCATTTCCAGCGCGCCGGACGCGCCGAGGCAGTGGGCATGCATCGATTTGGTCGAGGACACCGAAAGCTTGTAGGCATGGGCGCCGAAGACGCGCTTGATCGCTGCCGTTTCGATCTGGTCGTTGGCCTTGGTGCCGGTGCCGTGCGCGTTGAGATAGTCGACATCCTCGGCATTCAGCCCGGCATCGGCAAGGCAGGCGCGCATTGCTGCCTCCGGCCCCTCGACAGTCGGCGCGACGATGTCGGAGGCATCGGCGGAAAGGCCGGCACCGGCAATTTCGGCAAGGATGGTGGCGCCCCGAGCCACGGCATGCTCGTAGCTTTCCAGCACCGCCATGCCGGCGCCTTCACCGAGCGACAGGCCCTGGCGGTCGGCCGAGAATGGCCGGCAAGTATCGGGCGAAAGCACGCGGATCGCTTCCCATGCCTTCAGCACACCCCATATGAGCGGCGCTTCGCTACCGCCGGCAAGCATCACGTCGGCCCGGCCGAGCCTGATCTGGTCCACCGCGGAAGCAATCGCATGGTTTGCCGAGGAACAGGCGGACGTGACGCCGAAGACCGGCCCGCGCAGGCCGAGACTCATGCTGACCTGGCCGGCAGCGGCGCCCGGCATCGCCTTGGGTACAGTCAAGAGGGCGGCACGCTTACCACTCAGAAGCAGGGCGCGGTAGGTTTGCTCGATCGCATCCCAGCCGCAGCCGCCAACGCCCACCGTCGCACCGAAGCGATAGCTATTTCCCACTTTGGAGGAAAGTCGGGCCTGACGCATGGCTTCGCGCGCCGCAATCACAGCGAGCAGGCTGAAACGGTCCATGGAGACGAGCTGCTTGCCGACGATGTCATGCTCCGGCAGCGCCTTGATCTCGGCACCGATCCTGACCCTCAATTCATGGAGCTCGGAGTTGACGATTGGGCCGATGGCGGAGCGGCCTTCGCGCATCCCTGTCCAGATGGAGGCTGCGTCGGTCCCAAGCCCGCAGAGCCCGCCGATCCCAGTAATCACGACGCGGCGGTCCATTCACACCTCCTGAGCAAGCAAGCCGCGGATGGCTTCCACCCAGTCGCCGACAGTTTGGAGATCAGACCACGCCTCGGCCGTGTTCATTTCTATCCTGATGCCGTAGGCCTGCTCCAGGTCCCAGAGAACGTCCGCTAATCCCAGTGAATCGATGCCGAGCCCAGTCACTTCCGTCGCAGTCGTTATTTCGCCGACGGATGGTGCAGTCGTCCCCTCGGCTCGCTCCGATTCGACGCGCTTCCTCATTATCTCTATGATTTCCGTTGTGAGTTGATCAGCCATTTCTGTTTGTTTCCATTTCAACTTGTTTTGACGTGGACGCGACTCAACTCCTTGAGTCGCGAAAATTAGCCATTAGGCTTGTGCAACTTGAACCGGATGAGTCCGGCCGGTCTGCGGAGTAGGCTCCGATGACGAGGAACGTCGCTGGGGCCCAATTTTGAGCAAGCACATAATGATCTGCGGCACGAAACGTGGATTGGTACCGTGCCGCCCACGCAGCCACTCGGGACAGATATGCAGTCCCGGAGTTTCATAGCTCCGGACCGTTGCGGTCGATCAGGGTGCCGGAGGGCCACTCGTCCATTGAGCGTCCAATCGGCGAAACAAAGACGAGCACGTCCTCCAGGCGCGTGGACGGCAGGTCGGGATGCACATCTGGGCAGCTCGACCGTACGCGAACGCCCGACACTATGGTCGCCACGCCCCCCTCTGCAGAACCTCTCCACATGGTTACGCATTGCGTGCCGAACCGTGCCGAAGCAAATGGAACGGCCAGCTTCTGCAGCATGGGTACAGAACGCGCATTGAAAAGCTGATCCGAGCTTCTCAAGATTCGGACGAACGCCGTACAGCCCCAGCTCAGCCACTAAAAGCTTCGCCAACCTTGATGAAGCGGCGTAGTATGCCGATGTGTGCTGCTACACCATCCGCGTCGCTGGCGATTAGCCGAAGTTCCGACCTCGCGCCAGCCCAACTGCGGCCGCCTTCGAATGGCTTTGCGTGGAAGGCGCAAGTCCGTCCATGGGTGTTTCGCAAGAAGTCGGAGAGTTCGATATGGTCGGCCAATTGCAGGTCGTTTTCCCAGCATAACCTCCACCGCACTTCAGAGCGCCTGGAAGAATTTCTCCTTTCGTGTTGTCCTTAAGACGCTCATCACGGCATAGAGGCAGCGGGTGATCGATGCGTCAGGTGTTTGTCCATGCAAGATTTCAGAACGATGATAAAATCGTTTGTTTCGATGAAACGCATTCACGCTATGGATAGCTGACGACATGCGGTTCAAAGGGCTGGATCTGAACCTTCTCGTCGTGCTCGACGCGCTGCTGGCCGAGCGCAATCTCTCGGCGGCGGCACGCCGCATCAACCTCAGTCAGCCGGCCATGAGTTCGGCCGTCGCCCGGCTGCGCGATTTTTTCGGCGATGAACTGTTCAGCATGAGCGGCCGAGAACGTATTCTGACATCACGTGCAGCAGCACTTGCCCCCGCAGTCCGCGACGCTCTCCTGCACATCCAGTCCTCGATTATTTCTTCGGATCCGTTTAACCCAGCTCGATCCGACCGCCGCTTCAGGATCATTGTTTCCGATTTCGCCACGCTCGTGTTTTTTGAAAAAGTCGTGGAGCGTGTTGCCCGGGAAGCCCCCGCCGTCAACTTCGAATTGCTGCCTCTCGACGATAGCCCCGATGAGCTCCTCCGGCGCGGTGACGTCGATTTTCTAATTCTCCCGGATTTGTTCACGTCGAGTGCGCATTCAAGCGTGCCGCTGTTCAACGAGAGGCTCGTTTGCGTAGGCTGTCCCACGAACAAGCAGCTGCCACGGCAGCTTACATTCGAGAGATACATGTCGATGAGGCACGTCTGCGTCAGGTTCGGACGTTTGCTGAAGCCCTCCATCGAGGAATGGTTTTTGCTTGAGCATGGTCTTAAGAGACGTGTCGAGGTCGTCGTGCAGGGCTTCAGCATGATCCCGCCTATGGTGTCCGGCACGGCTCGTATAGCGACCATGCCCTTGCGGCTGGTCAGGCATTTCGAAAAAACGTTCCCCCTTCAGGTCGTCGAACTTCCGCTGCCGCTCCCCGCTTTCACCGAAACCGTCCGATGGCCGGCTCTGCACAATAGCGATCCGGCAAGCATCTGGATGCGGGAGATAATGATGCAGGAGGCATCTCGGATGGCTGCTCCGCTGTGACACCACGGGAGGCTCTAGGCGCACTTAGATTTACTACGTCTGCCAGCACTTGCTTTTGCGTCAACATAGCGCGTTTGATGAAGTCAATGCTGGCGGCAAGTGCGCCTGCGAGATCGTCCAGCGTGCGGACTTCCTCGACCAGCTCGAATGAGAAGGGTCCCGCGTAGCCGCCATCAAGCAGCGCCTGGATCTGGCTGCCATTGTCGGACCCTCCAAGGAAGCGATCCGGGTAAATCCAGAAGGTCGGGTCGTTCACGCCTGAAATGTGCACCAGGCCAGTAAGCTCGCAGAACAAGGATATCTCCCCGGCCAGTGTGTGGTGGAACGTGTCGTGCACGAGGCGGTAGACGGACTGGCCATCAACTGCGGCAATGGCCTCGGCCGCTTCCTTCTTTGATCGCAGCGAGCAGGTTCGAAAGCCCAGCGGCTCGATGAGGCCGATTAGACCGCGCGACTGGAGGATCGGCTTGAGCGCATTTAGAGCGACGCGGAGATTGTCATGGCGCTCGCCGTTGCCGGCCCACGAGCCGTCGTTGACCGGCACCAGCACGACCATCTTAGCCCCGCACGCCGCCGCATAGTCGGCGAGCTTGCTCGCCTCGGCCTGACGCGTGGGAGTCCAGTCGTTGAAGCGCTGCAAGGCGTTGATGGAGATTATCGTGACGCCGGCTTTGGTAGCAGCAGACCGGACGTCCGCAGCCGGAATGGCGCGTGTAACAGGATTGCTGAAATGATGGTCACGAATTTGAACCTCGGTCAGGCCGTGGTCACGAGCAAGTGCGAAAATTGCACTGACGTCTAGTGAGGGCGCGGTCATGTGGTCGAGCGCAAAGCGGGGAGATACCTGGCGCATAGGGTTGGCTTTCCTTCCAGAAGTGCGGCGCCAGTTTCGCTTTGTCTGGCTTCTCCGCGCGCCCCCACCACAGGCCGATGCACAAACCTGAATGAAGCAGGCGAGTCAATTGCGCGATTCTTGCATTTATGATAGAAATGTCCCAGCCTCTGATAGAATTACGTCATTCAGATATTTTCCGATACATAAATCTCAAACGGCAGCAATGTCTGCCCCGCTGTCTCCGCCGTGCCGGTCTTGATGGCGTTGTCCATAAGCGGCATCAGCTCCTGGCAAAGTCGGCGCAGTGGCGTGGCGAGCGCCATCGTAATGACGTCGTCGGCGAGGGCCCTCCGTGACTCCGGCGTGATTTCATTCACGATCGCGACGAGATCTTGACCTTTGCCCTCGTCCCGGAGCGCGGAGATGGCACCCTCCATGCCACCGCCGGCCATGTAGAAGCCGACGAGATCAGGTTCCCGCTGCATAAGATCCAGTAGCGTCTCGTAAGTGATCTCTCGTTTCTCAAGGTTCACGAGCGTATCGAGCACCTCGAATGCTGGCTGGTTCTCACGGAAATAGGAACGAAAGCCGCTTTCCCGCAGGCCATGACTCTGGAAACGGTGGCTGCCGACAAACACCGCCACTTTGCCAGGCCGTTTGGCGGCTTTGGAGAACATCCAAGCTGCCGTGCGCCCGACCTTGCGGTTGTCGAGACCGACGTAACCCTCGCGCACGCCAGCGGCGAAGTCAGAAAGCAGAGAGAAAACCGGGATGCCTTTAGCCTTGAGCTCCTCGACTGCTGCCGTGATCTTAGGATGGTCCGGAGCCACCATGCCTATCGCGTGACAGCGCCTACCAAGATCCTTGAGGGTAGCCGCCAGGTCCTCGGGCAAATGTGAGCGCGCGAATTCGATGGAAGGCCTGCCAACGAAGGACTCGGCCGAACTAACCGCTGCTTCGACCTCGCGCACGAATTCTTGGTAGAAATGCTGGGCCGGCTTTCTCAGGATGAAGCCCAGCCGATACCGCGGCAGGTCCGGTCGCCAGCGCTGTTTGATGAGACCCGCGTTTTGATAGCCGATCGCGTGAGCGGCTTCGTGGACCCGCCGCGCGGTCTCCTCCCTCACTGGAAGGCGAGCGTTCAGCACCCGATCGACCGTTGCCACGCTCACCCCGGCTTCGCGGGCGAGATCGGCAATTGTGGGGCGCTTGGTCGTCGCTCCAGTTCCGATCGGCGGTCTCTCGGTCATCGGGGGCATCCCCGCGACGGTTCGGGGCGGCAAAGTGGAGATTTCGGCATTCTCGACGAGCGACAGCCTATCCGATGAACCGCGCTCCAGGCGCAACCGGGCGCGTGTCGATCTACGGTTCGTTTGCATAAGGCGTCCATGTTTCTTGTACTCACCGCATTTTGGCGCTTCTGATTCATTGGCCCGCGAAGCGCTGTTGGAGCCAGCGAGCCGATTGTTTCGTGCTGGTGACAGCCGGCGCCTCGATAGGTCGTGCTGCTGCATCTTGCTGGGCCGGGGTTAGCCCGTTCAATCCCTCGGCAGGCTCCCGTAGAAGGCGGCTTTCATGCGCCCTTCGTCCAATTCGCCTTCCCAGCGGGCGACAACGAGCGAGGCCACTGCGTTGCCGACGACATTGGTCAGCGCTCGGCATTCGGACATGAAGCGGTCCACTCCAAGGATTAGAGCCATCCCAGCAACGGGAACACTTGGTATTACGGAGAGCGTAGCGGCCAAGGTGATGAAGCCGGCCCCTGTGATACCTGCCGCACCCTTCGAGGAAAGCATCGCAATGAGCAACAGGAAAATCTGATCGGTAACCGACAAATGCGTGTTCGTCGCCTGGGCGATGAAGAGGGCGGCGAGCGTCATGTAGATATTGGTGCCGTCCAGATTGAAGGAATACCCAGTCGGAATAACGAGACCCACGACGGAACGCTTGGCGCCGGCCTTCTCCATCTTCTCCATGAGCGAGGGCAGCGCAGCCTCGGAGGAGGACGTGGCCAGGACCAGAAGCAGCTCTTCCTTGATGTACCGGACGAGTGAAAAGATCGAGAAGCCGTTGTACCGGCAGACCGCGCCGAGGACCCCGAACACGAAAAGGAAGGCGGTGAAATAGAACGTCGCGACCAGCATGGCGAGGTTGGCCACTGAACCGATGCCATATTTGCCGATGGTGAAGGCCATGGCGCCGAAAGCGCCGACAGGCGCGGCCTGCATCAGAATGCCGACCAGCTTGAACACCGGCGCGAGGAGCGCTTGAAGCAAGGAAAGCACAGGCTTGCCCGTGTCTCCGACCATCGCCAGAGCGCTGCCGAACAGAATCGAGAAGAACAGGACCTGCAGGATGTTGCCTTCGGCGAAGGCACCAACGATCGTTGACGGGATGATGTTCATCAGGAAGCCGGTCACGGACTGCTCGTGGACCTTGGCGGCATAACCCTGCACCGCCTGGACATCGAGCGAGGCCGGATCGATATTGAGGCCGTCACCTGGCTGAACGACATTTGCGACAACGAGACCGACGATCAATGCGAGGCTCGAGAAGGTGAGGAAATAGATCATCGCCTTGCCGGCGACCCGGCCGACCTTCTTGAGATCGTTCATGCCTGCAATGCCGGTCGTTACGGTTAGAAAGATCACAGGTGCGATAATCATCTTCACGAGCTTGATGAAAGCATCGCCGAGCGGCTTCAGAGCCTCTCCGGTGCCCGGATAGAAATAGCCGACTGCGACACCGAGGGCTATGGCGGCAAGCACCTGCACGTACAGTTGGGCGTAGAAGGCCTTGCGGGCTGGGGGACCCGCGCTTCGAATTGGTGGAGCCAACAGCTTTTCTCTCCCTGACCGGACCGGGTGGGCCTCCCCCTTCCCGCGCCTTCTCCCATCGCGGCGCTCCGGTCGAGCGCTGCTGTCGTCTCCGCCGCAAGCGTCGTGCCAAGTGGAAATCCCGCGCCCAATCATGCGTGTTCATACGCTCGGCCACCCGGTGTCCGCGAGGCTTGTGCGGGTTTCCGCACTGGCTGCCTCCATTCTGGGCGAAATCCCGTACTTAAGGCTCGGCATTGTTCCATGTCTGAAGCAATGCTGTCCGGTAGAAGAGGGAGGAGGATTGACAGGGCGCCGTGCACTAATTGCTTTGCCTGGTAGAGCGGTCGCCGTTCGTGTCTCTGGCGCCCCGACGCCCCTCGCTTCCTTGTCGTATTTGCGACGGACCGAGCACCGGAGTGGAGGATTCCCTACACGAGCGTGCTCTGGCCGCGCTCCCGCCGAAGCTGAGCGTCTCAAAGGCGCCGCCGTCGACAGACCGATTGATCCCGCCGGTCATGGCGCAATGGTGTGATTGAGGAGATACTTCGGAGCAAGACTGAAGCCCCGCACGACGACAACTTCGCGCCATGGCACGCGCCGTAGCCTGTTCTCTTGCCATGGCATCAATAGCGAGGGAAAGAACGATTGTCGCGATCCACTCAGCGAGCCGACCAGGAGGGCGTCGGCAGCGATTGCCGCTTCCGCACCACTTAGGGGCGATAGAAGCGCGCAATGCGCTCGGTACGCTCAGCGCGCCAGGCTCCCGTAGAGCGTCGGGGCAAACATCTGTGCCGTTCCGAATCGACCTGCTGGTAAAAATCTGGACTGATGGGATTCTATCATAGCCTGTTTCTTCCCTATCAGAAATGAAAGGACGGCCCAATTGACTAGCCGCTCTGTAGGGCTACGTGTGTTGCGTTCGTGAGGAGCCTGATCGGCGCCCGCTTCAGGAAGGATAGCCAAGCCGTGGATCAACCATCGCCTCCGGCATTGGTCGTGCTTGCCACTCATGGGGGCCTGACCGACGCCCAAAACCGTGAGACCCATTTTTCATCTTATGCCGGCTGCGGAAGTCCGGCGTGCTGCCGCCAACGCTGCGTCCGATTGTCTCTAGCAACGTCTAAGCACTTCGATGAGTGGCTTCCACGCGCCAGCAAGCGCGCCAATCCGCGGCGGCCTGCGCGGCGAAGAAACTCATGCTGGCTCCGGCCAACGGTGGCTGGGGCCCAGATTACCGTTTGACGAGGGCGTCTACGCCCAGCGACGTCGCAGGCCCACATGGCGCGAAGTTGATATCGCGGCCCGAAATCGAGGATGACATGCTAGATCAGGACAAGAATCGCCAATCTGAAGAAAGTGCTGAGCAGGCGCCGTCATGCGGCACAGCGCTTCACGACGCGAAAAGGGATGACGTAGAATCCGCTATTCTGCCGTCGCGCGAGAGCGAGCTCGCCGGCATATCGAAAATATCGACAGCGCTCACCGCCCCCTCCGGGCTCGAAGTCACGTTGGCGAAGGTCGTGGATATTCTGCGATCGTTTCTGCCGATGCGGCACGGCATCATCTCTCTCGTCGACAGTGATGGCGAAGTGGATATCGCCGTCGGCGCCGGCTGGAGCGAGAGCTGCAGTGAGGGCCGCCGGCTGTCTCTGCCGCGCAAGGCAATCGACCAGATTAGGACGACGGAAACGCCTCTGGTCATCGAGAACATCGCGGTTCATTCGGCTTTCACCGCCGCCGACATGGACGTGCTCGGGGTCTCCGACAACATACCAGTGTCCTTCATCGGCGTTCCCATTCGCGTCGATGCGAATGTCGTGGGCACACTGACCATCGACCACGTACTGGACAACGGCTCAAGAGTTTGGCTCGATTACACCCTCCATCTGCTCAACCTAATCGCCAACCTGGTAGGACAGACAGTGAAGTTGCATCGCTCTTTCGTGGGCGACCGCGAGCAACCGATGGCACAGCAGGACTTGCTACCAAAGCAGAACCACCCGGCGCGGCAGCGTAACAAGATTCACGTCGAGGGGATGATCGGCGACAGCTTGGTGTTCCGCGATCTGCTTGGGGAGGTCGCGGTCGTAGCCAAGGCCAAGATTGCGGTTCTGTTGCGAGGCGAATCCGGTACCGGGAAGGAGATGGTCGCCAAGGCTATCCACGAGTTTTCGCCGCGCGCCAAGCGGCCCTTGATCAAGGTCAATTGCGCGGCGCTGTCCGAGACACTCCTGGAATCCGAATTATTCGGTCATGAGAGGGGTGCATTCACAGGCGCGTTCAACTCACGTAAAGGGCACTTTGAGCTCGCCGACAAGGGGACGTTGTTCCTGGATGAGATCGGCGAGATCTCGCCATCGTTCCAGGTAAAGCTCTTGCGCGTGCTGCAGGAGCAGGAGTTCGAGCGCGTCGGCGGCAACCAGACCATTAAAGTCGATGTTCGCATCATTGCCGCCACGAACAAGAACCTGGAAGAAGCAGTTGCCAGGAATGAGTTCCGTGCCGACCTCTATTACCGCATCAATGTGGTTCCTTTGCTGGTGCCGGCACTACGCGAAAGGCGCACTGATATTCCGCTCCTCGCAGCCGAGTTTCTCAAGAAGTTCAACGATGAGAACGGCGGTATGCTGACCTTCGATCCCAGTGCGATTGAAGTACTGACAAACTGTGATTTTCCCGGCAACATTCGCGAGCTCGAAAACTGCGTGTATCGGACAGCGGTTCTGGCCGCGGGAGCATCAATCGGGAGAGGCGACTTTGCATGCTGCCGGGGCCAATGCTTCGCTGCGGCGCTGCATAAGATCAGGTCTGACAACCTCGCGCCGCAAACCCAGCCGTTCGTGCCGATGCCACCTGTTCGGGCCATACCGCAGGCTGCCGGCAGTTCTGCCGCCGTCGCCTTCCCGTCTGAGAGCACAGGACAGCCGCCGCTGGGCCCTACCGGGACAGCCCACTTAAACGGTGCGAGAATGATCGATGCTGAAGGTGTCATCGCGGCCATGGAAAGATGTGGCTGGGTCCAGGCAAAGGCGGCACGCCTGCTTGGACTGACGCCGCGCCAGATTGGCTACATGCTGAGGAAATACGGTATCGAGATCAAGCGTCTGTGAAACAATCGACCGAACCACATCAAGCCTTGGTGCTTTGGCCCCTTGAGACGAGTGATGTGGGCCCCCCGCGTCAATGCCAATTCCGATTCGATCGAACCAGCCCGCCTTGATCCCAGGCAAGAACATTGGGGTCTCACCCGAGATGAGGCGTTGCTACCTAGCCATGAGATGGGCGGGCAGGAGGGCCAATTTAGCTATTTCGACCTAGTTGGCCCCAAAAGCAAAATAGTACGAGGAACCGATGCTACCGCTCACCCGTCGTCATGCCCTCTGCGCGCTCGCTGCCCTCTGCGCGCTCGCTGTCCTTTTTGGTGGAAAACACGCCCATGCTCAAAATTCTGTATCTTGCGAGCCAGCCGACTCAACGCTGGAGCCCACGAGTCCTTTTCGAAAGAAAATCGTTCTCGGCAAGCCGACCACGTTCGAAGATCATCCTTGGCAGGCCGAACTCACCATTGGCTCAGCTGTGTGCGGTGGATCGGTGATCGGAAAGCGATGGATCCTCACAGCGGCGCACTGTTTAGCGGATGCAAGAGTCAACGAGGTCGAGGCCATTGTAATCGGTGGCGTTTCGTTAGATGTAAAGGAGCTTATTGTTCATCCAGGATATAAAGCGAACACATGCGAACATGATGTGGCGCTCGTTCGGGTGCACAGTACGCGACCCGCTGTGGCCATTCGCCTTGCTACCCCCAGGACGCACATTCGTATTGGCGAGCCCCTTACCGTGACGGGTTTCGGAGCTACACAATATCGTGGAGAGCCATCAGACGAGCTCCGGGAGGGCAAGGTCCCGTACGTCGACAACAAAACGTGCAGCCGCAAATATAAAGGGATCCTTCCTGGGATGATGTGCGCCGGAACCGAAAGCGGCGGGACCGATGCTTGCCAAGGGGACAGTGGAGGTCCTCTGATCAAATACGATAGCGAAGGCAGCGCCATCTTGGTTGGAATTGTATCGAATGGGGAGGAATGCGGAAAGACATACGGTGTGTATACGCGCGTGTCATATTATCGCGAGTGGATCATGGAGACTATGTCACGATACGGTGACTGAGGCGGCGAGTCGGGATGCGGGCAGCGTGTCACGTTGCCGCGTCTGAACGCGCAGAATGTCTGCTAACCGGAGTTCGCTTAACCGGGTGCCCTCACCGCGTTCCATGAATGGCGTGCAGGCTAGATGTTCTGCTGTCCGACAAACGGCGCGGGATGTGAGTTGCGTCAGGCTGAATGCGAGCGAGAACACTCCGTTGTTGGGAGGATCCCGCGCATGATGCCGGAGATTTATAGTCTCTTGGGTTGCCTGATCGTGTGTGGTGGAGGGCGCGCAGTCACCGCGCCCAATGCCGGTCTGACACATACGCCGATCGCTTACCGCTGTATCGGCAGACGGCCAAATCTGAAAAGTGGCAGACATCGACACGGCTGGACAGTTGCTGACTGATGCTTACACCGCGTCCGATTCTCAGCAATGTTTCACCGCCTGATAATTGTGCAGAAGAACTTGGTCGTCAACAAGACTGCCGCCCGGTTCTCAAATCCGGGGGGCGTGCGAGTTGTACAATGCCGCGGATCCGGAGATCCAAGCCCCCACGGAGGCTTGGCTAAAGCGGTACAATGATACGCTGGGCCAAACTGCCGAGCATTGGCAAACGCTCTTTGGCCGAGCGGCTGATGGCGCTGGAGGTTGGGGCCGCCACCGGCGCCGCCTCTGGCGAGAAGAACCCGTTGCGCACGGCCGATGGTGAACCATTTATTGTCACGGCAACCGCGACGATAGCTAGCCCGAAATCTTGAACCTCCTGCCGACCCACGACAGCCACTTGGCCCGCCTGGAGTGGCGCGGGGAAGGGCAGGGCGCTCCGTGCATCAGGGACACGACCGGGAGCCCGGAGCACGAATCGAACTTGCAGGCGATCTCTACAGCCTGCTGTGGGGTCCCGCCGAATTCGAGAATGGCCACCGCGTAATGGGAGCCGCTCCCAACAGCGAAATAGGCGTTTTCGAGCATGCCGGTCAGCGTCCAGGCGCCGGACGCCACCTGAGCGCGCCCGTCGGGATGAACGACCAGCAGACCGACCTCATCGCTTTCTACACCCTCTGGCGTCTTGTGAACGTCGGCGCCAGCGGCATACCAGTCCAAAATGGCCTCACCGGCGCCAACCTGGGCACTGGTGGCGCCAATCAGGCGTCCATCCGGAAGACGGCGGATTTTGACCTTGGAGCCGATTGATCCCTCGCGGCCGCCGTAGGCACGGCTGTCGGCGGCCATCACGCCGTGCCTATAGGCAATCGTCGTCACAGCCACGTCCCCTCGTCAACGTTGGTCCTGGCCGCGTCGGCCGGGCGTGCGATCTCGGCCGTGTCGATGCCGGCAGCGACGTCTGTCGCAGTTAGTTCCTGAGTCCAGCGCCGTCGTTTCTTGGCGACTGCCCTGGCCTCGCTCACACATCGGTTGGCGATCTTGTGGATCTCCCGCTCGAATTGTGGGGTGTCCATCTTTACTCCTGTTGATGGTTTCGAAATCCGGGGTAGTTCGGTGAGGGTCACGCAATCCTCGGGCCAAGAGAGCGCCGACAACAGCAAAATGCCGGCGTGTAGGTCATTTGTCGATCGCGCAGTCGTCGCCGGCTGGCGCGTGTGCAGGTTCACGTGGTTGCCGTCTCTGGCCTGCTATCTGAGTTGGCCCTTGCTGGCGTAGGCCAGAGCGGCGTGGCTACGTTCCGCGAGGGGATGATGCCCTGCCCCGAAGGTCTCGTATTCGTAGCGCTGATGTATCATTCGAGCTCATAGCGGCTTTCCATTGAGGTAGGCGTCGGGATCGGCCAGAAAGGCGAGCGCCTGCTTGCGCGTGATCATCAGCTCGCGCCCAGCATTTAGATGAAGACGCCGGCGAGACGGAGCGACTGCATCTAGGGCACTCAAGTGGAGAAAGGCGAGGGGATTGCGCAATTGGTGCTCCTGGCTTGGTCGGGACCGTCCCGCCCTTAACGAAAGGCCGGTAGTCGGACCGCATTCGCCGATGCTGCACAACACGTGCCATCTTCACTGTAGCGGCAATCACCGCCTTGAGGCGCAGATCTGATTGTCGCGATCCTCTTGCGATGTAGTGCTCGAACTATGCCCGAAGAATCCGTTCTCACGCTGACGCTTGGCAACTTGCCTGGCTCGTCCGGGTGCGTCGCCGAACTTGGAAAGGCTGGCTGGCCTCGATATTGGCCTGACGGCTGTGTCGAGAGTCCACAGGCAGAACTTAGAAACTCGATGAACACCGAAAACGGCGAAGACCGCCGGCTTCGGCTATGATGGTTGCGCGACCCGGCTACTCGAACGCCACTGGCGCGACCGGCATCAACCGCCCATGTTCAGTAGACTGGCGGCGGGTTCGTCGATTGATGCGTCCGCAAACAGGGCAGGTGCATTGCACCAGTGGACGGCTGGGGCGCTGGGTGTCCGAACCGCGGGATCAATAGCAGCCCGAACCGAGTACAGGCCGAATGCCTCCAGCGGTCTCATGCTCAATTGCCTCCGACTCGCAGCCCGATTTTTCCGGTCTCTGAGTACCATCGTGCTCTGTGATCGCCATCCGACACGGAGTGTCGGATTGTCGGGTCCGCGACACACGCCGCTTAGCTTAGGCACTTTCTTGCCTAAGGCTTAGGCTAACCGTTGGAAACGAATGTCCGGGTCGACCGGTGAGTTGATACGATTTTTACGAGCCTTGGTGTGGGGCAGGAAGAAGTGCGATCTTGTCCGGAAGCGTGGATCGTCGATGCCACGCGCCACACGCTCGGCGCCCAGCAGCCGGTTTGCCTCGACCAGAGCCAGACGCTGTTGTGGGACGACAGTATGCTACCGACGAAAAAACCTGAAGTGACCGCAGATCAAACATCATCCGCTGGACAGTTGCCCACCCGTCGGTTATGGCCCCTGCGTCAGGTCTATCAGCGTTTCTTCAACGCTTGGAGGCTGTGCAGCGAACGGTCCTGGAGGGGACTACCTCTCGGTCTCGAACCAGGGCGCGCGCGATCGAGCAATGCTGTACACTCCTACACCACCCCTGAGGGCACGGTCTGACGAGGAACGATGATGCGCAGTCAAAAAGAGAAGATGCTCGCAGGCGAGTTGTACAATGCTTCGGATCCGGAGATCCAAGCTGACCTGCTAGCTACGGGGGCTTGGCTAAAGCGGTACAATGATATGCTGGGCCAAACTGCCGAGCATTGGCATACGCTCTTGTCGGAGCGGCTCGGAGAAGTTGGACCCGGAGCGGTCATCCGTCCGCCCTTTTTTGCGACTACGGTTTCAACATCCACATCGAGGCCTACGTCTACGTCAACTTCAACTGCGTCATCCTTGACGTAGCAGAGGTGAGGATTGGCAAAGGAACGACAATTGGCCCCGCCGTACAGATCTATACCGCCGAACATCCACATGATCCCGAGCAGCGACAGTCCGGTCTGCAGTTCGGGCGTCCTGTCAGAATTGGCAGTCGTGCCTGGATCGGCGGTGGAGCAATCATTCTGCCGGGCATTACGATTGGCAATGATGCGGTCGTGGGCGCTGGCAGCGTGGTCACGCGAGACGTTCCCGCAGGGGCGAAGGTCGTGGGAAGTCCAGCTCGGGTAAGATGACCCGCTGAGGATATAAGCAGGCGGTTCAAGGTTGTTAAACCCGGCTCAATGTCGCCCGGCAAACTGTGCCGAATTTACGACAGTAATTGATCGTCGCAGATGGTTGCCGCCGTTTTCTGATCGGTCTCGTCCGGCACGGCTTCTTGTTCTACAGGGCTTGCTGAAGGCGAGGCAGCGTTCGTCTGATTGGAAACGGATAGGGTTATCCGGCTCATCATACGGCCGTCACGCAGGTGGCTTCCTTGAGTGCGAGTGGCTTGTCTCTGCCCGCTTCATCCGCGGCGTTCGCCGACGCGCCTAAAGTGGATACGGCCGGCGATGCATGCGTCAGGTACGAGAGGCGGCTTTTACGGTCGGATCGGCTTCCTCTTTGGGAATGTCGTCGAAGGATGAGTAGTTGAGATTGTAGAGTTTGGAATAAAGCCCACCCATGGCCATCAGTTTATCGTGGTTGCCGGTCTCGATAACCTGGCCATTCTGAAGTACGATGATCCGATCGGCACCGCGGATTGTGGCGAGCCGGTGAGCGATGACAAGGCCAGTGCGGCCTTCCAGGAGTTTTCGCAGAGCCTTCTGGATCAGCATTTCCGTGTAGCTGTCGATGTTGGCGGTGGCCTCGTCAAGAACTAGGACTTTGGCGTCGGCAACGAGAGCGCGGGCGAAACTGACAAGCTGACGCTGGCCGAGAGAAAGGTTGCCGCCGCGTTCGCCGAGTTGGGTATCATACCCGTTGGGAAGGCTCATGATGAAGTCGTGGGCTCCGACCACTTTGGCGGCCTCGATCACTTTGTCCCGCGTCGCTTCCGTCTTGTGGTAGCGGATGTTCTCGAAGATCGTCCCGGTGAACAGAAATGGCTCCTGCAGCACCATGGCGATCTGGAGCCCGAGCGATTCCTGGGCGAGATCGCGCACATCATGTCCGCCGACCAGCACTTGACCTTGCTGAACATCATAGAAGCGGTGGACGAGCGCCATCGCGCTCGATTTACCAGAGCCGGTCGGCCCGACCAAGGCGACCGTCTCGCCTGGATTGACCCGGAAGGAGACGTTTTTCAGCACCGGCTGTTTGGGATCGTAGCCGAACGTGACGTTCCTGAACTCGACCGAGCCGTCCATTTCGGGCGCAAGGATCCTGGCATCCGGTTTGTCCTGGATCTCGATCCTGACGTCGAGCACATCGGTCAGGCGCTTGCCGGATGCCATTGCACGCTGCATCACGGAATATTGCAGAGTAAGTGAGCGAATCGGGTCAAAGAAGCGTTGGATATAGAATATGTACACAACCAATACCCCCACATCGATGCGGCCATTCACGATCGTGGAGCCGCCGACCACAATGACGACGGCCATGGCGAGACCGGTGAGGCCATCGACGATCGGCACCATGGCTTGTGCATACCTGGCGGCAACCAGGTGTGTCCTGAGGTCGGCATGTGCCTTGTCGTCATACAGCAGGAAGTTTACCTGCTGGCGGTCCATGGACTGGACGGTGCGCACGCCGTGAATGGCTTCGGCCAACGCGCCGTTGACAACTGAATTGGTGTCTTGTGCAGCCATGAAGGCCTGGCGTGCACGCGGCAGCCAGACGATGCGGATAATCAACAGGACCGGCAAGACAGAGAGCGTCAGAAGGCCGAGGCTGAAGTTGACGTACAGCATTACGAAAACGATGCCGAAGAGAAGCGCGATATCGCCTACGGAGTAGATCGAGCTTTCGAGGAATTCGTGGATAGAGTTGACGTCGCCTTGGAGGCGGGACATGAGTCGTCCGACCTCGGTCTTGTCCATGAAGGAGAGCGATACCTTCTGCAGATGGGCAAACATGGCGCGTCGGATGTCGAAGAGGACGTTCTCGGCCATTTTTCCCACCACGATTTCCTGCGCGTAGGCGGCGCCGAAATTAACCAGAATGGCTAGTGCAAACGCGCCGGCGGCCTCAAGCAGGGCGGAGCGATCAACGCCTGCCGGAGTTGTAGCCTGGTCGATCGCGTAGCGGATAATCAGCGGGATAAGAAGCTGCGTTCCAGTGAAAATCAGCAATGCGGCAACCGAGAGGGCCGCCATGCCCCGGTAGGGATGAACGAAGGCCCAGATGCGCCGAATGATCTTTTTGTCAAAAGCCCGGCCGAACATCTCCTCCTCGACGCGATGGGAACCGACGACCGCGCGCGGCGGACGTCTGCCGCTGTCATTGGGTTCGATTTCGAGTTCGCTGGCGTGCACCTTGGCCATCAGGGCGCGCCTCTGTACGTGGTCGCAATGTTATCTTCCGGGCGCAACTGAAGATCATGAAGGGCCTTATAGCGTCCTCGCTTGGCCAAGAGCTCCTGATGGGTACCGCGTTCCACGATCTTACCGTTGTCGACAAACAGGATCCGGTCGGCGTGCTTGAGCGAACTGAGCCGGTGGGCGATGATGATCGTCAGCCTATCCTTGGCGAAACGCCGTATCGCCGCGCGGATGCGCTGCTCGGTGGCGGCGTCGATCGCGGCCGTTGAGTCGTCGAAAATGACGATTGATGGGCGCAACATCATCGTGCGAGCTATGGCGAGACGCTGGCGCTGGCCGCCAGAGAGAGAGGCGCCACGTTCGCCGACGACCGTCTTGTAGCCCGCGGGGAGGCCGAGAATGTAATTGTGCAACTGGGCGGATTCGCTAGCGCGCTCGATCCGCTGTTCCTTCGCCCAGGGGTCGCCATAGGCGATGTTGTTCTCGATCGTGGTAGTGAACAGGAATGTATCCTGCTGTACGACGGCGACCGCCTGGCGAAGCGTGGCGAGGGTAACCCCACGGATGTCCTGCCCGTCAAGCATGATGGTGCCCCCAGTGACATCGTAAAAGCGGGGGATCAGGTGAGCCATTGTCGATTTTCCCGAACCCGGCGGACCCACGATCGCGATCGTCTCGCCCCTACGGGCACTAAAGGTGATATTCTTCAGAATGGCGCGGTTTCCGGTGCCGGGATATGCAAACGAGACATTGTCGAAGCGCAGAGTGCCTTCACCGATCTCAAGCGGTCTGGCGGTGGAAGCATCCCTGATGGTAATGTCCTGGTCGAGCAGACCGAAGAGGCGCGAACCGCAAGTGTTGGCGCGGGCGAAGCCGTTGACCATCAGACCGATCTGGCGGACGGGCATTTGCAGGATCGTCATGAAGGCCAGGAACATCGTGAGCGTCCCAACGCTGATCTGGCCGGCGATGACCTTGTTGCAACCGATCCAGAGGACCAACCCCATGGCGAAAAAGAAGGCCAGGGTCATTGCCGACGTATTGGGCACGTAGACATCAACCTGCTCGTGGGCGAGTTCGAGCGCGTTTTTCGAGGCGCGGTCGAACTTTACCATTTCATAAGCTTGTGCCGAAAACGCCCGGACAATGCGGATGCCCTCGAGATTTTCCTCCATCACGCGGCCTAGGAGGGAAAGCCGCTCCTGGAGGTCGAGCCAGATGACGCGTAGCTTAAGCTGCGTGACCGACGATCGCCAGGCTACGAAAGGCACGAAGCTTAGCGCGATGAGACCGAGCACCGGGTCGGTTGAGATCATCATGTAGGCGCCGATCCCGATCAACATGGTGAGCAGGAGCAAGCGAACCAGGGCGGTGGAAAAATACATCCGCACGCCGTCGAGATCGAGGATACCGAGAGTGATCAGGTCGCCTGAATGCACCCGGTCGTGAAAGGAAAAGCTGAGGCGCTGGACTTTGTCGTAACAAGCCAGCCGCAGTTCATACGCGACGTGATACCCGACGGCTTCGGCAAAATAGTTTTGCGCCATCGTGAAGAGGCCGCGTAGCGTACTCGCGGCGAGAAGCAGGAGAGCCGGAGTCCATAGCGCTTGTTCTGCAGCCGTCGCCGTGACACCACTCCCGATTGCCACCTGGGTCTGGTCGACAGCCCAGCCGAGAAGCCGGGGAATTAGCAACTGCAGGATCACGGCTATGATCGTCGAACCGATAACTAGCGCGACCTGCCAAGGGTGCCTCAAATTCATGCGCGTAATGCGCAGCAGAGTGCTCAAGCCTCGGCCCCACCCCGCCGCTTTCACATGCCCGGACGATTTGAGAGGGGTCGTGCCAACAGCATCTCTGCTCACGGTGTGTTCCCGACTGAATTTTGCGCCTTCAAAAGCAAGCCGGTCGACTCACATCAAAGGCGCCCTCCAAGTTGATCCTGACCACTATCTGCTCAAGACGCTGACCCGGTGAGTTGCGCCACGGCTTCGCTCGCTGGCATGTCGACCACCGTGATTCCGCTTGCCGCAAGGAAACGGGCTTCGTTTCTGGTCAGCGCTTGCCCATCCATGATCGCGTAACGTGGGCCTTCTGAGCGCTTCATGATCTGCCTGGCGTAAGTACGCAGCATCTGATCGTTGAAGCGGCAGCCGACGAAGAAAAAGCCCCGGTCGGTGCGCCGTTCCTTGACCACCTCAGGGATTGGCGTCTGGATGTCGATTTCGGTCAGGGCTTCGACATAGTCGGAATCGGCGATGAGGAAATTTGCGGCCGGTCTAACACTGCCATGAGGCGTATAGAGAACCGTCTTTGTCGCTGCTCCGGCGTCAAGTTCCCTTCCGGCCAAGTCGTAAGTCCGGGTCCAAACGTTAGCAAACTCGTTCGCCCGCGTGATGCCTTGTATCTCGACGACGTCGGTTCGGCCGGCCTCTGCTAGCGCTGCGCGCATCGCGCCTTCGTACCAGCTGTCGACGATGAGGGAGAGCGGGAGTTTTGCGAGCCAAGCGTGGAGGGCGGTCGGCGTCGCCGGCGCCGCGAATATCTCGGTCATCCAAGCTTGAAGTGTGCGGCGATGCCGGCGCTGTTCGATGAACTGCGCGACCGACCACATATTGGTGCGGATCTTCGAGGGGGCTGGCGCCCGCGTGTTGAGTGCCGCGGCAACGGCTTCGGGGGTCGACGGTACGGGCGGCTCCGCGGAGCCGAGCCGGAGGAGACCCGGACCGAGATACGGGATCACCTGATCGCAGACGAGCGCTCGTCTGGCCAGCTCAAGCAGCTTTCGGGCAAAACTGTCGCGGACGACCACGTGGTGGCCGGAGGTCGGGATCGTGTTCATGCTCGTTTCCTCTCGACGCCTCTGATTAAGGCTCAGCATCAGTCCTCGTCCGGAAGCTTCCTTGCCTCGACGGTGATCGGCAGACGCGTATTCGGGGGAAGATCGGGTAGGAGGAGGCGCCAGCCGTTCTTGAGCGTTACGACCCCGCCCCACAAGTCTTGGTTCTCGAACTTGATAATCGCCTCTTCGAGATCTTTTTTGGGAACATACGCGGACAATCCGGCATCGGTCCTACGGATCATTACTTTCATCGGGCCGTTCCTTGCTTCGCGTTTTCTTCGGCCCTGCAGGGAAGGTCGGCTTTGTCGAGGCTCATCAATTCACGCGCTCGCATGCCAACGATGGTGCCACGGTCGATCCATTCGACCGCGTAGATAAAGAACTGCTGTAGAAAGGTGCCGATGTCGCGCACATAACCCTCTTCACCCTTGCGCACGAGATTTTCGCCGATCTCCCTGCCAGGATAGGTGCCGTCATTCTTTATGTGACGAGTGGCACGGACCCGCTCTCCCGGCCTAAATCGGGGAGGCCTGTGGATTTCGACCTCCTGTTCGCGTGCGAGCCACATGGCGGTTCCTTGTTTCTTTGAGGCTACAGTTGTTGATGTTCGCGGGCCCCCGGAGGCAGCCGCTATGCGGTAGCCTGATTGGGGTCAGGCAGGAACGCAGGTCTTCGGCACCGGGCATACCGAGGCACATTGCTGCGTGTCGAATGCTCCCTCACATTCGGTGCACTTCTGCGGCTCGACCACGTAGCTCTCGCCTTTGAACTTGATCGCACCGGACGGGCATTCGAATTCGCAGGCGCCACATTGCGTGCATTGGGATGCGATGATCTTGAAAGCCATTTTGACTCCTGGTTCGAGTGAAATGAGACGGCTCAGGCGGTCGCCGTGAGTGCCCGGACGCCAGACTCGACGGCGTAAATGGCGCCGATTGCCGTCTCAATGTAGTCATGACCGTAAGCGTCGGTTGCTCGGATACCGGCGTCCGCGAGCTGATCCTTGGGGCAATTTCCAATCTTGGCGCAAAGCACGATGTCTATGCCTTCCAGTGCAGCCATGACGCCGTCGAGAGTGGCATTCTCGCCCCAACCGCCAAGGCAATACTGCTCAACCTTGCGGTGCCCAACAAAGTTGATCCCTGTCGGCGAGGCTTCATACACTTGGAATTCTTTGGCATGGCCGAAGTGTTCGTTGACGCGGCCCCCGCCCTTAGTCGCCACCGCGACGAGGAGGGCCTTGCCGGAACTCGCAGTCTTGACCATTCCGATCGCTTCGCTCCTGGCCGCCAGGTGATCACGGCGCTCTTCCGCGACCAGCGCCCGATAGGCTTCGCGCTTGCTGGCATCGTAGGTGAGCTCGCCGGGAATCTGGTCGAGCGTGAATTCCTGGCCACGATCCTCGCCGAGCAGACCGACGGCATCTGCCCGGCACTGCCGGCAGTGGCGCATCAGCTTGGCGCCGCCTTGAAGACGATCCTGAAGAGCCTTCATCTCTATTGCATTTGGGCCGCGCTGCCCGGTCAGTCCATAGTACGTGCCGTGAGCTGGGTCCGAAATCAGGGGCATGACGTTGTGCAGGAACGCGCCGCGCTGCTTGACCCACTTGTTCACCTCAATGAGGTGCTGGTCGTTTACTCCAGGGATCATCACCGAATTGATTTTGGTGAGGATGCCGCGCGCGCTCAGCATCTCCAAGCCAAGCATCTGCCGCTCGTGCAGAATCCTGGCGGCTTCGATGCCGACGTAGCGGCGATGGTCGTAAAAGATCCAGGGATAGATCTTTGTGCCGACTTCCGGATCGACCATGTTGATAGTGATCGTCACGTGATCGACATTCATGTCGGCAAGCTCGGCGACATGGTCCGGCAGCGCGAGCCCATTGGTAGAGACGCAAAGCTTGACGTCGGGGATTTCCCTCACGACGCGTTCGAACGTCGCCTTCGTCTTCTCCCAGTCGTAGCAGGCATCACCCGGTCCGGCGATGCCAAGCACGGAAAGCTGCGGCACTTCGTTGGCGACCGCGATCACTTTGCGTACCGCCTGGTCGGGCGTGAGCTTTTCCGAGACAACCCCGGGCCGGCTTTCGTTGGCGCAGTCATATTTGCGATTGCAGTAGTTGCACTGGACGTTGCACGCAGGCGCGACAGCGACGTGCATGCGCGCGAAATAGTGATGCGCCTCTTCTGAAAAGCACGGGTGATCCTTGATCTTGTCCCAGACAGCCGGATCCAGATCGTCCGGTCTTCTCGACGATCCGCAGGAGGTAGATGCGCAGCCACCCGAATTCGCGCTCGCCAGCGACTGGTCGGAGAGCCTCGTGTCGGTCAGGCTCTCGACCGAAATCACGGGTGCGGACATTGAACGGCTCCGTTGCGGGTTGACGTCGCAGTTCTAAGCGCAAGCGCAATGCCAACTCAAAAGGCGGCACTATGACCGGCAATCGGCTTTCGCGTCAGATATCATGGGGTTGCTCCGACATAGTTTGTCGGACTTGCGACAGTGGCTACCCGCAGAACGTGAGGAAGCGACTGCGGCCGGACATCATTGAGAGACAGAAATCCCCTGTCGATCAATTCACCCCTGATCGCCTCGGCACAACGTTCTCGACCGGTCTCCGACGAAGATGTCGATCTCGGCGGCGGCGAACTCATCGGTGGTGAAGTTGTCGCCGCATCCTGTGTCGGCATGGTTCCGGTTAGGAGAGGCGGTGCCTCCCCTTTACTCTCGTCAAGACGCCCGAATGGGCTCCGTCATGACCGCGATCAAGAGGGTGATGATCGTCAGAGGCCCTAGCAGCTTGGCCCAGGCTCTGACAGCTTCCCGCGCACCTGGCGCAGGGGTGTGGTCTTGTTCTTCACGTCGTGAGAACGCTGGAATTTCTTCACCTCGATACTATGTCGGCGCAAAGCGTATCCGACCTGCCGCGGCGTGACGCCGAGGATGCGAGCGGCCTTGGCCTGGACCCAGTAAGGCATTCGCAAGGCCTTCGATATCTCGTAGATTCCCAAGCGCCTTTCATGCAATTTTGGAAGCACACTGTTCACCCACCCCCTTTGCGAGGACGGTGCCAGCAGCGGTTGGCGCTTGCGGTAACTCCAAGAGTACACAAGTGCCCTATAAAACGGTGCAAACGCCGATCATCCGAACTTGAAGAGGACACCGAAGCCACCGCGCGGATAGTTCCATTCGATCTCGCCGCTGGTCTCGCACAAGATGCGGCAGGTGCCGCACTCCATGCAGCCATCAGCGGTGATTTCAACCTGACCCTTGTCGTTCAACTCATAGCATTTCGCTGGACAGACGCGGGTCAGCGCCAGCAGATTCGCGCTTGGTTGCTCGTGCGGTCGCACCCTTATATGCGGACGGCCGGAGTCCACCAGATAGCGGTTCTGGTAGAGCTTGTCCTCGACACGCAAATTCGTCACTGGGTTCGTCATGTCGTCAGTGCCTCACCGCCACGCCAATGCCAGGCGGATCGCGTCGCTGACCAGACCCAACCGCGATCGCGCTTTGATGAAGGCTGCCGTGGTCGCCTTTTCCTTCTCGATCTTTGGCGTGCCGTCGACCCGCATGAAGTTCTGCGCGGCTTCCGACATTAACCGTGGGTAGGTCGTGAAGAAATTACCGGCGTTATTATGGAGTAAGGCTGGCATGTCTTTGTATTTCCGCAGGTCCTTCACCACGAAGGATTCATCCAGCATGGTCTTGTAAAGGGCGAGGTTCCGTTTGGTCATGGGATCGTTGCGTTTCTTGACCTTGATGATAGCCTCAGCCGCAATGCGACCGGAGGTCATGGCGAGGTTCGAACCCTCGCGGTGAATGGCGTTGTTCAATTGCGCAGCATCGCCAACAACGACCCAACCGTCGCCAAAGAGCTGTGGAATTGCCTTGTAGCCACCTTCAGGAATGAGATGCGCCGCGTATTCTTTCACCTCCGAACCGGCGATCAGCGGCCGGATCGAAGGATGGTTTTTTAGCGCGTCCAGGAGGGCGTAAGGGCTCTCCATCTTCGCGGTGAAATCCGAGACCAGGCAGCCGATGCCCAGTGAGATCGATTCCTTGTTGGTGTAGAGGAACCCGAGCCCGGCCATTCCGTGGGATATCGTGCCGACTGCCTCGATCACGCAGCCTTCACTCCCTTTGACGCCGAACCGCTGCTCAATGACCTCTTCGGGCAAGAAATGCATTTCCTTGACGGCCAGCGCCACGGCTTCCGGCTTCAGCATCTTGCGCAGGCCGCCTCGCGTGCCAAGCAGCCCGCAGACACCTTCTGCAAGAACAACGACGTCCGCGTAGATCGCTCCGCCAGCCCGATCCGTCCCGACCCCGATCACCTTGCCCTTGTCGTCACGCACGAGTTCCGTCACGGTCGTCTCGCACAGAACCGTCGCGCCGGCCTCGCGCACCCTGCGCGAAAACCACTTATCGAACTGGGCGCGGATGATGGTATAGCGATTGGGCTTCACCTCGTTGAAGTCCTCCGACCGATAGTGAATCCCGGTGTGGGAGGTCTCGTCCATCACCCATAGCCGCTGTTCGACCAGATGCCGCTCCAGAGGTGCATCATCGCGGAAATCCGGGATGATCTTCTCCAGCATGTTCGCGTACATGATGGCGCCCTGGACATTCTTGGAGCCCGGATATTCACCTCGCTCCAACTGGAGTACCTTCAAGCCGTCGCTTGCCATGGTGTAAGCAGCTGCGTTCCCGGACATGCCGGCCCCGATGACAATGGCGTCGAACTCTTCGTTGATCATCTCCATCTCCCTTAGCTCGCAAGCTTGTCGCGGCTGTGCGGTGACAGCCGCCGGGTGAAGGCCTCGGTCAGCGCGGGGAGGAAGCGCACCGCATCGGTGACGATCCCGAGGTGAGCGAAATCGAAAATCGGAGCGTTCGGGTCGGTGTTGATGGCCACGATGAGATCTGCTGCCTCAACTCCAACGCGGTGCTGGATCGCGCCGGAAATACCAGCCGCTATGTAAAGCTTCGGCCGGATTGTCTTGCCAGTTTGGCCGATCTGCCGATCCGCCGGCATCCAGCCCTTTTGGACCAGCGGCCGCGAACAGCCAAATTCAGCGCCAATCGCTCGCGCGAGACTCTTCACAAGCTGCAGGTTCTCCGCCCCGCCTAGGCCGAGCCCTCCCGCAACCACCACATCGGCATAGGCGAGATTGGCTGTGCCTGATTGGCTATCCGGCAGAAAGCCGAGGATTTTGGTGACGATTTCATCCTCGGCCAGCGACAGCTTGTGCACGATGACGCGCCCGATCGCTCTGTCCGCCCGCTGCGGCATGGGCATGACCCTCGGTCGCACCGTCGCCATCTGCGGCCTGTAGTTGAGCGTGTAGATCGTGCATAGCAAGGAACCCCCAAAAGTCGGACGGGTCGCGGCAAGCGAACCGTCGGCATCCACATCGAGTTCGGTGCAGTCGGCCGTGAGCCCTGTCAGCAAGGTCGTCGCGACGGACCCGGCGAGATCCCTGCCGAGCGTGGTCGCACCGAGAAGCAGAATCTCGGGTTTGTAAGTATCAACCAGATCGGTCATCGCCTTGGTGAAAGGCTCATTCCGATAGTCGGCGAGCAGCGGCGCCTCGACGAAGTAGACAAGGTCGGCGCCATAGGCGAAGGCTTCGGCGACTGCGTTCTGGGTGGCTTCTTCCGGCGGTCCGAGCACAACGCCCGCGAGCTGGACGCCAAGTTTGTCTGCTAGCTTGCGGCCCTCACCAAGCAATTCGAAGGATACGGAGTGGACCTGGCCGCGTTCGAGCTCGATGAAAACCCAAACGTGCCGATAGGCCCTGAAACGCTCGGGCAGCTCCTTCTTCATCCCGGCACGGCCGGCGGGCGGGCGGGGGGTGTCTGGGGTCGCGCTCGACATATGGTCTGCTCCTTGCCGTCAGGCGCCGTCGAAGGCCAGTTCCGGTTCCAGTGCCGGCTGGCGGGTGAAAATTGCAACAATCAGTTCGTCGGCGAGATCGCGCAGCGTCTTTTCGGCCGTGTCAATTTGCGCCGCCTTTTCCGACCGCGCGGTAGGGGCGAAAACGCGTTTGACGACCGTCGGCGAGCCACGCAAGCCGCACTTGGTGAGGTCCTCAATGCCCGCCTCGGCCGCATTCCATTTCACAATCTGCCTCCGCGCAGCGCTCAATGCGTCTTCGATCGAGCCCCGACGCATCTCGTTGGTGCCTTCCAGCATGGTGATGAGGCAAGGCAGCTTGCTCTTCAGCGTCTGCGTCCCGCCCTCGCAACGACGCTCCACCGTGATCTCGCGCGCAGCAAGATCAATGGTAGCGATTTTCGCGACATAGGTGAGTTGGTGGAGATCGAGACGCTTGGCGATGCCGGGCCCGACTTGCGCGGTGTCGCCGTCGATCGTCTGCTTGCCCGTGAAGACCACGTCCGGCGTGCCGAAGGTTTCGCCAATCTTCGCGATTGCCTGAGAGAGAGCAAATGACGTCGCCAGTGTGTCGGAACCGGCAAAATAGCGGTCGGTCAAAAGCACCGCGCGATCGGCGCCGTAGCCAAGCGCCTTGCGCAGGGAGTCCTCTGCCATGGGTGGACCCATAGTGAGCACGGTGACCTCCCCACCATAAGCGTCGCGTAGCCTGAGTGCTTCTTCGAGGGCGAATAGGTCGTAGGGGTTTATGATGGTCGGCACACCCTGGCGCATGATGGTGTTCGTCACTGGATGGACCCGTATCTGTGCCGAGTCCGGCACCTGCTTTATGCTGACGACGATGTGCATTGGCGTTTCTCTACGCTGTTAACCGGATGCGGGCTGGCGGTGCGAGTTCTTGGCAGCATCATTCGTGCCAAGTGCTTTGCGGCCACTATTCCTTTGAAATTCGGCTGGTCATTTCTGAAGACGCCGTCGCGATGACCGGATTTGTCGGGTTATTGACATTGTCGCGTCGCAGCTATGTCGTCCTTATTCCCTGCCGAACCGCTTCAGGACGGAATCGAACGGAACGTAGCCGCGGCCTGTCGTGCAAGCTTTGTCCGGATCGTGGTCTTTGAGCACCTTGAAGACCCGGTGCGTGAGCGGCGAGGAAACCGCGAAGTCCCCGTAAGCCCGTTCCAGCATGGCGCGCACGCGCGCGGCGATCACCGGGTCGGGCAGACCGGAGAAATCTTCCTCAGCAAGGTATTGTCCCACACGCTTCATGATATGGAGCCGTGAAACATTGAGTACCTTCGGATCATACGAGACGGCAAGGACAGAGAAGAACTCCTCCGCGGCCGACAGGCCTTTCAGTCGCGCGAGGATATCGGTGACGTCGATGGGACGGCCGTCAGCGGAACAGGTCATTGCATTCTCCCTTGTCGGAAAACTGTGGGGTCAGATACGAAAAACTCTGATCTGCAGCCGCGAAACCCGCAGCTTGATGAACCAGGTGGGCTGAGCCAGCGAGACAATCGCTTCGTCGCCAAGGCTGGGCATCCGGTGCCCAGCCCGGGCGTGGCGAACGGGCGCATGCGCAGCGCCGTGCAGTGCGAGATGGGCTCGATTATTGCCGCATTGGCTCTCGATCTGGCTGGGCTCCGACCTGGGTGGGACCGAGGTCTTGTTGCTTGCACCTATGAGGAGACCGGCCAGACGGGGCCGGATCATGCACCTTGATCTCCAGAAGGTTTTGGACGTCATAGCCAATGGGACGGCGGAACGCCTTCTCCGTCTCCGCGTGGCTGCTGTACGATTCGAGATGATGGCGACGACAAGCGACATCAGGCCACCTCACTCGATGCCAAAGTCGCGCCTGCTGCCTCGCTGCACATTCGGTCATAGATATCGACCAGTTGCATGGCGGTGATGCTCGATTTGAGCTTGGCCGCCTTGCGGCGGATGCAGACAAGCATCGCGGCCGCCAGATCCGGGTCGAGATCGCGGCCGCTTTCGCTCAGCACATGGGCGATCGCGGTGACGCCGGAATGCTTCCCGATGACGATACGCCGGCAGCGGCCAACGAGAGCCGGATCGAGCCCCTGATAGGTTCGCGGGTCCTTCAGCAGCCCTGCGACGTGAATGCCGGATTCATGGGCAAAAACATCGGCCCCGACGATCGGCTTGGTGGCGGCTGTCGGTCGGCGTGACGCCTGCGCCACCTTGGCTGCCAGGGCGGGCAATGCGGTCAGGTCGATGCCAGTATCTGCGTGCTGGAGGACGGCTAACGCGGCGGCCACCTCTTCCAGCGCGGCATTGCCCGCGCGCTCGCCGAGTCCAAGGACGGTGACTGAAGCATGGCGCGCGCCGGCGCGGATCGCCGCCAGGGTGTTGGCCGTAGCGAGGCCGAGATCGTTGTGCGCATGGAATTCGAGGTCGACGGGAGACTCCGCGGCGAGCTGGGCGACAAGCTCGAAGGTCGAAAAGGGGTCGAGAACGCCGACTGTGTCAGCCAGCCTCACGCGGCTTGCGCCGGCGCGCGCCGCCGTCTTGATAACGCGGGCGAGATGATCCCGGTCGGCTCGCGAAGCATCCTCGCAGCCCACGGCGACGGAGAAGCCGCTGGCGGCTGCGCGCCCGACCATATACTCGATAAGCTGGAGCGCTCCTGCTTGATCGAGGCCGAGCTTGGCGGCAAGTTGGATGTCCGATGCAGGCAACGACAGATTGACGGCGCGGACCCCGCTCTTGATCGCTGCATCGAGATCCGGTGAGGTCATCCGGCACCAGGCCGTGAGCCGCACCGGGAGGCTCCGCGCGACCACGGCGCGAATTGCGTCGATCTCGTCGGCGCCCATTGCCGGCGTGCCGATCTCGATCTCATGGACGCCGGCTGCCGCAAGCGACTCAGCGATCTCAAGTTTTTCCGCCACCGTGAAAGCAACGCCGGGTGCCTGCTCGCCGTCGCGCAGGGTCGTATCGTTGAGAAAGACCTGACTGCTCATGAATGGTCGCCGGTGCTTCCGGCGCTGAGACCTGGACCGCATTGACGGTCTTCGGCACTCCGCCCTTCCGGCGCAGAACTGAGGGGCTCGCGCAGCTTATCCACGATGGCAGGCAAGACCTCGAGCACTCGGTCCACGTCGTCTTGGTCGTTGTCACGCGAGAATGAGAAGCGGACCGCCCCATGTGCGATATTCATCGCCCTCAGGACGTGGCTCGGCTCCGGGTAGCCGGAGGTGCAGGCGGGGCCGGAGGAACAGGCGATGCCCATGCGGTCGAGGAGATGCAGGATTCCATCACCTTCGATACGTTCGAAGGCGATGTTTAGGGTGTTCGGCAAGCGCTCCAACGGATCGCCGTTGACAAAGGAGTTTGGGACACGCTGAAGAACCCCGTTCTCCAGCCGGTCCCGGAGCCACTTTATCCGTGTGGTCTCGGCATCCATGAATTTCAGGGCGAGTTCGGCTGCCCTGCCGAGCCCGACTATGCCGGGCGTGTTTTCGGTGCCCGCACGCCGGTCTCTCTCTTGATGACCCCCTTTGATCAGCGAGTGGAAGCGCACCCCGCGCTTGACGAAAAGTGCTCCGACGCCTTTCGGTCCATGAAATTTATGGCCGGAGAGTGACAGCATGTCGATAGCGGTCGATTTCAGGTTCATCGGGAGCTTGCCGACCGCCTGCACGGCATCGGTGTGGAAGAGGGCGCCGACTTCCTTGGCCAATTCGGCGAGCTTGGCGACGGGGAAGATCGTACCAGTCTCGTTGTTGGCCCACATGATGGAGACGATTGCCACGTTTGGGGTGAGGGCAGCCCGGTAAGCCTCAATGTCGAGCCGGCCATTGCGATCCACCGGGATCCTGTGCACCTTGACCCGGCGCGTCCGCTCGAGATGCGCGCAAAGCGTCAGCACGGCCGGATGTTCGACGGCGGAAGTCACGATCTCTGTCCGGTCAGGGATCACCTCGAGTGCCGAAAGAATGGCCGCGTTGTCGCTTTCCGTCCCACCCGAGGTGAAGGTGATCTCGTCATCGGACTCCGCACCGATCAGTGCCTGCAACTGCCGCCGCGCGTTCCTCAACGCAGCGCCGGCAAGGGTGCCAAGACCGTGCGCCGACGAAGGGTTGCCGAATTGATCCGTAAGGAAGGGCAACATCGCTTGAACGACCTCGGGATCGACCCGTGTCGTGGCGTTGTTGTCGAGATAGACAACTGACATGGGTGTGGTCTCCAATCGAGCGGAATGACGTTAAGCGCAAGGACTTATCGAGCCTGCACACGGCGTTGATAGCCGAGACGATCCAGAGCCGGTGCAGCTCCCCACAAGTTCACCTAGACAGGGTGCCGCCGTCGCCAGCGACAAACTCACCTCTCGCGCCCTCTCTCCGTCTTCGACGATCAGCCGAAGGACTTGCCGCAGGAGCACTTCGCTCGCGCGTTAGGATTGTCGAAGACAAAGCCGGAGGATTCGAAACCGGTGACGAAGTCGACGGTCATGCCGGCGACATGCGGCTGGGAGCCGGCGTCTACGAACACCTTGATCCCATCTGTCTCGAGGATCGCGTCGCCCTCGCGCTGGACGCTCTCCAGACCAATTGAGTATTTGAAGCCGGAGCAGCCGCCGGCCTCGACCATGATGCGAAAGCCTTCAGCGGGGTCAGTAGCGGCGGAAAGGGCGGTCTTGACGGCGGCAACGGCCTTGTCGGTGAGCGTAATCATGGCTCGCTTTCTCCTCGGTGCGTGACGATTTTGCGGGTCAACGTGCATGACCCGTGCCAATGAGAAAACCCGTTCTCGAACAGTGCGACATCGCAACACGGCCGCGATTCCGGTTCGGAATTGCCGCGAAGGCGTCGGGCAGTCGACACGTATTGTCGGATTTGTCGGGTCCGCCACAGGGGGTCGTGCCCGAGTTCCCGATGAACTGGCACCTAGGCCAGTTTCCGAGATGCTTTGAGCAATTGGCACGAGTTTTGAGGCTCCCTTTTGGCGAGGACTTAGGCTCCTGACCGACAGTATGGGCAAGAGAGGTAAGACATGCACCAGCGCGAGAAACCTTCGCCGGAGAGAATCCGGCGAGCACGCGAAGACAGCCCCAAAATCCGCGGCCGCGATCTCGCTGGCCAATTGGGCATTTCGGAAGCGGAGCTCTCCGCGGCACATTGCGGTTTTGGCACGGTGCGCATCGAGCCGCGCGTCAATGATGTGCTAACCGGTCTCGAGGCGGTGGGCGAGGTGATGGCGCTGACCAGCAATGACAGTGCCGAGCATGAGAAGATAGGTACCTACGACAACGTGCTCACCGGCAATCATCACGCCATGGTGCTCGGCAATGACATTGATTTGCGCATCTTCCCGAAGGTGTGGGTGCATGGCTTTGCCGTCGAGACACGCGAAGGCGGGGAGATCCGCCGCAGCCTGCAATTTTTCGACGCCGCAGGCGAGGCAGTGCACAAGGTGCATCTGAGGCCGTCCTCAAACCTCTATGCCTATCAAAGACTGACAGACGAGCTCCAATCCTCGAACCAGGAGCCGATCGTATCGCTTAAGACGAGGTCAGCGGAAAATGAGGCAAAGACTCCGGACCAAGCCGCTACCATCGACGACCTACGGGAGCACTGGAGCCAGCTGACCGACGTACACCAGTTCTTCGGCATGCTGAAGACGCTGAACCTCAGCCGCCGCCAAGCGGTCCGCATGGTCGGCCAGGATTACGCCTGGCTGCTCGACAATGCTGCCGTTGGCGGCATGTTCCATCGTGTCGCCGATGACGAGATGCCGATCATGTGCTTTGTCGGCAATCGTGGCTGCATCCAGATCCATTCCGGCCCGATCAAGTTCGTCAGGCAGATCGGGCCTTGGATCAACGTACTCGACGCCACTTTCCGCCTGCATCTCAGGACCCAACACATCCGTGAGGTTTGGGCCGTGCGCAAACCGACCAGGGACGGCCACGTCACGTCACTCGAAGCCTATGGCGCCGACGGCAAGATGATCATCCAGTTTTTCGGCACGCGCAAGGAAGGCGAACCCGAGCGCGACGACTGGCGGTTACTGACCGAGAACCTGCCGCGCATTCCCAATTCAACCGCCGCTTGAGGTAAGACCGATGCATGTTGATTTCCGTTTTCACTCGGCGTCCGCCCCGCCACCCAGGATTCTGCTGACCACCGTTCTGCCTGCCGAGGCCAACGAGGGCACAGCTGTCTTTTGCGATCCGTCGCGGCTCGCCTCGATCGGAGTTTCCATTCCCCAGAGCGCCTACACGGTTCGCGAGCATAGCCATCAATGCTTCCGTTGCGATGTACCAGAACCGGAAGCTGCCCAATGTGGGCTAACGCGTCAGCTGTACGTCGATCGAACGTCCAACATCCCGGCCCTGTACGGCGGCGGGTGGCAGCAAGTGGTCGAAATCGATCGGGCCTTCCGTCAAGTTTCCTGAGGGACGGCTCCACAAAGGCATGCTCGAACAATCCATGTCGCCAGCAAGGCCCCTCGGCGTCTAATGCCAAGTCCGAAAGGATAGCGTGCGAGATGGATGCAAAGCTGAACGCCGCCCAAAGCAGACCGTATCATCAAAGAACGCCAGCGCATCCTGTTCGTGCTATCGGAGCAGGGCGGGTAGATTCTTGGCTCAGGCGGCGACGCAGCAGTCGACGGCCGGGTTGCCGGTACGACCAGTGCGGTCCAGGATTTCTCCGGCTAGCAGCAGATGTCCGACGAGACCATCGTCACCGCCAAGCGAGGTGATCCTGACGCAGAAGAATGTCGAGGAGCAATCTTCAAAGATCAGTTATTTGCGGCCCGCGATAGCCTCGGCTGACGGAGCCTTCTCCACGAGCGCGCAGGCTCATCATGTCGTCGGTCATCGATCGTTCCTACGAATTAATTGGTGTCAGCAACCCCAACCTGACCTGCGAACTGTCGATTGCCACCGCAAAGCCGCTCGCTCCCTACAGCGCTTGTGGAGGGCGCGCTCGCGAGCGGCTTCCCTACCGCCGAGCCACACCCGGTCTGGGAGGGACCTCGTTCGATCCTTAGCCTCCTTCACTAGGCTCCTCGTTAGCTTTCTATGCGCAACGTTGTCGTGTCTGGAACGGACAAGAATGTCGAAAGACCTACCAGGCGTCGCCCCACACCGGGGCCACTACGGATATATGAGCAGCGCCAACGGTGCGCCTATTCGGCACGCGATTTGCTCAATGTCATCTGAGGCGATGTCGGCAGTGCGTTACGCAGTTCAGCGGTATCTCAGTCGAGCGCGTAAACGCCTGAACGCAGGAGAACCAAATGGCGGCCAACCCGGTTCCAGATCATGTCCCCCCGGAAATGGTGGGAGACTTCAGTCTTTTTACGTCGCCAGGCATGTCCCCGACGCCCAACGGCGATCCGCACGCAGCAGTCGCTTGCGTGCATGCGGGACCGCCGATCTTTTATTCGCCTTGGAACACGCGGGCTGGGCAGGGTACTTGGGTCATCACTCGCGCGGCAGATCAGCGCCGGGTGCTGCAGGAGACCGAAGTCTTTTCCAGTCATCGCAGCATCTTCGCATCCGCACTGGGCGAGGACTGGCCGATGATCCCGCTCGAACTCGATCCACCGTACCATGGAGTCTTTCGCTCACTGCTCAATCCGCTGCTTTCGCCACAGCGTATAACGGAATTTGAACCGACTATCCGCGAGCGAGCGATAACGCTCATCGACAGCATCGCCTCGTCGGGCACAAGCTGCGACGTGATGAAGGACTTCGCCTTTCCTTTCGCGGTCAACATCTTCCTTCGCTTTCTCGGACTGCCGGATCACCGTCTCGATACATTTGTCGGCTGGGCGAAAGATCTGCTCCACGGCGACGATGTCAGACGGCCGGCGGCCGCTCGGACGATTGTTGCGTTCATTGACGAACTGGCAGCGCTGCGCCGCAAAGAGCCCGTCAACGATTTCATGAGCTTCATCGTGCATGCACAGGTCGAGGGTCGCGGGCTGACGGACCAGGAGGTCCGTGGCATTGGCGTGCTTACCTTCGTGGCGGGGCTCGACACCGTCGCTGCAGCCATTGGCTTCGACTTGACCTATCTCGCGCGCAACCTCGAAGACCAGGAATTGCTGCGGAACGAACCAGACCGGATTGTGCTCGCCGCCGAAGAATTGCTGCGCGCCTATCCGAGCGTTCAGATGATCCGCGTGGCACGGAAAGATATCGATTTCAAAGGTGCGCCGATCCACAAGGGGGACTTTGTTTCCTGCGCCACGATGATTGCAAATCGTGACCCCGCGGAATTCGAGTCCCCCAACACGGTCGATCTGACGCGAGAGGGCAACCGCCACGCCGCCTTTGGCTATGGTCCCCACCGTTGCCTTGGCTCACATCTCGCCCGGCGGGAAATTGTCATTGGGCTGGAGGAGTGGCTGGCGCGCATACCGCCCTTTCGGATCAAGGAGGGAACAGCACCCATCACCCATGGCGGCCATGTGTTCGGGATCGAAAATCTGATCCTGGACTGGGCTTGACCAAGGCCGCCCGGAGCTGGGCACAGACGTGGGAGTAGCCGTGCGCATTATCGTTCACAAAACCAGGTGCCAGGGTCATGCGCGATGCTCGGCGCGAGCGCCGGCAGTCTTCAAGCTGGATGAGGCGGGCTACATCCTACCCGGTGACATTGATATTGCGGACGGGGAGCAACTGCTTGCGGCAGATGGGGTGCGATCTTGCCCCGAACTAGCGCTGGAAATAGACGATCCGCCTGCTGCGCGCCTAGTAGCCGAGGCCAGGCGCAAACGGAAGACTGCGCTCCAGGAACACCTCAGCACCACGGAATTTGCGACTATGGACCAAGCAACATTTACCGAACTACTCGACCGTGAGGCGATCCGCGACTGCCTCTATCGGTACTGCCGCGGGATAGACCGCGCCGATGAGGCAGCGCTGCGTAGCGCCTACTGGCCTGATGCACATGACAATCACGGGGCCTATTGCGGTTCGGCAGAGGGCTTCATCCGGTTTGCGCTCGGTGTCTTCAAGACCGGACCGCGCAACATCCATCAGATCACGAACATCCTTGTCGAAATCATCAACCCGGCAGAGGCAGCAGTCGAGAGCTATTTCACCGCGCTGCAACGCGGACCGGACAAAGACGGAGAAATGCGCCAGATGCTGCTAAGCGGGCGCTACTGCGATCTCTTTCAAAAGAGGGCAGGCGAGTGGCGGATTGCCGAACGGACCGTCGTCTACGATTGGCTCGAGGAGCAGATCCCAGCGGCGGTGCTTGAGGCAGAACGGTTCGGCCTGCGACAGCCGATTGGAGCACCGTATCCGAACGATCCGGTCTACACGATCGGAAAGTCGCGTTGTTTGTCGCGATAATGCGTTCCCAGCTTCCGAACGGGACAACCACATCGGTGGCACGACAATTTATGACAACTCTGCTACGCCACAGCAGCCTTGGCGACACCCTGCACGGTAAAGATGCGGCCGGCAGGGTAGCCTTTCTGCCCGCGACAGCGTGACCGTGACAGCGCTCTGCTCTGAGGCCACGAGCGTGGCGAGGCCGGTCTACATCGATTTGCTGGACTTTGGCAGAGCCGCTCATCGAGCAAGCGCCTGTGCTTGAGGCGTCGCTCACCACATTCGGCTATCCAACCGAGAGTTGGACCGCAGCCCACGCGGACGACGTCTGGGAACGCAAGCGACCGGCACCAGCACAGGTGCTCTACCGCGGCACACCATTCGGCCGCACGACGTCGAGGGCAGAGATTCCCGAGACTCCTGGAGAAAGTTCCCATGAAGCATGCAGGACGGGTCGTCATTATAACAGGCGCCGCGGGCGGGATCGGCCGTGCCCTGGTCGATGTTCTTGCCGGAGATCGAGACACTATTGTTGCGGTGGACCTTCCGGGGAGCGGCGTGGTTGAACTGGCCCGCGATCTCGGCGAGCCGCACTTTGGCCTTGAGTGCGATGTCTCACGAGAGGGAGATATCGTTGCGCTTTATGGCCGGGTCGAAGCACAGTTCGGGCAGATCGGCGTCCTCATCAACAACGCCGGGGTGGGACCCACTATGGCTGCCACTGTCGACACCGATGTCGACGCCTTCCGACGCGGCCTGGCAGTAAACCTGATTGGGCCGTTCCTCATGGCGCGCGAGGCGGCGAGGCGCATGAGGCCGGGAGGTGCCATCGTCAACGTCGCTTCGATGTCAGGCGTGGCCAGCAATCCCAAGCGCAATGCCTACGCAGCCTCGAAAGCGGGCCTGATCTCGTTGACGAAGTCGCTTGCATGCGAGTGGGCTTCTCGCGGCATCCGCGTGACGGCGGTAGCGCCGGGCTGCGTGCGCACGCCTATGATTGCAGAGCTGGAACGAGCAGGCAAAATGAACCTCTCGGCGATGCGCCGTCGGGTGCCAATGGGACGCATGGCTCGCCCCGACGAGATCGCCCGGGCTGTGCGTTTTCTGGCCAGCGCGAAGGCAGGCTACGTCACTGGATCGGTCCTGGTGGTCGACGGCGGCTGGATGTCATTCAACCAACCCGGGGACGCCAGCCCTGAGGTGGAAGGGTTCCCCAGAACAGAACTTTCCTCTCCGGCCGAACGCACCGACGCGCGAGTCGTGCTCGTCACAGGTGGCGCCAACGGTGTAGGCGCCGCTGTTGCTGTCCGTTTTGCCGCGAACGGTGACACCGTCGTGATCGCCGATAAAGATACCGCCGCAGCGACACTCCTGGCTGCATTGCTCGGCGGCAAGAACATAGCGAAATCCGTGGATGTGGCAATCGAGAGCGAGGTGGTGGCGCTGTTTGAGGAGCTGCGGGGGCGCTTCGGGCGCCTTGATATCCTTGTCAATGGTGCTTCTGTCGACACTTTTGTGGCGGGCATCGAACAAATGCCTGCAGAGATCGAACATGTCCTGCATGTTAATCTCACCGGCGCCTTCACTTGCGCGCGTGAAGCGATCAAGATGATGCGCCCCGGCGGGGTGATCCTCAACCTAGGATCGATCAACAGCTTTCTGCCCTTCGCGCCGCGTCATGCCTATGGCGCCTCGAAGGCGGGGATGGATATGCTGACCCGCTGCATGGCGGCCGAACTGGGGCCCGTCGGCATTCGCACTGCCACTGTCGCTCCTGGCTACATCCGCACGCCTGCCATTAGCGAGTTGGCGAAGGCCCGCCGCATCGACACGAAAGCGATCGGACGCCGAATCCCCTTGGGTAGGATGGGACGGCCGGAAGATGTTGCAGATGCTGCTTTTTTCCTGGCTTCGTCCGACGCCTCATACATCAACGGCTCGATCCTCTATGTGGACGGCGGCTGGACCGCGTTCGGTGACGCAGGAAACGCCAGCGAACTCTACGACGAATGCTTTGCGCAGGCGGCTGTTTGAACATCGACCATTCGCCAGGCGACCGGTGCTGTTCATGAAAGCGGAGACCCTGGCTTGGCACGCGCCCGCAGCGCCGCCCCAATCGAAGATGTCGGCGGGGCAAAACGTCCCTCGGCACGGGGACAAGCTCTGGGGCGTGCCCGCAACCGCGGATCGCAAAACCGCTTATCGCAACACTGTGCCCCTGCCAGGCGCCCGATCCGAGACAATCGGTGTCTCGGACGAGCGCATTTCCAAATCCGCCAACCAGCAGCAAACAAGGAAACACAGTGGAATTCGCCACCTTCATCCTGGCCGCCCAACGTGGCTATCATCAATCCCCCGACATCGTCATCCGAAACTCCATCGAACAGGCCATCGTTTCGGAGCAGGCCGGCTTCGGCACAGCCTGGTTCGCAGAACACCACTTCAACAACTACAGCCTGATCCCGTCGCCGTTGATGATGGTGGCCCACTGCGCCGGCGTGACGAGCACCATTCGCCTCGGCACTGCCATCTGCGTGCTGCCGCTCTACAAACCGCAGCGTCTGCTCTCCGAGATCGGCTTCGCCGATATCCTTGCGAACGGTCGCCTGGAACTCGGCGTCGGCTCTGGATACCAACAGTTCGAGTTCGAGCGCTTCGGCGTCAATATCGATGAGGCGCCGGCCATCTTTTCGGAACACCTCGACATCCTTCTGAAAGGTCTCAACCAGAACATCTTCGAGCACGATGGCCACTATGAGAAAATACCCCCGACGGCGATTTCAGTACCCACCGTCCAGAGGCCGGCCCCGCCGATCTGGATGGCCGGCGGCCCGGCCCGCATGAAACGGGCCTACCGCGAGGGACACAATTTCTTTGTCACGGCATTCCACGACGGCCTGGAGACTTTGAGCACGTTGCGCGGAGCGATCAAGGAGGCGGCGGCTTCCGAGGACAGAAATGTCACCGCCGCCAGGATATCGCTGCTGCGTTGCTGCTACGCCAGCGATGACGGGGAGGAGATCAAGAGCTATCTCGACAACGCCCGCTTCCAGCGCCGCCTGTCCGAGGCGCTGCATCAGCGCCGCCAGCAGAGCCACGACGGCTACCTGCTGCAGGAAACGCCCGCCCAGCAGGATCTGTCCTTCGAGGCAATGCGCAACAATATGCCGATCGGCAGCGTGAATCGCGTGATTGATCGCTTGCTGGAAGAGATCGACATTCTGAAACCGGATCAGATCGCAATCCAGACCCAGTTGGGGGATTTCGACCAAAGGACAATGCTGCGCCAGATCGAACTCTGGGGAGACAAGATCATTCCCGCGATCAACAAGGCGCTGGGTCATGCGCGCGTTTGAATTCACAAGGGGTCGAACTTCGTGCCGCTTCTTTTTCGTTACACTCGGCATAGACGCACGGTTCAATGGCAGGCTCATGAATGGAACTTGGTGTGCTTTCGATGAGCGGCGCTTCCGTCACCTGGACGGCCCCAGATGGGGTTCCCCACTATCTCACCTGCGGACGGCTGCGCTTTCACTGCTAACCGCTGCTTCAGAATCTGCTCGCGCCGTCAGGCAACTTCAAGGCGTCGTGTCGTGGGTGAAATCCTCGCGCCTGCGACGGGCTGCACGACGCGTTTGAAGGCGAACTCAATTGCATGATCATGGCGGTCGATCTCGCCGACCGCTCCATTGGGGTCGAGCCTGCGCACACGTGTGCCCGAAAGACTGACTGACCCATGTTGCGCACGGCAGAGTGCTGCGTGAAGGCACAGACCAGGAGAACGGAACCATGTCCGGTCAAAACGATGCGCGTATCGGCGCCGGCCAATGGCCCACGATCCAGCCGGAGAAGGAGTTCGACGAACATGTGCTTGCCTGCGTCTTCTCCTGTGCGCTCAAGGAGGTCGAGGCTGGCAAGGCGACAGCGGCGGAGTCAACAGGCCTTTCCCATGCCGAGTTGCGCGAGGTCTTGCCCCGCAGTTTCCCCGGTACCGCGATGGCAGCATTCGCCTCCGAAGACGTCAGCGATCCTGAGCCCGGTATGGAGGAAGAACTTCTGCGCGGCCTGCTACTGGCACATGCCCGGCCGAGCGACCCGGCGAGCGCCCGCTTCGCTAAGATACTCGCCCGGCGCGCCATGCATGATGGCCATCTGTGGCAGGACCTTGGGCTTCTCGACCGGGCCGAGCTCAATCGCCTTCTTGCCACGCACTTTCCAACGCTGGCGGCCGGCAACACCCAAAACATGAAATGGAAGAAGTACTTTTACCGCAAACTCTGCGAGGCCGAAGGGTTTTCGCTGTGCACTGCACCCAATTGTCGGGAATGCAGTGATTTCGAAAATTGCTTCGGCCCCGAGGAAGGCGAATGTGAAGAACGCGTCACATCGGTTTAAGAGCCGCTTTTCGTCACGAGGCCTTGAGGCCTTGATTGCGCCAAAAGCGTTTTTCCCGGCGCCGCTGTACCGAGGAGGGGATATTCATCGCCTCGCGATATTTTGTGACGGTGCGGCGAGCGAGATCGATGCCGTATTCCTTGAGCCGGTCAGCGATGTCATCGTCCGAAAGCACGTTATCAAACGATTCTTCGGCGACCATTGCTTTGATCCTATGGCGGACAGCTTCGGCGGAGTGCGCGACATCGCCTTCGGAAGAGGCGATCGCGACAGTGAAAAAGTACTTGAGCTCGAACACCCCGAGTGGGGTTTGCATGTACTTGTTCGACGTCACCCGGCTTACAGTCGACTCGTGCATGTTGATCGCGTCAGCGACCGCCTTGAGATTGAGAGGCCGTAGGTGGGCGACGCCATATTTCAGGAAGGCATCCTGCTGGCGCACGATTTCGGTCGAAACCTTGACGATCGTCTTGGCACGCTGATCGAGGCTGCGGATTAACCAGGTCGCGTTCTTCAAGCATTCGTTGAGAAATATCATGTCTTTCGATTTTTTGGCGACTCGGCATGAAACCTCCTTGAGATAAGTGTGGTTGATCAGCACCTTGGGCTGCGTGTTCGGATCAAGCTCGATCTGCCATCCACCTCCGGGCGAGGGCGTGACCCAGACGTCCGGTACGATGCCTTCCGGCGCGCCCGAGTGGAATGCGTTTCCGGGCTTGGGGGCGAGCGCACGGATTTCCTGCAGCATGTCGAGAAGATCTTCGTCATCGACGCCGCAACGCTCCTTCAAAGTCTGAAAATCGCGTCGCGCAAGCACGTCAAGGTTGGCAATCAAAGCCGCCATGGCCGGGTCGAACCGGTCTCGCTGGCGCAGCTGTATCTCAAAACATTCGCCGAGAGATCGTGCGAAAATTCCCGGCGGATCGAGGTGCTGCAGGATACCCAAAACTCGTTCCACATCGGCCAGCGGGATGTTTAGCTTCCCGGCCAGCTCCGAAGCACTTGCCCCAAGATAACCAGTGTCATCCAGATGACCCGCAAGCACATTAGCAATCAGCCGCTCGTGCTGTGTGAAGGCGGTGAAGGAAATCTGACTAGCGACATGGTCGTGCAACGTTTCGGGTAAGGCGACAAACTCCTCGAAGGCGGTGCTCGATTTCCTTTGCCTGGGCAGATCCCGGGACCCCTTCGGATGCTCCAGAAGGGGATTTTTCTCGAGCTCCTGCTCCACGAACTGATGCAGTTCGGGAATGTTCAGTTGCAGCATGCGAATCGACTCGATGAGTTGAGGCGATAATGCAAGAGACTGTTTCTGAAGTAGGCTGAATGACGATTTTATGGTCACTTGGTATTCCTGTCTAAGAAGCTCTTGACCGCGGCTAGTTCGATCTCTCACAGGTCGACGCTTGCGCGTGACCTTTGAATGACCTCACCGGGCGCGCCGCTTTAGAGCTTTGCCCTTGTGCAAGTGTCGTCCAAAACGCAGCTGCACATCTTCGGCACCAGGTCATGCTGCGTCCTTCAATGTTTGAAGGACGTTCTGCGGGGATGAGACGCCATAGGGGTCGGTCTCGCAGTTGTCGGAGAAACCTTCCTCCTCAAACCACTGCTCCACCACGCCATTATTGACCAGAGCCGCGTAGCGCCAGGAGCGCATACCGAAGCCGAGATTGTCCTTGGCAACAAGCATGCCCATTTTGCGAGTGAACTCGCCTGAACCGTCCGGGATCAGCTCGACTTTCTGCAGCCCCAAGGACTTCCCCCATGCATTCATGACAAAGGCATCGTTGACGGAGAGGCAGTAGATCGCGTCAACTCCTTCCTTCTTGAATTCCTCGTAGAGGTCTTCGAAATTGGGCAGTTGGTAGGTCGAACAGGTCGGGGTGAAAGCGCCAGGCAGCGAGAACAGGATGACCCGTTTGCCGGCAAAGTAGTCGTCGGATGTTCTTTCTTCCCAGCGGTATGGATTGGGGCCCTGGACTGAATCATCGCGAACACGCGTGAGAAACGTGACGAAGGGAACCTTCTTTTGACCGGTCATCAATTTTCTCCTTTAAAGGAAACTGGCACTGGATTCTTGCGGGGGCTGGCGCAATACCGAACTGCGGGTCTTGTGCCGGGCATGATGCCGACGGCGCTCCCGATGCTTTCCCCATTAGGGTGTATGGGAACGGCCCGGCTCCAGATGTTCCTCACCCGAACGGCATCGACGTGAGGGATGAGGGGACGCGGCTCCCGATCCATGGGAACGGTCCGGCTCCAGATCTTTCTCACCCGAAGGGCATCGATATGAGGGATGAGGGCACCTTCGAGCGGCTCGATCTGTCTTGCCGCGACTACGGCGCCGGAGCCGGCATGGATCACCCACTCCTCATAGCCGGGGTCAATCTCCTGGCAACCGGAAATGACCAGTAGCGGGATGAGCGTATGAGTCGCAAATGTGAGTCTCCACGCCACAGACCGGCGTGGCTGAACTGGTTCAGCGTATTGGCTGGACTTGCCTGTTTCCGGCTGACGTGGGCTCTGCCGAAACTTTGAGGCGCCTCTTGGCCACTGACATGCTGATGCAAACCGATGTCTGGCAAATGCGCGAGCATCATCTGGCGTCTCGACATCGGACCCCAGCTGCAAAGCCGCTTCCGAGGACGGATCTCCAAACCGGACGATGTCCCGGTCTTCAGCGAAGACGGCCGCCGTCGGCTTTGTCGATCGTTTGGAGCTTCGCGCGTCAGCCATGGTAGTCGCCTTCTTCGTGGTTTGATGGGCTCTAACCAGAAGGGTGCAAGCGGCATGCCATTCCAATGAAGCTGCTTCTGCACCAGCGCTATCGCTTCGGGACGACGTCTTCGCCAACCCGGTGCTGCGCGCCAGAGCCGTCACGTCATCACACTGGACAAAAGTCCTGTGTAGAGCGGGTATTCACGCTTCCGGCACCGGCTGGCAAAGGACGGACCAGACAGCGCAAGCCCAGGCAATACCCCGCATCAGCCGGCACAGCGATTGCACAGTGTGTCTGCCCCGCGACTAACGTGAACGCAGGCCGGTCGCAGCAATCATCGCCGGCCGCTCTTCGGCAAGCGCCATTGTCCAGAGTCGATGAGGTCGAATTCGGCTCGGGTACATGCTGGCGTTCCAATTAGTCTCGCCGAGCGTCTCTATCGAAACCTCTTGTGTCGGAAACTGGACTAGAATTGTCGCAAGGCCGACCGAAAAGGTCGCCAAGAAGCGCCGCTGGTTGGTGGGAAGCGGCAGAACGCAACGGAGCGCCAACCGGGCACGCAAATTGCTTCCATGATCTTTGTCGGTGGGACGTCTGCAAAATTCGAGGAGAGCCTCGGCTGCCCCTAACGACACTTGATGAAGAGCGCATTGATCTTCCGCTCAACTCAACTGAAGGATTTGCTGTGACCCATATTGATCGCTATGCCTGGCAGGCACTAAATCGGCATTTCAAAACCGATGATCTGACAGGTCTCGCTAGCTCGCGCCGAAAGTTTGCTGCCCATTTGCTGCCGGACGTTCAAACGGTCATTGAAGAGCAGATTGCGCCCTTATCTCCCAAGCTCGTCGGCGTCCACCAGCGGGACGAGTTCGATGCCATGAAGTTGTCGGACATGGTCATTAGCGAGGGTGGAACCGTCGTTGCGCTGACACCCTTGCAATATCAGGACATCGATGTCGGCGAAGATGTGCCTTACGCGTCACTGCACAATGGCCTGTGGTTATTCCTTATCGGCGAACAGCCTGTGGCGGTCCTCCTGTCGCAGTTTTTTGACCGCTGGGGCGGCCGAACGGTTCAAGTGGAAATCGCTTATCTGCCGGGCGAGCAGGCCTGCGCCTTCTCGCATGGATTTCTTGGCAAAATCCATGCGGCAGGCGAAAGCTCGCAATACTACCGCAACAAGGTTCTCTCTTTTGAAGACGATGCATTTAACTCCGGGATGCCGGGAGCGATGCGGGTTCATCGCCTTCCTGCCGTACCCCGGAACGAGGTCGTGCTTTCGGAGGCAACTATGGCGCGTCTTGATGCCAACATCTTCGACCTTGATCGACACCGAGAGGGGTTGAAGCGCCTCGGCCAACACGCGCAAAAGGGTATTCTGCTTTATGGTCCCCTGGCACAGGCAAGACACACGTCATCCGTTATGTTTCTGCCAACCTGCCCGGACGCACTACCGTTCTGGTTACGGCTGAGCAGACAGCGGCGATTGGGTTCTACATCGCGTTGGCCCGCACCCTTCAGCCGAGCATCGTCGTGCTGGAGGACGTCGACCTGATGGGTCGGTCGCGAGAAAACGTATATAGCCTGAAAGCCGAACGTCTGCTCAACCGTCTGTTGAATGAAATGGATGGTCTTGAACCAAACACAGATATCCTCTTCTTGCTGACGACTAACCGGCCGGAGGACATTGAGGACGCGCTCGCCTCGCGCCCGGGCCGCGTCGACGAAGCAATTGAGATACCGCTTCCCGACGCCAGTTGCCGCGAGCGGCTGATCGCGCTGTACGGTCGTGCGCTCGTCTTCGAAAACGGAGCGGTGGCGGACGCCGTTGCACGCTCGGAGAACAGCACCGCGGCCTATGTCAAGGAAATGGTCCGTCGTTTGGCTCAACGGAGCCTGGCACGGGATGGCGGTGATGTCGTCTCGCGCGAGGATGTGAAGATGGTCTTCGGCGACACTCGAACATTGTCGAGCCGTCTCAATAGGCGCCTTGTCGGCCTCAGTGAGAAAACCTTAAAAAGACAAGGAGCCGAAGAAGATGAGAGTGACTGCTGCGGCTAATGTTGTGCGGCCAGAGTTCGCCTTGCGCTGGATTCTTAATGTTGAGCTCTTGCACGGCCCGAAAGTGCCGCATACGTGAGGCCCTTTCGGGCGTCTTGCCCATCTTAGAGGCTTCTCTGATTGGGGTCGTTGAGGTCAAGATGCTCCTGCACTTTTTTCTGGACCGTTCCGTGGGTCACTCGCTTCTCTTCGCGGTCGGCGCTCTGGCCGCCGCATGATGGGGTCAGGAGAGCGAGGCGTCTCAATCTGTTTCACGACCTTGCCGAGTTTTGGCCGGCAGGTTCGGGACTCTCAACGAGATCGCCTCGCCCATCGTCCCCACGGAACGATCCGGGCATCGCCCTTTCGGGCGAAGGCTTTGTTCGTGTTGCGTGTTCCTTTGATTGGCCTCGGTTCACGCCGCCACCGCGGCAGGCTCCTTTCCAAAGCGGAATTCGGTTGCCTCGGCCCACATGCGATGCAGGATGACCGCCAGCTTGCGGGCCACCGCCACCCGCGCCCGCGCCATGCCCCGGCGCCTGGCGATGGTCATGCCCCAGGCCCTGAGGCTCGACCACTTCTTCGATCGCACGAGCAGCGAATGCGCTGCCTCGTAGAGGGCGGTGCGGGCGAGTTCATCGCCGCAGCGGCTGACCCTTCCCTGGATGTCGGTCTCGCCGGACTGGTAGCGCGCCGGCGTCAGCCCCAGATGCGCCCCTACCGCCCGCGACGAGCCGAACCGCTCCGGCCGGTCGATCGTGGCGCGGAAGGCAAGCGCGGTGATCGGCCCGACGCCCGGCGCGCTCATCAGCCGCCGGCAGACTTCCTCCTTGCGCACGATATCGAGAACCTGCTTGGTCAGGCGGGCGAACTCTCCCAGCATGACGGCGAGGATCGCAAGCAGCGGCTCGACCATCGCCATCATCTGGGCGTCGGCGCCGGCCAGTTCCCGCACGCGGCCGGCAAAAGCGCTGCGCGACGGCAAGCCCAGTTTGACGCCGGCCTCGCGCAGCATCGCCCGCACCACGTTCTCGATCGAACGCATCTCGTTCAGCACCGTGCGGCGGGCAACCAGCAGCGAGCGCCAAAGCCGGCACTGCCGGCTCTTGACGTGCACCTGCTGATACCAGCCGGTGCGCATGATCTGCGCCAGCGCGCGGGCGTCATTGCGATCGGTCTTGTTGGGCATGGTCTTCATCGCCGCATTGGCCTGCCGCGTCTCGATGCAGGTCGCCGGCAAGCCTTCGGCGTGCAGTCCATCGTGAAGCCAGGCCGTCAGCGAGCACGCTTCCAGGCCGATCCGCTCAAGCGGCAAGCCGGTCCCCTTCAGCGCTTCACACAACGCCTGCGGATCGCTCAACGCTCTCGCCTCCTTCACGATCCGGCCAGTCTCGTCGACAATGCAAATAGAGGTCTCTTCCAAAGACACGTCCAGTCCGGCAAAGTACTTCATGGCTGCTCCTTCCAAATGTTTGTGGCGACTCACATCGACCACGTTTTCACATTTCGACAGGAGCAGCCGCCATCATCTGGCTCGGCCGAGACCCCAATCACCCCATCTGTTTTGAAAATCGGCTGGCTATGGGTTCCGTCTGAGGCTTGGTTATGATTCAAGCTGTTGATGTGGACAGAGCAGAGCCGTGGGCGGATGGCCCAGATTGCCAAGAAGACCAAGCGCTACCCGTCTGATTTGACGGACGAAGAGTGGGAGCAGTTCGCACCGCTGATGCCCAAGCCTGGGCGTCGCGGCCGTCCGCGCGAGGTTGATTTCCGGGAGGTGGTCAACGCCGTGCGCTACCTGGTCCGCTCCGGTTGCGGTTGGCGGATGCTGCCGATCCATTTCGGCCCCTGGTGTCGGGCGAAATGAGAAATTGACCCCCCCCTATTGCCTCAGCGAGGAATGTTACCGAGCGCGATGGGGCCAGCTCTTCATCCAGCCGCCATCGAGGATGATCAGCCCAGCCATTTCCATGCGCCAGGCCTTCACAAGCCGTTGCACCATTCTCAGGTTCCTTTCCTTGAAGCGCGACGGGTCGATCTTTGTCAGGCGTAGCAACACACTTGCTGCCGACAGCGCCGGCTCTTCGTCGAGCCATGCCTTGATCTGCGCCTCGAACGGCTCGTACATGCTGGGCCTCTTCGGATAGGGTTTGGTCCGCCGATACGGCCGCCGATGCGTTGGTCGGGTCTCGCCACTCTTCCAGGCCGTCTTCAGATTCGCGGTGAAGCGCTGGAGATCGATAACGGCCGGCTCCTCAATCTTCGCATTCAGGCCACGACGATCGACCCGCCGTCCAAGCTCCGCCTGCGCGGCGCGGAGACCAGCAAACAGCAGCACGGGATCGGCGGTTTCCATCATCGCCTGTAGCTGCTGCTTGTTGGCCTCGGCCACACCCGGATGTGTAAGGACACGGGCCGCAGGCGGAATTGGCGGATGATGCGCTTGATCACACGAGCGCCGATCCGCGTCTTCTCCTGAAGCTTGAATGACGGCTGGAACAGATTGCCGTAAAGCCGCACCACAGCATAAAGTTGACCAAGAGCGGCTGTTGCCTCCGCGCCGACAAACCGACCATACCCCACCAGGCGACGCACGATGGCGCCATTCTTCTGCTCCACATGCGCCTGGTCATTCTTTCGATAGGCACGAGAGCGCGTCACTTCCAGGTCCTCACTTCGGCACCAGGAGACGACGAACTCGTTCATGAAGGCGCTGTCGTTGTCGAAATCTACGCCCAGCAGGGGGAAGGGAAAGAACGAGCGGGCCTGCTTGATCGCCACTGTGATTTTTCATGGAATGAGGACCCTGTTTGAGGGGTGATTTTCGTACCTTTTGCGCGAAAAAACAGGGTCCCGATTCCGTGGTCATTGACACCCCAGCGGCGGATGGTCTCGTAGGAGACGACGATCCCCCGCTCCAGCAGCATTTCTTCAACATCGCGCAGGCTCAGCCCGAACCGGTAATAAAGCCAGACGGCATGAGCAACGATTTCGATCGGAAAGCGATGGTTCTTGTAGGTGGCGCATGCTTCGACCATGCCAACCTGACTTATCGTCAAACCGTTAAGCCAAAATCAATGTGACAGCACCTCACGGATTGGTCGCTGGCGGCCTTTGAACATTGCAACCTCCGAAATGATCGAAGGCTCCTTGCCACAGCACTGGTAATCAAAAGGTTGCAACAGATCCTTTCGGACTGGTACAGATGCGTTGCCAAAAGTGTTCCGATCGGCATCGATCCCAGTCGCACAATATGCTTCGGAGTCGCTTGGGAAACAGGACGCTTATATCTCGTTCCCTGCAGAAGAAACGCAGTGGCGCGAAGCTTGCAACCGGGGTCGGCCGGCTCGACTACACCAACGGTATCGACGCGGTTACGCGTGCAGTACAGCGTCAGGCAGAAACTAGATCGTCTCCGGGCGTTTCCTTCCGCGCTTGCCCGCCTGTCGCTGCGCGACCGACCAAACTCGACCAACTTGCTCTTGGTCCGCTCCAAGGTGAGGCCGAGCTCCCAAAGGGCCTCTGCGATGCGGAGCACATCCCCACGATATTTGAAGCAGACGTCGATACAGCGTCAGCCAGGCCCCACCCCGTGACGGTGGGCGGGACCTCAGCCGAGGCCTAGGATGAAGCGCCGATTGGGTGAACGGATAGGCCGCGCGTTCAACGGATAGAGCGAGGTAAATCGCTCTATGTCTGCTGGGTCGATCTCAACCGGTTCCGTCGCAACCATCCACTTGACGTTCTCGGTGCATGGCGGCGTCGTCAATGATCCCTCGTATGTCCAGTAGCCAAGCGAAGCCGGTAGAAGCCCGTTGGGGTCGACCTCGTCGACCGCTGTCTCCTCGCCTGAGATTGCGGGAAATGCTGCGGCAAGGCTGGCAAAGGTGGCATTTGTCGCGCCTGGCGTCAGAAACACGCCCAGCACACCCAGAGTATCGCTACGGGTGTCTTTATGGACGAAATGCGCTTCCATCGGAAAACTCTTGCCTGCGACGTGGTGTTCGCTCGGCGCATGGAAATGGAACTGTACCAGTTCGTAGACACGATCCCCCCGGGTGAGCGTGCTGCCTTGCGGCAGGTTGACTTGAATGGTGTGGCCGTTGTTCACCATCTTGCCGCCGCCCTTATGCCAACCTATGGCGATGTGCGGAATATCCGCCTTGACCGCGCCTTTGATATCGATCGGCGATTGCTGCGTGCCCGCCGAGCAGACGAAATTATCCATATCGCCCCAGTGTTCGGGTCCGACCGGGCCGGCATATCCCCAATGGGTGCTGGCCGCCCGCGCGGCTTCAGCGCAAACGGGACACGCGCCGAGTGCAACGAACCCTTTGATTAGATTACGACGATGCATATCGCTTTCGCTCCTGGATGTGACTGAACTTTTCAATTGGGGGTTGTCATGGCGGGAGCTGCAGTCGCAACTATGATGTGGCAACATCGTCGCAATTTGCGCTCTCACCTACAAGTGCTCGACAGTACCCCAGGTGGTATATGAGTACATCTCCTCGGGCGGTTTATCGCCCGTCCGGCGTGCGTAGACCGATCCACTTGTCCTTGACATCGTTGTAGTGTTCTTCCGGCCTGTATTTTGTCACCTGCAGGTTGAGACGCTCGGCGGATAGGTGACCGATTGCCTTTAGGATGCCATAACTCGCCACCACCACGTCGTGTTCGGCTTTGGCCTGATCGATCTTGCCGGTAATGACTGCGGCCTGAGCGTTGAGAACGTCGAGCGTGGTGCGCTGGCCGACGTCGCGCTCCTCCATGACGCCATTCAAGGCAAGCTGCGCAGCGGCAATCACCTGCCTGTTGGCTGCTCGGGTTTGCCGGGCTGCGGTGTACGTCGTCCATGCCGCAGTCACTTGCTGACGCACCAGATCGCGGGCGACATCGATATCGATCCGGGCTTGACCGAGCGATTCCTTGCGCTGTCGTACCAGCGCCGAAGTGCGGCCACCCGAATAGATCGGTATGGTCAGTGTCGCGCCGATGCTGCCTGAATTGGTCGTGCCGTCCTGCTGGCTGGCAATAGGCGAGGTGTTGCTATAGGCGCTCGAGACGCCGGCGGAAGCGGAAAGCTGTGGCAGCAGCGCACCTTCGGCCGATTTCACCGAAAACGCTGCCGCGTCAACCAGATGCTCCGAGGCCAGGATGGCGGGGTGTTGGCTCGATGCAGTCACGATTGCCGCATCGAGGCTCGGCGGCAACAGCTTCGACAGCGGCGAAGCGGCCCTGAGCTTCCCCGGCTCGTGACCGACGATCTGACGGTAGGTCGCCGCGCTCACCAGGAGCTGCTCACGGGCGGCGGCCAATTGCGCCACGGCAGAGGCGCGCGAGGCGTCGGCCTGGGCGACGTCAGTACGTGTACCCTCGCCGACCTCGAAGCGCAGACGCGCAGCTCGCGCCTGCTCGGTCAGGAACCGCACATTTTGATGCCTCAGCACCGCTTTCTGCCGGTCACGAACGACGTCCATATAGGCCTGGGCTGCTTTGAACAGGATGTTCTCTTCGGTGTTGCGCAGGCTTTCGACCGAAGCTTTGACCTGCGATTCGGCGGCGGCGACGTTGTTCCTAGTCTGAAAACCGTCAAACAGCGTCTGCTTGATCTTGACGCCATATTTGCCGGTTGTCGTATGCGCGTTTTTATTCCTCCCGTTAACAGGGCTGCTGGATTGCTCGATGCTCGCGGAACCCTCGATCGTCGGGCGCCACCCTGACTTGGCGATGGCCACGCTCTCGTCCGTGACGCGGACATTGGCGCGGGACGAATTCAGAGAAGAATTGTTCTGGTATGCCTCCGCTAGGGCGCCCAAAATGCTCTCGGGCGAGGCGGCGTTCGAAGATAGCGGTGCAGTCACTACAATCAAGAATGCCAGTCCGGCCAGTCTCTTACTTGGTCGCAAATTGATTTCTCCAATTCTGAACGCTGGACAATCGCGCGCGCAGAGCAGCTACCCATCAATGCACGGGCCCCGCGCGTTGAACGCACCCAGATTACCCGGGCCGCAACTAGGACGCTGTCGAGTACCTGAGGCGCCTCCTGCGTGCGTATGTGCGCCAGCAACGCTGTGGGACCGCAGTCAGCTTTTCGCGAAGGCTGATAAATTGAACAAATTGATTGTTTGGATCGGGATCATCCAAATCATGGATGCATCCGCACATTCCCTGAGCTACCATTTGGACGAGACATTCGCACCAAAGGACGAGGGCTGATCCGTCGCCCGACGACCCACAGACCGGCGGCGAGACGGACGGCGACATGTCAGATCGAGAGAGCGATCCATCCCACTGATCGTTCGACCGCGACGGCATCGTCAACTTAACGAAGCGTGGATACCGATGTGCGATGACGGGGGCAGGTGCTGTCACATTGATTTTGGCTTAACGGTTTGACGATAAGTCAGGTTGGCATGGTCGAAGCATGCGCCACCTACAAGAACCATCGCTTTCCGATCGAAATCGTTGCTCATGCCGTCTGGCTTTATTACCGGTTCGGGCTGAGCCTGCGCGATGTTGAAGAAATGCTGCTGGAGCGGGGGATCGTCGTCTCCTACGAGACCATCCGCCGCTGGGGAAAGAAGCACAGTCCCGATTATGCACGTCGCCTGCGCCGCAAGGCGCCATCGAAAGACGATGTCTGGCATCTTGATGAGGTAGCCGTGCGCATCAACGGCAGGCGGTGCTGGCTGTGGCGCGCCGTCGACCAGGACGGCTATGTGCTGGATGAGATCGTGCAGACCCGCCGCAATACCAAGGCGGCCAGGCGTCTGCTCATTCGTCTGCTGAAGAAGCAAGGCCTGTCGCCGAAGCGTATCGTCACCGATAAGCTGCGCTCCTATTCAGCGGCAAGACGTCAGGTCATGCCCGATATCGAGCACCGGTCGCACAAGGGCCTCAACAACCGGGCGGAGAACTCTCACCTGCCGTTTCGAAAGCCGGAGCGAATTCGGCAAGGCTTCCAGCATTGGCTCCCTTCAGCATTTCGTCTCCGTCTTCTCCGCCATACGCAATCTCTTTGTCCCCTCCCGCTCAAACAGGTCCGCCACGCAGATCCGAACTCACCGCCTCAATGCCATGGCAGAATGGAAGGCCGCGGCGTTGCAGATTGCCTGAAAACAGCTGTGGGCTTCCGCGCGTCCACGCTTCAAACAATGTGACAGCGCCACCGCGCGTATTCACCCATCAGCTGGCAAACGCGATCCGCGCTCGGCCGGGCTGCGCAACCTGACCAACCCCGGCCGAACGCTATCGCTCCCTGTAGTCTCGGACGGTGAAGGCCGGCGAGGCGCCGGCGCTGGTCCATGCCTGGTCGGCCCCACGCGGAAAGGGCAGTAGCCGCAATCCATGTGGCCTATCGATAGGCGAGACGAAGGCCTGGATCGAAAAAGTATCGGGGGCAGGACCGCGTCGCGCGGCTGGTGCGATTCCACCTCAGCGCTGAGCTTCTCTCCCATCAGGAGGTTAGGTTGCGCGTTTCGGGCCGAATAGGAACACTGTGAGGGCCGCAAGCAATGTGGCAATCGCGGTGTAGGCAAAGACACTGGTGACGCCGGAAGCATCCACCAGTAGTCCGCCGAAAATCGCGCCGGCTGCGATGGCTACCTGGAACGCTGAGGTCATCAGCACGCCGGCGCTTTCGGCCTGCTCGGGAACGGCACGCAGCACCATCCAAGTCTGCAACCCCACCGGCACCGCACCGAAGGCAAAGCCCCATACGGAAACCGCAATCGCCGAGGCAAAGGTCGATGCTCCAAGCATCAGCAACGAGATAGCGGCTATCGCCATAAGCAGGGATGGCAGGGCCGCGACCGCCTTGAGACTGTGTTTGGCCAGGAATGCTCCGGCTAAACTGCCGAAGAAGCCGCTTATGCCAGAAACGAGCAATAGTAGCGAGATCTCCTCGATATCGAGCTCGGGATTGGTCCCGAGGAAGGCCCGGATGTAGGTGAAGCTGGCGAAGTGCCCAGAAGCGACCAGCAGTACGACCAAAAGTGCGACCTTGATGGTCGGATTTTTGGCCACATCCAGCAGACTGCGGAATCCAGCCATTTCAACGGGAGGCAGCGTCGGCATCGTTACCAACTGCACAAGCAGTGTAACGGCATTAACGACCGCGGTGATCATGAAGGGCGCCTGCCATCCCCAGATGTGGCCGAGATAGGCGCCGATGGGAGGCGCGCATACGAAGGTGATTTGGAACGAGCCGCATGGCTAGCGATGCCGAAATCGACCAGAAGCCTCCGAGCGCAATGCCGAGCACGACACGTGCCGCCAGGAAGACCGTCGGCGACCACGCGACTTCCGCCAGAATGTTGGACAGGATCTGAAGCAGCATCATCGCCCACAGGACGATCCTGCGGTCCAGGCGCTTTGTGATGATGGCCATCGTCGGCGCCGAGATCGCCGCAGCAATCGCCGTCGCTGTCATCGTCTGTCCAGCGACGCCCTCTGTGATACCGAGATCATGCGCGAGCCGCGTCAGCACGCTGGCAGGCAGAAACTCTGCCGTCACCAGCCCGAAGGTGCCCAAGGCAAGCGAAATGACCGCACCCCATGCGGGACGAGACCGTTGATCCGGCTTTTCTGGGCCGTGCAGAACAGCCTTCATGAAGCCTGTCGTGGATCCGGTCATGAATATGCTCGCCAGGTTTGCGTTGCGCTGCAACATGGGTTGGCTGCGATGACCCGAATTAAAGCCAGAAGCGCGCCGTCGCTGCCCGACATGTTGTGACAGTGGGGCGTGCAATTTCGGTGCCGGTTCTCCGTGCCGGACGAGGATGTCATCGTCGGGAGGCAACTCGTCAGGCCGTTCCATGCCGACGTCGCCGTCCGTCTCGAACCAGCCATGCGCAAGCAGCTCCGAGCACGTCTGATGTTGCGCGGCGGGAACGACGCAAAGCCGGTCGCTATGCCCGCCGCCTTTAGGCAGCCAAAATTGGCTCTGACTCGAAGGCCCAACTTCTGGTAGCGGCTCGAAGCTGACGCTTTGTGTCGGGCATTGTCGGGTCCGCTACACGGCTTGTTCCTACCATCATTTATCTGGCAGCGAGCACTTGTTAGAGCCCAAGCTAACCAGCTGAAAAGAAAAAGGAAGATCCCAGTTAGCTATGCATCGGAAAAGTTGGCACGAGTCTTGAAACCCTTTGGTGCGAGGCGGCGAGAGCTGCCCATCGGCATTTATGTCGCGGGCAGCCGCGATGGATGGAACGAAGGAAGGAAATCTATAATGTCAGGTTTGCGTCAGATCGCCTTTTACGGCAAGGGCGGCATCGGCAAGTCCACCACCTCCCAAAATACGCTCGCCGCCCTTGTCGACCTCGGGCAGAGGATCCTCATCGTCGGCTGCGATCCGAAAGCCGACTCCACCCGCCTGATCCTGAACTCGAAAGCGCAGGATACGGTCCTGCATCTTGCGGCACAGGAAGGTTCGGTCGAAGACCTCGAACTCCAGGACGTGCTCAAGGTAGGTTACAGAGGGATCAAGTGCGTGGAATCCGGCGGCCCGGAGCCGGGTGTCGGCTGCGCCGGCCGCGGTGTCATCACCTCGATCAACTTCCTCGAGGAGAACGGCGCCTATGACGATGTCGACTATGTCTCCTACGACGTGCTCGGGGACGTGGTGTGCGGCGGCTTCGCGATGCCGATCCGCGAGGGCAAGGCCCAGGAAATCTACATTGTCATGTCCGGCGAGATGATGGCGCTCTATGCCGCCAACAACATCGCCAAGGGCATCCTGAAATATGCCCATTCGGGCGGCGTGCGGCTCGGCGGCCTGATCTGCAACGAGCGCCAAACCGACCGCGAGCTCGACCTTGCCGAAGCACTGGCTTCCAGGCTCAATTCCAAGCTCATCCATTTCGTGCCTCGCGACAACATCGTCCAGCACGCCGAACTCAGGAAGATGTCTGTGATCCAGTATGCGCCGGATTCGAAGCAGGCGGGCGAATACCGGGCGCTGGCTGAGAAGATCCACGCCAATTCTGGCCAGGGCACCATCCCGACCCCGATCACGATGGAGGAGCTCGAGGACATGCTGCTCGACTTCGGCATCATGAAAACCGACGAGCAAATGCTTGCCGAGCTTCAGGCCAAGGAAGCGGCGAAGGCGGCAGCCCAGTAACGACCGATATTGGGGGCCCTCCTTGAGCTGGCCGCCTTGCAAAGAACGGCGCCTCGTCGGTGAAGCGTCACCAGATACCTTGAAAGGGGTCCCATGAGCCTGGATTACGAGAATGACGGTGCTCTCCACGCCAAGCTTATCGAGGAGGTGCTGTCGCAATATCCCGACAAGGCGGCGAAGCGCCGCAAAAAGCACCTCAGCGTCGCAAAGAGCGGGGACGAGGCTGGCGAGGAAGGCGAGGTCCTTTCCGAATGCGACGTCAAATCGAACATCAAGTCCATTCCCGGTGTGATGACCATTCGCGGCTGCGCCTATGCCGGCTCAAAGGGCGTGGTGTGGGGTCCAGTCAAGGATATGGTCCATATCTCGCACGGCCCGGTTGGCTGCGGGCAATATTCGTGGTCGCAGCGCCGCAACTACTACGTCGGAACAACGGGCATCGACACGTTCGGGACAATGCAGTTCACCTCCGATTTCCAGGAGAAGGACATTGTTTTCGGCGGCGACAAGAAGCTGGAACAGATCATCGACGAGATCGAGGAACTGTTTCCGCTGAACAATGGCATCACCGTGCAATCCGAATGCCCGATCGGCCTGATTGGCGACGACACCGAAGCAGTTTCCCGTAACAAGGCCAAGGAGCACGAAAAGACGATCGTGCCGGTGCGCTGCGAGGGTTTCCGCGGCGTCTCGCAATCGCTGGGCCATCACATCGCCAACGATGCGATCCGCGACTGGGTCTTCGAGAAGAAGGACGTGGAGTTCGAGGCCGGCCCGTACGACGTCAACGTGATCGGCGACTACAATATCGGCGGCGACGCCTGGGCCTCGCGCATCCTGCTCGAGGAGATAGGGCTGCGCGTGGTCGGCAACTGGTCGGGCGACGCGACCCTCGCCGAGATCGAGCGCGCCCCGAAGGCCAAGCTCAACCTCATCCACTGCTACCGGTCGATGAACTACATCTGCCGGCACATGGAGGAAAAGTATGGCGTCGCCTGGATGGAGTACAATTTCTTCGGCCCCTCCCAGATCGAAGCCTCTCTGCGCAACATAGCCAAGCATTTTGGGCCCGAAATCGAGGAGAAGACTGAGAAGGTCATCGCCAAGTACAGACCGCTCGTTGATGCGGTCATTGCCAAGTACCGGCCGCGCCTCGAAGGCAATACCGTGATGCTCTATGTCGGCGGCCTGCGCCCCCGTCACGTCATCACCGCCTACGAGGATCTCGGCATGGTGATCGTCGGCACCGGCTATGAGTTCGCCCACAACGACGACTATCAGCGCACGGGCCATTACGTGAAGAATGGCACGCTCATCTATGATGACGTGACCGGCTACGAGTTGGAAAAGTTCATCGAGGGGGTTCGCCCTAATCTTGTCGGCTCGGGCATCAAGGAAAAATACCCGGTGCAGAAGATGGGCATACCGTTCCGTCAGATGCACTCCTGGGATTATTCAGGACCGTATCACGGCTATGACGGCTTTGCCATTTTCGCCCGCGACGTGGACCTTGCCATCAACAATCCGGTCTGGGGCCTGTACCAGGCCCCCTGGAAAACAAGCCCGAGCCGTGGGCGAGCGATGGCTGCCGAGTAACACCTGACCTTGGCCTGGTCTCCCCAGGGAGACGACGAACGCCCGTGGCCGCGTGATCCGCGGGAGACCTGAAACGTCTTCACGTCCCTGAGCTGCCGTATGGCGCCCAGATGAAAGAGGTAACCACCCATGCCGCAGTCGGCTGAAAAAGTTCTCGACCACGCCCCCCTGTTCCGCGAGCCGGAATACAGGCAGATGCTTGCCGAGAAGAAGCTGAATTTCGAATGTCCGCACGCCGATCAGATCGTTACCGATCAGCGCGAGTTCACCAAGACGTGGCAATACCGCGAAAAGAATCTCGCCCGCGAAGCGCTTGTCGTGAACCCCGCCAAGGCCTGCCAGCCGCTGGGTGCCGTGTTTGCGGCCGCGGGTTTCGAGCGGACCATGTCCTTCGTCCACGGCAGCCAGGGCTGCGTGGCCTATTACCGCTCGCACCTGTCGCGCCATTTCAAGGAGCCTGCTTCAGCGGTTTCCTCTTCGATGACCGAGGATGCGGCGGTATTTGGCGGCCTGAAGAACATGGTCGATGGGCTCGCCAACACCTACCAGCTCTACGACCCGAAGATGATCGCTGTCTCGACCACCTGTATGGCGGAGGTCATTGGCGACGACCTGCACAGCTTCATCCAGAACGCCAAGGACGAAAACTCGGTCCCGCGCGACTTCGACGTGCCCTTTGCCCATACGCCAGCCTTTGTCGGCAGCCATGTCGATGGCTATGACGGCATGGTCAAAGGCATTTTGGAGCACTTCTGGAAAGGCCAGGAGCGCACGGAAGCCAAGGGAACCATCAACATCATTCCGGGCTTCGACGGCTTCTGCGTTGGCAACAACCGGGAACTCAAACGCCTGCTTGACCTGATGGGCGTGTCCTACACCTTCATCCAGGACGCCTCTGACCAGTTCGACACCCCGTCGGACGGCGAATACCGCATGTATGACGGCGGCACGAACATCGAAGACGTGAAGGAGGCGCTCAACGCCGAGGCGACACTTTCGCTGCAGTATTACAACACCCGCAAAACGCTGGAATATTGCGAGCAGGTCGGACAGGCGACGGCCTCGTTCCATTACCCGCTCGGGGTCCAGGCGACCGACGAATTCCTGATGGAGCTCTCGGCGATCTCCGGCAAGGAAATCCCTGAGACAATCCGCCTGGAGCGCGGCCGACTGGTTGACGCCATGGCTGACAGCCAGTCCTGGCTGCATGGCAAGAAATACGCGATCTACGGCGATCCGGACTTCGTCCATGCCATGGCGCGCTTCGTCATGGAAACCGGTGGCGAGCCGACACATTGCCTCGCCACCAATGGCACTTCGGCGTGGGAAGCCGAGATGAAGGAACTGCTTGCATCCTCGCCCTTCGGCAAGGACGCTCAGGTCTGGGCGGGCAAGGACCTGTGGGCGATGCGCTCGCTGCTCTTCACCGAGCCGGTGGACCTGCTGATCGGCAATTCCTATGGCAAGTATCTGGAGCGCGACACCGGCACGCCGCTGATCCGGCTGATGTTTCCGATCTTCGACCGGCACCATCACCATCGCTTTGCGCTCATGGGCTACCAGGGCGGGCTGCGCGTGCTGACGACGATCCTCGACAAGATCTTCGACAAGCTCGATCGCGAGACGAGCGAGACGGGCGTGACGGACTATTCCTATGATCTCACCCGCTAACAGCGGCGGCCGGCTTTTCGCCGGGCCCGTCCGCCGCCCAACGGACCTTGGAGACCGACGCAATGTCATCGCCCAGCGCCAAAATCCAGGATGTCTTCAACGAGCCCGCCTGCGATAAAAACCGCGGCAAGGATGCCAAGGCGCGCAAAGAGGGCTGCTCAAAGCCGCTGACGCCCGGGGCGGCAGCCGGCGGCTGCGCCTTTGATGGCGCCAAGATCGTGCTGCAGCCGATCACCGACGTCGCGCATCTGGTCCACGCGCCGCTCGCCTGCGAGGGCAATTCCTGGGACAACCGCGGCGCCGCTTCCTCCGGGGCAACGCTGTGGCGCACGAGCTTCACGACCGACCTCACCGAACTCGACGTGGTGATGGGGCAGGGCGAGCGCAAGCTGTTCAAGGCGATCCGCGAGATCAAGGAAGCCTATGCGCCGCCAGCGATCTTCGTCTATTCGACCTGTGTGACGGCGCTGATCGGCGACGACATCGAGGCGGTCTGCAAACGCGCGGGGGAAAAATTCGGCTTGGCCGTGGTGCCGGTCAATGCGCCGGGCTTGGCCGGCTCCAAGAACCTCGGCAACAAGCTCGCCGCCGAGGCGTTGCTCGAGCACGTCATCGGCACGGTGGAACCCGACGACGCTGGGCCGTACGACATCAATATCCTTGGCGAATTCAACCTCTCCGGCGAATTCTGGCTGGTGAAGCCGCTCCTCGATCGGCTCGGAATCCGGGTGCGCGCCTGCATTCCGGGCGACGCGCGCTACCTTGACGTTGCTTCCGCGCACCGCTCCCGGGCGGCTATGGTGGTGTGCTCGACCGCGCTCATCAATCTGGCTCGCAAGATGGAGGAGCGCTGGGACATCCCGTTCTTCGAAGGCTCCTTCTACGGCATCACCGACACCTCGGAAGCACTGCGCAACATTGCTGAGCTGCTCGTGAAGAAGGGCGCTGATCCAGAGATCCTCGCCCGCACGGAGACGCTGATCGCTGAGCAGGAGGCGGTTGCATGGAACAAGCTCGAAGCCTACCGGCCGCGGCTTCAAGGCAAGCGCGTGCTGCTCAATACAGGCGGTGTCAAGTCCTGGTCCGTCGTCCATGCGCTGATGGAGATCGGCATCGAGATCGTCGGCACCTCGGTCAAGAAATCCACAGTCGAAGACAAGGAGCGCATCAAGCAGATACTCAAGGACGACAACCACATGTTCGAGCAGCTGGCAGCGCGCGAGCTTTACGCCATGCTCTCAGAACACAAGGCCGATATCATGCTGTCGGGCGGGCGCACGCAATTCATCGCGCTTAAGGCCAAGACGCCCTGGCTCGACATCAACCAGGAGCGCCAACACCCTTACGCCGGCTATGACGGCATGGTGGAACTCGTACGCCAGATCGACCTCGCCATTCACAACCCGATCTGGCGCCAGGTGCGGGAACCGGCACCGTGGGATTGCCAGCCTGCCATGAAGGACGAACCGCCGAGCACAACGAGCGAGACCGTGCACGCTTTGAAGAAATTCACCGGCACCACGCCGACGATTTCGGCGAGCGTTGAGGAAACACGATGACCCGCGTCCTTTCCCAGACCAAATCAGCTTCGGTCAATCCGTTGAAGTCGTCACAGCCGCTGGGTGCTGCCTTGGCCTTTCTCGGGATCGACGGCGCAGTGCCGCTATTCCACGGCATCCAAGGCTGCACCAGCTTCGCGCTCGTGCTCTTCGTGCGGCATTTCAAGGAAGCGATTCCCCTACAGACCACCGCGATGGATGAAGTGACAACCATCCTCGGCGGGTCAGACAATCTGGAAGAGGCGATCCTCAACCTGAAGACCCGCACGAACCCAAAGCTGATCGGGGTCTGCACGACGGCCCTGGTGGAAACCCGTGGCGAAGATTGCGCAGGCGACATTGCCGACATCAGGCTGAAACGGGCGGAAGAACTCGCGGGTACGGAGATCGTGCTGGCCAACACGCCGGATTTCGACGGCGCGATCGAACAGGGCTGGGCCAAGGCTGTCAGCGCGATGATCGAAGGCATGACGCGACCGGGCGAGCGGGCGCGCCAGTCAAAGAAGATCGCAATCCTGGCCGGTTGGAATCTCACCGTGGCTGACATCGAGCATTTGCGCGAGATGGTTGAAAGCTTTGGGCTGCAGCCGGTGATTTTGCCGGACGTCTCCGGCTCGCTCGACGGCACCGTGCCCGACTGGTGGGTTACGACAACCTATGGCGGCACCAGCGTCGAGGATATCCGCGAGCTCGGCACCGCCGCGCAATGCATCGCTATCGGAGAGCATATGCGCCGTCCGGCCGAGGTGCTGCAGAAGATGACCGGCGTCCCTTACGTGCTGTTCGAGTCGCTGACCGGAATGGAGGGCGCCGACCGTTTCGTCTCCCTGCTGTCCGAGATTTCGGGCGCGGCGGTGCCGGCCGGGGTGCGTCGTCGCCGGGCGCAATTGCAGGATGCGTTGCTCGACGGACATTTCCATTTCGGAGGCAAGAAAATTGCGATCGCTGCTGAACCAGACCAACTCTATCAATTCGCAACCTTCTTCACCGGCATGGGCTCCGAAGTCGCGGCGGCGGTCGCCACGACCGATATGTCGAAAATTCTGGAAAGGGTTCCGGCGGCCTCGATTCAGATCGGCGATCTCGGCGATTTGGAAGCGCTTGCCGGCGGGGCTGATCTTCTGGTCACCCATTCACATGGACGCCAGGCATCGCAACGTCTTGGCATTCCGCTCATGCGCGTCGGCTTCCCCGTCTTCGACCGGCTCGGCAGCCAGCACAAGCTCACAATCCTCTATCAGGGCACCCGCGACCTGGTCTTCGAGGTTGCCAACATTTTCCAGGCTTGCCGGCAGGCGCCGACACCTGAAGAACTTGATCCCCTCCGCAAGCGAGAAACGCAAGATGGGGCCCGTCCGTCGCCTCTCACTGGTCACTGACGAGGGCCGAGATCCAATGCGTGAACGACAAGCAGGCGCCTTGCGCGTGGCAATCGCAACACAAGACATGAAGGAGCTCAATGCGCATTTCGGCTCGGCCAGGCGCTTTGTCATCTACGATGTGACACCCGAGGAGTGGAACCTCGTGGAAGCCGTGGCCTTCGACGACGTCTCCGACGAAAGCGGGAAACATCGGACCGAGGGGGATGACCGCATCACACCGAAGGTGGAAGCACTGAAGGGCTGCCACCTCCTGTTTTGTCTGGCAATCGGCGGACCTTCGGCAGCCAAGCTTGTTTCGGCAAAAATCTATCCGCTCAAGGTTCCGCAGCCTCAGAGTATCCAAGATGTGCTGTTGCGCACGCAGGTGATGCTCAGAACGTGTCCTCCCCCTGGGTGCGCAAGCTGCTGGCTGAGGCAGGCGTCGCGAAACCGTCCTTTGAGGACGACGACTGAAATGAGGAGGCGAAAATGTCCGACCCTGTGGTTAGCCCTGCTGTCGCCGAGGATCAGGTGGCGCTTGCCAGCCCGTTCCTGAAATGCCTCGTGCGGCTAATCCGTGCTCAGGACTCCTACGGAGCGTGGGAAGGCAAAGCGGACCCCGAGCTGTTGGCCTCCTTCATCATCACCAAGGAACAGCGCCGTGCAATCCCGATCATCGGCGATCCCGATCCGGACGTGCTGTGGAGGCTTGATATGTTTTACACCGCTGTTGGGCTTTCGATCGAGGAGCGCTCCGGCCTCATGGCATCGCCTATCATGGAGCTGAGCCATGAAGGCTTCGGGCGCGTGCTGTTCACGTCCGGGCGGTTGGTGGTTCTGTCGAAGACCCTGCGCGACGTCCACCGGTTCGGCTTCGAGACGTTCGGGAAGCTCACTCAGGCCGGCACGAAACTGGTCGGCGACGCAATCGCCACCATCGAGACCTATCCCGAGGTGGCGCGTGCGTGATGAAGCAGGTTTCGAGCAAAGGGGCCATGACAATCTTGAGCAGCCGCGATGGCCAGCCCACGGAAGCCGAGGCGGGCCAGGTCGATGAGGGGGCTCTTGGGGTAGCGCCGATGAAGCCACTCGTCCTGATCTGTTCGCAAGATGCGGAGTTCTATCTGAATTATAGCCACATTCTGGAGGCGGACATCTTCGCGAGTGAGCAGGCAGGCTGCGCGAAGGAAGCATTTGTATTGGCCGAACAACGGGAGTTCCACGCCGTCGTGCTGGACTGCGTCCCAGCAAGCGCGACGGGAGCCACAATCTGCGCCCGCCTCAAGGAGGAGCCGCGGACGGCCGACCTGCCCGTTATTGCCCTGATCGCGCGCGGCGCCGAGGACCAGCACCTCGATCTCCTGAAAGCTGGCATTGACGAGATCTTTGTGCGGCCGATCGACCCGGCCAAGCTCCTCGACTGTCTACGGGCGAGGCTGGCGCTGCCGAAGCGGGGCGCAAATGGTCTTGAAAACGGCGGCTGGCTCACCTGGGGCGGCCTCGAGATGAAGGTGGATGCCCGCCGGATTCGCGGCAATGGCCACGACATTCACCTCGGACTCATCGAGTTCAACGTGCTGCGGCTTATGATTGAAGCTCCCGGCACGGTCTTCAGCCGGGATGAGCTTATCCGCAGAGCTTGGCCCGACAACGTCCATGTCGGTCCACGCACCGTTGATGTCCATATCAGCCGGATAAGAAAAGCCCTGAAGTCAGCTTCGCCCGGCAGCGTCATTCGCACCGTGAGGTCGGCCGGCTACTCGCTCGAGAAGCGGGACGACTGAATCAAGTGCCGGGGTGGCACTCCCACTCTCGCGCTGTGAGCCGGTCTTGCAGCCAGAACGCCACAAAACGAACACGCAGAGCAGGGCAGGCAAATGGCATTCAAAACTGTACTCTCTGTGACCGGCGCTGACCATTCCGATCAGGACGTCAGAACTGCTGCCGGCTTGTGTGCCGAAGTCGGCGCGCACCTTTCCGTACGGATTATACCGGCTCCGATGCTCGTTATGTCGTATCCGCCGAACGGAGTTGGTGTCCCCGAGTGGCCTATGGGACATGGACAGGCAATGGCCAACATTGAACGACCGGTTTCGGCAAATCGATGGATTTACACAGGACGTGGCCAGACTGGAAAGACGCTACAAAGACACCCAGAGACTGCTAAGAGCGATGTGCCTTTCCTATGACGTGGATACGGATTATTGCGAAGCGACCGGCGTCGGTGAGGTGGTTCGACAGCGTGCGCTCTGCGCCGACCTGACAATGGTCGGCCCCGCACTTCTCAACGACAGTATTGTCGGACCTCTCGTTATCAATGGCAGCTTATTCGACACGGGAAAACCGGTGCTTATTGTGCCGAACGGCGCTAAGGCGACCCTGTGGCCACGGCACGTCCTGGTCGGTTGGGATTCACGACTCGAGGTGTCCCGTGCGGTTCGGGAAGCGCTGGGTCTCTTATGCGCTGCTGAGGAAGTTCGTGTTGCCCTGGTCGATCCGAAGGCGAACTACAACGGGAACGGCGCGGAGCCTGGAGCCGATATTGTTGCCTATCTCACTCGGCACGGTGCTCGGGTGTCGGTTGATCGGCTGCCGAGCGCCGGTAAACCGGTGGCAACGGTGCTCGCGCAGCACGCAATCGACACGTCCGCAGACATGATAGTCATGGGCGCTTATGGCAGCCGTCGGCTGCGTGAGCGGCTCTTTGGCGGTGTGACGAGATGGATGGTTGAGAAGCCGACATTGCCGCTGTTTTTGACGCGCTGACTGGTTCCGAAGTTGCACCCACGCTATTCGAAGCTTTACTCCCCTGGGTGACCTATTCATATCATCGGGAGAGAGATCGCGGCGGCGCGAAGCTCCTCGGAGCCAATGTGCTGGGTGGCGCCATCGGGAATACGTCCGGTCTTGAGTTGCTGTCGGGTACTGCTCGCCCGAGATGATTCCGCTGCGCGGAGACCAAGGCCGCGCAGGGATGCTGCTAGACCCATCTAGGCCCGGCTTCGTGGGTTGGCGGAAGTCGAGAAAGAGAGGCTTTCTGCGCGGCAGGCCGAGTTCGGACCCTTTGCTGCGGCCAGCACCGCCGTTCGGCCAAGGCAATAGCCTTTTAATGGTCGGTCAGTAGCGGTGGACATGGCCACTGTTCCCGGCTGCCCCCGTTGTCAGTGGCAATCGAGTACGAGCACGCTGCCGAATGGACCAACTGGAGCAGCACGAAAAAGGCCAGCAATCTCTCAAGCCTGACCTATCTCCTTCTCGGCAATCGACTCATCTCGCCCGTGCTGCGTCGGGCGATTCCGATTGGCGGCGATCGCATCCCCCATCGTGCAGTTTTCTCATAGGCAGGTCGAGCGTTGAGTTTGCAGGCGCGTTGCGCCGATAATTGGTATTGGGCTCTGGGTTAGGGTTCTTGATCGCATCCGGTGGCCCGCATTCATACCGTTGATGGGCTTCATCGAAACAATCGATTTTACGGAGAGTAACGAACATGAAAAAGCGTCGCTCGGGAGGCGACGCCAACCGGAAATCTCTCCAGGTCATGCGCAAGACGGAAGGTAGAGCGGAGTCCTCCTAATTCTGATGCCCACGGTCCACCATTCAATGTAAGCGCTTCCTGGCGCATCCTGCAGAGCCGCGAGTCTGACCATTTGTTTTCGCTACCGGCGAGACGCATTCGGTCCGGAGGGTTGAGGGCTGCCTTCAGGCGTGTCGGGAAGGAGAACGTCTGAAGGGCGGAAGGCATTGACGACGTAGGCCGCGAACTCAGGAGGAACCAGTCGCTGATCCGGATAGACTGGCATTATTCCGTCCGACCGAGGTGGACCTGCCGATTGGCGACACGCCCACCCGACAGATCACAACCTGCTGCCCTTTGTGTTTATAATAGTTTCCTTCCGGCGCATTCGATGCAGCGGAGCTTCCGAACGAATCAACGGATGTCCTCCCATGATCAAGCTGAGCGACGGATGCTGTCGCCGCATTGAATCCCGTACTCTCGCTGGTCACCAAGCCGGTCAACATCGGCGCGTCATAGGGGAGGCGGGCGACTCCGCCCGATGGAATCAACGATGGGTTTCGAAAGCTCTCGCGTAAGCGGTCAGCCGATAACGTCAGGCCTAAAGTTCCAAGGCATGAGCATTTCGATCTCGGATGCCGGCCAGCCTTGAGCGATGCGAGTCAAGGTCTGTGAGAGCCAGTCGAGCGGATCGACGCTGTTCATTTTGCAGGTTTGCAGCAAGGTGGCTACCGTCGCCCAGGTTCGTCCACCGCCTTGGCTGCCGGCGAATAGACTATTCTTTCGCGTGATTGTCTGGGGCCTGATTGCACGCTCGACGATATTGGAGTCGATTTCGATGCGACCGTCCATCAGAAAGCGTTCCAGCGCCTCCCGCCGGGCGAGCGCGTAGCGGATCGCCTCGGCGGTCTTGGATTTTCCGGAGACCTTGCTCAGTTCCGCTTCCCATAGATCGAAGAGGCTCGCGACAATGGCCACGGAAGCGCAGCGCGGCTTCCGGCATCCTTGCCGCGAACCTCGTCCTCGACCTTCCACAATTCGGTCATGGCGATGATCGAATCCGTCGCGGCCTGCGAGATCCCGCTGATGTGCAGGTCGTAGAGTTTGCGCCGCAGGTGAGCCCAGCACCCGGCGAGCCGGATTGTTTCATTGCTGCCGGCTTTGGCCCGTGCCTTGACCAGGTTGGTATAGGCCGAGTAGCCGTCCACTTGTAGGATACCGCTGAATCCGGCGAGGTGGCGCGCCACGCAATCCGCGCCTCTGCTGTCTTCAAAACGATAGGCAACCATTGGCGGACTGGTTCCACCATAGGGTCGATCATCCCGTGCGTAGGCCCATAGCCAGGCCTTCGTGGTTTTCCCCGCTCCGGGGGCAAGGGTGGGCAAGGTCGTCTCGTCGGCGAAGACCCTTTCGCCCTCCTTGACGCGCTCAAGGATGTAATCGGCGAGCATCTGCAATTCGAAGCCCAGGTGCCCCATCCACTGCGCCATCAACGACCGGCTGAGTTCAACGCCATCGCGCAGATAGATCGTCTCCTGCCGGTAAAGAGGGAAGGCCGTCGGCGTATTTCGACACGGCGATATAGGCGAGCAGCCGCTCCGTCGGCAGGCCGCTTTCAACGATGTGCACCGACGCCAGAGCCTGGACCACGCCGTCACGGCCCCGGAAAGCGTATTTGGGACGGCGCGTGACGATGACCCGGAACTTCGGGGGCACGACGTCCAGCCGCTCGGATCGATCCTCGCCAATCAGAACCTTTTCCAGCCCCTCGCAGTCGCCCGGGATTTCCGGCTCGATAACTTCCTCGATGCGTTCGAGGTGGGCGGCAAAACCCTTGCGCGGGCGCGGGGCTCGCTTCGGCTTGTCCCCAGCCGCGTGAGCAAGTTCGCTCCGGATCGCCGAAAGGCCGGTCTCGACCTCCTCGAAGACAAAGGAGACCTGCTCGTCGTCGATGGCCAGGCGTAGCCGCTCGGAACGCGTGCCATGTTGCGTGCGCTGCAAAACTTTCAGGATCGACGTGAGATTGGCGATCCGCTCGTGGGCGCTCTTCTCGACGGCCTTCAGCCGGGAGACCTCCGCCTCGGATGCTGCGATTCGAGCTTCGGCGACTACGATCCGGGCCTCGCTCGCAGCCTGCTCGCGAGCCATGGAAAGGATCATCGCCTTCAGCGCATCAACGTCGTCGGGAAGGGCAAGACCCGGTAGAACCATGCAAGCAACAAAGCACAAAAACAGCCGCTTTCCCAACCGTTCCAGTCGCATGATTCATCTTGCCGCAGGCCGGTTTCAGCCCGTCGATAACGGCCGCCTGACCCTGGCCGGACGGATCTTTTTCCAGTCTAACCCGGCCAGAAGCGCCATCAGCTGGGCGTGGTCGAGACGCATGCGCGCGGCCGATATCGCAGACCAGCAGAAGCTGTGATCTTCCAGAGTCTTCGAATAAAGACAAACCCCGCTGCCGTCCCACCACACGATGCGAACCCGGTCCGCACGCTTCGAACGGAATACGTGAAGCGCCCCCGAGAACGGGTCCAGGCCGCCATCCCTGACCAGCGCCATCAAAGAAGCCGCGCCCTTGCGGAAGTCGACCGGCTGGCACGACACGTAAACCACCACACCGGAAGCGATCATGCCTTGCGAACCGCGCGGATGATCCTCGCCAGGCGATCGGGATCGACATAGCCGCCGGCGCGCACCACTGCGTCGCCAATGACGATTTCCACCGTGTCGCTGCCCACCGCTTCAAAGCGCGTGAACTTCGCCGGATTGCTCGCTGCCTCCGTTAGTGGCGCAACCATGCCCGACGAAAGCGCCTTGCGGCGCCAAGCATAGAGCTGCGAGGGGTCCAGCTCCTCGGAACGCGCAACCGCCGACACATTGCCCCCTGGCGAGAACGCTTCGGCAACAAGCCGTGCCTTCTCTTCGTCCGACCGATGGCGCGGCTTGCGTCGGGACGGCACAGGCTCCGCCGTCAAAATCTCGAATGTTCGATGATGGCTCATACTGTCGCTCATAGGATTCTCCGCATGATTCATGCTGAAAATGAGCGATCAACCGCCTGCACGCTACGTGGGGATGCCTACGCGCTTACGCTCTCGCTGACGACGTGCAGGCAGACATTGGGCTATCCCGCTCACGCGCCACCGTCGCCGGCATTAGGGATCTCCCATGAGCTTCGGCTCCGACAATACGAGGCAAGGATAAACTCTCGCAAACCCGGCGGCACCCAGGTCGAGAATGGCTGCGGGGAGGGTAAAGGCCTATATCCGCACCTGTAATGCGCCACAGGGCAAGCGACCGATCTCGACAAACTCATGGCCCCAGACGGCATTTCAATCGTGAGGGGCTAATGGATAGAGGTAACACAAGTGGGCCCGCAGACTGTTGCCATAATAGGAGGCCAGGCCGTGGAGATCGCCAGCGAATCCTGCGTCGTGGTGCTGCTCGCTGAGCCGAGCTCAATCTGCTCAGTCGAGATAAGCCAAGCTCTTCACTGTCCTAAAGCAGCTCGCGCAGGACTAACTCATGTCAAATACCTGACGCCGACACAAAAAATGTCAGGTTCAAGACACCGGCCGTGTTTGGCCCGTTGCGCTTTATCGAAGCAATCAGCGCTTACTGCGTGGTGAGAGGGTTGGCACGCCCTTTGCGACCTGAGATGCAGCGACCCTGTGGTGAGGGCTGACTGCAAGCCGCAAGGCGGGCGATGGTCTCCTGACCCGTGCGTTCCGCTTCTGAGAAAAAACCAGCTCGCGCATAAAGCCACGAAAGTGAGAATCGCTTGAAGAACGACACGTCACTTCGAATGGAGTCCCCGGCTCCTCCGATCAAAGTGGAGAACTGGTTGCGTGGCAAGCCCCTCACGAACTTTCGGTCCGGCAAAGTGTACCTCGTCGAATTTTGGGCGACTTGGTGCGCCCCCTGTGTGGCGGCGATGCCCCGTCTGATGCAGCTGCAGGAAACATTCAGGGACCGCGGACTTGAGGTCGTTGGCGTCGCGGCTAGCGAACGTGCAGCAACGACAGAGGGGGCCCGAAGCGGGTTGGACGCCTGGTTGACGAACAAGTTCCCAAATCTGAACTTTCCGATCGCGTTCGACTCCACCGGTGAAATGAAGAAGCTTTGGATGGAGCCAAGCTTATCAACCGGGATTCCCACGACATTCATAGTAGACCGCGATGGCCACATAGCCTTCATTGGTGATCCTACTGACCTCGATACCGTCTTACCGAAAGTTCTCAATGGCAGCTGGCGCAGCAGCGACGAAGCGAAAGCCGCGGATAAGGAGCGAATCGCCAAACAGGAACCCAAAGCGCGCCGGCAAGCGTTGAGAAAGCCGATCCTGGCCAAGTTTGGAGCTGCGGTTGAGAAAGAGGATTGGAAGACGGCGCTCTCGGCAATCGAAGAGGGTATCGCCTTGGTGCCGGACGACGTCGATCTGCGACTGTATCATGTACATCTGGTGCTTAACAGCATGCAGGACATTCCGAACGGCTTGCGCGTCATGCACAAATTGGTTCGCGACGCGATCGCCAGAAACTCCGAGCATTGGATGACCATGGCCTTAGACCAACTCTTCCACCCATGGACCGACCATTCGCGCATTCCGTCTGATGCCCGCTTTGCGATGGGCAAGGACCTGTCCGAACAGATCCTGGCCTTGGATCCCGCCAAAGACCAGCTCGATCGGTTGTGGTCCTATCCAGCAGTCGCTCGGTACTATCGTGACAGCGGCGACAAGGAGCGCGCGATCGACTTGATCGAGCTGGCACTGAAGTCGCTGCCCGAGCCTGTTCCCGACGACGTGAAGGAATTCGTTTTACCGGGTTTGCTGCAGATGCTGGCCAACTACAAGGGGGAGAAGGTCTGTCACGGCCCTCTCTGTGTGGCTCCGCAAAACAACGATCCCGAAACGGTCGCTTCATGAGTCAGACATGCAGCATGGGCTGCATGATTGTTAGCAAGTTGGCGCTTCAAATCATGCGATGACCTCCGACCGATTGAGGCGGAAGCAATCTTCTCGAGCTCGGTCGGGAACCTCGCAGTCGAGGACTAATCAAGATCGGTTTCCCAAGGTGCACCGCACAGTTGCTGAGCCAGCAAGTTGGCACGGCCTTTGCGCGTTGAGCTGAGTGAGGGCTGACCGCATGAGAACACGCAAGACGATTGATGGTCTGGTAACTGGTGTGTTCCGTTTCTGAGAGAAGAACCAGCTCGCGCATAAACGTCAGGAAGGTGTGGAATAGCTATGGAGAACAACATGGTGTTGCGCAGCTATGCGCCAGCTAGTTGAGGATGCGATCGACAAAAAGTTCGAGGCCGTGTCTTGGTACGTCCCGGTCGCTCAATACTATTATGAGAGCGGCAACAAAGATCGCGCGATCGAGTTGATCGAGGTGGCACTGAAATCTCTGGGTGATCCGGACACGATGCCGGACTGCTCCAAGCCCTGGCCAACTACACGGGTGAGAAGGCCTGCTACGCGAAGCTTTGCGTGGTTCCGCAAAACAAGGCTCCTGAACATCAAAGCGCAATCGCCTGATGAGCAAAGATCGCAAAGGGATCACATGTGGAATGGACCCCTGGTCAATTCGCCAGTTCTGCGGCGTGCCCGCTTTAAGTGTGTCCGTGCAACACAGGGCGGACCAATTGCCGAACGTTGGAAGTGAAACTTCGTAGTGACCTTCGACCGGATTTGCGCGGAAGAGATGTTCGAGGCGAATTTGGGCTGTCGCGGAAGACATCACGGTCAGGAAGTGTCCAAGGCCGGCCAAGGGACGGCATTAACGTGGGATCGGCCCGGCCAGGCCGGCCGATAGGGAATAGGCTTGGAAACCATCTCGCTGATCGCGACGCGGTTATCGAGGCGGGCCGACCTATCTCGATCCCGCCAACGCCCCACAAGTCGCCGAAATGAGTGTCGATCTCATGACTTGGCTGGGATCCATGGGCTTCACAGCCGACCACACGACAGCGGGGACAGCGGCACCGAGGTCGAGAATGCCCGCGTAGAGGGGAAGCCCAATGGCCATGGCCGATATTCGCCGCGAACATCGCCTGATTGGGAAAACACCTACAGGAGGAAGACAAATGGACCTCTCTTGCATTGGGGTGGGTGCTGGACCGTCTAATCTGAGCCTTGCGTGTCAAATACATGAGCAGATGGGGCGAGGGGCACTGTTCTTGGATCGGCAGGTCGACTTCCGCTGGCACCCAGGCCGCGCATTCGATTCCTCGGAGCTCCAGGTCAGCCACTTCAAGGATCTGGTCACGCTGGTGAATCCGCGATCAGCCTACACTTTCGTAAACTACCTGCACGAGAACGGGCGTCTGTACCACTTCTTGAATGCACAATTCGAGGCCGTACCCAGAGCTGAGTTCGAGCAATACTTGAACTGGGCCTTCCACAGGAACCCGCTTGTCCGCGGCGGCCAGACTGTGCGCGAAATCCGCTTTGACGGCGAGTTTCGGGTGTGGACGAACGACGCAGTTTTTGGCGCTAGAGACCTCGTGGTCGGCATCGGCAAGCAGGCGCGGATTCCGTCTCAGTTTCAGGGCTGGACTGGGCGCAACCTGTTCCACTCATCGGATTTACTGCACATCCATCCTGAGGTTTGGAAAAAGGACGTTTGCGTGGTTGGTGGAGGCCAGTCGGGAGCCGAGGTGCTGTTGCACCTTGTCGGCCCGCCAAAAGAGCGGCGGCCTCGATCGATCACTTGGGTCTCGGAGCGCGAAAACTATCTGCCCATCGACAACAGCCAGTTTACCAACGAGTTGTTCGTGGCCTGCTTTTCGGATCGCTTCGCGGCAATGAACGAGTCGCAGCGCAAACTGTTCCTGAGGCGTTTCGTGCTTGCTTCCGACGGCATTTCGGAAAACACGTTGCGCGCGATCTATCAGGCGCTATACCGCCACGCGTTTTTAACAAACCACTGCGAAATCACGCTGCTGCCGGGCTGCAGCGTCTCACACTGCATCAACCTCGGCGCGGGTCACAGGCTGACCCTCCAGCACGGCATGGAGGAGGTCGACGAAGTCACGGCCGACATCGTCATCCTGGCCACCGGTTACGAGAACGCGGTACCAGACTTCTTGGAACCGATGGCGGACCGGCTGGGACATATCGACAATGAGTTGGCCATTCGCGAGGATTTTTCGGTGGGCTGGGACGGACCGCGTGACAGGCGCATCTTCGTACAGAACGCGACCCTCGGGGAGCGCGGGCTGGCTGATCCAAATCTAAGCCTGCTGGCCTTGCGAGCGCGTCGCATCCTCGACAGCCTTCTGGGGCGCGCGGCGCACGCGAACCCCGAGCATCCCGGCTTCATCAGACCTACCTCCGTCGAGAGCTGGCCCCACCCCGTCGCAGAAGAAATGGGCAGCGGGATATGACCTGTCGACGACTGATCATCGGCGGGGGCCGCTAAGGAATGCTGTCCGCCTTCGCTGAAGGCCGGTGTGGATGCGGCATCCGGTGTCTAGCGAAACAGCATAGGCGCTATCCGGCGGCAGCTCGCACTCGACGCATCGGGCCTCCTCGACCCCGGCTTCAGGCTTTCGGAGACAGGCTGATCCAAAAAACCGGCCGGCAGTCAGTCGCTGCACGCGGGAGCCAGTCTTGGGGTTGCCCGCGCACTTTCGAAAGGCGCCGAAGTGCTGCTGTTCTACGAGCCGAGGCCAGCTTGCCGCAGGCAAGGCAGCCAAGCTGCTTTGTCTCCCAAGTGTCTGATGCAGGAGTGATGCGTGTCCAAAACCTTACAGCCGGCGGAAAACATGTCGGATCTAAAACAACCGGCCCCGCCGGGTTTGTGAGGTTTTTCGAAGCCTAATCATGCCCTTACTGCGTACTGAGCGTGCTGGCACGGCCTTTGCTGCTTGAGATGCGGCAAGACTCGTCGGGCTGACCGCATGAGAACACTAAAGAGGATTGATCGTCTGCTGATCCGTGTGTTCCGCTGCTGAGAGAACGAGCAGCTCGCGCATGCACGCCAGGAAAGGTGTGGGAATTTGGAGAACAACATGGTGTTGCGTATTGAGTCCCCGGCTCCCCCAATCAAGGTGGACGCCTGGCTGCGTGGCGAGCCCCTCACGACCTTTCAGTCGGGCAAGGTGTATCTTGTTGAATTTTGGGCGACCGAGTGCGGACCCTGCCCGACCGTTCATTCAAAGGCTCCTGCCGCTGATCCGTGCTCAGGACGGCTCATGCCAAGTGCAAATCGGGGACCGAGCTGCTGGCCGACTTCATCATCACCAAAAAGCTGCAGCGTTAAGATCCCCGGCGATCCTGCTGTGTAGGCTCGACATATTTCCCACCGCGGTGGGGGATTGCGAGCGAGGAGCGCTCAGGCGTGATGACATCGCCAACAAAGACGAAACCGATTGAGGCTTGGGGCCAGTGCTTTTCATGCTCGGGCAGTTAGTCGTTCTGTCGAGGCGTCCATCGGTTCGGCTTCGAGACTTTGCAGAAACTTGCGGATGCGCCGGTACGAAACTGGGCGACGATGCGACTGCAGCTATTCCCTGTCCCGACTTTGCGCGGGCGTGAAGAAACCGATTATCGAGGAAGGATCATGTCAAATCTGGATGAGATGGTGAAGGAAGTCCGAAAGCTTCAACTGCGCGCGGCTATTGCTAAGACGAACTTGCGCGACCTTGCCGAGGGTCTTCCGGTCAAATGGACTGAGATAGAGGAAGTCGCCGAGAAAGCGCACGCCGTTTATGCCGAGTTGCATGGTGCCAGGAGAGAGCTCGCCAAAATGAAGAATTTACGATGAGGAGCACATTCATCAGCCGCGACGGCTCCATATGGGTGCCGGAATATCTGACCGCTATAGATGGGAAGACTTGTATCGGCTGCGGCCGCTGTTTCAAGGTCTGCTCACGCGAGGTCATGCATCTTCACGGCGTGGATGACGCGGGTGAAATCCTCGGCATCTGCGACGGGGAGGACGACGACTTCGACGGCGAGCTCAATCGCATGATCATGATAGTGGATCATGCCGGCCGCTGCATTGGCTGCGGAGCCTGCGGCCGCGTCTGCCCAAAGAACTGCCAGACGCATGTTGCGGCCGACCAGATCGCAGCATGAGCAGCATGATTAACTAGACAGGAGAACGGCTTTGAACTACATGATCTTTTGTCGGCTCCTGGCGCTGGTTTTGTGCTGCAATGCTGTGACCGTTTACTTTGCGTCGCAGTCGATCCGTCTAGCCGTCGTCACGACGCTGGCCTGCTCGCTGCTGCTCCAGATGGTCTATTTCGGCAGCGTGCTCTTTCTGCTCTGGAGGTCCAGCTGTGCTTGTCGCGCAGAGGTAAAATAAGCCTTTCACAACGCAGTTGGAAACCAGCCGCCATAAGATGACGAGTTGAGGAATGAATGTTCAGATGTCCCTCAGCTCGTCCTGATGGCGGTGTGTCGACGCTCTGTTGAGGCGTAGTGACAGACCGGAACTCACGTTCACGCCACTTTGGACCAACAAGGGGCATCGATCTGACAGGTCAAGAACATAATTGGGCTTGAACTGGCCAGCGGTGGCCACATCCTGGGGTGAATCTGTTGGGTTCGGCAGGCACACAGGAGGCGCCGCACCACGCCTGCGTGCGGGTCGGTCGACCGAGGCCTGGCGACGACGATGAGTCACTTCTACAACATCTCAGAACACAGCTGGCTTCAGCAAAAAGGGACCATTACCGAGGTCGGAGCTGGTTCAGGCTGGATCGCCTTCTGCTGGAGAAAACATGCTGGAAAAGTTCGAACGCTATCCGCTCACCTTTGGCCCAACGCCGATCGAGAAGCTCGACCGCCTCGGCAAACATCTGGGCGGCAAGGTAGAGATCTACGCTAAACGCGAGGACTGCAACTCAGGTCTCGCGTTCGGTGGAAACAAGCTGCGCAAGCTCGAATACATCGTTCCCGATGCAATCGCGTCAGATGCCGATACGCTGGTCACCGTCGGGGGCGTGCAGTCCAACCACACCCGGATGGTCGCGGCGGTCGCGGCCAAGATCGGCATGAAATGTCTTCTGGTTCAAGAGAGCTGGGTTCCACATGAGGATGTCGTCTACGACCGGGTCGGCAACATTCTTTTGAGCCGCATCTTGGGCGCAGAGGTGCGCCTGGTCGACGAGGGCTTTGACATAGGTATCCGCTACAGTTGGGAAGAAGCGCTCCATGATGTCAAGGCAAGGGGCGGCAGACCTTATGCGATACCGGCTGGGGCCTCTGTCCACAAATACGGTGGCCTTGGCTATGTGGGGTTCGCCGAGGAGGTGCGCGCTCAGGAGAAACAGCTTGGTCTTGCCTTCGATTACATCGTTGTTTGCACTGTGACAGGTTCAACGCATGCCGGCATGATCGTCGGGTTCGCTGAGGATGGTCGACAACGCAACGTCGTCGGTATCGATGCATCCGCCACTCCAGCAAAGACCAAGGCTCAGGTGCTTAGCATTGCCCAACGTACAGCGATCCTCGTCGAGCTCGGAACGGAACTTGTCGAGGCTGACGTGGTGTTGCTCGAGGACTATGCGTACCCGCGTTATGGCATTCCATCCGAGGAAACCAAGGAGGCGATCCGTCTGTGCGCGCGGCTCGAGGGTATGATTACCGATCCAGTCTATGAGGGCAAATCGATGCAAGGGATGATCGACCTCGTCCAGAAGGGCTTCTTTCCAGAGGGGTCGAGGGTCCTCTACGCCCATCTGGGTGGCGCGCCCGCAATCAACGGTTACGGCTACACCTTTCGCAATGGCTGAGGCGCGATAGCTCGCGCCCGGACGCCTCCCAAGTCGGTCAGCGCTGAGCCGGAAAGGCCGCAGCCAATTTCGCGGACCTCGATGATCTGGTGAACAAAAGCCGTTCCGCGCAGAGGGCGCGCGACCCCAATTCCTTCCTGGGCGGTTGGCCGTATCGAAAGACCGAGGCCGGTGACGGAGCAGATCACATGCTCCACTGTCAGATTGTGCACTCCGCGACAAAGTGCTGTTCGGTTCATCTCCTGAGTATCTTTACCCCAGCCCATTGCAATCTGAAGAAAAGCTTTGCGCCCAAGTTGGCACGACTCTTGAATGTCCCTCTACAGGTGGAGAAGAGCTACGACTCAGATTCCCCTTGACTACTCAGTTGGGATGCTGGGCTGGAGCAAGCTCGCACCCAATGAGAACGCAACTGAAGGAGAGATCATGGAACTCCCCCGGATTGCGGTCGAGTTAAGCATATTCCTCGACACCACTGATGATATCGCTGAATCCGAACAGTTGTTCGAATTGTTGTCTGCGTTTGCGCTGAATTTCGATTGCCCGTGGATCGCCTATGGCCCGCTTGCATCAGAACAAAGGGTTTTGAAGCCGGCCCGACCGGACTCTGCGGTGATGTGGAATTACCCTGATGAATGGCAGGAGCGCTACTTGAAAATGGGTTATGCCAAAATAGACCCGCTCATCAAGAAAGGTCGAAAGGGGGTAGGGGCCTTCCGATGGAGTGAAGTTTACGCCGACGGAAGCACAACTGAAAATGAACGCCGCGTCCTGGATGAGGCGGCGACGTTCGGCTTGAAGTCAGGCGTTACAGTTCCATTGCATGGCCCCGCTGACAGCTTCACGTTTATGAGTTTTGCTCAATCGTCGGACAGCGAATTGCAAAATAGAGCGATCACCTACCTGCAACTTGCCGCGGTACAGTTTCATGTGAGGATTACGAAGCTCGCAACTCCGATGGCATCGGAGCACGTTTATAAGCTCTCTCCTAAAGAAATAGAGTGCATTTTTTGGGTATCGAGAGGAAAAACGTCAGGAGAAATAGGGACGATATTAGGACGATCCCGAAACACCGTAGATTTCCATGTGAAAAACGTAATGCAGAAGTTCGATGTGACCAGCAGAATGGTAGCTGCTGTAGAAGCTTTGAAACTTGGAATTATCGAACCGTAAGAAGGAAGATTCGTCGAGCTCGGTGCGCGGCCTAATTTTGCCGTTGAGGCGCTCGAGTGTATTGGTGGCGTGGAGCTTGGTGTGGTGCTCTCTTGGAGAAAGTAATATCGGCAAGCACGTCGGGCTCGACATCATCCGTAATTGTCGCCCCCCTTCGGCACCTTCGGCAGGATCTGTCGGCGTCGGCGCACCAATTGACGCTTGCGGCCCTCGGTTTCGGTGAAGACGGCCCGGCTTTTGGAATTGCTGTCCATCTCCATGGCCATGGCTTGTCATCAACCGAACGGGGCGAGAGACAATTAGATCTAGGGCTCGTGGATGACGGCGATCAGCGCCTTGTCGGCGTGCGACGCGATCTGGGGAAATTCGGAGCTTATTCCTGAGCTTGGGATGCGCAGTTCGACGGTGCCGGCGCGTCGCACTGTCGCGTAGCTTCGGGCCTCGCCATATGCGGCGCCGATGGCGGCCCCAACCTCCGGTTCCATCACTCGCTCGGCGGGAAAGCCCATCATGTCCCGCAAGAGACCGGAATCCACAGTCCTCTCCAAGAGAGTGCGCCTAGGTTCGTCATGTTACCGATCATCGATGGTTCCTTTAAAATCAGGTTGGTATTCCGCAACCGAGCTTTGCCGGGGAACATCGATGACCGCCGCAAAGCCGCTCGCTCGCTGCGGCTGTTGAGGGCGCTCGCGAGCGGCTTCGCGACCGCCGCGCTACACAGCCTGTGGTGACGCGCTCCAGCGGATCGCACGACTCCTATGATTGGTCAGCCGAATGCTCGCATGACTCACGGTGTTCAGCCGCCTGCGCTTTGTCCTCCAGGCGCTCGACGCCCGCTCGCAATGCCTCGCACCGTGAAATCGCAGCGGCCTTGTTGGGCCAGTAATGCGCCCATGCCTATTGCACGATCCGCGCGGCTACCTTCGCGATTGCATCCGCCGCGCCATCGGGCGCGGTCACATCCTCATGGATCGTAGATATCGAGATTTCCTCGCTTGAAGATGATTGCAAGGCTTACCTTGGCGGCGGCGGGAGCCGAGTTCCAGACCGACACCGAGGTCGTCGCGCATCTCTTGGCCCGATACCGCCAGGAGGGCATGGGGCAGGGCGAAGCGATGCATGCCATGCTGAAACGCATCAAGGGCGCCTACGGGCTCGCCATCCTTTTTTAGGATGATCCGTCGAGCATCATGGCGGCGCGCAATGGGCCACCGCTGGCAATCGGCTACGGCGACGGCGAGATCTTCCTGGGATCCGATGAGGTCGCGCTTGCTCCCTTCACGAATGAAGTCACCTATCTCATCGACGGTGACTGGGCCATTATCGGCAAGAGGGGTGCCGATATATTTGATTTCGACGGCTACCCCGTAGAGCGTCCGCGTCAGACCTCCATGGCCACGGCCTATCTGGCCAACAAGGGCAAACATCGCCACTTCATGGAGAAGGAAATCTATGAGTAGCCGGAGGCCATTGCCCTGTGCTCGCCCATTATATCGGCTTGATAGAGAATCGCGCCGATCCGGTTTCCAGCTTCGATTTCGCCAGCATTCCGAGCCTGGCGATCTCTGCCTGCGGCACCGCCTACCTCGCCGGACTGATCGGAAAATACTGGTTTGAGCGCTATGCTCGCCTGCCGGTCGAAATCGACGTTGCGTCCGAATTCCGCTACCGCGAGATCCCGTTGTCGCCCCAGTCTGCTGCTCTTTTCATTTCGCAGTCTGGCGAAACCGCCGACACGCTGGCGTCACCGAGATACTGTAAGGAGCTTGGGCTGAAAATTGGCGCCGTCGTCAATACCCCTGAATCGAGTATCGCTCGAGAGGCCGACGCGATCTTCCCGATCCTTGCCGGCCCGGAGATCGGCGTCGCCTCTACTAAGGCCTTCACCTGCCAGCTTGCCGTTCTTGCCGCATTTGCCATCAGCGCCGCCCGGGCCCGCGGAACGGTAACCGAAGGCGATGTGCAGGCGCTCGTCAAGAGCCTTGCCGAAATGCCGCGCATCATGGGCTAGGTCCTGAACAGCATCCAACCAAAGATCGAGCCCCTTGCGATAATGACGTCCTGTATCTCGGCCGTGGCACCAGTTTCCCACTGGCGATGGAAGGTGCGCTGAAGCCCAAGGAGATTTCCTACATCCACGCCGAGGGCTATGCGGCGGGTGAATTGAAACACGGCCCAACCGCATTGATCGACGAGAACATGCCAGTGACTGTCATCGCGCCGTATTCGCTTTTTCAAAAGACCGTCTCCAATATCGAGGAAATCGCCGCCCGTGGAGGGCGGATTATCCTGATCACGGATGAAAGAGGAGCAACCGCATCGAAGCTCGACACTGTGCACACGATCGTGCTGCCAGTTGTCGACGAGATTATCGCGCCGATGATCTTCTCGTTGCCCATACAGCTTCTTGCCTATCACACAGCCGTCATCATGGGCACAGATGTGGACCAGCCGCACAATCTCGCAAAATCAGTTACTGTCGAGTGATTGTAATGCGCTCAGAGGTGGCGCCCCCCATTGGAAACACACTTTCGACCGGACGAAGCGCGCATCGCCGGCACTTCGACCTCGAGGAGACCCACAACGAGGTTCGCAGCCAGTGGATATTATTGCGCTACGATAACGACATTGTGGGCGGCCCATCGAAGTCTCTTTCAGCGGAAGGCGTACTTGCCGGCGCCTAGCGCATAGGATGCGTACGTCAACAACGGGGTGAAGCCATCGTCCGGTGGGTAAGCAGTCCAATTTCAGGCCTAGGGCCATCGCCATAGAGGTGGCGCCGGGTCTCGCAAAGTGGCACGATGATGCAAAGGTGTCGCCATTCTGCCGGCAATACAGTCGGCAACTTGTGGGTACGGTGTGATGTTGGCGGAACCTGCCCCGTCCATCGCCCCAATCCACCTCTCTTTAATCGCCAGAATGAGCTCGGGCTCTGGCTCGCGCTGGACTTCGTCGACCAGCCTGTTCGATCCCTCTGATAGGCCGACGCCGCCGAGCTTATCCTGGGCACCACCTATGCCAACATAACAGGCCAGGGCTCGATTGGCGGCCTGGGGAATATCGGCAAGGTATGGCTGCTGCCGCCCACACTGACATTGCAGTACCATTTTGCCGATTTTGGTGCTTTCAAGCCCTATGTTGGCGCCGGCGTGAACTACACGATCTTTTATCATCAGCAGGCCGGCAGCGCCGATGATCTCAAGGTCAAGAACACGTTCGGCACCGCGCTGCAGCTCGGTTTCGACTACATGTTGGACCAGCACTGGGGCGTCAACTTCGACGTAAAGAAGCTATTCCTAAAGCCAGACTTCGACGTCACCGTGGCCGGCGTCAAGCTGACGGGGAAAGCGGAGCTCGATCCCTGGCTGATAGGCGCAGGTGTCACCTACCGCTTCTGAGTCGAAGACCGGGCTTGCTGACGACAAAACTGAAAGAGGGCGCCTCGTCCGCCCTTTTTTCTTCCCAGACCCTATACTCTACAGAAAATTGAGCCGGGTCGATCATCCGAACAGCCGGCTCGTGGAGGGCTGATGTAGTGCTCATCTCCCAAACGCACTGAGCTGCCTGCCTCGTCAGGCACTCGGCTGCCTCCAATTAAACGGGATGGGGGCCAACCGCTACTTACACGGACGATCTGCGGCACGTAAGAAACTCGTGTGCCATGCCGGTAGCCTCAGACCTGCGCTCGCTCACCCCGCATGTTGCCGTAATCATCGGCCCACCCGGGGCAGGCAGGAAAAACGCGACACTCGCCCGACAGTCTCCATAACGCCGGCGCATTGAGCGCTGCGCGCGCCGAGCCTTCGACGTTGTCGGTGAAGAAATACGAAATATCGAGTTCGGGCGTCACCGTGTTCGAATAGGAAAGTCCGGAGCCGGGCACCCTATTAACGAAGCCCGAATCCTCAGTGATGACCCCCAACGCGCGCAGGCGGATCTGCCAGGGGCTTGGCCATTCCGTGACCAAGGGACCCTCGTCGGGGTCGCACGGTTCTGAAAAGTCTGCCGCGACCGCCTGGTGTCCGACCAGCACCAGGACAACGGCCGCTGTTGCTGCCCGCGCCACATTCATTTGCTTTGTTGCCATGAAATTATCTCCTTGCTCTTCAGAAATGGTAGACTGCTATAGTCCTGCAGTATTGATTGGGATCGACAGAGTGCGGGCGCGCATTTGCGCAAACCGTGCTCGTATTATTTGCACCGTTCTCGCTGTCATCGACCTCTACTCGCTCATTCGTAGTTTGCTTTTGCCGGCCTCCCGGTCGTCAATGAAATACTTTCGGCTTGCCAGCCGATGACGCTGCGAAGGAAATTGATGCCAAGACTGATGAATGCAGCGCGCTCCCGATTGTTCTTGCCGAAGCCGTGCCCGCCTGCGACAGGCTCGTAAAAGTAAGCGGGATAGCCAAGAGCCTGCAGTTTTGCGGCCATCTTGCGCGCATGGCCCGGGTGGACGCGGTCGTCGCGTTTCGTGGTCGCGAGCAGGACAGGCGGATAGGGCTGTCCCGGCGTGGCAGTGTGATAGGCGGAGATTTCCTTCAGAAAAGCCCAATCGTCAGCCTTGTCGGGATCGCCATATTCGTCGATCCAGCTCGCGCCCGCCAGGAGCTTGGTGTAGCGGCGCATGTCGACAAGCGGAACTGTGCAGAACAGCGCGCCGAAGTGCTCAGGGTAGCGGGTCAGCATGTTGGCAATCAGCAGGCCGCCATTTGAGCCGCCCTCGGCGGCAATCCGCCTCGGGAGCGTAATGCCCCTTCGCACCAGGTCGGCGGCAACGGCGGCGAAATCATCATGGGCAAGACGCTTGCCCTCCCTGCGCCCGGCCTCGTGCCAACGGGTGCCGAACTCACCGCCGCCCCGGATGTTCGCCACCACGCAGGTGCCGCCGCGTTCGAGCCACAGCTTGCCGAGCGAGGAATTGTAGGAGGGCAGGAGCGATATGCCGAACCCGCCATAGGCGGTGAGGTGAACTGGGGCATCCCCGTTCCCGTCAGCCGGACCGACCTGCGTATAGGGAATCATCTCACCATCGATCGAGACCGCCTCGTGGCGCGTGACCACCAGTCCGGATGCGTGGAAATTCTCCGGGTTACGCTTCAGGATTAGTGAAGCGCTGAGAGGCGGCGCTGAATTGAGATCGAATAGGGAAAGCTGCGGCGGCGTGATCGGATCCTGAGCCCAGACCAGGACCTCTCCATTGGTCTCGTGATCTTCTGCGTCGAGTGACCAGAGTTGAACACTTTCCTCGCCGGGCACGGTGTCCAGGGTTCGGCGCGTCCATTCCTGGGGACCGGGGGTGAACATCTCGAATCGCGGAACGAGGTTGCTGAAGTAGGAACTGATGAGCTTCCCCTCATTCCAGAAGAATGACTGCAGGGAACGCCTTTCGGCTGGTTCAAACAGGGTACTAAATCCGCGCTCGCCGGCCAGGAAGGAGGAAAGCGAGATGCCGATCAGCGCGTCGGCGGCATAGGTCGTCCCGCCAACCGTCCATGCTCTGCGCGGCTTTACCGCCAACCAATCGCCGAAGACATTCCACCAGGCGTCCCGAGGAAGGTCGATCTCAACCGTCGGCCCGCCTCTATCGCCCATGCGGACTATCTTCTCCAAGCAGGCCAGCTGCTCGACAAACCATAGACGCTCGCTCTCGGCGGTGCGGTCCAGATGGCCAGACACACCGATGGTTTCGGAACCGGTCTCGAAGATTACTGGGGCCGTCAGGGGATCCGCGCCACGCTCCCACAGTCGCACGGTGCGCGCGTAGCCGGAGCGGGTGGCCATGCCATCACCAAGCGCACTGGAAAGCAGAAGCGTGTTGGAGTCGAGCCAATCAATGCTGCCCTTGGCCTCCGGGAGACTGAAACCGTCGGCGACAAAGTTCAGAGAGCTCAAGTCGAATTCGCGATGCACGACCGCGTCGCTGCCGCCGCGCGACAGGCGCAGAACGGCTCGTTCCCGTCTCTCGGGCTCGATCAACGCGCCGCCCCAGATCCAGTCCTCTCCGTCTCTCGCGGCGAGGAAGTCCAGATCGAGCAGTAGCTCCCACTGGGGATCCGCCTTCATGTAGACGGAAAGGGTGGTCCGGCGCCACAGCCCGCGGGGATTTCCGGCATCCTGCCAGAAATTGTAGAGATACTGACCGCGGCGCGTGACTAGGGGTATCCTGTCGGAACGGTCGAAAATCGCCGTCAGTGCCGCTCGGTCGCGCTCGAACTGCGTTCCACCGAAGTCCTTCAGGGTCTTTGCCGACTGGCTGGCGGTCCACGCAAGTGCCCGTTCACCTTCTACATCTTCAAGCCAAAGACGGGGGTCATCGTCGGGTGCATTCAGTGTTGGGCGGAAATCGAATTCAGTCATGTCCGCACAACCAGAGAAATGAAAGCGCAATGGCTTCCGTCTGCTCGGGAACGCTTAGTGTTGGCGGCGGCACCCGCATGTTCGAAAAGCGTGATCATGGATGAATTCTTCCCAGTCGGTGTGGCGTCGCAGTGCTTTTGCGCACAGGACCGCAATCGTCGTGCCAACCGGGAAAATCTTACGGAACAATGCGATCACTCTGGCAGCGCCGTGTCAGAAGTCAGACATCGTCGCGAATGCGACAACGAGCGTACCCTGTAATCACCGGATCAACCTCCGGCGCGATAGCTGACGCCGTGCAGAACTCAAGCAGGGCCGGCTGCGGCTGTGGTCTACACACCGCCAGCGGCAAAAAACCGGAGATTCGAGGAAAGGGACTGGGCGCCGCTTGGGCGACCTGATGGTTGTCCAAGCCCTGCCGCAATCTTGGCCTGCACCGTTCCCTTGATTGCATTCTTGACGTCTGTCGATCAAGCCAGCAAGCTGCATTCGCGCGAACGCATGTGACTGGCCCCTATGGCAACTTGGGCTGATGTCGGCCGCCCTCCGATATGCGATACGAGGGTTCATGAGAGGTGGGAGCTCAGGCTCGGCGTAGTATCTCGGCGAGACGGCTAGTGGTCGACGATGTCTTCCTGACGCCACGCATTGGTAGGCCGCAGCAACAGGGACAGTGCGGGCGCAAGTCTGCCTGGGAAATCGGCTGCAGCAGGGCAAGCGGAGTCTGGCCGCGCTCCATCTCCATACCGTCCGCAAAGAAAGCTCGGCGTGAGCACCACCGAAGGCAACGATTTGCGCGCCTCGCCGGTTCGTTTTGCGACCCACTGACCAGTCGGCTTCACGTGTACAACTATACAGGCTGCCATAGCGCGGAACTTGGCCTCCAATGGGGAAATTCCCGAGGAGACCTCCCGATGACTGAGCTTATAGCCCCGGCGCTACGACGACTTGCCCACCACCAGCGTGCAATCCAACGCGACGCCCACTGCCCCTTCAAGGAACGTCTGGGACGGGATGCACGAGCCGATCACGGACATGAAATTAATTGCGTTGGCGTGCACAGGCCGCGGTGGCTGTCGCTGTGCGAGTTCGACGGCCTGGAGCTATTGCGCGCGCCTTCTGCCCTCCAAGGTGCCAATGGCACACGCTTCGACGAAACGGCGTGCTCGAGGTCTGGTGCCTTCAGCGCCGGTGCCTTGCCAGGTGGCATGATGCTTCGAGGTCCGTGGGGGCGGGCAGGGGAGCACAGTCATGCCTACAGTTCTCGTGACTGGCGCGGACGAGCCTGATTGGCGCGATGAAAGATCATACGATTACACCTCAGGTCTGACGCCGCGCGAGTGGGCCTGGGAGTTCTTACGCCGCAATCCAGCATTCCAGCGTGATCTGGTAGCAGCGCGCCAGCAGGCCAATACTTTGTCATACCGACCCATTCTCGACGTGGTCGCGTCGGCCGGTGACCTGTCACGTTGGGGTGTCCTGTTTCGCCGAGTCTTATGGGCGCAATTCGCTCGTATTCTGGTCTCCGCTCTGGTGCGTCCATGTGCTGCCGGTCATTGCAGAACAGCTGTCCGCATCCTCGGCGACATCGCCGTTCGAGCTCTCGGCATTGTCATGTGCTGCTACGGTCTTGCTGGCGCCCGACAAGCGCCAGTATGTTATCCTTCGCGATTCAGAGCATACGCTCCAGCTCGCCGTCTCTGGCGCAGAGATCTTGCACCCTGTCTGCCTCCGTACCGAGGCAATCTGGCCCGCGAAGCTTTTGAAGCATCGCCTGAGGGCGATTGAGTGCCTCAATGCTCTAAGTGTGGGTCAACGTCTGCCTGCCCGCTTGTTTCCGCCGGAAAGACGCGGTGCCCGTTTGACCTTCGTTCTTCGTGCGCTCGACGGTTCACTTGCTGGGGCGTCACATCGCGAGCTCGCCGAAGCTCTGATCGGTCAACGGCGCGTCCATGCCGACTGGAGGGATCCTCGCGATCATCTGCGCGACCGCATTCGCCGCGCCGTCTCTCGCGCCCTCGCCCTCATGGATGGAGGGTATAGAGATTTCCTCACTTGAAAAGTGACAGTCCGCCCTGTGCGTCAGCCGGCGAACAGTTCGGAGCTTAAACCCGGTTACCCAGAGTGCGCCCAGTCGACATGGCAGCGAACGGCCTTGCGGGCGCTCTTGTTCAGGCGTCGCTCGAGGCCGAGAGGCACGTTCGGTGTTGTCCGATAACCGACAATGTCATGTACATAACGAAGTGGAAGCTGACGCATCGGTTGTTTTTTAAGCGCTTTTGCTTTGGCACGGTACATGCACGCTATTCAGCAAAACGCGCGGACTGAGTGGTTCCGCCGCCACGAAAGTCGCTGACTTACGCCACCTCCCAAGGCGTACCCGGCCCGGCAGCGAGCTCAGTCTCCTGCCGGGCATGCGTCTTCAAACCTACTCGCGTTTCAGGACTTCAAATTATAGGGTGGCGCAATGACGCGGGCGACCCAATCCGGCTCATGCGACGTCACCTAAAGGTTTAGGCCCGAGGTTACTCTGTCATAAATGGTCGATGTTAACCAAGATGTTACATGGGCCTCGCGGCAGGGCGTTAGGTCACCTCAGGGCATACCCTGACGTTCAATCAGAGACAGTTGTGCTAGCACTGCCATTTTCCTTCGATGCAGCCGTGCCGTACACAACGATATCCGGCTTTTCACGCCATGCGAGGCTTCGATACTGTGGTGCCCGAACATCCAGGTTGAAAACGGCCATGCGCATGCCATCCGAGACCATTCGGATTGTCTGAGAAATCAGAACGGCGGCAGCCACCATTCCAACGAACGGGCCCCCCACAGCCACTTTCGCCAACATGGTGAGACCGCACTCGTCAAGGGTGCCTCTATCACGTAGATCGACGTATGCAGCCGGCCTTTTGTCGTCATCACGAACGTAGTTCTCTCCCCTTGCTCGTCTGCCCATATCTCCAAAGCCTTGATCGGTGCCGGAAAGCTGTGCGTCCTGATCAGACGGAAATCTTCAACGCCGCTTCCAAGGCCCGCCTCAAACACGGTCGCAAAACCTGCCCCTTCGAGGATTGCCCGCGCCTGCGGATTATCAACGCCACACAGCCCAGCAGCGGTTCATCGTGAGCGATGCGAAAATCAGCGGCAAACCTTCGCTCGATCAGCTTGGTGCGGAAGCCGCGAGCTTCGGCCCAATCAGCACCGATCCGCGTCTTCAACCTACCTTCGTCGGTCGCAAAGGTAAGCACTGATGTACTTTGGGTTGACCGTCCAGCCAGTCGACGTCCTGAAGAAACATCCGGACATCGGCCGAGTCGGCGAATGGCAACAGTCCTATCGTCCAGAGGAAAGCCTGGCCGAGATGGCCCAAACCAATAAGCCAAAAGTCGGATGGGAATTTGGTCGCAGCAGGCCCGTCCGACGCCGGCGATTTCCAGTCGGCCAAGGCCGCTTGGTCCCACAGCGACCTGCGGTCGCCAGATCGAGATACGTTTGCACGGGCCCGGTGCACATAATGCCCGGCACGGGCTCGATGGCATCCCGGAAAACGCCGATGTCCTTGGGCAATGTGACCAGCACATTTTCACCTTTGGATGCCGAAGACAGCTTCATTGCATCGGTCAGCCGTGCGAGCCCGTCGTCGTCGGCATAAAGTACTGCGTGCCACTTCGCCCGTATGGCGACAACCATTGCGCTGCCGAGAATGACGCGAGGATCGCTAGTCCGGCTTCCGTCCTCGCGCTAAGGGCGGACATTACCGACATGGCCCAGGCTGACCGCCGAAGCTTCGGCGAGTTTAGCAACGCGCCATGGCCTGTCCGGATTTCGCAGCAACGAGCGCAGCACCTGGGCAGATTTGGGTTTGAAAAAGGATTTGAGTTCCCTTCGTTCCGCGCTTGGCTTGCTTTCGACATGCCGCTCTATGAAGATGCCATCAAAGATGATGTTGGCGTTGCCAGCTAGATCAAGAAATCCCACCTGGTAGTCGCGGCACAACGCCTGAGCCTCTGAGAGAGAGGTACGGCGCGACAAAGATCGGTATTGCACTCCCATCGAAATGGGCAGCGTAGTTACGCAGTTGGAGCAATCCCATACGAACATAGCGGGGCTGGCCGCTCGACGTGACCTCACAGACCAGCGTATGCCGGCGATCAGCAACGACCACATGCGCCAGGATATCGACGCCGCGGTCGGGGCCGCCGACGGGCTCGATCTGGATATGGTCGATGACAAGCGCCGGCACGCGCTGTAGAAGCGCGGCGAGCGCGCCTGCCGCCTGCTGTTCCAGGTTTTTCATCGATTCAGAAGTTTTCAACATTTGTTGAAAATGGCATATCGCTTGAAATAGCATAAGCCATCTCGTTCAGCGAATGCTGAAAGCCGTGATTGTAGTGAAATCGGCCAGTACAATGGGATAGGTAACATTTTGCGACTTAGATATGTAACATATCGGCTATCGAAACTCGGGAGAAGCGCATGATGCCCGTAGTGAGAATAAATGCCACCTTTGCCGATCTAAAGCTCATCGCAAGTTGGTTCGGCACGAAAACGCCCGCCGATACGCTAGATCGTGTCGTGAAGGAGGCGATGGATCAGCTCGGCCTGGAGCGCGACGATGAGCCCGACGAAGCCGTTGTCCCGGAGGGAGGCGCCATGCAGTTCGACGTGGCGCCCGGTCTGGCTTTCAAGAAGCCGTTGTCGGCGACGATCAATGGGAAGGCGGTGCCGAGCCCGAGGTGGTCGTCCATCCTGCTGACAATGGTCGCCCAACTGAAGGCAAAGGGATTGGAGGGCGACAAGCTTACTCGCGAGTTGGGAGTTCCAGCCAAGGCCGTTCAGTTTGAGGATGAGGGATTCAAATACCATCCGTACCTGGGCATTTCGGTGCAGGGCCAGTCGGCTTCCGGTGCATGGAAAGAGGTCGAACGCCTTGCCAAGAAGTGGCACATTCCGGTCACGGTCGAGTTTTGGTGGCGCCAGAATCCAAAAGCTCCGCAGCGCGTTTGACGGCGACGGCTTTCGTCTGCGCGGGGGCGGTCTGCTCCGTCGTCACAGGTGAAACATGCATCATCGTCCTTCCTCCGTTCTTGCCTCCGGCTTGGCTCCGCGTCACAGAAAGGCGGCATCACTGCCGCCCATCGAGATTGTTGAGGTGCGTGGACCTTAAAAATCCATACCGCCCATACCGCCCATGCCACCCATGCCGCCGCCGCCCATGCCGCCAGGCATGCCGCCGCCAGCCGACTCCTTCTTCGGAGCCTCCGCGATCATGGCTTCGGTGGTGACGAGCAGGCCGGCGACCGAGGCCGCGTCCTGGAGAGCCGTGCGAACGACCTTGACCGGATCGACGATACCCATGGCGATCATGTCGCCATACTCGCCGGTCTGGGCGTTGTAGCCGAAGGTCGCGCCCTTGTTCTCGAGGATCTTGCCGGCAACGATCGATGCTTCCGCACCGGCGTTCGACGCGATCTGGCGGGCCGGAGCCTGCAGCGCGCGGCGCACGATGTTGATGCCAGCAGCCTGATCGGCATTGACGCCGGTGGCCTTGATGTTGGCCGAAGCGCGCAGCAGGGCGACGCCGCCGCCTGCAACGATGCCTTCTTCCACGGCCGCGCGGGTCGCGTTGAGGGCGTCATCGACGCGGTCCTTCTTTTCCTTGACTTCGACTTCCGTCGCACCGCCGACGCGGATCACCGCAACGCCGCCCGCCAGCTTGGCGAGACGTTCCTGCAGCTTCTCCTTGTCGTAGTCCGACGTGGTCTCCTCGATCTGCTGCTTGATCGTAAGCGCGAATTTCTCCGCACCTTTTTCCATTGAGCGTGTTTTGGCATGAAGTGTCCACTTAACGGAGGTGGACACCAAGTGATTGAGGACGATGAACAGAAACTGCTGGTGAGGCGGATTTTGCGCAACGGCCGCCGGCGGTACGACCCGGCGTCGAAAGAGCGGCTAGTTGCGGCCTGCCTTGAGCCTGGCGTGTCGGTATCGCGACTTGCGCTTGAACATGGGATCAATGCCAACCTTCTTCGGAAATGGATAAAGACGACCAAAGACGCCGGTGCTTTGCCGCCACCTGCACCGTCTGCGTTCATTCCAGTTCAAGTCACCGCTGCGGACCACAGCCTGCCTATGCAGAGCAATTCGGTGGACAGGCCTGCTGCGCGTGGTGAAGAGCGGCTGTCGAAGTCGGAAAGCATGGGCTCATCGCCACTCCCAGCCAAGGTGAGCGCGTCTTTGCCGAACGGCGTGAAGCTGGTGCTGGAATGCGGTGATGTAGACGCGTTGACGGCGATCATTGGAGCTCTGGGCCATGTTCAGACTGGGCGCTGATCTCAACGTCTACCTGCACCGCGAGCCGATCGATTTTAGGGCCGGCATCAACAGCCTTGCGGTCCTGGTTCAGGAGGTGATGGAGCTTGACCCATTTGCGCCTGCGGTCTTTGCATTTTGCAATCGCCGCCGCGACCGGATGAAACTCTTGTTCTTCGACCGGTCCGGCTTCGTGCTGGTTCTGAAGCGGCTGACCGAAGACAGGTTCCGATGGCCACGCCGGGAGACGGCGGTGGTTACGCTGACGACCGAGCAGCTCCATTGGATTCTCGACGGCATCGACATCGATGCAATGGTGCGCCATCCGGTGCGGCAATATCAGGTTGCGGGCTGACGGCTCCCGAATTGTGCGGTTGACGCGTCGGTGCGGTTCAGATTCAAAACTACGATGAATCGACCTGGCGAACCGACTGTTGAGGAGTTGATGGCGCGCATTGCTGTGCTGCAGGCGGAGAACCGTCAGCTCGCAGAACGCGTGGTTAAGCTCGAGGAAGAGTTGGCGCTGGCGCGCTCACATCGTTTTGCGCCCAAGAGCGAAAAGCACGTTGATCGCCTCTTCAATGAAGCCGAACAGGTTGCCGATGAAGACGACGCGGGCAGCGAAGATGGCAATGTCATCGACCTGCCGGACACCGGCTTTCCGTCCACCGAAAAGCCGGAGGCAAAGAAGCGTGGCCGCAAGGCCCTGCCGGAACACCTGCCGCGCGAGCGCGTCGAGTATGACCTTCCCGAAGATCAGAAGGCCTGTCCTTGCTGTCGTCACCGGATGCACCACATGGGCGAGGCCATTACCGAGCAGCTTCATATCGAGGTGAAGGCGAAGGTCCTGCAGAATGTGCGCTTCAAGTATGCCTGCCGCCATTGCGACCGCACCGGCATCAATACGCCGGTCGTGATCGCGCCGATGCCCGCGCAGCCCTTGCCGGGCAGCATCGCCACGGCCTCGACACTGGCATTTGCTCTTGTTCACAAGTACGTCGACGGCACGCCGCTCTACCGCTTGAGCCAGGCATTCGAGCGAGTCGGCGTGCCCGTCAGCCGCGGCGCTCTGGGGCATTGGGTGATCGGATCGAGCGAGAAGCATCTCTCCCGCATCTATGACGCACTGAAGCTGCGGCTCAGGTCTCAAGCACTCATCCATGGCGACGAGACCACCGTCCAGGTCCTGAAGGAAAAGGACAGGGAGGCCACCAGCACATCATTTATGTGGGCATACCGGAGCGGCGAAGAGAGTAACGAGCCGATCGTGCTGCTCGATTATCAACCGGGTCGCGGCCAGATTTATCCGCAGGCCTTCCTCGGCGATTACCGCGGCATACTGATGAGCGATGGCTATACCGCATGGCGCACGCTGGCAGGGGCCACCCATGTGGGATGCATGGCCCATTCCAGACGTCGCTTCGTCGATGCCCTCAAGGCAAGAAAGAAGGGGGCGGTCCGCCGGAGCAGGCGCTCAAGTTCTTCGAGCAGCTCTACCGGGTTGAAGGCCAAGCGCGGAACGAAAAGCCGGACAAGGGCGAAACACAAGCCGATTGCATTCGCCGCTTTCGCCAGCAACACAGCGTTCCCATCCTCAATGCTCTCAAGATATGGCTCGACGACATCGCGCCGAAGGTCTTGCCCGATAGCAAGATCGGCGACGCCGTGTCCTACACTCTGAACCAGTGGGAGTACCTGACGCGATACACAGAAGACGGCAGGATGCCGATCGACAACAACCTCCTCGAACGCGATATCAGAATCTTTGCCACCGGCAGAAAATCCTGGCTGTTCAGCGATACCGTGGATGGAGCCAGGGCCAGCGCCGTCATATACAGCCTGATGCTGACCTGCCGCGCCTGTGGCGTCGAGCCCTTGGCCTACTTGCGCCACGTCCTCAGCGAATTGCCGCAGCGCGCCACAGACGCCGACATCACCGACCTGCTGCCCTTCAACTTCGCCAAAACCGCCGCTGCATGATCCGATGCAGCCGTCTGACAGCGACCCCGTCAAACGGGCCGCGTCAACGCGCATGGAAATGAGCGCTTACGCTTGATCTGGGCAACGCGGCCCTGGATCTCGGCCTTCTTTCCGGCGCCGTCGACGATGGTGGTGTTCTCCTTGGAGATCGACACCTTCTTGGCGCGGCCGAGCATGTTGAGGCCGACGTTCTCGAGCTTGATGCCGAGGTCTTCGGAAATGACCTGGCCACCGGTGAGGATGGCGATGTCTTCCAGCATGGCCTTGCGGCGATCACCGAAGCCCGGCGCCTTGACGGCGGCGATCTTCAGGCCGCCACGCAGCTTGTTGACGACGAGCGTGGCCAGAGCCTCGCCTTCGACGTCTTCCGAGATGATGACCAGCGGCTTCGAGGTCTGCACGACAGCCTCGAGGATCGGCAGCATGGCCTGCAGGTTGGAGAGCTTCTTCTCGTGGAGAAGGATGTAGGCGTCTTCCAGATCCGCAACCATCTTGTCGGCGTTGGTGACGAAGTAGGGCGACAGGTAGCCGCGGTCGAACTGCATGCCTTCGACGACTTCGAGTTCGGTCTCGGCGGTCTTGGCCTCCTCGACCGTGATGACGCCCTCATTGCCGACCTTCTGCATCGCTTCCGCGATCATCGAGCCGACCGAAGCATCGCCATTGCCGGCGATGGTGCCGACCTGGGCAACCTCTTCCGAGGTCTTGATCTTCTTGGCGTTCTTGATCAGCGTCGCGACGACGTCGGCAACCGGCGAGGTCGATGCCGCGCTTCAGGTCCATCGGGTTCATGCCGGCGGCAACCGCCTTGTGGCCTTCCTGGACGATCGACTGCGCCAGAACGGTCGCGGTCGTGGTGCCGTCGCCGGCGATGTCGTTGGTCTTCGAAGCAACTTCGCGGACCATCTGTGCGCCCATGTTCTCGAACTTGTCTTCAAGCTCGATTTCCTTGGCGACGGTGACGCCGTCCTTGGTGATGCGCGGGGCGCCGAACGACTTGTCGATGACGACGTTGCGGCCCTTGGGGCCGAGCGTGACCTTCACCGCGTCGGCGAGGATGTTGACGCCGCGCAGCATGCGCTCGCGGGCGTCGCGGGAGAATTTTACGTCTTTGGCAGCCATGTTTTAGCTCCTGGCAGGGGCTTGGATTGAGCCCGAAAGTTCAGTTGACGGTGAGGCCGAGATTCAGCCGATGATGCCCATGATGTCGGATTCCTTCATGATCAGAAGGTCTTCGCCATTGAGCTTGACTTCGGTGCCCGACCACTTGCCGAACAGGATGCGGTCGCCAGCCTTGACGTCCAGCGGGACGAGCTTGCCGGCTTCGTCGCGGGCGCCGGAACCAACGGCGATGATCTCGCCTTCCTGCGGCTTTTCCTTCGCCGTATCCGGGATGATGATCCCGCCGGCGGTCTTGGATTCGGATTCGACGCGGCGAACGACCACGCGGTCATGCAGCGGCCGGAAATTCAAGTTTGCCATTTTGGGATGTTCCTGGTGCGGAGGTTGGACGGCTGTCCGTTGCCGGAGCGTGCGAGTGCTATCGTGGCGCTGAGATAGGCGGTCGGCTGCGTCCCCCGTCTTCCCGGCCTTTGTGAGCAGGTGGATCGGTGGGCAGCGCCCGAGCTGGCTGAGTAACCTTCTTCATGTTGCCAAGCCTTACTCCAGTGCCATCTTTGACGGGTCCGGGAGACCCGCAGCGGCAGTATGTTTTGGTGAGGTGATCAGGGAACGTCTTCTCCTTAGTCGGTCACGTGTTTTCGGATGACGGCGAGGCTGGGCTGGACGCCTGGGCCGGCTATTTGCACAACCACGCCAGGGAAGTGGACGAATTGACCACTAAGGCATTTCGACTCTCGCCCCTTCTTTGGTTTCCTCCTTGGCCGCCCCTTTCAGCTTTTGGGAGAGTCCTTTTGCGGAGCCACACAGAGAGCGCCGTGACAAACCTTCTCACCCTTGTAGTTGGCCAGAGCCTGCAGCAACTCCGGTAGAAGGTGCTGTTTCAGTTCGTTCGAGATAGGCTCCGGACCCTCCAGCGCTTTCAGTGCCTGCTCGACCAACTCGATGGCGCGTGCTTTGTTGCCGCTCTCATGATAGTACTGAGCGACCATCGGATAAGACACGAACTTATAGCCGTCGCCTTGTGGCAGTGCCACGATGTGTTTGGACAGCTCTTCGCCCATCGCGAAGCGCTCAGCAGACGGAAAGCCGGAATAATCAAAGCCCGGCGTGAAGAGTTGATCTAGCGCCTCAATCATCCAATGTTCGGAGTTTCTATCGATCGCATCGCGAACGAATTGGCGCATTGCGGGCAAGCCGGCCTCCATGTCGCGCATTTTGTGAAGCAACAGAGTCACCTGAGACTGGCGGAAATTGAGGTTGTCGGGCAACAAGGTGATGCCCTCTTCGATCGCCGAGAGCGCCGTCTTCCAATCCCCTTTCTCCACCGCCGCCTGAAATTTGTCCCTGATCGGCTTCTTCAGCGCTCGTTCGCGCGCTTCGGTTTCGCCTTTCGCGATCCGCTTGGTCGCGACGGCTTTCGCTTGATCGCTGGTGCGCCAGCTGCCGTTGAGCACCCTCGGCAAAACCTCATCGAGTTCCGTCGGTTCACCAATAAAGGCGATGTGGCCGTCTCGGTCGACCACGAAACTGGTGGGAATCGTGAAAGAAAAGCTGGGCTCCATCCAAAGCTTGTCCATTTCGCCTGAGGAGTCGAACGCCATCCGATAGTTCAGATTCGGGAACTTTTCGGTCAACCACGCGTCCAGATTGCTTCGGGCCTCATCGGCCGTGGGAGCGCGTTCATATGCCGCGACTGCGACGATCTCAACGCCACTCTCCCTGTATTTCTCCTGCAGCTGCATAAGATGGGGCATCGCGTCCACACATGGGCCGCACGTAGTTCTCCAAAATTCGACGATGTACAGTTTTCCGGGCTCGAAGCTGGTGAGCGGCTCGCCACGCAGCCAGGTCTCGACTTTAATCGAAGGAGCCGGGGACTCGATCCATAATTCCGCCAATGTAGGTCTCCAGAGCTTGCTTTCTGCGCGAGCTTGTTCCCGCTCAGAGACGGCACACGGATTCAGGAGAGAGCATCGCTCGTCTTGCCCATCGCGTGCAGTCGCCCTTAAGAGCGCAAAAGCTGTGCCAGCGCGCTCAGCGCGCAGTAACCCCATGAATATGCTTTGAAAAGCCTCCGCAGTGCCCGGATGGCGGTTGTAAAGAACCTGACAAGTTTCTGCCTCTGTCAGGTTTTGGACACGCATTGCCCGTTGCTTTCGCGCTGCCAGAAAAGCGTGGTCCCATCCGCACGATCCTGAAGCGCCAAACCGTGAGAACCCGTGCGACACCGCCGCATCACGTCGTGTCATGCATCGAGGCCAAGCGCCTGGGCGTTGAGTTCGCCGCACGCCAGAACATCATCGACGAGACGTTCAAGCTCGGCCCGGGAGCGGAAAACGGCGCGAGGCTTTGGCCTTGGTCGGGACGGCCGAACGGCAATGTCCCCGAGTGGGTCAAGGCGCAGAAGACGATCATCACACCCGGCGAGCCGAAAGTGTCGCCGCACGCCATCATCGAAGGCAGCATACATGCAGGCCCAGACGTATCGCTGGGCGATCTGAAGGAGTGGCATACGTTGCGCGCCTGGTGCAGAAATTGCTCGCTTCTGCCGAAGTAAGGTCGGCCGCGCTAATCCGCCGGTATGGCAAAGGCGCGCTATTCAGTACGGTCGAGAGGGCGCTCGGTTGCCCGCGAATTGGACCGGCTCATCACTGGTCAGCGACAATGCCAGTGAGTTCATCTCGAACGCCATCCTCTCCCGGCGAGTCAGAACCGGTCGAATGGCATTACATTGCGCACGGCGCGCGTCGCCATCGCCCTGGGCGCGCGACTGCAACACCGCGCGGCCGCACTCCCAAATCGCCTGGCCAGACACCGGCCGAGTTCGCCACCACCTTCAATCCGCGACCGTCGCTCGCGCTGCCCTATGCGAAAGGCTCTGCGCCAGCGCCCGTCGCTCCACCCGCCCTGTCGCGAGCACATAGTCCCTAGCTTCGAGCGCCCGGACAAACGAGCGCGCATTGTCGCTCTGCCGGAAGGCCTGCGTGATCATGATCATACGCTCTTCCTTCGAGAGCCCGGTCAGGGCTCCTGCCGGCTCTAATAAAAAGACTGCGGGCGGCGCTTATCATCGGAACGATCACGCTTGTACCCGTCCGGCAGATGAAGGCCATGATCGCGCGCGAACTCGCGGCTGACCATCATGAGCTTTTCATGATCGAAAGCGAGATGGACCGCCTTCTCGCTCTGCCAGTCGATGCATGACCAGACGATGTGGCAGTGCTCGCGGCCGTCCTTGCGCGCGTATACGGTTTGTGAGCCGTCAGGCCGGCCGCCGTGCGCGCCGCTCGCGAGGGGCCGGGGAGCGCCATCCGGCGCAAGCCACTCGATGCTGGACGGTCCGATATCATTGTTCTGGACGCCAATCACTGTTCCATTCCAGGGAGTACGAGAAGATGTCGAAGAAGAAGGGCGGCACAGCCCGCCTACAATCGGAGCCAAGTCATTTGCGGTTTTTCCGCTTCTTTCACTGGAAAGGCGCACCAAGAACGGGGCATACCTCAATACAAGCGTCCGCAGCCTTCAACATACGTTGACTTGGTTTAAATCCTGGCAGCATTTGCCCCAGGATCATAGCGTTAAGGAACGGCGAACCACCCAGACGCGGATGAGTCGTGTGCCCTATCGCCAAGCTGAAATTTGAAGGGCGACCACCATAGCGGAATGCAATATTCCGTGCATTTGAGACGCCAGATACACCGCGTTTTTTTTACCGTCCGCGCTCATCTTATTTTACCTTGTCCGGCCCAAACCTTCGGAAGCTTTGGCTTCGTTGTCCGGCAACAAGGCGAGACACCCTCGTCCCGTGTTGCCGTGAACCTGACACTTTGTCTGCCGCTGTCAGTTTTTGGACACGGGATCACGGGCTTCGCGCCGCCAGAAAGCGTGGCCACCGCACGGTCCCGAAGCGCCAAGACCATGAGAGCGCGTACGCCACGCGGATGACGTAATCTGACGCATCGATGCCAGGCGCCACTGCGTTGAAGTCGCCGCAGGCCAGATGGTTTGTACGAGACGTTCAAGCTTGAGCCGGGAGCTCGAGCCGAAAGCGGCGCAAGGTTTTGGCATTGGTCGGCACGCCGGATGAGGGCGGCGCGAAGCCGGCGGCAATGGCCGCGACTATGCCACGGCCCCTATCTTCGCCCGCCCTTTGGAGCGCTCCGACGACGATGTAGTGCGCGCTCTCACCATCGCATGGCGAGACGATGGAGGCCTGATGCGCCGTGGCCCAGGCGGTCGGTAACCATCTGAATGTTGGCATGGGCGCATTGTGGCCGCCGGACGATGCCTTCTTCGATCTCCTGCGCAACAAGGATATTGCCAACGCATGCTGGCCAATGTTGCAGTCGAGCGTGTCGCGAACGGCAATTTCGCCGAGAAGGTCAACAGGCATAAGACGATCGTTGCCGGTCCGGCGAGAACGGTCGCGAGAAACTCGAGAGGCTGGCTGCCGCGCTGGATGAAATTTCCGATCGTGCTACACCATTCACAGCGGCTTCCGCGCGGCCGATCAGTGGGCCAAGGTCCGGTCGCAGTTTGCGCCGCCAACCGCTGAATGAGCGGACAGGGCAGGGCGGCGAGGATTTCCTGGCCCGTTCCTGCGACGGCTGCTTCCGCCGTCGCTTAAGTTGCATGTGCACGTATTCGCCAGCACCGAGTGCCGGAATCCGCACAAGCACGGCGCGAGAGGCTCGCGCCCATGCTCTTGACCCAGCCGCAAACACCTGAATCAATGAACAGGTCGGGCGAAGCGGCCGCTCATCATCTCGTGAAATGGCTGCTCACAATCAGCCAAATGCGCGGTCCACGTCTGCCACATTCTGAGAATGATCATTGCCACGTGTCGCCATCATGACCTTAGTCTCGGACGCGCAACGAACCCTCCAGCCTGATCCGGTAATTAAGCGACCGCTTCGCCCCCGGTGCGACCAGCATCAGGCCCGGCTTATCGATGAAGTTGCCATCGAAGTCCACAGGGCTTGCTATGCCGTGCCAGGGTTCGATGCACAGGAACGGGGCGCCGCCCGGCATTGACCAGATGCCCAGTTCTGGAAATCCCTGCCATGACAATTCGATCGCCTGCCGCGTAGCGCACGCTGGTGCTTGCGGGCCGATCCAGAATGACGGCATCGTCATCGAACAGCCGTTCGGACAGTGCAAGCGTCCTGCCTTCGATCGGCGTCGGCCGCGGTGCTGCGAGCAGGAGGCCATCCTTAAGGCGAGGAATCGGCGCCGGCTCATCATCGGCAAAGGTCAGGCGGTAGGCCTCCTTAGGTAACTCCGACAGCAACGGCCAGTTGAACGCCGGGTGCGCGCCGATGGAGGCCGGCAACAGCTCTTCGCCTGTGTTGGTGACCTCGAAGGTCACGCCGAGTTGCTGGCGTTCCAGCGTGTAAGTCACGGCCAGGCGAAAGGCGAAGGGATAGTGCGCGCGGGTGTCGGCGTCGTCGGTAAGAACCAGCGTGCAGGATCGAGGCCCCCTGTCCGCCCACACAAAAGGCTTGTCGCGCGCGAAGCCGTGCTGCGTCATCGCATAGGGCCGGCCGCGGTGACGCAGTTGATCGCCCTTTAGCCGGCCGACAATCGGAAACAGCACCGGAGAATGGCGCCGCCAGGCCGGCCCGGCCTGCCACAGAAACTCAAATCCTTGCGCATCTTGCAGCGACACCAGTTCGGCACCCTGCCCCACTATAACAGCCGAGATGCCGTCGCCATGAAGGGTTTGGCTGTCTTGTGCCACATGTCCTCGCGGGCCGCTGTTGAAGGCCGATGCTGTGGCAAACTAAGCAAAAGCTCTTTGGGACTCAAGGTGTGGCTGGGTGTTGCGCAACGAATTGTGGCCGGAGGATCCCTCCGGCTACCTCGCCCTCGCCCACAACGGCCAGTCGCTACTCGCGCTCGCCAGTGAAATTCAGCAGCAGCTGGAAGATGTTTTGAAGTGGAGAGAGCGAGAAAGCGCCGAAGACGAGCAGTGCCGGCACGATCGCGATGCCGTCGGCCTCCAATTTGTCACCGACACCTAATTGGCGCCCAGTAGCGGGCAGTGTCGCACGCCTCCATCCCAATGAACCAAGGCCCAACTGCTCGAAGAACTTCAACATCCGCTGGCGACGCAACTGTCGCCGGACGATAACATTGCCGGCGGCATCAATCGCACCAATCTGGAACACCGACTTCGCAAGGTCGATGCCAACGGTAGTGGATGTTGAATCAGCACAAAACGCAGCCGTCACATCACAATCGATTCATCGATCACAGGACGTGCTCTAGCCACCGAGTGGACCCCCATTTGCGGTTGCGCCTCGGCCAGCCTGGCACGTCGATTTTCGATCACGCTGGCTCACCGCAACGACCGAAATCGGCACGCCACGGCCGGATCGCATAGCGTTGCTCGATGAAGTTGCGGCGACGATCGGGCAGGATGGCCTCACAGGCGAGCTGCTCGTCGAGGCTGACTACGACGCTCTCCTTGAACTGCATTCTTTCCTTCATTCAAAAGAAACTCATCGGCTCGCAGCAGCACAACCTTGCCGAGTTGATCAACACATTCCTGGCGGTGGACCGGCGACATGGTTTCGCGCGCCTGCTGCGGAAGACAATCACCGTCACGGACGCTGGATATCTCTTCGAGAGAAAAAGCGTTCGTGACAAGTTCATTGCGGCAGAAGCGGAGATCCAAGATGGACCGGACACGCTCACCGGCCAATTTGCGCTGCTGCTTTTTCCCGAACTTTTCCCCAAAAAGTAGCAGTCCATTGACTGTGCTCCGGCGTGATGAGACGGGGCTTGGCTGCGATCTATCGCATCCTGCTGCTCAGAAGGCGTCCGACCTCCGCCTGGATGCGATTTGTGGTGAGACCTACAACGCCGAACCGTTCGTAGATGGCGGCCACCATAGGAAATAGAATGTCCGCAAGGCGGGAACTGATATCGGCCACGGGGACCTCGGTTTCAACCAGTACCTCGTCGCTGCGAGCAGGCCTCCCCTCAAACATAAGTTCACTGATCGGGTTCGCCCAGTTCCGCAAGAGCCGGCCGGTCAGTCCGGTATAGAGCGCACGAAACCGGACCGTGATCTGGCTTTCCGGGTCCTTCCGCATAAGACCAGCTAGTCGCTCGGCGTGAAGGAGCGCCTCGCCCATCCGCCATACAGGCAATGTCGTATCGAATACACTCGCCGGCGGAAAAGTCTCCTGACCGTCTTCCTGATAGCCACGGATCAGGAACAATCGTCCCGAGGGTACGGCACGCCAGAAGTCGCAATGCGCGGGGTCGCTACCACGCTTGATCCCGTCACTCTCCGGGGGCAGCCAAACCTCGATGGCTCCGCCGACCTTGCGTGGGGCAAGATCTTCCCGGGTCAGCATCATGAAGACCGGCCAACCAGTGTGCCTGGTGACCGCTTTGTCCAGGACCTGCTCGAACTCCGTCAGAGCAAATGACTTCAGATCACCTTCCAGGCAGTAGTCGAACCGATACCAGCCGTTTGGAAACCTGGCAGGGTTGTCGCTTCGCAAATCATTCGTGAGGGCGCGCCACCGCTCAAATGCCTCCCGCACGAACCGGTCCTGCGCACCGCCTTCGGCAGGCTCGTCCAAAAGTCCGACAACACGAAGGATGTCGAAAGCCTTTGCGAGCGTGAGGGTGTGCTCGCCCCGTTCGAACGCTGCAATGGTCGGGATGCTGACACCAGCGAGCGCTGCATGCTCGCGCTGGGTCATACGTTCTTCTTTTCGGCGGGCGAGCGCTTCATCAACGAGCGTGCGCCAGCTCAGCGGGCCTATTCCCCGAGGATTCTCAGGCATTGGTTACTCACGATCTCAGAATATCTGGTGACAAAACCGTCGGGTCCTTCGGCTGCAGGCGGCTGGATGACCGCTGAAGCTTTGGCGACCAGTCGCTTAAGCTCCTTCAGCGTCTGGTCGATGACGCGATCCGGAAGGCCAATATCGCCTCCGAAACCTCGGAACAGCTCGCCGTCGGCAGCGCCAAGGTTGACCTGCTTGCCGCGGATGGTCAGTGCCAATGTTTGATCAAAACCGTCATAGATTGCGGTATTGAGGACATCATAGGCGGGCGAGAGCCTAAGTCCCGTCGGCGTTTCCAATAGGGAGAAATTCTTGAGATGGGCGTCGCAGTTCCCGACAAGCGCAAAGGCCACCAAACGCTGAAAGAAGCGCTGAAGGTCGATGACTGCGCGCGATGAGTGCTTTTTGATGATCGTGGCCACATCTTCGTAGGCAGCATCGTATTTGCCTCCATAGTCCTGGCCGCGGGGCTTGGCGAGGATCTGCGCGCAATCTTCCTGTCGGAACTTTTCTCCCTTCGGCCCGCGGTCGAACCGGGTGACAATGAGGGCATACTCGTCACCCACCGGTGCGGATTGGAACTCGTTGACTTCTTTCGCGCCGAGCACTACGCCGGCCCACCGCAAGCTCAAGGCCTCGTTGCGGACGAGCGTCGGAATGCTTTCGGAGTTGAATTTTGCGATATAGGGAGCCGGTCCAGTTGCTCCGGCCGGGACAAAGCCATCCTTGCCGCGCACAACAAGGAGCTTCTTCTGTATCCCTGAAACCGTACGGCCAGGACTGGTCGTGGCCTCGGCGGCTGCCGCGGGAAGCTCGGAACCTTCGGGCGGGACAACGCTCACAGCACCAATGCAATCTGAACCGTATCGCAGCAGCAGGCCAAGATCGTCCTGACCGTCAACATGAGCCGCGCGTGCCTGTTGCTCGCGCAGCCAGCCCTCGGGTCCGAGATGTTGGAAAAAGGGATGTAGGCCTGACGTCCAATCATACTCGTTCCGCGTGACTGGAAAGCAGCAGGCAACATCCTCCGTCCAACCCCGCTCGTAGGCAAAGCGGGTGCCTCCGGCAGGTGTCTCTGACAACGTACCGGCAAGGTGGTCCTTGAAAAAGACCCTAGCAGAGCGCAATTCAGAAGCTATGGCTTTTCCTTTCCCGCTTTCGACGCAGGTGTCGACGATCTGCGCAACTGTGTCTTACTATATGAAGCAATCTGTTAAAAAACAAGCTATGATTTATTTTATTGCTCATAAGTGCGTAAGGTGTTGCCATGCCTTCATATCTGACAGCCAACGGCTAAAACTCCCGAGAGGAACAAACCACAACTTCAATCTGGAGAGTTCCTTCTCACCCGATCGACAGCGTCCGTGAGCAATCGAACGCCGTTCTTGATCTGGCGCGTGGTCAAGGCGGAATAGCCCATCACCAATCCAATCCGGTGGCGCGGCCTTCATCCATTTCCCGACCGTAGAGCGGCGATATTGAATGAACACCCACGCCTTCTCGTCGCGCCTCTTCAACCAGCACGTCCTCCAATGACCGACGGAGGTCCTTGAACCAGACGACGACATGCAGCCCGGCATCAGCGCCTTCGATGACGATGCGGTCTGCGAACGCGCGTCGAAGGGCGGCGAGCAGGGTCTCTCGGCGCTCGCCGTTCAGACGGCGGACGCGCCGCACATGGCTTTCATAGCCGCCGCTTTCGATGAGCATGGCCAGGGCCTCCTGCTCGGCCACCGGAGAATGCCTGTCCAGAAGCTGCTTGGCCGTCGCGAAGACGTCCTGCAATTCCGGCGGTACCACGAGGTAGCCAATGCGCAGCATTGGCGACAGCGTCTTGGTGTTGATGGCTTTTCAAAAGCGCGGCTAAACGACGACAAGAGTTTGGTGCTTGTGGACGGAACAAAAAGGCGGCCTTCGCAGGCCGCCGAGTGTCGAGGATGTGTGCTTCAGAGCGAGGACGGGGCTTTTTCGATATCGCTGTGATTGGTCGGTGTTCGTTGCTGCTCCTGGATAAGTTCCTGGAGTTGGACGCCGTAGTGCGACCAGATGCTATCGGCGAGATCGTTGAGGAGCTCGAAGACAGCGAGCGCCTGTTCGGGTGTCCATTCGGGATTGATGAGGAAGTGGATTCCACGACTGAGGCCGGACGGTTGAGGATCTGGTTTCATGCCGCGGGCACCTTTTCGCCGGAGGAGCGGCTGGTGCGTTTTTCGCGCTGTGCCTTTGATCGCTCGGCCGCTTCCTTGAAGCGATAGGAATCGCCTTCGATGGAGATCACCTCGGATCGGTGCATGAGGCGGTCGACGAGGCTGACGACGCAGGCGGCATTGGGAAAGACCTCCGACCAATCAGCGAAGGGTCTGTTGGTGGTGATGATGGTTGAGCGTTTTTCGTAGCGCCGGCTGATGAGCTCGAACAGCAGGTCCGCATGACGGTTCGAGTAGGACAGATACCCGACCTCGTCGATCGCAAGAACGTCGGCGGCGGCGTAGTGGTGAAGCCGTCGGCGCAAGGCTGCATCGCTGTCGAGGGCGGCGAGTTCGCCGAGCATCTCGCTGGCGGTTCGGAAGAGGACGGTGTGACCGCAGATGAGCGCCTGGTGAGCGACATTGCGAGCAAGTGTCGATTTCCCGACGCCGTTGGGGCCGATAAAGACGATGTTGGCGGCATCGTTCATGAAGGACAGGGTCATCAGATCCTCGACGGCGGCGCGGTCGATGCGGCGCGGCCAGTGCCAGTCATAATCGGACAGTTGCTTGAAGTGGCCGAGCCTGGCGGCACGCATGCGTCGCCGCATCGAACGGTCGGAGCGCTCCTCTTCTTCCCATTGAAGGACGGCGGCCAGCCAGTCCGCGTCAGCGATTTCGTCCCAATGGGTGATCAGGCCATTGAGGCGCAACGCCTTGGCCCGGTTGAGCAGGATGTCGGGATTATTCATCATCTTTGCCTCCAAGGGTCAGTTGGTCGTAGCTGTCGAGGCGATGCGGCCGTACCGTCGTATCCTTGCGCCGCACGTGTTCGGGCAGGCTCGTTTCGACCGGCGGCGGAGCACCACGGGCGACCCGGCGGCGTTCCAGTACGTCGCGAACCGACCTCGAATGGGAGGCGCCGGCATGCAAAGCTTCCTCGACGGCGGCCTGCAGTTCCTGCGCGCCGTACAGGTCAAGCAGTTTCAGCATCGCGTTTTTGATCGCACCGATATTGGAGCCACGCTCGGCGGCCCGGATCATCAGGGTCTGGCAGGCCGGCACGGCGCGCGTCAGGCTGTTGAGGCCGCGATGCTGGCGCGCCTCGCGCTTGATTGCGACGAGAGCCTTGAGGTGCTGAGGGTCCTCGATCTGCTGGTCACGATCATAGCTGCGACGGTGACTGGCGATCATCTTTGCGCCTTCGAAGACGCGGACCAGGCCGAGATCGGCGCGCACGCTGAGCGTGCGCCGGACATGAGCATGCGGTACCGAGTAATCGTTGAGGTCGAAGCGCACATAGGGCGTTTTGCCAACCTTGGCGGCGACCTGCTCCTCGACGGGGTATGGGTTGGCGGGCAGCGGCAGAAGCAGTGGCTGCTCTTGCGCAAACGCCTGGCGGACCGTCATCGTCCGGTCCTCGGGGCATGGCCGGTCGGCTGCCTGGTTGCGGCACCACTGTTCGGCCTGGGCATTCAGATCGTCGAGATCGGTGAACCTGCGGGCGATGAAGAATGCTTCCCTTATATGCCGTATGGCGCGCTCGACGCGGCCTTTTTCGTTGCCCCGGGCAACCGCAACAGGACGTGGCTCGAACCGATAGAAGCCGGCGAAGGCAAGCAGCGTCGGATGGAAGCGGATCGCATCGCCTTGGCGCTCGAGCACCGCACTCTTGAGATTGTCGTAGAGCAGGACCCTGGGCAGCCCGCACCATGTGTTGAACGCGCCGACGTGACCGCGCAGGAAGTTTTCCATGCGCGCGTCGAGGAAGAAGCGCAGGTAGATGTCGCGTGAGTAGGAAAGCACCATCACGAACGCCATTAGCGGCCGGCGGGCGTTGCCGATCTCGATGTGACCGAAGTGGGCCCAGTCGACCTGTCCCTGCTCGCCCGGCAATGTGCGTAGCCGCAGGAACGCCTCGGCCGGCTTGCGGGGACGGTGCAGGGCAACCAGGTGCCGAAAGTGCGTCGGCAAGCCCCGGTAGCCGCGCTCGCGCACCATCGCATAAAGGCGGCTGGCGGTCAGCGAGGGGAACTTTTCCAGCGTCTGCTCAATGAATGGAAGATACGGTTCAATGATTGAGGCTCTCTGCAGCGGCTTGTGCCGGGGCAATCCCGCCTGGGCCAGAACGCGATGTACCGTCGTGTGATGGACATGCAATTGCCTGGCGATGGTGCCGCAGCGCCACTTCTCGGCGTGATACAGGCGCAGGATCTGCGCTTCCAGTTCGGGGCTGATGGTCATGATGCGGGCTCTCCGTCTGCGTAGTCAGCTTCACGGGCATAACGAGGCCCCCGGCGACGCACGAAGCCGGTGCGAACGAACGGCGACAGTCGACAGTCGCAGCGCCGACAGCACGGCGTGGGCATGACCGATGTCGTCGCCCGCCCGACGACGTCAGCAAAAGCAGCGACGACATCGTTCGAGGGACTGACCAGTAGTGAACCGGCAGGAGATGCAGGTGGAGAATGATGCGTCACTTTATTGTGCCGAGCCCGATGTCGTCGGGCCCGGACCGCATGAGCCAGGCGTCCACGGCGGCTGCGCTGATAACGTCGCCCCGCCTCGCGCACACTCTCGCGGCGGGCAGCACGGGCGCAGTCCTGGCCGCAGTAGCGCTGTCCCCGGTCGCAGCTGCGGCAGATCGTTACCTGCGAACGGCAGCGGCCGCACAGAAAGAAGCGGCCCGTGAGCATCCGCGACGGTCCTTTCGGAGCGCCGCTGGGAGTTCGGGGAAAAGGTCGACGGAATGCGCTGACAATGCGATAATGCAGGTCGCGCACCGTCAGTGGAGCGTGACACCGAGCCCGGACTTGCCAGTTGAGATCGGTGTTACGCCGGATTGTTTCTGCGGCGCTGATTACCCGCAGATACCACAAGGCAGGCGCATGGCGGGGTACGTCGAAAGCCGCCTCAGGGCGCCTGGAGACGTGCCCCGCGTCTACCGCCTTCTCAACCTCACGTGATCAGCACCGCGCCGCAAAGGCGACCGCCCGCTACAGCGCTAGTTGAAGAGCGCGCGGGCGGCCGCCTTTGCTCTTTCCAGCGCTTCAGCTCTTGTCGTCGTTTGTCAGCGGTTTTCGACCGTCTTCGACACTTGGAGATCGTGCCTAGATTGTCGTGTTGCCTCACCTAATTTTGTTACCAGCTGCCTCACCAAGAATGTTACCCGCTCGCCAGACGTGCGGAATCTGAAGCGACATACGGCGCTAGGCTGCTGACCTCGCCGATGAGCCGCTGCACGGCTTGTTGTCGCCACGCCCTTACTCGCTTCTGCAACGTGTGAAGCTGGTGCAAGCTGTATCGTCCGGGATAACGGACCTGGAACTCGACGAGAAGTTCAAGTGCGGTCTGATCCGGACGCTCTTCAAGGCATCGTGCCATCTCTTCCCAATGGTCCTTAAAGATGTCGGGACGTCGGCCGCGCGGTTTGTCGTTGAGCCGACGATAAGTCTTTGGCCCAACGACAACACCGCGGGCGCGAGCCGCTTGGCGCCAGAGATTGACCCGTCGAACGAGTGTTTTGTACTGCTTGCGGGTAAATCGACCTGGAAACTGGACGCACAGCTCCTCGAAGAGCTGCGTGGCGTTGATGTTGGGGAATTCCTCCAATCGGCGACAAACGATCGGCCACACCATGCGGAGCGCCTGGACGCGGGCTTGGCCAGGCTCGGCGTAGACCAGCTTCGGCTTCTCCTGCATCTTCGCGGCTGTCACGGGAGGAGTGGGTGGGATCACCGGTTTGAGCGTCGGCGAGGGACTCGCAATAAGGGTTTGTGTCGAGACCTTTTGTAGACTTCGCAGGTAACGCGGTTTGGCCTCAATGGAGAAGGTCGGACGTATCTCGCCCGCATGCCAGGCGCTCGATAGGCTGGCTACGAACGCGGCCAGGTTGGGCGGTTCCGATGTCGCCGGTGGCGGTGTTTCGCCGTCAGCCAGCGCCGCCAGATAAGCCTGGACAGCTCGCATCTCCTCCAGCAGCTTCAGCGGATCGAGGTCGCCGGCGATCTCGCGCAGCTTGTTCTTGGCGGTCATCGGGATAGCCTCCGCCTGCAGGAGACGCTCGCAGGGAGTCTGCGGTGGATGATAGCGCTTAGCTACCTTCGCACCGTCACGCTGTTTGGCAGCCAGCTTGAACGAGGGCTGGAAGAAGTTCACGAACAGCCGGGATGCCGCGTAGAGGCGCGTGATCGCTCTGGCCGCCGCCAAGCCCTCGAAGCGCCGATACCCCAGGAGCTTCCGTACTACGGCGCCATTTTTCTGCTCTATCCACGCTTGGTCGTTCTTACGGTAAGGCCGCGAGCGAGTGAGTTCGATGCCGTGACCAAGGCAATATTCGATCAGCCGGTTGTTGACGAACTCGCTGCCATTATCCACATCCAGCGCTCTCAGGGCAAAGGGCAAGCCCGTGCGGATCCGATCGAGTGTCTCGACCACGAGGGTACCTTCTCGGACCACGATGGGCGCGGCCTCCGTCCATCCGCTCGCGATGTCGGTCAGAACCAGGCTGTGAACGTAGCTACCGCGGTTGACTTCCCCGCAATGAGCGACCAGGTCCATCTCCATGCTGCCGGGCAGCGGCTCGTTCCAGTCGGCAAAGGTGCGCATTTTGATGCGCCGCCGGGGCTCTGGCATAACCCTTGGCGGCTTTTTCGTACGCATGGTGCGCCTTGGCATCTGGAGCAAGCGGTCGATCGTCGCGGCGCTCATCGACAGGACCTTGTGGTGTATCTCCTCCTCGAGCTTCAAATGCCCATTGCGTTCCAGCGCCGGCAATAGAATGGGCAGCAGTGCCTTGAGGCGCTTGCCGCAAACTCGATCAGAAGCTTCCCACAGCACGATCAAGGCGGCCCGCGCGGCCTCGTCATAGAGCGACGGGCGTTGGCGGATCTGACGGTGCTTTGGCTCCGGGCGGCTGTTCAGGACACGGATTGCGGACTTTTCGTGATACCCCGTCGCCGCAATGAACTCCTCCAAGATCCGGCGCTTGTCCTTGGTCGTTGCGGCCGCATAGCGATCCCTGACCGCATTGGCCAGTTCCACACGCATGGCATGTGTCATCTTCGTCTTCATGTTGCCTCCCTGGTGGTGAAGGTACCATGGCGACATGCGCCTTCACGGGTAACATTTTAGGTGAGGCAACGAACCCGCGCGGTAACATTTTCCTTGAGGCAATGCGACAGGGTCTTCTCGCGATCGGGAGAGAAGTAGAAGAGTGCTGCAGGAGGAGCACCACCCGCGAAGGGGCGCTCATCGCGGACGTAGGTCCAGAGCCTGGCCTGCCTTGTTGCGCCTCGAGCCAGAAGCGGCACGGTCGTGTCATCGCCATGCAGCCGTTCGGCTGCCAGAACATGGACGCTGATCAGATCATGGATCGGCTGCAAGGCGGTCGCGCAAGCCCCGACCTGATCGGCCAGCGTGGAGAGGCTGAGATCGACGCCTTCCCTGGCATAACGCTCGGCCTGGCGGTTCAACGGCTGATGCTGGCCGAACTTCTCGAAGAGGATCGTAGCCAGCAGGTTCGGTCCTGCCCATCCGCGCGGTGTGGCATGGAAAGGTGCTGGTGGCTGCGAGATCTTCTCGCAATCCCGGCACGTGAACTTCTCGCGCACCGTCTGGATCACTTTCCACTGGCGAGGGATCACCTCCAGCGTCTCGGTGATGTCTTGGCCCATCTTTACGATACGAGCCGAACCGCAGCAGGTGCAGGTCGAGGGAGCCTCGATGACCAAGCGCTCGCGCGGCAAGTGTTCAGGGAACGGTTTGCGTGCCGGACGACGACGTTCGAACGCAGAAACGTTCGTGATCTTCGCCGCGGCGCGTTCTGCCGCGATCTCGTCCTCGGTGGCGTCGGCCTCGAGCTCTTCGAGTTCCAACTCCATCTGGTCGATCAGCCGGGCGCGGCGTTCCGAGCTCTGGCCATACTGCTCCCGCCGCAGTTTGGCGATCTCGAGCTTGAGGCGCCTGATCATCGCCTCGGAGGTTGTGGCGACAGCGCGCACCTGTGCGAGTTCGGCCTCGGCCGAGGCGGCACGAGCCTCCGATGCCGCAAGCGCGGCGCGCAATCTGGCAATCTCCGAAGCCGCTTCGTCCATGGCGGGAAGCTACCATGCTCCGGAGAGAAAACCTAACAAAAACAGTGAAATAAGGACATCATCCTGCTTTCGCAGGTCGCTGTGTCCAGCGTGGATTACGCCAATCGATCCCTTCAAGGAGGTAGCCCAATTGCGCTGACGAAACAGGAACGGCAGAGCCGTTCTGGCTGACCGGCCAGATGAACTTCCCCGCCTCCAGGCGCTTCATATAGAGCGACATGCCAACCCCGTCATGCCAGAGGATCTTGATCAGATTGCCCTTGCGTCCCCGAAAGCAAAAGATCTCGCCGCCATGAGGATCGCGCCGGAGCCCTTCCTGCACCTTCAGCGCCAGGCTGTTCATGCCGCAACGCATGTCCGTCACGCCACCCGCGATCCAGACCTTCACCCCGGCCGGAAAGGCGATCATGACGCGTCCAGAACCGGCAACAGACGGGCCACGATGTTCGGATCGAGCGTCGCCGGGATCGTCAGGCGGCGGCCATTCGGCAGACCGATCTCGATCTGCACCTCATTGTCGGACCGAGGCTGCGATACCACCTCGCGAGGCTCGGCTTCCGGCGGCGAAATCGCCAGCGACACGAAGCCATGTGCAGCCGCACTGCCAAGAACGCCGCTCCGGTATTCCCGACGCCAGGTCGTAAGCAGCGAGCGCGACAGCCCGTAGCGCCGAGCCGTCGCCGAACCCTGCCGATAGCCCTGCAAGCTCTCCTCGACGATGCGGATCTTCTCTTCGTCCGTCCAGTCCCGCCGGCGACCAAGGTCATCGGCAGGCAGGACCTCAATTCGTGAAATGACTGTAGCGCATGACATAAGGCATGGGCTTAAGGCCATTTATCAAATCAAGACAGACGGCCTTCGGCGGAGGGATACGATTGTCTCGTAGGGGACCACAATGCCGCGCTCCAGCAGCATTTCGTCAACCAGACCCAAGCTCAGCGGAAATCGGAATAAAGCCGGACCGCGTGAGCAATGACCTCGGGCGGCGGTGGCGATTGCAGCTAACGGGCGAACCGTTCATACCGTCGCCCTATGCTCCAAAAGCTGACCGCCAGTTAACGTAACACCGCCTGCATACCTGCTGTGTCTGCTTGTGTAGGTCCAATGCCGTCACAGCTCGCGTACAGCGCTCCCGCTATGCCTCTATCGCGATGGTGCCAACGCACTCCGTTTGGACTTCCCGTCAAACGCTAGCGACAGGTTGAGATTATGGTGCAACATCTGATTCTCTGGCTCTGCTTCGAGAGCTTGGCGGTATAGCGCTTGTGCCGCGTCATGCCGCCCCTCGTTATCCAAGACAACTCCCTTCGCATTCAATGCACGCAAATTTCCTGGGACGGCAACTAAGACGCTGTCGAGTACCTGAAGCGCCTCATGCGCGCGTTCCTGCGCCAGCAAGGCCTTCGTAAGACGGATTGCCGCATCGACATTGTCCGGATGCTGCTTCAGATCATCCCGCAAAGCCTGCACTTGAGAATCCTGACTGACTGCGCGCCAAATGCGTTCGCGCATAGCCGGATCGATGTTATTGGCGCCCAGCAACTCTGGTGGCGATGTCTCCTTCACTGAAAGACCCGGCTTATTCCAGCTAGTGCAACCCGCGAGAGGCAGAATGGCGAGCACTGCGAAGAGAACTGAGTACGGCGCAGCGACTGCATTCTCATGTGAATTCATGCTTGGTTTTCCCTATCATCGAGCGCTTTGGCTGTCAGTTGGCGGCAACGCCGATATTGCGCGGTTTCCGTGACGTTCCAATATTGGTTCCAGTCGGAGCTTGATCGATCCGGCGGGCTGAATCGTGAAGTCGGAGGCGAGGTCCTGATAAGACAGAACAGCAAGATCGATCCCGTTTCGGCTTAGAAAACCGCGGACGAAACGTCGGACATCCATTGAAGTCAATACGACAGGGAGGGTCTGACCCGGTGCTGCGCTGGAAAGGATCTGACGCATCTGTGACAGCAGCGCTTCGCTTTGCCGATCCTCTAACACGAGATATGGGCCTGCAGCCGAATCCCGAACGGCGCTGCGCATGAAATCCTCAGTCTCACGTTCGATAACGAAGGCGGGCACGATTCCGTGTGTGGCATAGCGGTGACAGATCTGCCGCTTCATGCCAGAACGAACGTATTCCGTGAGCAGTGCGACGTTTTGCTCACGTTCGCTCCATTCGGCCAATGCCTCCAAGACGAGTCGGGTATTGCGGATAGGGATACCTTCATCCAGCAGGCGGCGCAGCACATCGGCAATCCGAGGGATCGGCGTGGTGCGCAGCACCTCCTTCACCAGATCAGCGTATTCCTGCTCCATGCGACCCAGCAAATGGCGGGTTTCTTGGATGCCCACCAAGCGCGGTGCATAGCGGGTCAAGGTCGCATGGATACGCAACGCGAGGCGTTCGCTGGGACGGTGATGCCCGATGCCGGCGGCATTGAGAGCCGGCGCATGGCTTTGTTCGACCCAGATTTTGTCCATTTCTGGATCATGCCGAAATGGGATGCCGCTCGATTCAATGCTCGCCAGATCGTCTGTGAGGGTGAGCTGTGTCGGATTAATCAAATCCTGTTCGACTGGCACGCCCTCGACATCTATCCTGAATTGCGACTCGGGCAGCTGCTGGTCGACCGCGACCGGGATGCGCGGAACGACAATGCCGAGATCGGCCGAGACTAGTTGCGAAACGCGTGCAATGTGCTGTTGCAATTCAACTTGGTCGATCGCATGCGTAAGGCTCGGCGCAAGGAAGAAGGCGATCGGACATGCCTCTGCACGGACGGTTTCCTTCTCTACTGGCGCTGCAGTTGCAGCATCGACCTTGCCGCCGCCCGGCACATCACCCTTGACAATGCTTGCCGCGGCGAAGACTGCGGCCAAGATCAGAAAGACGGGCAGGGGGAAACCAGGAACGAACCCCATCACAACCAAGACGCAGGCCGCCAGCCGCAATGCTCGCTTACTGGCGGTGAGTTGCTTGACTATGTCCGTACCAAGGTTGGAACTTACAGCCCCAGTTACGCGAGTGACGATGGTCGCCGCCGTAATTGAGAGCAGCAGGGCCGGAATCTGCGAGATCAACGCATCACCTATCGTCAGCAGAGTATAGTGATGCAGCACCTCGCCGAACGACATGCCCTTCGAGAGCAGGCCGATCGAAATCCCACCCAGCATGTTGATGAAGATAACCACCAGCCCGGCAATGGCGTCGCCCTTCACAAATTTCATTGCGCCATCCATCGCGCCATAAAGTTGGCTTTCCCTCTCCAATGTGGCGCGCCGCCTGCGCGATTCGTTGGCATCGATGTGGCCGTTGCGCAACTCTGCGTCGACCGCCATTTGCTTGCCCGGCAGAGCGTCGAGCGTGAAGCGCGCCGCCACTTCTGCGACACGTTCGGCGCCCTTCGCGAGGACCATGAATTGCACCATGGTCACGACCAGAAATATGACAAAACCTACGACGATATTGCCTGAGATTACGAAATCGCCGAAGGTGTGGATGATGCTACCTGCCTCCCCCTCGGCCAGGATCAGTCGCGTCGTTGCGATGGTGAGCGCCAGACGGAATACCGTGGATATCAAAATGACGCCGGGCAACGACGAAAAATCGAGTGGCGTGCTGACATACAGGGCGACCAATAGCAGCAGTATGGCCAATCCCATATTGAATCCGATCAGCGTGTCGATCACCATGATCGGGATTGGCATGACCATCATAGCTACGGCTAGAAGCAGCATCAACGCGACCATTAAGTCCGGGTTGGCCGGCGCACGCTCGATGAAGTTACGCAAAACGTTGGCCATCCGAGGCCCCTCTATGATGGTTTGAGAATTGCTCTGCTGCTACGCAGCTTTCGAAGACCCATCAGAGGGCATCGCTTGCGCTTGAGAACGAGAGGCAGGCACGAGGACGTGCTTGCCAGGAGGTACCCAGTCTGTCCTGAACCGTAAGGGCCTCACCGCTGATGACCTTCGAGATGAACGCATACGCGAAAAGCCGCAGCAGCTGTATATCCCGAAAACTACCGTGGGCAGCGAGCCGCAACCGGAGCAGCTAGCCTTTGATCAAGCTGCTCCGGTTCTGCCGGAGCAGCACAATTCGCCGTAACTCGTCCCGCGGGACGACGATGCCTTCACGCACCGCACGATAGCGAGGCAACAGGATAGATGGGGCAGCTTGACCATGGCGTTCTCCTTAATATGGCCTGCGAACTTGGAAATCATTAATACGAGAGAGCAGCAAGGCGGCCATTTCGGCTGAGCAGCACACGACGGTCCTCGATCCGATCGACCATCCACCCATCATCCAAAATGGCGCCGACAAAATACTTCTCACCAGCGATTACGACATACGGCAGGGGCCCGCGCCAAACAGCTTCAACGGCGATTGCGGATGGCGCCTTCTCCTCTTTGATGACCACTCCATTGACCAGTGTTAGAGCGCCCTTCGTGCGATGATCGAACCACTGCTGAACCTTCTGCCAACCGATGACCGATGCAGACGTGACGGTCCCTTCAGCGGTCACAACACCCTTTGCGGAGCCGATCTTAATATCGAGCAGGCCCGCTTTGTCGACTTCCTGTTGCAGGTCTTTGGCCGCTGCCACGTTAGTCTGATCGTCAGCGCGGTTACTGCTCAGCTTGGACTCAAGGTCGGCACCAGGTGAATTGGTGCTCAATGCACCAGCGTTGCCGTAGTAGGAGAAAATGGCCGAGAGCGCGCCGATCCCGAGAGAGCCGAGTAACACCAAGGCAAGCACGGAGATGGAAAGACGTGGTATGCCGATCGCACTGGCTGGCGCAGCATCCTGCACTGACCAGAGAATGGACATCGCGCCTGCATGAATGACGACCGGAAGGGGCACCACAACGCACTCCCCTGCCGCAATATTCCTGTTGTCTTCCATCCTGAGGCCGGCTGCAAGCGCCTCGACCTCGATCGAATTGCCAAGAAGAGCCATACGAAAATGGTGCGGCGCGAGTCCTTGCTCGACGAAGATTATATCCGCATCGAGGCCACTGCCGATCAAGCCCGTTTCTAGAGCCGCCTTACCGGTCAGTCCGCAATAGAGCCCCGACAGAACTTCGAAATGAAGGGAAACGGCGTCATTCAAGGATGATCTCCCGAACAAGAAGAGAAGCCGCACGGCAATTGCCATGCGGCTCATCTTGGTTCCACATCGCGCCACCTGGGGGGGCACGTTCGGGGCTACTCTAGAGCCCCGCTTCCGACACTACTGAACGCGTTCGTCGGCCGCCTTCTTGATTGTGTTGAGGTTGGTCGTAAGAGTGCGCAGCTGGATACTCCTAGCCGTAGCCTCCAAGCTAACCGCCGTTAGCTCCGCGAGTTGCGCCTGGAACGCGGCAGCCCCAGCAGCTTTGGTAGCTACGTCTACAGCACCTGAAGCGGCAGTACCAGCCGCACTAGTAGCAGTACCTACTTTACTCATGTTGTTTTCCTTTCTGTTCAAACTGTGCCGTCACCAACAGCACGCACCTCCTGACGCGGACCATCCGACGTCAGGCATCCTCTTCAGTTTCTGCCATAGCATCCTCCGCTTCATCCATGGCATCGCTTGCAATTTGCAGCGCAACCGCACGAAGAGTGCTTTCGAACTCGCTTTGAACTGCAGCTTGGTCAGAAATGGTTGGACGATCCGCCGGTTCGCTCCCGCCAACCGGCCTGCTCTGACCAGAAGACCCGGTGGATCCTTGATGCGGCTGTCCATCCGAATGTCCATGGCCCTTTTGGGCCAAGGAAACACCGATGTTGCCACCTCCACTACCAATTGCTGCGACCATCAGTTACTCCGGCATCTGTTTCCATTGGCGGCGACGCGTAACAAGCTCAATCTCCTCAAGCTATGAGCGTGAGCTTTCGAGAAGCTGACGAGTCTCAACAAAATGCGGCGCTACCGCAAAATAAATGGTCGTGCACGATCTGGCCTTCGTGCGCGGCAAGTCATGATGTGGACAGTCGGTTCTAGCGCGGCAGTTGTAGTGACGCGAATGATGTTGTCGCCTTAAGATGGCGCAAAGAAAGCCAGGACATGTCAGGCCGTGACTGAGCGCCCACCGTCGGTGCGGTCCTCCTCACAGGTGACGCCGGTTGCCGCCTGCCATCAGGCTGTGCTGTGGCCGTACTCCTGCTCTCCGCTCTCTCTTAGTCACCGATTGCACGCACGCGACGCCTGTTTGTGCCGGTATTAAACGTCTGCGATCCGCGCGTCGGCCGCCCAACCTACGGCGCTACTGCGTGCGCATCACCTGGATATCCATTCGGTCGTCCTACGCTTCCGGCGCGTCCAGGCTGCGCCACTGCGCTATCAATAGCCGCTGCCGGTCAGTGACCCGCCGGCCTGAGCGCGTCTGTGCTCCCCGCCTTCGATGCGAAGTTTTTTCAGCGGGCCACCAACGCAGCTTCGGGGAACTAAACGCGGTGTCCACTGGATCATTGCCATCCTTCTTGCGCGAGTTGACATCAAGCAGGGCGCCACGCCGGAATCGACGTGGCACGAAGAGAGGCGGCGGTTGCGTTCATTTGGGCCAGGCAGCGCTCGACGACCAAGCGTCTAAGGATCACCGACAACGCTGAACGTATCTCCCCTGCATCGGAGCTAGACCATGACTGGTATTGGCCGAACCGGGAAATCGCCCATTTGGGAACCTGCAGCCGACCGCATCAGGGGAGGGCACGGCTCTCGCGCTGATCTTGTGAGGAGGCGCTGGGGTAGACGCACGTTCATGGGTTGTGGCGGGCTGTCGAGCAGGATTGATATGTTCTCGACGGGAACGTCCAGGATCGCCGCAGTACCAAGGCCGCTAGGCGCCTGCTCACCGTCTGTTGAACAACAGGCCTGGCACCAACGCGCATCATTACCGACAGCTGCGCTCCTACAGAGCAACGAAACGGCAGGTCATCCCGGATGTCGAGCACCGCACGCACAGGGGCCCTAACATTGGGCCAAGAATTCCCACGAGCCGCTGCGAAAGCGCACGAGCAAGGCTTCCGTTCGCTGGAAAACCTGCAGCACTTCTTCGATCTTCTCAACCTTCCGTAATCTGTTCGCGCAGCCGGCTCAAAGCGCTCCATCGCGTCAACGCTATCGCGGAACGGAAAGTTATAGCCCGAGCCCCCGCCTGACATTTCCGTCTGCGCTCCCTTCACGTCCAACTAAGATACCCCAATCGCTAACGCATGAGCCAGGTCGGTTTTTGCGTCCCGAGGAGCCCTTCGTCAGCTAATCGTCAGCTAGGCGGTCTAGACCTGCCACGCCAAGCCAGCCTGAACTCAATGCGAAACATAGGAGTGCGAATCGTCATGTATGGTCAATTGGTGGCTCGTCCGATGTGCACTACCCCACTTTGGCTAAGCTGACCTTGGTAACCGCCCGGCGATCGGACGCAGAAGCCAAAGGCTTGCAGACATGGCTGCCCGGATGCGCTTAGCCGGAGCAGGTTCCAGCGGCAGCTCATTTTCGGCGTAAGTGGGCGAACAACCGTGCCGGTGAAAGGCAGCAAGCAAGCCTCCACTAGTCTCGGCAGAGGACAGAGAGCAGTGGTACAGGGCGCACCAAGCTCCCGCAGGTCAGGGCCCAGATCCACTACGGCTGAGCGACATCAGCCCCAACACAATGGGCGCATTCTTGCCAATATCGGAGATGTAATATGACGGGCATTGGTCGACCTGGCAGATCGCGCATAGGGAATGCTGGAGCCGACAGCACGTTGGGGGCGAGCAGTTCGCGCTCGCAATCCAGTGTTGCTCTTGGGGAAGGCAGTCAATCGTTCGGATCCGTTGTCGAGCGGATCCGCTCTGGGGCTCAAGATAGAGGGACGTCCTCCGCGCGCGGTGCCGATGATGCCCTGGGCGACGGGTCTTCCGGCCACTCCGTTGGCGCACATCGAACCCTGACTGCTGCGCCACGTGAAGCCGCTGCGCCACCTGCAGCGATTGCGCGGCAACGCGATTTTCCCTCAGTCTCGGAGGGTGGGGCCACTGCGTCCGAGGGCGGAGCTACGGCGCCGGTCGCCAGCCAGCCTCCAAGCTCGAGTGTGGCAGTTCCCATTTCCTTGACAGGCGAAGAAATCAACGCGGCAAAGCTACGAATGCTCGGCCTGCTTAGCGAGCTTGACGGTTGCCGTAATGCGGCCCTGCGCGGACACGACTCGTTGGAGGAGGCGCAAGATCAGATGGATCGGTTCATCAATGCAGGCTCGACAGTTCTGAACTACTACGCAAGCCTGCCCCCGGCAGTGGCGCGTAGCATTCTGTCCGACGATCGGGCGCGTGAATTCCGCGACGAAACGCTCAATCGGGCGAAGCACTGCAACATGTTTGCCACCAACATACTCTACGCCTTGCGCGAAAAAAGGGAGGCTGCGGACGCGGTACTCCACAAGTTGCGCGCATCCAACACTCCCCGCGACCCGCTGAGCCGAGCAGTTTCCAGTGTGGCGAAGCACTATGTGGCCCTCATGGAGTGGTGGGAAAAGAAGCTGCGGCGCTGCGAACGGATGCGGTCCGTCTGCGCCGCCACTGCCAACTTACCGAGCGCAACGGCCGAGATGCGAGAGGGCGAACAGGCCGCACTGCGCCTGCACACCGGCTGGGCAGCGAATTTGAAGGTCATGGTGCTGCAATCGCGGGTCGCTCTCGCGCAGATCAAGATTGAGCCGCTGGCGAGCACGTTCGAAGCAGCCGTGAGGGAAATCCTCATAGGTGAGGACCGGAAGGTGCGTCTGCTGGGGACCTTCATCAGCGACGTTTTTCCGGCATTCCACTCGACCGGCGACGCTGTGTTGTCCAGCGAAGGGCGCCCACTCGACGCAGAGCACTGCGCCGTGCTGGAAGGAGTCATGGAGCGGCTTTCGGAATTTGGATTGGCGTTGCACGACATGCTTGCCAAGTTAGGCGATGACCGAACAGGTGCCGGCCTCCCATTGGAACTGTTGGGCCAGATCGTGGACGACGCATGGATCACTGCGGACGAGGTCATGCACTTCCTGGAACTGCAGCCGAAGTCGCCAGCCATCATTGCATCGCCGGCAGCCGCTGGTGCTGCAAAACCGGCCGGCACTGCCGGCACGGCTACAATCGCCGAAACCTTGGCACAACAACTGCAGACCAAAGCCATCATTGCACCGCCGGCCGACGCTCGCGCTGCGATACCGGCCGACACTGCCAGCGAGGCTGCAGGGGCCCAAGGCACTGCAGTGGGCAAGAAACGGAAAGCGAACGGGAAAGGGAAAGACAAGCAGGCCGCTGGCGCCGGCACTTCGGCCGCCGGTGCTAGCTCTTCGGCCGCCGGCCAGCCGGAGCCGCAAGTCGCTGCAAACGACGGCGATCCGGCGCCAGCAGCCAAGGTTGTCGTGCTTTCCGATCTAGGTACGAAAAAGCTCGTGAGTGCGGAGGAGGCGCCGGATGCGAGTGCGTCGGTGGCGGCTGCACGCTTGGCGATCTGGCAGGCCCCGGCTTCGGAGCAGATGCTGGCACGGTTGGCCGAACTCCTGAAGTTCGATCTGGCTGGTCAGCAAAAGGCCGTCTCGCAAGCGCGCCAGATGAAACCCGAGAACGCCGAACACGTCGTGGACACCGTGGTCGAGCGTCTGCAGACCCAGGCCGCCGAGATGCAGGCCTGTCTGGCCGCGTTTAAGCAGCATGATAGTCTCCTCCGACTCTCGCCTTCGCAAGTACCCAAAGTGCACGAAGACACAGAACAGCTCAAGAGAATGTTGGGCCAGGCGCAGGGACTGGCCAAGGCTTTGAAAGAGCAAAAGGCCACGATTACGATCGAATGCATGAAGACCTACGCATTTCCGTCGCAGAAGTACCTTGAACACTTGCGGCAGGCCAAGGAGTTGACGCCTGCGGATCCACCGCAGCCGTTGAGGGGGGAGCCAGGGACGCTATTCGAAATCCGGCTGCAGCCCAAGGCGCTGCGCAATGGTGCAATGCCGAAACCGATGTGGGTGCACATCCATACGAAGGAGTCGGTACATGCGGGGCAGTTGGCGACGCTGAATGACGCCGACTTCGTCGCTTGCCACGTCAAATCCAATGAACAGCGCGGCCACAATCGCCAGTGGCAGGACGCCCGGGCTGCGACCGGTCACGAGAACGTCGTAATCCACCGCGGCAAGCTCACCCCTGCGTTCTGCAAGTCCCTGTTGACCGGAGGGTTCAGCGGCCACCCACGCCATCCGCTTGCCGCGGTGGAGCACCGGTCGACACCGGCTGCTCGACACGCGATATAGTCGGGGGCTCGCAGTTAAGTGCCGCTTGTGGTGACACCATGAGTCATACCTCCGAAATCTGGAGGCCAGAGGGTCGTTGGTCCAGATGCTGGCAGTTGAGCCTCTCTGGTCCAAACAGCGTATGCCGCGAACTGCACGGGTTGCCGGCCCCGCACCTCAACTATCGCAAAAAGGGCGAGCGGCGCTGGTGCGCGGAACACCCCGGCCAAAACTTGCCTGAAGCGGACGCCCGATTTGAGCTGTCGCGTCGAAGGAATTGCAGATGACGCTTCATGACGTTGCGCTCGACGACAAATTCGACCTTTCCAAGGAGCGCATCTTCCTGTCGGGCGCGCAGGCGGTCGTGCGTATGCTCCTCATGCAGCGCGAGCGCGATCGCCGCGCGGGGCTTAACACCGCCGGCTTCGTTTCGGGCTATCGCGGCTCGCCGCTCGGCGGTCTCGACCTCCAGCTCTGGAAAGCCAAACGGCAGCTTGCCGACGCCAGCATCGTTTTCCAGCCCGGGCTGAACGAGGAACTGGCCGCTACGGCCTGCTGGGGTACGCAGCAGACGGAATTGCTCGGCGAAGGCAAATATGACGGCGTTTTTTCGATCTGGTACGGCAAGGGTCCGGGCGTCGACCGCTCCGGCGACGTTTTTCGCCACGCCAATCTCGCCGGATCGTCCAGGTATGGCGGTGTGCTCGCCCTGATGGGCGACGACCACATGGCGGAATCATCCAGCAACGCGCACGCCACCGAGTTCGTGTTCGTCGATACCATGATCCCAATCCTCAATCCGGCGGGTGTGCAGGAACTGATCGAATACGGCCTTTACGGCTACGCCATGTCGCGCTTCGCCGGCACCTGGGCGGCGATCAAATGCGTCAAGGACAATATCGAATCGACGGCTTCGGTGGATGCGTCGCTCGACCGGCTGAACATCATCATCCCCGAGTTCGACATGCCGCCCAGCGGTTTGAATATCCGCCACGAGCTCGACCAGCTCGGCCAGGAAGCGCGTCTGCACGAACACAAGCGTGCCGCAGCGGCGGCCTTCATCAAGGCCAATGATCTCAATCGAATCGTCTATTCGGGCGGCCGAAATCCGAAGATCGGCATCATCACCATCGGCAAGAGCTATCTTGACGTACGCCAGGCGCTGGAGGATATCGGCGTCGACGAAGCCCGCGCCAACCAGCTCGGCGTGCGGCTGTTCAAGATAGGCTGCCCGTGGCCGCTCGACTTCGAGCACATTGCGGATTTCGTGCGTGGCCTGGAGAAGGTGATCGTCGTCGAGGAGAAGCGCTCGCTGATCGAAGTCCAGCTGCGCGAGAGCCTCTACAACACGGCCATGCAGCCCATGGTGATTGGCAAGAAGGACGAGCGCGGCGGCTGGCTTTTCCCGGCCAAGGGTTCCCTCGACCCGAATGATATCGCGATCGCGCTCGGCGAGCGCATCGTCGAGACGATCGGACCGTCGGAGGAGATTACTGCACGGGTCGCTCGGCTAAAGCAGTTCCAGGCGACGCTTGCCGACAAGAAGGACATTGGCGCGCGCACGCCATTCTTCTGCTCCGGCTGCCCGCACAATTCCTCGACCAAAGTGCCCGAAGGCTCGATCGCCACCGCCGGCATCGGCTGCCACTTCATGGCGCTGTGGATGGACCGCTCCACGGTCGGCTTCACCGCGATGGGCGGGGAGGGCGCGCAATGGGTCGGCCAGGCGCCGTTCTCGACGCGCGAGCACATCTTCCAGAACCTCGGCGACGGCACCTATAACCATTCCGGCTCGCTAGCGCTGCGCTTCGCGCTCGCCTCGGGCGCGAACATCACCTATAAGATCCTCTACAACGACGCCGTCGCTATGACTGGTGGCCAGCCGCTCGAAGGCAATCTGACCGTCGACATGATCGCGAGCCAGGTGCACGCCGAGGGCGTCGAGCGCATCGCCATCGTCACCGACGAACCCCGCAAGTATGCCGCCGCCGGGATAGGGTTTCCCGCCGGTTCCACCATCCACCATCGCGATGATCTCGACCTGGTGCAGCGGCAGTTGCGCGAGGTGAAGGGCGTGTCCGTGCTGCTTTATGACCAGACCTGCGCGGCCGAAAAGCGCCGCCGCCGCAAGCGGGGAACCTTTCCGGACCCCGACAAGCGCGTCATCATCAATGAGCTCGTCTGCGAAGGCTGCGGCGATTGCGGCGTCCAATCCAACTGCGCCTCGATCCAACCCGTCGAAACTGAGTTCGGCCGCAAGCGCCGCATTGACCAGTCGAGCTGCAATAAGGATTTCTCCTGCGTCAACGGCTTTTGCCCGTCCTTCGTCACCGTGCATGGCGCGAAGATTCGCAAGGCCAAAGGCATGGCAGGAAACTCCGATCCGCTCGAAGGCGTGCTGGAGCCACAGCTTTTTGCGCTCAATGGCGACGGCTGGTCGTCGATCATCGACGGCGTCGGCGGCACCGGCGTCGTCACAGTCGGCGCCATCCTCGGCATGGCGGCGCATCTGGAGGGCAAGGGCTGCGGCATGATCGACATGGCGGGCCTGGCGCAGAAGGGCGGGGCGGTCTTTTCACATGTCCGCATCGCAAAAACCCCTGAGGATATCCACGCCATCCGCGTCTCGGCGGGCAAGGCCGACCTCGTTCTCGGCTGCGACCTGGTCGTGTCGGGCAACAAGAAGGTGCTGGCGGCGGTGCGCGAGGGCCATACGATCTTCGTCGCCAACACCGCCGAGATCATGCCGGGCGACTTCGCGCGCTCGGCCGATTTTTCGCTGCCCGTGGAGCGGCTGAAGGAGGCCATTCGCGAGGCTGCCGGCGAAAAGGCGCATTTCTTCGACGCCACGCGCACTGCGTCGGCGCTGTTCGGCAATTCGCTCGGGGCCAACATGTTCATGCTGGGCTTTGCCTACCAGCATGGCGGGCTGCCGCTGCCGGCGGAGGCGATCGAACGCGCCATCGAACTCAATGGCGAGTCGGTCGCCATGAATATCGCAGCTTTCCGCTGGGGACGGCGCGCGGCGCATCAGCCGGATTTCGTCAAAGGAATGCTCGGCCGGCCTGGCCAGGCGGCGGAGCCCGGTATCGCACAGACGCTTGACGAGATCGTCGCGCGTCGAGTGGAGTTCCTGACCGCCTATCAGAACGCCGCCTATGCGAAGCGTTACGCCGATCGTGTCGCGGCCGTCCGCAAGGCCGAGCAGGCAGTCTTGCCGGGCTCCGCCCCGGTCGCCGAGGCCGTGGCGAGAAACCTCTTCAAACTGATGGCTATCAAGGACGAGTATGAAGTCGCCCGCCTCTACACGGACGGATCGTTCCAGCGCCAACTGGCGGCGCAATTCCAGGAATACGACCGGCTGGAATTCCACCTCGCGCCCCCGATCATGGGCCGGCGCGGCACGGACGGAAAGCCAAAGAAATCAAGTTTCGGGCCGGGGATGATGAAGGCATTCAGCCTGCTTGCGTCGCTGAAGGGCCTGCGCGGATCAGCGCTCGATCTGTTCGGCTATTCCGCCGAGCGGCGGACGGAGCGCGGCCTGCTCGCAAGCTACGAGGCCGATGTCGACCGCATCGCCCGCATCGTGACGCCAGCGAAGTTAGAGGCGGCTGCTGCCTTGGCGTCAGTCCCGGCTCTCATTCGCGGCTACGGCCACGTCAAGCAGGCCAGCGTGGAAAAGGCTGCGGGAGAGCGGGCCCGGCTTCTGGCGCGCCTTGAAAGCGCAGAGGCGAAACCGGAGCCGGAACGGCGGAACAAGCCGCTTCCTGTGGCAAGTATATCCCTGTGCAATCCGACCTTAACGTAAAGATTGCCCTGGTACGCGCATGATCCTCTTTTAGGCGATTGTGGCAAAGATCGGCTTCCGGCGAGCTCGAACAATTTGCGGCGCGCATGCGCCCTGCTTCGAGTACCGGCGGCGCGTGGCGTTCGCCATAGCCGCCATAGGCGTCGGCCTGCGGGATCGCGGACCAGGTGCCAAGATGGACCCGTGGATGTTCGCCACGCCGGTAGCTGCGAATAATGAAACAGCCCGGCGGGCGGATCGACACCGCCGAACGCGGACATAGACCCGCAGCCTGCCAGTATCGGTCTTGCCCTTGGCGAGGACCGGCACGTTTGTATCGCCGCCGTGCCATCGGTCGGCGAGGAGGACATGAGGCTCGATCGACGATGGATGGGCACGAACGCGAATGTGGCCGCGCCAACCTGGTCGGCGAGCGTCGGCAGGCTCAGCGGCACTCCTTCACGCGCAAAACACCCGGTCCTGGCGGTCTAATGGCTAAGGCCTCTCAAGTCGCCGCGATCGAGGTCGATCCGGTGATAGCATCCGTCTGCCCGGTGGCACTACGCGTGCAGGGATATCGGACGAGCTACCAATTCGACCATACGAGGCGGTCGCCTACTAGGCCGGCTTCGGCTACAAGGCGAAAGCCTTCGCGAGGATTGCCGCATCCTTGGGCTCAAGCCCATCCGCATCAAACTTACACGCCAAGACCAACGCAAGGCCGGGCGCTTCATCAAGCGTGGTCTTGGGGAATAGGCCTATGCCGTCCCATGCCCGACTTCCCATGATCGCGCCGTCGAGCTGCCTGCCTGGCTGTGGAACAGACCGCAGCCTAATCCCACAACGCCAATCAGCAGACTCGGCCTCACCGAGGACAGCCTGTTGAGGCGCCACATCTAGGCTAAGCCTGCGGCGAAGAGTGCTCTCGCGACGGGCTCGAAATGTTGCCTGGGAACGGCGTTGCCCAGTTTCGTTGCGCTGATGAGCTGATGCGCTAAGGCCTGTTGAGATTCATCGTGAGTTTATGACGGCGGCAGCGAGATGGATGATGGCGTTGAAGCTCTGGTCTGTTTTGTCAGCTCGCATGGCAATGCGCTTGAATTCCTTGAGTTTGCAGAAGAAGTTTTCGATGAGATGACGCCATTTGTAGAGTTCGAGATCGAGAGGCAGCGGCAAGGCGCGCCTCGGATGCTGCGAGATAACGATCCTGGCGCCGCGCTCGTTCAGATCGGCGATGATGCTGTTGCTGTCGAAAGCCTTGTCGGCGATCAGCCCGCCGAAGGAGAGGCCGTCGATGAGCGGCGCAACGCCTACCGTATCGAAACGATGGCCGGGCAGGAGAACGAAGCGCACGAGATTGCCGAGCGCATCAGTGAGCGCGAGAATCTTGGTGGTCATGCCGCCCTTGGATCGGCCTATGGCCTGGCTTTGAGTCCCCCTTTTGCGCCCTGGCCGTGGCGGTGGACCTTGACGATGGTTGCATCGATCATGGCATACTCCATATCCGGCTGGTCCGAACAGGCCTCGAAAAGCCGAATGAAAACATCGGCTTTGACCCAATCGCGGTATCGCTTGAAAACGGTGTTCCAGCCCCCGAAGAAAGCTGGAAGATCACGCCACGGGCTTCCCGTGCGCACGATCCAAAGCACGGCTTCGATGAAGCGGCGGTTGTCGCTTCCACTTCGACCAGGGTCAATTGGCTTACCCAGGCAATGCGGTTCCATCTTCGCCCATTGGGCGTCAGTCAGCACAAATCGTTCCATCCGAAGCTTGAATCACAACCAAGCCAAAAGTGGAATCCTGAATCTCAACAGGCCTTAGGACATGATCATCGACAATAGTGAGATGTAGCGCCTGCGCCTCATAGAACATGTGCGAAGCGGCCTCGCCCTCGGCGCGGCAAACTAGGACCGGCACCCCGGTCTCACCACGAATGTAGCGAAGACCGACCAGTATCGCCTTTCCTCTGAAGATCAACGTGGCGCGATTCAACCCAAGCGGAGGCTCGCCAGCTGTCTCGTCGCGGATGCGACGCCGTTCACTCTTCAACTCTGGCGTCCCCTGCTGTTCCTTCAACTCGCGCGTCACTTCGGTCTTGGTCATGCGCATTTCGCGCAGAAACAACGAACGCTGCAACAGGAGATCGATCAGCCCGCCCACCAGAAGTGCACCGGCGCCAATCCCCATCAGCAGTTTCGCCTCCGTAAAGACCAAGCCGAGACAGCCCATGCCGCAGACTGGCAAATAGATCACCGTCTTCCACATGTCGAAAAGCAAGATAAGAAAGGTGGTGCTGAGGACCACTACCTTAAACAGTGTCTTCCCAAGCTCGACTGCTGAACGCGCAGACACCATGCGTTTCAGCCCTTGAAAAGGGTCAATCTTCTCAAACTTGGGCTTCATAGGCTCGAGAGAGAAGACAAATCCACCATTGGCTATCAATCCCGCCAAAATTACCGCGGCGACGAGAGCTCCAAGCAGCGGGCCAACGGCCCCCAGGGTGAGTTCGATCAGCAGGACCAATGCCTGCCGGACCGCGATATCGAAAGGAAGGTTCTGCAGCTTGTCGACCAGTAATAGCGCTTCCTGGCATTTGTCTTCGATCACGCTCCCTCTCAGCCAAAGGTAGCCGAACCCAGCGCAAGTGCCGGCCGCGCGGACGAAATCGGCGCTGCGCGGTATCTGCCCGTTTTTGCGCGCTTCCCTTAGCTTCGTCGGGGTGGCGGCGTGATTCTTTTCTTCACTCGTGTCGCTCATTTCAGCAACTTGCCGAACCACTCAAGCGCGCCATTCGCTTGTGCAATCTCCAGTTTCATGCCCTCGACCAGATAGGCGGTGTAGGTGACCATGATAATCGGAAAGCCGATATTCTTGAGCGTCGGGGACAGTTGGCTCGACTTGAATTGCGGCGCAAAGCGACGGAGTATCATCATTGATACATCCACCAGCAGCAGGAAGATCACGACAGGGCCGGAGACCAATAATGTCGTGCGCATAATGTGGTCGAGGAGCCCTAATAGCTCCATTGCTCCTTGCGGGCTCAATGTGGGGTGAAACCGAAAAACGGGCCAGATCAGGTAGCTGCCATAAAGAGCACTGATGACAGCCTCCATACCTCCTGATGCGACGAAGATCGTTATTGCAGTGATCCCGAGAAAAACGCCCATAGCGGAAGCCTGGCTGTTCGTCGCGGGGTCGGTCGGAGCGGACGGGCTGGTGATGCCACGTTGGTTATCGATAAACTCACCAGCCGCCTGAAGGCCCCATAGGGGGATGCCGAGCAAAGTGCCAAGTAGCACGCCGACAAAAACCTCCTTCAAACCGAGCAGAGTTACATGGATTAGAACCGTTTCAGGATCCAGCGCGTGCAGCCCGTCGCTCACGTGTGCCAAGCACGGCAGTCCGAAGGCAACAGCCAGGCAGCTGCGGATCAGCCCACCGACCTGAGATCGTGTAAATACAGGAAGTATCAGCATAATGCCTATCGCGCGGGCTGCGCCAAGACTGGCCGCAACGACGAGCTCGAGAGCCGCATGGATCAGGATTTGAATCTCGCCCGATGACGCATACATGGCGGAGGCTAGTAGCTTGGTGTCATTGCGGGAAACTCAGTAAAGATCTGGTCGGCAAGCTCTATGAGCGGGGCGCTCAGCACAGGGGCAAACAGGCCAATTACCGCGACAACGACCAGAAGCTTCACCGTGAGCGGCAGGCTTTCATCCTGAATCTGCGTTGCCGCCTGGATGATGCCAATGCCCAGGCCAACAACCACCGATGCAATGAGCGGCGGCAGAATCCAGATCATGAAAACCATCAAAGATTGGCTCATAAGTGTGACAATAGTCGATTCAGTAATAGTTAACCTCCCGGTATCGTGTAACTCAACACAAGTCCGTGCATCAATCTCGACCAGCCATCAATAGCGACAAACAAAAATAGTTTGAAAGGTACAGATATAACCGTCGGGGATACCATTGACATGCCCATCGCCATCAAGATTGTCGTTACGATAAGATCGATGACGATAAAGGGCAGATAAAGGAGAAAGCCGATTTCGAATGCACGCTTGAGTTCTGAAATTAGAAAAGATGGTACGAGAATGGCAAAATCATCAGGTGTGGCTTTGGCACGCATTTCCTCTGGCCAGACTTTTTCAGTCGAGGAAAGGAAAAATCGCCGCTGCTCTTCGTTCGTGAACTTCTTGAGATGATCGCGCAAGGGTTCACTTCCTTCTTGAGCGGCGCTTATCCAGTCATCGATCGTCTGATAACGCAGTTTCGGATCTGTGAGGCGATCATAGGTCTGTTCAATAACAGGCGCGCTAACGAACATGGTGAGGATCAATGCCGCGGCGTATAGTACCACGTTCGGTGGTATCGTCTGGGTCCCGAGCGCATTGCGGACGAGGAATAGAACAACCGATACCTTTACGAACGCCGTGGTCGTGGCGACTGCTAAAACCAGCAGCCCGAGTCCGGCGGTAACCGCAAGAAGCGTCAGGACGGCCGGCTGAATCTCAGTCATTGCATGCCAATCTGCCGCAGAGTCTGATGCCCAGCTCATCTCCGATGCGCACAATGTCGCCACGCCCGATACGCCGACCATTAGCAACTATGTCGACTGGACCATCGATCGGCCGACCAAGTTCGAAAACATGCCCTTCGCCGGCACTCCTCAATTCTCCTAGAGGGATAGGCCAGCGGCCGCATTCAAAGACAAGCATGATCTCGATTTCGTCGAGATCGGCTTCCGACGGCCTTAGTTGAGATTCGGGTTGTTTCATATGCGCATTCTCCAACGGGCACGATCGCGGGCGGAAAGGCGCCCGCAGGATTAGGTGGTCGCCCTCATGATCTGCCTCGGTCCATAACTGACCCACTGATAGGGTGATCTGGCCACGGCCGAACGGCGCTATGTCTGGTATCAGAGCATCACCGGCACATGCTCTTCGAAGAAGCGCCGCCGGAGCGCGAAGCGTGCCGATCTCTCCTGCAACTATGACCGGAAGCTCTGTGGAAAGCCCGCGCGGCTGTCGCGGCAACTGCCCAATCAGTACGCCCAAGGCGCGGAACGCAGACGGCACCAAGCCATCAAGAGGCGAGAACAGGCACAGACGACCCTTGCCACTGACGGGACCGAAGACGATATCCAGCTCGAGATAAGGTGCCGGTGTCATGGCTTCACGCACGCAAAGGAGGTGCACGCTCCGCTGTGTCCTGAGCTCCAGGCGAGCTATCAGCGGCTCGAGTGCAAGTTCGAGAATGAGCGAAGCAGTTGGCTCGGAAGGGAAAGCAAGGCCACTCTGCACTGTCGAGACGAGCGCCTCTACAAGCGGTCGGGACAGCGACAAGACGACCGTTTCACCTCCCACCCGCCAAATGCAGTCAAGCATCGGAATGGCAGTAGGTTCCTGCTGCCACACAACTCCGCCCATCCGCAGCGATAGCGACTTGTCGCCGATCCGGCTCTGAAACGGCGTGCGGGAAGTCGCTATATCATTGAGCCACGAGGCGACCTCGTGGGACAGTGTTAGCGCTGGTTCGAGTATAGCGGGTCTGACCACAGTGGTTACCAAAGCGGCTCTAAACTGCACGAGCGCGTCATTCACAGAACCTGCGGTTATCGGATCTGGTTGCGGGACATCTGGGCGAGAGAAACCCTCCCATACCGAAGCAACATTTCATCGTCGGCCTCTATCTCGCCTGCGGCATCCGACTGAATATCGACCGCGCGCCTGACGTCATCGTCGATTTGTTGCCATTTGTGCGTTGCCGCCGAACATCTGACCCATAGCTCCCTCTTCTCAGATGCCGCTATCTCGGCCTTTTCTTGAGCAAGGCGTGCATCATCAAGCATCTGGCGTTTGAAAGCGATCTCAGCCGCAAGCCGGTCAATACAAAGGTCGTGACGGTCGAGTGCTGCGCTGGACAAGCTGTCGAGCGTCATCAGCTCTTGGTAGAGCGCTGCTTCGGCCGAAGCGCAATGTTGCTGTGCGATTGCAAGCCCCTGCGAGGCATTGTGTACGGCTAAGGTGGCCATATGGCGCTCGGTTTCCTTCTTGGACAGCTCCCTACGGGCACCACGCTCTTGCATTTCCTTCAGGAGCCGTAACTTCGAGGCCTGAACACGATTCACGCGGTCAGACGCGACATCCATGCGACCGTCTCCTCGAAATGCGACGCCTCGCCTTCGGTCTGGCACAAAAATTCCCTCAGCTCGCCAATCGACGCGACAGCCCGGTCAGTTAGGGGATCGCCGCCTTGCTTGTATTCGCCGACATTGATCAAAAACTCGTTCTCGGCATAGCGCGACAGGAGATCGCGGAAGAAGGATGCTGCCTTGCGATGTGTCCCAGAAACGACCGCATCCATCACGCGGCTGCGACTCTGCAGCACATCGATAGCGGGGAAATGCGATCGCGCCGCGATAGCGCGTGAGAGGACGACATGGCCATCGAGAATGCCGCGCGATTCCTCGGCGATTGGATCACCTGTGCCATCACCTTCGACAAGCACAGTGTAGAAGGCCGTGATCGAGCCGCGCTCACCCATGCCGGCCCGCTCCAGCAGGCCTGGCAGCATGCCAAACACGGAAGGAGGGAAGCCCCGTCGGGTCGGCGGCTCACCAGCAGCGAGGCCTATTTCTCGCATGGCGCGGCAGAAGCGCGTCAGCGAGTCCATCATGAGAGCGACGCGTAGTCCCTGTTCGCGAAAATATTCGGCGAGCGCAGTCGCCATAGGAGCACATTGCGCCCGCTCCACTGCTGAGCGGTCGGACGTTTCAACGACAACGACCGTACGGCGCAGGCCGGCCTCCCCAAGATGCCGCTCGATGAATTCACGAACTTCACGTCCGCGTTCGCCTATGAGGGCGACTATGACAACGTCAGCGGCGGCACCTTTTACGATCTGCGACAATAACGTCGACTTGCCACAACCAGGCTCGCCATAGATCCCGATCCGCTGGCCCTCGCCGCATGTCAGGAGACCATCCAGGGCACGGACTCCGAGCGGGAATGGCCGCTCAACAATGCGCCTTGTCATCGGATTGGGTGCCCTGCCGCGCAGCGGACGAGTTTCGGCCGTTTTAACTTCGCCTTTGCCGTCAAGTGGACGGCAACGGCTGTCAATCACGCGGCCGAGCAAATCGGGGCCGACTGGCACTTCACGCATTCGTCCGGTGGCCACGACTTCTGTGCGGCTGGACAGGCCGACCAAGTCGCCGATCGGCGTAAGCAACACCCCATCATCCAACAGGCCGATCACCTCGGCTTCCAGCGACAGTCCGGTTCGCGGATCCTGTAGGAGACAAATTTCCCCAATACGAGTGTCCGGCAAGACAGCATGGACCAGTGTACCGATAGCCCGCGTGATCCGTCCGCGCACCACACGCGTGTCGATTTGCTTTGCTGCAGACCTCAAAGACGAGATCGCCGGATCGGGAGCCCGGATGCCAGCGAAATTATTATGCTCTGGTACCGGCGTGGTCACGGTTCGCCTTCCTCAGACAGCAACCCGAAGCCGAGACGCAGCGCGCGCATCTGTGCGTCAAGTCCCAGATCGACATTGCCATACTCGCTCCACAGCACGCACTGTTGAAGCGACAACGTCGGATCCGGATCGATCCGAACCCTCGGCCGACCCTCCCTTCCGTCGCATCCAGCAAACTCGCGCGCGAGCATATCGACTTGCATGGGGCATACATGAAGGCAAACTTCCGCGCCGCTGTATTTGCGCTCAATGGCGTGACGAACAGCCCTCACCAACAGCTCACCCGGGTCGAAAGCGCCCAGAATATCGCTTAGGACCTCCATCACGAGCTGTGGCAGTTCCTGCTCCAGAACCGCCTTTCGTTGCGCCACTTCGGAGACTGTCCCCGCAATCAGCCGTGCCAACTCCTCCGCGCCTGCATTCAAACCCTCGATTTGGCCGCGCGCCCGCTCACGCTGATAAGCGGCGCGTGCCCAACTGCGAACCCGCTGCTGATGCCGTTCTGCCGCAGCGCGCGCTTCTGCGGCGCACTGCCAGATTTCGAGCTCACTTGCCGGTATCAGTGGCCCAACCGGGCGCATTTGCGGTGCGACGGGCGCCGCGGAAACATCGGCTGTCATAGCGCCGGGATCTCCGTCTCAAAATGGGCTAGCACGAGCGAAAACAACTGGCCTGAGGCATTGCCGTGCTCGGGCGCTGGATTCTCGGCGGCTGTCCCGAGGGGCAACCGTAGAAGCACGCGGTTACGCTCAAGCACTGGACTCTGATCGAGCCAAGCACCAAGGCAGGCATGTCCATCGTGTTCAATTTGGAGCGCGAGTTTTTTCGGATCCGCGATCAAACTGCCTGTGATCGCATACGCCAGATGTCGGATGCCAAAAGCGTGCGCATCAGCGCCGATATGTTCAACTAGCACCGTGAGGTGACGTTGTGAAACAAGCTTCAGCAGCGAACGAGCATGCCAAACACTACCCGCAAAGAGGGCAGCCCGACGCGGGTCATGCCCCTGCAGAAGATCCGGCCAGCCGCATCCGTTCGAATCCGTGTCATTGTCAAGCAGCAATTCTGCCAATTTTGGCTGCAGCCTGGCACAGGTCTGCAACTGCACCACTGTCGCAGCCGATAACGTCGGATCCAGACAGGCGGCAAGACGAGTCGGATGGGCCGAAGCAGCAAGCTTGCTCCAGTACGCGGAACGCAATTGCGACGAATGATCGCGATCGCTAGTCTGCATCGAAATGGGCATTGAGAATATCACCTATGCCGCACGGCCAATGATTTTTTTTCGAATGGCCTCGACAGCGGAAACACCCGAGCGGCCCCCGATCTTGGATAATTCGCCCGATGATTGTCTGCGCCGATGCCGAAGAACACTTGCTAAGAGATAGCACGCCACAGCGAATACAGCTGCGGCAACACCCATCACGATCGCCAGAAGTGGCGCAGGAAAGGATTTAGACGCTTGGGCCAACGCAGTCGCCGGTACGGAGGGTTGCTCATGTACGGACCGTTCCACTGGCACCAAAACCACTTCGACCTTTTCGTAGGACAAGCCTTCGATGCTGTCGGCGACGAGCATCTTTATTTTCGGCAGCAGAACGGAAAGATTTGCTTTGGCGTCGTGCCGGATAAAGACCGAGGCCGAGGATGGCGTGCCGCCCGCTCGTAACAGGTCGTTATTCGGCAGAACGACATGAACACGTACTGAGAAGACGCCATCAATATCGCTGATCGTGCGCGACAACTCTTCGCTCAGAGCATAAACGTAACGGGCACGCTCCTCGGTCGGCGAGGCAATCAGTCCTGATCCTTCGAATATCTCGCCGATGTTCTTGAAAGACTGGCGCGGCAGCCCCTTGGCATTCAAGAGGTTGATTGAGAAGGCAAGCAGCTTTTCGTCGACCTGGATCGTGCTGGTCCCGTCCTTAGCGGCAACCCGGACCGCGTCAACTCCGTTGTCTATCAGAAGCGCGAGCATCTCATTCGCCTCGCGCTCCTGCAATTGCGCGTAGAGATCGACCTTGCAACCACTTAAGGCGAAGAGAAGTGGCAGCACGACAAAATGAAGCGATCGCCGACCAGACGGGCGACTACGCATGATTTCGCCATGGGCTAAGCCAATCATTCGCGCCGTTCATCCTTCTTTTATTAGTTTGTTCACCGATGAGGTGATGCCGCTGACACCTTTGGAAACAAGGGCAACCTGGGTGACGCCGTTGTAGAGATCCCGCAGACCAGCAACCATCGCTTCGAAGTCACCCCCTGCTCGCGGAACGTCCGACGTCCCCGTTGCCCCACCTTCGACCGGAAGCCTCTCAGCCGCACCCGGTAGAGCGCCCTTCGTTAGGGCTACCTGATGGTCGGGCGCGGCAGAAGTAACTGCATTGTCCCCGTGCATCGAAGAAATCGCCTGCAGCACGCGGTGTCCCAGTGGACTTGTCTGCGCAGTCGCGCGTTGAACATCCAAGGGCGGAGGAACAGGCGCCGCCGCAGCGGTATCGTTTTTCATCGAGGCAGCCGCCTGTGCTAGAGCGTGGTCAAAGTGGGCCTGCTCGCCGAATGACGGTGAGCCAACCCTGGAGAGACTGTCAGTAACACTGGCAGGGATCGACGTGACAGGCATCATCATACAAGGACTCGATTGCTTCTCTTTAACGTGTGATGAGTCCAGCCGGTTCATCGCCCGCTGTTGAGGCAATCCCTTAGGGAGGCGAGCTGACGACAAGCTGACGGGAGCGTCGGTTGGTCATTTAAAGTCACTTTGACGACTTTGGTGACTTGTGAAAATTCCATCCTTTGGTTTATCAGGGCGAGATGCCAAGAACGTTCATACGATCCACCATCCTGCACAGCTTGAAAAGACTTCTCTGTGTCGGGTTTTTTCTCTCCGCCGCCATCCAAACAACTGTCGGCGCCCCCCTATCGCTTCCCTCGACACCCTATAGGTATACGGTTCTAGATCAGGATCTCACTGCCGCGTTGCAGGAATTCGGCAACAACCTGAACATCAGGGTCAATATCAGCGCCGAGGTGAAGGGGCGGATTCGCGGGCGTATGCCGGATTTGCCACCGCGCAAGTTCCTGGACCGCTTGACCAACCTGTACCATCTCCAATGGTACTATGATGGGCTTGTGCTCTATGTGTCCGCTGCAAAAGAAGCGCAAACTCGGATGCTTGTGCTCACTTCGGTTCGTTTCGATGCCTTCAACGGCGCCCTCGATAGGCTTGGCATCTCCGATGACCGCTATGTAGTGAGACCCACGCCCGGAAATGGCCTCGTCCTTGTTTCCGGTCCACCGCGCTTCATCGCGCTCGTGGAGCAGACGTTCAACGGCCTTGTGGCCGAGGCGCAGGCGCAGCCTCACGTCGCTGAGACGCCGCCAAGGGAATCGGTACTGATATTGTTTCGGGGTTCCTCCACCACGGTCGTCCGTAACGGACAACCGGAAGCCTCTTATTCTTCTGACGTGCCGCAACCGGATAGCGTTGCAGGGAAGCCTGAGCTGAGCCAGAGATGACATCTAAGGAGACGCCGCAGCTTCTGGAGAAATCATCACGTCGGCCGCTCCTGATTGTGAATTCTTCTGAAATTCGTCAGTTTCTCGAAAGCTAAGCCGCTCATGATGGGAATCGGAAGCCCCATGTCGCTGGCTTTTGGCTGGAATTGACCTTGGGGCTAACAACGAGCGGAGCAATTAAAGGCACTGCTAGGGGCCATTTTGGCGACCGGCCAACGCTCGGAACGTTCGTGAAACATTGGCTTACATGAGGCCTTTGTTGGGATTTCAACGTCACGTCTGAGGATGCACAATGTCGGCCAGCAACCTTTCATCATCCATCACTTCGAATCTCCCACAGCCCGTACAGGCATGGTCGGGCCTGAAGCCTTCTGCCGCGGTATTGCAGACTCAGCAAAGCGCATCGTCCTTCGAGGCAATGCTGTCCACCTACTTGCTCGGAGACATGACCAATCCTGGCGCGCTCCGGGGTCCGCTGGCGCCGGATGTCGAATCGACGTTGGAAGATTTGCGGCAGCACCCATTGGACCTGCTGCCGTCGCATATGAAGGCGGCAATCGAATCGATGGATCAGGCCCCGCAGCCTCCTGCGATCGCCTCCGATTTCATATCGCCGGCTCCCGTGCCAAGCTCGAGAATCACGTGGAACGGCGGCTCGCTAACCAAGGCCGAGTTGCAGATCGTGGCAGTGCTGAACCGTCACAAGGACCAATGCCCACTCAGTTGGGAGTCGCTTGGCGATAAAGCCAATGATCCCTCTACGCCGCCGGATCTGAAAGCGGCGATCGAAGGACTGCAGCAGGATCCCGAACTCTTTTACGCGATCGGATCGCAGGGCGATGGTCGCTGTGGAGGCAAGATCACGGCGAAGGATTTGTCTGGATTTTCCCACCATCACTCACAAGTTGCCGAATTTCAGGACCGGCAGGCGCAAAGCTACCAGCAGAACTACATTCCATCCGACAGCGCCGGAAATGCTCAGGCTTCGGTCATGACCTTGAGCGATGCGTTGCGCGAGCTTTACCGGTACTCCGACGACCTGCCTAAGGATCTAAGCCTGGCTGATTTCAAGCGGATCGTCGACGGCCAAGCGAAAACCGGCAAATGTCCGCCTCAGGTCATTGCGGCTGCTCAACACTTCCTAAATCACCCGGATGCCTGGAAGCAGCTGTGCGGTGGTTCAGATACGGTCCATAAAGACGAGTTCCTCAAAGCCGCTACATCGTCAATGAGCCTCACGCAAACCGAGCTGAACACGCTCAAGATGATTAACAGCAATCAGCGCGCATTCTTTGGGAGCGGTGACCTGACTCGTGACAAGCTGGCGAGCATGGCAGACGACAAGAGCCTCGATCCGAAGGTACGCCAAACGGCCTCGCAGTTACTCTCCGATCCGCTTTTGTTCGGTTTGCTGAACAATTCAATTACGGGCTATAAGACCCACAATGAGTTCTTCGACTTCGGCGGCGGGCATACGGTCGATTCCGGTAACATCAGCAAAAAAGACTTCGCGCAATTCTACGGCAACATGTCTGTTGCGAACAGCACCGTTCAGAAAACGAAAACCCATGTGCCTGAAGCCGCTGCAGAGCAGGAGGCCGTCGCGGACATGATGATGGGTGCGGCGGACCAGCCCGATATCAAGTCTTCCAAACAGAACGGCGGGGCCTTCATCCACACAGTCGGCGACGTGCTCAAGGTGTACTCGACAGTGGTTGATTGGACTGCGACGGCGGTTGGTCTCCTCAGCTTCGTTCCGGCCGTGGGCCAGGTGGCCGATCTCGCATCGATGGCGCTTGCGTGCGAGGCGCAAGCGTTAAATGTTGTCCGTACAGCTATTACCGGAGGCAATATGAAGCAGGCGCTGCTAGAAGCTGGCCTCGGTGTCGCAGCGCAGGCGGTCAGTCTTGTCGCCGGCCCCCAGGTCAAACTCGCGATTCGCAACGGGCTCATCAGGAAAGCATTGGAAGAGGCTGCGACGGCCGGCATCAATCTGCCGCTTTCAACGGCGCAAACCTATGCAGAAGAGTATTTGAACAATCTGCAGGCACGCCTGAATGCGGAACCTGTCCACGCCGCAGGTATTCCTAGCCCGATCGGCACGCCGCAATTATCTCAGAACGTGGCCTGATAAACGGATTTCGCTTCCTCGGCGCGATCCCCCATCCTGCCAATCAGCGGCCGCGTAAACTTTGCTGCCGCGGCGCTATCGATCTGACCGGCGCGCCTAGAAGATCGCCAGATCGCCATCTATTCCAAAGTGTCTAGAGCAGGTCCGGCTTGATCCGGCTGACCTGCGCCTTTGAAGTGGTGTCACACCGGGCGGGTGAGAAGGAGAGCTCGACAAAAGAACCCGGCAGAGGGGATTGTGCGCGCCAAAGCAGAGCGATCATCAAGGCCCAATGCGACTTGGGTTTGACAACGCGTTCTCGATTGCGGCAGAAAATTAAGCGTGGCGCCGGCCAGCTCGGTCGCGCCGACGCACGGCGCCGTCAAGCTGAGGCGCAGCGCCCGCTGAAGAAAGTGATCCTCCGGCGGCCATGGGGCCCCGCCGGCCCCGCTCACGCGCCGCCTGGAGCGCGGCGCCGCGCCATCTTGTTCGACACGAACCGGGCAATATTGGGTGCCTGGCCATTGATCCAAGCGGTGGCACTTCAGGTACGCGAAGCTTAAAACGCCAACAAAGAGTCCGCTCAGTGCGCATGCCATCGTCTTGCCCTCAAAAGGTGCCTTGGAAGCGGATCCTCTCAACTCCGTTCACACCATCAGCGTGACAGTAACGGCTGTCTCACCAAGGAAAGTCGCGAGCCTGCAGCGTCACTCAAGTGCGCCCTAGTGTGGTAAGGGGGCAGCTGTTTTCCATCTGGGTCAACGACCTCGATGAGGCGATGATCGTGCGCCAAATCCGATGGGTCCGCACGTAGGTGCTGGAGCAGCTGCCAGGGTGTACCAGGTAGAGACGAGACGACTTGACATCAGCCGTCTTTGCCCTTCGCGAAGGTCCTGTATCTGGCTACTGGTACAGCCGCACGATCACCATCGCTTGGTTTGACAGCCTTGTTGTCGAGCAAATCGCGCGGATCGCTGACCATTGCCGCCAGGTTATGGCGTATCGAACAGCCAAGCGTCTGGTCGAAGGACTTGTCATTGAGTAAAGGGCCGGAATACGAAGGACAGACAGGAGGGCGGGCACGATAGACAATCGCCTCTATTCGCACTGCGCCGCCGTTGGTTTGGTCGAGCAAATGGATGTTGTAGGCGCCGATGCCCATCTGCCTGGCCTCATGGACGGCCTCTGCGCTGAGCCCGAACGCCCCGCTGATAAGGAGGTGAAGGGCATCGCGCCGGCCGTGACTTGCCGTTTCAAGGAAAACGCGCAAACGCCGCCGTTCGGAAGCGCGAAGGCTGTGTAACGTTAGTACGGTGGTCTCCTGCCCGATAAGGATCGGTGCCAATGGCTCGACAATCGGCGCGGTGCTTGTGCAGCCACTTACACTTACCGTCAGAGTGACCACCAGACTTATGATCCGCAACGTCATTCGTAGACCGCTATTCAATGATAAAGCCGAGGCCGCCCTTGGCGCCTGACACACCAGTGCGGGGACTAGGGCGCTGGTCTCCTGGCGGACTTGCCAACGAGTTCGTCAGAGTGGCCCCCTGGTCCAAAGGCGACCCCATCCGGTCCGTCGGTGCGCTCATCTGGTTGGGGTTCGATCCTGGCCTTACGATGTAAGGCGTCACCAGAATAACCAGTTCCGTCTCTTGCTTTTGAAATGAGGACGAACGAAACAGGGCGCCAAGGATCGGCAACTCGCCCAGCCAAGGAAAAACACTGATATCAGTGTTGACGCTCCGCCTGATGAGTCCACCAATCGCGAAGCTCTGCCCGCTGGCGAGTTCGACGACCGTGTCGGCACGGCGGGTGGAAATTGCCGGCACGGAGATGCCGTTGATTTGAACAGCCCCTTGAGACGATAGTTCGCTGACTTCCGGCTTTACGCGAATATTGATTTGGTCGTTGTTGAGAACGGTTGGCACGAATTCTAGGCTGACGCCGAAGTGACGGAATTCAACCGAGACTTGCCCCTTTTCCTGCAAGACAGGGATGGGAAATTCGCCACCGGCCAGGAAGCTGGCAGTTTCACCTGACATAGCGGTGAGGTTTGGCTCGGCCAACACGGAAGCGATGTGCTCCTCGGCGAGCGCATCGAGAACCGCGCCGACGTTCACAGCACCATTGTCGAATCCGATTTCTGCTGTACCGCCCCCATTCGCCGCACCAGCGCCAGCACCTTTGCCGCTTAATAAACCCACTTTGAAATTGCCGACTTGACCGAAGGCGGACAGGTTAATGCCGAGTGCCTTCATCGCGCTACGGGAGACCTCCGCTACGCGGACACTGAGGTTAACCTGCAAGGATCCAGCGACCTTGATGTTATTGACGACCTGCGCACCGTCCCCGAGAAATTGCTCAGTAACTCTTTTCGCCGTGTCGACGGTCTCGGCATCGGGCGCTGTACCGCTTAAGATGGCACCGCGCGGCGTATAGCTGACTCGGATCGGATAGTCGCCGACCTGGTCCCTCAACATGGCGCGCAGTTCCCCGATCGGTTGCGTGACGACGATACGAAACTCAGCGAGAGCCTCGCCGTTTTCGTCCAGGGCGAATAGGCTCGTTTGCCCGGATTTCTTGCCAAATACGAAGATGGTTTTACTTGAGGGTGCCTGATAATCGGCGATCGCCGGGTCGGCAACAAAGATAGTCGCGGCTGCCGCGGGCAAATGAACTGTCTTGCCGAGCGAAGAGGAAAGGTTCAGCGTGGCGTTGATGCTGTTGGAAGCGGCACGCGGTGCCGCTTGAACCTGCTTGTTCTGGGCAGCGGCGGGAAGGGGAGAAAACAAAATGAGCGCGCAGAGGACATGGCTCAAGTAGCACGCAAAAATAGGTCTCTGGCCGACGATGAGCGGCGGCCGCGGATCAGTGCCCGCATGACCAGTTGGAATGATTTTCAAGGCAGTCTTTTCTTTCAATTCGACCAACTATGCGGATGTCGCGCTAGTCGGACATTCGAGAATGTAACCAATGCCACGCACGGTCTTGATCCGTGGCGTTGCACCTGACCTATTGAGATGTCCGCGTAAGCGATAGATTCCGACTTCAAGCGCGTTGGCAGATACTTCATCGTTGAACGAATAGAGGTGATCTTCCAAGTGCGCCCGCGGCACGATGCGGCCTGCACGGTTGAGCAGATGCTCTAGAATACATAGTTCACGGCGTGCGGCCATCAGCGGATGACCAGCAACGGAAACCTGACGGCCGATCGGATCGAAGTGGAGATTGCCAAATACGATGATCGGGTCGGTCATCTGTGTCGACCGGCGCAGAACAGCTCGCATTCTGGCGATGAGTTCGTCCGTAAACACCGGCTTGACCAGAAAGTCGTCCGCGCCACCATTGAAAACCGCAATTCGCTGCTCAAGATGGTCGATGTTGCTCATCACGACGGCAGGAACTGAATGTCCGTCGCTCCTTAGCTGCCTCAGCCAATCCAGACCGTCGCCATCCGGCAGAACCAACTCCAGCAGAAGAATTTCATAGCTCGCGCAACAAAATGCACTCGACGCCTGTTCCAGTGTACCAACGACGTCAACGGCGAAACCGCTATCGCCGAGCGCAACTCGCACGGCGCGCGTAAGATCCGCATGATGGTCAACGAGCAGCGTTCGCATTTCATCTCCTATCAAGGTAGGACAGGTGACCGACCGCTATGGGATGGTGCGACAGCAGAAGTCGCGCAACTCGTCGCAGTATTCGTAACCCTCTCTCCGACGGGTAATCGCAGGAGCGTGCAAGCCGCACTCCTGCAATAGGCGGGGATGGAACATGTGAAGACGAGTTGACGGGCCGAAATGCCGCTTGGTCAACCCAAAATGCCACAACTCCGCCTGCAATTTCTCTGCGCATCGTCCACCTACGTGCGGCCCCTGCATTCGTTAGGCCGAGGTCGCCCTCGAGAACCCCATGATTCCGTGGCTACGAAGGGTTAGCTTTCGAGAAGTGACTTGAACAATCGAATGTTCGGATCATAGGTATACACATAATGGATGCATTCGCATTTCAGCCAGGCGCGGCGAGTCGCACGCTGCCCTGCCGGTGGCATGATGTGTTCGCACCGAAGGGCGGGCCCGATCAAGCTCATCTAGGGTGACACGCCGGATCGTGTCCCAGGGAGTGGTGTAGCTGACGGCTTGGTCGCCGCGCTCTCCGGCATGGGGCCGGGATGATCAGCGTGCCACGGCTGGCAGGCTGATGAGAGGATCATCGCTCATTTGGCTGATGGTTTCCAGCGTCATGTATCTGGCGCGCTGGACGGCCCATTCATCATTCTGTTCAAGCAGCAACGCGCCGACGAGGCGGACGATGGCATCGTCATTGGGGAAGATGCCGACGACCTCGGTCCTGCGCTTGATCTCGCCGTTGAGGCGCTCGATCGGGTTGGTGCTATGCAGCTTGGCGCGGTGCTCCCTGGGGAAGGTCATGTAGGCCAGCACGTCGGGCTCGGCGTCGTCCATGATGGCGGCGAGCTTGGGCACCTTCGGCCGGATCTGGTCGGCGACGGCACACCATTGGGTGCTGGCGGCTTCTGGCGTCTCCTGGGCAAACGCGGTGGCGATGAAGGCGGAGACGACACGGCGCCCGCTCTTGCCGGCATGCGCCAGCACGTTCCTCATGAAGTGGACCCGGCAGCGCTGCCATGTCGCGCACAGCACCTTGGTGACGGCCGCCTTGATGCCTTCATGGGCATCGGAGACGACGAGCTTGACGCCCCTGAGGCCGCGGCGGGTCAGCTTGCGCAAAAACTCCGTCCAGATCGGCTCGGCCTCAGACGTGCCGACCTCCATGCCCAGCACCTCGCGCCGGCCGTCCGCGTTGACGCCGACAGCGATGATGACGGCGACCGAGACGATGCGTCCGCCGCGGCGCACCTTGAGGTAGGTGGCATCGATCCACAGGTATGGCCAGTCGCCCTCGATGGGTCTTTCAAGGAACGCTTTGACCTTGCCGTCGATCTCTTCGCACAGCCGGCTGACCTGGCTCTTGGAGATGCCGCTCATGCCCATGGCCTTGACCAGGTCGTCAACCGAGCGGGTCGAGATACCCTGGACGTAGGCCTCCTGGATGACGGCCGTCAGCGCCTTCTCCGCCATGCGCCGCGGTTCGAGGAAGCCCGGAAAGTAGGAGCCCTTCCTGAGCTTGGGGATGCGCAGCTCGACGGTGCCGGCGCGCGTCTCCCAGTCGCGCTCGCGATAGCCGTTGCGCTGGGCCGTCCGCAGCGGGTTCTTCTCGCCATAGGCGGCGCCGGTGGCGGCGCCCACCTCCAGCTCCATCAGCCGCTCGGCGGCAAAGCCAATCATCTCGCGCAAGAGATCGGAATCCGGAGTCTTCTCCACGAGCGCGCGCAGGTTCATCATGTCGTCGGTCATCGATGGTTCCTTCAGAATCAGGTTGGTGTCAGCAACCCGACCTTACCGGCGAACTGTCGATGACCACCGCAAAGCCGCTCGCTCGCTACAGCGCTATCGAGGGCGCGCTCGCGAGCGGCTTCGCTACCGCCGAGCTACACCACCTGTAGGGACGCGACCTCTGCGCCTCTGCGTAGCATGATGCCGCCCATGGCGACGAGGATCATGGCCTGCGAGACATCGATGCGCTGCTCGTAATCGCGCACGAGGCGTCGCCACCGGATCATCCATCCGAACGTCCGTTCGACGACCCAGCGACGCGGTAGAACCTTGAAGCCTTTCTGGTCGTCGGAGCGGCGGATGATCTCGACGATGAAGTCGAGATAGCAGGCCTTATCCATCAGCTTGAGCCGGTCATAGGCCCCGTCGGCGAAGAGATGCTTGACCCACGGCCAGCGTTTGCGGATGCCGTCGAGTATCGCCTGCGCACCCGCGCTGTCGGAGATGTCAGCGGTGGTCAGGTTGACCATCAGGAGCCGTCCGTCCGTATCGACCGCAATATGGCGCTTGCGCCCGACGATCTTCTTACCCGCGTCGTAGCCTCGTGCTTTTGCATGGGGTGCCTTGATCGACTGACTATCAATCACACCAGCGCAGGGTGAAGGTTCGCGACCCTGCCGCTCGCGGTCGAGCATCAGTTCCACGTCGTGGATCGTCTGAAACAGGAAGCGCCGTGCCAACTCGCGGAACCAGCTATAGACCGTCTGCCACGGCCCAAAATGAATGGGCAACATCCGCCACCCACAGCCTGAGCGCACCAGATAGCGCACCGCGTTGATTACCTCCCGAAAATCCACCTCGCGGGGATGCGGCGCGGCGATTAGGATGAGATTCAGCGTCAATCAAGATGAGACTCGGCGGGGGTGGTGTGACGCACTGAGGGCGTAGCCCGAACGGAGTTACACCACCCCCGCGGCGTCACTGCCGGCGTCTGTTGAGCGCGGTTGGCTGAAGTACCTTGGCGATTTTCTGAAGAATGGAGAATCACCTTTGTGCCAGGCCGTCATGTAACCGACCATCAGATGAGGCTCTTTATGAAGTTACGACAGGAACACACGACCGAGGTTGCCGCGGCCAAGGCGTCGATCAGCAGAGCGACGGCCTATCGCATCAAAAAGAATCCGGACCTGCCATCGCAAAAGCAAAAGGCTCGCGGCCGGCGACGGCCTGACCCTCTCGAGCACATCTTCGATGCTGAAGTCGTTCCCCTTTTGAAGGCGGCGCCAGGCATCCGTACAGTCGCCATCTACCAAGAGATGCTGCGGCGGCACCCGGAACTGAGCGAGGGCATTCGCCGGACCCTGGAGCGGCGCATTCGGTCATGGCGCGCCATCCACGGCGAAGAGCAGGAGGTCATCTTCCGTCAGCTTCACGAGCCCGGCCGGCTCGGGCTGTCGGATTTTACCGACATGAGCAGCCTGGGCGTGTCGATCGCTGGCCAGCCGCTCGATCATCTGCTCTACCACTTCCGGCTCGCCTGGTCGGGCTTCGAACACAGCCACGTCATTCTCGGTGGCGAGAGCTTCGTGGCCCTGGCCGAAGGACTGCAGAACGCGCTCTGGTCACTTGGCGGAGCGCCGTTCTATCACCGCAGCGACAGCCTGTCGGCGGCTTTCCGCAATCTCAGTGCCGATGCGCAGGAGGACCTGACACGGCGCTACGAGGAACTCTGCGCCCATTATCGCATGACGCCGACCCGCAACAACAAGGGCATCGCCCACGAGAACGGGTCGATTGAAAGCAGCCATGGTCATCTCAAGAGCGCCATCCGTGACGCCCTTCTGATGCGCGGCAGCAGGGACTTCGACGATCTCGACGCGTACCGCGCCTTCATCGATGAGATCGCCAGCCGGCACAACGCCAATCATGGCAAACGCATTGATGCCGAACGCCCTCATCTGCAGGAACTCCCCGACCGGCGGACCAGCGACTTCGAGGAGGTGGCCGTGACCGTGTCGCGGACGGGTGGCTTCACCTTGCGCAAGGTCTTCTACACCGTTCCCTCCCGCCTGATCGGACATCGGCTTCGCGTCCGGCTGTTCGACGATCGCCTCGAGGTCTTTGTCGGAGGAACACACCTGATGACGCTGCCCAGAAGCCGCGGGCATGCGGATGGAAGGCACGATCAGGTCGTCAATTATCGGCACGTCATCCATTCCCTGCGCAAAAAGCCGATGGCGCTTCTTAATCTCGTCTATCGTGACAAGCTCTTCCCGCGGCAGGAATACCGCAGGGCCTTCGATGTGCTCATTGAGCGGCTGCCGGACAGGCAGGCCTGCAAGGTGATGGTCGAATTGCTGGCGCTGGCCCATGATCGAGGCTGCGAGCGCGAACTTGCCGAGCAGCTCGCCGAGACCCTCGACGCCGGCGACCTGCCCGATATTGCTGTCTTTCGATCGCTATTCGGCCCGGATCCCGCACTGCTGCCGACCGTCTCGGTGCAACTCGCTTCCCTCAACGGCTATGAAGCCCTGATCGGCACGGCCTATGCGGGAGACGTCGCATGAAGGCCGCCCACATCATCGACGAAGCCCGTCTCGGCATCATGCTCAACGAACTCAGATTGCCGACGATCAAGACCCTGTGGCCGCAATTTGCCGAACAGGCTGATCGAGAGGGATGGCCCGCCGCCCGGTTCCTGTCGGCCATTGCCGAGCATGAGTTGGCCGAGCGCGATCGGCGCCGGATCGAACGCCATCTGGCCGAAGCGCATCTGCCGCCCGGAAAGACACTCGACAGCTTCGCCTTCGATGCCGTACCCATGGTCTCCAAGGCGCAGGTCATGGCCATGACCGCCGGCGATAGCTGGCTCGCAAAGGGCGCCAATATCCTGTTGTTTGGCCCGCCCGGCGGCGGAAAGTCGCATCTCGCCGCAGCTATCGGGCTCGCCCTCATCGAGAACGGCTGGCGTGTGCTGTTCACCCGAACAACCGATCTCGTCCAGAAGCTTCAGGTCGCACGGCGTGAGCTGCAACTCGAATCCGCCATCGCCAAGCTCGACAAGTTCGATCTGCTCATCCTCGACGATCTGGCCTACGTCACCAAGGACCAGGCCGAAACGAGCGCGCTCTTCGAACTCATCTGCGCAAGATATGAGCGGCGTTCCATCATGATCACCGCCAATCAGCCCTTTGGAGAATGGAACAGGGTCTTTCCCGACCCCGCCATGACCCTCGCCGCGGTCGACCGACTTGTTCATCACGCAACGATCTTCGAGATGAATGTCGAAAGCTACCGGCGCAGATCCGCCATCGAAGCCAAACGCCAGCGCGGCAGGCCAGCCTCCTACGCGACAATCAAAAACACGCACGAGCTTGTCGCGGAGCGACAATCAGAAAACGGCGAAACTCTTGCCAGCGACAATCAGCATGATAATTTGCCCGTGACCGCGCTCTGAGAGTCTCATCCAGATTGTCGCGCAGGTCTCTTCCAGATCGACGCGCTATACGGGGACGCCCACGCCGACCAGGAACCGGCATCAGTGGCGCGATCCGCTCCCATTCCTCATCTGTCAGATCACACGGATAACGCTTCGTCTTACGCGCGATCTTGGCAACACGGCCACGGCTCTGTTCGGTCCACATCCACGCTCTGAATCAGACTTCATGCGCAAACGAAACCCCTCAAATCCGATTTTCCAAACAGCCTCTGATTATGCGCGCCGCATACGCCGCAAGTCGCCGACGAAAGATGATGTCTGGCACCTGGATGAAGTCGCGGTGCGCATCAACGGTCAGAAGTGCTGGTTGTGGGTAAGACCTTATGTCCTTTCTGGTTGCCGGTTGTGAGGTGGTTCGCCCTACACTGGCAGTGTTGAAACGAGGGTTGCTCGTCGAGCCTATCCTCATGCCAGGAGGACGAACCATGGAAGAATATAGCGAAGTTTTCGTAGGATTGGATGTTGCGAAGGATCGGCATGCTGTTGCTCTCGCCGAGAGCGGGCGTACCGGCGAGGTTCGATATGTCGGAGAGATATCTTCCGATAGTGCGTCAGTACGCCGCCTCGTCCGCAAGCTCGGACGCCCAGGTGTACGATTGAGATTTTGCTATGAGGCTGGACCCACCGGATACGGTCTGAAGCGGGAGATCGAAGCGCTTGGCTACGAGTGCGCCGTGATTGCTCCGTCTCTGATCCCGCGCAAGCCTGGCGATCGGGTCAAGACGAACCGCCGCGATGCCGAGAAACTTGCCCGGCTGTTCCGTGCCGGTGAGCTGACGGAGATCTGGACACCGGACGCTGCTCATGAGGCTATGCGTGACCTGATCCGCGCCCGCGAGGCGGCGGTGAAGGACCGAACCCGCAAGCGGCAGGAGATTCGATCCTTCCTGTTGCGACATGGCAAGATTTATTCGGGCTTGAAGGCCTGGGGAACGAAGTATCTCAAATGGCTGCATGGACTGAGTTTCTCATACCGCAGTCAGCAAGCTGTCCTGCAGGAGTTGATCCTCGCAGAGTCGCAGTGCCGGGAAAGAGTAGCACGCCTGGAAAAAGCAATCGAAGACGGCCTGCTCGACTGGCCACTCGCGCCGGTAGTCGAACGCTTGCAGGCTTTGCGTGGGGTCCAGCTCATTTGTGCGGCTACCTTCATGGTCGAAATCGGCGATGTACGCCGCTTTGCCAACCCGCGACAACTGATGGCTTATCTCGGACTTGTCCCCTCGGAGCGCTCGACCGGGGACGCCGTGCGACGGGGCGGTATCACCAAGGCTGGGAATGCCCGAGTGCGCCGCGTCTTGGCCGAGAGCGCCTGGACTTACCGCTATCCGGCCAAACTGGGGAAAAGAAAATACTTCGAAAGCCGCCACATGCCTGAAGTCGTGCGAGACATAGCGTGGAACGCACAGGCGCGCTTGACCAAGCGCTACAGGGCCCTGATCGCGCGTGGCAAGCGCAGCACCGTGGCTGTGACCGCAATAGCTCGGGAACTCGCTGCTTTCATGTGGGCCATCGCCCGAGCGGATGAGCAGCAGGCAGGAACCTGATAGGTCGCGACGAAATAATCATCGCGCCTATCGGCGGGGACGTGGCATTGAATGGGGAATTCCCGGCATCGCTTTGTGGCCGGCAATGCCGACGCCCGTTGTAAGAGAGAGGACCAGCCCCGGACGAATACATGGACATGCGGTAACCAACCCGCGCATCAGAGCTTGTTCACCCGCGTCCCAGGCCACGTCTCCACCGATAGGCGCTCAGTCAATGAGAAACCGACCGAGGAAATCGGTGTCGGGTGGATTACTGCGCAGATCGCGCCTTGCAAAAGGACATCAGAGCGATGCGCCAAGGCACCTTTCCCGAAATAGTGCTCTATAGTAGGGCAGCCGTTGGTCCGCGCGTCGCCGCCGATCACTGCGGATCGTCATAACGGGTGACGTAGTGGAGTTCGCGCAGGGCGGGGATGACGAGGGCGATGTCTTTGTAGGCCTCATGCTCGATGAAGCGCGCGGTTTCGGGCCCCGGCCTGGGCTTGCCGAGGACGGGCCGCCCCTTTTTGTCGACGCAGTAGATCAGGATCGGCAGCAGCAGGCCGTGGTTGGGGTTGTCGAGGTCGAGTAGCCGTTTCCATTTTTTGATGTTGAGATTCATGGCCGCGTAGAACCCCTGGCACCACGGCCGGGGGTCGATGCCGCCGCTGGGCTTGGTGGCGAATCGGGGCGCATAATCCTGCGGTCTGTCGAAGAGCGTCTCGTTGATCCGGTTGTGGATCCTGGCGACGCTGGCAAACACGGCGTGATCGGTAGCAGAGCCTTTGGCCAGGACGTCGCGCGGCAACCCCATGAGGGGGCACATCCAGTCTTGCGGGTCCGGGAACCGTGGCCCGGTGACCGCTGCCGTTACGAAGCCATCCAGCGCCGACATGGTCCGCACCAGCGGGCGACGGTTGATCTTGACGGCCATCCAGGCCTCCAGCGCCTCGTCCGAAAGCGCCATGTCATCGATTGCGCTCATGCTGCCAACGGGAGCGGCATCTCTTGGCGGCGCACCCAATTCCACGGCATCAGCTCATCCCAGCGCGAGGCTGGCCAGTCGTTCTGGATGCGCTCGGTGACATCGGCCATGTAGGCTTCGGCATCGACGCCGCAGAGCTTGCAGGTCTCGATGATGCTGAGCACGACCGCTGACCGCTCGGCCGCGGCGAAGTTGCCCGAGAAAAGCCAATTGCGCCTGCCGACCGTAAATCCGCGAATCGCCCGCTCCGCGATCAGGTTGTCGGGCTCGAGCTGGCCATCGTAGAGGAAGCGATTGAACGCGCGCCATCGTCTGGTGCCATAGGCGAAGGCCTTCGCGATATCGGCATGGCGCGACAAACCGTTGCCCTGGCGCGTGAGCTGTCGTCGCAGCGCCCGGACCAGTGGTCGGGTCCGACTTCGTCGTGCGGCCAATCTCTCGGCGGGCGGGAGTCCCCGTATCTCTTCCTCGATCCGGTAGATCGCCTGGATACTGGCCATCGCCGTCGTGCTGAGCTCGGTCGGCTGGCTGTCGTGAACGTCGAATATCTTGCGACGCAGATGGGCCAGGCACGCAGCTTCTCGAATGGCGCCGCCCTTGTAGAGCTGGTTATAGCCGCTGAAACCGTCGGCCTGGAGCGTGCCGGCAAATCCGGCGAGCTCGGTCATCACGCTCTCGCCGGCGCGGCCCATGGTGGCGCGATACCAGGCGATCGGCGGCTCCTGCGAACCCGAATTGCGGTCGTCGGCGACGTAAACCCAGAGCGCGCCCTTGTGGGTCTTGCCGTTGCCGGGCGCCAGGATCGGAAGCCGCGTGTCGTCGGTATGAATCTTGGTGCGGGTACGGCCGATCTCACGGATGCGGTTGTAGATCGGGTCGAGCAAGGCGGCGGCGTAGCCGGCGCTGCGCGCAAGGGTGGATCGCTCGATATCGACGCCCTTGGCGGCCATCATCTGTGCCTGACGGTAGAAGGGCAGATGATAACCCCACTTGGCCATCATGATATGGGCGAGCGCGGCATAGCTGAGCTTACCGCGTGCAATGGCCTTGGCTGGCGCCGGCGCCTGGATGATTTTATCGCAGGTCCGGCAGCTGTACTTGGGTCGAATGGTCTCCATCACCTGCCAGGCCTGGGCAACCAGATCGAGCATCTCGTCGCTATCTTCGCCCATGGCGCGCAGATCGCCGCCGCAGCCCGGGCAACATGCGCAAGACGGCTCGCGAACGGCCCGCTTGCGCGGCAGGTTGGGATTGAGCTTACGCACCGGCAACACCCGGACCTTGTCGGTGTCAGCAACGATGGGCAGCTCGAGATCGGGCACGCTGGCGGCGAAATCGGTCTCGAGATCTTCGAGTTCGAGCCGCATCTGGCCCAGCTTCTCGGAGGAGCGGCCGAAGGCCTTGCGGTTGAAGCGATCGATCCGCAGCTGCAGGCGCTGGATGCGAAGTGCGGCCTCGGCGCGCTCTCTTCGAAGCTGCTCATCGCGTTCGGCGATGGTGATGTCACGGGCAGAAACGGCCGCCTCCAGAAGGGCGATCCGAGCGAAGAAATCAGCGGTTGAGGGAGCTTGTTCCGACACCCAAAACCTATACCCGAAAGACCCTCGTCACGGAAGAAGAATCAACACAAAATCAATAAGAAACATCAAAATCAGCCAGCCAAACGCGGTCGATAAATCTTGCTCGGCCGGCGCCAATCGATCCCGTCCAAAAGCAGCGAAAGCTGCGCCTTGGTGAGCGACACGGCGACCTGATCCTTGGTGGTTGGCCAGGCAAAACAACCATCGGTCAGCCGCTTTGTAAACAGACAGAACCCCTGGTCGTCATGCGACAGAATCTTGATGATATGACCCTTGTGTCCACGGAAGCAGAAGATCGCGCCGGTGTGCGGGTCGAGCGCGAGCACCTGCTGCACCATCCGCGCCAGGCTGTTGATCCCGCGACGCATGTCGGTCGCGCCGCAGCACAGGTAAATCCGGTCGGTCGGCACCACCGTGATCACCTGGTCAACTCCGCCAGGACGATGCGCAGTGCTGTCGGATCGACGATCCCGTCGATCCGCAATCGCGTGCCGCTCGCAAAGGCCACGACGATCCTGCCGGCCGGGTCCGGGCAATCGGCGACGGGGCGTTCGACATCCGGCAGATCGCTCACGTCGATGCGCGCGAAGGTCGCCATCGCCTGATCGGCATCGAGTTCCCCGCCGGCCATCTGCTTGCGCCACGCATAGAGCTGTGACGGAGCTACGCCGAACGCTTCCGCGACCTCGGTCACCGACGACCCCGCCGCGCTCGCCAGGTCGACCAACGCGCGCTTCTCAGTGCAACTCCACAGCCTTCGTTGCCGCACGCGCCCGGGCACCGTTTTAAGACCTTCGGCCGCCGCGGCGCCGCTTAACTCGGCGACCATATCGCCCGTTGCATGTTCCAATGTCATGGCCCGAAACCTCCATGTTCATCGGCATCTTGCAAGGTGCCCTTGGCGCACCGCTTACGGTTGTGGAGCCGGTTGATCAGGACGGATATCTGCTCGACGAGATCGTCCAGACGCGTCGCAACAGCAAGGCCGCCAAGCGCCTGCTGACGCGACTTCTGAAGAAGCAGGGTCTGCTGCCAAAGCGTATGATCACCGACAAATTGCGCTCCTACGGGGCGGCCAAACGCCAGCTCATGCCGAACGTGGAACACCGCTCGCATAAAGGCTTGAACAACCGGGCGGAGAATTCTCACCTGCCGTTCCGAAAACGGGAACGAACGCGACAGGGTTTCCGGTCGGTCGGCTCATTGCAGCATTTCGTGTCGATCTTCTCCGCCGTCCGAAATCTCTTCGTCCCATCCCAGACAACCGCTCCGCAGCACAAATTCGAACCCATCGACGCCAGGCAATGGCCGCGTGGGAGGCCGTGAGTGCACGGCCTGCCTGAAAAGCGCGGTGTCGGCCTCACGCGGCCACATTTCAAACAACGTGACAACGCCGCTGTACGTGTTCTTGCTGCTTGCCACCATAGTTCAGTTCGGACCGGGCCTGCGCTTCTATAGGAAGGGTTTGCCTGCCCTGTGATCCACATCCCTTTTTCGCCGACGTAGCGGTTACCGTCCAGAGCGAGGCGATCGCAGTTGCTTGGGCAAAACGTTTCAAATTCGACTTCATGCTGATCTTTTGCGTTCAGGGAGCCACGGCGCCTGGGTTGGCTGATGAACACCGTCCGTTCGCGCATGTGGGGTCGAATTAACTCTTGGCGAAGAGGAGGCAGGCTCATCATCCAACAGTAGCCGGAGTTCCGCTGGGTCGAATGCCATCATTGGTGGGGAGGCGGGTTCATCATCCAACAACTGCCGGGGCTCCTCCTCGTGCGGCATGCGCCCCCTGAGTCGGTTTTGCAGCGCCTGCCGATCGGCGATGAGGTTGTCGAGGTGCAGCGGCTCGTGGTCCGGCCGCTTCCCGTCCACCAATCGTTGAAGCAGCGCCCACGTGCCCTCCAGCACAAAGACGCCGCAATCATAATGGTTCGGCTGTCGCGGCATGCGGGCTGGCGTCAAGGTGGCGTTCAGCAGTCTTGCGAGTTGTGTTGCAGGCACGTCGTTGTATCCCTCTCGCTGAAGGGAGTCGTAGTGATAGGCGAACCGCCTTTCCGGGTTGCGGCGATCAACGAGCAGCAGCGACCAATGGGTGCCGGGGCTATTGGGAGTGCCATTGTTCAATGGCAGGAACAGGAAGTCGGCTGGGGCGTCGTTTTGATTATAGATGGACTGCAATGTGCCTCGCGCGTTTTGCGGCTCCATGTGGCGCAGTAGATGGGATACCGACGGACTGACTAGCCGTGTCCGGGCGGCGAGCGTCGGATTGATCCCCTGCAGCTGCTGCTCTACGAAATCGTAATCCCTCTGCACATGGGCGTCGCTCAGCCACTCGGTGGCGCCGAGCACCGACCCGTTGGTGACATTGGACGAGGCTGTCGGATCCAACGCCCCGATCTGGGCATCGGAGGAGGTGGTCGTGGACGTAGTCACATCAACCACGGGAAGACCGCGGTAGGTGTCTGGCAGCTTGGCGGTGACTGGCCAGCCGGGTCCTGGAGCCCTTGCCGGTGCCGCTGGCGCAGCTTCACTCATGGGCCGAGGTCGAGTGTGATGGATGAGCTGAACGTCATCGGGGCCTCCCTGCCTCAATACGGCGGCGGACCCTGTCCCTTGCATCATCTGCTGCCACTTCGTCTCGACCATCTGCCCGCGCGGACGCACCGGTGCGGAATGAGCATCGTCGCGCAAGTCGACCGGTGTGGACGGCAAATCAACTAGAGAATCAAGATCGCCGTAGATGTCTAAGGGAGCTCTGGCAGAAGGCGCCGGCGCAAAGTGAGCATTGTAACCCAACTCAGCCGGATCTGGATCAACCAATGCTTCAAAGCCAGGATAGAGATCCTGAGCTCTGGCAGTTGATGGCGACGCCGGTTCTTGCATCCGCCGCCGCACCAACTCCTCGCTCAACCACGCCAAAGCTTCATCGTCCGAGGAGGCTGGCACAAGAGAAAGCTCCTGCGGCGAGCCGGGCTGTCGAGCGCCCTGGTAACGACCCGGTACTGGCCCGGTAAACAGCGGCGGAAAGGCAGGCGATGGAACCCAAGCGTTAAGCTCGAATGATGTGGGCGGATTCTGATGAACCGCCTCAAACCCGCCGTCCTGCCGGCTTGGCAGGACGTTGCTCCCGGCCAACTCGTCCGCGGCCGACTGGTGGTCGTTGCGCCAGTTCAAAGGATGAACGGCTTCTGCGGAATCCGGCGGCTGATGATGGCTCGCGATTGGCCCGAGAAATGGCTGTGGGCCGGCCTTATCCAATCCCCCCAAAGCAGATCCTGATCGTAATCTTCCATGGGTGGCAAAGCGATAGCTTCATGCGGGGCACTGTGCTGCGCAGTGGCGCCTCCGATCGCGCTAGTCTCCGCATGCAGCCTTGGGATGTATTCGCCCTCTCTCTCCCGCATAACGGGCTGCCCTTCCAATGGCAATGCGCCCACCGGGTAGGTGGAGGGCTGCATCGGCATGCGGCCGACTGAATTGCCGATCTCGCTCAGCTGCTGCTGAATGGCGACGGTTGACGGCGCATTCAGGGTCCTCTGCCGCTTCGCTGGCCTCAACAGCACTGTGGAATGTTCATTGTTAATGATGACCCACTCGGTTGGCATGCCCCTGTCAATCGCGCCAGGCGAGCGCCGAATCTGCTGTTCGCTGACCGCTAACAACGGCCGGGTGGCAGCCTGAACCCCAGACTGCCGAGAGCCGGTTGCTCCGAAAGCGCCCGCCGCTATGCTGTTGAGGTTATCCAGTCCAGCGGGCAACTTCCCTGGAGCAATGAAAAATGACGGGGCTGGTTGATTATCCTGCTGTCCTTGAAGCTCCTCTGGCCAACTGCCAGCTTCCGGCCACGCGCTTTGCTGCGCAGCGGCGTCGCCGACCCGCCTCGGCTCCATCAGTGCCGCGTCGTCGAGATCAGGACCGGTGGGAACACGGCGCTCGAGCTCCATCGCTTTAGCGCCGGCCTGCGATTTTCGGAGCTGAGCCAGTGCGAAACCGATGTTCCGATGACCACCGGTGTCCTCCTTGAAGCCCTTGACATCGCCATCCAATGCCTCGCCGGAAAGCCGACCAGCAATGCCCTTCTTGTTGTTTTGACGTAGGTAGTCACTGAAGCTCCTAAGATCAGTTGCATTGGAACTGCCGATATTTGTCGCTGCTTCCTTTCTGTACTCTTTGATGAGAGCCGCGTCCTCCGGATACGGAGTCAACTCAGCGCGGCCTGCGATCGGCACGATTCCCCCGTCGACTGCGAGGTCCGGAGATGACTTATTGCCGTAAGCAGCCTCGAGGGATCACCCTTTCCAATGAATTCGCGCGCATCATCGGTCAGCGATTGCTTGTCGAGCCGATCCTTCACGGGATCTTTGTTATTTGCGAAGAGCCAGTGGCCAAAGCCGAGAAGAGCACTTACATTGTTCTTGGCGGTCTGCTCGGCGGCCCCGCCTTTGACGAGGGCCTCCTCAAGGCTGAAAATAAAGTCTTGATCCCTTAAATGAAGAGGGCGCTTGCTGACCCTTTTCAAAAACTGAGTTGACTGAGCCGGCTGTGGCGCCGAGGACGACGGGCCAGATTCGTCGATCAGCCGATCGTGGCTTTCCGCAGGAAGCTCCTTTGGCCAACTGCCAGCTTCCTGCCACGCGCTGTGCTGCGCAGCAGCGGCGCCGACCCGCCTCGGTTCCATCAGTGCCGCGTCGTCGCGATCAGGAACGGGGGAAACACGGCGCTCGAGCTCCTTAGCGCCGGCGTGCGATTGTCGAAGATGAGCCAGTGCGGCACCGATGTTCCGATGACCGCCGGCGTCCTGCTTATAGCCCTTGACATCTCCATCCAATGCGTTGCCGGAAAGCCGACCAGCGATGCCCTTTTTGTTGCTTTGACGTAGGTAGTCACTGAAGCGTAAGCGCTCATTTCCATGCGCGTTGACGCGGCCCGTTTGACGGGGTCGCTGTCAGACGGCTGCATCGGATCATGCAGCGGCGGTTTTGGCGAAGTTGAAGGGCAGCAGGTCGGTGATGTCGGCGTCTGTGGCGCGCTGCGGCAATTCGCTGAGGACGTGGCGCAAGTAGGCCAAGGGCTCGACGCCACAGGCGCGGCAGGTCAGCATCAGGCTGTATATGACGGCGCTGGCCCTGGCTCCATCCACGGTATCGCTGAACAGCCAGGATTTTCTGCCGGTGGCAAAGATTCTGATATCGCGTTCGAGGAGGTTGTTGTCGATCGGCATCCTGCCGTCTTCTGTGTATCGCGTCAGGTACTCCCACTGGTTCAGAGTGTAGGACACGGCGTCGCCGATCTTGCTATCGGGCAAGACCTTCGGCGCGATGTCGTCGAGCCATATCTTGAGAGCATTGAGGATGGGAACGCTGTGTTGCTGGCGAAAGCGGCGAATGCAATCGGCTTGTGTTTCGCCCTTGTCCGGCTTTTCGTTCCGCGCTTGGCCTTCAACCCGGTAGAGCTGCTCGAAGAACTTGAGCGCCTGCTCCGGCGGACCGCCCCCCTTCTTTCTTGCCTTGAGGGCATCGACGAAGCGACGTCTGGAATGGGCCATGCATCCCACATGGGTGGCCCCTGCCAGCGTGCGCCATGCGGTATAGCCATCGCTCATCAGTATGCCGCGGTAATCGCCGAGGAAGGCCTGCGGATAAATCTGGCCGCGACCCGGTTGATAATCGAGCAGCACGATCGGCTCGTTACTCTCTTCGCCGCTCCGGTATGCCCACATAAATGATGTGCTGGTGGCCTCCCTGTCCTTTTCCTTCAGGACCTGGACGGTGGTCTCGTCGCCATGGATGAGTGCTTGAGACCTGAGCCGCAGCTTCAGTGCGTCATAGATGCGGGAGAGATGCTTCTCGCTCGATCCGATCACCCAATGCCCCAGAGCGCCGCGGCTGACGGGCACGCCGACTCGCTCGAATGCCTGGCTCAAGCGGTAGAGCGGCGTGCCGTCGACGTACTTGTGAACAAGAGCAAATGCCAGTGTCGAGGCCGTGGCGATGCTGCCCGGCAAGGGCTGCGCGGGCATCGGCGCGATCACGACCGGCGTATTGATGCCGGTGCGGTCGCAATGGCGGCAGGCATACTTGAAGCGCACATTCTGCAGGACCTTCGCCTTCACCTCGATATGAAGCTGCTCGGTAATGGCCTCGCCCATGTGGTGCATCCGGTGACGACAGCAAGGACAGGCCTTCTGATCTTCGGGAAGGTCATACTCGACGCGCTCGCGCGGCAGGTGTTCCGGCAGGGCCTTGCGGCCACGCTTCTTTGCCTCCGGCTTTTCGGTGGACGGAAAGCCGGTGTCCGGCAGGTCGATGACATTGCCATCTTCGCTGCCCGCGTCGTCTTCATCGGCAACCTGTTCGGCTTCATTGAAGAGGCGATCAACGTGCTTTTCGCTCTTGGGCGCAAAACGATGTGAGCGCGCCAGCGCCAACTCTTCCTCGAGCTTAACCACGCGTTCTGCGAGCTGACGGTTCTCCGCCTGCAGCACAGCAATGCGCGCCATCAACTCCTCAACAGTCGGTTCGCCAGGTCGATTCATCGTAGTTTTGAATCTGAACCGCACCGACGCGTCAACCGCACAATTCGGGAGCCGTCAGCCCGCAACCTGATATTGCCGCACCGGATGGCGCACCATTGCATCGATGTCGATGCCGTCGAGAATCCAATGGAGCTGCTCGGTCGTCAGCGTAACCACCGCCGTCTCCCGGCGTGGCCATCGGAACCTGTCTTCGGTCAGCCGCTTCAGAACCAGCACGAAGCCGGACCGGTCGAAGAACAAGAGTTTCATCCGGTCGCGGCGGCGATTGCAAAATGCAAAGACCGCAGGCGCAAATGGGTCAAGCTCCATCACCTCCTGAACCAGGACCGCAAGGCTGTTGATGCCGGCCCTAAAATCGATCGGCTCGCGGTGCAGGTAGACGTTGAGATCAGCGCCCAGTCTGAACATGGCCCAGAGCTCCAATGATCGCCGTCAACGCGTCTACATCACCGCATTCCAGCACCAGCTTCACGCCGTTCGGCAAAGACGCGCTCACCTTGGCTGGGAGTGGCGATGAGCCCATGCTTTCCGACTTCGACAGCCGCTCTTCACCACGCGCAGCAGGCCTGTCCACCGAATTGCTCTGCATAGGCAGGCTGTGGTCCGCAGCGGTGACTTGAACTGGAATGAACGCAGACGGTGCAGGTGGCGGCAAAGCACCGGCGTCTTTGGTCGTCTTTATCCATTTCCGAAGAAGGTTGGCATTGATCCCATGTTCAAGCGCAAGTCGCGATACCGACACGCCAGGCTCAAGGCAGGCCGCAACTAGCCGCTCTTTCGACGCCGGGTCGTACCGCCGGCGGCCGTTGCGCAAAATCCGCCTCACCAGCAGTTTCTGTTCATCGTCCTCAATCACTTGGTGTCCACCTCCGTTAAGTGGACACTTCATGCCAAAACACGCTCAATGGAAAAAGGTGCGGAGAAATTCGCGCTTACACTGAAGCTCTTAAGAGCAGTTGCATTCGTACCGCCGGTGTTTGTCCCTGCTTCCTTCCTGTACTCTTCGATGATAGCCGCGTCCTCCGGATACGGAGTCAACTCAGCGCGGCCTGCGATCGGCACGATTCCCCCCGTCGACTGCGAGGTCCGGAGATGACTTATTGCCGTAAGCAGCCTCGAGGGATTACCCTTTCCGATGAATTCGCGCGCATCATCGGTCAGCGACTGCTTGTCGAGCCGATCCTTCACGGGATCTTTGTTATTTGCGAAGAGCCAGTGGCCATAGCGGAGAAGAGTACTTACATTATTCTTGGCGGTGGGCTCGGAGGCCCCGCCTTTGATGAGGGCCTCCTCAAGACTGAAAATAAAGTCTTGATCCCTGAAATGAAGAGGGCGCTTGCTGACCCTTTTCAAAAACTGAGTTGACTGAGCCGGCTGCGGCGCCGAGCCGGCCGGCATTGCTCCACCACCTCCACCTGTATTGGCGACCTCGCTCAGTTGCCGCTCAAAGGCCGCCGCACCTGCGGACGGAGCCGCGGGTGAGCTCTCTTGCGGGCCAGCCCTGTTCGATGCCACGCACCCGCTTGGTCGAGGTGAAGTCCATCGGTTCTCACTTTCAGCAATATAAGCCCGTTTGAAGCTGGGCTTGGATTTGACACAGGGAAGCTGTCGAGAACCTGACGACGACAACGTTCCCGTCAAGACGGATGGGTTGCTAAGTTTTCGGCAACCAGAGGCATGGCATGGCCTCCGGTGTTTCGCCGGAGAGTTCAGATGTTCAACGGTCGCCATTTCGACCAGTCCGCCATCCTGCTTTGCGTTGGCTGGTATCTGGCCTACGGCTTGAGCCCTGGCAATTTGAAGGACATGATGGCCCGAGCGTGGCATCAGGCCATCGATCATTCGACGATCTATCGCTGGGTCGTTCGCTTCTCGCCCTTGCTGCTGAAACGCTTCAATGGGCGCAAACGTGCCGTGACCGGCAAATGGCATGCGGACCAATCGGGCGGCCATTGTTTCCTACAACACGACCAACCCCGCCTCCAGGACCGTTCGCGGCGCAGACTGACGCCGATCCAGATCCGCAGAGCCAATACCTCAACAATCGATCGAGCAGGACCATCGGCGCATCAAGTGTCGTGTACGGCCCATGCTCGGTTTCAATCACGCGCCAGCGCGATCGGCACGCTGGACGGGGATCGAGATGATCCACATGATGCAAAGACGACAGGCGAGGATCTGGCGATCCGCAAGCTGCATGAAGGCAAGACTGGAGGAGCGGTGCCCATGCGGGTGCCGTTCGCATCAGTCTGAAACCGCCGATTTTAGAGCATCCTCAGCAGCGCGCCGCCTATCGAATACCCCGCGCCAAACGCGCAGATCAGGCCGAAATCGCCGGGCTTCATGTCGGCGTGGTTCTCCGACAGCGCGATGATGGCGCCGGCGCCGGCCGTGTTGCCGAGCCGCTCCAGCACCATCGGCGCGCGGTCGTGGTCGACCTCGTGGCCGAACGACAGTTTCAGGATCATCGCATTCATGCGCGCATTGGCCTGATGCAGCCAGAAGCGCCTGACCGCCTGCGGCGTCAGCCCGTGCTCGGCGAGGAATTCGACGATGAACTTCTGCCCGGCGACGGTGACTTCCTTGAACACCTTGTTGCCGACCTGCTTGATCAGATTGCCTTCCAGATTGATCATGTAGGGATCGTCCTGGGCGGTGCGGGTGTGGTAGCCCAGATTCGTGCGGATGTTGTTCGACATCTGCGTCCAGATGCGCGTGTCGAGCACCTCGAATCGTCCCGGCCGCTTCTCGCCCTGGGCAAGCCCCTCCACCACCATGGACACGGACGCGTCGCCGAAGATGAAATGCGTCTGCCGGTCGCGGAAATTGAGATGGCCGGTGATGATCTCCGGCGTCGTCACCAGAATGCGTTTGTGCGCGCCCGACCGCACAAGGTTGACGGCGATGTGCAGGGCGGCCGCCGCCGAAGAACAGCCAAGCCCCATGTCGAAGCCGGCGCCCTTTGTCCCCAACACTTGCTGCATTTCGATGGCGATCGCCGGATAAGACCGCTGGTGATGCGAGGCCGAGCAGATCACCAGGTCGATATCGGACGGGCTCAGTCCGGCATGGTCGAGGGCCTTTCGCGCCGAGGCGATGCCGAACTCGGCCTCGAGCGACAGCGCATCGTCGGGCCGCGCCGGAATGCGCGGGGCCATGCGGGTCGGGTCGAGAATGCCCTCGCGCTCGATCACATGGCGGGTGCGCACGCCCGAGGCGTGGACGATGAAGTCGCTGTCCGATTTCGGCAGCGGCGGCTCGCCGGTCTCCTGGCGGCGCGCATTCTCCATGTCGACCCAGGCATTGAAGCTGGCGACCAGTTCTTCATTGGTGATCTTGGCTTCAGGGATTTCAACGCCGATGCCGCTGATGATGACGCGATGCATTTTCAATCCGTCGCACGCGCAGGCGCTGCGGCCCTCACGTGGGCGCCGAATTCGTGCGCCGGCCGCGTTCGCTCATCCTCGAATTTGACATAGAGGGCGGCGGACCAGTCAGCCATGTCACCTCCCACAATCATTCGACGGTGACCGATTTTGCGAGATTGCGCGGCTAGTCGACATCTGTGCCCATGACCCGCGCCGAGTGGTAGGCAAGAAGCTGTATCGGCAGCGAGAAAATCATCGGCGCGACTATCTCGTCGACTGCCGGCAGCCCCCGCAGCCGCCAATTCGTCCTTCAACTCGGCGAAATTCTCGATAATGCCGTTATGGACGACGGCCACACCATCGCTAAAGTGCGGATGCGCGTTGCGTTCAGTTGGTGCCCCATGGGTTGCCCAGCGCGTGTGGCCGATGCCGATGTTGCCGCTCAGCGGCTCTTCCTTCAGTCTCGTCTCGAGATTGACGAGCTTGCCCTCGGCGCGCCGGCGGTGCAAGGCGCCCTCGGTGATCGTCGCAACGCCGGCTGAGTCATAGCCGCGATATTCCAGACGCTTCAGCGCGTCGACCAACCGCTCCGACACTGGCTGTTGCCCAACGATGCCAACAATCCCGCACATGCTCGTCTCCGATTTCTCCCGGCAGCCTGGGTCGACCGGAAGGACACCCGCCCGGCCGTTTCTATTCAGAGCCTCCTAGGGGAATTCGGTACGACTGGTAAAATCGATTATTGGGATAACTGTCATCCACCCAGTGGATGGGGCTAGGACGCGTTTGGGCGACGTCCTCGATCATCCGGCGGCGAGACAGCTAATCTCGGCGATACGGGCCTCCTGAACGATCCGGGACGCGAGCGCCTCACGCAGATTGCGCAGATTGGCCCTCAATGTCTAATGATCGAAGACGCGCCCCAGCAACGCCAGATCGGAGGGATTGAAGACGCCGGTTGCTCAGCATTTCGACGAAATCGGCATGACACCCCCCTTCGCTGCAGGCTCCGTCGAGCACAATCGATAGTTGGCGCTATTGCAACAGGCTGGACACTACGGCAGCAAACGTCCCGCGACCAAAAACAAGTGCTCAAGAGAAAAACCCGCCGCGCTTCGCGGCGCGACGGGTCGATCGGGCGTTGCATGAAGCATCGCTGCTGCGTCGTCATGTAAAGCTGGGCCCACCCCTTTGCCGACCGATGTTCCAGGAGATACCCTCGCGCTGAACCACGCCAGAAACCTCCTTGCCGATGTGCCGCTGGAGCACCGGCCGCCATGGCACCAGCGTGAGCTCGCGCGACCTCTCGATCGCGGCATATTTGCCGCAGGCGAGCTCAACCGATCGGCGCAGCGTACCCTCTATTCGATCTCCTGCCCGGGCTTCGGCATACGAGGGCCCAAGTTCCTGCGAAAGCTGACCGACAACACGGTTCAGCTTACGCTGACGCAGGATCGAAATCATGTTGGCTCGATAAACTATCCGGTCCTGCTCTTCACTCGCGAGACCCTGCACGAGCAGCCACTGCCGCCTGCGTGCCTGCGCGGCCCGCACATCACGGCCGAAACCCGAGCCATGCAAAGCCTCCGGTCTGTCAGACACCAGCTCGCGGTCAATCCAGGTGGCGCCGTCGAAACCAATCTGTTGCTCAAGCGACAATGAGGAGAGCTTCTCGACCGTCACAGGTTCTTCCCTGGCACGCTGACGCTCGTAGACGACGACGCGTTTGCGATGGTCCGGCCCGATGACCCAGGTGCCGTCAGGCTCGCGCTTCACTCCACCGGTGGCGTGGCGGATCGCTTCAAGGCGCCGGACGTTGCGTTTCGGCGAAAGGTTCGGTGACCGACGGATCATGCTTCAGGTGGATGTCGATGTTGTAGCGCCCGTTATGGGCGGCCACGATGTCCGCGATCGTACGGTCAACCTGCCTTGGCTCGGTGTTCCTCGGAGTGACACGAAAGCGGCTCCGCTGGATAACCGAAGGGTTGTTATGGCCAGGAATCAAAGCCCGAAGGGCCGAGACCGCCGTGAGCAGAGCGAATGAAGCGGGCTCGGTTCACGAGAGCCCGCGCGCGTCATGAGGCGCGCGGGCGCCCGCCAACGTCAATAGGACGGGTTTGCGATAGTGGGGCTTGGGGGCTTGATCCTGTGCTCGAAATCTTCCCCCAGCATGCGCAATATTTCATGTGGATCGAAAACCGATCGTTTCGGCGAGGTCGAGGATCCGTTCCACATCGACGCGCCGACTATCCCCCTTGGATGGCCGCGAAGGATGCTTCTGGTCAACTCTTGAAGATTACAGCAGCGGTGGACGGTCTGGCGAAAGTCCCATTTTCGAGAAGAACACGTTCCATACGTCAACCTCGCCCAGTTGTTCAGGAACATGGTTCTCCTGATGGATACTGCAGCGCTCCGGGACTGGCCCTGTGAACTTCGACCTATCATAGGCATTCCCGATGGCGCGGAAATAGGCCACATGGAACCTTGAGTGTCCCAATTTTTTCTCAAGTAGAGTGACCATCTCCTGGAGATCGTCTACGCCAAACGTCTTTCCCATCTGCTGATCCCCCGGAGCATCCGTCGCCGAGACATAACGCACAAACAACGTTTTTCGTGTCCGAGCAATGTCGAGCATCTTATTGTATTTGTAAATCAGCTTCTCTCGGCAAGACCGTAACGCTTCCGGCGTGAATATCACTGCGTTGGACGTGGTCCGATCGAATTCATGGTGGTAAACTACCCCGTAATTCTCGCAAAAAGCTGACGTCCCATTGAAGCAGGCTGATACACGAAGCCCAAATCGCGCTCCATCATCTGCCAATATTTCCTCGATGGAGGCTATAGGTGTCACAATCCAATCAAAACAGCTGCTCGGTCGCCGTTTGAAATAGCGTCTGATTTGCGTCGCAGGAGTGCAGTCAGATCCAAGGCTAAAAATAGCTTCGTAAGGCATTGCCCGGTCCTTAGGTGGTACCAGATGGGAGTGAAAGAGCGATGCTTTCCAGCATTTCGAAAGATAGGGCAAATCGATTGTATTGATGCGGACCATCAGCGCTGCGGATATGGAACCACGCAGCATCAAACTGTCCAAGCCGGTCATCATCGCGCGGCTTAGGATCTTTGTCCGCGATAAGCTGTTACCGGTGGGTTCGTTCCTCGCCGAATGGAGGCAGCGGTAAGCGAACGCACTCTCATCGGCGGCGGCTCGCTGGCCGTGCGGCGAAACGAAATCGTCGAAAATGGAGATCATTCAATGTCGGAAGCAGATACAAGCTGCAGTCGTGGGGCAGCGTGTCTGGCGATACCCGGTGGCAACCGTGTCCTTGATCGCCTGCTTGAACATCGACAGTGATCACTATCGGCCGTGACGGCGACCGGCTGGCGAGGCACTGGCCATCGGGCGGCTGCCGCCGTGGATGTCATTTTGTCACCGGAGGGCAGCAAGATGGTACTTCAGACGCCGCGTAGGCGCGATGGCGTCGACGCATAGCCGCAACGGGCGGAGCACGGAGGCGCCGGAAACGGCGATCTGCAAACTCTGGCAATCCTGTCGCATCAGCACGTGCTGCATCCCTGCTCGCGTCAGCAGGACGTCGTTGGCGCATGCGTCGCCTCCGTGCGGGATGTGTTCCCGCCATCGAAGGGCAAAGCCGTCATTGATGCAGCCTGTAGACCTTTACAGCTTGCTAGCGAACGACGCGGCCAAGATTCGCCTGACCGGAGCCTGCGTCGTGGAGACTGACAGCATCAATGCTGACAACCTTCCGGAGTCGTGCGCTGGCCTTTGACCTCGACGGAGGTGCGGCGTGGCGGCACCCAGCCGATCTGGCTGAAACCCGGGATCAAGAGGCGGCTCCGATCGATTGGTCGATACGGACCGGAAACAGCGGCTCGCAGACGGCAACGCCTTCGGTAAAGGCGGGCCGCCGTTCCGCTGCCAGTGTCTCGACCGGGCGTTCGCTTTTCAACGGGTAGAGCGTGGTGCCGATGATGGTCCGCTCGCCAGCCTGGTAGGCCGCGTTGCGCCGCGCCGCCGCGGCGTGAACGCGCTTCTGGATATGTCCGTCCTGAAGGCTGGACAAGACGCCGCCCTCGGCCTCGATTGTCTGCAATTCCGCCCAGGCCATCTCGCACAGTTCCGCGGTCAGCGCTTCGACCCCGCCGGAACCATAGGCAGGATCGGCGACATGATCGATATGGCTTTCATTGGCCATGATCAGCTGCGCGTTGCGGGCAACGCGACGGGCAAAACCCGCCGGCAAGCCATGCGCGATCGTGTGCGGCAGGATGGAGATCGAATCGGCGCCGCCGGATGCTGCGGCAAAGCAGGCAATCGTGGTGCGCAGGATGTTGGTTTCCGGATCCATGGCCGTCATCATGCGAAACGACGTCTCGGCATGGATATTGGCCGTGGAATTGGGGATCGAGCAGGCCTCCTGCACCCGTGCCCAGAGCCTGCGCAGCGCCCGCACCTTGGCCGCCGACAGGAACTGGTCCTGGTCGACGCTGAGCGCATAGCCGATATGGGGTGCGGCATAGACAAGCGGCTGCCGCGCCGTCTCGAACATTCTGAGATAGGAGACCGCCGAAGCCAGCATGATGCCGAGCTCTTGCGCTTCCGTGGCGCCGGCATTGTGGAACACGCGTCCGTCTGCCTCCAGCAGCACGCCCGGAACGCCCATCGAGAAGAAATGCGCCAGCGACTGCGGCATCGAGGCCCGCAACGCCTCGATCGACATGCGCAGCCGGCCGGTTCCGGCGAAGATCGCCGCCGGATCGATGCCGAAGGAGAGATTGAGTTTTGCCGGATCCGACCGGCGCTTGCTCAGGAACGCCACCAGCCAGTCGGCCACGGCGCGGCTCCAGGGATGGGCATCGATGCGGATCTGGATGCGGTTGAGCGGCACGCCGTCCAGCACCGTCTCCAGCGCCTGTGCCGTTCTAGGCAGGCCGTAGCCGAACGCGTTCGGTGCGCCTTCGAAGACAAGCGACAATCCCGTCGCACCTTGCGCTACGTCCTCCAGAGCCTGGGTTCTGGCGCGGTCGATATCCGGATCATCGATGCGCTGGCTGACGATCCAGGGCGATTTCGGGTTCGCGCGCACGGTCGGTTCGGCTGCGATGCTGCGGCCGTAGAGGGGTTCGATGCGGATGTTGTCGTCGGTGTGCGAGACCAGCTTTTCCTCGAAGGATGCGCCGGCCAACGCCTTTTCCGCCAGGGCCAGCCATCGCTGGCGCTCGGCATTCTCGGGTTCAACATCCCTGGTCAAGGCTCCAGCTCCCATCCTTCTTCCTCGTTTTTATCGTCCGCATCAGCCTGGAACACAGTCTACGGTTCCCGGTCCGATATCGTAATGCAATGCACTTGTTGGATCTGAATTCGACCTATCGGATTTATGTCAGCCTGTGGCACAAACCATGGCCGATTGCCACATACCGGCAAAATCGACGATGTCGGCAGCAACCCACGAGCTCCATCCATCTGGTCGGGAAGCGCATAGTTCAGGGCGATGCTGCGTGATCAGGTGGGTGGTCTCCGGCTGTTTCGTTGTTTTTGAGTTTGCAACCGACATCGAACTGTTGTGTGCGACCCCGGCTCAACAATCCCTGCGTGTGGGGGCGAGGCGTCCGCCTTCGTCTCATGGCTAAATCAAAGACAGCCGATGGCGCCACTCGCGGCCAGTGCCGACCCTTCGAACAGGGCAACGACTGCCTTGTCATCAGATGGATCCACCATTGTCGGCAGGAGGTGGTTGCGCAATGTCGCGCTCGATCAGCCAGAGTTCCAAGGCCTCTACCATCTCTTCGGCCGATTTGCCGAGTGTCTTGAGATGGATTTCCGGGTTCTCCGGCGCTTCGTAAGGGGAATCGACGCCGGTGAAATTCTTGATTTCGCCATTCAGCGCCCGCGCATACAGGCCCTTCGGGTCGCGCCTGGCGCATTCCTCGAAGGGCGTGTCGACAAACACCTCGACGAATTCGCCGTCGGCCATCAATTCCCTGGCCATGCGCCGCTCGGCGCTGAACGGTGAAATGAAGGAAACGATGACGATCAGTCCGGCATCGGCCATCAGCCGCGCCACCTCGGCGACGCGGCGGATGTTTTCGACGCGATCGGCGTCGGTGAAGCCGAGATCGCGATTGAGGCCGTGACGGACATTGTCGCCATCCAGGATGTAGGTATGGCGCCCGCCGGCGAAGAGCTTCTTTTCGAACAGATTGGCGATGGTCGACTTGCCCGAGCCGGACAGCCCGGTGAACCAGAACACTGCCGGCCGCTGATGCTTCATATCGGCGCGCACGCGCTTGCCGACATCGTGCGATTGCCAGTGGATGTTTTCGGCGCGGCGCAGCGAATGCAGGATCATGCCGGCGCCGACGGTGGCGTTGGTGATGCGGTCAATCAGGATGAAAGCGCCGGTCGTGCGGTTGTCGGCGAACGTATCGAAAGCGATGGGCGACCGCGTCGAGATGTTGCAGATGCCGACTTCGTTCATTTCCAGCGACTTGGCCGCCTCATGGGCGAAGTCGTTGACGTTGACCCGATACTTCAGGTCGGTGACGGTGGCGCTGGTCTGGTCGGTCTCTGTCCGCAGGATGTAGGAGCGGCCCGGCAGCAGCGCATGATCGTCGAACCAGACGATGTTGGCGGCGAACTGGTCGGCGACTTGCGGCCGTGCCGCCGGCGACACCAGCATGTTGCCTCTGGAAACCTCGACCTCGTCGTCGAGAACAAGGGTGATGGCCTGGCCGGCGACTGCTTGTTGCAGATCGCCGCCATGCGCGACGATGCGCCTGACATGAGAGGATTTGCCGGATTTGGCGACGACGACCTCGTCACCCTGTGCAACCTTGCCGGACGCGATGGTGCCGGCAAAGCCGCGGAAGTCGAGATTGGGGCGGTTGACATACTGCACCGGGAAACGGAACGGCAGTTCGGCGGCAGCTTCATCGACCGACACGTTTTCGAGATGCTCGATCAGCGTCGGGCCGGAATACCATTTCGTCTTGTCGGAGCGGCCGGTGACGTTGTCGCCGTAGCGGGCGGACATCGGGATCGGCATGACCGTCTGGAAGCCGAGTTCCTGCGAGAACTGCCTGTAGTCTTCGACGATCCGATCGAAGACGCCATGGTCGAAACCGACGAGGTCGATCTTGTTGACGGCGAGCACGATGTGGCGGATGCCGAGCAACGAGGCGATGATCGAATGACGCCTGGTCTGGCGCAGCACACCCTGGCGGGCGTCGATCAGCACGATGGCGAGATCGGCAGTCGAGGCGCCGGTCGCCATGTTGCGCGTGTACTGTTCGTGGCCGGGCGTGTCGGCAACGATGAACTTGCGCTTCGGCGTGGCGAAGAAGCGATAGGCGACGTCGATGGTGATGCCCTGCTCGCGCTCGGCCTCGAGGCCGTCGACCAGAAGCGCGAAGTCGATGTCGTCGCCAGTGGTGCCGTGCTTGCGCGAATCGCGCTCGAGCGCGGCGAGCTGGTCCTCGAAAATCTGCTTGGTGTCCGACAGCAGGCGGCCGATCAGTGTCGACTTGCCATCATCGACCGAACCGCAGGTCAGGAAACGCAGCAGCGATTTCTTCTCCTGCGCCGCCATGTATTCGCGGATGCTGTCGGTCGGGGCGAGGCTCTTGGCCAGGATGTGGCGCATGCTCAGAAATACCCTTCGCGCTTCTTCTTTTCCATCGAGCCGGCTTCATCGCGGTCGATCAGGCGACCCTGCCGCTCGGAGGTGCGCGCGGTCAGCATTTCGCCAACGATGGCTTCCAGTGTGTCGGCATCCGATTCGATGGCGCCGGTCAGCGGATAGCAGCCGAGCGTGCGGAACCGCACAAGGCGGTCCTCCACAGTCTCGCCGGGGCGCAGTTTCATGCGCTCGTCATCCCGCAGGATCAGCATGCCGTCGCGCTCGACGACGGGCCGCTCCTTGGCGAAATAGAGCGGCACGATCGGGATGTTTTCCTGCAGAATGTACTGCCAGATGTCGAGCTCGGTCCAGTTCGACAGCGGAAACACCCGGATCGATTCACCCGACGCGATGCGGGTGTTGAAGATCTTCCACATCTCCGGCCGCTGGTTCTTCGGATCCCAGGCGTGCTGGGCGTTGCGGAAGGAAAAGATGCGCTCCTTGGCGCGCGACTTCTCCTCGTCGCGCCGCGCCCCGCCAAAGGCTGCGTCAAAACCGTATTTGTCGAGCGCCTGGCGCAGCGCCACGGTCTTCATCACATGGGTGTGGGTGTTGGAACCGTGATCGAACGGATTGATGTTGTCGCGAACGCCATCTTCGTTGACATGAACGAGCAGATCGAAGCCGCGTTTCTGCGCCATCTGATCGCGAAAGGTGATCATTTCGCGGAACTTCCAGGTCGTGTCGACATGCAGGAAGGGGAAAGGCGGCTTGGCGGGATAGAACGCCTTCATTGCCAGATGCATCAGCACCGAGGAATCCTTGCCCACCGAATAAAGCATGACCGGCTTGGTGAAGGCGGCCGCAACCTCCCGGAAGATGTGGATGGACTCGGCCTCCAGACGTTGCAGGTGCGTCAAAGGAACATTCATGTCGGCACTTTCTAATCCAGCCTTTGACGGCGCTTAAAGCGCCGCCCCGGGCAGAACTGCCAGTCATCCCCGAAGCGGGCCCTTGCAAGCGCGAATGTGCGCCGGACGTTCGACGCTTGCTGAAACCATATGATCACAGCTTTCGTCATCGCGACGATCTGAGACATCCGAGAGATTGCCCCAATGGTGTGGTGTTCAATCAGCCGGCAATATCATGCGCCGGCCAAACGGAATGAACGACCATGCCCGTTCGTGGAGATAGTACAGCACGATTTTTGTAATAACTTCAGCACTGGCGATCGATCCCGCGGAAACGACGTTTCCAGTTATGAGCCAGCTGAGCGCGAACGTATCGACACTGCCTGTGATGCGCCAACTGACAGCCTTGGCTATGGATCTGCCGTGGGTCTCGGGAACAGGAATGAACATGCGCAATCGCTCCAGGGGGACGTCAAAACCGACCTGATTTGGTCAGCGTGGTTTGGTGGTGGGAACGTTCTTGATCCTGCCTGTCGATCAGGTCGGGAGGAAGTACGTTGGCGGTCATGCCCTTCTTGGCAAGTCTGCAACAAGAACGCCCTTAGTTGATGCCAATCGCAGCCAAGTGGCAGCCCCGTCGTGGAGCAAGCCCGCTACTGGCTGCGAAGGCCAGTCACACGGCAGCGACGTCAAAGAACCTCGCATAAGGTCCGTCTGCGAAGTGAAGCCGCAACTCGTCGAAGTTCTCTACCATTTCGTCGAGCGGTCGCGCTTCCTGGCGCTGAAGGATGGCGCGACCGGAAAGCTGAAGCCCCGGAACCCCCAAGAAATCCCAAATCGCTCCCAAACATGCGGCGGGTTCTTGGAGAAGGCTCTCATATTCGATTACCAGCACGTTGGACGGCGCGAAGGCGTGCGCAACTCGAGCGTAGAAAGCGTCGGCGGTTTTGAAGTACGCCTCGCAGTCGGCGATTGGCAATCTGACCCGTGGTGGCGGAGCCGCATCCTTGTCCGAACTGAACTTCAGCCATTGGCCGCTTTGCCGTGCCTGCACCAGCGACCTTAGGGATTCCAGTATGTTTCTCCGGACCACGAGGATGACCTTGAGTCCTGGCCAACGGGCCAGTTCCGCAAAAAAGCCCGGATGATCGTGAAACTGAGGTTCGTTGACCTTGCAGCCAACATGCGTCACCGTCTTGTCGCTCCAAGTGGGACAGCGCACGTAAGCAAGCTCTAGGAGCTCGCGATCGCCGAGCAGCAAGCGATCCGTATCGGGCCAGTTGGTGTCGTACTCGTTGAGCAACTCACCGTTACTCAATATGTTCGGATGCTCGTTTAGCAATACTTCCAGGTAGTGTGTCCCGGTCCTTGGCATAGCAAGGATGGCAAAAGGCTCAGGTGTCGGTGAAATGTGGGTCATGGTGTGTGTTCCAGCTGATGATAGTTTCGACGGTTCAGGGGCACCCAGGACAAGAATACTGGATGTGATCTCTAGACGCGGACGGATGCAATCCGCGCTCATGCAGCCGGATCGCGCCATGAGGTTCTGGTATCGCAGACCGGCGTGCAAGGCTGCGTCCAGTCGCGTGTGCGCCTCAGCTTGTGTGTTCTGCTGTCCCCAACTCACAGTCGCTGGGCCAAGCACGCTCGCGGCTGTAGCCGTTCGCGATGCTGACTCTCGTTCTCCTTCTTGTATTCGAAAGTAGCATCAACGCAGCAGGCGCCGGCGAAGCAGCACCATCGAGAGGAAGAACGGCACTACCGCGTATATGCAAAGCGCACCAATGTGCAGGGCGATGTCCCCAGCCGGGCGATCAAGCATGCCCGGACGAATTAGGTCGATCGAATGCGCCAGCGGTAAGATGCCCGCTATGTGTTGAAAGGTGCTTGGCAGTTGAGTGACCGGGAAGACAGCGCCGGACAGGAACAACATGGGTGTGAGGAAGAGCGTCTGGTAGAATATGAAGTAGTGGTAACTCGGCGCAAGCGCGATTACGATCATCGCCAAGCTCGCAAAGGCCAACCCAGTGAGAGCGATGACTGGTAGCACATAGAGGACGGACGACCATGCTGAGTAGCCCGCTATGACGGCCACCATCGCAATTGCCGTACCGGCCAGAAAGGCCTTTGTGGTTGCCCACACCAACTCACCGAGAACGATGTCGCCGAGGGTAAGTTGTGTGTGCAGGATCGCTTCCCAGGTCCGCTGTTCGTTCATGCGAGGGAAAGTCGCATAAATTGTTTCGAAGGTGGACGCGGTCATCGCACTTGTCGCGACCATGCCGGCTGCCAAAAAAGCAGGGTACGACGCGTCTTCAACGCGACCTACCATCATTCCGAGACCAGTGCCGAGTCCGAACAGGTAGATCATAGGATCGGCGAGGTTACCGAGAATCGACGCGAGCGCGACCTTCGTCCATGCCAGATAGTTGCGGCGCCATACCGCAATCCAGTTCCAAGCGTTGGCGGGTAGAGCCGCCGAAAAACCTTTACCCATCGTTCACTTCTCCATCTCGCGTCCGGTCAGCCGCAAGAAAACGTCCTCCAGACTGGGTGGACGCTCCAGAAGGCGCAGACCCGCGCGCCCGCGCAGTTGTACGCGAACCTGCTCCGGATCGGCCGTATAGCAAAAGAGCGTCTCGCCGCTCACCTCGACGCGCTGCACGTATGGCCTGATCAGCGAAACCAACTCCTGGGGATTCCCGCCGAAGATCTCGATCACCTGGCACCCGATGTGTTCCTCAATCAGGGCATGAGGGCTGCCTTCGGCGAGTTTGCGTCCATGCTCCAGAACGCACAGCCGATCGCATAAACGCTCGGCCTCTTCCATAAAATGGGTAGTCAAAATGATCGTCTTACCGCGCCCCAGCAGGAAACGCAGACGCTCCCAAATCAGGTGTCGCGCGTGCGGGTCGAGGCCGGTCGTCGGCTCGTCCATCACGAGTAGCTGGGGGTCGTTGATCAGCGCACGTGCCAGTGTCAAACGCCGTTTCATGCCGCCGGATAGTTCGCCGACACGTGCATCCGCCTTGCTCTCAAGACGGGCGAACTCGAGGAGCGACGGGATGACCTCTTTGATCTTGCGTGTGCTCATGCCGAAGTAGCGCCCGAACACCAACAGGTTCTCTCGTACGGTGAATTCCTGGTCAAGGTTGTCGAACTGCGGAACCACGCCGATGCTCTTGCGTGCCAAGCGACTCCGCGCACCCACCGGCTCTCCAAGAACCGTGATCTTGCCCGCATCAGGCACTGTCATGCCGAGGAGCATACGCGCAATCGTGCTCTTGCCCGCACCGTTCGGCCCCAGCAAGCCGAAGCACTCTCCCGACGCAACGGTGAACGACAGCCCGTTCACAACAAGCTTGTCGCCGAAGGACTTCTTCACGCCGGCAAGGTCGATTGCTACTTTGGACATGTGTCTATCTCAGTCTTAAGAGGCCGATCAGCCGGCCGGTAGCTTACTTGCGAATATTTCTTGGCAGAACCGGCCATCGCATTGTGACGGCCCCTTTGGATAGTCACAGCCGAAGCAAGCGTGTGTCGCTCTCACCGGAAGGATTAGCGTCGAGATGCAATCGATCGCCGTGCTGACAATTGATGGATGTTGCCCAAGCTCACAACGTGTCCATCCAGCCAACGCACTCGATCACTCAGCGCTGCAAACGCTGTCCGCGTTCACCAACTTTGAAGAATCGCGCGGAAGATCCGTTCTTCGAATTGCCTCAGCACTTCCCGAACTGCCTGTACCAACTCCGGTAATCGGGTTTGCGACGATGATCTGCTTTTTGTCGGCGTTGGGCAGGGTGGCAGTCTTGCGTGAAAGCCAATCACTATTGCTCAAGGTGCACAAAGCATAGGTTTTCAAGGGGAGTAACAGAAAGATGTTGATAAAAGTGTGCAGAGAAAAGCCGATAAATCGAGCTTGCCGAGCTCGACATGCTGTCACGGTGCACCGAATGATGGTCATTGCTGCAATAACCAGGATTGTCGGCCACGGCAGCGTGGCTGTCAGTGCAAATTGCGCAATCCCGGCTATTACCGACAGGGCAAGAAGTAGCGGTCCAAGATTCTGTCCGACGACGTCCAATGTAAGATAGCGATCGAGGCCGGGCAACAGGCGCAGCGCAAGCAGCGTGTCCCGGAAAGTGCTCCGTGCCCAGCGCAGTTGTTGGCGCAGATAAGGTCCTAACCTATCGGGAACCACCGTTACAGCAATAGCGTCCGGAACGTACTCGGTTCGAAAGCCTGCCTCCAGCATGAGGATCGTAAGATGGCGATCCTCACCGAAGTCGCTTGGCTTGCCCCGAAACATCTGCGTCTCGTACTGGTCTAGCAGCGAAAGCAGCGAAGATCGGCGGTACATAGCACATGGGCCGCAACAGCACATGACGGCACCGAAGCGGGCTTGCGCCGCCCTCTCCTCGTTGCAGGCCAGCCAGTACTCCATATCGATCAATCGGGTCAGCCAAGTGTCGCTCCGGTTGCTTGCCGTCAACTGGCCCATGGCAGCGCCGATTGCTGGATCCTGCATCTTCCGTGCAAGCTTCATGATGACGTCGGACGCAAGTGTCGTGTCCGAGTCGACGTTGAGCACCAAATCTCCAGATGAGCGACGTATCGCGGCGATCTGCGCTTTGCGCTTGCCGACATTCTCTGGGAGCAGAATGAAGTCGAATCGCGGGTCGCCGGCGTAATTGTCGTGAATGGGAATGACGGCGTCGCGATTTCCAGAACCGTCATCAACCACGTAGACACGTAGCTTTCCGGCGTATTCCTGGTTTGCAATGGAATCTAGGCACGCCGAGAGCGTAAGCGGGCCTTCGTTGTAGCAGGGGATGATGACATCCACGCTCGGCCAGAGGTCGGAGCCGACCAGGTCTTCCGACGCCGGTGCAACGGTTGGCGGCAGGGAATAAACCGCCTGCATGCCCTTATAAACAGTCGAGAGCAGTGCATAGCACGCGACGGCGACAGTACTGGTCGTGGTAAGCAGGTCCATGGGATCTCGTATGTTCAGTGATGTTGAGGGAGCGGGCGGATTACAAAACCGCGGTGATGCAGCGCTGGAATCAGGCGGGATAGCGCCGTGACAGTCTGGTCACGCAGACCGGCGTAAGTGGCCGATTTCAACTCCTCGGGCCACCCGTCGTGCAAGAGCACAATTGCGCCCGGCTCAACACCGGTGAGCACCTCATCGACAATCGCGTCGACGCCAGGGCGAGCCCAGTCTCGCGGGTCAACTGACCAATGGACGCATGCCAATCCAGCGCGCGCCGACGTAGTGAGCACGTCCTCGGTCCAGACCCCATACGGCGCGCGCATGCGCCGGACCGTGGCCTGGGGACACGCCATCCTGATGGCGTTGCTTGCCTCGACTATTTCACGTTCGACTTCGCCGGGTCCGCATCTGGACAGGTCTGGATGAGTCATCGTGTGATTGGCTACCTCGTGCCCTTCTGCAATCATTCGTCGGATGAGTTCCGGCTGGTCTGCTGCGTGGGCACCGATGACGAAGAACGTCGCCGGCACCCGATGTTGCGCCAACAAATCGAGGATCTGCGGTGTGCAAACTGGATTGGGCCCGTCGTCAAACGTCAAATAGACGCTGCGATCTTGAGTGCCGTCAGCGCAGTCACTGGGCACTTCGCACATGTAGTCCACATTTTTCATAGGTTTGGAACGCTCCGATCGATCAGGGTGCCGGGCGGCCACTCGCCCATCGAGCATCGAATTGGCGCAACATGGTTCGGCATCGCCTGCCGAACCGTGCCGGATGGAATGGAGAGGTTGTCGCGTCGTGTGGAAGCGATGGACCTTGCACGGGTCACCGAAGAACCAAGCCGCAATCGACATGCGACTTGATTGATGTTGGGCGTATGCCGGAAGGCGTACACCAGAAAATGCTCCTCGGAGCCGAAAGTGCTCCTCGGAGCTAACGCAAACATCGACAACGTTCCTTTAGGACTTCCTTGAATTCTCCCTATGCGACGTTCTGCAAAATCGGTAAAATCGTTTGTTTCGATCAGATGCATCCACGCTTTGGATAGCTGATGACATGCGTTTTCAAACGGCTCGATGTAAATCTCCTCGTGGTGCACGACGCGCGCTCGCCGGGCGCGGCCTCACTGCCGCGGCAAGCCGAAGCATCGGATGACACGAGCCCTTTCGAACAATCTTCGTGACTAGCCCGCCAGCTTGCGGCGCGCTTTGGCGTCGCATTGTGTGGTCCAGCGCTATCGAGCTACGGGTAGCGCTCGGCCTGGGGTGGCCATCGCCACAGCGTTCTGGAGCATCGGGCGTTCATCATCATCGAGCGGATCGAGCAGACCTCGAATCTGACGCTGCATCGGCAGAAGCTGGCCGCACGCGGTATCTTAGTGTCCCGTAATGCGGTTTGGCAGTTTCTCAGGCGCGAGGGGTGGAGATGGGCCAGCTCATCCACAAAACCACATCCACCGAATGCGCAAACTACCTCGCACACGCTCGTGGGCATGCTTCTATCAAAATGCTCTAAGCCAACCGGCCATGTCGTCGCGCGGCTGCACAATTCTTTCCACGATGAAATATTGCCATGAACAGCCGCGAACTTATTCTAATACCGCGTGCGGAAGCACTCGCCCCCTAAGAGTCGGTTTGGAAAATCACGGATGGGCGTTTCTGCGTAGCATGATGCCGCCCATGGCGACGAGGATCATGGCCTGCGAGTCATCGATGCGCTGCTCGTAATCGCGCACGAGGCGTCGCCACCGGATCATCCATCCGAACGTCCGTTCGACGACCCAGCGACGCGGTAGAACCTTGAAGCCTTTCTGGTCGTCGGAGCGGCGGATGATCTCGACGATGAAGTCGAGATAGCAGGCCTTATCCATCAGCTTGAGCCGGTCATAGGCCCCGTCGGCGAAGAGATGCTTGACCCACGGCCAGCGTTTGCGGATGCCGTCGAGTATCGCCTGCGCACCCGCGCTGTCGGAGATGTCAGCGGTGGTCAGGTTGACCATCAGGAGCCGTCCGTCCGTATCGACCGCAATATGGCGCTTGCGCCCGACGATCTTCTTACCCGCGTCGTAGCCTCGTGCTTTTGCATGGGGTGCCTTGATCGACTGACTATCAATCACACCAGCGCAGGGTGAAGGTTCGCGACCCTGCCGCTCGCGGTCGAGCATCAGTTCCACGTCGTGGATCGTCTGAAACAGGAAGCGCCGTGCCAACTCGCGGAACCAGCTATAGACCGTCTGCCACGGCCCAAAATGAATGGGCAACATCCGCCACCCACAGCCTGAGCGCACCAGATAGCGCACCGCGTTGATTACCTCCCGAAAATCCACCTCGCGGGGACGCCCACGCCGACCAGGAACCGGCATCAGTGGCGCGATCCGCTCCCATTCCTCATCTGTCAGATCACACGGATAACGCTTCGTCTTACGCGCGATCTTGGCAACACGGCCACGGCTCTGTTCGGTCCACATCCACGCTCTGAATCAGACTTCATGCGCAAACGAAACCCCTCAAATCCGATTTTCCAAACAGCCTCTAAGTTCGTTAGAGTGGAGACCTCTCGCGTGATGCCTACCCGCACTGTGGCCCATCTCCCGCGTAATCTCGGCCGCCACTACCTGTGGCTCTTGGCCATCGGGGCGGCCGACGGCCAAGGGTGATAACGCCGCGCTGCTGGGCTATCTGAAATCACGCATATTGCTGCCCCTTCGGTGATGCTGGATGAATCCCAGATCTTCGTGGCAGATAGCTGGTTGCGCGGGTCGCGGACCGTGACGCAAGGGCGTTTTGGAACAGGTAAGCTCCGGTCAGCCCGTGCTCAGATCATAGCCATGCCGCCATTCACATGGATGGTCTGGCCGGTGACGTAAGCGGCTTCGTTGGAAGCGAGATAGGCGACGGCAGACGCCACTTCGGCGCTGGTGCCCATGCGCCGGGTCGGGATCGCCGCCATGATCGCCTCCTTCTGCTTGTCGTTGAGCTTGTCGGTCATCGCCGATTCGATGAAGCCCGGGGCGACGCAGTTGACGGTGATGTTGCGGGCGGCGATCTCCTGCGCCAGCGATTTGGAAAGCCGATCATGCCGGCCTTGGAGGCGCAGTAGTTGGTCTGGCCGGGATTGCCGGTGACGCCGACCACGGACGTGATGTTGATGATGCGGCCGTGCCGGCGGCGCATCATCGGATGCGTGAGTTCGCGGGTCAGACGGAAAACGGCGGTCAGGTTGACCTCGAGCACCGAATCCCAGTCGGCATCCGCCATGCGCACGAACAGCCCGTCCTTGGTGATGCCGGCGTTGTTGACGAGAATGTCGACGCCTTCGAGGTCGGCCTCGACCTTCTGGCCGAGCGCCTTGACCTCGTCGCGATTGGAAAGGTTCGCCGGGAACAGCCTGACCCGGTCGCCAAGCTCGGTTGCCAGCGCTTCCAGTTTCTCGACGCGGGTGCCATGCAGGCCAACGATCGCGCCTTGCGCATGCAGCATCCTGGCGATCGCCTCGCCGATGCCCCCGGATGCGCCGGTGACGAGGGCCTTGCGGCCAGTCAGTTCCAACATTTATTATGCTCTTTTCAAATGCTGCAGCATCGCCGCGCCAGAAGTCTCGGTTCGTGGCAGCTTCCTCGCCGCGAACTCGCGCAGCGCAGAGGTCTCGGCCACGATAATTCCAGGCGCCGGATGACCGACGTGATCACCTAAATCTGCTGCTTCACTGGGCTACTGCAAATACTTGCACTCCAACCCTTCAGCCCACCTGAGCAAGGAGGCCGCTACGGACCGATCGGGAATTCCGCAAACATCGGGATACGGAAGGTGACCTTGCCGGCATGTCGTCCTACACCTGCCTGAATGCCAGAACTGCGTTCATGCCGGCCATGGCGAAGGCGTTGCTCAGTGCCACGCGGACCTTGCGCTCGCGCGCGACGTTGGGCGTGACATCGAGATCGCAATCGGGGTCGGGCTCGCGATAATTGGCGGTCGGCGGCACGACACCCTCTTGGATTGCCATCACGCAGGCGATCATTTCAAGCGCGCTCGCGGCGCCGAGGCAATGCCGCGTGCATGGACTTGGTGGAAGAGATGGACATCGAGTTGGCGTGGCCACCGAAGACTCGCTTGATCGCCTCCGTCTCCATCCGATCATTGGCCTTGGTGCCGGTGCCGTGCGCATTGATGTAGTCGACATCCTGGGCATTCAGCCCGGCATCGGCAAGGCAGGCGCGCATCGCCGCCTCCGGCCCCTCGACAGCCGGCGCGACGAGGTTGAAGGCATCAGCGGAAAGGCCGATGCCGGCGATCTCGGCAATAATCGTTGCGCCGCGAACAGTGGCATGTTCATAGCTTTCCAGCACGGCCATCCCCGCACCCTCGCCCAGCACCAAGCCCCTCCTGTCGGAGGAGAAGGGCCTGCAGGTATCTGGCGCAAGCACGCGCATTGCTTCCCACGCTTTCACCACACAAAATACGAATGGCGCGTCGCTGCCTCCGGCAAGCATCACGTCGGCCCGGCCGCACCTGATCTGGTCTACGGCTGAGGCAATCGCATGGTTGGCAGAGGCGCAGGCGGAGGTGACGCCGAAGACCGGCCCGCGCAGGCCGAGGCTCATGCTGACCTAGCCGGCAGCGGCACTCGGCATCGCCTTGGGTACGTCCATGACGCCAGCACGGCGCGCGCCGTTCAAAAGGAGAGCGCGGTAGCTTGCCTCGATCGCTTCCCAGCCGCTGCCGCCGACGCCCACTGTCGAACCGAAGCGATAGGCATTCGTTCATCGCAGGGAAGTCCGGCCTGTCGCATGGCTTCCCGCGCTGCAAGCACGGCAAGCAGGCTGAAGCGGTCCATGGTGACGAGCTGCCTGCGGTCGATGTCGTGCTCAGGGAGCGTCATGATCTCGGCACCGATCGTGCCGGTCAACCCGTGGAGCTCTGAATTGACAATCGGGCCGATTGCTGAGCGACCTTCGCGCATCTCTTTCCAGATGGAGGGGGCATTGGTGCCCAGCCCGCACAGCCCGCCTATTCCGGTGATGACGACCCGCCTGTCCATTCAAGCTGCCTCAGCAAGCAAGCCGCGGATGGCTTTCACGATGTCGCCAACATTCTGGAGATCCGACCACGCCTCCGATGTGTTCATTTCGATCTTAATGCCATAGGCTTGCTCGAGGTCCCAGAGCACGTCCGCCAGTCCCAGCGAATCGATGCCGAGCGCGGTCACTTCCGTCTCCGTCGTTATTTCGCCGACTATGGGTCGAAACGCTCCCGCAAAGTTCTCAGATTCGACGCGTTTCTTGATTATGGCAATGATTTCCGTTGCGAGTTGATCAGCCATTCTGTCTGTTCCTTTCGATTTCAGCTGGTTTGACGTGGACGCGGCTCAACTCCTGCGGGCCGCGTTGCGAAAATAGCCACCGACAAAGCTCATGCTCATAAGGGCGGGCTGAGTTCCGGCCGATCTGCGGCGTAGGCTCCGATGACGAAGAAGGTCGCCGGCACCCGATGTGGCGCCAGCACATGACGGATCTGCGGTATGCAATGTGGGTTGGGCAAGTCCTCAAAGGTCGGCGTCAGCGCATCACCCGGCACTCACATGTGTAGTCCTGCTTACAATTCTGGACCGTTTCGGTCGATCAGGGTGCCGGACGGCCACTCGTCCATCGAGCGTCCAATTGGCGCAACGAAGACGATCACGTCCTCGACGCGGGTAGGCGGCAGGTCGGGATGTATATTTGCGAGGGTGGACCGTACCTCAACCCCCGACACAATGCTCGCCAGACCGCCGCGGCAGAACCTCTCAACGTGGTTCCGCATTGCCTGCCGAACCGTTCCGAACACAAATGGAACCCCCATCCGCTGCAGCAATGGGTACACAACGCTCAGTGAAAAGCTGATTCCGAGTCCCTCAAGATCCGGACGGACCCCGTATAAGCCAATTTCGGCCACCAGTAGATCGACCTCGCCAACTTTGATGAAGCGGCGCAGTATGCCAATATGAGCCGCTATGCCGTGCGCGTCGTAACCGATTGCGCGGAATTCCGGCCTCGCACCGGCCCAGCTACGGCCGCCTTCGAATGGCTTTGCGTTGAAGGCCCCATGCCGTCCATAAGTCTTTAGAAAGAAATCGGAGAGTTCGACATGGTCGGCCAGTTGCAACTCATTTTCCCAGCACAACTTCCACCGTACGTCAGAGCCCATGGAAATACCTCATCTTGATTGCTGTTTTTGAGATAAGCGCCTACGCATGGAGAGCTTGTCGCGTCGAGCTGACGCGATGGACCTTGCGCGGATCACCGAAGAACCAAGCCGCAACCGACATGCGAGTTGATTGATGTTTCGGCGTATGCCGGAAGGCGTACACCAGAAGATGCTCCTCGGAGCCGAGAATGCTCCGAGGAGCTAACGCAAACATCGACGATTTTCCTTTAGGGCTTCTTTGAATTCTCCCTATGCGACGTCCTCCAGAATCGGTAAAATCGTTTGTTTCGATTAACGGCATCCACGCTATGGATAGCTAAAGGCATGCGTTTCAAAGGGATTGACCTAAATCTCCTCGTTGTGCTCGACGCGCTGCTGGTGGAGCGCAGCCTCTCGGCGGCGGCCCGCCCCATCAACCTCATGAGTGCGGCCGTCGCCCCCGCTGCGCGATTTTTTCGGCGATGAACTGTTTACGACGAGCGGCCGCGAACGTTTTGTGACCCCGCGTGCGGCAGCACTTGCCCCCGCGGTTCGCGACGATCTCTGCACATCCAGTGCTCGATTATGGCTGTCCACCACAAGCAGCTGTCCGGCAGCTTACGTTCGAGAGATACATGTCGATGAGGCACGTCTCGGTCAGGTTCGGGCGTATTCTGAAGCCCTCCATCGAGGAATGGTTCTTGCTTGAACACCCCCGTCGCGACCCATCGCCGGTATCGGCGGAAGACGCTGTTCCACTTGCCATATTCATCAGGCATCAGGCAGATGAGGCCATTGCGCCCCGGTTCGGGCCATCCACATCCTGCCTTCGAAATAGCGCCGATTATCCTGCGCCGGACGGCACCCTCGACCCCGCTCAGCTGGCAGCAGCGGCCCGATCCGTGCCCATTCCTCGTCCGATACCCCAATCCGCTCGCCCAACGCTGCCTCCAAAAGACAGCCTTGAATCAGCGACCGAGTCTAGCGTCAAGCTTTGTCCACGAAGCCTAGCACTACTTTGGCATATTTTTGATGAGGCGGGCGTTTTTGGGATTGAACGAACCCGCTGACGCGGGATTGGCGTGTGCATTGGCTGGAATGGCCTCCTGATGGGAAGGTTTGGTTGCTGAGACCAACCCCTGACCAGGAGACCATCCCATGGCTGAAGCCACGGCAGCGGTAAGCCCGCTGCGCCGTCGCATGATCGACGACATGAGCTTGCGCAACCTGTCGCCCGCGACGCAACGATCCTATCTGCATGCGGTGGCGAAGTTCAGCCGTTATTTCGGCCGGTCGCCGGATCGTCTGGGGCTGGAGGACGTCCGTGCGTTCCAGGTTTATCTGGTGTCGCAGGGCATTTCCTGGCCGGCGCTGAACCAGACGGTCTGTGCGTTGCGTTTCTTCTACGGCGTGACGCTGGACCGGGCGGAGATCCCGGAGCGCATCGGCTATGCGCGCACGCCGCGCAAGTTGCCGGCGATCCTGAGCGCCGACGAGGTGGTGCGCTTTCTGGAAGCGGTGCCATCGTTGAAGGCGCGCACTGCACTGACCACCGCCTATGCCGCGGGGTTGCGCGCCTCGGAGGCGGTGAGCCTCAAGGTGGCGGATATCGACAGCGACCGGATGGTGATCCAGGTCCGCCACTGTCGATACCGGGTCAATACTCCCCATAAGTGCCGTTTGAATCTTCCTCAGTTTAGCGTTGCCGCCGGTCTTCCGGGGCGCGCCCCGGAGGACCGGCGGCGCGTCATCACCGATACCCCTCTCGATGGTCGAGAGGGGAATGGCGGTGATCAAACTTGGGGAGATAGTCATGATCTTGGATATGCATCGGCAAGGGCTGTCGGTGTCAGCGATCGCCAGGCAGACCGGCGTCAATCGAAAGACAATCCGCAAATACATCGAGCGTGGCCTTGAGGCCCCTGCCTATGGACCAAGGAAGCCGCGGGCGACGGTGATTGATCCATTCACCGCCTATCTGCGTGAACGGGTTGCCGCCTATCCCGGCCTTAGCGGTCGGCGGCTCTTGCGAGAGCTGAAGGATCGTGGGTATGCCGGTTGCTACACTACCGTCACGGACTTTCTCAGAGACGTTCGTCCGACCTCAGAACCCGGCTTTGAAGTTCGGTTCGAAACAGCTCCCGGCGAACAGGCCCAGGTGGATTTCGCCCAATTCCATGTCGTCTTCACCGATGAGCCGGCAACCCCCAGGATAGTCTGGCTGTTTTCTATGGTGCTGGGCTATAGCCGTCTCATCTGGGCGCGCTTTGCCATGCATCAGGATCTGCCGACGGTGTTGCGATGCCACGCCGCGGCGTTCGATGCGATCGGCGGCGTTCCACGCGAGATCCTTTACGACCGAATGAAGACTGCCGTCATCGGCGAAGGCGAGACGGGCGGCATTGTTTATAACCGCGCTCTGCTCGATCTCGCTCGCCATTTCGGCTTTCATCCAAAGGCCTGCAAACCATATCGCGCCAAGACGAAGGAGCAGGCATCACGATGCACCTTGTTGGAGTTGTTGAGCGACAATTAATCTGGGCGGACGACCACCATATCGACTGCCGGCGCCTTTTTCGAGTCTGACGTTGCCCGGCGGTTCGTATAAGTATCGATGGTTGGTTGCGTATCGATGGCGCTTGAGAATGCCCTTTCGCCCGAGTTGGTGAACGGTCGAGGCGCACACGCCGAGCTGCTGGGCTACTTCCTCGCCGGTCAGCATTCCGCTCTCCCGCAGCCGTTCGTACCGGTTCTTCAATCCATAGGTGCGGCGCACGAGCATGACCTTCTTCAGGGTGAAGGGTTCGCCGCGCCAGTTGCGATGCCCGAGTTCATTGAGGCGGGCAGCGATCTGCTGGTCGTTGGCGGTCTCCAGCAGCTCATTCATCAACGCCACGACCTGTGCCGGCGTCTTGCGTATCACTGACATGGGCCGCGGTCTGGTCACCGACAGGCTCTGCGTGCGCCCGCCGCGCCAGCGGATATGGATGTTGACCTGCTCGTCGACGAGCAGCGTCACATCTTCGATGAGAAGGCCGAGCATGCGCTTGCGTTCGACGGCACCGGTGCGCTCGTCGTTCCAGATGCGCGGGAAATCGGCGGCCAGCGCCCTGATGCGCTTCTGCGCTGGCTCATCCAGCAGCGAGCGGTCGGCTTCGTTCTGGCGCTCGTGCTCGCGCTGGAGTGCGTCGAGGTCGCGCAGCCGTGCGTTCCAGTCGGCTTCCAGCGCGTCGGCGACCAGGCGGTTATCCGGATCGACCTTCAGGTAGCGCCGGCGGGCCAGTTCAGCCTCGTAGCGGGCGCGTTGCAGCTGCGTGCCGCGCAGGGCCGCGGCCTGCTCCACGCGCTTGGTGATCTCCTGCTGCACGGCAAGCGCGACGTCGATCGCTGCCGGCGCCATCGCCTCCAGCAGGAGCGCGCTCACCGCGTCGTCGACTGGAGCGCCGCGCACCCATTGGCAATGTTTGCCGGCGTGCCGCACGACGGCTTCGTTGCAGACATAATACGGGCGCAGCCGCCCCTCGAATGGCTCGTAATGGACGCGCATGCGTGCACCGCAGCGGCCGCACAGCAGCCGTCCCTGCAACAGACCGCTGCCCTGGCGGGGCAGCGTCCGCGCAGGCCAGGTGAAAAGCCGGCGGCGTTCTGTTCCAGGGTAGTCTGATTGCGCTCGTACTCGGCCCAGGAAATGTAGCCCTCGTGGGCGTCGGGTATAAGCACCTGCCAGTCGGATCTCGCCACGCGCAGCTGCACGGACTTGAGCTTGGCATTGTAGGCGGTGCGCGTGCGCCCATAGGCGAATGCGCCGGCATATCGCGGGTTGTGCAGAATCTGGAGCACGCGGGAATGGTCTATCTCGCTCCACAGGACGTCGCCCTTGCCGATGCCGCGACGGATACGCCGGGGAAAGAGGATCTTCTCGCCGCGCAGGCGGCGCACGACGGCGCAGGCCGAGCCGGTCTCGCGGAAGGTATCGAACAGGAGCCGAGGTAAGCGCCGAATCATTGGGGAGCTTGTCGCGTCGAGCCGACGCGATGCTGCTTGCGCAGATCACCAACATGCAATTTGGTTGATGTTCGGCGCACATGGGAAGGCCTACACCGGAAAGTGCTCTTCGGAGCCAACGCAAACATAAACAAACTTCCTTTAGCGCTTCCTTGAATTCCCCTATGCGGCGTTATGCAAAATCGGTAAATCGTTTGTTTCGATCAAACGTATCCACACCATGGATAGCTGCCGACATGCGGTTCAAAGGGCTGGATCTGAACCTTCTCGTCGTGCTCGACGCGCTGCTGAGTGAGCGCGGCCTCACGGCGGCGGCACGCCGCATCAACCTTAGTCAGCCGGCCATGAGTGCGGCCGTCGCGCGGCTGCGTGACTATTTCCACGACGAACTATTTACGATGAGCGGCCGCGAACGCATTCTGACACCGCGTGCGGAAGCACTCGCCCCCGCAGTTCGCGAGGCTCTCCTGCACATCCAGGGCTCGATTATTTCTTGGGATCCGTTTAGTCCGGCTCAATCCGATCGCCGCTTCAAGGTCATTCTTTCCGATTTCGTCACACTCGTGTTTTTTGAAAAGGTCGTCGAGCGTGTTGCGCGGGAAGCACCCGGCGTCACCTTCGAATTGCTGCCTATCGACGACAGCCCTGATGAGCTCCTCCGACGCGGTGACATCGATTTTCTAATTCTCCCGGATTTGTTCAAGTCGAGCGCGCATTCGAGAGTGGCGCTGTTCGACGAGACGCTCGTGTGCGTGGGCTGCGCCACGAACAAGCAGCTGCCACGGAAGCTTACATTCGAGAGATACATGTCGATGAAGCACGTTTCGGTCAAGTTCGGGCGTTTGCTAAAGCCCTCCATCGAGGAATGGTTTTTGCTTGAGCATGGTCTTAAAAGACGTGTCGAGGTCTCCGTGCAGGGCTTCAGCATGATCCCGCCAATGGTATCAGGCACAGATCGTATAGCGACCATGCCCTTGCGGCTGGTCAGGCATTTCGAAAAAACGTACCCCCTGCAGATTATCGACCTTCCGCTGCCACTTCCCGGATTTACCGAGACCCTCCAATGGCCGACCGCTCACAACAGTGATCCGGCAAGTATCTGGATGCGGGAGATAATGTTGCAGGAGGCGTCCAGCATGGCTACTCCAAGCAAGACCTCGGGACGTAGCACGCGCTCCTAGAATTCTCCGCCTATCACCCCGCTCATGTTCCTGCAGGCCTGAGGGCGATAGATCGGCTGCTTGGCAGGTGTTGCGAGCAGTCGGATCGGCTGAAGCTGTACGGGGCAAGGAGTGGAGCTCAGAGACGACGGGTTCATCAGCCTCTCATCCGCGGGTTGGGAACCGCCTTCCGTATCTTCAACTCGGCCTGTCCTTGGTCTAGGGAGCGGGAGTTGTGCGTCAAGTTCAGCAAATGGCCCTGGCATTGACGTCGGCGCGCGTTCGCCGCGCAGCCTCCTCATTCACCGTCGAGCCGAGAAGAGAGGCGCACAGCTTCCTCGGTGATCGCCTCCGCCTCGTATTGCACTCTCCACCAACCCCAATACCAACGCTTTCTTCAAGCGCCCCTAGCGCTTGAATAGCTGCGTTGAGAACCGGCTGGAAGGCACCCGCTATCTCAACAAGGAGCATTCGCGCGAGCACAAGAAGGAGGTGCTGCGACAGGCGGCCTGAACCGCTTCGTTCATCACAGGCTCGGTGTGAGCGGGGTGTTCGCGCCGTCAACGCCGCCTATCGCGCCACCTTCGACGGTGGCCTGCGGCCAGCCTTGACCGCGTTGCGCGCGCTCACCGCAATGTCGTGTGGTCGGGAGGAAGGGATGGTCACCGCCGACGAACAAACGGATGCCCGCTCCCACATGACGTTTTTGCAGAACTTGACGCACGCGACTCACCTTCAGAGCTCTCGTCGCACTTTGGAGCTGAACCCTTCTAACACTATGGGGACGGCGCCGGGCGGACTGGCTCGGCCACATAATCACGAGGGGAGTTCCCCACCGTGGCTCCGCCCCCGGCGCTGTGGCGCACGTTGGCTCGGAACCGCTATGATGGTGAAACCTCTCGCCGACGACCTGCAAGCAAGGGGCCATCTCATGCACGATCTCGGCCATAACCCCCGGTGGCTTCTTGCCGGCAGCTCTCAGGCGACTACAGCGGGCGCAGAGTCGGCCCTGCGCCTTCCAGATATTGTCGCGTACAGCTTTGGAAAGACCCTCGAGTCGAGCCTACGCCGCCTCAACGGTTAAGAATCTCGCAAAGTCGATACCCTGCGGATCGTCGAGCTTTCTGCCACTTCCCGCATTCGCCGAAGCGGCCAATGACCCGCCCTTCACAATAGCTATCCGGCAAGCATCTTGATGCGAGACGAGTTACAGGAGGTATTCTGTCATGGCTTCTACACCTGCCTGAATGCCAGAACCGCGTTCGTGCCGCCAAAGGCGAAGGAGTTGCTCAGTGCCACGCGCACCTTGCGCTCGCGTGGCACATTGGGCGTGACGTCGAGATCGCAATCGGGGTCCAGCTCACGATAATTGGCAGTTGGCGGCACGACGCTCTCGCGGATTGCCATCACGCAGGCGATCAACTCGAGCGCGGAGGCATCCCAGTGAATCGATGCCGAGTGAAGTTAGTCCCGTGGCAGCCGTTATCTCGCCGCCCGAGGCAGGCGCTATGCCGCCCTCCGACGCCGCGCGCGTCTTGATGATTGCGATTATTTCGTTGGTCAGTTGATCTACCATCTTGTTCCTTTCCAGCTTGCGTTTTCGACTTGGCTCAATGCCTGAGCCGCGCGGCGTTGCGAAATCTGCCTCTCACCAGCTTGTGCGACTCACCTAGACCAACTGCTTGGTGGAGGCCGGATGAGATCCGGGTGCACTGCGGCGTAGGCACCGAAGACGAAGAACGTCGCCGGCATCCGATGTTGCGCAGCACATCGAGGATTTGCGGTGTGAAAAATGGATTGGGGCTTCGCCAACCTTTGGTGAAGCGGCGCAGTATGCCAATGTGGGCCGCTATGCCGTGCGCGTCGTAGCCGATTGCGCGGAATTCCGGCCTCTCACCGGCCCAACTACGGCCGCCTTCGAATGGCTTTGCGTTGAAGGCCCAGTCCGTCCAGCACAACCTCCACCGCACGTCAGAGCGTATGGAAAGATTTCTCCTTTCGGGCTCTTTTTAACGCACTCGTCACGCGATAGAGGCAGTGGGCGATCGGTGCGCGTCAGATGCTGTTGTCAATGTAGGATTCAGAAATCGTTTGTTTCGATGAAACGCATTCACGCTATGGATAGCTGACGACATGCGGTTCAAAGGGCTGGATCTGAACCTTCTCGTCGTGCTCGACGCGCTGCTGGCCGAGCGCAATCTCTCGGCGGCGGCACGCCGCATCAACCTCAGTCAGTCGGCCATGAGTTCGGCCGTCGCCCGGCTGCGCGATTTTTTCGGCGATGAACTGTTCAGCATGAGCGGCCGAGAACGTATTCTGACATCACGTGCAGCAGCACTTGCCCCCGCAGTCCGCGACGCTCTCCTGCACATCCAGTCCTCGATTATTTCTTCGGATCCGTTTAACCCAGCTCGATCCGACCGCCGCTTCAGGATCATTGTTTCCGATTTCGCCACGCTCGTGTTTTTTGAAAAGGTCGTGGAGCGTGTTGCCCGCGAAGCCCCCGCCGTCAACTTCGAATTGCTGCCTCTCGACGATAGCCCCGATGAGCTCCTCCGGCGTGGTGACGTCGATTTTCTAATTCTCCCGGATTTGTTCACGTCGAGTGCGCATTCAAGCGTGCCGCTGTTCAACGAGAGGCTCGTTTGCGTAGGCTGTCCCACGAACAAGCAGCTGCCACGGCAGCTTACATTCGAGAGATACATGTCGATGAGGCACGTCTGCGTCAGGTTCGGACGTTTGCTGAAGCCCTCCATCGAGGAATGGTTTTTGCTTGAGCATGGTCTTAAGAGACGTGTCGAGGTCGTCGTGCAGGGCTTCAGCATGATCCCGCCTATGGTGTCCGGCACGGCTCGTATAGCGACCATGCCCTTCCGGCTGGTCAGGCATTTCGAAAAAACGTTCCCCCTTCAGGTCGTCGAACTTCCGCTGCCGCTCCCCGCTTTCACCGAAACCGTCCGATGGCCGGCTCTGCACAATAGCGATCCGGCAAGCATCTGGATGCGGGAGATAATGATGCAGGAGGCATCTCGGATGGCTGCTCCGCTGTGACACCACGGGAGGCTCTAGGCGCACTTAGATTTACTACGTCTGCCAGCACTTGCTTTTGCGTCAACATAGCGCGTTTGATGAAGTCAATGCTGGCGGCAAGTGCGCCTGCGAGATCGTCCAGCGTGCGGACTTCCTCGACCAGCTCGAATGAGAAGGGTCCCGCGTAGCCGCCATCAAGCAGCGCCTGGATCTGGCTGCCATTGTCGGACCCTCCAAGGAAGCGATCCGGGTAAATCCAGAAGGTCGGGTCGTTCACGCCTGAAATGTGCACCAGGCCAGTAAGCTCGCAGAACAAGGATATCTCCCCGGCCAGTGTGTGGTGGAACGTGTCGTGCACGAGGCGGTAGACGGACTGGCCATCAACTGCGGCAATGGCCTCGGCCGCTTCCTTCTTTGATCGCAGCGAGCAGGTTCGAAAGCCCAGCGGCTCGATGAGGCCGACTAGACCGCGCGACTGGAGGATCGGCTTGAGCGCATTTAGAGCGACGCGGAGATTGTCATGGCGCTCGCCGTTGCCGGCCCACGAGCCGTCGTTGACCGGCACCAGCACGACCATCTTAGCCCCGCACGCCGCCGCATAGTCGGCGAGCTTGCTCGCCTCGGCCTGACGCGTGGGAGTCCAGTCGTTGAAGCGCTGCAAGGCGTTGATGGAGATTATCGTGACGCCGGCTTTGGTAGCAGCAGACCGGACGTCCGCAGCCGGAATGGCGCGTGTAACAGGATTGCTGAAATGATGGTCACGAATTTGAACCTCGGTCAGGCCGTGGTCACGAGCAAGTGCGAAAATTGCACTGACGTCTAGTGAGGGCGCGGTCATGTGGTCGAGCGCAAAGCGGGGAGATACCTGGCGCATAGGGTTGGCTTTCCTTCCAGAAGTGCGGCGCCAGTTTCGCTTTGTCTGGCTTCTCCGCGCGCCCCCGCCACAGGCCGATGCACAAACCTGAATGAAGCAGGCGAGTCAATTGCGCGTTTCTTGCATTTATGATAGGAATCTCGGACCTTCTGATAGGATTACATCATTTCAAATATTTTCTGGCAGATAAATGTCAAACGGCAGAAATGTCTGCCCCGCTGTCTCCGCCGTGCCGGTCTTGATGGCGTTGTCCATAAGCGGCATCAGCTCCTGGCAAAGTCGGCGCAGTGGCGTGGCGAGCGCCATCGTAATGACGTCGTCGGCGAGGGCCCTCCGTGACTCCGGCGTGATTTCATTCACGATCGCGACGAGATCTTGACCTTTGCCCTCGTCCCGGAGCGCGGAGATGGCACCCTCCATGCCACCGCCGGCCATGTAGAAGCCGACGAGATCAGGTTCCCGCTGCATAAGATCCAGTAGCGTCTCGTAAGTGATCTCTCGTTTCTCAAGGTTCACGAGCGTATCGAGCACCTCGAATGCTGGCTGGTTCTCACGGAAATAGGAACGAAAGCCGCTTTCCCGCAGGCCATGACTCTGGAAACGGTGGCTGCCGACAAACACCGCCACTTTGCCAGGCCGTTTGGCGGCTTTGGAGAACATCCAAGCTGCCGTGCGCCCGACCTTGCGGTTGTCGAGACCGACGTAACCCTCGCGCACGCCAGCGGCGAAGTCAGAAAGCAGAGAGAAAACCGGGATGCCTTTAGCCTTGAGCTCCTCGACTGCTGCCGTGATCTTAGGATGGTCCGGAGCCACCATGCCTATCGCGTGACAGCGCCTACCAAGATCCTTGAGGGTAGCCGCCAGGTCCTCGGGCAAATGTGAGCGCGCGAATTCGATGGAAGGCCTGCCAACGAAGGACTCGGCCGAACTAACCGCTGCTTCGACCTCGCGCACGAATTCTTGGTAGAAATGCTGGGCCGGCTTTCTCAGGATGAAGCCCAGCCGATACCGCGGCAAGTCCGGTCGCCAGCGCTGTTTGATGAGACCCGCGTTATGATAGCCGATCGCGTGAGCGGCTTCGTGGACCCGCCGCGCGGTCTCCTCCCTCACTGGAAGGCGAGCGTTCAGCACCCGATCGACCGTTGCCACGCTCACCCCGGCTTCGCGGGCGAGATCGGCAATTGTGGGGCGCTTGGTCATGGGTCCAATTCTGAATAGTTCTAACGCCGGCTGACTCTCTGTCATCCAGCGTTCGGCGAAGGTTTTGGGCGGCAAAGTGCAAACGTCCGCATACGCCATGATCGATAGCGTATGCTACGAACAGCAATCCAAGCGTAACCGGGCGCGTATCTATGTATAGGTCGTTTGCCTAGGGAGCCTGTAACTTTGCACTCACGCATTTGTCGCTTCTGATTTCATCGCCAGGGGAGGCGTTGTTTGGAGGCCTGCTAGTCGATCGTTTGGTCTTGTGACCAGCCCGGTGACTTAATAGGTAGCGAAGCTGTGATTTACGCGGCGGGGCCGGTTTAATGCCCAGCAAACCGATGACCGCAGAAGGCGGCTTTCATCTGCGCTTGGTCCAATTCGCCTTCCCAGCGGGCGACGACGAGCGATGCCACCGCGTTACCGACGACATTCGTCAGCGCCCGGCATTCGGACATGAAGCGGTCGACGCCAAGGATCAGCGCCATGCCAGCAACGGGAACACTGGGTACTACGGCGAGCGTAGCGGCCAGCGTGATGAACCCCGCACCTGTTACACCTGCTGCACCCTTCGAGGAAAGCATCGCAACGAGCAACAGGAAAATCTGATCGGTAACCGACAAATGCGTGTTCGTCGCCTGGGCGATGAAGAGGGCCGCCAGCGTCATGTAGATATTGGTGCCGTCCAGGTTGAAGGAATATCCGGTTGGGATGACGAGACCCACGACCGAACGCTTGGCGCCGGCCTTCTCCATCTTCTCCATGAGCGAGGGCAGCGCCGCTTCCGAGGAGGACGTTGCCAGGACAAGCAGCAGCTCTTCCTTGATGTAGCGGATGAGCGAAAGGATCGAGAAGCCGTTGTAGCGGCAGACCGCGCCAAGAACGCCGAACACGAAGAGGAAGGCGGTGAAATAGAACGTCCCGACCAGCATCGCGAGGTTGACGATCGACCCGATGCCATATTTGCCGGTCGTGAAGGCCATTGCGCCGAAAGCGCCGATCGGGGCGGCCTTCATCAACAGGCTGACGAGCTTGAAAACGGGGGCGATAAGCGCCTGGAGAAAGCAAACGACTGGCTTGCCCGTCTCTGCGACCATGGCCAGGGCGATGCCGAACAGAACCGAGAAGAACAGGACCTGCAGGATGTTGCCTTCGGCGAAGGCACCAACGATCGTTGACGGGATGATGTTCATCAGGAAGCCGGTGACCGACTGCTCGTGGGCCTTGGCGGCATAGGTGTTGACAGTCGAGGCATCGAGCGAAGCCGGATCGACGTTGAGGCCGGCGCCCGGCTGAACGACATTGGCGACGACAAGGCCGACGATAAGTGCGAGCGTCGAGAAGGTGAGGAAATAGACCATCGCCTTGCCGGCAACTCGGCCGACCTTGTGAAGATCGTTCATGCCGGCGATGCCGGTCGCAATTGTCAGGAAGATGACAGGCGCGATGATCATCTTGACGAGCCTGATGAAGGCATCCCCCAGCGGTTTCACGCTCTCGCCGAGTTCCGGATAGAAATGGCCGAGGGCGACGCCGAGGACGATGGCGGCAAGCACCTGCACGTAGGGCTTGGCATAGAAGGCCTTGCGAGGCGCGGGACTCGCGCTGCGGATTTGTGGAGCTAACATCATTTCTCTCCCAACCGGATAGGGGCCGGGCTCTTCCTCCCTTCCAAGGTTTCTCCCGTCGCGACGCTCCGGTCGAACGCTGCTGCCAGGTCGGCCGCAAGTGCCGTGCCAAAATGAGGACCTGCGCCAATCACGGCCTTTCCCGGTTTCGGTCATCTTGCGTCAGTGGGAATGTGCGGATTTCCGCACTATCTGCCTCACTCCAGGCAGAGTTCCACACTAAGGTTCGCCACGGTCGGGTCTGAAGAGAATGCGGTGGCAGAAGACGCGATTGACAAGGGCGCCTTGCAACTCGCCTTTTTGATATTCCCTCTGGCAGATCGGCCGCCGGTCGACCTTTCTGCGTGCGGTTTTGCTGGGTGAGCCCCTCGGTTTTGTCGTCTTTGCGACGGGCCGCATCGCCGGCCACCAAAACGGAGTGTTCCCTACGCGAGCGTGCTCTTGCCACCCCGGCAGCCGACAGTTCTGAAAGGAGACGTCGAGAAGCAGGGATTGTTTCCGTTGGTCCTGACCCGCGACGGTCCGCTTCAAGAGATGCTTACATTCGCATTGCCAAGGAAGCCGTGCCTACGACCAGCTTCACGCTATCACCGCTTCTACATCATCACATTGACGGAATGACGGTTGCCGCGAGCAACGCCAGCGAGCCGACAGTGTCGTCGGCTGCCGTTGTCGCTTCCGGCTACTTCAAAACGAGGGTGAATGGCACAGCCACGCAACACGCTCTGCACGGTCAGCGCGCCAGGCACCGCGCAGACGCTGGGGACATTTCTGCCGTTCGACATCTTTCTGCTCGATGATAAAAAAGTGCTGATAGAATTCTATCATAGGCGACGAGTTTCCTGTCACAAATGAAAGAAAGCGCGGTTGACTAGTGGATGGAATCTAACACTTGGTGCCCGCGTTTGACGGCAGCGATGATCTTGTCTGGATCGGCGGTCCAAGTGAAGGGTTTAGGTTGCTGGTTGTGCTCTGCAACGAAGCGGTTGATCGCCGCCTGGAGGTCGACGACGGAGTGGAAGACACCGCGCCTGAGACGACGCTTCGACAGTTTTGCGAAGAAGCCCTCGACCGCGTTGAGCCACGAGCATGAGGTCGGTGTGAAGTGGGAAGGTGAAGCGCTGATGGCGGCCGAGCCAGGCACGCACCTTGGGGTGCTTGTGAGCGGTGTAGTTGTCGAGGACGACGTGGATGGCCTTGCTGGCCGGCACCTCGGCATCGATAGCGTTGAGGAAGCGGATGAATTCCTGGTGACGATGGCGCTGCCGATGACGGTGCCGTCGAGCACGTTGAGGGCGGCAAACAGGGTGGTCGTGCCGTTGCGCTTGTAGTCGTGGGTCATGGTGCCGAGCCTACCCTTCTTCATGGGCAGGCCGGGCTGAGTGCGGTCGAGCGCCTGGATCTGGCTCTTCTCGTCGACCGACAGCACGATGGCGTGAGCCGGCGGATCAACATAGAGGCCGACGACGTTGCGCAGTTTGTCGACGAACTGCGGATCGTTGGAGAGCTTGAACTGGCGCCAGCGGTTGGGCTGCAGCCCGTGCGCCTTCCAGATGCGGCGCACCGCGCTGGCGCTGATGCCGGCCGCGGCCGCCATCATGTCGGCGGTCCAGTGCGTCGTCTCGCCAGGCGGGTCCTGCAACGTCAGTGCCACCACGCGCTCGGCGACTTCAGGTCCGAGTGGGGCAATGCGCGAGGGGCGCGTCTTGTCGCGCAACAGTCCCTCGAAGCCTTCCGCGGCGAAGCGCTCCTGCCAGCGCCACACGCAGGTCTTGGACTTACCAGTTTGCCGCATGATCTCGACGGTGCCCACGCCGTCGCTGCTCAACAGAATGATCTCGGCGCGCCAAACGTGCTTCTGCGGCGCATTGCGATCTCTGATCAGCGCGCCCAGACGCTGACGATCAATCGAAGAAACGGTGAGGAATATTCCTGTACGCATGCGCCAGACTCGCATGCGCACTCACAAAAGGGAATCACCAGCCGGACTCTTATGTCAGGCGTAAACCACTAGCTACCCTCATTCCGACCTGTTGAATCAACGTGCGGTTGCGCCCGGCAGAAGCCTGGAACGGCGGCCACACTAGGCAACCACACTTCAGGGAGGAGAGTCAAGCCATGCTTCCGGTATCGCCTCGCTTTGCACTCGACTACACTGCGGCGCCCCGACTCGATGTTCAGGCATTTTTCACGCTTGCCCGTGACCAGGACCTGAACCACGTCCAATTCCGCGACCATCTTTTCAGCAATCCTGTTGCAGGCGGCATTCGGTCTGCGGAAGTCCGATCCGCCGTCTCGATTATCTCTGTCAACGCCTTGCAGCGCTTCAATGCGTGGCCTCCCGCGCGCGAGCAAGCTCGTCGATTTTGCCGCGGCCTGCGGGGCGAGGACGCTAGTCCCGGTCAACGACGGCTCGGCCGACAATGCCATTTGCCGAGAGCGTCTACGCGCCGGACGACGTCGCAGGCGCACACGCCGCGAGCTTCGCAGGCGCACATGCCGCGAGCATTGATTTCGCGGCGCGAGATTGAGGATGACATGCTAGACTTAGGCAATACTCGCGAATCCGAACAAAGGGCCGAGGAGAGACCGTCATGCTGCACATCGCTTCAGGACGGGAAAAGGGCTAACTCAAGATCCGAGACGAATAAAGCGGTCGCTATTGTGCCGTCGCACGAGAGAGCGCTTGCCGGCATCTTCGAAATATCGAAAGCACTCACCGCCCCCTCCCGGCTCCAAGTCACGTTGGCCAAGGTCGTCCATCTCCTGCGATCGTTTGTGCAGATGCGGCACGGCATCATCTCTCTCTTCGACGATGATTGCGAACTGGACGTCACCGTCGGCGCTGGCTGGAGCGAGAGCTGCGATGAGCGCTGCCGAATGTACCTGCCGCGTAACGCTACAATGAATCTTTGTGCCTCGTTGCTGGGAAGACGTCGGGCAGCCGACACGTACTGTCGGGTTTGTCGAGGCCGCGACATGGGACTGCTCGACCTGAGTTCCTGCTCCACTCTGACGTAAACCATTGACTAGGATGCAGAAGATTTTTTCTGAGCTTGCTTCGGCGCAATTGGCACGACGTTTGAAGCTCCCTTAGGCGAGGCGGCAAGAACCGCCGGCCGATCATCGTATCGTGGGCGTCCCCTCGCGACGGATGGAAGGAAGGAAGGAAAGCAACATGTCAGATCTGGGTCAGATCCGCTTTCTATCGGAAAGCAGCACCGCCCGCGGAATTCGAATGCCCCATCCGCCAATTGGCGTTGACACCCACAATCGCTCACCACCAACTGGTGCCCATTGACCGACTTGGGATCGCATTCGACCGGCATTTGCCGGTCAGTGTCATTGCGTTTCGCCGTTCTAGCTGCACGCCCGGTTGCAAGGCGATGTCGACGGCGATGCGCACGCTCTCCAGCAACACTCCGTTGCGGGCGAGTACGCGATCGGGATCGAGCATTCCCGGCGCGCTCTGTCGGCTGAAGATCACCCGGCAGGGCAACTGATCCTCAACAAGTATGCAGATCAGCGATTTCAAGGTGCAGACAGAAGACAGACAGGTGGACGACATGGACCAGCGCGTGAAACGCTCGCCGGCCGAAATCCGGCGGGCGCAGGGAGACATGCCGAATATACGCGAGCGCGATCTCGCCGCCCAGTTGGGCATTTCGGAAGCGGAACTGATTGCGGCGCATTGCGGTTTTGGCGTGGTGCGCATCGAGCCCCGCGTCAATGATCTGCTGACCGGCCTCGAAGCGGTCGGCGAGGTGATGGCGCTGACCCGCAATGAAAGTGCCGTGCATGAGAAGATCGGCATCTATGACAAAGTGGTCACCGGCAACCAACATGCCATGGTGCTCGGCGACGACATCGACCTGCGCATTTTCCCGGAAGCGTGGGCTTATGGCTTCGCAGTCGAGAAGCGCGATGGCAGCAACATCCGTCGCAGCCTGCGGTTCTTCGACGCCACCGGCGAGGCGGTGGACGGAGTGCATCTCAGGCCCGCTTCAAACCTCTATGCCTACCAGAAGCTGGTGGCGGCACTCGAATCCTCAAACCAGGAGCCGATCGTGTCGGCTCAGGCGAGCGGAGTCGACGATGACGCAGGGGTTCCGAACCAAGCGGCCACGGTCGAGGACCTGCGCGAGCACTGGAGCCGGCTGACGGACGTGCATCAGTTCTTCGGCATGTTGAAGAGGCTGGAGCTCAGCCGCTGCCAGGCGATGCGCATGGTCGGCCAGGACTATGCCTGGCTGCTCGACAACGATGCCGTTGGCGCCATGTTTGAACACGCCGCCGATGGCGAGATGCCGATCATGTGCTTTGTCGGCAATCGTGGCTGCATCCAGATCCATTCCGGCCCGATCAAGTCAGTCAAGCCGATCGGGTCCAGGATCAATGTCCTCGACGAAACCTTCCACCTGCATCTCAGGACCCACCACATCCGCGAGGTCTGGGCCGTGCGCAAGCCGACCAGGGACGGCCACGTCACGTCACTCGAAGCCTACGGTGCCGACGGCATGATGATCATCCAGTTCTTCGGTACGCGCCAGGAAGGCGAACGCGAGCGCGGCGACTGGCGTTTCCTTGTCGAGCATCTGCCGCGCATCCCCAACCCGTCCGCCGCGTGAGGCTCGGCGTTCTGCTGGCCGTCCCTTCGCCCGCCGAGGCCAATGAGGGCGTACCTGTTTTTTCCGATCCGTCATGGATCGCTGGATCGACCGCTGCATCACCGAGATCGTCTAAGCTTGGCGAGGAAGGTTATCTCGTCGCTCGCAATTCGACGAGCTACTATCCGAAAGCCGCGCTGAAGATGACCGATGTCGCCTACATGCGTCGGCTGTCGGACCAAGGCGTTCTGTCGGTCATTCCGTCCAACGTTCTGGCCTTGCATGGCAGCGACGCGAAGCGAAGCAAGCGGCCGATGTGTTGCAGAAATCGATCGGGCCCTTCATCGAGTTGCCGGGGGGACCTCCGCCATAAAGGCATCCTTGAATGATAGTCGGCAAGACCTCGGCGTCGATGTCAAAGCCCAGAAGTTCGCGGCCGAGATGGATGCAAAGCTGACGGCGGCCGAAAAGCAGACGGCCACGATCAAGGAGCGCAAGCGCATCCTGTTCGTGCTGTCGGCGCAAGACAGCAAGATCCTTGCCACGGGCAGCGACACGGCAGGCGACGGCATCATTAAGCGGTCAATGCGGTCGAGGGTTTCACCGGCTACAAGCAGATGTCCGACGAGGCGATCGTCGCTGCCAAGCCGGATTTGATCCTGCCGATGAAGAATGCCGGGTCGCCGACTCGCAGGACGAGCTGTTCGCGAATCGCTTGATCGCCATCGCCTCGACCCCCTGCGGGCATACAAGGGTCCGGAGGCGCCACAGAGACGTCAGAGGCCACCCATCCGGCGATGGTGCTGTCGCCAGATCAAGAGCTGTTCTCACAAACACGTCAAGTGCGAACAGAGGATGACGAAAAGGAGACGGTCCGAAGGACAATTCGGTTGGCGGAGCCCGGGGGCGACTGCTCCCGAATGAGGGTGAGCGTTTCTTCGATCCCGCTGGGGCCGACTCTGTGTTCCGGCTTGACGGCTACCGCTCGACGCACATCATGCGCGCTTCGAAGTCAAAGGTGTGCTTGTGCCCCTTGCCGTTGCGGTCAACGTAGTCGATTGCGGGCGGCTGATCGCGCACGTCGGCGACATTGGGGTGAGCCATAAGAATGTATGCGGCGTCGCGTTCGAGACCGCTTTCATAGACGAGTTTCCTGTTTGTCCTTGGATTCACGATGCTTCCCCTGCAAGAGCCTCTCGAACGCATTTTGAAGTTGCGGCTGGTCAACGAGTCCGACGGTGGAATGAAAATCCGGCCTGATCTTCTGGCAGTCTGAGATGGCTTGGTATGGATAAGCCCCCGCCCTCGGTCTCACCGCCAATCTCCTGATCGGGGAATGAGGAGCCTCGGGTTCCGGTCAGACTAGTTCCGGAGCGTGGAGTCTTGATATCTTTGGTCATGGCATAGCTCTCCTGTTCTCGGCGGGTTGCCGAGCTGGTCGTCGGGAAATGCGATAAGCTTCCCGAAGCATTGATCGAGCAGACGGATGTCCGCTGAGATCAGCGCGCTATGCGGTTCTGTGCGCTGGCGATCGGGGAAGGGCGCTAACTGCCTCTTGGGACTGTTGGAGGCAAGATGTCGACAGTCGGGGTTCAGGCAGTAGCGGCCGATATCGGATATTTCGCGGTGGTCGAAGGGGTCCAGGGAAAAGTCCACTCGGGGAGGGAAGGCTTCGACCGGGCGGTGCTGAAGCCGGATGTATGGAGTACAGGGCGTATCTGCAGCGAATTCTGTTGGACCGTTATCTCAGAGCCAGAAAACTGCCACTTCCGGAAGGATATGGGTTGACGGTCACTCCCCATCTTTCAGAGGAAAAAGGGTTCTCCCTCAGGAACAATAAGGGGAAGCTTCGATGGCTGTAGCGGGAATTTGGGGGTAGCAGCGGGTTGTTGGGTGTGGGCACCCAAGGAGCAGCGAAGGGCCGAATCAGTTTCGCCGCTGCCCGTCAGCCTATGAGACAAGGAGCAGGTGCGCGACTTACGGATTCGTATGGAAATGCCTCAAAGCGTACTCTTTTCCGGAGGCGTTTGATTCAGCGCAAGGACGTCGGGGAAAGCCGCGAGCAGAATGACGGCCGGGTTGTCGAGCGCTTCCGCAGCCGTCCTGAACGAGGTGGTCATGAAAAGTATATCGAGAGGGGCAGCGCTCGGGCTCGCTGCCGCAACATTGATGGCCGGCACTGCCGACGCGGCCCAGGCGCTGCGCTTGTCGCGGTGACGCTGTGGAACAAGGGGGCGAGCGCGCAAATGCCAATGGGCTCGCTTATGCGACGCCGGGCATTGATCTCGCCAAGGCAACTATGGGTATCAGGGCTTCTCCAGGTGTGGTGAAGGCGGGCTAGGTTACCTTCAATGTGAGAAATGACTCCTAGGACACCGTTCACGAAATGATCGTGATCGGGAGCTTAGCGAACCAATTGGGACCCCACCCGTTGTTTACCATGCACGTCAAATCCAGGTTTATTTGCCTTCGGGAAATGTACGGCACTTGGATGGTTTGGGATAACAAAGCTGGTGCTCCGGCATCGTTGGGAGGCGGACCGCTTGTTGGGCGAACCCAGGAGCGGGCTAGGGCTGCCTGTGAGGTGTTGGCAAGAATCTATGAAAAGGGCCTTCAGGCCCTGTGAGTTAGGTTTTCGGCTCCGGCGTGATCTCCTTCGCGATCACACCATATCGGCGCGCTCGTTTTTTCTCAATGAGGCCGAGCACGGCGACCAGCCGTCATCGCTGCCGGCCTGTGGCAAGCAACTGGCGGTCGTCACCTGGGCAGACTAGGGGCGCCCAAGCTGTGAACAGACCCTCCAGAACGGAGGAAGGATTTCTCAAGCCCCACAACGAATAGCGCGTTCAACTGCGCGGCCACGCGATGCCACTCGCAGATGAGATTTTCCTGCCGGATAGCCCAGCCCGACCGACCGCACCCAGCGATGGAATTGATCTCGAAAACCACCGACCGTTGAGGAGAATCTAATGGAGACCTGGCGATGCACACCCTGATACCGAACTTGTCGGGTCCTCACCGGCGGTCACGTTTCGGCCACGATACGGTTGCCGACGTTATCAGCAAGACTTTGAGCAAGTTCTCATCAAACATTGCTGTGCGGACGGACGAGAATGGCGACGTAAGCTACGAACGGCTGGGGAAGTCCGCGTCCACTCTTGTGGGGCGCTTGGAGGCCGCTGGCGTGCGCCCTGGTGATGCGGTCATTGTTAAACTTGGCCGGTCAACTGAACTGGTCGCGACGATTCTTGCGACCCAGATGCTGGGCGCTGCCTTCGTGCCTGTTGATCCAGCCGAAACCGATCCGCGTTTGGACCATATAAGACGCAGCACGAACGCCAGGGCCATGGTTGACCATATATCAGCTACTTGAGCCCTAAGCAGACCGGGCAGCAACTACAGCGCGGCGGCGACAACGGAGTCACGCCGCATATGACGACGCAAGCTCCCGCTTGGCGGAATTGGGCGAGCAGAAAGCCTCCGGCGTAGGGTTCCTGGCTGGCGCGGATGATAACGAGGAAGCCACGGATGTTGGTCGCGATCGCGCTGGCGAACAAGATGGCCCGCAGAATGTGGGTCATCTGACGAAACAAGAAGATTATCGAGATCCGGTGTTAACCGCCATGGCCTGACCTGTTGGTCAGCGTGGACGGGTAACTCGGCATTGGGGGTGTGAGAAGGCGATGACCTGAATGGGCGCATGATCGAACCGATCTGGATCGGGAAAACCAGCTGTTGCCTCGGTGCTTTCAAGCACGCACGTGAGATTAGACCCGATCCGCAGATCACCATACTGGCCAGCGGCTTCGGCAAGTGCCGCACTCAAAGGCCTGACAGAAGACCGCACTCGATCGCACGTTCAGAAAGTCAGAGACTCCGAAACTCCTTGCACAACGGACGGCAACAACAGAAGGCAACACGACAAGGGGGCTAGGGTTGCCTCGACTCTGGTCACACCGTAATCGATTCGTATAGACAGCTATCCGCGAGCTTGCGTCACCAAAGACCCAGGCCGGAACTGGGTGGTTCTATGGACAAGCGTTCGGAGATTGTCGTTCAACTGCCCCTGAGCGGAAGCGACATCGCATTCCCATAATCCCGCAAGCGCAGACACCGTCTCCGCAACCGCTGCAACAGGATAGTGCTGTCCCGATGTAGAAGCGAACGGCGCGTCCGTTTCGGTGAGAATTCGGTTCCTCGGCATTTTGGAAAGCAGGCTTGCAGCGCGTCTGCTCCGGACCATGGGAAGGCCTACGGAAAACCATGCACCGACATCGGCAGCCTTCTCGGCATGCGGAACGGATCCGGAGAACCAATGTAGGATTGGAATGCCCGCTCCGGGGTTCCGCGCAAGCGCTTCGAGTACTTCCCCGCTGGCATGCCGGCTATGGATGGACATCACGCGACCGCCCGCCTGCGAGCACGCTCGCAAGAGCCTGTTGAAGACATCCTTCTGCAGGTCAAGGTGGCGCGCGAATTCATCGCCGCCGTCCAGGCCTATCTCACCAACGTATTCGCTCTCGCCCAGCAGCCTGACAAACAGCGGCACCTCGCCGTGCCGCTCATGAACAAGCTGAGGGTGAAGTCCAAGGGCTGTCCTGATCCGCTTCCTGCCTTTGGCGAGCTGGGCCGTTTTAGGGAATGCCTTCGGCGTGTTCGTCACGGAAAGCACGTACATTCCGGCGCGCTCAGCGCTATCCGCGGCAAGTGCCGGATTCGGAAACAGGTCAAGGTGGCAATGAAAGTCGATCAAGGCCCGAACCCTTGGCTCCTCAAGTAGGTTCCGACTTCCTCAAGGCCACGCTTGTGGACGCCGAACCATCCCTCACGTTCTGCACTTTCCATTGGCAAAGGTCCACTTGAGATCGCTCGCTGCCGGAGACCACGTCCATCGCGCGCCGTCGCCACAAGCATCGCCATCACGTCGTCGCGGATGTCGGGCCTGTCCCACGCCAGCCCGAGGTCGGGATATTGGTAGTTCGTGGTATCCTTTATACCTGCCTTGGCGAAGGCAGAACGACGGATGAGGCAGGGGACGCAGTGTCCGCATTGCTGGCTCTTGCGCTTCCACTTACCACAGGAGACCGTCGAGAGCGCCGTCTGCGTCAAGTCCTTGCCTGGGCTCAGCACCTTCAGCATCTCGCCCTTCGTCATGTGGCGGTATTTATTCTCCAGCTGGACCGGGAGGCCGACCTTGTGAAGGATTGCTTGCACCCGGGCGAGGAAGTGAGGGTGCGTGGTGCGGGTGCTGTGCGACCCGATCCGCCGCCGCGTTAGAGGCGCATTGAGCGCGATGAAGCCATTTTCTGGCACATAAAGCTTGATATCGTTTTGGGCGCCTTTCACCGATGACAGGGCGCTGGCTCCGATCACACCGTAGGCCAAGAACCCAAGGCTACGGGTCCGCATGCTGGTGTCATTCTTGTTCGGTCCGCTGAAGACCGGGTTGGCGTTTGCCTCGAAGCGGGGGAGGGCCTTGCCCAGTCCCGGGGCGACGTTCTCCTGGTAGCTCTTGTCGCCGCGGTATGAGTGGCTGATCAGCAGCGGCTTCCGCCCATCCTCGATCAGGCGTTGTGCGCCAATCATGCTGTCGAGGCCGCCGGAGAAGAGGCAGGCGCAGTCCGTCGCACCGATACCGATATGGGTCCGGAAATGTCGGAGGATACTGTCCTTGGATGGAGGTGCCTTCCCGCCCGCAGAAAAAGATAGCTTCCACTGGTCGCCGCTCAGGAAATTCAATGCTTGCTCGAGTTCGCCAGATACGCCCTGCCAGACTGCAGGTCGTGCCAGCGGAATTTCGAGCGAAAGTTCGCGCGACCATCCGTTCGCTGACCTGGATTCTCTGTCGATGAATGTGTCGGCAGCGACCACCGCGAGGGCGATGGAGAGAAAGTCGAACGCGACCGGATCGATTGGCGCACCAAGTCGGGTCACAGCCTTCTCAAGCCGGTTGCCAATCGATCCGGTTCCAAGGCGCGCGGGCCGGGAGCCAAAGAGATGCACATGGACGGTATCGGCAACGTCGGTGGGTGGGATGGAAGCCTCGTCCACATGGAACTTCAGCTTAGTCATCGTAGTTCTCCCACTCCTGCCAAACTTCGGTGACCGTTTCCCGCATGAACCGATGGACGTCGGCTCTGTTCAGGCCTTTTTTCCCTTCCATTTTCGGACCAAGCTTCTCATCGACAACGACGCGGATCAGTTCAAGCAACTCGGCTTCGGCTTCCGGAGTCCTCTTCTCGTCCGGGGCGTTCGCCCACGACCCGCCGACCTCTTCGACGATCTCCTGAAACACGGCTTGCGATAGGTATTCGGCGAGAATGCGGTAGACCGTCTCCTCGTCGAGGCGGTCGGGATCGAAATTCTCGTCCTCGCCGAGTACCTCAAGCATCGCTTCATCGATAGCCTCGCGAATTCTGTCCGCATCAGCGTTGTCGGGCGCGAGCGCCTCCGCGAGACGCTGACACACGACGTCGAGCGGCTGGCCGGTCAAGGTTTCCTTCGAAAGCCCTAGCGTGCCAGCCTCAGCGCCGTCTCCACCCAGCGATGACAGCACCGAATAGAGGTCCCCGCCCGTGGTGTAGACGGAGCCAAACCGCCGAGGTCCGACCGAGCTGCCGCCCGTAGACGTGCGAGCATAATGCCCGAGAGCGCGCTGCAGGGTGGCCTTGTCGCCTCCTTTCAGGTAGCTCCCGAAGGACGTGCGGAAGGCTTGAAAGCGTTTGGGAGGCGGCACCGGCAATGGCGTTCCCGGCTGGTCGTCAGCCCATGGCGGGACCATTGGTTGATTTCGCCCCGACCCCTTCGACGACGAAGACGTTCCCATCAGCTACGCTCTCCCGTGTCGTCCTTCATTAGGGCGGTAATCCATTTGGGGACACGCGGGAGCCCTTCGACAAAGCGAACAAGTTTCTCGTGGGCCATGGGCCAACGCCTTGCCAAGAGCACAGCGCCACGGAAATCGTCGCGCCCCTTGGCCCAATCGGAGTTACGGGCAAAAGACCCAATCATTTCGTCCATGGCCTCGCCTGCCTCGGCGGGATCGATCTCTTTCAACGCCTGTTTCGACGCAGGCGAACTCGTCGTGGTGGTCTTCAGGAGCGTCTCCACCGCCTTTTTGGTCTTGGAACTCAGACGGGACGAGTCGAAGCGCATGGGCAACGTCTCACGAGCCAGGTAGACGGCGGGTCGGAGGTCGATCCCGGCCAGCGGCGGGTGAAGCTTGACCCAGTCAGAGACGAACGCAGCGAAATCGGCCCAATCCTTGGGAAGAAGTCCGGGGATGTCAGCCGCCTTCGAGGATTCAAGCTTCGCAAGAAGCGGGACCTTACCGTCAGGCGCTCCGCTCACGAGGCGGTTGAACTCTCGGATTGCGTCCTCACTCGTGCAGCGCTCAAAGAGAACCAGCTTGGCGATGATCGCCTCGTCGAGCGCCATATTGCGGCGCCTCGCGACAGAGGCTCGCATGCGGATCACGTTCAGCATCCGCTTGACGATGCGGGGATTTCCGTTGATCCGCTGCGAGAACGCCAGAAGCCCTGCTAGCCGATTCATGGTGTCCAGAGCGCGTCTCAGCTCGTGTGTGGCCGGAATCTCGAGTTTCGCGGCCACCTGGTCGACATCAAACGGTGGGTCGTCTGACCAGCTCTGCCTGAGCTTGTCGATGAGGAACTTCCGTAGGCTTTCGAGCTTCCCCGGATCCACGCCGGACCGTGAGGCAGCAAGCATGAAGAGATAGGCCCGCACTTCTTGCAAGCCAAGCTTCGGGACGCGCACGGGAACCTGGATGAGTTTGTCGAGATAGTCGGAAACATGCCGATCACCCGGACTCGAGAAATGCTTGGAAACAGCGTGCCGGATCATCTCTTCGTCTGCCGCCACTACGAAGGCTGTGCGCGGAAGAAATAGGAATAGCCGCATCGCCTCGAGTGTGGCTATCGCATTCGCCGGCAGGCAACGGTCGAGGTTATCAACGAATACGACGAGCTTCCGATCTATCGACAGCAGCAGGTCACTGAACTCCTTCCGGAAGGCTTCGATCTCCTCCGGCGGATTTCGCTTCTCCTGCGGGCGGAGAAGGCCGGAGGCACGCCCCTTGACTTCCTTGGCTGCACCTTTGAGAGCTGCGACATCCTCTTCGTCGGCATCGCCCTCCCACATGTCGCCGACCGCCCCTGCCGCCTTCGTGAACATTCCGAAGGTGGGAATCCCGGCAGCAAAAGCCCCGATGTCCGCGGCGATTCCGAAAGCTTTGAGCTTGTTGGTCCGCCTGTAGAGGCTAACAGCCTTGTCTTTGAAGTTTTCGGGGGTCGCGTCGTACAGGCTCTTCGCGATCACTGACATCAGCGCTGACTTCGCCTCGTCGAAATCCTGGTAGAGCCAGGCGTCGAAGGGGACGATAAGGTTCCGCTTATCCTCGGCCAGCTCGTTTGCAACCAGCTGCAGGACGCTAGACTTGCCAACGCCCCAGCTGCCATACACGCCCAAGGAAATCGGCAGCATGGAATCGTCGGAGATCATCTCGCTGATCATCTCCGATACTTCCGAATAGTTCAGGTAGTCGACATCGCTTTCGCTGTCTGCCCACATGTCACGCCCCAAAATGCCCGAAAGAACGGTGACCTGTGGGAGACCATGCGTCAACCACATATGCATCCATTCAACAAGATCTTGTGAAATTCAACCCGTGCGATCATGCCGTCACTTGATCCGGTTCACTGCCGGATGGAGCATTACCCTTCGCAACGTGCTCATCAGAACGTTTTCGAATTCTATCCGGAGCGGAAAAATTATGCCGCTTACTATCAAGAGAAAATGCAGTGGGGTCGATTGCCGTCACAGTCGCGATTCACCCTTCGCGAGCCATTAGCTCTTGTTGCTTTCATGGTTCCGCCGACAATCGATGGAGAAGCGAGCGCGAGGGATGGACATGGGGAAGGCGCGTGCAGCGACCAGGAAGATTCTAGTAGGCCCTAGTGGGACCGCGATCTTCGAAACGCTGAAGTATCCGGACACAATCTATCGCGTCAGCCGACTCACGATTTCGAGCGGTCTGTACTCGTACCGGATTTTCGGCAACTTCCAGCACGATCAAGCAAGATACATGGCTACCGAGCTTCCGGCTGCCTGCGAGGCTCTGAACGGAATGGAGGCGACGGCCGGGATTGCCTTGTTCCGGTCAGCAGGCCCGGCCGATGTGGCGCAAGGTATCGCACCGGCGCATGAATGGCATTTGCGAGTCGACGTGTGCGGGCAAAGCAACTTGCGCGAGGGCGGGGTGTACGCCCCGTCGGGCCTACTGCCAAGCCGGCGGCTGGCCGAAGACTTCATCGTGAATTTCCCGAAGCGTCCAGGTACCGGCGAAGACTTCGCTGAACTGAAGCCGCTGTCCAGGATGATGTAGACGTTTTCGCAACGGGCGAGTTGAACCCGTCTATATTCCGTCGAGTTTTTGACCGCCTGGATGCGAAACGTCGTGTCTGTTCAGATTGTTCAGATCACGCTTCCGTTTTTCCTGATCCATTTCAATATGTCCCCAACCGCTTTAATAAGCTGCTCGGGCGTCGCGTTTGCATCATTGAGAATGTCGAATGAACGCCTTGGCATGGTGCCGAAGACACCAGCAAAGTCGGTGTTGACGACTTCCCATATTTTCCGGGCCGCACCGCCTGTAGCGCCGATTGGGATGGGCGTTCGTCCCAGCGCTTTCAGTATGTCGTACTCGGCGACCACCCCGTCGGCAACGACAACGGAGTCACCGTCAATTTTGGCGCCGCATATGAAGACGCAAGCTCCCGCTTGGCGAACAAGATCTTCCCGGTAGCGACGGTAGAATTCTTGCCGATCCTGTCCGGGCGGAATGAGCTGCGGGAAGGGCCGCAGGAAAAGCCGACGCTCAAGATTCGGAGCGACATCACGATAGAGTTCATCGAGCGCGCCTGACAGGGTCGCACTGCCGACAACGAGGCCGAATCCCGACACAATGCGGTAGTTCTCGTGGATCAGAAATTTGCCCACGCCTTGAGCCACCGCCTCGATCTTTCTCCGATTGTCGGGTTCTCCTTCGGGAAGTGCCTCCGGGTAGCTGCCGGATACCATGACACTCGCCGCGGCGAGCCTCTGCTCGACGGCTTTCATTAGTTCGTCCAACTCTGCCCAAGCGTCGACTTCGATGCATTGGATTCCGTAATTTTCCAGGTCCTTGACCCACAGCTTGTGTCGCCGATCTGCATATGCGAAACGCGCCTCGGCACCGCGACCTTCGAAGTCTCCGCGATGCGGACGCCTGACGACCGCATAGTGCTCAGGCGGCATATCGCCGAATGCGTCCCGGATGAGAGTGAACAACTGGGAGAGATTGGGGTCCGTGAACGAAAAGCCAAGGAACAGCATGCGCCGGGAAACAAGGTGGCTGTGCAGCAGGTTCAGGAACTCGCCGCGCTCACGGCGGTAGCCTTCATAGTCCCCCTTGGCGATAACAACATCAGACGGATTTCCCACCGTGCCGTGCATTTTGTACAACTGCGCATGTGCGGCAGGGTTGTTGATAACGAGATTCTGCTTCGTTGTATTCACCTCGAGGAAAAGCCGTTGCTCCCGCCACGATCGTTCGAGAAGTTCGTCGTAATTCGTGGTCCAGATGTGTTTCAATGGGAGGCGGGCGAGCGTGTGAAGGATTTCGGGGATTGGCTTGTCAATGCCGATCTCCTTTGAGATCAGGCTAGCAAGGCGGGTGCGCTTTCTCCCCGCGCTGTTCAGGAAATATTGCACCACTCCCGGAAGATCGGTTTCCTGGTTCACGTCAAGGCCGATCTCCTCCGCCAACTCTTGCACGAAGTCTTTCCAGCTCGGATAGCCCGCACTTGTCGATAGGCCGGCTCCGACAAACAGCCCCGCGTTTTCATGTTGCAGGGCCTGAACGTAATCCTCGATGAATTTCTCGTGGCGCATCAGGCGAGGCTTCTTCCTGACTATACGCGCGCCGTCATCAGCCGTTCGATTCGCCGCCCAAGCTCATCGGATGTCGTGAAATCAATGACAGGGGCGCGGTAGCTGGTGAGCAGTGCAGGGATGAAACCGGGACTGTCTACCGAGCCGAACTGGTCACGGAGATGGTGAATGCGAACACCCAAAAGCAGATTGCGACGAAGTGCTGACTGCTCGATCTCATAGGCAACATATTTCCGAGATGCCGTCTGGGCCCCAATGCACACAACCGTAACGCTGGTTCGTTCCAAACCCTTGTCGATCAGGCGCTTGATCGCGGTATCGCCTTGACGTTTGGCCTCTTCCCACAGGGAGGCATCGTGCCATCCGGCGGCGGCCGCGCCGTCGATAATGTTGCTATTGCGAACGATGTTCACACGCCAAATGTCGCGCTGGGAACGCGGAAAGCATCGTACTGAGGCCTACTGTTGTGTCTTTCGAGGCGGTTTAGCTGGAAATGTTACCAAACTATGCGCGCACTGATAGCGGATACGCAATGCCCTGCCGAGCCCAGGACCTGGTCGTCAGGATTCGGACAGGCTCGAACTCGCCGGAGTCAAATTCAAGAGTGGGGAAACGATCGGCGACAGCTGTGAAGACGACCCGCGTGATACTGAACGCATTTTACGCAATGTTCGCCAGGCCAAGCAGTTTTCCGACTTCTGTATCGTCAGCAACCACGAGCACAATCCAGGGAATTGGAGCCAGGAGCCGGCTGATTACGCCCAATCATTTGTCCACAAGCTGATCGACGCTGGGGCCGACGCATATGTCGCCCACGGACGAGACCTACTTGTGTCCGAAGCTGAACAAGAATGTCGCAAAGCCCGGCCAAAGGTCGCCAAGGCCGGGCCACCGGTTACCGAGCAATCGGTGTAACGCAGATGGAGCGCTGAATCGGCACGCAACTTGCTTCGATGAATTCGACGCGCGAGACCGGCCTCCCCGTCGTTATGCTCGGTGGCGGCGCACACGCCGGAAGACAGCGTCGAACATTCGGCATCACCCGGGTGCTTCCTGTGGCGCGCAGTATACGATGGAAGCTTTCGCATCTCATCTATGCGTCATGACAAATTCGTTAGAGTACCGGGGCTCAACATAATGAAACATGAAAAGATAAGTATCGGGCCGGCCGCAGAAATCGCCGCGGAAGCGCTCGACCGGAGGGTCAATGCCTATGCTGCTTGAGGACAAGATCTGCATCGTTACGGGAGCAGCTTCCGAGCGCGGAATAGGCCGCGCCACCGTGCGGCTCTTCGCCGAGCACGGCGCCCGTATCGTGGTGCTAGACCTAAATGCTCGGGCCGCCGAAGCCGCCGCAGTGGCGATCGGACGCGAGCATCTCGGCCTTGCATGCGACGTCACGGATCGAGAGGCGTGCCTGACGGCCGTCGAGCAGGTAACCGGCAAGGTTGGTCAGGTTGATGTTCTTGTCAACAATGCCGGCATCACCGAGCCGCTGAACATTATGGACATAACGCCCGACAATTACGAGGCGGTCACCGACGTCAGTCTGCGCGGCACGCTCTACATGAGTCAGGCAGTCATCCCCGCAATGAAAAACAAGGGCACGGGCGCCATTGTCTGCCTGTCGTCGGTTTCCGCGCAGCGCGGCGGCGGGATTTTCGGCGGGCCGCATTACAGCGCCGCCAAAGCCGGCATCCTCGGGCTCGCCCGCGCCATGGCGCGAGAGTTGGCTCCGTCCGGAATCCGCGTCAATAGCGTCGCCCCCGGCCTCATTCAGACCGACATGACTGCCGGCAAGCTTACTGACGAGATGCGCGCGAACGTGCTGAAATCGATCCCGATGAACCGGATTGGTGAAGCTTCCGACGTCGCCAAGGCCTGCCTTTTCCTCGCCTGCGACCTGTCGTCCTACGTCACCGGTGCGACGCTGGATGTGAACGGCGGCTTGCTCATCCACTGACACGCAGTTCCATGCGGCCCTTCAACGGCCGTGACTTTGCCGCACGATGTCGCATTGCCTGTGACGAAGGGAAGATCCTCGACAAAATGACGGCAATTGATCACAACGTGACGTTGCGAGAACGGGCCCGACGCATCCGGCGCCACGCGTTGCGCATGGGACAGGTTCAGGGGCAAGGCTACATCGCCCAGGCGCTCGGCATCGCCGATGTGCTGGCGGTCTCCTATTTCCACGCGCTGAACTATCGGCCCGACGACCCGCAATGGGAGGGGCGCGACCGCTTCCTCCTCTCGATCGGTCACTATGCGATCGCGCTATACGCTGCGCTGATCGAGGCCAAGGTCATCCCGGAAGACGAGATCGAGACCTATGGCAGCGATGACAGCCGCTTGCCGATGTCCGGAATGGCTGCCTACACCCCGGGAATGGAGATCACTGGCGGCTCGCTCGGCCAAGGTCTTGGCATTGCCGTCGGGTCTTGCCTCGGGCTGAAGCGCAGAGGCTCGAAATCGTTCGTCTACAACCTGTTCTCCGACGGCGAGCTCGACGAGGGCTCGACCTGGGAAGCCGCGATGTCGGCCGGAAGCTACAAGCTCGACAACCTGATCGGCATCGTTGACGTCAACAACATGCAGGCCGATGGTCCCTCGACGGAGATCCTCAATTTCGAGCCGCTCGCGCCGAAGTTCGAAGCCTTCGGCTGGTTCGTCCAGCGCGTCGATGGCAACGACATCGATGCGCTGTTGAAGGCCTTCGATGCCGCCCGGCATCATGACGGGCCGCAGCCGCGCATCATTATCTGCGACACCAAAATGGCGAAGGGAGTGCCCTTCCTGGAGGCGCGCGAGCCGAACCACTTCCTGCGCGTCGACAAGGACGAATGGGCGCAGGCGCTCAACTTCATCGAGTCGGAGATCGTGTGATGAGGCGCTCGAAATATATCCAGCCCGCTCATCTCGATCGCGCTGCCTATGATGGCCGCCCGCGCCTGACCACCGCGGCCATGATCGCCTCGCTGGCGGGGCCACATCAGCGCACGAAACCTGCGCCGTTCGGGCATGCGCTGGCGAAGCTCGCGGACTCGCAACCCGAAATCCTGGGACTGACCGCCGATCTCGGCAAATACACCGATCTTCATATATTTGCCCAGAGGCATCCCGATCGCTTCTACCAGATGGGCATGGCTGAGCAGCTCTTGATGAGCGCTGCGGCAGGCCTCGCCCGCGAGGGGTTCATGCCTTGGGCCTCAACCTATGCGGTCTTCGCCTCGCGGCGCGCCTACGACTTCATCTGCCTCGCGATCGCGCAGCAGAACCTCAACGTCAAGATCGTCTGCGCCCTGCCGGGCCTGACAACCGGATATGGGCCGACCCACCAGGCGACTGAAGACATCGCGATCTTCCGAGGGACACCAAACCTAATGATCGTCGATCCCTGCGATGCGCATGAGATCGAGCACGCGGTTCCGGCGCTCGCCGCGCATCAGGGACCGGTTTATATGCGGCTTCTGCGCGGCAACGTTCCGCTCGTGCTCGACGAGTACGGCTATAGCTTCGAGCTCGGTAGGGCGAAACAGCTGCGCGAGGGCGCCGATGCGCTGATCGTCTCTTCCGGCTTCATGACCATGCGTGCACTGGAGGCAGCCGAGGTGCTGCGCGGCGATCGCGTCGCTATCGGCGTCCTGCACGTGCCCACGATCAAGCCGCTCGACGAGGCCACGATCCTGCGCGAAGCGTCCCGCACCGGGCGCATGGTGATCGTGGCCGAGAACCACATGGTGGTCGGTGGCCTTGGCGAAGCCGTTGCCGGCCTGCTGATGCGCGCCAATGTCCGGCCGCCCGCCTTCCGCCAGATCGGGTTGCCCGACGAGTTCCTCGACGCTGGTGCGCTGCCGACCCTTCACGACCGCTACGGGCTTTCCACGAGCGCCATGTGCGACGCCGTAAAGAGCTGGCTCTAGGGGCAAAGGAGGATGGCAGCATGACAAAGATAGCCTTCATCGGACTCGGCTCGATGGGCGGGCCCATGGCCCGAAATCTTCTCAAAAGCAGCTTTGAGGTTCAGGGCTTCGATATCGCCGCAAAGAGCCTGGCGGATCTACAAGCGGCGGGAGGCACGCCAGCCGCCTCGGCTGCCGGATCCTGCGCGGGTGCGAATTTTGTCGTGCTCATGGTGGTCGATGCGGCGCAGGCGCAAACGGTGCTCTTCACAGATGGAGCGCTGGCGGCCGCGCCTGCTGACGCGATCGTCTGTCTGATGGCGACCTGTCCGCCGAAATCGGTCGAATCAATCGCCGCGCGCGTTACCGCGACCGGGCGAGGATTCATTGACGCGCCGGTCTCGGGCGGCACTGCCGGGGCAATAGCCGGGACGCTTACGATCATGGCGGCTGCGCCGCAGGGGGTCTTCGAGGCAGCCCAGCCGATCTTCAAGGCGATGGGCGACAGGGTCTTCCACATCGGCGAGCGCCCCGGGCAGGGAGCAGCCGTCAAGACTGTCAATCAGCTGCTCTGCGGCGTTCACATCGCAGTCGCGGCCGAGGCCTTTTCGCTTGCTGAGAAGGTCGGCGTCGATGCCGCGTGCATGCTCACCATACTCTCGGGCACATCAGCCTCAAGTTGGATGCTGAAAGATCGCGGGCCGCGCATGATCATGGACGACACGGAGGTCTCCAGCACAATCGATATCTTCGTCAAGGATCTCGGCATGGTGCTCGAGGCGGGCCGAGCGCTGCCATTCGCCGCTTTGTCCCACCAGCTCTTTCTTTCCGTTTCCGGCCGCGGCGACGGCCAAGTCGACGACAGCCAGGTGATCCGCGCCTATCGCGCCCTCAACGGTAAGTGAGCGATCGAGGGCAGGAGAATCCACTCGCCATCATTGCGACGCCGCGGGCTCTATGGGGTGCAGAAGTCCTGCAGCCCGACTGGCCACGTTCTGGGACGACTATTGGGTGCTCGGCAACAAGTGCGCCTTCACGCGTCTCCCGAAGAATATCCAGGAGATCGTCAGCCGCGAGCTCGACCGCTCCGCCCTTGATCAGCAGCGACGTTGCGAGTCTCAGCCAGAGCTTGCGGAGCAATCGCCTACACCTCCAGAGGCGTCTCGTCGTCCTCGCCGATGGCATTAACGACGCCGAGGATCGCACCGAGGCTCTCCGAGCCCTCGGGTCAGGCGTGGCCGGGCTAACGCCCGCGCTACAACGGCAAATCGCTGCCCTTACCGAGGGACTTGCCGAGCCGCAGGATCGGGCTCGCGCCTTGGCAGCTTTGTTGCCTTAGGAGGCAAGACAGTTCGAAGAAAGGTTACGGCCTAAGGACCGTCTTCAACGGCACTTCGTCATGGCGACAGCTCATCCACTGGTCAGACACAATGTTCGGTCGAACGTTACTGCAGAAAGCGTTCCTCGTCGGCTTTGACCTGATCCATTCTTTGCAAACGGAACACCTCCTCGACGGAAACGATGTCTCGGTTGACGTTGTGGATGCCGCGATCCTTGAGAATGCGCGCGAAGACATTCTTCATCGCCGTGACCGAAGCGCGGATCGCGTGGTTGCCGTAGATAACGATCGCGATCCTGCCGAGCGCCTTAATACGTTCCTCGTTCATCTCCGGATACGCCGTCGGCACGATCACGATTGGCGCCTTGCCGCTCCAGGCGCGCACGAAGCTTTCAACTTCGTCCGGCGTTTTCTGTTTCGAATGGACCAGGATCATGTCGGCCCCGGCCTGCACATAGGCCGTGGCGCGCTTCAGCGCTTCCTCTTCGCCGAGACCGGCGATCAGCGCTTCTGTCCGGGCGATGACGAGGAAGTCAGGGTCGGTGCGGGTGCTGATGGCCGCCTTGATCTTGCCCTGAAACTCCTCGACCCGAAGTAGTTCCTGGCGGCCGCCGGCGGCGAGGCTGGTGACCTTCGGGAAGGTCTTGTCCTCGATGACAACCGCCGAGGCGCCGGCGCGTTCATATTCGGAGATGGCATGGATGACATTGATCGCATTGCCGTAGCCGGTGTCGATATCGGCGACGATCGGCAGCGACGACCGGCCGGCGATCGCCCGCAGCATGTCGAGGTGCTGCGTCATCGAGATGAGGCTCATGTCCGGCAGACCGTAGAGGGCGGAGAGCTCGAAGCCTGAGGCCCAGATCCCGTCGAAACCGGCTTCCTCGGCCAAGACGGCCGAAAGCGGGCTATGGGCCGCCATGATGTGGACGAGGCCGCGTTCGGCCATGCGGTCACGCAGTTGCTTCGCTTTGCTCATACGTCTTCTCGCTTTCGGACAGGGCGGTGCAGGCGGCGAGAATGCGGCCGCAGGCGCGCTTCAACTCGTCCTCTGATGCGGCATAGGAAATGCGGATATAGGGTGAGGCCATGAAGCCGCTGCCGGGCACGACCGCGACGCCGAACTCTTCCAGCAGATGCATGGCGAAATCCATGTCGTTCTCGATCACCTTGCCCTTGCCGGTCACTTTGCCGATGACACCGGCGCAGGAGACGAAGACATAGAAGGCGCCGTCCGGCACGCGACACTTCAGGCCCTCGGCTTGATTAATCTGCTCGACGACGAGATCGCGGCGCTTGCGGAAAGCGGATACGAAATCGACGATGTGGTCCTGGTTGCCGGCAATGGCCTCGATCGCCGCATATTGCGAGATCGAACTGGTGTGCGACGACGTCTGGCCCTCGATCGTGTTCATCGCCTTAATGAGATCTTTCGGACCGGCCCCGTAGCCAAGGCGCCAGCCCGTCATGGCGCTGGACTTGGAAACGCCGTTGACCGTCAGCACCCTGTCGATGAGATCCGGCGCGGCCTCGGCCATCGTCGCGAAAGGCACGTCATAGACGAGCTTTTCATAGATATCGTCGGAAAGGACGTGGACGTGGCTGTGTCGGCGCAGGACCTCGGCCAGAGCGGCCAGATCGGCCTTGGAATAGACAGCGCCGGTGGGATTGTTCGGCGAATTCAGCATCAGCCATTTGGTGCGCGGCGTGATAGCCGCTTCCAGGTGTTCCGGCTTCAGCTTGAAACCCGACCGCTCGTGGCAGGCGACGAGCACCGGTTGGCCGCCGGCCAGCCGCACCATGTCCGGATAAGACACCCAGCAGGGCGTGGGGACGATGACCTCGTCCCCGGCATCGAGAGTGGCGAAGAGGCCGTTGAAGACGATCTGCTTGGCGCCACAGCCGACGGTGATGTTGTCGATGTCATAATCGACCCCGTTGTCTCGCGAGAGCTTCTCCCGGATCGCCTCGCGCAGCGGCTTGACCCCGGCGACCGGCGTATAGCGCGTCTTGCCATCAAGGATGGCGGCGATGCCGGCCTGCTGGACGGATTCTGGCGTGTCGAAGTTCGGTTCGCCCTGGCTCAATGTGATGATATCGATGCCTTGTTCGCGCAAGGCGCTCGCCTTGTCGGTCATGGCTTTTGTCTGGGAGGGGCGGACGGCCTGCAGTCTTTTGGCGAGTAGCGGCAATGGACTTTCCTCAGAGCAGGGGAGTTATGCCCAGAGCTAAATGAGGCGCTCTTAGCTCGCCAGCTTTGGCATCGCGGAAAGCGGCCAAAAGGATCGCGTTTTGCGATGCATCATTGCGGTCAGCAATTATTTCCCGGCGCTCTCATCCTCGGTTTTTTTCCGGCAGAGCCTTGTGAGCCAACGGCAGAAGGCGCGGGCGAGATCCGGATTGTCGCTGCGATCGACCGCATAGGCCCGGTACTGCATGCCGCTCGGCGCGCGCGAGCCGGGCAGCACGTCCAGGAGGCCCTGTCTGATCAGATCCGCGACGATGATATTGGGTGTCACCAGCAAAGTCTGACCGGTCGTTACCGCCGGCAGGGCTAGGTAGTAATGGTCGTAGCGTGCCCCGGAGATGATGTCCGACGTTTTCAGGTCCATGCCGCGAAGCCAGGTCGGCAGGATGTCCGGCCGCGACGTGACGGCAATCACCGGTGTGGTGCGCAGCGCTTCGAGCCCGCGGCCGGCGACACAGTCGGGCGCCCCGACGCAGACGAGTTGTTCGTCGTAGAAATCCCATCGATCTCCCGGTTCGGTCAGCGTCAGGTCTCGGGTCAGAAGCACATCGAAGCTGTCGGTTGAGGCGGGGGCCGACAGGGTGCTGATGACGTCGACCGTAACGCCGCCCATTTCCTTCGAGAAGTCGCTCAAATTGGGAATCAGCAGCGTATAGGCAAAGGTCGAGAGCGAGGTCCTGACGACGAGCCGGTTGGCACCTTTGCCGTCACCGCGGCGCATCCGCTTTGCCGTAAAGAAAATCGTGTCGAGCGGCTCGGCAACGGCATCGGCGAATAGCCGCCCGAAATCCGTCAACCGACTCAGGCGTCCATGCCGTTCGAGCAGCTTTGCGCCGAAATACTCCTCGAGCACCGCGATGTGGCGGCTCACCGAGCTTTGGGTGATGCCAAGGGTTTTCGAAGCCCGGGTGACGCTGTTGTCGCGTGCGACCTGCACGAAAGCCCGAACAGCGTTGAGCGAAAGATCTTTGCCGTCTGACATGGCCGGTTTTAGTCGCCTTCCTAGATCATCCAAAAGAGCGTGTTTGCTATCGGATTATTCGATGATTGTCATGCGGTTGTAGCAAATCAGAGTGAGTACTCCCGCTCGTTCTCGCCGGGTACCGAGAAGTGCCGATGGCCGTAAACGCCGATGGCCGTAATAAAGAGTTTTCACAGCCCGAAGCAAACATCTGCTTCGCGAGACTACACTGGAGGCAGGTACGCACATGTTTTCGATAACGCGACGTAATCTATTGGTAGCCGGGGGGGCAAGCAGTCTTTTGGCAATGACTGGAGTACCTTCAGCGAAGGCCCAGGGCGCCGCTCGCCGGACGCTTAGAATCGGCATGTCCAGCTTCCCGCCCGCCGTCGAGCCTGTTTTGTACGCTCACACCGCGACACGGCGCATAGCGCCGCAGATGTTCGACACATTGCTCGCCTTCGACCAGACGTCCGCTATGACGTTACGTCCGGCCCTTGCGGAGCGTTGGGAACGGATGAACGCCAAGTCAGTTCGTCTTTTCCTGCGTAAGGGTGTGAAGTTCCATGATGACGGTGATTTCACCGCTGAGGATGTCGCCTTCACTTTGAGTCCTGAGCACCTGCTTGGCCCAGACATGGCAGGAAAGGTCACTGCCATGGAGACTCTGGACACCATCGACAAGGTCGACATCGTCGACAGCCACACTGTCGTTGTCCACACCAAAGACGAAGATGCGCTGATCGAGAAACGATTGGCGTCCTGGGGGGCGGAAATCGTCAGCAAGCGTGCTTTCGGAGCGTCAGGTTCCTGGGATGCCTGGACGGCTGCGCCGGTCGGAACAGGCCCGTATCGGATTGTCAGCCAATCACTCGATGTCGAAGTCGTTCTGGCCGCGCACGATGCCTACTGGGGTGGGCTGCCGCCCTTAGAAGGGATTCATTTCCGGATCATCCCCGAACTGGCTTCACGGGTCAACGCGCTCATCTCGGGCGAAGTGGACTTTATCACGGATCTCTCTCCCGACATGTTCTCGGAAATCAAGAAGCACCCCGAACTCGAAGTCTCCGGCGGCCCCGTTCAGAATATCCGCGCACTGAATATCGACACGACCGGTCCGATCCTCGGCAAAGTTGGCGTGCGCCGTGCCCTTAGCCTCGCGATCGACCGAGAGGCTATCGTCCAGGCGCTTTGGCAGGACAGGCTGCTCATTCCCAACGGCTACCAACTCCCCAGCTTCGGCGATGCGTATATCGAGGATTTCCCCGGTCTCGAATACGACCCCGACTTGGCGCGTCAACTCCTACGCGAGAGCGGCTACAATGGTGAAATGATTACCTACCGATTGCTCAACAACTACTATCCCAACCAGGTCGCCGGCGCGCAGATAATGGTCGAAATGTGGCGGGCGGTCGGCATCAATGTCGAAATCCAGATGATGGAGAACTTCGCCCAGATCGAAAGCAAGCCGATCAACGCAATTTACGACAGTTCAAACACCGCCATCTTCCCGGACCCGCTCGGCCACGCCTGGCGCGTCTTCGGACCATTTGGGGAGAACGTCAAAGAGGGTATCTGGAGCAATGATGAGTACTTCGGCCTTGGTGAGCAGTTGAAAAAGATGGCCGACCCGCAAGCGCGCCGGCCGATCATCCGCCAAATGCTCCAGATCGTTGACCGGGAAGATCCGCCTTGCGTGATCCTCCACGGTTCCGGTCAGTTCTATGGCAAGCGCAAGGATATCGCCTGGGTCCCGGGGCAGACACTCGACCTGAACTTCGGTCCTTTCAACGCCGCGCATACGCAAAACTGATGACCGCCAGAGGAGGGACGGCGATGGCAACTCTCGCCGGCACAACACCAGCATCCGCTTTGACGGCGGCTCGGTCGTCGCAACCGTTGCTCACGATCGAAGGCCTCACCGTAGACTTCAGCGGCGTCCAGGTAATTCGGGGGATCGACCTCACGGTCGCACGGGGCGAGTCAATCGGTATTGTAGGCGAGTCAGGTAGCGGCAAGTCCGTTACCTGGCTTGCCGCGCTCGGGCTTCTGCCTCGCACGGCTACCGTGTCGGGAAGCATTCGGCTGGACGGGGAAGAACTCCGTGGCGCAGCAGCGATGCGGCTTGACCGGATCAGGGGCGGACGCGTGGCGATGATCTTCCAGGATCCGTCGAGCGCGCTCAATCCTGTCATCCGAATTGGTCGGCAGGTTGGCGAAGTTCTCGCTCGACATCAGGGGCTGTCGGGATCGAGCATCCGGGCCGAGGCAAAACGTCTTTTTGAGCTCGTTGGCCTGCCGGACGCGGAACGTCGCTTCGACGCCTATCCCCATGAACTGTCCGGCGGTCAGAACCAGCGGGTCATGATCGCCACGGCGCTCGCCGGAAAGCCGGACGTCCTGGTTGCCGACGAGCCGACCACCGCGCTCGACGCGACAATCCAGGCCCAGATACTGGACCTCTTGACCACCATTCGGCGCGAGACGGGCATGGCTCTTGTTCTCATCAGCCACGATCTCGGCGTCGTTTCCGAAACCTGCGAACGCATTATGGTCATGTATGGCGGCCTCGTCGTCGAGACGGCGCCTTCAGAATCGATTTTTGCAAGTCCGCGGCATCCTTATACACAAGGGCTTCTTGCGGCCTTGCCGCCTTTCGAAGGCGCGTTGCGACAGCTCATTCCCATCGAGGGGCAGGTGCCGGAGCCTGAAAACATGCCTCCGGGGTGCCCGTTTGCGCCCCGTTGTCCGCAACGCATGGCGGTTTGTGAAGTAACCATTCCGCGACTCGCGCAAACCGAAGCCGGCGGCTTCTCCGCCTGCATAGCAGGGCCCGCCACGGAGGCCCAGAAGCCCTTAAGTCTCAAGACAAGCGTGCTGGCATGACTGCAAGTATTCTTGACCTGCACGGCATTTCGCGCAGCTATTCGACGCGGCAGGGTCTCTTCGGAAAAAAAGTGCCTGTCCATGCTGTCGATGAAGTCTCACTGTCTCTGAAAGAGGGGCAGACGCTGGCTCTCGTCGGCGAATCCGGTTCGGGAAAATCAACCACAGGACGGATCGCGCTCGGCCTTGAACGGCCGAACAGCGGATATGTGCTCTTCCGCGGTACTGAACTGCCGGCCACCGATACACCAGCGTGGCGCCGTATGCGAGCGCAGATGCAAATGATCTACCAGGATCCGCTCGCTGCGCTGGACCGCCGACTGTCAATCATCGATCAGGTCCGGGAACCACTGGACATCCATGACATCGGGTCTGCATCGAAGCGTAACAACAAAGCGCTGGCTATGCTCGACGCGGTTGGCCTGAATGCGAGTCATGCCACGAGCCTGCCTTATCAACTGTCGGGTGGGCAGCGTCAGCGTGCTGTTCTTGCTCGGGCGCTGATCATGCAACCGGCGTTGCTGGTCTGCGACGAGCCGGTCTCGGCTCTCGACGTTTCGATCCAGGCCCAGGTCGTGAACGTCCTCATGGACCTTCAGAAGGAATTGCGTCTCAGTCTCCTCTTCATCAGTCATGATCTGAAAGTGGTTCGCCAGGTCAGTCAGAGTATGGCTGTGATGTATCTCGGCCGCATCGTCGAATTTGGCGAGACACATCTTCTGCTCTCGAACCCCACCCACCCCTATACTAAGGCGCTTGTCTCAGCGGTACCTGTTGCAGGCCGGCGCACGCGCGAGCGTATCATACTCAAAGGTGAACCACCCAACCCTGCAGCCCGTCCGACCGGCTGCGCGTTCCACCCTCGCTGTGCCATCGCGCGGCCGGAGTGTGTGAGTGTCTGCCCCACATTCTCAACTCTGCCGGACGGACGCTCCGTTGCCTGTCATGCCGTGCATACCAACCCGCCGACCAAGGAGGTTGGATCCTGATGTTTCGTTTCTTTGCCATCCGTGTCTTACGTGCCGTTCTGACAGTCGCGCTGGTGGTCACGTTCGCCTTCATCGTCCTGAGGCTCTCGGGAGATCCGGCCCGCAGCATCATGGGGGACGACGCTTCGCCCGAGGCCATGGCCGCCTTTCGCCGGGAGTGGGATCTGGATCAGCCACTTTGGATGCAATATCTCCATTACTTCGCAGCAATCTTTCAAGGCGAGTTCGGCCGTTCGATGCGTGGAGGCGGGCCCGCGCTTGATCTTGTCCTGGGACGTATCCCGGCGACCCTCATGCTGACCCTGCCTGCGCTCCTGATGAAGTTGGCGATCGGCATTCCAGCCGGTATCTATGCCGCTTTGCATAGGAACACCGCTATTGACCGCGCCGTCATGGTCACGGCGGTCGCAGGTTATACTGTACCAAGCTTTGTCCTCGGCCTCGTATTGGTTCAAGTCCTTGCAATCTGGTTTGCCTGGCTGCCGACCGGCGGCACCGGCAGTTTGCAGCATCTCATCCTGCCGATCATCACTCTCGGCGTTGGCGGCGCCGCGGTGCTTGCCCGATTCGTTCGAAGTGCAATGCTGGAGGTGCTGGGGCAGCCCTACATCCGTACCGCCAGCGCAAAGGGAATCCCCTGGGCCGCGGTTGTGCGTGGTCACGCGCTGCCGAACGCCGCGATTCCAACCGTTACGATTGTCGGCATCATGGTTGGCAATCTGATAGCGGGTTCGGTTGTGGTCGAGAGCGTGTTCTCCTGGCCGGGTGTCGGCAATCTGCTGGTCGTGTCGGTGGCAGCCCGCGATCTGGCGGTCGTGCAATGCATTCTCCTGCTGGTGGCCGTCGCAATGGTGCTTTCCAATCTCATCGTGGACTTCCTCTACGGCTTCCTCGACCCGCGCCTGGCCGAAGCCAACTCCTCCGGAGGACACTGAGAATGAACATGATGGAAGAAGTGAGCGAAACGGCAGCTGGCACGCGGAAGAACACCAAACACCACCCAATCCCATTCACCGTCATCGCCAGCCTGCTCTGGATTGTTTTTGTCGTTGGTATAGCGCTGCTCGCCGATCAAATCGCTCCGTACCGATACACCGCTCTTGATCTGCCAAACCGGTTGGCTTCGCCATTCCATCCGCGGCATCTGCTTGGAACGGACGAACTGGGACGCGATATTCTATCACGATTGATCGTGTCCGTTCGTATCTCAGTTCTGGTCGCTCTGGCGGCAACGCTGATTTCGGCGTGGTTCGGCACGACCATGGGCTTTGCGGCGGCCCACTTTCGAGGTCGGGTCGAACAGTTCATCCTGATGCTCGCTGACTTCCAGGCAGCCATGCCATTCCTCATCCTTTCCCTGTCGGTCCTTGCGTTTTTCGGGAACGCTTTGCCGTTGTTCATTGGACTGATGGGGCTTTACGGCTGGGAGCGCTATGCCCGTATCGCACGCGGGCTTGCGATCGCCGCCAGCGCGCAAGGCTACGCCAGCGCCGCCCGTCAATTGGGTGCGAGCCCAATGCAGGTATATCTGCGGCACATCCTCCCGAATATCTCATCGACGCTCATTGTTTCCATGACGCTGACTTTCCCGGAGATCATCCTCATGGAAAGCAGCCTGTCCTTTCTGGGCCTTGGCGTTCAGCCCCCGATGACGAGCCTCGGAAACATGCTCGGCTATGGCCGGGAGTATATGACACGTGCGCCATGGATCATGTTTGCGCCAGCTGCGCTGATCGTTACGACGACGCTCTCCATCAGCCTGTTGGGCGACTGGCTGCGCGACCGGTTGGACAAGGGACTGCAGTAACGGGAACGCAGCGAAGGCTGCCGCCTCATCAGGGACAAGAGGATCAAACAGATGCAAGGTTTCACAAATGAAACGATTGCTATTGGAGCGTGGGGCAATCGGTTGCTCGAACGAAACGACGGAAATTGAGCCCGGCATGGTGCTCCCATATGAGTGGCCCTGGTATGTCCGCGGTCTCGGAGCGTTCATGCTGGAAAATCAATTCATTATCGGCGCCGACTCTTCCGAACCATTCTGGTCTTTGTCGCGCGTCCTCGCGATATGCGACTGCTAGCGAAATGGCGTCTTTGTCAACGTGAACTGCGAGATACACGGTATGCGCTTCCTCATCGTCAGTTTCGACGGCCTGCGCCCTGACCTAGTCGCACCCGACCTGACGCCGAACCTCTGCCGTCTACAGGCCCAGGGCATCACTCTGTCGAACCATCGCACGGTCTATCCAAGCGAAACCCGCTCGGCCTTTCCCAGCTTGGTGACCGGTTCGACCACGAGCCGGCACGGCATGGTTGGGAACATATATGTCGACCGTTCAGTCACTCCGTCCCGCTACATCGACACAGAAGACGCGGTTCTCCTGCGCAAGCTTGACCTGGAAAGCGGTGGGCGGCTGATGTCCACACAGACACTGGGGGAAATCCTCGCTTCGGCCGGTCGGAGTCTTGCCGTCTTGGCCACCAACTCGCCCGGCACAACGCGCTTTTTCCACCACAAGGCCGAGGATTTCGGGCATGTTCGGCTCTCGGGGCATTTCCGCGAGGTCTGCACGCCGGACGATCTGCTGGCTCAAGCCGAAGAGCTTGTCGGGCCGTTGCCGCCGAAACCGCCCAGCACTAAGCCTGACAAGGCCGGCCAAGACTGGATCACATCAGCATTTCTCGATGTCATTTGGCCGAAATGCCGGCCGGACGTCACGGTCCTCTCCTACGGCGAGCCAGACGTCAGCTCGCACTTCCACGGCACCGGCGCTGAGGCGACTCGGACCATCATCGCACATTGCGACCGCCAGTTTGGCCGAGTGCTCGACTGGTGGGAAGCGGAGGGACGTGCTGAAGGCGTACAGATTATCGCGATCTCCGACCACGGACACATCACGGGTCATACCCAGGTTTCGGTCGTCGAGCGCCTGCGCGATGCGGGCTGCCGACCCGGTACGGCACCCGCACCGGATGTCGATGTCGTGGTGGTGCCCGGGCAGGTCGGCGCGCTCTATCTCGCTGACCCAAGCGACGAACGGATCGCTCGAATCGTGGCCACGATCACCGGCGAGCCGTGGTGCGGGCCGGTCTTTACCCGCGCCAAGAATGATATCGAGGGCATCGCCCTCGGCAGTCTCGGGAGCCACCTTGTTTTCATCGATCATGTCCGCGCGCCGGACGTGTCCTTTTGCTTCCGCGCGAATGACAGTGTCGATCCATTCGGCCTTGTCGGCGGCACGTTCTACGAAAACAACCGCCGTGCAGGCCTCGGCGTTCATGGTGGTCTTCATCCTAGGGAACTGGTCGCCCTCGGTGTTGTTGCTGGTTCGGCTTTCCCCGGGCAGGGGTCTGTTTCCGTGGTCCCATCTGGGATCTGCGATTTCGCACCGACCATTCTGCACCTCTTGGAGATAAAGCAGCCGGAAAGCATGACCGGCCGGGTTCTGACCGAAGTTGTGGAGCCAGGCCAGAAGGCTGCCCCAGAAAGTCGCAGTGAAGCTTTTGATGTGGGGCTTGGCCGTTTCAGGCAGGTTCTTCGGCGTGTCCGGGTCGGAGCCTCGACCTACGTCGAGAGCGGAACGGCGGAATGATAGGACCGCATGTTTGCGCAGCGGCAAGCCTTCGACGAAAGAAAAGGCGACCATGAACGTGATGCGCCGATGCTTGATGCGCCTTTCCAACGCGACCTCCACTCGTATGCCATGTTCCAGCTCGGCTTGGACGCATGCGCGCTGAGGCCAATGGGCATGGTCCGGACCAATCCGCTCCACCCAGATATCGTCGAAAGCTTCTCTTTGAGGTCGCTGAGATAGATTGAGATGGAAAGGAGATTCTGCTTGCCAGTCCCTTGTTCCTGCAACAATCGATCCAGCTCTGTTTGCTCGGCGATGTCGCCGTTGTAGACGCCGGCGATCGCGACCAACCATGTCAGCGGGCCAAAAGCCGATCCCGAGCTTCTCCCCGGGGCCACACCTCACTTGGGACACGCTGGATTTTCCATCGGTTCGCCATTTTTCTTTCTCCGTTTCGTACCGTCTCTACGTTTCGGCGACCTCCTGCAGGCGCTCTACAAGAAGCCTGTTTTCGTCGAACGTCCGCGCAGCAATACGCAGGTACCGAGTTCCCTTGCTGAGCGTTTTAGCCCCGCTGTGGCGAATCAGGACTCGATGGTGCGCAAGGAGCTTTTCCGCGAGCGCGACTCCATCTGGCCAATCATCTGGAAGGCGGCAAAAGACGAAGTTTGCATCGGGCCGAAGTACAAGCATATCAGGGATCTTCGCGAGTTCTGAATAGAGCTGGTCGCGATCCCGGCGCACCTGAGTCCAGCTTTCCTCCGCTTCGCGCTGGTAGCTCGGCAGAGCGTGGAGGAAAAACTCTCCCAAAGTACTTACATTCCATGCCGGCAAATTGCTTCGTACGGATGATATAAGCTTTTGATCGCTTGCGAGCATGTAACCGAGACGTAGTCCGCAAACACCGAATATTTTCCCGAGGCTTTTGAATATCACAAGGTTTGGATATTCTTGGATTCTGTCCTCGACACTTCCGCAAGCCCCCTCTGGGGTGAATTCGACGAACGATTCATCGACAATGATCCGAATATTTCTCGCTAGAAGTATTTTTGTGAGGTGGAGAAGCTCCTGCCGTAACACTCCCCTAGAGGTTGGATTGTTCGGCGAAATGACAACGACCGCGTCGGCGTTATGCGCTATCGCATGCCAGGCGAACTTCTCGACATCGAGCTCGAAGTCCGGAGCAGGTAAAGGAAACCGCGCCAGCCGCTCGGGCGACACCACCTGCTCGTATGGATTGAAGGACGGTGTCGGAACGGCTAAGCGCCAGTTTAGCGCTTGGATGCTCGCATGAATCAGTTCCGCAACGCCATTGCCAACAACGAGGTTCCGCGGATCTTGGGAAATCAAGCTGCCCAACTGCTCAGCAAGATGTGGCTGCGGTGACGGATAGCAACTGATGAGCTCGGGAAGCCGCTCGCCAAGCGCGGTATAGAAGCCATGGGGCGGAAAGTATAGATTTACCAGCAGAACATGATCGGTGATACCATAGCGCCAATACCCGCCGGGAAAATCATGAACGAGTGAACGACTAAGGGGCTCGCCAGGCAAAGGTGTAGGTTGCATAATCTAGGCTCCCATATCTATCCAATTTTGGTTCGGTTCAGATTGACCGGCTCGTCCATGCATGAGTGTGATGGAGTGTGATGACCTTGGTTTTCCCCGCTACGCGATCCAGCACAGGTTTTAAGATCTCGCGCCAGCGTTCTGAGCCGATTTGCCTCGGGACATCGTGGTAGGATCTCCACATGTCCAAGTAGGTGGCTGCGGTCATCTCCTCATGATGCGCATGGCAATCGAAAGCACTTGCCGAATCCGCCCGGTTTAGTGAGCACCGTCTCGATTCGGCCGAATAACTTGTAGACGTTGTTTCGACCCCGTCTGTCCAATGGGATGCGGTTCCCATGCAGACCCAGTCACAGATGCGTCCGGGGGTCCGGTTCCTCCGCTGAACCCACCGTCCATTCGAAATCGACGGCCGGTCCGAACGCGGGTCGCTGATCCGACATTCCCTTGCTCGGTTCGATTGCGTAACCATGCAAACGCCGTTGGGCCCGACATCTGCAACGACAGCGCGCGGTCATCTTGCCAGGATGAAAGAGGAGAGCACATCGAGCGCTACCGCCGCATAAAGAGGGCAGTGTTCGGCGACAGCGCCTAGATCGTGCCATTTGATCGGACTATTCATTTGCGAGCTGCTTTACCGTGAGGTGAGAGACGGACTGGCTTCGGCCGGCTACCTCGCCGAAAAGCCGCGATAAGCTAGGAATATTGATGCCACGACCGCGAATACGGTGACCGCTGCATACATTGTGCGATTCATACTTGGCACGGGGATGGGCAGCACGTGCAGAACCGCAAGCAACAAGAAGAGTCCGCATGTAGCAGTGTTCCACAGTGGGAAAGGAATCCACGCTGCGATAAGCATAAGAACTGCCATGAGCGGAACGTCGTAGGAAAGCGGAACGCCGGTGAAATACCCTTTTGCGGACATCCCGAAATTGCTGAAATAACTCAATCGCAAAGCACCAGCGAGTATCAGAGCGAGCCCCGTTACAAACGGTAAGACACCGCCTGTTCCGATTTGCATTAGTACCGCGGCCGGAATGACGGCGCCGTACAGGAGGTCAGCAAATCCATCCAGACTCTTCCCCATATTGGCCGTCTCTGCAGACCGGTTTTTCGTTCGCTTCGCGACCACTCCGTCGAAATGGTCTGCCAAGACCGCCCAGAGCGCTGCCGCGATGGCAAGCTCCGGTCTGCCCGATTGCGCAAAATAGAGCGCGGTTGCTGATGCCAGGAGGCCAAGCATCGTGATCTGGTTCGCGCGGTCCGAGAGATAGATGATCATTGGAAGCCCTCCGATCCTATCTCGACACGATTTTGATGCCGGAAAAGAAGATCCGCGTTAGGTGAAAATATGTTCTCTGCAGTTCGTAGATCGGCCTCGCTGTCTATCTCGTACCATCGCAGCTCATCGCAGCGGGCAGCCGCAAGCCGGAGGCCGCGGCTTTCGATGAGATGAGCAAGAAGCTCCTCCATGTAAGCTTTGATCGCACCGGAACCGATGAGATTATCAAGGCCCGGCACGATTATCGTGCGGAGCGTGGCGCCGGAGAAGCGAATGAGATTCATTGTCTTGAAGAGAGCCGGGCCGCCGGAAACTAGGTCCGCAGCTGTTTGTTTAAGCCGGACCTCGGAAATAAATCCGCCTTCGGACAAGATTACTGCAGAGCCCTCCATCGACGGATGAAAAGGCGCTACTGCGGCTGAATTCGCTGCGTCATCTATCGTCAAGCGCCGAAGCGCGTCCTCCTCAAAGAAGACGTCGGCCTCAAGAAGATAGCAGTCTCCCGATAGTAAAGCGTCGCGTGCCAGCCAGAGCGAATAGGCGCTGCCCGTGCGGTCGAAGACCGTCGACTCCACATAATTGATATCGAGCCCACCGAAGCGTCGGCCGCAGGAATATTGAATCGCGTCTTTGCGATAGCCGACGACGATCGTCACCTCCCGAACGCCGACTGCCTCGAGGTTCTGCAAGGCGTTGTGAAGGATCGGCGTGCCATTGACTTCGACCAGCGGCTTCGGCCGCAGATCGGTGAGGGGACGCAGGCGCGAGCCAAACCCGGCGGCAAGAATCACCGCCTTTCTCGGAGCAATTGCAGTCATGGGTCTATAGCCCCTCTTTTTTGGTTGCTGCGACGATTCTTTCGGTTCCAGGCGTTAAGGACGCTGACCACACGCTCAAGGCCCGGCTCGAGTTGCTCCGGCGGAATGCCATAGGAGAGCCTGAGCCCCATGGGATCGCCGAAGGCAGTGCCTGACACGCCGGCCACGCCGGCCTGCGCGAGCAGTGCGGCCACGATGTCGTCAGCCGTCCTGGCGTGACCATTGGCGAGCGTCGGCCGCAACAGGCCGGACAGATCGAGATAGAAATAGAACCCGCCCTGTGCTACAGGCATCGGCACGCGACGCAGCTCGGAGAGGGCGGTAAGCCCAGCCTGCCGCGCCGCCGTCAATTGGGCCTTGAGCCGGGCTTCAAAGGCGCCATCTCCCTCACGCAGGTGGTGCAGCACGGCATGCTGGGCAACGACATTCGGGTTCGATGTCGTGTGCGACTGAATCGCCTTGACAGCCGTGATCAGTTCCTTCGGCGCAGCGAGATACCCGATGCGCCAGCCGGTGAGGGCCAGGCTTTTGGAGAAGGCATTGACGATCACCGTCCGAGCCCGGACCTCCGGGGCCAGTGACACCACCGGATGATGCCGATGGCCATCAAAGGTGAAGGGGCCGTAACATTCATCGAAGATGATCCAGAGATCCCGATCCATCGCCAGCTGGGCGATGCCCGAAAGAGTCTCCGCGTCGTAGACGGCGCCGCTGGGGTTGGCGGGCGTGTTGACGACGATGGCCCGGGTCATCGGCGTGATGACGCGTTGGATGTCGTCGATCCGTGGAACGTAGCCGTTTCTTCGCGTGTCGATATGGACTGGGGTGCCGCCGGCGATCTGGACCTGCGCTGGGAATGTCGTCCAGTAGGGTGCGGGAATGATGACCTGGTCGCCGGGATTGATCAGCGTCATCGCCACGTTGAAAAGAGCCTGCTTGGCGCCGTTCGTCACGGCGAGCTCGTCGGCCCGCCAGAGCTGCCCCGTCTCGACCGATACCTTCCGTGCCAGCGCCTCGCGCAACTCCATAAAGCCGATGGTGTCAGTGTAGCGGTTCAGGCCTTGTCGAATCGCCTCGATCGCTCCGTCCCGGATCGTCGGTGCCAGATCGCTCCAGATCTCGCCGGCCGTGAGATCAACAATCTCCATCCCGGCATCAGCAGCCGCGTTTGCTGCAGCGCGCGCTGCTGCCGTGCCGCTTGAGCCGAACAAGCTCATCCGTCGCGCAAGCATGTGCACCCTCCGCAACCAAGTTTGGTTGGTTCTTTCAATGCCTGGGGCTGTGTGATGTGCTTCGGCAGATACCGCCCTTCCGCCTGAGCCAGTTCGTCGTAGCCGATCAGGCTGAACAGCTCGTCGAGGCCGGCAACCTGGTCCTCGATCCCGGCGATGCTTTCTTCCGACCAGATGCGGACGCAGATGTCTCGCATGCCGGCGATCGCCGCCCGCATCGAATGGTTGGCCCAGATGACGGCCGAAATGCCGGCATCACGATAGACTGAAGTCGGGGTTTTGTAGTATTTGGTCGGGACGATGACGACCGGCAGCTTGTTGTTCCATTCTTTGGCGAAGGTCAGGATCTCGTCTGCGACGTCCTCGCGGGAGTGGATGAGGATTGCGTCGGCGCCGGCCTCTGAATAAGCGTCGGCCCGGGACAGCGCCTCATCGAGACCGTGACCGGCGATCAGCGCCTCGATCCGCGCGACGACGACGAAATCCGGTCCCGTCGTGTCTTTTACGGCCTCGAGACGGCCGCAGAATTCGTCAATGTCAGCGAGCAGATGCCGATCGCCGACGAAGGAGTTCATTTTCGGGAACCTCTTGTCCTCAAGGCAGATGCCGCTGGCGCCGCGTTGCTCAAGCTTCCGCGCGACCAAGCGAGCATTGTTGAAATTTCCGAAGCCGCTGTCACCGTCGACAAGAACGGGGATGTTCGTCGCATCGACTATGTGCTCGACGACGTCGACGACTTGCGTCCAACTCGCTTCGTTGGCGTCCCGATAGCCAAGTGCCGAGGCGATGGAAAGACCAGAAGCCCAGAGCCCGCGAAAACCGGCACGCTCGGCAATCGCTGCCGAAAGCCCATCATGCGCTTCCATCAAAAATGTCAGGTCGTCAGAAAGAATGAGCTCGCGAAGGGTCGTCGATGACTCCGTCACCGGCAAGACTCCCGCCCCGAACGAAATCGCCTTGTTCATTGTAATGACCTCCTCCATAAACTCAGGTCCAATGAACTCGGTAAAACGCGACGATTACTCATCGTCGCCCTGACCTCGCTGTAGAAAAGTCCTTTGGCCTACATAGCGCAATGCTCGTGAGATCCGCTGGAAGCGGCTCTGTGCCGGAGCGCACGTTACAGTTCAAGCAGCAAGAGCCATGCCAGCTAAAAAGCCGTTGTTATTGCAACAGGTTGGCTTTGCGCGGCTGGTTCCGTTTGTTTGTGACGATACAATTCTGTCGGGATCGCGACAGTGGAAAAGCTACATAACGGTGCGAGGTTGGCAGGTCGCCCACTAATCGTGATGTCCTTGGTGCCACGCTAGAGCGCGTCCTGTTTAATCCGGTTCATATCTTGCAGTCTTGAATTAGTTTTGCACACCCGACAGGGGTGAATTGGCCGAGGACCGAGCCCACGGCGCCCCACAGGGCCTTGGTCCCCGCTCGGCCTTGGCGCGCAGCAGCGCCTTGAGCTTGGAAAACCGGCAAGCCGGATGGCTGGGCGGCATTAGCGCCACTGGCTTCGGAGAACGGTGCTGTCGATGCTTTCACTCGATTATGACGACACGCTCATGGCGGCCGCCGGCCATCAGGCCGAGGCGATCGTCGACGAGGTCGTCGAACAGTACAAGAGCAACTACATCCTCGCGGTCGAAGGCAATCCGCCGCTCAACGAGGATGGCATGTTCTGCATCATCGGCGGCAAGCCCTTCGTCGACCAGCTCAAGCATGCCGCCTCCAACGCCAAGGCGATCATCTCCTGGGGCTCCTGCGCCTCCTGGGGCTGCGTACAGGCCGCGCGGCCGAACCCGACGCGGGCTACGCCCGTCCATAAGGTTCCCGGCCTGCCGGACAAGCCGATCATCAAGGTGCCCGGTTGCCCGCCGATCGCAGAAGTGATGACGGCCGTCATCACTTATATCCTGACCTTCGAGAAATTCCCCGAACTCGACCGGCAAGGCCGGCCGAAGATGTTCTACAGCCAGCGCATCCACGACAAATGCTATCGGCGCCCGCATTTCGACGCCGGCCAGTTCGTCGAGTCCTTCGATGACGAGGGCGCGCGCAAGGGCTATTGCCTCTACAAGGTCGGCTGCAAGGGACCGACCACCTACAACGCCTGCTCGACGGTGGGCTGGAACGGCGGCCTCTCCTTCCCGATCCAGGCCGGCCATCCCTGCATCGGCTGCTCCGAGGACGGCTTCTGGGACAAGGGCGATTTCTACAGCCGCCTGACCCGCGTCCACGGCTTCGGCATCGAGGCCGATGCCGACAGGATCGGCACGACAGCCGCGACCGTGGTCGGCGCCGCCGCGGCCGCGCATGCGGCGGCGAGCGTGGTCAAGCGGATGCGCGAAAAAGGCGGGAACAACTGATGGGCATCCGGACGCCGAACGGCTTCAATCTCGATACCTCCGGCCAGCGCGTCGTCGTCGATCCGGTCACGCGGATCGAAGGCCACATGCGCTGCGAGGTCAACATCGACGAGAACAACATCATCCGCAACGCGGTCTCGACCGGCACCATGTGGCGCGGGCTCGAGGTCATCCTCAAGGGCCGCGACCCGCGCGACGCCTGGGCCTTCACCCAGCGCATCTGCGGGGTGTGCACCGGCACGCACGCGCTCACCTCGGTGCGTGCGGTCGAGGACGCGCTGGGCATCATAATCCCGGAGAACGCCAATTCGATCCGTAACATCATGCAGCTCTCGCTGCAGGTGCACGACCATCTGGTCCACTTCTACCACCTGCACGCGCTCGACTGGGTCAACCCGGTCAACGCATTGAGAGCCGACCCGAAGGCGACGTCGGAACTGCAGCAGGCGGTTTCGCCGAGCCACCCGATGTCCTCGCCGGGCTATTTCCGTGACATCCAGAACCGGCTGAAGAAGTTCGTGGAGAGCGGCCAACTCGGGCCGTTCAAGAACGGCTACTGGACCAACCCGGCCTATCTGCTGCCGCCGGAAGCCGACCTGATGGCGGTGACGCACTATCTGGAAGCGCTTGACTTCCAGAAGGAGATCATGACGACGCGCACGATCTTCGGCGGCAAGGACATCCATCCCAACTGGCTGGTGGGGGGCGTGCCCTGTGCGATCAACATCGACGGTGAGATGGCGGCCGGCGCGCCGATCAACATGGAGCGGCTGAACTACGTCCGCAGCGTCATCGAGCGTACCATCGCCTTCGTCGACAACGTCTACATACGCTGGCAACGATGAAGCTCTCTTCAACGTCTCCGGACGCAGCTTGCGTTGCACCAAAGAGGCCATGACCGAGACCTGAGCTGGTTCAGCTCGATCAGCTCTGCTGGAGAGAACATGCTGAAAAAGTTCGAACGCTATCCGCTCACCTTTGGACTCACGCCCATCGAGAAGCTCGACCGCCTCGGCAAGCATCTGGGCGGCAAGGTGGAAATCTACGCCAAACGCGAGGATTGCAACTCCGGTCTCGCGTTCGGCGGAAACAAGCTGCGCAAGCTTGAATACATCATCCCCGATGCGGTCGCTTCAGATGCCGATACGCTCGTCACCGTCGGCGGCGTGCAGTCCAACCACACCCGGATGGTCGCGGCGGTCGCCGCCAAGATCGGCATGAAGTGTCTTCTGGTTCATGAGAGCTGGGTTCCACATGAGGATGCCGTCTACGACCGGGTCGGCAACATTCTTTTGAGCCGCATCATGGGCGCAGAGGTGCGCCTGGTCGACGAAGGCTTTGACATCGGCATCCGCCGCAGTTGGCAACAAGCGCTCGACGAGGTCAAGTCAAGGGGAGGCAGATCCTATGCTATACCAGCCGGCGCGTCTGTTCACCCGAATGGCGGCCTCGGCTATGTCGGGTTCGCGGAGGAGGTGCGCGCCCAGGAGAAACAGCTTGGGTTTGCCTTCGACTAGGTGCCGTAGCGGGAGTGGTTGGAATTGGGAGTTGGCGTAGTCTCTGGGGTGTTCAACCTCGAATCATCCGGCGTTAGAGTGCCGGACAGGAGACTACGCCATGACAAGGACTACCATGAATGCGGAAGCCGTTCATCCTGAGGATGAGGCGACGAGCTATCTTTTCGACAACTGGTTTGATCCGATCGAAGCTGGCCTGCGCGAGCGGGTGCGCGGCTTCATCGAGACGATGCTCGAGACCGAGCTGGACGCGGTGCTTGCCCGTCGCCGTTATGGCCGGCAGCCGGCGGCGCGCAGTGATGAGACCACTGGTGTCGCCGGCCACCGCCACGGCCGCCGGACGCGCACGCTGACAGGGACCTTCGGCACCACCGAGATCACGGTTCCGCGGGCCCGCCTTGATGCCGGCGAGGACAAGACGGTGGAATGGAAGAGCAAGGCCCTGCGCGCCTACCAGCGGCGCACGATGGCCGCCGACGCGCTGATCGCGTTGGCCGGCACGAACACGCGACGTGCGGCGTGCGCTCGCCGCGCTGTTCGGCGGCGCGATCGGCAAGGACGTCGTCAGCCGCACCTGGCGCAAGGTGAAGACGGACTGGGACGCCTGGAATGCCCGCTCGCTTGCCGACGAGCCGATCGTGCGCCTGATCCTCGACGGGACGGTGGTTCGTGTCAGGCTCGACCGCAAGGCGACCTCGATCTCGCTGCTCGTGGTCATCGGCGTGCGCGAGGACGGACAGAAGATCCTGCTTTCCGTCAAGAACATGGGCGGCGAGACGACCGAGGCCTGGCGGGCCATTCTCGACGATCTCGTCGGGCGCGGCTTGCGCCGACCTGAGTTTCTCATCGTCGACGGCGCGCCCGGACTGGACAGGGCGATCGCGGCCCTGTGGGACGGCGTGCCGGTTCAAAGATGCACGGTTCACAAGCATAGGAATCTGCTCGCCCACGCTCCCGAGCGCCTGCACGAGAGATCAGCGCCGATTACACCGACATGATCTACGCGGCCACGCCGGAGGAGATCGAGATCCGCCGCAAGGCGTTCCTGCGCAAATGGCGGCTCAAGTGCCGCGCGGTGGCCGATAGCCTGGAGGAGGCCGGCGAGCGTCTCTTCGCCTTCACCCGGCTGCCGCCGAGCCAATGGAAAAGCGCCAGAACAACCAATGCGATTGAGCATCTGCATGAGGAGTTCAAGCGACGCATCAAGACCCAGACCGTGCTGCCTTCGGCCGAAACCGCAGCCATGCTGTTCTGGGCGCTGATGGCATCCGGTCAAATCTCGATGCGAAAAATCGACGGCTGGCAGACACTTCCAATCAAGCCGCTCGATCAGCAGATTGACCTCGCCGCTTGAACCGATAAGCTCAACCTACCGGAGGCTGCTCCGCCGAATTCCAACACCATCCGCTACGGCACCGACCCTCCGGCCGTCCGCGTTTGCGATCGACCAGCGACACGACGGTACCGCCGACGCGGAACAGCTTGGCCGCCGATATGCTGTCGCCTGGTTGAGGCCGAGTTCGGCTGCGAGCGCCTCAACATTTCCGGTCGTTGTGCGGCCGGTGCGCCTCAGGAAGCCACGGATCGCATGGGTACGCCGGCACGCTTCATCCCAAAGTGCCTCATCAATCTCGTCGGGAAATGGATCGTTCATGATAGGCTCTCGAGCAAAAACACCGCGAGCCTCATTCTCACATGGAGTGGCCAAACCAAGCATCTTGTCAAATTAACTGCCCATTCTCTAAATTAATTGCCAGCCTAACACGGCAGAAGCTGCCCGGAATCCGTCATAGCCAAGCGGCTGGGCGCGGTGAACAGCGACGTCATGTGCGCTTCCTCTTGCGCTTCTTCGGGGCAGGGGAGGGCGTTCCGTGCGTCAGAGAGACGACCGGCAGCCCGGAACGCCAATCGAGCTTGCAGGCGATCTCCACGGCCTGCTCAGGCGTGCCGCCGAACTCCAGAACAGCCTGCGCCTGCCTGGCGCCGCTGCCGATCGCGAAATAGGGGTTGGACAGCATGCCGGTCAGCGTCCAGCTCCGGCAGGCGATCTGAGCGCGCCCGTCGGGGTGAACAACCAGGAGATTGACGTCGTCGCGTTTCACGCCGTCTGGCCTGTTCTTGATGTCTGCGCCGGCTGCATACCAGTCCAGAATCGCCTCGCACGCGCCAACCCCCGCGCTAGAGGCGCCAATCAGGCGTCCATCGGGCAGACGGCGGATTTTCATCTTGGTTCCGATGTATCCGGAATGACCGGCGTAGGCCCGACTGTCGGCGGCCATCACGCCGTCCTTGTATGCGATGGTAGTCAATGGAGCATCCTCGCTTCGTCGTCCTTGGTCATGGCAGCATCGACCGAGCAGGCAATGTCGATCGTATCGACGCCGGCGGCGATGGCCCGGGCGGTCAGTTCCTGGGTCCAGCGATGCCGCGCAGCCAGCCAGACCGAAGGTTCATTGATGGCTTCGGTTGTGCTGACCGGGCGATGGGCAAGGTTCGAGGCGAAGTGAGTTGTCCCTTGGCTTGAAGACCCTGCGTCGTCGCCGCCCTTAGTGGGGGCAAGTAGAATCGTTGGGCAGCGCCGGGCCAGATGCGTCGTCAGCATGCTGCCCGGTCTGGCTCGAGTGTCATCTTTGAGCGCGTCCGGGACAGGTGGGGTGGCATTTTTTTGGTGGGTGATCATGGGACTTCTCCTTGGTCCGTGACTGTTTGCGATCAGCGCACGAACCGTGCCAAATGAGAAAACCGTTTCGGCAGTGTGCTTAGTCGGACTCTGCTATGTCGCGTATCCAACATTGTCGGGCATTGCACACCGTGAATAGGAAGCGCTTGCCGCTTAAGAATTGGCGAGGTGAATCACCCGTCGGAGACCCGCTGCGCTTTGGGCTTGACCGGCAAGCGGCCAAGATCGCTCCTGATCGACCAGCTGGTCTGGGCAGCTGGGCAAAGCGTGCCAGCAGTCCCGTGATATCGCCGCCGCGTACCGGATGTTTCGACATGTTCTCCCCACTGCTCGGCGATAGCGAAGTAATCAACCACCAGGTCCATTTACTGAGTTCCGCAGAAACGAAGATCGCGCCAAGATCGGTGCGGTGCCGCGCGGCTACAACACGCATGATTTACGCTTCCTCTTGCGCTTCTTCGGGGCAGGGGAGGGCGTTCCGTGCGTCAGAGAGACGACCGGCAGCCCGGAACAGCTATCGAACTTGCAGGCAATCTCCACGGCCTGCTCAGGCGTGCCGCCGAACTCCAGAACAGCCTGCGCGTGCCCGACGCCGCTGCCGATCGTGAAATAGGGATTGGACAGCATGCCGGTCAGCGTCCAGCTCCGGCAGGCGATCTGAGCGCGCCCGTCGGGGTGAACAACCAGGAGATTGACGTCGTCGCGTTCCACGCCGTCTGGCCTGTTCTTGATGTCTGCGCCGGCTGCATACCAGTCCAGAATCGCCTCGCCCGCGCCAACCCCGGCGCTAGAGGCGCCAATCAGGCGTCCATCGGGCAGACGGCGAATCTTCATCTTGGTTCCGATGTATCCGGAATGACCGGCGTAGGCCCGACTGTCGGCGGCCATCACGCCGTCCTTGTATGCGATGGTAGTCAATGGAGCATCCTCGCTTCGTCGTCCTTGGTCATGGCAGCATCGACCGAGCAGGCAATGTCGATCGTATCGACGCCGGCGGCGATGGCCCGGGCGGTCAGTTCCTGGGTCCAGCGATGCCGCGCAGCCAGCCAGACCGAAGGTTCATTGATGGCTTCGGTTGTGCTGACCGGGCGATGGGCAAGGTTCGAGGCGAACTGAGTTGTCCCTCGTTTTGAGGGCCCTGCGTCCTCGCCGCCCTTAGTGGGAGAAAGTAGAATCGTTGGGCAGCGCCGGGCCAGATGCGCCGTCAGCATGCTGCCCGGTCTGACTCGAGTGTCATCTTTGAGCGCGTCCGGGACAGGTGGGGTGGCATTTTTTTGGTGGGTGATCATGGGACTTCTCCTTGGTCCGTGACTGTTTGCGATCAGCGCACGAACCGTGCCAAATGAGAAAACCGTTTCGGCAGTGTGCTTAGTCGGACTCTGCTATGTCGCGTATCCACCGATAGTGTTCTCTAATGAGTCAAGGGGCGGCCGCTCGGTTGTGAGCGTTCTCGACGCGTTCGGGTGCCTGGGTTCTCTTCGTGCTCACGTGGCACTTGATGGGGTAAGCTGGGTATGGTGCGGCTTGGTTGAAAGCGCAGTCGGCCGATCTGGTTGGCCGCATGCTACACAATCGGCGCCGTCATCCACTCCCTCCCTCGGGCGTCGCTCCGCTCGGGAGCTCGTTTCGGCTTCCTGTCTCGTTCGTCCTCAATCCGCTATGCGGCCTTGAACACGGTGCCGTGCCGCAGCATCGCATGCATGATGATGGCCAGCCGACGAGCAAGCGCGATCCGCGCCTTGCGCATGGTGGAGCGCTTGGCGATCGCCAACGCCCAATCCTTCAGCTTTAACGCCCCTCGGTAACACGTGAGCATGACATTCGCCGCCGACGCGGTGACTTTCACCTGATTGGTTGAGCACCGGCGTCAGTCCTAGGATGGATCCCACCGTTTTGGAGTTTCTGAATCGCTGTGGAATGTCGATCGTCGCGGTGTAAGCCAGCGCCACCACAGGACCGACGCCGGAGATCGTCATCAAGCGCCGACAGACCTCATCGTCCCGCACGATTCTCAGAAGTCTGCGATGTAGAACTGTAAACTGTTCTCGCAGCCTGCAGCGCGCCTCCAGCAGCGGCGTGACAATTTCGGCCAGTTCACAGCGTCCTTCGACGAGCTCGCGAATCCGATCCTCAAACTTGACGGTCCCGACGACGCCAACCTTGAGCCCAAAATTGCGCATCAGGCCGCGCAGGTCGTTCTCGATGGCGAGGGCCTTTTCCTGCAGCAGCTTGCGCGCCGTCAGCAGCGCGCGGCGCTTCTGGCTCGTCAGCGTCTTGACATGCACCGGGCGGAACAGGTTGACGCGCATCATCTGTGCGATGCCGCGCGCATCATTGCGATCCGTCTTGTTCGGCCGCGCCTTGAGGAATGCCTTGGTGTGTCGGGTCTCGATGCAGATTGCCGGCAAACCGGCCCTGGCCAGGCCTTCGAACAGCCACTGCGACAACGGTCCGGCCTCGAGCCGATCCGCTCGATGCGCAAGGCGGGATCTTTCAGAACCGCGGTTAGGTCGTCGGGGTGGTTGACCACCTTGACCTCGCGGCCTTGCCAGTTTCATCGACAATGCAAACGGCGGTCTCTTTTACCGAGATATCCAATCCGGCATAATGCTTCATGCTGCGCTTCCTTCCTGATGTTTGTGGCTGTAGCTGCAGACCACGTTCTATCATCAGCTCGGAGCGCAGCACCTCCGTCCATCACCGTCGAAGATGGGGCTCAAGCCGAATATCCCATCTGATGCAATCTTCGTCGTAAGAGGAGATTGAGTCGATGATGGGCGAGCAAAGTGTGATGCAAGAGGAGCTGTTCTACGGCTTCAGCCTGGAGCGGCATGTGCCGGCGGACCACCTGCTAAGAGCGATCGACCGCTTCGTCGACCTTTCCGCCATCCGCCGGCATCTGGCGCCCTTCTACAGCCCGATCGGCCGTCCCTCGATCGACCCTGAACTGCTGATCCGCATGCTGATCGTCGGCTACTGTTTTGGCATCCGCTCGGAGCGCCGGCTGTGCGAGGAGATACATCTGAACCTGGCCTATCGGTGGTTCTGCCGGCTTGGCGTCGAGGGTGATGTGCCTGACCATTCAACCTTCTCCAAGACCCGCCACGGCCGCTTCCGCGATGCCGACCTGCTGCGCGAACTGTTCGAGACCGTCGTCCGGCGCTGTATAGCGGAAGGGCTCGTCGGCGGCGAAGGCTTTGCGGTCGATGCCAGCATGATCGTCGCCGACGCCCATCGTCAGCGCGGGATCGAAACGGCCGAGGACCTCAATCCCAAAGCCAAGCGGGCCGTGGCTGAGTATTTCGCCACTCTGGATGACGCCGCCTTCGGGGCCGCCACGCCGATAGAGCCAAAGTTCGTATCGCCTGTCGATCCTGCAGCACGCTGGACCGCCTCTTGGGGCGGCCCGTCCGTCTATGCCTATTGCACCAACTATCTGATCGACGTGGAGCACGCCGTCATCGTCGACGTGGAGCCCTCGACCGCGGTGCGCCAAGCCGAGGTGACGGCCGCCAAGACCATGATCGAGCGGGCGCACGACGAGTTCGGCCTCTGGCCGGAGCGGCTGATTGCCGACACCGGCTACGGCTCGGCCGAAATGCTGAACTGGTTGGTGCATGAGCGTGGGATCGAGCCGCACATCCCGGTGTTCGACCACTCCAAGCGCAAGGACGGCACCTTCTCGCGTGAGGATTTCGCCTACGACCATGCAAGCGATACCTACCGCTGCCCGGGCGGAAAGACGCTCAGGCAGCGCCAAAAGAGAGATCGGCATTGGCGGATGACTGATGCTAGCCTTAGCGAAGCCCCCGGGGTTCTCCACGCGGCAACCATTCCTCGTGCGCCGATACTATTGTCAGAGTTTCGCAGACCGGGTGGCTATATCGCCTAAGACAGCACGGAGAAGGGTTCTAATTTCCTGTTCGGCGAGCCCCGGTGCAATTCCTGATTCGGACAGTTGGACGAGAATTGTTTTGACGGTGCTTCGCCAGAAGGCATTCGCGTCCTCCCCGTTCTTGGATTCCAGCTCCCCGGCGATAGATTCGACCAATTTTCGCCGACGATGCAGCAAGAACGCGCTTATGTTTGAATCAGCCATCGATCACCTTGCCCTTCAACCCCGCGAATAGGCATTGGCGGGTTAAAAAAATTCGTGAACAGCGCTTTTTTGGACATCCGGGGAATCGCTCGCCTGAACCGGCTAACGCGCTGAAAACCGCTCCCCGGGCCTCATTAGCCCACCGAACCGGACTTCTTCCCCTGCGAAGGCCTCACAAGGGGAGAAGGAAGGCAAATGGGTCCGGAGCTCATCCTTGGCGCCCCAGCGGCAGGCCGACGACCATAATGGCGGGCTCGGCCGAAAGCAGCTTCTTCGCCGCTGCCTTGACCTGGTCGAGCGTCACCTGATCGATGAGGGCGGCGCGGCGCTGAATGTAGTCGATGCCGAGCCTGTCGAGCTGCCATTCGACAAGTGTGGCTGCGATCGAGCTGGAGGAACCCAGAGTATTGATGGCATAGGCGCCGATCAGATATTTCTTGGCCGCCTCGAGCTCGGCCTCGGTCGGTCCCTCTTCCGCCATCTGCTTCACCACCTTGCGCAAGAGGCTGAGCGTCTCGGCGGCGCGGTCCGAGCTCGTCGCCGTCCCAACCTGCAGCGCGTTGGAATGCTCGTAGTCGACCAGTGTGGAGCCGACACCGTAGGTGAGGCCACGCTTCTCGCGCACCTCCTCCCACAGGCGCGACGTGAAGGGCGCGCCGCCGAGGATCTCGTTCATCACCATCGCGGCGTAGAAGTCCGGCGCGTGGCGCTTGACGCCCGGAAAAGCCAACCGCAGCAAGGTCTCCGGCAGGTCATAGTCGACCGCCAGCTGCTGGCCGAGCTTGGGATCGACATCGGCGACGGGGGCGAGCGTCTGCTTCTGAGGCAAATCGCCGAACAGCTGGCCGAGCTTTTTACTCACCGTCTTCGCATCGATGTCGCCAACCACCGCCACATGCAGGCCGTCGCGGCCAAAAGTGGCCTTGTGGAAGGCGTTGAGATCGGCCGTTGTGATGGCAGCGAGGCTCTCTTTGGTGCCTTGCTCCGGCCGCGAATAGGGATGCGTACCGTAGATCGCGCGCAGCCATTTGCGCTCGGCGATCGCCTTGGGGTCGCGCTCATTGGCGATGATGCCGGAAAGCATCTGGGCGCGGACGCGGTCGATCGGCGCCTGGTCGAAGCGCGGCCTGTTGACCGCGAGCCGAAGCAAGTCGAAAGCGGCGTTCTGCTGCTCGGACAGCATGCGCATCGAGCCATAAATGCCGTCGCGCTGCGCGTGGAGGCTCATCTCGGCGCCGGCATCGTCGAGCTTCACCTGGAAGGCATCGCTGTCGAGATCGCCGGCGCCCTCGGCGAACAGGGCGCTCATCAGATTGGCGAGCCCCTCCTTGGCGGCCGGATCCTGCGTCCTGCCGCCATCGAAGACGAACCGGATGGCGATGATAGGCACCGCATGGTCCTCCACCAGCCAGGCGTTGATGCCGTTTTCAGATCTCAACTCCTGAATGTTCAGGCGTTGATCGCCGGCCAGAAGAGGCAGAGAATGGCGAGGAGAAGGGTCGCCAGCGGCGTGGCGACGCGCGCGGCCCTCCTTTGTCCATGGGGAGCGCGCCTGTGCAAAGACGCCACGGCGTTGGTTCGGCATCACATCACTTCTCCGTCTTGGGCAAGAGATAGCCCGTGGTCGAATGGTCGGGCACGAGATAGCGGGCGGCGACCGCCTTAACCTGATCGGCGGTGACCTTGCGGATGCGGTCCGGCCATTCCTCGACGTCTCTCACGCTACCGCCAGTGGCAAGCGTGGAGCCATACATCTCGGCCACATGGTACTGCTTGTCGCGGGCGAAGATCATCGAGCGGACATAGCGGTTCTTGGCTTTTTCCAGCTCGTCATCGGTCACACCGTCCTTGACGATGCGGGCGATCTCCGCATCGATCGCCGCTTGCAGATCGGCGAGCTTGGCATCGCCGCGCGGCGAACCGTAGATGGTGAACTTGGTGGCATCCAGCATGGTGCCCTGGAAGAAGGCGCCGGCCCCGGCGGCAATGCCCTGTTTCACCACCAGTTGCTGGTAGAGTCGGCTGCGGTTGCCGCCGCCGAGGATCCCCGCCAAAAGACGGAGCGCCTCGGCCTTGCCCGGCTTCGCCGTGTGATAGGACGGCACCACCCAATGCGTCGAAAAGCGAGGCACCGACACGCGAGGATCGCTCAACGCCACTGTGCGCCTGGTGTTCTGCTCCGGCTCGAGCGGGCGGATGCGCGGCGGCAGGTCTGGACCACGCGCGATCTTGCCATAGGTCTTTTCGGCCAGCGCCTTGACCACATCCGGGTCGACATCGCCAGCCACCACCAGCACGGCGTTGTTGGGCGTGTAGTATTTGTCGTAGAAAGCCTTGGCGTCGGCGCGGTTCAGCTTCTCCATCTCCTGCATCCAGCCGATCACCGGAATGCGATAGGGCTGGTTCTGCCAGAGTGTGGCGTCAATCTGCTCTTCCAGCACCGCCTGCGGATTGTTGTCGGTGCTCCAGCGGCGCTCCTCCAGGATCACGTCGCGCTCGGTCTCGATATCATCGTCGGTGAGGACGAGGTTGACCATGCGATCGGCTTCGAAGCTCATCATCTGCTCCAATGCCGAAAGCGCTACGGTCTCATGGAAGGCGGTGTAGTCGTAGGAGGTGAAGGCATTGATCGAGCCACCGATGGCCGAGACGGCGCGGCCCAACTCGCCGGCGGCATGATTGGTGGTCGCCTTGAACATCAAATGCTCGACGAAATGGGCAATGCCTGATTTGCCCGGCGGCTCGTCGGCGCTGCCGACCTTGTACCAGGCCATATGGGTGACGAGCGGCGCACGGCGATCGGTGATAACGACCACTTCCATGCCGTTGTCGAGCAGGAAATTCGTCGCCTTGCCGTCGCCGCTGGCGGCCAGAGCCGGAGCGGTCGTCACCAGGGTGGTCGCAGCAGGCATCCTGGGCAGCTCGTCAGACGGAAGATTCATCGATGGCCCCGGTGGTGGGACGAGAGGTAAGGTTCGGGGCAAGTGAGTTACTCCTCAGATTGAACACGCTGCGTGCCAGTCTCCTTGCGGACCGCAAGGACCGTGCCAAAGGACAAACCGTTCAAACACAAGGTGATGGATATGACACTGCTACGCTGCCTTCCCGACATTGTCGGATATTGGACAATGCCGAACGCAAAGCGCTTGCGGCTTGTGCAATATCTTGCGGGTGCGGACGAGGATTTGAACGTGCTGTCGCGCCGGGGAATAGGATGCGCCTCGAACAGGCCGCGGCACGGAGAGCGTTGGAACTGATCCGGAAACGCTTCCTGGACGGGCATGACAGGCGCGAGCGTGAATGAGCAGAGGCAGTCAGGAACGTGGCCGCCAAGAAAATGAGCTGCCCGCCGGGCCACTCTCAGTGGAAGTGGCGGTTAGCGAGAGGAGGCTTGGTAGGCCGACATCAACGAGGTGCTGAAGGTGCCTGGCTTAAGCTGCCATCGGCGGACGTGGCTTAAAACAATCCAGTTCCGAAACTCCTCAACCCCGGCTTAGGAAGTTATGCACGAAGTAGAGACGTGAGCTACCCGCTCGTTGACCCGGTGGTCCGACGAACATGGTGTCCCGCGGCGAAGGGGCAAAGCGCGCGAATTTCTTCCCGTGCTCAAGGGAGATGATGTAGTCCGGTGTCACCGACTTCCTGATCGGGACAGCAGGTTTCAGAGCCTTGCGGCTCTTCTCCGGAGACACTTCCGACCCTGGCTTCCGTGCTGCGTGCACTTGGCCGGTTGGTGCAGGGAGGTCCCCCACCGGGACCGGCCGACGACCCTGCACCAGCGCAATCATCTTGTACCAGGTCTCGAACATCTCGCGGCCGTAGATGCCCTTCAAATGCAGCATCTTGAAGATCACCTTGTTCCAGTCGATCTCGAAGCCGGTCGGCGCGATGCCGAGAATGGCAATTTTGCCGCCATTGTTCATGGTATCGATCATGTCGCGGAAGGCAGGCGCGGCACCCGACATTTCGAGGCCGACGTCGAAACCCTCGGTCATGCCGAGCGCCGGCATGACGTCGCGCAGCTTTTCCTTCGAGGCGTCGACGACGTGCTGGACGCCGAGCTTCCTCGCCAGCGCCAGCCTGACCGGATTGATGTCGGTGATGACGACTTTCCGGACGCCGACGCATTGCGCCACCAGCGCGCCCATGATGCCGATCGGCCCGGCGCCGGTGACCAGCACGTCCTCGCCGACCAAATCAAAGGACAGTGCGGTGTGAACGGCATTGCCCAAGGGATCGAAGATTGCGGCGATCTCGTCGGGCACATCATCGGGAATCGGCACGACGTTGTGCTGCGGGATCGCCAGATATTCGCCGAAGGCGCCGGGGCGGCTGACGCCGACGCCGAGCGTGTTGCGGCACAGATGCCCCCTGCCCGCCCGGCAGTTGCGGCAGTGGCCGCAGACGATGTGGCCTTCGCCCGAAACACGCTGGCCGATCTTGTACTCGGTCACCGCCGTACCGAAATCGGCGACCGTGCCGACGAATTCATGGCCGGTCACCATCGGCACCGGCACGGTTTTCTGCGCCCACTGGTCCCAATTATAGATGTGGACATCGGTACCGCAGATCGCCGTCTTTTTGACCTTGATCAGAACGTCGTTTGGGCCGATTTCCGGCACCGGCACCTCTTCCATCCAGATGCCCGGCTCGGCCTTGGCTTTGACCAGCGCCTTCATCATGTTCGACATCAGGATCTCCCTATACCTCGAGTGATTGCGCTCCTGAGCTGGCGGAGAGAGAGACAGCACTCCAGGGTTTCCTGCCGTGGAAGGGGGAGGCGAGACGGGTTCCGAAACGCCGCGCACACCGGTCGCCCTCAGGTTGGAAACCGATGCCGGGTCACCGCATCCTTCGCCAGCGGTATCACTCGCGACCGCGCAGCCGTCCGCGCCGCGATCACCGAACCCTGGTCAAACGGCCAGACGGAGGGCCAAATACGAAACTCAAGCTCGTAAAGCGCTAGATGTATGGACGCGGAAAACTCGACCTCCTGCAAGCCCGATATCCTCCTTTGCTCCGAGACAGGTGTGCGCACCTTCGCGTCGCGCTCTTCCTTCGTTTTTGCTTGAGGGCTGCGCACGAAATGCAAAACGTTTCGCCTATGGTGCGTCTGTTCGATAGTCGACAGTTTGGGTCAATAGCGACAGTATTGTTTGCATGGATCGAGACACCATGTGGTCGGCACCGGTCCGTCGCCGTCAGTACGTCAAGCGAAATCACGGAGTGGCCCCGGCGCGCGTGTGGCCAGATCTCACCGCCTCATCGTGCGCGGTCTAGCGCCGGACAAGCGGAGCCACCTGACTGCCGAAGAGCGCAACGTCTTCGACGTCATCCAACCCGTGAACCAAATCCCGCGATACCCAGTTTGCTGTAGCCGCGCAGGGCGAGCGCGATCTGTTCGGCCGTCCTGACAAGCCGCGTGGCCTCTGGGCGCGGTCGGTCGAGGTCCGCCGAATATCGTCGGCACCCGTCGCTAGGGCTCCTCGCCCGTCCCTGCATCGCGGAAGCTTTCTCTGCAATCTGCCAGCCCGGTTGCCACTCCATTGCCGGCGACCGGAACAAGGCAACGCCTCGAAAAGCATCTGCGTATTTAATTTGTTCGACTTTTCAAGTCTGGCACCGGACTTGCTTCGCCTTCGCATATCCCGGCAACAAGAGATGCCGCCGCCTGTGGAGGAAGTCCTGACGCCAGAAACATTCTACGAGGTCATGCGCCGGCAGGGGATCACTCGCCGAAGTTTCCTGAAATTCTGTAGCCTGACAGCGGCTTCCCTCGGCCTTGGACCGGCCTTCGCGCCGAAAATAGCTTACGCGATGGAATCCAAGCCGCGCATTCCGGTGCTGTGGCTGCATGGGCTCGAATGCACCTGCTGCTCCGAAAGCTTCATCCGCTCGGCGCACCCGCTCGCCAAGGACGTCGTGCTGTCGATGCTTTCACTCGATTATGACGACACGCTCATGGCGGCCGCCGGCCATCAGGCCGAGGCGATCGTCGACGAGATCGTCGAACAGTACAAGGGCAACTACATTCTCGCGGTCGAAGGCAATCCGCCGCTCAACGAGGATGGCATGTTCTGCATCATCGGCGGCAAGCCCTTCGTCGACCAGCTCAAGCATGCCGCCTCCAACGCCAAGGCGATCATCTCCTGGGGCTCCTGCGCCTCCTGGGGCTGCGTACAGGCCGCGCGGCCGAACCCGACGCGGGCTACGCCCGTCCATAAGGTTCCCGGCCTGCCGGACAAGCCGATCATCAAGGTGCCCGGTTGCCCGCCGATCGCAGAAGTGATGACGGCCGTCATCACTTATATCCTGACCTTCGAGAAATTCCCCGAACTCGACCGGCAAGGCCGGCCGAAGATGTTCTACAGCCAGCGCATCCACGACAAATGCTATCGGCGCCCGCATTTCGACGCCGGCCAGTTCGTCGAGTCCTTCGATGACGAGGGCGCGCGCAAGGGCTATTGCCTCTACAAGGTCGGCTGCAAGGGACCGACCACCTACAACGCCTGCTCGACGGTGGGCTGGAACGGCGGCCTCTCCTTCCCGATCCAGGCCGGCCATCCCTGCATCGGCTGCTCCGAGGACGGCTTCTGGGACAAGGGCGATTTCTACAGCCGCCTGACCCGCGTCCACGGCTTCGGCATCGAGGCCGATGCCGACAGGATCGGCACGACAGCCGCGACCGTGGTCGGCGCCGCCGCGGCCGCGCATGCGGCGGCGAGCGTGGTCAAGCGGATGCGCGAAAAAGGCGGGAACAACTGATGGGCATCCGGACGCCGAACGGCTTCAATCTCGATACCTCCGGCCAGCGCGTCGTCGTCGATCCGGTCACGCGGATCGAAGGCCACATGCGCTGCGAGGTCAACATCGACGAGAACAACATCATCCGCAACGCGGTCTCGACCGGCACCATGTGGCGCGGGCTCGAGGTCATCCTCAAGGGCCGCGACCCGCGCGACGCCTGGGCCTTCACCCAGCGCATCTGCGGGGTGTGCACCGGCACGCACGCGCTCACCTCGGTGCGTGCGGTCGAGGACGCGCTGGGCATCATAATCCCGGAGAACGCCAATTCGATCCGTAACATCATGCAGCTCTCGCTGCAGGTGCACGACCATCTGGTCCACTTCTACCACCTGCACGCGCTCGACTGGGTCAACCCGGTCAACGCATTGAGAGCCGACCCGAAGGCGACGTCGGAACTGCAGCAGGCGGTTTCGCCGAGCCACCCGATGTCCTCGCCGGGCTATTTCCGTGACATCCAGAACCGGCTGAAGAAGTTCGTGGAGAGCGGCCAACTCGGGCCGTTCAAGAACGGCTACTGGACCAACCCGGCCTATCTGCTGCCACCGGAAGCCGACCTGATGGCGGTGACGCACTATCTGGAAGCGCTTGACTTCCAGAGGGAGATCATGACGACGCGCACGATCTTCGGCGGCAAGGACATCCATCCCAACTGGCTGGTGGGGGGCGTGCCCTGTGCGATCAATATCGACGGTGAGATGGCGGCCGGCGCGCCGATCAACATGGAGCGGCTGAACTACGTCCGCAGCGTCATCGAGCGTACCATCGCCTTCGTCGACAACGTCTACATCCCCGACATTATCGCGATCGGCAATCTCTACAAGGCCTGGCTCTACGGTGGCGGGCTGTCGGGCAAGAGCGTGCTCGCCTATGGCGATATCCCCGACAAGGCCAACGACTATTCCGCCGCTAACCTGATGATGCCGCAAGGTGCCATCATCAACGGCAATCTCAAGGAGGTGCTGCCGGTCGACGTACGCGATCCCGAGCAGATCCAGGAATTCGTGCCGCACTCCTGGTACAAGTATCCGGACGAGGCCAAGGGCCTGCACCCCTGGGACGGCATCACCGAGCCGCATTACGAACTGGGGCCCAATGCCAAGGGCACACGCACCAACATCATCGAGCTGGACGAGTCGGCAAAATATTCCTGGATCAAGGCACCTCGATGGCGCGGCCACGCCATGGAGGTCGGCCCGCTCGCCCGCTATGTCGTGGGCTATGCCCAGGGCCACGAGGAAATCAAGGAACAAGTCGATTCCACGCTGCGCGTGCTCGGCGCGCCGCTCAGCGCGCTCTTTTCCACGCTCGGCCGCACCGCTGCGCGCGCTCTAGAAGCGCAGTGGGCGGCCCGCAAGCAGGCCTACTTCCTGGACAAGCTGATCGCCAACATCAAGGCCGGCGACTCCTCCACGGCCAACACCGAGAAGTGGGACCCGAAGACTTGGCCCGCCGAGATCAAGGGCGTCGGCTTCACCGAGGCGCCGCGTGGCGCACTGGGTCACTGGATCCGGATCAAGAACGGCCGCATCGAGAACTACCAGTGCGTCGTGCCGACCACCTGGAACGGCTCTCCCCGCGACAATGCCGGCAGTATCGGCGCCTTCGAGGCCTCGTTGATGGACACCAAGGTCGAGCGCGCCGAGGAGCCGGTCGAAATTCTGCGGACGATACACAGCTTCGATCCGTGCCTTGCCTGCTCGACCCACGTGATGGGGCCGGACGGCCGGGAGCTGGCCAATGTCAAAGTGCGGTAGGGAGAGATTTTCGATGAGACGCACTGTCGTGAAACTCGGCGTAGCAGCATCGCTCGCCGCCCTTGTCGGCCCGGCCTGTGCCCATGTCGGCGCAGGCTATGCGGGCGGCGTTGCCGCGGGCCTCGCGCATCCGCTGCTCGGTCTCGACCACCTGCTCGCTATGGCGGCGGTCGGGGTCTGGTCATCGGTCGCCATGCCGTGGCGGGTCTGGACCGCACCGGCCGCCTTCCTCATGGCCATGAGCGGCGGCGCCGCGCTCGCCTTTGTCGGCGTCGCCCTGCCAGAGATCGAAGGCATGATCGCGCTGTCGGTGCTGGCGCTCGGGCTGATGATCGTTTTCGGTGCAGGTTTGCCGGGCATCGCCGGCATAGGCCTTGCCGGGTTGTTCGCGCTGTTCCACGGCCATGCGCACGCCAGCGAGGCCGCAGGAGCAACATTTGCCTATGTCGGCGGTTTCACGCTGTCGACCGCAGCACTCCGCCTCTTCGGCGTCAGCGTCGGCCTCAAAATCGCGTCATCGCCCTGGCTGCGAACCGGCCTCGGCATGCTGGTCGCCGGCTCGGGTGCCGCGCTCGTCTTCGGCGGATAGGAGGCGGCCATGACCGTGAGCCATACATCTCACAGCCAAGAGGCGGTCTATGTCTACGAGGCGCCGCTGCGCCTCTGGCACTGGGTCAACGCCTTCGCGATCCTTGCGCTGGCCGGAACCGGCTACCTCATCGGTTCGCCGCCGCCATCGGTCGGCGGCGAAGCCAGCGCCAGCTTCGTCTTCGGCTGGATACGATACCTGCATTTCGCGGCCGGCTATGTCCTGATTGCTGGCTTCGCCTTCCGCATTTATTGGGTCTTCGCCGGCAACGAGCATGCCCGGCAGATATTCCTGCCGCCTGTCTGGCGCGGCCGCTTCTGGCGGGAAGTCTGGCATGAGGTGTTCTGGTATGCCCTGCTTGTCAGGGAGCCGATTAAGTATTCGGGGCACAACCCGCTCGCCACGATCGCCATGCACATCCTGTTCGTCTGGTTCACCATCTTCATGATCGTGACCGGTCTCGCACTCTACGGCGAAGGGACCGGAATGGGTTCCTGGCAGCACAGGCTGTTCTCGAGCCGGGTGATCCCGCTGTTCGGCCAGAGCCAGGACGTCCACACCTGGCACCATCTCGGCATGTGGGTGATCATCTGCTTCGTCATCATCCACATCTATGTCGCGGTGCGCGAGGACATCATGTCGAGACAGACGATCATTTCCTCGATGTTCTCAGGCTGGCGGACTTTTCGAGGCAACAGTGCCCCGCGTGATTCCCACTAGGATTTTCGTGACCTCACCTGCCGGCGCGGGCGTTTGCCCGCGCCGGCTTTCCTCTTCAACAAGGGGGCCTTGAAGTCGACCCACATTTCGTCTCGGTTTCGCCTCTGCGTCCGTTCGACGGGGAGCGGAAGTGCCAACCGCAACCGCAACGCCCGGCACCCTTCCTCTATCCCTTTCAGGGGCAAAGGTGCGGAGCGAGGCGCAGTGGGGTGGGCGAGTGAACGCAAACTTTTCATCGGCCTGGAATGTCGGTTCTCAGTCCGGCCGATGCCGCACCCGTCAATGGAAGGATACTTTCCGTCTGTGCGGTAAAATCGTAATCGCCCTCTGCGCGTCGTTCGCTATCCAGAGATCACCCCTTATTTCGAAACCATTTGCCGGCCCCCCACCAATTGGCCCGCCTCTTGCTGCTGGAAAGAAAAAGGTACGGAGGAGGCTTTTCCAATGAACGGCGCGCCACGGGTGCTCGTGCTCGGCATCGGAAATCTGCTATGGGCCGATGAGGGCTTCGGCGTCCGCGTGGTGGAGGAGTTCCACCGGCTCTGCGAAACGGCGGACAACGTCCGGGCCATGGATGGCGGCACGCAGGGCATCTACCTCGTCCAACATATCCGCGAGGCCGACATCCTCGTCGTGTTCGATGCGGTCGACTACGGCCTGGCGCCCGGCACGCTGAAGCTCGTCGAAGGCGGCGAGGTGCCGGCCTTCCTCGGAGTGAAGAAGATTTCGCTTCACCAGACTGGCTTTCAGGAAGTTCTCGCCATGGCCGAGATGATGGGTGACTATCCCGCCCATCTCCTTCTCGTCGGCGTGCAACCGGTCGAGCTGGACGACTACGGCGGCAGTCTCCGGCCCGCGGTGAAGGCTCAGATCGAGCCTGCAATCGAGATCGCCATCGAGTGGCTCGCCCGGCACGGCGCGACAATCGCCAAGCGCCCCGAACCGCTGGCCGAAGAAGAGACGCTCGCCTCGCGCGAAATGCGCATCGGCATCTACGAGAGCGGTCGACCCCGGCCGGAAGAGGCCTGTCGTCACGGCGACGCGCGGCTTCTCGCGAATAGTGCCTTCGCTGGCCCGGCGAATTTCGAGCGCGAGGTCGACGCGCTTTTGCAATCGTCCAGAGAGCAGGGCTGATGTGTGTCGGCGTTCCCTTCCAGGTGGTTGAATGCAGCGGCGGCATTGCCCTGTGCACCGGTCGCAGCGGCACGCGGCGCGTCGACATGACGCTGGTGGGCGACCAGCCGGCGGGTACGTGGATACTCGCCTTCCTCGACACCGCGCGCGAGACTGTCACAGCCGAGATGGCGCGCCTGATCGCCGACGCCATCGAAGCGACGGAGCGTGCGCTCGCCGGCGACGCCGACGTCGACCACCTCTTCGCCGACCTGGTCGGCCGCGAGCCGCAACTGCCGGAGCATCTGCGGCCGACGCAAGCCCTTGCACCGCAAGGCACGGAGGATGCCTGAGTCCATGTTTTCACCCGTTCTCACCATGATGATGGAGCGCCACCGCATCCCGGTGGTTGACGAGGCGAACATCGACGCATTCGACTTCACCGCGCTGTTTTTCCCCGGTGACTGGCTGCGGCTCGCCGAGAGCAACGATGTGGCGGTGATCCTGCCGGAGCTGGTGCAGGCCTTCCAGGGCGTATTCAAGCCGGTCGTGGTATCGCGCGAGAGCGAGCGCAAGCTGCAAAGCCGCTATCGCTTCAACGCCTTCCCGGCGCTCGTCTTCCTGAGGAACGGCGAATATCTCGGCGTCATAAAGCGCGTGCTCGACTGGGAAGACTACCTCACCGAGATCGCCGGCATACTGACGCGCGAGCCGAGCGCGCCGCCGCCTTTCGAGTTTCCCGAAGCCTGCGCGACGCATGACCGTCGCGACCACGATCATTTCCACTGAGCGAAAGCGCCGGGGAGGGCGCGCCATGGCAGCATCACTATTCCGCGGCATCGGGCCGGGTTCACAGCCGGGCGAAGAGGACGGCGGCGACTTGCAGTATATGGAAATGCTGAAGGTCATGGCGACCTCTGCGGCACCCGTGTTGCCGGAGAAGGAAAATGTCGCAGGGCTCGAAGCTGCTTTGGCGGTGCTGTCCGCGCTGGCCGAAAGCCTCGACCGGTGCTCGCTGGATTGCGAAAACGCGGTGCATGATCTTTCTCCCCTCGACCGCGCCAATCGCGCGCTGATCGATCAGGCGCTGGGCGAAGGCGAGGTCTCGATCATCTGCGGCGAAGACCTGCAGGCTCAGGAGTCGGTGCTCGCCGGTGTCTGGCGCGTGCGCCAGACCGGACCGGATGGCAGGCTTGTGCGCGATTTCGTCGATGTCGGCGCCTTTCCCTCGGCCGTGCTGGAGAGGGCCTTCGCCGGCTGCCGCAATACGCTCGTTGGGCCGGCGACCTATCCGATGGGCGTCTTGAACGCGCCGCCGCTGATTTCAGAGCTCAATGACCGCATCCCGCTCGTCGGGCCCGGCATCGGGCCACACGTCATAAACCTGTCGCTGCTGCCGCACACTGAACAGGACCTGACCTTCCTCGACGGCCTGCTTGGCCACGGGCCGGTGGTCGTGCTGTCGCGTGGCTACGGCAATTGCCGCGTGACCACGACGGCGACGCGCGGCGTCTGGTGGGTGCGCTTTTTCAATTCGAGCGACGATCTCATCCTCAACACGATCGAGGTCACGGCCTTGCCGGAGGTGGTCCGCGCCGCGCCCGAGGATATTGCCGACAGCCGCCAGCGACTCCTCGAAATCCTGGAGGTCTACCGATGAACGACTCGTTCTTTGCCGGTTCCTATGGCGGCGACAATGCCAAGATCGACCCGATGTCGCGGCTCGAATGCAGGATTTGCTGGCATGTCTACGACCCGGCCAAGGGCGACGACTACTGGCAGATCTCGCCCGGCACGCCTTTCGCCGAACTGCCGGCGCACTGGAGCTGCCCTACCTGCGACGGCTCCAAGCAGGGCTTCATGGTCGTGAACGACTGACATGGATCATTCGCAAGCCGTCGCTGCCCGTCTAGAATTCGTGTTTCAGCGGATCGAACGGACGGCAATGGGAGGAATTCCGATCCTCAACCCGGCGCTTTGCGTCAGCGCGGTGGGCGTGCGGCAGTGGCAGGGCGAATGGCTCGCGGTTCTCGTCACACCCTGGTTCATGAACCTCGTGCTTCTACCTTCTGGCGACGGGCAAGCGCGCCCGCGCGTGCCTACGGGCGCGAAGGAGCATGTCTCATTCCCGGCGTATCGGTTCGAGTTCATCCAGGCCTATGAAGAGGAGCTCGGCTGCTACCGCATGTGCTCGCTGTTCTCGCCGATGTTCGAATTCGCCGACCAGGAGAGTGCGCAAGAGGCTGGGCGGCAGGTGCTTGCGGAACTGTTCAATCCTGAGGCGGAAGAAGACGAAGACGGCGACATGGTCCGTGTCGGGGAAGGCCGGCTACCTGAGGAAGAGGCAAGCACCTTGGACAAGTTTGAGACAACCGGAATACCTGCGAGCTCTCAGCCGCCGGGACTGACCCGCCGCTGGCTGTTCGGTTTGGGCGACAAGGAGGAGACCGCCGCATGAGCGTTGATGGCCGCGTCTCCATCGATCTCGTCTGCGATGGCGGTCGCGTTGTGGAAGCCATCGTTATGCCGCCGCGCCCGATTGCGCTTGGTCCGGTCGTGCGTGGCCGGCCGGCGAGGGAGGTCGTCTCGGTGATCGGCTCACTGTTCAGTGTTTGTGGTATTGCGCAGTCGGCGGCGAGCGTCGAGGCAGCCGAAGCGGCCCTGGAGATCGGGACGGACCGGCGCACGAAACAAGCGCGGCGGCTTCTTGTGCTTGCCGAGACGCTGCGCGAGCACCTGCTGCGCATTGGCTTGGATACTGCCAGTCTCGCGGGCGAGCCTGCGGACGGTAAAATCCTGCGCCGGGCTATGGGCCTGCCGCAGCGCCTCAAGCAGGCACTTTTTCCAGGCGGGGATGCATTCGTTCCGGGCGTGTGCGTGGGGATGCCGGGCGCGGAAGCCGCCGAAACGGCAGCCGAAGCGAGCTATCTAACGCAGTCCGTGGTCTACGAAGGCGAAAAGCCGCTTGGCGAGATGGATCGCGATGCCTTCGCGCAGTGGGCTATGGAGCGCAGCACGGTTGCGGCCCGCCTCATCGCGCCGGTCTTGGCAAGGGACTGGGCCATGATAGGCCACCCCGAAACGACAGATGGGGGAAACGGACATTTGCCGAAGCAAGCGTCGGCCGACACGAGCTGCCTCGCCAGGCAGGCTGGTGCGCCGCTCGTTCGCGCTTTCCTTTCCGAAAACGGTGGCGCCGGGCTGGCCGCACGGCTGGCCGCCCGCTTGGTCGAGGCATCGAAGCTGCCGGGGCAGATCGCCGGAGGGCTGGCGGCCCTGCGGGATGTCGCGGACGGGTCCGAAGTGCCTAGGTGCGAAGTCTTTCGCGACGAGAACGGGGGCCGCTGTGCTACTGCCTTCGCCGAGGCAGCACGCGGCCGGCTGGAACATCGGATTGTTTTGAACGACGACCGTATCGCCGACTACGACATCACGGCTCCGACCAGCATTCATTTCGCGAAGAGCGGCATTGCCGCGCGCTCGCTTTCGGCGCTCGCTGCATCCAGGCGTGAAGATCTGGCGGTCCAGGCCGATCTCCTGGTCCGGGCCATCGACCCCTGCGTCGGCTACGATGTGAGGTTTCGCTAATGCACGAGATGGCCATATGCGAGTGCATCCGTGGCATCCTCGAGGAAGAGGCCGCCAGACAGGATTTTCGGAAGGTGAGCCGCGTCTGCCTGGAAATCGGGCGGCTATCCGATGTCGAGGTCGAGGCGCTGAAGTTCGGCTTCGATGTCGTCATGCGTGGCTCTCTGGCGCAAGACGCAAGACTGGAAATCGTCGAGACGGAAGGCAGGGCCTGGTGCATGCCTTGCGGCCAGAGCGTGCCGATCGCGGCACGCTTCGATCCATGCCCCGACTGCGGAAGCCATCAGCTGCAGGTGACCGTCGGCGAGGAAATGAAGATCAGGGAATTGGAGGTGAGCTGATGTGCACTGTTTGCGGATGTGGCGAGGGCGAGGTCCGGATCGAGGGCAAGGCGCATGGCCATCACCATCATCACGGCCACGAAGGCCAAGATCACGGCCCCCATCATCATCATCACGATCATATACACGATTGTGGCTCGGGCCCCGCTAGCACCCATGCGCCGGGCATGAGCCAGGCGCGGATGGTCAAGCTGGAAAAGGATATGCTTTCCAAGAACAACGAGTATGCCGATGCGAACAGAAAAATGTTCGCCGAGCGCGGCGTGCTTGCGCTCAACCTCGTCTCCAGCCCCGGCTCTGGCAAAACGACGCTGCTTTGCCGCACGATCGACGCACTGAGGGGCAAGTTGCCGATCGCCGTGATTGAGGGCGACCAGCAGACTTCCAACGATGCCGACCGCATCCGCGCCACCGGCGCGCCCGCGATCCAGGTCAACACCGGCAAGGGCTGCCACCTCGACGCGCATATGGTCGGCCATGCCGCAGATCACCTCGACCTTGCCGAAGGAGGCCTGCTCCTCGTCGAAAACGTGGGAAACCTCGTCTGTCCGGCGGGCTTCGATCTCGGCGAGGCGCACAAGGTGGTGGTGCTCTCAGTCACCGAGGGCGAGGACAAGCCATTGAAATATCCCGATATGTTCGCCGCCGCCGATCTCATGATCCTCAACAAGACCGACCTGTTGCCGCATCTCGACTTCAACGTGGAGGCCTGCATTGCCAACGCCCGAAAGGTGAACCCGCGGATCAAGGTGCTGAGGGTTTCCGCGCGCACGGGCGAGGGGATGTCGGACTGGACGGCCTGGATCGGGGCGGCCCGCGCAATGGCGCTAGCCGGCCATCCGCTGGCGGCCGAGCTCAAGGGAGCAGCCTGATGTGCCTGGCCATTCCCGCCCGCGTCGTTGAACTGCTCGACGACGACATGGCCGTGGTCGCGTTCGGGACGGTCAGGAAGCGCATCTCGTTGGCCTTGGTGGCAGACGTCTCGCTTGACGATTTCGTGCTCGTCCATGTCGGTTATGCGCTCCACAAGGTGAGCCCCGAGGAGGCCGAGCGCACGCTGCAGCTGATGGCCGAAGCGGGCGTGCTGGAGGAGCTGGAGGAGACTTCGGCGTGAAATATGTCGACGAATATCGCGACCAGGAGCTTGCGAAGACCATCGCCGGCGCCATCGCGACCGAGGCTGATCCGGAAAAGAGCTATCATTTCATGGAGTTCTGCGGTGGGCACACGCATGCGATGTTTCGCTACGGCGTGCAGGACCTGATGCCGCAGAACGTGCATTTCGTGCACGGACCCGGATGCCCCGTTTGCGTGCTGCCCATCTGTCGCCTCGACGATGCGGTGGAACTCGCCGAGCGGCACGGGGTCATCCTTTGCACCTATGGCGACATGATGCGCGTGCCGGGCACCAAGCATCGCAGCCTGATCCGCGCCAAGGCTGACGGAGCGGATGTCCGCATGGTCTATTCAACGCTCGATGCCTTGAAGATCGCGCGTGAAAACCCCGAGCGGCAAGTCGTCTTCTTCGCCATCGGCTTCGAAACCACGACGCCGCCGACGGCCGTCGCGATCAAGACGGCGCAAGCCGAGGGGTTCAAGAATTTCAGCGTGTTCTGCAACCATGTGCTCACGCCGGCGGCGATCTCTCACATTCTTGAATCGCCGGAAGTGCGGGAGCTGGGCATCGTCAAGATCGACGGGTTCCTGGGACCTTCGCACGTCTCCTCCGTGATCGGCTCGCAGCCATTTGAATTCTTTGCCGAGGAATTCCAGAAGCCAGTTGTCATCGCCGGCTTCGAGCCGCTTGACGTCATGCAGTCCGTTCTGATGCTGATCCGGCAGGTCAATGAAGACCGGCACGAGGTCGAGAACGAATATACCCGCGTCGTGACCGAGGAGGGCAACCACAAGGCGCAGGCCCTGGTGAGCGCGGTCTTCGAACTGCGCAAGACCTTTGACTGGCGCGGCCTCGGCACCGTGCCCTACAGCGCCCTGCGCATCCGCGACGCTTATGCCGATTTCGACGCCGAGAAGCGCTTCGAGCTGTCGGTCAAGGCTTCGCGCGAGGTGACGTCCTGCGAATGCCCGTCGATCCTGCGCGGGGTGAAGAAGCCGACCGACTGCAAGCTGTTCGGCACCGTGTGCACGCCGCAGAACCCGATTGGCTCATGCATGGTCTCCTCCGAGGGCGCCTGCGCGGCCTACTGGACCTATGGCCGTTTCCGCAAGCCTAAGGCGTTGGAGGCGGCGGAATAGTGAGCGCGAACGATCCCAGGCTAGCTGTAACCACCTCGTCGGTCCGCGGCGTGGTGGACATGACGCATGGCGCGGGCGGCCGCGCGACGGCCGAGCTGATTCGGGATATCTTTCAAAGACATCTGGCCAACGAGTTCCTGGCCCAAGGCAACGACGCGGCCCTGCTCGGCACCGTCTGCGGACGCCTGGTGATGGCAACGGACGCGCATGTCATCTCGCCTGTGTTCTTTCCGGGTGGGGATATCGGCGCGCTGGCGATCCACGGCACGATCAACGACGTCGCCATGATGGGCGCGCGGCCGCTCTGGCTGTCCGCGTCCTTCATCCTGGAGGAAGGTTTTCCGTTGGCCGAACTCGAAAGGATAGTTGTTTCAATGGCTTTTGCCTCCCGGGAAGCGGGCGTGCCCGTGGTTACGGGCGACACCAAGGTGGTGGAGAAGGGCAAAGGCGATGGCGTTTTCATCTCCACGACCGGTGTCGGCGTGCTGGCGGACGGCACTGACGTCTGCGGAAGCAATGCCCGGCCGGGCGATGCAATCCTTGTCTCCGGCACCATGGGCGACCACGGAGTGGCTATCCTGTCGAAGCGAGTACACCTTGATTTTGAAACGGAAATCATCTCCGACAGCCAGCAGCTGCACGATCTGGTGGCGGCGATGCTTGCTGCCATTCCCGGTATCCGGGTGCTGCGTGACCCAACGCGCGGCGGATTGTCGGCGACGCTGAACGAAATCGCGCAGCAGTCCAAGGTCGGAATGGTAATCCGGGAAGCGGCGGTTCCGGTGAAGCCGGAGGTCGCGGCGGCGTGCGAACTGCTCGGCCTCGACCCGCTGAACGTTGCCAACGAAGGCAAGCTGATCGCCATCTGCGCGGCGCAAGATGCGGAGACTTTGCTCGCAGCGATACGCGCTCATCCCAAGGGCCAGGATGCCGCAATCATTGGCGAAGTCGTCGCAGACCAGCATGCGCTGGTGCGGATGAAAACGAGACTTGGCGGTATGCGTGTGGTCGACTGGATCGCCGGGGAACAGCTTCCGAGGATCTGCTGAAGATGCGCATTCTGCTTCTCGTCACCGCCTTCAACGCCTTGAGTCAGAGGATTTTCGTGGAGCTTGGCGAGCACGCACACGAGGTCTCGGTCGAGATGGACGTCAACGACGAGCGGACCATCGAGGCGGTAGATTTGTTTCGGCCAGACCTTGTCATCGCCCCCTTCCTGAAGCGCGCAATCCCGAAAAAAGTCTATGAAAACCAATGCTGCATGGTCGTTCACCCAGGCATCGTCGGCGACCGCGGCCCCTCCGCGCTGGACTGGGCGATGATGGACGGGGCGACGCAGTGGGGTGTCACGGTGCTGGAGGCGGCGGCCGAAATGGATGCCGGGCCGGTCTGGGCCAGTGCCTCCTTCGCGGTGCGAAAGGCGACGAAATCGAGCCTCTATCGTAACGAGGTGACCGACTCGGCGGTGACGGCGGTGCTCGAAGCGATCGCGCGGTTCGAGCAAGGCGAAAAGCCAATTGCCCCGGAAGAACAATCTGTTGCGCCCCTCGGCCGGTGGCGGGATGCAATCAAGCAGGCGGACCGGCGGATCGATTGGGCTACCGACACGACCGAAACGGTGCTGAAGAATATCGCAGCAGCGGACGGCGCGCCGGGCGTGCGGGACAAGCTTTTCGGCGAACCGGTCTTCCTTTTCGACGCGCGAGAGGCACGTGAACCAGGGGCTGACGTGCCTCTCGCGCGGGGTGAACGGGGCAAGATATCGCTCCCGGAGCCGGGAGCGGTCGTCGCCAGGAGCGGGCCGGCGATCGCCCTCGTCACCGTCGACGGCGCGTTGTGGATCGGCCATGTCCGGCACCCCAATTCGCCACACCCGTTCAAGCTCCCGGCGACCATGGTCTTCGCGAACGAAGTTGCAGGCCTGCCGGAGATCCCGCTCAATTCACCGGGCGGGTATCAGGACATCATCTACGAAGAAGGCGGTGCGGTCGGCTATCTGCACTTCCCCTTCTATAACGGTGCAATGGGAAAGGACGGCTGCCGAAGACTTTTGGACGTTTATACAAAAGCGACGGAGCGTCCGACCAGGGTGATCGTGCTGTGCGGAGGAGCGCAGTTCTGGTCCAACGGGCTCGACCTCAACCGGATCGAGGCGGCCGACAGCGCGGCCGACGAGTCCTGGGTCAACATCAATGCCATCGACGACCTCGCCGAGGCGATCATCCGCACGACAAGCCACATCACCGTAGCAGCGCTTGCCGGAAATGCGGGAGCGGGCGGCGTGTTTCTCGCCCGCGGCACCGACCAGGTCTGGATGCGCTCGAGCGTCATCCTCAACCCGCATTACAAGGACATGGGCAATCTCTACGGCTCGGAGTTCTGGACCTATCTCCTGCCGAGCTGCTGCGGGCCTGAGAATGCCCGCCGGATCGCGGCGGCGCGCCTGCCGATGGGCGCGAAGGAGGCGCTGAATCTCAATCTGGCCAACCGGGTATTCGCGGGGGCAAGCGAGCTGTTTATGGCGCAAGTGAGGGCGTCGGCTGCCGCGCTGGCCGGGAGCGCAGAGTTTCCGCGGTTGCTCGCCGAAAAACAAGCCCAGCGCGCAGCCGACGAGGCGGCCAAGCCGCTTTCAGCCTATCGCAAGGAGGAGCTTTCGCGGATGCGCCGCAATTTCTACGGCTTCGACCCGAGCTACCACGTCGCGCGGCATAATTTCGTGCACAAGGTGCCGAAGTCGCGCACCCCAGTGACGATCGCCCGCCACCGCGACGTTGCCTGGCAGGGCGGCCGGGAGGGGATGAGGAAGGCATCTTGAGCGACCTGCCGTGCATTTTGTTCGTCGACGACGAAATCCGCTTGCTGGAGGCGCTGTGGCGCATCCTGAGCGAGGATTTCGACGTGCCGTGCATGGTGTGCACGGTGCACTGATGGGCGCGCTGCTCGCCGAGCCCGCAGTGGAGGGACGCCTGGTCCGGGTGACGGGGCTTGTGCAAGGCGTTGGCTTCCGGCCGACAGTGTGGCGCATCGCGACCGCTATGGGGCTATCGGGCCATGTCCGCAACGATGCTGCAGGCGTGGAGATCGCGCTGTGGTGCAGCGATGCTGAGTTCGAGACCTTCGCGGACAGGCTAAAGGCGCGATGCCCGCCGCTGGCGCAGATCGACGGGATCGAGGCGGCGACGCTTGAGGGGCCGCGGCCGGCGGGCGGCTTCGCTATTGCGGCGAGTGCGGGCGGGCCGGTGAAGACCGGCATCGTGCCCGACGCCGCCTGCTGCCCGCAATGTCTTGCGGAAGTGCTCGACCCCAAGGACCGGCGCTATTTCTACCCTTTCGCCAATTGCACGCATTGCGGGCCGCGGCTGTCGATCGTCAAGGCTATCCCCTATGACCGCCGCTCGACCGCTATGGCACGATTTTCGATATGCGAGGAATGCCGGGCCGAGTACGAAAATCCGGCCGACCGCCGCTTTCACGCCCAGCCGATCGCCTGCCCGGCCTGCGGCCCGCGCGTCTGGTTGGAAGGTCCGGACCGCGTCGTGGTCGGCGGCGGCCCGCAGGCGGTGATCCGGGAAGCGGCGGCGCTGATCGGGGAAGGGCGGATCGTCGCGATCAAGGGCATCGGCGGGTTCCATCTCGCCTGCGACGCGACGGACGAAGCGGCGGTGGCGCAGCTGCGCGCCCGCAAGAAACGCGACGGCAAGCCGTTCGCGCTGATGGCGCGCGACTTGGAGCAGCTTGCCGAATTCGCGGAGCTGTCGGGCGAGGAGCGCGCCGCACTTGCCGCGCGAGCGGCGCCGATCGTGCTGGTGAAGCGCCGTGACAGCTGCGGCGTTGCGGGGGGCGTGGCGCCGGAGAACGAGCGGCTCGGTTTCATGCTGCCCTACACGCCGCTGCATCATCTCTTGCTGCGGGCGCTGGACGGTCCGGTGGTGATGACCTCCGGCAATCGCTCGGGCGAGCCGCAATGCAAGGACAACGACGAGGCGCGGCAGGAGCTAGCCGGGATCGCCGACTTCTGGCTGATGCACGATCGCGAGATTGTCAACCGGCTCGACGACAGCGTGGTGCGCCGCGACGGCCACGGCATTTCGGTGTTGCGGCGCGCGCGCGGTTTCGCGCCGGAGCCGCTCGCGCTGCCGGCGGGCTTCGATGGCCCGGTCAGGGTGCTGGCTGCGGGCGGCGATCTAAAGGCCGCGTTCTGCCTGGCGGGCGACGGCAAGGCGCTGCTGTCGCAGCATCTCGGCGACCTCGAGGAGCTGAAGAACCAGGACGCGTGGGGGCAGGCGTTGGGGCTGTATCGAAGCCTGTTCGACACGAAGCCGGACCTCATTGTGGCCGACCGGCATCCGGGCTACCGTTCGACCCAGCTTGCCATGGAGCTTGCCCGTGAGACCGCGGCAAGTTTTGTGCAGGTCCAGCACCATCACGCGCATCTCGCCTCGTGCCTTGCCCAGCACGGCCGCGCAATCGACGCACCTCCGGTGCTCGGCATTATCCTCGACGGTCTCGGATACGGCGATGACGGCACGATCTGGGGCGGCGAGTTCCTGCTCGGCGGCTATCGAGGGTTCCGGAGGCTGGCATATTTCGAGCCGGTCGCCATGCCCGGCGGCGACAAGGCCAGCGTCGAGCCGTGGCGCAATGCCTATGCGCATCTGCGGGCGGCTTTCGGTCCGGATTTCCTGGCCAAGCTTCCTGCCGATCGGCCCTTTGTCCGCGCCCTGGCCAAAAAGCCGCTTGGCGTGCTGGACCGGATGATCGAGAGGGGCGTCAATGCTCCGCTTGCCTCCTCGGCGGGGCGCCTTTTCGATGCCTGCGCGGCATTCCTCGGCATCTGTTTCGAGCGCCAGAGCTACGAGGGGCAAGCCGGCATGGAGATGGAGGCGCTCGCCAGCCCGTTCATGGATGCGGCCGAGGCTTGGCCAGCAACCTCGCCGAAGGGGCCGGCTATCTCTTGGAAAGGTCTGTGGGAAGCGCTTCTTCGCGATCAGGCTTCGGGCGTCGAAACCGGACTGATTGCCGCACGCTTCCACAGGACGTTGATAGAGATCATCTCGCGGAAGGCCATCGGACTCACTAAGGAAAACGGCGTCGGCACGGTCGCACTGTCCGGTGGCGCTTTCCAGAATCGGCTGCTGCTCGAAGGCGTACTCGCCGAGCTCACAGTTGCCGGATTGGAGGGGCTGGCGCACGCAAGCGTTCCCGCAAACGACGGCGGTCTGGCGCTCGGCCAGGCAATGATCGGCCTGGCCCTTTCGCATTGACACCAATCGTTGAAGAAAAAGTATCAGCATCGTCTATATAAGGCGGTGCGTATTGTGACGAGGGGCGGCCAGCTTGCCGCATTCGTCCGGGCCGTAAGTGGCTCATCTGCGCGCATCGCCGGGTAAAAGGACTTAGCCAGGAATGATGCTCCGAAAAGGAATCGTCGAGGACAGCCCTCCAAGCCGCGCAGCCAAGCAGCGTTTCTCGAATGGCTCTTTTTAGGCCGCCGACAATGCGCGTTCCACGGCTTCGGACAGTGAGAAGGATGCGAGACGGCGCGTCGGTTCGAGCGGCCCTGTTCGCAATCACGAACACGACCGAAGGAAAAACCGTAGCGGGCTGCGAATTCCTTCTGCGTCATCCCAATTTCCGGCGGATGGCACGCACATCGACCGTTGCATTCTTTAGTTTGGCGGCGTCAGCGTTGGCGTATGCAAGAGCTTCCGAGCGCCCTGCAAAATCCTCGATCCTGCCTTGCTCATTTTCCACTCCTGATCTTCTTCACTTGCGCTGGCGCTTCAAGAACTGCGCTGATGATCGGGCCGTCACCAAGCCCAACCGCGCTCGCTCGGGCTGCGCAACCCTGACCAGCTTCGCCCGGCGAGCGCTCACCGTCCCGGATCAATGAAGGGGGCCCCTTTGCGCGCCGATCCAGGGTCCCCATTCCGGGCCGATTGACAGTCGGTCAAGGAGACTGGCAAGAACGGTCTCCGGTCGCCTGGTGAGATGGCGTTTCCGTTGGCGACAGATGCCGACCTTTTCCAGGACCGCCATGGCCAAGCTGCGGTGCAGCATCCCATGGCGGTGATGTGTGACTGCGTGCCCCAGCGCCAAAGGCTGTTGCGGCATGTATTTTCAATGCTCCATTACGCGCATGAACCACCCCTGACAAAGATTGCCTCCCGGCGACTTTGGACCTCTATTCGCTGAAATTCAGAATCATGGTTCAGCATAGTGGATTTCGATGAGCGACGTCGATTTCAAAATCAATGAAAGGCGTCCGCAAATTACTATGGGAAATCATATACTTCTCACACGAGGGCGGCCATCGTTCTGCTGCGATCTAACGACAGGCATTAGTAGAGCACGTCCTGTGATCGATGAATCGATTGTGATGTGACGGCTGCGTTTTGTGCTGATTCAACATCCACCTCGATGGAGGTGGACGATGGGAAGAGCATTGAGCGGGGATCTTCGGTCGCGGGTCTTGAAGGCTTCGGACGAGGGCATGTCGGCGCGGCAAGCGGCGGCGCGGTTCGGCGTGGGAGTGTCCAGCGCGATCCGCTGGATTGCGCGGGCGAAGATCGGCGAACTGGCGCCACGCCCGCAGGGCCGCCGCCGCGCCTCCAGCCTCGATGCGCATGAAGTCTTCATCGTCGGGCTGATCGAGGAGGGCAAGGACATCACGCTGAACGAAATGGTGGAGCGGCTCGTCGCCGAGCAGTCTGTGCGGATCAGCCGCAGCGCCTTGAGCGCCTGGCTTCGCGGCCACGGCTGGACATTCAAAAAAGTCCGCGCACGCACTGGAGCAGGATCGCCCCGACATCCTGAAGCGGCGCCGGGACTGGTTCGACGGCCAGCTCGATCTCGATCCGGCGAAGCTCGTGTTCATCGATGAGACCGGCCTCTCCACAAAGATGGCCCGCCTGCGTGGAAGAGCGCCGCGCGGCGAGCGCTGCCGGGCCGGCGTGCCGCATGGCCACTGGAAGACCACGACCTTCACCGGAGCGCTGCGGCTGACGGGCATGACTGCGCCCTTCGTCTACGACGGCGCCATGAACGGCAACGTGTTCCTGGCCTATGTCGAGCAGGTGCTGGTCCCGACATTGTCGGAGGGCGACGTAGTCGTCATGGACAACCTGCCCGCCCACAAGGCCGCCGGCGTGCGCGACGCGATTGAGGCCGCAGGCGCGAGCCTGCTCTACCTGCCGCCCTACAGTCCCGACTTCAATCCGATTGAGAACGCCTTCGCCAAACTCAAGGCCCTGCTGCGAGCAAAGGCCGAGAGAACCATCAAGGCTCTGTGGGACGCGGTCGGCGCGGTCGTCGACCTCTTCACCCCAGCCGAATGTGCCAACTACTTCAAAGCCGCAGGATATGAACCGGATTAAACAGGACATGCTCTAGGCATCTTTCGGTTTGGAATAGCGAGCGGCGTCTCTTTGATATCCATCAATTTGGTGTCCTATCGGTACCCATAATCAGGTTCCTCTAAAGGGGGCTTGGCAGGCGCTTTAACTATTGGCTATAATGTGTACCATGAGTGCACCGCGTGAAGATAAGCTAAAGAACGTTCTGAAGGCCGTCCCGGCTGGCTTTATCGTGGATGCGCACTGGCTGGAGGCCCAAGGCGTCAGCCGTTTCCTGACGCGCAAATATATAGAAAGCGGCTGGCTGCAGCGCCTCGCGCGCGGTGTTTTCCGCCGCCCGGCACCGCAGCCGGTTCCGCTCGACTGGCCGACCTGTCTGCTCTCTCTCCAGCACATCATGAACTACAAGGTGCACGCTGGCGGCACCACGGCCCTCGGCCTACAGGGCTACCGCCATTATCTTCCGCTCGGCAGCCCCGCCCCGGTCTGGCTCTACGGCAACGACATACCCACCTGGCTGCAGCGCCTTCAACTGGACGCGCCGCTCACAACACGCAATCTCTCACTGTTCAGCGAATCGGCCCTCGGCCTTGCCGACAACAAATCCGCCAGCACCGTAACGCTGCCCTGGGGCTGGGCGCTCCGCCTGTCCTCGCCCGAACGCGCGATCCTGGAAGCGCTCGAAGAACTACCTGCCAACGAAAGCTTCCACAATCTCGATATGGTGTTTGAGGGACTCACCACGCTGAGTCCCCGCCGCCTCGCCGCCTTGCTGCAGAGCTGCAGCAGCATCAAGGTGAAACGCCTGTTCTTCGTGTTCGCCGACCGCCACAAACATGCCTGGCGCGAGCGTCTCAATACTGACGATTTCAATTTGGGAACAGGGGACCGCGCCCTTGTGAAAGGGGGAAGGATACATCCCCGCTATCGCATCATGGTCCCACCGGAGTTTGCCGAAACGCCAAAAGGAGCTGCCGATGGCCCGTGACGCCTATGCCGCGCAAGTTGCTCTGCTGGTGCGCCTGCTTCCCTTCATCGCAGATGAGGAAGTCTTTGCGCTGAAGGGCGGGACCGCTATCAATCTCTTCTACCGCGACATGCCGCGCCTCTCGGTCGATATCGATCTGACATACCTGCCGGTGCGGGATCGCGCGGAAAGTCTGGCGGACATTGACGAAACCCTCGACCGGATTGTCGCCGCCGCCAGCCGCGGCATCCCGCGACTCGATGCCCGCCGGATAGAGGGCGGCGGCGGCGGCGCCACCCGTATCAAGGCACGGCTCGACGGCGCCGAAGTCAAGATCGAGACCTCGCCTGTCACGCGCGGGGTTGTGCATGATCCAGAACGCCGCGAAGTGTCAGCGGCCGTAGAAGATGAATTCGGATATGCATCCATCCAGGTCGTATCGTTTGAGGACCTGTTCGGCGGCAAGCTTCATGCTGCCGTCGATCGCCAGCATCCGCGCGATCTGTTTGACGTAAAACTACTTTACGAGAACGAGGGTTTCACCGACGCGCTGTTCCGGACGTTTCTGGTCTATGTAGCCAGCTCCCCACGACCAGCGCACGAGCTGCTTTCACCGGGCCTGAGCAAACTGGATGAACCGTTTGCTCGTGAGTTCGTCGGCATGACGACGGTACCGGTCACTCTCGAAGAGCTCGCTGAGACAAGAGACCGGCTGTTCGCAGACTTGCGGAAGCGGATGGATGCCGATACGCGCAGGTTTCTGACCAGCCTGCATGAGGGGGAGCCGGATTTCGAGGCGATCGGTCTACCGCAGGCAGCATCCCTCCCGGCGGTACGCTGGAAGCTGCTGAACCTGAACAAACTCAGCGCTGAGAATCCTGAGAAGCATAAGGCTCACAGGGAAGAGCTCGAAAAGCTATTCAGCTGAAGGAGAAACGAACAAATGAAAATGACGGCTTCCTGGCGCTTCGACACACCCGGTCCTATGCCGCCGGAAGCGGTGCATGAGTTCGACACTCTCATCGGCAAAGTCGTGGTCCAAGGAAACCGCTGGCATATGCTCGAACATTTCAAGGGATATTTCGGGGCATCGGGCAGCAGCTCTTCTGAGAGCTGGGCAGAATCCGACCTGAACACTTTCATGTGGCAGACAGCAGAGAATGCGCCGCTATTCATCGAAGCCTTTTACGAGGGGTGTGAGGCGCTGCGCAGCGACGACATTGCGGTCCCTGATGTCGGCCGCATGAACCGCATTCTAAGTGAGCACGGCATCGGATACGAGATCAGACCGCCAGAACTGATCGCCGTCGGCCTTCATCAACCAATCGCTGTACCCGAGCGCTATCAGTCGCTCGATGAACAGGCGCAGGACATTGTGCAACAATCGCTCCAGCAATCCGAGAGGCTGCTCGCCGAAGGGCATCCCCGGCAGGCCGTCCAGGAAATTCTGTGGCTGATGGAATCGGTTGTAACGGCTTTCAAAGGCCTTAGCACCGGCAGTACCACGATCGAAGAAAAGTACTTCAACAAGATCGCGCAGGAACTCCGGACCAAGAAGAAGGGACAAACGATCGAGCAGGTTCTTGCCTGGCTCACTACACTACACGGCTATCTTTCGTCACCGACAGGCGGTGGGGTCAGGCATGGCGTTGACCTTAAGAGCGGCATCACGATCAATGTCGATGAAGGGCGCCTCTATTGTAACCTGATCCGCAGCTACGTGACATTCCTGATGGCTGAGCATTATCGGATGAGCCGGCGCGTCCAAGAATAACCGCGAAGTCTTGTCGCGAAGGGTCGTCAAATCGCCTCTGCTCCAACAGGCCCCCAGCTCTCCGACCCAGCCGTAGGGTCTCAAGGATCGCCAACCGACACTTTCTGTCGCCTTTGTCGGGTCCGCTACACAGGCTTGTTCAGGCAATCGCATGTCTGGCCTCGGCCTAAGCCGTTGAAAAGCAAACACTAAGTTTTTCTCTGGTCCGATCAGCCAGTTGGCACGAGTCTTGAAACCCTTCGTTGTGAGGCGGCAAGAGCTGCCCATCGGCATTTATGTCGCGGGCAGCCGCGATGGATGGAACGAAGGAAGGAAATCTATAATGTCAGGTCTGCGTCAGATCGCCTTTTACGGCAAGGGCGGCATCGGCAAGTCCACCACCTCCCAAAATACGCTCGCCGCCCTTGTCGACCTCGGGCAGAGGATCCTCATCGTCGGCTGCGATCCGAAAGCCGACTCCACCCGCCTGATCCTGAACTCGAAAGCGCAGGATACGGTCCTGCATCTTGCGGCACAGGAAGGTTCGGTCGAAGACCTCGAACTCCAGGACGTGCTCAAGGTAGGTTACAGAGGGATCAAGTGCGTGGAATCCGGCGGCCCGGAGCCGGGTGTCGGCTGCGCCGGCCGCGGTGTCATCACCTCGATCAACTTCCTCGAGGAGAACGGCGCCTATGACGATGTCGACTATGTCTCCTACGACGTGCTCGGGGACGTGGTGTGCGGCGGCTTCGCGATGCCGATCCGCGAGGGCAAGGCCCAGGAAATCTACATTGTCATGTCCGGCGAGATGATGGCGCTCTATGCCGCCAACAACATCGCCAAGGGCATCCTGAAATATGCCCATTCGGGCGGCGTGCGGCTCGGCGGCCTGATCTGCAACGAGCGCCAAACCGACCGCGAGCTCGACCTTGCCGAAGCACTGGCTTCCAGGCTCAATTCCAAGCTCATCCATTTCGTGCCTCGCGACAACATCGTCCAGCACGCCGAACTCAGGAAGATGTCTGTGATCCAGTATGCGCCGGATTCGAAGCAGGCGGGCGAATACCGGGCGCTGGCTGAGAAGATCCACGCCAATTCTGGCCAGGGCACCATCCCGACCCCGATCACGATGGAGGAGCTCGAGGACATGCTGCTCGACTTCGGCATCATGAAAACCGACGAGCAAATGCTTGCCGAGCTTCAGGCCAAGGAAGCGGCGAAGGCGGCAGCCCAGTAACGACCGATATTGGGGGCCCTCCTTGAGCTGGCCGCCTTGCAAAGAACGGCGCCTCGTCGGTGAAGCGTCACCAGATACCTTGAAAGGGGTCCCATGAGCCTGGATTACGAGAATGACGGTGCTCTCCACGCCAAGCTTATCGAGGAGGTGCTGTCGCAATATCCCGACAAGGCGGCGAAGCGCCGCAAAAAGCACCTCAGCGTCGCAAAGAGCGGGGACGAGGCTGGCGAGGAAGGCGAGGTCCTTTCCGAATGCGACGTCAAATCGAACATCAAGTCCATTCCCGGTGTGATGACCATTCGCGGCTGCGCCTATGCCGGCTCAAAGGGCGTGGTGTGGGGTCCAGTCAAGGATATGGTCCATATCTCGCACGGCCCGGTTGGCTGCGGGCAATATTCGTGGTCGCAGCGCCGCAACTACTACGTCGGAACAACGGGCATCGACACGTTCGGGACAATGCAGTTCACCTCCGATTTCCAGGAGAAGGACATTGTTTTCGGCGGCGACAAGAAGCTGGAACAGATCATCGACGAGATCGAGGAACTGTTTCCGCTGAACAATGGCATCACCGTGCAATCCGAATGCCCGATCGGCCTGATTGGCGACGACACCGAAGCAGTTTCCCGTAACAAGGCCAAGGAGCACGAAAAGACGATCGTGCCGGTGCGCTGCGAGGGTTTCCGCGGCGTCTCGCAATCGCTGGGCCATCACATCGCCAACGATGCGATCCGCGACTGGGTCTTCGAGAAGAAGGACGTGGAGTTCGAGGCCGGCCCGTACGACGTCAACGTGATCGGCGACTACAATATCGGCGGCGACGCCTGGGCCTCGCGCATCCTGCTCGAGGAGATAGGGCTGCGCGTGGTCGGCAACTGGTCGGGCGACGCGACCCTCGCCGAGATCGAGCGCGCCCCGAAGGCCAAGCTCAACCTCATCCACTGCTACCGGTCGATGAACTACATCTGCCGGCACATGGAGGAAAAGTATGGCGTCGCCTGGATGGAGTACAATTTCTTCGGCCCCTCCCAGATCGAAGCCTCTCTGCGCAACATAGCCAAGCATTTTGGGCCCGAAATCGAGGAGAAGACTGAGAAGGTCATCGCCAAGTACAGACCGCTCGTTGATGCGGTCATTGCCAAGTACCGGCCGCGCCTCGAAGGCAATACCGTGATGCTCTATGTCGGCGGCCTGCGCCCCCGTCACGTCATCACCGCCTACGAGGATCTCGGCATGGTGATCGTCGGCACCGGCTATGAGTTCGCCCACAACGACGACTATCAGCGCACGGGCCATTACGTGAAGAATGGCACGCTCATCTATGATGACGTGACCGGCTACGAGTTGGAAAAGTTCATCGAGGGGGTTCGCCCTAATCTTGTCGGCTCGGGCATCAAGGAAAAATACCCGGTGCAGAAGATGGGCATACCGTTCCGTCAGATGCACTCCTGGGATTATTCAGGACCGTATCACGGCTATGACGGCTTTGCCATTTTCGCCCGCGACGTGGACCTTGCCATCAACAATCCGGTCTGGGGCCTGTACCAGGCCCCCTGGAAAACAAGCCCGAGCCGTGGGCGAGCGATGGCTGCCGAGTAACACCTGACCTTGGCCTGGTCTCCCCAGGGAGACGACGAACGCCCGTGGCCGCGTGATCCGCGGGAGACCTGAAACGTCTTCACGTCCCTGAGCTGCCGTATGGCGCCCAGATGAAAGAGGTAACCACCCATGCCGCAGTCGGCTGAAAAAGTTCTCGACCACGCCCCCCTGTTCCGCGAGCCGGAATACAGGCAGATGCTTGCCGAGAAGAAGCTGAATTTCGAATGTCCGCACGCCGATCAGATCGTTACCGATCAGCGCGAGTTCACCAAGACGTGGCAATACCGCGAAAAGAATCTCGCCCGCGAAGCGCTTGTCGTGAACCCCGCCAAGGCCTGCCAGCCGCTGGGTGCCGTGTTTGCGGCCGCGGGTTTCGAGCGGACCATGTCCTTCGTCCACGGCAGCCAGGGCTGCGTGGCCTATTACCGCTCGCACCTGTCGCGCCATTTCAAGGAGCCTGCTTCAGCGGTTTCCTCTTCGATGACCGAGGATGCGGCGGTATTTGGCGGCCTGAAGAACATGGTCGATGGGCTCGCCAACACCTACCAGCTCTACGACCCGAAGATGATCGCTGTCTCGACCACCTGTATGGCGGAGGTCATTGGCGACGACCTGCACAGCTTCATCCAGAACGCCAAGGACGAAAACTCGGTCCCGCGCGACTTCGACGTGCCCTTTGCCCATACGCCAGCCTTTGTCGGCAGCCATGTCGATGGCTATGACGGCATGGTCAAAGGCATTTTGGAGCACTTCTGGAAAGGCCAGGAGCGCACGGAAGCCAAGGGAACCATCAACATCATTCCGGGCTTCGACGGCTTCTGCGTTGGCAACAACCGGGAACTCAAACGCCTGCTTGACCTGATGGGCGTGTCCTACACCTTCATCCAGGACGCCTCTGACCAGTTCGACACCCCGTCGGACGGCGAATACCGCATGTATGACGGCGGCACGAACATCGAAGACGTGAAGGAGGCGCTCAACGCCGAGGCGACACTTTCGCTGCAGTATTACAACACCCGCAAAACGCTGGAATATTGCGAGCAGGTCGGACAGGCGACGGCCTCGTTCCATTACCCGCTCGGGGTCCAGGCGACCGACGAATTCCTGATGGAGCTCTCGGCGATCTCCGGCAAGGAAATCCCTGAGACAATCCGCCTGGAGCGCGGCCGACTGGTTGACGCCATGGCTGACAGCCAGTCCTGGCTGCATGGCAAGAAATACGCGATCTACGGCGATCCGGACTTCGTCCATGCCATGGCGCGCTTCGTCATGGAAACCGGTGGCGAGCCGACACATTGCCTCGCCACCAATGGCACTTCGGCGTGGGAAGCCGAGATGAAGGAACTGCTTGCATCCTCGCCCTTCGGCAAGGACGCTCAGGTCTGGGCGGGCAAGGACCTGTGGGCGATGCGCTCGCTGCTCTTCACCGAGCCGGTGGACCTGCTGATCGGCAATTCCTATGGCAAGTATCTGGAGCGCGACACCGGCACGCCGCTGATCCGGCTGATGTTTCCGATCTTCGACCGGCACCATCACCATCGCTTTGCGCTCATGGGCTACCAGGGCGGGCTGCGCGTGCTGACGACGATCCTCGACAAGATCTTCGACAAGCTCGATCGCGAGACGAGCGAGACGGGCGTGACGGACTATTCCTATGATCTCACCCGCTAACAGCGGCGGCCGGCTTTTCGCCGGGCCCGTCCGCCGCCCAACGGACCTTGGAGACCGACGCAATGTCATCGCCCAGCGCCAAAATCCAGGATGTCTTCAACGAGCCCGCCTGCGATAAAAACCGCGGCAAGGATGCCAAGGCGCGCAAAGAGGGCTGCTCAAAGCCGCTGACGCCCGGGGCGGCAGCCGGCGGCTGCGCCTTTGATGGCGCCAAGATCGTGCTGCAGCCGATCACCGACGTCGCGCATCTGGTCCACGCGCCGCTCGCCTGCGAGGGCAATTCCTGGGACAACCGCGGCGCCGCTTCCTCCGGGGCAACGCTGTGGCGCACGAGCTTCACGACCGACCTCACCGAACTCGACGTGGTGATGGGGCAGGGCGAGCGCAAGCTGTTCAAGGCGATCCGCGAGATCAAGGAAGCCTATGCGCCGCCAGCGATCTTCGTCTATTCGACCTGTGTGACGGCGCTGATCGGCGACGACATCGAGGCGGTCTGCAAACGCGCGGGGGAAAAATTCGGCTTGGCCGTGGTGCCGGTCAATGCGCCGGGCTTGGCCGGCTCCAAGAACCTCGGCAACAAGCTCGCCGCCGAGGCGTTGCTCGAGCACGTCATCGGCACGGTGGAACCCGACGACGCTGGGCCGTACGACATCAATATCCTTGGCGAATTCAACCTCTCCGGCGAATTCTGGCTGGTGAAGCCGCTCCTCGATCGGCTCGGAATCCGGGTGCGCGCCTGCATTCCGGGCGACGCGCGCTACCTTGACGTTGCTTCCGCGCACCGCTCCCGGGCGGCTATGGTGGTGTGCTCGACCGCGCTCATCAATCTGGCTCGCAAGATGGAGGAGCGCTGGGACATCCCGTTCTTCGAAGGCTCCTTCTACGGCATCACCGACACCTCGGAAGCACTGCGCAACATTGCTGAGCTGCTCGTGAAGAAGGGCGCTGATCCAGAGATCCTCGCCCGCACGGAGACGCTGATCGCTGAGCAGGAGGCGGTTGCATGGAACAAGCTCGAAGCCTACCGGCCGCGGCTTCAAGGCAAGCGCGTGCTGCTCAATACAGGCGGTGTCAAGTCCTGGTCCGTCGTCCATGCGCTGATGGAGATCGGCATCGAGATCGTCGGCACCTCGGTCAAGAAATCCACAGTCGAAGACAAGGAGCGCATCAAGCAGATACTCAAGGACGACAACCACATGTTCGAGCAGCTGGCAGCGCGCGAGCTTTACGCCATGCTCTCAGAACACAAGGCCGATATCATGCTGTCGGGCGGGCGCACGCAATTCATCGCGCTTAAGGCCAAGACGCCCTGGCTCGACATCAACCAGGAGCGCCAACACCCTTACGCCGGCTATGACGGCATGGTGGAACTCGTACGCCAGATCGACCTCGCCATTCACAACCCGATCTGGCGCCAGGTGCGGGAACCGGCACCGTGGGATTGCCAGCCTGCCATGAAGGACGAACCGCCGAGCACAACGAGCGAGACCGTGCACGCTTTGAAGAAATTCACCGGCACCACGCCGACGATTTCGGCGAGCGTTGAGGAAACACGATGACCCGCGTCCTTTCCCAGACCAAATCAGCTTCGGTCAATCCGTTGAAGTCGTCACAGCCGCTGGGTGCTGCCTTGGCCTTTCTCGGGATCGACGGCGCAGTGCCGCTATTCCACGGCATCCAAGGCTGCACCAGCTTCGCGCTCGTGCTCTTCGTGCGGCATTTCAAGGAAGCGATTCCCCTACAGACCACCGCGATGGATGAAGTGACAACCATCCTCGGCGGGTCAGACAATCTGGAAGAGGCGATCCTCAACCTGAAGACCCGCACGAACCCAAAGCTGATCGGGGTCTGCACGACGGCCCTGGTGGAAACCCGTGGCGAAGATTGCGCAGGCGACATTGCCGACATCAGGCTGAAACGGGCGGAAGAACTCGCGGGTACGGAGATCGTGCTGGCCAACACGCCGGATTTCGACGGCGCGATCGAACAGGGCTGGGCCAAGGCTGTCAGCGCGATGATCGAAGGCATGACGCGACCGGGCGAGCGGGCGCGCCAGTCAAAGAAGATCGCAATCCTGGCCGGTTGGAATCTCACCGTGGCTGACATCGAGCATTTGCGCGAGATGGTTGAAAGCTTTGGGCTGCAGCCGGTGATTTTGCCGGACGTCTCCGGCTCGCTCGACGGCACCGTGCCCGACTGGTGGGTTACGACAACCTATGGCGGCACCAGCGTCGAGGATATCCGCGAGCTCGGCACCGCCGCGCAATGCATCGCTATCGGAGAGCATATGCGCCGTCCGGCCGAGGTGCTGCAGAAGATGACCGGCGTCCCTTACGTGCTGTTCGAGTCGCTGACCGGAATGGAGGGCGCCGACCGTTTCGTCTCCCTGCTGTCCGAGATTTCGGGCGCGGCGGTGCCGGCCGGGGTGCGTCGTCGCCGGGCGCAATTGCAGGATGCGTTGCTCGACGGACATTTCCATTTCGGAGGCAAGAAAATTGCGATCGCTGCTGAACCAGACCAACTCTATCAATTCGCAACCTTCTTCACCGGCATGGGCTCCGAAGTCGCGGCGGCGGTCGCCACGACCGATATGTCGAAAATTCTGGAAAGGGTTCCGGCGGCCTCGATTCAGATCGGCGATCTCGGCGATTTGGAAGCGCTTGCCGGCGGGGCTGATCTTCTGGTCACCCATTCACATGGACGCCAGGCATCGCAACGTCTTGGCATTCCGCTCATGCGCGTCGGCTTCCCCGTCTTCGACCGGCTCGGCAGCCAGCACAAGCTCACAATCCTCTATCAGGGCACCCGCGACCTGGTCTTCGAGGTTGCCAACATTTTCCAGGCTTGCCGGCAGGCGCCGACACCTGAAGAACTTGATCCCCTCCGCAAGCGAGAAACGCAAGATGGGGCCCGTCCGTCGCCTCTCACTGGTCACTGACGAGGGCCGAGATCCAATGCGTGAACGACAAGCAGGCGCCTTGCGCGTGGCAATCGCAACACAAGACATGAAGGAGCTCAATGCGCATTTCGGCTCGGCCAGGCGCTTTGTCATCTACGATGTGACACCCGAGGAGTGGAACCTCGTGGAAGCCGTGGCCTTCGACGACGTCTCCGACGAAAGCGGGAAACATCGGACCGAGGGGGATGACCGCATCACACCGAAGGTGGAAGCACTGAAGGGCTGCCACCTCCTGTTTTGTCTGGCAATCGGCGGACCTTCGGCAGCCAAGCTTGTTTCGGCAAAAATCTATCCGCTCAAGGTTCCGCAGCCTCAGAGTATCCAAGATGTGCTGTTGCGCACGCAGGTGATGCTCAGAACGTGTCCTCCCCCTGGGTGCGCAAGCTGCTGGCTGAGGCAGGCGTCGCGAAACCGTCCTTTGAGGACGACGACTGAAATGAGGAGGCGAAAATGTCCGACCCTGTGGTTAGCCCTGCTGTCGCCGAGGATCAGGTGGCGCTTGCCAGCCCGTTCCTGAAATGCCTCGTGCGGCTAATCCGTGCTCAGGACTCCTACGGAGCGTGGGAAGGCAAAGCGGACCCCGAGCTGCTGGCCTCCTTCATCATCACTAAGGAACAGCGCCGTGCAATCCCGATCATCGGCGATCCCGATCCGGACGTGCTGTGGAGGCTTGATATGTTTTACACCGCCGTCGGGCTTGCGATCGAGGAGCGCTGCGGGCTGATGGCATCGCCTATCATGGAGCTGAGCCATGAAGGCTTCGGGCGGGTGCTGTTCACGTCCGGGCGGTTGGTGGTTCTGTCGAAGACCCTTCGCGACGTCCACCGGTTCGGCTTCGAGACGTTCGGGAAGCTCACTCAGGCCGGCACGAAACTGGTCGGCGACGCAATCGCCACCATCGAGACCTATCCCGAGGTGGCGCGTGCGTGATGGAACCGGTTCGAGGGAAAGAGATCATGTCAGACCTTGAGGCGCTGCATAGAACGTGCCGAACCTGCAGTCTCTCGCGTGCAGCGAAGACGACAACTGCACGACCTCGCCAAGAGCCTTCCCATCAAGCTGTCCGAGATCAAGGCCGTCGGCGGGAAAACGTTCGACATTCTTGCCGAGTGGACGCTGCAAGGAGAGTGTTCGGTGCATTGGAGAATTCATGATGACGAGCCCTTCCGTCACCCGCGACGCCAGAAGGATCCCGGAATATGCGACCGCTATCAACGCGACGACCTGCATCGGTTGCTGTCGCCGCCTCAAGATCTGCTGACGCGAGGTCATGCAACTTCACGGCATGGCTCAGGCGGGTGAAACCGTCGGCATCTGCGCCGCCCAGGGGGACGACTTCTATGTCGAGCTCAATCAATCCATGCGGCCGAGGCAGAATTAATGTCTTTAGACAACGCAGCACCGATGAAGCCACTGGTCCTGATCTGTTCGCAAGATCCGGAGTTCATTCATAACTACGGACACATCCTGGAGGCGGATGTCTTCAGGTTTGAACTGGCCAGCAGCGTGGATGACGTGCTTAAATTGACAGTTGAGCGGGAGCCGAAGGCCGTGGTGCTGGACTGCCAGCCGGCAAGCGCGACACGATCCACCATCTGCTCCCAGCTCAAGGGGGACCCCCGGACCGGCCGGCTGCTCGTTATTGCCCTGATCGCGCCCGGCGCCCAGAACCAGCATTTCGATCTGTTGAAGGCAGGCATTGACGAAAGTTTTGTGCGGCCATTCGCACCGGGCAAGCTGCTCGACTGTCTACGGACGAAGCTGGCGCTGGCGAAGCCCGGTTCAAACGGGATTGTAAACGGCAGATTGCTCCGCTGTGGCAGCCTTGAGATGAACGTCGATGCCCGCCGAGTCCGCGGTAACGGCCACGACATCCACCTCGGACCGCTCCAGTACAAACTGCTGCAGCATTTGCTCGAGAATCCCGGCAAGGTGTTCAAGCGGAAGGAGTTAAAGGACGCAGCTTGGGGGCCCAACATCCACGTCGAAGAGCGCACCGTCGATGTCCATATCAGCCGGATCAGAAAGGAGCTGAAGAGGACGTCGGCCGGCAGCGTCATTCGTACCATCAGGTCCGAGGGCTACTCGCTCGAGGAGGCGCACGCTGAACCTGAACCTGACGGTGAATAGGCATCGGTGCGCTGCCACTCCCCCTCCGTCATGCTGAGGGTAAGCTAAGGGCCTCGAACGCGCTTAAAGGCCCGACATATTCGGAAAGAAAGAAGCAGTCAGATGGCTTTTAAAAGCGTACTCTGTGTCACGGGTTCTGACCACTCCGATCAGGACGTCAGAACAGCTGCCGGCTTACATGCCGGCACTCATCCTGGCCATTTTCGCCACGATCATCGTCAATCTGAGGATGGCGGTATTCGCGAGCCGCAGCTGGACCGGCTTCGTCGTGAAAAACTCCTGTGTCGCCAGCTAGGAATTCAATCGCAAGGCGGGAGAGGCAGGAACAGGCGGCGCTCAGATGGAGCGGCCCCTTGAAATCGCAAATGTCGAGATCCGGTACCGCCTGAGGACCGAAACGGCAAGAAGCTCAAGCCAGGTAGCGTGAAGCGGACGATGATGACGAGCCTGGCGGTAGGCATGCATGTGTGCCAAATGCATTGCGATCCCCAATGCTGGCCAAGCAGAAAGGTTCTCTCTTTTTGCGAGTTGATGCTTTGCTTCGAGCGTGCAGCGGGTCTTGGGGCTCGCAGCCAAATTCGAGTCATTAGCGAGCTTTCCTTGATCGGCTATGCCGCAAATTTGGTGTCCGGGTGCGGAGCTGCCCTATTAGCCCACGGGCAAAAGGCGACAACGACGTGCAAATCGGCCGCCGCCGCAAGGTTTTCCCCTCAATGTCGGATTCCCGACAGGATCACAAATCTGCTAACTCATTGCTTTGATGATAATTTCCTTTCTGGCACGTTCGATGCAAGGGACCTTCCGAACGCATCAGCGGATGTCGTCCTATGATCAAGCTCACCGAAAATGCTGTCGCCGCATTTAAGACCGCGCTCTCGCTGGCCGCCAAGCCCGCCGAAGGTCGGCGCATCATGGTCGATGCGGGCGGCTGCGCTGGACTAAAATACGGAATAGGCCTGGAAAGCATCTCGCTGACGGCGACGCGGTCATCGAGGCGGGCGGAACTAGAACATACGTCGATCCCGCCAACGAACCACACGTCGCTGGCATGACTGTCGATCTCGTCACTGGGCTGGGATCCTCGGGCTTCACACTCGGCAACACGAACGCTGGGGGCCTAAACAATTGCGTCGGACGGCCAAGTCCCTGCGAACGCAAAGCAGGACTACCCACCAAGATGGCGTCCCTAGAAAGTCACAGGCACTGAAATTCGCTGAGGCGCTGCATTCCACGCCGCCGGCAATCGACAGTGCAACAGTTCCTACAAGTAACTTCACAGATTCTTTGCGACCTAAAATCGCTGACAATGCTACGTTCACCCCAAACGCGGAGATCAGGCACCTGGGCGCCCCAGGTACTTGAAAGTATCCCAAATGAAATGCGAGCCCATTGTCTCGTATCGTAGCGGCAAATCCCACTCAATGGACATGACGGGGAAGTAATATGGCGATCCAAAATTCTACCCATCCTGTCGGGCCCCCAAGGGGCGGGGCAAGCATGTTGACTAGAGAACTTCTCGAAGCGGCCGCCGATGAAGTTTGGAGGCCATACATGTATCACCAGACGTTCGATGGCGCAGATGCGGCCCAGATTATCGCCGAAGATGCGCAGCAGCCAAGGGTTCATTCTAGCGACGCTCTTTGTTGCGGCACATTCGGCGAGTTGCTGCAAGGTCAGCTACCGGTCGGCTGCGTTCCCCGAGACCCTCACTTTTTGGTCACGATGCCCATCGCGCTCTTTGCGCGAGCTCACTTCATGCCGATTGCAGGCACACGATCCGTAACCGTTTATCCGTCACATAAAGTCAAAGCAAAACGACTGGCTGAGAATCTCGTGATTGCGCTCGGCGTCTCAGGAGGAAACCTCCTTTTGCAATCTGAACTCCCGGAAGGCAAAGGGTTGGCGAGTTCGTCTGCGGATCTCGTTGCGACTGCACGGTCAATCGCCTGCAGCTTCAAGCGTAGAGTCCGGACAACGTTGATCGAGAAGCTAATGGCGGAGATTGAGCCATCCGACGGGGTGATGTACCCCGGCGTGGTCGCCTATCAGCAGCGAGCATGTAGCCCTCTCTCCTTCCTCGGGCAAATGCCGCCGCTTGCAATCGTAGGTATCGATGAAGGAGGGACCGTCGAAACCGTCGACTATGATCAACGGCGAGGTGAAATCTCCGCCAGTCACAGAGCAGAGTATCAGGAATTACTCGACCGCGCCCGCAGAGCAATTCCCCGCGGTGACACGGCCACGATAGGCAGAATAGCTACAGCCAGCGCTCTCCTGCATCAGGGGCGGACCCCAAAGAAGCATCTAAACTCGATGCTGAAAGCATCCGAGGCCACTGACGCTCTCGGGGTCATAGTCGCGCACAGCGGCACAATGATTGGAATCCTGCTTGATCGAATGGCGGCTGACTTTCCACGGAAGCTTCGGTCCGTGTTCGCCCATGTATCGCCTTTCGACAACTCGCCTAAAATATATCTGACCATGACTGGCTGCCGGTGAGGTAAGCAATATGGACGTTGTTCGCAAATGCCTGCCATTCTCCGGCTATTCTGATGCCTATGCTCTCCCCAGCATTATTAGGTGTGAAACAAACCTTTATCTTGCGCAGTTCGCGTTCATGAAGCTTCTCCCCGCGAGGTACATCATTGAGCAAGCACTGGCTCGAGGGACTTTGACGCACGGCATGAAAGTTCTTGAGAGCTCGAGCGGAACCTTCGCGCTGGGTTTGGCCGTAGTTTGCCGGGAACGTGGATTCCAGCTCGAAATCTTCACAGACCCAGTGATGGACAAAGGCCTGGAAAACAGGTTGAGCTCCTTGGGAGCCGAGGTCTTCATAATAACTGAAAAGGCGAAGCAGGGTGGCAATCAAAGAAGCCGCCTCGACGCATTACACGCTAGGATGAGACAGTTGGGCCACTCCTGTTTCTGGCCCCGGCAATACGAAACACCGGACAACCCCGCAGCCTATAAGCTCTTCGCCGATCAGATATCGGGGATGTTGGACGCCGACGTAACTTTGGTCGGTTCTGTGGGGTCGGGCGGCTCTACTTGCGGAACGATAGAGCGCCTCCGCCAAAAAGCCCCTGGCGCGCGCCTGATTGGAGTGGACACCTTCAATAGCGTCATTTTTGGCCAACAGGATGGCGAACGGAAACTGCGGGGGCTGGGAAACAGTCTTGTCCCCAAGAACGTGAAGCATGAACTATATGACGAGGTGCATCTCATCTCGGCTCCGCTCGCATTTGCTGCAACGCGAAGCCTCCACGAGCGGCACGCCGTTTTCGCCGGTCCGACCTCCGGAGTGAGCTACATCGTTGGGCGCTGGCGCGCTCGGCAGTATCCAAGAGAAACCGTAGTCGTCATATGTCCTGACGAAGGCCACCGCTACGTCGAAGCTGTTTACGATCACGAGTGGCTCAAGCAGAACGGATGTCTACATGAAGGTGTTCTTCCGGACGCTCCGTCCAGCGAAGAGCATCCCTCGACCGCTCTCCCGCCATGGAACCGATATCGCTGGAATCGGAAAAGCCGGGAAACTGTCCTAAACGCGCTGGAGCAGGCTTCATGATGAACCGAGGTAGCTTCCTTTTCGTGGAAAGCAACACGACAGGCACCGGCGAACTATTGATGAAGCGGGCCCGAGTCCTGGGCTTTGAGCCCTACCTCGTCACGCGCAATCCTGCGCGCTATCCGTTTCTCAGGGACTCCGTCGCTGAAGTGATCGAAGCTGAAACGCGTAGTCCGGATGAACTCATCGGGGTCGCCGCCAAATTAAGCAGGCTGGCAGGGATATATTCATCCTCGGATTATTTTGTGGAAGTAGCGTCACGTGTCGCGACGGCAATGGGGTTACCAGCACCGAATCCGGAGGCTATAGCCACATGCCGGAACAAATGGAAACAGGCGGCCGAGTTGCAGCGACAATCAATCACGATCCCTGAAACTCGGTTGGCCACATCCGTCGGAGACGTCGAGAACATTCTTGCCCAAGCTACTCTGCCAGTTGTCGTGAAGCCGGTCTCCGGAAGCGGTAGTAGCGGCGTAAGGTTGTGCGATAGTGCCGCAGCCGCCATCAAGGCGTTTGAGAGTGCAAGGGGCGCACTGCTCGATCAAGTGGATCTGCCCAGTCCCGACATCCTCATCCAACAATATATTGAGGGTAAAGAATACTCCGCAGAGATAATTGCTTACGATGGGGCGCTGCATTGCCTTGGAATTCTTGCCAAGCACAAAGGCCCGCCCCCCTGCTTCGTCGAGGTGGGGCACGACTTCCCGGCCCCGCTTCCGGAGCCGTTCCTCAAGGAACTGGCTTCTTTTGCCGCAGGTGCAGTATCGGCTCTGGGCTTGGAGTTCGGACCCGCTCATGTAGAGTTCGTGATAGCGGAGTCGGGCCCCGTCATCATTGAGGTCAATCCTAGGCTGGCTGGAGGAATGATTCCAGTCATGCTCTCCCACACGTTGGATACCTCAATCCTGGACATGGTAATCAAACTTTACGCGGGAGAAGCGTTCACGCCTCCACGGACGAGCGCAAGGGCGGGAGCCATCCGTTTCCGACTTCTTCATAAGGCCGGCAAGCTTAAACGCCTGGGCTTCTCTCGAAATCCAGAGCCGACAGTGCCTGAAGCGGGTCTTCTGAAATCTGAGGGGGAGGAAGTTCAAACAAACGGCGACTTTAGAGACCGGGTAGCCTACGCCATAGGCGTCGCTGATGAACTCAATGCCGCCGCCGCGGCAGCTGACCGGATGATCGATGCCATTGTGATCGACGTCGAAGCGGCTACTGGAGAGTCGGACGACAAGCAAGTCGCTGGGTCTAGCCAGGGCAGGTGGAACCTACATCCCGAAGCGATGAAGTTGCTCGCTCCACCTATCGAAATCTCACGTGACGGCCGCCTTCTGCAGTACCAGACGGCCATAGACGAAGCACATCTGGTGATGCTCGCGGACCAGGGCTTGATCAGCCAGGCAGCCGCTGCCGATCTCCTCAAGCATATCTTGGACCTCCAGGACGAGGGCTTTCAGTCTTTGGAGGGCCGCGATGCTCCGCGTGGTGTCTATCTGGCCTATGAGGCCGAACTTGCGGCCAGAGCTGGCCCGGAAAAGGCCGGCTGGCTGCACCTTGCGAGATCCCGTAACGACTTGAACGCGACCATTTCTCTACTGGCTTTCCGGGAGGCCGCGTGTTCCATCTCGCAGGAAATAGGAATTCTACAGGATGCCCTGCTTCAGCGAGAGGAAGAGGCATCGAGACTTGTGGCTCCGCTGTACAGTCAATACCAGATCGCACTCCCTGGGTCGCCAGGGCACTACCTGCTTGGCGTCTTCTTCGCTCTGGGGCGCGAGCGCCAGCGCCTCCATTGCCTGCTGGAAGACATCAGGAATTGCCCGATGGGGGGGGGCGCGGGCGGGGGCACCAGTATTCCCATAGATCCCTTGAAGACCGCAAATCTTCTGGGATTCGAACTACCGTCGTTCAACTCACTTGACGCGGTCGCGAGCCGCGACCATCACCTGCAAGGGCTTTCAGTCTTCGCTGGCGTTTCAATCTTGCTCAGTCGTGTGGCCCAGGACCTGCAAGTTTGGACGACGCGGGAGTTCGCCCTCGTCGACATTCCTCACAATCTTGCCGGCGGCTCTTCCATGCTCCCCCAAAGAAGAACCCCTTTCTGCTCGAACACATCAAGGGGTCGGCAAGCACCGTGATCGGCGCATACGTTTCTGCGGCAACGGCTACCTGCAAATCGCCTTTCAGCAACTCGATCGAAGTAAGCAACTACGGCTGCTCTCCGCTGGGCCTGGCAGAAGATGCCCTGAAGCGGGCCATCACCCTCACATTGCTTATAGTGAAATTCATGTCTTTCAACGTGCAGTCTATGCGCAACAATCTGGAAGACGGCTCATCGATGACGGCAGTTGCCGCAGAACGGATGGCATCGCGAGGGGTTCCTTTCAGGAAGGCCCATACACTAGTTAGCGAGATCGCCAAGCGCCTGTCTCAGGATGGCTGCGTCGCGGAGCGCCGTAGCGAGCTGGCCAGCAATCTCGCTGGCGTGTTGCCGGCGAGTCTTGAAGAGTGCAGGGATGCGCTGCAGTTCGGAGGAGGACCAGGAATAAGATCAACCGATAGCCAGGTCTCCTTAGCAAAAACACTCTTTCGGGACATGCAGCTAAAATGCGAGGACATACGGGAACGCGGGGCGCGCGCCGAGATGCACCGCAAACAGAGGGTGAGGGAACTCATTGATGGACACCCGGCCGCCTGAAGGTGTCTATGTTGGAACAATGGTAACGGCGCCTTGATTGGCAATGCCTCGCCTCACCGGGTCTCCAGCGCCATCTTCCGTGCCTGCCAATGCCGCATGGCGGAGCAGCCTCACCGTGCGCTATTTGCAGGTCCGTAAACGGGAGGTGATTGATGCGGGATACTGACTGGCGCTCTCACGCGGGCGCTACCTTCACTTGTGAGAAACAACCGGCGACTGGGTCGCGTGGCATGGTGGTGACCAATCACCCGCTCGCTTCGGCCGCGGGGGCCGAAATGCTCGCTGCCGGTGGCAACGCGATCGACGCTGCCATCGCGGCCTTATTCACCCTTTCGGTCGTCGAGCCGATGATGGTGGGGGTGCTGGGTGGCGGCATAGCGCATATCCGCCTCGCAAACGGCACGCATCACGTGCTCGACGGCATGAGCACCGCACCGCTTGCGACCGGCCCCACCACCTACACGCCTGACCCGAAGGCCGCGCCCGGGACGATGGACACGATCGGCCGCCGCAACGCCATTGGCCCCACCGCGGTCGCCGCCCCCGGCAATCTGCTGGGCTGGTGCGAGGCGCTGCGCCGGTTCGGCACGTTCTCTTTGGCCGACGTTACTGAGCCCGCGATCCGTCACGCCTCGCATGGCTTTCTCGTGACTCCCTATCTACAGGAATGCGTCTCCGAGTCGGCGGCCGATCTCGCGCGCGATGCGGAAATCGCCAAACTGTATCTGCCCGGCGGCATGCCGATCCAGTCCGGGACCCGCCTGGTCACCGGCGATTATGCCGAGACGCTGCGATCAATCGCGCGCAAGGGGCCCGAGATTCTGTATGGCGGCGAGCTGGGACGTCACTATACGGAACACATAGCGCAGGAAGAGGGCTTTCTGACACTTGAGGACCTGACGGGCTATCGCACCGTCGATCGTGAGCCGCTGCGCGGGCTTTATCGCAGCTATGAGATCGTCGGGCCGCCGCCGCCTTTGTTCGGCCCTCTGCACATCATTCAGATGTTGAATATCGTGGAGGGCTACGACATCGGCGCGCTCGGCTTCGCAACGCCGGACACGCTGCACCTACTGGCCGAAGTGCTGAAGATCGCTTTCGCCGACCGGGCAGCGGCGTCCACCGATCCGGCGTTCGTCCAGGAGCCGATCGGCAAGCTGCTGTCCAAGGACTATGCAGCGGAGCGTCGGGCGCGCATCTCAATGGACCGCACCCAGTCATGGAGCGCAGGGGTGGCACCTAGTGAAGGCGCGCACACCACCCATCTGACCGTGGCGGACGGGTTCGGCAACGTCGTCGCCAGCACGCAGACGATCAGATCCTCGTTCGGTGCCCGCTATATCGTGCCGGGAACCGGCATGATCCCGAACAACTACATGTTCGCGTTCGATCCGCGTCCGGGTCGCGCCAACTCGGTCGCACCCGGCAAGCGCGTCACCTCGTCGATGTCACCGGTGATGGTGCTGCGCGACGGCAGGCTACGCTATGCGATCGGCCTGCCTGGCGGACTGCAGATCTTCCCCTCGGTGACGCAAGCGCTGTCAAACCTGATCGATCATGGCATGAGCGTGCAGGAGGCGGTGGAGGCGCCGCGGCTTTGGACGCGGGGCTATGGGGTGAAGGTCGAGGCTTCGGTGCCGGAAGGCGTGCTCGCGGCATTGCGCGACCGCGGTCACGATGTGACGGCGGTTAACATCGTTGGGGGCGGCATGAGTGCGATCTACTTCGATGCCGACGGCACGATGACTGGCGCCGCGTGCTGGCGTGCCGACGGTATGGCAATCGGGCTCGGCGGCGGATTGGCGCGGCGCGGCGTATGGTTCAGGCCGGACCAGACGCGGAGCTGAGCGCGACCGGCGTCTGGCCGCTCCGGCGGGCCGACGATCGGGTGATCTTCATGCAAAGTGGCGAGATCAGAAAAAGCGCCTCCCGAAGCCACGGCGGCCTGATCGAGACTGCGCTGTCCGGCGATCAGATCGACACACTGCTACCGTCATTCGATCAGGATTTTTCGTCGCGCAAGGGCGCCTAGAGCACATCCGGCTTAATCCGGATCATATCCAGCCGCCTTGAAGTAGTTTGCACATTCGTCCGGGGAGAACAGCTGGACGATCGATCCGACGGCATCCCACAAGGCGTTGACCGTACGCTCTGCTTTGGCGCGTAGAAGCGCCTTGAGCTTCGAGAAGGCGTTCTCGATCGGGTTAAAGTCGGGGCTGTATGGTGGCAACAAGCTGAATGTCGCGCCGGCCTGTTCGATCGCGTCGCGCACTCCTGCCGCCTTGTGCGCCGGCAAGTTATCCATGATGACGATATCGCCCTGCTTCAGGGTCGGGACGAGGACCTGTTCGACATAGGCGAGGAAGACGGCGCCGTTCATGGCGCCATCATAGACGAACGGCGCGGTCATGCCGGTAAGGCACAGCGCCCCGGTGAAGGTAGTGGTCTTCCAGTGGCCATGAGGCACGCCGGCCCGACAGCGCTCGCCGCGTGGCGCACGGCCCCGCAGCCGAGCCATCTTGGTCGACAGGCCGGTCTCGTCGATGAACACGAGCTTCGCCGGATCGAGATCGAGCTGTCCGTCGAACCAGGCGCGACGGCGCTTCAGGACGTCCGGACGGTCCTGCTCCAGTGCATGTGCGGACTTTTTTGAACGTCCAGCCGCGTTTGCCAAGCCAGGCGCTCAAGGCACTGCGGCTGATGCGTACCGACGGCTCGACTGCCAGCCGCTCGACCATTTCGTCCAGCGTGATGTCCTTGCGCGCCTCGATCAGCCCGACGATGAAGGCTTCATGCGTATCGAGGCTTGAACCTCGCCGCCAACCCTGTGGCCGAGGCGTCCGCTCGCCGAGCTTGGCTCGCGCGACCCAACGGATCGCACTCGATATTCCGACCCCGAACCGGGCCGCCGCCTGCCGGGCAGACATACCCTCATCGGAAGCCTTCAAAACCCGCCACCGAAGATCCTCGCTCAGTGCCCTTGCCATCATCCAACCTCATCAAAGTGGACGTTGAATCAGTCCAGCAAGCCGGTGTCACATCACAATCGATTCATCGATCGCTGGATTTGCTCTAGGCTGTGGCGAGATGCCTACGGATCTCGGATTGCACTGCAGGGAGGGGTCAAACTGTGCCTTGAGATTCAGTTGGCGGCAGGGCACCACTCTGCATTGCCCGGACGAAGAGCCGCCAGTTTCGACGTTTTTCCCCTGCCGATCGAGACGGGCCGCGCAATCGCGGCCTATCTGCAGCACGAGCGACCCGCGACTGCGAACCGCGCGATATTCGTGCGTCACGTGGCCCCCTTTGGCCTTCCCATCCAAAGCGTCGTCGTGCGCCGTGTGGTAATCGAAGCCTATCAGCACGTGCCTTGACTTGATGAACTTGGTCTTGCGCTCGGCCAGGCACCGGCCGGCAACGTTGAACGCAATCCAGTGGCTACGATCAGTCCTAGGATTGCCTCATACGTGGCCGGTCGGATGAGCGCCGGATGCAGCCGTCGGGACGCGTCGACACCAGCGAGTTCGCGGTCGCTATAGTATGCGTGTCAGCCGCATCACCGCAAATTCTTGCTATTGGGCTCCGGTTTTTGGACCGGCTTGTAGAAATGTGATTGAGGAAGTTTGCGATCAACTCGGCATCGAGGGCATCAAACGCTGGGCGCCGCGACTGCATGACCTTGGTACTCGGATGCGTAATGGGCGCACATTCGATCATCCGCCGGGCTAGGATGGCCGTGTTGTTTCAATCGTTGGGGCGAATTGCAACAAACATTGCGAAAACTTATGCGATTGTTAAAACTCCTATCCGATTATTAAATGTTCAAACAAGCGGCATCGCACGGTGGACGACCTAGACCGAAGGATCCTTACCGCGCTACAGAAGAACAATCGGCTCTCCTTTGCCGAGCTGGCGGAGCTTGTCGGTTCTTCGGCTGCGTCATGCATGCGTCGAGTGAACAAGTTGCGTGTTGATGGCGTAATCGTTGCGGATATCTCGCTCGTTGATCCGAAGGCTCTTGGTAAATCGCTTACCGTTGTCGTGACCGTAGAGCTTGACCGCGAACGCCTGGACCTTGTCGACGATTTCAAGCGCGCAATGCGGGCGGCCAAGGAGGTTACCCAATGCTATATGGTTACAGGCGACGCCGATTTCATCCTGATCGTGGCGGTCGAGGATGTCGAGGCCTTCGACGTCTTCGTCAAGACGAAGCTCTACACTAACCCCAATGTCCGAAAATTTAAGAGCATGATCGCGCTTGATCGTGTCAAGTTCGAGCCGCGGGTAACGGTGTAGCGTTGGGCGGGTTGTACTGGAGCCCTCACTCAGGACTTCCTTTTAAAACCGCCATTGCGCGTCCAACATCAAATTGTGCTTTTTCGAGTGGAAAACCGTGCGATCCACTGGCAGTCAATGCTTCGGGGCCTTGGGATCTGCCGGATTGTTCGCCACGTGCAAAGCAACCGCCCCGGTGTGAGGAAGGAGAAGAATGGCGCGCGCTATGGTTTCGGCACTGCGCCCGCCGCCACCAGCCTGCGGCCTCGTCCGAACATCCTTCGGCTTGTGGCTCTTCATCGGAGCTAGGCTTCGATCAGCGTCCCATCGACCGCGAGAAAACCCGGGCCCAGTGATGGTTTAGTCGCGCATACTTCGATGCCGATGACGTCGCTGGTCGAGCCATTTAGGGCCCCTTGGTCGCTGACGGACTTGAATATAGCGTGTTGGCGTTTTCAGGAACTGCCAAATCTGGTGGCTTGACACTGCTCACGATTCATCTGTGCGGAACAAAAGTTGCTGTTCTCGGCGTCGATATCGAGAGCGATCTGCCTCTGTTCCCTGATGTCGAACCACGTCGCGCCGCCTCCACGCGGAAGTTGCCGCGCCAGGTAAGGTGCGGTGCAGACGCTCGACACAGCGGCTACCAGCATGATCAGCACCCTTCACAGTTCTTCGCGCCCAAAATCAAATTCGCGACAGAAACAGTCGACATGCCTCCAGTCGCCGATCAACCCTCAGCACAGAGCGTTACGATGCAGAGCAGATCGAGACGCAGCCGATCCGTCCATCGCGGAGTATTCGCCATTGTCGCCGCCTGGTCCGCAGCGAACCGATCCTCCAATGCGCCCGAATACAGCTCTTTGCAATGCAAACCGGCAAGAGTCGGTGATTGTTCCTATTCGCCAATGGTCGGAACTGGTGTGATGGACCAATCGATTAAGTCGACGGCACGCTGAAGTGTCGCCTCCGTCTCAACAGGGCTGGGTGAAGCGGCGATGACATGTCCGATCGTGTCTCGGTAATCGCCTTTCCTGACGATCGGCGTCTTGGGTTCAACATAAAATTTGACCTCAGCGACTCCTGATAGGGCACCCGCCCGGTCGCCATTGATCGACTCGAGTATGCCATCGCGATCAGGAACTAGGAAGCGCGCAGCCGCAGTGTGCGAATGCCTTCTGCGCAAATTCCATTCCTCGCCGATGATGAGCTTGATGTGCTGGGTGACCAGATCGACACCGCAAGCCAGCTGAATCAGCCGAGGAGTGGTCCCACCTGGGAGACGCGGGTTGACTTCAATGACGACTGGGCCACGCTTCGTCCATCGGAATTCAACGTGCGCCGGCCCCCAGCCAAGGCCGAGAGCTCGCAGACAGCTCAGCGAAACATCGGCGATACGCTCATGCTCGTCATCAGTCAGCAGGGCCGGAAAGGTGAACTGACGATAGACGAAATGCGGTAGGGGACCGAAGTCTGCGGCACAAATCCCAAGGACCTCATTTCCCATTGTGTAAGAGCTATACTGGGGGCCTTCTGCGAATTCTTCGACAAGTATCCTCGGCGAAGAGCACTGTATGTGCTTCCCGCCCAACAGATAGGCCGTATGTTCGGTCAACTCGTCGACGGTGCGGCACAATCGGACACCGCAGCTGCCGCTGCCGACGGCTGGCTTAACAATCACCGGCAGGCCGATCTCCACCGCGGAGCTTTCCACCTCCGTCAAATCAGATGCCAAGCGATAAGCAGGTATTGGAACGCCAGCCTCCGCGAGGAACTGACGTTGAACAAATTTGTCGCAGCATCGTTCAATCGATGTGGGGTTCGGTCCCGATAGACCAAAATGCCGGCAGAGCTTAGAAACCGTCGCATAGACCGACTCGTCGAGCCCCGTGAATCCAGTAATGCCAGCAATATCATAGGTCGCACGTAGTCGGGTACATTCATGGATCAGGGCTTCGAGATTGTCTGTATCGACCTGGATTGCCTGAAGTCTTTCCGCCGCAAGATAGCCGTACTGAGTTGGATCAGATGACAGGGTAATTGGATGAAGCCCGAGACGCAGGGCCGCTTTCACGTGTAGCAGACCAATGCTCCTGTGGCCTTCAAGCAGGATGAGTGCTCTTCTTGTCATTGCTATAGAACCTCCGTTGCGTGCTGTGCCGAGGTCCGAGCGCGAATTGGCGTCAACCTTCTAGTCACCTGGCATCAGGCTTGGCGGCGAAGGTACCATTGTGAGCGATCTGTGGTCGCAAAGTGTCTGTAAAGTTACTTTAAGGTATTGTTGCAACGTTTCGCTGCCGGCGGTGTGGTGCGGAGCGTCTCGACGAATTTCGGAGGGTTGTTCAAGGGACACCGGGTTCAGTCAGTGATCCTTCTTCGCGCATGGTACCTGGCCCAGCGTAATACGCCTGGCCGCACTCTAGACGTTATGACCGTGGCCTGAGCGGCGGCCCGTCCTTAGACTTTGCAGTTGTAAGCAAACGGGGGTTGCTCGGGAATGCCGAGCCGAGCCCCAGCAAAGGAAGGACGGGCCATGGCAGAAGATAAGGTTTTTTACGTCGGTGTCGATGTGTCGAAAGCCAAGCACGCGATTGCGATTGCGGAGGGCGGCCGGGAGGGGAGGTCCGCTATTTCGGCGAGATCGAGGCGACACCAGCGGCGGTGGAACGCTTCGTGCGTACGCTGGAGCGCAAATATCCGCGCCTGCATTTCTGCTACGAGGCCGGCCCAACCGGCTACGGGCTTTGCCGCCAGATCGTTGAGCTCGACCACCGCTGCGATGTCGTTGCGCCGTCGCTGATCCCGAAGCGGCCGGGCGAACGCGTCAAGACGAACCGACGCGATGCGGTCACCCTGGCACGGCTGCTGAGGGCGGGGGAGCTGACCGGGATCTGGGTTCCGGACGCGGTGCATGAAGCGGTGCGCGATCTGGTGCGGGTGCGAGCCGCGGCGAGCGAGGATCTGCGCAAGAAGCGCCAGCAGCTTCTGTCGTTCCTGCTGCGCCATGGCCGGGTCTTTAGCGGACGCAAGAATTGGGGCCCGGCGCATGCCCGCTGGCTGGCGGCGCAGAAGTTCGACCATCCGGCCCAGCAGATCGTGTTCCAGGACCAGGTCGATGTGATCACCGATGCGCAGAACCGGCTGGAGCGGCTCGATGCCCAGCTCGCCGAGCTGGTGCCGAGCTGGTCGATGGCGCCGGTGGTGGCGGCCTATCAAGCGCTGCGTGGTGTCTCCTTTGTCGTCGCCGTCACCTTCGTCAGCGAAGTCGGCGATGTCCGTCGGTTCTCGGCGACGTGATCCCGGAACCTGCTTGGCAACGCTGCCACACGTGCACTTTCTCAGGAACGCGCTCGATCATCTGCGTAGGCCGGCGCGATCTCGCCGAAGCCATGGCCGATCTCGCCGCTGGCTTGCCGAATGATCGCCTTGCTCCTCGCATCTGACGGCGCTCGACTGGCATGCGCGCGGAGCCTGACCAACTGATCAGAGCATTTACGATCTCTGGCAGCCGACCGTCATTTCACGTGTTGCTGTGCCCGCCGTAACCGGTTGCAGACGTCGCTGTTCGGAACCTGACACACAATGAGGGCAAGCATTCCGCCGCTGCGGCGTAAAACACATGGTTTCCCCCTCTTGCAGGTACAACCTCGTCGGCGGCACGCCGATTGCATGGCACACGCTGAAGGATCTGGTTGCAACCATAGCGGTGTCGCACTCTCCAACCGAGGAGGTCTACATGAAACTTGCTCGAACAATCCAAATTAATGCGAGAGGCGGTGCACTGAGCGCGATCCCGGCAATTGAAGCTCTGCCGCGTCCGTCGCGGGTTCCGCTGTCATTCCCCCAGCAGCGGCTTTGGTTCTTATCGCGTCTGGAGGGCGGCAGTGAGGTCCGTCACATCCAGATAGGGCTTCGGCTTCGCGGCGAGCTGGACGAGGCCGCCCTGCAGTCGGCCTTGGACGGGTTGATGGCGCGTCATGAGGTGCTGCGTACCACCTTCGGGATGGAGGACGGCGAGCCGTTCCAGCAGATCGGGCCGGCGGACGTCGGCCTGCCGCTGAAACGGGACGATCTAACGGCGGCAGACGTAGAGGCGACACTCTCGGAGTTGGTGTGCCTCGAAGAGCAGGCGGCGTTCCCCAACGAAGCCGGGCCGCTGATCCGCACACGACTGGCACGCTTGGCCGAGGACGATCATATGCTGCTGATCACCATGCACCACATGGTCTCAGATGACCGATCGCGGGAGATTCTGATACGCGAGCTCAGCGACCTCTACGCCGCAGCCCTCGAGGGCCGCGCGGATCGGCTGACGCCATTGCCGGTGCAGTATGCGGACTACGCGATTTGGAAGCGAGGTTGGCTGGCAGGTGACGTCCTAGAGCAGCAGTCGGAATACTGGCTCCGGATGCTGGATGGCGCGCCGGCGGTGCTGGAACTGCCGACAGACCGGCCGCGTCCGGCGCAGCGGGACTACAGCGGCAGTTACGTCGACTTCGTGTTGCACGAGCCGCTAAGTGCACAGCTCAAGGCGCTGTGCCGGCGACATGGGACGACACTGTTCGCGACCCTCCTGGCGGGCTGGGCGCTGGTGCTGGCGCGGCTGTCAGGTCAGAACGACCTGGTGATTGGCACACCGTGCGCCGACCGCGCCCGCTCGGAGATCGAGGGGCTGATCGGCTGCTTCGTTCACACCTTGCCGCTGCGGATCGATCTGTCGGGCGATCCAACGCTGGAAACATTGTTGGGACGGGTGAATGCCGCCGCGCTTGGGGCGCAGAATCATCAGGACCTACCGTTTGAGCGAGCGGTGGAACTCGCCGCCGCTCCTCGCAAGCCGGATCAAAGCCCGATTGTCCAGGTTATACTTGCATGGCGAAATAATGGTGAGGAGACTGTGGAACTGCCAGGGCTCGAAATTGACTACGCTGATGTTGGTGATCGTGTCGCACAATATGATCTTGCGCTTAATCTTTCTCAGGTCGGCAAAGCGATTTGCGGGAGGCTGATCTATCCGATTTCGCTGTTTGAGCGGAGCACGGTGGAACGGTTGGTGAGCTATTTTCAGCAGGCGCTGAGCCAGATGGCGGCCGACACGGGGCAGCGGGTCTGGTCGGCACCGCTTGTGTTGGCGGAGGGACATCGATTTCCAGTCGAGTCGAACCCGACGGAAGCAGCCTCTCCCCAGGACCGCTGGGTGCACGAGCTGCTTGAGGCGCAGACCCAGTCGGATCCGGAAGCGATCGCGGTCATCTACAAGGGCCAGAGCCTTAGCGATCGTGAGTTGAACGCGCGGGCGGCCTCCGCGGCATCTCGAATTTACCCTCCCCCTCCCGAAGCACCACCCACCAACTCGGACCCGCGGCCCGACACTGCGGTGATGAATTTCATCGAGGGGACGCGCGTCATTGCCGAGGGTGAACTGCGAGCCAACAGCATCATGCGTAATCATGTCACAAAGTTTTATCGTGAGCAGATTGCCAACAGCGGTTATTACGAACAGCTCAAGTACATTGTGCAGCCTTCATTCGAAGAGTTCGAGAGTTCCGGCAACCTGGACACGAGCGGCGAGCAACAAAACACGGTCATTCCCGGGTTTCAGCACAAGTACGCCCAAACCGGCTTGTTGCTGGTGACGAACCGTTGCGCTTCATATTGCCGTTATTGCCTTCGCAAACGCATGGTCGGCAAAGACTCCGATGAAATAGCAGCTGATTTCGCGAAAATTGCGCAATATATTCGCAGCCATCCTGAAATTACGAACGTGCTGCTAACAGGGGGCGACCCGTTCGTGCTCAGCACGGCCAAGCTCGACAAAATTCTTGATCATCTGCTGCCAATCCCACATCTCGATCTCGATTCTGAATCGGCACAAAAATACTAGCCTATCAGCCCAAGCGCTTCGAGGATCCCGCTTTGCCGGCTTTGTTTCAGCGGATCCATGAAGCGGGTAAGGCCGCCGTGATCGTCACACACTTCGACCACATCGGTGAAATCTCGGTCAACGCGGAACGCAACATTTGCTCCTTGCGCGCACAGGGCGTGCAGTTCCTGAACCAAACCGTGCTTCTTGCGAAAGTCAACGATGATCCCGAGATCTTGGCTGCCACTTTCGCCAAGTGTCACAAATTGGGTGTGCGTCCTTATTATCTCTTTCAGGCCAGACCGGTGAAAGGCGCATCGCATTTTCAGGTTTCGCTGTCCCGCGGGATAGAGATTGCACGCGGCATTAACCAACGTCTTGGCGGTATTCAAAAGACATTCAAATACATCATGTCCCATCACACAGGAAAGATCGAGATCCTCGATCTCGCAGCAGCCGATGACCGCGTGTACATGCGATATCATCAAAACAAGAGTCCGGAAAAGATCGGAAAGATCTTTTCTCGGCCGCATCTCGAGGGGGCCTGCTGGTTGGACGATTTGCCCGAAGGATGAGGTCCGAACGCGCGCGCGAAATTACGGCGTGCTCAAGTCGTTCCTTAGTTTGCCCGCCCCAGGCTGAGGGGTTCTTCAGAGATCCATGACAGTCCTCTTGGCGAGCGACGGATACAGAGTCCGACCAGAAGGAGTAACGTCATAGTGAATGCCAAATAGTCACGGGAGGTCCCACGGCGGCAACAGTCCCTCCAAAGACGGTGTCCGCAAATTCGATCGCTCAGCGTCTCGTTCCTAAAGTATCGTTCAGCTCGCCGTCGGCTGGTCACCAAGGAGTACTAAAATGTTTTCCAACGGTATAGATTCGCACATCGCCCGCTTAAAACAGACAAATCCGGTCGCCTTCAGCGCCATCGAACCCCGAATAGCTAGAGAATCATTCGACTGCCTTACCGACCTGTCGCGCAATGAGTTCACGTCGGAAGGGCGTGGGTCGGATTACCTCGATAGCATCCAACTGTCGCTGCTCGCACGATCGGAGGGCGTGATGGATCTCCTGTGCAAAATGCATCCCAATGGTCGCGACGGACTTTGTTCATCACTGATCATCTGCGATCTTCTCGCCGGTGACGGATACGTAAACAAGGTAGCGCACCGGCTCTTGGGGGCGGCGCGCTGCCCGAGTTTCATCAACTCTGACGTGTCTCAGTTCATGGTGGACCGTTGCATCCGCGACGGCTTGTTTGCGATCTGGCAAGGCGCGACCGATCCGTTCTGGATCAAAGACGGATCGGTAGACGGTGTGCTGATGGCTTACGGCACGCACCACATCCCGCGCGCTCAGCGCGCCACCGCTGTCCGGGCGGCCGCGCGAATTCTCCGGCCCGGTGGCATCTTTGTTCTTCATGATTTCGAAGAGGGCTCGCCCACTGCCCGCTGGTTCGCTGACGTGGTGTCAACGTATTCCGTGACCCCGCATGACTATCCTCATTTTACCGCGGGCGAGGTGCTCGATCTGTTCGCTGCTGCGCAGTTCGATGAGGTAACCGTGCAGCGTATCACAGACCCGTTCGTCTTCCACGGAGGGGACGAAGAGAGCGCTCTCCAACTACTGGCTGAATATGTCGTGAAGATGTACGGGCTAGAGAAGCTCCGGAGCGACACGCAGCGCGTGCTCGCGCTTCTTGATGAGTATTTCGGGGTCGTCGTGACACGAAGCTCTCACGGTGAGTTCGAAGCGCGCATAGAGCGCAATGCCTTGGTCGGCAGGGGCCGGCGGGTGTGAGACACAGTTCCGCTGGCCCTAAGGGCCGACTTCTGCTTACCCTACCGTGTCGTAGCCGTCTGCGTTGAGCTCGATTACCGAGCAATTTCCATTTCGCGGCATACCTAATAGTAAGCGCCTCCGCGATCCTCTATGCCGAGTGTGAACCGCGGTCGAAACCCGCGATTCTAATGGACATTGTGGGCTGAGAAGTGGTTGTCAGAAGTTCCGCGATGCTCTTCTATGAAACTGGGATCATCTCCAACACAGATACGTGATCCATGCATTTCAGTTTGAGCGAAAGAGGAAAATCTCGAAAAAAGCGGGATTCTGCAGCGCCGGACGATTCACCTGACAAGGAGAACTTTGGGCTCTACACGAAAGTCGTCCGCCTGATGTGTCGCGATGAACTGCGTACTGGCCCATGTCGGCGAGATCAAAAGCAGAATCGCCCCCCCTGAACCAGCGACGTCTGAAGCGTCAAAGTGGTCGCCGATGTCGATGATAAAGTTCTGAGATCGCACTGCAGATTCCTTGGATCGGCGCGATGCATAACCTTGGCGGCGGGTCCGGCCGTTGAACTCAGGCAAGCCCAAGTCCGCCACTGCCGACCGCTGATCGAGCGGATCATCCCCCAGACCGAGCAGCGGGTGCTGCCGGCGAGCCGGTTCCGGCCGGCGAGAAGCTGGTGGCCTGTTCGAGCCGCATACCGATATCATCATCGAGGGGCAGCCGCGACGTCGATTACGGTCACAAGCTCAGTCTGACCGCCGCAATGGACTGATCCTCGATCTCGTCATCGAAGCGCGGCTACCCAGCCGACAGCGAGCGTCTGCTGCTAATGCTGGAGCGCCACATCATTTCACGGCGAGCCGCCGCGTCAGGCGGCGGCCGACGGCGGCTACGCCAGCCCGCCAATCTGCGCCAGGCCAAAAAATCTGGGTGTGCCACAAGAAGAGCGCTCTCTGGATCGAAGACATGGTCAGGAGCCGCTGGGTCTATCGCAAGCTGCGCAGCTTCCGCGCTGGTATCGAGGCCAGCATCTCCTGTTTGAGCGCGCCTATGGCTTGGTCCGCTGCACTTGGCGCGGGCTCAACCACTTCAAGGCTTACGTCTGGTCCTCGGTGGTCGCTTACAAACTCGCCCTCTTCACCCGCCTCAGACCCGGCTGACGCGCACTGATCGGGCCGTGCTCAGTGTCACGCCGACCAGTCCGGCTGTTACGTCGGCGTGGGCGTCCCCGCGAGGTGGATTTTCGGGAGGTAATCAACGCGGTGCGCTATCTGGTGCGCTCAGGCTGTGGGTGGCGGATGTTGCCCATTCATTTTGGGCCGTGGCAGACGGTCTATAGCTGGTTCCGCGAGTTGGCACGGCGCTTCCTGTTTCAGACGATCCACGACGTGGAACTGATGCTCGACCGCGAGCGGCAGGGTCGCGAACCTTCACCCAGCGCTGGTGTGATTGATAGTCAGTCGATCAAGGCACCCCATGCAAAAGCACGAGGCTACGACGCGGGTAAGAAGATCGTCGGGCGCAAGTGTCGCGTTGCCTCAAGGAAAATGTTACCGCGCGGGTTCGTTGCCTCACCTAAAATATTACCCGTGAAGGCGCATGTCGCCATGGTGCCTTCACCACCAGGGAGGCAACATGAAGACGAAGATGACACATGCCATGCGTATGGAACTGGCCAATGCGGTCAGGGATCGCTATGCGGCCGCGACGACCAAGGACAAGCGCCGGATCTTGGAGGAGTTCATTGCGGCGACGGGGTATCACGAAAAGTCCGCAATCCGTGTCCTGAACAGCCGCCCGGAGCCGAAGCACCGTCAGACCCGCCAACGCCCGTCGCTCTATGATGAGGCCGCTCGGGCCGCCTTGATTGTGCTGTGGGAAGCTTCAGATCGAGTCTGCGGCAAGCGCCTCAAGGCACTGCTGCCCATTCTATTGCCGGCGCTGGAACGCAATGGGCATTTGAAGCTCGAGGAGGAGATACACCACAAGGTCCTGTCGATGAGCGCCGCGACGATCGACCGCTTGCTCCAGATGCCAAGGCGCACCATGCGTACGAAAAAGCCGCCAAGGGTTATGCCAGAGCCCCGGCGGCGCATCAAAATGCGCACCTTTGCCGACTGGAACGAGCCGCTGCCCGGCAGCATGGAGATGGACCTGGTCGCTCATTGCGGGGAAGTCAACCGCGGTAGCTACGTTCACAGCCTGGTTCTGACCGACATCGCGAGCGGATGGACGGAGGCCGCGCCCATCGTGGTCCGAGAAGGTACCCTCGTGGTCGAGACACTCGATCGGATCCGCACGGGCTTGCCCTTTGCCCTGAGAGCGCTGGATGTGGATAATGGCAGCGAGTTCGTCAACAACAGGCTGATCGAATATTGCCTTGGTCACGGCATCGAACTCACTCGCTCGCGGCCTTACCGTAAGAACGACCAAGCGTGGATAGAGCAGAAAAATGGCGCCGTAGTACGGAAGCTCCTGGGGTATCGGCGCTTCGAGGGCTTGGCGGCGGCCAGAGCGATCACGCGCCTCTACGCGGCATCCCGGCTGTTCGTGAACTTCTTCCAGCCCTCGTTCAAGCTGGCTGCCAAACAGCGTGACGGTGCGAAGGTAGCTAAGCGCTATCATCCACCGCAGACTCCCTGCGAGCGTCTCCTGCAGGCGGAGGCTATCCCGATGGCCGCCAAGAGCAAGCTGCGCGAGATCGCCGGCGACCTCGATCCGCTGAAGCTGCTGGAGGAGATGCGAGCTGTCCAGGCTTATCTGGCGGCGCTGGCTGACGGCGAAACACCGCCACCGGCGACATTGGAACCGCCCAACCTGGCCGCGTTCGTAGCCAGCCTATCGAGCGCCTGGCATGCGGGCGAGATCCGTCCGACCTTCTCCATTGAGGCCAAACCGCGTTACCTGCGAAGTCTACAAAAGGTCTCGACACAAACCCTTATTGCGAGTCCCTCGCCGACGCTCAAACCGGTGATCCCACCCACTCCTCCCGTGACAGCCGCGAAGATGCAGGAGAAGCCGAAGCTGGTCTACGCCGAGCCTGGCCAAGCCCGCGTCCAGGCGCTCCGCATGGTGTGGCCGATCGTTTGTCGCCGATTGGAGGAATTCCCCAACATCAACGCCACGCAGCTCTTCGAGGAGCTGTGCGTCCAGTTTCCAGGTCGATTTACCCGCAAGCAGTACAAAACACTCGTTCGACGGGTCAATCTCTGGCGCCAAGCGGCTCGCGCCCGCGGTGTTGTCGTTGGGCCAAAGACTTATCGTCGGCTCAACGACAAACCGCGCGGCCGACGTCCCGACATCTTTAAGGACCATTGGGAAGAGATGGCACGATGCCTTGAAGAGCGTCCGGATCAGACCGCACTTATAGCGCGTCGATCTGGAAGAGACCTGCGCGACAATCTGGATGAGACTCTCAGAGCGCGGTCACGGGCAAATTATCATGCTGATTGTCGCTGGCAAGAGTTTCGCCGTTTTCTGATTGTCGCTCCGCGACAAGCTCGTGCGTGTTTTTGATTGTCGCGTAGGAGGCTGGCCTGCCGCGCTGGCGTTTGGCTTCGATGGCGGATCTGCGCCGGTAGCTTTCGACATTCATCTCGAAGATCGTTGCGTGATGAACAAGTCGGTCGACCGCGGCGAGGGTCATGGCGGGGTCGGGAAAGACCCTGTTCCATTCTCCAAAGGGCTGATTGGCGGTGATCATGATGGAACGCCGCTCATATCTTGCGCAGATGAGTTCGAAGAGCGCGCTCGTTTCGGCCTGGTCCTTGGTGACGTAGGCCAGATCGTCGAGGATGAGCAGATCGAACTTGTCGAGCTTGGCGATGGCGGATTCGAGTTGCAGCTCACGCCGTGCGACCTGAAGCTTCTGGACGAGATCGGTTGTTCGGGTGAACAGCACACGCCAGCCGTTCTCGATGAGGGCGAGCCCGATAGCTGCGGCGAGATGCGACTTTCCGCCGCCGGGCGGGCCAAACAACAGGATATTGGCGCCCTTTGCGAGCCAGCTATCGCCGGCGGTCATGGCCATGACCTGCGCCTTGGAGACCATGGGTACGGCATCGAAGGCGAAGCTGTCGAGTGTCTTTCCGGGCGGCAGATGCGCTTCGGCCAGATGGCGTTCGATCCGGCGCCGATCGCGCTCGGCCAACTCATGCTCGGCAATGGCCGACAGGAACCGGGCGGCGGGCCATCCCTCTCGATCAGCCTGTTCGGCAAATTGCGGCCACAGGGTCTTGATCGTCGGCAATCTGAGTTCGTTGAGCATGATGCCGAGACGGGCTTCGTCGATGATGTGGGCGGCCTTCATGCGACGTCTCCCGCATAGGCCGTGCCGATCAGGGCTTCATAGCCGTTGAGGGAAGCGAGTTGCACCGAGACGGTCGGCAGCAGTGCGGGATCCGGGCCGAATAGCGATCGAAAGACAGCAATATCGGGCAGGTCGCCGGCGTCGAGGGTCTCGGCGAGCTGCTCGGCAAGTTCGCGCTCGCAGCCTCGATCATGGGCCAGCGCCAGCAATTCGACCATCACCTTGCAGGCCTGCCTGTCCGGCAGCCGCTCAATGAGCACATCGAAGGCCCTGCGGTATTCCTGCCGCGGGAAGAGCTTGTCACGATAGACGAGATTAAGAAGCGCCATCGGCTTTTTGCGCAGGGAATGGATGACGTGCCGATAATTGACGACCTGATCGTGCCTTCCATCCGCATGCCCGCGGCTTCTGGGCAGCGTCATCAGGTGTGTTCCTCCGACAAAGACCTCGAGGCGATCGTCGAACAGCCGGACGCGAAGCCGATGTCCGATCAGGCGGGAGGGAACGGTGTAGAAGACCTTGCGCAAGGTGAAGCCACCCGTCCGCGACACGGTCACGGCCACCTCCTCGAAGTCGCTGGTCCGCCGGTCGGGGAGTTCCTGCAGATGAGGGCGTTCGGCATCAATGCGTTTGCCATGATTGGCGTTGTGCCGGCTGGCGATCTCATCGATGAAGGCGCGGTACGCGTCGAGATCGTCGAAGTCCCTGCTGCCGCGCATCAGAAGGGCGTCACGGATGGCGCTCTTGAGATGACCATGGCTGCTTTCAATCGACCCGTTCTCGTGGGCGATGCCCTTGTTGTTGCGGGTCGGCGTCATGCGATAATGGGCGCAGAGTTCCTCGTAGCGCCGTGTCAGGTCCTCCTGCGCATCGGCACTGAGATTGCGGAAAGCCGCCGACAGGCTGTCGCTGCGGTGATAGAACGGCGCTCCGCCAAGTGACCAGAGCGCGTTCTGCAGTCCTTCGGCCAGGGCCACGAAGCTCTCGCCACCGAGAATGACGTGGCTGTGTTCGAAGCCCGACCAGGCGAGCCGGAAGTGGTAGAGCAGATGATCGAGCGGCTGGCCAGCGATCGACACGCCCAGGCTGCTCATGTCGGTAAAATCCGACAGCCCGAGCCGGCCGGGCTCGTGAAGCTGACGGAAGATGACCTCCTGCTCTTCGCCGTGGATGGCGCGCCATGACCGAATGCGCCGCTCCAGGGTCCGGCGAATGCCCTCGCTCAGTTCCGGGTGCCGCCGCAGCATCTCTTGGTAGATGGCGACTGTACGGATGCCTGGCGCCGCCTTCAAAAGGGGAACGACTTCAGCATCGAAGATGTGCTCGAGAGGGTCAGGCCGTCGCCGGCCGCGAGCCTTTTGCTTTTGCGATGGCAGGTCCGGATTCTTTTTGATGCGATAGGCCGTCGCTCTGCTGATCGACGCCTTGGCCGCGGCAACCTCGGTCGTGTGTTCCTGTCGTAACTTCATAAAGAGCCTCATCTGATGGTCGGTTACATGACGGCCTGGCACAAAGGTGATTCTCCATTCTTCAGAAAATCGCCAAGGTACTTCAGCCAACCGCGCTCAACAGACGCCGGCAGTGACGCCGCGGGGGTGGTGTAACTCCGTTCGGGCTACGCCCTCAGTGCGTCACACCACCCCCGCCGAGTCTCATCTTGATTGACGCTGAATCTCATCCTAATCGCCGCGCCGCAGCACTTGAACTTCTCGTCGAGTTCCAGGTCCGTTATCCCGGACGATACAGCTTGCACCAGCTTCACACGTTGCAGAAGCGAGTAAGGGCGTGGCGACAACAAGCCGTGCAGCGGCTCATCGGCGAAGTCAGCAGCCTAGCGCCGTATGTCGCTTCAGATTCCGCACGCCTGGCGAGCGGGTAACATTCTTGATGAGGCACTCGGTAACAAAATTAGGTGAGGCAACACGACAGCAAGCGCCATATTGCGGTCGATACGGACGGACGGCTCCTGATGGTCAACCTGACCACCGCTGACATCTCCGACAGCGCGGGTGCGCAGGCGATACTCGACGGCATCCGCAAACGCTGGCCGTGGGTCAAGCATCTCTTCGCCGACGGGGCCTATGACCGGCTCAAGCTGATGGATAAGGCCTGCTATCTCGACTTCATCGTCGAGATCATCCGCCGCTCCGACGACCAGAAAGGCTTCAAGGTTCTACCGCGTCGCTGGGTCGTCGAACGGACGTTCGGATGGATGATCCGGTGGCGACGCCTCGTGCGCGATTACGAGCAGCGCATCGATGTCTCGCAGGCCATGATCCTCGTCGCCATGGGCGGCATCATGCTACGCAGAAACGCCCATCCGTGATTTTCCAAACCGACTCTTAGACCGCGGTGCCTGTACCAAGCTCTCTGAACTCTCGCCGCAACCGGCTCTGGCACTGCGCTAGTTGAAGGCTTCGCGCCTCCGCCGGTTGCTCACACCGCGCGCCACGGCGTAGCAGAAAACGCCCGAGCCTAATCGCCGATGATGGAAGTTCAGTGGCAGGCCATCGACTATCGCTCAGCTGACTGAGACTTTTTGCTGCGCCAGATCCTGATCATGCTGCTCACCGCAACAGTATCAAGCCTCAGCCAAAATCAGCCTGCTCCGGTTCCTCACGCACGGCAAAACTATCCTGATCGATCTGCTCTCTTCGTGCTCTCAATTGTACCAACGTTCGGCGCGATCACCTCTTGCCCGGCACCACCTGCGCTGGTGTGCGAGGGGGGCCGCAGATTGCTCCCGTTCGCCAAGGTCGGAAATGGTGTGATCGACCAATCGATCAAGTCAACGGCACGCTGAAGTATCGCCTTGGCTTGGCCTGGGCTGGCTGAAGCCGCGATTACATGTCCGATGCGGTCTCGGTAATCGCCTTTCCTGACGATAGGGGTCTTGGGTTCAACGTACAATTTGACCTCGGCGACACCTGGTATAGCAGCTGCCAGAATATCGCCTTCGATCCAATCGAGGATGCCATCGCGATCAGGAACGAGAATCCGCGTGGCCGCAGTGTGCGAATGCCTTCTGCGCAAATCCCATTCCTCGCCGATGACAAGCTTGATGTGCTCCGTGACGAGATCGATACCGTAAGCCAGCCGGACCACCCGAGGAGTAACACCAACCGGAAGGCGCGGATTGACTTCAATGACGACTGGGCCACGCTTCGTCCACCGGAATTCGATGTTCGCTGGCCCCCAACCAAGGCCGAGAGCCCGCAGACAGCTTAGCGAAACATCGGCGATACGTTTATGCTCGCCATCGGTCAGCGGGGCCGGAAAGATGCTGTCACGAAAGACGAAATGTGGTGGGCGGTCGAACTCAGCGGCAGTAACTCCAATGACTGCGTTTCCCATTATCTCGGCTTCGTAGTATGGGCCTTGTGCGAATTCTTCGACCAGTATCCTCGGCGAAGATCGCCATATGTGCTTCCCGCCCAACAAGTATGTCGTGTGTTCGGCTAACTCATCGACGTTGCGGCACAATCGGACCCCGGTGCTACCGTTGCCGACCGCTGGCTTAACAACCACCGGCAGGCCGATATCTGCGGCAGAGCTTTCCACCTCCTTCGCGTCCGCTGCCAAGCGAAACGCAGGTATTGGAACGCCGCCCTCCGCGAGGAACTGACGTTGAACGAATTTGTCACAGCATCGTTCAATTGATGCGGGGTTCGGTCCAGGTAAATCGAAATGGCGGCAGAGCTTGCCAACTGTCGCATAGACCGACTCGTCTGGGGTCACAAAGCCTGTAATGCCAGCAATGTCATAGATCGCACCTAGCCGAGAGCATTCGTGAATCAGCGCATCGAGGTCCTCTGTATCGACACGGACTGCCTCAAGCCTTTCCGCCGAAAGATAGCCGTACTGAGCTGGGTCAGCCGACAGGGTAACTGGATGAAGCCCAAGACGCAGGGCAGCTTGGACGTAGAGGGGACCATTAGCACCTGACCCTTCAAGCAGGATGAGCGTTTTTCTTGTCATTGATTTTGATATCCTCCGATACGTGCGGTGCGGTGGTGTGAGCGAACATCGGGCATCAGGTTTTTTCAGCCGAGTCTGACCTCAGACCTGCGGCGAAGGTACCATTCTCAGCGATCTGTGGTCGCAAAGACTCTGTAAATTTACTTGAAGGTATTGTTGCAACGTTTTCGTTGCCGGTGGGGTACGGAGCGTCTCGACGAATTTCGGAGGGTTGCGATGTTCAAGGGACGCCAGGTTCAGTCAGTGATGCGGCTTTGCGTGTCCTGGTACCTGGCCCAGTGTAATACGCCTGGCCGTTTGATCCCGGGCTCACATGACGATGCTGAGGTCAAGAGGTCCGTTAGGGCGGCGTCGTGTTGCTCCAATTGGCAGCGGAAACCAGAGCTGGGCCCGATTGCGCGACACGGCTCGGTCAATCCAGCCTAGTCAAACTCACATACGGTCGCTGCTTGGGGTGGCTGCACCAATGTTCCGCTTGCGGCGGCAGAGCCCAGAAGGCGAGACCCGTCTTTGATACGGCATCCCAGCCAGCTGGGATCTCGGTCCGACTCCCAGATCCGCCGGTGCTGATCAGGCCTCGAGGGATGGGGGGCGGTGTGGTCTCGTCAGACAGCCTTCATGACGGCACCTTCGAGACGACGCCTGCGGTCACGTGTTTCTACAGCGCCACGAGCAGCTTCCTTGCAAGGGCGACGATGGTTGTCTTTTTAAGGCTCCCTGATTGCGCGTCAAGCGTCGTGGAACCAGCGGGTAAGCGCTGAGCCCGGTTGATTGCGCAGCCACAGCCAGGCCAACTCGAACCATCGTCGTTCGGAGCCGGGGGTCCCGGCCTTCGAGACGCCTTGTTTGTGCTGGACCGATCCGCTCTGCCAAGGTGTCGGCGCGAGCCCGGCATGGGCGGCGTCCGGCGGGCGATTATCGAAGTGCCGGAACAGCCCTTCCACGTGGAGGATGGCCGCACACTCGGGGCCGATAGATCGAGCAATGTCGCTGCTGGAGTTTCGGCGACTTCGATTGCCAGAAGAGCGTCGCGCTCGGCCCGCACCTCTTTGATCTGGGATCTGGGCTATCACCAGTTCGAGTCGGTCGAGCTCGCGACGGATTTGGCCCTTCAGATGTTCAGGCAGCGCGCGGCCGTCGCCGGTCCTCAATTCCTCAAGCCGATGTTGCCGGTCACGCCGCAGCGGCTCGTAACTTGAGGCAACAGGAGGCCCTTGATCCCGTTGCGTATTTCAGTCGATCGTGAGCACGGATTTCGCGGGATCGTGAGCAGCGATTTCAGATGATCGTGAGCAGCCTTCTCGAAGGTTGTGGACGCTTCGGCCGACATCTCAACCGGGCTACAGGTTGCCTCGTCAATGCAACGAGGAAGCCTGATGCCAACCCAGAGATTGTCGATGCGCCGGATCAGAGAAGTTTTACGTTTAAGGCATGTCCAGGGCCTCACCGAGCGCGTCATTGCGCGCATGCTTGGGCTCAGCAATGGGGTTGTGCATGGATACCTACGGCGAGCTCGCCTTGCCGGGCTGACCTGGCCGTTGGTCCGAGGGATGGACGACGAAGGCCTTGAGCTTCTTCTGTTTCCAGCGCCCAAGTCAGCGTCGCACAGCCCTCGGCGGCCGTGCCTGATTGGAGCCATGTGGAGAAGGAGCTGCGCCGCCGCGGTGTGACGCGCGTGCTCCTGTGGGAAGAGTATCGCGCCGCCAACCCCGACGGCTTTGGCTACACGTGGTTCTGTACGACTTTCGAGGCCTGGAAAGGACGCGTACGCCCCTCAATGCGGCAGACGCACCTGGGCGGCGAGAAAGTGTTCGTCGACTTTGCCGGCGACGCCTTCGACATCTTCGATCCCGTCACACCGGCGAAGCGCACCCCATGAAGCTGTTCGTGGCGGCGATGGGAGCCTCGAACTACACCTATGCCGAGGCGTGCCGGAGCGAGAGCCTGCCCGACTGGATCGGCGTGCACACCAACCTGTTCGCCTTTCTAGGCGGCATACCGAAGTTCGTGGTCTGCGACAATCTCAAGGCCGCCGTCACCAACCCCGATCGCTATGATCCCGGTCTCAACCGGACCTACGCCGAGATGGCGAGCCACTACGGCACCGCAATTCTCGCGGCGCGGCCCGCCGCGCGCCGGATTGAATTTGTTGCCCCTCTCGGCGCCGTCCGTCTCCGGGATGGCGTCGGTGCCGTAGAGCGCGTCGTAAAGCGAGCCCCCGCGCTCACTGGCGGCATTCAGCGCATAACGCGCATTCATCACCGGCACCACCAGCTGCGGCCCGGCGACCACCGCGATCTCCGGATCGACATTTTCGGTGGTCACGCTGGAGGCCGGCCCCTCAGGACGTGTGTAGCAGCCGTCCTCCTCGCGGGAACTGAAGGCACCGATTGCCGCCGGGAGGTCTTCCGCGCAACAGGTAAGACCTAGCCTGAAAAATTCATGGGGGTTGGTGGATGTGGCGCAAGCCGTTGAAATGACGTAGGATTTGGTTGCTTAAGCCGATCCGAACCATTTCCCGGAGACCACACCCACCATGAACGATCTTACGCTGCCGCTGAGCGGTTTGTCATCAGTCGGCGGCAAGTCCGTCGTCGCCCGTTTCGACGGCGGCATGCTGTCGTCCAACAGCGGCGTTCTGGCTTTGGCCGAGGTGGAAAAGCGTTGCGGGTGGCCGAGCGTCTGGCGCGTTGCATCGACGATCCGCGCTGCCCGGACCAGGTCGTCCACAGCCTGGCGGACATGATCGGCTTTCGCATGAAGATGATTGCCGCCGGCTACGAGGACGGCAACGACGCCAACCGGCTGCGCCGCGATCCGGTCTTCAAGATGGCCCAGGATGCGCTGCCGTCGGGTCGGGATCTGGCGTCGCAATCGACGCTGTGCCGGCTGGAGAACCTGCCCGGCGTGCGGGAGCTGGTCGCGATGGGGCGGGCGATGGTCGATCTCTATTGCGCCTCGTTCCGGCAGGTGCCGAAGCGGATCGTACTCGACATTGACGACATCTTCGACGCTGTGCACGGAGGCCAACAGCTTCGCCTGTTCAATGCCCACCATGACGAGTACGGCTTCCAGCCGATCGTAGTGTTCGATGGTGCGGGACGGTTCGTCAGCGCGATCCTGCGACCGGCCAAGCGGCCGAGTGGGGCTGAGATCCGCCCCCACCTGCGCCGTCTGGTGCGGGCGATCCGGATCAACTGGCCGAACATTCGAATCCTGCTCCGCGGCGATAGCCATTATTGCAGCCCGCAGGTCATCGACTGGTGCCGCGCCAACGACGTCGACTTCATCTTTGGCCTCGCGCCCACCACGACCCTGCGCAAGCATGTCGCGGATCTGGAGGCCAGCACGACGGCGCGCTTCGAAGCGTTGGCCAAGACAGGCAAGGTCCGCAGGTTCAAGGAGTTCGTTGACGGCGCCGCTAGTTGGAGCCGCGTCGAGCGCATCATCGCGCGGGTCGAGGTCGGCGCCCAAGGTGCCGATACCCGCTTCTTCGTCACCAACCTTGCCGGTGGGAAGGCCAAGGCGCTCTACGAGGATGTCTACTGCCGGCGCGGCGCGGCCGAGAACCACATCAAGTCGTGGAAGACGCATCTTGCCGCCGACCGCACATCCTGCACCAGAGCGACGGCCAACCAGTTCCGGCTATTCCTGCATGCCGGTGCTTACTGGTTGATGTGGGGCTTGCGGGCCGCGATGCCGAGGCGCTCGAGCTTTGCCGTCGCCCAATTCGACACGCTGCGATTGCGCCTCATCAAAATCGCTGCGCGGGTGGTCGAGATGAAATCGCAAATCCGCCTGCACCTGCCGACATCGTGCCCCGACCAGCGCATCCTGCGCATCGTCCTCGATCGCATCCCCCAACTCGCGACATAACGATGGGGCGCTGACGCCCCGAAACGAACCCGTCGACCGCAACCTGCAAACCCCCGCCTGCCATCACGACAGAGCAATCCCGGCGCCTGACGAGGCGCGTGGAAAAGCACCGCAACGGCAACCACAGCGTCGCTTCAGGCCGTCAAAAGCTTATCGCCGTGCATTAAGGCGGCTAGGATCAGCCGTCGAACCACCGAATAGGTGCCGATCTGGAAGCAGCCGGAGTCTCCGTCGCGATCGGTAAGGTGGGAAATCGCCGCGCCTTCGCGGCCAACGCCTGCACGCTCGCCGCTCCTTCCGTCTTGCCTCCAGTACCGCTCGTTTATGTCAGGACAGGGAAACGGTCGGTTCAAGCCGCTGCGAGATGAACTCGACAGCCGGCCGTTGGGCAAAGATCGAGGTGCCGAGATCACCGCAGAGCCACCCCCACCCAAGTGTGTGACCTGAACCGGCAGGGGATCGTTCGGCCGCAGCTGCTCTCGGATGGCGGGGATCATCAACGCCGCAGCGGACTTGCCGGTATCCGCCGTGGTTAGGCCTTCTGCATGTTCCACCATGCAACGTACGCATCTCGATGGGTCCGGTGAGTCTCTTGCGGCGAGCACTTGGTGATAAATTTGACCAAGCCTGACGTCGCCGACGAAGTCCCACCAAATCCGTTGCATCTTGCGGGCCAGTGCCTTGCGGTTTTGACATCTGGCCATTTGGCCCGGAGTGCCTCAAATTAGTTGTTCTTCGGCCAGCCGAACCAGGCTTTGTCGCCGTTCGCGCCGAGGAAGACCTCGGTCGTTCGGCTCGCCCTGAACGTAATCAGGATCGTCCGTGATGAAGATGCTCCAGCCGCTCTCAACAGGGCCCTTGTTCGCCCGGCGCGCTACAACCCCGCCCCAGTCGTTCGGTGCAAGCTCGGCATTTGACTCCAATCTATCTTGCGCAGCGCGGCCGCAAGAAGCTGTGAGGCGCTGGAGATGGGAGTTTGCGCCAAAATGCATCGACCGCTGAAATGTAGCCCCTGAAAGCGGCGTTGTTTTGAAATGTCTCACCCTCAGCGGGCCGCACGTGGCAGCTCGTCTTTCGGTCGCAGACGTGCAAGCCCCATGAAGTGGAACGGCCCGTTCTAGAGGAACTCGCGCCCGTCGGCGCCAATCCGGCCGAAGCTATTCTAAACGTGGAAACGCAGCTGGTTTGCCATGGGCGGGACTCGCCGACACAGGCCCAATGTGATGCGCGGGCCGCAACGGTCGAATGCCGGGCGTGCTTAGTGGGCGTAAATGCCTTGATGGCAGCCAGCCATGAAGTGCAAGCGTTCAGTCCATCGCTGTTCATTACAACGAATTCACCGCGAGAGCCCGGGGGCCGCTTTTGCGGTTAGCTCGGCTGACGGGTCTAACCTGAGCCAAATGGTTTAGCCGCTGCCTGATCGAACCATTTCATTTCATTCCGATAACTGATCGTTGCGGCTCTCTGACCGTCTGAATCTGATGCCCAACGTCGCGCCTTCCACGTCAACATCGCTGGTATCGGAGCTCTGTCTTGCAGTGATCAGCATCCAAGCCGCGTTCGACCGCAAGCCTCTGGCACTTCTTGAGCCTGACCAAGTACCGGATCGGAAAGGTAGAAAATGACGCAAATCTTACCCGCGCTTCCAGCTGTGGACGAGCATCACGCAGATCGACGCCGCTATCCTAACGGGGTAGCTTTCATGGACGGGCAATACCTGCCGATGTCCGAAGCCAAGATCTCCGTGCTCGATTGGGGTTTCCTGCACTCCGACGCGACCTACGACACCGTGCACGTCTGGAATGGCAGGTTCTTCCGAATGGATCTGCACCTTGATCGTTTCTTCCGGGGCATGGATCGGCTGCGAATGAAGCTGCCCTATGATCGCGAGGTGATAGTATCGATCCTCAAAAACTGCGTCGCTTTGTCGGGCCATAGATCGGCGTACGTGGAGATGATCTGCACGCGCGGTTCGTCGCCGACATTCAGCCGCGATCCCCGCCAAGCGGAGAACCGCTTCATCGCGTTTGCTGTCCCTTTTGGGTCGGTTGCAAACAAGGAACAGTTGGAAAGAGGCTTGCACGTCGCGATCAGCGAGACCGTCCGCATCCCGCCCAAATCGATCGATCCGGAAATCAAGAACTATCATTGGCTCGATCTCGTGAAGGGCCTTTTCGACGCCTACGACAGGGGGGCGGAGACAGCGTTGATCCTAGATACGAACGGATACATTGCGGAAGGGCCCGGTTTCAATGTGTTCGTTGTCAAGGACGAATCGCTGAGGACACCCGCTTTTGGAGTGTTGCCGGGCATCACGCGCCGGACTGTCTTCGACCTTTGCGCCGAGATCGGGCTCTCGGCTACGGCTGCTGACATTAGTCGCATTGAGATTAAAGGGGCTGACGAGGTGTTCATCACCTCGACTGCCGGCGGCATTATACCCGTGACGCGTATCGACAACGCCGTGATCGCTAATGGGCGCGTCGGATCCGTCACCCGCCGGCTCATGGATCTCTACTGGCAAAAGCACGATGATCCTGCATGGTCGACTGCTGTCATCTACCCGTGATCGGAAATGAGCCATGCGACAGCAACTTGGCGAGCGGGATCGTGACGATGACGATGAGCTGTCGTCCCGCAAGCTCCCGAAAGTCGAGCAGGCGCGCTTCGACGGGGCGCCGCCCTGGATTTGGCAGACTGCCCGATACACACCGACGTCTCCTGCTGCTGGAAGACCAGCAGTCGATCCGCGATGGTGGTGCGGCAACTTTCTGCGCCGCCGAGCTCGCGCCCACGCTCCGTGGACGTGCACCTCAACGAGGCGACCGACCCGTCGATCTTCCGCGAACTGGTGATGCCGGCTTGCTCGGTGTAACAAACCCTGTGGAATATGACGGGCTCGGAGCTGGCTACGCTACCTATGCCTCGTGGCGCGCGGGGTTGAGCGAATTGACAGCCGTTACCACTCGATGATGAGCGTCCAGTCGTCACTGATCATGTACTTGTGTTGGACGTACTCCATGCCATTCCTGCGGAGTTGCCGATGAACAACGATTTCATTGCCTATTTGTCTGCGGAACTGGCTGGGTTGAAGTCCGCGGGGCTCTACAAATCCGAGCGCGTCATCACCTCGACGCAGTCGTCCGAGATCGAACTCGCGGGTGGCAGCAAGGTCCTGAATTTCTGCGCCAACAACTATCTCGGTCTCGCCGACAATGAAGATCTGCGGAACGCGGCTAAGGCTGCGCTCGACCGCTATGGATACGGTATGGCGTCGGTCCGCTTTATCTGCGGCACTCAGGAAGAGCACAAGCAACTCGAGGCACGCATCTCCTCATTCCTCAAGATGGAAGATGCGATCCTCTATTCATCCTGTTTTGACGCCAATGCTGGTTTGTTCGAGGCGCTGCTCGGCGAGGAAGACGCCATTATTTCCGATGCGCTGAACCACGCTTCGATCATAGACGGCATTCGCCTCTCCAAGGCCAGGCGCTTCCGCTACGCCAACAATGACATGGAAGCGCTGGAAAAAGAGCTGAAGAAGGCCGAGGGCAGCCGCTTCAAATTGATCGCGACCGACGGTGTGTTTTCCATGGACGGCATCATCGCCAATCTTGGCGGCGTTTGCGACCTGGCCGAGAAATATGGCGCCATGGTCATGGTCGACGACAGCCATGCAGTCGGATTCGTCGGCAGGCATGGGCGCGGCACGGCGGAGCATTGCGGCGTCGAGGGCAGGGTGGACATCATCACCGGCACGCTGGGAAAGGCGCTCGGCGGCGCCTCGGGCGGCTACACGTCGGGCAGGAGCGAGGTCATCGACTGGCTTCGCCAGCGCTCGCGACCGTATCTCTTCTCCAACACGCTGATGCCTTCCATCGCAGGGGCGTCGTTGAAGGTGTTCGCCCTGATCGAACATGGCGATGCGCTGCGTGAAAAGCTCTATGCCAATGCTGACCGTTTCCGCTCGAAGATGTCGAAGGCCGGCTTCACGCTAGCCGGAGGCAATCATCCAATTGTCCCTTTGATATTGGGCGACGCGACTCTCGCGCAGCAGATGGCCGAGAAGATGCTCCAGCGCGGGATCTATGTGATCAGTTTCTCCTTCCCCGTAGTGCCGAAGGGTCAGGCCCGCATCCGCACGCAGATGTCTGCCGCACATTCGAGTACGGATGTTGACCGTGCCGTCGAGGCCTTCACGGAGGTGGGCAGGGAATTGGGAGTCATCCGATGTCCAACATGACGGAACGCCTTCGTCGATGTCCGCGAGGAAGTCATGATTGTTTTTGGCGTTAAATCCGGGTCGATCTGTGCAACCAGAGGGTTGGATATTCTCGTCCAATCTACTGTCGAACTCTAGTGACACGTTGATGCCAGCCGGAACGAGGCAGTGCTCGCCCGCCTCGGTAGTCTAGGTGATCGCCCGCAGAACCTGCACCGGTTTATCTGTTTATGTTGTCTGGAGAGCAAATGCCCAAGATTGTTGTCGTCGGCGCCGGGATCACCGGTGTGTCGACTGCGTATGCCCTTTTGGAGCGTGGTTATGATGTCACAGTATTAGATCGTCATCGGTATGCTGCGATGGAAACATCATTTGCCAATGGCGGACAGCTCTCGGCAAGCAACGCTGAAGTCTGGAACCGCTGGTCGACGATTCTCAAGGGGATCAAGTGGATGATCAAACGCGACGCTCCACTTCTAATGAACCCTGCGCCCAGCTGGCACAAGTACAGCTGGCTGGCGGAATTCGTGGCGAACATCGCTAACTATCGCGAAAATACGGTAAAGACGACCAAGCTCGCGATCATGGCGCGGAAGCATATGTTTGAGATCGCCGAGCGGGAAGGAATCGATTTCGATCATGTTCGCCGCGGCATTCTTCATCTATATTGGGAAAAGGCCGATTTCGATCATGCGCGAGCGGTAAACGAGTTGTTGGTGCAAGGCGGATTGGACCGACGGCCCGTTACAGTGGAAGAGATCAAATCGATCGAACCCGCTCTCCGCAATACTCCATATGGTGGGTTCTACACGCCGTCAGATTCGACTGGCGACATCCACAAATACACAGCCGGTCTTGCACGGGCATGCGAGAGGCGCGGCGCTCGCTTCTACTACGATGCAGATGTGAGGCGCATCGAACGTCAACAAAGTTTTCGAATTTTGTATGCAACTGGTACTGAGGACCAACACTCCAGGAGCCAGGACATATGCGCAGACGCCATCGTCATCTGTGCGGGCTGTAGCAGTCGCGACTTCGCCGCGAGCTTGGGCGATCGGCTCAACATCTATCCGGTCAAGGGTTACTCCATCACGGTCGAGCTCGATGAGTCCGCGTCACAGGAAGCCGCACCATGGGTCAGCCTGCTCGATGACCGAGCCAAGATCGTTACGAGCCGATTAGGTTTGTCTAGATTGCGGGTCGCCGGAACCGCTGAGTTCAACGGTTCAAATCGCGACATTCGGGACGATCGCGTTAAGCCTTTGGTGGATTGGACGCGAATGCATTTTCCGAGGATAAATACCAATCACGTAGTGCCGTGGGCGGGGTTGAGGCCGATGATGCCCGACATGATGCCGCGGGTCGGCAAAGGCCGGGCACGCGGTGTGTTCTACAATACGGGCCATGGTCATTTAGGTTGGACCTTGTCGGCTGCAACTGCCGAGATGCTTGCGGAGACCATTTCGATTGACCTGCCTGCCGAGGCACGCGAAGTTGCCTGATTGCAGCGGAGTCGACTGCGAGATCTCAGGGGTCGCCGGGCGCCGCTCGTGCCGGTGATGAATGCGCGCTACGCTGAATACCTCCAATATGGGGCGGGCCTCGCGTTGTGATGGGCATTCGGTACGGATGCGATCCCGGGTGCCCACGGCGCAGGAAAAGCGCAAGGTTACAATACCATGCGCAGAAGAAATCCATTGCTCGGGCATCGGCCTTCTTTCCGGACGAGAGCATGCCGCCTGACCGGCTCAAGCCTGATCTCCGGGCGAGCTTGACCACCATCTGACGAAGGAAACGAATGCCATGAACCGCCCCGCGTCTGCCCGACTTGCGGCGGTTAAAGGGTTCGGCCAGTTTGGCGCCGTCGAGCGCGCGCCGCTCGAAAAAATCCCGCTTCTAGTTTAGGCTCGTGCGTCTGCGATCGAAGATGGCTGTCGCGCCAGCGGAGGCTGAGATATTTCAAAATCCCGCCGCTTTGTGGGGCCTGCATCTCAGAAATCGATGCATTTTGGCGCAAACTCTCATGTGCACGGTGCTAGCGTTTCCAAATTGCGCCACCCGATCAGGCTTTTATTAGAAACGATAAGCAATCCTTCTCTGGTGGCATCGACAAAGCTCAAAAAAGCCGCGAATCAACCGGGCCATGAACTCGAAAGGGGAACTGGACGTGACAATCTCTCGACGCAATCTCATTAAGATGGGCATGGCCGCTGGTACGGCTTTGTCGATCCCGTCGGTCTTGCGGGCTCAGACAGCACCAACGCCCGAACGGACGGTCCGTATGGCGCTGGGCGACCTCCAGGTCTTCGATCCGATCTTTACGACCACTGGCATCACCCAGAGGCATGCCCTCGCCATTTATGACATGCTGTTCGCGCTCGACTCCAAGCTTTTGCCGCAGCCGCAAATGGTGGGGAAGTGGGGCGTTTCCGATGACAAGAAGACATATACGTTCGAGCTCCGCGATGGGCTCGGCTGGCACGACGGCACTCCGGTCACCGCGGCCGACTGTGTGGCGTCGATCCGCCGCTGGGGCCAAGTGAACCCCGGCGGACAACTGCTCATGGAGCGGGCCAGCGATATATCGAAGAAGGATGATAAGACCTTCACGATCACACTCAAGGAGCCGTTGGGGCTGCTGATCGATCTGTTGGCAACGATAGCAGGAAGCTCGCTGTACATCATGCGTGAGAAGGACGCTGATCGGCCCGCAACCGAACAGGTTACGACGAATATCGGATCGGGGCCGTTCAAGTTTAACCATGCTCTTGCCAAGCCGGGCGCGAGCTTCACCTATGATCGCAACGAAAAATACATGCCGCGCAGCGAGGCTCCCGACGGATTTGCCGGCGGGAAGGTCGTCAAGGTCGATCGCGTCATCTGGAACAATATCGCCGATGAGCAGACTGCATTGGCGGCCTTGCAAGCGGGTGAGATTGATTGCCTTGCAGAGCCGCCCATGGATCTTCTCTCCGTGATCGAGGGCGATCCCAACCTTGCACTCCAGGTTCTGGAAAAGTCGGGCATGGACATGTGCCTGCGCATGAATCATCTGCAAAAGCCATTCGACAACGTGAAGGCGCGCCAAGCGATGCTTCACCTGATCGACCAGGAGGCGTTTTTGCGCGTCATGGCCCCTGACCCCAGGTACGGCCACACCGTCACTTCGATATTTGGAAATAGTACGCCTTATTCCAACGACGAAAACACGGGATGGTTCAAGAAGGGTGGCGCCCCGGATAAGGCCAAGCAGCTCTTCCAGGAGGCCGGATATGCTGGCGAGAAGGTTGTCATTCTCCAAAGCACGGACTGGGCAGCGGGCAACAGCGCCGCGCAGCTTCTGGCGGACACGCTGCGAAAGATTGGGGTCAATGCCGAGCTTGCATCGAGCAACTGGGGCGGGGTTGTCGCGCGCCGGGCGAACAAGGGCCACGTTGAGAGCGGCGGCTGGAGCATCTTCATCACGGACGATACCGATTTCAACCAAGGCAATCCGATCACCGCAGTCTATCTAGCCGCGAATGGCGACAAGGCCTGGTTCGGCTGGCCGAAGAACGACGAATATGAGGCGCTTCGGGCCAAATGGGCGGATGTCGAAACGCTGGAAGAGCGCAAGGTACTGGCCCGCAAGATGCAACGGATATGGTGGGACTTCGTCGGCGACGTGCGGTTGGGTCAAGCCGTCACGCCAACTGCGCGCCGCAAAACACTCACCGGGTTCATCGAGGTGCCCGCGAGGCCTCCGTGGTGGAACATGCAGAAGGCCTGAGCGCGATGACCGCTTACCTCCTTTCGTAGATTGGTTTTGACCGCCGCCGTCATGGCGATGGTCGGGATCTTCGTCTTCGATCTTTCCTACACCCTGATCGATCCCCGAATCTGGTACTGATATGGCTCTCTTCTCCGCACCAGCATCGAAGCGCCTGAAAGTGAAGGGGCTTCAGAGCGAAGTTTCTATCAATTTTGATCAGTGGGGGGTGCCCCACATCCGAGCAGAAAACCTGCATGATCTCTTCTTCGCGCAGGGTTGGAATGCGGCGCGGGATCGGCTGTGGCAAATCGATCTGGCCCGCAAACGCGGCCTGGGCCTTCTCTCGCGCGATTTTGGCCCTGGATACCTTGCGCAAGACAGGGCTTCGCGCCTGTTTCTTTATCGCGGCGACATGGCGTCCGAATGGAAAGCATATGGATCAGACGCTGAAGAAATCTGCACTGCATTCACAAGCGGCATCAACGCCTACATCGATGCTTGCGATGCAGGCTTAGCCCAGCTTCCCCCCGAATTTGCTATGCTAGGAAATCGGCCGGATCGCTGGAAACCGGAAGATGTCGTCCGTGTTCGCACCCATTCGCTGGCTCAGAATGCGTCTTCAGAACTCCTGCGCTCGAAAGTCATGGCTTTGGCCGGACCGAAACTCGGAGCAAAGCTCGATATGCTTCGCAGGCAACTGTCCCATGGAGTCACCCCGACGCCTGCGGAGGGGTTCGAGCCCGCGGTGATGAGCGACCGAGTGTTGCGAGATTTTCAACTCGCAAGATGCCCGGTAACCTTCTCCAAAGAAAGACTGGGCTGTTCATTAGAGGAGGCCGGTCTTTGGACTGTCGTAGTTCCATCAGGGGAAGTTGGCCGATCCTCATTCGAGGAAGGCTCAAACAACTGGGCAATTTCGGCGGAAAAGACCTCGACAGGCCGCCCCATTTTAGCGTTGGACCCCCATCGCACGCACACGTTACCTTCTATTCGTTACGTCGTGCATCTCGCTATGCCGGGTCTGGACGTGATCGGCGCAGGGGAGCCAATGGTGCCCGGAGTGTCAATGGGACACAACGGAACGGCAGCCTTCGCTCTCACGATATTTGGTGCGGATCAGGAAGACATTTATGTCTATGATACTGCTTCAGATGATCCCGACAGCTACGCGTATGATGGTGGTCGGGAGAAATTTCGCGTCGCAGAGGAAGTTATCCCGGTTAAAGGCTTTCCAGATCAGCCAGTTCGGCTGCAATTCACCCGCCACGGACCGGTGGTTTATCAAGACGAGAAAAACAACCGCGCGTTCGGGCTGAGAACTGTCTGGATGGATCCGGGAATGGCGCCCTATATGGCCAGCCTCTCGGTCATGAGGGCCAAGACTCATCAAGAGTATGTTCGTAGCCTTGAAGGTTGGGGATGCCCTTCGGTCAATCATGTTTATGCGGATACCAGCAATACCATCGCTTGGCGGCCAGCCGGAGCTACGCCTGTCCGCGATAATTGGGACGGTCTCCTTCCCGTGCCAGGCGACGGTCGTTTCGAGTGGAGAGGCTATCTTGGCCCCAGCAAAGGTCCATCAGAACTCAATCCTTCGCGCGGTTTTATCGCCACCGCGAACGCAATGAACGTTCCAGATGACTGGTCCAAATCTAATCCGGCAATCGGCTACGAATGGATGGACAGCAGCAGACACAATACGCTGCATTATGAGCTTAGCCGCGACAAGCTTGTCTCGTTAGAAGACTGCATCCGCCTGCAATGCTCGACGTTCTCGCCTATTGCGGCACGCATCACCACGGCCGTAACCCAGCTTTTCAGAGACGCAGGCGATCTGGCCATCTGGCAGTTTCTGAAAAACTGGGACAATGATCTGTCGGCGGATTCGGCACCAGCGGCTCTGTTTGAGGTCTGGCTGAGCAAACACCTTGGCCCCTTGGTCGCGAGGCGCGAAGGCGCCAGTGCTCAAGTCATTCCGTTACTCATGCCGTTTGATGCGCCAAGCATTGCCGCCTGGTTGGAAAACGCTGCGCCAGATCGGGAATTGATTGAAGCTCTGCAAACTAGTCTCGTGGACGCCTGGACGGAATGTTCGACGTTGATGGGAGGAGAAGCCGCAGGTTGGTCATGGGGACGTCTCCACAAACTATATCTACTGCATCCTCTCCAGTCGCTCGTAACCGCGAATTGGTCTTTGGAACCGATGGGATTGGGCGGCAGCAGCTCGACTCTCAATTACGCAACGTATCGGATAGGTGATTTTTCAGCTGTCGGCGGTCCCTCTGTACGTATGATCATCGACGTGGGAAACTGGGACGAAAGTCTCTTTGTTAACAATCCTGGACAGTCCGGCGTTCCGGGCTCGGCACATTATGCAGATCTGACATCAAGCTGGAGGCAGGGTGAATACAAGCCACTGCTCTATTCCATGACAAAGGTCGAAGAGGCGACGTCTTCCAGGATAAGTCTAGTGCCCGCCTAACGAATTACACTGCAAATTGGGAGAGACTGGTATGATGAATGATTACTTTCTTTCTGATTACCGTGCCGCTGACGCTTGTAAATGTTGTCTTGCATGCGCGCCTACGCCATGGTGCGGTGTCTGACCGAACTCGGATTGCACTGAGGCAAATTGCTGATCTACTCCGACATCGCAGCCTCGACACCTCGATGATCTCCGCCTGACTCGTAGCCCAGCCGTGGCCGTTCAGCCGGCGTGCTGGTTGAGTGGCAGGAGCTGATCGAGATCGCGGTGGGGCCAGCTGGCGGCGATGCGCTGAAGAGTCTGGGCGAACCAGGCGAACGGATCGAGGCCGTTCATCTTCGCAGTTTGCAGCAGCGTGGCGATCGTCGCCCATGTCCGCCCGCCGCCGTCGGATCCGGCGAAGAGCACATTCTTGCGAGTGATTGTCTGGGGCCGAATGGCGCGATGTCGAGGCGACCGTCGTGCAAAAAGCTTTCAAGTGCCTCGCGGCGGCTCCTGGCGTAGCGGATCGCCTCGTCGCGTCGCCGATGACGATCTCCAGACCGCTCTCACGATCACCATCACCAGGAGCTAATTCCACCGGCGCGAAGCTCTGCGTCTGGACCTCCGGCTTTGCCGGCAGGATCGCGATGGCGCCGGAGCGGATCGCCTTGCGCCGCCACGCAAACACCTGCTGCGGCCTCACCCTATGCGCTCGCGCCACCGCCGAGACATTCGCTCCCGGCGTCATCGCCTCTTCCAGAACCCGCGCTTTTGCTTCATCCGACCAGCGACGGCGCAGCACCGCCGGGCTCTCGTCGAGACGATCACGCACCGCCTCGATGACTGTAAATGTTCCAGGTCTGGACTTGGGTGCAGACTGCAAACAAACCTCCCGTGAAAATCATCACGAGAGTGTCGCGCCCTTCATCGATCCGCGAAACATGAGGCCATGTGGGTGCTTACGGTTCACTCGCAACCCTCGTCTCACGTACAATCTTGCCCGATGAATCGACCACGCAAACACTGCTTAGTTCCAGCAACACATTAATTCCTGCAGAATAGTCCATGGTTGTCCCTCGCTTGATGCTTGGGGCCAACACAATCGGACCCCGTTTCAACATCATCACTCTGAGGGACAGCCACCTTCCTGGCTACCAGAGGAGCGCTAGCCCATTACGGCATCGAGGCTACAAGGCGTCTCTGGTCGAGGTCGGCCATTTTGTTCAGGAGGAGGCTGATTTCACTGTCCCGACCAACCACGTCGACTGCGAGATATCAGCGATCGCCGGGCACAGCTCGTGCCGGGGCTGAATGCGCGCTAGGCTGAATACATCCGATACGAGGGGGGCCTCGCGTTGTGATGGGCTTCGGTACGGGCGCGATCCCCGAGGCCGACGGCATGGAAAAGCGCAAGGGCTACAATGCCGTGCGCAGAAGAAATCGATTGCTCGTGCATCGGCCTTTTTCTGCCCGACTTGTGGCGGTCAAAAGGTTCGGCCGGTTCGCTCCGTCGAACGCGCGCCCTCGAAAAGTTACCGGTTCTAGTTTTAATTTAGGGCTCGTGCGTCTGCCACCGAAGACGAACTGCCCCGGGGCGGCTCGCGGAGGTAAAGACATTTCAGACCACGCCGCTTTGTGGGGCCTGCATTTCAGAAGTCGATGCATTTTGGCACAAACTCTGCTCTCCATGGTGGTAGCGTTTGCAAATTGCCGCCACCCGATCAGGCCTTGTAAGAAACGAGCCAACTCTGATGACGACAAATCCCAAAACAAGGCGCGCGAATCAACCGCGCCATTAACTCGAAAGGGGAACTGGAACATGACGATCTCTCGACGCGACTTTGTTAAGGTAGGCATCGCCGCCGGAACGGCTTTATCAATTCCTTCCGTCCTGCGGGCGCAGACAGCAGAACCGAGCCGCGACCGGACCGTCCGCATGGTATTGGAGGACTTTCAAATCTTCGATCCGGTTGTTACGACGGGTGACGGGACCCGAACCCATGCCCTTGCGATATACGACACGCTGTTCGGCGTAGATTCCAATTTTGTCTCGCAGCCGCAGATGGTGGGCAGGTGGAACGTTTCCGACGATAAGAAGACCTATACCTTCGAGCTTCGGGATGGCCTTGGATGGCACGACGGCACCTCCGTCACCGCTGCGGACTGTGTGGCCTCAATCCGTCGGTGGGGCCAAGTGCTTCCCGGCGGCCAGTTGCTTATGGCTCGGGCCAAGGATATCTCGAAGAAGGATGACAAGACCTTCACCATCGTTCTCAGGGAGTCGCTGGGGGTTCTTCTCAACATCCTGGGTGACGACGGCCCGTTCATCATGCGCGAGAAGGACGCGAATCTTGCTCCAACGGAGCAGGCGACCGACAATATCGGATCGGGTCCGCTGAAGTTCAATCATGCTCTTGCCAGGCCGGGCGCTAGCTTCACCTACGACCGCAATGACAAATATGTACCGCGCAAAGAGGCCCCAGACGGATTCTCTGGCGGAAAGGTCGTAAAGGTCGATCGTGTCATCGCGGAAGTCGGTTTATACGGTGATGAGCAAACTGCATTTGCGGCTTTGCAGGCAGGTGAGGTTGATTTCCTTGGGAGTCTGTCGAGCCAATTTTATCCAGTGGTCGAGAGCGATCCCAATCTGGAACTCGAGGTTCTGGACAAGTGGGGCCAAGACCTCTTCATGCGCATAAACTGTCTACAAAAGCCGTTTGACAACGTGAAGGCACGCCAAGCGCTGCTGCACTTGGTCGATCAGGAGGCGATGTTGCGCGCCGCGGTTGGCGACCCGAAATACACAAACATCGTTACTTCGATGTTTGGAAACGACACGACGGTGTCCAACGACGAAAATACGGGGTGGTTCAAAAAGGGCGGCGACCCGGAAAAGGCCAGGAAACTGTTCAAGGAGGCCGGATATGCCGGCGAGAAGGTCGTTATTCTCCAGGCCACCGACTGGGCGCCGAGCAACGATGGCTCGCAGTTCCTGGCGGCCGAGCTGCGGAAGATCGGGGTCAATGCCGAGCTTGCCCCGAGCGACTGGGGTGGGGTTGTCGCACGCCGCGCGAAAAAGGGCTCCATTGAGGACGGAGGCTGGAGCCTCTTCATGTCGAGCGAACCTGAGGTGACCCTCGGCAATGTTATCACCGCGGTCAGCCTGCCCATGGATGGCGAAAAAGCTTGGTTCGGCTGGCCGCAGAACGACGAATATGAGGCTCTTCGGGTCAAATGGGCGGATGTCGAAACGCTCGAGGAGCGCAAGGCACTGGCCCGCAAGATGCAGCGGATATGGTGGGATTATGTGCCCGAGGTTCTGTTAGGTCAAAGCGTCTCGCCAATCGCGCGCCGTAAGACCCTCACAGGCCTCATCGGCGTGCCGGCTTTGGAGCCAATGTGGAACATGCAGAAGGGCTGAGCACGTAATGGCCGCTTACATTGTGCGCAGGTTGATCTCGGCCATCGCCGTCATGGCGATGGTCGGGATCTTCGTCTTCCTGCTTGTCAGGCTGGCGCCCGGCGACCCGGCTGACATGATCGCCGGCAAGTCGGCCACGGCGGAGATGATCGCCGGCATCCGCGAGAAGCTGGGACTGAACGATCCTATGCCGGTTCAGTTCATGCATTGGGTGCGGGACATGCTCGGCGGCGATTTCGGCACCTCGATCTTTGCCGGAAGACCGGTTCTCGAGCTCATCTCGCAGCGGCTTGAACCGACCATTTCCATTTCGATCCTGACGATGATCCTCTCGGTGACGATTGGGGTCTCCTTCGGCGTCCTCGCCGCGTGGCGATCTGGCGGTCTTGTTGATCGCATCATGACGGCATTCGCGACCATTGGTTTTTCTGTCCCGGTGTTTGTGGTCGGCTATTTTCTCATCTACTTCTTCGCTATCAGTCTGCGGTGGCTGCCGGTCCAGGGATACGTGCCGATCGACAACGGCCTCGGGTCTTGGTTTGTGCACCTGATCCTGCCGACCGTGACTTTGAGCATTCCCTACATTGCTTTCATCGCCCGGATCGCGCGGGCGAGCGTGCTCGAAGTTCTGTCGGAAGATTATATGCGAACAGCCGCTGCCAAGGGCGCCTCGTCCTATGCCATGCTTTTCCACCACGCACTGAAAAATGCGAGTGTGCCGATCCTCACCGTGATCGGTTTAAGTTTCGCTGGTCTGATCGGCGGCGTCGTTATCACGGAAACGGTGTTCAACGTACCCGGTATCGGTCGTTTGGTGGTCGATGCGATCAACAACCGCGACTATCCCATCATTCAAGGCGTCCTCATCCTCGTTTCGGGCCTGTACGTCCTAATCAATCTCGCGGTCGATCTTTCCTACACCCTGGTCGACCCCCGCATCCGGTACTGATATGACAATATTGTCCGCACCAGTTGAATACGTCCCGACGGGCCGCCTGCGAATATCCGATCTTCCCCGTCTGGCAAGGCGGCATCCGCTGGTCGTGATAGGCGGCGGCCTCTTGGCACTGTTGATCGTTCTAGCACTCGCGGCGCCGCTTTACGCCGGCGATCCACTGAACATGGATCCATTCAAACGTCTTCAGCCGCCCTCAGCCGAGATGTGGTTCGGGACCGATAATTTGGGCCGTGACGTCTTTGCACGAACGGTGTTCGGCGCCCGGATCTCACTTTTGGTGGGATTGACGGCGGCGGCCGGCGCGGTTCTGGGTGGCGTTCTTATCGGCGTCATCGCCGGCTATATCCGCAGCTTCGATAACGTTGTCATGCGGGTCATGGACGGCCTCATGTCGATCCCGACGATTCTGCTGGCCATTGCCCTTATTTCCCTAACGGGCCCTGGGATTGGCATCCTCATCGTTGCCATCACGATCCCCCAGATGCCAAGCATCACGCGGCTTGTCCGTTCGGTGGTTCTGAGTGTTCGGGAGCGCCCTTACGTAGAGGCCGCCGTCTGTGGAGGCGCACGCCTGCCGAGGGTGCTTTGGCGACACATCCTCCCGAGCACGATTGCGCCCCTCATGGTCCAGAGCGCCATAGTCTGCGCAGATGCGATTCTGACAGAGGCCGGGCTGAGCTTCCTGGGCGTTGGCGTGCCACCCGAGATTGCGAGTTGGGGAAACATGATCTCGAGTTCTCGCCTGTATCTTGCTATCGCTCCAATGACGATCTTCGCCCCTGGTATCGGGCTTGCCGTCACGGTCCTTGCCGTCAATCTGCTCGGGGACGGCTTGCGCGACATGTTCGACCCCCGCGCCAAGCGGAGGCGCTAACATGCAGATGCACCAAACCGCAGGGAACGATTTGCTTCTCGATGTCCGAAATCTGGAAACGCACTTTTACGGCGAAGAGAGCGTCACCCGCGCCCTGGGCGGCATCAGCTTCCAGGTGAAGAAAGGCGAAACGCTCGGCGTCGTCGGCGAATCGGGGTGCGGAAAAAGCGTCACCGCCCTCTCCATCCTTCGCCTGCTGCCGAAGCTGACCGCCAGGACTGTCGGCGGCGAGATCCACTTTCACGGACGCGACCTACTTGAGCTGTCCGATCGGGAAATGCGACAGATCCGCGGCGACCAGATTGCCATGATCTTCCAGGAGCCGATGACGAGTCTGAACCCCGTCTATACGGTCGGCCGCCAGATCGCCGAGGCGGTGCAGATCCACACAAAAGCGTCCCGATCGGTGGCCATGGCCAAGGCCGAAGAGATGCTCCGTCTCGTCCGCATCGCGGATCCCGAGCTTCGCGTCAACAACTATCCCCACGAAATGTCCGGCGGGATGCGCCAGCGTGCCATGATCGCTATGGCACTCGCCTGCTCACCGGAACTATTGATCGCCGACGAGCCGACGACCGCGCTCGACGTCACCATCCAGGCGCAGATCCTGCGGCTCATCGTCGATCTGAAAGAGCGCACGGGAACGGCCGTGATGTTCATCACGCATGACCTGGGCGTTGTAGCCGAGACATGCCAACGCGTCATTGTCATGTATGCCGGCCGGATCGTTGAACAAGCGAGCGCGATAGATCTATTTGCGTGTCCCGCGCATCCCTACACTCAGGGCCTCATGCGATCGGTGCCTGACCGGCGGCGCGGCCGACAGCGACGCCTTCCAGAAATTCCCGGCATTGTCCCAAGTCTTCGCGAGCCCATAGTCGGGTGCAGCTTTGCTCCTCGCTGCCCGTTCGCAATCGATATTTGCCGCGAGAAGACGCCCGCCCTGCGTGATGTCGGGTTGAGCCATGCCGCAGCTTGCTGGCGCGCCGAAGAGGTGATGGGCGCATGAATGGTCCTCTGCTGAAAGTCGCGAATCTGACCAAGCATTATCCGCTTGGCTCGGGAATCTTCAAGAAGACAGTCCCAGTGATCCGGGCGGTGGAGGATGTATCCTTTTCCGTCGAGGCGGGCGAGACGCTCTGCATCGTCGGCGAATCCGGCTGCGGCAAGTCGACTGTCGCGCGGCTCTTGATGCGACTCGTGGAGCCGACGGGCGGGCGCGTGCTGATCGACGGAACCGATATTGCGGGCCTCAAAAAGGACGCGCTTCACGCGTGGCGCCGTCGGATGCAGATGGTCTTTCAGGATCCTTACTCGTCGCTAAATCCCCGCCTTACCGCCGGACAGATCATCACCGAACCCGTCGAGAATTTTGAGCGTCTCAGCCGGAAGCAACGCAACGCGCTTGCTGCGGACCTTCTCCAGAAGGTCGGAATGTCGCCCGAGATGATGCACCGGCTCCCGTCCGAGTTGTCGGGCGGCCAGCGGCAGCGGCTCGGCATCGCTCGGGCGCTGGCCCTCCAGCCCTCGCTCATCATCGCCGACGAAGCGGTGTCAGCCCTTGACGTATCCGTACAGGCACAGATCTTGAATCTGCTTCTGGATCTCCAGCAACAGATGGGCATCGCCTTCGTCTTCATCTCACATGACCTTGGCGTCGTGGAGCATATCGGCCATCGCGTTGCGGTCATGTATCTGGGGCGGATCGTGGAACTCGCTCAATGCGAAGCGCTCTTCGCCAAGCCGGTCCACCCCTATACCGAGGCGCTCATCGCAGCAGCGCCAGTGCCGGATCCCACGCGAGTTCGGTTGGCAGCGCCGGTGGAGGGCGAAGTGCCAAGCCCCATCAATCCGCCGAGCGGGTGCGCGTTCCACCCGCGCTGTCCACTCGCTGTCGAGCGTTGCCGCATCGAAGTGCCGCCTTTGGTGCCGATGGCAGATGGGCGCGTCGTGGCCTGTCATGTCCGCGCTCCGGCGACAGAGATCCCGGTCCAGCTGGCCGAAGCGGGCGATCATTCGCTTATGGATGTGGCTCAGCCTCATGACCCGATCCTAATGAATCGGAAAATCCAAGTATAGCGACAGTCAAATTCGCACTGGCGAACAGTAGGAGATCATATGGAGAGAGATTCGTACGAGAACAGTCGCAATCCAATCCATCAGGATGGTGGCTTTGATACGGTCGGCTCAATTGCCACAAACGTTGAAGACGGCTTCACAATGGCAGCAGTTGGCGACCTACTCTATGCGCGACCAGTGACCAAGGGGCGACATCCTGGGTTCGGTGAGCTCGTCAAGATCCTTCATGAAGCCGATGTCACTTTCGGCAACCTGGAAACCAACATCTTGGATGTTTGGTCCAAAGGATGCCCACAGGCGGAGTATGGCGGTGCATATTGCATCAGCGCCCCGGAGCTTGGACCTGACTTGAAAGCGATGGGCTTCAATATGCTTAGTCGCGCGAACAACCATACACTAGACTGGGGCCTTGAAGGTATGCGCGAGACGAGCCGTATACTCCACGAGAACGGCATCGTCCATGCAGGTGCAGGGGAGAATCTTTCTCAGGCCGGCGCGGCTCGCTTCATGGAGACTTCTCGTGGCTGTGCGGCGTTGATATCATTTGCAACCACGTTCTCGCGTATGTCTCGTGCATGCGATCCTGCTGGTGAGGCACCCGGGAGACCAGGCCTGAATGCCCTTCGACTGACGAATAGTATCGTGGTTCCACCAGAGATGCTTGAGGATTTGAAACGGGTACGTGAAGCGTTACCGGGCGACCGGCCTGCAGAACAGCGGCCAGATCAGGTCGTGCTTGGCGGAGTGAGGTACAAGCCGGGAAACAAAGCCGGTTACAGCTTTGAAGCTGATCCGCGTGACGTCGATAACATTCTCCGACATGTTCGTCAGGGCAAACAGTTCTCCGATTTCTGCATCGTTACGAATCACGGGCACGAGCCCGGGGAATGGAGCCTGGACCCGCCGGACTATGAACAACCGTTTGCGCGCCGCGTTATCGATGCCGGAGCGGACGCATATATCGTGCACGGGCCGCATGTATTGCGCGGTATCGAAATCTACAAAGGAAGGCCAATCTTTTACAGCCTAGGAAATTTCTTCTGCCAGGACCTTCGGACCCCGGTCGGCGCTGACATGTTCGATGAATACGACAAGGATCCAAGAGTTCACACGGACGCCGAGGTAACGATCGACGAGGTGGCAAAGGGGTATCCGACAGCAGAAGGACTTGTTGGCTCTCAATCCGGCCCTTCCTTTTATGAAAGCATCGTGACCGTAAGCCGCTTTGAGCGCAACCAGCTTGCGGAATTGCGGCTGTATCCGATCGAACTTGGTCGTTCGAAAAGATTTGCCAACCGAGGCGTGCCGCGTCTCGCTCAGGGACAGCAAGCAAGAGCTATTCTGGAGCGGCTGCGGAAGCTCTCGGAACCATTCGGGACCGGTATCGAGATCGAGAACGATATTGGACTGATCCGACTGCAGCCAATCCCGACCCAGCGGGGCATGTAACAATTGCGCCGCGAGGTATGGCAGTCAGCTCGCTGAACTCCGCGCAGGACGGCACTAGCCAAGCCCGTCTGGCAGCGAGACGTGGGCTCTGCCCACCAACGGCACTCGAAGCCTGGTACTTGGGATGACATGACGTCAACAGGTGATGCACCGTAACTGCTGTTCCATCGCTTTGTAATCCGGACCCATCCCGTGAACTACGCATCATCACTGGCGAGATTGAACATGAGGCAAACACCTTCAGCAAGGTGCCCACCATGCTCGAGCATTTCCGGACTCTGGCATTGCTGCTGGGCGACGAGATCCCTCTGGCGCGGCGGGGCACACACACCGCGCTGGGCGCGGCGTTCGAGGCGGCGGAGAAATTCGGCTCTCTCATCCGCTCGTAGCTAGCGCCACCCTGGGGCACGGTGACGGAGGAAACTTTTGAGCAGCTCTGTGCCTGGTTCCTTGCAGGCGCAAAAGGGCTGCAATGGCGAGCTCATCAACCTGCACGGTGCGATGCTCGCTGAGGGCTGCGAGGACGCAAAAGGCGAGATCCTCGCCGGTTGCGCGCCATACACGGGACCTGCGCGCCGATCGTCGTCACGCTCGACCTGCACGCCAACGTCACTCAGAAGATGGCGACGAACGCCTCGGCGCTGATCGCCGTGCGCACCTATGGCAAGCGGCCGAACTACTCGACCGCGCCCTACGCGGCGAGATCCGTCCCCGCACTGTCATCGCCACGCGCAGGTCCCAAGTGGGTCTCACAAACTGACCACTTCATTTCACACTGCGGTGTTCTTGCAATCCACATTTCAGCAGCCGACGCAGTTTGGCGCAAATCTCTCTCCGTCATGCATCATTCTGTATTGGACGAAGAATTCTAATTCTCGATTGAACGAAGTGATGAATTGACGTTCGATAGTCATCCCGCGCTCAAAAAGGGATTCAATTCATCCCGCTGTCCTTTTTCAACGCAGAGCGCGGCTGGAAAAGGGTATCGAAACGGCTCATCGGAATGTGTCTAAAAAGGGCTAATGCAACATGAGAAGCGTTGAAGCTTTCGGCGGGGATCTGCAGCGCGAGGCGACCGAGTGGCGCCGCTATCTCCATGAAAATCCAGAGCTCGATTTTCGGGAACACAACACAGCGAGGTTCGTGGCCGAGAAATTGGCATCGTTCGGCATCAATCACATCGAAACGGGGATAGCCGAGACCGGCATCGTCGCATTGATCCAAGGCGAAGGCGGAGACGGGCCGACGATCGGGCTGAGAGCCGACATGGATGCCCTGCCCATCGATGAGGCGTCAGACAAACCCTGGTCGTCGAAAAATCCAGGCATAATGCATGCATGCGGCCATGACGGTCATACAGCCATGTTGCTGGGCGCCGCGAAATACCTGGCGTCTACGCGCAAGTTCAAGGGCTCTGTTGCTTTGATTTTTCAGCCTGCAGAAGAGCCAGAATTCCCGTCGGGCGGGTATAAGATGGTCCAGGAAGGAATTATGGACCGTTTCGGCATCTCCCAAGTCTTCGGCATGCATAGTTGGCCGGGCTTGGACGTCGGCAAATTCGCCATCTGCCATGGCCCAATCATGGGTTCGCAGGACGACTTCGACATTATCGTGAAGGGCAGGGGCGGCCACGCTTGCGCGCCGCATCGAACCATCGATCCCGTCGTCATTGCAGCACAGATCATCATGGGTCTGCAAACCTTGGTCTCGCGCCAGACCGATCCTAGGGAGTCGCTGGTGATCTCCGTCACCAAGTTGAGCGCGGCACAGGCCTACAACGTTATTCCCGATCGCGTTGAAATCGCCGGAACCGTCAGGACCCTCGCATCCGGCCTGCGAGACTTCGCCGAACGAGAGATTTTGGCATCCGCTCAGGGTATCGCGCGCGGGTTCGGCGCAGATATCGAGTTCAGGTACCTTCGATCCGTTCCGACTACTGTCAACCACACGGAGGAAACCAATTTAGCGATCAAGGCGGCACGCAGCCTCGTCGGGCATGCATCGGTGGACGAGAAGATCAAACCAAGCATTGGGGCAGAGGATTTCGCCTACATGCTTGAGGCGCGGCCGGGCGCTTACATTTTCCTTGGCAATGGACCGACGGCTCAGTGTCATAACCCGGCATATGACTTTGACGACGAAGCCCTGACTTATGGCATCGGCTATTGGGTCAACCTGGTGCAGACGGTGTTGCCTATTTGAGTTGGAGCTCGACCCATTTGTTGGTCGAGCTCCCGACGTGTTTGCGCGAAGTATTCAGGAGAAAAGTTATGACCGCTCGCGAATCGTGCTTGCATGACAACCATCCCTTACGCCCTACGCGCCGAGGACCGAGGTTGGCCATGATTTTCGAGGACGAGTCCGTTTGTTTATAGCCCCACATCAGGCAGTTTCGACGCTGCTGCCTGCGACGTCGCTGGCGCCGTCCAGTATGTAGCCGGCATGAATGGTCGCCATCAACAAGGACAAGGAGGCGCGGATTTTCCACCTCGCCGACGGCGGTCTGCCACGTCTTGCAGATCCTGCCAGAGCGGCAAAACGCGATTTAGAACTGATGCGCAAAGATACCGACTTACGCGACCCCCCAAGGCGTACCGGCCCGGCAGAGAGCTTAGTCTCCTGCCGGGCATTCAATTTGCTGAGTGTCTGCGCACATTAGTCGCTGTCCGATCCTTCAGCTGAATTGCGGCAGCTTCGGGCTGTAGAAGAATGTGACAATGAAACATGAGCAAGAGTCAGACTGAATGAGCAATGTCGCGGGTGACGGCGCGGAATCAGTTTCGCCAGCGACGTTTGCGCCGCTCAGGAACCCGACCTTTCGCTCCATCTGGCTCGCCACGCAGGTCTCCAGTCTCGGCTGGTTGATGCAGATCTGTTGCCATTAGCTGGCTGATGGCCACAATCTCGACCTCCGATCTTATGGTTGCGCTGGTACCGGCGTCAGCGAACCTGCCCGCGTTCATTTTGTCTGTCTTCGCCGGGGCCATCGCCGATAACTTCAGCCGTCGCAGGGTCATGTTCGCCGGGCGGTGCCTAATGGCGATAGCATCTGCGATGTTGACCGCGTCTGTGGCGCTGGACTTTGCCGACCCGTGGATGATCCTCGGCTTCAGCTTTTTAATTGCATGCGGCGGTGCTCTCAACGATCCCGCCTGGCAAGCCTCGGTTGGCGACATCGTGGACCGACGCGACGTTCCCGCTGCCGTTACCCTGCTCTCGGTCGGCTTCAACACTGTACGGACCGTGGGCCCGGCACTCGGCGGCATCGTGGTTGCCTCGTTTGGCCTTCTGACAGCCTTCGCCGTAACCATGCTCAGCTATCTGGTCCCCCTAGCCACCATATGGCGCTGCAAGTGGAAGGTTCGCTCCTCACCGCTCCCGCGTGAGTCGATGAGGACGGCGATCTATGACGGGCTGCGCTTCACGGCGATGTCATCGGAAATCAAGGCGGCGATCGCGCGGGGAACCCTCTTTGGCCTGGCCAGCATCGCCATACTCGCGCTGCTGCCGCTGGTTGTCCGCGATCAGTTGGGAGGAGGGCCTCTCGCCTATGGCACCCTCATGGCCGGGTTCGGGACAGGCGCTGTCTTCGCCGGTATCTCCAATACCCTATTCAGACGGAGCTTGTCTCAAGAACGGCTGATGACGCTCGCCTGCGTCGCCTGCGCGGCATGCTCCCTCTCCCGTGCGCTGACCTCTTCGATTGCCGTGGCGGCGATTGCGCTCGCCTTGGGCGGCGCGGGTTGGGTCACCGCCTGGTCCGGGGTTGGCGTGAGCGTACAGTTGGCAAGCCCACGATGGGTCGTGGGGCGCACGATCTCGATCTACTATGCTTTAGTAGATGGCGGCATAGCGGCCGGCAGTTGGGTATGGGGTACGGTGGCCCAGAACCATTCCCTGGTCTGGGCGCTGCAGGGTTCCGCGGGAGCTCTGTTGCTGGTCGCTGCAGCCGGAGCCGTGTTTCCTCTTCGCGAGCGCCGCGAATCCGAGCCCGATCCTTTGGATGAATTCGACGCCCCGGCAGTGGACCTCAATCTGAAGCCGAGAAGCGGTCCCATCGCTGTCAAGGTCGAGTATTTGGTACGCGAAGAAAATGTCGAGGCTTTCCTGGACGTCATGCGCGAGCGCCGGCACGTACAGAGTCGCGTCGGTGCGCGGCACTGGACGCTCCAGCGCAACCTGCAGAAGCCTGTGGAATGGACAGAGACCTTCCGCACGCCGACCTGGACCGACTACCTTCGCCTAAACCATCGTCTCACGGAAGCAGACAAGGAACTGGACAAACGCGTCTTCCAATTGCACGCGGGAGAGCTTCCGCCTTAGTAACGCTATTGATCGAGCGACCAACAAGCCCCGCTAGAAAAGCCGATCAAACGTCCCCCATTTTCTCCAACCGTTGACGGAGTTGCGACCTGGATTCGGTTCGCTTGCTCGCTGACAAGGTCGTGCTCAGTCCCAACAGAACCAGGGGCATTCTTTTACACCCCAGAACTGACGCCAAGTATCGAGGAAACGTGGCGGCCTCACGCGGGCTACCTTCGTCGGTCATCGGATAATCTGATGGCGCTGTCGGTCGAATTGAGAAACTGACCCCTGACGAACTGACCCCCTCGATTATGAGAGGAGGCATGGATGACGACTGGGATTTCGGCGACTTCTGCATTGTCGAGAACGTTGCAGGGAGAGGAGATGCTTCAGCCTGAAGAGGTGGCAGCGATGCTGCGGCTGCATGAGCTTGGCTGGGGAGCGAAGCGATTGGCGAAGGAATTCGGGTGCGCGCGCAACACGGTGCGTCGGTATCTGCGCGAGGGCGGGACTGTTCCGTTTCGCAAGCCTGTGCGGCGGACGGCGTTTGACGGGCTGGACGATTGGCTGCGGGAGCGCTTCTTTCGCCATGGCGGCAACGCCGATGTGGTGCGCCAGGAACTGGCGAGCGAACATGGGATCGTCATAGGGCTTCGTTCGGTGGAGCTTCGGGTGCAGGGTTGGCGTCGGGAGTTGAGGGCGCAGAAACGCGCGACGGTTCGGTTTGAGACGGCGCCGGGACATCAGATGCAGATCGACTTTGGCGACACGCGGGCGTGGATCGGCGGCGAGCGTGTTCGGGTGCACCTGTTTGTGGCAACGCTGGGTTACTCGCGTCGGCTGCATATCCGTCCCTCGCTTCGGGAGCGCCAGGCGGACTGGTTCGAGGGGATGGAAGGAGCCTTCCTTCGCTTCGGCGGGGTTCCAACGGAAGTACTGTTCGACAACCCGAAGGCGCTGGTCGAACACCACGATGCGACGACGCGGGAGGTGCGGTTTAACGTGCGACTGCACGCCTTTGCCCGCTACTGGGGATTTACGCCGCGGGCTTGTTCGCCCTATCGGGCGGGCACGAAGGGGAAGGACGAACGCGGCTCGGCTACGATGTTTCCCAATGATATAGATTCGCACATCGCCCGCTTAAAAAAGATAAATCCGGTGGCCTTCAAAGCCATTGATCCCCGAATAGCTAGATGTGAGTTTTAAATAGGTTGTCCGTCCGATCCGAGGCGAGGTTGTCACAGCTTCAGTGATTCCCGGAGGAGCGGACGAACGTTCATAAGAATGCCACGGCACGGTCGAGAACGAATTGTAAGGCAGGTCAGGACGGCGCACTCTCGCCGCGTATGCCCGCTCCTTCGGGCGCGCGACACATTCTACAATCCTTGGCATACCGGTCCTTGCCCGCATGTCGTGTTGCCTCACCTAATTTTGTTACCGAGTGCCTCATCAAGAATGTTACCCGCTCGCCAGGCGTGCGGAATCTGAAGCGACATACGGCGCTAGGCTGCTGACTTCGCCGATGAGCCGCTGCACGGCTTGTTGTCGCCACGCCCTTACTCGCTTCTGCAACGTGTGAAGCTGGTGCAAGCTGTATCGTCCGGGATAACGGACCTGGAACTCGACGAGAAGTTCAAGTGCGGTCTGATCCGGACGCTCTTCAAGGCATCGTGCCATCTCTTCCCAATGGTCCTTAAAGATGTCGGGACGTCGGCCGCGCGGTTTGTCGTTGAGCCGACGATAAGTCTTTGGCCCAACGACAACACCGCGGGCGCGAGCCGCTTGGCGCCAGAGATTGACCCGTCGAACGAGTGTTTTGTACTGCTTGCGGGTAAATCGACCTGGAAACTGGACGCACAGCTCCTCGAAGAGCTGCGTGGCGTTGATGTTGGGGAATTCCTCCAATCGGCGACAAACGATCGGCCACACCATGCGGAGCGCCTGGACGCGGGCTTGGCCAGGCTCGGCGTAGACCAGCTTCGGCTTCTCCTGCATCTTCGCGGCTGTCACGGGAGGAGTGGGTGGGATCACCGGTTTGAGCGTCGGCGAGGGACTCGCAATAAGGGTTTGTGTCGAGACCTTTTGTAGACTTCGCAGGTAACGCGGTTTGGCCTTGTCGATACCGGATCAATACTCCCCAGAAGTGCCGTTTGAATCTTCCTCAGTCTAGTGTTGCCGCCGGTCCTCCGGGGCGCGCCCCGGAGGACCGGCGGCGCGTCATCACCGATACTGCTCTCGATGGTCGAGAGGGGAATGGCGGTGATCAAACTCGGGGAGATAGTCATGATCTTGGATATGCACCGGCAGGGGCTGTCGGTGTCAGCGATCGCCAGGCAGACCGGCGTCGATCGAAAGACAATCCGCAAATACATCGAGCGTGGCCTTGAGGCGCCTGCCTATGGACCAAGAAAGCCGCGGGCGACGGTGATTGATCCCTTCACCACCTATCTGCGTGAACGGGTTGCTGCCTATCCCGGCCTTAGCGGTCGGCGGCTCTTGCGAGAACTGAAGGATCGTGGGTACGCCGGTGGCTACACTACCGTCACGGACTTCCTCAGAGACGTTCGTCCGACCTCAGAAGCCGGCTTTGAAGTTCGGTTTGAAACAGCTCCCGGCGAACAGGCACAGGTGGATTTCGCCCAATTCCATGTCGTCTTCACCGACGAGCCGGCAACCCCCAGGATCGTCTGGCTGTTTTCTATGGTGCTGGGCTATAGCCGTCTCATCTGGGCGCGCTTTGCCATGCATCAGGATCTGCCGACGGTGTTGCGATGCCACGCGGCGGCGTTCGATGCGATCGGCGGCGTCCCGCGCGAGATCCTTTACGACCGGATGAAGACAGCGGTCATCGGCGAAGGCGAAACGGGCGGCATTGTTTATAACCGTGCTCTGCTCGATCTCGCCCGCCATTTCGGCTTTCATCCAAAGGCCTGCAAACCATATCGCGCCAAGACGAAGGGAAAGGTCGAGCGACCATTTCGCTATATTCGTGAAGACTTCTTCCTGGCGCGCTCGTTTCGTAACCTTGATGATCTTAACACCCAACTGCGGCAATGGCTGGATGCCGTTGCCAATCCGCGCGTGCACACCACAACGCAGCGCGTCGTCGTCGAGGCCTTCGCGGAAGAGCGCCTTCATCTGCGTCCCTTGCCGCTGGCTCCGTTCCGATCGGTTCTGCGGCTTGAGCGAAGGATATCCCGAGAGGGCATGGTGAGTGTCGGTGGAAACGCATACAGCGTGCCCGACGCCACCAGAAGGCGGCTCGTCGAGGTTCACACCTTGGCCAATGAGGTTCGAATCTTCGAAGACGGCGCGCTGATTGCTGTCCATCCGGTGTTGGAAGGTCGCCATCAGCGCCGCGTCGAACCAGGACACAGAACCCTTCGCTCACCGCCGCGATCGCGATCGCGCGTCAACAATGACGAGATCATTCTTCATGGATCCGGAGACCGGGTCACGCAGCGGCCGCTCGCCTTCTATGACGCCGTCGCCAGAGCCATGGCGCAGGAGAACCGCCCATGAACGCCGCTCTCGATGCCGTGCCGTCGATGATCGACCGCATTCGCCATGACCTTGTCGGCTTGAAGATGCCACGTGCCCTTGAAGCGCTCGACCATATTGTCCGCCGCCTGGAGCATGGCGAGCTGTCGGCACTCGAAGCGATCGACATTCTCCTTTCCGAAGAGCTGACCCTGCGCGAGAACAGTCGCATAAAGACGGCGCTGCGGATGGGTCGGCTGGCAACCATCAAAACGCTCGCCGGCTTCGATTTCACTTTCCAGCCCTCCCTCGATCGCGATCGGATCTTCACGCTCGCGCAACTGGGTTTCGTCGAAAGGCACGAGGCCGTCCATTTCCTCGGGCCGCCGGGAACCGGCAAAAGCCATCTCGCCGTGGCGCTCGGCGTCGAGGCTGTCAAAGCCGGCAAGAGCGTCTACTTCTGTACGCTTGCCGATCTCATCGCAGCGCTGTCCAGGGCCGAGCGCGAGGGACGGCTGCAAGAACGCATCCGCTTCTTCTGCAGGCCAGGTCTGCTGATCGTCGATGAGATCGGTTATCTCCCGGTCATCGCCGGCGGCGGCAACCTGTTCTTCCAGCTCGTCAACGCCCGCTACGAGAAAGGGGCAATGATCCTGACGTCCAATCGCGGCTTTGCAGAGTGGGGCGATGTTTTTGGAGACGCCGTGGTCGCCACCGCGCTTCTCGACAGGCTTTTGCATCATGCCGTCGTCGTTCAGATCGAAGGATCAAGCTACAGGCTGCGCCAACATGCCGAATTGATGCCTGAACACGTCCGTTCGAAAGCCCTGATTACTCCACCGTCCTTCGCCCCACCATCACGGCCGCGAGGGCGGCCGCCGAAAAATACCCAATTCTCCATGCCGTCCGAGACGGCATAATTGGGGAATTTTACTTCGGCACTTTTGAGGAAAGTTCACCCGGTATTGACAGGCCTCAATGGAGAAGGTCGGACGGATCTCGCCCGCATGCCAGGCGCTCGATAGGCTGGCTACGAACGCGGCCAGGTTGGGCGGTTCCGATGTCGCCGGTGGCGGTGTTTCGCCGTCAGCCAGCGCCGCCAGATAAGCCTGGACAGCTCGCATCTCCTCCAGCAGCTTCAGCGGATCGAGGTCGCCGGCGATCTCGCGCAGCTTGCTCTTGGCGGCCATCGGGATAGCCTCCGCCTGCAGGAGACGCTCGCAGGGAGTCTGCGGTGGATGATAGCGCTTAGCTACCTTCGCACCGTCACGCTGTTTGGCAGCCAGCTTGAACGAGGGCTGGAAGAAGTTCACGAACAGCCGGGATGCCGCGTAGAGGCGCGTGATCGCTCTGGCCGCCGCCAAGCCCTCGAAGCGCCGATACCCCAGGAGCTTCCGTACTACGGCGCCATTTTTCTGCTCTATCCACGCTTGGTCGTTCTTACGGTAAGGCCGCGAGCGAGTGAGTTCGATGCCGTGACCAAGGCAATATTCGATCAGCCTGTTGTTGACGAACTCGCTGCCATTATCCACATCCAGCGCTCTCAGGGCAAAGGGCAAGCCCGTGCGGATCCGATCGAGTGTCTCGACCACGAGGGTACCTTCTCGGACCACGATGGGCGCGGCCTCCGTCCATCCGCTCGCGATGTCGGTCAGAACCAGGCTGTGAACGTAGCTACCGCGGTTGACTTCCCCGCAATGAGCGACCAGGTCCATCTCCATGCTGCCGGGCAGCGGCTCGTTCCAGTCGGCAAAGGTGCGCATTTTGATGCGCCGCCGGGGCTCTGGCATAACCCTTGGCGGCTTTTTCGTACGCATGGTGCGCCTTGGCATCTGGAGCAAGCGGTCGATCGTCGCGGCGCTCATCGACAGGACCTTGTGGTGTATCTCCTCCTCGAGCTTCAAATGCCCATTGCGTTCCAGCGCCGGCAATAGAATGGGCAGCAGTGCCTTGAGGCGCTTGCCGCAGACTCGATCTGAAGCTTCCCACAGCACAATCAAGGCGGCCCGAGCGGCCTCATCATAGAGCGACGGGCGTTGGCGGGTCTGACGGTGCTTCGGCTCCGGGCGGCTGTTCAGGACACGGATTGCGGACTTTTCGTGATACCCCGTCGCCGCAATGAACTCCTCCAAGATCCGGCGCTTGTCCTTGGTCGTCGCGGCCGCATAGCGATCCCTGACCGCATTGGCCAGTTCCATACGCATGGCATGTGTCATCTTCGTCTTCATGTTGCCTCCCTGGTGGTGAAGGCACCATGGCGACATGCGCCTTCACGGGTAATATTTTAGGTGAGGCAACGAACCCGCGCGGTAACATTTTCCTTGAGGCAACGCGACACCCGCAAGCCCGGTGCGCTGCGCAATGGCGCGCCGTTCCGGGACTGGACTCTGGCATCCGCAATGGAGCGGGTGCGGCGGAGATTGAAGGCGGCGCATGACGGCGATCAGCAGATGGTGGCGATCCGGGCCGCGGTGCTGACCGACGGCATCGTTGCCATGGAGGTCGTCTGCCAGGGAGTGCTCAACCAGAACGTCTGCTCCTCCGCCGTCATCATCACATTCTCGCGCGGCGGCGCGACCGCGCGACCCCACGCCTGCCATCACCATCCTCACCCCAGACGCTCTTCGCCTGCAGCATGCCGCAGGCCGACTGCGCCGCTACGACAGCCTCAGGCGGGCAAGCTGATGGAACGCACGCAGGTTCTGGATCTGAGGGGGACGTTGAAGCTCTATGGCATGCGAGGAGCATACGACGAGGTCATGGCGACCGGCATCAAGCGCCGGAATGAGCCACCGAGGATCGTCGGCGACCCTCGCTCGGTGCGAAACGACAATCGACGAGATGTTCTTCAAGCGACACGCAGCGCATTATTCGAACCACCGAGCCGCGATTAGAAGCCCGTATTAGTGCGGAGCTTCCTCGCATCCCGGTGGAGGAGTTGCGGAGTGCCCGGCCACAATGTGGCTCGAGAGCTACTCAGGGACTTTAGGTGGGAATGCTGACCTTTGGTGGTTGCAGTTGGCATCGGCGGGCTTTTTTGAACTGTAGAAAGCGATCCCCATCTCCCTGAACGCCCACTTACTTCTGCGCGACGACCACGAGGCGCGGACCACAGGATGTGAACTCTCCGCCCTCCTGCCCATAGGCTTCAACAGTCCCGAACCCCGCGCTCCGCAACATGCGAACATATTCGGAAAACCCATAGTATCTGACAGAAAAACGCGTTCGTCTAACGCATCCATCGTGGACTACGATCCTTTCGGAGTTTCCACGATCGGTTAGCGCATCGTAGCTTAGTATATTGATTTTTATATCGTCGTTACGCTGCCAAACATCGTAGGTAGGCGACTCGTCGCGTTGCAAAGCGAAGCGATTGGTCTGATCGATTAGCAGACGCCCGCCCTTTTGAAGTGAAGAAGCGGCTTCATGAAGCACTCTCTCATTATCCGCTTCATCGAAATAGCCAAATGTCGTGTACCACAAAAAAGCCGCGTCAAACCGATCTTGCCAGGGTAGTGAGCGCATATCGCCAAGCACATACTCAACTTCTACGCGGCGTTCAGCCGCATCCGCTTTGGCTTTTTCTAGCAAAATCGGCGAGATATCCAGTCCGGTTACCCGCGCTCCTCTTTCCGCCAATCGATTGGCAATCCGCCCATAACCGCATCCGATTTCAAGGACTGATCTGCCTTGTTTAAGTGAAAGAAGGTCCCAAATTGCTCTTGCGTCCCTGTCACTTTTTTCCGGCGGATTGACCAAATCGCTCAGAAGCAAGTGATCTTCGCTGAAATATGATTCAATCTCGGGCAGGGAATTGGAATTACTCATATCGGTGTTCATGCGCTTTTCCATGTTCGCTCCTTAATTGTTCTGATTGTTGCGATCCATTGTTGCACAGATCAGAGCGGTTTTTAGGCGAAATATTTGTGAATATTTGTTAGCCGTTGTACAAATGTTTGGTAACGTTCTGTTGAGCGAACCGTTCATATTGGTGTCCACTTGGCTTTATAATCTGGCCGTTTGGGATGCCCGGCGGGATCTCGCGTTGGACGCGCGCTCGTAGAGCAACGCGCAGCTGGTTATGCGAAGGCAACTACACCGCCGCATTTCCGCATGCGGAAAGGCCAGACCCACTCGTCTGCCTGATGGCCTATACGACGCCGATCGCGAAGCTCGAGATGATGATCATGCGCGGCCAGGCCGTGCGCCGCGTTCTGGAGCAGGCGACGCACAGAGCCGAACTTGGGCCCATCTTGCCGTACGGATATGGCTACAGCCGGTCCTGCGAACTCTTTCGCAGCTTCGAACAATGGCTTTCTCCGACGATGCGCCAAGAACGCGCCGCGGGCGACAATGTCTTCGTGGACTAGCGGCGTGATGTGCTTGAGACTGCAAGAACGCCGATTGACAATCGTCACCAGTCAGTTGCCCTGGATCGCTGGTACGAGATCATTGCAAACCCAACTCTGGCCAATGCCTGGACCCCCTCGTTCACAACGCCTGTCGCATCGATCTCACCGGGGAAAGCATGCGAAAACAGCGCTCGCCAAGAGCGTCTGAAACAGCGCAAGCTTGACCGGAACGAAACCCAAACATTAACCAGACCCAGGATTAGTCCGAAAAATAGCCGGCTTCAAATCGGAACACCGGCCGGAATGAAATCGGAATGACTGGCCGGCTTCAAATCGGAATCGATGGCCCGGCTTTGTCAGAATACGCAGTCCGTCCCGCAGATGCAAGCTCCGGATAACGCTCAGTAATCCATGTGTATCATTCCAAATCCCTCCAAACAGACAGCAGGGGTGGGTTCAACCATGGATCACTTCACACTGGAAAACTGCCCTGTCCCAGGTCACTTCGGGAATCAACATCAAATGACGTCGGAATCACGAACACGTGCGGCACCTATGTCGAAGGTGGTTGGCGCTTCAAACAGGAGAACTGGCGCCTACACTGTTACGCGGATGTTGGATCGGACGATCATTCACCCATCTTGCTCCGCTCGGAATTCCGAATCCATGCATCGCTCCCTGCCGAAGCATTTCCATGAGAAATCCAGCGGCTGGAGGAATCGGTGTCTGTGGATCGTGGACAAGATAGATCTCGCGTTCGACTACAGGACTCACCAACCTTTTCTGGGTTAATTCACAAAACTGCATCATGGGCAGGACAAGGCTAGGCACCGCTGATATGCCTAGCTCGGCGGATACGAGGCCCGCAACCGTGCCGACGTCCCGAGCCTCTGTGATGGTCCCGAGTTGGATTTCACCAATTTGCAAAGCGCGATCCACACAGGTGCGAATGCTGCTCAAGGGAGCGAACGCGACGAAGTCTTCGCCAGCCAAGTCGTTCCAGGACACCGTTTCCATGCCCGCAAATCTGTGAGATTTCGAGCAGATGCACATCAGACTATCCGCCGCGATCTGCTCGTAGATCAGCCGTCCTTTCGCCCTTGGGAAGGAAGTGATTCCAAAATCGACGTGTCCGTCGGACACGTAACGAACAACCTCGTCCGCGAAACCATCCCTTACCGCCATTCTGACGTTGGGCCTGGCTTTCCGGAATTCGGAAATGATCGTTGGCAGCATAATGGACGCAACCGACGAAAGTGCAGCTAGGCTCACGATTCCGTCTAGCCCTCTATGGTAAAGCTGGAACCGTGACAGCGCGCTGTCGAATTCCTCGAGAACACGGCGCGCATTCATCAATAGCTGTTCGCCGGATGCTGTAAGGACGACCTTCCTTGTAGTGCGCTCGAAAAGGCGGGTATCCAGTTCCTCCTCAATCTCGAAGATCGTTCGGCTTAAAGCCGATTGAGCGATATTCAGGGAGCGGGCCGCAGCGGTGTATCCACCGCGCTCCGCGATCGCAACAAGCGCCCGCAAATGCCTGAGAGTGATAGTATTATTGCTCATTCGCGATTAATCTATGCCAAAAAACTGTTGGACGCGCAATAGTTTTTGGACGAAGCAGTGAGCAACATTTCCGGGGACTGATCCATGAACGAAGTCGTTACGAAGCAAGAAAACCAAGCGTTTCACATTATCTTTAATCGCCCCGAACGGATGAATGCGGTCAACGAAGCGCTATATCAACAGACGTTGGATGCCCTGAATTATGCAGACAATGACCCTAATGTCCGATGCGTGATCCTGTCCGGAAACGGCCGGGCTTTCTGCGCCGGTGCTGATCTGAAGGCCCACAAATCCGGCGAACGGACGCGCGATGAGCGCGAGGCCTATATTATGCTCGGGCAGAGCGTGTGCGAGCGGATTCAGACGATGAAGACGCCCGTAATTGCCCAGGTGCACGGCTATGCTCTAGGCGGCGGAGCGGAAATCGCGACCTCTGCTGATTTTCTTGTCATATCCGAGGACGCCCAACTCGGATTTCCCGAAGTTGCCATTGGAACCTATGTGGGGGGAGGTGTGACGCTCCGACTTCCCAGGCTCATCGGCTTAACGAATGCCGCGCGTCTCTTGCTGCTGGGCGACAGGATAACCGGCGCGAAATGCCTGGAGATTGGCTTGGCAACCGGGGCTCCGCCAGCGCATCAGATGAAGGAGCACACGGCCGCGTTGGTGGAGCGGATTGTCAGGAACGCACCGTTGCCAATGGCTCGTCTCAAGGCGGCGATCAATTTCCCACAAAGCCCCAACAGCCTTTTTCGGACCGAGGCCCAAGACGTGCTAGCAATCATGGAGACCAGGGATTGGGCAGAAGGCGTCACGGCCTTCGCGGAACGCCGCTCGCCTCGTTTCGAAGGAAGATAGACCATGGGGCGTCACGACGAGGCAATAGCCTTGAGCCGCATTCCGTCGCGGTCATTGGTGCACCCACGAATTCCGCCAAGCGCGGATATGAGATCAGCAGGCCTCATATTGCGAGTTGATCGAGGAGCTTTGCCTGCGCAAAAACACTCGTTCGCTTGCAATCTACAGTGAGGGTTTGCTTGACGGCCGGAGGTTCCTCGACGCGGCGGCACGAGTGGGCAGATCTGCCCGATTGTGATGCTGCGCGACGGACGATCCATCGAGGGCCGGAAGGCGGCGCTTTCCCAGTGCCACCAGGTTTGGGTGGCCACGCTTTGCCAACATGGCAATCGCTCAACAGGAGAATTGAATGAGCCTCTCGCGTCAGGAAACGTCAAATTCGATTTTTGACTTTGATCTTGATGGTGCTGCTACAAACCCCAATAAGGTCGGCCCGCTGGAATCCACTTACGTAACTATGCGCGATGGCGTAAGGATTGCCTTGGATGTCGTCCGTCCAATGGGTGACGACACCGACACCAAGCGCGACACCATTCTGGTGATGACGCGCTACTGGCGCGGCACAAAGGGAGAGTTGTCCAACAAGTGGGCTGACCTGCTTGTACCAAATGGGTTTGCGGTTGTCGTCGGAGATTCTCGCGGCACCGGTGCATCTTTCGGCGAGTGGCCCTATCACCGTGCGCGCGCCGAAACGCTGGATTTCAGCGAAGTACTCGACTGGATCGTCGCCCAGCCCTGGTCTACGGGTCAGGTGGTCGGCTACGGCCTGTCCTACACCGCCAACACGGCGGACTGGATGGCGGAGCGAAATCATCCGGCGCTGAAGGGCATCATACCGCGGTTTGCGGATTACGATTCTTACGAAGATTGCTATTTTCCTGGCGGAGTTCCCAACCTCTTCGTCGTGCAAACCTGGTCAGATCGCGTCAAGCAGCTCGACCGCAATGCGGCAGTTCTCGCCAACGGCCAGCGCTCGCCGGGGGTTCGTCCCGTAGGAGCCGATGGCGAGGCGGACCTTGCCGCGGCACTGCGTGATCACGAGCGCGTGGTGCCCATATCCCAGGGATTCCAGCAGGTGACGTTCAAGGATGATCGTCCGAGCACCTGGGGAGGAGACTCAATGCTCGAGTGGAGTACCCAGGAGGTAGCGGATCGGATCTCTCGCTCAGGTACCCCAACACAGAACTTGGCGGGCTGGTTTGACGGTGGAACGGCGCAAGGCGCCATTCGTCGCTTTCTGGGACAGTCAAATCCGATGAACGTGATCATCGGTCCTTGGAACCATGGTGGCGACTATGCCTATGATCCCCTCCGCGACCCCGGTGAGACGATCGTTCCAACTTTCGCGACCCAGCACGCAAATGACATCCGCTTTGCAGACTTGTGCTTCAACGGCCAGGCTGCCCACGAGCATGGGAAAGTCCTCCACTACTACACGCTTGGAGAGGGTGCGTGGAAATCGACCCGCTCATGGCCGCCCGTGGCCACCCGCCGACGGTGGTACATGGCAAGCGGCTCCCGCCTGAGCTCATCGCCCGGAGAGGCGGGCTTCGACCCGCTCCAGGTCGATCCTGCCTTGGGTGACGTCGACACGAACCGGTGGGGAACCCAGATTGGTGCCGGACTGAAGGTGGATTATGGAGATCGGCGCCAGTTCGACGCCGCTCGCCTCGCCTACACCGGCGAGCAGTTGACCGGTGACCTCGAGATCACTGGACATCCCGTCGTCCACTTGAATGTTACCTCGACCCGTGAGGATGGTGCCTTTCTGGTGTATCTCGAAGCCGTACGGCCTGACGGGGTTTCCCTTTACCTTACGGAAGGGCAGCTGCGCGCTGTGCACCGGAAGGTGTGGACCGATTCACCGTTCCGTGCGCTTGGACCGCAGCACAGCTATCTTAAACGCGACGCCGAACCGCTCATTCCGGGCGAGGCTGCCATCCTGACCTTCACGCTGCATCCGATTTCCGCCCGCCTACCGGCGGGTCACAGCTTGAGAGTGGTTCTGGCCGGCAGCGAAAAGACCACCTTTCCCAGCGTGCCTTCCGATGGAAAGCTGCCGCTTCTCAAGTTCTATCATGGTCCGGCAGGCTGTTACATTGACCTCCCCATTATCGAGCCCTGAAGTCCATCGTTAATGATCAATCTGTCGAGGCAATGCCAAGAGTTGTAGGGCGCCGAGTCTGCCAACCATTAAAAGACCTTCGAAGCCGCGAGTTCCGACCGCCTTTGTCGGTCGGCAGCGTAAGGCACGCAACCGACGAAAGTGCGTAAGCGTCCGGGCTGAGGCGTCTTTCGGTGCGGCGACGATCACACGAAGATAGTGTCCACTTGTCGGGATAGTGGACACTTGCTGATGTTGGTTGATGAGAGAGAAGCTCCGCCGGCTCGGAAGATTATCCGACAGGCGTGGAGCAAGGAAGAGAAGTGCCGGATCGTGGCGGAGACGCTGGTGCCGGGCGCATCGGTTTCCGAGATAGCCCGGCGGCACAACATGAACGCCAACATGCTGTTCAACTGGCGACGCGAGGCCCGACAGGGTCGCTTACCTGCTGTCGCACCCAAGCTGGAAGAGGCCGACAGATCCGCTGCCGTGGAGTTCATCCCGATCGGCGTGCTCGGTCGTGACGAGAACACGGGCGAGGCAGCAATGCGCGTTCCGGTCGCGGTGTCGCCGGCGAAGGCGAACGCGGGATCACGACGCGAACTGGCCCCGATGCCGAAGCTGGAGGAGCGCACCGGTGTGATCGAGATCGATCTGCCGGATGGCGCTCGGGTCCGCACGGACGCCTTCGTCAACGAGCGGGCGCTGCGCCGGGTATTGATGGCGTTGAAGAGCGTCTCGTGATCCCGAACGTCGCGCCAGGCACGAAGGTCTATCTCGCCTGCCGTCCGGTCGACATGCGCAAGGGATTCGATGGCCTGGCTGCCGTGGTCGCCACCGTGCTGAAGAAGGATCCCTATTGCGGACACATGTTCCTGTTCCGCGGCAAGCAAGGCGGCTACCTCAAGGTACTCTACTATGACGGTTCCGGCCTTTGCTTGTTCGCCAAGCGGCTGGAGCGGGGGAAGTTCGTCTGGCCGTCGATCGTCGACGCCGCCTTAATGCTGACGCCGGCACAGCTGGCGCTTCTGATCGAAGGGATCGACTGGCGGCGGACGGTAGTGCCAGAGCCGCCGAGAGTGCCTCAACTCGTTTGATAGAGCACTGATTCTGTTCATTTATTCTGGATCGAAAGCCTCGTCTCTGCTATCCTGAATCATGTCACTGGCCACCGCCGATCTTCCTTCCGATCCCGACGCCTTGCGAGCGTTCGCCCTAGCCTGTCAGGCCGAGCTCGCGGCGGCAATGACGGCCGTTCAGTTGGGCCGATTGGAGATCGAGAAGCTGAAGGTGCAGCTCGCGCGGCTGCGTTGCATGCAGTTCGGCCGCTCCTCCGAACGCCTCGACCGGGCAATCGAGCAGCTCGAACTGAAGCTTGAGGACTTGGAGGCCGGCGAGGCGCAAAGCGAAGCAGCCGCCGAGGCGACCAACATTCCACCCACCCGACCAGACCGGGTGCAGCCGAAGCGCCGGCCTTTGCCGGGCCATTTGCCACGCGAAGAGATCGTCCACCATCCCGATGGCAGCGAAGCCTGCCTCTGCTGGGCCTGTGGATCCCACATGACCCGGCTTGGCGACGATGTGACCGAGGTGCTCGACTATGTGCCCGGCCACATCGCGGCTGAGAAGATCCATGGCGACGACACGCCTGTTCCGGTGCTGGACCGGGCAACGGACGCACCAAGACCGGCCGGGCCTGGGTCTATGTCCGCGACGATCGTCCTTTCCAGGGCACGGCACCGCCGGCTGCAGCCTTCTTCTACAGCCCCGACCGCAAGGCGGAACGGCCACGCGAGCATCTCAAGACCTTCACCGGCTTCCTGCAGGCCGATGCCTATGCCGGCTTTGAGGAACTCTACGGCCCACAGCGCACGAACCCGGGCCAGATCACAGAGGTGGCTTGCTGGGCGCATTGCCGGCGCAAGATATTCGACGCGTGGGAAGCGACCGCATCACCGGTCGCAAAGGAAGCGCTCGACCGGATCGCCCAGCTCTACGCGGTCGAGGCCGCGGCAAGAGGCAAACCTATGCATGATCGCTTGGCGATCCGCGTCGCCGCAAAGCCGCTGCTCGCTGATCTGTTCACTTGGATGGAGGCAACGGCTCGCAAGCTCTCGGCACGGCGCTGGCGGAAGCGTTCCGCTACACAATCAAGCGTCGCGTTGCCCTGTCGCGCTTCCTCGGCGATGGCCGACTGGAGGCCGACAACAACATCGCCGAGAATGCGCTCCGCGGCATCGCGCTCGGCCGCAAGAACTACCTCTTCGCCGGTTCCGACGCCGGCGGCGAACGGGCCGCGGCAATCTACACATTGATCGGCGCGGCGAGGCTCAACGGCGTCAATCCGGAAGCCTGGCTCACCGACGTGCTTGCCCGCACTGCCGACGGACACCCGATCAACCGGATCGAAGAGCTTCTGCCGTGGCGTTGGTCACAGGGATTGGCAATGACCGCAATTTAGTGGCCTTTTCGACGCGGTCACCAAAAAATTGAAGGTTTGTCCGAACCTTTCGTAAAGTCGCGAGCTGTAACTTCGGCCTGGAACCCGAGTGGAGCGGATATGAGCCTTCTAATCTCGATTGTTTTTTCTATTCTGGCGTCAATAGGGCTCGCGTTTGGGAAGGCGATTTCGATCTACAGGCTCATTCGGGACCAACGTTATTCGTGGACCAAATTCATAGCAATTTCGCTCGCATGGCTCGGAGCAACGATACCCAGTACGTACTCGGAATGCGGACAATTGGGATGCAGCTGGGGCCTGCGCTTCCGATGGATTTCAGATATTTTCCAACCCATGTTCGTGACCGATATTTCGTCAAGTTCGACGTTGTTGACGTTGGCGCTGCTTGCTTACCTCACACTGTGCATTTATTTCTTCGGCCACATCATCGGCTGGGTTTTCTATGCTCTGAGTAACATTCGAAAAGTAGTTCGCTAACTGGATTTCGTAGCCTTCGTCGCTTGGGCGGAATCCTGAGCGACCCTTCGTTTGAGGTCATGGCTACCGCCGACGCGTTGCTGGCGGAGACGCCTCAGGCCGGACGCTTACGAAAGTGCAGCTGTGGTAATGAGCCCTTTCTAGCCCTTAATGGCAAAGGCTCGAACCGCGACAATGCGCCGTCGATTGACATCCGCGGAGGCTTAGCGGTCGGCGCGTGTCGCGTGCCCGAGCCAGGCTTGGATCGTCAAAAGGTCCTACAGGCAGGGGTGACCGGCGCGCCATAACTCTGAGCTTCATCGAACTGCGTCAGAGCCCCTTTCGCACGAAAAACTGAGGTCCCGATTTGTGACCATTAACATATGGGCCTTCTGCTCAGAGCTCAATAATGGACACGAACCGGTGAGGAACCCAGATCCCCAGTCAGGGCATGCCGACGGCCGCGAGCCAATAGATCGACTTCGTGTAGATCATGGACGCATCGTTACTGCGATGGTGCAGGATATCGGCAATCTGCTTCAGAGGTACACCCGCCCCTAGCACTCGACTGGCAACGCCGTGCCGCCTATGTCGGTGGAACATAGGCGGCACTCCCTCGTCATGAAGCTTCTCCAGTCCGGCGCGGAGGTCAAGCTTTCCACGCCCGTACATCTGTTGCTTGACCACCTTGAGCCTGGTGACCCGACCGTCGGTTTGTCATCGGACAACCGGTCGGTGATCGCCGCACGCTCGGCAGTGCTGTCGCGGATGACAGCGAAAGATGCGACGCGGCTTTTTGTGTGCTGAGATCCACGGCTCGAGATCATCGGCGGCGTTCTTGCGGATCATGGAAAGGAAAATGTCAATCAATCTGCGCGCTTCCACCAGCATGGGACGCCCGCTTCGATGCTCCTGTCTCGAGCATCTGAAGAAGCTCGGATGCGGGATACATCGGGGATACGGTGCCGACATCGTTCGGCCGGGCCGGTTCGTACTGATTAATGACCAGTTCGGTATGATCGCGTCTGGCAACCCCCATGAAGATCGATTTCCGCCGATGGCGACCCGACTCATCGAAAAGAATGGACTTGGTCGAATCGTTTCGGCGTGCTCTCTCCCGCACGCGTCTGGATCACGCCGTCGAGCCAGTCTGGGTCCATCTGCGGCACCGAACTCATGAGCAGTTGCGTATAGTCATCGAACGGCGGCGAGAGAACGGCATTCTTCTCACCGAATCTAACCACTCGGCCGCCGTGCATAACGGCGACTTCGTCCGCAATCGCCTTCACGGTGGCGAGGTCATGCGTGATGAAGAGGTATGAGAGTGACAGCTCCTTCTGGAGTGACATTAACAGCTTCAGGATGCCCTCTTGTATCACTTGATCGAGGGCCGAGGTCACTTCATCGCAAACGATCAAATCGGGATTGGCCGCCAACGCGCGGGCGATGGAGATGCGCTGCTTCTGCCCGCCGGAGAGCTCCGAAGGGTACCGATCGATATAAGCGCCGTTCAGCTCGATCATCTCGAGTAGTTCGTTTACGCGCTGATGGGCGGCCGACCCCTTCAGTCCGAAGTAGAGTCGCAGTGGACGCGAGAGGAGCGTGCGCACAGTATGGCTGGGGTTGAGCGAGGTATCCGCGGATTGATAGACTAGCTGGATACGGCGCAGGATATCGCCTGTGCGTTCTTTTCTCAACGGCGGCAGCCGACTGCCATCAAACACCACCTCGCCTCCCTGAACTCCCAACAAACCACACACGACCCGAGCCAAGGTTGACTTGCCTGAGCCCGATTCGCCTACCACCGCAACAGTGTGGCCGCGCGGCACTGTGAAACTGACGTCCTCCAGTACCCGCACCGGACCGTACGCCGCGTTGATATTCCGAATGTCGAGAATCGGCAGCGCCGCCTCGGCCGGCGATTTTTCGAGGGAACGGACCGCCCAAAGAGTTCTGGTGTATGGGTGTTCCGGCGCCGCGAGCATGCGTCGCGTCTCGGCTTCCTCAACCTTGACACCGTCCTTCAGAACCACGATGCGGTCGGCCATCTGCGACACAAGTGCCAAGTCGTGGCTGATGTATATGGCCGCCGTTCCAAACTGCTGGACGACCTTGCGAATGGCCGCCAAAACCTCGACCTGAGTCGTCACGTCGAGGGCTGTCGTCGGCTCGTCGAAAATGATAAGATCGGGCCAACAGTGCATTGCCATTGCCGTCATCAGGCGCTGCAACTGACCGCCCGAGACCTGGTGTGGATATCGTTGGCCGATTCTAGCAGGATCCGGGAGCGCAAGCTCACCAAACAGGCCCACCGCTTTTTCAAGGGCTCGCTTGCGTCGTTCGGTCTTGTGGATCTCAGCGCTTTCAACCACTTGGTCGATCAGCTTGTGCGCAGGGTTGAAGGACGCGGCGGCACTCTGTGCGACATAGGCGATGCGTACGCCGCGCAGGTGACGTTTGACCGCTTCCGGGCAGCTGAGGAGGTCGATTCCATCGAAAGTGATGCTTCCATCGGCGAGTATGCAGCCTTCGCTTACGATTCCAAGTGCCGCCAACCCAAGCGTCGATTTTCCGGCACCGGACTCACCGATCAGGCCGATAACCTCGCCACGATGAACGTCAAGATCGATGCCACGCAGAATTGGAACAATGGTGTCGTCGACCAGACCATTAATGACGAGATTGCGGATCGTGAGCAGTAACAGACCGCGTTCCGTCCCGCTCGGCAAAGATTCCACCTGTTCGCTCGTCCGCTCAGCCATTGGAAGCACCACTGATCTGCAAATACCAATCGACGATGAAGTTGATTGCTATGGTAATCAGAGCAATAGCTGCCGCTGGGACTAGCGGTGTGATGCCCCCGTAGGTGATTAGGCTGGCATTCTCGCGCACCATGGATCCCCAATCCGCCATCGGCGGCTGGACGCCCAGTCCTAGGAATGACAGGGAGGATATGGTTAAGAACACAAAGCAAAAGCGGAGCCCAAATTCGGCCACCAATATTGGACGAATGTTGGGAAGGATTTCCCGAGCGATGATCCATAGTAGGTTCTCTCCGCGGACCTGTGCGGACTCTACGTAATCTGTCACAGCGACGTCCATTGCCAACGCGCGGGCAAGCCGGAAAACGCGGGTTGAATCCAGAAATGCGATAATTGTGATCAGATTCTGGATCGATGTTCCGAAAATGGACAGCAGCATTAGTGCAAAGATCAACTGCGGAATCGCCATGAAGATATCGATAAGGCGTCCGACCACTTGATCCACCCAGCCGCGGAACAACGCGGCTATGATGCCCAACGTACCGCCCAACAAAAAGGCGATACTCGTTGTTACGACGGCGATACCAATGGAATTACGCGCACCATAGATAAGTCGGCTAAGGACGTCTCGACCAAGCTGATCCGTGCCAAGCAGATTTACGCGGTTCCACGGCGCGAATGCCTCCCGAGAGACCAGTTCGGATTCGCCGAAAGGAGCGATCAGGTCGGCGAAAAAGACGGCGAACAGGTAAACTGCGATAATCGCGAAGCAGAGCTTGACGTTGAGGGGAGCTTTTCGGAGCGCATACCCGAATCTGCTGCGCCGGTGTGACATGCGTTTGACGCTCGAAGAGGTATCGGCTGGGTTTGGCATATCCACCATGTCCATCACCTCGGGTGGAGCAACTTAGGGTTGGTGGAAATTGCAACAATATCCGCAAAGAGATTCAGGAGGATGTAGGCGCTCGCAAATATCAATGCGCATGCTTGCACAACCGGTATGTCGCGTGTGCGCACTGCATCCACCATTGTCTGGCCTATACCGGGATAGACAAAAACAGTTTCCACCACCACGACGCCTACAACTAGATAAGCCAGGTTCAAGGCCACAACCGTAGCAATGGGGGCCCAAGCATTGGGCAGGGCGTGCCGGAGGATGACCCGTGCGGGTGAAGCACCTTTACATTTTGCCATGTGGATGTAGGGGCTTGACAACACGCTCACAATCGCCGTCCTGGTCATGCGCATCATATGGCCGACAATCCCGATTGTCAGGGTCAAGACGGGCAGGGCCATACGCCAAATCCACTCGAAAACGTCCATGCTCTCTTTGACGTTGGAAAGTGTAGGCAGCCAGCGCAGTCTTACGGCGAAGCAAATGATCAGGAGATACGCAATAAAGAACTCGGGAACTGAAATCGTGGTTAGTGAAATTCCGTTCACAAGGCGGTCGAAAAGGGTGCCGCGATAAAGTGCCGAGAAGATGCCGAGCACGATCGAAAGTGGAACTGCTATGATCGCGGTCACTCCGGCCAGTAGCAGCGTATTGCGGAGACGCAATGAAATGATGTCGGCGACGAGTCGAGGCTCACCTTGACTGGACGATAAGGATTCGCCGAGATCACCATGGAGGATGCCACCCACCCATTCGAAATAACGCGTGGTGATGGGTTCATCTAGGCCGAGGCGGGATTCAAAAGCCGCAACTGTCTCCGGTGTCGCCGACTGACCCAAAATCGCGGAGGCAAAATTACCTGGAAGCAGGCTGACTGTGGAAAAGATAACTACCGAGACAGCCGCTAGAGTTAAAACGCCAAGGAGAAGCCGCGAGACAATTGTTTGGACAAGAGGCGGTATCATACGGTAGAGCTCAGCTTGAGAACGAGTCTTCGGCACAGAACTAAAGCAGTAAAACGTAAGCTCAACGCTTGGCCTAATAGTGTCATGGACCCATCCTAAAACGCCCAAGCCCCTATGGCGTTAAGGACTCGATATTGACAAAGTGCCAGTCGTTGTGAAGCTGCCGAGGTTTGGAGGGCGCCTGAAGCCTCAGACGCTCTCTAAATATTAGTTCCAAACTATGCGTTCAACCACCAGCGCTCAGAAGCGCGTCCATTATCAAGCGGAAATACACCGCCGACTTTGTTGAAACCAACCCTCTTGGAGACGGCATTGGTGTAGTTTAGGAAGGCATACACGATCGCGCCACCTTCGTCGTGCAAAATTTGCTGCATTTCCCCGTATTGGGCGGCGCGCTTGGCTTGGTCGGTTTCGCCGCGGGCTGCGGCCAGGAGCTCATCGAACCGCTTGTGACTGAAATGGGTCGAATTCCACGCAGCGCCTGTCTGATAAAATTGGGTGAAGAGCCAGTCACTGGTTGCCCGGCCAAAATAGCCGACCGAAACGAACGGCTTCTTCAGCCACACCTTGTCCCAATAGCCGTCGTCGGCCTCACGAATCAGATTGATTTCAATGCCCGCCTTGGCTGCTTGCTCCTTGAACAGAGCGGCGGTCTCAACGGACCCTGTCGCCGCCGACTCAGCTACCGAGAGGTCGATTTTCAGCGTCTCGTAGCCCGCCTTCTTCAGGTGCTCCTTAGCTTTCTCAATACTGTAGGCATGTTGCGGCTGCGGATCAGTAGCAAAGGGCATTGACGGCGCTAAGGGGTTATCATTGCCGAGTTGCGCCGTACCCAAATAGATCTTGTCTAAGATCTCTTCCCGATTGATGGCGTACTTAAGAGCCAAGCGAACATCATTATTATTGAATGGCTCCACCTGCGTGTTCATGTCGAACGAATCATGACGCGCGCTGGGTACCAGCTGCATCGCAATGTCCGGATTGCGTTTCAACATGGTGAGGGTCTTGATATCGACCTCTTCCATGTACTGCACCTCGTCGGTGACAAGTGCATTGGTGCGGGCAACGGCGTCCGTGATGACGATGAACTCAACCTCGTCAAGATAAGGCTTGCCTTCCTTGTAGTAGTTGGGATTGCGTTTTAGCTTGGCGCCCACGCCAGGCTCGAATTGCTCAAGCAGGAAAGGGCCGGTACCCACCTTCGCAGTCCAGTCCAGGCCGCCCTCGCCCTTCGCCGGCATGATCGGCAGGTGGAAGTCGGCGAGCAGGTATGGGAAGTCGGCGACGCCGCTGTTCAGTTTAAAGGTGACAGCGTCCTTCCCGTCAGCCTCGATCGACCCAACCTGTGCTAGCATGGCCTTCGCGCCGGAGTTAGTCCCCTCACCCATATGGTGTCGCATAGATTCGATAATGTCCGCAGGGGTGACATTTTTGCCGTTGTGGAAAGTAGAGCCCTTGCGCAGCTTGAACACCCACTTGGTAGCGCCCCCGGAAGGTTCAAAGCTCTCGGCCAAATCCGGCACCACCGAGCCGTCTGGGAGGATCTCAGTCAAATTGTTGCACATCGACCCGCCGAGCGCCGCAAGTGCGAATGAACTGGGCCAGGTAGCCGGATCGAGCGTGTCAGTCTGGGACCCATCAGCCAGGCCGAATTTCATGAAGCCGCCCTTAGTCGGTTCGGCGGCATTGGCAAGTCCGGGCTTCAGCAGGATGGGGCTGACGGCAGCGACTCCAGCCAGGGCGGCCGCGCTACTGAGGAGTTCGCGGCGAGAAATCTGGCTGTCCTGGAAAACGCCAGTTTGTTTGTTCCTCTCAGGCACAGTAACTCCTCCCATTGTCATTGTTCGGTGTTGTTTTAATGCTATTTGACACTCACCATGCGGCCGTACCGATTCGATCGCCGTCGCGCCGAGAAGCGCTGCGGTATCTCTACCTTCTCGCAGCTTTGTCAAAAAACTATCCCGCGTCCAACATAGTTTGGGCATAGATCAATCGCGAATGAGCAATAATGTTACTGTCAGGCACTTGCGGCCGTCGCGCGATGCCCGGGGCCCCTCTGTGGACTCCATGAATTTGCAAAATCCACACAGGTGCGAATGCTGCTCAAGGGAGCGAACGCGACGAAGTCTTCGCCAGCCAAGTCGTTCCAGGACACCGTTTCCATGCCCGCAAATCTGTGAGATTTCGAGCAGATGCACATCAGACTATCCGCCGCGATCTGCTCGTAGATCAGCCGTCCTTTCGCCCTTGGGAAGGAAGTGATTCCAAAATCGACGTGTCCGTCGGACACGTAACGAACAACCTCGTCCGCGAAACCATCCCTTACCGCCATTCTGACGTTGGGCCTGGCTTTCCGGAATTCGGAAATGATCGTTGGCAGCATAATGGACGCAACCGACGAAAGTGCAGCTAGGCTCACGATTCCGTCTAGCCCTCTATGGTAAAGCTGGAACCGTGACAGCGCGCTGTCGAATTCCTCGAGAACACGGCGCGCATTCATCAATAGCTGTTCGCCGGATGCTGTAAGGACGACCTTCCTTGTAGTGCGCTCGAAAAGGCGGGTATCCAGTTCCTCCTCAATCTCGAAGATCGTTCGGCTTAAAGCCGATTGAGCGATATTCAGGGAGCGGGCCGCAGCGGTGTATCCACCGCGCTCCGCGATCGCAACAAGCGCCCGCAAATGCCTGAGAGTGATAGTATTATTGCTCATTCGCGATTAATCTATGCCAAAAAACTGTTGGACGCGCAATAGTTTTTGGATGAAGCAGGGTTAGCAGCGTCTCAAGAGATCATCCATGAACGAAGTCGTTACGAAGCAAGAAAACCAAGCGTTTCACGCTATCTTCAACCGCCGCGAAAGGGTGAATGAGGCAACAGCCGTGAGTCGCATACTTGAGCCGCATTCCGTCGCGGTTATTGGCGCATCCGCGAGTCCCTCCAAGCGCGGGTATCAGATCATCAAGGCACTTCAAAAGGCCGGCTACGGCTATCCGATCCTGCCGGTCAACCCGAAGGGAGGGATGATCCTCGGTTTGCCGGTCGTTAATGACATCGATGCCCTTCCAGAAGGTGTGGATATCGCGGTGATCGTTCGGCCGGCGGAGGAAGTGCCCGATATCCTGATTCAGTGCGGCAAAAAAGGCATCCCGGGCGCAGTGATTGTGGCGCACGGGTTCGGCGAGCGAGGAGACAAGGGATCTGCCACGGAAAAAAGATTACGTGACGCCTTGGTGAAAAGCGGCGTCCGGATTGTTGGACCGAACACATCGGGAATGCTGAACTGCACTTTGCAGGCGGACCTCATTGGCTTGCCGGAGCTGCCGCCAAAGGGGCCGGTCAGTGTTCTGACGCAAAGCGGCAACATGATACTTTCGGTCACCGAGGATAGCCGCTCGATGAATGGGCTCGGCTTCGATGTCATCGCGGGACTCGGTAACCAGGCTGATGTCGGATATGACGAACTGATCGAAGAGCTCGGCCTGCGCAAAAGCACTGGTTCAATTGCAATCTACAGTGAGGGTTTGCGTGACGGCCGGAGATTCCTCGACGCGGCGGCACGAGTGGGGCAGAGCTGCCCGATTGTGATGCTGCGCGGCGGACGAACCACCGAGGGCCGGAAGGCGGCGCTTTCCCATACAGGTTCGATCGCCGGTGCCGACGAAATCGCCGTGAAGGTGTTGGCCCAAATGGGCGTGACCCTGGTTGATCGCTCGGATGAGTTGTTGCCGGTTGCTGCGCTCCTCGCAACCAGCCCACTTCCCAGACCAGAAACCGGGATTGCGGTTCTGGCTGACGGCGGTGGACACGCAACACTCGCCGTTGATGCGCTATCGCGGGCGGGGGTTCCGCTTGCCTCCCTTTCGGAGGACACCAAGGCCAAGTTGAGAAAAGTCATTGGCGATGAGGCCAGTGTCGAAAATCCGATCGATGTTTATAGCGCCGTGGATGCGCATCCCGACGTTTTCCCCGAATGCATCGGAATTCTGGCGTCAGATCCGCAGGTAGGGCTCATTCTGACAACGGGCATGTTTGGAGCTTACCACATAAGGTTCGAAGAGTCTCTGTTGGGAGCTGAGAATTCGGCGGCCGAGCGGATCGTGGCTTTGCAGAAGTCCGCCGGCCTGCCTCTGGTTTTTCATAGCTGCTACGCCAATCGCAAGCCGGAGAATCACGACATCTTGCGAAATGGCGGCATGCAGGTTTTCGCCTCGCTAGATTGGGCCGTGACCGGTTCCAAGGCGCTGTTTGAACGGGCCAATTGGCTTTCGAAACAGGAAAGCCATGAGGCAACGCTGGCCCCGGAGGCGCCGCGCATTGTCGTTCCCATCGGGCTATCGGCAGAGACGACAGCCCGCGTAATCTTGCAGAACCTGGGCGTGGACACCGGTGAATGGTCGGCTGCAAGCGATGCCGGGTCCGTAGAATCGGCGGTCTCCAATTTTGCCATCCCTTGTGCGGTGAAGCTGGACTCGGACGTTGTCGTGCACAAATCCGATGTCGGTGGCGTGCGTCTAGGTGTGACGCGAGAGGCGGCGCCCGCCGCCGCGGATGACATCGCGAGGGCTATGGCATCCCACGCCCCCCGGTGACGACCTTCGGTTACATCGTCGCGCCGATGGTGAATGACGGCGTAGAGCTGTTCGTGGGTGCCATCAACGATCCAGTCTTCGGCCCGGTGGTCTTGTTCGGCTCCGGGGGTGTGCTGGTCGAAGCGGTCAAGGACGTGACCTTTCGCGCGGCGCCGCTTTCTCCCGCAGAAGCTTTGGACATGATCAACGAGACGCGTGTTTCGAAGATCCTCGACGGTTTCAGGAACTATCCGACAGTCGACAAGCGATCCCTTGCCGAATTTATCTCGTCCGTCTCCATTGCAATCATGAGAATGGAAAACCTTTCAGAACTCGACATCAACCCGATCATCGCGAACGAAGGCGGTATTTACCCCGTCGATGTGAGGCTGGTCGGAAAATAAGAGAAGTCCTAGAAAAAGAGAGGAAGTCTGATGTCTAATACAGCAAAGCCGTGACGACATCTGGCACCTCAACCAGGTGGCTATTACCATCGCCAGCGAGAAGCACTGGCTGTGGCGCGCCGTCGATCAGGATGGATACGTGCTCGACGAGATCGTCCAGAACCGCCGCAATGCCAGGGCCGCCAATCGTTTGGTGACGCGCCTGTTGAAGAAACAGGGCTTCGCGCTGAAGCGCATGATCGCCGACAGGCTGCGCTCCTACCGAGCAGCAACGCGTCAGGTGATGGGGCACGCGCGAGCCACGCCGTGCGACGGAAAGCCGGAGGCCTGACCCGAATGGGCGAATTCGTCCGCATCTTCGAGATGGGGCCGCGCGACGGCCTGCAGAACGAGAAGCGCCTCGTGCCGACCGCCGAAAAGATTCGACTCGTCGACATGCTGTCAGACTGCGGCTTCCAGAAGATCGAGGCAACCTCCTTCGTGTCGCCGAGATGGGTGCCGCAGATGGCCGATGCGACCGAGGTCATGGCCAGCATCCGCCGTGCGCCCGGCGTCATCTACGCGGTGCTGGTCCCCAACCTGAAGGGCTACGAGGCGGCGGGGGCGGCGAAGGCTGACGAGGTCGCCGTGTTCGCGTCGGCTTCCGAAACCTTTAGCCGCAGGAACATCAACTGCTCGATTGCCGAGAGCCTCGAGCGTTTCCGCCCCGTGCTCGCCGCGGCTGCCGCCGATGGCATTCCGGTGCGAAGCTATGTCTCCTGCGTCACCGACTGCCCTTACGAAGGGTCGATACCACCGGCTGCCGCCGCGAGGGTTGCGGCAGAACTCCTTGCGATGGGCTGCTATGAGATCTCGCTGGGCGACACGATCGGCCAGGGGGCGCCCGCAACCATCGCGGCCATGCTCGATGCGGTGTTGGAAGAGGTGCCGGCCGGGAGGCTTGCTGGGCATTACCATGACACGGGGGGACGGGCTCTCGATAACATCCTGGTAAGCCTGGAGAAGGGCGTGCGCACCTTCGACGCCGCGGTCGGTGGCCTTGGCGGCTGCCCTTTCGCCCCTGGTGCGAAGGGCAATGTCGACACCCTCGCCGTCGCTGCAATGCTAGCCGCCAAGGGCTATGAGACGGGCCTCGGTATGGAGCGACTGGAGGAGGCTGCCCGCTTCGCGGGCAGCCTGAGAGAGGAGCGGCCATGAACTTCGACGCCATCCGCGTCACGTCCGACAAGATCGGCGTCGCAACGTTGACCCTCGCCCGCCCGGACAAGCACAACGCCATGTCGGGACAGATGATCGCCGAACTCGCGGGCGCCGCCGAACTGCTCGCCAGTGACGACAAGGTGCGAGCGGTAGTGCTGACCGGCGAGGGCGACAGCTTCTGTGCCGGCGCCGATCTCGCCTGGATGCGGGCGCAGGCCTCCGCCGCGCGTGACGAGCGAATCGCCGAGGCCAGGAAACTGGCGCTGGCTCTTCGGGCGCTCAACCAACTGCCCAAGCCGCTGATCGGCCGCATCAACGGCCAAGCATTCGGTGGCGGTCTCGGCCTGATGAGCGTCTGCGACGTCGCGGTCGCCGTCGACACCGCGAGGTTTGGCTTCACCGAGGTCCGGCTCGGCCTCATTCCTGCGACGATCTCCCCCTATGTGCTGGCTCGGATGGGAGAGGGCCGGGCGCGGCGGGTCTTCATGTCAGCCAGAATATTCGACGCCAATGAAGCCCGCGAACTCGGACTGGTTTCCCGCGCCGTTCCGCCGGACGACCTGGAGGCGGCGGTCGAGGCCGAGATCCGGCCCTATCGCTCGGCCTCGCCGCAGGCCGTTGCCGCCGCCAAGGCGCTTGCGCGCCGACTTGGCCCGGCAATCGACGATGCGGTCATCGACGAGACGGTCGCTTTGTTGGCCGATGCATGGGAAACGACCCACGCCGCCGAAGGAATCGCGGCCTTCTTCGATCGCCGTAGGCCGCGTTGGCAGGCATGACGCTGGCCGCCGGCGATGTCGTCCTCGTGGCAAGCTGCGCCCCTATATGTGTGGCAAGCGTGGCTGAGATCGCCTTTGCCCGATAGCTGGAAGTGATCGCCGCGCCTCGCCGCTTGTCCCTTTTTCGTTCCCCATGCCAGGGGCTTCTTCAGCAACAGCCTGGCCGCCTCTATCGTATTGCGGAAGGTCTGCTCAATCTCTCGCGCTCACCTTGGGCCAGGACGCGATGCGGCGCTTCCGGACGCGAGGAACTGATCGCCGATCTACAGGTGTCGGGATAAGGCTGACGCACTTTCGATGCAGCTTGGAGCTATGGCGCGCCGATCAGCCTTGCCTGCAGGAGGTCGAACTTTCCACACCCGTTCGTTTCACCAGCTTGACCCACGTGATCTGACCGTCGGTTTGTCCGTTGGCACGGTTCGGTGGTCGCCGCCCGGACGGTATGCTGTCATCCGCAGTAGGTTCCAAGTGCGCTAAAAAGCTGACTAAATTTCAAAGCGCACAGCTTTTTTGCAATCCACATTTCAGCAGGCGACGCAGTTTGGCGCAAATCCCTCTCTCTCATGGGTCATCATTCCCAGAGTCGTTGGATCAAGAATTCTACGGCGATTGAACAAGGTGAAGGATTGACGTTCGATCGTCGTCCCGCGCTCAAAACGGATTGAATTCATCCCGCTGTCCTTTTCCACCGCGGCGGCTGGAAAAGGGCTATCGAAACGGCTCGGCGGAATGTGTCTAAAAGGGCTAATGCAACATGAGAAGCGTTGAAGCTTTCGGCGGGGATCTGCAGCGCGAGGCGACCGAATGGCGCCGCTATCTCCATGAAAATCCTGAACTCGACTATCGGGAACACCACACAGCGAGGTTCGTGACCGAGAAATTGGCCTCATTCGGCATCAATCACATTGAAACGGGGATAGCAGAGACCGGTATCGTCGCGATGATTCAGGGCGAAGGTGGAGACGGTCCCACGATCGCGCTGAGAGCGGACATGGATGCTCTGCCCATCACCGAGGCGTCAAACAAGCCTTGGTCGTCCAAAATACCAGGCGTAATGCATGCCTGCGGCCACGACGGGCACACGGCCATGTTGCTAGGCGCCGCGAAATACCTGGCGTCTACGCGCAAGTTCAAGGGCTCTGTTGCGTTAATCTTTCAGCCGGCAGAAGAGCCAGAATTCCCGTCGGGCGGGTATAAGATGGTCCAGGAAGGAATTATGGACCGTTTCGGCATCTCCCAAGTCTTTGGCATGCACAACGCATCTGGGATAGAGATCGGTAAATTCGCAATTTGTGACGGCCCTATCATGGGATCGCAGGATGACTTCGACATTGTTGTGAAGGGCAGGGGCGGCCATGCTTGCGCGCCGCATCGCACTGTCGACCCCGTCGTCATTGCAGCACAGATCATCATGGGCTTGCAAACCTTGGTTTCGCGCCAGACCGATCCTCAGGACTCGCTCGTGATCTCCGTAACCAAGTTAAGCGCGTCGCAGGCCTACAACGTTATTCCCGATCGCGTCGAAATTGCCGGAACCGTTAGGACCCTCGCACCAGGCCTTCGAGACTTCGCCGAGCGAGAGATTTTCGCTTCCGCTCAGGGGATCGCGCGCGGATTCGGCGCAGATGTTGAGTTTAAGTACCTCCGATCCGTCCCGACTACTGTCAACCACACGGAGGAAACTAATTTAGCGGTGGAGGCAGCATGCACTCTAGTGGGGCCTGCATCGGTCGACGAGAAGATGAAACCACGCATTGGGGCAGAGGATTTCTCATATATGCTTGAAGCACGGCCGGGCGCTTTCATTTTCCTTGGAAATGGACCGACCGCTCCCTTGCACAACCCTGCATATGATTTCAACGACGAAGCCCTGCCTTATGGCATCGGCTATTGGGTCAACCTCGTAGAGACGGTTCTGGCTGCCTGAAATGTCGGCGACTGAGGTCGGTGAAGTGTGCTCGAGCGCGCTGTTGAATGGTCTTTTCATCCTGGCCATCCAGCGCCACCAAAGATCGCATTATGCTCGCCGGCACCATCAGTCGCTCGACGAAGGCGGCTCCCGGCCGCCCATCGAGCGCCAAGCCATGATGGAGGACGTGCGCTCCAGCGGGCAGGTTCGGCGAGACCTGCGAGGGGACCGGCGCAGCTCACAGAACGACTATGTCGCAGTATCTGCCGGTCACAGCGCCGCGAAAAACCATGAAAAGCGCGAGAACTCGTTTCTCAGAGGTGGGGTCGCGAGGCTATTCGCGCTGCCAAAAAGTATTCGGCACTTGTTGAGCATCGCACAAGGTGATTCGTGTCAGCGAGAAGTTAGTGGTCAACACTTGGGGTGAGCTACATGAACAAAGTCTATAGCGATGCGGGCTCGGCGCTCGACGGTTTGCTGTTTGACGGGATTTTGATTGCGGCGGGTGGATTTGGTCTTTGCGGCATACCGGAACTTTTGATCGGCGCGATCCGGGATGCGGCCACGAAGGCGCTGACAATCGCTTCGAACAATTGTGGCGTCGACGACTTTGGCCTCGGCCTGCTGCTGAAGACGAAGCAGATCAAGAAGATGATCTCGTCCTATGTCGGCGAGAACGCCGAGTTCATGCACGAGTACCTTAGGGGCGAACTGGAGCTCGAATTCAGCCCTCAGGGCACGCTGGCTGAGCGCATGCGCGCCGGCGGCGCCGGCGGCGCCGACATTGCCGGCTTCTACACGAAGACCGGAGTGGGCACCGTGGTCGCTGAGGGCAAAGAGCATAAGTCCTTCAACTGCGAAACCTATGTGCTCGAGACGGGCATTGTCGCCGACCTGTCGATTGTGAAGGCGTGGAAGGCGGATACCTTCGGCAATCTCGTCTTTCGCAAAACGGCGCGCAACTTCAACCCGCCGGCCGCTACCTGCGGCAGGATCTGCGTCGCCGAGGTCGAGGAGATCGTACCGGTTGGCAGCCTCGGTCCCGACCAGATTCACCTGCCCGGCATCTACGTGCACCGCCTGATCCAAGGCGTGCACGAGAAGCGCATCGAACAGCGCACAATGGTCGCGGCGGCCTGAGCGAGGAGGAATCAATGGCTTGGGATCGGAACCAGATGGCGGCACGGGCCGCCCGCGAAATTCAGGACGGCATGTCGGTCAATCTTGGCATCGGCATTCCCACCCTGGTCGCCAATCACATTCCCGAAGGCGTCCGGGTGACGCTGCAATCAGAGAACGGCTTGCTCGGTATCGGCCCGTTTCCGACCGAAGACGAGATCGATGCCGGCCTCATCAATGCCGGGAAGCAGACGGTGACCGCACTGCCGCATTCGGCTTTTTTCGACTCGGCGCAAAGCTTCGCGATGATCCGCGGCGGCAAGATCGCGATGGCAATTCTCGGGGCGATGGAAGTGGCCGAGAACGGCGACCTCGCCAACTGGATGATTCCCGGCAAGCTCGTCAAGGGCATGGGCAGCGCTATGGATCTCGTCGCTGGCGTGAAGCGGGTAGTGGTGGTCATGGACCACACCAACAAAGCCGGCGAATCGAAGGTGCTGAAAGCTTGCACCCTGCCGCTGACCGGCCAGCGCGTGGTCGATCGGATCATCACAAATCTTGGCGTGCTCGACGTCGTCGAAGGCGGGCTCGCCGATGGCGTGAGCGACGGTGCGCTTCGCAGCGCGACCGAAGCAACCGTCGTCAACTGAGGGTTGGCGCGTCGCCGCCGGAGCCAGGGCTCAGTTCTAAAAACAGAGGAAGCCTTATGAGAACAACCTCAATCATGGTCGCCAGCGCGGCGCGCACGCCCGTCGGTTCCTTCAACGGCGCCTTTGCCGCCACCCCGGCGCATGAGCTTGGCGCCGTGGTCATCAAGGAACTGCTGTCGCGTTCCGGTGTCGAGCCGGCGGAGGTCGACGAGGTCATCCTCGGCCAGGTGCTGACCGCGGCTCAGGGCCAGAACCCCGCCCGCCAGGCATCTATCAATGCCGGCCTGCCAAAAGAAACCACCGCCTGGGGCCTCAATCAGGTTTGCGGCTCCGGTCTGCGCGCCATCGCGCTTGGCATGCAGCAGATCGCCACCGGCGATGCCAAGGTGATCGTCGCCGGCGGGCAGGAATCGATGTCACTGGCCCCGCACGCTCAACACCTGCGTGCTGGCGTCAAGATGGGCGACTACAAGATGATCGACACCATGATCAAGGACGGGCTGTGGGATGCCTTCAATGGCTACCACATGGGCAACACAGCCGAAAACGTCGCTCGCCAGTTCCAGATTGCCCGCGAGGACCAGGACCGGCTCGCATTGGCCTCCCAGAACAAGGCAGAGGCCGCGCAGAAGGCCGGCAAGTTCAAGGACGAGATCGTGGCTTTCACCGTCAAGGGCAAGAAGGGCGACACGACCGTCGACCAGGACGAATACATCCGCCGCGGCGCCACGATCGACGCCATGACCAAGCTAAGACCGGCCTTCGACAAGGACGGCACGGTGACCGCCGCCAATGCCTCCGGCATCAATGACGGCGCCGCCGCCGTGCTGCTGATGACCGAAGCGGAAGCCGCAAAGCGCGGCATCACGCCGCTGGCGCGCATCGTCTCCTGGGCGACCGCCGGCGTCGATCCGCAGATCATGGGCACCGGGCCTATTCCCGCCTCGCGCAAGGCGCTGGCCAAGGCCGGCTGGTCGGTCGGCGATCTCGACCTGGTCGAGGCCAACGAGGCCTTCGCCGCCCAGGCCTGTGCCGTCAACAAGGACATGGGCTGGGACCCGTCCATCGTCAACGTCAATGGCGGCGCCATCGCCATCGGCCATCCCATCGGCGCGTCCGGTGCCCGCATCTTCAACACGCTGGTCTACGAGATGAGGCGCCGCGGCGCCAAGAAAGGCCTCGCCACGCTCTGCATCGGCGGCGGCATGGGCGTCGCCATGTGCGTGGAAGGGCAGTGAGCGTGCAGTCGCGATGGCCGCCGACGCATTCCGGCTTTGCGATGTGTCGCTTGCGGGCTCAGGCAGCAGCCGTTGCGCGCACATCGAGCGGGAACGCGCCATCGCCGTGGAGGGTTTGCTTGAGAGCAACATCTTTATTCCGGTCGGTCATGACAGCGGCCCCTATCGTCTCACCCTCGCATTGGAGAACGCGCGCTTGGCACTGCATATCGCCACCGAGGAGGGAGCCCATATCGTGAGCCATTATCTTTCTCTAGGCCCCTTACGCCGGCTTCTCAAGGATTACATCCTGACCTGCGAGAGCTATTACGACGCAGTGCCGCGCACGAGCCCCGCCATGTTCGAAGCGATCGACGTGGGTCGCCGCGCCATTCACAACGACGCCTCCGAGCTGCTGAGGGAGCGGCTCGCCCCGAAGGTGACTGTCGACAGCGACACCGCCCGACGGCTGTTCACCCTGATCTACCTGCTGCTCATGCAAAACGCCACCTATCTCGCTCTGCTGGGATGAAACGAAGGCGGAGCACTGTCAGCGCAGTAAGAAGCAAGCGATCAACGTGCATTCTCAATCGGGACGCATCCAGTAGTTAAAAGAGGATAGGCATCTGAGCGCAATCCGAGAATGCTGCCCACGCGTTTGATCAGAATCCGAAAACAGTCACTTCTTGCCGCTGCCGTCCGGTCCCCCCATCGACCGCGACGTTTTCGCGGCGCGCCCTGCCGGTTTACCTCCCGACCGGCAGGGCGCCTTTTCTGAGACGCTGGAAGGTGAACTGGCTTTTGCGACTGAATAGGCTGGGAGCAGCAATACGGATTATGTCGAACCCATATGACGACCATCACATATATTACCTGCAGCTTTCCCTCCAGCAGAAGCCACCAAACGTGGACTCGCCTCTGAACGCTGCGAGCACTTTGGCGAATGTCTGGGGCTTGGAGCGCGAACGCCGACTGGCGCAGGTGTTACGCGGCAGTGCTCTTGCACGATTGTCAATGTCCTACCGCTGCCGCGTGACTCTTCACGTGATACGTTGCCGGAGAGTCAAGGAAAGCTGCTGACAAGGACAGACATGCAAGCTGTCTTCGAGAGATTTTTGGAACGGCTTTCAGAAAGCGTCGATGAGGCTGATCTCCGCGGCGCCTTGGCCGATATCGCCTCAGGACTCGATCTGCTCGCTTTTGCCTACCTCTCCTTGCCACCGCGGCCTAATGACAAGCCCACGCTGATCTCGAATTATCCGGCGCCCTGGACAGCACGCTATCTTGAGAACCGGTATCAGAGTGTCGACCCGGTCATTGTGCGTGCACGCTGTGGCGGATGCACATTTCGATGGGGATCCGATCTGAGCGGCGAGGGTTCAGGGGCTCAGGTTTTCGAAGAAGCGGCGCGGTTTGGCATCTGCTGCGGCGTGACGATCCCGATTATCGATCGCCGAGGGAATTTTGCGGCGATGACCTTTGCCGCTGACAAGCCCGATCCTGTATTTTTCCGCGCCGCAGAACGCTATGAACAAGGTCTCCCGTTTATCGCGAGTTGTTTTCATATGTTCGTTCGCCGCAAACTGTCCGCCGAGCGAATGATCGATGGTGTCTCGCTGACGCCGCGCGAATACGAGTGCCTGCAATGGGCAGCCCGAGGCAAGTCGGCCTGGGAAATCGGCTGCATCCTGGGGATCAAGCGGCGCACGGCTGCGTTCCATCTCGACAACGCCCGCAGGAAGCTTGGCGTGACGACCACCAAACAGGCGATTGCGCGCCTCGCCGGTTCGGGTTTTTCGGTTCACTGACAAGTCAGCCTCACCTGTGCAGCTGTACAGGCTGCCCTGGGGTGAAGGTTCGCCTCCAATGGCGGGGAAATTTCCCCCGCGAGGAGGCCTTTGATGATCCAACTTATTACGCCCGACTGCTACGACGACGTTGCCGACGAACTGCATGCAATGCATCGCCTGCGCTACCGCGTCTTCAAGGAACGGCTCGACTGGGACGTGCGAGCCGATGGCAGCTACGAGATCGATTCCTTCGACGCGCTCAGACCGCACTACCTGGCTGCGCGGTTTCGACGGTTCGTCGATGGTTGCGTGCGCCTTCTGCCCTCGACCGGCCCGACTATGCTTCGCGACACCTTCCGGTGCTTTTGGAGGGGGAAACCGCGCCCGAGGACCCGCGCATCTGGGAAAGCAGCCGCTTCGCCCTCGACATTGCTTCGTCTGCACCGAAAGGAGTGGGCGGCATTGCCGTCGGCACCTACGAGCTCTTCGCCGGCATGATCGAGTTCGGCCTGTCGCGCCGACCAGCCACATCGTCACCGTCACCGACTTGCGCATCGAGCGCATCCTTCGGCGAGCCGGATGGCCGCTTGAGCGGATCGGAGAGCCGCACACGATCGGCGTCACGCGCGCGCTGGCCGGCTATCTCGAAGTGTCGAAAGACTGCACGTTGTGCAGCGAAACGCTGGCATGGTCGGTCCGGTGCCACGGGCGCCGGTGCTTCGTCGCGTCGCATGATCTTTCCACGCGACTGGGGCGGGCAGGGGTAGCGCGGTCATGCAGACATCTGTTGCGACAGAGACCGATCCGCCCGACTGGTGGCATGAAAGATCATACGACTATACCGCTCAGCTGACGCTGCGCGGTTGGGCCTGGGAGTTCTTGCGGCGCAATCCGGCATTCCAGCGTGATCTGCTCGCCGCGCTCCGGCAGGCCAACAGTTTCTCGCGCGGAGCACCCGTCGAGGTGATCGCGTCGGCCGGCGACCTGTTGCGCTGGGGTGTTTTGTTTCGCTGAATCCCAGGGGCGCAGGGCGGCCGTGTTCTGGAGTCCGCGCCGCTGCGCAAATGTCCTGCCGGTCATTGCGGAACAGCCATCTTCATCGTCGACGGCATCGCCGTTCGAACTGACGGCATTGCCATGTCGTGCGGCGGTCCTGATGGTGCCCGACAAGAGCCAGCATGTTCTTCTTGGCAATGCGGAGCGCAGCCTCCAGATCGCTGTCTCGGGTGCGGACATCCTGCAGCCAGTTTCACCTGCGTGCCGAGGCGATCTGGCCCCCAGCGCTTTTGAAGCATCGCCTGTGTGTCGCGTTGCCTCAAGGAAAATGTTACCGCGCGGGTTCGTTGCCTCACCTAAAATATTACCCGTGAAGGCGCATGTCGCCATGGTGCCTTCACCACCAGGGAGGCAACATGAAGACGAAGATGACACATGCCATGCGTATGGAACTGGCCAATGCGGTCAGGGATCGCTATGCGGCCGCGACGACCAAGGACAAGCGCCGGATCTTGGAGGAGTTCATTGCGGCGACGGGGTATCACGAAAAGTCCGCAATCCGTGTCCTGAACAGCCGCCCGGAGCCGAAGCACCGTCAGACCCGCCAACGCCCGTCGCTCTATGATGAGGCCGCTCGGGCCGCCTTGATTGTGCTGTGGGAAGCTTCAGATCGAGTCTGCGGCAAGCGCCTCAAGGCACTGCTGCCCATTCTATTGCCGGCGCTGGAACGCAATGGGCATTTGAAGCTCGAGGAGGAGATACACCACAAGGTCCTGTCGATGAGCGCCGCGACGATCGACCGCTTGCTCCAGATGCCAAGGCGCACCATGCGTACGAAAAAGCCGCCAAGGGTTATGCCAGAGCCCCGGCGGCGCATCAAAATGCGCACCTTTGCCGACTGGAACGAGCCGCTGCCCGGCAGCATGGAGATGGACCTGGTCGCTCATTGCGGGGAAGTCAACCGCGGTAGCTACGTTCACAGCCTGGTTCTGACCGACATCGCGAGCGGATGGACGGAGGCCGCGCCCATCGTGGTCCGAGAAGGTACCCTCGTGGTCGAGACACTCGATCGGATCCGCACGGGCTTGCCCTTTGCCCTGAGAGCGCTGGATGTGGATAATGGCAGCGAGTTCGTCAACAACAGGCTGATCGAATATTGCCTTGGTCACGGCATCGAACTCACTCGCTCGCGGCCTTACCGTAAGAACGACCAAGCGTGGATAGAGCAGAAAAATGGCGCCGTAGTACGGAAGCTCCTGGGGTATCGGCGCTTCGAGGGCTTGGCGGCGGCCAGAGCGATCACGCGCCTCTACGCGGCATCCCGGCTGTTCGTGAACTTCTTCCAGCCCTCGTTCAAGCTGGCTGCCAAACAGCGTGACGGTGCGAAGGTAGCTAAGCGCTATCATCCACCGCAGACTCCCTGCGAGCGTCTCCTGCAGGCGGAGGCTATCCCGATGGCCGCCAAGAGCAAGCTGCGCGAGATCGCCGGCGACCTCGATCCGCTGAAGCTGCTGGAGGAGATGCGAGCTGTCCAGGCTTATCTGGCGGCGCTGGCTGACGGCGAAACACCGCCACCGGCGACATTGGAACCGCCCAACCTGGCCGCGTTCGTAGCCAGCCTATCGAGCGCCTGGCATGCGGGCGAGATCCGTCCGACCTTCTCCATTGAGGCCAAACCGCGTTACCTGCGAAGTCTACAAAAGGTCTCGACACAAACCCTTATTGCGAGTCCCTCGCCGACGCTCAAACCGGTGATCCCACCCACTCCTCCCGTGACAGCCGCGAAGATGCAGGAGAAGCCGAAGCTGGTCTACGCCGAGCCTGGCCAAGCCCGCGTCCAGGCGCTCCGCATGGTGTGGCCGATCGTTTGTCGCCGATTGGAGGAATTCCCCAACATCAACGCCACGCAGCTCTTCGAGGAGCTGTGCGTCCAGTTTCCAGGTCGATTTACCCGCAAGCAGTACAAAACACTCGTTCGACGGGTCAATCTCTGGCGCCAAGCGGCTCGCGCCCGCGGTGTTGTCGTTGGGCCAAAGACTTATCGTCGGCTCAACGACAAACCGCGCGGCCGACGTCCCGACATCTTTAAGGACCATTGGGAAGAGATGGCACGATGCCTTGAAGAGCGTCCGGATCAGACCGCACTTGAACTTCTCGTCGAGTTCCAGGTCCGTTATCCCGGACGATACAGCTTGCACCAGCTTCACACGTTGCAGAAGCGAGTAAGGGCGTGGCGACAACAAGCCGTGCAGCGGCTCATCGGCGAAGTCAGCAGCCTAGCGCCGTATGTCGCTTCAGATTCCGCACGCCTGGCGAGCGGGTAACATTCTTGATGAGGCACTCGGTAACAAAATTAGGTGAGGCAACACGACACCTGTGGGCACTCGAGTGCCTCAATGCCCTTTGTGCTTACGGCGAATTGCCTGCCCGCTTGGTTCCGCCGGAAAAACGCGGCCCCCGATTGAACTTCGTTCTTCGCGCCCTCGACGGATCGCTCGCCGAAGCGTCACATCGCGAGATCGCTGAAGTGCTGATCGGTGAGAGGCGCGTCCTCGCCGACTGGACGGATCCTCGCGATCACCTCCGCGACCGCATCCGCCGCGCCGTCTCTCGCGGCCGTGCGCTCATGAATGGCGGGTACAGAGACTTCCTTGTTTGAAAAACGTCATAGTCCGCGCCGTGCGTCAGCCGGCGAACAGTTCCTTGTAGCCGGTCGTCATCATCCAGTTCGCGCGGTCGATATGGCTGCGAAGAGCCTTGCGGGCGCGGACCGGCTCAAGGGCTGCGTCGATGCCGAGAATGAGATCGGCCATCTCCTCTTCGCTGGCATTGTCGGCGCAGGCGTCCAGGATCCGCAGGTAGATCCTGAAATGCTCCCTGTCATAGGCTGTGAGACTCTCCGACCAGGGGACTTCGTCGCGAAGCGTTGAGCCTTGAGTCCCATCTGTTCCCGTTGATCGATTCATGTCTGCTGTAAACCTCGCATGTCGATCCCTGGATCCATGCAGAATATCCCAAACTGGGATAATCCGAAACTGGGATTAGTCGCTGAGCCGGTCTTTACGTGACCGATTCGCCGACATGCCCAAATCTCTTCGATCGCCCCGCCACCAGCGGTTTCTGGCCCAGCTAATATCGCTGCGCAACGCCAAAGGCCTCCCAGGCGCAGGTAGCTGAGAAGCTTGGTCGGCCGCAATCCTTCGTGGCCAGGTACGAGGGTGGAGAGCGACGTCTCGATATCATTGAGTTTCTCGACGTAACTGCGGCGCTTGAGGTTGATGCGTGCGAGATTCTGGCCAGCCTGCGGACGTAGCGGGTGCCCGCGCGCCTCACGGCGCACTGGGTGCTCGTGAACCGAGCCCGCTTTTCTTCGGCAGGCTCAGGCGGTCTCGGCCATTCGGCTTCGCCCCCTGCCGCGGGCAGCCTGTGGGCTGCTGACGGTCGCCGGCCAGACGGCCGTCGCGGTTTGTTTGTTGGCCTTCCCCGGTGGCGCGGGGTGGGCGGCTCTCCCTTCTAGGCCCGCCGCGGCAGCGAGGCGGATGTGAGCCACACCCCCCATCCAGTACCCCGACCATCATCGGTTCAACGACTGTGAGGGTGAATAAGGCCGCGATGGCGGCGTCGATCGCGTTGCCGCCGGCAGCGAACATTTCCGCCCCCGCGGCGGAAGCGAGCGGGTGATTGGTCACCACCATGCCACGCGAACCGGTCGCCGGTTGTTTTCTCGGGTGAAGGTGGCGCCCGCAGGACGTCGGCTCGATGCGTGTTCGGCCTAGGGGATGCCGGTTCCGAAATACCGCGTGTGGGCGACATCGAGGATACGAGTAACCAAGCTCGAGAAGCTGTGTCCGGCGGCCGTGTCAATACCGGGTGAACTTTCCTCAAAAGTGCCGAAGTAAAATTCCCCAATTATGCCGTCTCGGACGGCATGGAGAATTGGGTATTTTTCGGCGGCCGCCCTCGCGGCCGTGATGGTGGGGCGAAGGACGGTGGAGTAATCAGGGCTTTCGAACGGACGTGTTCAGGCATCAATTCGGCATGTTGGCGCAGCCTGTAGCTTGATCCTTCGATCTGAACGACGACGGCATGATGCAAAAGCCTGTCGAGAAGCGCGGTGGCGACCACGGCGTCTCCAAAAACATCGCCCCACTCTGCAAAGCCGCGATTGGACGTCAGGATCATTGCCCCTTTCTCGTAGCGGGCGTTGACGAGCTGGAAGAACAGGTTGCCGCCGCCGGCGATGACCGGGAGATAACCGATCTCATCGACGATCAGCAGACCTGGCCTGCAGAAGAAGCGGATGCGTTCTTGCAGCCGTCCCTCGCGCTCGGCCCTGGACAGCGCTGCGATGAGATCGGCAAGCGTACAGAAGTAGACGCTCTTGCCGGCTTTGACAGCCTCGACGCCGAGCGCCACGGCGAGATGGCTTTTGCCGGTTCCCGGCGGCCCGAGGAAATGGACGGCCTCGTGCCTTTCGACGAAACCCAGTTGCGCGAGCGTGAAGATCCGATCGCGATCGAGGGAGGGCTGGAAAGTGAAATCGAAGCCGGCGAGCGTTTTGATGGTTGCCAGCCGACCCATCCGCAGCGCCGTCTTTATGCGACTGTTCTCGCGCAGGGTCAGCTCTTCGGAAAGGAGAATGTCGATCGCTTCGAGTGCCGACAGCTCGCCATGCTCCAGGCGGCGGACAATATGGTCGAGCGCTTCAAGGGCACGTGGCATCTTCAAGCCGACAAGGTCATGGCGAATGCGGTCGATCATCGACGGCACGGCATCGAGAGCGGCGTTCATGGGCGGTTCTCCTGCGCCATGGCTCTGGCGACGGCGTCATAGAAGGCGAGCGGCCGCTGCGTGACCCGGTCTCCGGATCCATGAAGAATGATCTCGTCATTGTTGACGCGCGATCGCGATCGCGGCGGTGAGCGAAGGGTTCTGTGTCCTGGTTCGACGCGGCGCTGATGGCGACCTTCCAACACCGGATGGACAGCAATCAGCGCGCCGTCTTCGAAGATTCGAACCTCATTGGCCAAGGTGTGAACCTCGACGAGCCGCCTTCTGGTGGCGTCGGGCACGCTGTATGCGTTTCCACCGACACTCACCATGCCCTCTCGGGATATCCTTCGCTCAAGCCGCAGAACCGATCGGAACGGAGCCAGCGGCAAGGGACGCAGATGAAGGCGCTCTTCCGCGAAGGCCTCGACGACGACGCGCTGCGTTGTGGCGTGCACGCGCGGATTGGCAACGGCATCCAGCCATTGCCGCAGTTGGGTGTTAAGATCATCAAGGTTACGAAACGAGCGCGCCAGGAAGAAGTCTTCACGAATATAGCGAAATGGTCGCTCGACCTTTCCCTTCGTCTTGGCGCGATATGGTTTGCAGGCCTTTGGATGAAAGCCGAAATGGCGGGCGAGATCGAGCAGAGCACGGTTATAAACAATGCCGCCCGTTTCGCCTTCGCCGATGACCGCTGTCTTCATCCGGTCGTAAAGGATCTCGCGCGGGACGCCGCCGATCGCATCGAACGCCGCCGCGTGGCATCGCAACACCGTCGGCAGATCCTGATGCATGGCAAAGCGCGCCCAGATGAGACGGCTATAGCCCAGCACCATAGAAAACAGCCAGACGATCCTGGGGGTTGCCGGCTCGTCGGTGAAGACGACATGGAATTGGGCGAAATCCACCTGTGCCTGTTCGCCGGGAGCTGTTTCAAACCGAACTTCAAAGCCGGCTTCTGAGGTCGGACGAACGTCTCTGAGGAAGTCCGTGACGGTAGTGTAGCCACCGGCGTACCCACGATCCTTCAGTTCTCGCAAGAGCCGCCGACCGCTAAGGCCGGGATAGGCAGCAACCCGTTCACGCAGATAGGTGGTGAAGGGATCAATCACCGTCGCCCGCGGCTTTCTTGGTCCATAGGCAGGCGCCTCAAGGCCACGCTCGATGTATTTGCGGATTGTCTTTCGATCGACGCCGGTCTGCCTGGCGATCGCTGACACCGACAGCCCCTGCCGGTGCATATCCAAGATCATGACTATCTCCCCGAGTTTGATCACCGCCATTCCCCTCTCGACCATCGAGAGCAGTATCGGTGATGACGCGCCGCCGGTCCTCCGGGGCGCGCCCCGGAGGACCGGCGGCAACACTAGACTGAGGAAGATTCAAACGGCACTTCTGGGGAGTATTGATCCGGTATCGACAGGCCGTCGTGGCCAGGACATAACTGCTGCCCATACCGAGCACCGGCATGGAGTTGATTTCCAGGACAAAGGGCTGGCCGGAGTGGTCGATTCGGAGGTCTACGCGGGCGTAATCCCGGCAATGGCAGGCACGGAAGGTCGCAACCGAAATATCCCGCAGCACCGTTGCAAGCTTGCTCCCGATTTGCGCCGGGCAAATCGTCTGCGGCGCCGCGGTCGCCACGTGCTTCGCTTCCCAAGTCATGAGACGCGCTTCGCGCTCGCCGAAGTCCAGCTCCACCGGAGGCAACACCTCGAGATCTCCGTTTCCCAGCAGCGCGACCCAGATTTCCCGCCCCTCGATGTATTCTTCCACGAGCGCATCCTGCGAATACTGCGTGACGATCACTTCCACGGCGTGCCTCAGCTGAGCAGGCTCATGTACGAGCTGCACTCCGAAGCTGGCGAGTTCGTGACGGGGCTTCACTACCACTGGGAATCGCAGGTCGCCGGTATTCTCGGTGCCGCGGCGCATGACGCGGAAGTTCGGCGTCGGCACGCCGCAATCGGTGATGAGTCTCTTGGTGATGACTTTATCGAACGCCAGCCCATGCCCGAGCGGGCTCGATCCGGTGTACGGAACGCCGGCCATCTCGAGCATGGCCGGAACGTGGGTCAAACGGCACTCGCCCTGAATTCCATACGCCATGTTGAAGACGAATCCGGAGGGACAGGCTTGGGGATCGGGCGGCATGAACCGCTCGAGCGTAGCGAGCAGTCCTTTATCGCCTTCGCACAGCAGCGTCTCGTGGCCGCCCTCTTGCAGTGCCGCCGCGACGCTTTCGACCATCTCGTGGTCGTATTCCTCCGGAGAAGACTGACCGAACCGGTTGATCACGCCCGTATAATCATGGTTCCACACCACGGCTATTCGCATAAGATACTCCCTGGATGTTTTCTCGCTATTGCGTTCATACGCTCGGATTTGGTTGATCGAAGGGAACAGCTCGTCTGGACCCCTCGCGCCCCGCCGGTACGGCCGGCCGAGCGGCGAACGGACTTGCTCCCTCCAGCATCCGGAGCCAGTATGCCGACTGACGTTTCAGCACCTCGCCCAACAGCCAACGGCGCTGCCAAAACCGGGTAAAAGGCATACTGCACCGGCAACGGCGTCAGCCGATCCGCGCGGCCGCCCCGGGCCGCGGCGTAGAGCTCGCAGGGCTCGCGTGTCAGGATCGTCCGCGACCAGTCGTCCGAGACCATGTGATGCATGGTGATCAGAAGCGCATGATCGTCCACCGCCAGGCGCAGCAACCGTCCGCGGATCAGCGGCCCGGCTTCCAGGTCGAACTCCGCCTGCGCTTCATGCCGCATCAGCTCCGCGAGCGTCGCCTCCACATTCGCTACCGCTGTCAGATCGTCTCGTTTCAGCGGCAGGCCCACGTCCGCCGGCCCGATCCGCTGGAACGGCTCGCCGTCCTCCACACCGAAGGTGGTGTGCAGCACCTCGTGACGCGCCACTACCCCGTCCAAAGCCGATTGCAGTGCCGCCTGGTCTAGCTCGCCGCGAAGCCGAAGCCCAACCTGGATGTGACAGGCCTTGCTGCCGCCCGCCCGACGCGACAGGAACCAAAGCCGCTGCTGCGGGAATGACAGCGGCATCCGCGACGGACGCGGCAACGCTTCGATTGGCGGGACAGCACTCAACAGTGCAGTCTCTATCGCATCGAGTTGCATCGTTTGAGCAAGTTTCATATGGACCTCCTCGGCCGGAGACCGCCAGACCGCAATAGTCAAAACGGATGCTTCACCATGTCCCCTACAATCGGCGTGCCACCGAAGAGGTTGTGCGAGTAAGAGGGCAAACCATGTGTTTTATGCCGCAACGGCCGAATGCTTGCGCCTCCGCGTGTCGAGTCCCGAACATGACGTTTTTAATCGGACACGGCTGACACAGAACGTCGAATGACGAAGTTGTCACTTGGAACTTGTATGAGCTGTCGAGAAAGCCGCGAATGCTCGTGGCGATCGCCCTGGCAAAGATGGCGTGGGCGATCAGGGCGATGCTCAGAACAAATGAGGATTATCGGAATCCGGCGTCGGCTGCGGCTGCATAATCGACCTGCAGCAAACAGCCCGGCGCCGGTAAAGGGGGTGAGAAGGCGACGACCCGAATGGGCGCAACGATCGAACAGATCTGGATCAGGAAACCCAGCTGGAGCCAAAGAGCCAATGCGCTCGTTGTTGAGAATTGGATCTGCAGATCACCATACCGACCAGCGGCTTCTGGAATGCCGCACATGAAGGCCTGACAGAAGACCGCACTCGATCCACACGTCGAAAAGGGCCAGAAGCCTCTTGCATTCCGGGCGGCAACCACAGAAGGCTCCACAGCTAATAGGGCTTGATCTCATCGAGTGGCCAAATCGGGCGCCGGACACGGTGGTACCTTGATAGGGGGGCGGATCCCAGCATCCCGCCGCCGTCGACCCCGATTACCTCGCGCGCGATCGGTTCCAACGCCGCACGGAAATGATGATAAGACTTCACTACTATGGTCGCGCAGTGAAGCGGGTCGATACCGAGGGAGGTGAGCTGGGCGAGGTCGGTCGCTTGGCCGTTCCGCGTGATCACCGCGACTTCGACGCCGCCAACGCGTAGCATAAGGCTCGGCCCATAATTGCGCCATTGGCCTCCGCCCATAGGTCCATAGCAGCGAAAATGCCCGTCAGTGATGGAGACAATCTGCGCCTCGACTTCGAGCGGCCCTCCGCCCGCCTCGGGGGCGTACTTACCGCCGAGCAGGATGCGCCCCTTGTTCCCGATGCCGATGGCAATACCGGTCTGCACGGCGGCCGGATCGAAAATCGCATGGAAGGCGGCGTTCTGGAGATCGGCCGCGATCATCGCGCGAAGCAGGTTCGTCGTATCGCCGTAAGCACCGCCCCCGGGATTGTCGCTGACATCAGCGAGCACCAGTGGCTTGTCGGCGCCCGCCTCACCGGATTTGGCGCGTTCCACCGCCTCGTCGATGCTAATAGCTGTGTGGCTGACGGAGACAAACTCACGTGTCTCCCAAGCATAGTCCATAAATTCCTCGGCGATGCGCTGCGCCTCGGTGGTATCGCCCTCGGCAGTAACGGTGACGCTGGGCCCGACATCGTAAATGTCGCTTAGAGAGAACCCGGCGCAGACGCTGACCACGAGCGCCTTGCCAGAGGCTTCCAGCGCCTCGCCGCGCTCAATCAGCTCGCGCATCGGGCCTACCTGAGTGCGCCCATAATCAAGACCGTGCAGCATCGGGCGTTTGGCGATGACGGTGCGCGGACGGATCTCGCCGCGAAGAGCGCGGTTGAGCAACTCGGCCGCCTGCCAAGCGCGTTCATAGTAGTCGATATGAGGATATGTGCGCACGGCAATCAGCGCCGAGGCGTTCGTCGCCATCTTCTCCGTGACGTTGGCATGCAGGTCGAGCGTGACGACGATCGGCGCATCGGGGCCGAGGACTGTACGAAGGCGGGCCAGGATCTCGCCCTCCGCGTCCTCATAGCCCTCAGCGACCATCGCACCGTGGAGGTCAATAAGCGCGCCATCGCAGCCCTCAGCGCCTGCAAGGAACCAGGAGCAGAGTTGCTCAAAAGTTTCCTTCGTCACCGTTCCCCCCGGGTTGGCGCTAGAGACGAGCGAATGGGAGAGCGTCCAGTCAAATTTGTCCGCCGCCTCGAACGTCGCGCCGAGCGCGGTGCGCGTGCCGCGCCACGCCGGCGGAATCTCGTCGCCCAGCAGCAATCCCGAGGCCCGGAATTGGTCGAGCCTGGTCGGTATTTTGTTGAAGGTGTTAGTCTCCTGGGAGATTTGGCCAGTGAGGACGCGGTAGTTCATAGGACCTCTTTCGGTGCTAGGGACGGACCTGGAGCATAGGCTCAGGACAAGGGATGGCTCACCTGTTAGAGGCAAGGGTCAATGCAAGCACTAATGGTCGAGCGTCGTCCAAGGACAGAGCGCAAGTCTCGCGGCCGGACGGCCCAAGTTAGCTGTCCAGCTGGGGGGTCGAGCTGGGCTGCAGTTCGGACATCCAAACGCCGTCCTCAATGGGGCCCTTGTTCGCCCGGCGCGCAACAGCCCCGGCCCAGTCGCTCGGCGCAAGCTCGGCATTGAAGCCAATCTTGCGCAGCGTGGCCGCCGGAAGCTGTGATGCCTTGTCGGCCGGCGGCCGGTCCGTTGTCTGGAGAATCACGACCTTCTCGCCTGCATATCCGGCCTCCTCGAACACTTGCCTGCCCTTTTCCGGATCGCCGCCCTTCTTGAACCATCCCGTGTTTCGTCGCTGGAGACCGATGCTTCGTTTCCAAACGTCGAAGTGACGGTGTTGAAGTATTTTGGGTCGCCGAATGCGGCGCGCACCATCGCCTTCTGATCGACCAAGTGCAGCAGCGTTTGGCGCGCCTTCACGGTGTCGAACGGCTTTTGCAGACAGTTTATGCGCAAGTACATGTCTTCGCCCGCATTGTTCAGAACTTGGAGTTCAAGCTCGGGATCGCTCTCGATCTCTGAGAAAAGATCTGTGAGAGGCGCTTCAACGTAATCAATCTCACCCGCTTGCAAGGCGGCGGAAGCAGTCTGTTGATCGGCAATATTGTCCCAGATGACATGATCGACCTTCACGATCTTCCCGCCCGCCAGTCCGTCTGGCGCCTCCTTGCGTGGCCGCTCTCCAACGCAGACCTGACCGGGAGACGACATTTTTAACGGTAATGCCTGGGGGAGGAGAGTTTGCGCCAAAATGCGTTGGCAGCTGAAATACGCACCGCACACAGCGGCGCGGTTTGAAATGAGCCTGACCTCTGGCTCAAACCGGTTCTCATGTTGAAGAACACGTGCAAAATGCCCCGCGATAAACGATTCCATCAAGCCTGATGAACTGCATTGGGTCCTCCCGTACGTGCAACGGAGATGCCGGGTCGGTGTAGACCTTCTGAAACTCTTTCAGGACCCAGTGCGCCGTGACGGCTCAATATCCGACCGCCATGCCGTCCTTGCGAGGGTCCGAAGCCCCCGTAAGCGTGCCTCGTTCCCAGTTTATCCAGATGGCCTGTCCGCCACCATGAGGCTTGTCCGCAAGCGCCACCTTGTGCCCTTTGTCCCGCAGTTGACGGATTGCATCCTCGCTCACGCCGTGTTCAACGACCACGCATCCGTCCTGGTAGAACACGCGCGGACTATCGATTGCCTCCTGCAGGTCCATTCCGTAGTCGATCACGTTGGTGAGGAAATGAGCGTGACCGAAGGGCTGGTAATCCCCGCCCATGACGCCATAGGGCATCACCGCGCGCCCGGCCCGCGTCACCATGCCCGGCATGATGGTGTGCAGCGGGCGCTTGCGGGGGGCCAGGGCATTGGGGTGCTGTGGGTTCAGCCGGAAGCTCGCACCGCGATTCTGTAGAACGACGCCCGTCTCGGGGCAGGTGATCCCGCTGCCGAAGTAATTGTAGGTCGAATTGATGAAACTGATTGCATTGCGATCCTTGTCGACGACCGAGATATAGACCGTGTCGCTCGTGGCCAGTTCAGGATCGGGCAGATTGATCATGGCACGACCGAGGTTGATTTCCCGACGCAAGCAATCGGCGTGCTGGGAGGACAGCATCTCTGTTACGGCTTCCCAGCTGCTCTCGGCATCGCCCAGTCGGAGGTTGCGCTCGCGATAGGCCAGACGACCCGCCTCGACCTCCAAGTGGAACCGGTCTGCCCCATGCGGATCGAGCTCGGTGAGGCACTGACCTGACAGAATGTTGAGCATCAGGAGCGCCGTTAGACCCTGATTGTTCGGCGGCATCTGATGAATGCGATAACCGCGGTATTCTGTCGAGATGGGTGCGACGTAGTCACTCGCCGTCGCGGAAAAATCTTCTGTCGTGTGGAGCCCGTCGAGCGCGTTTAGTCGCCGCACGATGGCTTCGGCGACTGAGCCGGCGTAGAAGCCGTCGCGCCCGTCGGTCGCGATCTTCTGCAGGGTGCGCGCCAAGGCCGGCTGGCGGTGGATATCGCCAGCTTGCGGAGCTTGGCCGCCAGGTAAGAAGATTTCGGCCGAATGCGGGTCGGCCGACAGAAGGCTCGCCGACGCCGCCCAATCGAAAGCCACGCGGTCATGCACGACATAGCCCGCCGCGGCGTAACGAATGGCGGGAGCAAGCACGTCGGCCAGCGTGAGCTTGCCATGGTCCTGTTGCAGGCGGCACCACGCATCGATCGCCCCTGGCACTGTCACGGAATGGGGCCCGTATGTCGGCATGGCCGTCATGCCCTGGCCGCGATACCAATCGATAGTCGCTTCTGCAGGCGCACGGCCAGACCCGTTGAGCGCGATAGGCTCGTCCGTCCCGGAGGGGCAGTAAAGCACGAAGCAATCGCCGCCAATCCCGGTGGATTGCGGCTCGACCACGGCTTGCACGGCAGAGGCACAGATCGCCGCGTCCACCGCGTTGCCGCCAGAGTGAAGAGTCTCTATCGCTGCAAGCGTTGATAAGGGGTGTGATGTGGCGGCCATACCCTGCGTGGATCGGACCGGTGACCGACCGGGAACTTGGAAATCGCGCATATATTTCTGCCTTCTTTTTAGTACGATGTCTCGGACCGTTGGCGGTGCCCGAAGCCGGCAAAGCCAGATCCGCCGGTCCCTTCAACTTGTGGTTTTGCGCCTCGAGCTGGGTTTGGATTGTTGTTCCAGTCTCTACGGCAATCTTTAGGCCAGAGAAGTCCTGCTGATTTGGATCGCGGCGACTTCGGCTCGCCGACCACGTTCGTCGGCAGCGACGGCATGTATTTCGGCAACGACCGCATGCGGCTGATCCGCGACGCGGTGCTGCGCCGGAGCGGCCAGACGCCGGCCGCGCTCAGCTCCGCGCCTGGTCCGGCCTGAACGATACCCGCACCGCGCTTGTCGGGATTGTCGAACAAAACCGTTTCCGTGATGACGACGCCAGAGATCATGGGTCGCCGGCGACAGCGTGAGAAGCCTGCGAAGGATGTAGGCGGCCCCCAATTGCGCTCAGGCCTTCTGCATGTTCCACATAGGGATGTATGCCCCCGGGGTGCTGATGAGGTGGGTGAGTGCCCTGCGGCGCGCAATTGGCGATTTCGCTTGACCCAAGAAGACGGCGCCGACGAAGTCCCACCAAACCCTTTGCATGTTGCGGGACAGCGCCTTGCGCTCTTCGAGCGTTTCGACATCTGCCCATTGGGCCCGAAGAGCCTCAAATTCGTCGTTCTTCGGCCAGCCATACCAGGCCTTGTCGCCATTCGCGAGAAAGAATGGTGAGCCGATCGGATCGCCGTGTTCGTAATCGGACTGGCTCGTGATGAATATGCTCCAGCCACCGTTCTCGACGGGGCCCTTGTTCGCCCGGCGCGCAACAACTCCGCCCCAGTCGCTCGGCGCAAGCTCGGCATTCACCTCAATCGTTCGTAGCGTGGCCGCTAGAAGCTGAGAGGCGTTGCTCCCCTCCGCCCAGTCCGTGGGCTGCAGGATGACGACTTTCTCGCCCGCATATCCCGCTTCCTTGAAGAGTTGCTTGGCTTTTTCCAGGTCGCCGCCCTTCTTGTACCATCCCGTATTTTCGTCGTTGGAATAGAGCGTTCCGGTTCCAAATATCGAAGTGACGGTGTTGGCGTACTTTGGGTCGGGGGCAGTAACGCGCAAAAACGCCTCCTGATCGACCAGGTGAAGCATCGCTTGGCGGGCCTTCACATTGTCGAACGGCTTCTGCAGACAGTTCATGCGCAGGTAGTAATCGCTGCCCGTCGTGTTCAGAAGCTGGAGTTCAAGGTTAGGGTCGCTCTCGATCGCTGAATAAAGATCGGCGGGCGGCGACTGAACGAAGTCAATTTCACCCCCTTGCAAGGCCGCGAAAGCAGTCTGCTGATCGGCGATATTTTCCCAAATGACGCGATCGATCTTGACGACCTTCCCACCGGCGAATCCGTCGGACGCCTCGCTGCGCGGCACATATTTTTCGTTGCGATCGTAGGTGAAGCTCGCGCCCGGCTTCGCAAGAGCATGGTTAAACTTGAACGGCCCCGAACCGATATTCGCGGTCACCTGCTCGGTTGCGGGGCGATTGGCGTCCTTCTCGCGCATGATAAACAGGGGTTGCCCTGATGTCGCCAGCAGATCGATCAGCAGCCCCAGCGGTTCCTTGAGCGTGATCGTGAAGGTCTTGTCATCCTTCTTCGAGATATCTCTGGCTCGCTCGATGAGGAGTTGTCCGCCGGGATCCACCTGTCCCCAGCGACGGATCGAGGCCACACAGTCCGCCGCAGTGACGGGAGTGCCATCGTGCCAGCCCAGGCCATCCCGGAGCTCGAACGTGTAGGTCTTCTTGTCGTCGGAAACGCCCCACTCCCCTACCATTTGCGGCTGCGGCATCAACTTGGGGTCGAGCGCAAACAGCGTGTCGTAAATGGCCAAACCATGGTCGGTGGTGATGGTAGACGTTGTAACGACCGGGTCGAAGACGGTAAGGTCACCCTTCACCATGCGCACCGTCCGGTGGGTCGTTGGTGATGTCTGCGCCCGCAGGACGGAAGGGATCGATAAAGCTGCTCCGGCCGCGATACCCACCTTGAAGAGGTTGCGTCGAGAAATCGTCATGTTCAAGTTCCCCTTATTTTGAGCCACCGGCGCGGTTAACCCGCGCTTATTGGGCCTTGTCGACGCCACCAGCCAGGGCTCGCCTGTCGTTTCTAACAAACGACTCTAACAAACGACTGATCGGGCGATCGGGCGGCGGCATTTTTGAGAATGGTAGCACCGGCGGGAGGAACGTTTGCGCCAAAATGCGCCGACTGCTGAAATGCAGGCCGCGCAAAGCGGGCGAGATTTGGAATGTCTCACCTCCGCGGGGCGCGCGCGGCAGCTCATCTTCGGAACGCACGAGCCGCTCGAAGTGGGACGGGACCTGTTCGAGGAGCTCGCGCTCGGCGGCGCCGATCCGGCCGAACCTTTTGACCGCCCCAGGCCGGTTGGCAGACGGCCGGCAAGACCCCGATCCGGCCCAACTGGAACGGGCTCCTGCCTGTGTCGGGCGACGGGCGCTACGAGTGGAGCGGCTATGTCGCGCCGGAAGATTTGCCGTCGGCCCGAAATCCCGAACGGGGCTTCCTTGCGACAGCCAACGAGATGAATCTGCCGTCGGGCTGGGAGGTGGGCAATCCACCGATCAGCTACGAATGGAACGACCGAAGCCGGGCGCGACGGATTTGCCGGTCCTGGATGGCCAACCGAAACACACTCGCTGAATCCTGCGCGCTTCAGAATGATCTTTATTCGATCCCAGCGGAACGGATGCAGGCGATCCTCCGCCATCTGCGATTCGAAAACGAGGCGGCGGGCCGTGCGGCAGCCCATATGCTCGCTTGGGACTGTGTGATGGATCCGGAGTCGTCACCAGCCGCACTTTTCGAGACCTGGATCATCATCGTTGAGGAGCTAATCCGCGCTTGTGTCTGGTTCGCCACGCACCAACAGGTGGCCGAGCATGCGTCGATAGCGCTGTAGTAGCCAAAGTTTCTATCCAATATTAATCGATTGGGATTCCCAACATCAGAGCTTCAAATATGGCCGGCTTCATCGGATGCGCAGTATCGGCGCCCCAGGGGATCGCCCGCGCCACACTCCGGCATTCCCGGCGCGTTTGCCAGTTTGCCATCATGCCCTGCCAGCTGCCTTCCTAGCTGCTTCCGATCGTCCGCAGCCTCTGCGCAGCAGCGGCCTTCGAATGAACGGACTCGAAGCAAACGGTCCAAAGATTTGAGCAGGGCATCGTTGCGATCGGTCTTGGGCCGGACCCTAGCATCAGGAGGAAGACCATATCCGGTCACAGCGCGCAACGCAGTGGCTGGTGACGTTTCAAAGCGCGCCGGTTTCTGCAGCCCATATTTCAGCAGCCAACGCATTTTGGCGCAAACTCTCGTCCCTAATTACTATAGTTCTCAAATGTCGCCGTCCGATCAGTCGTTAGAGTCTTTTTGAGAATTGGTTCAATGGCTGATTATGCGCAGCGAAAGACTTCGCGTGGCGACGTAGGCCATGGATTTGGAGACGTCGATGCGCTGTTCGTAGTCGCGCGCGAGGCGGCGCCAGCGCCGCGTCCTCGCACGGGCCGCCAAACCGCATCTCGAGCGGCGGATTATGCTCAACCGAAATAAAACAATCGTATCTTCTCAGCTTAGCTGAGAACGCCGCGATGTGAAAATCTGTATCTTCGACCAAAGCCAAAATGGAGAATCAACATGGCACGGCCCCCAACCCCCGGCAATCCAGGCCACACCCCGCCCGGCCCGCCCGACTGGGTCCCGGGCCCGCCAGATGGGGTTCCGGGTCGTCCGCCCGGCGTTCCGCCTGGCCCTAAGGACCCACCTCAGCCGCCGGACCGTCCCGTAGGATGAACTGGATAGGCTATCGCGATCTGAAAGCAGGTATGCTCCCCCACTGGGAGTATACCTGCGTAGGACGATTTGATTTCGAACTCCGTGACCTCGCATTCTTCGCCCGAGACTCGCTACGAATCGACGAAGACCAACTGAAAAACGGGGTGCTCTGCGTCGAGTTTGAATGGCCGCTGGCATCCGGGGAAGTCTGCCAGCTTCGCGCAGTTTTCCCCGACAGCTATCCCTTCGTCCGCCCGCAAGTCGCCCTTCGAGGAAACCCGGAAACCTTTCCGCACAAACATTGCTCACCGACTGACGGTAACCTTTGCTTGTTGGGCCGTGACACGGGACTGTGGTCCATCGAGTGGACGTTGGCGAAACTTCTTGAGAAACAGCTCACCAACGCTCTGGATGGCACGGGCGTGGAGGATCCGCAGGGCGAACCGATGGAAGTCTGGTGGAACGGCATTGCCCCAGCATTCCCTGGCTATGTCGATGGGAGCTACATGTTGATCGACACCGCCTGGAACGTAGGAGATCAAACAGAGGGAACGCTGCGGGTGTCTTACTCCCTGCAGAAGATGGACAACAAAATCAGATTCCAGGGTGCGGTTGAGGAAATCAAGGCGAAGGACGGATCCGTTCTAGCTACTCGGACATATCCTCTTCCCCACGGACTTGAATTGAAGAAGGTCACAGGCACATTTCCATGGAGGCGCGTAGGTCGTTTCGCGCCGCCACCGCGCGAGGGCTGGCGTGATCGAAAGGTGCAGGACCAGATTACCTTCGAAAGCCGCGCGATCACTTATGACTCGCCCGCCATTTCGATGTCCGTCACTGTCCAGTCGACGGAACTCAGCCACGGTATTGACGGCGACACCTGGCTATTTCCACTGCGTTACGGACCGGCAAAGTCGTTCCGGCCTGTGAAGCAGGGGCAGAGAGCTACCAGCCCCTCGATGATCATCGTGCCTACGCTCCGCGCCGGGGCCACAGACATCGGCGCCCGAGTTCCGTCAGTTGGCATCTTGAAAGACAAGGTGATCGCCATCTTCGGAATGGGAGCTATTGGTGCCCCAGTTGCGATCGAGCTTGCCCGCAACGGCTGTTCCCATCTCACCGTTATCGACCATGACATCGTCGAACCAGGAAACTCCATCCGATGGCCGCTTGGTGCGACGGCCTGGGGAATGCGAAAGACCGCTGCCGTCAAGCAGCATGTGGAATCCGAATACCCAGGGGTCGAGGTCGAGGCGATCCATCACACCGTAGGGATAGCCACGGCTGCCCACGGGACCGGAGGAGACCATTCAGTTCTACCGCCGATCTTTGGGAAGGCGGACATCGTCATCGACGCGACGGCCTCTTCCGGAATCTCACGTTTGCTGGCTGATCACTGCAAGTCCGCAGGCAAACCGATGATCTCTCTTTTCGGGTCGCTCTCATTGAAGGGAGGTGTCGTTGCTGCCTACCAGCCGAAATCCGGCTGTCCAACCTGCCGCGAATTCGCCTATGCGAAAGGTTTGATCGATAAAGCTCCTGGATCAGGAGAAACATCAGGGCTGAATCAGCCGGCTGGATGCGCCGAGCTGACCTTCACTGGGGCTTCATTCGATCTCCATGAATTATCTTTGGAAGCTGTCCGCTTGACCGTGGACATGCTTTGGCAGCCAGACGATTTCAAGGAATCCTTGGTTCACACCCTCACATTGCATGACGGCATCAAGCGGGTGCCGCCGTCTTGGCGGGTCGACGGGTTGCCTCCCATGCTGGAATGCGGATGCAACCCGTAGTATGGCTGCCTCGAGCGATCATGCAGGGCATGCAGACCGATGCCGACCTTTGGTATGATCGGGAAACGGGTGGGACCTTCATGGGGTACTGGGCCGAAAGCAACGTTGCCGTCGTAACTGCAATGATACCGGCCGGGCCCCAAGCATCTCATGAGCGAAGCAGCTTTCTCCCTGATCAAAGCTGGCAGCACGCGGAGATCGCGAAGCACTATGAACGTTCGGGGAGGTTGGACACGTATCTTGGGGACTGGCACACACACCCGGATGCAGTTTCGAACCGCCTGAGTTGGACGGATCGAGCATGCCTGAAGACGATCATCAGGACACCGGCTGCGCGCAATCAGAAGCCCCTCATGGTCCTCATGTGCGGCAAACCACATGAATGGGTCTTGCATCCATGGCTCTGCCAATTCCGGACTAAGTTATTTCTCTTTGAAGTATTGGATGAGAGAGAGGCGACCATCTTAGCCTACTCGAGTCGCGCTTCCGAAACAGGCGAGGAAATCGCGAAGCTTTAATAAAAATTCCGACCGTTTCAGCATTCGGGCACACAGAATGAGGGCAAAATGAATTTCACGCACTACGATCTGGGGCAGTGTCATCGTGGCCAGATTATCGAGATCACACTCACATCGGGCGCGAACGGGAGAAGTCCGGGTCGGACGCCTCAACGTTTCCCAACGAGATTTCTTGCTCTGGTCTCAGCCGTTTGACCAAGGTCGCCACAACGACGTCCCGGTGGGGAGATCGCGGGTTCCGTATGAACAGGCCCAAGTCGTCCGCCGGCATTGCGCTGCTGGCAAATGTCTCGAAGCGTCCTTGTTCGAGCAGGCAGAAAGTTAGCGCGACATCGTGCCGACTTCGCGGCGTTGGGCGTGATTTTATAACGTGCTGCATTCCCGGCGAGTTAGGCCGCTTGTCTTCCCGCTGTCTGCCCGGCGGTATGCGCCGTAGCAGCGCTTCGCTGCGTGTGAATCGGGGGTGAGTTCAAGGTAGGGCGAGAGACGTGCAAGCTGTCTTCGAGAGATTTTTGGAACGGCTGTCGGAAAGCATCGATGAGGCCGATCTTCGCAGCGCCCTGGCCGATGTAGCTTCGGAACTCGATCTACTCGCTTTTGCCTACCTATCCTTGCCAATGCGGTCTGGTGGCAAGCCCACGCTGATCTCGAACTATCCGGCGCACTGGACATCGCGCTATCTTGAAAACCGGTACCAGAGTGTCGACCCGGTCATTGTGCGTGCACGCTGTGGTGGATGCCCGTTTCGATGGGGATCCGATCTGAAGGGCAGCGAGGCTTCAGGGGCTCAGGTTTTCGAAGAAGCGGCGCAGTTCGGCATCTGCTGCGGCGTGACGATCCCGATTATAGATCTCCGAGGGAATTTTGCGGCGATGACCTTTGCCGCTGACAAGCCCGATCCTGCATTTTTCCGAGTCGAGGAACGCTATGAACAAGGTCTCCCGTTTATCGCGACCAGTTTTCATATGTTCGTTCGCAGCAGGCTTTCGGGCAATCGAATGGTGGACGGTGTGTCGCTGACGCCGCGCGAATACGAATGCTTGCAATGGTCCGCGAAGGGCAAGTCGGCCCGCGATATCGGCCGTATCCTCGGGATCACGCGGCACACAGCCGCGTTTCATCTGGGCAACGCTCGCCGAAAGCTTGGATTGACGACCACCAGACAGGCGATTACGCGTCTCGCCCGTTCAGGTTTTTCGCTTCAATGACAAGTCAGCCTCACCTGCGCAACTGCACAGGCTGCCAGATCGTGAAGATTCGCCTCCAATAGCGGGGAGATATCCCGGCGAGGAGGCCTTCGATGATCCAGCTGATTGCGCCCGACTGCTACGATGACTTTGCCGACGAACTGCATGCAATGCATCGCCTGCGCTACCGCGTCTTCAAGGAACGTCTCGATTGGAACGTGGGAGTGAATGGCGGGCATGAGATTGATACCTTTGACGCGCTGAGACCTCACTACCTGCTGCTCCATAGTTTCGACGCTCGAGTCGCTGGTTGCGTGCGCCTTTTGCCCTCTACAGGCCCGACAATGCTTCGCGACACGTTTCCGATGCTGTTGGAGGGCAAGACCGCGCCCGGGGACTCGCGCATCTGGGAAAGCAGCCGCTTCGCGCTCGACATTGCGCCGTCCGCACCGAAGGGAGCGGGAGGTATTGCTCTCGGTACCAACGAACTCTTCGCCGGCATGATCGAGTTCGGTCTGTCGCGCCAGCTCAGCCGCATCGTGACAGTCACCGATTTGCGTTTGGAGCGCATCCTTCGGCGCGCCGGCTGGCCGCTTGAGCGGATCGGCGAGCCGCAAACGATCGGCGTCACCCGCGCGCTGGCCGGCTATCTCGAAGTGTCGAGAGAAATATTGCAGGTGGTTCGACAAAACGGCGGCATTGGCGGTCCGGTGCTATGGTCGCCAGTGCTTCGGCGGGTGGCATGATCTTTCCACGCAACGGGGGCGGGCAGGGGAGTACCGTCATGCCCGCATCTGTTGCGACAGACGTTACGCCAGACTGGTGGGACGAAAGATCGTACGACTACACCGCTCATTTGACGGTGCGGGGCTGGGCCTGGGAGTTTCTGAGACGCAACCCGGCATTCCAGCGGGATCTGCTCGCTGCGCTCCAGCGGGCCAACAATTTGCCGCGTAGCGCCCCCGTCGAGGTGATCGCGTCGGCCGGCGACCTGTCGCGCTGGGGTGTTTTGTTTCGCTGAGGCTTATGGGCGCAGTGCGGCCGTGTTCTGGTGTCCGCCTCGGTGCGCACATGTGTTGCCGATCATTGCGGAACAGCTGTCCACATTGTCGGCGACGTCGCCTTTCGACCTGGCGGCGTTGTCATGTCGTGCGACAGTCCTGCTGATGCAAGAGCCAGCATGTTCTTCTTCGCAATGCGCATCGCAGTCTCCAGCTCGCTGTCTCGGGTGCGGACATCCTGCGGCCTGTTTACCTGCGCGCCGAGGCGATCTGGCCGGCAGCACTTTCGAAGCATCGCCTGTGGGCACTCGAGTGCCTCAATGCCCTCTGTGCGCACGGACAAATGCCCACACGCTTGTTTCCGCCCGACAAACGCGGCCCCCGATTGACCTTCGTTCTTCGTGCGCTCGACGGATCGCTCGTCGGAGCGTCACATCGCGAAATCGCTGAAGCGCTGATAGGTCAGGGCCGCGTCCATGCCGACTGGAGGGATCCTCGCGATCACCTGCGCGACCGCATCCGCCGCGCCGTCACCCTGAATGGTGGCTATCGAGACTTCCACGTCTGAAAAAGCATCACAGTCCGCGCTGTGCGTCAGCCGGCGAAAATTTCCTTGTAGCCGGTCGTCACCATCCAGTTCGCACGGTCGAGATGACTGCGAAAAACCTTGCGAGCCCGTACCGGCTCAAGAGCCGGGTCGATGCCAAGAATGAGATCGGCCATCTCTTCTACGCTGGCATTGTCGGCGCAGGCGTCCAAGATCCGCAGGTAAATGGTGAAATGCTCCCTGTCGTAGCTCGTGAGGCTTTCCGACCAGGGGACTTCGTCGCGCAGCGTTGAGCTTTGAGTCCCATCTGTTCCCGTTGATCGATTCATGTCTGCTGCGAACCTCGCATGTTGATCGCTGAAGCCATGCAGCATATCCCAAACTGGGATAATCCGAAACTGGGATTAGTCGCTGAGCCGGTCTTTACCTGACCGGTTCGCTACATGCCCAAATCTCTTCGATCGCCCCGCCACCAGCGGTTTCTGGCCCAGCTAATATCGCTGCGCAAGGCCAAAGGCCTGACCCAGGCGCAGGTGGCTGAGAAGCTTGGTCGGCCGCAATCCTTCGTGGCCAAGTACGAGGGTGGAGAGCAGCGTCTCGATATCATTGAGTTTCTCGACGTAACTGCGGTGCTTGACGCTGATCCGTGCGAGATTCTGTCCAGCCTGCGGACGTAGCGGGCGCCCGCGCGCCTCACGGCGCGCGCCAGCTGCTCGTGAACCGAGCCCGCTTTTCTTCGGCAAGCGCAGGCGGTCTCGGCCATTCGGCTTCGCCCCCTGGCGCGGGTCGTCTAACCCGCGCCATTCTTCTCTGTTGGGCCTTTCCCGGCGGCGCAAGGTGGGCGGCCCTCCCTTCTAGACCCGCCGCGGCATCCCGCAACCCTTCGCTCTCGCTTCGGGTCCTTCTCTTCGTTCCGGTCCTTCGGATGCGGTCCGCCTTAGACGGCGGGCCTTTCCGGTCGCGACTCGCCGCCCACCCCGCTTCCGGGGAAAGGCGCGCGATTGGCAAGCGGAGGATGAAACGATGCGCGCAAATAGTAAGCGTTCCGCCAGCGGAGAGGCTGGCGCAGCCAAGGGCGAGCGCGCGGGCGCCAGCCTCTATCAGGAGATCACCGACCGCATCATTGCCGAGCTGGAGCGCGGCACCGTGCCATGGGTCAAGCCATGGGGGAGCGCAAAGGCCGGCCTTGGGCTGCCGAGGAATGCTTCCGAGGCGCCAGCCACCGCTACTGCAGCAAAACAACAGCCAGCTGTCGCAGCATGGCTGAACAAGGCATGTTGTCGGCGTCGAGGAGCTCCGTGCTCGCCGTACGCAGGCGCATAAGCTCAGAAATGACGTCCGGGAGACCGATGCCGGCAAAGGGTCTGGCTGCAGCATTCCATCAACAATACCAAAAGCCATCCTGATCCAAAGCGCATCAAAGCACTTCCATTTCAGGCGTTAGTCAAGGCCGCGTTGACCAAGGGTCCCCTTCTTGGTCCGCCGGAAGAGGGCGGCCGCCCTCTCGACAACGGCTTCTTCAAGTGTCGCCCGTGCAGGGACGACCGTAAAAAGGGCGCACGAGGCGCCCTTCATTTCAGATCGGCTATCAGCAAGCCGCCTTCGCCTTTCGCTATCAGAAGCGGTAGGTGACACCTGCGCCTATCAACCAGGGATCGAGTGCGGCCTTCCCCGTCAGCTTCGCGCCGTCCACAGTGACGTCGAAGTCTGGCTTCAGGAAGAGCTTCTTCACGTCGAAGTTGACGCCCCAGTGCCGATCCACCATGTAGTCGAACCCGACCTGCAGCGCGGCGCCGAACGTGTTCTTGACATTGAGAGCATCGGCACTGCCGACATCCTGGTTATAGAAGATCGTGTAGTTTACGCCGGCACCGACATAGGGCTTGAAGGCGCCGAAATCGGTAAAATGATACTGCAATGTGAGCGTGGGCGGCAGCAGCCAAACCTTGCCGATGTTGCCCAACCCGCCGATCGTTCCTTGGCCGTCGATGTTCGCATAGGTGGTGCCGAGTATGAGTTCGGCGGCGATGTTGTCCGTGAAGAAATAGGTGATATCGAGTTCCGGGATCACGGTGTCCGAATAGGAAAGATCGGAGCCGGGCACCGCATTGACGTAGCCCGAATCCTTGGTGATGACCCCCAACCCACGCAGGCGGATCTGCCAAGGGCTTGGCGCTTCCGTGACCGAGACTCCTGCCTGCGGGACGCTCACGGCTTGCGCAAGGTCCGCCGCGACAGCCTGCTGTCCCATCCCGATAAGGACGACCGCTGCTGTTACTCCCCGCGCCACCGCCATTCGCTTTCTCGCCATGATATTCTCTCCTTTACCTTCAGAAATTATGCGCTGCACTACTACGAATCTCCTTGGATTGATTTATATTGAAGGCGGATAATACGCATTGTGCATGATAGTGTGCCGACATTATTTTGGTGTTTCCCGCAATCATCGACCAGTGCTCACTTTATTTGAAACGTTGCCTCTGCATGGGTTGCGCCTACCTATCGAACGCAATCGGCGTGCCAGCCGATCGCACTGCGAAGGAAGTTGTTGCCCAGGGCGATGAATGCGGCCCGCTCGCGATTGTCCTTGCCGTAGCTGTGCCCGCCCGCGCTGAGCTCGTAGAAGTAAGCGGGATAGCCAAGTGCCTGCAGCTTTGCGGCCATCTTACGCGCGTGGCCCGGGTGGACGCGGTCGTCCCGCTTCGTGGTGGCGAGCAGGATCGGCGGATAGGGCTGTCCCGGCGTCGCCGCGTGATAGGCGGAGAATTCCTTGATGAAAGCCCAATCCTGCGGCTTGTCGGGATCGCCATATTCGTCAATCCCGGCTGCGCCCAAAAGCTTGGTGTAGCGGCGCATGTCGATAAGCGGAACTGTGCAGAACAGCGCGCCGAAACGCTCAGGGTAGCGGGTAAGCATATTGGCGATCAGGAGGCCGCCATTTGAGCCGCCCTCGGCGGCAATCCGCTCCGGCCGCGCAATGCCCCTGCGCACAAGGTCGGCGGCAACGGCGGCGAAATCGTCATGGGTGAGGCGCTTGCCCTGTCTGCGCCCGGCGTCGTGCCAACGGATGCCGAACTCGCCGCCGCCCCGGATATTCGCGACCACGCAGGTGCCGCCTCGTTCGAGCCACAGCTTGCCGATCGAGGAGTTGTAGTGGGGCAGGAGCGATATGCCGAACCCGCCGTAGGCGGTGAGGTGAACCGGGGCATCCCCGTTCCCGTTCGCCGGGCCGACCTGCGTATAGGGGATCATCTCACCATCGGTCGAGACTGCCTCGTGACGCGTGACCACCAGCCCGGATGCGTCGAAATTCTCCGGGTTGCGCTTCAGAATAACTGGAGCGCCGAGAGGCGGCGCGGCATTGAGGTCGAATAGGAGAAGCTGCGGCGGCGTGATCGGATCCTGAGCCGAAATGAGGACCTCTCCATTCGTCTCGTGATCTCTCGCATCGAGCGACCACAGGTGAACAGTCCCTTTTGGTACTGTGTCCAGCGCTCGGCGCGTCCATTCCTGCGGGCCGGGGGTGAACATCTCGAAACGCGGAACAAGGTTGACGAGGTAGGAGGTGATGACCTTTCCATCATTCCAGAAGAATGACTGCAGGGAGCGCCTGTCGCCTGGCTCAAAGAGGGTGCTAAAACTGCGCTCGCCGGCGATGAAGGAGGACAGCGAGATGCCGATCAGCGCGTCGGCGGCATGGGTCGTCCCTCCCACAGTCCAGGGCTTGCGTGGCTTTACCGCCAGCCAGTCGCCGAAGCCATTCCACCGGGCGTCCTGAGGAAGGTCGATCTCAATCTTCGGCCCGCTCCTGTCGCCGATATGACCTATCACTTCGAAGAAGGCCGGCTTCTCGATGAACCAAATGCGCTCGCTCTCGGTGGTGCGGTCCAGATGACCAGACACGCTGAGGGATTCGGAGCCAGTCTCGAAGATTACCGGCGCGGTGAGCGGATCCGCGCCACGCTTCCACAGCCGTACGGTGCGCGCGTAGCCGGAGCGGGTGGCCATGCCATCGCCAAGCGCACTGGAAAGCAGAAGCGTGTCGGGGTCGAGCCATTCAATGCCGCCCTTGGCCTCGGGGAGATTGAAGCCGTCGCCGACAAAGCTCAGAGACCCCAGATCGAATTCGCGATGCACGACCGCATCGCTGCCGCCGCGCGACAGGCGCAGAACGGCTCTCTCCCGTCTCTCCGGCTCGATCGACGCGCCGCCCCAGACCCAATCCTCTCCATCTTTAACGGCGCGGGCGTCCAGATCGAGCAGTACCTCCCATTGGGGATGCGCCTTTGCGTAGGAGGCAAGGGTGGTCCGGCGCCACAGGCCGCGCGGGTTACGGGCATCTTGCCAGAAATTGTAGAGGTACTGACCGCGGCGCGTGATCAGGGGAATCCTGTCGGGACGGTCGAAAATCGTTGTCAGAGCCGCGCGGTCGCGCTCGAACTGCGTTCCACCGAAGTTCCCCAGGGTCCTGGCCGACTGGCTGGCGGTCCAGTCAAGTGCCCGTTCGCCTTCTATATCTTCAAGCCAAAGATAGGGGTCATCGTCGGGAGCATTCAGAGTTGGACGGAAATCGAATGCGGTCATTTCCGGACAACCTGAAGAATGAAAGCGCAAAGGCTTCCGTCGGCTCGGGTAAGCTCAGTGTTTGCGGCGGCGACCGCATGATCGAAAAGCGTGAGCATGGGATGAGTTCTTCTCAGTTGGTGCGGCGTAGCGCTTGCGGACAGGAACTGCATGTGTCGTGCCAACTAGGAAAATCGTTTCAGAACAATGCGATCACTCTGACAGCGCTGTGTCTCATGTCCGACATCGTCGAAGATCCGACAATGACTGCACCCGTAACCACCGGATCGACCTTTTCGGTACGGGCTCGGTAACACCGTACGAAACTCAAGCAGTGAAGCTCACAGCGAACTTGGTTGGGACGCAACATCGCAACATCTTCGCTCCAACACGCTTCTCCGGCTTCGATCAGCAGATACCCATGAGTTGACGACGATCTGAGCGACAAAGATCGGCTACGCGTCTAAATCTACACACCGTCGGCGAAAGGAATCGGAGACCCGAGGTGAAGGGGATGGGGGCACGGGTCGGCCGAATGACGGTTGTGCAAGCTCTGCCAGCATTCCAGGCTTCACCGTCCGCTTGACGTATTTGAGGTCTATCCATCGTGTCAGCAAGCTGCGTTCGAACGGACGCAAACGCCTGGTTCCTATGAGAACTTGGCCTGCAGGCGGCCCATCAAGGTGCGAGGGTTCAGGAAACCGGGCGGTCCGGCTCGGTGCAGTATCTCGGTCAGACTAGCAATGTGGACGGTATGTCACTGACGCTGCTGCGAATGTGTGCTCGCAATAATAGGCAGGGAGGAGCAGGTCTGCCTGAAAATTGGCTGCATTCAAGGGGCAAGCGGAGCGCGCCCGCGCTCCATCTCGATACTTCCGCAGAGAAGCCGACGTGAGCACCACCAACAGGCCATTGCGCGTCTCGCGGTTCGTTTTTTTCGGTTCACCGATAGTCGGCTTCCCCTGTGCAACTGCACAGGCTGCCATAGTGTGAAGTTTCGCCTCCAATGGCGGGGAAGGAGGCCTTCGATGATCCAGCCTACCGCGCCCTTGCTGGATCCGCGATCGCAGCCAGACGCGCAATAATGAGGAGGGAAAGTTTGATGCTCTGGGCGCTGTCCCCGCATCGACCGACAGCTCGGACGAACTAGACGTCGCACTCGATGCTGAGAGCCGTCGCGATCGATAACGTCGTGCCTGGCATGCAGCAGATCCCGGTTGCCCAGCGTCGTCTCGGGAATAGCGGTCAGAACCCGCGGGGGGCTAATTCATGCACCATTCAGCTACGTCCGGCGGTACCCGACAATGTCGGATACACAACATAGCAGAATCGGATGATCCATCAGTTGTTTTTAAATGCTTTTTTCCTTGGCACGGTACATGCAAGGCTTTCGGCAAAAGGCGTTCGGACTGAGAAGTCGTCTCATGGCCCCGAAAAACCGCTGAGTTACGCCACCTCCCAAGGCGTACCCGGCCCGGCAGCGAGCTCAGGCTCCTGCCGGGCATCCGGTTTCAGCGTGTATGTGCCCCTGGCGTTCAGAAGTTGAGGTTAGCCGGCGGCAATGTCCGGCTGAAGAGGGTTGCGGCGATTGGAACATGAAGAAGGCAATCTCCAAGCCTCTTGAGGAGGATTTGGATGGCATTAAGCGGCGCCGGAGAAACCTCAAGGCTGTGGGCGCGCCACTCGTCGTCTAGAAGCTTTTGTCCGACGATGCGATTATGGCATCGCAAAACATCGCCGTCATGAGCGACTGCGGGCTACGTGGTCTGTTCACGCCGGCTAGCCGAATTATAGTCCACTTTCTCGTTCACGAAACGTGCTTACATTAGATTTTGCAAAAAAAGACGGCGAGGTACAATCTCCATCCATGGACAAGCCGTTCACTGGCCGAGTTTGGTGTACCCGAAAGTGTACCCGGGGAAAACGGAAGGCCTTGCATTCCTTGGGTTTCAAGGGATATCGGATGGGAAATAGTGCCCTTGGCCGGACCCATCGAGCAGCGATCTTCCGATGCCGGTCGTTAGAGATCGCGCGATTGTCGGATCTGCGAACCGCGCCAACAGACGCCTTAGATCCCGCCTATGCAAAGGTATTTCATTTCGAGGTAATCCTCCAGGCCATGGCGGGAACCCTCCCGCCCGATGCCGGACTGCTTCATCCCGCCGAAGGGTGCCGCTTCCGAGGACATGCGTCCGGTGTTGATGCCCACCATTCCATACTCCAAGGCCTCGGCTACACGCCAGACACGCTTCAGGTTTGACGCATAAAAATAGGCGGCGAGGCCATAAATCGTGTCGTTGGCCTCACGCACGACCTGATCCGCATCTTCGAAACGAATGATCGGAGCCAAGGGCCCAAATGTCTCCTCCTGCGCCACTGTCATTTCGCTGGAGATTTCAGTGAGGACCGTCGGTTGGAAAAATGTTCCCTTCGTGCCGATGCGTTTGCCCCCGCATCGAATTGTGCCGCCTTTGGAGACGGCATCGGTGATATGGGATTCGATCTTGGCCAAAGCATGCCCGTCGATCAGTGGTCCGATTTCCGCTCCCAGAGTGAAGCCGTCGCCAACCGATAAGTGCCAGACTTTCTCCACGAATTTCTCAACGAACTCATCGTGAACACTCGATTGGACGTAAAGGCGGTTCGCCGAAACGCAGGTCTGGCCAGCATTGCGGAACTTCGCCTGGATCGCACCGTCAACCGCGGCGTCGACATCGGCGTCATCGAAGACGATAAAAGGTGCATTGCCGCCCAGCTCGAGGCTGACCTTCTTGATCTGGTCCGAGCACTGGCGCATCAGCAGCCGGCCAACCTCGGTTGAGCCAGTGAAGCTGATCTTTCGGACCTTGGGATTGGTGCAGAGTTCGTGACCGACCGCATCGGCTTCGGACGCATAGATCAGGTTGACGACGCCTTCGGGAAAGCCAGCCTGGTGCGCAAGGGCGAACATTGCGCCCGCCACGAGCGGCGTCTGTTCAGCGGGCTTGAGGATGATCGTGCAGCCCGCCGCCAAGGCCGGCGAGATCTTGCGCGCCACCATGGAAGCCGGGAAATTCCATGGTGTGATCGTGCCGACGACGCCGATCGGCTGCTTGATCACCAGCATTCGACGGTCCGTCGATGGTGCGGAGATCGTCTCGCCATAAATGCGATTGGCCTCTTCGGCGTACCATTGAAGATACGCCGCAGCATGCGATATCTCCGACTTGGCTTCCGCAAGCGGCTTGCCCATCTCAGCGGTGAGAATCGCGGCGAGATCGTCGGCGTGGTCGATGATCAACTGATGCCATCGCCACAGAACATCGCTGCGCTCACGCGCGGTCAAAGCCGCCCATGCAGGCTGCGCGACATAGGCCTTGTCGATCGCAGCGCGCGTCTCCTCCACGCCCATTTCAGGAAGCTCTGCCAGCACTTCGCCAGTCGACGGGTTGAGGACCTCGAACGTGCGCTCGCTGAGCCGCGTGCCAAGCGCCGGCAGGCGATCAATGGGCCCAAACAGGTCCGGGGAACTCAGGTGCCGGATCATCGGGAGGCACAGGGGCAATACCGGATTCCTCCTTGATGCAGTGCGTATATTGTCAGCAGTGTGCTTGTGTATTCCGCGACGTCCTGGTTCCTTATAGGGCCTCGGCCAGACAGCTGGTAGGCCACCGTCCCCAAACAGGAAAAGGAGGCTACTTTGAGTTCTCCGGAAGATGGCTCGCGGTTCTCACTAGCCGAAAATTGCCAAGGCCCAGCACCATCATTCGCCACGTCTGGTCCGATATGCGAAGGAGCGCATCGACACCAACCGGCTGACCGCATGGGGCCCTGGCACTCAGCCAAACGCCAAAGCCCGGCCTCGCATGAGGCAGGCACCCCGCTGACAAACGCTGTCGACACCCGAAAATTCTGACCCGCCAACCCCCCATAAGAAAAGCCCCGCCGAAAATCGACGGGGTTTGTCAGCGGTCTGGGGTCCGTTAAAAAGGGCCTGTTGCTCACCAGCCGGACTCTCCCCATGAAAAAGGCTCACAAGGGAGAAGGGCGATGAACCGGGTCCTGTACTCATCCTTTGCCCGCCAGCGGCGGCCCGATCACCATAATGGCGGGATCGGCGGAAAGCAGCTTCTTCGCCGCTGCCTTAACCTCTTCGAGCGTCACCTGATCGATGAGAGCGGCGCGGCGCTGGATGTAGTCGATGCCGAGATTGTCGAGCTGCAATCCGACGAGCGCGGCTGCAATCGAGCTGGAGGAATCCAGATAGTTGATGGCATAGGCGCCGATCAGATGTTTCTTGCTCGCCTCGAGTTCGGCCCCAGTAGGCCCCTGCTGTGCCACCTGGAGCACGATGTTCAGTGTCTCGACGACGCGGTCCGAGCTTGTCGCCGTCGTAAGCAGCAGCTCATGAGAATGCTCGTAACCGGTCAGATAAGAGCCGAGGCCATAGGCAAGGCCGCGCTTTTCCCGCACCTCCTCCCACAGGCGCGACGTGAAGGGCGAGCCGCCGAGGATATCGTTCATCAGCAGCGCGGCGAAGAAATCCGGCTCGCTGCGTCCGACGCCAGGAAAAGCCAATCGCAGCGAGGTCTGCGGAAGCTCGTAGTTCACCTCCACCTGCTGTGCGAGTTTTGCGGCGACATCGGCAAGGGGGGAGAGCGTCTGCTTCTCTTGCAAATCGCCGAATAGCTGGTCGAGCTTTTCACTCAGCCTCGTCGCGTCAATGTCGCCGACCACGGCAACATGGAGCCCGTCGCGAGCGAAAATAGCGTTGTGGAAGGCGCCGAGATCGGCCGGCGTGATGCCGGCGAGGCTCACTTTGGTGCCGTCGTCCGGCCTCGAATAGGGATGCGTGCCGTAGATCGCGCGCAGCCATTTGCGCTGAGCGATCGCTTCGGGGTCGCGCTCATTGGCGATGATGCCGGAGAGGAGTTGGGCACGGATGCGGTCGACCGGCTCCTGGTCGAAGCGCGGCCTGTTGATTGCGAGCCTGAGCAGATCGAAAGCAGCGTCCTGTTGTCCCGAAAGTATGCGCATCGAGCCATGGATGCCGTCAAGTTGCGCGTCGAAGCTCATCTCGGCACCGGCATCGTCGAGCTTCACATGAAAGGCCTCGCTGTCGAGATCGCCGGCACCCTCGTCGAACAGGCCGGTCATAAGATAAACGAGCCCCTCCTTGCCGACGGGGTCCTGGGTGGTGCCGCCCTTGAAGACGAAGCGGACCGAGATGATCGGCACCGTATGGTCCTCCACCAGCCAGGCGGTGATGCCCTTGTGAGATTTCACCTCTTGGATGTTCATCGCCGCATTGGCGGTGAGCGCCGGCGGGATGAGGAAAAGGACGGTGAGGAGAAGGATAGTCAGCGGGTTAGCGCGGCACGCGGCCCGTCCTTCTTCCAGAAGAGGGGGAGAAGCCAAGGCGTGTGCAAAAGCGCGGCGATGTTGGTTCGTCATCACATCAATTCTCCGTCTCTGGCAAGAGATAGCCGGTGGTCGAATTGTCGGGCACGAGATAGCGGGCGGCTACGGCCTTCACCTGATCGGCGGTGACCTTGCGAATACGGTCCGGCCATTCCGCGACATCCTTTACGCTGCCGCCGGTGGCAAGCGTTGAGCCATATATGTGGCCCGTGCCGGCCGGGTTGTCGCGGGCGAGGATCACCGATCGGATACGGCGGTCCTTGGCCTTGTTCAGCTCGTCATCGGTCACACCGTCCTTGACGATGCGGGCGATCTCGGCATTAGCCGCGGCTTCCAGATCGGCGAGCTTGGCATCGCCGCGCGGCGAGGCGTAGATGGTGAAGCTGGTGGCATCCAGCATAGTGCCCTCGAAATCGGCATCGGCCTCGGCAGCAATGCCCTGCTTCACCAACAGCTGCTGGTAGAGCCGGCTGCGGTTCCCGCCGCCGAGGATATCGGCCAGGAGGTCCAGCGCCTCGGCCTCGCCAGATTCGGCCGTATGATAGGACGGCACCACCCATGGCGTGGAAAAGCGGGGTACCGAAACGCGCACATCGGTCAGCGTCACGGTACGCTTGGTGTTCTTCTCCGGCTCGACCGGGCGGATGCGGTCTAAACCAGGACCAGCTGCAACCTTTCCGTACGTCTTTCTGGCCAGCGCCTTCACCGTTTCCGGCTCGACATCGCCGGTCACGATCAGCACGGCGTTGTTGGGCCGGTAGTATTTGTCATAAAACGCGGTCGCGTCGTCCCAGTTCAACTGCTCGATCTCCTGCATCCAGCCGATAACCGGGATCCGGTAGGACTGGTTCTGCCAGAGCGTGGCGTCGACTTCCTCGTCCAGCACGGCTTGCGGATTGTTGTGGATGCGCCAGCGGCGTTCCTCCAGGACCACGTCGCGCTCGGTCTTGATGACGTCGTCGGTGAAGAAGATATTCTCCATGCGATCGGCCTCGAAGCTCATCATCTGCTCCAATGCCGACGGCGCCACCGTCTCATGGAAGGCGGTGTAGTCATAGGAGGTGAAGGCGTTGTGCGAGCCGCCGATGGCGGAGACGGCGCGGTCGAACTCGCCGGCTGCATGGTTGAAAATCGCTGCCTTGAACATCAGATGCTCGACAAAATGGGCAAGGCCAGATTTGCCCGGCGGCTCGTCGGCGCTGCCGATCTTGTACCACACCATATGGGTGACGATCGGCGCACGGTGATCGGGGATGACGACCACCTCCATGCCGTTGTCGAGCAGGAAATCCGTGACTTTATCATCATCTTTAGCGGCCAGAACCGGAGCGGTCGCCGAGAGAACCAATGCGGTGGCAATGAATGCCTCCGCAGCCAGTGAAACCGAAGTTCGATCGATGGCCCCCGTTGTGGTGGCCGGTCGACAGACAAGGTTTGAGGCCAAGTGATTTGTTCCTCATTTTGAAGGCGCTTCGTCCCCGTCTCCTCTTGCGCGAAAGGCCGGATCGTCGCGCAACGCCGAGCCGGGTGAGCAACCGTCTTCGTGTTGCCAGGCCTGGCTCGAGTGTCATCTTCGGATGGGTCTGGGAGGCCCGCGGCTGTATTTCTTGGTGAGGTCCCAAGCCGCAAGTGCTTCGCATTCGGCCAGGTCCGATGTCCGACAATGTCGGATACGCAACATAGCAAAGGCCGATCGACCACATCGCCTCCAACGGTTTTCTGATTTGGCACGGTACATGCGCGGTTATCCGAAACGCGCGTCCGGGAGACGATCGAGCACGCGGCCGCGCAGGAGATATGATGTGCCTCGAATTCGCTGCGGCACGGAGAGCGTTGGAATGGGGATGATGCTTGTCGCCGCAGATCGCTGTCATCGACAGGCAGGCCAGGGTCGACGCTGAACGAGCAGAGGAGTCAGGAGCCTGGGTCGTAGGAAAGGGGAGGTGGCCGCCGGACTCTTCGCAGTAGAGGTGGCGAAGAGGCTGGCTGAGGAGGCGACGGCATCTTGCACGCGCCATGCAGGTAGTTTTACGCGCTGGTTAGCCGACTAACAGATCGATGTTTCTAACCGGGACCGGCTCCAAGCTCAACGCTATGATGCCAACAACAGCCTGATCCTGGTCAATTTCAGATGTGCCAACCGCCGCGCTGGATAATGGAACATCTCTTGGGTGCTTTCTATAACAAACACCAGGGTCATTAAATCAAGCAGGAAGTCGTCGATCGCCTGGGCGATTGTTTGTGACTTATCGTCGAACTGATCCAGCAAAACGCGCGCCCTATCGATCGCATCCGCGCTGGCCGCATCGACTAACGCCTCGATCCTTTCGAAACAATCCAATTCCGAACTCCTTCAAGCCCTCGCCAGGGTCATGCACCAAGGTGGCGACGTGAACCACCCGGCCGTTGACCCGTGGCGCGAGCCACTATCAGCAGATCGAGCCGGGGCCGTGCAATTTTTCGTTTTTGCTTTGCCTATAGTCTCGGCTATGAAGCGGACTGGCCTTATGGCCTGCCCACGCTGCAATTGTTACAAAGGAATACCCATATGGCGACCGGAACGGTGAAGTGGTTCAACAGCTCCAAGGGATTTGGATTTATCCAGCCCGACAATGGGGGGCAGGATGTTTTCGTCCACATCTCCGCTGTCGAGCGCGCGGGCCTTTCTACCCTCAATGAAGGTCAGAAGATCAACTATGAGATCGAACAGGACCGCCGCACTGGCAAGTCATCCGCTGGCAGTCTCAGCAAAGCTGGCTGATTTTCAGGCCGCGTCCCGCGAGAGCCGGAAGCACGCGGTACGTCCCGGATGGGCTAACCCGACCGGAAGGCCGGAGCAGCAGATTGCTGCAAGCGGTCGCGAAGGCTGTCTGCAAAGGTAAGGCGGGGGTTGCTCCCCCGCCTTTCATATTCCGCGCAGATCATGCCAATGGCAGCAGCGAATCTCGGTTGCCGAGATTAAGCCGCGACCTTCTTGCGAGTCCGCTTCGCCGGCACCGGCGTTTCCGGCTCCTTCGGTTTGCGGCCGAGCCCCATCGTCTTGGCCAAGGCCGAGCGCGCCGCTGCGTAGTTCGGGGCGACCATGGGATAATCCGCCGACAGGCCCCATTTGGCGCGATACTCATCCGGCGTCAGCCCATAGTGGGTCGACAGATGGCGCTTTAGCGATTTGAATTTCTTCCCGTCCTCAAGTGAGATGATGTAGTCCGGTGTCACCGACTTCTTGATCGGGACCGCAGGCTTGAGAGCCTCAGGCTCTGCTGCGGAGACGCTTCCGGTCGTGCCTTTCAAAGCTGCGTGCACTTGGCCGATCAGAGCAGGGAGATCCCCCACCGGAACCGGATTGTTGGAGACATAGGCTGAGACGACATCGGCGGTGAGCTCGATGAGGGTGTCGATGTTCTTGTCGGCTTCTTCTGTCATGAAACTCTCCGGTCGGCTTGAAACGTAGTCGGCGAAGCGTCGCTTCATAGTGGCGGCTGCCGCTGAAAGCAACAAATGTCTCGACAGGATTATTGCGATGCTCGTCCAGCATCGAGGTCTATAGCCGCATCCCACCATTCCCGGGTGAGGCCGATCGCGTCACCTTCGACAACTTGGCCAAGGCAGTTGAAGCCTTTGAGGCGACGTTGGTCACGCCGGCCCCCTTCGATGCCTTCCTCAATGGCGATGATGCAGCCATGACTTCCGAACAGAAACAGGGCCTGCCTCTTTTCATGGAGAAGGGTGCTCGTCCTGCCATGCCGGTATCAACGTTGGCGGGCAGGACTTTTACCAATTCGGCCTTGTGGAAAAGCCCAGCGCGAGGTCCTGCCGAAAAAGGACAAGGGCCGCTTTGCGGTCACCAATACAGCTGACGATTCCTATGTTTTCCGCGCGGCGCCGCTGCGCAACGTAGCACTCACCGCGCCGTACTTTCATTCGGGCAAGGTTTGGGATCTGAAACAGGCCGTGGCCATTATCGGCGCCACCCGGCTCGGGCGAAGAATTGAAGGCAGAAGAAGTCGACCTGCTCGTTGCCTTCCTCAACTCGCTGACCGGAAAGGTACCGGAGGTGGTCTTGCCCATCTTACCCGCCGAAACGGCGACAACGAATGATTGCGACCATCACTGGGAAGAGATGATCGCAACCTCCTTGAGAAGGCAATGCCTTGCGTGATCCCATAGTGCAGACAATGCTTCCGCCGCCAGCCCGTTGCGACGGCATCATGCTAGTATCTGGCGCGAGACAGGCCAAAGGTTCCAAAAGTTGAGGATTGGCGCAGATACCTACAACGAGAAACGCCCATATGGGGCGATAGGGCACATGGCCCCGATCGCCGGTCTCAGACTATGCCAAAGTCAACGGCGTTTGACCGTCCAGTTCCGCTAATTCCCCGCGCAGCCACCGGTTCGCTTTGCCCGATCTCCGAAGGTCTCTTGACTAATTGGCGGCGATGTAGAGGGTTTTTCCGAGAGCTTAGTCGCAAACTGTGCAAAGCCTGCCACGGATAGGGAGGAGAGGGACGCTGGACGAGCACGATCCGAAGGAAGAGCTGATCGAGACAATTTTCCGCAACGGCACAATCACCGTTGTGGGCATCCTGCTCGCCTTTTCGCTTGGCTTCGTCACGCATTGGGCGGCGAATCCCATGCCATGGCGGCTGTACGACCTGTTCGCCATTGTGCCGATCCTGGTCGGTATCGCGTTGCAGATGCGGGCGCTGTCCATACTGCTCGACATGAGTTCGCTGCGCCGACCCATCTATGAACGCGCCAACCGCATCTTCATGGCCGGCGTCATCCTGACCGCGTGCGGCGTCGGGCTGGCCATCCTGCTCGATGTCTTCGAGATGTCAGCGAAAGGCGCACTGCCCGGCGCTTAACGGCCTGTCACTGCGCTTTGACTATGCCGCACATCGCTGTCAGTCGACTATTGCATCCGCCCCAGGTTCGGCATCTTGGCAGTGTCGCACCATTGGGCGCCCTTACCCGCTGCATTGGCTTCGCCGGGCGCCGACACCGCTCGATCGTAGGCGCGCAGCGGTAAACGCCGCTAACAGGGTGGCCAGTGATTTCTACCACCTTCTCGGCGTCCAGCGTGCATGGCTTGCCGCCAAACGCATCACCGATTTGCGGTTGTCGATGCGCGCGTCAAGCCGAACGCCCACGGCCATGCCGATGCGACTAGACTTACATTAGCGGATGTTAAATTTAGAGCGTTTCGGCTTGCCGGAAATTACGGTCTTGGTCGCATGCCCCGCATGGTTTCGGGGCGGTTGGCAGGAAGGCGGATGCGCGGCGTGGATGGATCAAGGCGTCGCGTCAGGACGAGGCTCGGCAGGTGCGCGCGCGCATAGCCGAACTGGAGCGCGACCTCGTGGTGACCACACCAATCGGGCGCCATCGAACGAAGCCGGACATGAACTTCGCAATGCGAAATTCCGCCTGGAGCGTCTCGAGGAATGCATCGCCGAAATACCGGAGAAATGTAAGCGTTAGCGAAGCTTCGTCGCTCTCAATCCTTGCCGCGCAGTCAGCTCGTCGGCGCGGAACATATGACGCGGGTCACCCTCGGAAAGAGCCGACTGCCGGAAATTCGCCCGCGCGGATCTGTGAGGGCGAAAGCCGAATGGCTGAGCTACTCGACCACGACCCGACGAAATGTCGCGCTCTACAACACGCCCGTTGATCTCTCGGCGACGATGCCGGGTCAAAGAAAGGTAACTAAGTTTCGGAACGGCCAGACTGGTGACCTTTCCCCAACCAAGTTCAAGCGGCGTCTTGAAGACCAAGAGCTGTCGTTTCCTTTTTCGAGGTTTGCCCGAAAAATTTTTAGCTCAGACGTGATTATTGTGGTCCGCCTGTCGTATTTCCAGTGGGTGTTACACGGTAGAATGACAGCGCTTCGCCGTGTGTGCGGCAGGAAGCGCAGGAGGCCAACGCAAAGGCTGAAACACGGTAGGACGGCGCAGACCGTCACACTTTTCAAAAGAGACTATTCTCCAAGGGGATCATCATCATCGATCCGGCGATCGGGAGGCTCGGCCGGGCTGGAGGAGGGCGATGGTAATGATGATGCGGTCAGGAGTTGGATGGCGTGATCCAGGCCAGGCACCACGGATCACATCCGCAAAATGGCGGTCCGGCCCCGGAATCGAGCCGCCGTCGCGAGATTTTCGCGGCCGTGGAGGCTTCGCTGTATCCTGTCCGCAGGGCGAAGCGCGCAGCAGATGAAAGTCAACGGCAGGTGCACCACGCGCGGAGACTTGCAAGCCGCGGCAATGGCTTCGATTATTCGGTGAAATAAGTCGAAAATTCTCGTCCGAACTCGCAGTCTTCAGCAAGTGCGGAATCCGATCGCATGGTGGAATACGAGACCTCCGCTCAGGTGTTCCTTGCCGAGGTCAGACGACCATGGACGGGAGGGTTCTTTGCTCGGAAAAACCAATGGTGCAGACGGCGGCGTGCACCGTAGAGGTTCTGAAGGATGTGCCCATCAGTAGCGCAGGCCGCGAAAAAAATGTGGCGATCCCTCGGCATCAAGGCAAGTGGTCGATTCTCACACCGATGAAAACCGAGTGCTGAGAAAGATCATCGGCAGCTCATAATGGGCTTCCGCCGCTGCCATGGGTTAGTAGATCAGGACATCTCAATATCAAAGTAAATTGCGGCACGGAACGTCAACATCGGCACTCGCGACGATCCATATGCACCATGATGATGGATCAATGCCGGAGCTGGCTCGTCGGTCCGTCAAACCCTGAGGAGGGGAGCAGTTAAATGCTGTAGCTCTTGCCATCTCGATCAGCCGTTGTCCAAGCGACAGTTTCCATGATGACACGCAGGTCGAGATGGCAGCCACAATCTTCGGAGCACGCGCCCAGCACGGCGGCAGAGCGAGTCTAAACCGTCGATCCCCTTTCAAACAGCCCGATTTTGCCACCAACGACCGATGTGCAGTGTTTGGTTCATGGTCGGGATTGCGTGAAATCTGCCCTGTTGCGGTGAGTTTTGCTTTCGGCGAACTCTGAAAATCTCGAATAGCGAAATCTCGAACAGCGCCCTCCTCAGCGTGCTGCCCCGCGCCCGCCTCATACATTTCGCCGACGCCTACACTTTTCCACTGCCCGACTTGCCGGCAGCGAGCCACTGCATCGCGGAGGTTGCATCTTCCAATATGGCGGCCCGTTTCGCAAAGCCGAAAAAGGCATTGCGCGCTGTACTTACCGGTTTTCGCCCATCATATGCATCGTAGCACGCTCTGAGGGCGGCTTCGTGGATCAGATCTCTGCGTCCCGGCCACTCATTGAGGAAATCGATAGCGTCCGCAAGGCTGGCGATCTCTTGCACGATGTACGGTGCACGCTTCACGAAAAGGGGGTTGCTGAAGGCCTCAGAGTTCATTCGGTCCTCCCGATCTGCTGAACAACTAGTTTGCGTGACGCGGCGCCTCATCGACACCCTCCGACAATTGCAGAATGTGTTGTCAGGGCGATGACAGTTTCAAGAGGAAAGCAGCGGGTTGCAGTCCTCTGGTGCAGTTTTTCGGACGGGGAGATCTGCACGCGTTTCGGGCGTGGCATGACACTCCATTCAGGCGCTCACATACCAATGTGGCTTCGCACCCGCGATCGGTCAAAGTTCGGTGATAGTCGCCAGGCGCCGGGATTTCTGGGATCCACCGGCCGTCCGCGCGGCGTCCGGGATCAAAGCTCCATCCGCTCCGGCGTTCGAACCAACCGAGATCTTCCAATTGAACCCGGCTGCCATATGTTTGACAAGCGCAGCGTGCCGCCCACCCGTTTTTCCTCGAATGACTATTTCCAGTAAAGTAATCGGTTGGGCATTTAACGGCCGACACGCGGCAGCCGGTAAATCACCACATGGTTAGGACTCAGGAAGGCCTCCCGGCCGGCACTTTCTCCCGAAGCGCCCGGGCTGCAGCGACCATGTTCATGAGGGCAGGGCGGACCTCCTCCCATTTGCGTGTTTTGAGGCCACAGTCCGGATTTATCCACAACTGGCCGTCGGACAGTCGCTCGCGGGCAAGCGTGACGAGGTCCGAAATCTCCGCGACTTCCGGGACACGTGGTGAGTGAAGGTCGTAGACTCCGGGACCGATTTCGTTCGGATATTTGGAGCTCGTGAAGGCGTCCAGCAGTTCCATTTTCGAGCGCGACGTCTCAATCGAAATTACATCCGCGTCCATTTCGGTGATCGCGTCGATGATCTCGTTGAATTCCGAATAGCACATGTGAGTATGGATTTGGGTCGCGTCCTTTACACCCGTTGAAGCGAGCCGGAAGCATTCGACGGCCCAGTCGAGGTAGACTTTCCAGTCGGACTTGCGCAGTGGCAGGCCTTCGCGAAAAGCGGCCTCGTCGATCTGGATCATCCTTGCACCGGCTCGTTCGAGGTCTGTCACCTCATCGCGCATGGCGAGCGCGATCTGGCGGCAGGCTTCGGAGCGAGGTACGTCGTCGCGAACAAAAGACCAGTTAAGAATGGTCACTGGGCCTGTGAGCATTCCCTTCACCGGCTTTTCCGTCAGCGACTGGGCAAATTGCCACCAGCGCACCGTCATCGGATTGGGCCGCGATACGTCGCCGAAGATGATGGGAGGGCGTGCGTAGCGGGAGCCATAGCTTTGCACCCAGCCATGCTGGGTGAAGGCGAGGCCGGACAGTTGCTCGCCGAAATGCTGCACCATGTCGTTTCGTTCGAACTCACCGTGCACCAGCACGTCCAGGCCGATCTCCTCCTGCCAACGAATAGCAGCCTCGGTCTCCTTCTTCAGGAAGGTCTCGTAATCGACATAGCTCAGCTCGCCTTCGCATGAGCGGAGCGCGCCTTGCGCACCTCCGGCGTCTGCGGGAAGGACCCGATGGTCGTCGTTGGGAATGGCGGCAGGCCGAGCGTGCCAGCCTGGACTCTGGAATGCTGGGCAAATGCGCTCTTTCGTTGCTTCATGGCGTCGATGCTGATGATCCGCCCCTCAACGAGCGGATTATGGACCTTTGTGGACGTTGCGCGCGCGGCGGCCGCCTCGGCAGAAGCTTTCAATGCGCCTGCTGCGGCCTCCCTGCCTTCCGACAAGGCCTGGGCCAGCACGACCAGCTCATCGATCTTCTGGGCCGCGAATGCCAGCCAGGATCTGACGTCCACATCGAGCGCGGTCTCCATCCGCAGGTCGATCGGCACATGAAGCATCGAGCAGGAAGGCGCGATCTCGACACGGTCCAGGGGCCAGCCTGCGACGATCGGCTTGATGCGGTCGAGAATCGCAGGCAGGTTCGCGCGCCAGACGTTGCGGCCGTCGATCAAGCCAAGCGAGAGCACCAGATCCTTCGGTGTGAGCCGACCAACCGTCTCCAACTGCTCGGGAGCGCGCACGAGATCGAGATGCAGGCCCGCCACGGGCAGAGAAATCGCGGTCTCGAGGTTGTCTCCCAGCGGTCCGAAATAGGTAGCCAGCATGACCTTCAACTCGGGCGCGGCTTTCGACAGCTGGCCGTAGGCGAACTCGAACGCAGCTCGTTCGTTCGGGTTAAGATCGAGCACAAGCGCTGGCTCATCAATCTGCACCCAGTCGGCTCCCGAGAGCTTTAGCCTGCGCAGGAGTTGCTCGTATACAGGCAGCAGCCGCGGCAGGAGCGCTATCGGATTGAAACCTTCGGCAGGTGTTTTTGCCAGCTTGAGGAAGGTGACCGGTCCAAGGATGACTGGGCGTGTGTGAATATCGAGGGCTTTGGCTTCGAGGAAGTGGTCGACCGGTTTCGCAGACAAGAGGGCGAAGGTCTGTTCGGTCAGCTCCGGCACCATGAAATGATAGTTAGTGTCGAACCATTTGGTCATTTCCAATGCGGTTAAGCGGTGCCCCTGAGCCGCATGCTCGTGGCCGGCATGTCCACAACCCGCGGTCTCACCTTGCTTGCCGCGCGCCATCGCGAAGTAGATGTCGAGTGGGACCTCGCCGCCCTTCCAACCGTAGCGGGATGGCACGGCACCGACCATGGCCGCGGTGTCGAGCACATGGTCGTAGAGTGAGAAGTCGTTCGACGGGATTTTTGATACGCCGCGATCTTGCTGCTCCCTCCAACTGGCGGCACGGAGGGCCTTCGCCGTCGTCAGAAGGTCGGCAGCGGAAGATTTTCCGGACCAGTAGCTTTCAAGCGCGAATTTCAGTTCTCGCCTGCGACCGATACGCGGCATACCGAGCGTTGCTACAGGAATCTGCTGAGAGATGGTCATGTCATACCCCGATGGTTGGGCCGTGGGGACACCGAAGGCGCTAGCAGGCCGGCACGAACGCCGGCTGCCGCGACCACCGAGACACCCCGCCCGTGGACGTTGCTCGCCGTGGCAGGTCTCCTGGCTCGCGGGTCATAGCCTCTGCCCGTCTTCCCGAGGCTGTTTTCCTCAGTGACATTAGGGGTGGGCTCGCCGCTAACAGTTGCGGGGGCAGCGCCGGCATCGCACCGGCTTCCCTCTTAGCTCCGCTGTGGCAACGCCGTACGGAGAACCACGACGCGCAGACAATCACAGCAGCCCACTCTCTTGTCAATGCCGCATAAAGAAATGTTTATGTGGTTATGTGATCGCGTCTTTAACTTGTGGGCAATGTTGCCCAAAATCGCTTGGATCGTTGTCGTCAGCTGTTGCCTTCCAGTCGCTCTCCAGGAGGCTGTGGATGCCGATAAGGGGCCGGCAAATCAGCCAATCACATGATCCCGGCTCTTGAGCGACTTGCGGCAGGCCTCGGCGTCGTGATGATCAAGATCCTAGACTGCTACCGGCAGGTGGCGTCAAAGTCTGAATTTCGGCAACTTGAAACACAGCGGAAAACCGGCGGATGCGCGTGCGACATTTTGATTTATCCGCGCTCGCCTGGACCGCCTGCATAAGGGGGAGGTGAGCAGCTACTCCTCGAGATGTCCGCCTGACGCAGCCCCGCCTGTTCCGCCTCGCGGCGCAAATTCTGCCGTGGCCTTGGGCCGATCTGCTCGATCACCAGTCCGGCCGCCAGTGAGCCGAGGTCGCCGCAGGTCTTGAGGTCGCGGCCTTGCGTGTAGCCATGCAGGAAACCGGCGGCGTAAAGATCGCCGGCGCCTGTCGTGTCGACCAGTTCCTTGATCGCGGTCGCCTGGATGACCACGGTCTCGTCGCCGCGCACGATCACCGAGCCTTTTTCCGAGCGGGTCACGGCGGCTATTCTGCAGTCCTTGCGGATCTTGGCCAGCGCCTCGTCGAAGGACGATGTCTGATAGAGCGACTTGATCTCGTGGCTGTTGGCAAAGACGATGTCGACCGTGCCCGAGCGCATCAGCTCGAGGAACTCGTCGCGGTAGCGGTCGACGCAGAACGAATCCGACAAGGTCATCGACACTTCGCGCCCGGCAGCGTGCGCCAGCATGGCCGTCTGCCGGATCGCCTCCTTGGCGCGCGGCGGGTCCCACAGATAGCCTTCGAAATAGGTAACCGCGGCGCCCGAGGCCTTGTCGGCCTCGACGTCCTCGGGCCCGAGCTCGACGGCGGCGCCGAGATAGGTGTTCATCGAGCGCTCGCCGTCCGGCGTGACGAAGATCATCGAGCGCGCCGTCGGCGGCTCGCCCTTGAGCGGCCTGGTGTCGAAGGCGACGCCCTGCGCATGGATATCGTGGGCATAAATCTCGCCGAGCGCATCGTTGGAGACCTTGCCGAAGAAGGCGGCGCGACCGCCGAAGCTGGCGACGCCGGCTGCCGTGTTGCCGGCGCTGCCGCCGGACGCTTCGATCGCCGGGCCCATGCGGCTGTAGAGCAGTTCGGCGCGCTTTGGATCGATGAGGTTCATCGCGCCCTTGATGATGCCGTTGGTCTCGAGGAATTCCTCGTCGCACTGGGCGATGATGTCGACAATGGCATTGCCGATGCAAAGCACGTCATAATCCGGCATCAAAGTCTCCGCTCAACGGTCCGCTTGGAATGGACTTTCCGCATGGCGATCGATCCGGCGTCGGCCCTTGCGCGGCGGCGAGTCCCGCCTCGCGCCGCAAGTCATCCGCTCTGTCCGTCCTCTCCCAGGTGAACTCGGGTTCTTCGCGGCCGAAGTGCCCGTACGTGGCGGTCTTGTGGTATATCGGGCGCAAGAGATCAAGCATCTTGATAATGCCCTTCGGTCTGAGATCGAACAGCTCAAGAATGAGCCGCTCGATCCTTTCTTCCGCGATCTTCGCGGTCCCGAACGTGTTGACCAGGACAGACACCGGAGCGGCCACACCGATCGCGTAGGCAAGCTGAACTTCGCAGACTTCCGCAAGTCCGCTAGCCACGATATTCTTCGCGACATACCGGGCCGCGTAGGCAGCCGAGCGGTCAACCTTGGATGGGTCCTTGCCCGAAAAGGCGCCGCCGCCGTGACGCCCCATCCCACCATAGGAATCGACGATGATCTTGCGTCCAGTGAGGCCGCAGTCGCCGCGCGGCCCACCGACTACGAACCGCCCCGTTGGATTGACCAAGAACCTGGTTCCCGTCGTGTCCAGGTGGGGCGGCAAGACCGGCTTGATGATCTCCTCGATGACGCCTTCTCGGACTGTTTCTTGTGTGACCTCCTCGGCATGTTGCGTCGACAGGACTACGGTATCCAGCGCCACCGGGCGCAAACCTTCATAGCGGATGGACACTTGAGATTTTACGTCCGGACGCAACCAGCTCAGCTGTCCCGCTTTGCGGACCTCTGCCTGTCTTTTCGTCAAGCAGTGAGCGAGCTGGATCGGCAAGGGCATCAGTGTATCGGTCTCGCTGCATGCGAACCCGAACATGAGGCCCTGATCCCCCGCTCCCTGCTCGAGATCCTGCCCTCGCCCCTCGTCAACGCCCTGGCTAATGTCGGGCGACTGCTCTGTGAGAGCCAAAACGACGGTGCAACGCCGACCATCAAAGCCGATCGCATCGTCATCGTATCCAATATCGACAATCGTATCGCGGGCTACTTGGCTGTAATCGATCTGCGCATCGCTGGTAATCTCGCCGGCGAGAACGACCATCCCTGTCTTCACCAATGCTTCACACGCGACTCGCGCCTTCGGATCGGTGCGGAGGATCGCATCGAGGATGGCATCCGAGATGTTGTCGGCCATCTTATCCGGGTGTCCCGCGCCGACGGATTCGGAAGAGAATACGAACTGCCTAGTCATTGAATGTCCTCGTTTCAGATGTTGCAGTTAGGTGGCGACCTTCGATTTGCCCGCCTTACCTGTCGGTGATGCCAGGGACATCGAACGCAGCGCAGAAGTCGGCGACGTCTTTCCGCACGCAGGCATGGACATCCGGATCATTGGGCTGGCGGCAGACCAGGTCGATGAAGGCGGCAATCTGCGCCATTTCCGCCTCGCGCATGCCCATCGACGTCACTGCTGGCGACCCCAGGCGAATTCCGCTTGTGACCGCCGGATGGCGCGGGTCGCCCGGCACCATGTTAAAATTCGTAATGATGCCGGCCTTTGCCAATCGCTCGGCATAGGCTTTGCCAGACAGTGGCCGATCGCGCAGATCAAGGATCAGCATGTGATTGTCAGTCCCACCGGTGACCAGATCATACCCTCTCTCCAGGAGCGCCTGAGCCAGCGCCTTGGCATTCTTGACGATCTGCTGACCGTAGGCACGGAAGGACTGGTTCGCGGCTTCCTGCAAAGTGACAGCTAGAGCGGCGATGATATTCATATGCGGTCCGCCCTGCAGGAGAGGGAACACCGCACGGTCTATACGTTTGGCCAGATTGTGTTTGCTTTTCGGATGATAGAGCGCCTGATAGCGATCTTCATTCCTTGACAAAATGAAGCCCCCGCGGGGACCGCGGATTGACTTGTGAGACGTGCTGCTGACGACGTCGCAATGGCCGACGGGGTTCGGGTGCGCTCCCGCGACAATGAGGCCGCTTATGTGCGCGATGTCGGCCACGAGATAGGAGTTCACCTCCGAAGCGATTTCCGCCATTGCCGCATAGTCAAAAACGCGGGGATAAGCAGTTCCGCCGACCCAAATAAGTTTCGGCCGTTCCCGCTTGGCCGTCTCGCGCAAGCGGTGATAGTCAATCTGCTGCGTCTTTTCGTGCAGCCCATAGGGGATGCGTTTGTAATCAGTGCCTGAGAAGTTGACGGCCCATCCATGTGTCAGATGACCCCCACCCGGGAGGGACAAGCCCATCACCTTGTCTCCCGGGCTCAAAACCGCGCGATAGACAGCCTGATTGGCCGGCGAGCCGGAATAAGGCTGGACGTTGGCGTGTTCACTGCCAAATAGCGCCTTCAGGCGCTCAATGGCGAGGTTCTCAAGCTCATCGATGATCTCGTTTCCCGCGTAGTAGCGCGCACCGGGGTACCCCTCGGCGTACTTGTTCGTGAAAATCGAGCCCGTCGCTTCCAGCACGGCCGATGAGGCGAAGTTCTCAGAAGCGATCAGTTTGAGCGTTGTTCGCTCCTGCCGCTCTTGTCTTAGAAGCAGTTCGTGAACGCGGTAATCGACCGCGGCCAAGGGAGACCGTCCGGGGGTGTCGGGCAGCACGATCGCGCGGTCCGAGGAGTTGTCCATTGTAGTCTCGCGCTCCAACTGGATTGATCTGTTCACGAGCAAGCAGGCGGTCTCCTTCGACCGCGCGTCTTGTGTCGCTTCGAGCCGTTGTAGGTCTCGTTTATGATAGCCATCGCCGTGGGGCAGGAGATCGACCAAGAATTGAACCAGACCGCCGTCCTTGCCTCCTGCTTTGAGATGGTACGAGGACCAGGGACGTTGTTCGTTGCTCCAAAGAAAGTCGGCTCTGACGAGCAGCCGGACGTGTCGCACAACCTGCTCGCGACGCAGACCCAAAATCTCCGCTAGCTGGCAGACAGTTAGGTCCGCATGGGCGCAAAGGCCCAGGATCCGAAGGCGATCAAGATGCGCTGCCGTGCGTAGGCGACTGACCAGTGTCATCATTGGTCAGCATCAAGCCATATGGAAAAATTGGGCGCCCGTCCTACTGACTTTGTCACTTGGCGTTCTCCGTCGATGCTACAGCCTTCGAAAAAATCTTGTTTTTGCCTCCAAATGCCCAGACAATCACGCTGGTCGCGAGGGAACACGCCTGTTTTGCAAGCATGTACTTGTCTTGAGAAGACGGTGGCGGTGTTCGAGCGACCAAGATGAGAGATGATCTTCTTGCCATTGCCGCTAAACAGAGATTGAATGCTGTTCGGTAGTCGCGTCACCTCGGTTTTGACCCGCTAACCTCAGATGTTTCGATAACATACCATTCACACCGGTTTTGAGTTGCTAAGAGTTCTATGAATTTCTTTGAAGGATCTGTTGCAGCGCTGCACGCGAATGGCGAGGTGCTGATCAGGTGGCGACCACCGGCTCGCATCGGACCGGCTTCGACAATTTTGGTCGGACGTGGATCTCGCTTGTTACAGCGCGCATGAACCTTCGCGATCACTCCTGCGGACGAGAGTTCAACCTTCAGTGACCGGAGGTCGTCGACGCAAGGAACCCCGTCCGAAGGCCGTCCATGAGTGTCAGCGCTTGAAGTCTATACTGGCGGTATGACCAAACGGACCGCAAAGTGGCGCACATGAAGCGGTCGCTGTCACGCGGCCGCATTCTCCTTCAGCGTCTCGAAAACAAACAGCTTGCCTTCGCGCACGCCGTCTTCGAGTGGGCTCGCTTTCGCCATATGCGCCGCAATCGCACTGGCCAGCATGCATCCCGTCCCGCGCATCGACGTAGCCAGACGCGGTGTGTCGAAGCGGACTGGTTCGTGATCGGAGCGCAACAGAATATCGGTTGATCGAGGTCCCAATGCATGGCCGCCCTTGATCAGAATGGCCTGCGCTCCGGCGTTCAGCAATTCCTGGCCTTGCCACACCGCGCTGTCTTCATCCATCGCCAGTTCCGAGCCAACAAGGAGCGCCAGCTCGATGAGATTGGGCGTGACGAGACGGCAAAGCGGCATCAGACTGCGCTTCATGACAGCGATGGCATCTGCTTCCAGCAGCGCCCGGCCTGAGGTCGAGGCGAGCACGGGGTCGAGGATTGCCGGCACCTGCGGATTTTCGCGCAGCACCGCCGCAACGGCAACGATGATCTCGGCAGTCGCCAGCATGCCGATCTTGATGGCCGCCACCGTGTTGGCCTGCAGCGCGGCGCGCATCTGATCGGCCACAAGATCGGGCTGCGAAGGATGGATTTCCATGACGGCTTCGTGCGTCTGCACCGTCAGCGCGGCAACAGCAAGGCAGGTTCGCACGCCAATGGAGGAGATCGTCTCGATATCGCGAGCAATTCCGGCACCCCCGCTGGAGTCCGAGCCACCGACGACGAGCACATGCGGGTCTCGCCTCAGCGCCATCGGCCTGTCTTTTCGATCCATTCTCGCGTGCGTGCTTCGGGGTCGTCGTTCAGCGTGATGTCGGTCACCACCGCCGCGCTGTCCGCGCCAGCCGCGAAGACGCCGTCGAGCCGGTCCGGGTTGAGGCCGCCAATGGCGACCAGAGGAATCGGTGCTACCCGGCGCTTCCACTCGTTGATCCGTTCGACCCCTTGCGGGGGCCATTTCATCTTCTTCAGGATGGTCGGGTAGATGGGGCCGAGCGCTACATAGTCGGGCTCGGCGGCCATCGCCGTTTCCAGTTCGATATGATCATGCGTGCTCAATCCGAGCCGCACGCCGGCTGCCCGAATCCGCGAACGGTCGGCGGTCTGCAAATCCTCCTGGCCAAGATGGACGAAGTCGCAGCCTTCCTCGATTGCCAGGCGCCAGTGGTCGTTGACGATGAGCTGGCAGCGGTGCTGGGCGCATAAGGCCTTCGCTTTGCGGATCTCCGCGCGCAACCCGGCCTCATCCATGGTCTTTATGCGAAGCTGAACCAGCTTGACGCCGAGCGGCACCAGCCGTTCGATCCAGGCGGCGCTGTCGACGATTAGGTAGAAGGGATCGAGCTTCATGAAAAGACTGCTCTGCCATTCGTCGGTGTCGACGGCACGGCGACCTCGCGCGGTTCGAGCATTCCCGAGCGGAAAGCCTCACGACCGGCATCGACCGCCTTGCCGAACGCACGCGCCATGCCGACCGGATCAGCGGCCTTGGCGACCGCCGTGTTCAGGAGGACTGCGTCAAAGCCAAGTTCCATGACGGTGGCCGCATGCGACGGCCGTCCGAGGCCAGCGTCCACGATCAGCGGGACGCCAGGGAAATGGCCGCGCATCGAGCGCAGCGCCATGATGTTGACCGGCCCGAGCGCGGAACCGATCGGTGCGCACCACGGCATCAAGACCTTGCAGCCCGCCGCAAGCAGCCGCTCGGCGACGACGAGGTCGTCGGTGGTATAGGGGAATACATCAAAGCCGTCCTCGCACAGGATGCGGGCTGCTTCGACAAGGCCGAACACGTCCGGCTGCAGCGTGTCGTGGTTGCCGATCACTTCGAGCTTAATCCAGTTCGTACCGAAGCCCTCACGTGCCATTTTCGCGGTCGTGACCGCTTCCTTGGCGGAGTGACAGCCGGCAGTGTTGGGCAGGATTCTGACACCCAGCGAGCGGATCAACGACCAGAATTTTTCGCCGGCCCTACCGCCCGCCATCTCACGGCGCAACGAGACGGTCACCACCGACGTGCCCGACGCCTTGACTGCCTCCGCAAGGATGGTCGGCGAAGGATATTGAGCGGTGCCGAGAAGCAGACGCGACGGAAGCTCGGTTCCATAAAGCTCGAACATGGTCTAGCCTCCCTGCATGGGTGAGAGGATTTCGATCCGGTCGCCGTCGCTCAACTGGAATTCCGCGCGGTTGGCTTTGTGCACGAGATCGTTGTTGACGGCCGTTGCCAGCCAATCGCCCTCATAGTCGAGCGCGGCAAGCAGCTCGGCCAGTGTGGTGGCGGCAACCTCATGCACTTCGCCGTTGACCATCAGTTTCATCCGCAAGCTCCTTGGTTCTGTCTTGGCTAAAAACCAGGTCGGCAGCCTGGCGCGCCATGGCGGGGGCGAGAAGAAAACCATGGCGATAGAGCCCGTTGATCGCGACGGTGCTTCCACATGCCTCGACACGCGGCAGATTGTCGGGAAAGGCCGGACGGACGCCGGCGCCGGTCTCAATGATGCCAGCCTCGCCGAAGGCCGGATGGAGAGCATAGGCCGCGCCCAAAAGCTCCATCATCGAACGCGCCGTGACCGGTCCTGTGGACTGGCTTTCGATCATCGTCGCGCCAACCATGAAACGGTGATCGGTACGCGGCACCACGTAGAGCGGAAAGCGCGGATGAAGCAGCCGGACCGGGCGTGACAGCGAAATGTCCGGCGTGCGCAGGATCAGCATCTCGCCGCGAACGCCGCGCAGGCCGTCGTCTTCTGCCGCCATCCCCGTGCAGTCGATCCGGCGATCGAAACCGGAAATGTGCCGGGCATCGGCGCCGAAGCGGAATTCGACACCCATCGCCGACAGTCTGTGATGAAGTGCCGCCATCGCCAGGCGCGGGTCGAGATGGGCTTCGTCTGGGAAAAGCAATCCGCGGCGGAAGCGGCCGGCAAGGTCGGGCTCCAGAAGGGCGATTTCATTTTCATCGAGACGCCGATGGCCCGACGTGCGGCTGGCAAATCGGTCGAGCTCGCCCGCATCGCGCGGCGCGGCCAAGACCAGTGTTCCAGCCCGCGTCACCTGGCCGGGCGTTGCCGCATCCCACCAATCAGCGGCATCGCGTCCGAGGTCGAGCACCGGCTGCTCGGCGCTTTCACGCTCGCACCATGGCGCCAGCATGCCGCCGGCGAACCACGACGCATTGCCGCCGAGGGCATGTCTTGTCTCGGCAACTGTCACCGCCGCGCCGCGTGTGGCGAACTCGAAGGCGGCCGTGAGGCCGGCGACGCCGGCCCCTTTGACCAAGACCTTCATGACGGTTCCGGCGCCTCTGGCATGAGCGGTGCGCCGGTCTCGTCAGCAGGTATGTAGAGATCGCCACCCTCGCGGTATTTTGCCGCCATCGCCGCCATGCCCTCCTTCTGTGCCTCGGCGCGGATGTCGTGCGAGATACGCATGGAGCAGAATTTCGGCCCGCACATCGAGCAGAAATGTGCCAGCTTGTGCGCCTCTTTGGGCAAGGTCTGGTCGTGGAAGGAGCGCGCGGTTTCGGGGTCGAGCGACAGGTTGAACTGGTCCTCCCAGCGGAACTCGAAGCGCGCGCGGGAAAGGGCATCATCCCTGACTTTCGCTGCCGGATGGCCCTTCGCCAGGTCGGCGGCATGGGCGGCGATCTTGTAGGTGATCACGCCAATCTTGACGTCGTTGCGATCGGGAAGGCCGAGATGCTCCTTCGGCGTGACGTAACAGAGCATGGCCGTGCCGAACCAGCCGATCATGGCAGCACCAATGCCTGAGGTGATGTGATCGTAGCCCGGCGCGATGTCCGTCGTCAGCGGTCCAAGCGTATAGAACGGCGCTTCGCCGCAGACGGCGAGCTGCTTGTCCATGTTCTGCTTGATCTTGTGCATCGGCACGTGGCCGGGCCCCTCGATCATCACCTGGCAATCTTTCGCCCAGGCGATCTGGGTCAGCTCGCCGAGCGTTTCCAGCTCGGCGAATTGCGCCGCGTCGTTAGCATCGGCAATCGAGCCGGGACGAAGGCCGTCGCCGAGTGAGAAGGACACATCATAGGCGCGGCAGATGTCGCAGATCTCCGCGAAATGCTCGTAGAGGAAGCTTTCCCGGTGATGGTGCAGGCACCATTTGGCCATGATCGACCCGCCGCGTGAGACGATGCCCGTGACCCGGTCAACGGTCAGCGGGATGTAGTGCAGCCGCACGCCGGCATGGATGGTGAAATAGTCGACGCCCTGTTCGGCCTGTTCGATCAGCGTGTCGCGGTAGACCTCCCAGGTCAGGTCCTCGGCGATGCCGCCGACCTTCTCGAGCGCCTGGTAAAGCGGCACCGTGCCGATCGGCACTGGCGCATTGCGCACGATCCAGTCCCGGATGTTGTGGATGTTGCGGCCTGTCGACAGATCCATCACCGTATCGGCGCCCCAGCGGATCGCCCAGACCATTTTCTCGACTTCCTCCGCCATCGAGGAGGTGACCGCCGAGTTACCGATATTGGCATTGATCTTCACCAGGAAATTGCGACCGATGATCATCGGCTCGCTCTCGGGATGATTGATGTTGGCAGGAATGATCGCGCGTCCGCGCGCTACCTCCTCGCGCACGAATTCGGGCGTGACGAAGTCGGGGATCGCGGCGCCGAAGGCCTCGCCGTCGCGCTCAAGTTTGCCACGCAGGATTTCGCGGCCGAGGTTCTCGCGGATGGCGACGAACTCCATTTCGGGCGTGATGATGCCGGCGCGCGCATAGGCAAGCTGTGTCACCGCCTTGCCGGCCTTGGCCCTGAGCGGCCGGTTGCGGACCGGAAATTCCGGTGTCAGGCGCTCGCCAGCGACAAATCCGTTGTCTTCCGGCCGCACGTGGCGACCGTCATAGGCTTCGACATCGCCGCGCGCCGTAATCCATTCATGGCGAAGCCGGGCGAGGCCTTTTTCGATACTGGTTTCGACGGTCGGGTCGGTATAGGGGCCGGACGGATCGTAGACGGTGACGGGCGGTTCGCCCGCCGTCGGATGGACGGAGATTTCGCGCATCGGCACCTTGATGTGCGGATGGAGGACGCCGGATTTGTGGATCTTGCGTGAGGCGGGCAGTGGTCCCGTCGACACGGCGGGGGTGAGGGCATTCATCTTGAGGCTCCTTTGCTCGTGCATTGGAGACCCAGTTCTGTGCCGGAAGGATGAAAAGACGCTTTGGCCGCCTGTTCGAAACAGGACTTCGGGCGTGACTCCCGCAAAGCGCTTGCACCGTCCCTACGCCAGTATGAACTGGATCAGGTTCAACGGGTCACTGCGCCGCGAAAGCCAGCAGTATCTCAGCCCCTTGCCGGGACTCCCCTGGTGAATGCTTGGAATTGAACGGGCCGGCGCTGCTTTGTCAAGCGCATTCGGCTCGCGGCGCTGATCGGCGGCCCATCAAACCGGGCAGAAAGCTCGCGCATGCGTCAGCGACAATCACGCCCCGGAAACCTGGACAGGGATACGGGGATCGCCAAACCTTCGGGGCTTAAAGATCGATCCTTATGATGGTCTCGCCTTCAATCGGCACTAAACGTTTGCGCGTAGATCGCCTCGATCCGACCTGCCGTCGTCATTGGTCAGCGGCGAATTCATTTTCGTGGGCGCGGTTCGACAGATGACCACCAGTGAAGGAAACGGAAGGGCAGACTGGCCAGCCGCGGCATGTCGATAAGGACAGCCACCTGTTGCCGAATCGAGCTGCAGAAAGGCGGTTTCTTCGGCAGGGTCCGTTCGAAAGGATTGCGACCACCACGCTGCCACGGAACGGTCGTCGAGAACATCGCCAAGCTACCCAAGCCGTTAGCGACGAGCGGTAATCCCTTTGGCCTCCGCTCATGCCGATGGCTGTGCTTACGGGGCAACCCGGTCGAGAAATGCATCGAATGCGGCAGCAACAGCGCGAATCACAAAGCGATGCTCCTGCCGCACGCGAATGAAACCCTTTTCGATGTCCACTATCCCGTCCTCGGCCAGCATCGCCAAGCCTTCAGCTGAATCGAGAAAACGGATCGGATCAGATCCGTGACCGGCACAGATTGCCGGCACATCCGCCTCGAGATCGCACATCAGTCTCTCGATGATTGCGGCTCGCACGCGGTCTTCGTCGGTGAGACGGTAGCCCTTTGACGTCGCCAGACGGCCAGCTGCGATGTGCCGGGTGTAAGAATCCCGTGTAACCTCGTTCTGGACGTACCCTTCGCCGACGCGGCCGATAGCCGACGCGCCGAAACCGATCAGGGTTTTGCAGGTGTCGGCCGAGTAACCCAGGAGTTGCGCCGCAGGCGACCGGTTTTCTGCGCCAGTGTAAGCTCATCGTCCGGCAAGGTGAAATGGTCGAGCCCGATCTCTCGGTAGCCGGCGACAACCAGCGTCTCGGCCACGGCCGCAGCCTGTTCGGCGCGGGCAGCGCTGTCCGGCAGTGCTGTCTCCTCGATCTGGCGCTGATTATTTATGAGCGACGGAATGTGCGAATAGCCGAACACCGCAAGCCGGTTGGGGCGCATGGCGACCGCCGCCGTCGCGGTCTGGACGCAGGACTGCACCGTCTGATGCGGGAGACCGAAGATCAGGTCGAAATTGATGCGGCTTACTCCATGCCGGCGCAGCCTTCGACGGCAGCCGCCATTTGCGTCTCACTCTGCACCCGGTTGACCGCTTTTTGAACAACGGGATCGAAGCTCTGCACGCCGAGGCTTGCGCGGTTCACGCCGGCTGCTCCCCAGGCTTCGGCCATCTCGGCCGTGAAGGTGCGCGGATCAATCTCGACCGCAACCGCAGCCGTTTCCCTGAGCGCGAAGCGGTCGCGCGGGACAGTTAGCGTCAGGCCTCGGCCCTCTTCGCGATGCGGCGCAAATCTCGGTTGTATGGCTCGCCCGTCTCCGGCTCGAGAATGTCGCAGTTGATCGTCAGGGTGGACGCCGAGGTGAACGGGTCCATCTGGGCGGTCGTCGGATCGGGCATAAGGGTCATGTCGGACTCGTTGATCGCCTTCCAGCCGGCAATGGACGAGCCGTCAAACATAATGCCGTCAGCAAACGTGTTCTGGTCGGCTGTCGAGGCGTCGACAGTGATATGATGCAACTTGCCGCGCGGGTCGGTGAAACGGAAGTCGAGGTATTGGACGTCGTCATCTTTGATAAACTTAAGCACTGTCTTGGCGGTCTGCATTATGTCTGGCCTCTTCTGCCTGTTAAGATTGCCCTCTGCACTGAGGCCAGGATTGGTGAAGGTGAGCTTAGATCCCGTCCGATCGGAGTAACGGCGCTTTTTGTGGATGTGATCATGGAACGTTTTCTCCACCGCCCATTTTCATGCGCTCCGTATCCTCGAGCGCGCGGCGGTACTCGACCGGCATCACCTTGCGGAACTTCGGCCGGTAGTCCGCCCAGTGATCGAGGATCTCCTTGGCGCGGGCCGAACCGGCGTAGTGCAGATGGCTCGAGATGAGTCGGTAGAGCCGCTCCTCGTCATGCCGCGTCATGTCGCCCGAGACGTCGACCATGCCTTCGTGCATGAGGTCGCCGCCGTGGTGATGCAGCTTCTCCAGCATGTCGTCCTCCTCCAGCACCGGCTGCAGCTCGACCATGGCCATATTGCAGCGCCGGGCGAAATCGCCCTCCTCGTCGAGCACATAAGCGACACCGCCCGACATGCCGGCCGCGAAATTGCGGCCGGTGCCGCCGAGAACGACGACGACGCCTCCGGTCATATATTCGCAGCCGTGATCGCCGACGCCTTCGACGACCGCGATCGCTCCGGAGTTGCGCACCGCGAAGCGTTCGCCGGCGACGCCGTTGAAGTAGCACTCGCCGGAAATCGCACCGTAAAGCACGGTGTTGCCGACGATGATCGACTGATGCGGCACGATCCGCGCGTTCTCCGGCGGCCGCACGATGATGCGTCCACCCGAGAGCCCCTTGCCGACATAGTCGTTCCCGTCACCGACTAGGTCGAAAGTGATGCCGCGGGCGAGAAACGCGCCGAAGGACTGGCCCGCCGTGCCCTTGATGGTCACGTGGATCGTATCGTCCTTCAGCCCTTTATGGCCCCAGCGCTTGGCAAGTGCGCCCGAAAGCATCGCGCCGGCCGAGCGGTCGACGTTCTTGATTTCGGCCTCGAAGGCGACCGGCACCTTGGTCTCCAGCGCGAGCTTCGCCTTCTCGATCAGCCTGCGGTCGAGAATGTCGTCGATCGGATGGTTCTGGCGCTCCGTCCAATAGGTCGCTTCCTTCGGAGCCTCCTCCTTGTGGAAGATATTCGAGAAGTCGAGGCCCCTCGCCTTCCAGTGCTCGATCATTCCGTCGCGATCCAGCAGGTCCGAGGACCCGATGACGTCGTCAAGCTTTCTGGCTCCAAGCGATGCGAGGATTTCGCGCACTTCCTCCGCAACGAAGAAGAAGTAGTTGACGACATGCTCCGGCGTCCCCTTAAAACGCTTCCGGAGCATCGGATCCTGGGTAGCGACGCCGACAGAACAGGTGTTCAGGTGACACTTGCGCATCATGACGCAGCCGACCGCGATCAACGACGCGGTGGCGAAACCGAATTCGTCGGCGCCGAGCAGTGCCCCGATGACGACGTCGCGGCCGGTCTTCAAGCCGCCGTCGACCTGCAGAGCGATGCGAGAGCGCAGACCATTGCGCACCAGCCTCTGCTGCGTTTCGGCAAGGCCGATCTCCCAGGGGCTACCCGCATGCTTCACCGAGGTCAGCGGCGCAGCACCGGTGCCACCGTCGAAACCGGAAATCGTGATGTGATCGGCGCGCGCCTTGGCAACGCCGGCCGCAACCGTGCCGACTCCAAATTCGGAAACCAGCTTGACCGAGATGTCAGCCTCGGGATTGACGTTCTTCAGATCGTAAATCAGCTGCTCCAGATCCTCGATCGAATAGATGTCATGGTGCGGCGGCGGCGAGATCAGGTCTACGCCCGGAGTCGAGTGCCGAGTCTTGGCGACGGTCGCATCGACCTTGTGGCCCGGCAGATAGCCGCCTTCGCCGGGTTTTGCGCCCTGAGCCACCTTGATCTGCAGCACGTCGGCATTGACCAGATATTCGGTGGTGACGCCGAAGCGGCCCGAGGCGATCTGCTTGATCGCCGACCGCTCGGGGTTCGTCGAGCCGTCCGGCAGCGGCAGGTAGCGATCGCTCTCCTCGCCGCCTTCGCCAGTGTTCGACTTGCCGCCGATCCGGTTCATCGCGACTGCCAGCGTCGTGTGCGCCTCGCGGCTGATTGAGCCGAAGGACATCGCTCCCGTCGAGAAGCGCTTGACGATCTCCGATGCCGGCTCGACCTCCTCGACAGCGATCGGCTTGCGGCCGGCTGCCTCGGCGTCCTTGATCGTGAAGAGCCCGCGGATCGTGTTCATGCGGCTCGCCGACTCGTTCATCATCGCGGAGAACTCGCGATAGCGGTCCTCGGCATTGTCGCGCACCGCCTGCTGGAGCGAGGCGATGGCGGCCGGCGTCCAGGCGTGGCTTTCGCCGCGCATGCGGAAGGCGTATTCGCCACCGACGTCGAGCGTATTGGCGAGCACCGGATCGCTGCCGAAGGCGGCCTTGTGGCGAGAGACGGTTTCCGCCGCGAACTCCTCGAGGCCGATGCCTTCGATCGTCGTCGCCGTACCCAAGAAGTACTTGCCGACCAGCTCGGACGAAAGGCCGACGGCGTCGAAGATCTGCGCGCCGCAATAGGACTGATAGGTAGAGATGCCCATTTTGGACATGACCTTGAGGATACCTTGGCCGACCGCCTTGATGTAGTTGTGGAAGACTTCCTTCTCGTCGAGTTCCTTCGGAAACTCGCCGCGCTTGTGCATGTCGATGAGCGTGTCGAAGGCGAGATAGGGATTGATCGCCTCCGCACCGTAACCGGCGAGCAGGCAGAAATGATGGATCTCGCGCGGTTCGCCGGATTCGACGACGAGGCCGACCGACGTGCGCAATCCCTTGCAGAGCAGGTGGTGGTGCACGGCTGCGGTGGCGAGCAGCGCCGGGATCGCGACGCGGTCCGGGCCGATCTGCCGGTCCGAAAGCACGATGATGTTGTAGCCGCCCTTGACTGCCGCTTCCGCCCTTTCGCACAGACGGTCGAGCATCTCCGGCATGCCTTCGGCACCGCGGGTAATGTCATAGGTAAAATCGAGCGTCTTGGTGTCGAAGCGGTCTTCAGTGTGGCCGATCGAGCGGATCTTCTCGAGGTCGCCATTGGTAAGGATCGGCTGGCGGACCTCGAGCCGCTTCGCATGTGCCATGCCCTCGTGATCGAGGATGTTCGGGCGCGGACCGATGAAGGAGACGAGGCTCATCATCAGTTCCTCGCGGATCGGGTCGATCGGCGGGTTGGTGACCTGGGCGAAGTTCTGCTTGAAATAGGTGTACAGCAGCTTCGGCTTGTCGGACATCGCCGAGATCGGCGTGTCGGTGCCCATCGAGCCGATCGCCTCCTGACCGGTCGTCGCCATCGGCAACATCAGGAGCTTCGTATCTTCTTGCGTGTAGCCGAAGGCCTGCTGCCGGTCGATCAAGGAGACGTCGCGGTGCAGCAGTGCCCGGGGCCCGACCGGCTTCAGCTCTTCGAGGATCAGCTGGGTGTTGTCGAGCCATTGGCGATAGGGATGCTTGCCGGCAAGCGACGACTTCACTTCCTCGTCGGAAATGATGCGGCCCTCTTCCATATCGATCAGCAGCATCTTGCCGGGCTGCAAACGCCATTTCTTGACGATCTTGTCCTCGGCGACGGGCAACACGCCCGCCTCCGACGCCATGATGACGCGGTCGTCGCTGGTGACGATATAGCGCGCCGGGCGAAGGCCGTTGCGGTCGAGCGTGGCGCCGATCTGGCGGCCGTCGGTGAAGGCGACCGCCGCCGGCCCATCCCACGGCTCCATCAGCGCCGCGTGATATTCGTAGAAGGCCTTGCGCTCCTGCGCCATGAGCTGGTTGCCGGCCCAGGCCTCCGGAATGAGCATCATGACGGCATGCGAAAGCGAATAGCCGCCGCGCACGAGGAATTCGAGCGCATTGTCGAAACAGGCCGTGTCCGACTGGCCTTCATAGGAGATCGGCCAGAGCTTGGAAATGTCGTCGCCGAAGAGCGGCGAGGAAACGGACGCCTGTCGTGCCGCCATCCAGTTGACGTTGCCGCGCAGCGTGTTGATCTCGCCATTGTGGGCGACCATGCGGTAAGGATGCGCGAGCTTCCAGGACGGGAAGGTGTTGGTCGAGAAGCGCTGGTGTACGAGCGCAACCGCCGACTGGAAGCGTTCGTCGGCGAGGTCCTTGTAATAGGCCCCGACCTGATAGGCGAGGAACATGCCCTTGTAGACGATGGTGGTGGTCGACAGTGACACGATATAGAAACCGAGATCGCCGCCGGCTTCCGCATAGATGCGGTTGGAGATCACCTTGCGGAGCGTGAACAGCCGCCGTTCGAATTCATCTTTCGTGGCTGCCTCGCGGCCGGCACCGATGAACACCTGGACATGATGCGGCTCGGTCGCAGCGATGTCCGGCGCTTTGGAGAGCAACGAATTGTCGACCGGCACGTCACGGTAGCCGAGTAGAATCTGGCCTTCCTCGGCCACGACTTCGCTGATCACATCCTGGAAATGGGCGACAAGCTTCTCGTCGCGCGGCATGAAGAGATAGCCGACGGCATATTCGCCTGCCTTCGGCAAGGTAACGCCCTTCTTCGCCATCTCCTCGCGAAAAAAGAGGTCCGGGATCTGAACGAGAATGCCGGCGCCATCGCCCATCAGCGGATCGGCACCGACCGCGCCGCGGTGGGTCAGGTTTTTGAGCATGAAGAGGCCATCGCGCACGATCTGATGCGACTTCTCACCCTTGAGATGCGCGACGAAGCCGACCCCGCAGCCATCGTGTTCGTTTCGCGGATCGTAGAGCCCCCGCGCACCAACCTGGCCCCAATCGCGTGCCTCTGTGGCCATAATCGTCTTGGCATTGGTATCGGCAATTGGTGTTGTCATCGACCTTAGCCCCTCTTCTGCTTTGGATTCGCGTCGATGTCGACTTGGTATCACCTCCAGAAGGGCGGCCTTTTCGGCTAGCGCCACGACAATCGCCTTCAGCGCATCAACGTCGTCCGGAAGCTCTTCGGCAGCCATCGCCATGACTGGCATCACAGCATGTTCGCAGCCGTTTTCCCAACGCTTTCAAGGGCCTGATTCAACTTGCCACAGGCTCTTCAGCCTACCGATTGCGGCCGCCTCACCACCGCCGGCCGGACCTTCTTCCAGTCCAGCCCGTCAACCAGCGCCAAGAGCTGAGCGTGGTTCAGCTGAACACGCGAGGGCCCGATGCGTGGCCAGCAGAACTTCGTTTCCTCGAGCGTCTTGGCAAACAGGCATACCCCGGACCCGTCCCACCAGACCGCCTTGATTCTGTCCGCTCTTTTCGAGCGGAACACGTAAAGCGCGCCGTTGAACGGTTATGTGGCGCGCCACATAACCGTTCTTATGCGTCGGGCGGGCGATTATATATTTGACAGAAGATTATGTGGCGGAGCCGCCCTGACCGCTTTCGGGCCGGCCAAACCCAGCTTGCCTCCGCCACATAATATTCAGATGGAGTTCAGCAGTTGCAGAACGGAGTCTTTCGGTCGGAAACGCGCGCCGTGATCGCCGTTGACGCCGGCCTTCTCGAGTCCATTGCGCATCATCTCGACATCCGCTGCGGCATAGCGGTGGGTCGTGGCGACCTGTGCGTGCCCAAGCCAGGCTTGGATCGTCAAAAGGTCCACGCCAGACTGGAGAAGCTTCATGGCGAGGGAGGGCCGGAAGATGTGCGGCGATATGGGCTTGTCGGCCAAGGCTGGCCTGATAGGCACGGCCTCGGCCGCCGCACGATATGGGTCGCTCCGAAGCGAGTCAGGCGCTCGTTGCGGGCGCCGACGAATATCGGTCGCGGCTCGTGATGGTGATCCCGCGCTCGCCCAACAAGGTCGTCAGCGCTCGCGCCAGGTCCTTAGGAATGGGCACGACGCGGTCTCTGCGCCCCTTGCCGCGCAGCAGCACTTGCGGGTGAGAGCGCTCCAACTGAAGGTCATTTGCGTTGACGCCGGTGGCTTCCGAGACGCGGGCGCCGGTCCGTGCCAGGAAGAGCAGAAAGGCTCGGTCGCGCCGACCACGAGGCGTCTTTGGATCGGGCGCCGCGATGAGGGTATCCACTTCGGCCTTGGTGAGATGGTGCGTTACCTCGATGTGTGCCCGTTTAATGGGAATCGACAGCACGCGTTGGGCCACACCGAAGGACGCCGGGTCGGCGGCAGCGACGTGGTGGAAAAAAGACCGGATCGCGGCCAAGCGGGCGTTGCGCGTGGCGACGCAATTGTTGCGCTTCTCCTCGAGTTCGTCGAGAAAAGCGAGAACGAGGTCTCGATCGAGATCTTCGAGCGCCAACCCCGCCGGCTTCTTATGCAACCGGTCGGCGGCAAAGAGGATCAGCATGCGCAAGGCGTCGCGATAGCTGGGCCACGGTCGCGGGAGCGCATTGCGTTGCTTCGTCAGGCGCCGGCGGAAATAGGACTCCAGGAGCGGCGCCAGGAGCAGGTGTTCGCTCATGCTGCGCCTCCATCGAGGGCGGCACGCTCAGCCGCGATAGCGAGGAGCTCCGCGGAGCCCGTGAGGTAGTAGGCCGTGTCGCTGTAACTAACGTGGCCGTGATATGTGGCAAGCAAAGTGCGCAAGTGCTTGCCAAAGCCGTCGCTGCCCTTTGACCGTACCGGGTCGTTAGCTTGGTTGGAGCTTTCGGATGAGCCACTTTTCCGACCGTACCTGGCATTCGTTCCCTTCTTTTGGCGGGAGTCTTTCAATATGATTTTGAGTTTGTTACATCGCTCTCGAAGAGGGCTACTCGAAGGAGCTGACGGTGAGCTGACGCGCTGTAAGCTCGTTCCGGCGGCGCGATGCACACTCTGCGTGCGCTTTTGCTCTCAGGGCCGTCGAATTCGCGCGCCTACGGCACTCGCGCAGTGCATCGCGGATCGGAATTAACTTTCGGATCATGCGGGCGTGCTGTCGGGAATGCCGCCCTCTCGACTGTTGCGCGCGATGATGATGGCGGGCGCAACCGTCGACCTACTGCCGGCCCGGCTTTTCGAGACAAGAACCGCGCGTATTTTCGAGACAAGAACCGCGCGTATTCACCCATCAGCTGGCAAACGCGATCCGCGCTCGGCCGGGCTGCGCAACCTGACCAACTCCGCCCGGCCGAACGCTGATCGCTCCCTGTAGTCTCGGACGGTGAAGGCCGGCGAGGCGCGCCGGCGCTGGTCCATGCCTGGTCGGGCCAACGCGGAAAGGGCAGTAGCGGCGATCCAGGGCGGCCTATCCGATAGCGAGACGAAGGCCTGGATCGAAAAAGTATCGTGGGCAGGACCGCGTCGCGCGGCTGGTGCGATTGCACCCCAGCGCTGAGCTTCTCTCCCATCAGGAGGTTAGGTTGCGCGTTTCGGGCCGAATAAGAACACTGTGAGGGCCGCAAGCAATGTGGCAATCGCGGTGTAGGCAAAGACACTGGTGACGCCGGCATTATTCACAAGCAGCCCGCCAAAAATCGTGCCGGCTGCGATGGCTACCTGGAACGTTGAGGCCGTCAGCACACCGGCGCTTTCGGCCTGCTCGGGAACGGCACGCAGCACTATCCAAGTCTGCAACCCCACCGGCACCGCACCGAAGGCAAAGCCCCATACGGAAACCGCAATCGCCGAGGCAAAGGTCGATGCTCCAAACTTCAGCAACGAGATAGCGGCTATCGCCATAAGCAGGGATGGCAGGGCCGCGACTGCCTTGAGACTGTGTTTGGCCAGGAATGCTCCGGCTAAACTGCCGAAGAAGCCGCTTATGCCAGAAACGAGGAACAGTATGGAGATCCCATTGGTATCGAGCTTGGGAGTCGTCTCGAGGAAGGTCCGGATATAGCTGAAGCTGGCGAAGTGCCCAGAAGCGACCAGCAGTACGACCAAAAGTGCGACCTTGATGGCCGGATTTTTGGCCACATCCAGCAGACTGCGGAATCCAGCCATTTCAACGGGAGGCAGCCTCGGCACCGTTAAAAGTAGCACCAGCAGTGTAACGGCATTGAGGACCGCGGTCAGCATGAAGGGCGCTCGCCATCCCCAGGTGGCGCCGACATAGACGCCGATTGAAGGCGCGCATACGAGAGCGACCGAAACGCCGCCGAGGATGATTGACATGGCGCGCGACAGAAGGTGATCTGGAACGAGCCGTATCGCCAGTGATGCCGAAATCGACCAGAAGCCTCCGAGCGCAATGCCGAGCAAGACGCGTGCTGCCAGGCAAACCGGCAGCGACTCGACTGCCATCAGAAGGTTGGACAGGATCTGAAGCAGCATCATCGCCCACAGGACGGTCCTGCGGTCCAGGCGCTTTGTGACGATGGCTATCGTTGGCGCCGAGATGGCCGCAGCAACCGCCGTCGCTGTCATCGCCTGTCCAGCCTCACCCGGCGAGACACCGAGATCATGCGCGAGCGGCGTCAGCACGCTGGCAGGCAGACACTCTGCCGCCACCAGCCCGAAGGTGCCCAAGGCAAGCGAAATGACCGCACCCCATACGGGTCGAGACCGCCCATCCGGCTTTTCTGGGCCGTGCAGAACAGCCTTCATGAAGCCAGTCGCGAATTCGGTCATGAATAAGCCCCGCCAGTTTGGGTGCGCTGCAACAGGGGTTGCTGCGTTAAGCCGCGTTAAAGACAGAAGGGCCGCCGTTGCGGCGGCGTTGCACGGAGGGAATGGCCATCGCTGCCCGACATGTTGTGATGGTCCGGCCTGCAATATCGGTGCCGGATTCTCCATACCGGACTAGGATGTCAGCGTCGGAAGGCACCCCTCAGGCCGTTCCATGCCGACTTCGCCGGTCCGTCTCGAACCAGCGATGCGCAAAGCAGCTCCGAGCACGGACGTCTGATGTCCCGCGGCGGGAACGACGCAAGCCAGTCGCTATGCCCGCAGCCTTAGGCAGCCAAAAATCGACTCTGACTTAAAGGCCCAACTTCTGGTAGCGGCTCGAAGCTGACGCTTTGTGTCGGGCATTGTCGCGTCCGCTACACGGCTTGTTCCGAGAATTATTTATTGGCAGCGAGCACTTGTTAGAGCCCAAGCTAACTAGCTGAAAAGAAAAAGGAAGATCCCCGTTAGCTATGCATCGGAAAAGTTGGCACGAATCTTGAAACCCTTAGGTGCGAGGCGGCAAGAGCTGCCCATCGGCATTTATGTCGCGGGCAGCCGCGATGGATGGAACGAAGGAAGGAAATCTATAATGTCAGGTCTGCGTCAGATCGCCTTTTACGGCAAGGGCGGCATCGGCAAGTCCACCACCTCCCAAAATACGCTCGCCGCCCTTGTCGACCTCGGGCAGAGGATCCTCATCGTCGGCTGCGATCCGAAAGCCGACTCCACCCGCCTGATCCTGAACGCGAAGGCGCAGGATACGTCCTGCACCTCGCAGCACAAGAAGGTTCGGTGGAAGATCTCGAACTCCAGGACGTGCTCAAGGCCGGCTACTTCCATGCATCCTGGGACTTGTTGTACAGCATGCTGTGAGGACACCTGATGCATTGTCGCGCAAATCGTCGCTCAATTATGAGCTCGCAAAGTATATCACCATGAGCGGTTTTCCCTTTACATGGCAGGAACTCCATGCCCATTTCAAAACCGATGATTTTACGGAGCTGACGAGCTCCAGCCGACGGTTTTATTTACATCTCCTGCCGGATCTTCAAACCATGATCGAAGAGCAGATCGCGCCTCTGTCTCCCAAGCTGGTCGGCGTCCACCAGCGCTGGGCGGACGAGCCGATGAAGCTGTCGGACCTGATCATTCGCCAGGAAGATGCAGTCTCGATAACACCCTTGCAATATCAGGACATCGACATTGGCGAAGAGGAGCCTTATGCGTCTCTGCACAACGGCCTGTGGTTGTTCCAGATCGGCGACGAGCCGGTTGCGGTTTTTCTGTCGCAGTTCACCGCCTCATACAATGGCATAACATACGTTCAAGCGGAAATCGCTTGTCTGCCCGGCGAGCAGGCATCCGACTTCTCGCGCGAATTTCTTCGCAAGATCCAGGAGGGCTGCGAGAATTCAAGATATTATCGCAACAAGGTCCTCTCTTTCGAAGAAGATGCAGGAACCTCTGGGATGCAGGGTACGATGCGGGTTCATAGCCTTCCTGCCGTATGCCGGAAGGACCTGGTGCTTTCCGAGGCAACTATGGCGCGTCTTGATGCCCACATCTTCGATTTCGATCGACACCGAGAAGGGCTGAAGCGTCTCGGCCAATCGACGCAAAAGGGTATTCTGCTTTACGGAGCTCCTGGGACAGGCAAGACGCACGTCATCCGTCATGTTTGTGCCAACCTGCCTGGCCGCACTACCGTTCTGGTCACGGCTGAGCAGACAATTGGGATTAGGTACTACATCGCGCTGGCCCGTACCTTGCAGCCGAGCATCGTCGTGCTGGAGGACGTCGATCTGGTGGGCCGGTCGCGAGAGGATGTTCATGGTCATAAGGCCGCATGCCTCCTCAACCGTCTGTTGAACGAGATGGACGGTCTTGAGTCAGGGACAGATATCTTTTTCTTCCTTACGACGAACCGGCCGGAGGACATTGAGGAAGCGCTCGCTTCGCGCCCGGGCCGCGTAGACGAAGCTATTGAAATTCCGCTCCCCGACGCTGGTTGCCGCGAGCAGCTGATAGCGCTCTATGGTGATGCTCTCACCTTCGAGAGCGGAGCGGTGGCCGATGCCGTCGCACGCTCAGACGGCAGCAGCGCGGTCTATGTCAAAGAGATGGTCCGTCGTCTGGCTCAAAGGAGCCTTGCGCGAGATGGCGCTGATTTTGTCTCGCGCGACGATGTGGAGGTGGTCTTCGGCGACTCCGGAGTATTGTCCAGCCGTCTCAACAGGCGCATCGTCGGCCTCATCGACAAGGCGTCAAGAAGAAAAAACGCCGAAGAAGATGACAGTGACTGCTGCGACTAAAGTTCTGCGGCCCGAGTGCGCCTTGTGCTGATTTTCGATGCTTCGCTCTAATCAGCGCAAGGCGCCAATGGGCGCCCCTCGGCCATGCCTGGTCGGCTCGATGCGAGGCCAGGAACGATGAGTGCCCGAATTCACCTGGCCGCTCACCTGCGGAGCGGTCCCGCACCGCTCCGATCCGCCGCAGTCAGGATCCGACACATTGTCGTCTTTGTCGGGTCCGTTACACACGGCTCGCTTAGCCGATCTCTTGTTGCCTCGGGCTAAGCCGCTGAAAAGCATTCACAAATCTTCTTCTCCGGCCAATCAGCCAAGTTGGCACGGGTCTTGAAACCCTTAGGTGCAAAGCGGCGAGAGCTGCCGACCGGTATTCATGTCGCGGGCAGACGCAAATGGCACAGAAGAAGGAAAGCTACATGTCACGTCTGCGTCAGATCGCGTTCTACGGCAAGGGGGGCATCGGCAAATCGACGACGTCCCAAAAATGCGCTCGCCGTCCTTGTCGACCTCGGGCAAAGGATCCTAATCGTCGGCTGCGACCCCTTGCAGCCGAGCATCGTCGTGCTGGAGGACGTCGATCTGGTGGGCCGGTCGCGAGAGGATGTTCATGGTCAAAAGGCCGAACGCCTCCTCAACCGTCTGTTGAACGAGATGGACGACGGTCTTGTGTCAGGGACAATTATCTTTTTATTGCTGACGACGAACCGGCCGGAGGACATTGAGGAAGCGCTCGCTTCGCGCCCGGGCCGCGTAGACGAAGCTATTGAAATTCCGCTCCCCGACGCTGGTTGCCGCGAGCAGCTGATAGCGCTCTATGGTGATGCTCTCACCTTCGAGAGCGGAGCGGTGGCCGAGCCGTCGCACGCTCAGACGGCAGCAGCGCGGTCTATGAGAACATTCGCTTGGCTCGGCAGATGCCGCAGACTGGCCAAGGACTTCGAAGGAACCATCGCGTCCGCCGAAGCCTGGGTCTTCATCGCCCACATCCGCCTGCTCGCGCGTCGCCTCGCAAAGGCACCAGTCGTTTTGATTCAGACGCTTAACAGGCAGAAGTGGCCAGACATAATGCAGACCGCCAAGACAGTGCTTAAGTTTATCAAAGATGACGACGTCCAATACCTCGACTTCCGTTTCACCGACCCGCGCGGCAAGTTGCATCATATCACTGTCGACGCCTCGACAGCCGACCAGAACACGTTTGCTGACGGCATTATGTTTGACGGCTCGTCCATTGCCGGCTGGAAGGCGATCAACGAGTCCGACATGACCCTTATGCCCGATCCGACGACCGCCCAGATGGACCCGTTCACCTCGGCGTCCACCCTGACGATCAACTGCGACATTCTCGAGCCGGAGACGGGCGAGCCATACAACCGAGATTCGCGCCGCATCGCGAAGAGGGCCGAGGCCTACCTGCAGTCCACGGGAATTGCCGATACGGTCTATGTCGGCCCCGAGTCCGAGTTCTTCGTGTTCGACTCCGTGGAGTTTACGTCTGACCCCTACGACACCAGCTTTAAGCTCACATCCTCCGAGCTGCCGGTCAACGGCTATACGCATCGTGAAGGCGGCAACCACGGTCACTGCATCCAGACCAAGGCCGGCTACCTTCCGGTTCCGCCGCTGGATTCCGGTCAGGACATGCGCAGTGAGATGCTGGCAACCATGAAGGCCATGGGCGTGATAGTCGAGAAGCATCACCACGAGGTGGCTCCCGCCCAGCACGAACTCGGTATAAAGTTCGACACCCTAGTTCGCAGCGCCGACGCGATCCAGATCCTTAAATATTGTGTTCTCAATGTCGCGAAGTCCTATGGAAAGACGGCGACCTTCATGCCTAAGCCGGTATTTAGCGAGAGCGGCTCGGGCATGCACGTGAACCAGTCGCTGTGGAAGGGCGGCAAGCCTCTCTTCGCCGGCGACAAGTATGCCAGCCTGTCCCAGGAATGCCTGTGGTACATCGGCGGCATCATCAAGCACGCCCGGGCACTCAACGCCTTCACCAACCCGACGACGAACTCCTATAAGCGTCTCGTCCCTGGCTACGAGGCTCCGGTTCTGCTGGCCTACTCAGTCCGTAATCGCTCTGCCTCCTGCCGCATTCCGTTGGCGACCTCGCCGGAGGCCACGCGAGTCGAGGTCCGCTTCCCTGATTCAGCCGCCAATCCTTACCTCGCCTTCGCGGCGGTCCTGATGGCCGGTCTCGATGGCATCCTGAACAAGATCGATCCCGGAGTACCGATGGATCAGGATCTCTACGAATTGCCGCAGTGCGAGCAGCAGAAGATCCAGACTGTCTGCGGTTCGCTGCGCGAAGCTCTTACCAGTCTTGACGAGGACCGCGCGTTCCTTAAGGCTGGCGGAAGCTTCGATGACGACTTGATCGATAGCTATATCAAGCTGAAGATGGAGGAGGTCACCTGCGTCGAGAGGACCCCGCAACCCATCGAGTTTAAGATGTACTACTCCGTCTAATGACCTTCACAAGAGCGGTGACCTGGAACGTTTGGCGCATCTAAAGCCGGAGCAGTTCGAGGGCGCCATCCGTCGGCAAGTACAGGCACCGTGCATGGGGTCAGCTCGCAAACGGACCGTCCTCGTCGAGGTTTTCAGCGAGGACGGCCTGCTGGACGATCGGACGATCTGAAGAAGGCGCTGTCGGAGCGGATTTTGAACGCGGAACTGGCGAATACCTCGAGGGCGAGCGCCGTGAGGTGGTTCTAGCAACTGTCGCAACGGGTCTTCGAGGAAGACCGTGCTGACCGGGACGTCGAAGATGACGCTAACTGGCCCGCGCGACCGGGCCGGCACCTTCGATCCGAAGCTGATCGCCAAGTATCAACGTCGCTTTCCGGATTTCGACGAAGATCATCTCGATGTATGCCCGCGGCTTGACGGCTCGCGAAATTCAGGGGCATCTGGAGGAGCTCTACGGCCTCGAGGTGTCACCGGACCTGACTTCGGCGGTCACCGATGCGGTGCCGGAGCAGGCCAGCGAATGGCAGAACCGGCCGCTCGAGCCCGTGCTATCCGCTCGTCTTCTTCGACGCCATCCGCGTAAAGATCAGGATACCGGCAACAGATCGACTTGACGATCGGCGAGCCAGCCATCGCGCGGCTCATGCCGCCGAGCACCGCCGTCCGGCACAGCTCGATGGCCGCCATGACGCGGCGCTCCCCCCGGCCGAGATGACCATCATGGATACGACGATAAGCGGGGCCATGGCGGCGGAAGATGTCCGCCACCTCCAGCGCCGGTCGCATAGAGCTGGCTCGGGAAATTTGAACAGCGCGGATAAGTGGAATTTCTGCCTGTGTTTGGCTTAGATGCCGGAAACAGGAGATTGCATGACGACCGCGCCGGAACCACAGCCCGGCTTTCAAGGCGAAGGACGCTGGTGGAACTGTCCCAGCAGTTCGACGTGCACGCCAATCAGATCAAGCAGTGGAAAGACCAGCTCATTGAGGGGCGACGGGCGTGTTCGGCGATGAAGCCAAAGCAGAGCCGGCGGTCCCCACAGTCGATGTCAAAACACTGCACGCCAAGATCGGCGAACTGACGTTGGAGAACGTTTTTTTGTCCCGTGCGCTCGGCAAAGCGGGATTGCTGGGCGGAAAGAAATGATCGACCGCGAGCACAAACTGTCGGTCGTGCGCCAGGCGAAGCTTCTCGGCTTCAGCCGTGGCAGCGTCTATTATTCTCCGCGGCCTGTGTCGGACGGCGATCTGGCTTTGATGCGCCGGATCGACGAACTGCATCTCGACTACCCGTTTGCCGGAAGCCGGATGTTGCAAGGGCTTTTGAAGGCAGAAGGGCTGCAAACCGGACGTCTTCACGTCGCCACGCTGATGAAGAAGATGGGCATCGAGGCGATTTGTCGTCGCCCGAACACCTCGAAACCGGCACCAGGTCACAAGGTCTATCCCTATCTCCTGCGCAAGCTGGCGATCACCACACCCAACCAGGTCTGGGCGATGGACCTGACCTACATTCCCATGGCGCGGGGCTTCGTCTATCTCTGCGCTGTCGTGGACTGGTTCAGCCGGAAGGTCTTATCGTGGCGGCTGTCGATCACCATGGAAGCGGCCTTCTGCATCGAGGCGGTCGAGGAAGCGCTTGCCCGCTATGGCAAGCCGGAGATCATCAACACCGACCTGGGGTCGCAGTTCACATCCGTCGACTTCACCGCCGTGCTGAAGAAGGCCGAGATCGACATCTCGATGGACGGCAAGGGCGCATGGCGGGACAATGTCTTCGTCGAGCGGCTCTGGCGTTCGATCAAATACGAGGAGGTCTATCTCCACGCCTACAAAACCGTGTCCGAGGACCGCGCTGGCATCGGCCGTTACCTGACCTTCTACAATAGCCGACGCCCACATTCATCCCTTGACCGGCAGACGCCGGATCAGGCTTACTTTAACACGCTGACGCCGATGATGGCGGCAGCATAATCGAGGCGGAAATCCACTTAGCGAAACGCCCTAAACTGTTCAGACAAACCGAGCCACCTCTCATGGCGCGATCTCAGGCCGGCGGCACGACCTCGAGGCGCAGCCGATCGAGCGGGCTCTCAGTCCGGGCGATCGTGGTTGTCGCCACCTGTGTGAAGCACGCCGTCGTCGACAGGTGGGTGTGCCCGAGCAGCCACGAGTAAGGAAGCCAACCAAGGTTTCGCGCATCGGATCGCCCCCTGCGTGCTGTGCTCTTACGAAGTCGATTGCGACGACGTTGCGGATCTGACGAGCGAAAAGGGGAGGGGAGAATCTTCTGCCACGCTCGCGGACATGGGCTGCGCCTGGGCGACCGCTCTCAGCGACGGAGAGCGCCCTGCATCCTGGTCCATCTATGGCCAACTGCGGCCTCAAGGCATTGCCGGTATTCTGGTTCCGAGTTTCGCGCCGGGCGCCGAAATGGAGGATCGCAACCTGGTGCTGTGGGACTGGGGTCCGGATCTTCCACACAAGGTGAACGTGTTCGATCCGAGCGGCCGGCTGCCGAAAGACCAGCTGTCCTGGCGGTGAAGCGCTCGCCGAAGGGCAGGGCGTCTTCGGCCGCACGCGTCAGCGCCAGCCCAAGGCCGGGCGATATGGGTCAGGATCGCCTCGATCACATGCGCATTGTAATCGACGCCGAGCTGGTTGGGGACGGTGAGCAGCAGCGTGTCGGCCTCAATGATGGCGTCGTCCTTCTTCAGTTCCTCGATGAGGACGTCTGGCTCGGCGGCATAGGTGCGGCCGAACACGGCGCGCGTGGCCGCTTCGATGTAGCCGAAATGATCCTCGCTCTCATTGCTGCCGAAATAGGCGCGGTCGCGATCGTCGACCAGCGCAAATATGCTACGGCTCACGGACACTCGCGGCTCACGTTCGTGACCGGCCGCCTTCCAAGCTGCACGAAAGGCGCGGATCTGCTCGGCCTGCTGGATGTGAAAGGGTTTTCCGCTCTCGTCGAACTTGAGTGTGGAGCTCTGCAGGTTCATGCCTAATTTCGCCGCCCATTCCGCGGTGGCGTTGGTGGCGGCGCCCCACCAGATCCTGTCGCGCAGACCCTCCGAGTGCGGCTCGACGCGAAGCGGGCCGGGAGGATTGGGAAACATCGGCCGCGGATTAGGCTGGGCAAAGCCTTTGCCGCGCAAGACTTCGAGCAGCACCTCCGTGTGTCGCCGGGCCATTTCGGCATCGCTCTCACCCTCTTGCGGGCGTAGCCGAAGTAGCGCCATCCGTCGATCACCTGCTCGGGCGAGCCGCGGCTGATACCCAACTGCAAACGCCCGCCGGCGATCAGGTCGGCAGCACCGGCGTTCTCGGCCATGTAGAGCGGGTTCTCGTAGCGCATGTCGATGACGGCCGTGCCGATCTCGATCCGCCCGGTCTTGGCGCCGATGGCCGCCAGCAGCGGAGACGGCGAGCCGAGCTGGCGGGCGAAGGGATGTACACGGAAATAAGCCCCGTCCGCGCCCAGTTCCTCGGCAGCGACGGCAAGCTCGATGGACTGCAGCAGAGCGCCGGAGGCGGACTGCGTCTGCGATTGCGGCGAGGGCGTCCAGTGTCCGAACGACAGAAAACCAATGTTCTTCATGAGAATGCCAGGTCAGAGTGAAAGGCGTTCGCGTAATCTAGTTATTGAACCGCTGGCGCGCCACGCCGGGTTCGCCATGAGATGTGCAAGAAGGGGAGGGGCGGGGGCATTTTTTGTACCTACAGCCCGCTCGCCTTGGTGAGGTTGGTCCGGAACCGATCGCGTCGGCGCTGATATTTGCGGGTCATCTCGGCCGAGGCATGGCCGAGCTGCTTCTGCACGTAACCCTCCTCGATGTCGGCCGAAGAGGCAAGGCCGGCGCGCAGCGAGTGTCCTGAGAACAGGAGCGCGCGCTCCCCTTCCGGAAGATCGGAGCGAACGCCGGCGGCGAGCGCGGTCTGCTTCACCAGGCGGGCGACATGCTTGTCGGAGAGCCGCTCGACGTCGACGGTCTTGTTGTCCTTGAAGATGCGCCGGAACAGGGGACCGCGAGCGATGCGGCCGAAACGGATCCAGCTCTCGAGCGCGGCGACCGGGCAGGTCTGGGCGGATGCGCCGAGGCCGACCTCGACCTGGCGCCAGCCGGTCTTGCCGCGCAGCGTCACCAGCACGCCCTTGTCGGCAAAAATCTCGATCCAGCCGGCGCCGTCACTCTTGTCGTCGCGCACGACGTCGAGGCCGACGATTTGCCGCAGCCCGCCGGCGAACCCGAGCAGTAGGATCGCCCGGTCGCGCAGGCCCCTGAGATCGTGGCCGAGCGTGTTGACCATCGCCTTGATGTCGTCGCCGAGCACGGCCTCTTTCTGCCGCGGCGGCTTGGCGTGCTTGCGGCGGATGCCGGCGAGCACTGTCGCGATGTGACGATCGGCGCGGTCGAGAGAAAAACCGCGCTGGGTAAAATTCCACCCCAATCCGGACAGGCGCCGCTCGATGGTGGCGACGGAAAGCGGTTTCACGCCGCGCTTGACGTCGCCGGCAGCACAGGCGCTGATATAAAGCCCGATCCGTTTGCGGCTCCGGCGGCAGCGGCTCAAAGCTGCTGCGGCGGCACCAGGACGAAAAATGCCGCCAATCCTTGGCGTAGGCGGTCTGTGTATTCTCCGAACTGGCGCGTCTGGCGTAGTCCCTGGCCGTTTCGACGAGGTTTTCCAGCCCGACCGGCAGGGGAGGGGACTTTTGCGGCTCGGCCGGCACGCGGCCCATATCAAGCACGAGATCGACGATGTCGGGCAGGTCGCCGTCGTCGTGGCCGGTTGCGTCACAAATCGGTGAGGTCATCGGGGAACCGTCCTCCACGTTTGTTGAATAGCCGCCATGTTTCCTGGCCATGCTGCGAAACGATGAGACGTCCTGTGCCGACCGCCGCCGCTTCGATCAACCCAAGACGCACAAGTGGGACCATCGTTCTTTCGGCGATCGGTCTGTCGTTATATCTTTTGCCGGACACAATGAGCTGCCATCCCGCAGTCCCGCGTTGCGTCACTGTCGGCACGAGATAGCCCTCGTCTTGGCGCGTGCCATCGCGGCCAAAGCTTGCCAGGCAAACGCTCCAGAAGGCGTTGCGCGGCCGCGGCGGAATGAGCGCCCAATCGAGCGGACCAGTTTCTGAATTCCGGCTTTGCGGCTGCCGATCCGGCCGGGAGCCGGCAGCGCCTTGTCGGTAGGCCCGTTCCAGGGCGCCGGCGATGGCGCCCGCGGTATCGACAGCCAGGCCATATTTTCGATTGTAGCGGTCCTTGGCGACGATGCCGCGGGCGATCTCGCGAAATTTTGCTTTGCGAAAGGGATCGGCTGAGACTTGGGATGCGCTCTTTGTCACAAACGGCATTTCCGGGTTGACGATTGCCGCAGTTGCGTTCGACGGCGCGGTTGGGCGATTGAAGAATGTGAGACCGATGATGCAGGCCACAATGTGAATCACGCGTGGTGGCGCCAGCTTGCCGCCAAACAACGAGGCTGTCCACCTGGCGACCGCACGGATTTCCAGGCCGGGCACGGGATTCTCGCGCCCTTAAGCGGACTCGGTCGAGGGCGACGATCGCTATTGAAAACCATAGCACCTGGTGCTATCTAAACCCATGAGACGACGGACGTTCAAGACGGCCTGGTTCGCCAAGGTGGCGCGCAAGGCGCGGATCAGCGACGCTGCCCTGTGCAAGGCGATCGAACAGGTGGCGGTGGGACAGGCGGATGATCTGGGCGGCGGCGTGTTCAAGAAGCGCCTGAACGACAACCGGCACCGCTCGATCATCCTGGCTGGTTTCGACCAGTTCTGGGTCTATGAATATCTGTTCGCCAAGCAGGACAGGGCCAACATCGATGACCATGAACTGGCGCAGTTCCGCAAGTTGGCCAAGGCCTATGCAGGTTTGACGGATCGGCAGATCGCCGAATTGCTTGGAGATGGAGACTTCGTGGAGATATGCCATGAGCAAGACTAGAACTTACAAGTCCGACGCCTTTGAGGCGATCCATAGCTCGGCGCGCGCGCTCTACAAGGTCGGGGCAATCGACAAGACGACGATGCGCAGCTTCGACGCGAGCTGCCTGACGGCGCCGGCGGCGATCGGGCCCGACGAGATCAAGGCGCTGCGCGAGAAGAACCATGTCAGCCAACCGGTGTTCGCGCGTTATCTCAACACGTCGGAATCGACGGTGCAAAAGTGGGAGACTGGCGCCAAGCGGCCGAGCGGGATGGCGTTGAAACTGCTGTCTGTGGTCAAGAAGCACGGGCTGGCGGCGCTCGGCTAAGTGGATTTCGGATACGTCCGATAAGGCAAGTTATCATTCGTTTTGGTGCGCCGACAGGCTGTGCGTTTTGGCGCGAAAATCATGGCACAAAGCGCACGAGCGCTTTACCCTCCAAAATCATGATTCGCCTCGATCCCGCGACCGCCAGCTCTTCTGCGGCGTGGGCGATCGCAAGCGCCGGCGCACCGAGCGACGGCGACGCCGCCTTCCGGGCCGGCGCCGCCCTGGGCGCGCTCGACACGCTGGCACGCGCGCAGCCTGCCTGGGCCGGGGCCGGGGCCTGGCTTTAGCGCATTCGTCCTGTTCGTTGGGCTCTCCCGTCTACACGATAGGGGCATGGACGACCATCGATGCAAGGGAGATAGATCCTGCGTTCGGACGCGCGGAGTTTGCCCCGTACCATGGATGGAATAAAAGAGAATTGGGTTACCGGAGTCGGATTTGGAAATTTTCAGAAGGCCTACCAAATATACGAAAAAGAAGGGATGATATTCCGCGCATATGTAAACCATGCCCACAACGAGTATCTCGAAATTACTTTCGAAGGTGGAGTGGTCGCAGCCATCTTAGTGGCTTTGTACCTATGCCTTCTCTTGATTGCGTTTGCTAGAATTCGCTAGGACTCCTTTCAGAAGGCGGCGTTTCTTTCTGTTGTGTTCTTGCTCGTGCATTCTCTTGTCGACTACCCGTTGCGAACCGCCGCGCTCGCGATGACCCTTCGCCTATATGAACGCCATCATCTTTCATCGCGGGATCGGGGAGCGCATGAGCCAAAAGCCAGAGCTGGTAGAAGTCGACCACAATGGCGACAAGCTGTTTGTTCCCGTTGGTGCGTCTCCGTAAGGCCTGAGCCTGCGGCCGAAATTGTGGGTCGAAGCTGCCGGCGCGCTTCTCAGTGGTCGCGAGACCGCCGCACCCGCGCGGCAAGAACACGGTCGCCGCTTACACAAAACATTGACGCTGTGGTCTCGGTCAGTGGCCACCGTGTCAAACCGACCCAGTCGGGCAGACAAAGGAAAAAGATATCCGATCAGATGGGAAAAGACCCGCGCGAGGTGCCGGTCTTGCCCAATGAGCCAATGAGACGTTCGACGAGGTATTGACCGTCTGTCCCGGATTGCTTGAAGCAATCAAGCGGCCTTGCGTACCTTCAAAGCCTTTTCAAAGGCATCCTTGATCGGCTTTGACACGTCCTCGCTAGCTCTCAACATCAATGCCTGGACGCCCTTGGCCTGCTCGGCGGACTTCTCGATCTGTTTGCGCAGGAAGGCGGTCTGCAGTTCGAAGAACTCGGACGGCGTCTTCACGGCAACCAGCGCTTCGAGGTGCGTGAAGCCGGCTTCGGCATTGGCTTGCAGAGCCGCAATCGTTTTCAGAAGCATCTCGTTGCTGGTGGTTTTGGCCATTTCAAATGTCGACTCGAAAGCCTTTTGAGCCGTTTCGGCGTCCGAGCTCAATTTGGAAAATACTTCTTTCGACTGCTCAACGCTCTGATCCGCGACAGCGCGGACTTGCTCAGCACCCTTGGATGGGTCGAAGGTAGGGAATTCGACGTTTTCGATCGTTTCAGTCTTGCCGGTGATCTTGGACATTGTTCCATCCTTTTCCAGGGGCGGCCGCAAAGCAAAGCCGCCTCCCTCATCTACGAGATCGCCGCAACGGATTTATGAAACTGACATGAATTTGCGCGAGCAGGCTGCGCCCGGTCCTGCGCGAATAGGGGTCAGCGATTGCCGTAATCGTCTCTTCGGATTTCTCCTCCGAAACTCCTTTGACACCGGCTAACGCCGATAGCGGCCGTCGATCCAAAATTTCGCGAGCGCCGAACTTTTCCAGACCGGATTTGCGCCTAAGAAAAGGGCGGCATTGCTGCCGCCCTTTCGAGATTGTTGAGATGCGTGGGCCTTAAAAATCCATACCGCCCATACCGCCCATACCACCCATGCCGCCCATGCCGCCGCCGCCCATGCCGCCAGGCATGCCGCCGCCAGCCGACTCCTTCTTCGGAGCCTCCGCGATCATGGCTTCGGTGGTGACGAGCAGGCCGGCCACCGAGGCCGCGTCCTGGAGAGCCGTGCGCACGACCTTGACCGGATCGACGATACCCATGGCGATCATGTCGCCATATTCGCCGGTCTGGGCGTTGTAGCCGAACGTCGCGCCCTTGTTCTCGAGGATCTTGCCGGCAACGATCGATGCTTCCGCACCGGCGTTGGCCGCGATCTGGCGGGCCGGAGCCTGCAGAGCGCGACGCACGATGTTGATGCCAGCGGCCTGGTCGGCATTGGCGCCGGTGGCCTTGATGTTGGCCGAGGCGCGCAGCAGTGCAACGCCGCCGCCTGCAACGATGCCTTCTTCCACGGCCGCGCGGGTCGCGTTGAGGGCGTCATCGACGCGGTCCTTCTTTTCCTTGACTTCGACTTCCGTCGCGCCGCCGACGCGGATCACCGCAACGCCGCCCGCCAACTTGGCGAGACGTTCCTGCAGCTTCTCCTTGTCGTAGTCCGAGGTGGTCTCTTCGATCTGCTGCTTGATCTGGGCGACGCGGCCCTGGATCTCGGCCTTCTTGCCGGCGCCGTCGACGATGGTGGTGTTCTCCTTGGAGATCGACACCTTCTTGGCGCGGCCGAGCATGTTGAGGCCGACATTCTCGAGCTTGATGCCGAGGTCTTCCGAGATGACCTGGCCACCGGTGAGGATGGCGATGTCTTCCAGCATGGCCTTGCGGCGATCGCCGAAGCCCGGCGCCTTGACGGCGGCGATCTTCAGGCCGCCACGCAGCTTGTTGACGACGAGCGTGGCGAGGGCCTCGCCTTCGACGTCTTCCGAGATGATGACCAGCGGCTTCGAGGTCTGCACGACAGCCTCGAGGATCGGCAGCATGGCCTGGAGGTTGGAGAGCTTCTTCTCGTGCAGGAGAATGTAAGCGTCTTCCAGATCCGCAACCATCTTGTCGGCGTTGGTGACGAAGTAGGGCGACAGGTACCCGCGGTCGAACTGCATGCCTTCGACGACTTCGAGTTCGGTCTCGGCGGTCTTGGCTTCCTCAACCGTGATGACGCCTTCGTTGCCGACCTTCTGCATCGCTTCCGCGATCATCTTGCCGACCGACTCGTCGCCATTGCCGGCGATTGTGCCGACCTGGGCAACCTCTTCCGAGGTCTTGATCTTCTTGGCAGCCTTGCCGAGAGCCTCGACGACTTCGGTGACGGCCAGATCGATGCCGCGCTTCAGGTCCATCGGGTTCATGCCGGCGGCAACCGCCTTGTGGCCTTCCTGGACGATCGACTGCGCCAGAACGGTCGCGGTCGTGGTGCCGTCGCCGGCGATGTCGTTGGTCTTGGAAGCAACTTCGCGGACCATCTGCGCGCCCATGTTCTCGAACTTGTCCTCAAGCTCGATTTCCTTGGCGACGGTGACGCCGTCCTTGGTGATGCGCGGGGCGCCGAACGACTTGTCGATGACGACGTTGCGGCCCTTGGGGCCGAGCGTGACCTTCACCGCGTCGGCGAGGATGTTGACGCCGCGCAGCATGCGCTCGCGGGCATCACGGGAGAATTTTACGTGTTTTGCAGCCATTGTAAGCTCCTGTCAGGGGTTCGGGATCGAACCCGCAGATTCAAGATTCAGTTGACGGTGAGGCCGATATTCAGCCGATGATGCCCATGATGTCGGATTCCTTCATGATCAGAAGGTCTTCGCCATTGAGCTTGACTTCGGTGCCCGACCACTTGCCGAACAGGATGCGGTCGCCAGCCTTGACGTCCAGGGGCGCGAGCTTGCCGGCTTCGTCGCGGGCGCCGGAGCCGACGGCGACGATCTTGCCTTCCTGCGGCTTTTCCTTCGCCGTGTCGGGGATGATGATCCCGCCGGCGGTCTCGGATTCGGATTCGACCCGACGAACGACCACCCGGTCATGAAGCGGTCGGAAATTCGAGTTTGCCATTTTGGATGTCCCTGGTGCGCGGAGGTTGAACGGTTGTCCGTTGCCGGAGCGGCGTTAGCACTCGACAGTGGCGAGTGCTAACGTGGCGCTGAGATAGGCCGTAGGCTGGTACTAGTCAAGGCGGAAGAGGGGGCGGGCGAAGAGCAAATAATTTTGGAATCGGTGCGGAAGCACCGGGACCCTTTACGTGGGGAGGCAAGGGGTGAGGTCGCCCACCGCTACAATGTCAGCAACAGCACGATCTCGCGGCTTCATCCGCTCGCCACGCGCAGGGTGAGGGTCGGCCGGCGCCGGGCTGCGCCTGCTGGACGAGCCCTTTATCGACACCACGTCGGAGATGTCAGATCTGGTACTTTTCCTTGTCGGATGGGCCGCCAAATGGCAACGGCGCAGGATCCTCGAGAACACGTCGAATGGACGCGCTCGCGCCAAGGCCATGGGGGTTAAGTTCGGCCGCAAGCCCAAGCTGTCGGCGGCAGACTTCTCTTTGCCGGCGGCGACCAGGCCTTTGTAGGTGTTCAGCACATGCTGGACGCGCTGCTGGATCGCCTGGTCGGGCGCGACAAACATGTCCGCGCGCTCTTTCAGCCAGTCATGCAGCTCCGGGGACCGATCAGCTTGTCAAACTCGTCCCACAGTTTCGGGAAGCACTTGGGCTTGTAACGTTCGTACCAGGCAGCGATCATGGCCGATGTGTCGATGCAATAAATCGTCGCCACGTAGCGCTACCCTGCAAGGCCGAAGGCGGCGCGTTCGATGTTGGGAACGGCAGTCACCTGCATATTGAAGGGCAACGGGCGCATTCCAACTGTGCGGGGTCCCGTAGCAGAGCGGAAGGTCGGTCGTAACGAGCGATGCCCATGTGGATCAGGCGAAAAGTACAAACGGTGCCACGGGCGGCTCAGTTGATAGATCGATGCTGGTTTCTTGAGAGCGGCTTCCTTCCTTGGGACGGGGTATTGGAGAACGGGATCGACGGTCTGACGTTGGCCATTGCGATCCCAAAACCGCTCTCCACGTCTGGTCCTGGACTATCGAGGCGCCATCTGTGTCGAACTCAGTAGCGGTCGATTCGGCTCGGTTCGTCAGCCAATTGGCGCAGACACTGATGGGTTAGAAAATAGCGCGTGTCGAAGCTCAATTTCCAATCCAGCTCGACGGGTGTGCCGTGTTCGGAATCGTTCGATGGTTTCGATTGCGGCAAGTGGCGTTGGCCCATCTATGAGCGCAAGAGGAGGATGGCTTCCTATGACGCTGGCGAGCCGCGCCTTGGCAAAGGGCACATCCCCGTCCAGCACATAGCCCAGCATGCAGCCGATAGGCAGATGCTCCGCATACTGTTCCGTGAGAAAACGCATCATGCCTTGGGTGACGTACATGGTGGCCAAGGAGCTGCGGTTTCCGCCGTTGATCACGTTGAGCCGCTTACACTCATAAGCCAGATATCGCTCTCGTTCCCAGTCGAAGAGTACGGCGATGTCGATGATGCCCTTGCTGTATTTCGACCCGTCCGTAGCGAGGCCGAATGGCTCGAACTGATACTCGACCCAATGGCACAGCCGACGCACGACGACGTCCTTGGTGAGATGATCGACGAGGTTGATGGTGATCTCATCTTCCCCAGGCTGTTCGGGGAGAACGGCCATGCAAGCCGGCCACGCCGCTGCGATCCTCTCTAGAAAGCGATCATCAAACGAAACGAAGCTGTCGACCCACTCCTGCATATCACCGATTAGCATCAATCAGCGCTCCGCCGTTGCGGTACGGCTGCGGCTTGCTGGAGATCGAGCGCTATTCCATCCGCATCGGCGAGCGCGGTGGAGCGTAGCCAAAAGCGCATCTGCATCGGCTTAATTAGGTAAAGGTGGTCACCGACGAAAACCCGGAGGTCCGGCATCAACTGGAAATTGCCATCGAGGGGCCTGTTGATGTGAGCAGCGAGTTGCTCAAGAACGTCGCTTAGCTCGCCGCCGGCATCCTCGGCATAGTCTTCATGGCCGCCCAAGTGCAGGCGAAGTATCGCTAGGTCCGCTCCGCGCGCGACGAGGCGAGCATCAATTTTCTTGTCTTTGAACCAGTCCGTCAGGCTGGCCGCCAACGTGCGCGCGTATTGTGCCCGTTGCGGTTCGTTCGGTGCACCCCACAGTTTCGGGAAGTGGCCTTCATGGGGCTGAAGCGCGGGCAGGATCGCTTCGACGGTATCGTCGATCAGCGCGATTTCATCGGGCGACAGGCAAAAATATTGGTACGCCAGCCGATCGATGGTTCGAAGGATCTCGCTCTCTTCGCCCTGCATCGAAAACGTCTCGTTCGACCGGCCGCGTGCGGCGTCAACAATTGCAATCAGCTTACGAGCTGCTTGCGCAGCTGCGTCTTGATCGGGAACATCGGCAGGCGACGGAAACGGCAATCGCAGCAGGTCGGCCTGCTGGACCTCCGGTCGATCCGAACCGAACGACGCGGTGCCATGAAAGGCGTACCAAACCGCGATTCGGCTATTGAGTATGGCGGTGAGGACCTTCGCACGGTCGCTTTGGCCATCCGGCACAACTATCGCCTGGAAGATATGCTGGAAGGTCAGGGGCTCGTCGCAATAGGCGGCCCGCAGGCGATTTTGCGATGTCTCCACCCCACGCGGGATAAGAATGCGCGCACCGTCGAACCCGGCCTCGAATCCGCGACGACGAACCGTCGGTGAAGCGGCCGGTTGCAAGCCTTCCGCAGCCTGAGCCAAACGTGAGTAGGCTGTAATCGGTAGGTCCGGCAATCGACCGACGTATTCGCTGGCGAGCGGAGGCGCGTTGCTTTCGCTGTCCTCATTGAAAGGCTGATAGCCTTGCCCGATCACCCATCGATCGCCGGGCTCTTCACGGCGACGGCTCAGGCTACCGAAATCGCTAACGAAGGCCTCCAGCTTGGGGAGCCTGGCAAGGTAACCAAAGAGCTTGGCGTCTGGGTCCCGCATCCAAAGCCGCTGCTTGAAGATAAGCGGGTTATCCAGAACCGTGCCGACCCCTAGTACGGTCTTGTCGGCGCTGCTCAGCGTGATGACACGCTTGATACGGAGATTAAGATCGGCTTTCGGCGCCCAATAGTCGAACCGATATGGGAAACTGTCCGCTTTCGCGCTGCCGTAGATAATCAGAGCGGCGGGACGATGGGCTTTCTCGAAAAGCTGAAATCGAAGGTCCGCGAAGTTGATAATGCGGCGGACCCGAGATTTCCGGAAGAACGCGTCACGTGCGTCAACGGTGTTTTGGGCGTGGTTGTGCAAAAATCCCATCGCCGGCAACAGGAACGCGATCAGTCCGCCGTCAGCGAGATGTGAGAGAGCTTTCCAACTGAATGCCCAGGCGTCTTCGCCTCCGGGCATAGGATGGCCGGTCTTCTTGCTCCACTGGACGGACGAGCGCGCCGAGCCGCGGCGGCTAGTCCATGGCGGATTGCCGATGATAACGTCGTACCGGGCGCCGTCTGGCGACACCTCAAAAAAGTCTCGGCAGACGAGGGTCTTGCCCCAGAGTTCGGGGAGGAGTTTTCCCCGGGTGATGAGTTTTCGGATGTCGCGTGGTGAGACCTCTTCGAGGAGGGCGACATAGAGCGAGAACACCGCGACGCGAACGGCCCCGCCATTTAGATCCCAGCCATTAATTTGGCTCAGCAGCGATAAAAGTGTCTTCCAGGAAATCGTCTGCGTTTTGTGCTTCGCTCGCCAATGCTCGCAGAGCCGCTGGAACGACCGGACGAGAAAAACGCCCGAACCGCAGGCGGGGTCAAGGAAGTTTCCAGCCGTCCGTGCCGCGTCCGGTAACATCTCCCAGGCTTGGGAAACGACGGTATCGGCGAGGAACATGGGCGTGTAATAGGCGCCGTTTGCACGGCGTTCGGCCTCTCGTTCCCCCAGAAAGCGATCATAGACGGCGCTGACAAGCTCGATCGGGATATAGCGGAAGTCATAACCCCAGAACCGTTGCTGGCCTGAATGCGCCATCTCTTCACGCCCCGATCGAAAGCGGGCCAGGATGGTAAGATGGGTGGCCGTGACTTCAGGCGCCTCGCCTTTCGGCTCGAAAGAGCAGGGCGCAACGAACAGGTCACCATTGAAATCTTTATGGAGAGTTCGAAAGAGCGATCGAAAGAGATCGACGTCGCCGGTTTCCAGCAGCGCCGAGAAACTCTCAGCGCTCATCTCGGTAACGGCCGCAAAATAGGCAGGCGTTACGATCTCTCGATCTTCAAGATAGGCGATAAACATTGCCTGTATGAGCAAGGCTTGCGCCGCATCAGGGGCAAGTTCGGCAGATTGCAAGAGTTCGTGGGACGCATTCAGATTATCGAGAAGAACTTGGTCGATACGTTCTTTTGGCGGGAAATAATCGCCGTAGTCCTTCCAAAGGCGTCCGGATTCCGCGCCATAGATGAGATTCTGAAACCTTAGGGCTTCGGTCGTCAGGCTGAGGCTATCAATGAGGCAGCGGGTCTCGAATGCGTCGCCAGGATCGCTAAACGGAGTGCGCGCGAGCGAAAACGCTCTGAGCGTATCCTCGGCGATGACCAGCAGCAGGCTCGCCAAGCCCTGGTTCCAAAGCGCGCCGTGGAGATCGATAATTTTGGCACGATCGTAAACATCGGCTTCGAGAATGGCGACGGTGGGAACTCCTTGAACACAGAAAATCGCTGAAACGCCCATTTCATTGAGTGCGGCGCGGATAGCTGGCGCATGCGGCACGTCGCTAACGGCGTCAGCTGACTCGTAAAGTTCGGGCGAATGCCGATGAGTAAGTCCCAAGCGGACTTTCCACTCCGGCGCCAACGCGGATGCCTGGACCGTGGTCATGCTCGTTTTCCGCGCTGCTCAGGCTGCTTGGTTACAGAAGTCGGGGGAAACTGTAGATAGCCTTGCACATCATCGGTTTCGGTTGCCGTGAGCGCCGAGCGCAGGCGCGATATGATCGGCGCGCAAGGAACGCGAAGAGTGGAGGCGTCCAGTGATGGGCGATGAGGCGCGTTCACGTCCACAAGGCGGAGATTGTCGACTTCGATCAGAGCAACGCAGTGTTCAAGGGACAGCCAAGACCTACCCCGGCACTCCATGAACAGTTGATCAAAACGGCCGCCGACCGTGCTAACACGGACACCAAAGTCCTTGACGAGTTCCGCGACGATTGCCATCGCAACAACGTCCCCAGGCGTGAAACTCGGAGCATGTCCCTTGTGCATCGCCAGCGCGGGAATGGCATCCCGCCACGTACGAAACGCATCCACCGAAATGGAAAGCAGCTCGCGAATCTGACTTTGAGTGTAACGCATTCGATTACATTAGTATGGAAAACGCCCCGGATCAACACGGGGTCAACCCCAATAGAGTTCTTGATATGTTCTTGTGGCTCACGCTGCGGCAGATGAGCCCGATTACAACCAGGAGTGCCCGTTTCTGAGGCACCCGTGGCGGACCACAGCAATCATATCGCAGAACCGCGGGTTAGCAGGCCGCCTATATGCCAGGTCGATGGATCATCCATCCCCAGCAGCGCAATCCCGCATCGGGGCAGGCGCGTCTCGGCATGATCCGGTGACGCGCGCATGGGATTCCGGCCCTTCTGAACCGTGCGGCAATGGGGAGCAGGCTGCTACAGGCCGCGCCGCAGGCAAGGGCAAGCCCTCCTTCACTTCGTTCCGGCCCTGCGGGTGCATGCGACGCTATGGCCCTCCGCCGCCTGGAGGCTCCCGCCGCAACGGCGGACCAGAAAGGAGCCAACCATGCCAACGAAGCGCGACACCTATCAGATCATCACCGACACCATTCTCGGTGCCCTCGAAAACTGCGGGCCTTGCGAGCGCCCCTGGGTCGGCCCGTCGCTGACCATGCCGGTCAACGCTGTATCCGGCCACGAATATCGCGGCATCAACGTGGTCATGCTGTGGGTCGCCGCCAAAGAGGCCGGCTACCCGGAGAATACCTGGGCGACGTTCAAGCAGTGGTCCGAGAAGGGCGCAAGCGTCCGCAAGGGCGAGAAAGGCACCCCGGTCATCTGGTTCAAGATGCTCGAGCGCAAGGATGCCGACGATGCCGGCACTGACGAGGACGGCCACCGCATTCCCTGTGCCCGTCTGAGCTGGGTGTTCAACGTCGGGCAGGTAGATGGTTATCAGCCCGAAAAAGCCCGCACGCCGGAAGACAACAAGGTGTCCTCGATAGCGCGAGTCGATACCTTGATCGCCGCAAGCCGTGCCAAAATCACCCACGAGGGCGCACAAGCCTTCTACCGGCCAAGCACTGACGAAATCGTGTTGCCACCCCAGCATCTGTTCACTGGCACGTCCACCAGCAGCGCCACCGAGGCCTATTACGGTGTCGCCCTCCACGAACTCACCCATTGGACGGCGCCACGTCTGCAACGCGAATTCGGCAAGCGCTTCGGTGATGCCGCCTACGCGGCCGAAGAATTGGTTGCCGAACTCGGAGCCGCATTCCTCTGCGCGAAGCTGGGTATCGAGGCGGAACCTCGCGCTGACCACGCCAAGTACGTGGCCAGCTGGATCAAGATTCTTAAAGGTGACCGCAGGGCATTCATCGCAGCTGCCAGCAAGGCGTCGGAAGCCAGCGACTACCTGCTGGCCTTGGAAGGCCGAGACGCTAGGGCGGCGGCCTGACAGTCGCCCTGGCGGCCTGCCTGCCTTTTTCGTCGCCCTATTGAGACCCGGCGGCGTTATCGCTTTGAATGGCTTTTTTGAACCACTCAGGGGGCTTTGCTATTTCGGATCCGGCGACGCTGTCGGGAACATTCCGCCAGAACGCGACAATCGCGTCCGAGAACGCCTGAAACTGGTCATCGCTTACCTTGAGATTCGTGTAGTCCACCAGGTCGAAAGTCCATGGCAAGCCCGAACCACTAAGCCGATCTTCGAGATATTCAGGGTGCTTCAGCTTCAGGTCCTTCAGAGCTGGTCCGTCGCCATGCTTGTAGACGTTGACCACCAGCCTGCACGCGTCGAGCGTCGTGAAATAGTCGGTGCTCCGGATCCTCCAGCCCAAACTCTCTAAGAGGTCGGCAATCTTGCCGAAGTCCGCTGACCAGACTTTTGCAATTGCCGTGTCTCCTTGATGCCAGTGCTGGATTTCGCGCACCAGCCAGTCCCGCAGCTGTTTCTCCCATTCGTGAAACATTCCCGCGATCACACTCAGCCGGGTTTGGTCGCGCATGTCGCTCAGGAGCTGGTAGAACTCAATGCCGGCGTCGTTGGCGGCCTCGTAGAAATCACTGGGATCGTGCCGGTCGGGGTCAAACCGGTCACTGCTTTGCTCCAGCCGCTCCTCCGAGGCCTTTTCGGCTTCGGCTTCCATGTTCGCGAACTGTGACAACAGGCGCTTGCGGGCCTGTTCGATGTAAAACTGATGCCCCTTGATCAGGGACTGCCGGTGGGGTCCCCACATTTTAAAGAAGACGTAGTTGTACATGACAGTGTCTCACGTCGGGCCGAAGGGCAGGGATCATTCCAATTCCTCCAGAACCAGCGTTGGCGCTAGGTCCCCGAAAAGGTCGGTGAGAATTTCACGTAAGGTGCTACGGGGCACGAAGGCGGCACTTGGCACCTCGTGATGGTTCTTGCGGATCGGCCGTACACCGGTTTTGTTGGGCGTTGGGCGCCGGGAGTTGGGATAATGATCAAGCGCAGCGAGCGGTTCTCCTGGCGCAGCGCCAAACCAGAAAAACGGTCCCATGGCGAGGTCGGATTCCAGTCGGATCCAAATGGCGCAGCCGCTGGGTTTCTCAGCCAAGGCACGGGAGAGGGACACGGTGCCGGGCCTCTTCTGCGTTCCAGTCTTGAACTGGATGTGCCGAACGATCTTTCCTCGGGCCATGACCAAGTCGTAGCCGTGGGCGTCGAACTCCGATCGGAGTACCTCAACGTCATATACACCGAGCCTCCACAGCTCGCGGAGAGCGTCGCCTACGAACACATGCTCGACGATGCGCTCCCGCAGGGTGGAGTAAAGGTAGTTTGATGCGACGGTCGTCATATCCTGTCCACATCAAGGCCAGCGTCGATCAGCCTGCCGGCAATCTTGCGCATCTTCGCAAATTCAGTCCCGAAGGCCGGCGTCAGCCCCACGGCCGCGCAGAATTCCTTACCGGTAACACCCTCCAGGACATTGGCGTACTTGATCACCTGGACATGAAGCTCGGCGATATAGCCGTTCCGCGGCGATGTCTCGATTGCAACTTTGATTTTCTTTAGTGCTTCGTCAGCCGTCATTCGTAGAGCTCCGGGTCACTCGCTATGGATAGCGGTATCGTAGCATATAGCTAATAGCAATATGCTAAAAACATAACTGAATCAGCGGGGGCTTTGACAGGCAGCTTTGATCCAGCATTCTCAAGTCGCGAGTCTTGGACGATGCCCTCATTCCCCGGGACTTTGTCTCGGTATGCACGGCGCAGGGGAGCGCCAAAATAAGGTCGAAAAGATCGGATTGCCTTACACAAATCCTTGCACATCAATTACAAAAGCGGCTACGCGAACATTGCTCTCGGGGTGGCTCAGCTAATGCTGCCGCCCTCGCAACTCAACTACGCAGCCTTCGCAGCGTGGATAGTATGAAGCATCTCGGGCTTTAGATGTGTGTAGCGTCGCAGCATCTTCCAATCCTTGTGCCCTGTAACCAGCGCTACCTGTTCGATTGTGAACCCAGCTTCGAATAGGCGGCTCGTGCCTTCGTGCCGCAAATCATGGAAATGAAGGTCGTTGATGCCCAGGTCAACGCACCCTAGACGGAAGGCGGTTCCGACTGACCTATGATTGAATGGGAAAATTCGATCATCGTCATTGCTTCGCTTGGTCAGTCGTTCCTCGACAATGGCCCATGCGTCGTACCCAGTTGCCGCGAACAAGGGTATGCGTTGATTGTTCCCGTTTTTGTTTCGCGGGTCTTTCCGGTCACGAATTAGAAGCATCCGCGTGCGGGCGTCCATGTCGGACCATCGCGCCTTGCAGATTTCTTCCTGGCGCATCGCGGTTGCGACGGCAAAACGTATTATCTGACCAACCGGCGCCATTTGACGAGGATTTGCATCGAAGTGGGCGATAAGCCTGTCGAGTTCATCTTGGGTCGGCCTCCTGTCGCGCTGATTGCCTTTACCAACGAGGCCAAGCCTCTTTAGGGCAATACGCGCGAGATCAACTGGTTCGACCTTGACGGGCAGGCCGTGCACCGCAGTGGCATGAGCCAGAATGAGTTTTATAAAGCCGATGTCGATGCCGAGCGTCATCGGTCCGGCACCTTGGGCTGCCCGGTCACGCCCAAAACGAATGAGCCGTTCGCGATCGAGAGCCGCGATGTTGCACTTCCCTAGATGTCTTTGCAGCAATTCGAGGGCTGCTGCCTTGGAGCGGCGAGGGGACTTGCCTACATCGCACATGTCGTCGATATGAAGGTCGATGAGTTCGCCGAAAGTTTTCAGGCGCGCTATACGGAACTTGGTCGGCGTCTCACCGCGATCGACTTGGCGCTCGGTTTCTGTTGCCCAGCGCCGTGCGTCGTCTCGGCGCAGGAAGGTCTCGCTGACGTAGCGACCTTTTGCGACGGACTTGGACACGCCAGGAACCGGACGAGAGCTTTGTGTAGGTGGCCATTTTTTCGTGTGCGCTCCGTGTGCACCGAGAGATCGAAACGTGGCGAAAAGGGTCGTATTCTGGCGTAAATTCGTGTGCACTCGGCAGGTTCTAACGATTTGATGTTAAAGAAAAAATGCTGAAAAATCAAGATCATAGACTGGCCGTGGCACCCAATGATGGACTGGACGGATCGAGTCGGTGACGGGCGGCTCGCCGGCCGTCGGATAGACAGAAATTTTGCGCACCGGCACCCTGATCTGCTGGTGGATCAAGCCGGGTCTGTGGACTTTCCGCGAGGCCGGCAGCGGTCCCGTGGACACGGTAGGGATGATGGCATTCATTAAGCTCCTTTGCTCATGCATTGGAGTGTCGAAGACGGTCGAAAACCGCTGACAAACGACGACAAGAGCAGGCACAGCGCGAAAAACGCACCAGCCGCTCCTCCGGCGCTCTGAAGCACACATCCTCGACACTCGGCGGCCTGCGAAGGCCGCCTTTTTGTTCCGTCCACAAGCACCAAACTCTTGTCGTCGTTTAGCCGCGCTTTTGAAAAGCCATCAACATTGGAGACTCAGATCGATGCCGGAAGGATGAAAAGACGCTTTGGTCGACCCTGCCCAAACAGGACTTCGGGCGTAACTCCCGCAAAGCGTTTGTGCCGTCTCTAGCAGCAGTATGAACTGGATCAGGTTCAACGGGTCACTGCGCCGCGAAAGCCAGCCGTATCCCACCGCCTTTGCCGCCCGGATGAATGCCTCAGATTGAACGGGACGGTGCTATATTTTGTGAAGCGCATTTGGGCCGGCGGAAAAAACTGGGACGGAAAGCTCGTGCATGTGTCGGCCACAAATCACGCCTCGGACCAAGAGAGGGAAGGGGATGCCAAACCGCCGGACTAAAGATCGATCGTTATGATGATCACGCCTTCAATCGATACCAAAGGTTCGCGCGTAGATCGCCTCGATCCGCCCTGCCTCGTCATTGGTCAGTGCGGCGAATTCGTTTTCGCGGGTGCGGTTCGACAGATGACCACCATTCTGGTGAAGGAAACGGAAGAGCAGATCGGTCAGACGTTCGGGCATGTCGATAAAGGCATCCACCTGTTGCCGGAATCGATCGTAGCGCTGCAGAAAAGCGGATTCCTCGGGAAGGTCTCGTTCGATCGTCCGCTGAACGCAGGCATAGAGGAATTCAGCGTGTGGGGTTGCATCGAAGAATCGATAGAAATCCCCCGTGTCATTCAGCACCCGGACGTTGAATTGCGGCGTCGGTTCCCATTCGACCAATGGCAGAAGGCGCTGCGAATAACTCTCGAGCACGCGCCTGTACTCGTCGATCCGGTCCAGGATCGCGGCCGAGACGGGAAACACCAGTCCCGGCGGATTGAAGCCGTACATGGCAAGGACATGGTGGATTAGGTAGCGGTGAATGCGGCCGTTTCCGTCCTCGAACGGGTGGATGTAGACAAAGCCGAAGGCGAGGATTGCGGCGGCGACAACTGCATCAAGGTTTTGCGCGGGGCCTTGATCGAAGGCCACCATCCCATCGATGAGCCGCGGCAGGTCCTCAGGCCGAGCGCTGATGTGATCGGGCAGAGGCATGCGATTATCTCGGTCATGCTGGCCGACGAAGCCTCCTTCCTTTCGGAAGCCAAGTCTCACGAAACGGGCATCGCCGAGTACAATTCTTTGCAGACGCAGCAGCTCATCGCGATCGATCGGTTGGCGGCCGGCTTCGCCGATGGCGCGACCCCAGCGTTGGATTCGGTCTTGCGGCGGGCGCTCGCCCTCGATCGCGTAGCTTGATCGCGAGTCTTTGAGCACAAGAAAGGCGGCGGTCCGAGCAAGGAGGTCGCGCGGCACGTCCGCTACGATTGCCTCCGCACGCCTCGGCAGTTCAAGGCCAATGAATTTTTCAAGAGCCTTGGTGCGGAACACCAGAGGGCAGAACTCAGGCGTGCCTGGGAGATTGTCCCTTATGCGGTAGCGCGAAGCGGTCTTCACGGGTCCGGACCATTGCAACTCGGGATCGACAACCGGAACGTAGCGTCCGGCATCCGCGTCGGGCAGATCGAGACGCGCGCCCGTCAGCCATTCATATAGAAACCAGATGCGGCGGGCATAACTGCCGGTTGGGCGTTCACGGACCAACGCCTCGATCGGTACGGGACCGGTGACCTGGAACAGCCGCTTGAGGACGGCAAGGTCGAGCCCCTCGTACTTGAGCGCGAAGGTAAGGTGGCCTTCTACGGTTGGATGTGGGGCATGGCGGGGCGTCATGATCCTCCAGCCGTCCCGTTCAGTAATTCGATGATGCTCGCCAATCGCGGACAACGTGCGAGGCAAGGGAACGGCGAGCCCGTAGGCTCCTATCAGGGCGCTGTATCCGGCCGGGGTCGCGGTCTCCGGAAGGCGTATTTCCTGAAAAACAATAACAGGTCCTAAAAATTGGTGCTGCTGCGCTGCAGCCATGAAAATCGGACCCTTCGCTCGAATTTTGGTTTCAAGCCGCCCAAACCGTGAAGAATGATCTTACCACACGAAAATTGGTCCTACAAGACGAATTTCGCCGAAAACAGATTCCCAAGCATTACATAAGGCCGCTGATTTGTCCTCCAACCCCTAACGTCTGTCAGCTCGTCAGGATGAAACGGCGGTTCGGCGCCAGGACCGGCCGCGCATTCATTGGGTAAAGCGCGGTGACTTGTCGATGTCGGCGGCGCCAACCTGCAGCGGCTCGCGTGCCACCATCCAGTCGACGATCTCCGAGCATGGCGGCGTCGTCAGCGAGCCCTCGTAGCTCCAATAGGCCAGCGAGGCGGGTAGGAGACCGTTCGGATCCACATCCTCAGCCAAGGCCTCGGCGACAGCCTTAGCCGGGAAAGCTGCCGCGAGGCTTGCAAGTGCCTCGTTTTTCGCACCCGGTGTCAGGAAGACGCCAAGCATGCCGAGCCCGCTCGAACTCGCTTGCTTTGGAGAAGGGAGGTTGCTCGTCAGCTGTTCCGACTTCCTGAAGGTTGAGCACAGTCGCTGAACAAAGAAGCCCCGTCAATGAACTGCCCCCCGAAAGTTGGACACAACCTTCGGGGTTTTGCATGTCCAGACACAGTGCGAGTTTCAAGCGATCAGTTGTCGATAAGTATCTGAGCGGAGATGAAAGCTACGCGAGTGCGGCGTCGGACCATGGAGTTGACGCGGCGACTGTTCGCAAGTGGGTTGCCTTATACCAGGTGTGTCGTGTTGCCTCACCTAATTTTGTTACCAGCTGCCTCACCAAGAATGTTACCCGCTCGCCAGACGTGCGGAATCTGAAGCGACATACGGCGCTAGGCTGCTGACCTCGCCGATGAGCCGCTGCACGGCTTGTTGTCGCCACGCCCTTACTCGCTTCTGCAACGTGTGAAGCTGGTGCAAGCTGTATCGTCCGGGATAACGGACCTGGAACTCGACGAGAAGTTCAAGTGCGGTCTGATCCGGACGCTCTTCAAGGCATCGTGCCATCTCTTCCCAATGGTCCTTAAAGATGTCGGGACGTCGGCCGCGCGGTTTGTCGTTGAGCCGACGATAAGTCTTTGGCCCAACGACAACACCGCGGGCGCGAGCCGCTTGGCGCCAGAGATTGACCCGTCGAACGAGTGTTTTGTACTGCTTGCGGGTAAATCGACCTGGAAACTGGACGCACAGCTCCTCGAAGAGCTGCGTGGCGTTGATGTTGGGGAATTCCTCCAATCGGCGACAAACGATCGGCCACACCATGCGGAGCGCCTGGACGCGGGCTTGGCCAGGCTCGGCGTAGACCAGCTTCGGCTTCTCCTGCATCTTCGCGGCTGTCACGGGAGGAGTGGGTGGGATCACCGGTTTGAGCGTCGGCGAGGGACTCGCAATAAGGGTTTGTGTCGAGACCTTTTGTAGACTTCGCAGGTAACGCGGTTTGGCCTCAATGGAGAAGGTCGGACGTATCTCGCCCGCATGCCAGGCGCTCGATAGGCTGGCTACGAACGCGGCCAGGTTGGGCGGTTCCGATGTCGCCGGTGGCGGTGTTTCGCCGTCAGCCAGCGCCGCCAGATAAGCCTGGACAGCTCGCATCTCCTCCAGCAGCTTCAGCGGATCGAGGTCGCCGGCGATCTCGCGCAGCTTGTTCTTGGCGGTCATCGGGATAGCCTCCGCCTGCAGGAGACGCTCGCAGGGAGTCTGCGGTGGATGATAGCGCTTAGCTACCTTCGCACCGTCACGCTGTTTGGCAGCCAGCTTGAACGAGGGCTGGAAGAAGTTCACGAACAGCCGGGATGCCGCGTAGAGGCGCGTGATCGCTCTGGCCGCCGCCAAGCCCTCGAAGCGCCGATACCCCAGGAGCTTCCGTACTACGGCGCCATTTTTCTGCTCTATCCACGCTTGGTCGTTCTTACGGTAAGGCCGCGAGCGAGTGAGTTCGATGCCGTGACCAAGGCAATATTCGATCAGCCTGTTGTTGACGAACTCGCTGCCATTATCCACATCCAGCGCTCTCAGGGCAAAGGGCAAGCCCGTGCGGATCCGATCGAGTGTCTCGACCACGAGGGTACCTTCTCGGACCACGATGGGCGCGGCCTCCGTCCATCCGCTCGCGATGTCGGTCAGAACCAGGCTGTGAACGTAGCTACCGCGGTTGACTTCCCCGCAATGAGCGACCAGGTCCATCTCCATGCTGCCGGGCAGCGGCTCGTTCCAGTCGGCAAAGGTGCGCATTTTGATGCGCCGCCGGGGCTCTGGCATAACCCTTGGCGGCTTTTTCGTACGCATGGTGCGCCTTGGCATCTGGAGCAAGCGGTCGATCGTCGCGGCGCTCATCGACAGGACCTTGTGGTGTATCTCCTCCTCGAGCTTCAAATGCCCATTGCGTTCCAGCGCCGGCAATAGAATGGGCAGCAGTGCCTTGAGGCGCTTGCCGCAAACTCGATCAGAAGCTTCCCACAGCACGATCAAGGCGGCCCGCGCGGCCTCGTCATAGAGCGACGGGCGTTGGCGGATCTGACGGTGCTTTGGCTCCGGGCGGCTGTTCAGGACACGGATTGCGGACTTTTCGTGATACCCCGTCGCCGCAATGAACTCCTCCAAGATCCGGCGCTTGTCCTTGGTCGTTGCGGCCGCATAGCGATCCCTGACCGCATTGGCCAGTTCCACACGCATGGCATGTGTCATCTTCGTCTTCATGTTGCCTCCCTGGTGGTGAAGGCACCATGGCGACATGCGCCTTCACGGGTAATATTTTAGGTGAGGCAACGAACCCGCGCGGTAACATTTTCCTTGAGGCAATGCGACAGGGTGCATGGCGATGCCGGGCTGTTGGGCAAGTACGGTCGTTACGACGCGGCTTTCAAGCTGTCAGTGCTTGAGCGGATGTGGGAGGACGGTCTGTCGCATCGCCAGACGGCGGCGCTGTTCAATATCCGCAATGCCGGTTGCCTGACGGACTGGGAGAAGCGCTATCATGCGGGCGGGATAGAGGCGCTCGGCCCGCGCCCCAGAGGACAACCCATGTCAAAGCCGCCGGCCCCCGCAGTGCCTGTTGCAGCCAGTGACGAGGCCAAAAGCCGTGAAGAACTGCTGGCCGAGCTGAAGCAGCTGCGGATGGAGAACGCCTACCTAAAAAACTGGAGGCCTTAACGCAGGGACACGCGCCCAAAAAGCGCAAGCCGTCCAGGCGTTAAGGCCGTTGCATCCGCTTGAGGGACTACTCGAACTGGCGAAGCTGCCGCGCAGCACGTTCGGCAAAAGGCGGCCTCGCGCCCGGACCGCCATGCGGCGCTGAAGGAGGCGATCAAGGCTATCTTTGACAGCCACAAGGGGGCCGCTAAGGCTATCGCCGGGTGACCGCGCAACTGCGCCGGCTAGGCCGGCGCGTCACTTCGCAAGACCGCGGTTGCGCTGATGGCACTCGGAAAGAACCATTTCTTCGGCGTCCGGGATAGTCTATAGCGCGTCGATCTGGAAGAGACCTGCGCGACAATCTGGATGAGACTCTCAGAGCGCGGTCACGGGCAAATTATCATGCTGATTGTCGCTGGCAAGAGTTTCGCCGTTTTCTGATTGTCGCTCCGCGACAAGCTCGTGCGTGTTTTTGATTGTCGCGTAGGAGGCTGGCCTGCCGCGCTGGCGTTTGGCTTCGATGGCGGATCTGCGCCGGTAGCTTTCGACATTCATCTCGAAGATCGTTGCGTGATGAACAAGTCGGTCGACCGCGGCGAGGGTCATGGCGGGGTCGGGAAAGACCCTGTTCCATTCTCCAAAGGGCTGATTGGCGGTGATCATGATGGAACGCCGCTCATATCTTGCGCAGATGAGTTCGAAGAGCGCGCTCGTTTCGGCCTGGTCCTTGGTGACGTAGGCCAGATCGTCGAGGATGAGCAGATCGAACTTGTCGAGCTTGGCGATGGCGGATTCGAGTTGCAGCTCACGCCGTGCGACCTGAAGCTTCTGGACGAGATCGGTTGTTCGGGTGAACAGCACACGCCAGCCGTTCTCGATGAGGGCGAGCCCGATAGCTGCGGCGAGATGCGACTTTCCGCCGCCGGGCGGGCCAAACAACAGGATATTGGCGCCCTTTGCGAGCCAGCTATCGCCGGCGGTCATGGCCATGACCTGCGCCTTGGAGACCATGGGTACGGCATCGAAGGCGAAGCTGTCGAGTGTCTTTCCGGGCGGCAGATGCGCTTCGGCCAGATGGCGTTCGATCCGGCGCCGATCGCGCTCGGCCAACTCATGCTCGGCAATGGCCGACAGGAACCGGGCGGCGGGCCATCCCTCTCGATCAGCCTGTTCGGCAAATTGCGGCCACAGGGTCTTGATCGTCGGCAATCTGAGTTCGTTGAGCATGATGCCGAGACGGGCTTCGTCGATGATGTGGGCGGCCTTCATGCGACGTCTCCCGCATAGGCCGTGCCGATCAGGGCTTCATAGCCGTTGAGGGAAGCGAGTTGCACCGAGACGGTCGGCAGCAGTGCGGGATCCGGGCCGAATAGCGATCGAAAGACAGCAATATCGGGCAGGTCGCCGGCGTCGAGGGTCTCGGCGAGCTGCTCGGCAAGTTCGCGCTCGCAGCCTCGATCATGGGCCAGCGCCAGCAATTCGACCATCACCTTGCAGGCCTGCCTGTCCGGCAGCCGCTCAATGAGCACATCGAAGGCCCTGCGGTATTCCTGCCGCGGGAAGAGCTTGTCACGATAGACGAGATTAAGAAGCGCCATCGGCTTTTTGCGCAGGGAATGGATGACGTGCCGATAATTGACGACCTGATCGTGCCTTCCATCCGCATGCCCGCGGCTTCTGGGCAGCGTCATCAGGTGTGTTCCTCCGACAAAGACCTCGAGGCGATCGTCGAACAGCCGGACGCGAAGCCGATGTCCGATCAGGCGGGAGGGAACGGTGTAGAAGACCTTGCGCAAGGTGAAGCCACCCGTCCGCGACACGGTCACGGCCACCTCCTCGAAGTCGCTGGTCCGCCGGTCGGGGAGTTCCTGCAGATGAGGGCGTTCGGCATCAATGCGTTTGCCATGATTGGCGTTGTGCCGGCTGGCGATCTCATCGATGAAGGCGCGGTACGCGTCGAGATCGTCGAAGTCCCTGCTGCCGCGCATCAGAAGGGCGTCACGGATGGCGCTCTTGAGATGACCATGGCTGCTTTCAATCGACCCGTTCTCGTGGGCGATGCCCTTGTTGTTGCGGGTCGGCGTCATGCGATAATGGGCGCAGAGTTCCTCGTAGCGCCGTGTCAGGTCCTCCTGCGCATCGGCACTGAGATTGCGGAAAGCCGCCGACAGGCTGTCGCTGCGGTGATAGAACGGCGCTCCGCCAAGTGACCAGAGCGCGTTCTGCAGTCCTTCGGCCAGGGCCACGAAGCTCTCGCCACCGAGAATGACGTGGCTGTGTTCGAAGCCCGACCAGGCGAGCCGGAAGTGGTAGAGCAGATGATCGAGCGGCTGGCCAGCGATCGACACGCCCAGGCTGCTCATGTCGGTAAAATCCGACAGCCCGAGCCGGCCGGGCTCGTGAAGCTGACGGAAGATGACCTCCTGCTCTTCGCCGTGGATGGCGCGCCATGACCGAATGCGCCGCTCCAGGGTCCGGCGAATGCCCTCGCTCAGTTCCGGGTGCCGCCGCAGCATCTCTTGGTAGATGGCGACTGTACGGATGCCTGGCGCCGCCTTCAAAAGGGGAACGACTTCAGCATCGAAGATGTGCTCGAGAGGGTCAGGCCGTCGCCGGCCGCGAGCCTTTTGCTTTTGCGATGGCAGGTCCGGATTCTTTTTGATGCGATAGGCCGTCGCTCTGCTGATCGACGCCTTGGCCGCGGCAACCTCGGTCGTGTGTTCCTGTCGTAACTTCATAAAGAGCCTCATCTGATGGTCGGTTACATGACGGCCTGGCACAAAGGTGATTCTCCATTCTTCAGAAAATCGCCAAGGTACTTCAGCCAACCGCGCTCAACAGACGCCGGCAGTGACGCCGCGGGGGTGGTGTAACTCCGTTCGGGCTACGCCCTCAGTGCGTCACACCACCCCCGCCGAGTCTCATCTTGATTGACGCTGAATCTCATCCTAATCGCCGCGCCGCAATAGTCGCTTCCAACTGCAGGTCATAGCGCGCGCCTCGTAACCGGGGTAACCCAGCGCCACGGCCGCACAGGTGTTGCGGAACACCTGTTTCTCCTCGGTTTGGCTTACTTTCAACCATTCGCGGACCACAAGCGATCATGCCGCCGCGCCCACCAAGCCCTACCGGCCCAAACCCTGCGTTCACAGCCGGAAGAAAAATCGCGTCGATTGAGCCCGCTTGCGGGTTGCCCCGGTCGGTCGCTCAATCGATAGCTTGGTAAGAGGTGGAGCTCCCATGTTCAATTCGAGCAGATGTTGGTCCAACTTCTTGTCCGCCGTTGTCAGCCGATGATTCAGCCGCAGATAGTCCATCCAGGTCGGCGTACGAAAGGTTTCTGTCCAAAGCAAGGGATCCTGAAGATCGCGCTGGAGGTTCCAGTGGCGAGCACCGACGCGGCTTTGCACGCGCCGTCGTTCCTGCATCCGGTCCAGGAAAGCTTCGACGTTCGCCTCCGGTATTGAGTACTCGATCTTGACAACGATCGGCCCGCTTCTCGGCTTCAGATCGAGAGCGAGCTGCGGCGTTTCGAAGCCAAAAGGATCCTGATCAGAGTCCTGCCATTGGCGGATAGGCATCAGGAGCCCGGTGGCCGCGACCATTATTAGCGCACCAGCGGAAGATTCCAGGGCTGTGGTGAGCGAATAGTTCTCAGCCACGGTGCCCCACAGCCAACTGCCGGCCGCGATACCGCCAGACGAAAGGGCATAGTGGATCGAGAGCGTGCGACCGACGACCCACCTTGGGCTTGCCAATTGGACGCTCACGTCAAGCCCCGTCCAGGTGACGACCCAGCCCGCGCCACCGAGTGCCAGCGCGATAGCCGCCACCACCACTGAGGAGGTAAGAGCAAGAGATAGACAACATGCCGCACAGGCAATGCATGCCAGTGTTGTCAGCCGCTCCTGGGACAAAGACCGCCTCAAGACATTGTTGCAAATGCCGACGCACAAGGCGCCGGTCCCAAAGCCGGCCATCAGGACACCATAAACGATTGGTCCTCCGCCTAGCTGATCGCGGGCAACGAGAGGCAGGAGCGCGAGTATGGAGATGCTGGTCAGGCCAAAAAGCGCTCCACGCGCGATTGCCGCCTTGATCTCCGCCGACAGGGCCGTGAAGCGCGCTCCGTCATGGATGGCAGTGGTCAATGGCTCGCGCGGGAGAGGTGAAGCGCGAACATCCCATTTGCGGCGCCCTATGGTCCACAGCAGCGCTACATAGGTCAGTGTCGCCACAGCAAAAGCTGTCAGCGGTCCAAAGGAGGCAACGACGATGCCACCGAGCGCCGGGCCCACGCTTCGAATGGCATTGTATCCAACCGAGATGAGCGTGACCGCGGCCGGGACTTCGCGTTTTCGCAAGATATCGCCCACCGACGCGTGCCAGGCGGGATCGGTGAACGCGGCTCCCGCTCCGGCCAAACAGCTGAAGGCGAGAACCATCCAAGGATTGAAAATCCCCAGCGCCGCAAGAACAGTCAGCGTCGCCGAGGACAACGCTATCGCGCACCAGCCGGCGAACATGAGATTGCGGCGGCTGTAGTTGTCAGCCAGGGCCCCGGCGAAGATCGACAGGACAAATACGGGTAGTGTGGTCGAAGCCTGCACCAGGGCGACCATCACGTCCGAGGTCGAGATGGTCACCATCAGCCAACTGATGGCGACGGTTTGAATCAGCCAGCCAAGGCTGGCGACCTGTGTGGCAAGCCAGATCGAACGAAAGGTCGCATTCTCGAGCGGCGCAAATGTCGCCGACGACGCTGGACTCGCATCTTCGCGCGCCACCCTGCTCATTGGGTTGAGCCCTTCCTCGGTCTATCGGTCGCGTTAGAGGTGCCCTCCCGGCGCACGTGCCCATGGAGGAATGGTCCCATGAGCGCATTTTGTCGGGGCAGCGCAAGACATTTCTTTACCGCTGGCACTCTGGCGCAAGCGATTACTTCATCTGGAATTGCCACCACGGCGCTTTCATGATTGCTGGCCAATGTGACGTCCTCGCCTGCTGCCCGAAAAGAATTTCCCGGGCTACGCATACCTGCCTGGCAAACATCCACATCCGGTCCGCGACCCGTTGGGTCACAGTTACCAAAGCGATCCGGGGACTGTTGTTACGGTCGAGGAATCACTCAGCTCAAACGTGTTCCGATGTGGAATCGACCTTTTCAACCACGGCTATTACTGGGAAGCTCATGAGGCTTGGGAGCCTCTATGGCATGCTGCGAAACAAAGCGCCCAGCATCCCTGTTCTTCAAGGGATTGATCCTATTGGCGGCGGCCGGGGTGAAGATCCGCCAGGGAAAGCGGGTCGCTGCCGCGCGCCATGCCGCAAGAGCTGCAGCGCTCTTTCGTCAGGTGGCGCTTCTGCCGAGCCGGCTCTTTGAGGCCGCAATTGGAATGAAACCCGCCGCCCTCGCGGTCGAAGCCGAAGCGGCCACAACTCTCCCGGTTGTTTTGCGAGAGCCGATGCCGGGCCAACCGCCTCAGCCAGTCTTCGATTTCATCCTCGCACCCAAATCCGAGAGCGGCTGACAGGGCGGCTCTTCGTTAGCTGGATGAGCTGCCGATTGTCATGAACAGTGACAAGGGCAGTTTCAATCTGGAGCGATCTATCTACCGCTAGGCCCGGATCTGGCGGAGCACCCAAGGCAGGCGCCGCTTCCATCGCTGACCTCGCGGCAAAGGAACATCTTTCTGCCACCGCTTTAACTTGCGGGTTCGTCTGCCTCCCGTCAGTGTCAGTGCGGTCGGTGCCTCAGGAACCAGCGCTTCCTCAACCGTCGGCGGCTTAGGAGACGATCCGTCGGGCATGATCACGTCCTTGGCGTCGGATACCGCTTCGCTCGTGGTTGGCACGGGCTGAGAACGAAGATCTTCGGAAAAAGTCGGCTGCGGCGTCGCTTTGGCGATCGCACTTTCCGTCTTCGCTTCCGCGACTTCGTTCGCGATGGCTGCCAGGTCGATGCCGCCCCAGATCGACTGTGGCCGCTTCACCAGCCCACGCTTCTGTTTGATCTCGACGACAAAGGGTCGCTGCGGCTGCCTCATAGTGATCTCGCGGACTTAGGGGAGTTGCGAGTGTCCTCTAGGCGGAGCGCACGCTTTCGTCCACCCGCGCCACGCATTCTCCAAAGGTTTTCGGAGGCGTTGCCGCCGTCCAAGCCACGACGAAAGCGGCTCCCCGCCGGCACCCGGGCCCGCGCTCGCGATCTCTTGTCCAGCTTTCAGGGTGATCGCCATACGATCATATCGCCCTACGCAGCCGCCGTTGTTGGGCCCATCGGCGAATCCGTAAAATATTCAAAATGCAATGAAGATGACCGCCACCCTTGTCCATACTCCCATGTTCCTGAGCATATCGGTCCCGTCCAACGCATTTTTGGAATCGGTCACCTGCAACTGATTCATGCTGCTGATGGAAGCATGCTGGATGTCATGAGTGGGCGGACACAGATTGCCGATCGGCAAGCGCTCGGCAATCCCAAAGCCGCAGTTGGTGCCCATCGCATCGGCTTCCCTCCACCGGGTTGAGAAGCCGCAAGAAGGTGGCGCTGACCAGGCTTGTTCCGCAGCCCTCATTGTCGTTGATCCAGACGCGCGGGGTGGTACGGCACCCTGCTCGATTGCCTGGATCACCGGTCGTCAGTGTAGAGTGGTAGCGTAGCCCCTGCGCTGGACCTCGAGCTCCGCCGGCGACATCGCCGACCGCAAGCGCAGCTCGACATCGACGGCCTCCGCTGAGTTCGCCTCACGCCCGTAGCCTTAGGCAAACATACTGCAAAGCCTAGAATCAGGCGTTCCCATTTACGGCGCTACCGGCCCGCCCATTCTGCAGCGAGCCTGTGGAGTTCCTTCACAACCTTCGGTAACGATAATCAAAGTGGATTTTTCGCCTAAGCGCTTTATTCAAGTTTTGGTCGTAGATTTCTTCCCAGACGGGGTGATCGTCCTGCTTGGGGGAAGAGCATGCTGAAAGTCTACACTTGTATTGCGACGCAGCATGATCTGCGTCTGGTCGCGCTGGCCGCCTTCATCTGCGCCCTGGCCTCGTTCACGGCCGTGAACCTCCTCCACCATGTCGGGCGCAGTGAAAGCGAAATGCGACGGATCTGGCTAGCTGTCGCCGCGGTCGCCACCGGCTTCGGCATCTGGGCGACGCATTTCATAGCCATGTTGGCCTTCCAGCCCGCCGTACCGAGCGGCTACAACATCGCCTTGACGATCATGTCGTTGCTGGCCGCGATCGCCTTGACCGGGACGGGTCTCACGATCGGCATCTCGCCACGCGTCCCACATGTACGCTGGATCGGGGGTGCGATCGTGGGAGGCGGCATCGCGGTGATGCACTACACCGGCATGGCCGCATTCGAGATCGCGGGCCGCGTCGTCTGGGACGTGCCGCTCGTCGCCGCCTCAATCATTCTTGGTGGGCTGTTCGGCGCGGCCGCATTGCCGGTTGCCCTTCACGCCAACACGGTCAAGTGGAAGGCGCTCGGCAGCCTCGTGCTGACGGTAGCGATTTGCTGCCACCATTTCACGGCGATGGCCGCGGCTGCAATCATGCCAGACCCGCGCATTGTCATTTCCGCAACGGCGTTGCCGGCGGACTGGATGGCGGCTGGCGTAGCCCTCGTTTCGATCCTCATCATCCTTTTGGCCATCATCGGCCTCGCCCTCGACGTGCGCGATCTCCGTCGCGCCGGCGAGGCAGCGCGTATGCAGGAGCTGGCCGACGCGGCCGTCGAGGGGCTGATCGTGTGCAACGAAACCGAGATCGTGGCAGCCAATCGCAGTTTCGCCGCGCTTGCCTGCCTCGACGGCTCTCAGCCGGCCGGCCGCCCGCTCGCGTCCTTCTTTCCCACCGTTTCCCAAGGCGAGTTCACGGGCACTGCGCAAACGCCGCTGGAGATGGGGCTATGCGCGACGGACGGCAGTACGGTCCCGGTTGAGCTGATCCGGCACAGCATGCTCTATGCCGGCAAGCAACACCAGGTTCTTGCCGTGCGCGATATCCGCGGGCGCAAGCGGGCGGAGGAGGAGATTCATTTCCTTGCCCACCACGATCCCTTGACCAAGCTTCCAAACCGCACGAGCTTCAACGAAAAGCTGGAGGCCGAGTTTGCGACGCATCGCAGCGCTGAGAGGTGCCTTGCCGTCCTCTTCCTCGATCTCGACCGCTTCAAGGAGATCAACGACCTCTTCGGCCATCTCGTCGGAGACGCTGTACTGCAGTGTGTGGCCGACAAGATCAGGGGCGTCCTTAAGCCAGGGCAGATGGTTGCGCGCTTGGGCGGCGACGAGTTCGCTGTGATTGTTCCCGGTCTGCCGAGCGCGGGCTATGCGACGCGCACTGCTGAAGACATCCTGGACGCATTCAACGACACAGGCGCCAACCTGCCTGCCGGCGTCACCATCGGCACCAGCATAGGCATCGCTGTATTCCCGAACGATGCACCCGATCGGGAGACGCTTCTGAGCCATGCCGACGCAGCGCTTTATGAGGCAAAGGTGCAGGGGCGTGGCCTTTATTGCGTTTTTGAGCCGTCCATGGGCGAGCATCTGCGCGATCGCCGCCAGTTCGAGCACGACATCCGTCACGCGATCTCGCGCAAGGAACTCCGCCTCGTCTATCAACCGCAGGCGCAACTCCAGTCCAACGAGGTGTTCGGTTTCGAAGCGCTGCTGCGGTGGGATCATCCGGAACGCGGCGCAGTTCCGCCGGCGGTGTTCATCCCGGTCGCTGAAGAATGTGGCGCCATTCTGAAGATCGGTGAATGGGTGCTGCGGACCGCCTGCGCCGAAGCGGCAAGCTGGCAACAACCGCTAGCAATCAGCGTCAACGTTTCGGCCATGCAACTCCACGGCGGGAATTTGCCCGAGCTGGTCGGGGCAGTGCTGAAAGAAACCGGTCTCGATCCGTTCCGCCTCGAGCTGGAAATTACCGAAACTTGCCTGATCAAGGATATCGGGCGGGCGCTCGCTGCCCTGCGTCAGCTCAAAAGCCTTGGGGTTCAAATTGCCATGGATGATTTTGGCACCGGATACTCGTCGCTATCGAATTTGCGGGCATTCCCGTTTGACAAGATCAAAGTCGATCAGTCTCTTATCCGGGCAGTGGATACCAGCGATGAGGCGGCTGCCGTCATGCGTGCGGTCTTTGGCCTCGCTCGGGGCCTCAAGCTCCCGGTCCTGGCAGAGGGTGTCGAAACGGACGCAGAGCTGACCTTCTTGCGGCAAGAAGCCTGCGATGCGATCCAGGGTTACCTACTTGGCCGACCCTGCCCGATTTCCGACTTCGCCCAGCATACGAGCGGCAAAGGCAGGACGCCCGCTTCCCGACGGCAGAGCAACCACGAACTGCGCCTGGTCAAGAACAGCGCGGCGTAGTGCGCAAGCCCGTCGCACGTTCGTGGTGAGACTCGCGAGCGTTCGGAGATGATGCTGGGTTCTACAGGTCAACAGCTCCTATGCTGAGATGGTGGCGCATTTCGGCAACTCGGTTCTGCCCGCCCAGCCGCGATCGACGGCTGCGCCTTCCGCGTTACATCGAACGGGCGTAGCGCCTCGAGCAGCGGTTCGCCGTGCCGCTGATGCTTGTCCTGGAGAGTACGCGGTTCGGGCGCATGCAAACGTCACACCAATAAGACAGAACGCGGTGTCGGGATAGCGGTGTTCTCCCAAGCGACGAGCTCGAAGATGACGAGGTCGAAACCATCGACGAATTTCGATCCCTTCGAGAATGAGCCGGCTCATTAAACCAGCTTAGCCAGCAGGCGTCGAAACAGAAAGCGCGATCGCCAACGCCACAATTGCGAAAACATGGATCACGTTAGGTCGACGATGCCCCTAAGTAAGCATTGCGGTTTTCGCTATCTTCGAATTTCCGAAGGCCTCGGTTTCCAAACTGGGCTGTCCAATTTTTGCGGCTGAAATTTACTTTTTCCGAAGTGTTCGGTGCTAGGAGACCAACACGCAGCTACTACTCTAGCGTGGGGGAGTGAAAGAGTGATGCAGCGTCTGTATGCCGCAAGGTTTGGTGACCTTCTGGCGGGAGACCTGCGAGTTTTTGGCGGGCCCTCGACAATCGAACCACTTGCCGGCCGAATCAGGGCGGAGCAGGTCAGTATCGTGCTTCGCAACACGCCTCTCGGCATGGTTGCGAACATACTCAATGCGGCCACTCTTGTTATGGCGCTTTGGGGCTCCCCGGACCAAACGAAAGCCATCCTCTGGGCGAGTGTTATCATCGTCGCCGCCGGGTTCGTAGGCCTAAGAGCGAGATTATCGTTTCAGCCAGTCAAACCAAGGTCAGTGTCTCGCCAAACAACGCAAAACCTGGTGCGGAACGCCTTCCTGTTCGGCACTTGGTGGGGAGCACTTCCCGTCCTGTTCTTCAGCGGGGCAACAAGTGCCGCCCAGGTCGTCATTACCTGCCTGAGCGCCGGGATGATCGCAGGCGGCGCCGCTTCTTTCTCCACGATTCCTATTGCCGCCATCGCGTATACGCTGCCGATCTTCGTCGGTTCGGCGGTTGCGATTGTGTGGATGGAAGGCGCCGTCAATCTGCCCGTTGCAATCCTGATAGTTAGCTACGCCATCACGCTGTTTCGTGCAGTGCTTGCTCACGCGGTCGAATTTACCCAACGCTTCATTCTGCAAGCGGAAAGCGAAAATGCCATTCGCAGGGATGTTCTAACGAGACTGCCAAACCGGTTCAGCTTCAACGAGCGGCTGGAGAACGCGTTGGTGGACGCAAAGCAGTTTGACCAGCACTGTGCGTTGCTTTTGTTCGATCTTAACAATTTTGCCGAGGTGAATGATCGCTTTGGCCGAGCCATGGCGGATGCCCTTTTGGTCGAAGTGGCTGCGAGACTTCGGAGATCGACGCGGGAGAGCGATGGCATTGCCAGATTCGAGGGCGGCGAATTTGCAATAATTGCTACGCGCGATATCAGGCCAGATCAGATCAGGTCCTTGGCCAAACAGATCATAGAGGCCATGCGCGCCCCTTTCTTGATCGAAGGACGAGAAATTTATTGGAGGGCCTCTATCGGTATCGCTTTGGCGCCCACTGACGGTTTGGATGCCAACCAACTCCTGCGGTGCGTCGACACCGCGCTATACAGGGCTAAGACGCTGGGGGCGGGGTCCATCGAGTTTTTCAGCGCAAGCGACGATGAAGCCGCTGCAAGGCGCCGTGCCCTTGAACGCGATCTGGCATCTGCGCTCGCCAACGACCAGCTTTGGCTCGCATTTCAACCCTTTCTCGACCTCGGGAGCGATCGCATCCGAGGTTTTGAAGCGCTTCTGCGGTGGCAGCATCCGATCCTTGGCCCAATCCCTCCGTCGGAGTTCATACCCATCGCTGAAGAAACGGGTTTGATTCACTCCATCGGACACTGGGTCGTCAAAACGGCTTGTTTGGCAGCGGCGCGCTGGCCGCGCGACTTGCGGGTCTCCGTCAACTTGTCGGTAGTGCAGCTTAAGAACAAGGCCTTGCTGGATGGAATTGTAGTGGCCTTGGCTGAAGCCGGCTTGGAGCCCCGAAGACTCGAGGTCGAGATCACAGAAACTGTGCTGATTTCGAATTTTGAAGAAACGATTTCATTCTTACAATCGTTAGTTTCTCTATCCGTCACAGTTGCTCTTGACGATTTTGGCACCGGCTATTCATCACTGACCTATCTTCGTAAACTGCCTCTTTCGCGCCTCAAGATCGACCGATCTTTTGTCCAGGATATGCTCACCGATGCGGACTGCGCTGCGATTGTAAGATCGTTGGTTGAGTTGGCGCATGAGCTTCGAATCGAGGTAACAGCCGAAGGCGTAGAAACTCCCGAACAGCTCGACTATCTGCGCTGCGTCAGATGTGATGAAGCTCAAGGCTATTTAATCGGGAAACCTCTCCGGATAGGCGAAATTCCTGGCATTGCCGCGGAGCCGGTGGGTCAGGAGCTAGGTACTTGAATAGCAGGACCGGCACTTTTGCGGCGATGGTCTGGTTGTCTCGTATCTCGACGGTCACGTTGCCTTGCTCAGGTAGGCTGAAGGCCGCAAGTCCGTACAACCCTGGGAGTAGCCCTGTGACGAAGCGGAGGGTGCGGAGCCGCTTCCTCGTGGCGGGTCAACGCCGGAAGATGTACCAAGCGTTTCGTGCGAAATGGTCGGAACGATGCAGATTTTTTTGCCACCTGATGAGCCGCTCTTGCAACAGTATGTATGGAATCGGCCTGCTGGCCTACCGGAGGGCATCACGCCGCTGCCTTCCTCTTGAACCGTCATTGCCCTGACAACACATTCTGCGAATGTCGGCGGGTGTCGATGAAGCGCCTGTTCACGCAGACCAGTCGTTCAGTAGGTCGGGAGGAACCAATGAACCCTGAGGCTTTCAGCAGCCCAGTTTTCGTAAAGCGTGCAACCTACATCGTGCAGGAGATTGCCAGCCTTGCGGACGCCATCGATTTCCTCAACGAATGGCCAGAAGATCGCAGAGACGTGAATTACGAGGCAGCCCTCAGGACCTGCTATGATGCATACGATGGGCGAAAACCTGTAAGCGCAGCACGCAATGCCTTTTTCGGCTTTGCGAAACGGGCCGCCATATTAGAAGATGCAATTTCCGCCATGCAATGGCTCGCTGCCTGCAAGTCCGGCCGTGGAAAAGTGCAGGTTTAGGCGTCTGGCACGGGGCACGCCGAGGGAGCATTGTGTCGGGATTTCACGGATAGCAGAAAGCAGAAGCAGGTCTCGACATTAGCGGCGCAACCCCGCCATGAATCAGGTACCGCACATCGATCGCGAGGGGCGAGGTTCAGTGAGCAGCCGAACCGTTCGGCCGAGCCAAGGTGCGATCGAGGCTATTTGCCTCGCAGGAGCGGAGACATGACCGTATTGAGCAGATTTGAGAGGCCAGTCGTTGTTCGGCTTAGCCTTCACAGCTCAGAGCGGATCGTGTTCGAGGTCAATGACGCGGCCGCTATTTTGCTGCGTGATCTTCAACGTCAGACCGCGAAACGGAAGGCCGCGATGGATGCCTGTCTGCAGGTATTGCGCGGTGAGGCTTATCCAGCGGCGGCTCGAAGAGCTTTCGTGGCAGCCGCGCTTGAAGCAAAGATTCTGCGCAGCGATTAGAAAGCTGGGATGCTCAGGACCTGCTGACGGCCATCGCCGGGACAGCCGGTGGGGTGGAACGATGATGTGAACGCTTGTCCAGGTCCGATACCCGACGCTTCCGGGGACGTGCTCACCTCGAGGCGACCGCCTTGCTTGACTGTGGCACAACAGCGGCGTCGGTGCGAAGCTGACCTCAAGGTGACGAATGCGACAGTTTCAGCGGGTCCGGAGCCGCCGCCCATCGAGGTGCGACCTGCTTCACATGTTCGAGGACCCGCCGAGCTCGAGACTGACCTTCTTGATCTGGTCCGAGCACTGGCGCATGAGCAGCCGGCCAACCTCGGTCGAGCGGGTGAAGCTGATCTTGCGGACCTTGAGGTTTGTGCAGAGTTCGCATCCGACGGCATCGCCCTCAGACGCGTAGATCAGGTTGACCACGCCTTCGGGAAAGCCGGCCTGATGCGCAAGGGCAAACATTGCACCGGCCACGAGCGGCGTCTGTTCAGCCAGTTTCAGCACGATCGCGCAGCCTGCCGCCAAGGCCGGCGAGATCTTGCGCGCCACCATGGAAGCCGGGAAATTCCATGGCGTAATCGTGCCGACGACGCCGATCGGCTGCTTGATCACGAGCAGACGGCGGTCCGTCGATGGTGCGGAGATCGTCTCCCCATAGATGCGGTTGGCCTCTTCGGCGTACCATTGCAGGTAGGCCGCCGCATGCGACACTTCCGATTTGGCCTCGGCAAGGGGCTTGCCCATTTCCGCGGTCAATATCGCGGCAAGGTCATCGGCGTGGTCGATAATCAGCTGATGCCAGCGCCACAGAACGTCGCTGCGTTCACGGGCCGTCAATGCCGCCCATCCAGGCTGCGCGCTATATGCTTTGTCGACCGCAGCCCGCGTCTCCTCGACACCCATATCGGGAAGCTCTGCCAGCACTTCGCCCGTCGATGGGTTGAGGACCTCAAATGTCCGCTCACTGACTGCTTTGCCAAGCGCCGGCACGCGGTCAAGGCTGCCAAACAGGTCAGGAGATTTGAGGTGGCGGATCAAAGGTGGGAGCAGCGGCAATGTCGATTCCCCAAAAGGCTCTTGGCCTGTCCGGCCGGGTGGACATCTACTGCGCACGTATGGCTTTTGCATAGGACCACCTCTCACGAAAAGTCGCGCATGCTGAGTGGCCCTGCCGCGGGACAGGCCGACGGCCAGCTTCCGTCCATACCGGCGAGGCCCGAACCGTCCGCCAGCGGCGTCGTCCATAGCCCCCATTTTCCCCAAACGATCAACTTCCCGTCGCCCTGCCTGGTAGCTATTGCGCTTCCAGCCCCGTCCGTCTTGGGTATCGCATCGGGGCCGTAACGCGTGTCGTTGTGAGCCTTTACGGGCGGACGCTGGACGGTCCATGAGGAGTTACAGCCGCCGATCAAATTGAGCCTTGCAGATTTCTCGTTTTTGCGGCGTCTTACTCCAAAGTCGGTTATGAATCGGGACCGGCCTGACGGCCTGCCCACATTGCAATTGTTACAAAGGAAAACGCACATGGCGACTGGAACGGTAAAATGGTTCAACAGCACCAAGGGATTTGGATTTATCCAGCCCGACAATGGCGGTCAGGATGTTTTTGTCCACATTTCCGCCGTTGAACGGGCGGGCCTCTCGACTCTCGCTGACGGCCAGAAGATCAACTATGAAATCGAACAGGACCGCCGCACTGGCAAGTCCTCAGCTGGCAGCCTCAGCAAAGCCGGCTGAATTTTTTCCCTGACTCCTACCAGCAGCGGAGGGATGCGGTCCGCCCGGATGTGCTGGCCGAGCGATATAAGGGGAGAACAGGACTCACCGGACGGCTTGAGGAGCAGGCTGCTGTAAGCCAGCGCGAAGTACTTGGGAGCCAGGCTGCTTGCAAGAGAAGGCGGGTAGACCCCGCCTTTTCATATTCCGGACAGATGCACCGGTAGGTGACAGGCGTTCTCCTGTTCCTCTGCAACCATCTGGTCGAGACCGGAAACGATTGCCACGAGAACCCGGGCGCCAAGGCTCGTGCACCGGGGAGGGGTCCGGTGCCCAGCATCAGCAAGAGCCGGCGGCTCGCGCGTTCAGCTTCGTCCTAGACGAGCCTTCGCCCCGAAAAGCAGCACCGCGCCATTGACGGAGGGGGGCAGGGATGACGCCACGGCGCTTGTGCTGTGGCCGCATCCGCAACGACCGCACCAGTGCTCACAACCGAAAAACCCGCCACTCTTGAGGGCAAGAGCGGCGGGCTTTTTGCAGAGTTACTCGAACTGGATACGCGTTCCCATTCACATTGGCCGCGGATAATTAAGACTGCATTAAAATGCAAAATTTGGGCATCTAAATCGATCCGAGCGCAAGATACCGCGTGCCCGGACGTTCCGCGCCTGAATTGCCTCCGTAGTCATATCGACAAGTCATCAGCCGTCAGAAAATCTTTGCTTGACGTAACGTAAGGTCCCGTGTCTTTCGCCGTGCATGGAGCGACTTCCAGTCTCGGTCCAGGGCGACGAAAATGAGGGGCGGCAATGGTGGCTGGCGAACCAAACGACGTGCGCGTCAAGCGTTGCGGTGGGGGATGGGCCGTTCATATTGTTGAGAACGGCAAACTGACAGTTCATCGGTTCAAGACGCAGTCGCCCGCCGAACATTTTGCCGATGACCAACGAGCCAGGCTCGGCCTTGCTAGCAGGCCACCAATTGACGAACACTGATGTCACATGTGCGGCGGGTGTCACGCCCCGGAGACCATGGCAGGAATGGCCAAAGCCTCATCAGTCTCGTCAAGGATCGAGAAGGTGTAGCGGCCATCTGCGTCAAGATCGACGGAGTAGCTTAGGCGGTCGAGTATGTTGTTATCCTGGTCGAACGTAACGATCCGGGGCTTCAGAGAGGTAATATGCGCTTCGTCCAGGTAGATGGAGTTGCAGACAATGATCTGGTCGTCCGGCTGGCAAGTGCGGGCCGCTGCTCCATTGAGAATACAGCATCGTGAACCGCGCTCGCCCAGGATGACATAGGTCGAAATCCGCGCCCCGGAATTCTTGTTCCATATCTCCACGAATTCCATGGGCAGGATCCCCGCTTCTTCGCAGTGGTCAGGGTCAAGCGTTATCGAACCGTGGTAGTTGAGGTTCGCTTCGGTGACGTAGATGCCGTGCAGCTTGCCGGCGACTAGTTTTCGCATGGGTCTGTTGTCCTATCCATAATGAATCCTGCCGTCCTCGGAGCAGCCAGGTGTCGGCTAAATTCCGACGACGAGTGCACCGCCGCTGAGACCCGCACCCGCTGCCGCCAGCAGGATTTTCTCGCCCGGTCGAAATGGGTCCGTCCGATGGGCCAGCGAGAGCGACAGTGGGATCGTCGCGGCGGAAGAGTTGCCGTAATCGGCGATCGTCTTGACGATTGCTTGGTCCGTTATTCCGAGGTTTCGCCCGACCGCGTCGAAAATGCGGGCATTGGCCTGATGCGGCACGAACCGATCAATGTCCTGCGGCCGCATTCGGGCCGCGGCCAGCGCGCTTATGGAGCAATCGGTCATCATCTCGACAGCCTTGGCAAACACTTCGCGGCCGTCGGTCATTGTCATGCGGGTTTGCCCGATGTCGAGGTCGCCGCGGAACGGGATGTTGCTTCCTCCCGCCGGGATATGGATCAGCCCGTAGCGTGAGCCGTCGGAATCCACCGAAGCGCCTAGAATGCCCTGATCCGGGTCCTCGCACGGACCGACCACCAGGGCGCCAGCGGCATCGGCAAACAAGACCGAGCTCGCGCGCTCGGCTGGATTGATGCGGCGGCTGAGGATGTTGGCGGCGATGACCAGCGCTGGTTTGCCGTGCAGGCGAGTGAACCCATCCGCAAACATCAGCGCATAGATGAAGCCAGCGCAGGCGCCGGTCAGGTCGATCGCGCCGGCGCGGCCCAGTCCCAGCCGATGTGCGACCAGCGGTGCACTGGGCGGCAGGAGGTGATCGGGCGTCGAGGTGGCGAGCAAGAGTAGACCGATGTCGCTACGGTCAATACCGGCGTTCGCCAGCGCCATGTCGCCAGCCTGCGTGGCAAGACCAGACAGCGTGTCTTCGTCCGTTGCCCAGAAGCGGGTGCGGATTCCGGTACGCCTTTCGATCCAGCCCGGCTCAAGGCCGAGATTGTTTTCGATCTCGGCATTCGCAACCTTGCGCCCAGGCGCATGATGACCGAACCCGAGAATGCGCGACGACTTGCTCATGGCCTAGACCCGAAGCGTTCGCCGGCCTCCTCGATCGCGTCGTAGAGCGCGTCCAACTCGCCGCCGGTGATGCAATAGGGCGGGAGTAGATAGAGGACATTGCCGAGCGGACGAACAAGCAGGCCGCGCTCGAGGAAGAACGCGCGCAGCTTCGGACCAATCTCGGCGAGGTAACCTGCGGAACCGGTTCGAAGGTCGAGCGCTGCGATCGTTCCCGAGGTTCGGCAGTCGGCAAAACATGGATTGTCCCGAAAGCGTTGCAGCCCGGTGGCCTGCATCGCGCTCAACGTCGCGATCCGCTCGGCCACCGGCTCGTCCTGCCAGATCTCGACATTGGCAAGTGCTGCCGCGCAGGCGATCGGATTGGCGGTGTAGGAGCTCGAATGAAAGAAGGTCTTCTTCCGGTCTTCGGAATAATGGGCCTGGAAGATGGCATCGGTGGCGAGCGTGGCCGCCAGCGGGATGGCGCCGCCGGTCAGGCCCTTCGAGGTGCACAGGATGTCTGGAGAGATGTTCGCCTGCTCGCAGGCGAACATGGTTCCAGTGCGCCCCCAGCCGGTCATCACCTCGTCGGCGATCAGCAGCGTGCCGGAGGTTTCTGCGATCTTCTTCAATTCGGCCAGAACCCAGGCCGGATACATCAGCATGCCGCCGGCGCCCAGCACGAGCGGTTCGACGATCAGGGCGGCGGCGCGCCGGTCGCGGGCAACTGCCTCGAACCGATCCAGCGTCTCTTGTTCGCGTCCGGCGGCCGGGAAGGGGATGGTGTCGACCTCGAACAGCAGGGGCTCGTAAGCGGCATTGAACACGCCGCGGGCACCGACGCTCATCGTGCCGATAGTGTCGCCATGATAGCTGTGCTCCATGACGGCGATGCGCGAACGCGGCGCGCCGATGTTGCGGAAATAGCCGAGCGCCATCTTCAGCGCGACTTCGACGGCGGTCGAGCCACTGTCGGAATAGAACACCCAGTCGAGTCCGGCGGGAGCGAGGCCGACAAGTGCCTTGGCCAGGCGTTCGGCCGGCTCATGAGTGAAGCCGGCGAAGATGATCTGGTCGAGGCTCGACGCGGTCGTCTCGATAGCCTTCATGATGCGGGGGTTGCGGTGGCCATGCGTGACGACCCACCAGGAAGAGATGGCGTCCAGGATACGCGTGCCGTCAGCCTTATGGAGATAGGCGCCTTCCGTCAGGACGATTTCTGGAATCGCCGGCTCGAGCGCGTGCTGGGTGAAGGGATGCCAGACTGGTGACCGCGACATCATTCCCCTCCCGCAATAGAGGCGAAGGCGAAGCCGGCGATCATTGCCGCTCTCAACGTTTTGTCGGTCAGCGGATCGATATGCGGCAGCCTGCCGAGCTGTGGCACGCCGCCCATTTCCACGATTGTCCGTTGCGTGTCGGCCATCTCATCGCCGATGAAAGCGATTCCTGCCAGCGGGATGGAGCGGGCGCGCAGGGCCTCGATCGACAGCAGCGTGTGGTTGATGGTGCCGAGCGTGGTGCGGGCGCACAAAATGACCGGCAGCCGCCACTCAGCGAAGATGTCGATGAACCTTGTGCGCCGGTTAAGCGGCACCATCAGCCCACCCGCGCCCTCGATGACGAGCGGCGTCGGCAGGACGGGAAAAGTAAGATCGGCAGCCTTGATCGCGACGCCGTCGATCTCGGCCGAACGATGCGGCGACAGCGGGCTCTTCAAGCGGTAGGCTTCCGGCAGCACGCGCTCCGAGGGCAAGCCGGCAAGCCGCGCGACCACCTCGCTGTCGGTCTCGCCGTCGAGGCCCGATTGCACCGGCTTCCAGTAGAAACCGTCGATCAGGCCGGCGAGCCCAGCCGCAAACACGGTCTTGCCAATTCCGGTGTCGGTTCCGGTGATGACGATGCGCATGATCATGCCGAGGCCAACACCTCGACGAGCGCCTCGACCATCGCCGAAATGTCGTCTTCGTCGACGTTGAGCGTCAGCGAGATGCGCAGGCGCGATGTGCCCTCGGGCACGGTCGGCGGACGAATGCCGCGGATGTCGAAGCCGCGCGCCTGCAATGCCGCCGCCACCACCATGGTACGCCCAACGTCGCCGATGACAAAGGGCTGGATCTGCGAGCCGCTGGGCGTCACGCCGCAGCGCTCGGCCAATTGACGGCCGGCGAAAGCGACACGCTCATGCAACTGAACACGGCGCATCGGCTCGTCGGACAGCATGGCGAGCGCTTCGCGTGCCGCGACCGCCATCAGCGGCGATGGCGCGGTGGCGTAGATGAAGGGCCGGCAACGGTTGACGAGATAGTCGCACAGCGTTCGCGGCCCAGTGACTAGCGCGCCGGACGCGCCGAGCGCCTTGCTGCATGTGTGGAGCGCGACGATGTTGTCGCGGCCCTCGAACGCGGCGGCCAGCCCCCGGCCGTCCGGTCCCCAGACACCAGTGGCATGCGCCTCGTCGACGACTAGGAATGCCTCGTGCCGGTCGGCAAGCGCGATCAGGCTCTCCATCGGCGCACGGTCGCCATCCATGCTGTAGAGGCTTTCGGTTCCGATCCAGATGCGCCCCACGCCGCCTTCGGCACGCCAGCGCGTGATCGCATCCTCGACAGCGTTGGCGTCGTTGTGCGAGGCCAGCTCGAACTGGGCGCGGCCGGCCTGCGCGCCTTCATGCATGCTGGCGTGCGCGAGTTCGTCGAGGACCAGCAGGTCGCCCTTCTGCGGCAGGGCGGTCAGCAGAGCAAAGTTGGCGATGTAGCCGCTGCCGAAGAACAGCGCGCGGTCGGCGCCGAAGAACGTCGCTGCGTCCGCCTCCAGTTGCTCATGCTCCGGCGCATTGCCGCGCAACAGCCGCGACCCGGTGGCGCCGACCGGCGTGCCCCGTGCAATCGCCGCCGCAACCGCGTCGCCAAGTCTTTTAGAGGGGGCAAGCCCGAGATAGTCGTTCGACGAGAAGTCGAGACCGGCGCGCGGCGACAGCGTCCGCAACCGGTCCTTGCGCGCCAGCCCCTGCAAGGTCGCCTCGTACCGGGCAAGCGGTGTCCCGTTCATTGGGTGTCGAGTTCCATCGGCTCGATGCCAAGGCGGCGGAACAGGAGGGTATCCTTGTCCTCCCCAGGATTGTTCGCCGTCAGCAGCGTGTCGCCGACGAAGATCGAACTGGCACCGGCGAAAAAGCACAGTGCCTGCATCTCGTCGGTCATGGCGGTGCGGCCGGCGGAAAGACGGACATGCGATTTCGGCATCATGATGCGCGCCAGCGCGATTACGCGCACGAATTCGATCGGCTCGATCGGCCTGGCTTCGGCAAGCGGGGTGCCGGCGATCGGGATCAGCATGTTGATCGGAACGCTTTGCGGATGCTCCGGCAGATTGGCCAGCGTCACCAGCATGTCGATCCGGTCCACCGGTTCTTCGCCCATGCCAACAATGCCGCCACAGCAGACCTTGATGCCGGATTGGCGAACCAGCTCGAGCGTGTCGAGCCGGTCACCAAAGCTCCGCGTGCTGATGACCTCGCTATAGTAGCGTTCCGACGTGTCGATGTTGTGATTGTAGTAGTCGAGACCAGCCTGTTTCAGTCGAGCGGCCTGCTCAAGGTCGAGCATGCCAAGCGTCATGCAGGTCTCCATGCCGAGTGCCTTGACGCCTTCGACCATCGCCACCACCGCGTCCATGTCGTGTGCCTTCGGGTTTCGCCAGGCAGCGCCCATGCAATAGCGCGTGGCGCCCGCGTCACGCGCCTTGGTCGCCTCCGCGATGACGCGGTCGACCTCCATCAGCTTCGACGCCTTCAGGCCGGTCTCGTGATGCGCCGACTGGCTGCAATAGCCGCAATCCTCCGGGCAGCCGCCTGTCTTGATGCTGAGGAGCCGGCTGAGCTGGACCTTGTTGGGATCGAAATTCTGGCGGTGAACGGTTTGGGCAAGGAAAAGCAGATTGTTGAAAGGTGCATCGTGAAGGGCGCGAGCCTTCTCCAGGGTCCACATCGCGCCATCATCGCATTGCGCCCGCGGCATCCTCTTAGTCGCATTGGTGTCGTGCATGTCCGTCCCGCTCTCAGTTCTTGCCTTGCCGCATCTTCATCGTCCGAATTCAGGCCGGTTGATATGTATCGATCCTGACCGTTTGCTTGTGGGTTATCAGGGCGCTCGATAATCCAGTCCGATATCGAGAATTGGCGCGCTATGGGTCAGCCAGCCGATGGAGATAAGATCGATACCAGTGGCCGCGATGGCTGGCGCTGTTAAGGCGGTAATCCGGCCCGATGCTTCGGTGATCGCCCGGCCTGCAACCATGGCCACTGCTTTGCGCAATTCGTCGACCGACATGTTGTCGAGCAGGACGGCGTCGGGGGCCAGAGCAAGCACCTCTTCCAGTTGGGCTAGTGTGTCGACCTCGACTTCGATCTTGACGAGATGGCCGACGCTGCTTCGCGCGCGCTCCAGCGCGGGGCGAATTCCGCCGGCGATGGCGATGTGGTTGTCCTTGATCAGGATGGCGTCATCGAGGCCGAAACGGTGATTGGAGCCGCCACCGGCGCGCACGGCGTATTTTTCGACAGCCCGCAACCCGGGTGTCGTCTTGCGGGTGCAGACGATCTTGGCTTTGTGCCCGCGGATTGCATTGACGATCGATGCCGTCGCTGTCGCGATGCCGCTCAAGTGACAGAGAAAATTCAGCGCTGTCCGTTCCGCTGTGAGTATGGCCCGGGCAGGACCGCTCACCGTTGCAATGATCTCTCCTTGTGAGACTTCGCTGCCGTCTGCTCGCTCCACGGTCATCTCGACATTCTGGTCGATCAGGCTGAAAGCGAGGATCGCCAGATCGAGTCCGGCGACGATGCCTTGCTGCCGTGCCGCAAGCACGGTCGTTGCGTGGCTTTCGCTTGGTACGATGGCATCCGAGGTTACATCACCGGCCCTGCCGAGGTCTTCGAGAAGGGCTGCCCGTACCAGAGGCTCGAGCATGATTGCGGGAAGTGGCGCGAGCCTCATCAGGTGACGCCTTCCAGCACTGGCAATTGTGCGAGTTCCCGCGCTTCTGCGAAGGCGGCTTCGAGGGTGATTTCGGAACGGCGCGCGACGGTTGCATGATGCGGAAAGTCGGTCCGGAAATGAGCACCGCGGCTTTCCCGGCGGCGCAAGGCGGCAATTGTGATCATCAGCCCGACCGCCGCCGGATCCGATGACGCGTCCTTGCTTTGGGCGAGCGGCAGCAAGGCGTGTGCGGCTGCCTTCAAGCCTTCACCATCCCGCACGATGCCGAGAGCGCGCGACAGGAAAGGACGCACGGGTAGCGGATCGGGCGATGGATAATTACCCGCAAACGCGGGCTTGGTCCTGCGAGCGGGGGTTCCGGCCACGCTTTCAGCCACCCAGCGCGCGCAAACGACGGCCTCGATCAAGGAATTGCTGGCGAGCCTGTTGGCGCCATGCAGTCCAGTCGAGGCGACCTCGCCGCAGGCCCAGAGCCCCTTGACGGAGGTACGGCCGGAGCCGTCAACGGCGACCCCACCCATGTGGTAGTGCTGGGCCGGACGAATGGGAATGAGATCGCGCACGGGATTGAGGCCAATTCCACGACAGGCTGATGCTATCGTCGGGAACTGTCGCGCGAATGCCGGGCCAGGCTGTTGCCGCGCGTCGAGAAAAACACGGTGGCCGCGCGCAAGATGGTTCCACACGGCGCGCGCCAAGACATCGCGGGGCGCAAGTTCCGCCCCTGGCACACCCTGTAGAAAGGGCTGGCCGGTTTCATCGATCAGGGCTGCACCTTCGCCGCGAACAGCCTCGCTGATCAGCGTCATGGGACGCTCCGGTCCGTCAAGCGCGGTCGGATGGAACTGGATGAACTCCAGATCGGAAAAGACAGCTCCCGCGCGAGCCGCAAGCGCCAGGCCCTGTCCACAACTGCCCGAAGGATTGGTGGTGTCGAGAAACAATCCACCAATCCCTCCGGTGGCGAGCACCACCCGCCGCGAGCCGAAAAAGACCGGTCCTATCGAACAGCTCGCCCAGACGCCTCGGATCGCATTCTCTCGCACCGCCAGCCGGCGCGCTTCCACGCCCTCCACGACAACGATCGACGGAGTGGAACGCACGGCCGCGATCAGGGCACGCATGATCTCTCGCCCGGTACCGTCACCATGCGCGTGAACGATGCGACGTCGGCTGTGCGCGGCCTCCAATCCAAGGCGCAGCGACCCTTTGAACGTACGGTCGAAGGGGACTCCAAAGCCGGCAAGCCCCTCGATCGCACTGGGCGCGTCCTGGAGGATGCGGCCTGCCATATCCTTGTCGCAGAGCTCGTCCCCGGCCGCAATCGTGTCGGCAAGATGCAGCGCCGGATCATCGTCCTCACCGAGGCTCGCGGCCAGACCGCCCTGAGCCCAGGTGCTCGATGTGTCAGCTCCGAGTAGCGTCCTGGACAGAAGAAGCACTGGCTCAGGGGCCAGATGAAGCGCAGTCATCAGCCCGGCGATGCCGCCGCCGATGATAATGGGCCGTCCGAAGAAGCTGCGGATATCGGGGCTCAAATTGCCAGCATCCGTTCGACCGCAAGCCGTGCGCGCCCCGCGATCCCGGGCTCGATGGTGACTGCATGGCGGTTCTGCTCGAGCGCTGTACGGATATTGGCGAGCGTTATCCGCTTCATGTGCGGGCACAAATTGCAGGGACGGATGAACTCGATCTCGGGATGTGCGAGCGCGACATTGTCGCTCATCGAGCACTCCGTCATCAGCACGACGCGGGGCGGCTTTTGCCGTTCGACATAGTCGCACATGGCGGCGGTCGAGCCGGAAAAATCGGCCTCAGTCACCACCTCAGGCGGGCATTCGGGATGCGCCAGCACCGTCACGCCCGGATGGTCCTCGCGCAACTGGCGGATATCGGCTGGCGTGAAGCGCTCATGCACCTCGCAGTGGCCCTTCCAGGCGATGATCTCAACGTCGCTCTGGGCAGCGATGTTCTTCGCCAGGTACTCGTCCGGCAGCATGATCACCCGAGGAACACCCAGGGATTCCACGACGGCTTTCGCATTGCCAGAGGTACAGCAGATATCGGACTCGGCCTTCACCTCGACCGATGTGTTGACATAGGTGACGACCGGCACGCCTGGATAGCGCTGCCGCAACTGGCGCACGTCCTCGGCGGTAATGGAATCCGCCAGGGAACAGCCTGCGCGCAGGTCGGGGATGAGCACGGTCTTTTGCGGGTTGAGCAGCTTCGCGGTCTCGGCCATGAAATGCACGCCGGCGAGCACGATGACATCGGCGTCGGCTGACATCGCCTTGCGCGCAAGCGCCAGGCTGTCGCCGACGATGTCGGCGACACAGTGGAAGATCTCCGGCGTCTGGTAGTTGTGCGCCAGGATAACGGCGTTGCGCTCCCGCTTCAGCGCCAGAATTGCCTCGATATCGTCTAGAAAGGTGAGCCATTCGATCGGGGGGACGACGCGCCGAACGCGGTCGTACAGGGTCGCACCCGAAGGCAGGATGGCGCTCATCGAGCCTCCAGTTATAGTCCAAAAGAATATAAGGCCTATATATCCTTTGTGACTATAAGGGATGTCAAGCCCTCGTAAGCGGCAATTTTGTCCCGGCCACCGGCCTCTCATCGAGAATGTCGTGGCGGAAGCGGTAGAGCTGCGCTGGCCGGCCCCCAGTTTCGGTGGTCGTCTCCCCGGTCTTCTCAACCAGCTCCTGCTGCTCTATGAGCCGTCGAAAGTTCGGCTTGTTGATGAGCCTGCCGGAGAGTGCCTCCACGGTTCGCTGCAGCCGCAAGAGTGTAAAGAGCGGCGGCATCAGTTCGAACACGACGGGCCGGTATTTGATCTTGGAGCGCAACCGCGCAATAGCCGTTGCCAGGATGCGGCGGTGATCGGCGATCATGGATTTACTGGGCACCAGCGGACGCGGGGGCGCGTCCCGTCCGATTCCGGCCTCTTGGACCAGGCCTGCTTCGTAGACCAACTCATAGCGTTGAAGCGTAAGTTCCTCGTTCCAACGGCGCTCGTCGAAGCCGAAGGCAATCGCCGCCCGCAGCCGGCGTTCGCGTCGCGTGGCGGCGTCGCTGGCGCCATCCGCCCATTCAATCAGGCGCGGTCGCAAAACATCCAGCACCACCGCCGGCGTGCCGGAGCGGTGATCCTCCCACGGAAAATATTCATACCAACTTTGCCAGCCGCACTTGGGCGAGCCCGTTGCCTGTTCCTTGCGGGTCAGTGCGAGATAGCTGATGGAGATGACGCGCTGCTGGCGCTCGGCCCCGATGCGGTCCCGATCGGCGAAGGTGTATAGTTGCTCGATGTACCCCAGCGGGTGCCCGGTCTGCTGCTCGACCCATCCCCTCAACCCGGATTGCGGCGATCGGTGCTCAAGCGCAAATGGTCCGGAGGGCAGCGTGTCCGCCTGCCGGATGGTAAGGACACAGGGTTCACCGTCGTTTACGGCGACGACAACGGCGATCAGGTCCACTTTGACGTCCTCAGCCTTGACGGCGGCTCTGTCTTTCCTGGTTCCTGTTGCCTGATGGTCCATGTTCGCGAAAGTGATTAGCCCAGTCTCGGGGCGCCTGAATCGATTTAGTGTAAGCGTGGCTGCCTGTACGTCAACACACGCACAGCTGCATGCCCGTTTTTTAGCTCTTCGCACTTGCACAAAACTGTGCCAAACGCGACACCCGCCGCGGGTAACGCAAGGGAAGGAGGCATGAGGTGTGCGCAGCTGGTGATACAAAGGCGATTACACCGCCAGCGCCAATGAATACATTCGGCGGCTATCGTGTGCAGGGGCGGGGAGACGATGCGGAGCGGATCAGGCGCGACGCTGGCCCGGTCATGGAGACCGGCGCTTTTTCGGTGGTGCTGGAAACAGTGCCCGAGCAACTTGCGCAGGCCATCACTGCGCAGATCGCCATCCCAACAATCGGCATTGGCGCCTGGCTAGCCTGCGACGGCCCGATGGTCGACGACGGCATGGGCATGTTCACCCGCTTTCGGCCGAAATTCGTCAAGCGCCATACCGAACCAGGCTCAGAGGGCGAGGCGGCGATCGCCGCTTACGTAGCCGATGTGCGGGACCGGCGCTTTCCGGCGGCCGAACATGTCTACGCCACCGCCTCGAGAGCCGGAGCCGTCGCATGAGCGTGCCGATCGTTCGAACCGTTACCGAGCTTCGCACCGTTGTTGCAGGATGGCGCCGCTCGGGCGCAACTGTCGCGGTGGTACCGACCATGGGGGCATTGCATGAAGGACATCTGAGCCTCGTGCGTGCAGCGCTTCAGAAGGCGGATCGGGTCATCGTAACGCTGTTCGTCAACCCCAAGCAGTTCAACAGTGCCGCCGACCTTGCCGCCTATCCCCGGACGGAAAACCAAGATGCGGCAAAGCTCGGGCCGTTGGGCGCACACCTGCTTTATGTGCCGGATGGCGAGGCGATGTACCCTGCGGGCTTCGCTACGACTGTTTCGGTGGCCGCAATCGGCGAGGGCCTGTGCGGCGCATTTCGGCCGGGCCATTTCGATGGCGTGGCGACCGTCGTTGCCAAGCTCTTCTTGCAAACCGGCGCTGATTTCGCCTTTTTCGGCGAAAAGGATTTCCAGCAGCTTCAGCTTGTCAGGCGCATGGTCCGAGACCTGGATATTCCAATCACCATTACCCCCTGTCCGACTGTCCGCGAAGCCGATGGTCTCGCTCTATCGTCGCGCAATGCCCGGCTCTCGCCTGCGGAGCGCGCCGTTGCCCCAAGGCTCGCATCGATCCTGCTCGAGGCGGCCGATCGGTTTGCGCGTGGCTCTTGCGTCCTGCCAACCCTTGCCGAAGCGCGCGCAGCAATCTTGTCGGCAGGCTATCGCGAGGTCGAATACCTGGAGCTTCGCGGCGAAGCCGATCTGCAACCGATGACAAACGTTGACCGACCGGCGCGCTTGCTTGTCGCGGCGTGGCTCGGCGACACACGGCTCATCGACAACATCAGAACATCACCGGTTGGTTCAACAAATTAACGAGGTTGTCGGCGTTGCGGCACGCTCCGCAAGCAGAGGTAGGAAAGCAATGGCGGCGATGAAGGCGACAACATCCCACGAGCGCTATCGGAGCGCGACCGCTTAAACCCGGGTCCTGCCTGGCATCCAGCGACAGTCACGGAGGTTACGCAAAACGCACATGCATCGCGTGTTTGAGAACTTCGTCGAGCAACTCTCCGCAAGCGTCGACGCCGCCGATCTCAGTGAGACAATGGCGTCCGCCGCCGCCGGCTTCGACTTTCCGCTCTTCGCCTATTTTACTTACCCGTCGGTCCCCGGCGACGCGCCGCGCCTGATCTCAAACTATCCGTCATCCTGGACATCACGTTATCTGCAACAGCGGTACCACAGTCTTGATCCGGTCATCCTGCGTGGGCTGCAAGGCTGGGATACTTTTGATTGGGGCCTGGATCGTGCTCGGAAAAGTCTGCCGGCGTCACAGCAACAAATTCTGGAGAGTGCAGGTCAGTTCGGCATCCGTAGCGGACTGACGATGTCGATGCACGATCATCGTGGCCGGTTTGCTGCGCTGACCTTTGCTTCCGATGAGTCCCATCCGCCGCTTTTGCGGTCCCTGACACGTTATGAAAAAGCATTGCAGCTGGTGGCGGTCAACTTTCACGTCCATGTCCGGCGCAGGCTCGGCGGCGATCGTGTGGTGGATGGTGTAACGCTCACTCCGCGAGAGTTCGAATGCCTGAAATGGACGGCGCGCGGCAAGTCGGCCTGGGACGTCAGCCAGATCCTCGGCGTCTCGAAGCGCACGGTGACCTTCCATCTGGAAAACGCCAAGGCAAAGCTTGGCGTGCGAACGGTCAACCAGGCCGTCGCACGGCTGGCTGCGTCCGGTCAGGCGAGATCGTGATCCTTCCGCCAAGACAGCTGTATCCGCCAAGATAGCTGTAAACGTCTACAGGCTGAATCACCGTCAGCTTTAGCCTTCGATGGCGGGAACACATCCCGCACGGAGGCGACCATGCTGCAGCTGATAACACCCGACCTTTACGGCGAGTTCGCAAGCGAGCTCAAAGAGATGCACGGGCTGCGATATCGGGTGTTCAAGGAAAGGCTCGATTGGGAAGTTCAGACCGAGGACGAAATAGAAACCGACGCATTTGACGGCTTCAAGCCTGTCTATCTGCTGCTCAAGGGATCCGATTGGCGAATTCGCGGTTGCGTGCGTCTTTTGCCCAGCACCGGACCCACAATGTTGCGCGACACTTTCCCGGTGCTGCTGGGTGGTGACGTTGTCCCCTCGACCGCCGAGATATGGGAAAGCAGTCGTTTCGCGCTCGATCTCCCGCCGTCAACGCCCAAGGCAGCGGGCGGGCTGGCCCAGGCAACCTACGAGCTCTTCGCCGGCATGATCGAGTTCGGCTTGGCCAACGATCTCACCCGGATAGTAACGGTGACCGATACGCGCATGGAACGGATCCTTCGCCTCGCAACGTGGCCATTGTCGCGCATCGGACAGCCGATGCCCGTCGGCAAAACGGAGGCGGTGGCCGGGCTTCTCGAGATTTCCCACGCGAGCCTTTTGCGCATCCGCGGCAGGGGACGTTTGCGCGGACCGGTACTGTGGAAACCGGTTCTAGCCCCGTCGGCATAGCGCTATTGTGGACACCTGAGCCGTGACGGATGCTGGTCTTCCCAAGGATGCGACGGTCGGTCATGTAGACTGGCCGGACTGGCGTCGTCACGAAGCTTACCACTACGTCAGACGATTGCCGCGCACTGCCTGGGCCTGGGAATTTCTTCGGCGTAATCCGCAATTCCAGCGCGACCACGCCAGGATTGCACCGCCCGCCTGCATTGTCAGAAAACGCGCCGATACGAGGATAATCGAGCTGACGACAGGATCATCTTTCCTCAGGCAATGGAGCCTCCTTTTTTGCGGACGCGCCACAATCGGACGCCATGTCGGCAACGGTCTTTTGGGATCCGCGCGACTGCGCCCATGTTCTACGAGCGGCCGCGGAGCCGGGTGGGCTCGACCACGATTTTGAACCGCTTGATCTGTTTTCCCTCTCGTGCGGCAAGGACATCCTGGCGACACCTGACGGCGTGCAGCACGTGCTGCTGAGTGCGGACTGTCGGAGTCTGCAGATCGTCGTTTCCGGTGCCTCCGTTCTGCGCCCGTTGCGGCTATATGTCGACGCAATCGTGCCGCCGCGGCGCCTCAAGTTCCATGTCGCTGCCCTTCAGTTCCTAAATGACATCAATGATTGCGGCCGCCTGGCAGCTGCTTGCCTTCCGCCGGAACCTCGCGGAGGGCGTCTGCGTATCGTGCTCCAGGCCTTGGATGGTTCGCTTGCCGGCGCATCTCATCAGGAAGTCGCCATTGCCCTGTTCGGGAGACGGCGTGTCGAAGAAGATTGGTCTCATCCAGGCAACCATCTTCGCGACCAGGTGCGTCGCGCCATCCAACGTGGCCGCTACCTGATGGGCGGCGGCTACAGACAGTTCCTGGTGTAATTGGGGTGACAGCTTGTCATTGGCGTATTCGAAAACGCGATTTGACGGCGTTTGGTATGACGGGGTCATTGTGCGTTGCACAAAACCTGACGCGCGGTTAGTCCTTCCGCGACGGGAATCGGGTTTGGGGACGAAGCACTGAGAACCAATGCTTCGTTGAGAGTGCATTGAGACCGGTAATTTCTCTGGGGTCGAATACAGATTGTTAGGCCCGCGTAGTCCATGAGCGTCGCTTTGTTCGGAGGGACGGCGATGGCGGTGGAATGGACGAGCCTAACAACCCGTGTTTGACCCCGGAGAAATTACCGGTCTCTGGAAACTCGTCCAACACTGCGAGGACATCCGCAATACGATGCCTATCGCCGTCTAACTCGTCGACGGATCGGACCGCGGCACACCCACGAGGTTGAAACTAAGCGACGGCGATATACATTCGCCGCTGCTGTTCTATGCCTCATTGCCCCAAAATTATGACGTGCCCCTCACCGAAGCTGTTTAGCTGGATCCGGTTTGCGCCCGCCACAAGCGAGCGTAAGCGCCTTCAGCTGTCAGCAGATCAGCATGCCTCCCCTCCGCAACAACCCGCCCCTTGTCCAAGACCACTATTTTGTCGGCGCAACGGATGGTGCTGAGTCGATGAGAGATGATGACGATGGTCTTGCCGCCCCGACGCAGATCCTCAACCACTCGCAGGACAAACGCCTCGGCGACCGAGTCGAGAGAGGAGGTTGCTTCGTCGAGGATCAGGATCTCCGGATCCCGGTACAGAGCCCGAGCCAACGAAAGGCGCTGCTTCTCGCCCCCGGACAGGCGTACGCCGTTTTCGCCTAGATAGGCCTGGAAGCCACCGGGCCAGCGCTCGATCACCTCCCGCAGCCCTATTTGATCGCAGATTTGGAGGATCTTTTCGATGTCCGGCTCGAACTCGCCAAGGGCGATGTTGTCGATCACCGAGCCCGAGAACACATCGATCGATTGCGGCACCGCAGCGACAACCTTGCGCAGGGATACGGTCGACAGGTCCTGGAGGGCACAACGGCCGATCCGGATGTTTCCACCCTCAAGCGGGTAGACATTCTGCAGCAGCGCCGCAAGGGTGCTCTTGCCCGAGCCGCTTTCCCCCACCACTGCTGTCATTTCCCCCCGGCGGAACGTGGCGCTAAGATCCTGGAAAAGCTCGAACTGGCTACCATATCGGAACGTGACCTTCTCCAGGTGAATGTCGCCAATGTCGGATTTGTCTGCATCGATGCCGCCACCGCTTTCCGGCTCCAGATCGAAGATCTCGAACAGACGATCCGCTGCGACAAAAGCATCCTGAACGATCCGGTTGGTCTGGATCAGACTGGCAATCGGCCGGGTGATATAGCCCAGCAAGGTATAGCAGGAGAGTAATTCGCCAGGCGTGACGGTTTGATCGAGGGCAAGTGTCGTTCCGAACCACATCAGCACGATGGTGAATAAAGTTGCGAGGAATGTCGAGGTGCTGTCTCCGAATATCGAGATCAGGCCGGAGCTGTAGACGGAGTGCAGCATCTTGATGAAGCGCGTCTCCACCTTGAAGTTGGCGAAGCTCTCCATGCCGGAGATCTTGATTGTGGAGACAGCTCCGAGTGATTCCACCAGTTGTGTCTCTAATTCGGCAGCGTTCTCCATTACGGCGCGCTGACGATTCCTATTCAGCCGGTTGATGATCCAATAGACCGAGAGGTACAAAGGGATGGAGACCGCCACGACCAAGGCGATCTTCCACGAGTAGATGAACATCAGCCCTAACGAGAACAGTACCGTTAGCACGTCAACGAACATGTTGATCGAGACGTCGTTCAGGAAGCTCCTGATCTTCACCGCGTCATTCATACGGGAAATGATTTCGCCCATGCGCATGCTGTCGAAGAACTTCTGAGGCAGGCTTAGGATGTGATTGTAGTAGCCGAGGATTAGCTGGACGTCGATCTTCTGCCCCGTTTGCAGGACGAGCCGGTTTCTGAGGAGATTGATTAGGATCTGCACAACCAAGATCAAGAGCATGGCCACGCTCATCAGGTTGAGCAGATTGCGGTTGCCCGCTGTAATCACATGGTCGACGATCTTCTGCACGTAAATGGCAGTCGAGAGGCCAAGGATCGTCGTCACCAGCGCCCCCGCGAGAGCCTGCGCCATCGCCGCCTTGTGTGGCGCAAGCAGACGCGCGAAACGACCTAGGGGTGAGGTGGTCTCGTCGCGGCGCTTGAAGGTGTCTGCGGGAACCAGGAGCACCAGGGCGCCAGTCCATTGCTTTTTGAATTCCTCGTGCGCCAGCTTGCGGATTTCACCATAGGCTGGGTCCATGACGATGACCCACCTGGCGTTGATCGCCTGGACTACGACGAAGTGACGCAGGACCTCGCTGACGACTACGTGCGCGATGGCGGGCTTGGGGATCTTGTATAGGCTGTCGAAGCCACCCTTTACCCCCTTGGCGACGAAGCCCAGCTTCCGGGCCGCTTCTATGAGGCCCAGCACAGTGGTGCCGGAGCGGCCGGTCGAGGCATACTGGCGGATACGCGACAATGGCAGCTTGTAGCCATAGAAGGCCGCGACAGAAGCAAGGCTGGCGGCCCCGCAATCCGTGATGTCGCGCTGCTTGAACTTGATGACCTTGCTCGACATAGCGGCTCGCTGACTGTTTGGAAAATGAAGGATCAGTGGCTCGCCAGGAGCGGATTGAGCCAATCGTCGACCTCGTTGTACAGGAGTTCCAGGACAGTGCGGTCGCCCAGGAGGAAGCGGGCCCGCACGGTCATGCCTTTCTTCAGGTTACCGATGACCCCGTGCTTGAAGAGATGGCGGCGAGAGAGCGCGCAGCGGACCTTGAAGGCCGGGCTCCCGTCGTGCAGGGTGAAGTCATGCGCCACGTCGAGCACCGTCGCGTCAATGACACCCCATTGATTGTAGTTGAAGGCATCCACTTGGAGGCGCACCGACTGGCCGGGGCGCACAAAGCCGATGTCGTTGGGAGAAACGAAGATTTCCGCCACCAGTTCACCATCCGGCGAAACCCAGGCGACGGTTTGCCCGGCCTGGACGTAGCTGCTGGAAGTGAGGCCCGAGAATTGCTCGAGAGCGCCTGATACGGGGGCTCGAATGAGAGTCAGGTCCCGTTCGCTCTCAAGCTGATGCAAGGCGGCCGTGAGTTCCTCAAGGCGCAGGTTAACGTCGGACAGCTGCTGGTTCCATTCGGTGAATTTGCGCCGGGCGAGGATCTCGCCCTGGATCTCAATGTTCTGAAGTGCGAAGGCCTTTTCCTCAACGGCCTTTGCCGGTGCTACAGCAGCGGAGAGCAGTCGCTTAGCACGCTGAAGTTCCGCAGCCGCATTACCGCGGGCATGTTGGTTCTCCCGCACAAGGTTGAGGAAATGGGCGCGCTCGGCCGTGGCGGACTCGGTCAAGAGGCGGATCGGGTCCTTGGCTTGCGTGCCGGAGGAGATCAGGGTTTCGAGGTCACTGGCAAAATCGCTCTTTGCGCGAATATCGCCTGTAAGCACCCTGAGCTTTTCCTCAATCACCCCATTATCGAGGGCGAGGATCTCTTGCCCCTGAGCGACCAGATCGTTTTCAGCGGCAAGGATGCGGGAGATGCGTCCGGAGACGGGCGCGACCAAGGGCGTCTTCTCGACGGTGGGGCGAATGATACCTGCACTTTGGACAGACACCGATATGGTGATAAGTGGCAGCGACAACAATGCCGCAGCCACAGAGAGCACAATAATCTTGTAGATGATCAAAGATCTCTCTGATCTTCGAGAAAGGATGCTCTCTGCAGTGCAGTTGGCGAGTTCAGGAACAAGTGAGATATTCATGACGATCTCGCTGGCTACAATGATGTTGATCCATGATGTTGCCAATTATCCACCATTTCTTCGGCGCGTACTACACCAACGAAATACCACAGCAGAAACTGAGTCTATGAACCAAAGACCACCGGAAGTTGATGATGCCGCTTCTCGGGTTGACTCGGTTAAGCCGTATACTGATATGTCGGCGATCATTCTGCCGCTCGGCAGCACTCCCCCCGCGCCTAAAGACGGCAATACCCATGCCGACTACGAGAATAGAGGCCAAAAAGGCGTTCTGTAGCTTATTCCCAACCCAACTGAGAGTGCGTCGGCCGTACGTCACGCTGTCTTATGCGACAAACCAGGCGACATCTGCCTGGAGGTGACCGAGGTCAACCCAAGGCAGTTGCGAATATTGTCGATCGTCTTAATGATGCTTAAGATATCTTTCCAAGGCTGCTATAGACAGTCCTAACGCAGCAACTGCGCCAAATCCTGCCACCGCTGCCCAGAACCACCACCCTCCGGACGTTGCACATGCTTCTTCGCGCGTTAACTCTGTCACACCATAGGCTGGCATATTGGTCTTCATTTTTTTCTCCTTTCCTAGAGCTTGAAATCACAGGATGAAGCAATAATGCACCGTAGCAGCGTGTGCCGCCGCACAACGAGAACATCAAGAGTCGTGCCAACTGCACAGGAAACCGCAAAACAGCACTCATGCATTTTGTTTCAACGGCTTAGTTGTGAGCGCGGCGGCACATCGGGGCGAACAACACAGTGTCACGAACTCGACAAAACCGACAAAGATGACCAAAAGTCGTTCTGGCCGTCTGGAAAGGATGCTCTCTCCAGTGTAGCTGGATACGTCAGGGGAAAGTAAGATATTTTTTCCTAGCCCCAGATAGTGACCAGTAGTAGGCCTATGACTTTTTCTTCGTTAGTTCTAGAATGCCAGCGATTATAACTGCGACACTAAAAGCTACAAACAATAACCAGAGAAGCCACCCGCCAGAAGTTGAGGATGCCTCTTCCCGAGTTAGCTTAGTCACGCCATATACAGACATATCGGTATTCATCGTTTTCTCCTTATAGAACATGCAGATCAGTCAAGGTCGACTGTCGAAAGGCAGATCGCCGCCGTGCAATGAGAACATCAAGACTCGTGCCAACTGTGCAGGAAGCTTCAGAAAAAAAGAGACCGGTAATTTCTCTGGGGTCGAATACAGATTGTTAGGCCCGCGTAGTCCATGAGCGTCGCTTTGTTCGGAGGGAAAGCGATGGCGGTGGAATGGACGATCACGATCGAGGGGAGGAACGAGTTCGGTGACGTTTGCCGGAAGGCGGTCTGCATCGACAAGAGCCGGGAACGTCTGTTTGACGGCGACCTCGGCCTGTCGATCGAGAACGGCAAGACCATCATGGCGGCGCTGCAGAGCGCGGTCGTGAACCATGAGGCGGAGACGTATTCCCTCTTTCGTCGGGTCTGCCCGGATTGCCACAGTTTTCGGCCGGTCAAGGACTACACGACGCGGCGGATCCGGACTGTCTTTGGCATCATGGCGGTGCGCAATCCTCGTTGGATGCTGTGGCGGGATTGTTACCCAGGCATGGTCGATGCCTTTGCGCCGATGCGGGAGATCTGCCCGGATCGAGCTACATCCGAGCTGATGGAACTGACGGCGCGGCTGGGGAGCATGATGCCGTACCGGCAGGCTGCGAGAGTGCTTGCAGAATTCCTGCCCGTTGAGCCGACCGAGACGCATGCCACCGTGCGCAAGCGAACCATCAGGATTGGCGAACGGCTCGACGATCAGGTTGCTGAGGAAGAATTGCACGCAAGGGCGCAAACGCACGAACGACGCCAGCTTGAAATGCAGCTTCCCGGCGATCGCCGCAAAGAGTTCGTCATCAGCATCGATACTGCGCATGTTCGCAGCGCCGATTCCAATTCAGCGCGCAACTTCGAGCTCGTTGTGGCCCGATGCGGCCGCGGCGGGCGGGGCGAAGGTGGCGGTCGCTATTTCGTCACTAGCAGCACCGACCAACGGGCAATCCGGGATCGCGCCCTTCATGCCCTTCGGGAAGTAGGCTACCGCGGCTTTGGCGATGTGACGGTGATTTCGGACGGCGCCGAAATCCTGAAGCGGCTACCCCGCGCAATGCCGAGCCGACGGCCCACATCATCGACTGGTTCCACATCGCCATGAAGGTCCAGCCGATGCAGCAGATCGCCGATCATATGGCTCGATCCCGATCGGGTCTCTCTGAAGCGCTTCCCGCAATCGACCGTGACATCAGAGCGGTGAAGTGGCGCCTGTGGCATGGGCGGGTCGATCGCGCGATCACCGATCTGGAGCAACTCTTGGAGAGGGTGAAGGCTTCGCAAGGAGACAGCGAGTTCTCCATCGCCCGACTTCAAAGCCTCGGCTTGCAGCTCCTGACCTATATCCGTTCGAACCGCGGCGCGATCGTCAACTATGGCAAGCGCTACCAAGCCGGCCTTCGCGTCGCAACGACTCTGGCTGAATCGGCAGTGAATTCACTTGTCGGCAAGCGGATGGTCAAGAAACAGCAGATGCGGTGGTCGCTCCACGGTGCTCACATGCTCATGCAGGTCAGGACGGCAGATCTCAACGGCGAGCTTCGCAATCGATTGCGGGCACCGTTCCGACAGCCAGAGCCGAACGTGCCACCACTATTCAAGCCCAAACCGCCTCTCCTGCGCGCCGCCTAACCCCAGAAGTTACCGGTCTCTCTGCAGCATGGCCAGGCCGTCCTCGACGATCTGGTGCCGACTTCACGCCTTTCATCTGCGCAATGAAGCCGACGCCGCAGGCATCATGTTCGTTACGCGGATTGTAGAGGCCGTGCTCCGCAGCGCGTTTGACGGCGACGGCTTTCGTCTGCGCGGGGGCGGTCTGCTCCGTCGTCACAGGTGAAACATGCATCATCGTCCTTCCTCCGTTCTTGCCTCCGGCTTGGCTTCGCGCCAGAGAAGGGCGGCATCGCTGCCGCCCATCGAGATTGGTGAGAGGCGCGGGCCTCAGAAACCCATACCGCCCATACCACCCATGCCGCCCATGCCGCCGCCGCCCATGCCGCCAGGCATGCCGCCGCCAGCCGACTCCTTCTTCGGAGCCTCCGCGATCATGGCTTCGGTGGTGACCAGCAGGCCGGCCACCGAGGCCGCGTCCTGGAGAGCCGTACGGACAACCTTGACCGGATCGACGATACCCATGGCGATCATGTCGCCATATTCGCCGGTCTGGGCGTTGTAGCCGAAGGTCGCGCCCTTGTTCTCGAGGATCTTGCCTGCAACGATCGATGCTTCCGCACCGGCGTTCGACGCGATCTGGCGGGCCGGAGCCTGCAGCGCGCGACGGACGATGTTGATGCCAGCAGCCTGGTCGGCATTGGCGCCGGTGGCCTTGATGTTGGCCGAGGCGCGCAGCAGGGCGACGCCGCCGCCTGCAACGATGCCTTCTTCCACGGCCGCGCGGGTCGCGTTGAGGGCATCATCGACGCGGTCCTTCTTTTCCTTGACTTCGACTTCCGTCGCACCGCCGACGCGGATCACCGCAACGCCGCCCGCCAGCTTGGCGAGACGTTCCTGCAGCTTCTCCTTGTCGTAGTCCGAGGTGGTCTCTTCGATCTGCTGCTTGATCTGGGCGACGCGGCCCTGGATCTCGGCCTTCTTGCCGGCGCCGTCGACGATGGTGGTGTTCTCTTTGGAGATCGACACCTTCTTGGCGCGGCCGAGTATGTTGAGGCCGACGTTCTCGAGCTTGATGCCGAGGTCTTCCGAGATGACCTGGCCACCGGTGAGGATGGCGATGTCTTCCAGCATGGCCTTGCGGCGATCGCCGAAGCCCGGCGCCTTGACGGCAGCGATCTTCAGGCCGCCACGCAGCTTGTTGACGACGAGCGTGGCCAGGGCCTCGCCTTCGACGTCTTCCGAGATGATGACCAGCGGCTTCGAGGTCTGCACGACAGCCTCGAGGATCGGCAGCATGGCCTGGAGGTTGGAGAGCTTCTTCTCGTGCAGGAGAATGTAAGCGTCTTCCAGATCCGCAACCATCTTGTCGGCGTTGGTGACGAAGTAGGGCGACAGGTAGCCGCGGTCGAACTGCATGCCTTCGACGACTTCGAGTTCGGTCTCGGCGGTCTTGGCTTCTTCAACCGTGATGACGCCTTCGTTGCCGACCTTCTGCATCGCTTCCGCGATCATCTTGCCGACCGACTCGTCGCCATTGCCGGCGATTGTGCCGACCTGGGCAACTTCCTCGGAGGTCTTGATCTTCTTGGCAGCCTTGCCGAGAGCCTCGACGACGTCGGTGACGGCGAGGTCGATGCCGCGCTTCAGGTCCATCGGGTTCATGCCGGCGGCAACCGCCTTGTGGCCTTCCTGGACGATCGACTGTGCGAGAAGGGTCGCGGTCGTGGTGCCGTCGCCGGCGATGTCGTTGGTCTTCGAAGCAACTTCGCGGACCATCTGTGCGCCCATGTTCTCGAACTTGTCTTCAAGCTCGATTTCCTTGGCGACGGTGACGCCGTCCTTGGTGATGCGCGGGGCGCCGAACGACTTGTCGATGACGACGTTGCGGCCCTTGGGGCCGAGCGTGACCTTCACCGCGTCGGCGAGGATGTTGACGCCGCGCAGCATGCGCTCGCGGGCGTCGCGGGAGAATTTTACGTCTTTGGCAGCCATGTTTTAGCTCCTGGCAGGGGCTTGGATTGAGCCCGAAAGTTCAGTTGACGGTGAGGCCGAGATTCAGCCGATGATGCCCATGATGTCGGATTCCTTCATGATCAGAAGGTCTTCGCCATTGAGCTTGACTTCGGTGCCCGACCACTTGCCGAACAGGATGCGGTCGCCAGCCTTGACGTCCAGCGGGACGAGCTTGCCGGCTTCGTCGCGGGCGCCGGAACCAACGGCGATGATCTCGCCTTCCTGCGGCTTTTCCTTCGCCGTATCGGGGATGATGATCCCGCCGGCGGTCTTGGATTCGGATTCGACCCGGCGAACGACCACGCGGTCATGCAGCGGCCGGAAATTCAAGTTTGCCATTTTGGGATGTTCCTGGTGCGGAGGTTGGACGGCTGTCCGTTGCCGGAGCGTGCGAGTGCTATCGTGGCGCTGAGACAGGCGGTCGGCTGCGTCCCCCGTCTTCCCCGCCTTTGTGAGCAGGTGGATCGGTGGGCAGCGCCCGAGCTGGCTGAGTAACCTTCTTCATGTTGCCAAGCCTTACTCCAGTGCCATCTTTGACGGGTCCGGGAGACCCGCAGCGGCAGTATGTTTTGGTGAGGTGATCAGGGAACGTCTTCTCCTTAGTCGGTCACGTGTTTTCGGATGACGGCGAGGCTGGGCTGGACGCCTGGGCCGGCTATTTGCACAACCACGCCAGGGAAGTGGACGAATTGACCACTAAGGCATTTCGACTCTCGCCCCTTCTTTGGTTTCCTCCTTGGCCGCCCCTTTCAGCTTTTGGGAGAGTCCTTTTGCGGAGCCACACAGAGAGCGCCGTGACAAACCTTCTCACCCTTGTAGTTGGCCAGAGCCTGCAGCAACTCCGGTAGAAGGTGCTGTTTCAGTTCGTTCGAGATAGGCTCCGGACCCTCCAGCGCTTTCAGTGCCTGCTCGACCAACTCGATGGCGCGTGCTTTGTTGCCGCTCTCATGATAGTACTGAGCGACCATCGGATAAGACACGAACTTATAGCCGTCGCCTTGTGGCAGTGCCACGATGTGTTTGGACAGCTCTTCGCCCATCGCGAAGCGCTCAGCAGACGGAAAGCCGGAATAATCAAAGCCCGGCGTGAAGAGTTGATCTAGCGCCTCAATCATCCAATGTTCGGAGTTTCTATCGATCGCATCGCGAACGAATTGGCGCATTGCGGGCAAGCCGGCCTCCATGTCGCGCATTTTGTGAAGCAACAGAGTCACCTGAGACCGGCGGAAATTGAGGTTGTCGGGCAACAAGGTGATGCCCTCTTCGATCGCCGAGAGCGCCGTCTTCCAATCCTCGGTCTGCATTGCCGGCCGAAGCTTGTCGTATATGGGCTTGATCAGCGCTGTTTCGCGCGCTTCGGTTTTGCCTTCCGCAATCCGCTCCGCATCGGCGGATTTTGCCTGATCGCTGGTGCGCCAGCTGCCGTTAAGCACCCTCGGCAAAACCTCATCGAGTTCCACCGGATGACCGATAAAGGCGATGTGGCCGTCTCGGTCGACCACAAATGAGGTGGGAATCCCGAAAGAAAAGCTGGGCTCCATCCAAAGCTTTTTCATTTCGCCTGTGGAGTCGAACGCCATCCGATAGTTCAGATTCAGGAACTTTTCGGTCAACCACGCGTCCAGATTGCTTCGGGCCTCATCGGCCGTTGGAGCGTCTTCAGAAGCCGCGACTCCGACGATCCCAACGCCGCTGTCCCTGTATTTCTCCTGCAGCTGCATAAGATGGGGCATCGCGTCCACACATGGCGGGCACGAAGTTGCCCAAAATTCGACGATGTATACTTTGCCGGGCTCAAAGCTCGTGAGGGGCTCGCCACGCAGCCAGGTTTCGACTTTAATCGAAGGTGCCGGGGAGTCCATCTGCAAGACCATGTTGCTCCCCAAAGCTGTTGCCAAAGGTTGCTCGAGGTTATCCATCAGCTTGTTCCCTGTTAGATGCGAGGCACACGGGTTCAAGGGAGGAGCGCATCCTCGCCTTGCCCCACTGCTGCAAAGGCTATGCCAGCGGGCTCAGCACGCGGTAAGCGCCTGTTTGCTTTAAAAACCTCACAGTGCCCACATGGCGGTCGTAATGAACCTGACTTTTTGCCAATGTTTGTTCTGAACCTGACATTTTGTCCGCCGCTGTCAGGCTTTGGACATGCACCACGCGCTTAGCCCCGCCAGAAAAGCGTGGCCCATCCGCACGATCCTGAAGCCCCAAACCGTCAGAACCCGTGCGACACCGTCGCATCACGTCGTGCCATGCATCGATGCCAAGCGCCTGGGCGTTGAGCTCGCCGAACGCCAGAACATCATCGACGAGAGTTCAAGCTCGACCGGGATGCGCAATGCCGAAGCCGACGGCCCACATCATCGACTGGTTCCACATCGCCATGAAGGTCCAGCCGATGCAGCAGATCGCCGATCATATGGCTCGATCCCGATCGGGTCTCTCTGAAGCGCTTCCCGCAATCGACCGTGACATATCAGAGCGGTGAGTGGCGCCTGTGGCATGGGCGGGTCGATCGCGCGATCACCGATCTGGAGCAACTCTTGGAGAGGGTGAAGGCTTCGCAAGGAGACAGCGAGTTCTCCATCGCCCGACTTCAAAGCCTCGGCTTGCAGCTCCTGACCTATATCCGTTCGAACCGCGGCGCGATCGTCAACTATGGCAAGCGCTACCAAGCCGGCCTTCGCGTCGCAACGACTCTGGCTGAATCGGCGGTGAATTCACTTGTCGGCAAGCGGATGGTCAAGAAACAGCAGATGCGGTGGTCGCTCCAAGGTGCTCACATGCTCATGCAGGTCAGGACGGCAGATCTCAACGGCGAGCTTTCGCAATCGATTGCGGGCACCGTTCCGACAGCCAGAGCCGAACGTGCCACCACTATTCAAGCCCAAACCGCCTCTCCTGCGCCTAACCCCAGAGAAGTTACCGGCCTCAAAATACTGCCCGTGCCGGCTCGCTACCGCGTCGGACCTCCCAAGATATCCCAGCGAGGTCGGGATCTCGGCATTCCCTTTCTGAGCCTCTGGTCCATAGGCCGCAATCGATAGAGTTGGAATATCCATATTCCGCTTGTGATGACTAGCTCCGATCTAAGTGCTCAGCCTCCAACCCGATCAGGAGCTGTCAAACGCGACTTCGTTTATCCAAAGGGTGGATGGCAGGTATGCCTACAATCGATTTTACCAATATTACAGGCTCCTACTAAAGATCCTGAATGAAAACGGGCCGGGTGGGTATCCGTCCTCGGGATTACTGCGTTGGGCTGAAGCTGCCGGAAGAATGCGGAGACAAACATGTGCGGGATTGTTGGCATCGTTGGGCAACAGCCGGTGTCGGACCGGTTGGTCGACGCGTTGAAGCGTCTGGAATATCGCGGCTATGATTCGGCCGGCGTTGCGACGATCGCCGAGGGCGCCTTGCACCGCCGGCGCGCCGAGGGCAAGCTCGTCAATCTGGAGACGAGACTGAAGGACGAGCCGCTGGGCGGCAACATCGGAATCGGCCACACGCGTTGGGCAACCCATGGAGCATCAACCGAACGCAACGCGCACCCGCACTTTACCGACGGTGTCGCCGTCGTCCATAACGGCATCATCGAGAATTTCACCGAGCTGAAGGACGAATTGACGGCGGCGGGAGCCGAGTTCCAGACCGACACCGACACCGAGGTCGTCGCGCATCTCTTGGCACGACACCGCCGGGAGGGCATGAGGCGGCGAGAAGCAATGGCTGCCATGCTGAAACGCGTCAGGGGTGCCTACGCGCTTGCCATCATCTTTGAGGATGATCCGTCGACCATCATGGCAGCGCGCAACGGACCACCGCTGGCGATCGGTCATGGCGACGGCGAGATGTTCCTGGGCTCCGACGCGATTGCGCTTGCTCCCTTCACCAATGAAATTACCTATCTCATCGACGGTGACTGGGCCGTTATCGGCAAGACGGGCGCCCATATCTTCGATTTCGACGGTCAGCCTGTCGAGCGTCCGCGCCAGACCTCCACGGCCGCGGCCGCTCTGGCCGACAAGGGCAACCATCGCCACTTCATGGAGAAGGAAATTTACGAGCAGCCCGAGGTCATCTCCCATGCGCTCGGCCACCATATCAACATCATAGAGAATCGCGCCGACATGGTTTCTGGCATCGATTTCGCCAGGATCCCGAGCCTGGCGATCTCTGCCTGCGGCACCGCCTATCTCGCCGGACTGGTCGGAAAATACTGGTTCGAGCGCTATGCGCGCCTGACGGTCGAAATCGACGTTGCGTCCGAATTCCGTTACCGCGAGATCCCGTTGTCGCCGCAGTCGGCGGCTCTTTTCATTTCGCAGTCTGGTGAAACCGCCGATACGCTCGCATCGCTGAGGTACTGCAAGGACCTTGGGCTGAAAGTTGGCGCCATCGTCAATACCTGCGAATCGACCATCGCTCGGGAGGCCGATGCGGTCTTCCCGATCCTTGCCGGACCGGAGATCGGCGTCGCTTCCACCAAGGCTTTCACCTGCCAGCTTGCCGTTCTTGCCGCACTCGCCATCGGCGCCGCCAGGGCCCGCCGAACCGTAACCGAAGACGAGGCGCAGGCGCTTGTCAGCAGCCTCACCGAAGTCCCACGCGTCATGGGCCAGGTACTCGACAGCATCCAGCCGGAAATCGAGCTCCTGTCGCGCGAATTGTCAAAGTGTCGTCACGTCCTGTATCTCGGCCGTGGCACCAGTTTCCCGCTGGCGATGGAAGGTGCGCTGAAGCTCAAGGAGATTTCCTACATCCACGCCGAGGGCTATGCGGCAGGTGAATTGAAGCACGGTCCAATCGCACTGATAGACGAGAACATGCCAGTGATCGTCATCGCGCCGCATGATCGCTTTTTCGACAAGACCGCCTCCAACATGCAGGAAGTGGCTGCCCGTGGAGGGCGGATTATCCTCATCACCGATGAAAAAGGGGCCGCCGCATCGAAACTCGACACCATGCACACGATCGTGCTGCCGGTCGTCGACGAGATTATCGCGCCAATGATCTTCTCGCTGCCGATACAGCTTCTTGCCTACCATACGGCGCTCTTCATGGGCACAGATGTCGACCAGCCGCGCAATCTCGCAAAATCGGTCACTGTCGAATGATTGTAACGCTTTTGCAGGTGGCGATGCTGCTCCTTTTCGAAAGCGCCAACACCTTAACGTGCCTTTTAATGATGGGGCCGAATCCTGTTTAGACTGCCGGCGTCGAATCGGAACGATGGCCGGCATGGTCGGAGTTCGCAGCAGGTCATCGCCCGAAAGCGGATTGAACCATAGGAGGACCGAGCCAATTCTTACTCAAACCTACCCTAGTGATTTCGCGCCATCCGATACTCTGGGGGGACGTATTTCGTTCGCTCGCGAGGTCACCAAACTTACAATGGCGCAGGCCGCACGCCGGCTTGGTGTCCAGACGGCATGCTGGAAAGCATGGGAATGCGACCGCGCCGCGCCGCAATCCAATCGCCTTGCGATGATGGCGGGCATCTTGGCCGTGAGTCCCTCATGGCTATTGTCGGGAATGGGCGCCGGTCCACTGGAGCTGGTTGCGAACGATCGTGCCGCCCTCCTGCAGGAGCTGCAAATCGCCTCTGCTGATGCTGTGGCTTCGCAAAAACGTGTGCAACAAATCGTTGCGTTACTGGGGTCGGCTCCGGTAGCCGGAGACCCGCTCTAAGCGTGGTATGCAAGCGGTTGGATCATAAAGACGGGGGGTTCTGGAGCCCAAAAGTGTGGGGACTCCTGGACGGGCAGCAAGCCGACTGATTCGCAAGAGGCGCGGGCGGCGGAGGGAGTTGGTCGAAGCTATCGGCGTCCGCGAGGCTGGGTAGACGGTGCCGCGACTGCAGGCGGCGGCAGGTGAGTTCGAGTTGCTGCTCAAGAAAGCCATCGGCGAGAATGAGTCGCGTGGGATCGCAGGACGAATGCGGTACAATCGATCCGACAATCTCAGGGCTGGCCGCTTGTTGGAACTTGATCAGTAGCAGGTGAGCCGCCATATCCCGACCCGGCTGGCAATTTCGAGTGGCCCATTCCATGGATGAGGCCAGTCCGGCCGAATCGACGTCCATTTTTTTGATTTGCTGGATGCGCCAGCTCGGGGGGAAATCTCCCGATTTGTCAGGCGCTCCTTCTCTTCTTGGAGGTGTCTATGAAGGATTCGCGCATTCCCGAGCCAGTCTTGGCGGCTATGTCAGGCGGAACCCACATCATCCGCGCTTATCGAGAGCATCTTGGATATTCAATCGAGGACCTCGCTGTGGCGTGCGGGCTTTCCGCCGAGGAAATCCAAAACATCGAGTCGGGTCTGAGGTACAACAAGGGCTATCGGGATCGGATAGCGAGATCGCTGTCCATGCCTGTGGGAATTCTTGAGGCAGAGTCGGACATATCCGACGCCGCGTGATCGGTAGGATAATCTGCAAATGAGTGGAAGGTCCGCTACCTTGTGATGTGTCGTTTGCGACTGATAGTCGACGCTTGATTCCGTTGGACGCGAATGCCCTCTGGCGCAGTACCGCCAAGAGAATTCTCGTCCACTGTCCGGGTCAGGGATCGCACACGGGCTCGCCGAACAGGAAGTTGGAACAGGCGATATTGCCGCCCGGAGGGCTGCGACACGAGCACGATAGCATCGGCTCGCGACGAAGGATTGCTAACGGTGAACTCATGCTGGTCGGCAAGGCGATACTGGCTGCAGCATCAAATTGGCCGACGAGAGCGGCCCATCACGTTGGGCAGGATCGGCCGACATGGCTGGCTTCGCGCACCGCTCTCACAAACAACACATCGGGCACCCAGACGCTCCGGGTTGACTATGGGTGTCTGAACCGCGAAAAGGGGCCGCTCTTCGTGAGTGGCGTGCGCCGGCAGTCTAACCCCAAGCCCCCCGCCCAGGCTGCCGGCGCGCTTCTTGGAACGTCGAGGCGGGCGACAACGAACGCCTCCCCGAAACGCGTCGATGAGATCCCGAGCGGCCAACCAGCATTCGACCTTCGCTTGCGCCTCTGCCCCTGACGCCCGAGGCATTGCGCTTCCTCCAGCGTGGTCGATCGTCACGCCCTCGAGTTCGGCGGCACGATCGCACGACAGCGGCCGCGGCAGGCTCCATTTGCATGAGGGGCTCATGCCTTCAAATAGCTGATGCATGTGCGCGTTGCGCAACCTCCGTGCATGTTGCTCGATGCCAGGCGCAGACCTCGCTCTACAGGATTGCGCATCGATGCAAGGCCTACGCTTTGATCGCCATCATCGCGGCCATTGCGTTGCCGCGATCGCCGAAGCCGATTACGACAATCATGCCGGCGGGCCGGCAGCGATGCCGCATGCAAAATCCACAAATGATTGTAGCCAAACGCTAGCTGCCCGGCATATGTCCGGCCTTTCGCAAGGCCCCTAGGAACAGACTGGCATGGCCGGTGGCATCGATCTTGGCCTGCATCGACAGGGGCATGCTGTGCCAGTTCTCCAAGGGCGCAATGAAATGTGAGAAAGTACCGTTGACCATGCAATGGTGGGTAGCGAGGCCCGGTCTGTCCAACGCCAGCACGCCGGTCAGCTCACCCTGATATCGGATCGCTGCGACCCGCTGGACCTCCGCGTCACCGTCGACCCGCACGTCGAAAAGCAGGCTGCCGCGGCTCCTGGTGGCTATCTCCGCGGCTTTTTCAGCGAAGCTCAGGGAGAGCGAGCGGACGCTTTCGACCGCCATCCGGAAAACCATCAAATCCAGTTCATTCATAAGGTAACTGCGCGCAACACTGGGGTGATTGCAATCGACGAACACGGCTTTTTCACAGATGTCGGTCACGACCGATCATTTAGGGTTTGCCGGTCGGCCATTGACCGAAGACGTGCTCCGTTCGAACCGATCCTTAAGCGCAATGCGCGGGATCTACGCAACCCGAAGAGCCGGCCAACCAAGTTGCCGCGACAATTGATGTCGTGATCATTCCAGACATCTGCGTTTCGGCGTATCCCATCTGGTAAGTCCGTTCTTTGCGGCAACGCCCATTCTCGGGCCGTCTTGTACATGAAACCTCGCGGTGGCGTCCTCGAAACGCGGGGCCGCCGGGCCCTTGATCGAAGCGTCGCGAACTTTGTTTTCCGAAGATTCGGTCCTCCTTCAGAGCCTATTCGACTCGCCTTTGAACGTCCACTGAAGCGTGCCGTTTCGCTCGTCCGTGTTTATTGCAGGGGCATCGCCTCAGGGCGCTTTGTCGCGTCAGCACATCAAACTCGTCTCCCTATTCACTTCACAACATGGATTTCCTGAAGTACGAGGAGCGCAGAGAAATCTCCGGTCGCAGCCTACCCGGTTAAAACAAGGACCCAATGATGAAGACTCTCGTCGTCTGCTCCGGCGGATTGGACTCCGTTACTCTTGCTCACAAGGTGGCAGCCCAGCACGAGCTCGCCGGCCTTCTGTCTTTCGATTACGGCCAACGGCACCGGAAGGAATTGGGCTTTGCCGCCCTTTGCGCTGAGCGTCTGAACGTCCCTCATCGCATTATCGACATCCGCGAAATCGGTCGCGGCCTTTCCGGCTCCGCGCTGACAGACAGTGTGGATGTGCCGGACGGGCACTACGCCGAAGACACGATGAAGGCGACGGTGGTGCCGAACCGGAACGCCATCATGTTGGCCACCGCCTTCGGGCTTGCCGCCGCGCACAAGGTCGAAGCGGTGGCGACTGCCGTGCATGGTGGGGATCATTTCATTTATCCCGACTGCCGTCCGGCCTTCATCGACTCTTTCCAGATGATGCAAGACCGTGCGCTCGACGGCTACGCGAAGGTTCGCCTTTATGCGCCCTATGTGAATCTCACGAAGGCGGACATCGTTAGGGATGGAGCAACATACGGCACGCCATTTGCGCAGACCTGGTCCTGCTACAAGGGCGCCGAGCGTCACTGCGGCAGGTGCGGCACCTGCGTCGAGCGGCGCGAGGCATTTCATCTTTCTGGGCACCCGGACCCCACCGACTACGAGGACTCCGACTTCTGGCTCGACGCGCTGCGAAGGAGGACCGCGTAATGTTCCGCATCACCAAGGAATTCCACTTCTCGGCCTCGCATCAGCTCACCTCGTTGCCGCCCGATCACCAATGCGCGCGCCTGCACGGGCACAACTACATCGTCGAAGTGGAGCTTTCGGCGAAGGAACTGAACGACGACGGCTTCGTGCGCGACTATCACGATCTGGCGCCATTCAAACGCTATATCGACGAGGGCTTCGACCACCGACATCTCAACGACGTGCTGGGACATGAGCAAGTCACCGCGGAATGCCTTGCCAGACATTTTTATTTATGGTGCAAGGCACGCCTGCCCGAAACTTCGGCCGTGCGGGTGAGCGAAACGCCGAAAACCTGGGCGGAATACCGGCCATGACCGATACGCATGCCGCAATCCGCGTGAGCGAGATTTTCGGGCCGACGATCCAGGGCGAGGGCGTGCTCATCGGTTTGCCGACGGTCTTCATCAGAACCGGCGGGTGTGACTATCGCTGTTCCTGGTGCGACAGTCTCCATGCGGTGGACAATCAATTCCGCAACGAATGGGAGATGATGCCAATCAATGCGGTATGGCAAACCGTCGTGACCCTTTCCGGCGGTCGGCCAGTGATGGTGTCGCTGTCAGGCGGCAATCCGGCCATTCAGCCGTTTCGTGCGCTCATCGAGCGAGGCCATCGTGAAGGTTACCGTTTTGCGCTGGAGACCCAAGGCTCGGTGGCCAGGGACTGGTTTGCCGACCTTGACGTGCTGGTCCTCAGCCCAAAGCCGCCTTCTAGCGAAATGAGGACCGATTGGGCCGCTCTCGAGGCGTGCGTCGATGCAGCGCAGGAGAAGCCTCAAATCGTGCTCAAGCTCGTTGTTTTTGACGAGAGCGACTACGTCTACGCGAAAGGCGCCGCGGAGCGATTTCCGCGCCTTCCGGTCTACCTGCAACCGGGCAATCACACACCGCCCGGTCCTGGCAACGAAGACGCGTCTGTCGATATGGACGGAATAATGAAACGCATGGAGTGGCTGGTTGAAAAGGTAACCGGCGACAGGTGGTTCGATGCCCGCGTGCTGCCGCAGCTGCACGTTCTGCTGTGGGGCAACAAGAGGGCCGTCTAGCCTGCGTCTTTCGTTGCACTGGAACTGCGTCTGCGGATCTTCGCTTGGGTGTCGACCCGTTGTTTCTTTGTGAAATCCGCAGCCGGCGTCGAGCTCCCAACCAGGCGCCGTTGATCCGGGCGGTGCGGAGGCAGCACAGCGATCGCGCCAGGAGCGCAACTTAAGGCCTTTGTCGCAACGCGGCCGGTCGACTCCCGCCATTTTGTAGAGCGCCAGACGATACGGGATCGCTGTGGCAATCGCTTGGCCGCCGCCAGGCTGCGTGTAACGCCCCGGAGCGACTCTCCCATCTCCCACACTGGGCCCTTCTCTCGATAAGAGGCACGCGCCAGTGGCGTTTGCAGAAATCCGCACAAGCACGGCGTGAAGTCTGGCGCAGGCCCACATTTGGCACGGCGCTTGCGGCGGCATTGGTGCAGCGTTCGACCGGAGCGTCGCGATGGCAGAAGCCTGGGAAGGGAGGAAGAGCCCGGCCCCCTATCCGGTTGGAGAGAGAAAATGGTGTTAGCTCCACAAATCCGCAGCGCGAGTCCCGTGCCTCGCAAGGCCTTCTACGCCAAGCCCTACGTGCAGGTGCTTGCCGCCATCGTCCTCGGCCATTTGTATCCTGAACTCGGCGAGAGCGTGAAACCGCTGGGTGATGCCTTCATCAGGCTCGTCAAGATGATCATCGCGCCTGTCATCTTCCTGACAATTGCGACCGGCATCGCCGGCATGAACGATCTTCACAAGGTCGGCCGAGTTGCCGGCAAGGCGATGGTCTATTTCCTCGCCTTCTCGACGCTCGCCCTTGTCGTCGCCAATGTCGTTCAGCCGGCCGCCGGCCTCAACATCGATCCGGCTTCGCTCGATGCCTCGAGTGTCAACACCTATGCCGCCAAGGCCCACGAGCAGTCGGTCACCGGCTTCCTGATGAACATCATTCCGTCAACCATCGTCGGTGCCTTCGCGCAAGGCGACATCCTGCAGGTCATGTTCTTCTCGGTTCTGTTCGGCATTGCGCTGGCGCTGGTCGCAGAGACGGGCAAGCCAGTCGTTTGCTTTCTCCAGGCAGTTATCGCCCCCGTTTTCAAGCTCGCGGCCGGCCACCTCGCGCGAGCGCCGCTCAGCCATTTGGGGGAGCGCGTCAAGCCGGCCTAGAGGAATTGCCGGCTGACATCGGCACCGAGAGAGCCCCGCGACTTCTCGTACTCCGGGAAGTGTCGGACAAGCGATCAAAAGCGATGACCGGCTTTATGCACCGTTGCTGCCCTGCTGTTCACTGTTGATTGGAGACCGCCCCATGTTCAAGCCAACCGCCGGCCTTGTCATCATCATCGTCCTTTTGGCCCTCGCCCTGCTCTTCTCCACGCTGGGGGCGCTACATCATCCTGGCATCATAGACACCCTGCAGCAGCTCGAAGACCGACGCCAACTCGCGGCGGAACTGAAGATCCTGATCGCGGCGCGGGGCGACGCACTCTTCAATGACCCCGCTGCGCCAACCGCTGGAAATCCGGAAGGCGACGTCGCTCTGGTCATCTTCTTTGACTACAACTGCCGGCATTGCCGGGAGGCAGCCCTCAATATCCAGCAAGCCATGAAGGACGATCGGAATCTGAAGCTTGTGTTCAAAGAGTTTCCGATCCTGGGACCCACCTCCAAATTCGCCGCGGTGGCGGCGCTCGCCTCCCAAAAACAGGGAAAATACGAGGCGTTCAACCGCGCCCTCATGGGTTTCCACGGCGTTGTCAACGAAAGGACCACCTTGACCATCGCAGAACATGTGGGCCTCGACGTTGAGCAGCTCGAGCGGGACATGGAAGACCCGGCCATCGCAGATGCTATTGCGCGCAATCGTGCGCTCGCCGGCGATCTGTACATCACCGGCACGCCGGCGTTGGTGGTCGGCGACGAAGTGATCCTTGGAGTGGTCGATGTTGACACGCTGCAACGCTCTATCGCCAATGCGCGATCAAAGCCGAAGGTTTGAGACAGTGCTTGAAATCTCCAATATCGGCATTTTGACGGCACTGGCGGCCGGCGCAATCTCGTTCCCCTCGCCATGCGTCCTGCTTCTCGCGCCCGGCTATATATGTTGCATGGTCGGCAACCCCGGAGTCGACCGACCATATCGTGCTGTCCGCAGCCGGCTTTCCATATTGCTTTTCGGCATCTTGTTCGCTCCAGCGTTTCGACCCTATTCGTGACGCTGGGGACGGCGTGCTGATGGCCGGCCGCGACGACATGTTCGACGTCGTTGTCGTCGGAGCCGGGCCGGTCGGTCTTTCGTTCGCCGCATCGCTTGCCCATAGCGAACTCAAGGTGGCGGTTGTTGAACAGCAGTCGCTGGAAAGGCTGGCAAATCCGGCTTTCGATGGTCGCGAGATCGCGCTGACCAACGCCTCGATCAGAATCTTTCGCGAGCTCGGCGTCTGGGATGCCATCCCCGATTCGGACAAATCACCACTTCGAGGCGCGCGTGTGCTCAACGGATCGAGCCCTTTCGCCTTGCGCTTCGATCCTCCCGGCGGATCCGGGGACACGCTCGGAGTTCTGGTCCCAAATTTTCGAATCCGCGATTCCCTGTTCAAGATCATCCGCTCGCAGGATCATGCCCAGCTGCTTTGCGGCCATTCGGTCGTCGATGCAACAAACTGCCACAAAGGAGCAGTCATGACGCTCGCCGATGGCAGGCAATTGAGCACTCGGCTTCTCGTTGCAGCGGATTCGCGTTTTTCCGCCACGCGCGACCTGCTCGGCGTGGGCGCCGATATCAATCGGCTTGGCAAGTCGATGCTGATTTGCAGGGTGAAGCACGAGCGCGTCCATCACCAGATCGCAGTCGAATGGTTCGATCATCACCAGACGATAGCGATGTTGCCACTCACGGAAGGCGTGTCGTCGCTGCTTGTCACCTTGCGCGCCAAGGAAGCCGACAGACTGCTTGCCCTCGACGACGATTTGTTCCTGTTGGAATTGACAAACCGATGTCGAGGACGCCTTGGAAAGATGAGCTTGGCAAGCACCCGCCATATCTATCCCCTGGTCACGACATGGGCGCACGCGTTCTGGGCCCCCAGCGTCGCACTCATCGGCGACGCAGCCATTGGCATGCACCCGGTGACCGCGCATGGCTTCAACATCGGCCTCAGCGGCCAGAAGCAACTCGCCCATAAAATCCTGACAGCTTGTCGCGACCGTCGCGACATTGCCGATCCTGAGATCCTTCACAAATACGACAGCTGGCTGCGCCTGTCGGCGGCGCCGCTCTATCATGCTACGAATATCCTCGTCGGCCTCTACTCAGGCGAGCACCCGGCGGCACGGCTTGCAAGACATGTGGGGCTTCGCTTTGCCCAATATCTTCCTTTTGTCCGCCATGGCATTTCGGCTATGCTTAAGCGGTGAACTCACACAGGCACGGCGCGGGCAAGACCTCGATAATCAGTCGGCAAATGCTGATCCGAGGCAGGCGTACCTGAAGTCATAATGACCGCACTGGCTATCAGTTTAGACCCGACGCGTGGATCACCTATGCGCTCGGGATTGAAGTTGCAAAGGTGAGCCGTTGGAACGCGGGCTTGGCACCTTCGGCGCAAACGCTTGATCCTATGGCGCAGTCTTTCAATCGCGTTCGGACTTCAGGAGCGCGGCGGCCAGCATCGCCGGACCGACGCCCCTGTCGCCATGGGCGACAAGCACTTCGCCGGCGTTGCGAATGTCACGCGGCTCTTTGGTCTGGCTCAGTTTGGCTTTGCCCACCAGACGAGTGATCTCGATCTCCAGTCCGACGATTGCCTTCACCAGGCTGTCAATGAAGTCTCTTGGGGCATCCCCCATCTTCCACGGGACAGGCTGGGTTGCCTCATGGCGATGAGTCAACTTCGCCACGTTGCGACGAACAAAACGCTCATCGTCGTGAACCGTGATGCGCCCGTAGGCATGCGCGACGAGGTAGTTCCAGGTCGGCACCTGCTTGTGGAACTCATGTTTGCTCGGATACCACTGCGGTGAGATGTAGGCGTCGGCCGCCCGGAACACGACGAGCACCTCATCGCCGGTCGAGACGTCCTGCCAGACCGGGTTGCTACGCGCGACGTGGCATCGAAGGCCACCGAGTTCTCCCGCCGACCTGTCGAGTTCGAAGGGGATGTGATTGGCGTCGAGCCCGCTCGCTGCGTGGGTGATCAGCACGCCGAGGGCGTTGTTCTCGATCAGATCGTAAAGAACCTCCCGGTCGGGCTCATCGAAATGAGGCGGCACGTACATGATTGTTCCTTTCGATGATTTTAAGGTTCGCGGTTCACGACCCGGTGCCCGATGGCAGACGTGCCAGCGCGGCAGCGACCTGCTGCTTGGCCGCGGCGGAGAGAGGCATGATTGGACGCGGAGGTTCGGCGCGGCAGATGTCGAGCAACTCGGCGAGCGCGTAGACTGTGCGCAGGCTGGAGACCTGTTTGAAGAGACCCCAGATTGGCGTCAATGCAGCGTCGAGGCGGCGTGCTTCGGCCGCATCGCCCGCCTGCGACGCCCTGACGATCTTTACGCAGACCTCGGGCAGGATGCCGCCCAGCACGCTGTACCAGGTGTCGGCTCCGGCGATCATGGCTTCGGTGGCGTTCCAATCGCCGCTGTAGCCGATCGAAAAGCCTTCCGGCACGATGCTCCTTTGCTCGGCCAGATGGCTCTCGATCGAGTCGCTCTTGCCGGTTGGATTCTTGATGGCGACGATCCCCGGCACCTTGGCCAGGCGGCCGACAAGTGCGGGAGTGAAATGGAAATGCGTCGTTGCGGGATTGTCGTAGATGACAATCGGAAGGCCGCTTTCGCGCGCCACGACCGAGAAATGTTCGAACACCTCGTCGTCGGTGAGCGAAGTGTACGAGACAGCCGCGAGCAAACCCGCGGCAGCACCGATGGCCTTGGCGTCCCGCGCAAGCCTTACCGCCTCGTCGGTGCGCAGTGCGCCCACGCCGACCACGATCGGCGCCCGTCCACCGGCTTCCCCCAGCGCTGTGGTCAATACGCGGCGGCGTTCCCCGCGCGACAGATACATATAGCATCCAGTGCTGCCGAGAAGGCCGATGGAATCGACCTTTGCGGCGCAAAGCCGTTTAATCAGCTTGCGCAGGGCCTTGGTATCGATGCGGCCGTCACGATTAATCGGCGTGATGGGGAATGCGGAAAGCCCGCTCAGGAATGCCATTGCTTGCTCCAGATTTCTGCATGAGCGCGCCAGTGTAGGAAGCCAGGATGGCAACCGCCTGTCAGAGCACGTCCAGCGCCTGCCTCAGATCGGCGATCAAGTCACCGGCGTCTTCCAGACCGACCGAGAGACGCATCAGATCCTCGCCCACGCCATCGGCAAGATGAGCATCCTTGCGGATGCTTTTACGGGCACGTGTCAGACTGGCCGGATGGTAGATGAGGCTGTCAGCGTCACCGAGGCTGACAGCTCGGGTGATCAGGTTGAGCCGATCCATCATCGCGCGCGCGCCCTCGAACCCGGCGTGGAGACCGAAAGCCAACATGCCTGACCCTTTGGACATCTGCTTTCGGGCAATCGCCTGATCGGGATGAGAGTCGAGAAACGGGTAACTCACCCACGCCACGGCCGGATGAACCTCGAGCGCCTGTGCGACGGTCTGCGCGGAGGCACTGTGGCGTTCCATGCGGATCGTCAGCGTCTTGAGCCCGCGCAGAATCAAGAACGCCGACATGGGCGAGAGCGCTGCACCGGTAATGTAGCGCAGGCCCGTTTCGTGCAGCGTGTGGAGCGTTTTCGCGTCACCCAGGATCGCCCCGCCGAGAGCATCGCCGTGGCCATTGATATACTTCGTCAGCGAGTGGATCACGATATCGGCCCCGTGTTCCAGCGGCCGCTGCAGCGCGGGCGAGGCGAAGGTGCTGTCCACCGCGACCTTCACGCCGCACGCATGGGCGCGCTCGGCAACGGCTGCAATGTCGACGATGCGGCTTAGCGGGTTGACCGGGGTCTCGAAGAAAACAAGTCGGGTCCGGTCGGTGATCGCCGCATCGAGACTGTCTGGCTCCGACAGATCGACTTGAACGACCTTGATGCCAAAACGCGGGACCGCCTGTTCGACCATGGCGAGTGTGTTCGCGTAAAGGGTCTTGTGGACGATGAGTTCGTCGCCCTGCGACAGCAGCGACAGGATCAGCGTGCCGAAAGCCGCCATCCCCGAGGCCACGACCAAACCCGCCTCTGCCCCCTCCAGATTGGCGAGCCGTTTCTCGAGGATTTCCGTCGTCGGATTGTATTCGCGAGCGTAAAGCCTGCCGCCGAGCGCGGCAGCTGCTTCGTTCGCCTCCACGCTCTCGAAGCCGTATGTGGAGGTCAGGAAGACCGGAGGCTGGACCGCGTTCGAAAATCCGACCGGATCGTAGCCAAAATGGATTGCGCGGGTGGCGAAACTGAGGTCAGCGTCGCACTGCGACCGCTCCGCAGCATACATTTTGGTTTGATCGGTCGTGCGGGTCATCGGTCTGTGGTGTCCTCTTGGATTTTCGGCAGGATGCGCTCAGACTGGTTTATATGAAATGTCCAGTTGGTGATGATTGAAATGGTCCAGTCGCAAGATCCCGGTTCTGCTGGCCATGTGCACGCCATGGGTGCACGCCAGATTTACATGGCGCTTCGAGACCAGATTCTTGGCGGTGTTTATGACACCGGCAGTCAGCTGCCGTCGTCGCGGGGGCTGGCAAATGAACTCGGCGTTTCGCGAACGACCGTCACCGTCGCCTACGAGCAGTTGGCCGCGGAAGGCTTCATAGACGTCCGGCAAGGCGCACGACCTCGCGTTGCATCTTCGCTGATCGGTCACGAGGCGAGCAGCACCGTCTCAAAACGCGCCGGCCCGATTCATCTTTCCGCCTACGGCGAGAGACTGCGCGCCAATTTGCCTTGGCCCGATTACCTGCCCAACCGGTTGAAAGTGGATTTCCGATATGGCGACCTCGCGCCGTCCGATTTCCCGGCGCTGATGTGGAAGCGCGCCATGAACGCGGCGATGTCGCAACGCCCTGGGCGCCTGGCTTATGACGATCCGCGCGGATCGCTTCGCCTGCGACAGGCGCTGCAGGGATATTTGTGGCGCGCCCGAACCCTGAGCTGCGAGGTCGAGCAGATCATCGTCGCAAGCGGCTCGCAGCAGGGTCTCGACCTTTGCGCGCGCTTGCTGCTCGATCCTTCCGACAACTTCGTGGTCGAGGACCCGTGCTACAGGATGGCGCGCCAGGTCTTTGCCAGCACAGGCGCGAGGCCTGTTTCTGTCACAGTGGATGGAGATGGGATGAAGACAGAGCTGCTTGAGGGGATCACGGCGCGGCTGGCCTATGTCACGCCGTCGCATCAGTTTCCGCTCGGCGGCGTGTTGCCGGTCTCGCGCCGGTATCAGCTCCTCGAATGGGCTCGGCACAATGACGCCTATGTGATCGAGGACGACTACGATGGCGAGTACCGCTACGACATTCGTCCGGTGCCCCCGCTGCACAAGCTGGAGGACCGCAGTTCCGTCATCTATCTAGGCACGATCTCCAAGACGCTGTCGCCGATGCTGCGCATCGGCTACCTCGTGGTTCCGCCGGAATTGCAAGACGTCTTCGCGACGGCCAAGCAGCTTCTGGACAGGCATTCTCCGGTGGCGGAGCAGGAGGCCCTGGCCCTGCTCATCGAAAGCGGCGGCTATGAAAGCCATGTGCGGCGCGTCCGCCGTCTGAACGGCGAGCGCCGGGAGACCCTGCTCGCCGCCCTTCGACGCGCGTTCGCAGACCGTATCGTCATCGAAGGCGCTGATGCCGGGCTGCATGTCGTCGTCTGGTTCAAGGACCTCCGTCGGTCATTGGAGGACGTGCTGGTTGAAGAGGCGCGACGAGAAGGCGTGGGTGTTCATTCAATATCGCCGCTCTACGGTCGGGAAACGGATGAAGGCCGCGCCGACCGGATCGGATTGGTGATGGGCTATTCCGCCTTGACCATCCGGCAGATCGAGAACGGCGTTCGATTGCTCACGGACGCTGTCGATCGGGTGAGAAGGAGCTCTCCAGACACTTAGGCTGCACGCAAGGTGCCGGCCGGCACGACGAACAAGCCTGACTTATGACGTTCGGCGATCTGCTGGACTGCCGACTGGATCAGGAAAAATCGCAAAAACTGGCTCTGTCAGTCAGGCCAGTGCGCAGGCAGAGGTTATCGTCGGATCAGGCTGTGACCTGCCACCGGAGCGCGGAAGCAGACATGGCGAACGGACATCTCGAGGAAGCAATCAAATCCGGCTGGAAGCTGGACGCCGCGACTGCTCTCATGGAGGGCGAAGAAGCATGACGTGGCAGGGAACGCTGCTCAACATCCATGTCGCGCCAGCCGCATCCTACGAAATGGAGGCGTTGACCGAGGCACAACTCGTTGCCGGGCGCGGCATTGTCGGGGACCGGTACTATCTCGGAACAGGGACCTACTCCCCGAAACCCGATGTGCGCGAAGTGACGCTGATTGAGGTCGAAGTCCTGGAAGCCATCGCGCAGGGCGAGCCGAGGATTCCGGGTTTCAAGGCCATGCTCGCGCCCGAAGATCACCGCCGCAACCTGACCACCCGAGGCGTTCCGCTCGGCCACCTCGTCGGCACGCGCTTCCGGATCGGGGAAACCGTCCTGCGGGCGGCGCGGATGAACTTTCCCTGCAGGTATATCGAGCAACTGCTCGGCATTCCCGATCTCTACGAGGGGCTTCTGAACCGCTCTGGCCTGAACTGCGCGATCGAGGTTGGTGGCGTGATCCGCCCCGGTGATCCGATTCTTCCAATGGACGAGTAATCGACATGGCCTCGCCCCGCATCATCATGAAGTTGACCGTGACCGCCGCCCGCAAGGAGCCAGGCGACGTCCTGGTCATCGACCTGAAACACCCGCGCAAACCTTTGCTGCCGCCCTTCGAACCGGGCTCTCACGTTGATGTTCACCTACCCGACGGGAAAGTGCGCCAGTATTCGCTCTGCGGCGATCAGACAGATCTGAGCCGCTACACAATCGCGGTGAAGCGCGAAGACATTGGTCGCGGCGGCTCCGCATGGATCCACGAGGCAGTGGCCGTCGGATGCACACTCCCGGTTTCTGCGCCTCGCAATCATTTTCCGCTTGCCCAATGCGAAGGGCCAACAGTGCTTTTGGCGGGAGGCATCGGGATCACCCCGATCCTGGCAATGGCGCGCGCCCTGGAGCGGCAGGGCAGGCCGTACGAACTGCATTACTTCACCCGCAGCCGAGCACTCACGCCTCTGTTGCCGATCATCGAGCGGGAGCTCGACCGTAGCACTGTGTGGCTGCATTTCGACGACGAGCCGCAGACCAGGCAGGAGCTTGAAGCCTTGCTCTCGACCCCTTCCTCCGACGCTCAGCTCTATTATTGCGGTCCGCCGGGATTCATGGCGGCCGTGGATAAGGCGAGCGCCGACTGGCCGGAAGGAAGCGTGCATTTCGAGGCTTTTCAGCCGCCGCAGCGCGACGACACGCCGCCCGAGCCCTTCACGATCATCCTTCGCGACGGGACAGTGGTTCCTGTCGCGGCCGATACGACGGCGCTCGCGGCGCTGCGCGGGGCGGGCGTGCTGCTCATGGCTTCGTGCGAGAACGGTGTCTGCGGGACCTGCGAATGCGGCATGCTGGAAGGCCAGCCGCTGCATCGCGACGCTGTTTTGTCCAAGGACGCTCGGACTCATCGTTTCATCCCATGTATATCGCGCGCAACCGGCGTGCTGAGGTTGGATCTGTGAAGACAGGCCTATCCGGAAGCACCGGTGCGATGCATCAGTTGCGGAGACTTGGATGACATCGAACTTCGCCTATCTCAGCCAGATCGAGCGCTGCGTCTCGTGGCTGGCCGCCTGGACGATCCACCACGCCAATCACGTGCGCGAAGGCGACGAGATCAAGGTTGGTGGCCACCAGGCCTCCTCCGCCTCTCTCGGCACGATCATGACCGCGCTCTATTACGCTGCGCTGCGTCCGCAGGACCGGGTGGCGGTCAAGCCGCATGCGGCGCCGATCTTCCATGCTATTCAGTATCTGTCGGGGAATCAGACGCGCGAGAAACTCGAAAACTTCCGCGGCTACAAGGGCGCCCAGAGTTATCCGTCGCGAACCAAGGACGTGGACGACGTCGACTTCTCGACCGGCTCGGTGGGCCTGGGGGTCGCGCAGACGCTCTTTTCTTCCCTCGTGCAGGACTATGTGTCCGCCCACGGTTGGATGAAGGGTCGGCCCGAGGGGCGCATGGTGAGCCTGATCGGCGACGCCGAGATGGACGAGGGCAACATCTACGAGGCCCTGATCGAGGGTTGGAAGCATGGGCTACGCAACTGCTGGTGGGTTGTGGACTACAACCGCCAGTCGCTCGACGCGGTCATCCGCGAAGGTCTCTGGCAGCGCTTCGAACAGATCTTCAGGAACTTCGGCTGGGACGTGGTCATCCTGCGTCACGGCTCGCTGCAGCAGGCCGCCTTCGCCGAACCGGCTGGGGAGAAGCTGCGCGACTGGATCGAGCGCTGCCCCAACCAGCTTTATTCGGCGCTCACCTTTCAGGGCGGTGCAGCCTGGCGGAGGCGGTTGCTCGACGAGATTGGCGATCAGGGGCCGGTCACGGTCACCCAACTGATCGAACGCCGTTCGGACGACGACCTGCAGGCGCTGATGGCCAATCTGGGCGGCCACGACCTGCCAAGCCTTCTCGAAGCCTTCGAGGCGGCCTCGCAGCATGACCGGCCGGTCTGCTTCATCTGCTACACGATCAAGGGTTATGGCTTGCCGCTGGCCGGCCACAAGGACAACCATTCCGGCCAGATGACGCCCGCCCAGATGGAAGGCCTGCGCCAGCGGATGGGAGTCCGAACCGGCGAGGAATGGGACAAATGGGCCGCGGCCACGTTGCCTGCGGCAGAACTGGAGGCCTTCATCGCCCAGGCGCCGTTCTTCAGCGAGGGCCGGCGCCGGCTCACTGCGCCCGCGGTTCCGGTTCCCGCGGCGCTGCCCGCGCCGGCGCAGGGTGGCAAGCAGGTCTCAACCCAAATGGGTTTCGGCCAGATCCTGAACGAGATCGCGCGCAGTGAAACGCCGCTCGCCGAGCGCATCGTCACGACGTCCCCGGACGTCACGGTGTCGACCAATCTCGGCGCTTGGGTCAATCGACGCGGACTCTTCGCCCGCGAGAGCATGGCCGATACCTTCAAGGCCGAGCGCATCCCTTCAACCTACAGCTGGGAGTTCGGGCCCAAGGGGCAGCACCTCGAACTCGGCATCGCCGAATCCAATCTCATGATCATGCTCGGCGCGCTGGGGCTGTCGCATTCCGTGAATGGCGTGCGGTTATTGCCGATCGGGACCGTGTATGATCCGTTCATCTATCGCGCGGCCGATCAGCTGAACTATGCCTGCTACCAGGATGCGCGCTTTCTGCTGGTCGCCACCCCCTCCGGCGTGACCCTCGCCCCCGAGGGAGGTGCGCACCAGTCGATCGGCACGCCGCTGATCGGCATGGCGCAGGACGGGCTTTGCGCCTTCGAGCCGGCCTTCGTGGATGAACTTGCGGTGATCATGCGTTTCGCCTTCGACTACATGCAACGGAACGGCGATGGCGATCCCGATGAAACGACATGGCTGCGTGATCAGACCGGCGGATCGGTCTATCTGCGCCTGTCCACACGGCCCTTGGAGCAGCCTCATCGCGACATAGGTGTGGAACTGGCGCGCGACATCGTCAACGGTGCCTATTGGCTGCGCCCGCCCGGACCGAACGCCAGCGTTATCATCGCCTACCAGGGCGTCGTCGCGCCGGAAGCGATTGCCGCGACGGGTCTTCTGGCGGAAGACCGCCGCGATGTCGGGCTGTTGGCAATTACATCCGCTGATCGGCTCAATGCTGGCTGGCAGGCCGCGGAACGCGCCCGCCAGCGCGGTGCGACCGGAGCGCTGAGCCACATCGAGCGCCTGCTGGCGCCGCTGTCGCGCGATTGCGGGATCGTCACCGTGATTGACGGCCACCCCGCGACGCTGGCCTGGGTCGGCGGCGTGAACGGTCATCGCGTCAAGGCGCTGGGCGTCGAACATTTCGGTCAGACCGGCACGATCTCGGATCTCTATCGCCACCACGGGCTTGATGCGAATGCAATCGTCCACGCGGCGCAGGCTGTCAGTGCCGGACGCACCATTCGCTATCTGAAGTCGCTGCCTTGAGGCGATGCCAGAACTTTTGCGTAATCGCTACGGGGTACGTCTGAGCGGTGTCGATCATGCGGCATGGAACTTCTCTCCACGTGTTGGTCTCGTGGACTTGCGTGGGGCGGGCGAGTGGTCGCGTCGAGGCATCGGCGTGAGGGCATTCATCTCGAGGCTCCTTTGCTCATGCGCTGGAGACTCATTATGAAACGACGCTTTGGCCGCGTGTTCGAAACACGACTTTGGCCGTGAATCCCCAAAGTGCGCCTGCACCTCTGCGCCTGAATGGACTGGACTTCAACGGGCCCGGAGCGTCACATCGCGATCGCTGAAGCGCTGATCGGCCGACGGCGCGTCCACGCCGACTGGAGTGATCCTCGCGATCACCTGCGCGACCGCATCCGCCGCGCCGTCTCTCGCGGCCGTGCGCTCATGCATGTCGGGTATCGAGACGTCCTTGTTTGAGAAGCATTTCAGGCGCTTCGTCAGCCGGCGAACAGCTCCTTGTAGCCGGTCGTAACCATCCAGTTCGCACGGTCGATATGGCTGCGAAGCGCCTTGCGCGCCCGGACCGGTTCGCGTGCCGGGTCGATGCCGAGAATGAGATCGGCCATCTCCTCTTCGCTGGCATTGTCGGCGCAGGCATCCAGGATCCGCAGGTAGATCGTGAAATGCTCCCTGTCGTAGCTCGTCAGGTTCTCCGCCCAGGGGACTTCGTCGCGCAGGGGTGAGCTTTGCTTCTCGTCTGTTGCCGTTGATCGATTCATGTCTGCCGCGAACCTCGCCCGTCGAGCGCCAGTATATCCCAAAATGGGATAATCCGAAACCGGGATTAGTCGCTGAGCCGGTCTTTACCCTGACCGGTTCGCCTGCATGCCCAAATCTCTTCGATCGCCCCGTCACCAGCGGTTTCTGACCCGGCTGATTTCGCTGCGCAAGGCCAAAGGCCTGACCCAGGCGCAATTGGCTGAGACGCTTGGTCGTCCGCAATCCTTCGTGGCCAAATATGAGGGTGGAGAGCGCCGTCTCGATGTCCTTGAGTTTCTCGACGTGACCGCGGCGCTTGACGCTGATGCGTGCGAGATTCTGTCCAGCCTGCGGTCCTAGCTGAGCGTCCGCGCGCCTGACGGCGCCCGCCGGGTGCTCGTGAACCGAGCCCGCTTTTCCTTCGCCAGGCTCAGGCGGTCTCGGCCATCTGGCTTCGCCCCCTGACGCGCGCAGCCTGTCGGCTGCCGACGGTCGCCGGCCGTCCGGCCGTCGCGGTCTGTCTGTTGGCCTTTCCCGGCGGCGCGCGGTGGGCGGCTCTCCCTTCTAGGCCAGCCGCGGCATCCCGCAACCCTGCGCTTGCGCTCCGGGTCCTCCTCTTCGTTCCGGTCCTTCGGATGCGGTCCGCCTTCGACGGCAGGCCTTTCCGGTCGCGACCCGCCGCCCACCCCGCTTCCGGGGAAAGGCGCGCGATTGGTGAGCGGAGGATGAAACGATGCGTGCAAACAGCAAACGTTCCGGCAGCGGAGAGGTTGGCGCGGGCAGGGGCGGGCGCGCGGGCGCCAGCCTCTATCAGGAGATCACCGACCGCATCATCGCCGAGCTGGAGCGCGGCACCGTGCCATGGGTCAAGCCATGGGGGAGCGCAAAGGCCGGCCTTGGGCTGCCGAGGAACGCGGCCACCCAGCGCGCCTATTCCGGCATCAATATCCTGATCCTGTGGGGCGCGGTGATCGAACGCAGCTACCCCAGCCAGAACTGGCTGACCTTCCGGCAGGCTGTTGGCCTTGGCGGCAACGTCAGGAAGGGCGAGCGCGGCACCACCATCGTGCATGCCGACCGCTTTGTTCCCAAAGACGAGAAGCAACGCGCCAAGGCCGATGGCGAAGAGCCACAGGCAGTGCCTTATCTGAAGCGCTTCACCGTCTTCAACGTCGCGCAGTGCGATAACCTGCCGGACCATCTTTACGCCGCCGCCGAGCCGCTGCCCGCGCGCGAGATCGTCCCGCAGGCCGAGGCGGTCATTCGCAGTAGCGGCGCGGATTTCAGGATCGGCGGCGATCGCGCTTTCTACATGCCGGGCAGCGACACCATCCAGGTGCCGCCGCAGCCGGCGTTCCTTCACCAGATCGACTACTACCGCACCTGCTTTCACGAACTCGGCCACTGGACCGGCCACCCGGCAAGGCTTGCCCGCGACCTCTCCGGCTCGTTCGGCTCCAAGGCCTATGCGCGCGAGGAACTGGTCGCCTTATCCTGACTCTGTAATCCTGTCTCAGAATCAGGCAATGGAAGCACCTTGCCGACGGTTCCGGTGAAGCTCGTCAGACGTCCGGGTCAAGCGTTCCCGCAGCGAAGCGAGGACAACGCTTTACGCGGCGGCGGCACCACAAGCTTGTTCATGGGGTGCAGGCTTAGTCCTGCACCCCTGCCACGCGGCGAGCGGGAGAGCGCGAGGGGAACCCCTCGCACATAAAGACAATAACTTGCGCCGCAGGCGCTCCGCTTAGGTCACGTGCGTGCAGCTGTACTTTACCGATCTTGGCGCCCTGTCGCGCCCGCTTCCCCTCGATAATTCCGCAACAACAAACCCCGCGCTCGGCGCGCTCGACGTGGCCGAGCGCGCCGGGCTGATTGATGGCATGCCGTTCATCCTGATGGATGACGGCAGTTACGATCTTCATCTCAACCGCTTCTTCCGCGCCTGTCCAAGCATGGGCGCGCGCTCCCCGGACACCTGGCGCTCCTACGCCCGCGACATCCTGGTCTGGGCACGCTTTCTGGCAGAGCGACGCGGTGGCAAGACGGTCTGGAGGGCCGACCGCCATGATGTCCTGGCCTTTCATCGGGCACGACGCCTGTCGGCGGCTCCCTACCGCATCTCGGCGGCAAGCTGGAACCGAAGCATTGCCGCGCTCGACAAGCTCTATCGCTGGGCCGTCGAGGAAGGGATCATCACCGTTTCGCCCTTCAGCTACGGCGTCACCCTTCGCAGGGCTGCCGGCAGCCGGGCCGTGCTCGCCGTGACGGCGAACCGCGCCCGCGAGCGCGCAGCGCGCCGGCACGACACCCGCTATGTCGATCTCGGCCGTTATCTCCTGTTCCGCGACGTGGGGCTGCGCGGCCGGCTTCCCGACGGCTCCGAAGATCCGGCGTGCCGCGGGCGGAACAGCGAGCGCAATGCGCTCTTTGCCGAACTGCTGGTCACGACTGGTTTGCGGCTGACAGAAGCTGGGAGCCTGCTTCTGGCCGAGCTTCCGCGCCTGACCGAGCCGGGATCGCGCTCAGTTCCCTTCGATCTTCCCGGTCCGATCGCCAAGGGCGGACGGCCACGTCGCATCCGCATTCCGCGCCGGGTGCTGGCGCTGATCTCTGATTATGTCGATCTTGAGCGCGCTATCTCCGCCGCCCGCTCCGAACCTGCGGTGTTCGATCCGCTCTGGCTGATGCCGGAGAGCGGGAAGGCAACAGGCGCGGCAGGCAAACGCGTGCGGCTCGACCGGCTTACGTCGACCGAACGCCGCGGCGTGCTGATCGGGGCGCCCGGCCGAGCGCAGCACGGCTTGCTCTGGCTGACGGAAGCCGGCCGGCCTGTGCCCTCCGCAACCTGGGAAGCCGCCTTCCGGCGCGCCTGCGTCCGCTGTCGCCGCTTCGGCATCGAGATCGAGGTGACGCCGCACACTCTGCGGCACACCTTCGCCGTCAACATGCTCTCCATGCTGATCCGCGAGCAGATCGGAACCGTGTTCGATCCGCACGACCGGCACGGCGCGGCCTATCGTCGGATGCTCGGCGACCCCTTGCAGAAGCTCCAGCACCTTCTGGGGCACGCGAGCATTACCAGCACCTACATCTATCTCGACAGTCTCGGCGAAGCGCAGGAACTGGTCGAGGCAGCCGCGGATCGCTGGGCCGACGATACGGCCGGTGATGCAGCATGACCGCTCCGATCGCCGCGTCGGTGCGGCGGCCGGGCCGCCGTGCGCTCTTTCCGGAGGCGTTGCCCGATCCCGAGGGCGAGGCCGCCGCCGCGATCGCGTCGCTCCGCTTCACGGTCACGCTGGCGGACCGCAGCAGGAGGATCGATCTAACGATGCTCGCTGGCCGCAAGACACTGGCCTGGACGTTTGCCGGCGCGCTTTGGCGCGCCTGCCAGGTCGGCGGTCCGGCCGGCTCAATCTCGACAGCCTATGCTTATACCAACGCGCTCAAGACATTCTGGCGCTATCTCGATTCCGCCAGATTGCGCATCGCGCGCCTTTCCGACGTGAGCGCTGCCTTGATCGACGGCTTCGACGGTTGGATGGAGGAGAGCGGCCTGCATCCCAATCACCGGCTGCATCGGATGAGCAAGGTGCTCAACCTGCTCCGCCTCGCCGAGGCGGCGGAGCCCGGCCTTCTGCCACCCGATGCCTCGCGGCGGTTGATGTATACGAGCGACCGGCCGGGTGTGCGCGCCCGGCCGCGCGATGCCTATGGCGACGCCATCGCCACGGCATTGCGGACCGCCGCTCGCGCCGATCTCGCCGCCATCATCCGCCGCTTTGCCGTGGCCGATCGCATCCCGACCGTCGAGGATGCCGATCGGAGCCGCGTTCTGGCGAGGGCGCATGAACAGGTAACGGCGGTGATCGATGCGGAAGGCGCCATCGGGCACCTGCATCCGCTCTTCAAGCGCCTCTACACGCTGCGCCGCGAGAGCGGCCTGCAGAACGATCGCCTGATCCACGATCTGCATAGCCGCCGGCATCTGATCGCCGCCGACCTCGTGCCGCTCATCGTCCTCATTTCGCTCGACACGGGTCTCGAGATCGAAGCGATCAAGAGCTTGCGGGCGGACTGCCTGAAGAACCCATCCGGCGGCTATGTCGAGATCGAGTACTGCAAACGGCGGGCGCGCGGCGCCGAGTGGAAGCGGCTGCGCGCGCGCGATGGCGGCTCCTCGACGCCGGGCGGCCTGATCCGCAAGGTGCTGCAGTGGACCGGTCCGGCGAGAGGCCGGCTTGGCGCCGACACGCTCTGGGTCCACTGCGCCTGGGGCCGTCTGACCCCGAGGGTGCTCAGCCTGAAGGAATCCGTCGCTTCATGGATTGCACGACATGGCATTCTCGATGAACAGGGTCAGCCGCTCCGCCTCAACCTGACACGCCTGCGCAAGACCCACAAGGCGGCGTGGTATCGGCGTACGGGCGGCCAACTCGACCGCTTCGCCGTCGGCCACAGCGCCGCGGTGGCGGCCAACCACTACGCCGATATCCCCGCGCTTCGCCATCTGCACGAGGCGACCGTTGCCGACGCCATGAACGATGCGCTCGACGCCGCCCTGCGGCCGTGCATCCTGTCCTCGCAAGAGGAGGGCGCCGTCCTGGCCGATCCCGAGCAGGCAACCAGTCTTCCCGTTGCCGGTACCGCCGCCATCGGCGCGCTGCTCGGCGGCGAGCAGGATGTCTGGCTCGCCAGTTGCGCCGGCTTCTACAAGAGCCCGTTCGGGCTAGAAGGGGAAGCCTGTCCGTCGCCCTTCTGGGGCTGTCTCGAATGCAGCAATGCGGTGATCACCGCCCGCAAGCTGCCTGCGCTTCTGGCATTCCTCAACTTCATTCGCGCGCAACGGCAGGCCCTCAGCGAAGGCGACTGGATCGCCAAGTTTGGCCGCGTTCACGGACGCATCGCCGATCAGATTCTGTCCCGGTTTGCCGACGCGGAGATTGAGGACGCTCGCCGGATTGCGGCGTCGGACCCGGCGCTCATCTACCTGCCACCCGAAGCGGCAGCGCCATAATGCCGGGTTCCATCAAGCTCTCGCTGCGGACGTCGTTGCCGTCGGCCATTTATGGCGACGGCGAGCCCGTGCTTGCCGGTGTCGCGGTCAGGGACGATGTCGACCGCGGTGAGCTTCCCCGCTTCGGCGACGATCTCTGGGACCTGGGCGCCGCCATCTTCCGGGTGAACGCGCGCCACAGCAATTACCGGCTCGATTTCGCCCGCATCGCCGATCTCGCCACGCGACGGCTGGCAAAAGAGTATGTGATCGCCCGGCTGCGCATCCATATTCCGGGATACCGGGCGCCCTGCGGCGCGACCTCGGCGATCCGGCTGCTGCGCTACGTCCAGCATTTCGCGACGTTCCTCCACGCACAGACTGGCGCCGTCGATCTCGGCCGCGTCGATCAGGCGCTGCTCGACGCCTACCTAGTGCATGCCCGTGACGGCGGACGGCGAACACCGCACGAGACGGTGAAGTATGTCGAGGTGCCGATCGATCTGCATCACCTGGCGCCGTGGCTGACCGGTGGTGGCATCGGCGTGCTTCCCTGGCGTGGGCGAGCCGCTCACCGCGTCGCCGGACGGCCGCCGGCACCCGCCGAGAACGCCACGCCGCGCATTCCCGAGCCGGTCATCGGCGCCATGCTGCGCTGGGCACTCAGGTATGTCGAGGTCTACGCGCCGGATATCCTTGCCGCCCGTGCCGAGCTTGACTCTCTCGAAGTCCGCTGCGCCCGATTGATGGCGCGGGACGCGCGGACCGGCCGGGCCGTCGCCAGCACCTATCGCGCCCGTGTGGCGAAGTGGCTCGATGCGCGCCGGGCCACGGGCAGAGGCGTGCCGATCTGGGAGCGCGCGCCTAACGTCGCCCGCCGCACCGATCCGCTCACCGGAGACGAGACGCCACCCTACAATCTTCATCTGATGCGCCTTCACGCCGGCGCTCCGGAGAGCGGCCGCGTCAGCCAGTCCGAGCCAACCGCGCGGCTGATCGACGAGGCAGCGACAGAACTTGGCACCGAGATCGGCGGACTCGACACACCGATCTCGATCGATCTGGACACCGGCTTGCCCTGGCGCGATCGCTTCGACGGCCTCAGCCTCGCACGTGAGGAGCGGATGCTGCAGGGCGCCTGCTATATCGTCTGCGCCTATCTGACCGGGATGCGCGACAGCGAGGTGCAGGCGATGCAGCCGGGTTGCGTGTCGCCGGTGCGCAGCGCCGACGGCCTGGTCGAGCGCTACCGGCTGCGCAGCACCGTCTACAAACGCCAAGGGGCGCGCGGCGCGACGGCCGACTGGATCACGATCGAGCCGGTCGCCCGCGCCGTTGCGGTGATGGAAGTTCTCTCGGAGCGCAATCGCCGCGACAAAGGATTGTCATCCCTGTGGGTGGCGCTGAAGGACTGGCCCTGGAGCAACGATCATCTCGGGATGGGCGCGACGCCAACGCTCAACCTGTTCCGCGACGGGCTCGATGCGCGCGCCAGCGACGGACCGGTCATCCCACGGATCGACGACGAACCCTGGAAGTTCACGACGCGGCAGCTGCGCCGCACCATCGCCTGGTACATCGCCAACCGGCCGTTCGGCACGGTCGCCGGCAAGATCCAGTATAAGCATGCGTCCATCGCCATGTTCGAGGGCTACGCTGGATCGGCCCAGGCCGACTTCCGAAGCGCCGTCGAGCGCGAGCGTGCGCTCGGCCAGCTCGACGATGTCGTCGCCCATTACGAGGCGTTTCTTCGCAAAGACGGGCCGGCGGGACCGGGTGCGACGCGACTGCGCCGAGAGTTCGCCCGCGTGCAGGACGAACTCGGCGATCTTCCCGGCCGGATCATGGACCGGAAGCGGCTGCGCGCTATGCTCGCCCATCTCGGGCGAACCTTGCATGTCGGCTTCCTCAACGATTGCCTCTTCGACGCGGCGACCGCGCTCTGCCTCAAAGATGCACCGGATGACGAGCGGACGGCGCCGGCCCTGTCGCGCTGCAGCCCCGACCGCTGCCCCAATGCCTGCCTGACCGCCCGGCACCGCGAGCCATGGCAGGCCTCGATCGCCGAGGGCGAAGCGCTTCTGGCCGACCGGCGCCTTTCGCCGCTGCAGCGCACGGCGATCCTGAAGGACAATGAGCGCAAGCGCCATCTGATCGCTCCTCTCGTGGACGGTGATGCATGACCGCGCTCGGGCCAAGGAGCGAAGCCGCGCTGAGGTCGGCCATGGAGCGGCTGCTCGACGGTCGCGCCGAGCGCACCGACGGGGCGCTGACCGTCGCCAACCTGGCGCGCGAAGCCGGCGTCAGCCGGGCGACGGCCAACCGGGCCGGCGCTCTTCTCGCCGAGTTCCGTGCCGCCGAAGACCGCCGCCAACGATCCTCCCCCAGAGTCCTCAAGGAGCGCATCCGCGCCCTCGAAGCCGAGCTCCGCGCCGTGCGCGGCGCCGAGATGGCCGAGCTGCGGGCGCTCGCCCGCACACTTGCACAGCACATCCAGGTGCTGACGTTGCAGGTCGCCGAGCGCGATGCGGTGATCGACGGCCTGCGGGAGGAACTGGCTCGATCACCTGCGACCAGGGTCGTGCCGCTACGGCGCCCGTCTCACGACGGCGTTGGCTGATAGCCGTATAGCTTCGTAACCGATCCCGGTCCGGCCGGGCCCGCCGATCATGGGTGCCTCCTGCGCTCGCCCGACGAGGCAGGGGCTCGGGTTGTGACAGACGCTGCCGGCCCGTCAACCCTGTTCCGCACCAGCACCGAGAACAGGGTGTGACGAGCCGGCTATCCGCGTCTGTCCCTGCCGCCTCGCCCTCGACGGAGAGGGCGAGCACAGGAGGCACCCATGACCACGGATCGCAACCATCAGGCCGAGACCCGGAACGACATCTACGAGCGCGTCACCAGTCAGATCATCGCCGCCATCGAAGCCGGCGCCGCCGACTACCGGATGCCCTGGCATCACAATGGCTCGGCGATCACCACGCCCGTCAACGTCGCCTCGCGCAAGACCTATCGCGGCGTCAACGTCATCGCACTCTGGGCCGCGGCGTATGCGACGGGCTATCCCGCCGGCATCTGGGGCACCTATCGGCAATGGCAGGCCCTTGGCGCCCAGGTCCGCAAGGGCGAGCGCGGGCACTTGGTCGTGTTCTGGAAGATCGCCGATCGCCACGGCGAGGCCGACGCCGACGACGGGGACGAAGATCACGACGAGCCCGCCCGGCGCATGTTCGCCCGCGGCTACACGGTCTTCAACTGCGCGCAGGTCGATGGCTACACGCCGCCCGCAATGCCGATGCTGCCCGAAGCCGAGCGCGTCGAACGCGCCGAGCGCTTTTGTGCGGCACTCGGCATCGACATTCGGCACGGCGGCGCGCGGGCCTATTACCGCCCATCCACCGACCACGTGCAGATGCCCGAGTTCGCCTGCTTCCGCGACGCCGTCGCCTACTACGCCGTGCTACTCCACGAATGTGGGCATGCCTCCGGCGCCAAGCACCGCCTCGATCGCGATCTCTCCGGACGGTTCGGTTCGGCCGCCTACGCCATGGAGGAATGCACGGTCGAGCTTCTCAGCGCCATGATCTGCGCCGACCTCAACCTCAGCCTCGAGCCGCGGCCGGATCACGCCGCCTATGTCGTGTCCTGGCTCGAGGTACTCCGCTCCGACAAGCGCGCCATTTTCACCGCCGCCGCCAAGGCGCAACAGATCGCCGACTGGATGCACGCGCAGCAGGCGGGCGCTCGCCAACACAAGGTCCGGGGCGCCGCATAGGCGCGCCCAGGTCTACAAGGATGGGCAGTATCGCTTCGCTTTGGCGCTATGCGGCCGACCAATCTGCGATGGGTACGATCCTGCGCAACGCCAAGCAAGGCGCAAATCTTCCCGATTTGCGGAGGCGCCAGGATATCCTTCGATAGCAGCTCTCGATCAATCCCTGGATCGACGTGATGGGCCAGAAGCAAAATTGCCGCTCATCATAAGACCGACGAACGGACCGAGTCCGCTAGGCTTGGTTATGATGCTGGGTGTCGGGTGGCGCCCACCAGCCAGACCTGTGCTGCGAGACGGCTAAAGAAGCCCTGTTGTTTTTTGCTGTCGCCCTGCAACTGCCCTGTACCGTACTCGACGAGAACAGCCATCTCGTGGGCAACGTCGGGCAACCGACGGATGCCTTCAGGAATATACCTTAGCCCGAACCAACCGCGCACCATCGCGGTTGTGAGCCAATGCCGGACGAAAAGATCGCTAGCGGCCGGGCCTTGCTCCAGCAGCGCCAGCGTCTCGCGGCGGCTTTGAGCCCAGTTCGGCGACCTCCGGTAGCACGCCGCCAAATAGAGCATCGCTGGGACAAAGCCCCGCGCAGCGCCAGTCTTGTACACCTCTTGCGCCTCCTCGTGGCGTTTCGATCGCTCGTAGAGAGACCCAAGGCAGACGAGACCATAATCCGATCCGGCTTGATAGGCGCGGAGCAGCCATTTCTCCGCTTGCTCCAAGTCCTGCGCCGTGCCGGTTCCAACGTAAAACATTTGCCCGACCGCAGCCATGCTCCAGACCGACCCGTTTTCGGCGAGCGCAAGATATTGCCCGAATGACTCCGCCGGATCAGCCTGGAGCAGCTCGTAAGCTTGGTGTATCGCCGCCGGATCCGCTTCTTTCGTCATGATTTCAACGTTGTTGCTCTGCGCGTAAAACCATTCATCCATTTTCTTTGTGAACGCCGCGCGCGCAGCCTCGCACGTTTTGCACAGGACGCATTCCATCTCACAGCCTCCAACGACCACTCGCTTATAGCGAGTAGCGGAAGTCTAGGACACGCAATCTGCAAGGAAAAATAAATGCTGGGATTGCCCGGGCGCATCAATAGCGGGCTGGTATATTGTTAGTAAGCGCCATCGCTAAAATGCAGTGCACTTCTGAACGGCTCGCTAGGTATACGGACCGGCCCGACGTAACGTGTTTCGACACGGAGCTCTACTGTCCGTTTTCGGGTCATCCGGGACGGAATGAGAGCGGGGATAGGAGTCTGCTTTGCCCCAATCGCCGCGGGTACCGCGCCAAACAGCACCTGACATCGGTTTGTGAAAGGGCTGCACAAAGTGGGCGCAATCGCACAAAACTGTCTCACGTCGAGCACCATCCAAGAAAGCCAGTGCAGCGAGCGGTTTCTCGCTATGAACAACGTCTGAGACAGCTTGACTGTTCAGATAAGTCGCCGAAATCACCGCCGCCTTCGTCTGCTCCAGTCTCGGCATCGAGCCGACCGTGCGCCATGCCGATTACATAGGCTCATGGTTGAAGGTGCTGCGCGAGGACAACCGCGCCATTTTCCGCGCCGCCAGCCATGCCTCGAAAGCTGCCGATTTCCTGCTTGGCCGTAACGCCGATGCCGAAGGCGCGGCGGACCTCCGGGAGATCGCGGCATGAGCGCGCCCGATCCCAATTCCGCGCAAGGCACAGAGGCCGCGCGCAACCGACCCGACCCGTTCCGACAAGGAGATTTACGATGATCCTGATCACCGATGAACTGCGCGCCCGGCTTCTCGCCAATGGCGCAACTGACACCGAAACCGACCATGTCCCGGTGGTAAAACTGTTCGATCCAACCGGGCCTGCGACCTGGCTTCTGACCGAACTCGACGCCGACGGCGACACGCTCTTTGGCCTTTGCGACCTCGGTTTCGGCTTTCCCGAACTCGGCAGCATCAGCCTTGCCGAGCTTGAAAGCGTCAACGGGCGGCTTGGCCTCGGCATCGAGCGCGACCTGTGTTTTCACGCGCGCTTTCCGCTCTCCGTCTATGCCGATGCCGCACGCAGCGCCGGCCACATCACCGAAGCCGAGCGGCTTCTGCGACAGGCAGCGGGCGCCCTTGCAAAGCCCCATTCCGAGATTCCGCCCGACAGGGCGGAACCAGCGCGCCGATAGGCGCAAAGCGGTCCCCGCCGCGCCGGCCCTCGGCCTCAGCGGCGGGGACATCCCACCCGAAACGAAGGAGAAGACCCATGCAGCTTGCCCACATTGCCCTCGACAGGCTCAATATTTCCGCCGCCAACATGCGCCATGGCAAACGCGCGCCCGATATCTCCGACATCCTGCCGTCCGTGCGCGCGCGTGGCGTGCTTGTGCCGCTTCTGGTGCGCCCCAACGGCTCGGCGGAAAGTTTTGAGATCGTCGCCGGACGGCGGCGCTATTTCGCGGCCAGATCGCTCGCCGACGAGCGCGGCGAGGCCGACCCCTTGCCCTGCGCCATCATGGAAGACGGCGACGACGCCAATGCGCTCGAGGCCTCGCTGATCGAAAACATCGCCCGGCTCGATCCCGACGAGGTGTCGCAATGGGAGACGTTTTCGCGGCTCATCTGTCAGGGCCGCACCGTTGCCGACATCGCCGCGACCTTCGGCATCACCGAACTGATGGTCAAACGCATTCTGGCGCTTGGCGACCTCTTGCCCAAGATCCGCGAAGCCTACCGGCCTTGATGCCGTTCTCGCTCACGTCGCGCGAAAACTGGCCGGCGTAGGACAGGCCGACCTTCGCGTTGGCAACGATGCCGACGTCGAAGCCCGCCTCGACGACAAGTGCGTCCCTGGACGCATGCAAAAATATACCCAAGAGTGACCGTCAGGACCTCAGTTCGTTTCCATGGGACGCTGGATAATCTGCTTTCCAGCAGCAGAGCCTAGGCTGCGGCAAGCCTGGGTGTCTTTACGATGGGAGCCCAACGACCTATATTGTTCTTCACAAGGAGAAGAATTATGGGCGCAGCTGCTCGCATCTATACCCCCGCAGAGGCGGCCGCCGTCAGCGGGATCGGCATCAAGGCCGTTCATAATGCGATAGACAAACGCATTGTCGACACGGTTCCAAGCGCTGTCCGACGCGCCGGCGGGATCGTCCGACGGGCATTGACCGGTGAGGATTTGCTGCGGCTCAAGCTCTGGTATGGCGTGGGGGCGACACTTCCCGCTGATCGCCGCCACCGCCTGTTCGAGCAAATCAAGGCTGCTCCAACTGCCAAGACGGTAAGGGCTGACGACCTGCTGATCATCGACGTCGCCGAGGCACGTAAACAACTCGAAGCGCGCATTGTCGATCTCGATGAGGCGGATGCCGCCATCGGCCGCGTTAAAGGGGTGATGGGCGCAGAGCCCGTTTTCAAAGGAACCCGCATCCCTGTTCGCATGATCATGACCATGCTCGCGCAAGGCGCGGACGAAGCGGAGATTCTGGAGGGATATCCCAAGCTGACGCCGCGGATGATAGAACTCGCCAGGATATGGGTTGCCGCTCATCCGGTTCGCGGGCGGCCCAAGAAGCTTTCCGAGCAGGGCGTGAAAATAAAGTCGTCGAAGAGCGTGGTCTTGAAGGGCGACCCACGTCCGTCGGTCAGGTCGAGGCGCGTGTGACCTCGTGAGGTTTCTGATCGATGAGTGCCTGCACACGTCCCTCGTTGCGGTAGCCCAGGAACGCGGACATGAAGCAAACCACGTCACCTGGCTTGGGCTAAGCGGCGAAACCGACTGGGACCTCATGCCCCTCATTGTCGAAAGGGATTTCACCTTCGTCACCAACAATGCCAAGGACTTCAGGAAGCTTTATGACAAAGAACCGGTTCACGCCGGCCTTATCATCGTCGTCCCTCAGGTCGGGCCGGAAAAGCAGAGAGAGCTCTTCGATGCAATTGCTGGCCTTAGCGCGCTGAGGCCATGAGCTCACACGTCGCCAACGCCCATAAACGCGACCAGGTCAAGGAACCAATTAAGGCAGCCCCCGGAACTGATCTTTTCGCCGCGCCGGATCGCCGACGAGGCGACCTGGGGACGCACGCGATGATGGAACGGTGACACAAGGAGCAGGAGCGTTCAGGCAAGGCATGGAGGATGCAGCAGCACTATTCGTACAGTTGGGCGCGGCCTCACCATTTCTGCGCTCGGTTTGTTTCCCGGCTTTGACTGCCCTCGTACAGATTGGTTTTCTAGGCCGCAGCCTGCTGCCTTGGCGATGTCTCCGGTCTAAACAAGCGGGTGTCGGGGAGTATCATTATGCCATCAGTTCTTGTGTGACATGAATTGCCATCAGCGGTGTTTCATGTTTGCTGGGTCTATGTCACGTCCTCGCTTGCTGCCCGAAAAACGTTTCCCAACCTATGCGTACCTGCCTGGCAGACATCCGCATCCGGTGCGCGATCCCTTGGGCCATAGTTACCAAAACGAGCCGGTGACCGTCGCCGTTGAGGAAGCGCTAGGCTCGGATGTATTTCGATGGGGAATCGACCTTTTCAACCACGGTTATTACTGGGAATCTCATGAGGCTTGGGAGCCTCTTTGGCACGCTGCGAAACAAAGCACTCAGCATCGCGTGTTCTTCAAGGGATTGATCCTGTTGGCGGCGTCAGGGGTGAAAATCCGCGAGGGAAAGCGGGTCGCTGCCGCGCGCCATGCGGCAAGAGCTGCAGGGCTTTTTCGTCAAATAGTGAGGGGGCAAAACGGGCTCTTTGAGGCCGCGCTCGGCATGCCACCTGCCGCGCTTGCAGAATATGCCGATGCGGCCACAACTTCCCCGGTTGTTTTGCCGGAGCCGATGCCTGGCCAGCCTGTGCCCGTTTTCGAGTTCATACTCACACCAAAATCCGAGAGTGTTTGATCGGCAACCCAGTCCGTTCTAGCCAGCATCGTCAGCGGGTAGCGGACGTTGATCGCAGTCCTGTTAAAAGCCACTAACCTCGCGGCCAGCCTAGAACAACACGCATTGCGTCGGCTCGGGCATCAGGTGATCATCTCCGACTTGTTCGGCGAAGACAGCTATTTCGCTGATGCCACCTGTTCTGGCAAAAGCAGATAGAACAAGCGATTGCCGCCAGACGCGGCACGTCCATGCCGCCGTGCGCGCCGCCATGCTCGACCATCCCGCCATGGCGCTGCTCCTGATGGTGGCACACGCCATTATCGGTTCCGGCCTTTGGCAGTGCGGCCCGAACCGCAGCGCACAGCTGACGACACGATCGCCGCAAGCCTTCCGGCTGCAAGGTCGTAGCTTCATTCGTCGAGAAGAAATCAAGCCCGACGGCGGCTCTTTCGAGTGCTGCCTCCTGGCCCCGTTCTCGGGCGGCATCGGCCGCATTTTTTTTCGTGTTTCAGACGTGCACCGCGCGAGAAATCCCGCCCCGACCGAGGCTATGCGGCAGCCGTGCATCACGGCCGGGGATGGTTACCGAGGCGCCCAGCACATGGACATATCTGTCGCTTGGGCAGGTCTCAGTGCGTCGGCGGACCCGGCACCTGCATTGCCGCCTGCTTGTCGTGCTCGCCCGATCGCGCGGCCTGTCTCCATGCTCTCGTCAAGGACCATTTCCCCGCGGCTGGCTTGTCGACCTATGGACGGGTCCGACCGCCCGAAACCCTCGCGGCCAGCTTTTTCCCCGCCGCCTGCGGCGGCTTCCTCGCGCCGCTTCGCTTCAAAAAAGCTGCCCGCTCGGGTCCTCCGCTGCCGCTGCGGCCCTGTCGGGTTCGGGCGCTCGGACGCGCCCATCACGGTCCGCCATCGCAGGGGAATGGTCCCCGGCGACAGCAAAAGGAGACTTTCAAATGACCGCGATCGGTTATGTCACGAAGCAGGAAAACGGCGGCTACAAGGGCCAGCTCAAGACGCTCAGCGTCCGCGCCGACATCGACATCGTGCCCAATCAGGCCAAGAGCGCGGAAAACCATCCCGACTTCCGGGTGCTGACTCAAGGGGTCGAAGTGGGTGCGGGCTGGATTCGCACCGGCGAGACCTCCGGCAAGGGCTATGTGAGCCTGTCGATCGCAGCCCCCGAGTTCGGTCCGCGCAAGCTCTACGCCAATCTCGGCCGCGCCGCCGGCCAGGACGATGACGACACCTACGCCATCATCTGGAACCCCGTCGACTGAACTGTTGACCTCGGGCCTCGCGCCGCAACCGGCGCGGGGTTCCTCCATTTCCAAGCAGGTCCGCCCGAAGGGGCGGCGAAAACTCTCCCCCGACTCTTCGCCCGTCCCCACGACGACCTTGCTGGCCGATCCTCGCCTGCGCCTTTCCGAGAGCGAAACGAGGATCATCATGGACGACGAAAACGAACGCGCGGCCTGCGCCAAGAAGGGCAGCCCGTTTCTCAATACCGCGCAAGCCGCCTTCTATATCGGCCTGTCCCAGCGCACGCTGGAGAAGATGCGGCTCAAAGGCGGCGGCCCGAAATTCCGCAAGCACGGCCGCTATGTCCGCTACCACATCGACGAGCTCGACGACTGGTCGAAGGGACAGCCGCAGGACTCTGCTCCCGAGGATGGCGAGGTCACTTCCGGTTCCGCCGGCGAGGGGGGCGCCCATGAGCCGGCGCCCTTCCATCCGTTTGATCGGCAGCCGTCTGCGGCGCCTTCGAGCGCGCAAAACGATCGCGGTTGCCACGATTGGCCTCGGCCTGATCTGCTTCGCCGCCTTCGTCAGACCAACCCCTTGGCTGGTCTGGAACGCCTCGGCCAGCGCGCCGGTCGGCCTTTATCGTGTCGCGGCTGGATCACCCGCGCGTGGCGACCTCGTGCTCGTCCGCCTGCCAAAATCGGTCGCCGATCTCGCCGCCGAACGCGGCTACCTGCCTCGCAATGTGCCGCTGGTGAAGGGCCTTGCCGCGCTCCCTGGCGAGCATGTCTGTGCCTTCAATGACGCCATCATCATCGCCGGTGAGATCGTCGCGCGCCGGCTGACAACCGACAGCCAGAGCCGCCCACTGCCATGGTGGAGCGGGTGCCGAAATCTCTCTGATGACGAGGTGTTCCTGCTTGGCAGCGAGGCAAATCGCTCCTTCGACAGCCGCTACTTCGGGCCGGTGCCGGCCGCAAATATCATCGGGAGGCTCGTGCCGCTATGGACCGATTGACCCTCCTGATGCTCGGCATGATCGCTATTGCGCCATGCGCCTGTTCCGCCTCGACCGGCGCTGAGCCGCTCGTCATCTCCCGTGATCCGCAGCTTGGACGATGGCAGGCGTTCACAGCGGAAGCAAGCAGACGCTTCCGCATTCCCCAAGCCTGGATTCACGCCGTCGTGGATGCCGAAAGCAGCGGCAAGACCATGCTCGATGGGCACCCCATCACCTCACGCGCGGGGGCGATGGGCCTCATGCAGGTGATGCCTGGCACCTATGAGAACATGCGTGCCGAATACAGTCTGGGACCTGATCCGCACGATCCGCGCGACAATATTCTGGCCGGGACCGCCTATCTGCGCGCCATGTATGACCGCTTCGGATTCCCAGGCCTGTTTGCCGCCTACAACGCAGGACCCGAGCGTTACGAAGACCATTTGAAGCGTGGCAAGCCGCTGCCGAAGGAGACCATCGCCTATCTGGAACAGCTCAAGGCGACGGGGATTTCGGCCGCCGACATGAACGAATTCAGGGGCGAATCCGCGACTCCAAAGGGAAGAAACGCGCACTCCGGACGCTCGCTCTTCTTCCTTCATGATGGTGTTCGCGCCGGCGAAAGCAACGACGATCTCTTCGTGCCGCTCGGAAAAGATGGCGCGCGGTTAACGAAGCCGGATCGCTGCAATGTGCGGGTCAGGCGCGTCCTGGAGGGGAGGCGCGTAAGGCAAGATAGAGGCACCGCCTCCACGAGGCGGGCAAGTGTTTGTCTGCACATCGTTTTCCCAAGAGGCTACCAGGGGCTCCAGGAGGCTAGGTCCCTGCGAGTGACCGATTTTGACTCTGCTACGGCCGGAGGCCAGGCATGCAGGACGACGAGTTCCGACCGAAGCTCGGGAAAATAGGCGCCCGCGGCTCCAAGTCCGGCAAACGCTATGCCGGCCAGCTCCGTGCGGCGATCAACAGGGCCGGCGGCCGGACCCAGCGCGGCGGTCGCTTCACGGGGAGCCGGGCAGGGCGCGGCGGGGCGGCCGCCGTGCTGCTCAGATCCCGCGACCGATATGCCGCCTTTCGCCAGCGTCGAGTCGTCGTCAAGGCCAGGATCGTCAAGCTCGCCGGCAAGGGCGCGGTCGGGGCGCGAGCGCATCTGCGCTATTTGCAGCGCGACGGCGTCACACGCGAAGGTCAAGCTGGCGAGCTCTACGGCGCCGACAGCGACCACGTCGACGGCAAGGCGTTCACCGATCGCGCGGACGGCGATCGCCATCAGTTCCGCTTCATCGTCGCACCCGAGGACGGCATCGAGTATAACGACCTTAAGCCGCTGACTCGACGCCTGATGGCGCAGATGCAAGAAGACCTCGGCACCAAGCTCGACTGGGTCGCGGTCGACCATTTCAACACCGGCCATCCACACACGCATATCATTGTGCGAGGCAAGGACGATCGCGGCGAGAATCTCATCATCGCGCGCGAGTATATTTCGAGTGGCATCCGCGAGCGTGCCGCCGAGCTGGTCAGCCTCGATCTCGGTCCACGCACCGACCGCGAGATTGAACAGCGTCTGCGCCGGGAAATGGAGCAGGAGCGCTTCACCAGCATCGACCGGCGGCTGCTCAGCATGCGCGATGATGACGGACTTGTCTCGCCGGACGGTCGCGACGCCTTTCGCCAAACGCTGCACCAGGGCCGCCTGCGCAAGCTCGAGCGCATGGGTCTGGCCGCGGAGGTCGGCGCAAGCCGATGGCGCCTCGACCATGACCTCGAAGCCACACTGCGTCGTGTCGGCGAACGCGGTGACATCATCAAGACCATGCATCGCGAGCTGACCGGCAAGGGTCTCGCCCGCAGTGCCGCCGACTGGGTGATCCACGATCGATCAGGACAGCTCGCCCAGCCTGTCATTGGCCGCGTCGTCGCACGTGGGCTCGCTGACGAGATCAATGACCGGCAGTACCTGATCGTCGACGGCGTGGACGGGAAGAGCCATTGGATCGACATCGGCAGAGGCGAGGCGGTAGAACCGGTGCCCGACGGCTGCATCGTGCGTGTCGCGCCGAGGAGCACCGAGCCCAGACAGGTCGATCGCATCGTTGCCGACATCGCCGCCGCGCATGGCGGTCGCTACAGCATCGACATTCATCTGAAGCACGACCCATCTGCCACCGAAAGTTTTGCCGAAACCCATGTTCGCCGGCTGGAAGCCATCCGCCGCGCGACCGGTGGCGTCGAGCGCGAGCCGAACGGCACCTGGCTCGTCGCGCCTGACCATCTCAAGCGCACATCGGAATATGAACGCCAGCGGGCCAGGGCCGAGCCTGTCGTCGTTGACAAGCTCTCGTCAATGCCGCTGGAGCGACAGGTCCGCTTTGAAGGCGCCACCTGGATCGACCGGGAGCTGGTTGCGGAGAGACCGGCGGCGTTCCGCGACTCTGGGTTCGGGCGTGAAGTCCAGGAGGCGCAAGCCCGTCGGCGGCAGTGGCTGATGGCGCAAGGCCTCGCGCATGAAGAGCAGGATCAGATCGTTTACCGCGCCAACAAGCTTTCGATGTTGCGCCAGCGCGAACTGAACCGTGTTGCCGGGCAGCTGTCGGAGGGGCTTGGACTGTCTTATGTCGAAGCCCGACCTGGAGAACGAGTAGAGGGTAGGCTCAGTCGCTCCGTCGAGCTTGCCAGCGGAAAATATGCCGTCGTTGAAAAGTCGCGCGAGTTCACACTGGTGCCATGGCGGCCGGTGCTCGAGCGGCACATCGGCAAGGAGGTATCCGGGATCGTGAGCGGGGAGGGGATTTCATGGACGATAGGTCGGCAGAGGAGCGGGCCAAGCGTGTCATAGTGGCGCCCTCATCACGAGCACAAGCCGCGGCCCTGGGATCGGAGATATCCGCGTCTGCTTAGGCGGCGGAGACACCGCTTAGCTGTTCAACACTCTTGCCGTATTTGCGCCTGTAAGCGGCAATGAAATCGCCGTCGCTACAGATGCAGCGGCCGCTGGAATCTTTGGCCTTCGGATCGTGCAAGTGGGAGCTGAGGGGGCGCAGAAGATTCACCCGAGTGCTCGTCGTCGGGCTCAGGGGAAAACCCGCACTATGTTTGACCAGCTCCGCGGCAAGCATAATCCCGGCAAGCGCTGACTGAAAGGCCATTGGAACCACGGTTCGAACGCGGCGACTTCCATCACTGAGCTGGAACACCAAACCGCCGCAGATAGCCTGCTGATAAAAGGAGCGCAGGGGCTGGCCAACAAACGGGGCGAGCGGCTCAAAGGGGACCGCCATCGCTGTAGCCACTCGAGCTACAAAGTCGTCAGGAACTCCGGCATTGGTCTGCAGCAGCGTTTTCACCTGCTCGTGTGCATCCGGTAGTCCGAGTTCCTCGGCAATCAGCTGGTGCTCGTCCTTGGATTTGCCGGACGGCATGTACATGCAACAAAGGCAAGCTTGGCCGTCATCGAACCCGTGCCGCGAGATGCCGAGGTCGTGCTCCTGAGTCCAGGCATTCGCGATCCATCGGGGCAGAGCACCTTGGACCGCCAGACGGTCGGCGGCGGTGTCAAGCGCCACACCCACTCGGTCGAAGACCCAGTCGCCGCGGCGCGCAACATATTCTGCCCACTTCAGCGGATGCGCCTCGACCTCGAGTGCGGTCGATCGAAGGGCGGTGGTTGCAAGGACCGCCTTGGACATGCCGACCTCTGCCTGGCCAGCCAATACGTAGCGCTGCAGGTTTGAGAGCTCGATCGTTTCGTGATCGACTACATGCAGCCGACCCGAAAGGCCGTGTTGCTTCGCCAGGGTCCAAAGCGAGCCATGGCCTATCGCGCCCAGCCCAACGAAGTGCATTTCACCAAAGTCGACACTAAACTCGGCCGGGCCTGCGTCGCCTGCTTTGGTCTTGTTATAGCTGTATAAGGAGAGGTCGATGTTTTCGTCCAACTTGGCGCCGGTCAGCTGGGCGGCGAAGATCGTTCGAAAGACGTTGGCGGCAGCGAAGCAACTGGCGGCGCCAGCTCCATACGGCAGCAAACTCGAGCCAGAGCCCACAGGGTCCGTATGCGAGAGCTTTGCTGCCCAGCCGTCCGATCCAATGAACAAGGTTGGGCACCGAAGTGATGGGCGCGTCGCCCCTGCAACGATGCCGACCGTCGCGAACTTGCCGGAACGCCGGATGCCGATTCTTGGATTGATCGACTTTGCCAGGCGCTCTAGCGCTTGGGCTTGAGAACTCGCTGCGCTGTCCAAGGGGAGTATTGCCAGAACCGGATAGAGTCTGGCGAGCAACCTCACCGCAAGATCCAGCGTCGCCTGGCCTTCGGCGCACGAGGCCGCCTGATTGTCGAAAGCGATGGCCACGACCTGCTTTTCGAGAGCTGCCTTGAAGTCACCCAGATGAAAGTCGGTCAGGACCTGAGATGCTGCCGTAGCAGCGCGGTCGATGAAATTAGCAAGGGTCATCGTCAGCTCGTTATCGTGATCATTCGCATCAGGGCTGCGGACGCGACCTCATTCCAGTTCGCCTTCGCGTCAAGTCGATAGACAGCGACGCGAGCAAGATCGAAAGGCTCGCGCGCGAAATTCGGCACCACCAGCGACAGGCACCCCACCGTGGTTGCTATCGCGTAGGCGTCATCGGTCGTCGAATGGTAGGCCCGGCCCGGATGGCTATGGATCTGCGCCAGGAGCGTCAGGCCACGTCTGTAGAGCCAAACATTGAGCCGGTGCAATTCTTCGGCAGGAACCATCACGCATACGCCGTCGCTCGTCCGGATGTGACGTTGCGCCGGGATAACAGTTTCTGTTACGGCAAAGTGCTGTTCTTGCTGAACGCCGACCCAGAGCGCCATGCCTTCATAGCCCTGCTGTCCAACCGAGCGCAGATGCGCCTGTACAGCGGACACACAGTCTCGGGGGAGGTCAACTGTTCTGACGGCCTCCAGAGCGGTCATTCCGGGATGGCTGGCAGGGGTGCTGCCAGCCCCACCACTGAAATTTGGAGCTGAAGCTGCTCTACTGGAGTGAGTCCGTATTTGATTATTTGGTACAGGATGAAGGCCAAACAGCCTTCTCCAGAACCCCGGTGGAGAAGCCATGAATCACCTGAATGGGCTGGATTGTCGTGGTATTCCCGCACGCCTGCCATGCACAGGAAGGGCGCGTGTTCCATACTATTGGCCTGGATGAAGTCCGTCAGTTGCACGGTGTTCTGCGGCAAGACCGGTACAATCTCCGTTGGGGGTCCGGGTAGCGACGACCGTCTCAGCATCTTAAGCTGTAGATCCTTGCGGGCAATCGGCTGGCGCCTAAATGGGTCGACGAAGACCACCGACGGAGGTCGGAGATCGTAATTGGAAAAGTCGATCTCGACAGCTGCACCGATTACCTGTGGCTTTAACTTCGGCGGCGCAAAGATGAAGAAGGCGCTTGGGAAGACTGCCTCGATCAGGAAGCATCCCTGCGCCCGATAAACACCCGCTTGTCCAAGGAACCAGCCGATCTCCCGATCGAATTTCGCTCGGGAGACCACAGGATCGACAGTTTGGGGTTCAGGCACCTGCGACGCCTGCCTTCAGGCTGAGGTACAAGGTCACGGGATTCGCAAAACCGAAATCGCCAACTTTCTTGTCGACGTCGAGCAAGTTGCCAGCCTCATCTTTGAATTCCCAATTCTCGGCCGGTTGGGCGACGTTCTGCGTGTTTTCAAGGGCTTTGGTACGAACGACGTGCAGCGGCTGGTTGGGATTGGCTTCGACCTGCGTGGGCTGGCCGTTCACCACCACTGTAATCTCGATCTTGCCTGGCCCGCCCCCGTGATTATCGCCCTTACCAGAATCCTTCGACATCGTCCTACTCCTGTGGCTTGCCAACCGGCCCCAGGCCCTTGTGCCCACCTGCTAGTGAGACCGGCGATCTTCAATCGTCCACCGGCGCCACGGGCCGCGAGTACGCGAAAGACAGGGGATAAGCTACCGAATCGGTGCTACCTTCTTTTATGCGTGACTTGAACGGCAAGTAAACGGGCTGAAATCGCTCTTCACAACTATATCGATTAGAGCAATGCGAAAATATTGGCGCCACGCCTATTCATGTTGCTCTTTCATGCGCTGCTCCACTGGCCGCGCGCAAAATTGACCCACCCCGCGCAAGTCCGCCGACCGGTATGATTTCAGGTTCGATTGAGTGGGCGCTGTGATGATTTGGCTGGGGCAGCTTCTGGCCGCTGCAATCTTGACGGAGGGTTCATAGAATAGGCAATCACGCGGGATTTAGAGTTGGTGATCCGGGCTCGGCCTCTTCGAAAGGTGTCTCGGAGCAGGTCGCCGTGACCAGCTCCGTACCGCGATAGTCGCGACGAGAAGACGGGGGACGTGAGTGGCTGCACCGAACCGTCGTCCGGGTGTCCCGAAGATCGACGTTAGCCGGCTAACTTATTTCAAGTGGAAGGAGCAGAGTTAAACAACTGATAATGCAACATTATCGATCGTTTTATGTCACCGACACGCGCGGCGGTTTTGTCCATTGCGGCTTGCGCAAAGCGCCGTCATGATTCATCGTGCTTCGATGATTCTGCGTCCCAAATCCTCTCCGCGCCACTACGCCACGCTTGCCGGCGCCCCGTCGATCGCGCCGACGGCAACGGTGCCGGCTTGGCTGCGCCGCGCCATCCCGGATGCGCAAAGCCTTGCAGCACAAAACCTTGAGGACATTGCCATTTCAGCAGGCGCCGCCATCGGCGCGCTTGACGCGGTGGTCCGCCGGCAGAAACGGTGGGCCGGTGCCTGGCGGCAGCGGCTGGCGCTTTCGGCCGCCGCTGTCACGGCAAAGCAGGCTGGTCGCGTCGAGGATGAAGCGGCGCTGTGCGACGCCGTGCTGCTCACACGACCGGGCGATTTATTGTCCGTCGGTCCCGCCGGGCTTTTGCTGCTCGCCTGGCGCCGGCTGGCAGCCCGGCCAGGGGACGAATTGCTGACGGAGAAAAACCTCGCTGCGGTGTTGGAAGAGTTCGGCTACGCCCCGGATGATGAGGCGGTCAGCGATCTGACGGACGATCTCCGGCAACTCGCGGCCGGCGCTGGCATGGTCGCAACGCTGACCGGAACATTCATGGCCGCCGAACGCCACGGCTTCCCGCGCGCCGTCGGCGCATGGCTCGCCGACGTCCTGCTGGCGCAACGGCTGGGTTGGGCACACGCGGTGCCGCTGCTGGGCGCCGGTGCGGCCTTGGGCACAAGTGCCCGCCCGCTTCGATTGGCAGCCAGCTCTGTGGCGACAAGCATCGAGACAAATCCTGAGCGTGCCAAAAGTCTGCTTGCCGCGCAGGCACGCGCTGCGCTGCGCGCGATTGATCTTTCCGCTGAACTCGAGCGCCGCGCCGACCGGCTGCTTGCGGTTGCGCCGAAACTTAGGGCCAAAGCGGCGGATGCTGTTGTCGAAAAGCTGCTGTCCGACGACGCAATCGTCGCATCCGAAAAGATTGCCGGCATGAGCGACCGCGGATTGCGCCGCTTGTTCGACCGGCTGGTCGAACTCGACGCTGTGCGTGAACTGTCCGGTCGTCCGACCTTTCGCATCTACGGGCTGTGAGGATCATGGCGGAGGCTGCGCGCAGGCGAGGGGAGAGCCGGTCAGGCGACCGTCTAGCACCTGACCGCCTGTTTGATCGGGAGCTGGATCATCTGCCGCCGGAGGCAAGGTGGCGTGAGTGGATGCATCGGGTTGAGGCAACCATTTTCGCTGCCAGTGAGCCCGTTGGCCGTGAAAGGCTCGCTCGGATCGTCGGCAAGAGTTGCAGCATCGATCTTTTGATCGACGATATCCGCGAAGAACTGCGCGGCCGTCCCTATGATCTGGTCGCCGTCGCCGGCGGCTGGAAGCATCTGACCCGGCCTGCCTATGCCGACGCCATCCGTGCCGCGGTCGGCGGCAACGAGCGAACCGTGGATCTGACACAATCTGAAGTGTTGGTGCTGATGTGTGTGGCGTACTTCCAGCCGATCACCCGCGCCGCGCTTTCTTCCTTCTTCGGCAAGGAGATCAGCCGCGATCTCATCGGTCATCTGCGCGGCGCGAAACTGATTGCGTCCGGTCCGCGCAGCCCGACGCCCGGCGCGCCCTATACCTATGTCACGACAAAAGAATTCCTGTTGGAGTTCGGTCTCGACACGCTGCGCGACCTGCCGGATTTTGAGGCCCTGGAAGACGCCGGGCTGTTGTCGAAAGAAAAGCTGTTGGCAGGCGACATTCCGGCCGCATTGGCCGATGGTGAGAGCGAAAGTGCTGTCGGCTATGGTGAGGAAGCACTATTGGACGAAGCAAGCTCGGAGTGAACGAAATGGATCAGCTCAGGCCCGTTGAATTGAAGGTGGTGGACGAGCTGTTCGGAATGGGCTCCGGCTATGTCCTCGATTTCACCAATGCGACGTTCGACGATTTCTTCCGCCGCGAGGTCGGCGTCGACATCTATGACGACGCCTATGCTCAAGGTTCTGGCAGCAAGGGGAAGCGCCTGCGTGTCTTCCTCACCGTCGGTCAGTCGCGCGCGATCGTGAGGGCGCTTACTTCGCTTTGGGAGTATCGCGAAACCGCACGCATCGGTCGCGGTGCCCCGGATACCGTCACCAAAGCGCGCGCGCGCCTCAGCGCCATTGTCGAGCGGCTGGGCGGAGCGCCATTACCATCCTTCGACCTCGAAGGTGCCTCACCCTGGCCGCATCCATCGTCCGACCGCAACGACTCCGACCACGCCGAGCTTGATCGTCTTGAACGCGACCTCCTGGGGCTGCACGCCATGTCGGATGCCCCCCAGGCTCGAGGCTATCATTTCGAGCGGCTCCTCACCGCTTTGTTCAACGTCTGGCGCATGGATGCAAGGGGAGGGTTCCGTCTCACCGGGGAGCAGATCGACGGTTCGTTCCAACACGGCGGCACCACATATCTGCTCGAGGCGAAGTGGCACCGTACGAAGACTGACGCGGAGAAGCTGCACGCCTTTCAGGGAAAACTGAGTGAGCGGCTCGAAGGGACCAGAGGCCTGTTCGTGAGTTTCGAGGGGTTTACCGACGGCGCGCTCGAGGCCTTTACGGCGCGCCGCATCATCCTTGCCGACGGCATGGACATATTCGATGCCTTACAACGCCGGCTTTCGGTACCGGAGATTATTGCCGCAAAGGCGAGATATGCTTCGGAATACCGAAATCCGTTTGCGCGTGTGCGCACCTTGTTTCCAGTCTAGGCACGGAACGTTCGAGACGGAGTAACGAGTAGCTGCTGCCTGGGTGGGGAAGAAATGCACACATGTAGACCGCCGATGGAGGCGATCAGGAGATGGCTTTCTGATAATGGTACGGTCCGCGGTACCTACGGCCATCTGTTGCTCGAGCAACGGGCTGCGACAGACGACGACCTGGTAGCGGCAATGCGGCCTTATTTCGAATCCGCCCATCTCGACGCGCGGGAATATTTCCATCGCCAGATTGCGATCGACCTCCATCCCGACGCCGGCGCTCCGGGCGCACATACGTGCTATCCAAGTTGCCTCCCCCGACCGCGAGACGCGGTCTATTCGGCGAAGTCATGGCCGGGATGATCACAGAAGCGTTCCAGCGGAATTTCGTTGGGGGACACCAATGGCGCATTCCCATTTTCTTGTTCCGCTATCATGCAGACGTTGAGGCCTATCTTTGGAGTCTCGCGCGCGATCCGGGACGGGAGCGGGAGATCTTCGGACGGTTTGGGTCCGACTTCATAGGGCTGTCCCTGAACGAGGAGGGCGAGGTCGTTCGGTTCATCGCTGGCGAAGCGAAATGGCGCGGACGACTGACAGAATCCGCGGTTGCCACGCTGATGCATGGTCCATGGGAAGAGGACGAGGAAACCGACGAGCGAATTCGGTCAGGTCGCGGGGTCTGGTTCGAAGTCAATCGAGATACGCCCATTCCCCATGGACTGCGCCAGCTCCAACGTCTCCTGGAGCTGCGTGATCCGGATGGGTTCCAGGCAACGATCCTGTCGATTGACCAGGCAGTGCTACTCGACGCTGTGCCATTGTCACGCACCAATCTTATCCTCATCGCTGGGAATGGTGCGCGCAACCGCGAGGCAAACGATGTGCTGATCGGGTGGGAGACGACTCCCGAAGAATACACTTCGCCTCACGACCTTCAGGTTGTCGAGCTCATTCTGACAGATGGCGCTGACTTGATTGACAGGCTTTACTCGACCCTTTGGCAGGAGGCGCGATAGTGCCGGAGCTCGACGCAGATCGTCTGGAGATTGCTGACGCTGTACGTCGTCAGATCGCCATCGAGAACGAGCTATCTCGCCAACAGGCCCGATCCTTCGTCCGGTGTCTTCAAACGACCTGGGACGTTCCCACGATCCAATGGGGAGAACAGGAGACGGCTCTGCAACTCGCCGATGCACGACGACTTCTTCATGCCGGGCAAATCTTTCGGCAGATCGAAGGGACAACCTCGAGGCGCGCAATCGATTGTTACCGAAGGGCGGGGGAAATTCTTGAATGGCTCACGCGTGCGAGTGATCCGGTCCGTGGTATCGTGCCGATCGAGCTCCTCGCAGCCGCAGCCTACCAACTCGGTGGATTGCCGGCCATGGCCTCAGGTCTGCTCGGACAGGTCGAGACAGAAAACGACGGTGTCGCGCTCTATGCGGCGTTCCTCAGGGCGGACTTCGACGACGTCATCCGACGGGCTGCGGCATTCTGGGCAGCCAACCCTGAACTGACTAGGCGAGACGCCGCGTTTCGGATGGGGATGCCGAACCCCGAGGAAGACGAGTTGTTAGGCGACGACAATCGCGTCGTCTGGTACTTCACAGTCGAGCTTGTCCGCAGCCTTGGCCTCATCGCCGACAGCCTGCGTCGTGGTCGCGATGAACGGCTCGAGGTGGCGTTGGCGAAACTCATCGCCCTGGATGAGATGGCAATCCGCACGTTCAGCGACGATGCTTCGCTACTCATTTCCCTCATGCAGCTTGTCGCGCAGGGTTATCGGGCAGCGAGTATCTATCGTCCGCTCCTTGAGCTTGCTGCGATGGACCCAGATCGCAGAGCTCGGCTCGAGGCCTACGCGCGCGACCAATTTCGACGGGGTCGCGGAATCCTCTGGACATCACAGCTGCAAGGCCTTGAACGGCTTTTGCGGGACTCCTCGTTTGCGTTGTGTACACCAACCGGTTCCGGCAAAACGCTGGTGGCGAACATGGCACTTGTAAAGGAGTTGCTTCTCCATCCCGACAATGAGCTGGCCCCGCTGGCCATCTATCTGGTGCCGTCGCGGGCGCTCGCCGGCGAGGTCGAAGCCAAGCTGAGATCCGAGCTCGGCAACGACATGACGATCACAGGCCTCTATGGTGGTGCAGACTGGGGTATCACCGATTACTGGCTTACCGGTGACCGGCCGACGGTCTTGATTGCTACGGTCGAAAAAGCCGAGGCGCTCATGCGCTACCTTGGTCCGATACTCACTGCTCGGCTGCGATTGCTCATCTTGGACGAAGCCCATCAGGTCGTCCCGGAAGGCGGGGAAAACACACGGGTCAGTTTTGCGGAGCATAGCAACCGATCGCTCAGGCTCGAGAGCCTCGTCTCTCGCGTCATGGTGCAGCGCCCGAATGGCGTGCGGATCGCTTTGACGGCCGTCGCGGGAGGTGCGGCGATGCCCGTTGCGCGGTGGGTCGAGGGAAGACCAAATGCCGAACCGGTGGGGGTCAGATACCGCAGCACACGGCAGGTGATCGGCGTCCTAGAGACTGCGCCGAACTCGACCGGACGCATTTTGCTCGACATCATGAACGGCCGACCTCTCTACATCCGGGGTCAGGATCAGCCCGTCTACCTGCCGCTGCGGATGCAGCCGATGCCCCAACTTCCTGCAGCAATGCGCAACAGCCTCAATCGCTTCAACAGCCTTAGCGTGCTTTGGACGGTTCTCCATCTTGTCGAGGAAGGTCAGCGCATCCTGATCTCGATAGCGCAGGAACCGGAACAGACAATGCGATGGTTCAAGGAGGCGCTTGAACTCGACAGTTGGGCGAACATCCCCGCGTTTGAACAGCCCGTCGGCACGGATCGCATTCGGTTCGACGAGGCTCGCGCCGCATGCCTGGACTATTGCGGCGCCGATTCTTTCGAGCTCTTTCTTCTCGACTACGGTATCGCAACCAGCCACGGCCAGATGCCGCAGCGCTTGCGCAGGCTGATGACCGAGATGATAGATCGCCGGATCTGCCCGATCACGGTCGCGACGGCGACGCTTACCGAAGGTGTCAACCTGCCGTTTGATCTGATTTTCCTCACATCGCTCAAACGCCGTTCATGGGATCACGCAACGCAAACCCAGGTGGTTTCACCACTCTCGACGGCCGAGTTCCGTAATCTCGCCGGACGCGCGGGGAGGCCTGGCGCTTCGAAGGGTATCGAAGGCATGACAATCGTCGCCTTGCCAACGCAGGTTTCGTCGACTGCGGCGGGCACAATACCGACCCAGCGAACCCAGTTTCGGGAGTTGCAGCGGGACTACGAGCGTCTGCGCGTGTCACTGCTCATCGAAGAAAGCGACGCCGGCAACGTCGAGAGTCCACTTGCATTGCTTCTGTCAGCCATTCGCGAACGTGCCTTTCGGGTGCTCGGCGTCAATCCCGGCGCGTTTGTCGCCTGGTTAGAAGAGGCTCTTCCTGCGGCAATCAGTGACGAGGCAGGTGAGGGCGCAACGGATGCCGAGTCGCGATTGGCAGACTCACTTGACGAGCTGGATGGCGTTCTCCTGACCGCGATCGAAGAACTGGCTCGTGCTGAGGAAGCCGCGGTATCAGGTGCCGAAGCAGAAGCGCACCTCGTCGATCTATGGCAGCGTACGTTCACATCGGTGGCGGCCATTCAGGAAGCTTGGTTGAGACAAGCATTCATCGCTAGGGGGCGGGCGATCGTGGAGACTATTTATCCTGACGCTCAGGAAAGACGGCGCCTCTACCAGTACGGGTTTACGCCCTACATCGGACGGCGGTTTGAAGCGATTGCCCCGCGTATCCGAGCGGTCATCGAAAACGCCACGAATTACGGTGGGGACGATGCCGAGGCCCGCATCGACATTTTCGAAGAGATCGGAGGGCTTCTCTCGGGCGACCAAGGTTTCGGATTTCGTGTCAGGCAGACGGAAACGGACCGCGACCTTCTGCGTCGCTGGGCTGAGGTGCTGAGCTGGTGGATGAACGAACCAGACGCGCGTAAGCCCGAACCCGACGATCTGCGCGCGTGGCAACGCTTTGTCGCCGACAATCTCGAATTCAGGCTTGGCGTTGCCATTGGGGCGGTGGTCGCTCAGGCATGGTCGGCCGGTGCCGCCGATCCTTACGCAGTGCCTTCCCTGGCGGACTGGAAGGCCACGACCGGTCTTCCCTGGTTCGGTTTCTGGGCACGCGAACTGCTTAGGTGGGGCACCCACGATCCTTTTGTGGCCTTTGCTCTTTCCCAGAACCTCGCTCAGACGCGCGAGACTGCAGCCGCGCGTCGCCAGGAATTCGAGGACTGGCTGAATGAGGAGTACGTGGACATAGAGCCCGAAGATCTTATAGACCCTCAACTCTTCCTGAGTTGGCAAGCAAGTCTCCCTCGCGCCGATACCGCCGGAGCAGCTCAGCAAACCGATGTCGCCGAGTTGACCGGGACTGATGGGCGGCGGCGGACTTACGAGGTCATACCGGTCCTCTACGACGGGTATATTCGGTGGCTGGACGCCGCGGGCTTTGAGCTTGCCCGGACTCGCGCAGCTAACAACCGCCGTGGTTCACGTTCGGTGAGAAACGACTTCCAGCTTCGTGTCGAACAACGGGGAGCTACCGTCTATCGCACATTTCCTGCCCAAGGTTGATCGTCGTGTCGCGCGAGCTTTCCGGACGGACGTGATCCCTTGTGCGAAATTGCCAGCGACATATGTCCGGTTATTAAAGCAACACGCCCTGCTTCGTCTTTTTGCCTGATTTTTCAGCCGCAGGTTGAGTCACCTTGAGCCTATCTGATCGATCCGGTCGACTGGGCACCATGCTTAGCTTACGCTTTAAGGTCGGAATTTGCCGGCCTAGGAGCACGAAATGCGGGATGTCTAGCGGTAGCACCTCAGCGACCCGATCTGGATCACTGCGCACGACCTCGCGTAGCTCCATCAAAAGTCTGCCCAAGACATTGCGGCCCGCTAGATAATCGTCTTCCGCTGCCTTTGCGCCCCAGTAGTCGTCTTTGCGCGAGTCCTCAACTATAGGCCGGTCGCCAGTTGCCAGCAGAAGCGCTGAGAAGGTCTCCCAGTTCTGCGCCAGCTTCACCCGAAGGCACCAGCGCATCACCGAAACGCGAACATCCTCCCAATCCGGCCGGGAATCCTTACGATATGGCTTGGATTTCATCTTGGCTGTCATCGGACTGGTTTCGTCGATGACCATCCGCTGGACGTCGGGCATATGTGGGAAGCGACACGCTTGATAGAGGGCTTCGGATGTCCGTATTAGCTCACCCAGCATTGTGATCGGAAATCCCGGCGCCATGTTCGACAAGCCGCCGAAATCCTCAGTCGTCTTGCGGAAGCTGACGACTTGATCGCGTTGATAGCTTCGAAATTCGGCTTGGGCCATGAGCTAGTTCGTCTTCCTCGGGAACAAGGGATACCATGGATTGCCCGCCCATAACACCAGAGGGGCGTTGTTAGGGCAATTGCGATAGGTAACTATCATTGACCCGAATCCCGTCGTTCCCATCATGCTATTTCCCAAAGGGCGCATATAGACGTTCAGGTAGGGCGACATGGCGCGCACTCCAACGCCGGACACTAGAAATTGCTGTTCGAGAAGCGCCCGACCGTTCTCAGAAGAGAAAAACCCCAAACCTCCGACCTGCCCGGGCGTTCGAAGAACCGGTTCCAGATTTAAGCCTTGCACGTAAGCTAGCGTTGCGGGATCGGCGGGGATGACTGTAGGCCGCAGGACGTCGGTGTTGGTCATATAGGCCTTCCGATCCTCGACCTGGAATACGCGCCACCATGTCACGTTGATGGTTTTACCCGCTTCCTTGGCCGCGTCGGCGATGTCTTTGCCTGTTCGCCATTGGCCAAGCGAGTGATAGGCAATCGTCGCTATGGCGAGCTTCGCTTTCTGCGGGGCAGCCTCCCTGATCCATTTGACGATATCGTGCTTGATCCGCCCACCAGAAAACAAAACATCATCGATGTAGAGGAAGGTATCTGGCGCGTCGCTGCCGCAGTCGGCAATCCTTAAGCCACAAGTGTTCTGCAGTGCGTTGTCAAATATCGACAACATATCCTTCTGGCTATTTCCCGCCGTCTGGATCTGTAAAATCTTAGTGGATTTCCAGAATTGTTTGGGATCGTCGCCGGTAAGCGTCTTGTTGCCGGCAACCGCCGAAAGAAAACTTACTACCTTCTTGCGGGTGAAATATGTCTTGTTAAACACATGTCCGAGTTCACCAAGGATCGGCTCTTGTGTCCCTTCGGGAAATTGTCGAACCCACTTATCGACGTGGGCCTCGCTCATCGGCGGAATCTCGCCCGGGCGATAATCCCCAATTTGCTCCACCACCCGCTGAAGCAATTCCTTTCTTGTCGTCACCCCCCAGCCTCCTTGCGGTAGTCCACCATCTGGAGCCCGATATCCGACTCGCCGTGCAACCTTCGTCTATCCTCGCTGCTAATAGAGGAAATACAAAGAGTCCAAAGCCATGTTTTCCGGCCATCCCCCGGTCTCTTCGTATTCTTACTCAAAGAGTAAATGGCTGACCGAGACACGCCAAAGCAATTGGCGCTGGGCTGAGCGCTTCGCCAGCGCAGAGTCGTCCATCGATGGAGCCGGAGTAATTATCTGCGCAGGTCGAACTCAACGTGTCGAATGGGTGCTTGACAAACTTAGCATGCTTGCGATAATTAGCGATCATGGAAAAGGATAAGAACGATCTTGGCGCTTATCTAGCGAAGGCTAGGAAGGTTCTTGGGCTCAGCCTCCGCACCGTCGAGGCGGAAACCAATGTGTCAAACGCCTATCTCAGCCAGTTGGAGACGGGAAAGATCAGAACACCTTCACCGACGGTGCTTCATACCCTAGCGCTTCGGTACGGTGTTGCATACGAGCGCCTCATGGCCTTGGCCGGGTACCCGGTACCCGGCCACGCTGTGGACGATCCGTCTGCGCGGTCACTGGACTTGGCCGCCCGACTCGGTAACATTTCGCCGGACGAAGAAGAGGCGCTCTTCGACTTCCTCAGTTTGATTCGAAAGCGCGAACGAGGCCGCTCATGAGGTGGTCATACTCATCGGCTCGAGTTTTCCGTCAGTGCCAGCGCAAGTGGTTCTACGCTAACGTAATGGCGCCGACTGGGCGTGTGAAAGATGAAGCTCGGTTGCGCGCACGGCGCTTGAAGAGCCTTTCGACTCTTTCGGCTTGGAGGGGCCAGATCGTGGACACGGTTATCTCCGAACGCATCGTCCCGGACTTGGACTTCGACGAGCGGTTGACTTTGCGCCAAGCCAAAGAACATGGAAAACAGTTGTTCGACAAGCAACGTCAGTTCGCGGAAACACACCGAGAAGAAGACCTCACATTGGTCAAGTCGCATCATGGTGATGCGTTTCTTCTACTGTTTGAACACGCTTATGGTCGTGAAATCACCGTGGATGATTACGACGCAGCCTGGGACGACATCGTTACGGCGCTCACAAATCTCTATCACTTTGATGAGTTCCGAGCCAACGTGGTCGCTGGCTGGAGTTTCCATGCGCAGCCTCGACTTCACTTCAACATCCTTGGCAATCTTGACGGTAGCGCCTTCCCCGATCTGATTGTTTATACCGGAAGCGCACCCATCCAAATCATTGATTGGAAGGTGCATGCGGATGGCGCAAACGACGCCAGGGATCAGCTTGCAAGCTATGCCATTGCGCTCAGTCGCATGGAGAATCCCAACCGAGGCTTTCCGGATCCGTGGCAGGCACCCCCACACGAGATCGTCCTGAAGGAGGTCCAACTCCTTCTTGGAGATGTACGAGAACATATCTTAACTGAGGCTGATCTCGAGGACGCTGAGCTTTTCATGATGAACACCGCCTTCGCCATGTCTGAGGCGCTTGGCGGCAGAAAATATGAAGACTTCGACATCGACGAATTCGATGTCGCGACGAATCCAGAAACCTGTACCACGTGCGCATTCCGAATGATCTGTTGGGAAACTGCCCGCCATGCTTGAAACGAACCTCTACCGGCTCGGCGGGCTTGAGACCGTCACCGCTCGCTACAGGCTCTTTGAAATCTTGGGGACCGATGTTTCCGGATCTCCCTACTTCGCTGGCGTGACGCGTTTGCAGCGGACGCTCACGCGGCAATACCAGCGGCCGTTTGCCCTCCTGCAACGTGGCGATGTCATGAATCTGGCCGTGCCCGAGGAGGTAGCTAACAACATCGCGTTACATCACAACCTTGTTCGATGGGTCGCGTCGCTGAAAGCGGTTGGCGAAACGCTCGAAGTCGATTGCTCGGTGGATGGCGATGAGCTTGACCCGATCCGGCTTCGGTTCCTGAATTTTATCGTTCAAACTCCACTCTACAGAAGCAATGAGTTGTGGCGACCCAGGGCGGGTGACGCCTTCTATCACCGTGATCCCGCATCTTCTCGGGACGGTGTAGACATCTTCGAGGGTGTCTCCGTGCGGGTCGTCCCTTACCCGCGCGGTGGTTTCGGCGTCCTACTCGAAGCGAAGACAAAACTGATCTCTGCGCGATCCATCGGCGCCGATGCCGACCAAAACACCATCCGTCGCATGAAAGGCTCATCCTGCCTTTATCGCATGGGTGACCAATGGTTCGAAATACAGAATCAGTGGTGCTGGACTATCGGTCAGCGATCCCATCACCTTTGAGGACGGAAAGCCTATTTCCCTTAAAGAATATCTCCATAAGAACGCCCAACGACCGATCCCCAAAAGCCTGATAAATCTCAAGGGCGATGGCGCAGTCGTGCACTATCGCGGGTCCGAAACTGCGCAGGTGAAAGCCGCTCCCGCGGAACTCTGCTTTCCTATTCTCGACACGCATTCGAGGCGAGGAGCACACCTTCAGCGGCAGACCATCCAGCCACCGGGTGCACGTCGGGCCAAGGCATTTCAATTTAAGAGACGCTTTCTTGACAATGTCGTACTCGGCAATGCTCGTATCACAGTTGCTGATAACGCAGCAGAGCTTACGACGCGTCCCTTCGACTTGCCTGACGTTCTTTTTGGCGGCGGGCGCAGACTCTACGGTACCCAGCGCAATGGCAGCCGGGTCGATGTACGTGACTACGCAAAGAGCCGCCGCAGGCTTCTGGAACAGAAAGGTGCCGGCTTCTACGAAGCCTCCCCCTCGAACCGCAGGCACTCGTGATTCCTCAGAGTGTGATGAACGCGTGGGGACCGACCTTCGTGAAGGACTTCCAGGACGAAGTGGGTAGACTGCATCCAACCGGAGGTTACCGACCCAAGGTTGTGCCATACAACGATCTCAGTGCGCCGGTTAACTCCGCCAACCAGGCCAAAGCAATCCTTAAGCTCGCGCAGACAGGTGAACTGGAGCCCGGTGACTGCGCTATCATGCTCCATGCCAACAATGGACAGGCGCGGATGCAGGATAAGCTCCCCGCGCTGCTGATGAACAAGCTTCGGAGCGACCATGGCATAAATGCTGCCGTGTTTCACGTAACGACGCCGGACATGGCTTATCACCGGGTGGGTAGCGGGACGGACGCAAAGTACGTTCGCAAATCAGACCTTGGGGGTCGGTTCTCGGGGTATCTGACAGGTGCGGCGCTCAATAAAGTTTTGATTCCGAACGGGAAGTGGCCCTTCGTTCTCGAGAAAGGGCTCGAGGCGGACGTGGTGATCGGTATCGACGTCAAGCATCAGACGGCGGGCATTGTTCTCATAGCCGATGGGGGCCGCATTATTCGCCACAGGCTAAAAACATCCAACAAGCACGAGAAGCTGTCGGCTGGTATCGTTGAAAACCTGCTTACCGAAATGCTGCGCAGCGAGGCGCAGTATCTGTCCACGTTGACCAAGAAGATCGTTGTGCATCGTGACGGGCGTGTCTTCCCTAGCGAAATCGCTGGTCTGCGAGCGGGCTGTCAGACACTCGCCGATGAAGGTCATATCGCTGAAGATTTTGAACTGAACGTCTTCGAACTCGGCAAGACTTCCCCTGCGCCGCTGCGATTTTTCAAGGTTCAGAACGCGCATGGTCAGATGCCAAACATCCTCAATCCCGACATGGGAGAATGGATGGCCCTTTCCGAAAACGAAGGCTACGTCTGCACAACAGGTTGGCCGCTTCTACCCGGCGGGACGGCTCGACCATTGCACGTCACTCGTGCGGCGGGAACGCTTTCGATGGAACACGCGCTGCATGATATTTTTCGTCTTTCCTGCCTAACTTGGACTCGGCCGGAGAGCTGCTCCCGCTTGCCGATATCGCTGAAGCTTTGCGACACCTTCCTCAAAGATGAAGGCGCAGAACACGATGAGGATGACATGCTCTACGAAGGCGATAACGTTGAATTGGAAACGGCATGAGTACTTTGTCGCTGATCAGTGGTGCAGAATCCCTTGCTGCATCCTTTCATCTTCTGATCGATGAAATCCTGATGTCAGGCGACGCGGTTGTTGCTGAGAAAACAGAAAAACTGGCCGAAATGCTTCGGGCGGCTGCAACGGCAAGGGGTGGCAATGCCAGTCATGAGGGTCTGCTGCTCGATAGTCTGCTTCGAGACGCTCAAGGGAACTCCCGCTCGGATCTCGGGCACCTCGCGACGATTGTCGTTGCAAGCCGCCCAATTCCGAACGATGCGCTGCACGCGCTCGCCGATATTGCTAAACGTGTGAGCCATGAGCGGGCCGCTCTCTCTACGCGGACCGGCTCTTGGTGATCGCCGCCGCGTATTTGCGGGGGGCTATCGGTCACGCCATTAAGCGCGCGCGGGACCTCATCGAGATTTCGCACTCTGGAGGAGGGCTCGAACTCAGAGCACTTCAGAGCAAGTGCGTGGGCGAGCTGAATGACGCGCTTATCCTTCTGGCTCAGGCGCTCAAAAGTCTTGAGGCTTCGCCACCGAACATAGACGCGATATCGCGCACATATCAGGCAATGGCCAAGCGCATTTTCGATGTCGAACGCCTTGGCGTTTTCGCTTTGAAGAACACATCCTCTGATGATGCAGATCTGAATCGACTGCTGACGGCCATCTGTCGGGAAATTCACTACCCACTCGTCACGCCAACAGTGAGCCACACATCGCAGGACTATTTTGAGATTTCTCCATCATTCAATCTCTTGAGGGTGCCTTTGCTCGAAGGTCGCTACTTTCTGCACCTACCGGACCTCTATCATGAGCTCTGTCATCCTTTGGTCGCTCCCCAAGGCGTTACAAATCCTAGGCTTGATCCACTGTCTAGGGCCTTTCGAAAGGTTATGAACGAGCGGGGTGTCGCGTTGGACAGGGCCTCGGTCCGCGGAGAAAGGCGACGTGGCGGACCTGACATGACGTTTCGTTATGCCCTTTGGCGCAGATGCTGGATTGAAACTTGGTGTGAAGAGTTTCTCTGTGACGCCTTCGGCGCATTTTGCGCGGGACCAGCGTTTGGATGGACCAACTATCATCTCTGCTTTCGAAGAAGTGAGGGCATTTTCCACGTTCCCGCCACCCGTCCCGCGTCGCATCCTGCTGACGATGCACGGATGTCCGTGATCCTTGCGGTTTTGCGGCAAACTGATTGTGAGCGGGATGCCGAGGCGGTTGGCCGGGCTTGGCAAGAACTCACAAACGACCGGAATTCAGAGAAAACGGCGCTCTTCGACCTCTGCTATCCACCCGAAGCTTTGTCGGGCCTAGCATCCGCTGCCGTCGCCGCGTTTCGAGAGTGCGGAATTGTCGGTTTCAACGTCCAGAATCCGCCAAAAATCTCAGGCCTGCTTCAGGACGCTTGGTACATGTTCTGGAGCCCGACGACGCCCTACGAGACCTGGGAGCGAAACGCTCGCATACGTCTTCTCGACGAGATCTCCTAACGGACGAAGAAATCCCTCAGCGGCCGCGCAGCCTTGTGTACTTCCCACGCTTTGCCCGCCAACAGCTGAAGCGTTTGTGTTGCTTCCGGAGATGCAAGATCCAATGATTTGATGGCTTCGACCTGGTTCTGCGCAGGTTCTTCGTCAATGCGTAGAAATCGATTTCGAAGGAGGCTGCTCATCTGAGACAGCACCAAATGTTCTTGGGCTGCCATGATCGTTTGGATAAGCCCACGGCGCGCTATCCATGAAAAAGATCCGGGGGCTCGGGATTTCTCATGCACGGCGGAACCTTGCCGACGGGACGCGGTGCCGATCGAAAGCTGGTAGATCTCCTCCATCCGCGCGTGAGAGAAGTTCACCGCGTCGAGGAGGGCGATCATGTCTGGCGCGTTCGCTACAAGCCCACCATCGATGTACTCGCTTGGCCCAATTTTCTTCGTCGGGAAAAAGGTTGGTGCCGCAGCGCTTGCGAGTATCGCATCTTCGATGCTCACGGCGCTGGCCGCTTTGCCCGCAATGCCTTTGGAACGAAAGACGCTCGTTTCGCCTGTTGAGTAGTTGACGGCCGTTATAATGAGTGGCGCGTCGTAGTCGCTGAGCAGAGTTGCGGCAACGGGCTTACCGAGCGTCTTGCGAATGGCTTCAAGGATTGGAGCCGGGCTATAGGGTGCCGCGACCACGAGCTGTTTGACGCTGGTGGTGATGCCGCGAGCGAAGATCAACGGTCCGTAATCTTTGATTGTCGCCGCTAATGTCGTCGCTGGAACGGATGCCGAAAGGCCCGCAGCAAGGAGCGCGCCAATAGAGGTTCCAGAAATGATGTCAAAGCGGTTGTTGCACCGAACGTTGAACTTTGACTCGCATGCGGCAAGAAATTCGGCGCCGAAGAGCCCTCGATAGCCTCCACCGCTCAGTGCCAAGATCTGAAACCTATTGGGAGCGGACTGCGCCATTTCACTTGCGAACGAAGTCTTCAGGGTTTTCTACGGTAAGCCCCGGGATGTCTGCGTGCCCATCCTGATGGTAGTCCACGTAAACAAATGGGAAATCTCCCCTCCCAACCAACGCTGTTGCGATCTCAACCTTTGTCGCGCTAGGCACTTCGAATTGCCGTCCGTCGGGGTCTCGATATGTGATCCTCATATCAAGCAGATCGCCCCAGCGTGCGGCGATCCGATGGTCCATCGCAATGATCCGGTCATCGCGCGCGAAATCTTCGAAAAGCCTGTTTGCCTGGTCGATGAAGTCTCTGATCGCCGGCACGGGATGCACGGCGGCTTCGGGCTTTGCCCGTGCCGCCGTGAGCGCTTGTTCAAGTTGCCATCTGATGGTCATAGGCGTCACTGCACTGATGCAGATATCGTCTGCATAGATGCCGCGCGAGTCTGCGGCTTCTAACCAAAGTTCAGCATTGAGGTTACGCCTCTTGATCACGTCAAAGACGCACTGGGAGCTCATCAAATAGCGCGACATGAGCGACGACTAAAATACACGTCCGCGTCCGCCAACAGTCTCCTCTTGAGACCGAGGCTCAAGACGCATCTTCACAACGCTTGCATCGAGCGGCTTTAGCTGTGCGAGCAATGCACTCGCGGGCCTTCGCCGTGCAGTTTTGCGTTCTGTTCCACCGCGAACTGAGTCAATTAGCGAGAGTATGGTATCCGACGATAGGACGAACGCTGCCTGAGGCAAATTGTCGACGCGCCCAGCCCTTGCAATCACATAAGCCTGCCCAGACTCAAGCGCACGTTTCCGAAGGTAGTTCATGTTCTTATTTGCACGCTCTTCGGGGACGACCTCTAGATTGATAACCGGGCACACCTGTAAGGCTTCCAGAAACTCTAGCTTTTGGCGGCTGTCTGGCATTTGCTCCACAAAACCCTGGAGTGTTTTGGCGAATTCACTCATCGGAACGCTCCTTTGTCGGCTCCGTACCCTGCCCGGTATGTAGCGTGAATATCGCTCGATATCAAGCCTATTCGAGCGATCATAGGGAAACGCTCACACGAATCGACCGCTATGTTGCGAATCCGATCGATCCATGGCTGAGTCTCTCCTAGCGCAAACCGAAAGTAATCATGCTCCGCAACTTTGGGCCGCAGATTTCCAGCCAAACGCAGGTCCCTGCGCAGCAAATGGGGGCTGCGGTTCCGCTCACCAGACCTACAAACCAGAGCTGGATGTTCGCTATTTGTGCTTCAATGTTGCAACCAAGTTCGAATGTCGCTTGGCTAGCAAAGTAGAAATGTCGCAAGACGGGGCTGCCGGCTGCGACGCCAGCGCCCGATCGGGCGACAGCTGGTCGGGGTTGCGCTGCCCGATCGGGGGCGATCCAGTAGATCTCCGTCGGCCCTTTGAGACCAGCGTGGCCCTCTTCGAGCTAAAGGCCGGCTTCCGTTGTCGGTTGAGTCTTCCGGTTGGTTGGAAACTCGTCCAGCACTGCGAGGACATCCGCAATACGATTCCTATCGCTCTCTGTGAGTGTCAGATCGATTTTGACGGCCTGGCTCTCGACCTTGGCCGCGAGACCTCTAGCGAGCGCCTGTTCACGCCGCGCGATGATCGCGGGGTCCTTTGTGAAGTCCGCCTTCCGTCCGGGCTTGCGGCCACGCTTCACATAGCCATTGCTCTGGCTGCCGTCGGGGATGCCGAACATGTGGTTCGTCTGTCCGGTGCGCCGCGGCCCGCGCTGGCTGCGATGAAGCTCCCGCCCAGCCTGCATCTGGGCGACCAGGTCCAGGGCAGCATCAAGTCGCTTGTTCTCGACAATCTCTGATCTATGAACCGAACGCAGCTTGTCGAAGGTTCTGTAGGGTAGGGCGATGCCGTCGTGCATGACCTCGAGGCGACCGTCGGGATAGTCGCAGACGACGACCTTTTTGCGGGCAAGCCGCTTCGCGGTATCGGTCGGATCGAGAATGAACAGCACCTTGTCGTAGCGCAGCGTCAAAGCCTGAGACAGCGTGCGAACCTCCTTGCGGCACATGGCGCCGTCCAGATTCTCATGATCGGCGAGGGGGCGGTGCATATCCTTCGGATTGCGCGGTTCCTTGCCGAAGCGTGCGTTGAAGTCCGCCATGAACTCGGGCGCATAGGCATTGGCCGCTTCGATCGTGCTGATGTCGCGCAGGCGCAGTTCCTTCACAAGCCGGTCCTGCAGCGTTTGGTTGGCGCGCTCGACGCGACCCTTGGCCTGTGGGGTGTTGGCACAAATGATATCGATGTTGAGTTCATAAAGAGCTCGGCCGAACTGTGTCAGGCCGCTGCTTCTATCCTTCTCGGAACCATGGGTCGTTCGGAAGACGCCATGCTTGTCGCTGTAAAACGCAAGCGGCTTGCCCCATTCCCGCAGATACGCCTTTGCCGCGTGAAAGTAGTCGAACGTGTTCTCGGAGCCGGCAAAGCGCAGATGCAGCAGCTTGCCGGTCGCATCGTCGATGAAGACGAGCAGGGCGCATTTGGGCCCACGGGTCTCGAACCACCAGTGATGCGAGCCGTCGATCTGCACCATCTCGCCCAAGCAGTCTCGTCGCCCGCGCGGCTGATGTAGCCGCTGCTTGCGTTCACGGCGCGACGTCCAGATTCCAGCCTCCGTCATCCACTTGCGGAGCGTCTCCTTGCTGACCGCGAGCTGATGTCGTTCGATCAGCTTCTCGTGGGCAAGCGTTGGACCGAAGTCGATGTAGTGTTCGCGGATCAGCTCCAGCACGAAGTCGCGAACACCATCGACAATGCGATTGTTGGAACGTCGGCCACGCGCCTTGTGCCGGAGAGCCGCAGCGCCATCCGCCTCGAACGTCTTCAACAGACGCTGGACCTGACGAACTGAAACGTCGAGCAGGCTTGCCGCTGCAATGCTTGTCATTCGCCGCTCAACGATCTTCGACAGAACCTCGATACGCCGCAGCTCGCGTTCGCTCATCAGAACCAGTCCCAATCTTCAATCTCCCGCGCTCTCGAACGCGGGGAGATTGGCAAGGCAGAAGCGACATTCCTACTTTGCCAGATCCGGACATTTTAACTTAGCTGCTACAGGTCAAAGTCGCATAAAATGCAGTCCGGAACTGCCGGACGGACGACCATTTAAATAGCAGGGCGTTCATCGCACCCCATCGTACGTAGGGCGCATTCCGGTTTCCGCCGTGCAGCGCCATGCTTGATCCACCTGTCCAGAACAGTGGAGCGAGCCAGTGACACCCACGAAGCTGCTAATTGGGCAGATCGCCGTTGTGTTTGCGATCGTCCTCCTTGGCGTGTGGGCTGCGACACAATGGTGCGCCCACATGCTTGGCCATCAGGCGCCGCTCGGCGCGCCCTGGTTCATCGCGGCCGACTGGCCGATCTACAAGCCGTGGAAACTGTTCGAATGGTGGTTCCATTTCGACGCCTACGCGCCTGAGGTGTTCGACAAGGCCGGCATGCTTGCTGGCACTACAGGATTCATGGGCTGTGCCGCGGCGATCGCCGGTTCGCTCTGGCGCGCGCGACAGCGCGGTCTGGTCACCACCTATGGCTCCTCACGATGGGCCACGAAACAGGAAATTGAGAAGGCGGGGCTGTTTCGGCCGGCTGGCGTTTTCGTCGGCAAGATGATGGATCGCTATCTGCGTCATGACGGGCCGGAGCACGTCATGGCCTTTGCGCCGACACGTTCGGGCAAAGGCGTCGGACTGGTTATCCCAACTCTTCTTTCCTGGACCGGCTCAGCTATCATTCACGACATCAAGGGCGAGAACTGGCAACTGACCTCTGGTTGGCGATCGAAGTTCTCTTACTGCCTTCTTTTCAATCCGACCGATCCAAGGTCGGCGCGCTACAACCCGCTGCTGGAAGTGCGCAAGGGCCCGAACGAGGTCCGCGACGTCCAGAACATTGCCGACATCCTCGTCGATCCTGAAGGTGCGCTGGAGCGGCGGAACCATTGGGAGAAGACCAGTCACTCGCTCCTGGTCGGCGCCATTCTGCACGTGCTCTACGCCGAGCAGGAAAAGACGCTGGCCCGCGTCGCCACCTTCCTGTCGGACCCGCAGCGCACGTTTGCCGCGACACTGCGGCGGATGATGACGACCAACCACCTCGGCACGGCAGATATGCCTGACGTTCATCCCGTCGTGGCCTCGGCGGCACGTGAGGTGCTGAACAAGTCGGAGAATGAGCGTTCGGGCGTTCTTTCGACAGCCATGTCGTTTCTCGGGCTCTATCGAGATCCGACGGTAGCGGCTGCAACATCGGGCTGCGACTGGCGCATCGCTGACCTCATGGATGCCGAGCGACCCATATCGCTCTATCTGGTCGTGCCGCCATCCGACATCTCGCGCACCAAGCCTTTGGTGCGACTAATCCTGAACCAGATCGGCCGGCGGCTGACGGAGCGCCTGGAGGGTGATCCAAAGAAGAGCCGAAAGCATCAGCTTCTCATGATGCTGGACGAATTCCCGGCACTCGGGCGCCTTGATTTCTTCGAGACCGCACTCGCCTTTATGGCTGGTTACGGCATCCGCGCCTATCTGATCGCGCAATCCCTGAATCAGACCTCGAAAGCCTATGGCGAGAACAACGCCATACTCGACAACTGCCATGTGCGGATTGCCTTCTCCTCCAATGACGAGCGTACGGCCAAACGCATTTCAGACGCCCTCGGTACGGCGACGGAACTGAGGTCCATGCGCAACTACGCCGGTCATCGGCTCGCGCCATGGCTTTCGCATGTCATGGTGAGCCGCCAGGAGACCGCTCGCCCGCTCCTGACTCCGGGCGAGGTGATGCAACTGCCACCGACAGACGAACTCGTACTGGTTTCGGGGTTGCCGCCGATCCGCGCTAAGAAGCTGCGCTACTACCAGGATCAGAATTTCACCGAGCGAGTGCTGCCTTCGCCAGTGCTGCGCGACGGCGCCTACGGGGACTGCCCTGCGCCGCGCCAAGACGATTGGACTGGGCAGGTGCGCAGCGTCGACCGCCGTCTTGCCGCCGACGATGAAAGCGCCGGCGCGACAATCGAAGCCGAGGGTGGCGTCCAACAGCAGCGCCATCCCGGTTTGCCCGAAGAACAGACCGCCGTCACCCAGAAGCCCGATCAGGAAGATCTATTCAACCCCGCTGACGATGATAGCGAGACGGTCGCTGACAAGCGCGTGATGGATCGGATTTCCACCGCGGCACGCGCCTATGGCATCAACGAGGGCAGGGGCGACGACAAGGGCATCGTCCCCGGCTTCTGAAGGCTGCTCAATGGCAGAGCGCATCTCAGCGTAGATAACGGCCATAAGCGATTTCGGGCGTCTGGCCGATGCTTGTTCCCGCCGCCGGCGCAACGCCGGCCTGTCGAGAACAAGCCGCATGAAGCCCCACCGCATTCGTCATCAGTTTCTGCTCGAGCTTGGGCTGAGCGAGAAACTGGAAAACCTCAGCCGTGATCCATCGACCACCAAATCCGCGGTCGTGGCGAAGGCGGTCGAGGCCTTCATCGAGCGGCGTGGCGAGAATGAGCTCGACCGCCGCTACGGCGTGAGGCTCGACCGTCTTTCCCGCGACCTCGCTCACGTTGGGCGCGATGCCGAGATGATCCTGGAGAGCCTGGCGCTCTTCATCCGCTTCTCGATCACGCTTCATGCCCACACGCCGGTTCCGGACAAAGCAACGCAGGCCATTGCCCAGGAGCGTTTCGACAAATTCGTCGAGCAGGTCGGCCGCCAGATCGCCTCCGGGAAACGGTCGCTCGGCAAGGAGAATGTCGTGGGAGGAGAAGGATGAGTTCTCATCCGGAAGCCGACCATCGCCGCTGTACCATGCTGCGCACCGCGATGGGGCCGGCGATCACCGAGGCCCTTGCCGATCCAGCCGTTATCGAAGTGATGGTCAATCCCGATGGTGCGCTGCGGCTCGACCGGTTGGGAGAAGGCCGAGTCGATACCGGTGTGCACATGCACCCTTCCGAGGCGGAACGCATCATCCGCCTCGTCGCCTCCCACGTGCGCGCCGAGGCGCATGCCGACAACCCGATCGTCAGTGCCGAATTGCCATCGGGCGAACGCTTCGAGGGGCTGTTGCCGCCGGTCGTGCTGGCGCCATGCTTTGCAATCCGCAAGCCGGCCGCAAAACTCTACACGCTGGCCAACTATGTCGCCGACCGCATCATGTCGCCGCTGCAGGCCGACGCGCTGAGGAAGGCGGTGCGTGAGCGGCGCAATATCCTGGTCGCCGGCGGCACGTCGTCGGGCAAGACGACGCTTGCCAATGCATTGCTCGCAGAAGTCGCCGAATGCGATGAGCGGGTGATCCTGATCGAGGACACGCGCGAACTGCAATGCGCGGCAAAGGACTGCGTCGCCCTGAGGACAAGGCGGGGTTCGGTCACACTTGCCGATCTCGTACGCTCGACGCTCCGGCTCCGGCCCGACCGGATCATTGTCGGCGAGGTGAGGGGCGCGGAAGCGCTCGACATGCTTAAGGCATGGAACACGGGCCACCCCGGCGGCATCGCCACGGTTCACGCCAATTCGGCGCGCTCCGCCCTCTACCGGATCGAGCAACTCTCCCAGGAAGCCGTCGTCACCGTTCCCCGCCGTCTCATAGCCGATGCCATCGATCTGATCGTCTTCATCGCCGGGCGCGGATCCTCGCGCCGCATCGACGCGATGGCCGAGGTCACCGGTCTCGACCACAACGGCGATTACGCCGTCGCCCCGCTCACGCTTCCGCAACTCCAGCAGCTCTGAAAGGTCACCTCATGCGCAAGAAGCTTCGCTTTCTTTCGTCCACCGCGCTCGCGTTTCTTCTTACAGCCCAGGCTCACGCGGCCGGCTCCGGCATGCCGTGGGAACAACCGCTGCAGCAGATCCTGGAATCGGTGCAGGGACCGGTTGCCAAGATCGTCGCGGTGATCATCATCATCACCACCGGCCTGACGCTCGCCTTCGGCGACACTGCAGGCGGTTTCCGCCGGCTGATCCAGATCGTTTTCGGCCTGTCGATCGCCTTCGCGGCGTCGAGCTTCTTCCTCTCCTTCTTCTCCTTCGGCGGCGGGGCGCTCGTCTGATGATCGCCGGAGAGCAGCATATCGAGGGCTTCGAGGTTCCCGTTAACCGGGCATTGACCGAGCCGATCCTGTTAGGCGGCGCACCGCGAGCGGTGGCGATCCTCAATGGCACGGTGGCCGCGGCAATAGGCCTTGGCCTGCAGCAGTGGATTGCCGGGCTGGCGCTCTGGACCGCCGGCCACACGCTCGCGGTCTTTGCCGCTCGCCGCGATCCGGACTTCGCCGGCGTGCTTGTCCGTCATCTTCGCCTGAAGGGGTGGCTCGCATGCTGAACCTTTCGGAATATCGCGGCAAAGCTGATCGGCTTGCCGATCATCTGCCCTGGGCCGCACTGGTCGCTCCGGGCATCGTGCTCAACAAGGACGGCAGCTTTCAACGGACTTTACAGTTCCGCGGCCCCGATCTGGAAAGCGCGACGGAAGCCGAACTTGTCGGCATCTGCGCGCGGGCAAACAATGCGCTGAGAAGGCTTGGCTCCGGCTGGGCATTGTTCTTCGAAGCCGAGCGCGTCGAAGCGCTGGGCTATCCGAATTCGCGCTTTCCCGACGCGGCGTCATGGCTGGTCGATGAAGAACGGCGTGCGGCCTTCGAGGGCAAGGTCGAGCACTTCGAGAGCCGCTATCACCTGACCTTGCTGTTCATGTCGCCGCCGGACAGCCAGGCGCGGGCGGAAAGCGCGCTCGTCGACTCTCATCATTCCGAAGGCGAACGAGACTGGCGCCAGGAGCTAGCGAGGTTCCGTGACGAGACCGACCGCGTCCTCGATCTTCTGTCGGGTTTTATGCCCGAAGTGCGCATGCTCGACGATGCCGAGACGCTGGCTTACCTGCACGGCACAATCTCCACCCGCCGCCATCCCGTCACCGTACCAGAAACGCCCATGTATCTGGACGGCATCCTGATAGATGCGCCGCTTACCGGTGGCTTGGAGCCGATGCTGGGTGAGCAGCATCTTCGTACGCTCACTATCCTCGGATTCCCGAACGTCACGCGGCCGGGAATTCTCGACGCACTCAACCACCGGGATTTTGCCTATCGCTGGATGGCGCGCTTCATTCCGCTCGACAAGACGGACGCCACCAAAACGCTGACGCGGTTACGCCGGCAATGGTTTGCCAAGCGCAAATCGATCGCCGCTATCCTGCGCGAGGTTGTGACCAACGAACCCGTTCCGCTCGTTGATAGCGATGCCGACAACAAGGCACTCGATGCCGACGAAGCACTTCAGGCGTTAGGCGGCGATCATGTCGGCTTCGGCTATCTCACCACGACCGTGACGGTGTGGGACGAGGACCGCCAAGCCGCCGCCGAGAAACTTCGCGCGGTCGAGGGCATCGTCAACGGGCTCGGCTTCACCACGATCCGCGAAAGCGTCAACGCGGTCGAGGCATGGCTCGGCTCGTTGCCCGGCCATGTCTATGCCAATGTTCGCCAGCCGCTCATTCATACACTGAACCTTGCCCATCTGATGCCGCTGTCGTCGGCGTGGGCCGGTCCGTCGGAGAACGAGCATCTCGCCAAGGTCACCCGGCGAGTGGCACCTCCGCTTCTCTTCGTCGAGACCAGCGGGTCGACACCGTTTCGGCTTTCCACCCATGTCGAAGATGTCGGCCACATGCTGATCGTTGGACCGACCGGCGCCGGCAAGTCGGTGCTGCTTGCGCTGATCGCTCTTCAGTTCCGACGCTACGCCGGCGCGCAGGTCTATGTCTTCGACAAGGGCAATTCAGCCCGCGTGGCGACACTCGCCATGGGTGGAGAGCACCACGCGCTCGGCGCGGACGGGGCGCTTTCCTTCCAGCCGCTGCGCAACATCAACGACCAGGCTACCCGCAGTTGGGCGGCCGAATGGATCGCAGGCCTCATTGCCCATGAGAACGTCACCGTCACCCCTGAGGTAAAGGAGGCAATCTGGTCGGCACTGAGCAGCCTTTCCACCGCGCCGGCGCAGGAACGCACGCTGACCGGCCTTTCGGTCCTGCTTCAGTCCAATGCGCTGAAGTCCGCATTGATGCCGTACACGCTCGAGGGCCCGTTCGGCCGGTTGCTCGACGCCGATGATGATCGGCTGGCCTTGTCGGATGTGCAGTGTTTCGAGACCGAAGAACTGACGCACAGCCAGGGCGCTCTCCTGCCTGTGCTCACCTATTTGTTCCATCGCCTCGAGGAGCGGTTCGACGGACGGCCGACACTGCTCATGCTCGACGAGGCGTGGGTCTATCTCGACAATCCGCTGTTTGCCGCCCGCATCCGCGAATGGCTGAAAGTGCTGCGCAAGAAGAATGTGTCGGTGATCTTCGCCACGCAGTCGCTTGCCGATATCGCGGGCTCTACAATCGCGCCCGCAATCATCGAGAGCTGCCCACAGCGCATCTTCCTTCCCAATGATCGTGCCGTGGAACCGCAGTCGAGAGCAGCCTACGAGAGCTTCGGTTTGAACGAGCGGCAGATCGAATTGGTCGCCCGCGCCACGCCGAAACGGCACTACTATCTGCAATCGCGCCGTGGAAACCGTCTGTTCGAGCTCGGGCTCGGCCCCATCACGCTCGCGTTTTGTGGTGCCTCCGATCCATCCACGCAGACCCTGATCGGCAACGTCCTGTCCGAGGACGGGCAGGGCAGCTTTGCCTCCCGCTTCCTGAGCGCGCGCGGCCTTAATTGGGCCGCCGAGCTTCTTCTGCAATTCCCTCAACCAGACAAGGAGCAATCATCATGATGGGACGCCGCCTTTTCACGAGCTTGGTCACCGTCTCTCTGATCGCCAAGCCGATGGCCGACTATGTTCAGCCAGCCTATGCCCTGATCGTCTTCGATCCATCGAACTATACGCAGAACGTGCTCTCGGCGGCGCGCGCATTGGAACAGATCAACAACCAGATCCAGTCGCTGCAGAACCAGGCCACCATGCTACAGAACATGGCGCGCAACCTTCAGAGCCTGGATTTCTCTTCGGTGGGCCAGCTCACCGGTTCGCTCCAACGAATCGATGGTCTGATGGATCAGGCAAGTGGCCTAAGCTTCGATCTGAACCAGCTTCAGGACCAGTGGCGCCAGCAATATCCGGAAAGCTACGACGCCACGATCAAGGTCAGCGACCTAGCGAGCGCCGCGCGCGAACGTTGGCAGAGCGCCATGCAGGGGTTCCGCCAGACCATGGGTGTGCAATCCCAGATCGTCGGGAATGTCCGTGGCGACGGCGACCTGCTTGCTGATCTCGTCAACCGCAGCCAGGGCGCGGCTGGCGCGCTTGAAGCAAGCCAGGCCACCAATCAGCTGATCGCGCTTTCGACCAAGCAGCAGATGCAGATTCAGACGCTGCTCGCGACGCAGTTTCGGGCTGAGGCTGAAGATGCCGCCCGAAAGGCGCAGTCCGAGGAAGCCGCCCGCCAGACGACGAAGCGCTTCCTGGGCACCGGTACAGCCTATCCCGGCAACTGATCACCAGTTCTCTACGACGAGAAAGGCGGCGGCATGAACGACCTTGGGGTCATCGATCGCTTCATGGAGACCTTCATCCGCTATATCGACAGCGGGTTCGGTCTGCTCTCGAGCGACGTCGCCTTCCTCACTACCACCCTGATCGGCATCGACATCACACTTGCGGGTCTCGCCTGGGCGCTTGGAGGCGAGCCCAACATTTTCGGCCGGCTCATCCGCAAGGTGCTCTATGTCGGCGTGTTCGCCTTCATTCTGAACAATTTCAAGAACCTCGCAGACATCATCTATCGGTCCTTTGCCGGTCTCGGCATCAACGCCTCCTCCGGCAATCTGTCCGCCGACAATCTCCTGCATCCTGGCCGCATTGCCGCGACCGGTTTCGAGGGCGCTTGGCCGCTGCTCGATCAGGCAAGCCAGCTTCTTGGCTTCCCGGAAATCTTCGGCAATGCGCTCACCATCTTCGTCCTGCTCATGGCCTGGTTCCTGGTCATCATCGCCTTCTTCATTCTCTCGATCCAGCTCTTCATCACCATCCTAGAGTTCAAGCTCACCACACTGGCGGGCTTCACTCTGGTCCCTTTCGCGCTCTGGAACCGGTCGGCGTTTCTCGCTGAGCGTGTGCTCGGCAACGTGATCTCATCGGGCATAAAGGTGATGGTGCTCGCCGTCATTGTTGGCATCGGCTCCACGCTCTTCGGCGAGTTCGCGTCCGCGCTGCAAGGCAAGGAGCCGGACTTGGCTGCCGCCATGTCTCAGGTGCTAGGAGCATTGGCGCTGCTTGGGCTCGGCATCTTTGGGCCTGGGATCGCCTCAGGGCTTGTTTCCGGCGCGCCGCAGCTTGGCGCGGGCGCTGCCCTCGGAACCACCACGGCGGCCGCCGGTTCAGCACTCGTTGCCGGAGGCGCTGCGTTTGCCGGTGCGCGCATGGCAACTGGCGGCGGTCTAGCGGCAATCCGGGCCGGCACAGCCATGAGATCGGCTGCTTCCTCGGCATGGCAGATTGGGCGTGCAACTTCGCCCGACTCTGGCCTGTCCGGTGTGGCAGCTGGAATGCAGGGTGTGGCGGGTGCCGCCGGCGGCGCCGCGATGCGGGCAGCGCGATCTGCCACCGGAGCATTCGGACGCAGCGCCGATGCCGGTCGGGAAGCCGCTTGGATCGCGACTGGCGGTACGCCGACCGCGTCAATGGTCGGAGGTCCAGCCAGTACGGCCGCTAATGCCGCGCCGACATGGGCGAGGCGCTTGCGTTCCGAACAGACCGCTCGCGCGCATCGACACGCCGCCATGCAAGCAGTCCGTGATGGCGACAGGCCTGGAGGCAGCGCCAATCCCTCTCTCAATGACAAGGACGACTAGATGCTCTTCAAGCGACCCGTTCAACGTTACGGCAAAACACCCGAACCGGTTACGCCGTATCAGAAGGCCGCCCAGCTCTGGGACGAGCGGATCGGCTCATCTCGAGTACAGGCCCGCAACTGGCGGCTCATGGCCCTCGGCTGTCTGGCTTTGGCAACTGGACTCTCCGGCGGACTTGTATGGCAGTCGATGCAGAGCCGCGTCGTGCCTTACGTCGTTGAGGTCGATCGCTTCGGCGAGGCGCGCGCCGTTGCGCCGGCAATCCGGGACTATGAGCCCTCAGATGCCCAGATCGCATGGCACCTCGGTCGTTTCATCCAGAATGTTCGTTCCGTCTCCACCGATCCGGTGCTGGTGCGGCAGAACTGGCTGGTAGCCTATGATTTTGCCACAGATCGAGCAGCGCTCTTTCTCAACGAATACGCCAAGTCGAACGACCCCTTTGGTCAGATCGGCACGCGTAGCGTGTCGGTGCAGGTGACCAGCGTGGTCAAGGCTTCTGACAGCTCGTTCCAGGTCAAATGGACCGAGCAGGTCTTTGAGCGCGGCAGCCTGGCCAGCACGACGCGCTGGACCGCGATCCTCACCATCGTGATCCGCCCGCCGAGCAATACCGATCAGCTTCGCAACAACCCGCTCGGCGTTTTCGTCAACGCCATCGACTGGTCGCGCGAGCTCGACAGTGCCGCGCCGACATCCGTTTCCCCGAAGGAGCCCGCCAATGACAAATAGAACGCCATCGTTCCGTGCCGTGCTGATCATGTCGACGTCGGCCGCCGTCCTCTCCGCCTGTGCATCGAAGCCGGTGCCGCCACCTGAGATTTCCTATGACGCTGCTGAGTTCAAACCAGCGGCAATTGAGAAGGCGCCGGAAAAGCCGGTCAGGATCGTCGAAGTTCCAAAGCCCTTGCCGCTACCCGGCCAGCTACAGCCCGCTCCGGGCAAAACCGTCGAGGACAAACGCTCCCCTGAAGAACGTGTCGCGGATGCCAACAAGGCGGCGACACAGCAACCCACCAAGTATGGCTATATCAACGCGGTACAGGTCTATCCCTACACGGAAGGCGCGCTTTACCAGCTTTACGCAGCACCCGAGCGCGTCGTCGACATCGCCCTGCAGCCAGGCGAGAAACTCTCATCCGTGTCGGCTGGCGACACAGTGCGTTGGGTGATTGGCGACACCGTCAGTGGTTCCGGCGACAACCAGCGAACCCATGTGCTGGTGAAGCCCTTCGCACCGGGGCTTGGCACAAATCTGGTCATCAGCACTGACCGGCGGACCTACCACCTGCAGCTTCAAAGCACGGAAAAGACCGCTATGGCGGCGATTTCCTGGACCTACAGCGAGGACCAGATCATCGCGCTTCGCCAGCGCAACGCTCAGGCCGAGGCAGCCATGCCAGTAGCGTCGAACGTGGCGCTCGAGAATATTCGCTTCCGCTATTCGATTGCCGGCGACACACCGCCATGGAGGCCGACGCGCACCTTCGACGACGGCAGTAAGGTCTATATCGAATTCCCGCGCCGCATCGATCAGGGCGAGGCACCGCCGCTCTTCGTCGTCGGTGCTGACGGGGACAGCCAGCTCGTCAATTACCGCATGCGCGGCAACTATTACATCGTCGATCGCCTCTTTGCCGCGGCCGAACTGCGGCTCGGCACCAAGCAGCAGCAAGTGGTGCGCATTACGAGGAATGACGGCCGGCAACTGCCGCGGCGGATCCCACTTTTTGCGCGTTCCGGCAGGTGAGGGGGGAAAGGTTCATGACCGATACTTCCCGCTCCAATGCTCCGCCGAAACTCGATCCCGAGCAGCTGCAGTTACGGGCCTCCCCCGTCGTGCGGTGCGGTTCAAGCGCGGCGTGATCATCACGATCGCTGCACTCGGATCGGGCGCCGTGCTCGGCGTCACCATGATCGCGCTCCAGGGACCGGCTCTGCGCTTCAAGGAGCAGGCGGAAGAGCTTTACAACACCGGGCGCAAGCCAACCGCCGAGGGACTTGAAACGCTCCCCAAAGACTACTCCGGGATCAAACCGAAGGCGCCGGTGCTCGGCCCACCATTGCCAGGTGATCTCGGCCGGCCGATCCTTGAACGTCAGCGCCAGCTCGGCATCGCGCCAGGGTATGAGATTTCGGACGAGGAGCAGCGCCTTGCCCAGCAGGCGATCGAGGCACGCGAATCGAAAGTGTTTTTCCAGATCGAAAATCGACTCCGGCAGTCGGATGTCGCCGGCAGTGGGCACAGTGTGCAGCAGCCGTCTGAGGCACCGCTTCCGCAATCCGAGGCAGCACGGGCCTCAGCCTCAGTTGCGCCGGCCGAGGGCGACCAGAACAATCAACAACGCAAGCTCGATTTTGTCAGCGAGCGGAACACAAGCGGGACCTACAATCCGCATGCGCTGCAGACGCCGGCTTCGCCGTATCAGCTGATGGCCGGCAGCGTGATTGCAGCGAGCCTCATCACCGGCATCAATTCCGACTTGCCCGGCCTCGTCGTCGCACAGGTCACCGAGACCGTGCATGACACAGTCACTGGCAACACTTTGCTCATCCCGCAAGGTTCACGTCTGATCGGCACCTATGACAGCGTTGTCGCCTTTGGACAAAGGCGCGCGCTGCTGGTCTGGCAACGCATTCTGCTGCCCGACGGCTCGTCAATCGAAATCGACAATCTGCCCGCGACAGACACCGCCGGCTATGCTGGCCTTGAGGACAAGGTGGATTTCCACACCTGGCAGCTGATCAAGGGAGTTGCCTTAGCCACATTGCTAGGCGTCGGTACGGAATTGAGCCTCGGGGAAAACGAAAGCGATCTGGTCAAGGCAATCCGTGAATCCGCCCAGCAGAACGTCAGTCGGGCCGGACAGCGCATCACCGAAAAGAACCTCAATATTCAGCCCACGATCACCGTCCGCCCCGGTTGGCCGCTGCGCGTCGTCGTACACAAGGATCTCGTGCTGCGGCCGTATCCGATTGAACAGGAGTAGTCATGGCCAACCTGAAACTTGGAAAGCTTCCGGACCGGACACCTTCGAAGATCACCATCACCGTCAGCGCCGACCTGAGCCAAGCACTCAAGGACTATGCGGCGCTTTACCGTCAGACCTACGGCGATTCTGAGTCGGTAGCTGAGCTCATCCCCTTCATGCTGGCCGGGTTTCTGGAAGGCGACCGAGCGTTTGCCAAAGCCAGAAAGGAAAGTTTGCCGGCCGCCAGCATGTCGGAGAAATCGCGACGCCAGCCAGGGTCAGGTTAACCGAAGCATAGAGTTGGTCAATGGCGCGCATCGCCGTTCGTTTGGCAAGCGTGTTTAACTTTTCCGTACGCGAAAGTAGGAATCTGCCTTAGGGACGAGGTGGGGACGCCGGAAGGCACGACCGGACGATATCGTCGCCTATGGCCAGAGACCTTCGTATCTGGTCCGTGATGCGACGGTCGCCCATGAACGGTCAAAAACGTATCTCAATCGGTTCGCGATCGACTGAAAACGGTGACCGCTCGTCTGTGGTGCTCAGATTGCCACCGAGTGCCTTGCCGTTCCGCTTTCGAAATATTTGTCGAACTTGGCCGCGATGCTTCGGACGAAGGGGCGACGTTCAGCCGGCACCAGGAAACTTTCGCCATCAAGTTCGAGCAATCGAAGGGGATCGTTTAGGGCCATGGAACTCGACTGAAGAAGGAGCCTCTGGCCGGCTGAGCCGAAGCGCTCCACCAGATCGATCGCCGAGAAGGCGAAATCGCACATCAGCCGCTCGATGATCCAGCCTCGGACGCGATCGTCGTCGGAGAGCACGATGCCGCGGACAGCGGCCAGTCCGCCATCCGCAACCATGCGACCATACTCGGCGGTCGAAGGCATGTTCTGGGCATAGCCCTGGCGAAATTGGCTGATCGAAGATGGGCCAAGGCCAATCAAGGTTTCGGAGCGATCCTCGGTGTAGCCCTGGAAGTTCCGGCGCAAGGTTCCGGCGCGGGACGCGAGCGCCAGCGCATCGCCCGGTTTTGCGAAATGGTCGAGGCCGATTGCCTCATATCCCTTGTCCACGATCGCGCGCGCGGCGAGTTGCGATTGAGCAAACCGCTCCGCGGGACCGGGCAACCATGCCTCGTCGATCATCGTTTGATTTTTCTTGAACAAGGGCACGTGAGCGTAGCCGAACAGAGCCATCCTGTCCGGTTCCAGGGTCAGCGCCTGCGCTATTGTGGACCAGACGCTCTCCCTGGTTTGGTGCGGCAGGCCGTAGAGCAGATCGAGATTGATCGATTCAACGCCGCGCGAACGAACTCCGTCGACGACTGCTTTGGTCTGCAAAAAGCTTTGCTCGCGGTTGATCGCCTTTTGCACTTTCGAATCGAAATCCTGCACGCCGAGTCTCGCCCGCGTCATGCCGATTTCGGCGAGTGCATCCAGGCGTGCTTCATCCATGTCGTTGGGTTCGATTTCGACGCTGATTTTCGCGTCCGGAAGAAAATCGAAGCTGTCCCGCAAGACCGTGCCCAGTGCCACCATGTCCTCGGGCTTCAGCATCGTCGGCGAACCGCCACCGAAATGGACCGCCCGAACACGACCCTTGCCGCTGACAAGGCTGGCAATCGTCGCGATTTCCGTGCGCAGCGTGCGGAGATAAGCAGACACTGGCTCGTAGTGGCGCGTCTGCTTGGTATGGCACGCACAGAACCAGCAGAGTCTGTCGCAATAGGGGATGTGCAGATAGAGCGATATCTCGTCACCACTTTCGAGCGCCTCCAACCAGCCACGGTAAACGGCAGCATCGACGCCCGCATGGAAATGCGGCGCGGTCGGATAACTGGTATAGCGCGGGACGTTCTCGCCAAGTCTGGCAGCTAATTCCGGTCGCATGTCGTGGTCCACCGTGTTTTCCTCGCCGGAACTCTGGACGCATCGAAGAGCCAAAGCCCTGATTTCGGTCAACCTTCAGCACGGACAAACTGCCGCAAGGATTTCTCTGCCGTCGATTGCTATCCTGCTGGCACTTGGGACCGGTAAAGCGAACGAAATGACAGTACGGCAGGACATTCACAGTTCCGGCATTCCCGTCCTTTGCCTGTCTTGCGAGGCACGGCATCGTGGCGTCTGCGGTGCGCTCGATCCAGACGAGTTGGTGGGGCTCGCCAAGACTTCGTCGCGACACAGAATCGAGCCAGGGGTCGAGCTGATCGGCGACGCCGAGGCCGTCGACAGCTATGCAAACGTGCTTTCAGGCGTGGTGAAGCTCACGAAGAGCCTTTCGGACGGCCGCCAGCAGATCGTCGGTCTCCAGTTCGCACCGGATTTTCTGGGACGGCCCTTCAAGGTGAAAAGCGCGATCAACGCGGAAGCGGCAACAGCTGTCTCGCTATGTTCGTTTCCGAAGGCGGCCGTTGAACGGATGATGAAGGAATCGCCGGAACTCGAGCATCGCCTGCTCAAGCAGACGCTGAACGAACTCGACGAAGCACGCGAATGGATGGTGACGCTGGGGCGCAAGACCGCATCGGAAAAGGTGGCGAGCTTTCTCCTCATGATCGCCCGGAATATCGACCCCAATGTTGACCCGGCGGCCAGGTCGGCGTGCTTCGATCTGCCGCTGACGCGTGCCGACATCTCTGATTTCCTCGGACTTACGAACGAGACCGTGAGCCGCCAGCTGACGCGATTGCGGGCTGACGGCGTGATCCGGATCGAGAACAACCGCCATGTGACCGTGGACAGCATGAGCCGGCTGGAGCAGCGCTGCGGCGGCCGAGGCGCGCGGTAACCGCCCTTGGAATGAGACCTAAGCGCCGGGCCTACGTCGCTTATTCCGATCCGCGGCAGGACATGCTCGCGTTCGAACGCGATGTGTCGCCGCACGCCTTCGAAGAAGCCGCGTAGCATGAACCCGAAAGCTTCCGCAGTCTCTATCGGATCACCATGACCGATCGCCAGGAGCGTTTCGGCCACCTCGTCGGCGAAGCATTTATCCTCGACATGCTCGGCGCGCAACCGGCTGGTGGAGGCAAGATTGGCCTCGGCTGAGGTCAAGTACGCCTCATCCACGGGGAAAATGACCGTCTCGTCGAACCGATGGATGTCACGAAGCAGCGAACGACCGCGCTGGCTGTGCCACGGCATTTGAAGCGATCGACGCTCGGCAAGGCATCGGCAATACTTTCCAGCGCGTCGCAGAGCCGCAGTTTTTCCCAATGGGCGCTTAATTACATCGCCCGGACCGCCTCCGCTCGGCCAGGCCCGGCGGACGCCGGACTTGTCCATTAGCGGGGCGGCCCGTGCTGCGTTTCCAAGTTCAATCGCCACCTTCTGATTGCACCGAGCTCGATCTGCCCGAAGCAAAATCGTGTGGCCCTGACATGGATCAGGGCGAGCAGGCCGCGGCTGAGGAATTAATGCTCCGCGGATTTGGCGTCCGCGCATCGGAATCCGAGGTCGGGAAATGTCATGAAATTCGGCACAGAAATCGTCGCTTTGGGCCTTTTCGCGTTTGTGGCGCTGGTGGCCGCCGGCTTTGGGGTGGATGAGCCTTTCCGGCAGCATATGTGGGTGCTGTTTTTTGTGCTGCTCGGTTTTGTCGCTATCCTCATCCGCAACACGAGTTTCGAAGTGGCCGCTCCGATCGACCCATCCGCTTACATGGATGGTCCAATCCGGTATGGCGCCATCGCCACCATGTTCTGGGGTGTCGTCGGCATGCTGGTCGGCGTGGTCATTGCGCTGCAACTTGCCTACCCGGATCTCAACATCCAGCCCTGGTTCAACTTCGGCCGACTGAGGCCGCTGCACACATCCGGCGTCGTCTTTGCTTTCGGCGGCAATGCTCTGCTTTGCACGTCCATGTACGTCGTGCAGCGCACCTGCCGCGCCCGGCTGTTCGGCGGCGATCTCGCCTGGTTCGTGTTCTGGGGCTACCAGCTCTTCATCGTCATGGCCGCGACCGGTTACCTGCTCGGCATCACCGAGAGCCGCGAGTACGCCGAACCTGAGTGGTACGTGGACATCTGGCTGACCATCGTCTGGGTCGCCTATCTCATCCTGTTCCTTGGCACGATCCTGAAGCGCAAGGAGCCGCATATCTACGTCGCCAACTGGTTTTACCTCTCCTTCATCGTGACCATCGCGATGCTGCATCTGATCAACAACCTGTCGATGCCTGCCTCCTTCCTGGGCTCGAAAAGTTACTCCGCCTTCTCCGGCGTCCAGGACGCCCTGACGCAATGGTGGTACGGCCACAACGCCGTCGGCTTCTTCCTCACCGCCGGCTTCCTCGGCATGATGTATTATTTCGTACCCAAGCAGGCGAACCGGCCGGTCTATTCCTACCGCCTTTCGATCATCCATTTCTGGGCGCTGATCTTCCTCTACATCTGGGCCGGGCCGCATCACCTGCATTACACTGCCTTGCCCGACTGGGCGCAGACGCTCGGCATGGCGTTTTCGATCATGCTCTGGATGCCGTCATGGGGCGGTATGATCAACGGTCTGATGACGTTGTCCGGTGCCTGGGACAAGCTGCGCACCGATCCGATCATCCGCATGATGGTGATGGCCATCGCCTTCTACGGCATGTCGACCTTCGAAGGCCCGATGATGTCGATCAAGGCGGTCAATTCGCTGTCGCACTACACGGATTGGACCATCGGCCATGTCCATTCCGGCGCGCTCGGCTGGGTAGGCATGATCTCGTTCGGCGCGATCTATTTCATGGTGCCGAAGCTGTGGAACCGTGAACGTCTCTATTCGCTGCGGCTGGTCACCTGGCACTTCTGGCTGGCGACCCTCGGGATCGTCGTCTACGCCGCGGCAATGTGGGTCTCCGGCATCATGCAGGGCCTGATGTGGCGCGAGTACGACGAGCAGGGCTTCCTGGTCTACTCCTTCGCCGAAACCGTCGCCGCCATGCACCCCTATTATGTCATGCGCGCCATCGGCGGCGCCATGTACCTGTCCGGCACCCTGATCATGGCCTGGAACATTGCCATGACCATCCTCGGATACCAGCGCGAGGAGGATCCGATGCCGGGCTCCGTCCCCGCCCTCCGGCGTGCGCGATCAGGAGCCAGAAAATGGGCTTGATGGACAAACACGCGGTCATCGAGAAGAACGCCACGCTTCTTCTCGTTGGTTCCCTGCTGGTGGTGACGGTCGGCGGCATCGTCGAGATCGCACCGCTCTTCTATCTCGACAACACGATCGAGAAGGTCGAAGGCATGCGACCTTACTCGCCGCTGGAGCTCGCCGGGCGCAATATCTATGTGCGCGAGGGCTGCTACCTCTGCCACAGCCAGATGATCAGGCCGTTCCGCGACGAGGTCGAGCGCTACGGTCACTACAGCCTGGCGGCCGAGTCGATGTACGATCACCCTTTCCAATGGGGTTCGAAGCGCACAGGACCTGACCTCGCCCGGGTCGGCGACCGCTACTCGAACACATGGCATGTGCAGCATCTAGCCGATCCGCGCTCGGTGGTGCCGGAATCGATCATGCCGAGCTATGCGTTCCTGAAGGACACGTCGATCGAGGTGAAGGACTTCTCGACGCATCTGATCGCTAACAGGCGCGTAGGCGTCCCTTACTCCGATGACATGATCGCTCAGGCCAATGCCGACCTGATGGCGCAGGCTGATCCCAATGCCGACACGTCCGGCCTGGAAAGCCGCTACCCCAAAGCCAAGATCGGTGACTTCGACGGCAACCCGCAGCAGGTCACCGAAATGGATGCCCTGGTCGCCTATCTGCAGATGCTCGGCACGCTGGTCGATTTCAAAAACTATGACGAAGCCGCCGGCTACCGCTGAGGAGAATGGCCATGGACTACAATCTGATGCGGAAATTCGCCGACAGCTGGGGCCTGCTCGCGATGGCGCTGTTCTTCATCGGATGCATTGCCTTTGCACTTCGTCCCGGCAGCCGCAGGCAAGCCGACGAAGCCGCCCGGATTCCCCTCAAGGACGATTGATCATGAGCGGCGAGCACATCGACGAAGTGTCGGGCATCTCAACGACCGGCCACGAATGGGATGGCATCCGGGAGCTCAATAACCCGCTCCCGCGCTGGTGGGTCATCACCTTCTATATCACCATTATCTGGGCGATCGGCTATACCATCGCCTATCCGGCATGGCCGATGCTGACCTCCGCGTCCAAGGGTGTGCTCGACTATTCGAGCCGCAACGACGTCAAGAAAGCACTGGCCGCCGCTGAAGCCGCCAAGGCCAAATATGTCGCGGCGGTGGAATCGAAAACCATCTCCGAGATTGCTGCTGACGATGCATTGCGCGAGTTCGCCATCGCTGCCGGCGGTGCGGCATTCAGGGTCAATTGCGTGCAGTGCCACGGCTCGGGCGCGCAAGGGTCCAAGGGCTTTCCCAACCTCAACGACGACGACTGGCTCTGGGGCGGCAAGGCCGAGCAGATCCAGCAGACGATCACGCACGGCATCCGTTTTGCGTCTGACCCGGACACGCGACTGTCGGAAATGCCGGCCTTTGGTGACATCATTACCGCTGACGAGATCGCTCAGGTCAGTGCCTACATCGCCAGCCTCTCCGGCAAGGTCCAGGACGCCAGTCTGATCGAGCCTGGCGCGAAGGTCTTTGCCGAAAATTGCGTGGCCTGTCATGGCGACAACGCAAAAGGCAATAAGGAGTTCGGCGCACCCGACCTGACCGACGCGATCTGGCTCTATGGACCGGGCGAGACAGCTATCGCCGCGCAGGTCCGCGCACCCAAGCACGGCGTCATGCCGGCCTGGATCGGTCGTCTTGGCGAAACCAAGGTCAAGGAGCTCGCGGTCTATGTCCATTCGCTTGGCGGCGGAGAATAGGAACGGAAGCCTATTCTCGGCCCCTCCCCGCCAAGCGACGAGGCCCGGCGCGCGCCGGGCCTCGACACATTCCCGGCAGGCTGGGATTGACCTGCACCAATGGCGCTGCCCGCCATTCGGAAAGCTTGCTCAACCTAGCACTCCGGACGTCAGCCAAAGCAGACGAGTCCGGTTGCACGCAATGTCATCGGCTGCGCGCGAGTGGAGATGCACGTGCTGGATAAAACGCAGATCGAAGCCGTAGCGGTCAACTCCGCCAAAACCCGCCAGCCGCTTTATGCCCCGCGCAAGAAGATCTTCCCGAAGCGCGCCTCGGGCAGCTTTCGCCAGTTCAAATGGCTGGTGATGGCGATCACGCTCGGTATCTACTACCTGACACCCTGGTTGCGATGGGACCGTGGCCCGTTTGCCCCGGATCAGGCCGTGCTGCTCGATCTCGCCAATCGGCGCTTCTACTTCTTCTTCATCGAGATCTGGCCGCAGGAATTCTACTATGTGGCCGGCCTTCTGGTCATGGCCGGCGTCGGTCTTTTCCTGATCACGTCGACTGTTGGTCGTGCCTGGTGCGGCTATACGTGCCCGCAGACCGTATGGGTCGATCTGTTCCTGGTCGTCGAGCGGGCTATCGAGGGCGACCGCAACGCGCGGATGAAGCTCGATGCCGGCCCCTGGACCGCGCGCAAGCTCGTGCAGCGCGTATCGAAACACGCCATCTGGCTGGTCATCGGTGCGGCGACCGGCGGCGCCTGGATCTTCTATTTCGCCGATGCGCCGACGCTGGTTGGCGAACTCTTCACCGGCACCGCGGCACCCGTCGCCTACATCACCATCGCCGTGCTGACGGCGACCACCTACACATTCGGCGGGCTGATGCGCGAGCAGGTCTGCACCTATATGTGCCCATGGCCGCGCATCCAGGCGGCCATGCTCGACGAAAGTTCGCTCACCGTCACCTACAATGACTGGCGCGGCGAACCGCGCTCGCGTCACGCCAAGAAGGTGCAAGCCGCAGGGCAGTCCGTCGGCGACTGCGTCGACTGCAATGCCTGCGTCGCGGTCTGCCCGATGGGGATCGACATTCGCGACGGCCAGCAGCTCGAATGCATCACCTGCGCGCTTTGCATCGACGCCTGCGACGGCGTCATGGACAAGCTCGGCAGGGAGCGCGGGCTGATCTCCTACGCGACGCTCTCCGACTACAACGCCAACATGATGCTGGCGACCGCAGGCGGCTCCAGTTCAGTCAATCCGTCGCTGGTAAGGACCGCTGACGGGCTGTTCTCCGACAAGGTGGCGCATTTCCATATTCGCAAGATCTTTCGGCCACGCACTTATGTCTACATGGGCTTGTGGTCGCTGATCGGCCTGGGCCTGCTTTATTCGCTGCTGACGCGCGACCGGCTCGAAGTCAACGTGCTGCATGACCGCAATCCGCAATTCGTCACGCTGTCAGACGGTTCGATCCGCAACGGCTACACCGTCAAGCTGCTCAACATGATCCCCCAGCCAAGGACGATAATCGTCACGATTCAAGGCTTGCGAGGGGGTGATATGAGCGTGGTCGGCGACGATATCCCGGCAGGCCGTTCTTTCGCCATTCCGGTCGAACCCGACCGCCTGAAGATCCTGAAGGTCTTCGTGCGCCAGCCGGCGGATCAAATCCACGGCACAGCGCAAACCTTCACGTTCCGTGTCGAGGACAAGGCGAGATTCGAGTCGGACGAATACACCGCCACCTTCAATGCACTGGAGACTGCCAGATGAGCGCCAGAACGCAAAAATCCCGCGAATTCACCGGCAGGCACATGTTGGCCATCATCCTTGCCTTTTTCGGCGTGGTCATCGCGGTCAATCTGACCATGGCGACCCTCGCCAACACAAGCTGGACCGGCCTTGTCGTCGAAAACACCTATGTGGCGAGCCAGCAATTCAACAAGAAGGCCGGGGAGGGTCGCGCGCAGGCGGCGCTCGGCTGGACCGGCAAACTGACGATCGCATCGGGCGAAGTTCGCTACAGACTTACAGACCCCGCCGGCAAGCCGGTTCCCTTGCATGGCGTCAAGGTGCTGTTTCGTCATCCCGCCTATGAGGCGGAAGACAAATCCATCGTCCTGGCGCCTTCTGCGGATCAGGAGTTTGTGGGACAGCACACGCCAAAAGAGGGCGTCTGGATCATCGAAGTCGACGCCGATGCCGGCCTTGCAGAGCCCTATCGGGAAGTCCGGCGGGTCATGATTTCCCATGGAGCGCTGCAATGAGCTGTTGTGCACCGGGCGCTGAAATGGCGCTGGATATGGGCAGCACCACATCGGTCCTACCGTCCAGCCAGGAAATCAAATTGGCCAGCCGATCGCTTGGCGATGATCTTCGGCAGACCGATCTTTCGGTGCCGAGCGTTCATTGCGCAGCTTGTATCCAGACGATCGAGACGGCGTTGGGAAAGCTCGATCGCGTCGAGAGCGCCCGCGTCAACCTGTCGACGAAACGGGTCTCGGTCCGCTGGCGCGGCGACGAGGTTCCACCGTTCGTCGCCGCGCTTGGACGGCTCGGCTACCAGGCGCATCTCTTCGCCCCCGAGGCTGAAGAAAAGGACAGGACGCTTTCGGAGTTGATCCGCGCCGTCGCGGTTGCCGGGTTCGCGGCGGGCAACATCATGCTGCTTTCGGTCTCTGTCTGGTCCGGTGCCGAAGGCGCTACCCGCGACCTGTTCCACTGGGTCTCGGCGCTTATCGCCATCCCTGCACTCGCCTTCGCCGGCGGCATCTTCTTCCGCTCGGCCTGGAATGCGTTGCGCCACGGCCGCATGAACATGGATGTGCCGATCGCGGTCGGGGTGTCGCTTGCCTACGCCATGAGCCTCTACGAGACGATCAATCATGGCGATCACGCCTATTTCGACGCGTCGGTATCGCTGCTGTTCTTCCTCTTGATCGGCCGCACGCTGGATCATGTCATGCGGGAGCGTGCCCGGACCGCCGTGAAAGGCCTGTCGCAGCTGGCGGCGCGTGGCGCCATGGTGCTGCGCAGCGATGGTGCACGCGACTACCTGCCGGTTGGCGAGATCGAACCAGGCATGCTGCTGCTGATCGCAGCCGGCGAAAGGATCCCCGTCGACGGCAAGATCATTCAGGGGACCTCGGATCTGGACTGCTCGTTGGTTTCCGGCGAGAGCACGCCCCGAAACGTGGCGCCAGGCGGACCCGTGCAGGCCGGTGTCCTCAATCTTACCGGCTCGCTGACGATCGAGGCGACAGCCGCCGCGAAGGATTCGTTCCTGGCGGAAATGGTTCGGCTGATGGAGGCCGCAGAGGGTGGTCGCGCCCATTATCGCCGGATCGCCGACCGCGTTTCGGCGCTCTATGCTCCGGTGGTTCATCTGACCGCCTTCGCGACGTTCCTTGGCTGGATGGCGGCAACCGGCGACTGGCATAGGGCGATAACCATCGCCATTGCCGTTCTCATCATCACATGCCCGTGCGCGCTCGGCCTCGCCGTGCCGATCGTTCAGGTGGTCGCCGCGCGGCGCCTGTTCGAGAACGGCATCATGGTCAAGGACGGTTCGGCCATGGAGCGCCTGGCGACGATTGATACAGCGGTGTTCGACAAGACCGGAACGCTCACGCTCGGACAGCCCCGGCTGGTCAATGCGTCGTCGATCGATGCGGCCATGCTGGCAATCGCAGCCGACATGGCCGCGCACTCCCGTCACCCGTTTTCAAAGACCATAGCCGGTTTTGCCGCTCCTGGCGGGCAGCACAAATTCGATGCCGTCACCGAGCATCCGGGGTTTGGAATCGAAGCCACTGTCGCCGGAAGTATCTGGCGGATGGGCCGACGCGGATGGGCTGGATGGAAGGCCCGGACCGGTGGCGAAGGCAAACATGGCTATGGCGGGACGGTTCTGACCAGAGACGGGATCATTGTCGCGACCTTCGATTTCGAGGATGCGCTGCGTGCCGACGCCAAGGCAGCCATGCTGGAATTGAAAGCAGCCGGGGTGTCGGTGGAAATGCTGTCGGGCGATACAGCAGGCGCCTGTGGCGAAGTCGCGGAAATGCTAAACATCGACCGCTTTGTTCCGGCCCTGCTGCCGTCCGGCAAAGTTGAATGCATCGAAGCGCTGGCGAAAGCCGGACACAAGGTTCTGATGGTTGGCGATGGGCTCAACGACACGCCTGCGCTGAGCGCAGCGCATGTCTCGATCGCTCCGGCCACCGCCGCCGACATTGGCCGCAACGCGGCCGACTTCGTCTTCCTGCGCGAAAGCCTTCTGGCAGTGCCTCTCGCGCTGGATGTCTCGCGCAAGGCGGGAAGTCTTATCCGGCAGAACATCGCCATCGCGATCGTCTACAACGCCGTCGCCGTGCCGATCGCCATTCTGGGGCACGTCACTCCACTGATCGCGGCGATCGCCATGTCCGCTTCGTCACTGCTTGTCATTGGAAATGCGCTGCGCCTGCAAGGCTTTGCACCCACCGAGGTGACGAGGGCTCCTTCGGCAACGCGCTCCGGCATTCGCGCATCAGTGCAGCCGTCATGACGACGCTCGTCTACCTCATACCGGTGGCAGTGCTCCTGGGCGCGCTTGGGCTGTCCGGCTTTCTGTGGGCGTTGAGGAGTGGTCAATATGAGGATCTTGACGGGGCCGCTGAGCGGATCCTCATCGACCGGGACGACAAGCCGGAAAGCTGATTCAAGCCGCTGTGCAGACGACGGCGCCGATGGCCGGGTCGGTGCGAAGCCCGTCTAGATCGTTGGCATCCTCGTAGCCGCAGACGGTCGCAAACATGCGGACGCGCAGGATGTCGGCCATGGCGTGCCTCACCCGCCGCGGTGAGGCGAAACGTGGATCGCAGCCGCAAGCCGCTCGCCAGTCGCAAACGCTGCTCGGCGGCGGCCAGAAGCACGATGCCGCCATCAGATGGAAGAAAGATGACACGCTGGAGGCCAGGATCCTTCAGGATCAGCTTACTGACGTGAGGGCCGGTCTCTTCGTGTCAATGCCGATAAGCACTGTCCTATCAGGCCTAATTTTGACTGTGCAGGCCCTTTCTGGCGTCGGCTTTGCCGCCGCAATCTGGTTCTTGGTCATCAATGCGATAAATGTCGCCCGCCTTGCCCTCGCCCGTTATCAGCTAAAGGAAACGGGACGCCAGGACGATCTGACAGGGATTTCGCCGCGGCTTCGCTGGTTTGGCATCCTTGCTCTTCTCGCAGGGTTAGCCTGGTCCTTTCTTGCCGTCCTTACGCTTGGATACACGACACCTCACGCACCGCTGCATCTGATTATTCTGGCAGGCATCTCAGCTGGTGCTGTTACATACGGCAGTTCATATGCCGCGGCAGCGACCAACTTCATCACACCCCCGCTCCTCATCACAGCGGGGTGCTTGCTGGCGAAAGGTAACTTTGAAGGGTACGTTCTTGCTTTCGCCGTTCTGCTCTTCGCGGCCGAAGTGGAGCCAATTCCAGGGAGGACCACCTGACGGGCCTTCTCAACAGGCGTGGCCTCGAACACGGCTATCGGTCGGTTCGAGACTGCAGACGGCCCCTTCGTTGCAATGCTGATTGATCTAGACGGGTTCAAATCCGTCAACGATACCTACGGTCACAGGACCGGCGATGAGCCGCTTGTCAGGATCTCCCGCCGGATAGAGGAGGAAGCACCGGAAGGCTCAACGCTCGCCCGCATCGGCGGCGATGAATTCGTGCTATTTTTTCCCTCACTGGGGGATTCGGTTTCTGCCTGTGATCTCGCCTCCAATATTCATAGCCAAAGTTGCCCGCCCCTATCCTGAGGTCGCGTCCGTCCGGGTCGGGGCATCGATAGGAATATACTTGGCTGAGAGGCCGGGGCTGACGGAAATGTTGTTGCGGGCAGATATCGCCCTTTATACAGCCAAGCGTCGTGGCAGGAACGAATTTTGCCTGTTCGATGCCGAACTCGACAGGGAACTGCAACGCCGCCAGTCCATCGAACGCGACCTTCATTCAGCGATAAAGACGAGAAGCTTGGCACCTTGGTTCCAGCCCATCGTGAAACTCGACACTGAGGCCGTGGTCGGTTTTGAAGCCTTGCTAAGGTGGTTCCATCCGATTCATGGTGCCATCTCTCCACCCGAAATCATGACAGCCGCACGCCAAACCGGAATGCTTCAGCTGCTGACCCAAACGGTATTCGCCGACTGTTGCGCGCGCTTATCGACGGCTTGGTGAAAGCTGACCGTCGTGATGTTCGTGTGGCGATGAATGTTTCACCGCGCGAACTGGAAGCCGGTGACATCGATGACATGATTCTGGAGGGTCTGGCGGCAAAAGGCCTCCCTGCAACGATGTTCGAAATCGAGATTACCGAGGAATCCCCGGTGGACCCGGACAGAGTGGATGAAAAGCTCGGACGGCTTTCACATGCCGGCATTTCCATCGCGCTCGATGACTTCGGCACCGGCTTTTCCACCTTGGCATCGCTCAAGGACAGTCGGATACGCAAGGTGAAAATAGACCAGGGCTTCATTCGCGGCTTAGCCAAGTCCCGAGAGGACCGGCTGCTTGTCAAAACGGTCATCGATCTTGGTAGGACGCTCCGGATCGAGGTCATGGCCGAGGGCGTCGAAACAGAGGCAGATCGGCAAACTCTGCACAAGCTTGGCTGCAGAACCGCTCAGGGCTTCCTATTCTCCAAGGCGGTGCCTCTGAGCCAAGCGCTTGATTTGGCGCCAAAAGAGCACGCGAAGGAGTTGTGACCGCCACCCGCCATCGCTCACTGCATCGAGGAAGCGTCTGGCGATCTCGGCCGGCCGATCCTGGAACGCCAGCGGCAATTGGGGTTTTGGCGCCGGGTCCGAACAATGAGGATCAGGCAGAGGAAGCCGAACAGCAGCGCCGTGCCCAGCAGGCGATTGAAGCGCGTGAAGCTGACGTCTTTCTCCAGCTAGCCAACAGCAGCACGACCACGACCGCTGCGAGCCCGTCCGCTCCGGCAACCGGACAGCCCGCTGCGGACGCCAAATGTTTGGTTCTCGACCCGGAGCGCGACCGGAACAACCAGCAGCGCAAGCTCGACTTGGTCAATCAGCGCGACACCAGCGGCATCTACAATCCGCCTGAACTCCAGGCGGCGGCTTCGCCCTATCAGGTGATAGCGGGCTCCATCATCGCCGCCAGCCTGATCATTGGCATCAATTCCGATCTGCCAGGTCTTGTCGTTGCCCAAATGACAGAGAATGTTTCGACGGGCGGCACCTATCAAAAGCCGTCGCACGAGTCACATGAGAACCCAGAACGCAGGCGGAAGAAGTGTTTCAAGGCAGTGCTCGGTCGTCCGTTCAAGGTTTGTGGATCGACGAACGTCTGGGAGGGCTCCATTCGACCCTTTACGCCGCCGAATATCAGGGCTGCTTCTGACGCAAAATTCCCTGCTCAAGAACCGAAGAAACCGTAGCTGGCGCTCGAAACAAAGCTAGGTCAGATCAAGGGTCGCATGCCGAGCAAGCCTTGATGTCGGTAACGCCAAGCACTTTGATTTTCGCGAAAGCATCGCAGCGATTGAACGGACCGTGCCATGTGCCATTTCTGCTGGGACTCGCCGGCAAGGTGGCTTCCTTGTTTTGGCAAAAACCACAGTCTGCCCTGTGGACACGCCCGCGACCGAGCCTCGGGTTCTCGTAGACATAGTACTTCACGCAACTACACCCTCAACTGCAATCCGTTCATACAAGCTGGTGAGGCGACGACGCATTCAGCGATGCTGTAATCGTCGCGGGAACGCGGCGGTACGGCGTTGGTTGTTAGCCGCGATAAAAATCCTATCAGTCTCATGTAAGTCAACACGGGACAGCTTCAGGGTATCCAAATGGTCGGCCCACCATTGCATCATCTTCACGCGTTCGTCCCAATGTTCGCCGCGGGCATAAGCCCGCCTGATATTGTTGCCCTCGACGTGCGCAAGTTGACGTTCGATAGCATCGGGATGCCACTTGCCGCTCTCATTGAGCAAGCTCGACGCTGTCGCCCGAAAACCATGCGCAGTGGCCTCGTTTTTGCGATAGCCAAGACGGCGCAGGGCGGCATTGAGGGTGTTGTCGGAAATCGGGCGTGTGATCGCGCGGACACTGGGAAACAGAAGCAAACCGTGTCCAGAAACCTCGCGGAGCCGCTTGAGGAGGTTGAGCGCCTGGATCGACAAAGGAACACTATGCGGTCGCCGCATTTTTGCTCGAGCGGCTGGGATCGTCCAGACTGCTTTGTCGAAGTCGAATTCCGACCAGTCAGCGGCGCGCAACTCTCCGGGGCGGGGAAACAAGAGCGCCATCAAATTCAACGCAATTTGGGTGCCTGGCTGCCCATCGTACGAATCAATCGCGCGCAAAAGAGCACCGAACTCTTTCGGGTCGGTAACTGCAGCTCGCGGTGTTACCGTTGGCCTAACAAGAGCGTCCCTGAGCGCCAAGGTTGGATCAGCATTGGCGCGAGCGGTGGCAATCGCGTAGCGAAATACACTCCCGATTGTTGATCGAAGCCGACGGGCCGATTCGTGTCGGCCACGAACTTCCACTTCCCGCAACACATCGAGAACGGATGGCGCATCAATTTCCTTGATCGACCGGTCGCCCAACGTCGGATAGGCGAAAGAGAGCAGCCACTTGTTCTTAGTGATGGTCCTTTCCGCGCGCCCCTCTTTCTTGAGCTTAGCGATGAATTCGTCTGCGATGACGCGGAAGCTATCGCGCGTGTCAGCATTCTTCTCCTGCTTCTCACGTACGGGGTCTATACCCTTCATTAGCAGCCGCTTCGCCTCATCTCGTGCCTGTCGAGCCTCCGCCAGGGAGAGAAGCGGATAGCTTCCGAGAGCCAGGAGCTTCTGTTTGCCATCGAAGCGATAGGCAAGGCGCCACAGGCGCGAGCCGGTAGGCTGTACCCATAGCTGGAGACCGCCTCCATCGGAGAGTTTCCGGAGTTTAGGCCCTGGGCGGGCATTTCGACATTTCACGTCAGAGAGTGTCATTGTCCGATGCTTTTTGCTGGTGGGTGATACCAACAGGGTAGACGGATACCAACGAAGAAACCAACAGCACGCGCCGTTGGACCAAATGCGATCACCTGCTTCGGAATACGCCAAAGCGCGATCAGGCCGTCAAAAAAGCAATCGTTTTCAAAGGTTTACGCGAACAGCAGCGTAGAAGGCTTGGCGGAAGAGAGGGTAGGGAGAAGGGGAGATGGTGCCCAGAGGCGGATTCGAACCACCGACACGCGGATTTTCAATCCGCTGCTCTACCAACTGAGCTATCTGGGCCTGTTCCGGCAAACGAAATCTCGTGCACCGGATTTCACGGAAGCGCCGTCGGCGCCCCTTGAAAGCGCGTGGGTTATAGCACGGGAATTCGGCCTGTCCAGCGCTTAGGTGGCGATTTCAGACAGGAAAAGAGATGCCCTGTAGTGGGCCGGTTCCATACTGGTTCTTCAGCCGGAATGGCGCGCGGCATGGTGGTATTTCGGCCATCGCCGTCCTTTTCCGCGTCGCCATCACGGTCCGCAATGATGTGGCCGGCCTCTTGGCCGACCATTGAGGCGCCCAATCGCGGTGCCGGACAAGCGCCTGGCCGTCGAACCTATCTGGCGCCGGACACGCCTCTGCGAAAATCGGACGGCGACATGCCGGCCAGCTTGCGGAACGATTTGTTGAAGGCGCTGAGCGAGCCGAAGCCTGAGTCCATGGCGACGCGCAGCACATTGGCGTCCTGATGCATCAGCAGCGCCTGCGCGTAGCTCAGCCGCAACAGGTTGACATATTCGTTGAGCGTCATGCCGGTCGATTTCTTGAACAGGCTCATCGCGTATTTGGGATGGATGTCGGCGGCGGCCGCTATGTTCACGCAATCGATGTCGTAGAGGAAGTTCTCTGCGATGTAATCGCACATACGCCCGACATTGCGCGACGACTGCTGATCGAAAGGACTGCCCGTGTCCTGCCCGGCCGCGGTTTCTGGCACCAGCCGATAAGGCTCGAACCGCACCCGCTCCAGCCGCAGCAGCAATTCGTTGACGGCGTGTTCTGCCTTGGCCTGGTCACCAGACCGGGCGTAGCGGTTCCAGCGCTCGAAATTATGGTGGTCGGATTGGTCGGTGGCGCCGCTCACCAGCGTTGCGCCCGTCATCAACCGATGCCTTATATCCGTGGGCAGGTGCAGCCGGAAGAAATGCACCAGCGGCAGATGCGCTCCGGCATAGATGGCGTCGTCGGACAGATCGTCCATCTGGTGCGGCAGACCGCCCCAGAACAGGCACATCTCGCCGGCTGAAAGCGAAATTTCGTGGTCATTCATACGGTAATGCACGCTGCCGCGCACAATGAAGTTCACCTCGACCTGGGCGTGCCAATGCGGTTTGAGCATCACCAGAGGACTGGTGTGAAACATCTGCAGCAGCAGCGGCAGGCCTTCCACGCTGCTGGCGCCTGGCTGGTAAAACGGCCGTTCCGGCATCTTACTTTCCGCCAATTTCATATTCCCTTTGACGGCGACAGGCCCTGCCCACTGCATAGTCTAGCCACGCTCACAGTGAGAGAGCAAATGAAATGGGAGGATTTCAATGCGCATCACAATGACCTGCGCCGCGCTCGCGCTTGCCCTGGGCTCAGCCCCGGCCTTTGCGCAATCCGGCGAAATCACCATCTGGAGCTGGAACATCGCCGCGTCATCGCTGAAGGCGACCGTTGCAGGCTTCAACAAGCAATTCCCCGACATCAAGGTGACGGTCCAGGACCTCGGCAACCAGCCGACCTACGACAAGTCGATCGCCGGCTGCGCCGCCGGCGGCGTCGGCCTGCCGGACATCGTCACCATCGAGAACGGCGAGGCCGAGAACTACTGGAGCCAGTTCCCGGACTGCTTCGTCGACCTGCATACGCTGGGCTATAGCGCTGAGGATCAGGCGAAATTCCCCGATTTCAAGCGCACCGAGCTCGAAGTCGGCGACAAGGCCTATGCGATGCCGTGGGATTCGGGGCCGGTTGCCGCGTTCTATCGCCGCGACTTCTACGAAAAGGCCGGCGTCGATCCGGCCTCGATCAAGACCTGGGATGATTTCATCGCCGCCGGCAAGAAGATCCAGGCCGCCAATCCGGGTGTCTCGATGACCAACGCCGATTTCAACGGCGACTCGGAATTCTTCCGCATGATCTCCAATGAACAGGGCTGCGCCTATTTCGCCGCCGATGGACAAACGATCACGGTCAACCAGCCCAAATGCGTCGATGCCATGACCAAGGTCAAGGAGATGAAGGATGCGGGCATCGTTTCCTCCGCCGACTGGGGCACCAAGATCACCAACAACACCGCCGGCACCGTCGCCACCCAGATCTATGGCGGCTGGTACGAAGGCACCATTCGCACCGAATCGGCCGGTGAGAACGGCAAATGGGGCGTCTATCTGATGCCGAGCCTCACCGCCGACGGGCCGCGCGCCGCCAATCTCGGTGGATCCTCGTTGGCCATCACGTCGGCGTCGAAGAACAAGGAAGCCGCCTACGCCTATCTGAAATACACGCTCGGAACCAATGAAGGCCAGATCACCATGCTGAAGGAATTCGGCCTGGTGCCTTCGCTGGTGTCTGCGCTCAATGACCCCTACGTCTCGCAAGGTCTGCCCTACTGGGGTGGCCAGGCGGTGTGGAAGGACATTCTCGGCACCTTGCCCAAGGTCGTCCCCAGCCGTGGCACCCAGTTCCAGAGCGATGCCGAGATCATCGTTCGCGCGGTGCAGACCAAATATCTCGCCGGTGGCTATGCCGACGCCAAGGCCGCGCTCGACGATGCCGCGAACCAGATCGCCGCGGCGACCGGGCTGCCGGTCAAGTCGTGAGCTGGAGATTTCTCTCCCCCGTGTAGGGACGGGGGGCGCTCTCATCAATGGTTTCGCCAATCGCAACGTTGCAGGAAAGGCGTAGGCGTTGCGGCCATCTCCCTTCTCCCCGTCACTCTACGGGGAGAAGGTGTCGGCAGGCGGATGAGGGTCAGCGCCGAGATCAACAGAATCCCCAGCGCCGCATTGGCTGGGGCATCGACACGGCACTCTCAACAAACACAAATCTAGAAGCAGAAGAAGGAGGAGGAGGAGGATGCCCAACCGCAACGCCACGGCCTATCGCTTCCTCACGCCCTATCTGCTGATCTTCGCCGTTTTCTGGGTGTGGCCGATCATCAGCTCGTTCCTGATCTCCTTCCAGGCGACGCGTACCGTACCTTGGCGGTTCGCGCCCGCCTTCAACTGGGGGCGGCTGATCGGCGATCCGGCCTTCTTCAACGCGCTGAAGAACACGCTGCTCATCCTCGTCATCCAGGTCCCGGTGATGATCGCCCTGGCCATGGTGATGGCGGTGCTTCTGAACTCGCCGCTCCTGAAGGCGAGGGGCCTGTTCCGCTTCGCCTTTTTCGCCCCGGTCGTGGTCGGCGAGGTCGCCTATTCGGCGGTGTTCCGGCTGATGTTCAACCTCAATTTCGGTATCATCAACAAATTGCTGAACAGTGTCGGCCTGCCCAGCGTCGACTGGTTTTCCAACGTCACGCCGGCGATGGCACTGATCATGATCGCGGTGACCTGGCGCTGGGCCGGCTACAACGCCATCATCCTGCTCGCCGGCATGCAGTCCATTCCCGAGGATGTCTACGAGGCGGCAACACTCGACCGCGTCAGCAAGCTCAAACAATTCTTCTTCATCACCCTGCCGCTCTTGAAGCCGGTCATCGTCTTCTGCCTCGTGCTGTCGATCATCGGCACCATGCAGCTGTTCACCGAGCCGTTCCTGATCACCGAGCGCGGCGGACCCGGCGGCGGCACCGAAACGCTCGGGCTGCTGCTCTACCGCCAGGGTTTTCGGTCGCTCAATTTCGGCTACGCCTCGGCCGTTGCCTACACCATGGCGGGCTTGGCGATCGCGATAACCCTGGTGCAACTGTGGCTGACGAGGGAAAAGCAATGAGTTCGCTGTCCGCCGCCAGGCTAAGACGCAGCATCGCCCTGCATCTCTTCCTCACGCCGCTGGCGCTGATCTGGCTGTTTCCGCTGTGGATGATGGTGGTGTTCTCCACCATGCCGGACAATGGCATCTTCAGCCCGGGCATCGAGCTTTTGCCGCACGGCAATTTCATCGACAATTTCAACAATCTGCAGCGTGACACCGACTTCGTCGGCGCCATCGGCATTTCGGTCTCGGTGGCGGTGACCTATACCGTCCTGTCGGTGCTGCTGACGTCAATGGCCGGCTGGGCGCTGGCCCGTTACCAGTTCTTCGGCAAGGGTGTGGTTGTCGCCATCATCCTCGGCACCATCACGCTTCCCTACGCGGTGGTGCTGATCCCGCAATTCATCATGGTGGCGCGCGACTTCAAGCTCGCCAACACCTGGGTGGCGCTGATCGTGCCGCCGCTGTTCAATTCGCTCGGCGTGCTGTTCATGCGGCAGAGCTTCTCGATGATGCCGGACGATCTGTTCGACGCGGCGCGGGTCGAGGGGGTGAAGGAGTGGCGCATCTTCCTCTTCGTCGCGCTGCCGCTGGCGCGGCCAATGTTGGCGGCACTCGCCATCATCCTGTTCCTCGCCTCCTGGAACAATTATCTGTGGCCGCTTTTGATCAACAGCCAGCCCGGTTCGATGACGGCGCCAGTGGCGCTTGGCACCCTGATTGGCCTCACCAAGGTGTCGTGGGGCGGCATCATGGCGGGCGCGGTGATGCTGACAGTGCCGATGCTCGTCGTGTTCGTGCTCCTGCAGCGTCATTTCATCGCCGGCATCGCCGCCGGCGCCATCAAATAGACAGGACCAGCATGGCGACCGTCACGCTCAACAATGTCGTCAAGCGCTTCGGCGCCTTCGAGGTCGTCCATGGCGCGAGCATCGACGTCAAGGACGGCGAATTCGTCGTCTTCGTCGGCCCCTCCGGCTGCGGCAAGTCCACTCTGCTCAGGATGATCGCCGGGCTCGAGGATATCAGCGGCGGCCAGATCGCCATCGGCGGCAAGGTGGTGAACGATGTCGAGCCGGCCGACCGCGGCATCGCCATGGTCTTCCAGTCCTACGCGCTCTATCCGCACATGACCGTCGAGCAGAACCTCTCTTTCGGGCTGCGCATGACCGGCAATCCCAAGGCCGACACCGAACGGCGGGTGAAGCGGGCGGCCGGGATCCTGCGCATCAGCGAACTTATGGACCGGCGTCCGCGAAAACTCTCCGGCGGCCAGCGTCAGCGTGTCGCCATCGGCCGCGCCATCGTGCGCGAACCGCAGGTGTTCCTCTTCGATGAGCCGCTCTCCAATCTCGACGCTGAGCTGAGGGTGCAGATGCGGATCGAGATCGCGCGGCTGCACAAGGAGCTCGGCGTCACCATGATCTATGTCACGCATGACCAGACCGAGGCGATGACGCTGGCCGACAGGATCGTCGTGCTCAATGCCGGCAACATCGAGCAGATCGGCGCGCCGCTCGATCTCTACGACGATCCGGCCAATCGCTTCGTCGCCGGCTTTGTCGGCTCGCCGAAGATGAATTTCATGGCGGCTAAGGTCGTCGCAACGGAGAAGGACGTGGCGGTGGTCGAGCTTCTCAACCACGGCGGAGCCCGGCTGCGCAAATCGCTTTCGGGCGCGCCGCCTGCTGTCGGCGCGGATGTCGTTCTCGGCGTGCGGCCAGAACATTTCTGCGAGGCCGGCGAGGGCGACTGCGACATACCGGTCCGGGCCGACGTTGCCGAGCATCTCGGCTCGGTAAGCTATGTCTATGCCAATGCCGGCCCGGAGGAACTGATCATCGAGCGCGAGGCCTCGCGGCAGCGGGCGAGCGGCGACCATCTGGTGGTGTCGATCAAGGCCGGCCGGTCGCTTCTCTTCGACACATCAGGCGCGCGGATACGCTGATGCATGTCGCTCAAAAGTGCACAGCGGTTTTGAGGCAACGACATGCATGAACCAGGATGCATGTCGCCCAAAAGTGCGAAGCGGTTTTGGCGCAACGACATGTATGAAACCCAAACTTTTCTTTGCCCGGTCGCAATGCGTCGTGGCGATTCAGGGAGATCCAAATGAATTCCGAACCAGGAAAAATCCGCTGGGGCATCCTCGGACCGGGCAGCATCGCCAAGGCCTTCGCCGGCGGCGTCGCCGGCTCGCGCAACGGCGTGCTCGCCGCCATAGGCGCGCGCAACCCCGGTAAATCAGGCCTCGCCGAGGCCTTCCCCGGTGCACGCATCCTCGACGGTTATGATGCGCTGCTCGCCGATCCCGACATCGATGCCGTCTACATTGCGATACCGCACCCCGGCCATGCGCAATGGGCGATCAGGGCGGCGGAAGCGGGAAAGCATGTGCTGTGCGAAAAGCCGCTGGCGCTGACCGCCTTCGAGGCCGACGCCATGATCCATGCCGCGCGCAAGGCCGGCACCTTTCTCGGCGAAGCCTTCATGTACCGGCTGCATCCGCAGACGCTGAAGCTGGTGGAATTGATCAGGTCCGGCATCATCGGCGACATCAGGATGATCAAGTCGAGCTTCGGCTTTGCCATGCCGGGCTTCATGCCGGAGCACCGGCTCTATGCCAACGATCTCGCCGGCGGCGGCATCCTGGACGTTGGCGGCTATCCGGTGTCGATGGCGCGGCTGATTGCCGGGGCGACGACAGGCCTCCCCTTTGCCGAGCCGGACAAGGTGGTTGGCGCGGCCCATCTTGGCCAGTCCGGCGTCGACGAATGGACCTCGGCGCTGCTGCAATTTCCCGGCGGCATCATTGCCGAAGTGTCCTGCAGCATCTCGCTCAACCAGGATAATGTGCTGAGGATCCTAGGCACCAAAGGCCGTATCGAGGTGCCGGACTTCTGGTTCGCCGGCGGCGACCGCGATGTCGGCCTCGGCCGGATCGACGTGATCGGATCGGACGGCTCGCGCGAGACCATCAGCGTCAACGAGAAGCGCCATGTCTATTCTTTCGAAGTCGACGCCGCCGGTGACGCCATCCTCGCCGGGCGGCAGGAGTTCGCCTGGCCGGGCATGGCGTGGGCCGACAGTCTCGGCACCTTGCGTGTCCTCGACAGATGGCGCGCGGCGGTGGGGCTGGAGTATGAGATCGAGAAGGCCCCGCTGCGCACCAACACCATCTCCGGCCGGCCTTTGCGGTCCGGCGGCACGGCGATCGGCAAGCGCACGATCCCGGGCCTGTCGAAGCCGGCGTCGGTCGTAGCCCTCGGCTTCGAGGATTTCCGCACTTTCTCCTCGGGGTCGATCCTGCTCGATGCCTTTTTCGAAGCCGGCGGCAATCTTTTCGACACCGGCTATGTCTATGGCGGAGGCTACACCGAGACGTTGCTTGGCCAGTGGTTGAAAAGCCGTGGCGTGCGCGAGCAATCGGTGATCATCGCCAAGGGCGCGCATTCGCCGCTCTGCTATCCCGACGTGATCGGCAAGCAGCTTGCCCAGTCGCTCGACCGCCTGCAGACAGACCATGTCGACATCTATTTCATGCATCGCGACAATCCGGACGTGCCGGTCGGCGAATTCGTCGATGCGATGGACCGCGAGGTCAAGGCAGGCCGCATCCGTGGTCCGTTCGGCGGCTCGAACTGGACGATGGAACGCATGGACGAGGCGATTGCCTATGCCGAACGCACCGGCAAGCAGAAGCCCGGCGCGCTTTCCAACAATTTCTCGCTGGCCGAAATGCTGGAGCCGATTTGGGCCGGCTGCGTCACCTCCTCCACCGATGCGTGGAAGGCCTGGCTGACATCCAGGCAGATGCCGAATTTCGCCTGGTCGAGCCAGGGCCGTGGCTTCTTCACCGATCGCGCCGGACGCGACAGGCGCGACAGCGAGGAACTGGTGCGGGTCTGGTATTCGGAGCGGAATTTCGGTCGCCGCGACAGGGCCATTGAGCTTGCCGCGCGACTGGGCAAGAGCCCGATCCATATCGCGCTGGCCTATGTGCTCAATCAGCCTTTCCCGTCGGTTCCATTGATCGGGCCCCGTACGCTGGGCGAACTGGACGACAGCCTGCGCGCACTCGACATCACGCTTTCGCCGGCCGATCTCGAGTGGCTGGACGGCGGCAGCCGGCACGCGGCGTAGTCGAGGCGGCGGCGGGCCGCTTTCGACGTGGCCTGACCATATGCCGGAGGTTAGCATGGCAAGAAATCCAAGGATCACTTTCATCGGCGCCGGCTCGACGGTGTTCATGAAGAACATTGTCGGCGACGTGCTGCAGCGGCCGTCGCTTTCGGGCGCGACGATCGCGCTGATGGACATCAATCCGCAGCGGCTGGAAGAGAGCGCCATCGTCGTCAACAAGCTGATCGCGACGCTCGGCGTCAAGGCGAAGGCCGAGACCTACTCCGACCAGCGCAAGGCTCTGGCGGGCGCCGACTTCGTCGTCGTCGCCTTCCAGATCGGCGGCTACGAGCCCTGCACCGTCACCGACTTCGAAGTGCCGAAGAAATACGGCCTGCGCCAGACGATAGCCGACACGCTCGGCGTCGGCGGCATCATGCGGGGCCTCAGGACCGTGCCGCATCTGTGGAAGATCTGCGAGGACATGCTCGCCGTCTGCCCGCAGGCGATCATGCTGCAATATGTCAACCCGATGGCGATCAACACCTGGGCGATATCCGAGAAATATCCTGACATCAGGCAGGTCGGCCTCTGCCATTCGGTGCAGGGCACGGCGATGGAACTGGCGCATGATCTCGACCTTCCCTACGAGGAGATCCGCTACCGCTCGGCCGGCATCAACCACATGGCCTTCTACCTGAAGTTCGAGCACCGCCAGCCGGATGGCTCCTATCGCGACCTCTATCCCGATCTCGTGCGCGCCTATCGCGAAGGCCGCGCGCCCAAACCCGGCTGGAACCCGCGCTGCCCCAACAAGGTGCGCTACGAGATGCTGACGCGGCTGGGCTATTTCGTCACCGAAAGCTCCGAACATTTCGCTGAATACACGCCCTATTTCATCAAGGAGGGGCGCCCGGACCTGATCGAGAAATACGGCATCCCGCTCGATGAATATCCCAAGCGCTGCATCGAACAGATCGAGCGCTGGAAGGGGCAGGCGCAGGCCTATCGCTCGGCCGACCGTATCGAGGTCGAGCAATCGAAGGAATATGCCTCCTCGATCATGAACTCGGTCTGGACCGGCGAATCCTCGGTGATCTACGGCAATGTCCGCAACAATGGCTGCATCACCTCGCTGCCCCGCGATTGCGCCGCCGAAGTGCCGTGCCTGGTCGATGCCTCCGGCATCCAGCCGACCTATATCGGCGAGTTGCCGCCGCAATTGACCGCGCTGATTCGCACCAACATCAACGTGCAGGAACTGACTGTGCGGGCGCTGATGACGGAGAACCGCGAGCACATCTACCATGCGGCGATGATGGACCCGCACACCGCCGCCGAGCTCGATCTCGACCAGATCTGGTCACTGGTCGACGATCTCCTCGCCGCTCATGGCGACTGGGTGCCGGCCTGGGCGCGTGTTCAGCGCAAGACCGAGGCCGCTTGACCGTGGCCTACTTCGGGCCGTCGTTGTCCGGCTCTTCCTCGTCGTCGCGGGCGCTGATGACATAGGCGCCCTTCAGCCAGCGGTTGAGGTCGATGTCCTTGCAGCGTGTCGAGCAGAACGGAAAGGTGTCGCGCGCCGACGGCTTGCCGCATTCGGGGCAGGGGCGCTTTGGGCGCAGGGGCGTGACCTTGGGGTCGGAACTCATGGCCGGATTCCCGCCAGCCAGCCGCCATGCACCTTGAAACCCTCGCCGCTCAACAGCGCCACTGTCTCATAGAGCGGCAGGCCGACGATGTTGGTGTAGGAGCCGACCATCTTGACGACGAACGAGCCGGCGAGACCCTGGACGGCGTAGCCGCCGGCCTTGCCGCGCCATTCACCAGAGGCGACATAGGCGTCGATCTCCTCGCGCGGCAGCCGCTTGAAGCGCACCCGCGTCTCGACCAGCCGCTGGCGCAATTTGCCACCGGGCGTGATCAGGCAGATGCCGGAATAGACCCGGTGCGAGCGGCCGGACAACAGCCCGAGGCAGTTGGCGGCGTCGTCGAGGGTTTCGGCCTTGGGCAGGATGCGCCGCCCGACCGCGACCACCGTGTCGGCGGCCAGCACGAAGCTTGGCGCATAGTCGGCTTCGGCCTTCAACGATGCGAACGCCTTCTCGGCCTTTTCCTTCGATAGCCGCTTGGCCAGCGAGCGCGGATGCTCGGCGCGCAGCGGCGTCTCGTCGACATCGGCCGGCAGCACGCGATCGGGCTCGATGCCGGCCTGCTGCAGCAGTTCGATCCGGCGCGGCGAACCCGAGGCAAGCACGAGCTTCTGCAAAATGCTCATCGCGGTCCGGCCGGGCTTCGCTTACTTGAAACGATAGGTGATGCGGCCCTTGGTCAGGTCGTATGGCGTCATCTCGACCAGGACCTTGTCGCCGGTCAGCACGCGGATGCGGTTCTTGCGCATGCGGCCGGCCGTATGGGCGATGATTTCGTGTTCGTTTTCGAGCTTGACCCGGAACATCGCGTTGGGCAGCAATTCCGTCACGACACCCGGAAACTCGAGGACTTCTTCCTTCGGCATTCGATACCTTTGCTTGGATGGCAGTTCCAGCGCGCCGGCCGGAATTTCGGCGGAACCTATATGATAATCGTGCGCTTGTGAACACGCTTAATCCGTCGCGTTTTTAGCCTCTGGAAGCAAAAAACGTCGACCTATGCGCAACTTCAGCCGCTCGCGTACGTCGCGATAACTTGCCATGATCTGTTCGCGCGTGCCGCCGGCATTGGTCGGGTCCGGCGTTGGCCAGTATTCGACTTCGACGGCGAGCGAGCGGGTGAGCTCGAGCGCGGCGTGGTGCGCTTCCGGCGCCAGCGTGACGATGAGGTCGAAATAGTCGTCCTCGAGATCGTCCATCGTCCTTGGGTGACGCTCGCCCAGCGACAGGCCCTCCTCGGCGAGCACCGCATCGACGAACGGGTCGCGCTCGCCGGCGCGAACGCCGGCCGAGGCGACGAAGATGGTGGCGGGCAGCATCCGGCGCGCCAGCTGCTCCGCCATCGGGGAGCGCACGGCATTCATGCCGCACACGAACAGGATAGAGCGAGGCAGGGCGCCGGGTGCCAGGACTAGCCCCGCCAATGCAGCACGCAGACCAGCGTGAACAGCCGGCGCGCCGTGTCGAAGTCGATGTCGATCTTGCCGGCCAGCCGGTCCATCAGTGTCTGCGAGCCCTCATTGTGCAAACCGCGGCGCCCCATGTCGATCGCCTCGATATGGCTCGGCGTCGAGGAGCGGATGGCGTCATAGTAGCTTTCGCAGATCATGTAGTAGTCCTTGACGATGCGCCGCAGCGGCGTCAGCGACAGGATGTGGGTGACGACCGGAGTGCCGTCCTCGCGCGACACGGCAAAGACGAGGCGCTGCTCGGCCAGCGACAGTTTCAGCCGGTAGGGGCCGGCGCCACTGTCATTGACGGGCTGGAAGCTGTTCTCCTCGATCAGGTCGAAGATCGCCACCGCGCGTTCGTGCTCGACATCGGGCGTCGAGCGGCCGATCGATTCGTCGAGTTCGACATCGATCAGCCTGGCGCGGGTTCGATCGTAGTCCGACATAATGGCCTACATGTTCAACCGTATGGCGACGGAGCGTCCGTGCGCGTCAAGGCCTTCCGCCTTGGCCAGTGCGATCGCCGCCGGCGCCAAAATGCGCAGCTGCTCCGGTCCAAGCTTGAGGATGGAGGTGCGCTTGACGAAGTCGAGGACGGACAAGCCCGACGAGAAGCGCGCCGAGCGTGCCGTCGGCAACACGTGGTTGGAGCCGCCGACATAGTCGCCGATGGCTTCCGGCGTATGGCGGCCGAGAAAGACGGCACCGGCATTGCGCATCCGCGACAGGAAGCCCTCGGCATCGTCGATGGCGAGTTCGACATGCTCGGCGGCGATGCGGTCGACCAGCGGCAGCGACGCCTCGATCGTCGGCACCAGGATGATCGCGCCGAAATCGCGCCAGCTCCGGGCCGCCGTCTCGCCGCGCGACAGGCTTTGCAGCTGACGCTCGACCGCTTGTTCGACGGCCGAGCCGAAAGCCGGATCGTCGGTGATCAGGATCGACTGCGCCGACGCATCGTGCTCGGCCTGGGCCAGCAGGTCGGCGGCGATCCAGTCCGGATCGTTGCTGCCGTCCGCCACGACAAGCACTTCCGACGGCCCGGCGATCATGTCGATGCCGACGGTGCCGAACACCTGGCGCTTGGCCGCCGCGACATAGGCATTGCCGGGGCCAACGATCTTGGCCACCGGCTTGATCGTTCCGGTGCCATGGGCAAGGGCGGCAATCGCCTGCGCGCCGCCGACACGATAGATCTCGGAAACGCCCGCGATGTCGGCCGCGACCAGCACCAGCGGTGGTATGGCGCCGCCCGAGGCCGGTACGCACATCGCGATGCGTTCGACGCCGGCAACCTTGGCCGGTATGGCGTTCATCAGCACCGAACTCGGATAGCTTGCCGTGCCGCCCGGCACGTAGAGCCCGACGGCCTCGATCGCCGTCCAGCGCCAGCCAAGCTCGACCCCGGCGGCATCGGTGTAGCGATCGTCCTTCGGCAGCTGTCGCTCATGATAGGCGCGGATACGGTCGCGCGCGAATTTGAGCGCTTCGATCGTCCGGGCATCGGCGCCATCATAGGCGTTGGCGATCTCGTCCTTCGATACGGCAATGCCGACGTTTTCCAGGTCGACGCGGTCGAATCTCCTGGAGTAGTCGATCAGGGCCGCGTCGCCCTCGGCGCGCACGCGCGCGATGATGTCGCGCACCGCGGCGTCGACATCGGCCGACACTTCCCGCTTGGTCAGGAGGAAGGCGGCGAAACGCTGCTCGAAATCGGCGTCGGACTGACGAAGCGTGATAGCCATCGGACGCTCAAGCCTTGTGGACGGGACGCGACGTGGCTTCCCAGGCGCCGCCGATATCGGCAAGGCGGGCCTCGATGCACTCGACATCGAGCATGATGGTGCCGCCACCCGAGAAGATCAGTTCGACGATGCCGGCCGGCTTGCTGATCTCGATGAAGCTGATCGCCAGCAGCGACAGGATTTCGGCGGGCTTGTCCCGAGGAATCCCGTTGGTCTTGGCGCCGAGCACCCGGTCGAAATGCAGCACCGCCTGCCGCCGCTCATTGTGCTGGCGAAACAGGCCGGTCTTGGCCTCCCAGACGAAGCGGTTCATGGTCAGCACGAAACGCTTGGCCGAAGGCAGGTATTCGAGGTCACTGACCTTCATCACAGCGTCCTGGACATGGGCCGAGACGATGCTCAGGTCCTGATCGTCGAGTGCGATAAGCTTGAGGGCATTCATGCGGATTTCGCACCTGAAAGTTGACTGTTCAGCTTTCTGTTAGAGCATGATCCCGAAAAGTGGAAACCGGTTTTCGGAAAAGATCATGCTCAGGCAGGAAATTTGCCGTCTTGTCGGCCCCTGCAACCGCACAAATAACTTCGGTTGGCGCTGCCCCTCATCGCCCTGCCGGCACTTCTCCCCGTATAGTGGGGGAGAAGGACACCTTCACCGAGGATTTCGCCAATATCCGGGCGTTGCAGAAAGCGAGCCGACATTGCGGTCACCCCTTTTCCCCGTCACTATACGGGGAGAAGATGCCGGCAGGCAGATGAGCGGCAGCGCTGACTTCGGCGATTGGTCCTTGTCGGAAGCGATTGTTAAGCCGAAATCCGCTCGATCACCGCACCGCAATTGGACAGCTTTTCCTCCAGCCGTTCGAAACCGCGGTCGAGATGGTAGACCCGGTTGACCGTGGTCTCGCCTTCCGCGGCGAGACCGGCGATGACCAGCGACACCGAGGCGCGAAGATCGGTCGCCATGACCGGCGCGCCCTTGAGCTTCGGCACGCCGTCGACGATCGCCGTCTGGCCGGACAACGTGATGTGAGCGCCGAGCCGGGCCAGCTCCTGCACATGCATGAAGCGGTTCTCGAAGATCGTTTCGGTGATGCGCGACTTGCCCTTGGCCATGGTCATCAGGCCCATGAACTGCGCCTGCAGGTCGGTCGGAAAGCCCGGGAACGGCGCCGTCGTCACGTCCACCGGCGAAATGCCGGCGCCGTTGCGCTTCACACGAATGCCGGAATTGGTCTGCGTGATCTCGGCGCCGGTCTGCGAAATCACGTCCAGCGCGGTCTGCAACAACTCTGGCCGCGCGCCTTCGAGCACGACGTCGCCCCCGGTCATCGCCACCGCCATGGCATAAGTGCCGGTCTCGATGCGGTCGGGGATCACCCTGACGCGGGCGCCCGACAGTGATTCGACACCGTCGATGGTGATGGTCGGCGTGCCAGCACCATAAATCTTCGCGCCCATGGCGTTGAGGCACTCGGCAAGGTTGACGATCTCGGGCTCGCAGGCGGCGTTTTCCAGCACCGTCTCGCCCTTGGCCAGCGACGCCGCCATCATCAGCACATGGGTGGCGCCGACCGAGACTTTCGGGAACACATAGCGATTGCCGACGAGCCGGCCATTCCTGGTCTTGGCGATGACATAGCCGGTGTCGACGTCGATGTCGGCGCCCAGCGCCTGCAGGCCTTCGAGGAACAGATCGACCGGGCGCGTGCCGATGGCGCAACCGCCGGGCAGCGAAACCTTGGCTTCGCCCATGCGGGCAAGCAGCGGGCCGATCACCCAGAACGACGCGCGCATTTTCGACACTAGCTCGTAGGGCGCTGTCGTGTCGACGATGTTGCGGGCGGAGAAATTGATGGTGCGCGAATAGCCCTCATTCTGTTTCTCGCGGCGGCCATTGACCGAATAGTCGACGCCGTGATTGCCGAGAATGCGGATCAATTGCTCGACATCGGCCAGATGCGGCACGTTTTCCAGCGTTAGCGTATCGTCGGTCAGAAGCGAGGCGATCATCAGGGGCAGGGCCGCATTTTTCGCGCCCGAGATCGGAATGCTTCCGGCGAGCTTGTTGCCGCCGACAATTCTGATGCGATCCATGGAAGAACGTCCCTCTCGGCCAAGAAAGGCCGGTTCAATCGTTTGAGTATCGGCCCGTCTAGACCATTGGCCGGTCTGGTTCAAGAATTAGGATTTCGACCACCCCCGGCCAAGCGTGGCCGATTTGAGTTAATCTTCTTGCATTTCCTTCGATGCGCCCAACCCATCCGCCCGCTGGTCTGCTTCCCCGGCGCGCCGCTTGTCGGCGTCGCCACTGCGGCGCGAGCGCGATTGCGCCTTGCGCTTCTGCAGATTGGCGCGCAATTGCTCGGCGAGCCGGTCCTTGCGGTCCGTGCCGCCCTTTTTCGGTGGTATTGTCTTCTCGCTCATCATCCCGCCCCGGCCGGCGCTCGGCCAGCCCGCCATTCAGGCATAGCCAACATTGTGGCACAGCCATGTCATTAAAAGGTATCCGGCAAAGGCTTTCACAGATGCGTGGTTCTTGGCCTTGCGCTTGCCGGTTCGATATGGCAGAAGCCCCGCCATCGGCGGCTGCGGTAGCTCAGTGGTAGAGCACTCCCTTGGTAAGGGAGAGGTCGAGAGTTCAATCCTCTCTCGCAGCACCAGTCTATCCCCTTGAAATCGCTAAGCGTGGGCCTCGGCATAGAGTGTGAGTTCTGCGCCGCGCTGATTAAAGGGTGACGAGGCGGGACATTTTAAGATGTGTAAAGGGCCTGTCACTGCGAGTGCTTGGCTTGGCTTGTGATGGCAAGTGACCCTTGGGCGAGCATCGACAAAAGCTCTCCGATCAGGGGGAAACCTCGTTTAGAACGAGGCGCATGGCGCAACGTCGGCTTGCTGGCATTCCGTGTTCGACCTCTCGGCGTAGCACTTGGCGAAGCCGCTCTCCCGCTTGCGCATCGTCCAGCATCAGAAACCCCAGCTTCTGGTAGAACGGAGCGTTCCAGATTACATCCCGGAACGTCGTCAGGGTGAGCGCGGCAAGGCGGCGCTCCCTCGCATGCTCGATTGCTTTTTCGAGTAAGGCGCGTCCAATACCAGAGCGCTGGCGATCAAGGCGCACGGCAAGTTCCCAGATGTGTAATGTGTCGTCGTGGATCTCCGCGCTGAGGAACGCGACCGGCTGGTCGTCATGCTCCACCGCAACCCAGCACTTGCCCTTGGCGATGAGTTCACGGTGGCGCTCAACGGTCTGGTTGTCGTCATCGGCGATCCAGGCAAGCTCTGCAATTTCACGGTAAGCCTCACCAGCCGACTGCTCGATATCGGGTAGTGCTTCCGCGTCAGCTTCTTGCGCCATTCGAATGGTGGTCATGGAGTTGCCGTCGTGGCTTCCAAGGTTCTGCAGAGAATGACGTTGGAGTGTCCCTCGGGCCAATCCGCAAATTTGGCTACACGCACGAAACCCGCTTTTTCATACATTCCTGGCGCCTGGAAGTCATGGCTCTGCACCCAAATCCGCCGAACGCCTCGAATGGCAGCCTCGGCGGCGAAGGCGTTCAACAACTCTCGCGCATAGCCGCGTCCCCGATACGCCTCATCGATCCACATCTGTTTGAGTTCGGATGTGCCTGCCCAGGAATATCCTGTCGCAACGCCGACGATGCGGCCCACCTCGTCGCGGATCACAAAACCAAGGCCCTGGGCGTCATCGCGCCCTACGGCATCCCGGTTGTAGGCGTAGATCCTGTCTTCGATGGCGTCGATTTCAATCGCCGAAAGATCGTGCTTGGGCTGGGCAAGGGTGGTCATCTCGATCGCTCGGTTACCTTGGGTCGAGGCAAGACCGTCTCAAGCGATAAACGGCCAGGACCGCCGACCGCAAGCGTTGCAAGGCCGGCCAGGTAAAGCAGGATGATCTCGTAGCCGACGGGCCCGAATCGGATTCCTGCCGACGTCACTTCGGCAAACTTCACCGAGAAGAATCCATATTGGGAATGGACCGTGAACAATGCCGTCAAAAGCACGATCGCCATCGGCACGCTGACGAGCGGAATAAACACGCCCGCCAGCACGGCACCGCCGCCGACAAGTTCAACCAGCGTCGTCAGCCATGCCAGCAATTGCGGCACGGGAACTCCCAGAGTCTGAAGCACCACGCCAAAGCTTTCCGGTCCCCTGCTGAGTTTGGCGTAGCCATGGACCAGAAAGCCAAGGCCCACGATCAACCTTATCGGCAATGGCGCCCATCCGGCGGCAGCGCTGGATGAGGAGAGTGTGGTTCTTGAGACAAGTCTACGGAAATGCATTGCCGGCATACCCTCTTCTGTGTGCGGTGTGCCTGAAGTTGGGCACCACCTGAAAAAGCCCGACATGACGGACCGAGTGACAGTCTGTTATTCGTCCAGGGTGACTGACCGTTACGGCCTCACAGCAACGTTATCCCCGCTTGGGAATGGCCCGGCGAGAGCAGAACCAAAATCGCCCGGCCAATCTCACACGGTAGACCGGGCGTAGTGATGGAAGCGTGGCCGATCAGGCGGCTTCGGCGGCGCGAACGACGGGAAAGTCGATATCGGTCTCGGCAACATTGTTGATGAGATTGGTCAGGAAGTTCTCGGCTACGACGGCGACAATCTCGATGACTTGAGCCTCGGTGAAGCCAGCCAGTTTCACGGCGGCAATGTCAGCGTCCTTTACCTTGCCGCGGGTCTCCGCCACCCTGGCCGCGAAACGCACCGCCGCGTCAGCCTTCGGATCGCCCGATGCGCCCTTGCGGTTGAGCGCAATCTCCTCGGCACTGATCTTTGCCAGGTTGAGACCGAGATAGGTATGAGCAGATAGGCAGTAATCGCAACCGTTCACCTGGGCAACGGCCAATGCAATGCGCTCGCGGGTCTTTACGTCCAATGCTCTGGTGAGAGCACCGGACAAGCTGGTCATGCCCGCCAGGGCTGCAGGGCTTATCGAAACGAGGCGGAAGAGGCCGGGAACGACGCCAAGCTGCTTGTTCACGGCGTCGAGAATGGGTTGCGAGGCGACCGGGGCTGCTTCGCGGGTTGGGATGGCAATGCGGGACATTCATATCTCTCCTGTTCGATGATGTCGGTGCGACAGGATCTGTCTATTATCTTCCGCTATGCGAGAGTATTGGATGCACACAAGATACAACCTCTCATTATTCGGAAGGTGATGCCCCATGGACCGTCTCGAAGCCATGTCGATTTTGATCGCCGCCGTCGAAACCGGCAGTCTGTCGGCGGCAGGGCGCAAACTCGGAACACCTCTTCCAACCATCAGTCGCAAGGTTGCGGAATTGGAGGCCTATCTCCACACCCGCTTGCTCGTCCGATCGACACGCCGACTTATCCTGACCGATAGCGGAGCCGCCTATGTCGCCGCCTGCAAGCGAATCCTGGAGCAGGTGGGCGAGGCGGAGCGAACCGCATCCGGCGAATACAACGCGCCAAAGGGCGATCTGATCATTACGGCTCCCGTCGTATTCGGACGACTGCATGTGCTACCGGCGATAAATGATTTCCTCTCGCACTTTCCGGACATCAACGTGCGGTTGGTGCTGTCGGACCGCAATGTGAATCTCATCGACGACCATGTCGATATGGCCGTTCGAATTGGCCCTTTGCCGGACAGCAGCATGGTGGCGACGCGGGTAGGATCCGTGCGTCGTGTTGTCTGCGGCAGTCCGGCCTATTTTGCTGACCATGGCTTGCCAAAGGCGCCGGCCGATCTTTCCGCGGTCTCTTGCGTCACCTTCGATGTCCTGGCGTCCGCCACATCCTGGAGTTTTGCCACGCCAGGCTCGAATGCCGAGCAGACCGTAGCCATCCGCTCACGTCTTTCAGTGAATACCGCGGAAGCTGCGATCGACGCGGCCGTGGCAGGTGTAGGTGTCACTAGGGTGCTCTCCTATCAAGCGGCAAAGGCGATCGAGCAAGGAAAGCTGGTGGCCGTTCTTGAAGGGTTCGAGCCGGAACCCATGCCGGTCAGCCTTCTCCATGCAGGTCAGGGGCTTTTGCCCCTCAAGATGCGATCCTTTCTTGATTTTGTGGCCCCGCGTTTGCGCAAAGCCCTTCTGCCGCCGAAGCATGACTGATGCCCAATCCGTCATTGATGCACAAGGTGATCTCGCCGGGGTGAAGGCTCCGCGGTCGAGCCGCGGATGGTGCTGATAAGTCCAGTGTGGCCTTGTTCGACACCATTCTAACACTTATTAAAGGGTTACAAATTGCTACTGCTGAAATGATTGGAAAAGAGCCGAAAATGGGTGAGCAAATGATTGGCGAACTTCGCGACGGTATGCCCTTCGTTGGAGGCAGGCTCTGGATCGACTTCGTCAATTCGGCGACCGCAACAATGGGCGATTTCCTTGAAACGCCCGACGGGTGGCGCCGTTGGATTGCGGCCGCGGGCTTGCCGCCAGCGGCAACAGGGGAAGCGCCGGACGTCGGACCAGCGCGTGACCTGCGCACGGCCCTGGCGACCCTGTTGGCGCAGATGATCCGGCAAACCAGGCCGCCCCAGCAAGCTATCGACGCCGTCAACCGGCATCTGGGAGAGGTTGCGGTCCGCAAGCAACTCCAGATTCGCGACGGCGTGCTGGCCATTGCGGCCGCGACCACGGGTGGCAATGATGCGCTGGCTGCTATCGCGCAGGATTTTGCCGACTTTGCCGCTGATTTCGAACCACATCGTCTGCGCCACTGCAGCGGGCCGGACTGCACGCTGGCTTTCTACGACACCGCCCGCAACGCGACCCGGCGCTGGTGTTCCATGGCCCTGTGTGGCAACCGCCACAAGGTCAAGACGCACCGCGCGAGGAAGCTCGTCTGCGACTAGGGTCCAATCGACTCTCATTAAGCTGTGAGCTGGCTCCGTCAGAGCCATCCGAGAAACAAACGGGCAATCGCGCACCGGGTGCCGTGTCACGGTATCGTGACGCGCCCCTTTTGTAACCGCTAAAAATTACGTTGACAGGTTTCGATAAGTTCGACACCATTAAAACGTAAAATTAACGGTTACAAGGTTCGCAACATGTTCCAGACGTCATCTCTCCCGGGCAGTTCCGCCCTTTCCCGCTCCTGGCGCGGCGGCTTGATCGGCGCGCTACTCGCTGCAGTGGCTTCGATTCCATCCGTCTTTGCGGGGCAAGCGGCCAATGTCGAGACGCTTTCGAAGACGGTGAAGGTGGATGGGCTCGACATCTTCTATCGCGAGGCCGGGCCAAAGGACGCGCCAGTCGTCTTGCTGCTGCACGGCTTTCCCTCTTCCTCGCACATGTATCGCAACCTGATCCCCAGGCTCGCGGCACACTACCGGGTCATCGCGCCGGACTATCCAGGTTTTGGCTATAGTTCGGCACCAACACTTGACCATTTTGCCTATACGTTTGGTGCGGTGGCCGACATCGTCGACCACTTTACGCAGGCGGTCGGCGCGAAGAACTATGTGCTCTTCATGCAGGACTATGGTGGCCCCGTCGGCTTCCGGCTGGCGGTCAAGCATCCGGAGCGTTTGCGTGGCCTGATCATACAGAACGCAGTCGCAAACGTCGAAGGCTGGAACCCTGACGTGGTGAAGCAGCTCTCGCCTTTCTGGGTGAAACGCAACGCAGAGACGGAAAAGCCAATCCGCGACATTCTCACGCCCGATGCCACGAAATTCGAATACACGCACGGCACCACGCGGCCGGACAAACTGTCGCCCGATGCTTGGACCGTCGATCAGGCGGGCCTCGACCGGCCGGGCAATGTCGACATCCAACTCCAGTATTTCCACGACTACCAGACCAACGTCGCTCTCTATCCTGAGTGGGGTAAGTTTCTGAAATCGGCACAGCCGCCACTCCTCATCGTCTGGGGCAGGAACGACCCATATTTCACGCTGAAGGGCGTGGACTATCTCAAGGGGCTGGTTCCGGGTGCAGAAGTGCATCTCTACGACGCTGGTCATTTCGCGCTCGAAACCTATGGTGACGAGATCGCCGCAACCTCGCTCGAGTTCCTATCGCGATTGCCGAAGATCAATTGATCGACTTGAGGCGGCGCTCCGATGCATTTGTCGGAGCGCCGCGCCCCATGTTCCTCCACCAAACGCGGAGCCGCGGATGTTCCGGCCAGCCAGTCCCAGGATGGTTTGACGCAAGAGCGGGACGTGCTGGCCCCGACGGCCACAGCCTGAATACGGCGCTCTGTCCCGGTCAACCGCACGAGGCTTCATTCACATCGATTTCAAGACATAGGTGTCGTCGAAGTCGGCAAGCTTCGGATACGCGATCGTCGGGGCACACAGGAGCCCGAGGACGCGTTCGCGGTAACGAACGAGGCACTGCAGGCGCTCGCTTTCGCTGATGCGCGCCGGTGCATGCACGAGGAATGGCTCGATCACGGTGAAGCCGACAAAGTAGAGCATCCCGTGGTTGATTGGGAACAGGATCTCGGCGATTGGGCCGTTTAGTCCGCGGTTGGAATAGATCGGCGGAGGCCCGCCGATTGTGACGGAACACATCGCGCGCTTTCCTGCCAGGACGCCGCGATCATACCATTTGCCGCCGCCATAGATGCGGCCACCCGACGCGAACACTCGGTCAACCCAGCCCTTGAGGATCGCCGGCAGCCCGAACCACCAGAGCGGAAACTGCAGGATCAAGGCGTCGCACCAGAAAAGCTTGTCCATCTCGGCCTGGATGTCTGGAGCGAATCCGTCGTGGGCAGTCGCATTCGCCTCCTCAGACTGCTGGCGGTAGTAGTTCGCGTCTCGAATGGTCGTGAAGTTGCGCCGATCTGATACCGGATTGAAGCTCATGGCATAGAGATCGGAGATAACGACCTTGTGCCCCGCCGCGGACAGTGCATCCTGCGCCGCGCGGGTTAGGGCGCCGTTGAAGCTGTTGGGCTCCGGGTGGGCGTGAACGATGAAAATGCGCACCGTGCTTCCCTGCTGGTCGAGATGTTCATTTTCCAGACGCTGAAAAGGTCCGCTCAGCGACATAGTCGAGCGAGAAGACGCCGGCGCCCCGGGTCAGCACGAGCAGCAACAGCGAGGCCCACAGCAGATGCTCGGCCCAGTTCTCCGGGAAAACGAAGATCTGGATTACCGATACGACACCGAGCAGCATCAGCGCGCCGAGGCGAGAGAATAGCCCCAGGAAAAGCAGGACCGACCCCGTGATCTCGGCGGTCGTCGCCAGCGGCGCCGCGATCGACGGATCGATAAAGGGCAGATTGTATTCGTTGGCAAACAGCTGCAGCGTGACCGGCCAGGATGCCAGCTTCGTTTGAGCGGACTGCCAGAAGACATGCGATATCGAGATGCGGGCGGCGAGTTGGATCAGCGAAAACGGAATGCGGTCGGGTAGCTTGATGACGCGCCTGTAGAGGCCGATAAGGCCTGCCCGGGCGGACGAGGAATATTCTGGTATCGCGGTCATGACTGTCTCCATCAGTTTGAGAGGGGATGCCTAGGGATCCGCACATCCGTAACGAGCCCGTCGCCGAACAGACGCACGAGCGCGGACACGAGATCGAACGCCGGATCGAGAGCGAGTGCACGGCTTGTGGCGTGTTCCAGGCCGAGGCCGTGCTTGAGTGAATGCCGGAACGCGAAATTCGCACGGTCGAGAAGAACCAGACGAACGCTATCCCCGGCCCGCCACAACGCCACGCGCTGAGGGCGTCTTGTCCAGGCACTGTGCTGGTCGATCGCCGCCTCTTGCTGGTGCGCCGTCCAAACGGACAGGATCGACCAGTGCGAAACGATCAGCCGCAGAGATGGCTGCAGCACGATATCCGGGGAAGGTCCGAGATTGGTGCTGTCATATTCAGCGAGGGTCCGCGGCGGCAGCCAAGCCGCGTCGAGCGCTTCGGCAATGGTCCATTCGAGACGTGCCGTTTCCGCCACGATCGGCATGTCGGAAAGCGTGTCGATTGTCTTCAGGAAGCGCGGGAAGCCGGCGCCATAGCGCGCCAGTCGCGACTCCACGGGCGGATGTCGTCGAATGAACTCGCTGGCCACGAAACGGAAGAACCGTTCGTCGACAAGGCGAACCGTGACGGGGAACACCGCCATCAGCACCGCGGTGAGCGAACCGCGGGTGTTGTTCTGATAGATACGCAGGCGGGCCAAAGGATCAGCCTTGCCGGCGGTCAACATCTTTGCGGCGATCAATGGCTCGATGGCCAGCACCGAGCGCGCCATGGAGGTCTGCAGGTGTTCAAGCGGCAGCATGATATCCTCCTTGTATTGGGGGCAACGCTAACGGCATGGCCGGACCCGCCTTGGCGGCGGCAAATGCCGCAAGCACGGGCATGCCTCTCCTCTCCTCGCTTTCGAAGGAAACCAGTGTGGACTTTGGCCGGGGTTTGGCGGCCGCCGTTTGTCTCGCGGCCTGCTTGCGGTTGAACATGATCGAAGCGGAGAGCATGTCGGCCCACATCGCTTCGCCGAGCAGCACATCGAGAACGGGAACGTCGGTGTCCCATTCGATCAGGGTAGGGCGCGGTCCGAGCCGGCTTATGGCATGCTGGTAGAGCGCCCAGACGACTGGTGGCACGCGTGAGCCATGATCGTCGATGAGCACGGTGTCGGCCCCGACCTGATTGGTGGCATGTCCGGCAAGGTGGATTTCGCCAATGGAATCAGCCGGCAACGTGTCGATAAAGGCTTCTGCATCATATTGGAGGTTGTGTGCCGAGACCTGGACATTGTTGACATCCAGCAGCAAGCCACAGCCGGTCCGTTCGACGAGTTCGGCCAGGAATTCTGCCTCGTTCATCGAGGAGTCCGCAAAGGCGATATAGGCGGAGAGATTTTCGATCAGCACACGGCGCTTCAGCGCGTCCTGGACGGTCTCGACATTGCGCGCGACGATCGCCAGCGCCTCTTCGTCATAGCGCAGCGGCAGCAGATCGTTCAGGTAGGCGCCGTCCGCGACGCTCCAGGCGAGATGCTCCGAAACCAGATCCGGCTGGAAACGCTCGCAGACCTTGCGCAGCCTTTGGAGATGGTCGTGATCCACGCCCCTTGCACTGCCAAGGGACAGGCCAACGCCGTGAACCGACAGTGGGTAGGTTTCGCGCAGCTTTTCCAACGCGTCGACGCCGGCGCCGTCCCCCATGTAGTTCTCGGCATGCACTTCGAGCCAACCTGCGGAAGGCCGCCGCGAGAGCATTTCTTTGATATGCGGCGAGCGAAGACCGATGCCCGCGGCAGCGGGAATCGAGAGGGACTGAAACGCACGGGTCATCGGTCTGCTCCATTCTGGAGGTTGGCTCGAAGTCAGGGTTGCTCAGGCTTTCGGCTTGTCGCTGCCCCCAGCGATCTTCGCGCAGCTGCCTGCGGGCACGTAGAGCCACGAATCCGGCTGGTTGTCGGCGGTGGAGGTGCCGGCGCATGAATGCGTCGCGGTCTGGCAGTCGTTCTGGCCAGCCTTGACGACGCCGTAGCACTTCTCGAAGGCGAAGTTCGGCTGCGCGGCCGGGCCGCTATAGGCCGCTGTCGCGGCCAGTGATGTGGCGGCCGCGAGGGCCGATCCGATGAGGGTCCTGGTGTTGATCACGGGCGTGTCTCCTGGTTGGTTTTCGAGGGAACGACTGACCATGCGGCCTGTCTGCAAGCAGTGTCCCCGATCAGACGCCCGAGCTGAAATGCTGTCTCGGCATGGATTTGATACGCGGTCACTATGTTGAAGCCCCTCCCAAGCAAAAGCCCTCCGGCGGGGAACCGGAGGGCTTGGCGCCTGCAGTCGTGAGCGGGGCGAAGCAGGCGCGGCTAGGCGAGAGGGAGGCGCCTAGAAGTATCTGTCTTTGCAGTCGGAGGAGAAGCGTTCGTCCAGGCAGAGATGAGCGGCCAGAAGCCAGTCTTCTGCCCGTTGCCGCCCCCTGTCGCGCATGTCGGTCAGCTCACCCCAGTCGGTCCAGGGCCTTGTGAACAGCGATGCGCCGGCCCGGTGCAGACTGTCGAAGATGGTGTGGATCGGCGTGCACTTGATCGCACGATGATTGGCGGGGAGGCGGCGATCCGCGCAGGGCGTCATGAACAATGCGGGCTTGCCGGTAACGGCCAGCCGATGGCCAGCTTCAGCCGGCTGGGCCGGAGGCAAAGCCGACAGGTCGCCGTCGCCCCAATAGGTGTCGCCGTCGATCTCCACGGCCGGGAAGAGGAACGGGATTGTGGCCGCCGCCAGGATCGCGTCGATCGACAATTGGTCGCCAGTGAAGATCTTGACGGCATCGGTGCGAGCATTCGAAGCGAGAATGCTAATTTTCACAGGGCAGCTCTTCTTGCGGATCTCCGCAATGTCTATTGACTGTTCCAGCATCGATCTCAGGAGATTGGCTGGATCGGCTGCGAACATCGATGCGTGACCGACACGTCGCCAGAAGTTGGCGAGCGCCGTGCGCGCGCCACGCCGACCACCCAAGGCCATGCCATAAGCCAGGACCGCAGCCTCCATCGCGCCGAGCCCGGACGCTGTGATGTTGCCGAAGCAGAGGCCAGGCTCATCCAGCATACGGTCGAGCACGCCCCAAACGAAGGCGCCATGTGCGTCGCTTGCCAGGACGATATCGACGACTTGCCGGTCGTCCATCGCAGGTCTTGCATCGGCAATGACGGGTCTGTCGGTTTCGATTGCGGTCTGGATATGCATCTTCTTGGTCTCCATCCCAAAACGCCAGCCAGGCGTTTGACGAAGAGACTGCCGCATCATCCGCTGTTGGCGAAATGCCAAGGTGGCATGAACTCCATAGGCAGATTGCATTGGCCGCCATCGCATGTGCGCCGCAAGGTTTTGCCAGCCAGGTGAGCAATCGTGGTTGGTCGCTCTGGCCAGCACCACGACGGTCGTCTGGGCAATCGTTCAACAGCCAAAGGAACGCACCATGAGAATACGAACCATGTATCTGGGGGCGATTGCTCTCGGCTTTCTTGCAGGAGGCGCATCCGCCGACCCCCTCAGCAATCTGGCATCTTTCCCGTCGTTCTACACAGATGCCGGGATGAAAACGATGAAGCCGATGGCCGAGTTCAAGAAGGCTTGGCGCGCCACGCCAAAGAAAGATCGGGCTGCAATGAGGAAGGCATGCAACGACCCGGCGATGAGCAAGGCACATGCGCCGTTCTGCGCAAACGTGCTGGCGCTCGGCGGCGCCAACTAGCCGCAAGTCCAGGCCACCAGTGGCTGGATGCAGAACCGGCATAAACTCCATACGCAGATGGCATTGGCAACTCCCACGCAGATTGCAGCAAAGTCCATCTCGGCAAGGAGGAACCGCACAGTTTTAAATTGCTGCCGATAATTACTGCAGTCGTCGATGGGACGATTGCTCAACTCCAGAGAAGGATCATACCATGAATATCAAAGCTATCTGCCTCGGCGCCTTTGCACTTTCCGTTCTCGGCGGCGTTGCGTTCGCCGGCGCGCTGGACGAGCCGTCCAACATGCAGCCCTTCTTCACGGACGCCAGCATGAAGACGATGAAGCCCAAGGCTGAATTCAAGGCCGCCTGGGACGCGATGGCGAAGGACAAGCAGGGCGCAATGATGAAGGAATGCCAGGATGCGGCGATGAGCAAGCCGCACGCCGAATTCTGCGCCAATCTGCAGGCGCTCGGCGGCGCCAACTAAACCGCCCCGCCGCCCCGGACAACACCGGCACAAACATGATGGCGAGCAGCTTGCTCGCCATCATGTTCTTGGCGACGTCCCAGTGCCACGCCGCACACGATGTCCGCAATGCGCGATTCTCGTGACCATGACGGACCGCTATCGACTTTATAGCCGCTGTGCATTGGCGCCGAGACAAGCGTTGCGGCAGGCTCCGAAGCAACGAAAAGCCTCGGACTTTGGGACAAATCGGCATGGACATTCATCACATCCGCTACTTCCTTGCCGTGTGCGAGACGCGCAACTTCACGCGCGCTGGCGAAAAGTGCAATGTCACCCAACCGGCACTGTCGCGCGCCATCCAGCAACTCGAGGACGAGGTTGGCGGCCTGCTGTTTCGCCGTGAACGAAACCTGACGCATCTGACCGACTTGGGCGTGCTGCTGCGACCGCGTTTCCAGCAGATACTCGACGAGCTGACCGGTGTGCGACAGGAAGCGTCGAGGTTCTTGTGCCTGGAAAACGCCAACCTCAAGGTTGGCGTCATGTGCACCATTGGTCCGCGCCGCTTTACGGGCCTGCTGGCCGACTTCAACCGACGTCAGCAAGGCATCCAGCTTCAACTGGTCGAGGGTGTGCCGGCGTCGCTGTCCCAACTGCTTGAATCAGGGGAAATCGACGTCGCCATCATGGCGTCGAGCAACAGCTTTCCAGACCGGTTCGATGTGACCCCGCTTTATCGCGAACGTTTTGTCCTGGCCTTTCCGAACGGCCATCGGCTGGCTCGCAACGACAACGTCGCCATCTCCGAGCTCGACGGTGAAAACTATCTCAGGCGGCTCAACTGTGAGTATCGCGATCACCTCGCCGGACTGTGCACCGATCGCGGCGTGAAGCTCAGGATCTCCTACGCCAGCGAACGGGAGGACTGGATCCAGAACATGGTTTCAGGCGGACTGGGAATCTGCTTCATCCCGGAGTTCAGCGCCGTGATCCCGGGCTTGCAGGTGCGGCCCGTCATCGATCCCGAAGTATGGCGGGAAGTGTCCCTGGTCGTCGTCGCGGGGCGCAGGTTCTCGCCAGCGGCATCGGCCTTCGTCAACAGCGTCAAGGCGCATGGCTGGCCGGAAAGCGCCATCCCTCAAGCGATCCGCAGGACCGCGGCCTGAAGCAAAATCGAAGAAGATCCGGTGCCGCGAGACATATAGTGTCACGCGCCCTCGCACGGCTGCAGTGATCCACGATAGTTTTCAGGTATCGATTTGAGAGCCAGTCAGCATTTCTCTTTTCCTGCTGCTCCGATCACTCTCCTTCCCATGCCCCGCCTCCGGCGTTTGGGCACCGACAAAGGAGAAATACAAGATGGCTACCAAGAAACTCAACCTCGCGTTTGCGGTCGGGCTGCTGGCCGCAACTGCCGCATTTTCGGCGGCTCCGGCCTTCGCAGGCGACTGCCCTGCCGGTCAGGCGGCAACGACCGACATCCAGGAACATCCCAGCAAGCCGGTTGGCGTTGTCGACACGGTTCTCTCCGCGATCGATCTGAGCAGCAAGGGCGAAGCGTGGAAAGGCAACATGCTGCGTTTGCGCAAGCTCGTCGTTCAGCCCGGCGGTGTTGTGCCGTGGCATGAACACAACCTTCGCCCGGCCAACATCCTGATCGTCGAAGGATCGATCACCGAATATCGCAGCACCTGCAAGGTCGGCATCGAGCATCCGGCAGGCGACGTCACCGCCGAGTTCGGCCAGCTCGCCCATTGGTGGAAGAACAACGGCAAGGTGCCCGCGGTGCTCTATTCGGCCGACGTCCTGCCGCCGGCAATGCACGACGACCACATGATGTAACCCGCGCTTCGCGGTGAGCAGTCCAGCTTCAGCAACTGAAAGTACGTCCTCAGGCGGTCGCCTGGGGACGTGTGACACGGAGCCCTGTCATGACGACCAGTGAGCAGACTGAACCGACGCGGCTCCGCATGGTTGCCGCAGACAGCTGGCGCTTCGGCCTGATTGCCCTGATCGCCTTTCTCACGCTTGTCGATCTGTTCGCCACCCAGGCCATCCTGCCTTCGCTGGTGATCAAATTCGGCGTCAGCCGCGCGACGATGGGCTTTGCCGTCAACGCCAGCACCTTCGGCATGGCGGTGGCGGGCGTCGCGGTTGCGCTCTTCGGCAGAAACCTCGATCGCCGCAATGGCATCTGGATCAGCCTTGCGGTGCTGGCGATCCCGACGACGCTTTTATCGCAGACCGACAGTATCGTGGTCTTCGCTTTGCTGCGTGTCGTCCAGGGCTTGTGCATGTCGACCGCATTCACGCTGACGATGGCCTATCTCGCCGAGCATTTTTCCATGGGGCAGACGACGAGTGCGCTTGCGGCCTATGTGACAGGCAATGTCGCCAGCAATTTTTTCGGGCGGCTCATGTCGGCAGCCGTCGCCGATACGTTCGGCATCTCCACCAACTTCCTGACCTTCGCCGCCCTCAATCTGATTGGTGCTGCTCTTGTCTGGTTCACGCTGCAGAAGACATCCGCAATGATGCGTGCCAATGCGGTAGGCGAGATCTGCCCGCGCGGCCTGGAAGGGCCCGCTGGGCAACGCCGAGCTGCGCGCCTGTTTCGCGATAGGCTTCCTGATCCTTTTCGTCTTCATCGGCACTTTCACCTATGTGAACTTCCAGCTCGTCGCCACTCCGTTATCACTGTCGCCGATGGCGCTGGGGCTGGTGTATTTCGTCTTTCTGCCTTCCATGCTGACCACGCCGCTCGCTGGGCGCGTCGCTACGGGCCTCGGCCCAAGGATGGGCATTGGCGCAACGCTTGCGCTCGCGATCCTGGGTTTGCTTTTGCTGCTCACCAACCGCCTTCCCATTGTTCTCGGCGGGATGGCCCTGGTCGCCATTGGCACCTTCCTGGCGCAGGCGATAGCGACAGGACATGTCAGCCGAACTGCCTCGCGCGACCGCGCCGCCGCAAGCGGCATCTACCTTGCGTCCTATTATGCGGGCGGGCTCGCCGGCAGCTTCGTCATCGGACAGGTCTACGACCGGATCAGTTGGACCGCATGTGTGGCCTTGCTCGCGCTCGTTCTCACCGGCGCGATCGTGATCGCCCGTGTGCTGCAGACTCCAAAGGCATGAGACCTGACGACTTAGAATTTAACCATCCAACAAAGGAGACTGAGATGACCAACACCCTGAAAACATTGATCGCCAGCGGCGCCATATTGATGGCGATCGTTCTCCCAGCCGTCGCTTCGGACGGTGTCGTCACTGTGAAGAGCGACTATTCCGTCGCCGAAACCGTCGCCCGCATCAAGAAGGATGTTCTGAAGAAAGGCATCAAGTTCTTCGGCGTCATCGACCAGGCAAAGCTTGGTAAGGATGCAGGCAACGATGTCAGGCCGTCGCGGCTGGTGATGTTTGGCAATCCGGCACTGGGCACGACCTTCATCTCGTCAAATCCGGAAGCCGGACTTGATTGGCCGGTGCGTGTCCTGGTCTACCAGACCGCGGATGGTACTGTTTTTGCCGCCTATAGCGATTTCGACTGGATCGCCAAACGGCATGGCATCACCGACCGCGAGGCGCAGTTCAAGATGGCGACCGAAGTCATCCAATCCGTCACCTCGACGATCAAAAAGAACTGAGCACGAATGATGTATCGGAGACCCGCCGCCCAGCTATGCGACGCCGGTCACTTGTCGCGGCAAGCCTACTCGGCGGCGGACAAGGCCTTCGCTCGCTCGCCGAACCACCTCTTCTGCGTGGCCTCGCGCACCAGCGCGCCAACCGCTGGCGAATGCCTGCGGCCGCGCACGGTGACGAGATTGACCTCGCGCCAGAATTCCGGATCGGTGATCGGCAAGGCCACCACTCCTGGATGCTTGGCGGTATGCTCGGGCATGAAACCGAAACCAAGTCCGGCAGCGATCATCGCGAGCGTCCAATCGTCCCGATCGCTCCAGTAAACAGGGCTGACGGTGACGCCCTGCTCGGAAAGAATGGCATCGGCATAGCCGGCAAATTCACAGTTGTTGCGGTGGATGTAGCTTTCATTGCTCATGTCCTTCACTCGCACACTGCGCTGGTTGGCGAGGCGATGTGTCAGATGGACGGCCATCACCATCTGCTCGCGAAAGAGCGGCAGGGAGTGGACTTCTTCGTCGGGCACGTTCGACGGCAATGCGTAGATGGCGGCCTCGAGATCACCCTCGAGCAGTCGCCGCCGCAAACTCGGCGCGTCGGCGTCACAAAGATGAAGCTCCACGCCCGGATGATGGGCGCGGACGGACGAGATGAGTTCGATAATCTCGTCCGGAGCTATGGTGCTCATGATGCCGACCCTGAGCGGGGTCTTCTTCATATGCACATACTGCTCGGCTATCTGCTTTGCCTGGCGAGAGTTCTCGAAAACACCCTCTAGATAGGTCTCGACCATGCGGCCGAGCTCCGTGAGGTGGGTGAAGCGTCGCTCCCGATGAAAAAGCGCGCCGCCAAATTCGTCCTCGAGCAGCTTGATGGCGCGTGAAAGCGCCGGCTGCGTGACGTTGCACTCCTCCGCCGCCCGGGTGAAGTTCAATTCCTTCGCGACGGCCAAGAAATATCTGACCTGGCTGATTTCCACTGCACGCTCCCCCAGCGGGCATGCATACGGCACAACGCGCGTTGCGGCGTGATCTTACTAGTTGCCCCGACGTCAAACAAGCCAAGGCGCCCGTTGGAAGGCTTCGCCGGCATCGAGCTGATGAATCTGACCGTCGGCTATCGAATCCATGTCTCAACGGCATTTCCGCCGCTTCGAGCCCCTCGCCATACTTGGTCCAGAACTCGAGACCTAGGCGCGGAAGCCCGTTGCTAGCAGCCGCTTGTCGGCCAATTCGGCCCGCGGCCCCAACCGAAGGAAACGACGATGCTCAGAGGGAAGACAGCACTGATTACCGGCTCGACCAGCGGCATCGGCCAAGGCATCGCCGAAGCCTTCGCGGCCAAGGGCTGCAACATCGTTCTGAACGGCTTCGGCGATGCCGATGAGATCGAGCTCCTGCGCGCGAGACTTGCCGCCGACCATAAGGTGATGGTTCGCTACGACAATGCGGACATGAGCAGGGGCGATGCGATCACCGCGATGATGGACAAGGCTATTGCCGAGTTCGGCGCGGTCGACATCCTCGTCAACAATGCCGGCATTCAGCATGTCGCGCCGATCGACGACTTTCCGATCGAGAAATGGGAAGCGGTCGTGGCGATCGATCTGATGTCGTCGTTCTACACGATCCGGCGCGCCTTGCAGGCGATGAAAGCACGCAAATGGGGTCGCATCATCAATGTCGCCTCGGCCCACGCCCTTGTCGCCTCGCCCTACAAATCCGCCTACGTCGCCGCCAAGCACGGGGTTGCCGGCTTGACCAAGACAGTCGCGCTGGAGGTTGCCGAGCAGGGCATCACCGTCAATGCGGTTTGTCCCGGATATGTGCTGACCCCGCTTGTCGAGAAGCAGATACCGGACACGGCCAAGGCCCGTGGGATCACCGAACAGCAGGTGATCAAGGATGTGCTACTGGCCGCCCAACCGACCAAGCAGTTTGTGACCGTTGCCCAGGTTGCGGCGCTCTGCCTGTTCCTGGCTTCAGACGATGCGGCATCGATCACCGGCGCCATCATGCCAATCGAAGGCGGCTGGACAGCCCATTGAATCCGGCAACGAGGAGCAAGGCCATGAACAAGATCACTAGAAATCCCGCAGCTTCGGACCCTGTGCCAGATATCGGCCATCAGGCTGATGGTTCGGTCCAGCGCCAGACCGTATTGGTGCTGCAGGGTGGTGGTGCCCTCGGAGCCTACCAGGCCGGTGTCTACGAGGCGCTCGTCGAAGGTGGGATTGAACCAGATTGGGTCATCGGCACGTCGATCGGCGCCATCAACGCGGCGCTGATCGCGGGAAACGAGCCGAAGGATCGGTTGTCGAGGCTTCAGGAATTCTGGGACAGCGTCAGCCGGAGCAGTCCCCTCGACGAGTTCTTCCGGATGATGGTTCCAAGCAACATCTTTGCCAATATGGGCACGGTGATGCGCGGCATACCCGGCTTCTTTGAGCCGAACCCAAGTGCCATGTTTGGGGTGAACCGCGAAGTGGGTGTCGAGAACGCCTCCTACTACACCACCGATCCTCTCAAGAGGACGCTGAATGAACTGATCGACTTCGACTATCTCAACCGGCGCCTTACGCGGCTGACAGTCGGGGCGGTCAACGTCAACACCAGCGAACTGAAATACTTCGACACCCGTGAGATGACGCTGTCAGCGGCGCATATCATGGCATCAGGCGCCTTGCCGCCGGCGTTTCCGGCGGTCTGTATCGACGGCGAGCCCTATTGGGATGGCGGCATCTATTCGAATACGCCGATCGAGGTCGTGCTGGACGCGCGTCCGCGGCGCGACGCGCTGATCTTTGCCGTGAACATGTGGCAGCCCCGCGCCACCGAGCCGAAATCGATCTGGCAGGTCATGGGGCGGCAGAAGGACCTTCAATACGCCAGCCGGGGCCGGAGCCACGTGGCGCGGCAGGAGCAACTGCATCGTCTGCGCCACGTCGTGCGCGAAATGGGAAGGCTGGTTCCCGACGAGCGGCGCGAGGATCCGATGTTCAAGGAACTCGCGTCCTATGGCTGTCCCTCGGTCATGCACCTTGTTCGGCTGCTTTCACCACGCCTCGACGGCGAGGACCACACCAAGGACATCGACTTCACCCGCTCAGGCATCCGCACACGCTGGCAGGCGGGATACGAGCATGGGCAGCGCGTCCTCGCGGAGAAGCCCTGGGAATGCGACGTCGACATGCTGCAGGGCATCGTCATCCACGAATCGCAAGAGTGAATTGTTCGCGCGCGGCGCGGCCGAGCAAACAGGCGGAAAATACAGATGCAGATCATCACTCCGGGAATGCGGCTGGTTCCAGAAGCCGTGCTCGCCAACAACGCCGCGCTTTTCCGCGCGATACCGGAAACTCCATCGCATGCGGACAGTTCGCTTCATCGCGTGGTCATCGTCGGTGGCGGCGCGGGCGGACTGGAATTGGCAACGCGCCTTGGCCGCAAGTTCGGCAAACGGCGACTTTCCGTCACGCTCGTCGACCGCAATCGCACCCACATCTGGAAACCGCTTCTCCACGAGGTGGCATCCGGCGCCCTGAGCGCGTCGAGCGATTCGGTGGAATACATCGCCCATGCCAGCCGCCACCACTATCGATATCGCATCGGTGAAGTTGTCGGTATTGATCGCTCCAGGCGCCAGGTCTTTGTCGCGCCAAGCTTCGACGACGATGGCAAGCAGATCATCCCGCCGCGTGTGCTGGGCTATGACACGCTGGTGCTGGCCGTAGGCAGTGTCAGCAACGACTTCGGCACGCCAGGGGCGGCTCGCCATGCAATCGCGCTCGATACGGCCGAACAGGCCGCCCGGTTCAACAAGCGCATGATAGACGCGTGCCTGCGCGCCAATGCGCAATACCAGCAACTGTCGCCGGGCCAACTCCATTGCGTCATCGTTGGCGCGGGGGCCACCGGCGTCGAACTGGCTGCGGAATTGCACAAGTCGATGCGGGAGATCGCATCGCACAACCTCGACAACATCGATTTTGAAAGGCTGATCCGCATCACCGTCGTTGAGGCAGGGCCGCGCATCTTGCCGGCTTTGCCGGAACACCTGGCACGCGCTTCAGCACGTCTGCTTGTTGATCTGGGGGTCCAGATACGGTGCGGGATCAGGGTCACCGAAGTGACCGAGGAAGGCATCAGGCTTGGTGAGAAATTGTTTGTGCCTGCCGAACTCGTTGTCTGGTCCGCTGGGATCAAGGCCCCGGATTTCCTGAAAAAGCTTGATGGCCTCGAAACAGACAGCATCAACCGCCTGGTCGTGGATGAGACACTGCAAGCCAGAGGGGACGAAAACGTGTTTGCGATCGGCGACTGCGCAAGCTGTGTTCTGCCCGGCGATGACAACCCATTGCCACCGCGCGCCCAGACGGCCCACCAGCAGGCTGATCACCTCGTCAAGGTGATTGCGGCGCGTCTGGTGGGACGGGCCGCACCGGCTTTCCGCTACCGCGATTACGGATCCCTTGTTTCACTCGCCGACTACGGCTCGTTTGGCAGCCTGATCGGCGGTCTGAAGATCGAAGGTCTGCTCGCGCGGCTGATGTATCGCTCTCTCTACAAGTTGCATCTCAAGGCGGTGCACGGCCTAGTGAAAACCGCCCTGGACTCGATTGGCGAGATGGTCGCGAGGCGCACCAGGCCTCGGATCAAGCTTCATTGAACATATACAGGCGGTGCGATGAAAAAGTATGATGTCGTGATCCTCGGCGGCGGCAATGCCGGGATGGGCGTGACGGCGGCTACTCGCGCCGCGGGGCTGTCGGTGGCCATGATCGAGGCACGCGACCTCGGGGGCACTTGCCCCAATCGTGGATGCACGCCGAAGAAGGTGCTCGTCGCGGCGGCCCATGCGCTCCACGAGATCGAACGGGCTGATCGGCACGGGATCACGATCGGCAAGCCGAGGCTCGACTGGCGAGCCCTGATCGAGCGCGAAAAAGACATTATCAATGACATTCCGTCCCGGCTGTCTGGATTGATGGCCAAGCGCGGTGTCGATGTCATCGTCGGCGAGGCCGCTTTCATCGGCAGCAATGCCATCAGTGTCGACGGCCGCGAGCTTGAAGCCAGGAACATTGTCATCGCAACCGGTTCGAAGCCGCGTTCACTCTCAATTCCTGGCGCCGAGCACCTGACGATTTCCGACGATGTCCTGAATGATCCGGTGCTCCCTCGCGCGGTCGTCTTCGTCGGCGGCGGCGTCATTGCCTTCGAACTGGGCCACGTTTATGCGCGCGCCGGCGTGGACGTGACGATTCTCGAAGCATTGCCGCATTTGCTGGGAGCATTCGACGCCGATGCCGTGGCCCAGATACGCAGCGAGAGCGAACGCATAGGCATTCGAGTCCGAACCCTGGCGTGGGTCAAAAGGATCGACAAGGCTAACGGACGATTGCGCATCACTTATTTGGCGGATGGCGTCGAGTATGCCGTGGATGCGGACAGGGTTGTGAATTGCGCCGGGCGAGTGGCCAATGTCGAGGGGCTTGATCTTGGTGCCGGCGTTGTCGTGCACCGCGAAGGCCGTATCGAGATCGACGATCATCTACGGTCGCGGTCGAACCCGGACGTCTATGTCTGCGGTGACGCGGTGTGGAATTCTCCGCAGCTTTCACCTGTCGCGACTTACGAGGGCGGCATCGTTGGCCGCAATATCGTCGATGGACCGAGACACAGGCCGGACTACTGCCAGATACCGGCTGCGCTCTACACTGTCCCCGCCTTGGCCAGCGTCGGGCTGACCGAGGCCAAGGCGAAAGAGCAAGGCGTTGGTGTAAAGGTCCATGTCAACGATATGCTGGGCTGGCTGTCTGCCAGGACTTATGCGGAGACAGTGGCGTGGTCGAAGATCCTCGTCGAGGAAGCGACGGACAGGGTCGTTGGCGCCCACATGGTGGGCCATGCCGGCGAAGAGTTGATCCATCTGTTCGCACTTGCCATGAAACACGGCATCACGGCATCGCAATTGTCCGACATGGTCTACGGCTTCCCGACCTTCTCGTCGGATATCAGGAATATGATGTAACGAATTGAAGGGAGGCCGCGAACAGAATACGAACCCCGCAAGCCTCGATGCATGTTGGGCATCGAAACGATGCAAGGAAAGCATGGCCCTACCCGAGGGGCTGCAATGGTAGGGTGCACGCAATCCATGAAAGTGCAGAGATGGCCGCCGACGACGAGGCAATGACATTTGAACAGTCCGTCCAGGCTGCCATTGAACTTGATGCGTCGCTGAACGAGCGATTGGCGGTGATTGCCGCGGCGGTACGTCGCCTGAATGCGGATTTCGCCGATGCCGTGGACCGCCTGGTGGCGCGTCTGGAGAAACAAGGGGCAGGCGCCATGGCGCCGGCGCCAGGCGATGTCATGCCGGGGTTCCTGCTGCCTGACGACGAGGGCAAGCTGGTCAGTTTGGCCAACGTGCTGGACCGCGGGCCAGCGGTGATCACCTTCCAGCGCGGCCATTGGTGCCCCTATTGCCGTTTGAATGCGGTTGGCATCGTCGAAGCACAGCACGAGATTGCCGCCCTGGGCGGCCAAGTCGTTGTGATCATGCCCGAGCGGCGCAGGTTCGCGATGGCGATGAAGGCCGCGGTCGGGGCGACGTTCCCCTTCCTGACCGATATGGACAATGGCTATGCCCTGTCCCTCAACCTCGCGATCTGGGTCGGAGCGGAGATGGAGCGGCTGATGGGCCTTGGCCTCGATCTCCCCAACTATCAGGGCAACAGCAGCTGGTTCCTGCCGATCCCGGCAACCTTCATCGTTGGAACGAACGGGATAATCACCGATCGCTTCGTCGATCCCGACTACCGCCGGCGCATGGAGATCGACGACCTGATCAATGCGCTCAGACGGGCTCGCTGACGCCAAAAGGCGACCAATCCGTCGACCGCAACAAGTTGAGTAGCGTAGTGGCCACGGGCGAACGGTGTCGGCCGGCGACCGCATAGACGGAGACGACTCGGGAAATATCGACGTCACGAAGCTTGAGCCTGCGGATGTTTGGCGTCCGCGGTGCCGTCACGGAGACGAAGCCAACACCGGCGTTGGCCTCCAGCAGCGCCAGCAGGTCGTGGTCGGTCTCGACTTCATGCGCGGTGCGAGGCGTCAGGCCCTTCGCGGCAAGGCAGCGCGACAGGTCCTCGCTCGTTTCCCAATCGATCCGGCTGAGCACGGGCTCCCCGGCCAACTGGCTCAATGCGACATCGGCCTCGTTGCGGCGGGCGAGCGGATGATCCGAATTCACGACAAGCTCAATGCCCTCCTGGAAGAGCGGCCATGTATCGAGCCTATCCCAAGCCTGCCCCAGTGGACCTGCAACGGCCAGCTCAACCTCGCCATTCTTGAGGGCTTCAACGACTGCGGTCGGTGACCCTCGGTTGATCTTGAGATGCACCCCGGGATAAGCCCGGAAAAGCTCCGTGAACGGTGATACCAGCAGTGCAATGTTGACGCTGTTGGAAATGGTAACGTTGAGAGGCGCCACGTCGCTGCTCTGCACAGCCTTGGCGAGCGACTTGGCGGAAGTGGCGGCATCGTAGCATTGCTGCAGCAGGGGCAGCATGCGCCGCCCGAGTTCGGTCAGGTGTGAGTGCTGGCGTTCGCGCCGAAGGAGCTCTCCACCCAACTCTTCCTCAAGCGTCTTGATCGCACGCGTCAGGGCAGGTTGAGTGACGTTGCACTCTTCGGCCGCCCTCGTGAAGTTCAGCGTGCTGGACAGGGCCAGAAAATAGCGGACCTGCTGCATTTCCATGAATTTTCGCCCCCTCAGCGAAATCCGATTCGTCAGGCATAGCTAATTTGCGACTATGCTAACGCAACAAGAGGCCGAGGCAAAGCGGAGGGGTGGTGGCGGCACAGACCCTGGGCACGAGGCCCTCACGATGCCCGCCGGCTCCAACCGGCGGGTTCGTCAGCGCGACTAGTGTCACATCGCCATTTTTTCACATTCAGCCTGGGCCTTCTTGGTCGACGTATCGATCATGTAGGCTTTGCCTTTGGCGTCAGTCATCATCATCATGCAGTGCTTTATTGGCTTGGCCATCTTCATCATTTCAGCGCCCATCTTTGCATCCGGCATCATCGTTCCCATGTGCCCATCGGGCATGATTGCCGTCACTTCACCGCCCTTCATCATCGACATTTTGCCCATCGCGTCTTCGGCAAGAGCTTGCGAGGCGGAAAGACCGAGGAGGCCCACAATGGCAACGAGCTTGATCGAGTTCATTCACTTACTCCCATTTTGGGCACAATCGCCCTTTTTTGAGTTCGCGAATTCTTGCCGTATCGTTACGCCATCACGAACACGTGACCGCCAACGCGCCAGGCAGGACTCGATCTGGCTGGCGGCGGTTCACCGCCCTTTCACGCCTGCTCAACCACCAGTTCGCTTGTCATGGGGATTCCCCTGAGGGCGCCAAGCACCATGTTGTGGGAGATCGCGCGCTCATGAATCTTCTCCAGATCGGCGCGCGGCGCCGAAGAACACACGGTCGCGCTGAGGTGCAGGGACACATAGCAATGGCGCGCGTCGGTAGGCGCCTTGAGCCCGTCGAGCCCGTCGAACTCGCCGCGCGGGTCGAACACGCCTTCCGCGACGAAATCGACTGAACGCAGATCGACCCCCGCATGCGCTGCCAGCATCGGATAGTCCGAGCCGGCACACACGGCCGCCGCGGCAAAGATCTGCTCCCAGGGGAAGACGGCGGTCGGTGAATTGTCCCTGAGGCTTGCCGGCCGCTCCAGGAGCGGCGTCGTGTAAGGGTCGCTCGATTGCGGATCGAAGCGGTAGCGGGCGCGATAGGTGCCCCGCACCGCGTCACCGTGTTTCTTTAGAACGGATACGATGTCTTTGACCGTGCTGACCGGTTCTCCGAAGACTATTGGCATCTTTACCTCCCTATAAAACGAGAATTCCACTTGCTGTGTCGGTCCCGCAGGTGCCGACGACGTTGCGGCCATCTGACGGCAATCCCGATAATGTGCCGATCGGGTTCGCCCTATTTGGCGGGCGCGGCCGCCTGGGCTTCGCCGCCGAGATCTTTCTTGAACGTTTCGAAATCGACCTGCATGCCGTTGAAGATGGTGCTCCAGTGGCGTGACAGAGCGGCGATAGCGACGGCCTCCTCGATCTCGTCCTGCGTTGCGCCCGCCTGTTTTGCGCTCTCGGTGTCTTCCCAGATGCAATACTGGCAGGGAATTTGGGCGGAGACGGCGAGCGAGATCAAAGCCTTGACCTTCGGCGGCAGGGCCGTTTCGCTCGAGAACTGCAGGGCCTTCACCTCGGCCCAGGCGCCTGGCAGCGCTGCTTTCGAAACCTGATGGAGAAAGCTGGGCACCGAGCCGAGCGTCCGCTCGACGTCCTTGTAGGTGGCGTCGACCTCAGTCTGGCCGGCCCAGCCTGAGCCCGATGACAACAATGTGGCGCAGACGAGCGTCGATGCGAACGCCGTTTGAAGGAAGCATCGCGACTGGCGACGTCCGAGCTTGCCGTGGTGCGTGTTGGAAGCAACATGGGGAACTACGAAGGCGGACATGATCTCTCTCCTCTGTGGAACCATTCGAGTTGGCGCCTTGTGATGGCCGCGTGCTTTAAGGAGTCACGGAGGGGAGAAAAAGTTCGATTAATCGTCCTCGTTTCTGGGCGGACGCGGCGAAAGATGAAGATGCAAGCGTCGGGCCTTGCCGTCTCGCTGAAAGATCACCAGGACGATGCCCGGCGGGCAGTGGAATGGGTCCTCGGGCGGATTGATGAACCGTCCCTCGATGACGGTGACGTGGCTGGCGCTGAGAATGCGCTGTGGTTCGAGGCGGACGCCGGCTTCCGTGTCGGAGTCGACTTCCCCAGCAAGGAATGAGCGACCCAACACGGGTTCGCTTGATCCACGCACCAGGTGAAGGTCTTCCGCAAAGTGCCCGAGGAAGCGGTCGCGCTCGCCGTGTCGGTTGAGTCCGTTGAAGATTTCGAAATAAAATTGCTGGCGCGAGCGAGACTGCGAGCGAGCGTCTGCGTCGACCAGGCCTGCCGTTTCGAGCAGCATCTCGGCCAGCTTGCGTTTGGCTTCTGACAAGCGGCTGCGAACCGTCCCGATCGGGACGGCCAGAATGGCGGCCAGTTCCTCATAGGATTGATAGCTGCCGAAATAGCGCAACATGGCGGTAGCCTGCAGCGGCTCGGGAAGTTTGCGCAAGGCGTCCCAAACCCATTCGCGAAGCGCGGTCTTCTCCAGCTTTTCCTCGATGCTCGCGCGTTCGTCCGGGCGGTCGGGAATGTCGGCGGTCAGGATCTCGCGTCGTCGTCGACGCAATTGTTGCAGGCAACAGCGGTGCAGCACGGTTCGAAGCCAGCCACCGACCGCTTGCGGATCCTTGAGTTCACCGATGCGCCGTAGCGCGATCAGGAAAGTCTCATGCACGGCATCTTCGGCGTCCGACCCATAACCGAGCATGTTCAGCGCTGTCGCGTAGAGCCGCGCGCGATGGCGTTCCAGCAGCAGGCCGAGGCAACGACAATCGCCGCCTTGAGCAGCAAGGGTCAGTTCGGCATCATTCGGCAGGATATGAGTTTCGTAGCCCATGGATTGAAGATGCATCAACCGGCGAAAAAGTTCGAATGCTGGTTCAGGCTTCGTCAAGATCCGTGTTCTGCCGGCACCAGTTCACCAATGAGCTTTGAGCGGGCTTCGAATTGAGGTCAACCGTCGCTCCCCGATCTATGGCGTGCAGTGCGTCGTCACTTCACCTCCGCAACGACCGGCCCTGAAACGGGGTCCGTGAGGCCAAGCTCGCCGCCAAGATCTTCAAGCAGATCGCGCATTGTATCCAGAAGGCCGATCATTTGCGGACGAGCCGCCGCGAGACTGTCCATGTCCTTCCACTCACCGATCACGCAGAAAGTGCGCTCGCCAGTCTTGATCAAGGCGCCCTTGATAAATCCCTTGGCCTTGAGGGAAGCCTTCTCATGCGCCTCGACAAAAGCCTTTTCTTTGCCGGGCTTGGTTCGAAAGCGAACGACGTTGTAGGCGGTCATGATTTCCTCCGATCGGTTCAATCAGTGATGGGCCGGCTTTATGGCCGAGCCTCCAGGACCATATTGAAAGGCGTCTCTGTGGCGCGGCGGAAACGGGTGAACCCTCCATTGGCCACGACCTTGCGTAGCTTTGCCTCGCCGGCCTGCGCACCGAGGCCGAGTCCGACCTCCTGCGAAAGGGATGCAGGCGTGCAGATGAAGGTTGAAGCGGCGTAGTAGATGCGGCCGACCGGATTGAGATTTGCCGATAGCTGATCGTTGGCGAAGGGTTCGACGATCATCCACGTGCCATCCGGCTTTAGGGCGTGACGCACATGTTTGGCCGCGCCCGCTGGATCGCCCATATCATGCAGGCAGTCGAAGAACGCGATGAGATCGTAGGTGCCGGGAAAGTCCTTTGCCGTCGCCACCTCGAACCGGGCATTGCCGGCAACGCCGGCCTCTTTGGCCGCCGTCCGCGCCCGCTCGATTGAAGGAGCATGGTAGTCGAAGCCGACAAAGCGTGAATTTGGGAATGCCTTGGCCATCAGCACAGTGGATGCGCCATGGCCACATCCGACATCGGCGACGTCGGCCCCTTGCTCCAGCTTCTCGACGACACCGTCGAGAGCGGGGAGCCAGGACCCGATCAGATTGGCGTTGTAACCCGGTCGGAAAAATCGCTCGGTGCCGCGGAACAGGCAGGTGCTATGATCGTGCCAGCCCAATCCCTTGCCCGAACGGAAGGCTTGCCTGACCTTCTCTTCGTCCAGCCATAGAGTCGATACAACCTCGAATGCGCCAGCCATGAAAGCGGGGCTGTCTTCATTGGCGAAGACCTGTTCCTGCTCGGGACTGAGATAGAAGCTGTCGGTAGCTTCGTCATATTCGATGTAACCGGCAGCGGCTTGCGCCGAGAGCCATTCCCTCACGAGGCGTTCCTGCGTGTCAGTCTTGGCGGCGAGTTGCGCGGCGGTCATTCTCCCGCCCTCGCTCATCGCTGAAAACAGGCCCAGCCTGTCGCCTAGCAGCACGGCCGCCCCGGTCGTGATGGCGCCGAGATCGCCGACCATCTTTCCGAGCAACGCGTCCAGCTTCTCCTGATTTGGCTCCGACATCGGCATCCTCCTCCGCCCAGATCCCTGTCGCTGAACCGATGGCAATCTCCCGATACCTGCAGGTTCGGTTACACCATGGCCACCATGGACAGTTGGGCAAGTTTACCTAAGGATAGGATCAGCCGATAATGCCTAGTTTTCATCGCAACGATCAAAACCAGGCATCGACGGGGGCACTCATGGAGATGCATGAAATCCGATACTTTCTGGCCGCTTGCCAGACGCTCAATTTCCATCGTGCGGCCGAGTTGGTGCATGTCGGCCAACCAGCCTTGACGCGCGCTATTCAGAAGTTGGAAGGGGACCTCGGCGGTTACCTTTTCCATCGCGAAAAAGGGCACGTCCAACTCACGGATTTCGGCTGCCTGATGCGGACCCATCTTGAGGATGTGTTTAAGCGATCCGAAAGTGCAAAGCGCACTGCAAAGAGCTTTCTAACGCTTGAAGAGGCGCCTCTGACCCTCGGCGTCATGTGCACAATCGGCCCCATGCGCTTCATAGGCTTTTTGAATGCGTTCCGAGACCTTCACCCAGGGATCGCAGTAACGGTGATCGAGGGGGCGGCAAACGAACTGGGACAGCTTCTGCTGGATGGTAAGCTGGACGTTGCGTTGGTCGCTCGTCCTGAACCGTTCGACCGCAAGCTGAAAGTGCAACCCGTGTATACGGAGCGTTTCGGTCTCGCGTTTTCGACAGGTCACCCATTTGAAATGCGCAACACGCTTCACCTTTCTGACGTCCAGGGACAGGCCTACCTCGACCGCATCAACTGCGAATATAGCGATCACATTGACGAGCTTTGCAGAAGCCTCGGCGTAGTGATCGAAAGCGCATATCGCAGTGAGCGCGAGGATTGGATTCTGGCAATGGTCGCGGCGGGAATGGGGGTCTGCTTCATGGCTGAATTCTCGGCCAGCCAGCCGGGCGTCTGTCACCGGCCCGTGGTTGACCCTGAAATCGTCCGCGAAGTGTCCTTGGTTTCCGTCGCGGGGCGATCACACTCGCCGGCGATTGATGCATTTGCAAATGCAGTCCGGGACTATGATTGGAAAACCTCACTGACCTAGCAGCAGGTGCCCTTGGAGAGATCGCTCGGTCGCTGACGCCTGATCCATGCACACGTTGTCGTGATGCTCGGAGGTAGCCTTGATCGATCTAAGGACTGTGTTAGGTCGACGGATCCCCAGCATGAGGACAGACATGGCCGGCACATCGCGAAAATATCCCATGCTGCGGCGTTCGCGCGCTATGTGGGGCTCGCGGCGCGTCTGGCAGCCGCGGCTGGTGTTCTGGGCCGGTGCGGTCTCGATCGGCGTCATCAGCGTGCTGTTCGCGGTGCTGGCCGACAAGGCGCAGGCACTCTTTCACGTCATGATCGGCGATGTTGGCGGCCGGCGCTTCTACCTGCCGCTCATCGTTACGCCGCTCGGTTTCGTGCTATGCGCCTGGCTGGCCCACGCCTTCTTTCCCGGCTCGCAAGGCAGCGGCATTCCGCAGGCTATCGCCGCCCGCCACCTGCGCGACGATGACGACCGGAGCCATATCCTGTCGCTGCGGCTCGTGATGGGCAAGATCGCGCTTACCGTCATCGGCCTGTTCTGTGGCGCTTCCATCGGCCGCGAGGGGCCGACCGTGCAGGTTGGCGCATCGCTGATGCTGCAGGCGGCACGCTGGGGCGGCATGGCGCAGGCGCGCGGATTGATCCTGGCAGGCTCGGCCGCGGGCATCGCTGCCGCCTTTAACACACCGCTGGCAGGCATCGTCTTTGCCATCGAGGAGATGGGCCGCACCTACGAGGCGCGCACCAACGGGCTGGTGCTGACGGCTGTGATCCTGGCCGGTCTCGCCTCGCTCGGCCTGCTTGGCAACTACACCTATTTCGGGGTCTCGAAGGAAACGATCTCGTTTGCTGCCGAGTGGCCGCTGGTGATTGCCTGCGGTGTCATTGGCGGTGGTTTCGGTGCTTTATTTTCGCTGCTGGCTTTGAGGGCGACGCGGCGGATCCGGCGCTGGCACACGCACCAGCCGTTGCGACGCGCTTTGCTGGTGGCCGCCTTGTGCGGGCTTGCCGTGGCGGTGATCGGCATCGCGTCGGGCGGACTGACCTTCGGCACAGGTTACGTGCAGGCACGCGGCGCGGTCGAAGGCACGCCACTGCCGTGGTTCTTCTTTGCCGAAAAGTTCCTGGCCGGCCTGTTGTCGATGGTCTCGGGCATTCCCGGTGGCATCTTCGCGCCTTCGCTGGCGGTTGGCGCCGGCATCGGCAGTTCGCTTGGCCTGATCCTCGGCGCCAGCACAGGGGCCGCTGCCCTGCTAGGCATGGCCGGCTATTTCGCCGGCGTGGTTCAGGCACCGATGACGGCCTTCGTCATCATCCTGGAAATGACCGGCAACCACGACAACGTCATCGCGCTGATGCTGGCCTCGATGTTGGGCTACGGCACCGCGCGAATGATCTCGCACGAGCCGCTCTATCACGCATTGTCGCGGGTGTTTATCGCAGAAGCGATCAGGAGGCGCAGGGCAGAGGCCCTTCCGGCATGATTGAGGCAGGGGTCATTCCGGCGGTCGTCGCAATGTTACAAAATATCATGTAAGTGATTGATTTTATTAATGTAACTCACAGTTCAATCCTCTAGAAAGTCGTCATCGGAAGGCTGTCTGGTCTCGGACCCTCGCAGAGGCTGACGGTTGGCGAATGTTGCGCCATCTTCCCGTCAGTGGCTATGACGGCCAAACAGGAGTCCATGGCCAGTTTCAATGTCTGGCCGGCAGGATTGCTTCCTGCAGATCTCGACGCAGGTGCTCTACAATCATTATATTAGCCTTGTCTTACATTCGAAAGTGTCAGGCAAGTGTAGGCACAGTGATCGATAGGCTGTTGGTCCAGGGCAAAATAAAGACAGTTGCAAATACATCACACACTTTTAACACCGTCTCGGATATTGTCCTGTGCGAGGGGTTTACTTGGGTTGGGAGAAATACGTGAATAAATTCTTTGCAGTTCTGGCTGTTGCCGCCCTGTCGGCAAGCACCGCATCAGCAGCCGACATGGTGGCACCTATCGCCGGATCCACCTATGACTGGAGCGGTTTCTATGTCGGCGGTCATGTCGGCTTTGCCAATGGCGACATCACGGCAACGGACGTAACCGAGCCGAACGGTGGGTTCTTCACCGACGCCGTGCCGGCCGGCACCGAGGGCTTCGATTTCAACAAGGGCGCCGTGGCTGGCGGTATTCATGCCGGCGCGCAGTGGCAGTGGGGCCAATGGGTTCTGGGCGGCGAGGCTACCTGGACGGCGACGGGCATAAAGAAGACCATCACCAGCCCTTACTTCCCGGACAGCGACACCGAGTCCGCCAAAATCTCGAACTACGCCACGGTCGTCGGTCGCGTCGGCTACGCCTTCGATCGCGTGCTGATCTACGCCAAGGCGGGTTACGCCGGCGGCAAGGTGGATTTCCGCGCCCGAGACAACGACGCCCTCGTGACCTACGAGAAGAATGAGTGGCAGAACGGCTATGCGCTCGGCGCCGGCATCGACTATGCCCTTACGAACAACCTCTCGCTGGGTGTGGATTACACTCACGTTGACCTCGGTCATAAGACGAGCACAGGCAACAACGTGTTCGATGACGGCAGCCTCGGTTCTAATCCCGAGACCTATCGCACCAAGGCAAAGGTCGATGCGGTGATGGCCCGGCTGACCTACAAGTTCGGCATGAGTCAGTAGTTAGAGGCCATTACGGGCTCCAGCAGATCAGATCTAGGCGTCAAGGGGAGCTCCGCAAAGAGCTCCCTTTCCTTTTTCGCACTCTTCTCTTGCTACGTATCCCCGATTAGCACGGTAAGAAATTTACCGTCCGCGCTGCGGAGGACGAACGTCTTGACTCACCGACTTACAGCGGTTTTGAAGGCTCTCGACTTATGCTGGGCTACGGCACTGCGCGAATGATCTCGCAAAAGCCGCTCTATCACGTATTGTCGCGGGTGTTTATCGCAGAAGCCATCAGGCGGCGCAGGGCAGAGGCCCTTCCGACATGATTGAGGCAGGGGTCATTTCGACGGTCGTCACAATGTTACAAAGTGTCCTGTAAGTTATTGATTTTATTGATTGATATCAGAGTTCAATCCTCTCTCGCAGCACCAGTCTATCCCCTTGAAATCATTGACACGCAACGGTTTCTGTCCGTTCTGACGTTACAAATGCCGTAACAAAATCGGATGGAACTGATGACCGGCCGTGTTCGAACTCTCCTGAATCGGGACGGCCGCTATTTGCGCGCCTTGTAGTCCCGAAAGAACTTCGGCCGTATATCGGGAAAACGGAATTGCGAACAGGGCTTGGTCCCGACAACAGGACAGCCCTGAAGATGCTGCCTGGTGCTGTCGCCACCCTTCAGCGTGAGATTGCACTAGGCCAGCGCCGCGCCGTCGCGGCTGGCGAACAGTCCATCACTGTCGGCCGCTATCCACTTCTTCCGCCACAAATAGCCAGCCGAGACTATCAGGTTGCGCCTGGCCGACGATGCAGAGATCCGGGCCTACCATTATCAATGTGCGGGCTTTGAGGACGACTACGAGGTTGTCAGGCGCTTACAGAAAGAGGTAAATTTTAAATATCGTAACTACGAATATTATTAAAAAAATAGCTAAAATCCGAACTATTTATGTCAAAGATCACAGATATTTGCTTTTGGGCAGTCGTTAGTATTGACGACCAAATTTGAACTACCCGCTCCTGCCGACTTGTGAACCTTCATGCCGAAGAGGAGTATCCGAAGTGGCGTTTATCGCTTTGGTCCTTTCGCTGAGGGGCCGATCGTTCAAGAGGAGATCCCGAGATGGAAGGGTATGACGAATCGATGTTCGACGACCTTGCCTTTGATGAAGCGGAAGGCCCCGCCGACAGCTACGACGAATTCGACGAAATGGACGAAGGCGATGGTTTCGAAGCCTCCGACGAAGCCGACGAGTTCGACGAAGGCGATGAATTCGAGGCTTCGGGGTTCGATGAGATGGACGCCGGTGACGAGTTCGATGCTGGCGACGAGTTCGACGAAGGCGACGGTTTTGACGAAGGCGATGAATCTGATGACGATGCTTGGGACGAGGCCATGAGCTATGCACTAGCGGCAGAGGACAGCGATGAGTTCTTCCGCCGCATCGCCCGTGGTATTCGCGGCGTCGTTCGCACCGTCCGGCGTGCCGCTCCCACCATCGGTCGCATCGCCCGTGCCGTAGCTCCTGTTGCTAGCCTGATCCCCGGCGTCGGCACCGCCGTCGGCGGCGTCGCCAATGTGGTCGGCCAGCTGATGGCTGACGAGGCTTCCGAGGACGAGGCGCTAGACGCCTTCGCAGAGCTTGCGGTGCGCAACCGCGCCGCCATTCCTCTGGTGGCCGGATTGGCGGCGAGACGCGTTCTCGGCCCGGCGGCCGCGCGCATGCCGGCGGCCCAGCGCATCCAGGCGGTGCGCACCGTGCGCCGCGCCGCGACCCAGCTCGTCAATCGGGCCGGCCCGACCGCGATCCGTGCTTTGCCGCGCATTGCCAGCAGCGTACGCCGCACGGCGGTCACCCGTCGCACCCCGGCCTCTGTCAGGCCGCTGGTGCTGGCGCGCACCGCACGCCGTGTCGCGGCGCGTGGGCAAGGCCTGCGTCGCCAGTTGACGCGCCCATTGCCTACAGGACGCCGTATTGTGCGCCGGACAGCCGCGGCCGTTCGCGCCGGCATGGCGCCTGCCCGCAACCTGGCGCGCGCCGCCGGCCGTGCTCTGGGCGCCGGACGGGCGCTGGGGGGACTGGGCGGGGGACTTGGCCTGGGACATGGGCGCAGACGGCGCATCGTGATCCGTGGCCCGGTCAGCATCACCATCCGGCCGAACTGACCCCAAGTGGCTCCCTTGTCGGCGCAAGAAGAAGGATCGCTGCGATGCGCACGGGTTCTTCGACCAGGCGTTTCCTGGACACCAAGCTGCGGGCCCTGAAGGCCCGCGCCCGGCGCCTCAACCGTCTGACACCGCGACGCATCGGCCTTCGTCCCGAAGACCTGCCTTATGCGCCGTCAAGGGCCCACTTCCACGCCGCCAACAAGCGTCTGGCGGCCATCGCCAACGCCATCAACCGGCGGATCGTCGAGATCGAGCGCGGCTGGCCACCGGCCGCCGCCCAGACAGCGCTGACCCAGATGGCGCTGCTTGATCGCAGCGTCGACCGGCTGCGCAGGACCTTCGGCATGTTCTTTGAAGTCATGTCGCAGCGCGGATCCGGATTCGCGCCAGCTCTCGCCGCACATGACGAGATCGCGCTCGATTGCTATGCGGTCGTCCGTGCGGCCCTGCCGGGCGTTTTCAGCGGCCCGCTGCTGAAACCGCTGACCTATATGGAACACGGCTATTCTCCCGCCACCCAGCGGCGCGGCGTTGCCCTTGCCCGGCTGCTCGGCGACAGCAACCCGTTCCCGGTAATCCGCGTGCCCTGGGACCGCGACAATCCTTGGCAGTCGGTGTTCCTGCACGAAGTCGCCCACAATCTACAGGCCGACATGGGCCTATGGCAGGAGAACGCGCAGGCGGTCGCCAACCGGCTGGCCAGCATGCGATTCGATCCGCTGGTGGTTACCATCCTGCGCCGCTGGCACAAGGAGATATTCGCCGACCTCGCGGCGCTGCTGCTCGGCGGAACGGCATCGGTCTGGGGGATGATGGAGTTTCTCGCCCATCCCGGTGCCCGCGCGCTGACCTACCGCCCCGGCGGCGCGCATCCGACCGGTTGGATCCGCGTTCTGATCCTGACCGAGATGCTGCGTCGCATGGGTTTTGCCGAAGAGGCGAGGCGCGCCGAACGGGTCTGGGGCGGCCTCTACAATCCGGCCCGCGGTCACCGGTTGCCGCCGGTGCTGCTGGCATCGGTGCCGCGCGTCATTCCGGCCGTGGTCGACGAGATCGCCTACCAGCCGCGGCGCGGCCTGGGCCAGCATGCGCTGGCCGATGCCATTCCGTTCTCCCGCGCCGACGAAGCGCGCATCCGCCATGGCGGCATGCTGATCGCGGCCGGGCGAACGCCGGACCTGCCGCCGCGCTTTTTCGTGTCGGCCAGCCGTTTCGCGTTGGAGGCCGGCGCAGAGCCGGACGCCATTGCCGCGCTCGTCTTTAGAAACCTGGCCCAGCGTCAGGCAAACCGACGGCCCACTGCGCAACCGTCCCCAGCCGCACTCGTTGCATGAGGAACTGAATCATGGTCGACGCAATCCCAACCGCCGCCAGCCCGGTCTCGAAATTCCGCTCTCCGGCCACGGTCGCCGTGGACAACCTGCTGCGCAAGACGCTGCGCGTCAGCGATCCCCGCGATCCCGACCAGATCGCCAACGCCCTGTTGAACTTCTACCCGGAGGAGGCGGACCGGGACCGTCGCGAGCGCGCCGGCCTGCCCTATTCGAGCGTGCCCGACTATGTTCCGGTGGCGCAGAACACTGGCCCGTCCTCGGTCGAGTTGGCGCAAGCGCAGGACGACCTCGAGCGGGACCTGCAGACGCTTTCGACCTCCTCGCCGCTGAAGGACATTCGTGTCGAGATGATCGGTTGGGGCCGCTCCATCAGGCAGATCGCCAATGACGGGCTGGCCGCCGCCCGGCTGGCTCTCGATTCGGTCAACCACGACCGCGCCATGGCGGCTCGCCGCCAACTCGGCGAATATTCGCGCCTTGCGCGCTATGTCGGCACACTCACCGACGGCAGTGCGATCTTGTTCAGGCGCTTTGCACAGAGCTGCGATGTGCTCGCCGGATTGATTCTTGTCGCCATCGGCGAAGGCTTGGCTTCGAACGGCATCACCCGCAGCACCTCGATCGTGCGCTCGGCGGCCGGGGAGCTGCAGGCGCGCCGCAACGCCGTGATCATGGCGCTGCGCACCTTGACCGGCTCGGTCGAAACCTCTCTCGGCCAAGAGGACTGGCCGCGCGGCATCGAAGCCTACCGCAACCTCGTGCAGCAGCTGGAGGCCGGCGGCCAGGCGGATCTGCGCGCCCTGCTGGAGGAAAGCGCGCTGTCGCAGGCGATGGACGACTTGATCGACCTCTCGACCGGAGCAAGCGTGGAAGGGCTACGTGAACTGTCCACCGCGTCCGCGATGCTCGTTCACCGCTTCCAGCGCCTGATCCAGTTCGGGCAGAGCTCACAGGTTCCGATCCACTTGCCGATTACCTTGAGGTCGCCGGAATCGCCGCCGCTGGTGACGTTTGTGTCGAGCCTGCAGCTCTTTGTCGACGCCTTCGTCTCGCGAGGCAGCTCGCGGCTGCTTTATGTCGCGCGCCCGCCGATCATCGTCTACGGCCTTTATGGTGCAGGCGGCCCCGACACGGGCGCCGTCCGGTTGATGAACCTCACCATCGCGCGCGGCTTCCTGCAAGAGCAGGTCGACTGCTTCGCCGGCTGCGGCTGCGACGATGACAACGTCAAGTGTCAAGTATTGCTGGACTACATGCTGTTCCTTGTGGACAGGGCGATCGATCTCTATGCGGTCGGAACCGATCCGGACGGTCTCGGCAAACAGGAGCAGCAGGCTACGGCCGCCGGCATTTTCATCGACGCGGTGCTGGCCCTGACCAACCAGGTCACGAACCCCGGCGTGCTTCCGTGCGAATTCAGCGACAAGCTGAAGGACAAGCTCGGCGCTATCGCTGCCGAATTGCTGGATCCGTTCGGGGGCCTGAACCCTGCGGCCTGGGATGCGAACCTCCAGGCGCTCATGATCCGCGAGCTGCGCATCGCCTATCAGGCGGAAGACCACACCGAGCGCCTCGTGCGTTCGCTGGCGCCGCAGTGCGGCTTCGACGTCTTCAATTTCCAGAAAAATCGATCGCTGATCCGCTGGTTGATCCGTTCGGTCCTGCACAAGACGTTCAATGTTGCAGCCAGCATGCCGCAGCCAGTCCAAATGCCATCGCCCGTCGCCAGTTCGATGGCGAGCATGGGGCAGAACCGCCCCGATTATTGGTCGGCCTGAGCGCCTGGCTTGGAGAGGAGCAGAACAATGGCCTCGAAAATCGCTTTTCCCTATCAACCTGCCAACAAATTCCACGCCGGGATAAAGGCCCGCTTCGAGGCTGAGGCCGAGACGCCCGAATCGATCGACCGGCTGACAGACGTGGTTGACACCGGGAGCACCGGAAACCAGGTGGCCGTCGGCAAGGTCGCCGACGCCATCGACCGCCTCCACGGCGGGGGGCCAGACAAGCACAGCTTCGACCGGCTGACCAAGGCGGTTGAAGCCGTCGCCGCCGGACTGACTAACCAGCCAAGCGCGGTTATGCTCGACAACAAACTCACTGCCATCGGCGACGCGCTCGACAAGCTGCGCGGGACCGTGGAGTCGCTCGGCCTGCGCGACAAGGATAATGTCGCTGCGCTCTACGCAGCTGCGGTCGACACGAGAGGCGACATCGTTGGCCGCACCCATGCGGGGCAATGGCTTAACCAGGCGAAATTCAACTCGCTGCAAGACATTGTGAAGTTCAACAGTCGCAAGCCGCTAGAAGTTCGGCGCCAGGACTTCATCGACCAGGTGCGAGCCGTCCATCCCGTGCCGCCAGGCCTCCCCGCTGTTGTCACCGAGGGCGAGCTGGCGCGCTTCTACGATCTGGCGCCGGCCGTCTTGAGAGCGATCAACGACAGCCAGGTTGCCTCGTCTACGCAGAGCCAACCACCGACAAGCGCGGAACCACCGCCGAACACAAAAGCCTGAGAGCATGAGCCGCCAATTCGAGCAAGATGAGGTCTGATTATGGCTAGTGAATCCAACCAGGTCATCCAGCGGCTGTTCCAGCGCTTCTTCAGGGACGAGCTGTCGGGATTGTCGCCGGCGGACCGCGCCGCTTTCGAGAGCGAATTCGAGGGTCGCTATGGAGATCTGCTCGCGCGCTCGTCGAGTACCACGACAACCAGCTTCGCCGATCTGGTCGGCTTCGGCGACGGGCCAATCAAGCCGTTCGATTCGCTGCAGATGCCGTTGCTGCGCAACGATTTCGACGAATCGATCATCCCTCCGCAGCTACAGGCATCGGCCGAACTCTACTACATCTACCAGATGGACCGCATGAAGCTGTTCCAGGTGGTCGACGTGTTGCGGCGGCTGTTCCAGAACGGCCAGATTCGCATCCAGCGCGGCCCAGGCGCACGCGGGCTCTATATCCTCGAGAAGTGGCGGCCGATCCGCTACAAGCGCCGCGACCGGCTGATCGCCTATCGCCGCGTCTTCAACTACGGCCGCGCGCCCGTGCCGGCCGGCGCCATCGTCAACCGCAGCTTCCACTTCATGCTGGTCGCCTTCATGAACGCGATGTCGCAGTATTTCCAGGACCTGACCATCGGCCAGGTCATTCGCGGCAGCGCCTCAATCAACGACCGGCCGTTCGCGGCCCTCGCCACGGTGCAGCGCGTCGGCACCGACCTGCGCTATCATCTCGACCGTTCGAGCTACGGCAACATCCTCGCCCTGACCCGGGAAACCGGACAGTATGTGCAGCAGATCTTCGAGCTGTTCGACGCGCCGGATATCAAGAAATCCTTCGACGCCAACACCAAATGGGACGTCATCGAGGCCGTAGCCAACCGGCACCTTGGTGGCGCCGCCGAAATGTCGCAGCGTGCCAAGATGGCGGACGCCGGGCGCCGGATCCTCCAATACATCGCCGAGAACGATTTCCGCACCACGATCACGCCGGCCGAGTTCGATGCCGATGCCAAAAAGATGGGCTCACAGGCCGATGCGTGGCTAGCAGCCTATCGGCTAACGCGCGAAGGGCGGCGTTTCCCTGGTCTCGATGGCGATCGGGTGCACTGGTCGTATGGGCTCAACCGAAACACCGCCTCACGCATCGCCGCCTGAACGGTTTGACGGGGATGAAGAGTGCCAGCGATGGACCACCATCTTTCTCTTCTCGGGCGCTTCGCGCCCAAGCCGCCGAACATCGTCATAGACGCGCCGATGGCGCTGTCCCCGATGGGGCTGCTGGTGACGGTGGCGCTTTCCCAATCCGCGCGGGTGTGGTTGCCGCGCGGCTTCTACACCTTGCTCGATAATGACGAATACTATCGCCACCGACCAGACCAGTTGGGCGGCTCCTGGTTCAGCCCGGAAACGAGGGAGGCGCACCTCAAGGAGCTGGTGCTGGAGCTCGAATCTTGGCGGCGCGCCTGGCAGAACGGGAGGCTGTCGTCCCGAGTGCACTGGATCGGCGACGCGCAATATGAAAGCGCGCTGCCCGAACGGGAGGAAACGGCGCTGCTGCCGCGCTTCGAGGGTTGCTGCGCGGCACTCGAATCCAGGCTCCGCGACCAGCTCGGCACCGCCGCGCCGCTGGATGAGTGCGCCCGCGACGTGATCGCTCTCTCGGCCGCCCTGCAACCAGACAGCGCCTATATCCTGACCATGGCCGGCATGGCGAGCGGCAGGCCGCCGCTCTGCGACTATCTCGACCGGCTGGAGTTCCCGGCCATACGCCATGCTGGTGTCATTCCCGGCTGGACTAGCCGGGCATTCTGGCCGGCGCTCGCTCCGCTGGCCGCCGGCGGCCGCAGCGCCGCGATCGTCCAGATCGTGGCCCCGGTCATCCTCGCGTTGCCCGACGGCTGGACCGAAACCGATTGGGCGCTGGAAGACCCGGCCAGCCACGATGACGAGACGCCTGACGATCCCTGGCGCAACGCCTGCGCGCTCTGGCATGAGCTAGCGCCGGCGGAGGCCGCGGCATGAGCCCGCCCCGCCTCCATCCGACCCACGGCCTGCGCACCAATGCGCATGACCTGGTGATGATCAGCGTCGCCGGGCAAGTCGCCTCGCCCACCGAGAGGGGCACGCCTTGGCGCATCGGCTATGACGGCAGGCCACGCTCCCTGCCAGGCACGGGGGGCATCGTGCTCAACCACCGCGTCGGCGACCCTTGCGTCGGCCTGGCCGGCGACCATGTCGAGCCAGCGGTGTCGATCCGCAACGAATCCCGCTCAGCCGGCGGCAATCCCGACGCCGCCAACCAGGCGCTGCAGAGTTATTCCTGCGTCGGCAACCACGCCATCGTCACCAGCGGCCGCGCCGCCGGCGCGCGCGGCGTGGTGACCGGCAAGCATGGCGGCGTCGACACGGTGCTGATCGACTTTCCGGTTCCTGCCATGCGGCAGATGGCGATCGGTGACCGCGTCCAGGTCTGGGCCTATGGGCTTGGCCTGCGCCTGACTGACTATCCCGACGTTGCCATCTGGAACTGCTCGCCGCGGCTTTTGGCGCGCTGGCGGCCGGCCGAGCGTAACGGCCGCATCCACGTCAAGGTGACACACCGCATTCCGGCCCGCGTCATGGGTTCCGGCCTCGGCCGCAACAACGTGCTGCGCGGTGACTACGACATCCAGATGTCCGATCCGGGCATGGTGCGGCGCTACAAGCTCGGCTCGCTGCGCTTCGGCGACATTGTCGGGATCATGGACGCGGACAACCGTTTTGGCCGTTCGCGGCTGGAGGGGCATGTTTCGGTGGGCGTCATCGTGCACAGCGACAGCACAGTCGCCGGTCACGGCCCGGGCGTCGTTTCGCTGCTTTCGGCGCCAGCCTCGCGCCTGCAGCTCGAACTGTCGCCGGACGCCAACATCGCACGCTATCTGGACATTCGTCCGCCAAGGCCGGCGCGGCCGTCATTCCCGCTGCCGACGGTCGAGCAGCGGGAACGGACGGTGGCACGGCTGCGCGATCGGGCAACAACATCAAGCGCTAGGGCCGAAACCGGTTTGGGGTGATCCGGCCAAACAGGTGAAACACAGGGAAAGGGAGCCGGCATGTCATATCTCAGCGAACAGCTCGACGCGCTGGTGGAGGCCGCCGCCCAGACGGTCGGTCACCCCAGGCCTTGCGGTTGCGCGCGCTGCCGGCAGCGGCAGTCGTTCCGCGCGGTCGAGGTCAGGCGCCGGCATTTCCCAAGCTGCGGCTGTGGAGGCTGCAGTGGCGGCGCAGCCTTCGACGAGGCAGCGGTGCGGCGGACTCGGCCGGCACGCCGCCAGACGTCGGTGCGGGCGGCGGGACCACAATTGCCCGGTTGGCGCGGCTGGACACGGCCGGTCTCGCTGGCGGCCATCGACGCGGCGCGCGCCGCAGCAAGTCGGGGTGAACCCGTCGATTCGCTGTTAAGGCTCTTCCTGGCGACGGGGCCGCAGGTCTACCGCATCACCCGGGCCGGCATCGACCGCAACCGGCCGCTGAGCATCGGCATGACCAAGGCCAACAGTTCGATCGCGCAGCGGATCATCGAGCACTACCGGCAGCCGAGTCGCGCCGACCCCAGGGTCAATGCCGCGATCCGCAACCTGCAGCCGGGCCAGGTCTTGGTCCAGGCCGCCCGTCTGACCCGTCAGGGTATGCATCCGCGGCGGGCGAGGAACTACGAGGGCTGGCTGCAGGACCGGGAGCGGCCGCTGCTCTACGACCCCAACAGCACCACATTCGATGAAGTCGGCCTGATCCGTTGAACCAGAGGAGGTCCCGATGCACGGGCAAATCACTAACCGCTCAAGGTCTGTATGGGCCAATCTCGACGCCATCGTTCTCGAGGAGGTCAAGGCGCTGCGCCCGGCAGCACCACACACCGCCGAGGCACCGACGCCCGAGGAGGAGGTGCCGTTTCGCTCCGACGAGGAGTTCATGCACCGGGCGACGGCTTATCTCGGCGGCCGGGGTGACGAGGCCTATCGTCTGATGGAGCGCCTGCGCGACATGCTTGGCCTTGACCGGGCCGGAGACGCAGCCGTTGGCCGCCACGAGAGCGCCGAAGACGGCCCGGCCGGCGAGGCCGATCTCACCGTGGCCGAGCCCCCTGGGACCGAGCCGGGACAAGAAAAATGACGCTGTTCGACGACCTCCCCTTCGCGCTCGACCGGCTGGCCGACGAGGCGGACTATGCGGTGGTCGGGCCGACCGATGGCCGCGCCAGGGTTGTTCACACAAACCGCTTTCCGCACAGCGCGGTCTGCCATATCGAACGCGATTTCGGCGACGGTAGGCTGACAGGCTGCACTGCGTTCCTGATTTCGCCAACACGTCTGCTCACCGCGGCGCATTGCATTACCAGTCCCATCCGGCAGCGCCTCGGTCTTCCAAATCTGGCGGCGCGAATCCGCGTCACTCCCGGCCGGGCGTCTCGCGATGCCCGACCCTTCGGCTGGCAATGGGCGAAGCAATGGCGCGTCAACCCGCCCTACCGCCGCCGCCCGTCGGCACTGCACGATGTCGGGCTGATCGAGTTGGAGCGGCCCTTTTCGCCGTCGCCCGGCTTTTTCCGGCTGTGGTCGCCGTCTCGCCAAGATCTTGCAAGGCTTCGGGCCTCGCGCTTGCTTCACATTTCCGGCTATCCGGCCGACAAGCCGCACGGCACACAATGGGAACATTCAGAGCGGCTCGACCGGATCGCCGGACGGCAGCTCTTCTACAGCGTCGACACCTGCCCGGGCCATAGCGGCGCGCCTGTCTGGATTCATCGCCAGCAGGGCGGCGCGCCCATCGTCATCGCGGTTCACACGGCCGGCCCGCGACCCCATTCCGAAGGCGCTTGGGGTTGCCGACCTGGTGTGCCGCTTGCTCCAGCCGGATTGTTCAACCGTGGCGTCAGGATCACGCCGGACCTTCAGCGCTCCATCCTTGCTGGATTCGTCTAGGACAGTGACGAGCTCAATTTTACTTTTTGGAATGCTAATGTTCGGGGAAGTGATATAGTCCATGAAAAGGGCATCAGTGCAGCGTTAAATAGTGGTCGCGCCGGGGGTTTCGGCGGCGTGACGATTTTCTTGGGGCACCGCGGGGGTGCGTTGTAGTGTTTTTCGTGCGAACCAAGGCGTTCTGCCATGGCTATGCGTGTCGAGAACTTGCGGAGACTTTCCGATGTCGCTGACGAAAATTCTTCGTCGCGGTCTAATAAGGAGAGAGACGCGTCCAGCTTCATCGTTAACGGCCATTCATTGATCGCAATCCGTGACATTGACAGTGACGGGCGCGGCGGCCCGAGTGCCAATGCACCTCTCAGCCTGCCTGTAGGCCACATGATATGTGCCGGAACGCACTATCTGATCTACGACGCGGACGGCGCGCCTGCCGCTCCCGCTGGCCTGCCGGGTTCACCTGCGGAGATCTTGACGCGACGCGAACTCCAGATCGCTCTCTTGATCTCGGACGGCAAGCTGGACAAGGAGATAGCCAGGCAACTCGGCATCAGCGGCTACACCGTGCGCGAGCACATAAGGCGAATCTTCGCGAAACTGAATATCGGGCGCCGGTCGGCAATTGCCTCTTGCATCCTGGCAGGTCGGTCCGATTTTCGTCAAGACTATAGCCTATAGGGCTCTGGTGACGTAGTCTAATCGCGCGTTTGGCGGTCAACGTCGTTTCAATGGGCGGGCCGTGGAATTTTGGTCCATTTCGATGTCCGTCACAATGTTACAAAGTGACGTGTAAGCCATTGAAATAACTCTTTGAATTGCAGCGCATCTGCCTTGCATGCAAGATAGTGAGCATCTTGCTCTTTACCTTTGGCCGGCAAGCCTCGAGAGGCTACCCAGCAACATTGTTCTGTCTTTGCCGATCATCAGCACGCCGCTGTCAGGGGCCAGCAGCGCGGAGAACGGCAACATGGCCGCGCCGATTGGCGACGCCTCGGGGCCGAATTGTCCCGACACGATTTCCGGCGCCACGATGCCGATGGCGCTGGTCCGGTTGAACTGGGTCTGCACCCTCGCCAACAGCTCGAGATGGATGGGCCGCGGCAAGATGCTGTCGAGAACGATCGCCTCGATGTCGATGACAGAGGTGATGGCGATGATCGCCTCGACCAGCGCGTTGGCGCAATCGTCGATCCATTCGAACAATGGCTCGCGCGCCCCCGGCGGCAGCGGGTCCAGTTCCCGCACGCGGTTGATCTCGACGCCGCGCGACTTGAGATGATTGACCAGCACGTAGATCGAGGCGCGATGCAGCAGGCTCTGGTAGCGCGCCGGCTTGGCTGCCACCGAATCGAGGCTTGAAGGCGAGACCGGCAACGGGCCGAGCGCGGCGCTGTTGCCGTGCGGACCGGTATGGACCTTGCCGCCTTGCACCAGCCCGCCGCCGACGAAAGTGTCGATCGAGATATGCATGAAGTCGCGGAACCGTGCGCCGGCCCCTTGGATGAGTTCGGCCAACGCCGCCGATGACGCGTCGTTCTCCACGAAGACCGGGGTCTTCGACCGGGTCGCGAAGAATGTCGTCAGGTCGATCGCATCCCAGCGGCTGCCAAGATCATCGGGAAAGCCGAGCTCTTCGCTCCAGCCACCGAGGAAATAGGGCGATGCAATGCCGACACCGACGATGCTGGCATCGCCAAGTCCGGCGACCACCTTGTCGAAATTGGCAAGCGACATATTTCCGGCCCTGAGTACCAGATCGGGGTCCGGAAACCGATATTCGTGTGACTCGCGGGCACGGACCTCGCCGGCGAAGTCTACCAGCACGGCTTCCAGCGCTCGCCGGCCGATCTTGATGCCGACGCTGTAGATTCGCTCCGGCATGAGCCTGTAAAGTGTGGAAGGAGATCCGCGTTGCCCGAACCTTTTTCCCACTTGCTTTACGAAACCAGACGACTCCAACCCATCGACAATGGTTGCGACAGCGGCCGGTGTCAGATTTGCGGCGCGCGCCAAGTCAGACTTGGAAGCCTCCTTCAGTCGGCGGATGGCATCGAGCACGAAACGCTCATTGTAATGCCGAACCTTGACAGAATTACTGCCTTTTCCAGACAAAACCGGCGCCTCCATTCATTTTCTCATCGAGCCAGCCCGGCCGCCCACAGCTGTGAGCTGCTGCGGTCGAGGCGTTCCGACCGCGCTTGTGCGCTACACGACAGTGCCCGCCGGGGCAATGGAAGTCAATTTTCCTGTTGCGGCTTCGGCCCATTTAATATAGCAAATTGAAAAAATAACAATGACTGGATCATACTAGGGAGGAGAGGTGCTGCACTCAGGCGCACATGGCGGAGCCGATGCCGCGGTGACGAGGAACGTGGCTGTCCCCGTTGCCCTGGTTCAGGCGACAAAGGCCTTCGGTGGCACGATCGCTCTCAAGGACGCGTCCTTCGAATTGCGCTCCGGGGAGGTGCTGGCACTGCTTGGCGAAAACGGCGCCGGCAAGAGCACTTGCGTGAAGTTGCTGGCCGGGGTGTATTCTCCCACCAGCGGCCATGTCGAGGTCGACGGCAAGCATGTGGTCTTCCATTCGCCGCACGACGCCCAGGCCGCCGGCATTGCGGTCATGCACCAGCATCCCGGCCTGTTCCCGGACCTTTCGGTCGCAGAAAACATCTATCTCGGTCACATGCCGCGCGATCGCTTCGGCGGCATCGACAACGCAGCCATCCTGGCTGGCGCGCGCAAGGTGCTGGCGACGGTCGGCCTCGACGTGCCGGCCGAAACGCGGCTGGGAACGTTGCGCACCTCCGAACAGCAATTGGTCGAGATCGCCCGCGCGCTCTCGCTCGACGCGCGTGTGTTGATCATGGACGAGCCCACGGCGGCCCTGTCGCAACGCGAGGTCGAGCGGCTGTTTACCGTCGTTGCCGATCTCCGCCTGCATGGCGTGGCGATGATGTTCGTCGGCCACCGCATGGACGAGATATTCCGCATCGCCGACCGCATCGCCGTGCTGCGCGACGGACGCCTTGTCGGCGTCAAGCCGAAGGCGGAGCTTGGCCGTGCCGCCGCCATCGGCATGATGGTCGGCCGCGAACTGACCGACCTCTATCCCGAACGGCGCCACGCCACCGGCGCGCTTGTGCTGGAGGCGAGGGGGCTGTCACGCGCCGGCGGCTTTTCCGGCATCGATCTCAAGCTCCACGCTGGAGAGGTGCTCGGGCTTGGCGGCCTGGTCGGCAGTGGGCGGACCGAGATCGCGCGCGTGCTGTTCGGCATCGACCAGCCGGACGCCGGCGAAATCCTGATCGACGGCGAAGCCGTGCGCTTCGCAACGGCGCGCGACGCCATGGATGCGCGCATCGCCTATGTCTCGGAAGACCGCATGGGCCAGAGCCTGGTGATGGATTTCTCCATCCTCGACAATGCCGTGCTGCCAATACTCGACAAGGCCGCCCCGGCAGGCCTCTACGGCACGGATCGCGCGATCGATCTGGTTGCGGACTGGCTGAAGCGCATGAAGCTGCGCTTTTCCGGCTACGGACAGCCAGTCAAGGAACTGTCCGGCGGCAATCAGCAGAAGGTGGTGCTGGCCAAATGGCTGCGCACCGAACCGCGCGTCCTCATCCTCGACGAGCCGACGCAAGGCATCGATGTCGGCACCAAGGCGGAAGTGCACGCGATGATCGCCAACCTTGCGGCGCAGGGCATGGCGATCATCCTGATCTCTTCCGAGATGCCCGAACTCATCGGCATGTGCGATCGCATCGTCGTTCTGCGCGAAGGTCATCGGATGGCCGAATTCGCCAGGGGCGAAGCCACCCAGGAAAAGGTGCTCGAAGCGGCGACGAAGACCGACGAGCGCGTCGATCCGGCGACCCAGGCGGAACGTGCCGTCTTCAACGAGAAGAAAAAAGGACCGCTCGATTTCCTGAAGCGGCGAGAGTTCGGGCTGCTCGCCGCGATCTTGGCGGTCGCCATTCCGGTCACCATCATCAACCCGCGCATATGTGGAACGGCCCGCGGTGCAAGGATGCTTTTCAGTCGATTTCACCACATGAGGACGGTGCGGTCATATGTCCGGCCTTTCTGCGCGGCACATGACCGCTGGCCTCGATGAAGTCCGCGAAACAGGTGGCTGGATCAAGGGGGCGCGCTTTTGTGCGCGTCACGGGTTTCGGCCTGTCCTGTTTCGGGATTTAGTCCCGTGGGTTCATCGTCTGCTTTTGCACCTCGCTTCTGCCGGCCCTTGCCGGTCAGCTCGTATGGGCGGTCCGGATCCTTAAGCGGGGATCTCGTTCGCCCTTGTTTCCATTGGGTTGCGGTATACTCCACCTCTGGTCAACAAAGCCCAGATGATCCGCGCCGTCTTGTTGGCCAGCGCAACTGCCACGACCTTGAAAGGGCGTCTGCCAAGCAAGTCCTTCAGCCACGGCCGCGCCTTGTCGTCAGTTCGCACATGGCGAAGGACGGATGCGGCCCCAGTCACAAGCAGCGATCGCAATTCTGAATTGCCCATCTTGGAAATGCGCCCCAGGCGATCCTTGCCGCCGCTCGAATGGGCCTTTGGTGTCAGGCCTATCCAGGCAGCAAAGTGCCGAGCCGATTTGAATCCGCCGGGATCAGGAACGAGCGCTTTGATGGCCATGGCAATAATGGCCCCCACGCCGGGGATGGTAGCGAGCCGACGCATATCCGAGTCTTGCCTGGCTTGAACAACGATCTCACGTTCAAGTCTATCGATCCGCGCTGCAAGAAGCTCAATCTGGTCGACCATCTCTGTGAGAGCAAATCGCGCAGCCGGCGGCAAGCGGCTATCAGCCCCATCCCGGATGATGACGGCCAATGCCTTGACGTTGGCAATCCCGATTGGAGCGATGATGCCCAACTCGCCCATATGAGCGCGCAGGGCGTTGATCGTCTGAGTTCTCTGACGGACGAGCAATGCACGCGTCTTGAGCACCATCACGGCTGCCTGCTGCTCAGCCGTCTTGACCGGGACGAACCGCATGGTCTTTCGCGTTACGGCCTCGCTGATGGCCTCCGCATCGGCGGCATCTGTCTTCCCGCGTTTGACGAACGGCTTCACGTATTGAGGTGGTAGCAGTTTGACGTTGTGACCGAAGACCGCGATCTCTCGCGCCCAGTAATGCGCACTCGCGCATGCTTCCATCCCAACCAGGCACGGTGGCAATTTCTCGAAAAAGCGCAAAACCTCGGCGCGGCGTAGCTTCCGGTTGAACAGCGGCGCGCCGTCAGCGTCGGCGCCATGAACCTGAAAAACCTGTTTGGCCAAGTCCAGCCCGATAGTGGTAACATCTTTCACGGAACGGTCCCTCCTTGTGGCGTTTGCAACAACGACCACGTTAGCACTTTGATGCTGTCGGAGCGGGCCGTTCCACCTCATCATGGTGAGCGCGGCAAACCTGACCGCCGTGTCGATGGATGCTGCCTTGCTGGTTGTTGCGGCACTCGCACAGATGCTGGTGCTGATCACCCGCAATATCGACCTTTCAATCGCCGCGGTGATCGGTCTTTCAGCCTACATGGCGGCCAGCATGGTTCAGGCCTATCCGGGACTCGACATCGGCATCGGCCTGGCGACCGCATGCGCGGTCGGTGGTGTCGCTGGTCTGATCAACGGCCTTGTCGTCACCAGGGGAAGGATCCCCGCCATCGTCGTCACCCTGGCCTCGATGTCGATCTTTCGCGGTTTCAATTCGATCTGGGCGGCGGGCGACCAGATCAGCGCCGACGAGGTCACGCAGGCCTGGCTCGACATGACCGGCCTGAAGATCGCCGGCGTGCCGCTGATCGTCGTCATCGCCATTGTCATCCTGTGCGCCGGCTACGTGCTGCTCTATCGCACAGCCACCGGGCGCGAACTGTTCGCCACCGGCTCCAACCCGGACGGGGCGCGTCTCATCGGCATCCCCGTCGACCGCCGCATCCTTCTGGCCTTCGGTATGGCCGGCCTGCTCGGCGGCCTGTGCGGCGCGCTCTGGGCATCCCGCTACGCCACCATCGATGCGCGTGTCGCGCTCGGCTTCGAACTCACCGTGATCGCTTCGGCGGTGGTCGGCGGCGTCGCCATCCGCGGCGGTTCGGGCACGCTGCTCGGCATCATCCTTGGCGCGCTCACCCTGCTGGTCATCAAGAACGGGCTGACGCTGGTGCGCGTCGACCCGCTGTGGCTGCAGGGCGTCTACGGCCTGGTGATCCTGGTCGCCATCGGCATCGACACCTTCATCGTGCGGCGCGCGGAGCAGGCAAGACAGGTGAGGGCGAGATGAGAAAGTTCCTCCGTTCGATCGACTTCTGGGATCTGCTGCTGGCGATCTCCTGCCTGGCCATATTCCTCTACGCGGCGATGTTCGTGCCCAACTTCGTTTCCGGCTTCAATCTCTCTCAACTGGCCGCGAGCGCCTCGGAAAAGGCGTTGCTGATCCTGCCGATGACGCTGCTCATCATCACCCGCGAAATCGACCTGTCGATCGCCTCGGTGTTGGCGCTGACATCCGTGGTCTTTGGCCTGCTCGTCCAGGCCGGCATGCCGACGCTGGCGGCGATCCCGCTGACGCTCGTCACCGGTGGCCTGCTCGGCGCCTTCAACGGCTATCTGGTCTCGGGCTTGGGACTGCAGTCGCTGGTGGTGACGCTCGGCACCATGGCGCTCTATCGAGGTGTTGGCTACATCCTGCTCGGCACCGGTTCGGTCAACATCCTGCCGCCCGCGGTCGTCGATTTCGGCATCAACAACCTGCCCGGCACCGAGATACCGTGGACAATCGTGCCATTCCTGGTGCTGGCGCCAGTGTTTGCCGTCATCCTGCAGAAGACGCCGACCGGCAAGCGCATCTACGCGCTTGGCGGCAGCCCCGAAGTGGCGCGCTATTCCGGCATCAACACGCGCCGGATGGTCCTGAACCTGTTCGTGGTTTCAGGCATCATCGCCGCCATTGCCGGCATCGTCTATACCGCCCGCCTCTCCAATGCCCGCGCCAACAATGCGCTCGGCATGGAACTCGATGTCATCACCATCGTGCTGCTCGGCGGCGTCAGCGTCTTTGGCGGCAAGGGCCGCCTGACCGGCGTCATGCTGGCGCTGGTCCTGATCGCCATCATCCGCAACGTGCTGGCGCTCAACCAGATCGGTGGCGACGCGCAGGGCATGATCATCGGCTTGCTCCTGATCGGTTCGCTGCTGGTCGGCAATTACTGGCGCTCCACACAGGAGATGCTCAGCAGATCGCGCGCCATGCGCGAGACCAAGGGGTGATCTCGGGCCCCTTCCTTCAAGCCCGATTTTTTGACGGAGGAGTTACAATGAAAGCGTTTAGATTAGCCCTGCTCGCATCCGCGGTTCTGCTCGCGCCGACCTCGCTGGCCCTCAGCCAGGAGTGCGCCAAGGAACCTGTAACGGTTGGGTTCCTGCCCAAGCTCGACACCGACCCCTACTTCAAGGTGGCTTTTGGAGGCGCCGAAGAGGCGGCGAAGGAAATTGGCGGCACCGCTACCCAGGTCGCCCCATCGCAAGCCACGGCTGAGGCGCAGATCGAATTCATCAACAGCCTCGTGTCGCAGAAGGTCGGGGTCATCGCAATTGCCGGTAACGACGCCAATGCGGTTGCGCCTGCGCTGAAGCGCGCCGTCCAGCAGGGCGTCCGGGTGATTTCGTATGACTCCGATGTGGCGGCCGATGCCCGCGCGGTATTCGTGAATCAGGTGAAGGGTGACAGTCTCGCCGAAATGATGCTGGAAAGTGCATTCAATCTCAGCGGCGGTGAAGGCGAATTCGCGATCCTGTCGTCGACCCCCACGGCGACCAACCAGAACGCCTGGATCGACTTCATGAAGGCGAAGATGGCGGCCGAGCCGAAGTTCTCCAAGATGAAGCTGGTGCAGGTCGCTTATGGCGAAGAAAGCGAGCAGATCAACCAGCAGCAGGCACTGGCGCTGGTGCAGGCGTTTCCGGATCTCAAGGTGATCATCGTTCCTGCAGGCATAGGCCTTCCGGCGGCCGCGCGTGCACTCGAGGAGGCGGGCATGATCGGCAAGGTCAAGCTGACCGGCCTGGCACCGGCCACTCTGATCTCGAAATACATTAAGGATGGCGCCGCGCAGGATATCTGGTGGAATGTCACCGATCTTGGCTATCTGACCTATCAGACGGCCCAGGCGCTTGCGCAGTGCAAGATCACCGGCAAGGAAGGTGAGAAGTTCAAGGCAGGCAGGCTCGGCGAATACACGATTGGGGCCGGCGGCGAATTGATCCTTGGACCGGCGAAAATTGTGACTCCCGAAAATCTGGCCGAGTTCAAGTTCTGATCCTGCCGACTGAATCCGCGCTGGGGGCGTCAACTTGATTGGCGTCCCTGCGTCTCTTTGATCGACCGATTGGCGCAGGTGCGACGATGAACGTGTTGCTTGCAGGTGAAACCTTCGCGGCTACGACCTCGGTCGCCGTCGGCGGCGATGTTTTGATAAGTGCGACCTCGACAAATGGCGCAACGGCGTTCAACGCCGCACTGGCCATGGAGGACATTGCTGTCACGCAGATCGGCGGCGACCGCTGCGCCGCCGAGTTTCCCTACGACCTCGACGCGCTCGCCCGGTATCAGGCGGTGGTGATCTCCGATGTCGGCGCTCTGACATTGCTGGTCACGCCTGATGCCCGCGCCGGGCGTGTCGGCGTCAACCGCCTCGAAGTGCTGAAAGCCTATGTCGAGAACGGCGGCGGGCTGATGCTGGCCGGCGGTTATATGGGCTTTCAGGGCATGTTCGGGACGGCGCGGTTCCATGACACCCCGGTCGAAGACGTGCTGCCCGTGCGCTGTTTGCCGTTTTGCGACGGCATGGAGGTGCCCCAGGGCCTGCAGGCGTCAATCCTGCAGTCTTCCCACCCGATCTTTGCCGGGGTGGAGGGACCTTTGCCGCCGATCCTCGGTATGAACAAGCTGGATTTCAGGCGCGACGGCTCGTCCCGGCTGCTGGCGACCTGCCACCATCGCGGCACCGACTGGCCGCTCCTCGCCGTTCGCAGCCATGGCCGCGGCCGCACGGTCGCCTGGGCGACCGACATCGGTCCGCATTGGCTCTCGCAGGATTTTCTCCAATGGCCGCTCTACGGCAAGCTGATGGCGAACATGGTGCGGTGGCTCGCCGGCACCGAATAAGAGAGGCGGACAGCTGGTTCCGTGCCGTTGCCGGTTTCACCGCAGGCCTTGAAGCGATGGCTTTCAAATCCTCTCTCGCAGCACCGGTCTCCCTGGTTCCGTGAATTGGTCGCGTTGGCGCTCCGGCGGTTGTCAGCTGTGCAGATGCGTCAGTTCGAGCCCGGCTCCATCCTGGAGGCCGGACATGTCTTGTTCGGCGGACCGGTTGGCAAAAGTGATCGACCACAAGGTTAGGGTCGAGCGCCAAGGTCAGGCTGTAAAAAGCTGGCCAGCGGTCACTGCGGTCGATGGTCGTTTTCGAAAACAGGACTGGCACTCGTCTTGCAACTGCCGTTGTGCCGGCTAATCCCGGTCCTGATTTGGGACACAAATCAGGTTCGGCTCGCCGGGGACAGTTGGGGTTGGGGCAACCCCCCGGCGAGTTCGCTCTCGACTTTGAAGTAAAGGGGCTGCGATTCCAAATCATAGCTCATTCATTGCTGGCATTTTCTCGCTTTCGTGTTACATTTGATGGGGCAACCGGGGGGTGGCTTTAATGTATCGAAATGATCCAGAGCTGTGCGCTCGCGCGACTGCACGAGGCATCACCATATACCAGCGTTCGAAGACAGTGTGGATCGCTGCTGGAAAGTACAGAGGTCGAGATATTCAAGTGAAAGGCCGCTCGCCAACAACGGCCCTGACATTGTGGAAGGAGGCCGTACAGTACCAAGGTTCGGAGATATAGGCCGCTCGGCCAGGTGCGGCCGACGCCCTCGGGATTTGGGTGCTCCATCGAGCGCCGGCCTCGGCGGGGTTGGGGTCCCGCCGCCGCATAAAGTTAGCTGATTCTAAAATACTAGGGAATGATGCGATGGCGGACCCGCGTCTTCGCTTTCCGCTTCCCAGGCGCCTCGCCGAACTCGAGGCAGGACCCACCTGCTCGACAAGTCGAGCCATGCGCCATTCTGGGATTCGCCGGATCGCTTCGATCCGATCTTCGCCCGTTTTTTTGGCAAGCGTGGATAGGGATCATCGGAAAAGCCCGCAGGTCTTGCTTGCCAAACTGCACTGACGCCAAAGCGCCGCGTGCCTGGTTCTGACCAAGCCCGATCGCGGCTCACGCCCTGCCACAAGCAAATGTCATCGGGTCGCATGGCATCATCAAGATACGATGTGCCAATATCCGCATCTGCGCTGGCTGCCCGCCCGCGATCCAAAGCGATAAATCCCCGGGGCAGCCGTCTTTGCAGTTGGAGCGCTAAATGACCGTACTCACACGCCGCGGACTTTTGAAAACTGCAGCGGTTGCCGGAGCGAGTGGGATCGGGCTTTCGGCCATGAAGTTCGGCGGCTGGGCCGCCGCCGGCCCTGAGCCGGTGGTGCTGCGGACGGCGAAGATCCAGGCGAAGCTGATGGATGTCGGCCAGACCAGCGACGTGCTGACTTATGGCGACGCCGGAATGCCTCCTGTGCTCAGAATGAAAAAAGGCGAGCCCTTCGCCGCGCGCCTTGTCAACGCGATCGACGATCCGACGACGATCCACTGGCACGGCATTCGCGTTCCAAACAAGATGGACGGCGTTCCGTTCCTGGTCCAGCCTTACGTCTACACCGGCGATCATTTCGACTATGCGTTCACGCCGCCCGACGCTGGCACCTTCTGGTACCACCCGCATTGCAACACGCTGACCCAGATCGGTCACGGCCTGGCAGGCGTGATCGTGGTCGAGGATCCGGGCGATCCGAAATTCGATTCCGAGGTGGTCCTCAATCTGCGCGACTGGCGTCTTGGCGACGACGGCCAGTTCATCGAGCAGTTCCGGCCGCGCGATGCCGCGAGAACCGGCACATACGGCACGGTGCGCACGGCCAACTGGCTCGATCAGCCGCGATATGACGCGCCGGCCGGTGGCTTGGTGCGGCTGCGGGTCGCCATCACCGACGTCACGCGCATCTATGCCTTTCGCGTCGACGGCGCTGAGGCGGCAGTCATGGCGCTGGACGGCAATCCGGTGCCGCAGCGTTTTTCACCCGATGCCTTGCTGCTTGGACCCGGCCAGCGCATGGAACTCGCCATACGCATGCCCGACGACGAGGAGGCTATTGTAAGCCTGCGAGACGTCAGGGGCACCAAGCCCAAGGTGCTCGCGATCCTGCGCGCGACTGGAAGCTCGCTCAAGCGGGACATTCGTGACGTTGCGCCCCTGGAAGTCAATCCGGTGAAGGAAGTGGATCTCACCGCTGCCGAGCATATTCCCCTGGCGCTCAGCGCTACGGCGGAAAACATCCCGAGCGACAGCATTTGTGGTTCACTTGGCTACAGCTTCTGGGCGATCAACAAGGTGCCGTGGTCGGGCGATACGTCAGATCCGACCGCGCCGCTGGCCGAGTTGAAGCTCGGAGGCAGCTATGTCATCGACATGGAGAATCTGACGCCGCAATCCCATCCGATGCACTTGCACGGCATGAGCTTCAAGGTGCTGTCGTCCTCGACGCGCCCGGTTCAGCCATTGATTTCCGATACCTATCTCATTCAGCCCAACGAGAAGGTGAGCCTGGGCTTCGTCGCCGACAATCCTGGCGACTGGCTGCTGCACTGCCACATCATCGAGCACCAGAAATCGGGAATGACCAGCTACTTCAGAGTGGTGTAACGCCTCGCTCGACCGATCGTACGATTGGCATGGGTTCGTGTGCCCCCCACAGTCAGGGGCGTTTGCGCCTGCTTTGACGGGCGAGAAATTGCCACCGACTCCGGTTTCGTTGGCAAGAGGGGGCGATTCCCTGCTATTGCCGCCTCCAAATCAAGAACCATGGACGCTCCCGCATGACCAATGTCGCCCTGACCGGGCTTGCCCGCGATCTCGCCAGGCGTGCGGCCGAGGGCCGTCCGGTGCGCATTGGCGTCATCGGTTCGGGCGAGATGGGCACCGACCTGGTCACGCAAGGCATGCTGATGCCGGGCATTTCGGTTTGCGCGGTCTCGACACGGCGCCCGCACACCGCGCGCGCGGCCATCCGCATTGCCTATGGTGACGAAGCCATGGCGGTCGAGGCCGACACCGCATCGAAAGTCACCGGCGCCATCGAGAGCGGCAAGATCGCCATCACCTCCAACGAGATGCTGGTGACCAATCCGCTGATCGACGTCGTCATCGACGCCACCGGCAAGCCGGGCGTTGCAGCCGATTTCGACCTGATGGCGATGGAGCACGGCAAGCACCTGGTGATGATGAATGTCGAGGCCGATGTCACCATCGGCTGCTATCTCAAGCAGCAGGCCGACCGGCTTGGCGTCGTCTATTCGGTCGGCGCGGGCGACGAACCGTCAAGCTGCATGGAACTGATCGAGTTCGCCTCCGCGCTGGGGCTGACCATCGTCTCGGCCGGCAAGGGCAAGAACAACCCTCTCAACCACGATGCCGTACCGGACGACTATCGCGAGGAAGCGCTACGCCGCAACATGAACCCGCGCATGCTGGTCGAATTCGTCGACGGCTCCAAGACCATGGTCGAGATGTGCGCCATCGCCAATGCCACCGGTCTGGTGCCTGATGTGCCCGGCATGCACGGGCCGAAGGCCGACCGCGACGATCTCGCCAAGGTGCTGATTCCGCGCGAGGATGGCGGTCTGCTGACGAAGAAGGGCGTCGTCGATTACACGGTCGGCAAGGGCGTCGCGCCCGGTGTCTTCGTCATCGTCGAGGCGACGCATCCGCGCGTCATCGAGCGCATGGACGATCTGCATATCGGCCACGGACCCTACTACAGCCTGTTCAGGCCCTATCATTTGACCTCGCTGGAAGTGCCGCTGACCGCCGCCCGCATCGTGCTTTTCGGCAAGCCCGACATGGTGCCGCTGCCGAGGCCGGTGGCCGAGGTGTGCGCGGTCGCCAAGCGCGATCTCGTCGCCGGCGAGACCTTCGATGCGATCGGCGAAACCTGCTACCGCTCGTGGACGATGACCGTCGGCGAAGCCCGCGGCCAGCGCGCCGTGCCGGTCGGCCTGCTCGAGGGCGGCACGGTGCTGAAAGCGGTCAGGAAAGGCGAATTGCTGACTGCCGACAATGCCGCACCCGACCAGACGACGAGGCTGTTCGCTCTGCGCCGGCTGCAGGACGCGATGCTGTACGGAGCGAACTGAGGCTCTATTTCCCCAGTTCGATCGACCGCAGCCGCGCCGCTTCGACCGCTTCGGTCAGCAGATTTGTCAGCCGGTCCTCGCCCATCAGCACGCCAAGGGCCGCTGCCGTCGTGCCGTTGGGGCTGGTCACCTGCTGGCGCAGGACACCTGGTTCCTCACCACTTTCGGCGGCGAGCGAGGCCGCGCCGTAGACGGTCTGCATGGCGAGCAGCTTGGCGGTCGCTGTCGGCAGCCCGGCCTCCTCGGCAGCAATGGTCAATGCTTCGATGAAATGGAAGATATAGGCCGGCCCCGATCCTGATACGGCGGTGACCGCATCCATCAGGCCCTCGTCTTCGATGGTGGCCACTTGCCCGCTCGCCGAAAGCAGATCGGCGACGAAGCGCTTGGTCTCATCTGAGACCAAGCTGTTGGAAAACACCACCATCATGCCCTTGCCGATCGCGGCAGGCGTGTTGGGCATGCAGCGCACGACCGGCGCGCGGTTGCCCAGGATCGCCTCGAAGGTGGCGACGGGCGTGCCGGCGGCGATGCTGACGAAGGTGGTGCGGCCATCGCCGAAACGCTTGTAGCCGGCGGTCACGTCGCGGATCACCTGCGGCTTCACCGCGATGACGACGAGATCAGGCACGGCATCGGCTGGAATATCGCTGGCATCCGCAGCGGCGCCGCAGCCAAGCGCTGCCGCGCGATTGCGCAGGTCGGCATTGGGCTCGACCACGAAAACCGCCGAGGGATGAAGCTTGCCGGATTTCAGCCAGCCGGCAAGCATGGCGTAACCCATATTGCCGCAGCCGGCGAGAACAAGCCTGATCGTCATGGAACCCTCCGAAGGAAGGCCTTCACATAGACGCTCGCGCATCCGTGGGGAAGCCCCGTTAGGACGGAGAAAATCGCTCTCCGCGATCGGGGTTGCGCACCGCGATCGGCCGCAGCGACACTTGCCTGAGGCCAAGCACGCCGAGCACGAAGAACAGCCAGACCGGGTCGCCGCGATGGAAGAAGAAGCTTTCGAGGAAAGCGTTGAGCGCGGTGAACAGCACCACCATCATGAAGAAGTCGCCGAGATAGATGTTTTCCTTGCGCAACGGAATGCGCATGTAGTCGCGCAGCGGCGCGATGAGGAAGGTATAGACCGCGACGCAAAGTGCCGGAATGCCCATCAGTACGGCGATGTCGAGATAGCCGTCATGGCCGTGCACGATGGTTCGGATGTCCCAGGGCCGGTCGAAGGGCTGGTCCTGGTTGAGCAGCAGTGGCGTGCCCCAGAAGCTTTCATAGCCGTAACCGGTCCATGGCTTCTTCGCCAGCATGGAGCCGGCGAACTCCCACAGCGTCGTGCGCCCGGTATAGGTGAGGTCGGGGAAATAGATCGCCGCCAGCTGTTTCACAGGCGGCAGGAAGACGATCCCCAGCGTGCCGACCGCCGTGGCCATGATCGCCAGCGCGAACAGGATCGGGGTGCCGAGCCGCATGCCCACCAGGCTCGGAAACATGACGATCAGGATCGAGAACGGCACCAGGCCGGCCGTCGTCTTGGAGCCGGTGTGCAGCATGAAGATCATCGCCGCGCAGAAGATCCCCGCGCCCCAGAACCGCTGCCCACGCCGGTAGAGATAGAGCCCGGCGAAGCTGAAACAGGCCATGATCGGCCCGGCGATGTTCTTGTGGGTGAACACGCCACGCCACAGGCCCGCATGCTCTGGTTCCTGTGAGTCGGCCGTGTGCATCGCCTCGTGCGGAAAGACGATGAGGCCGAGATAGGACAGTCCCATGACCACGACGGCAGTGAAGATAATGACTTTTGAGAAGGCTTCGGCGTCGCGCGGCAACACCAGGACCGTCGCCATCGTCAGAATGCCGATCAGGGTGAACGAAGCGGCGCGCATGGCCGACGGCGGATCGGTTGCCATCACCACCGACAGGAAGAAAAAGCCCAGCATCAGCATCCAGGACGGGCTGAGCAGCGAACGCACGATGCGCGGATCGGCGAAGGCCATCAGCGAGAAGATCGAAACAGCACCGAGTGAGCTGAAACCGAGCTGATTGACGATGTCGCCGCCTTGACCGGTCAGTTCGGCGCCGGCTGGCTGGAACGGGCGGAAGGACACCATGATGACGGTGAACAAAAGCGCCGCGATCGCGGTCGCCACGCCTTCGCGCGTGAATGCTGCGCTAAGCGGTGCGCGCTCAGTTTTTCTCAGGCTGGCGGTACTGCTCATTGGCATATCCGAATTCGGCCATCACGCGGCCCAGCGCCACATGGACGGGGTAGATGGCGATCGCCGGCGATCCCGTTCGCGCCAGCCGGACCATGCCGCGAAACGGCGAGGCGGCAAGCAACGCCAGACTCTTCAACAGCACCTTGGCGCTGGCCAGCGGCGTGCCGGCGCGCTTCTTCTTTTCGACCAGCGTCGAGATCACGCCGTTGCGCAGGCTGCGGGCACGGATCCAGTCGGCTTCGACACGCCGGGCCGGAACGGTTTCCTGCACCTTGGCTTCGGCGCACCAGCCGAGCACAAAGCCCTTCTGCGCAGACCGGCTGAGAAAGTCGGAATCGCCGCCACCCATGAAGTTGAATTTGAGGTCGAGAAAAGGCGGCCCCATGGCGGTGAGCACGTTGCGGCCGACCAGAAGATTGCCTGACGAATAGAGCGCCGGCACTCGTCCTGTCTCACGGTAGGGAGGCGCGAAGACCGGATGGTCAGCCCATCTCGCATGGGCGGGATCGGCAAACACAGGCACCTGCGGGCCTCCGACGATATCGGCTCCGAGCGTTTCGGCTGCGCCGCACATCCGTTCCAGCCACTGCGGATCGGCGATCTCGTCATCGTCGATGACCAGCAAATGCCTGAAGTTGGGGAATTGCAGGATCGCCGTCTGCCAGCCGGCGTTGTAGGCGCTGCAATTGCCGCGTTCTTGCGCAATGATCACCAGACCCGACATCTCGCCGCGCTCGAACAACGGCAGCGCGGCCCTGGCGCCCGCGCGCGCCTCGGCTTCGTTCTCCATGACGATGACGGCAAAGCGCCTGCCGGTCCTCTGCGCCCGCAGCGACGCCAGCGTTTCCAGGAGCTGCTCTGGGCGCTTGAAGGTCGGCAAGGTGACGACCGCTTCGATGGCCTCCACGTCAAGCCGGGGAGACCGTCCCGCGATCGATACCGAACCGTCCGATGGCAAAGGGATCATCCGTGTCCAGCCACATGGTGAGTTGGGGTTCTGGTAACACCACCGGTGATAACGTTTCGTTAATCACCTTGCGCGGAGAAGCCCGCCAGGCACGGGCTTTCGGCCGTTGATTGTGCTCGCTTAATCAAGGGTTCACCGCGCTTTGCTACCGGCTACACCACAGGATAGGTGAGATGCATCTGCTGTTCGCCACATCGATCGTGCCCGACGGCGCTCTCGCCTCGGGCTACGAGATCGCCAATGCCGCGATCATAGCCGCCTTGCGGCGTGCCGGCGCGCGCGTCACCGTCATCGGCTTCACCTGGCCGGGGAAAGCAGCGGCCGATCCCGAGAACACCGTGGTTCTGGGTGCCATCGACGTGCGCACGGAAAATGCCTCTGCATGGCAAAGGCTCGCCTGGGTCGGCAAGGCGATGCTTTCGGGCCTCACTTTCGCATCGGTCAAATTGCGCGCGGTGTCCGACAGCGATGTTCTCGCCGCTGTCGAACGCGTCGGTCCCTTCGACGGCTACGTGCTGAATTCCGTGCAGTTCGCCGGCGCCTTCGAAAAGCTGTTCGGTGACCGGCCTTCGATCTTCGTCGCCCACAATGTCGAGCATCTTTCGGCGCGGGAGAACGCCGCCGCCGCCGCTAGTCTTTTCCAGCGTCTGCTGTTTCGCCGCGAGGCGAGATTGCTCGAGACCATGGAAGAGCGGCTCTGCCGCCGCGCGCGCTTCGTCTTCACGCTGGCCGAGGAAGACCGCACTGCACTCGGGGTCGCCTCTGACGACCGTTCGGCTGTGCTGCCATTGGTAACCGGCGCCAAAGCGCCAGCGCACGAAGGCGTGCGCCATGTCGACTGCGACGCAGCCTTGATCGGCACCTGGACTTGGCAGCCGAACCGCATCGGCCTCGACTGGTTCCTGGGCAAGGTGGTGCCGCATCTGCGGCCCGGCTTCCGCATCCGGATCGCCGGCCGGATGCCATCGGGCGTCACCTCCACGCATCCGGGTGTCGAATTTGTCGGCCGCGTACCAGATGCACAGGACTTCGTGCGCGGCGCCGCCGTCATCCCGCTGATCAGCACCGCCGGCAGCGGCGTCCAGTTGAAGACGATCGAGACCTTCGAGCTTGGCCTGCCTTCCGTCGCCACCAGCCGCTCGCTGCGCGGCATCGACCACCGCCCGGCCAATTGCGTCGTCACCGATGATCCGGTCGACTTTGCCAAAGCGCTGGAGGCCGCGGCGGCCGACATCCGCGACGTTGACGGCAGCGCGTTCCACCGCCGGCAGGTCAAGGCGCTCGACGCCGCCATCCGGTTCGGTCTCGAAAAGCTTGTGCCTGTCAGCCAGGAGGCGTTTGCATGAACATGCATGCCGTCCGCGCCGCGACCGGACTCGACACGCTGAAGACGATTCTCGGCATCCCGGTGCTCGCCATTCGTTGGGACGATGCGATCGCCTTGCTGAACCGCCTGATTGCCGAGCGGCGCTTCACCAAGGTCAGTTTCCTCAACGCCCACAATGCCAACCTCGCCTACACCGACCCGGTCTTTGCCCGGGCGCTCGACGACTTCCTCATCCTGCCGGATGGCATCGGCGTCGATCTCGCCGCCAAGCTACTCTATGGCGCGCCGTTTCCGGACAACCTCAACGGCACCGATTTCGTGCCGGCCTTCCTGCAGGCCTCGACAAGGCCGCTGACAGTCGGGCTGCTCGGTGCAACGCGCGTCAACGCCGAAGCGGCGTCCAGGAAACTGGCGGCGCTTGCCGTGCAGCACAATTTCGTGGTCATCCATGATGGCTATTTCTCGGCTGCCGAGGAGGCGGGAATAGTCGACCGGATCGAAGCATTGCGACCGGATGTGCTGCTCGTCGCCATGGGTGTACCGCGCCAGGAATTGTGGATCGCGCGCCACATCGATGCACGCCATTGCACGCTGCCGATCGCGGTTGGAGCATTGCTCGATTTCCTGAGCGGCGCCGTGCCACGGGCACCCTTGTGGATGCGCCGGCTGCGTCTCGAATGGCTGTTTCGGTTGGCTGTCGAACCGGGTCGCCTGTGGCGCCGCTATATGGTCGGCAATCCCTTGTTCCTGTGGCGTGTTGCCAGGCAGAAACTCTCGCGTGCGCCTACCGGAGATGCCAGGTGAACAGCCGGTTCGTGCCAGGCGCCGCTGTCGCCCCCAGCCCGCTTCGCGAGACGCCGGCGGCGGCGGTGGTGACGGCAAGCTATGCGCCGGATTTCGAGCGTTGCCGCCTGTTATGCGAAACCCTTGACCGGCATGTTTCAGGGGCTGCGCACCACTATATCCTGGTCGAACATCGCGACGTCGCGCTGTTCCGTCGGTTGGAGACCAACCGCCGCACCGTCGTCGATGAGCGCGAACTGCTGCCGCACTGGCTGCGTGCCTTCGACGATCCGCTCAGCCTGTTCCGGCGGCGCATATGGCTCAGCCTGAAGACCCAGCCATTGCGCGGCTGGCACGTGCAGCAGTTGCGCCGCATCGCCATCGCCGCACACGCCAGGGAAGACGTGCTGATCTTCTGCGATTCCGACGTAGCCTTCCTCAAGCCTTTCGATTGCGGCGCCTTCTGGCGCGACGGCAAGGTGCGACTGTTCCGCCGCGACGGCGTGCTGGCAGGCGAAGGTCACGAGGAGCATCGCATCTGGTCGCGCAACGCCGGGGCGGCACTCGGCATCGACCCGTCGCGGATATCGACTCACGATTACATTTCGACGCTGATCGCATGGCGGCGCGACACCGTGCTGGCCATGTGCGGCGAGATCGAGAAGGTCCATGCGCGCGGCTGGGTCGAGGTCGTCGGTTCGGCGCGCAAATTCTCCGAATGCATGATCTACGGCCGCTACGTCGACGATTTGCTGTCGAGGGCTGGCCACTTCCACGGTTCGCAAGAGTTCTGCCGCGTCCACTGGACCGGCGAAGCGCTGTCGGATGACGAATTCCGCCGCTTCATTGCCGCCATGGCGCCGGACCAGGTAGCGATCGGCATGCAATCCTTCATCGGCACCGATATCGGCCGCATCCGCCGCCTGATCGGGCTCGACTAAAGCCTGATCCCGGAAGATCATGCTCGAATGACAGGTCCTAGACCGGTTTGGCCGGCTTGCGCATCGCCGAATAGGTGAGCAGCGTCGAGGCGAGATACAAAAGCAGGAAGACGACGTTGAGCGACAGCACCAGGTTCGGCGTGTCGAGGATGGTCGTCAGCACATAGGTCAGCAACACCGCCTTGAGCCCGGCGAGCAGTCCGAGATTGAGCGCCCGCACCAGCGTCTGGCCGCGCGCGAACAGGAGCTCGGCCTGGTATTCTACCAGATTGCGCAAGCCCGGAACGCAGATCGCCAGCGCCACCAGCGGGGCGGCCTCGGCGACATTCTTGCCGAGCGCGTTGGGGAAGAAATGCAGCACGATGCCAAGCGTCGCCAGCGCCAGTGTCGAGACCGCGAACACGCCGCCCTCGATGCCGCTCTTCACCGCCAGCCGTGACAGCAGTTCGGGCGCGCGCATCATGCGCTGCACCAGCATCATGGAGAAGGTGCGGATCGGAATCGCCGTCAGGTCGACCAGCCGCATGATGATGGCGTAGATGCCGGCCAGATGCGGTCCGCCGATTGCCAGAACCAGAAGTTTGTCGAACTCCATCTGCAGGTAGAACAGCACCTCGGCGCCGGCGACGTAGATCGAATCGGCCAGCCGCCGCAAATAGAGCTCGACGCGCAGCCGCAGCCGCTGGCGCGGGTAGAAGAAACCGAAAGCAATCAGCAGCGAGGCGGCATTGGCGCCGATATAGAACCACGACCATACCCAGACGCTGTGTTGCGCCCAGAACATGAACAGCACCGCGCCAAGCGCCCGCAACGCGGTCGCCAGGATCGCCAGCAGGGCGGCACGGCCGAATTTGCCGAGGCCGTTGTTGACGATCAGCGCCACCTCCACCGGTCGCCACAACAGCGCCTCGGCAAAGACGATTGCCGAAAACACCGACAGCGGCACGGTGTCGGCGAAGAAGATCAGGTAGACGCCGAACGAGGCGGCGGCCAGCAGCGGCAGCGACAGTGCGCCGAGCAGCAGGAAACCGGCGGTGAAGGTGCCGATCAGATTGGGGCGGATGGTGGCGGTGCGATAGAGTGCCGAGATGAAACCGAAGGCGAGGACGCGCGACAGCATGACGCCGGCCGCCGAGGCGGTGGCGAACATGCCGAATTCGGAAATCGACAGCGTGTTGGCGAGAGCGATGAAATAGGCGAGTGAAAAAACCAGCCGCCCGCCGGCGCCGCTGATCGCCGAGAAATAGTCGCGAAGCAGCCCCCGTCGTTCGGCCAAAAAGCTGCCGATCCGGGCGAGGGGCCGCCTTTGCGGTATGTCACTGGCCTGCGTCATGTGTCGCTGAAAAGCATAGGCGGGAAAGCTTAACGTGCCGTTTTGGAACCTTTGTAGGTATTGAGAAAATCATGCAACCGAAGAGGGAAAGTGCACGTTCGCCCGGGAAAAATTAACCTTTTGTTTTCCATGCCTGTTTAGCGTGGCTTAACGAATGGCCAACCGCCGTTTGCAGGCCGCCAAGGGTAAGCTCCAGGACAATGGTCGACAGGGAAAACCGCGAGGACTGGAAGCGCGAGCGATCGCTGCTCGCACTGGGGCAGGCTGTGCGCGGCGAGGATGATTCCGAGGCGTCCCTGGTCTCGATAGGGGATCGGACAAACTCGTCCTGGCGCGAGGATGCCGCCACGCGCCATCGTCTTGCCCGTTCACGGCGCGAGGCGCGCGCAAACCCGACACCGTCTGCTGCGGCTGGAGCAGAGCGGTTCCAGCCTGGCGAGCAGCCGTCAGCGACCGCACAAGGTCACGCCTGGCGCTCGCAGGAGGAAGCCGGTAGTGGCGATTTGCCGACAGCCGCGTCGCGCGCAAGGACCGCCCCCGAAGGGCTTTCCGGCATCGGTCGCCCTCATGGCGCGCCCGGGTCTCGCTATGCGGACGAGGCGGATGCATCCGTCGGCGATGGCGCGGACAGCCAGCAATGGAAGCCGCTGATCGATCCGATGCAGGTGGTCCGCGGCGTTGCCAGGTCGAAGCTGCTGATCATCACCACGACGATATTGGGCGCCGGGCTCGGCGTCGCCATCGCGCTGTCGACACCAAAGAAATACGAAGCCACCACCGAACTGATCATCGAGCCGGGCGACCTGAAGCTTTCCGATCGCGATCTCACCCAATCGGTGGGTCAGCCCGATGCCGCTTTGGCCGTCGTCGAAACCCGGATCAAGATGCTTACATCCGGCAATGTTCTCAACAAGGTCGTCGACAAGCTCAATCTGGTCAACGATCCCGAGTTCAACGGTCAGGGTTCCGGCGGCCTCGGCGTCATGTCACTCATCCGCTCGATACTGTCGCGCCATGATGGGCCGGGCGGCGCCGACCAAGTTCGCCGCCAGGCGCTGGCGGTCGGCAATCTGGCCGAGAGCCTTTCGGTCGAGCGCACCGGCAAGACCTTTGTCATCTCCGTCAGCGCCACCACCCAGAATGGCGAGAAGTCGGCTCTCATTGCCAATACGACGACGAGCGTCTTCCAGCAGGAGACCGGTCAATACCAGTCCGACATGGCCGGCCGCGCGACGGGCGAACTGACATCCAAGCTCGACGAGCTGCGCAAGGGTGTCGAGGCGGCCGAGCGCAAGGTCGAGGATTTCAGGGCCACGCATGACCTTGTCGACGCGCAAGGCCATTTGATCAGTGACGACCAGATGCTGAAGCTCAGCGAGCAGCTCTCCGTCGCTCGCGCCCGCACGCTGGAACTCAATGCCCGGGCAGCGTCGGCGCGTTCGATAGACGTCAATTCGGTTCTCACCGGCACCTTGCCGGAAGAGATCAACTCCAACACCATGAGCGACCTGCGCTCGCAATATGCGGCGCTGAAGCAGGAGGCTGACCGCGCCGCGATCCGGCTCGGGCCACGTCATCCCGAACTCCAGGCCCTCGACGCCCAGCTTGCCGGCGCGCGCGAGCGCATCGCCGCCGAACTGCGCCGCATCGCCTCTTCGCTGCAGGTCGACCTGAAGCGCGCGGTCCAGCTCGAACAGGACCTCGCTTCTCGGCTGGCGCAGGCGAAGGTCCAAAGCGGCGACGTCAACAGCGACCTGGTCACGTTGCGCGAACTGGAGCGCGATGCCACCGCCAAGCGTTCCGTCTACGAACAATATCTTCTGCGCGCCAAGGAGACTGGCGAACAGAAGGATATCAACACCGCCAACATCAATGTGATCTCCCCCGCCCAACCCCCACTCGAAGCAAACGGACCGTCGCGAGCCTTGGTCGCGTTGGCCGGCCTGCTGCTGGGCTTTGCCTCCGGTGTCGGCCTTGGCGCCATGCGTGGCGCCTATGAGAGCCTGCGCGAGACCGCAACGTCGCGTTCGCGTCGCGCCTCCAGGGTGGGCGACCGCCGCACACCTTACGAAGACAAGGCGTATCAGGCAGCACCCCCGCCGGCGCCGCAGCCGCCAGCACCACCATCAGCACCGCAACCGCCAGCACCACCACCGCCCGCGGCGCCACCGCCTGTTGATCAGGCTGAGACCGCGCCGGCCGAAGGTCCCGGCCGGATTGGTGCGCTGCTGTCGAAGGTGCGCAAGGCCTTCTCCCGCAAGCCGTCCTCGGAGGAGCTTGTCGATACGGGCGAGTGGGTCTTGCCCCTCGCTGAAAACGGCAAACCCGCGGAAAATCCGAGCTACCCCGCCTATCCCGAGCCGGCGCCTGCCTTTGCTCCTCGGCAGCCAGGTTCGGCAGGCCATCCGCCGTCGCCTTTCCAGCACGGCGTCCCTCTCTCCTATCCGCAGCAGCGGCCGCATTCGGCCCCGCAGCCCTATCCCTATGCGCAGCCGATGGGCTATCCGCAGGCGCAGCCCTGGCCGCCGCAGCCGCCGGCTGGCTACCCCTATGCGCGGGCCATGGCGCCCTATGCCGGGCAGATGCCTTATCCGCATCAGCCCGCTGCCGCGGCCTATCCCCAGCAGCCCGCCTCACCGCAGCATGCCGCCCAGCCTTATGCGCCATCGGCGGAGGCACCGCGGTCCCCAGAGGACGTCGAGCCGCAAGCTCCGATCGATGAAATCCGCGCCAGCCTGCGCGAATTCCGCGAAGCGGTCCGCGAACTCACGGAAAGCCGTGCTCGCCGGCGCTATTTCTGAACTTCGAATAAAAGTCGCCGGTTTCGAGTTAACGGCATGGGACGGCGCTTTGACGAGATTGCCCGGCCGAATTTTCGTGAAGATGCCGCGCTGGGAGAGATCCGGAGCGCGTCGCTTCTGGAAGCGGCGCGCGCTTGGGCATTACGGTGTTGAAGGTGGTTCATGGCTGAAGTGATTGACGGAAAAAGCGTCGCCGAAGACGTGGTGCGGACGGTCAAGAGCCTGACGGCCGAACTCATTGCCAAAGGCAAGGCCAAGCCCGGTCTTGCCGTGGTCATCGTCGGCGAGGATCCGGCGAGCCAGGTCTATGTCGCTTCCAAGTCGCGCACCGCCAAGGAATGCGGCTTTCACTCTGTCCAGCACACGCTGCCGGCCGAGACGTCGCAAGAAGCGTTGCTCAAGATCATCGGCGACCTCAACGCCGATCCGGCCATCAATGGCATACTGGTGCAGCTTCCGCTGCCTGCCCATATCGATGCCGGCAAGATCATCCAGACGATAGCGCCGGAGAAGGATGTCGATGGCTTCCACTTCATCAATGTCGGCAAGCTCGGCACCGGTGAACTCGACACCGCCTTCGTTCCCTGCACGCCGGCCGGCTCCATGCTCCTGATCGAGCGCGTGCGCGGCAAGGACCTGTCCGGCCTCAATGCGGTCGTCGTCGGCCGTTCCAACATCGTCGGCAAGCCGATGGCCAATCTTCTGCTCGCCGCCAACTGCACTGTCACCATCGCCCACAGCCGCACCAAGGATCTGCCAGCACTTGCCCGCACCGCCGACATTCTTGTCGCCGCCGTCGGCCGGCCGGAAATGATCAGGGGTGATTGGGTCAAGCCAGGCGCCACCGTCATCGATGTCGGCATCAACCGCATTCCGGCACCGGAGAAGGGCGAGGGCAAGTCCCGCCTCGTCGGCGATGTCGCCTATGCCGAAGCGGCCAAGGCGGCCGGCGCCATCACGCCAGTGCCCGGTGGCGTCGGGCCGATGACCATTGCCATGCTGATGGCCAATACGTTAGCCTCGGCCTACCTTGCGGCCGGATTGAAACGGCCCTCCTTCTGACCTTCTGAGAGCGCCAGCTTTGCCGAATCCCCCTATTCCCCAGGAACGGCCGGTCATGACTGATCCCGTTCAAGGCGGCCGGCAGTTCGCTTTCCTGCTGGTCGACAAGTTCTCGATGTTCTCGCTGGCCGCCGCGATCGACACGTTCCGGTCGGCAAACCGGCTGCTTGGCCGCGACTTCTACGGCTGGACCACGGTGTCGGCCGACGGCGATCCGGTGATGGCCTCCAACGGCCTGCCGCTCAAGATCGACTACGCTGTCGCCGACCTGCCGCCGGTCGACATCCTCTTCGTTTCGGTAGGTCTGACGACGGAATTTCCCGGCAAGAGCAAGGTGCTGGCGGCGCTACGCAGCTGGGGCCGGCGCGGCAATGCGCTGGGTGCGCTTTCGGTCGGATCCTACCTGCTTGCCGAGGCCGGCCAGCTCGAAGGCTATCGCTGCACCATCCATTGGGAGAACCGCGCCGGCTTCGTCGAGCGCTTTCCCGACATCAACTGCACAGGCAACGTCTTCGAGATCGACCGCAAGCGCTACACCTGCGCCGGCGGCACCACCTCGATCGACCTGATGCTGGAGATCGTGCGCGGCGATTTCGGCTCCAACCTCGCCAATGGCGTCGCCAACCAGTTCCAGCACGAACGCATCCGTTCGGCCGGCGACCGCCAGCGCGTCGGGCCGGAACGCGACCTGACCGGCAAGTCGGAGAAACTCAGGCGCATTGTCGAACTGATGGCCGACCACCTCGACGAGCCATTGTCGGCGGTGCAGCTCGCCAAATCCGCCGGCCTGTCCGTGCGCCAGGTCGAGCGCCTGTTCCTGCGCCATCTCAGCGTCACGCCTGGCCGCTACTACATGCGGCTGAGGCTGGAGCGGGCGCGCGAGTTGCTGCGCCAGACCAACATGCCGATCCTCGACGTGGCCATCGCGACGGGCTTCACCTCGCATTCCTATTTTGCCCAGAGCTACCGGCTGCAATTCGGCAGGCCGCCCTCGGAAGAGCGCCGCACGACATACTGAGCGGGGTTTTCGCCCCCACCGCTGACGCCTATCCTCCCATGCTCCGTGTCCCGGCTTGTGTCCTGATGCAGCGTCAAATAGTTTGCCTCGCTGAACCAGGGGCGGACTCAGGAGATTGCGATGGCGGGACTAGCACGGAGCGTCGCTGCGGCGATCCTCCTTTTGTCGATGACGACGTTCGGCTTCGCCGCGAACAAGGTCATCATCATTCTCGATGCCTCCGGCTCGATGTGGGCGCAGATAGACGGCAAGCCCAAGCTTGAAATCGCCCGCGAGTCGCTGAGAACCGTGCTTCAATCGACCCCCGACGATGAGGAAATCGGCTTCATGGCCTATGGCCATCGCGAAAAAGGCAGCTGCGACGACATTCAGTTGATCGTGCCGCCGCAGGCCGGCTCGGCAAGCGCCATTTCGGCCGCCGCCGACAGTTTGAAGTTTCTCGGCAAGACGCCGCTGACGGCGGCCGTCAAGCAGGCCGCCGAAGCGTTGAAATACACCGAGGACAAGGCCACCGTCGTGCTGATCACCGACGGGCTTGAGACCTGCGGCGGCGACCCTTGCGCGCTCGGCAAGGAACTGGAAGCGTCCGGCGTCGATTTCACTGCCGACGTCGTCGGCTTTGGCCTTACCGCTGACGAAGGCAAGCAGATCGCCTGCCTTGCCGACAACACCGGCGGCAAATATATCCAGGCGTCCGACGAGAAGGCGCTGCAGGACGCGCTTGTCGAGACAGTGGCGGCTCCCGCGCCAGCACCTGAACCGGCGCCTGCTCCGGCCCCTGCGCCCGCGCCGGAAAAACCGGAATTCAATTTTCTGCCGACCGCGGTGCTGGCAGAGGGCGGTGATCCGGTCACCGACGGCAATGCCTGGGAAGTCTACAAGGCGAAATCCGACGGCACGCGGGGCGACAACGTCACCACCGAATACGGAGCCTACAAAGCCAATCTGGAACCGGGCGACTACATCATCGTCGCGCGCGACGGCGAGGCCAAGGTTGAGCAGAAGGTCAAGATCGAGGCAGGCCAGGTCGCCAAGCCGCTCTTCATCTTGAACGCCGGCACGCTCATCATCCATCCGCGACCGGCCGAGGGAGCGGATGTTGTCGATGGCGCGTCCGTCGTGATCGATTATCCGGGCGCCGACATGCCCGCGACCTACTATGGGACCACGAAAGCCGTGTTACCGGCGGGCGACGAGAAGGTAACTGTCACGATCGGGCAGGGCGTGGTCACCGAGACGATACCGCTCGCTGCCGGCAAGACCGTTGAAAAGGACATGATCGCCGGCGTCGGCCATGTCGTTGCCAATGCCTACTATACCGCCGGTGGCGACAAGGCGGACGGTTCGGGTATCGGCTTCAAGGTCGTGAAGGCGAAAAAGAAGATCGACGGAACCAGGGACGAGGTGACCTATGCCTATGGGCCCGACAGCAAGTTCGATCTGCCCCCCGACGACTACGTGTTGATTGCGACGGTCGATCTCGCCGTCGTCGAGCAGCCGTTCACCGTCAAGGTCGGCGAATTTCAGGAGGTGAAGATCGCCATGAATGCCGGCGTGCTGGCGATCACCGCGCCCGGAGCCTCGAAGATCGAGATTTTCGAGGCCAAGAAGGACATCAACGGCAACCGCAAGTCGCTTGGCTACGCGTACGACCAGAAGTATCAGGCGGCGATACCGGCGGGCGACTACGCCGTCGTGTCGGAGAAATCGGATAACAGCTCGAAGGAAGGCACCGTGACGGTCAAGGCCGGCGAGCGAGCCGAGCTGACTGTGCGATAGAATCGTATGCACGACCGAAAAAGGGCGGCCATGAGCCGCCCTTTTTCATGAATTGCGCAGACTGCCGTCAAGCCGTTCCAAACGCGCTGGCGCCATGGTCGGCACGGCCGACCAGCTGCCGGAATCCGGCGAACAGTTCGCGGCCGAAACCGAATTCATTGCCGATGAGGTCGGCTTCCGCCGTGCGGCGCAGCGCGAATTCCGGAGCCGGCACAAACACTTCCAGCGTGCCTGCATCGGCGTCCAGCCGGATGATGTCGCCGTCATGGATCCTGGCGATCGGCCCGTCCTCGACCGCTTCCGGCGTCACATGGATCGCCGCCGGCACCTTGCCGGACGCGCCCGACATGCGTCCGTCGGTGACCAGCGCCACGCGCTGGCCGCGATCCTGCAGGATGCCGAGCACGGTGGTCAGCTTGTGCAACTCCGGCATGCCGTTGGCCTTCGGACCCTGGAAGCGGATGACGGCGATGAAATCGCCTGTCAGCATGCCCGCCTTGAACGCCTCGTTCAGCCCTTGCTGGCTGTCGAACACCTTGGCCGGCGCCTCGATCATGCGCCGCTCCGGCTTCACCGCCGAGGTCTTGATCACGGCGTGGCCGAGATTGCCCGACAGCACTTTCAGACCGCCGGTTGCCTGGAACGCCTTGTTGAATGGCGCCAGTACCTTCTCGTCTCCGCTTATCCGCGGCGAGGCCTCGCGCACCACACCGCCATCGGCGCCAAGCTTTGCCTCGACGGCATAGGGTCGCAATCCTTCACCCCACACGGTCTGCACGTCCTCATGCAGGATGCCTGCGTCGAGCAGTTCGCGGATCAGGAATCCGAGCCCGCCGGCGGCGTGGAAATGGTTCACGTCGGCAAGACCGTTCGGGTAGACCCGGGCCAGCAGCGGCACCGCTTCCGAGAGATCCGAAATGTCCTGCCATGTGATCGCGATGCCGGCGGCAGCCGCCATGGCAATCAGATGGATGGTGTGGTTGGTCGACCCACCGGTTGCGTGCAGGCCGACGACGCCATTGACGATCGAACGCTCGTCGATCATCCGGCCGACTGGCGTGTAGGCGTTGCCGAGCGCGGTGATGGCCAGCGCCCGCTTGGTCGCTTCCCGGGTCAACGCTTCGCGCAGCGGCGTACCTGGATTGACGAAGGAAGCGCCTGGCGTGTGCAGGCCCATGATCTCCATCAGCATCTGGTTGGAGTTCGCCGTACCGTAGAAGGTGCAGGTCCCCGGCCCATGGTACGACTTGGACTCGGCCTCAAGCAGTTCGGCCCGCCCAGCCTTGCCTTCAGCATAGAGCTGGCGGACTTTGGCCTTTTCGTCGTTGGGCAGGCCGGTGGTCATCGGTCCGGCCGGAATGAACACCGCCGGCAGATGGCCGAAGGTCAGTGCCGCGATCACCAGCCCCGGCACGATCTTGTCGCAGACGCCGAGGTAGACGGCGGCGTCGAACATGTTGTGCGAAAGGCCGATCGCGGCCGCCATGGCGATCACGTCGCGCGAAAACAGCGACAGCTCCATGCCGGGCTGGCCTTGCGTGACGCCGTCGCACATTGCCGGCACGCCGCCAGCCACCTGGGCGATGCCGCCGGCCTCGCGCGCCGCGTCCTTGATCAGCGCTGGAAAGGTCTCGAACGGCTGATGCGCCGACAGCATGTCGTTGTAGGAGGTGATGATGCCAAGGTTCGGCACCTTGTCGGCACCCAGCGCCAGCTTTTCCGAGGGACTGCAGACCGCAAAGCCATGGGCGAGGTTGCCGCAGGACAGCACGGCCCGGTTGGCGGTGCGGTTCGACGCCTCGGCGATGCGGCTAAGATAGCGCTCGCGGCCCGGTCTGGAGCGCTGGCGGATGCGCTCGGTGATGGCTTCGATGTCGCGTCTTGCGGTCATGGTGTCGGTCCTTTCAGGCGAGGTCCCGGAACACAATCCGGCTTTCTGCCGGGACCCACAGCAAGTTCAAGTCAGGGGGCCCAGAAAACCTCTACGGGCTTCGGTGCGGCATCGAGCACGGCGCGAATTGGCTTTCGCGGTCCGGGCGCAACCGCGCCGTCGAAGGCGGTTCGCTTGTCTTCGCCCTCTATGTGAAGTGCGATGAAGCCGGCATCGACGATGCGCGCCAGCGACAGGGTCAGCCGCGGCTCGCCGGCGCTGGCCGCGTGAACGGGCAGCACGATCCGGTCGGAGGCTGGATCGAGCAGCTTCGGCAAATCGTCGGCGTCGGGAAAGAACGAGGCGGTGTGGCCATCCGGTCCCATGCCAAGCACGACGACATCGAGCGGCCAGGGCAGCGACCGGAGCGCCGCATCGTCGGATGCGGCGGCATCCTCGATGCCGACGGCCTCATGGTATAGCGGCACGAAACGTGCTGCCTTGGCCGCGTTCTGCAACAGATTGGCGGCCACCAGGCCTGCGTTGGAGCGCGGCGAGGAGGCCGGCACGAAACGCTCGTCGACCAGCGTCACGATCACCTTGTCCCAGGCGATCGGCACGGCCGAAAGCGCCGCGAAGAACTTTGCCGGCGTCGTGCCGCCGGAAACCGCGAGCAGCGCCGTGGCGCGCTCGGCAATCGCCTTGCTCAGGCGATCGGCGACGCGGCCGGCCAGCGCAATGGCCAGTTCCGGACGGCCGGAAAAGGCATGCCAATTGTAGGCGGCGCTGTTCAGTTGCTCTCGTGCCATGTCCGCCCGTCACGTTCGATCAGTGCAATGGAGGCCGAAGGCCCCCAGGTGCCGGCCGTATAGCCCTGCGCCTCCTGCCTGGCGCTTTCCCAGGCGTGCTGGATGGGGTCGATCCACTTCCATGCCGCCTCGACCTCGTCGCGTCGCATGAACAGGGTCTGGTTGCCGCGGATGACATCCATGATCAGCCGCTCATAGGCGTCCGGCGCGCGGCCGTGGAAGGACTGCGCGAAACTCATGTCGAGCGGGATCTGGCGCAGTCGCATGCCGCCCGGGCCCGGGTCCTTGATCATGATGAACTGCTTGACGCCCTCGTCCGGCTGCAACCGGATGACCAGTTGGTTGGCGAAGATCGGTCCGGCGCTGTCACCGAAGATGGAATGCGGGATCGGCTTGAACTCAATGGCTATCTCCGAAACCCGGGTCGCCAGCCGCTTGCCGGTCCTGAGGTAGAACGGAACGCCCGACCAGCGCCAGTTGCCGATCTCGGCCTTGATGGCGACGAAGGTCTCGGTGTTGCTGTCGTGGCCGAGTTCCTCGACATAGCCCTTGACGGGTCCACCTGCCGAGGCTCCGGCGCGATATTGCCCGCGCACGGTCTGCTTCGGCGCCTCGTTGCCATTGATGCGCTTCAGCGCGCGCAACACCTTCAGTTTCTCGTCGCGCACCGCGTCGGCGTCCATCGACGACGGCGCTTCCATGGCGACGAGGCACAAGAGCTGCAGCATGTGGTTCTGCACCATGTCGCGCAGCGCGCCGGCCTTGTCGTAATAGGTGACGCGGTCTTCCAGCCCCACTGTCTCGGCTACGGTGATCTGCACATGGTCGATATGGGCGGAGTTCCAAAGCGGCTCGTAGAGCGCATTGGCAAAGCGCAGCGCCATCAGGTTCTGCACCGTCTCCTTGCCGAGATAGTGATCGATGCGGAAGATCTGGCTTTCATGGAAGTCGTCGCCGACCAGATCGTTGAGCGTACGCGCCGAGGCAAGGTCGCGGCCGATCGGCTTTTCCAGCACGATACGCGAGTTCGGCGTGATCAGATTGTGCTCTTTCAGCTTGTGCGAAATGTCGCCGAACAGCGCCGGCGCCACCGCCAGGTAGAAGGCACGGATGCGGTCGCTGTCGCCAATCGCTTTCTTGAGTTTGTCGAATCCAGCACCGCTCGTTGCATCGGCCGAGACGTAGGAAAGCCGTGCCAGGAAGGTCTTCAGCTCCTTGGCGTCGATATCGGCCGCTTTGACGTGCTCGGAGATCGCCTGTTTGGCGAAAGCCTGGAATTCCTCGTCACTCATTTTCGAGCGCGACGTGCCGATAATGCGCGTCGGTTCGGAGAATTGATGGTCGCGCTGGCGATGGTAGAGCGACGGCAGAAGCTTGCGCTCCGACAGATCGCCGGTGCCGCCGAAAATGATGAAGTCGAACGGGTCGACGGGGATGATCTGGCTGGTCATGGTCTGTCCGCTTTGACGCCGGTCGCAAGAACGCGGCTGATATAATCTAATCGATTTAAATATTCCAGTGCCATGGTGTCACATCTGAGTGTTTGCACCTGCCCCTTGACAGTCCGACACCTCGGAGGCTTGTCGACAGCGCGGCTCCAGGAGCCTTCGCAGCTGCAGCATAGAGCGGGATCGAGGCGAAAGCCAAAGGAGAAATCGACGATGGCCGCACATCTTTCGACCCCTTTGCCAGAAGCCGTGGCTTTTCACCGATGTGCGTCGCTGGCGCGCTGGTCTATCCTCACCAATCATGAGCGGGAAAAACATGCGTCTGCAAAACAAGGTTGCCGTCGTCACCGGTGCCGCGTCGGGCTTCGGTGAAGGCATCGCCAGGTGCTTTGCCAGGGAAGGCGCCAGGGTCGCTGTCGCTGACTTGAACGCCAAGGGCGCCGAACGCGTTGCCAAGGAGATCGGCGAAGCGGCGATCTGGACCCAGACGGATGTTTCGCTGCGGTCCGAATTCGACGAAATGGTCTATGCCGCCAAAAGCGCCTTTGGCCGTATCGACATCATGGTCAACAATGCCGGATTTACCCATCGCAACGGCGACATGCTCAAGGTCGATGAGGAAACCTTCGACCTGATCACCGCTGTCAACATGAAGGCGATCTATCACGCGGCACTTGCCGTGGTGCCAATCATGGATCGGCAAGGCGGCGGCGTCATCCTGACCACGGCTTCCACCGCCGGCATCCGGCCCCGGCCCGGCCTCACCTGGTACAATGCGTCGAAGGGCTGGGCGATCACCGCCACCAAATCGATGGCGGTGGAACTGGCGCCGAAGAACATCCGCGTCAACTGCCTCTGTCCTGTCGCCGGAGAGACCGGCATGCTGGAAAAATTCATGGGCGCCGACACGCCGGAGATCCGTGAAAAGTTCCGCGCATCGATCCCGCTCGGCCGGCTTTCGACGCCGCTCGATATAGCCAACGCCGCACTCTGGCTGGCCTCGGACGAAGCCGCCTTCATCACCGGTGTAGCGCTGGAGGTCGACGGCGGACGCTGCATCTGAGGGCGCTTGCCATCCGGCGTCGATTTGACTTGGCCGATGAGCAGGCGGCATAAAGCCTTCTTCGGGCTTTTGGGGCCGTGCCGTGAGGAACGCCATACTGCGGAGAGTTCACGAAGACCTGCGGCAGTATGTCAGGGCCTTCAAGGCAAGACGCGCCCGATCCAAAAGCAAGGCGATCTTCATCGGCGTCACCGGCAGTTCCGGCAAGTCGACGGTGACGGCGTTGCTTGGCCACATACTGGCCGGTCATGGCTCGGTCTACCCACAGATTCTCGCCAATTCGATCAAGTCGCTGGTCGCCACGCTGTACAAGCGCATGAAGAAAAATGGTGAGGTCGACTACGTCATTTTCGAAGCTGGGGCGTCCGGCGTCGGTTCGATCAAGCCGATGGCGGAAATGCTGCTGCCGTACGTGGCCATCGTCACCATGGTTCGCCTCGAGCACTTTGGTGCCTTCAAGACGCTGGAAAACGTCGCCCAGGAGAAGCGCGCCCTGGTCGATGCGCTGCAGCCGGGCGGCTTTGCTGTCCTCAACGCGGATGATCCTCTCGTGCTTGGCATGGCTGCCGGCACTCGGCATCGTAGCGTCACCTTCGGCCAGTCGGAACGGGCGGACTATCGTGCAAGCGATATCCGCGCCGCCTATCCGGACCGGCTGAAGCTTTCGATCCATTGGCGGGACGGCGTCCTTGAACTCGATACGCTGTTTCCGGCTGAACATTTCTGGCTGCCGACCGCCGCGGCCGTGGCCACTGCGCTTGAGCTTGGCGTGCCGGCCGAGACGGTAGCGGCCAGGGTGGCGACGTTCCAACCGTTGGCCAATCGCTGTGAGGTGCTGGTCATCGACGGTGGTCCGCAGTTCCTCATCGACGCCGCCAAGGCGCCCTGGCATTCGATCAATCTTGCTCTCGACATGATGGCCAAGGCCACTGCCACGCGAAAGCGGATCGTTCTCGGCCAGATTTCCGACTATGCGGGTTCAACCAGGAAGTACCACTACGCCTACAAGACGGCGCGCGAGATCGCCGATCAGGTCATCTATACCGGCGACAATGCGCATCGCTCGCGGGCCGGGCAGGCTGATCGCGACAGCGGCCGGTTTGTTGAGTTGCGCACTCCCCAGGAAGTCTCCGACCATATCAAGCGGACCGCCGTGGCCGGCGAACTGATCCTGCTCAAGAGTTCTGCCAATCTGCACCTGGAGAGAGTGGCGCTTGCCTGGACGCACGATGTCAAATGTTGGGTACCCGTTTGCGGCAAGCGGGAGGGCTGCGGCACCTGCGGCCTGTATGAAGTGCCTTTTGAGCAGCATCGCGACTATGTCAGGCAACGCAGGCGCGCCAGAAGGTGGCGGCGTTTGCGACGCATTTTCGGCGGCAGGTCGCGGTAGAGCTTCTCAACACCTCCGACGCATCAGGCGCCGGTCTTGATGTAGGTCTTGTAGATCCAGCCGGTCTTTCCGTTGTAGACGATCTGGCACCATTTCTGGCAGCTCATCACCTGCACCGAGGTTTTGGCGGGCACCGTGCTGATGGCGGCCGCGTTCTTCTTCGGGCCGCTGCGCATGGTCACGGCCCTCAGGATGCGGCCGGTTCCGGCGGCCACCACTTTCGGTGGCTTCGCCTTGGCTTGACTGTTGTCATTCCGGGTTGCCTCGGGCTGCTGTTCCGACGCTTGCGGCTGCACCGCCGGGATGGCGGCGGTTTGCGCGCCATCGGGATCGCCGCCCGCCGCGCTGGTGGGTGCGGCAACCTTGGCAAGTTCGGTGGTGGCGTCGGTCTCGGCTGCCGGCTGCGCGAACGCCGCCGGTTTGTCCGGCGCTTGTTCGGTCTGGTTCGCCACCTGGCTGGGGGCGGAGGCGGCCTTGGACTGCGAATTGGTCCAACGGGGATCATTGGCCGCGAGCGCTTGCATGGTGGCTTCCGCTCTCGCCACCGTCGGTGAAACCTTATTGGACTTGCGTGCCGCCTGCGGCACGGCCGCGGTGGCCACCGCAGCCCCCACAGGGGCGATTTTCGTCGTCTTCACCGGAATGGTCGGAATGGTCTGCTCGGGGCTCGCCGCCGCTTGCCTCTCACTGGCCGGCATTGCCAGCCACAGCGCCACTGCGGCAACGCCAAGCAGTGCGGCGGTGCCGATCGCGGCGATCACCAGATGCGAGTTGGAACGGACTTCCTGCCAGAAGGACGGCCGCATGTCGTATCCGAACTGCATGGCAAAGCGCCGACGTTCCGGCGTGCCGAAACTGAAGGGCTCTCTCACTCTCGCCACCTCCATAAGCGGGCCGATGTTCTTTCGATCGGTGCCGGAAGTCCGGCATCGGATCGGCATCGGTCCCAAAATCAACGCGGGCAGGCCCGCAGCAATCCCCGAACAATCGCCCAGAACCGGCATCTTTCGCCCGCGATTGTGGCATCAGTGCGCCAATGCTCAGGATTCTGCGCCCTTGACGCGGATTGCGCAATGCGTCGGCCGGGCAACAAATGTTACAATATTATTACATTGGACCGAGCTGCTAGATCCGATCCCGCAGCGCGAACCAGTTGAGAGCGAGGAAAAGCAGCGGCGCGCGGAAGCGACGACCGCCGGGGAACGGCGGAATCTTCAGGTCCTCGATCAGTTTCAGCCGGTCGCGGTTGCCGGCAACGGTTTCGGCATAGAGCTTGCCGAAGAAGTTCGACAGCATGACACCGTGGCCGGAATAGCCGCCAGCCGAGATGACATTGGGCATCACTTCGCGCACGAACGGCTTTCTCGGCACCGTGATGCCGACATAGCCACCCCAGCCATGCGTGATCTCGACATCCTTGAGCGCCGGGTAGAGTTCCGTGATCTGACGGCGGATGTGGATGTGGATATCCTTTGGATCGTTGACGCCATAGATCTCGCGTCCGCCGAACAGCAGCCGCCCGTCCTTCGATCTGCGAAAATAGCGCACGACGAAGCGGGAATCATCGACGGCCTCGCCGCCCGGCAGCACTTTCGAATCCGCTCCCAGCGGCACGGTCGCACCGATGAACGAACCGATCGGCATGATGTGCGCGGCACTTACCGGTTCGAGCGCGCCGCCATGAGCGTTGACCGCGATCAGGCATTTCTGCGCCGACACCGTGCCTCTCGGCGTCGAAACCTTCACCTTGCCGCCGCTGGAAATGATGCCGGTCGATGACGTCCCTTCGAACAGCTGGGCGCCGGCTTGCGCCGCCACCCGCGCCGTGCCGATCACCAGCTTCATCGGGTGGATGTGGCCGGTGCCAGTGTCGCGCGTTCCGCCGAAATAATGCGTCGAGCCCAGCCGCTCCGCCGTCTCCTTCGCATCCATGAACGAGATATGTGGGTAAGAAAACCGGCTCGCCATGATCTCGGCATGCGCCTTGTAGTCATCGACATAACGCGGCTTGTGCGCCACGGACATCTGGCCGGGCATATAGTCGATATCGATCTGGTTGGCGGCGGCGAATTCGATGAGATGCGTCTTGGCCTCTTCGGCAAGATCGAACAACGCCTTGGCGCGGGTGAAGCCGTACTCGGCTTCCAGTTCTTCGGCCCAGGCGCGCTGGCCGGTGCCGAGCTGGCCGCCATTGCGGCCCGATGCGCCATCACCGAAGCGGTGGGCCTCGATCAGCACCACATTGGTGCCCGCCTTGGCAAGGTGGGCGGCTGCCGACAGGCCGGTAAAGCCGCCGCCGATGATGACGACGTCGCATGTCAGGTCGCCGTCGAGCGTCGGGTACTCCGGCCGATGGCCGACGGTGTCCTCGTACCAGGAACGGCCGGGGGAGATGGGGGATTGGTAGGGCATGATCGGCAAAGACTCGGGGATTTGGAAGGGGGTAATAGCGAGTAGGGAATAGGGAAGATTTGAGAGTGGACTCCGGGCTACGTCACCTGCCTCGTCATTTCTATTCGCTATTCGCTATTCGCTATTCGCGTCACACATTCAGCAGCAGATATTCCCTCTCCCACGGGCTGATCACTTCCATGAACGTCTCGAATTCCGCTCGCTTGATCGCCGCATAGGTCGCGGCGAAGGACTTGCCCAGATGCGCGCAGAGTTCCTTGTCGCCCTCGAACAGGTCGACGGCCTCGAGCAGGCCGCGCGGCAGGTCGATCTCGTCGGCATTGGCGGTGGTCAGGACGGGAGGCTCGGCCTTGATCTTGTTGGTGATGCCGATCAGCCCGCAGGCCAGCGATGCCGCCAGCGCCAGATAGGGATTGGCATCGGAGGAGGGGATGCGGTTTTCGACGCGCCGTGCCGCCGGATCCGAGCGTGGCACGCGAAACGCAGTGGTGCGGTTGTCATAGCCCCATTTGTTGTTGACCGGAGCCGACGCCGCTTGCGTCAGCCGGCGGTAGGAATTGACATAGGGTGCGAACATCACCAGCGCGTTCGGCACATGCTTCTGCATGCCGCCGATGAAATGGAAAAAGTCTTCGGTTTCCGACCCGTCCTCCGCCGAAAAGATGTTCCTTCCGGTCTTCTTGTCGATGATCGACTGATGGATATGCATGGCGGAGCCCGGCTGCCCCTGGATCGGCTTGGCCATGAAGGTGGCGTAGATCTCGTGCTTGAGCGCCGCCTCGCGAATGGTGCGCTTGAACATGAAAACCTGGTCGGCCAGTTCGATCGGGTCGCCGTGACGCAGATTGATCTCGAGCTGACCGGCACCCTCCTCGTGGATCAGCGTGTCGATCTCGAGGCCCTGGCTTTCGGAGAAATGGTAGATGTCGTCGATCAGTTCATCGAACTCGTTGACGCCGGCGATCGAATAGCCGGCACCACCGCCGATTGCACGCCCCGAGCGGCCGACAGGCGGGGTCAGGGGATAATCCGGATCCGGGTTTTTGCGCACGAGGTAGAATTCGATTTCGGGCGCCACCACTGGCTTCAGGCCGCGCTTGTCGTAAGCTGCAACCACGCGCTTCAAGACGTTGCGTGGCGTAAACTCGACCGAGCGGCCATCCTGGTGGACGAGGTCGCAGATGACCGCGGCCGTCGGGTCTTCCTCCCAAGGCACAACCGTCAGCGTCGACAGATCAGGCATCAGCTTGAGGTCGCCGTCGTCCTCGGGATAGTGAAAGCCGTTGCCATCCTCGGGATAGCCGCCGGAAATCGTCGTCATGAACACGGCCGACGGCAATGCCAGCGACGTGTTGGAGGTGAATTTCTTCGACGGCATCATCTTGCCGCGCGCCACACCCGCCTGATCAGGTGTGATGCATTCGATATCCTCGATGCCGCGCCATTCCAGCCAGGCGCTGACTTCCTTCCAGTTCTTGACGCCACGGTGGTTTTTCACGAAGGCAGGCGTACGGGCGCGTCCTCCGCGGCTCGACGGACGGACTTCCTTTTTTGCAGGCGGCATCATTCACCAGATTGGGTTGCGGATTTCGGAGTATAGCCGTGCCCCCCTGAGGAAGGGAAGGGGAGCCATGACCGGCATTCCTCGTCCCGGTTGAAAATCGCGCCGGTCGGCTTAGGTTTGGGCGCTTCCCAGCCCGGAAGGCATCGATGCGAAACAACAGCGAACTGACCACCATAGGCTTTGATGCCGACGACACGCTCTGGCAGAACGAGCAGTTCTTCCGCATGACGGAGAAGCGCTTTGCCGCCATGCTTGCCGACCATGGCGAGGCGGGACATATCTCGGCACGATTGCTGGAGGCCGAAAGACGCAACCTTGCCGTCTATGGCTTCGGCATCAAGGGGTTCACGCTGTCGATGATCGAGACGGCGATCGAGGTCACGCAAGGCCGCGTGCCGGCTTCGGTCATATCAGGGATTCTCGATGCCGGTCGCGAGATGCTGAGCCATCCTATCGAACCCTTGCCGCATGCGCGCGAGGCTGTCGAGAAGCTTGCCGGCGCATTCCGCCTCGTGCTGATCACCAAGGGCGACCTCTTCGACCAGGAGCGCAAGCTGGCGCAATCCGGGCGGGGGATCTGTTCGACGCGGTCGAGATCGTCAGTGACAAGAATGCCGCCACCTATGCCCGCCTCTTCAGTCGTCACGGCGATGGTCCCGCAAGAAGCATGATGGTCGGCAATTCGCTGAAGTCCGACGTCGTGCCCGCCATCGAGGCCGGCGGTTGGGGTGTCCATGTGCCACATGAACTGACCTGGGCGCTGGAGCATATCGAGGCTCCGGTTGCCGAGCCGAGGTTCCGCCTGATATCCGATCTCGGACAGTTGCCCGGGCTGGTCAATAGCATCATGAACCCAGGCTGATCGTGGGCCTCGGCTATTTGTTTTGCACAATTCCGGACGGAGAACCGCTACACACTTTTCCTGGAATTATTCTATCGGCTGATCAGGCGGTCGATCACCGGCTGCAACCGTTCGGGTGTAATCGGCTTGGCGACCACCACGTCGATGACGCTCGACAGGCCCAGGCTCTCCGGCGTGCCATTTTTGGTTGAAAGCAGGATCACCGGTGGAAGCGATTTGCCCGAGGCCCGCCGCAACGCATCGATGCCGGACATCAGGTTGTCGCAGTCCTTGTTGTCGGCGCCGCCATCAAGGACAACGGCTCCCGGAATGAGGGACCGCAAGACCTTGGCCGCCGTGTCGGGCGATTCCGAGATTGGCTTGAGCCCGGATCGCTCGATGATCTTCGAAATCACCACCCGGTTGATTGGCGATCTCCCGACGACAAGCACGTGTGACGGATCACGGATCGTCTCGGTCCTCGGGTCGCGGGTCACCAAATTCAGGCGTTTTGGAGTCTCATCCTCACGATTCACTGGGCACCCAAGTCAACCAAGAAGCTCGCTCCCATTTCAATGCAGAGTTGAAATCTGGAGCGCAATTGGCGTGAGATCGCGGCCCATGTCAAGTTGAAATAAAACAGTTCGGAACCGTCTCCAGCGGCAGTGATTTCAAGCAACGCTACTGTACTGGCCTGTCCACACGATGCGTTGCGTAAAAGAAAATTCACCTGCGCAGAGACTGCGCAGGTGAAGGGTGGGTTGAGCGGATTCGATCAGCCGTGGCTCTGCTGCGTGACGATCACCGGGATCAGCAAATCACCCCAGTTGCCGTCACCGCCGTGATGCCGTGCCGAGCGCACGAGCTCGACCGAGACGCCTGCCTCGACCGCCTTCATCACGGATTGGTTGAGGCGGTGCAGATCGTTGGCCAGCATGCGGATCGTCGCTTGCTGGTCGACGCTCATCGTGGTGGACTGCTCTTCGGCGCGTTCCTTGACGCGGCTTATCGATGCCATTGGTCTTCTCCTGTGTCTCAGCCCTGCTGGGCGTTTCCTCGGTGTTCTCTTTCGTTATTCGGCGGCCGGCTTGAATTGCGCGTGCTCGGTCGATTCATGCATGGCGGTCGTCGACGACTGGCCGCCGGTGATCGCCATCGAGACAGCATCGAAATAGCCGGTGCCGACCTCGCGCTGGTGCTTGGTCGCGGTGTAGCCGTTGGCTTCCGCCGCGAACTCCGCTTCCTGCAACTCGGAATAGGCCGCCATCTGTCGCGCCTTGTAGCCACGGGCGAGTTCGAACATGCCGTAGTTGAGCTGGTGGAAGCCGGCGAGCGTGATGAACTGGAACTTGTAGCCCATGGTGCCGAGCTCCTTCTGGAACTTGGCGATCGTCGCGTCGTCGAGATTCTTCTTCCAGTTGAACGATGGCGAGCAATTGTAGGCGAGCAGCTTGTCCGGGTGATGCTTGCGCACGCCCTCGGCGAATTTCTTGGCCTGCGCCAGATCCGGCTTCGATGTCTCGCACCAGATCAGGTCCGCGTGAGGCGCATAGGCAATGGCGCGGGCGATGCAGGGCTCAATGCCGTTCCTGACATGATAGAAACCTTCCACGGTGCGCCCGGCGCTGTAGTCGACGAAAGGCTGGTCGCGTTCGTCGATGTCGGAGGTCAGCAGCTTCGCGGCTTCCGCGTCGGTGCGCGCGACGACCAGGGTCGGCGTCCCCATCACGTCCGCTGCCAGGCGCGCGGCGTTGAGGTTGCGGATATGCGCCGCCGTCGGGATCAGCACCTTGCCGCCGAGATGGCCGCACTTTTTTTCCGATGCCAGCTGATCCTCGTAGTGAACGCCGGCAGCGCCCGCCTCGATGAATGCCTTCATGATCTCGAAGGCGTTGAGCGGCCCGCCGAAGCCGGCCTCCGCATCGGCGACGATAGGCGCGAACCAGGTGTCGACCGAAAGCCCGTTGCCTTCGGAGGTCTCGATCTGGTCGGCGCGCTGCAGCGTGCGGTTGATGCGCTTGACCAGTTCCGGTGCCGCATTGGCCGGATAGAGCGACTGGTCCGGATACATCGCCGAGGCGGTGTTGGCATCTGCAGCAACCTGCCAGCCCGACAGGTAAATCGCCTTCAGTCCTGCGCGGACCTGCTGCATCGCCTGGTTGCCGGACATGGCGCCGAGCGCGTTGACGAAGTCCTCCTCGTGGATGAGCTTCCACAGCCGGTTGGCCCCCATTTCGGCGAGGCTCTGGCGGATCTGCACCGACCCGCGCAGCCGCTTCACATCCTCCGGCGAATAGGGGCGTTCGATGCCGTCGAAGCGACCTTCCGGTGCCGATGGGACAAGGTTGTAAAAATCAGTCATTGGTCACTCCGAAGGATTGCTGCGATGTGTCCGGGCGCCAGTTATTTGGACCTGGGAATGTGACTGAATTTACATTGCGGTGCAAAATGCGCCAGGGAATTCAAAGAAAATGGCGAAATATAAGAGAAAACCTGTGTTGTGTTTGACAGGGAGCTGCTGTAAATCTGTCATTATTGTAAAAGGGCGGCGGAGCAAAATTCCGCGAAGGTCGTGTAAATTCCTGTCAAGGACAGTCGATGGCTGATCAGAAGATATTTGCCGGGCCGCGCATACGCCGTATCCGCAACGCCAAGGGCCTGACCCAGACGGCGATGGCCGAGGGGCTCGGCATCTCGCCCTCCTACCTCAACCTGATCGAGCGCAACCAGCGGCCTTTGACCGTGCAGCTGATCCTCAAACTGGCGTCCGTCTACAAGGTCGACCCACACGAACTGCAGGGCGAGGCAAGGGGGTCTGTCGCCGCCTTGAAGGAAGTGTTCACCGATCCCCTTCTGGTTGGCGAATTGCCCGGCGATCAGGAGCTGATCGAGCTTGCCGAGGCGGCGCCCAATGCGTCGGCGGCGGTGATAAAGCTGTTTCGCGCCTATCGCGAGCAGGCCGAGCGCCTGTCCGACCTCAACGAGCTGCTGGCGCGCGAGGGGCGGGCGACGGCCCTTTCCGGTGCCCGCCTGCCGATCGACGAGGTGCACGAGATCTTCGAGCGGCGGCCGAACCATTTCGCGGCGCTTGAAGAGGAAGCCGCGGCATTCACCTCGGTGCTCGATCCCGGCGACGACCTGTTCGGTGCGCTGAAGGCCTGGCTGAAGCGCGAATACGGCATCGTGGTCAAGGTGCTGCCTGTCGCCACCATGCCGAACTGGCGCCGTCGCTATGATCGCCATTCGCAGCGCCTGTTCCTGTCCGAACGCCTGTCACCGTTCGACCAGCTGCGCGAGGTCGCGATGGAAGCCTGCCTGATCCGCATGACGGTTGCGGTCGCCGGCGAGATCCAGGCACTCAAGTTGAGCACGGACGAGGCCCGCCGCCTCGCCCGCTTCGAACTCGGCCGCTATGCGGCGCATGCGCTGATGATGCCCTACCAGGCCTTTCATGCGGCTGCCGTGCGCACGCGCTACGACATCGACGTCCTGCGTTCGCGCTTCGGCGTCTCCTTCGAGCAGGCGGCGAACCGGCTGACCATGCTGCAGCGGCAAGGCGCGCTCGGCGTGCCGTTCTTCATGCTGGAGGTCGACAATGCCGGCAATCGCTTTCGCAAGGCCGGTAGCCAGGGCTTTCCGCAAAGCCGCTTCGGCGGCGGCTGTCCCAAGCTCCCTGTGCATGTCGCCTTCACCCAGCCCGGCCAGATTTTCGTCGAGGCGGTGGAAATGCCCGACGGCGCCGAGTTCCTGTGCATTGCCCGCACGCTGGAGGGACCGCAAGGCGCATTCTCCGAGCGCCCGCGCCGCACGGCGCTGCTGCTCGGTTGCGACATCGGCTTTCGTGACGACATCGTCTATGGCGCGGCACTTCCTGGCACGGCAATCACCGCAAAGGCCGGCAACGTTGCTGCGACGCCAGTGGGACCTGCCTGTCGGCTTTGCGAGCGTGTCGGCTGCCTGGCGCGCGCCGAACCGCCGGTGACGCGTCCCCTCGGCCTCGACGAGATGGTGACGGGCTTGAGTGCCTTCGACTTCCAGTGACGCCGTGGCAAGGTGCCACAATTGTCGCCGGTCTCTGGCTCACCCCTGGCCGTCGCCTTTGCGTTACGCGAACAGGGTACTTTTCTGTCGTCCCTTGCGCATCGTCCCGTCCACAAAAGCTCGACAGTCGCGCCCATGACCGACACAGCATCATCGCCGAGCCTTGTTGCAGCGCCCGCCCCGCAACGGGAGGAGCGGATCGGCTTCCTGCTGGTGTTCCTGTCGGCGCTGATGTGGAGTTTTGGCGGCACCATCGCCCGCTTCATCAGCGTCGACGACAGCTGGACCGTGGTGTTCTGGCGCTCCGTCTGGGCTGCCGCGTTCCTGCTCTGCTTCATGGTCTGGCGCGACGGCTGGCGAGGCACGCTGAGACTGTTCCGCGACATGGGCCTTCCCGGCCTTGCCGTGGGGTTCTGCTTCGCCATCGCATCGACCGCGTTCGTCGTGGCACTTGCCTACACCACCGTCGCCAACATCCTGTTGATGCAGGCCGGCGTGCCGCTTCTGGCGGCGCTCTTTGCCTGGGCACTTTTTCGCGAAAGGGTGACTGTCTCGACCTGGCTGGCGATTGCCGCCGTCATCGCCGGCGTCGCCATCATGGTGTCGGAATCCCTTGACGGCGCCGTTTCGCCGATCGGCGACGGGCTGGCGCTGCTGATCGCGTTCATGTTCTCGATCGCCACCGTCATCACGCGGCGGTTTTCCAGCGTGCGCATGACGCCGGCGACCTGTCTCGGTACGATCCTGGCGGCGGGCTTTGCCGCCTCGCAGGCTTCGACCTTCACCGTATCGGCCGGCGACATGGGCTTTCTCTTCGCCTTCGGCGTGGTCAATCTCGGCCTCGGCCTCGCCTTCTTCGCCACCGGCGCCCGGCTGATCCCGGCGGCCATCGCGGCGCTGCTCGGCACGTTCGAGCCGATCCTCGGGCCGATATGGGTCTGGCTCATTCATTCCGAGGTGCCGTCCGGGCGCACCATCGTTGGCGGCGCGGTGGTGGTCACGGCGCTGCTCGTCCATATCGGGCTAGAGTTCAAGCGCCAGACACGGCCCGTGCGCGCGGGGGTCACCGGGGTGCCGTCGCCTAATTGACGCGGTCTGCAGCTTTGCCATTGACAACGTCGTTGCCGCCCGGGCAGGCTGGGAATACGGCAACAACAAGACAGGCTTATCTTGCCAAGTCTCCCTGCCGGTCAGATCGAGACCGGACCACATCATCGTATCTCTGCCCACGCCACGGCGAAAGCCTCTGACGGCATCGGCACGCCTCCCAGGCCGAGACAGGGACACGGAGCCATCACCTGCCGCGCATCGAACCACCCCCATTGTGCCGGCAGTTCGCGCTTGTCGCCCCCTGGAAAGCCCAATAGTCTGAAACAAATGCCCGGTCGCGCGGGGTCCGCGACGAGCCGGCGAAGGAACACTCATCAAAGGAGAATAGCATGATCCGCAAAGCGCTCTGGCTTTCGGCAACCTCGGCATTTCTGACACTTTTCACTGTCGGGGGCCACGCGGAGGACCGTGTCGTCAACGTCTTCAACTGGTCGGATTACATCGACAGCTCGATCATCGACGATTTCACCAAGACAACCGGCATCAAGGTCGTCTACGACACCTTCGATTCCAACGAAATCCTTGAGACCAAGCTGCTTGCCGGCGGCAGCGGCTACGACGTCGTCGTGCCCAGCGGCAACTTCCTCGCGCGCCAGATCCAGGCCGGCGTGTTCCAGAAGCTCGACAAGTCGAAGCTGCCGAACATTTCCAACATGTGGGACACGGTCTCGGAGCGAACCGCCAAATACGACCCCGGCAACGAATACTCGGTCAACTACATGTGGGGTACCGTTGGTCTCGGCTACAACATCAAGAAGGTGCAGGCCGCGCTCGGCACCGACAAGATCGACAGCTGGGATGTGTTCTTCAATCCCGACAGCCTGGCCAAGTTGAAGGACTGCGGCGTCTACGTGCTGGACTCGCCGGCCGATATCATTCCGGCGGCGTTGAAATATCTCGGCCTCGACCCGAACAGCACCTCGCCCGACGATATCGCCAAGGCCGAGGAGGCTTTGCTCAAGGTTCGGCCGTACATCAGAAAGTTCCATTCTTCCGAATACATTAACGCACTCGCCAACGGCGATATCTGCCTGGCGGTCGGCTGGTCGGGTGACGTCTTCCAGGCCCGCAACCGTGCGGTCGAGGCCAAGCAGGGTGTCGAGATCGGCTATTCCGTACCGAAGGAAGGCGCGCAGATGTGGTTCGATCAGATGGCGATCCCTGCCGATGCGCCACATGTCGCCGAGGCGCTCGAGTTCATCAACTACATGATGAAGCCGGAAGTCATCGCCAAATCGTCGAACTACGTGCTCTACGCAAACGGCAACAAGGCTTCGCAGCAATTCGTCGACAAGGCACTGTTGGATGATCCTTCGGTCTATCCCGATGCCGAGACGATAAAGAAGCTCTACACGGTCTCGCCCTACGACCCCAAGACCCAGCGCGTCGTCACCCGCACCTGGACCAAGATCGTCACTGGCCAGTAGGCAATCCGACACGGTCCCGGCAGCCCCCTGCCGGGACCAATTCTTTTCTGGGGCAAGAAGCAAGAACCAAGACGGAGTGGGACATGAAATCGCTTGGCAGCATCCGCAGGGATTTCGCGCCATGGAACGATCCGAACGCCAAGCCATATATCCAGTTCGACAACGTCACCAAGAAGTTCGGGGACTTCACCGCCGTCAACAATCTGTCGCTGACCATCTTCGAGCGCGAGTTCTTCGCTTTGCTCGGTGCCTCCGGTTGCGGAAAATCGACGCTGCTGCGCATGCTCGCCGGCTTCGAGGAGCCGACTTCCGGTCGCATCCTGCTGGATGGCCAGGATTTGCGCGGCATCCCGCCCTATCGGCGGCCGGTCAACATGATGTTCCAGTCCTATGCCCTGTTTCCGCACATGACGGTCGAGAAGAACATCGCCTTTGGCCTCAAGCAGGAAGGCATGTCCGCGCCCGATATCGAAAAGCGCGTCGCCGAAATGCTCAGGCTGGTCAAGCTCGAACAGTTCGCCAAGCGCAAGCCGCATCAACTGTCCGGCGGACAGCGCCAGCGTGTCGCGCTTGCCCGCTCGGTCGCCAAGCGGCCGAAGGTGCTGCTGCTCGATGAACCGCTCGGCGCGCTGGACAAGAAACTGCGCGAGGAAACGCAGTTCGAACTGATGGACCTGCAGCAGAATCTCGGCCTGACCTTCGTCGTCGTCACCCACGACCAGGAAGAAGCCATGACCATGGCCGACCGCATTGCCATCATCGACAAGGGCGAGGTGATGCAGGTGGCAACGCCGGCCGAAGTCTATGAAGCCCCGACCTCGCGCTTTGTCGCCCACTTCGTCGGCAACGTGAACATGTTCGAGGGCAAGGTTGCCGAGCGGACGGCAAAGACAACACGCATCGCCGGCGCCAGCGGAGCCCAGATCGTCGTCGACAACGCCGTCGACACCGCTACGGGCGCCGACATCGTCTTCGCCATCCGGCCGGAGAAGATCAAGATTTCGTCTAAGAAGCCGGTCGATGCCGTCAATGCGCTCGAGGGCGAAGTCTACGACATCGCCTATCTCGGCGACATGACTGTCTACCACGTCAGGCTCGACGACGGGCAGATGGTGCGGGCGAGCACGATGAACGCGGCACGCATCACCGAGGATCCGCTGAGCTGGAACGACCGGGCCTGGATCTCTTTCCGGCCCGACGCCGGCGTCGTGTTGACGCGGTAGGGGGCGATCATGTCGAACGCCGCCGTCACCGCATCAGCCTCTCCGGCAACCAGTGCCGGAAAATCCATTCTGGCCACGTTGGGGGCGGCCTTCGTCAGCCGTCTGGTCATCATCATCCCCTATGTCTGGCTGCTGTTCTTCTTTCTCATCCCCTTCATCATCGTCTTCAAGATCTCGCTGTCGCAGACGGCGATCGCCATGCCGCCCTATACACCCGTGCTTGATTTCAGTGGCGGCATTTCCGGGTTTTTCGACCAGCTGAAGCAACTCAGCATCGATAACTACGTGTGGTTGACGCAGGACGCGCTGTACTTCAATGCCTATGTGACAAGCGTTATCATTGCCGCGATCTCGACGGTCCTGACGCTGCTCGTCGGCTACCCAATCGCCTATGGCATGGCGCGCGCGCCGGCAACGATCCGCCCGACATTGCTGATGCTGGTGATCCTGCCGTTCTGGACCTCGTTCCTGATCCGGGTTTATGCCTGGATCGGCATCCTCAAGCCCGAGGGCCTGCTCAACCAGTTGCTGCTTGCCACCGGCATCATCAGCCAGCCGCTGATCATCCTCAACACCTACACGGCGATCTTCATCGGCATCGTCTATTCCTACCTGCCGTTCATGGTGTTGCCGCTCTATTCGTCGCTCGAAAAGATGGATTATTCGCTGATCGAGGCGGCCAAGGATCTTGGCTGCCCGCCGACCAGCGCGTTCTGGAAGATCACCTTCCCGCTGTCGCTGCCCGGCGTCATCGCCGGCTGTCTGCTGGTGTTCATCCCCGCTGTCGGCGAGTTCGTCATTCCCGACCTGCTTGGTGGATCGCAGACGCTGATGATCGGCAAGACGCTGTGGAACGAATTCTTCGCCAATCGCGACTGGCCGGTGTCGTCGGCCGTTGCGGTCATCCTTTTGCTGCTGCTGACCGTGCCGATCATGCTCTTCCAGCAGGCCCAGGCGCGTGCCCAGGAGCAGGACAAATGAACACCACCTGGAGCCGCTTCAACATCACCTCGATCGTGCTGGGCTTTGCCTTTCTGTACCTGCCGATCGTCCTGCTTATTGTCTTTTCCTTCAACGAGTCGAAACTTGTCACCGTCTGGGGCGGCTTCTCGACCAAATGGTACGTGTCGCTGTTCCACAACCAGGGCCTGATGGACGCCACCTGGGTCACGGCACGCGTCGGCGTCATTTCGGCCACGGTGGCGACCGTACTCGGCACGCTGGCGGCGCTGACCTTGACGCGCTACACGCGGTTCAGGGGCAGGGTGCTGTTTTCCGGTATGGTGTTCGCGCCGCTTGTCATGCCGGAAGTCATCACCGGCCTGTCGCTGCTGTTGCTCTTCGTGGCCGTCGGTCTCGACCGCGGCTTCCTCACCGTCACGCTCGCCCACATCACCTTGACCATGTGCTTCGTCGCCGTCGTCGTGCAGTCGCGCCTGATAAGCTTCGACCGCTCGCTGGAAGAAGCTGCGATGGATCTTGGCGCAACGCCGGTGAAGACCTTCTTCCAGATCACGCTGCCGGTCATCATGCCGGCGATCGTGTCCGGCTGGATGCTGGCCTTCACGCTTTCGCTCGACGATCTGGTCATCGCCAGCTTCACTTCCGGGCCTGGCGCCACCACGCTGCCGATGAAGATCTACAGCCAGGTTCGTCTCGGCGTGACGCCGGAGATCAACGCCGCCTGCACCATCCTGATCGCCGTTGTCGCGGTCGGCGTCATCATCGCTTCGGTTGCTAACAAGCGGCGCGAGGTGCAGCGTCAGCTCGACGAACAGGCCGCGCAGCGCGGGTGATGCGGTCTATTCCCCCGAGACGCCGCGGCTGATCGGGGAAATGAACGGCGTGCTCCACGTCCCGCCGACGAAGAACGATGACTGGTTGGGGCCTTGCTGGCCATTGGTCTGCGCTGCCGCCTGGTCCGCCTGAATGACGCCGCCGGACAGGGCCAGTCCCCGTCCCGCGTAGGACGCGATCCCGGACAGCCAGATCTTGTACTTCGCCGAATTGGCTTCGGCCTTGTCGATCCGCGCCACGCCTTTCGAAATGCTGGCCTTGATCTCGGCGCCGTCGATCGGCAGCGTCCCGTCGGAAACGTCGTCGAGCGCGAAGAAGCCGCCTTGTTCGGTGTGCTTGAGGAAGGCCGGCAGATTGAGCTTGCTCAACGCACCGGGTCCGAAGGTTGCCGTGACCGAGCCGTCGGCATTGTCGAAGATGGAGTCCCAGGTTCTGCCGGGTCCCTTGAGGATGACCGAGACGGTTCCCGTGCCGACCGGCACCAGCCGCGTCATCCCCGCTGCGGTGGCGAAAGCACCGCCGTCGATGTCGGAGGCCAGCAGCCGGATCTCGACCTGGGTGCCCTCCGGTTTGCGGTCGAAACGAAGGCTGCTCTGGATGTTGCCGCCGAAGGCCGAGGCATCGGAGATATCGAAGACGGAAAGCCCATCCTTGACCTGGGCGGTGGCGGCGACGTCGGCCAACTGAATGGTGCCCGCCGTGGCGTGCGCCGCCGACAATCTGAGATCAAGGTTGATCCGGTCGGCGAAACTTGTGTCGATTTCGGCCTGACCGGCCCCAGCGGTTGGCGCCAGCGGCGTGAAGGCGGACAGGAACGACCTGAGGTCCAGTGTATCGAAGGCGAGCGTGCCGGAGATCACCGGTTGTGCCTCGCCAAGCGAGAGGTCCAGCGCCCCCATCCCCGGATTGTTGTCCAGGGAGAGCGCGGTGTTGTCGAACTTGACGCGCCCGGCCGTCGCCGTGACCTTGCTCGAAATGCTGACGGAGCCGATCGCGGCGCCCGGAGCGATGCCGGCCTGCGCCCATTCCAGAACCCGCCGCAACGACGGCGCCGAGAACTTGGCCTGACCATCGAAATAGGCGTTCTCGGACATGCTGGCGGTGCCGTCGAAAGAGAAGGTGGCGGGCGCTGCCTTGAAGGACAGCGTGAGCGGCGCCGTGCCGCCGGCAAACAGCACCAGCGGTTTCGGCGAGGCGACATCCAGGGCGACGCTTTCACCGCGCCAGATCCCGGTCGCCGACAGCGTCGCATTGCTGTTCATCGCCGCCCAGGTCGCCTGGCCGGTCAGGCTGCTCAGGACCTCGACATCCTTGCCGCCGACGGAAGCCACCATGCGGCCGTCACGGAACTCCACGGTGCCGAAAGTGTCGGCCGGCAGCTTGTCGAGGTCCGGCTTGGCGGGGTCGGCATTGACCACGCCGCGCGCCGTGTCGATGGAACGCGCAATGCGTCCGCCGGTCGGAACGGCGGGCAGGAAGAGGCCGGTCGCCATACGCTGGACCCGGATCGTCGGCCGCACCAGCCGCGCCGTCGAAAACACCACGTCGCCGCGCAGTGCCGCCATCGCGGAGAGATCGACCTCGACCCGCTCGGCCTCGACGACCGGCGGTGCGTCGATGTCCGTCCATTGCGAAAGCGTCACATCGGTCAGGATCGCCCGGAAATTCGGCCAGACCTCGATGCGCGGCGAGCCTTCGATGGCGACGCGGAAGCCGCTCCACGCACTCATTTCCCAGGCGATGCGGTCGCGCACGATACGGGTGGAAGCGATCAGCGGCAGGGCGGCAACGATCAGCGCGATGACGATCACGGCGGTGCCGATCGCCCATACGCCACGCCGGATCAAAGGGGATGGCATCTCGCCTCGTATGCTTTCATTCCGACAAAATCGCCTGACGGGTGTAACCCCAGTCGTCACTACGACTTAGGGCCGACGCATTTCAAGTCTTTATGGCCCGGCGATGGCATTTGCGCACATCTGGCCGTATCGGCCGAACAAAATCTTGCTCTGCTGCGCTGCGATATGCATAAGCGATGCAGCCTGACGCATGTCGCCCAAAGCCTGCGCCGAGAGGGTTCGTGGCGGTTTTGGGACAGCGGCATGCCTAAAGCAGAGTTTAAAGCGCGCTGCATGGATTCTCTCAGACGCGACACGCTTTAAGGAGGAACGATCATGGCTGCCGACGCACCACTCTGGACCCCGACGCAAGACCAGATTGACGCCGCGCCGCTGACCGCTTTCATGAAGGCAGCAGCCGCGAAAACCGGCGGTAGCTTCTCCTCCTACGCCGACCTTCACCGCTGGTCGGTCGACGATCGCGAGGCATTCTGGAGCCTGGTGTGGGATTTCTGCGGCATAGTCGGCGACAAGGGCGAGTTCCTGCTCGTCGACGGCGACAAGATGCCCGGCGCCTCCTTCTTCCCGGACGCAACGCTGAACTTCGCCGAGAACCTGCTGAAGAAGACTGGCTCTGGCGAGGCCATCGTGTTTCGCGGCGAGGACAAGGTCGAACGCCGGCTGTCGTGGAACGAGTTGCATGCGCTGACCTCGCGTTTGCAGCAGCTCTTCCTCTCGCTCAAGGTGAAAAAGGGCGATCGCATCGCGGCGATGATGCCCAACATACCGGAGACGGTTGCCGCCATGTTGGCCGCCGCCTCGATCGGCGCCGTCTGGTCGTCCTGTTCTCCCGATTTCGGCGAGCAGGGCGTGCTCGACCGGTTCGGTCAGATCGAGCCCGTCATCTTCATCGCGCCCGACGGCTACTGGTACAATGGCAAGGCGATCGAGGTCGCCGACAAGATCGCCGCGGTTGCGGCCAAGCTTGGCACGGTCCGCAAGGTTCTGGTCGTCGACTATCTCGGCACCTCGACCGATGTTGCCGCAACCATCGACAAGGCGGTGGCGCTGGAAGAGGCGCTGTCGCCGTTTGCCGTCAAGCCCGTCGGCTTCGAGCGGCTGCCGTTCGCGCATCCGCTCTACATCCTGTTTTCCTCCGGAACGACGGGCATTCCCAAATGCATCGTCCATTCGGCCGGCGGAACGCTGATCCAGCATGTCAAGGAACACCGGCTGCATGCCGGGCTGATCGACGGCGACCGCTTCTTTTATTTCACCACCTGCGGCTGGATGATGTGGAACTGGCTGGTGTCGGGCCTCGCGTCAGGCGCCACGCTGCTGCTCTACGATGGCTCGCCCTTCTATCCCGACGGCAATGTACTGTTCGACTTCGCTGATGCCGAGAAGATGACCTTTTTCGGCACCTCGGCCAAATTCATCGATTCCGTGCGCAAGGCCGGTCTCGAGCCGATCCGCACACATGATCTGTCGACCGTGCGGGCGATTTCCTCCACCGGCTCGCCGCTGTCACCGGAGGGTTTCCGCTTCGTCTATGACGGCATCAAGAAGGATGTCCATCTGGCCTCGGTCTCCGGCGGCACCGACATCGTCTCCTGCTTCGTGCTTGGCGTTCCGACGCAACCGGTGTGGACCGGCGAGATCCAGGGTCCCGGCCTCGGCCTGGCCGTCGATGTCTGGGACGACGACGGCAAGCCGGTGAGGCAGCAGAAGGGCGAACTGGTCTGCACCAAGGCCTTTCCGGCGATGCCGATCGGCTTCTGGAACGACCCCGAGGGCAAGAAGTACCGGGCGGCCTATTTCGAGCGCTTCGACAATGTCTGGTGTCACGGCGATTTCGCCGAATGGACCGACCATGGCGGCCTGATCATCCACGGCCGTTCCGATGCCACGCTCAATCCGGGCGGCGTGCGCATCGGCACGGCGGAGATCTACAACCAGGTCGAACAGATGCCCGAGATTCTGGAGGCGCTGTGCATCGGCCAGGATTTCGACAATGACGTGCGCGTCGTGCTGTTCGTGCGGCTGGCGGCGGGTGTGCGGCTGGACGACGATCTGGAAAAACGTATTCGCTCCAAAATCCGCACCGGGGCGAGCCCTCGCCACGTGCCGGCCAGGATCGTCGCCGTCACCGACATCCCGCGCACCAAATCGGGCAAGATCACCGAGCTTGCGGTGCGCGACGTGGTGCATGGCCGCGCCATCAAGAACAAGGAGGCGCTGGCCAACCCCGAAGCGCTGGAACTGTTCAAGAACCTGCCGCAACTGGCCGAGTGACCGGGCAGTCGTGATGGTTAACGAAACCTGTCGGTAGAATTTACCTAGATTTCATGAGTGGTACACATTCGTAAATTTTCCGCCGCGCCGGTAAGGAGTTGTTAAGGCCCGGCGTCGATAGTCGCATGTAACTTGAGGGAGAAATCCCGTTCCTCCCCATCCCCGGAGGATCTGAATTCGCTCAAGCCCCCGTTGTGACAGCAATCCCATCTCTTAAGGCGTCCTCTGGGCGCCTTTTCTTTTGCCGGGGCAATTCCGGGAAAAGTGCGAAACGGTTTTCCGTCCGGAATTGCGGGCGCGGTTATTCCGCGAGCACGCGGGTCGACGGAAACGCGACCTCGACCAGGGTTCCTTCTCCTGGCGTCGAATTGATGGTGAACCGGGCGCGGTTCGCCTCCACCATCGCCTTGGTCAGCGGCAGTCCAAGCCCGGTGCCGTCGCCGCGTCCGCGCTTCAGGGCGTTGATCTGCTTGAACGGCTTCAGCGCCTGCTCGATCTCGGCCTGGCTCATGCCGATGCCGGTGTCGCGCACCCGCATGACGACGTCGCCCGACGTCTCATAGGCGGTCGAGACGATCACCTGGCCGCCAGCCTGGGTGTAACGGATGGCATTCGACAGGATGTTGAGCGCGATCTGGCGCACGCTGCGCAGGTCCGCCACCACTTCCGGCAGTCGCGAAGCGAAGCTCGAGCGGATGATGACGCGTTCGCGATTGGCCTGCGGCTGCATCATTGCCACCGTCTCGGCCAGCGTGTCGTTGAGCGACACCGCCTCATAGGCCATCTCCTGCTGGCCAGCCTCGATCTTCGAGATGTCGAGCAGGTCGTTGACAAGGTCGAGCACATGATTGCCCGAGCGGTTGATGTCGCGCAGATAGTCGCGGTAGCGGTCGTTGGCGACAGGGCCGAACTTCTCGTCGACCATCAATTCGGAAAAGCCGATGATGGCATTGAGCGGCGTGCGGATCTCGTGGCTGATGCGGGCGAGGAAATCGGTCTTCTGCGAGGAAGCGCGTTCGGCCACCGCGCGCGCCTGCGTCAGGTCCTCTTCGGCCCGCTTCCACTGCGTGATGTCGCGCACGACGGCGCAGAAGCCGCTATCGTTGGGCAGCCGGCCGATGGTCATGAACAGTGGAATGAAGCGGCCTTGCGCCTCGCGCCCGATCACCTCGCGGCCGTCATTCATCACACTAGCCACGCCGGGCTCGGACAGTCCGTTGAGATAGTCTCGCGCCGCGCGCTGGCTTTCGATGGCAAACAGCGAGGCGAACGGCTTGCCGGTCACCTCGTCGCTGTCGAAGCCGAACAGCGCTTCGGCCGGACGGCTGATCGAGCGGATGGTGCCGTCACGGCCGATCAGCACGACGCCGTCGGTCGCGGTGTCGATGATGGTGCGCATCTCGGCGATGCGTGCCTTGAGCTCCGAAACGTCCGGCTGCGTCTGCTCGTCGCCAATGGCATGCAGGGCTGCCGGCGTGTCATCCTCGCCGGAGCGGCGCACGACCAGCATCAGCGCCTTGCCGTCGCGCCAGGGAACCGAGCGCAGGATGGCCTCGATCGGGAATTCCTCTCCGCCACGCGTCTTCAGCCGCAGCGCGCGATCGGTGCTGTCAGAGGCGCCGTCATCGGCGTAGGGGTCGGCAAACAGTGCGCCGAGACCACCGGCATCCGCCAGGTCATCGAGCGCCTCGTAGCCGGTCAGGTTGAGGAATTCCTCGTTCGCATAGTGCAGCTGATCGCCCGAATGGATCAGCAGTGGCACCGGGAGCTTGCCCAGGAGCGAGGTATCAGGGCCCCGGTTTTCATCCCCGGCCGAAAACGCTGACGGCACGAACCCTTCGACCTTGAGCGGGGGCACCTGAAGGCGTGGCCGTTCGACGCGCGCCTCCAGGGCATCGCTCGGATTGTCAGTCTCCTCGGCGGACGCAGCGGCCTGTTTATCAGGCGCGGCGGCCTCCTCGTCGGCCTGCGCCCAATCCTCATTGTCCTCGGCGTCGCGAAAATCCGCCGACGTCATGCTGTCGTCGTCCGCGGCCGGGTCGTTCACCTGTGGTGTGCCGCCGGCCGCCGTTTGCGCTTCGGCATCGCCAGCTGCGGTTTTGGCTGAACCCTCAGTCGCTTCCGCGGATACCGGCGCATCGTCGCTGTTGTCGGCGACATAGGTCGGTTCATCGTCGCGGTCGGCAAGGTTGAGCAGCGAGCCCGAAGGACTGGGCCGGAGGGTTTCCTCTCCTATCGTCTCATCTGGATCTGCGCCGTCGAGCCGTGCCAGATCCTTCTCGTCCTCAGCCTCGATATCGGCGGGCTCGGCGGCGCTTGCCTCGCCCACGGCGTCAGCCGCCGGCTCGAGGTCCGCATCCACCGGTCCAGCATTGGGGGTGGCGTCCGCAGTCGGGCCGCCATCTTGCGTCGACAGGATCGTGCCTCCGGCCTCGGATTGCGGCTCTGCCTGGACTGCTGGCGCCAGCTCAGGCTTCTCGGCCTCTGGGGGCTCAACTGGGGAACTGTCCTTCTTCAGCCGCTCGCCGATCTCGCGGAACGCGCTGCGTTCCAGCGTCGACAGGCCCTTGTCATTGGCTGGCTGCCGATGTTCGGCCAGCCGGATCACCTTGTCGGCAAAGCGCCGCTCCGGTTTCGGCACGATGGTCAGCGCTGGCACCTCGCCCTTGAAGGGGTCTGGCGTCTTCGGCGCCTCGGGCGCTGGTTCGGCGGTTTCTTGCGCCGCCGGCGCATGGCCATTGGGAACGAGCGCCATGCCGATGGCCTCGGGATCGACGACCGCGTCGCCGGTGCGGGCAACGCCGAAGCCGCGGAAACCCTCGAAGGCACGGCTGCGGCCGTAGACGGGTAGGGCGGCCAGGTCGACAGGGATCTTGAGATCGGTACCGACGACCGGCCACAGCACGGAGCGGCCGGACCACGTGTCGCGCCGCTCCAGCAGACCGGCGATCTCGCCGGAGGCATCGAGGCCGAAGGCTGCCGCGACATCCTTGAAGCGCCTGCCGATGATGTCGGCTGCGGGCTTGCCGACGATCTCGGCGAATTCCGGCGACAGCGCGCTGAACTTGCCGTCGGCATCGGTGCGCCAGACGAAGCGTATCGGCGCCGCGGCGCGGTCTATCGCCGGAGCGGCCGGAGTCGCGGTCGGCGAGGGGGCATGGACGTCATTCCGTCTCGTGTTTTCCTCGGGACTCTCCGGGACGGCCTCTTCGGCCCGCGCTTCGGGTTGGGGCGGTCGGCTCGCCTGTTGCCCCTCGTCCTCGTCGGTTTTGAAGTACCAATGATCGTGCTGCCCCGGCGTGCTCACTGCCGCCGGAGCCTGCCCGGCCGCGTCGGCGATCTCATGCACTTCCGATGCCGGGATAGCTTCGGCCGGTTGCGTGGCGCCCGGTCCGTCCGTCGGTGTCCCGGTGTGCTGGCTCGGCTGCGGCTGGACAACAGCGTTGCCAGCCGGTGCGGTCTCGGCAATGGATTCAGGGCGTTCGCCGGTTGTGGTCCTGTCGTCGAGCTGGTCCTCGTCGATCACCACCAGCAGATGCCGTTCCTCGGTCAATCTTGCGAGACCAGCCGGAAAGGAGGCCGTGCGGCCGGGAACGAGGCGCTTGACGATGCGGTCGCTCCCTGACGCAACGTCAGCGACGAGGGCAGCCAGCGTGCCTGGCAAGATGCCAAGGGCCGAAAACCCTTCCGATGCCGCTTCGATGTTGCCCTTGGCATCGATGAAGGCGATGAAATGACCGTCTTCGGTGAAGCCGCTAATGGCGCGTGCGGCGATCTCGCCGGCGCTGCGCGACCCTGTCTGCGCAGCCGGTACCGCCAGCATGATCGCTTTCTCTGCGTCCGGCATGGTCACCGCACTGGCCAGGAAGCCGACCGCGCGGCTGGTCATGCCGGTTGCCAGCCGCACCATGATGGCGCGGTCGCGGCCGATCTCTGGAAATCCACTGGTCGCCATGATCTGGCGTCTGGCGATCAACGGCAGTTGCGCCGAGGCGCCGATAATGGCCTCGATGTCGGGATAGCCGAACACCGCCGCACCTGGCCCGTTGGCCCAGATCACCTGTTCCAGATCCTCCGACAGGATCGCGATCGCGTCGCCGGCGGCAAAGCGCTGACGGACCGCATCGAGCACGGCGACGTCGAGGAAGGAATATTCGGACGGCATGCGCTTGGCGAACCCTCACGGAGCGGCGAATTTGCAGTTAACGCTTTGTTAATAAAAGCCGGCGGCGCGAAGGTCCACAAGCCAGAACGTGCAAAGGCCGGAATTTGGGCTCTTGGTTAACGGCCGTAAAGAATTTATGGTGCACTGCAACAAAGATATTGCAATGCACAAAAATTGCGTTTATATTGCCATCATAACTGAACGAGACGGCTTTCTGTCAAAGCCGCTACCGCTGAAAAGGATGGAAAAATGTCCAGGACCAAGACCGCCGAGACCATCGAAAACGTTGAATTCCCGAGCTTCGACGCTTCCAAGGCCACCGACCAGATCCGCGCTTTCGCCGAACAGGGCGTTGAGCAGTCGAAAGAGGCCTATGCCAAGCTGAAGACCGGTGCCGAAGAGACCCAGAAGGCTCTGGAGTCGAGCCTTGAGACCGCCAAGACCGTTTCCAGCGATCTGTCGCTCAAGACCATTTCCGCCCTGCGCGCCAATGCCGAGGCCGGCTTCTCGCATCTCGAAGCCCTGATCGGCGCCAAGTCGCTGTCGGAAGTCGTCGAACTGCAGACCGCGTTCCTGCGCAAGCGCGTCGAGATGACCGTCGAGCAGGCCAAGGACTTCCAGACCGTCGCCACCAAGGCGGCCGAGGACGTCTCCAAGCCGATCAAGACCGCCTTCGAGAAGGCGATGAAGGAAATCAAGGTTGCCTAACATTTTTGCATGATCGGTAGATGCAACAAAAGGTCGCATTTTCTTAAAAACGATCAGGCATATGATGGTAGCCATCAAGGAATACCCGGCGAGTGGAACCTCCTCCCTCTGCTCCCCGGGGTGACCAGCCAGCACCTCCTCCCGCTGGCTCGTAACAGGAAAAGGCCGGCACCTCCTCCCGCCGGCCTTTTTCTTTGTCCGACGAAAAGTCGATGCCGTTGTGGGGAAGCGACCTTTGCCGAGCAAAAGTCTTGAATTAAGATCCATTAGCCCGTAAGGACGCATCGCCGAACGACAGAGCGGATCACGGAAAGTGAACTTTCCACCTTGGTCTGGCTCAGCAAACGTGCCGTTGTAGCTCAGATGGTTAGAGCGCCGGATTGTGGATCCGGAGGTCGCTGGTTCGATCCCAGCCAACGGTACCATCGGCTTCTTCCATAAGTAGCTGTTTCGTTTTAGAAAATCCTGATTGTTGGCTTCCAAGCTTGCCCTGGAGGCGGTTTTGTGTCACAAATTGTGCTACCTATTGTGATACAAATGGCGCGAGGCCATGGGACGAAGGCGCGAAGAGGAAGATCCTGATCGCTACCTCCACCTGAGGGACGGTTATTTCCATTACCGACGAAGGGTCCCTACAGAGGTCATTGGTCTTGATGATCGCGGCCAATTCGTGCGCCGATCGCTCGACACGAGGGACAGATCAAAAGCCAGAACCGCGCGCGATCTCCACGAGGCTGCGGATAACGGGCTCTGGGCTGCAATGCTGCTTGGAGAAAATCCCCACGCCGCGCTGGCCCGTTACAAGCTGGCTGTGAAGCGAGCAGAATCGCTTGGGTTCGTTTACCGGCCCCTTGGCGAAATTCTTGCCTCCGAGCCGCTAGAGACCATCATGCGGCGCGTAGAGACTACCGCTGTGGAACCGGCTAAATCTCCGGTCTTGGATGCGGTCGCGGGCATGGTGGCACAGCCAGACGACAAGATATCCGAAGCGCTCCAGCTGTACTTCTCCGAAATAGTCCGCGACGAGCTGCGCACGAAAAGTCCTGATCAGCGCAAGCGCTGGAAGGCCAAGCGTAAGATGAGCGTCGACGTTTTCATCGAACTGGTCGAAGACAAGCCTATGGGCCAGATCACGCGCGATGACGCGCGCAAAGTCCACAAATACTGGCTGGACCGCGTGGCGCCGGAGGATGGCCCGGGTGACCGTTCGGCTTCGACCGGCAACCGGAACATGGGCAACCTCCGAACGCTGTATGGCGACTACTACCGCCATCTGGGGTTCCCCGAACAGAAGAACCCGTTTGCCGATCTCTCGTTCAAGGACAAGTCAAAACGGAGCCGGCCACCGTTCCCGACCGACTGGATCAAGGACAAGATCCTCGCGCCAGGTGCATTGGCCCAGCTCAACGACCAGGCTCGAGGTATCGTCCTGGCATTCGTCGAGACCGGGTGCCGCCCGAGCGAGCTTGCAAACCTGCATGCCGGGGTCATCCTTCTCGATCACGATGTGCCTCACATCTCAGTCGAGCCCAGGGAAGACCCTGAGGACCCCCGGGAGATCAAGACGGAATCCTCGGTGCGCAGGGTTCCCTTGGTTGGCGTGGCTCTAGAGGTGTTCAAGAAGCACCCTGAAGGCTTTCCTCGCTACAGGGATCGCGAGGCTCAGCTGTCGGCCACAGTGAACAAGCACTTCAAGAAACACGGGTTATTTCCGACGGACGAGCACACGGTTTACTCGCTGCGCCACTCGTTTGAGGACCGGATGAAGAACGCTAGATTGGATGAGGAGCTTCGCCGCATGCTGATGGGCCATACCATTGATCGCCCGAAATACGCCGAGGGTGGCGACATGAAGATGTGGCAGGAGGAACTCATGAAGATCGCGCTGCCGTTCGATCCCGCGATCGTATGACACGCTGGCGCACCGCTGCGAGGCGTTCTTCCTTAGCCTGGTGATCCCGCAAGGCCCGCTCTAGATGGTCGTATAGTGGAAGCCATGCCTCGCCTTGGTCGCCTCGCGCCACGATAATTTCCGCCACGCGGTCGAGCGCGCGCTCGATACGCTCAGCGGTGATCGGCCTGGGCGCAGGTGCGGAGCGCTTCACCGCCACACCTCTTTGCAGATCCAAGGACACGGCATGTCCCACGCTAGGCGAACATTTGAAAGAGAAGGAAGTGGCAGTTCCTGTTCGTGCCGCAAACGGTGGCTGCGGCGTGCAAATAGGAGGGATGTGCGATGAGAAAGGTTGCGGGCAACCACGCCTGCGAACGAGAGGGAGAGTGGGGACCGGATTTTCCGTGACGGGTTGAGAGCCGGAGGAGAGGCCTCCGACGCCCGTCGCGGAGAAACCGCGATGTCTTTTCAAAACAATCGAGCGCGCGCCGGGGCCGACCGGAGCAACCTCTATGATGATATCACCAACAAGATCATCTCCGAACTGGAGGCCGGTCGTTTCCCTTGGGTCCAGTCATGGGGAACCGCCGCCGCCAAGGCGCCATTGTCGATGCCGCGAAACGCCTCCACCAGCAGAGCCTACAGTGGGATCAACGTACTCATTCTCTGGGGCGCCGTGGTCGAACATGGCTTTCCAACGCAAAGCTGGCTGACCTTTCGGCAGGCCATCTCACTCGGTGGAAATGTCCGGAAAGGTGAGCGTGGTACCACTGTCGTCTTTGCTGATCGCTTCGTCCCGGACGATGAGAAGAAACGCGCCAGCGAAATTGGCGAGGATGCCCGAGCGGTTCCATTCCTCAAACGCTTCAGGGTCTTCAACATCGAGCAATGCGACGGTCTACCCGACGAAATCGCAGTTTCCTCTCCGCTACCCGACATCAGGTTGACCGAGCCGCGGGTTGAGGCACTGATCAAGGCAACCGCCATAGAATTCCGCATCGGCGGGAACAGGGCCTACTACTCGCCAGCCCACGACTATGTTCAGGTGCCGCCGCCGCAGGCCTTCTTCGAACCGATCAACTGGCATCGCACAGCCCTCCATGAGCTTGGTCATGCCACCGGTCATCCTTCACGGCTTGGCCGCGATTTTCCGGATCTTCAGCACCAGGAAATATGCGTTCGCGGAACTGGTGGCCTTATCCTGACTCTGTAATCCTGTCTCAGAATCAGGCAATGGAAGCACCTTGCCGACGGTTCCGGTGAAGCTCGTCAGACGTCCGGGTCAAGCGTTCCCGCAGCGAAGCGAGGACAACGCTTTACGCGGCGGCGGCACCACAAGCTTGTTCATGGGGTGCAGGCTTAGTCCTGCACCCCTGCCACGCGGCGAGCGGGAGAGCGCGAGGGGAACCCCTCGCACATAAAGACAATAACTTGCGCCGCAGGCGCTCCGCTTAGGTCACGTGCGTGCAGCTGTACTTTACCGATCTTGGCGCCCTGTCGCGCCCGCTTCCCCTCGATAATTCCGCAACAACAAACCCCGCGCTCGGCGCGCTCGACGTGGCCGAGCGCGCCGGGCTGATTGATGGCATGCCGTTCATCCTGATGGATGACGGCAGTTACGATCTTCATCTCAACCGCTTCTTCCGCGCCTGTCCAAGCATGGGCGCGCGCTCCCCGGACACCTGGCGCTCCTACGCCCGCGACATCCTGGTCTGGGCACGCTTTCTGGCAGAGCGACGCGGTGGCAAGACGGTCTGGAGGGCCGACCGCCATGATGTCCTGGCCTTTCATCGGGCACGACGCCTGTCGGCGGCTCCCTACCGCATCTCGGCGGCAAGCTGGAACCGAAGCATTGCCGCGCTCGACAAGCTCTATCGCTGGGCCGTCGAGGAAGGGATCATCACCGTTTCGCCCTTCAGCTACGGCGTCACCCTTCGCAGGGCTGCCGGCAGCCGGGCCGTGCTCGCCGTGACGGCGAACCGCGCCCGCGAGCGCGCAGCGCGCCGGCACGACACCCGCTATGTCGATCTCGGCCGTTATCTCCTGTTCCGCGACGTGGGGCTGCGCGGCCGGCTTCCCGACGGCTCCGAAGATCCGGCGTGCCGCGGGCGGAACAGCGAGCGCAATGCGCTCTTTGCCGAACTGCTGGTCACGACTGGTTTGCGGCTGACAGAAGCTGGGAGCCTGCTTCTGGCCGAGCTTCCGCGCCTGACCGAGCCGGGATCGCGCTCAGTTCCCTTCGATCTTCCCGGTCCGATCGCCAAGGGCGGACGGCCACGTCGCATCCGCATTCCGCGCCGGGTGCTGGCGCTGATCTCTGATTATGTCGATCTTGAGCGCGCTATCTCCGCCGCCCGCTCCGAACCTGCGGTGTTCGATCCGCTCTGGCTGATGCCGGAGAGCGGGAAGGCAACAGGCGCGGCAGGCAAACGCGTGCGGCTCGACCGGCTTACGTCGACCGAACGCCGCGGCGTGCTGATCGGGGCGCCCGGCCGAGCGCAGCACGGCTTGCTCTGGCTGACGGAAGCCGGCCGGCCTGTGCCCTCCGCAACCTGGGAAGCCGCCTTCCGGCGCGCCTGCGTCCGCTGTCGCCGCTTCGGCATCGAGATCGAGGTGACGCCGCACACTCTGCGGCACACCTTCGCCGTCAACATGCTCTCCATGCTGATCCGCGAGCAGATCGGAACCGTGTTCGATCCGCACGACCGGCACGGCGCGGCCTATCGTCGGATGCTCGGCGACCCCTTGCAGAAGCTCCAGCACCTTCTGGGGCACGCGAGCATTACCAGCACCTACATCTATCTCGACAGTCTCGGCGAAGCGCAGGAACTGGTCGAGGCAGCCGCGGATCGCTGGGCCGACGATACGGCCGGTGATGCAGCATGACCGCTCCGATCGCCGCGTCGGTGCGGCGGCCGGGCCGCCGTGCGCTCTTTCCGGAGGCGTTGCCCGATCCCGAGGGCGAGGCCGCCGCCGCGATCGCGTCGCTCCGCTTCACGGTCACGCTGGCGGACCGCAGCAGGAGGATCGATCTAACGATGCTCGCTGGCCGCAAGACACTGGCCTGGACGTTTGCCGGCGCGCTTTGGCGCGCCTGCCAGGTCGGCGGTCCGGCCGGCTCAATCTCGACAGCCTATGCTTATACCAACGCGCTCAAGACATTCTGGCGCTATCTCGATTCCGCCAGATTGCGCATCGCGCGCCTTTCCGACGTGAGCGCTGCCTTGATCGACGGCTTCGACGGTTGGATGGAGGAGAGCGGCCTGCATCCCAATCACCGGCTGCATCGGATGAGCAAGGTGCTCAACCTGCTCCGCCTCGCCGAGGCGGCGGAGCCCGGCCTTCTGCCACCCGATGCCTCGCGGCGGTTGATGTATACGAGCGACCGGCCGGGTGTGCGCGCCCGGCCGCGCGATGCCTATGGCGACGCCATCGCCACGGCATTGCGGACCGCCGCTCGCGCCGATCTCGCCGCCATCATCCGCCGCTTTGCCGTGGCCGATCGCATCCCGACCGTCGAGGATGCCGATCGGAGCCGCGTTCTGGCGAGGGCGCATGAACAGGTAACGGCGGTGATCGATGCGGAAGGCGCCATCGGGCACCTGCATCCGCTCTTCAAGCGCCTCTACACGCTGCGCCGCGAGAGCGGCCTGCAGAACGATCGCCTGATCCACGATCTGCATAGCCGCCGGCATCTGATCGCCGCCGACCTCGTGCCGCTCATCGTCCTCATTTCGCTCGACACGGGTCTCGAGATCGAAGCGATCAAGAGCTTGCGGGCGGACTGCCTGAAGAACCCATCCGGCGGCTATGTCGAGATCGAGTACTGCAAACGGCGGGCGCGCGGCGCCGAGTGGAAGCGGCTGCGCGCGCGCGATGGCGGCTCCTCGACGCCGGGCGGCCTGATCCGCAAGGTGCTGCAGTGGACCGGTCCGGCGAGAGGCCGGCTTGGCGCCGACACGCTCTGGGTCCACTGCGCCTGGGGCCGTCTGACCCCGAGGGTGCTCAGCCTGAAGGAATCCGTCGCTTCATGGATTGCACGACATGGCATTCTCGATGAACAGGGTCAGCCGCTCCGCCTCAACCTGACACGCCTGCGCAAGACCCACAAGGCGGCGTGGTATCGGCGTACGGGCGGCCAACTCGACCGCTTCGCCGTCGGCCACAGCGCCGCGGTGGCGGCCAACCACTACGCCGATATCCCCGCGCTTCGCCATCTGCACGAGGCGACCGTTGCCGACGCCATGAACGATGCGCTCGACGCCGCCCTGCGGCCGTGCATCCTGTCCTCGCAAGAGGAGGGCGCCGTCCTGGCCGATCCCGAGCAGGCAACCAGTCTTCCCGTTGCCGGTACCGCCGCCATCGGCGCGCTGCTCGGCGGCGAGCAGGATGTCTGGCTCGCCAGTTGCGCCGGCTTCTACAAGAGCCCGTTCGGGCTAGAAGGGGAAGCCTGTCCGTCGCCCTTCTGGGGCTGTCTCGAATGCAGCAATGCGGTGATCACCGCCCGCAAGCTGCCTGCGCTTCTGGCATTCCTCAACTTCATTCGCGCGCAACGGCAGGCCCTCAGCGAAGGCGACTGGATCGCCAAGTTTGGCCGCGTTCACGGACGCATCGCCGATCAGATTCTGTCCCGGTTTGCCGACGCGGAGATTGAGGACGCTCGCCGGATTGCGGCGTCGGACCCGGCGCTCATCTACCTGCCACCCGAAGCGGCAGCGCCATAATGCCGGGTTCCATCAAGCTCTCGCTGCGGACGTCGTTGCCGTCGGCCATTTATGGCGACGGCGAGCCCGTGCTTGCCGGTGTCGCGGTCAGGGACGATGTCGACCGCGGTGAGCTTCCCCGCTTCGGCGACGATCTCTGGGACCTGGGCGCCGCCATCTTCCGGGTGAACGCGCGCCACAGCAATTACCGGCTCGATTTCGCCCGCATCGCCGATCTCGCCACGCGACGGCTGGCAAAAGAGTATGTGATCGCCCGGCTGCGCATCCATATTCCGGGATACCGGGCGCCCTGCGGCGCGACCTCGGCGATCCGGCTGCTGCGCTACGTCCAGCATTTCGCGACGTTCCTCCACGCACAGACTGGCGCCGTCGATCTCGGCCGCGTCGATCAGGCGCTGCTCGACGCCTACCTAGTGCATGCCCGTGACGGCGGACGGCGAACACCGCACGAGACGGTGAAGTATGTCGAGGTGCCGATCGATCTGCATCACCTGGCGCCGTGGCTGACCGGTGGTGGCATCGGCGTGCTTCCCTGGCGTGGGCGAGCCGCTCACCGCGTCGCCGGACGGCCGCCGGCACCCGCCGAGAACGCCACGCCGCGCATTCCCGAGCCGGTCATCGGCGCCATGCTGCGCTGGGCACTCAGGTATGTCGAGGTCTACGCGCCGGATATCCTTGCCGCCCGTGCCGAGCTTGACTCTCTCGAAGTCCGCTGCGCCCGATTGATGGCGCGGGACGCGCGGACCGGCCGGGCCGTCGCCAGCACCTATCGCGCCCGTGTGGCGAAGTGGCTCGATGCGCGCCGGGCCACGGGCAGAGGCGTGCCGATCTGGGAGCGCGCGCCTAACGTCGCCCGCCGCACCGATCCGCTCACCGGAGACGAGACGCCACCCTACAATCTTCATCTGATGCGCCTTCACGCCGGCGCTCCGGAGAGCGGCCGCGTCAGCCAGTCCGAGCCAACCGCGCGGCTGATCGACGAGGCAGCGACAGAACTTGGCACCGAGATCGGCGGACTCGACACACCGATCTCGATCGATCTGGACACCGGCTTGCCCTGGCGCGATCGCTTCGACGGCCTCAGCCTCGCACGTGAGGAGCGGATGCTGCAGGGCGCCTGCTATATCGTCTGCGCCTATCTGACCGGGATGCGCGACAGCGAGGTGCAGGCGATGCAGCCGGGTTGCGTGTCGCCGGTGCGCAGCGCCGACGGCCTGGTCGAGCGCTACCGGCTGCGCAGCACCGTCTACAAACGCCAAGGGGCGCGCGGCGCGACGGCCGACTGGATCACGATCGAGCCGGTCGCCCGCGCCGTTGCGGTGATGGAAGTTCTCTCGGAGCGCAATCGCCGCGACAAAGGATTGTCATCCCTGTGGGTGGCGCTGAAGGACTGGCCCTGGAGCAACGATCATCTCGGGATGGGCGCGACGCCAACGCTCAACCTGTTCCGCGACGGGCTCGATGCGCGCGCCAGCGACGGACCGGTCATCCCACGGATCGACGACGAACCCTGGAAGTTCACGACGCGGCAGCTGCGCCGCACCATCGCCTGGTACATCGCCAACCGGCCGTTCGGCACGGTCGCCGGCAAGATCCAGTATAAGCATGCGTCCATCGCCATGTTCGAGGGCTACGCTGGATCGGCCCAGGCCGACTTCCGAAGCGCCGTCGAGCGCGAGCGTGCGCTCGGCCAGCTCGACGATGTCGTCGCCCATTACGAGGCGTTTCTTCGCAAAGACGGGCCGGCGGGACCGGGTGCGACGCGACTGCGCCGAGAGTTCGCCCGCGTGCAGGACGAACTCGGCGATCTTCCCGGCCGGATCATGGACCGGAAGCGGCTGCGCGCTATGCTCGCCCATCTCGGGCGAACCTTGCATGTCGGCTTCCTCAACGATTGCCTCTTCGACGCGGCGACCGCGCTCTGCCTCAAAGATGCACCGGATGACGAGCGGACGGCGCCGGCCCTGTCGCGCTGCAGCCCCGACCGCTGCCCCAATGCCTGCCTGACCGCCCGGCACCGCGAGCCATGGCAGGCCTCGATCGCCGAGGGCGAAGCGCTTCTGGCCGACCGGCGCCTTTCGCCGCTGCAGCGCACGGCGATCCTGAAGGACAATGAGCGCAAGCGCCATCTGATCGCTCCTCTCGTGGACGGTGATGCATGACCGCGCTCGGGCCAAGGAGCGAAGCCGCGCTGAGGTCGGCCATGGAGCGGCTGCTCGACGGTCGCGCCGAGCGCACCGACGGGGCGCTGACCGTCGCCAACCTGGCGCGCGAAGCCGGCGTCAGCCGGGCGACGGCCAACCGGGCCGGCGCTCTTCTCGCCGAGTTCCGTGCCGCCGAAGACCGCCGCCAACGATCCTCCCCCAGAGTCCTCAAGGAGCGCATCCGCGCCCTCGAAGCCGAGCTCCGCGCCGTGCGCGGCGCCGAGATGGCCGAGCTGCGGGCGCTCGCCCGCACACTTGCACAGCACATCCAGGTGCTGACGTTGCAGGTCGCCGAGCGCGATGCGGTGATCGACGGCCTGCGGGAGGAACTGGCTCGATCACCTGCGACCAGGGTCGTGCCGCTACGGCGCCCGTCTCACGACGGCGTTGGCTGATAGCCGTATAGCTTCGTAACCGATCCCGGTCCGGCCGGGCCCGCCGATCATGGGTGCCTCCTGCGCTCGCCCGACGAGGCAGGGGCTCGGGTTGTGACAGACGCTGCCGGCCCGTCAACCCTGTTCCGCACCAGCACCGAGAACAGGGTGTGACGAGCCGGCTATCCGCGTCTGTCCCTGCCGCCTCGCCCTCGACGGAGAGGGCGAGCACAGGAGGCACCCATGACCACGGATCGCAACCATCAGGCCGAGACCCGGAACGACATCTACGAGCGCGTCACCAGTCAGATCATCGCCGCCATCGAAGCCGGCGCCGCCGACTACCGGATGCCCTGGCATCACAATGGCTCGGCGATCACCACGCCCGTCAACGTCGCCTCGCGCAAGACCTATCGCGGCGTCAACGTCATCGCACTCTGGGCCGCGGCGTATGCGACGGGCTATCCCGCCGGCATCTGGGGCACCTATCGGCAATGGCAGGCCCTTGGCGCCCAGGTCCGCAAGGGCGAGCGCGGGCACTTGGTCGTGTTCTGGAAGATCGCCGATCGCCACGGCGAGGCCGACGCCGACGACGGGGACGAAGATCACGACGAGCCCGCCCGGCGCATGTTCGCCCGCGGCTACACGGTCTTCAACTGCGCGCAGGTCGATGGCTACACGCCGCCCGCAATGCCGATGCTGCCCGAAGCCGAGCGCGTCGAACGCGCCGAGCGCTTTTGTGCGGCACTCGGCATCGACATTCGGCACGGCGGCGCGCGGGCCTATTACCGCCCATCCACCGACCACGTGCAGATGCCCGAGTTCGCCTGCTTCCGCGACGCCGTCGCCTACTACGCCGTGCTACTCCACGAATGTGGGCATGCCTCCGGCGCCAAGCACCGCCTCGATCGCGATCTCTCCGGACGGTTCGGTTCGGCCGCCTACGCCATGGAGGAATGCACGGTCGAGCTTCTCAGCGCCATGATCTGCGCCGACCTCAACCTCAGCCTCGAGCCGCGGCCGGATCACGCCGCCTATGTCGTGTCCTGGCTCGAGGTACTCCGCTCCGACAAGCGCGCCATTTTCACCGCCGCCGCCAAGGCGCAACAGATCGCCGACTGGATGCACGCGCAGCAGGCGGGCGCTCGCCAACACAAGGTCCGGGGCGCCGCATAGGCGCGCCCAGGTCTACAAGGATGGGCAGTATCGCTTCGCTTTGGCGCTATGCGGCCGACCAATCTGCGATGGGTACGATCCTGCGCAACGCCAAGCAAGGCGCAAATCTTCCCGATTTGCGGAGGCGCCAGGATATCCTTCGATAGCAGCTCTCGATCAATCCCTGGATCGACGTGATGGGCCAGAAGCAAAATTGCCGCTCATCATAAGACCGACGAACGGACCGAGTCCGCTAGGCTTGGTTATGATGCTGGGTGTCGGGTGGCGCCCACCAGCCAGACCTGTGCTGCGAGACGGCTAAAGAAGCCCTGTTGTTTTTTGCTGTCGCCCTGCAACTGCCCTGTACCGTACTCGACGAGAACAGCCATCTCGTGGGCAACGTCGGGCAACCGACGGATGCCTTCAGGAATATACCTTAGCCCGAACCAACCGCGCACCATCGCGGTTGTGAGCCAATGCCGGACGAAAAGATCGCTAGCGGCCGGGCCTTGCTCCAGCAGCGCCAGCGTCTCGCGGCGGCTTTGAGCCCAGTTCGGCGACCTCCGGTAGCACGCCGCCAAATAGAGCATCGCTGGGACAAAGCCCCGCGCAGCGCCAGTCTTGTACACCTCTTGCGCCTCCTCGTGGCGTTTCGATCGCTCGTAGAGAGACCCAAGGCAGACGAGACCATAATCCGATCCGGCTTGATAGGCGCGGAGCAGCCATTTCTCCGCTTGCTCCAAGTCCTGCGCCGTGCCGGTTCCAACGTAAAACATTTGCCCGACCGCAGCCATGCTCCAGACCGACCCGTTTTCGGCGAGCGCAAGATATTGCCCGAATGACTCCGCCGGATCAGCCTGGAGCAGCTCGTAAGCTTGGTGTATCGCCGCCGGATCCGCTTCTTTCGTCATGATTTCAACGTTGTTGCTCTGCGCGTAAAACCATTCATCCATTTTCTTTGTGAACGCCGCGCGCGCAGCCTCGCACGTTTTGCACAGGACGCATTCCATCTCACAGCCTCCAACGACCACTCGCTTATAGCGAGTAGCGGAAGTCTAGGACACGCAATCTGCAAGGAAAAATAAATGCTGGGATTGCCCGGGCGCATCAATAGCGGGCTGGTATATTGTTAGTAAGCGCCATCGCTAAAATGCAGTGCACTTCTGAACGGCTCGCTAGGTATACGGACCGGCCCGACGTAACGTGTTTCGACACGGAGCTCTACTGTCCGTTTTCGGGTCATCCGGGACGGAATGAGAGCGGGGATAGGAGTCTGCTTTGCCCCAATCGCCGCGGGTACCGCGCCAAACAGCACCTGACATCGGTTTGTGAAAGGGCTGCACAAAGTGGGCGCAATCGCACAAAACTGTCTCACGTCGAGCACCATCCAAGAAAGCCAGTGCAGCGAGCGGTTTCTCGCTATGAACAACGTCTGAGACAGCTTGACTGTTCAGATAAGTCGCCGAGATCAGCGCGGCCTTCGCTTGTGCCGCGCTGGGCATCGTCCCCACCGTACGGCATGCCGACTACATCGGGTCCTGGCTCGAGGTTTTGTGAGAGGACAATCGCGCCATTGTGCGCGCCGCGGGCCAGGCCAGCAAAGCGGCCGACTGGCTCCTAGGGCATCTTCCGGGGGTGTCGCACCGCCGATTGAGGTGGAAGGAGATGACGACAGGAGGGCGGCATGATCCTCTTGACTCCAGAGCTGCGCGAGCGCCTTCTTGCCAACGGCCGCGATCGTGATGCCGACCATGTCCCGGTTGTGCGTTTCTTCAATCCGGTCGGCGCCGGCACCTGGCTCGCGACCGAACTCGACGAGGACGGCGATACCCTATTCGGCTTGGCCGATCTCGGTATAGGCTATCCCGAACTAAGCAGCTTCAGTCTCTCGGAATTTCAGTCGGTTCGCCTGCCGTTCGGCATGGCGATCGAACGCGATCTCCTTTTCGTGGGGCGGTTGCCTATCTCGGCTTATGCCGAGGCTGCCCTGGCAACTGGAAGCATCCCGCAGGGCGAACAGGTTCTGCACGCCGCTGCCGACGGGCAGCGGCGTGCGAGATCATGTCCAGGGGAAGGAGAGGAAGAGGTTTGAAGGGATTTTCGCGACGGGTTCAGGACTGAGAGAGAGGCTCTCGGCGCCCGTCGCGGAGAACCCAGATGACCACTGCCGTTCAGAAGATCACCCTGTCGTCCGCGCGCGACATTCCTTTCAACAAGCTTTTGCTTGCGCAAACCAACGTCCGGCGCATCAAAGCCGGCGTCTCGATCGAGGACCTTGCCGCCTCGATCGCCCGCCGCGGCCTGATCCAGAGCATCCATGTTCGTGCCGTCCCCGATGCCGATGGCCAGGAGACCGGCATGTTCGAGATACCGGCTGGCGGCCGCCGCTATCGCGCACTCGAAATGCTCATGAGGCAGAAGCGCCTTGCCAAGACCGCGCCGGTGCCGTGTGTCGTCGGTAGTTCCTCTGGCGCCATTCTTGCGGAGGAAATTTCGCTGGCCGAGAATATCGAGCACGCACCGCTTCATCCGCTCGACCAGTATCGGGCCTTCAAGGATCTGCGCGACAAGGGCATATCGGAGGAGGAGATCGCGTCGGCCTTCTTCATCTCGGTCAACATCGTCAAGCAGCGGCTCAAGCTCACCGCCGCGTCACCGGCGCTCCTCGACATCTATGCCGACGACGGCATGACGATCGCCCAACTCGAGGCGTTCTCGGTCAGCAACGATCACCAACGACAGAAGCTCCATCTTCGCCGCGTGCGCGTCATGGGCGCCAACCGCATCGAACTGTCGGGCTTTGCCGACACGATCCGCGAGCAGCTCTCTGCTTACGGGCTGTTCCACGAGATCATTTCCTGGAAGCTGCGCATGTTCGTTCCCACCGACGCGACCGGACCCACGGTGCTTGCCAAGGTACTTGATCGCTATCCGGTCCAACGCATCGGCGAGAAGGAAGTCGCCTGATGCCTCGTCGAGATGCTTCCGAACTGGCGCGTCGTCTTGGTAGTCAGGCTGAGGCGGTTTGCCGCCGCTATCTTTCCAATGGTCATCGCGAGGGCCGGTACTGGCTGGTGGGCGATGTCCACAATGCACCCGGGCGCTCCCTGTTTGTCCGCCTCAAAGGACCGGACTCGGGCAAGGGCGCTGCGGGCAAGTGGACCGACGCCGCCACCGGCGAGCATGGCGATCTGCTTGACGTCATCCAGGAATCGCTTGGCCTGCATGACTTCAAGGATGTGACCGACGAGGCGCGCAGCTTTTTGGCTATCCCCCAGCCAGTTCCAGATTCAACCCAAGGTAGGAAGCATGCACCTCCAGCCCCGGCGGGTTCTGTCGAGGCGGCGCGGCGGCTGTTTTCCATGTCGCGGTCGATTTCACGGACGCTCGTTGAGATGTATTTGCACGCACGCGGCATAACGGCATTGCACGAAACTGAAAGCCTTCGGTTTCACCCGCGCTGCTACTACCGCTCCGACGAGGAGGCGCCGACCGACACCTGGCCCGCAATGATCGCGGCGGTGACCGACCTTGACGGCAAGCTTACCGGCGCGCATCGCACCTGGCTCGACCCAGCCGGTTTCAGCGAGGCGCATCTCGGCCGAGCTCCGATCGATACACCCCGACGGGCCATGGGCGATCTTCTTGGCCACGGCGTCCGCTTCGGGGTCTGCAATGACGTGATGGCAGCCGGAGAGGGAATCGAGACCATGCTGTCGCAGCGTTCTGTGCTACCCACCATGCCGATGATCGCGGCCCTCTCGGCGGCGCACCTGTCCGCGATCCTCTTTCCCGAAACGCTGCGGCGTCTCTACATCGCTCGCGACAATGATCCGGCGGGGGATGGAGCGGTGGCGACCCTCATCGAACGCGCCAATTGCGAAGGCATCGAAGCGGTCGTCCTGACCCCGCAACTCGGTGACTTCAACGAGGACCTGCATCTCCTCGGCCTCGATGCCCTCAGGGCGATGCTGCGGCTTCAGATCGCGCCTAAGGATATCGCCCGCTTCATGGCACAGCCGGCCTGACCGGGAGGAGGTGAGCGGTGGCGCACGTCGCAGCGATCGTTGCGGCAGCGCTCGGTTCCCTTGCCAGGCGTGACGGCCCCACGGCCTTCAAGAGGGCGGTCGGGTGCGCCGCGCGACCCGGTCAGGCAATGGCTGCGCCCGGCTATTTTCCGTCGGCCCTGCGGGCCTTTTCATCGCGAGACAAAATAGCCGGGCTTCGCCACCCTCCACTGACGTTTCGGCCCTTGGCTGGCGCCGCGGGTGCAAGACCTGTCCGCCCGTCGCTCTCGTCGCCATGAAGGCCGCGATGGGCGCGGCCGATCCGGCACAAGGGAAGCCGCCATGAGCGATCACAATCACCTCGACTTCGAACCACCGCACGCGTCCTCCTCAATGGAGCATGTGCTCCAGGAACTCCAACTCTATGGCTACCGGCCCTTCGAAGACGAACCCGATCCGCGCCCGCTTCCAGAGGCCAGCGTGGTCGCAGGCAGCATCGCCGACATCTTCGATGCCCTCGTGGCGACGCTCTCCGATACGCGCCTCGAGCCCGACCTTGAGGAACTGCTCTGGGGCACCGTCAACCTGTACCATCGGGCGACCAATCGGATCGAACGCGAACTCGATGACAACGAACTGTCGCAGCTGCGCCTACAGCGCGAACAGGACGGATCCGAGGTCAAGTCCGTCGAACTTGAACGGCTCACCGCCCAAGGACAGACCTTGCTTGAACGCCGCAATGCCTTCGAGTTGATGCGCGATCAGGCAGCCGAGCACTTCGAGCGCTATACCCATTCGATCTGGCGACCCCGCGCGGGCTCCAAGGTCAACCACCGCAATCTCACCGCGGCGATGATCGACAGCCGTGATTTCCTTGCCGCGAAGAAGCATGCCGACAGCGAGTCGTTCTTGCCTCCGGGGCCAAAGGTCGCGTTCACCGGCGGGCTCGACTTCAATGATCATCGGCTGATCTGGGCCAAGCTGGACCAGGTCCACGCCAAGCATCCGGATATGGTCTTGATTCACGGCGGATCGCCCAAGGGTGCCGAGTTGATCGCGGCCAAATGGGCCAACAACCGCAAGGTTCCGCAGATCGCCTTCAAGCCCGACTGGACCAGGCACGCCAAAGCCGCTCCCTTCAAACGCAACGACGTCATGCTCGACGCCCTGCCGATCGGCGTCATCCATTTCCTTGGCACAGGCATCCAGGACAACCTCGCCGACAAGGCCCGAAAGCTCGGCATCCCGGTCATGAAGTTCGGCGCCACATGAAGGGGCGCCTCGACCGGCGCGAGGCATGATGTGCACGTCGGCGACCGGGCTCGTCCGGCGTGGAAGTCCGGGGCATGGCACTTCCTGCGGCGATTGCGATGAAGGCGCGTCGGGCAAGCCTCGATCCCTCACGTCTCATCGGCTCCTGCGACCGAAACTGTGAATCGATCACCGCGTTCATAGGCGCGATTCCTTGGTCCATCCTAGGGCCTGATGCCATCAACCCATGATATGTGGAACGGCCCGCGGTGCAAGGATGCTTTTCAGTCGATTTCACCACATGAGGACGGTGCGGTCATATGTCCGGCCTTTCTGCGCGGCACATGACCGCTGGCCTCGATGAAGTCCGCGAAACAGGTGGCTGGATCAAGGGGGCGCGCTTTTGTGCGCGTCACGGGTTTCGGCCTGTCCTGTTTCGGGATTTAGTCCCGTGGGTTCATCGTCTGCTTTTGCACCTCGCTTCTGCCGGCCCTTGCCGGTCAGCTCGTATGGGCGGTCCGGATCCTTAAGCGGGGATCTCGTTCGCCCTTGTTTCCATTGGGTTGCGGTATACTCCACCTCTGGTCAACAAAGCCCAGATGATCCGCGCCGTCTTGTTGGCCAGCGCAACTGCCACGACCTTGAAAGGGCGTCTGCCAAGCAAGTCCTTCAGCCACGGCCGCGCCTTGTCGTCAGTTCGCACATGGCGAAGGACGGATGCGGCCCCAGTCACAAGCAGCGATCGCAATTCTGAATTGCCCATCTTGGAAATGCGCCCCAGGCGATCCTTGCCGCCGCTCGAATGGGCCTTTGGTGTCAGGCCTATCCAGGCAGCAAAGTGCCGAGCCGATTTGAATCCGCCGGGATCAGGAACGAGCGCTTTGATGGCCATGGCAATAATGGCCCCCACGCCGGGGATGGTAGCGAGCCGACGCATATCCGAGTCTTGCCTGGCTTGAACAACGATCTCACGTTCAAGTCTATCGATCCGCGCTGCAAGAAGCTCAATCTGGTCGACCATCTCTGTGAGAGCAAATCGCGCAGCCGGCGGCAAGCGGCTATCAGCCCCATCCCGGATGATGACGGCCAATGCCTTGACGTTGGCAATCCCGATTGGAGCGATGATGCCCAACTCGCCCATATGAGCGCGCAGGGCGTTGATCGTCTGAGTTCTCTGACGGACGAGCAATGCACGCGTCTTGAGCACCATCACGGCTGCCTGCTGCTCAGCCGTCTTGACCGGGACGAACCGCATGGTCTTTCGCGTTACGGCCTCGCTGATGGCCTCCGCATCGGCGGCATCTGTCTTCCCGCGTTTGACGAACGGCTTCACGTATTGAGGTGGTAGCAGTTTGACGTTGTGACCGAAGACCGCGATCTCTCGCGCCCAGTAATGCGCACTCGCGCATGCTTCCATCCCAACCAGGCACGGTGGCAATTTCTCGAAAAAGCGCAAAACCTCGGCGCGGCGTAGCTTCCGGTTGAACAGCGGCGCGCCGTCAGCGTCGGCGCCATGAACCTGAAAAACCTGTTTGGCCAAGTCCAGCCCGATAGTGGTAACATCTTTCACGGAACGGTCCCTCCTTGTGGCGTTTGCAACAACGACCACGTTAGCACTTTGATGCTGTCGGAGCGGGCCGTTCCACCTCATCAAGGGTCAGACTACGCAAAGCGTGCCGCCGCTTCGACTTCGCCTTCGCGGTGATTGCGGCCCTCGGCCGGACACATCGGGCGCCTGTCACGGGGGGCGGATCCCCGCTTCCAAACAGGAGCCGGATCGATGTCCCTCGCAGAAGCAAACGCCTTCGCCTTCAGCCTCGCCACCAGTCTGATGGTCAGCATCGTCATTTTCCGGGCCGGCGACGGTGCGCTCACGGTCGTGCCCGCGGACGAATTTGACGGAGAGGCCTCGGAGATCGTCGTTGAAATCGACCCCCACGCCGCATAGGTGAGGGAGCCTCGCCTGACGGCCGGCAGGCGCTGGCATGCCGATGTGCCTTGGCCCCATTGGCTGTAGCCACTAAATTGCCGGCAAAAACATTGGACTAGCGATACGTGATCGATTGTGTGTACGACAAACTCAGCCGCGCGGCGGCTTACGCTCGCCGGAGGTAGATGACAACGCTGATCATGAAAGATGACCGGACACACGAAGCTTCGCCAGCAGGATCAGTGCCGTACCATGGTACTCAGATTGCACGTGCTCGCGTAGCGGAGACGATTCCCATGCGGCCAAATCCGTAACCAAAGTCGAGGCATCACCGTCAACCGCCGTGCATCTTAAATAACCCGTCTTCTCGAGCACAACGATTGCAGTTTCTGCGTCATTGTACCCAATCGCGGCCATTCGCTGTACGCTGGCGTCACCATCAATACGGACATCAAACAGCACTGAACCTGAGGTTTTTGCCGCGGCGTCTGCTATGCGGTCAGAAAACGGTCGCTGAAAGCCGTCGGCATTAGCAAGAGACTGCTCAAACAGGACCATCTCAACGTGCCCGGCCACCATTCGGCGACAGTGCGCCGCTTGCCGTGATTGGCATAGCCGACATTCAGCTATTTCGGCTGTTTTTCACAGGATTTGTCTAGCTGCGCTAGTTCACCAAGACCGGTCGTTTCTAACCAGTGTCACGAAGTGTGCTAGTGCATTCTCTGCGGTTAGCTCTGCTGTGTTTCCCGTCACTCCCCACTGTGCAAAATGTCCGTCAATGCACATGCGTGCGAGCCCGTAGACCAGCGCCCTCGCGGCGATCTGTGTCTCTGCTATGTCGTTTGACCGGAGCATGTCTCGTCGCTGAGCTTCTACCATCGACCCTTCCATCAAAGCACGCACCGCTTCGTTATCGCGACGCAGCGACTCCGAACTATCCCAATCAATGAGACTCCTGGCGGAGATGATCTGGAAATGGGTGGGGTTTCGAAGTGCCCAGCGCAAATAGGCCATTCCCACAGCGGCAAAGCGTTCAATCGGGTCGTCCGTAGCGACATTCTTGACCGCGTTCGCAATCTCCGCGCGGAATCGGCCCATTGCCTGCTCTGCTACAGCCGTCATCAATGCGGTCTTACTCGCGAAATGACGAAAGGGAGCGCCGGGGGAAACGCCCGCTCGCTTTGCGACTTCGCGCACGCTGACATTGTCGGGGCCATCCTCCTCGATGAGGTGAACAGCGGCATCGATCAGCGCCTGCCGCAAATTGCCATGGTGGTAGCCAGTTCGGCCAGGCGTCTTGTCCTTTGGCATTTCGTCCTTCGTTCTCTTGAACAGCACAACGCATGCCTATCACGACTGCGAGCATCATGTAATCACTGTTTACAACATGGATGATAAGATGTAATCAGTGATTACAAATGGGATCGGAACAGGCCTGCGGCTTTCGCGGTTGCCGAACTCCCAGATGGAGGAAATGAACATGCTCGCCACAAACGCCGAAACGCACCCACCGCAATCGTCCATTTCGGTCCAAAGCCCAGCTGAAGACCCTCGACCGACGTTGAGTTCAGCGGCCGTCCAATCGAACGTGGCTATAACCAGCGCTACGCTTTATCGGCTTGCATCCATCGCCGGAGTGGGAAGCGCATTTATTCTTTTGGTCAACGCGGCTAAGCGCAGCTCGCTCATCCCGACCACCGATCTAACGCAGCTTCTGGCGCCACTTGCAGAGATACTGGCGCTCGGTCTTGTGGCGGGATTGTTTCTAGCGTCTGGACGGCGTGCTGGCCTGCTTGGCACTATAGCGTTTGTCCTAAACTTCGTTGCGTTAGCAAGTTTGGAAGGTGTGGAGGTTGTGATCAATCTCGTATTTTCGAAGCTTCCGCTGACAACGATCATCGACCTGCGAGCCGGGCCACTCGGGCTGGCTCTGGTCGCAAGTTCGTTGCTTTTCCTGGTTGGGACGCTTGCCTTCGTAATTTCTCTCGCCCTTGTAAGAGGCGTGCCACGCATCCCACTCGCTCTCTATGTCATTGGCGCAGTGCCTATTGCGCTCCGTGCGTTCGTGCCGGAGTGGGCCCTCGACCTTGGCTTGGTGGTTCTTGCGATAGCCATCGCTTGCCTGGCCGGCTGGCTGTGGATACGCGCGAGCACCATCGAAGATTTCAGGCCGGAAGGTGTGTTGCACCTATCGCCCGGTGCGGCGTGATCTAACAATATCCAGGGAAGCGCCGAGGGACCCGATTTGTGCGACGCCATCAATGCCGGGTTAGTGTTGCACCCATTCCTGATAGCATGCCTTGACGGCGTCCTGCTTATCTTGTCACCACGGACACCATTGCCTCATGGGTCAATGCCTTCATCCAGCCGGTTACCGCCTGGCGATCTGTCCTTGTGTTAGCCCGCTGGCTCAAACGCCGGCGGGCTTTTTAGTCGAACCTTTGACGGCGGTTACATAGCGTCCGCTGGAGCAAAGAAGCAGTTCTCGTGCTCCTCGGTTGGGTGCAGGCAGATGTGAAAGTTGTCGTCTCCGGATGGGATCACGACGTCGTATGGGACGAAGTAGCGGTCCTGGTGGGTGACTTTCCGGTGGTCGCCGGGTCGTAGGATGATGACATATCCGTCTGGGCGCGGCGTCACCGAAGTGCTGGGTATCTTGCCGCATTCTCCGGTCACCGGATCGCCATGACAGCAAGCTGGGGGATAGCTCCAATTTCCATCAGGGCCGTGCGCTAGCGCAGAACCATTCTCCAGCGCGGCAGCCGTAACTATCGCGCCTGCCAGTGCCATGTGCCGTGTTCCGACCTCATACACTTTCATGGCCCTCAAAGGGCAAGGGATGTCGTCGCGCGAACTGTACACTACCAAAACCATTTCAGCACATGCTAATTTAACCGCTGGAGGCGGGTATCGTATGGGTCGGAAGTTCATTGAGCCGTTGATGCCTACCCTGGTGGAAAAGCCGCCGGAGGGCGAAGGCAGTGCTACCCTGCCTCTCGCCAGATGGTGGACGTTGGGAGCACGATGGCGCGAGACCCGGACAACAGGGTTCGCTTTTGCAGTGCGACATCCTTCGCAGCGTCTTCCGAAAATTGGTCGTGGAGAGGCGCATTGCAAAAAGAAATAGACGCCTGCACGCCCTGCTCCTCGCGCTCTAACTGATCGAGTTAGACGAAATCGAGCCGGGCATTCTGGACTGGATCATCGCACGATAGGCGAGGGCCGCGGCGACGACTTCATGAGCAGCAGCGGAGAAGGAAGGCTATCGTTTCCGCTTTTCCATCTCGCGATAGACAAGCAACAACATTACCATTTCCGCGCTGCCAGCCGGGGGGTTGCGAGGCGACCTAGCTTCTAACGCCTGGAGGTTGAGATCATCTAGTTGCAAAAGGTGATCGCTGATGGCCTCGATCGCATCACGAAGCTTCGCCCTCAACTCGACAGCGACGATCTGCACCTGTCCCTCCACAAAAAATATGTGCCGCCTAACATACAGGCAACGGCCTATTAGCGTTGTTAATTCTGCTTAAACTGCTCCGGCTTCCGGCGACTAAAACCAGAAGATTACCGGGGTTAGCTCTAGCGAATCCGCAAACCCCGGCCAGATCGCCATACCAATGAGAACGCGCGAGTAGGGCGTATTCCAGTGCGGCGCTGGACGAAATCATTCCACTTCTTTAAGGGCAGGATATTAACGCTTTCTAATAGACTGGACAGCAGTCGTGCTGTTGCCGGCGGGTAGCCGACGCGCCTGGCTCCGGCTACTCGGCCGATCCATTGTTGGCAAAAGGTGAGGCATTCGGCACGCATTGCAACGACCAACCTGCCGGCGTCGGCTGCTTGTGATATTCGGTGATGGCGTTGGTGCACTGTTCGCGGGTGTCGAAGGTGCTGGGTAAAATGACCATGCCCCCTTGTGGGCCGGCGACCACGAGATACCAGACCAATGCTGCGGTGGTAGCCATGGAAATTCCTTATTGTCGCTCTCGGAGTGATCACCCGAACGCAATGAAACGTTGCCCGGGTGTCGAAACAAAGGCGGCTGGCGCTAAGGGCTCTGCACCGGGCCTGTGCCGTTCCACCGAATGAACGCGACTTCCTTGCCAGTAACTTCACGCACGGTCTTCAGCAGCGCGGAGTGGAGAAGCTGGAGCGAGCGGTAGTGCTCGCACTGCGGCGATATCAGCGGGCTCACGATGCTTTTATGCAGTCCCTCTGCTGCCTCCAGGAATCGCTGCAAATCTGCCTGCGGTAGCTGCTTGGAATGTTTGTATCGGACCACTGCGACCTCCTACGAGAGTCGCCCGACCTAGGATTATCATCCTGTGTAGGCAGCCCTTGGTAAAGAGGGAAAGTGGATCGGGATTTGGGCTGTGAAGGATCAGTGGCCGGCGCCGATCCATTCCTTACGAATCAGTAAGTCGCCGAATCAAGCCGGATCTGGCTAGAGTCGCAGCCGGCAGCGCACGTCCCTTTGCTGCTCTATCGGGGGCCCACATTCCCCGCCGATGGCCCGCTGCCTGCCCACCCCCGGCGGCAGCGGGCTGTCGAGCTGCAGACGCTAGGCGCAACAAGACGAAGGCGCCGAGGCCGGCCACGACCGTGCCAGGGAGTACGCGGAAAACATAACCGTGGAGGCTGAGGTTCTAACCGACCTGGAGTGGCACGACCGCTAAAAATCGCTTGAAGCGGGTTGAAGCTTTGCAGCTATTGCGAACCTAACGGCTGGCAGCCTCAGCTCTCGAGCCGCAAGCCCAGCACCCTGCCCTGAGGGTGGTGTGTCATCATGTCTTTGACAGCGCTCAGTTTCTCCTGGGATCGTACTTCGAGTGGCATGCTCTGCAGTCTGCTTGGACTGCCTGGAACGCAAGCGCGAACGCGTCCAGTCCGTTCATCGCTGCTCCTTCCGCCACCTTTGCGTCGGTGACAAGCTTCGCTGCAAGCGACCTGAAATCGTCCATATTCTCCCAGATCAGCGGAGAGGCTTCGGTATAGCCTTTGTCGCTGCCCTCGGGGAAAAGAGTCGGGAAAACGGTCATATTCTCCTGAAGCGTTCTCATAGCGGCAGTCGCTTTTTCGATGGGGTATTTGCCGAGAATTACCCGGAGGGCAACGTCCTCCAAATGCGAATTCATCAGCATGATCTGGCGGCGGTCGGCTATCGGGTCGTCCCCCGCGACAGCAGCACCTACCGTTACAAAAGCAAGTAACAATACCGCAAATCTCGTCTGATGAGACATGGACTACCTCCCATGTGCGCCGCACTGGCTAGCGTTCACCACCTGGTGGCCGATGGTTAGACGGCCCGGCCGCCGCACTCCTTATGGGTGACACAGGGGACAGCAACCGGGCCTGACCGGAGCGGGTTAGTGAACTCCTTCCGGCTGGCCGGCAATCTGAGCTGAAGCTAATGTAGACGCAATCCCAAGGATGAAGGACAGGCGCTAGGTCGTTACTTCTTCGGCGTCTGAGGTGGTGCTAGTATAACATAAGGTGTCCTCGGCTCCTTGCCGGGCTCCCGGTAAAACGGGGCCAACTCGCCGGGTGGTCCGAGTGATTTGATGTAAAGATACACCGAACGCAAGTCGCTGTCGGTCATGGCTTGGACTTGGTACCAGGGCATCGTCGGCAAATTGACTTTGTTCTTGAGGTGGTCGACCCATTTGTCCTCGTTAAAGCCCATCGCCGAGTCCCTGAGGTTTGCTGCGTAGGTCGTGCCCCATGGACCTTGCCAGCCAATGGACGAGCCTTTCAACGCTTTCTCCGGGTCGATTTTCCCATCGGCTTCACGGTATCCTTCCGTGTGGCAGAAATGGCAGCCGCCGATGATCGAAATATAAAAGCCGCGTTCGACTGAAACTTCGTCGGCCGCCAGCAGGCTGGGTGGCACGATGCACAGAGCAAAGGCCGCACAAAGATCGATTGTTCACATATTCGCTGCCTCCCCATGACTGATTGCCGACCATCATACGCGAATGATCAGCAACATTCGACGCGCATCGTCAAGGCGGGCAAATTTCAAACTGAGACACTACGCGCGTGGCTCTTTCGCGTCGGCCCGCCACCAGTCAAAGCCGGCGCTCTTTCATGGCCAGGACAATGGCACCTATCGCGATCTTGAGCTTTGCGGTGCCGGATCAACTCTTCACTTCGATCCCAGATCCCATAGAAACCCGCCCGCTGGCCTTGGCGAGCTGGTCCTTTTCTCGCTCGGAACATCGCTGAGCATGGCTTAAGCCGGTGCGGCAGGTGCTCATCAGTTTCTGCTACTGACTGAGGGTCCCTATGGCGCGTCCCTGCAAATAGGGGCGCGTCAACCCCTGATGGAAAAAACCCTACTTGCCCTACGGATCAGCGTTGCTGCCGCCAGATGTCCCGGCGGTACCCGCACTTCCTTTTCCGACCCTAGTCACCACGAAGGCTCCCGGGCTTTCCAGCAGCTGGCGGGCGGTGCGAGCAGCATGTTTCCGGCGCCGACCTTCGCTAAGTATGCGCGTAAAAACGGCTGAATTGGGGGGACACTAAGGCGCAGCTTGGCGTCAAAGTCGGCCCTGCACATCTTGGTGCACTGCAACAAAGATGTTGCGTTGCACCCAAAGTTCCGTTAGGGAATGCTAATATTGCTTTTGGAAAGCTGCCCCCCGGAAAGGATGGAATCGATGCCCAACACTACCGAAAAGACCGCTGAATTTATCAACGACGTATACCCCGCCTTGGACGCTTCCAAGGCTATCGAATATATGAGCTCTGTTGCCGAAAAAGGTGTCCAGCAGTCGAAAGAGGCCTATGCCAAATTCAAGGTGGGGTCAGAGTCGACCCAGAAAGCGCTCGAGTCGAGTTTCGAAACCGCAAAAGCCGTTGGCAGCGATCTCTCGCTGAAGACCATTTCCGTGCTGCGCGCCAATGCCGACGCCGGCTTCTCGCACTTTGAAGCCCTGCTTGCCGTTAGGACGCCTTCCGAATTTGTTGAACTTCAGACCGCCTTCGTCCGCAAGCAGGTTGAAAAGGCTATCGAACAGGCCAAGGAACTCCAGGCAGTCACGACCAAAGCCGCCGAGGATTTGTCCAATCCGATCACGTCCGCTTTCGAGAAGGCGATCAAGGAGCTCGCAGTCGCTTAGCTTTTCTTGGGTAGCGCTTGTTCGCTAGCCGCACCTATTTTGCCTCGCCCAGCCCCGCCTGTAATCCCGCTATTGCCCTACAGAAAAGCCCACTGCGACGGGAGGATGCAGTGGGCCTTTCGGGTGGCTTACATCCTTGGTGTAGAACGGCCACCTTGTCGTCACAACCGCCAACGCTATCCGGTAGCGGAGTTTTTGCATGGTCAAAACAGGACTCATCAGCAATTGAAAGTCATTTCGGCCCAATGGCTCGGTAGCGCGCATCGGTCGGAAGCCGAGCTGCGGAACGACATCTAGCGAGGCATTCTCGTCGCGAGTTGGGACAAACATTACCCAGGGGGACGCTCCGCCTAGCTAGCTGACGGCGTTCCGTCGCCAGCGGCAACCTCTCCTCGTTGCTTCATCCGTGTTCGATACCAGATCGTCCAGAGCGTTAGCCCGCCGTAAATGCCGTAGCTGATGACCGGTGAAACGACCAGATACTGCTCGATCGGCCAATTCCATGCGAGCCAGCTACGAATCATAGTCTCCACCGAGAGTCCGACGCCCCAGACGAGCGTCATCAATCGAATCGACGAGCGCAAGCTCAGCCGTTCACGCCACAGCGCTTCGAAACGCTCCTCGCCGTGCTCGAGTTCCCTCGCAATCGTCGCCCGCGCGAGGTAGAAAACTACCGGCTTCCGGAACGCGAGCGACAATAGGAACACAACGCCTATCGCCCCCGACACGAGCGATTCGCGAAGCAGTAGGAACCGCGCACTGCCACCGAGCGCCATCACCATCAGCGACAAGGCGATACCGAGCAGAACGAGCGCGCTCAGCGCATCGACGCGGCGAAATCTCGCGAACTCGATTAGCCCCCACGCGACAGGCGGAACGGCGGACGCATAGAGCGCTCCCATCGTTCCGAAATGAGGAAGCGCCATGCGGTACGCGAGCCATGGCAGCAGCAAATTGACCACGAGCTCGACAACAAGACCTGCGCGTATCCTCATGATTGCTCCGGGCATCTGGAGGAATGCGCTTTAAGTATAGGATCGCGCGGTATGTGCATGCAATTCCGGAGGCGTGACGGCCTCCATGTGGATGGTAGTTCGGAATCGACGGCTGTTGATAATCTACTTCCTATCGTGTGGCCGGACTCGCCTGGCGCTTGGGCAATGTCCGCAATGGCCGCCTATGGGTCGCCGGTCTCGACTTCGTTGAGGGCGACTCGCCCCTCGTGCACGGACCTTCCTACAACGAAGCTAAGCGTCCCTTCCCCGGTGCGAAGCTGCTCTCGACATTGCGGCGGGGGCAAGTTGGCTTCTGGTCAAAGGCTGGCACCATTTTGATGGCAGCTTTGCGCCGCTTCTCGGCTGTTAAAGTTGGCGTTGTCACTCCCTGAAAGCGGTCACTGTGTCACTGCCATCACGGGGGGCACCGTACACCCTTCTACCCGGGACAAACTCGCCTGACGAAGGTACGACGCCTTGATTAAGCACGTGCAGAAGTGGTGTGAATGAACTCAACGAGACCTTCATAGCGAACCGCGCTTCCTCAAGTTGATGCCTATCGCAAAAAGAGTCGTCGCGTCACTTGACAACTTCACAACTTTTGTGTTTTTTGTGAGGTTATCAACACAAGGCGACCGACATGACTGCTCCGCGTTTTGCTACTCGCTTGAACTCCTTCGGGTCTGCCCCACAGCTATTCTGGCCCGATCTGACGGCCAAGCCAAGCATGATGCAGATGGTCGAAAGGGCTTCAACTGCCAAGGGATTGACGGATCTCGACCTGAATTATCCCGATCACGTGAGCGACGAACCCAAAGCATTGGCGCAGCGCATTGGAGACCTCGGTCTCAACATCAACGGTCTGGCCATGCGCTATTATACTAACCTAGGTTTCAAGAGAGGCGCCTTCACAAATCCTGATGAATCTGTAAGGCGCGAGGCAATCGACCTCACCAAGCACGGCATAGACGCGGCGCGCGAGATGGGTATTCATCTCATGACTGTGTGGCTTGGCCAGGACGGTTTCGACTACAATTTCCAGCTCGACTACAAGCAGGCTTGGGATTGGGAGGTTGAAGGCATCCGCGAGGTCGCCGAGCACGACCCTGAATGTCAGATCAGCATCGAATACAAGCCCGATGAGCCCCGTGCGCACAGCCTGCTACGCGACGCCTCAACAACCTTGCTTGCAATTGCAGAAGCGGGCTCGCCAAACCTTGGCGTGACGATGGATTTCGCTCACTCTCTCTATGCCGGCGAACAACCGGCATTCGCCTCGCATCTCATTCATCGCCGCAGCAAGCTGCTCGGCGTCCACCTCAACGACGCCTACGCCAAGCGTGATGACGGTCTTATGGTAGGCTCCGTGCATCTCCGCTCGACCATGGAGTTGCTGCGCCAGATCCGCCACGACGGCTACAGCGGAGCACTCTATTTCGATACGTTTCCCGATGTCAGCGGGCTCGATCCAGTTGCGGAATGCGAAGCCAACATCGCCACTGTCAACCGCTTGCTCGCTATCGTCGAGCGCCTCGACGGCAACAACCAGTTGGGAGCTGCCATGGCGAGCCAGGACGCAGTCGCCAGCCAAAGAATCGTCAATACGGCATTGATCGGCAGCGCCTGATCGAACGTTCGCTCGCCGGCGGCGCATTGACCGGCTTTAAGCAGGAGGAAGTCTGATGTCTTTACGCATAAAGTCTCTTATCGCCGGCTGCGCCTTTGCGCTTCTCGGCAGCTACGCGCACGCACAAGATCTGGCGCCGCTTAACTCTGACACCGAGAAGGATCGCATTGACTGGTCGCAGCTGGAGTCCAAGTTCGGAGCCGTTCCCGCAGCAGCCGCAGGAACGAAGATCGGTGGTGTTTCCAAAACCCTCACCAACGAATACTGGCGCAGCCTCGGCGAAGGATACGCGGCTTACGCCAAGAAGGCCGGTGTGGAAGTGGTTTACCAGGCTGCTTCCAGCGAAGGAGACCAGCTCGGCCAGCTCTCAACAGCCGAGACCCTAATCTCACAGGGCTTCAACGCACTGCTGTTCTCGCCGCAGACCGATAACAATCTGCAGCCGGCTATGGAAGAGGCCGAAGGCAAGGGCATTCCGGTCATCAATGTGAATGACGCCGTCATTCCGAGCGCCAAGCACTACGTCGGCAATGTGCAGCGCGACAATGGCGTACGCGTCGCAAAGTGGTTCCTCAAGAACCGGCCCCAGGGTGGCAAGGTTGCGGTGATTGAAGGGCAGGCGGGCGTTTTCGCGGCAGGCCAGCGCACCAAGGGTTTCAGCGAAACAATCGTCGAAGGCGGCAAGTTCACGGTCGTGGCGAGCGTTCCCGGCAATTGGGATCGTCAACTTGCGTACGACAATGCCGCGACCATTCTTCAGCAAAATCCCGATTTGGTCGGCTTCTACGCCAACAATGACGGCATGGCATTGGGCGTGGTTGAAGCTGTGAAGGCTGCGAAGCTTCAGGACAAGGTGGTGGTGTTCGGCACGGATGGCATCTCGGATGCCTACGCCTCGATCAAGGCTGGTGAACTGACGGGTACAGTCGACTCTTTCCCGGTCCTGACCGGCGAAGTGGGTCTGGAAGTCGCCTTGCGCTTGCTGGGCAAGCAGGCGCTGCCCCGCGTGGTTTCGACCCCGCAGGCGCTGATCACCAAGGACAACGTCGACACCTACGCGGTGAAGGGCGACGAACTGCGCAAGGTATTGCTCGCCCAGCCGGCTGAGTGAACTGACAGGGCTCGACTGGGGGGGCCGGGCCCTGTTCCCACCAACTTCCGGGAGGAGAAATCTGATGCACGAGACTTATCGTCTCAAGCTGACCAATATCGGCAAAAGCTTTGGACCGGTGCGCGCGCTTGATGGCGTCGACATGCAGGTCAAGCGCGGCACGGTTCACGGCCTCCTGGGTGAGAACGGCGCCGGCAAATCGACGCTGCTGAACATCCTCTCGGGGGTTTTCCCACCCTCTTCAGGTCAAATCGAGATCGATGGGGTTCGGGTGATCGGCCACGGCCCAGTGGCCGCGAGACGGGCCGGCATCGTGATGATCCATCAGGAGCTGCAGCATGTCCCCGAACTCACAGTCGCGCAGAACATGTTTCTCGGCCGCCCTATCAAGAGTGGCGGCTTGTTCGTGGCTCGCCGCGCGCAGGAGCGCGCCGCAGCCGAAGCATTGGCGCCGCTCGACCCTTCGATAGATCCGTCGGTGCCAATCCGCACCCTCAAAGTCGCGCAGCGACAGATTGTCGAAATCGCGCGCGCCATGATGGAAGACGCCAAAGTGCTGGCGATGGACGAGCCGACATCGAGCTTGACGCCGGCGGAATTCGAACGGCTGGCGGTTCTGATCGCCGACCTCGCCGCCAAGGGCGTGTCGATCATCTATGTCTCTCACAAGATGGATGAGGTCTTCCGCGTTTGCGACACGGCAACGATCCTTCGCGATGGGCGCAAGGTTACCGATGTGGTGATGTCGGAAACATCCGAAAGCGCCGTTATTGCCAGGATGGTCGGTCGCGAGCTAGCGGCCGCGGAGCACAAGGGCTTCGCACAGGATCATGTTGTTCTGGAAGTATCGGGGCTTTCGCGGGGCACGGCCGTTCGTGACGCTTCACTCAAACTGCACCGAGGAGAAGTGCTTGGAGTATCGGGACTGGTCGGTGCAGGACGAACGGAGCTTCTGCGTCTGATCGCGGGCGTCGACAAGCCGGATGCCGGAGAGATCCGCTTAAAGGGCAAACCGCTCGCACTCGGCAATCCACGCATTGCCATCGCTTCGGGGTTCGGACTCTTGCCGGAAGAGCGCAAGCGGGAAGGCATCATCGCCCGTCGCCCTGTGCGCAGCAATATCGCGCTGCCGTCAATGCGCCGCTTCTCGCGGTTTGGTTTCGTCCGGCGAAAGGCGGTTACCAAGGAGAGCCAGGCGCTCATGGGAGACCTAAATCTCCGACCACTGAATATCGAACGGCCGATCGGCCAGTTCTCGGGTGGCAATCAGCAGAAAGCGATCATCGGGCGATGGATCGCGGCAGGCGCGCAGATCCTGCTGTTCGATGAACCGACCCGAGGCATCGACGTCGGTGCCAAGGCGGAAATTTATGCACTGATCGAACGCTTGGCCGCCGAAGGTCGGTCGATGATCGTCGTCTCGTCCGAGCTGCCAGAAATTCTCCGGGTCGCCGACCGGGTTCTAGTCATGCGGGAAGGCCGCATTGCAGGCGTCCTGGAACGGAACAGCCTCAGTGAAGAGGCCATCGTTGCATTGGCCGTGCCGCAATCGTCGCCTCAAGCTCCCTCCGTTTCAAGGTCCTGAACCATGTCCGCTTCGAACACTCCTGCCGTGACCAAAAATCAGCCCAAGTTTGCCCTGCCAGTCGGTATCCGCGATGCGGGCACTCTGCTTGGCCTTGTCGCGATCGTCGTCGTCTTCTCCGTGCTCAGCCCGAATTTTCTCACTGAGCCGAATATTCTCAACATCCTGCAGCAGTCGTCGATCAACGCTTGCGTGGCGCTTGGCATGACCCTCGTCATCATTGCGGGCGGCATCGATCTTTCCGTTGGACCGACAGCCGCAATCGCGGCGGTTTCGGTTGCGGTGCTGATGGCGATGGGAGTGTCGATCGCCTTGGCGATTCCGATCGCGCTGCTTTTCGGCACGGCCGCCGGTGCGATCAATGGGTCGCTAGTCGCTTTCGGTGGTCTGCAACCCTTTATCGTCACACTCGGAACACTGTCTCTTTATCGGGCCATCTCGCTGATCTACACGGGTGGCAATCCGATCTTCGGCATACCGCCGGCCTATAGGGCTCTCACCAATTCCAGCATCATGGGAGTGCCCAATCCGGTCGTGATCGTTGCGGTCTTGGCGGTTACCGTATGGGTGGTGCTGAACAAGACACCGCTTGGCGAATATTTCCTCGCGGTCGGCGGCAACCAGGAAGCATCGCGCATTGCGGGCGTACCGGTCTCGCTGACCAAAATCGCCAGCTATGTAATTTCGGGCGGCCTGGCCTCGGTCGCTGGACTGATCCTTGTTGGTCGCCTCGGCGCCGCCGATCCCACTCTTGGCAATTTGTGGGAGCTGGACGCGATTGCCGCTGCCGCCATCGGCGGTGCCTCGCTTATGGGTGGCAAGGGCTCGATCGTTGGCACGTTGCTCGGAGCGGTTATCCTTGGGAGCCTGCGCAACGGCCTGACCCTGTTGAATGTGCAAGCGTTCTACCAACTTCTCGCCACTGGCATTATCATCCTCGTCGCGATGCTGATTGATCGCGCGACGAGAGGCCGAGAATGAACCTTTCTTTCAATGATCCCAGGACGGTGGGGCCACGCATCAGGATGATGATGCCCCACCTCACACCTCTGGAAGCTCGCGTGGTCGACATGATCCTCGGACGACGGGACTTCGATGCGGCGACACCGCTGAAATCGATAGCCGACGACGCCGGTGTCTCGGAGGCGATGGTCATCAAAATTGTCAAGAAGCTGGGCTTCACAGGCTTCAGGGACTTTCGCAGCGCCCTGGACGACTACAACCGGCTGCCGACTGCCGAACTGCATCAGGAACTTTCTCCTGAAGATACTGGCCTGGAGATCGCGCAAAAGGTCTTCCGTACGTCAATTCATGCGCTTGAAGAGACCCTGTCGATTTTCGATCCCGCAGCCTTCGAGCGTGCGGCCGACCTGATCTTCAACGCGAGGCAGCGCGACTTGTATGGCATTGGCGGTTCGGCCCAGATCGCCAGGGACGTTTCCCACAAGCTTTTGCGCATCGGCGTGCGCACCAGCGTGTTTGACGATGCACACATGATGCTGATGTCGGCTGCGCTGTTGTCGGATGGTGATGTGGCGATCGGCTTCTCCCATTCCGGCACCACCACCGCTGTCATCGAGCCGCTGGAATTAGCGCGCAAGAACGGAGCTCGCATCATCGTGCTCACCAATTACGCCGGTTCTCCGATCGCCTCGATTGCTGACGTGGTTCTGTGTTCGACGGCACAGGGCTCGCCGCTGCTCGGCGAAAACGCAGCGGCCCGCATAGCCCAGTTGGTGGTCTTCGACGCCGTGTTCGCGGCTGTCGCTCAGCGCGACCTCGCGGCCGCGGAAAGAAATCTGGCGGCGACCATGGGCGCGGTAACCAGTAAACGGCGGCAGACATGACGTACAGGCCAATTGTCGTCGTAGTCGGCAGCCTTCACTACGACATCATGGTCGACGCACCCGATCGCCCGCGCAAGGGCGAGACGGTGACAGGCTATGGCTGGCGACCAAAGTTTGGTGGCAAGGGAGGCAACCAGGCGGTGGCCGCCGCCAAGGCTGGTGCACAGGTCCGGTTCGCGGGCGCGGTGGGCGATGACGCTTTCGGCCAGTTCCTTCTGACTGCACTGGAACAGGGTGACGTCGATATCTCGAAGGTTGCGCGCCTTTCTGATACAGCCTCCGGCATGAGCGTCGCCATCTCGGATGATGGCGGGGACTATGGGGCGGTGATCGTCTCCGGAGCGAATCTCAAGGTCGATCCCAACGCAGTGGCGCTGGCAGAAATCTGGCGAGGCTCGCGGGTGCTGATCCTGCAGAACGAAATGCCAGAGGCCATCAACATTGCCGCGGCTCGTGCCGCACGGGCTGCTGGCGCCGTCGTGTGTGTCAACGCCGCGCCATATCGGCCAATGGCAGGCGAGTTCACGGAACTGATCGACGTGCTGATCGTCAATGCCATCGAGGCCGAAGAACTGTGCGGGGTGCCGGTTACGAATCTGTCGGCCGCTGCTACGGCCGCTGAGGCCTTGTCCGGATCGTTCCCGTCGGTGGTTGTGACCGCGGGTGGCGACGGCGTGGTTGGGGTGAAGCGTGGCGAGACTTTGGTCAGCCTGCCTGCACTTCCTGTAAAACTGATAAGTACACATGGTGCCGGGGACGTGTTCGTCGGCACGTTGGCAGCAGGACTGGCGACCGATCGTTCCTTCTCGGCCTCTATCGACTCTGCAAACCGTGCCGCAGCACGTCACGTATCGGAGGTGCCCCCCCAATAGGTGGCAGAAAGTCCTCCGAAGTGTGGCGCGAATGCGTGCTGCGCAGATGCTCCACCGGTGCCTCAGATCCGTCGCCCAACCGACCGGTTGGCCGGAAGCGCTATGATCCGCCGGGCTGCGTTAAGCCACAAGCCGCTGTGGCCCTCATGCATTTTGGAGTTCGAGGTGTATCCGTCGCGCAACGGCAGCCTTTGTCTGGGCCACTCCAAAACCCGCCCGTCCGCATCCGGCCCAAATCCAGTCATTCGAATACGTAGGCGAACGATCTCACGTTCCAGAAACTCTGCGGCCGGTTTGCTTTCCATGTTGGCAAATGATGACCCTGATGGATATGCTTGTGCTGCTGATCTTGACGATAAAATAATCACCGGTCAGCTCGTCCGTCATATCTCAAGAAGGGTTCTCTATGGCTACCGGAACGGTAAAATGGTTCAATTCGCAAAAGGGTTTTGGTTTCATTCAGCCTGATCAGGGCGGCACGGATGTGTTCGTGCACATTTCAGCTGTCGAGCGCGCCGGCTTGCGAAGCCTCAATGAGGGTCAAAAAGTTAGCTACGAACTGGTGCAAGACAAACGTTCCGGAAAGACATCGGCCGGCGAGCTTCGAACAATCTGATAGGGGGCTACCCGCGGTCTCATCCGTCCACATCGTTGAGCGAAGAAGAGCCTGCATCTGGTCTGCCAGATCGAGTTCGCCGCGCGCCTCGATCTCCAACAGATATCCGGCCTTGGCCAAGCGGTCGCCTTCCCTGACCGCCGGGTAGGCGCAGACGGCCCGCAGCGCCATTTCCCCAACTCGGCTCGCTCTGTCGTGTCTGCGGCTGCTGCCGCCTATTTCGTGGACCGCCTTGCCGAAGGCCGCGTATGCTGTCTTGTGGACCTCAATGAGCGTTCTCAGATCGTTGGACAGTTTTTGGTCTCGGCGCGGCTGCTCCGTGGCAACAGCGGTTGCCGCAAGCGTCGAGGCGACCAAGGCGCTACCGGAGTGGATAATCAAGGCGCGGCGGTTGATCCTGGACGTGGTGTACTCTCCTCTGCGCTTCATGACGCACTGCCAGCTCGGGCCCTCAGACACCGCGTACCTATAACACGACGGTTCGCGCATTCATGTCAGGATCGATTGGCCGTGATTGTACTGTAACCACCAGGGCCGCGGTTCTGGCACTTACTCGGTCAATACGAGGCACAAGGCCCGCGTAGGGCGACATTAGAGGCCTGCAGGGCAGAACGAGTAGCGATCGCCGCCGAGGTTGGCGGTTTGTCGCAAACTGGCGGGCTGGCATTCGCAAAGCCGAAATCGGTCACAAACCGCCTCAGGCTTCGAGATGATCATCTGACGCAGCCGGTCACTCGAGTTCTTGCGAAGGTGGGACATCGCTTGCCTAGGGGCATCGCGCAGAGCTGGCCCAAGAGCGGAAATGCCGAACGGGCTCCAAGCGAGGTTCGCGCCTTAACTCGCGTGACAAGATCTGGCGCTCAAAACGGCTAGTTTGAGCTCCTTAGGACACGCCGAGCAGGGCTGCCTCGCCCGCATCATCGAAGTTGGCGAATGCGCCTTGCTGAACGGATCTCGGTGTGGGCGTTGATTAACTGCCGTTGGACCGCGTGAGCCTCGGGGGCTTCTGCATGGCGGTCGAACAGATCGTTTCAGGGCTTCGCCATGGCGCCCCGGCCAATGCGGAGGCGAAAGGGCGAGCCCGAGACAAAAGAGTACCGTTCGACCGTGAAGCGACATGCCGGGCAAAGTCGGGCATTGGCCGCCACATCTCCTTGGTTCAGCCCTGTCGCAGCGAGCACACCGAAGCGGTCTCATCGATTGGTGTTTTTAGTCCGAAGACCGGCTTCGCCTCGACCGCCTGTAACGCAACGGCGCAACGCGACTTTCTTCCCCTGACGGCTGCGCCGTCATTCCTCGCGGCACAACAAAGTCGCTCTCGCGCCGTCCTCCGCTTCGCTGCGGCCCTTGGGTGCGCCGGCGGTCGCCTCCGGCCTTGCGAGCATCATCGAGACCGCAATGGTGCGACTCGTTAACAGACAGGATCAAGGAGAATTACCATGGCTACCATCGGCACCTTCAAGAAGTCCGGCAACAACGAATTCACTGGCGAAATCGTCACCCTCAGCGTCCAGGCCCGCGGCGTCCGCATCGTCCCCGAAACCCGCGCAAACGGCGACAACGCTCCAAGCCACCGCGTCTTCGTCGGCCGCGCAGAAATCGGCGCCGCCTGGGCCAAGCAGTCCAACGAAGGCCGCGCCTATCTGGGGCTCAAGCTCGACGATCCGAGCTTCACCGCTCCGATCTTCGCCAACCTCTTCGATGACGAGGACGGTGAGGGCCACAGCCTCATCTGGTCTCGCCCCAGCCGTCGGAACGCTGAGTAGCTCGCTCGCATCGGTCCCGCCCGGTCCATCCGGGCGGGACCTCTCGATCAAACAATAGTCGGCATAGCGAGCGGCAGGGGCGATGCTAGGACAGCATCGCGTGATGCGCGCCTGGCCTCCTCCAAGAACGACGTCGCACCTGTAAGGTTTGCCTCTGCGTCGCGCGAGGGAATAACGATGATTGGGCCTTTTGACGAAACTGCACCGACCGGCGACGAACTAACCGACTATGATCGCAGCCACGTCAAGCTCTACATGCGCTTGTTCGACGCCGACGCTGACGGCGCCGATTGGCGCGAGGTGGTCAAGGTTCTCTTCGGGATCGATCCAGCAGTGGAGCCGCAGCGTGCCCGACGCGTCCATGATAGTCACCTGGCGCGGGCACGCTGGATGACGCGCACCGGCTACCGTTATCTCCTGGGCCAGACTGACCCCAAGCGAACTTAGTCCGGCAGGTGATGCCGAAAGAGCATCACGCGATGCCTCCGCTGGGTCTTCCGTCATCCGCCAGAGTTCGGAATCGAATCGAGCACAACCTGCAGTTTTCGCGAGGAACCGCTCGACGAAACCGAACACGTCGCGTTGGCGGGACAACAACAGCTACGACTTCTTCGACAGCTTGCCAATCGAAGGCCTCGCTTGGGAATGTCTGCGACGCTCCAATTCGTACCAGAGGTACTATCAAGCGCTCGCTAGTGCAGGAGCCGAGGAGGAACCCTTCGCGCTGGAAGCACAGCGGCGCTGGGGGCTGCGATTTCCCGGCCCGGCCGGATTTGTCCGCGTTGACGCAAGACGTTCTCTGGTCGCCCCTGGCCGATCCGGCTGTGCTGACCCTCATGCCGTCTCCGGAATTCCTTTCGGCCGAGCCCTTTGCGCTCGTCGGACTCGGCACCTATCGCGACAGCCCTCAAGGGTCTCATGCCGTCCACGACAGGGGCATCGCCACACAGCTGCTCCTTCTTCCCGGTAGTGAGACAAGCCGTTCACTGTCGGCCTTGATCCCACTGGATTCCCAGACACTGGAGCGGGTCGAAGCCCTTGTCCGTTTCTGGCGCGGCTATCATGGGTGGTCTGTGCCGCCTGACACCCGCATGACCGTTCAGCAACGGCGTCGCCTGCGTCTGATGATGCAGGCCTCCGACGGTCGCACGAACGGCGCCAGTTACCGCGAGATCGCCTTCACTTTCTTTGGGACAGAGCGTGTCGCTTCTGCTCCCTGGAAAACCTCCTCGTTGCGGGACACGGTGATTGGTCTCGCCAGAGCTGGCGCTGCCATGATCGGCGGCGGCTATCTGCAACTCCTACGCCATCGCCGCCGCTCCTAGCGGGATCGGGGTGGTGATTTTGGCTCCCCTGATCTTCCCCATCCCCTCCGACCCTGTCTTTCCGCCACCGTGATCGCCGTCCGCCGCTGAACGCCAGCGGTTCGCTGAACCCCCACGGAGGCCTGAAACATGCGACCGGATCTAGCTCTTTTGCCGCCACGCTTTCTTCGCACGAAGGAAGCCGCCGAATTCCTCAGCCTGTCAGCCCGCACGCTCGAGAAGCACCGCACCTACGGCACCGGTCCTGCCTATCGCAAACTCGGCGGCCGCGTCGTCTATGCCGTCGATGATCTGCAGGCCTGGGCCGAACGCGGGGCCGTGACCTCAACCTCTGATCCGCGCGGCTCCGTCCTTCCCGCCAAGCGCCATTTGCCAACGCCTTCGAGCCAGACCGGACGGTATGGGCGCTAAGCCGCGGACGATCTGCGCGGCCGTTCATCGCGCAGGCAGACCAGGGACAGCAACAGCAACAGCGCAACGCAGCCGTGCTCGCCCACAAGATGAGGAGACAGACGATGGCCGTTGTCGTTGACTTCCGTACAGGCAGATCGGCGCCCGGCGCCATGCAGGACGAAGACCTCACGCATGTCGAATTGACATGGGTCGAGAAGAAGATCGAGTACTGGATCCGCTTCGGTGCGGTTGCCAGGGAGAAGGTACTCGATCGACGCCGGCGCATCGTTTCATTTCGCTCCGGCACTGTCTTTGCCTTCGTCCGCTGGGCCGCAAACGACTTCGGCACGATCATCTCGCGCGTCGATATCGTGCGCGCTGTCGGGCAGAGCCAAGCCCATCAGACGCTGCCTTTCGTGCGCCCTGGCGGCGACATCCTGCTCAAGATGGAAGGCTGGCCCAAGGTCGAGCGTGTGCTGCAGACGATCGACGGTATCGAGCAACTCGACATCGATCCGGAAGCGGTTTCGCCCGACCACTGGCGGCACGTCCACAACCGGATGACGGCTGGCCAGGATCCTCGCGCCTACACGCTTGATCTTCATCGAGCTTACCTGCTTCGGCGGCAGGTGCAGCTATGAGCCGGTCCGCAATTATGCTCGCTACTGGGCTGGCGACCGTAGGCGTGCTCTTCCCCGGTCTCACCGTTCTGACGCCAAAGCTGGTCTGGAATGCTTCGGCCAGCGCTCCGGTTGGCCTCTACCGGATCGACGGCGGCGGGCCGTTGTCGGTGAGCGAACTCGTCGCCGTCGTGCCGCCTGAGCCGCTCGCAACATTCCTTGCCGCCCGAGCCTATCTACCGAAGGGCGTGCTTTTGCTCAAGCACATCGTGGCGGTTTCCGGTCAAACCTTGTGCCGGCATGAACTCACCATCTCGGTAGATGGTCTGGTAGTCGGCGTTGCACTTGAGCGCGATCGCGCCGGGCGCGATCTGCCACGCTGGCAGGGCTGCCAGCGTATCCCGGTCGGCGCCGTCTTCCTCATGAACCGGCAGGTACGAGACAGCCTCGACGGCCGATATTTCGGCCTCGTCTCCACCGATCAGATTATTGGCCGCGCGGTCCCGCTGTGGACCGACGAGCAAGGCGACGGTCGCTTTGAATGGCGCGCGCGAACGCGGTGAGCGCGCTAACGGCGGTCCATTTCATGCCGCCTCTCATCACCGCGGTCTATCAGCCCCAGGAGACACGACATGCCTCAGATCGGAGAATTCACGCGCAATACAACCGGCTATTCGGGACACATCCTAACACTCAGCCTCGACCTCGATGTCGCGATCATCGCGGCCGAAGCCAGCGATGTGGAAAACGCGCCCGACTACCGGGTGCACGCTGGCAGCGAGGACGGCCCCGCGATCGGGGCTGGGTGGAAACGCTCCGGTGAAAAGGCCGGCGAGTTCGTGTCGCTCCTGATAGATGACCCGACCTTCGCGCAACCGATCCGCGCCAATCTGTTCCAGAACAGCCACGACAAGAAGTCCTGGTCCTTGCAGTGGTCCCGTCCGCGCGACCGCGCCGAGAAGGACTGAGCGATGTCCGCGCGCCGACGGTCGACACGCCATCCGGGATCGCACAGCCTGCTGCGCTCGGCCACACGGCCGGCTCTCGCGCTGCTTGGCGGCCTCTGCATCACATGCGTCCTTCCTGCACTTGCGGTGGCGCACGACCGGACAGTCGTCACGCCGTCGGTGCGAAGTCCTTATGAGGCCCACATCGCGGAAGCGGCAAGTCGCTTCCGTCTTCCGCCCGCATGGATCCGCGCGGTCCTTGCCGCCGAGAGCGCTGGCGTCGTACGCGCCACATCGCGCAAGGGCGCGATGGGCCTCATGCAGATCGTGCCCGAGACCTGGTCCGATCTGCGCGCCCGGTATCGCCTTGGCGGCGATCCCTACGATCCACGCGACAACATCATCGCGGGCTCGGCCTATATTCGCGAACTGCTTGATCGCTACGGATTCCCTGGCTGGATTGCTGCCTACAATGCTGGTCCGGGGCGCTACGAGATGTCCTTACAAGGCCGGCGCCTGCCTGCGGAGACGCGCGCCTATGTCGCCGCCGTTGCGGCCGCCATCGTCGACGACGGCATGACAAAAGCAATCAGTTCGGCAGTATCCGCACGGCCTGGCTGGAAGTTTGCGCCGCTCTTCGTCGCGCAGCGGAACGGAAGTGCGACCGCTTATGCAATGCAGCAGGGCCGTCCGCGCGATGACGCCTCAAGGTCCCAGACAAAGGGCGGACCGCCAAACGTCGCGCCGCAGTCAACTGGCCTGTTCGTGCCTAAAACAAACGAAAGGGCCGCGCCATGAGACACCCCGGGGCCCGTCGCATCATCTCGTGCTTCAGCGTGCCAAGGCGCGCGGAAAGGACAGGGGCAGGCACCACGACCGGGGGATTGCCGCCCGTAATCGGGGCGAGCGCATGGCCGAGCAGCAAAACTGTGCGTCGACCGCTAGTCAACTGGCGATGGCCGGCGACTCGGCGGCAAAATCTGCTCCTGTGAAGCAACGCAGGAGGCGAACGATGGAATTCTTTTGCGGACTGGACGTGGCGATGGACGAAACAGCGGTGTGCGTCGTCGACGATCATGGCGTTGTGCATCTTGAGATGACGACGGTGACTGATCCCGACGCGCTGTTTGCGACGTTGAAGCCGTTTCTGCCGCGCCTGCGGCGTGTGGGCCACGAAGCAGGATCACTGTCGCCCTGGCTGCATCCGGAACTCAAGAAACTCGGCCTGCCGGCCGTCTGCCTGGAGACGCAGCACGTGCGCGCCGCGATGTCGGCGCAGCGCAACAAAACCGACAAGGCCGATGCGCTCGGCATCGCCCATATCATGCGCACCGGCTGGTTCCGCCAGGCCCATATCAAGTCGGAAAGCTGCTACCGGACCAAGCTTCTGCTGACGCACCGGCGCAATCTGAAGGCCAAGTTCCTCGACCTTGAGAACGCCATCCGCCATTCGCTGAAGGCGTTCGGCATCCGCCTAGGCAAGGTCGGTCGAGGGGCTTTCGAGCAGACGGTGCGCACCGCGGTGGCGGACGACCCGCTGTCGTCCGAGCTGATGGACGCCATGCTGTCGGCGCGCGCAGCGCTGTGGAGACAGTATTGCCGGCTGCACGATCTCGTCGTGAAAATGGTGGCGCGCAGCGAACTGTGCCGACGCTTCATGGCAATTCCTGGCGTCGGCCCCGTCACAGCACTTTCGTTCATGACGGCGATTGACGATCCGTCACGCTTCCGTCGCTCACGCGACGTCGCGGCCTACTTCGGGCTGACCTCGCGGCGCTGGCAGTCGGGCACCTCGATCGACGTTCAGGGTCGTATATCGAAGGCCGGCGATGCCGATGTTCGACGCTCGCTCTACGAGGCGGCGTCGGGGCTGATGACGCGCTTCAAGGGCAGGGACAAGGTTAAGAGCTGGGGCCAGGCGATCGCCAAACGCTCCTGCCACCGCAAGGCCTGTGTCGCCGTGGCGCGCAAGCTGGCGGTGATCATGCACGCGATCTGGACCGACGGCACGTTCTATGTCGGCGATCCGGCGGCAAGCCAGGCGGACGCCGCGCGCCGTGCCCATGACAAAGCCCGCAAGCTGCTCGGAGCGCATCGATGAGCAGAAGACCGACAGTTGAAACGCATGGCACCGGCACGTTGACGGACGCCATCTGAGACAAGGAATCCGCTCCGGCGGATGAGGACCGATGCAGACCAGGAACGACGGAACGCACGTTATCTTGCCTGCGGCCGCGCCGATCGCGAGACGGCCGGACCGCGCCGGATTGCCTGTGACGATGCTCCGTCACTCCGATGGAAAAGTGCGCCACGACGGTTCCCGTGCTGCAAATAAGCAGCGCTGCTACGCCGTCGCAGAGCGCGGAAGACTGCACGGCGCATCGGAACTCGACGCAAGAGTACGGGATCGTGGTTTAGGGCATAGAATAGTCTATTATCGTAATTTTGAAGAGGAACGACGATGGAAAGAAAGTCGCGGAAAATACGACCGATTAAGACGGCAGGATAAAAGGCCGCACATTGTGCGTCGGTTGGGCGGTTGTTCTTGCTCGATATTCTGGCGTGTTGCGCACATTGCCAACCACCGGCGCAATGTGTGCGAAACGCCTACATTACTGAATTTGCGCCTTTTTCTACACGTTGCGGTGACGCGCGATGGATAGGGAGCGGGAGTTTCGCATTCGGCCTGGCCGGATCCGCTCGACCCGCGCCCAGCAGGCCCGGCCTTTCATCGCGCAGGCCCTCGCCGCGGCGAAAAAGGCTGGCGGCGCCATCTCGCGCTCGGGCCGGATTGTTCCCAGCAACCGCTCCCGTTTTGGCCACGGCCAGCGTGCCAGCATCCAAGCCAATCGCTTCGTCACCTCACGATCGCGTGGCGCTGTCGTCAAGGCACGCGTTGTCCGCCACTCCCTGCGGGCCGCCTCGCTTGGCACACACCTCACCTACTTGCGGCGCGAGGGAGTAACCCGCGACGGAGAGAAGGCGAAATTGTTTGGCCCGGGGGCCGAGGAAGCCGATGGTGCGGCCTTTGCTATGCGCGCCAAGGACGACCGGCACCATTTCCGATTCATCGTCTCGCCGGACGACGCCCTCGACATGGCGGACCTCAAAACCTTCACCCGCGAACTGGTGGGACAGATGGAGAAGGACCTGGACACGCGGCTCGACTGGGTAGCGGTCGATCACTGGAACACCGGGCATCCGCATCTCCATCTGATCGTGCGTGGTGTTCGTGACGACGGCCAGGATCTGGTCATCTCGCGTGACTATATCAAGGAAGGCATGCGTGACCGGGCTCGGGAGTTGATCACCCAGGAATTGGGGCCACGCACCGATCTCGATATCCGCCGGACGCTCGAAAGCCAGATCCAGTCCGAGCGTTGGACACAACTGGACCGCCAGCTGGTTCGCGACGGGCGCGACGACGGTGTCATCGATCTCGCCCCACGGGCCGACAAGCCACCCGACGAGTTTCATGCGATGAAGGTCGGCCGCCTGCGCAAGCTCGAATCCCTCGGTCTCGCCGAGCAACTCGGACCTGGTCAATGGATAGTCGACGAGCGGGCCGAAGCCGCGCTGCGCGAGCTCGGCGAACGTGGCGACATCATCAAACGCATGCACCGCGCGCTGAGTGAACAAAGCATCGAGCGCGGTCCAGCGAGCTACGTTCTGGCTGCAGAGAGTCTTGATGCGCCCATTATCGGGCGGCTGCTCGAGCGTGGGCTCGACGACGAACTGCGCGGGACAGCCTATGCTGTCATTGACGGCGTCGACGGACGCACGCATCACATCAAACTTTCCGACCTGGAAGCTTCGGGCGACAGCCTGCCCGGATCGATCGTCGAGTTGCGCAAATTCGATGACGCGCGCGGCCAACGCCGGGCAGCTCTGGCAGTGCGCTCCGATCTTGGTTTGGATGAACAAGTTGCGGCATCGGGTGCGACCTGGCTCGACCGCCAGGCGATCGCCCGCGAGCCTGTCGCCATGGCCGAAGCTGGCTTCGGCGACGAGGTCCGCCACGCCTTGAACAGGCGCGCCGAACACCTTGTCGATCAGGGGCTCGCAGAGCGGCAGGGAAGGCGGGTTGTCTTCGCTCGCAACCTACTCGACACGCTGCGCCGCCGGGAACTGGAGATGCATGGCGACAAGCTCGCGGACGAAACCGGACGGCCCTTCAACCGTGTCGCTACCGGAGGCTATGTCGCCGGCACTTATCGTCAGCGCTTGATGCTGGCCTCCGGCCGCTTCGCCATGATCGACGACGGCCTCGGCTTCCAGCTCGTTCCTTGGACGCCCTCTCTCGAAAAGCATCTCGGCCAGCACGTCTCCGGTGTTGCCCGTGATGGCGGAGGTGTCGATTGGAGCTTTGGCCGTAAGAGGGGGCTTGGCCTCTGACAACCCCAGAAAGGACCTGCAATGTCCGCCACGAAAATCCTATGGGGTCAGATCCTCACGGTCTTCCTGATCGTCCTGTTGACGACCTGGGGGGCGACGCAATGGACCGCATGGAGACTCGGTTTCCAGACGGGGCTCGGTCACCCCTGGTTCGAGGTTGCCGGACTGCCCGTCTACTATCCGCCCGCACTGTTCTGGTGGTGGTACTTCTACGACGCCTATGCACCAGGTATCTTCGTGGAAGGCGGATTGATCGCCGTGTCCGGCGGCTTCCTGTCAATCGTCGTTGCAATTGGCATGTCGGTGTGGCGGGCGCGTGAGCTCAAGAACGTCTACACCTATGGCTCGGCGCGATGGGCCGAGAGGAGGGAGGTGGAGGCTGCCGGCCTGCTCGGCGCCGACGGTGTCGTGCTCGGGCGCTATGAACGCCATTACCTGCGCCACGATGGTCCCGAGCATGTGCTGTGCTTCGCTCCGACCCGATCCGGCAAGGGCGTCGGCCTGGTGGTGCCTTCGCTGTTGACCTGGCCGGGCTCGGCGATCGTCCACGACATCAAGGGCGAGAACTGGCAGCTCACAGCCGGCTTCCGCGCTCTCCACGGTCGTGTGCTGCTCTTTGACCCGACCAATTCGAAATCGTCGGCCTACAATCCCTTGCTGGAAGTGCGCCGCGGCGAATGGGAGGTCCGCGATGTCCAAAACATCGCCGACATTCTGGTCGACCCGGAAGGAGTCTCGAGAAGCGCAACCACTGGGAAAAGACTTCTCACGCGCTGCTGGTTGGCGCGATCCTGCATGTCCTCTATGCCGAGAAGGACAAGACACTGGCCGGGGTCGCTGGCTTCCTCTCCGATCCAAAGCGTCCGATTGAGTCCACCCTGGCAGCAATGATGAAGACCGCGCATCTAGGAGACGCTGGCCCGCATCCGGTCATCGCCAGTGCGGCGCGCGAGCTGCTGAATAAATCCGACAATGAACGCTCGGGTGTGCTCTCCACCGCGATGTCCTTTCTCGGTCTCTACCGCGATCCCGTCGTCGCCGAGGTAACCCGGCATTGCGACTGGCGGATCACCGACATCGTCGGTGAGAAACGCCCGGCAACGCTCTATCTCGTCGTGCCGCCTTCGGACATCAATCGGACCAAACCCCTTATTCGCCTTATCCTCAATCAGATTGGACGTCGCCTCACCGAGGATCTGCATACCAAGGCCAGCCGCCACCGGCTGCTTTTGATGTTGGACGAGTTTCCGGCCCTCGGCCGGCTCGACTTCTTCGAGTCCGCCCTGGCCTTCATGGCCGGCTATGGGCTGAAAAGCTTTCTCATTGCGCAGTCGCTGAACCAGATCGAGAAGGCCTACGGTCCGAACAACTCTATCCTCGACAACTGTCATGTTCGTGTGAGCTTCGCCACGAACGATGAAAGGACCGCAAAACGCGTCTCTGACGCGCTAGGCACTGCGACCGAGATGCGGGCGATGAAGAACTATGCCGGCCATCGGCTCTCGCCCTGGCTCGGACATCTGATGGTCTCGCGGCAAGAGACAGCCCGCCAGTTGCTGACGCCAGGCGAGATCATGCAGCTTCCCCCGACCGACGAGATCGTCATGGTGGCGGGAGCACCGCCGATCCGGGCGAAGAAGGCGCGCTACTATGAGGATGTCCGCTTCCGCGAACGCGTCCTCCCGCCACCCGAGTTGGGCCGATCCCAATCGGCCAATGTTGACGACTGGAGTCACCTGCAGTCGCTGGTCCACGCTGAAGTCAGCGAGGATCTCCTCATGCCCCAGCAGGACGATGGAGATCCGACGGGATCGGAGCGACGTCATCAACCCGAACTCAATCGTGCGCGGCCAGTCGAAAAAACCGCTCCGATCGACAATGAGTTCGAGATCAGCCCGGCCGACGACAGCGACGACGATGATGCGGTTCGCAATCGGCGCCTAGCGCGCCTGATGCAGGGCGTCGCGCGGCAGGTCTCGCTCGACCCTGATGATGGCATGGAGTTGTAGCTCCCATGACAGGTGGCAAGAAGAAGGTGCAGATTTCGGTCTACCTCGATCAGACCATTATGACGATGCTTGGCGATTATGCGGCCCGGCGCGATCAATCCCAATCCATGATCGCGGAGGCTGCGATTGCGTCGTTCCTGTCGCCGGATGCGGATGAGCGCCGCGAAGCGGCGATCGCCAAGCGCCTTGACCAGGTCGATCGCCGTCTGGCCCGGCAGGAACGGGATATAGGCATCGCGGTCGAGACCCTGGCGGTGTTCGTCCGCTTCTGGCTCGCGGCAACGCCTGCCTTGCCAGAGCCCGCCGCCCAGGCCGCGCGGGGCAAGGCCGCCGAACGCTACGAAGCCTTCGTCACCGCCTTGGGGAGGCGGCTGGCGAAAGGGCCGAAACTGCGACAGGAGATTTCGGACGATATCCACCCGACCGAGACAGGTGGGATTTAGGCTGACAGTGGCCACGAGAGTGGCGCCTCTACTTTGGCGGCGTTTACAGTTTTTCATAGTTGCGGCGATGGTCGCCGCAAATTGACATTATTGTAAACTGCGGCCACATGTGCTAGTTTATCGAAATGAAGAAATGCGGCGATGATTGCCGCATACATCAAAATCTATAAACCCAATGCCCACGAATGCCGATCGCCGAGAACTGCTTCAAACCCTGATGCCCGAGGGGCTTCTAGTGACGAAGCATTGGCTGACGCAGCAAAGCCCGCAGTTTGATCGTCACGCCCTCGACAACCTGCTCAAAAGCAAGCAGCTCAAAGCGCTGGCGCCGGGCGTATATGTGCGGCCAGGCACGCATTTGACCTGGCAAGGCGTCGTGGCCGCCTTGGAAACCATATTCAGCAAGGATCTTAATGTCGGTGGGCTTACCGCACTGGAATTGCAAGGATTTGCGCACTACCTGCCGCTGTCGCGCCAACGATCAGTGCATCTTTACAGCAAGGATGCTTTGCCGGCCTGGCTGAACCATGCGATACCGGCCGTACGGTTCGTCCGCCACAACCGCCTTTCCTCGCTGTTGGGATTCGGCTTCGTTCACCGGGAGTATGATCCGGTCGAGCGCACACTCAAAGATGTCGAACCTCCGGGCCGGCGGCAAGTTTATTGGCCTGTCACCTTGTCGTCGCCAGAACGGGCCTACCTTGAGGTGCTGATGGATGTTCCCGAGGCGATCTCCTTCGAACATGCCAATCAGCTGCTTCAGGGTATGACGACGCTTTCGCCGCGGCGCATGGAGCAGCTGCTGCGCAAATGCACCAACGTCAAGGTCCGCCGGCTGTTCTATTGGATGGCAGAACGCAACGCTTACGCATGGCTTAAAAAGCTGCCCCCTCCCGAAGCGCTCGATGATCTCGGCCTTGGCAGCGGCAACAGAGTTCTGGCCAAGGGCGGCAGACTCGATCCAAAGTATCGCATAACCGTTCCGGAGGAGATGTGGACACCGCCAGCCCCTACTACGGACAAGTCCGCCTCCTGACCCGCATCTTGCCGCTGGTGGCGGTGGAGAAGTCGTTTGCCCTAAAGGGTGGCACGGCGATCAATCTTTTTATCCGCGACCTGCCGCGCCTCTCTGTCGACATCGATCTTGTCTATCTGCCAATGGACGATCGTGACGCGGCATTGAGGAACGTCGCGGAGGCGCTTGCCCGCATCGCGGACGCCGTCATCGCCGCGATGCCTGGCACCGAGATTGTTCGCTCTTTCGAGCATCAGGCAGATGCACTTCGCCTCTTCGTCGCGCAAGGCAGCGATCGCATCAAGATCGAGCTCTCGCCGGTCCTGCGTGGATCCGTGTTTCCCGAGGAACCGCGCGAAGTGTCGCCCGCGGTCGAGGAGCAGTTTGGCTACATCGAAATGCAGCTTCTTTCCATCCCGGACCTCTATGCCGGAAAGATCTGCGCCGCGCTCGACAGGCAGCACCCGCGGGATCTTTTCGATGTGAAACTGCTCTTTGAAAACGAGGGCCTCACCGAGGACCTGGTCAGGACATTTCTGGTCTACCTGATCAGCCACAACCGGACTATGGCCGAACTGCTGCAGCCAACGCGCAAGGATATCGCCGGCATCTACGAGGGCGAATTCGTTCGTATGTCCCAGATCGAGGTCAGCCTCGACGAACTGCTGGCCGTCCGCGAACGCCTGATCGCAGACCTCAACAAGGCCCTGACCGAGGATCAGCGCAAATTCCTCCTGTCCTTCAAGGCAAGGCGCCCGGATTGGAACCTGCTAGGTATCGAAGAGGCCGACAAGCTTCCCGCGGTTCGCTGGAAAATGCACAATCTGGAACGCATGCAGCGAGACAAGCACCGTCAGGCATATGAGAAGTTGGAGAATGCGCTCGGCCTCAGTTCCAGGCAAGCCAAGTAGGTCTGCCGCTGGTCAACGAATCCCAAGCTGATTAGCGAATACATCGACGTTCAAGCGTAACCAAGCTTGGCGGAGGCCGGCCGCCCGGCATTTGACGTTCTCGGGCCCGCCGCCGTTCACCTGTATTTGCACGCTGTGCTACGACGACAATGGAAACTTGTTGAATCAGCGGAATTTCTGGCTCTTTTGATCATCCCCAAGCGGGGACCGACTGAATTGTTCCCGACCGAAACGGGGACAACATGGCTGCTTCGCACAACGATACCGAAGGACGAGCGCGCAGCTCGCGCATGCTGCGCACGGCGCTCGGGCCGGCTATCAGCCGGTTCCTGGACGATCCCGAAATCGTCGAAGTGATGTTGAACCCGGATGGCCGGATTTGGGTCGATCGGCTCGCCGAGGGTCTGTCCGGGACGGACGAGATGATCTCAGCCGCAGACGGCGAGCGGATCGTGCGACTGGTCGCCCATCATGTCGGCGCGGAAGTGCATAGCCGCTCGCCGCGCGTCTCGGCGGAGTTGCCGGACACCGGAGAACGCTTCGAAGGGTTGCTGCCGCCTGTCGTGACAGCGCCTGCCTTCGCAATCCGTAAACCTGCTGTCGCTGTCTTCACACTCAAAGACTATGTGGCGGCAGGCATTATGAGCGCACAACAGGCAGCGACGTTGCGCGCCGCCGTCGCCACCCGTCACAATATCCTTGTCGCCGGCGGCACATCAACCGGCAAGACGACGCTGACCAACGCCTTGCTTGCCGAAGTCGCCAGAGGGTCTGACCGCGTGGTCATCATCGAGGACACGCGCGAACTGCAGTGCGCGGCTCCCAATCTTGTCGCCATGCGGACCAAGGATGGCGTTGCTACCCTGTCTGACCTGGTTCGCTCGTCGCTGCGTCTGCGGCCCGATCGCATACCGATCGGCGAAGTTCGCGGTCCGGAGGCTCTCGACCTGCTCAAGGCATGGGGCACAGGCCACCCCGGCGGAATCGGTACCATCCATGCCGGCTCCGGTATCGGCGCGTTGCGTCGGCTCGAACAACTCATCCAGGAGGCCGTCGTCGCCGTTCCTCGTGCGCTGATTGCCGAAACCATCGACCTCGTCGCGGTGGTTGCCGGACGCGGCTCGGCGCGGCGGCTTGCCGAACTCGCGCGCGTCGAAGGTCTCGGCCCCGACGGCGACTATCGCATCATTCAAGCCAAACCTACCGACACAGGAGAGAACTCATGATCGCCGCCCTTACACGCGGCTACCGCAATGCGGTTGCCGTTGCCATGATCCTTATTGTCAATGTCGCCATTGCTCCCGCCGCCAATGCGTCCGGTTCGTCGATGCCGTGGGAGCAGCCCCTCGAGAAGATCCTGCAGTCTATCGAGGGGCCGGTCTCCAAGATCATTGCCGTCATCATCATTATTGTGACGGGGCTGACGCTCGCCTTCGGCGATACGTCGGGCGGCTTTCGGCGGTTGATCCAGATCGTCTTTGGCCTGTCGATCGCCTTCGCGGCCTCCAGCTTCTTCCTGTCGTTCTTCTCGTTCGGCGGCGGAGCATTGATCTGATGGCGACCGCTTTCGAACAGCTCGACGCGGTGCCGGGATGGATCGTTCCTGTTCACAAGGCACTGACCGAGCACATCCTGCTCGGCGGCGCGCCGCGCTCCATCGCGATCCTGAACGGCACGCTTGCCGGCGCGGTCGGTCTCGGCCTGCGCCTTTGGCTGGTCGGCCTCATCATCTGGGCGCTCGGCCATGCCGCCGCGGTATGGGCCGCGAAGCGCGATCCGCTGTTTTTCGAAGTCGGCCGCCGGCATCTGCGACTTCCCAGTCATTTGTCGGTTTGAGGACGTGGCCATGATGAACCTTGCCGAATTTCGCAGTAGCGCCAGCCGCCTTGCCGACTATCTGCCATGGGCCGCTCTTGTCGCCCCTGGCGTCGTCTTGAACAAGGACGGCAGCTTGCAGCGCACCGCCAAGTTTCGCGGACCCGATCTCGATTCCGCCGTCGCGGCCGAATTGGTCGCGGTCGCCTCGCGCATCAACAATGCCTTCCGTCGCCTCGGCTCTGGTTGGAGCATCTTTGTGGAGGCTCAGCGCCACGAGGCGGCAACGTATCCCGAGAGCCAGTTTCCCGACGCGGCCTCCGGCCTGGTCGATGCCGAACGCAAGGCTGACTTCGAGGAAGAAGGCGTCCATTTCGTCTCGAGCTACTTCCTCACCTTCCTCTATCTGCCGCCCGCCGAGGAGGCCACGCGTACGGAAGGCTGGCTCTACGAGGGACGCGAACAGTCCGGCGTGAATCCGCGTGAGATCCTGCGCGCCTTTGTCGACCGCACCGAGCGCGTGCTCTCGCTGCTCGATGGCTTCATGCCGGAATGCCGTTGGCTGGACGATGTCGAGACGCTGACCTACCTGCACTTCACTGTTTCGACGAAGCGCCATCGTGTGCGCATGCCGGAGACGCCTGTCTATCTCGATGCGCTGTTGGCCGACGAGCCCCTAACGGGCGGGCTCGAGCCGCGTCTTGGGGACCAGCATCTTCGCATGCTCACCATCATCGGTTTTCCGACCGCGACGACGCCGGGTCTGCTCGATGAGCTCAACCGGCTTGCCTTTCCCTATCGATGGTCGACGCGCGCGATCCTGCTCGACAAGGTCGACGCCACGAAGCTGCTGACGAAAATCCGGCGCCAGTGGTTTGCCAAACGCAAGAGCATAGCAGCGATCCTGAAGGAGGTGATGACCAACGAGGCGTCCGTGCTGATGGACACGGACGCCTCCAACAAAGCGGTCGACGCCGACATGGCCTTGCAGGAACTCGGCGCCGACATGTCGGGCTTGGCCTATGTCACTGCGACGATCGCAGTCTGGGATGCCGATCCGCGTCTCGCAGACGAGAAACTGCGCCTTGCCGAAAAGGTCATCCAGGGCCGCGATTTCACGGCTATGGTCGAAACCGTCAACGCCGTCGATGCTTGGCTCGGCTCATTGCCCGGACATGCCTACGCCAATGTCCGCCAGCCGCCTCTCTCGACGCTCAATCTCGCCCACATGATTCCCCTCTCTGCCATGTGGGCGGGGCCGGAACGGGACGAGCATTTCGGTAGCCCCCCTTTGCTTTACGGCAAAACCGAAGGCTCCACCCCGTTCCGGTTGTCCCTGCACGTCGGTGATGTTGGCCACACGCTCGTCGTCGGCCCCACCGGCGCGGGTAAGTCGGTGCTTCTTGCGTTTTCAGCCACTTTTGCTAGATCATGTTGTCGGAGGCGGCACATGGGTCGACTTCGCCGTCGACGAGGCCAGAGTGCGAAAGCTGACAGAAGCAATCCATCAGAATGCTCCTGAACTCGCCATCGCTGCCGAAATGATATTTGTTGATGCAATTGCGAACGGGTGGATCAAACAATCTGCCAAGGAATGACCAAGCCGGATGGTACGCTCGCCGGCTTCGAAATTGGTTTTGCCACTGATCACTGCGCCAGAATGAAGGTCAAATACGCGATCACGGCTGACTGCTCCTTCGACAACATGATCCCGGCACTCAACGTTGGCAAGTATGATGCTCTCATGGCCGACGTCGCCACAACGCGGGAGCGCGAAGAGCTTATCGCCTTTTGAAAACCGTGTGCTTCGATCTGCTACACATTTGCGACACCCTGTTTTCAAGGTTGCGTGATGGGCAATGGCGCTGGCGTCGGTATGCGCAAGCAGGGCACCGAACTCAAGGCAATGTTCGACAAGGCCTAGCAGGATGGCACGATTAGGTCACCGTCGGCTTCGGTTTTTGGTATCGACGTGACGCCTCAGTGAGGCGCGGTTTGATTGGGATGCTCCCTTGATTTTATTGCGAAATTTCACTCGGGGGCGCTACCATAAGAGGAGCTTTTCTCATATTTTTCAGTTAGTTAACTAGATTTTGGTAGCGGGAGAGCGCTACCGCCTTTCCCCCACTCATCAAACCACCAGTTCCGGCTTCGCTGCTGCGGCTGACCGAAACAAGTCGAGCGGCGACAAACCCTTTGGTCACCGAAGGCAGAGAATCGTCGCCGATCAGCCGCCGGACTTGTCGAGAATGGGGATCGCGCGATCTCGGCCGGTTGGCTTCCATCCTGACGCAAAAAAAGCGGACCGCCGCGGACGGGGACAGTCGGTCCCGCGTCCCGTGCTGCGGCCGGCGCTATGCTGACGCTCCTACGGCTGTCCCGTTAACCGCCCGCGGCGGGGGCGAATTTCCTCCGTCCTGCGCGCGACAACCGTCCACTGTTGCGGACGCGCGCAGGACTGCAGTTTATACGCCCTTCTTCCTTAGCGTGCCGACGGTTGCCGGGGCCGGCATCTTTCACGGTATACGCGCTACTTCAAAGCCTCATTGAGAAGGCTCCGGCTTAACGCCGTAGTGCACCTCGCAATGATCAGGCTGCTGAGGAAGGCGCTCTGATAAACGGTGTTGGCGTAGAGCCTGATGTAGCTCCTGAAGTCGAACTCCGGAGGATAGGGAAAGTTCGGCCGGCTCGACAGCGAGGCGAACAGGACGTGGAATCGCCCGTGGCCGCGCCGAGCACGTGCCGGACTCGCCGAACTGCTGCGCTATCGACATGCCGTTGAGCACGCCGCACGGCGCGCCGAGCAAGCGGGGGGCGAGCGATGCCGACAGCGTCGGAATAAAGCAGAGCCCAAAGCCTACCACTGGCACGCACCAGGGTGAGCTTGGACTTGTCGCCCTTCACCGGGTCATGGATTAGAGATCGCATGCCGCGCTCCAAGACGCGGTGACCCTGGAAGACTCTGTATGGCTGATACTCATGGCTCAGCTCAACTTATGGCCTAGTTTGCGATTATTCATGTGGAGCACTTGAAAACAAGGACGAATGACGGAACGATTAATAGGTGAGGCTTATGAATATCCAAGCCCGGCATATTCGCGCCTTCATCGCCGTGGCTGAGGAAAGGAGCTTTGCGCACACCGCTGAAAGGCTGAACGTCTCGCAACCGGCGCTTTCGCAGACCATCATCCAGTTCGAGGAGACGCTTGGCTTTCCGGTATTCGAGCGCACCACCCGCAACGTGAGCCTGACCCAGTCCGGAGAGAGGCTGCTGGTAAGAGCGCGGACGCGGGACAAGGACATCGAATTGTTCCAGGGCGAGGCGAGGGCGCTGCAGCTTGCCCTGAAGAACAGCTTGCACGTCGGCTACATGATCGGCACCGCCGTTCAGTTCATTCCGGCGATCATTCGTGAGTTCGAACGAATGCGCCCGGGTGTCTCACTGCACCTGCAGGAGTTCGATTTCTCGGATCCGACGGCAGGCCTGGGGGACGGCAAGGTCGATTGCGGCATCATTCGGCCACCTGTCGATCTCGACGACATCGAAATTGTCAACATCGAGAAATGCGTCGTGTGCCTGCCGACGGGGCACCATCTCGCTCGTCGAACTTGATGACATATTCGACGAGCCGACGTCGCCGCCCCGGTGCCCGGCGTATGGCGCGACTACTGGCTCGCCAATGAATACCGCTTCGACAGGCCGGCCAACGTGGTCTTCAAGGCGGCCACCGTCAACTCCGGGCTTCAGGCGGTTGCCTCCGGCCGCGGCATAAGCATCACCCCGATCGACCACACCTGCCGCCAATGCTGAGCAAGCGAGGCGCTGAATGCCCGCATTATTCCCTTCGCAAGTGCCGGTTAGTGAGATTGGGCCCTGGCCAACCAACAGCTACCGCTCATTTTTTCGCAAGAGAAACCTAGTTGCACGAGGGAAATTTCTGATTTCACGCGGACCTGTCTTCAGGGCGATTGCAATCGGGTCTGCTGGGCGGAAGCACAACCTCTTCGCAGCATGTGCGGTATGCGTCGTAAAATCTCGACCGCGCTGGACTAAAGGAGGCCATTCCGGCAGCTCCCGGTGGATTGTTGAGTGCGGAATCCAACAAGAACCATTTCAACTCTTGCAACAGACGGTTCAGTCTGCGCAACAAAAATTCACCGTTGACATTTTGTTTCCTTTGTGAAACTCTGTTTCCGTCTTCCAAAGCCGAGCGATGAGAGCAGGCGAATTTTGTAGAGTGCTGCGAGGCCTCAGCGACCTCATAACGTTGCGGGAACTAACGGACCGGCGGCGCAAGAAGTGCCGACAGTGGGAACCTGAAGGGTCATCTAGTGGGAAAAATGCTTGGTGTAGACGTCGGTGGGACGTTTACGGATTTCGTATCGTTTGACCGCGAAACAGGAAAAGTCGAAGCCTGGAAGAACCTAACTACGTCTGGCGATCCAATCAAAGGAATCGTTACAGGCCTGGAGAAGTTCGGCGACTATTCAATCGAATATCTTCGGCTTGGAACGACAATTGCTACGAATGCACTTCTGGAGCGCCGCGGCGCAGACGTTGCATATATAACCACAAGAGGCTTTCGGGATATCCCGTTCATCCAGAGCGGAAAGCGCAAGGGAAGCTACGATATCACCTGGGTCAAGACGGCCCCTCTGATTCAACGGCGAAATGCTTATGAGGTGGACGAGCGGATAGATGCCGATGGCAAGATCCTGAAGCCGTTGGACGAACATGGCGCACGGGAAGTGGCTAGGCAGATCCGTTCAAAAGGCCAAGTTCATGCCGTGGCTGTGTGCCTGTTGTTCTCCTACGCTAATCCAGCACATGAACGGCGCCTGCGAGAGATACTAGCCGAAGAACTCCCGGACCACGCGATCTCGATTTCATTTGACGTGATGCCGAGGTGGAAGGAGTACGCCCGGGCACAAACGACGATCTCTGATGCCTATGTAAAGCCGCTCCTTCAACAGCAAGTTGCGCGCATTGATCAGTACTTCTCCTCTAGAGCTGACGATCCACGCGTCGTTATGATGAAATCGAACGGCGGCGAGGTCGCGCTCACCGCGGCCGCGAAGGTGCCTATCAATCTCGCCGTGTCAGGGCCGACTGGCGGCGTCATCGGCGCGCGTGATCTATCGAAGGCCATCGGCGAGAGCCATGTCGTTACGCTCGATATAGGCGGAACATCAACAGACTGCGCCAGCATCGTTGACTTTACAGAAGCATTTACGACGAACTTTGAGATCGAGTTCGGCCTGCCCATCCAGGTACCGATGATCGACATTAGGACTTTCGGAGCGGGAGGAGGTTCAATCGCCTGGGTTGATACGGGAGGAATGCTGCGCGTTGGGCCTATGAGCGCCGGCGCAATGCCTGGGCCAATCTGCTACGGACGGGGTGGCACCAAGCCGACCGTCACGGATGCAAATGTGGTCCTTGGGCGGATCGATCCAAATAACTTCCTCGGGGGAAGCTATCGTTTAGATAAGGACGCGGCAGTCCACGCGATCGAAGTCCTGGGACAGTCCATCGGGCTGGGACTCGAAGAAACCGCGTGGTCGATCCTGCGCATTGTTAACAACAACATGCTTGGGCCGCTGCGCGCTGTGCTAACTGAGCGGGGGCATGATCCGCGCGATTTCGCACTTGTTGGCTTTGGCGGAGCTGGTCCGCTGCATGTGGCGGAACTCATGGCCGAAGGCGATCTCAAGAAAGCAATCGTTCCAAACTATCCCGGTCAGTTCTCCGCTTACGGCTTTCTGCGAGCAGATGCTCGGGTTGATCTCGAACGCACTGTCCCCATGACATCCAACACATTCCAGGGTGACAAGCTGACGGAAGTGCTTGGCGCTCTGAGACAAGCAGCCGAGAAGGAATTGGAGGAGCAGGGCTATCGGGGCAACGTCATTCTCATGCCGAGTGTGGAGATGCGTTATTTCGGTCAGAGTCATGAACTCGAGGTCCCCATCGATTTTATGAATTTCGACGAGGCAAACACCAAGAGTCTTTTCCGAAAATTCAACGAAGCACATCAATCGCGGTACGGCTATCACAATCCCGAGGAAAAACTTGAGATAGTGAATCTCAAGCTGACAGCGGTCGGCGCGACCGAAAAGCCGGTATTCGAAACGATCGAAGAGGCGGGTAGGAACGTTCAGCCCACTGGAATGCGTCGTGTGGTGTTTGAGGACGGGCCACGGGATACGCCAGTATACTGGCGATCTAACCTTGGGGCGGGTTCAACGATTGATGGACCAGCACTGGTAGAAGAAATTGCTTCGGTGACGGTCGTACCTGAATACGCAACAATGAAGGTGGATCAGTTCGGCAACTTGATTATTTCGCGCAAGAGTGGACTCCGCTAACATGAAATTATCACCGAACAAGTATTACGTCGAAAAATACCTAAAGTGTAGAAACTGCGGGGCGCTACTTTTTGCGGGTCAGACCCACGTTGGATCAGAAACGTTGTTCTGTTCAGCCTGGTGCAATGAGTGGTCCGCGCAAAAGGCGCGGGGTATCGCCTCACCGCAGATCCCATTGGGCACCGACGCCGGCGGAGGTGCGGTTGCCACGGCATCGGCGGTGGACATCTCGGTGATCGAAGGCTTGCTGACGTCCATCTGTCGCGAGATGGGCATCAATCTCATGCGTACCGCCTACTCTTCTCTCTTCAGTGAGTCAGAAGATTTCAGTTGCGGACTGGCCACGCCAACAGGTGAACTGATCGCGAACGGCGACCACTGCCCGTCGCAGATCGGCGGGATACCGCTCCTCGTCCGAACAATGATCCAGGAAACGCCTCTCGACACGATCGAGGAGGGAGACGTAATTCTTCACAATGATCCCTATCGGGGGGGGTTGCACACTCCAGAGCATACTGTCTTCAAACCTATCTTCTTCGAAGGTCGGATCGTAGCTTTCGCCGTTGCGGTCGGACATTTTGTTGAGGTGGGCGGTATCGCGGCCGGCGGCTTTCCCGGCGACGCCACCGAGATATTCCACGAGGGACTGCGGGTTCCGCCTGTAAAGATCGTCAAGCGTGGTCAGGATGACGCCGACGTGTGGCGGCTGCTTCTTGCCCAGGTGCGTACGCCCCGCATCTACTACGGAGATATGAGGGCTATGTTGAGTTCCGTGGCACTTGCTGAAAGGCGAGTGCAGGAGCTCTATACGAAATACGGCTCAGAGCGATTGGATAATATTGTAGCATCGCTGCTGAATTATTCTGAGAGAAGAACCCGGGCCGAGATCGCAAAAATACCTGATGGAATATATCGGTTTAAAGACATAGTTGAAGACGACGGTATTGATCGCGACAAAGAATATCAGATTGCTGTCGCGGTGCATATTCAGGGCGAGCAGGCGGTTGTCGACTTCACAGGCAGTTCGCCTCAGGCCACTGGGCCGATAAATGCAACCCTGGGGGTCGCATGGTCTGCGGTCTTCAACGCGTTCCTGCACATAACTGACCAGACAATACCGAAGAACTCAGGGTGCTATAGGCCTATCAAGATCATCGCACCGGCTGGCAGTATCATGAATGTCGACTACCCGGGTGCCGAGGTTGGCGGAAATACTGAAACGCATCCGATCGTTGTGTGCGCCATTTTCGGCGCCTTATCCAAGGCACTCCCTAACCGTGTGATGGCGGCTGAGGGTTGCACGCATGGATGCCTGACTTTCGGTGGATATCACGAGAAATTGGGCGAGTCCTTTGCCGGTTTTGATCTCTCGGTTATCGGTTATGGTGGCAGACAGTTCGCCGACGGCAATAGCACTCTTGATTCAATCAACGGCAACTGCGCAATCACCCCTGTCGAAGTCTTTGAAACAAAGTTCCCATGGCGGATCGAAGAGTATTCGCTACGGACAGACTCGGGCGGCGCTGGCACATTTCGCGGTGGTCTGGCTACGTCTCGGACCCTTGTGGCACTGGGACCAATTTCAATCAACCAGATGACAAACCGGCACCGTATCCCTGCTTGGGGGCTCGACGGAGGCCAAGCCGGCATGACAGGTGCCACGCTGTTCCGCACGACGTCGAGCGTAGATTGGCGCAATGCGGTCGAGGCATTCGGTCGCGCGTCCTCGAGCAAGTACTCCAATATCAAGTTGAAAGAGGGGGATGTCGTACGTGTGCTCATGCCTGGCGGTGGCGGCTACGGTGATCCGACAAAGCGCGACCGACAAAAGGTGATCTCAGACGTGCACGACGGCTATGTGTCGCTGCAGTCTGCTTTAGAGGCATATGGCCTCGATCTTCAGCTGGGTGAATCGGGTGCGCATTCCGATGAACGTCGCTAAAAACTCTTTCTGGCTCGCCGACGCTCTCGGCAGAGACCTCAGCGCGGCACCTCAATTGAGAGGCGATGTAAGTTGTGACATCGCAATAGTCGGAGGGGGATACTGCGGATTGTGGGCGGCGCTCGCTCTCAAAGCGGCGGACCCATCTCTTGAAATCATTATCCTCGAAAAGGATATCTGCGGCGCTGGTGCCAGTGGCCGAAATGCCGGATATGTCTTGAGTTGGGCTGGTCGGCTACCTGCACTTACAGCCCTCTGCGGCGCAGACGAAGCTAGCTCGCTTGTCCGTGCGTCTATGGCAGCGGTCGATGAAATCGAAGAGTTCTGTCGTCAGCACAGAGTAGCCGAATTTAGGCGCAGCGGCTGGCTTTGGGCGGCGACCTGCGACGCTCATGTTGGAGCATGGAGGAGCACACAACTCGCACTGGACGCTGGCCACCTCCCTAAATTTGAACAGTTGACGGGCAGACAGATCTCCTCCCGGTGGGGCCTTGACGGATTCAAAGCTGGCGTCCTCGATCCTTCCTCTGGAACTGTGCATCCCGCAGAGCTCGCCCTGGCGCTGCGGCGGACTGCCACAGAAAGTGGCATCCGAATTTTCGAACGAACACCAATGAACCGGTTTCGGCGTCGCGGTTTCCTTGAAGTGACGACTCCGTATGGTTGCGTGCGCCCCAAGAAGCTCATCCTTGCCATGAATGCATGGATGGGCGCCATGCGCGAGTTTCGATCCTCGATTTTAGTAGCTGCATCAGAACTCGCAACCACCAGGCCAGTCCCCGAAATCGTGGAGGCAATGGGCTGGACCGATGGCCCCGTCGTAAATGACGCTCGGCTGATGGTAGGTGCCATTCAAGCTCGCCCCGACGGTCGAATCGTGTTCGGAAAGGGTGGAGGCAAGATCGGCTACCGGGGGGTAAATGAGTCGCGGTTCACGGGTCCAGCTCCCCGGCTTCGGCTGATGGAAGCGGAGTTTCATCGATACTCTTCTGCATTCTCTAATCTGAAGGCTGAGCAAAGCTGGATTGGGCCAGTCGATCGCACTCGAGATGCGCTTCCTCTGTTTGGCTACCTGAACAATAACAAGGACATAATCTACGCTTGCGGGTTCTCCGGCAACGGAGTCGGGCCAACTCGACTGGCCGCGCGCTTCTTGAAAGATTTGGCGCTGGAACAGCGGACCGAACTCACGTCGTCTGCCTTGATTAGAGGCCCCACAGGAGGCTTTCCACCCGAACCCTTCAGGCAAATTGGCGGTCGCCTAGTACTCCGAGCCGTGCATCGCAAGGATGTGCTTCAGCATGCCGGCAAACGCGTGGGGGCGACTACGAATTTTCTCGCGGGATTAGCTCCCGCGACACTCGTTGTTGGCACCAAAGCGAGGAAAAAATAGGATGATCAGGCGCCATAATCCACCTCAGCTTCATGCACCCATTGGCCCATACGTTCACGTGAACATCACCGAGCCTGGCGCGCGACTATTCGCGTCTGCCGGACAACTCGGGATCAACCAAGCCGGAGAGATGCTGAAGGACGACAAAGAGCAGATCGCAGAAGCGTGGCTGAACGTGGGTCGCTGGCTTGCCAGCGAAGATCTCTCTCCGGCGGATGTATTGAAGATTACGGTCTTTATGACCGATGCGACCCACGTTGCTTACAGCAGGGAACGCCGCGCCGAACTGCTTGGCGATGTCATCACAGGCAATACGCTCGTTTATGTATCGGCACTCGCTCACCCAGACATGGTAATCGAGATCGATGTGCTGGCGTCCAAACTATAAAAAGACGATGTGAAATCGCAATAGGCACAACAAGAGAGGAGTATATTATGTATAAAATGTCACGACGCAGTTTCGTCAAGCGGTCAGTCGGTACGCTAGCAGCGCTTTCAGCGATCGCTTCGCCAGCGATTGTTCAAGCACGTACGGGCCGCATCGGCTTTGCCATGGAAACATTTACGGTGCCCCGGTGGAAGAACTTGGACAAACCGAGTTTTGAGGATGCCGTGCGTAAAGGAGGATTTGAGGCGGTAGTCGTCCAGGCAAATTTCGACGTCGCTCAGCAGCTACGTGACGTTGAAAACCTCCTCTCACAAGGCGTGGACGCACTTGCCATCGTGGCCGTCGAGTCAAAGGCCGCCATTAACATGGCTCGACGGGCGCAACGCGAGGGAGTTCCGGTAATAGCATACAACACTGCGATCCCGAGCTCCGACGTCGCAGCTTTCGTCTCGCGTGACAACGGAAATGTTGGACGCTCGGCCGTGAAAGCAGCCGAAAAGGAGGGAGTTCTGGCAGGCAATTGGGTCATCATCTCGGGGCAGCCCGGAAACGCCGTGGCTGAGGAAGTCACAAAGGGATATTTTGAAATACTGCAGCCATACATCGACAGCGGGAAATTGAAAATCGTTAGCCACGAGTTTCAAGCGGGCTGGGACCCGGAATCTGCGCGCAAGCAGGCCGAAAACGCGCTGACCGCTAACAACAACAACATCCAAGGCTTCCTGTGCAACAATGACGGGATGGCTGGTGGCGCTATCGCTGCCATCGAGCGTCTCGGTCTGCCGGACACAATTTTCGTCTCTGGGCAGGACGCGACGAGCGACGGATGTCGCCAGATCATAGAGGGCCGCATGAAGCTATCAAGCTTCACAAGATTTGACGTAATGGGACGGACAGCCGGAGAAGTTGCGGTTCAATTTGCCCGCGGTGAAAAGCCAAAAGCTCCAAGCGAGTATAAAACAGGGGACCTCAGCATACCTCTGTATCCGATAGAGGACTTCAACGTTACCAGGGAAAATATGGCGACATATTTCTCGCAGTACAGCCCGGGATATGTCGATGCGCCGACTGTTCTCAAGGGCCTTCCAGATGGAGTTCTACCCGCAGGGCTAGCGAAGTTCCGATAGGCTTTATGAGCCTCGCGCTTAGCGCGAGGCTCCCTTCTCGCTGCGGAGACGAAGATGTCTGTGAAACAAGAAATTATGGATGCTCGTGCTGGCGACGCCAAAGAGACGTCCGTGGCGTCAGATCTGAGAGATTTGCGATTAGTGCTCCTTCTTGGATTCACAATCGTGACGTGGGTGGTGTTTCATTTTTTTCTCACTGACGGCTTCGTCCTAACGCAACGAAATCTAAGTACCCTGTCCGTTCAGATGGCGGTCACGGCCATTCTGGCTATGGGCATGACTTTGCTGCTGGTTGCCCGCGAGATCGACTTGTCTGCTGGCGCAGTCATGGCATTGATTATGGTTGCGATATTTCAGTGCCAAGTGAAATACGAAATAGGCACGTGGGAGACAATCGTCATCGCACTTGCCATAGGGACGACGGTGGGAGCCTTGCACGGAATAGTCCGTGTCAGTCTTGGGATCCCATCCTTCATTATTACGTTGGCCGGTTTCTCGTGGATCCGCGGTGTTGCGTTCATAATTCCCGACGGCCAAACTCTTTCTGGTGCCTCAGAAGGGTTCTACGCCATTGCAAATTCTGAGGTCCCGCCTGTCGTATCCGCGGTCCTCATAGCGGCGATCGGCGCGATCTCGGCTTGGGGTATTGTTGGCCAAGTCAAGCAACAAAGAGGTGGGGTGGGAATCACTCGGGTTGTCAATGCCGCTAGGCTCGGCTTTCTGATTGTCTTTTTGGCGGGCGCGCTGTGGGTCTTCTCGGGCTACCGAGGCCTTCCGTATCCGACTGTTTTGCTTTTGGCGTTGGCGATACTTTTGCACACATTCACTCGCAAGACTGATATTGGCCGCTACGTCTACGCCATCGGAGGAAATCCGGAAGCAGCCAAGCGAGTTGGTATTGCGGTGCCCGTCATAATCGTCTCGCTGTTCATGCTCATGGGCGTCCTGACCGCCGTCGCGGCAATCATACAATCGTCGTTGCTCGATGCGGCACCCCCAGGGATCGGCGAGCTTCTAGCTCTGAATGCGATAAGCGCAGCCATTATTGGCGGTACAAACCTTTTCGGGGGACAAGGTACCATCCCGGGGGCGATTGCCGGCGCAATGCTCATGGCGAGCATCTCGAATGGACTGAGTTTGGCGGGAGTTAACACGTTCTACCAAATGGTCGCGACCGGGATCATCCTGCTGTTTGCAGTGGGTCTCGATTCATTGAGCCGCAGGGGCGAGACGAGGATTTAGAGATGCAGAACGTAATTGAGGCGCGATCGATCGCCAAGCATTACAGGGCTGTGACCGCTCTGGAGAACGTTAATTTCCATATCAAGCCTGGTGAAGTTGTCGGCTTTGCCGGGGATAATGGCGCAGGAAAATCCACTTTGATGAGGACTGTGGCGGGGGATGTCGAGCCGAGCGCCGGGCAGTTGCTTGTGAACGGTTCGCAGCTTGTGGCGTACAATCCTAAGCGCGCTCGCGAACTCGGAATCGAAATGGTCTACCAGGATCTCGCGCTCTGCGATAATCTTGAAATATATGAAAATATCTTTCTTGGACGAGAAATTCGTCGCTTCGGGGCATTCGGCATAAATGCGTTGGACCGATCAACTATGTTGCGGAGAGCAAGCCAAATCCTGGAAAAGCTTGAGTTGCAATTGCCGTCGCTCACCGAGCCGGTCTCGGCGCTTTCAGGAGGGCAACGCCAACTGGTGGCGATTGCTCGGGCGATGGCCTCATCCCCGAAGTTGGTTATTTTGGATGAGCCTACCGCAGCGCTGTCAGTGAAAGCCGGACGCCCCTTGCTGGAGCTGATTCGTAAGCTGCCTGGGAGCGGGACTTCGGTGATGCTAGTGAGCCACCGACTATCAGATCTGATGGAGACAACACATCGCATCTACATTTTGAGGCGCGGTAGTATCGCATGTGAGCTTCAAACCGAGCATACAACAGAGACTGAGATACTTCACCATATGGCTGGCGTTGGGGAACGGGTGGCATAACATGTCATGCGAAACTCATGACTTCATCGGCAAATTGTCGGTGTCAACCGTCCAGGATTCGTTTGCGGAGCTCTTTGCTGCGCTGGGCCTGGAAGAAGCACGTCGCCCGTCCCCAATTGATGACGACCCTTGTGCGGCGGCAGATCGGTGACGTCGGCCCCTTCGAATACCATGCTGCCCATGCTCGGTCGGTCGCGCCCGGCGATTAGTCGAAGCGGCGTGCTCTTGCCCGGGGCCGCTGGGGTCGGGATGGCGATGAATTCGTGTTTGGCGATGTCGATGGGCAGATTTGTGCGGGGCACGGACCTGGCCGTGTTAGGGCGCGACTCACCGCCAATGTGAATGTGAGGCGTAGCAACGCCATCAAAGGCTCAAGCTCATGGGTGCTCCATCTGGACATTGACTCCTCTGGCGGGGATCTCGAGCCCCGCCAGAGGATACAGCCGTCGCTTGGGAGTTAGGAACGGACTGTGAATCAGGCTGCCTGGAAATTCGGCCAGACCCACTCCCATTTCTGGGGAGACGTCCTGACGGCCGATATTCATGGCCCAGCTCAACTCACTGGCTTGCCTTCCGATTATCCATGCGGACCGAATGACAACAATGACGATTGGCGGAACGATTAATTGGCAACGCTTATGAATATCCAGGTCTGGTATATTCGCCTTCATCGACGTGGCGGATGAGAGGACTTTGCGCGCGCTGCCGAAGAGCTGAACGTCTCGCGCTGGGTGCCTACTGTATCTGCAGGAGTTTGATTTTCGGATCCGTCGACAGGTTTGCGGGACGGCAAGGTTAATTGCAGCATCGTTCACCCACCGGTCGATCTCGATGACATCGAAACTGTCACGATCGCGCGTGAGAAATGCGTCGTGTGCCTGCCAAGGGGGTGGACGAGATCGTCTGGCCAGCCAAAGTCGCGTTCGAGCGACAACAGTCGAACCCGAGCTTCTGCAAGCCAGTGGGCTCCCGCCGCGGAGACAGCACGGAGCAATAGTCCCGCTGGTAATTCATCACCTATGCTTATTAATCTATCTGTTCTTTATCATTGTTGTCAATGGCTTCACATGGATAATTCCAACTCCGCCAACGGGTTGAGACAGCCATGAACATTACCCAGACCGACATGTCTCAGCTTGAGAGCTTAGGTCGCGATGAGGCCTGTGTTGGGAGTTTTGCTGGCCGGGGCACTTCTATCGTTCGTTCTGAGTTTCGACGAATTCATCATAGCATTCTTCGTGGCCGGGCCGAATCCAACGCTCCCCATCTTTATGCTCGCCTCTGTGAAACGCGGTATCACGCCTGAACTGAACGCAATCGAGACCTCTGTTCTCGGCGTTTCATCTCTTATGGCGCTGACTGTTTTCCTGATTGCGCGAAAGAGCACGTGGAGTCGCAAGCAATGTCTTTTTCCCCATTGGCCAAATCGCTAGGCCCAGAAGTGGAGATTTCTAAAGTGGGTATTCTAGAAAGAATGCGTTTGGACGGAAAGACCGCTTTCGTAACAGGGGGCGCACGCGGTATTGGCAAAGCAATCGCCAGTGCACTAGCCGAGGCCGGGGCGCAGGTCGCCATTGTAGATCTTGATCTGGATGAAGCGAAGAAGGCTTGCGCGGAGATATCGGCCGCAAACGGTAGCAGGCTGATTGCCATTAAGACAGATATTACAGATCCACGACAGGTAAATGCGATGATAGACAGCATTCTCGAAGAGTTCGGCCGCCTCGATATTGCTTTCTGCAACGCGGGAATCTCAAACGAAGTGGCGGTAGAGGACGACACGTACGAGGATTGGAAGAAGATCATTGAAGTGAACCTAAACGGTACCTTCTTGACCGCGCAGGCTGCCGGGCGGGTCATGCTGAAACAGGGAGGCGGTTCAATCGTCTGCACAGCATCTATGTCGGCTCATATTGTCAACATTCCCCAGCGCGAAGCGTCATATGCAGCATCAAAAGCAGCGGTCATCCAGATGTCCAAGGCAATGGCCATCGAATGGGCGACTAGGAACGTGCGAGTAAACACCATAAGCCCTGGGTATATGGCGACAGAAATGACGTTGAAGTCCCCCGCGTTACGACCTCTGATCGAGCAGTGGGAGCAACTGTCGCCACTTCGCCGCATGGGGAAGCCGGAAGAATTACAATCGATCGCCGTGTATCTCGCAGGCGACACTAGTTCGTTTACAACTGGGGCCGATTTCATTGTCGACGGTGCGTATACGTGTTTCTAAGATCTACGCTTAGCGGCCATAAGCAAATAGGGGAATCGCTATGTTACTTTCATGCACCAACATGATGGTCCCAGGAAGAACTTTGACTGACAAGGCAACTCTATTGCGGAGCTGGGGTTACAAAGGTATCTCCGTATTTGCCGATCATGACTCGTGGAACGATGAGAAGATGGATGAATTACTTCATCTCGAAGAAAACGCCGGCGTTACACCTTGTGAGTTCCTATTCATGTCGCCCGCCGCCGGGAAACTGATGAGTGATGATTCCCGAGAGAGGGCAGCCACAAAGGCACTCTATGTCCAGGCGGCTGAGGTGTGCGCGCAAATCGGCGCTATCACTGAAATCGAATATCTTCTGGGACCTCAGGACCCTCTGCCGTTGTTCGACATATATCGGCAGATGACGCCGGAACAAGAGGATGATTTCGTTTCGATCTACCGGGATATCGCTCAGGCTGTGGTCGGGACCGAAGGGGCCGTCCTCCTCGAGGGGATCAACCGCTATGAAAGCCCCTATTTGAACAGCATTGTGGACTGCGCGCGGGTAGCGTCCAAGGTTGGCTTGAAGGAAACTGGGATTCTGCCCGATTTCTTTCACATGTCGATCGAGGAGGCCGATATAGCTGACGCTATAACGGCCGTTGCTGACAGCGGCGCTATTCGACATGTGCATTTGGGCGACAACAACCGCTGTACGCCAGGATCCGGAAGCATTGACTGGGAGCGCGGGCTTAGAGCGCTCAAGGTGTGCGGATATAGCCGATTCATCAATTTGGAATGTAGCACGATGGGACGCCCAGAAGTCACATTGCCCGCCGCGGCCGATTTTTTGAACGGTATTCTCGGTAGGATATAGACGATGATAGAAGATTTTTCGCTCAGAAGGCCTTTTTTCGAACTTGGCCCGAAAGTCTATTTATACGGTGATAGGGCAATCGAGCTCGCGTTGCATGCTGATAAGCTGTGTGACGACTATGGCGTCGATATCATCTGCACGGCGCAGTACACTGACATCTATCGTATCGCGCAAAAGACAACCCACCTAAAAGTATTTGCTCAACACATGGATGCGAATTGCATCGGTCGTGGTGTAGGCGCGGTATTGCCTGAAGCCCTTAGAGAAGCGGGTGCAGTAGGTGTTCTGCTGAACCACGCTGAGAAACCCTTAAGTCTTTCCTCGCTACACGCAACGATCCGTCGAGCGGATGAAGTTGGGCTCGCTACGCTGGTTTGCGCTGGATCGGTCGAAGAAAGTGCTGCTGTTGCTAGGCTCAGACCCAACATTGTTCTGGCAGAGTCTCCTGCGTTGATCGGGGGCGGGAAGCGTAGCGCAGATGACATTCAGGAGATCGAGAGAACCAACCAGGCTGTGAGTGAGGTGGACAAGGAAATCCAGGTGCTGCACGGAGCAGGGATTAGCGACGAGAATGATGTCTACCAAATCGTTCGTGCGGGCGCCGACGGCACTGGTTCCACCAGTGCTGTGATGTGTGCGGCCGATCCAAAGGACATGCTCGAACGAATGATAAGGGAAATGAGTCGCGCGTACCGCGAGAGAGTCGGAAATTGAAGGGAGCTTAACCACTATGGCAGTGTTTCATGAGACTATATCAGTCAAGTCGCGGCACGGTATCCATTTTGAAGACGTCACGGACAAAGTAACCACGATTGTCACTGCGGCCGGTATTCAAAACGGCATGGTGGTCGTATTCAGTCAGCACACCAGCTGCAGCGTGCTTATTCAAGAAGACTCTGAGGGGGAGACCTACGGAAAAATCCCGCTCATTCTTCAGGACACCATCAATTGTCTCGAAAAGATTATTCCGGATTGCAAGTACGAAGGACAGTATCTGCATCCTGGGGAGTTCCACACGCAACAAGCGTTGGCGCTGCGGGGGGAACTGAATGAATGGTGTCTAAATACGGATGGGCATATACGTTCCTGTTTGCTTGGTCGTTCGGAGGCAATACCGCTGCTTGACGGTAAAATGACCCTGGGTCTTTTCGGGCGGATCTATTTCGCAGATCTTGATCAAACCCGCGAGAGGGAACGCGTCGTTCGGGTTCAGATCGTTGGCGAGTAGTCGAGAGATCCGTGCAAACCGGTAGGGGCCTCGTCACGCCCATCGGAGACAGCAGCCTCAGTCTTCACAATCTTCGCAGGACCAAGTCTTTTTGAGCGCAAGTCGAAGGATGAGAAGCGATTTGGAGTGGTGGCAACGATGGCGATTATTACAGTTGACCTAGGGACTACCAATATCAAGGTAGGTGCGTATACGGATAACGTGACCCTGGTCGCGTTGGAAAGCGCGGGGGTTTCTTACCTGCGGAAGAACACCATCGTCGAGTTCGATGCAGAGCATTATCTAGCTCGAATTTTGGATCTCGTGGCATCGTGTTACAGGAGAGCGCAACCGATTCTTGGGCGGGAGCAGCCGGTACAATTGGTTTTAACCGGCCAGGCAGAGTCGCTCATCGTGGCCGATGAGTCGGGAAAACCCTTGCGGAACGGCATTTCTTGGCTGGACATGCGCTCTCAAAGTGAATGCGAAGAGTTGTCCGCATTGTTTGACCGAGATACATGCTATCGCATAACCGGCCAGCCTGAAATTATCCCGACTTGGCCGCTGACGAAGTTGTTGTGGATTAAACACAACGAGCCCGAGTGTTTCAAGAAGGCGCGTAAGTTTTTTCTGCTCAAGGATTACGTTATATACCACTTGACTGGTCATTTTGTTGGGGAGCATTCGATTTACCCATTTTCTCACTATTTCGATGTGACAAGACGGGTATATTGGGATGATCCGCTGAGATATTGTGGTGTCGAAATATGTCAATTGCCCAGGTTGATAGATCCCTGCTCGATTGTCGGAGAGATACTGCCACGTGTGCGAAGGAAGCTCGATTTTCCGACTGGCTGCACTGTCAATTCAGGCACGCTCGATCATTTCGCGGGCATGATTGGCACGGGGAATATTACTCAGGGAATTGTCAGTGAGTCGGCGGGGACGGTCTCTTCTATTGCGACACTTGTTGAAAAACCGTTTGCTTCACCGTCGCGTATCCCATTATACTGCGGACCTTTCGATAATAGCTATGTTTATCTTCCGGTATGTGAATCGGGCGGTATTAGTTTAGAATGGTTTAGGAATGAATTTCTACCTGGCGTGTCTTTTAAAGAGATAGACGCGGTGGCCAGTAAGAAAGAGGTCGACCGCCGCTTGACGTTCCTGCCATACCTTACGGGCGTTAATCCACCTGAGTTTGACCGAAACGCAACGGGGGTATTCTTTGGCGCAACAATCGCACACGACTCTTACGACTTCGCCTTGGCAATTATGTATGGGGTTGCCTGTCTGCTTCGTAAGAATATCGACAACTTCAGAGCGTCCGGTATATGTGTCGGAAAGATCATCTCGACAGGCGGTGGTGCTAAATCTTCATTGTGGTCTCAGATCAAGGCCAACATTTGCGGCTTGCCGGTTGCTATCCCTGCCGACGAAGAGGCACCAAGTCTAGGTGCGGCTATAATTGGAGCTGTCACGGTAGGTGAGTATGCGAGCTATGGAGAGGCTGCGTCGCAATGCGTTAAAGTCGGAACGGTATACGATCCGGAATCCAACGATGGAGCGTTTGAAAAGCAATACCAGCTATTTCGTCGCTTATACGATGCGCTGGGGCCTGTTTTCAAGGAATTCCCAGCAAACGGGTAGTGCGCGCCCGGGAAGCTCAAGACCCTGAAGGGATGAGGGCGCGACGAGCTGCGGTGTCCACTCTAACCCGTCACGCCTATGTGCGATTGGCTGTCACCCGCTTGACGACCGCGATGAAATCTTCGACGAGCCGGTCGGGCGAACCCCGATGGCCGATGCCAATCACGCATTCGCGCATATCGGTGATGTCGCGGAAGACGACACCAGGACGGGCATAGTAGCGCGCAGTGCTGTCGGCGGTAATGCTGATGCCGCGGCCCATCGCAACGGCCTGCAGTTCAGATTCGACAGTCGCCACTTCGAGCGCGACCGTCGCCGGCCGACTGCTGTCGCGATACTCGCTCCCCAGCCAATACTCCCGCCAGATCCCGGGCGTAGGCGAAGTGATGAGAGGTTCGTCCAATATGTCAGCGAGCAGGACGGTCGGCTTGGCCGTGAGCGGATGGCCGGTGGGCAGGCAGGCAACGCATTTCTCATAGGCGATCTCGACGATGTCGACATCTTCCGCCCCGATCGGCGGGCGGATAATGCCGCAATCGACCTCACCGGCAATGAGCCCGGCGCTGGGGTCGGAGAAATCATACTCCTTCAATCGCAAGATCGCGTCTGGCCGCACCCGCTCGAACTCCCTGACGATCGCCGGAATGAATTCGACTGCGGTACCGATCATGAAGCCGACGCGAAGCTCGCTTTTGAGGGCCAGTTGCAGCCGCCGCGCTTCGTCTTGGAACTGGTCCATGGAGCGGCTGAGCGCCAAAGCCTTTGCGAGCAGCTTCTCGCCTGGCTCGGTGAGGCTCACGGCGCGTGTCGTACGTTCGAACAAAGGAAAGCCGGCGTTCTCTTCGAGCTGGATGATGGTCTGCGAGAGGGCAGGCTGCGATACATTCAGGCGCTCTGCCGCTCGAGAGAAGCTCTTCTCTTGCGCCACGACAATGAAGGACCGTACATGCCGGAACTGGATATTCATAAGCGTCACCAATTAATCGTTCCGCTATTTCATCCCTTTTGTCAATGGCTTTGGGTGGTTAATCGCTAGCAGGAACGAACGCCGAGGCGCACCGTGAACATTGAGGCCCTCCCCGGAGTTCTGCTGTCCCCCGTGGATGGCGTCGACGGGCTGCTACAGCGCTGCACCTATCCGGCTTGGAATGCGTACTTTGCCGGCAGGGCAGCCGCACAATTCGGCGGCTCGCGTCAGTTCGAAGAGAACAATATGTCATTCTGACCGCGCTCTTCAGGTCAGCGCCCAGTCTGAACATGACCCAGTGCTCCGATGGTCGCCGTCAATGCATCCACATCACCACATTCCAGCATCAACTCCACGCCGTTCGGCAATGACGCGCTCACCTTGGCCGGAGAGGAAAAAAGCGCAGTCCTTTTCGATGCCCGACCCACGCACCTCATCGCAAGTCCCCGGCAAATCCACCGCAGCCATGCTGCTCTGTCGCAGCAAGGCCCGATCGGCAGCACTTTCAATCTGAACCGGGATGAACGCCGGTGGTGAGGATGGCGGGAGGGACTGGGTCTTCGCGCGCTTCTTTATCCACTTCCGAAGAAGGTTCGCATTGACCCCATGTTCGAGCGCAAGCCTCGATACCGACACGCCAGGCTCAAGGCAGGCCGAGACAAGACGGTCCTTCGATGCAAGGGTCGTATCGGCGTCGCCCGTTCCGACCGACAAGCCTCACCCGCAGTTTCTGCTCGTCTTCTTCCATCACTTGGTGTCAACCTATTTTGGTGGACACCTCATGCATCAGAGCACTCAACAGCAAAAGGTGCGGGGAAATTCGCGCTTACCTTAATCTCTGATCAAACTGGACTAGTTCCAGGCGGCAACGTCATGGCCGAACTTCTCGAAGGCGATCATGGCCACCAGGTTCGGCCCCGCCGAGCCCCGGTCGGTTGGAATGGCGCCGGCGGTTGGCTGATCCTCTCGCAATCCCGGCAGGTGACTCCTCCCGGACCGTCTGGATCACCCTTCATTGGCGCCCCCGAAACTGGCGGCCATTCATACGTCCCGCTTATAAATCGATCGCAAGTTTCACATTCTCAACCATCGGCGCAACTTCTAGACTGCCGAACATGGTGTACAGAAAAGCCAATGGAAGCCTGGTTGGGTCTGAGAAGGTCAGCGCCTCCGGGCTCAAAGCGGATAAAGAAGCGCCTCTTCGCGGCTGGACGGCCCGCGCAGAACCTACTTCGACCTTCGTCCGGATGTCCGGGCCGAATATCCCGGACGCTGAAGACTGTCGGTTTTTGAATCTGACCTCCCAAGCGTGGCCAAACGACATTGGTGCATCCGGCTCGCATGCTCCACGCAGCCGACTCCCGAGCGCAACAAATGACGTACGTTCGGTCGAACTGTGCTTCCTGTACCTTGCTCACGCTCGCCACTCGGCTCACGCTACTAGCCATCCCAGCAGGGTCAGTCTCTGGTTCCACGGTAGCATAGCTGTCGAGTCCGCCGCGAAACTTGCGCGGAAGAATGGCCACCCGGTCGGACAGATCGCTATCGTCATCGGACGCGACCAATGTCGATCGGTTGTGACAGAGGGTGGGATTTGGCCAGACAGGTCGCGCCTTCGACCCGACGACCCGGATATGATCTGCGGACGCCGAAGGCGCGTCTGCTACTCCACGACAGGCCCGGAACCTGCAGATTGGACGGCCCGCTCCCCCCGACGAATTGCGAGAGCATCCTAATCGAAGTGGAACGGACACGCCGAGCCTTTGAATACTATCGGACTGCAAGAAAGAAATGGAGAAGACTGATGGGACGGAAGCACTGCAAGAATCTACCAACTAAGCTGTCGCTGGGCATGCTGGGAACCCTTCTTTTCGCGGTGGGCGGCCATGCGGACGAAACTGGAACTGGTCCGGACGGCTGGAGCCAAGCGTATAAAGGAACACACTTGCAGATCATCGCTGAGGCGGCGACAAATTCGACAGTTCTACAGGACCTCCTTGCGGACTTCCAGAAAAAGACCGGGATCGAGGTGACGCTCGAGCAGGCGCCCTATGACATTTTGGTTCAGAAAGCGGTGCTCAATTTCGCGACAAAGAGTGGTACGTACGACGTCCTCTCCATTCCTTACGAGTATCTCGGGAGCTTTGCTGAACAGAAATATATCCAAATCGAGGATGATTTCTGCAATGCTCCGCCGAAGGGTGCGCCCACCACCTATCGCAGCGCGGACATCATTCCTGTGCTCTGGAAGGCGTCGTCCCAGTGGAAGGAGCATTGCTACGGCGTGCCGTCCAACAGTGGATTGATGATGATGTTCTACCGTAAGGACCTGTTTTCAGACCCGACCGAGCAGCAGGCCTTCAAAGCGAAGTATGGCTATGACCTCGCCCCCGCTAAAACATGGCAGCAATACAAGGACATCGCGGAGTTCTTCACTCGCAAGAGCGGAGACAAGTTGGCCGGTCAGGAACTCTCCTCGCCCATGTACGGAGTGGCGCTCGCGGGCAAGCGGCACACCGCCACCGTCCTAGAGTGGATGAACTACATGTGGACCTTCGGTGGCGACCTATTCGACTCGTCTGGCAATCCGGCCGTGAATTCTGCTGCGAACGTGGCGGCGCTCGACTTCGAGAAGTCGCTCACGGCGTACGCGCCGCCCGGCTACACCTCGGCAACATGGGACGAGGTCACCACTCAACTCGAGCAGGGCATCGCTGCAGAGTCCATTACCTGGGGCGACACCCCAGGCGCTATTGAGGACCCTACCCAGTCAAAGGTCGCCGGTAAAATTGGCTACGCCGCCATTCCGACTAAAGCCGTTGGCGATCATCCCGAGGCGCTCTTGGGCAGTTGGACATGGACAGTGAATGCGGACTCCGCCAACAAGGAGGCCGCCCAACTGTTCATGGCGTGGGCCCTGTCAAAGCCCACTCAGACCAAGCTCGCCGAACTTGGCGGCTTGCCGGCTTTGACGTCCGTCTTCAAAGACCCGGAGCTGCAGGCAAAACTGCCGTACTGGAACCAGGAGCTCTCTAGCCTGCAACAGTCTAAGGCGCGTCCGCGCATCCCACAATGGGGAGGCATGAACGACGTGCTGAGCAACCACCTGTCACAGGCCCTCAATGGCCAGGTGTCCTCGCAAGGCGCCTTGGACGATGCGCAGAACGAGATCACCAAGCTGTTGAACGGCGCTCTCCCGGTGACATACAAATAAGGTGGGCTTGGGCATGGGAAATAGCACAATTCTACGTGACGAGGCGGCAGAAAGGGGGTGACACCCCCCCGCCTAGCGCGACCTAGCCGCCGGCGGCCGAAGCACGGGCAATGGTTCTACTTCTCGATGCAGACGCCGAGTTTGTTGATCCTACTGACCGTTGTTGTGGCCCCGGTGATCTACAGTATCCAACTGAGCTTCCACAGCTACAGCCTGGTCATTCCTGGCAAGACCGGCCAGTGGGTCGGTCTGGCCAACTACGAACGAATCATTCAAGATGACGCCTTTGGCAACGCCATCCTCACCACCATCATCTTCGTGGTTTCGGCGGTTGTCCTTGAAACTGTAATCGGCACTCTAGTCGGAATCTGGCTGCATCGGCTGAAGGTCTTCCAGCGGCTGGTCACTTCGGCATTGCTGTTGCCGATGATCCTGGCTCCGCTGATCGTCGGCTTGATGTTCAACTTTGCGTTCAACGCCCAATTCGGGTACCTGACCTGGATCCTTAGCGGGCTGGGTATCGGGCCGGCGGGCGGTATGCTGAGCCAAGGGTCTACGGCCCTAGTAGCTCTTATCGCTGCGGATGTGTGGGAATGGTTCCCGTTTGTCGCGCTGATGGTGGTTGCCGGATTGCGGGCGCTTCCGACCGAGCCGCTGGAGGCAGCCGAAATCGACGGGGCAACAACGCTTCAGAAGTATCGGCTCGTGATCTTGCCGATGCTCACCCCGATCCTCGCTGTGGCCGTCCTGTTCCGCACCACGGAAGCCGTGAGAGAGTTCGACAAGGTCTACATCCTTACTGGCGGCGGGCCGGGGTCATCGACCGTCGTGAACGACCTGTACCAATACCGTGTAAGTTTCGCCAATTGGGATCTCAGCTACGGTGCGGCGCTTAGCCTGGTTACCTTTGTCGTGGTCATGGCCTTGGCTGCCGTGATGTTCCACTTCCTCCTGCGCAAGGACATGCGTCAATGACATCAGCGCGAACTCGCAGTGGCATAGGCCAAGCGGTGATCCTGGCCATCGTCACAGTGGCAATCCTTGCCTACCTGTCACCGTTGCTGTGGCTGGTGCTCACCTCGTTCAAGAATCGCGTGGACATCTTCTCCTTGACTCCTAAGCTGACCTTCACGCCGACGCTCGACAACTACCGCGAGGCGTTCCAAAATAAGGGATTTAGCAGGAACCTTATCAACTCGGTCGTGGTTGCGCTTGCGTCCACTGCAATCGCGCTCGTGGTGGGCGTTCCTGCCGCTTACAGCCTGAGCCGGCGGAGCGGGCGGTTGCAGGGTGTCTACCTTCTTATGTTGCTTGGCACGCGGCTGCTGCCGGCGATGGTCCTGTCGGTGCCTCTGTTTCTGCTGGCCTATCAATTGGGGCTCAGCGGCACCTATACGGCGGTCATCGCCGCGTACCTAACATTCTCGATCCCCTTCACCGTGTGGATGATGCGCGGGTTCTTCATGGCGGTGCCGACGTCGCTCGACGAAGCCGCTCGATTGGACGGATGCAGCCACCTTGGAGCGTTCTTGCGCATCGTGCTGCCACTGACCCGGGGCGGGCTTGCTGCAACGAGCATCTTCTGCCTGATCAACTCCTGGAACGAGTTCCTTTTCGCGCTGGTCCTTACCTCACGGGATACGGCAACTATCCCGGTGGCGGTGCCAAACTTGCTCACTCCCATCGGGACGTTCTGGGGCCAGATCGCGGCGGTCGGCACTGTGACGGTGTTGCCAGTAGTGATCTTCGCGTTCGCCGTGCAGCGCTATATGGTTGCGGGAATGACCGGCGGCGCGATAGCTGGCGAGTAGTTAGGTGTTTGATCCCACGGTTTGATGGTAAGCGCGTGCCCACCGCACTTCGCATTGTGAACCGCGCTGGCCTTCGCAGCCGCCGTGCCGATCCTGTCACAACTGCTCAAGGCTGAACTGGCCGAACGGGAAGTGCGTTCCATCGCCTATCACATGAAGGCTGCGCGCTTCCCAGCCTACATGCAAACCGACTACGCCGCGCACTCCGTATCGGTCGTCGATCCCGACACCGGCGTCATCAGCCAGGCCCAGATCTTCGTGGCCGTGCTGGGAGCGTCGACCTTCATCTTCGCCCACGCCAGCCTCAGCCAGAAGCTGCCAGACTGCATCGAGGGCCAGTGCCGGGCGCTGAGCTTCTTCGGCGGCGTGCCGAAGGCGATCGTCTACGATTTTGTTCCCGGGAACAAAATCGTAGTTTTGTGTCCGACGCCATTATGTGGCTGGCAACGGTTTGAGCCGGTATTTCGAAGGTGGACCGCGGGCGAGAGGACACATAATGCGCTACAGCGAATTGAGCCAGTCGAGGAGGGTTTTGTCGTCCTTCCAGGCAACACGTGGCCGGGGTACCGTTGAAATACCTGAACCACTCACTTCGCAGGCGCGTAGCGCCTCGGTTTTGGCGCGCAGCGTCAGCTCGGCATAACGATTTGTCGTGTCGAGACTCACGTGCCCGAGCCAAGTGCGTAGCACATTAACTTCGACACCGGATTCCAGTAGGTGGCAGGCAGCGGTGTGCCGGAATAGATGCGGGCTGACACGTCTGGATTTCGGCCCGTGTGTATCGAAGGATGCGCCGTGTCGTCGGACAATCTTATAGATCCCGAACCTCGTTAGCAGGCTTCTCTTCTCTGATTGGGATCGTTGAGGTCAAGCTCCTCCCGATAATTTTCCGGACCATGTCGCCCCGCGGGTCACTCGCTTCTCTTCGCGGTCGACGTTAGGCCGCCGCATGATGGGGTCACGCTCAAGTGGACTTTGGCCGGCGGCTTGAGTTCGAGGTGCTCGATACGAAGATCCGCAACTTCCTGTGCCCTGGCGCCCGTGTCGTAGAGGAAGAGCAATAGTATGTGGTCGCGCAGCGCGAGATGCCCTTGCCGAGGCAGCGAACGAAACAAGGCCGCTACCTCCTCCCGCTCCAGGAAGTGCGTATCAGGCAGTGATGTGCGCTTGACGGGAATTGCCGCGACTTGCTGACAAACCGCTAGCATCTCGGGTGCACGCACAGCGAGGTAGGCAAAGAAGGTGTTCAGTGCAGCGCGACGTTGATTGCGACTACGTACCGAGTTGCCGCGTTCTTGTCCCAGGTGCTTCAGCAATGCCAGACTCCGTTCGAACGTCAGGTCATCAAGGGCCAGTGCAGTATTCTGCGGCCACGCTGCTCGGACACGAAGCACAGGAACAGGCGGATCGTGTCACGACAACTGCGGATCGAACCGAGCCGCAGCCCCTTCTGAACCGGAAGATGATCAGCAAAAAATGATTGGATCAGTGTACCGAGGGAGAGGGTCATGACCGATCCTCTGCGAGCGTTGCCGCGGCATCACGGAAGCGTCGGTTGGCGTGTTCGAGAAGCTCCGGGGTCGGCGTCAGATACACCGCAATGGAACTGATGTCGCCGTGCCCCATGAAAGTCGAGAGCGCAAGAAGCTTCGTCTGAGGATCGAAGCCGAGCGTGTACCAGCGCGAGAGTGTGCCAACGGCAAACGAGTGTCTCAGATCGTGCAGGCGTGGAGGCGAAATGCCGGGTGGGATCCGCAGATTTAGGCTCGGGACCATAGCGTGAAAGGTCTGGCTGATGGTCCCAAGATTGATCGAGCGACCTCCGCGCAAGCAAAACAGCGGCTGATCGTCTGCAGTATTGGTTGCGAGCGCCGTAGTGTGGCGTTGATGCAGATGCTGGCCCAGGAGTGCTCTGCGGCGCGACAATGAAGCTGCGAGCGTTGCGTCAATCAAGACGAGAATGCTGGCGGGTTGGAACGCAGGGAGGGCGCAGCCCGACTGGAGTTTCAACCCGCCAGCGCCGCTGCCTTTTCGGGGGCGTTTATCTGGTGATCTCGGTCGACCGGGTATGCCGGTGGTTTCTCCGATTTGGAGGAATCACTTTGTGCCCGGCCGCCACATAACCGATCACCAGATGAGGCTCTACATGAAGTTCCGTCAGACCAATTCGACAGCCGTCGAGGGGACAGAGGCGTCGATCAGCATAGCCACGGCCTATCGCATCGAGAAGGATTCGAGGCTGCCCTCGCAGAAGAAGGCGCCACGCTGTTAAACCTGGCCTATCGCGACCAGCTTGTTGCCTGTTGTCTCGACATCAATGGCTCGGACACCACGGCTGTCCAAATCGTCTCCATCACCCACCTTCTGTTCGATCGCCGCTCCCCCTTGTTCCGCGAAATCGACACCTATCAACGCCGTCGCATCAAAAAACTCAGGCAGCAGCGCGGCCGCGACTCCTGACGCCATACATTGCAGCGCCTCGATCCCAAACCCTGCCGCCTACCGACCAGATGAAGCGTTTGTTCTGCGTCAGGCCCTAACGTCCATCAGCCTCTCGTAAACCCGGCGCGGTTCAGTCCGCCTGGTGTTTCAAGGCCGCCCCCTGCTCGCGATTGCTTTTCCGTTTGAATCGAAGAGGTGCAGATGATCCGTGGCTGCGCTTAGGGAGAGCACATCTCCGACCTTGACCGACGACTTGCCGTCGAGGACTGCGGTGATCACTTCGTTCTGCGGCATTTCGACGATCGCATGTGTTTCGGCACCGAGATGCTCGACCACCTGCGCCACACCACGAAAGGTCAGGCCCTGCTCGCCGAGTGACAAATCTTCCGGGCGGATGCCGATCGTCACTTCGTCCTTGCGCGACAGACCGTGTTCCGTGCCGATCGGGCAGGTCAAAGCGGTCCCGGCAGCGGCCAGCAGGTGGGCGCTGCCATCCGCCACGGAATCGACCCGGGCCTTGATGAAATTCATCTTCGGGGAGCCAATAAAGCTGGCTACGAAGCGGTTCGATGGATGCAAATACAGCTCCATCGGACTTCCCACCTGCTCGATCCGGCCCTTGTTCAAGACAACGATCTTGTCGGCAAGCGTCATCGCTTCGACCTGGTCGTGGGTCACGAAGATCATGGTCGTCTTCAACGTCTGGTGAAGACGCGCAATCTCGATGCGCATTTGACCGCGCAACGCGGCGTCAAGGTTTGACAGGGGCTCGTCAAACAGAAAGAGCCTCGGCTCGCGCACGATGGCGCGTCCGATTGCCACGCGTTGCCGCTGCCCGCCTGAGAGTTGTCTTGGCTTTCGCTCCAGAAGGGCTTCAAGTTCAAGAACGCGAGCGACATCTTCGACCTTATCGCGGATCGTCTGCTTGTCGACCTTGGCGAGCCGAAGTGCGAAGCCGATGTTTTCGCGGACGGTCTTGTGCGGGTAGAGCGCATAGTTCTGGAAGACCATCGAAATCTGCCGTTTCGACGGGGGAAGGTCATTGACGACCGTGCCGTCAATGCTGATCTCGCCCTGCGAAATGTCTTCCAGGCCGGCGATCATGCGCAGCAAAGTGGACTTCCCGCAGCCTGATGGGCCAACGAAGACGACGAACTCCTCGTCGCCGATTTCGAGGTTGATGTCACTGACTACATCATGTGACCCAAATCGCTTGCACACGCCGCTGAGGCTTACCTTAGACATGGTGTTGGTCCAACCTAAAGGAACTGGATCGGGCGAAGCGGTGAACCCGAACCGCTCTGGATCGGAAGGGGAGCTGCGAACAGAAAGTATGGATCAGTGACATCTTCCCTCGCTCAATAACCTCATTTGCCCCACCGACGGTCATGGTTACCTCAACTCCTCTGCTGCTCACTTTAGCTTTCGCCTGGCAGGTCACTGACAACAAGGACGAATTGCTAAACGATTATTTCATGGCGCTTATGAATAGGCCGTGACCCAACAGTGGTGTATGAGGCCGCGCGCGGAGCCCCTCGGTGGAGCGCAGTACGCGGCCGGTGCTGACGCTGGCGGTCATCGTCGATCTTTGGAAAAAGTTCGGGTTGCGACACCCGAAACCAAGGACGGAGATGACGATGACCAACAAGAGAATGGCGCTGATCGAGCTGGCTGAAAAGCAGGCCGACAGCGATCTGGTGCGCGATATGCTGGCCTATGCGGCCGACCGGATCACGGAGGTGGAAGTGGGACTGCGCACCGGCGCGGGAAGGGCGCGCGCTCGCCGCTGCGCGAGGTCCAGCGCAACGGCTGCCGGGAACGGGACTGGGACACCCGTGCGGGGCGGATCGCGCTGGAGATCCCCAGCTACGCCAGGGGGCTATCTGCCAAGCTTCCTTGAACCCCGGCGGACGGCGGAGAAGGCCTTGGTGGCGGTGATCCTGAAGGCTTATGTGCAAGGCATCTCAACGCGCGGTCGATGACCTTGTGAAGGCAATGGTCGCGGGCGGCATGTCCAAGAGCCAAGTCAGCCGCCTCTGCGGCGCTACATTAGCCTTGGAGCACTCGCCCGCGTCACCGACAATCCCAATGTTAGGCTGCCCGCTGTGACCGCCTGATCAGGCTCGGACCTCTCCGGAGGTCGGCGCTCTTACACCATGTGTTAGGACACGATCTATGAATACGCTTTTTCGGCATATTCGGGCATTTATCGCGGTGGCCGAGGAGCGGAACTTCGCACGTGCCGCCGAAAGGCTGCACGTGTCGCAGTCGGCGCTGTCGCAGACCATCATGCAGCTCGAGGCGACCGTTGGCTTTGACTCATTTGAGCGAACGACGCGTAGTGTGGCTCTGACGACATCAGGCGAGAGGCTCTTGGCAAGGGCTCACATAGTGCATACCACTTTGGACGCCTTTAACAATGAAGCGCGCTGCATTTGACGCTCAACAACGAACTGCGGGTGGGCTACATGATCGGCACCGCTGTGCACTTCATTCCGGACATCGTACGTGAGTTCGAGCGGATTAGGCCGGGAGCGGGCCTCCACTTGCAGGAGCTTGACTTTTCAGACCCGAGCGCTGGTCTGCGGGACAGAAAGGTCGACTGATAGTGCGCCCTCCGATCGGTGTCGACGATGTCGAGCTGGTGGAAATAGCCAGAGAACAATGCGTCGCCTGCCTGCCAGCAGGACACCGTCTCGCTATACGCGAGAGCGTGGTGGTCAGCGATATTCTGGATGAGCCGATAGTGGCGGCGCCGGTACCAGGAGTCTGGCGCGACTATTGGGTGGCCATGGACTATCGAGATGGAAGGCCTGCCAAAGTGTCCTACGAGGCCGCGACCGTCGAGTCTGAGCTGCAAGCGGTAGCTGCTGGCAGAGGCATCAGCATTACTGCCGACAGCACCGCTCGGTACTACGCGCGTCCCGGTGTCATATTTCGACCCATTATTGACATGCAGGAATGTATTATTGCCGTTGGATATCGCGTTGCACCAAATAAGCTTGTTTCGGACTTCATCTCCCCTGTCCACCGCGTGTCCAAAGGCGTCTACGGGATCGTCGCTCGGCCCCCGAACTTGGACAGTGCCTGACCACGGGCCGGGCCGCCCATGACCTGCTACCCGGGTCACGTCCGTCAAGCTGGTGTGTAAATTCCCAGATGGCCTGAGGGTATGATCAGGCGGCCTTCGTGGTCATGCTGAGAATGGGGTCGATTTCCTCCTTGTCGATCTGGGTACTACCGGGTAGACAGGCCAGCCAAAGTCGTCTTCGAGGCGGCAACAGTCGAATCCGAGAAGCTTACGAATCAGCTCCATGCAAGGAGCGTCCAGCTTCCACTGACAGCGCTGCCGTAGGCTCGATCTGCCAGACCTGGTCATTCATAACCGTCGCTTATTGAGCGTTCAGCTCTTTGCGCTGGCGCGCTGCGGGCCGGTGGCGAACAGGGTCGCGCAGGACTTTATGTTGGGCGCTCGTTGACTAGGTCGCAGCGGGGTATACGACGCCAAACTGGAATGGCCGGCGGAGCGACGCCTTAAGCTTATGTGCTCCCCCGGCGGTGACGCCATAAAGGTTGTGGACATTAGGGCAGCGGATGCAGAACTCCGGCCACGGCAACCGATGCGATATTGCCCGCAGTAGCTCGCGCAAACTGTTTGCCGATAGCAGCCGCGCTGGGGTTATTGCGCATTTTCATTTATAACCAGCAATAAGCAGCATGAATATATTATGTTGAAAAATGTATTTCTAGGGGAAGGGCTTCCTACCTAACATATGTGCCAGCGCCGCGATGCAGGACGGCGCAAGAAAGCATAAGAAGGGGGAGCAGTATGACTGAAACCTATGAATCATTTAGCAGAGGGGCCGCTACGCTAGGCGTCACCTCAAGTGACGAGGCCGATCTCGCGGCGCTTGGCTATACGCAAAAACTTCACCGGACGATGCGTCCGTTCACGTCCTTCTGTTTGGCCTTCTCAATGGTGTCGATCAACACCGGCGTTGTCACCCTGTTTGCAGATCCATTCAATCGGGTTGGTGGGTTCGGCGTTTTGCTCTGGTTTATGGTTATTCCTTTTGTCTCCTGCATCGTGCTGGTTTACTCGCATTTGTCCGCACGCATTCCGGTCACCGGCTATGCATACCAATGGTCAAGCCGCCTCGTGAACAAAAGCTATGGCTGGTTCACGGGCTGGATCGCCATGATCTCGTTCATGGCGGGAACGGCCGGCACGGCGGCGGCCATCGGTTCGGTTTTCGCGCCAGAGATTTGGGCAAACCCGACGCAGGGGCAGGTGCAAGCGCTCAGCATATCCGCGACAATCGTCGTCTGCGCGATCAACATTTTCGGCATCAAGATTGCCACCAAAATGAACGACATCGGGGCGGTCGTGGAGTTGGTCGGAACGGTGCTCCTGATGGTCGGACTTATTGTCGGTGTCTTCTTCTTCTTTGGCGATGGGCATGGCTTTGGCTTGTTGGTTGACACCACGCCGGCCAGCGGAGAGCCGTTGTCGCTGACAACGTTTGCGCTAGCGATGTTGCTCCCAGTCAACGTGTTGCTGGGATGGGAGGGCGCCGCTGATCTGGCAGAAGAGACCCTGGATCCGCGCCGCGCTGCTGCACAGGCCATGATCCGGGCAGTTGCCGTATCTAGCATTTTCGGGGTTGGTCTTTTCGCCTTGCTTGCCCTAGCTATTCCCGGGTCCGTCGCGGATTTTCTGGCGCACCCCGAAAACCCGGTCATCGGCATCGTTCGGCTGCGTTTTGGAAACCTTGCCGCCCTTCTCATGCTGTTCGTAGCATTTGCCTCGATTTTCGCCTGCTTGATCGCCAACATGGCGGTTGCCACGCGGATGATCTATGCTTTGTCACGTGATAACATGCTGCCCGGTTCCAAGCTGTTGATGGGCGTCAGCAAGCGGACGGGAACCCCTGTAGTCGCGATTATCCTGGTTACCGTCATCGCAACTATGATGAATCTTGCCAACGGCGGGTTTGTGGCCGCGATCTACTCAATGGTTGGTCTGACTTACTATCTAACCTATTTCCTGACCCTTGTTGGTACCTATCTTGCCCATCGTGGTGACCGCATCCCGTCGGCGCCGGTTGACGCATTCGGCCTGGGAGAATGGCTTGTTCCGACGATTGGTGTGGGTGTTCTCTGGACTCTCGTTGTCATTTCGACGTTTTCGATTCCTGACGAAAGCCACCCAGGAGCCTTCATGACGATGTTCATGCTAGCGATCGGTGCCACGTGGTGGATCCTGAAACTGCGCGGCGATCTTGCCACCGGAAGGGCAGGCCCACCGGACCTTGCTCCGAGAAAACCATAAAGCACGAAGCCTCGTTGTAACACTGGGGCCGCGCCTCCGCTTTGGAGGCTCGGATTCTTTCGTTGACCTATTTGTGTTGCGCCCATTGGACAGGCCGCCACGATCGTCCGTCCGTCCGTCCGTCCGTGCATTGCAGTAGAGCAGAGAGAGGATGAAAATGAAATTTTTTGTCGACACTGCCGATACCAAGGAAATCCGTGAGCTGCACGATCTGGGGTTGCTTGACGGCGTCACCACCAATCCGTCGCTGATCCTGAAATCCGGCGGCAAGATCGCCGACGTCACCAAGCAGATCTGCGACATCGTCGACGGCCCGGTCTCGGCCGAAGTCGTCGCCACCGAATTCAAGGACATGATGGCGGAGGCCCAGGTGCTGGCCAAGATCGCGCCCAATGTCTGCATCAAGGTGCCGCTGACGCTGGACGGGCTGAGAGCCTGCAAGACCATCCGCACCGAGATGAACCGTATGGTCAATGTGACGCTGTGCTTTTCGGCCAACCAGGCGCTGCTGGCGGCCAAGGCCGGCGCCTCCTTCATCTCGCCCTTCGTCGGCCGAATCGACGACACCGGTTCGGACGGCATGGAGCTGATCGCCGAGATCAAGCAGATCTACGACAACTACGATTACCCGACCGAGATTCTGACCGCTTCGGTGCGCACGGTGAACCACGTCAAGCAGGCGGCGCTCATCGGCGCGCATGTCATCACCGCGCCGCCGGCGACGCTGAAGGCGCTAGTCAAGCACCCGCTGACCGACAAGGGCCTCGAGGCTTTCCTCGCCGACTGGGCCAAGACCGGCCAGAAGATCGGCTGAGCATGTGGAACATCGACCAAATAGCGAGGGCAATCGTCGATCGTGCTGCACGCGCACAACGGTTATGGTTGCAATCGCCGGCCCCCGGAGCCGACAAATCCGCTTTATCAAGGAGGCTTGCCCACTCCCTTCCAGCGGGCGAATCCACAATCGTTAGGTGGGCGGCTTTCCTTATGACAACGCCCTTCTCGAACAGATCGGCCAGCGTCACCGCAAAGGGGCCGAAGACACATTCGATTGTTGGGGTCTTGAAACGACATTGCGAAGGCTCCAGGCCACGGAGCCCCCGCGGTCGTCATCCCCGCCTTCGACCGCCAGATGGATGTAGCGCGAGCAGGAGCGGCGATAATCGGGACCACGCAGAAATACATTCTCGTAGAGGGAAACTACCTGCTGCTCGACAGGCCGCCGTGGTCCGCACTGGCGCAGTATCTCGATTTTTCGCTCTTCATTTCGGTGCACCGTGCCGAACTGGAGCGTCGTCTCCTGAAACGATGGATCGAACTTGGGTATTCGGACGAAGCCGCTCGAAGTTGGGTGGGATCGAACGACATGCCCAACGTTGACGTGGTGCTGGAAGCGAGCAGGCCTTCCGACATTGTCTTTCTTTCACGAACAAAACGAAATAACCGCGCCGATCGCCCCATAGAGACGCCCGCCACCTTCCTGCAGTTCCCCATCAATTGAAGGCTAAGAGCCGCTTCGCCAAGGAATCCAAACGTGTCTGACCGTCCAAATACGCCCGTCTCGCCCATTGTCCTGGCCAACGCGATTCGCGCGCTGTCGATGGATGCAGTGCAGAACTCCATTTCCGGCCATCCTGGAATGCCGATGGGAATGGCTGAGATTGCGGTCGCACTGTGGTCCAGACATCTACGTCACAACCCGGCTAAACCTACATGGCCTGATCGCGACCGGTTCGTGCTCAGCAACGGCCACGGCTCGATGCTGCTCTACAGTCTGCTTCATCTGACCGGTTACGACATATCGATCGACGATCTGAGACAGTTTCGCCAGTTGGGGAGCAAGACACCAGGTCATCCGGAGTATGGCTATGCGCCGGGGGTCGAGACCACCACCGGTCCGCTCGGACAGGGACTTGCCAACGCGGTCGGCATGGCAATAGCCGAAAAAACGTTGGCTGCGGCGTTCAACCGGTCTGGGCACCAGATTGTCGACCACCACACATTTGTGTTTCTGGGTGACGGCTGCCTCATGGAAGGCATTTCGCATGAGGCCTGCTCGCTCGCGGGAACTCTAGGCCTCGGCAAACTGATAGCGATTTACGATGATAACGGCATATCCATCGACGGCCACGTCGAAGGTTGGTTCACGGACGACACGCCCAAGCGCTTCGAGGCCTATGGTTGGCACGTCATCCCTTCGGTCGACGGGCATGACATCGACGCGGTCGACCGAGCGATCAGCATAGCAAAGCTGGAAGCCTTTCGCCCGACCCTCATCTGCTGCAAAACCACGATCGGCAAAGGGGCTCCGACAAAGTCGGGAAGCCATGATTCCCATGGCGCTCCACTCGGAGTGGAAGAGATTGCTCGTACACGGCTCGCCATCGGCTGGCCACACGGCCCCTTCGAAATTCCGAGCGAAGTCTATGACTCATGGAGCGCATTGCAAACAGGCCGCGCTATAGAGGCCGATTGGTGTCGTCGTTTCGAAATTTATCGCGTCGACCATCCGCATCTAGCTGCAGAGTTTGAACGGCGGATGGAACATCGTCTGCCTAAAGAGTTTCACACCAAGGCGGATGCGATTGTCGCTGAGACGATACGGAAAGGGGAGACTATAGCCTCCCGCAAGGCGAGCCAGAACGCAATCCAGCAGTTCGCCGATCTGGTGCCCGAACTGATTGGCGGTTCGGCCGACCTTGCAAGCTCCAATTTGACGATGTGGAAGGGTGCCAATCCCGTCACGGCATCCTCCGGTGGTAACTATGTAAACTTCGGCGTGCGCGAGTTCGGAATGGCCGCGATCATCAACGGGATACTGACCCATGGTGGCTTGCGTCCATTCGGTGGGACGTTCCTGACTTTTTCCGACTACGCGCGAAATGCCTTGCGCATGGCCTCCCTGATGAAGCTTGGCGCGATCTACGTCTTCACCCATGACTCCATCGGACTGGGCCAAGACGGGCCAACACATCAGCCGGTCGAACATCTAGCCTCGCTGCGGCTGATACCCAACATGGATGTTTGGCCTGCTGCCGGTTTTTCGGACACGAGGTTAAGCTAACATAGCTTGTTCCTCGAACTCCACGGGGCTCAGATAGCCCAGCGTCGAGTGCCTTCGCCGAGGGTTATAGAAGCGCTCGATGTAATCGAACACATCCGCCCTCGCATCATCTCTCGTCCTGTAGACCTTGCGGGCTGTCCGCTCGGTCTTGAGCGACGAGAAAAAGCTCTCCATCGCAGCGTTGTCCCAGACGTTGCCCGACCGGCTCATCGAGCAGGTGATGCCGTGGTCGGCCATCAGTCGCTGGAACTGCTCGCTCGTATATTGCGATCCCTGGTCGGAGTGGTGCAGCAGGCTGTCGGGCTTGCCTCTCCTCCAGATCGCCATGATGAGAGCGTCGGTGACGAGCTGCGCGGTCATCTCGGCCTTCATCGCCCAGCCGACGACACGGCGGGAGAACAGATCGACGACGGCGGCAACGTAGATCCATCCTTCCGCAGTCCAGATATAGGTGAAGTCGGCGACCCACTTCTGGTTCGGGGCCGATGCCTCGAAGGCGCGATCGAGGAGGTTGTCCGACACGGCGGCTCGCTCGCCGGTATCCTTCGGCAGTCCGCGCCGGCGTGGACGTGCCCGGAGGCCGTTCTCCCGCATGAGGCGTTCGATGCGATGCAGTCCGCAGGAAAGCCCCTCTGCCAGAACGTCGTGCCAGACCCGACGCGCGCCGTAGGTGCGGTCGCTGCTCTTGAAGCTTCGGTCGATCCTGGAAACGAGGATCTCGTCATGCTGGGAGCGAACGCTAGGGCTGCGGTTGAGCCAGGCATGGAAGCCCGAGCGGGACACATCCAGCGCACTGCACAGCCATGCCACCGGCCAGATGTTCCGGTGCCTCGCGATGAAAGCGAACCTCATGTCACTTCCCTCGCGAAGTAGGCTGCGGCCTTTTTTAGGATGTCGCGCTCCGCCTTCAGCTTCGCGACTTCCTTACGCAGCCGGTCAATCTCCTGCTGCTCCGGCTTCATCTGCCCATGACCGGGAAACGCACGCTGCGGATCGGCCGATAGCTCGCGCACCCATTTGCGCAGCACATTCTCGTGGACATCGAGGTCGCGGGCAGCCTGGGCCACCGCAACGCCCCGATCCTCGATCAATCTCACCGCCTCAAGCTTGAACTCGCGGCTGAACTTCCTTCTCTGCATTCCCACTCTCCAGTTCCGTTAAACACCTTATCTCGGTGTCCACGAAACCGGCAGCAGGCCAGTTTGGCGTCCTTGCGACTCGGTTGAAACTGTCGTCGCGTGGCAGATTGCTCTGGAGCGAACCGAAACACCGACGATCCTGGCGCTCAGCCGGCAAAATCTTGCTTTTCAGCGACGCTCGGACGCACAGGTGACGGCGATCAGGCGAGGTGGCTATATCCTGCGAAAGGAGGCCGGGCTTTTGCAAGCCATAATCATCGCAACTGGCTCAGAGGTTCAAATCGCTGTCGAAGCTTCTGAACGACTTGGTGACCAAGGCATTCACACGCGCGTCGTGTCCATGCCTTCGACGCTTATCTTCGATAAGCAGAGCGACGCCTTCAAGGCCGAGGTGCTGCCATCCGGTATTGTCCGCGTCGCCGTCGAGGCGGGGGTTACGGACTATTGGAGAAAGTATGTTGGGCTCGAGGGTGAGGTCGTTGGCTTAGACACATTCGGGGAGTCTGCCCCGGCGGAGACGCTTTACGCGCACTATGGGATCACCGTCGAAGGAATTATTATTGCAGTCCGACGGGCGATCGCGAGCCAGGAAAATGCTGTACGCGTGAATCCGTAATTCCGAAGCCTTCTCGTAGGTTCCGTCGCAAACTCCAGCTGAGGTCGCAAAGGCAGGTTGAGCGTCACGCGGCGCTCATGCGGCGAGGGATTTCGAACTGCTTGGCAATGGAGGGCGTCCGGATCGTAGGCAAACGTCGCCTGTCGTTTGCGCATCATATGAGCCATCTCGATGCCCGAGAGGATAATTTCGGCAGTTGTCGTTGACTTGAAGCCGAGCTTGGGCCAGCGCGGCTTCATTTCTCGTCGCGATAGATCCCGCAGCCGGTTTTCAAGATCGCAAGATCGCATGCCCTCGGGAGATTGGTCTGGCTATCAAGCATATCTTCATAGCTGTCGTACGCCTTCGGGATACCGAGCTGGCCCGCAGCCTGCTTGGCTTTATCCTTCGCCCGCGAGGCGGTAGCGTGCACTTTGAGTTTGTCGCTTACCATCATCTCTGGAACGACCTTGTTCATTGCAAACCCTGACGTTGAGATGATCCCCCATCACACCTGGAGAGAATGTTTCATCCACAGTCGCTCCAATACTCATTCGGCCCACCTCTCTAACGAGATTGAATAGGCGGACACGACCTTGCGAACCGCTGCCGCAATCTGTCGGAGGTGACTATCCTCCATTCTGTCGGTCCACCACATGCATACCGTTTCGCGGCAGGCGCGCTCGGCCTCGGGGCACAGGTTGCTTCCATAGTCGATCTTTCGGGCGCCCTCGAGGGTAAAAGGAAGTCCTGACTGGCCGAAGGTATTGTGCTCGCGAATGACCGGATAGCTGTAGAGCGGGACTTGCCCCGGATATCCGATAAAGCCATCTATGCCCTCGGCGACCAGGGCCCTCATCACCTCCGGAATCGGCGCCGACAGTTTCGACGGATCGAGGCGGAAACAATAGAAGAAGTAGACGCCGACCGTATCGGACAGCGGCAGAATCGGCGTCACGTCGACATCGACCAACAACTCGGTCAGCCGGTCGGCCGCGCTTACGCGCGCCGTGACGAACTGGTCGAGCTTCTTCAACTGCTCGAGACCGACTGCCGCCTGCAATTCCGTCATATGATAGTTCGTCGCCAGGAAGAGATGATCGCGGCCGCCGCGTTCACGAGGCCAGCCTTTGTCGCTGCAGTGCCGCAGCATGCGACCGAAACGTCCGTTATCGTTGCTGATCACCATGCCGCCGTCGCCGGTGGTCATGTGCTTGGACTGCTGAAAGCTGAAGCACGCGACATCGCCTATGGTGCCGCACAGTTTTCCCTTGTACCAGGCAAGATGAGCTTGCGCGCAGTCCTCTATGACGAAGAGGTCGTGTCTTTTTGCGATCGCCATGATGGCGTCCATATCGGCAGGATGTCCGTAGACATGCGTTACGATGATAGCGCGGGTGCGTGCCGAGATGTTTTTCTCGATCGACGCCGGATCTATGTTTTGCGTTAGCGGATCGACATCGGCGAATACGGGGATGGCAAGTTGAGCAATCACGGGGATGACGGTGCCCACGTCGGTAACGGGCGACAGGATGATCTCGTCGCCGGGTTCTGGATTGAGATAGGTAACCGCTGAATGCAAGGCGGCAGTGCCGTTTGCCACCGCCACTGCATGCCTGACGCCGTACTTCGCGGCGAAAGCGCGTTCGAACTCACCGGTCTTCGGGCCAGTAAGGAAGGAGAGCCGGCCCGACTTTATGACTTCCAGGAGAGCATTTGCCTCTTCTTCGCCCAGCGTGCGGCCCGAGGCATCGCGAAAGCTGGGCAATACGCCCTCGATTGCGCGGGGGCCTCCGTTAATCGCCAGTTCGTTCATTACAGCTACCTCCGACACGAATGCCAATTCGAGAGCGCCCTGTCCATGCGCCCCAACACGCGGAGGCAAGTCGGCTTTCCGCCGCTGCGCCCGTCAATCATTCCCCAACCGGCTGACTGCGGGCCTTACTTGCCCCAGGACAGCGCAAGCGGGTTCATACCTTGCGCGAGTTCAAGCAGGCCCGCTCGTGTCGCCCGATGCAGCGGTTCGAGCGGATGGCGGACATGGTCGGATTTGATTACCTTTCCTTCCATCATCACTGTCTTGGCCGCCCGCAGTCCGCACTGCCGATTCTCGTAGTTGATAAGCGGCAAAATATGCTCGTAGGCTTTCGCCGCTTCCGCGCGGCGGCCGGCCTTGTGGTGCTCGAGCACTGGGCGGATAAGATCTGGCAGCAAGGCGCTCGACATCACCCCAGTGGCACCGGCGTCGAGATCGGCCATCAGCGTTATGGCTTCCTCGCCGTCGAACGGCCCTTCGATCGCGTCGCCGCCGCGTTCTAGAAGTTTGCGCAATTTAGCCGCCGTGCCGGCGACTTCGATCTTGAAATAGCGCACCAGCGGTAACTCCTGCGCGATCCGGGCCATAAAATCGGCCGAAAGCGTAACCCCGCTCAGCGGCGCATCCTGAATCATGACCGAAATGCCGGCGGCATCGGCGACACGTGCGAAATGTTCGCGAATCGAGATTTCATCCAGCTTGATGCCCGCGCCGTGATATGGCGGCATTAGCATGATGAGTTTGGCGCCGTGTTCGGAAGCATGCCTGGCGCGGCCTGCGGCGATCTGCGTGCTGAAATGGCTGCATGTGACCATCACCGGGACCCGGTCGGCGATATGTTCGAGGCTCAGTTCCGTTAGATGCCGGCGCTCTTCGTCCGACAACAAAAACTGCTCGGAGTAGTTGGCCAGGATGCATATGCCATCGACCCCCTGATCGATCATGCAATCAAGCACGCGGCGCTGCCCGTCGAAATCGACATCTCCATTCCCGGTGAAGGGTGTGGGAGCCACTGGAAAAAGACCGGTATAGCGTCGATGATTGACCATCGCGAGAACTGCACTCCCTAAGTCCACTCTTGACTTCCGCAGGCCTATCATGAATGATTGTTGCACGCAATAGTCATTTCGGAGACTTGGGATGTCGATGGTTCAACCTGGTTCGGGCGTGATCCGGCTCCATCATGCGGACAATGTCGTTGTTGCGACGCGCCCTATCGCGGAAGGCGAACACGTTTGGGATGTCGTTGCCCTGAATGCTATTCCCAGCGGCCACAAAATCGCGGTCCGACCTATCGTTCAAGGGGAGGCCGTCCTGAAGTATGGGCAAGTGATCGGCTGCGCCAGCTGTGACATTCTCGCCGGCGAGCATGTCCACCTGCAGAACCTCGCCATGCTCGACAAAGCCGTATCGCATGACTTTGCCGCCGATGGGGGGCCTACGCCACTCTTGCCGGAGAACGAGCGGCTTACTTTCCAAGGCTATGCACGCCCGTCCGGTCTTGTCGGTACGCGCAACTACATCGGTATCATCACGTCGGTGAATTGTTCCGCGACCGTTTCTCGCGCCGTTGCAGATTATTTCAAGACGAACGGCTTCGGCAACTATTCCAATATCGACGGCGTTGTAGCGCTTACCCATGGCACGGGCTGCGCGATCCCGACGAATACCGAGGGCTATCTGTATCTGCGGCGGGTTCTCAGCGGCTATGCCAAAAACCCGAACTTCGCGGCGGTCCTGATGATCGGGCTTGGGTGCGAGACGAACCAGATCAGCCACCTCGTGAAAGCTTTCGAGCTCGAGGAAGGGCCGCGACTGCGCACGATGACCATCCAGAAGCTGGGAGGCACACGCAGGACCATCGAGGAGGCCATCTCGATCATTCAGGAGCTGTTGCCCGAAGTCAACGCGGTGAAACGCACGACGCAGCCGCTGTCGGGGCTGAAGGTGGCGTTGCAATGCGGCGGGTCCGACGGGTATTCCGGGATTACTGCCAATCCGGCTCTCGGCTTTGCTGCAGACCTAGTGGTCAAGCATGGCGGGACGGCGGTGCTCAGCGAAACTCCGGAAATCTACGGGGCGGAACATCTTCTGACCCGCCGCGCCGTCACGCCTGCAATTGCTGAAAAGCTCATGGCGCGCATCCAATGGTGGTGGAATTACACCAAGAAGAACGACGCCGAACTCAACAACAATCCCTCGCACGGCAACAAGGAGGGGGGACTGACGACCATTCTGGAAAAATCACTCGGCGCGGTCGCAAAAGGCGGTTCCATGCCGCTGATGGAAGTTTACGAGTATGCGGAGCAGATCACGACGTCCGGTTTCGTTTTTATGGATACACCCGGCTACGACCCGGTGGCCGTCACGGGGCAGGTCGCCGGCGGCTGCAATCTAATCGTCTTCACCACCGGGCGCGGCTCTGTTTCAGGCTTCAAGCCGGCGCCGTGCATAAAGGTCGCGACGAACAGCGAGATGTATGAGCGGATGAGCGAGGACATGGACATCAATTGCGGTGGGATCGTCGACGGAAGCGACAGCATCGAAGCTGCAGGTGCACGGATCTTCGAGAAGATAGTCGCGATCGCATCGGGCGAACGCACCTTGAGCGAAGGTTACAATTATGGTGACAACGAATTTGTGCCTTGGCAGATAGGGGCGGTGACCTGAGACTTTGAAAGGAACGCATGACGCATCGAATGCCCGCCTACGAAGTCATTGCGGCCGCGCTGCGCAAGGCGATTGAAGACAAGAGCCTTTCGGAAGGCGCAGTCCTGCTGGAAGGGCCGATTGCGGCAATCTTCGATTCGAGCCGCGCGCCGGTGAAACAGGCCCTGGCGAGGCTCGAAGCGGAGGGGGCGGTGCGCCGCTTCGAGGGGCGCGGGGTTTTGGCGGGCCGTAGCGGTGAACCTCTCCGGGTCAAGATCACGCCAAGGATGCTGGGGTTGGAAGAGGAGTCCGGTGCGAACCCAAAAACCTTTGCCTGGCAGAGTTTCTATTATGATTTCGAGAGAACGATCATTCTGAGGGCGGTTTTCGGAGCGGCCCGCATCAATGAATTGGCCCTCGCCCGGCATTACAGGGTGGGGCGCACGGTAGCCGGGGATATCCTTAATCATGCGGCGAAGACCGGCATCGTCACAAATGATGAAAAGTCGCGCTGGTGGATCAATCCGCTGGACGAAGCTCGATTTCATGACCTCTATGAGCTGCGTATGCTGCTGGAGCCTGCCGCACTGAAAAGCGCAATGGGGCGCGTCCCGCAAGACGTTCTCGGAATGATGCACGATCGGCTTATCAAGACGATAGGCAACTTTCCCGAAATCGAACCGGCCGAGCTCGACTCCCTTGAGGAGGATCTTCACATCGACTTGCTCCGATACAGCGCGAACACTGAAGTACTCGAGGCTCTTAAGCGGACGCGGTGCGTGCTTGTCGCTGGTAAGCACATTCAGCGCGCAGTTCGAGGCGCGATGCCGATCGATGCCTTCATGGGGGAGCATTTGGAGATCATGGACGCAACCGCCGCGGGCAAAGCCAAGATGGCTGAAAAGGCTCTTGTAGAGCATCTTCTGACCTCGAGTCGCAAAGCGAAAGAACGCTTGCAAGCCTACCTCGATATCTGCGTTGTCTCAGAAATCTCCTATGTCCTGGACTAATCGCGGCAATCGAGTCGAATCGGCGAGCACATAGATTGCATTGGAACCGCCAATGTTGAGCTCAAGATTTAACGCTGTACGGCAATGGTTGCGCCATCAGGGTAAAATTCATGCGATTGCTGTCCGTTGGAGTGACAAGCACGGCATTAACCAGGCAACATACCTCTTTCTGTCCTATGCTCGCCGCTCTTCCGGTAGACGCCGACGGATCGCGCTTTGCGTTGCTGATGAAATCAGAAATTTGAATCGATTTGACATTTATTATCACTAGCGGCTTATGAGATCGCGATGTTCTTCTCTAGGCCAGATCAACCCCTTCAAAGCTGCATGAAGTCAGCCATGAGTTGCAGCTGACAGTTCAGCATATGCATACCGAGATGCACTTTGCATCCCACGCTTCCTGCGGCTGCCAGCAGCGGGGTCACCTCCGGTTCCATGATGACCTCGGCCACGACCATGTCCGGTCGAAGTAGAGTCACATCGAGCGGCAGAGCATCACTCGGTTTCATGCCCAAGGTCGTCCCATTGATGACTACGTCATGGCCGCTGGGATCCGCGGTGCCGAGCGCGACCGCGACGTCAGGATACGCGACGGACAGTCGTTCCTTGAGGTCAAGGATCTTTTCGATGCTTCGATTGGCGAGCGTGATACGGGTCGCTTCCGCTTCCGCTGCCGCGAAAGCGATGGCGCTCGCCGCACCTCCGGCTCCGGCAAGGTAGATCGATCTGCCGGCAACAGGTATTCCCTGGCTCCGCAGGCCCTCGACGAATCCGACGCCGTCCAGTTGGCCGCCGACCAGGCGGCCGTCCGCCTCCCTGCGAAGAACATTGGCCGCCCCAACGGCTTTCGCATGCGGCGTAAGTTCATCACAAAATGCGAGAATCGCCTGCTTGTGCGGGACGGTCACAATTGCCCCGTCGAAACTTCTCAGTTTTCGCAAACTAGCGATGAGGGCAGGCAGGTCCTCAGGTGTGATGTTCATCGGGATCATCACAGCGTCTCGGCCTCGTTCACGCGCGATTCGATTGATTTCAGGGGGAGCTTTCACATGCTCCGTCGGATGAGCAAGAATACCCAACACCCGCGTTCGACCGGTTATCTCGAAAATCTGTGGCGCCTGGTTGTGAGGCACTACGGCTACCTTAGTCGGCATCACTATAGTTTCCCTGGAATTGGCGTAGCGGGAAGGGTCAGCAGCCCCCCACTCAAGTGGCGAAGCGGCTCCCGAAAAAGAGGAACATCAACTCACTGGATCGGTTCTGTTTCTTTCTCATTGTCTTGATGTAACCTGTAATCAAAACCGCCCCTCTCGCTGGGACTCTCGAGGCTTCTGCCGCGTCTCTATTTCCCACGGAAACTGGCGACAGCTTGCGCGATTGGGGCGATCGCCCCCGTGCCACCGGTCCCAACCTTGAAATTGTTAGGCGGGAATACGAATATTGCGCCGGGTGTGGGCGACTTGCCAAGGTTGGTAAGTTTTTCGGTCGCATACATGCTACAGCCGAGTGCGGCCCAATGCGGCGTATTGTCATGCATCGCGCCGATGCCACGACCGTTTACCCCAATGTGCCGCACCCTTTTTGTATAGAAACTCAATCGCCTCCGCGGCAGGCGCTGGGGGAGATCGCTCGTAGCCAATGCCTTCCAGCAGCGGCTTGTAGAACTCGTCCGACCAATCAGCACGAAAGAGCATAGTCTCCCCCGGAGCCATTTGTTGACCTTCAGGCGGCGAACAGGGCATGTCCGGTCCCGGCAACCATCGAAGATCAACTATCTTCGTCCTTGGAGCAGGCGCCAAAGTTGGTCATATTTCTTCGTGATCCCTTGCCACGCCTTGCAAGGAATCATGTCTTCGGCGCTTGAAGTTGTCAAGAGTTTCCGAAGAGAAAATCCCGTAAACTCTCATTCCGGGGTAGGGTCGTCTTTGTCAGTCGCATTGAGGCGCTGCTTCAGTATCTCCCGGAGAGTCTGGGCCAAGTTTGGGGTCGCACTCGAACACATGACAAGCAGCCGGGTGGGCTTGCCGCCGGTGGCGATATACGCGTGTCCCATGGTGCTGTCGAAGTAGGCACCGTCGCCTGCTTCCAGCACAGTCTCTTCGTAGAGTGACGTGTACAGGGTAACGGCCCCCTCGAGAACGTAGACGAACTCCTCGCCGACATGATTCCAAAGTCCGTCGATACGTTCCAGCGAGTCGGCCTTTACGTCGATGACCATAGGGATAATGCGCTTATGTGCGATATCGGTACAAAGATACACATACTTGTAGTTATTATCTTGCATCACCAGACCCTCGTGCTGACGACTGATGCTGCGACGCCCCATCAAATGCTTGGGCTCCTGGCCGTTGGAACTAGGGGCCAAGAGGTCACCGATCTCGATGTCAAGACCAGCGCAAAGCTGAATAATCGTTTGATAGGATGGTGAAATTAGATCGTTCTCTATTTTCGACAGGGTCGATTTGGAGATACCCGTCTTCTCAGCGACGTCGGCCAAAGTCCAGCCATGGTAGCCCCGACGTTCTCGAAGAACTTGACCGATCATTGGGGGCGCTCGCCTAGCGGAGCTGCTCATTCCGGTGGTCTTTCGTTCGTCATCCATTCCACGCTCACCTATCGTTCGCCCGTGGCCCGCCGACCTCATCGCCAAGCCGTACAATTCTTGATATGACGTTTCATACATGAAATTGAAGGAAACATCAAAGCCATGTGGCGGGAGCTCTTACGCAGTACACGCGTAAGAGCCCGTTGCCTGAGCTATGCAGCGTAGCGCGGATGCCGCCGAAGCAGAAGTCATCCGACCTCAAACTCTGAAGGGAGTACGATTGGAGCGCGATTGGTCACGCGACGGGAATCTCCAATGCGCAAAGAAAAGCAGCCGGTTGGTGTGCCCTCTGCCAATCCCGCTGCTGGCAACTTTCGCGATCAAAATAGCAGTCTGAACCAGTGCCGCCCGCTACGGGCAAGTCACTTTGCTGATCGTACGTATAGGCTAGCCAAAAAGTGCTGGGCCTTGTTGGGAATGTTGGATCGCAAAAGATCCCGTCAATAGGGAATGGTCTCGCCTAGGTAGTTGCAATACAGGAAGCTTGGCTCCTCGCGATCGGACAAGATCAGCGACATCAGACCACGAACGGATGTGTCGACGTCTATGTCCGCATCCTCGCCCCCCATCTCGGTCCGCACCCAGCCCGGATGAACGACCGTGACGATCAGGTTGGGGTGGCGAATGGACAGGCTCCGGGCAGCCGACGTCAATGCGGACTTGCTGGATCGATAGAGCCAATGGTCTCCAATCTCATTAAGGCTCACTGATCCCATTCTAGATCCAAGCATCGTTACTCCGCGTACCGATCGGCTATGCTCGCGCAACACATCCTCCACAAACGCAACGGGTGAGATGGCGTTTGTAAAAAAGAGGTTGGAAACCTGGTCGCGATCGAGAGTCTCATCAATGTCTTTCGGCATAACCCCTGCAGAAATCACAACGTGCTCTAGTGCAGCCAAGCGCTTATCGGCAACGAGGTTCATACGAGAAGTCTTGTCATTTATGTCCAGCGGCAGCCAAACATTGATTTTGTTGTTCCTGTCGCCATTGCGGCTTGTGGCAATTACTTCATGGCCGCAAAAGGAAAGAGCCCTCGCGAGACCCAGTCCGATGCCACGGGAAGCGCCTGCTACCAGGATTTTCCTGGGGGAATCATTGCCCATATCGATTCTCCAATACCGCTGTGCTTAGTTAAGCCCTGCTGTTAGGTCACCTTGATTGTCAAAAAGCCCGAGCTGCAACGGAAGGACCCCCGACGTCCGCTCTCGTGTCCCGTTTCCGAGCCAGCCGCACAGAGCGCGTGGCGTCGATATTGACATTGCCAAAATCGTCGAAAACTACACCGTAGACGCTCGTGGCCTGTTCCTGGGAAACGTACCCTTCTCTAAGATCGCCAACCACCGACGCTTCTGTGCGTTCGGCGGGATCGCCATAACCACCGCCGCCGGACGAGACCGAGAGGATGCTTTCGCCCTTGGCGAGCCAGACACCCGTGCAAGCCGGTTGCACCTCAAGGCTGCCATCGGCAGTGCGCTTCAAAACCGTGGCTGCCCCGCCGTCATGACCGCCGCGGACGCCCTTGGCAACGTTGGTCATGCCGTCTGCATTGTAGAACACCCGCATTGGCGCATCGTGGGCTGGGCCGAACTCGACCCTGATGGAAGGCGCTCCGCGGAACGTCCCGGCACCGCCGGTATCTGGCAATATGCGTCGCTCGAAAATCCGCATCGGATATGAAAGTTCGTCCACTTCGATCGCGTCGTGGCGGCACATGCCGGCATTTCCGGCATGGATGAGCGTCAGCCATCCGTCCTGATGCGGTGTCGCCGGTCCGCCGGAGATTCCGAGGTGGACCTGGTTGACGTAGGCCTCGCCGTCAAGTCGCGAGTCGCGGCCTGAAATTACACCGCCGGCAGCTGGATAGATCGGTCCTGCCTCTGCCATGCCGTAGCCTGCTGCGATTGTCGCGAGCGCGCTCTGAGTGGCGCTTACCACACGGTCAGCGAGGTTCGTCGTGGCGACCGAACAGCTGAACGGATGGATTGGAATACCGACAGCACAGTTCTCGCGAAGAGCGATCTCGATGCGGCGGAAGGATCCGAAGTTGGAGGGAATAGTGTGGTCGCCTAGCGCGTTAAAGACACCGAGCAGTGCTCCGCTGCGAGCCGTGGCCTCCGTCAGGTTGAGGCCGCAGGGCAGACAGTCGGGGTTATCGCGCAGATCGATGGCTATGCGGGCATTCTGTGCATCGACCGTGACGTGAGCCTTGACCGGAATACCGTCAGGGGCACCGGGGAAGGGGTCATGACTGCTGATTGTCGTCGCGCTGCCGTTTGGCAGGCGGCGGATGGCCGCGTCGATGCGGCGCTCCGAATAGTCGAACCAGTTCTCCACATGACGAGCCAGACGATCCCAGCCGACATCCCGGCCGAGGGCGAGCAATTCGCGCTCGCCGATCCGCACGGCCCCGAGCGTCGCGAGATAGTCGCCCCACCAGATATCGGGCACGCGAATGCGTGCGCGGCACATGCGGATGATGTCACCAATGTCCTTGTAGGCGCGCTGTACCTGCACCGCAGGAAAGATCAAGGCACCTTCTTCGTAGAGGTCTACCGCGTCGCCGATATAGGTGGTGGGCTTCGAGTTGCCGCAATCTGCCTGATGGGCCTTAGCGAGCACGCTGTAATGATGCACGCCGTCGTCGTCGATGACGGGTACGAAAAGGCAATGGTCGGCGGCGTGCGAGTTGCCGTGGTACGGCGAGTTGTGAAGGAATGCGTCGCCGCGTTCCATGCCGGGATGCATCGAAGCAATGTAGCGGGCCATCTCGTCTGGCCCGGACATCACATGCGAGGGTAGGCTGACCGCGCCCGCAACCAACCGGCAGTCCGCGGTGAGCACGACGCACGAAAAGTCATGGCCGCTGTTGAGAACTCCCGAACGGGCCGTTCGGAATAGCGTATTAGCCATCTTGCGGGCGATGCTGTCGATGCGGCTCGCCAAGATCGCCATTTCAATTCCGCCGTCAGAAACGGACCCGCTCATGGAACTCTCCTCAGAATTGAACGACGAGGCCGCCGCCGGCGGTCCGAGTAACGACGGCGCCGGAATCAATCACGACGGTGGTGAACGGCGATTCGATCACGGCCGGACCGGTGAGGGCGTGGCCACTGGGCATCTCACCAACTTTTCGAACAGGCACGTCGGTCCAACCCTTTCCGGAGAGATATACCGGCCGCCGCGTCTCTTCCATTGATGGGGTCGTAGCCACCTCGGCCCTGCTCTCAGTTTCCTTCAGCACGCATCGCACGAATGCACGCCAGGCGATGATTTCAATTCCCGACGCGTCGTCGCTGATCTGGAAGAGGGTCTTGTGCTCGGTGTGGAAGCCTTGCACGAGCTCCGCGACGGAGATCGGGTCGTCGAAATTCTCATTGTTGACAGGAATTTCGATCTCCCAGACCTGCTTGGGATAACGCGCTTCCACGGCGATTTCGATTGAGCTGCGCAGCGAACCTTCGCCGTATTCGGCGATGAAGGCCTCGCATTTCGCCCGAAGGCTACGGACCACCTTCTTTGCTGTCAACGAATCGAAGCGAGCGCTCGTCATGTAGGCGACTTCCGTGAACTCGCCATAGAGATCCGACATCAGGGCGCCCACGGCGCTCAGCGTCGCACCGCTTTCAGGAACTATCACTGATCGACAGTTCAGCCGGCGCCCGACCGAGACAGCGTTCAGGCCTCCGGCCCCACCACCACCGATAAGGGTCGCCACCGTTGTGTCGATGCCTTGGTTTACGGCGATTTCCTCAATGGCGCCGACCATCTTCTCAGTCGTCAGAGCCATGACCGCCAGTGCGGCTTCCTCCACGCTGACCCCTAGGCGTGAAGAGACATGGCTCTTGAGAGCCGCTCGCGCAGCGGGAACGTCGAGCGGCATCGTGCCGCCGAGAAAATATGCAGGATCGATGTAACCCAGGATCGCGGCGCAGTCGGTGACCGTGGGCAGCGTTCCGCCCTGGCCGTAGCAGACCGGCCCCGGCATCGCAGTCGCGCTCTGAGGACCGACGTGCAGCAGGTTGCCCTCGTCTACCCAGGCGATGGAGCCGCCACCTGCTCCAACGCTCGTCACGTCCACCGACGGGAAGCCGGTGAGATGCCCTTGAAATGGCTGTCCAATCCAGCTCTCCTTGGTCCTCGGGATCCGTCCGTCGCGCACCACGGACACGTCATAGCTGGTGCCTCCGGTATCCGCTACGATCGCGACGTTGCTGTGGAAGTCGCGCATGGCATAGTGCCGGCCCGCGACCGGCGCCATGGCAGGGCCGGAGTTTAGAGCTTGGATCGGTGCCGCCGCCACCGCCTGTGCGTCCATCACCCCGCCCTGTGAGGTGACCATCAGAAGTCGACCCTTGAACCCCACTGCGACCAGCCGATCGCTCAGCGTCTGAAGATAATGGTTCATCGTCGGCTTCAGGGACGCGTCGATGCAGGCCGCAGAAGCACGCCGGTACTCGCGCAACGTCGGATTTAGTTCGTGCGAGAGGGTGAACGGAATGCCGGGGAGAGTGTCTCGGATCAGCGCGCCAACGCGTCTTTCATGGGCAGAATTTGCGATCGACCACAGGAGGCAGACACCGATCGCCTCGACACCATCGTTGCGCATTCGGTGAAGGGTGGCGACGAGCGCCGCCTCGTCGAGCGGCTCCACGATCCTGCCGCTCGCGTCGATCCGCTCGGCGACCTCGTAAGTGAGGGAGCGCGGAATGTAGGGATCGGGGAAAGGAAGGGAGTAGTTGAAGGGATCCGCCCGCCCGCCCTCACGGATAACCAGGACGTCAGGGTGCCCCCTGGTTGTCAGGAATGCTGTGCGCGCGACATTGCCCGTCAGCACGGCATTCAGCGAGCGGGTAGTGGCGTGAAGGAAGGTATCTACCTTGCAAAGGAACGCGGCTGTCTCCGTTCCGAAATGTTTCGCTGCTAGGTCGATTGCATTCAAGATGCCCCGCACGGGATCATCGGGAGTCGTGAGGCTCTTGAACATCAGTATCTCGGAGCCGATCTCCACGGCGAGGTCCGTAAAAGTGCCGCCAGTGTCGCACGACAAACGCATGGAACCGCTTGTTCCGTTTCTATGGGTCATTTCAGAACCTCTTGGACGAGCCCACCACCGTGATCGACCTCATCTGTCGCCAATGCTGAACCAGCAAGGGAGCGTCGACCGATCGAAACGCGCGTCGCACTATCCCTCGGACGTGCTTGTCAGGGAGATTTGGGGCCCAGCAGACCAACTGCCTTTACCTATTTTTCACAAAAGAAACATAGTTGCAAGAGGGAAAATTTTGTCACGGAGGCCGACTTCGGCGATTGCTATCGCCGTAGCCGGTTGAGGATGTAGCTCCCTCCCTACATGAGTTGGATATTGCTTTAGTTCGCGAATTTATCTTTTGCAGCGTAGGGCCGTGCGTGCAACTCGGCGGATCTTTCGGACACGCAATCGCGCATAGAGCACTTAGATCACGCAACAAGCAGGCGAATTCCGCAACAAAAATTCGGAGTTGACATTATGTTTCCAATGTGAAACTGTGTTTCCACGTTCCGTTATCGGGCGATGAGAGGGAGCGATTTTTTCAATAGTAGCGCAGCGCCCCGGGGCCTGCTGGTTCGAACCTTGGGCGTCAGCTTGTCCGATTTTGCGGCCGACGACGCTGTTGGCTGAAATCACTCATAAGAGGGAACATGACTGACAATAAGGAGAAATTAGCCGGAGCGCTTAGACTTCTTACAACAAGCGCTCGTGTCTTTTCTTGGTTCCCCTCTGGGCAAAGATGATCGAGCGCAGTCTTTAGCGTTGGGCGCACAGCACTACCTGTCCTCCCCGGCTAGTACTTTGCGACCGCCGCCAATGGATGCTTGTGTCCGTTGGCGGCAAAAAACTGTAGTCACCGAAATGTCTGGTGAGGCGTGACGAATGATGATGACAGGCTCCATGACGCAAACAAATAACATAGTTTCGAAGGGTATGATGGGGTGCATTAAGAAAAGTCGCCCTCGAGATGAGGGAAGTGGCAATTGAGAGGTTAGCCTGCCCTGAAATCGAACTTTCATTTAGAGGCGGTCCGAACCTTGGGCGTTAGGCCGTGGAGCGCGGATCTTGCAACTGGCGAAGACGCGGAACTACAAGCGCAGCGTCACCGTCGGAAGATACGCATGCCGCGTCACCCGCTCAAACCGTCCGAACGGAAAAACGCCGAATACATCCGCTCGGTGCTGCGGGAACTCATGCTGCTGACCCGCAACTCAAATCAAAGATTGCTAAGTTATTTTCTGGAGATGCCCTACATCGAGGTTAGCGACATCCTTCGAGACGATCGCGCATTTCAGAATGAAATTGGCAGCGCGAGGGAGCATCCATAGAAGGCAGAGAAAACACCAAGGGGGGTCTCGTCGGGGTACCACTTCCAGCGACGGCATGCTTGACCGATTGAAGCGTTTCGATGGCAAAGTAGAGAATACAAACTACGCGGCGGCGGCAGTCGAACGACCGACACTGATATTGGCTCGCCCCGTTGATCACGGTCGGGCCGCCAAGTCGACTGATGGTGGCTACAAGCAGTCTGGTATGGCGCGAGATGGCTGTGTTTGAGGTCGGGGAATATCTCGAAACCAAGGTATGTCCGGCTTCCCCGAGACTGGGTGGTCCTGCGGCGCGAGCGGCCGCGCAAACATCTCTAGTTTGTGGCCTCTACGTTCGGCAGTACCACCACAGAGGCCGGGAAGCGCCTTTCTCGCGAAAGCCCTCTTGGAACCTTTCACAAAGCCATCATTTGGTTCGGCCGGGTAACCATTCGGCCAGGGCCGTGGTGACCTGATTTCGGGCGACGGTTTTCTGCAGTTGGTTTCGTCGGTGCGTGGCTCCGAGCCCTGCGCTCATCGACGATATGCCGAAGGTTGTCGATGCCGTCTTCGGTGAAGACGACGATAGGTTTGCTTAGAGCGTCGGGCATTCTGACTGAATTGAAGGGATGCCATAATGTATCGACGACATGCTGTGAGAAAAGATAGATTTTAATTTCACATAGGGGGAAGTTGTTTGTCTACAGAGCGATACTGCGGCTTGGGACTTCCACTGCCATTCCCCATTCTTGATTGCTAAAACGGATGACCGATATGGTTGCCGGAGAACCGAATGACGTGCGATTGAAAAATGTCGGCGGCCAATGGATTGTCCAGGTCGTCGAAAATGGTAAAGTAAGTCGGCATTCATTCAACGCGCAAGCCGTTGCCGAGAACTACGCCGAATTGCAGCGAATTAGGCTCGGCCTGCCCGGAAAGCCACCACTTTGGGAGGAGAACCCGGTGGATGAGCGCTCTAAGCGCGAAATACCAGACTTCATCCTCAACGATGTTCTCGACCTCGCCGAGTACTCTGATCGCGGGATTGTCACTACCCTAGTCGATACACACGGAGTTCGCCTTCGTCTCCACCTCACAGCCGCGACCTCAGAATTGCTTTGCGAGCGAATTGCCTACGCGTTGGAGCGCCGGTACGGCGAATAGCGACCTAAGGCCAGACTGTCGCGTGGATCGACAATATCCGTGCAGGCGGACTGCCCTTAGCAGAATGTGAGCTCCTATTTAGCAGAACATCCTCTGGGTCCACCACGGTCGTATGAGCCATGCGATAGGTTTACTCAAACCGCGACGATCGGTGAATGTCGGGGTCGCGCGTTCCCGCAGCCCAGTCTTGGCGGAAAACCTCAGCAAACTCAGCGAGTTGCTGGAGTTTCGCTCTTTTGGCGCCGGAGTTGCCGTGCAGTTTGCCGACGACTGTTTCTCGCATTCGTCTGTTATCCTAGCCGTCGTTGTTGGCACTCTCGCCTGCAACCGGACGCACGGCTCATTCCGACGACGAGCGCACCGCCGCTAAGACCCGCACCGGCCGCCAGCGGAATCTCCTCGCCTGGCTGAAGCGGCTCCATCTGGTGAACTAGCGACAGGGACAGCGGGATCGTCGCGACGGAAGAGTTGCCGTAGTCGGCGATCATCTTTGACGATTGCTTGATCTGCTATGCCGAGGTTCCTGCCGAACGCATCAAAAAATGCGGGCATTGGCCTAGTGCGGCACGAACCGATCGATGTCCTGCGGCTGCAACTGGGCCGCGGCGAGTGCGTCCTTTGAACACGCTGTCATCGTGTCCACGGCCTTCGTGCGACAGTTTCAGGATTGTGTCGAAATTGGGCGAGACATGCCCGTTCTCGACCTTCGACAGAGTCGACATTGCGATGCCGGTCATCGAACTCACGTCCGAGAGCGTCCACCCATGATAGGCTCGGCGTTCTCGCAACAGCTTGCCAAGGTTCCTGCCTTTGTCATTCATGTCTTTCCATTGTTCCAATGGCCGGGCCGCCTTTCCTGCCTATGGTCATTTCTGCTCCATACTCGTGCGCAGCGACATTGCGCCAAGCGCCGCAAACAACAACGTGACGCATAGCACAACGGACACGAGCGCGTTGATCTCCGGGGTGAATCCGGTACGCATCATCGCCCAGAGGCGCATCGGAAGGGTTGTTTCCCCGCCAACGAGGAAGAAGGTTACCAAGGTTTCGTCGAATGACAATGCAAACGCGAGCAGCGAGCTTGTAACCAAGGCGGATCTAAGTTGCGGAAACACTACGTACAAGAAGGTTTCAAGATTATTTGCGCCGAGGTCGAGTGACGCTTCTATCTGCGAACTCTCAAGGGAATCCAAGCGTATCATTATCATCCGATAGATAACGGCCAATATTATAACCACGTGACCGGCCGTTACTGTGACCAGGCTGCGATCGACGTCGATCGCGCGGAAGGCTGTTAGCAGCGAGATACCAGTGATGATCGCCGGCAGCACGAAGGGTAGAAAGATCACGAATTCGACATAGGTCTGTCCCCTGCGGACACCCGTCTTCATATAGTAGGCGAGGCCCAGAGAGATTGTGGTCGAGACAATCACGGCAATCGCGCCGACAAGCAGCGAATTCGAGAGCGCCGCCATTAGCTGGGCATTGCCGGCAAACTTGCCATACCATTCCAGGCTGGGATTGGCCCAATCGATCCGATGATCCTTGACGCCAAAGAAGGAGAGGAGAATGACGATGAGGGCCGGCGCATAGAGCACAAAAAAAGTGAGGGCGCTTATTAGCCAGAGTCCGGCAATGGTGATCCGCTCCAGTCGGGTCATTTGATCCTCCCCGATCTCGCTATCAGCGATGCGAGACCAATCAAAACGACGACGGTCACAAGAAGGATGACGGCCAATGCCGCGCCGAATGGCCAGTTGTAAGCCATGCCAAACTGGCTCCAGATGGCGCGGCCAAAGGTGAAGCCGTCGCTGCCGCCGACCATCTGCGGCGTCAAGTAGTCACCGACGGAGATGACCATGACGAACAGCGCGCCGGCAATGGAGCCCGGCAGGCTGAGCGGCAGGACGACGGTTAAGAATATCTGTGCCGGCTTGGCTCCTAGGTCGGCTGCGGCGCTGATCAAAGATTGTGGGATGCGTTCGAGCGCAAGGAAAATAGGCAATATGCCGAAGGGCAGGTAGATGACAGTCATGGCAATCATCACTGCGGTCTGGTTGAATATTAGCAGCTTGCTGGGTTGCGCGATGACGCCCAGCGACAGCAATATTGAATTCAGAAATCCGTTGTAGCCCAGTATGCTGCGAACCGCGTAAATCTTAACGACATAATTCATCACCAGGGGGAGTGCGCTCAGGAGCAGAAGGAGGTAGCGTTGCGAGCCTTCGAGCCGCCAGATCACGTATGAGATGATGTAGCCGAACAGCAATGCCACGGTTGCCACGACGAGCGCCAGTTTTAGCGTGCCGAGGAAGACAAAAAGGTAGCTGCCGCTTTCAAAGAAGGCCGCGTAGTTCGCCAGGGTCAGGCGGCCGGTGACCTTGCCATTGTCCTGTTCTAGGACGCTGTAGCCCAGGAAGCAGAGCAATGGCAGCAGTATGATCACGGTCGGCAGGCCATACACTAGCGTCCGAGCCAGGGTTACACCAAGCGGCGGACGCTTTCTCCAGCTATCAAAAGCCGGAGTTTCGCCCGTGATCCCGGTTGTCGCCATCATTCATCCCCTCGGCAAGAAGCTGACATCGGCCTCCGCCCAACGCAGGGCCACGTCGTGGCCGGGACGCAATCTCGATGACCAGCCCGCCGTGGGAATGCGCACCTTTATTCGATGGTCGCCTGGCAAGGACAGCGACAACTGCGTGGTCGCGCCGAGGAAAGTGACATTCTCCAACCTGGCTTTGGAGACGCGCTGGCCGGGACCGGGGTCGGCGCCTTCCTCGTGCAGGCCAAAGCTCTCCGGTCGGATAGCGGCGAGGATGTCACGATCACTCGTCGAGGCGGCATGGACACCAAGCGGGGTCTCAACTACCGACACGCCGCTGTCCGTCTTTGGGCACGCGGGGAGCAGATTGTTTTCGCCGAAAAATTTGGCCACGAATTCGGTCTTCGGCTTGTAATAGATTTCCTGAGGCGTGCCGACCTGGATGAGCTTGCCATGGTCCATGACCGCGATGCGATCCGACATGGAGATCGCCTCCTCCTGGTCATGGGTGATGAAGACGAAGGTCGTTTTGATGCGCCGCTGTAAATTCTTCAGGAATTCCTGCATTGAGCGCCTGAGCTCCGCGTCGAGTGCCGCCAGGGGTTCGTCCAGCAGGATCACCTGCGGTTCACAAACGATGGCGCGGGCCAGTGCCACGCGTTGCCGCTGCCCACCCGACAGTTCGGAGGGATAGCGGCCCGCTTTGTCGGTGAGATTGACTGTATCCAGCACCGCCTTGACCCGACGGTCGATCTCTGCTCGCGGCATGCGTCGGATACGTAGGCCATAGCCGACGTTCTTCGCCACCGTCATATGGGGAAACAGTGCGTAGTCCTGGAAGACGGTGTTGAAGGGTCGTTTGAAGATCGGGACTTTGGCGATGTCCGTGCCGCGCAGAAGAATGCGCCCGCTCGTTGGCGGTGTGAAGCCGCCAACTATGCGCAGGATGGTTGTCTTACCGGATCCGGAAGGACCCAGGATGGTGAGAAACTCACCATCCCGGATATTCAGATTGACTGGTTTAAGTGCATTGAAGCTGCGAAAGGATTTGGTCACGTCGACCAAGCGGAGGACGTCGGAATGTCCCATTTCGTCTTCGTCGCCGCGGGCACTGGCCTGGACTGACATCACGGAACCGGTGTTGCCTTGATCTCGTTCCAGACCGCGATCCGTCGTGAGAAATCCTCCGGCGCCTGCAGAAAGACCAGCTTGTCCGAATAGGTAAGGCCAATCTTCGTATTGGCGTCCGCGTTTGTCGTGTTGCCGTACCCGGTTTTCTCGCTGATATAGGTTCCGACCTCTTTCTGCAGCATGGCATCGATCCAGGCGTGAGCGAGGTCGACATCCCGCGCGCCTTTGCTGATGGTCCAGCAATCGATCCAGCCGATCGCTCCCTCCTTTGGGATCGTCAGGGCGGCGTTCACACCTTGCTTCTCCAACATCGGCAGCTGCGGCTCACCCATGGACATCATCAGGTCGATGCCACCCTGTGCAAAGATGCTCACGCCATCGTCGAAGCCGGCGTAGTAGCTGGTAACGTTCGCCTTCTGGGCGAGCAGCTTTGCTTTGATAGCATCAAAGTCCGCATCGGTTAGGTTGAACGGATCCTTGACTTTGAGAACCAATGCCGTCGTCACGATCGCGTTGTTGGCATCGTCCATGACGATGATCTTGCCGCGATAGCTCGGATCCCACAGGACGTCCCAGCTGTCGGGCGCGGTCTTGAACGTATCGGCGTTGTAGATCAGAGGAATTGAGCCCCACGCAAATGGGGCTGCATAGGTCTTGCCGTCGAAAATGATTGCCGGCACCGCCTTGAAGGCCGGCACTAGGTTCTGCGCCGCGGGCAACTTGGAAAAATCGAGCGGCTGGATCAGTCGTTCTTGCGTAAGGCGCTTGTACGACGAGGTCTCAATCGCGACCACGTCGAAATCGGCTCCGTCGGACGCCGTCATCTTCGCAAAGATCTCATCAACGCTGCCGGTATAGCTGACGCTGACCGTCGCGCCTGTCTTCGCTTCAAAGGCCTTAACCCATTGATCGTCGGCGTAGCCTTCCCAGGTCAAAAGGCGCAGATTCTTGTCTGCGGCCTGGGTTGGACGAATGATGGCGGGCGTTGCGAGTGTGGCCACCGCCATACCGAGAAATTCGCGTCTTTTCATTGCGATCCCCTTCTTTGTACCGATGTCTCGTTCTCTAACTCTTGAAGCCGCTCGCGTTGCCGCAAAGCGCTGACGTAAATCCAATGCGTCTCGGCGCCCTTCGCCGAAGGGCGATGCCTTGCCAAGTCCCCATCTCTCCGTATTGTTTCGGGTTTCACGGAATACAAATTTTTTGTGGAACGCAAGAGATTTTTCTTTGAAGAAAATTATTCACAGACTAAGAAAGTGGCTCGAACTTAAAGCGGCGCGAGGACGGGACGATCTCATGATAGCAGGATACGAGAAGCGGCGAGTCGGCCGCACCGAGCTGTCGGCCACTGCGCTCGGGCTCGGAACAACGGCGATCGGCGGCCTCTACAACGCCACAAGTGAGCAGGCCGCGCACGAGACGATGGATGCGGCGTGGGAGCTTGGAGTCCGCTTCTTCGACACTGCCCCTCAATACGGGAACGGCATGGCTGAGCAACGGCTCGGCGCTTTCCTTAAAACCAAGCCGCGTGACAATTACGTGCTCTGCACCAAGGTGGGCCGTCTGCTGCGGCTGCCCGACGAGCCAGAGGATGAGGACCAGTACTACAAGGCGACCCCGCCGCTGCGGCCAGTGTTCGATTTTAGCTATGACGGAGTCATGACCTCTGTCGAGGACAGCCTGAGGCGCCTCGGGCTCGACCGCATCGACGTGCTGCACATTCACGATCCGGACAGCCACTATCGGCAAGCGCTCGACGGTGCGTACAAGGCGCTCGACAAGCTCCGGGCCGAGGGCAGAATCGGTGCGGTTGGTGCGGGTATGAACCAGGCCGAGATGCTGACGGAATTCGCCCGCAACGGCAATTTCGATTGTTTCCTGCTGGCTGGTCGTTACACGCTTCTGGAGCAAGGTGCGATCGCAGAATTCCTCCCCACCTGCGTTAAGAAGAACATCTCCGTGATCATCGGTGGCGTCTACAACAGCGGCTTGCTCGCCAATCCCAGCGCAGGGGCCAAATACAACTACGAGGATGCCGACAGGTCGTTGATCGACCGGGCACTGGAGCTGGAAAAAGTCTGCCTCGAGCACGGCGTACCGCTCAAGGCCGCGGCGATCCAGTTCCCCTTGGCGCATCCGGCCGTCGCAAGCGTCCTGACTGGCGTCCGTAGCCGCGCGGAAATGCTTGAAAACGATGAGCTCTTTCGGCGGCCTATTCCCGCGTCGCTATGGGAGGACCTGCGGGGCAGGGGCCTCATCCGTGCCGAGGCGCCGACCGCATGATCATCGATGCCCATCAGCATTTCTGGAAATTGTCGACCGGCGACTATCCCTGGATGGCAGGCGATGCCATGCGGCCCCTGCGGTCGGACTTCGGTCCTGACGATCTGAAGCCGCTGATGGATGAAGCCGGCGTCGACAAGACGATCGTCGTCCAGTGCCGGCACGACGCCGAGGAGACCGGTGACCTGTTGGCCATTGCCGATACGCAGGATTTTATTGCCGGCGTGGTCGGCTGGGTCGATCTTCTGGCCGACGATGTCGCCGGCCAGATCGAGCATCTGCAAGCCATCCCCGGCGGCAGTCGTCTTGTCGGCATCCGTCACATTGCTCATGACGAGCCAGATGCCGGCTGGTTGAACAGCCTCGCGGTAAGGCGGGGGGTGGAGGCGGTGGTCCGAGCCGGGCTGACATACGACTTGCTGTCGCGTACGCGTGAGTTGCCATCGGCAATCGACTTGGCAAAGGCCCATCCTCAGGGTCGTTTCGTGCTCGACCATATTGCCAAGCCTCCGATTGCGAGCGGTTCGATGGTTGCGTGGCAGCGTCTCTTTGAAGAGATCGCGGCCCTGCCTAATGTGTGGTGCAAGATTTCGGGCATGGTCACCGAAGCCGACTGGCTGACCTGGAAGCTGGAGGATTTCGACCATTACATGCAAATCGCGCTCGATCTCTTTGGCGCCGATCGCCTCATCTTCGGCTCTGACTGGCCGGTCTGCACGCTTGCCGCCACGTATCGTGACGTGAGGGCAATTGCCATGCGGCTGTCGGATAGACACCCAGATATCGCCGCCCGCTTCTATCATCGCAACGCGGTGGCGGCATACAAACTCATACTCTAGACAGAGCAAGGTCCTCCATGAATACCGATTTCGACAATGGTGTGTGGCATAATGAGCCCAGGAACTGGAAGGCTGATCAGAATGGCCTGACGATGACAACTGATGCCAAGACGGACTTTTGGCGCGAGACGTACTACAGCTTTGCCCGCGACAATGGTCATTTTCTCGGCTTTGCCAGCGACGGTGGCTTCACCGCCAGCATGCGCATTCGTGGTGAGTTCCGCACGCTCTACGACCAGGCCGGTCTCATGGTGCGGATCGACGAGACGAAATGGATCAAGACTGGTGTCGAATTCACTGACGGCGAGCTCTTCTTGTCGACTGTCATTACCGACGGCAAGTCCGATTGGTCGGTCTCCCAGCCTTTCAAGGAGTTGAACGATTTCCGGATCCGCATCACCATCGACAAAGGCGCGGCCCGCATTCAGGCTTCCCGCGACGGCTCCTTTTGGCCGTTGCTGCGGCTTGCGCCGTTTCCGGTGGCGCCATCCTACCAAGTCGGCCCGACCGCCTGCACGCCAGAACGCGCGGGGCTTACGGTTCACTTTTCCGAATTGTCGATTGGGCCGGCTATTACGACCGACCTACATGACCTAACTTGAGGACCTCTCATGCTTATCGGTATCGATCCCATTCTCAACGCCGACATACTCTACGCGCTGCGCGCCATGGGCCATGGAGACGAGATCGCCATCGCTGATGGCAGCTTTCCGGCCCAAACCGTGGGTCAGCGGTTGATCCGCATGGAGGCGAGCGACTTGAAGCGGATGTTGACGGCGGTGCTTTCGGTGATGCCGGTGGATCGGGACGAGCCAGACCCTGTGCTCGGCATGGAGGTAATCGGCGAGTCCGACAAAATCGTCCCAGCACACGGGCTGGTGCAAAAGGCGCTCGATGACCTGCCGGGCGAGAAGCTCACGCTCAAACGTATTGAGCGTTTCGCATTTTACGAACGGGCCAAGCAGGCATTTGCGGTGATCGCGACAGGTGAAACTCTTTTTTACGGCAACGTCATTATTCGGAAGGGTACCGTCAACCTCGGGGGCAATTGAGACAACCGACCGGGATGGTTCCATCTCCAAGATCGCGCGTACACGCCAAACGCGGAGCCAGCCGAGTTGACGTGGCGAAATCCTCTGCGGCGACCGTCGATTTTAGAGCTACGGCCCGTTCCGCGAGAGCTGCTCGGGCCTGAGCTAGAGAGTATCTCTTCCAGCACTTGGTTTCTGGCCGCGGCTTCCGCAGGCGGTGAAACTTGGCCACAATTTAGTGTTCGAGAGAGATTCTTTCGGCGATGCAACGAAGGACTATGTGCCGCAGCTGCCGCAAGTCCGTAACGGCAAAATCGGCCTCAACGTGAGCAGCGTCATTGAGAGAACAAAAAGCGGTCTTCAACCCGGCAGCGCGGGCGGATCGCAATCCTGCAAGACTATCTTCCACAGCGAGCACCTGGGTTGGTCGGAGATTGAGCTTGGCACATGCCGTGGCATAGGGCTCGGGGTCTGGCTTGCCGTATCGCACGTCATCTAGACTTATTGAGAACGCCATGCGCTCCTTTATGCCAAGAGTGAACATATTGGCATCAACGATCTTGCGACCTGAGTTTGAAACGCAGACCTGTGCAAAGCCACACGCGGCGAAGCAGTCGATCGTTTCGATCGCGCCAGGCATTGGCTCAAGGCTGCGACACCTATCGGCGTAATAGTCAACAATCGCATCATGCCAAGTTTGCTCCGTGAGCCTTGGCGGCATCCGATGCGAAAGGGAAAGCCATACTTCTGGCATGTGCACGCCACAGAACCGGTCATTTGGAATTTCCGAAAGGTCGACCTGCCAACGCTTGCAGACGGTGACCAGCGCCTCATGATGCAAAGGCTCGCTGTCGATCAGGGTACCATCAATATCCCATGCAATGGCACGTATAGTCACCCTCTGGTTCCTCTCGGCTAGTTCTTGCTGTTACTGTTTTTGCAGTTAGTGATTACCCAATGACGGCTGTCGCCAACAAGGACGAACAGTAGATGGATTAATTCATGCCACTTATGAATCGTCTCTTCGCTTCTTCGAACCGCGCAAACGCAATCAGCCGAGGAATTCGGTCGAACGGGAGTTCCATGATTGACCCGTCCTCGTTTACGACCCTTATTTGTCCATATATCGATCAACTGATCGGTATTTGGTGCTGCAGCCGAAGGTCGGACAAGCCCGGTGTCTCATTCGGAGTCCTCGCCACCAGGTTCGCCACCGAATACGAGACATACGAAGGATATGGCTGGGCTAACCGCCTGCTAACCGATTGTTTTTGTTGAATAGACGATGTCCCTCCGGGCCCACCAAAATACCTGTATAAGTAATTGATTTTATTGTATTTTTTGAAATCTGCCCACGACATGGACTCGAACCCCCTCCCGACGAGAACAATCAGCGTGTGACGTGAAACCGTCGAGTCAAAGGGGTGAACAAGCAGGTTCATGCATGGCGCTCCCGGCCGCATCAGGCAGGCCGAGGCCCGCAGATCGGCCTTGTAGATTCCGATGTCTATGTCGTCGCCAACGGCTCTTGAAGCCGCCGAGCTGGGGTTCTTCGTGCGCGCGAACTCGAGTCGGCCCCGCTCCGGCTGAAGCGCGTCAACACGGTCTCATTGAAACGCCGCTGGCGCTTCGAAATCCACGATGGGCGATCGTCGAAGCCCAACATCGAAGCCCTTCGTCAAGCGGTCGAAGCGCTGAACGTTCGACAGTCGATGCTGGCGGCGCCAAGATCGTCATTGAAAACGAGACTTTCGGAGCCCATCGCGTGGGCGCCTGACGCGCCCTTCAAGCGGATTTTGCTAGCGGCTAGCGGTTATATTGTCGCCCGAGCTACGACTGATAAGCTCGAGTTGCGAGCGCCGCACCGCGTATCCGAGATCAGCGAGATCGGTTGTCTCGTGCTCGAACATGATGCGCCAACAAACCACCTCGACGATTTAGTGCGAGCCGGAGCCAATACTGTAAGGGCCCTTCAGCCTTTCCGACGCCAGCGGATAACGCGTCTATAGTGCGTCTGACACCATCTCGATCCGCTCTTCGGTGACCGCGTCGAAAAAGTGAAGCCTGTGGCGCAGCAATGTCAGTTCAAGCTCGTCGCCGGCTGTTGGGCAGACCGTCTGATCCGAAGCGCGCTGTATGATGGGGCCAATTTTCGTTTCAGTGAACACCAGACGCTCGTGTCCGAGGTTTTCGGTGACCGCCACCCGTCCTGTGATCGTCGGGCCTTCGGCATGCGCACCGACAACCACGTGCTCCGGCCGTATGCCGACAATCACCTTGGATGGCAGGGGTCGCTTTATCTTGACGGCAATATCCTGGCCTCCGATGCGTATGGTTGCCTGTCCTGAACTCTCTGCTTCGAAGGTATTCATTTTGGGAGAGCCGATGAAGCGCGCAACGAACAGGTTCGTCGGCTTGCTGTAAATCACTTCCGGTGTGTCGTATTGCATCAGATTGTGGGTGCCCTTAACCGCGATCGGGGCAAGCACCGCGATCTTGTCGCCCATGGTCATGGCCTCGACCTGATCGTGCGTAACATAGATCATCGTCGCTCCCAGCTTCTGATGCAACTGACGCAATTCCAGCCGGATCGAAGCGCGGAATTCCGCGTCGAGGTTCGACAGCGGCTCGTCGAACAGAAAAACCTTGGGATGGCGAACGATGGCGCGGGCCAGCGCGACGCGTTGGCGCTGGCCACCGGAAAGCCTGCCGGGGCGCTTGTGCAGGTGATCCGTCAACCCCACCATCTTGGCCACCTCGCGTACGGCGCGATCGATTTCAGTGGCATCGATTTTTCGGATCTTCATGCCAAAGGAGATATTCTCGAAGACCGTCATATTGGGGTAGAGCGCGTAGTTCTGGAACACCATGGCGACATTGCGATCGGCGGGATTGGCTGCCGACACATTGTTTTCATCGATGAATATGTCCCCGCCCGAATGTGGCTCGAGCCCCGCGATCAGGCGCAGGATCGTGGATTTTCCGCAGCCGGAAGGGCCGACCAGAACCGTGAATTCGCCGTCGGCAATCTCCATTTGCAGGGCCTTGACGATGGTCACAGGTCCGTAGGCGATGTCGATATTGCGAAGCGAGACGTTGGCCATTTTCCAATCCTTGTAATATTCGAGCAAGCCGCCCCGAGCGGCGCCGGTCATTCGTGTGGCCTATTTGACGGCACCGAGACTCAACCCCTGCACGATGCGGCGTTGCGCGAGGATGGCAAAAAGCGCCATGGGCAGTATTACGATGATGGATGCCGCCGACATTGCGCCCCAGTCGATCGAGGCATAGCCACGAAAACCCGCGACGGCCAAGGTGACGGTTTGGGCGCGGTCGAAAGTCAAAGCGAGCGCGATGGTCAACTCGTTCCACATCTTTATCGAATTCAGGATCGCGGTGGCCGCAAGCCCAGGCGCGGCGATGGGCACATAGATTTTCCAGATAATCTGGCTGGTTGAGGCGCCCTCCAACTGGGCGGCTTCAGCCAGGGAAGAGGGCACATCGGCGAAGAAAGCGCGCACGAGCCAGATCGTGAAGGGCAAGGTGAAGATCTGATAGACGATCGCCAAGCCGATTACCGTGTCATAGAGACCAACATATTGATAGAACACATACATTGGGATCACGAACAGGAACTCGGGAAGCATGTAGGATATCAGCAGCCAGATCAGAATTGTCCGCTTTGCCGGCACGCGGCGTTTGTTCAGCATGTAGGCAGCGGGTATGCCGACGGCGAAAGCGAGCAGGTTGCCTATCACGCATACGAGCACGCTGTTGAAAAATGCCCCCGAAAATCCGCTGGTGGTCCAGGCGCGCTGGAAATGCTCCCAGACTGGGGAAAAAAACCAGACCGGCGGGATGGCGAAGGCGTCGGTGCGGGTTTTCAGGGCGATCATCGCGATCCAAAGGATTGGGAAGATCGAAATGATCGCGGCCAAAATTGCCGCTGCGTAGCGCCAGACGATGCCGAGGGATGCCGGTCTCATGATGCGTCCTCTTCCGTGGTGTCGAGCCGAAGATAGGCAAGGCAAAGCAGCAGGATGATGAGGGAGAACACAACCGAAAGCGCCGCCGACTCGCCGAAGCGGTGAAACTTGAAGGCGGTCTGGTAAGCCAGCGTCTGCACGACTTCAGTGGCGCGAAGCGGTCCACCGCCGGTGGTGCCGAAGACAATGTCAAAGATCTTGAGCGTGTCCACCGTGCGGAAAATGATGACGGTAATGAGCACGGGCTTGAGCATCGGCAAGGTGATGTGGCGGAAGGTTGCCCACGCGCCGGCGCCCTCAAGCTGCGCGGCTTCAAAGGGCTCGGCAGGCAGGCCCTTGAGCGCGGAGGACAGAATGATGAAGGTAAAAGCTGTCTGCCACCACGTGTCGATCATTATGATGGAGGGCATGGCGGTGGGCACGGTGCCCAGCCAGGCAGGGCCGGCGATGCCGATCTGAGCGAGGAAATAGTTTATGATGCCCTGGGTCGGGTCCAGCAACACTTTCCAGACCAGGGACACGGCGATACCAGAAACCATCAGGGGCATCAGAAGAATGGTTCGGATTATTCCGGCGCCTACCGTGAGCCGATTGATGACCAGCGCCAGCCCGAGCCCGAGCAGGGTCTCCACAACAACGGCGGAAACTGAAAAGATCAGCGTGTTGAAGAATGCGCCGCGAAACTGGGGTTTGGTCAGCACGCTGATAAAATTCGTCAGCCCGACGAAATTGCTGGTTTTGCCCCAGTTCCAATCGGTGAAAGACAGATAGATCGAATAGATCACGGGGTAAAAAGTGTTGAGCGCTAGCATCAACAATGCCGGCACCAGAAGCCAGTAAGGGTTAAACGCCGTACGCCGCATGGTCGTCTCCAACATCAGAGGCATCTTGGACCGGTGCGGCGGGCGGGGCGGTTCGCCCCCCCGCCGAAGGCGTTATTGGAAAGTGCCAGCCAGCGTTTCTTGCAGTCCATCGGCCGCTTGTTGCGGGGGCGTGCCCGCGACCATCGCGTGGATCGTGTCGACGATCTGCAAGACGACTTCGCTCCAGCCTTCACGGAAGACCGAGGTCGGGCGGGTGTGCTGCATCTGGGTCTGCACCGCCGCCACATAGCCCGGGTTGAGCGCGGCTTTGTAGCCGGCATCCGCCCAGGACGAGAGGCGCGGAGCGCCGCCGGTGTTTTTGCCAAGTTCGGCTGTCATGGCCTTACCTGTTGCCCATTCCACAAACAGCCAGGCCGCACCCTTCTTCTTCGAGTTCTTCGGGATTGAGATGCCCCACGACCAGTGACCGCTATACCCGATGTCGCCAGCGGACGGGGGAAGGGGCGCATAGCCGACCTTGCCAGCGATCTTGGATGAAGCCGGATCCTCGAAGCCGGGGCCAAAGACCGAAGCGTCGACGAAAAAGGCTGCGTGCCCTTCGGAGAAGAAGCGGCTGGCGTCTTCCCAGCCATACGACAGCACGCTTGGCGGGCCAGCCTTCAGCAGGCCCGCATAGTAGGATAGGCCTTTGGCAATGCGCGGATCGTTGAAGCGCGGTTTGGCCCAGTCGCCGTCGAACCAGATATTTTCCGGCAGCGCCGCGGGCTGGTCGCCCCAGGCATCCAGCACGATCCCGGTCATCGTATCAACAAGTTCGGCCGATCGCTTGCCGCGCATCGCGGCGCCGAAATCCTGCCCATTGCCCGCCGCCGTCACTTTGGCGGCGTCGGCCATCAGCTCATCCATGGTCGCCGGCACCTTGCCGCCGAGATATTTTGCGACGAGATCCTTGTTGTAGAACAGCGTGTAGGCTTCGAACGAGATCGGGATCGAATAGAGCTGGGCCGCCGGATCGTTCACCGGAAACGTCGCGCCAAGCCGGAACCCGGCCGGGTAATCCTGCAGGTCGTAGGCCGCATCCGTCTTGTTGGCGTCGTTGAGGAATGGGGTTAGTGGCTCGACCGCATCCGCGCCCCACTGTTCGAACAGGGCCGAGTCCATCTGAACCATATACGCATCGGCGAGCGGCTCCGTGGAACGAACCGCAAGGTTCATGCGATCAGTGTAGAGGTCTTCAGCGAAGGCGGAAATGTTGACCTTTATTCCGGTCAGGGCCTCGAACTCGGAAATGTTCTTCCTCAGCGCGACTGTCCAGGGGTGCTCGCTGAGAAGGACGGTGATTTCCGTACCTGATTGCGCTTTCCAATCGATGGCAAAAGCCGGGGCTGCCGAGATAGCCAGGGCGGCGGCGGCGGCGAGAAGTTTCGCATGTCTTTTCATACTCACTTCGAACTCTCCTAAGGCAGCGTTGCGTTGACAGCTTGTATTAACATGCTAATATCCTAATGTCGAGTCATGAAAACATACGAATCGAGGAGCCGGCAAAATGAGCGAACGAGGGTTCCGTAAGATGGGGGTTCGCAGGACAGGGGGCGTACCGATGTACGCGCAGGTGTCCGACATTCTAGCGGCCGACATTGAGAGCGGCGCGAGGAGCGACGAAGGTCCGCAACTACCTTCGGAAAGCACGCTGGCCAAGGAGTTCAAAGTATCCCGAGTGACGGTGCGGCAAGCACTGAAACGGCTCGAAGCGCGCGGGCTAATATATAGCGAACAGGGTCGCGGGTATTTCAAGACCGCGGCACGCATGGGCGGCGTCTCTGGATTTCACAGCTTCACCCATGAGGTTCGCAAAACGGGCGACACGCCGGGCACCATCGTCCTTGAGAGACAAATCGTGGCGTCCTTGCCCCAGGACATGCAGAACCATCTGAAGATTCAGCACCCGGCCAATGTTTCCCTCGTCTATCTCAAGCGCGTTCGCACGATAAACGAGGTGCCGATTGCGATCGAGGACGTCTACCTGCCGGTCGATATGTATTCCGGCATTGAAGGGTTGAATGTCGGAGAAGGCTCTCTCTACAGCCAGATCGAAGAACGCTGGGGCGTGGTCCCAGCCTGGACCGACGCCCTGTTCGAGCCTGTGGCAGCGACCGAGGAGGAGGCTCGAGTGTTGAAGGTTGCTCCAGGGAGCCCGCTTTTGGCCGTTTGGCGCGTCACGCTGACCGAAAGCGATGACGTGGCCGAGTATGTGAAATCAACCTATCGGGGCGGCGATTTCAAACTGCATGTCAGTCGCTACCGCCTCGCGGACTGAGCCCACATGAGCGAGAGGTTCGTCATGGGTGTGGATATCGGTGGAGGAAGCACCAAGCTTGGGCTTGTTTCGCCTGACGGCAGGATCATCGCACGTCAACGGGTGACCTATGCGAAGGCGCCAACCGGCGAAAAGATCCTTTTCGACTACGCCAACGCCATCGACGATCTGATGCGCGGTCAAAAGGTCGAGCGGTTAGCCGGGATCGGCATCGGCTACCCCGGTCACATTCTCCCGGATCATGTCAGTGGGGACGACAGCAATGTGCTGGCGCTCGATGGAATGCCGATCGCCGCTATTCTCAAGCGCCGCTTCCAGTGCCCTGTCCGGCTCATAAACGATGCAGACGCAGGGGCGATTGCCGAGCATCGTTTCGGTGCCGGTCGTGACGTTGATCGACTGCTGATGATTACCGTCGGCACCGGCATTGGTCTGGCGTTCCTGGTGGACGGTGTGCCAACAAGCACTGCGAATGGCTGTCTTGGCGACGCCGGCCACGTCATTGTTGTGCGCGACAATGCGGTGCGCTGCCGGAAAGGCTGTCTGGGGTGCCTCGAATCCGTAGCCTCGGGCGAGGCGATCGAGGCGTATGCCCGCCGGGTTCGACCGGGTCACAAAGCCACGAGTGCTACCGCCGCGCTCGTCCGCGACACCTTGGACGGCAATGCTCAGGCCATCGGTATTATATCCGAAGCCGGGTTCTGGATCGGAATGGCCGCGGCCAGTTGGTGCAACATTTTTGCACCCAGGAAGGTTCTGGTTGGCGGCGGCATCAGCGCGGCCGGCGGGATCCTCGTTGATGCGATCCTTGCCGAAACCAAGCGCCGCGGCATGCCCTCGAACGTCGAAAACACGAGTTTCGGGATCGCTGAACTCGGCAATGATGCGGGGATCATCGGCGCGGCGGCACAGATGTTCTAACGAACCCTCTTTTCATGAGGCGACCGCGCCTCTGCCCCGAAAATTACAGATGGAGTTGTCATGACTGTCGCAAAAAATTTCCTGGCCGATATCCGCGAGCAACCCGCAGCGATACGCCGCGCTTTGGCGGGTGTAACGGAGGCAAAGGCCGCTCAGATAGAGGCGCTCTCGTCTGCTGTGGCCAGCGGCCGGATACGTCATATCATTTTGACTGGTATGGGGGGATCGCTACACAGTGCCTACGGCAGTTGGCAGCGGCTGGCACGGACAATGGCTGTGCCGGTTTCGCTTTGGGACACCTCCGAACTTATCCAACAAGCGCCGGAGGTGCTGCGTGCCGACACGCTGGTAATCGCGATCTCCCAATCTGGAGAAAGCGTAGAGCTGAAGAAACTGACCGAAAGCGCCAGCCGGCCGTTTTTCGTGATTTCAATCACCAACGGTCCCACCAATTCACTTTCAGCATGGGCCGATTGCGCCATAGCAACCGACGCCGGCAGGGAAGACGCGGTTTCGACCAAGACCTATGTGGCGGGTTTCATCGCGCTCTGCGTTGTCGAGCGTATCCTCCTCGACAGAACTCGGGAAACTGCGGCTGAGATAGAGCTTGTGGCCGATGCAGCGGCGGCCCATCTCGACCGGTTCGAAGATGGTGCGCATGAAGCTTTCGAATTTCTCGGTCATGACAAACCGCTGAACTTCATTGCCCGCGGCGCCAGCTATTCCAGCGCAGCCATGGCTGCGTTGATGACGGTGGAGGCCACCAAGCTCGACTCGACTGCCTTGACAGGCGGACAGTTCCGCCACGGTCCGCTGGAGTTGGTGCGCGAAGGTTTTCGAGCGGTGCTGTTCCTGGGAAGTGGCCCGGTGCGCGAGCTAAACGAACTTACAGCTCAGGATATCGCTCGCTTTGGAGGACGCTGTCTTGTTATCGCCTCCAATCCTCGGAAGGAGTTGCGAAGGTCGGGGGTTGAAATCTTGGAACTGCCGGACGCTCCTTCTGCCTTGTTGCCGGCTTTGGAAATCATCCCGCTGCAGTTCATGATGGTGCCTTTGGCGGTTGCCCGGGGTTTTACGCCCGCGGTGTTCCTCAATGGCACCAAAGTGACAACGGTCGAGTAGTCCACTCCCCAACTTCGCCTCCGACCAAACCGATTGCACGCGAGGACCTCGCTCATGAGTGTCAAATCCAATGAATACGAGTATGTCATCGTGGGAGCGGGGTCAGCCGGTTGCGTACTGGCCAATCGCCTGACCGAGGACCCCAACGTATCCGTCTGCCTTCTGGAAGCGGGGCCATCGGACCGAAGCCTCTTTATCCAGATGCCGGCCGCGCTGACGTTCCCAATAGAAAGCGACGTCTACAACTGGAAGTTCGAAAGCGAGCCGGAACCCGCCTTGCACCATCGAAGGATCGGCCAGGCGCGCGGCCGCTGTCTTGGCGGCAGTTCGTCGATCAACGGCATGGTCTTCGTCCGTGGCAATCCCAAGGACTATGACCAATGGGTTGGGCTCGGCGTCGAGGGCTGGAGCTTCGCCGACTGCCTGCCTTATTTTATCAAGATGGAGAGTTTTGAGGGTGGGCGCGATCCCAACAGGGGTGGCTCCGGCCCGTTGAGCGTGACCCGCAGCGAGGCCAAACATCCGTTTTACGATGCTTTTTTGCGGGCAGGTGAGCAATATGGGCTCGGCAACGCCGGTGACTACAACAGCGGAAGCCAGGAAGGCGTGCACGTCACCCAAGCAACGATCCGCAAAGGCGTGCGCTGTTCCACCGCCGCGGCCTATCTGCGCCCGGCGATGTCGCGCCCCAACCTGACGGTCAAAACCGGCTGCCTAGTCGAGAAAATCGCTTTTGACGGCACGACGGCCACGGGCGTCGTTTACAGCCGCAATGGTCAGGTCGAAAAGGCGATGGCGGGGCGTGAGGTGATCCTGTCTGCCGGAACGATCGGTTCACCTCACCTCCTGATGCTCTCGGGCGTGGGCGAGGCCGCTCACCTGCGCAGCCATGGCATTCCGTTGGTCGCGCACAGCCCCGGTGTCGGACGGAACCTGCAGGATCACGTCGTGGCCTCATTGCGCTTCCGTTCCAACGGCGCCGACGCCATCAACCGCAAACTGGAAAGTCTCGGACGGATCAAACTGGGTTTGGAATGGCTGCTGTTCAGATCCGGGCTGGGCGCTACCAGCTTCTTTGAAGTAGGCGCCTTTTTCGATGGCGGCAGCGGCACGGACTATTTCAACCTGCAGCACGAGTTTCTGCCCTTTCTGGCCGACTTCCAGTCCGGAAAAGTGGTGCTGGGAGACGGCTTTCAATATTTTGTCAGCCAGATGCGCCCGTTCAGCCGAGGCGCTATCCGACTAAAATCAGCGGACCCGAAAAAGTATCCGGCAATTCAGTTCAACTATTTCGATGACCGGCGCGATATGGTCGAAATGGTCGACGGCGTGCGCAAGACGCTGGAAATGGCCGGACAGGCTGCCTGGAGCAAGCACAGTGCCGGGCAATTGGACGCGGTAGGCCGCAATTCAACGGATGCCGAAATCGAAGCCTTTATCCGCAATGTCGCAAACACCGAACATCATCCAGTTGGCACGTGCAGCATGGGCACGGACGGCGAGGCGGTCACGGATGCGGTGGGCATGGTGCACGGGACTAAACATTTGCGCGTTGTTGATGGCTCGATCTTGCCGAAAATCCCCTCCGCCAACGTCAATGCACCCATTATCATGGCTGCTGAGAAAATATCAGCGGCGATCGTTCACCAAATTGCCTGAGCGATGCGACTCACTCATGCTCGGGGCATGCTTGGCGTGGCCAATAGAAAGACTGGTTTCGCTGCCCACCCAAGGCCGTTTCTCTCGGCTGAGCTAAACAATTGTCTGCTCGGTTCCGAACACGTTCTGTTTTCTTAAATAGCTAGGATCAGCGAATGTCGGTATCGGTCGTTGCTTGTCCACAACCGGGTCCACCAATTTCATTTGGACAAGAGGGCGTTTAGCTCGGCGCGGCGGAAAGAAGCAGGATGGCGCGCAGAGTCGACATTGCATGAGGATGTCACTATATAGCGGCGGCTTCGACCGCGTACCTCTGGTTGCGCCCACGAAGCAGCAGTAAATGTGCTACGTATTGTGATACCTATTGTGATACAAATCGGTGATTAGAGCCGGGAAAAAACGAATAGAAACAATTAAGTAGGGTCGCAAGCGATCCCAGCCAACGGTACCATCGACTTCTCCCCTAAGCTACTGTTTTTGCTTTAAAAAGGTTCGGCTGCTGGCTTTCAGGCTTGCTCTGAAGGGCGAAGGCGCGAAGAGGAAGATCCTGATCGCTACCTCCACCATAATTTCCGCCACGCGGTCGAGCGCGCGCTCGATACGCTCAGCGGTGATCGGCCCAAGCGCAGGTGCGTAGCGCTTCACCGCCACACAACCGTAGCGATCCGATCTGCTTCAGCCTCTATCTCTACCGCGCTCGCAACCAGGTCGAGCGGTTCTTCAACCGGATCAAACATTGTCGCCGGGTGGCGACGCGCTACGACAGGCTGGCCGCCAACTACCTAGCCTTCGTACATCTCGCGTCAATCAGGCTATAGCTGCGCCTTTATGAGTCCGCGTCCTAATGCGGTTTGTCTGGACCGGTTCGGCTGGACCGGAAAGGACTTGATCGGAACGCGACTGCAGGATCTTCTGGGTCCGCTACGCACTCAACCTACCCTATATCACCGCTGCTTCCAGGGGCCACGAGCAGGTGTTCAAGCGCGCCCGTAGTGCAGGCGATAGAAAATTGGAAAGCACGTGCGGTAACAGTTGATTCAACCATTGCTGGTATTCTAGGGAGGTGTGGTAGCGGCTCCGACACTGCGGCGGGGGTGGGTTGCCGGAGCCGCCTGCGCAGTCAGGGTTGGGGTTCGACCGCGCTGTCCCAGAATAGGACGGCGCGGTCAACGATCTCGTTAAAAAGCTTCGGAACTAATTAAGCATACGCTAATTGAATCGCGGTTTTGCGAGTCAGTTCATGCGTTTGAAGTTCATCCCGCCATTGATACCGATGCTCGTAGAGCAGCCCCCCGAAGGCGACGACTGGATTCATGAAGTCAAGTTCGATGGCTATCGCTCGCGGCTGATCGTCGACGACGCCGGCACCAGTGCCCGACAAGTGATCGTTGGGACTTTTTAGGCGCTCTTCTTACGTTCCGCCACTTCGACGCCAAGCCGGAACGCCTGGCCATCGGCATAGGAGCGTGCGTGACTTTCAGCCTCGAATGGGACTGTCAGCGTGTTGCCGTAGGCGGTAACGCGGACAGTCCATTTCTTGTCGCGAATGATTTCGACGGCGTGCTGCTCGGGCGATTCCATGATTTCCTCCACCATCACCAAGTGAGAGGGCGCAAAAATAGCGTCGTAAAGTCGTTTGAATGCGAACAATTACACACAGCCGTGTCGCAATGTTTTGAATCGACCGCGCATGCCCGTAGGGCCCGTGCCGACGGCAATGGCCTAGGCCCTTGAGCAACTGTAGCGGATCTGTGAGTAAGGCTTACCGCGCTGACGGTCGATTCGTGACGGCGTTCAGCGAAGCCGGCCGTCAGTTTCGCGGCCGCTATGATGAGGCCGGGGGAATGATGTCGACGTTCGTCGAGCACAGCCTTTTGGAGGTCACACAATCGATGGCCCGGACGTTTTGCGGCTGTGGCGCGACCTTCCGCTCCCGCGAGAAGGCGATTGGCGATCCACTCCAAAGTCGTCGACGATGATCTGCGAAGATGGGCGATTGGAACGAAAATGACCAGTCAGCGTTCTATGCGTCGTTGCCAATAACAATTCGCCAAAGGGAGGGTCGGCGTTGCAGTTAGGCGGGGGCAGCGAGAAGCTCACAGAGCGTCCAGACCAACTAAGCGCACTTTCGAGAAGCGCGATTATTGCTTGCGTCCGACGCCCGCGCCTCGATGCCCATGACGGATCAATCAAATAGTTGGAATCGCGCATCTGCCATGGAAGCCGGCGATATCGATCCCTGGCGTACAGCGAGGATCAGGTTCTCCAGCCCCAGTCGAACGTCATGCCATTGAATTCACGGGGGCGCTCCGTTCGACGCGCACAGTTGGCTGCGTCTCCAGTTGATCCGCAACAGTCTGCCAGCGATCGGCGAAATGGCCGTATGCGGTCTTGATCTGGACACCGACAGGAAGTTCCGGGCATTCATTCTCGCCATTGCTGCCCCAATTGACCCAACCGGACTGGCGCCGCTGGACGATCTGGAAAGCCCCCGACGGTTCCGATGTCCACCAGATCATGGCACGGCCCGTGGCCTCGTCGAATTCCACTGTCTTGTCGGCTGGACCGGGGAAGATCGTTTCGTGCGCGACGGCCGACACGTCGACCGGTTGATCTGTCAGGATCCAGTGCCGGTCCGTAAGATCAGCCTTGACATGCGCCGCTGCGCGCACACGTGCGAGGCGTTCGCGTAGCTCATCGTCCCCAAGCACGCCTTCCCATTTGCAAAACAGCCGCCAATAGAGGTCCCAATGGGCGGATTCGATGTCGCCGAGATGCGAACGGAATTCCTCGAACTTCCGGCTCTGGTTGGCCGAGTTGGTCACCGTGTCGGCCACCATCGCGACGAGTTCGCCGGCGTAGGGGTCACCTGCACGGTAGCGCGTGCCGCCATAGGCGGCGAAGCGATCGAACACGAGCCTGCCCTTGCCGCCCTCGAACTCGTCGCCGACAGTAATCTTGTTGGTGACGGAGCGGCCGTTGATGACGGTCTGGAAAGGGTCGACGCAATAGCGGCGCTGGAAAAAGGGCGTCCCGTGGGTGAACATCCAGTCGATCGAGAAGCGCTTGCCCTTGAGTTCATCCAGCAGGCCGTCCGGGATCGTGCCGTGCATCCGGTAATGGTGCAGAACCGGACCGCGCTCCAGCGTCTCGATTTCGACGGTCGTATGCTCGGGAGGATTGATGAGACCGTTCTCCGGGGTGAAGAAGGGCCCGTAAAAGCCGCCGATGGCATTGTTGCCGGAGGGTAGCAGTTCGAAATCGTCGGCCAATGACCGGAAGTGGCGGATTCCCCACTTGGACGAACCGAGGCCTTGCGCTGTGCCTGAGCAGAGCTCGAGGTCGAATACACCCGTATCAAGGCGTACGAAGCAGTCCGCTTCCCTGCCTTTGAGAACAGTGATGCCGGGGGCGTCAACCGAAACTGCGTCGCAGGGCTCGTCCAGCGTTAGCCGTAGGTGGCCGCTGAAGCTCACGGTCGCCGTGAAACGCGTTTCGCCTGGCTTGGCGTCCTGTGTCAGGCGCTGGCACAACACCCGGTTGCCAGCGTCGTCGCGAGCCCACCAGAGGGCATGCGGCAGGTCCGCGGCGACGGAAAAGACGATCGGCTCATGGTCGCGCCGGCCTGCGAGAGGATCTGTGATGGTGACGGCAAGGGTCATGGAGGTCCCTCCAGTGGAAAGTGGTGAATTGGGTAACGCGCCTGTCGCGTCAGGGCGGGCCGAGACGCCGTGGCGGTTATTGGCTGGACGCGCCGGGTGGCGCGGTTTTGCGAAAGCGGAAAAGCCCCGGCCGCTGCTTCAGGCTGTCGATGGCGACGGCCAGGATGATGACCACACCCTTGATCAGCAACTGAGTGAAGAAGGGCACGTTGAGCAGGATCAAACCGGTACCCAGCACACCAAGGATCACCGATCCTATGAGCGTGCCGACAATTCGGCCGCGGCCTCCGGCAAGGCTGGTACCGCCGAGCACGACCGCCGCTATCGCGTCTAGCTCATAGCCGGTCCCGGCGGTGGGCTGGGCCGAGATGACGCGAGCGGAGAAGATGACGCCCGCCAGACCGGCACAACCGCCGGCCAGGACATAGACCGATGTGATGACCCTCTTGACGCGCACGCCGGCGAGCTTGGCTGCCTCGGCATTGCCGCCCACGGCATAGACATGGCGGCCATAGCGCGTCCGCTCCAGAATGAACCAGATGATCAGGTAGACGATTGCCATCACAATGACCGGCACAGGGATGCCCCACAGGTATCCATTGCCGATGTCTTTGAAATTCAGGGAACTCGAAACGATCGGCTGGCCTTTGGTGATGGTATAGGCAAGGCCGCGCAGGAAGGTCATCGTCCCCAGGGTGACGATGAATGGCGCGAGCGAGAGGTAGGCGGTCAGCGCTCCGTTGACCAGGCCGCAGGCCGCGCCGACGGCAATGCCGACAAGGATGGCGGCGGGGGCGGGCACGCCCGCTATGGCGGCGATGACGGAGACCACGCCAGAAACGGCAATGATCGATCCGACGGAAAGGTCGATGCCGCCGGTCAGGATGACGAGCGTCATGCCTGCCGCCAGGATAGCGTTCACCGAGATGGCGCGCGCAATGTTGAGCAGGTTGTCGACACGGTTGAAATTCGGAGCGATGGCCGACATCAGGATCACCAGCGCGACCAGCACCATGAGAATGCCCACGCGGTCCCACCATTTGGCGAAATCGAAGGGGGCGTGATCCCGCGTGGTTGGTGTTGGCTGAGTGGTCTCGTCTCGGGCAGTATTCACGGTTGCACTCCTGTGTTTCCGCCACGGGTCGCGGTACCCGTCGCATGAAGCATCACTTCCTCTTCCGAGGTTTTCTCCGAAACCAGTTCGGACACGATTCTGCCCTCGCGCATGACCAGCAGGCGATCGCTTATCCCGATCGCCTCCGGCAGATCCGACGACATGACCAGGATTGCCTTGCCGGCGCGGGCGAGTTGGTCGATCTCCTCGTAGATCTCGCGCTTTGCACCGATGTCGACACCGCGGGTAGGTTCGTCGAGGATCAGCACCCTGGAATCGCGAAGCAGCCATCGGGCGAGTGCCGCCTTTTGCTGATTTCCTCCAGACAGGGCCTTCACAGGCAGCGAGAGTGCGTTGAGCCGGAGTTTGAGCCGCTTCATCTGCTCCATGACGGCATCGCGTCGTTCCGCCCGATTGACCACGCCTGCCGCGACGAAGCGGTCGAGCGAACTGATGGCAATGTTGTCCTCCACCGAATGGTCGAGGAACAGGCCTTGCTCCTTGCGGTTCTCGGGCACCATGCCGATGCCGTCGGCAATCGCCTCGAAGGGATCAGACGGATGACTGGGACGGCCTTCGATCCTGACTGAACCAGCGGTGCGCGGGTCGGCGCCGAAAATCAGGCGTCCGACTTCGGTTCGACCCGAGCCGATCAGCCCCGCCATGCACACCACCTCTCCGGCGCGAACCGAGAGGTCGACCGGGCCGACGTCTTCGCTGGCTAGTCCTTCGACCTCGAGGACGGCGGCGCCGGGGGTGCGTTTGTCGTGGTGGTAGAGGTCGGCGACCGGACGGCCGACCATCATGCGAACCACGTCCTGCGGACTGATCTCGGCCAGGGTGCCGGTCCCCACATAGCCGCCGTCACGGAACACGGTGACCCGGTCCGCCAACTGCCAAACTTCCTCCATGCGGTGCGAAATGTAGATCAGCCCCACGCCCGCCGAGCGCATCTGGCCTATGATCCGATAGAGTTCCTCTGCCTCGGCGCGCGACAGCGCCGCGGTCGGTTCATCGAGCACGAGCACGCGGGCGTTTTCGCCAACGGCGCGCGCGATCTCGACCAACTGCTGCATGCCCAGGCTCAACGAGCCGAGCGGCCGCCGCGGATCGATCGTCGAGTGGATGCGTGCCAGCTTCTCACGCGCCTGTTGCTCCATGCGGCGACGGTCGAGCATGCCGAAGCGCGTGCGCGGTTCACGTCCGAGCGCAAGGTTTTCCGCGACCGTCATGTCGCGAACGGTGTTAAGTTCCTGGTGGATGATGGCGATGCCGTTGGCGGAGGCATCGATCGGGGAGCGGATCTCGACTTCATGGCCATCGATAAGGATACGCCCCGCGTCGCGTTGGATGTTGCCGGCGAGGATCTTCATGAGGGTCGACTTGCCCGCGCCATTCTCGCCCATCAGCGCATGCACCTCGCCCGCTCTCAGGTCGAAATGGACCTTGTTCAAGGCCAGCGTTGCCCCGAAGCGCTTGGAGACGTCTTCGATGACAAGAAGCGGAAGTTGGGTGCTCATGGCAGCCTCACGGGTCTTGAGGCGGGGAGCGGCGCAAGGCCGCTCCCCGCCGGGCTGGTCTGGGAGATGGTTACCAGCCGGGATACTGGGTGACGTTGTCGCGAGTGACGAGAACGCTCTCAATGAGGATTGTTTTGTCCTTCGGCGCCTTGCCGGCAATCATGTCCTGCGCGACCTTCACCGCCTGGCGCACCATCTCCGCCGGGTTCTGCGTGGCGGAGCCGATGAACGGCGACCCTTCCCGCTTCAGTTCGGCGACCGCTTCGGGGCTGCCGTCCACGCCGGTGACCTTGATCTGGCTGGTCTTGCCGGCCTGTTCGACAGCAAGCACCGCGCCGAGCGCCGAGGGGTCGTTCATGCCGAAGATACCGGTGACATCCGGGTTGGCCGTCAGCATGTCGGTCGTCACGGCGAGGCCTGAGGCCCGGTCATTCTTCGAGGCTTGCTGGCCAACGATCTTGATGTCGGGAAACTTCGCGGCGACCGTCTTGCAGCCATTGATGCGGTCGATGATCGTCTGGATCGGTGTGCCGTCCACCAGGAGCACCTGACCTTTTCCGCCCATTTGCTGGAACAGGTACTCGCACGATTTCTCGCCCGCCTGTACCGCATTGGTCATGATCACCGCGTCGGCGCCGTGAGCTGGAGTATCGACCGCGATGACGATGATGCCGGCATCCTTCGCCCGCTGGATAGCCGGCTCGATGCCGGCTTCGTCTACCGCAGAAATGACGATCAGATTGACGCCCTGCTGCATGAAGGCGTCGATCTGGGTGTTTTGGTTGGCCAGGTCGAGTTGCGCGTCCTGCACGTTGACGGTAGCGCCGATCTGCTTGGCCGCATCTTCCGCGCCTTTCGTCATGGCGGAGAAGAACGGATTGGACATGTCCTGCACCATCAGGCCGATCTTCTCGATCTTGCTGGGAAGCTTGCCTTCCGCCGAGGCTGGGGCTGCCCCGAAGGACAAGCCGAGCGCCGCAAGGGACGCAGCAGTCATAAGCCGGATACTGGTCTTTGCTTTCATGTTTTTTCCTCCTTGTTGTCTGCCGCCGTGATGTGACGGCAGATTCGGTTTCCTCGACTTCCAAGCCGCGACTATCACCGCGACAGATTCCGGGTTTCGACCCGCCTAATCGTTTAGGTTCAAGCGCGAAGTAGTCCGGTCATCGTCCTTCCATTCCAGTTGTCGCTAAGCTGCCTGCGAGGTCATTGGGCCTTGCGCATGCGCGCTGTCTCTCGAACAGCCGCAGGAGCAGCGGATTATCAGGCGGGCGGGCACGCGCTGCTGGTCCTCCGGAAGATAGACCGGGGTGGGCGCCTGGCCCCTTTTCTCGGCTTCGACCTGCTTGTCGATGATCCTGCGCAGGGTCATCGCAGCAAGGCGGCCGATCTGCTCGCTGTGCTCGTTCAGCACCGTCATCGGCGGATCGGTAAGCTCTGACCAGGCGAATTCGTCATAGGCCACCACCGCCATTTCCTGCGGTATTGCGACGCGCCTTTCAGCGGCAAGTTTCATGGAGCCGAGCAGCAGCGGGTTGTTGCCTGCGATCAGCGCGCGCGGAACCTTGCCGGTGGAGTCGAGATGGCGCGCCAGCGTGCTGTAGCCGGACTGAGCGTCATTCTCCGACTCCAGCACCAGCAGGTCGGCCCCGTGGATCCGCGCGGCCTCCTTGATGCCGCGCTCACGGTCGAACCGCGTCGACCATTTCGACGGATAGACCAGAAACAGCCAGTCCTTGTACCCATGATCGGCAAGATGCTTACCCACCATCAGGCTGGCATTGTAGTTGTCGGTGGTCACGCTTGGTGTGTGCGCGGCCTCGGCAGGCGGCGAGGAGTCCACGAAGACCAGCGGGATATCCCAGCGCTCGAGCAGGCGCGTGTTCTCTGCCTTCAGGGTCAGCGTCGAAATCACGCCGGCGGTCCGTGACTCGATGAGGCGGCGGATCATCCGATCCTCAAGGCGGGCGTCATACACGCCGTTGACCGCGACGTCGCCGACAACCACCGTCCACTCGGAAGGTTCCAGAGCTTGCTGTATGCCTGCCATCAGGTCGAGATAGTAGGAGTTCGAGGTGCTTGCGGTAATGACGGCAACCGAGTCTCGGCTGGCCCGCCGCAATTCCTGGGCCGCGCGGTTGAGCACGTATCCGAGATCGCTCGCCGCCTTCAGCACCTGCTGCCGGCTTGCCTCGGAGACCCCGTCGGCTCCGCTAAGAGCCCGGGACACGGTGAACACAGACAGGCCTGTGGCGCGACTGATGTCGCGCATCGTTGATCTTGCCAAGGGTCAATCCTCCCTCGTCGAGGTCAGCCGGAAGGCTCCACCTAAACGATTAGGATGACGTTTAGTCCTTATTCCGCCCGTTGTCAATTTGAGGTTTGGACCCGCGCCCGAGGTAACGATCCTGAACATCAAGGCGAGTCGACGTTGCGTGAGGACGTTGCTTGAGGGCAGCTGCCTCGCGGCTCACCTGGCTGGTCGCCATGAATGTGCTACCTATTGTGATGCACATCGAGCTTGAAAGCAGAAGAAATTCAACAAAAAAATAGCTTGTTAAGCAGATCGATCCTGGCCTCCGAGGAAACGACATACGCCTGCCGGCGCGACCCCGGCAGGTCCGTGGCGAGCGTGACGACCGGAATCCCCTTCTCCGCAAACATTCCTACTATGGGTGCTCCAGGCAGATCGCGACGCCAAGCCCGCCGCCGATGCAGAGCGAGGCGAGGCCACGCCTGGCACCGCGCTTGTGCATCTCGTGCAGCAGCGTGACGACGATGCGGCAGCCGGATCCGGCCAGCGGGTGACCGAGCGCGATGGCGCCGCCATTGACGTTGATCAGCCCAGCGTCCCAGCCCATCTCGCGGTTGACGGCGATGGCCTGAGCGGCGAAGGCCTCGTTGATTTCCATAAGGTCGAGGTCGGATGCCGCCCACCCGGCCTTGGCAAGCGCCTTGCGCGAGGCCGCCACCGGCCCCAGTCCCATCTGCATCGGCTCGACCCCGGCCGAGGCATAAGCGGCGATGCGCGCCAGTGGCGTCAGGCCGAGTTCATTCATGCGCTTTTCCGATACGACCATCACCGCCGCGGCACCGTCGTTCAGTCCGGACGAATTGCCTGCCGTGACGGTGCCTCCCCGATCGAAGACCGGCCGCAGACGCGACAGGCCTGCCAGCGTCGACGCGGGGTTGGGATGCTCGTCGCTGGCGACGACACGCTCCTCGCGCTTGCCCATGATTGCTACAGGCACGATCTCGCCGGCGAAGCGGTCGGTCGCGATGGCGCTGCCGGCCTTTTCCTGCGAAGCCACAGCGAAGCGGTCCTGCTCGTCGCGGGTAATCTGGTAGCGCCGTGCCAGGCCCTCGGCGGTCACGCCCATGTGCACCTGGTTGGGTGCGTCCCAAAGACCGTCGACGATCATCGAATCCTTGATCTCGTGGTCGCCCATCCTGATGCCGCGCCGTGCGCCGTAGAGGAGGTGCGGCGCCTCGGTCATCGAGTCCTGGCCACCGGCAATGACGATGTCGGCGTCGCCGCAGCGGATCGCCTGGGCGGCGAGATGGATCGATTTCTGGCCGGCGCCGCAGACCTTGTTGACGGTCATTGCGGGCACGCCGACCGGTATGCCGGCCTTCAGCGCAGCTTGTCTTGCGGGGTTTTGTCCGGCGCCTCCAGTCAGCACTTGGCCCATGATGATTTCGGAGATGGCGGCGCCTTCCACCTGTGCCTCCTCGAGAAGGGCGCGAATGACGGTCGCGCCGAGTTCGGTTGCAGGGACGCCGGCAAACGCTCCGTTTAGCTTGCCGATCGGCGTGCGCCTGGCGGCGGCGATGAACACATCCTGCATACGCTTTTCACTCCTCGGCAAGGCGGACAAATGGCCGCCTCGGCGTTCTTGACATTCTGGTTATAACCAATATTCTAGCTGCTGTCGGGCGTATCGCCAAGAGCGAAACGCCAATCGAATTTCCGGGAGGACTTGATGACATCCAGCGTGCTTTGGACGCCGGCGGCGGCCGCGTTCAAAACCTCCGGCCTTGCGCGTTTTGCCGCGGCAAACGGCTTCGATCCGCATGACTACGAGACGCTGCATCGTTGGTCGATCGGTGAAATGGGCGCCTTCTGGCGCGCCGTCTGGAATTTTGCCGGCATCATCGGCGAGCCAGGCGAGGAGGCGTTCCGGGCCGATCCGTCGGCGCCGATGACCGGCAGTGCCTTCTTTCCGCAAGCCAGTCTCAACCTTGCCGAAAACCTTTTGCGCGGCGATGGCGCGGCGCTCGCCGTCGTCGAGGCCGACGAGACCGGCCATTTCCGACATTTCAGCCGCGCCGAGCTGCGCGCCATGGTCGCCCGCACGGCGCATGGCCTGAGAGCGGCCGGTGTGGTGCGCGGCGACAGGGTCGGCGGCATCCTGCCAAACCGCATCGAGGCGCTTGCCGCGCTGCTCGCCACCTTGTCGATCGGCGCGGTGTGGTCGTCCTGTTCGCCGGATTTCGGCGTCGCGGCCATTCTCGATCGGCTTGGCCAGATCGGGCCGAAAGTGCTTTTCGCCACACCGCGCTACCGCTATGGCGGCAAGGACCACGACATCGCTGGCAGGCTCGCCGAGATCGTTGCAGGCATGCCGGAGTTGACGACGCTGGTGACTTGTGGCGACCGCGTCGCGATATCGGTTCGTGCCGGTATCACGCCCATCGGATTCGACGCGTTCGGCAGGGAAGGGCCGCTCGCCTTCGAGAGGGTGCCTTTCGCCCATCCGGCCTATGTCCTCTACACCTCAGGCACGACAGGCGCGCCGAAAGCCATCGTGCATTCGGCCGGCGGGGTGCTCATGCAGCACGTCAAGGAGCATCTGCTGCATGGCGATGTCCGGTCGGGCGACATCATGAGCTGGTACACCAACACCGCCTGGATGATGTATCACTGGCTGATCTCCGGCCTCGCCTGCAACGCGGCCGTCGTTCTCTATGACGGCGCGCCGATCCTGAAGACTTCAGAGGGGCTCGACCCGAGCCCGCTGTGGCGTGTCGCCGAAAAGGCCGGCGTCACACATTTCGGCACCAGTCCGAAATATCTGGCGACACTCGCCGACGAGAATTATGCGCCGGGCAAAAGGCACGATCTGTCGGCGCTGCGGTCGTTGCTGTCTGCCGGCGCGCCGGTCTCGCCCGGCCAGTTCGACTGGGTCTACCAGAACGTCAAGCCGGACATGATCTTCGCTTCGATCTCGGGCGGCACCGAGATCATCGGCTGCTTCCTGCTGGGGTCGCCGCTGCACCCGGTGCGCCGCGGCCATCTGACCGTCAAGGGCCTCGGGCTGGCGGTGGCGGTGATGGACGAACGCAATGCGCCTGTCATTGCCGTGCAAGGCGATCTGGTCTGCACCGAGCCGTTCCCGTCGATGCCGCTGACCTTCTGGGGCGAGGGCGGCACCGAGCGCTATCACGCGACCTATTTCGCCGCGCGGCGCGAGATCTGGACCCATGGCGATATCGCTGAAATGACGGTGCATGGCTCGGCCATCGTGCATGGCCGTTCCGACACCACTCTGAAGCCCGGCGGCGTCAGGATCGGCACCGCCGAAATCTACGCGGCCTGCGAAAGATTCCCGGAGATCGAGGACTGTCTGGTGTTCGGTGCGCCGGTGACCGGCGACGAGGAAATCCTGCTCTGCCTGAAGCTTAGGGAGGGCCGCGCGCTGACGGCGGAGCTTGCCCTGCGCATCCGCAAACACATTCGCGAACAGGCGTCGCCGCGTCATGTGCCACATCGCATCCACGCCGTCTCCGCCATTCCCTACACGCTGAACGGCAAGCGGGTGGAGGGCGCTGCCCGCACGGTGATCGAGGGCAAGGTGGTGAAGAACCTCGGCTCACTGGCCAACCCCGAAGTGCTCGACGAATACCGCCATCTCGACCGGAGCCATGCGGCATGAGCGCGGCACGGTCACGCGGCGCCATTGCCGGCATTGGCGAGCTCAAGCCGGCCCGCCGCACCGAGGGGCGCACGACGCTGGAAATGATCGCCGAGGTCTCGCGGCTCGCCGTTCTCGATGCCGGGCTGGAGCCCGGCCATATCGACGGACTGCTGGTCGGTCCGCAGGTCGGCGAAACACCGCAGCACGTACCCGCGACGGTCGCCGAATATCTCGGCCTCAAGCCCGACATGGCCAATGTCGTCGATCTCGGTGGCGCCTCCGGTGCCGGCATGGTCTGGCGGGCGGCGGCGGCGATCGAGGCCGGCATGTGCGAGGCGGTGCTGTGCGTTCTGGCCAACACTCGCGAGGCGGAGCCGGCGCGCTCCCCCAACCGCAATCCGATCCGCGAATTCGACGTGCCGTTCGGTGCGTCGGGCGCCAACATTTCCTATGCGCTGCTGATGCAGGCGCATATGGCCGAGCACGGCTCGACGCCACAGGATTTCGCCGCGATCGCCGCCTGGGCGCGTGCCAATGCGCAGCTCAATCCCGAGGCGATCTTTTATGGCAAGCCGGCCGACGTCGGCGACGTGCTGGCTTCTCCCATCGTCACCTCGCCTTTGCACCTGCTCGAGATCGTGATGCCGGTCGCCGGCGGCGAGGCGGTCGTCGTCGTCTCGGCCGAGCGCGCGCGCCGGCTGGCAAAGCCCGCAGTGCACCTGCTCGGCGCGGGCGAGAAGGTGACGCACCGCGCCGTGTCGCAGGCGCCGAGCCTCACCTCCGGCCCGCTCAAGCCGGCCATGGCGCGCGCCTTCGCGCAGTCCGGCACAAGTGTCGCCGAGATGAGCCTTTTGTCGCTCTACGATTGCTACACGATCATGGTGGCGGCGACGATCGAGGATGCCGGCCTCTGCGCGCCGGGACAGTTCGGCCGCTGGGTCGCTGATCATGCCCTCGGACCGTCCGGCGATGCGCCGCTGAATACGCATGGCGGCCAGCTCGGCTTTGGCCAACCTGATCTCGCCGGCGGCATGACCCATGTCGTCGAAGCGGTGCGGCAATTGCGCGGGCAGGCAACCGGACGGCAGATCGCCAACGCAAAACTGGCGCTGGTCACCGGCAATGGCGCGACGATGAGCGAGGCGACAGCGCTTGTCCTGGGAGCCGATCAATGAGCGTCGATCTCGATCTCCTGAAGACGCCGGGGCCGACCATTACCACGCTGACCGCACCATTCTGGCAGGCTGCATCCGAGGGCCGGCTGGTCATCCAGTCCTGCGAAGCCTGCTGCAAGGCGGTGTTCTATCCCCGGCCGATCTGCCCGCATTGCTGGAGCAACCGCCTGGTCTGGCGCGAGGCGTCGGGCTGTGGCCGGCTCAAATCCTTCTCGGTCGTGCACAAGCCCGGCCATCCCGGCTGGCTGCCCGCCGCGCCCTATGTCGTCGGCTTGGTCGAGCTCGAGGAAGGGCCGACCATGTTGAGTTTCATCGTCGCCGAAGAGGCCGCATGCGCGGTTGGCCAACCGCTTGTGCTCGCGCCGACGCGCATCGGCGGCCGCACGCTGCCGGCGTTCAGGCCGTCGGCCAAGGACACAACCCCAGACACCACAACAGGACAGGACATACGCTCATGAGCACAGAGACGAAGGACGGCTGGATCGGCGTCGTCAAGGGACGGCCGCAAGTCGGCGCTTTCGCCGAGCGTTCGCGGCGCACGCGCCTCGAGGACATCGAGGCCTTCACCGAGATGACCGGCGACCGCAATCCGCTGCACTATGACAAGGCGCTGGCCGAGGCGTCCGTGTTCGGCAAGCTGATCGTCCAGGGCGGCGTCACCTCCGGCATCCTCAATGCGCTGGTGGCCGAGGATCTTCCCGGCCCCGGAACCGTGTTTCTCGAAGTCGCCTGGAAATTCGTCAAGGCGGTCGGCGTCGGCGAGATGATCACGGGCCGCGTCGAGATCAAGGAGGTGCGGCCCGACAAGCCGATCTGCAAGATCGAGACCTCCGTGCGCAACGAGGCCGGCGATGTCTGCCTGACCGGCACCGCGACGGTGTTCACCGTGCCGCTGGCCAAGGCCTGAGTTCTGGCGATGACGCTCTGGCGGGATTCCAATGCGGCTTCGCCGGCAGTGCTTGCCGAAGATGCGCATCGCTGGAGCGTCCTTGGCCTGCTCTGTCTTGCCGTCGTCCTGTCGCTGACGACCTGGTTCTCGGCAACCGCGATCACGCCCGAGCTGAAGGCAGCATGGCATCTGTCGGGCACGATCGAGGCCTGGCTGACCAATGGCGTGCAGATCGGCTTCGTTGTCGGCGCGCTTGTCTCAAGCCTCGTCAACCTGCCTGACGTGGTCAGGCTGAACCGGCTGATGGCGGTCTCGGCCCTGCTTGCCGCCGCCGCCAACGCGTGCCTGTTGTTGCAGCCCGGACCGGTCGGCCTCGTCGCCGCCCGCATCCTCACCGGCGTGGCGCTGGCCGGCGTTTACCCGCCGGCGCTGAAGCTGGTCTCGACATGGTTCACAAGGGGCAGGGGAGTGGCGCTCGGCGCCGTTATAGGGGCGCTGACGCTGGGCTCTTCGCTGCCGCATCTGTTCCGGGCACTCGCCGGTACGCTCGACTGGCAGTCGGTCGTGCTGGCCGCAAGCATCGCGACCGTCATTGGATCCGCGCTCTTCTGGTTCTTTGCCAGCGAAGGCCCGCATCCGTTCGGCAAGGCGGTGTTCGATCCGCGCCAGATCGGCGCGATCTTCCGCGACAGGCCGCTGGTGCTGGTCAACATCGGCTATCTCGGCCACATGTGGGAACTCTATGCCATGTGGGCCTGGCTGCTGGCCTATACCCGCGCGGCCCTCGAGACACAGCAACAGGCCTCTCCTTTTCTGGCGTCGCTGCTGACGTTCTGCGCGATTGCCGCCGGCGTCGGCGGCTGCCTGCTCGGCGGCGTGCTGTCCGACCGCTTCGGCCGCAGCTTGACCACGGCCGCAATGATGATCGTCTCCGGCTTCTGCGCGCTGACGATCGGCTTCGTCTTCGATGGACCGCTCTGGCTGTTCGCACTGATCGCACTCATCTGGGGCATTTCGGTCATCGGTGATTCCGCGCAGTTCTCGGCAGCGGTGACCGAGCTTGGCGATCGGCGTTTTGTCGGCACGGCACTGTCGGTCCAGCTTGGCCTCGGCTTTGCCCTGACCGTGCTTGCGATCTGGCTGCTGCCGCATGTCGCGACCCTGCTTGGCGGCTGGCGCTGGGCGTTCCTGATGCTGGTGCCCGGGCCGCTCGTCGGTGCCGCCGCGATGCTCGTGCTGCGCGGATTGCCCGTCGCTGCGAAGATGGCCGGCGGCAGGCGGTGATTTCATGGGCCTTGCCGGCTTGCACGACCGGGCTTGATTTCTCGCGCAAAGATTGAGTGTATCAGGCACGGCGATGATGCCGGTGCCCGGTTCGCCGACCGAGGCCGAGAAGTCAAGGTGGGGAATGCTGAAGACCCGGGGAAGACCGCGCTACGATCAGGAAGACGCGGAGGCCGCGGAAACCTTTCGCGCCATCGGCGAGAAGATCCAGCTCAACCGCGACGATGCCGCGCCGCTGTGGGTGCAATTGCGCAACCAGATCGAGGAGGCGATCAACACCGGCGTGCTGGCCGCCAATTCGCGCATTCCGTCCGAACAGGCGCTGTGTGACTTCTTCGGCGTCTCTCGGCCCGTGGTGCGCGCCGCCATCGGCTCGCTGTCCAATGGCGGAAGGGTCATCAAGATGCCCCGCAAGGGCATGTTCGTCGCGGCACCTCGCGAGCATGTCGATTTCATGACCTCGAACCTCAGCGTGTTCGGCGACTTGACCGCGAAGGGCCACGTCGTCTCGACCCGCACCTTCGAATTCTACCGTTGCCCGCCCAACGAAAAGGAAAGCAGCGTTTTCGGCATCCCGGAAACCGGCAGCGTCGTGCGCATCGGACGCGTCTACATGACCGATGGCTCGCCGATCACGCTCACCCATATCAGCCTGCCCGGCCACAAGGTGCCGGGGCTGGAGACCGTGGACATCGAGAACCAGTCTGTCTTCCAGACGATCCGCGAACGCTACGGCCTGACCGTGCTGCGCGCCGAGCGCTGGTTCACCGCGGCGCTGCCGACCAAGGAAGAGGCAGAGCGCATGGGCGTGTCGCCGGCGACGCCGCTGATCTCGATCGAATCGATCGCCTACGATGCCGATGGTGCGGCGCTTGAATACTACCAGGCGCTCTACAATTCCTCGGTGGCCCGCATCCACATGTCGATCGAGCAGAGCAGCGCCACGAACGCCTAGGTTTGCCAAGGCAAGGCATTGCCGGCTAGGTCAGAAAGCGGAAATATTATTTCTGGTAATAACCAGATTGACATGAGCGATCGAGGACTTTAGGGTCTGCTCATGCCGCCGTCCTACGGGGTGGCGGGAGGAGTATTCCGGACACGGGTCCTGTCAAAGGCCGCCAGCGCGATTGGCGGCAAGCGCAAAGCTGTTGCTCTGCGCTCGGCGAAGCCGTGTCCGCGGTGGAGGAATTGCAATGGACTACAGGCGTCAGCTCGATCTCGATGGCGAGATTGCCATTGTCACCGGCGGCGCTCGCGGCATCGGCTTCGAGGCCGCGAAGGCCCTCGGCAGTTGCGGCGCGCATGTCGTGCTGATCGACCTCGACCGGAGCCCGCTCGACGCCGCTGTCTTGGCCCTCGCCGATGCCGGCGTCACCAGCGTCTCCATCCGGCAACTCGATGTGACCGACCCGAGCGCGCTGGAGGCAGCCGCCGCCGATCTGGCGGCCGAATTCGGCAAGATCGATATCCTCGTCAACAGCGCCGGCATTGCCCGCCTCAACTCGGCGCTCGACACGCCCGACGAGGAATGGCGGCTGGTCATGGACGTCAATGTCAACGGCGTCTACTGGGCATCGCGCGCCTTCGGCCGGCACATGGTGGCGAAAGGCAAGGGCAGCATCGTCAATCTCGGCTCGATGTCGGGCCTGATCGTAAATCGTCCGCAAACAGCGGCGTCCTACATGGTCAGCAAGGGCGCGGTCCACATGCTGACCAAGGCGCTCGCCGTCGAATGGGCGCCAATGGGCGTGCGCGTCAACGCGCTCGCCCCCGGCTATGTGGCGACCGACATGACGCTGAAAATGCGCGACCGGCCCGAACTGTTCAACGTGTGGATGGACATGACGCCGATGGCGCGCTGCGGCGAGCCGCAAGAGATCGCCTCGGCGATCCTGTTCCTCGCGTCGCCCGCATCGAGTTACGTCACCGGCGCGATCCTGTCGATCGACGGCGGTTATACGGCCTGGTGACGGGTCGACAAGCAATGGGAAAAGACATGTCCGCCTCAGACACGCAAATACGCCAGTCGATCATCGATGCCTGCATCGAGATGAACAGGGTCGGCATCAACCAGGGTACGTCAGGCAACATCAGCGTGCGCCACGGCGAGGGCATGCTGATCACGCCGACGAGCACGCCCTATGCGACGCTGAAGCCGCAGGACATCGTGTTCATGAACTGGGCCGGCGACGCCGAAGGCAGGCTTGACGCCTCGAGCGAATGGCGCTTTCACCTCGACATCCTCAAGGCGCGGCCGGAGGTCAATGCGATCGTCCACGCGCACCCCACCTACTGCACGACGATCGCCATCATGGGCAGGAAGATCCCGGCGATCCACTACATGATCGCCGTCGCCGGCGGCAGCGATATACGCTGCGCCCCTTACGCAACTTTCGGCACGGCCGAGCTGTCGGTCAATGCGGTCAAGGCACTTGAGGGCCGCAAGGCGTGCCTCCTGGAACATCACGGCATGATCGCCGTCGGCACCTCGCTCGACAACGCCATGTGGCTGGCGGTCGAGGTCGAAACGCTGGCACGGCAATATCATGGCTGCCTGCAGATCGGCGAGCCGCCACTGCTTTCGGATGAAGAGATCGGGAATGTCATCGGCAGGATGGCCAGCTATGGCCACCGCGATGCCGCCGATGCCGCCTGAGGAGGCGGCTACCAATTCCGGGCGATGCGTCCGGTGCAACGCTTCAGAGACGGCTCTGGAGTTTCTTTGGCTAGGGAGGAATTCGATGTCAAACATTTCCGGAAAGAGCATTGTAAAGGCGGTTGCTCTCGCGCTTGCCATCACCAGCGGCGTTGTTGCCGCCTCTGGTGCGCGGGCGGAAGAGCTTTCCCTGAAAGGCAAGACCATCGGCGTCTCGGCGATCGGCACCGATCACTATTGGGACCTGATGGCGTTCCGCGGCATCCAGGACGAGGTCAAGCGCCTCGGCGGTGAAGTGATCGCGCTCGATGCCGGCCGCAAGGACCAGCAGCAGATCGCCCAGTTGCAGACGCTGATCGCGCAGAAGCCCGACGCCATCATCGAGCAGCTCGGCAACCTCGAAGTGCTGAACCCGTGGCTGGCCAAGATCCGCGAAGCCAACATTCCGCTGTTCACCGTCGACACGGCGACGCCTTACGCCATCAACAACACGACCTCGAACAACTACAACATCGGCGCCGAGATCGCGCTGCAGATGGTCGCCGACATGGGCGGCAAGGGCAATGTACTGGTCTTCAACGGCTTCTACAGCGTGCCCGTGTGCAAGATCCGCTACGACCAGATGAAATATGTTCTGACGTCGTTCCCGGACGTCAAGATCATCGAGCCGGAACTGCGCGATGTCATTCCCAACACCGTCCAGGCGGCCTATTCCAACGTCAGCGACATGCTGACCAAGTCGCCGGAGAAGGGCTCGCTGAATGCGGTCTGGGCCTGCTGGGAAGTGCCGCAGATCGGCGCCACCCAAGCGGCCGAAGCCGCCGGCCGGCCGGAGCTGAAGACCTACGGCATCGACGGTAGCCCGGAAGTCATCAAGATGGTGATGGACGAGAAGTCGCCGGCAGCCGCCGTCGCCGCCCAGCAGCCCTATGAGATCGGCAAGACATCGGTGCAGAACGTCGCCAAATTTCTGGCCGGCCAGAAAGTGGCGCCGTTCACCTTCGTGCCCGCCGTGCTGATCAACAAGGAGAACGCCGCCGTCACCGGCAAGCCGTTCCTCGAGGCGGCGGAAAAAGCCGGCGTGAAATAAGGCCTCCCAAGGCTCCCCTCCAGTCGGTAAGCATTGACTGGTTCCGGCCGCGCCGTTTCGACGGCGCGGTCCTCAATTCCTCCGCGCAAGGAGCAGGGCATGACCGTGCAACCCGCAGCAGCTGAAATCGCCATCTCGATGACCGGCATCTCCAAACGCTTCGGTCCGGTCCAGGCGCTTCACGACGCCGACCTTCAGGTGGCGCGTGGCACCATCCATGGCCTCGTCGGCCAGAACGGCGCCGGCAAGTCGACGATCATCAAGGTGCTGGCCGGAATCCTCAAGCCCGACAGCGGCACCATCGCCATCAATGGCGAGACCGTCGGCAATATCACGCCTTTTTCGGTCGAGCGGCTCGGCGTTCACTTCATCCACCAGGACCGCCTGCTGGTGCCGACCGCGACGGTTGGCGAAGCGGTGTTCCTGCGTCATGAGCTCGGCTTCGGCCCGTTCGTCAGCCGCCGTTCGATGAACCGGCGCGCCGCCGAACTGCTCAAGCGGTATTTCGACCTCGAACTCCCGGCTGGCGTCCTGATCCAGGACCTGACGACGGCGCAGCAGAAGATCGTCCAGATCACCCGCGCGCTGGCGCAGAAGGCCTCCGTGCTGGTGCTCGACGAGCCGACCGCGGCACTGGTCAAACGCGAGGTGGACAGCCTGTTTGCCGTGCTGCGCCGGCTGCGCGACGACGGCATCGCCGTCATCTTCATCTCCCACTACATGCAGGAGATCGAGCAGCTCTGCGACCGCGTCACGGTGATGCGCAACGGCACCGATGTCGGCACCGTCGATCCGGCGCGGACCCCGATCGACGAGATCATTGCCATGATGATCGCGCGCGATGTCGGCGAGATGTTTCCCAAGCGCTCGGTCGCCATCGGCGCGCCGATGCTCGAAGTCTCGCATCTCGGCATGGCCGGCAGTTTCGAGGACATCTCGTTCTCGGTGCGTCGCGGCGAGATCGTCGGCCTGACCGGTCTGCTCGGCTCGGGCGCCAAGGAGATCGTGCAGTGTCTGTTCGGGCTGGATCGCGCCGAGCGTGGCGTGATCAAGGTCGAGGGCAAGACACTCTCGCTGTCGTCGCCGGTGCATGCCGTCCAGGGCGGCATCGCCATGCTGCCGGAGGACCGCCGCGCTCATGGTGTCGCCATCGACCTGTCGGTGCGCGAGAACATCAGCCTTGCCAGCCTCGGCCGCTACAGCGGCAGCGGCTTCGTCAAGCGTGGGCTGGAGAAGAAGGCGATCGACGGGCTGATCCGCGAACTGTCGATCAAGACGCCCGGCCGCGATACGCTGGTGCGCCAGCTCTCCGGCGGCAACCAGCAGAAAGTGGCGATCGCCAAATGGCTGAGTTGCCAGTCGCGCGTCTACATCCTTGATGAGCCGACCGTCGCTGTCGATGTCGGCGCCAAGGTCGAGATCTACAATCTGCTGAACCGGCTGGCCGGCGAGGGCGCCGCCATCCTTCTCCTGTCGTCCGACCTGCTTGAACTGGTCGGCGTCTGCGACCGCGTGCTGGTCGTCTATCGCGGGCGGCTGTCAGGCGAATTTTCCGGCGACGACCTCGACGGCGACCGGCTGCTTGCCGCCTCGTCGGGCGCACGCATTGTGAAAGCGGAGGCCTCCTGATGACCGCGACCACGATGAAACCTGTGGTGAAAGCCACCGGCGCGTCCCCTGGCGTCGTGCGGAGCGAAAAGCCGCGGATGCAAAACACCGGCAAGCGCATCGGCGCCGTCGCGGTGCGGCTTGGCGCCATCGCCACCTTCGCCGCGATCCTGGCCTACTTCGCGCTGTTCGCGCCGGGCTTCCTGTCCTCCTTCAACCTGGTCAACGTCGTCGAGCAATCAGCGATCCTCGGCGTGCTCGCCTTCGGCATGGCGGTGGTCATCATCGGTGGCGGTTCCAATGTCACCGAGGGCGGCATCGACCTGTCGATCGCCGCCAATATGGGCCTGTGCGCGGCGGTGTTCGCGACAGCCCTGCAGGCGGGCTATCCCGACGTGGTGGCGATCCTGGCCGCCATCGTCGTCGGCATCGCGGTCGGGGCGCTGAACGCCATCGCAGTCGTCGGTCTCGGCATCCTGCCGCTGCTGGCATCGCTGGCGGTGATGAACATCGCCGCCGGCGCCGAACTGACGCTGACGCAGAACACGGTGGTGGGCGCCACTTCGCCGCTGCTGGCCTTCCTGGTGTCGGGCAGCTTACTCGGCATCTCGGCGCTCGCCTGGTGCCTGATCCTGTTCTCCGCCATCATGCTGGTCTTCATCCACAAGACGGGTTTCGGGCTCAGGCTGTATGCCGTCGGCGGCCATCCGGAAGCGGCGCGCGCCGCCGGCATCAGCGTGCCGCTCTATGTCGCCTTCACCTACATGTTCTCAGGCTTTTGCGCGGCCATCGCCAGCGTGCTGGCCGTCTCGCGGCTGAGCGCCAGCACGCCGGGCTCCGGCGAAATGCTGCTGTCGGTGCTGGCCGCTGCCCTTCTCGGCACCGTCTTCTCGCGGCGACTGGTGCCGACGATCGGCGGCACGCTGCTCAGCGTGTTGTTCATCGGCTTCCTCGCCAACGGCTTCCAACTGCTCAACGTCTCCAGCTACTGGGTCAACGGCGTGCAGGGCGCGTTGATCCTGCTGGTCGTCGCCGTCACATCCTTTGCCCGCGGACCGGAGGCATCCCGATGAGCATCGCTCCCAACATCCAGGCAACCGGCGCGCAGAAGATCGGCGGCTTCCTCGCCAGCTACAGCGTGGTCATCACCTTCCTCGCCATCTGCCTGTTCTTCGCCATCGCCAGCCCGACCTTCCTGACCGGCGCCAACCTCTACAACGTGCTGGTCAACAATGTGGTGATGCTGGCCATCGTCGCGCTCGGGCTCACCATCGTCATCTCGTCGGGCGGCATCGACCTGTCGGTCGGCGTCTCGGTCGACATGGCCTCGATGGTGTTCGTCATGCTGCTCGCCGCCGGCTATGGCGGCGTCTTCGGCGTCACGGTCGGGCTGCTGGCGGCGGTCGTCGTCGGCGTGCTCAACGCCATCCTGATCACCCGGCTGAAGATCAGCCCGTTCCTGGCGACGCTCGGCGTGCTGTTCATCGGCCAGAGTACGCAGCAGCTGGCGACCAGCGGCGGCCAGCCGATCTATCTCATCACGGGCTATGCCGGCGACCAGTTCAACGCCATCGCCAGGACCACGCTGCTCGGCGTGCCGACGCCGGTGCTGGTGCTGATCGCCTGCATCGTCGTCGTCTACCTGCTGCTGCATCGCTCGGTCTTCGGCCGCGCTGTGCAGGCCATGGGCGCGCAGCCGGGCGTCGCCTGGTATTCGGGCCTGCGGGTGCCCCGCCAGCAGTCGCTGGTCTATATCGGCTGCGCGCTGCTCTGCGGCATCACCGGCATCCTGCTCTCGGCGACGGTCAAATCCTATGTGCCGCTGTCGGGCAACGCCTTCCTGCTCGACGCCATCGGCGCCACCTTCATCGGCACCACGCTCAGCACGGAGCGCCGGCCGACGGTGATCGGCACATTGCTCGGCGTGCTGCTGCTGGCGGTGGTCAAGAACGGGCTGCTGCTCATCGGCTGGAATTTCTATTGGCAGCAGGTCGGCATCGGCGTGCTCGTCTTCCTGGTCCTTGCCGTCAGCTTCGGCCTGCGCCGTGCCCGTCACTAATCTCACTGCCGCTTCGTCAAAGGAATTGTTCCATGCCCAGGTTTGATATCAGTTCGGTCGGCTTCTACGTGCTCGACATTCTCGGCCGTCCGGTCTCGCGCATTCCCGAAGGCGGCAGGGCCGACTACATCGAGGAAATCCGCATGACCGTTGCCGGTACCGCCGGCGCGACCGGAATGGACTGCGCCATCCTTGGCCTGAAGACACAGGCCGTGACCACGCTTGGCACCGACGATATGGGAGACTGGTTCGTCGCCAAGCTCAAGAAATACGGCCTCGACTGCGACTTGGTCCGCCGCGACGGCAGCGTCCAGACCTCTTCGACCATTTTGCCGGTTCGCCCCAATGGCGAGCGGCCGGCGTTGCATGTTCCCGGCACCGCGACGGTGTTCCGCGTCCCCGACGAGGATCTCGACGCCGCGCTCGACGCGACTGTTGTACATGTCGGCGGCACCGGCCTGCTCAAGAGCTTCGACGGCGAGCCGACGGTGCGGCTGCTGAAGCGCGCCAAGGAGCTCGGCCGCACCACCACTTTCGATCTCATCCAGGCCACGCCGGAAACCATTGCCTTCGTCGAGCCCTGCCTGCCTTACATCGACTATTTCGTGCCGAGCATCGACGAGGCCAGCGAGATGGCGCACGAGCAGGATCCCGCCATGGTCGCCGCCTACTTCATGTCGAAGGGCGTCAAGAACTGCCTGCTCACGCTTGGCGGCGAAGGCGTCTATGTCGCGCCTGAGCATGGCAAGCCGTTCCATTTGCCGGCCTTCGACATTGAGGTCGTCGACACCACCGGCTGTGGCGACAGTTTCACCGCCGGCATCATCGTCGGCATCGTCAAGGGATGGGATCTCCATCAGTCGGCGCGCTTTGCGTCGGCGGTCGCGGCCAAGGTGGCGATGGGCCTCGGCTCGGATGGCAAGCTGGTCTCCTTCGACGACACGCTTGCGGCCATGAATTCACTTCCGGTCAAGACGCCCAAGCGTTCCTACGCAGCGGCTTGAGCAGCATTTGAAAGGATATCTTATGAGCAATTCCAAAGTCGGCACGGTTGCACTGGTCACGGGCGCCAGCCGCGGCATCGGCCGTTCCATCGCCGTCGGCCTGGCCAGGTTCGGCTACGATGTCGCGGTGACCGATCTGCCGGGGCAGGCCAAGGAGCTCGACGTGACGCGCGCCGAGATCGAAGCCATCGGCCGCAAGGCCTATGTCTACACGATGGACGTCAGCAGCAAGAGGGAGGTGGACGCTACCGCCGCGGCGCTGCTGAAGGATGCCGGCCGTATCGACGTGCTGGTCAACAATGCCGGCATCCTCAAGCCCAGCCTGCTCCAGGATCTCGATGAAGCGTCCTGGGATGCCCATTTCGACGTCAACGCCAAGGGCGTGCTCTTGATGTGCCAGGCGGTGCTGCCGCATATGCGGGAGCGTAAATCCGGCCGCGTCGTCAACATCGCCTCGATCGCCGGACGCCAGGGCGTGCCGACGCAGGGCCACTATGCCGCGACCAAGGCGACCGTCATCACGCTGACCCGCGTGCTGGCGCAGGAAGTCGGCATGGACGGCGTTACCGTCAATGCCATCTGCCCGGGCATCATCCTGACCGAAATGGGCAAGAACAATCTCGGCAGCGACGAGGCCATCCGGCACTGGGAAGAAGTCGCGGCGCTGAAGCGTCTTGGCTATCCCGAGGACATTGTCGGGCCAGTGTGTTTCTTCGCCTCCGACCAGTCGGCCTTCGTCACCGGGCAGGCGTTGAATGTCTGCGGCGGGATTTATTTTCACTAGGCCATGGTTGTGGCATCGGACTCAAAAGAAGCTCCGAGGAGAACAAAAAACGAGCGGCTGGGCGATCGTCAGCAGAGATCTGTCATTCTCAATCATCTGAAGTTCTACACGACGATGGTGGTGACCGGCTTGCCCGCCGCCTTTCCGCCTTCGATTAGAATCTCCTCAAGGAAGTGCAGATCTTCCTGATTTCCATTCGCTCCAACGGCCCTTTCGGGCATCAGGCTAGGAAGCGTCTGGTCGTGCGTCTTCCTCCGCTTCGGAGGAAAATCTGGGTGTCTAGCTGTCGGAAGACGTGTAGCTTCGCAAGGCTCTGAATTGCTTGTCTCAGCCATCGATGTGCCAGCAGGAACAGATCTGACCGTGAATCATCAGTCGCAAATCCTGTCCTCGCGGGATGTCGCGAGCCTGATCAACTCCGGCGGCGACCTGAGCACGGTGCTGCGCGATCTGGTGTTGCTTGGCGACTGCCATTTCGATCAGCTTGAGATCTGGGCTGTAAGACGGCGGGAAGAGCAGCCATGCGCCTCTGGCTCGTATGATCTTCTCGGCGGCAAGGCTCCTATAGGCAGCAAGATTGTCGGGGATGGCCACACCCCCTAACGGAGGACATCTGCAAAATCTGGATTGAGCAGCCGCAAAGGTTCAGGCTAAACCCAATCCATCACATGGCGAGACCGAACACCTAGCGCCAGGCCGTGGAAGACGGTCGACGTGCGGCTATTTACCAAGCCCACCAGTTCCCTTCCGCGCCTCCGACATCTGGCCTTGGGTGGGAATGGAACTTTCTGCCGGTCGGTGGGCTTTCGGATAGGTCCATGATTGGAGATAGGCTGTTGATGAGCCTAATGTGAAGTGCTCTGCAGCGGAGGTATGCGGGTTTGAGGCTGGGGCGGACGTCGGGACCTCAATTGTCCGTTCCTGCCTTGGAGGAACGAAAGTGGAGAATTTGATGCGGAACACGATGCTTGGCCTCGCGGTGCTCGCGCTCGCCGCGTGCCAATCGGCTCCTGAAGCGCCGCAACCCGCTCTCGAACCTGCGTCGAATCCTGTTGCCACTCCTCCCCAGCCTGCCTTGGATCCCGCCGCTGTTTCTCCCGGCTCGGCAATCCTGGATCAATCCGTGACAATCACTCCACCTGCGAAGAGCGTTCCAACAAAGTACGCTGCTTTTTCGGGCATATGGGCCGGACGATTGGAGGGCACATATGAAGGTAAGCTGGCTGTTCAATCTGTTTCATCGAACGGAAAGGTGACTGTCACCTATGCGTGGGGAACCGTGGGCGACAACAATCCCGGAGAGGCCGCTGGTGCTGGAACTATTGTGGGGACTACGTTGAAGCTTGGGCGCCTCCCCAATGGCGCGGACGTCAGCTTTAAGATGCTGCCCGACGGAACCCTTGCCGGAACCTATACACTTGCAGGCCAGACCTACGCGGGCGCGTTCATCAGGCAATGATCAAAGAAGCATCTGATTCTGGAAAATGTAGGCAAGTCAGTTCGAAACCGCCGATCTGAACTTGCTGGGCGGCTGACCATAAGTCTGGCGGAAGAGCCTCGAAAAATGCGAGGCGTTTTCAAACCCGACCTCAATGGCGATCTCGATCATCGGAGCCCGGGTCTGCATCAGCAGGTGCTTCGCCCGCTCCAGACGCACCCTTGTGTAGACAAGTGCCGGAGAACTGTTTGTTTTCTCCATGAAGAGGCGCTCGAGTTGCCTTCGGGATATTCCAACCAACGCCGCCAGCTTGGGAATGGAGATTGTATTCTCAATGTGGTTCTCCATGATGATGAGCGCCGCCTTGAGCCTGGGATCGCGGCTATCGATGGAAAGCGGCCTGCGCGGCTGGATGTCCGACGCCGAGCGCGCCTTCTCGATCTGCAGCACTTCGAGTGCGTTTGTCTCGGCCTCCCTGCTGATATGGCGCCTGACGATCGACGCCGCCATGTCCGCCGCGCTGCTGCCGCCGGCACATGATCCCCTGGTGCGGTCAAGATTGAACAGGCGGTCCGCCCTGACCGCGTGATCCGGAAAGCGCTCGCGGAAAGCCTGAAAGTGGAGCCAGCTGACGCAAGTCTGATGGTGCCTCATCAGGCCGGCCTCGGCGAGGATGAACGTTCCCGTACAGACCCCAATCAAGGGGACCTTCGCGGCGGCGGCTCGCTTGAGGTAGCTGACGGTGTCGCTGTCGACCGGGAATTCGCTGTTCAGCAGCCCACCCACGACCACGATGTAGTTGAACTCGCCTGGATCCACGAAATCCGATGTCGGCGCGACCTGGACTCCGCAACTGGAGGTGATCAGGTTCCGGGTGCTCGCCAGAAGCTGCCAATCAGCGAAAACCCTGCCGGATTTGTCGGTCTCGTCGCTCGCCAATCTGAGCGTGTCGACGAACAGGGCGAATGCGGAAAGGGTGAAGGAACGGGCGAGAACAAAGCCGATTTTCAATCGGTCGATCTCCGGAACCTCATTGGCTGATTTCATCATCGCCTGCCTCTGTGCTTATTGGGGCGACAGCATCTGACGATGTCACCGTGCCCGCAAGCGCATATGGAACGAGTGATCGCATCCGCGGCGATCGGCTGCATCAGTTCGCCGATGCAATCGATCGTCGTCCGCCGGCAATCCACAAACACCTTACTTTTCCATCGTCCCACAGCCCTGCCGTCGGTGCACTACTGCTTCACCGAGGTGGAGGTGCCCCAGGTATCGGACAGCACATAGCCTTGGGGGTACGGGTCCGTCGGATCGAGATAGTAGCTGTGTTCGCCTGTGATCCAGGCCCGGCCGGTGATCTCCGGAACGATCGCCTTGCGGTCGCCAATCTCCGTCAGCGCCACGATCCTGCCGGTGAAGCGGGAGCCGATGATCGATTCATGGACCAGTACGTCGCCCACCCCCATCAAGCCGCGGGCTTGCAGCACGGCCATGCGGGCCGATGTGCCGGTCCCGGTAGGGCTGCGGTCCGAGCGGCCCGGCGAGACGATGCAGGTGTTGCGGGTGACATTGCCCGGGCCCTGGAACGGCATGGCGAACTGCACGATCGACACGCCGCGCACGTGGTCGAATTCGGGATGGACGACATCGAGCTGTTCGCGCGCGGCCCGGCGGACCTTCTCGCCGGCCACCGCCAGTTCGCGAGCCTCGTCGGGGGCGACCGAGAAGCCGAGCGCCCTGGCATCGACGATCGCATAGAACATGCCGCCATAGGCGATATCGACCGTAAGCGTGCCGAGTCCTTCGACCTCGATGTTGGCGTCCAGGCGATCTACAAAGGCGGGCGCGTTGCGGAAGGTGATCGACAGGCATCTGCCGTCGCGGCATTCGGCGCGCACCTCGATGACGCCACCCGGCATGTCGAGCTTGAAACGTGTCTCGGGCTCCTGCATCGGCACCATGCCGGTCTCGAGCAGCACGGTGGCAACACAGATCGTGTTGGAACCGGACATCGGAGGATATTCGGTCGGCTCCATGATGATGGCGCCCGCGACGCAATCCTCGCGCGTCGAGGGAACGAGCAGATTGACGTGGCGCGCAACGCTGCCGCGCGGCTCGCAGATCAGCATCCGCCTTATATGGTCGTGATCACGTTCCATCGTGATCATCTTGTCCATCATCGTGCGGCCCGCCGGCGGCAGCACGCCGCCCACGATGACGTCGCCCACCTCACCTTCGGCATGGCAGCCGACGACACGAATAGCGGTTTTCGTACGCATTGTTTTTCCTTGTCGATTGCAAGCTCTTTGCGGCGAAACGAGCAGCGAGTCCCGAAGGTCAGGCCCGGATGCCCCCACGGCGAAACTTTCTGGGAAAGGATCGTCGTTGTCCAATACGATCGTGTTCAGCCCAAAAATCCAACTGGTCCCTGAGAGGGTGGGACAACGGCGGGCACGTCGATTACGGCGGAGTGCCTCGGCTGGGCAATTCTCGCGCCAATGTCTGTGGGTGAGCCATGGTGCCTGCCGACGGTGCGGACGCGTTTCGGCGCCGGTCTGGTTAGGTCCAGCCTAAGCCGAACGACTGAAATCATAATTTGTGCGGCGCACGTCGCGCCTACACGGGCGCCCGGCACGACATCGCCGCTACGACGCTCGTCGCCATGTTCCTTGCTCCTGTTTCCATGAACGGGGAGACTTGCCCCCCTTTGCCCGCAAATGGAGATGCCGCATCACTTCCGCTGCCTAAATCGCGGCCTGCAGCTGCTCGGCATCAACACCTGTAGGTGACAGCAAGGCCGATTTCGGACTTGGTGCGCTGGCCGGCAGGCAGGCTGATTTCGAGAAGAACTTTTGTCAGGCCGTGGGCTATGCGCGCCTGCTCTTGTCGAAGCCTCACCGCGCGATAATTTCCTTGAAGGCGTGGGTGCTTCTCCCTCTTGACAGGAGCCGACCATGAAACATCAGACACTCGATCAACTGCATGCGGTCGCCAAGATTGAATCTTCGGCTGCATATTCGGCAATGACACGGAACCAGCGTATCGAGCGCTGGGCTGAACTTCTCGAGCAACATCCCGAGCGATGCCTTGCAGCGTTTGCAGGTACCGAATATTTGCCCCTGGAGGAACGTGCCACGGTGCGTGGGGAAGGATCACCAATCGCTGTTGCCTTCGAAGACCCGGTGCTGCGCGCTTCGGGCCTGAAAGATGACACGTATGGTGAAGCCAAGCGTTTCTTCGAACTGAGCGACTGGCAACTGCACGAGATCGTCTGCGATTGCCATGCCGGTGCTACCATGAAAGCGCGTTGGGCCGCCGCCCGAGTCCGCGCAACAGTTCGAGGGAATGGATTTTTTGCATGGCTGAGGCAAAGGATCATGTACTGAATTGGCCGGCTTGAGGTGAGGATCGTTGCGTGTCTGTGACCGCGATATGATCCCGCTGACCCCGGTCTGCAGAGTGACAGTCGATGCATGCCCTCGCGCTCGCGGCCAATAAGCTCGCGAGCCCTTCAGCCTTATGCCTTGAAGAACCTGGTTTCCTGCTCGACTTATCACATGACGCCGAAGGTCTGTACGCTTCGACCGCGCTCATGCCCTCCCGGATCGCCTTGGCGACCAGCCGTTCACCGCGCACTTTTCGAGGGCCAGCCGAACCACCTCTTCCTCCGCATGTCGCGGAATGACAATGACGCCTTCCTTGTCTGGCGAAAGCCTCATAGGTCCAGAGCTCATCGGTGGAGCAGTCGCCCCAGCCTTCCCTCTCGCCACCGGCGGAAAGAGAAGGTCGCGGCCGCGAAAATAGTTGGTGAGGTGGGCAACGATGTGGTGGCGCCAGCCTGCCGGGCGAAGCAGAAATTGTCTGGGGTCAGCGACTCCCGGTAAAGGCCAAGACCGATCTTCATGGTTCTACTTCACGCCAATGCCGGCGGTCAGGCCGCCATCGATCTTGTAGTCCGCGCCGGTGCAGAACCCGGCTTTCGCCGAACACAGGAATGCGATGAGTTCCGCCACTTCTTCCGGCTCGCCGATGCGCCCGATCGGATGCGCTTCGCCGAAGCGCTTGTAGGCGGCCTCGACATCGGCATCGCTACCATTGTCACCGCGCGCGGCCTTCTCCAGGATCGGGGTGCGGATCGAGCCCGGGCTGACGGAATTGACGCGGATGCCGGAGCGAGCATGGTCGAGGGCCAGAGCGCGCGTCAGCGTGTGGATGGCGCCCTTGGTCGTGGCATAGGCGGCGACGTTCTGCTGGCAGGCGAAGCCCTGCACCGAGGCCACGTTGACGATGGCGCCACCGCCTCGGCGGGTCATTTCCGGGATGCCGAAATGCGCGGTCAGGTAGATCGAACCGACATTGACCGACATCGCCTTGTTCCAGGTCTCGAAATCGGTGCTGGTCGCCGTTCCATAGGGATGGACCGCCGCCGAATTGACGATGATGTCGAGGCCGCCGAACCGTTCGACGCCGGCCGCCAGCGCGTCGCGAACCTGATCGGGCACGGAGACGTCGGCGCCTATGACCAGCGCCCCGGCTCCGGAGCCTTCCAGTTCTGCTTTCATCGCCGCGTTTGCCGCGCGGTCGATGCCGCAGGCGATGATCGCGGCACCTCCCGACGCAAGGCGTCTGGCGGTTGCGAGTCCGATCCCCGTCGTCCCTGTCACCAATGCCACCTTGCCGTCGAACTCCTTCATTGTGGGAACTCCTTCATTCACGATCGGAAGCCGGCTCTTCCGGCAGGAAACGCAAGGCGAAATCGAGATGGCGGCTCATCAGGTAGGCGTAAGCCAGCCTGTCGCGCGCGCGCAGCGCCGCAATGATCTCGCCATGTGCAGCCCTTGTATCGGCCAGCACCGGGCGCATTTCCTTGCCGATGGTCATGATCCGCAGGATCACTGGGGCAAGGAAGGAATACATGTCCGCCAGCATGCGATTGTCCGCCAGACCGATCAGCGCCATGTGGAAATTGAAATCGTTCTCGGCGGCCTCTTCGACCGAGCGGCTCGCAACGATCCGGGCGTTGATTTCGTCGAGTGCCTCGATCTGTTCGTTCGAGGCATGCAGGATGATATGGTCGCCGATGCCGACTTCGATGATGCGCCTGTAGCCCTGTATGTCGGCGAAGGACGAGCGCGAAATATCCATGTGCGCGGCGAAAAAATTCTGGATGGCGATGCTCTGCCCGTTGGCCAGGACGGCGCCGACGCGGGGCTTTGGCTCGATAAGCCCGTAGGTGCGGATGGTGCGCAACGCCTCGCGCACCGTATTGCGGCTGGCGCCGGTGAGCTCGCCAAGCTCACGCTCGGTCGGCAGCACGTCGCCGACATTCAGCTGCCGCACGCGGATGAGATCAAGAATCCGCCCGGCCGTGGTGTCGACCGCGGACCTGCCGCTGACGCGCCGCGCGGCGGCATTCTCGCGCACGGCTTGAGAGTCTTTCAACGTCACGCCTTCCTCTAATTGTTGGACCAACATATCGCAGACATTGGGGAGAACAACCGATTTTGGCTATAATTCTTGAAATTATGGTCAGAACTGGCAAAACCTCAAGGGCTGGTGGTCGAATTTTAGTTTGACTCCCATTGTGGTCCAACAATAGATTGCCGACCTCTCGCAGAAGGAAAGTCGCAATGGAACAGTGCTGGCGCTGGTATGGACCGGACGATCCGGTGACGCTCGATCATGTCAGGCAGGCAGGTGCGACAGGCGTGGTCTCGGCCTTGCACGATATCTATGACGGGCGCGCCTGGCCGCTCGAGAGCATCCTGGAGCGCAAGCGGATCATTGAGGCGGCAGGGCTGACCTGGTCGGTCGTCGAGAGCATTCCCGTCCATAACTCGATCAAGATCGGCTCGGCGGAAAGGCTTCGCTATGTCGGCTGGTACAAGGAAACGATCCGCGCGCTTGCCAAGGCCGGCATCGCGACGATCTGCTACAATTTCATGCCGGTGGTCGACTGGACCCGCACGGATCTGGCCTATCGGCTTCCGACGACGGGCTATGCTCTGCGTTTCGATGCGATCGACTTCGCTGCCTACGACCTGTTTGTGCTGAAGCGCAGGAATGCCGAGGCCGGCTACACCGCCGCCCGTATCGCCGAGGCGGAATCGCGACTGAGGGAACTGAGCGACGAAGACATCGGCAGGATCGAGCGCAACCTCATCGCCGGCCTGCCAGCGACCGAGCGCAGCTACAACCGCGACAGTTTTCGCGAGGCCCTGGCCGAATACGATTCCATCGGGCCGAAGGAATTGCGTGACAACCTTGCCTGGTTCTTGCGCGAGATCATACCGTTGGCCGAGCAGGAGGGGGTGCGCATGTGCATCCATCCCGACGACCCGCCATTCTCGCTCTATGGCTTGCCGCGGATCGTCTCGACCGCCGACGACGCGCGGTTCATCCTCAATGCCGTCGACAGCCCGGCCAATGGCCTGACGTTCTGCACCGGCTCCTACGGCACACGGGCCGACAACGACATTGTCGGCATGGTCAAGGAATTCGCCGACCGCATCCATTTCGTCCACCTGCGCAACATCACCATCGAGGATGACGGCTCGTTCCATGAAGCCGAGCATCTCGAGGGTGGCACCGACATGGCGCATGTCATTCTGGCCTTGATGCGGGAAGAGGCGCGCCGTCGCGGCGAAGGCCGTGCCGACTGGCGCATTCCGATGCGACCAGACCATGGCCATCTGCTCGCCGACGATATCGGCAAGACCAGGATCAATCCCGGCTACTCGCTGATTGGCCGGCTGAAAGGCCTCGCCGAACTGCGTGGCATCATGCGCGCCGTGGAGCGGTTCGGGCTGGCCTAAGGGTCGCCAGGCGGACGAAGGGTCGCTATTTGCGCCTCGTGTCGTGCTATGTCTACGAAGGCCCCATCTCCAACGATGTATATCCCTGAGGAGGGACATCCCGTCGGATCTTCATGCGGCAGGCTGCATGGCGGCCCTCAGCAGCATGCCGAACAGGTCTCGAGGCTCGTCGGGATCGGCGAGCAGATCGAGTTCCTCATAAAGGCCTGTTGCTTGCAACTGGTCACGAACGTACCGCAGTGCCGAAAAGTCCTCGATCGCGAAGCCGACCGAATCGAACAGCGTGATCTGCTTGGCGTCCCGGCGTCCTTGGGCTTTGGCGGCAATCACTTCCCAGAGCTCGGTTACCGGATGGTTGGGATCCAGCTGCTGGATCTCGCCCTCGATGCGTGTCTGTGGCGGGAACTCGACGAAAATGTCGGAGCGCAGCAGGATGTCCTTGTGCAGTTCTGTCTTGCCCGGGCAATCACCGCCGACGGCGTTGATGTGGACGCCGGAGCCGACCATGTTGTCGGTGAGGATGGTGGCACACTGCTTGTCGGCGGTAACGGTCGTGATGATCCCCGCACCTTCAACCGCTTCCTGCCCGGTCCCGCAGATGGTGATGTCGAACCCCATGCCAGCCAGGTTCCTCGCGCATTTCAGCGAGGCTGACCGGTCGATGTCGTAGAGCCTCAGCCGGTCTATGCCGGTCAGCGCCTTGAAGGCGATCGCCTGGAATTCCGATTGGGCGCCATTGCCGATGATGGCCATGGTGCGCGCGCCGCTCGGCGCCAGATACTTGGCGGCGACAGCGGATGTGGCGGCGGTGCGCAGCGCGGTCAGGATGGTCATTTCGGTGAGCAGCATCGGGTAGCCGCTGCCGACATCGGCGAGCACGCCGAAGGCGGTGACCGTCTGCAAACCCTGGCGCATGTTCTTGGGGTGGCCGTTGACATATTTGAAGCCATAGAGGCGTCCATCGCTTGTCGGCATCAGTTCGATAACGCCGTCGTGGCTGTGCGAGGCGATGCGAGGCGTCTTGTCGAAGAGTTCCCAGCGACGGAAGTCTTCCTCGATGTAGCCGGCGAGCTCAGTCAGGAAGCGCTCGACACCGATGGCAATCACCAGCTTCATCATGCGATCGACGCTGACGAAGGGGACGATGTTCAGTTTTGCCGTGGTCATGATCAAAAGCTCCCGGAATGGCTACGAGTCGGGCGTTCCATGATGCGACGTCCCATCAGGCTCGCCGTCAGGTCGACCATCAGCGTCGCGGTTCGGCCACGCTCGTCCAGAAAAGGGTTCAACTCGACCAGGTCCAGGCTGGAAACGAGGCCGCTGTCGGACAGCATCTCCATCACCAGATGCGCCTCACGGAATGTCGCGCCGCCGGGAACCGTGGTGCCGACCGCGGGCGCGATCGACGGGTCGAGGAAGTCAACGTCGAGACTGACATGCAGCAGCCCGTCTTCGGCAGATACCCGCGCCAGGAAGGCGCGCAGCAGCGGCGCGATGCCATGCTCGTCGATGGCGCGCATGTCGTGCACCGTGACCCCCGCCTGGTTGAGCGCGCTGCGCTCGGCCGGGTCGACGCTGCGCAGGCCCATGGCGCAGATACGCTTGGGGTCGACCGCTGCCGGCAGATCCGGGAAATAACCACTGAAACCCGGCTGGCCGCTGGCATAAGCGAGCGGGACACCGTGCAGATTGCCGCTGGCGGTGGTGTCGAGCGTGTGGAAGTCCGGATGCGCGTCGAGCCACAGCACGAACAGCGCGCGCCCGGCCTCTGCGGCGCGGCGGGCGAGACCCGACAAGGTCCCGGCCGAGATCGAATGATCGCCTCCGAGAAAGATCGGCATGCCGTCCTTGCTGGCGACGTAGGCAGCCTCGGCAATGGCGGATGTCCAGGCCGATACCTCGGGCAGGGCCTTCAGCGCCAAATTGCCATGCACAACGCGCCGCACCGGAATTGCCTGGACGGCGCCCATATCCTCGACAGAGTGGCCGAGGCCGGACAGCACCTCGGCAAGTCCGGCGGTCCTGAGTGCGCTCGGCCCCATCTCGCATCCCATTCTGCCAGCGCCGTCCTGCACGGGCGCCCCGACGATTCTGCAACGCATTGTTTTTTCCGCGGCTCAAGTTCGATTGACCGCGAGGGAACCATGGCGAGCCGGCGATATGAACAGGCATAATTGGCAATACGAGAAGCCTGCTTTATCATATTGGTACTGAAACTGATCAGATTGGTAAGACTCTATGGATGCGCTGGACGAACGGCTCGTGACCTTGCTGCGGCATGATGCGCGTCGCAGCGTGTCGGACCTCGCCGTCGATCTCGGGGTCACGCGCGCCACGGTCAGGGCGCGCATGGAGCGGCTGGAACGATCTGGCGAGATCATCGGCTACACGGTGGTGCTGCGCGCCGACGCCGTCGATCAGCGCATCCGCGGGATCATGCTGATCGAGATAGAGGGACATGCCGCTGACCGCGTGGTTCGGGCATTGGGTGGCTTCCCTGAAGTCTCGACCATCCATACCACCAATGGCCGCTGGGACCTTGTGGTCGAACTCGGGACCGCCTCGCTGACGGATTTCGATGCCGTGCTACGGCGCATCCGGCTCATAGCCGGCATAACCGGCAGCGAAACGAGCCTGCTCCTGGCCACGCCGCGCACGACGCGGGCACGACTGACCTAGAAGCTGCGAGACGACGAAGACTGACGGCCGACTCGAAAAGCCGTCTCGAAGCCTATGGGATGCAATTCGACTCCGAGCCGGCTCCGCCATGGAATTACCACTCGGCGAAGGAGCCGTCCTTGTGGCGCCAGATCGGGTTACGCCAGCTGTGTCCTTCCTTGGCGCGCTCCTTGACATAGTCCTCGTCGATCTCGACACCCAGACCCGGGCCATCAGGAATGGCGACATAGCCATCCTCGTAGCGGAAGACATCCTTGTTGGCGGCATAGTCGAGCAGGTCATTGGCGCCGTTGTAGTGGATGCCGAGGCTCTGCTCCTGGATGAAGCAGTTATAACTGACCGCGTCGAGTTGCAGGCATGCGGCAAGCGCGATGGGCCCGAGCGGGCAGTGCGGCGCCACGGCCACGTCATAGGCTTCCGCCATCGCCGCGATCTTGCGGCACTCGGTGATGCCGCCAGCATGCGACAGGTCGGGCTGAATGATGTCGACGACGCCTTCCTCGAACACCGACTTGAAGTCCCAGCGGCTGTAGAGGCGTTCGCCGAGCGCAATCGGCGTCGAACCAAGGGCCGCGATCTCCTTCAAGGCTTCGCGGTTTTCGCTGAGCACCGGCTCCTCGATGAACATCAGCCGATAGGGCTCCAGTTCCTTGACCAGGATACGCGCCATCGGCCGGTGCACCCGGCCGTGGAAGTCGACGGCGATGCCAATGCCGGGGCCGACCGCCTCGCGCACCATGGCGACCCTCTCGACCGCCGCGTCGATCTTGTCATGGCTATCGACGATCTGCAGTTCCTCGGTGCCGTTCATCTTGAGCGCCAGGAAGCCCCGCGCCACCATTTCCTTCGCACCGGCGATGACCTCCGCCGGCCGGTCGCCGCCGATCCAGGAATAAACCTTGATAGAGTCGCGCAGCTTGCCGCCGAGCAGCTCATGCACTGGCACGCCGAGTGCCTTGCCCTTGATGTCCCACAGGGCCTGGTCGATGCCGGCGATGGCGCTCATCAGGATCGGCCCGCCGCGATAAAAGCCGCCGCGATGCATTACCGTCCAGTGGTCCTCGATCAGGCGAGGGTCCTTGCCGATCAAATAATCGCCAAGCTCCTTGACCGCCGCCTCGACGGTCAGCGCCCTGCCTTCGACGACCGGCTCGCCCCAGCCGGTGACGCCGGCATCGGTCTCGATCTTCAGGAACAGCCAGCGCGGCGGCACGATATAGGTGGTGAGCGAGATGATTTTCATGCGGTCTGTCTGTCTCAGTTGTTCTTGAGTTTTTTTGCGCTGACGAGGTCGCGCGCCGCGAGGTCGAGAATTCGATTGGCCGCGCCGCGCGCCGCTTGGGCATCGCGCATGCGCAGCGCCTCCACCACTTCGCGATGCGCCGCCACCGCTTCCATGCGCCGCTCGAGCGAAATGGTCGCCGTCGCTTCCAGCGAGAATTTAAGGCCAGCGTCGATCAAATTTCCGATCTGGCGAAAGATCGGGTTATGGCTCGCGGCATAGACGATCTGGTGGAAGGCGATGTCGGAGCGCGAGAACATCGCGAGATCCTCACCCGCGCCTGCCATGCCTCGCCAGGCCGCTTCGAGATCGGCGATCTCCTGCAGTGTTGCGCGCGTGGCGGCAAGCTCGGCGACCAGCGGCTCGATGGCGCGGCGCGTTTCGAGGATGGCGTCGAAGAGCTTGTCGTCCAGCGCATGCGGCGCGTGCCAGGCCAGCACCTGCGGATCGATGATGTTCCAGTCGTCCTCATTGCAGACGACGGTGCCGACACGGGGCCGTGACAGTATCAGTCCCTTGGCGGCCAGCACCTTCAGGGCTTCGCGGATGACGGTGCGGCTGACGCCATACTCGACGCCAAGTTCGTTTTCGGTCGGCAAGGAGGATCCGGCCGGGTAGCGTCCGGAAAAGATGTCCGAAGCAATGGCCTTGGTCACATCGGGCATGACGCGCGGGCGACGGATGACCGCTTCGCCCTGTGCCTTCTTCACGATATCGGTCACCTCGGCCCTCCTCCAAAGGCGGCGAATCCGCTGGTTTCGCACAATCTGTCCGGCCTTAACGGATGCGGATCAATTGCGCCAGCGATCGTTGGTCGGAGCATGTACATTAATTATCATACCAGATCAATTGACGAGTATGATAAAAGCGAATAAACACTCCGGCACCCGGGCTGAGCGCCCGGTCTATCGCTGGGAGGTAATCATGCGACTTTTAAAAACCGCGCTCGTCGCGGGCGCGCTTGCCGTGCTGTCCGTCACGACGATCGCTTCTGCCTATGCTCAGGACACCAAGATCGGTTTCATCGTCAAACAGCCCGAGGAGCCGTGGTTTCAGGACGAATGGAAGTTCGCCGACCAGGCCGCCAAGGAAAAGGGCTTTACCCTCGTCAAGATCGGTGCCGAGGATGGTGAGAAGCTGATGTCGGCGATCGACAATCTCGGCGCCCAGGGCGCCCAGGGCTTCATCGTCTGCACCCCGGACGTGAAGCTTGGCCCCGGCATCGTCGCCAAGGCCGCCGCCAACAATCTCAAGCTGATGACCGTCGACGACCGCCTGGTCGGTGCCGACGGCAAGGCCCTGGAAGAGGTGCCGCATATGGGCATCTCGGCAACCAAGATCGGCGAGGCCGTCGGCCAGGCGATCGTCGACGAAATGAAGGCGCGCGGCTGGAAGGCCGACGAGGTCGGTGCCATCCGCGTCTCCTACGACCAGCTGCCGACAGCCGTCGACCGTGTCGAAGGCGCCATCTCGGTACTGAAGGCGAATGGCTTCAAGGCCGAGAACATCTTCGACGCCCCGCAGGCCAAGACCGACACGGAAGCCGCGCTCAACGCCGCGACGGTCGTGCTCAACGCCCATGCCGACATCAAGAAATGGGTTTCCTTCGGCCTCAACGACGAAGCGGTGCTGGGTGCTGTGCGCGCGTCCGAAAGCGTCGGCATTCCGGCCGACGGCATGATCGGCGTTGGCATTGGCGGCGCGGATTCGGCAATCAACGAGTTCAAGAAGCCGACCGCCACCGGCTTTGTTGGCACGGTGATCATCTCGCCGAAGCGCCACGGCTATGAGACGGCGCTCAACATGTACGACTGGGTTGCCAACAACAAGGAACCGGAGAAGCTGATCCTGACCTCCGGCGCGCTGGCCAAGCGCGACGACTATCAAAAGGTCCGGCAGGGCCTCGGCATCGAATAATCCTCCCTGTACAAACAGGCGGCGGCTCATCCCGCCGCCTGTTTGCCATGGCACAAGAAGGATCGGCGCGGTGTCCTTTCTCGAATTCTCCCACATCACCAAGACCTATCCAGGCGTCAAGGCGTTGTCGGACGTCTCGTTCGGCGTCGACAAGGGCGCGGTGCATGGCCTGATGGGCGAGAACGGCGCGGGCAAATCCACCCTGATCAAGATTCTCTCCGGCGACCAGCATGCCGAAGAGGGCGAGATCCGCATCGATGGCAAGGTCCAGGCCTATGCCTCGACCCGGGATGCTTTCGACAGTGGCGTCATCGTCATCCACCAGGAACTGCAGCTCGTTCCCGAACTCACCGTTGCCGAAAACCTCAGCCTCGGCCGTTTTCCCGCCAGCGCCGGCATCATCGCCGGCCGCCGGATGCTGGACGACGTCGGCGCCAAGCTGAAGTCGGCCGGCATCGACATCGACATGCGCCGCAAGGTCAAGACGCTGTCCATCGGCGAACGCCAGATGGTCGAGATCGCCAAGGCGATCATGCTCGACGCGCGTGTCATCGCACTGGACGAGCCGACCTCGTCGCTGTCGTCGCGCGAAAGCGAAATCCTGTTTGCCCTGATCGACCGCCTGCGCGGCGAAGGCAAGGTCATCATCTATGTGTCGCATCGGCTCGACGAGGTGTTCCGGCTCTGCGACAGCCTAACCGTGCTGCGCGACGGCAAGCTCGCGGCGCACCACGCTTCGCTGCAAGGTGTCACCCGCGACCAGGTCGTCGCCGAGATGGTCGGCCGCGAAATCTCCGACATCTGGGGTTTTCGTCCGCGTCGGGCCGGAGAGGTTCGCCTGAAAGTCGACACTGTCTCTGGAGCAAAGCTCAGGGCACCGGCAAGCTTCGAGGCGAAGGCCGGTGAGATCGTCGGCTTCTTCGGCCTGATCGGCGCCGGGCGGTCGGAACTGATGCGGCTGGTCTTTGGCGCCGACCCGCGCTCGCGCGGCACCATTACCGTCGACGGCAAGGTCGTTCATGCCACCGATCCGCATGACGCGATCCGGGCCGGCATCGTGCTGTGCTCGGAAGACCGCAAGCATGACGGCATCATCCAGGGCCGTTCGATCGAGGAGAACATCAACATCTCGTCGCGGCGCCATCACACGCGCTTCGGCGTGCTGAATCGCGCCAGCGAGATCGCGACCGCCGAAACCTTCATCAACAAGCTCAAGGTGCGCACCCCCTCACGCAAGCAGGACATCATAAACCTCTCCGGCGGCAACCAGCAGAAAGTCATTCTTGGCCGCTGGCTGTCGGAACAGGGCGTGCGGGTTCTCATCGTCGACGAGCCGACGCGCGGCATCGATGTCGGCGCCAAGGCGGAAATCTACGAACTGCTCTACCAGCTTGCCGAGGACGGCATGGCAATCGTCGTCGTCTCCTCCGAACTGCCTGAGGTGATGGGCATCTGCGACCGCATCCTGGTGATGTGCGGAGGGCGCATAAGCGCCGAACTCGCCCGTGACCAGTTCGCCGAAAAGGCGATCCTGGCCGCCGCTCTTCCCGACACGAAAACCCCCGACGCGATCGCATCCTGAGGACTTCTGCCATGACCGACCAGTTGAAGAAAATCCTGCTCGGCGAACAGGGGCTCGTCGTCATCTTCGTCGTCGCCTTCGCGCTGGTGTCGGCTCTGGTGCCGAACTTCCTCACCGACCGCAACATGCTTGGCCTTTTGCAGTCGGTGGTCACCGTCGGCATCGTCGCCTGCACCATGATGTTCTGCCTTGCCGCGCGCGACTTCGACCTCTCGGTCGGCTCGATCGTCGCCTTTGCCGGCATGGTCGCGGTGATGGCGTCGAACGCGACCGGCTCGATCCTGCTCGGGCTTCTGGCGGCAATCGCTTGCGGCGCGTTCGTCGGCTTTATCAATGGCGTCGTCATCGCCAAATTCCGCATTAACGCGCTAATCACGACGTTAGCCACCATGCAGATCGTGCGCGGCCTGGCGCTGATCGCGTCGGACGGCCGCGCAGTCGGCATCAACAGCCCGGATTTCTATCAGCTGGCGTTGTCGAAATTGCTCGGCATCCCGACGCCGATCTGGGTGCTGGCCATTTTGTTCGGCATATTCGGCTTCGTCTTGAACCGCACAGTCTTCGGCAAGAACACACTTGCCATCGGCGGCAATCCGGAGGCCTCGCGGCTGGCCGGCGTCAACGTCGACAGGACACGCATCTGGATATTCACGCTGCAGGGCGTCGTCTGCGGCATCGCCGGCATCCTGCTCGCCTCGCGCATCACTTCGGGCCAGCCAAACGCGGCGGTCGGGCTCGAGCTCTCCGTCATCTCGGCCTGCGTGCTCGGCGGCGTCTCGCTCGCCGGTGGCCGCGCCATGATGTCGGGCGTCATCGTCGGCGTGCTGATCATGGGCATTGCCGAAAACGCCATGAACCTGCTCAACATCCCGGCCTTCTACCAGTACATCGTGCGTGGCGTGATCCTGCTGCTCGCCGTGCTGCTCGACAATCTGCGCTCATCGGCGCTGGGGCGGCGTTGAGCAAGGGCAGGGCATGTCGGCCTGCAGCCGCGCTATAAACGGCGCACGGCGCAAGATGCGAATGACCCGTCTTCGACTGGAGTGAGAACCATGACTGAGCGCCTGTCCGGCAAACGCATCTTCCTGACGGGTGCGGCACAAGGCATCGGGCTGGCCATCGCCGAGGCCTGCCTTGCCGAGGGTGCAAAGCTGTTCCTGGTCGACCAGGACGGCGCGTTGCTGGACAAGACCGTCGCCGGCCTTTCCGCGCCGCAAGGCCATGTCGGGCATGTTGCGGCCGACATCAGCGACGGTGCCGCGATTGCCGCTGCAGTTGGTCAGGCAGCCGCCGAGATCGGCCCGATCAACGCGCTGATCAACAACGCCGGGATGAATGTGTTCTCGACGCCACTCGACACCAGCGAGGAGGAGTGGAACCGTAATTTCGACGTCAACGTTAAGGGTGCCTGGAACTGCAGCAAGGCGGTGTTGCCGGGCATGATCGCAAGCGGCGGCGGCGGCGCCATCCTCAACGTCGCCTCGACGCACAGCTTCACCATCATTCCGCACACTTTCCCTTATCCCGTCGCCAAGCACGCGCTGCTCGGCCTGACCAAATCGCTGGCGCTCGAATATGCGGGGCAGGGCGTTCGCGTGAATGCGCTGGCGCCCGGCTATGTCGAGACGCAGAAGGCCATCGACTATTGGAACAGCTTTGCCGATCCGGCCGAGGCGCGCGCCAAGACGATGGCGCTGCATCCCGGCGGCCGCATCGCCTCGACGCGCGAGATCGCCTTGGCCGCGGTATTCATGATTTCAGACGAGAGCCCGTTCATGAACGCGGCGTGTCTCGTAGTCGATGGTGGGCTCAGTCAATTGCAGCACCCTGCTTGATTGCAGTTGAGGAACACCATGAGCTGATTGACGATCCCGCAAAAACGCTCCCTTCTAGGGCCGCAATTGGTAGGGTCCAACGATGGCACGTTGGCCTGCCTCGAACGCCTGTCCGCACCGCGAACAATCCGCCCTCGTGCGGGCTTGCCTGCAAGTGTCCGACGGTCATGGTAAATCGCGCCGACGTGAGCAATATCGAGGTTCTCGCCACCAGCGTCGACGGTCGCTGGTAGCCGTGGCGCTCGCTCGATGACAGACAGTGATGCGGTCGAACTTGCCGACGGGCGTGCAAGCCTGGTCGTCAGCCCTCGCGATGGCGCCGCCATCCTGCGCTACGACGCACTGCGCCCCGGCCGGGCGCCCACGCCGCTCATCAAGCCGTCGACTGGCCTGCTGAAGTTCGGGTCTCAACTGCTGATTCCGTGGTCGAACCGTATTTCCGGCGAAGGCTTCGAGTTCGAAGGACGCTTCCATGCGCTCGAACCCAATGTCGAAGGCGAACCGTACCCGCTCCATGGCGACGGTTTTCAAAGACCGTGGCGGTTGACACGGCGAAGCGGCACTGAAATGGAGCTGGTTTTGGCAGACGGGGCAATCGGGCCCTACCGCTACCATGCAAGCGTCCGCTACGCGCTGGAGGATGGCGCGCTCGCCGCGGTGCTGACCGTCGAGAATCGGGCCACTATCCGCCTGCCCTACGGGCTCGGCTTCCATCCGTGGTTTCCACGCAGCCCGCGCACCTTGCTTCAGGCGTCGGCCAGCAGGGTATGGCTGGAGGACGAGCGCCACCTGCCGACGGCGGTGGTGTCGCTCACCTCCCGCCCCGACTGGGATTTTTCGCAAGTTGCGCTCCTTCCCGACACCTGGATCAACAACGCCTTCGAAGGCTGGGACGGCCGTGCCTCGATCACCCAGCCGGATGACGCCATCATGGTCACGGTCGATACATTGTCGACGCTGAACGTCTTCGTTCTCTATTCGCCAGCGCGAGATGCCGATTTCTTTTGTTTCGAACCTGTTTCGCACACGGTGGACGCCCATCACACCGGTGGCCTGGCCACACTCGAGCCGGGTGGATCGATCACCGCGCATATGCGTCTGGGTTGGAATGAGCTGTAGCATCGGTCGGCAAGCGCGATGCGCCGGGAAAATGTCTGGGACTCTAAGCGCCCCAGACAACCGCCTGCTCATGGCGCTTGATGAGGTGCTTGAGATCGTCGAAGCTCCGGCGGATGTGCCGGGCGAAAGCATCTACGGCCGGCGCACGCGGCGTATCGGCAAGCCGGAGCAGACCGAGTGCCCGCTCGGGATGCGGAATAGCCACCGGAAGCGCGGTAATCGACTTCTCCTTGCGAAAGGCGAAGACGACGCTATGTGGCAGCACGGTCAGCGCGTCGGTTTCCTTCATGTAGTTGATGGCGCTGGTCAATGATCCGCCGGAATAGCGGATCTTTATCTCGGTGGCGCCAAGTGACAGCAGCAGGCTGCGCAGATCCTCCAGCAGCGGGCTGCCGGGCGGCGGCGCGATCCAGGGATAGTCGAGCAGGTCGCCGGTCTTCAGCTTGCGCCGCAGCAGCAGCGGATGCGTTGCGCGGCAGGCAACGACATTGCGGCCGGGCAGGATCTCGCGGAATTCCATGCCCGACCCTTCTTCCAGGATGTCGATCGGACACACGGCAAGATCGATGCGGTCGGCGTTGATCGCGGCGCGCAAATCCGAGAGATAGCCGTAGCTCTGGTCGACGCGCACATCCGGATAGGCGTTCTGGAAGTCGGCGATCATGCCGGAGATCAGCGCGTCCATGAAGAATGGCGTGCCACCGACCCGCACGACGCCGGAACGGCCCTGGCTGAAATTGGCCACAATGTCGGAGGCTTTGCGCGATGCCGCCAGCATCACTTGGCCATGATCGGCGAGCGCCCGGCCGAGCGGGGTCGGCTGCAGCGGCCGGCGCCCCTTCAGAAACAGCGGCTCGCCCAGTCGCTTCTCCAGCATCGACAGCGTGCGCGACACCGCCGGCTGCGACAGGCCGACAAGGGCCGCCCCCTCGGTGACGCCGCCGGCCTGCACCACGGCCGCCAGCTGGATCAAATGCCTTTCGTCGAGCTTCATAACGATATGGTATATAAAACCAGGCAAAAATCATCATTTTTGTGTCCGGCCTGCGTTATTCTTCCTCCGTGAGATGAAACCGGGGAGGAACATGTCACAGGCCGGCATACCGTCGTTCAACGAGGCCAACTCCGCCGAGATGGTCGCCCAGCGCCTGTCAAAGGCCAAAGCCGGGCCATTGCCGCGCTTCCTGGCAACCGTCGTCGACCATCTCCATCAGATCGTCAAAGAGACCCGCCCCACGGCTTCGGACTGGCGCCAGGCAATAGCCTTCCTCACTGAAATCGGCCACGCCAGCGACGACAAGAGGCAGGAATGGGTGCTGCTGTCGGATCTGCTCGGCGTCACCGCGCTGGTCGAGGACATCAATTCCCGCCGCCCGAGTGGCGCCACGCCCAACACCGGGCGCGGTCCGTTCTATCGCGCCGATGCGCCAAGGCTGCCGCTCGGCGCCAACATTTCGCTCGATGGTGTCGGCGCGCCGCTCACCGTCTCGGGGCGGGTCATCGATCTGGATGGCATGCCGATACCAGGCGCGACGGTCGAAACCTGGCAAGCCAATGCGCAAGGATTCTACGAAAACCAGCAGCCCGACCTGCAGCCGGAATTCAACCTGCGCGGCGTCTTCATCACCGACAGAGACGGCCGTTTCCACTACCGCACGGTCAAGCCGACCGGCTACGGCGTGCCGGATGACGGCCCGGTCGGGCAGATGCTTGGCCGGCTGAATTATCCGCTCAGTCGTCCGGCGCACCTGCATTTCCTCATCCGTGCCGACAATTTCGAGACGCTGACCACGCAAGTGTTCGAGCGTGGCGACCCACGTCTCGGCGAAGATGCGCTGTTTGGTGTCAAACCGGAACTGGTCGGCGACATCAAACGCGTTGGCGACGGCTGGTCGCTCGACTTCAGCTTCGTCATGGCGATGGCACGCAAGGGGAACTGGGCGGCATGATGAGGCAATTCACCTACTCCGGCAGCCCGGCGCATATCGTCTTTGGCAACGGCGCGTCATCCGAGGTCGGCACATGGGTCGAGAAACTCGGCTGCAAGCGTGCGCTGGTGCTGTCGACGCCGCACCAAGCGGCCGATGGCGAGGCGCTGGCGAAGCGCCTTGGACCCCTGGCAGCAGGGGTCTTCTCGGGTGCGGCCATGCATACGCCGGTCGATGTGACCCAGGCTGCATTGGCCAAGGCGCATGATGTTAATGTCGACTGCGTCGTCGCACTCGGTGGCGGCTCGACTACGGGCCTCGGCAAGGCGATCGCGTATCGCACCGACCTGCCGCAGATCGTCATCCCGACCACCTATGCCGGCTCCGAGGTGACGCCGATCCTCGGCCAGACCGAGAACGGCGTGAAGACCACCGTGCGTGATGCAAAAATCCTGCCGGAAGTGGTGATCTACGATCCGGAACTGACCGTCGGCCTGCCGGTGGCGATGAGCGTCACCTCCGGCCTCAACGCCATGGCGCATGCCGCCGAGGCGCTCTACGCGCAGGACCGCAACCCGGTTTCGACGCTGATGGCGACCGAAGGGCTGCGCGCTCTGAAGGCGGCACTTCCGTTGCTGGTGATGGAGCCGAGGAACCTTACCGCACGCAGTGACGCGCTCTACGGCGCCTGGCTGTGCGGCACCGTGCTCGGCACGGTCGGCATGGCGCTGCACCACAAGATCTGCCACACGCTGGGCGGTTCGTTCGACATGCCGCATGCCGAGACCCATGCGGTCATGCTGCCGCACACGATCGGCTTCAACGCCGGCGCCGTACCCGAATTGCTCGAGCCGGTCGCCGACATTCTTGGTAACAGCGCCGGTAGCGGTCTGTACGATTTCGCCAAGTCCGTCGGGGCGCCACTCACATTGCAGGAGCTCGGCTTTAGGCAGGCTGACCTCGATCGCGCCGCCGAGATTGCCACCAGGAATCCATACTGGAATCCGCGGCCCTTCGACCGCGCCGCAATCCGCGCCCTGTTGCAGGACGCGTGGGAGGGAAGACGCCCGCAGGACTGAAGACGAACAAAGCTGACGGCAACAAAGGGAGGAACAGCAATGATCACCAGACGCGAATTCATCAGGAATACCGCCGCGACCGGCATGCTTGCAGGCACATCCGGTTTAGCGATGCCGGCGATCGCGCAGAATGCGCCGATCAAGCTCGGCTATGTCAGCCCGCAGTCCGGCCCGCTGGCGGCCTTCGCCGAGGCCGACAAATTCATCATCGACGGCTTCCTGGCGGCCACCAAGGCGGCTGGCCTCAACTACGAGGTCGTGGTCAAGGACAGCCAGTCGAATCCCAACCGCGCGGCGGAAGTCGCCAAGGAGCTCATCGTCAACGACAAGGTCAATCTGATGCTTGTCGCCACGACGCCTGAGACCACCAACCCGGTCGCCACCACCTGCGAAGCCGAAGAAGTGCCGTGCCTGTCGACCGTTGCTCCATGGCAGCCCTGGTTCATCGGCCAGCAAGGCAATCCCGGCGACCCAGCCTCGTGGAAGCCGTTCAACTACGCCTATCATTTCTTCTGGGGGCTGGAGGACGTCATTGCCGTCTTCACCAACATGTGGGCGCAGGTCGAGACCAACAAGAAGGTCGGCGGTCTCTTTCCCAATGACGGCGACGGCAACGCCTGGGGCGACGGCACGGTCGGCTTCCCGCCGGTGCTGGCCAAGGGCGGCTACGGGTTGACCGACACCGGCCGCTACCAGAACCTGACCGATGATTTTTCGGCGCAGATCAGCGCCTTCAAGGGCGCATCGTGCGAAATCATCACCGGCGTGATGATCCCGCCTGACTTCACCACCTTCTGGAACCAGGCCAAGCAACAGGGCTTCACCCCCAAGGTGGCGTCGATGGGCAAGGCGCTGTTGTTCCCGCAATCGGTCGAGGCGCTCGGCAAATCCGGCCACAATCTGTCGTCGGAAGTCTGGTGGACGCCGAACCATCCGTTCAAGTCGTCGCTGACCGGCGAAAGCTCGGCGCAGGTGGCCGCGGGGTTTACCAAAGCCACCGGCCGCCAGTGGACGCAGCCGATCGGCTTTGTCCATGCCCTGTTCGAGATCGCCGCCGATGTCATGAAGCGGGCAGGCGAGGCCGGCGATGGCGACAAGGTAGCGGCGGCGATCGCCGCGACCAAGCTCGACACGTTGGTCGGGCCGATCGCCTGGGACGGTGCCAAGCTTCCGCCCTTTGCCGCCAAGAACATTGCCAAGACGCCGCTGGTCGGCGGCCAATGGCGGCTGAAGGACAGCGGCGGCTACGATCTCGTCATCACCGACAACAAGACCGCGCCGAACATCCCGACAGGCGGCAAGATGGAAGCCATCGGATGAGTGGGACGGTAGAAACAGCGTCCTTCTCCCCGTTCACAGGGAGAAGATGCCGGCAGGCAGATGAGGGGCGGAGCCAGCCCAGCAGAAGTCCGCGCTGCCCCTCATACGGTCCTTCGGGCCACCTTCTCCCCGTGAACGGGGAGAAGGAAGTGCGGGCTTTCTAACCATGCCCATCCTCGCGCTTTCCAACGTCTCGAAACGCTTCGGCGCCCTGACGGTCGCCGATGCGGTTTCACTCGAGCTGCGGCAGGGCGAGGCACTCGGCATCATCGGCCCGAACGGCGCCGGCAAATCGACGCTGTTCAACCTGATCACCGGCAACATCGCCGCAGACGCCGGCACCATCGTCTTCGATGGTCGCGACGTAACAAAACTGCCGCCGATGCAACGCTGCCTTGCCGGCGTCGGCCGCTCCTTCCAGATCCCGCAGCCATTCGAGAAGCTGACCGTGTTCGAAAACCTGCTGGTCGCCGGCGCCTTCGGGGCGAAAAAGACCGAAGCCGAGGTTGGCGACCGCTGCGCCGAGATCCTGGTCGAGACCGGGCTGATCGGCCGCGCCAACCACCCGGCCGGCGGCCTGAGCCTGCTGCAGCGCAAGCGGCTGGAGCTTGCCCGCGCACTGGCGACCGAGCCCCGGCTGCTGTTGCTGGATGAAATCGCCGGCGGCCTGACCGAAGACGAATGCGGCATGCTGGTCGACACGATCCGCACCATCCACAGGGCCGGCATGTCGATCATCTGGATCGAGCATGTGCTGCACGCGCTGAACTCGGTCGTCGAGCGGCTGCTGGTGCTCAATTTCGGCAAGATCATCGGCATGGGCACACCCGATGCCGTCATGGCGTCGCGCGAGGTCCGCGAAATCTATCTCGGGATCGAAGTCTGATGGCCTTGCTCGAGACAAAGGGGCTGACTGCCCGTTATGGCGACTTCCAGGCGCTGTTCGGCGTCGACATCGCGCTCGACCCGCGCGAGACCATCGCCATCATCGGCGCCAACGGTGCCGGCAAGACGACGCTGATGCGCTCGATTGCGGGCATTCTCACCAACCAGCCGAAAGCCGTGCTCTTCGACGGCGAGGAAATCGGCGCGATGCCCGCCCCCGACATCGTCGCGCGCGGCATCGCCATGGTGCCGGAGGGGCGAAAGCTGTTTCCTTCGTTGAGCGTCGAAGAGAACCTTCTCATTGGCCGCTATGGCCGCGCCGTTGCCGGGCATTGGAGCCTCGAAACGGTCTACGAGCTGTTCCCGATCCTCAGGGAGAGACGCGCCAATCCGGGCACGGCGCTGTCCGGCGGCCAGCAGCAGATGGTTGCGATCGGCCGCGCGCTGATGTCCAACCCGCGCGTGCTGTTGTGCGACGAGATCAGTCTTGGCCTGGCGCCGCTCGTCATCAGGGATATCTACGCCGCCTTTCCACGCATCCGCGACGCGGGCGCTTCGATCGTCGTGGTCGAGCAGGACATCGGCCAGGCGCTGAAAGTTTCGGACCGCGTCTACTGCATGATGGAAGGTCGCATCACGCTTTCCGGTGCGCCGGCTGCGCTGACGCGTGAAAGAATCCACGCCGCTTATTTCGGGGTGGCCTGACATGGCCTGGCTCGACACCATCATCCAGGGCATTCTGCTCGGCGGTCTCTATGCCCTCTTCGCGGCGGGTCTCAGCCTCGTCTTCGGCATCATGCGGCTGGTCAATCTGGCGCATGGCGATCTCATCGTGCTCGCTGCCTTCCTGATTCTGATGCTGGTCTCGGCCCTCGGCCTCAATCCGTTCCTTGCGACCCTGTTGGCGATGCCGCTGATGTTCGCCATCGGTTGGGCATTGCAGTTCTTCCTGCTCAACCGCACGCTCGGCACCGACATCCTGCCGCCGCTGCTTGTTACCTTCGGCCTATCGATCGTCATCCAGAACGGCCTGCTCCAAGGCTTTTCCGCCGACAGCCGCCGTATCTCGGTTGGCGGCCTGGAATCCGTATCCGTGGCGCTTGGCCCGATCAATGTCGGCGTCATGCCGCTGCTGACTCTGGCCTCGGCCATCGCCATGATCGTCGGCCTCAACCAGCTCTTCTACCGCACATCGATCGGCCGCGCCTTTCGCGCCACCTCTGACGATCCGGTCACCGCCGGGCTGATGGGCATCCAGCCGAAACAGATCTTCGCCACCGCCACCGGCATCGCCATGGTGGTGGTGACGATTGCAGCACTCTATCTCGGCACGCGCGCCAATTTCGATCCGACCATCGGACCGGCGCGGCTGATCTATGCCTTTGAAGCGGTCATCATCGGAGGCCTAGGCTCGCTCTGGGGAACGCTGTTCGGTGGCATCGTCATCGGCGTCGCGCAGACTTTTGGCGCCGCGATCAACCCGGAATGGCAGATTCTCGCCGGGCATCTGGCGTTTCTGCTCGTGCTACTGGCGAAGCCGCGCGGCCTGTTTCCGCGGGCGCTGGATTGAGCGCCATGACCGACCTCACACTAACACGCTGGAAGGTTGAAACGCGGACGAAAGCATCGAGTGCTTTCGCCATCGTCGCCGCACTCATCATCCTGCTCGCCTTTGCCGCACCGCTGCTCCTCTCGCGCAGCGTGTTGCAGGATCTGTTCTTCATCCTCACCATGCTGGTGCTGGCGCAGAACTGGAACCTGCTGGCCGGCTATGCCGGGCTGGTCTCGGTCGGCCAGCAGGCCTTTGTCGGCTTCGGCGCCTACGCCATGTTCGCCCTCGTCGTTCTCGGCGGCATGGACCCGCTGGCCGCGATCCTGCTGGCCGGGATCGCTAGTGTCCTGCTCGCGATCCCGACTGCCTTCTTCCTGTTTCGCCTGCAGGGCGCCTATTTCGCCATCGGCAGCTGGGTCATCGCCGAAGTGGTTCGCCTGACGCTGGCGCAATGGAAGATGCTGGGCGGTGGCACCGGCACGTCGCTGCCGCGCGAGGCGACCCGCGATATGCCGGCGCTGAAGCTCATCGGCGAGCTGTTCGGCGTCAAATCCTCGGGTGCCGGCGACATCCTGACCTACTGGCTGGCGCTGCTGCTTGCCATCGCCACCATCGGCCTCGTCTATCGCCTGCTGCGCTCCAAGCAGGGACTGGGGCTGGCCGCCGTGCGCGACAACCAGGAAGCAGCACGCTCGGTCGGCGTCGACGCGCGCCGCATGAAGACACTGGTCTATCTGGCCGCGGCCTTCGGCACCGGGCTCTGCGGTGCGCTGATCTATGTCCAGAAAGCCCGCATCTCGCCAGACGCCGCCTTCTCCGTCATCGACTGGACTGCCTATGTCATCTTCATCGTCGTCATTGGCGGCATCGGCACCATCGAAGGGCCGGTCGTCGGCGTCATCGTCTTCTACATCCTGCAGAACCTGCTGGCCGATTACGGCTCCTGGTATCTTCTGATCCTCGGGTTGATCGGCATCGTCATCATGCTGTTTGCGCCGCGCGGCCTGTGGGGCCTGTTTGCCGAGCGCACCGGCATCCAGCTTTTTCCGGTTCGCCGCCGGTTGACCGGCGGACCTGTACCAATAGCCAAAAAGGGAGGGCCGCATGGCTGACATTTCTACCGACGTGCTGACCATCGGCACCGGGCCTGCGGGCTCGGCGACGGCAGCGCTGCTTTCGACCTATGGGGTCGAGAACATGGTCATCAACCGCTATCGCTGGCTGGCCGCGACGCCGCGCGCGCACATCACCAACCAGCGCACCATGGAGGTGCTGCGCGATCTCGGCAGGGAGGTCGAGGCCGAGGCCTACATGCACGCCACCGAGCAGGATCTGATGGGCGAGAACGTGTTCTGCACCTCGCTCGCCGGCGAGGAGATCGGCCGCATGCGCAGCTGGGGCAAGCACCCGCTCAGCCGCGCCGAGCATCTCTTGTCCTCGCCCTCGCACATGAACGACCTGCCGCAGACCTTCATGGAGCCGCTGCTGTTCAAGACCGCCTGTTCGCGCGGCACGCAGTCGCGCATGTCGATGGAGTACCTTTCCCACGTCCAGGACGCCGACGGCGTCACCACAACCTGCCGCGACCGCTTGACTGGCAAGGACATCACCATCCGCTCAAGATACCTGGTTGGCGCCGATGGCGGCAATTCGCTGGTCGCCGAACATGCCGGCCTGCCCTTCGAAGGCAAGATGGGCGTCGGCGGCTCGATGAACATCCTGTTCAAGGCGGACCTGTCGAAATACGTCGCCCACCGCCCCTCGGTGCTCTACTGGGTGGTGCAGCCGGGCGCCGATGTCGGCGGCATCGGCATGGGCCTGGTGCGCATGATCCGGCCGTGGAACGAGTGGCTCATCGTCTGGGGGTACGACATCAATCAGCCGGCGCCCAAGGTCGACGACGCCTTCGCAAGGAAGGTGGCGCGCGACCTGGTCGGCGATCCGGAACTCGAGATCGAGATCCAGTCGGTGTCGACCTGGACCGTGAACAACATGTATGCCACGCAGACCTCCAAGGGTCGGGTCTTTTGTATGGGCGATGCCATCCATCGCCACCCGCCGTCGAACGGGCTCGGCTCCAACACCTCGATCCAGGACGGCTTCAACCTCGCCTGGAAGCTCGCCTATGTCCTCAAGGGCAAGGCCGGCGAAAGACTGCTCGACAGCTATTCGCAGGAGCGCGCGCCGGTCGCCAAACAGATCGTCACTCGCGCCAACAAGTCGATCGAGGAGTTCGGCCCGATCTTCAAGGCGCTCGGCCTGCTCGATTCCATCGACCCGGTTAAGATGCAGTCGAACATGGATGCGCGCTGCGACGACACGACGGCAGCCGAAGCGCAGCGCGCCAGGATCCGCGAGACCATCGCCTTCAAGGTCTATGAATTCGACGCGCATGGCGTCGAGATGAACCAGCGCTACAAGTCGAACGCCATCGTCACCGACGGCCAGAAGGAGCCGGCCTTCGAGAAGGATGCCGAACTGCACTACCAGCCGACGTCCTGGCCAGGCGCCCGGCTGCCGCATGTCTGGGTTCACTCCGACAAGGGCGACAAGACTTCCACCCTGGACCTGACCGGCCACGGCAAGTTCACCGTTTTGACCGGCATTGGCGGCCAGGGCTGGCTCGACGCCGCCAGGACGGTCGGCAAGGAGCTGGGCATCGACATCACTGGCCATCTCATAGGTCCGCGCCAGCCCTGGCAGGACTTTTCCGGCGACTGGGCGCGTGCCCGCGAAGTGCGCGACAGCGGCATTCTTCTGGTGCGCCCGGACCAGCATGTCGGCTGGCGCAGGGACGCGATCAGCAGCGACCCGGTAGCCGACTTGCGCCGGGCTCTGACGGCAATTCTGGACAGGTGAGGACCGATATGGAAGCGCACGAGAAAGGCTTCTTCACCGAAGAGAATTCGGTCGAGGTCGTCACCGGCCGCAACAAGAATGCGAAGAGCGAGCGGCTGAAGACGGTGATGGAGGTCATCACGCGGAAACTGCACGAGGCGGTCAAGGAGATCGAGCCGACGCAGGATGAGTGGTTCGCCGCCATCCAGTTTCTGACCAGGACCGGGCAGCTGTGCACCGACTGGCGGCAGGAGTTCATCCTGCTCTCCGACGTTCTCGGCGTGTCGATGCTGGTCGACGCCACCAACAACCGCAAGCCGTCGGGGGCTTCGGAATCGACGGTGCTCGGGCCCTTCCATCTCGCCGACGCGCCGGAACTGCCGATGGGCGCCAACATCTGCCTCGACCACAAGGGCGAGGATATGTTCATCCATGGCCGCATCCTTGATACCGAAAGCAAGCCAATCGCCAACGCCGTGCTCGATGTCTGGCAGGCCAACGACGAAGGTTTCTACGACGTGCAGCAGAAGGGCATCCAGCCCGACTTCAATTTGCGCGGTGTCTTCCGCACCGGCGCCGATGGCCGCTATTGGTTCCGAGCGGTGAAGCCGAAATTCTACCCGATCCCCGACGACGGCACGGTGGGCAAGCTGCTCCACGCGCTCGGCCGTCATCCCTTTCGCCCCGCGCATCTGCACTACATCCTCAAGGCCGACGGCTTCGAGACACTGACCACCCACATCTTCGACCCCGACGACCCCTATATCAATTCGGACGCGGTGTTCGGCGTGAAGGAGAGTCTGCTGGCGCGGTTCAAGCGCATCGACGATCCGGCACGCGCCAAGAGCCTCGAATTCGCCAATCCTTTCTGGGACGTTGAGCACGATTTCGTGTTGGCGACAGAAGGAGCCTAGACGGGGCACTTCCGCACAGCCTGACGGTCAGGCTTTCTGCCGCCTCGCTTGCTAGAGAGGTGTAGATTTCGGGGGCAGCAACAATGCTCCATCATCGGCAACCGGCAGCCAAGCGTCGCCGATGCAACGGCCTGCGATCTGCCGCTGATCGTGGTAGAGCTTTTGCCGAGACCCTGTTAGAGTTCCGGACACGACAGGTCGGCATCGCGTCGCACCTGCCGAGGGTCTTCTCCCAGCAAAGCGGCGAAATGTTCAGGAGCGGGTAGTTACCTGGGCTGGGGCAGAACCAGAAGGGACCGGGGGCACGAACATGGCTGAACGGAATTACACCCGTCAGCTGGCGACAATCATTTCTATCGATGCCGTCGGTTTCTCGCGGCTGATGGGTCTTGACGATGAATCGGCTGTCGCCGCATTTGAGGAACGGCGCGACATCATCGCCGACAGCTGCAGCACCTTTGGCGGCCGCACTTTCGGTGATGCCGGCGACAGCATCATGGCCGAATTCGGCAGTCCAATCGAGGCGCTGCGCGCGGCGTTCGATTTTCAGGACCGCATTGTCGCGCTCAATTCATCGGTCGCCGAAGCCATGCGCATGCCCTTTCGCGTCGGCATCAACACCGGTGACGTCATTGTTAGGGACGGCCGGCTCTACGGTGACGACGTCAACATCGCCGCCAGGATCCAGGAATTCGCGCCGCACGGGGGTCTCGCCGTCTCGGAAACAACATGGCACCACGTGAAGGACCAGACCGCGGCCGAATTCACCGATCTTGGCGAATTCATGCTCAAGAACATCGCGCTGCCGGTGCGCGTTTTGATCGCGGGGCGCATTGGCAATGGGTTGTCACCCGCGCCGTTGGTCGCGGCCGTGCCGACCGTCAATGGTCAGCAGAAGCTGTCGTCCAAGGGGCCGCCCGCGATCGCCGTGCTGCCGTTCCAGGGCGATGGAGGCGAGCGCGACGTCGGTTATATGGCCGACGGCATAGCCGAAGACATCATCTACGGTCTTTCCAACAGCAAATGGCTCTCGGTGATCGCCAAGAGCTCCAGCTTCCAGTTTCGCGATGACACTTTGGGAACGCGGGTAATCGGTAACGCCCTCGGTGCGCGCTACATCGTCAGCGGCACACTGATGCGCAATGGCGGGCAGATTCGTCTGAGCACCTCGCTTGCCGACGTCTCAAACGGGCGATTGGTGTGGTCGCAGCGCTTCGATCGCAACCTGGTCGACATCTTCAGTCTGCGCGACCAGATCGGCGCGGAGATAGTCTCGATCCTCGACAAGGAGGTCGACCGTGCCGAACAGGCGCGGACCTTCCAGGTGCCGTGGGAAAGTCTGGAAACATGGCAATTGGTGCGGCGCGGACGCTGGCATATGAACCGGCGCACGCGGGGCGACACCGAAATCGCGCTGGAGTTCTTCGAAAAGGCCTACCGGGAAGATCCGAATTCGAGCGCGGTGCTGAATGAACTGGCGTGGTGGTATTTCTGGCGGGCCTGGCTGCGGTTCGGCGACAGCGACGATCTGGACAAGGTCCAGCAATATGCGCGCAAGGCCTTGCTGATGGACAGCCTGGATGCCCGCCCGCACGCTCATCTCGGCGTCACCGACATCATGAGGGGACAGCCCGGATCGGCGGTCGATCATCTTGAGGAAGCGCTCCATATCAATCCGAGCTTCGCCTTTGCGCGCTCGGCGATGGGCAGTGCGCGCCTGCTGCTCGGCGATGCCGCCGGCGCCATACCGTTCTTTATCGACACGGAGCGGCTGAGCCCCTTCGACCTCTACCGGTTCCACAATCTGGGGGAATTGGCCGCGGCTTACAGCTTCGTCGAGGATTGGCCATCCGCGATCTCCACAGCCAACCGATCACTCGATCTGTCGCCCGGCTATTTCTATGCCCGGTTCCTGAAGATCGGCGCCTTGGCGAGAAGCGGGCGCAAGGAAGAGGCCAAGCGGGAGCTGGCCATATTCACGACGAGACATCCGGATTTTTCGGAGCAAAGGGTGCGCTGGATACCGTTCGCGGATAAGGCGGCCAACGAATTTCTCCTGGCCAATTTCGAACTGGCCAAATAATGCGTCGCGAGCGATGCGTAATCGAGGTGGCCGAAGACCGATAACTGTGAAAATATTCACATACGCGGGACGGCTGCAAACCTAGGCCATGGGTAGCCGGCATCGCAATGACGTGGACAGCCGGGGGGCCTGAACGCGCATGATCAGGATAAAGTATTTCGACGCCATCCGCGCGGCAGAGAAAAGCCAGCGTCCGCTGTCTGAAATGCCGCCATTCGACTTGGGACGTCTCCGCTCCAAGGGCGTTGCGTCGCGCATCGCTGGTTTTCTCTTCAATGATCCGCGCTGGGCGCTGGCGCTGCTGCGCCGGTTCTGGCCCAATCTCGCCATAGGCAATTTCCTGCTCGTGACCAGGAATGCCGACGTTCGCGACATATTGGAGCGCGGCGATGAATTCGAGACGCCTTACGGGCCGGAGATGACCGAGCTGGCGCGCGGATCGAACTTCATTCTCGGCATGCAAGACGGCGCCGACTACCGGCGCATGAAATCGTCGGTGCTGAGCGCTTTCCCACCGGCTGAAATCGAGGCCCTGGTCAGACCGATCGCCGCGCGGCATTCACAAGAAATCATGACGCGCGCCAGCCCCGGCTTCGACGCGATCGCGGACCTGATGAAAATCGTTCCGGTGCGCATCTGCCGCGATTATTTCGGTCTTGAGATCGACGACGAATCCGAGTTTGCCGATTGGGCCATAGCATTGAGCGCGCTGTTTTTTTCGGATCCGACGGCGAGCCCCGCCACGCGCCAGCTGGCGGTGGTGGCTGGCGACCGCCTGATCAAGGTCATCGACCGCTCCATCGACGCGATCCGGGAGAGGGGGGCCAAGGATGAGCAGCCGCTGGCAAGGCTGGTCCGCCTGCTGGACCAGGATCGCCTGTCGTTGCCCGACATCCATTCGATCATGCTTGGCATGATCACCGGCTTTGTTCCAACCAATGTGCTCGCCGGCAGCAACTGCCTCGACGTGATCCTGTCCCGGTCCGATGCGCGGCAAGCTGTCGATGCGGCCCTGGCCAACAACGACACAGGCAGGCTGGACAAGGCGATCTTGGAAGCCATGCGCTTCAAGCCGATCTGGGTCGGTCCCTGGCGCTACACCGCGCGCGACGCAACCATCGCCAGGGGCACGCGCCGCGAGCGCTTGGTGAAGGCCGGAACCGTGGTCATGCCGTCAACGCTGTCGGCGATGTTCGATCCTGAGGTGGTGCAAAGTCCCAACCGCTTCGACACGTCGCGCCCGCATCGCGACTATCTGGTCTTCGGCTACGGTATTCACCAGTGCATCGGCGCTGAAATCGCCAGGATCCAGATTGGCGAAAGTCTTCGCGCCCTGTTCCAGAAGCACAATGTCCGCCGCGCGCCCGGCAAAGCCGGGAGGATGACGCAGGTCGGCGCTTACCCGGACAGCCTCAAGGTCGATTTCGATCGGCCCGCCCTTTGCAGCACGGTCAGCCATTCGATGGTGACGGTGGTTTGCCCGATCACCCGGGCCGCATCGCTGGACGCCATCCGCGACAGGGTCGCCGCGCTCGGCAATCCGGTCAGCGACGAGGTTCGCGCCGCGCTCGATACCGCCGGCACCATCCATTTTGCCAGCCTGGCTGTTGTTGCCACTGGTGAGGCCAACGACGCCTCCGGCGGTGAGGAAGGAGCGCTGGTTCTCGAAATCTCTGGCGACGGCAGCACCGAGGACGTCATCAGCGCCATTACGCATGCCATCGGAAATAGGCTGCAGCCGATCTTCAAGGACGTCTGCGACCTGCGTGACGGCGATGCGCTGGACAATTTCCTGCGCAAGCACAGTCTCGAGATATCACCGTCTTTCGGCAGCAACGCCGGACTGGTCTTTTCCGGCACGCCGGGCCATTCGGTGCAGCGCATCCTGGCAGAAGCCGAGCTTGCCGATGCGGTTCGGCCCGTGGTCGAGCAGCCGCGCGCCACCAATGGCGGGGCGGCCGCCGTGCTTGACGAAGCCCGCCGGCACGTCCGGTCCCTGGGAAAGTTCGACTGGGCATTCGAGCCAGCCGAAAGTCTGCTCGAACGGCCACCCGGAAAATGGTGGCAAGCCATAACGACGACGCTGCTGGCGCCGGCCGTGCTAGCCACGGTCGCTGTGCTGGTGCTCGCCTGCTGGCGGATGACCTACGTGCTGGTGTTCGGCAATCCGGCCGGCGTCACCTTTGGCACCATTGTCATAGCCGGCACGGCGCTTCTGCTGAGCGTGCTTGGAATTCTGGCGGTGGCAGCGCTGATCCTCGGTCTGTGCTTTCTCGCCTTGCGGCGCATGGAAGACATTGATCGCCCGCACAGCACACCCGTCGATCTCGGCGCCCTCGACAAGATCCTGGTCCACGAAGACCAGCCTGGCCAAGCCCAGAACCATCTGACGGCTATCTCGACGATGAAGGTTGGAACGTTGCGGAGACTGGCGCTCAGGCTGTCGTTCTACCTGATCTCGATCTCGGCACAGAAGGTCTTCAAGCCGGGGTTCCTTGCCACCATCAACACCATCCACTTCGCTCGCTGGGTGCTGTTGCCCGGCACCAACAGGCTGATGTTCTTCTCCAATTATGGTGGCAGCTGGGAAAGCTATCTCGAGGATTTCATCGCCAAAGCCGCTGCCGGCCTGACCGGCGTATGGAGCAACACCGAGGGCTATCCGCGCACGCGCTGGCTCTTCCTCGACGGCGCACGCGACGGCGACCGTTTCAAGCGCTGGGCGCGCCGGCAGCAGATACCGACCCTGTTCTGGTATTCGGCCTATCCTGGTCTCAACACCACGCGCATCCGCGCCAATTCCAGGATCAGGCGCGGGATCGCCTCCGCAACGGGCAATGAGGCGCGCGACTGGCTGAGCCTGTTCGGATCCTTGCCGCGCCCGCAGGCCAGGAAGGCGGATGCCTTCGGCCCCGCGGCACCCGCGCCGTTGCCCGTCGAGCAATTGGAAACCGGCGAGATCCAGTCCTTGTTCTTCGGACCGTTCGGATCTCTGGCCCATGCCCATATGCTGGCGATCGCCGTGCCGGAAAGCCTTTCCAGGGCCAGACGCAAGGCCTGGCTGGAATTTATCGTCGAGCAGACCAGCTTCGGGGACGGCGTGCCACCGGCGCGGGCGATGACCGTTGCGTTCGGTCCCGATGGCCTTCGCCGTCTCGGATTGGAGGGCGGTGTCGACGACAACCCGCTTGACACATTCCCCGTCGCCTTTCGCCATGGCATGGGCAATCCCGAACGCAGCCGCATTCTGGACGATCTCGGCGAAAGCGTGCCCCAAAAATGGCAATGGGGTTCGCCGCAGAAACCAGTTGATGTGGTGGTGGTTTGCTACGCCGAAAGTCCGGAGAAGCTGAAGACCGAGATCGGTACCGCGAAGAGAAAGATGACGGCCGCTGGCATGAACCTCGTCTCGGAACTGCCGCTGGCGGTAAACCGCGACGGCAAGCGCGCGGTCGAGCATTTTGGCTTCGTCGACGGCGTCTCGCAGCCGATCGTCAAGGGAACCGCCCGCGCCAACATCGGTGCGCCACCCATGCATCTTGTCGCGCCCGGCGAGTTTCTGTTCGGTTATCGCGACGAGCATGGTTTCTATCCAGCGTCACCCTCCGTCGACGCATCGCTCGACCGCACCGGCATCCTGTCACCAGTGCGCCGCAACCGGCAGATACCAGGTCTGCCGCCGCCGCCGCGCGATTTTGGCCGCAACGGCACCTTCCTTGTCGTGCGCCAGTTCGAGCAACACGTCGACACCTTCAACGACTATTGCAAGGCGGCGGCCATGCAGGCGGCCAGCGAAACCGACAACCCGGCGATTACCCCGCGCTGGATCGCCGCCAAGATGCTCGGCCGCTGGCCCGATGGCACCTCGCTGGTGCGCAATCCCGACGGCCGCCCGGGTCGCAGTGCCGACAATGATTTTGCTTTTGGCGTCGAGGACCCCCAGGGGCATCGTTGCCCGCTTGGCTCCCATGTCCGGCGGTCGAATCCCCGCGATTCGCTCGGCGAGGACCGCGAGACGCAGATCAGGATCGGCAAGCGCCACCGGATCATCCGGGTGGGTCGCAGCTACCAGAAGCAAGACAAGAAGGGCGGCAAGGTCGAAAAAGGGCTGCTCTTCATGTGCCTCAACGCCGATATCGAGCGGCAGTATGAGTTCATCCAGCAAACCTGGGTGTCGTCGACCTCATTCCAGGGGCTTGTTGCCGAAAAGGACCCGACGATCGGTTCGCGCGACAGCGCCGGCAGGTTCACCATACCATCCTGGGAAAAGGTCACGGTGCTGAAGGGCATCCCGCAATTCGTTACCACCCGGGGGGCGGATATTTCTTCATGCCGAGCCGGTCAGCACTGCGCTTTCTGATTTCGCGACTCTGATTCGCCCCGGCGCCTCCGCTGTCAGTCGTCGTCCTGCGACTCGGCGATATGGCGAAGCGCGCCGGCGTCGGCTATGCGCAAGCCTCCGCGCTTGATGGCGATGATCTGCCGGTTGCGCCAGTCGTTGAGCGTCTTGTTGACCGACTCGCGCGTGGCGCCAAGGAACTCACCCAGTTCCGACTGCGAGATCGGTATCCAGCCTGCGCCGTCGGCCAGGATGCCGCCCAGAAAGACCAGTCGTTTTGCCAGCCTTGCTTCGATGCCGAAGAAGGCCTGATCCCCGAGTTCGCCGCTGACCCAGCGCAGCCGCGCGCACAAAAGTTCGATCATGGCGCGCGCCAGGGATGGGTTTTTCTCAATTCGATCAAACAGTTGTGTTCGACTGAGCGAAACCAGCTCGCATGCGGTAAGACAGATCGCGGTGGCCGTGCGTGGGCGTCCGTCAAGTGCCCCGATCTCTCCGACCAGGCTGCGCGACAGCTCGATATTGGCCACCAGCTTTTGGCCGCCTGGCGAATAAAGCGAGATTTCCACCGTGCCCTTCATCACACCGTAGATGCGGTCGGCGGCATCTTCTTGGACGAACAAGTGCTGGCCGGCGGCGTAGCGTTCGAGTTTGCAACCAGCGAAAAGGAGATCGAACTGGCGCGGATCGATCCGCGCCGGGCGCGGCAGATCATTTCTGTCGTTCGCGCTGGCGGTTGGCATGCGGCTTCCCGGTGTTGTTGTGACATGGACAACTGTAGGGCAACGGCGCGACCGATCAAAGCAAATGTGTCTTTGAGGCGGCGCTTCGCAGGTCCGACCTTTCGAACTCTTTGCAGATGGCGCCGCCCGACAGGACGGAAGACAACAGGGAGACGCACACTTCATCCCGCCGGCGCAGACCCACTTTGGGCTACTTCCTGTCGAAACGTCGTTGCGAGGTAACCACGTCGCCATCTGCATGGGACCCAATGCGGGCGTTGAACGTTTCCCATCATGGAAAATCACCAACACAGATTTTATTGTCACTTGGAGACCGGCGGAACCTGGGCGGTTTGGGACCGCATTACCGATGCTCCGGCAAGCTTGGGAGGGCGTGACCTGCTTGGTTGCACATCCCAGCGGGCAAACGCCGCGGAAAGCGTGCTGACGCGCATCTATGCCAACGGATTGGATGCGCTTGCCGTTCGCATATCAGGGATAGCGCATTCTCGACCCCACTGACGCTAGCCGCCCACTCACAATGGCGCGGCGTGCGGTTGGCGCGGTCCTTCCGCGATCGCACTATTTTCCCGTTTATTTAGAATCGGCTAATTTTAGAGGGCGGCGGGGCCCCAATCCCGCCGAAGGCCAGCGCGGTTTCAGGCAACTGTCCATAAGTGCCGCGCTGGCCGCCAGCGGCGCTTCGCCTTCTTCGGACGCCATCCGCGAACAGACCGACATTTATCTGCGAGAAAGCAAGAAGCTCGGGCACGTTACCCCGGCACGCCGGACCGTGGCGGGCTCAATTCCGCCCAGGCAGGTTTTCGGAATTCGGGTTGCTCTCCGTGGATTCCCCTGCCTTAAAAGCCTTAAAGCCGTGGACCAACGTATCGGGCGGCTTCCATCCACAATGCAAGCGCGATGGCGGGGGAACGTCCCTTCACTTCGAAATCGCGGCCCCGATAGCTTCCTGCCGCAATCCACACCGTCTTTGAACGCTGATAGATCGTGATGCCCTGGGCACTCGCCCAGTCACACAGTTCTTCGCCCTTTCGATACATTATAGCACCGGCCCAGCTCGGTGCCTCTCGAACTGGCAATGCCGCTTCACAGTTTGGTAAAAACCGCACGCCGCCGACGCGCAGGCGATGCGCTCTTGGTCTTTCTTGGCTGCCATCATTTTTCTGCCCCACCCAAAGTCCTTCAAGGATGTAGCGCGAGGCTTCTCCCGGCTATGAAGAACTTCACATTGCCCGCTAGAGCGCTGCGTGGCTACGCAAGGACCAACACCTCGTCAGATAGTTAACAAATCGTTGCAGGTGAACTCCAGGCGTTGTCAGCCGAGGAGCAAGAATGTGACGAACAGTCAGGCTGCCCTGCTGGCCGAAGTCTCGGTTATTCATAATAGATAGGTCAGTTTCTACTTTGTGGTGGTGGGCGCTAGACCTCTGGCCATCGCGGTCGATGCAGACGACTGTTGCCGCCGACCACATTGATTGGCAAATTTTGGGACGTTATCTCAGATACAGCTAATATTCGTATTTCGAAGAGGAAGTAAATAAATTTTCATATAAAATTTGTTTCATCAATTATAAAACGGTCTGATAACCTCGGCGTCGAACAAGACTCGATCTCCCCCCAAAAATACACCACAAGCTCCTCAGGGCAAATTGTCGCCCAGATATGGAGGCCTATCGTGATCATTCGCATTCTTACCGCAATTTCTCTCGCCGCGTCTGTCGCTTCCTTCTCTACGGCCAGCTTTGCTGAGTCGTCGGTCAAGGTTAAGTCGGTCGAGGCTGGCAAGTCGGGTGGCGCCGGCGAAACCGGTGGCAAGGCCGGTGGTGCTGGCGAAACCGGCGGCAAGGCCGGCGGAGCCGGTGAGTCCGGCGGCAAAGCCGGCGGCGCCGGAGAAGGTGGCGGCAAGGGCGGCAAGGGCGGCTGATAGCCCTTGTAGTTTCTGCCAAGACAAGAAGCGCACCCCTGCTGGCGTGAATGCTGGCGGGGGTGTTTTCACGGCGTGCGAGAGTCCCGCCGCGCAGGGTCCGAGGCTGGCGCCCTCCCGGCTGGCACCTTCGCGGTGCGATGCCGCTCCAATTCACTGACAAAGATCATTCCGGATCGGGATCCTGCAATTGAACCGGGGCGCCTGGAAGGGTCCAGCTGCTGCTCTCGACCCACGCACAGTGATTCAAATTGGATATCCACATACGCTCGTGCGCGCGTCGAAATTCCAGCAGCGCTTGCAGTTCCGGCCTGCCCCGCTCGTAGCTGGATTCCGGACCGCCGAGCGTAAGTTTGCTGGCAGCTTGCGAGCACAGCTTCGCGTGCTGCAGTCCCAATTGAAGGAAGTTCACCCGCATGGAGGCTTCCTGGTCCCCCTTCGCAGAAGAGGCCGCACTGTCGAGCAGGGCTTCGGCCGGCGCGAAACTCTCCTCTGGATAGATCGCATGCGCCGCTTTCGCCCAGCTTCGCCAACGGGAGGCCCCAAGGGCCTCGAACGTGTCATGCAGCCGTGTGCGCCCGTTCGACGTATACGCCTCCCAGAAATCGAAATATTTCTTTACGTCATCCGCCGCGGGTCCGAAGGCCGAATAATATTCTGACAGGATCGAGCTGGCGGGTACATCTGGATGGATCTGCAGGCGCATCAACAGATAGATATTTGGGCCTTGTGTGGCCCAATGACCTGTCAGGGAATCAAAATCAGTTCCGATCATCCCTTTGCTGGATGCTTTTTGAAACTCGTCAGAGAACTGGTCTGTAAAAATATGTGGCATGCAATAGCCATCGAGAAAGTAATTCGTCCTCATAAGAAGGTTCGCATCCGTCTCCGCCCATCCTTGCCACTGGTCCTTGATCCAGCCTTGCTCTTCATTACTTCTTGGATAAAACCAGGATGACGGGCAGAATCCGATTATGACATTCGAGCCCAGCTTTACGCCCGAGGTCGGCGCGGCGAAGTAGTTCATATAGGCGTAGCCCACGACGACCGCGTTCGAATTGTATTTTGCGGCGATCTGCTGGATCGCTTGCCATGAACGCGCGTACCGGTCGGACACGAAAGGCTTGCCAGCGATCTTCGATTTCGACGGGATGAACTTTCGATAGTTCGACGGCTCAGGACCATCCAACGCCTTGCACACGTCGCATTCGCATTGGCCAGGGATGTCATTCTCAACCGCGTTCACGAAAAGTGGAGGGTGCTCCTGGGGCGCGCTTCCATGCTGGCGCCATTGTGTGACAATCTCTTCGCGCAAACCCGGATTGGAAATGCACATCGAGAAGCGCCCACCCGGCCTCGAAGGCCCCCTTTTTCCGTTGACCAGCTGAAACCATTCGGGATGCTCTCCGCCATACTGTTGCCACCAGTCGACGAAGGCATGTCCGTAGTTGGCCGGGATTCGGCGGCCCATGCGGTTGCGGCGCAGAAATGCAGCCTGTGCGCTCATGTATTCTTCAGCCGCGGCGGCGGTGAAGCCCATTTCGGGATGATCTTTAGCCCTCAAGCCCGCGGCTGAGCGCACGTGACGCTGCACGAACCGAGGCGTTACGACGCAATCTTGAGCAGGGATGACCACGGACTCTGCTCTTGGAACAAACGTTCCCAGCTCGCCTGGCCACAGCCACCGAACCGCGAAGTACCGATCGAGAAGCTCGTATGCGCCGAAAAGTGTTCCCGCGGACGTGTTTTCATCGAGAGGGCTGCCGGTTGTGTCGTGCCCTGCGATACACAGGTGGCGGCCGATGGTCCGAATAGCGCATGATTCCGGCCCCAGAGCGTCGAAATTGATTCCGGCCTTTCGGGCAAAATGGGTATCGCCCAGAAAGATGTGGGCTTTGTCCAGGCTAGCCGAACTTACCTTGCTCTCGGTCACTATGGCAGGTTGGAAGCCGGTCGCTTTCTGAATATGCCAGCCGAGTTCCACGGCGGCATACCGTACGGAATCATTCGGCTTGTCCGATGTGACAAGTGTGAAGGCCGGTCTGCCTCTGGCCACCAGTGTCACGCCATTGCCTGGTTGATCGTGCGCGCCGGCTGGTTGATCGTGCGCGCCAGCTGGCCCGCAAACGCCCAACCCGTGTAACAGGCTGAGAAGGGTTCCCTGCGCAAACGTCCTTCGCGACAATGCTCGCATGCCAGGATCTTACCTACACACGGTCATACAGCAAGGTAACCACGTCTGTGTCGATGTCCTTGGCGGCTCGCGCATCGGTGCTATCTCGCAAAAGAGACCCGCCGCATGGTCTGGTGCGGCGGGCGATCAAGCGTTGCGCATCAAGCGGGGGTGGGTGCCTGCTGCGCGCAGATCATGACGTGAACGGTACCGCGATTAGGCGACGTGACTCCAGATAGGCCTGTGGGCGTTCTCGCTAAACTTTCGGGTAGGGCGAGGGATATCCTTCCTTTCAGCGGGTGGCGCTGGCCAAGGGGGGAATTCCGGCGGGCGGTGTCCGATTCATCTTGATTTGGGTCAAGGCCACGGCCCCGTGATCGTTGTGACAATACGATGTGAGCAATCTCAACTGCGCGGTTCCATATTCACCTTGCGCGGTGTTTTCGCAGCGGGGGGTTGTCGCTGGCTGTTGCCGCAATAGCTGTCGTGGCTGGGGCCGAAGACAACGGCTCCAGTTGATGGCCTCGCCCGAGGGAGGCCGAACGATGATGGGCCGATGGGTATGGGCAGCCTGAGGGGGGTAGGTGCGGCTCGGACCAGATGTCCGATCGAATTGACGACGCCATGCCACGGAGCCCGAATGAATGCCTCGAGATTACGAAGAATGGCGGACGCTGGCTAACGCTCTTGGCGTTACCGTCTATCAGCGTTCAAAGACCGTGTGGATCGCGGCCGGACGCCATCGAGGTCGAGATATCGAGGTGAAAGGCCGGTCGCCAACAATTGCACTGGCTTTGTGGAAGGAAGCAGCGCGTTACACCGGCTCGGGCAGGTAGTTCGGAACGGCGCGAACAATGCAGGGACGGTTGTCCCCTGCGCGAGATCAAAATTCAAAAGCGGCTTGCCTTGGGCCTGCCCAGTGACGAGCCCGGCACCGCTCGCGAACCCATTTATTCCGGTGATTTCGAAGCAGCCTGGCTGTCGAGTTCGACAAACAGATGCCGGCACGCGAGCATCCGCGCGCCGGCATCCGATAAGCTTCAGATTTTGTCGGTCTAGCCAGCGCCTCCGGTCTTGCCGCCGGTTTCACCGCCGCCTCCGGTCTTGCCACCGGTCTCGCCGGCGCCTCCAGCCTTGCCTCCGGTCTCGCCAGCGCCGCCAGCCTTGCCGCCGGTCTCGCCAGCGCCGCCAGCCTTGCCGCCGGTTTCGCCGGCGCCTCCGGTCTTGCCACCGGTCTCGCCGGTGCCGCCGGTCTCACCAGTGCCGCCGGTCTCGCTTAACGTAGCGGCCGTGCTAAGGGTGGCGCCGCCGCCGCCGGTCTCGCCGGCCTTGCCGCTGGTCTCGCCAGTGCCTCCGGCCTTGCCGCCAGTCTCGCCGGCGCCTCCAGCCTTGCCACCGGTCTCGCCGGCGCCTCCGGCCTTGCCGCCAGTCTCGCCAGCGCCGCCAGCCTTGCCGCCGGTCTCACCGGACGAACTGACTTTGACACTGGACTCGCCAACGGCGCCGGCATGAGAAATCCCGACCGTTCCCAGAGCAAAGAATGCCCCCACCAGCAACTTCGCCGTAGATGTAATTTTAGTGGTCATATCATCTCCTGATATCCGAGCCCCCCACATAATTACTAATAGGATTCTCCCGGGAAGGTTATTCAAAACCTCGATCGAATTGGACACATTTAATGACAGTATGATACAAGGTTATTTCTGCCATCTTGCCAATTTGATTAAGTAATTAAAAGACATGATTTATCATATGTTTCTGGTAATTGTGTAGCAGTCGGCGGAGGTAGCAACTTCGACCCCTCCAAAAGGCCAAATATATATGGAATATCTGATGATTTTTCACGTATAAGGCGTGTTTGGGTCAGCAATTTCCAAGAAAACGCCGAGCAAGCGCAGCACGACGTGCTTGGCCACCAGCGGACGGTGTACCTTGACCGGCACGATCGGTTACCACTTTTGGGTGGATTCAATACCACCAAGGGCAATTGACATAAGTGCCACCCAGGGATGCCATTGGAGGCTCCAAACGCGGGGGGATCAGGAGCATATGCTCCCGATTTGATATTGGATAATTCGGCAGACGAGTGATCCAAAGCCTGCTCCGCATTTGTCACGGACGACAACCATCGTCAGTCGAGAGCGGATTATGGACCCTGACCCCGTCGATCATTTGGAATTAACCGTCAAGATCGTTTCGGCCTTTGTCAGCAGGAACCAGGCCTCCCGTTCTGATCTGGTGGATCTGGTCCAGAATGTCGGCCGCACGTTGCAGGCCCTCTCCGCAGGCGCGGAAAAGCCCAAACCGAAACTCGTTCCCGCCGTGCCGATCAGCAAGTCGGTGACGCCCGATTTCATCATCAGCCTGGAGGACGGACGCAGGATGAAATCATTGAAGCGGTATCTGGCTTCGATGGGAATGACACCGGCGGATTATCGCAGGAAATGGGGTTTGCCGCCGGACTACCCATTGGTCGCGCCAAATTTCACCGAATTGCGTTCGCAAGCGGCCAAGAGGATCAGGCTTGGACAACGGAATGCCAGTAATCAGACTTCCGCAACCTGACCCAATGGGCTGCCGCCTCAGGCCTCGACGGCTATGACAGCTTCGGTCATATTATTGCAACTGTCTTGCGCGGGCTACAAATTCCGTCCGCTGTCCGATGCAATGCCAGCAGACAGCTGGATCGGGGGGTGGGGGAAGCGTGGAGATGGCCGCCCACTGCCTCGTAAGCCCGTTGCTGTTTCCTCCCGATCGGCACCGACATGATTGAAGACTGCAAGGACTTTCCGGAAGGCGTCCGGCTCGAGACGGATTTGTGCATAGTCGGAGCGGGCGCGGCCGGTCTTGCGCTCGCCGCGCAGTTCGCAGGAACGCGGCATCGCGTCTGCGTCATTGAAAGCGGCGGCCTCAACTATGAGCATCGGCGTCAACGACTGTCGCGGGGGCAATCTGTAGGCAGGCCCTATGAGGCGCTGGACCTTTGCCGAATTCGCCAGTTTGGCGGCAGTACCGGCAAGGCTGGTTGGGGTGGATGGTGCAAGATGCTTGATAGCGCCGATTTCGAGCATCGGCATTGGATCCCGATGAGCGGGTGGCCTGTCGATCGCAAGTCGCTACTTCCCCACTACGAATCGGCCGCAGACTTGCTCGGGATCAAGAACCTGCTGGCTGATGAGCCGGCCTCCGCGGCGCTACGCACGAATGGACCGCTTTTTTCCGAACGCTGCTTTCTCAGCCCCGTCCCGGATCTCGGGGCAACGCTGCATACGAGATTACAAACGGCAAGGAACGTGCAGGTTATCCTGCACGCCACAGCCCTTCGGCTCGACACCGACGACTCAGGGAGACGGGTTCGCTCCATCGAGGTAGCCAGCGCACCGAACAATCAATTCCAGATAGAGGCGCGTTTCTTTGTGCTGGCCTGCGGCGGGATCGAAAACGCACGCCTCCTCCTGGTTTCCAACCGACAGATGCCGAATGGGATCGGCAACCAGCATGACCTGGTTGGCCGCTATTTCATGGAGCATCCGCGAGTAAGGTGGGGGAGTTTGCAAGTCAGCCGGCCTGACAAAACCGTCGCCCTTCACGTACCCTCGGTCGGGACCCGCATGGCTGATTTGCCGGGGCCCGCGGGCGGCGGCATCAACGATGCATTCGGGCTTGTTCTGCGCCCAGAGATCCGCGCAAGCGAAGGCCTTCTCGGCTCCCGGACGTGGATCAAGCCGGGGCCTTGCGTCAACGATATGGATGGCTCCGAGGCCCTGCAGTATCTTGCCTTCTGGCTGCGCAAGGGTCGACTGCATCGCGACCTTATCAAGAGTGGCCGCACGATCTTTCGGCATCCCGCGGGATCAATCTCGTCAGGCATCGAACGCATCTGGCACTCACGCCACCGCGCCAGGCATTTTCACTTTGACACCATCCTCGAACAAGAGCCGGACCCGGAAAGCCGGGTTACCCTGGATACAAAGCGTGACGAATTCAATCTTCCGCGCGTGAAGCTGGAATGGAAGGTGGGACCTCTCGTTCGGCGCACACTGGAGCGGATGCAGACCATCATCACGGAAGAGATGCGGCTGCTGGGCCACAGAAGCGACGTCCAGGCCGGCACCGACGAAACCCCGACCGGGGAGGAGGACATCCCATACCGCTGGGTCAGGCACCACATGGGTACAACGAGGATGAGCAACGATCCGCGAACGGGTGTGGTCGACAGCAAATGCCAGGTGCACGGCCTCGCGAATCTTTTCATCGCCGGCAGCTCGGTCTTTCCAACCGGGGGAAACGATATGCCCACCCTGACCATTGTGGCACTCGCCATTAAATTGGGCCAGAATCTCCAACAATGGCTTGAGTAAAGGTCCGTTCCTCGTTGGTGGAGCGCCCGATTGACCTGGGGCGACCGTTGTCTGGAGATCGGACTGCGAGCATTTCCGAAGTTACCACTTCGCTTCACAATGGTACATTTGCAGCTTTGCTTGCGGCCTTTGGAGAGGGCGGCGGACGTTGCAGCTTTGAAAGTGGCAATGCGTCAAATATCGGTTTGCAGTACAGGGCATAGACTGCATCCGGCGTAGCCGGCTATCCATCCTGTTGATGCATACGCCTTTCGGTGGGGCCGACTCGACGCTTCGACACCTGTCCACCTCGGTCCAGAGCTTCACAAATACGAGATTATATTCACGCTGTGCGTTTTGTCACACCGCGCTCCCAATCCACAAGTTATTACTAATACCTTAAGAAGGTAGGTTCCTAATGGATTAAGGAGGTGGGTTCTCGAAGTCGAATTCTACGTTGGGGTGAATTCTACGTCGCAGTGAAAATTTCGGGTTGGGGGTAAGCCATGACAAGTCTGTCGAACAACGATCAGCCGATCAATACCGATCTGGCTCTCTATTCAGCTGTTGCCAATACAAATCATATAGGACCTGTTCCCTCACGGGAGGGGATGGAGATAGCGATCATCGATGATCGGCCACTGATGTGCGACTGCTTCGCCAGAAGCCTCGAACTCATCGAGCCATCATTTCGCATCCAACGCTATGCGACCGTCGAAGCGTTCGACGCCGCGAGTCCAGAGGAGACCGAACGGGTTTCGACGGTCTTGCTGTGCGTCATGTGGTCGAACTCTCACGCGGACTATCATCTTGCGCGGATTGCTCATCTCAAGGCAACCAGGCCGTCTCTGGGAATCGTGATGCTGTCGGATATCGAGAACTTTGACGATATCGTCAAAGCGGTGGAAAGCGGCACGCGCGGCTACATCCCCACAAGCGTCAGCTTGCAGGTTGCGGCAAAGGCGATCCAGCTTGTCGCGGCGGGCGGGACCTTCATACCGCCCAGTGTTCTCTTCAGTTCGGGCCAGGCAATCAGGGACAGCCAGCCAGCCAAGCAGCCGCAGGGCGACAATGTCTTTACGTCACGCCAGATGTCGGTGATCGAAGCGTTGCGCCGAGGCAAGGCAAACAAGGTTATCGCATACGAACTCAACATGTGTGAAAGCACAGTCAAGGTGCACATCCGCAATGTGATGAAAAAGCTGCGCGCCAGAAATCGTACTGAGGTAGCTTATATCCTTAACACGACGCCATATGATGGTGTTACCATGCGAAATTGAGGCATGGCTGCCGCCTCGATGAAAGGGTGATGTTTTCTACCCGCGGCAACCATGGTGGATGGCTTTATTGGGCCCTCGTTCTTGAGGGCCCGCAGGGGGGTTAGACATTTTTGCGAGGGGCGAGGAAGGTGAAACAGCCGCCTGAGCGATATTCCGTTCCGCGGACTGAGAGGGAGGCCGCTCCCGCGGCTGATCGGAACACGTTACAAAGCCTGGATTTGAGCGGCATCGAACATTTCCACGCCGTTCGTCCATCCACGCTGGCCGAGATGAACCGCCGCTGTCATTGGTTCCATCTCGATGACGGTGATGTCTTGATCCCGGCCGGCGAAAAAGTCGATCGGGTTTTCTTTCTTCTGGATGGCGAACTCCGCTTCCCTGTTTACACCCGCACAGGCAAGATCGTGTGGCTCCCGTCGGCGCACCAGGGATCACTCGTCAACGGAGCAGCCCTGAGCGGCGAGCTCCCTCTGGTGCCTTATTCGATTGAAGCAGCGGGACCATGCACGATCGCTTCCATCGGAAGTCGGACCTTCCTGGATATAATCAAGAACGATCCCGAGGCGCTTCAGGCCCTCGTCCAGATGTTGGTCGAACGCCAGCATCTGATTGTCGAGCATATCGTCGAACTCTCGACACTCAGCGTGCGATCGCGCGTTCATAGTGAATTGCTGCGCTTGTGTGCGGAAAATATCGAAACCGGCGGTTCGGCTGTCATTTCTCCCATTCCCACACACACGGATTTGGCCAATCGCATCGGCACGCATCGTGAAGCCGTGGCCCGCGAACTCAGCTACCTGCAGAGTGTCGGAATAGTTCTGCGCCGCGCAAAGGAGCTGCTTGTGCCCGATGTGTCCCGCCTGACGGACTTGCTGGCAAGGTCCGACGATTAATCGGCCATGGTTGGTTTCAAACCAGTGCTGCGGCGGCGCTCTTATCCCCGCAGCCAGGCGGATCGTTTGGTGTTCAAGGCCAGCCACAGCCGCGCGGCACTGGGTTGCGCTGTCGAGCGATAGATCTTCTGATGATAGACGAACTCATAGGGCCACAGTTCGAGGGTGCGGTTCGCGAAATGCGTCAGGATCCAGGTGATCGCGCCTGTCACAACAATGAAGGCGCCCATCGAGACTGCGACGTTGGCGGTGAAGAGATGAGCGTGCGAGAAGGCCGCGCGGGATAAGAAATACGTGTAGGGATGCACCAGATATAGGCTGTAGCTGACCGTCCCGAAATAGCGAAGGAGCCGGTTGCCGAGCAACAGCGCCGTCAAGCTGTTTCGCGATACCGCGAGGCAGAAGTAAAGAGCGGTTGCCGCAACCAGCAAGGGCACCTCGGCATTCTGGAAATCGGACAAATGATAGTCGTAGTGGCCGCGGGTCGACAGAAAGACGCAGGCTGCGAAGGCCGCGCTCTCGGCAAGGCGGTGGTGACCCCGACTTACCCATTCATATCGGTCGTGGGCGAGGCGGATCAGGCCCCCTGCGACGAAATACAGGGCGATCGGATACCTGGCGATAAAGAGCGCGGCAATGAGGCTTAGGACGACCAGGCCAAGCTTGCTAGGGCGACGAACAGCCACAAACACGAACGCTGCCATAAACACGTAGAACCAGACTTCGAAAGTCAGGCTCCATGCATTCGGAGTGAGCTGCTCGGTGCGGGCGAAAAGATTCAGGAATGTTAATCCAGCCAGAACCGACGTGAGATTGTTGGTTTCGGGATAAAGGTTCGTTGTGGCATTCAGCAGGATGAAAAGCACGCTGAACGCGAAAAACAGAGGGTAGAGGCGCATGAAGCGTCGGGCGGCAAACTCAGTTGGACTGTAGCGCATCGCGCTGGGCAGGATAACGAAGCCACTGATGACGAAGAAAAGACAAACCCCGAAAGTGCCGAAGTTCCAGAACGGCGTGATGCCGTCGACATAGGCCGCATTGGAGGCGTAGACGTGCTCTGCCGTGCCACCCAGGAGATGCGCGAAGAACACCATGAGCGACGCGATGCCGCGCAGCCCATGCGCGGCTATATTGAACGAATTGTCGCCAATTGGCTTCGCGGATGGCTTCGCTGACGCTTCAGCGGTCAAATGCTGGGTATCCGATAGTCTCACAGGGCTGGAATGGGTGGCAGCCATCTTGAGCTTTCAAACCTGACCTTGGCAGATCGTTTCACCCTACAGCAGTCCATGTCTTGCAATCCTTGGGGAAATAGGCGGATACCCCCAGCCCAAAAGTGGGGGGCAGCCAGGAACAATTGACCGGAATGGTTAGGCCTGGGCGGGCTGCGAGAGCCGTCGACGGAAGATCCGGTCGAGACACGCATCAAGATCGTCCAGCGGGCGCGGCATGCCTGATGGCGGTCGGGGCTGTCGCGAGATGAGATGCGCCGCCGCCGCCGGATGTGGACGGTGCCCAACCGCGGCTTGGGCGTTACAAAATCCTTCAGCGGATCGTCGGCCACGCAAACGCGGTTCGCGCACCCGCTGCTCTGCCCAGCTTTTAATCATTTGAAAAGCAGACGGATGCCGCTTGCCGAACCCGGGTCCCTGGCGGCCCGTGCAGACGGTAAGTCAAATGCTGTGAAAATGCGTCCTGCCGGCGCCAGGAATGGCCAGCGGCCCTTCGCCCGCTAGTCCGATTTAAGGCATGGGCTACCCCTTTATTGCGGGCGGGCATCAGCGCGTAGGCGCGTTATACAGGACCAGTATGCCAAGCTACCAAGGTCATAGGCCCAGCCTCGCCGCTGGTGTGATGTTGGACTCGCGGAAACTTCCGGGGTCGGCATCGCAACATGCAGCCCTGGCGGCCCCAGCCTACCGAGCCGACATTGATGGTTTACGCGCCGTCGCTGTCGTTTCGGTTGTGCTGTTCCACGCCGGTTTCACCGTGTTCAGCGGCGGATATGTTGGCGTCGATATCTTCTTTGTCATCTCCGGCTACCTGATAACCCAATTGATCGCCAGGGATTTGCGAGCAGGCGAGTTCTCGGTCTGGCATTTCTATGAGCGGCGTATACGCCGCATTTTTCCGGCGTTGTTCGCCATGCTGGCCGTCTGTACATTGGCATGCGCCTTCATCTTCCTGCCGGATGACTTCAGGCGCTTCGGTCGCAACTCCGTCGCCACGGCCCTCTTCTCGTCCAACATCGGGTTTTGGCTGAAGACCGGTTATTTTGACGGGGAAACTTACGACCAGCCACTCATCCACACCTGGTCACTGGCGGTGGAGGAGCAGTTCTACATCCTGTTTCCGTTGTTTTTGATATCCATCTGGTGGCTGGGAGTTCGCAATGTTCGCATCCTCCTGGCGAGCGTGGCAGGAATTTCGTTCCTCGCGACTGTCATGGTGATGCGGTACGACGTTACTGCCGCCTTTTACCTCACTCCGTTCAGGGCGTGGGAGTTGCTGTTGGGCAGCCTCCTGGCGCTTGGAACCTTCCCGCGCCTCGCCAGGCGCTGGCAGTGCGAGGTGGCGACAGGGGCCGGATTGCTGCTGATCCTTGCTGCCGTGCTGCGTTATTCCGATGTGACTTCATTCCCCGGCGTCGCGGCACTCCTTCCATGCATCGGCGCTGCCCTTGTCATTCACGGAGGAAGTGCTGGGAATTGCTCGGTCACACGACTGATTTCAACAAGGCCGTTCGTCGGCGTGGGTCTGATAAGCTACTCCCTGTATCTTTGGCATTGGCCGCTGATTGTCCTGGTTGGTTATCTGGCAATCGATCAGCTCAGTTCGCTTCAGTCGGCCGCCCTGGTGGCCGCCTCATTCACGCTGGCGTTCATGTCCTGGCGATACATCGAGCGCCCGTTGCGGGTGCCGTCGCGGGTAGCCCGCCCAGTGCCTGTCCTGGCTGGAGGCGCCTTCGCCATCGTCGCCGTGGCCATGACCGGCTCAGTCATCTATCTGGACAATGGCTGGCCGACCCGCTTCTCCAAGGATGTGAATGTGTTGTCCAGCTATGCCTTGTCCGCCAATCCTGAAGCGGATGAATGCGCAAACGTGTCTCTTCAGCTCGCTGCGAATTCCCCCTGTACAATAGGCGCCACCGCGAATGCCCGGATCTTTCTGTGGGGAGATTCTCATGCGGGGGCGATGTTCGGTGCAATGTCGGAGCTGGCCGCGCATGGCGCAAGCACGGTCTACGGCGCGACCCCCCGCTGCCCCCCCCTCATGGGCGTCGGAACGGACCGAAATTGCATCCGAGGAAACGATTTGCGGCTTAGATACGCACTCGGCCACCCGGAGCTGAAGACCGTCATAATCGCTGCCAGATGGTCGCTCTATCTCGAGGGCCGTGCGATCGAACTTGGACCAGCGGAACGAAACGGCAATCTTCCGCAATTGCAGGACCGGGACGGCATTCAATTCGACCGCTTCTCCGTCGAGGCGCGTCACGCGTTCGAAACATCGCTCAGGAGAACCGTGGGTCGGCTCCTGCAAGCCGGGAAAAAGGTGGTCATCGTCTACCCAGTCCCGGAGGTGGGTTATGACGTACCCTCCACGGCTGCCCGGCTCGTGGCGCAGGGCCATGCCCTGCGGGGCCATGCGCTGTCCAGCTTCAGCATACCGGAGAGCCTCTATCGGGAGCGACAGCAGATTGCATTTGGCATTTTGGACAGGCTGGGCCGACATGTCGGCCTCATTCGCGTATATCCGACGCAAGTACTTTGTCCGCAGGACCGGTGTGTTGCCATAATGGATGGGAAGCCGCTGTACTTTGACAGCCACCACCTCAGCATTCCGGGTTCCAGGATACTCGTGCCATTGTTTGAAAGAGCTTTGCGGCGAGGCGCCTGACGCCTCGCCAGGCACTAGAGCAGTTCACCGTTTCACGGAAACGGCAAACCGCTCTAACTCTTTGTTTTGACGCAATTCCCAAGGGAAAGCGCTAGGCGCTTTTCCCGGGAAAACCGTTTCACACTTTTCCTGGGATTGCTTGTCTTATGACTTTTTCTGCCGAACGGGCGAAAAGGGAACCGCCGGGAGAGGGTAGCCGCCCTCCCTCGGCGGCGAGGGTCGGATCGTTGAAATGCAGACCGTTTGACGGGTCGAGCTAGAGTCGGATCGCCCTCGTCTTTCCTTGAGGCCTGAACGGATACCCGCAGTTGGGCTGCGTATGACAAGCACAGGACAAGCGAAAGATGACGAACGATACCATCGGGGTCGATATCTCGAAAGACCATCTCGACGCCCATCGCATCAGCGACGGCGCCAGCCGCCACTTCGCCAACGACGAGGCCGGCCACACTGCATTCGTGAGCTGGCTGAACGGCGTGGGTCCTCGCATCATCTATGAACCGACCGGCCCCTACCACCGGGCCTTCGAGCGAAGGCTGGCGGCGGCAGGCGCAGCACTGGTCAAGGTCAATCCCCGCCAAGCCCGGCGCTTCGCGGAAGCCACCGGCAGGCTCGCCAAGACCGACCGGCTGGACGCCGTCATGCTGGCGCGCATGGGCGCGGTCCTCGACCTCGAGGCGAGACCGGTGCGCAGCCTGATCCTCAACGATCTCAAGGACCTGCACATGGCCCGCGAGGCGCTGGTGAAGAACCGGACAGCGGCCAAGAACAGGGCAAAGACGATCACCCTTCCCATCCTGAAGCGTCACAATGGCGAGCAATTCAGGCAGATCGAACGCCAGATCGGCGCGATCGAAAACGAGATCATCGCCCTCATCAAGGCCGATCCCGATCTCGCCCGCCGTTTCGATATCCTCGTCTCGATCCCGGGCATCTCGGCGATCACCGCCTTCGCGCTCCTGATCGACATGCCCGAACTCGGCATGCTGGGCCAGGGCCAGGCAGCCTCTCTTGCAGGCCTCGCCCCCGTCGCACGCCAGTCCGGGAAGTGGACCGGCCGCGCCTTCATCCGCGGCGGCCGGGCCAATGTCCGCCAGGCGCTTTGCATGCCGGCTCTCGTTGCCATGCGGTTCAATCCCGATCTCACGGCAAAATACGACCGCCTCAAAGCCGGCGGCAAAGCTGCCAAGGTCGCTATCACCGCCATCATGCGAAAGCTGATCGTTCTCGCAAACGCGCTCCTCAGGGACGGCCGGAAATGGCTGCCATCCCCTCCTTGACCAACACGGATACTCTAGCGGAGATGTCGGCGGCCCTGAGCGTCAACGATGGTATTGTCTCCGACATTGGCGCTGATATGCGCGCCGTTGTGGATCAGGCAGTCAGCGCCGATCTGGACGCCCAGCAGCACGGTTGCGCCCATTCCCACGACAGTCCTCGCTCCGACGCTCACTCCGCCGGCGAGGATGGCGCCCGGGGTCAGGTGCGCATTGTCCTGCACGATGCTGTCGTGACAGACGATGCTTCCCTGGTTGATGATGACGTTGTTGCCGATCGTACAGCGCGGACCGATGCTCGCGCCGGCCAGAATATGACAGCCATGTCCAATCCTGGTTGCCTTGGAGACGATCGCGGAAGGGTGGATCACAGGCGGCAGAACGAAGCCCATGGCCAGGGCGCGTTCAAACATCGCCCGCCTCACCTCGCTTGACTGCGCACCCCCGATGCCGATGAAGGCGTAGCGCGTGTCCTCGGCGAGCAAACGCTCCAGGCACTCTTCCGTACCGATCACCGAAATGCCGCCGCAGACGTGCTGCCCAACGGGCAGAGCTTGATCGGTGCAGCCGAGGATGTCGTATCCGGACCCATCGAGCGCATCGATCAAGCAGGCGGCGTGGCCGCCGCCACCGATGATGACGGCCCGTCGCGTGGACCCGGAAGGAAGGACGGGCTGGAACTCGTCCGGTCCTGCCACCATGGCCCCGGACCGGCGGCTGGCTGCCGCGCGCACCTCGGCTTCGCCGATGCGGCCGTTGGAGGGACTGACATCCGCAAGGTCGATCCCGAGCTCGGACGCGGCCTTGCGGGCCTTGGCCGTTATCGCGATCTCGTTGACGCCGACATTGGCCGTGCTGGCCGTTCCGGATGCGGCGTTGGCATTTTCGTCGACGATTTCGCACAGCACCGCGCCGACAGTGACGAAGTCACCGACCTTGCTGTCGAGCCGGCCGATGGTTCCTGCCTCCGGAGCATAAACCTCAACCGCGGCCTTCGTGGTCTCGAGGACAAAGAGAATAGCCCCTTCCTCGACCCTCTCACCCTGCACGACCCTGATTTCGATCAGCTGAAGATTGTCCTCGTTGGCGTTAACCCGCGGGGCTTCGACAAGCACACTCATGAACGCTTAGCCTCTCGTGAACAGATCGACGCAGGCCGCCCGGATGGCGTTCACACCCGGCAGCAGATCGTCCTCCCATTCACGGCTGGAGGGAATGGGGTGATCCGGTCCAGCCAATGCACTGAAGTGCTTGACCCGACCGATCAGGGCTCGGGCGCATTCGGATGCGAAGCCCCAGCCGGGAGTGCCTTCCTCCACGGCGATAACGCGGCTGCAATTGCCGACCTGGCTCACGATATCCTCGACAGGAAATGGCGACAACTGCTCAACGGCCACCACTGCGGTCGCGATTTCCTCCTCTTCAGCGAGCTTGTTTGCGGCCGCAACCGCGTGCTCGACGCAACCCCCATATGTCAGGATCACGATATCTGCATCCGGCGGACATGGGAGCGCGGCCGCGCCGAGCACGGGCCTCGAATACATGACCTTGTTTTCGATGATCAGGTGAGGGGATCGGGAAGCGAAGGCCCGATGCAACAGCGCACCCGGGTCCGCATATTCATGCGTGGCAAGCACTGTAAGGCCGGGCACGCCGCAAAAATGCTTTTCCAGACTTTGCGAGTGCGTCGGCCCGTAGCCGCGCCGTCCACCCATGGGAGCGCGGATAATGATGGGGACTTCAACCTGATCGTTATACATCCAGCGGAACTTGGCAGCGTGATTGATGATCTGGTCGGCGGCAAGGGCGATGAAATCTCCGAACATCAGCTCGACGATCGCAGGCCTGCCTTTGAGGGCCAGTCCCGCCGCCATGCCGACAATGCTACCCTCGCTGATCGGCGTGGTCCAGACCCGATCCTGATAGGCCGAGGAAAGTCCCTTGGTGACTTTGAATGCGCCGCCATAGGGATCGATAATGTCCTCACCCAGGATCACCAGGCGCAGGTTTGCTTCCATGAGATCGTGAAGCGCGCGATTGATCGATTCGACGACACGCATGGGTCAGCCTCGCGCCATGGCAGCCGCGGCGGCGGATTCGACCGCGCGGTCGACGACAGATCGACAAAAGGCATCGATCTCCTCGAAGTTCGCGACGCGCCGGCGCATCGGGGGGATCGGATCCCTGGCTCGAGCTTGCTCAAGGCGCAAGGCTGGCCGAGTGTCATCTCCCTTGCTGTGGGGACCAATCCGTTCGGTTCGCAAGTAGAGCCAGCAGGGGCGGGATTCGGCGCGGACATAGCTTACCGCCTCTTGGGCGAGCTCGCATATCTCGACCGGATCGTTGCCATCATAGGCGAATGTGCGGATACCGAACGGTTCCGCCCTGGCTACGATCGAACCGGAGACGGTCAGATTCTTGGGCGTCGTTTGGGCGATTTCGTTGTCCTCGATCACAAAAAGGACGGGGGCGCCGAAAATGGCGGCGAGGTTCAAGCTCTCGTAAACGGCTCCCTCACCCATCGTGCCATCGCCCAGGAAGACCACCGCGACAGCGCCCTCGTCCTTTCGCGCCAGCGCGCTGCCTACCGCCACGGGCGCTATGCCCCCCTGGATGCCATTTGAGTGGAAGTTGCGAAAACACAGATGCTGACTGCCGCCGCGTCCCCCGCAAATGCCGGTTACACGCCCCATGATCTCCGCGAACAGGCCTTCGACTTCGCCCGAATAGGCAATGAAATGACCATGGCAGCGATGGTTGCTCCAAATAATGTCGCGGTCCCGGTCAAGGGCGTTCACCACCCCCACTGCATTGGCTTCCTGTCCAATGGACGTGTGCGTCGTGCCGAACAGGAGCCCCTGGGAAAAAAGATCGAGCAAGCGCTCCTCGACGAGCCGGATGAGCATCATCTGCTGATAAAGCCGGACCTCGATCGGCAATTCGAACCCGAGCAGCGTATTGCCTGCCTTGGGAAGGGCAAGGTTCTGCAACGCCGAAGTCGTCACGATTCTCAGCTCTCCAAGGGAAGACGCTGGAACGTCTCTGTCTTTCCTGATCGCATGCTCGTTCATCATGCCGCCTCGAGCTGGCGAGCGGCCCCTACCAGGATGGATCGCGTCGTCGTTGCCGCCGCCGTCGTCTCCTCGGTCGTCCAGGACGGATCGACCAGGAAGGCTATGCTTGTTTCCCCGAGCTGCCGCGCAACCGGAAGACGTTCGGGAGGTGCCACGCCGGCATCCGCGAAGGCATGTTCCAGATAGATCTCGGAGCAGCTTCCCGAGAAGCATGGAACGCCTGCCGCATTGATGGCCGCGATCAGCTCGTCACGCGACCATCCCGAGGAGAGCATCTCCGGCTTGATATAGAAATAGCATCGATACCAGGCATGCCGGTGCGCCGGATCGAGCCGGGGCGCGCGCAGCATCGGCAGATCGGCAAGCGTCCTTAGCCAGATGTCGGCATTTTGCTCGCGCTGACGAACCCAGTCGGGCAGGCGTTCGAGTTGCCGCAAGCCGAGCACGGCCTGGATCGATGTCATGCGCCAGTTGGTGCCGATGCTGTCATGCAGCCAGCGAAACCCGGTCGCCCGATGTGGGGCAAAGACCAGATTGTAGTTCTTGCCGTGGTCCTTGAGGCTCCAGGCGGCGAGCCACAATTTCCTGTCGTCCATTGCGACAAGCCCACCCTCACCGCCGGTCGTGATGATCTTGTCCTGGCAGAACGAAAACGCCGCAATGTCTCCGAAGGAGCCGATTGGCCGTCCGTTGTATTCGGCTCCATGCGCCTGGGCGCAATCCTCGATGACCTTGATGCCGCTGCGCTTTGCAAGTGCCATGATCGGCGCCATGTCGCATGGCCACCCGGCGATATGCACGACAATGACGGCCTTTGTTCGCGCCGTTATCTTCGGCGCGATCGTTTCAGCGGAAAGGTTGCCCGAGATCGGATCGACATCGGCGAAAACAGGTGTAGCGCCGGCAAACATGACGCAAGCAGCGGAGGCGACGAAACTGCGGGGCGTCACGATGACCTCGTCGCCGGCGCCGATGTGGAGAATTTTCATGGCAAGATCCAGCGCGAGCGAGCCATTGGCAAGCGCCACTGCATGACGTCGGCCGAGGCTGCGCGCATAGGCTCGTTCGAAGGTCTTCACATGGTCGCCTGTCCAGGCGTTCACCCGGCCCGATCGCAGAACCTCGACCACATCGGCTATCTGCTCTTCGTCATAGATTGGCCAGCGTTTCATCTTGGAACACTCCAGCTAGAACTTAGATGACATTTCTCAAAAGGACGAAGGCCTCGGCCGCCCTCAAATGGACGGCGGTGCCCCTGACAATCGCCAGCGCCCGCAAGGTTTCGATCGAGCGCTCGTGCGGGAAGGCCTTTATCTGCGAGGCGAACATCGACGCGGCCTCGAGTTTGCGGGCGAGCGTCGCTTCGATGTCCATGAAGACGTTCGGCACGAAACTCGGCGTCACATAGGGTGCATTCCAGTTCGTCTCGGACACGGTCTCGTAGGCCATGATCGTCCGCGGGTATTGGGCTTGCACGGGACGAGCCGCTACCAGTGACGACAGGAAGATCAGCTGGTGGTCCATGTGCACATCGCCGACGAAGGGGATAAGCAGCGTGTCCGGCATGACCTCCCGCAACAAGGTCTGCAGCGCCGTGTTGAGGGTCGTGTGCGGCGTCTCGGCGATCTGGGCTGCCGGCAGATCAAGCCAGTGCGTCTGGCGTACGCCCAGACAGGCATGGGCCGCCTTCGCCTCACAGCGAACCCGTTGCGTCATCTCCTCGGTGAAAGCCGGGGGGCAGCCTCGCGTAACCACGGCAACGTGGACTTCCCCGCCTTGTGCAGCCACCCGGGCTATCGTGCCGCCACACCCCAGGACCTCATCGTCCGGATGCGGTGCGATCACCAGAACTCGACCGAGGGTAGGGCTCATGACCGAACCGTCCCGGCGGGCATCGCCTTCACAGCGTGGTCGACATGGCGGCGGTCGACGCGTTCGCCCAACAGTGCGACTTGCACGGTCAGAACCAGTATGCGCAGATCGAGCCACAGGCTGCGGTTGCGCACATACCAGAGGTCAAGCGCCACCTTCTCGCTGTTGGTGAGACGGGTGTTGCCGTTCACCTGTGCCCATCCGGACAAGCCCGGACGAACCGTGCCACGAATACGTCCCAGCTCGCCGAACTCGGCGACAGTGGCTGGGAGCAACGGGCGCGGCCCTATGAAGGCCATGTCGCCCTTGGCTATCGAAAGAAGTTGCGGCAGCTCATCGATGCGTGTGGAGCGCATCAGCCGCGTGGCTGGAGTCTCACGCAAGTGGTCGGGGAGCAGCGCGCCGTCCGCATCTCGCCCCTCATTCATCGTGCGAAACTTGCAGATCACGAAGGGGCGAGCCCCCAGTCCGCTGCGAGACTGGCGGAAAAACAGTGGACGGCCCAGACTCGCCCAGACAATCGCGGCAGCCACGATCCATAGCGGCAGGCTGAGGACCAAAAGCACCACCGAAGCGATCCGGCTGGGCATCGCCCTGCCAATCGGCACTCGCGTGGCCCAGTCGGCGGAACGAGCCATCGGGTTGCTCAGGCCGATCATTGCGTCGGTCCGACCTGGACGGTGGACGGGGTAGCCGCCACGGTCGCGTCCACACGGTTTGCCGTGTCCAAGGCACCGTCCATGCGGTTTATTGACACCAGGATCGTGTCTCCGGCCGCAACCGCGTCGTCGAGGGTCACAACCTTCGTGACGGTCTGGCCATTTACCTTGCGGCGGATCTGGTACGTGAACGCGATGGTGTTGTTGGTGCGTGTCTGCTCCGCGGCCAGGGAGCTCAACAGCAGGATCTGCTCCTCCGTAGACTCGCGAACCGCGATCAGGCGTTCGATTTCAGAGTTGTGGGCTTGAAGATCCGTCAGCGCCGTGTGCGTCCAGATCTGGGTGGCATCGTCCAGGTCACGTTGCAACTGGCTCAACTCTCGGCGCACCGTCGAAGCCTGATTGTAGATTTCAAGCAGATGCGACTGCTGCGTGGTCGCCTCGCGCTCGGCGTTCGAGAGGTCTGTAATTGTGACGAGACCCTTTTTGTTGAGGGCCCTGATGCGATCGAGATCGGCTTGTGCCGAAGCGATCACCGTCTTCTGGATATCGGAAAGCTGTTGAATGTTGGAGAGGGCGACGTTCACTTCGTCGATCCCCGCCGAGAGCTGCTTGCGACGTGTGCTCAGCGCGTGTTGATCCGTTTCAAGGATGCGCTGCTCCGTAGGAAGCAGCGTTGCGATCAGACTGGCATTCATGAGGCCTTTGATCTTGGGTGGCAGATCCAGTTCCGAGATCTTGTCGCTGTTTGCCAATTGAGCTTTGATGCGCGCCGCGGCCATCGCTTCCTTGGCGATCTGCACCACGCTCTCATCGAGGGTTCCGCGCAGCCGGGCGCGCGTAACCACGCGGTCCTCGGCAGTGGCTCCGCCTGTGGATTGGCCGCCGGCAAGTGCCACCGCCTGCTCGACATTCAGTGCTGGCTGGTAGGGAAACGAGCCCGGCGCCTTGACATCCCCAAGGACGAAAATCGGACGGAAGCTAACCACCGCCAAGGAGATCCGGGGATCGTTGAAGAACTGACGCTCGATGAAGGTTTTGCGAATCTGGCCCAGGGCTTCCGGCACCGTCAGGCCGGCGACCTCGAAACTGCCGATCAGCGGAATAATGACGGCGCCATCGCTGGCCACGGTCAGCTGTTCGGCAGGAAGCGAATCGTCAATGAAATCAAACGACACCACGTCGCCGACCGAAAGCTTGTAGTCATCGCTGGCAGCGGCCCAGGCACCAATCTGGGAACCAGCAAGGATCGCTGCAATCGCGAAAACCGCAATCCGTGCGTGCCTCAACGCTTTCCCGATGAACGTACTGGTCCAGGCGCCTGTCGGCCGCCCGCTCCACCCAGCATAGCAATAAAACCCCATAGCAGCCCGCCACACAAATTTCCTGTGAAAGACCCTAGCGACACCTGCGCGAGCACAATGAGTCATACCTTTGGTGGAGCGCTGATAACCTTCGGTCTCGTGCCCACCCAATTTGGCTAACTGGATGTGAGCCGCAACCAACGTATGGTGCGGCTGGGTACTGTCGGCCGATTGAACGCTTCCTCGTGGCGTAGCGTTGCAGACAGCTGGGAAGCTTCCGTGCACACGAGTGTTCTTCACACTATAACCGGTCTCAACGTCGGCGGTGCCGAGATCATGCTTGCCCGTTTTCTGGGCAAGCTCGACCAAGATCGCTTCTCGTCTTCGGTTCTATCCCTGCTTTCTCCCGGACCGTTGGCTGCACAGGTGGAGCATACAAAATCCAAGGTCATGTCGCTGGACATGGCGGAACGGCCGCGTCCAGGCGATGTCGTTCGGCTGACACGGTCGATAAGCAGGGCGGCGCCCGATCTCCTCCATGGCTGGATGTATCATGGCAACGTCGCGGCAATGCTCGGCTCGGTGCTCGGGCTCAATTTTTCACCGGTAATCTGGAGCATCCACCACACAATTCGCGATCTCGCCGACGAGAAACCGTTGACGCGCCAGCTGATCCGGCTTTCAGCCTGTCTGTCGAGCCGCACCAGCGCGATCTCATATTGCTCACGCGTCGCCGCCGACGATCACGAGCGTCTCGGCTTTGATCCGCGCCGCAGGGTGGTTATTCCGAACGGGACTGATTGTGATCAGTTTTCTCCCTCCGCCGACGCCGGCACGAAACTGCGCCGCCTGTTCGGCTTGCCGCCCGGACGGTTGATAATCGGACATGTGGCACGGTTTCATCCCATGAAGGACCAGGTCAGCCTGGTCCGCGCCATCAGCCGTCTGTTGGCGCTGGGGCACGACGTTCAAGGCGTGTTTATCGGAGACGGACATGCCGACGGCCCGGTGCGGCGCGCCGCCCGCGAGCTCGGCATAGACGACCGCATTACAACGCCGGGCATCCGCGGTGACATCGCCGACCTCATGCCGGGCTTCGATGTCTACGCGCTTTGCTCGGCTTGGGGTGAGGCCTTTTCCCTTGCCGTGGGCGAGGCGATGGCGAGTGGCGTACCGGCGGTGGTTACTGAGGTCGGCGACTCCGGCTGGCTGGTCGGCGACAGTGGGGTGGTCGTTCCGCCGGGGGATAGTGACGCACTGGCCGCGGGATTGATCAGGCTCGTCACCCTTGAGCCGGCCGACCGCGACGCTTTGGGTCAACAAGCCCGTCGCCGCGTCATGGAGAACTTCTCTCTTCCGCTTTACGTCGGTCGGCACCTGGAACTCTACGAAGCGGCCCTGGCGCGGCGTCGCCATATTCCGGATCGATAGGAGCGATTGGTGGTTGTTGTGCATATGAATGGCCGAGATCATGCGCCGTCCGCCACGGACAATGCGACGCGCCGCAAGCGGATCGTCGTGGTGGCGAGCCTGACGCGTTCGCTTGTCAACTTTCGCATCGAGCTGCTGAAAGCCATGGTCGCTTCAGGGCATGAGGTCATCACGCTGGCCCCGGATGCGGATGAACAGGCGATCGCCAGGCTCCAGGAAATTGGCGTGGCTTTCCGGCAAATTCCGATGGCCAGGGCAGGTACAAATCCGCTGGCCGATCTGCGAACGCTCAAGGCGCTTTACAGGCTGATGCGCCGCTTGGCCCCGGACATCGTCCTGGCCTACACGATGAAGCCGATCATCTATGGTGGGCTGGCTGCCCGCCTTGCCGGAGTACCTCGGCGGTTTGCACTCTTTACCGGGTTCGGGTTCATATTCAGCGGCAGCATGACGGGACTGCGCGCAGCTGTTCTGCGCCGGTTGAGCATTGGTCTCTACCGCTCGGCTCTTGTCGGCTGCGAGGCTGTTTTCGCCTACAACGATGCCGACGCTTCCGACATCAGACGCTATGGGATGGTCTCCGCGACGACGCCGGTGATCATGGTTCCAGGTTCAGGAGTGGACCTGACGCTGTTTGCCGCCAGCCGTCCACCGTCGGGACCTCCCGTCTTCCTTCTGATTGCCCGCCTGCTTCGCGAGAAAGGAATTGCCGAGTTTGCCGCCGCCGCGCGCATCCTGAAGACCAGGTACCGCACCGCCCGTTTCCAGATTCTCGGGCCGTTCGATCCCAGCCCGCTCTCCATCTCGAAGGCCGAAATGGACGCGTGGACCAGGGAAGGCGCCGTGGAATATCTCGGCGAAACACACGATGTCGGCCCCTATCTGACCGCATCCACGGTGTTTGTGTTGCCTTCCTACTACCGCGAGGGCATCCCCCGCAGCGCATTGGAAGCCTTGTCGACGGGCCGGCCAATAATCACGACCAACGCGCCTGGCTGTCAGGAAACGGTCATCGACGGCGAGAACGGTTTTCGGGTCGAGCCACGAGACGTGGATGCTCTCGCCTCGGCGCAGCGGGCTTTTCTTGAAGATGAGCATCTCGCCGCAAAAATGGGCGCCAATTCGAGAAAGCTCGCGGAAGAACGCTTCGACGTTCACAAGGTGAACCACACCTTGCTCGAGGCTATGGGAATATAGCCGGTCGAGCGCGATCGGCTGCGCGGCCATCGACAGTCAAACCGACAATCAAGCGGGGAAATACCGCTTTATCTGCTGCCGTCTCAGATAGGCTTTCCGCAAGGCACCACGGGCCAGTTGGAAAGGGTCGACCCGATTCAACACCCAGCCGATCGATGGGCCGCCGGCGAACCGCAGGCGCTCGACAACCTGGGAAAGAGCCTCTTGCGTGGTGCTGTCGCATGCGGCCACGACCACGATGGTGTCCACCGAGGCAGCAATCCTGATTGCGTCTTCGACAAAGAGCACGGGCGGTGCATCGATGATCACCACGTCGTACTCGAGCCGGAATGCCTCCAGCAACTTGGCGAGTTGGCTGGAGTTGAGAAATTCAGGCGAGGTGTGATCGTCGGCGGATGGCGCCAGCACATCCAGTTGCGGAATTTCAGGCAGCGTCTGGACGATTTCCGCCAGAGCGCAATCACCGTTCAGATAGTCGTTGAGTGTCTTGCTGGCGGAGCCAAGCCTCATGGCGCCGTGGAGGCTGCGGGTCCGCAGGTCCAGATCGATCAGCGCTGTCAGGGCGCCGTCCATCCCAGCTGCCATGGCAAGGCCCATGGCCGTCGTTGTCTTGCCTTCCTGCGGTAAGCCGGAGCTGACCAGGATAATATGTTTGCCTCGCCCACCGTTCATCCGGGTGCAGGCACCGTAAAGCGATCGGAACGCGTCGGAAAAAGCCGACCGCGGTTGCGACAGCAAGGTTTCAAGAGGCGGCAGCGCGCGTTGCAGGAACTTCTGTGGCAACTGCGGAATTGACGCCAGAAGGGGAGCGCGGATCAGCTTCGATACCCGTCGCGGATCCCGCACCCGCACATCCATGCTTTCGAGGGTCAGCACAAGGATCAAGGCCAGGACAAGCGATGCGGTGAAACCGCCCGCAACCATCAAACGAAGCTTGGGAAAGGAAGGACTCGTCGGGATCTCCGCCGCGGAGACGGTGCGCACACCAGGCGCGACCGCTTCGGAAAACGGATCGAGGCTGCCGAGCCTGCCGGACACGAGGTCGTAGAGCTTTTGCTCGGTTGTCAGGTTGTTGTTCAGCTCACGCAGCTTTGCTTCCGCCAGGCTCCTTTGGCGCAGTTCTTCGTTGGAAGCCTCCAGGCTCTTGGTGAGCTGGTCCACCCGGCCCTCGTCGACACGCACGTCATTTTCCAGGATGGCAATCGTCCGCAGCATCTCTTGGGAAATCATCGCACGGACGGCCGCGATCTTTGCATCGGCCTCCTGGACCAACGGATGATTTCGACCGTAATTACTGGCCAGTTGCGCGCGGTCCCTCATCGCGGTCGCTTCGTCGTTGCGCAGCGACGTGAGAAAATCCGACGAGAGCAGGGGATCGACGTTGGCCCCCGTGTCGCCGGTCTTGGCCGCAAGCCTGACCTGGGCGAGGCGCGCTTGCGCTTGCGTGTACTCACCCCTCGCGGTGCTGAGCTGCTCGTTGGCCTGCTGGATCGAGGCGCGCAGCAGATCATCGCGCGGATCGCTGGAGACGCCATGTTCATTCGCGTATTTGGCGATCTGGCCTTCGATCGCGGCAATCCGTGACGCAACCTCGGTCGATTGCTGTCTCAAAAAGCCGACGGCGTCCTTGATGTCCTGCCGCTTGTTGTCACGAGACCATTCCACGAACAGCCTGGCCGTTGCATTGGCTATCTTGGCCGCGGTCGCTGCGTCGTCGTTGACGAACGAGATCGTCATCGCCGCGCTTTCGCCGGAACGGTCAACCGACAGGCTCGCCAGATACAACGAAATCGCCCGGTCCTGCTGAACAGCCTTGGGCGGGAGAGACGTATCCTGCGGGTTGCCGCCGGTGACAAGGGCGAACATCTTCTGCGGTATCGAGGCGATCAAGCCGACGGCTTGTGACAGCACTCCGGTGCCCGAAGTCCCACTGGCTGCGGCTGGCGGCAGATAGGTGTTGAAGTCAGGATCCTCGATGAGGTCGAGCCTGTCGACAACCAGGCTGGCAAATACCCGAGAGGTGATCAGATCCGCCTCGGTGTCCATCCGCGACTTGTCGGGCTGCTGGTTCGGCTGCGCCTGCGCGGTATCGAGAGGATTGGGGTTGTCGGTTTCGACAACGATCATGGAACGAGCCGTATACGTCTTGGGAAGTTCGAGGGCGGCGACAAGCGCAAGAGCGGTGCCGGCAATGATGAGCGCAATGATCAAGGGGAGGCGTCTGCGGAAAAGATTGTAGAGCTCACGAACGCCGAATGTTCGTTCCTCCGATGGCTCGGGCGAATCCTGAAGGAATGGTCCCAGTCGGTTCCACACGCTGTTTTCGTCTATCAAGCTCACAGATCACGCCCCTTAGATTTATCCTCGCCGGTCTCACCGGTCTTCCAAAAAGCCGAGTTTCGAGACCGAACCCAAGCGACAGGTTTTTAGCATGGATGCGCGGGCGCGAGCGCGTTCAAGAGACTTAGTCGCGGCAAGGGTATTATCCGAAAGGATAGCGTGGTTAGCCGGGGGCCCATCTTGGCAGATACACCGAACTGCATGTCCATGAGGCTGGTGAAAAGAAGCCTTCAAGTAGATCAGGAGTGAGGATGAATCACGCCGGGACTCCTCGCGGGTACTGGGCAAAGCCCGACCGCAGGCCGGCTGCCCCGCCTGTGCCAAAGGTGACTGGGAGAATCGCGCTCTGGTTGGCTGCCGCGTCCGTCTTCCTCGCTCCCTTCAACATCCTGCGTGTCGACACATTCTACTTTACCGCCAGCGACGCCTTCGCTCTGGCGGCTGTCTTGGCGATGATGCTCGGGAAATCCTTTCCGCTTGCCCCCTTGGCTGCAGGGACGCTTCTGTGGAACACCGGGATCGCGCTGTTGTGTGGCATGTTGCTGCTGAGCAGCCTTGTCGTCGGAGATCCAGCGCGAGGTTTCGTCATCTCGGCGCAATATCTGTACGCCTACTTTCTTCTGGCCTTCATGCTCGCATCGCGCCCCTGGGCCGAAACCGTTGTCTTGATAAAAGCGTTCACCTGCTCGATCGCCTTGATGTGCGTGCAGGGAATAGTGGTGATCGACGTCCTCAAGGGACAAGGCTCGAGTTTCGTCAGCGGCAATGGCCGTTTTATCGGCTGGGTCGAACGCGAGAACGAGTGTGCGACGCTGATTGCACTCGCGGTTCCCCTGTTGTTGTGGATGGTGGCCTCGGGATGCGCGCGGCCTCGCTGGGCCTGGATAGGAGTGCCGCTCTTTGCGTATGGCATTGTTCTGACCGGATCCAATACAGGCCTGATTGGTCTCGTCTTCGCGCTTACCATCTTCGTTGCCATGACCGGCTCGTGGCGCCGTATCATCTTGCTGGCGGGATCGTCGTTGGCCACGTTCTTTATCGTCATCACGTGGGGCCGCGACTTCCTGCCAGCCGTTTTCCAACGCCGTGTGCTGAACGCGTTGCAAAATGGCGACATTGACGAGGCGGGTACGTTTGCGGACCGCATGCGGCTTATCCAGGAGGCCATTGGCAAAGCGGACAAAAATTCTCTGCTTGGCATCGGTGCCGACCAGTATCGACTGGTCAGCGAGTTGCATGCTCCGGTCCACAACACCTATCTCTTGATATGGGTCGAGGCGGGGCTGCCTGGGTTGATCGGCTTTCTGCTCATGCTGGTCGCCGGCATAGTCGTCGGGATGCTCGCTGCGCGGCTTCGCGAAGGACGAATAGCCGCCATTTGCACGCTTGCGACGGTCCTCCTCTTCGCGGCCTTGGCCAACGCGCTGCCGCACCTCTATGGTCGTTTCTTTATTGTGCCCCTGCTGCTTGGGATCGCGCCCAGTGTTGCGATTTTGCGTGACGGCCCGGCTCCAAAATCGGTCGCCCGCTTCCTTCGTCGTGCTCGCTCCGAGCGGGTTCGTTTGCAGCCCCAACGCAGACCGGCCTGAGGCCACGCCAACTGGGCTTGCCAACCTTAAGGCCCAATCGACACTGACGGAAGACCTGGATCAGGATCTGCAAGAGCGACGTGCGGAAACTACTGGCCCGATGGTGATGCTTCCGGGGAGATAAAACGAGCGAGGGCGAACACGCCGTCGACAAAGTCTTCCCCCTGGATAAGCCGACCCACAACCCAACGTCCCTGAGCATCCTGGCTATCGATGAGTTGACGTACCTTCGAACTCAGTTCGTCAGCGCTCAACTCATCCGCGGCGCTGATCCACAGCTGTTGATGGGGAACTGTCAAGCCACGCTTGGCAAGCTCCAGCCGGGCGAAAACCGGCTCGATCTCGGCACCGGTTTTCATGCCGTAATGTTGCCAGAGGTTCTTGTAATCGAAGGTCACCTTGCCACCATCATCGATGTAAAGCGGCCGATTGGTGTTGAGTTCGTAGAAACGTGCCCATTTGCCATCGGGCAGGCGCGCCGCTTTCAGCCAGGTGGCCGCCGACACTGCCGCGTCAAGCAACCGCGCATCCTTGTCTTGTTCGCTCAACTCGATCAGGTAGTCGATATTGCCGGCGGTTTCGCGCGAGACGACGCCAGGCGGCTCGAACTTGCGGCCCCATACTGGCTGCATCGAACGATCGTAACCCTGAGCCCAGCCCTGTTGTGGCTCAGGCAGCTGGGCCGCAAGGAGAAAATCACCGACCTTCTGCGCTGTCTTGAGATATGCGGGATCTCGATATGTGCGGTAGGCGTTGAGAAAGAGACGACCCATATCGCGAGGAAGATTGTCATTGACGATGAAGTAGGGCGGACTGTCAGGCTTCTGCCATTCGTGAGGCCAACTGGCGGGTATACTCGCCTTGGCTGCTGTCTCTACGTCGGCACCAGGCGCGGATCCTGTGAAGAAGACTGGAAAGGCCCCATTCGGGTACTGCACTTTCATCAGCCGGCGGAGCGCCTTGTCGATGCAGGTACGGACGTCCGGATCCGAACCGCCGCTCGCCCGGTCGAACCACATCAGAAAATTCAGCACGCTCTGTGTGTTGTTGTCGTCGAGTACGGTCTCGTTGCGATGCGGATTGTCCTTGATATCGTGACAAGACTTCCCGCTCACCTTCAGTGCGCGGTAGCACCATGTCGCCGCCTTTTGCGGGTCGGTCTCGATCTTGTAAAACCATCCGCCGGACTCCAGCTGCGTATTCACCAGGGCCGTTGCAACGACCTGGGCAGACTGAAGCCATTGCTTGTCGCCGGTAACTTCGAAAATGCGCAGGAAGGCAGCTCCGACGGCCGGCGTGCCTGGCGGCTGCACCCAGCCAACGCTCGCGGGCACGGCACCGCCTTCGCCCACCCTTTTCAGGCCATCAAGCGAATATTTCCATACATAGGTTCCCGCTACACCGAGATGATCGCGGAAGTAGGTGCCCGCGCGCTCGATCGCGCGCCGCGCCTCGGCCGCGGTCGGTTGAGGTTCTCCGGCGAGTGCGGTACCGCACGACAACGCGACAGCCAGAACCAAGGCGATATGTCTTGGCACGGCAGCGCTCCCGCCGGGCATCAAGCGGCAGCGTCGCGTGGAGGCATGGCTGCCTTGGCCGAACCGCGTATCACATGAGGCACGAAGGACGCCGAGGAGGCCGCCGCGGGTTTTGCATCCCCTCTCCGGTAGCTGGGGAGCAGCTCGGCAACAAGGTCTAACACTCCCGCGGTGTCGCCAGCCCTGGCCAGGCGGCGCAATTGCGAAAATGCCTTGCGAAGCGTGTCAAGCGGCACCGGGTTGGGCACGGCGCCCAAGACCCCGGAGATCGGAACGTCGACACGTCTTTCCCTCTCGTCAAAAAGCTCCTCGAACAGCTTTTCTCCAGGCCTGCAACCAACAATCTCGATCTTGATGTCTTCGTCCGGCCGATACCCCGCGAGCTTGATCATGCGGCGCGCCATGTCGATGATCTTGATCGGCGCGCCCATGTCGAGAACGAAGATTTCGCCTTGGCCAAGTTTCTTTTCCAAGCCGTGGGCCGATGCCTGCAAGGTCAGCTCGACCGCCTCCCTTATCGTCATGAAGAAGCGCTTCATCTCCATATCGGTCACGGTCAGCGGACCGCCGCGGGCGAGCTGGCGCTTGAACAGCGGGATCAGCGACCCGCTTGAACCCAGAACATTGCCGAAGCGAACAGTCATGAAGCGGACCGGGGTTTCGCTCGCGACAAAAGCGAGGTCCAGGGACTGGCAATAAAGTTCGGCCAAACGCTTGGTGGCGCCCATGACGTTTGTCGTGTTGACCACCTTGTCCGTCGATATCTGGACCATTGCCTTGGCACCGCAGAGACGGGTCGCTTCCGCCACGTTCATCGTACCGATGACGTTGGTAAGAATGCCCTCGCAGGGATTCAACTCGACCATCGGCACATGTTTGAGCGCCGCCGCATGGAAGACCAGGTCGATGCTATGCCGTTGGAAGATCTCGCCCAGGCGAACTGCGTCGCGTACGTCACAGATATATGGCTTCCGGCTCACCCCCGGGAATTTCTCCGCCAGCTCCAGATCGATAGCGTAGAGATTGTACTCGCTGTTATCGATCAGGATCACTTCTGCAGGACCGAGCGCGGCGATCTGCTGTGTAAGCTCGCCACCGATCGAGCCTCCGGCGCCGGTGACGACGACGCGGCTGTTCTCGATCATTCTGGACAGCGCGCCCTTATCAAGCACCGCCTGCGGCCTCTCCAGCAGGTCGGTAAGTTCGATGGGGCGCAGTTCGAAGCGACTCTCGTGTTTGGGATTGCGCAGTTCAAGGACAGGGGCAGGGCGAGAAACAGCGATGCCCAGCCGTTCGGCCCGGTCGATCAGCGTGTCGAGCGCTGGGTCGACGAGACCAGGCATCCTTTCGGTGAAGATCACGTGCCTGGGCTTGATGCCGCGAGCCTCAAGATCGCTGACGACGGCGTCGAAGTCTTCAATGCTACCCAGAACCGGCACGCCCCGCAGGAAATAGCCCTCTGTCGTCGCGCCCCTCTCGAGCAGGCCGACTGGCCAGTGGCGAGCATCCTGGTCCCGCTGCAAGGCACGAATGTAGAGGTCCGCCGCATCGCTTGCGCCGACCAGCAACACCGGTACCATATCGCGTCCATTGCCTGCTCTACTCGCTGCCGGACCAAATCGGCGGACCTCGAGGAGCTTGGAGCGGATCCGAACCGAAATGAGCATCGGCACCAGCAAGAGTGCCTCGATCACGATCACCGAGCGGGGAATTGAATCGAGCCGTGTCGCTACAAACATCACGAACACGAATGCCAGCGATGCAACGAGCACCGCGCGAACGATGCCGAACATGTCGCCGATTGACGCGTAGCGCCAGTTGCGGGTGTAGAGGCAAGTCACCGGAAAGACGATGGCACAGGTGAGAAAGAAGCAAGGCAGCGCGAAGAGCAGTGACTGGAAGCTCTCAGGATTGTTGACTTCGCCATCGAGGCCCAACCGCATGAAAGAAGCGAATGACAGCGCCGCGAGAGCCATCGACAGATCGATGACGTAGAGGGGAAGATTCTTGCCAACGGCCTTGGTGCGCCCGGTCAGACGTCGACGGAAATATGAAAGGACATGAAGGATTGTCCGCGGTTTGCTGACAAGACGGCCTAGAGCGATTGCGGAGGCTATCAAAAGGGATGGCCCCCCGAGCGGACCGACTGTTTCCAGTGGTTGATCTAACTGGCTCATTACCAGGACCTCGACAAAGCTTCGCCGCCGCGCGTCAAGAGAGCGCGTTAAGATGAACGGCTGTTGAGTTCGCGGACACAAATCCACACGTGCCAACTCTTGTTCATTCAAGAACAAGCTGGCCCGAGCTCACCTGTCTCCGAGGCTAACGACTTTATAGTTGCTATGGAAAGCCTTGCGGACTTCCGGCGCAACACCTGCTTTTGTGCATGAAGCAACTACCCCAGGTCGCAAGAGAGACTTTAGCGGGCTCAATCCAAAGAGGTACTTCCGCCAGCCTGGCCCAGCCAGCCCGACAGGTCGCGCTGCACCAGCGCACCCAACTTCTCGACATCGTCCGCATAAAAATTGACAAGTCGGGATCGCAGCCTCGGGGTAAACGGCGGATAGGCAATCTGGCCGGCCAGGGCGCCCCGTGCGGCCGCGAAAACTGAACTGTCCCTGAAGGGACGAACCAGCGGCTTCAATGGTTTCATGATCTTGCGCAGCCGCGGCCCAATCATTGGTTCCCTGCGGTCTTTCACCTTTTTCGCCACGGGCAGCGCCGTTTCGGCCGCGGGGAGGCCCAGAAACTGCCTGACCTTGCTCAAATGCTCCACGGGCCTTGCCACCATCTCCTCGAAAAAGAGAACCAGCACCCGATCCTTTGGATAGAGATCGAGATAAGCCTGCAGCTGCGCGCAGTAGAGGCCGCCGACAAGAAAGCGGCCCAGGGAGCCCATGCCTGCATCGAGATAGGAATCTATGTCACGACCGACTTCGCCGCGGCGATAGAGCATGCAATAGTCTGAATAGGCCCGTTCAACCGGGTTGCGGAGCTGTACGATCAGCCTGACATGCGGCAGCAGGTCGTGAACCCTCTGAGGAGCCGAGGGGGTATCCAGGTAGGAATTCGACTTTTCGCCTACGAGTTGTCCGGCTTGAATCTCCGGAAACTGGCTGAAGTACCAGTCGTCACCTCGATCATAGAAGCGGCTGAAATAGTGCAACTCGGGATCTGGCATGCAGACGGCCGGATCTGCCTGCAGAGATTGCTGCAGCCACGTCGTGGCACTTTTTGCCGCGCCGATGATAAGAAAGTCGATGTCTTGCGCCTGCATTCGTCAAACCCTTATGTGCCCATCTTGACTTGCAACGTCACGCGCCAGGCCGATGCCGCGAAGGGCAGTGAAGCACCCCTTCGTAGATTTCCGTGACACTTTCGACATGCCGGTCGGTGCCGTAGGAGACGAAGGCCTGGTCTCGTGCTGTCTGGCTGATCCTGGTCCAAAGGAGCGGGTCCGAGAGCAACCGCCATAGCGGCTGCATGAACCCCCCGGTGTCTTCGGGGGCGACCAGGAACCCTGTCTGGCCATTCTCGATCGCCTCCGGATTGCCCCCATGATCGGTCGCAACCACCGGCGTACCAAGAAACATCGCCTCGATCAGGGTCCTTCCAAAAGGCTCTCCAACGGCGGGAACGACGAGAACATCCGTGGCCGCCAGGAAAGGCTCGATCGGGCTGCGAAAGCCCATGAGGCGAACCGTTCGACCGAGCCCGCGCTCGGCGCACCGTGCCATGGCGGCGGCTTCAAAATCCAGCGAGCCAGCCGGCGAAATCCCGAACACGCAACCGACAATCGGGATTTGAGGATACTCGCGCGCGAAACGTTCAATGATGTCGATGAAGAGAAGGGGGCGCTTTCGCTCGATCAGGCCGCCGATGAAGCTCAGGACTCGTGTGCCCGGCTCGAGGCCAAGCTCATCCAGGAGCGCGGCCTTGGCGGCGGCCCTGTCAGGAATTGCCGATGGGTGATCGAAGGGGCTGTGGATGACGCTCAATCGTCCATTCAGGGACCTGATCGGATGTTTCGGCCGCGAAAATCGGGACACTGTCACCATACGATCCGCGATCAGCGGCCCAAGAACATTGGCGCCTTTCGCATCGGGATCGCCGCGATGATGCCAAACCAGCCGTGCGCCCGCCAGCCGTGCGGCAATGCCCCAGTTGACATGCGTTCTGCCATCGTTGGTATGAACGATGTCGAACCGTTGCTCCCTGATGAAACGGCGCATGCAGGGGAGCGTGTTGGTCAGGTAGTTTGCGATGTCGCCTAGGGTCGCTCCTTTCGCCGGCAGCGTTTTCGACAGCGGGAGCCCCGTGAAAGGTTGGCCTTGTCGCTGCAGAAAGGTCGCCAGGGGGCCGGTGGGCTCCTGCAGCACCAAGACCGGCTCGACCCTCGATCTGTCCAGATTCTGGATAAGCTTCAGTGCCGAGATGTGGCTGCCCCCGACATCGTCACCGACAAATGGAAAGCAAACCCGTATCGGCTCCTGGCCAGGCCCATCGCTCATCGCCCGCTACCCGGTTGCGCTTCCAAGGTAACTGCCTCGGTCAAGATGGCTGACGATCAGCTCAGCGGCCTCATCGGCGCTCAGATCTGGCGTAATCGTTATATGCGGAGCTTCGGGGCGCTCATAGGGACTGCCAATGCCAGTGAAATTCTGGATCAACCCGTTTCGGGCGCGTTGATACAGGCCCTTTGGGTCACGACCTTCCGCCACCTCCAGCGGCGTATCGATGAAGATTTCGATAAACTGTCCGGCGGCAAAGAGGTCGCGCGCCATCCGGCGTTCCGCCCGGAATGGTGAAATGAACGAAGCCAGCACTATCAACCCGGCATCGACCATCAGCTTGGCGGCTTCGGCCACACGACGAATGTTCTCGACACGGTCAGCGTCGGTAAAGCCAAGGTCCTTGTTCAGGCCGTGGCGAACATTGTCGCCATCCAGAAGATACGTGTGCTTGCCGATCGCATGAAGACGCTTCTCCACCAGATTGGCGATCGTTGACTTCCCGGCACCCGAGAGGCCTGTGAACCACAGCAGCGCCGGTTTTTGGCCTTTGGCGATCGCGCGCGCGTTCATGTCCACGTCCAGCGCCTGCCAATGGATATTGCTTGCCCTGCGCAGACTGAAATCGATCATTCCAGCCCCGACCGTGTGATTGGTTATCCGGTCGATGACGATGAACGCGCCGGTTTCATGCACTCGGGAGAAAGGATCGAAAGCAAGCGGCGCCTGGGTCATTATATTGACGAAGCCGACTTCGTTCTTTTCAAGGGTTTTCGTCGCGAGCTTCGCGAAATTGTTGATGTCCACCCTGTGTTTTATGTGCGTGACGCTTGCACCTACGGCGCTGGTGGCGAGCTTGATCAGATACGGGCGGCCGGGGATCAACGGATCGTCATGCATCCAGAGCACATGCGCCGCAAACTGATCGGACACTTCCGGGCGTTCGGCCGCGGCTGCCAGAACGTCGCCGCGGGAGACGTCGATCTCGTCTTCGAGCGTCAGTGTGACCGCCTCGCCGGCGCCTGCCTCGGGCAGGTCTCCATCCTGGGTGACAATACGCTTCACCAAGGTCGTCACGCCTGAGCGCGCCACCGCCACGCGGTCTCCCGGCCTTACCACCCCGGCTGCGATGGTGCCGGCAAATCCGCGAAAGTCGAGGTTGGGACGATTGACCCATTGCACCGGCATGCGGAATGGGGCGGCGCGACGGTCGCTCTCCACCTCGATGGACTCCAGGTACTCGATGAGTGTCGGGCCCTGATACCAGGGGAGGTTCGCACTTCTGGTAAGAACATTGTCTCCATAGCGGGCGGACAGGGGGATGGCCTGCAGTGAAACGAAGCCGAGCGGCTCCGCAAAACTTCGATAGGCCGTCTCGATCTCGTCGAATACAGCCTGCGAATAGCCAACCAGGTCGATCTTGTTGATCGCAAGAACGACGTGCCGGATTCCGAGCAGGGAAACGATGAAGGAATGTCGGCGGGTCTGGTCGAGGATTCCCTGCCTTGCATCGACAAGGATGATCGCAAGATCGGCGTTGGAGGCGCCGGTGGCCATGTTGCGTGTGTATTGCTCATGGCCGGGTGTGTCGGCGACGATGAACTTCCGTTGCTCGGTGGCGAAGAAACGGTAGGCCACATCGATCGTAATGCCTTGTTCGCGCTCACTTGCGAGGCCGTCAACGAGAAGGGCAAAGTCGAGATCGTCGCCAGTCGTGCCGTGTCGGCGGGAATCAGCCGCAAGTGCCGCAAGTTGATCTTCCATCAGCAACTGGGTGTCGTAGAGCAGCCTGCCGATCAGTGTCGACTTGCCGTCGTCCACGCTGCCGCAGGTGAGGAACCGCAACAGGCTCTTCCGCTCATGGGCATGAAGGTAGTGCGAGACGGCCTCGGATTTCGACGAAGCTTCGAGTTCCTCGGTTTGAGCAAAACCCAGCATCAGAAGTACCCCTCACGCTTTTTCTTTTCCATTGACGCCGCCTCATCATGATCGATCAAGCGGCCCGATCGCTCGGAAGTCCTCGCGACAAGCATTTCCTGGAGCACTTCGGGAACTGTCGCGGCAGTGCTTTCGGTGGCCGCGGTGAGTGGGTAGCAACCAAGGGTGCGGAAGCGGACAGAGCGCATTTCGGGCACTTCGCCCGGGCGTAGCGGCAGACGGTCGTCATCCACCATGATCCACTGTCCGTCGCGCTCCACGACCGGGCGCTTTGCGGCAAAGTAGAGCGACACGAGGGGGATGCGCTCCCTCATGATATATTGCCAGATATCGGTTTCGGTCCAGTTCGAGAGGGGGAAGACGCGAACGGACTCCCCAGCCTTCAGCCGGCCGTTATAGAGGTTCCACAATTCCGGGCGCTGGTTCTTTGGATCCCAGCCGTGGCTGTCGCTGCGAAGCGAAAACACTCGCTCTTTCGCGCGGCTCTTTTCCTCATCTCGCCGCGCCCCGCCGAAAGCGGCATCGAATCCGAACGAGGACAATGCCGATTTCAACGCTTCCGTCTTCATGATCTGCGTGTAGACCGATGAGTTGTGGGTAAAAGGCGTGATGCCCTCGGCGAGACCGGCTTCGTTGCGACGCACCAGCAAATTCAAGCCAAGCCGCGCCACGGTCTCATCGCGGAAGCGGATCATCTCCTTGAACTTCCAGGTCGTATCGATGTGGAGCAGCGGAAACGGCAGCTGCGACGGGTAGAAGGCCTTCATCGCGAGGTGCAACATCACCGCGGAATCCTTGCCCACCGAATACAGCATCACAGGGTTGCGCAACTCGGCCGCCACCTCTCGAATAATATGGATCGATTCAGCCTCGAGCCGCTGCAGATGGGTAAGGGACGGCGACAAGGGACCAGCGCGTCGCTGCGCTATGGGCAAAGTGGCTAAAGCTTGAGGTGCAGGAGTCATCTAGATTGCCTTTGAAGAGGAAAGACTTGCCGGATTGAGGCCGTCCGCTGGCCGTATTTGCCTGTCGGTGTGAATAGTCTTGAACGCTTGTTGCAATGAAAGCGCCAAACCTGTGGTCCACAGTATGCCCAGGACGATGTGAGCGATGTTGCCGCCCATTGCACCGATCCGCGGGATCAGCAGGAGTGCCGTCACGTGGAAGGCGACTGTCGCGAGGATAACGATTCGCAATACCTCGCGCTGCTTGCCCATGGCCAGCAGCGCGGATCGGGCGGCGGAGCCGGAAAGCACGAAGGCGACCGCCACCATCTGCACGATGACGAGGTTGGCCGCGCCGAGAAAATCAGGCCCTGCGGTCCAGATCAGCAGCGGCCGAATTAGCGCCGCGACAACCAGGATGCAAAGGATCCCAAAGCCGAGCAGCATGGCTTCGGCCTGAAAGATCGCCCGCTTGAATTCTTTGATGCTTCCCTTCGCCCAAAGGCGGGCTACATCAGGATAGAGGACATTCTGCACCTGGGGGCCGACTTGCTGGCCGACACGTCCTATGCGCTTGGCGATTTGGTACAGGCCGGCTGAAGCGGGGTCGGCGAGGAATCCGACCAGCAATGTATCGAGTTCCTGCGCGCTTACGCGCAAGGTCAGCGAAATGTTTGAAGACCACGCGAAATTCCAGATGCCGGGAAAGCGGCTTGTGATTCCGGCCAGGGGCGCGCGCAGGATATTGTGGACGCCCTGCCGGTGCAGCGCCCGCATTGTCAACGTCAACAGCGTCAGCGAACCGAGTATCTGGGTTCCTCCCCAAACCGCGGCGAAATAGGCGAGATCGGCTTTGAGCAGCACGCCGAGGAGGCACAGCAACACCCGCAAAACCGCGTTGAGCAACTGCCCATAGGCCAGGAGGCGGAAGTTGCCGGCCATGCGCTGCACCGCGACCGGAACGCCTGAGATCTGGAACAGCAGGACGCTGGAATACAGAACGAGAAGATGCACGATTTCCGCGGACCAACCGAAAAATGGTGCGACGAGAAGGGCGACGCCCACGGCGATGACCCAGGCGCAAACGGCGGCTCCAACGTCGATAAGCAGGCCGAATTTCATGAGAATACGCAGGCCATCGCGGTCTTCGGACGCGTTGAGGCCCGCCGCATATTTGATGATTGGCTGCCACGATTGGAAACTGACGACGCGCTCAACGACCCGCGTGAACGCGATGATCAATGCAAGCTGGCCATAGTTTGCCACGCCAAGTGCTCGCGCCGAAAGCGTAAAGGCCACGAGCCCGAGCAATGAGCCGAGAAAATTGCCCGTCAAAAGATGTGCGATGTTGGCCAGGCGCGTGCGGCCGGCGCTCCTGTGTTTGAGGGCCTCCGTCACACGTCGAGCCAGTCCTCTGATCATCGCAATCGTTGTCAAACTCACCCCACACTCCGTCCTTGCGGAGCACACAGATCCCAAGTCCACGCCAGAGCCCCGCTGACGCCTCTCATCATCGGCGGAAAAGAAGAACCCGCCACAACCAAGTTCGGCTCTGTTGCAACCTCAATAAGTCACGACCCGATCATTGCTACGACTGATGGCCTAGCCCATTAGCGGTAAGGAATTCACGGCCCGCCGGACCTGGTCATGCATCTGAATTCAACCGCCTCTGTCACTCGCGCGGCGGGTCTGCCCGCTCGCGCCGGATTGCCAGGACGATCGAGGTTGCGCGCACGGACCGCCCACCAGGTTTCAATCCGATGGCGAGCCTTCAATTGTACCGCGAGAAATGGGTTCCGCCGCGGCTAAGCAACTCCTTCGCGGCCGGGGTCAACCATTCGGTGCAGGTTCGCTCAATGAGCTCGGCCTGCGCGTCAGTGAGGTAGTCGGCGAAGCCACCGACCTTCCCGCGACGCATGCGACGACTTTCCGCATCGCCCCGGTCATAAACATGTGCCGGCAGGCCACCCGCCACCTCATGTTCACGCATCGCTTCAAAACGGGAAGCCTCGATAGCCTCCTCGAGGTCCGGTGCGGACGGGACATGCCCGAGAAACCGCAGGATGCGCGAGGATGTGCTGACAGGGTCGTCTGTCAGTTCTTCATAGCTCAACACGGCATGCCTGTGATGCGTCAGGCCCTTCGCCCAGCTGTTCAGATAGACAATGAGGGCGGGCAGACCTTGCCGGTAATCATAGATGAAGGCATCCATGTCGCCTTCGAAGCGATGCTTGTGGCGCGTGGCGTGGAAATAGGCCGATACGACCACGTCGCGCGGATCGCGAACCATGAAAATGACCGGCCGGCGAAAGAACAGCGTTCGCCTGTAGTCAAGATGCGAAACGAGGATGAGCGGCACCCGAGGGCGCTGTTCCGCGTAGCGGAAGGCAGGAATCCCGCGCTGCGGATCAAGGTCGAAGTTCGGAAGAACTTCGAACATGCGGAAGAGATCGACATTCCCGTCATGCGCTGTCCGACTGAAATAATCCGATAGGATATGCCTGAACCAGGTTCGCCCCGATTTTGGATAGGAAACAAGGAATGCATCTGCCCCGGAGCCAGCCCAGGTCATTTTGATGCGTGTTTCCATCTTGCGCAAAGCGCGACCGGTGGTCAGCATGGCGAGAGCTCTTTGTTGCCGCGCGACGCCAGGGCAGCGCGAATGACTTGGTCCCAGTTCTGCATCACATATTCGGGAGTGAACCTGGCAGCACTTACTCCCGCCGCCGCGCCCAGCCTCTGGCGCAGTTTTTCGTCGCCAAGCAGCCGTCGTAGGCCCGCCGCGAGCGCATCGACATTTCCGCTTTCGACGAGAAGTCCGTTCTTCTCATTTTCAACCATCTCCCGAGGCCCCCACTGACAGTCGAAGGATATGACGGGCAGGCCGGCTGCCATGGCCTCCAGCAGCACAATCCCCCAACCCTCGTAGCGCGATGAAAGCACGAAGGCATCGGCGGTCTCCACCCAGATGCCGGGCTGGGTGGTTATCCCGGGCATTTCAACGCAGTCGCGCATGCCCAGGCGATCACGCTCGGCCTCAAGCTCGGCGCGGTCAGGACCCTCGCCCCAAATGACCAATTTCCATTCGGGGAAATCGTGGTGGATGTTGGCGAATGCCTTGAGCAGAAGGTCGAAACCTTTCTGCGGGACCAGCCGGCCGACGGCGACGAGCCGGTTGCCGCCCCGGCGCGGTTTGCCTGCCGCGGGAAGATCGACCGGATTGGGAATGACCCAGCTTCGCTTGCGCATGGCAGGGCTGAAGTAATTCAGCGCACCATTGGTCATGGTGACCAATCCGAAGGCCGATGGATAAAGCTTCGTCCGAAGGAAGCGCCAGATCGGGCCCACGTCCTGCAGGGCAGGATTGTTGCGCTCCGAAACCACAACGCTTAGGCCGAGCCCCCGGCTTGCCGCCAGCGACATCACGTTGGTGCGCGTGAGAAAACTCAGGGTCACATCCGGGGCCAGCCTCTTGAGCGCTCGGCGCAGCAGAAATACCCGACGCGCGCTTGCGACAATTGCCCCTAACTTCGATCGTTTCACCTGTGGCAATCCCAACCGCTCTATCCTGACCGCTGGATCGAAACGATAGTAAGGCGGGGGACCGGGTGGCTCGAATGTAACCAGAGTCACAAGCCAGCCTCTTGCGGCCCACTGGTTGGCGAGGACGTTGACGACATGTTCGGTGCCGCCGGCGCCCAGTCCAGGCAGCACGATCAACACATGCGGCCGGCGCGAGCCAATGCGCAGACGCTCGGCCGCAACGGCATCGCCATCCAGAAGTGCCAAGCCGACGCCATAGTCCATCGACCGTTCCAATCCCAAAGCCCCGATCCTCTTACTATCCGGGCTTTTGTCTCTCGGAAGAGTTGGACATTGGGATGCCTCGCAGAGGATCGGTTACCTCTAAAGGTGGACTTGGGCGTAGAAGCGAAGCGAACAATAGAAAAGGCGGCGTCCGCTGTCGCTTGCGGACATGAATTGGAGTCAGGATTTCATGCGCATAGCCTTTGTCGGCGCGGTGGAAGGATCGCGTGTTGCTTTCGACGCCCTCGTCGAAGCGGGCCTGCCGCCGTCGCTGCTCGTCACCCTTGCGGTCGACGCTTCCGCACGCCACTCCGATTTCGTCGATTTGGCAGGTCCTGCGCGCGCAGCGGGAATAGAAGTCCACCTGACCAAGAACATCAACGCGCCCGATACAATCGCGAAGCTTCAGGAAAGTCGACCCGATTTGACGCTGGTGGTCGGCTGGTCGCAGATTTGCCGCGCCGAATTTCGTTCTGTCGCCCGCTTCGGCTCGGTAGGCTTCCATCCGGCGCCGTTGCCGCGCTTTCGAGGCAGGGCGGTGATCCCCTGGACGATCATCGCGAACGAGAAGGAGACTGGGTCGACATTCTTCCGGCTCGATGAAGGCGTCGACAGCGGTCCGATTGTCCTGCAGAAGCTCTTTGCCGTCGCGCCGGACGAGACCGCGCGTTCGCTCTATGAAAAGCACAAGCAGGCCCTGTTGGAGATGACACCTCTCGTTGTGTCAGCGATCGCCCGTGACAATAGGGTGGGCGTGGCGCAGGACGTCTCCCTCGCCAGCTACTGTGCCAAGCGTTCGGCGGAGGACGGGATCATCGACTGGACGCAGACGGCCGAAGATATTCTGCGTTTTGTCCGCGCTGTTGGCGATCCCTATCCGGGCGCCTTCACCCTTGATGCCGGGGCCAAGATCGTCGTCGACAAGGCACGCATGTTTGCGGGGCGAGGGCGCTACATAGGGCTGACTGGCCAGGTGCAAACGCTTACCGACAGCGGCTTTGCCGTGCTTTGCGGCGACGGAGCAACCATTGAGGTGACATCCTGGCGCGGCGCCAGGCCCAAGATACACGCCAAGCTGATGTCGGCCTGAGAGGGTCCCATGTTGGCTTTCCGTGTGCCACGGTCAGACGCGCGGAATCCAAGGCAGCGCACTTAAGCGCCTGGTAATTCTGTTAGGCGACAGTCCTAGGCGGCGATTGTCGGCCGCGATGGCCATTCTTCCAGATACCAACGTATGAAGGCAGCTACCCCCTCCTCGACACTGGTCCGAGGGCGATAGCCCGTAAGCGCCTCCAAGAGGCGAGGGTCAGCATAGGTCGCCTGCATGTCGCCAGCTTGCATCGGCTGCATCTTGCGGATAGCGCGTTTGCCAAGGCAGTTCTCGATTGTCTCGATGAAAGGCAGCAGCCCGACCGGCTCGCCGCCGCCTATATTGACAACACGCCACGGCGCCACGGGCGACAGCGTGTCGACGACATCCGGGCCAGACACCGGCCGGCCGGCCACCGGCACGCATCCGATGAGTCGGACGATGGCTTCCACAAGATCGCCGACATAGGTGAAATCGCGTTTCATCCCACCTTCGCCATAGACTTCAATCGGACGCCCGTTCTCGATGGCGTCGACAAACTTGAAAAGCGCCATGTCGGGTCGACCCCAGGGGCCATACACGGTGAAGAAGCGGAAGGATGTCGTTGGGATCTGGAAAAGATGCGAATACGAGTGTGACATCGCCTCCACCGCCTTCTTGGTCGCCGCGTAGAACGTTAGTGGCCAATCGGTCTTGTCAGTCTCTACGAACGGGGTTTGTTCATTCGCGCCATAGACCGAACTTGTGGAGGCAAGCAGCAGATGTCTTGGCTTCAGATCACGGGCAAGTTCAAGGACGTTGAAGGAGCCGACCAGATTGCTGTCGGTGTAGCTTCGCGGATTGTCGATCGAGTACCGCACGCCAGCCTGCGCGGCCAGATGGACAATCACATCGGGCATGGCCGAGTCTGCCGCCCGCCGGAGGGCATCCATGTCTTCCAACTGCCCGATATGGAAGCGGAAGGCGTCGTACCGCTGAAGCAAGGCATGTCGGGAATGCTTCAAGGCAACGTCGTAGTATGGCGTCATCCCGTCGAAGCCGGTCACGGAGTGACCTTCATCCAGCAGGCGGCGCGCCAGATGGAATCCGATAAATCCTGCGGTTCCGGTGACGAAATACCTCATTCGGCGGCCGCGGCAAACACAGGACTATCCCCTGCCACTCCCTCGCCGACGTTCACGTATTCAAATCCATGCTTGCAGATATCTTCCCGCCTGTAGATGTTACGAAGGTCGACCACGACCTGCTTCGACATGGTGCGTGACAACCGCGCAAAATCCAGGGCACGAAACTGGTTCCACTCGGTGACAATCACCAGGGCATCGGCACCCTTGGCGCATTCATATGCTCCTTTCGCATACTCGACGCTCCCGCCAAGCATGAGCCGTGCTTGTTCCATGCCTTCGGGGTCATACACTCGAACATGCGCCCCGAAATCGATCAAAGCCTGGATAATCGAGAGGGAAGGCGCGTCCCGGACATCATCTGTGTTGGGTTTGAATGTGAGACCGAGTACGGCCACTGTCTTTGCTCGAACATTGCCGCCGCAGGCGAGCACGATCCTGCGGGCCATGGTGCGTTTTCGCTGGTCGTTCACGGCGACCGTCGTTTCGATTAGCCGCAGCGGCGCGCCGCTGTCTTGCGCCGTCTTGACGAGAGCCAGCGTATCCTTCGGAAAACAGGACCCGCCATAACCAGGGCCCGCGTGCAGGAATTTTGGACCAATGCGGTTGTCGAGCCCGATGCCCCGCGCCACCTCCTGCACGTTCGCACCCACGTTCTCGCAGAGATCTGCAATCTCGTTGATGAATGTAATCTTGAGCGCCAGGAACGCGTTGGCCGCATACTTTATCAGTTCCGACGTGCGACGCCCGGTGAACATGATCGGCGCCTGGTTGAGATAGAGCGGCCGGTAGACTTCCGCCATCACTTCGCGGCTGCGCTCGTCCGACGGCAGACCGATAACGATTCTGTCCGGCCGTTTGAAGTCGTCGATAGCAGCTCCTTCGCGAAGGAATTCCGGGTTCGACACGACGGCCACATCCGCCGCCGGATTGCAGCCGCGAATGATCCGTTCGACTTCATCTCCGGTTCCCACTGGCACCGTGGATTTGACCGCGACCACCGTAAAGCCGCGAACCGCTGCCGCGATTTCCCGCGCCGCCTCGTAAATATAGGAAAGGTCGGCATGACCGTCGCCTCGCCTCGAAGGCGTCCCGACGGCAATGAACACCACATCCGCGTCTGCGACTGCCGGCGCGAGCGCGCTTGTAAAGGCGAGCTGCCCTGTCGCGGAATTCTTGGAGACAAGGTCTTCGAGACCTGGCTCGTAAATCGGCATTCTTCCAGCTTGAAGATCGACGATTTTGGCCTCTGCCTTGTCGATGCAGACGACTTTGTGACCAAAGTCAGCCAAGCATGCCCCAGACACAAGACCGACGTAACCTGAACCAACGATTGCAATGCGCATGAGCTCACTCTGATGATGACATCCTTCTTCGATTAAGCCAGCAGCGATCAAGAAAATGGAGCGCGAAATCGGATATGGCATTACCTCTTCCGAGACCGCCGCGATCTGAAAACCCTGGTAGGCGCCATTTGATTGCGCTAAATGCGGATAGCCTTCCAAAGGGGTTAGGCCCGCGCGACACCTTCCCGCCAAAACGTCAACGAAGGACATGTGCTCGGATACCTTCAGCACTTGTCGGCAAGCGCTGAAGGAAGGTGCTCACTGGGCTCCGTTGCCGTCCAGCGCCTTTACGAGGCTGCATTGAGACGCGGGAAATTTCGCTGCGCTTGCGGCAGCAAACGCTTGATCTACGGCCGATTTCCGGCTCAGGCCATTATGCAGGAACATTTGCCCTTTTTTTCGAAACAGACCTCGTTGCTCGCAAAAGACGGCAGCTGACCAACCCGGGCCGCTCCGATCAACCGAATTGGACACGTACGAACAATCGTTGGGCCGAGACGATTTCTTCTGGCATCCTGCCAGGGCTTTTTGGGCTGCCTCTACGCCGGAGCGGTGTCCCCAAACTGCGGTCCAACTCCCGTCTATTGATCCGGATATCGCTTCCCAGGCGTGTTTGCCAGGATCAAACCGCATCAACTGATCGAACTCTTTCTTCGTCAAAACGCTGGTCTGCGGCCGCTTCGTTTGCTTTTGCCATGCCCTTAAAGCGTCCAGAGTTCGCTGATCAATCTTGCCGTCCGGAATGCGAGACAGGAAATTACCCTCGAATAGCTTCGCCTGGGCTTGATAGACCTCTGTCTGGTTCAGCTGGGACTGCGCAACGGAGCGCTCCGACATCACCAGCAGCGCTAGGCAGAACGCGGCGACGCTCGCACGGCGACTTTCCATCTCTCTCTCCGCTCTGGCTATATCGGTTGCAGCTGTGCCCTCATTGCCAGCGGCCGCAATGGAACCCGCCATCGAGCGAGGCTCCATTGCGGCGGAAATGCCGGACAATCAAAGTGCGTAGTTGGCCGCACGGTTTGTCTTCGAACCATCACCTGCGGCGGCGATTGGTTTTGCGAAGAGGAAAGCCCCATCCCTGGAGACCAGATCCGCCGGCATCATCTGGAATTCGCGCTGCGAATGCGGGACATCCAATTCCCTGTCGACGATATGCCAGAGGTTGTCGAAGAACGACCCGTCGGCGAGCCGCAAACTTCCCCCCTTCAGCGGCTTCGTGGACGAGAAAACCGTTGCGGGATTGGCCCACATGTCGGCAATCGCCACGTCGTAGTAACCAGGATGGACGGCGTTCGGCTTGATGATGGCGAAGGGCGTGTTCTTTTCAGGCCAGCCTATCCGTCCCACGGTCAGGCATTCGCCTGGCTCGGGCAATCTTGCCTTCACCAGATAGGCCAGTGCCGCATCGATGCCTCCGATTTCCGAAACGACGTGTGCCGTCAATCCCGCGCGGGCCAATTGCATCAGCTCTCTGGCCTGTTGCTCGTAGATACCGGCCAATGTCAGGAAAGCCAGCCATTGCTGGTGCGGGCAGTCATCCTTGGCCTGGCAAAGAAGTCGCCCTGCCTCCAAGGCGGATTCGATCCTTCTTTTGTCCGCTTCCGCGAACGCTTCCCGCGCCGGGCGAATGTGTTCGGCTAGCTCCATCAGTTCCTTTGAAATGTTCTTCATTTCCTCCCTCTCCCGATCGATATCCAGCCTGCACCTTATTATTACGTTGGTTTGGCGTTGCGTAGAACTCGTCCAAGGGTACTGTGCGAGATGCTATCGAGGCTCAACCAACCTATTCTGTCGGGCATGGCTCCACTTTTGGCTGTAGCTGCCTGTTGACCTTCGTGCCGACCTTCTACTGATGAACTCCGCATGTCGGGCATGGTAAGTGCTGACGCGGCAAGCCGTTGCTTGGGATGTCGTGCCTCATATTTATGCAGGCGCTTGTTCCCGGTGGTAGAGTATGAGCGATTGAAATGAGGCCGACCTTATCATTTCGGGGAGGGGGCCTACCCGACCTGACCTAAATATCCGCGCACTAAGTGGTAGTCGCACGACCTCAGGAATTCCGAATGGCGATGAAGGATGAAATGCCACTGGGCGAATAGACGTAGTGGCAGGGATCGTTCAAACAGCTTGCGCATACAAACCGCTTCGAGCCATAGCGGATGCAATCTTGGTTGAGTGAGAGGGACTTCCCTGAACTCGATGACCGCAGCATTCGTAACCATAGCACCCGCTCCTGCGGGGTGGCGGTTCAGACAGCCGAGTGTCATTCCGGGTTTCGGATTGACGCTCGGCTTCTCGCTTGCCTACCTGACGCTGATCATTCTCATCCCCTTGTCGGGGCTGGTCTGGCGCTCGGCGGCGCTTGGCTGGACCGAGTTCTGGGCCATCGCCGCCGACCGGCGCACCGTCAACGCGCTGGAGATCAGCTTCGGCACCGCCTTCATCGCGGCGGCCGTCAACGTCGTCTTCGGCACGCTCGTCGCCTGGGTTCTGGTGCGCTACCGCTTTCCCGGCCGCCGCATCGTCGATGCCATGGTCGACCTGCCCTTCGCGCTGCCGACGGCGGTGGCTGGCATCGCGCTGACCACGCTCTACGCGCCGAACGGCTGGATCGGCAAACTGCTGATGCCGCTCGGCATCAAGGTCGCCTACACGCCGCTCGGCATCGTCATTGCGCTGGTCTTCATCGGCCTGCCCTTCGTCGTGCGCACCGTGCAGCCGATCATGGAGGAGATCGACAAGGAGGTGGAGGAAGCCGCCGCCACGCTTGGCGCCAGCCGCTTCCAGATCATCACCCGCATCCTGTTTCCGGGCCTGGCGCCGGCCATCGTCACCGGCTTCGCGCTGGCTTTCGCCCGCGGCGTCGGCGAATACGGCTCGGTCATCTTCATCGCCGGCAATCTGCCCTACAAATCCGAGATCGCGCCGCTTCTGATCGTCATCCGGCTGGAGGAATACAATTACCCGGCGGCGACCGCGATCGCCGCGCTCATGCTGGCCCTGTCGTTCATCATGCTCCTGGTCGTCAATCTGGCGCAGTCATGGAGCCGCAAGCGCTATGGCTGATCCCGAGATCAAATCCTACGAACCGCACCATGAGAGCCAGTCGGCGGCGGTGACCGAAAGCCGCCCGGCGCAGGCCGTGCTGATGGCCATCGCCTTCGCCTTCCTCGGCATCTTCCTGCTGCTGCCGCTGATCGTCGTCTTCAACGAGGCGCTGGCCAAGGGCATCGGCGCCTATAGCGAGGCGCTTGGCAATCCCGACACCCGCTCGGCGATCCGGCTGACGCTGCTGGTGGCGGCGATCGCGGTGCCGCTCAACATCGTCTTCGGCCTCTCCGCCGCCTGGGCGATCGCCAAGTTCGAGTTCAAGGGCAAGGCCTTCCTGACCACGCTGATCGACCTGCCCTTCTCGGTTTCGCCGGTCATATCGGGCCTGGTCTATGTGCTTCTGTTCGGCGCCCAGGGGCTGCTCGGCGGCTGGCTGAAGGCGCATGGCATCGTCATCCTGTTCGCCGTGCCGGGCATCGTGCTGGCCACCATCTTCGTCACCTTCCCCTTCGTCGCCCGCGAGCTGATCCCGCTGATGCAGGAACAGGGCAGTGGCGACGAGGAGGCGGCCCTCTCGCTTGGCGCCAATGGCTGGCAGGCCTTCTGGTATGTGACGCTGCCCAACGTCAAATGGGGGCTGCTCTACGGCGTGCTACTGTGCAACGCCCGCGCCATGGGCGAGTTCGGCGCGGTCTCGGTGGTGTCGGGCCACATCCGCGGCCTGACCAACACCATGCCGCTGCATGTCGAGATCCTCTACAACGAGTACAACGCCGTCGGCGCCTTTGCCGTCGCGTCCTTGCTTGCCGGCCTGGCGCTCGTCACGCTGGTCTTGAAAACACTTCTGGAGATGCGCTACGGCGCCGAGATCGCCGCGGCGCGCGGACACTAGATGCCTGTCGCCCAAGAGTGTGTAGCGGTTTTGGGACAATGACAGGCATCGCCTGCTGAGGGACTGTAGATGGAAGTTCGCGTTGCCAACGTGCGCAAGGAGTTCGAGCGGTTTCCGGCGCTCCACGACGTCTCGCTCGACATCAAGTCGGGCGAGCTGATCGCGCTGCTGGGGCCATCCGGTTCCGGCAAGACGACGCTGCTCAGGCTGATCGCCGGGCTGGAGCGGCCGACGCGGGGAAAGATCTTCTTCGGCGACGAGGACGCCTCGCACCGGTCGATCCAGGAGCGCAATGTCGGCTTCGTCTTCCAGCACTATGCGCTGTTCCGGCACATGACGGTGGCCGACAATATCGGCTTCGGCCTGAAGGTCCGGCACGGACCGTCGCGCCCGCCGGCGCAGGAGATCCGCCGCCGTGCCTCCGAGCTTCTCGATCTGGTGCAGCTTTCGGGGCTGGAGAAGCGCTATCCGGCGCAGCTCTCCGGCGGCCAGCGCCAGCGCGTGGCGCTGGCGCGCGCCATGGCGATCGAACCCAAGGTGCTGCTGCTCGACGAGCCGTTCGGCGCGCTCGACGCGCAGGTGCGCCGGGAACTGCGCCGCTGGCTGCGCGAGATCCATGACGCCACCGGCCACACCACCGTCTTCGTCACCCACGACCAGGAAGAGGCGCTCGAGCTTGCCGACCGTGTCGTGGTGATGAGCCAGGGCCGCATCGAGCAGGTCGGCACCGCCGACGACATCTACGACACGCCGAACTCGCCGTTCGTCTACGGCTTCATCGGCGAATCGAGCTCGCTTCCCGTCAAGATCGACAATGGCGAGGTCTGGATCGCCGACCGGCCGATCGGGCTTGCCGCGCCCAACCAGCCCCCGGGCGAGGCGACGCTGTACTTCCGCCCGCACGATGTCGAACTGCTGGATGGCTGCAGCGGCTGCATCGTCGGCACGGTGGCCGCCAGCCGCCGCGTCGCCGGTACCAGGCGCGTCGAGCTCGAAATCGGCGGCGACCGCCAGCGGGTCGAGATCGAACTGCCCGTCGACCATCCCGCCGCGCAGAAAAGCCGCGTCGCCTTCCGGCCCGGTCGATGGACCCTCTTCCCGGCGTCGTCGACTACGATCCAGAGTCGCAAGCTGGCGCTGGCGAGCTCCAAGAAACGGTTTTCGGAAAGAACGCCCGAGCGGCTAAAGTCCACCACGCGCGCCGCCTGAATTGAACCGCTCATCGCGTCGGCTTCAAAATCGACGCTTCTTGGTCTCCGGCGCCGGCGCCAGCATCGTGAATGCGCGTCCAATCTCGTGATCGCCCTCAGCCACGATGGTTGCGGAGATCAGGACATGTTCTTTTTGCAGCAAGACGGAATGGGTCATTGTCCCGGTGGCCATCATTGTCGTCGAATAGCCTGCGATGGACCAGCCTGAGGCAAGAAGACGAGTAAGCTTGTCGTTCGGGTGTTGTTCTCCAGCCATACAGTTCCTCCGGGAAGGCCGAGAATTACGGAGGTTCTGTGCAGATGCAAGCACTGCCTCGCTCCCGGACCGAGGCCAATACCACGGTACAATCGGGTCACCATTATGTTGATTCAACCGACAGCACGGGCATTGGGGGCGGAGAAGCTCGTTTGTAAGCTTCTCCTGTTCCCGTTAGCGGGCCTTATTGGGGCTTGTAGATCTGGTCGAATATACCACCGTCGCCGAAATGATAAGGCTGGGCCTTCTTCCAGCCGCCGAAAAGCGGATCGTCGATGGTGATCAGCTTGATTGGCGGCAGCTTGGCGAGGTCCTCGGCCGGCACCAGGTCTGGCTTGGACGGACGATAGTGGTTCCTGGCGATGATCGTCTGCGCTTCCTTGGAATAGAGCCAGCCCAGATAGGCTTCGGCGACCTTGCGCGTGCCCTTGGCGTCGACATTGGCGTCGACCACCGCCACCGGCGGCTCGGCCAGGATCGAGGTCGGCGGGTAGACGATGTCGAAATTGTCGGCGCCGAACTCGTCGAGCGCCAGATAGGCCTCGTTCTCCCAGGCGATCAGCACGTCGCCGAGGCCTTTTTGCGCGAAGGTCACGGTCGAGCCGCGCGCGCCGGTGTCGAGCACCGGAACATTGGCATAGAGCTTGCCGACGAATTCCTTGGTCTTGGCTTCGTCGCCGCCATCATTGGCGTTGGCGTAGGCCCAGGCGGCAAGATAGTTCCAGCGCGCGCCGCCGGAGGTCTTGGGGTTGGGGGTGATCACCTGGACGCCGTCCTTGACCAGGTCGTTCCAGTCGTGGATGGCCTTGGGATTGCCCTTGCGGACAAGGAAGATGATGGTCGAGGTGTAGGGCGCCGAGTTGTTGTCGAATTTGCCGCGCCAGTCCGCATTGATCTTCTTCGACTTGGCGACGATGGCGTTGATGTCGCCTTCGAGCGCCAGCGTCACCACGTCGGCGTCGAGGCCGTCGATCACGGCGCGGGCCTGGGCGCCCGATCCGCCATGCGATTGCTGGATGGTGACCGTCTCGCCGGTCTCGGCCTTCCAGTGCGCGGCGAAGGCCTCGTCATAGGCCTTGTAGAGCTCGCGTGTCGGATCGTAGGACACGTTGAGGATGGTGGTGTCGGCGAACGCGAAACCGAGCGTGCCGAACTGGACAGACGTGGCGACCAGCGCGCCGAGCAGTTTCCGGAAATGAGGTTTGGTCATTTCTGCCTCCGTTGAACCCGCGCCAAATCTACCGAATTGATAGAAATAAGATACATTCATCCTAATGGGCAAATATGCCGGACCAGCTAATCCAAAAGTGGAGTCCTGGCCGGGTACCCGCCAAAATGCGGCCGCAAGCAATTCTGATCTGTTTATTGCTACCGCAACAGCCAACCAGTGCATCGATTTGATGCGAAACTACCAGCGTGCAGCGTGCCAGCGCATTGGCGCTACGATCCATCACCGTTCAAAAACTGTGTGGATGGCGGCAGGAGGTTACCAGCGGGATTTGAGATGAAAGGACGGTCGCCAGCAATTGCGCGGGCGTTCTGGATGGAAGCTGCTCCGTGCTGAGACCTGGAATACCTGCCCGCCGTGACCAAGGCCGGTCGCGCTGCAACCAGGTCTTTTTTGCGGGAAGAATGTCCCCGTCACAATCGTTTCTGCAGGTTTGATGGGCAATGGGGCTGGAAGAAATGTCTCGAAATGACGCAGAGCTATGCGCTCGGGCGAGTGCACGTGGCATCACGATCTATCAACGTTCAAAGACAGTGTGGATTGCGGCGGGAAGCCATCGGGGGCGGGATTTTGAAGTGAAAGGACGGTCTCCAGCAATTGCTCTCGCATTCTGGGTAGAAGCCGCCCGGTATAGAGGCACGAGAATATAGAGCCGTCCGTCCTCGTTGGACGAAAATTGGTCGGCGCCAGTTCGGAACTCTTGCCCTGACGCTGAGCAGGGAAGTCGGATGCAAGTAACTCGAGAGCCGTTAAGAGCTGATCCGCACCCACTTCCCGTTGGCGGACTGGGATTGGCGGGCAAAATAATGGTACGAAGTGCGTGACCAGTCCCTGATCACGCTGCCGCGGTTATCCAGAATCAAGTCTCCCTTGTCGGTTCGCACGGTGAGCACCGTGTGACCTTCGCCGCCGAGCGTCGCGACCGTCAGGAGCAAGGCGGAAGCCGGCCATCCACGCTTCAAGAGCTCGCTCTTTTTCAGGATCGCGATATCCTCGCAGTCGCCCTGTTTGGTCGGCACGCGCCAATCGTCGACGCTGCCCGCCGTGACGAGGTCACTGCGCTCCTCGATCCGGCGATTGACGGAGGTGTTCACGGCTTCGAGTTCGGCTTTGCGTGCCGGCGTCAGCGTCACCAGCTTGACCTGCCCGCCAGTGCTGCAGAGTCTTGGATGGCTGGTGCAGAAAACACGAGCGGCCGGCGGTGGGAATGCATACCCCTTTGTGACCATCATCGCATTGGTTGTCTGCATGGTTTCACTGCAACCAGTTGCCACCATGGCTACGGCAACAAGCGTAGCGAAACGCATCACGTACCGTCTCCTTTAGTTGTCAACTTAACGAACAAGCCTCGCAGAATATGGTTAATCAATCCTTAAAAAGGTATTTTCGGCTCAATATAAATAACAATATGTTACCGAATTGTAGAAATTGGTTGATAGCGCCCTGGTTTGGGGCCATGTGCGCTTTCCGTTGGAGGAAGAAATGTCGCGATACCTGGTTTGGGGGGAAGGACTCATTCGACCTTGCTCATTTCATCTGCTCTTCTGGCCGCGAGTTGGGCGAGTTCCACAGCAGCACAGGACAATATTCGGCCGCGGCTGACAGCCGCCCAATGCCAACCACTTACCGACGCCAACTATGCGCAGTGTTGTATCGCGATCAATCGCAGGAGCATCCTTTCGTCGGACCAAATCGAGCAATGCCCACCCCTCACAACCTCGTTGATCGCGGCAACGCTTGCACGTCTCGGCGACAGCAACGTTCCCGGCGGTGTAGATGATTCAAGTGCCGGTGACACCGGCGGCAAGAGCGGTGATACCGGTGGCAAGGGCGGTGATACCGGTGGCAAGGGTGGTGATTCCGGCGGCAAGGGCGGCGATTCCGGTGGTAAGGGCGGTGATTCCGGTGGCAAGGGTGGCGATTCCGGCGGTAAGGGCGGCGATTCCGGCAGTGGTTCCGGCAACTAGGGTTCCGGGTGTTGCCGAAGCGGCTGTCGGGGGCATCACTTCACGCCCAGCCCCCCGTACGGCGAGGCTGTGCTCCAATACTGCCGGTTGAAGATCCGGGGCCTTCGATGGCCCCGGAAGTCTAATAAGTCTGGGCCGATGAGGCCTTGGAAAAAAGCGTTCCGTAGTCGAGCGCTTTCAGTTGCCCGACGCCATCCAGCACCATGCTGCCCGCGACATAGACAATGACCGCAAGGCCGAGCCAGCCGATCCAGCGGTATCTGGCCAGCAGCGCCGCCACCAGCGTCGATGCGACCGCCATCAAGACCACCGACAGGATGAGACCGAAGATCAGCGCATCCATGTCGTCGCTTGCCGCCCCGGCCACGGCGAGCACATTGTCCAGCGACATCGAAACGTCGGCGACAATGATCTGAATGATCGCGGTGCGGAGTGCCTTGGCTGGTCGTTTTGCCACAAGGCTGGCGGTGTAGGGATCGACGTTTGTGCCGTTTCCGTCATCGGCATCGCCGGCGGACCGCAATTCCTCGAACATGTTCCAGCAGACCCAGAACAGCAGCAGGCCGCCGACAAGCATGATGCCCGGGATTTCCAGCAATTGCACCGCCACCACGGCAAAGACGATACGGATCACCGCCGCCGCGGCAATGCCGGCCACGATCGCCTTCTGGCGCAGGTCTCTTGCCAGGCCGGCCGGCGCCATGCCGATCACCACGACATTGTCGCCCGAGAGAACGAGATTGATGGTGATGACTTCCAGATAGGCTGCGATCGTCGCCTGGTCGATCTCAAACGGCATCAGGCAAGCTCCGCTGGGGGAATCCGCTGGCAAGCAGCAGGCCCACCGCCAGCATTGCCCGAAAAAATAGCAGCATGCCGGTCAGGCTCATCAAACAAAACACCGGCAATGTGACATCCCCCGCCCCGACGACGTCCAGCAAGATGGCTGGATCGTACCATATGGATATGATGGATATGGTGCTTCGCGTCCGAGAAGATAGGGGGAGGCCGTGACCACCGAAGTGGGTGCGACGCAAAGCAGGATGCCGTGGACGTCAAGCGATGGAAAAGCCGCCGCCGATCGGTCGGCAGCGCTTCACCACATCATGAAGCGACGTTCGCGTCACCTCGCGCAGGCTGAGATTGCTCAGGGGACCGTCTGCGTTTGCTGTGTGGGCAGTGCCGCCGCCAGGCGGCTCGCCCACTCCTCGATGCCCGACCTTGTCGATAAAAGGTCCTGCCGGATTTCGACGAGGACGGCGGGGATGCCGCGATCGTCGCCATGGATGGGGACGGCGTAGTCGGCGTCGCGGCTGATCACATAGGGCACGTTGGCCGCGACGTCCGTTTGGCTCAGAAATCAGATACGCTTTCCCAGACGGCGTCCGGCACCACCACCAGCTTGCCGACGAAATCCTTGGCGATGAAATCCGCCTGCGCGTGGTGGAAATCGGAGAGCTTGTAGACGCCGCCGACCAGCGGCCGGATTTTCTTCGCCTCGATGTATCCAACGATGCGGCGAAAATCGGCGCGCGTGCCCTGACTCGAACCATGCAGCTGCAACTGCTTCAGATACATGGTCCTGAGATCGAGCTGCACGACCGGCCCGGCAATCGCGCCGGCGGTGGTGTAGCGGCCCTCGGGCCGAAGGATGCGCAGCAGGTCGTTGAAGATGGCGCCACCGACGAGGTCAGCCACGACGTCGATAGGCCGGCCGCCCGTCGCCTCGTTCACGGCTTGCGGCAGGTCGGCGATGCCACGGGCGATCACCGCCTCGGCGCCGATGTCGAGCACCGCCTGTTCCTTGCCCTTGCCGACGACGGCATAGGGAATGGCGCCGCGCGCCCGCGCCAGTTGCACGATGCCGGAACCGACGCCGCCCGAGGCGCCGGTGACCAGCACACGCTCTCCGGCCTTCAGGCCGGCGCGTTCCAGCATCTGTTCGCCGGTGAGGTAGGCGCAGCAGAAGGTGGCGAGCTCTACGTCGCTCAAGTTCGTGTCGACCACATGGGCGTTCTCGGCCGGCACGGCCTGATACTCGGCGTAACCGCCGTCGCGGCCATGGCCCATATAGTCGATGTCGGCCAGCGAATCGTCGTCGCGGTTGTAGATGGAAAAATCGACCATCACCCGTTCGCCGATGCGATCAGGCGAAACGCCCGTGCCGACGGCAACGATGGTACCGACCGTGTCGGTGCCCTGGATGCGCGGGAACGTCAGCGTGTTGCCTTGGCGCCGCCAGGTCGACACCGCTGCCGCGTCCTCTTCCGTGCCATAGGCGCCCTGGCGCACCCAGACATCGGTGTTGTTCATGCCGCAAGCGGTGACTTTGACCAGCGCTTCGCCGGGAGCCGGCACTGGCACTTTGACATCGGTGCGGTAGACGAGTTTTTCTGGTCCGCCGTGCCCGGTGAGCTGCACGGCGGCCATGGTGGCGGGGAGGGGTTTGGTCATGGCATTCACAGGTCGATTTCAGAGATTGGCAAACACGCTCTTCACCGCGTCGGCGGTCTTGGCCACCACGATGTCGGCCTCTTCACGCGTCAGGCAGAGTGGCGGCGCAAAACCGAGGATATCGCCCTGCGGCATGGCACGGCCAATGACGCCGCTTGCCGCAAGCGCTGTCGCCACCTGCGGACCGATCTTCTGCGAGGCGTCGAAGAACACCCGGTCGTCCCGGTCGGCGACGAACTCGACCGCCGCCAGCATGCCGTCGCCGCGCACGTCGCCGACGTTTTTATGGCCGCCGACGGCCTTGGCGAGCTCCGCGCGGAAATAGGCGCCGGTCTCGCGGGCATTGGTCACTAGGTCCATTTCGTCGATCAGTTCGAGATTGGCGACGCCGGCGGCAACGCAGATTGGATGCGCCGAATAGGTCCATCCATGGCCGAGCGAACCGAGCTTGTCGGAGCCATCGACCAGCACCTGCCACATCTTGTCGGCGACAATGACGCCCGACAGCGGCGCATAGGCCGAGGTCAGGCCCTTGGCGATGGTGATCAGGTCGGGCTTGATGCCGTAATGGTCGGAGCCGAACATGGTGCCCAGCCGGCCGAAGCCCGTCACCACCTCGTCGGCGACCAGCAGCACATCGTACTTCTTCAGTACGGTCTGGATTTTCTCCCAGTAGCCGGCCGGCGGCGGCACGATGCCGCCGGTGCCGAGGATCGGCTCGCCGATGAAAGCGGCGACGGTTTCCGGGCCCTCTGTCAGGATCATCTCCTCAAGCTTGTCGGCGCAATGCTGCGAGAACTGCTCCTCGCTCATCGAGCGGTCGGCGCGGCGGAAATAATAAGGCGCCTCGGTGTGCAGGATCGGCGCGCGCGGCAGGTCGAACGCGTTGTGGAACAGGTCGAGCCCGGTCAGCGAACCCGTCATCACGCCGGAGCCATGATAGCCGCGCCAGCGCGAGATGATCTTCTTCTTCTCCGGCCGACCGAGCACATTGTTGTAGTACCAGATCAGCTTGATGTTGGTTTCGTTGGCATCGGAACCCGAGAGGCCGAAATAGACCCGCGACATACCTTTCGGCGCGCGGTCGATGATCATCTTGGCAAGCGTAATCGAGGCCTCGGTGCCGTGACCGACATAGGCGTGGTAGTAGGCGAGGTTCTTGGCCTGGGCGGCGATCGCATCAGCAATCTTCTGGCGGCCATAGCCGACATTGACACAATAGAGGCCGGCAAAGGCATCGAGGCTCTTCCTGCCATTGTTGTCCCAGACGGTGACGCCTTCGCCGCCGGCCATGATGCGGGTCGGGCTCTCGCCGCGCGCATGCGTGCCCATATGCGTCGAGGGGTGGAAGAAGTGGTCGCGATCCCAGGCGGCGAGTTCGTTGGACTGGTCCAGCATCTTTTTGACTCCTTGAAAGGTCCGGGTGGGGTCTAGGCCACATCCAGACAGAGATATTTGAGATCGGTGAAGGCTTCGAGCCCGTGGCGCGAGCCCTCGCGGCCAATGCCGGACTGCTTGACGCCGCCGAACGGGATCGGCGCGCCGGTGATCTTGACGCGGTTGATGGCGACCATGCCGTAGTCGAGCGCGCGGCCCATGCGTTGCTGGCGGGCGCCGTTCTCGGTCACGACATAGGCGACCAGGCCATATTCGGTGGCGTTGGCGCGGGCGATCACCTCGTCCTCGCTGTCGAACGGAGTGACGGCGGCGACGGGGCCAAAGGTCTCCTCGCGCATGATCAGCGCCTCGTCGGCGACATTTACCAGCAGCGTCGGCTGGTAGAACAGTGGCCCGGCCTGGTGCCGCGCACCGCCGGTGAGACAGCGCGCGCCGCGGGTCAGCGCATCGGCGACCTGTTCCTCGACCTTCTGGACGGCGCGCTCGTGCATCAGCGGCCCGATCTCGATTTCGTGCGCAAGGCCGTTGCCTGTCCGCAATTTCTCGATGCGCGCGGCGAAGGCGGCGCAGAAGCGATCATAGATCGGACGCTGCACATAGATGCGGTTGGCGGCGAGGCAGTCCTGTCCCGACGTGGCGAATTTGGCGTCGATGGCGATGCTCACAGCCTTGTCGAGATCGGAGTCGGCAAAGACGATCAGCGGCGCGTGGCCGCCAAGCTCCATCACCAGCCGCTTCATCGTGGCGGCACTTTGCGCGGCGATCAGCCGGCCGATCTCGGTCGAGCCGGTGAAGCTCATGGCGCGAACACGCGGGTCCTCGCACATCCGGCCGACGATCGTCGAGGCCTTGCCGGTGACGATGTTGAATACGCCCGCCGGCAGGCCGGCGCGCTCGCCGAGTTCGGCCAGCGCCAGTGCCGAGAGAGGCGTTTCCGAGGACGGATGCGCGACGATGGTGCAGCCGGCGGCAAGTGCTGCGGCCGCCTTGCGGGTCAGCATCGCCGACGGGAAGTTCCACGGCGTGACGACACCGACGACACCGAGCGGTTCACGCCGCACCATCATTTCGGCGTTTGGCAGATGGCTGGTGACGCTCTCGGCGTTCAGGCGCTTGGCTTCCTCCGCATACCATTCGACGAAGGAGGCGGCATAGTCGATCTCGCCCAGCGATTCCTGCAGCGGCTTGCCCTGTTCCAGCGTCATCAGCAGGGCCAGATCATCCTTCGCGGCGGTGATCAGCTCGAACCATTTTCGCAGAATCCTTGAACGCTCCTGCGGCAACAGCGACCGCCAGGGCGGGAAGGCCCGCGCGGCGGCGTCGATCGCTTTTGTCGTTTGCCGCGCATCCAGCGCGGCGACGAAGGCGACGGTGGTGCCGGTCGCCGGATCGGTGACCTCGAAGCTCTCGGCCGCCTCGCTCGCCGTCCAGTGGCCGTCGACATAGGCAAGCTCACGCAGCAGCCGGCGGTCGGCGAGGCGGTCGAGCGCCTCGTGGCGGTGCGAACGGGCAAAATGCGCGGACATCATCGGCTGCTCCCGGTTGGGGTGATGCCGCAAGAGTAGGTCTGTCCCGCGAAGGAAAGAGGCTGTTTAAGCGCCGGTGCGTAGAGAGATTATCTCTATTGCGTGGCCCATGCAGATGATCTCTCTCGGATGTTGCTACATCTGTACCGGCAACAGATCGGCCACCGGCAGAACGGTCTCGTCCTTCACCGTCTTGATGACGATGTAGGTGAAGTAGCGGTCGATGCCGATTTCGCGCTCGAGCAAGCCGTCGACCAGCCGTTGATAGGCGTCGATGTCGCGCGCCATCACCTTCAGCACATAGTCGACGCCGCCGCCCACCGACCAGCAGGCGACGATCTCGGGGATGTCGCGGATGACGCGCTCGAAGCGGTCGAAATCGGCCTGGCGGTGGTTGGCCAGCGTCACCTCCATCAGCACGGTGGCAACGGGTGCCACGACGCGCATGGCGATCCGGGCGTGATAGCCCGAGACGATGCCGGCCTTCTCCAGCTTGCGCAGCCGCATCCAGCAAGGCGTCGGCGACAGCCCGACCTGCTCGGCCAGCGCCAGCTTGGTGATGCGTCCGTCACGCTGGATGGCTTCGAGGATTTTCAGGTCGATCGGGTCGAGTTTCGCTGATGTCATCGGCGTCCACTTTTTCGTCCACCGCACCATGACGGCGCATTATTTCGATTGTCAATTGCACTGATTTCGATCTCTAATAAGTCATGACATTGTGGCAACCCGATCCCGCGCTCATCCGGCGGCCAGCCTATCAATCGCTGGCCGACCAGTTCGCGCGCGCCATCCATGACGGGCGCCTTGCCAATGGTGCACGGCTGCCGACCCATCGCCGGCTGGCCGACGATTTGAAACTGTCGGTGCAGACGGTCAGCCGCGCCTATGAGGAACTGATCCGGCGGGGCCTGATTTCGGGTGAGATCGGTCGCGGCAGCTTCGTCCAGACACAGCGCCGCGAGCCGGAGCCACCCTATCTGCCCGAGCGGCTGGGCGAGGTTATTGATCTCTCGATCCTGAAGCCGGTCTGCGAGCCGATGCATCTGGAGCGGCTGAAGCAGGCGCTGGGCTGGCTGGCCGAAAACCTGCCGTCGAGTTCGGCGCTCTCGTTCCGGCCCAACACGGTGTTTCCGCGCCACCGCGCGGTGGCGGTCGAATGGCTGAAGCTGTGCGGCCTCGACATTTCCGCGCAGAACATCAGCCTGACCAATGGCGCCACCGCCGGCATGACGGTGGCGCTGATGAGCGTCGCGCCGCCGGGCTCGACCGTCGCCACCGAGGCGATTGGTCACCACACGCTGGTGCCACTGGCGCGCTATCTCGGCTTCAACCTCGAAGGCCTGCCGATCGACGGCAATGGCCTGATCCCCGAGGCGCTGGACGAGGCCTGCCGGCTTTCCGACATCCGCGCGGTGTTCGTGCAGCCGTCGGTGATCAACCCGACGGCGACGCTGATGGATGCCTCGCGGCGCGAGCAGATCGCAGCCGTCGCGCGCAAGCACGACATCGCCATCATCGAGAACGATGTGCTGGGTCCCCTGGTCGAGGACCGGCCGCCGCCGGTTGCTGCCTTTGCGCCGGAGCGTACGCTCTACGTTACCTCGTTCACCAAGATCACCGTGCCTGGCCTGCGCATCGGCTATCTCGCCGCTCCCGACCGCTATGTCGCGGCCGTCGCCAACCGGCATCTGGTTTCCAACTGGATGGCGACTCCGCTGGTGGCCGAGATCGCCACCAAATGGGTGACCGACGGCACCGCGATGGAACTTGTCCGCTGGCAACGCACGGCGCTGCGGCGGCGGCAGGACATCGCCGCCGAGGTGCTGGCCGGGGTCGACTATCGCGCCCGCCGCGACGGGCTGCATATCTGGCTGCAACTGCCCGCCGATCGCACCGAGGAGAGCTTTGTCGCCCAGGCACGGCTGCGGGGCGTGGCGATCGCGCCCGGCACCTCCTTCCGCATTTCGGACGCGCCATGGCATCCGGCGGTGCGCATCTCGCTGGGTTCGACGACCGAGGGGGAACTGCGTGCCGGCCTCGGCGTTGTCACCAAGCTGTTGCTTGGCGATCCGGAGCACCTGTTGCTCGCAATTTAGGCAGGCGATGTTCCGAAATTGTGCGGAATCAGAATAATTGTCATGATATTATTTTCCCAATTGACATGATTTGGCGTGTTCCGCATCGTTAAGGGCACAGGCTTCTCCAGCACGGGGAAATTCATTTGTCCGCAACCGCGCCCATCATCAAGATCGACGGCATCTCGAAGAGCTTCGGCAGCTTCAAGGTGCTGGACGGCCTGTCGATGCGGATCATGCCACGCGAGAAGCTGGCGCTGATCGGCCCGTCCGGCTCGGGCAAGACGACGATCCTGCGCATCCTGATGACACTGGAGCGCATCGATGGCGGCCACATCCAGGTCGACGGCGAGCACCTCTATCACATGGAGCGCAATGGCCAGTTGCTGCCTGCCGACGAGCGCCATCTGGCCAAGATGCGCCAGAAGATCGGCATGGTCTTCCAGCTGTTCAACCTGTTTCCACACAAGAGCGTCATCGACAATGTCACGCTGGCGCCGATGCTGACCAAGGGCATGCCGCGCGCCGCCGCTGAAAAGCGGGCGATGGAACTGCTCGAGATGGTCGGCATGGCCGACAAGGCCAAAGCGATGCCGGCGCAGCTGTCCGGCGGCCAGAAGCAGCGCGTGGCGATCGCCCGGGCGCTCGCTTTGCAGCCGAAAATCATGCTGTTCGACGAGGTGACGTCGGCGCTCGACCCGGAACTGGTCGAAGAGGTGCTCAACGTGTTGTGGCGGCTCTGCGCCGAGACCGACATGACAATGCTGCTGGTCACCCACGAGATGGGTTTCGCCCACGACTTCGCCGACCGGGTTCTGTTCTTCGATCGGGGAAAGATCGTTGAGGAGGGCAAGCCCGACGAGATTTTCCGTCATCCCAAGCAGGAGCGCACGCAAGGCTTCCTGAAGAAGATCATCGCGGCTGGACATCGCGTCTGACCGCCATGCCCGAGGAGGCAACGCCGTCCGCAAGGGCGGCGAGGCCGTCCCGTAACAAAACCAAGACAAGAAACAAGGAGTTGGGAACAATGAAGAAACTTGGCATTCTGGCCGGCGTCGCCGGCCTTGCACTGACGGCGGTGCTGGCCGCCTCGACCGCCGGTTCGGCCGACGACAGCAAGCTCGAACAGTTGAAGGCGCAAGGTTTCGCCCGCGTCGCCATCGCCAACGAGCCGCCCTATACGGCGGTCGCCGCCGACGGCAAGGTTTCGGGTGCCGCACCCGATGTGGCGCGTGAGATCTTCAAGCGTCTTGGCGTCAACGACATCGTCGCCTCGATCTCCGAATATGGCGCGATGATCCCGGGCCTGAAGGCCGGGCGCTTCGACGTCGTCACCGCCGGCCTGTTCATGAAGCCGGAACGCTGCGCGGCGGTCGCCTATTCCGAGCCGGTGCTGTGCGATGCCGAGGCGATGCTGGTGAAGAAAGGCAATCCGAAAGGCTTCAAGAGCTATGAGGATGTCGCCAAGGACGCGACTGCCACGATTGGTGCGCCGGGCGGCGGCACCGAGGAGAAGCTGGCGCTCAACGCCGGCGTGCCACGCGAACGTGTCATCGTCGTGCCGGATGGGCAGAGCGGCGTGAAGATGCTGCAGGACGGCCGCATCGACGCTTATTCGCTTCCCGTCCTGTCGATCAACGACCTGGTCAAGAAGGCCGCTGATCCGAACCTCGAGGTGATCGCACCGGTGCAGGGCGCGCCGGTCTATTGCGACGGCGCCGCCTTCAAGAATGGCGACGAGGCGTTGCGCGACGCCTACGATGTCGAACTGGCCAAGATGAAGAAGTCCGGCGAGTTCGCCAAGATCATCGAGCCCTATGGCTTCTCGGCGGCGGCTGCGATGTCGACGACGCGCGACAAGCTCTGCGCGGCCAAGTAGGCGCGCTTTTCCCTTCTCCCCGTTTACGGGGAAAAGGTGTCACGAAGTGACGGATGAGGGGCGGCGCCAAGTTTTGTCAGGCTAGCTCCGCCGCTCATCTGCCTGCCGGCATCTTCTCCCCGTGAACGGGGAGAAGGGACCCAAGAGCGAACGATGGAAACCGAATGACCCAGTGGTCCGGCTATCTCGGCCTGATATTGCAGGGAGCGCTTGTCACCATCGAGCTGACGCTGATGGGGTCGGTGCTTGCCTTGATCATGGCCTTTGTTGCCGGGATGGGGCGGCTGTCGCGTTTCTTCGTGCTGCGCGCGCTGGCCACAGCCTATATCGAGTTCTTCCGCGGCACCTCGATCTTCGTGCAGTTGTTCTTTGCCTATTTCGTGTTGCCGCTGGCGGGCGTCGAACTGACCCCGTTGCAAGCCGGCGTGCTGGCACTGGGGCTCAATGTCGGCGCCTATGCCGCCGAAGTGGTGCGCGGCGCTGTGCAGTCGATCGGCCGCGAACAGCACGAGGCTTGCATCGCGCTCAATCTCGGCCGCTGGCAAGGCATGCGCCACGTCATCCTGCCACAGGCGTTTCTGGTGATGCTGCCGACCTTCGGCAACAACGCCATCGAACTGCTCAAGGCGACCGCCGTCGTCTCGCTGATCTCGCTCGCCGACCTCACCTTCCAGGCACAGGTGGTGCGCGCCCAGACCGGCAACACCATGGTGCCGTTCACCACCATCCTGATCATCTATTTCATCCTTGCGCTGCTCATTTCGTGGGGCGTCCGCTCGCTGGAACGCCGCTTGGCGCGCGGCCTCGACGGGGTGCGCGTCTGATGGCCGGAGCCTGCTGATGGAATGGGATTGGAATTTTGTTTGGGAAATCATGCCGACCCTGATCCAGGGGGTGAAGATCACCATCCTGGCGACGCTGCTCGGCTCAGTTCTGGCGGCGATCGTCGGGCTGGGCATCGCACTGGCGCGCCGCTCGCCCAACAAGGCCTTGTCACGTACGGTCGGTTGGGCGGCCGAATTCATCCGCGGCACACCGCTTCTGGTGCAGCTCTATTTCATTTTCTACGTGCTGCCCGACATCGGCATTCTGCTGCCGCCGCTCGTCGCCGGCGTCATCGGTCTCGGGCTGCACTACGGCACCTACACCGCCGAGGTTTATCGCGCCGGCATCGACAATGTGCCGCGTGGCCAGTGGGAGGCCGCCAAGGCGTGTAATCTCAACGCCAGGCAAACCTGGATCCACATCGTCATTCCGCAGGCCATCCCGCCGATGATCCCGGCGCTGGCCAATTATTTCATAGCCATGTTCAAGGAAACGCCGCTGCTGTCGGCGATCACCGTGCTGGAGCTAATGAACCAGGCGAAAAGCGTCGCCAATACTTATTACCGCTATATCGAGCCGATCACGCTGGTCGGCGCTTTCTTCCTCGCCATCAGTCTTTGCTCGGTCGTGCTGCTGCGCTGGCTGGAACGCCGCTACGGCAAGATCGAGAGGTAATCCGTGAAACCCTTGCCTGAGATAAAGATCCCTCCGGAACGGCCCGTGCTCGATGATCGTCCGCTGGAGCGGCGCGTCGGCCTGATCATCCTTGCCACCGACCACACGACCGAACCGGACTTTCGCCGCATGGTGGCGAGCGAGCGGATCGGCGTCTATGTCGCGCGCATCCCCTACGCCAATCCGACGACGCCACAAAACCTGCGCAAGATGCAGCCGGCGCTGACGGCCGGCGCGGCGCTGATCCTGCCCGACGAGAAGCTCGACGCCGTCTGCTATTCCTGCACTTCGGCCTCGGTGGTGATCGGCGATACCGAGATCGAGGCGGCGATCCAGGCCGCCAAGCCCGGCGTGGCCGTCGTCACGCCGCCAATGGCTGGCGTGCGTGGGCTGAATGCATTCGGTGTGCGCAGGATCAGCATCCTCACGCCTTACACCGTCGAGACCAGCAGGCCGATGGCGGCCTACTTCGCGGCGAAAGGGTTCGAGATCGCCAGCTTCACCTGTCTCGGTTTCGAGGACGACCGCGAGATGGCGCGCATCGCACCGTCTGCGCTTGTCGATCTCGCGCGTCAGGCGACACACGCGCGGGCTGACGCATTGTTCATGTCCTGCACGGCGCTGCGGGCCGCGCTCGCGGTCACCGGGATGGAACAGGCGATCGACCGCCCGGTGGTCACCAGCAATCAAGCGACCGCCTGGAACTGCCTGCGTCTTTGCGGCGACAAGACAGCCCATCCCGAGTTCGGTCGTCTGATGACGCTGCCGCTGCCGCGCGATTGACGATCATGGCACAGGTTACTCCCAACGACATCGACGCCGCGCGTGAACGCATTGCCGGCAAGATCGAGCGCACGCCGACCGTGATATCCCAGAGTCTTTCCGATCGTCTTGGCGTCCCGGTCCATCTCAAGCTCGAACACCGCCAGATCACCGGCAGCTTCAAATTGCGCGGCGCCTCGAATGCCGTCGCTTCGCTGAACGCGGAGCAGAAGGCGCGCGGCGTGGTTGCGGCCTCGACCGGCAATCACGGTCGGGCGCTGGCGCATGCGGCGAAGCTTGGAGGCATGCGCGCGGTGATCTGCATGTCGCGGCTGGTGCCGGGCAACAAGCTCGACGAAATCCGCCGCCTTGGTGCCGAAATTCGTATCGTGGGCAACAGCCAGGACGATGCCCAGCAGGAGGTGGAGCGGCTGGTGGCGCAAGAGGGGCAGGTCATGCTGCCGCCCTTCGACCATCCGGCGATCATTGCCGGGCAAGGCACGCTCGGCTTGGAGATGCTCGAGCAGGTCCCGGACGCCGCCCTTGTGCTGGTGCCACTGTCCGGCGGCGGCCTGGCCGCGGGCATTGCCGCTGCCGTCAAGGGCGTCAGCCCCAGGACAAAGGTCATCGGCGTCTCGATGGCGCGTGGCGCGGCGATGAAGGCCAGCCTCGATGCCGGCCGGCCGATACTGGTGGAAGAGTTGCTGACGCTGGCGGATTCGCTCGGCGGTGGCATCGGCCTCGACAACCAGCTGACCTTCGCCATGTGCCGCGACCTGCTCGATGATGTCATCCTGCTTGGCGAAGATGAAATCGCCGCCGGCATACGCCACGCCTATGCGCAGGAGCGCGAGATCGTCGAGGGCGCCGGCGCGGTCGGCATCGCGGCACTGCTCGCTGGCAAGGTCAAAGCAAACGGGCCGGTCGTCGTGCTGCTCTCGGGCCGCAACATCGATATGGGTCTGCACCGGACAATCGTCTGCGGCGAGATGGTGGCAACTTCGGAGCGCGCCGCATGAGCCGGATGACCATCCTCACCGAAGCCGAATTGCGCAAGATCGTGACGCTCGATCTTGACACCGTCGCTTGCGTCGAAAACGCCTTCCGCGCGCTTGCCACCTTGCCGGTGGCGATGCCGCCGATCCTGCGCCTCGACATCCCCGAGTATCGCGGCGAGGTCGACGTGAAGACCGCCTACGTGCCCGGCATCGACGGCTTTGCCATCAAGATCAGCCCCGGCTTCTTCGACAATCCGAAGCTCGGCCTGCCCAGCGTCAACGGCATGATGGTGCTGCTGTCCGCCAAGACAGGGTTGGTCGAAGCGCTGCTGCTCGACAATGGCTATCTCACCGATGTCCGCACGGCCGCAGCTGGAGCGGTCGCGGCCAAGCATCTGTCGCGGCCGGATTCGGCTGTCGCCGCCATCTTCGGCGCCGGCGTGCAGGCCGGATTGCAGCTGGAAGCACTCATGCTGGTGCGGCCGATCGCCGAGGCGCGTATCTGGGCGCGCGATGCCGTCAAGGCTGAAGCCGCGGCCGGCGCCTTGCGCGAAAAGCTCGGCATCGTCGTGCGTGCCGAACCCGATGCGGCGGAAGCGGTTGCCGGCGCCGACATCGTCGTCACCACCACGCCTTCGACTAAGCCGGTGATCAAGGCCGGCTTCGTCTCCGCAGGGCAGCACATCACCGCGATGGGCTCGGACGCCGAGCACAAGAACGAGATCGCACCGGCCATCCTGCGCATGGCCGATCTCTATGTCGCCGACAGCGCCGCCCAGACAAGACGGCTGGGTGAGCTGCATCACGCCATCGCGGCGGGCGTCATGGCCGCCGACGAACAGGTGACCGAACTCGGCCAGATCATCGCCGGCGAACGACACGGCCGGCGTTCGGCCAGCGACATCACCATCGCCGACCTGACCGGCACCGGCGTGCAGGACACCGCGATTGCCACGCTCGCTCGCGACCGGGCGCGCGCGGCCAATTCTGGAACGATTTTCGAAAGCTGATGCTGGCCCGCAGGAGCATGATCCGGAAAAGTGGAAACCGGTTTTCCGAGAAGATCATGCTCAAGCAAAATTACCTGGAGCCGGATTCAACGAAGTTGAAAAAGGCCCCAGGCCCAACAAACGAGGAAGCAAAAGAATGATGCCGAACCTGAAATTCTCGCGCGGCGAATATGCGGATCGCCTCGCCAAGACACGGCAAGCCATGGAGGCCAAGGGTGTCGATCTCCTGATTGTCAGCGACCCGTCCAACATGGCCTGGCTGACCGGCTATGACGGCTGGTCGTTCTATGTGCACCAGGCGGTCATCGTGCCACCATCGGGCGAGCCGGTCTGGTATGGCCGTGGCCAGGATGCCAACGGCGCCAAGCGCACCGCCTATCTCGCGCACGACAATATCGTCGGCTACGCCGACAACTATGTACAGTCGACCGAGCGCCACCCGATGGATTATCTGTCCAGCGTGCTTGCCGATCGCGGCTGGGGCAAGCTCGCCATCGGTGTCGAGATGGACAATTACTGGTTCTCCGCCGCTGCCTTCGCATCGCTGCAAAAGCATCTGCCCAATGCCCGCTTCGTCGATGCCACCGCTCTGGCGAACTGGCAGCGCGCGGTGAAGAGCCCGACCGAAATCGGCTATATGCGCAACGCCGCCCGCATCGTCGAGGCCATGCACCAGCGCATTTTCGACAAGATCGAGGTCGGCATGCGCAAATGCGATCTGGTCGCCGAGATCTATGACGCCGGCACGCGCGGCGTCGACGGCATCGGCGGCGATTATCCGGCGATCGTGCCGCTGCTGCCGTCCGGCGCCGACGCCTCGGCGCCGCATCTGACATGGGACGACAAGCCGATGAAGCGGGGCGAGGGCACTTTCTTCGAGATCGCCGGCTGCTATCACCGTTATCACTGCCCGCTGTCGCGCACCGTGTTCCTCGGCAAGCCGACGCAGGAGTTCCTCGATGCCGAGAAGGCGACGCTGGAAGGCATGGATGCGGGCTTGGCGGCAGCCAAACCCGGCAACACCTGTGAGGACATCGCCAATGCCTTCTTCGCGGTGCTGAAGAAATATGGCATCGTCAAGGACAACCGCACTGGCTATCCGATCGGCCTGTCCTATCCGCCGGATTGGGGCGAACGCACGATGAGCCTGCGCCCCGGCGATCGTACCGAGCTCAAGCCCGGCATGACCTTCCATTTCATGACAGGCCTGTGGCTGGAGACGATGGGACTGGAGATCACCGAGTCGATCCTGATCACCGAAACCGGTGTAGAGTGCCTCGCCAACGTGCCGCGCAAGCTGGTGGTGAAGGATTGAAACCGATGTCCAGTCTCCGCCCGTCGCCGATAGCGCCGACCGTCGATTTCGACCGCGACGGTGTCCAGCACGGCTTCCTGCGCCTTCCCTACAGCCGCGACGATTCGGCCTGGGGTTCGGTGATGATCCCGATCTGCATCATCCGCAACGGCAAGGGGCCAACAGCGCTGCTGACCGGCGGCAACCATGGCGACGAGTATGAGGGGCCGTTGGCGCTCTACGATCTCGCCCGCACGCTAGACCCAAAGGATGTCGGCGGCACGGTGATCATCGTGCCGGCGATGAACTATCCGGCCTTTCGCGCCGGCACACGCACCTCGCCGATCGACAAGGGCAACATGAACCGCAGCTTTCCCGGCCGACCGGACGGCACGGTGACCGAGAAGATCGCTGACTATTTCCAGCGCGAATTGCTGCCGCGCTCCGACATCGCGCTCGATTTCCATTCCGGCGGCAGGACACTCGACTTCGTGCCCTTCTGCGCGGCCCATATCCGGCCGGACAAGGCGCTGGAGGCGCAGGGGTTCGCGGCTGTCGAAGCGTTTTCCGCACCCTGGTCGATGAAGATGCTGGAGATCGATGCGGTCGGCATGTTCGACACTGCCGCCGAGGAGATGGGGAAACTGTTCATCACCACAGAACTGGGCGGCGGCGGCACCTCACGCGCGCAAACCGTGCGGATCGCGCGGCGCGGCGTGCTCAACGTGCTGCGCCATGCCGGCATCGTTGCCGGCGCGGTCGAGACGAGCCCGACGCAATGGCTCGACATGCCGTCGGGTGACTGTTTCTCGTTCGCCGAGGATGACGGCATGATCGAGACTATGGTCGATCTTGGCGAACCCGTCGAACAAGATACGGTGCTGGCGCGGATCCATTCCGTCGGCCGTACCGGTATTGTGCCCCAGGAGATCCGGGCAAAGATGTCGGGCCTGCTGGCTGCGCGGCATTTTCCCGGCCTGGTAAAGGCCGGCGACTGCGCGGCCGTGGTGGCTGTGGAAGTCTGAACGATTCCGCGGGGGATCCCTTGCCTTGCATCCCTCGCGGAGCCTCTGACGCGGCGGAAAGAAGCAGGATAACGAGCAGAGTCGACATTGCATGAGGATGTCACTATATAGCGGCGGCTTCGACCCGCGCGCCTCACGGCAGCACCCCCGAAGCACCTGTAAATGTGTTACGCATTGCGCCATCTATTGTGACGAAATCGGCTCGGAAACCGGAAAAAAGCAAATAGAAACAGTGGCGCAAAGCTGGGTGTGGCCCAGCCAACGGTATCAACCCTCCAGAATCAGAAAATGCTCTTGAACCCTCGATTTCCTTTGGCTCTGTGGACCTTGGATGAGATCGGCTTGCCGGTTGGTGACGACTCGGCTGGAATGGGGACATGCATCCTTTGCCGGATGCCGACGTTTATGATTACCAACCGGCTTTGCCGCCAGGGAACAGCAGCATGAGTGAACACGCGATCGAGTTCTTGCGGGGATGGATCGGCGAAAAGGTCCAGTGCCAGCCGTCCCAGGCCAGGATCGAGAAGCAGGCCGAGACACTGGCCAAGGAATGCGCTGCCAAGGCGGCGGAAGTCGGCATCCCCCTGGAGGACATCCAGGAGGAAGTCGGCGACATTCAGGAACTGATAGCGTCCCGGCTCGAGGAAGCGGCCGAGGCCGACGAAAACCAGCAGGCGTCCAGCAAAGCCGCGGAATGACCGCTTAGAGCAATTCCAGGAAAAGTGTGAAACGGTTTTTCCCGGGAAAAGCGCACAGCGCTTTCCCTTGGGAGTTGCGTCAAAACAAAGAGTCTAAAGCGACCCTGTCTTGAAACGCGGGTCTGTTCGGCCCGCGTCTTTGTCTCGGCTGTTCCGTTCAGCCGAACTTCTCTTTCAGCCACGTCTTCGGCAGCGCCGGGACGAAATTACCGTCGCGCCCGGTCATGTCGTCGTTGGCGACCAATGCGTTGAGGATCGCTTCCTCAATGCTCTGGATCACCGCATCGAAAAACGGATCGATGTCGGTGTCCGGAACAAAGTCAGCGCTGGCGATCCGGCCCGACCGTGCCAGTGCCGCGCTCGCATTGGCGGTCGAGAAGGCGAGAAAAATGTCGCCTGAACTGTGATAGCCGAAGCCGCCGGTCATGGCGACGCCGAGCGGCACGCGGCGTGCCAGCCGCTTCATCTGATGCGGCAGGAACGGCGCATCGGTGGCAATGACGGCGATGATCGAGCCCTTTTCGGCGCGCGGCGTGCCTTCGCGGATCGCCGGTTCGGCGAGCTCGGGCCCGGCGCGCAGGCCGCGAACCGTGAAATTGTGCCGTTTGCCGAAATTCGACTGCACGAAGGCGCCGACCGTATAGGCGCGGCCGTGCCATTCGACGACGCGCGATGCGGTGCCGGAACCGGCCTTGAAGCCAAAGGTGATCATGCCCGTGCCGCCGCCGACACTGCCTTCCTCGATCGGGCCGCTGGCGGCGCCGTCAAGCGCCTGGACAACGTGTTCGAACGTCAGATGGTGGCCGTTGATATCGTTGAGGAAGCCGTCATAGGTCTCCGCCGCTACCGGCAGGCCCCAGGCGCTGTCGAGTGCGGCCGGCAGCACTTGGTTCATCCAGTGCAGCGTCCCGTCGCGCGAGACACCGCAGGAATGCGTGTTGGTGATGGTGACCGGGAAGTTGAAAGCGCCGGTTTCCTCGACGATGTGCGAGCCGGTCAGCTCGCCATTGCCGTTCTGGCTGAAGATGCCGGCAAAGACCGGCGTGGCAAGATCGGCGCGCGGCCTGGGCAGGATCGCGGTCACGCCGGTGCGTACCGGTCCCTTGCCGACGACGAGCGCGCCATCGCCAGAAACAAGCGTGGAATAACCGACCGCGACGCCGGGCACATCGGTGATCGCATTGAACGGCCCGGGCGTCCCGTCGAAGCCGATGCCGAAGCTTCGTGCGCGCGGCTTGCCCGAAGGTGTTGCCAGATGGTGCGGATTGTCGGTCATGGCCTCAGAACAGCGATCCCTGATTGCCGGGCTCCTTGGCCTTGGCCGCTGGCTTGGCCACCGCTTTCGGTTTTGCCGCGCCGCTGGTTGCCACCGCATCGGCCGTCCCGTCGGCGAACTCCAGCGAAAGCGCCATTCCCGATACCACGTCGGCCGCCTGCTTGATCACGGCGCCGTCGGCGTCCTTCACCAGGGCGAAGCCGCGCGCCAGCACGGCCTTGTGCGACAACGTGGTCAGCAGGCGATCGGCCTGGCTCAGTTGTCCGCGCAGGCGCTCGAGCCGCACCGAGATCACCCGATCCTGCCGGCGTGCGAGTGCCGCCAGCGCGTCCCCTTGCAGTTTCTGGCGCCGTGCGATCGGTGCCGGCGACAGCCGCGTCGCGGTGCGCGAAAATCGCGCGCGACGTTCGCGTATGATGGCGAAGAACGCCGCCTGCGCGCGGGCGAGGTCGCGGCCGGTCAGCGTGCGGGCTTCGTTGATGCGCCGCGACAGCGTGGCTGGCGTCAGCCTTTGGCCTTGAAGCCGTGCCCGCTTGCGGTCGACGCTGACGGACAGGGCCCGGCCGAGCCTAGATGTCGCTTCGTCGAGGCGTCGGCGCGGCAGCGCCAGCAATTGATCGGGCGAGGGCAGCGCGCGGGCGGCGGCACGGGCTGCCTGCCGCTTGCGTTCGAAATTGCGCAACACCGCCGCCTTGAGCCGTGCGCCAAGACTGGCAAGCGTCGCTTCGAGGTCGGCCTTCACCGGTACGGCAATTTCGGCCGCACCCGTCGGTGTCGGCGCTCGCACATCGGCGACGAGGTCGATCAGCGTCCAGTCGGTCTCATGGCCCACGGCCGAGATCACCGGAATGCCGGAGGCGGCGACGGCGCGGGCGAGCGCTTCGTCGTTGAAGCCCCAGAGGTCTTCGAGGCTGCCGCCGCCGCGCGCCACGATCAGCAGGTCCGGGCGCTGAATGGTGCCATCCCAGGCCAGCGCGTTGAAGCCGGTGACGGCTGCGGCCACTTCCGCGCCTGACGTCTCGCCCTGCACGCGCACCGGCCAGACCAGGATATGCAGCGGGAAGCGGTCCTTGATCCTGTGGATGATATCGCGGATGACGGACCCCGTCGGCGAGGTGACGACGCCGATGACGCGCGGCATGAATGGCAGCAACCGCTTGCGACCGGTGTCGAACAGGCCCTCGGCCTGCAGCCGGCGCTTGCGTTCTTCCAGCAGCGCCATCAGCGCTCCGGCCCCGGCGGGCTCCAGATTGTCGATGACGATCTGGTAGTTGGACTTGCCGGGATAGGTGGTGAGCTTGCCGGTGGCGATCACCTCCATCCCCTCCTCGGGGCGGAATTTCAGCCGGCTCATCGTGCCCTTCCACACCACGGCGTCGAGCCGGGCGCGGTCGTCCTTCAGCGCGAAATAGGCATGGCCGGACGAATGCGGCCCGCGATAGCCGGATATTTCGCCGCGCACCCGCACATTGCCGAAGACGTCCTCGACCGTGCGCTTCAGCGCGCCGGAAATCTCGCTCACCGTGTATTCGGTGGCGTTGGTGCGTGATTCGGATGCTGCCTCGCTCATCGCCCGATTGGGCGATGGTTAGCCCTCCACGTCAAGGCGCCCGTGTCAGGTCAGGCTTTTATAGACTGGTGATCCTGCCTACCAGCCCGGCAGGATCTGGTTCGGCTTGGTCCGCTTCATCTTGGCGAAGGCGAGTGCCGCGAAGTCGAATGTGCCGGTCTCTTCGCCTAGGGGCACGGAGATGTTGTCCAGGCTTTCCGAAATATGGCGGGCGAGCGCGTCGACGATCTCCGGCCGAGATGTCTGGCCGCGCATGATGCCGATGCGGCAATCGGGCAGGGCGCCGAAGCCGTCGGCTTCGCCCAGCACCCTCATGCCGGGCCTGAGCGCGCATTCCGGCAGCACCGAGATCGCCAGGCCCGAAAGCACCGCTGCGGTGATGACGGTTGCCGAGAAACTGGTGAACAGGATGCGATAGTCGCGGTTCTGCCTGTCGAGCACATCGACAGCGGCGCGCCGCCAGATGCAGTTCGGCCGGCCAAAGGCCATCGGCAACGTCTGTTGTTCGTGCGTTGCATGGTTGGCCGAGGTGACCCACAGCAGCGGCTCGCGCCGCACCACTTCCGACTGGCCGCGCGTGTCGTTGTGCGTCACCAGCGCCAGATCGAGATTGCCGCGCTTGATATGTTCGACCAGCCCCGGCGTCGGTTCGCAGATGACGGTCAGTTCGACGCGCGGATTGGAGCGCGTGAATCGTGCCATGATCTCGGGCAGGAAACGGTCGGCATAGTCGTCGGGCGTGCCGATGCGGATCGTGCCTTCGAGCCGCTGGTCGTCGAAGGCCGCCAGCGTTTCGCGGTTGAGATAGAGTAGCCGCCGCGCGTAGGAGAGCAGTTTGTCGCCTTCCTCGGTCAGCCTGTTGGTGCGCCCATCCTTCTCGAACAGCGGCTTGCCGATCCGCTCCTCCAGCCGGCGCATCTGCATGGATACCGCCGACTGGGTCCGGTGTACCTCTTCGGCCGCCCGGGTAAAGCTGCCTGTGTCGGCAATCGAGATGAAGGTCTGCAACTGATCAAGATCGAGCGGCGCTTTCATCGGTCCAATCCATCACTAGTGTTGATGCTAAAGATTAGAAACATTCGTTGGATTAATCAATCGGGCGATGGCAAATTGCCGATGTCCACATGAAGGCATGTGAATTGGGACCGGAGCGGCCGCTGTAGTCAGCGCCGATCGCCTGGTTTCGTTCGTTCGAGTCTGAAGGAGACCGACAATGACCACGTTCGATTTCGCCACCGAGACCTCGCGCATCACCTCGCGTCCGGCCGTTGCGACGCGCGTGGCAAACACCGTCTCCAACGCCTACCGCGCCTGGAAAAACCGCCGCGCCTTCTATCGCCTCGGCGAAATGTCGGACGCCGAACTCGCCGATATCGGCCTGACGCGCGCCGACCTTCATGTCGCCATCGACGTGCCATTTGGCCGCGACCCGACGGCGATCCTGCGCGAAATCGCAAGTGATCGCGTCGAGACGATCGAGGATATCGCCCGCAAGGTGGCCTGACCGGCCGAGTTTCGGTCCTGTTGAACCTTTTCGGGGTTCAGCGCGACCAAGGTTCTGCAGGCTCCCCACTCCCTGCCGGTTCCCCGCCGGCCTGCCTGCACGTTGCCCGGTCCTCCCAAGGACCGGGCTTTTCTTTGTCTGCGTTGCCGAAGATCGGCCGTTGGCCTGCTGGCTAGCGCCGGTCCATGTCCCGCTTGAACTGATCGAAGATCGTCTCCACGCTCTTCTGATACTCGTCGCGCTGCTGGGCGCCGGTCTCGAACATCTTGCCGAACAGATCGTCGAACGGGTTCCTTGGCCGGCCGCTTGGATTGGTCTGTGGCTGCGGTGCCTGACGCTGCTGTGGTGCCTGAGGCTGCGGCGCCGGCTGTCCGCCGGGCATGCCGAAGCCGCCGCCACCACCCTGCCGCAGCATCTCCTCGAAGATCTTCCCCAGCGGGTTGTCGCCGTAGGGGCTCTGCGTCTGTTGCGGTTGCGCCCGGCCCTGCGGCTGTGGCGCGCCGCCGCCGAACATGTCCTGCAGCACCTTGCCGAGCGGATTGTCGCCATAGGGATTGGGTGCCGGCTGCGGCTGGCTTTGCGGCTGCTGTGCTGCGCCACCGAACATATCCTGCAAAACCTTGCCGAACGGGTTGTCCATCGGATTCTGAGGCTGCGGGGCCGGGGCCTGCATGCCGCCACCTTGCCGCATCATCTGTTCGATGATCTCGCCGAGCGGATTGCTGCCGCCACCGAAACCGCCAGCCGCCTGCATCTGGCTTGTCGTCTGCTTGAACAGTCCCCCCATGACCATGGAGGCGATCGCCGGCAGCATTTGCTGCAGGATCTGCTGGCTGACGCCGCTCGCCTGCGCCGCCTGGCTGGCCACGGCCCGCGACAGGTCCTTCGAGCCGAACAGATGCCCTAATATGCCGTTGCCCTCGTCGACGCCTTGCGGCGAGAAGGCTCGCGTCGCGTCCTCGAAATACTTGGCGTGCTGGCCGCTCGCCATCGCCGTCATGAAGGCGCCGAGCCCATAGGGATCCGCGGTGTTGCGTTGCAGCCCCTGCGAGAAAGCCGGCAGCAGTGCGGCAACCGCGGCCTGCGTCTGCTGCATCGAAAGCCCGTATTGCTGGGCAAGCGCCTGCATGCCGTTGCCGTTCTGGGCCTGCGCCAACATGTCGAACAAGGTAGGCATCGGCTTCTCCTCCGGGAAATCCTCGGCGGAGAGCCTAATTCGTTTCAATGCCCGATTGAAGCGACTTTTGCCGCTCCTTATAGCGCAAGGTCAATAGGCGTATTCCATGAACACCGGCTCGATCGAGCCGCCCCAGCGCGTGTGATAGGCAGAGAGCAGTTCCTCGGCGCTGGTGGTGCCGCGCGCGACCACTTCGTCTAAAGTGTTGAGGAACGAGGTTTCGTCGTAGCCGTCGCGGTTCTTCTTGCCCCGGTTCTTCAGGCCCATGCGCGAGATGACCAGCACGTCACGCGCGATCTCGCGCAATGTGGTGTTGCGGAAAGGCGCGGAAATGCCCTGTTCCGGCACTGCATTGCGCATTGCCAACACCTCGTCATAGGCCCAGCTCGAGGTCAACGCCTCGGCAGCGTCGAGCGCTGCCTCGTCATAGAGCAGCCCGACCCAGAAGGCCGGCAGCGCGCAGATGCGCCGCCACGGCCCGCCATCGGCGCCACGCATTTCGAGGAAGCGCTTCAGCCGCACGTCCGGAAACAGCGTCGACAGATGGTTCGCCCAGTCACCCATCGTCGGCAGCCCGTCCGGCACTTCGTTGCGCGCGGCACCGGCCATGAACTGACGGAAGGTGACGTGTGTCATGTCGTGATAGTGGCCGTCGCGAATGACGAAATACATAGGCACGTCGAGCGCCCATTCGACATAGTCGGCGAAGCCGAAATCGGGTGAGAAGCAGAATTCGAGCAGGCCCGAGCGCTGGTTGTCGGTGTCGCGCCAGATGTCGCCGCGCCAGCTTAGCAATCCGTTCGGGTGGCTCTCGGTGAAAGGCGAATTGGCGAAAAGTGCCGTCGACAGCGGCTGCAGCTTCAGCGACACCTGCATCTTGCGCCGCATGTCGGCCTCGCTCTCGAAGTCGAGATTCACCTGGATCGTGCAGGTGCGGTACATCATGTCCAGGCCCTTGCTGCCGACCTTGGGCATGTAGCGCGTCATGATCTGGTAGCGCGACTTCGGCATTTTCGGGGTCTCGGCCAGCGACCATTTCGGGCTGCCGCCAAGGCCAAGAAAGCGGATGCCCATCGGTTCGGCGATCTCGCGCACTTGCGCCAGATGGGCATTGCCCTCGCGACAGGTCTGGTGGATCGTCTCCAGCGGCGCGCCGGACAATTCGAACTGGCCGCCGGGCTCCAGCGAAATCGCACCCTGGCCGGTTGGCTCGACCAGGCCGATGATGCGGCCGTCATCGATGATGGGATCCCAGCCGAGCTTTTCCTGCATGCCTTCGAGGATGGCGCGGATGCCGCGCTCGCCGCCATAGGGCACAGGCGCGTTGCCGTCGACATAGAACGGGAATTTCTCGTGCTCGGTGCCGATGCGCCACTTGTCGCGCGGCTTGTTGCCTTCGGCCAGGTGCTCGACGAGTTCGTCGATGCCTTCGATGGGCCGGAAATCGGTTGTGTCGCGCGCCATGATCAAGCCCTCCGCACATGACCCCGAAAATCGGCTTTCGATTTCGGAAGGGATCATGTGCCCAATCAAAGTGCTACAGCGTTCCTTGCGCGTCCGAAAGGTGGCGCGGTGCTGCAGGGCGGCCGGACGACCGCCGGCGCTAGATGGACGAAATGTCAGCAGACGATCAAGCGAAAAATCCTGAGCCACAGGTCAACAGGAATTGAACGCCACGGCCCGCTCTGTCCTTTGCAAGAGATGAAGTCTCACCAGTCTCCGATCGTTGCCTGAATCACAGCCAGTGCGGCCACAGCCGCCGTATCGGCGCGCAGGATGCGCGGCCCGAGCGGAATGGCTGTCACGAAGGGCAAGGCACGCAGCATTTTGCGCTCGTCGTCGGAGAAGCCGCCCTCCGGCCCGACCAGCAGGCCAAGCTTCTTCTCCTTCATCGCCTGCAAGGCGGGTAGCGGATTGTTGGTCGCGGCGTCCTGAAGATCAGCCGCCGCTCTCTGTCCCAGCCGGTCAGCAGGCGATCGAATTTTTCCGCGTCGCGCACGTCCGGAACCGCCAGGATGCCGCATTGCTCGGCGGCTTCGACGACATTGGCGCGCAGGCGATCGATGGAAGGTTTCGCCACTTGCGTGTGCTGGGTGACGACCGGCTGCAGGATGCCGGCGCCCATCTCGACCGCCTTCTGCACGAGATAGTCCAGCCTGCCCTGCTTCAGCGGCGCGAAACAATAGATGAGATCGGGCAGCGGCGGCTGCGGTCGTTGCAGCGCCAGCACCTTCAGGCGCACCGCCCTTTTTGTTTTCGCTGATATGGCCGCCGACCACTCGCCGTCACGACCATTGAACACAAGGATTTCGGCGCCCTCGATGAGCCGCAGCACATGCATCAGGTAGTGGCTTTGCTGCTGCCCGGCCTCGAACTCGACATTTGGTCCGAGATCGTCGGGCACGAACAGACGATGCATCTTGTAATTGGCGCGCATCGCCGAGGAATGGGCGAGCGGGCCGCCGGCGTCAAGCCTCGGCGGACGGATGCCACACGGGCCGAAAGCCATGCCGCAGGACGGCGAGCGTCGTGGCCGGCGTCAGCAGCGAAAGCGTCCTGCCTTGGAGCAGGCCGAGATCAGCGGGGGGACCATATCCGGCAAACGACCAGCAAAGGACCTTGCCGCCGCGCAGGGCATGAGCGTTAACGCCATCCGCGATCATCGCGCCGTCCGGCAGGTCCGGAAGCTCTTCAATGGCCACCATCGGCAATCTGCCACCCGCCGCCAACCGCTCCTTGTGCAGCCGCTTGTCGACCTGCGGCGCGCGCGGCGCGGCGATACCGAAGGCTTCGCCGAAACGCTGGACAAAATCCTTGGCCCGTTCGCGCCGGCAGTAGAAGCAGGGGCGATGCCCGGCCGCCAGCGCCGTCACCTCGTCGAGGAAGAACAGTTCCGTCCAGCCAGCCTTGGCGCCCAAATGGTCGTCGCTCTTCCGGTTGCGGCCCATCGGCTCGCGCCGCACATCGCGCAATTGGCAGACGCAGATGATCCAGGCGTGAAGCGCCCAGCGCTTTTTCAACAGCGTCTTGGTATCGGGATCATGGATGATACCGCGGTTGCCCATGAACAGGCCGCGCTCGGGCACGGCGTGCAGAGCGCCGAACGGGTCGACCCGGTTTTGCAGTGGCATAGCTTTCTCCCCAAATGCGCATCTTGGCTGCCAGGCTGGCGGCATGATATCGCTCGCCGCATCGTTTTCATGTCAGCAGGGTTTTGCGATGCGGGTGCTGGTGGTCCAGAATTACGACAATACCGGCCTCGGTCAGCTCGGCGACGCTCTTGCGGAAGCCGGCGCCGACCTTGATCTGCGCCTCCCTTACAGAGGCGATCCCCTGCCGGATGACGCGGCCGAACATGACGCCTTGGTGGTGCTCGGCGGCGGCCAGAATGCATTGGCCGACGAGGAATACCCCTATTTCCCGGCGCTGCTCGAGCTGACCCGCGATTTCGCCGACAAGGATCGCGCCGTGCTCGGCATCTGCCTCGGCAGCCAGCTCGTTGCCCGCGCCTTCGGCGGCGAAAACCGCATCGGCGGCGCCAATGAATTCGGCTGGCGCGGTGTGGCGCTGACGCCGGATGCCAAGGCCGATCCGGTGCTGGCTGAGCTGCCGGAAGAATTCCCGATCTTCCAGTGGCACGACGACACCTTCGTGCTGCCTGAAAACGCCGTGCGACTTGCCGGCAATGATGTTGCGGAGAACCAGGCGTTTCGCGTCGGCCGCGCCGTCTACGGCTTCCAGTTCCATTTCGAGGCCGATCGGCCGATGGTGCAGGACTGGAGTTCATCCTTCGCGCCGACCATCGCCGCGCGCTACCCCGACTGGGCCGGCAAGCTCGATGGCGAAATGGCCCGCAACGGGCCTGACGCGGACGCCGCCGGCCTCGCCATTGCCCGCGCCTGGGTGGCGACGATCTGAGCGGTCGCCCCGCCGCACCCGCCGCGTGACATAATTGGCACGCAGCGGTGAATCCGCCTGGGGAAAACGCTTTTCATCCTTGGCTTGTGTCCGCCCGCCATCCTAGAAGGCGCGCGCTCTGCATCGGCAGTGCAACCGGATGAACCTTTTGTGTGACCCGTGCGACACACCGCCGATACAGAACACACCTAGAAGCGCGAAATCGTCGAAACTTTGAAGCGAATTCTCCGTTTCAACGCATTGGTAACCGCCTCGTGCACAGATGCAGAAAGCTCAACAAGAGATGACTTCCGTGAAAGCAGCGCTTCTGTCCTTTGCCATGCTGTCCGCCATTGTGCTTTGCGGTCTGGGTATCTATGCCGCCGACGCAGCCAGCAACCACAACGCCGTCGACGGTTACGGCGTCACCGCCTCACTGCGCTAAAGCTGGAGCGTCTTCGCGTCCTCGACGCGGTCGCTCATGCTTCCTTTATCGCCATTTCCAGGATGCGTTTGTCCGCGCCGTCGACGACGAGCGCGCTCAGCATGCCAGACTGCCAGGCAAGCGTGTCGACATTGACGCGGTTGGCCATCACCTCGGCCTCCGGTACCGGCGTGTGGCCGTGCACCACGATTTTCGGATAGAGACCGGAATGGTTGTGGAAGACATCGCGGATCCAGACCAGATCCTGCGGGTTTTGGTTCTCGAGGGGGACGCCTGGCCTGATGCCGGCATGGCAGAAGAAGAAGTCGCCGAAAGTCACTGAGAACGGCAGCGACCGCAGGAAGTCGATATGGCTTTGCGGCACGGCCTCGACCAGGGCTTGATGTCCCTTGCGCATGGCTGCCTCGGCCTTGCCGAACCACGCGCTGGTGCCCTCGACAATCGCCACGCCATAGGACTGCGCCGTCTGGATGCCGCCAAAGCGGATGAAGAGGCCTTCCGGCTCGGGGGTTTTGAGAAAATCGAGAAAACCGATGTCGTGATTGCCGGCCAACATCAAATGGCGCGGATCGCGCTCTTGCGCTTCGATCAGGAAGTCGATCACGCCCTTGGAGTCTGGTCCGCGGTCGACGTAGTCGCCAAGATGAATGACGCGCCAGTCGGCAGGTGCCTCCTGCTCGATCTCGGCCTTGATGCGTTGATGCATGGCGGCCAGCAGGTCGAGCCGGCCATGCACGTCGCCAATCGCGTAAAGACGCACGCCTTCCGGCCCACGCGCGTCGAGAAAATGAATGCCGGGTTCTGCCAACGTCTCGTTGTCTCCGTGGTCAGGCCGTCACGGACTTAGCGCCGGAGCTGGTCCTTGCCCATGTCGGTGACCAGACGCTTTCCGCACAGTGCCAGCGTGATGTCCATCTCCTTGCGGATGATTTCCAACGCCTTGGTAACCCCTTCCTTGCCAAGCGCGCCCAGGCCGTAAAGAAATGGCCGGCCGATATAGGTGCCCTTGGCGCCAAGGCAGAGCGCCTTCAGCACGTCCTGTCCGGAGCGGATGCCGCCATCCATATGCACTTCGATCGTGTCGCCGACCGCATCGGCGATCTCTTCCAGCGCCATGATCGACGACGACGCGCCGTCGAGCTGGCGCCCGCCGTGGTTGGAAACGATGATCGCATCGGCGCCGGTCTTCACCGCCATCAGCGCATCCTCCTTGTCGAGTATGCCCTTCAGGATCAGCTTGCCGCCCCAGCGCTCCTTGATCCAGGCGACATCGTTCCATGACAGATGCGGATCGAACTGCTCCGACGTCCACGATGCCAGCGAGGCCATGTCGCCGACGCCCTTGGCGTGGCCGACGATGTTGCGGAAGGTCCGCCGCTTTGTGCCGGCCATCGCTGCGCACCAGCGCGGGCGGATGGCCATGTCAACGATGTTCTTCAATGTCAGCCTGGGCGGCGCCGAAAGCCCGTTGCGGATATCCTTGTGGCGCTGGCCGAGAATCTGCAGGTCGAGCGTCAGCACCAGCGCCGAGCATTTCGCTGCCTTCGCCCTGTCGATCAGGTTGAACACGAAATCCTTGTCGCGCAGCACGTAGAGCTGGAACCAGAACGGCTTGGTGGTCACGGAGGCGACGTCCTCGATCGAGCAGATGCTCATCGTCGACAGCGTGAACGGCACGCCGAATTCCTGCGCCGCCTGCGCCGCCAGCATCTCGCCATCGGCATGCTGCATGCCGGTCATGCCGGTTGGCGCCAGAGCCACCGGCATCGAAACCTTCTCGCCGATCATCGTCGAAGCCAGCGAACGGTTGTCCATGTCGACCAGGACGCGCTGGCGGAACTTGATCTTCTGGAAGTCCTCCTCGTTTGCCCGATAGGTGCTCTCGGTCCACGCGCCTGAATCGGCATAGTCGAAGAACATCTTTGGCACCCGGCGGCGCGCGAGGTCCTTGAGGTCGGCGATGGTCAGGATTTGGCTCATGGGCTTTCCGTTTCGATACTAGGAGCGTTTACGTGCAGGTTCAGTATCGGTGGCGTCGACGCGCTGCTTCAGCCTGAGCCGTGACACGCGCTGCCAATCGCCGCTGCGCTCGGCCTCGGCCATCGACCGCTCGACATAGATCATGTGGTCCATCGCCGCTTGCCGGGCGGCAGCCGGGTCGCCGGCCTTGACCGCCGCATGGATCGCCCTGTGCTGCGCAAGCAGGGCCTCGCGCGCGCCGGGCACGGTGAACACCAAAAGCCGGTTCTGGAACACGCCTTCCGACAACAGCCGATAGCAGGAGCGCAGCGTGTGCAGGAGCAGGATATTGTGCGCGCACTCGCAGATCGCGTGATGGAACTCGACGTCGATTTCAGCTTCGTCGTCGAAATCGCCGGTGCGATGCGCCTCGTCCATGCGCGCCATGATGCGATCGAGCAGCGCCAGATCGTCCGGGGTGGCACGCCGCGCCGCGTATTCGGCCGCGATGCCCTCGATCTCGCGGCGGTATTCCAGATAATCGGTCACCGCCTTGCGGTGCGTCGAGATCAGGTCCGCCACCGGTTTGCTGAACAGCTGGCCGATGATGTCGGCGACATGCGTGCCGCCGCCGGCCTTGGTCGTCAAAAGGCCGCGCCCTTCGAGCGCCTTTAGCGCATCGCGCAGGATTGGTCGCGACACGTCGAACTGGCGCGCAAGCTCGCGTTCGCCCGGCAACCGGTCGCCGGTGCGCAGGACGCCTTCGAGGATCAGGCTCTCGATCTGCTGCACCACCTCGTCGGCGGTGCGCGAATGCTCGATCCTGGAAAAAATGTCGCTCAACAGGGTGCCTGGAAGGTGAACCGGTGTCGCGCAGGATAAAGCCTGCGTCGCCAACTGGTCAAATTATTTATCCAATTGATCGCAGCGGGTCGGTTTTGCCGCCCGGCGCCTTATCATCTTCGGCTAAACTTTGCTGTTTGCGTCATCTGGTGATTGGCTCTAGAGGGACGCGATTGCAAGAGGGTTCACAGAAACCCGGGGGACAAGCCGTGTCAGACGACCCGTCCAATCTCGAGTTCCAGCCGCGCGCCAAGGGCAGCGTCATGGGCTTTCCCGCGCATGAGGGACGGCCCGGGGCGCTCGGCGAGGTCCATGCCCGGCCGCATCCGCTGATCGAAAAGCCGCGCGTCCTTGTGCAACTCGCCTTCATGACCGAAGGCGGCTCCGGCGTCGATCACGCGGTGCTTTCCGAACTGTCGCGACGCCTCGGCATCGCCGCGCCGGACCGCCAGGCCCGCCACCACGCCATGAAGTGGGGCAAGGGTTCGCTGCGCTGGGAGCGGCATACGGAGTTCTCGACCTATCTTTGGGAAGGGCCGCTCTCCGAAAGCGGTCGGATGCAGGAGGACTCGCCTTTCGGCAACGGGTTTTCCCCGCCCGGAACCGTCATTTCGGGCATCAGGCTCGAAATCCGCAAATGGACGCAGGCGAGTGAGCGATTGATCGCCGGCTTCGACCCGACCAGCCTGTGCTATTCGCTGGTCGAGCGCGGCAATGCCGCCATCGTCACCGACTTTCGCCAGGACGGCGACGGCATGACGCGCATGCTGGTGCTTGATCGCGGCCTGACGCCGGCGCGGACCGGGGCACTGTCGCAACGGCTGATCGACATCGAGACCTACCGGACGCTGGCCATGCTCGGCCTGCCGCTGGCGCTGACCCTGTCCGGCCGTGCCCGCCGCATCGAGGACAGGCTGGCCCAGACCACGCTTGAGATGAAGGTCGCCGAAACCCGCGACAGCCAGACCTTGCTGGCTGATCTCACTGAGCTTGCGGCGGAGCTGGAAGCCGACGCGGCGTCGAGCCTCTACCGTTTCGGCGCCAGCCGCGCCTATGACGGCATCGTCGGCGAGCGGCTGGAGGCGCTCGAGGAAGAAGCCGTGCCTGGCTACGACACCTGGGGTGGGTTCCTGCAGCGCCGCGTAGCACCAGCGATGCGCACCTGCCGATCGGTCGAGGAGCGGCAGGCCAACCTGTCGCGCAAGCTGACCCGCGCCACCACGCTGCTGCGCACCTGGGTCGATGTCGAGGTCGAGAAGCAGAACCGCGACCTGCTCGCCTCGATGAATAACCGCGCGCGCCTGCAACTGCGCCTGCAGCAAACCGTCGAAGGCCTCTCGGTCGCCGCCGTCTCCTATTATGTGGTTGGCCTCATCGGCTATATCGCCAAGGGCGCCTCGATCTTCGGGCACGCCTTCGCGCCCGAGGTCGTCACCGCCGCTTCGGTGCCGGTCGCCATCCTGCTGGTCTGGTGGGGCGTGCGCCGCGTACGCCGGATGCATTCCGAGCCCGGCAAACTGGCGGGCGAATAGCCACCTCTTTTACCCCCTGTGGGGGTGGGAAGCGGTCCGCGTAGCGGACGAAAAGCCAATTGCTTGGCTTTCCGAGCTTCGAACGCCCTGAGCCTGCGAAGGGCCGGCGATGACATCTGCTCTGCCGGGTCCCCGCTGCTACGCAGCGTCCCGGCGTTCACCGACCTTTCATCGTGCCGCCGGCACGATGAATCCGCTGCGCGAACCGGCGGCTCACCCCCACAAGGCGGAGGGTGAATAGCGGCAGATTGACGCTGCGGAAGCTTGTCCCGGCCATGACGTTGGAGTCTCCACCAAAGCAGGATTTGCAACGAACGCGCTTCACTGGTAAAAGATTTTGACCAGTTGTTCGAAACGAGGCTGCTGATGTCCGGCCTGGCCATGCCGAAACCAGACGACTCCACAATGCGCCGGCGCGACGAGATCGTCGCCGACATGCGCATCATCGTTCCGGGTGAGGGCGTCGTCGACGCGACCAATCAAATGCGTGCCTTCGAGAGCGACGGGCTCACCGCCTACCGGCAATTGCCGCTGGTCGTGGTCTTGCCCGAAACGGTGGCGCAGGTTTCCCGTGTGCTGAAATACTGCAACGACCGCAACATCCGTGTCGTGCCGCGCGGCTCCGGCACCTCGCTGTCGGGTGGCGCGTTGCCGCTCGAGGACGCGGTGCTGCTGGTCATGAGCCGCTTCAATCGTATCCTCGAGATCGATTTCCCCAACCGCATCGTCATAGCCCAGCCAGGCGTAACCAATCTCGGCATCACCATCGCCGTCGAGCAGGAGGGCTTTTATTACGCCCCCGATCCATCCTCCCAGATCGCCTGCTCGATCGGCGGCAACGTGGCGGAGAATTCCGGCGGTGTGCACTGCCTGAAGTATGGCCTCACCGCCAACAATGTGCTCGGCATCGAGATGGTGCTGATGAACGGCGAGGTGGTGCGGCTCGGTGGCGGTCACCTCGACGCCGAAGGCTACGACCTGCTCGGCGTCATGACCGGCTCCGAAGGCCTGCTCGGCGTCGTCACCGAGGTCACCGTGCGCATCCTCAAGAAGCCGGAGACGGCGCGTGCCCTGCTGATCGGCTTTCCAACCAGCGAGCAGGGCGGCCAGTGCGTCGCCGACATCATCGGCGCCGGCATCATCCCGGGCGGCATGGAAATGATGGACCGGCCGGCGATCCACGCGGCGGAAGATTTCGTCCATGCCGGCTATCCGCTCGATGTCGAGGCGCTGCTGATCGTCGAGCTCGACGGGCCGGGGGTCGAGGTCGATCATCTCATCACCGCCGTCGAGGCGATAGCCATCCGCAACGGCTCGACCACCTGCCGGATCTCGCAGTCCGAACAGGAGCGGCTGAGCTTCTGGGCCGGTCGCAAGGCGGCTTTCCCTGCCGTCGGTCGCATATCGCCCGACTATTACTGCATGGACGGCACCATTCCACGCAAGGAACTGCCGCGCGTGCTCGCCGGCATGCGCGAACTGTCGGAGAAATATGGCCTCGGCGTCGCCAATGTCTTTCACGCTGGCGACGGCAATCTGCACCCGCTGATCCTCTACGACGCCAATGTGCCGGGCGAACTCGACAAGGCCGAAAGCTTCGGCGCCGATATCCTGCGCCTCTGCGTCAAGGTCGGCGGTGTGCTCACCGGTGAACATGGGGTGGGCGTCGAGAAGCGCGACCTGATGCCGGAGATGTTCAACCAGATCGACCTCGACCAGCAGATGCGGGTCAAATGCGCCTTCGATCCCAACCATCTGCTCAACCCGGGCAAGGTGTTCCCGCAGCTTCGCCGCTGCGCCGAACTCGGCCGCATGCACATTTCCGGCGGCAAGCTGCCGTTTGCGGACATTCCGAGGTTTTGAGATGATGATGTCTCGGAGGCAGGATTCCTCGCCCCCGCAAAGCGGGGGAGAGGTGGCTCGGGCAAAGCCCGAGACGGAGAGGGGGTCTGCGACCGACCTGCCAAGTCGCCGCTCGCCCGAGAAGATCGCCCGCGCCCGTGTGCTTCGCCACGGTGACAATCCGGCGGAAGCAAACCTTTGGAATGAGCTGAAAGCCAGAAAGCTCGGCGGCTACAAATTTGTCCGGCAGATGCCAATCGGGCCATATTTTGCGGATTTTGCCTGCCGCAGCGAAAAACTGGTCGTTGAGCTAGACGGAAGTCAGCATGCCGAAAGTTCGTACGACAGACGGCGCGACGAATTCATGCGTGGCGAAGGGTTTTCTGTAGTTCGGTTCTGGAACGTCGACGTACTCAAGAACCGGGCAAGTGTTTGCGAGACCATCCTTGCGGCACTGGAGGGGCGATTAGCCGAAGACGTGATCGCCTCAGATCTAAGGTTGGTTTTTGCGGCCAAGAAGGTTGGAGGCGACGCCCCATGATAGCCCCCTCTCCGTCTCGGGCTTCGCCCGAGCCACCTCTCCCCGCTTCGCGGGGGCGAGGAACCAGAGACAGCCATGACCACCTTCACCCCAACCACCCCATCCGAAGTCCTGTCCACCGTCGCCTGGGCCGTGGCGCAAGAATCGCCGCTGGAAATCCTCGGCCACGGCTCCAAGCGCGGCATCGGTCGGCCGCTGCAGACCGAACACACGCTCGACCTGTCGAAACTCACCGGCGTCACGCTCTATGAACCCGAAGAACTGGTGCTGTCGGCGAAGGCCGGCACACCACTGGCCGACATCGAAAAGCTGCTGGCGGAGAACGGCCAGCAACTGGCCTTCGAACCGATGGACTACGGCCCGCTGCTCGGAGGCGAACCTGGAAAAGGCACGATCGGCGGCGTGCTTGCCGCGAACCTTTCCGGTCCGCGCCGGCTGAAGGCGGGTGCTGCGCGCGACCACATTCTGGGCATCAATGTGGTGTCCGGGCGTGGCGAGGCTTTCAAGTCCGGCGGCCGGGTGGTCAAGAACGTCACCGGCTATGACATGTCGAAGCTGATGGCCAACAGCTGGGGCACGCTGGCCGTGTTCACTGACGTCACCTTCAAGGTGTTGCCCGCCGCCGAGACCGAAGTCACGCTCGCCATCCGTGGCCTGCTCGACGATGCGGCTGCCGCAGCCATGGCGCTGGCGCTCGGCTCCAGCGCAGAAGTGTCGAGTGCCGCGCATCTGCCGGAGCGCATCGCCGCGCGTGTCGCCGGCGGCACGCTCGGCAGCGACGCCGCCACGCTGCTGCGCGTCGAAGGCTTTGGCCCGTCCGTCGCCTACCGCATCGCCGCGCTGAAAACGCTGCTCGGCAATGCCGGACCCCTGGCGGAGATTTCCGGCGAGGCTTCAAGGGTGATCTGGCGCGATGTACGCGATATCAGGCCTTTCGCCGACGGCAGCGAGAAGCCGGTCTGGCGGGTGTCGATGACGCCTTCCCAGGGCCACCAGATGGTGTTGACCCTGCGCATGCAGGCTGCCGTCAGCGCCTTCTATGACTGGCAGGGCGGGCTGGTGTGGCTGCGCATGGAAGAGGGCGATCCCGAAGCCGCACTGCTGCGCGGGCTGTTGCGGAAACATGGCGGCGGCCACGCGACGCTGGTGCGTGCCGCACCTGCCCATCGCGCCGCCGTGCCGGTGTTCGAGCCGCAGGCGCCGCACCTGGCTGCCTTGTCGGCCAGGCTCAAGGCCGAGTTCGATCCCAAGGCCATCCTCAACCCCGGCCGCATGGCGCTGGGCGCAGGCTCTGCTACTCTCGGCATCGCAACCCAGGGAGCGACACCATGAGCGACATCAATTCCGGCCAGAACGACAAGCCCGCACCGCGCCAGACCGATCGCTGGCTGGAACCGGGGCCGACCAATGCGCTGGTCATCTACATCCTGTATCTCGCCGGCCTCGTCATCGGCATCAGCGGCCTTGTCGGCATCGTTCTCGCCTATGTCAACCGTGGCAAGGCCGGCGGCTTCGTCGAAAGCCACTACACATTCCTGATCCGCACCTTCTGGATCGGCCTGCTCTATGCGCTGATCTCGGCGGTGCTGATCTTCGTGGTGATCGGTTTCCTGCTGATGTTCGCCGTCGCCGTCTGGTTCATCGCCCGCTGCATCCTCGGCCTTCAGGCGCTGCAGCGCGGCGAGCCGGTCAAGAACCCGGAAAGCTGGTTCCTCGGACTTTAGAGCATGATCCCGAGAAGCGGGGACCGGCTTTCGGAAAAGCTCATGCTCGGACAGTAAGGAATTTTCTAGTGCAGACCAATTTTTCGCTTGCCCAGCTTGCCGATCCGCACGTCGCGGAATCGGAAAAGATCCTGCGCAAATGCGTGCACTGCGGCTTCTGCACTGCCACCTGCCCGACCTATGTGACGCTCGGCAACGAGCTCGATTCACCGCGCGGGCGCATCTACCTGATCAAGGACATGCTGGAAAACGGCCGTCCGGCCGACAAGGAGATCGTAACCCATATCGACCGCTGCCTGTCGTGCCTTGCCTGCATGACCACCTGCCCGTCGGGCGTCAACTACATGCATCTGGTCGACCATGCCCGCGCCCATATCCAGGAGACCTACAAACGGCCGCTGCTTGACCGCCTGACCCGCGCCATGCTCGCCTTTGTCCTGCCCTATCCCCAGCGCTTTCGTGCCGCGCTCAGGCTGGCGAAGCTGGGCAAGCCGTTCATTGGCCTGTTCGAAAAGATCCCGGCGCTGAAGCCGCTCGGCGCAATGCTGAAGCTCGCGCCGGCATCGATCCCGGCCGCTTCGCCGATGGCCTCGCCGGGTATCCATGCCGGGCAGGGGACCAGGAAGGGTCGCGTCGCCATCCTCACCGGCTGTGCGCAATCGGTGCTTGATCCCGCCATCAACGAGACGACGATTTCGCTGCTGACACGGCTCGGCGTCGAGGTCGTGGTGCCGCCGGGCGAGGGCTGCTGCGGCGCGCTGGTCCACCACATGGGTCGCGAAGAGGCCGCCCTTGCTTCGGCCAGGCAAAATGTCGACGCCTGGACGCGCGCCGTCGAACAAGGCGGGCTCGATGCCATCGTCATAACCGCCTCGGGCTGCGGCACGACGATCAAGGACTATGGCTTCATGCTGCGCCTCGATCCGGCCTATGCTGACAAGGCCGCGCGCGTTTCGGCCCTGGCCAAGGACATCACCGAATATCTGGCAACTCTCGACCTGCCCGAACCCGTGCGCAAGCCGGGCACGGTGGTCGCCTATCACTCGGCCTGCTCGATGCAGCACGGCCAGAAGATCACTCGCCAGCCGAAGGAGTTGCTGGCCAAAGCCGGTTTCGTCGTGCGAGAGCCGCGCGAGGGCCATCTGTGCTGCGGTTCGGCCGGCACTTACAACATCCTGCAATCCGAGATTTCAGCCAAGCTGCGTGATCGCAAGGTCCGAAATATCGAGGCAACGGGCGCTGCAATCGCCGCCACCGGCAATATCGGCTGCATCACGCAGATCGCTTCCGCCGCCAGGATGCCGGTGGTGCACACGGTAAAGCTGCTCGACTGGGCCTATGGCGGGCCGAAGCCGGAAGGCGTTGTGGACGAGAGCCTGGTCGCCGCGGAGTAGGGCCTGTCGCGGCGCTTACTCCGCCGCGAGCCTGTCGGCTGTGCCGTAGGTGGCCTCGTAGAGGGCTCGCTGCCGGCTGAGCGCCACCATCGTGTTGCGCAGCAGGATCGCGACGGTGATCGGGCCGACACCGCCCGGTACCGGCGTGATCCACGAGGCAACCTCGCGCACGCTTTCAGTGTCGACGTCGCCGACGATGCGGCTCGCCCCATCAGGCCCGATCTCGGAATTGATGCCGATGTCGATGACGGCCGCACCGGGTTTCACCATATCGGCCTTGATCAGCCGGGGTCTGCCGACCGCGACGAACAGCGCATCGGCGCGACGCGCGTGGGCGGCGACCGATCGCGTCATGTGATGGCAGACCGTCACTGTCGCGCCTTCGCTCATCAACAGGAAGGCGATCGGCTTGCCGACGATTTCCGAATGGCCGACGATGACCACTTCCAGCCCCTTGAGGTCGAGGCCGGTTTCCTTCAGCAGTTCGACCGAGGCGGCCGCCGTGCATGGCGCGAGGTCGAGCTGGTTGTAGACGATGTTGCCGATCGAAGCCGGATGCATGCCTTCGACATCCTTGAGCGGGTGCACGGCCGCCTGCAGAGTCCTGATCGGGATATGCGCCGGCACTGGCCGCTGGATGATGATGCCGGTGACGCGCGGATCGGCATTCAGGCCGTGGATCGCCGCTTCCAATTCGCCTGACGTGATGATGGCGGGAAAGCGCCGCTCCTCGAAATCGATGCCGGCGAGCTCGGCCTTGGCGCGCTGGTTGCGCACATAGACGTCCACAGCATCGGTGTCGCCGACGGTGATCGAGATCAGCTTGGGCGGAAAGCCTTCGGCCTTGGCAATCGCCGCATCCTCGCGCACGGCTGCAATGATGCGCTGGGCGACCGGGCCGCCTCTGAGATAGCGGCTGTCATCGGACAAGGGCATGGATGAACTCTCTCGATGGAACTTGCGCCGAGATAGCAAAAGAATGCAGTGAAGGGCAGCACGAAAGCGAACCGCTATGCCCGTTGCGCGACGTGCGGTCGAAATTTAGGCCCGATGCCAGGCCGCGTCTTGCTCGAAAATGGAAAGGGCAGCGCGGTTTCCCGTGCTGCCCTTCCTGACTGACCGCATCCCCATACGGCCCGTCCCCCGTTATCTCTGGACTGGCCTGGAAAAGCTGGTTGCTTTGCCGGCCAAGTGATTCGCGTCAGGAACTATATCACCTCGACCGTGGTTCCGACATTGACCCGTTCATAGAGGTCGACGACGTCCTCGTTGCGCATGCGGATGCAACCCGACGACACCGCGCCGCCGATCGTCCACGGCTGGTTGGTGCCGTGGATGCGGTATTCCGTGGTACCGAGATAAAGCGCGCGTGCGCCGAGCGGGTTCTCCATGCCGCCGGCAAGATAGGTCGGCAGGTAGCGGCCCTTGGCGGCCTCGCGCTTGATCATCTCCGCCGGCGGGCGCCAGTCCGGCCAGACGCGCTTGTTGGTGATCTTGTGGGTACCCGACCATTCAAAGCCCGGTTTGCCGGTGCCGACCCCATAACGCCGTGCCTTGCCGTTCTTCTCGATCAGGAACAGGAAATTCTGCGTGGTATCGATGACGATCGTGCCTGGCTTCTGCGGACCGTCATAGGCGACTTCCTGCGGCAGGTAGATCGGATTGATCTGCGGACGCATGACCATGCGCTTGGCCGGCGCCTGCACGGCCGCCGTCTGCACACGATCGGGCTGCGCATAGCGCAGGCGCGGCTGTTGCTGCACGGACTGGCGGTTCTGCCGGACGATGCCGGGCGCATGGCCAAGCTGCAGCACCCAGGGCGCGGAAAGGTCGGGGCTCACCATCACCGGCGGCCGGTCGACATAGCGGTCGCCGGCGGAGGAGGGTGTGACGCCAGCGGCAAACACAGCCACGGCGCTGAGCAAGGGAAACAGAACTCTCTTCATCTGGAACGCACCTTGATCGTCGAACACAAACGGGTGGAAACGTCCTCCCGGTTCGGCGATCATTGGCGTGGAAGCAGCAACCGAAACATGAATCGGAATGCGTAAAATGCAGGACTGTCAGTAAACCTTTTGGTGTGGTTACCGCCGGGTTCAGGAATCTGGTAAAGCCGCGGTAAATGCAGCGCAAAGGCGCGTTAACGAACGGATTTGTCGCCATGGAAACAGAAAATACCGGCCTGCTTGCCGGCCCCGACGGTATCGTGCGCTGCTTCTGGCACGGCAACCTGCCCGACTATCTGCACTACCACGACCATGAATGGGGCCGGCCGGTGGCGGATGACCGCCGGCTATTCGAGAAGATCTGCCTCGAAGGCTTTCAGTCGGGCCTGTCGTGGCTGACCATCCTGCGCAAGCGGGAGAATTTTCGCCAGGCCTTCGCCAATTTCGAATTCGACAAGGTCGCCGCCTTCACCGACAAGGATGTCGAACGCCTGCTCGGCAATGCCGGCATCATCCGCCACCGCGGCAAGATCGTCTCGACCGTCAACAACGCCAAGCGCGCCCGCGAGATGGCCGATGAATTCGGCTCGCTGGCCGCCTGGTTCTGGAAGTTCGAACCCGGCAAGGACGAACGGCCCGAGATCGTCGACCTCGCCCATCTGCGCGCCAACCCGACCACGGCGGTCTCGGTTCGGATTTCGAAGGAACTGAAGAAGCGCGGCTGGAGCTTTGTCGGCCCGACCACGGTCTATGCCTTCATGCAGGCGATGGGCCTGGTCAACGATCATCTCGAGGGCTGCGCCTGCCGCAAGCAAGTCGAGAAGGAACGGAAGGCTTTCAAACGGCCGAAGTAGGGCTCAGGTACCGTTGGCGCCGGCCAGGAAGAGCCCCGCGACGATCGCCGCCACCGTGGCAAGCGCCGGATAGATCACCAGCAGGCCGGTCATCAACGCGTCGCGCATCGTAGGTCCCTTGCCGTGTTTGGCCGTTATCTCGAACGGACCCGCGACCTGGCTGACCATTTTCGGCGCATGACTGTCGGCGGGGCGCAGACGTGCGGGCAGTTCGCCGACACTGCCATCGATGGCATGAAATTTTACAGCCGTTGTCATGTCCCGAACCCCTTCGCTTCGGTGCGCTTTATCGGCGGCGATTGTGTCGGCACAATGCCGGGCTCATGGCGGGATTGTTTCATTTTCGGTGCGTTTTTGTTTCAGATGAGGTTTGAGCGAAGATGGATGCTCGCTGTCGCCGAAGGCCGACATGGTGCGCCTCACCGGCCTTGCCGCTCCCTGCCGCATCGGTTAGGACACGCGCACTCGAAACATGTCCGCATTTACCCAACAAAAAGACCCCAACTCATGGCCGACAAATCGGAAAAGACGAAAGCGCGACTGCCGCGCGGTTTTGCCGACCGCAGCGCCGAGGACATCCGCGCCGTCGAGAAGATGATGGCGACGATCCGCTCGGTCTATGAGCTTTATGGTTTCGAACCGGCCGACCAGCCGCTGATCGAATACACCGACGCGCTGGGCAAGTTCCTGCCTGACCAGGACCGGCCGAACGAAGGCGTGTTCTCGTTCCAGGACGATGACGACCAGTGGCTGTCGCTGCGCTATGACCTGACCGCGCCGACCGCGCGCTTCGTCGCCGAGAACTACGAGCGCCTGCCCAAGCCCTATCGCAGCTATCGCTCCGGCTGGGTGTTCCGCAATGAGAAGCCCGGCCCCGGCCGCTTCCGCCAGTTCATGCAGTTCGATGCCGACACGATCGGCACGCCGGGCGTGGCGGCCGATGCGGAGATGGCGATGATGATGGCCGACGTGATGGAAGCGCTCGGCATCAAGCGTGGCGACTACGTCATCCGCGTCAACAACCGCAAGGTGCTCGACGGCGTGCTCGAAGCGATCGGCCTTGGCGGTGACGAAAATGCCGGCCGCCGGCTGACGGTGCTACGGGCAATCGACAAACTGGACAAGCTCGGCCCGGAAGGCGTGAGACTTCTGCTGGGACCGGGGCGCTGGGATGGCGGCAAGGAAGGCGAAGGCGACTTTGCCAAGGGCGCCGGGCTGAATGCCACGCAGGCCGAGGCGGTTCTTCTCGCGACGGCAAGGAATGAACAGGCCGGCCAGGATTCCAATGTCACTGCGAACGCGGTCTTCCAGGAAGGCGTTGGCGAACTCTCGACGATCGGAGCCCTGGTCAGGGCGGCGGGATACGGCGAAGACCGTATTGCCATGGATCGTTCTGTCGTGCGCGGCCTCGAATACTACACCGGGCCCGTCTTCGAGGCCGAGCTGCTGGCCGAAATCCCCAATGAGGACGGCCAGATCGTCCGCTTCGGCTCGGTCGGCGGCGGTGGCCGCTATGATGGTCTCGTCTCGCGCTTCCGTGGCGAGCCTGTCCCGGCGACAGGTTTCTCCATTGGCGTTTCCCGGCTGATGACCGCGCTGAAGAACCTCGGCAAGCTCGACACCTCTGATGTCATCGCACCGGTCGTCGTGCTGGTGATGGACAAGGACACCGACAGCCTCGGCCGTTACCAGAAGATGGTGGCGGAGCTGCGTGCCGCCGGCATCCGCTCCGAAATGTATCTTGGCGGCGCCGGCATGAAGGCGCAGCTCAAATATGCCGACCGGCGCGGCTGCCCCGTCGCCGTCATCCAGGGCGGTGACGAGCGCGCCAAGGGCGAACTGCAGATCAAGGACCTGATCGAAGGCGCGCGCATGTCGGCCGAGATCACCGGCAACGCCGAATGGCGCGCCGCGCGCCCGGCGCAGGTGACGGTGGCGGAAAGCGAACTGGTCGCCGAGGTGAAGAAGATCCTGGCGGCGCAGGCCGCTGATCGCGCGAAAGGTGGCGCTTGAACACCCCCCTCTGGCCTGCCGGCCATCTCCCCCGCAAGGGGGGAGATTGGATGTCGCGTGGGCTTTCGCCAATCTCCAGCGTTGAAGAAGAGGCGCTGAGCCTCAAGCTGCCGATCTCCCCCCTTGCGGGGGAGATGGCCGGCAGGCCAGAGGGGGTGCCTCGCGCCCGTCCGATCCATGACCTCGCGCTATCCCGCCATATCAGCCGACATCACCAACCTCTTCGCGGCGCGCGACACACATGCGGTCGAGGTCGCCGTGCTGCAGCCGGCCGACCCGTTCCTCGACATGGCCGGCGAGGATCTGCGCCGCCGTATTTTCCTCACCGAAAGCGAGACCGGGCAGACGTTGTGCCTGCGCCCCGAATTCACCATTCCGGTCTGCCTTGACCACATAAGTTCGCAGGCCGGCACGCCGCGCCGCTATTCCTATCTCGGCGAGGTGTTTCGCCAGCGCCGCGAAGGCGGCAACGAGTTTTTCCAGGCCGGCATCGAGGATCTCGGCGACCGCGATACCGCTGAAGCCGATGCTCGCTCCATCGCCGACGCGCACGCGCTGCTTGCCCTGGTGCTGCCGGGCAAGGCATTGGCGATAACGCTCGGTGACCAGACCATTTTCGAGGCCGTGCTGGCCGCCCTTGGGCTACCGCGCGGTTGGCGCATGCGTCTTGCCCGCGCCTTCGGCTCGGCGCCGATGCTGGAGGCCGCGCTCGCCGATCTCGCCAATCCGCCGCGCAACGGCCAGCTCTCGGGTCCGGTCGCTGCCCTTGTCCTCGACGGCGATCTGGAAGGTCTGTCCGCGCACATCGCCAGCGGCATGGAAGAGGCGGGCCTGTCGGCATCCGCCGGACGCTCGCCGGCCGACATCGCGCGGCGGTTGATCGAGAAAGCCGAACTGCGCAGCGTGCGGCTGTCCGACGAGGCATTCGCGGCGCTGAAGGGTTTTCTGGCGATCGACGTGCCGCTTGACGCCGCCCCCCAGGCATTGGATTTCTTCGCCACGGGTGCCGGGCTTTCGCTGGCCCCTGCACTGGAGAAATTCGCGGCCCGCGCCACGGCGATTGAAGCGCATGGCCTGCCGGCGCAGAAAATCCGCTATGATGCCGCCTTCGGCCGTCCGCTCGATTACTACACCGGCCTGGTCTTCGAAATCGCGGCGCAAAGCGGCGACCGGCCGTTGGCCGGCGGCGGTCGCTATGACCGGTTGCTGACCTTGCTTGGCGCGAAGACGCCGATCCCCGGTGTCGGCTTTTCCGTCTGGCTCGACCGCATCGACGCGCTACGGGAGGCGGGGCAATGATCACGCTGGCGATTCCGTCGAAAGGCCGTCTCAAGGAGCAGGCGCTGGACGTGCTGGCCAAGGCCGGCCTCGCCGTCAGCCTGCCCGGCGACGAGCGCAAGTATCGCGCCCGCATCGAGGGCGCGGAAAGTATCGAGGTGGCGTTCCTCTCGGCTTCCGAGATTGCCGGCGAGATCGGCCAGGGGGCGGTCGATCTCGGCATCACCGGCGAGGATCTGGTGCGCGAAAATCTCGCCGACTGGGAGACCCGCGCCGAAATCGTCGCCCGTCTCGGCTTCGGCACCGCCGATGTCGTGGTGGCGGTGCCCGACATCTGGCTTGACGTCGACACCATGGCCGATCTCGACGACGTCGCCGCGGATTTCCGCCAGCGCCATGGCAGGCGGCTGCGCATCGCCACCAAATACTGGCGGCTGACCCAGCAATTCTTCTCGCAGAAACATGGCATCCAGGTCTACCGCATCGTCGAAAGCCTCGGCGCCACCGAAGGGGCACCGGCAGCCGGGCTCGCCGATGTCATCGTCGACATCACCACCACCGGCTCGACCTTGCGCGCCAATCATCTCAAGGTGCTGGGCGATGGTGTGGTGTTGAAGTCGCAGGCTTGCCTGGTGGCGTCGAAGAAGACGCGTGCGGCGGCCGACGAGGCTCTGTTGCGCGACATCGCCAAGAAAATGGCTGCGGTAGCCGGATAGCGGCGGAGGGGGCCTTCCTGCCTCCACGACCATCGACGGATTTCCACTGCCCCGCCGGGCTGATAGACTCCGGCCTGTCTTGGGAGGACAAAAGCCATGCCGGTCAATCTCGACGAGCTGAAGAACGCCACCAACCTGCGCGGACGCGGACCGCGCGGTGGCAGCACCTTCTTGGCACCCGTCGACGGCAAGGCGCATGTCTCGGGCGAGCGCAGCGTGCCGCTGCTCGACAAGACTATCCCCGCGCTGTTTTCCGATACCGCCAGCAAATACGCCACGCAGGATGCCGCTGTTTTCGTCGGCCAGGACAAGCGCTTCACCTGGGGTGAGCTGTCGGACACCGTGGACGCGCTGGCAGCCGGCTTCCTGGCGCTTGGCCTCGGAAAGGGCGATCGCGTCGGCATCTGGTCGCCCAACCGTTGGGAATGGCTGGTGACGCAGTTCGCCACCGCCCGCATCGGCCTGATCCTGGTCAACATCAATCCAGCCTACCGGCTGACCGAGCTCGAATATGCGCTGAACAAGGTCGGCTGCAAGGCGCTGGTCACCGCAGCCAAATTCAAGACCTCCGACTATCTCGGCATGATCGAGACGCTGGCGCCGGAGATCGCGACGGCGACACCGGGCAAGCTCAAGGCAACGAAATTGCCGGCGCTCAGGATCGTCATCCGCATGGGCGAGGACAACTCGCCCGGCATGTTCAATTTCGCCGATGTGCTGGCCATGGCCGGACGCGACGAACATGACAGCCTCGACCGCATTTCCGAGGGGCTGAAACCCGGCGACGCCATCAACATCCAGTTCACGTCGGGCACGACGGGGGCACCCAAGGGCGCGACGCTGACCCACCACAACATCGTCAACAACGGCAATTTCGTCACCTCGGCGATCCGGCTCACCGTCGACGACCGGCTCTGCATTCCGGTGCCGCTCTATCACTGCTTCGGCATGTCGATGGGCACGATGGGCTGCGTGTCGAAAGGCGCGACCATGGTTTTCCCGGGCGAGGGGTTCGACCCCGGCGCCACGCTGAACGCGGTGGCCGCGGAGCACTGTACCGGGCTCTATGGCGTACCGACCATGTTTGTCGCCCTGCTCGATCATCCGGATTTCGCGACCTTTGATCTCTCCAGCCTGCGCACCGGCATCATGGCCGGCTCGCCGTGCCCGATCGAGGTGATGAAGAAAGTGATCTCGCTGATGCACATGCAGGAGGTGACCATCGCCTATGGCATGACCGAGACCAGCCCGGTCTCGTTCCAGAGCAGCGTCGACGACCCGCTGGAGAAACGCGTCTCGACGGTCGGGCGCATCCACCCCCATGTCGAGGTCAAGGCGGTCGATGCCGATGGCGCCACCGTCGCCGTCGGCGCGCCGGGCGAACTGTGCACGCGCGGCTATTCGGTGATGAAGGGCTATTGGGACGACGACGACAAGACGCGCGAGGCGATCGACGCCGACGGCTGGATGCACACCGGTGACCTCGCCACCATCGATGCCGAGGGCTATTGCAACATCGTCGGCCGGGTCAAGGACATGGTCATCCGCGGCGGCGAAAACGTCTATCCGCGCGAGGTCGAGGAATTCCTTTACCGCCATCCCAAGATCAAGGAAGTGCAGGTGTTCGGCATTCCTGACGACAAGTATGGCGAGGAGCTTTGCGCCTGGATCGTGCTCAAGCCCGGCCAGATCGCCACCGAGCAGGAGATAAAGGCCTTCTGTGCCGGCCAGATCGCTCACTATAAGGTCCCACGCTACATCCGCTTCCGCACCGAATTGCCGATGACGGTGACCGGCAAGCCGCAGAAGTTTTTGATGCGCAATGCGATGGTGGAAGAGTTGGGGTTGGAGACGCAGAAGACGGCGTGAGGGATAGGTTGTTCGGATTGTTCGCTTTGCGCCAAGAGCGGCTCTGAGCGTCGTCGCGGATATCGCCGTGACCTGACCCACTGCAGACAGCCAGACTAGTTCTGTGCAAGAGTCGACTGAAAGTCCTTGGTATTGTTGCGATTGGGATACGGCTGGTCCGGTACGGGCACGCCAAGATGCAGGCACAGCGGCTCCCACCCGTCGCCCAGATTGTGGACCAGCAGCCGGCCCGGCGGCACTGTCGCGATGACGGCCCTTACATTGGCTTCGTATACGGCCATGGCATTGGCGCGATCGTGCGGCCGGCTGTCGAAGACTTGCCTGGAGATCAAGGCAAGACCCAGCGATTCCTGATCCGTGCTCTGGCTGATGCCCTGCAGGATCGTCTTCTCGAAGCTTTCCCACCAGCTTTCCGGCGATCGGTATGTCAGGATAACCCGGGCGTCCGGATAGAACTCAATCAGGTCACGCCAATAATGCGCCGAAGGCCAGTCGATGCAGGACGCGTAGCCCGCAAACAGCTGGTTCCAGTCTGGTGCCGCGCCCTTCGCCAGCGCACGCCAAAGCCGCTTCTGGTCTTCGTTGGCCATGACTTCGAACATGTGGTGACAGGGGCCGAAACCCAGGATCGTCAGCGCCTCGCGCATCGAATCCGTTCCTGTTCGGCCAAAGCCCGTTCCGATTACCCTTATCGCCATTCTCCCCCCTGATTCAGGCCCACAGCCGTAACATCAGTAGCTTGCGAGCATCGTCCCTGGCGATAAGCCAAATACCGCCGCCGTTGCCGCAAGGGTCGGAAGCTTTGGAATATTAGCTGCGAAAGATATGCCTGTCTTGCGCATAGTTCGGTCGGCTGTTGCGGGCGCACCCGCGACCCTCCGGCAATTCTCGTATCCACCAAATAAAAAGGCGCGGGTTTGGCCCGCGCCTTTCCATGGTCAGTCTTCCAAAACTCAGTCCTTCTCGAAGATGCGTGCCTTGGCGACGACGCCGGCAATGGCGCCGCCGATCAGCGGGGCAACGATGAACAGCCAGAGCTGGCCGATCGCGGCACCTCCGGAAAACAGTGCCGGGCCGATCGACCGTGCCGGATTGACCGATGTGCCGGTCACCGGGATCATGGCGAAGTGAATTCCCGCCAGCGTCAGGCCGATGACCAGTCCGGCAAACGCCGTCGAGTGTTTTTCGGCCGTGACGCCGAGGATCACGGTGACGAAGGTGAAGGTGCCGATCAGTTCCCACAGGAACGCCGAGCTGACACCCCATTTCGTCTCGTCCCAGCCATTGGCGCCGAAGCCGCCGGTGTGTCCCCCGGCCTGACCGGAGACGATGATCCACAATGCCAGCGAGGCGAGGATGGCGCCGATGATCTGCGCGATCCAGTAGGGAATGACGTCCTTGGCCGGCAGCCGGCCGGCAAGAAAGACACCGAGCGTCACCGCCGGATTAAGATGTGCACCCGAGATGGGTCCGATCGCATAGGCCGCCGCAATAAGGCCGATGCCGAACGCAAGACCGATGCCTTCCTGGCCGAGCGGCAGCGCGCCGCCGAAGCCGCCTGTCACCACCGACGCCGTACCGATGAACACCAATAGAAATGTGCCTAGAACTTCCGCCAGATAAGTCTTCATTGCCCTCTCCTCGTATCGATCCGCTGGCCTGCTTTTTCGCGCCGCGAATCATGCCGGCAAGAGTATTCCCAACGGAAAATCTTGGAAAGCAGAGCGGTTGCGCCATAAGCCGTGCTTGCAGTCGCCAGTTGCGAACATTAGAGAACTGTCATCTGTTGATCGATCTGCTGTTACCAGCCACGGATATTTACTGGTCGCGTCGATTCGCTGGCCTCAGTCAGGATTGCCGTCGTGGGACGGAAGCGGGGTTCAATCCAGGCGCGAAAGGCTCTAAGAGCAGGCCGAGAGATATGTGCTCGATTTGATGGAATGACGGATGCGACTGGGCGGACGGCTGGCTGCGGCCATCGAAGTTCTTGAAGACATTGGCCGGCGCCACCGGCCGGTGGCGGACGCGCTGAAGGACTGGGGCCTGTCGCATCGCTTCGCCGGCGGCGGTGATCGCGCGGCCATCGGCAACATCGTCTATGACGCGTTGCGCCACAAGCGTTCCGCCGGCTGGCTGCTGGGCGAGGACACGCCGCGCGCCATCGGTTTCGGCGCGCTGTTGCTCGAATGGGGCCAGACGGCGCAGTCCCTGAACGATGCGCTTGAAGGCGACAAGTTCGCGCCGCCGCTTCTGACCGCGGCTGAACTTCAGGCAATCGCCGGGCGCCGGCTTGCCGATGCGCCGGACGCGGTGCGCGCGGATGTTCCCGACTGGTGCGCGCCGCTTTTCGAGCAAGCCTTCGGCGCCAGCTGGGTCGACGAGGGCGCGGCGCTGGCGACACGCCCGCCGCTCGACCTCAGGGTCAACACCTTGCAGGCCAATCGCGACAAGGTGCTGGCGGAACTGTCGGGAACCGGCGCGAAACCTGCCGCCATCGCGCCGCACGGCATCCGCATCCCGCCGATCGATGGTGACGGCAGGCACCCGAACGTGCAGGCCGAGCCGGCCTTCCAGAAAGGCTGGTTCGAGGTCCAGGACGAAGGCTCGCAGGTGGCGGCCGCCCTTGCCGGCGCCGAAGCCGGCATGCAGGTGCTCGATTTCTGCGCTGGCGCCGGCGGCAAGACGCTGGCGTTGTCGGCGGCGATGGAAAATCGCGGCCAGGTCTTTGCCCACGATGCCGAAAAGGCGCGGCTGGCGCCGATCTTCGACCGCATCCGCCGTTCGGAAAACCGCAATGTGCAGGTGGTCACCAAGCCTTCGGAGCTCGCGCCGCTCTCCAACCACATGGACATCGTTCTCGTCGACGCGCCTTGCACCGGCAGTGGCACCTGGCGGCGCCGTCCCGACGCCAAATGGCGGCTGACGCAAAGGCAGCTCGACGCCCGCAAGGGCGAGCAGTCGGCGATCCTCGATGCCGCCAAAGCCTATGTCAAACCCGGCGGCCGGCTGGTCTACATCACCTGCTCGGTGTTCGACGAGGAGAATGGCGGCCAGATCGCGGCGTTCCGGGATCGCAACAGCGGCTTCGTGCCGGTCGATCACCGCAAGCTCTGGGACAGCCGTTTTCCAGGCCATGAGGCGGCAGCGCGCATTGGCGCCGCCGGCGATATCTCGCTGTCGCCGGCCCTGAGCGGCACGGACGGATTTTACTTCTGCGCCATGCGCCGGGCGAACTGACGCTGCCGTTGACGGGTGGCGACAACGCCCCAGTTTGCAGATGCGCGCCTCATGCCGCCATCGGGGGGAAATCCTTGCAAAGATACCTGACGCTTCTGCTCTTCCTCATCCTGGTGCTGGGTGGAGGCCTGCTGATCGGCTACGCAACGTTGCCGGGCGCCTGGTATGCATCGCTGGCCAAGCCGCCCTTCAATCCGCCCAACTGGATCTTCGGGCCTGCCTGGACGCTGCTCTATGCACTGATCGCCGTGGCCGGCTGGCGGACATGGCTGCGGGAGCCGACAGGAACCGCGATGAAGATCTGGGGCGTCCAGCTGGCGCTGAATTTTCTATGGTCGCCGACCTTCTTCGGCGCCAGGATGATTGGTCCTGCCCTGGTCGTCATTGTGCTTCTTCTCGCCAGCATTGTACTTTTCATTGCCAGGGTCTGGAACCGCGACCGGCTTTCCGGCTGGCTTTTCGCGCCATATGCGGCATGGGTGGCATTCGCCACTTTGCTCAACGCATCGCTTCTCTGGTTGAACTAGCATATCTCCGCGATCGTTTTGTTGCAGTGCAGCAAAAGCATTTGCCTGCCGCCCGTGCCTCTGCAATAAGCTTATCCGCATAAAGGAAGGCAACGGCCATGGCAGCAAAGATCGTACCCGCCCCGGACTATGAAGACCGCGTCAGGACATCCTTCGCGCGCCAGAAGGCAATGGCGACAATCGGCGCCGAGCTGACCCTGGTGACGCCCGGCATCATCGAGATCGAGATGCCCTATTCGGCGGCACTGACACAGCAGCACGGCTTCCTTCACGCCGGCGTCATCTCGACGGCGCTGGACTCTGCCTGCGGCTATGCCGCCTTCTCGCTGATGCCGGAAAGCTCCAGCGTGCTGACCATCGAGTTCAAGGTCAATCTCCTGGCGCCGGGCAGGGGCGAGCGCTTTCTGTTTCGCGGCTCGGTGACCAAGCCCGGTCGTACCATCATCGTCGCCGATGGCCAGGCCTATGCCTTCGCCACCGATGGCGAGGCGAAGCTGATCGCCACCATGACCGGCACGATGATGACCGTGGTCGGGCGTGATGGCATCGAAGGGTGAGAGCGCGGTTCGCCGAAGGCGAATTGGAAGGTCTGGTGGACCTTTCAAAGGGCTCGAACCGGGGAGCTGCCGCAGGCAGCGGGCCCCGGCCGGGCCGGAACGCAACGAGCCCAGCGGAGCGCCAGCAGGAGCAGATCACCGTGACCGGCAAGCTGACTAGACTATCGGGCAAGGATGTCCTCTTCGTCATGGCCGCGCAGGCGGAATACGGACCGCACCTCAGGCGGCTGTTCATGCCGCTGATGACGGGCGTCGGGCCGGTCGAGGCCGGCGTCAGGCTCGGTGCCGAGCTCTCCTGGCTGAAATCGCGGGAGACTCTGCCGGACCTCGTCGTATCGCTCGGCTCGGCCGGCAGCCGGACGCTGGAGCAGACGGAAATCTATCAGGCCATCTCGGTCGGCTATCGCGACATCGACGCCTCGCCGCTCGGTTTCGAGAAGGGCGCGACGCCCTTCCTCGACCTGCCGGTGACGGTGCCGCTGCCGTTACGCATTCCAGGCATAAGGGAGGCTACGCTGTCGACCGGAGGCGCGATCATCACCGGCGCCGCCTATGACGCAATCGCGGCTGACATGGTGGACATGGAGACCTTCGCCTGCTTGCGCGCCTGCCAGCGGTTCGACATCCCGCTGATCGGGCTGCGCGGCATTTCCGATGGCGCCGCCGACCTGCGGCATGTCAATGACTGGACAGAATATCTGCACGTCATCGACGAGAAACTGGCCGGAGCGGTCGGGCTGCTGGAACAGGCGATCGGCGATGGCCTGCTGGACGCCTGACCGAAAATCGGATCAAGCGGCCAAGCGCGCGGGATCGCCGAAATCGATGCGCGAAATGCGCCCGCGCACGGCGCCGTTCGCATCGACATAGTCGATTGCTCCCGGCGAATGATCGAGTTTCCACGAGCCGGTGGGGCCGTCCTTCCACTCGACCTTGTAGCCGTCGTCGAGCAGCGTCCAAAGTCCATGGAAAAGGGTACCGTCCGGCAGCAGCATATGCGCCCGGTTCTCGTTTTCGTAGTGGATGAAGGCATCCTTGCCGCCCATGTCGATGACATGCGTGGTGCCGATCATGATAATGGCCAGCGTATTCTTGTCGAGAATTGTCATGGTCTCTGTCCGCGTGCTTGAGTTGGAAAGGCCTCGACGGGTCTAATATCGTCAAGTATCTTGACTATATGGAGTCCGGATAAAATGGTCAAGAAGCTTGACGAAAAAACCGAAGCACTGCCGGATCACGTCGGCTGGCGGCTATGGCAGGCAAGCCGTGCCTGGCAGGCCGAATTCGTCGCCGCGATGCGGGCCGCCGGTCATGGCTGGTTCACCGAAGCGCGCGCCGGACTGCTCGGGCATATCGAAAGGAGCGGCATGCGCCAGTCGGCCTTGATCGAACGTTCGGCAATATCCAAGCAGGCGATCCAGCAACTGCTCGACGGCCTCGAGGCGGAAGGCATCGTCGAGCGCCTGCCCGATCCGCAAGATGGCCGCGGCAAGCTGGTGCGCTATACGCGCAAGGGGCTGGCCGCCCTGCGCGATGGCGATCGGGTCAAGATGGAGATTGAACGGCGCTATGTTGATCGCATTGGCGAGGAGCGGTTCACGGCGCTGATGGGCGCTTTGCGGGCGCTCGCGGCCGGAAAGGTTGCGGCAATGGATGAAGACGCTGGCGTTGCAGGTGAAGTCGTGGAATCGAAGTGACAGCAAGGCCTTGCAACCCATTGCGCCGACTCATTTCTTTCTCTAAACGCTCGCCATGAAAACAGCCAATCATCCCGACACCGTCCTGATTGTCGATTTCGGCAGCCAGTTTACCCAGCTCATCGCCCGCCGCATTCGCGAAGCGGGTGTGTTTTCCGAGATCGTGCCGTTCCAGTCGGCCGAAGCGGCGTTCAAACGCATCAATCCCAAGGCCGTCATCCTGTCCGGCGGTCCCGCCTCGACGTCGGATATCGGCAGCCCGCGCGCGCCGCAGATCGTCTTCGACGCCGGCGTGCCAGTGCTCGGCATCTGCTATGGCCAGATGGCCATGTGCGTGCAGATGGGTGGTGTCGCCGAAAGCTCGGACCATCGCGAGTTCGGCCGCGCCTTCGTCGAGATCGAGAAGGACAGTCCGCTGTTCGAGGGCCTGTGGGCGACCGGCCAGCGCCACCAGGTGTGGATGAGCCACGGCGATCGCGTCATCTCCCTGCCCAAGGGATTCGAAGTGTTCGGCAAGTCGGAAGGCTCGCCCTTCGCCATCTTCGGCAACATCGAGCGCAAGATGTACGGCATCATGTTCCACCCCGAGGTGGTGCACACGCCCGATGGTGCCCGGCTGCTGCGCAACTTCGTCCACAACATCGCTGGCATCGAGGGCGACTGGACGATGCGCGCCTACCGCGAGCACGCGGTCGAGGCGATCCGCAAGCAGGTCGGCAAGGGCAAGGTCATCTGCGCGCTGTCGGGTGGGGTGGACTCGTCGGTCGCCGCGCTTCTGATCCATGAAGCGGTGGGAGACCAGCTCACCTGCATCCTCGTCGACCACGGGCTGATGCGCAAGGATGAGGCCGCGGGTGTGGTGGCGATGTTCCGCCAGCACTACAATCTGCCGCTGATCCTGGTCGATGCCGCCGACAAATTCATCTCGGCGCTGGAAGGCGAGGCCGACCCGGAGAAGAAGCGCAAGACCATCGGCCGGCTGTTCATCGAGGTGTTCGAGGAAGAGGCGAAGAAACTTGGCGGCGCGGACTTCCTGGCACAAGGGACGCTCTATCCCGACGTCATCGAAAGCGTCTCCTTCACCGGTGGTCCGTCGGTCACGATCAAGTCGCACCATAATGTCGGGGGCCTGCCCGCGCGCATGAACATGCAGCTTGTCGAGCCACTGCGCGAACTGTTCAAGGACGAGGTGAGGGCGCTCGGCAAGGAGCTTGGCCTGCCCGAGAGCTTCATCGGCCGCCATCCCTTCCCCGGTCCTGGTCTCGCCATCCGCTGCCCGGGCGGCATCACCCGCGAAAAGCTGGAAATCCTGCGCGAGGCCGACGCCATCTACCTCGACGAAATCCGCAAGGCCGGTCTCTATGACGCCATCTGGCAGGCCTTCGCCGTGCTGCTGCCGGTGCAGACCGTCGGCGTCATGGGCGACGGCCGCACCTACGAATTCGTTTGCGCGCTGCGTGCCGTCACCTCGGTCGACGGCATGACGGCGGATTTCTACCACTACGACATGGCCTTCCTGGGCGCGGCTGCCACCCGCATCATCAACGAAGTGCGTGGCATCAACCGCGTCGTCTACGACGTCACCTCGAAGCCGCCCGGCACCATCGAGTGGGAGTGATTCAATCCGGCCGATGATGTCGGCCCGGCATCGATCGCCAGCTTCGTTCCGCGAGATCGTTCGCTCTCTCCATCTGAAATCCGCGTGATGATCAGGGAGAAGGTCGCTACTTTGCCTACCATTCGCCTGAACCTTCGTCTCATACTGTTCACGATGGTGCGAAAGAGTGAACTTCAGGATGTCACAAGTGATTTGCGGGAATTGTAGGGTTTTCCCTGGCGGAGTTCTTATGCATGCTTATGCGTTCACGATAGCCCTTGGGTGAAATGTTGTTCCAGCGCCGGAAGAACATCCGAAAATTCTTGGTATCGGAAAATCCGAGCAGATCGCCGATGTCTGCAACCGAAAAGCCGCCGGCCTCGAGGTACTTCTTGGCGAGTTCGCTGCGGACCTGGTCGGAGATGGCGGAGAACGTCGTACCCTGCTCGGCCAGGCGCCGCCGCAGGGTTCGGGACGTTATCGCCAGCCGGTCGGCGACCCACTCCATAGTGGTGACGGGAGCGGGGCTTTCCATGATCAGCCGAGCAACCTGTCCGGCGAGTCCGCCGCCATATTCGACAGCGCCGATCAGACCCTCGCAGGTTTCCCGCAGCATGGCGTGCGTGACAGGATTGGTCATCGGCGGCCGGTCGTCCAGGATCGACATGTCGTAAACGATAGCGGTCGAGGATTTGCCGAAGCGAACCTCGCAGCCCAGTTCCTGCTCGAAGATTTCGGGCCTGACCGGTTTTTCGAACGCCACGTCGATCCAGATGGGCTCGCGCTCGACATGCGCGATGTCGTGGACATGGGTCACGTGCTGGCCCAGCTGCTGAGCCAGCAGGAAACGGCGCACAGGCAGTGAGTAACCCAGCCGTCCTTCGTCGGGAAAGGTCCAGACGAAATGCCCTGCGTCGATGTGCCAGGCGATCGAGAACATTGGCGTCGCAAGCAAATGGTAACGGACAGCAAAATCGAAGCCCGCGCGAACCGTTGCGCTCGAAAGCAATGCAAATCCGTAAAGGCCATAGGCGGACAGGTGGATGGATTTGCCGACGCGCAGCGGCAGAAGCAGGTCGTCGCAGCGCCGGATGACGTTCTCGCAGGCGATGAGATACTGCCGAACGGAGCTATGGACCTTGCCGTCGTCGAGCATGTCCTCCCGCAAGTCAGTCCCCTTCAGGACTTCCGTTGCGGTCAGCCCAAACTCCTTCGCTCCCTGGACGAGGGCAAACAGCTTGTAAGGCGCAAAGACCGGATTGGCCACTGGAGTCCTCCTCGGCGACGATAGCCAACAGACGAGTCTTTTAACAGCTATTTGTCCCCTAAACACCCTGTCCGTGTCCTCTCGGCGCCTCCCTGCTGGATCAACTCCGACGCAGACTAGGAGCGCTAAAACAGGGGAGGAGAACCCAAATGCGCAGTTTGCTTAACGCATGGCGCGTCGCGTTGTGCGGCGTCGCTTCTATTGCGATGGGATTCATCGCGACACAGGCAACAGCTCAGGATTCGAAACAATACAAGGTGTTTCTGAGCATGAGTTATGTCGGCAACGACTGGCAGGCCGAAGCTCAGAACATGGTCACCGCCATGGCCAAGGCCCACGCCGACAAGGTCGATCTGCGGATCCAGGTCGCCGGGCCGGTGGCCCAGAAGCAGATCCAGCAGATCAACGCGATGGTGCAGGCGGGCGCCAACGCCATCATCGTGTATCCGATCTCGCCGACCGCGCTAAATCCGGCGATCAAGAACGCATGCGACAAGGGCGTCGTGGTGTTCGCCTACGACAGCTCCGTCACTGAGCCATGCGCATACAATGTCGTCACCGACCAGACCGAGCTCGCCACCAAGAGCGCGCAGTGGGTCGCCGACAAGATGGATCACAAGGGCAATCTGATCTTCGTGACCGGTGTGCCCGGTACGTCGGTGGACACCGACCGCAACAAGGCCGCCCGCGCGGTGTTCGCGAAATATCCAGATATCAAGATCGTCGCCGAACCGAACGGCATGTGGTCCCAGGCGGTCGCGCGCAAGGCCGTCAGCGAGGCCATGGCGACCATGAGCTGGGACGATATCCAGGGAGCGTGGGGGGCGGCGGCCTGCATCCAGATCTGGACGCTGCAGATGGAAGCGAACAGCAAGACCCTCATCCCGTGTGGCACCGAAGGCAGCAACGGCATGCGTGTCATGATGCTTCCGAAAGGCAGCATTGCGGACGCGACAGGAGCCTATTCGCCTCAGGGAGCGCCGGGCATTTCGCTCGAGAGCCACCCAGGCGCCGGCGCCATGGCCCTGAAGCTCGCGATGGACGTTCTCGAGGGCAAGAAAGTCGACAAACTCACGATGATGCCCCTGGAGGCCATCACCGCGGACAATGCGAAGCTCTGTCAGACAGGCAGTTTCGACGAACTGTCGAAAGGCTGCAATGTCTTCGATCCCGGCCTGGTTCCTTCGGGATGGTTCGCGAACATCCTGAACCCGGCCACACCCGAAGTCGGGTTCCAGGCGGCATTGGTGGGACAGCCCGAAACCAACTGACAGGCCGACACGGGTGGCGCCTCACGGCGCCACCCGCTCCCGCTCAGTCTCAATTCCGGGTGCCGCTGCGATGTCCGACGCTGTCCGTCTCGACGGGGTTACGAAAACTTATGGATCGACGACGGCCCTGGCCGACGTCAGCCTCGCGTTCGAAGCCGGAGCCGTTCATGCGCTGCTGGGCGAAAACGGCGCCGGCAAGTCGACGCTTGTCAAGATTCTCAGCGGCCTTGCTCGCCCGGATCGCGGGACAGTAACCCTGTTCGACCAGCAGGTCGTATTCGCCGATCGGTCCAGTTCCAGCGCTTTCGGCATCGAAACGGCATTCCAGGAGATTCCGCTGGTTCCCGACCTGAGTGTTGCCGACAATCTTCTGCTGCCCAACCAGCCGCGGCACTTCGGGTTTCTGCTCGACCGAAAGGCCGCTCGCGACCAGGTCGCCGCCATCGGAAGAGAGTTTGAGATCGAAGATATCGATCCGCGCACACCGGTGCGGGAACTGGACCTTTCCCTGCGCCAGAAGGTCGAAATCACGCGGGCGATTGCCCGCAAGCCCCGCCTGCTGATCCTCGACGAGCCTACGGCGGCGCTTTCGAAGGCCGATGTGGAATGGCTTGGGCGCCGAATCCAGGCCCTCAAGACGGCCGGCACGCCGGTCATTCTCGTCACGCATCGCATGCCGGAAGTTCATGAGTTCTGCAGCCGCATGGCCATTTTGCGCAATGGGCGCCATGTGGGAGGCTTCGCGGTCGGCGAGATCAGCGACGAAGCGGTGTTCAAGCACATTATGGGCCGGTCCGTTCAGGTAACCTTCCCAGCCCGAAATGCGTCGCCCTCCCCCGCGCAACCGCTGCTTTCCGCGAGAGGCCTCAGGGCGGGACGTCAGCTGGAGTCCGTCACGCTTCACGTCCGGCCAGGTGAAATCGTAGGCGTGGCGGCGCTACAGGGGATGGGGCAGCTGGAACTGTTCAACGCTCTTTTTGGCGCTGAGCGGGTGCTGAGCGGAACCATATTGATCAACGGGCAACAGGCGCATTTCGCCAGTCCGTCCGATGCAATCGACGTCGGCATCGGCTACGTCCCGGAAGACCGGAAAATCCAGGGACTCGCCCTCCATCGGAGCGGCACCGAAAACGCATCGATCCCGATCGTCTCCGAATTTTCGCGGCTGGGCGTCGTCGATACAGCCACCGAAAGAGCTCGCGTCGATGACGCGTTTTGCGCCGTCAACCTGCATCCCCGGGCGCTCCACCAGACCGCCGCGGAATTCAGCGGCGGCAACCAGCAGAAGATGGTGCTGGCCAAATGGCTGCTCACAAATTGCCGCTTACTGCTGGCATTCGATCCCACGCGCGGCGTCGACGTCGGCACCAAGCATGAGATCTACGGCATCCTGCGGCGCTTTGCGGAGGGCGGCGGCGGCGTCCTGCTCCACTCCACGGAGGTGCCGGAACTAGTCGGCCTGTGCGACCACGTAGCCGTTCTGTATCGCGGCCGGATTGCCGCCGATCTTGCACATGGCGAGGCAACCGAAGAGACCGTTGGCGCCTGGATGCTGGGCTCCGGTGAACACGCGCGGGCAGTCGCATGACTTTGCGCGGCTCCAACGAATTGCTGCGGTTCGTGCGTCGCAACGATGGGATGCTGATAGCCCTGGCGACGCTGGCATGCGTCTTCGGCGTCCTCAATCTGAACCTGCAGCAGACGTTCAGCTACTACGACGTGAGCAACACCTTCTCGAGCACCGCCACCTTGGCGCTGGCGGCTATGGGAGCGACAATCGTCGTCCTCATTCGCGGCCTTGACCTGTCGGTCGGCGCGGTTATCTCCCTGTCGAACTGCCTTGCCGCCGCCAATATGGGCGACAGCTCCCTGTCGATGATCGGCTGGAGCCTGGCCGGGGTTCTGGCCGGCACAGCCACTGGCCTGTTCAATGCGGTCTTCATCGTCCTGTTCCGGCTGCCTTCGATAATCGTGACGCTTGCCACGATGTTCATCGTCGAAGGGCTGACGCTGCTTGTCCTCGAGCAGCCTGGCGGTGCCGCTCCGACAGCCTTCTCGAATTTCTTCATCGGTGACGCCATTCCGGGGTTTGTCCAGGCACCGGCGGTTGTCATCCTGCTCGCGCTGGCCGTCTGGGCGCTGCTTCGCAACACGCGTCTGGGCACCTACATCTATGCGGTTGGCAGCGATCCGGACGCGGCACGATCGAAGGGCGTGCCGGTTTCGCTGACCCGGATGCTGGTCTATGTCATCGCGGGCACGTTTTATGGGGCGGCGGGCGTTTTCCTCACCGCCCAGACAGGGTCGGGGGATCCGACTGTCGGGCCTCCGATGCTGCTTCCGGTCTTTGTGGCCGTCGTGCTGGGCGGGACCTCGTTCGCCGGCGGGCGAGGCGGCTGCGTCGGAACGGTCCTCGGCGCCTTCACTGTCATGCTGATCGTCAATCTGCTGCTGGTGTTCAACGTACCCACCTTCTACGCGACGATCGTGGAAGGAGGATTGCTTATCGTGGCCGTGCTCGCCAATTCGGTGCCACGGATCCGGGAGGTCATCGCGACAGCCTGGATTTTTGTTCAGAAACGACGCGCCGGCCTGCCACGCTTCGATCGTCCCGTCGTCGCTTCTTCCACGCAAACGCGAAACGATGAAACACTGCCCGCCAACCCGGTGGCGCGGTGGTTGCGATGGAACCGTTCGGCGTTGCGATTCACGGTGCCGACCTATCTTGGCCTGGCCGTCCTGCTTCTGGTCACCGCGGCCATGTTTCACGGTCGGCTGAGCGTGGAAATCTATGTGAACACGCTTCTCGTGTTGGGCTCTTTCCTGGCCGTTCTTGGATTGGGCCAAGGCACCGTTGTCATCAGTGGCGGGCTCGATCTCTCGGTCCCGGCCATGATCACTTTCTGCGGGGTTCTGCTTTGCGAGTGGAACGCGCCCGGCTCGAGTTCGATCACACTATTGGTCGGGGTTGCGCTTCTCGGCGCCCTCATCGGGTCCGTCAGCGGCATCGGCGTCGGAATCCTTGGGATTCATCCCCTCATCATGACGCTTGCCATGAACGGCATCATCGATGGCGCCACGCTTGTGATGACCGACGGCACGCCGCGCGGTGTACCGCCGGGTGTCGTAAGCTGGTTCATGACCGGCAAGATCCTTGGGCTTACGCCCGTGGTGTACGGACTGATGCTGTTTGTCATTTGCGCCACGTTTCTGCTCGGGCGCACCGTCTATGCCAGGCGCCTCTATCTGGTCGGCAGCAGCCCGCTTGTCGCCAGGTTTTCAGGGGTGAGCGTTGGCAGGGTCCAGATTGCGGCCTATGGCTTGAGCGGCCTATGCTCGGCTGTCGTCGGCATCATGCTCGCCGGCTTCAGCGGACAGGCCTTCATCGACATGGGCACGCCATATCTCCTGCCCTCGATCGCCGTAATCGTGATCGGCGGTGTCGCGATGAGCGGCGGGCGGGGGACTTACCTTGGCATTTTTGGCGGAGCGTTGCTGCTGACCGCCCTGACGATCGTCCTGCAGGGCATGCTCCTGCCAGTCGCCATTCGGAATGTGATCTTCGGGCTGGTGATCCTGGGTGCGGTCATCGGCCTGCGCGAAAACCAGGCGTGAACCATCCAACAGGAGGAGGACAGTATGCTCAAGCAGGTCAGGCGGATCGTCACGGCGGACGACGCGAGCGGCAAATCGGAGGTTCTTTTCGACGGGATCGCCGATCATACGATCACGGTGCTCACTGAACTTTGGCGGACCGAGCCCGGACGGCACGATCACAAGACCCCCGAGGATCTTGCAAGACGATCGCGCGGTATCGAGCCGCCGCCGGGCGGTACCGTCTTCCGATACTTCCAGATCGCGCCAGAATCCGAATCCGCCCATTTGTCACCGGCCGAACGAGAAAAGTCGGCTCGGGACTGGTTCGCGGCGATGGGCTCGGCACACCTCCAGCCGGACACCTCGCGGCATGAAACCATGCATCGCTCACCAACCACCGACTACATCGTGCTGCTGTCCGGCCAGATCACGCTCGTGCTGGACAAGGAGGAGCGCGACCTCAAGCCATTCGACGTGGTCGTCCAGCGCGGCACCAACCATGCCTGGGTCAATCGCGGCACCGAGGACGCGCTTCTTCTGGCCGTGCTCGTCGACGCCCAATACGAACGCTGAGAAGGGGACACAGCCGTGAATGCTGACGAGATCCGCCATATCGCCGTTGTTGGTACGGGGACCATCGGCATCAGCTGGGCGGCCCTGTTTCTGGCCAACGGTTTCGACGTGACGGCAACGGATGTGCGTCCGGAAGCGGAGGCCGCGTTGCGCTCCGGAGTAAACCAGACCCTGCCGTCGCTCGATCGTGGCGGCAAGGCGTCTCGCAAGGGCGTGCTCCGCTTTTCCGCAAGCTTGGAAGACTGTTGTCGTGATGCGGATTTCGTGCAGGAAAACGCCATCGAGCGCGAACCTGAGAAGGTCGTTCTGCTCTCGCAGATCGACGCGGTCGTCAGACCTGACGTCGTGATCGCATCCAGCACCTCGGCGATATCCATCACGGCCATACAAAACGCCTGCACGCGGCCGCAGCGCGTCGTTCTAGGCCATCCCTTCAATCCACCCCACCTCATCCCCCTGGTGGAACTTGCCGGCGGCGAGCAGACCGAGGAGTGGGCCATCGACCTTGCCGAGCGTTTGTACAGCCGGCTGGGCAAGGCAACGATACGGCTCAACAGGGAGATCTACGGTCACGTCGCCAACCGGCTTCAGGCGGCGATTTTTCGCGAGGCGATCCATCTGCTTGAGAGTGGCGTGGCGTCGGCCGAAGACATCGACAGGGCGGTCACGGAAGGGCCAGGTTTGCGGTGGGCGCTGATGGGTCCGTTCCTCACCTACCACCTTGCCGGCGGGCGAAACGGCATTCGCGGCTTCATGCAGCAGTTCGCTCCCCTTCAGCAGCGCCTGTGGGCGGAACTTGGCGAGCCGATCCTCGACCTCGCCCTGCAGGCCCTCGTTGTGGAAGCGGTGGACAAAGCGGTGGCGGGACGAAACGTCGCCGAAATTGCCGCGGACCGCGATCGACGATTGCAAGCGCTCCTGATCGCGCGGTCGACCCCACAAGCGGAGGGAATCGGGTCATGACGTCGCCGAAGGTTATCATCAGTTGCGCGATCACCGGAGCCATCCACACACCGAGCATGTCGCCATACCTGCCGATCACGCCGGACCAGATCGCCGCATCGGCCATCGAAGCGGCGGAGGCCGGGGCGGCTATCCTTCATCTTCATGCGCGCGACCCTGAAACGGGTCGACCCACCCCGGACCCGGACGTCTACGCGAAGTTCCTGCCCCGGATCCACGAAACGACGGACGCGGTCATCAACCTTACCACCGGTGGCGGACTGACCATGACCGTCGACCAACGGCTCGAGGCCCCGCTGCGTTTCAGGCCGGAAATGTGTTCCTTGAACATGGGTTCGATGAATTTCGGAATTTTCCCGCTCGCCGAACGCCGGCACCCCTGGCTGCATGAGTGGGAGCAGCCCTACCTGCGCGGTACGCAGGACTTTATCTTTCGCAACACGTTCAGGGACATAGAACGCATCATAGAACTCCTCGGCAAGGAGCATGGCACGCGTTTCGAACACGAATGCTATGACGTGGGACACCTTTATAACCTCGCCCACTTCGTCGATCGCAAGCTGGTGGAGCCGCCTTTTCTCCTACAGACCATTTTTGGCGTGCTGGGCGGAATCGGCGCGGAATGGGAGAATCTCGCGTTCATGAAGGCGACGGCAGACCGCCTCTTCGGCGAAGCCTGCCAATGGTCGGTCCTGGCGGCGGGCCGAAGCCAGATTCCTTTCGCGACCGAAGCGGCGATGCGGGGCGGCCATGTCCGTGTCGGCCTTGAGGACAGCCTCTACATCGAGCGAGGTCAACTCGCCCTCTCCAACGCACAGCAGGTGACCAAGATCCGGACGATCATCGAAAACCTTGGTTTGCCGGTCGCGACGCCGGGCGAAGTCAGGGACCTTCTCAAGCTCAAGGGCAGGGACCGGGTCGCGATCCAGGGCGGTGCCTGAGACAAAGCCATTTCCGCAACGGACGGTCGCACAATCGAGCCTGCCTGGCGCGGTCACGGGACCACGCATCGACAAGGTGATCGCGGTATATTGCGATGTCCGCTTCCAGCTTTGGCATGGCGGGTTGCTGGTATCGCTGATACTGGTAGCTACCGAATAGAACGCAGGCCTCCGCCGATGACATCCGATTCCGAGAAGGCCGATGCGGTCGAGCAATTGCTCGATACCCCCGACCTTGCCAGCGCGCTGGAAAGCGAACAATTCAAGAAGTTCCTTGACCAGGTGCCGATTGCCATTGCCGTCTCGGACCTGGGCGCCAAGGAGCGCGTCGTCTATGCCAATCCGGAATTCGAGAAACTGTCGGGTTTGAAGGCGGCAAAGCTTGCTCGCGAACATTGGGGGGCCCTTTCAGGAACCGGCCTGCATCGGCAGCAAGATCGTCCACTGTTCGACGCCGTGGTCCAAGAAACAGATTTCGTCGGCACGTTCCGGCTAGACCGGGCCAAGGGGAAACCTGCGATCGTCGACGTCTATTCGAATGTCATCGAGAACGACAACGGTGAGGTCTGCTTCCGGCTGGTAGCGATGGTCGATGTCTCACAGCATGGCGAGACTGAGGATGCGCAGTCCGTGGAAGAGCGGGTCCGAGAAAAGGACACGCTGCTGCGCGAGTTGCAGCATCGGGTGAAGAACAATCTACAAATGATCACTGCCCTGATCCGCCTCGAAACGCGCAACGCGACCGAGCCGGATCAAAAGCGTTTCGAGCGGCTGGCGGGCCGCGTGGACGCGCTGGCGATCCTCTACCAGACACTGTCAGGTGACGATCACAAGGACGAGGTCGATCTCGGCGTGTATCTCAGCCAGATCGCGTCCGCCGTGATGAACTCGCATGCGGTCGAAGGCATTCGCCTTGACATGAAAGTCGATACCTATCCGGTCTCGATCAATGTCGCGATGCCGACAGGGCTGGTGGTGAATGAATTGCTGACCAACGCGCTAAAGCACGCCTTTCGCGGGCGCGAGGGCGGCACCATCACCCTGCACAGCACTGTTGCTGGCGACGGCTGCCGCATCATCGTAGCCGACGACGGCATCGGCCTGCCGGAAGGCGAGACATGGCCCAAGCGCGGGAAGCTGGGCGCGCTCATCGCGCATTCGCTGACGGAGAACGCCAAGGCCGAATTCGATGTCAGTTCAAGCGCAGGCGAAGGCACCAAGGTGACGATCATGTTCCGGCGTTCCGCTGCCGCGACTGTCTGACGGTCGGCGGTAACGGCGGCAATTAGGTGCCAGCCGGCCCGAAATGTTCTCCAGGATCGGCCGCGTTTGGTTTGACCAGGGATTCGACACGGTAACCGAAAATGCCGGCGAGTGGCGATGTCTTGCCATGTGCATCGAACCCTCTCGAATAAATGTGCGTCCGAAATGTTTCCGCCCTTTGGCTCGTCGGCGCTTTGGGGGCTGATCCGGCACGAATGGACGACCGTGCGCCGTCACACCTTTGTCCTGGCCTGCCATTCGTGGGCTGTCCGGATCGCAGGACTGGCAATGGAACTCATTCGGCGCTGAGAGATTTCCTGTCATCGAAATGCATGAGGTTATCTCTGATGTTAACGAACAAAGAGACCCGATTTCTAGAAGCAGGCTTGCTGCTGGCAGTGCCTGTCTGTGTCGCTATCACCGCCTTGCTCGCCCTCTTCACGCTGGGGGCATAGACGGATGTCTGCAATTGGTCGTCGTCGCGATTGCGAGGTTCGGCAACATCGGGAAGGAGGCCGGCCACAATGAACCGGTTTCTTTTCGTGACAGCCGATTTTCTGTCTCGTCCGCCAGGCTTCTACGTCATGATTGTCGCGATGGCGGCGTGTACCGCTCTGGTGCCGTTCGGGTTAACGAATGTAATCACCTATGCGCTGTCGGTAGCGGCCATCGTGATTACAGGCGTGGTCCTTATCCAGGGGTACCGAGACACCGCGGCCATCCATGCGAAGCTTGATGAGCTCATAGTCGCTCTCAACGAAGCCAGAAACGACGTGGTCGGTCTGGAGCACGCCGATCCAAAGGAGATTCGGGCAAAGTTGGACAGGCTGGAAAAAGAGGCGGCGGAGGCAAGCGCCTTGATGCCGGACGCGCGACTTGGCGCCCCTCCGACCCCAGCGTCATAATTCCCGATCGCTTCGTCGTCAGGTGCCTGCGGACGACGCCAGGTATCGTGCCGTGGTGCGTTGAGGAAAGAACGGCGGCTTAAGCCTGCAACTCCACGGTACCGACAATGGCTGGGCCGAAAAAATTACCAGGAGCGCGTCGTCTACGCATGGATGTATGGAACATTTTTGCCCGTTCGGAATTCATGAGGTCTTCTGGCCGATGGAGTTTTCATGACCCAACGACGTGTCGATAGAGAACGGTTGGAACGAGCCGATCGCGAGTCAAAACTGGCGATCGAGGCAGAGCGTGAAATTCGCAACGCCAAAACGGCGCGGCTGCGGGAGCAGCGGCTTTCGGCGGAAGCATCCGCTGGCAACCCGCGTACTGATAAATCCGACAATAGGCCGCGTGCCCACCGGTCTGTTTGATGCATGATCATTCCATGCCCGTCGCCATCGCCGCAGTGCGCAAGGCAGAAACAATGCGGCGGCAGGGCTTGGCCCGGCGCAGGCAAATGCAGCACCGCTGCAGCAGCGGCTGTTGCAGACATGGGTTTCGCGCACGCTCGCACAGTGCTGCCGTAATCCTGTCGGCAAGACGGCATGGCTCGCCGCTCAATCCACCATCTCTCGGAACATTAGTGAGACGAAAGGGTTGGTGCTTGCGACAGGCGATTCCCCCTCGTTTCGCCTGGCGAAGATCGGGTCCAAAAACCTAGGTCGACCCGCCGCTGCCGTGAATGGGGCGGCGGGTGTTTTTGTCGATGCGTCATCGATCGCTTCCTGGACCGTACAATCTCCGATTCCCGCATAGTTTATACCTTGCGCGCGATATTTGCGTAACCATTCGAGTTGAACGAGGCCGGCTGCGAGATCGGGCAAGGCTACCATTTCGGCAAGGCAATGCCTGCCACCGAGGCCTCGACATTGGTTCTCAAACGTGGCGGCAAGGGAACGCTGCGGGTCGCCTGACCTGGCCGGAGCGGCACGAGCCAGCTCGGTCGGGCCGCAAGACCAGATCGGCCGCTTCCGCCAGAGGCGGAGGTTTCCCTTGAGATGTCAAGCAAGGCTCATATTAACACCGGCCTGGAACCTTTGATCCATGAGCGTCTTTGTGTGCATGTCTCAAACCGTTGAACCACCGATATTGCCAGAGGGCAGCCCCGATCGAGAGGTCAACTGTGAAGTCGCCCTGGAAACCGCGTTCGCGGAATTGGTGACCGCTTCAGAAGCCCAGGGGTGGAAGCCCCAGGAAACTGCTGCAACTCTGCTGAAGATCGCAACGGAGCATGCCCAGCGGGTTACTGCCATGGTTGCGGCTGCTGGTGAGTCGAAAAGCTAGCCACGAGGCTTGCGAAGGGCGTTGCGTCTCGCAAGGGTTCAGAAGGTCGGCACCGCGCGGATTGCGTGCCGGCATAGCTGGTTAAACCAGCCCCTCCCGCCAATGGTGCCATTGTTGGAACAGCGGTCTTCACTCGCTGCATACCGTGGTCGATTAAGCCGAAATTCCGTCAATAGTCTCCACTCAGCCGGCGACATAATCGATGAAACAAAGGCGAGCTTTGGAGGTCGCGCGCCCCCCGAATGACGAGAGCACCAAAACCAAAATGACCAATGCGAATACGAGCCCGACAACCAACGCCATTTCGAATTTCTCACCTGGACAGTTGCAGCGGTCTTGGCCGCAAGAACGTCAGACAAAACGATCTGCCACGAGTTTCGTCTGACGTTTGGCTCAGAATGGCGCAGTCACATTGCCGAGTTCCGGGTGGGCCTTACCAACCTTGCCGGCCATACCAGTCATCGATATCCCGACGCACTCGATCCTTTTCGATGCCGTAGCGTTCCTGGATCTTGCCTTCGAGCTGTTCGCGTTTGCCGGCGATGCGGTCGAGGTCGTCGTCAGTGAGTTTGCCCCACTGTTCCTTGACCTTGCCCTTGACCTGCTTCCAGTTTCCTTCGACGCGGTTCCAGTCCATGGCGTATCGCCTCCTTGGTTTCACACAAGGCGAAACGTCGTCCGGCGATGGAGGTTCCAGGGAGGGTTTTCTGTTCGCTTGACGCGCTCCGGCGCCGAGGAAGGCTGGCGCTAGTCCGCGCGGAAGCACCGCGACCGCAACCTGACAGCGGCCCACCGACGCCCATGACGTGATCGCGGACAAGAGCCGAACAGCTCCCGATGCAACCAGATTAGCGCTGGTTGGTTCTTGATATGATTTTAAGCAAGCGGCGCCTCGATCGCCCTCCGAAAGTGGCCACTTCATGGATATCTCCATCGCGCAAACGACGGCCGAGAAAATCAAGACGGGCAAGAGTGGCCTCCTGCTCATCTCGGACAATTGTGATGCCTTCGCGGCGCGTGTTTTGGCGGCAAGAAGCGCAATCCGCTCTCTCGACCTCATGTATTACCTTTGGCACGACGACCATACCGGGCGCTTGCTCCTTCAGGAAGTTTTCCGGGCCGCCCAGCGCGGCGTGCACGTACGGATGCTCCTCGATGACGTCAATCCGCGCAAAAGCGATTCCGCGTATTTGGCTTTGAGCAATCATCCAAACATTGAGCTCAAGCTGTTCAACCCGAGCGGCATCAGGGCACGCGGCATCATGCGCGGCGTGGAAGTTCTCTTGCGCCTTTTTGCATTGACACGAAGGATGCACAACAAGGCGTGGATTGCCGACGACAACATCGCCATCGTTGGCGGGCGTAACGTTGGCGATGCCTATTTTGATGCCGCGGAAACCAATTTCCGCGACCTCGACTTGCTTCTTCTCGGTCCCGCCGTGCAGCAAACCGCCAAAATTTTCGAGACCTTTTGGGCGTGCCAGGAAGCCAAGCCAATTGATGAGCTCGGTGCGATGGCGGAAACCACGCATGTCCATTCCTTCGAAGGAAACGATGCGGAAACCGAGTCAAAGCTTTTGAACGGGATCGGTGATCGAGGGTCCATCGCCGAGTTTATCGCGGCGAGCAACGACGTGCACTGGATGGAACGCGTTCGGGTGATTTCCGACCCTCCAGAGAAGGTGCGCGGTTGGAGACGTCGCAGTTGGCTGATGAAGGAGTTGCTTCCCATCATTCAGTCGGCGCGCCATTGCGTGGAAATCGTGTCCCCCTATTTCATCCCTGGCAAGAGGGGCTCCAAGATTTTGTCCGACCTCGTTGGCGACGGGGTGGAAGTCGCGGTTTTGACCAACTCGTTGGCGGCTACAGATGTTGCCGCGGTCCATGGCGCCTATGCGAATTATCGCAAGCGGTTGCTCAGAAATGGCATCAAACTTTTCGAGCTTCAGCCCTTCAGCCGGCAGCCGGCAATCTCGGTGTTTGGGTCCAAGGGCGCCAGCCTGCACACCAAAGCCTTCAGTGTCGATGGCAGGACGGGTTTCGTCGGCTCCTTCAATTTCGATCCGCGGTCCGTGTCGTTGAATGCGGAAATGGGCGTGCTTTTTGAAGATGAGACATTGGCCGCTGAACTCCGCCAGCAATTCAAATCGGAGATATCGCCTGAAGCGAGCTATCGGCTCGAACTGAAGAACAACGTCCTGCACTGGCATGGGTGCGATGAAGGCAGGCTGCAAAACTATACGCACGAACCAGAAGCAGGGATTTTTCGCCGCATCCTGGCGGCTCTGGTCCGCCATCTTCCAATCGAGTCCCAACTCTAGGCAGCAACGCGAATCCCGGATGCGCGGGCTGGTTGGGAGGGCAAAGATCAAGGTTCCTAGAACATCCTCCCGGCCCACTGTCAAACGGCGTTGAAGATTGACCCCTTATCGGCGTGCAATATTGACCCCCTAAGGTCGGTGAGCTGATCCGATCCGATCCGTCGATGCTGCTCGGGGTTGCGCATCTGGGCGGTTCAGCGGGTTGGGGTTCAGGCGCGACGAAATCACGAAGCCGCTCGGTGAGGTCTGCCGAAAGGAAGAGCTGTTCGGGGTCGGAGACAGGTGACGAAACGACTCGGGAGATAAAGCCCTTCGACGGCCCGATTTCAGGACGCAAAGCGGTAACTGGCCGAGACTCAGGTGTTCCGAAAGTCGGGTGGGAAGATTGGCCATGTTTGGGCCCCTCGTCTCTCACCACGCGAGGAGGGAAGAGATGTGCCGGTATCACCTGCTTCCGACCCACTGCCGGATCTCGTCAGCCAATTGCTCGAGAACGCCCATCGTCCCGGCGGGGAGCGGGTCCGGAAACCGTTGCTCGGGATACGCGAGCGTTCCCCCCAGATGGACCGGCTGGACGGAGGGCATCTCGTGCTGTTCGAAAAACTTGATCATGTTGTCCGCGCATAGGCGCACACTCGGATCGTCCGCGGGATCGGTGGCGCCGTTGACGATTACCGCTCCGAGTTTTCCTTTGAGCTGTTGTCCGTCGCGCCACAGGGGATCCGATCTGTCGAGCAAGACGACGCCTAGGGCCGGCGGCATTCCGAAGCAGGTGGGAGTAGCCATCAGAATCACGTCCGACTCTTTCATGAGTGACAGAACACGATCGATCCCGTCGCCGTGGTATCCGAACGTTTGATAACACTGCTCGCACCCGAGACAGTCGATACGCTCATCGGCCAGACGCACCTGTTCCACGACCTTGACCCGCCGATCTCTCTCGAGCGAGCGAAAAACCTCGCCGAGCATCCGCGCTGAGTTACTGGACGCGCGTGGGCTGCAGTCTATTCCAATGATGGTCGTCGCTTTGTCCATGTGGGGATCCCTAGTAAGGCGTGACAGCTCGATACCGAATGGCACGGGGCGAAGTTTTGAGTATCCCTACCGATGGCTTCAAAGTCGACGATACTCTTTACCTGTGAATTTTCCGGATCACAATGTTGCCCCCCAAGGTCGGTGAGCTGATCCGATCCGTCGAGGCTGCTCGGGGTTGCGCACCTCGGTTATCGGCGTCCAATATTGACCCCCGGATGTACTTTTCGAGGCGGCACATGCGCACCGCGAGACGTCGTAGGTTGCAGCTTCGTCCGATTGACCCTGATGGTTGGCGAAACCTCAAGATATTTTTCGCGGCGATTTTCTCTTTAAAATCAAAAGCGTAATTTTTTGGCGATCCTGGCTTCGGACTTTTCGTAGCTCAAAGAAATTATTTGGCAACAATTTCAACGAGCTATACGCCATTAAAACAATCGAGTGGGAGCAGGGAGGCCTGCAGGCGATAGCAAACGCTCGGAAGATATTGATTCTTGGGGCCCCCGAACGGCGCGGACGTCAGTCTTGTGATGCTGCCCGACGGAACCCTGGCCGGACCCGTTACACTTGCTGGCCAAACCTACGCGGGTGTGTTCATCAAGCAATGATCAAAGAAGCATCTAACTCTAGTCTAACTCTTTGTTTTGACGCAAACTCCCAAGGGAAAGCGCTGTGCGCTTTTCCCGGGGAAAACCGTTTCACACTTTTCCTGGAATTGCTCAAGCTGGCCGCATTGTGGCCTGCTGAGTAGCGTACTCCTAGAGTACCCGACAGCGGCCCCGGACAGGTTCGCTACGCCCTTCAACCACTGCGGTACTCAGCCCGAGCCATTCGTTCTTGGCTTAGGCGTGCGGTGGGAGTTGAGCCCCGCTCGTCTTTGCCCGCAGCCAGTCCGAGACGCGATAGTATCGCAACATTGCGGTTGGGGCGAACGACATGAAGAAGGGCGCCCGCCGAAGTGGTTCGAGCTTCAGCGATAGGTCTTTTTCCGGGACCCCCTTCGCCCATTCGCCGAGTATGCCGCCGAGCATGCTTCCGGTCGGCACGCCGCGACCGGATAACCCTGTCAGCGCGACGACGCCCGGCGCGAGTTGATAGAATCGCGGGATGGTACGCTTCTGCATGTCCAACTCGCCGAACCAGAAATACTCCCATTTCAAGTCGCTGCCGAGCTGCGGATGAAGCCAGCGCAGGCGATCGGACATGAGGCGGTGTGTGAAGGCCATGTCCCGTCCGCGGCGGCCCATCGGGAACATCGAGGCGACGATGCGTCCCTTTGCATTGTACTTGTAGACGAAGATGTCGCCGCGGCCGTCATGCATCGTCGTATTGCGCGGCAGGATGGTTTGGCGCTCGCTGGCGGCCAGCGGTTGGGTGGCGGCTACGAACACCCTCTGGATCTTGTAGGTCTGGTCGAGGCCGGGCCATCCGTCGACGGTGTAGGCGCCGGTCGCAAAGATGACCTTGTCGGCGACAACGGTTCCTTCGCCGGCGTGCACTGCCCAGGCACCATCCTGCCGCACGACGTCGCGGACCGGAGACCCCGTGTGGACTGTGCCACCTTCCTGCATCACGGCGCGGGCCAGACCTCTTGCGTATCCCAGTGGATTGAGGTGACCGGCCTCGGAATGAAACCAGCCGCCATGGTATCGCGGGCTGCCGGTGATTTCCTCGGTCGCCTGTTTGTCGAGCACCCGCGTCTTGGCGCCGACCGCATTGTACTGCTGCGCCTTTGCCTCCAGCTTGGCGACTGCGCCTGGCGTCAGCGCGCCCATGACGTAGCCGTTCTGTTGCCATTCGCAATCGATGCCGTAGCGCTCTATCATCCCCGCGACTTGTCTGTTTGCCCCTGTCTGCCGGGCGATCAGCCTTTCGGCCCACGGTTCGCCCAGCATGGCACGCAGTTCGGGCAGGCTATAGTGGGTGAAGGTTGGCGTGCAGTGGCCTGCATTACGGCCCGACCCGCCGAAGCCGATCTCCTGGGCTTCGAGCAGAACCACATCTATGCCGTCACCGGCGAGATCGAGCGCGGTGGTCAACCCGGTGTAGCCGCCGCCGACGATGCAGACGTCCGCCCGCCTGCGCCCTTGCAGCGGGCTGCTCTCTGGCGGCGGCGGCGCGGTCGCATACCAGAGCGAGACTTCAAACGGTGAAAACCTTGCCATTCCGGGCGGCCTCACAGCATGTCGCTTCGTGCGTCGAGCGCGTCGCGCAACCCATCGCCGATAAAGTTGAAACTGGTGACCGCCAGCGTGATGGCGGCACCAGGAACGATTGCCAGCCACGGCGCGCTGTCGAGATATTGCTGGGCGCCGTTCAGCATGTTGCCCCAGCTCGGCAGCGGAGGCTGGATGCCGTAGCCGAGGAAGCTGACATAGGCTTCCAGAAGGATGGCGCGGGCAACGGTAAGCGTGGCCGCGACGATGATCGGGCCGATCGCATTGGGCAACAGCTCGCGAAACATGATGTGGCTGTTGCTGAGCCCGAGCATGCGGGCGGCGACGATGAAGTCGCGTTCGCGCAGCGAACGCACTTCCGCCTCGACGATGCGCGCGATTTCCATCCAGCTCGTTGCCGCGATGATCAGCGTGATCATGATCGGGCTGGGTTTGATGAACGCCGCCATCGCCAGCAGCAGGAAGATGTTGGGGAAGGACAGCGTCGCGTCGACGAAACGCATCAGCACCGTGCCGATGCGGCCGCCGAAGAAGCCGGCGGCGATCCCCAGCACGGTGCCGAAGACCGTGCTGATAACCATTGCGGCGAAGCCGACCAGGAGCGAAATGCGGCCGGCCATGAAGAGGCGCGCCGCGATGTCGCGGCCAAGCGGATCGGTGCCGAAGAAATGATAGCCCGTGAACGGTGGCGAGAATCGGCCACGCAGGTCGATGTAGAGATCGTCAAACGGCAGCAGCAAGGGTCCGAAGACGCAGGCCAGCACCAGCACGATGATCATCACCAGGCCGAACATCGCCAGTCGATGACGGGCAAATCGGCGTACGGCGCGGCTATGCCACCAGCGTTGCCGGGCGTGGGTGGGGACAAGGAAATCCGACTGGGTCATCGCTTCGTTCCTCAGCTCAATCGAATGCGCGGATCGACGAATGCGACGGTGAGGTCGGCGGCCAGATTGCCGGCCAGGACGAGGACCGCTGACATCATCAGCAGACCCATCACGACGGGGTAGTCGCTGTAGCCAAGACTATCGAGGAACAGCCGTCCCATGCCGGGCCAGGTAAAGACCGTTTCCGTCACCAGAGCGCCACCCAGTATTGTCGGCAGTTGCAGCCCCAGCAGGGTGATCATCGGCAGCAGGGCGTTCCCAAGGATATGGCGGATCAACACGCGTCGGGAACTCAGCCCCTTGGCCCGGGCCGTTCGCACGAAATCCTGACTGATGACGTCGAGCGTCGCGGTGCGCATGTAGCGGCTCCACACGGCGACGTTGACCAGCGCGAGAACGATGCTCGGCATGATGAGATGGATCGCGTAGTCGCCGAACGAGCCATTGCCGATGGTGTACATGTTGCCGGCCGGCAGCCATCTGAGCCGCAGCGAGAAGATGTAGATCGCGATCAACCCGAACCAGAAGGTTGGGATCGACAGCGCTATCATCGCGCCGACCGTCGCCGCGTAGTCGAAGATCGAGTATCGCCTGAGCGCGCCCAGGACACCGATCCAGGTGCCGACAAGGATGGCGATCGCGGTCGATACACCCATCAGCAGCAATGTCGCGACAAGGTGCTCCCAGATGATGTCGAGCACAGGGCTGCCGTCCCGGTAGGAGCGCCCCCAGTCGCCGCGAAGCAGATGTGCCAGCCAGTCGAGGTACTGGACGGGAAGAGGTCGATCAAGCCCCATTTGCGAGGCGATGCGGTCGAGATCCGCCTGCGTCATCCCCGGCGTCAAGCTGAACTGCGAAAGCGGTCCGCCCGGTGCCAGGTTCAGGACGGCAAAGCCGATCACCGAAACCAGCAGGAGCAGGACGAGACTTTGCCAGAAGCGTCCCAGCAGATAGCGAAGCATGCCGGTTGTCTCCGTTTTGGGTGTCCGTCGGATACAGTCGCGCCAGAGGCGCCTTGTCGGCCATGCGGGCCGAGCCGGTCATTGCCGGCCCGGCTTCGTTTGCGCGGCTATACCCAGTACCAGGCGGCCACGTCCCAGGAGTCGATGCGCACATTGATGTTAGGCTCGACGCCTTCGACACCGGACTTGTGTCCGCGGACCGTCGCGTATTGGAACATCGGCAGGAACGGCAGGTCGTTGCGGACGGTCTCCTGGATTTTCAGGTAGGCCTGCTTGCGTTTCTCCGGCACGAATTCGACACCGCCGGCCTCAAGCAGCTTGTCCACCTCCGGGCTGGCATACTGCCAGGTGTTCTGGCCGGCGCCACCCTTGGCGGGAATCGACTTCGAGCTGAGGTAGTCCGAAGTGTCGGGATCGGAACCCGTCAGGAAGTTGATGCCGACGACGACGGAATCGAATTCCGACTTCATCCAGTAGTCGCCCCACATCACGGCCGGCGGCAGGTTGGAGATCACCACCTCGACGCCGATGTCGCGATACGATTGCTGGATGAACTGCTGCGCCTGTTCGCGGATGTGATTGCCCGCCGTGGTCGAGTTCTTGAAGGAGAGGCGGACACCGTCCTTGACGCGGATGCCGTCCGCGCCGGGGAGCCACCCCGCGTCGTCGAGCAGTTTCTTTGCCTTGTCCTGGTCGTATTCCTGCTTCGGCAAATCGGGATTGTAGTAGAAAGACTGCTGCGGCATGTAGGTTTCGGTCGGGGCCGGCAGCCCATAGTAGAGGGCGTCGATGATCGTCTTCTTGTCGAGCGCATGGTACAGCGCCTGGCGAACGGCGAGTTCCTTGAACTGGGGGCGCTCCATGTTGAAGCTGAGCGATTCGACCGTGGCGGCGGGAATGACGGCGACCGACGTTCCGCTCAATGCCTTGGCTTCCTCATAGTGGTCGGCCGTGATCCACTGCAGTCCGATGACGTCGATGTCACCGGTCTTGAACTGGGTGTAAAGAACGGTCAAATCTGGAATGTACTTGTAGATCAGGCTCTTCAGATAGGGGCCGTCCCCGAAGTAATCGGTATTGGCGGCCAGTTCGATATGATCGCCGGCCATGCGTTCCACCCATTTGAACGGGCCGGTCCCGATCGGGGCGTTGTTGAACGGCGCGGTGTTCTTGTCCTCGGCCGCGCCGAGCACATGCTTGGGAACGATGAAGGTCGCGGCCAGGATCGACGGGTAGGGCGCGTAGGGCTCCTTCATCTTCCATTTGATCTCGGTTGGCGAGACGATATTCAGGTCTTGGACAAGTTCGTGGCCGGCGCGTCGCCAGCTGCGAAACTTCGGGTCGACCAGCAGTTCGAGCGTGAACTTGACGTCCTCGGCGGTGAACGGCTGACCGTCGTGCCACTTCACGTCGTCGCGCAGCTTGACGTGCCACTCGAGCCCGTCGGCCGAGATGCCGCCATTTTCGACGGTCGGCACCTCCTTGGCCAGCGCGGGGAAGAAATTACCCTTGGGATCGACACCAAACAGAGGATCGAAGACGCTGAAATGAATGCCTTCGTCGACCTCGATGTGGGGCAGATGCGGGTTGAAGACGGTTGGTTCCTGGGAAAAGCCAACGATCACCTGTCCCTTGGGTTCACTCGGCGGGGTTGCCGCAAGGGCCCTGCCTGCTCCCGCCAGGTTAGGCATGGTGAGGCCGGCGGCACCGGCGATTGCCATTCCGAGCGCCTGACGACGCGTCGGTCGAAAGATAGTGCTGCTGCTCTTGTCTGACATTGGAGGCTCCTCTTGATAGTGTTCCACTTTCGCTGCGTTACGCTCTCTTGTCGGAGCGCTTATAATCCAGTGATCGGCGCGATCTTCGATCCGTCCGAAAACCGCGACCATCGAAAATCCATGGGATCGACGATCGGCGATCGTCCGGTGACGATATCCGCCATCAGCCTGCCTGCCGCGGGGCCGATACCGAAACCATGGCCGGAGAAACCCGTTGCCACATGAAAGCCGGGCACGCCGTCGACGGCGGAAATGACAGGAACGGCGTCGGGCGTGACATCGATGTAGCCGGCCCAGCGCTGCGCCACCTGTGCCTTTTCCAGAACCGGAAATGCCTTGCGGGCATTCGCAAGGACGCGTTCCGAGCCTTTCTTGGAAGGCTTGGGATCGAGCACGCGGCAGTATTCGAAGGGGCTCGCCTCATCCATCGCCCAGCGCGTCGGCATCTTTGCCTCGTCAAGAAAACGACCCCCCAGGCGGAATTGAAGCGATCGCCACTCTGTCTTCCAGGCCGGAAGAAAATCGCGCGCATAGCGAAAGGAGTTGGGTACGATGTCGACGAGATTGCTCATGCTGGAGGCGACGGTGTAGCCACCGTCCTGGCGCTTGCGGATGGCGAAGTTGTTTGCCCACACGGCTTGGTCCGGCCCGTTCTCGACAGGGGTCGTGCGAAGAACCGTGTTCATGACCTTCAACTGCGGCAGGTCGAGGCCAAGCGTTCCGCAAAACAGGTTCGACCAGGCGCCTCCGGCAAGGACAACCGCCTTGCAGGCAATGAAGCCACGTTCGGTCACCACGCCCGAGACGGCGCCGTTGGTCGTCTCCACGCCGCGCACGGCACATTCCGTGAGTATGGCGGCGCCGCGGTCGCGTGCGGCTTCGGCAATCGCGGGCGCCGCCTTCTGCGGCTCGGCGCGACCGTCGGCGGGCGTGTAGAGCGCTCCTTTGACATCGAGATTGGCGCCGGGGAGGAGGTCACGCAATTCGCCCGGGCTGATCATTCGCGACTCGAGCTGATAGCCTTCGAGGTGTCGTCCCCAGCGCTCGTGCTGTTCGTATTCCTTGTCGTCCGCGCAGGTGAACACGATTCCGGCCCGGGCATAGCCGGTGTCTCGTCCCGTCCGTTCGGAGAGCCTCGCCCATATCCGCAAGGCTTCCGCCATCAGCGGGACCTCGCGTGGATCCCGCCGGGAAATGCGAACCCAGCCCCAGTTGCGGCTGGACTGTTCCTGTCCGATCCCGCCCTTTTCGCACAGGGCGACCCGCAAGCCTCTCTCGGCCAGTTCCAATGCCGTCGAGGTGCCGATGATGCCGCCACCGATGACGACGCAGTCCACCTCCTTTGGCAGCTCGATATCTCCATGGACGGGGACGACGAACGGTCCGGGCATGCTCAGTACGACTCCTCAAGCTGGCAATTGATGGAAAATTCCGCGACGCTCGCATGGTCGGGCAGATCGAGAAGCAAGCCGATGATGCGTGCGAGGTCGTCCGGATCGGTCATCAGCGCATCGGCGCGATCGGTGATGCCGCGAGCCATGTCGGTGGCGACGAAACCGGGACAGACTGCCGTGGCCCGAATTCCGAGGTCCCACCCCGCCTGCCGGATGCCGTGGGAGAGCGCGACGGCGGCAAACTTGGAGATCGAGTAGGAACCTGCTGCCACGGACTTGACCCGCTTGCCCGACAGCGAGGCGAGAATGATCACCCGTCCGGCGCGGCTGGCCGCAAGCGATGCCCACGACGCACGGACCAGGCGGCGCGGAGCCTTGACGTTGATCTCGAACATGCGATCGAGATCAGTGTCGTCGATGTCGATGACCGACTTTGGAACCATGATGCCCGCGCTGGCGATAACCGCGTCGATACGCTTGAAGGCCTCGATGGTGCCGTCGACCCACGTCTGTTCGCTGCCGGCCTCCGTGGCATCGTAGGCAAACACGCGGACGCGCTCGCTATCGGCCCAGTCGGGCCGCACCGGCTCGCGCATGCCCAGCGACAATGTCCAGCCCGTTTCGAACAGGTGCCGGGCGCAAGCCGCACCGATGCCGCGGCTGGCACCGGACACGAGTGCCACACGCTGGCCGGCTCGGCGTCCTGTGGGTTTCGTCATTGGTCGAGTCCCGCGGTGCGGCGGTAGACGCGCCGCAATATGTCCAGCAGACGCTTCTGGTCTTTCTCGGGCACATCAGCGAAGAAATCACTGGATTGCTTGGTGGCGATCTTGCGCACCTTGCGGGCGAGGTCTGCCCCCTTCGGGGTGATGTGGAGTTCCTGTGCGCGTCCGTCGTCCGGCGCGGCCTGACGCGTGATCAGTTCGTGATCGATCATCTGGTCGACTAGCCTGCCCATGGCGGAGCGATCGCGCATGATGAGTTGCGCGATGACCGAGGGCCGTATTCCTGGATGGCTGTCGACCAGGAGCAGGGTGGTGATCTTGCCCGTCCCCCGGGCAACGTCGAGACCTTCCAGGCGGTCATCGAGATCGCGCGAAAGCGCTATGTTGATGCTGCGGATATAGAAGCTCAACGTGTCTTCAAGGACATCCAGCCCGACTGTCTCGACGGGATAAGGCGGACCTTTTTTCTTCACCGGCATCGAACACTCTCCAGAGGCTGTCGTGGACAGCCTTCATCGAGATCGCCGCAGCCCCATCCGGGGTTGTCGAGGGTCTTTCTAGGACATGATTGAGCGGGTAGTGGATAAATGCAACTACTTTTAGTGGACAAACGCAACTATTCTGCTCGGCGGCAAGCCCGGCGCGGCGCGCATCGGCGGCCTGATCAAGGAACAGGCGTGCGGCCGCGCCTTTGGGCGCGATCTTCATCGTCCAGAGAAGGGATCCTCAGCCTCGCCGGCGGCTCAAGCGGCCGGCACCCATTCCTTGCCGGGAATGGCGGAGATCAGTTGCCTCGTATAGGGGTGATGTGGCGACCGGAATATCTGCGAAGGCGGGCCGCACTCCACGACTTCGCCGCGGTTCATCACCAGGATCTCGTCGCAGATGCGGCTTGCCACCCTCAGGTCGTGAGTGATGAAGATCATGGCGATCTTCATTTCCTTCTGGATGCCGGCCAGCAGATCGAGGATCTGCGCCTGGATGGAGACATCGAGGGCTGAGACCGCTTCGTCGGCGACCAGGACCTTGGGATCCATCATCAGAGCCCGTGCGATGCCGATCCGCTGACGCTGGCCGCCAGAGAATTCGTGCGGAAAGCGGTCATAGGCACCCTCGTCGAGGCCGACCAGACGCAGCAGTTGCAGCGCCTTGGCGCGCGCTTCCTGGGCGGACAGGCCATGCGCCATCGGGCCGACGGTGAGGATCTTGGCGATCGTATGGCGCGGATTGAGCGAAGCGAACGGATCCTGGAAGATCATCTGGATGTGCGGCCGCATCGGCCGGAACTCGGAGTCAGAAAGCGCGGCGATATCCTTGCCGTCGAACAGGATGCTGCCTCCGTCGCTGTCCAGGAGTTTCAGCAGGACGCGGCCCAGCGACGATTTCCCCGAGCCGGACTCGCCGACGATGCCGAGTGTCCTGCCCTGGCGAACCTCGAAGCTGACCTGCTTGACGGCATGCACGATGCGGGACCGCGAGAAGAAGCCGATGCCCGGCCGATATGTCTTGTCGAGTTTCTGCACCTCCAGCACGATCGGAGTATCCTCACGCGCCTTCGTTTCGCTCTCGATCATATGCGGGACGGCGGCGATCAACCGCCTGGTGTAGGGGTGGCTTGGATTGCCCAGCACGTCGGCGACGGCGCCTTGTTCGACCATCACGCCTTTCTCCATGACGATGACGCGATCGGCGATTTCCGCGACAACGCCAAAATCGTGCGTGATGAACATGACGCTCATGTTCTTTTCGCGTTGCAGCCGCCGGATCAGGGCAAGGATCTGCGCCTGGGTGGTAACATCGAGAGCTGTCGTCGGCTCGTCGGCGATCAAAAGATCGGGCTCGAGTGCGAGCGCCATGGCGATCATGACGCGCTGGCGTTGCCCGCCGGAGAGCTGGAACGGATACTGGTGGCGCAGAACCTCCGGCTCCGGCAGGCCGACTTCGCCGAGCAGATCGACAACCGCCTTGGTGCGGGTCGCCGAAGTGCCGGACCGGTGTGCTTCCATGACCTCCGCCACCTGCTGGCCGACAGTCATCAGCGGATTGAGCGCCGAAAGCGGATCCTGGAAGATGATGGAGACCGAACGGCCACGCAGGCTCCGCATCACGTCTTCCCCGGCGCTGGCGAGATCGTGGCCCTTGAACCGTATGCTTCCCTGCGCAATCCGCACCGAAGACGGCAGCAGGCCCATGATGGCATTCGCGGTGACCGACTTGCCGGAGCCGGACTCGCCGACGATGCACAGCATCTCGCCCTTCCTCATGTCGAAGGATATGTTTTCGACCGCGTTCTCACGCTCCATGTTCTTTGGCAGACAGATGGTCAGATTTCGAACAGAGAGAACAGTCTGCTCGCTGGGCTCGACAGGTGTCGTTTCGCTCGGCGCCATGGCTTGGCCTTTCGAAATCCAATGATCTGACCGGGCATACTAGCCGCACATCCTACCTTCAGCGCAAGCCCCGACGACTATTTCATTCGTCGGCCAGCCGACGAACCATTGGCGTCCGGGGTCGCGTAATATGCGGTTTCGGACTAGGGACCGTTTCCCTCAGCCTAGACGAACATCATGACGATGATCGCGCCGATGATGATCAGGACAAGGCCGCCGATCAGCATCGGCAACAGGCTATTGTCCGGGTCGATACCAGACTCAAACTGCCTTGCTATCGGTTTGTCGCTCTTCTTTGCTTCAACCATGGTTCGTCTCCGTACGAGAAAAAATCCGCAGCTTGCGGCAACAGGGGCCGCGCTTGCGCAGGTGATTGTGACGGCTATCTGCTCTGTCCGAATCGGTGCGGATGTGATGCCGCGCTTGATTCTTCGCTGCGCGACATTTTGTAAGGAGTCATCGATCTACGCGCCGCTTCGCGCCGGGCCGGAAGGCTGGGGTGGTGACAGCCTGCCGAGGAAATCCTGAGGCATGAGTGTGACGTCGGCCAGCGTGTAACGGTCAAGGATGCTCTGGAAGGAGGCCATCGCTTCGCCAAACATGCTCGAAAGCTTGCAGGAGTGGGTGAGCACGCATTGGTTTCCGGTGGCAAAGCACTCCACAACCGCGAAATCCGGCTCGGTCAGCCGTATGACATCGCCGATCCGGATCATCTCGGGCCGGAGCCCCAGAGCAAGGCCGCCGGAGCGGCCCCGGACTGCTTTCAGGTAGCCGCTGCGCGTCAGGGTGTTGGCGACCTTGTTGAGGTGTGTTTTCGACACCCCGAAGGTGCGCGCAGTCTCCTCGATCGTGATCAGGCGGTCGCCGGCGGAGGCTGCGTACATCAGCATCCTCAAAGCATAGTCCGAGAAGTTGGTCAGCCTCACGGGCGTTTCCTTTCTTGGATCGGCGTGCTGCTATGGGACCTTCTTGCAAACCAATTCGGCCTCACAGGTCTTTCTCGGCAATCGGCTCGATGCCAATCGTGGTCTCGCCACGGTTGAAGGCGACCGCAAGACGAAAGCTGTGAGCGATGCGCAACGCGCGATCCATGAAAAGCGCCGCCACCTCGGGCGGGCAGATGCGGCGCACCGTGGCGCGAAACAATTTCAACCAACGCCGGAAATGCACCTCACCAAGGCCGGCTATCGCCAGATGTGGCGGCAGGGGCCGCCCTTCATATCGGGTCGTTCGCAGGAGCGTCGCGGACCAGAAGTCACACATCTTTCCCAGATGACGCGGCCATTCGTCGGGCTGTATCTTCTGGTGGAAGATGGGGCCGAGAAGCTCATCGCGGCGAATTTCATCATAGAAGCCGTGAACCACACCATGGATCATGGTCTCGTCAAGCACATCCGGCAACGGGACGCCGTCCAGGACGATGGTGCTCTTGCTGCGGCGGGTTCCGCTCATATGCGCTCCTGGTTCACAAGGCCGAGGCGGCATTGGGCATCTTTGCTTGCACATGCGGCGCTCTGCCGGTCGAGCGGCAACTACGAAGCATCGCCTAGACCATCGAGTCAAAATGCGCAGGCGCTGCAATTCCCGCGATGACGATCGACGGGTTTGCGTTGCCCGCTATGTCCTAGCGTGGAATGGAGCCAGCATTTCAGTTAAAAGATATATTGTCAATGTATGTTATGCATGCACGACCTGCAGGGCCAGGGACGCGGCCGTTGAGCCGTATTTCATTGCTGAAGCTCGCTGCCGGTCACGTCGTTTCGTGAAGGACCACCGGCCCCTCGCTGCGCTGATCGCGATTTCACAATTCCAGGTCTCAGGGCGTGCTGAGTTCGGCGCCCTGTCTCGTACATCGCGGCTGGCGGGAATTGCGAGCGCGCCAGCTTGCCAAGGCACCTCCTCTGCCCGCGTGGGAGGTGCCTGCGTGGGATGCCACACAAACGGGAGAACGCGCGCCTATTGCGAACTGCCGGAAATCTGACACCTCGTGCTAGGGCCTGGCCCAGGTTCCGGCTCTATTTGTCATCAGGCGGCCGAAGCCCGGACCACATGTTCCTGACCGCGCGATAATGCGCGTCGGGCTTGTGCTCCGTGACCCGCAGGCCAAGGCGGGAAGCGGAAAGATGGCCGATCGCGGACAGGATTGCGTAGCTTGCGAGAACCTCGTCGCGCTCGCTCGAGACACGATTTATCTGCGTCGTAATCAGCGACGCCTGCGCATTGAGGACATCGAGCGTGGAGCGCTGCCCGACGTTGCGTTCTTCGATAACGCCCTGCAAAGCCAGCTGTGCCGCAGAGATGGCTTGTCGATTTGCCTGAACCGCCACCCCGGCAGCCTGATATTGGCTCCACTGTGACGCTAACGCGCTGCGAACCTGATCCCGATTGACATCAACTTCTATCCGCGCTTTCGCCAGCGACGCCTTGGCCTGCCTAATCTCGGCCGAGGCTTTGCCGCCTTGATATATAGGAACGCTCAAGGTCGCGCCGATCTCCGCCGAGTTGTAGTAGCCGTTGGGAGAGTACGAGATCTCAGGCGAGTAGTTCTGATAGAGACGGGTGACGCTGGCTTCAGCCGAGGCGCTTGGAAGAAGTGCCCCCTCGGAAGACTTCACCGAGAATTCTGCTGCATCGACGAGATGCTCTGGACCGAGAATGGCTGGATGATCGGCCTGCGCGATCGCGAACGCGGCCTTGAGCGTTGAAGGCAGCAATTTGGCAACCGGCCTGGTTGGCTGTAGCTTCCCCGGCGCTTCACCTACTACCTGGCGATACGTTGCTTCACTGGACAAGACCGACGCCTCGGCGCTGGCCAATTGGGATAGTGCCTCGGCTTGGCTGGCCTGCGCCTGGGCGACATCGGTGCGCGCGCCATCTCCAACTCGAAATCGGTCCTCGGCCGCGCGCAATTGTTCATTCAGAAAGGCTAAGTTCTTTCTTCGCAAGGCGACAATCTGGCGATTTGCAAATACATCGGTGTAAGCACTTACGGCTGCATACAGGGTGTCCTGTTCAGCGCTACGCAGATCTTCATTTGAGGCTTTCACCTTCGCCTCGGCGACGTGTACGTTGTTAGGCGTCTGGAATCCGTCGAACAGAGTCTGATCCAACGTTATCCCGAAGGAACCTGTCGACAAGCGACTGCCCGGGGAAATAAATCCCCCTGTTGAAAGCTTCGTCTTGGATTGGGAAAGATATCCGACGCTGGCGGAGCCATTGACTGTCGGCCTCAAGCCGGACTTCGCTATCGCAACATTTTCATCGGTGATCCGCACACCGGCGCGGGATGAATTCAACGTCGAATTCAGCGCATACGCCTTCGACATTGCGTCGAAGACAGTCTCGGCCCGTCCAAGTGCCGGCGTGAAAATGCATGTCAGAAAAACCGCCGCGGACTGAAGCTTACTAACCATTCACCTGACTTTCGCAATCGCAGCATCCGCCTTGGGCCGAAAACAAATAGATGTTTCGTCACAATGATAAATCACCAAAGTTTGAAAAACTTGACAAGCCTCTGAAGTTTGCCAAATAAGGTTGTCTCAAGAACTACATTTTCGCCAGGAATGCGCCGTTTAATGCCAAGCCTGTTTTTTGAGGATTTCTTTCGCTTCAAAGGTAGTACAATGGATGAAGATTCTTTTTGTTTTCGATTTGAATCTATCTTTCCAAATTTTTCCACTTTGACATACACCTGTAAAATTGGCGTCATTTACGCCTATACAGAAAAGATAACAGTGGTGATATCACTGTATAGAGAGGAGATGGTCATACCTATAAACTTCGACTGGCGAGCGCCGAAGCTAATTTTTGTTAAGAATTGTTTCTAGACGTTTCTGATTTTTGCTGTCATGCGCGCCGCATGATGTTCATGCTTCGTTCGGCTCTCTGGAGAGCCTTACCAGCTAGGAGCGCCCGTTTTTTGATGGGTAGGGACGCGTTGGCAGCGACGCAGCGCACGGCATACTCGCCGCAGGAGATACTGTGTTTAGATTACCAGCACGGGAGCAAAGCCGCCGCCTGGTGTCCTGAAGTTAGTGGTCTGGCCTTGGTAGAGGCGTGCAGCCGCGAGCAGCAGCCGGCCATCATAAACGTAGAGCCGCACGTCCATTTTGCGCGGTGCAAGTGAACCATCGATCTCGATCATGCGCTGACCAGGCGCGGCAAAGGCCTGGGCCACATAGCCGCCCCGGGCGATTTCTGCCCATACCCCTCTTGTGACCTTGTCGCCGCGATAGACCGCCTTGCCGCCGTGGCCGGAAAGTGGCTTGAAAAATAGATCCTTGCGGGATTGCCAAAGTGCGTCAGCATTTTCGGGTGTGACCAGCGTCGTCCGCGGAACGCCGCCGGCGAGCCGCAAACGCATCTCTGGCGATAGGCCAAAAGTTCCGAGAACCTCCGGGTCGGACAACAGCGTCAAGTTGCGCTTGCTCGCGAAAAGCGCATGATTGTGCGGATTGGGCGTGACCACCACCGCGCCGTCTTGATAGGCTTCTTTGAGCGCTGCATGCTCTGGGAGATCGAGCGCGAAGTCGACCAGGCGATTGTATACGAGGTCAATCTCCTGTCCGCCGAGCCGGAGCCTGCCATCGCGATATTGCAGTTCGCCCGCATCCCCGATCACGGCATCGATACCGTGTTTCACCAGCAGTTGCTTGGCCAGCACGAATTCAGGATAGAGATACTGTTCCTCGGGCCGGTCATCGATGATTGCGACCCGCCGCGGCGATTCAGTGTCGAACTGGCGTCGCCATTCATTCCTGAACATCGCGACGACACCGGTCTCGAATTTGTCCTCCTTGGCGCTGATCAGCCCCTGTTCGACTTCGGCGCAGCAGGCTTTCTGGGCCTTCGCCAGGAACGCATTGAGGAAAGCACCGCCGGCGTTGGTGTTCACTTCGATGAGCTTGGGACCATCATCGTCGAGATGGAAGTCGTAGCCCATCAGCGCGCCGGCCGGACCAAAATCTCGCTGCGCGATTGCAGGGGCCCACGAGAGAACGGCATCGCGATAGGCTGGCAATTTCGTCGCACACTCGATGACGTCAACGATTCCGCCCATCTCCCCAAGGACGGACGCGGCGAGGAAGACGGGAACATTCGAGAACAGATTTGGCCGCGACTTCATGAACGCTTCGCAGAAGCCGGGCTCGCCGACCTCCCGATCAAGCGCGGCGTAAAGTGCTGCCCGGTCGAGGGTGATGCAAAAGCAGTTTCGGTTGAGCCGGGTCGATATGGCCCGGCTCGCTTCCGATACGTTGGGAACTGTTTGCACGATCATGTCTCCTCGCTGCCGGGCGCAGGGCTGCCGCTATCTCGCTCCATCGCAGCGATGATTGCGGCCTGAACGGACTTGTCCTGCGTCATCACGGCCGCGCTCAGCGCTCGCAGGCGCTGCCGTGTTTCGTGGAGCTGATCGATCAGTGACAAGATGACCGGCAGCGTGTCGGCGTCGATCTCCAATTCATAGCGAAGCGTGCAGATCAGACGGACGCGTGCGAATTCCATGTCGTTGAAGACCATGGTCCCGTCGTCCTGCCGCGGTACGACAAGTTCGTCGCGGATCCAGGCCTCGAGATCGCTTCGCTGGAGCGCGGATATGCGCTCGACAAGGTCATCGATGCGCATCATGCCAGCATCTCCTTGCGGGGGTGATCAGGATGTTTCGGCTGCCAGTTTTCGAGGAACGCGACCAGTTCGTGCTCTTCGGCCGAGGGCAGAATAGCCTTCAGGGTGATCAACTGGTGTCCGCGTTGTCCGGTCTTGCGGTTCCGAACCCCCTTGTCGCGCAGTCGCAGCGTCTGGCCGGTATTCGACCCCTTAGGGATGGTCATCGTAACGGGACCGCTTATGGTCGGAACCTCGATGCGTGCGCCAAGCATCGCCTCCTTCAGGGTAACGGGAACCTCGACATGAATGTTGTCGTCCTTGCGATGGAAGAACGGATGCGGCTCGACATGCAGTTCAACGTAGGCGTCTCCCGCCATTCCGCCGCCGAATCCGGCCATGCCCTGGCCCTTCAGTCGCAGCATTTGCCGGTCCTCGGCTCCTTCGGGGATCGTCACCTGTAGCGTCTTGCCTTCAGGCAGCGTGATCGTGCGCTGGGCGCCATTGACCGCATCCATGAATGCCACCGGCAGCACATAGCTCACATCCTGGCCGCGCGCCTGAAAAGTCTCGTGCCCCCGCGGACCGCCGCCCGCAAACGCCCGCCTGAGGAATTCTTCCAGATCCTCGTTGCTGGCGAATCCTTCGTTGGTTGCGTGCGAGGCGTTGACACCGCCGTCGGCGAAGTCGCGATAGAACCGCTCCGGTGGCCGTTCCGCTCCGGCGGCATCTATCTCTCCCGCGTCGAAACGGCGCCGCTTCTCCTTGTCCTTGAGCAGATCGTTGGCTGCGGAAATGTCCTTGAACTTCCCTTCCGCCGCCTTGTCGTCCGGATGCAGGTCGGGGTGGAACTTGCGCGCCAGTTTCTTGAACGCCTCCTTGATCTCCTTGTCGGTGGCGGTGCGGGTTACGCCGAGCGTCTCGTAAGGGTCTTTCATTCACCTGATCCCATCGCAATCTCCCGCTCAGCCATGAAAGGACCCTGGCGTCACGCGCTGCTTTTCTTCACGCGATGCCGGACAGCTCGTGAAGCGCATGCCGAACCTACGTCCGAAGAATGACGTGCTCAACCGGGCGGCGAAGCGATCTGGGCAACTCGGGACCATAGCCGAACCTCATCACGAGATCCGGTCGACGGCCAGCGATGCCCAGATAGGTTGCGAATTGGCCTCGCACGGCGGGAACCTCGACAGGTTGATTGATGAAAGCATGCCGGAGTTGGAGAGCCGTCGCCTGGAGAGCGAAGCGCTGGCAGCAACGGCCGGCTTCGGCCCAAGAGGCCGGTTCATTCTTGTCGGAGACGAACACGGCAACGCCGGCCGAACTCCTGAGCTGGTTCTCGTATTTCCTGTTTTCGGCGCCCTTGGTGAACACTTGGCTGAATATCAAGCGGCCGATCCAACCTGGCAGCACTGGACTGCCGGAGGATTTCGAAAACAAGCCGTCTCGCGTCGAAAGGGCTTCGCCATAGCTGAATCGAATCCACGATTCCAATTCCTTTACGAACGCGACATCGTCCAACTGCGCACTGTTGCCTGCGACGAGATAGGAGAGGATATCTTCACGTTGCTGCCGCTCGGTGAAAAGCAGCATCCGCACGCCGTCGCCGTTCCCGGCAGCTTCCAGAAGCCGCAGATGCTCGGGCGGGACAGACCGCCCATCATAGAGGGCGCGCGTCGATTGACGATGCGGGATGGCGTCGAACAGTTCCGTCCGTTCGGGCGGCGCGGCCTCCAGGTCGACCCGTATTCCGCGCGCACCCGGGTCGTAGCTCGCAACCGCCCGAAGTCCGAACGCGCGAGCCGCTTGAACCACATTCTCGACGGCACAGCCGAGGCTGGCGAACACGTGATGGTCATCGGGATCGACGGCGGGCAAGCGACGCCCGGGATCGGGCAGCACGAGGACGGAGCGGTCCGAGAGCTGGAATTGCCAGGGCTGGGTGTTGTGGCTGTTTGCCGCCAGGGTGGCGTAACGGACAAGTTCTCGTTGGGCCGATGGCAGTGGCAGATCGGTGCTGTCGCTATGGCGCCACGTGGCGTTGATAGCGCCCTCATAGCCCGAAAGACCCCGGGCGTTCATGACAAGCGCGGATCCGCCGCCAATCGCGGCAAGCCCTCCTCCGACGGTAAGCGCGGCCAGGAACCGGCGACGACCTTGATGAACCTCAGACATGGTGGCTGCATATTACAACCGGGGCCCGCCTGGCTTTGATCTGAATCATTGCCCTCCTGTGGCGTGCGGCCTCGACGCTTGACAGCGAACCGAACGCGGCTAGCGCCGGATCAAAGCAACGTGATCTCGTAAGTTTAGAAGCCGGGAACCGGGGCTGATGTCGCCATTGACGTGCGAGCAATTCCTTTGCTTCTTCGTCAGGGCGACCCCACGCGACCATTGGCTGCCGGAGGGGTTGTGAAGAGACAGGGAGGCTAAACCCTCATTCCTGCACCATCAGCCTGCCATCCACCCGCCATCCACCATCAGGTTGATGCCGGTGACATAGCTTGCCATGTCGCTGGCGAGGAACAGGGCAGCGCCCGCGACGTCGCTCGGGGCACCAAGCCGTGGCCACGGCGTGCGCCGGCGTGAATAGTCGAGCGCGTCGGGATCGTTGGCCACGCCCGGCTTGCCGGTGATGATCTTGCCGGGCGCGATGGCGTTGCACACGATGAGGTCGTCGGCGTGGTCAACGGCGATCTGCCGCGTCATCTGCACGATGCCGCCCTTGCTCACCGAATAGGGAAAATCGCCAGGGCAAGCAACCATGCCGTGCTGCGAGGAAATGTTGATGATGCGGCCGCGCACATCGTTGACCGGCGCTTGGGTCCGCATCTGCATCACCGCCCGTTTGCAGCAATGGAAGAAGCCGGTCAGGTTGACGCCGATGACGCGGTTCCATTGCTCCGGCGAGGTTTCGAGCAGGTTGGTGCTGGTGTAGATCGCCGCGTTGTTGACCATCACATCGAGCCGCCCGAAGCGCGCCACGGTCGACGCGACCAGGGCATCGACCGCATTCCACTCCGCGATGTCGGTCTCAACGTGGATGGCCGTTCCGCCGGCTTGCCCGATCAGGCTGGCGGTGCTCTCGCCACCCTCGATCGGCGGTTCGACCGTATCGGCGATGACGACGCTGGCGCCTTCCGCCGCGAGCTTCAGCGCGATGGCGCGGCCGATGCCGGAGCTAGCGCCGGTGACGATCGCGACCTTGTCGGTGAGCAGTGGCATATGGTCTTTCAGCTTTCTCGACAAACAGGCTTGCCCTGCGCCGGATCGATCAACACCTGATCGCGAACAATCTCTTTCCCGCGCAGGAAGACGTTGGTCAGCCGCGCCTTGACGGTCCAGCCGTCGAACGGCGTGTAGGCCGCGCGCGATACCTGGTCGGCATTGGTGACGGTGCTGGATTGCCTGGGATTGACGATCAGCATGTCGGCGTCATACCCGGCGGCGATCCGTCCCTTGCGCCGGCCAAGGCCGAAGCGCTCGGCCGGATTGCGAGCGCATAGGCGCACCAGATCGGGCAGCGTGATCAGACCCTCGTCGACCAGTTTCAGCATCGCCTGAAGCAGCGTCTGCAGCCCCGGCATGCCGCCGGGAATGTCGGCGAAGGCCCGGTAGGGGGCTGCCTTTTCGGCTGGCGCGTGCGGCGCATGATCGGTGGCGACGATGTCGATCAGTCCAGCGCTGAGCGCCGCGCGCAAGGCGTCGACATCCCGCCGCGATCGCAAGGGTGGCGACCCCTTCAGCAGGGCGCCTTGCCTCTCATAGTCGTCGGCGCTGAAGAACAGATTCTGCGGGGTGGTCTCGACGCTGGCATCCGCCATGTCGCGCAGCCTGCTCCAGACCTTTGTGCCGAGTTCCGAATTGATCTGCCGGACATGGATGCGGGCTCCCGTCGCGGCGGCGGCCAGCACGGCGCGCGCGATGCCGCCGGCCTCCGCCAGAGGCGGGCGGCTATCGAGAAACGCTGCGATGGTCCCGGCCTTGTTGCGCTCCGTGCTGCCGGTCAGGATCGATTGATCGCCCGGAGAAATGCCGATCAGCGTATCGGCCCGGTCGAAATTCCGCAGGGCCCGGGCAATTTCATCGAAAGTCGAAAACAGGAAGGCTTCCGGTACATCGGCGGTAAACAGCTCGAACGACACCGGCGCCAACTCGAGCAGGCTAGGGGTGAGCGACAGGTCGCGGCTGACCACGGCCTGGAAGCCGACATCGACATGGATGCGGCCCTCGGCCATCGCCATTTTGTCGGCAAGCTGTTCGGCCGTGGCCGTCCAAGGCTCGTCGGTTGGCATGTCGAGCACCGTCGTCACGCCGCCAAGGGCGGCTGCATGCGTGCCGGAGGAGAAGTCTTCCTTGTGCGTCAGTCCAGGCTCGCGCAGATGCGCATGCGCATCGACCAGGCCGGGCAGCAGGAAACAGCTCCTGGCATCGACGACGGTCCAGGCGTCAGCCGTTTCACCGGGTGCAACGAGCGACACGATCCGGCCGCCGGTGATGCCGATGTCGCGCCGGTCGAGCCCTTCGGCGTTGACGATGGTGGCTCCCCGGATCAGCGTTTCGAACATGCCGCCATTCCCGTTGCTCTGGTCAGCCATGCCGCTCGAAACTGGCATGGTTGGCAAGCCAGAAGCGCGCGATGTCTTCGCGCCGCATGAAGGCGGCGGCCGGGTTCTTCTTCACGTGCTCGATCACTTCACGCAACCCGGACGCCCGGTTGGGCTGGCCCATCCAACGGGCGTGGATACCGATCGTCAGCATGCGGCCGCCGGTCTCGTCCGCCTCGTCGAGCATGTAGTCGATCGCCGAACGGCAATCCTCCGCGAAGTCGCGCGGATTGCTGTAGCCCGGCGCCACCAGATAACGGCTGTCGTTGAGGGTCTTGGAATAGGGCACGACGAGAATTTCGGTGCCCTGATGATCGATGAAATAGGGCAGGTCGTCGTTGCAGGGATCGGAGTGGTAGAGAAAGCCACCCTCCCGCACCAGCAGGTCGCGCGTGTTCACGCTCGGAAACGAGCGGCAGTTCCAGCCGGCGGGGCGCCTGCCAGTCAGCTTCTGGTAAAGTGCGATTGCCTCGTGCAGCTGGCGCTCTTCCTCGCTCCGCTCCATCGTCGTGTAGTCGACCCAGCGCAGCCCGTGGCCGAGCAGGTCATGCCCGCGCGCGTTCATCCATTCGACGACCGCTGGATTGCGTTCCAGCGCCACGGCGCAGGCGGAGATGGTGACTGGAATACTGTATCGGTCGAACAGGCGCGCCAGGCGCCACACACCGGCGCGGCTGCCATATTCGAAATGGGTCTCGGTGCCGAGGTCGCGCACCGGTGGGCTGCTGGCGAGATTGTATTCGCCCCAATTGTCGTTGCGGCCGTCCTCCTGCCAGGAGTACTCAGAGCCTTCCTCGTAGTTCAGCACCAGGTTGATGGCGAGCTTGGCGCCGCCCGGCCAGGTGACGAAGGGCGGGCGCGGGCCGTAGCCGACGAAATCACGCGGCTGCGGCGCTGGCGGCAGATCGGTCGGCATCGGCTTTCTCCTCACTCGTTGGCGGCGATCCAGTCCATGTAGTGGTAGAAGGCCTGCTTGGCAGGCATCGGCCGCCAGTCCGTGTCCCGCTCGATGCGGGCAAGGTCGTATTCGCCCCACATGCCGGTCTTCAGCGCCGCGTTCATGACGATGTTCGCCGTCTCGGTCGGGCTGACCTCGGCCTTCAGGTCGGAGATGCGCTCGCTGGCCCAGCCGATGAAGTCGCCGACGGTCTGTGTGCCGCCGCTGCCGATGTTGTAGTGGCGATAGCGCAGGCGTTTCGCGTCGAGCAGCGCCATGATCGCCTTGGCGACATCGCTCGACAGTACATAATCGCCGAGGGGTTCGAGGCTGTTCGGCCGGATCGTCTCGCCGGCCAGCGCCATATGCGCGACGCGGTTGGGCAGATGGCGGACGTTGCGGCTGCTGGTGACGCGGTCCATCGGGCCGTAGACCGACGACAGCCGCACCGAGATGGCGGACAGGCCGAACAGGTCCGCATAGCGGTTGGTGACCATTTCGGCCGCGAATTTCGAGATGCCGTAAAGCGTCAGCGGCGCCACATAGCCGTCCTCGGGTAGCGGCTCGCCGTTCCAGTCCGGCCCGTGATGGCGATAGACCGAACCGGAGCTGACATAGACGAAGCGTTTGATACCAGGTCGGCCGCGCGCCCATTCCAGCATGCGCACCGTGCCCATCAGATTGACGTCGACGATATCGGCCGGATTGTGGGCCTCCGGCTGCATCTGCGGGTCGCTCGGGCGCGAATTTGGCGTCACCGTCGCGCCGTGCACGATCGCGGTGATGTCGTGCGCATCGAGCGCTGCCGCCCAGGCGGAGGGCTCCAATATGTCCGCCGTCAGCACGGTGAGGCGGTCGCGCACCGGGGCGAAGAATTTTTCCGCGATCGCATCGAGCCCCGAGCGATCCAGAATGACGGCGCGGGCTTGCGGATCACGGTCCAGCCATTCGCGCGCGACCACGCTCATGACAAAGCCGGTGCCTCCGGTGACGAGCAGCGTCATGTGAACTCCTGTGAAAACGAGTGAGTTGTATCAGCGTGTCGCATAGCCGCCGTCCACGAGCATGTCCGAGCCGGTGACGAAGGATGCGTCCGACGACAGCAGGAACGCTGCCGCCGCCGCGATCTCGTTCGGCTCGGCGATCCGGCCAAGCAGATGCGCCGGTCCGAGGCCGGCATTGGCCGCCTCGAAGTCTGGAAATCTGCGCAGCAGGCGCGTGGTCGCCACCGCTCCCGGCGACAGGCTGTTGACGCGGATCTTGTCGGGCGCGTGGTCGACGGCCATCGCCTTGGCGAGGTGGATGAGCCCTGCCTTGGCGGCGCAATAGGCGACGGCCCTGGTGGTTGCGACGCGTCCAAATTGTGAGCCGATGAACACCACCGAACCGCCGCCGCCTGCCGCGATCAATGGCACGGCGAACTTGCTCATCAGGAACGCGCCAGTCAGGCTGACGTCGATCTCATGCCGCCAGGCGCTTTCGTCGAGATTGACGACTGTGGCGCTCGTCGACGGTGCGGCAGCGTTGTGCACCAGCCCATCCAGCCGGCCGAAGTTTTTTTCGGCGATGTCGACCGCGCTCCTGGCGGAGCCGGCGTCGGTCACGTCGCATTGGCAAGCGACCGCCGAGCTGCCGAGCCCGTCGGCAAGTGTCTGCGCCGCCGCGCCGTCGTAGTCGGCGCAGACGATCCTGGCGCCCTCGGCGACGCAGCGCCGGGCAATGGCCGCGCCAATGCCGCTTGCTGCACCCGCGATCAAGATGACGCGGCCTTTCAGGCGGTTCGTCGCTGGGTTGTCCGTCATCAAACCTGTTCCTCGACAGTTTGCGCGATCGGTGCGGAGGCCGGCCGGCGCACAAGATTGTAGCAGGCCGCGAGCGTAACCAGCACCGCCCCACCGCCGAGCAAAAGGAACATGGCCGGCGGCCCGAGATGCGCCATCAGCCCGGCAGCGACGCCCGGCGTCGCCACATTGCCGATCGAATAGAGCAGGAGAAGCGTGCCGGAGGCGGCGACCATGTGCCGGACGGGCAGTTGCGAGGCGGCGAATGCCATCGCCACCGGATAGATCGTCAGCGCCGTCGCGCCATAGAGGAAGAACAAGACGAACAGCAGCGGCACGGAGAGAGTGCCGAGCCAGGCGATCGAAGCGCAGGCCGTCACCGCCACGAGCCCTTGCACCAAGAGCATCACGCGTCGGTCAAGCCGGTCCGACAGCCAGCCGACCGGCGTCTGCGCCAGCATGCCGGCGATGCTTATCGTGGTGACCAGCCAGACCGTGGTCGATGCCGACAAGCCGATCTGCGTCCCATAGATCGGCGTCAGCACGAAGATGTTCATGTTGGTGATGCCGGCCTGGAAGATGGCGACGACCGTCACTGGCGCCAGCTTGAAAAGTGCCAGCGGCCCCAGCCGCGCGGCCTTTGTTCCGGTCGCCGGCGTCGGATCGGCCGGCACCGAAGGCAGCGCGGGCCAGCGCAGTCCGGCGACTTTGGGTACGAACGCCAGCAGCACCATGACCGCGGCGACGGAAAACAGATGCGACGACTTCGGACCCACCAGCGCGACCAGGATCTGTCCGAGCAGCACCGCTATCGCCGTCGTCAGCATGTAGATCGAGAACATCGCGCCGCGATTGTGCTGTTCGGCATAGAGATTGATCCAGCTTTCGCAGACGACGAACATCGAGGCCATCGACATGCCGCCGAGCAGCCGGAAGCAGAACCAGCTCGGCACGAAGTCGGTGAAGACGAAGCCCGCGGCCGCCAACAGCGCGGTTGCCAGGATCACGACGAACGTTCGCTCATGGCCGTAGCGGGCGACCAGCGGACGCGTCATCAGGCACCCGATCAGGAAGCCGACTGGATAGGCTGTCAGCACGATCTGGACCACGTCCGGGGCTATACCGGGTTTTCCAAGGTAGAACGACACGGCGGTGGTGAGCATGGCACTGCCGATGCAGGCGAGACAGATGCTGGCCATGATCGGCAGCAAGGCGCGCGAGCGTTCCGCGTTCCGCCAGAAGCCCCTCAGATATTGAGCGATCGGCCCCATCGATGCCGCCGTCAGCCGGCTACAAGACGCATCGGGAATCGGAAGCGGGGCCGATGACCGACGCGGGACTTTCATGCATTGCGACGGCTCCCCTTGGCAGTGCCGTTGATCAGCGGCTGCTGCTCTCCCCGACCGAAGCTACACCGACCCAAGCGTGTCACAAACGAAGATTGACACGGCTATGGCGTCAATTTTTTTGGCCATCCAGATTGCGGAAAGCAGCGCCTCGCCGTCTGTCGGGCTTTACAGTCGTTTTGTCTGCTCCATACCATGGCCAAACTGCCGAAACCGAAATCCGCCATTGGGAGAACCTGCATGACGATCGAACGTCTCGAGAACGGCCAACGCTTCTGCCGCGTGCTGCGCTACAACGGCACCGTCTACCTGGCCGGTCTGACCGCCGACGATCTTTCCGGCGACACCACGGCGCAAACGAAGCAAATCCTCGCCAAGATCGATGCCTGTCTGGCCAAGGCCGGCAGTGACAAGACCAAGCTTTTGAGCGCCCAGATCTGGCTGCGCGACATCGCCGATTTCGACATGATGAACACGGCGTGGGACGCGTGGATCGACAGGAGTGCGATGCCCGTTCGCGCGACCGTGGAGGCGCGCCTTGCCGGCGACCAGTATCGCGTCGAGATCATGGTGACGGCGGCTGTTGGCTAGGAGCCCGATCCGCGAAGGGGGCGGCAAAACCAATGCATGAGCTGGTGATCAGAGGTGGACGCGTTGCCCTCGACGACGACTGGACCGAATGCGACATCGGCATCGATGAAGGCCGTATCGCAGCCATCGGCAGCGGGCTGACGGGCGCGACGCTGCTCGACGCAGGCGGCCGTTGGGTCATGCCCGGCGGTATCGACGCCCATTGCCATCTCGACCAGCCGGTCTGGGGTGGCGCGGGCAATGCCGACGATTTCGAGTCCGGCACCATCTCGGCCGCGTTCGGGGGCACGACCTGCATCTTTCCGTTCGGCATGCCCGGCCCTGATATGTCGACCGTCGATGCGGTGGATCGTGCGCTCGATCGCGCCGCGGGCCGCGCGGTGATCGACTATGGACTGCACGCCGTGGTGACCATGGGCACGGGCGCCGATGTCAGGGCGCAGCTTTCCTTGCTGGCAACGCGCGGCATCGCCTCGGTCAAGCTGTTCATGACCTATCAGGGTTTCGCGGTCGACGACGATCTCTTCTTCGACATACTGGACGCCGCGCGCGGCCTTGGCTGGATCGTCATGGTTCATGCCGAGAACGACGCCGCCATCCGCCGTACGCGCCAGCGCCTGATCGATCTGGGCCGCACCGACATCCGCTACCATGTCGTCGCCCACAGCGAGACGATGGAGCGCGAGGCGACGCATCGCGCTCTGGCCTTCGCGGAAATGACCGGCGCGCGCATGACCATCGTCCATGTTTCCTCCTGGCAATCGGCCGAGGAGATCGCACGGGCACGCACCCGTGGCGTCGATGTGGTCGCCGAGACCTGTCCGCAATATCTGTTTCTCAGTGCGGCCGATCTCGACCGCCCGGCTGTGGACGCCGCGCGTTTCGTGTTTTCGCCGCCGCCGCGCTCACCGCGCAGCCAAGAGCATCTGTGGGACGCGCTGATCGATGGCGGCATCGATCTGTGGTCCTCCGATCATTCTCCCTATTTTTTCGCCGACAAGATCGGCAGGGCGGAAACGCCTGGCTTCAACACCACGCTGAGCGGCATCCCCGGCGTCGAAACGCGGCTGCCGCTGCTGTTCTCGGAGGGGCTGCTGACCGGCCGGCTGACGCTTGGCCGCTATCTCGATCTCACCTCGCGCAATGCCGCATCGGTCTATGGGCTCGCGCACGCCAAGGGCAGGATCGCCGTTGGCCTCGACGCCGACCTGGCGCTGTGGGATCCCACGGCACGTTGGACGCTCGGCCATGCCGCCCTGCATTCGCGTGTCGACTTCACGCCCTATGAGGGCCGGAGCGTGACCGGCAAGCCGGCCACCGTCCTGGTGCGCGGCGTGCCGGTGATTGCCGACGGCGTGCTGCGGGTGCAGCCGGGTTTCGGACAGTTCCTGCCACGCACCGCCGCCGATCCGGCCCGATCGGGAAAACCTGTCGAGGAGACGACCCCATGGCTAGATGCCTGACCATCGCGGTCTGCCAGACCGGGCCTATCCAGCGTAGCGCCTCGCGCGCCGAGACGGTCGGGCGTCTTGTCCATCTGCTGGAGAAGGCGGCTGCCGCCGGGGCTGAGGTCGCGGTGTTCCCCGAGATGGCGCTGACCACTTTTTTCCGCGCTGGCGCATCGACGATATCGCCGAGATCGAGGCCTTCTTCGAACGCGCCATGCCGGGGCCGGAAACGCAGCGGCTCTACGACGCCGCCGCCCGCCTGAAGATCGGCTTCGCGCTTGGCTACTGCGAACTCGTGCGCGAAGACGGCCGCACACGCCGCTTCAACACCATGGACCTCGTCGGGCCGGATGGCGATTTCATCGGCCGCTACCGAAAGATGCATGTGCCGGGGTCGAGCGAACCGGAAGAGGGCACGACCACGCATCTGGAGCGGCGCTATTTCGAACCTGGCAATCTCGGCTTTCCGGTCTTCGACTATCGCGGTGTCCGTGTGGGTCTAGCCATCTGCAACGATCGCCGCTGGCCGGAAACCTACCGGATGCTGTGCCTGAATAGGGCCGAAGTCGTGCTCATCGGCTACAACACGCCGCTGCTGCTCGACGAGGCGCCGGCGCTGGCGCATCTGCGCATGTTCCACAACCATCTGCCGATGCAGGCCGGCGCCTATCAGAACACGCTGTGGGTGGCGGCCGCCGCCAAGGCTGGGTTCGAGGACGGCCAGGCGCTGATCGGTGGCTCCTGCATCATCGCACCGACCGGCGAGATCGCCGCGCAGGCGCTTTCGCTCGGTGACGAGGTCATCGTCCATCGCGCCGATCTGGACTTGATCGCGACTTGCCGGAAGGTGAACTTCGACTTCGGCCTCTATCGTCGCCCGGACCAGTATCGCCTGATCGCCGAGCAGGTCTGATGTCGAGGTTCACATGGGCGGCGACCCAGCCAGTCGAATGCAAGGCATGACGGTGCATCCGGCCACTCCTTTGTCGCTGGGCGAGATCGTCGAGAACGGCCTGTGCATCGGCTGTGGGCTGTGCCCGTCGCTTGCCGGGCCCGGCGCGGTCGAGATGGTCATGACTCCTGAAGGTCGCCTGCGCCCGCTTGCCCGGCAGGCACTCGACCGGCCGACCCTGACGCGCATCAATGCCGTCTGCCCGGGAACGCGGATCGCCGGTCCGGATCAGGCGCAGACAGGCAAAGCGGCTGTGCAGGACACCATCTGGGGACCCGCCGAACGGCTGGTCCTCGGCCATGCGGTGGACCCCACGGTGCGGTTTCAGGCGTCGAGCGGTGGCGTGCTGACGGCGCTTGGCCAGTTCCTGCTGAGCTCCGGTCGCGTCAAGTTCATCTTGCACGTCGCCGCATCGCGATCGGCGCCGATGCGCAGCGAGCAGCGCCTGAGCTTCGACGCGGCTTCGGTCCTCGAAGGTGCCGGGTCGCGCTATGGCCCGGTGTCGCCGCTGGCGGATTTCGGCGAGATCCTCGACCGCGGCGAGCCCTTTGCGCTGATCGCCAAGCCTTGCGACATTACCGCCGTGCGCAACCTGGCGCGCCTTGATGCCCGTGTCGATGATTTGATGCGCTATGCCCTGGCCTTCGTCTGCGGCGGCGCCTCGGACCTGTCGAAATCGCAGCAGGTGCTGCAGCGCTTTGGTCTCGGCGAGGAAGAGCTTTCACTGTTCCGCTATCGTGGCCACGGCAATCCTGGGCTCAACCGGATCGAGACCAGGGACGGCCGCGCCTTCGAACTCACCTACCGGCAGCTGTGGGAAGACGAGGACAAGTGGATGATCCAGCCGCGCTGCAAGATCTGTCCCGACGCGATCGGCCAGGTGGCCGACATCGTCGCCTCGGATGCCTGGCTGAATGGCGGGCCGGCCGTCGACGACGAAGCGCTCAACGGCATCATCGTGCGCACAAGGCGTGGGCTGGAGCTGCTCGATGCCGCCGTTGCCGCCGGCGCACTGGCGATCAAGCGCGAGACCAGCTTTGCCGAGCTCGGCGAACTGCAGTCGCATCAGGTGCGCAAGCGCCGTGCCGTGTGGGCGCGGCTGAAGGGCATCGAGATGGCCGGCAAACCGGTCCCGGCGGTGATCGATCTGGCCTTGAAGGACTGTGCGCTGCAGAATTCGCTGGCCGATAATCTCGCCGAGGGTCGCGGCGCTCGCGACCGCGCCCGACGCGGACGCCTGGGGGAACCGCGTCCGGTGCCGCGTAGCGAAGCCGGTGCAGCCATGTTGAAGGATAAGTTTTTATGAGTGCCGCCGAGGAAACCGACGTAATCATCATTGGCGGCGGCATTGCCGGCGCCGGTGCCGCCTTTGAGATCTCCCGTTCGGCCAAGGTGGTCCTGCTCGAGCGCGAAAGCCATTGCGGCTACCACACCACCGGTCGCTCGGCGGCGAGTTTCACCGAAAATTACGGCAACGGCGTCATCCGCCGGATCGTGCTGGCAAGCCGGGCGTTCATGATGGAACCGCCCACCGGCTTCTCGGACTACCCGCTGCTCAGCAAGCGCGGCATGATCACGGTGGCGCGCGCCGATCAGCTCGAGCTCTTGGCACAGGATCTGGAGGCTGCCCGGGCCCTGGTTCCCTCGATCGTCGCCATGACGCCCGCCGAGGCGATCGCCCGCGTGCCGGTGTTGCGCGCTGACTATCTCGCCGGCGCATACATCGAACCGCATTCGATGGATATCGACGTGAACGGGCTGCACCAGGGCTATCTGCGCGGTGCCCGTAAGCGCGGCGCCCGCATCCTCACCAATGCCGGCGTCAAGGGTATCGGCCGGCAAGCCGGCCAATGGCGTGTCGAGACGCAGGCGGGAACGTTCCTTGCACCAAAGCTCGTCAATGCCGCCGGCGCCTGGGGCGATGAGATCGCTGTCATGGCCGGCGTGCGCCCGATCGGCCTGCAGCCCAAGCGTCGCACCGCCTTCAACGTTCCAGCACCCGCTGGTGTCGACATCAGCGACTGGCCGCTGGTCAACGATGTCGGTGCTGAATTCTATTTCAAGCCGGATGCGGGCCAATTGTTCGTCTCGCCGGCGGATGCGACGCCGTCGGCGCCGATGGATGCCTATGCCGAGGATATGGATGTCGCCCTCGGCGCCGAGCGTCTCGAAAAGGCGACGACGATCGAGGTGCAGCGCGTGTCGCGTTCATGGGCGGGCCTCAGGACCTTCGTCGCCGACGGATCGCCGGTCGTCGGGCCCGATGACGCGGTTCCGGATTTCGTCTGGCTGGTCGGGCAAGGTGGCTACGGTATCAAAACCTCGCCCGCTTTGTCGCGCGTCTGCGCCAGCCTGATCGCCGGCGGCGGTCTTCCCGACGATGTCGCCAGGCAAAGCGTTGAGCTGTCGGATCTCACCCCGCAACGGCTGCGGGATGCTGGCTTCCAGAAGGCTTCCGCATCATGACAACTGCCAGCCTGACGGCAGGCGGCAGGCTTGCCGGTAGCGTGCTGGAAACACTAGCGAAAGCCACCACCGACGCACCGGGCATAACCCGCGTCGCTTACGGTCCGGGCGAGCGTTTTGCCCATCAACTGATCCGCGAGGAAGCGGAAAAGCTCGGCGCCACAGCGCGTGTCGATGCCGCCGGCAATCTCTATCTGACGCTCGCCGGCCACAACCCCGATCTGCCAGCAATCATCATCGGCTCGCATCTCGACAGCGTACCGCATGGCGGCAATTTCGACGGCGCCGCCGGTGTCGTGGCTGGGCTTGCGGTGATCGCCGAGTTTGTCGATCAGGGGGCGCGCCCGTCACGCGATCTCATCTTGCTGGCGACGCGCGCCGAGGAGGCGGTGTGGTTTCCGCTGTCCTATCCCGGCAGCCAGGCCGCTCTCGGCATGCTCGAACCGCAGGCGCTCGAAGCCAGGCGATCCGACAGCGGCCGGACCCTGGCCGAGCATATGCGCGAGGAGGGGTTCGATCCCGACGCGGTCGGGCGCGGCGTTGCCGGCATCGAAGCCAGCCGCATCGCGGCCTTCGTCGAAGTCCATATCGAGCAAGGCCCGCGCCTGGTGGCCGCGGACGTGCCGGTCGGCATCGTCACCGGGATTGCCGGCGGCTTTCGCTATGTCGATGCCGCCTGCCTCGGCGCCTACGGCCATTCCGGCGCCGAGCCGCGCTTTGCCAGGCACGACAGCGTGCTGGGCTTCGCCGATCTGGTCGCCGGCCTCGAAGCGGAGTGGGACGCGATCGAGGGCGAGGGCCACGAGGCCACCATCACCTTTGGGCGGGTGGAATCCGATCCGAGCCAGCATGGCGGCAGCCGCGTGCTCGGCGAACTTCGCTTCACGCTCGATGTACGCAGCGCCGATGCCGCCGTGCTGGACCGGATCGAAACGCGGCTTCACGCGCTCTTCGCCGAAGTCGGCGCCAGGCGTGGCGTCACTTTCGCTGCCGGGCCACGCTTCACCTGGGAACCGGCAACCATGTCGCTGGCACTGATCGCCGGGCTCGACCGCGCCGCCCAGGACATGCAGATGCGCGTGCTCCATGTGCCGAGCGGGGCCGGGCACGACGCAGCCACCTTCGCTGCAGCGAATATCCCGAGCGCCATGCTCTTCGTGCGCAATGAGAACGGCAGCCACAATCCGCACGAAAGCATGGACATCGCCGATCTCGACCAGGCGATCCGTCTGCTTTTCCGTTTCGTCACAGACTTCGACCGGGGACATCCATGAACCCAGCCAAATCGGCTCTGCTCGCCATCGATCTGCAGAGCGAATACCGCCCCGGCGCTGCCTGGCCGGTTGTCGGCTATGACGCGGTGCTCGCCAACGCCGCTCGCTTGATTGCCGCGGCACGCGCGGCAGGCATGCCCGTTATCCACGCCCAGGCCTGGGTCAAGCCTGAGGAACGCAAGGGCTATGCAAGGCAGGAGGAGATCCTGACCGAGGAATTCCGCTCGGCCGTGGCGGGCAGCACCGGCGCCGATATCTGCGCCGAGGTCGCGCCGCTGGCTGGCGATATCGTCATCCACAAGCACTGGCCAAGCGTCTTCCGCAGGACCGATCTTGCGCAACGTCTTGCCTCACTGAAGGTCGAAAACCTGATGGTCACCGGCGTGCTGACCGACAGCTGCGTCACCGAGAGCGTTTTCGACGCGGTCTATCAGGGGTTCAGGGTCTGGCTGGTCAAGGATGCCTGCGGCAGCATGACCGAGGCGATGCACCGCACCGGCATGCTCGACATGGCGAACCGCCTCTACGGCGGCGGCATCCTGCGCGTGCCCGAAGCGCTGAAGGCGCTGGCCGGACAGCCCTTCGACGGCTGGCGCTGCACAAGGCCGGTGGAGTTCACCTACACGCTGGAAACCGTCGACCGGCTCTACGAAGCGCTGTGATCACCACCGCAGCTGCACGCGCCCTTGATGATTTTGGGTGACGCGGACGGCTTGAGAACCGTGCCCGGCAGTGCGCCGGTCGCCCTGCCATCGCGCCAGACGGATATGCCGTTGACGAAAACATGCTCGATACCGGCGGCGGGCTGACGCGGCTCCGCGAAGGTAGCGGTGTCGATGATCGTCGCGGGATCGAAGATGACGAGATCGGCGAAATTGCCTTCGGCCAATACGCCGCGCTGGTCGATGCCGAACTCCCGCGCCGGCAGGCCTGTCATGCGATGCACGGCCTCTTCCAGGCTGAACAGCCCGACGTCGCGGGCATAGTGGCCGAGCACGCGCGGAAAAGTGCCCCACAGGCGCGGGTGTGGATGAATGTCATGCGGCAGGCCATCGGAGCCGATCATGGTGCGCGGATGTGCGATGATGTTCCGCACATCCGTCTCGTCGAGCTGGAAATAGACGGCACCCGCCGGCAGCAATCGCTGGCCTGCCTCGCGCTCGCTGCAATTCCACTCGCGCGCGATGTCGCTCAGCTCGCGCCTTGCCATTTCCGGATGCGGGTCGGACCAGGTGATGAGGATCTTCAAGCCCGTATCGCAGCGCTCCAGCCGCAGCACGGTCGAACTCGCGGCATAGGGATAGACGTCCATGCCTATGTCCATCGTCTCGCGTGCGCGGTCGATACGCTGCAGCGAGGGCCGGCTCTTGCCGAAGTTCGCGCGGCCCGTGCATTGGTGGTGCGAGATGACCAGCTTGCCGCCGGCATGGCCGGCAATGTCAATGGCCTCCTCGATCGCCTCGTCCATCGTCTCGAAATAGTTCCGCGTATGGGTGACATAAGGCCCGCCAAGACGTGCCGCCGTTGCCGCGAGCGCCTTGACCTCCTCGGTCGATGAGTTGACCGCCGGCGGATAGTCGAGGCCGGTGCTGAGCCCGAACGCGCCCTCCGCCATCGCCTGCGCCACCGCTTCCTGCATCAGGACCGTCTCCGCGTCATTGGCAGGGCGGTCGGTGACCGGCATGACGCGCTGGCGCAAGGTGGTGTGGCCGACGAGCAGCGCCGCGTTGGTGGCGATGCCACGCTGCCTGAGTTCGGCGACATAGTCGGCAAAGCGGTCGAAGCGGAAATTCTCCTGGCCGCCAACCAGCGTGAAGGGCGGCGGTGGCGTCCTGTCGAGCAGCAAGGGGGCGAGGCTGACGCCGCAATTGCCGGCGATCACCGTGGTCACGCCCTGACTGATCTTCGGGTCCATGCCGCGCGGTGCCAGGAGCGCGCCGTCGTCGTGCGTGTGCACGTCGATAAAGCCCGGCGCCACGATCTTGCCCGAGGCGTCGATTTCTTGCGCGCCGCACACATCATCCAGCCCGCCGATGGCGGCGATCCTGTCGCCGGCAACCGCAAGATCAGCCTCGAAACGCGCCGAACCGTCGCCTGAAATCAACGTCGCATGGCGGATGACGAGGTCGTAGTGCATTAGTCAAACCTCTTTGCGGCAAGTCCGGGCCGTCAGCCTTCCGGATTGGCGGCGATCTCCTCGCGGCGGCGGGCGACATAGGCGTCGAGCTCCTCGCGGACCGAGGCGTCCATGACCGGCTCCTCGTAGTCATGCAGCGCCTGCTGCCAAAGCTCGGTGGCACGTTCGAGCGCATCCTTGCCGCCCGCTTCCTGCCAGGCACCATGGTTCTGCCAGTTGGACAGCATCGGCTGGTAGAAAGCGGTGGTGTAGCGCGACATCGTGTGCTCGGCGCCGAAGAAATGGCCGCCGGCCGGCACCGACTTGATCGCCTCGAAACCGAGATCGTCCTCCTGGAACGGCAGCGGCCGCAGGAACTCCATCATGTTTTGCAGGATCTCGACATCGAGGACGAGCTTCTCATAGGAAGCGGTCAGGCCGCCCTCCAGCCAGCCCGCCGCATGGTAGATCAGATTGGCGCCGCCGAGCACCGCCCCCCAGGTCGCCATCTCTGTTTCGTAGGCGGCCTGCAGGTCGACCACGTTCGACGCATTGGCGTTGGAAGTGCGGTAGGGCAGATGATAGCGCCGCGCCAGCTGGCCGGCGATGATGTTGGCCTTGGCGTTCTCCGGCGTGCCGAAGGCCGGCGCGCCCGATTTCATGTCGACGTTGGAGGTGAAGGCGCCGTACATCACCGGCGTGCCGGGGTTGACGAGTTGCGTCAGCACCACGCCGAACAGCGCTTCGGCATTCTGCTGGCAAAGTGCCGCCGCCAGCGTGACCGGCGTCATCGCGCCCATCAGCGTGAAGGGGGTGACGGTCACCGGCTGGCCATGCTCGGCCATCGCGATCAGGCCCTCGGCCATCGCGTCGTCGAACAGCCGCGGCGAGTTGATGGATATGATGGTCGTCACGCCAGGCGAGGCACGCATTTCCTCGACGCTGATGCCGCGTGCGATCGCCATCATGTTGATGCCGTCCATGGCTCTTTGCCGGCCGATTGCGGTGCAATGGAAGCTGAGATCGCTGAGCGTCAGGTTCGCGTAATAGGTGTCGAGATGGCGCGAATTGGCCGGCAGCTCCATAGGCGCCACCACCTGGTTGCCGATGATGTGGATGGCGTTGAAGTGGTGCGCCAGCCTGATGAAGTTCTGGTAGTCGGCAAGATTACCCTGGCGGCGGCCATTGATGCGGTCATGGACATTGGGCGGGCCGGCGACCAGCCCGAAGACCAGCGAGTTGCCGCCAAGATGCACCTGCTTGTCGGGATTGCGGCTGGTCAGTGTGAAGGAAGATGGAACCTTCCGCAGCGCCTCGGTCACCAGGCTTTCGTCGATCCGGATGGTCTTGCTCTCGCGGTCCACAATGGCGCCCGCGGCGGCGAACAGGTCCATCACCCGCTCGCTCATGACGCGGATGCCGAGTTCCGACAGGATGCGCATCGACGTGTCGTGCAGCCGCTCCATCCGCTCCTCGTCGAGGAGCTGCATGGGCGGATAGGGGTTCTCCACGTGCTGCCAGGGCAGTTGCGCGATGCCGCCGCCGCCGCGTCCGACCTTCGCCCTGCGGCCACCGCCGCGCCTGTCCTGTGTCATGAGATTGCTTTCCTCTCGGCTTCAGTAACCGCGTTCCGGACTGACGACATTCTCAAGCGGCTCGCCGCCGCGGTAACGCTTCAGATTGTCGGCGAACATGCGCACCGACTTGATGTCCCAGCCGTCGTAGACCGCCGCGCAATGCGGCGTGATGGCGACGTTGTCGTAGGCCCATAGACGATGGTCCGCCGGCAGCGGCTCGGTCGCAAAGACATCCAGCGCCGCGCCCTTGATCTGCTTGCCGTCAAGGGCCGCGAGCAGCGCCGCCTCGTCGACGACGCCGCCGCGCGAGATGTCGATGAGCACGGCGGAGCGCTTCATCGCGGCGAAGGCGGCCGTGCCGAGCAGACCGCGCGTGCTGGGCAGCAGCGGGACGCAGCAGACGATGAAATCGGCGCGCCCAAGCAAGGGCAGCAGAGCATCCGGCCCATGCACCTCGTGGAGGCACGGCATGGGTTTCGGCCGCGCGCGGATACCGAGCGTGTGCATGCCCATCGCCTGTGCGCGGCTGGCGACGGCTGTCCCCGTCTTGCCAAGGCCAATGATCAGAACCGTCTTGCCTTCGATCGGCTCGACGCGGCCGCCGCCCCAGAGGCGTGCCTGCTGGCGGCGTTCGAAACCGCGCAGGTCGAGCGAGAAGGACAGCATGGCGCCGAGCACGTATTCCGCCAGCATGCCGGCGGCAACGCCTGCCGCATTCGTCACCGTGAGCCGCTCCGGGTCCCAACGCCCGAGATGATCCGTGCCTGAGCCGCCGACAGAGACCCATTTCACGGTCGGGCTTTCGACAAGTGCCTGGCGCGGATATCGCGGCGTGCCGTCGAAGCGGACGGAGTAAACCACTTCCGCCGCCACGCGCCCGATCAGCTCAGGCAGGGCTGCATAGCTGTCGCAGCCATGGACGGTCAGATCCGGATGGGTCTCCTTGAGCACGGCCAGCGCCGCGGCCGGCCGGTCGGTGTGCAGGATGACGGATGGATCAGCCGACATGATGCCGCGCTCAGCTCCGGCCAATGTGGTCGGCCGAAGGACCGAGCGCGGCGAGCAGCTTCTCGCCGCTTTCGAGCGTTGCATTCTCATGCGGCGCTCGCAGGTTCAGCCAACGCTTGTCGCCGGAACGCACCGCCAGCACGGCCTTCATCGCCGGGATGAGACCGGCATCCTGGATGATCTTGCGGAACGCCTTGATCGCCGCATCCGCCTCGGCAACGTCCTCTCCGGCCATCGTACGATCGTAGAGGGCCCGGATGGCCGCGGCATTGAGGTTGACGGTCGCCGAGATGCAGCCCGCCGCGCCGCTGGCAAGCCCCTTGGTCAGCTGCGCTTCCGAGCTCGGGAAGACCGCGACCCTGGGTGCCGCGGCAATCACCGCCGCCGTGTTGTCCCAGTCGCCGGCGCTGTCCTTGTAAGCCACTACGGTGTCGGGAAACGCCTCGTTCAGTCGGGCGGTCAAGGCCGGGCTCACCGGCACGCCGGAATTTTGCGGGATGTGGTAGAGGATCATCTTCATTGCCGGGTTCGCCACCCGCTCGATCAGTTCGCCGTAGTAGCGGGCCTGGCCGTTGTCGCCGACAGCAGTGTAGAAGAACGACGGCAGCACCATCACTCCGGCGCAGCCGAGCCCGACCGCATGGGTCGACAGCTCGACGGTTTCGGGCAGCGCGGTGACGCCGGTTCCGGGCATCAGCCGGCTGGGCGAAATGCCGGCCTCGACCAGCCACTCCAGCGCCTGCATGCGCTCGCGCAGCGAGACTGACAGCGCCTCGCCCGTGGTGCCGAACGGCGACAGGAAATGCGCTCCCTGGTCCAGCACCCATTTGGCGTGGGATACCCAGAGGTCGTGTGCGATGCGGCCGTCGTCGTCGAACGGCGTCAGGATCGGTGCGATGGTTCCTTGCGGGCGGGTCATGTGTGTCCTTCCGTATCGATCAGCAAATCCGTGCAGTGCCTGGCCACCGCTGCTACCGTCCTGGCGAAATATGCCGACGCGGTGACGTCGAACAGTACATCGAAACCCGCCTGCGAGCGGACCATAACGGCCTCGATATGGCCAACGCGCGTCTGCGCAATGTCCTCGGCGCTGAATTTATCGGTTCTGAGATCAAGCGCGCATAGCCGCTCCATCGCTCGCGGCGCCTGCGGACCCGAGAGGCGCATCCACGCCCAGCCCTCCTCGCGCCACGATGAATAGCCCTTTGGCGCGGTTGCGCCATGCCAAGTGTTTGCAAGCTCGGCGAGCGCGCTGTCGGCCCCTTCTGCCAGCAACAGGATATCTTCGTTGCCGAGGCGCAGCACGCGTGTGCCGCGCCAGCTGCCGATGCGATTGACGGCAGGCAAGGGCACGCCTCGCGACGCGAGCCAGCCGGCGCTGCCGCCGCCTTTGAGGCCGAAGCGAAGGCTGCCCGTGAGATCGGTCAGCATCACCGCGCCGGAAGGCAGCGTCATGCCGTCCGCGGCGCCACCCGGCATGAACGGAAACACAGGGGATGGTTCCATTTACATCTCCTGCCGTGCATTCGCGGGATCGAAAAAGGCATGAGCGACCACCGGTACTTCGACCAGCTGGCCATTCCGGCACTTCACCGTCACCCGGCTGCCTTCCGTGGAGTCGTCGACATGGACGTAGGCGAGCGCGATGGCGCAGCCGAGCGTCGGCGAGTAGCCGACCGAGGTGATCTGTCCAACGGGAGTAGTGCCGCGCAGCACCAGGCAGCTTTCACCGGGTATGTTCCTGGCACCGGCCAGAAATCGCAGGCCGACGAGCTTGCGCGACTGGCCCAGCCTTGCGCGCATTTCGATCGACCGTTTGCCGACGAAAAACGGCTTCTTCTTCGAGACCGCCCAGCCGAAACCGAGTTCGTCCGGCGTTGTGATCGCATCGGTGTCCTGGCCGATCAGGATGTGGCCTTTCTCCAGGCGAAGGATGCGCGATGCCTCCAGGCCATAGGGCTTGAGGCCATGCGGCTTGCCGGCGGCGATCACCGCGTCCCATAGGGCGGGCGCGAGGCTCGACGGACAGTGCAGTTCGTAGCTAAGCTCGCCGGTGAAGCCAATCCGCATCACCCGCACCGGCACGCCGGCGACAACGCCTTCGCGGCCGCTGAGATAGGGGAAGGCCTCACGGCCGAAATCGATGTCGCTTTCCAGCGCCTGAAGCACGGACCTGGCCTTGGGCCCGGTGACATTCAAGCCGGAGAACGCGCCGGTGAGATTGAGGACATCGACCCGCAAGCGCCATTGCGCGTTCCAGAACAGCATGTCGGCATAGACGCGCGCGACCGCACCGGTGGTGGCGGTCACATAGAACCGGTCTTCCGCCATGCGGTAGGCGACGCCGTCATCGACCACCGAGCCCATCTCGTTGAGCATCAGGCAATAGCGGACGCGCCCGACCGGCTGGTTGGCATGCGCCATGGTGTAAAGGCGGTCGAGGAATGCGCCGGCATCCGGCCCACGCAGCTCCAGCTTGCCGAGCGTCGAGACGTCGAGCAGGCCGACGCCTTCGCGCACCGCCATGATCTCGTCGCGGATCGCCTTTTCCGTCTCACTGGCATCGCCATAGAAATACGGCCGCCACCAGGCGCCGACCGGCTTCATCACGGCGTTGAGCGCGAGGTGCCTTGCATGCAGCGCCGTGCGTCGCTCAAGCGGCTCCTGATGGCCGGCAAGCACACCCAGCGTCTCCGGCCCGACCGGTGGCCGCGCGGTGGTGACGCCGACCTCGCCAACCGTCCTGCCGGTCGCCTCGGCGACGATCCTTGCCGTCGCCAGGGCCGAATGGCGGCCCTGGCTCGGACCCATGCCGACGGTGGTGAAGCGCTTGACGAGCTCGATCTCGCGATAACCCTCCTTGACCGCGTTCTGCAGATCCTTGACCTGCAGGTCCTCGTCGAAATCGACGAAATCGCGCCCCTTTGGATTGGCGATGATCGGCTGCACATGGACCGGACTGGTGGCCGTCGGCCTGGTGAGGTTTCTGTCCTCTACGACCGTCTTGCCGAGCCGCGAAAGCGCGGCGGCCGCCACCCGGCGACCGCCGGCAATCGCGCCCCGCAGATCGTTGTCTCCGGCAACGGAACCGGCGAAGTGGACCGGCGCTTTCGGGAGAGTGAGTGTCATCGATCCGGTAGCGCCGTCATAGCCGACCTTCGCTCCAGCCTGGCAAGGCAGCTGCCATGCCGGCACCTGACCGGCCGAGACGGCGAGCAGATCGCACTCGATCCAACGCCCGCCGACACGAACGCGGGCCAGGTGGCGATTTCCCGCCGTCCCCTCGGCGGCTTCGATCGTCGCGGCCTTCTGGATGGCCACGCCCTTGCCATGCAACTCGGCTTCGAAGGCGCCGGCCTCGCTGCCGGATCTCGGATCGGCGACCAGCATGACCGAGACGCCGGCCTCGACCAGATCGAGCGCCACGCAATAGCCTTCGTCGCTTGTTGCCAGCACCACTGCCTTTTGTCCGGGGCGCACGCCGTAATGGCGGATCAGCCGCTGCGCGGCACCGCCCAGCATGATCCCCGGCAGGTCGTTGTTGCGGAAGATGGCAGGCTGCTCGATGGAGCCTGTGGCCAGGATTACCGCGCGCGCCCGTGTGCGAAAGAGACGGTCGCCCTGGATCAAGGGCAGCCAATTGTCTTCGTACCAGCCGTTGCAGACCGTCCCGGTCAGCGGGCGCAGGTTTGGCAGCGCCCGAAGCCTCGAGGACAGGTCCGCAAGCATGGCCGGATCATGCCGGCCATAGGTCAGCGATCCGCCGATCTCCGGGCTCTCGTCGCAGAGCACCACATCAGCGCCACCTTCGGCGGCAGTGATCGCGGCGCTCAGCCCGGCCGGACCGGCACCGACCACGAGGATGTCGCAATGCAGGTGCGTCTTGTCGAAATGCCGGTACGGGGCCGTGGTGTCGACCACGCCCAGCCCGGCCTTGCGGCGGATCATTGGCTCCCAGAATTTCAGCCAGCTGTCGCGGCGTGGTCCCATGAAGGTGCGGTAGTAGAAACCGACCGGCAGAAAGCGCCCGAGCCTGTCGATGATCGCATCGCGGTCGCGTTCGAGCGAACCGTTGACGTTCTGGGCGCTGACCCGCAACCCCGCGCTGATCGGCGTGCGGTCGGCGGCGACGTTCGGCTCGAACGGCAGTTGCACCAGCGTATTGGCGTCCGCGCCGGTCATTGAGAGGATGCCGCGCGGCCGATGATACTTGAAGGAACGCGACAGCACCCATTGTCCGGAGGCAGCGAGCGCGCTGGCGATGCTGTCGCCGGCATAGCCTTCAAAATTCTTGCCCTCGAAAGTGAAGCTGATGGGACGGCTTCGGTCGATCCGGCTTCCCCAGAGCTCAGCTAGCCGGTTCATGGTTGAGCCCGACGTTCGGAAGCGTCGAAAGTGCGGATGATCTCGTTGGTGACGAGGTCGCGCTCGGCCAGGAAGAAATAGTTGCTTGGCACGTGCCGCCACCACTCGACCACGATACCCCTGCGGTTCTCGGCGCGGAACAGGTGTCGCGACCAGTCCGCGTCGGCGGTCCGATCCGGGTCCGGCTCCGCGCGGACGGGTCCGAAGGATTGGAACTCGTCTATGTTGCGCGGGCCGTTCATCGGGCAGGTCAGGATCTTCATGGTCGGTGGCGTTTCATGGTCAGTGACTGGCCGCCGTAGCGCCCATTTCGTTGAGCAGCCGGAAGGTCTCGAAACGCTCCAGCGCGAACGGCTTCAGGATGTCGGGCACGCGGCCCTTGGCGATGGTCTCCGCCATCCGCTTGCCGGCGACCGGCGTTGCCTTGAAGCCCCATGTGCCCCAGCCGCAATCGAGCCATAGGTTTTCGAGTGGGCTGGCACCCATGATCGGGCTGTAGTCCGGCGTCATGTCGGTGATCCCTGCCCATTGCCTGAGCAGCCGCACGCCTTGCAGGAACGGGAAGAGGTGCACGGCGCCTTCGGCGAGGTGCTCTTTCATGTCGAGCGTCGAACGGGTGGAATAGAGCTGGTAGGGATCGGAGCCGCCGCCGATGACGACCTCGCCGCGCGAGGACTGCACCAGATAGGTGTGCAGGGAGACGGAGGAGACCAGCGTGTGCAGCCAGGGTTTCAGCGGCTGCGTCACCATGGCCTGCAGCGGATAGCAGCGGATGGGAAGCTCGACGCCGGCCATCAGCGCCACGTCGTAGTTCATCCCGCCGGTCGCGATCAGCACCTGTCCGCAGGCGATGCGGCCGCGGTTGGTCTTGACGGCCTGGACCCGGTCGCCGACGACCTCGAAGCCTTCCACTTCGGTCCGCTGGTGGATCTCGACGCCGCGCCGCGACGCCTGCGCGGCGTAGCCCCAGGCAACCGCATCGTGCCGCGCGGTGCCGCCGTCGGCATGCCAGAGCCCGCCAAGGATCTCGAGCGCGCCGCCATAGTCCATGTTGAGGGACGGCACGAGCTCCTCGACCGCCTTCTGGTCGACCACTTCGGTACGCGTGCCCAGGTGCTTGCCCATCTCGGCGCGCGCATGGAAGCTGCGAAGCGTCGCTTCCGTATGCGCAAGGGTCAGCTGGCCGCGCTGCGAGAACATGACGTTGAAGTCGAGTTCCTGCGACAGGCCCTCGAACAGCTCGACGGCTTCCTTGTAGAAGGCGATGCCCTCCGGTGTGATGTAGTTCGAGCGGATCGTGGTCGTGTTTCGCGCCGTGTTGCCGCCGGCGAGGTAGCCCTTCTCGATCACCGCGACGCTGCTGATGCCGTGGTATTTCGACAGGTGATGCGCGCACGACAATCCGTGGCCGCCGCCCCCGACAATGACGACATCGTAGGATGGCTTGAGGTCTGGCGTTGCGGGAATGTCGCCGCTGACCGGATAGTCCCTGCTGAGACCGTATTTCAGAAGCCTGAGCGGCATCTAACCTACCACGCTGCCCGCTGGAGCATCGTACTGATCACTGGAGGATCGTAGAGCAACACCGAAAGATCACAGAAGCGGCTGTCCGGGTCGGTGAGCGACAGGACCGCGTTGCGGATCGTGCTGGCGCGGCCCCGTCCCAGCACCGGCGCCGCGAACTCCATGTACTTGGCCTCGATTTCAGCGTGTGTCAGCGGCGCCTCCGGTCCGCCGCGCGCGTGGACGTCGCCGGAAGCAAGCATCCGCCCATCGCTGGTCGTGATCGTCACGTCGGCCCAGCGGCCTGCCGGAAAGCGGGCGCTGTGGCGCTCCGATTCCGAGACGGTGATACGGCCCAGCATGTCCGCAGCGGCGGCATCCTCGAGCCCGCTGCCGGAAATATGTTCCAGTCCGATGCGGCCATGGACGATGAAGGTCGCGACGGCGAAGCGCAGGCTGTACTGCGCCTTCGAGGTCGTGTCCGGCATGCCGCCGAACAGCGTTGCGGCGTAGTGGAAACTGGTGACCTCGACGTGGCCGATGTCCGACGGCGCCAGATGATGTGCCATGCAGAGCCCGCGCGTCGCGTCAATTGCGGCATGCGCCCAGCGGCAGATCGGGTAGGGCTTCACATACTGGTGCAGCACCTGCCAGAAGGCGCCGAGATCCTGCCAATGCGGGGTGACGTCGGGTGCCTCGACCGTGATCGCCGGCGCGCCGGTAAAGCCGCGCTCGGCCAGAACGGCGGCGGACAGGCCGATCAGCGCGCCGACGCCCGAGCCGTCGTGCAGCATCGTCGGCGTGGCGATCTCGCGCATCATCTGGCTGCGCGGGCCGTGATATTCGGCAATGCCAAGCGCCTCTCGGAACTGCCCGTCGCTGAGCCGCCGCAACCTTGCCGCCACTGCCGCCACGCCCAGCGCGTTCCAGGCGCCCGAGGTGTGGTAGTCCGACACTGTCGCATGCAGCGCGATGCCGGCCCGGCCGGCCACTTCGTAGCCGACGACGAGGGATGCCAGCGCCTCCGGTCCGCTGAGGTCGGGGAGCACCTCGGCAAGCGCTGCCAGGGCGGGCACGACGGCAACGCCGATATGGCCCTTGGTCGGGCTGTATCCGTCGTGGCCGTCGAGATTGTCGATCTGCGTCGCGGCCGCATAGGCGGCTCCGGCGATGCTGGCGCGGCGACCGTCGAAAAGCATGCGCGCCGAATACAGCGGATCGGCCGAGCCGTAGAGAAGGGCGGCGGTGTCGCGGGCGATCCTCCCGGCTTCCATCGGACCGGCCGCAATGGCAATTCCGAGTGTGTCGAGCAGGAGATAGCGCGCCTGTTCCAGGACAGGCGCCGGGAATACAGCCGCCGGCCGCCGCAACACGAAATCGGCCAGGCGAATGGCAACGCTGATACTCGCGTCAGGCCCTTCACGCCGATGCGACGGCACAGCCACTGGCATTACTCCCCTCTGCGTCACGACATCATTAATTTGGGTCCATCGTGCTTTCACGCAATTAGTTCGGCGGCTTTGACCAAAAATATTCACGTCTTGCCATCAGGCACGATTGAACGGCGGCTCGTCTGTGGGATAGCTAGCGCATGCGTGTTGCAGGAGTTAGCGATGAAGCCGCCGCCCCCCTTGAACTATATCCGGTCCTTTGAGAGTTCGGCCCGGCATCTCAGCTTCACCATGGCCGCCAAGGAGCTCGGATACACGCAGGCGGCCGTCAGCACGCATGTCCGTGCGCTCGAACATTATATTGGGCGGCAATTGTTCATCCGTTATCCGCGCAGTCTCAAGCTCACCGAAATGGGCGAGGCGTTCCTGCCGACGTTGCGTCAGGCGCTCGATCAGATCGACCAGGCCACGGAGGCGATCGTGACCTCGTCGCGCAACCGCACGGTGGTCGTCTCCTGCCCGATGAGCCTGGCGGAGAACTGGCTGGCCGGCTGCATGGCGGCCTTCCGCAAGAAGCATCCCGAAATCGAGATCGTGCTTCACGGCACGATCTGGGAGGACCTCAGCGAGCAGATCGCCGATATCACCATTTCCACCCGGCGTTTCGACGACCGTCCGCCCGCCGGCATCCCGCTGTGGAACGACGAGCTGGTTCTGCTGTGCGCTCCGGCGTTGCTGGATGGCGAGGATGCCCTGAAGCTGCCTCAGGATATACTCAAGGTCGATTGGATCTTCGTGCATGGCCGCCAGGAATACTGGCAGGTCGTCACGTCGGCGCTGGGCGTCGACATGGAAGATTACGACAAGGGCCTGACGACCAACGCTTCCAACATCGCGCTCGAACTGGCCGCCATGGGGGCAGGGCTCGTCGCGACCCAGCGCTCGCTTGCCCACGCCTATCTCCGGCGGGGACTGCTCGTCGAACCGTTCCCCGTCCGGCCGGCGAGCCCGTGGAACTACTACCTCACCGAGAACCAGCTTTCGAAGGGAACCATCGCGCGCACGGTGCGGGAATGGATTCTTCTGCGGGCGCAGGAGGATGGCGCCTAGCGCGGGTTCCACAGCCGGCAAACTCAAAAATTTGACACGCCAATGGCATTGTTTTTTTAGGTCATATAAGCCGGTTTTTGGCGGTTTGCTCGGGCTCAAGCCCTTCCGGGATTTTTGCATCGCCTCTAACATCCCCCATGCAAGGGGAATGTAACGGGCGGAAAGCCCAAACCGGAGAATCACAATGACGATTTTCAAGAGCAACGGTGACCGCGTCCCGGCAGCCATCGAAAGCTATGCAGACGAAGTCAGGAACGGCGGCATGGATCGCCGCGAGTTCCTTGCCATGGCGAGCGCGATGGGCGCCTCCACGGCGTTCGCTTATTCAATGATCGGCCTCTCACCGGCCCAGGCCGCTGCCCAGGAGCCGGGCAAGAAGGGCGGCATCCTGAAGATGCAGATGATCATCAAGGATATGAAGGACCCACGCATGTGGGACTGGTCGGAAATGGCCAACGTGCTGCGCCAGTGCAACGACTACATGATCCGCTACACCACCGACTTCACTTTCGAGGGCCATCTGATCGAGAGCTGGGAAGTCAGCGACGATGCCACCGAATACACGCTGCATGTGCGCAAGGGCGTGAAATGGTCGAACGGCGACGAGCTCAACGCCGACGACATCGTCTTCAACATAGAGCGCTGGTGCGACAAGGCGGCCGAGGGCAACTCGATGGCCGGCCGCATGGCCACGCTGATCGATCCCGCCACCAAGAAGGCCATCGCCGGCGCCATCACCAAGGTCGACGACCATACGGTGAAGCTGAAATGCGGCCAGTCCGACGTCACCATCATTCCGGGCTTCGCCGACTATCCTGCCATCATCGTCCACCGCAACTTCGACAAGGACGGTGCCGACATGACCAAGACCCCCGGCACCGGCCCATACGAGCTCATTTCATACAAGGTTGGCGAGTCCGCTTCGGTGAGGCGCCGCAAGGACTTCACCTGGTTCGGCGGCGAGCCCTATCTCGACGGCGTCGACTGGACCGACTACGGGTCGGACGCTTCGAGCCCGGCCATCGCCAGCGCCTTCGAGGCCGGCGAGATCGACTGCAACTATCAGACGGTCGGCGGCACCGTGGACCTTTATGACGGCATGGGCCTGGTCAAGGAATCCGTCGTCACCGCGGGAACGATCGTGCTGCGCAGCAATGTGACCAACAAGCCATACGACGACAAAAGGGTGCGCAACGCCATCCAGCTCGCGGTCGACAACGAGACGGTGCTGAAGCTCGGCTACAGCGGCCTCGGACAGGTCGCGGAAAACCATCATGTCTGCCCGATCCATCCGGAATATTACGAGCTGCCGAAAGTGCCGCGCGACCTGGCGAAGGCCAAGGCGTTGATGACCGAGGCCGGCCAGATGGATCATGAGTTCGAGCTCATTTCCTACGATTCCGACTACGTCAAGGACCCAGCCGATGTCGTTGCCGCGCAGATGCGCGAGGCCGGCTTCAAGGTGAAGCGCACGATCATTCCCGGAACTTCATTCTGGAACGACTGGACGAAGTATCCATGGTCGACCACCGAATGGGGTATGCGACCGCTTGGAGTCCAGGTGCTGGCGCTGGCCTACCGCAGCGGTGAAGCCTGGAATGAGTCGGGCTACGCCAATCCGGATTTCGACAAGAAGCTCAATGCCGCGCTTGCGGTCGCCGACCCTGCCAAGCGCAAGGAGCTGATGAAGGATGTCGAGTGGACGCTGCAGGATTCGGGCGTGCTGGTTCAGTCGTTCTGGCGTTCGCTTTACCGCCACCACGCCGCCTATGTGAAGAACCTCAAGATGCACCAGACATTCGAGCTGCAACTGGAGAAGGTCTGGCTCGACAAGGCATAGAACGGTAGATCCATTGCAATACTCCAGGGGCGCATCTTGTGCCCCTGGCTTCGCCAGGCGACTGCGATTGACCAGCCAGCCGAACAAAACTCAAAGGCGCTCTTCGAAAGCGCAAAAAACAAAAGTCGCCGAACCAAGGGAAGAAATCTCGATATGCGTACTCATGCACAAGCCGTTGTCATCGGCGGCGGCCTGATCGGTTGCTCGATCCTTTATCACCTCGCCAAATTCGGCTGGTCCGACGTGGTTCTTCTCGAGCGCAACGAGCTGACGTCCGGCTCTACCTGGCATGCGGCGGCCAACATCCACGGCCTGCACGATTCCACCAACATCAGCCGTCTGCAGCACTACACCATGGCGCTCTACAAGGAACTGGAGATCGAGACCGGGCAGGGCTGCGGCATCTTCCAGCCGGGCTCGCTCTACCTCGCCCAGACCGAAGCGCGCGAGCATCAGCTGAGGCTGCAGGAGGCCAAGGCGCGGCGCTACAAGATGAACTTCTACGAGGTCGCGCGCGACGAGGCGGAGCGGCTGCACCCGCTGGTCGATTTCGACGGCATACGCTGCATCATGTACGAGCCGGAAGGCGGCAACGTCGACCCGTCCGGCGTCACCGCCGCCTATGCCGCCGGCGCCCGCCAGCGCGGCGCCGAGATCCATCGCTTCACGCCGGTCACTGCGACCGAGGCGCAGCCGGATGGCAGCTGGATCGTGCGCACGCCAAAGGGCGACATCCACACCCAATGGGTGATCAACGCCGCCGGCCTCTGGGGTCGCGAGGTTGCCGCGATGGCCGGGCTTCAACTGCCGCTGATCCCCACCGAGCATCAGTATTTCGTCACCGAGACCATTGCGGAAATCGCTGCTTTGGGCCGCCGGCTGCCCTCGGTCGCCGATCGCGACGGCGAATATTATCTGCGTCAGGAAGGGCTTGGCCTGCTCATTGGCGCCTACGAGCGCAAGATGAAGTTCTGGGCCGAGGATGGAACGCCGCTGGACTTCGGCCACGAGCTGTTTCCCGACGATCTCGACCGCATCGAGGAGAATATGCTGCGCGCGATCGCGCGCGTTCCGGCAGTCGGCACCGCGGGGGTCAAGAAGGTGATCAACGGGCCGATGATCTGGTCGCCCGATAGCGCCGTGCTGTTCGGGCCGGTGCCCGAACTCAGCAACTATTTCTGCTGCAACGGCATCATTCCCGGCTTCTCGCAGTCGGGCGGCATGGGCAAGCTGGCGGCCGAGTGGATGATCGAGGGCGAGCCTTCGCTCGACATGTTCGCCTGGGACATAGCGCGTTTCGGGCACTGGGCCGGCAAGGCTTTCACCAAGGCCCGCGTCCAGGACCAGTACAGCCATCGCTTCAAGATCCATTTCCCCAACGAGGAGCGTGCCGCCGGACGGCCGGTCCGCACCCGGCCCGCCTATGACATGCAAAAGCAGATGGGCGCCGTCTTCGGCCTCAATTTCGGCTGGGAGCATCCGCTCTGGTTCGCCGCCGAGGGCGAGCCGCGCGAGGAGACGATCGGCTTCAAGCGCCAGAACTGGTGGGGTCCGGTTGGACGTGAAGCGCGCATGCTGCGCGAGCATGCGGGCATCATCGACGTTTCGAATTTCGCCAAATACGAGGTCAGGGGACCCGGCGCGGAAGCCTGGCTCAACGCGCTGTTCGCCAACCGCATGCCGACGGAAATCGGGCGCTCCTGTCTCACGCCCCTGATCGGCAAGCGCGGCGGGATCGCCGGCGACTTCACCGTGACAAAGCTGGCCGACGACGAGTTCATGGTTTTCGGTTCCGGCATGGCCGAGCGCTTCCACCAAAGGTTCTTCAAGGCCGTCCCTTTGCCTGCGGGCACGACGTTTCGTTCGCGCACCGAGGAACTGGCCGGCTTCAACGTCGCCGGCCCGAAATCCCGCGAACTGCTGCAGCGCTTGACCAATGCCGATCTGTCGACGGAGGCGTTTCCGTTCATGCGCTCGCGCCAGATCACGGTGGCCGGTGTCGACGTGGTGGCGCTGCGTGTCTCGTTCACCGGTGACCTGGGCTGGGAACTCTATTGCGCGGCCGCCAACCAGGTCGAGCTCTACAGCGCCCTGCTCGAGGCCGGCAGCGAAGTCGGCGCCGGGCCGGTTGGCTCGCGCGCGCTGATGTCGCTGCGGGTTGAAAAGGGATATGGCAGCTGGAGCCGGGAATATTCTCCCGAATACTGGCCGCAGGAGGTCAAGTTCGATCGGCTTGTCAAAATGGACAAGGGCGAATTCCTCAACCGGGACGCCTATGCCGCCGTCGCCGACAGGCCGGCGCGCGACGAGCTGATCATGCTGTCGATCGACGCCAGGGATGCCGACGCGACCGGCGGCGAGCCGATCTTCCTGCCGGACGGCACGCCGATCGGCCAGGTGTCCTCGGGCGCCTACGGTTATTTCGTCGAGCAGTCGCTGGCACTTGGCTATGTCAAGGCCGGCTCGGCCAAGGCAGGCGATGCCGTCACGGTCGCGATACTCGGGAGGCCGCACGACGCGGTGCTGCTGAAGCAGCCGCCCTTCGACCCCGAAGGCAAGCGGCTGCGGGCGTAGGTGTGGACCGTCTGGCGATCGGCGGGCCAACCGACAGAACCATCGACGCTGGCGGCTAACGCCAGCGAATCTGACGCAGGGAAGAGTTCAACGGCCTGAAAAAGGGGAATCGCATGATCAAACGGCATCTGCTGGGCACTATGTTTGCCCTGGTCCTCACATCCTCCGCGCATGCGGGAGACGTCAAGGTCATCAATGACGACGCGTGGTTCGCCGAAGGTCCGATCTGGTACCAGGACAAGCTCTTCTACGTCGAATACGGCCGCGGCACGGTGACCGTATGGGACGGCAAGAAGAACGAGATCTTCTGGAAGATGGACGGCTGCGGCCCGTCGGCCGTGCTGCCGACCACGGCCGGCGAGTTCCTCGTCACTTGCTACGACAGCAACACGATCGGCCGCATCTCGGCCGACGGCAAGACGCTGCCGGCCTATGACAAGGACACGGATGGCAAGCCATTCAGCGGCCCGAACGACTTCGCACCCGACAAGGATGGCGGCATCTATTTCACCGGTTCCGGCAAGGGCGGTCCGCTGATCGACGCCTCGGCCTACTATATCGGCAAGGATGGCAGTGTGAAGAAGGTTGCCGGTGACCTGCACAATGCCAACGGCTTGGTCATGTCGAACGACGGCAAGATCCTCTATCTGGTCGAGACCGAGGACAACAGGATCATCGAGTTCGACGTCCAGCCCGACCACAGCCTGAGCAACCGCCGCGTCTTCCTGCGCCTCGACGATCTGTTCCCGAACCAGCCGCATATCTGGCCTGACGGCATCAAGATGGACAGGGCCGGCGAGATGTATATCGGCCAGAGCCCGCGCTCGCTCGATGCGCCGGGCAAGATCATCGTCGTCGACAAGGATGCCAAGCTCCTGCGCATGCTTTCGGTGCCGTCGCCATCCATGCCGAACTTCGCTTTCGGACCGGACGAGAAGGTGCTCTACGTGATGGCGCTCGACCAGATCGACGTAGCGCCCTGGCACGGCAAGGTCTACGAGGTGCCGAACAAGTAGGAGTGTTTCGCCGGCGGCCAGAGCAATTCTAGGAAAAGTGCGAAACGGTTTTCCCCGGGAAAGCGCACAGCGCTTTCCCTTGGGAATTGCGCCAAAACAAAGAGTTAGAGCGGTTCGCCGTTTCCGTGAAACGGTGAACTGCCGCCGGATGACTCCTCAGCCGCCGAACCGGTCCAGCCAATGTTGGGCAAGGTCGGAGCGGCGGCAGATCCAGATGTCTGGATTGGCCTTGATCTTGTCGAGGAAGCGGGCCAGCCCGACCATGCGGCCCGGCCTGGCCGCCAGCCGGCAGTGCAGCGATACCGTCATCATGCGTGGCGTCTTCTCGCCTTCGGCCAGCAGCCAGTCCACCCCATCGCTGACATATTCGAAGAACTGGCTGCCGGTTTCCAGGCCGGAGCCGCGCGAGAACCGGCTGTCATTGTTGTCGAAGCTGTGCGGCACGACCAGATGCCGCTTGGGGCCGACCTCGACGAAGTAGGGCAGGTCGTCATTGTAGTCGTCGCAATCGAACAGGAAGCCGCCGTGCTCCGCCACCAGTCGCCGTGTGTTGAGGCTGGGCCGGCCCGTGTACCAGCCGCGCGGGCGAATGCCGGTCAGCCGCTGGACTGTGTCAAAGGTCATCGCGATGTGCTGGCGTTCCTCGTCCTCGCTTAGCGGTGCGTAGTCGATCCAGCGCCAGCCATGGCAGACGATATCGCTGCCAAGCGCCGCGATCGCCTTGCCGGCGGCCGGATTGAGCTCCAGCGCACGTCCCACGACGTAGAAGGTCGGAATGATCTCCTTGTCCTGGAACAGTGACAACAGCCGCCAGACGCCGACGCGTGAGCCGTATTCGTAGAGCGATTCCATATTGCGGTTGCGCAGGCCCGGCACCGCTGGCGACACGGCAAGGTCCGACAGGATAGCCTCCGAGACGCCGTCGCCTTCGCCGATGCTGTACTCGGCGCCTTCCTCGTAGTTGACGACGATGTTGAGCGCCAGTTTGGCGCCACCGGGCCACGCGGCCGAAGGTGGCTTGTCGCCATAGCCGATGAAGTCACGGACGGGCAGGTATGGCATCTCTCAACGCTCCCTCGAATGCGATCGCCAAAACTATCCGCCGCGCATCTCGATCAGTATGCGCAGTGCCGGATCCATTATCTCCTGCGGGCCGACCGTCGCGCGCAAACAGTCCGTGAGGCCGTAACCGCCCAGGCCGCGCACAATGATATCGGCGCCACGCAAGGCCCTCTCGGCCTCCTCCGCGGCGGCTGTGTCGGGGAAGCGGATCAGCACGAAATTCGTCCGGCTTTCCGGTACATCATATCCGGCAGCCCTCAGGTCATGCGCGAACCGGTCGCGAACCCTGGCCGTGCGGGCCACAATTTCGCGCATGTAGGCCTCGTCCTCCACCGCCGCGACCGCCATTGCCAGGCTTGCGGTGGTGACCTGGTTGGAGTTCTGCATCTTGCGCACTTCGGCGGCGACCGAAGGCGGAAACAGCCCCCAGCCGACGCGCGCGCCAGCCAGGCCGTAGGCTTTGGAGAGCGTGCGCAGCACGACGGTATCGCCGCGTGCGACAAGCGCAAAGACAGGCCGTGGGTCCTGGTCGTCGAACTCGCCATAGGCCTGGTCGATCACGAGCAGCACATCCCCGCGCAACGCGGCGCGCAAGCGCAGCAGTTCGGCGTTGCGGATGCGGGTGCCGGTCGGATTGCCGGGATTGCAGACGAAGACGACCCGCGTTGCCGGCGTGACAGCGGCGAGGATGCTGTCGACCGAAACGGCGAAATCCTGTTCCGCGGCTCTGACATAGGCAGCACCTGTGCGGGCCGCCGCGGAGGCGACGAAATTATAGGCATAGGAGGTGCCCAGCACCTCCTCGCCTGGCCCCGCGAACGCCGCGATGGTGCAACTGATCAGCTCCATTGAACCGGCGCCGCACAAGATCAAATTGCGCTCGACCCCATGGGCTTGCGCGATCGCCTCGCGCAGCGCCGTCCAGTCCGGATCGGGATAGAGATGGCTGCGGGCAATCGCGTCCTGGCCAGCGGCGATCGCCCTGGGGCTGGGCGGAAAGGCGCTTTCGTTCTGAGCAAGGGTTGGCCGGTCATGGCCGCCGAAATTCGCGAGCGCGAAGGCAGACATGGCTTTGACATGGGCGGCGGCTTTCAGGGCCACTGTGCATCCATGGGAATCTGGATGTGGGTCATCTCGCGAACTACCTTGGTCGGACGGGCTCATGGCCAAGCTACAATCCGCCGGCGTGTTCACAAGCAAAAACGAACCGCGCAATGGCTCCGAAATTCTGGCCCTTGTCGGGGCTCGGCACACCGTCGGGTCCGGACAGCCGCGCCGGCGCATTTTGACACTCATTGCGGATGATCCGGCTCTGAGGTAATTTAGAGCTCAATCAGACGATGAATGTGCCCGCTGTTGCGACGGCCTCGCTCTGGTCGTGTCTCGGCGGATTGTGAGCTCTTTAACAGACCTTGATACCGCAAGCTGAGAGCTTGTGGTCGTCAGGTAGCGACGGTTAAGGCAGTTGTCATGCTCCGACTTTGCGGATTCATTGCGGTCGTCGTCGTAGCGGCCCTTACGGCGTTTGATGCGTCGGCCGATCGAAGGGTCGCCCTGGTGGTCGGCAATTCCGAGTACCGGGAAATCCCCGCTCTCAAGAATCCGGACAAGGACGCCGAGGACGTTTCCAAGACGTTTCGGCTGGCCGGTTTCGAGGTATTCGTCGCCAAGGATCTCACAAAACTGCAGTTCGAGGAGCAGTTTCGCAACTACCTCGCGGCGGCGGACGGCGCCGATCTGGCTGTCGTCTACTATTCAGGTCATGGCTTTCAGATCGGTGGCGAAAATTTCCTGATCCCCGTGGATGCCTCGCTGAAGAACGCGGCCGACATAGAGGTCCAGGCGGTCAAGCTGGACGACGTGCTCGAGCAGTTGCGTTCGAAATCGAAGATCCAGGTGATCATCCTCGATGCCTGCCGCAACAATCCGTTTCCGCGCAAGGACTATTGGCTGAGGGACCAGTTGATCGCAGCCGGCAACACCGGCCTTGCGCAGGTCAAAAGCTCGCTGAACACGCTGATTGCCTTCGCCACCGAGCCGGGTGCGGTTGCCTATGACGGGGCGGGTGATCTCAGCCCCTTCTCATCCGCCTTCTCCCGCCGCGCCCTGGCTCCGAACCAGGAGATACGCACGGTCATGGCCGCGGTGCGCCGCGATGTGGTCGACGCCACGGACGGCAAGCAGGTTCCGTGGGAAAACTCCTCGCTCATCGACGAAGTCGTCCTGATGCGCCGCGCCAGCCGGCCCTCGCTGCCGCCGGTCCTGGAGAAGGTCGTGCCGTCCGGGGTTGGTCCGGTCGCTCTGGATCTGCCGGAACCGGTCGACGTCGATGGCGGAGGCATAACCGTCAGCATCGAAAGGCCGCCGGCGCTCGGACGTCTGATGCTGGACGGCAAGCCTGTCGAGGTTGGCGAGCAGATCCCGGGCAAGGACCTACCGCGTCTGCAGATGGATGTGCCCAAGGGCGGCGCCGCGCAGGACGAGGTGGATATGCTCGCCTACGCCACGCATGACAATTGGGGCGGCCAAACCCAGGGCATCCTGGTGTTCCGCGTCAAGAGCGGCGAAGGCGCTCAGGGCGAACAGATTGTGGCCTCGCTCGAAGCCGAGCAGAAGCAACAGGTCCTGGAGCGCGGCATCCATATCACCGGCGCCGCCGAGGCGATCGAAAACCGCGAGATCAGCGTCCCGGTCGGAGTTGGCCCGGTTCCGCTGAAGCTGGATTTTCCGACAAAGGATCCCTCCGTCAGCCTGAAACTCGCGAGCTATCCGGCAACGGGAACGCTGTCCCTGCCGGACCGTGCCCTGTCGCCGGAGTCCAGCCTGATGGCGGATGAGGTCGACAATTTGCGTTACGAACCCCAGATCGGTGCCGCCAAGCCGGTCGAGGTCGGCTTCGAGATCCGGGCCGACAGCAGCTCATCCAAGCCCGCCACCATGAAGCTGTCGCCAAGCGTCGATCCGTGCGACCAGGCTGCCGGCGAACCTCTCGACCTGCAAGGCGTCGTCCCTGGCCTGCTGCCGAATGAAATCGGCGCCAGCGCCGTGGATGTCTGCCAGACGGCGGTGAAGGCTTATCCGGACGTGCCGCGCTTCCGTTACGAACTCGGACGCGCGCTGCTTGCGTCCGGCAAGGTCGCGGAAGCCAGGACAGCCATCGAGGACGCCGCCAAAAAGGGGCACGTGCGCGCCGTCTTCGAACTCGGATATATCGCCTCGTCCGGAATAGGGATGACCGTCGATCCCAAGAAGGCCAACGAATTCTATTCAGTGGCGTCCGACAAAGGCGACCCCTACGGGATGACGGCATGGGGTCGCGCTTTGTTCAACGGTCTCGGCGTCCAACGCGACACCGGCAAGGGGCTGGACCTGCTGCTCAAGGGGGCGGCGATGGGGCACACCTATGCCATGAACGATCTCGCAGCGATCTTCACGGAAGGCCGCAACGGCGTGCCTGCCGATCCGGCCCGTGCCGTCGCTTTCCTCAAGGCAGGCGTCGAACGGCAGGACATGTATTCGATGAACCTTCTCGGTCGCAATTATATCACCGGGCGAGGGGTCGAGAAGGACCCGAAGGCGGCGATGGCGCTTTTCCAGAAGGCCATCGACCTTGGCCAACCTTATGCGCCTGGCAGCCTCGGGCGCATGTACCGGGACGGTGTCGGCGTACAGCAAAATCTTGATGAAGCGCAGCGCCTGTTCGAGTTGGCAACCGCTCGGGGTGATCAATCCGGCGCGTATGATCGCGCGGCCATCGAGATGCAGAAGGGCGACAAGGCCGACCAAGCCATAGCCGTGCGCTATCTTGCGTTCGCGGCCGCGCTTGATCTCCGCAACGAAATTCCGGACGCAAAGAACACGCTGGCGAAATTCGGGGCGAAGGCGAAAACCGCCGCGCTGAAGCAACTGCGCGCGGAACTCAAGTCCAAGACTCCGGCGAGTGGTTCTGTCGACACGCAACTGGTCAATGCGGCCAGGGCGGTCTGGGAACAAGCCAACCCGCGTCGGGATTTGTTTTGATCGACAAGGAGGCAATGGTGGGCAGGGCAATTAGACATGTGATCATCGCAACAGTTTTAGCCGGCGCCCTGGGGGGCATGATGGGCTGTACTTCGATAGTGCCAAAAGCAGAGCCCACACTAACGACGAAACACCGGACGAAGGCCATTCGCACGACGACCACGCCAAAAGTAGTCAAGCAGAAGAAGGTGACAGCCAAGAAAGTGGTCAAACCGGTTGAAGACGCACCCCCTCCCGTCGTTGCGCCCCTGGGTGGCGGCAGCGGTGGCGGCGGCACCGGCGGCGGTGCTGGCGGCTGGTGATGAGTTTTTGATAGTAGCCAAGGCCCGTGTGGCGCACTGCTGTTGACTTGGCGCTGCTTGCCGTGGCCACCCGCCACCATTTGGCGCGCCATTCCGCGCTCCGGACCTTGACTGGAAGACCGGCTGCAACTGCTCGCCAAGCAGTCGGAAGTGCTCTATGCTCCCGCCTGGTGTAGTGTCCTGGGCAGGGGCGTTTCATGGTCGAAGTCGTCGCATTCTGGTGGAAAACACGGTCTGGAGGCCTCACCACAAGGGCTCCTGGCCTGATCGTCGCATTGTTGCTGTTGCTTGGATCGCAAGCCGCCAGCGCCGCGCCGAACTGGACGCTCGACCCCACCGCTTCGGTACTCACCTACCAGTCGGTAAAGAAGAACACGATCGTCGAAACCAACAAGATCAGGAACATCGCCGGCACCCTCAGTTCGGCCGGTGATGCCAAGGTCACATTCGATCTCAATTCGGTCGATACTGGCGTCGACCTGCGCAATGTCCGCATGCGCTTCCTGTTCTTCGAGACATTCAAGTTCCCGACGGCCGAGTTGACGGCGAAGGTGGACCCCGCCGCGTTCGCCGATCTCGCGACAAAGCGCAGGGTGAAGGCAACCTTGCCTTTCCGGCTCAATCTGCACGGCGTCGACAAGGACCTCGAGGCCAGCATCGTTGTCACCATGATCAGCGACAACATGGTCTCGGTCGCCTCGGAGGCCCCGGTCGCCGTTCATGTGGAAGACTTCGGCCTGCTGCCCAACGTCGACAAGCTGCAGCAGGCGGCCAATGTCACCAACATCGTGCCCACCGCGTCGGTGTCGTTCGACTTCGTCTTCGCTGCCGACGGCAGCAAGCCGGCCGCCGCCCAGACCGCCGCGGCGAGTTCGGCCGAGGTGGGCCCGGTTGCCACCGATGCCGCCAAGGCGAATTTCAGCGACGAGGAATGCCTGAACAGGTTCGCCGTGCTCTCGCGCACCGGCGCCATTTATTTCCGGCCGGCAAGCGCGCGGCTCGATACCCAGAGCCGCCCGCTGCTTGCGGAGGTCGTCGGTGTCGTCAGCAAGTGTCCCGGCCTGAAGGTCGAGGTTTCCGGACACACTGATTCCGACGGGTCGCCTGTCGAGAACAAGCGTTTGTCGGAGCGCAGGGCCCAGGCGGTTGCCGACGCCATTGTCGCCGCCGGCATTCCTCGCACGCAGATCACGGCGACCGGCTACGGCGAGGAGCGGCCGGTTGCCGCCAACGACACGCCCAAGAACAAGGCGCTCAATCGGCGGATCGAGTTTTCCGCCAGCAAGCTCGTGAACTGAGGTTCCGGTGAGGTCCCCTCTGATCGCCCGTTGCGTTGGCCTCTTTCGCGCCGCCGGCCTTGCGGCGCTCGCCTTGCTCCTGACTTTGACGATGGCCAATGCCGAGCGCCGCGTCGCGCTTGTCCTCGGCAACTCCCAGTACCAGCACGCGGTGCCGCTCACCAATCCGGTGCGCGACGCCCAGGCCATGGCTGAACGCTTGAAGAAGCTCGACTTCGAGGTCGTTTCCGGCTTCGACCAGACCAAATCGCAGACGCAAGCAACGATTGCCCAGTTCGCAAAACAGGTGCGCGGTGCCGACATCGCGCTGTTCTTCTACGCCGGCCACGGCTTGCAGGTTTCGGGCAAGAACTATCTGCTTCCGGTCGACGCCGCGCTTGAGGATGAGACCTCCCTCGACTTCGAGGCCGTGTCGGTTGATTTTGTTTTGCGCCAGATGTCGCGGGAGACCAGCATAAGGCTGGTGTTTCTCGATGCCTGCCGAGACAATCCCCTCGCCGAGGTGCTGGCCAAGACCGCGGGCGTCAACGGTGCAAGCAGCGGCCTTGCCGAGATCCCGATAGAGAATGGTGGCGCCGGCACGCTCGTCGCCTTCGCCGCCAGCCCCAATCAAGTCGCCTATGACGGCTCGGGCGAACATTCGCCTTTCACCGCGGCGCTGCTCCAGCGCATCGGTGAATCCAACGTCTCCATCACCGAGGCGATGAACAGGGTGACCAGCGACGTCTTCAAGGCAACCGCCGGCAAGCAGCGTCCCTGGATCAACGTCTCGCTGACCACCGAGGTCGTCCTGCACAGGATCGATCTCAACGCGCCATTGATCGTGGGCGAGGCGAGCCCACTTCCGGCCGAAGGCGCCTCCGACACGCGCAACACCGGCGCGGCAGGTACATCAGGCCAGGGTGACGACCAGCTCGCGCTCGATGTGCTGCGCCAGAAGATCCCCAGGCTGGCGTCGGACGCCCCGATCCTTTTCGACCATCCGATCGATTTCGGCGATCCGGCAATCGACGGCAAGAGCATTGCCCAGCTGATCAAGGGCAAGCCCCTCTTCAGCCCGGTGGAGGGTTTGGACAAGTCGGTGTGGGAGGGCAAGCACTGCGATGGCTGCCATGAATGGGACGAGGCCCGGCTGTGCGATCAGGCGAAGAATTTCGCCGCCAACGATGTCTCTGTCCTGCGCCTGCAACACCCGCTTGGAACACGCTTCAAGGTGGCGCTCGCCAAATGGGCCCAAGGTGGCTGCAAGTAGGGCAGGAGGGTGGGGCATCCATCCCGGTTAGTGTCGGGATGGAGGCTTAATACGCATCCGCTGATTGGCGCAGCGCCTCGATCTCGGCCATCTGGATGCCCATCTCGACAAATGCGGAAAGAACGGCAAAGCGGTCCGCGAGCGCGACACGCGCCAGCCCGGCCAGAACACCGGCATTGACCGCATGGGCGGCGGGAAATGGGTGCAAGGCCGATACCGTCGTCGCGGCCATGGCCGAACCATTGTCACGCCACCCCGCAGCCAGCGCAATCCAGCCGACCGGCGTTGTCGGCGGCGTCGCCGCGGCCGTGCTGACTGCTGCCCGATGGTGTGGGCTGTCCGGTTCCCCCACCCAGTCGCGAACAAGCGCGAGCAACTCGTGATCGGTCCCATCGAGCAGTTCGCTCAGATGGCTCAGGCATTCATGCGCCCACCAGACCGCGGCCCGATCGGGAAGCAGGTAGGCACAGAACGTGATCGCCTCCTCGGGAACACGCCCGGCGAGGAGGTCGCGGCAAAACGCGATCGAGTGCTGTTCGGTTGGAAGGGTACTCATGTCCCGGGCAACAGCGGGACAAGCCATGAAAAGATCCCGTGCCGTTTTGAATCGGAGCCCATTGGCCATGATCGCCACGCTTTCATCGAGGAGCCTTGGCCACTCAAGCCTTAGGCGCGGCGCGGGTCAAGTCTCAACCGGTGACACGGCGACAACTGCCGGCACCGCGGTATCCGCCAGCGTTTATCGACAGACAATTACCTCGGAATTTGGTAGCATCAAAACCGGATGCTCAAACAGGAGGAGCCGCTATGCAGTGGCGCAGTTCAGCCTTTGTGTTGGCGGTCGTGTTTTTCTCGACCCACGCTTCCGCCGACCCTGTCCAGAAATCAGAAGACATCGTGAAGTTTTTTACCGGGGCGGCCGATCTCGGCAAGTCGCGGGGAATTTGTGTCGGCACCGAGGAGGAGTGCAAAAGCAAGACCAAGGCGAAAGATGCGCCGGCAGAAAAATCCAGCCTCGACATGCTGATCAATTTCGGACTGGATTCGGCCGAACTCGACTCCACCGCGCGGGCTGAACTCGACGAGTTCGCCAAGGCGCTGAAGGACAGCCGGCTGAGCACGTTCAACTTCGTCGTCGAAGGCTACACCGACGCCACCGGCACGGTGCACTACAACGAAGGCCTGTCGCAACGGCGCGCGCGATCGGTGGCCGCCTTCCTGACGGCCAGCGGTATCGAGCCCGCCCGCATCAACGCGATCGGCATGGGCGAAAAGAATCCGCGCAGCCCCAACCCGTACGACCCGGTTAACCGCCGTGTGGAAATGCGGATAAAGACGCAATAGCTTGCATTGATGCATGCCGCCCAAAACCGCGCAGCGGTTGTGGGACGACGACATGCATTGGAACAGAATTTCCCAGGGCGCCGAACGCGGTCGCTGCCGCGAGCGTCGCGACGACTGCGTTTCCGGGCGTAGGGTTCAGGTCGAACAGGCCTGCAAACGCGGACCTGTCAGTTCTTGAGCACTCCGCCCACCGCCACGCCGGTGCCGAAGATCAGTGCCTTGGTGAGGAAGTCGTTGTTGTCCTGGGGCGGCGGATCATCCTGCCGCACCACGGTCTCGCGGTTGCGCCGCTTCTGAACGACCTGCTGTTGTTTGCGGGGTCTCTGCGCCACCGGCCTCTGCGTGCGGACCTTCTGCGCCACCTGCTTTTTCGGCTGCGTCGCGCGGGCTTGATCGGCGGCGTATCTGGCGCGCACGGCCTCCATCATCGGATCTGTCTGGATCACGAGGAAGGCCAGTTGTTCGCGCGTCAGATAGGTGGTCTGCGGCAGGCCGTTCTTCACTTGCCAGACACCGATCGCCTGCCGGGTCTGCGGGCCTATGTTTCCGTCGATGCGCCCAAGCTCGTTGCCCAGCGCTTCGATGCGCAATTGCAGGTCGATGCGCCCCTGGCGATCGAGGCCGATCGCGCTTTCCGTCAACTCGGTGCCAGGCGTTTGCTTCACCTCGTCCGGAACCCCAACCGAGGTGCGCACGGCGGAGCCGGAACTGGCGTTCGCCTGGTCCGTTTCGAGTGCCGCGACCTGCCGGTTCTGGGCTTTCGGGTCGTTCAATTCGTCTATGTTCAGTCGCGCCACGGTGGCGAAGCGACCGTTCGGAAACTGGTCGAGATAGGCCTCGTAGAACGGAATTGAATTGCGCTTCGAAGCCTCATCCCAAAGGCGTTGCTCGACTTCCCAGGAAGGAGCATCACTGGCAACCGGCGCAGGAGCGGATGTTGCCGCCGCGTTCGATGCGTCGGCCATGGGTTTTGCGGGAGGCGCCGCCGCCGCGACGGGTTTTCCCAGGAAGACCTCGCGTCCCAGCGATGCATTATGCCAGGGCCTCTGGCGACCTTGCGTGGTTTCGGTCACTTCGCCGCGCACGCGCGTCAGCGCGCTCTGGATTTCGACACCGGGTTCGGTGAGATGCCTGGCGAGCGCCGTCGAGTAAGGACTGTCGACCCCGTTGCCGTCGAACGCGATGGCGCCCGGATCCGTTGCATAGGCTATCAGGAGGCCGCCGGTTCCGACACCGTCCGATTTTGCTTCGACCGGCGCCAGGCCGGTGCCCAACGAGGTGGAGCGGCTTTTCGGCAAGGAGGCTGCCAGCGTTCGTGCCAGCGGATTGTCGCGGCAGGCATCGAGGATGATCACGCCGACCGCCGGGTCGGGCGGCAACGCGGCCATGAAGTCATCGATCTGGATGGTGCGGGTCTTGAGATAGGCCGGCGACGTCAATTCGGCATCGACCGGTATCAGGTAGTTCTTGCCGTCGACCTGCATGCCGTGACCGGCATAGAATATGACCGCGAGGTCCGCGTCGTAGGATTGCTCGGTAAACCGGCTGATGAGGCTGTGCATGCCTGCATTGTCTTGATCGACCCCCTCGATCACCTCGAACCCGGCATTGCGCAGCGTCGATGCGATGAGGTGGGCATCGTTGGCGGGGTTGGGCAAGGTGACCGCATGGACGTATTTGCTGTTGCCGATGACCAGCGCGACGCGCTTGGTGTCAGACCCGGCAGCCTCGGCGCCGAGCGCGGCAAGGAAAAGCAGGATCATCCCGCTCAGAAGGACGGCAAACGCTTTCATGGACCAGCCCTCCGCCCACCAGGGCGCACTATTGATGTCTGCGCATGCTAAATTTCGTCAGCGACAAAGTCGCTTGTGCCAAAAATGGCTCCTGGGCGTATGTGATCTTGACCACAGTCTTGGTTCACAAGGGCCCGAAGAAAGTTGCCTATGGTAACACTTGGCAGCAGGACCACCAATGGTCCGAGAGGCTGATGCCGTCACGGGCAGGTTCAAATCGTATTCTGAATCGAGCTTATGAGGGTCGTGACGGCCTGCTTGTATTTTTCGAACTCCGGCGATGTCTGGCGGATCTCCGTGGTCGTTGTCTGCGGGATGGCGTCGGTGGCCACACGGCTCAGCTTCTGTCCCATCTTCCTTTCGGCCCAGTCCACCACGTAGCTGGCTGTCTTGCCGGTGAGAAACGGGTTGGCCTGGATGACGGCCGATCCCAGCACGGCGCTCAGTTGCGCCGAACCTGGCGCCGACAGCACCTGGTGCGCGCCTTCCATTCCCAGGAAATGGCAGAGATAGAGCCGGCCGGCCGTGATCTGGTGACCACGCGCCCGAAGATAGGCTTCGCCTTCGCGCGCGAGATTGCGCACCATCTCACGCGAGATCGTGGCGTCGTAGCGCAGAGCGAGCAGGTCGGCGGTCGACAGCGTGCGCGCGAGTTCCGGGCGATACGTATTCATCATCCTGATCCAGGTCTTCGTTATGAACTGGCCGGCGCCGGTGGCTGAAGAATTCGGATTCTTGGCGCGAGCGCTGCCACCACTTTCGACATGGACGATACGCTCGGTAAGCGTCTCGACAGCGACATCGCCGGAAGTGCCAGAATTGCCAGTATCATAGGTGGCGACCGCGGTGACCGTCCCCAGCGGATCGATCGCCTCGCCGTTCTGGTAGAGCTCGAAATGCAGGTGCGGGCCGGTTGAAAGGCCGGTGGTGCCGATATAGCCAATGACGTCGCCGGCCTTCACCTTGGTACCGACGCCGCTCGCAATGGCGAATTTTTGCATATGCGCATAGCGCGTCTCGCGCCCGTTTCCGTGCGAAATCTTCACCAGATTGCCATAGCTGCCGCCATCGCCCTGGAAGCTGATCTCGCCGTCGAAGGCCGCCATGATCGGCGTGCCGACAGGGGCTGCCCAATCGACGCCCTTGTGGATACGAACGACGCCGAGGATCGGGTGCTTGCGCGGGCCGAAGGTGGAGGTCATGACCCCGCTCACAGGCGTGACCATGCCGTTGGCGACAGTCAGCGAGCGCACCTCGTCATTGCCGGTGACGCAGGCGAACTGGCCGTCGCTCTGCTGGAAGACGAAACACTCGAGGCTTTTTTCGGCGCCCTGGACGCCCACATACAGCACCCGCCCGGCACCCTCGTCCTTGCCGCGCGGCGTCTGCGAATAGATCAGCACAAGACGCTGGTCCTCGCTTGCAAAGGCGTCCAGATCCTGGCCTCTCGAGAGATACATGATCGCTTCGCCGATCACACCGGTCGGAACATTGTTGCGGGCCGCCGTCGAATAGATCGCGTCGAGCAGACGATATTGCCTTTTGTGCGTGCCTTCCTCCTGCGCGCCCGAATAATTGAACAGATCTTCGCGGACCCAAGGGTCGACACCCGACACGAACGCGCCCGCCGCGTTGCGCGTCAGCGTGCCGACAAAGACGTTCTTGGCGTAGATCGAAACCTGCATGAGGGACATCGTGGTCGTCTCGCGGTTCGGCCGGTATCCGCGCATCGCAACGACATAACCCGCCTCCAGACCGTCCCGGTTGAAGAGCGCCTTCAGGGCTTCACCGGCCAGCTTGGCGTCGCCGGCGGAGAAATGCGCATCGAGCGCAACGCTGTCCAAACTGCGGTCGTTGAGGATCTTCACGAACGTGTCTTGGGTCGCCTCGAACCGCTGATACTCATTCGTGACGACCGCGACACTCGTGTTGTTTTCGATCTGGGTCTTCTGGAATGCGGGAAGGGCCGCGTCGCCTGCATCGATTGTCTCGCCCCAGCCGGCTTCGGGATCGTCGGCATCCGCCTTCTGGTCCGAAGCCGCCGCGGGTTGCCCAGCGGCGGGCGGCGGCTGAAGATCATTTTGCAGATCGCTGGATGGCGCGGCAGCGCTCTTTCGTTGCGCCTGGAAGAACGCGAAATCCTCCTGCGTCGACGGTATCGTCGTCATGAATTTTTCGCTGGCGCTAAGCATGACGTCGGACAGGATTTCGATCTGGGGCGAAACCCCGGCCTGGTCGAGTTCCGCCGGGCGCGGGATCTCGCGGCCTTTTGTTGCGGCGCCGGCATCAGGTGCAAGGGTGATCCACATCGGGTCCCCGGCCAGGTCGATGATGGCGGGCACATAGACGGATGCATCGGCCGGCACATCGTCCACTCCTTCGACCGCGTGCAACTCCTCGTCTTCATCGCCGAACGACCAATAGTCCGCGGTGAGGTAGAAACCGACGGCGATGGAAAGCAGGACAATCACAGCGAGACCGGCAAGAAGCCTGCGCCAAAGCGTGCGCCTGCGAAGGGCAGCGCGCGCCTGCTTTTTCTGCTTGAAGCTCGTGTCGATACTGTGCGTCACGGATTGCTTCCGGTCAGGAAGAAGGTCCACCGCACCTGTTCAAGCGTATCGACTTCGAGAAATTGCGCCGCGATATGGCCGCGCTGCCAGCATTCGTCGATGCCGCGGATCGAAAAACGTCGCCGCTCGATGCACATCTCCGTGGATCCGGTGAGGATCGCGTGGCCGAAAACATCCGTTGCATAGATGTAGATGTAGCGGTTCGTCAGTTCCTCGCGGATGACGTTCACGCATTGATTTGCGCCGATGGTCCACCAGCCGTCGGTCTGGTCCGCATTGTCGACCCTCTGGCCGACGGCGAGATTGACAACGTCGAGTGTCTGGTTGCAGACCGTGAATTCGGCGCGCGCTTCGCTGGATGTCAGCACGGCCAGCAGGGCCGCGCCCGCCATGACCGCGAGCTTCATGCGGCCCGTCAGGGCAGGCAGGGCTCGAACCGGATCATGCTGCCTTGTGGGCAGGTCGGCGGACGAGTGAGGCAAACACGCGCGGCGGAGTTCCATCGGGCGCCCATGCTACCCGCCGAGCCGGAAATACTTGGCCGTGGCTGAGAACTGGGATCCGTCGGTCTCGATTTCCTCGAGAATTTTGGGCAGCAGAACCGAGGCTGGCGTGGGCGTCGAGAACGCAGCCGCCTGAATATCCTGGGGCCCCGTGATCACCATTATGATCTGCGGCACCGCCTTTCCGGCGGCCTTGTCGGCGGCGCCAAGAGCAATCGGGATGCTGAAGGTGGCCTTGTCCGATTGTGCGACGATGCGGTCGTCGAGATTGAACACCATGCCTTTGTGATCGATCAGCAGCACGCTGGAAATGAGCCCGCCACGCGTCACCAGCGTGCCGCTGATCGGCGCACCGTTCGGCACCGACGTCCGATCGAGGACAAGCTGCGGCTTCTCGGCCGCGGTCTGCCCCAGAAAGCGCAGGAAGTTGGTGACCTCGCATTGGCTTGGTTCAATGAGACGGACGCTGATGTCCGGCTCGACATGGAATTTTGCCTGGAAATCGCTGAGCATCCGCTCGAATGGCTGGACCGCCGTTCCAAATCCTTCGATCGCGGCGGCCTTGCCGGACGTCATGGTCGCATAGAAACAGTCGCCGCCGCCGAAGTCGCGAACCCAGGAGACCCGTTGCGCGATGTCGTCGGCGACCGGGGGAATAGCTGGTTTGGGCACGTTCAACGCGACGACAGGTTGGTCCGGCTGTTTGGCTGCCGGTGACACCGCCTTCTGGCTCTCGGTGTTCGCGACATCCGTCTGGCTGGGTTTGGGCGCCGGCGCGGCAGTCTTGGGCGTTGCCGGCTGGCTGATTTGTGGCTCGGGCTTCTGGCTCTCCACAACCTCTGACTGGACCGGCGGCGGCGCTGTGGTCTTCTCGGCGGCTGGCGGGGCTGCAGCGGTCGTATCAGGCACCGGAGCCGGCTTTTGACTGTCGCTGGCCATCGTATCCGGCTGGATTGCCGGCGATGCCTTTTCGGGCGGCGGCTGCGTGTCGGTTGCGGATGGCTTCGGAGGTTCCTTGGTTTGCGGAGGGGCAATGGGCTTCGCCGGCTCCGGCGTTTGCACGGCCTGGGCATCTGCCTGGCTTGCAGCCGCCGGCGCGCTCGCCTCTGTTCGCGGTTGTGCGTCCATTGTCGGCGGCTTCGGGCGTTCCTCGGCCTGCGAGGGGACTTGGGCCGGCTTAGCCGGCTGTTGCTTTTGAGCCGCCGCGGCATCTGGCTGATTGTCAGCCGGCGGCGCGACGGCTTCCGTTTTCGGCTGCGCGGTCGGAGCTGCCTTCGCCGGCTCAGGGGCATTCGCGACATCGCCGGTGGGAGCCGGCTTCGACGTTTCCGGTGCAGACTTTGATGGTTCCGGCGCGGAAAGCGATATTTTGCCGGCAGTCGGCGTCGCAGGCGTCATGAAGCCGCTGAGATAAAGGCCGGCACCTGAGGCGACAGCCAGCGTCGCCAAGGCAGCGATCGCGATGGTTCGGGTCTTTGTGGGTTTTCCAGGCGCATCCGCCGTGACCGCGCGTGGAGGGCCGGCGACCGGCGAAGGCCGCGGTTCGGACAAATGCGCGGGCCGTACATGCTGGACGAAGCGTTGCCCACCTGGACCCGTTGCTGTTGCGGGCCCCTCGGCACTGGTTGGCTGCGTCTGGATCCTGGAATCAGCTGCAAAAGTTTCCCCGGTGCGCGGCAAAGCCGGCCGTTCGCGGGGTGTCTTGGATGTCGGCGGCGTTGTTGCTTCGTCTTCGTCACGCGTCATCCTGGCGATTTCCGCCATGCTGACCGGCCGGTCTTGCGGATCCGGTTGCAGCATGGCTTCAACAATGCCACGAAAATCATCGTCGATGCCGGAGAGATCAGGCACGGTCCGGCGCTTTTCGATGATCTCGTACTGTGACCCGCTCATGTCGATCGGTTTCCCGCGCAGGGCGGCAGCCAACACCAGCCCAAGGCTGTAGATGTCGGACTGTTCGCTGACGTCGCCGCTGTACAGCCCGAGCTGTTCGGGTGAAACGTAGTTGTACTTTCCCGCGAATTTTCCGCCGATCAGCGTCTCCCCGCCCACCGTCGCTGATCGCGCGATACCGAAATCGATAATCTTTGCGCGGTCGACCCGGCCCCCTGGAAGGATGATGTTGTCCGGCGAGAGGTCGCGATGGATTGCTCCCGCCTGATGCACGGCGCTCAGGCCGGACGCGAGGCGATGGCAGAGCTTGCGCACCTCCTCCGTCGGCATCGGGCCACGCCGCATGATGTCGTACAGCGACTCGCCGTCGACGAATTCCATGGCAAGGTAGGGACGGCCAATCCCGGGATCGATCGTGAAGACGTGGTATCGCACGACCGCGTCGTGCGACAGGTGGTTGAGGATCGAGGCCTCCTTGCGGAACAAGGACAGGATCGTCTGGTCACGGGCAAACTCGGGCAGGACAATCTTGATCGCGACGTGGTCGCCGGTCTGGATGTTGTGGCCACGGTAGACCTCGCCCATGCCGCCGAACGCGATCCGCTCGTCAAGTTCGTAGATGCCGCTGAGCTGCGTGCCTACGGCGGTGTTGGCCACCTGCGGCGATATTCGCGTCTTGTCGTCGGCGCTCATCAGCCTAGGCCCCCCGCTCCGGACAGATCAGGGTGGAGCGGTCGTCCATTGCGCCCGTTTCCGATCTTCACCAGCACGATGGTGACATTGTCTGTTCCGCCCCGCGCCAGGACCGTTTCCAGGAGATTTTCGCACGCTGCCTGAGGCGTTGCCGACACCACCGCCGCCTCGATCTCCGCATCGGTGACATGCGCCGTCAGCCCATCGGTACTCAACACAAAAATGTCTCCCGGCATGAGTTCGCCTTGCTGGAAGTCGATGACGAATTCGTCGCTGACGCCGACCGCATGCGTGATGACGTTGCGGCGTGGCCAGGTGAGCGCCTCGGCCGCGCTGATCATGCCTCGATCGAGGAGCTCCTGCACTTCGGTGTGGTCTTTCGAAATCTGCGAGATCGAGGCATTGCGGACCAGATATATCCGGCTGTCGCCCGCCCACAAGCAGGCAAACCGTCCGTCCATCGCCAACAGGGCGGCTACCGTGGAGCCGATGGTTATGCCGCGTGCCTCGGATATCCTGCGGATATCGGCATTGGCCCGGCTCAGCCTGTCCTCGAAACGTGCCCGCAGGTCCGGAGCGGAACTTGCGATGCCAATCGTTGCCAGATGGTCGACAATGCTGGCTGAGGCGACCTCTCCGGCTTCATGCCCGCCCATCCCGTCGGCCACCACCCAAAGGCCGGTTCGCGGCTCGACCAGATAGTTGTCTTCATTGTGCTCGCGGACACAGCCTTTGTGGCTCACGCCGAAGCTCTCAAAGGGAAGGGCGACGTCGTTCAATTTGCCACCAAGCGCCTCTCAAGCGCCCTCTGCGGCGCACCGCCGCGCGCCCGTTCGAGCCACTTTGCCACAGGCTCGAACATTAGAGTATCGAAATCAGGGTCCGGACGCCTAGGGCCTGCGGATAGCCTCAACAAACGGAAAAGCTGGAAAGTCATCTCAAAATGCCTTCGGACAGCTGAAGCCGGAAAGCGCCGGGAGGAAGAAGGGGCTGGGGCCGGAACCGGTCTGGATCGTATAGGTAACGTCGCGCCCGCCGATCAGGAAGCGCGCGGTCACATCGCTGTCGCTGCCGGTGATGGTCGCCTTGTCGAGCAGCCGCTTGAGCGCCCACGGCCCTTCGAACTTGAGGGTGGATTCGCGGCCTGGCATCTCCGGCGTCAGGCTCAGACTGGCGGACCCCGAGGACGTGCCGCTCGGCCAGGTCACGGTGCTTGGCGCGTTGCCCGCCTGATTGCTCTGGACTGTCTGACCATCGACATCGAGCACCGCCGCATCGGCATCGCCATGCAGTGAGAATGGTGTGAAGGTGAGGTTGACCGAGGGCACCGAACCGCCCGATGGAAAGAAGGCGTTGCGGATTTCCGCCGCCAGCTGGAAGTCTTTCAGCGTCGACTTCGACAGGTCGCGCCCGAAGCGCGCATCCTGTTTCCAGCTCCAGTCCTGGTTGGTCATGTCGATCAGCGATGCGAGGTTCTGTGCGAAGAACCGGTCCATCAGCCCGCCTGGAGCGAACAATTTCGCGAAATCCGCCATCGCAATGTCCTCTGTGCCATTGCCGGTGAAAGGATAACGTCCGTTGACCGCCGCCTCGCAGGGAGCCGTGACCGTCTGGTCGAGCATCTGGTTTAAATTCGCCACCGAAGTCTCCGCGACGTTGCCTTCAAACTCGTCCGCCGTCGCATTGACCATTCTGGCCAGTTGCTTGGGCAGGCGTGAGACGTTGGCGCGAAGGGTGGCTATCTGGAGCTGCAGATTTGCGTTGACGCGTTCAGTCTGCGAAGGCACGTCGTTCGCCAGTTGCAGGCTCTGATGGATGTCGCGGAAATTCTGGGTCAAGGCATCGATCGGACGGCGCCCGGCAGGACCGTTGACCAGAGCCTGGAACGACCTGAATTGCGCTTCGATGTTGGCCCCGGGATTCTGGTTCTGTGAGCTTGCGGACCCTGTGCCGGCTCGGCTTTGCGATTTTCCAGTGGCAATTTGAATGCCGATGCGAGCCAGCCCCCTGGCCATGTCCGTGGCGTCTTGTGATTGGCCTTGACCCGCGCCGGCTTCCGCCCCGGTGCCGGAAGCAGGGTCTCGCGTCAAAGCCGTCTCGTTGGCGATCGCCGTGAACAGCTGTTCGATCGGCGAGGTCGGCGAGGCGGCGGCGGAAAGCGCGATATAATGCGGCTTGTCCGTCAGCATCGCCTTGAATTTCAGCTGGTCGAGAACGCTGTTCCACGCCGTTGCGAACTCCTTCCCATAGCGATCGAGAAGTTCGGGGCCGAGCTTGAGCAACGCCTGATCGATGCCGCCTTGCTCACCGCCGCCGCCGAGGACCCACTGGTCGTCGACGAGCGTCTGCGCAATGCGCGACAGTTGCCCGAGATAGAAGTGGTTGAAGCCGGCATAGGTGTAGATGCCGGGAACACGAAGGCCTGACAGATCGCCGCCATCGACACGCTCGAACAGCAGCTGCGCTTCCGGGCCACCTTTCAGCGAAACAGAAAAATCGTCCAGCGCTGCCGCGTATACGGCGGACTTGATCAATGCGGAGGCGCGGTCGGCAAGGCTCATGCGCCCGAGCGAGCGTTGAGCGGCTTCGACAAGCGGCTGGTTGAGTTCGAAAACCGGATCATAGGCGTCGTCCAAGGCAAGCATGGCGCGCAGGTGCTTTTCGAGTTGCTCGCGTCCTTCACGGTTGTTCTCGCCTGGATACCGGTTCTGCTCCCAATCCTGCTTCATCCAGGAAACGATCAACGCGTCGTCGACTTTCGGCGCCTTGCCGCCAAGCATCAGATAGATCTTCAATGGTTCGTAGAGCGCGACGGGATCAGCCATCCTGGTCTGGATCGTCCGCTCGGCCTGGATCAGCAGGCGCGATCGGAACATTCGTTCCAGCGCTTGCCGATAGGCCGTCTTGGATGCCGAAAGAAGTCTCTCCCGCTGACTGAGGCCGAACGTGTCCTCGATAGGTGTCGGCAAGTCGCTGGTCTCGAACCCGGTCGGCAGATCGCGCAACTGGTCGAGCGGGCCAATGACGTTTTCGAGGTCGACATCGGTGACCTCCGTGCTTTTGAGCAGCGCGCCCGCCGTCTCCCGATACTGGCTCATGGCCTGCGTGGTGGAGGCGACCAACGACCTGTTGGCCGTGAAGCTCAGCGCCAGGATGCCGAGAGCCGCCGCGGCGATCAACGCGATGGTGCAAAGCCCCCCAAATCTGGCGATCGCAGCACGTCTTGCGGCCGATTTGTCGTACGAAACCCATCCGGATTCAGCAAAGATGACGCCGGTCAACAGATCATGCAAAAAGAAGCTCTTGCCGGTTCCGGAAAGGTGGGCGCGGGAATTGCTGCCGAAGCTGCGGCCGATCGCGCCCAACACCTGATCGATTGGCGTTCCCTCTTGCGTCCCTGACGAGAAATAGACGCCACGCAGGCTGACATTCACCTGGCTGCGGGTGGGATCGAACAGGCTGGCGATAAAATTCGTAACTCGGCCCTTCAGCGCGCCAAACTGCGCCGGAAAGCCAAAGACGGATATGCGCGCGACGGGATCAGGCTCTTCCTGAAGGCGGTCAGGCATCTCCTCTACCAGGCGTCTTGCCAGTGCATCGAATTCGGCAGGGGCCTCGGCGGCCATGTTCTTGTTGCGATCCGTGGTCTGGAATGTCGCCCCCCAGACCTTGCGCCGGCGCGGCTCGTCGAAACCGCCGAAATAATCCATGAACCCGGAAACGAGATCGGCCTTGGTGAAAAGCAGATACACCGGAAACTGGATTTTCAGCGTCTCGTGGATTTCCCGCAGGCGACCGCGTATCTCGACGACGTAAGCGTCAAGCTGCTGATCGTCGAGGCTGATGAGATCGGCAAGGCTGATGGCCAGGATGACGCCGTTTATCGGTTGGCGGGTGCGGTATCTCTTGAGCAGCGACAGGAAGGCGAGCCAGCTCTTCTTGTCGCTCTCAGCATTGGAATCCTGCGTCGTGTAGCGTCCGGCGGTGTCGATCAGCACGGCCTCGTCGGTGAACCACCAGTCGCAGGAGCGTGTTCCGCCGACGCCAGCCACAGGTTGGGCGTCCCCCGAACCGGCCAGCGGAAAATTCAGACCCGAATTGACCAGTGCCGTTGTCTTGCCTGCGCCGGGCGGGCCGATGACGATGTACCAGGGGATCTCATAGAGGAAGTTGCGCCTGCCGCTCGCCCGCTTGAGCGCCGCGATGGCCTCGTTCATGCGGGCTTCGAGCACCCGCGAGTCATCATTCCGGTCGTCGTTGTGTGCGACGACAGTTTCGAGCTCTTTTTGTGCCTTTCTCGCTTGCCAGAAACGCAGCCCGTAGAAGATCGCCAGCACCGCCACGATCACGCCAATGATTGTCGCGCGCAGCCAGACAGGTCCGAGAGGCCGGGTGTCGGCGAAGCGAACCAACGGTCCCGCGAACCACACGGCCGCCGCGAAACCGGCCAGCGCGGTCACGCTGAATATCCGCAGCGGCCAACGCGTCATGGGCGCTCCCAAAAGGCCGTGCTCACAGTGTTTCCTCCCTGGCGATCATCACATCGACACGGCGGTTCTTGGCGCGGCCCTCTGGCGTCGCATTGTCGGCGATCGGTTCGTCCTCGCCCTTGCCATCGACCGTCAGTCGCGAGGGATCGCTGAATTTCGGTGCCATCAACGCTTCGACGGCCTTCGCCCTGGCGACGGAAAGATCGAAGTTGGACTTGAACGGGCTCGATTTTCGCGGCTTCACATTGTCCGTATGGCCGACGATCCTGATTGGTCCGCGCTCGGCTTCCAGGGCCGCGGCGATGTCGGCGGCAATGGGCTGGAATTCCGGCTTCGCCTCGGCCCGGCCGGACTGGAACAGCAGGAGATTGTTGATTTCCACCACGATGAAGTCGCCCTTCGTGCCGATCGTCAGCCCACCGCCTTCGACGTCCTTGGCCAGCGCCGAGCGGATGCGATCGATCTGCGTGGTTGTGGCGGCAGGTGGGGTGGCTTTCGCCGGCTCGGCCAATGGCGCCACGCTGGCGCGCTCGATGGCGACTGGCGTCGATGGGTTGAGTGCCAGCAATTCACCGGCGGCGGCGTCGCCTTCATTGGTGATGAAGACCCGCAAGGCGAAGAACGCCGCTGTCAGCAGCGCCGACGCCGCCGCTGCAACGACCCAGAGTGGCAGGCGAGCCGACGACTGCGCCATCGTCGCCGCTAGGCCCTGCCAATGCGGCGAGATGTCTTCGCCGGCACGCGCCCTGAAGTAGCGAAGCGTCTCGTAGACGTCGCGTCGCACGCGTTCGAGATTGGTGTCTTCGCGTGTCAGGCCCCGGTACTGGCCCTCGAAACCCAGCGACAGGCAGGCATGCATCAGTTCGAGCAGATCGTAGTGCGCCTCCGGGCTGGCCAGTACCTTGTTCAGTGCTTCGAAGAAGCCTGTGCCACTGGGCTCGATGTGAAAGAACTGCGACAGCATGCTGTGCCGCGCCCAGTCGTCTTTTTGTGGCCAAGGCAGGTTGCCGACGAGATCGTCGACGGTTTCGCAGAGGGCAAATTTTGCAATCCGCGCATCCTCTTCCGCGACGCCGGTTTTCTCCATCGTTCGGTCGAATTTGTCGATCGCTTCGGCGACATGTTCCGCCAATGGTTCCGCTTGTCTCTCGACCGAGACAAGCCTGAGCTGGCCCAATAGCATCAGCAACGGCGCGGCCGCGGCAAGGATCGGGTTTGCCGCGGAGTATCTGACGCTGTCCGTGGCGCTGAGCAGGGTCTCCTGCCGCAGGGCTGCGGCGGGCGCCGCCACGGAAGCGCCGCCGGCTCCAGCCGCGGCGGAAGGTGCTGCTTGATAAATCACGGTTCCGGATGTCCAGCCCGGCGGTATATGCCGCCCGACACCAGGATCGAACACCGTTGAATCCTTGACCTGAGAGGGTTGGCCCCTGGCCGCGACAGCTGGCTGAGCAGCTGGCGGTGATTTTCGTTCGCGCCGTGGATTTGCGCGAATGACGGTCTTGCCCGCTGGTCCGAAGGGATCGTCCTTCGAGCTCATCGCCGGTCATCCGTGCAGGCGGTGTGCCCGCGGTTGGGCGAGACAGGCGCAAAACGGTTTGTGGTCAGGTTAAGGAACAGGCCCCGCCGACCTTGGCAGTTTCCGGAGGAAGGTTGGCCAGAAAACGCTTTCCCGCCGTAACATGACATTTGCCGCAGACCCCCAGGTCAATGAGCCTTACCCGCTTGGCGAACTGTCGTATGTGATCGTAATCTCAGAAATTGTCGATTGGAACCGGATGCCGGCGTCGAGGAGATTTTTCTTCGCCGACTGATCTGCATGCCTCTCTTGGATCGCCTATTTTTGCTTGTCGGCTTTGGCGTAGGCCTCGCTGAAATAGGCCAGGAATATGTCCAGCATGCCGTTTTCGTGCGCCTCCTCCATGGTCCGCCATGTCGCGACATAGGCATCCCAGGCCTGGCTCTTCTTCGACGTAAACGACGCAGGCGGGAGTTTCCTTCCGATCGCCTCGGGCGACAGGTCGTCAAGCAGCCGCGATAGCGCAGCTTGCATGGCCGCATAGGTGGCGAACTCGTGAGTCTTGAGATCGCGGAATGCATCTTCGATACTGCGCCTGGCATCAAGATAGCCGGTCCTGCGGCGGGCGAACATGATTTCGAGGATGTCATCGGTTCCTGGAACGAACTTCAGGGGATTGTTGTCCGCGGAGCTGATCATCGTTCGTTGTGTGCTCTTGGCCAACATCTTCGCGGCTGCGCGCGCTTTCAGCAGCAAGGCCAGTTCCTCGACCACTGTCCGCAGGACCGCGCCGATTTCGGCAGCGGCTTCATGCGGGTCGCGCGATTGAAGCAATTCCGGCGAGATTCCGGCCCCGATCGCGATCTCCCGCAGCACTTCGTCTCTGGTCGAGGGGAGAGGCGCGGGTTGCGACGGGAAAGTCGACGCTGGAACGCGCTGCCCGGACCGTTGCTCTGCCGGGGCGAAGAACGGCTCGTCGGCGAATTCGAGCGGCCTGCCCGTCGCGGCCGGCATTTCTCTTTGGGTCGAACCGTGGCTTGGGTGACCTGTCGCGGCGCGCTCGTCGTCAATCGATACGAAGATGACATAGCGGCCGATCAGCACCCGGTCGCCGTGACCCAGCCGATGTGGGCCGGTCATGCGCTGGCTCGATCCGTTGATGTAGGTTCCGTTGCGTGAGACATCGTGCAGCCAAAACGCGCCTGCCTCGTATCGAACCTCGCAGTGCCGGCCGGAGATGAACTTGTCCGGGTCCGGCAAGGTCCAGTCACAAGCCTCGCGACCGATTTCGAAGCCGCGATCGCGCGCCGCATAGCCGGTCGGGAAGCCTGCGGGCACGGAGTCGATATTGTTGATTTGCAGACTGAGGTACATGCAAGATCGCCGTCGAACGCCGGTTGATACTGCGTCATTCTAGCAGCTTGCGCGTGCAACAGGACAGAAGCGTTTCAAGCCGACCCATTGACGAGGCAAGGCTCTGCTGTCGCGGCCCGTCCTCTTTGGCCGGCAGGAAAACATGTGGTAGGCTCAACATGGCCTGGTGTGGCGGATCGAAAAGTTCCTGAGCGTGATCTTGTTAATATAGCGGGAACTTCAAATCCACCACGTTGGCGGCCGCGTCCAGGAGGGGCACGACCCATGCCGAACGAACGTGCCACGGTTGTGCAGACGCCGGTTGGCGGCGAGCTGTTGACCTTCACGCATCTTGTCGGGCGCGACGAGATCAGCCGTTGCTTTGCCTATACGGTCGGGTTCGTCAGCCCCAACTCCGACATCGATCCGCTGAAGATGCTGGGGGGCATGGTTTCGGTCGAAGGTGAATCCGATCCGAAACGGTGGTTCAGCGGCCTGGTGTCCGAGTTTCGCTTGACCCGCATCGAAGACCGGCTGGCCTACTACGAAGCGGTCGTCAGGCCGTGGCTCTGGTTTCTCGGCAATGCGACCGATTGCCGGATCTTTCAGAACATGACCGCTGTCGAGATCGTCGAAAAGATCTTCTCGAAATACGGGACGGCGAAGTTCGAGAAGCGGCTGCAAGGGTCGTACCCCTCGCGCGAATACTGCGTGCAGTACGACGAGACCGATCTGGATTTCGTGCAGCGCCTGCTCGAACACGAAGGCATCTTCTATTTCTTCGAGCATGACGAGGGCAAGCACACGCTTGTGCTCTGCGACGCGATGAGCAAACTGAAGCCGGCGCCGGGCTACGAGAAGGTGCCTTACAATTTCGAGGGACACGGCTCGCGGCGCGACGTCGAATATATCACCGAATGGATTCCGGGCAGTTCGGTGCGGCCCGGCGCCTATGCCCACACCGACTATGATTTCCAGAAGCCGGGCGCCGATCTGATGGCGAAGTCGGCCCAACCGTTCAGCCACAAGGAAGCCTCCGGCGAGAATTATCGCCAGCCCGGAGCGCATCTTGATGTGGGGCGCGGCGACACCCTTGCCGGTATCCGGCGCGAGGAACTCCAGGCGGTGCACCAGCGCAGCACGGCCGTCGGAACCGTGCGCGGTCTCCATTCCGGCTGTACCTTCAAGCTGGAAAGCTTTCCGCGCGATGACCAGAACCAGGAGTATCTGGTGATCAGCGCTGAATACAGGTTGTTCGATCCGGGCTACAGGACCCAGAACGAAGCTCACAGCGAGAATTTCAAGGTTGTGCTAGGTGTCGCACCGACCACCTTGCCCTATCGCCCTCCGCGGATCACGGCGCGGCCGATCATGCGTGGGCCGCAGACGGCGACGGTGGTCGGCCCTTCGGGCGAGGAGATATTCACCGACAAATATGCCCGGGTGAAGGTGCAGTTCCACTGGGACCGCCTGGGCAAGAAGAACGAAAACAGTTCCTGCTTCGTCCGTGTCTCGCAGACCTGGGCCGGCAGCGGCTGGGGCTTCATCCAGATACCGCGTATTGGCCAGGAGGTGATCGTCGATTTCCTCGAAGGGGACCCTGATCTGCCGATCATCACCGGCAGGGTCTACAATGCCTCGCAGATGCCGCCCTACGGCTTGCCGGGCAACGCAACGCAATCGGGCTGGAAATCCAATTCATCCAAAGGCGGCGGTGGCTACAACGAGCTGATGTTCGAGGACAAGGCCGGCTCCGAACTGGTCAATTTCCAGGCGCAGAAGGACCACAACCTTCTGATCAAGCATGACCGCACCAAGCTGGTGCAGCACGACCAGTCGGACAGCATCGACCACGATGCCAAGCATTCCGTCGGCCACAACCTCGACGAGGACGTCGGCAACAACAAGACGGTCAAGGTCGGCGTCGACCAGACCACGAACATCGGTTCGAACGATACCGAGACGGTGGGCACGAACAGGTCGCTGACGGTCGGTGCCAACGAGACGATCCACGTCGTTGCGAATTCGACGGAGAATATCGACGCCAACCATTCGCAGACGGTGGGGATTGTGCAGACCGTTACTGTGGGGGCGGCTCGCGTCGACACCGTCGGAGCGGCGGAACAGCGTACCGTCGGCGGACTCCAGAGCAACACCATCGGCGCGACGAGGTCTGTCAGCGTGGGCATCAGCCAGACGCACAGCATAGGCACCAGTGATACATGGACCATAGGCGCCGATCAGAGCATCAGCATCGGTGCCGGACAGACCGTCGCCATCGCCGCGTCACAGGCGACCGATGTAGGCGCCTCACGCGTCGCCAACATCAAATCGAATGACAGCACTGACGTCGGCGGCGGGCATATGCTCAAGATCGCCAAGGGGAGCAAGATCGACGTCGGCGAGAGCGGCGTTATCGATGTTGGCAAGAACTTCACGCTCGACGCCAAGGAGAGCATCACGCTGAAATCGGGCAGCGCACAGATCGTGATGAAAAAAGACGGAACGATCATCATCGAGGGCAAGGATATTACCGTGAAGGGCTCGGGCAAGATCAACATCAAGGCCTCGAGTGACGTGATCATCAAAGGCTCGAAGATCAACGAGAATTGAGGGCGACGATGAGTAAGGTCAGGGACAGGATCGACGGCGTGGTGATCGGTGCCTTCCTGGGATTCGGGGAGGAGTCCCCGCTGGTCGTTTTTCCCGGCAATCCGGAAAAGACGGCGTTGCCTGCGCGTAGCTTGTGCGAATTGTCGTCGGACATGATCGGCTGTGAAGTGGCCTTGCTGTTTCAGGAGGGCGATCCGCGCAGGCCCCTGATCGTCGGGCGGATCGTCGAGCCCAGCCGCTCCAAGGCGGCTCCACACGTAATCCGGGATGGACAGCGTGTGCGTATCACCGCCGAGGAATACCTGGAACTGCGATGCGGCAAGGCGACGATCCTGATGGAGGCGGACGGCCGCATCACCATTCGCGGCGTTCACATCACCAGTCATGCCAGTGGCGCGCAGCGCATTCGCGGCGGCTCGATCAACCTGAACTGATGCGAACCTCGTCGAAGACAGAGGGACCACGCCCCGTCCGGATCGCAATGGAGGTCGTGCGTCAACACGCGGAACTCGTCGCCTTCCTGTGGGCGCAGCGCGACAACTGGTCCGCCGAGGATCCGCCCGACGCCAAGGTTATCGCCGAAATCGACGAGCGGCTGGAGATAAACCTCGACGGATTGCGCATCGCGGGCACCTCCACATGGCCGTTTCTGGTCGCGCAGCACGAGAATTTTCCAGAGAAGGGAGAGCTTTTCGCCTTCGCATGGACAGCACTGGAACTGGCTGACGGCGAGAAGGTGGCACAAGCGGTCGAGTTTGGACGATCTACGGCCGATGATGCCAAGGGCTTGATCGGCGCGCTGGCATGGCACAAACCAGCGGCCATCGGACCTTTTGTGCGCAGCTGGATCGGCGACCACGATGCCTTCATCCGGTTCCTCGGCGTCTCGTCATGTATCGTGCACCATGTCGACCCGAGCGCGACTTTGGCCCGGTTGGTCAAAGACGACGATTCAAGGGTGTGTGCCGCCGCCTTGCGTCTTGCAGGCCAGCTTCGACGCTTCGATCTGGGGCGGGATGTCCAATCCGCGCTTGATCACCAGGATGAGCGTGTCCGGTTGTGGGCCTCATGGGCTCTCGTTGAACTGGGGGCAGGCGATCTCACGCGCCAGGAACTCAGGAAAATCGCAGCCGCCGGCGGGCCGGACGCCATGGTCGCGATGCGTGCGCTGGTCAAGGCCGGGCCTGAGAAAGACGTTCGCACTTGGATGGGCAGTCTGATGAAATCGCCCGCTACCGCTCCCATCGCTGTGCGTGGCATCGGGATGCTGGGAGATAGGTCGGCGCTGACCTGGCTCATCCAGCGTATGCGCGAGCCCTACGTGGCTGTCGCAGCCTGTGCGACGTTCTTGGAGCTCTATCCCGAGGCCAGGGTGGAGACGAAGCTGTTCACCGCCGATCCGACGGAACTGGGGCCGGCCTTCGCCAAGCACTTCGAGGATGACGTGGTGAGGCTAGCACTGCCGGACAAGGTGGAGACGTGGCAGCCGGAGGGTGGCGCGCGATAGCCGGAATCCGCGGGCGCGGTAGTCCTTCAGTCCGGTATGGGATGCCCGAAGAAGTAGCGCTGGCCGGGAACGAACCGGTTGACCTGATCGCTCTCCAGGAATTCTTCAAGGATGCCCATGGCGGCAAGGCGGTTTAGACGGCCCAGTTGGTCGTAGAAGGCGGTGCAATTAACCCCTGTCGCCGCCTCGAAGACAAGCCTGCCGCGATAAAAGCGCTCGCTTTGCAGTTGCTCCAAGTCGAGCCGGTCCCAAAGCCGTCTGGCTAATCGAGGGATGTCCAGGTTTTGCGCTTCGAAAAGCGTGTAGCCATCGAGCATGTTCGAGATTGTCTCCAGGCGGGATTTCGCAAGCTCCACGACTTCGCGGTATGGCAGGTTATCCTGACGGGCAAGAAATATGGTCTCGTCGGCAGGCTCCAGCAGAACGGAAAGCTCGCGCATGATTTGGTTGCGGGCCTCCTCGGAGTCCTCGGATGTGCGGTACAGGTCCAACAGTGGGTCAATCGCTCGGGTGTTGCAGGCAGCACCCAGGAGCAGGGCTATGTAATATCGCACTCCCGGTCGGTCCAATATCCCAACGAGCTGCTGGGTTGTTCGGCTCACCTGCGTCCAGCTCCCGCCAAAACCAGCAATCTTTACAACGGCGTCCCACATCTGAGAGTCGTCATCCCGCTTGAGGATCGGTACCAGGTAATCGATCTTCGAGAAATCTCCTGATCGACATAGCATGTTGACTGCGGCAACGATCTTCCAATCCCTTCCGCTTCGCAGAAGTTGCTCCGGATCAAGCGACCCGAAGTCTAGTTCCGGAGGATGGAATCCGAGTGCCAACTCGCGGTAGGGCATGTCTTCGAGTGGGATTTCGTCATTCAAAGCGGTGTACCTTGCTCCAGAAGGGTTTGGTTTGCTTCAACGTCTTTGCAGTTTTGGCCTTGCACAAAGTTCCTGGGAACTGTGTTGTTCGCACTATTGCATCCCGCAGCTTGTTTCGGCGTGACATGATCGAGCGTCGTGCCCGCCGGTACCTTCCGACGATTCGCTTTTGCCCATTGGTCCCGCGTTCGTTCCTTCAGCAACGGTCCGAAATTGGCTTCGCACTTCTGGGCGACCGTTTGTCCGTCCGGGTATCTTGTCCCCACGGGGAAGTCGAAATGTATGGCGCAACCGTCGGTCTCATTCTCGGGGACGTTCGGACACCCTGGTTTGCCTTGCTTCTGGGCCTGTCTTGACTGACGCTGCGCACGCTTCAAACCGTCGAGAGCATTTTGCATATTCGTCTTGAGAGCCTTCTGAGCATCCGTAGCAGAAGGCATGCGGCCTACGCGGTTTTGCCAGAACTGGCTTGAGGTCATCGCCTTGAAACCCGACTTCGGTGTATTTGGGCTGTTCGGATCTCTTTGCCACTCGTGAAGGGCTTCGCCGCAGCAGGGGCACTTGTCAGCGTCGATCTGTGCTTGAGCCGCAGCCAGGTTTGCAAACTCGATTGTCGGAAGAGGTAGCGTTGTCGTCATTTGCGACGCATGATTGCTGGTGGTGATGTCGACGTGCCGGCAGACGTTCTTGCCTTCGAACTTCACATCCATGCACCAGGCTTGGAAGTAGGTGTTGCCGGTAATCTGGTGCGTCACGACATTGGCGCCGAAGGTGCGCGTCGCGGCCTCGTCGCCGAGCACCGACTCCTTGTAATAAGACTTCTGCGCCAGTGCTGCGCCCTTGCCGCCGATCAGCACTGTGCTGGAACCGGACTTCAGATTGTTGGAGAACGAGGTATCAGGGTAGGGGATCGGGATCGGCCCGGCCGGCGGCGAGGGCGGCGACATGCAGACGTCCGGGAACCGCGCGATGGACTTGTTCATGCCATTCTCGGCGGCGATTTCCCACATTCCGGCAAAGACATTCTTCGTCATCTGGAACTCCTACGCCGAGACCACGGCAGCGGCGCGGCCACTGAACGCCATCGAACTCCCGTGCAGCGCCGCGAGTGCGCCGGGCGCATAGCCGCGCTTGAATGCCTGCTCCGCCCAGGCAAACTGAATCAGGCCAGCGACAGCCCCACAATCGCCCATGCAGTCGGCCGCGTGCCACACGGGTTGCTCCGGTCGCGTCTGGCGCATGTTGCGCATCTGCGCCAGCACAAGCTCTTCGAATGCGTAAGATTCGCCCCCGACATCGCTGAGGCGGAACGCGATTTCGTGCATCCGGACGCCAGCCTCGCCGAGTGCGGCTTTCAGTGCCGCGCTGAGGCCATCGGCCCGGAAGGGTTCCTCATTGCTGGCGGTTGCGGTTTCGGCGGCGAGGCCCAACCCTCGCAGCCGCAAGGACCCGTCAACGATAGGACGTCTGCTGACGACCAGAATGCAAGCCGCCTCGCCAGGGATGAGGCCATCCGTTACTTTGCTCGTCTTCAGTCGCATCCGGCTGTCGAGCCAGCCGAGCGCACGCGCGTCGATCAGGCTGTCTACCGCCATGATGAGGCAGGCTTCCACATTGCGCTCATCCAGCAGCCTGCGCGCCTGTTCCATCGCGACGAAAACCGAAATCTGGCCATGGGTGACCTGGAATGCGCGCGCCCCGACCAATGGCTTCCCGCCCGGAACCGCAAGCCCAGACAGAATTCCGTTGAAGCGCGCGCCGGGCATGCCGGCGTCGCGCGTACACAGGAGAAACGGCATCTCGCCCCAGGGAAGAGAGGCCCCAACCTTCTCATCGATATGCTCGACAGCGAGCCGGGCCAGCGCCGCAAAACGACTTCGGCCGCGCGCCTGAGGCGGAATAGCGTCGACCATAGCCCCGCGAATCGGCTGTCCGCCGCTGTCCCGATACGGCAATTCCTCGAACACCGAGATGCTCGCCCGCATCGCGGCAGCGGCACTTGCCGGCATATAACCGACTGGGCAGACGAGGCTTATGCAGGAGACCGCGGTCATCTTCCCTTGCGCATTCCAGCCAACGCCGCCACGGCTTCCTTCAACCCAGCGTAATGCGGCTTGGGATAGATCGGCTCCGGCTCCCTCCCCACCTTCACCTGCTGCAGTTTCACAAATTTCCGAGGCAACTTCGTGCTTACTCGCCCGACCAGAACGATCCTCCCCTCGTGCGGCAGGATGGTCAGGGTATCGGGTGCCGCCACCTTGTGCTCGGTCCTGTCGTCGAACATAAACCGCACCGGAACCGACATCGCCGGCAGCTTCACCTTGAACTTGCCGCTTTCGTTCATCCCCAAGCAGCCAAAAATCATACCTTCCGACAGCCTGTCGACCCATTGGTCCTGGGGCGCCGCCTGGAAGTAGCGGTCGTCGAAATCCTGCGGCAGGAAGGGCAGCACATTGTCCATCCAATGCTTGTCATAGGTGCCGGCATATCTCGCCCGCTCCTTGGCAAAACGTGGGACGGGCCCAAAGCCGATGGGGCGCGGCCGGTCGTTCCAAATGCGCATCGGCGATTGCGGGTGCTCGATACAGGGTAGAGGTGTGCCATCGATGTTGCTTTGGCCGACAAGATAGCCGCACCCGATTGGGTTGACTGCGTCGCTGCGATGTTTCGCTGGATCAGGATCAGTGCGATCGGTGCCACCGAATGCGAGGTGCCATGCCAGCGGCATTGAAACAAAGGGCGTCGGCCGCGAAGCCTGGATGCCGAGCCCGCCCCGGAACCAGCGCCTTTGGCCGGTGACCACCGCGCGCTTGTCCAATCCCGGCCCGACCAGGCGCACTTCGATCGCTTCCGCCGGCCTCCCTTGCGGGGCGACCGCCATTGCGTCGAGCAAAACCTCGCATTTTGGCTTGATCGGAGCAAAGTCGGTCTCGACGCGAATGGAGGTGACTTCCGGGTCGCCATAATGGGTGTCGGCGTAGACGAAAGGGGACTGCTCCTTGCTGGGTGTGCAGTTGCCTTGTTCATCGACGTCGTATGTCGCCCGGATCACGGCAACGCAGAACTTCACGCAATGCTTGTCCTGGTAGGGGAAGGTCTCGGCGAGAAAGGGCGTAGTGTTCTGGCTGACGAACATCAGATTTGCCCCTGCATCGACTGGGCTTCCCAACTGGCGGCGAGAACTTGCTCCAGCGTCGCTTGCGGCGATTGCGGATCGATGTCGAAAATGTCCGAACGGGCTGTCCACATCACCAGGTCGCTGATGATCTCGTCGCCTGCCTCGACGGGCGGCACCGGCAGTCCGGCCAGCGCGGCATCCAGTTCGTCGGGCGTCAGCTCGCCGTTCTGGGCCGCTATGGCCGCCCCTTCGATCCCAGAGAACCACGCCTCGGCGTCGGCGAGCAGAATGGAGGCTTCGGAAAGCTGCGCAACGACGCTCAAGGGGAATTTCCGGCCAACCCTGTCGGCGCTCTGCACAATGATGCCTGCCGATGCGCCGAAGGATGCCGGACCCGCCAGAAAGCGCAGCGCGGTTGTGCTTGGCCAGATTTCCGAGCCGAACAGCGGGACGAGATGCTGCGCCAGCCAGCGGTCCCAGCCGCGAACAAAGTCGCCCGACAGCCGTCGCGTCACGAAATCGCCGGTGGCGGGCATTTTGCCGTAAAAGCCGGGCAAGGTCATATCTGCGGCGGACATGAGAATTTCTTGAACATCTGCAAATTGTAGGGGTTCTCGACGCTGGCGGCCTTGAGTTCGAAATCGGCGTACATGCCTTTCGTTCCCAGGCGCAGGCTGTAGACATCGGACAGCGAGGTGCCGGCGAAGCGGCCGCTGCGCAACATCCTCAGCCATGCCCAGCTGCCGGTCTCGTTGAGCATGATTTCCGGCGATCCATCGATCGGCTGGAAGGCGAGCGAGATGACCCCGGTGCCATCCTTGCCGGGCCAGGTCATCGGCTGTGGCCGCGTCGCGTTGTTGTAATAGACGAGGGTCTGGCCATCGAGGTTGAGCGTGACCCGCGTGACGTTGGGAGACAGGTCCTTCGGTTCGAGCGTGAAGCTCATCACAGGCCCTGTACCGCCGGGAAAGAGATCGTCGCGGATATGCCTGGCCTGCTCGAACGCCGCCAGCGCCGAAGGATCGAGGCCGAAATCGGCGCGCCATTTCCATGGCTGGCTGGTGGTGTCGACATAGTTGATTAGGTGGTCATTGATGAAACCGTCGATCATTCCGGCCGGTCCGAACAAGCGGGCGAAATCACGAACATTGACGTCCACCGCGCTGTCGGGGCTGAATGGATAGCGGTCGTTCAGCGCTGCCTGGCAGAAAGGCAGTATGTCGGCCCGCCAGATGGCGTTGAGCTCCGAAGTGACCGCCTTCTGGGTCAAATTGCTGGTGTCGCCGGCAATCCCGCCCAGCCAGTTGTTGATGGGGTCGGGCAGGATCTGTGCCTGCCTGGCGACCGCGCCCGTCAGTTCGGCAAGGCCGCCCTGCTTCTTGATGGCATCCTGCGGATTGGGGTTCGCGGTGACCGTCTGCAGCACGTTCGAAAGCGCGGTCAGCGCGACAACGGCGGCATCGAGTGCCGGCGGCTGGCCGTCGACCTCGGCAATGGTGCTCTTGAGCGGTTTGAAATGTTCGGCCACCAGATTGCCGGTCAGGTCCACCTCGGTTGCCGATCCGGCGCGGGGAAGCAGCTTCGCACCGCTTGTCGCCAGCTTGCCGAGCTTGCCCAGCTTGCCGAGCAGTTTGGATGCGCCCTTGGCTGCCGCCTTGTCGTCGGCGGGCGCCTCGTCGGAGCGCGTCAGTTCGGTCTCCTGGACGACCGCCGTCAGCAGCCGCTTCAGCGCTGAATCGGCACTAGATAGGTCTTTCAGATTTTCGCTGGCGACGTTGAGATCGGTCAATGGCGCGAGCCGCATGTCACGCAGGAAGCTGTCCCATTGAGCGATGTAGTCGTCATAGTAGAGCTTCAGGATATCCTCGGACAGCGCCGAGACCGAGGTCTCGGAGTTTTCCGAGCAGCCGCCGGCGAAAACCGCGCGATCGAGCGCCGCCTGGGCGGCGACATCGTCGATGCGGTCGAGAATGGCGTCGTGGAAGCCGGAATAGGTGAATGCCCCGGCAATGCCGACGCGAAGTGTGTTGTCGGAACGCCGCGCAAACACCTTGCCGCCATTGGGGCCGGCGAAATTGGCCGGGATCCACTCCTTGAGCCCGGCCACTGCCGGATCGGCCAGCAATTGCTTGTAGGCACGCGCCGGCAACGAGATCGTGCACACCGTTTTCAGCGCTTCGGCAACTAGGGCCTGGTCGGGCGCGATATAGCTTTCATCGACCGCCATCCGGCGGATGGCGGCAAGCTGATGCTCTTCGGCATCGGCGGTCGGAAATGGTGCTGCGGCCGCGAATTCGGGCAGGCTGTTCACCCACCAGTTCTGCGCGAAATCGGGATCCATCTGCGACAAACCCGTCATCATGCGATAGGTCTTCAGCGCCCCGAGCATGAAATCCGGATCGCGGATCTGCCGCCACATGGTCGCCTCGAGCAGCGCGACCATGCGTGGCTCGAGCACGTTGCGCAGGGCGTGGTCGTACGTGTCGGTCTGCGCCCGCACCAGCTCCGCCGAGGCCGATGGACCCAGCAGATCCTGGGCGCTGCCCGGCGGTGCTGTCCGGGCATTTGCCACCGCGTCCATTGCTTCGAGAGCGCTGTCGATGGCGGGCTGCTCCACCGAGGCCGGGATTGCGGCCACGGATGTCAGCGGCGTTTGCAGTGCCTCGAACTGGCTCGCCTGGGCCGTGATCGCGTTGCGGTTGTCGAAATAGGACCAGGTGAACAGCCCACCGGTCAGCAAGGCCGCCGCCGCGCATGCGGCGGCGGCGCCACGCCAGATCCAGGCCCGGCGGCGTTGTGCCAGCGGGTCGAACGTACCGAGGCCGGCTTCCCTGAAGATGACTTCGGTGAGCAGGTTCTTCAGGAAGAAGCTGCGTTTCTCGACCCTTGGCGCGGGCAGGGCTCGTCGTGGCGGCAGGCCGAAGGACGACGACAGCGCCGCGGTCAGGCGGTCGATGGGAGCCCCTTCCTGCGTCGCCGATGTCAAATAGAGGCCACGTAGCCAGGCAGCCTCTTCATACCGGCTTTCGCCGAACATCGCCTCGACCAGCACCTGGATCGGTTCGGACAGGCTGGACAGTTGGGCGGGAAACCTGAAGATCTCGGCGCGGGCGGCGAGCTTGTCCTCGTCCTCCAGGCGCGGCACCAGCCGTCGTTCGAGTTCCGTCGCCAGCGTCGAAATCTCTCGTTCGATGGTCTTGGCATCCACGCGCGCATCCAGCGCGAAGGTCGTTCCCCATACCTGCTCGCGCGAGGCGGTGGACAGGCCGCCGAAGAAAGCCTCGAAACCCTTGATCAGGTCGGCCTTGGTCAGCATCAGATAGACCGGAAGGCGGATTTCGAGCCGGTCGTTGAGTTCGGCCAACCGCCGGCGGATCTTGCGGCCGTGCGCCTTGATGGCTTCGTCGCCCTCCGAAAGCACGTCGATCGAAAGCGCGACGATCACACCATTGAGGGCGCGGCGGCCCCGGTGCTTCTTCAAAAGGTCGAGGAAGCCCAGCCATTCCGCGGCGTCCACGTCGGGTTGGCTCTCCTGCTGGACATAGCGGCCGGCGGTGTCGATCAGAACCGCGTTTTCGGAAAAGAACCAGTCGCAGTTGCGCGTGCCGCCGACCCCCTGCAGGTCGTCGGTGAGGTCGATCGGAAAATTCAGCCCGGACTGCCGCAACGCCGTGGTCTTGCCGGTGGCCGGTGGCCCGACGATCACATACCATGGCATCTCGCGCAGGAACTTGCGTCCGCCCAGCTTGCGGCGTTTCAGTTCGGCCATCACCTCGGCGAACTTGGCGCCCACGGCGGCGACGTTCTCTTCGCCGGGGCTGAGCGGCTTTTCCACCACGGGTGCTGCAATCTCGGCGACGAACATGCGGTTGGCGCGGATCGCCCGGCGCTGGGCGACGATCAGCCAGATCAGCCAGAAGATGACCAGCAGCGCGATGATGACGATGCGCACATTTTCAGAGGCGAACGGCTGGTAGGGACCGACCCTGACGATCGGACCGAACACCCAGATGACCAGGGAAAGCAGCGTGATGCCGATCAGCGTCCAGAGCCAGCGCGATGTCAGAACCGCCCAGAGGAAGCGCAGGATGAACATGTCAAAGCCTCTTTTCGACGAGCACCTCGACGCGGCGGTTCAAGGCCCGCCCCTCGCGCGTGCTGTCGCTGGCCACTGGATCGGTGGCCGCGCGGCCCTCGGAATGGACGCGGTCCTGCGGCACTCCGTTCTGCACCAGCATGTCAGCGATCGTCTGGGCGCGAGCCTCGGACAGTCGCTGGTTGGTCGACAGCGGATTGGTCTTTTGTAGGGGAACACTGTCCGTATGACCGATCACCGTGATGTTTCCAATCAGTTCCTGATTGGCGAGGATCACCTTGGCGATCGAACCGATCAGGGGCTCGAAGCCTTCGGTCAGTTGTGGCCGCGACGACTGGAACAGCTCGGGGTTGGAGGCCTGGATGATCAGCTTGGCCAGCGAAACGCTCTCGGTGCCGCTGAGGGCGGCTTTGAGGTCGGCCGGCGCCCCTGCCTGAAATTCCGGCAACAGCGCAAAATCCACTTTCTCCGGTGGCGGGGCATCGACCTTGGGCGATGCCCGGCTGATGTCGCCGCGCGCGGGCGGTGGCAACGCGCGAACAAGCGCGGAAAGCTCGACCGCCTGGCTGCTCAGTCCCATCGAGAGCCCGATATGGATTGCGGTGGCGACAACCGCCGCACCGAGCGCCATGACCCAGATCGGAACGATGAAGCGCTGCGGCTCGTCGGATGCGATCACGCCCTTCCAGTTTGGCGACAATGGCGCGCCTTCGGCGTCGGCATCGCGCAGGAAGCGCGCCGCCGCCACGCGGACAGCATTGAGCGAGCGGTCGCCCGAGCGGCCGGGCACGCGATATTTGCCGCGAAAGCCGAGCGCCATGCAAGCATACTGCAGTTCCAGCAATTCGCGATCGCGGTTGGGATGGCGTTCCAGTTCGTCGAGGCGCGTGAAGAACTGCGTGCCGGCATCGACATCGCCGCGCAGCATGACGACAAGCGGCTGCCGCGGCCAGGCGCTGGCCCCGCCCCATGGCGTGTTCAGGGCCAGGTCGTCGAGCAACGCCGCCACCGCCCAGGCTGCCTGGTCGGCCCGCTCCATCGAGGACCCAGTCGACATTGCCGTGTCGCGTGCCCGGACCAGTTCTTCGAGCAATCGGGTCCGCAACGCTTCCGGATTCTCCGGCGGCAGCGCGCTTTCAAGCTCGGGCGCGAATTCGAGCAAGGGCGCGAATGCGTTGACAAGCGCGTTCGGGTGAGTGCGAGACCGCTTTACCGCCGCGCCCGGCAAGAGCGACGCCATCGGTCGCGGCATCGGCGCGCCGGTCAACCGTATGCGGGTGCGTTCGCGATCCTCCGACAGTCCGAAAGGATCATCGCGGCTCATGATCTCACCTGTTCACCGAATAGCAGTCCACTTGCGGCTCGCTCGGCAAGACGCCCGAAACGCCGATGACGAAGCCGGGGGCATCGAGCAGCGACGCCCAGTGCTCACTTTTCTGGTCCAGCTCGAGGCAAAGCCGATCGCCATCGTAAGGGATCTCGCGCGGCTGGGAATGAAGCGGTTTCAGCGGAATGCCGGGCAAACGCGATTTCCACAGGCCCTCGAACTGGTCGGCCGAGCCGACGGTCGCCTGATTGACGAATATCTTGCGCAGCGCATCCTCCGACAGCTCCGAACCGACCCGGATGACGATCCGGCTGGCCACAAGCAGCTTCGGGTTGTCGATGCGGATTTTCCAGACATTGGTCGAATGCCGCATGACAGGCAGCGCACGCGATTTCGGCTCGATGTAACGCAGGCTGAGGATGAGCGAGCGCAGCGCATCCGCCAGCGCCGAATAGGCGGGGCCAGGCGCCATGTGATCGTAGGCGGGCAACTCGCCCAGCCGCCGCGCGCTCGAGCCGTAGGTCGCCATCGAACCGGCGAGCCCGGCAAGTTCCAGGTAAAGCTCGGCGGGATGGAAGACATCCTGCGCCAGCATGTGGGCCAGCCGCGGACGCGCCGCATTGGCGAGATTGAGCATCAGCAGATCTTCGACGCTGCGCCCCGGTCCGCCCATGACCATCTTGCCATGCGCCTCGGCGATCTGGTCGAGGCCCGTGACAACTTCCAGGAGCAACTGCCGGTACCAGGCCACCGCCCCGGTAACCAGTGTCGGCGGCAGGAAGGTCTCGTCCAAAGAAACGCCGCCATCGGCTCGAACCCCCTTGAGGTCGGCTATTGGCAAGGCTGTGTAGCCACCGACCGACTTGCCGGGCGCCAGCAGCAAAGCCTGCGGACGGGCGATCTCGATTTCCTCAGGGTCCGAACCACCCTGGACGGCGTCACGCACTGAAACGATCCGCCCATGATATCGTGCTCCCGAGGGGGCCGCGTGTGCCGGATCGAAGCCGACACCACCGGGAGGCTCCAGTGGCAAGGCGACCAGCACCGGCCCGGCGCCCGTGTCCGCGGTGACCGGCAGCGGTCGCGGCGCGTCCATCATGTCTGGAATGGAGAAGGGCGTTCCATCCGGGAAGATGCCCCGTGCCGACAGGATCGAGATCTGGCCGGCGTCGAGCAATGCCTGGTCCAGCGTCAGCTGCTGAAAGCCGAACGTATGCAACTGCCCGGCCTGCAACGCGCCGCGCACCGTCGCCTCGAAGAAACGATCCTGCTGCTGGAAATGCTGGGTCCGCAGGAAAAGGCCTTCGGACCATAGCACCCTGTTTGCATCGCTCATGCCGTTACTCTCTGCATTGAGCTCCCCTTGCTCTGGCCGCTAGGCGGAAATGCCGCCGCTGCCAAGCGTGACATTGATTGTGAATTTTGATCCCGGCGACACCGATTTGGTCGTCCGCCAGTTCCTGCCGCCAGGCTCGCGGATCAACGCAACGAAGCCCAGCGCCGTCGCGTCCGGCTCGACGGTGATGGTTTTGGACGCGGATTTTCCCGGGCCGACGGCGATCTGGTCGGATCCGATGAGATCACCGGCCAGCGCGGAGCCGGCATCCCCCTGCAGGGCAAAGTAGTCGGCTGAATTGAATTTGCCGGTGCCGCGCAGCCGCATGACGAGGACAGTCACCGGCCGGTCGCCGCCACCTGGCCCCGGGTTCATGCCTGTCCCGCCGGTCACGTTGACGGTGATCACCGATGGTTTTGGCGGACCGCTCTGGCAAGCCGCAAGCAGCCCCGTCGCGCCCAGGGCAATAACAAATTCGCGTCGATCGATCATGTCTCACTCCTCCTCATATGCATCTCGAAAATCAGCGCCGATTTCGCCAAGAAAGCTCTTTTCCGCGCTCTCGGCGATTTCACGATGGCGTTTCTGGTAAAGCTCCCACAGCTTGGCGCCACGCCCGCCCGAAAGCAGGGTGCCGATCGCGGAATTCGATTTCAGCTCTTCCTCGATCACCGCCGGGTCGAAACGGTCGATCATCCGCCGCAAGGCGCCCTGTACGCCGCGCCAGGCGCGCACGTGATGCTGCGCCAGATCGCGAACCGCGTCGGCGATTGCCGCTTCGCCGGCGAGAAATCCGGGGCTGCGCTCGGCGATAAGCGTCACGATGGCGTCGTCGACCGTCGGCAGAAACTTGAGTGGATTGACTTCGGAGGCGCCGACCATGGTCTGGGCGACGCGAGCGTTTCCCTTTTCCTCCGCCCGTTTGCGCAGAAGCTGCATCAGGCCTTCCATCATCAGCCGATATTCGCGACCGAACTTCTCCATTTCCGCGATGCTGTCGCGTCCCGGGAAATCGGCCTCCTCGACGCCCATGCCGCGCAGGAATGCCGTGCGAAGCGCCATCTCCGCATGCGGCGGCGCTGCCGACGGGCGGTTGGATTTGGGAGCGGCACCTGTCCGTGCTGGAGCCGGGACCTCCGCCGCTTGCATGGGGAAATCCCAGGGATTGGCGGATTGTGGCCGCTGGGCGATGTGCTCGCGCTGTCCGGTCGAGCCGGCGCCGTTCGCCGAACTGGGCGCCGGGGCGGGTCCGAAGCCAAAATCATCATTGAAATCGGACAGCTTTCCACGAGCGAGGTCGGCCGCGCGGCCGGGGGATGGCACCGGGTCGAGGCTGAAGGGGTCCGCCGGGTTCGCCGCGCCGCCCGGTTCGGGATAGGCGGCGCCTTTCGACACAGGCGTTGAAACCGGATCGAGGCTGAACGGATCATCGAAAGCAGGCGAGCTGCGCTGGCTGGAAATGGCCCGCTCGAACGCGCCCGGGACCGGCTGCTCGAACGGGTTCGGCAGGTCGGCCGGACGTGGCCGCCGCGGCTCTTCTTCGACCGTGGCGGAAAAGAAGTCGTCGCGGCCGATGCTCACCGGCGTCCGCGATGCCGGCGGCAGGCGTTCCGGAACCGCCTGGCCGGCTGTCGGCGCTTGGGCGGTTGGCGTCTGCAGGTCGACATATACGATGTAGTCGCCCAGTCTCAGCCGCATGCCGCTTTGAAGGCGCGTCGACTTGCCGGCACCGAGCGGGCTGTCAGAGTCGTTTATGAACAATCCGCTGCTCGATGTGTCGGTGACGAAATATCCATCCCGCCCGCCCGAGATCCTGCAATGAGCCCGTGAAACGAACATGTCGGGATCGTCGATCTGCCAGCCCGCGTCCGCGCTGCGGCCGATCACCAGCTCGCCCTCGTCCAGCCGGGTCTGCCGTACCGCCTGGGTGCGTGGCCCTTGCTCCAGCGTCAGCAGCAGACTCATGCCGCGACCCCCGCCATTTCCGGCCGCCATCCGACGATTGTCCGCAGCCGCATGTCGTCAGCATCGCCCCTTTCAGCGGGCCGCGCAAGCCAGGCGGTCCGGCCGAGCTGGACCGCTCCGATACGCGGCGGCGGCACCGCTTCACGCGCCAGCACGATGCGCAGGTCGACGTCGAGCGATTCCCCGACCATGTCGCGAACGGCCTGCTTGAACAGTTTGAGCCGTGGGCCTCCCGGCAGGAAAGCCTTGAAGTCCTCATAGCCCAGCGGGCCGACACGCAGTTCGATCCTGCTTTGGCGGTTGAAAACGCGCGGGCCGATCGTCGCCCCCCGGCCAAGCCCTGCATAGGCTTTTGCAAGGCGGGTCTGGAGCCCGGTTGGTATGGTCATCCAGGCTGCGATGAACTCCTTGATCTGAACCGGCACCTTGAACGCTTCGGCCAGGAACAGCGTCAGCCGTTCCGGGCCGTCGACCTGGTTGGCGAGCGATGCCGCCTGGCGAAGCTTCACCGTATCGAGATCGGCGTTCTGGGTGCCGGGAAGTCCGATCCCAGCCATGGCGTCAAGCATGGCGCGAACGCGCCCACCGACCGCGCGTTCGACCTGTACGGCCGGATGCGCATCCGCCCACGCCCGATAATACAGGGCGATCAGGCGGTGCTGCAGAATGTTGACGAAATCCAGGAATGTCGTGTCACTGGTCTGCTGCGCATCGGCGCCGGTGAACCAGCGCTGCGACAGGCGATCGAGCACCCAGCGTGTCAAATGGAGCGGCAGCGGGCCTTCAGGTCCCATCAGGCCGAGATTTGTGACCGTAACCCTGGCCGGGGCCTTGTCCTTCGCTTCGCGGAATTCAACCACGTCCCTGGCCGAAAAGCTGAGACGCACATGCTGTCCGAGCCTTGCCGGCTCGCGCTCCGGCGAGCCGGAATGGCCGAACAGCCCGCCCCTGCGTTCGAGCCGGCGCAACAGCTCGAAGAAGTCGAACGTCTCGGACAGTTCCTCGACCCGCTTCGGGTCGGCTGTGTCTAGATCAGGTAGCGATTGCCGGGCGTCATCGGCCATGGCACATCCTCCTGCTTCTGCAACAGCCGCGTACGGGTTCGCACAAAGCCGTTTATTCCGGCATGACGGGCAAACAGCCGTGCAAGCAAGGCCGAAAGCAGCAATGTGCTCTGCCCTGCCAAGACGGACTGATCCACATGCAAGGTCACTTCCGTACCGCGTCCGAAGCACATTGGCCCGTCGATCTGCAGCCTTTCGATGACCGACCGCGAGTCGATGCGGACGATCGAATGCACGTTGCGGGCCAGGCTCGGATCGCCCCGGTCGGCATAAAGATCGAGCAGCGCATGCAGCGGATCGACGCCGCGACCTTCCTTGGCAAGGCTGAGAAAGTTGAGCGACAGCTGCGCCACGAGCCGCCAGGCGAGATTGTCGGCGCGGGATTCGCCCGCCGCGCCGGCCGGCAGTGCCGCGGGGATAGCCGGGCGAGGGGGACGCAACGCGCCGAGAAGCCGGACCGTTTCGACCGGGTCGCCGGCCTCCAGCGTCAAGGTGGGATTGTCGTCGAGGATCGGAAGATCGCGGTTGGTACAAAGCGCCACGATGTCGACACGCTGCAGCGGCCGGTTCGCCTGGCTTTCCACCGGGCGTGAAATCGCCAGGAAAACATCGTCCCCTGTGTAGGAGGTGCGGGTCAGTCCGTCGCGCCGCTCCTCTTCCGTCGCGCGCCGTGGGCGCCGCTCGGTGGAATAGACCCAGCCACTGCCGCGGTTTTGCCCCAGGCTGAAGAGCTCGGGAATTTCGGCGTCGTTGCCTTCCGTGTCGGCGTCCTCGACGCGGAGGATCCGATAGATTTCGAAGTCGCGCGCCCGCGTGCGGTCGGCATGCAGCACCTGGCGCGTCTTGCGCGGGTCAATCTCGATGACGTTGCACTCACGCTCGAAGAGATTGATGATCGGCGTTGCAAAAAGTTCGAAATCGGCCGCTGTCAGGTCTGCAAGCTCGGGCACTGGACGCCTGAACATGAAGATGATCTCGATGCCGGCCGCGCATTTGCGCACGACAGGTTGCAGCCCCGATATCCGCACATAGTGGAAGCGCTCGGGCATCATGAAATATTCGCGCAGCAGACGGTACCCCTCGAACGTCGGACGGGTACGAGGCATCAGCGCTTCGTCGTCGCTGATGCCGATCATTTCGGGTTCCGGCAAGGGCGATATGGGATTGGTCTTGCCTTCCGCGCGTGCGCCAACGGCCGAGCACGCGCCGAAGATCGCGTCGAAAAGCAATGGTGCTTTGGTGCGCCCGGCAAAGTAGAGATCAAGCTGGTCGAGCGACAGTTCGTCGAGTCTGCCTTTTCCGGTCCGAGCCAGCACGATGCGGAGCGCCGCCTCGCCGCCGACACCGCCGATCGGCGCTATGCCGCCCGCCACCAGCGCGCTGCGATCTTGAAAATAGCTTACCGAAGTGACCGCTATCGGCCACAGCGTGATGTCCTGGGCCGTGGTGAACGTGCAGCGCGTCGAAAGGCCGGGCTGCAGGCTGGAGACCAGCCGGGTGTTGCGCTTGACGACATGGCCGGCAACCATCGTCTGGACCTGCTGGCCCGGTTTCAGCACCACCATCGCCGTTGCCGGCGCCGGCGTGACCAGGTCGGGATAGAGGACGTCCAGCACGCTGCGTGAAAACCGCGAGCGTTCCGCGTCGACCTTCAGCCGGGTGCGTGCGGCGAGGAAAGCGACGCCGTCAAGCAACCGCTCGACATACGGGTCCGGACAAGGGACCGTGTCGAGTGACAGGTTGCGAGCCACCGCCGGATGCATGTCGGCAAATTCCGCCGCGAGTGCACGGATATGGGTCAGTTCCTCCTCGTAATATTCTACGAAGACCCGATCCATCTCAGGCTTCCCTAAATTCGGTCCGCGCCAGGCCGTTATCGAGATTGATCGTGGTGCGCAGCCGCATGCGTTCCGGCGTCGGTGTCATGATCAGCACCGCGTCTATCTCGATCTTCAACCCCACGCTCTTGTCGCCAAGCGTCACCGCGACCTTCGTTGCGCTTTCCTTGAGACGTGGCTCGAACGTGGCAAGCACCGACCTGATCTCGCGCGCCAGGGCTTCGCGATCAAAGTCGCGGGACGAACGTCCCGAGAAGGAAGGCACGCCGTAGTTGACCACGCTTCGGCGCACCTCCGGAAAATCGGCGAGCGACGGCGGGTTGTCCGCCGCCTGCTCGCTTTCAAGATCGGACAGAAGCGGAACAGCCTCGAAACGCTCGGTGTTGAACAGAGCCTCGATGTCGCGCCGCACGGCCTCCCTGAGCACACGGGCCGACACGACCACGCCACGGCTTTCCATCTCCGCGCGGTGTTGGGTCTGAAAGGCCAGGCGGTGCAGGCGCCGCTTCTGATCGGCCGTCAGCTCCGCATCGGCATCGATGAGCCGAGCGCTGCCGGCGACCAGGGTCTCCAGTCGGTCCACGCCGAGTTCGTCCTGCAAGGCCTGGCGCAGCCCGTCTATCTCGGAGACCATGCCCGGCAGGTCATTTACGAGGCGGTCCCAGAGAGAGGGTTGGACCGCCTCGCGTTTTGCTCGCGAACCGCCGGTAACCTGCAGCTTGTCCGCGCCGGGCCGCCGGCCCTCACTTGCCGACATAGACATCCATTTCGATTTCGTCATTGTCGTCGTAGACGAACTTGATCTTCTTGTAGGCGAAGCTGACCTCTTCCTCGATCAGGTCTTCCTCATCCTCGGCCTGCGACATGTCATATTCCATGATCGAGGCGTCGGTGAGGGTGACGACCAGGTAGTCCTTGGTCTCGCCATCGATGGTCCGGCGTGCCGAGAACACCACTTCGTCCAGTGCCTTGTTTTCGAACAGGGCTTTTTTCAGATAGGGCGAGGACTTGTCATAGTGCTTGGTGAACTTGATCATGCCCAGGGCAACGCGGCCACGGCGCGAGAGCGAATTTGGATCGTATGGAGCGACCATCTTGTAGTCGACCCCATGGATTTCGATTTCATCCTCGTGGCCGTCTCGAACGCTTGGGCCTTTGATATCCGGAACTTTTAGAAAGCCATCAATCTTCATGGTTGTGGGCATTGTCTTTCTCCACCGCTTTCAAAAACCAAGATGTTGTTGCTGTCGATCAACTCTTCACGGACGGCAGTTCCGACACCAGTCGGAGCGAGGCATTGATGCCCTCCAGCTGGTAGTGCGGGCGCAGATAGAAGCGGGCATTGTAGTAGCCGGGCCGCCCCTCCACGCTGTCCACCTGGACCTCGGCGGCGGCAAGCGGGCGCTTGGCGCGCGCCTTGTCGTCGGCAAAGGCCGGGTTGGCCAGCACGTAGCGGTTGATCCATTCGGTCAACCAGATCTGCATGTCGGAGCGCTCCTTGAACGAGCCGACCTTGTCGCGTGCAATCGCCTTGAGGTAGTGCGCAAAGCGCGAGACCGGGAAGAGATAGGGCAGGTTGGCGCTCAGCCGTTCATTGGACTGCGCGTCGGGGTCGACCAGCCGTCCCGCCCGTGTCTCGTCGTCCTGCAGTGAGTGTGCGCCGATGAAGGCCGCGAGATCGGTATTCTTCCGATGCAGGATGGGCATCAGGCCGAGCTTGGCCAGTTCCGCCTCGCGCCGATCGTCGATGGCGACTTCCGTCGGACATTTCATCGCTATCGACCCGTCATCGGTCGGGAAGCTGTGCACCGGCAGGTTGAGGACCGTGCCGCCATTCTCGACGCCGCGGATCTGCGTGCCCCAGCCATACAGCTTGTGGCTGCGGTTTATGTTCACGCCCATCGGGAAGGCGGCGTTCATCCAGACATATTTGTTGTGATCGCCCTGCACCTCTTCCTCGAAGGTGAAGCCCTTCACCGGAACGGTATCGGTGCCATATGGCAGTCGCGCCAGAACGCGGGGCATGGTCAGGCCGATGTAGCGAGCGTCCTCGCTCTCGCGCAGCGACTGCCACGAGGCATAGGCCGGGTTGGAGACGATCTGCTGCAGGTCCTGCGGGTTCGGCAATTCCTGCCAGCTGTCCATGCGGAACAGGCGCGGCGAGGCGGCTGCGATGAACGGCGTGTGCGCCGAAGCACAGATGCCGGAGATATTGCGCAGCAGACCGACGTCGCGCGGGTGGTTGGAGAATTCGTAGGCGCCAATCACGCAGCCGATCGGCTCGCCGCCAAGCATCGAATACTCGTCCGTATAAACCTTCTTGAAGATCGGGCTCTGATCCCACATCTGGCCTTCATAGTCTTCGAGCGTGTCGGCCAGCTGCTCCTTGGAAATGTTCATCACCCGGATCTTAAGCTTCTGATCCGTCTCGGTGTTGTTGACGAGATACCAGAGGCCGCGCCATGTGCCTTCCATTTCGCGCACTTCCGGCGCGTGCAGGATCTCGTTGACCTGTGTCGTCAGCATCTTGTCGATGCCGGCGATAAGCGACTTGATCGACTTGATCGCATTGGACGAGATGGTCGTGGTATCGGAACGGGATTGTGCCGCGAGCGCGAGATTGCGCACGAGTTGCTGCAGCTTCTCGCTGTCGTCCTTCTTGACCTTGAAATCCTTCTCGAGGAGTCCGCTGAATTCGCCGAGGTCTATGGCTTCGGCCTCGGCGGCGACGGCGGCGGTCTTTTGCTGTTCGGCCATGGTTTACTCCTTGTCGTCGTCGGACATTGCCTGGCTGGCGATCTTGCTAAGAAGCGGCTCGTTGTTCAGAAGTTGCGCGATGCGTTTTTCGGCGTCGACACGGCCGTCCATGAAGCCGAGCAATTCCTCGAGCTGGCGACGCATCTTGAGGATCTCGGCCAGTTGCGGAACTTGCTCGGCGATCTTGTCCGGGGCGAAATCACCCATTTTGGTGAAGGTGAGATCGAGCGCCAGTTCCTCGTCGCGCTCCTGGCCTTCGGCCTGCGGCAGTGTGTTCTTCACCCGGGCTTTGACGCGGGGCCCGAGCGCCTCCATGAACTTGGGGAAGCGGTTCGCGTCGGTCTCGACGAAGGAGCGGTCCAGCACCGACTTTGATGCTTCCTTGGTTTGCGAAGCACCGGAAAGGTCGGCCATCACGCCCATGACGAACGGCAGTTCGATGGTCGTCGGGCTGCCGTAGGTTTCCACGTCGTAGGCGATCTGCACCCGCGGCGCGCGATTTCGTTCGATGACCTTCGCTTTGCTTTCGGCTGGCATGTGCTGTTACCTTTCATCCTTCTGAGCCGTCTTCTTGGCATCGGGAACGCCGGCAAGCAGCCGGAATTCCTTCAGCCCCGACGGGGCGAGATCTTCCATCAGTTCAACGAAATCCATATGCACCATCCGGCGCACGCGCCGCGCCAGATGCGGAATCGGGCTCGACGGTTCGGTGCGGTCATAGAAGGCGACGACGAGGTCGAGGCATTTCACCACGTCGTCGCGCGAGGAAATCCGGTCAGGAAGCCCCGTGCTCGAGTCCGCGTAGCTTGCCATACTTGCCATAGTATCGGCTCCATGACCGTTTCGAGCAGGCATTGTCTGTTCTGCCGGCGAGGGCGGCTTGACCGCGCCATTCGGCACGGCGTCGACGGTCGAATTCCGTTCGAGGGTCGTCAGCAAACGCTGCAGAAACCGCTTTAATTCCGGAACGGGAGCACCGCCGCCCTCGAGACGGGCGTTGAGGGCGGCCTCAACCGCATCAAGGGCCGCGATCGCTGCCCGGGCGTCGGCCACGAGCGAGACCATCTCGGCGTCGGCTTGATCTATCTGTGCCGCGCATCCGGCACGCACCCGGTTCAACAATTGTCCGTGCGCGCTGACCAGTGCGGCCTTTTCCGCCGCATTCAACCCCGAGGCTGCTTCCTGGAGCATGACACGGTCGTCGAGCGCGCCTTGTTCCAGATCGCGTCCCGTGATTGGCCCGATCGAGCGTGGCGCAAAGAACGTCATTTGCCGCAGGTTCGCCAACAGCCCGTCCTGACCGTTCTGGAGGTCGAGCAGCGCGTTGATACGGCGCAAGGCGGCATCGCGTGGCGAAACGCTGGGCCGCAGTGCCGGATGCATGGTTTCCCAATGCTGATCGAAGGTCTGCGCAATGAGGGTCAGACCTTGCGCGAGCCCGGCCAGTCGTTCTTCGTTGGCCAGCGCGCGCGTCACGACGACGAGCAGGCGCAGGTCCCGGCCATGCGCGCGCAATTCCTCCGCCTTTGCGAGAACCGCGGGCCAGTCGACCGGAATGGTGCTTTGCGAGGTGGGCTTGTTGCGGCCGTCATGGACGACCTTGACCTGAGGTTCCGTCAGGCGCTCCAACTCGTGAAAAGCCGGATCGTTGCGCAAATCCTCTCCCGACGGATTTTCACCGTCGAGCGGACTAAGCCATAGTGCGACATCGATCACACCGACCCCCCAAGCAACCGGCCCTGAAACCGTATGTGACCCAACGTTATCACAGCGTTGCACTTTACCACAATTCAACCGCTGCTCAAAAAATTAACGAAAGCTGACCAGACCGCGGCCTCGGTGCCGAAACCCTTGGCGAGATTGCCGAACCCTGTATGTGAAATGCATCGCATGGAGGCGTGCTATTCCGTGGTTATTTGCAGCCGGCGGTGCGGGACTTTCCACAAATGGAAAGAGCCGGCCGAGCCGGGCATCGAGACCAGGTCCATCGCCCGCTTTGTCAAGTGACGGCTTATGTGGCAGGTTATCGACTGGCAGATCGCAGGAGCACGTTCGATGGAACAGCGCCGGTCATCGCAGACCTTCAAACGCAAGGAACTGGTCGGCAAGCTCAATCCTGTCGGGGTGCGCGCCTTCAAGGCCGCGGCCGACACCGCCAAGCTGCGCGGCAACCCTTACGTCGAACTCGTCCACTTCATCGAGCAACTGGTGCTTTCCGACCGCTCGGATGTGCAGATGATAATCGCCGACGCGGGGGTGGATGCGAGCCGGCTCACGGCCGATATGACCCGCGCCGTCGACAAGCTGCCTTACGGCGCCACGTCGATCGAGGAATTCTCCGACCACATCTTTCACGCCATCCAGGAAGCCTGGAACCTGGCAACGCTGGAATTCGGCGTGGAGGAAGTTCGCAGCGCGCATATTCTTCTCGCTTGCCTGAAGACGCCGGTGCTGGAAGGCCTGCTGTCGAAGATCAGCGGCGAGTTTGACAAGATCGACGCCGACGCGGTTATCGCGCGGTTCGCCGATGTCATGGAAGGTTCGCTCGAAGCCGGCGCCTCGACTGCCGAGCCCGCCGCGGAGACGCCGCGGCGGTCTCCGGGTGGGGATTCTGCACTGGCGAAATACGCGACCGACCTGACCCAGCGTGCCCGCGACGGCAAGATCGATCCGGTCGTCGGCCGCGATCCGGAGATCAGGCAGATCGTCGATATCCTGATGCGGCGGCGGCAAAACAACCCGATCCTGACCGGCGAGGCCGGGGTCGGCAAGACCGCGGTCGTCGAGGGCTTTGCCTTGCGTATCGCCCAGGGCGATGTGCCGCCTACGCTGCAAGGCGTCAGCGTGCGCATGCTCGACGTCGGATTGATGCAGGCGGGGGCAAGCGTGAAGGGTGAGTTCGAGAAACGGCTGAAGGCTGTCATCGACGAGGTGCAGTCTTCCGAAACGCCCGTCATCCTGTTCATTGATGAGGCCCACACCTTGATCGGCGCGGGCGGCGCTGCTGGAACCGGCGACGCGGCCAATCTCCTGAAGCCGGCACTGGCGCGCGGTGAACTTCGCACCATCGCCGCAACGACCTGGGCCGAATACAAGCAGCACATCGAGAAAGACCCGGCGCTGACCCGCCGTTTCCAGGTGGTAAAGATCGACGAGCCGTCGGAGGCGGTGGCCGTTCTCATGTTGCGCGGCGTGGCCGGCGTTCTCGAGCAGCACCACAAGGTGCAGATACTCGATGAGGCGATCGAGGCGGCGGTCGGCCTGTCGCACCGCTACATCCCGGCGCGGCAACTGCCGGACAAGGCGGTGAGCCTTCTCGACACCGCTTGCGCCCGTGTTGCCATATCGCAGCACGCAACGCCTGCCGAGGTCGAGGATATCATGCGCCGCCGCCAGGCGCTGGAGGTCGAGCGCGGCATCATCGGCCGCGAGGCCGCGATCGGCATCGAGGTGGCTGAGCGGCAGGCACGGGTCGAGACCGGGCTTGCCGAAAGCGAGCTCACGCTGGCCGCCGCGCAGCAACGTTGGGATCGGGAAAAGGCGCTGGTTGCCGAGATACTCGAATTGCGTGCCAGGCTGCGCGGCGAAGGTGTGCCGCTCGATGCGGTGGAGACGCCGGAGGCCAACACCGAGACAGCAGGCGCGGACGCGGTTGAGACCCAACTGCCCAAGACTGAAACACTTAAGACTAAGACCGAAACGCCCAAGACCAAGAAGGCCACAACCAAAACCGCCGGGACCGACGGGGAGGCACCGGCCGCTGCCGCCGCCCCTCCATCCGATCCGGCGGCCGATCTTGCCCGGCTGCGCGAACTGATGGCCGAACTGGCCCAGGCGCAAGGCGAAACGCCGCTGATCCTGCCGTCGGTCGACCGCAACGCCGTGGCGGCGGTCGTTCAGGACTGGACGGGAATACCGACGGGACGGATGCTGTCGAGCCAGACCGAAAAGGCGCTGCGGCTCGCCGCGACCCTGTCCGAACGCGTGGTCGGCCAGGATCATGCCATGGAGATGATCGCCAAGCGTGTGCAGACCAGCCGCGCCGGGCTCGGCGCGCCGGAAAAGCCGGTGGGCGTGTTCCTGCTCTGCGGCCCCTCCGGTGTCGGCAAGACCGAGACGGCCTTGGCGCTGGCCGAAACGCTCTATGGCGGCGAACAGAACCTCATCTCGATCAACATGTCCGAGTTCCAGGAGGCCCATACGGTCTCCACCTTGAAGGGGGCGCCGCCCGGATATGTCGGCTATGGCAAGGGCGGCATCCTGACCGAGGCGGTTCGCCGCAAGCCCTATTCGGTGATCCTGCTCGATGAGGTCGAGAAGGCGCATCCGGACGTGCACGAAATCTTCTTCCAGGTCTTCGACAAGGGGATGATGGATGACAGCGAGGGCCGACGGATCGACTTCAAGAACACGCTGATCCTGCTCACGTCGAATGTCGGCTCCGAAGTCATCATGGACCGGACCAGGAATGGCACGCTACGGGCAGGGCTCGACGATCTGGATACGTCGTTGCGCAGCCCGCTGCTGAAGGTCTTCCCGGCGGCCTTCCTCGGCCGGGTGGTGACCATCCCTTATTACCCGCTCTCGGATTCGATGATCGAAGCCATCACCCGTCACCAGTTTGCCAAGATCGCTCGCCGCCTGCGTGCAACCAACGACGCGGAATTGGTAATCGGCGACGGTGTCATGGATCTGGTCAAGGCCCGCTGCACCGAGATCGAATCCGGCGGGCGGATGATCGATGCCATCCTGACCAACACGCTTCTGCCGGAATTGAGTCGCGGCGTGCTGAACCGGTCGCTCGGGGGCGAAAAGATGACGAAGGTGACCGTCGGCGCCTCCAAGGAGGGCTTCACCTATTCCTTCGAGTAGCTTCTGGCGAATGTTGATGAAGCGTCAGACGATCCAAACCGACCGTTGCCGAGCCGCTGCCACGTCACCTTGCCCTTTGCGTCGCGGGTCTGGGGGCTATTCATGGCGTAGCGCATCGATCGGATTTAGATTGGCGGCGCGGCGCGCCGGGAAGTAGCCGAACAGCACGCCGACCAGGCCGGAGAAAAGGAACGATCCCACCACGACCGTCGGTTCGAAGACGAAAGGGACGTTCAGCCAGCCGGCCATGGCGGCCGCAACGCTCAGGCCGATGGCGACGCCGATCAAACCGCCGAAAAGCGATAGCACCACCGCCTCGACCAGGAACTGCGCCAGAACCTGGCGGCGCAGCGCTCCGATGGCGAGCCGGATGCCGATCTCCCGCGTGCGTTCGGTCACCGATACCAGCATGATGTTCATGATCCCGATGCCCCCGACCAACAGGCTTACGGCGGCGACGGCGCTCAACAGCCCGGTCAGCACGGTGGTGATGTTGGACAGCGTGCTGCTGATCTCGGTCATGTCGAAGACGGAAAAATCATCCCGCTGGCCGGTCCCGATCCTGCGCCGTTCCCGCAGCAGGTTCTCGATGTCGCGCTTCACCTTGGCCGTCGCCGTGTCGGCACGCGCCGCGACGTTGATGAAATCGACGTCGATGTTGCCGGCAATCCGCCGCTGGAAGGCGCGCAGAGGAATGATGACGATGTCGTCCTGGTCCATGCCGAACGCGCCAGCACCCTTGGAAGCAAGAAGGCCAATGACCGTGCAGGGGATTCTTTGCAGGCGAAGAGCCTGTCCGATCGGGTCGGACTTGCCGAACAGATGCTGGCGGACAGTCTCGCCGATGACACAGACAGGATTGCCGGCGCGCAATTCGCCGTCCGTGAACAGGCGGCCCGAAGCAATTGTCCATTGCCCTGCTTCGAAATAGGTATTCAGCGTTCCTGCGACCGAAGTTTCCCAGTTCTCGTTTCCGACCACGGACGTGACTTTCGCCGAAGCGATCGGTGCAACGGCCTTCACCCCGCCGATCTGATCCGCGATCGCCGCGGCATCGGCGGCGTCGAACGGCCTGGCCGTCGAGCGCGCGCTGCCGGGAGCGCCGCCCGGTTCGCCCGGCCTGACCGAAAGAAGGTTGCTGCCCAGGCGCGAAACGCCGGAGACGACGCTTTGCGTGGTTCCGTTGCCGATGGTCACCAACGCCGTCACGGCCGCCACGCCGATGATGATGCCGAGCGCGGTCAGCGTGGACCTCAGGGCATTGCGGCGGATGGCGCGAAAGGCCAGCAGGATGGTTTCAAGGAACATCAGGCGGCCTTGCTGTTCAATTGGTCGGTTTCGATCTCTCCATCCTTGAAGCGAACGATCCGCTGCGCGAAGGCGGCCATGTCCGGCTCATGGGTCACCATGACTATGGTTATGCCCTGGCTCCGGTTGAGGTGGATCAGCAGGTTCATGATCTCGAGGCTGCGCGCCGTATCGAGATTGCCCGTGGGCTCGTCGGCGAGCAGAAGGGCGGGAGCGGTCACGATGGCGCGGGCGATGGCGACACGTTGCTGCTGCCCGCCCGAGAGTTCGTTCGGCGCATGGTTCTCCCACCCGGCAAGGCCGACCTGCCGCATGGCGTTGAGCGCAAGTGTACGCCGCTCGCGGGCGCCCATCTGGCGGTAGATAAGCGGCAGTTCGACATTCTCGATCGCGGAGGTGCGCGGCAGCAGGTTGAAGCCCTGGAAGACGAAGCCGATATAGTGCCGCCTCAGCAAGGCACGCTGGTCGTTTGAAAGCGCGCCGACATCGAGGCCACGGAAATAGAAATGGCCGCCCGTCGGAGTGTCGAGGCAGCCCATGATGTTCATGCAGGTCGATTTGCCCGAGCCGCTAGGGCCCATGATGGCAACAAATTCGCCCTCGGCGATATCGAGAGAGACCCCGCGCAGCGCATTCACCGTCGCGCTGCCTTGCCCGTAGGACCGGGCGAGATCCTGCAGCCTTATAAGGACGGGACCGGTGGACGGCATGTCTCAATCCGATCCGGTTGAATCGACGATCAGCAGGTTGCCGTCTTGCAGGTCACCCTCGAGCAGCTGCGTCCAATTCCCGTCGGTGGCGCCGGGCGTTATCAGGAGAGGTGAGGCGGCGTTGTCCTTGAGAACCCAGATGCGCTTCTGGCCTGGCGGAAGGTTGTCGCTCAGTTCCGTCTGTGCCTGCGTGGGCGGCCTGGGCATCAGCTTGACAAGCCAGTTGCGGTTGTCGCTGGCGTCGGCGGCCTTGGGCGGCGCGTAGCGCAATGCCGCATTCGGTATCAGCAGGGCATCGTCGACCTTCTGGGTGACGATCTCGGCGGCGACAGTCATGCCCGGCCGCAAGGCCAGCGATGCGTTGTCGACCGACAGCACCGATTTGTAGGTGACGACGCCGCTGACGGTCACGGGCGCGTAGCGAAGCTGGACGACCTTCGCGGCGAAGTGGCGATCGGGAAAGGCTTCCACGGTGAAGGTTGCGTCCTGTCCTTCCTTGACGCTCCCGGCGTCGGCTTCGTCGACGTCGACAAGCAGTTGCATCTGGCTAAGATCGCCCGCGATTGTGAACAGAACCGGAGCCTGAAGCGAGGCGGCGACCGTTTGGCCCGGATCGACATTTCTATCGAGAACGATGCCGTCGATCGGTGAGCGGATCACTGCCTTGTCGAGATCAGTCTGATTGGCGGCAAGGTCGGCTTCGGAGACCTTTACCTGCGCCTTGGCGCTGTTGAGGACAGCTTCGGCCTGGTCGCGTGCCGACTCTGCCGCTTCCAGATCCTGCCTGGACGCAAAGTCGTGAAGCACGAGAGGACGCAGGCGCGCGAGGTCGCTTTCGGTCTGCGCAAAGGCGGCCTGTTTCTGCACGACGTCGGCCTTCATTGCGTCGAGTTGCGCGCGCGTATGATTGGTTTCGGCAATCAGCTTGTCGGTGTCGATCTCGGCGAGGACCTGTCCGGCGGTCACCTTGGCGTTGTAGTCGACCAGGACCGATTTCACCCTGCCGGACAATTCGCTTCCGACCTGGACCTGCGTGATCGGATCAACCGTACCGGTCGCCGAAACCGATACGGTAAGGCCACCGCGCTTGGCCGCCACGGTCTGGTACTGGAGCGAAGACACAGCCTGGTGCGCGGACCACCACCAGCCTCCGGTTGCCAGGACAAGGACAACCAGTGCCAGCCACAACAAGGATGCACGCTTGCGCGGCCACCAGCCCGAACCGGCGCCGATTTTCAGGATATCTTCCATCTCGGGATTTGTTGCTTCAGGATTTGGTGCGAGCATGGATTCCAGTCCTTTCCGCCGGCTCGGCTTGACGCCGGCCGTTCTGGACAAAGCTGTGAGGAGATTGCGCCTTCACGACTATTCCGCGCCGTTCCAGCTCATTTTGGATGCCCTTGGGGATATCCCGGCATCCGCAATGGACGGCGTGTTCCAGGTGCCACGCGATCCGATCGTCCATGGTCGCGTTCGCGGGCATTGCGTTCGCTGCGTGCCATTGCCTGTTCATGGTTGACCGATCCCATGCTGAGACGTGAAACGTTCTTTTCCTCGACTGCTTGGGCAACTCTTTCGCCTTTCGGCTGACCGGACATTGATCCCGGTCAACGGCGAAAGATTTCCTCATTGCGCTAGGTCAAGGAAAGAGGACGTGGCACGGCCCATTGTTCGCCAGGGCAGCAAGAAACGCAGTCGAGAAACAAGGAGAATGCGCTGTGGTGAAGATGATGAAGGCCGCCGTGGTCCATGAATTCGGCAGGCCACTATCGATCGAACAGGTGCCGGTTCCCATTCCAGGCCCGGGGGAAATCCTAGTCAAGGTGATTGCGTGCGGCGTTTGCCATACCGATTTGCATGCCGCCGATGGAGACTGGCCGGTGAAGCCCGTGCCGCCGTTCATTCCCGGGCATGAGGTTGCCGGCGTGGTCGCGGCGCTCGGCCCCGGCGTGACCGACTTCAAGGAGGGCGATCCGGTCGGCGTCGCTTGGCTGCACGATGCCTGCATGCGCTGCGAATACTGCGAGACCGGCTGGGAGACGCTTTGCGAGCACCAGCATGACACCGGTTACAGCTGCGACGGCGGCTTCGCTGAATATGTCATTGCATCGGCACCTTTTGCCGCGCGCCTGCCTGCCGGCGTCGATTTCGCGCAGATGGCGCCGATCCTTTGCGCCGGCGTGACCACATACAAGGGTCTGAAGGAAACCGAGGCCCGGCCCGGCGAGTGGGTGGCTATATCCGGCGTCGGTGGTCTCGGCCACGTGGCGATCCAGTATGCCAAGGCGATGGGACTGAAGGTTGTGGCCCTGGACGTTGCACCCGAAAAGCTCGCTCTGGCCAAAGCCGCCGGAGCCGATCTCGCATTCGACGCGCGCTCACCCGATGTGGTGGCCGAGGTTATCAAGGGGACCGGCGGTGGTGCTCATGGCATTCTCGTGACCGCGGTTTCGACACCGGCTTTCAGCCAGGCGCTGCATATGGTTCGCCGCAAGGGGACGATCAGTCTGGTTGGCCTGCCGCCGGGGGAATTTCCGACACCGATCTTCGACGTCGTGCTGAAGCGCATCACGGTGCGCGGCTCGATCGTCGGAACCAGGCGCGATCTCGACGAGGCCATCGCCTTTGCCGCTGACGGCAAGGTAAAGGCCGAAATCACCAAGGGACGCCTCGAGGACATCAACACGATATTTGCAAACCTCAAGGCCGGCAGGATTCAGGGACGGATGGTGCTTGATTTCTCCGAGCCCGTTCGCAAGCCGGTATCTGAGCGCGCGGCCGTTCCCGCCTGACGACAGGGCGGCGTCAGAGGACGCCGCCCTTATGAGCTTGGCTTTCGTCCGGTGCCGTATCTGACGGGTGGAAGTGCTTCAATCCGGTCGAGAGTGAAACGGTGTTCACCGCGCGGGGCGCCCGGAATTGAGCGCCAGCCTGGACGATGCCGAAGGCCGGCAAATTGATTCAGGGCAAGGCGATCCACGAGAACACATGCCAGAGAACAACGAGACTTTAAGCACCGCCTTTTTCAACGACCAATCCAGAAGGTGCGCCATGGAACTGATGGAAGCATTGCGGACGCGGCGAGCGGTCCGTGCCTATACCGACGAGCAGATCGACAACGATCTGATCCACGAGTTGATCGATGCTGCCATCTTGGCGCCGAGTGCCATGAACCTGCAGCCATGGTCCTTTGTGGTGGTGAGCGGCTCCGCGCGTCTGCGTGCGTTATCGGACGAGGCCAAGCACTTTGCGGCCAGCAACCTGCCCAAGGGCTCGCCGCTTGCTGGCCATCTTGCCGATAAGGAGTTCGAGATCTTCCACGGCGCGCCGGCGCTGATCATCATCTGCGCGACGAATGACGAAAGGCAGTCCGACGAGGATTGCTGCCTGGCCGGGCAGAATCTCATGCTGGCAGCTCATGCCAGGGGTCTTGGAACATGCTGGATCGGGTTGTCTCGGCCTTGGCTCAACGAGACAACGGTGAAGAAGGAGCTTGGGATTCCGCTCGCACTGAAACCGGTTGCACCCATCATTGTGGGCCGGGCACGGGCGTTGCCAACCCCGACATCAAGAAATGAACCTCGGATTATATGGGGCCACTGATCGCGCAGGGTTGGAGCGCCCTGCGACAGCGAGGCACCGCTCTGGACCTTGATCAATCTATTTCAAAGGAGAACAAAATGATTGTGTCTAATGGTACGCTCGTCGCGGTAACCGACGGCGAGAAGTTGCGCCTTTTCCGCAACAAGGGTCACGAACCCCGGATCGACCTGGTTGAATTGCGCGAACCGGCCCTCCAAGCGGCCAACACGGGCTCTGGCGGCCGACATCGCAGTTCCACCGCCAATCCCGACGACTCTCGCCTGCGGGAAGACGACTTTGCCGCGGCCGTGGCGGAGTATCTCAATCGCGAAGCGCTGACGGAGGCATTCGAGCATGTCGTGGTGATCGCCGATCCGCGCACGCTGGGCGAACTGCGCAAGCACGTCCAGGCTTCGCTGAAAGCAAAGCTGGTGGGCGAACTTAGCAAGGATCTCGCGAAACACTCCGTCGAAGCCATCGAGAACACATTGGCGGCGGCTTGAGTCCGCGCGAGACCGGCCGCGATATCTGTTTGAGAGTTTGTTTGCCTGCTTTGTCGCGCGACCGAGGCCAGCCGGCTTCGACGCGTTTCAATCCTGTTCCAGCGCCATGTTGACGAAGATCAATGAGGGCTGGGTCCGTTCCCTGTTGGATGGCTTTCGATCCAAACTGGGGAACGGTGATGCAGACGAATGAAACGCCGCGATATGACGCCAGCGTGAACACGACTGGTTGTTGCCCGAGGTTCAACCCTGAGGGCTGGGACGGCCAGGAATTGCACTTCAAGGACAAGCGGTTTCTCAGGGCGACAACCCACAGCGTGATGCATGTCCCGATGAACATGGGCAGCGTGTTCGCGCGTGTTAACAGGCATATCGATGACGCCGGTGCTTCGGACACGGACCGATTCATCGTGCTCAGCCGCGATATCTCGCCATGGAGCAGTGAGCATCTGTTTTCAGTCTCGAAAACCGTCCCAGGCGAGGAGATGACCACGCTGAGCGGTGACTTCATAACGAAAGTGTTCGAAGGCCCGTATAGCCGGGCAAGGCAGTGGCATGAGGAAATGCGGCAGATCGCACGCGATCGAAAATCGGAGCCGGGCGACGTCTATTTCTTCTACACGACATGCCCGAAATGCGCCAAGGCCTACGGAAAGAACTATGTCGTCGGTGTCGCGGCAACAAGCTGAGCCACGATTGCTGTGCTCATACGCGGTCCGCTGGTGCGTCCCGGTCCCCGCGCGCGATCAGAGACCGAGACCGAAGAGGGCGCAATGTCAGGCGCTTGTGGCTTCCGAAGGGCGCCCAGCTCTTCACGACCTGCAGCTTGTCCGTGCTAAACCAGTCCAGTTTGCGGAAACCAGAGGTGCGTGGGAGGGGAGTCATTCGATGGAACCGTCGGAGGCATCGGCTACAACGCTTCGCCAACGCTCGAGTTTCTTCGGAAGCTTGGGCCCAGGACTGATCACCGGCGCGGCCGATGATGATCCAAGCGGTATCGCCACCTACAGTCAGGTGGGGGCGCAATTCGGCTACTCCCTCTCCTGGACCATGCTGTTCAGCTATCCGCTTATGGCTGTAACTCAAGGGATCAGTGCCGGGATCGGCGCTGTGACTGGCCAAGGTATCGCACGCAATCTGCGTCGGCACTACTCGCCTTGGCTGCTGCGTTTCGCCGTTCTCCTCCTGCTCGTCGCCAACATCATCAACATCGGCGCCGACCTCAGCGCCATGGGGGCGGCGCTTGAATTGCTCATAGGTGGCCCGCGTCACTTGTATGCGATCCTCTTCGCCCTGATTTGCATCTTTCTGGAAATCTTCGTGAGCTATCGGCGCTATGTGATGGTGCTTAAATGGCTGACCCTGTCCCTGCTTGCCTACGTGGCGGTGGTGCTGTCAGTCCATGTGCCCTGGGGGGCGGCGCTCTATGGTGCGCTGGTTCCGCAAATCGTCTTCGACGGCGATCACGCCATGGCGCTTGTTGCCGTCCTTGGCACAACAATCAGTCCCTACCTCTTTTTCTGGCAGGCCGGGGAGGAGGTTGAGGAGCAGCACCGGCAACACCGTCGACGGCTTGGCGCCAACTCTCACGCTGCCGGACCGGAGCTGGCGCGCATTCGTGGCGACACGCTGTTCGGAATGGGGTTTTCCAATCTGGTGGCAATCGTCATCATCACTGCCACGGCGGCAACGCTTCATGCCAACGGGATTACGCACATCCAGACCTCGTCGCAGGCGGCCGAAGCGCTCCGGCCTGTTGCCGGGGACTTTGCGTTTGCCATTTTCGCTATCGGTATTGTCGGTACCGGCATGCTTGCCGTCCCCGTGCTTGCGGGCTCCGCCGCCTATGCTGTTGCGGAGATGTTTCGGTGGCCCGAAGGCCTGGACCGGCGCCTGCAAGACGCCAAGGCCTTCTACGGCGTAATCGCGGTGGCGACGCTGGGTGGGGTGACCCTGACTTTCGTGGGCCTGGATCCAATCAGGGCCCTCTACTGGAGCGCTGTCGTCAATGGAATTCTAGCGGCGCCGCTGATGGCAATCATGATGATGATCGCCATGAACCCGCGGATCATGGGTCACCTGACATTGCCGCGCTGGATGGTTTTCGGGGGCGTGCTTGCCACGACGGTGATGGCTCTGGCTTCAATTGGCTTTTTCGTGCTGTGACCGACACTCCGGCCCGAGCCCAGATGATGGGAGACTTTCTGTTCGGTTTGGCTTCTTTTGTATTCGGCCATAGCGGTGCTCCGCTTGAAAAGCTGGTAGAGAAGGGGGTTGCCGGAGGAAGGCTATCCGATCGGCCTAGGTGCACACAGCCAGGCGCGCGATCTCCGCAATGACGCCGGCCCCTGCGTTTCGAGAGCACAATGACTGAGCTTCATTTCTGGCCGATCGTTCAGTGTCTTATCTTGCTGACCCTCGCGAACGGCGTGCCTGTCATCGCCAAGAAAATGCTTGGCGAGTGGCTCTCGTGGCCGATCGATGGTGGTCGGCTGTTCTGGGACGGACGGCCCCTCCTGGGTCGGTCAAAGACCCTTCGCGGTCTCGTGCTCGCCATCATGGCAGCTGGGATAGGCGGCCCCCTTGTGGGGCTCGACGCTGCAATCGGAGCGCTCATCGGCTTTACCGCCATGGTCGGCGACATGCTGTCGAGCTTCATCAAACGTCGCTTGCGCCTAGCTCCGAGTGCTGAGGCGCCAGGCCTCGATCAGGTGCCGGAATCTCTATTGGCTTTCCTGGCGGTCAAGAACCTCGTGGGATTTTCGGTTTGGGACATTCTGATCGGTGTCGGCGCGTTCTGGATTGGTGAACTCGTGGTCTCCCGGCTTCTCTACATGCTGCGCATCAGGGACAGACCCTACTGATCCTCGCGGACCAGATGGTGGAGTGTGATCTCGGGAAGACAGTTCAGCCGTACCGCGACGACACTCGAGCCGGCGCCAACCGATGTGTAACCCATCATGCCATGGTACATCCACGCGCCGGCGCCCATCGTCCGCGGGAGTTTCGAATCCAGGGTGATCGGAATTCCTCCCGGCAGACAGATCTGGCCGCCATGGGTGTGACCTGCGAGCAGCGCGTCGAATCCAGCGTGAGCTGCCTGGCGATAAATCTCGGGAGTATGTGAAAGCAGGATCGAAAAGGCATCGGACGGCACATCGGCAACCGCCTTTTCAATATTGTCGACCCGGAAGAAATGCGCATCGTCAATTCCAGCGAGATAGATGCGCTCTCCGTCCCGCTCGATCACCTCCAGTTCGTTCATCAGCATGCGAATGCCCATGTCCTCCAGGGCTGGAACCATTCGAACTGTATCGTGGTTGCCGAGCACCCCGTATAGCGGCCCCTTGAGAGAGGCGCGTACGCGGGCGACGCCGTCCAAGGCGGCTTCGAAGGGACCGAAGGTCTTTGCACGGAAATCGCCGGTCAGCACGCAAATGTCATAATCGAGATCCGCGACGAGTTCGGTGACGCGATCCATGGCCGGGCCGCTCATGTCCGTATGCAGATCGCTGAGGTGCAGGATCCGGAATCCTTCGAAACCGCGTGGCAAGGTTGCCGATACGATCGTGTTGACCCGGACTTGGACGTTTTCGGCATTGCGGTACCCGCGTCCATAGAGCCCGGCTAAGCGCAGCCCGTTGCGGATCACCGCATGGATCGAATACCAATTCTCCGGATGAAAGAAGTTCAGGCCCTGGCCGAAGATTTGTGCTTCGTGGGCGTCTTCTATGCCCAGACGCTGCCTTGCATGGATCCGGCCAAGGCGTGCGTTCAACCTGAGGCTGATGTCAGTCATCGCCATCCCGAACCAAGTTGATTGGCACCTCAGAGGTGTACCAATCCATCGCACAAGCAAGTCATTTTGGCGATCGTCGCGGCCTGAATCTAATGCTGCAGCGTCTCGATATACCCTGTCAGGTTGTGGATGCGTTCTGTGGTTACCACCTCACCACCACTTGGACCGTAGGTTTTTGCGTCATCCTCAAGGAAGTGGCGCCCCCAGACCGGCATCTCGCGGCCGCCATGGCTTGGTATGGCGTACCGGCCGTCGATAGTCGCGAAGACCCTCGAATAGGGAAACGTCCCGCCATTGCGTTCGGAAAGGTGCGTCAGGTCGGCCGGACGCTTGATCAGCAGGTCGCGCAAGGGTCCGTCGCCCTTGCCATCGACGCCGTGACAGACGGCGCAGGAGTTCAGATATTCTGCCTGGCCGTAACTCATTTCCTGCGCCAAGGACGCTTGGCAGGCCATAGTCGCGAGAGCTAGTGCGATCGGTAGTCTCATCTGCGCATCCACCGGTTGATGGGTTGAGCGTACCGTGTCAACCCGCACACATGTTGATCCGGATCAATTGGGCCACGGCGAGATCTTTGATTCAGCGCAATGAGCATGCCGAACCGTCCGGTTATCGTTGCCATGGAATTTCACACAAGATCGGGAGCATCCGCCATGGCTTTCAGGACGATACTTGCGGTTACGGGACCGCATATGGGTGACGGCGATCTCAAACTCGCTGCTGACCTTTGCGACGAAATCGGCGCCCATCTTGCTGTTCTTGTCGTTGCCATCGCCGCGCCGCCGCCAGTCGGAGAATATGCGGCGGTCGTCTCGGAAGACTGGCTGAAGGAGCGGCAGGCCGATGAGAAGCTCTTGGAGAAGCGAGCCGCCGCCGTGTCGGCTTTTCTCGCCAAGAGCGCGCTTTCGGCCGATGTCTCCAGCGAATATCCGGAGGTCGGCTGGGCTGACGAACGAATTGGTCGCCGTGCGCGCTACGCCGACATTACGGTGATCGGACCGGAGTTGCTCGCCGGCGAGACGCTGAAGAGCAAGGTGATCGAGGGCGCCTTGTTTTCATCCGGAAAGCCGCTGCTGATCGTTCCCCCAGGGACGCGGCCGACATTGAAGCCGAAGCGGGTGCTGGTTGCGTGGGATGCTCGCCTCGAGTCATCGCGCGCCCTTCGTGAATCACTCGACATGTTGACGGGCGCCAACGAAGTGCGCCTCGTCATGGTCGATCCGGTGGAGGACGAACACCACCACGGTCAGGAACCGGGGGCCGATGCAGCCGCCTATCTCGCGCGGCATGGCGTGAAGGTCACGGTCGATCGACTGCCGAGTTCAACCCATTCCGTCGCTGACGTTCTTCGCCAGCATGCGGTCGACAGCGGCGCCGAGTTGATGGTGATGGGCGCCTATGGTCATTCGCGGTTGCGCGAGCGGATTTTCGGTGGTGTCACCAAGTCGATGCTTGAGGATCAATCGCTGCCGATCTTGATGGCGCGATGAAGCACGGCCGCTCCCTTTCGCTTTTCGACCTGAAACGTCGATCGGAATCCGGAAGAAAGCATGTGTCGAGTGGTCCACAAGCGAAGGTATCTTAGGCTAATCGACATGCTTGCTCGAGAGTGACTAGGAGCTCAAGCCGCGCCGGGCTTGGTCGTCCGCGACCGAATTGTTCGCTGACCAGCGCGGTGTTCTTGCCAGGCTTCGACGAGTGCGTCCGTGACTTCGTCATCGGTAAGCTGAGGGAAGCTGCGGTAGTGGTAACCAAGAGCGCGGAAACGCGCTGGTTGGCTGAGGCACACGATCAAGTCCGCCTCCTGGGCGAGCTCCGCCATTGTGTCTGGCGGCGCCACAGGGATTGCCACAACGACCTCCCGGGGCGAGCGCCTTTTAAGGGCACGGATTGCAACCTTCATCGTTGTCCCCGTCGCGACCCCGTCGTCCACGATGATTGCCGTCTTTCCGGTGATCGACAGAGGGGCGCGATCGCCACGATAGACGAGCCGGCGCCGCTCCAGTTCCGGGCGCTCCTTCGCGATCAAGACGCGAAGTTCATCATCGTCGAGCGCATAGGCCTCGACGATCTCGCGGTTCAGAACGATGTCCGGTGGGTTGCCGTCGACGATCGCCGCGACGGCCAGTTCGGGATTACCCGGCGCACCCACCTTGCGCACGATAATCAGATCGAGTGGAGCGTTCAGGGCTTTGGCCACTTCCGCGGCGACGGGGACACCCCCTCGCGGCAAGGCGAGGACGACCGGCTGATGTAAATCCAGTTTCCCGACCTCGACGCCAAGTCTTTTCCCAGCTTCCTGTCGATCGCGGAACATCGGTCAATCCACCGGCCAGAGCTGACGCAGCGATTTCTTCATCGAGTTCCGAACCTGGACGATTTCGCCATGCGATATGTTGCGGTCGAGGATCTTGAAAACCGCTTTGATCGCCTGGTCGATATCGACGTCGGGTTCATATCCGAAGCTGTTCCTGACACAAATCACGAAGTCGCTCTTCTTCCGTTCCCACGCGGGTGTGTCCGGCTTCCAGCCTTCGAAATATATACCCCGGATGAGCGTCGGCAGTTGAGCGGAAAGGTCGGCCATCTCCTCGGGCGACAGCCAGTCTCGCAACGTGTGCAAGACGGATTTCAGGAAGCGGTAGGCGCTCTGTTCGCTCCAGCCCAAGTCTCGGGCCAACTCGTTCACCCATTGCTGCGCCTGCTCGGCAGCGTGAGTAAATCCCGTAATTGAAGTGTGAGTCATGCGATCGCTCCTTCAATCTGTTGGCTATTCTGGCGTACGGAGCAATCTTCACATTGAGCAGGATCAAATCATCCTGGCGTGCCAGGCGAGCGGGCGCGGCGAGCAGTCGGAATGAACGGCTGGCGATCCCCAAAAATCGAGTCCTGCCTTGATTTGTAAGAAGATATTCCTACGTGTGGTCTGCCCATGTCCTCCCCTGACATGGGTGAGCGATGGGGCTGTCCTCCCTGACCCATCGTGAGGCTGAGCGCGCTGCCCCCTCCCTCGGGCAGCGGGCTTCCTTTTGTCGATGCGCATGATCGAAGCCGGTTGGACTCGATGGCAAGGTGATCCAGGCAGTGCGTGAAGGCGCCGACTACGGGTTCCCCCGGAGCGGACGCAATTTTGTAGGTTCGCAATTCGGTGTCTGAGTCCGGGCGGGCAAAACGCAACTCATAAGTTCCAGAAAAAACCGCGTTGATGAAAGCCATGGCGAGGCGAGAATCTTGTGTCGTCGCCATGACCGTACCGTCGTCATAGACTTCGTAGTCCAGATGGCCCAGCGAACTGAACGTCCGGGCGCTGAATGCTGCGTCTGAAATCCGCACCATTTGATATTTGCTGTTAGCCGTGAGGTCGGCTGCGGCCATGAGGAAGCCAGCCAGAACCGTCCCGTCGAATTTGTTGTAACCAGCAAGCGCGATGAACTTGACGACTTCCCGCGACGGCGGATTGCTGAGGTCGAGGATGATCTCGCAAACCTTGGCCTCTTCGCTCTCGTCGCTCCAATTGCTGTAGGCCATCCCCATCGGGAAGATCGTCGAGCCGGCTTGGGCGATGCCAAGCAGAGCTGTCAGAAGGCGATGCGCGACGAACATGCGTTCAGTTCCTCCGAATCCGGCTCGGTCAGCGCACTACACGACCAGGTTGCAATGGAGGCTATCTGAACATCATTCCAGGACCGAAGCCGCCCGAGCGCCCCATGCCCATGCCCATCATCGGCAGGACAATTTCGTCAGCGGCCTGCTTCTGCTCATCGCTCAGCTTTGCGTATAGTTTTTCGACGGCTGCCCTGACAGTCTTTACCTGCTCCAGACGGGCTTCGAGATGGGTCTGTTGGTAGGCCAGTCGCTCGGGCAGGGGCTTCTTCAGGAACTCACCGTCCTGGAATTGCTTGATCATGTCCTGCATCAGCGCGTTGTGCGACTCGGCCGTGCTGCGGATAACACCGGCAAGCTCATCCCAGAAGGGCGCCTGCTCGTCGGTGATCTTCAACTCGGTTTTGAGGAATGCGAGGCGTCCGTCGATTCGATCGAGAAGCTGGTCTGAATCATAGCCCCCCATCGGGCCGGCCATGCCCCATTGACCCATCATCATTCGGCCCATCCCCCAGCGGGGCCACCAACCGGAATCCTTGTCTTCGGCCCCGGCCACGACAGGCATCGCTGCAACGGTCAGCATCAAGCCCGCGGCGAAAATATTGCGCAAATTGAACATCGAGCACCTCCTTCAGGGCGCACTGTCAAATACTAAGTAAATCACGCAGTGACGTTGGCGGCATTGACCTGCATCAACGGGCGCCAGCCTCCATATGCACGGCATCGTTGTGGGTGCGGATGCTCGGAGCATTCGTAGAGAGAGTGGTTTCCAAAGCTGCCAGGGGTCCCGCGCCATCTGGAGCATGCCTTTGGTGGAACTGACACATGCTGGCGGGATCCCACGCTGGCAGGTTGGAAGATATCGAACCGCGGCAACCTCTGAATTTTGTCGCGATACCTGCAATTTGGCCGTGCTATGTTGGTTCACAGACAAACAGGGAAGCCGCTGCGGCTGCTTATGTGATGAGTGGATAAGCGGATCGCTCACCTGAATATCGAGCATTTTCGGCAGCGCTTGGCCGAGGAGCAGGATGAGGTCAAGCGGAAGACACTGCTTGATCTGCTCGCGAAGGAAGAGGAAAAGCTCAGAAAAATCGAGGCGACTGAAAAGGGAAAAAGCGGGCACAACGATAAGTAGACGAACGCGCCAATATCGCCGCTAGACATCCTTGGTGGCAGGTTCCCATATTCGCCAATGAGTGGGTGAGACATCAAGCCGTTCCTTCGTGGCCGATTTGATCCAGCCCGTGAGTACACGCCTGCAGGGAAAAACGAGTGCGTGGGGACCGTCCTTGTCTATGACGGCCAATTCCAAATCTCGATCGAAGGGGGCGTTCGATACCGGGTGCCACATAGGTTTACCTTGGGGCGGAAAGGCTAAGTCATCCTTGACGCAGGTCAAATCCGACGACCGGTCATCTCGCGTGCCGTGCACGGGAAAGCCTTGCGGGCGGCGATCGACAATACGGCGATCAGCATTCGAGTTTACCGCTGTTGGGTCGCCACGTTCCGCAGGGTTTGCCATTTCGTGATCTCGCTGCTGCGCAGGCCCGGCATGTTGATTGTGCCTTCTGCTCGGGGTTGGGGGGGCACGGAAAGACGGTCTCGATGATGACGCTGATGTCACCACGATCGACACGGCAATCTGCCTCTGCTTGTGAGATCAATGGCGCAATATCTGAAATTGCGAAATCCGGTTTGGTCCTTATGGGATTCCCCCTAGACAGCTGCGGCAGATATAGCCTCGACGGGCTGCGCGGGGGAGGGTGGGAAAGCCCAGGCGCCAGTGGGCATTGACGTGAACCAAAAAATAGTTTTGGGGCGGCCGGGGACTTGGGTGTAGGATGCCATCTTGAGGGATGTCATGGACCGATTCATTGCTCGCGCCAACATCGCCCATTTTCAGGATCTGCTCTCACGCGAGACCGATCCGGAACAGCGGCGTATCATTGAAGGCTTGCTGGCGTTGGAGCAGAAGAAGCTGGAGATCGCCGAAAGCCAGGCACGCGATCAGTCCCGCCGACCTGGCAGCCCAGCAAGTATCGCCAAACCATCGCGCTGATATGGCGCGCGGCGACACATCCCAAGGTGGAAACGTTGCCCGTTTCGCGGCCCGGCTTGGCCCCCCAATAGACGCAGCTCGACAAACTGTCTTCTCTTGAAGAGGCTCAGCGCGCCGACCAGACGCGCTGAGGGTGATCAGCGGTCACGACTGTTACGCAGGCTTGACCGCGATCTTCTTCTCGGCCTTCTGGGCTTCAGCGGTCTTGGGCAGCTTCACCGTCAGCACGCCCTTGGCGAAGGTCGCATCGATCTTGTCGGCGTCGACGCCTTCAGGCAACTGGAATGAGCGCTGGAAGGAGCCGTAGCGGCGCTCGGACAGATAGTAGTCCTTGTCCTTTTCTTCTTTTTCCTCCCGCTTCTCGCCCTTGATGGTCAGCATGTGGTTGGCGAGTTTGATCTCGACATTCTTTTCGTCGATGCCCGGCAGTTCGGCCGTGATTTCGTACTCCTTGTCCTTCTCGACCAGATCCATGGCCGGCGCGACCGGCAAGCCCGGATTGCGCAGGGACGGCAGTTCACGACCGAACAGGGAGCGTGTCGAAGGCAGGCGAAAATCGAAAGGATGGAAGTCTTCGAACAGGCGGTCGACTTCGCGACGCAGGCTTTCGAACGGTGTGGCCCAGTTGCCGGCTGGCGCCGGCGCAGGGCTTTTCTCTGTCTTGACAGGTAGTCTGGTGGCAGTTTCGACCATGGTTCTTCTCCTTTGACGAGTTTGACCGGCAGGTGCCGCCGCCTCCGCCCTTCCACCTTAGGTCTCCCAGGAGGCGCTAGAGCCGGAGGTCAGCGGACCCGCTTGCCAGATGTCGTCGCCGAAATGGTCCATTGCTTCGCGAATCCGCGGTTTTGCCGCGGTTCATCGCGCCCGCGTCGCCAAATCAGGCTCAGCCTGGCAAGGACAGCATCAAAGCCGCTGCAAAGGGAAGGCTCCTTGATCGGGATCAATGGCGACAGAAAATGTCCTCTACTGGATCCCCATAGAGATGCGCGACTACCGGGGATCGCGGCGGCGACACCGAAACGCCGCAGTGCGGGGCGCCCCGATGACTAAAAGTGCTCGCGCTCAAATTCAACGCAGGAGTAGCCGAGTGTCGAAAGACCATCGGCGAGATGCTCCGCGAGCAGAGGCGTCCCACAGAGATAGTCGGCGGTATGCTTGTTGTGTTCGTCAGCTGCCTGCTGGCGGACGCTTTGCCACTCGTCGGCGGACTGGTCGTCGCGTCCCAGCCACATCAGGGCGACGAGGTCGGTTTGTGCGTCGACGGAAAGATCGGAAATCAGCGACTGCAATTCTTCGAGAACCGGGTCGTCGTCATGATCCTCGAGTATCGCCGCGGAATGATCGTCGGACGGATTGGAGGCGGGGCTGGGTTCGGTGACCGGATCCTTGGCATCGAGCTCGCGCGCCTTCATGATGATGAAGCATACGGTTTCGAGCGGAACTTCAAGTTCCGTTTCGCCGTCGCCAGTCTTGTCCGCTTTTTCCATCATACCGGTTCCTTCGGTTGCTGTTCGTCTTCCCGTCCCCGGACGACGCGCCTGCCTGCCATCGGCCCCCTTGTTTCGGTGACGACGGTGCATCGTCCCTCCGGTTGGCCTTCGGCCTGGAAGTAGATCACGACCCAGTCGCTTGTCTTTGCCAGTTCGTGCGCCAGCCTGGTGTTCGAGAAGAACGCGGTGAAATGCCAGTTGTCATGTCGCGCATGCAGGACCGGCAGCCAGGCCTCGCCTTTCGGATTGAAGCGCTTCGGCGCAATCTTGCGAAGCAGTCCGGCTGCCGCCCTTTCGCGGTACATGCGATCGACATCGAGCAGCATCGACACTGGCGGCAAGGGTTGAGGTTGAGGGGTCGTTCTCAGTCGAGCCCTGCCGAGCCGTTCGGCGAGGGCTGCCCCCAGCATCTCCTTGCGCCTGTGACCGATGCCCTTGATATGAAGCGCGCCGCTATGGAGCGCGTTCTCGAGGTCCTCGAGGGTCTCGAGTTGCCCGTCCTCGGCGAGGCTGTGCGCGTATCGTGGTCCGATTCCCGGAATCGACCGAAACAGCGCCTCCGGCTCCATCTCGCCGCGCAGCCGTTCCAGTTGGGACCAGCGCCCGGTTGCAGCCATCTCGGCAATCGCGCCAGCCAGGCCCGTTCCGATGGCCGGCAGGGCGATGAGACCGTCGCGTCCCTCGCTTGCCAGGATCTCGCCCACCGGCCGTTCCAACCTGGAGACGACATCCGCCGCCCTTCTGTAGGCCCGTGCACGGAAACCGTCGGCGCCCTGGCTGTCGAGGAGATCGGCAAAATCGCGGAATTTCGCTGCCACCCCGATGTTCTCGGGGAGCGGCTTTGTCGCCAATGGCGTCATTGGCTTGACGCCTGGGTTGGGCCTGGCGGTCTGAAGCGGCTCGGGCATGGTTCTCCCCCGTAGGGGTTGAAAATTGTCGATTGCCCCTCTTAGGCCATTCTACGGCTCGCATCCTTGACGCGCATCAATCCATCAGTGTTCGAAACTGGATAGAAGAGAACATGCGCTTCTTCGCACTCAAAGGCTCGGAACAACTCGGCGCGGCCGCGGCGCGGGCGCTTTCGATCGAGCTCGATCCGCATGAAGAGCGAGATTTCGAGGACGGGGAGCATAAGGCGCGCCCGCTGGTCAGCGTGCGCGGCAGGGATGTCTATGTGCTGCACAGCCTTGGCGGGGGTGGCGGCGTGTCCACCAACGACAGAGTATGCAAGCTCCTGTTTTTCCTGGCGACATGCAAGGAGAACGGCGCCGCGCGCGTAACGGCGGTCGTTCCCTATCTTGCCTATGCGCGCAAGGACCGGCAGACCAAGGCGCGTGATCCGGTCACGACGCGCTATGTCGCGCAACTCTTCGAGGCAATGGGTACCGACCGGATTGTGACGCTCGACGTCCATAATTTCGCGGCTTTCCAGAACGCCTTTCGGTGCGAGAGCATCCATCTCGACACGCGGATGCTCTTTGCCCCGCTGATGGGCAAATTGGCTGGCGATCTGCCGATCATCATTTTTTCGCCCGACAGCGGCGGCGTAAAGCGCGCGCAACTGCTCAAGGAGGCCCTGGAGGCGGAAACCGGGAAAGAAATCGGGTTCGGCTTCATGGAAAAGCGCCGCAGCCGGAACGTGGTTTCGGGCGAACTGTTTGCGGGCGACGTCGCGGACAAAGCCGTTTTCATTATCGATGATCTGATCAGCACGGGTGGCACGATTCTGCGCGCCGCCCTGGCCTGTCGTGAACGCGGCGCGCGGGCCGTTCATGCGATCGCCACGCACGGGTTGTTTGGCAAGGGTGCCGATGTGCTGTTCGGCAGCCAGGCGATAGACCGCATCGTCGTCACGGACAGCGTGGACTCGGCGGCAGTCGCCAAAGCCCGTTACCCGCAAGCGCCCTTGGACATTCTGCCGATCGGCAGTCTGGTCGGCAAGGCGATCAGGCGTCTCCACGCACAGGGCTCGATTTCCGATCTGATCGGGATTGATGACTGAGAATCTCGCGCTCCGCCTGCCTGATGTAGCGGATCGCCTGCGGGCGCCATTTTTCCGGATGGCGGATTGGCGTCTCGAGGAGATGCGCGACCCCGAGACGGGCCTTCAGCAATGCCCGGAAACCGCCATAGAGCGCCAGCAGCTCGGCGTCGGGGCTATCCGGCAGCCGGCTTTGCAGAGCCTTGACCAGCAGTGGCCGGATCCAGGGCGCGCCCAGCATCTCGCATTCCATGCCTAGATAGTTGATTTCGTCATAGGGATCGATGATGCGCATCGACCGGTTGAACTCGAGGCAGTCGATGATCTGGAGCGGCTGGCAAAGGCAGACGTGTTCGGGGCGCAGGTCGCCATGCCCTTCGACGATCGCGCCGCGAAGGATGCGCGCTTCTATCCGCGGCCTCAATCGCTGCAGCAGGCCGTCCACCATGTCCAAGGCGCCGGACACGATATCCGCCAACGCGAATTCGGGCCGCAGCAGGATTGCGCGATTGATGCGCTGTTCTCCTGTGAGGTGGCACAGATAGGCGCCGCCGCCGTCAATCTCCGCCCGGCGTTGCGCATAAAACTCCGCCAGCGTCTTGGCGACGTCATCGATCTCCGCCGCGTCCAAGCGACCGCAGGCGATGCGCTCGTCCAGCATGTCGCCTTGTGGCAGGCGCTTCATTTCGACCAGCCAGTCGACCACACGCCCGCTGCCGTCGAGGGAGAAGCGGCCCGATGCATCACAGCGAAGTGGAAGGACCCGCCGATAGGTTTCGGCGGCAAGGCGGGCGTTCAGCCGCAATTCCTCGCCACAATAGAAGTGCCGCTTCCTGATCGTGCTGAAGTCGAGGAAAGCATGCCTGACCGGCTTCTTGAGCTTGTAGACCAGGTCGTCCGTGAGGAAGACCCAGGACATATGCGTCTCGCGGACATCCACATGTGTCGTTCCGCTCCCGTATGCCGCCGGATCGCTGAGAAAGCGCACCTTCGCCGCCAGATCCGCAATTTGCCGGTGCCCCATCATCGCCGGTACCATGCGGGCCAGCAGCGATCCGCACTTTGATGCGCGTCAAGGACGCGCCCGCTGGTCGTGACATTTTGCCGATGAATGCAATTTCCGGCTGGATGTCATGGATCGCAAACACACCTTCAATATAGGCTACGTCATCGCTGCCATCCTGATCATTGAGCTGTTTCAGGTCTGGTTCGCCTATCGCGACACTGCCCAGCTTTCCTACAGCGACGTGATCCGCCTCACCGAGGAGGGCAAGGTTGCGTCCGTCACGCTGACCGAGACCATGATCGAGGGCGCGTTCAAGGAGCCGCGGGATGGCAAGAAGACGTTCCTTGCCAATCGCGTCGACCCTGCGGCGGTTGCGGTTTTCGAGAAGGCCGGCGTCAAGATCACCGGCGCTTCCGACAGCAACTGGCTGACGACAGTTCTCTCCTGGATATTGCCCGCGCTGATCTTCGTCGGCATCTGGATGTTCTTCTTCCGCGGGTTCGCCGACAGGCAAGGCATGGGCGGCCTGATCAATATCGGCAAGTCGAAGGCGAAGGTCTATCTGGAACGCAAGACAGGAGTGACTTTCGAAGACGTGGCGGGCGTCGACGAAGCCAAGGCCGAGCTGCAGGAAATCGTCTCCTTTCTCAAGGACAAGGACAAATACGGTCGCCTCGGCGCGCGGATTCCCAAGGGCATCCTGCTGGTCGGGCCGCCTGGAACCGGCAAGACATTGATGGCGCGCGCCGTCGCCGGCGAGGCGGGGGTGCCCTTCTTCTCCATCTCTGGCTCGGAATTCGTCGAGATGTTCGTTGGCGTGGGTGCGGCCAGGGTACGTGACCTGTTCGAGCAGGCCCGGCAGGCCGCGCCTTGTATCATCTTCATCGATGAGCTCGACGCGCTGGGCCGTGCCCGCAGTCCGTTCGCGGGTTATGGCGGCGGTGACGAGAAAGAGCAGACATTGAACCAGCTGCTCTCGGAACTCGACGGTTTCGATCCGCGTGTTGGTATCGTGCTGCTTGCCGCCACCAATCGGCCCGAAATCCTGGATCCAGCCCTGCTGCGCGCCGGGCGCTTCGACCGGCAGGTCGTGCTGGACCGGCCCGACCGCAAGGGCAGGGAGGCGATCGTCAAGGTCCACATCAAGAACGTCTCAACCGCGCCCGGCGTCGGCACGGACGAGATTGCCGCGATAACGCCCGGTTTCACCGGTGCCGATCTCGCCAATCTGGTCAACGAGGCGGCCATCATCGCCACGCGGCGTGGCGCCGACAAGGTGACGATGGACGACTTCACCAATGCGGTCGAGCGGATCGTCGCAGGGTCGGAACGCAAAAGCCGATTGCTGAAGCCGCAGGAGCGTGAGCGTGTCGCCTTCCACGAAATGGGGCACGCCCTGGTGGCGGTCACGACGCGAAGCGCCGATCCGGTGCATAAGGTGTCCATCATCCCGCGCTCGATCGGTGCCCTCGGTTTCACCATGCAGCGTCCGACGGAGGACCGGTTTCTGATCACGGTCAGTGAGCTGAAGGACCGCATGGTTGTCCTCATGGGCGGCCGCGCGGCCGAGGAAGTCATATTCGGCGAAGTCTCGACCGGGGCGGCCGACGACCTTGCCAAGGTCACGGATATTGCCCGGCAATGTGTCACCCGCTTCGGCATGGACCCGACGGTGGGACAGGCAGTCCTCGAAGAGCAGCGCCTGCAATGGCTAGGTGACGGTCCTGGCCTGCCAAACAAGAAGGACTATTCGGAGGCCACGGCGCGCGAGGTCGACCTGGCAGTCCGCGGCATGATCGACGAGGCCTCTGCCAGTGCCAGGGATGTGCTCCGCGAACGGATCACCGATCTGCGCGCCGGTGCGAAGCTGCTGCTCGAGAAAGAAACGCTGACGCCTGACGACTTCGCGCCGTTGCGGCGAACCGCGGTGCTGGTCCCGGCGGCGTGAAGGCGACGCCGGTCAAGACGCCGGCCACACCAGAACAAATGAGGAGAGTGTCATGAAACACAAGCTTCAGCAGAAGGTGATCGCCATCCTGGCGCGTTGCATGGACATGACGATTGCCACGACCCGCTCCGACGGCGCGCCACAGGCGACGGTGGTTTCGTTCGTCCATGACGGTCTGTTGCTCTATTTCGGCTGCGGAGCCGGCTCGCAGAAGGCTATGAATATCTCTCGCGACCCGCGCGTTTCGGTCGCCATGACCGCACCCTATGAGGACTGGCTGGAGATCAAGGGGCTGTCGATGGCGGCGACAGCGACGGAGGTCGTCTTGCCTTCCGAACTCACGGAAATCGGCCGCATGATGGTGCAGCGCTTCCCGCAGATTTCGGCTATCCAGCCCAGTGAGGCCGCATCCGTGAAACTGTTCAGGGTTCGGCCCACGATCATCTCTATACTCGACTATTCCCTGGGGTTTGGTCACACGGATCTCGTCAAGATCGAGGCCGATGACATCGCCGAGACGCTGGACAGCATGCGGCACCATTGGCTTGTAGGCACTTCCGCGACCTCGTGACGGTCGCGCCAGTCGTCCAGCCCGCTGACTATTTGACCGGGCATTGAGCCGGATCAATGAGCAGTGACGCAAAGGATGCTTTTTTGTCGCTGCGGGAGAAAAGCCCGCTCAACAAACAGGAGACGGACCATGACGGATATAACATTGCGTCAGAACATTCTCGATGAGTTGGAATTCGAGCCGAGCATTGACGCTGCCCATATCGGCGTTGCCGTGGAGGACGGTATCGTTACGCTGACCGGGCATGTTTCTTCCTATTGGGAAAAGACAACCGCCGAAAATGTGGTCAAGAGGGTCAAGGGTGTGAAGGGCCTCGCCGAGGAAATCGAAGTCCGGCTGGTTGGCTTGAAAGGAACCGCCGACGACGAGATCGCCAGGCGCGCGGTCGACGCGATAACCTGGAATGTCTCCATCCCGAGGGACAAGGTTCAGGTCAAGGTACAGGATGGATGGATCACGCTGACGGGGAAACTCGAATGGCAGTACCAGAAGAATGCCGCGGCCGAGGCCGTGCGCGGCCTGGCAGGCGTCGTCGGCGTTGCCAACCAGATCGAAATCACTCCACGAGCCTCGGTATCCGACATCAAGAAGCGCATCGAGAATGCCCTGAAGCGCGATGCGGAAACCGAAGCACAGACGATCCGCGTCAACGTTCTGGATGGCAAGGTTACCCTTGAAGGCAAGGTCCGGGCGTGGTCCGAGCGCCAGGCGGCCGAGCGTGCCGCTTGGTCCTCCCCGGGCGTCCGCGCGGTGGACGACCGGATTTCCATAGTCTGATGAGGCCGACAAGGCTGCGGCGGCTTCCATGAGTTGCCGCCGCGTCGATGCAGGGCGCCGTGCGTAGTCGGTCGAGCAAAGTACGCTCTGAGGAAGAGGGCGCTCTCCCCCAGTCCACGAGGCGACGAAGATCGTTGCCAATGATGGCGAGGCCGTTGGACCTCGATCAAACCATGTCAAAGGAGAAACAAAATGATTCTGGCTAATGGTACTATCGTCGTGGTCACCGACGGCGAGAAGCTGCGTCTCTTCCGCAACAAGAGCCCCGAACCCCGGATCGACCTGGTGGAATTGCCCGAACCGGTGCTGCACTCGGCTAGCACGGGCTCGGGCGGGCGGCATCGCAGTTCAATGGCCAATCCCGACGACTCCCGCTTGCGGGAAGACGACTTCGCCGCCGCCGTGGCTGCCTATCTCAATCGCGAAGCGCTGGCGGAAGCGTTCAAGCATGTGGTGGTGATCGCCGATCCGCGCACGCTGGGCGAGCTGCGCAAGCACTTCCAGGCTTCGCTGAAGGCAAAGCTGGTTGGCGAGCTGGCCAAGGATCTCGCGAAACATCCCATCGAGGCCATCGAGAACACATTGGCGGCGGATTGAGTCCCGCCCCAGGTCATGGACAAGGCCCCGCCGACCTTGACGGACAGGTTGCGACAGCCAGAGACCGCTTGCCACGTTTCTTGATCGGCATCGATCAAGGGACATCCCAGGGCGTCGGCTAGGTCGCCGCTGCGGCTATAGGAGAGAGAAGTTTGAACCGAGAAAGACGAGAACCTGGCCGGTGATGAGGGGAATTCTCAGCATGGGACCATCCTCGCCGCTATCCTGGATTGGCGATCCCGCGACGTAAGGGTGCCCCTTCAGGATGTCCTTCCAGATCGTCGGGAAATCCGCCCCCTTGTTCCTCATGGCGTTACACGCATTGAGAAGCCTCGCAACGATGTCGGTCATTGAACCTGCATTTTACTTATCAAGTGATTGATTTCAAATCATATGGAATGAATGCGGCGTTGATGGTTTGATCTGAATCAAATTGTTCGGAGAGGCACCCAATCCCTGCCTTCCTTGCGATAAAGGCGCTTTACGGCCGCCCAAGCGACGCGGTGCGCTATTTCTTCACGCTCTTGGCCTCGGTCGGCATATTCGTCCCAGGCGCTGTTGAAGGCAGCGCGAAAGATCTCCTGGGCATGCAGGGGCAGATGCGTCCTGACGGGCGGTGGGAGATCTTCCTCGGTCGCATAGGGCATTGCTATCCTCATCGCCAAGCCAAAACCGACGCCCCAAACCGACGCCCATGGCTGGAATGTGGCTGACGAATACGCCCCGGCACGTCGGGGGGGGCGCGGACGATCAGCTAGACATGAAGCGACAGAGCCGCGTTTCGTCGAGCAGCGATCGGGTAACGCCGCCGAATACCCATTCCCTGATGCGACTGTGTCCATAAGCACCTGACACGATCAGGTCGGCGTTGGCGGAGCTCAAGAAGTCGATCAGCTTGTCGCTCTCATCGTCGGCCTTCAGCACTTCGGTGCGAGCCGTGATGCCATGCGTTCCCAGGAAGGTCGCGACATCCTTTATGCCCGCAGTCGTCCGGTCGCCGGGCTCGGAATCGACCGTGACCACGATCACGTCGTCTGCCATCGCCATCAGCGGCACGGCGTCGGCCACCGCGCGCCTCGCTTCGCGCGTGTCCTTCCAGGCGACCACGATCCTGCCTGTCGGCGCGTGCTCCGCGCCGCTTGACGCGATCAGAAGCGGCCTGCCGGCGCGTAGCGCGAGGGTGCCGGGATCGACGGTCCGATAGGAGTCGCCGGAGGACGCCCCCTGAGCCGCACCGGTGATGATGAGATCCGCGATCCTCGATGTCGCGACCAAGGCGCGGTTGGGGTTGTCGAGCGCTTCGCGCCATTCCGTCGCCACCGAACCAGCAACCAGGCTGTCAAACTCGGCATGCAGGTCCTTGAACCGTTTCTGGATGTCATCCCTCAACTGCTGCCAGACCTCGGCGGCTATCGCGGCACCCTCGGGCGCCATCGTGACCGGCAAGGGTGCGTCTGCTGCGCAGAAGCCGATCAGCCGAGCCTCGGAACGCCTGGCAAGATCGATGGCGATCTTGGTGATCGGCGCGATTGGACCGTCTATGACCACATTCAGCAGAATGGATTTGTAGCTCATCGGCGGCGCTCTTTTCCTGTATCGATTGGATGGACCGAAGCTAGACCGGGCAAGGCGTTGCGTTCTTTGATGCCGATCAAGTGGCCGGCTTCAAGGCATGCTTGACTCGAAATGGATGATCTCTCCGTCCACCACGAAGGCTCCATTTCCAACATGGTGGATGGTTTTTGGCCTTGGCTGTCCCGGATCAACCCACGCCTTCACAACCTCCAGGACGAAAAGATTGTATTTGTTGACCAGCCGGGTATCGACGACGCGGCATTCGAGATTGGCGAAACATTCAGCCACCAAGGGCGCAGCGACATGCTCGGCGGGTAGTGGCGTCAGCCAGATCGTCGCGAACTTGTCCCTGTCGCGGCCTGAGCAGTTGCCGACCTCCACCACTTTTTCCGCCAGCCCCACGGCCGGGATCGCGATCACACACTCCTTCGTGTCGCGCAGCGCGGCAAAAGAGAAGTCGCCGCTCGATACGACACAGGCAATTGTCGGGGGTGTGAACTCCACCATGGTGTGCCATGACATTGTCATGACGTTGGCGCGGCCCCTGGCCCGGGTTGTCAGCAGAACAACGGGACCAGGCTCGATCAGCCGGTAGACCTCGGCAAGCGGCAGTTCCTTCATCTTCATAGCTTTCCTCGCATCCCCAAATCAGCAAGCGCAAGGCGGTCGCCACTCGGGCAAACGACCTGTATTCGGCGATATCGTCAGTTCGAAAACAAGCGGTTGACCGAGCCTTGCTTGAGCAGGGAGCGAGTCATGCCTCCAAAGGCCCATTCGCGGACCCGGCTGTGACCGTAGCCGCCAGCGACCACAAGCTCGGCACCCATGCCGCTGGCGAGTTCGATGACGGTTTCGCAAGCGTCCGCATGACCGACGCCCAGCACCTCCGATCTCGCCTTGACGCCATGCCTCATCAGGAACCGGACGACGTCGCCGATACTTTCGCGCGCGTTTCTCTGGTTCTGCTCCTCGACCGTCGCCACCAGTACATCCTGTGCGCCGGTGAGGAAGGGAAGCGCATCGATGACTGCGCGCCGAGCCTCGCGACTATCCTTCCACGCCACCACAACCTTCTTGGGGTCGAGCGGGGCAAGTCCGTCGGCCGCAATCAGCACCGGCCGTCCAGCCGACAGCACCAGCGTTCCTGTATCGACCACCCGGTGGCGGTCACCGGAAACTCCCGAGGCCGGCGCTCCGGTCACGATCAGGTCAGCTGCGCGGGCATGCATCGCGAGCAGGTGTGTCGGATCGCCGATCTCCTCGCGCCAGGAGGCCTCGTCTCCGACAACGGCCAGGAATTCCTCCTTCAGGATCTTCAGGCGATCCTCGATCTCGGTTTGGCGTTGGCGCATGATTTCCGCCGCCGCCATGCCGCCATCGTCGCCGGGAACAAACACGTAGGAATCGGCCGCGGCAAAACCGATCAGCGTGGCTTCGAAGTGCCGCGCCAACTCCAGCGCATAGGTCGTTCGCGGTGCCGCCGGAGAATCGACATCGAGTTGAACCATGATGGTGTTGAAGATCATTTTTTCTGCCCTCCGATGAGATTTGTCACAGGATCACCGGAGGTGCGATCCTGCGCCTTGATGCGCATCAAAGCCTGCATCTCTTGCAGGTCCGTCAGGGCACATCGTCATCGCTGGTGGCGAGACCACCGGCCGCCGTCGCCAGGAGAGAACGGCCGACCTGGATGAGAATGCGGGCAGCGCGGCACTGCCGCGCCGAAATCATCATCGTCAATTTCCCGCCTCATCAACGACGCTTCGCGCGTTACATCGTCATTTCCGGTTCGAGCGCGCGTTCTTTCGCCGGTTCCGGGATTTCGGTCATGGTTGCTTCGGTCAAGAGCAGAACGCTTGCGACCGAGACGGCGTTCTCAAGCGCGATGCGCACCACCTTGGTCGGGTCGATGATGCCGGCTTCGACGAGGTCGACATACACTTTTTGCCCAGCGTCGAAGCCGAAATTGCCAGTGCCTTCAATCATCTTTGCAATGACAACGCCACCGTCGACCGCGGAATTCTCGGCGATCTGCCGGACCGGTGCTTCAAGTGCGCGCTTGAGGATCTGCACGCCCGTCCGCTCGTCGCCTTCGCAATGCTGTTCCTCGTCAGTCACGGTGGCGATGCAGCGCAACAGGGCAAGCCCGCCGCCTGGCACTATGCCCTCGGCGACCGCGGCCTTGGTGGCGCTGATGGCATCGTCGAGCGCTTCCTTTTTCGACTTCATTTCGGCCTCGGTTGGCGCACCGACCTTTATGACCGCGACGCCGCCTGCGAGCTTGGCCAGCCGTTCCTGCAGCTTTTCGCGATCATAGTCGCTGGTCGTGTCGTCGATCTCGCGCCGGATCTGTTCCACCCGCCCCTTGATCGCCTTGGCGTCACCGTTGCCGCCGATGACCGTCGTGTTGTCCTTGTCGACGACCACGCGCTTTGCGCGCCCCAACTGCTCCATCGTGACATTTTCCAGTTTGAGCCCGAGGTCTTCGGAAATAACCTGACCGCCGGTCAGGATGGCGATATCCTGCAGCATGGCCTTGCGACGGTCGCCGAAACCGGGCGCCTTGACGGCGCAGTTCTTGAACGTACCCCGGATCTGATTGACGATGAGCGTCGCAAGCGCCTCGCCTTCGACTTCCTCGGCGACAACCAGCAAGGGCGAGCCCGACTTTGCCACGGCTTCCAGCAGCTTGATGAGATCGTTCAGCGAAGCGATCTTTTTTCGACGATGAGCACAACCGCGTCTTCCAGGACTGCTTCCATCTTCTCGGGATCGGTCACGAAATAAGGTGACAGGAAACCCCGATCGAACTGCATGCCCTCGACAACCTCCAAAACCGTCTCCGTGGTCTTCGCTTCCTCGACCGTGATGACGCCTTCGCCGCCGACCTTCTCCATCGCCTCGCCGACCAGTTCACCGATGAGCGGATCGTTATGCGCGGAGATCGTCGCCACCTGCTCCTTCTCGCGGCGGGTCGAGACTGGTCGGGATATCTGCTTGAGCGTCTCTATGGCCCGTTTTGTTGCACGATCGAGACCCCGTTTGATATCGATCGCGCTGGCGCCGGCGACAACGTTGCGCACGCCGTCGGCGAATATCGCATGGGCCAGAATGGTCGACGTGCTGGTGCCGTCCCCGACCATGTCCCCGGTTTTCTCGGCCGCCTGCCTGAGCATCCGCGCGCCAAGGTTCTCCTCGGGATCCTTCAGGTCGAATTCCTTGGCGATGGTCACCCCGTCGTTGCAGACGATGGGGGCGCCCCATTTCTTTTCGATCAGGACCGACTTCGAGCGCGGCCCGAGCGTGACGCGCACGGCGTCGGCGAGTTGGGTCGCGCCACGAAGAATCTTTTCGCGCGCCGCTGAACGAAACAACACTTGCTTGTGAGCCATGATCACCTCCGAACTGCTGTCTGCTTCAACTAACCGGCATACGTTCGGTCGGCTTTGATGCGCATCAATCGGGGTTTCGGATGGCAGCGGCGACGAACGCGTCGTGCCATCCAGTTTGCGCGAGCGCAAAGAACCGACGCCTCAAGTCCGGTAGCTTCTCTTCTTCGACATCGGTTGACGGATAGAACATTGACATGTCGACGCGCCGCTCCGGCGCGGCGAATGGTTCTCCCTGCAACGCTAACAAAGCGAAGTGAGACGAAAATGAAATTCCAGATCGAGAAGCAGGAAGTGCTCGAAGAGCGCCCAAGCCTTGTATTCAGCACTGAAGCGGCAAGCGGCGCAAAGGCAGGCAATACGTTGCTGCCCATGCTTGTCGCTGGACTAACCCTGGTTGTCGTGGGTGGCGTGGTCGTGATGGCCTTCGTCTAGAAGGAAGCTGCTGCTCCGTCCTGGCGGTGGATGCATGCATCCCCGTCACGCCGAACTCCAGAGCCGCCCCGGGCTCCGCGGGCTGAAAGCTACCGACGCCCAACCTCAGCTTGAAGACGCATCTGGCAATACTTGCTACTTCAGCAGGCCGACCAGCACGTCGAAAGCCGCGTCGATGTCGGCGCGGACTGCGGCCCGAACCGCCTCTGCATCCCGGTCGCGCAGTGCTGCGAACATCTCCTGATGGTGCTCGTTGGCGGTCGAGTAGTTTCCCGAATCGTGCAGCATGTTGAAGTAAGGGCTGATCTGCAGCCAAAGGTTCTCGATGATGTTGAGCATGTTCTCGGAGCCGGCCGCCCGATAGATCGAGAAATGAAAGGCGTAGTTGGCCCTGAGATAGGATTTGACGTCTCCGGCGGCATTGGCCTGTTCGAGCGCATCCAGATGCTGGCGCAGCAGCGCCACGCCCTTGTCGTCCATGCGCTCCGCCGCCCATGCGGCCGCGATCGCTTCGATCTCGAACCGGACATTCCTGAGGTCGATGAGGCGCGCTCGGCTTAGTGCCGGAATACCGATCGATCGGCCCGAAACCACCATCAGCGCGTTGGCGGCCGTCAGGCGCCGCAGCGCTTCCCTGACCGGCATCGGGCTGACGCCAAAAGCGTCGGCAAGGCTTTGAACAGTCACCATCTCGCCCGGTACGATGCTGCCGTCGAGGATCAGTTCGGTGACGTGGCGGTAGACCCTGTCCTGCAAGGTTTCCCGGGACAGGGGCGTGATCTCGACCCCCGGCTTCCTAAACGCCGATCCAGCCATCTCCCGTCAACCTTCCCGCCCAACGGCGACCCTATCGCCTGTGCCCGGAATGCAAGGTTCGGGATGCCGCGTCAAGCGCCCACGACCGCCGGTTTTGATATTAAGCGATTTCATCATTGATCTTTGATCAAATGATGTTACGGTCGCTGGCGTCGAATGACAAGGGTTACGTTTCGTGCCCTTGGGAGGCATTCGGTCGTTCGGATTGGGAGGAGTTTCATATGGGTATCGGATTGAAAGTCCGGCGGCTCGCGCTGCTGGCCGGCATGGCTGCTTGCACCTTCGGCCTGTCCGCCGCGGAAGCGGCCGAAAAGCACAAGATCTTTCTCAGCATGAGCTTTATCGGCAATGACTGGCAGGCCGAGGCCGCCAACATGGTCAAGGCGATGGCGTCGCACAAGAGCCTGGCCGACAAGGTCGACCTGCAGGTCCAGGTGGCAGGGCCAAACGCGCAGCGTCAGATCCAGCAGGTCAATGCGATGGTGCAGGCGGGCGCCGAAGCCATCGTGATCTTCCCGATCTCGCCGACCGCGCTCAACCAGGTGGTCAAGAATGCCTGCGACAAGGGCGTCAAGGTTTTTGCCTATGACGCGGAGATCACCGAGCCCTGTGCCTACAACGTGCATATCGACCAGGAGGAAGCGGGCCGGGTGACGGCCGAATGGCTGGTCAAGAAGCTCAACGGCAAGGGCAACATCATCGCGGTGACCGGAGTCCCCGGCACATCGGTCGACGATCTGCGCACCAAGGCCGCCAAGGAAGTCTTCGCCAAGTATCCCGATATTAAGATCGTCGGCGAGGCTGTCGGCATGTGGAGCCAGGCTGTCGCTCGCACCGAACTTTCGAAGATCCTGGCGACGCGCAGCTGGAGCGATATCAACGGGCTGTGGATGCAGGTCGGCTGCTTCACCGCCAACTCCATGCAGCTCGAGGCCGGCAAGAAGACCAGCGAACTGCTGCCTTGCGCTGGTGAAGGCTCCAATGGTGGCCGCATCCAGATGCTGCCGGAGGGGACGGAAGTCGAGGGCGCGGCGTCGCCTTATGCGCCGCTCGGCGCGCCCCGCATTTCCTACGCCTCGCCGCCGTACTCCGGGGCGCTTGCACTCAAGCTCGCCGTCGAGGCGATCGAAGGCAAGGACGTGCCCAAGACCACCATCCTGCCGCTGCCGGTCGTCACCAACGAGACGATCAAGCTGTGCGATGAGGGCACCTGGGCGGAGATGAAGGCCGGCTGCAACGCCTTCAAGCCGTCGCTGGTCTCCAACCCTGGCTGGTTCGCATCGATCTTTTCGGACCAGACGCCCGAGATCGGCCTCAGCGCTGCCCTCGTCGGCCAGCCGGAAGACTAAGCCTCCCAAGGCAAATCGCGACGATGCGCGGACATCTTGTCCGCGCATCGTCGATCCGCGCTAATGCATGTCGCCCAGAAGTGCGCAGCCCGGCGATCGAGGACAATGACAGACCACTCCGAGCTTCCCGCCATCGAGATCGACGGCATCAGCAAGGCGTTCGGCCCGACCGTCGCGCTGGACGGCGTGTCGTTCCGGATCGCGTCCGGCAGCGTCCATGCGCTGCTGGGTGAAAATGGAGCCGGCAAGTCGACCCTGGTGAAACTGCTGTCCGGACTGGTCCGGCCGAGTGCGGGCCATGTCCATGTCTTCGGCAAGGAGATAGGCTACGGCGCACCGCGCGCCGCGCACGCGCTGGGCGTGCAGACGGCATTCCAGGAGATGACCCTGGTGCGCGATCTCTCCGTCCTTGACAACATGCTGCTGCCCTACGCCCCCGTGGGCATCTCCGGTCTGATCCGGCGCACTGCCGCCCGCAAGGCAGTTCGCCGTCACATCGACGATCTCGGCTTCTCGGTCGATCTCGATGCCGAAGTGAGCGAGCTCGAGCTTTCGGTGCGCCAGAAGATCGAGATCGCGCGTGCCGTCTACCGCAAGCCGCGCATCCTGCTGCTCGATGAACCGACCTCGACGCTCGCCGGCCGCGACGTCGACTGGCTGGGTGACATCATCGCCAGGCTGAAGGCCGCGGGCACGACCATCGTCTTCATCACCCATCGCATGCGCGAGGTCCGCGCCTTTTGCGACACGCTGACGATCCTGAGAAACGGCCGCCACATCGTCACCGCGCCGGTTGCCGAGGTCTCGGACGCTGACGTGATCGAAAAGATCATCGGCCGCAGCATCGAGCAGACCTTTCCGCCCAAGCCCGACAGTGCCCAGGCATTCGGTCCACCGGTTCTGGGCGTGCGCGACCTCAAGGTCGGGAGCAAGCTCGACGGCGCCCGCTTCGACCTGCGCCGGGGCGAGATCCTCGGCGTTGCCGGACTGCAGGGCATGGGCCAGCAGGATCTGTTCCTGGCCTGCTTCGGCATGGCCGAAATCACCCGCGGCGACATCCTTGTCGACGGCCGCAAGGTCTGGCTCGGCTCGCCCGCCGATGCCTTGCTGCCCAACATGGCGATCGGCCTGGTGCCGGAAGACCGCAAATCCGAGGGCCTGTTCCTGAAACTGTCGGGCAGCCAGAACGCCACGCTGCCCGTGGTGTCGCGCTTCACACGCTTCGGCCTTGTCGACATGGAAGCCGAGACCCGCTCCGTCGAGGAGGCATTCGCCACTGTCGAGGTCGACCGCCGCGCGCTGTGGACTCGGGCCGGAGCGTTTTCCGGCGGCAATCAGCAGAAGATCGCCATCGCCAAATGGCTGGTGGCGCAGAGCCGCATCCTGCTTTTGTTCGATCCCACCCGTGGCATCGACGTCGGCACCAAGCACGAGCTCTATGTGATGATGCGCAACTATGTGGCCGCTGGCGGTTCGATCCTGCTGCACTCGACGGAGATCCCCGAACTCGTCCACCAATGCGACCGGGTCCTGGTTCTCTACGACGGGCGCATCGCGGCCGAGCTCGAAGGCGACGCCATCACCGAACCGGCCATCATGCGTCCGGCGCTCGGCCATGCCGGGGAAGCCGCGGCATGAGCAGCTCGGCAGCTTCATCTCCTGTTTCCGGTGGCTTCGGGCTGCGCCGCGCGCTGATGCGCAATCGCGGCGCGCTGATCGCCGCCGCCGTCCTTGCGATCCTGCTCTTCATCGTCGACTGGATCAGTGCCGGGCCGCTGACCTATTTCGATGTGTCGTTCCTGTCGAGCGGCGGCGCGACCTCGGCGCTGGCGGCAATCGGCCAGACGATCGTGATCCTGTCGGGTGGCTTCGACCTGTCCGCCGGCGCGGTGATATCGCTGGTCAATGTCGTGCTGGCATCGAGCATGGACCCGATGGCACCAGGCGCCAGCATCCTGCTGTGGACGGCAGTCGGCATCGGCGTCGGCATGGCTGTCGGTGCCTTCAACGGCTTTTTCATCGCCGTGCTGCGCATGCAGCCCATCGTGGTGACACTGTCCACCATGTTCATCCTGCAAGGTGTGACGCTGCTGGTGATGGACAAGCCCGGCGGCTTCGTGTCGCCCGATCTCGGCACGTTCTACCTTGGCGACGCGATCACCAACTGGCTGCCGATGCCGCTGGTGGTGCTGGGCGTCGTCCTGCTCGCTTGGTTCTGGCTGAAAGGAACCCGTTTCGGCACGGCGCTTTACGCGGTTGGCAGCGATGCCGATTCGGCCGCTTCCGTCGGCATCAATGTCGTGCTGGTGCGCTTTGCCGTCTATGTCATCGCCGGAGGCTGCTACGGCCTTGCCGGCGTGTTCATCAGCGCCCAGACCGGCAGCGGCGATCCGCTGGTCGGCAATCCGCTGCTGTTGTCGATGTTCGCGGCGGTCGTCGTCGGCGGCACGCGTCTCGGCGGCGGGCAGGGCGGTCCGGTCGGCACAGTCTTCGGCGCCTATATCCTGATGATAGTGGTGAACATCCTGCTGGTGCTCAATGTATCGGCCTACTACTCGACCATAGCCGAAGGCACCATTCTCGTGCTGGCGGCTCTCGCCGGCTCGATCTCGCACGCATCGGTCCTTGCCGTCCAATTGCGCGCCGCGCGTGCCCGGCTTGCCGCCTGGCGCGCCGGCATATTGCCCTCGCAACTCGAGCGCGTGGATCGGCGTCTCAGGATCGCCGGGCCATCGCAGGGTCAACGCACGGCCGCATTGCCGCGCCCTGCCTTCCATCTGCGCAATGCGGAGACGCTGCGCTATGCATTGCCTGCCTATGTCTGCCTGCTCATCATCGTCATCGTCACGCAGATCTGGCTCGGCCGCGCCATCCTCAATCCGGGTTACTGGAATTCACTGCTCGTGCTGTCGTCCTTCCTGGCCGTCCTGGCGCTCGGGCAGGGAACGGTCATCCTGACCGGCGGCCTTGATCTCTCCGTGCCGTGGACGATCGGCATTTCCGGCATCATCCTGGCCGGCATGGTCAACGGCTCCGATGCGGCGCTCGTCTACGCCTTGCCGGTCGTATTGCTGATGGCCTGCGCCATCGGCTTCGCCAATGGCTTCGGCATCGTCTATCTCGGCATCTCGCCGATCGTCATGACGCTCGCCACCAACGGCATTCTGCAGGGCTGTGCGCTGCTCTATTCGCAGGGAACGCCCGCCGGTTTTTCCTCGCCGCTGCTGCGCTGGTTCATGACGGCCAAGCTCGGCCTCGTGACGCCGGTCGTCCTGCTGATGGTCGTCTTCGTGGTCGTGGCAGTGCTGCTGCTTGGACGCACGCCGTTCGGACGCCGGGTCTACGGCATCGGCAACGGGCTGCGCGCGGCGCGATTGTCCGGCATCGGCGTCGAGCGCACGCTGATCCTGGTCTACATGCTGTCGGCCGTCTGCGCGGCGATCGTCGGCATCATGCTGACCGGCTTTTCAGGGCAGGCAAGCCTCGGCATGGGCGACGACTATCTCTTGCCGTCGATCGCCGTGGTGGTGGTTGGCGGTGCGCTGATCACCGGCGGGCGCGGCCACTATCTCGGCATGCTTGGCGGGGTATTGTTGCTGACGGCGCTGCAGATGCTGCTGGCCGGCACCACGCTTCCCTACGCCACAAGGGCAATTCTTTACGGGCTGGTCGTTCTGGGTGCCGTCATGGCGCTGCGCGAACGGCGGCTGCAATGAGAAGGACAGGACCATGAGTGCAAGCGCACCGGCATCGGCGGACGAATTTCTGGGCGGGCTGAAAGGCCAGCGCGTGCTGGTGACAGCGGGCGCCGGCGGCATCGGTTTTGCCATAGCCGACACGCTGTCGCGGCTCGGCGCGCGCATCGTCGTCTGCGACGTTTCCGACGAGGCGCTGGCCGCCGCTCCGGACAAGATCGACCTGGTCGCGGCAATCAAGGCGGATGTCTCGCGTGACGCGGACGTCGACCGGCTGTTCGAGGCCGTGAAGGAAAAGCTCGGCGGGCTCGACGCGCTGATCAACAATGCCGGCATTGCCGGGCCGACAGGCGGTGTCGACGAGATCGATCCGGCCGACTGGCGGCGCTGCATCGACATCTGCCTGACCGGTCAGTTCCTGTGCGCCCGGCGCGCCGTGCCGCTGATCAAGGCGGCGGGCGGCGGCTCGATCGTGTCGATGTCGTCGGCGGCCGGCCGCCACGGCTATGCGTTCCGCACGCCCTATTCGGCGGCCAAGTTCGGCGTCATCGGTTTCACGCAGAGCCTCGCCAAGGAGCTTGGGCCGCACGGCATAAGGGTCAATGCCATCCTGCCCGGCATCATCGAGGGACCGCGCATCGAGGGCGTCATCTCGGCGCGCGCCAAGCAGCTCGGCATCAGTCACGAGGAGATGACCGGGCGCTATCTGCAGAACATCTCGCTGCGCCGCATGACCAGCCCCTATGATGTGGCCTCGATGGTCGCCTTCCTGCTGTCCGATGCCGGGATCAACATTTCCGGCCAGTCGCTCGGCGTCGACGGCAATGTCGAGACACTTTGAGGAACCGATCCATGGCCAATGTCGCGATTGTCGGAAGCGGGTTCATCGGGCGGGCCTGGGCGATCAGCTTCGCCCGTGCCGGCCATGATGTGCGGATGTGGGACCAGTCGCCGGCCGCGACAGGCGGTGCCCGCGACTACATTGCCGGCGTGCTCGGCGACCTCGCCTCGAACGACCTGCTGCGCGGGCAATCCGTCGACACAGTGCTCGGCCGCATCGCTATTGTCGCCGAGCTGGCGGAAGCGCTGGCCGATGCAGTCCATGTCCAGGAGAACACGCCCGAAAACCTCGAGGTCAAGCGGGAGGTGTTCTCCCTGATCGATGGCCTTGCCGGCCCGCAAACGGTCATCGCCAGTTCCACCTCGGCGCTGTTGCCGTCGAAGTTCACCGATCATCTGCGGGGACGGCACCGCTGCCTGGTCGTGCATCCGATCAATCCGCCCTATCTCATCCCGGCGGCCGAAGTCGTGCCGGCACCGTGGACGTCCGCTGAGACGGTCGAAAGGACCCGCGCCTTCCTCATCGATGCCGGCCATGCACCGCTGGTGATGAAGCACGAGCTCGACGGCTTCATCATGAACCGCTTGCAGGGCGCTTTGCTGGAGGAAGCGTTCAGGCTCGTCGCCGACGGCTACGCCAGCGTCGAGGATGTCGATATCGGCATCCGCGACGGGCTGGCTCTGCGCTGGTCGTTCATGGGCCCGTTCGAGACCATAGACCTCAATGCGCCTGGCGGCGTGCGCGACTATGTCGAGCGCTATCAGTCGATCTATTCGAACATCTTCCCGCAGATGCTGCGCCGCGTCGACTGGGCGGGCGAGGTCATGGCGACCGTCGAGGCCGACCGTCGCAAGCGCCTGCCGCGCGACGGTCTCGGCGCCCGACAGGTGTGGCGTGATCGCCGGCTGATGGCGCTGGCGGCGCACAAAAGAAAATCGGATCAGGAGTTCGGAGAATGACCCAGACAAGCCGCAAATCGGGTGCCGCGCAGACCAAGGGCAAGGTCATCATCACCTGCGCGGTGACAGGGGCGATCCATACGCCGACCATGTCGCCCTATCTGCCGATCACGCCGGACCAGATCGCCTCCGAGGCGATCGCGGCGGCGGAGGCTGGAGCCGCGATCCTGCATCTGCATGCCCGCGACCCGGAAACCGGCAAGCCCGACCAGACGCCGGAGGCCTTTGCCCGCTTCCTGCCGCGCGTCAAGCAGGGCACCAATGCCGCCATCAACATCACCACTGGCGGCAGCCCCTACATGAAGGTCGAGGAGCGCGTGCGCCCTGCCGCCCAGTTCAAACCGGAAGTTGCCTCGCTCAACATGGGCTCGATCAATTTCGGGCTCTATCACCTCGCCGACAAATACGAGACCTTCAAGTTCGACTGGGAAAAGCCGCATCTGGAAGCGACGCGCGACCTGGTCTTCCGCAATTCGTTCAAGGACATCGAGTACATTCTGGCCACCTGCTACGACAACGGCACGCGCTTCGAGTTCGAGTGCTACGACATCGCCCATCTCTACAACCTTTCCCACTTCGCCGATCGAGGGCTGGTGAAGCCGCCTTTCTTCGTGCAGTCGGTATTCGGACTGCTCGGCGGCATCGGCACCCATCCCGAAGACGTCGCCCATATGAAGCGCACCGCCGACCGGTTGTTCGGTGACCAGTTCCGCTGGTCGGTGCTGGGCGCCGGCGCCAGCCAGCTGCGCATCGCCGCGCAATCGGCGGCGCTCGGGGGCAATATCCGCGTCGGGCTGGAGGACAGCCTTTGGGCGGGCAAGGGCAGGCTGGCGAAGTCGAATGCCGAACAGGTGTTGCTCGCGCGCAAGATCATCGAGGGGCTTGGCATGGAGGTGGCGACGCCCGACGAGGCGCGCGAGATCCTGTCATTGAAAGGCGGCGACAAGGTCGCTTTCTGACGCGGCCTGGCCAATCGCCGCGCGGCATCAAACAGAGGAGGACGGTATGAAGATCGAAGTCGTGGTGGACGTGAAGACCACACTGGGCGAAGGACCGCTGTGGGATGTCGAGCAGGAGCGACTCTACTGGATCGACAGTTTTGACGGGCGGGTGTTCCGGGCGACCGCCGACGGACGCGAAATCCGCTGCTGGGACGTGCCGATGAAGATCGGCTCGATGGCGCTGCGCAAGGATGGCAGCGGCGCGGTGGTGTCGCTGCAGCGCGGCTTCCATCTGCTCGATTTCGCCTCTGGCGACGTGACGCTGATCCACGATCCCGAGCCGGACCGGCCGATGAACCGTCTCAACGACGGCAAGGTCGACCGGCGCGGCCGCTTCTTCGCTGGCTCGATGGATACGATGGAGGAGGGGCCGTCCGGCGGCCTTTACAGGCTCGACCCGGACTTCTCCGTCACCAGGATCGATTCCGGCATCATCTGCTCGAACGGGCCGTGCTGGAGCCCCGATGACCGCACCTTCTATTTCGCCGACACCTGGACCGGCGAGATCTGGGCCTACGATTACGACATCGCCACCGGCGCGGCCACCAACCGCCGCACCTTCACCCGCGTCGACACCAGCCGGGGCGGTGCGGCCGACGGCTCGACCGTCGATGCCGAAGGCTATCTGTGGAATGCGCTGGTCTATGACGGTCGGCTGGTGCGCTATGCGCCGGACGGCAGCATCGACCGCGTCATCGACATGCCGGTAAAGAAGATCACCAGTGTGATGTTCGGCGGACCGAAGCTCGACACCCTGTACGTCACCTCGATGGCCAAGCCGCCGCTGCCGCGATTTCCCGGCGACGGCGTCCTGCGCGGCAGCCTGTTCGCCATCACCGGTCTCGGCGTGACCGGAATAGCCGAGCCCAGGTTTGCCGGGTAAGAATGGACGGCATCTCCGGCGTCATGTTCGCCTCGGACACCTTCCGCCCTCTTGCGCTCTCTCCTGACTGATTGGATGATCGCAGACGTCGTTGCTTCTGAAGCAAATCCCGTTCAGCCTCGTGGAGGGCCAGGGCGTTCAAATCTGTGTCCGCGTGTGAGCGCTAACGACTGTTCGGAATGTAGAACGTCTGCCTGAAATAGGACCGAAACGCCTCCATGGCGGGGGTGAACTGGGCATTGCGGCGCCAGGCCAGGCCGACATCCATCGCCGGGATCGGGTCACTGGGCACCAGGGTTTCGATGCGCTTGCCTTCCAGCGACCATGGCCGCAAAACCATGTCCGAGAGAATTGCGACCCCTTGTCCGTTGGCGACCATCGAGCGCACTGCCTCGACGGAGGATGTGCGCAGCGTGACCGACGGCTGATAGGGTGTCTTGCTCCAGTATTTCAGTGAGGTGTGCGCCGCCTCGTCGACGGTCAGCATGATGTAGGGCTCTTGCGAGATTTCCTTCAAGCCGACGGATTCCCGCTGCAGCAGATGATGCTTCGAGGCGACCCAGAGCCGTCGCCGCGAACCCATCAATGTTTCGGTCGTCAGATCCGGATTGAGCACGTTCGAGGTGAGCAGCACGGCGATGTCATACCGGTTGGACAGAAGACCCTCCTCGATTGCCTCGCGGTTGAGCTCGAAAAGCTGGATGTCGAGCTTCGGGAAATTTCGCTTCAGCTTCTCCAGGTGGTTGGGCAGGAAGTAGCCGATGACCGTATAGGTCGCCGCGACGGTGAGGCTGCCCTCCAGAGTGTTCGCCGGCACATTCAGGCTGGTCGCTTCCTGGACTTTGTTGAGGATGTCATAGGCGTGGAACAGGAACTGTCGCCCGGCGGCGGTCAGTTCCATGCCCTGGGGAGAGCGGACGAACAGGTCGGCGCCGACTTCGCTCTCCAATTCCTTTATCGCCGTGGTGATCGCCGACTGCGAAATGGCGAGGTCGACCGCTGCTTGCGAAATCTGGCCCTGCTCGGCGGTCGAGACGAAATAGCGGATCTGGCGCAGGCTGATTGGCAAAGGACGCGGCTTTCCGTTTATCTGATATCGGTGGCATGCATTTTCGGAAAATACGATACACGCAATTTCTTTGAGCAGCCATTGCCTTTTTGAGTCGCAGTAAATGCCAGCGTTCCTGGCGGTATCGCGCGCTTTCTCTTCCAGCCGCATCGCCCTTAGGTATCTGAAAATCAGAAAGTCAAATTCTGAGAATAGAATTTTCCAATGTCGTGCTCTCGCGTTAACGTTCAAAAAAACAAGAACACGGGAACCGCGCTGTCGATCGGCGCATGAATGCAAAGGGAGCAACGTGCCAGTCACGGTTGTCGACATCAATTGCGATATGGGTGAAGCGTTCGGCCAATGGCGGCTGAGCGACACCGACGATGCCAGGTTGATGGAACTGATCAGCTCCGCCAACATCGCCGCCGGTTTTCACGCTGGGGATCCCAATCTGATGGACGCCACCGTGCGGCTTGCGACCCAGCACGGCGTCGGCATCGGCGTGCATCCGGGCTATCGGGATCTGCAGGGTTTTGGCCGCCGTAAGATCAATGGCAGCGGCGACGAGATCGTCAACGACATCGTCTATCAGATCGGCGCGCTCAGGGAATTTGCTCGGCGTCATGGCGCCGTCCTGCAGCACGTCAAGCCGCACGGCGCCCTCTACATGGAACTCGCCGCCGACGAGGCGCTGTCGCGATCCTTCATCAAGCTGATGCGCACCGTGGCGCCCAATGCCTTCGTCTTCTGCATGGGCATGTCGCAGACCTATCGCACCGCGCTCGAAGCCGGCCAACCGGTAATCAGGGAATTCTATGCCGATCGGGACTACGATCGCTCCGGCTCGATCGTGTTCACGCGGCATGTCGGCAAGCTCGATCCGGCCGGCATTGCCGACAAGGTCGTGCGCGCCTGTCTTGAGGGCAAGGTCCGCACCGTCGATGGCGCCGACATCGACATCGATTTCGAGTCGATCTGCTTTCATTCCGACACGCCGGGTTGCCTGGAGATCGCCGCCACCATGCGTTCCGCCTTGGTCGCGAACGGGATCCGGATCGCACCGGTGTCGGAAGTGTCCGCCCAACAGACCCAGGCCGCAAGGGGATCAAAATGAGCAAAGCCGAAATCAAGTCGCCGCTGCCAGGCATGTTCTACCGCAGGCCATCGCCGGACAGCGCGCCGTTCAAGAACGACGGCGATGCAGTTTCCGCCACCGATGTGATCGGCGTTGTCGAGGTGATGAAGTCTTTCCATGAAGTGACGGCCGGCATCGACGGCAAGGCGATCCGTTTTCTCGTCGACGACGCCGATGCGGTCATGGCCGGCCAGGCGCTTGCCGAGGTCGAGGCATGACCATCAATTCCGTCCTGATTGCCAATCGAGGCGAGATCGCGGTGCGGATCATCCGCGCGGCGAAGGCCCTGGGGCTGAGGACAGTGCAGGTGTACAGCCACGCCGATGCCGGCTCGCTGGCGGTGCAACTGGCCGACGAGGCGATCGACATCGGGCCGCCGGCGGCGAAGAAATCCTACCTGAACATCGAGGCGGTGCTCGCGGCGGCCAAGGCGGCGAAGGTCGATGCCATCCATCCGGGCTACGGCTTCCTGTCGGAGAATGCCGACTTCGCCGAAGCCGTGGTTGCGGCGGGAATGAAATTCGTCGGGCCGGACGCCTCGGCCATCCGGCTGCTTGGCGACAAGGTGGCGGCGCGCCAGGTCGCGGCCAGGGCCGGCGTGCCCACCGTGCCCGGCAGCGACGGGCGCGTCTCCGACATCACCGAGGCGGCGGCGATCGTCGAGCGCATCGGCTTGCCGGTGATGATCAAGGCGGCCGCCGGCGGCGGCGGCAGGGGCATCCGCATCGCACACACCCTTGAGGACTTCGAGCGTCATTTCCCGCAAGCTTCGGCCGAGGCCGCGGCGGCCTTTGGCGATGGCGGCCTCTACATCGAGAAGGTGATCGAGAAGGCGCGTCATGTCGAGGTGCAGATCTTCGGCGACGGCCGGAATTTCGTTCATTGCTACGAGCGCGAATGCTCGCTGCAGCGGCGCCGGCAGAAGGTCTGGGAGGAAGCCCCGGCCGCCGGACTGCCGGCCGATGTGCGCAAGAGCCTGTGCGACAGCGCCGTCGCCCTGGCGCGCTCCGTCGGCTACAGCGGCGCCGGAACGGTCGAATATCTCTACGACGACGCCAGCCGCGACTTCTATTTCATCGAGGTCAACACCCGCATCCAGGTCGAGCATCCGGTGACGGAGATGATCACTGGTCTCGATCTCGTGCAGGAGATGCTGCGCATCGCCGGTGGCCAGCCTCTGTCGGTCAGGCAGGAAGACATTTCCATTGCTGGCCACGCCATCGAATGCCGGATCAACGCTGAGGACCCGCACAAGGGTTTCATGCCCGGTCCTGGCACCGTCGAGACGCTCGTCGTGCCGCAGGGCGAGGGCATCCGCTTCGACACCATGCTGTTTGCCGGCTACACGGTGCCGCCCTTCTACGATTCGCTTTTGGGAAAGCTCATCGTGCATGGCGCCGATCGCGCCGCCTGCCTGGCGAAGCTGCGTACGGCACTTGCCGGTCTCAGGATCACCGGCATTCCAACGACCGTGCCGCTGCATCAGGCGCTCGCCGCCGATGCCGACGTGGCGGCCGGGCGCTTCCATACGCGTTTTCTCGAGGACTGGCTGGAAACGAAATTCGCCGCTTCGGCAGGCGGCGCGAGGGAGGTGGCCTGATGAAGAACCGCTATTCATTCGGTGGCGATGAGCATCTCTTCGTCGAATGCGACGAGAGCATGTCGCTGGAGGCGTTCTTCAAGAGCCTCTCGATGACCAATGCCGTGCGCGACAGCCAGATCAGAGGCGTGACCGAGATCTGCCCGGCGAACGCCTCGTTCCAGATCAAGTTCAATCCCGACATCATCCGGCCCGACGACATGTTGCGCGAGGTGCAGGCCATCGAAAGTGCGGCCAGCAAGACCGATCCGGTGATCGCCACCAGGATCATCGAAATTCCGGTGTTCTACCAGGATCCCTGGACGCACGAGACCCTGATGCGGTTCCGCGAGCGGCACCAGGATCCGCAAGCCACCGATCTCGAATACGCCGCCCGGATCAACAACTACGCCACGGTCGACGACTTCATCGCCGCCCATGCCGGCTCGCCTTGGTTCGTGTCGATGGTCGGCTTCGTCGCAGGATTGCCGTTCATGTACCAGATGGTCGACCGGCCGCGGCAGATCCAGGTGCCGAAATATCTCAGGCCGCGCACCGATACACCGAAGCTCACCATCGGCTATGGCGGCTGCTTTTCCTGCATCTATTCCGTGCGGGGCGCCGGCGGCTACCAGATGTTCGGCATCACGCCGATGCCAATCTTCGATCCCGAGCAGAAGACCAGCTACCTCCGTGACTTCATGGTGTTCTTCCGCCCGGGCGACATCGTCAAGTTCAAGCCGATCGGCCGCGAGGAATACGACCATACCGTCGAGGAAGTCGCCGCCGGCCGGTTTGCCCCGGCAATCAGTGACGTCACCTTCGACCTGCGTGAATTCCAGAAGGACATCGACGGCTACAACGCCAGGCTGGAGGGCATGATCAATGGCCGTTAAGGTACTCAATCCGGGGCTTTCGACCACGGTTCAGGATCTTGGCCGTCCCGGCTACTTCCATCTCGGCATCCCGATCGGCGGCGCCATGGACCGGCTGGCGTTGCGCGCCGCCAATCTGATCGTCGGCAATGACGAGGGTGCGGCCGGTCTGGAGGCGGTGTTCATCGGGCCGCAGCTCGAATTCACCCGCGACGCGCTGATCGCGGTGACCGGTGCCGACATGCCGATCAAGCTCGACGGCGAGGAAAAGCCGTCCTGGACCGGGCTGAACGTCAAGGCTGGCCAGGTGCTGAGCTTTGGCTTCCTGAAGACAGGCGCGCGCATCTACATCGCAATCGCTGGCGGCATCGACGTGCCGATCGCGCTCGGCAGCCGCTCGACCTACCCGATCGGCGCGCTGGGCGGCTTCAAGGGCCGCGCCATCGCCAAGGGTGACGAATTGCCTGTCGGCAACGCCACTTCCGGCAAGGAAGGCCGAAGCGTCCCGGAAGCCTTGCGTCGGCGACCGGGAATGCCGGCCGAACTGCGGGTCTTGCCGGGCCTCTATTGGCATCGCGTCACCGAGCAGTCGCATCAGAACTTCTTCGACGACCAATGGAAGGTGGCGCCCGAGGCAGACCGCATGGGTTATCGCTTCCGCGGCGGCCGGCCGTTGCAATTCGTCGAACGCGACCAGCCGTTCGGAGCCGGGTCGGATCCCTCCAACATCGTCGACAGCTGCTATCCCTACGGTTCGATCCAGGTGCCGGGTGGCACCGAGCCGATCATCCTGCACCGCGACGCGGTCTCGGGCGGCGGCTACTTCATGGTCGGCACCGTGGTCTCGGCCGACATGGACCTGATCGGCCAGCTGCAGCCGAACACACCGACGCGTTTCGTCAAGGTCGACATGGACGGCGCGCTGAAAGCCCGCGCCGACCGGGCGGCATTGCTCGACAGGATCAGGAGCGTTTTCAACTGACATTTGGGTAAGTGCGGCCGAACCGTCCTCGAGGCGGCGGTCGATAACAAGAAAGGGGAATGACATGAAAAATCTCGGAAAAATGATGCTTGTGACGGCGGCGACTTTGATTACCGGCGCCGCCTATGCCGCCGACTGGTATCCATACGACGCGGCCAAGATCGAGCCGCCTTTTGCGGCCGACGGCAAGTCGGTCGATGTCACCTACGTGCCGCTCGACAAGGCGTCGAAACCCTGGAACATCTGCGTTTCCTTTCCGCATATGAAGGACGCCTACTGGCTGGGTGTCGACTACGGCGTGGCGGAGGAGGCCAAGCGGCTCGGCGTCAAGATGAACCTGTTCGAAGCCGGCGGCTACACCGAGCTCGACAAGCAGATTTCGCAGATCGAGGATTGCGTCGCCGCCGGCGCGCAAGCGGTCGTCATCGGCGCGATCTCCGCCGACGGCCTCAACAATCTCGTTTCGGAAATCCACAAGAAGAACATCCCGGTGATCGACGTCATCAACGGCATCTCATCGCCGGACATCTCGGCGAAGTCGCTGGTGTCCTTCTACACGATGGGCTCGGAAGCCGGCGCCTATCTGGCCAAGAAACATCCGGCGGGCAGCGAAGAGGTGGAGGTGGGCTGGTTCCCCGGACCGGCGGGTGCCGGCTGGGTGGGCGCGGCGAACCAGGGCTTCCTCGATGCCGTCAAGGGCTCCGCGGTCAAGGTGCTGGAACCCAAGTTCGGCGACACTGGCAAGGAAGTGCAGCTGAAGCTCGTCGAGGACGCGCTGCAGGCCAATCCGAACATCCGATACATCGCGGGCACCGCGGTGACGGCGGAAGCCGCGCAGGGCGTCATTCGCGAGCGCGGCCTGCAAGGCAAGGTCGACCTTCTGTCCTTCTACATGACGCCTGGCGTCTATGAGGGCATCAAGCGCGGCTTCATCCTCGCGTCCCCTGCCGACTCGATGGTCATCCAGGGCCGCATTGCCGTGGACCAGGCCGTCCGCATCCTGGAAGGCAAGGATTACATCAAGCACGTCGGTCCGAAGATCTTTGTTGTCGATCCGTCCAATATCAAGGACGTTTCGCCGACGAACATCTTGCCGCCGGATGGCTACAAGCCGGTCTTCAACGTGAACTGATCGCGACAAGCGCTGTCCGGTTCCGCCAGGCAAGGCGGGACCGGATCGACCGGGTTGGCAAATGAACAACGCAAACACTCCACTCGTGGAAATGACCCGGATCTCGAAGGAGTTTCCCGGCGTCAAGGCTCTCGATGGCGTCGATTTCAGGCTCGAGCGCGGAGAGGTTCATGTGCTGTTCGGCGAGAACGGTGCCGGAAAGTCGACGCTCATCTCGATTCTCTCCGGCCTCTACAGGCCGACATCGGGTTCGCTGCGCATCGACGGCCAGGAAGTCGAGCTGCGCTCGGTGCATGACGCCGCCAGACATGGCATCGGCACGGTGTTCCAGGAATTCTCGCTGATCCCGACATTGCGTGTTTTCGAGAACGTCTATCTCGGCCGCGAGCTCAAGCGCGGTCCCTTGACCGACCGGCGCGCCATGGCCGAGGGCGCACGCGCTTTGTTCCATGACCTGGGCTTCGAGATCGACATCCGCCGGCGCGTTTCCACTCTGTCGCGTGCCGAGCAGCAGATGGTGGAGATCGCAAAGGTGTTTCTGGGCAAGGCGAGGGTCCTGATCCTCGACGAACCGACCGCCTCGCTCACCGAGAAGGAAACGCGCAAGCTTTTCGCCTTCATCGCCAAGACGAAGGCCGACGGCGTCGGCATCATCTACATTTCACATCGCATCCAGGAATTCCGCGAAATCGCCGACAACATCAGCGTGCTTCGTGACGGCCGTCTGATCGGGACGGTCTCGGCGCGCGACACCTCCGAGAAGACGCTCGTCGAGTTGATGACCGGTCGGGCGATCGATCAGATCTATCCCGAGATCGGCCGCCAGCCGGATGGCAGGACGCTGATGACGCTGCGCCGGATGCACGGCGCCGGCTTTCATGGCGTTGATATCGACGTGCGTGCCGGCGAGGTTCTGGGGGTTGCCGGCCTGGTCGGCAGCGGCAAGTCGCGGATCTGGCGCAGCGTTCTTGGGTTGCAGCCGATCCGGTCAGGCACCGTCACGCTGAAGGGACGCGACGTGACCCATGCGGCGACGAGGCATATGCTGCGCGGCGGGGTCTACTATTTGCCGCCTGACCGCAAGGGCGAGGGCCTGCAACTGGCGGCGACGGCACGCGAAAACATCAAGCTCAGCCTGCTTGGCCGGGCCGAGATCGTAGGCCGCCTCGGAATTGTTGCGCCGCGTCGCGCAAGGGCATTGGCCGACAAGATCGGCGAGCGCGTCGGCATTGCTTCGGCCCATATGGGCCGCATTGTGTCGAAGCTCTCGGGCGGCAACCAGCAGAAGGTGCTGTTCGGCAAGGGATTTGGCGAGGAGCGGGACATCTACATCTTCGATGAGCCGACGGTCGGCGTCGACATGGGCACCCGCGCCGCGCTGTACCGGCTGATCAAGGAGATCGCCGAGGCCGGCAAGGCGGTGGTGGTGATCTCCTCCGACCTGCCGGAGGTGATGAACCTTGCGCACCGCCTGCTGGTGTTCTCGAAGGGCAGGGTGTCGGCCGAACTCACCGGCACCGAGATCGCGGAGGAAAATGTCCTGAAATATTTCTTTGCGGAGACGGGAATTCAGCCATGACCATTCAGAGCAGCCGAACCGAGGATGCAGGGGTGCCGCGAACCCGCGCCACCATTCTGCTGGCGGCCATAAGATTCGTGTTCCTGCGCGTCGGGGTGCTGCCGTTTTTCCTGGTCTTTTCGCTGATCGTCTTCTCGCTGATCTCGAACCAGTTCCTGTCGATCCAGAACCTGACCAACGTCGCCAGGCAGTCTGTCTATCTGGTTCTGGTTTCGCTGGGTCAGATGCTGGTCCTCATCACCGGAGGTTTTGATCTCTCGGTTGGCACGGCGATCGCGATGACTTCGGTTGTGTCGGCGATGGCGATGGTCGCGCTCGCGCCGGTCATGCCGGACATGATCTGGCTGGCGATCCTGCTTGGCGCCGGTGCGGGATTGGGTGCCGCGCTGCTGATCGGATGCCTGAACGGGCTCGGTATCGCCCAGTTCGACGTCTCGCCGTTCATCATGACCCTTGGCGTGCAGTCGGTCGGTGCGGGCATCGCGCTGTTCCTGACCGGCGGCGTTCCGATATCCGGACTGCCCTACGATTTCGGCAATTTCTTCGGCTTCGGGCGGGTGCTCGGCGTTCCCGTGCCGGTGATGATCGCCTTGCTGGCGATCGTTGGCATCTGGCTCTTGATGAACCGAACGAAACTGGGTTCTCACATCTACGCGGTCGGCGGCAATGTCAGGGCGGCCAACCTCTCGGGCGTCAACACCAAACAGGTGCTGTTCCTGGCCTATGTCCTGTGCGCGCTGCTGGCCTCTCTCGCCGGTCTTCTGCTCACGGCTCGGGTCGAGTCCGGCGAAACCAATCTTGGCGGCACGATCGCGCTGGAATCGATCGCCGCCTGTGTCATTGGCGGGGTGTCCCTGCGGGGAGGGCTGGGCCGTGTGGAGAATGTCGTTCTCGGCGCCTTCTTCATCGTGCTGCTGCAGAACGGCATGAACATCGCCCAGATCGGCTCGTACATGCAGATGGTGCTGCTCGGCTCGCTGCTGGTGCTCGCCGTCATCCTCGACCAATTCCGCTACCGCATGCTGGTCGGCGACCGCTGACGGCAATCACTCAACACCGAAAGGAAAGACCATGATTTCCTCAACCTATCCCACGCTTGCAGAACAGGCATTCTCCGACCGCACTACGGCGCTCAGGAATGGTGTACTGGCCATCGCCGGATTGCTGGCGCTGTGGCTGTCAGCCAAACTGCAGGTTCCGTTCTACCCGGTGCCGATGACCATGCAGACCTTTGTCGTCCTGGTGATCGGAACAAGTTTCGGATGGCGGCTGGGCGCTGCCACAGTCGCTCTCTATCTCATCGAAGGCGCGCTCGGGCTTCCGGTTTTCGCCGGAACGCCTGAAAAAGGCATCGGTCTCGCCTACATGGTCGGTCCGACCGGCGGCTACCTCCTCGGTTATCTGCCCGCCGCGGCACTTTGCGGCTTCCTCGCCAGCCACGGCTGGGATCGCAGGATCGTCACGACGGCGCTTTCCATGCTTTTGGGAACGGTCGTCATCTATGCCTTCGGACTTTCCTGGCTGGGCACCGTCGTTGGGTGGGACAAGCCGGTCCTGGCCTGGGGTCTCACGCCCTTCGTCCTCGGCGATCTGCTCAAGCTGGCGCTTGCCACCGCAGTCCTGCCACTGGCCTGGAAATTTGTTGGCCGGACGCGCGGCGGCGATCGCTGAAACCGGAATTGCCAAGGTTGTGCAGCGATCCTCAGATCCATCCAGCAGGAGGGACCCAATAGCGTGCCCGAAGAGAATGGAGAGCGCTTCCATGCAGCGACGTCGCTGGCCGATGCGATAGCCGCTCTTGCCGATCGCGGGTCGGCTGGAGCAGCTCTTGCCGGCGCGACCTGGATCATGCGGGCTCCGCTCAGGCACGAGCGGCGGGACCTGTCCTATGTGGCGATTTCCAAGATCGATGAGTTGCGGCGGCTGGATATTCTCGATCGCGAGATCAGCATAGGTGCCTGTGTTACCCATGCCGAACTGGCAAGCTCGCTTGGGTCTTTGCCCGAATGCCGCGCGCTGGCACAGGCCGCCGCCAACTCCGCAAATCCCGCAGTCCGCAACGTTGCCACCATTGGCGGAAATCTCTGCGCTTCGGCCTTTGCCGCGGCTGATCTGGTGCCCGCCCTGATATGCCTCGATGCCGAACTGGAAATCGAAGGTGCGAAAGGGTCCGAACGGATGACGGTGAAGCGTTTCCTGGAGGAGAGGGCCGGCATCGGGCCCGACCGTCTCGTCCGCCGCGTGATCGTTCCCCGCACGACGCGGCGCTCGGCGCATATAAGGCTCCCGCTGCGCAAGGCGGGAGACTACCCCGTGGCAATCGTGAGCCTGGCGGCGACCTTGAACCCGACCGGCGTCGTCGAAAACGCCAGGGTGGCGGTCGGCTCGGTCGAACCCGTTGCGCGCCGCTGGGAGCAGCTCGAAACAAGCCTTGTCGGCCATAGCCTCGATCCGCGCCGCGCGACCGAACAAGCCGAGCGGTTTTGCGGAGATTTCTTGGGCCGCGAAGGCGTCGAGGCGCCTGGCTGGTATCGGGTGAAGGTGCTTCCCAGCCTCGTGCGCCGTGCCGTGCTCGCCCTTCAAGAGCAGTCCTGAAGCTCGTATCCGGAAGAGATCAAGCCAATGTCCTTGCGTCTCGTTGTCAATGGTGAAGACCGAGTTTCGCGCGCCGATCCGCTCACGCCGCTTGTCGACGTGCTGAGGGACGAGTTCCATCTGACCGGAGCGAAAGTCGCATGCCGCGAGGGCTTCTGCGGCGCCTGCACCATTCATCTCGACGGACAGCCGGTCGTGTCCTGCCTGGTGCCGCTCGGCATGGTCGAGGGACGAGAGGTCCACACGGTCGAATCGCTTGCGACGGCGGGCGAGCTATCGCCTCTGCAGCGGATCATGGAAGAGCACGACGTCGTCCAGTGCGGCATGTGCTTCCCCGGTATCCTGATGGTCCTCACGAGCTTCTTCCAGGAGCACCCGTGGGCCCAGAGGGATGAAATCAAGGCTGCGCTCGTCGGTAATATCTGCCGGTGTACTGGCTACGAGCGCCTGGTCGATGCGGCCGTGGCGTTGGCGAAGCGGAGCTGAGCAATGGCAATCGCGGACCCGTCAAACGTCACGATGAACCTGCCGCGGCGCGACGCACGCGACAAGCTGCTCGGCCGTACCCGCTACACTGTCGACCGCATGCTGCCGCGCATGCTTCACGCGGCGATCCTGCGATCGGAGGTCGCGTCGGCCCGCATCCTGAAGATCGACATCACGCGCGCCCGTCAAATGCCTGGCGTGCGCGCCATAGCGCTTGCCGAAGACGCCCCGGGAATGCACGGTATCGGCATCGCCGATCATCCGCTCTTCGCCTCGGGCGTCATCCGCTTTCATGGCGAGCAGATCGCCGCGGTGGCCGCCGACACTTACGAGCAAGCCCAGGCGGCGGCACGCGCGATCGAAGTCGAACTTGAACCCCTTCCCATCGTGCTCACCATGGCCGATGCGCTGGCGCCTAGTGCTCGCTTGGTTCACCCCGACTGGAAGAACTACGAAGTTCTGTTCGAAGGCGGCGCTCGTGGCGGCAACGTTGCCTGGGAAGCGACGGTGGTCCGGGGCGACACCGAAGCGGCATTCGCCCGCGATGACGTCGTGGTCGTGGAGAGCTGCTTTCGGGTCGGCCGGCAGAACCATGTCTCGCTCGAACCCCGGGCCGTCGTCGCTTCCTACGAGGACGGTCGCTACCATATCGAGACGTCGACACAGGTTCCGTGGACGGTTCGCAACATGACGGCGAAGCTGCTTGGTGTTCCTGCCTCTCGGGTGCATGTCACGGTGCCGCCCGTGGGCGGGGGGTTCGGTCAGAAATTCGACTGTACGCTGGAGCCTTATGCCGCGATCCTGGCGCGCAAATCCGGGCAGCCAGTGCGCCTCGTCTATTCGAGGCAGGAGGAGATGCTGACCTGCCTCTGCCGCGAAAACGCCGAAATCAAGATCCGATCCGCGGTGACCCAAAGCGGCGACATCGCTGGACGCGAAGCCGTCGTGCTGATGGACTGCGGCGCCTATGGCGGCGAGCAGATTTTCCTCACGACGATGACGGCGCACACGCTGGGCGGCAACTACAAGCTTGGCTCGGTCAAGCTGGCGAGCCGTGCCGTCTACACCAACACTCCCCCCAACGGGGCCTTTCGCGCCTGCAACGGTGTCTACAACACATTCGCGCTGGAGCGGCATACGGACGAGATCTGCCAGGCCATCGGGATGGATCCGCTCGAATTCAGGCGGCGGAACGTGCTGGGCGACGGAGACCTTGGCGCAACGGGCCAGGTCTTCGAAGGCGATGTGCTCGGCCCGATGCTTGATCAGATGGCAAAGCTGCGGGAAGCGTCTCCCAGCAAGGAGCCCTTGGCGGGCGGGCGCCTGTACGGCCGGGCCACCGTGGTGGGCACCTGGTTCATCTTCGTCGGACCCTCGACGGCCACCATCAACCTGAATGCCGACGGCAGTGCGACGCTCATCACCGCCGGGGTCGAGCTTGGCCAGGGCACGATGGTGCAGGCGTTGCCGCAGCTCGTCGCCCATGAGCTCGGGATTCATCCGAGTGACGTGATCGTTCGCAATGCCGATACCGATACAGCCGGTTTCGATCTCGGTGTCGGCGGAGGCCGCACGACCGTCTCCGTCGGCGCGGCGAGCCTCGCCGCTGCCGCGGACGTACGCAACAAGATCCTGGATACGGCGAGCGAGTTGCTGCAGACCCAGCCGGAACGGCTGGTCCTGCGCAATGGTCGGGTTGAGATCGCCGGTATCGAGGGATCGGGGATGACCATTGCCAAGGCCGTCCAGCACGCGCACCGGTTGACCGGTCCAGTGGTTGGCAGCGGCTCGTTCACCAATCCCGGCGTGCCGGCGATGCCCGGTTGCGCGGCGGGCCATTTCATCGACGCAATCGATATTCCCGTCTTCAACGTCCATGATTGCGAGGTCGCCGTGGACCCGGACACCGGCCATGTCGAAATCCTGAGCTACAGGGTGGTGCAGGATGTCGGCCGGGCGCTCAACCCGCGCGCCATCCACGGGCAGATCCAGGGCGGGGTCACGCAGGGGCTGGGCTATGCGCTGCATGAAGAGCATACCATCGGCGAGGACGGGTGCATCCGGCAGGACAGCCTCGAGACCTATCGCGTCCCACTCGCGTTGGATACCGTGCCTGTCGAGATCGACCTCTACGAAGGCGCGCCTTCCATTGGCCCGCTCGGCGCCAAGGGCGCGGGCGAGGTGCCCATTCTCAATCCCCCGGCAGCCGTCGCCTGCGCCGTCGCCAACGCCACCGGGTGCCGTGTCCAGCAAATGCCGCTCACGCCGCCGCGTGTGCTGGGGCTGCTGCTGGGCAGGGAACCTGCCGTCGAACTGCCTCACATCGCCGATAACTGGTGGGACAATGTGCTGATGAGGCCCAGGCCCCGCTGATCGATGAGGAATCCTCTCCGCGCCCTTCCTGCGCGCAAATGGCCGTCTGCCGGGGGGTGCGTCGAGCGAGCGGTTGTCGCGGAAGCACTGGCGGCAATTACATTTCCGTCACGAACTTCGTCCGCAGGTAGGCGTCGAGGCCTTCGATGCCGCTCTCCGAGCCATAGCCGGATTCGTTGACGCCGCCGAAGGGCGTTTCGGGCGTCGACACCATCATATGGTTGACGCCGACCATGCCGGCTTCCAGTGCCGCCTCGGTCTTTTGGGCAAGGCTGAGATTGCGGGTGAAGACAAACGAGGCCAGCCCGTAAGGCAGCGAGTTTGCCCGCTCGATCATGCCGTCGAAGGTTGAGAAGGTGGTCGTCGGGGCGATTGGCCCGAACGGCTCCTCGGACATGATGCGCGCGGTGTCTGGCACGTCCTTCAGCAATGTCGGGGCATAGAAATAGCCCTTGTTGCCGATGCGCTTGCCGCCGGTGACGACGGTCGCGCCTTTCGCCGTTGCATCGCTGACGAAGCCGTCCATGGCATCGAGCCGCCGCGGCGCGATCATTGGCCCCATTTGCACGCCATTATCGAGACCGTCGCCAATCCTGAGCTTTTCAGCGCGGGCCGCAAAGCCGTCGATGAAACGGTCATAGACAGCCTCATGTACGTAGAAGCGGGTTGGCGAGGTGCACACCTGGCCGGCATTGCGGAACTTGAATGCGACGACCGTATCGAGTGTCTTTTCGAGATCGGCGTCCTCATAGACGATGACGGGAGCGTGGCCGCCGAGCTCCATTGTGCAGCGTTTCAGCGTGTCCGCGGCCTGCTTCTGCAGCAGCTTGCCAACCGCGGTCGAGCCGGTCAGCGAGACTTTCTTCGGGATCGGCGAGGCGATCAGATAGGACGAGACCCGGGCGGGTTCGCCGAACACGATGTTGAGCACGCCCGCCGGAAGTCCGGCGTCCTGGAAACAGCGGGCGATGGCCACGGCGGTTCCGGGCGTTTCCTCCGCCGGCTTCAGGATGATCGAGCATCCGGCGCCAAGCGCGCCCGAAATCTTGCGGATGACATTGCTGGCCGGAAAGTTCCAGGCGGCGAAGGCGACGACCGGTCCGACCGGCTCCTTGAAGACCATCTGCCGCACGCCGGGCAGCCGGGCAGGGACGATGCGCCCGTAAGCGCGCTTGCCTTCTTCCGCGTACCAGCGGGTCGCATCGGCGGCGAACTGCACCTCGCCGGTGGCCTCGGCCAGCGCCTTGCCATTCTCCATCGTCAATATGCGGGCGATGGTGTCCTTGCGCTGTTCGATCAGGTCGGCGGCTTTGTCCATGATCGCCCAGCGCTGCATCGCGGTCATCGCCTTCCACAGCTTGAAGCCCTTGGCCGAGGCCAGAAGAGCGCGGTCGAGATCGGTCTCCGTGGCATGCGGCACGGTTGCCAGCACCTCTTCGGTGGCGGGATTGATCAACGGTTCGGACTTGCCGTCCGATCCCTGGCACCACGCGCCGTCAATCAGCAGCTCGATCGTCTCTGGATACATGTCCTGGCCCTTTCCAGCCCGGCGGTCCGCGGAAGGCCGCCGGCAGATTGCGCGTCAAAAGAAATCACCGCGATGGCTTGACTTGTACATTGTATACAGTATGGTGTCGACATGATTTTAGCGCGCATTCAGAAATTGTCGGTCGCCATCCCCGAGAATCTCGCCGAGATGCTGGAGGAAGAGATCATCTTCGGTCGCATCAAATCCCGGGAGCGACTGACCGAGGAAATGGTCGCCGAACGATACGGCGTCAGCCGGTCGCCGGTGCGTGAGGCGTTGCGGCTGCTCGAGCGCGATGGCCTGGTGATGCGCGAGGCCCGGCGCGGCATCTGGGTTTCGCCGATGTCGCAGCGCGACTTCGATGAGGTCTATATGTGCCGCATCGAGCTGGAAGGACTGGTCGCCAAGCAGGCCGCCGAATCCGCCGACATCGAGAAGAAAGCCGAGTTCAAGATCCTGCTGTCCGAACTGAAGGAAGCGCAGTCCAGGAACGACGCCCGGCAGTTCTTCATCGTCGACGTGCGCGGATCCTTTCTGACCTACGATCTTGCCGGCAACAAGACGCTGACGCGCCTGCTGGGCGGGCTCGAAAAGCAGGCCTTGAGGTATCGCTATCACGCCTACGAGAAGGATCCGAAGATCATCCAGCTCTCCCTGGATGACACGGCCCGCATCTACGACGCGATCACCGAAGGCGATGGCGAAAGTGCCAAGGCGATGACCGAAAACCTCATTCGGGAAATCTGGCAAAGCATGCGGGCTGGCATTCGCGACGCCTTCGGAGAGGGCTAGTTCGTGACCACCATTTTGTCAGCGTTCAGCGTCATTGATTCCCATACGGCCGGTCATCCTACGCGAGTCATCCTGAGCGGCGTCCCGAAGCTTGCCGGTTCGAGCGTGCGGGACAAGCGGGACCATTTTCGTCAGCACTTTGATCATCTCCGCCCGGCACTGCTGCATGAGCCGCGCGGCCATGCGGCCATGGTCGGCCTGGTGCCGGTTGAGTCGGATGCCGCCGACTATGGCGCGTTCTTCATCTCGTCCTATGTCTATCTCGACATGTGCGGCCACGGCACGATCGGCTTTGCCAGGACGCTGGCCTTCACCGGGCAGATCAGCGCTGAAATGGGCAACAGTTTCACGCTGGAAACGCCGGCCGGCATCGTGACGGTTCATCTGATCTGGAATGAAGACGGCTCGCTTGACCGCGTGCGGATTGCCAATGTCCCAAGTTATGTCGGGCTCGAGCATCTGAGCGTTGTCGTCGAAGAGCTTGGCGCGCTCGATGCCGCAATCGTCTACGCCGGCATGTGGTATGCGCTGGTCGACGCGGCACCGCTCGGCCTCAAGCTTGTTCCGGACGGCGCATCGACGCTGATGCGGGCGGGCGCCAGGATCAAGGACGCAATCAAGGCGGCAACGCAGGACATGCCGCTGTTTGCCGGCGCGGCCGCGCCGAGCGTGCTGTTCTACGATGCCGACAGCGAGAACTCGGCGACGCATTTCCTTGTTCTGGAATCGAACAAGTTCGACCGCTCGCCTTGTGGCACCGGGACCTCGGCGCGGCTGACTTTTCTGCTGGAGAAGGGGCTCATTGGCCCCGACCAGACCTACCACGCCAGGAACATACTCGGCATTCCGTTCGAGGCGCGCCTGCAAGAGCGCGTCCGGGCCGGGGGCCGGGAGGCGATGATTGTCGAGATCGAGGGCGCTGCCTTCATCACCTCGACCCAGACCATCTTCTTCGAGAAAGGCGATCCTCTCTCGCAGGGATTTTTATGCCGCTAACCAACCAATAATTCAGAAAGGGGAATGAAATGAATCTCACAGTCATTCGTACGTTCATGGCCGCTTTGACCATCGGCCTCGGCCTGCTCTCGGCACCCATCGCGGCTTCGGCCGACGACAATCCATCCGCTGTCATCGAACAGATCCGCGCCAGCGGCGTGCTGAAAGTGCCGGTCATGACCGGCGAGGAGCCCGGCTACATCAAGGACCCGGCCACCGGCCAGTGGAGCGGCTTCTACTTTGAATTCCTCGGCGAGATCGCGACCCAGCTCGGCGTCAAGCTCGAGCCTGTCGAGACGACCTGGGGCAACCTGGCCGCCGACTTCCAGTCCAACAAGATCGACATCGCCATCGGCGTCAATCCGAACCCGAAGCGCGGTCTCGTCGTCGACTATCTGTGGGAGCCGCTGTTCACCGATGCGTGGGCCGTGCTGACGCCTCCCGGCAAGCCGGTCAAGACCTGGGCCGAACTCAACTCGCCCGACAAGACCGTCGTCGTCCAGAAGGGCAGCACCATGCAGGTCGTCGCCGAAGCCTTGCTGCCCAAGGCGAAAATCACGCCGGTGGAAGATCGCGGCCTGGCGCTGATGGAACTCCAGGCTGGCCGCGCCGATGGCGTCGTCTTCTCCATCTTCGACGCTTTGCAGATCACCAACCAGAAGATCGGCAATGTGTCGCTTCCCGAGCCGATCCTGCGCAATCCGGCAACGCTTGCCGTGGCGCGCAAGCCCGGCAATGCCGGCTTCATCAACTTCCTGACCAACTGGATCCTGCAGGAGCGTTCGCTCGGCCTCGCCCAGGGCAAGCTTGCCCGCTCGTGGGAAGCCCGTGGCATCGATCTGTCGATCCTTCCGGCAGGCTTCAGCTTCTGATCGTAAACAGCCTGATCGCCGCGCAGCGCGGCGGTCAGGCCACCACTGGACGTGCATCGAACCAGTGAGGACGCTATGTTCGACTATACAGTCATAACCAACAATATCGGGCTGCTCTGGCAGGGCCTCCTGATGACGATCTACTTCACCGTGATCACGATCGGTGCGGGCATGCTGATCGGCCTGTTCATCGGGCTTATCCAGCTGAGCACGTTTAAGCCGCTGGTCATCCTCGGCCAGATCTATGTTGAGTTCTTCCGCAACATTCCGCTGCTCGTCACGCTGTTGTGGGTCTACTACGCTTTCCCGATCTTCGCCGGCATCAATGTCACCAAATTCTGGGCCGGCTTCATCGGGCTCAGCTGCTACGTCGGCTCCTTCTACGCCGAAATCCTTCGCGCCGGCGTCCAGTCGGTCGATCCCGGCCAGACGGATGCGGCGACCGCCATCGGCATGTCCTATGGCCAGCGCATGCGCCGCATCATCCTGCCGCAGGCCTTTCGAAAGATGATCCCGCCGCTCGCCGGTCAGTCGATCATCCAGATGAAGAACACGACGCTGCTGTCGATGATAACGGTCCCCGACCTTCTTTATCAGGCCAGCTACATCAGCAGTTTCACCTATCGGCCGATGGAAGTTTACACCGCCGTTGGCGTCATCTTCCTGATTATCCTGGTTCCGCTGACGCTGCTGTCCCGGAAACTCGAAAAGAGCGGGGCCAGCGTAAAATGAGCATTACCCAATCGAATGCCCCCGCGCCGGAGAAGAGCAACAAGCCGGTGCTGCGGCTGGATCGCATCTGCCTGAAGTTCGGCGACAAGCGCGTGCTGAACGGCATCGACCTCTCGGTCGTCGAAGGCGAGGTGGTCGTGCTGATCGGCGCCAGCGGATCGGGCAAGACATCGCTGCTGCGCTGCATCAACCTGCTGAACACGCCGACCAGCGGCAGCATCGTCATCGGCGACGAGGTTCTGTTCCAGAAGGAGACTGACGGCAAGGGCCGTTCCCAGATACCCAACCAGGAAGTCAACCGGATACGCTCGAAGACCGGCATGGTGTTCCAGCAGTTCAACCTCTTCCCGCACATGACGGCGCTCGAGAACGTCATGGAAGGCCCGGTGATCGTCAAGAAGGAACCGAAGGAGCAGGCGCGTCAAACGGCGCTGAAGCTTCTCGATGTCATGGGGCTGGCGCAGCATGTGGAGAAATATCCACGCCAGCTTTCCGGCGGCCAGCAGCAACGCGTCGCGATCGCCAGGGCCATGGCCATGCAGCCCAAGGTGATGCTGTTCGACGAGCCGACCTCAGCGCTCGATCCCGAACTTGTCGGCGAGGTGATGAAGGCGATGGTTGAGCTGGCCAAGAGCGGCATGACCATGGTGATCGTGACCCACGAACTGGGCTTTGCCTTCGAAGTCGCCGATCGGGTCGTATTTCTCGATCAGGGGCTGGTCGCGGAGGAAGGGCCACCGTCCAAGGTGCTGCTGCATCCCGAACATCCGCGTCTGAAGAGTTTTGTCGGACGCTTCCATGAATCGGCGGATCTGCTTCGCCCGTTCCTCGAGGCGCGTGAGGCCGAGAAGGCGTGCTGAAGGCACGCCGCTTCACGCACAACAGTCAAGTGGCCATCGTCGGCAACGGGACCGCACCAATCCATGCCGCCCCTTCGATCTGGCCGCAGAAGGAAAGATATCAATGACGCTGAGTTTCGATCCCGCCACAGTCTCCATTCCCAAGGGCCATCACATTGGGGGGCAGTATGTCGAGCTGCCGGGCACGGAGATCGAGGTTCTTCGGCCTTCCGATCTCCAGCACATGGGCATGATCGCCGATGGCGGCGAAGCCGCGGTGCATCAGTCGGTCGATGCCGCCAGGAAGGCGCTGGCGCAGAGCCGCTGGGCGAAGATTGCGCCGCGCGATCGCGCCGCCGTGCTGTTGCGCTTCGCGGCATTGATCGAACAGAACGCCACCTATCTCGGACAGCTGGAGGCGATGGGGTCGAGCCGGCTGATTTCGATGACGATTGCCCGCGACGCGGTGCGCACCGCCGGTGTCGTGCGCTACTACGCCGAGTTCTGCGACAAGATCGAAGGCACGGTCACCTCGACCGAGTCGAACGCGCTCAGCATCGTCAAGCATGAGCCTTACGGTATCGTCGGCGCGATCGTTCCCTGGAATTTCCCGATGATCACCGCCGCCTGGAAATTCGCCCCGGCGCTGGCCGCCGGCAACGCCGTGGTCATGAAGACCTCGGAACTGACCCCGCACAGCCTTCTCGCCTTGGCTGAGCTTGCCACCAAGGCCGGCATTCCCGCCGGCCTGTTCAATGTCGTCAACGGCTATGGCCACACGACCGGGGCGGCGATCGTGCGCCATCCCGATATCCTGAAAATCTCGTTTACCGGCTCGACGCAGACAGGGGCGGCGATCATGACGCTGGCCGCCCAGTCCGGCATCAAGCCCGTCACCCTCGAACTCGGCGGCAAAAGCCCGCAGCTGGTGCTGGCCGATGCTGGCGATATCGATGTCGTGGCCGGCCGCGTCGCTGCTGCCTTCATGGACAATGCCGGTCAGGTCTGCACGGCGGGCTCGCGGCTGATCGTCGAGGACAAGATCGCGGACCAACTCGTCGAGCGCGTCATCGCCCGGACCAAGGCGATCAAGGCGGGACCGACCTGGGACGAGACGACGACCTTCGCACCGATCATCAGCCGCAAGCAGCTTGAGCGCATCGATACGATGGTCCGTGGCAGCATCAATGAGGGCGCCTCGGTGGTCACCGGCGCGACAGTGCTCGAAGGCCGCAACGACGGCAGCTTCTATGCGCCGACGATCCTGGAAAACGTCTCCGACGACAATATCGGTTTCAAGGAAGAGTTCTTTGGTCCGGTGCTGACCGTGCGCACCTTTGCCGACCTCGAGCAAGGCCTCGCCCAGGCGGCGCACCCAGTCTACGGGCTTGCCGCCAGTGTCCACACCACGGACCTGAAGAAGGCGCTCAAGGCCGCGGATTCGATCGAGGCCGGCATGGTCTGGATCAACCAGCACGGGCGCGGCCCGGAGTTCACCTATCCGGCTGGCGGCTACAAGGGGTCCGGCTTTGGCAAGGACATGGGCCGTGCCGGTATCGAGGCGTTCCTGCGCCAAAAGGCCATCTGGGCCAACTACGCCTGAAGCGAGCGCACGCCTATGCAATTCGACTACATCATCGTTGGCGGCGGCTCGGCCGGAGCCGTGCTTGCCAACCGTCTTTCGGAAAACGGCACCAGGCAGGTCGCGCTTTTCGAAGCCGGGCCCGACACGCCTCCGGACGATGTCCCGGAGGTGATCGCGGACAGCTATCCCGGCCTTTCCTATTTCGACCCGAAATACCACTGGACGGAGCTGCGTGTCTTCAACCGTTCGCCGAAGCAGAACGCGCAAGTGGTCAAGACCGCCAAGCTCGAGCAAGCCAAGGTGATGGGCGGCGGCTCCAGCATCAACGGCCAGTTCGCGGTGCGTGGCCTGCCGCATGACTATGACGAGTGGCAGGCGCTCGGCCTCACCGGATGGGGATGGGACGGCATGCTGCCCTATCTCAAGAAGCTTGAGCGCGACCTCGACTTCGACGGCGACCTCCACAACAAGACCGGCCGGATTCCCATCCGCCGGGTCTTTCCGCAGGACTGGGCCGGCTTCACCAAGTCGGTCCTCAAGGCAACGGAAGGCGAGTACCCCTATCGGCCGGACTACAATGGCAGTTTCGAGGACGGCTCGTTCCCGCTTCCCTTGTCGAACGAGAACGACCGCCGGGTGTCGACGGCCATCGGCTATCTCGACAGCGAGGCGCGCGCCCGCAAGAACCTGCACATCTTCGCCAACGCCTTCGTCGAGAAGCTGGTGACCAAGGGGACGCGCATCACCGGCGTCGAGGTCACCATCGATGGCCAGACGAAGACCTACAGCGCCGGCGAGACAATCGTATCAGCCGGCGCGTTGCATTCACCGGCCATCCTGCTGCGCGCCGGCATCGGTCCGGCGGCGCAGTTGAAGCGGCTGGGCATCGAGGTCATTGCCGATCGCCCCGGCGTCGGCGAGAACCTGACCGATCATCCACATCTGGCGGTCGGCGCCCATTTCAAGAAATCGGCGCGCCTGAAGCCCGGCCAGCGGCGCCACATCTTTCTCGGCGTCAGATACTCCTCGAATTATGCCGACTGCCATCCAGGCGACATGCTGTTGATGCCCGTCAACCGCGCCGGCTGGCATCCGCTCGGAAAGGCGATGGGCGCCCTCAATGTCTGCGTCAACAAATCCTATTCGCGCGGCACCGTCACCCTGAAGACAGCGGCCCAGACCGACGAGCCGATCGTTGACCTGAATCTGGCCTCCGACGGCCGCGACCTCATGCGCCTGGTCGACGGCTTCAAGCGCATTTGCCGGATCATGGACACGCCTGACGTCCAGCAGCATGTGAACACCTGGTTCCTGGCCGGCTACAGCGACGAGGCCCGCGCGCTCAGCGTCCGCAAGCCGTGGAACTGGGTCAAGACGGCATCCGCCGCCTATCTCTTCGACTACGCGCCGTTGTTTCGCGAAACCTTGCTCAGGCGCAAGTTCGGCACCACCGACCGCATCCGCAAGATGCTCGGCAACGAAGATCTGATCGCCGATTGGGCCAAGCAATCCGTCTGGTCCGGCTGGCATGTCTCCGGCACCTGCAAGATGGGCAGTGACAACGATCCGCTGGCGGTGCTCGACGCCGAGTGCCGCGTGCGCGGTGTGCAAGGGCTGCGGGTCGTAGACGCGTCAATCATGCCGACGATCATCGCCGCCAACACCAACATCACCACGATCGCCATCGCTGAAAAAGCGGCGGACCTGATTTTGCATTCCCGATAATAGAAAAGGACATCAAGGCTATGCGCAAGAACAAGGTGAAGGACATCTGGGCCGCCGGCGGCGAAGTGGTGACGGGCTGGCTCGGCATTCCCTCGTCGATCTCGGCGGAACTGATGGCCCAGCAGGGCTGGGACGCGCTGACCATCGATCTCCAGCATGGTGCGACAGACTATGTCGACGCGGTGCCGATGCTGCAGGCGATCTCGACCACGGACACGACGCCGCTGGTGCGCGTGCCGTGGAACGATCCGGCGATCATCGGCAAGGTGCTCGATGCCGGCGCCTATGGCGTGATCTGCCCGATGGTCAACACCGCCGAGGAAGCGGACGCCTTCGTCAAGGCATGCCGCTATTTCCCCAAGGGCGGCCGCAGCGTCGGTCCGCTGCGCGCCTCGCTCTATGCCGGCGCGGACTATTTCCAGCACGCCAACGACACCATCATCACCATGGCGATGATCGAGAGCGAGCAGGCGGTCAAGAATCTCGAGGACATCCTGAAGACGCCCAATCTCGACGCCATCTTCGTCGGCCCGTCGGACCTCGCGGTGACCATGGGCGAGGCGCCTGGTTTCGATCCGCGCTATCCGGCGGTCTACGAGGCAATCGAATACATCGCTGCCAAATGCAAGGAAGCCGGTGTCATTCCGGGCATCCATTGCGGCTCGGTCGCCTATGGCGTCGACATGCGCAGGATGGGCTATCGCTTCATGGCCTACCTCTCCGACTTCCGCATGCTGCAGCAGATGGTGTCACGTTCGTTGCCGGCCTTCCGCGCCGGCACGCCGAGCGCGATCGCACCCTGATCGACATAATCCGGATCGATTGTCATGACATCGACAAGCACGGCGCGCGGCAAGGTGACGGTCATCGGCGCCGGCATCATCGGCATCTGCACCGCGAACTACCTGCTTGAGCAGGGTTTTGCCGTCGAGGTGGTCGATCCTGCTCTGCCGGGCTCGGAGGAACAGTGCTCCTTCGGCAACGCCGGCGGCATCTGTCCGGGATCCTGCATCCCGAACTCGATGCCGGGCGTGCTCGGCAACGTGCCGAAATGGCTGATGGATCCGGAAGGACCATTGATCGTGCGGCTGGCCTATCTGCCGCACGCATTGCCCTGGCTGCTGCGCTTCCTGGCCGCCAGCCGCAAATCCCGCGTCGGGGAGATATCGGCCGCGATGCGCTCGCTGCATCGCTATACATTCGAGTGCTACGAGCCATTGATCAAGGCTGCCGGCTGCGAGGATCTTTTGCAGAAACGCGGACAGCTTTTCGTCCACGAGACGGCGGACGGGCCGTCCAAGGGTGCCTATGGCCTGGGGCTTCGGCGCGAGCATGGCGTCAAGGTGGACATCCTCGATGCCGACGAAATCCGGCAGCTCGAACCGGCTTTGGCGCCGATCTTCAAGAGCGCTGTCTATCTGCCCGAACAAGGGCAATGCCCCAATCCCGGCCGTCTCGTTGCAAAGCTCGCCGAACATGCGGCGCGTCAGGGCGCCCGCTTCATCAGGGCAAAAGTGCTCGGCTTCGACATGACCGCCAACGGTCCGTCGGCGCTGCGGCTTGAAGGCGGCGGCCGCATGCCGGTCGAGACCGTGGTGCTTTGCGCCGGCGCCTGGTCGGGCGACCTTGCCGGCAAGCTCGGCGACCGCATTCCGCTGGAGAGCGAGCGCGGCTACCACATCATGGTCAAGGGGGCCGATACGGGCCTGCGCATCCAGACCATCTCGGCCGACCGCAAGTTCGTCGCGTCGCCGATGGAGGATGGACTGCGGATCGCCGGCAATGTCGAGTTCGCCGGCCTGAAGGCACCCGCGAACATGCACCGCGCGGATGTTCTTCTCAAACAGGCGCGGCCGATGTTCAGGAAACTGGAGGTTGGCGAAGTCACCCGCTGGATGGGGCATCGTCCCGGCACGCCCGACAGCATACCGGTCATCGACCGGGCGTCGCGGGCCAAGAACGTCATCTACGCCTTCGGCCACGGCCATCAGGGGCTGATCGGCGGCGCCGTCACCGGCAAGATCGTGTCGCAGCTTGCCACCGGTTTGCCGCCAGCGATCGATCTCACGCCGTTCCGGGCGGATAGGTTCTGATTATTCAGAGCGCGCTGCTGTACCGGCAGGCCTTTCCGTTCTTGCATGGGGAAACGACGTGACCGCAAACACCAATACACAGGCTGCGGAGCCAATCGATCGGCAGCGCGCCTACACGGTGCTGATCTGCGATCTGGTCGGCCTGCGCTTCGGCCCTGACGGCAAGCCTGATCCGAGCGAAGTGCGCGCCCATATCGAAGCCAGGGGCGGCCGCTTTCACGCAACGGCGCTTGGCGACAAGGCAGGCCACGAAAAGGGGCGGGTGCATTTCTTCTACCAGCCTGACCTCAGCACTCGGGAAGAACTGATTGAAGCCGCCGGCGACGGCGGCTATGACGCCGTCATCGCCGCCGCGACCTTCCTGCCCGCCGAGACTGTCTTTCCGCTCGCCGGCGTGCGGATCGGTGCCGGCACCGGCAATATGGGCTCTCGCTCATGGGGCGGCGGCAGTGGCGAGGGCGGCACCGCGGTGCTGATGAACACGCCCGGCATCAACAGCCGCGCCACCGCGCAGATGGTGATGAAGGCGATCCTGAAAGTGCTGCCCGATCTCCCGGTCGACAGGCTTCACGAACGGGTGGCGCGCGGCGCGTTCGACACCGGCAGGGACTTGCGCGATTTTCCGACGGAAAAGCTCGAAGGCAAGACGATCGCGATCATCGGCTATGGCAATATCGGCCGCGAGGTGGCCAGGCTTGCCTGCGCCTTCGGCATGCGCGTGGTGATCCACGCACGCCCGCGACACCGGGACTGGATAGAAGCCGAGGGCTTTGCCTATGCGGCAGACCTTGGTGACGCGGCTGAAGGCGCCGATGTGCTGAGTGTCCATGTAGGGTTGGGCAAGCAGGACGCGCAAAGCGGGCGCTACGCCAATGCCGGGCTCATCGGCGCGGATGTCCTGTCCCGCATGAACAAAGGCGCGGTGCTGGTCAACTACGATCGCGGCGAGCTTGTCGACGTTGCGGCTCTTGGCGATGCCCTGGATACGGGGCAGGTGCGCCATGCCGCAATCGATGCCGATCTGTTCAGGGATGCCTCGACCGGTGCTCTCTCCGGCCCGATGCTGCCTTATCTCGATCTCGTCGAAAAGCATGGCGCCAGGCTTGAACTTCTGCCGCATGCCGCGGCCGATACGGACCATCCTTCGCGTGTCGCCGGCGCCAGGCAGGCCGTCGATCAGATCTTCGACGCCATCTGCCGCAAAACGGTGACCAATGCCAAAGGCACCGTTCCGGAAGGGTATCTTTCCCTGGGGGTGACCACACCTCCTGGCATCGGACCGGTGACGGCACGCGACCTCGGGAAATTGACCGCCGACGAGTGCGCCGAATTGGCTGGTCTGTGTGAACGGCAAGCCCAGTTGTGGAAGGCTCTTTCAATCGCGCTGCCAGAGCAGCGCGGCAAGATCATCGCCGAACAAGGCGTGGAGCTCGTCCGGTTGGCAAATCGCTTTTGCACGTTGGCTGAGAACCTGAACTTCAGAGGCCCGTATCAATAGGATCAAGCCGCCCGGAGGTGGATATATGCCAGGGGAGCCTCACGGCATTCTTCCCGCCGATGCCTGGGCGCTCGATCTTGCGCATCTCGAGGTTGCCGCGATCCCGACAGATGCCGTAGACACAACGACTGTGGTTGGCATTTTGAAATGGCGGAGAAGAAGCATATGCCAGAGCAGATGAAGATCATCTCCGCAGCCAAGTCGCATGGCGGCGTGCAGGGCGTCTATTCCCACGCTTCGGAGGCCTGTGCCTGCGACATGACCTTTGCCGTTTTCGTGCCGCCGCAGGCCCGTGAAACGCCTTGCCCGGTGGTGTGGTACCTCTCCGGCCTCACTTGCACCCATGCGAATGTCATGGACAAGGGCGAGTATAGGCGCATGGCCGCGGAGCTTGGCCTGATCGTCGTCTGTCCCGACACCAGTCCGCGTGGCGCCAACATTCCTGACGAGAAGGACAATTGGCAATTTGGCAGTGGCGCCGGCTTCTACGTCGATGCGACGCAGGAGCCTTATGCGAAGAACTATCGGATGTATTCCTACGTCACTCGGGAACTGCCGGCCCTGGTCGCACAGGAATTTCCGGCCGACATGACGCGCCAGGGAATCTTCGGCCACTCGATGGGTGGCCACGGCGCGCTGACGATCGCGCTGAAAAATCCCGAGCGCTTCAGAAGCTGCTCGGCGTTTGCGCCGATCGTACAGCCAGCCATCGCCGGCTGGTCGAGGCCGGCCTTCGAAAAATATCTCGGCAACGACGAGGCCTCGTGGCGGAACTACGACGCCACCTCGCTCATCGAGGATGGACATCGTTTCGCGGAATTCCTCATCGACCAGGGTACGTCTGACGGATTTCTCAACGATGGGCTGCGGCCCTGGCTGCTGGAAGCGGCCTGCGCCAAGGCCGGCATTCCGCTGACGTTGAGGATGCAGGACGGCTACGATCATTCCTATTTCTTCATTTCGACATTCATGGACGACCATCTGAAATGGCACGCCAAAAGATTGTCTGATCCAAAAGCCGGCGCATAAGGGTTTTTGCTATCCCGGCGGGATTGCCTTCCGCGACGGGCGCTGGCGAATGCAAGAGTGAAGATCCGGCCGACAGCGCATCGTATTTGCGCTGGTGTATACGGGAATACCTATAGCCATTAGAGTGGACATCGCGCGAAACAGGAGTGTCGCTTGCGAGGGTTTGCGGAAAGCGTGATGCAGGGGCCGCGGACCGTCGCCGAGCAGGTCGCGAATGTCCTGCGCGAGGCCATTGCCAACGGCAGTCTCGAGGCGGGCACTGCGCTTCGCCAGGACGATTTGGCCGAGCAGTTCGGCTTCAGCCGGATGCCGATCCGGGATGCCCTTCGTCAGTTGGAAACCGAGGGCATCGTTTCCATTCATCCGACGAAGGGCGCGCATGTCGCCAGGATGGACAGCGCCGAGATCAGCGAAATCTACGCGTTGCGCGAATTGCTCGAAAGCGAGGCGCTCCGGCTCTCGATTCCCAATCTCGCCGGCGCGAAGCTCGATGAGGCCGAACAGGTGCTCGATCAGATCGACGCGGAGCGCAATGTCGGCCGCTGGGGAGCGCTGAACCGGGCTTTCCATCTGGCTCTCTACGATGGCTGCGGCAACCATCGATTGCTCGGCCTGATCGAGGCGCACCACAATGCGGCCGATCGCTATGTCCGAATCCTGCTATCGAACCTGGACTATCGCAACCGCTCGCAGACGGAGCACCGCGACCTGCTGGCCGCCTGCCGGCGGCGCGACGGCGACGAGGCCGTGAGTATTCTCAGGCGGCATCTTCGCGAAGGCAGCGAGACGCTGGTCAACGCGACAAAGGGAAATGGCCTGTCGCGAAGATCCTAGACAATGTTGAACTGCGTCTCTGGTGTTCGGCCACCTTGCAGGTGACGAGAGCTTCAGCCCTATGCCGGCTTGCGTTCGACGATGTAGATGTGGTCGGCCGCCAGCACCACGTCGCCGCGCTGGTTGATCACCTCGCAGCGCTCGATCACCCGTCCCGAACCTGGCCGCTTGGGATCGTCTTCCTTGGCCGCGATGGTGGTGCGCGTGCGGATCGTGTCGCCGATGAACACCGGCTTGATGAAGCGCAGCCGGTCGTAGCCATAGGAAAAGGCGACGAGATTGACGACGCTTGCCGTCAGACCGATGCCGACCGAGAACACCAGCGTGCCATGGGCGATGCGCTGGCCGAACGGCGTCGTCTTCATGTACTCGCCGTCCATGTGATGCGGGAAGAAATCGCCGGTGTGGCCGGCATGGACGATGAAGTCCGTTTCGGTGATGGTGCGGCCGCTGGTGAGGCGCGAGGAGCCGATCTCGTAGTCCTCGAAATACTGGATCTGTTCCATCAGGGTCTTTCCGCGATCGGTGTCGCCGGCGCCGCGCTCGACTGATAGGCCGCCTCGACCAATGCCATCGTGCTCCAGGCATCCTCGACCGGGCTGATCAGTGTTGCGTCTTCTCCCGCCGCGAAGCGCTGGACATTGGCCATGCGGCCGACGAAGGCGTCGGGAAACCACTCGCCGGCCAAGGGCACCGCGATCCAGTCCGTCCCGCCTTTCGGATAGATTTCAAGCACGTCCGGCTCGCCGCGCGGATAATCGAGATTGAGGCCGAGCTTGAGATAGGCTGCTCCCTCGGTGCCGCAGATGCGGAACTCGCAGGCCTGGTGCCGGCGGCCGAATTTGTGGTCGTGATTGATCGACAGCGCGCAGCGCACGGTGTCGCCGTAGTCGAGAATCGCGCTGGTGCGCGTCTGCGCCACCTTATGGTTGGGGTGGCCGAGCGTCTTGGCGTGGACACCTTGCGGATCGCCGAGCAACTGCCGGATCAGGTCAAGATAATGGATCGAATGCATGGCGATCTCGACGCGCGGCGCCTTGAGCAGGAACTCCCATAGCTCCCAAGGTGTCGCCACCGCCAGCCAGGCGTCGAAGTCGACGACCTCGCCGAGCCAGCCCTTGGCGATCGCGTCCTTGAGCGCCAGCATCATCGGCGCGAAGCGCAGCTGGAAGTTCACCGCCGCGTGCAGCTTCTTGGCGCGGCAGATCTCAAGGATCGTGGTCGCCTCGGCAAGGTTGCCGCCCATCGGTTTCTGGATCAGCGCCACGGCGCCGTCGGGCAAGGATTTCAGCACATCGGCATGGCGGGATGGCGGCGTCGCGAGGTCGAAGATCGCGCCCTCGACGGCGGCGGCTTCCTCGGCGGAGCGAAAGGCGGTTACACCCCATTGATCCGCCAGCCTTGCGGCCCTGGCATGATCGGGATCGTAAAGCCCGGTGACCGGAAAGCCGGCCTTCCTGTAGGCCGGGAAATGCGCGTCGCCGACGATCGATCCGGCGCCGAAGGTGACGATCGGCCGGGGCTTCGAAGGCTTGGGCCAGGACTGAACGAGCGAGGCAGGATCGAAACCGCCTTCAGTCATGATGGAAGACCTCGTCCATCGCTGCCCACCATTCGCCATCCTTGCGCGTCGCCAGCGGCTCCTGGCAAGGCATGCAGACCGCCCACCATTCCTGCGTCCGGGGATCGGCCGCCATCTTGGCCATGTCGGCCTCGTAGTCGGTGCCATGGTATTCGAAAGTGCTGAACAGCAGGTTCTCCGGTCGTTTCAGGTAGATCGAGTAATTCCTGATGTTGCAGGCCGAGATCATGGTCAGCACGTCGGGCCAGACGGCAGCATGAAGGCGGACATACTCCTCGACCTTTTCCGGCTTCAGCCCCAGAACCATCCCCATCCGCTGCATGCCAGTCTCCCTATTTCGAGATCGCCGTGGTGAATTCGGCGATGCTCATGGCCTTGACCGCGTCCCAGTCCCAGTCGATGCCGATGCCCGGTTCGTCGGGCGCCAGCGCCTGGCCATCCTCGATGCGCATGTGCTTGCCGGTCAACTGGTCGAGCTGCGGAATGTACTCGACATATCTGCCGTTCTGAACAGCGCAGGTCAGGCTGACATGCAGTTCCATCAGGAAATGCGGGCAGACCGGAATGTCAAACGCCTCCGCCGCATGGGCAATCTTGAGCCAGGGCGTGATGCCGCCGATTCGGCCGACATCGACCTGGACGATCGAGCAAGCGCCTTTCTGCATGTATTCGCGGAAATGGCGGATGGAATAGAGCGACTCGCCGATCGCAATCGGCGTCGGCGTCGAATTTGACAGCCGTATGTGCCCGTCAATGTCGTCGGCCGGCAGCGGCTCCTCGATCCAGGCGAGGTCAAGCTCGCGCAGCCTTGCCGCGCGCCGGATCGCCTCGTCGACCGAGAAGCCCTGATTGGCGTCGGTCATGATCTCGTAGCCGTCGCCAACCGCCTTGCGCACCGCCGACAGGCGCGCAAAATCCTCCGCGCCATGCGGCTTGCCGATCTTCACCTTCGAGCCGCGAAAGCCCTTGGCCTTGGCGGCCAACGCATCGTCGACCAACGCTTGCGTCTCGATGTGCAGCCAGCCGCCTTCGGTGGTGTAGAGCGGGCAGCGGTCCTTGGCGCCACCGGCCAGCTTCCACAGCGGCAGGCCCTGCTTCTTCGCCCGCAGGTCCCACAGCGCCGTGTCGACCGCAGCGATCGCGATCGCCGTGATCGCGCCGATCGTGGTGGCATGCGTGGCGAATTCGAGATCGTGCCAGATCGCCTCGATCATGTCGGGGTCGCGGCCGATCAGGCGTGGCACAAGATGGTCGGACAGGAGCCGCATCACCGACGAGCCGCCGGTGCCGATCGTGTAGCTGTAGCCGGTGCCGACCGCGCCGTCGGAATCGGTGATCGTGACGATCGGCGTTTCCTGGCTGACGAAACTCTGGATGGCGTCGGTGCGCTTGACCTTGGGCACAAGGTCCACCATCCGCAGTTCGACTCTCTCGATTCTAGCCATGTCGGTCAGCTCCGCAATGTCTTTCCGGTGTCGGCGGCAAACAGATGCGCCTGCGACATGTCGAGGCTCATGGCGATCCGCTCGCCCGACCGCAGCTGTCGCGGATTGAGCATGCGCGACACCCAGTCTACGCCGTTGAACTCGACGAAGACGAGCGTCTCGTTGCCGAGCGGTTCGGTCACCGTGATCGGCAGTTCGATCTGGTGGACGTCGGCGACGCCACCTGAGCTGATGCCATGCCCGGTCGGATAGATGTCGTCCGGCCGCAGCCCGAACACGACCTTGTCGCCTGTGGCGACATTGGCCTTGAACTGGCCGGGCAAAGGCAGCTTTTCGCCGCTGGCGAAAACCATCTGGCCGTCATCGATTGTCGCCTCGTGCAGGTTCATTGGTGGCGAGCCGATGAAGCCGGCAACGAAGCGTGTCGCCGGCCGCCGGAAAACCTCGTCGGGCGTGCCGACCTGCTCGATATGGCCGTCGCGCATGATGACGATGCGGTCGGCAAGCGTCATCGCCTCGACCTGGTCATGGGTGACATAGATCACCGTCGACTGCACCTTGGCATGCAGCTTCTTGATCTCGGTGCGCATTTGCGTCCTGAGCTTGGCGTCGAGGTTGGAAAGCGGCTCGTCGAACAGGAACACGTCGGGGTCGCGCACGATGGCGCGGCCCATGGCAACGCGTTGGCGCTGGCCGCCGGACAGTTGCGAGGGACGGCGGTCGAGCAGCGTATCGAGACCGAGGATGGCCGAGGCTTCGGCGACACGCCGGTCCATGTCTTCCTTGGCGGCACCGGCGATCTTCAGGGAGAAGCCGAGATTCTCGCGCACCGTCATGTGCGGATAGAGCGCGTAGGACTGGAACACCATCGAGATGTTGCGCGAGCGCGGCGGCAGATCGTTGACGACGCGTCCGCCGATCTCGATCGAGCCCTGGCTGATCTCCTCGAGCCCGGCGATCATGCGCAGCGTCGTCGACTTGCCGCAGCCGGAGGGGCCGACCAGCGCGATGAATTCGCGGTCGGCGATGTCGAGATCGATGCCATGCACGATCCCGATATTGCCGTAGCGCTTGGTCAGTCTTCGGAGGGAAACCGTTGCCATTGGATCAGCCTTTCACCGCGCCGGAGGTCAGGCCGCCGACAAGGTGTTTCTGGACGACGTAGGTGAGGGTGAGCGCCGGAATGATCATCACCACGGCGAGCGCGCACATGCCGCGCCAGTCGATGGTGAACTCGGCCGTGTAGTCGAGCAGGCCGACCGGCAGCGTCTTGGCGCTCACCGAGCGGGTCAGTTGCGAGGCCAGCGCGAACTCGTTCCAGCAGGTCAGGAAGGCGAAGATGGCGGCGGACGCGATGCCCGGCCCGGCGAGCGGGAACTCGACCTGCCAGAAGGCCTGCCAGCGTGTGCAGCCGTCGATCTGCGCCGCTTCGGCGAGGTCTTTTGGCACCTGGCGGAAGAAGCCGTCGATCAGCCAGATCGTGAACGGCACGTTGAGCGCGACATAGGCAAGGATCAGCCCGAAATGCGTGTCGATGATGCCGAGCCGCACATAGAGGAAGAACAGCGGCAGCGACAGCGCAATGCCCGGCACCGTGCGTGTCAGCATCAGGCCGAGAAAGACGCTGGATTTGCCGCGGAAGCGGTAGCGCGCGAAGGCGTAGCCGCCGGCCATGCCGATGGCGACCGCGATCACCGTCGAGGTCACCGAGATGATCAGCGAGTTGCGGAAATATTCGATCACCGGGATGCCGCCCTTGCCGATGCCGCTGAACATCGCGACATAGGCGTCGAGAGAGATCTCCTGCGGGATCCACACCGGCGGCTTGGCCATGATCTCGACGGTCGGCCGCAGCGACGAGATGACGATCCACAGGCCCGGCAGGCAGATCGTCAGCATCGCCAGGAACAGGCCGATACGATAGACGATGCCCAGCAACCGACGCTTGAGGCGGGCGGAAGTATTCTCGTCCATTCTCACCACTCCGCACCGATCTGCGTGCGCGCCGCGGCGAGCTTGTTGAAGAAGTAGACGGTGAAGGCGATCGACAGCAGGATCGAGAAATAGGCCATGGCGTTGGCCATGCCCATGCGCCCGTCGCTATAGGCGGTGCGCGCCACCAGCGTCCACAGCAGCTCGGTGCGCCCGGCCGGTCCGCCATCGGTCATGATCTTGACGATGTCATAGGCGCGCGCGACGTCGAGCGAGCGGATAGTCATGGCGATGTAGGCGAAAGGCATGACGAAGGGCCACGTCACATAGCGAAATGTCTGCCACGGCGTGCAGCCGTCGACCCGCGCCGCTTCGATCGGCTCCTTGGGCATGGCCAGCAGGCCGGCGAGGATCAGGATGGCGAAGATCGCCGTCGACGACCAGATCTCGGCGATCGAGATGGCGATGAAGGCGAGATGGCCTTCGATCAGCCATGGTATGGCGTCCTGCGTGATGCCGAGCGACTGCAAGGCGTTGTTCACTAGGCCGATATTGTCGTTGAACATGAACTTGAACTGGAAGCCGACAAGGATCGGCGAGAACATCATCGGGAACATCATCAGCGTGCGCAGGATGCGCTGGCCGCGTGTCGCTTTCTCGACCAGCATCGCCAGGCCAAGGCCGAGCAGCATTTCGAGATTGAGCGCGATCGTCAGCAGCAGAACCGTGCGGCCGAACGCCCACCAGAAATCGGTGTTGGAGAGGATCGAGAGATAGTTCCGGATGCCGATGAAGACGTAAAATGTCTCGGGCTTGGTCAGGCGGAATGGCGTGAAACTGGAATAGAGCGACAGAAGCAGCGGCACGACGACGACCGCCGCCAGCACGATCATTGCCGGAAGCAGCAGCAGGAATGGCGCGGATGGCTTGAAGCCCTTCATCGGGGTCCTGTGTGATGTTGCATGCGACTGTCGGTGCCTCTTGCTTGTCGAGGACCGGTCCGGGGGAACTGAAGACTGTCGCGGATTGGTCCGCGCTCTCGCCTGGCAAGGCGCGATCGCCTCCCCCATCTTCCTGATGGGGGAGGCAGCCTTGGGAGCGGTTGCTAGAGCTTGCCGGCGTCCTGCAGGATCTGCGTCGCCTTGGCCGCGGCTTCATCCAGGGCCTGCTTGGACGTCTTGTCGCCGAGGATCGCCGCTTGCAGTTCGGGATAGACGGCGTTCGAGATCTCGATCCACGACGGGGTCTGCGGCACGGCGAAGGCGCTCTTTGCCTCTTCCTGGAAAGCCGCCAGAACTTCCTTTTTGTAAGGATCATTGGCTGCCTGCTGCAGATCCCAGTCCCAGACCGCCGTGCGGGTCGGCAACGGGCCTGCGGCGGCCTCGAGCTTCTGGCTGTCCTCATTGGTCAACCACCACACCAGCGAGGCTGCGGCCTCCTTGTTCGGGCAGTTCTCGGTCACCGAGAAGCCGTGGAAGCCGGACCAGCCGGTGCGCTTGCCCGACGAACCCTTCGGCGCGACTTTCACGCCGACATTGCCGGCGACCTTGGACGACTTCGGATCGTTGAAGAAGCCGGCCCAGCCCGGCCAGTCGAGATTGATGGCGACGGTGCCGGAGGCAAAGCCCTGGCCGAGATCGTCCCACAGGTAGTTGGTGGTTCCGGCCGGCACGGCCTTGGCCTTGTAAAGATTGACGAACCAGTCGAGCGCCCTGATGCCGGCTTCGGAATTGAAGACTGGCTTGCCGTCCTTGTCGAGATATTCGCCGCCCTCGGCGACCACCATCTCGTAGAAGCGACCGTTGATCGCCTCTTCCTTGCCGGCGAATTGCGTGCCGTAGAAATTGGGCGGGTTGGCGAAGAACTCGGCCTGGTCGGTGACTTCCTTCCAGGTGTCCGGCGGCACCAAGTCATAGCCGTATTTCGCCTTGAACTTGGTCTTGTTGTCGGCGTTCTCGTACAGGTTCTTCTGGTAGTAGAGCGCCGAAACGTCGAACTGCGCCCGCGGCAGCATCTCCAGCTTGCCGTCGATGGTCGCCGCCTTGATCGTCGAAGGCACGAAGGCGTCGATCTCTTCCTTGGGCAGCAATTTGCCGAGGTCGGTGTAGAGGCTCGTATATTGCGGCGCGAACGACGAATGGTTCCAGCCGACGCACCAGTTGGTGCTGCCCGAGGCGATGTCGGACTTGAGCTCCTTGTCGATATCGAAGCCGTTCTTCTTGGTCAGGATGTTGACCTTGGCGCCGGTCAGCTTCTCCCATTCGGGAATCCGCTCGTAGAGTTTTTCATATTGCTGGCCGCCGATCAGCTTGGCGTCGATGGTGACGCCTTCGAACTTGCCGGGCAGGTCGCCGGCAAGGGCAGTGCCTGCGCCGAATGCAAGCAACAATGCGCCGGCGGATACGCCGGAAAGCAGTCTGTTCATTGGTATCCTCCCTTGGTGCGCCTCAGCGGCGACCGCAACTCGTCTGATGACAAGAAGTGCTACATTCATATACAAACAAAACATTCATGGATACGTCAAGGCGAAATTTGTTTCCGCTGGTCACATTCCTGCGTATATGAAGGAGAGAATTCACTGGAGGGACGAGCCATGGATGACAGCGAAGACGAGCGCTATCGCGCGCCCGCGCTCGACAAGGGGCTCGACATCCTTGAGCTGCTGGCGGGCGTCGACGGCGGCCTGACACAGGCGGAAATCGCCAAGAAACTCGACCGCAGCCCGAACGAATTCTATCGCATGCTCGACCGGTTGGTGCGGCGCGGCTACGTCACGCGGCTGGATGGAGACCGCTATTCGCTGACGCTCAAGCTGTTTGGCCTGGCGCAATTGCATGCCCCGGTGCGCCGCCTGGTTTCCTACGCCACGCCGCTGATGCGTGAACTGGCCGAGACATCGCAGCAGGCCAATCAACTCGTTGTTTTTGATCGCGGTTCCGCCGTCGTGATCGCTCAGCAGGAGGCGCCGAACTACTGGGGCATCTCGATCCGGGTCGGCTCGCATATCAGCCTGTTCGACACCGGCTCGGGACATGTCCTGCTCGCCTTCCGTTCACCCGAAGAGCGGCAGATGATGATTTCCGAGCATGTCCGCAGCACCGACAAGACGGCGCAATCGGCCGAATTCTTCACCCGCCTTGACCAGATCCGCGACCGTGGCTACGAGATGATGGCCTCGATGCAGACCGCCGGCGTCTTCAACCTGTCGGCGCCGGTGCGCAGTTCCGACGGCAAGGCGATCGCTGCGCTGTCGATTCCCTACATCACTGTCGTCAATGCGCCTTCCGCGCCCGACATCACCAGGACGATCGAACTGCTGCTGGCCACGGCTGACAAGTTGTCGCGCCTGGCCGGGTCGGCGGTCGGCTCATCGACGTAAATTCTTATTTGAATGAAGAATTCCTCCGTGAGATGATCTGAAGAAGCCAAAAGAGGAGGAGCCACCATGATCATCGACACCCATCTGCATCTCATCGATCGCTCGGCACTGCGCTATCCCTGGCTCGCCGGCGTGCCGGCGCTCAACCGCGATTTCTCCTACGAGGAATACGCTGTCGAGGCGCAACGTGTCGGCGTCGAGCGCGTGCTGCACATGGAAGTCGATGTCGATCCAGCCGACATCGAGGCAGAGACCGCTCGGGTCGAAGGACTGTCCGGGCAACCCGGCAGCATGCTGGCCGGGGTGATCGCCTCCTGCCGGCCGGAAGAGGCGGATTTTGCGGCCTATCTCGAACGTCAACGAGCAAATCCCTTCGTCAAGGGTTTCCGCCGCGTTCTCCATGTCGTGCCCGACGATCTCTCGGAAGGCGCGCAGTTTCGAGACAACATCAAGCGGCTTGGCGGTACCGGCCTGACCTTCGATCTCGTCGTGCTGCCGCACCAGATTCCCAAGGCGACAGCGCTTGCCGACCTCGCGCCCGATGTAAGGTTCGTCCTCGACCATTGCGGCGTCCCCGACATCAAGGGCGGAGCCGAGCATCCTTGGCGCGAACATATGAGCGAGATCGCGCGGCGCCCGAATGTCATGGCCAAGATTTCCGGCGTCGTCGCCTATGCCGACCCCGGCAGCTGGACGGCCGAGACGTTGCGGCCCTATGTCGAGCACACCATTGGTGTGTTCGGCTGGGATCGGGTTGTCTGGGGCAGCGACTGGCCGGTCTGCACGCTTGGCGGCGGGCTCTCGACCTGGGTGGCGGCGACCCATGCGCTGCTTTCGGGCTGCAGCGTTTCGGAACGTGACAGGCTCCTGTCCGCGAATGCCCGCAAGCTGTGGCGGCTCGAATAGGCGGGTCCCCTTAGCATTGCGTCAGATCGTCGTCGAGACGTGCCGTTCGCGAGACCAGCAGCACGATGATGAAGCCGAGTGCCGCCTGAACCGCTGAAGGCTGGAAGCCGAGGCCGATCAGCAGCGTGTTGATTTCGGTCAGCACCAGCACGCCGGCGATCGTGCCGAGATAGCTGCCACGGCCACCGACCAGCGCCGCGCCACCGACGACGACCGCCGCGATGGTCTGGAACAGATAGGGTTGGCCGACATCGCCATAGGCAGAACCGGTGAAGCCGAGCAGCAGCACGCCCGCGACCGCGGCGAAGAAGGCGCTCGCCGCATAGGTGAGGACCCACATGCGAACCGGGTCGATCAATGCCAGCGGTGCCGCGCCCGGATTGCTGCCCAGCGCATAGAGCCGACGCCCGTAGGGCGTCCGCTCCAGCACCAGGACGACGAGCGCCGCCAGCACGACCAGGCTCGGCACCAGCCATGGAACCGGCAGCGGCCCGGCCGATCCGCCGATCGACACGAAGCTGGAAACCGCTTGCGGCGCGGAGCCTGACGGGAAGCCGGCTGTCCACAACAGAACCAGCCCTTGCACGACCATGCCGATACCCAGCGTGACAATGAGCGGCTGGATGTCGAGGCTGCGCGAGATCAGCCCGTTCAGCCCGCCGATGACGAGTGCCAGCACCCCGACGAGGCCGCAGACGAGAAAAAGTTCCAGCCATCGCCGTAGAGCTGCGCCGCCACGACATTGGCGAAACCGATGACGAAGGGGATGGACAGGTCGATGCCGCCCATGATGACGACCAGTGTCTGCCCGATCGAGGCGACCGCCAGCAGCGAGGCGAGCACCAGCATGGCGCGCACCGCGAATGGCGAGGAGTAGCCGGGGATGAGGACTGTGCCGGCGAGATGCAGAACGGCGGCGACAAAGAAAGCACCGACGACGCGGGCATTGGTTGTGACGAACAGGTTTCGCCCAGTGGCCATGTCAGCGCCCCCTCATGGCAAGACGTTCCTGCAGCGCGGTCAGCATCACCGCCAGCACAAGTATGGCGCCATAGGCGATCTGCAGCACGAAGGTCGAAACGTTGAACGTCGTCAGCACGCTCTGCAGCAGGAAGATGTCGATGGCGCCGATCGCGGCACCGGCTACGCCGCCGCGACCACCGGCCAGGCTGACGCCGCCAAGCGCGACGGCGGCGATGGCGATCAGCGTGTAGGTCGGCCCGATATTGGGATCGGCGGAGCCGATCAGTGCCGTCAGCATCAGCCCGGCGCATCCGCTAAAGATGCCGGTCATGACATAGGCGATGAAGCGCACGCGCGTGACATCGACACCGGCGGTGTAGGCGGCGCGGTCGTCGCTGCCGACGGCCATCAGCTGGTCGTAATAGGGAGTGCGCCGCACCAGCCACCAGGCAATGAACATCGCCGCCAGCGGCAGCATCGACAGCGGGCCGGACAGCGCCTTGAGCCAGGCAGGCGCGGGGCCGATCGGTGCCGGCAGGATCGTCAGCGTGACGCCGCTGAGGATCAGATAGGTGCCAAGCGTGGCGACGATCGGCTGGATGCGCACGACCGTCGCCAGGAAGCCGTTCGCCGCGCCCACCAGCGCACCGACGAGCAGCGCTGCCGGAACGAGCAGCAGGGGCGACGAGATGCCGGCGCCAAGGAACAGCACCTGGATCGCCAAGGCGTTGACGAAGCCCATCAGCGGTCCGACCGAAATGTCGATGCCGCCACGCCCGGCAAGGATCACCGGGGTCGACGCGATGGCCGCGCCGATAAGAGGCGCGGCCAGTCCGACCAGCGCGCCCCAGGAGCCCGGCTGGAACCGCCCCGGACTGAGAATGAGATTGACCGCGAGCAGGATGACCAGCAGCACGACGGCGAAACCGACGCTTCGTCCAAGAGACAGGAGGCGGGCTACCGGAGTCATGCCGCCCGTCCGAACATGGCAGCGATTACGCTGTCGGCGGTGAGCCGCTCACCGCCGATTTCGGCTGCGACCTCATTTTCACGAAACACCAGAACGCGCTGGCAGAGGAGAAGAATCTCTTCGATCTCGCTGGACAGGATGACGAGCCCCATGCCCTCGGCCGCCAGCCCCCGAAAGACATCGTAGAGAACATGCCGCGTCGCCACGTCGACGCCGCGCGTCGGGTCGTTGAGTAACAGGATCGCAGGCTCCAGCGCCAATGCCCGCGCCAAAAGCACTTTCTGCTGGTTGCCGCCCGACAGTGTGGTGATCGGCGCATCGGGACGGGGCGCCACGATCGACAGTTTCTTGCGATAGATATCGTAGCGCGCCTTGCGCGCCGCGGGGCTGATCAGGCCAAGGCGCGTATCGCGCGACAATGTCGAGACAGCGAAATTGTCGAGCACCGACTGGGTCGGGAAAATGCCGTTCGCGCGCCGGTCGCGTGGCAGATAGGCGATGCCGCTGGAGACGGCTTTGCGGAAACCGGTGATCTTGCGGGAAGCGCCCGGCGCACCAAACTCGATCGAGCCGCCAAGCGGCGGGGCGAGTCCGGCGAGCATTTTGAGGAACAGCTCCTGGCCATGGCCGTCGAGGCCGGCAAGGCCGACGATCTCACCGGGAGCGATGGTTTGCGTTATTGCACTGGCGCCGGGTGCGATGACGAGATCGCGGGCGGCGAGGCCAGGAGCCGTGTGATCAGCCATGCGCCAACTCCGCCGCCGTGCGTGGCGCCATGGCCTTCAGCAGTTCAGCCGGCGTCGAGGCGCCGCGTTCCTCGGTGCGCACAACGCTACCGCCGCGCAGGATCGAAATGCGATCCGAAAGTGACATCACCTCGTCCATGCGATGGGTGATGAACAGGATGAGGCAACCTTCGCCGGCAAGGGCGCGCATCAACGAGAAGACAGACTCGCGATCGGCGAAATCGAGTGCGGCTGTGACCTCGTCGAGGATCAGGATTTTTGGATCGCGCACGAGCGCTCGGGCGAGGACGACCAGTTGCTGCGCGGCAAGCGGCAACAGGCCGGCGCGCGAATCGAGCGGAACGTCGGTGACGGCGAAGCGCTTCAACGCCGCAGCCGCCCGGTCGCGACGCTCGTTGCGGGGGACGGTACGTCGGATCATCCCGTCGAGGCCAAGCAGGATGTTGTCTGTCACGCTGCGGTCCGGTGCGATCAGCACCTCCTGGAACACCGTGGCGAAACCTTGCGCCTGGAAAGCCGAGGGGCCAGCGCCTGAGAACGGCCTGCCTTGCAAAAGGATCGCGCCACTGTCCGGCTGGACGATGCCGGACAGAAGCTTGACCATCGTGCTCTTGCCCGAACCATTCTCACCCAGGATGGTGTGGATGGTCCCCGCCCGGAATGCGATCGAGGCGTCCGCAAGCGCGATCGTTTCGCCGTAGCGTTTGGATATGTTTCTGATTTCAAGCACGTCGTGTTTCGGTGCTGGCTGGCCGGCTCCCCGAAAGGAGCTGGCCTGCCGAGACTATATTTGGTGAAGGCGTCACTTTGCGCAGGCGTCACTTTGCACAGGCGTCTGGCACCTTCGAATAATCCCAGCCCTTGGTCGGCGCCGGGTTGGAGAAATAGGCGTCGAGCCATTCCTCCGGCATCGGGTCCTTGGGCGGGATCGGGAAGATCGAGACGGCGTCCGTCGTCATGCAGTCCTTGTACCATTGGCCGAGATCGGCGCTGTGCACCGGCGGGATCGGGATCAGCAGCGTGTTCAGCTTCGGCTTCTGGCCGTCGAGCATGCGCTCGCCAACGCGGAACAGCGTCTCGGCGGTCCAGTGCGGCAGCACGGCGTGGCCTTCGAAGCGGTACTTGTCGGGGTTGGCTTTCCAATAGCCCAGCGCGTCGCCGGTGATCGAGCCGGTGATCAATGGCGCCGGCCTGCCGGCTTCGGCGAAGGCCTCGGCGACGACGCGGCTCTCGCTGCCGGTCGTCCACACCGCGTCGATCGGTGCCGGGTTGGTGGCGATGGCCTGCAGCACCACCGTCTTGGTTACGTTGGCAGTCCAGTTGCCGTTGACGTTGCGCGAGATCTTCAGCTTGGGATTCTCGGCCAACGCCTTGTCGGCACCCTGGCGTTCCTGCACCACGATCGGGTGGCCGGCAATGCCTTCGACGAGCAGGATGCTGGCGCCGTCCGGCTGTGCCTTGCCGATCGCCGTCATCATGTCATAGCCCCAGCGCGCATAGTTGGAATCGACATTGATCGCGTTCGGGCTTGTCACCGAACCGGCCGCGGTGATGAACGGGATGCCGGCCTTGGCGGCGGCATCGATCGCATCGTCAAGCGCCGTCGCCGAACCCGGGATCGAGGTGATGATTGAGCATTTCTTGTCGATGAAGGCGCGGATCTGGTTGATCTGCTGGCTGGCGTCGTTGTTGGAATCCGACACCTCGAAGCTGGATACCGTGCCGTCGGCGATCAGCCCGTCGACCAGCCGCTTCAGTTCCTTGGTCACCGTCACCCGCCACGGGTTGCCCTGGTAGGATTCCGAGTGGCACCATTTCCACGGCTTTGGCGGCGGGGTGAAATTGTCCCAGGCCGAGGGCAGCACCTTCTGCGGTGCGCCGTCATATTGCGCCTTGAGTTCGGTCGGCAGCCCGCCGATGACGCCTTGCACGTCCTCGGCAAAGGCGGTCGTTGCAAGCGAGGCAAGCGCCGTTGCGGCCAGCAGGCCGCGGATCATTGCTGTCATTCTCGTTCTCCTCCGTTCGGTTTCGTTCAGGCTCCCGTTCAGGCTCCTCCACCGGCAGCGCCGGACACCTGCGCCGGGGAGCTCTCCCGGAACAGGCGATTGAGATCGGCAACGACCTGTCGGGACTGATGCCTGGAGGTCATGCCGGAAAGGATGCGGTCGGATGCCGCCTGCTGGAACGCCATGTAGCCGTCATGGCGCGGCCGCACCCATGCGCCCTCCAGCGTCGCGCGCGTATCCCTGTAGAAATTGCCGGTCGCGGCATTGACCGTCTGGTCTTCCCAGGCGGCCGCATGGCCGGGCTGGCCGCCGGCGGCGGCGTAGGCGCTGCGCTGGACATCGCCGCTGGCGACCCAATAGGCGAAGTCGATCGCTGCCTCTTTCGCCTTCGAAAAGGCTGACACGGCTATGCCTGTGCCACCGAGCGCCGAACCGACGGGGCCGCTCGCGCCGATGACCGGGATGTCGGCGAAGGCCAGCCGGATCGCGCGAAATCCCGTCACCGCATAGGAGACGTAGCCGTAGATCAACGGCGCGCAGACGAACCGGGAACCGGACTCTGCCATGCGCTCCGAAACGGCGATCGGATCCATCTCGAAGCAGGCGGGGTCGACGAGCGCCGCGATCTCGCGCATCGTCTCGAAGACTTCGCTGCCCGTCTCGATGTCGACGAGGTCGCGGGACGGATCGGTGGCGCAGGGATGACCGAGATTGCCGGCAAGCGTGTAGAACGTCATCAGCACATGCGGCGGCCGCAATGGCAAAAGCACATGGCGTTGCCGGGCGAGATCGAGCACATCGCTCCAGCGCGGTGGCGGCGCATCGAGCGCATCCGGCCGCCAGGCCTGGACCTGGCTGGCAGCATCGATCGGAAACGCCCACTGCCGCCCCTGCCAGCTGTAGCTCGGATAGGACTGGCCGACGCTACCCGACGCGAGCGTCGCGCGCTCCGCCTCGCGAGCGACGACATCAAGCGGCTCAAGGCAGCGCTCCGCCGTGATCTGGCCGACATGCGGATGGTCGATGACGATGAGATCGTAGGCCCGCGCCAGTTCCTCAACCGGGAAGGACTCGAAATCCTGCAGCGAGCGCTTGTCCCACTCGATCGAGACACCCGTCCGTTGCCGCCATAGGGACGAGCAGGCGACCATCGGATCGTAGCCACGCGGATGGCTCCAGGTCATGCCCTTGAGGGTGCTCACAGGCCGAACTCCTCGCGGATTGCCGCGCTATGCTCGCCGATGCGGGGCGCTGCCCGATCGACCTTGGCCCTGATGCCATCGACCCTGAGCGGCGAACTGGTGGTGAGGATCGAGACGTCGTCCTCACGCGTCACCGTCTGCAGCATGTCGAGTGACTGGAAGCCCTCGCTTGCCAGCATCTCCGGCCAGGTCAGCACCTTGGCGCACCAGATGTCGGCCGGCTCGAGAATGGCCAGCCATTCGTCGATGGTCTTGGTGGCGATGCGTTGCGCGATGATCGCCTTGATGTCGTCGCGCGCGGTGAACCACGATGCCGGTCTGTCGCGATAGGGCGCCAACTCCTCGAGCGACAGCAGATCGGCCAGCTTGGGGATCGGCGTCATGGCGATGGCCAGATAACCGTCCTTGGCCGGATACACGCCATAGGGCGCCGACAGATAGGCATGCGCGCTGCGGAAGTTGGAGCGCTTGGGCAAGCGCCGGCCGTCATTGAGATGGGTGGTCAGCACCTCGAACTGGAAATCGACCAGTGCTTCCAGCAGGCTGGTTTCGATATGGCTGCCCTGGCCGGTGATGCCGCGCCGCACCAGCGCCGCCAGGATGCCTTGCGCGCAGGCGGCACCGGCCAGCATGTCGCCGATGGCAAGCCCGAACGGCACCGGCCCCTGGTCCTCATCGCCGTTCAGCCACATCACGCCGGAGCGCGACTGCGCCAGCAGGTCCTGGCCTGGACGCTTGACCCAGGGCCCATCCTCGCCATAGCCACTGATCGAGGCAAAGACGAGTCGCGGGTTGATCTTGCGCACAGCCTCATAGTCAAGGCCGAGCCGCTCGATGACGCCCGGCCGGAAATTCTGGATCAGCACGTCGGCCTTGGCCAGAAGGCCGCGCAGCGCCTTGAGGTCGGCCTCGTTCTTGAGGTCGATGGCGAGGCTTTCCTTGGCCCGGTTGATGGCATGGAAGATGGTGGAATCGCCACCGATCTCGGTGTCGCTGAGATAGAGCCGGCGCGACAGGTCGCCGCCATCCGGACGCTCGATCTTGATGACGCGGGCGCCGAGATCGAGCAGCCTGAGCGAGCAATAGGGCCCGGACAGGAACTGGCTCATGTCGACGACGACGAGACCGGCAAGCGGCAATTCGGCTGCTGCCGGCATGGCTATTTCTCCGTCTTGCCGACGAAATCGGCCGGGTTGCGGTACTTCACCGTCTGCAGATGCTCGCAATAGAGAACCAGCTCGCCTTCGCCCTTGAACACCTCATAGCTGGCGCGGATCAGCCCCATTTCCTTGTAGCGGGGCTTCTTGTCGAGATTGGAGCGGATCGAATAGATCGTGTCACCAATGAAGACAGGCTTTATGAAGCGGAGCTTGTCATAGCCATAGGAAAAGGCGTTGACGCAGTTGGTGGCGACCAGCCCCAGGCCCGCCGAGAAGACAAAGGCGCCGGCCACCAGCCGCTTGCCGAAAATGCCCTCGGTCTCGGCAAACATCTGGTCCTGCACGTAAGGGTGGATGTCGAGCACCAGCGTGTTGAAAAGGTGGCTGTCACCTTCGGCCATGGTGCGGCGCAACGAGCGGATCTTCTGGCCAACGGGCCAGTCCTCATAGAACCAGTTCTCGGCGTTCCACACCGGCAGGGCCGCGTGGTCCGCGGGCATGTTGGTGGGATGGGTCGAGGCAACGCCGACGGTAGGCGCGAAATCGGTCATGACTGGCTCCGATGGTCTCGCGTGAGGTTCCGGGCAACCGTTTGAACGCGCATCAAAGCGTCGAAAAGCACGGCATCTCCTCCCGTCAATCTTCTTTTGTAAATAGTATTTTCACATATGGGGTTGCGTTGCAAGCGTGAACAGGCGAAATTTTGGCTGCTCCCGCGCACCCAAGCGCTGGCGGGCAAGGGAGGAAATCATGCGCAAGGATTGTCTGGCCTTTGTCGGCAGCCTGAACCGTGAGGCGCCCTATTTTCAGGGCGCGCGCGGGGTCGGTCTCAGCGTCTACAGCTTCGACGAGGAAACGCTGGGAACACGGAAACTTGCCGAGACCAACGACATCGACAATCCGACATTCCTGTCGGTGACGCCGGATGGATCGCGCCTCTACGCCAATTCGGAGGTCTTCACCTGGCGCGAGGGAACCGTCTCCGCCTACGGCTTCGATCGTGCCTCGGGGACGCTCAACTATCTGAACAAGCAGCCTTCGCTGGGCAGCATCACCGCCCACAACACCATCACCCACGACGGGACGAAACTGCTGGTCGCGAATTATGGCATGGGCGAGGGTGGTCCGGATCGCGCCGTGGCGGTCTATGGCTTCGACAAGAACGGTGCCTTGTCGGCACCGCTGGCCAGCGTTTCGCATAAGGGCACCGGCCCGAATGCGGCGCGGCAGGAACGATCGCATGCCCACAGCGTCACCGAAACCATCGCCGGCGGAACGGCTATTGTCGCCGACCTCGGCATCGACCGGCTGGTCTCCTACCGCATCGAGCATGATGGCAGCCTGAGCAAGTCAGCCGAATCCGCTTTGCCGCCGGGCGCCGGTCCGCGCCATCTCGCACTGCATCCCAACGGGCGCTTCGTCTTTGTCATGAACGAGCTGGATTCGACCATCGTGTCGATGGCGCTCGACGATGCCACCGGCAAGCTGTCGATCATCGACGCCAGGCCGGCCGTGCCGGCCGAGGCGCGCGACAGCAATCATTGCGCCGATATCCAGATCTCGCCCGACGGTCGTTTCGTCTACGGCTCCAACCGTGGCCACGACAGCGTCGTCATCATGGCGGTCGACCAGCAGACCGGCTCACTGAGCCTCGTCGGCTACGTCCCTTGCGGCGGCGCGACGCCGCGCAACCTGGCGCTGACGCCATCAGGCGGCCATCTGTTCTCGGCCAACCAGAATGCCGACCGCATCTCGATCTTTGCCCGCGACGCCGACAGCGGCATGCTGACCGACACCGGCCGCGCCATCGAGATCGGCACGCCAATGTGTGTCAAGATCGTGCGTTGAGCTGCCTGCAACGAACCAGGGCTCATGCCTGTTGTATTGCCGAGAGCTTCCAGTTCGAGCCATTCTCACGCATGAATGTCCACAACTCGGTCGTCTCTGTGGGAAGGTCCTCGTCGCCCTCGACGATCTTGCCGCTGGCCCGTTCGCGCGTCACGTCACGAGACTCGTAGCGCAATGCCGCCGTGGCGTAGTCGCGGTCATCCTCGCGCCAGCTTTCCGCGATGTCGGCCTGCAGCAAGGTGATGTCGGACACCTCGTTCCTGAGACCTTTCTGGGCATTGTCGGCCAGTTCTTCGGACAGATAGGACACCATCTCGGGCGTCGTCGCCCGACGCAGAGCGGCATGGTCTTCGCGCCCGAATGCTTCCTGGACATCGGTCAACAGCTGCTGGAATGCGTCGAGGTCGGTCTGAACCAGCGTGATGTCCTCGGAACCTGCGGCCGGAGAGACGCCGCCCGAACCGCCGCCAAAGCCGGGAATTGTGAAGGAGCGTGCAGGGTCCGTCTGCTGCTGTGCCGTTGCGCGGTTCTCAAATAGCGACGCTTGGCCATTGCCTGCACCGGCGAGCGCTGGGGCAGGGCCACGCGCGGATTGCGACCGGAAGAAGCGGATAGCCAGCATGATCGCGCCACCGATGAGCAGGGCCTGAAGCAGGAAACCGAACATCCCGGCCAGCCCGCCGAAGCCTTGGCCAACAAGCAGGCCGATCAGGCCGCCGAGCAGCAGACCGCGCATCATCGTTCCACCGAAGCCGCTCATGAAGCCGGGCCTCTGCGGGCCGGCCTGCGGCTGCCGGGCGGCAGAGTTCACACCGGTGTTGGGCGTCATCGAACGCTCGACCGGAGCGGTCGGCGCCGGTGCGGTCCTGGTCGGTGGCGCCGACTGGAACGTGCGCGTGCCGCGACTGCCGAAACTGCCGCCGCGCCGAGCCTCGGCATGATCGATCGCGATCATGGAGAACGCCAGGAACAGTCCTGCAAAGAGGGTGCCAAATCGGCTTGTGCGAGACATCATCGGGGTTGGCCTTTGTCGGTGTGTTTCTTGGAAATTTTCAGCAAATGCCCGCTCGGTTACTGGGCGGCGTCATGCGTCAATCGAACAATTCTTCGAAAAAGGATTTCTTCCGCTTCGGATAGCGGTGGCCCTGCGAGCGGGAATAATCCTCATCGCGACCGTGCTGCGGCTGGGAGAATGCCGCCGGCTGCGGCTGCGGCGCGGGCGGCGCCTCCCTGCTGGAACGCTCGATGATCTTGTCGAGTTCGCCTCGATCAAGCCAGACGCCGCGGCACTGCGGACAGTAATCGATCTCGATACCCTGGCGTTCGCTCATTGTGAGCGCGACGCGGCAGGAGGGGCAAACCAGACCAAGGACGGAAGATGTCATGCGGGGCTCCAAACCGAAAGGAATGAGCCCGCTTGACCGAAAAGGATGGAAACGGGCCCGTTAAAGCGGTCCGACATCACAATCACAGAAGCGATTGTCAGAGGGGCCCGGCCCGCACCGAACAGTTAGGAATGCAGAGCCGCGCCTTCAAGGGCGATATTGCCCGCAACAATGATTTGTTGGCATTGCGGCTGAGACCGCCCTGTTCGGCATAATGGTGTCGGATCGCTGAGCCAGTGGTGGATCCTAGGACGGGCAATGGTTGTTGCTACGATCCGTAGCCTCTTTGAGGCACCGCGTTCCAGTGCCATATGAAGGTGGCTGGCGGAATGTACGCATTGCAGGAGAGTTGGTTCATGACCAAAGGTTCGGATTTGTTCGTTGCGGCCCTCGAGAACGAAGGGGTCGATCGGATCTTCGGCATTCCGGGCGAGGAAAATCTCGACATCGTCGAATCGATCCGGCGCTCGTCGATCCAACTGATCCTGACCCGCCACGAGCAGGCGGCCGCCTTCATGGCCGCCACCTATGGCAGGCTCACCGGCAAGGCGGGTGTCTGCATCACCACGCTTGGCCCCGGCGCGCTCAATCTGACAACCGGCTCGGCCTATGCGCTGCTCGGCGCGATGCCGATGATCATGATCACCGGCCAGAAGGGCATCCTGTCGTCCCGGCAGGCGCGCTTCCAGATCGTCGACATCGTCGCGGCGATGAAGCCGCTGACCAAGCTGTCGCGCCAGATCGTCTCGCCGAAGATGATCCCGTCACTGGTGCGCGAAGCCTTTCGCGTCGCCCAGGAAGAGCGTCCCGGCCCCGTGCATCTGGAATTGCCGGAGGATATTGCCGCGGCGGAGTGTGAGCCGGTCGCGCTTGTGCCGACGCATCCGGTCGAGCTGCCCCTGGCCAGCGCGACCGCGCTCGATCGTGCCGCTCGCATGATCATGGAAGCCAAGCGTCCCCTGCTGATGTTCGGCGCGGCGGCGTCGCGGCCACGCGTCACCCCCGATGTCGCCCAGTTCGTCCTGCGCACGCAAATTCCCTATTTCACCACGCAGATGGGCAAGGGCACCGTGCCGGGCGGAACCGAGCTCTACATGGGAACGGCGGCACTTTCGGAACGCGACTATGTACACGAGGCCATCGAGCAGGCCGATCTGATCATCACCATCGGCCACGACACGGTCGAGAAGCCGCCTTTCATCATGGGCGCCAAGGGGCCGACGGTCATCCATGTCGGCTATCACTCCGCCGATGTCGAGCAGGTCTATTTCCCGCAGGCCGAGATCGTCGGCGACCTCGGCCCATCCCTGGCGCTGTTGGCGGACCGTATCGAGGGCAAGATCCCCAATGCGCAGGCCCTGCTGCCGCTGCGGGAAGGCATTTTGAGCCGGATCGCCGCGCGCGCCACCGAAGACCGTTTCACGCCGCAGCGTATCGTGCACGACGTGCGTGCTGTGATGCCGGCGGACGGGATCCTCGCCCTCGACAACGGCATGTACAAGATCTGGTTTGCGCGCAACTACCGCACGCGCATGGCAAACACGCTGCTGCTCGACAACGCGCTCGCCACCATGGGCGCGGGCCTGCCGTCGGCCATGATGGCGGCACTGCTCTATCCCCAGCGCCGTGTCATGGCCATCTGCGGCGACGGCGGCTTCATGATGAACAGCCAGGAACTGGAGACCGCCGTCAGGCTCAAGCTCAACCTCGTCGTCCTGCTGTTGGAAGACCATGCCTACGGGATGATCCGATGGAAGCAGGCGGTCGATGAATTTCCGGATTTCGGCATGACCTTCGGCAATCCCGATTTCGTCAAATACGCAGAGGCCTATGGCGCCAAGGGGACCAGGGTTGACGCGATTGCCGCATTGCGGCCGGCGCTGGAGCAGGCCTTCGCCGGCCGCGGCGTGCATCTCGTCGTCGTGCCCATCGACTATTCCGAAAACACCAGGGTGCTCGTCGACGAACTGCGCGAGCGGCTGCCGGCGCCGCAGACGCCCTGACGGCAGCGGCAACGCCGCCGTCAGGATTGCCTGGAGACGCAGCCGAAACTCCTACACCTTGCAGTAGGGCGTTACCGGCGCGATGGTGCCGAAACCCTTGACGATCTCGTAGCCGATGCCATCCGCCGCCGCCTTGCCGACATAGGAGTGGCAGAGCGTGTGGTTGTTGGTCGCGTCGACGCGGATCTTGCCTTGCGGCGCGTCGAACTCGATCGTCGGCAATGCGGCCAGCACATCGTCGTCCTTCAGTGATCCGGCCTTCTCGGCGGCCAGCGCGTAGAGATGCAGGCCGTTGTAGCCGGCTTCGCCGATGCCGTTCACCATCTTCTCCTGGCCGAACTTTTCGCGGAAGCTCGCGATGAACTTCTTGTTGACCGGATTGTCGAGCGCCATCCAGTAGGGCTGCGGCGCGTAGGTGCCGGCCGCCACGCCGGGCGGCAGCGCGTCCTTGTTGAAGACCTCGTCGAGCGGCGCGATCAGCGGCTGCTTGATGTCAAAGGAGCGATACTGCTTGAGCTGGGTGACGGCGTCGTTGCCGACCACCATCGACCAGACGACATCGGGCTTCAGCGACTTGATCTTCTGGAAGGCGGGGCCGAAATCCGTGGTGCCGAACGGATAATAGTCGGCGCCGATGATCTTGCCGCCAGCCTTCTCATAGGCCGCGGTGATCGCCTCGGTCATCTTCTGCGGCCAGGCATAGTCCGAAGCCATGACGTAGATCGTCTTGCCGAGGTTTTCGGCCACCCATGGCATCATCGGGTCGACCTGCTGCATCGGGATCGGGCCGGTGGCGACGAAGTAGCGGTTGCATTCGCCGCCCTCGAAATTGGTCGGGTAGAAGAACAGCTTCTTGGCCTTCGAGGTCACCGATAGCGTCGCACTGCGCTCCGGCGAAATGATCGTGCCCATGATCACGTCGACCTTGTCTTCGTTGAGCAGCTTGCGCGCCTTGTCGATCGAGCCCTTGGTCGTGGTCTGGTTGTCTTCGATGAACAACTCGACCTGGCGGCCGCCAATGCCGTTGGCGGCGTTGAGCTCGGCGGCGGCCAGCTTGTAGCAATTGAGCAGCGTCTCGCCGAGGATCGCCTGCAGCCCGGTGATCGGGATCGACAGGCCGACCTTGACGGTGTCGGCGGCGCGCAGGATTGCCGGCGCGCCGACCATGGCGAAGGCGGCCGCAGCGCCGCCGGATTTAAGGATCGTTCTTCTGCTTATCATTGTTGTGTTCCCTTCCAGTCCAGGCGCGCCCCATGCACGCCTTACAAAGCCAGCAAGTCCCAGGCGCGCTTCAGGCACGCCTTACAAAGCCAACAAATCCTTGAGCAGGGTCTCGTCGGCGAACGCCTCCGGCGCGCCTGCATGCACGATCCTGCCCTTCTCCATCACCAGGCAGCGATCCGCCGCCTTGAGAACGAGATCGAGATTCTGTTCGACGAGAACGATCGCGATGCCGCGCTCGCGGGCGATGCGCGGCACCAATTCGGCGATCGACTGCACGATGTTCGGCTGGATGCCTTCCGAGGGCTCGTCGAGCAGCAGTGCCGACGGCAGGCCGCACAGTGCGCGGCCGATGGCCAGCATCTGCTGCTGGCCACCGGAGAGCGTCCCGGCGACCTGCGTTTCGCGTTCGCGCAAGATCGGAAAATAGCCGAAGATGTCGTCTGGAATGCCGCCGGCGCCACGGTCCCTCGCTGCGCGGGTGCCGACTTCGAGGTTCTGCCGCACGGTCAGCTGGTTGAAGATGCCGCGCCCTTGCGGCACATGCGCGATTCCGGCTCGCGCCCGGCGAAAGGCGGGAGCATTGGTAAGATCCTGGTCGCCGAGAACCACCGCGCCGCCGCTCGCCCGCAAGGCGCCAGCGATGACGCGCAGCAGCGTCGTCTTGCCGGCGCCGTTGCGGCCGAGCAGGCCGACGACTTCGCCCGGCGCGACGCTGAGGTCGATGCCGTTGAGCACCGGGAGCAGGCCGTAGCCGGCCGAGACGGCAAGTGTCCGCAGCATGGTCAGCGCCTCCCCAGATAGACGTCGCGGACCATCTCGTCGGTCTCGATGTCGTGGAAAGGACCGCTGCGCAGCCGGCGCCCCTGATGCAGCACCAGCGTCTCGCAGTTCAGCGCCCGCACGAAGCGAATGTCGTGTTCGACGGCGACGATCGAAAACTCGCCCTTGAGCCGCAGCAGCATCTCGGCTGTCGCCAACGTCTCCTGCGGCGTCATGCCGGCGGTCGGCTCATCGAGCAGCAGCAGCTTTGGCTCGATCGCCAGCGCCATGCCGATCTCCAGCCATTGCTTCTGGCCATGCGCGAGTTCGCCGGCCAGCGTGGCGGCGCGATTGCCGAGCGCGACCAGCTCCAGCAACTCATCGACAGGGCGAGCCGGTGAGGGGACACCCCACCGCGCGACCTTCAGATTGTCCTCCACCGACAGGCTGGGGAAGACCGACGGGATCTGGAACTTGCGGGCGATGCCGAGCCGGGCGATGCGGTGCAGCGGCAGGCCGGCAATGTCGTGGCCGAGAAACCGCACGCTACCGCTGGTTGGGCGAAGCGTGCCGGTCAGCACGTTGAGGAACGTGCTCTTGCCGGCGCCGTTCGGCCCGATGATGCAGCAAAGTTCCTTGTCGCGCACCGTGAGGTTCAACGCCTCAAGCGCCTGCAGCCCGCCAAAGCGGATGCCGACATTCTCGGCCTGCAGAAGGACGTCACTCATGACGCGCGCCTCCGGCCACTGAACAGGGCCTTCAGCCGCGCGTAGATCGACAGGATGCCATCTGGCAAGACAAAGACGATGACGACGAAGACGCAGCCGAGCAGGAGTGGCCACAGGCTCGGATTGAAGCTGCTGATCGTCTGCTGCGCGCGCTGGATGAAAATCGCGCCGAGAACAGGACCAAGCAGAGTGCCGCGCCCGCCGACAGCCACCCAGACGATGACCTCCGTCGACAACAGCAGCCCGGAAAGGTCGGGCGCCACCAGACCCGCCATGCAGACATAAAGCGCGCCGGCGAGCCCGGCGATGGCTGCCGAGAGGACGAAGGTGACGAGCAGCCGCAAGGGTGCATTGTGGCCAAGCGCGGCCGCCCGGACCTCATTGTCCTGGATCGCGGTCAGCACCGTGCCCCAGCGGCCACGGCTGATCGACCACAGAGCCAGCACGACCACGGCGACGATGGTCGCGACGAAGAGATAGGAGGGCAGGTCCTGGCTGAGATCGATGTGCAGACCGCCAAGATCGAATTCGATCGGCGGGATGCCGATCAGGCCGCTATCGCCGCCGGTGACCGAGCTCCAGGACACCGCCGCCTGCTGGCAGATGACGCCCATGGCCAGCGTGACGATGGTGAAATAGCTGCCGCGGATACCGCCGAAGAACAGGAAGTAGCCGATGATGGCGGCGACGAAGGCAGCACCACTCACCGCGCCCATGATGCCGAGCAGGCTGCCGAAGGGGATGGCGTCGTTGAGCGTGACCAGGGCCATGATGTAGCCGCCGATGCCGAAGAAGGCGGCGTGGCCGAAGCAGAGAATGCCGGTGCGGCCCCAGAAGAAGTCGAGGCTCGCCGCGAACAGGCCGAAGATCAGCGCGTCGCGGATCACCGTCAGCTGATAACCGTCAGCGAGAAAAGGATAGACGATGGCGAGCGCTGCGCAGACGGCGAAGATCAGCAGCCAGTTGCGGTCCCGGGCGATCATCGCGCTGCCCCGTTGAACAGTCCGTTGGGCCGCAGCCGCACGGCGACGATGGCCGCGAGCAGCACGATCGCTTGCGCCAGCGATGGCGATATCTGGTAGTTGAGGACGCTGGTCAGCCCACCGACGAAGACGCTGCCGGCGACCAGGCCGCCGATCGAGCCGACACCGCCGACGATGACGACGAAGAAGGCGTTGGCGAGATAGTTCACCCCCATCTGCGGCAGCACGATCGCAAGCGGCGCGACCAGCCCGCCAGCAAGCCCGGCGATGGCCGCGCCGAAAGTGAAGGCGATGGCGTAGGTGCGCCGCGTGTTGATGCCGACGCCCTCGGCCATCTCGCGGTTCTGGATGACGGTGCGGATATCGAGGCCGAACGATGTCCGGCTGATCAGCAGGACGACGCCGAGCAAGGTCACCATGGCGATAGCAATCAGGATCAGCCGATAGGCAGGATAGACGGTGAAGAAGAGATCGAACGTGCCTTCGATCGGCGGCGTCACCGGCTTGGCGCCGAGACCGAAGGTCAGTTCCAGCCCTTGCTGCAGGATCAGGCTGACGCCCCAGGTGGCGAGCACCGTCGACACCGGCCGCGAATAGAGATGCCGGATGATGGCGAATTCCAGGATGCAGCCGACCGCCGCGCCGGCGATGGGCGCCGCGGCGAGGCCCAGCCAGAACGAGCCGCCCATGCTCTGGACGAAATAGACCGCGAAGGCGCCGACGGTGACGAACTCGCCATGCGCCAGATTGGTCACGTTCATCAGGCCGAAGCTGATCGCCAGCCCGAGCCCGACCAGCATCAGGATGCTGATCAGCGTCAGTGCGTTGAGGAGCGTGGTGACGACAAAATCCATCGCGTCAGGCCGCGCTGGCAAGGCGTTGGCGCAGGCCGGCGAGCAAGGCTTCGGCCGCGTCGATCACATCAGCCTGATGCGGCTGCAGATCCTGCCCGGCCCATTCGTCGATATGGTCCGACAGCGGGTCGACCACCTCGGTGCGATGATTGGCCAGCGTCTCGATGACGGCATGGCCGCAGAACGGCACATAGCCCTCGGAGTAGCCGCCTTCATGGGTCATCATCAGGCGTCCCTGCGACGTCTCGGCGGCCAGCGCCACCATGCGCGCGGCGAGGCGCCGGAAGCACTCGCTGTTCAGCATCATGCGGCCGAGCGGATCGAAGCCCGACGCATCGAAGCCGGAGGCGACGATGACGAGATCGGGCTTGAAGGCGCGCAGTGCAGGGGCGACGACGCGGTCGAAGGTCGATTCATAGGCGCCAGTACCGCTGCCGGCCGGCAGCGGGATGTTGATGTTGTAGCCCGCGCCGGCGTCCTTGCCGTTGTCGGCCAGTGCGCCGCGGCCGGTCGGGTAGAGATTGTCCTGGTGCACGGAAATCGTCAGCACCGACGGGTCGGAATAGAAGATCGTCTCGGTGCCGTTGCCGTGATGCACGTCCCAGTCGACTATCGCGGCGCGGCCAAGCAGGCCTTCGTGCTGCAGCCGGCGCACGGAGACGCCGATGTTGGAGAAAAGGCAGTTGCCCAACGCCTGGTCGGGTTCGGCATGGTGCCCGGGCGGCCGCGCCAGCGCGTAGGCGTTGTCGACGCGGCCGGTCAGCACGGCGCGCATGGCGGCATAGGTGGTGCCGGCCGACAGCAGGGCGATGTCGAAACTGTTGAGGCCGATCGGCGCCTGCGGTCCGGCGAAACCGGAACCCCGCTCGCTGAGCATCCTGATATCGTCGATGTGGCGTTGCGTGTGCACGCGCAGCAGGTCTTCGACCGAGACCGGCTCGGGGATAATCGGCACCAGGTGGCGCGACAGGCCGCTGACCTGGATAAGGTTGTTCAACCGGCGCTTCGAGCCGGGCGATTCCAGATGCCGGCCGGGTTCCACGAAACGGCCGGGAGGCATCATGTCGGCGCTGGAGCCGGTGTCATGCCACATCAGCTGTTCGTGAAAAACGTAACCTGTCGCCATAAGCAGCGTCCTCTGAAATCCAGAGGAGGCTAGCAGGGTAACGATCTCATGGCCCGACCCGAAAGAGGGGGTGTGCCAGATGCCTATGCCCCTCCTTTCGGAGGGGGACGGAGGTTCGCGGCGGCCTGCGCGGCGCGCACGGCCTGGACGCGGTTCGATACCGAGAGCTTGCCGAAAATGTTCTTCAAATGCCATTTCACCGTCGTCTCGCTCACCGACAGCGCCATCGCGATATCCCTGTTGGACAGGCCTTCCGACAGGCAGAGCAGCAGCTCGGACTCGCGCTGGGTCAGCTGTTCCTTCTCGGCTGGTGCGGCGGGCTTGCGTGTCGCGACAGGCATCGTCTGCGCGGCATCGATGATGCGCGTCGCATAGGCCGAAAGGGCGGGGTCGGTCTTTGCCTGAGCGGCGCGCAGCCGCATCAGCCCTTCGACAACAGGCCTGCCCTCATCGACGAAGGAGCGGATGAAACCTGAAGGCTGGGCAAGGCGCAGCGCTTCAAGGAGATGGCGATCGGCCTCGCGCTGGTCCGGGCCGGCATTCTTGGCGCGTAGGATCAGCGCCAGTATGTGGCGGCGCATGCGCCCGCTGCTTTTGGTTCGCTCCAGCAGCGTGTCGAAAAGCGCCGCGGCGGCCGCGTAGGATTTCTCCGCCGTCAACAGCCGGCCTTCGGCGAAGAACTCGAATTCGTTGGCGACAGTGGGGGCGGCTTCAGCGCTTTCGCGGCGGTGCTCGCTCAGCAGGGCGCGCGCCTCGGCGACGCGGTTCTGGTCGATGAGCAGCCGGATGCGATCATGCACCAGCACCGAAGCGAGGCGACGGTAGACGGAGCCGCGCACACGCTGGTAGACGCGTTCCAGCATATCCAATGCCGCGTCGCCGCGACCGGTCAGCTGCAGCACACGGGCATAGGTCGGTACGCTGGCCAGGGGATAGACGATGACCGCGGCGCCCTCGATCAGCGGCCCGAGATTCTCGACCAGCGTCAGCGCCTCGCCGGATGCGTTGGTCTCGTAGGCGAGTTCGGCGAGCAGCGTTCCGGCGAGCGCCTCGGCATAGGAGTTTGCCCCGATCCGCGTCCTGGCCTCGATGATGGTGTTGCGCAGCAGCCGCTCGGCGGCGGGCAGGCGGCCGGCCGATCGCTCGATGACTGCCATGTAGCAATTGGCGATGGTGACGCCGAGCAGGCTGCCGCTTCGCTCATGCGCCTTGCGCGCCGCGTCCGCTGCCGCGCGTGCGCCTTCGAGGTCGCCCAGCGCGTAGAGATTGTAGCCGATGACATTGGCGGTCGCACCCTCCATGAACCAGGCATCGGGGGCGATGATGCGCAGGGCGGCCAGCGCGGTATCGCGCGCGGCCTCGAACTGCTCCAGCGTGCTGTGCACAGCGGCTTCGAGGACCACGATCTCGGCCTCGATCGTCGTGCCGGTCAATGTGCCCGGATCCTTGCCGTCGGCCGGCCCGGTCTCGACGAGCTTGCGCGCATTGGCGAGCGTCTGCAGGGCAATCTCGGGCTGGCTTGAGTGCACCGCCAGCCACAACACGACGAGTTGCAGCCGGATGCGCTGGTCGACCAGTTTCTTCGGCAGCAGTGCCAGCAACTGGCGCACATAAAGCAGTTGGCACTGGGCGATGAGTTCGAGCGCATTGTTCTCGACGAACACCGCCGCGCGGGCCTGGTCGCCGGCGGCGAGCGCATGTCCGATCGCCTCGGTCAGCATCTTGCGTTCGCCGAACCACTCGGCGGCGGCCAGATGCAGCGGTGCGATCATCTCCGGTTCGCGCCGTTCCAGTTCGCGGCTGAGGAAGTCGTGGAACAGATGATGATAGCGGAACCAGCGCCGCTCCTCGTCGAGCGGCACCAGGAACAGATTGCGGGTCTCGATCTCGGTGATATCAGCCTCGGCGTCTGCAGCGCGCATCACCGCCCGGCAGGCCTCGGCGCTGAAGCGCTCGAAGATGGAACTGTGCAGCAGGAATTTCGCCAGCGCCGGCGGCAGCCCGAGGAAGACTTCGCCCATCAGGAAATCGGCGACGTTGCGGTTGGCGCCGGTGAAATTGCCGATAACGGTTTCCGGCGCATGTGCGGCACTGAGCGACAGCGAGGCGAGTTGCAGGCCAGCGGCCCAGCCTTCGGTCCGTGAGCACAAGGTCTCCACCGTGCCGCTGCTGACGCGCAGGCCCAATTTGTCGTTGAAGAAGGCTTCGGCTTCTGACGAGGCGAAGCGCAGATCGTCCGGGCCGATTTCGAAAACATCGCCAAGCACCCTGAGCTTGCCGAGCTGCAGGTCGGGCAGGTTGCGCGAACCGATGACGAAGGCGACGTTGGCGGGCGCCTGCCGGGTCAGCCGCTCCATAAACCGCTTCACCACCGGCGCTTCGATGGCGTGGAAGTCGTCGAAGAACAGGGTGATGTCGGCGTCGCGCGCCGCAAAACCCGCGACCAGTGCTGCCAGCACCACGTCGAGCTGCGGGATCGGGCTCGACTGGAAGGCAAGGTCGAGCTCGGCCGGGTTCTGGACGAGGTGGCGCAGCGCCCCCACCAGATGCGACAGGAAGGCACCTTCGTCATTGTCCGTCGCTTCGCAGGACAGCCATGCGGTCAACCGTCCGTGGCGCGCGATTTCCGCCGCCCACTGCGCCATCGTCGTCGACTTGCCGAAGCCGGCGGGCGCCGCGAACAGCACGATGCGCGTGTTGAAGTGCCGCTCCAGCCTCGACAGGATGTTTTCGCGCCTTACCCACCGGCGATGATGGGGCGATGCCTGGCTGTCGGGTTGCGAAGACGGTTTCATCTGGCGCCGGGCACCCATTCCGTTTCGATCAACGGGATTTGCGGGGCCGCATCGCGCGGCAGGGTTCCCTTGATCCGGGGGTCGTCGGTGATTTCGAAACCGGCCGCATAGGGTTCAAACCCGCAAGCCCGGTAGAAACCGATGACGCTGTGATGATCGATGCTACTGGTGTGCAGCCAGATGCGGCGAGGGCTGAGGCGCCATGCCTGATCAAGCGCGCCGGCCATCAGCCGCTTGCCAAGGCCCCTGCCGGGCAAGGACGGGAACAGGCCGAAATAGGTGATCTCGATCTCATTGTCGTCCGCCACGGAGAATTCGACCATGCCGACATGGTCGCCGCTATCATCATGGCCGTAATAGACATGCTGGCGGGGGTCGGCGAAGTGCGCGGCAACTTCGGCATCCGACATTTCTGCAGCGCGGTCCCACAGCCAGGGAGCGCCGATCTCGAGGAAGATCGCACGGTACGAAGTGCGGTCGGGCTTGGTGATCCGGGTCATGGCCAGCGGCTGGGCGAGACCCGGCACCGGGGCGCGCGCTTCCATCCAGGTCACCGCATTGACGATCTTGCCGGCCGGCACGCGCCGGTAGCCGGACGACAGATCGGTGATTTCATCCGGCAATGCGCCTTCGGTGACCAGCATCTGTCCTCGATCTCTGCCACGCAATTTCGCTGGCATGCGTTAAGCTGATGCCAAGTCTGCGCCCGCCTGCCAAGAGGTTCCCTGGTTGGGCCATCGTTTTGGTCTGACCTGTCTCTTTGGCTTTCCAGGAAATGGCATATGAGATATGATACACCATTCACGGGAAAGCGGAATATCATGCCTGAGCGAATTACCGACGAAGCCATTTTGCGCGCGGTCGATGACGGCTTCGCGCGGCAAGTCGTGTTCCTGGCGGACCTCGTGCGCTTTCCCTCCCAGCGTGGCGAGGAACACGCCGCGCAATCCTTCATGGCGGCTGCCTATGAAGCGGATGGCTATGCGGTCGATATGTGGCGTGTCGATGTCGACGCAATTCGCGACCTGCCGGGTTTTTCACCCGTGGCGGTTTCCTATGACGATGCCTTCAACGTCGTTGCCACTCACACGCCGCGAAACACGACCGGCCGCTCGCTGATCCTCAACGGCCATGTCGACGTGGTGCCGACGGGACCGCTCGACCGCTGGGTGCGTGATCCCTACGATCCGGCGATCGAGGATGGCTGGATGCATGGCCGCGGCGCCGGCGACATGAAGGCCGGCCTGTCGGCCTGTCTCTATGCCCTGACCGCATTGCGCCGCCTCGGCTATCAGCCGGCCGCTAACGTGTTCCTGCAATCGGTGGTCGAGGAAGAGTGCACCGGCAATGGCGCGCTCGCTTGCCTGCAGCGCGGCTACCGCGCCGACGCCGCCTTCATCCCGGAACCGCTAGAGCCGAGGCTGATGCGGGCGCAGGTCGGGCCGATCTGGTTCAGGGTCGAGGTCGATGGCGATCCGCAGCACGCGTCGGGCGCTTTCTCGGCCGGCGCCAATGCCATCGAAAAGGCATTCGTCATCATCCAGGCGCTGAAGCAGCTCGAAACCGTCTGGAACGCGCGCAAGGTCGATGACCCGCATTTTTGCGATCATCCGCATCCGATCCGCTTCAACCTCGGCAAGATCGAAGGCGGCGAGTGGACATCGAGCGTGCCTGCGCGCTGTGTGTTCGAGATGCGCGTCGCCACCTATCCCGGCCAGAAGCTGGAAGACGCCAGGGCCGAGCTCGAGGCGTGCATCGCCGATGCGGCGCGCGCCGATCCGTTCCTGGCCAATCGCCCGCCCAGGATCATCTATAACGGCTTCATGGCCGAGGGCTATGTGCTGGAAGGGGCCGACGAGATGGAAGCCGTGCTGCGCCGCAGCCATGTCGCGGTCTGGGGCGAGCCGCTGACGGAACACGTCACCTCGGCGACGACCGATGCGCGTTTCTTCGGCCTTTATGCCGACACGCCGGCGATCGTCTACGGCCCGATCTGCCGCATGCCGCATGGCTATGACGAAGCCGTCGATCTGGATTCGGTGCGCAAGGTCACCCAGACCATCGCGCTGTTCATTGCCGACTGGTGCGGCCTCGAACCAATCGCTCCCGAGGCAAAATCATGAACGCGGCCGTACCCGATGCTTTCGGCGACACGCTTGCCGAAGGCGCGCCGCACGTTTCGACAGCCGACGCACTCGCCATCTTGCGCCAGCACTACGGGCTCACCGGCACCGCGCGCCCATTGCCTGGTGAACGCGACCACAATTTTCACATCCAGACAGACGGCGAGAGCGAGTTCGTCCTGAAAATCTCCCATCCGGCGGAAGAGCCCGGCTTCACCGATTTCCAGAACAAGGCGCTCGACCATATCCTGGCGGTCGACCCCACTCTGCCGGTTCCCTCGGTACGCAAAAGCCTTCAGGGCGAAGCCCAATTCGCGGTCAGCGTCGGTGGGTCGGCGCCGCGTATCATCCGGCTGGTCACCTATCTGCCCGGCCAGTTGCTTTCGCGCTCGCCGGCATCAGCGGCGCAGGATCGCAATCTCGGCATCTTCCTCGCCCGCCTCGGTCGGGCGTTGCGCGGCTTCTTCCATCCGGCCGCCGGCAGCGATCTGCTCTGGGATATCCGCAAAGTCGCCAAGACGCGGCCGATGATGGCGCATATCACTGACGCTGGCCGGCGCGCCATGGTCGAACGTGCCATCGACGCCTTCGAGGAGCATGCGGCACCGGTAATCCCGAAACTGCGCGCCCAGATCGTCCACAACGACATGAACTCCTACAATGTGGTGATGGACGCTTCGCGGCCGGAAGTCGTGAGCGGCATCCTCGATTTCGGCGATATGATCCATTCGCCGCTGATCTGTGACCTCGCCATAGGCGCCGTCTATCGCTGGCCGGCGGAAGGCCATCCACTGGCACCGGCCGCGCGCTTCGTCGCCGGCTATCAATCGGTGCAGCCGCTCGAGGTCGAAGAGATCGGCATTCTTTTCAATCTGATCCGCGCCCGCCTTGCACTCATCGTGAACATCGCCACCTGGCAGGCGGAGCGATTTCCAGCCAAACGAGACTATGTCCTGCGCCACGGCGCGGAAGTCTGGGCCTCGCTCGAACGGCTGGACGGTCTGTCGTCCACCGATGCCCGCCATTATTTCCTCGACCATTCCAATCCGGAGTAGATGCTCGTGTCCCAGTCCTCGCCAAACCCTGCAAATGCCGACGCGACGGCATCCCAGCGCGCGCTGCTCGAGCGTCGCGCCAGACTGCTTGGCCCGACCTATCGCGCCTTCTACCGCAACCCCATACATCTGGTGCGCGGCAGCGGCGTCTGGCTCTACGATGCGCAGGGCCGGAAATTCCTCGATGCCTACAACAATGTCGCCTCGGTCGGGCACTGCCATCCGCGCGTCGTCGAGGCCCTGTCGGGGCAGGCCGCCACGCTCAACACGCACACCCGCTATCTGAGCGAGATCATCCTCGACTATGCGGAAAAGCTCCTCGGCACCTGTCCGCCCCATCTCGGACATGCCATGTTCACCTGTACCGGCAGCGAGGCCAATGACCTCGCCATCCGCATCGCCCAGTATTCCAGCGGCGGCACCGGGGTGATCATCACCGACTTCGCCTATCACGGTGCGACGATCGCCACCGCGCAGCTGTCGCCGGCGGCGGTCGGGGCAAAGGGTGTGCCCGCGCACCACCGCACTGTCGCCGCGCCCGACACGTTTCGCGACCATGGCCGAACCGCGCGCGATTTTGCCAAAAATGTCGCCGCCGCGATCGACAGCATGCGTGCGCAGAATATCCGTCCGGCAGCAATGCTTCTCGACTCGGCCTTTTCCAGCGACGGCATCTTCTTTCCCGACGCCCAGGTGATGCGCGAGGCGGCGGATCACGTCAAAAACGCCGGCGGCATCGTCATCGCCGACGAGGTGCAGTCCGGCTTCGGACGGCTCGGCCAGGGCATGTGGGGCTTCGCCAATTATGGCATCGAGCCCGATATCGTCACGCTGGGCAAGCCGATCGGCGCCGGGCATCCGATGGGAGCGGTGCTCGTGCGGCCGCAACTGGTTGCCTCCTTCGGTTCCAACACTGGCTACTTCAACACCTTCGGCGGCAATCCTGTCGCGGCCGCCGTCGGCATCGCCGTTCTCGACGTGATCGAAGGCGAGGGGCTGATCGAGAATGCTCGCATGGTCGGCGCCTACACGGCTGACCTGTTGAGCGCCCTGCAGAGCCGGCACGGCATGGTCGCCGATGTCAGGCACAATGGCCTCTATTTCGGCGTCGAGTTGACGGCCGAGGGCGACGCCTCAGTGGCCGCGGCCAAGACGTCAGCGGTTGTCGAAGCCATGCGCGAGGATGGCGTGCTGATCTCATCCTGCGGTCCGCGCGGCAATGTCCTCAAGATCAGGCCGCCTCTGCCGTTTGCCAGGGACAATGCCGAGCAACTGGCCGAGACGCTCGATCGCGCACTGTCGCAATGGTGATCGGAGCGGGCCGCGCATGTTGAAGCTTGAACATCAGACCCTGAACGACCGCGCCTATGGCGCGCTCAAGCAGGAGTTGATTTCAGGTGGCTTCAGCCCGGGCCAGACGTTGGTCATCCGCAAGCTCGCCGAGACGTTCGGGATATCGACGACGCCGATCCGCGAGGCGCTGCAGAGGCTCGTCGCCGAGCGGCTGCTTGAAATGCAGAACAACCGCTCGATCATCGTGCCCTTGCTGTCCGCGCCTGCCTTCGAGGAACTGACGCGCATTCGCATCGCCGTCGAGGGACTGGCGGGCGAGATGGCCGCCTCGCGGATGACCGAAAGCGGGCTGGTCGAGCTGCAGGTCACGCTCGACGGCATGCAGCGCGCCATCGAGGTGGCAGACGCCAGAGCCTATCTCACGCTGAACGAGGCCTTCCACTTCGCCATCTACCAGCATGCCGGCGCGCCGATCCTTTTGAACATGATCCGCGACCTTTGGGGGCGGGTCGGGCCGTATCTCAAGCTGCTGATGCAGGCCGATCGCTACATCCCGCAGTCGAACGATGCGCATCGCAGGATCGTTGCCGCGTTGGAGCAGCACAGCGGTTCGGCGGTTCGAGCATTCCTCGAAGAGGACATCGCCGTGGCGGCCGCGATTCTCTCCGAAAATCTTCGCGCGACCGACTGATCGTCCGCACGGCCAGGCACGCTAACCAGCCTCGTCCATTCGGTCGCGCAGCATGCTCCAGCCTAAGAATATGTTGGGCGCGTGCCGCAGCAGCGCATGGAACGGGATCGGCGCCGGCGGCCCGAAGGGCAGCGGCAGGTCGCGGGCGTCGGTTCCAGCGGCCCAGTCGGCCAGCACCTTGCCCATCGCCGTGGTCATGGCGATGCCGCGTCCGTTGCAGGCGCGACCGGCGATCAGGCCCGGCCCAAGGTCGAGGAGATGCGGCAGGAAATCCGGTTCGACCGCCGCCATTCCCGACCAGCTGTAGTCGACCGGCGACAGGTCGGGCAGGTCGAGATGCCGGGCAAGCCGCTGCCAGATCGCTTGCGGGACGCGCGTATCGGCGCCGGCGCCAAGGATATGCATGCCGCCGCTGATCAGCCGGTTTTCGGCGTCGAAGCGGAAGGTGAAGAGATTGCGCCTGGTGTCGCCGACGCCTTGCCCGCCGGGCAGCAGGCGGGTGCGGATTTCGCGCGGCAGCGGCGCGGTGGCGATCTGGAAGACTTTCAGCGGGAAGTAGGTTCGCTGCAGCGCGGGGTGGAGCGGCCCGCCATAGGCGTTGGTGGCGATCAGCACCTTGCCGGCGCGCACCGAGCCCGCCGGCGTTTTCAGCACCCAGCCATCGGCCATCCGATCGACCGAGGTGACGCGTGTCTGTTCGAAGATGTGCGCGCCAGCCTTCTCCGCCGCATCGGCCAGCCCGCGCGCGTATTCGACCGGATTGAGCACGCCGCCCGAACGATCCTTCCAGCCACCGACATAGCCCTTGGCGCCCGTCAGGGCTTCGACCTCCTGCCGGTCCAATGCTACGACCGGCCGGCCGCGTTGCACCCATTGGTTGGCGCGTGACCTGACCTTTTCGAACGCTGCGGGGGAATGCGCCGGCTGGATCCATCCGCTCTGCAGTGCGTCGCAGTCGATGCCGTGCCGCTTGATCAGGCCGAAGACCAGATCGGCGCTGCCGGCGGCGAAATCGATCAGCCTTTCGCCGCGTTCGGACCCAAGATGCGCAAGGATGCTGTCCGGGTCCATCTTGGCGAAATTAGGCACGACGAAACCGGCATTCCTGCCGGTCGCGCCCCACGCAATGAATTCGGCTTCGAGAACGGCGACGGAAAGTCCTTTCCCAGCGGCGTGCAACGCGGTTGAAAGACCGGAAAAACCACCGCCGATGATGGCGAGGTCGACATCCAGCCCGCCTTGCAGTGACGGCCGGACGCGGTGGTTGCGGCTGACGGCATGCCAGAGCGAAGCGTCATGCGCCTCCGGCCGGGCTACTGCGTTCATGACCCGGAACTGCTCTTGGCCTCGGCGATCTTCGCCCGCTTGCCGAAGCGTGGCCGCAGCGGCCTGTCGCCGAACAGGCCGTTCGGCCGGATCAGCAGGATGACGCAGAGCATGACGCCGATGGCGACGATCTGCAGCGAGGCGGCGCGGGCCTGCTGCTCCGGTGGGAACAGCACGCTGGTCAGCGTGCCTGAGCCTGCCCATATCCCCCACACCAGGATGCTGCCGATGACGGCGCCGAGATTGCTGCCCGAGCCGCCGACGATCAGCATCACCCAGACCTGGAAGGTCAGGATCGGCAGGTAATTGTCCGGGGCGATGAAGCCGGTAAAATGCGCCTGCAGCGCGCCGGCCAGCGCCATGATGGCACCGCCGACGGCAAAGGCCTGGACACGGTAGAAACGCGCGCTCTTGCCCAGCGAGATCGCGGCCCGTTCGTCCTCGCGCAGCGCCTTCAGCACACGCCCCCACGGGCTGCGCGACAGGTGCTCCAAGGCGAGATAGGCGATCAGCGTGACCACGCAGACGACGGCGAGGTTGGAGAGGTTGAACAGCAGCGGTGTTTCGGCGAGGCTGCCGAAGGGGCGCGGGATGAAGCCGATGCCGAACGGACCACCGGTCAATTTCTGCGCGTTGAGTGCGACCAGTTGCACGACGACGGCGACACCGAAGGTGGTGATCGCCAGATAGTCGGATCGCAGACGCAGCGTGGCCATGCCGGTAAGCGCGGCGGCGATGCCGCCGACGACCATGGCACCCGCCCAGCCGACAAGGATCGGCAGGCCGAAGCCGCCGAGCCGCGCGGCGTCGTCCGGCGTGGTCAGCAAGGCCGAGGTGTAGGCACCGATGGCGACGAAGCCGGCGAGGCCGACATTGAACAGGCCGGTCAGGCCCCACTGCAGATTGAGCCCCAGCGTGACCAGCGAAAAGATCAGCGCGGTGGTCAGGAAGAAGGCACCATAGCCGAGCAGATCCATCAGCGTTCCCTCACACCAAAAAGGCCGATCGGCCGCACGAACAGCACCGCCATCAGGATGATGAAGGAGACGGCGGCGCGCCATTCGGCGCCGATCAATTGCACCGCTCCGGCTTCGGCGAGCCCGATGATCAGGCCGCCGAGAACGGCGCCGGGGATGCTGCCGATGCCACCGAGGATGGCTGCGGCGAACATCGGCAGCAGCATGTCGAAGCCCATGAAGGGGCGGATCTGTACCAGAATGCCGATCATCACGCCGGCCACGCAGGCCAGCGCCCCGCCGATGATCCAGGTGACGCGCACCACGCTGGCGACGTCGATGCCGACGATGCGGGCAAGTGCCGCGTTCTGGCTCAAGGCCTGCATCGAGCGGCCGGTCTGTGTGCGTGTCATCAACAGATGCACGCCGAGCACGAGCACGGCGGTCAGCAGCAAAAGCGCGATCTGGTCGGGCGTGATGCGGATGCCGAAGCCGACCGGCATGGCGATCTGGATCGCCCGGCTGAAATAGGTCGGGCGCGAGGAGAAGGTGAATTCGAGCAGGCTCCGGAGCGCCATCGAAGCGCCGAAGCTCGCCATCACCACGATGATGGCCTGGCCTTGTGAGCGCAGCCGCGCGAACAGCACTCTGTCGAGCAGCAGCGCCAGGAGTGCGGTGAATGCCATTCCGACGGCCAGTGCGACAAGCAGCGGCCAGCCGAAGGACAGTGGCGCGATCGGCGCCACCTTGCCGAATGTCGCGCCGATGGCGCTGACGACGGCGAGCGTCGCATAGGTGCCCCAGGCCATGAAGTCGCCATGGGCGAAGTTCGAGAAGCGCAGGATCGAATAGGTGAGCGTCACGCCGATCGCGCCCAAGCCGATCATCGAGCCGGTCAGCAACCCGTCGACGACAAATTGCAGGCTCATGCCGCGCCTCCTTTCTCGGCGTGCAGCGGGCGCTGGCCGAGGTAGAGTTCGGCGACGACGGGATCGTTCCACAGTTCGGAGGCAATGCCTTCGTGCCGGTCCTTGCCTTCGACCAGCACATAGGCGCGGTCGCCGATGGCAAGTGCTGCCTTGGCGTTCTGTTCGACCAGCAGGATGGTGACGCCGGACTTGCGGATGCCGGCCAGCATCTCGAACACCATCGCCACGAATTTCGGCGACAGGCCGGCCGACGGTTCGTCGAGCACCAGCACCTTGGGATGGACGATCAGCGCCCGCGCGACGGCGAGCATCTGCCGCTGTCCGCCCGACAGGTTGCCGGCGGCGGTATGGCGCTGGCGGACGAGGTCGGGGAAGGCCGCATACATTTCCTCGAGGCGGCCAGGGATCTCGCGCCGCTCGAGGATACCGCAGGCGACCCTGAGATTGTCCTCGACCGACATCAGCGGAAAGATATTTTCGGTCTGCGGCACGAAGGCGAGGCCAAGCCGTACCATGGTGTGGGCCGGTGCGGCGGTGATGTCCTTGCCGTCCAGAAACACCGTGCCGCCGGTGATGGGGACGAGGCCGGCGATCGCCTTGATGAAGCTCGACTTGCCGGCGCCGTTGGGGCCAAGGACAACGACGATCTCGCCCTTGTTGACGGTGATCGACGCGCCGCGCACGATCGGCACGCCGGGTTCGTAACCGGCTTCGAGGTCGCGGACATCAAGGACGGTTTCGCTCATGCGGTGCCTCCGAGATAGGCCTCGATGACGCGTGGGTCGCGCGCGACCTCTTCCGCCGTGCCTTCGCTGAGCAACTGGCCGCTCGCCATGACGAGGACGCGATGGCAGAGCCGCGTCACCATGTCGATATTGTGCTCGATCAGCAGGAAGGTGATGCCGCGCGCGTTGATGTCGCGGATGCGGTCGATGATGACTTCGAGCAGCGTCGCGTTGACGCCGGCCGCCGGTTCGTCGAGCAGGATGATCGCCGGGTCGGCCATCATCACGCGGGCGAGTTCGAGCAGCTTGCGCTGGCCGCCGGAAAGCACGCGCGCCGGTTCATGCGCGAGGTGGGTGAGGGTGACGAGTTCCAGCAGTTCGAGCGCCTTTGCCCTGGCCGCTCTTTCCTGCGCCGCCACCCGCCACGGCGTGACGAAGTTGGCGAGCAATTTTTCGCCGGCCTGGCCCTGTGCCGCCAGCATGATGTTTTCGATCAGCGTCAGGTTGGGCAGCGGGCGAGGGATCTGGAAAGTGCGGCCGAGGCCACGACCGATGCGCAGATGCGCGGCTTCCCCCGAGACGCGCGCACCGTTGAGGAAGATCTCGCCGCTGCTTGGCAAGATGCTGCCGGCGAGCAGGTCGAACATCGTCGTCTTGCCGGCGCCGTTAGGTCCGATGAGGCCAAGGATTTCTCCCGCCCTGACATCAAACGAGACATCGTTGACGGCGATGAGACCGCCGAAACGCCTGACGACATTCCTTGCCGCCAGAACCGGGGCGCGTTTTTCCTTCCTTTGCCGTTTGGCTGCCTCGTTCATCAAACCCTCTGGCCGAAGACGATCATCGCCGCCTCCTGATTTTTGATTTGTGATCACACTTGCTTTGATCACGCTATTCGGCTTTAATTTCGTCCGCAAGCCGAAAACCGGCCAAGAACGGAATTCCATGCAAAAGGCTGCCATCGAAAAGAACAACGAGGTGATCGCTGCCCAGCTTGCGCCGGTCGGCCGCGAGACCGTGCAGGATCGCGTCTATTCCGAACTGCGCCGCGCCTTGATCGGCGGCCTGTTCGAACCAAGCCAGGTGCTGACCATCCGTGGCCTCGCCGACGCACTGGTCACCTCGACCATGCCGGTGCGCGAGGCGCTTGGCCGGCTGATCACCGAAAAGGCGCTGGAGGCGCTGCCCAACCGTTCGGTGCGGGTACCGCCGATCACGCTGGAGCGTCTCGATGATCTCTTGCGGGCCCGCATCCTGATCGAGGGCGAGGCCATCGCGCTTGCCGCCGCCCGCATGGGTCCACGCCAGATCGCCACCATCGAGACCATTCTGGGCGAATGGGACGAGATGCGGGCGCTGAAACACAAGAAGGACGTCGATCGTGAGGTGACGCTCAACCAGAGCTTTCATTTCGAGATCTACCGCTCCTGCGGCTCGGCCGTGCTGATCCCGATGATCGAGAGCCTGTGGCTGCAATCGGGACCTTGCATTCGTGTCGCCATCTACGCCTTCTCGGAAGCCGGCGAGGTCGACACCGCCCAGTATCACCGCCGCATCGTGACGGCCCTGTCCACGCAGGATGCGCGGGCGGCGCGGGAAGCGCTGGTCGCCGACATCAGTCGGCCCTTTACCTTCCTGCGCAGCAAATTGCAGTCCGCCGCCGCGAAAGACCAGACATGACCGCCATCAGCATCACCGAGCCGCGCTCGAAGCTTTCCGTGACGGCGCTGCTGCTGCCCGAAAAGGCGCCGGAGAACGCCGCCTTCCTCCAGGCGTATCTCGGCACACCGCGCGTCGTACCGGGCATTCATGCGATGTGGACGGGCCCCGAAATCTCCTGCCCGGTTCCATCAGCCGATCTTGAGGGGCAGGCCTATGCCAGGCCCTTGCCGGCGGAGAACGCGACACTGACGCCGCAGCCCGGTGACATTGTCTTGTCCTATGTGCCGCCACGCATGTGGGGTGGCAACCCCAACGCGATCTTCGACATCGGCCTGTTCTACGGGCAGGGCGCGCGGCTGTTGTTCCCGATCGGCTGGCTCGCCGGCAGCGTGGTGGCGCAGGTGCTTGCCGAAGACCGCGATCAGTTCGCCGCCGCCTGCGGCGCGATCCGGCGCAACGGCGCCTGCGACATCACCTTCAGCCTGGTGGAGGCCTCAAATGGCTGACGACAGTTTCGAGCTCTTCGACCTTCGCGTCGAGGCGGTCATCCCCGAGGGTAAGCCGATCTATTGCGGGGCCAGGGCCGGCGACTATTTCGAGCTCAAGGGCGAGATGCTGTCGATGCCGGCAGGCCAGGGTTTTTCGATCTATTCGCTCGCCGCCGTGTTGCCGCTGCTGGCGGCCAAGCAGCGCCCGACCCACGCCAATGACTGGATGACTTCGGACGCCGAGATCGCTTGTCCCGATCCCAACTGCGCCAGCCGGCTGAGGATCGTCAGGACCGGTAAGCGGCGGTTCAGCCATGCCGCAACCACGGCCGTGCCGCTGCCGAAGGAGAATGACCAGAGATGAGTGCCAAGACCTTCGAACTCGGCCCCGGCTACACGATCTCGCGCGTCATTCGCGGTGGCTGGCAGTTGGCCGGCGGCCACGGCGCCATCGATCGCAGCCAAGCGGTCACCGACCTGATCGCCACTTTCGATGCCGGCATCTGGACCTATGATTGTGCCGACATCTACACCGGCGTCGAGGAACTGATCGGTGCCGCGCGCCTGCGGCTGGCCAGCGAGCGCGGCCTCGACGTCGCCGCCAGGATGAAGGTGCACACCAAGCTGGTGCCCGACCTCGAACGGCTGGCCACCATCAGCCGCGATTACATCAGGGGCATCGTCGATCAGTCGCTGCGCAGGCTGAAGACCGAGCGGCTCGATCTCGTGCAGTTCCACTGGTGGGACTATGCGATAGCTGGCTATGTCGAGGCGATGGGCTGGCTCAACGAGCTTCGGCTGGAAGGCAAGGTGCGCAATCTCGGCACCACCAATTTCGACACGCCGCGGCTGGCCGAAATCCTAGCCGCCGGCATTCCGCTGGTCAGCCAGCAGCTGCAATATTCCGTGCTCGACCAGCGGCCAGCGAACAGCCTGGCGGGCCTCGCCGCGAAAAACGGCGTCAGCTTCCTCTGCTACGGCTCCGTCGCCGGTGGCTTCCTCAGCGACAAATGGCTTGGCGTGGCCGAGCCCGCCACGCCGCTCGAAAACCGTTCGCTGGTCAAATACAAGCTGATCATCGATGATTTTGGCGGCTGGGAGCTGTTCCAGCAGCTGCTTCGGGCGCTGAAGACTGTCGGCGATCGCCACGGCGCCGACGTCGCCACCATCGCCAGCGCTTGGGTGCTGCAGCAGCCCCAAGTGGCGGCCGTCATCGTCGGTGCCCGCAACCAGGCACATGCTCTGGCCAATGCCAGAATCATGGACGTTGCGCTCGACGCCGAGGACATGGCGGGGATCGCTGCCGTCATCGCGCAAAGACAGGGCCCCCTGGGCGATGTCTACACGCTGGAGCGCGACCGCCATGGCCGCCATGGCTCGATCATGCACTACAATCTGAACGCGGGCCGGACATGAGCGCCATCAACAAGACGCTGTTTTCCAGGGCCAGCGCCGAGGTCATCGACCTGCATCGCTTCTTCGTCGACTGGTTCGTCGCGGAGCGTGCCGACAAGGTGGATTTCAGCCGTTTCGAGCGTGCCATGGGCGACGGCTTCGGCATGGTCGCGCCGGACGGCAAGGTCCTCGATCGCGACGCGGTCGTCGATCATGTCCGCTCAAGCCGCGCCTCTTGCGAAGACGGCTTCACCATTTCGATCGAGGATATCCGGCCCGGCTGGCAGGACGCCGACACGGTCATCCTCTTCTACGTCGAGGCGCAGCTGCGCGGCCGCAAGCGCAGCCGTCGCCAGTCCAGCGCTGTCTTCACAACCAGTTCATCGGCGCCCAACGGCGTCCAATGGCGGCATCTGCATGAAACCTGGCTGCAGGTGCCGGAAAGCTGAACAGGCTCCAGAGATCAAATACAGTCGAGTAACGAAAGGGGAACAACAATGACAAAGACGATACTCCAACTCACCACCGCGCTCGCGCTCGTGACGATCGCCGGCGCGGCGCAGGCCGCCGATTGCAAGATCACCGTCGGCCTCGTCATGGAACTGACCGGTCCGGCCGGCGAGTACGGCCAGGCCGGCGCCAAGTCGGTCGAAATGGCCTTCCGTGACATCAACGCCGCTGGCGGCGTGCGCGGCTGCGATCTGGCCACCGACACGCGCGACAGCCAGAGCCAGGGCAACATCGCCGTCGACGCGGCGACCCAGCTGGTTCAGGTCAAGAAGGTGCCGGTCATCATCGGCGGCATCATCTCCTCGGTGTCGATCCCGATCCTGACTTCGGTCACCGCGCCGGCCAAGATCGTCCAGGTGTCTCCGGCCTCGTCATCGCCGACGCTGACGGCGCTCGGTCGCGACGGCAAGACCAACGGCATCTTCTTCCGCACCATTACGTCGGACGCGCTGCAGGGCGTCGCCGCCGCCAAATACGCCATCGACAAGGGCTTCAAGAAGCTGTCGATCATCCACGTCAACAACGACTTCGGCGTCAACATGGTGGCCGAATTCTCGCGCGCCTACAAAGCGCTCGGCGGCACCATCGTCTCCGACACGCCATACAACGAAAAGCAGTCGAGCTATGCCTCGGAAGTCACGGCGGCGATGGCCGGCGAACCGGACGGGCTCTATCTCGTCAGCACGCCGGTCGACGGCGCAACCGTTGCCCGCACCTGGATTTCGCAAGGCGGCGTGCAGAAATTCCTGCTCAATGACGGCATGAACAGCCCGGACTTCATCGAGTCGGTCGGCGCCGACTATCTGAAGGATGCCTATGGCACGTCGTCGGGCACCAGCCCGACCGCGTCGACCGACTACTTCATGAAGAACTACAAGGAATTTTCCGGCATCGAGCCGTCCAATCCAGCCGCCGACCGTTCCTATGACGCCGGCGCCATCGTCGGCCTCGCTATCGCCATCGCCGGCTCCGAGGATCCGGCCAAGATCAAGGATGCGATGTACAAGGCGGTAGACCCGGCCGGCACGCCTATCTTTGCCGGCAAGGACGAATTCGCCAAGGCGCTCGGCCTGATCAAGGACGGCAAGGCGATCCGCTATGAAGGTGTCATCGGCCCGGTCGCTTTCGACAAGTATGGCGACATCACCGGCCCGTTCCGGCTGTGGAAGATTGTCGACGGCAAGGTGACGACCGACGGCGAAATGACCACCGACGACGTCAACGCACTGCAGGCCAAGCTTCAGTAAGACGATCCTGTTGTCCGGCATCGATCCGATACCATCGTGATCGATGCCGGACGGTTGGCCTCTCGGCATTGTCCCGGGCGGCCGTGCGGACAGGCCTGCACGGGCTGGGTTTGACCGGCAGTCGATCATGAATAGGATTGGCCGATGTCGCCTGAAACCCAACAGCTTCTCTCTGCTCTCGGTAATCGGTTGGGCGCGGGCGGCGTGCTCGCCGGCTCCGACGTCGACCAACGCTATCGCGACGATCCGGAGGGCAGGCTTGGCGTGCTCCCGGAAGCGGTGCTGCGCCCGCGCGACACCGATTGTGTCGCGGCTGCGCTGGCCGCGTGCAACCATTTCGGCCAGCCAGTTGTCGTGCAGGGCGGACGTACCGGGCTGGCCGGCGCCGCGCGCGTGCAGCCGGGTGAGATCGTGCTGTCGCTGGAGCGCATGACCGGCCTTGTCGCTCCGGATCGCCAGGCGGCCAGCATCGTCGCGCAAGCGGGCGCGACACTGCAGGCGGTGCAGGAGGCGGCCGACGGCGTCGGGCTGATGTTCGGCGTCGATATTGGTGCCCGTGGCTCGGCAACGATTGGCGGCAATGTCGCCACCAATGCCGGCGGCATTCGCGTGCTGCGTTACGGCATGTACCGGGCGCAGGTGCTGGGGTTGGAGGCGGTGCTTGCCGATGGCAGCGTGCTGACCTCGCTCAAGGGCCTGCCCAAGGACAATTCCGGATACGACCTCAGCCAGCTCTTCATCGGCGCGGAAGGAACCCTCGGCGTCGTCACACGCGCCGCGCTCAGGCTGCATCCCAAGCCGGCCTCGGAGGTGAACGCCTTCTGCGCACTCTCTTCGCTCGATGCGGCGATCGCCCTGCTTGGGCTGCTCCGGCAAAAGCTCGGCCCGCTCCTGTCCGCCTACGAGGTCAACTTCGCACCGCTCTATGACGTCATGGTCGCCAGCATGGCCATGCCGGCGCCGCTGCCGCCGGGCTCGCCTGTCTATGTGCTGGCCGAGATCCAGGGCAGCGAGCCGGAACGCGACGGCGAGCGCTTCGCCGAGGTGTTGATGCAGGCGGTCGAGGATGGCGTGATCGACGATGTGGTCGTCTCGCAGTCGCCGCGCGAATTCCGGGCGCTCTGGGATGTGCGCGAGGATGCCAATCGCGTTCTGTTTTCGATAAAAGACTTGGTCAGCGTCGATATCAGCGTCCCGCTGGCGCGCATGGACGCCTTCCTGCGGGAAGCGGACGCTGCCATCCACGCCTTCGACCCCGGCGCCGACATCTATGTGTTCGGCCATCTCGGCGACGGCAATCTGCACTATCAGGTCCGTACGATGGATCCGGCGGCGGCATACGATAGCGTCTATCGCGGCGTGGCGGCGGCCGGAGGTGGCGTTTCGGCCGAACATGGCATCGGCCTCGACAAGAAGAAGTGGCTGCATCTGGTCCGCAGCGACGCCGAGATCGCCACGATGCGGCGGCTGAAGGCGGCTCTCGACCCGAAGAACATCCTCAATCCCGGGCGGGTCTTCGACCTCAACCCGTCTGCCTTGCCTCGATGACAGTTGCCCGGTAACTCAGGTCCGTTCCGTCGCGACTTGCCTGGGAATAAGAAAACGGGCGGCAAGCACGCAGAGCAGCACGGTGAACATCAGGATCAGCGCCACCAGCGCATTGATGTCGGGTGAAAAGCCAAGCCGCATCATCGCCCACAGCCTGACCGGCAACGTGCTTTGCGTGCCTGTGACCAGGATGGTGATCATCGTCTCGTCGAACGACAGGGCAAAAGCCAGGATAGCCCCGCCGACCATCGCGCTCGACAGGTTTGGCAGGATGATGCGCCAGAACGTCTGCCAGCCGGTGGCGCCAAGATCGTAGGATGCTTCGACCAGCGTGCGGCTCATCGACTGCAACCGCGTCAGCACCGTGCGGTAGACGATCGCCAGCACGAAGACCGTGTGTCCGATGATGACCGTCAGCAGCGAGCGTTCGAGGTGGATCTCGCGGAAGAAGATCAGCAGCGCCAGGCCGCTGATGATCGGTGGCATCAGGAACGGCAGGAAGATGATGAACTGCAGCGCTGAACGCCCGGAACGGCGTCCGTGATAGTAGAGCGCCAGCAGCGTCCCGCTCACCACCGACAGGACGACGGTGCAGACACCGACGATCAGTGTGGTGCGCAAGGCGGCCAGGATGTCATGGTTCTCGGCCAACGCCACATAGGTCGACAGTGTCGGTGACGACCAGTCGACATCGCCATGCGAAATGGTGAAGAACGACGACACGATCGGCACGAACAGCGGGCTGTAGAGCAGCACCGCAACCAGTGTCGTGATCGCTGCCAGAAGGACGGTGGACAGCCGGGGCAGGGCGCTCATATCGACGTCCCCCGATTGCGCCCGAAGCGTTCGCCAATGAGAATGGCGGCGATCACCACGACCGCCAGCGCCACCGACAGCGCCGCGCCGAACGGCCAGTTGTAGGCCGTGCCGAACTGGCTGTAGAGGATGCGGCCGAAAGTGAAGCCGCTGATCCCGCCGACCATTTGCGGCGTCAGGAAATCGCCGATCGCCAGCACGAAGACGAAGCTCGCCGCCGAGGCGACGCCGGGCAGGCTGAGCGGCAAGGTGATGCGCAGGAACGTCTGCAATCCGTTCGCCCCCAGATCGTCGGAGGCGCGCAGCAGCACCCGCGGGATACGCTCCAGCGACAGGAAGATCGGCAGGATGGCGAAGGGGATCAGCAGCAACGTCAGCGTCAGCAGGATGGCATTCATGTTGAACACGAAAAGCGTCGACGGCTGCTGCAGGATGCCGACCGCCACCAGCGCCTTGTTGAGGAAGCCGTTGAGGCCAAGGATGCTGCGGATCGCATAGATCTTGATGACGTAGCTCATCAGCAACGGCACCAGCAGCAGCATCAGCAAGGCGTAACGCCAGCGCCCCTCCAGCGTCGTCAGGAAATAGGCGGCGGGATAGGCGAGCAGGATGCAGATAATGGCCACCGATATACACAGCACGATTGTGTTCCAGAACACCGGCAGAAAGATCGGATCGGTGAAGAAGCGGACATAGTTGCCCAGTGACAGCCCGTAAACGATCGTGCCCTGGTCGACGCTGAAGAAGCTGTAGCCGAGGAATATCGCCAGCGGCACCAGGACGAAGAGCACCGGCAAGGCGAAGGCCAGCACCGTCACCAACAGCGACAGCCGTCTTTCCGCGGGCTGCATCGAACCGGCTTCGCTCATGCCAGCACCAGATGGCCTTCATGCGGCGCAAACGAAAGCGATACCGTCTCGCCGGATTTCAGCGCGCTGCCGTCGACCCGGCTTGGCACGCGCAGCCGCAGGCGTTGCGCGGCATTGTCGGTGCCAGCCGCGATGGTGGCGATGGTCGATGAGCCGGCAAAGGCCAGATCGGCGATCGTGCCGGAAAAGCGGTTGTCGGCGTCCTGTGTATCGGCGAGGTGCAGGGCCTCGGGGCGGAACGCAGCGTAGGCGCTGGCGCCATCCGGTGCGGCGTTCAAATGCGGCTGGCCACTGATCGAGCAGATGAGGCGCCCGAGCGCCGTCTCGATCGATCGCAGCTCGCCCTGGACGGGTCCAAGCTTTCCGGCCACCAGATTGTTCTCGCCGAAGAAGCGCGCGACGAATTCGCAATTCGGCTTGTAATAGAGGTCGTGCGGCGTGCCGAGCTGGCGGATATGCCCGGCTTCCATCACGCAGATCCGATCGGCCATGCCGATGGCTTCTTCCTGGTCATGGGTGACGAACAGGAAGGTGGTCTTGATTTCGCGCTGGATGGATTTCAGGAACTCCTGCATCTGCCGGCGCAGTTCAAGGTCGAGCGCCGCCAGCGGTTCGTCGAGCAGGATCAGGCGCGGCTGGCAGATCAGCGCACGGGCCAGTGCGACGCGCTGGCGCTGGCCGCCGGAGAGCTGTGCTGGAAAGCGATCGGCAAAACGCCCAAGCTGGACAAGTTCCAGGGCCTCCGCGACGCGGCGCACGATCTCCTTGCGCGGCACGTGGCGGACCGAAAGCCCATAGCCGACATTGCCGGAAACGGTGAGGTGCGGGAACAGCGCATAGTCCTGGAACACGGTGTTGAACGGCCGCTTATTGATCGGCATGCGGCTGATGTCCTGGCCGTCGAGCCGGATCTCACCAGCGGTCAGCGGTTCCAGCCCGCCGATCAGCCGCAGCACCGTGGTCTTGCCGGAGCCGGATGGCCCGAGAACGGTCAGGAACTCACCGTCCCGGATCGACAGGTCGATGTCGTGCAGCACGGGAACCGTGCCGTAGGATTTCGAGACGGACCGCAGCGTCAGCAGGTCGGCGTTCTGGTTCATAAGCTATTCTCGCATACGCTGCGGCGGTCCGGAACGTCCGGACCGCCGGGTCCTTCGAAGTCAGGTGCGGAAAGGATCAGGGCGTCGCCTTGATCTCGTTCCACAGATCCGAGCGCTTGAGCGGGTCCTCGACATTGTTGAGCCAGACCAGCTTGTCATTGCCGCCGGCGCTGCTCGACTCGACCACGGTGTTGCCGAAGCCGGTACGCTCGGAGAGCTCGCCGCTGACCTTCTTCGTCAGCATGAAGTCGATCCATTTCTCGGCGGCCGCATTGTCGCGAACGCCCTTGGAAATGACCCAGTTGTCGAGCCAGGCAAGCGCGCCCTCGCTCGGATTGACGTAGGCGACATGGGCGCCGATCTTCTGCAGCGCCTTGACCTGCTGCTGGCCGTAATTGGCCCAGATCAGGGCAACGTCATTGTTCTGATAGATCTGCTGCGCCTCGTCGGCGGTGGTGTAGAAGCTCAGCACGTTGCGCTTGAGTTCGACCAGCTTGGCCTTGACCGCCGCCATCTGCTCTTCGTTGAGATTGAACGGATCCTTGTAGCCGAGCGTCAGCGCGGTGAACGAGAAATTGTGCTCGCCATTGTCATAGGCCAGCACCTTACCCTTGTAGGCAGGGTCCCACAGGACCGACATCGACGTCGGCGCCGGCTTGACCTTGTCGGTGTCGTAGATCAGGCCGATGGAGTCGAAGCAGAACGGAATGCCGTAGACCTTGCCGTCCTTGGTGTCGCCGCTGACCTGAGACAGATCGCGGAAGCGCGGCAGCACTTCCTTCTGGTTGGCCAGCTTGGTGATGTCGATCGGCGATACCAGATCGGCCTTGATGTAGCGCTGCAACTGGGCGGTGTTGACGGCGAAGACGTCGAAGTCCTGCCCTTCGCTGCCCTTGATCTTGGCCCAGATCTCGTCATCGCTGCCGATGAAGACGACATCGACGCCGATGCCTGTCGCCGCCGTGAAATCCTTCACCCAGTCCGGGTCGGCGTAGCCGTCCCAGGCCAGAACCCGCAGGTTCGCGGCCAAGGCCGCCGATGTCATCAGGCCGATACCGAGGCCGATTGTCGCCATTCTTAGAAACAGTTTCTTCAGTCCCATTTTCAATCTCCCATTGTCGTTCTGGTGGACCGCTATTTCCGGACCCTCGCCGTCACAGCTGCGTGACAGCGACCAGTCCCTCGTCCGGCACCGAAACCATCCGGTTGCGCAGTGGCTTGCCGAATGTCTGTGCCTGGATTTCATACTCGTCGCCGGAGGCCGTCTTGACGCCGGAGGCATAGCTCATCACCGCCGCGCCGAAGAAATAGGCGTGCAGGTCGCCCGCCCTGCGGTGCATCGGGTAGCGGAAATGGAAGTGTTCGAGATTGGCGATCGAATGCGACATGTGCGCTTCGCCCGACAGGAACTCCTGCTCCCAGATGACGGCGCCGTCGCGCAGGATGCGGGAATGGCCGCGCACTTCGTCGGGCAGGTCGCCGATCAGCAGCTCCGGGCCGATCGAGCAGGAGCGGAGCTTGGAATGGGCGAGATAGAGGTAGTTCTCGGCTTCGGTCACATGGTCGGAATATTCGTTGCCGAGCGCATAGCCGATGCGGTAGGGGCGGCCGTCCGGCCCGTTGAGATAGAGCCCGACGATCTCGGCCTCTTCGGCGCCGGCGCGCGCGAAGGCCGGCATCGGCAGTGGCGCGCCGGGCGGCACGACGCAGGTGCCGACGCCCTTGAAGAACCATTCGGGCTGGATGCCGATCTGCCCGGCGGCGGGCTTGCCGCCCTCCAAGCCCATGCGGAAGATCTTCAGCGAATCCGATTCCTCGGCATCCTCGCCGTGGGTCAGCACATGCATCTTGTCGCGCGCGGCGGCGCTTCCGGTATGGGTCAGGCCCGTGCCGGTGACCAGGAAGCGCGCCGGTTCCGGATGGTCGACAGGGGCCAGCACGCGGCCATCGCGCAACAGCTCGTCATAGTCGATCGTTGCGACGCCTGTCCGCTTCTCCACCAGCGATGCGATCGACGCGCCCTCGGCGATTGCCGCCTCTGCCAGTTCCAGCACGCTGCTGGTCTTTTCGAGCGGGTGCAGGTGATTGCCGTCATCGGAGACATGGCCGACCCGCCTGCTGCCATCTGGCATTCTGTACTGAACAAGACGCATGAAATACCCTTCTTCCCTTGAGACCGTGTGGGTCACACCCAGCCCGCATCGACGATGAACTGCTGGCTTGTGCACATGCGGCTGTCGTCGGCGGCGAGGAACAGCGCCATGCGCGCGATATCGGCGGGCTGCAGCCGGTCTGGCAGGCACTGCCTCTCCTCGATCTGACGCTCACCAGCAGGGTTCAGCCACAGCCGCATCTGGCGCTCGGTCATCACCCAGCCCGGCACCATGCAGTTGACGCGAATGCGCTCGGGGCCGAGCTCGCGCGCCAGCGCCCGCGTCATGCCGTAAACGGCGGCTTTCGCTGTGACATAGGCTGGGCAATCGGGATCGCCGACCATCCAGGTGATGGAGCCGAAATTGATGATCGAGCCGCCGCCCAGCCCGCTCATCTGCGGGCGCACCGCCTGCGCCGCGAAGAACTGGTGGCGCAGATTGACCGCCATGCGGTCGTCCCAGTAGGCGACCGTCACGTCCTTGGTCTGGTGGCGGTCGTCATTGCCGGCATTGTTGCACAGCACCTGGATCGGACCGTTGTGCCGCATTGCCTGCGCCGTGGCTGCCTGCAGCTCTTCGACATTGCGCAGGTCGCAGGGAATGAACAGCGGCGCGGCATCCCCGTCGGCCGCGATCGCGTCGACCAGGCGCCGTGAAGGTTCCTCCGCCAGGTCGACGAACGCGACACGGCTGCCTTGCGCGCAGAAATGGCGCACCAGGCTTTCGCCGATGCCGCTGCCGCCGCCGGTTATGAAGACGCTGCGGCCCTTGAGGCTTGGGTAGGTCGCGTAGCTGCCGATTTCATTCGTCATCGCGCGCCTCTCTAGTGGGAATGCCGGGGGATGCCGGCGTCGCGCCGGCCGACGAGAAAGTCGAAATCGCAGCCCTTGTCGGCCTGCAGCACGCGCTCGACATAGAGGCTCTGGTAGCCGCCCTCGGGCGGCGTCGGCGGCTGCCAGTCGCGCCGGCGGATCGCCAGCTCCTCGTCCGACACCAAAAGCTCCAGGCGGCGGCCGGCGACATCCAGCTCGATGAGATCGCCGTCGCGCACCAGGGCCAGCGCGCCACCTGCCGCGGCCTCAGGCGCCACGTGCAGCACGACGGTGCCGTAGGCGGTGCCGCTCATGCGTGCGTCCGAGATGCGCACCATGTCCGAGACGCCCTGCTTGAGCAGCTTCGCCGGCAGCGGCATGTTGCCGACCTCAGCCATCCCCGGGTAGCCGCGCGGTCCGCAGTTCTTGAGCACCATCACCGAGGAGGCGTCGATATCCAGTTCCGGATCGTCGATGCGGGCGTAGTAGTGCTCGATGTTTTCGAACACCACCGCCTTGCCGCGATGCTGCATCAGCTCGGGCGTCGCCGCCGACGGTTTGATGACCGCCCCGTCGGGCGCCAGATTGCCGCGCAGGATCGAGATGCCGCCTTCCTTGGTCAGCGGATGGCTCAGCGGCCGGATGACCTCGCTGTTGTAGTTGGGCGCGCCGTCGATCAATTCACCGATCGTCTTGTCGCTGACGGTCATGACGTCGCGATGAAGAAGCCCCACTTCATCAAGCGACGCCATGACCGCAGCTAGCCCCCCGGCATAGTAGAAATCTTCCATCAGGAACCGCCCCGACGGCATCAGGTCGACAATGGTTGGAACGTCGCGGCCAAGGCGGTCCCAGTCCTCGAGGCTGAGATCGACACCGAGCCGGTTGGCGATGGCGATGAGATGCAGCACCGCATTGGTCGAGCCGCCGATTGCGCCGTTGACGCGAATGGCGTTCTCGAACGCTTGCCTGGTGAGGATCTGCGCAATCGTCACCTCCCTGTGGACCAGCTCGACGATCTGGCGCCCGGCCATCTGGGCGAGCACGCCACGGCGCGAATCCACCGCCGGGATCGCGGCATTGTCCGGCATGCCGATGCCGAGCGCTTCCACCATGCTGGCCATGGTCGAGGCCGTCCCCATTGTCATGCAACTGCCCGCCGATCGGCTCTGGCCCTGCTCGGCCGCAAGGAAATCGGCGATCGGCATGCGGCCGGCCTTCACCTCCTCGGCGAATTTCCAGACATGCGTGCCCGAACCGATATCCTTGCCGCGGAACTTGCCGTTGAGCATCGGCCCACCCGACACGGCGATGGTCGGCAGATTGCACGACGCAGCGCCCATCAGCAGCGCCGGCGTGGTCTTGTCGCAGCCGACCAGCAGGATGACGCCGTCGATGGGATTGCCGCGGATGGACTCCTCGACATCCATGCTGACCAGGTTGCGAAACAGCATGGCGGTGGGGCGCATGTTGCTCTCGCCCAGCGACATCACCGGAAACTCCAGCGGCAGGCCGCCGGCTTCATAGACGCCACGCTTGACGTGATCGGCCAGCGCGCGCAGATGGGCATTGCACGGGGTCAGTTCCGACCAGGTGTTGCAGATGCCGATCACCGGGCGGCCGTCGAAAGCGTCGGCGGGAATGCCCTGGTTCTTCATCCAGCTGCGGTGCATGAAGGCATTCTTGCCTTCACCGCCGAACCACGCCTGGGAACGCAGCTTGCGTTTCTTGTCCGTCACGATGTCTGTTCCCGATCCTGGCGACGCTTGTTGCGGTTCTCGACGCTGCGGCGCACGTCTTCCTCGGCATTGTCGATGAGCACCAGCAGTGCCTTTTGCGCGCCGGTGGCGTCGCCGGCGGCAATCTTCTCGGCCACTTCCCGGTGCAGCGGCAAAGAGTGGCGCTGCCCTTCCGGGTTGTCGTTGGAGAGGCGAAAGCTCATCACCAATGCGGTTTCGACCAGCGCCGCCAACGAGCCGATCAGCTCGTTTCCGGTCATGCGCAGGATGGTCTGGTGGAACAGCAGGTCGGGCTTGGCGAAGCGGTCACCGTCGTCGCTCACCGCTTCCATTTCGGCCAACGCGGCATTGATCTCGGCAATCTGCGCCGGTGTGGCGCGCTGCGCGGCAAGTGCTGCCGACATCGGCTCGATGGCCCGCCGCAGCTCGAACAGCGCCCTGACATCGTCGGCGCTGACACCGCTGGCGTAGCGCCACGACAGGACGTCCGGGTCGAGGAAATTCCAGTCGGAGCGGGGACGCACCCGTGTGCCGGTCTTCGGCCGCGATTCGACGAGCCCCTTACCCGCCAGCACCTTGATCGCCTCGCGCAGCACAGTGCGGCTGACCCCCAGCATCTCGCTGGAATCGTCGGCGTTGGGCAGTGCTTCGCCGGGCAGGAAATCACCTTGCACGATGCGCAAACCGATCTGCTCGACGACCGTTGCGTGCAGCGCGGTGGAGCCGCTGGACACCGCGACGGCGACGCGCGAGGTACGCGCCGTGCTGAAAGATTTCTTATTCTTCATACTATTCATATGATATGTCTTAAAGGCACCGCGATTGAAGTCAAGGGATAGGGGAATGCCGGTGACAAAGAATTCCGCTGCCGTTGCCGAGCAGCATCCAGAGCTGATCTCAATCAGCGACGGCATCGCGACTGTTGACGTTGCTCCGGCTGCCGGCGGCGCCGTGGCGTCGTATCGCTGGTGGCAGAACGGGTCCGCCGTCGATTGGCTACGCCCGGCCGATCAGGCGGCGATCGGTCGTCGCGATGCAGGCGCGATGGCCTGCTTCCCGCTCGTCCCCTATTCCAATCGCATAAGGGGCGGCCGCTTCGAATTCGCGGGCCGCACCGTCGAGTTGCCCAGCCGGCCGGAGGATCCGCACCATGAGCATGGCCACGGCTGGCGCAGGCCATGGACAGTCATGCGGTGCGAAGCCGGCACCATCGTCCTGCACTATCACCACATCGCCGATTCCTGGCCGTGGAGCTATGAAGCCCGGCAAGTGATCTCGCTGATCGATGGCAGGCTGGTGATTGCCATTTCGGTGCGCAACCTGTCGGACACGCCGATGCCAGCCGGCTTCGGGCTCCACCCCTATTTCCCGTCGACGCCGTGGACGCATGTCCAGGCGCGGGTATCCGGCATGTGGGAGACCGACGCGGAGGTCTTGCCAACCCGCCACGTGCCACCGCCGGCGGGAGCCGATCCGACCACCGGCTTCGACGTCTCAGAGGTGGATTTCGACACGGTCTTCACCGGATGGACGGGTCGCGCCCTGATCAGTTGGCCTGAGCATGGACGGCAGCTGGACATCGAGGCCGAGGCGCCGCTCGATTTCCTCGTGCTCTACACGCCGCCCGGCGAGCCATTCTTTTGTGCCGAGCCGGTCAGCAACATCACCGATGCGTTCAACCGAACGGATGACGCTGGCATCAACACCGGCGGCATCGTGCTCGCGCCTGGGCAGATGCGATCGGCAAGTGTTCGCTTCACGCCTTCACAGGCAATCTGATCGCCCGTGGCGAACCGTCCAATGCCAGGCCTGGTCAGAACGGGTAATGCTGGCCCGGATCCTCGATCGTCACCCAGCGCAGGTCGGTGAATTCGGCGATCGACGCCTTGCCGCCGAAGCGGCCGTAGCCCGAACCCTTGACGCCACCGAACGGCATCTGTGCCTCGTCGCCGACGGTCGGGCCGTTGATGTGGCAGATGCCGGCCTCGATGCGCGCGGCCACCGCCATGGCGCGCTTGATGTCGCGGCTGAACACGGCTGACGACAGGCCGTACTCGGTGTCGTTGGCGACCCGAACGGCTTCATCCTCGCCCTTCACCCGGATCACCGGCTTGACCGGCCCGAAGGACTCTTCGGCGTAGACACGCATCGCCGAAGTGACGTGGTCGAGCAATGTCGCTTCGACGACGGTGCCGCTGCGCTTGCCGCCCGCGACAAGCTTCGCGCCCTTGCTGACAGCATCGGTGATGAGTTCCTCCATCTTGTCGGCGGCCTGGCTGCTGATCAGCGAGCCCAGCACGACATGGCCGCGCGGGTCGCCTGCCGGCAGTTTTGAGGCGCGCGCAGCCAGCTTGGAAACGAATTCGTCGGCGATCTTTTCATCGACGATCAGGCGCTCGGTCGACATGCAGATCTGGCCTTGATGCATGAAGGCGCCGAAGGTCGCGGCATTCACCGCCGCGTCGATGTCGGCATCATCCAGCACCAGCAATGGCGCCTTGCCGCCGAGTTCCAGCAATGCTGGCTTCAGGTGCCGTCCGGCGAGTTCGGCGATGATCCTGCCGACCTTGGTCGAGCCGGTGAAGTTGACGCGCTTGACCGAGGGATGCGCGACCAGCGCCTCGACGATACCGGCGGCGTCCTTTGGATCGTTGGTGACGACATTGATCACGCCCTTGGGCAGTCCGGCCTCGACGAGCACCTGGCCGATCAGCCGGTGTGTGCCGGGGCACATCTCGGATGCTTTGAGCACGACGGTGTTGCCGCAGGCGATCGGCATCGCGACGGCGCGGGTGCCGAGAATGACGGGCGCGTTCCATGGCGCGATACCGAGGCACACGCCTGCCGGCTGGCGGATTGCCATGGCCAGTGTCCCCGGCTTGTCGGAGGGAATGATCTCGCCCGAGATCTGCGTCGTCATCGCCGCCGCCTCGCGCAGCATGTTGGCCGCCAGCATGACGTTGAAGCCGGCCCAGGGGCCGGTAGCCCCGGTCTCTTCCATCATCAGCCTGGTGAACTCGCCGACCTTCGAGGCCATCACGTCAGCGGCCTTGGACAGCAAGGCACGGCGCTCGCCGGGCCCGGTTTTCGACCAGGCCGTAAAGGCGACCGCCGCGGCGTCGACCGCGGCGTTGGCGTCGGCGACGCTGGCCGCCGCGGCGCGTGTCGCCAGCCTGCCGGTGAATGGGTCCATCCGTTCGTAGGAGGCCGAACCGGACGCATCCCTTTTATCGCCGTCGATCAGAAGTCCGATATCCATAATTGTCTCCCTCGCTCCGGTGGAGCTTCGTGATTAGAAGCCGAGCACTTCGGCGTTGATCGAGGCCTCGAGGCCGCCATCGACCGGCACGTTTGCGCCATTGACCCAGCGCGCGCCGTCCGAGCACAGGAACAGCACCACCGGCGCGACGTCGCCCGATGTGCCGGCGCGCCCGACCCTGGCAATGTCGCTGTCGACGCGGGCATCGCCGAGCACGCTGCGGAACTGTTTCAGGATCGGCGTTTCGACCGGCCCCGGGCTGACCGCATTGACGCGGATGCCACGGCTCTTGAACAGGTCCTGATGCGCGGCACGGAAAGTCCAAAGCAGCAGCAGTTCCTTCGAGACCGGATAGCCTTCCTCGTTCTTGACTGCGTGGTCAGCGACCACCTTGGCGATATCAGGGAAACCCTCGATGCCGGCCATGGAAGCGGCGCGATTGAGATTGGCGCGCCAGCCATAGCCGGCGATCGAGGCGACATTGACGATGGCGCCGCCTTCGCGAAGCTTTGGCGCCAGGCCTTCCGACAGCGCCCGCAGCCCGAAGAAATTGACCGCCAGCGTCGACGCCGCCCCGGTGTTGCCGGAGAGGCCGGCGACATTGCAGAGCGCGTCGATGCGTTGCGGCAGGCTCGCGACGAGATCGTCGACACCGGCCTTCGACGAGATGTCGGCCTTGACGAAGCTGCCAACCGGTCCGGCCGGTTCACGGACGTCGACACCGATCACGTCGGCGCCGAGCTGGCCGGCGAGTTCCGCCGTGCGGGCGCCGATGCCGGAGGCGACACCGGTGATGAGGATCGTCTTGCCGAAAAGCATGGTCATGCCTTCTCCTGATGCTGTGTGGTTTGCCGCGGCGAGGGCGCGGTGCCATCGTCGGCCGGAGCTGTCGGATTGCCCGGCAGCCTGACACGATAGCCGACCGGCAGCAGGCGCAGGCCAAAACGCTCCTCGACCGTCCCCCACAGGCCGCGCGGCAGGAAAAGCGAGAACAGCACGGCGGTGGCCCCAAGCCCGATCAGGTACCAGACGCCGGTGCCGCCGAACCATGTCTCGATGAGGAAGAACACCAGCGCGCCTAGAATGGCGCCTTCGAAGGTGCCGATGCCGCCGACCAGCACCATGAAGATCATGTAGGCGGTCCACTGGACGTTGAAATAGGTTTTCGGCTGGAAGGTGATGGAGGTCGCCAGCCACAGCGCGCCGGCGATGCCGATGCCGAAGGCGGCAAGCACGAACAGCAGCCGCTTGGTGCCGGTGACGCGTACCCCGACCGACGCGGCGGCATCCTCATTGTCGCGGATCGCGCGGATCGCTGCACCGGTGCTGCCGCGCAGCAGGCCGAACAGCATGGCGAGCAGGGCGGTCATCGACGCCAGCGCCAGCCAGTAGATCGTCATCCGTCTGGTGCCGGCATCGTAGACGTTGAGCGAGATCAGCGAGGTGCCGGTTTCGCCCTGCACCAGCCGGTCGAGATTGACCAGCAGATGCGTCAATGCCGCGATCACCCACATGCCGATGGCGAATTCGCCGTTTCTCAGCCGCAGCATGAACAGCGACAGCGGTACCGACACCACGCCGACGACGATCGCCGAAACGAAAAGCGAGGCGAAGGGGTTGAGGCCGGCATCGGCCAGCCGGATGGCGAAGTAGGCGCCGAGCCCGAAGAAAACCTGCTGGCCGACGGACACCAGCCCGCCAAAGCCGGCCAGCGCGTTCCACATCGCCGCCAGGATCACATAGATGAACAGCGCGGTCATCCGGTCGACCGCGCCGGCCGACAGGAACTGCGGCGCGATTGCCAGCAGCGCGATGATGACGGCGACCGCAATCGCGGCGATCCGCGACGTCGCCGTGCCGCGCTCGATGACAGGCGAGGTCGTGGCAACGCTCATGACGCGCTCCGGGAGGGCAGGCGCAGCAGGCCGCGCAGGCCAAGGCCGGATGTCGAAAGCCGCACGAACAGCACGACAAGGAACACGGCATGGCCACCGATCAGGAAACCTTGCGGATGCACCTGTGCACCGAGCGTCTGCGCAAGCGCCAGCACGATGCCGCCGATCAGCGTTCCCCACAGCGAACCGGCGCCACCGATCACCGCGGCTTCGAAGGCGAACAGCAATTGTGGCGCGCCGGCATAGGGATCGAAGGTGGCGCGCATGCCGAGGAAGGCGCCGGCAAGCCCGACCGTCACCATGGCTATTGCCGCGGCGATGGCGTTTGCGCGGCGCGCGTCGACGCCGACCAGGCCGGCTGTATCAGGGTCCTCCGAAGTGGCGCGGATCGAGCGCCCGAGCCTGGTGCGGGTCAGGAAAAGCTGCAGCCCGCCAAGCAGGACCACGGCGGTGGCGAACATGATCACGGCGAGCTTGCCGACATAGATGCTGCCCGGCCACTCCCAGGAATCATAGGAGAGGCTGCCAATATAGGGCGCCAGCGAGCGGGTGTCGGCGCCAAACTGCTCGAACAGCAGATTGTCGATGACGATGGCGAGGCCGAACGTGGTCAGGATCGGCAGCAGTGCACCGCCGCGCGCGCTACGTTCAAGCAGGAAGCGCTGCAGCGTCCAGCCGATCGCCGCCATCAATGGCAGCACGATGAGCAGGCCGACAAACGGCGAGACATGGAACCGCGAGGCCAGCAGCCACAGCGCATAGGCGGCGAACACGGCCAGGCTGCCATGGGCGAGGTTGATGATGCGCATCACCGAAAACATGAAGGACAGGCCGCAAGCGATCAGCGCATAGTAGCCGCCAAGCAGGATGCCCTGGATGATCTGGTTGCTCATGCGGGAACGCTCCCGGGGCTTTTCCTGTGCAGGCCAAAATAGGCCTTGGTCACATCCTCGCGCGAGATATCCCTGGTCGATCCTTCAAGCGCGACGCGCCCTTCGAGCATGCAGATGACCCTGTCGGAGACCGCGAGCGCCCGGTTGAGGTCCTGCTCGACCAGGATGATCGTCGTACCCGAGCTGATCAGGCCCTGCAGCGCGGCATAGACACGGTCGACGATCAGCGGCGACAGGCCAAGCGAAACCTCGTCGAGCAGCAGCACGTCCGGATTGCTCATCAGCGCCCGGCCGATCGCCGTCGCCTGCTGTTCGCCGCCAGACAGGTGACCCGTCCTGGCATGGCGGCGCGGCTTCAGATTGGGGAACATCTCGAGTACCTTGTCGACGTTCCAGTCGCCCGGCCGGCCGGCGGTCCTGCCGAGCAGAAGGTTTTCCTCGACCGTCATCTGGACGAACAGCTTTCGCCCCTCCGGCACCAGCGCGATGCCCATGCCGACGCGTTTGTGCGATGGCACGCCGGTGAGATCGGCCCCGTCCATTAGCACACGGCCGGCCGCCGGCTGATGCGCGCCGGCGATCGCCCGGAGCAGCGTCGTCTTGCCGGCGCCGTTGGCGCCGACCAGCGCCAGCGTCTCACCGAGTTCGATTGTGAAGCTGACGCCGCGCACCGCCTGCAGCAGGCCGTGCCGGACGACCAGGTTTTCGACCGAAAGCAGGCTCATTTCGGGCCTCCGCCGAGATAGGCGTGGATCACTTGCGGATCGGCCATCACCGTTTGTGGGTCGCCGTTGGCGATGATCCTGCCGGCGTCCATGCAGATCAGCCGCTCGGCCACCTGCAGCAGAATGTGGACGATGTGTTCAATCCAGACGATGCCGATCTTGCGCCGGCGCAATTCCTTGATCGTGTCGACAAGCTCGCCGGCTTCGCCATCGGTCAAGCCGCCGCCGATCTCGTCCAGGAGAAGCAGCGTCGGCCTCGCGGCGAGCGCCCGGGCCAGTTCCAGCCGCTTGCGGTCGAGCAGCCCGAGCGTCTCGGCGCGCCGGTTGGCGACGCTGAGCATGCCGCACAGTTTCAGCGAGCCGAGCGCCTCCTCATAGGCCTCGTCGCGGCCGAGGCCGGCGCCATGCGACGCGGCGACGAAGACGTTCTCGAAAGTGGTCATGCCGCTGAACGGTTTCGGGACCTGGTGCGTACGCACCAGGCCGAGCCGGCAGCGCTGCGTCGCCGTCAGGGTCGTCACGTCACCGCCCTTGAAGCTCACCGTGCCCAAACTCGGCGGAAAGGCGCCTGAAAGCACGCTGAGCAGCGTGGTCTTGCCGGCGCCGTTCGGGCCGACAATGCCGACCGCCTCGTTGGCTTCCATGGTGAAGTCGACGGCGTCCAGCACCACAAGCGCACCGAAGCGCTTGTGGATACCGGCGGCAGCGAGGATCGCCTGTTGTTGCGGATGGGTCACCAGGCGATCCTCGTCAGCGGTCCATCAACCGTTGTAAGGCAGAAGCTTTGCTTCGACGGGCACCTTGGGGTCGGTGGCGTTCTCGGTCACCACATAGTCGAGCGGGAATTTGCTGCCTTCCTTGGCGGCCACCCACTGCGTGCCGATGATTGGACCGGGCGAGACATTGGCCACTGGGCCGCTGGTGAAGTCGACCTTGCCGATCATCGTCTCGGTCTTGAGCGTGCTCAGCGCCTTCGCCACCGCCGCCTTGTCCTTGGCGTCGGTGCTTGCCTTCAGCGCTTCGAAGCCGGCGTCGAGCAACGACATCGAGGCGCCGAGCTGCTGCGTCCACTGCTTGCCGCTCGCCGCCTCATAGCCGTCGGCCAGTTCGGTCCCCGAAACGCCCGTCAGTGGCGACTTGTAGGGGAAGGCCTTGTGCCAGTAGGCGGCGCTCGAAATCTTCATGCCGAGATCGCCGAGCGCCTCGATGTCCGAAGGGAACAGACCGGTCTTGGCGACCTGGCAGATCTTGATCTGCTTGATCAGGCCCTGTTGCGCCGCCTGGCGCCAGAAGGCGGCGAAATCCGGCGGGATCGGGAAGGAGTTGAAGATCTCGACGCCTTCCTGCTTGAACAGCGCGATCTGCGAGGAATAGTCGGTGGTGCCGGTTTCATAGGCGCCGGGATCGACGATGGTGAAACCTTGCTTGGCCAGCAGCGGCGCCAGATTGGCGCGGATCGCGTTGCCGTCGGCATCGTTCGGATACATGACGCCGACCTTCTTGTTGGTCTCGATCAGGTTCCATTGCGAGATATAGGTCTTGAAGAACTCGCCGACACCGAAGCCGAAATGATAGGTCCATTTGAATGGCGAGGGCGCGCCGGGCTTGGCGCCACGGCCGAAATACCAGGCTTCCCACGGCATCACCGTGGAGAGGCAAGGCACGCCGGCGGCTTCGCAGGCGTCGGCAACCGGATTGATCACCTCGGGCGTCGAGACCGCCAGCATCAGGTCGATCGCCTGGTTGTTGATCAGGTCCTTGGCCAACTGGCCCGCGCGGGACGGATCCGATTGCGTATCCTGGTCGAGGATTTCGACGCTGTATTTCTTGCCGTCGATGTCGAGGCCGCCGGCCAGCGCCTTGCGGGCCAAGTCGAGCACGTAGCCGTCGGTCTGGCCGAAGCCGGCCAGCGGCCCGGTGCGGGGGCTGACGAAGCCGACCTTGAGGGTGTTGCCTGCCTGGGCAAAGGCGTTGCGGCCGCCAAGTGCCAGCGCCGTGCCGCCGGCGATCGAGGTAGCAATGAACTGGCGTCGCGAAATGCCCGGAATCGTGGATCTGCTGCCGAGTGCGTGAGTCATGTGTTCCTCCCTCTGTGGCTCCTCCATCAGCACAGTGCACCACGCATTTGGTTCGGTAAAATGATATTTTGCGGTGTTTCATTAACCCATGGGTTAGGAAATCTCAGGTCGCGACAACAGCTTGTTCGGATGTATCGACGCGTCAGCCGCCTTGCCTTGCCGCTTCGCGGATGGTCTGCAGCAGGATGGAGAAAGCCGGCGAGGGCGCCGTGTCGGTCCGCATTGTCAGGCCGACCGGTCCCTTGGTTTCCTCTGTGTTGACTGGCAGGGCGACGAAGGCGCCGCTGCCGAGCTCATTGGCAACGACGCCCGCCGAAATGATCCAGACGGCATTGCTTTGCCGCAGGAAGGCGCGGCCGAAGGAGTCCGAGACGGTTTCGATCTCGGTTGCCGGCGCCGTCATGCCGTTGGTGATGAACAGCCGGTCGACGAAGGGGCGGATGACCGATTCCCGCGTCGGCATCAGCGCCGGGAATTCGTCGAGCCGCGCGAACACGTCCTGTCCGGCTTCGAGCAGCGGATGGCCCGCGCGCACCACGAACAGCACCTGTTCGGAATAGAGGTGCTCGAAGAAGAAGCCGGTCATGTTCTCCGGCGCCGCCAGCCGTCCGACAACGAGATCGAGCGCTCCGACACGCAACTGCTCGAGCAGCACCGCATTCTCGCCGGTGACGATCTTGATCGCAGCGCCGGTGCTCTCCTTGAGGAACAGGCTCATGGCGAGCGGCATCACGCGCGCCGAAACCGTCGGCAACGCGCCGATGCGGATCGGGTGCCGGTTGACCGCGCCATCCTGCCTGACGGAATCGACGCCTTGCTTCAGCGCCGTGATGGCCGTGCCGGCATGGCGAAGGAAGATCTCGCCGATGCGCGTCAGCCGGATGCCGCGGCCATCGCGTTCGACGACCGCCACGCCGAGCGCCTCTTCCAGTTCGCGCAACGTCTTGGTCACCGCCGGCGGGCTGACATGCAGGAAGTCGGCCGCTCTCGCCACGCTTCCCTGCCGCGCAACCTCAAGGAATGCCTGCAGGTGACGGAAGCGGATGCGGCCTTCGGACATGAATTCGATAACCCTCAAGTTAATGAAATGGCGCAAAATATCATTTTACCGAACCAAATGCCTTGTGCAATGTGGAGATGGAGGACCGAAATCGTGCCATTCGTCACCATCGGCGGCATCACGCTGCACCATCGTCGCATCGAAGCGAACAGCAAGGCACGCCCGATCGTGTTCATCAATTCGCTCGGCACCGACTTCCGGATCTGGGACGACGTCGTCTCCGCGCTTGACGGTGAAATGCCCTTGCTGGTCTACGACAAGCGCGGCCACGGGCTCTCCGACATCGGCGATATCAGGTCGATCGACGATCATGTCGACGACCTCTGCGGCCTCATCGATCACTGCGGTCTCGGTAAGGTGGTGTTGTGCGGCCTGTCGGTCGGCGGTCTGATTGCGCAGGGGTTCTATGCCAGGCGCCCCGAAGACGTTGAGGCGCTGATCCTCTGCGACACGGCACACAAGATCGGCACCACGGACAGCTGGAACACACGCATCGCGACGGTCGAAAGCAAGGGCATCCAGGCCATTGCCGATAGCGTGCTCAAAGTGTGGTTCACCCCTGCCTTCCACGCGGCACGCTTGCCAGAGCTGGACGGCTATTGGAACATGATGACCCGGCAAGCGCTTGCCGGTTACATTGGCACTTGCGCAGCGGTTCGCGACGCGGATTTCACCGACGCGGTGCGCCGCATCGCGGTGCCGACGCTTTGCGTCGTTGGTGATCAGGACGGCTCGACGCCTCCCGATCTCGTCCGCTCGCTGGCCGCTCTCATTCCCGGCGCGCGCTTCGAGATCATCCGCGACGCCGGGCACATTCCGTGTGTCGAACAGCCTCAAGCGCTGGTTGCCCTGATCCGCGAGTTTATCGCATCGCTTCCCTCTGGAGCAGAAACCCATGGATGAAGTCCCCGGCAACGCAGCCAGATATCGCGCCGGCCTCGCGGTGCGGCGGTCCGTCCTCGGCGACCGCCATGTCGACCGGGCCGAAGTTGCCGCCACCGATTTCGATCAACCGTTCCAGGAGCTGATCACCGAGGCCGCCTGGGGAACCGTGTGGGCCCGGCCCGGCTTCACCAGGCGCGAGCGTTCGATCGTCACGCTGGCGCTGCTGGCCGCGCTCGGCCATGATGAGGAGGTCGCCATGCATGTGCGCGCCACCGCCAACACCGGTGCCACGCGCGACGATATCTGCGAGGCGTTCCTGCATGTCGCCATCTATGCCGGCGTGCCGGCCGCCAACCGTGCCTTCAAGATCGCCAAGGACGTGTTTTCGGAAATGGACGGAGCCAAGAATGCCCGCTGAATCCGGCTCGAACCGGAGGCCTGAGACCGGCGCCTTTTTCCAGCGCGACCGGACATGGCATCCGCCGGCGTTGACGCCGAATTACAAGACATCCGTCCTGCGCTCGCCGCAGAAGGCGCTGCTCGCCTTCGACAACACGCTGTCGGAGATTGCAGGCCCGGTCTTCGGTCACGCCATGCTGGGCGAACTCGACGCCGACCTGATCCACAATTTCGCCAGGCCCGGCGAGAGCGCGCTCGGCGAGCGCATCATCGTCCATGGCCGCGTGCTCGACGAATGCGGCGTTGGCGTGCCCGGCGTGCTGCTCGAATTCTGGCAGGCCAATGCCGGCGGCCGCTACCGCCACAAGAAGGACGGCTATCTGGCGCCGCTCGACCCGAATTTCGGCGGCTGTGGTCGTGCCATCACCGGCGAGGATGGCGGCTATGCCTTTCGCACCGTCAAGCCCGGTCCCTATCCCTGGCCGAACGGGCCGAATGACTGGCGGCCTTCGCACATCCATTTCTCGGTCTTCGGCCATGGCTTCGCGCAGCGGCTGATCACGCAGATGTATTTCGAGGGTGACCCGTTGATCTGGCACTGCCCGATCGCGCGCGGCATCCCCGACAAGGCCGCCGTTGAGACGCTGATCGCCGCCCTCGACATGCAAGCGACGATCCCCTTCGACGCGCGCGCCTACAAGTTCGACATCGTGCTGCGCGGGCGCCGCTCATCGCTGTTCGAAAACAGGCTGGAGGGCAATTGATGGTCCAGTCGCTCGACCGGCTGAAGGAAAGTCCTTCGCAGACCGCCGGACCCTACGTCCATATCGGGCTGACGCCCAATTTTTGCGGCATCGGCGGTGTCTACGCGACTGACCTCGGTGCGACCATGGTCAACGAGAAGACCAAAGGCGAACGCATCGGCCTGCGCATCCGGGTGCTCGACGGTACCGGCACGACGCTCAAGGACGCTCTGATCGAGATCTGGCAGGCGGATGCGGACGGGCTCTACAATTCGCCGACGGAAATGCGCGGTGCCGCCGATCCGAATTTCCTCGGCTGGGGTCGTTGCCCGACTGACATGGAAACCGGCCTGTGCGCATTCGAGACGATCAAGCCGGGCCGGGTGCCGTTCAGGGATGGCCGCCTGATGGCGCCGCATATCACGCTCTGGATCGTCGCCCGCGGCATCAATCTCGGCCTGCACACGCGGCTCTATTTTTCCGACGAGGAAAAGGCCAATGCCGAGGATCCGATCCTGGCGCGCATCGAGCACCGCGTTCGCGTGCCGACCCTGATCGCCGAGCGCAAGGGCGACACCTACGTCTTCGATGTCCATCTCCAGGGGGAGAAGGAAACGGTCTTCTTCGACAGCTGATGGCCAGGAGGAGCAGGACATGACCGTATCGCCCTTCGACCATCCGCTGCTCTCCGCTCTTCTCGGCGACGAGGAGGCGCGCCGGCATTTTTCTGTCGAAGCCGAAATCGAGGCGGCGCTGGCATTCGAAAGCGCGCTGGCGCAAGCGCAGGCCGAAAACGGCATCATCGCCAAGGATGCGGCGGCAGCGATCGTCTCGGGCCTGTCCTCGTTCCGGCCGGACACCGCCTTGCTGCGGGTCGCGGTTGCCAGGGACGGGATCATGGTGCCGGAACTCGTGCGCCAGATCAGGATGGCGGTCGGCGAGCCGCATGGCCAGAAAGTGCATTTCGGCGCGACCAGCCAGGATGTCATCGACACTGGCCTGATGCTTCGGCTGAAATCCGTCGTCGAGCATCTCGGCCTGCTGCTGACCGAGACCATCATACGGCTCACTTCGCTCGATGAGCGCTTCGGGGGCAGGGCGCTGGCCGGGGTGACGCGCATGCAACCTGCGATCCCGATCAAAGTGGCGGATCGCGTACGTGCGTGGCGGGCGCCGCTGCAACGGCACCAGGAAAGTTTGCCGAAACAGTCGAGGTGCCTGCTGGTCGTGCAGTTCGGCGGTGCCGCCGGTACGCTCGAAAAGCTCGGCGACAAGGGGCTGGCGGTGCGCGCGGCCCTTGCCGCCAGGCTCGGCCTTGCCGATGCGCCGCAATGGCAGAGCCAGCGCGATGCGCTCGCCGATTTCAGCGGCTGGCTGTCACTGGTGACCGGCAGCCTCGGCAAGTTCGGCCAGGATATCGCCCTGATGGCGCTGGGCGGAACCGAAATCGAACTCTCGGGCGGCGGCGGTTCGTCGGCCATGCCGCACAAGCAGAACCCGGTGAAGGCGGAGGCCCTGGTGGCGCTTGCCCGCTTCAACGCCACGCAGCTTTCCGGCATGCATCAGGCGCTCGTGCATGAGCAGGAGCGCTCCGGCGCCGCATGGACGCTGGAGTGGCTGTTGCTGCCGCAGATGGCTGTCGCCACCGCCGCGTCGCTGCGCCTTGCCGCCGAGCTGGCCGGGCAGATCGAAAGTCTCGGGCACTGATGCGCACTCAGGTCGTCATCGTCGGCTCCGGACCGTCCGGCCTGCTGCTCGGACAATTGCTCCACGGCATAGGCGTCGAGACGGTCATTCTGGAACGCGCCAGCCGCGATCACGTGCTTGGCCGCGTGCGCGCCGGCGTGCTCGAACAGGGTACGGTCGAGTTGCTGGAAGAGGCCGGCGCTGCCACCAGGCTGCATGCCGAGGGGCTTCCCCATTCGGGCATCTCACTTGCCTTCGATGACCGTTTGCATCGCATCGATCTGGCAGCGCTGACCGGCGGCAGGCATGTCACCGTCTATGGCCAGACCGAAGTGACGCATGATCTGATGGACAAGCGCGATGCGGCGGGACTGACCACGGTCTACGAGGCGGCAAACGTCACACTGCACGATTTCAACGGCGAGGCGCCTTTCGCCACCTATGACAAGGAGGGCATCAGCCATCGCATCGACTGCGACTTCATCGCCGGCTGCGACGGCTATCACGGCGTCAGCCGCAAATCGGTGCCCGAGGGCGCACTAAAAACCTTCGAGCGGCAGTATCCGTTCGGCTGGCTCGGCGTGCTGGCCGAAGTGCCGCCGGCCGATCATGAACTGGTCTACGCCAATCATGAGAGGGGTTTTGCGCTGTGCTCGATGCGCTCGCCGCACCGCAGCCGCTACTATGTGCAGTGTCCCGAGGGCGACCGCGTCGAGGCATGGTCGGACGACCGTTTCTGGGACGAGTTGCGCCGCCGCTTGCCGGAACGGACAGCGGCAAGTGTCGTCACCGGGCCATCCTTCGAGAAGTCGATCGCGCCGCTGCGCTCGTTCGTTGCCGAGCCGATGCGTTTCGGCCGGCTTTTCCTGGTCGGCGACGCCGCCCACATCGTGCCGCCGACAGGGGCCAAGGGCCTCAACCTTGCCGCCAGCGACGTGCGGTATCTCTTTGCTGGCTTGCGCGACTTCTATGCCGAGAAATCGCAAGCCGGCATCGATGCCTATTCGCAAAAGGCGCTGGCGCGGGTCTGGAAGGCGGTGCGCTTTTCCTGGTGGATGACGACGATGTTGCACCGCTTTCCCGACACTGGCGAATTCGGCCAACGCATCCAGGAGGCCGAACTCGACTATCTCGTGCATTCCAAGGCGGCATCGACGGCGCTTGCCGAGAACTATGTCGGCTTGCCTTACTGACGGGCGGCAAACGCTACGCGGGTCTATCGACCCAGGAGATTGCGTTCGACGGTTCTCAGATGCGCCAGCATCGCGTTTTTCGCGCCTTCCGGATCGCGGTGAAACAGGCAATCCAGGATCGCCTGGTGCTCGTCGCAGTAGGCCTGGCGACGTTCCTCCGAGAACGAGCGCTTCTTCATTTCGAACCAGGGCGACTGGTTGCGAATGGCGCGCATGAGATTGTGGATTTCTTTCAGGAAGTCATTGCGGCAGCATGCGAACACGCGGTGATGGAATTCGGCGTCCCAATGCTCGAAATCCGGCATGTCCTTGGCGTCGCATGCGGTCTGGTGCGCTTCGCGAACCGCGTTCAGTTCGGTCGCGCTGGCATTGGTCGCGGCAAAGGCCGCCGCCGCCGGTTCGAGCAGCTGCCTGATCTCCATCATGTCGGCGGGGCTGGTGCCCTCCATCCGCGTGACCATCGATGTGATCGACGTCGGGTTGGTCGCGGTCAGGAAGGTGCCCCGCCCGACATGCCGGACCACAGTTCCGTCGTTCTCAAGGAAGCCGACGGCACGGCGCACGGTATTGCGCGCGACGCCGAATTCGACCGCGAGGTCGCGCTCGGGCGGCATGCGGCCGTCCTCGAGCCATTCGCCGGAGGAAATCCGCTTCTTGAGCATTGTGGCGATATCGTTGGCGACGAGCTTCGGCATTCGGTGAGAACTTTTATCTGATCCAATGTTGAACCATTATTATCAAGCGATTGCCGGTTGGTCCAGTGTTTGAGCAAAAAACAGGCCCAGATGCGCATGTTTTGTTGAATTGTGAGCCGAAACCCTCTTGAAGCGTGAACCAATCGGCGATAGCGTGTAGTGAAAGAGCCAGTATTGGTTCATAAAAGGTTCAGGGAGGAATCGAATGCGGGTCGCGACATTTTCGATCGCCGGCGAACGTCGCGTGGGTATCGTCGATCTCGATGCCCAGACCATCGCTCCTTTCGATTTTGCCGTCGATCAGGCCAAGGCCGGCATTCTGGCATTGATCGAGCGCAACGGCGCTGGGGTGCCGCGCACCCTGTCACCGATCCCGCTGGCGCAGGTGGAAATCGAGGCGCCGATCCCGCAGCCGCGCCGCAACATCTTCTGCGTCGGCAAGAACTATCACGAGCACGCGCACGAGTTTGCTCGCAGCGGCTTCGATTCCAGCGCCGGCGCCGGCGCGATCCCAAAACATCCGATTATCTTTTCCAAGGTGCCTGAATCGGTCGTCGCCAACCATGCCAGCGTGCTGATCGATTCCTCGGTCTCGACGGCCATCGACTACGAGGCGGAGCTTGCCGTCATCATCGGCAAGGGCGGGCGCGGCATCTCCAGGGAAAACGCACTCGACCACGTCTGGGGCTACACGATCGTCAACGATGTCACCGCCCGCGACCTGCAAGGCAAATACAGCCAGTGGCTGATCGGCAAGTCGCAGGACACGTTCTGTCCGATGGGCCCCTGGGCGGTGACGAAGGATGAGTTGGATCTGGCGACGGCCGGCATCCGCTGTTTCGTCAATGAGGATCTGCGCCAGGATTCACGCATATCGCTGCTCATCTTCGACATCCCGACCATCATCGCGACGCTCTCGCAAGGCATCACGCTGAAGCCCGGCGACATCATCGCCACCGGCACGCCGGTCGGCGTTGGCATCGGCTTTGATCCGCCGAAATATCTCAAGGCCGGTGACGTCGTGCGCATCGAGATCGACGGCATCGGCACGCTGGAAAACCGCTTCGCGGAGTATGCGCAATGACGACCGTGACGGTTGGCCAGGTCGTTGCTGAAGTTGTCGGCGAGGGTGCGGCCGTGGTGATGATCCACGGTCTTGGCGGCACATCCAACATGTTCCAGCCGCAGATGGCGGCACTTTCCAGCTATCGCGTCATCCGGCTCGACCTGCCGGGCTCCGGCCGCTCGCCGCGCCCGATCGAGCCGCTGACCATCGAATTGATGAGCGAGGCGGTGATCCGCGCCATGGCCGGCATGGGCGTCACTACGGCGCATTTCGTCGGCCATTCGATGGGCACTATCATCTGCCAGCAGATTGCCGCGACGCAGCCCTCGCTGGTTGCGTCGCTGGCGCTGTTCGGCGCGCTGGCGGAACCGGCGGAAGCGACCAGGCAAGGACTTGCCAATCGCGCCCGGCTGGCGCGCTCGGGCGGCATTGCCGATATCGCCGACCAGATCGTCGCCAATGCGATCTCGGCGCACACCAGGGAAACCTCGCCCGCCGCCGTCGCCTTCGTGCGTGAATCGATCACCCGCCAGGATCCGGAATCCTATGCCCGCACCTGTGAGGCGCTGGCCAAGGCGACCGCGGTCGACGCGCGGCGGATTTCCGCGCCGACCTTGCTTGTCACCGGCGACGCCGACACGGTCAATCCGGCTGGTGTCGGGCAGGCGCTTGCCGACAAGATCAAGGGAGCCATATTCTCGTCTCTGGATCGGTGCGGGCACTGGGCCACGGTGGAAAGCCCGCGCGAGAGCAACCAGAAGCTCGCCGATTTTTTGAGACGGGTTGATAGGTGAGGAATTCTGATCGGGCGTAGAACTACGCGCTCGGCAAGTTGGGAGGCTTGTGATGGCAGACGACAGCTGGAACGGGAACGGCTCGAGCAGCACGCTGTTCACCAATGTGCGCGTGCTCGAGGCGACAGGTGAATATCCATATACCGGTGAGGTGCTGGTGCAGGGAAACCGCATCAAGCAGATCACCAAGGGCTCGTCGCGCTTCGGCTCGTCCTCTTCATCTTCCTACAGTGGTGGCGCAACCGTCATCGACGGCATGGGCGCGACGCTGATGCCCGGCATGATCGACGCGCATCTGCATCTGTCGTGGAACAACGCACCCGGCATCGACCCCATCCAGATGATGGAGATCGAGGAGCACATGCTGGTCACCATGGAGATGGCCAAGCTAGTGCTCGACGCCGGCTTCACCGCCGGCCGGGGGGCGGCGGCCGCCAAGCCGCGTCTCGACGTCGTCGCCAAGAAGTTCATCAACCAGGGGCGGTTTCCGGGACCGCGCTACCTGGCCGCCGGTCCGGAAATCACCACGGTCGGCGGTCTCGGCGATTCCGCGCCTTCGCACATTCCGCATGAAGGGCTGAACCTCGGCATCGTCGTTTCCGGCCCCGAGGAAATCCGCCGCACCGTGCGCCAGCTGATCAAATACGGCGTCGATTCCATCAAGCTTAACCTGTCGGGCGAGAGCATCACCGGCATGGGCGCCGAGGAAACACCGATGTCGGAGGAGGAGGTCGCGATGGCGGCTTCCGAGGCGCGCTGCCGCAACAAGGTGCTGTCGGCGCATGCGCGCTCGTCCGGTTCGGTCAAGCAGTGCATACGCCACGGCATCCAGAACATCTACCACGCCTCCTTCGCCGACGAGGAAGCGCTCGACATGCTCGAGGCGGTCAAGGACAAGCACTTCGTCGCGCCTGGCATCGCCTGGCTGATCAACACCGCGCGCCATGCCGAGCAATGGGGCATCAAGCCGGGTTCGCCGCTGTCGCTCGAATATGAGCGCGAGCTCGAAATGTGTATCGAGACGATGAAGAAGATGCACCGGCGCGGCATTCGCGTCTGCATCGGCGGCGACTACGGCTTTGCCTGGACGCCGCAAGGCACCAACGCCAAGGACATCCAGACCTTCGTCGAAATGCTCGGCTTCTCGCCGATGGAAGCCATCCAGGCCGGCACCAAATATGGCGGCCAGATCATGAACATGGGCGACGAACTCGGCCTGATCAAGGAAGGCTACCTCGCCGATATCCTGCTGATCGACGGCGATCCGATTTCCGACGTGCGCATCCTGCAGGACAAGAACCGCATCCTCGCCATCATGAAGGACGGCAAGTTCCACAAGGCGCCGCGCATGAACGAACAGCGTCGGCGGCTGACTGCATGAGCCTGCTCGACCAGCCATCCTCGCCGTCGCTTTCGGGCGGCGGCATGACACGCCGGCAGGCCTGGGGCCTCGTCGGCCTGCTTGCCGCCGCCGTCATCGCATGGCTGGTCTTTGCCGTCTGGCCGGATTGGCTGAACGCGATCCTGATCTCGAAGAAGGCGTTCGTCAGCGCCATCCTCAACGGCATCACGCTGGCCGGCCTGTATTTCCTGGTTGCGAGTGGCTTCACGCTGATCTTCGGCCTGATGCGCAACGTCAATCTGGCGCATGGCTCGCTCTATCTGCTCGGCGCTTATATCGGCTACGAGGTCACCAGCCGCACCGGCTACTGGCTGCTCGGCGTCGCTGCCGGCTTCGCCGTGCTGGCCATCGTCGGCGTCGTCATGCAGGTCTTCGTTTTCCGTCGCCTCGAAGGCGATGACCTGCGCCAGACCCTGGTCAGCATCGGCATCTCGATCGTCGCCGCCGACCTGATGCTGGCGGTCTGGGCGGGCGGCACCTATCAGATCGCGACACCGGAATGGCTCGACGGCGCCTTGACCTTGCCAATCATCACCGCGGTGCGCTCCAACGGCGCCTCGGTCTTCCTCACCTATCCGCTCTACCGCGTGGTCGTGCTGGCGGCGGCGATCGTCATCGGCGTCGGGCTTTGGCTGATGCTGCACCGGACCCGCGTCGGCATGATGATCCGTGCCGGCGTCGACGATCGTGCCATGCTGCAGGCTTCCGGCGTCAACGTGCACGCGGTGTTTGCCATCGTCTTTGCGGTTGGTGCCGGGCTCGCCGGCTTTGCCGGTGTCGTCGGCGGTTCGGCGCTGTCCGTCGCGCCCGGCGAGGATGTCCGCTACCTCCTGGCGTCGCTGGTCGTGGTCATCGTCGGCGGCATGGGCTCGATCACGGGTGCCGCCATCGGCGCGCTGCTGATCGGCCTCGCCGAACAGATCGGCCTCGTCTATTTCCCGACCTACGGTATCGTGCTGACCTTCGTCATCATGGTGGTGACGCTGGCGGTCCGGCCACAAGGCATCATGGGGAAAGCCCGATGAGCCTGGCCATCGCCACGAACGGCACGACACCGCGGCAGAACTGGCTGGAGAGGCTGGGCGCCGGCCACATCATCCTTGCCGTGGTGCTGGTGCTCTATCCGCTGGTGGCGTCGGATTTCTTCCTGACGCAGATCGGCGGCTACTCGCTGATCTTCGGCATGATGGGCCTGTCGCTGATGCTGCTCGCCGGCTATGGCGGCATGGTCAGCCTGGCGCAGATCACGGTCGCCGGCATCGCCGCTTATGCCATCGCCATCCTCGGCAACAACAATTCCAACATCCTCGGCTTCGGCTGGCCGTGGTGGCTCGCGGTGCCGTTCGCGGTTCTCGCGGCGGCACTGGCGTCGGCGCTGATCGGCTGGATCTCGGTGCGCACCGAGGGCATCTACACGATCATGATCACGTTGGCGATCGCCACCGCGACCTACTATTTCGCCCAGCAGAACTACGCCATCTTCAACGGCCATTCCGGCTATGCCGGCATCCGCGCCCCGGCCTTCTGGGGCATCAGCTGGCGTGACCCGAAGCCTTTCTATTATCTCTGCCTCGGCCTGGCGGTGCTGTCCTACGCGGCGGTGCTCTACGGCTCGCGCTCGACCTTCGGCATGACCTTGCAGGCGATCCGCGACAATCCGCGCCGCATGCGTGCGCTCGGCTACCACGTCACCGCGCACAAGGTCTTCGCCTGGCTGTTGGCCGGCGTCATCGCCGGATTGGCGGGCGTGCTGCTGGTCTGGTTCAACGGCCGTGTCTCGCCCGGCACCATCGGCGTCGATGCGGCGATCGATGTGCTGATCATCGCCGTCATCGGCGGCCTTCGCCATCCGATCGGGCCGTTTCTCGGCGCGGTCGTCGTTATCCTGATGCAGACCTTCGCCATCGACATCGTCGGCGCCGAGCGCTTCAACACGCTGATCGGGCTGGTGTTTCTGGTGATCGTTTTCGTCTCACCGGATGGAATTCTTGGGTTGTGGGGGAGGATCAAGCCACATCTTGCCCAGGAGTCCTTGCGTCCCGGCTCGTAGCGGCCGGGATGGAATGAACCACTGCAAAACGAAATCAACGGGAGGAAAGTCATGAGGATGCATAGACGTACATTGCTGGCCCTGGCGGTGTTCACCGGGCTGACCACGCCTTCGATGGCGCTGGCTGCCGACGACACTATCAAGATCGGCCTGCTCGCCACCTTCGAGGGACCGTTCACGGTGCTGGGCGAGGACGGCGAGCGCGGTGCGATGACCGCTGTCGCCGAGATGAACGGCACCGTCGCCGGCAAGAAGATCGAAATCGTCAAGGGCTCGTCCGACGCCTCGCCCGACAGCGCCGTGCGCGCCGCGCGCAAGCTGGTCGAGCAGGACGGCGTCAAGGTGCTGGTCGGTCCGCTTTCGGGCGACGAAGGCCTGGCCGTCAAGGACTACGCCAAGACGCAGCCAAGCGTGACCTTCATCAACGGCACCTCGGCCGCACAGGACACCACGCTGCGCGACCCGGCGGAAAACTTCTTCCGCTTCTCGACCGACGGCGCCCAGTGGATGGCCGGCCTCGGCACCTATGCCTTCAAGGACAAGGGCTACAAGAAGGTCGCCACCGTCGCCGAGGACTATTCCTTCCCCTACACGCAGGTGTTCGGCTTCATGGCCGAGTTCTGCAAGGCGGGCGGCCATGTGCCGTCGAAATCCTGGGTGCCGATCGGCAACAAGGACTTTTCTTCGGTCATCGCTGCTATTCCCGAAGACGTTGACGCGATCTACGTCGCGCTCGGCGGCGCTGATGCGGTCAATTTCCTGACCCAGTACCAGCAGGGCGGCGGTTCCGCACCACTGATCGGCGGCTCGATCACCGTCGACCAGACGGTGCTGACCTCGAAAGGCAAGCTGCGCGACGTGCTGAAGGGCACGCCCTCGGCCGGGCCGACCGCCGACACCAATGACGCGCCGGCATGGAAGGCCTTCGTCGAGGCCTACAAGAAGCAGCCGGGCGCCTTTCCCTCGCCGTCACTCTTCGCCCATGGCTACTATGTCGACATGAAGGCGACGCTGCTCGGTCTCGACCAGGTCGGCGGCGATGTCTCCGACGGCGGCAAGAAGCTGCGCGATGCGCTGTCGAAGCTGTCCTTCGACACGCCGACCGGCAAGGTGTCGCTCGACAAGAACCGCAACGCGATCGCCGACATCTTCCTGACCGAGGTCACCGAAGGCGCCGACGGCAATCTCATGAACAAGCTGGTCAAGGTGGTGCCGCAGGTCAACCAGACGCTCGGCATTCCCGAAGACGAGTTCATGAAGCTTGGCGCGGTCAACCGCGACAATCCGAGCTGCCCGTAACAGCGACATCGAGTGTAGCCGCCAGTGACCGAAAGCTTCGCAGCAAACCGTCTCCAGAGCACCGGCGCCTATGCGCTGGAGCTCGATGGCGTGGCGCGGCATTTCGGGGCGCTGGTGGCGCTCTCGGGCATCAATATGAGGATCGCGGCCGGCGAACGGCGCGCGGTCCTCGGCTCCAACGGCGCCGGCAAGACGACCCTGTTCAATGCCGTCACCGGCGACTTCCTGCCGACATCAGGGCGCATCCGCTTCTTCGGCGAGGACATCACCGACCTGCCGCCGCATGAACGCATCCGGCGCGGCCTGCGGCGTACCTATCAGATTTCGCAACTGTTCAAGGGCCTGTCGGTCCTCGACTCCATCTTTCTCGCCTGCCGGGGTGTCTCGCGCCGGCGGTTTTCGCTGCTGCGCCCGGCGGCCAGCGACGTCAACATGGTGCAGGCGGAATCGATCCTCAACGCCGTGCATCTCGAAGCCTATCGCGACACGCTGGTGGCAACGCTGAGCCACGGCCAGCAGCGCCAGCTGGAGATCGCGCTGGCGCTCGCCGGCGCGCCGCGCTTCATCCTGTTCGACGAGCCGGCGGCCGGCCTTTCGCCGGCCGAGCGCCGCGACCTCGTCGCCATTCTCAACGCGCTGCCGAAACACATCGGCTACATCATCATCGAGCACGATCTCGATGTCGCGCTGCGTGTGTCGGAATATGTCTCGATGATGCACAATGGCCGCCTGTTCAAGGAAGGCACGCCGCAGGAGATCGAGGCCGATCCCGAGGTCCAGGAGATCTATCTCGGGGGCAAGCATGGCTGAGCGCCAGACCTCCTCCGGCAAGCCAACCAAGGCCATCCTCCGCATAGACGACCTGCAGGTTTTCTATGGCGAAAGCCATGCGCTGCAAGGCGTTTCGCTGACCCTGGAAAGCGGCGTGCTGTCGGTGGTCGGCCGCAACGGCATGGGCAAGTCGACGCTCTGCAATACCATCGTCGGCCTGAAGCGCGCGCGCTCCGGGTCGATCCGCGTCGATGGCCGCGAGATTACCGCGCTCGAGCCGCACGAGATTCACCGTCTCGGCGTCGGCTATGTGCCGCAAGGGCGTCGCGTCTGGCCGAGCCTGACGGTCGATGAACATCTGCGCCTTGCCGCCGGCAACCGGCGCGATGCCAGCTGGACCGCCGAGCGCGTCTACCAGACCTTTCCGCGCCTGGCTGAACGCCGCACCAATGGCGGCTCGCAGCTGTCGGGCGGCGAACAGCAGATGCTGGCGATTTCGCGCGCGCTGCTCAGCGATCCGAAGCTGCTGGTCATGGACGAGCCGACCGAAGGCCTGGCGCCGATCATCGTCGACCAGGTCGAGCAGATGCTGGTCAACCTCGCCGCCGAGGGCGAGATGGCGGTGCTGGTCATCGAGCAGAATATCGGCGTGGCGACCGCGGTGTCGAACCAGGTCGCCATCATGGTCAATGGCCGCATCAACCGGCTGATGGATGCAAAGGCACTCGCCTCCGACCGCGAGTTGCAGCAGCGGCTGCTTGGCGTTGGACGCCATGCCGAGGAAGCGCCCGTCACGCCGGCGGAAGCCGCACAAGCAAAGGAACAACTGGCGGAAGTCTATCGCGTCGACCGCACCGCCGCCGGCTCGGCCGAACCGATGCCGCGCAATGGCGTCTATCGTCCGGTCACCGACCTGCCCAACCGCTGGAACGTGCCGGTCACGGAAATGCGGCAGGCGGCGGTCGACAAGGCAGCACCTCAGGACGATCTGAAGAAGGTCTTCGCCATCCCCTTCGCCGAGCGTATCGGCCGGACCGTGCTGGTCGCCGGCACCTTCGACACCAAGGGCAAGGAACTGCGCTTCGTCGCCGACCGGCTGAAGTCGCTCGGCATCCCGGTGCGCACCGTTGATCTCTCGACATCGGGAAAACCGACCAGCGCCGACGTGCCCGCCATGCAGGTGGCCGGCATGCACGCGCGGGGTTCGTCAGCCGTCTTCACCGATGATCGCGGCGGCTCGGTCAGTGCCATGGCGGAAGCCTTCGCGCGCTGGATCGAGCGCGAGCCGCGTATCGGCGGCGTCATATCGGCCGGTGGCTCCGGTGGCACCACGCTGGCAACGGCGGGCATGCGCGTGCTGCCTGTCGGCATACCCAAACTGATGGTGTCGACGGTGGCGGCCGGCGATGTCGCCAAATATGTCGGCGGCGCCGACATCATGATGTTCCATTCGGTCGCCGATGTGCAGGGGCTGAACTCGATCACCGAACAGGTGCTGTCCAACGCCGCGCACGCCATGGCCGGCATGGTCGCGCAACTGCCCAATGCCGAGGCGTGGGAGGCCAGGCGCAAACTGGCGCGGCCGGCTGTCGGCATCACCATGTTCGGCGTCACCACACCGGCGGTGCAGGCGGTGACCAGACGTCTCGAAGCCGACTATGACTGCCTTGTCTTCCATGCCACCGGCATCGGTGGACGGGCCATGGAAAATCTCGGCGACTCTCGCCTGCTGTCGGCCTTCCTCGACCTGACCACCACCGAAGTGGCCGACATGATCGTCGGCGGCGTCTTCCCGGCGACCGAGGATCGTTTCGGCGCGGCGATCCGCACCGGATTGCCTTATGTGGGCTCTACCGGCGCGCTCGACATGGTCAATTTCGGCCCGCGCGACAGCGTGCCGGAGAAATTCCGCAGCCGCAAATTCGTCATCCACAATCCGAACGTCACCCTGATGCGCACCACGCGCGACGAGAACCGCGCCTTCGGCGAATGGATCGGCGCGCGGCTCAACGCCATGAACGGCCCGGTGCGGTTCCTGCTGCCGGAAGGCGGCGTGTCGATGCTCGATGCGCCCGGTCAAGCCTTTCACGATCCGGAAGCCGACAACGCCCTGTTCGAGGCGATCGAGAAAACCGTTCGCCAGACCCCGTTGCGCCATGTCGAGCGGGTGCGGGCAAACATCAACGAAACGCCTTTCGTCGACGCGGCGATCAACGCGTTCCACGCGATTACGCCGAAGCTGCAGAGGCGGGCATGAAGAATTGGACTTCGCCACCGTGCGGGTGGATGTTTGAGAGTATCGCCGGTCGCCCCGTGCCGACCGTATTGTCTTGGGGAGGATAGATGATGGACGCGCAAACCTTTGGCGCTTTCCTGTTGTGGCTGATCATTGCCGCGATCGTCGTGGTGATCGCCGTCTACATCTTGCGCTGGCTCTATCGCCGCTCGACCAAGGAGACGGCGTTCGTGCGCACCGGCTTCATGGGCGAGAAGGTGGTGGTGAATGGCGGCGCCTTCGTCATTCCGGTGCTGCACGAGATCACCCCGGTCAACATGAATGTGTTGCGCATCGAGGTGCGCCGCGAGGATGGTTTTGCGCTGATCACCAAAAACCGCATGCGCGTCGACCTGATCGCCGAGTTCTTCGTCCGCGTCGGCGCCAGCCGTGACCTGGTGGCCGCCGCCGCGCAGACGCTTGGCCGCCGCACGCTGCAGCCCGACAGCCTGCGCGAATTGCTGGAAGGCAAGTTCGCCGGCGCCCTGCGCACGGTCGCGGCCCAGATGACGCTCGAGGAGATGCACGAACTGCGCGGCGACTACGCCGCCAAGGTGCGCAGCCTCGCTTCGGAATCGCTCGCCGCCAACGGGCTCGAGCTGGAAAGCGTCGCCATCGTCGATCTCGACCAGACCAGCCTCGAATATTTCGACCCGTCCAACGCCTTCGACGCCGAGGGCCTGACGCAGCTGACGGAATCGATCGAGACCCGCCGCCGGATGCGCAACGAGATCGAGCAGCGCACGCTGGTCGATATCCGCAACCAGAACCTCGACACCCAGCGCAAGGTGCTGGAGATCGACCGCGACAGCGAATATGCCCGCCTCGAACAGGAACGCGAGGTCGAAATCCGCCGTGCCGCGCAACGTTCGGAGCTCGCCATCGAGCGCGCGCTGCGCGACCAGGAATCCGAGCAGGCGCAGCTTTCGTCGCGCGAAGCCGTCGAGAAGTCGCGCCTCAACCAGGAGCGAAACATCACCGAGGAGCGCATCAAGAGCGAGGAAGACACGCAGCGTCGCGAGATTGCACGGCGCCGTTCGCTCGACGAGACCGAGATGAAGATGCGTGAACTGACCGAGCGCGAGCAGATTGCGCTTGAACTGTCGCTGGAAAAGGCCCGCATCGAGCGGGAGGGCACGCAGAGCCAGCTCGAGATCGAGCGCAGGAAACTGCTCGAGGTCGCGGAACTGGAGCGTCAGATCGCGCTGGCTGAAAAGGCGCTGGAAGTGACGAAGGCCGAGGCGGAAAAGCGCCGCGCCGAGATCGTCGAGAACCAGGCAACCGAGACGGCGCGGATCGCGCAGGATCGCGCCATCGACGAGGTCAGGATCGCAAGGGAGCGTCACCTCGAAGCGCTGCAGATCGCCAAGCGTCAGGCTTTCGAGGAAGCCGAGATCTCGGCCGGCGAAGAGGTCGAGCGTGCCCGCATCACCACCGAGCGCGGCATCGAGGAGGCCCGGCTGATCAAGGATCGCGATATCAGGCAGCTTGGCGTCGACCGCGACCAGAAGATCGAGATCGCCGAAATCCAGAAGGCAATCGACATCGCCAAGAAGACGCAGGAGCGGTCCTCGGCCATAGCCGCTTCCGAAGCCGTCCGTGCCAAGGCCATCCAGGCCGAGGAACAGGCCTTCACCGCCCGCGAGCGCGAGATCGCCGAGCGCCGCAAGCTGACCGACCTGATCGGCGCGCAACGCGAAGCCGAACGTGACGCCTTGCGCATAGTCTCTGCCGCGGATGCCGAGATGAAGGCGGCAAAGAGCCTTGCCGAAGCGCAGAAGATCGCCGCCGTCGCCTCGGCCGAGTCGGAGAAGATCCACGCCCTTGCCGCCGCCCAGCGCTACGAAGTCGACGCCGCCGGTCATCGTCAGCTCAACGAGGCCGAGAACATCCTTTCGGAAGGCGCGCGGGCCGGCCGCTTGCGCGGCAAGCTGCTCGACCACATGGAAGGCATCATCCGCGAGAGCGTCAAGCCGATGGAGAAGATCGAGGGCATCAAGATCCTGCATGTCGACGGCATCAACGGTGGCACCGGCGGCAACCGCAACGTCACCGACGAGGTGATCGACTCGGCGCTGCGTTACCGCGTGCAGGCGCCGATGATCGACAATCTGATGAAGGAGATCGGCATCGAAGGCGGCTCGCTGGGCCGCATGACCGACGTGCTGCGCGATGCCAAGGATATCTCCAGCCTGACCCGCGACAAGAAGGGCAAGGGCAAGCCCGCCAAGGACGATGATGACGACCGCGATCACTGAGGTGAGGGCGGTGTTTCCTTGCGCTTCGTTGGGCCGTGCGGGACGATGTCTTGCGTCTGATTGCCGTGCTGCGTCGGTTTGCGATGATTGCCAAGTGGTTCCCCCATTCCGTCGCTGCTTCGCAGCGCCACCTCTCCCCCGTCGATCGGGGGAGAGGTGTCGACCGAAGCTCGACGGAGTGGGGGGCGAGCTGGCGCGGCGCGAGACAATGCATGCGCGGACTTCCATGCCTATAGCCGGCTTTCAAGCATGACCAGGGTCTATGTGTCCTCGGTCATTCCCGCGCCGGCGGCGGAAGTCTGGAAGCTCGTGCGCAACTTCAATGGTTTGCCGGGCTGGGCGCCTTTCGTCGCCGAGAGCCGCATCGAGCAGAACGCGCAGGCCGACCAGATCGGTTGCATCAGAAGTTTCACGCTGAAGGACGGCGGGCGGATACGTGAAAGGCTGCTGGCGCTGTCCGACTATGATCTATCCTGCAGCTACGCGATTCTCGAAAGCCCGATGGCGGTGGAGAATTATGTCGCCACCCTGTCGCTGACACCGATCACCGACGGCAATTTGACGCTCGCCGAATGGCAGGCCGAGTTCGACTGCGCCGCCGACCGCGAAGCTGCCCTGATGCATCAGATCGGCAATGCCGTGTTCCAGACCGCCTTGACCGCGTTGAAACACCGGTTCGGGCGCTGACGCGGCCCGATGGTCCAGGTTCGCCAGAGCACGATCATCGATGCGCCGATCGACGAGGTCTGGGCGATCCTGCGTGATTTCAACGGTCATGACCGCTGGCACCCGGCGATCTCGTTTAGTGAAATCGAAGGCGGCGAACCTGTCGATGCGGTCGGCGCGGTGCGCCATTTCCGGCTCGCCGACGGTGGTGAGTTGCGCGAGCAACTGTTGGCGCTGTCGGACAAGGATCATCGGTTGAGCTATTGCCTGCTCGAAGCGCCGCTGCCGCTGATGGGCTATGTCGCCTCGGTGCGGCTGAAGCCGGTGACCGATGGCAACGCGACCTTTTGGGAATGGCGTTCCGAATTCCACCCGCCGGCGCATCGCCGCGACGAACTGGTCAAGCTTGTCACCGAAGGCATCTATCAGGCCGGCTTCACGGCCGTGCGCAATCTCTTGCGACGCGGAAGCGTGGGCGCGCCGATCGACGCGAGACAATCGCGGGCGGCTGCAGCCCCGATGCCATCCGCAAGCGTGCCACGCGCGGTGTCAACGATTGCTCCGGGTCAGGCCGCGACGACCAAGGCAATCCTGGTCGAGCGTTATGGCGGACCGGAGGAGTTGCAGCTGAAAGAAATCGGATTGCCGCCACTGGGGCTGAACGAGGTGCGGATCCGTCATACGGTGATCGGCGTCAACTTCATCGACGTCTATTGCCGCACCGGCTTTTTCGACCTGTTGCAGCCGCCTGGCGTGCCGGGCATGGAGGCCGCAGGCGTCATCGAGGCGGTTGGCTCGGCGGTGTCGGGCTTTTCGGTCGGCGATCGCGTCGCCTATGCCTGCCCACCGGTTGGCGCGTATGCGGAGCGGCGCAACATGGCGCCCGAGCTGCTGGTTCATCTCTCGGACGATATTCCAGATGAAATTGCCGCTGCCGGCCTGCTCAAGGGCGTTGCGGCGAGTTTCCTGCTGCACGATGTCCATGTCGTGAAGCGCGGCGACATCGTCCTCGTCCATGCGGCGGCCGGCGGCATCGGCCAGTTGCTGGTGCAATGGGCCCGCCACCTCGGCGCGACGGTGATTGCCACGGTGTCGAGCGATGACAAGGCGCGGATCGTCGAGCGTCTCGGCGCGCACCATGTCATCGTCTACTCCCGCGAGAATTTCGCCGAGGCCGTCATGCGGCTGACCGCAGGCATGGGCGCCAATGTCGCTTATGACGCGGTCGGCAAGGACACCTTCGCCGGTTCGCTCGCGGCCCTCGCCGTGCGTGGCCATCTCGTCAGTTTCGGCCAGGCTTCGGGGCCGGTCGGCAATTGGGATATCGGCCGCTTCGCCTCCAGGTCGCTCACCATCTCGCGGCCCAACTACGCCCACTATACCGACACGCCGGAGAAGCTCGCGCCGCATGTCGCCAGGTTTTTCCAGGCCCTTCGCCAAGGCGTCGTCAGGGTCGAGGCGCCGACGCGGTACGATCTTGCCAACGCCGCCGACGCGCACCGCGATCTGGAATCCCGCCGCACGACGGGGGCCTTGGTTCTGCTGCCGGGGTAGTGATCGGCGGGTCAGCCGGTTGCGCTGGCGTAGATATCGAGAACCTGTGTCACGCTGCGGATCAGCAGGTCCCTGGCCCTTGGCGCGACGGACCCGTTCGCCACCGCGCCGTCGAGATGGCCAAGGTACTGGCTGATGAGGGGTGGGGGGATGTCGCGGTCGCCGAGCGCCTGCATCAGCGCGTCCGTGGCTTGCCGCGCCACCGGTGCCGGCCAGTAGTAGCGGATGCGGTCGCTGTAGGAGAAATGGCGTTCTATCCGCTGCTCGGCCTCGGAGCCGTGGTAATAATTCTTCCAGTTGGCGGGCGCTGCCTGCATGGCGCGCTCCATGGCCGCCGGCAGGCCTTCGCGCGCCGCATCGGGAGCGAGGATATCGGCGATGTGGCTCAGACCATAGAGCGCCTCGCGCAGGGCGAAGGTCAGCCATGGCCCGACCTTGAGGATGGCAAAGCCATTGTCGACCAGCGCGGTCAGCGCCGCGACCGGCTGGTAGTCCGTCGAGTGAGCCTCGAAGACGAATTGCGGCAGGTCCCGCAGCGTTCCGGCCAGGGCGCCGGCGCGTTCCGGCCGGTAGGCGATCACCTCGGCATTGCCGAATTCGACGCCCGGCTGCACGACGACGCCGATCGCGCGCGCAAAAGCCTGGTCGAGGCCACGGCGGCTGAAAGCCTGCCGGTGGATGCGTACCGTCTCCAGGGCCGCCTCCGGCGTCGTCACCGCCAGATGGTCCAGCGCCTCGAAGGCACCGCCAGGCACCGGCACTTCCGTGCCGATGACGTAGACAGGTTTGGCGCCGCCCGCTCGTTCGGTCGCGGCCTCGGCCACCGCGGCCAGTTCGGCCGCGCGCGCGGCAATCGTCGCGTCGGGCGGTGCGGCACCCTCGCCGGCGCAGCCCATGCTGGCGTCGAGATGGATCTTGGTGAAGCCGGCTTCCGCATAGGCCTCGACCATGCCCGCGGCCTTCTGCATGGCCTCCGGCGCGGGCAGGTGCTTCCAGGGATTGGGCCCGAGATGGTCGCCGCCAAGCACGAGCCTGTCCAGGGGAAAGGCGACCTTGCCGGCGATCGCCTCGACGAAGCGACGGAAGTCCCCGGGAGTCATGCCGGTATAGCCGCCCTCGTGGTTGACCTGGTTGCAGGTGGCCTCGATCAGCACGTCGGCGTCGCGCGCCTTGCCGTGGCGTAGCGCCGCCTCGATGACGAGCGGATGGGCCGAGCAGATCGACGCGATGCCGCTGCGCTCGCCGGCCGCGCGTCGCGTCGCGATCGCAGCCAGCCTGTCCGTCGCCTGGCTCACGCCGTCTCTCCGGTCTCGGCCGTCTCGATGAAGGCCTCGACGGCGGCAAGGGAGGCTATGCCCTCCATCGGCCCCTTCTTCGTGACCGCCAGTGCGCCGCAGCCATTGGCGATTCTAAGCGCCTTCTCTGGCGTCGCCCCGCGCAGCCAGAAGGAGACAAAGGCGGCGGCAAAACAGTCGCCGGCGCCGGTCGGGTCGATTTCGTCGACGACGAATCCGGGCGACGCGGTGCGTCCGGCCTGGTCGTAGTGAACGGCGCCTTGCGCCCCCTTCTTGATGACCACCGTCGAGATGCCGCGTTCCAGCATTTCGCGCACCGCGCCTTCCTCGTCGGTCGCCCTGGCGAAGATGAACAGTTCCGGCCCGCTCGGCAGGAACAGATCCGTCTTGGAGAGCACGAAATGCAAGGCTTCGCGCAGGCCCGGCAAATCGAGCATTTCCTTGCGGATGTTGGGGTCGAAGGAGACCGTGCCGCCGCGCGCCTTGACGGCTTCGATCCCGGTGCGCGCCACCGCGATCGTTTCCGGCGAGAACAGCGAGGTGCCCATGATGTGAAAATGGTCGGCGCCGGCCAGCAGCGCGCGCGCCTCGGTGCCGATCTCGATCAAGCCGGCAGCGCTTTGCTTGATATTGTAGACGAAATGCCGGCTTCCATCCGTCTCGTAGGTAACGAAGGCGGTTCCCGTGGCGGCGCCGCGATGCACCTTGATGGCCGAGATGTCGGCGCCGTCGGCGCGCAGGCGCTCGATGTTCAAATGGCCGAAATCGTCATCGCCGACCGCGGCGATCAGGCCAGCCGGCTGGCCAAGCCGCGCTGCCTGGTCGATGAAAATGGCCGGTGCGCCGGATGGAAACGGGCCGACGAGTGGCCCGGGAGCAAGGAAACTCTGGCCGATCCGCTCGGCCATGATCTCGACCAGGATCTCGCCGGCGCAAACCAGTTTCTTCATGTCCTCACCATTCGCCGGATGGCATCGGGCTCGCGGCCGGATGCGAAGCGTCATGTTGCGTCTTGTCGCTTTCTCGAAGCCTATGTCGTCAGTTTTAGAGCGTCAATAAATAATTTGACGCACGTAATGTTTTTACGCTGTATTGGGAAACGTGAAAATTTGACTGAATAAGTTCGGTCAAGCATTGCCGCTTCCGGGCAACGGCCGCATGACTGGTGACGGCCGGATCGTCCCGGTCGGCGATTGTGGCAAGAGGACCTGAAAGATCGAATGGCGGAGAAGACGCACCGCACGATGGATGACTTCGCCCAGGCATGTGGCGTGTCCCGCCCGACGCTGTCGAAGTATTTTGACGATCCGGCGAGCGTGAAGCCGGCGACGCGGGCACGCATCGAAGCCGCCCTGCGTTCCTCGGACTACCAGCCGAACCTTTTCGCCCGCAACCTCAACCGCAAGCGCACCCGCAACATCGGCATCGTCGTGCCGACGATCACCGATCCGTTCTATGCCGAGATGGTCAGCCGCATCGAATTTCGCTGCCGCGACGAAGGCTATTGGCCGATCGTCATCTCCTCGCACGGCTCGCCGAAGTTGGAAGCGGAATCGGTCAGGACGCTGTTGTCACTGAAGGTCGCCGGCGCGATCATCGCGCCGCTGGGCCTGGCCTCCGACCGCAGCGTTTTCGACAAGCTCGGACAGGACATTCCGATCGTCTATTTCGACACCTATATCGAGGGCGATACGCCATTTGTCGGCAACGACAACCGGCAGAGCGTGTCGACCATCGTCGACTATCTGTGCCGGTCGGGCGAGCCGCCGGCCTATCTCGACATTCCACATGTCAACCACAACTCCGGCGAACGGCAGGAAAGCTACATCATCGCGATGGAGACGGCCGGGTTCGAGCCAGTCGTCATCGAGGCGGCGCGCGATTACACCTGGGACTTCGAACGCGTCGGCTACGAGCAGATGGAAACGATGCTGGAGACCGGCACCTTGCCTGGCCGCACCATACTGTGCGCCAACGATCGCCTGGCCTTCGGCGTGATGTCGGCTGCGTTCTCGCGCGGCCTGAAGATCGGCCGCAGGCCCGACTGCGATCTGCGCGTTGCCGCGCATGACGATCATCCGTTGAGCCGCTACACCTGTCCGGCGCTGACCACCATGGCGCAGGATTTCGCCGCCATGGCTGGCCGTAGCGTCGAGATACTGCTGGCGCTTCTGGACGAAGCCAACCTGCCAAGGCAAGGCATCGAACGCACGGTCAAGCTCGATGCCACCCTGGTGATGCGTCAGTCGGCTTGAGCAGCCGACGCCAGCGAATCCCGTTCGAATCGGCGCCAGGCAGCCACGCCTTCGGCCACCACTTGCCGCGCGGCGGGGATATGGCGTCCCATCGAGACGAAGCCATGGATCTGGCCCGGCCATTGCCGCAGGATCACCGGAACGCCTGCGGCCTGCAGACGCTTGCCATAGGCTGCCCCTTCGTCGGCAAGGATGTCGCAGCCGGCAAGCGCCACGAAAGCCGGGGCGACGCCGGCGAGATCAGGCGCCAGCAATGGCGAGACGCGCCAGTCCATGATGTCGTCGGGCGTTCGTACATAGTGGTCGCGAAACCATGCCATGGTGGCGGCCGTAAGCCCGAAGCCGTCGCCGAAACGCCGGTAACTGTCGGCCGTCTGCCGCGCATCGGTGTTGGGATAGATCAGGATCTGCGCGGCAAGCGACGGCGCCAGCCCGTAGCGAGCCAGCAGCGCCAGCACGGCGGCGAGATTGCCGCCGGCGCTGTCGCCGGCAACGCCGATGCGTGTCCGGTCAACGCCGAGTTCGGCGGCGTTCTCCGCCATGAAGCGGAGCGTTGCCCGGGCATCCTCTAGCCCGGCGGGAAATTTGTGTTCCGGCGCCAGGCGATAATCGGGACAGACAACAACGGCGCCGCCGAGATTGGCCAGCCACCGGCAGATCTCGTCATGCGAATCGAGATTGCCGATGACCCAGCCGCCGCCATGCAGATAGAGCAGCGCCGGCGCCCCGCTTTGTGGCGCGTCGATGCCGCGATGGATGCGGATCGTGACAGGACCGCTCGGCCCGTCGATCTGCTGCTCCAAGGTCGTTGCGACCGACTCGTGCTCGCCCTGCAGCGTCGGGAACGAAGCGTTGTAGGCGGCGCGCGCCGCCGCCACGCTACCGTTCTCGAATGGCTCACCGCCGGCCGCACGGCCGATTTCGAGGACGCGCAGCGCATCCGGGTCGAGTGTCATCGTCATATCCTCAGGCCAGCAGGCTGCTTGCCTCGTCCTCGGTCAGCAGGGCCGGCTGGATGACATCGCCCGCGATGGCGACCGAACCCTGTGTTTCACCGGAACGCAGGATAGCCTCAATGATTTCCAGCACGTGCAGCGCCAGATTGCCAGAGGCGCGGGGCGTGTTGCCGGTTTGGAGCGAGCGCACCAGATCGGCGACGCCGAGCATGCGGTAGTTGGCGCGATCGGGCGCCGCATAAGGCCAGTTGCGGGCGCCATAGAGTTCGCCTTCGCTGGCGAAATCCTTCCACTCGGCGCCGCGTTCGGAGAGCGAGACAGTGCCGCCGAATGTGTCGGGGTCGGGCAGCCGCAGCGAGCCTTCCGTGCCGTGCAGCTCGATCGGGTGGTTGGAGTGGCGAAAGACATCCCAGGAGGCGCCGAAGGTGACGGTCGCGCCGCAACGGAATTCAAGCAGTGACAAGACGTTGGTCGGCGTGCCGACCTTGAATGTGGTGTTCTTGAATGGCCCCTCGGCGGTGATCAGCCGTTCCTCCTGGCCGCGCGTCGCCATCGCCATGACCCGCTCGACCGGACCGAGCAGGTTGACCAGCATGGTCAGATAGTAAGGGCCCATGTCGAACACCGGTCCGCCGCCCGGCTGGTAGTAGAACTGCGGGTTGGGGTGCCAGTGCTCCATGCCGCGGCCCATCATGAAGGCCGTGCCGGTGACCGGGCGGCCGATGGCGCCGTCGTCCATGAGCCGGCGCGCACGGCGTCCGGCGGCGCCAAGGAAGGTGTCGGGGGCCGAGCCGAGCAGCAGGCCGCGCTTTGCCGCCTCCGCCACCAGGCGGCGCCCGTCGCTGGCCGAAGTTGCCAACGGCTTTTCGGTGAAGACGTGCTTGCCTGCCGAAAGCGCCGAAAACGAAATGTCGAAATGCGCCGCCGGAATGGTCAGGTTGAGGACAAGATCGATCTCGGGGTCGGCCAGCAGCGCATCGACGCCGAGCGCCTGGATGCCATATTCCTTCGCCCGCACCGCCGCCATGTCGGCCGAGATATCAGCGCAGGCGCGCAACTCGATCCCGCCGAAGAGCGCGGCATTGCGCAGATAAGTCATCGAGATATTGCCGCATCCGATGACGCCGATCCCGAGCTTCGTCTTTGATCTTCCGTGCATTTTTGATCGTACCTCCCCAACGCGGTCATGGTCTGCCGAATCCATTGCGGCGGCAACGGATCGCCTTCGAAAAGCGCTATACAACATTTTAAATATTGACGCGCGTAAAATTTTTATACAACATGCGAAAATGCTGGCGCGTTATCGGGAGGCTGCCAGCCCTGGGAGGAGAAAATGACAGACCTGAAAAACGGCCGGGCGCCGATGCGAATCCCATGGGTCATGCGCGCATTGAATATTGCCGTCGCGGCCAGGGATCTCGACGGGGTCAGGCATAGATCACCTTGACCCCGGTCCTATCAAGCTGGCCGCGTATCGGGCCGGACAGGCCATCGTCGGTGATCACGACATCGACGCTCGACAGCGAAAATGCCTTGGAGGTCCCGCTGACGCCCCATTTGCTCGAATCCGCAAGGAGGACAACGCGCCGGGCCATGCGCACGAGGTTTCGCTTCGTTCGCGCCATGTCTTCGTTCACGTCGACCACATCCAGGGATGAGTCAATCGCATGCGCTCCAACAAAGACCTGATGCGCTACCAAACCGCCGAGAGCCGTGTCGGCATCGGTGATCAGCGTGCTCACCGTGTCTGGATAGACCCGGCCACCGATCATGTGAACGTCGAGCCCGGGCCGATGCATCAGATGCTGCACGATATTCATCGCCGTGGCCGCGACCACGACATTGCTGAGCGGCGGTAACAGCATGGCAACCTGCATCAATGTCGAGCCGCCGTCGAAGATGACCGACTGGTTGTCCTCGAACAGTTCTATCGCTGCCCGGGCGATGCGTTTCTTTGCATCGAGGTTCGTTTGCATCCGCCGGGCGAACGCGGCCGTGGTCGAATCCGTGGTCCGGGTCACCGCCCCTCCACGGGTCTTGGTCAGCAGTCCCTTGCGGTCCAGTATCTCGAGGTCGGAGCGCACCGTGACTTCCGACACGCCAAAATCGTCTGACAGGTCCTTGATGCGAACCTGTCCGCTGCGTTGCACTTCACCCAGGATCGATTGGCGTCTCTGCTCTGACAACATTTCCCTGTCCTTGCCTCCATGCGCCAAGCGATCGCCCTGGCCTCGGTTCACTCTACCAAAAATACGGGAATTCGAAAGCTTTCGAAAGATTGCATTTATCCTTTCTTTCGCAAACACTGGGTCCGGGATTTTGAAATCAATCGATTGGAGAGTTTTGGACTCATGAGCCTCGGAACCAAGGTGCGCCTGGCGCGCCTCTTCTCACATCCATCGGGGAATCTTTTTGGCGGCGCGGTCGATCACTTTGTCGGCTATGGCGACGTGCGCAAAGGAGGTCTTGCCGACCTGCCGGGCGCGCTTGCACGCGTCATGGTGGGCAAACCCGATTACGTCAGCATCCAGCCTGGCACCGCACGCCATCTGTGGCCGCAATACGCGGGCAAGGCGTCCCTGGTGATCCAGGCCGGCTGCTTCACCCCAGACGATCGCATCAGTGAACTGATTGCAACGCCCGAGGATGCGGTGCGCGCTGGCGCCGATGCGTTGGCCGTGGCCATTCCGGTGCGCGGCGCGACCGAGGGCAAATACATACGCTGGCTGACCGATTCGGTGAATGCGGCGGCCCGTTACGGCATGCCGGTGGTGGCGCATATCTACCCTCGCGATTTCGCCGACGGGGCAAAAATCGTCTTCACCCCCGACGAGATCGCCTATGCGGCGCGCATCGGCTACGAGTCCGGCGTCGACGTGATCAAGATCGGCTACACGGGCGATTTCGAGTCGTTCCGAGAGACCGTTCGGACCTGCCCGGTGCCGGTCGTGATCGCGGGTGGTCCGAAGACGGATACGCTGCTCGGCGCGCTTCAGCAGACGGCGGACGCCATCCGGGCCGGCGCGCGCGGTGCCGTGGTGGGCCGCAATCTCTGGGGGCATGGCGATCCGGAAAAGGCAGCGATTGCCTTTCGGGGCGTCATCCATGACGGCCTTTCGGCGCAAGACGCCCTGGCGAAGGCGGGTGCCTGATCGATGCCCACCGTCCCTTCAATCCTCGGCTTCGGAGCTATTGCGATCGACGACATCGTCTATGTCGATCAGCCGTTGTCGGCAGGCAAAGGGAAGGTTCTTGAAAGTGCCCGGGCGTTCGGGGGAAATGTCGCGACGGCGCTTGCCACCGTCGCACGGCTCGGCGGAAGCGCCGGGTTCGTCGGATGGCTGGGCAGTGCCGCCGACGACGCCGTGCTGTGTGATCTCATTGAGAGCGGTGTTGAAACCGCGTTCGCGCCGCGCCACGCCGACGCGCGCCCGGTGCGCTCGCGGATCACCGTCGGTTCGGATGGGGAGCGGTTCATCGCGTATGACGACGAAGCGATGCTGGGCACCGCGCCGGACTTTCCGGACGAGGTTCTCAGCCGCGCGACCGTCCTGATCGTCGATAGCTATGCGATCCGGTCGCTGGATGTCGTGGCTCGGGCTCGCGATCTCGGCCTTGCGATCCTCGGCGATATCGAATGGAGCGGCGGCCCGGCCACGGAGCGGCTGATCGCGCTCTGCGACCATCTCATTCTTCCACTCGGCTTTGCGCGGACTGCCACGGGGTGCCGATCGCCCGCCGAGATGCTCGATGCATTGTGGTTGCCGTCGCGGTCCGCCGTGGTTCTGACCGATGGTGGCAGGGGCGTGTACTATCGCGGACGCGATGAGAAAGGGCTCTGGCACCTGCCTCCACACCGGGTTGTCGTCGTCGACTCGACCGGTGCCGGTGACTGCTTTCATGGCGCCTATGCCCATGCATTGACGCGCGGTGCCGACACCGCCGGCCGGGTGGCATTCGCTGCCGCGGCGGCGGCCCTTTCGATAACGGGGCGTGGCGGGCGCGAGGCGCTTCCGACCGACGACCAGGTAACGGAACTCCTGGCGTCGACGAACGCGCCGTCGGCAGTCGAACTGAAATATGCGCAACTCGATACCGGAACATAGTCGAACTATCCGAGGAAGTATTTCGCAGGTGAAGATAAGCCCAGGATAATCATAAAAATCAGTGGCTTATACTTGTGGAGGGAGGAATATGGCGGAAGTCGTTCTTGAAAATATCTGCAAGACATACGGGAACAATTTTCACGCAATCGACCAATTGAACCTGTCGGTCGAGGATGGCGAGTTCTTGATTCTCGTCGGGCCGTCCGGCTGTGGCAAATCGACCGCGTTGCGGATGATCGCGGGATTGGAGGACGTCACCAGTGGCAGCCTTCGGATCGGCGGTACCGACGTCGTCGACATGCCGCCCAAGGACCGCGACATCGCGATGGTCTTCCAGAGCTACGCCCTCTACCCGCATATGACGGTGTTCGAAAACATCGGCTTTTCGATGCGGCTGGCAGGCAAGCCGAAGGCCGAACGCAAGAAGCGCGTCGACGAGATCGCCAAGACCCTTCAACTGACGTCTCTGCTGGACAGCAAACCCGCCAACCTTTCCGGCGGACAGCGTCAAAGGGTTGCCATGGGCCGCGCCATGGTGCGCGAGCCGGCAGCCTTTCTCATGGACGAACCCCTTTCCAATCTGGACGCGAAACTGCGCGTGCAGATGCGCGCCGAAATCACCCGCCTGCAAAAGCAGCTCGGCGTGACGACCATTTACGTGACCCACGACCAGACCGAAGCGATGACGATGGGGGACAGGGTCGCCGTGCTGAAGGGCGGCGTGCTGCAGCAGGTCGACACACCCAAGAGGCTCTACGAATCGCCGGTGAACGCCTTCGTTGCCGGCTTTATCGGTTCTCCCTCGATGAACCTTTTCGAGGCGACCATGACGGGCGGCGAACTGATGTCCGGCGCCTTTGCGATTCGGCTGCAGGATGCAGCTTTCGTGCGCAGGCCGGGTTTGAAGTCGTATGCGGAGCGCAAGGTCGTGTTCGGGATACGACCGGAGGATCTCTATGACAGCAGCCTCGAATCCGGCCGCAAGTATCAGACGATACCGGCAAAGGTGACCTCGATCGAAGAACTCGGGTCGGAACATATCGTCCATCTGAACATCGACGCGGTCAGGGTGGACTCCGGCGACCCCGACGCGGTGCAGGATTTCGGCCTGACGTCGAATGCGGTGGCGAGATTCGAACCGGACAGCACAGTCCGCTCCGGTTCGGAAATCCGGTTGGCCCTGGATGATACCAAGCTCCATTTCTTCGATCCCGAGACGCATCTGGCGATCTGAAGAATTGTGGCAGAGCCCGCAGGCGAGGGCGAGGCGCCTACGAAGTACTCGTAAGAAGACTTCTGAATGAAGCAGACGATCGGCTGCATTGTGCGGTCGATCCCAAAGAAGGAGGAGAAGAAATGACGTTTCGGATAAAGCCCGCGATGCTGAAAATAGCCGCGGCAGCATGGTTGCTTGGCGCAACCGCGGCTATGGCGGACACCACGCTGGAATTCACCCAATGGTGGGAGCCTGAACTGCCCGCTGGCTCCTTGCGGAAAATCATGGACGATTTCGAGGCCGCGAATCCCGGCATCAAGGTGACGCTGGTCAGCGGCCCCTATGCGACCACGCGAGACCAGATCTCGGTTGGTGCTGCAACCGGAACGCTCAGCGACGTCGTCGGGCTCGACGGCGCCTGGGTGAACAATCTGAATGCGCAGGGTGCGCTCGCCGACATGAACCCGATGATGGATGCGAGCAAGTTCGACAAAGCCCAAGTCGCGGACATCATCAAGGTAGACGGCAAGGCGGTGATGTTTCCCGTCGCTTCCTTCGTCTATCCGGTCTTCGTGAATTTGGACCTCGCCGCCCAGGCTGGCGTAACCAAACTGCCGTCGACCCGTGCGGAGTTTCTCGAAGCCGCCAAGAAGATGACGCACGCCGACAAGAACCAGTATGGCTGGGTGCTGCCCCTGTCGCTGCAAACACCATCCGGCGTCCAGAACGACATGATGTCGTGGGTTTGGGCTTCGGGGCAGTCGATGATGGCGAACGGCAAGCCGGACCTTGAGGGCAAACCGGTGGTGGATATGCTCACCTTCGTCAAATCACTCAACGACGCCGGCACCATCTCGCCCGGCATCGCCACCAAGACCGAGCAGGAAAAGGTCGAGGAATTCGTCAACGACCGCGTCGGGATGATGATCGACTCTCTCGCGCATGTGAACCTCATCCGCAAGCGCAATCCCAAGCTGAACTTCGACCTCATCCCGGTCCCGGTCGTGGAAAACTATACTGGCAAGCGCGGCCTTCCCTATGCCTCCTGGGGCATCGGCATCTCCGCTGCCTCGAAACATCAGGAGGAGGCCTGGAAACTCGTCCAATATCTGATGAGTGAAAAGGTGAACGCCAAGCTCGTGTCGCTTGCAAACGCCTTCCCGGGTAACGTCAACGCCAAGCCCGATTTCGTGACCTCGGACAAGGCTTTCGCCAAGGCTTTTGAAATCTTCAAGACCGGTTATCTCGCCAATGAGTTCACGGGCCTGCCGGTGGCTGAAGACCTGATGACCCAGTTCGACGTGCAAGCCCAGAAGATGCTCGCCGGCGAGCAGTCTCCGGAACAAGCCGCCGCCGCCGCTCAGAAGGGCTGGATGGCGAAATTCTGATCGGCCTGTTCCCGTTTCTTCGACCGGGTGGCCTGACTTCGGGCAGGCCACCCGGCAACAACGGATCGGCAATTTGAGATGGACCTGTTTTTGAAGCTTACCTTCTCATGAAGGCGTATCCCAAGGTTGGCACATGACCCGGCAAAAGCGCTCCCACCACAAGCTGAAACGAGCGGTCGCACCCTATCTCTATCTGTCGCCATCGCTGCTCATAATCGGGCTTCTGATGCTGCTGCCGATGGTGACGGTGATTGCCTACTCGTTCCAGAACAGCGCGGTGCTGCGTCGTGACCCATCCTTTGCCGGGCTGAAACATTACCAGGCGATCTTCGACGACCCGGTCTTCTGGGCTTCACTGTGGCACACGCTCTACTTCACATGCATGAGCGTCATTTTCCACATGACCATCGGCATGGTGTTCGCGCTCATGCTGAACAGCGACCGCATCAATCCGACACTGCGCAATATTCTGCGCGTGCTCTACATACTGCCCTGGCTGTTCACCGCGGTGATCATCGCCGTGATCTGGCGCCTCCTGCTCGAGCCGAACGGCGTCGTGAATAGCATTCTCATGCAATTGGGCATCATCGGTTCCAAGGTCGAGTGGTTTTCCTCGCCCGAGACTGCGCTGCACGCCGTCACCTTCGCCAACATCTGGGCGGGCTATCCGCTCTTCATGGTCAGCCTGCTCGCGGGTTTGCAGGGCATTCCCAAGGATTTCTACGAGGCCGCCGATATCGACGGAGCAAAAGCCTACCAGAAGCTGATTTTCATCACCATCCCGCAGCTGATGCCGATCATCATCAGCATCTCGCTGCTCGACTTCATCTGGACCATGCAGGTCTTCCCGTTGATCTGGATAACGACGGGCGGCGGCCCGATCTACTCGACCGAGGTCCTCAGCACCTACACCTACAAGCTGGCGTTTTCGAGCTACAACCTGTCACAGGCGTCGGCGAGCGCCGTGGTCATCCTGCTGATCTCCCTCGGCCTGACGCTGTTCTACATCCGTTATCAAAAGGCTCGGTAGTCACCATGAGGAAACGAAACTCTGGCAAAGACAAGCTGATCACCGTCGCGCTGCATGTTGCTCTTGCGGTTGGACTGTTCTTCGCGGCCTTCCCGATCTACTGGATGCTGAGCAGTTCGTTCAAATCGAACACCGAAATCTTTGCCCTACCACCAACCATCCTGCCGAAGGCCTTCACGCTGGAAGCGTATGCAGCCATCCTTGGCGACCCGGTAAAGCTGCGCTTCTTCTTCAACAGCTATTTCGTGGCGGGAGCTGTGACCGTGCTAACGGTGCTGATCGCCTTGCTGTCGGCCTACGGGTTCAGCCGCTTCAACTTCCGCGGCAAGGGCAGCCTGAACACACTCATCATCAGCACGCAGACGATTCCGCCGATCACACTTTTGATCCCCTTCTTCGGGCTTGTCGTCTCATACGGTATCTTCGATACCTACGTCGCACTGATCCTGACTTACCTGGTGTTTACACTGCCGTATGCGATCCTGCTGATGACGGGATATCTGAACACCTTGCCCCGCGATCTCGATGAAGCCGTGCTTGTAGATGGCGGCACCAGTTGGACAGCGCTTTGGCGGGTTGTCGTCCCGATTTCACTGCCCGGTATCGTGGCGACGTCGGTCTACACCTTCCTGTTGTGCTGGAACGAATTTCTTTTTGCGCTGACGCTGACGAAGTCAACGTCCATGCGCACCGTCCCGATCGGCATCCAGCTGTTGATGGGGCAGCACGCCTTCGAATGGAACCAGATGATGGCGATGAGCGTGCTCGGCTCGCTACCGCTCTTGCTCATCTACCTCGTTGCCCAGAGGTACTTCCTCGCCGGCATGACCGCCGGCTCGGTCAAGTAGGATGTCCTTCCCAGGGCGACGCAGAATGGCATCAAGCAATAAGCGGTATCAAGGATTGAAAGGATGAACGTGAAAGACCTCAAAGTCGGCTGCCAGACCTTCACCTGGGAAATGCTGGGAGACCGTTTTGCCGGCGGCCCCGATGATCTGTTGAAGGCGATCGCCGATGGCGGCTATTCCGGCATCGAGATCACCGACACCATGATCGGCCGTTATGCCGATAAGCCGGCGGAGTTCGCGACCGCGCTGAAGGCATCCGGGCTGACGCTCGTCTCCTTCGCCTTCGGCTCGAAGAGCGGCTTCACGCTGAAGGAGCAGGTCGGTGCCGACCTCGAGACCGCGAAACGCTGGATCGATTTCGCCGCCGCCTTTCCGGGTGCGCTGGTGTCGATGGGCTCGGCGACGGTGGTCTCCGACGGGCCGCGCGACGGCAAGTTCGCCATCGCTGCGGAGATTTACAACAGGGCCGGCGAACTCGGGCGCAAGGCCGGCGTCCAGGTGGCGGTGCATCCGAGCTCGCACCACAACACGCTGTTGTTCGACCGCGCCGACTATGACAGGATTTTTGCCTTGCTCGACCCCGATCTGGTCGGTTGGGTGCCGGACACCGGCCATATCCTGCGCGGCCACAAGGACATGGCCGACACGCTGCGCACCTATCGCGACCGCATTCGCTACATCCATTTGAAGGACGTCGATGCCAACGGCACCTGGGCGATGCTGGGCCAAGGCGTCTGCGACACCCCAGAGGTCATCGAGATCGCAAACACCGCGCCGCGCTTCAACGGCTGGCTGGTGCTCGAAGAGGAATCCGACACGGCCGCCGCCGACCCCGCCGGCGCGGTGAAGACAAACCGCCAGACGATGCGCAGCTACGGCGCCTGAAGAACGAGACGATGATCAAGAAACAAGACAGACGCCTCAGGGTCGGTGTGCTCGGCTGCGGCCCCATCGCGCAGTTCGCGCATCTGCAATCCTGCACGAAGGCCGCCAATGCCGATCTCTACGCCATCTGCGACGCGGCGCCCGATTTGCTCGCCCGCATGGGCGCCACCTACGAGCCGCAAAAGATGTATGCCGACTATGACGCGATGCTCGCCGATCCCGAACTGGAGGCGGTGATCGTCGCCACGTCGGACGCCTATCACGTGCCGATGTCGATCAGGGCGCTCGACGCCGGCAAGCATGTGCTGTGCGAAAAGCCGATCGGCACCTCGGTGGAGGAAGGCGAGGCGCTGGCGGAGGCGGTCAGGCGTTCCGGCAAGGTCCTGCAGGTCGGGCACATGAAGCGCTTCGATCCGGCGCTGGAGGCCGCGCGCGACTTTGTCCGCGACGAGATGGGCGACGTCCTGGCGCTGAAGGCATGGTACTGCGATTCCACCCACCGCTACACCAACACCGATGCCGTGCAGCCGCTGCCCGTCACCAGCAAGCTCGCGCGGAAGCCGGCGGGCAATCCCAAGGCTGATCTCAGGCAATACTTCATGCTGGCCCACGGCTCGCATCTCGTCGACACGGCACGCTTCCTGTGCGGTGATATCGTCGCCGTGCGCGCCCGCCTCAACGAACGCTTCGGCGCCTATTGCTGGTTCGTCGAAACCGAATTCGCCAGCGGCGCGCTCGGCCATCTCGATCTGACGGTGGCCGTGCGGATGGACTGGCACGAGGGCTTTCAGCTCTATGGCGAAAACGGTTCCATCATCGCCAAGACCTTCAACCCCTGGTATTTCCGCGCCAGCGAGGTCGAGATCTTTCACGAGAAGACCGCCACGGCCCACAAGCCACTCGGCGCCGATGGCCATTTCTTCCGCCGGCAGCTGGAGGGGCTTGCCCAAACCGTGCTGGACGGCGCGCCGATGCGCGGCGCAAATGTCGAGGACGGCATCGCGTCGATCCGCGCCATGGTCGCGATTGCCCGGTCTGTGGAGACCAGCGAGCGGGTCGAGCTCGCCTCGGTTTCGGGGGCGGTCTGATGCGTCTCGGCATTTTCGCCAAGACCTTTCCTGGTACCGAACCGGCCGCGGTGCTGATGGCGGTGCGACAAGCGGGTTATGAGACGACGCAGTTCAATCTCGCTTGCGCCGGCCTGCCATCGATGCCGGACGCAGTGTCGGCGGATGCCGTCGCGGCGATCCGCACAGCCGCACGGTCGACCGGTGTTTCCCTCGCCGCGCTATCGGGCACCTACAACATGGCGCATCCCGACAAGGCCGTCCGTGACGACGGTCTTCGACGTCTTGCGGTCGTAATCGAGACCGCGGCCGCCCTCGACATTCCGCTGGTCACGCTCTGCACCGGCTCGCGCAATGCCGCCGATCAATGGGCGTACCATCCGGACAACGCCACACCGGCAGCATGGTCCGACATGGCCGCCGAGATGCAGAAGGCGCTGACGCTGGCCGAAGCCGCCGGCGTCGATCTCGGCATCGAGCCCGAGCAGGCCAACATCGTCACCTCGGCGAAGGATGCGACAAAGCTGATCCGCGAGATGGGATCAAAGCATCTGAAGATCGTGCTCGACCCGGCAAACCTGTTCGAGCACGCGACGCCGGACGAGGCGCGCGCCGTCGTCGCCGCTGCGATCGACAAGGCGGCCGGCCACATCGCCATGGCCCATGCCAAGGACCGTCACGGCGACGGCCGCTTTGCCACATCAGGACAAGGCATCGTCGATTTTCCGGATTTCGTCGCGCGGCTGAAGGCCGTGGACTTCGGGGGGCGCTTGTCACCCACGGGCTGTCCACCGACGAAGCCCCCGCTGTTGCCGCCTTCCTGCGGAGGCTCCTCTGATGGGTACCGCGCCGGCGATCATGCTTCGCGACGATGCAGCACTTCGTGTCTTCGATACGGTACAGGGCAGGCTTCCCGTCGTCTTCCAGCATGGTCTCGGCGGCGATGCAGCGCAGGTGGCGCAGAACTTTCCCGACAGCCCGTCACGCCGGCGGCTCACCGTCGAATGCCGCGCGCAAGGCGGCTCCGGCTCCGGCGGCCGTCGCCCTTTTTCGATCGCCATGTTTGCCGACGACGTTCTGGCCGCCGCCGATGCGGCCGGCCTCGACCGTTTTGTCGCCGGCGGCATCTCGATGGGCGCGGCAATCGCGCTGAACCTGGCGAGCCGTTACCCGGAACGCGTCATTGGCCTGGTACTCGTGCGCCCTGCCTGGGCCTTCGACGCAGCGCCGCTGAATATGCGCCCTTACACGGAAGTGGCGGAGCTTATCCGCAGCCGTCCGCTGGATGAAGCGCGCGACGCCTTCGCGGCATCCGCCACCGCCGCCCGCTTTCGCGCTGGAGCACCGGACAATCTCGTGTCCTTGCTCGGCTTCTTCGCGCGTGAAAATGCGACAGTTTTCGCCGAGGTCATGCAGGCGATCGCAGACGATGGGCCTGGCGTCACGCGGGCGGCTGCTTCCGGCCTCGCAATCCCCACGCTGGTCATCGGCAGCGGCATTGACCTCGTTCATCCGCTGGCGATCGCTCGCAGCCTCGCAGACGCCATTCCCAACGCCGCCTTTGTCGAGGTGACGCCGAAGGCCACCGACAAGGATCGCCATTTCACGGAGGTCCGCGCCGCCATCACCCGCTTCCTCGACGATCGTTTCAACAAACAGGACCAGCCATGATCTCGAAACCACTCTCAGGCCCGGCCGCCATCGCCGCATTGCCGCGCGATCGCATGATCGCTGAATTCTCGCTGTGGTCCGCCGACCTCGTCAATTTCGAGAGCGACCTGAAGCGCATCGAGCCCTATGTCGACCTTCATCACATCGATGTGGCGGATGGGCATTTTGCCCCATCCTTCCTGTTCTTCCCCGACCTCGTCGCCCGCATCGCGAAGCTCACGGCGAAACCGATTCATGTCCACCTGATGGTCGATGCCGACATAGTCGAGGCGCAGACGCGCCAGTTCATCGAGGCCGGCGCCGACATGATCAGCGTCCATGCCGAGAATGGCGAGGCGGGATTGCGCGCCGTTCGGCTGGCCCGCGAGCTCGGCGCCGAAGCCGGTGTCGTGCTGAGGCTGGAGACGCCGGTGGAAGAGGTGACGCCTTTCGTCTCCGAGGTCGCTTTCGTCACGCTTCTCGGCACGGCAATCGGCGTCAAGGGCCAGAGCCTGTCGGAAAAAGCTTGTGACAGGCTTGGCGCCGCCCGCGCCATCCTGAGAAAAGCCGGCCGCGAGGCGGCCGTGGTTCTGGCTGCCGACGGCGGTATCCGCCACGAGACCGTGCCGTTGCTGCGTGCCGCCGGCGCCGAGACGGTGGTTCTCGGTTCGCTCGCCTTTGGCGACAAGGATCTGGCCGGCCGCATCGGCTGGCTGCACGGACTGAAGGTAGCGGCATGAGCACTGAAGCTGCCCTCGCGATCGATCTTGGCGGCACCGAGCTTCGCGCCGCCCTGGTCGACCGCGACGGCAAGATCCTGGCATTCGCGGCGGTGCCGACGCAGGCGCAGGCCGGCCCCGACGTGGTGATCGGCCAGATCGAGGCGTTGGCCGCGACCGTTCATGCCGAGGCACCGGGGCTCGCCGTTGTCGGCGTCGGCGTCGGTGCGCCGGGACCACTCGATCCGCTCGCCGGCATCGCGGTCGGGCCGCCGACGCTCGCCGGCTGGCTGGATGTGCCGCTTGCCGATATCCTCGAACGGCGGCTCGGTCTGCCGGTGCGGCTGGAGAACGACGCCAACGCCGCCGCGCTCGGCGAATGGCGTTTCGGTGCTGGCCACGGTGCGCGCTCGCTGGTCTTCGTCACGGTTTCCACCGGCATTGGCGGCGGCGTCGTCGTCGATGGGCGCATCCTGCACGGTCGCCGCGGCCTTGCCGCCGAGATCGGCCATATGACCATCACCAATGAAGGCGAGCGTTGCGTGTGCGGCGTCGTCGGCTGCTTCGAGGCCATCGCCTCGGGAACAGCACTTGGCCGTCGCGCGACCGCCGCCACGGCCGCTGGTGACGGCTCGACTTTGCGGCGCCTGTCGGCGAACGCGGAAGTGACAGGTCGTCACGTGGTCGACGCGGCACGGCTACAGGACCACCTCGCTTTGGCCCTGCTTGAGGAGGAAGCGCGCTGGCTGGGCGTCGGCTTCACCAATCTGCTGCATCTCTATTCGCCCGATGTGCTGGTCGTTGGCGGCGGCATCGCCAATGGGCTCGACCTTATGCTGCCTGTCATCGAGGCGACAATCAAGCAGCGGGCCATGCGCGCCTATCGCGACGTGCCGGTCGTCCAGGCGCAGCTCGGCCGCCACGCCGGGCTCGTCGGCGCCGCCAGCCTCGTCCTGTTCGACGACGTCGGCACTTTGGCGACACGCATGCCTGTCGGCCCAAGCACGTATCCTGACGCAAGGAGGGACTTCAATGGCTGAGCTCAAGATGCGCGGTGTGCGCAAGTCCTACGGCGGCGTGGAGGTGATCAAAGGTGTCAAGGCGCTGGCGTCGCTCAGCAAGACCGGTACCGTCTGACATCACTACGATCTTTGTACGGCAACGGCCGGAGGCTGTAGGCCTCCGGCCGTTGATTGGCATCAAAGCGCGCCGATTACTCGGCGGGAACGACGTCCGCCGGCAGGCTGTCGTCCGCCGTGCCCGCCAGAGCGCTGGCCAGCTTGGCCTCGTCGAGTTCGCCTTCCCAGCGGGCGACGACCAGCGTGGCGACGGCGTTGCCGACGAAATTGGTCAGCGCCCGGCACTCCGACATGAAGCGGTCGACGCCGAGGATCAGCGCCATGCCGGCGACCGGCACCGATGGAACGACCGAAAGCGTGGCGGCAAGGGTGATGAATCCGGCCCCGGTGATACCGGCGGCGCCCTTCGAGGAAAGCATGGCAACCAGCAGCAGCAGGATCTGGTCACCGATCGACAGATGGATGTTCGTCGCCTGCGCGATGAACAGCGCCGCCAGCGTCATGTAGATGTTGGTGCCGTCGAGGTTGAAGGAATAGCCGGTCGGAATCACCAGTCCGACCACCGAGCGCTTGGCGCCGGCCTTCTCCATCTTTTCCATCAGCGAGGGCAGGGCGGCTTCCGACGAGGAGGTGCCCAGCACCAGCAGCAACTCCTCCTTGATGTAACGGATCAGCGCCAGGATGGAGAACCCGTTGTAGCGGCAGACGGCGCCGAGCACGACGAACACGAACAGCAGCGACGTCACGTAGAAGGTGCCGACCAGCATCGCGAGGTTGATGACCGAGCCGATACCGTATTTGCCGATGGTGAAGGCCATGGCGCCGAAGGCGCCGATGGGCGCGGCCTTCATAAGCACGCTGACCAGCTTGAACATCGGCGCCATCAGCGCCTGCAGGAAATTGAGGACGGGCGTGCCCCTGTCGCCGACCAGCGCCAGCGCAATGCCGAACAGCACCGAGAAGAACAGAACCTGCAGGATGTCGCCATCGGCGAAGGCGCCGACGATGGTCGTCGGGATGATGTTCATCAGGAAGCCGGTGACCGACTGGTCGTGCGCCTTGGCGGCGTAGGTGCTGACGGTGGACGCATCGAGCGTCGCCGGGTCGATGTTGAAGCCGGCGCCCGGCTGCACGACATTGGCCACGACGAGGCCGATGATGAGGGCGAGCGTGGAGAAGGTGAGGAAATAGAGCATCGCCTTGCCGGCGACACGGCCGACCTTCTGCAGGTCGCTCATGCCGGCGATGCCTGTCGCTACGGTCAGGAAGATGACCGGGGCGATGATCATCTTGACCAGCTTGATAAAGGCGTCGCCGAGCGGCTTCATGCTTTCGCCGATCGACGGATAATAGTGGCCGAGCAGGATACCGACGGTGATCGCGACGAGCACCTGCACGTAGAGTTGGGCATAGAAAGGCTTGCGCTGCGCGGAAGGCGCGCCTGATTGGTCTGCGATGTGCATCGAACTCTCCCTGCCGGATGGGGCGGAAATGCACCGCCCTGCGTGACTTCTCCCGTCGCGGCGCTCCGGTCGCACGCCGCTGCAGGAACTTTTGCAAGCGCTGTGCCAGATTGGGGAAAGGCCGGAATCCCCGGATTCCGGGCGTTGTCCAGCATCCTTCGGCGGTTATCTGTGCGGATTTCCGCACACGCAGCGTTTGCCTGGGCGGAATTTCGCATTAGAGTGGCTGCAAGGCCGCGAGAAAAAGGAAGAGGCAGACGCCACAAGCAGGAACCGATAGCAGGTCAATAGGGATTGCCGGCCGGGATCTGCTGCGCGAGGCGGCGGCCCGGCTGCGCGATGGCCGCTGGCTTGTCGCCCTCATCGCCCTCGCGGTTCTGGCGGGCGCGATCGCCATTGCCGGGCGCATCGCCTCCAGCCAGGCGGCCGACAATCTGCGCGACGGGGCGCTTGCCGCCTTGCCGCTGGCGGCGGGAACGCTGACCGGCGAAATCGAAAAGCAGCGCCTGGTTCCCTTGGTGCTGGCCCGCGACGATGCGGTGCGCGGGGCGCTACGCCGGGCCGGAAAGATGCAGGAAGCGGCCCTCAACGACAAGCTCAGGGCGATTGCCGGCGATGCATCGGCGTCCGCCATCTATGTCATCGACACGGCCGGCATCGCAATCGCCGCCAGCAATGCCGGCGAGCCGACGAGCTTTGTCGGCATCGACTACAATTTTCGCCATTACTTCAATGAGGCGATGGCGAAAGGCTCTGCCAGTCAGTATGGCCTCGGCACGATCAGCGGCCGGCCGGGACTCTATCTTTCGAGCCGCGTCGACGACAACGGCAAACCGCTGGGCGTTGCGGTGCTGAAGGTCGAACTCGACGGCGTCGAAGCCAATTGGCGCTCCAGCGGCTTCCTCGTTTTCGTCACCGACGAACGCGGCGTCGTGCTGGCTACCAGTGAACCCGAATGGCGGTTTCATGCGCTGGCGCCGCTCTCCGCCCAGGATGCCGCCGCCGCCCATGAGCAACTGCAGCTGACGGACGCCGCCTTCGAACCCTTGCCGATACGACGCGGTGCCGGGGACGGTCTGGCCATCATCGACGGCCTCGGCAAGTCGCGCCAGTTCGTCGAAGTGGTGCAGGATCTGCCAGGTGCGGTTCCCGGCTGGCGTCTCTGGCTGCTGACGCCCGCCGACACTGCTCTGTCGTCCGCCGCCAACACGGCGCGCCTGACCACGCTGCTCGGGTTGTTGCTCACCGGCTTGCTGGCCTTCGTGCTCACCCGACGCCAGCGCGCGCGCCGGCTGAGGCAGGAGGCGCTGGCGCGCATGAATGTCGAACTGGAGAGCCGGGTCAGCACGCGAACGGCCGAGCTGACGCGCTCCAATACCGCCCTTGCCGGCGAAATCGCCGAGCGTGAGAATGCCGAAGCCAAGGTCCGCCGGCTACGTGACGATCTCGCCCAGGCCAACCGGCTTTCCATTCTCGGGCAGATCGCGGCAGGCGTGGCGCATGAGATCAACCAGCCGGTCGCCGCGATCCGCACCTATGCCGAGAATGCCGGCCGCTTTCTCGCCGACGGCAGGACCGAACCAGTCAGCGGCAATCTGACATCGATCGTTTCGATGACCGAACGCATCGGCGCGATCACCAGCACCTTGCGCACCTTCGCCCGCCGGCCCGGCGTTGCCGCCTCGCCACTGCCAGTGCGCGAGGCGATCGACGGCGCGCTGTCGCTTCTGTCCGGCCGCATCCGCGATTCCGGCGTGACCATCGTCAAGCCGCGCGGCAACGCGTCGCCGACAGTCATGGCGAGCCGCATCCGGCTCGAGCAGATCCTCGTCAACCTGTTGCAGAATGCGCTGGACGCCATGAAGGACCAGCCCCATCCTCGCATCGAGATCGAAATTGCCGAGCGCGACGACCGGGTGCTGATTTCGGTGCGGGACAATGGCCCCGGCCTCGGTCCGCAAGCGGCCGGCAATTTGTTCATGCCGTTCCAGACCACCAAGGAGAAGGGGCTTGGCCTCGGGCTGGTGATCTCGCAGGAGATCGCCCAGGAACTGGGCGGCACGCTGCGGCTCGATCCCGACGTCGTCAGTGGCGCGTCCTTCACCATCGATTTGAGGCGAATTGAATGACGCAGGGATCAGGGTTGGTGGCGCTCGTCGACGACGATGCGGACCTGCTTCACGCCACCACGCAATTGCTCGAGCTTGCCGGCTTCAGCGTGAGCGCGCTCGACGCAGCCGAGGGCGCGCTCGCCATCATCGACAGGAATTTCGAGGGCGTGGTCGTCAGCGACATCCGCATGCCTGGCATGAACGGGCTGCAGCTGTTCGATCGCGTCAAGGCGATCGACCCCGACATACCGGTGATCTTGGTCACCGGGCATGGCGATGTCGATCTTGCCGTGGCCGCGCTCAAGGACGGCGTCTACGATTTCATCCCGAAGCCCTATGCCAGCGATCGCCTTGTCGAGGCATTGAAACGGGCGAGCGAGAAGCGGCGGCTGGTGATGGAGAACCGGCGGCTGCGCGAGGCCGCGGCGCTAGCCGCCGACGGCCTGCCGCTGATCGGCGAAGCGCCCGCCATCCGACGGCTGCGCGAGACCTTGCGCCAGATCGCCGACATGGATGTCGACGTGCTGGTAGAAGGGGAGACGGGAACCGGCAAGGAAGTGGTGGCGGACCTCCTGCACAGATGGGGGCGGAGGCGCGCGAAACCCTTCGTGGCGCTGAATTGCGGCGCGCTGCCGGAGACCGTCATCGAAAGCGAGCTGTTCGGCCACGAGGCAGGCGCCTTCACCGGCGCGCAGCGGCGCCGCATCGGCCGCATAGAGCATGCCAGCGGCGGCACGCTCTTCCTCGACGAGATCGAATCCATGCCGCCGGCCCTCCAGGTCAAGCTGCTGCGGGTGCTCGAGACGCGCAGCCTCACGCCGCTTGGCTCGAACGAGATCCGGCGCATCGACCTCAGGGTGGTCGCGGCGACGAAGGTGGATCTCGGCCAGCCGGACCAGCGCGGCGATTTTCGCGAGGATCTCTATTTTCGCCTCAACGTGGTGACGCTGCGCATCCCGCCCTTGCGCGAGCGGCGCGGCGACATCCCGATGCTGTTCGGGCATTTCCTCGGCAAGGCGGCGGAGCGTTTCGGCCGGCCTGTCGCCAAGGTGAACGTGGCGGTGAGCGACCATCTCCAGTCGCATGCCTGGCCGGGCAATGTGCGCGAGCTCGCGCATTTCGCCGATCGCGTCGCGCTCGGTCTCGGCCCGGACGACGAGACGAAAGTGGCTCCCGCGCGTTTGCCAAAGCCCGAGGCGACACTGCCCGAACGGGTTGGCCACTACGAGGCGCAACTCATCCGCGACGCGTTGCGCGATCATGGCGGCGATGTGCGCGGCGCCATCGACGCGCTCGGCGTGCCGCGCAAGACGTTCTACGACAAGCTCAAGCGCTACGGCATTACCGCATCCGACTTTCGCAATGGCGGCGATGCGGATGCCCAACCTGTTCGGGGCCAGATATAGAAGTTGCGCGAGTGCGCCGCCCTTCGTAACGCTGCATTCGTATCCTGAGCGCATGTCGGAAAGAACCATGAACACGACACTTGAAACGACCGCCGATCCCTTGCCGGAAGAACTCGCCTTTCTCGGCGAGCGCCTGACGGCGTTCAACGACGGCGATGTTGGCGCTTCCGAGCGGAAGGCCCTGGCGGTGTTCGTGCGCGACGACGACGGCGCGGTCGTCGCGGGCATCTCCGGCTACACCGCCTGGGGCTGGCTTTACGTGCAATGGCTGTGGGTCGATGAAAGGCTGCGCGGCCAACATATGGCCGGCAGGATGCTGGACGCGGCCGAACAGGAAGCCATGGCGCGCGGCTGCCAAAGCGCCTGGATCGACACCTTCAATCCAAACGCGGCCAAGGTCTACCAGCGCCAGGGTTATCAGACCTTCGGAACGCTTGCCGATTTCCCCATCGGCCGCAGCCGCATCTTCCTGCAGAAGAAACTGTCGCCGGCTTGATCAGGGCAATTCCAGCAAAAGTGTGAGGCGCTTCCCCTTGGAAATTGCGTCAAGACAAGAGTCTATCCGGCGAGCTTTCCGCCGCGCATAGGCTGCGGCGCGCCGGTCGTGCTCGGGAAGCTGATAGGCAGGCCGCGCAGCACGCGAACCGCGAGGAAGGCAAAGCACTCCGCCTCCACCGCGTCGCCGCTCCAGCCAAGGGTCTCGGCCTGCACCACCTCGACACCGGCGCGGCTGGCCAGCATCGCCATCATCGTCGGGTTGTGGCGCCCGCCACCGCTGACCACCAGTTTCCTGGGCCTACGCGGCAGAAGGTCGAGTGCCTTGCCGACAGCGGCTGCGGTGAAGGCGGTCAACAAGGCAGCGCCATCCTCGGCGTTCAAACCGTCCGCCATGGCGGCGCCGAAATCGAAACGGTCCAGCGATTTGGGATAGGGCTTGGTCAGATAGGGGTGCTGCAGCAGCTTGGCGAGCCTTGCCTCGTCGACCGTTCCCGCGCGGCCAAGCGCGCCGTCGCGGTCCATTTCGCCGAGCCCTCTCGATTTGATGAAATCGTTGAGCGGCGCATTGGCAGGGCCGGTGTCGAAGGCGATGACATTGTCGGCGCCATCCCACCAGGTGATGTTGGCGACGCCGCCGAGATTGAGAACGGCCACCTCGCCACTGGCGCCGGCACTGCGCATCAGCGCGGTGTGATAGGCGGCCGCCAATGGCGCGCCTTGCCCGCCGGCGCGCATGTCGGCCGAGCGGAAATCGTAGGCGACCTTGGTGCCGAGGATCGCATGCATCAGCTCGCCGTCGCCGAGCTGCCGGGTCTGGCCAAGCCGGCCGACCTGTGGCGCACGATGCAGCACGGTCTGGCCGTGAAAGCCGACGACGCCGATATCGGCCATCGTCATCCCGTAGCCTTCGACGAGTTCCTTGACCGCCGCTGACTGGGCACGCGTCAGGGCGTCCTCAGCCTTGCGGAAGATCACCGGCTCCGGCCCGACAAAATTCCAGGCCCTTGCCTCCTTCAGCGTCTCTTCCAGCAGCGAGCGGATCGATTGCGGGTAGGGCATCAGCCGGTAGGTGCCGAAATCGTCGATCCGCTCGCCATCCGTCTTGATCAGCGCGACATCGATGTTGCCATCAAGCACGGTGCCGGTCATCAGGCCGACGGCCCAGATTGGTTTCATTGTTGAGCTCTGCCTCTTTGCCTTGAGCGCGATCCTATCCCAAAACCCGGTCCACCTTTGGGGATCATGCTCCGTTGACGAGATCGCCGACCGCCTGCCGAAGCGAAATGATTCCGCTGTCGAAATGACGTGTCGGATGGATCCGGTTGGTGAGCAAGGTCCATGCCCTGCCTCTGTCGAAGTCGATCCACAGTCCGCTGCCGGTAAAGCCGGTATGGCCGATGGTTCCCGGACTGCACAAGGACCCGCCGGACCAGCCGTCATAGGGACGCTCCCAGCCATGGGTGCGGGTGGCGGACAAGGGGGTCCGCATCAGTGCGATCGAACGCTCGGATGCACCCGTGCCATCCAGCAGCCCTTGCGCGAAATCGAGTACGGAAGCGGCCGTTCCAAACAGGCCGGCGTGCCCCGAGCCTTGCAGCGCCGAGCAATTGTCGTCGTGGACCTCGCCGGACAGCACGCGGTGGCGCCAGGTGCAGTCCTCGGTGGCGGCCGACGCATCCGGCTCCGCCGAGAAAGCAAAGCCAGGGCCGGGATCCATGTCCCTGATGGTCTTTGCGGACAGCCGCTCAAGTGCAAAGCCGAGCAGTATGAAGTTGATGTCGGAGTAGACTGGTTCCCGTGCCCGCCATTCGCGCTGCAGGATGAAGGCGCGCAGCAGCTCGGGATCGCGCCCGTAGGTGTAGATGGGCTCGACGGCCGGAAACGGTGTCTGGTGGCCGAGGCACTGGCGGAACGTCACCTTCCGCTCCCAGGCCTCCGCATCATACTGGCGAAGGTCCGGCAGCACCGAGATCAGGGGCGCGTCGAGATCGATGACGCCGTCTTCGGCCAGTGCCAGGATGCGCGGCGTCGTGAAGATGACCTTGGTCAGCGACGCCAGGTCGAACCACGTCTCGTCCTGCATCGGTCGCGACTTCGGCACCAGCTGGGCCGAGCCGATCGACCTGACGATGCGTTCGCCCTTTTTGTTCACAATGCCGAGCACGCCGCCGGGAATGCGCGCCGAGGCAACCGCCGCTGCTAGCGGTTGGAACGCGCGATCGAGGAGCGGAGCGAGGTTGCTCAATGCCCGCCTCCGTCTGGAAATGCCCTGATGACAAGCATCACGCCTCCACCCTCGCTCGATGGTCCGGCCCAAACTGCTCCCATCTGGCCGCAGCCGGCTCAAATCCCTGCGGGCGTACAAGCGAGGGAACCTGGCGCGTGTCGAGCTCGAAATGCTCATGACGACGGTCGATGGTCGGAACGGCTGCAATGAGTTTTTTCGTATAGGAATGCTTCGGCTTCGACAGCACCGAGGTCGCGTCGCCGATTTCGACGATCTGGCCGGCATAGATGACGGCGATCCGGTGGGCGATCCGCTCGACGACAGCCATATCGTGCGAGATGAAGAGATAGGCCAGCCCGAACTCGCGCTGCAGGTCGACCAGCAGCTCCAGCACCTTGGCCTGCACCGACACATCGAGCGCCGAAACCGCTTCATCGAGAACAACGACGGATGGGTTGAGCATCAGCGCCCGCGCGATGCACAGCCTTTGCCGCTGGCCGCCCGAGAATTCGTGCGGGTAGCGTTCCAGGCTGTTTCTTGGCAGGCCGACGCGTTCGAGCAGGCTCGCCATTCTCGCCCGTGTTCCGGCATCCACGCGGCCGCCGGTGGCGATCACCGGCTCAGCCAGAATGCTTTCGATGGTGAGCCTCGGGTTGAGCGAGGCGTAGGGGTTCTGGAACACCATCTGAACGGGCAGGGCGCTTTGCGCCGCCGAAGCCTTTCGCGCACCGACCGTGAAGCTGCCGCGCGTCGATCGCACCAGCCCCAGCACCGCGCGCGCGGTGGTCGATTTGCCCGAGCCGCTCTCACCGACGATGGCCAGCGTCTCGCCTGGCATCAGGTCGAAGTCGACGCCGTCGACGGCATGCACCGCGCCCGTGGCGCGGCTGAAGAAACTGCTCTTGAGCGGAAACCGCACCACCAGGCCATCGACTTTCAAGGCTGGTTCCGTGCTTGCGCCCTTGTCGCGCCGTCCGTCGACGCGCGTCGCGCGGCCGCTGGCGAAATGCGGCACGGCATGCAGCAGGTGCTGCGTGTAGGGATGCTGCGGATTGTCGAGGATCTGATTCAACTCGCCCTGTTCGACAGCCTTTCCGCTCTGCATCACCATCACCTTGTCGGCGATACCGGCAACCAGGCCGATATCGTGCGTAATGAAGATCATCGACATGCCGGTTTCCCGCTTCAACTCGGCAAGCAGCGCCATGATCTGCGCCTGCACCGTCACGTCGAGCGCCGTCGTCGGCTCGTCGGCGATGAGCAGGCGCGGATTGCAGGCGAGCGCAATGGCGATCATCACCCGCTGCAGCATGCCGCCTGACAGCTGGTTGGGCGTGTATTTCAGCCGCCGCGCGGCATCGGGAATGCGCACGCGGTCGAGCGCATCCTTCGCCGCCGCCGTGGCCTGCCTGCCGGTCAGGCCGCGGTGCAGCCGGAACGATTCCTCGATCTGCGTGCCGATGGTCAGCACCGGATTGAGCGAGGTCATCGGCTCCTGGAAGATCATGCCGATCTCGGCGCCGCGAATGCCGGTCAGTTGTGGCTCGGTGGCGGTCATCAGGTCGAAGATGCCGCCATCGGCCCGTTTCAGCTTCATCGCGCCGCCGGTGATGCGGCCGCCGCCGAAATCGATGAGACGATTGATCGACAGCGCGGTGACTGACTTGCCGGAACCGCTTTCGCCGACGATCGCCAGCGTTTCGCCGTCGGCCAGATCGAAGCTGACGCCGCGCACCACCTCATTGGCTTGCGGATCGCGGCCGAAGCCGACGCGCAGGTCGCGGACGGAGAGCAGCGGGATCATGCCGGTGCCCTCCGCATCTTCGGGTCGAGGATATCGCGCAAGGCGTCACCCAGCAGGTTGAAGCCGAGAATGCTGATCATGATCGCCAGGCCCGGAAAGATCATCAGCCAGGGTGCTGTCTCCATCAGGTTGCGGCTGTCGCTCAGCATCAGGCCGAGCGAGGCGGCGGGCGGCTGCGTGCCCAGCCCCAGGAAACTCAGGCCCGCTTCCGTCAGCAGCGCCCAGGCCAGCGCCAGCGTCACCTGTACGGTCAATGGCGCCACCAGGTTGAGCAGCAGGTGCCGCGTCACGATGTAGCTCGAACTGCTGCCGAAGGTGCGCGCGGCGTCGACGAATTCGCGCGCCTTGAGCGAAAGGGCAGGGCCGCGCACCACGCGGGTGAAGATCGGCGTGTAGACGATGCCGATGGCGACGACGCTGGTCCACGTGCCCGGCCCGGCAACGGTGACGATGAGCAGTGCCAGAAGGATTGCCGGGAAGGCCAGCAGTACATCCATGAGCCGCATCAGGACGCCGTCCCAGCGGCGCCCGAGCCAGGCGGCGGCCAGCCCGAGCACGGTGCCGGCGAGGGTCGCGAAGGCCACCGAGAAGAAGGCAACCGTGAACGACTGGCCGACGCCCGCCATCAGCCGGCTGGCCACGTCGCGGCCGAACAGGTCCGTGCCCATCCAGTAGGCGCCGTTGGGCGCATGCAGCCGGTCGACCCGGTATTGCGTGATGGGATTGTGCGGCGTCAGTCCCAGCATGCCGAGGATGGCGATCAGCAGATAGACGCCGACGATGACGCCGCCGATGCGGCCGCTGCCATGTCCGAAGATGGCGCGCAGGATGCGCATCATTGCTCTCCCAGCCGGATGCGCGGATCCAGCGCGACATAGGCGAGGTCGACCAGGAGATTGACGATCATGAAGTTGAGGGCGATGAACAGCACGCTTCCCTGCACCAGCGCGTAGTCGCGCTGCTGGATCGCGTCCAGCACCATGCGGCCGAGGCCGGGCAGCGCGTAGATCTGCTCGACGATGACGGCGCCACCCAGCAGGTAGCCGAATTCGATGCCGCTGAGTGTCACGACCGGGATCAGCGCATTGGGCAGGGCATGCCGCCAGATGACGCTGCGCGCGGAGGCGCCCTTGCTGCGCGCGGTGCGGACATAGTCGTCGCTCAACACATCGAGCATGGCTGAGCGCGATATGCGGGTGACCGAAGCCGCGAAGGCAAAGCCGAGCGTGATGGCAGGCAGGATCAGCTGGCTGAGATTGCGCAAGGGATCTTGCCAGAGCGGCGCGAACTCGCCCATCGCCGGCAGCACGCCGAAGCCGGCCGACAGAGTGTAGATGATCAGCAGGCCAAGCACGAAGCTCGGCGTCGACTGGCCGATCATGGCGACGATGCGCACGCCGAGGTCGGACGGTTTCTCATTGTGCGTGGCGGCAAAGATCCCGGCCGGCAAGCCGACGATGAGCGCGATGATCATCGACAGCACCGCCAGCTCGAGCGTCAGTGGGAAGTGCTCGAGGATGACGTCGAGCACCGGCCTGCCATAGGTGACGGAAATGCCGAGGTTGCCGTGCAGGATGCCGCCTATCCAGCGCCAGTACTGGACGAACCAGGGCTGGTCGATGCCGAAATAGGCGGCAAGCGAGTCACGTTGTGCTGGTGTCAGCAGCCCGGCCTCGGTGCCCAGCATCGCCGTGATCGAATCGCCCGGCACCATCCGGATCGCAACGAAGACCAGGATGGACACGCCAAGCAGGACGAGAGGAAACGCCGCCAGTCGTCGCATCAGATAGTTCACGCGAAGAAGTCCTCTCGTCCAATGCCAGCGGCGGCTACTGCTGAATGGTAACCTTGCTCAGGCTGAACAGCGTGCCGGTCGGCGTCGGCACGAATCCCGCGATGTTCTTCTGCTGGGCCGTATAGCTGTAGGATGTATAGAGCCAGACCCAAGGTGACACCTCGGCGAGGTGTTTCTCGAACTCGGCGAAGATCACCTTGCGTTTCGCCGGGTCGGTCTCGGCGCGGCCCTTCTGCATCAGGCTGTCGAGCGTGTCGTCGATGTAATTCGCCACCTTCTGCAGATTGCCCGCCTTAGTCCAGTAGCGGTTGTACATGGTGTAGGGGTCGGCCCGGCCGCCATTCAAGGCGATCGCCATGTCGAAATCGCCCTTCAGCCAGGCGTCGACATAGACGTTGAGCTCCATCATCTTGATGTCCAGCTTGACGCCGATTTCAGCCAGCTGCGACTGGATGACCTGGGCTTCCGCCGCCGCCGTCGGCGGCTCGCCGGTGGCGCCGATCACGGTCGCCGAAAAGCCGTCGGCAAAGCCGGCCTCGGCCATCAGCTTCTTGGCCTTGTCGACATCGCGCTTGTAGCAGAACAGCTGGCTCGGATCGGTCGCCATAGCCGGAATGGTCAGCGGTCCGGTGACCTTGCCTTCGCCGAGCGAAGCGGTGTCTAGCACCTCTTGCCGGTCGATGGCGCAAGAGATCGCCTGGCGCACCTTGAGCTCGGTCATCGGCTTGCGCGACGGATTGAGCTGCAGCACGTGATAGGACAGGACCGGCACGCGGTTCAGCTGCAGGCTGGCCTCCTTCGGCACCAGCGTGGCGACGAGCGGGTCGTTGAGCAGCGCGAAATCGATCTGCTTGGTGCGCATGGCCGCCAGGATCGCCGCTTCGTCCGGCAGCACGCTGATCTCGATGCCGTCGACGCCGGTCGCGCCGCCGGCCCAATCCTTGTTGGCGCTCAGGACTTCCTTGGCGTTGGGGTCCCATTTGTCGAGCTTGAACGGACCCGAGCCGACCGCCTTGGTGCCGATCGAACCGGCCTTGATTTCGCTTGCCGGAACGATGGCCGCATTGACGTCGCTCATCGCCGTCAGGATCGGCACGTCGGGCTGCGACAGATGAAACACGACGGTCGCCGCATCCGGCGTGTCGATGCTGGCGATCGACAGGAAGTTGGCGCGGGCGGCCGCGCCTGTCTTCTCGTCGAGAATGCGCTCGAACGATGCCTTGACGTCGGCCGAGGTTACAGCCGTGCCGTCCTGGAATTTCGCCTTGGGATCGAGCTTGAAGGTAAGCTCCTTGCCGTCCTTCGAAAATTCCCAGGATGTTGCGATGGCGGGGATGATCTGCAGGCTGGCGTCGACCCGCACCAGCGGCTCATAGATCAGTTCCAGCAGCCGCAGCGACGAAAACGCCGTCTGCTTGTGCGGGTCAAGTCCTGTGGCGTCCTGCGACCAGGCCATGTGCAGCGTTGCCGCCTGCGTCGAAACCGTCGCGATGCCGAGCATCGCCGCCAGCGTGATGCCTGACAGGAGTGTTCTTGTGAGGTGCCTTACCATTTTCGTCTCCCATTATGATTTGAACTTGATGCCTTGCAGTTTCCACGGACCGCTTCCAAGACACAGATGCTTTGGAGTATCGGCCCAGTCTATGCGGCTTGACGCCGTCTTGTCCCAAGCGGCTCATGCCGCCGTCACGTCGCTGATTGCCTTTCGCAGGAAGCCTCCGGCCTTGCCGAGAGCCGCGCGCGCCTCCTCGACGCCCATGCCGGTGATCGTCACCAGGATCGCCAGTTTCACGTCATTGCCGGTCTGGGCGAGCACCTGTTTTGCCTGTTGTGCCGCGCAGCCGGTCGTCTGCATGACGATCCGGATCGCCCGGGCCACCAGCTTCTTGTTCGACGGGTTAAGATCCACCATCAGGTTCTGGTAGCTCTTGCCGATGCGGATCATGCTGGCGGTGGTCAGCATGTTGAGCACCAGCTTCTGCGCGGTTCCCGACTTCAGCCGGGTCGAGCCGGTGAGCACTTCCGGGCCGACAACCGGCGAGATGGCTATGTCGGCGATACCGGCAATGGTCGACGCCGGATTGCAGGACAGGGCGACCGTCGTTGCGCCCACCTGCCTGGCATAATTCAATCCGCCGATGACGTAAGGCGTTCGCCCGCTGACCGCGATGCCGACCACGACGTCGTCGGCGGTGAGCCCGATCTCCTGCAATGCCTTGGCGCCCCTTTTCGGATCATCCTCGGCACCTTCCGTCGACCGCACCAGGGCGTCGGGACCACCGGCGATCAGGCCGACGACCATGCCTTCCGGCACGCCGAAGGTGGGCGGGCATTCCGAAGCGTCGAGCACCCCAAGCCGGCCGCTGGTGCCGGCGCCCATATAGACAAGCCGCGCACCTTTCTGGAAGGCAAGCACGATAAGGTCCACCGCGGCAGCGATGTCGGGTAGAACCTTCTCGACAGCCGTCGGGACGGCTCTGTCCTCGTCATTGATCTTGCGCAGGACGTCGATGGTCGGCAGCAGGTCGATGTCCATCGTCCTTGGGTTCCGGCCCTCGGAAACCAGCCGGTCCAGCTCAGACATCAACCCTTGCTCGGTCATCGCTTGCTTTCAAAATCATGCGGCATAGCCGGCGGCGGGCATGGCTCGTCCCGGCACCGCTGCGCACGGACCGTGGGTCCATGCTTGCCGCCCTGTTTTCTTTTGTTAACTTTTTAGAATTGAATATTCGTATCGTCAACAGGAATATGGAATATACTATTCCTAGTGACGGCAAGGCGCTATCGCCCGACCAGGGATTTCTTGGCAAGGATGATCGCTCCCGACACGGCGTCGCCGTCGGCGGGCTTCAGGCGGCGGCGGACATCGGGAGAGAGCCAGGGTTCGAGCGGGCTGGACAATCCGCCCAGCAGGGTCACGCGCGGAGCGCCTTTTTCGAACAGCACCCTCACCAGCGTATCGATCTGCTCGGCCGCGCTTTGCACGATGCGCCGTCCGACAGGATCGCCCTGGTCGGCATGGCGCATCACCATCGGCGCCAGGGCCGCATAGTCGGTGGCGCTGGCTCGGTCCATCCAGGCGACGGCTTCCATCGGGTCGCTTTCGAAGCGCTGCATCACCTCCGCCAGCAGCGCGGTCGGCTCGTGCCGGCCGTCATGGGCGCGCAACGCCAGTTGCACGGCCTTCAGTCCAAGATCGGCGCCGCTGCCCTCGTCGGAGATCGGAAAGCCGTAGCCGCCGACGCGCAGGTCGCGTCCCTCGACGAAGCCCAGGCCGATCGAGCCGGTACCGGCAATGACGATGGCGCCGTCCTGGCCGGAATGCGCGCCAAGGCAGGCGCCGACGCCGTCGCTGACGAAATCGATGCTGGCAAACGGGTGCGCGATCGCCCGCAACGCCTCCAGCGCGCCCTTGCGGCCGATGCCGGCAAGACCGATGCCGGCGCTGATCCTGGCGCTCTGCACCGGTCCAAAGCCTGCCTCCTCGATCGCCGTGCCGAAAGCTTTCGCAATGGAGGCCCAGGCCGCGTCGATGCCGAGCCGGGTCGTTGCCGGACCCGACAGGCCTTGTCCCAGCACGGTTCCGTCCGCATCCTCGATGCGGGCCCGGCAGCCGGTGCCGCCGCCGTCGACACCGAGAAAATAGTGATCCGCGCCGCCGCTCATGCGCTCAGCCGCTCGATGTCGGCGCCGCACAGTCGGAGCTTGCGGTCCAGTTGCTCATAGCCGCGGTCGAGATGATAGACGCGGTTGATGATGGTCTCGCCTTCGGACACCAGCGCCGCCAGCACCAGCGATACCGAAGCGCGCAGATCGGTGGCCATCACTTGGGCGCCATGCAACCTTTCGCCGCCGCGCACCAGCGCCATGGTGCCTTGCAACTTGATGTTGGCGCCGAGCCGCATCAGTTCGGGAACATGCATGAACCGGTTCTCGAAGATGGTTTCACGCAACAGCGATGCGCCCTCGGCACAACACATCAGCGCCATGAACTGCGCCTGGAGGTCGGTCGGAAAACCCGGGTAGGGTTCCGTCGTGACGTCGACGGCCCTGAGCGGCCGGTCGCGCGACACGATGAGCCCGCGGTCGCCGGGCCAGACGCTGACGCCGGTGGCCTCAAGAAGCTGCACCACCGATGCCATGTGTTCGAGCCGGGCATGGGTCAGCTCCAACTGGCCACCGGTGATCGCCGCGGCGATGGCATAGGTGCCGGCCTCGATCCGGTCCGGAATGATGTCATGCCTGGCCGCATGCCAATTCGTCCTGCCGGCAATCAGGATGCGGTGCGTGCCGGCGCCCTCGATATGCGCGCCCATGGCGTTGAGGCAAGCGGCGAGGTCCGCCACTTCGGGCTCGCGCGCCGCGTTCAGGATTTCGGTTTCGCCCCTTGCCGTGGCCGCCGCCATCATCGCGGTTTCCGTTGCCCCGACCGACGGCGAGCTCAAGATGATGCGCGTGCCGGTCAGTCCGTTCGGCGCCGAGGCGACGATCGAGCCGTTCTCGATGGCGATCCTGGCGCCCAGTGCCGCGAGCGCCGCCACATGCATGTCGACCGGCCGTGCGCCGATCGCGCAGCCGCCCGGCAGCGAGACCCGCGCCTGACCGAAACGGGCGAGCAGCGGCGCCAGGACGAGCACCGTCGCCCGCATCTTCCTGACCGTGTCGTAGGACGTCTCCTTGGAAACGGCGGCGCTGGTGTCGATCGTCGCGGCATGAGCCGACCGTGTCACCTCGGCGCCATGAAGCCGCATCACGCCGAGCATGTTTTCGACGTCCGTCACGTCAGGCAGGTTGGTCAGTTCGAGCGGGTAGGGGCTGAGCAGCGCCGCCGCTATCTGCGGCAGCGCGGCGTTCTTGGCGCCGGATATCGTCACCGCGCCTTCCAGCCTTTGTCCGCCGACGATCCGCAATCTGTCCATGGGCTGAAACCTTGGTGATGAGAGCTGGGCCGGCGTCTCGCTCCGGAGAGAATGCTCCGAATCCCGGTTGGTGGCCCGGTCCCGGTCGAGAATTAATTCTGCGTTCTTGGCTGTCAATCGAAATTGGAATAATTTATTCCTTGGCCAGGCTGGTCGTCTGCTGCTTCCGGGCCTGAAAGCGCGAGGGATTCCCGTGTCCGTCTTGAACAGGATCAATGCGAAGCTCGACGGCATGGCGCCCGGCGATCGCGAGATCGGCCAATACATCGTCGACAATCCCGACCAGATGCTGCGGCTGTCGACGGCAGCTCTCGCGGCCGAGATCGGACGCAGCCAGTCGAGCGTCGTCAAGTTCAGCCAGAAGCTCGGCTATGCCAGCTATCAGGAGCTCAAGCTCGCGGTCAGCGAGGCCAAGGCGCAGGAATGGCAGGTTCCGGCCGGCGTCATCCACGGCTCCATCGAGGTCGGCGACAACTATCAGGTCATCCTGAAGAAGCTGATCGGCAGCAAGCTTCTGTCGATGCAGCAGACGGTGGCCGCCAACAGCGAGCGCATCATCTCCAGGACGCTGGAGCTGCTGGATGGCGCGCGCCGCATCCATCTGGTCGGTGTCGGCGCCTCCTCGCTGGTGGCGCGAGACTTCTCCTACAAGCTGATGAAGCTCGGCCGCAACGTGCTGCATGACAGCGACAGCCACATCCAGATGGCCAATGTCTCGACGCTCGGGCCCGGCGACGTGCTGTTCGCACTCTCCTATTCCGGCGCCAGCATCGAAACCTTGCGCATCGCCGAACTTGCCCGCAAGCGCGGCACGACGGTGATCGCCGTCACCGGCCTGCATGACAATCCACTGAGCCGCGTCGCCGACATCCGCCTCTACACCGTCGCCGACGAGGAGCGCGCGCGCTCTTCCTCCATCACCGCGCGCGACGCGCAGCTGACGCTGACCGACCTCTTGTTCATCCTGCTGGTGCAGAGGCAGCCGGACGCCAACGAGTATGTCCACAACAGCGAGGCGGCGGTCTCGGTGCTGAAGGCGGATCGCGCCTCGTAGGATGGCTAGGGCAACGGGGGCCAACCCCATCTGCGGCGATCCTTCCCACCGCTTCTGTCCCGCCGACGTCGTAGGTCGGCTGGTCGTCCGCGAGCTTGCACGTGCAGCTTTCGGCATCCGCATCCGCCAGGCGCCAAAATTCCAGCAAGGCTCTTCTTGCCTCTCGTCGCCGAAGGCGCGACGCTGCGAAACGCAGCGCGTTCGTTCTCAAGGAGGAAGATATCATGGCATCCGACGTCGCGGTGATAGCAGGCGCGGGGCAGGGCCTTAGCGCCTCGTTGGCACGCCTTCTCGCCAAGGATGGTTTTCGTGTGGTCCTGGCCGCCCGCAATGTCCAAAAACTCGCCCCCCTGGTCGACGAGACCGGCGCGCTGGCCGTCGAGACGGACGTCGCCGATCCAGCCTCCGTCGCAAATCTGTTCGAGACCGCCGACAAGGCCGGTCCGCTGGCGCTTGCGGTGTTCAACGCCAGCGGGCGCACGCGCGGCCCGATCGCCGAGCTCGATCCCGATGCGGTCAGGCAGGCGCTGCTGGTCGGCGCTTATGGCGGCTTCCTGGTCGGCCAGCAGGCGGCGCGGCGGCTGCTGGCGCGCGGCTCGGGATCGATCCTGTTCACCGGTGCCACCGCCAGCCTCAAGGGATATTCCGGCTCGGCCGGCTTTGCCATGCCGAAATTCGGCCTGCGCGGACTGGCGCAATCCATGGCCCGCGAACTGGGTCCCCAAAACATCCATGTCGCGCATTTCATCATCGACGGCCAGATCGAGCCGCCCGGACAGGCAGCCGATCCCGACCGGCCGGACCGCCGCCTGTCGCCGGACGCGATCGCCGAGGCCTATCTCGCGGCCCATCGTCAGCACCGGAGCGCTTGGAGCTTCGAAGTCGAACTCAGGCCATGGGTCGAGGCGTTCTGACAATCCAGCTGATTGTCGTCTAGCGGGCAGTAACGGCGACGCGGTGATGGCGGAAACGCGTCGCAGTTTTGGACCAGGGCCGGGCTCGTCACCGCACCGGTCAGTCGGGGCTAGACGCTTTCGAGATAGGTCTCGATTTCGAAATCGCTGACATTGAGTGCGAACGTATTCAGTTCCTGGCGTTTGCAGGCGATGAAGGAGTCGCGCAGGATCGCCGGGAAGATCTCCGCCACATGCGGCCCGCTCTCGAAGGCGGCGATTGCGGACGCCCAGTCCGGCGGCAGCTTGGCCGGCACGAGCCCTTGGCCATCGCTGCTGGCCGGATCGCCCGGCGACATCTGTCTTTCAATGCCGATCAGTGCGGCGCCCAATATGGCCGCAAGCACGAGGTAGGGATTGGCGTCCGCCCCCGACACACGATGCTCGATGCGGCGTGCGCCGGTCGGGCCGCCGGGAATGCGGATCGCGACCATGCGGTTCTCATAGCCCCAGGCGACCGCGGTCGGCGCGTAGGACCTTGGACGAAGCCTGCGGTATGAATTGAAATGCGGTGCGAACACCAGCGTGCTCTCGGCCATTGCCGCAAGCAGGCCGCCCACCGCATGGCGCATGATCTCCGAGCCCTGATCGGTGCCGTCGTCGAAGACGTTGCGACCTTCGCCGTCGACCAGGCTGAAATGGACGTGAAAGCCATTACCGGCGCGGTCGCCATAGGGCTTGGCCATGAAACAGGCGGCGAAGCCGTGCTTGCGGGCGATGCCCTTGACCGTGCGCTTGAACAGGACGGCATCGTCGGCCGCCCGCAGGGCGTCCGCGACGTGGTTCAAATTGATCTCGAACTGGCCGACGCCATTTTCGGCGATGGCGGTGTCGACGGGAATGCCTTGTGCCCGGCAGGCTTCGTAGACGTCATGGATGAAGGATTCGAAATCGTCGATCTCGTCGATGGACAACGCCGCATCGGAATCGAGACGACGCCCGGTTACCGGCGAGACGGGCCCGACCGGCCGCTGCGACTGCGGATCGACCAGATAGAATTCAAGTTCGGTTGCTGCGACCGGGGTCAGGCCCAACGCCTTGTAGCGGTCGAGGATGCGGGCCAGCGCCCGCCGGGGATCACCGAGATAGGGGGCGCCGGTTTCATCGGCGAGCCAGAGTGGGACAAGCGCCGTCGGATGCGCCGTCCATTCGACCGGGAGAATGCCGCGTCCGGTCCATTGGCAAAGTCCGTCGGCATCGCCGGTCGAAAAAACCAGCGTGTTGCCTTCGATGTCCTCGCCCCAGATGTCGAGCCCGATCAGCGAATAGGGCATGCGCAGCTTGCCTTCCAGCGCCTTGCGTGCTTGCTCGACCGGGATGCGCTTGCCGCGCATGACGCCGTTGAGGTCGCACACCGCCGCCCTCAGGCTCTGGATATCGCTTCTGCTTTCAAGCCAGTTCAGAACGTCCGCAATTGCATCGCTCAATTTCCAACCTCTGGTTTTTGGTGCCGCAGCCTGATCGGCCGCACGTCCCTGGCAAAAATAGCTTGTGAGTTTTTTGAAAACGAACCCTGGCTGCTACCAGAGGGTTTTCCTTATTTTTTCAATTCACTAGCCGGGATGTCGGGAGGCATCTCCAAAACCAATTGTGCGATCTGCGATCGCAACATAGAGGCAAGAGAATGGAAAGCCAAGTGGCATTTCTAGGTTCTTGTTCCCGGAAATCTGGCCTGCCGCAGGATATGTGTGGCGCCTTCGTCGATGTCGCGCACGATGGCTGCGCGGGCCCGCTCCCCGTCCTGAGCCTCGATCGCCGCGACGGCTTCCTCGTGATAGTCGATGTCGAGGATGGAGGCGAGGTCGTCCTCGAACCCCATGGCGAGGTTCCGCAGAAATGGGCCCACCTGCATCCATACGGTCTCGATCAGGAAGATCATCTGCTCGTTGCCGCAATGGCGATAGATCGAGAATTTGAAGTCGTAGTTTTTCCTGAGATAGTCGTCGATATTGCCCTTGCGGGCTGCCAGGGTCAGTTCGGTGCCGTGGCGTCGGATCGTCCGCAGATTGTTGCCGTTGATGAGTTTTGTCGCCAGCTCGGTTGCCGAGCCTTCGAGGATCGTCCGCACGGCGGTCAACTGCGAAAACCGTTCGGCCGAGATCACCGGCACCTCCACGCTGCCGTTGGGCATCGGGCTGAGCGCGCGCAATGCCTGAAGCCGCATGAAGGCGCTGCGCACCGGCATGTCGCTGGTGCCGAGTTCCTTGGCAAGCTTGCGTGAGGTCAGCTTCTGGCCAGGTACGAACTGGCCGGACATCAGCGCCCGCACGAGTTCCAGATAGACTTTCTCATGCAAGGGGACGGTGTCGACGGCGGTCAACCCGAATTGTGTTCTCTCGGCCATTGGCGGGTCGCTAATCTACGCAGCTGACGACATTCGCCGCTAGTAATTGTTATGCCGGCTGAACGCCGTGTGTGGGCCGTTGTCAGCGACTTTTGGGTCGGCATGATAGACGCATCGATCGCAGCGCCGCAAGGCACCGGCATGCACTCCTTGGTGCGTCCCGGGTTGAGGCCCATGACAAAGATGCGATCGGACAGACAGACGGCTTCCTCGGCATCGTGGGTGACGAGGATCACGGTCAAGCGATGCTGCTGCCAGATATGCATCAAGAGCTGCTGCATCCGGCCGGCCGGCTCCTTGCCGCCGCCAGGTGCGTCAGCAAATTCATCGTGATCCTGCCGACGTCGTTCATGGCACTTCCCGTCGGCAATGCGCCGCACCAGGCGACCGAACTCGCGCAGAAGATCAAGCCTCCTGACGAGAGATGGCGCAGCGTCATCTCCGCGCAACGGCGCGCGGCGCGCTCGCTGGCGCCGCCCTCATACCAGCGCGTCGCGTCATGGTCGAAGCTGTCCGGGAAGCCGGTTGCACGCGCAATGACTGCGGTATCGGGGGACGTGCCAAGATGTGGATCGGTGGCATCGACCTCATAGCCGGCCGCGCCGCCGAGCACGATGCCTTCATTGCCGAAGGTGTCGTCGGCGACGCCGTCGAACAGCCATGCTGCCGAAGGTTCATGGCTTTGCGGTGTGCGCGTGAAGGGGCGGGCGCCGTCGAAGCCCATCAGCGAGATGGCGACGCCGGTCAGCGAGAATTCGCCGCGCCCGCTGGCGCGAAGATGGCCACCCGGCTGGTTGGTGATCGACAGCGATTGTTCGGCGATCGGCCCATCCCAGGTGCGCGCCGCTTCGAGCGGCGAACGGCGCAGTTCCATGAGATCATCCTGGAACGCGACCTTGCCGGCAAAACCATTGCCGCCGAGATAGGCGATGCTGCCGCCTGCTGCCGCGAACTGGCGCAGGGCATGTTCCATTTCGATCGACATGTATTCCGGGTGGCTGCCGGTGACGACGGCCCGATACCCCTGCAGGCCGGCGAGACCCCGCTCATGCAGGTCGCGGTCGGTCATGAGATCGAAGGCGATGCCGTTGCTGTGGCAGAAGCGCAGCAAGTGCAGGTCGACCGGCAGATTGTGCGGGCAACCACACAGCGGGTAATTGTAGTCGTCGCGCAGCGTCGCCTTCGGCTTCCGGTAGGAGCAGATCGACACGCCGCTGAGGTCGCTGTGGTAGTCGTAGAGCGACTTCAGGTTGTTATCGATCGCAAAGTGATGGCCTCGATCCTCGCACATCCATTCGTACAGATGCGCGGGCAGGAATTCATCCGCGTAAGCGAGATAGGTGGCCGTCGGCACCAGGAACAACAGCGGTGAACACCGGAGGGACGAGGTGATGAAGAAGACGATGCGCTCCGATCCGCCGTCATGGCCAACCTCGAAGGCGTAGACGCCGGCGGCCGCCCCGGCGGGGACATGCAATTGGTATGAGGCTGGCCACTGCAACGATCCCATGTCGTCGTCGTGGCAATGCACGGCGTCGTAGTGCGACGGCACCAGCCTTGGATCGAAACTCGATCCGTCCCAGCGGCGTGAGGTCATGCAGAACGTCGGTTGGTTGACCGCTTCTAGCCAGAGGAAACGATCTCCGCCTGTCGAGGCGATCGGGCCGCTTGGCAGCAGGGTGGGGAACGTCCAGCCAATGCGTCCGCTCGTGGTTTGCAACACGATTGCCGAGAATTTGGAGTTGAGCGACCTGACATCGTTCGCCGCGCTCGCGCCGAAGAACGTGTCGTCCGACGGAGGCTGCCAGGGCAGATTGAATTGATGATGCAGGCGAAACGGAGCCAACAGGTCGTCCGAGTTGATCCGAAGGACTGTCCCACTGTCACCGGATGAAATCTCGACCGCCAGCCAGGTGTTTGCCGGCACGGTACCGCCCGTCTGATGCGCCTCCCCATGATGGATGAAAGTCAGCTTCCCGTCCTGCAGCTGTAGCCGCAACGGACCGCTCTCAAACAGCACCCGGACGCCGTCATTGCGGGTCAGATACACTTCAAAGGCGACGCCGCGGATCTCCGCGCCCTTGGCAAGTTCCGACGCCGCGATCTTCAGGCACGATCCTTGGTCGAAGTCGCGGTGGCACGCGGCATCCCCGGTCGGTTCAATGGGCCAATCCATGAATTCAGCCGCGGGCGTGTCGAGGCGTACGATCCGCACATCGCGCACTTGCCGCGACGACGAGACATGAAGGGCGACAGGCGTTCCGGCCGCTGCGTGCCAGGGAACCGTGTAACCTGAAACGGCCATGGCGCCGTGATCGACGGGATGTCTCATCTCGGCAAAAGTCCGCACCGCGATTCCGGTCGCTGCAATCCGTTGGATGGCAAATTCGACAATTCTCTCGTACCCCCTTTTTGAATCACACTACGGGCATCGTTTCCTGAGGGTATACCCCCATCGCGGCATGATTGCTGACAAAGTCCGTTTTTTGAGGGTCTCGCGCCGAGGAATGCCTGCGCTCGCGTGAGCCGGCGATCGTGTCGTTGCTGCGTGCCCATTGGTTCGCGCCCGAAACCCTGCCTGCGGTCGCCGATGCCGATCCTGGAGCGGGCAACCCAGTCAGGTTCCGGGGGCGCCGGGTCGTCCGGAAGCGGCGCCTGATCGCAGGATCGCCGGGGGCGGACGGTCTCGCGGCACGAGGTCGATCCCGTCATCACAAATCTTGACTTTTGCCGCACTTGCACGCGCGGCCGCTCTCTGGCTTTTTGGGGCACCCATCCGAGCGGACTGATTCGCCTCATACCGCTCGATTGCAATACCCCCCAAGGCAGTCTGCGGGTGGTCGTGAAGCGCGCAATTGGCAAAGGAGAAAGCGGCATGGCCGAGTTCAAGAAGCCCGAGATCTCCGAGATGAGACCCAAGATCACCGTGATCGGCGTTGGCGGCGGAGGTGGGAATGCCGTCAACAACATGATCGCGGAGCAGCTTCAGGGCACCGAGTTCATCGCCGCCAACACCGACGCCCAGGCGCTTGCGATGTCGAAGGCAACGAGGCTGATCCAGCTTGGTGCTCATGTCACCGAGGGGCTGGGTGCCGGATCGCTTCCCGAGATCGGCCGCGCCGCCGCCGAGGAATCGCTCGACGAGATCATGGACCATCTCCAGGGCACGCATATGTGTTTCGTCACCGCCGGCATGGGCGGCGGCACGGGAACCGGAGCCGCTCCGATCATCGCGCATGCGGCGCGCAAGGCCGGCATCCTGACCGTGGGTGTCGTCACCAAGCCATTCGCGTTCGAGGGCAAGCGGCGCATGCAGATGGCCGAGGAAGGCATCGCGCGGCTTCGCGAGAGCGCCGACACCGTAATCGTCATCCCGAACCAGAACCTGTTCAGGATCGCCGATGCCAAGACCACCTTTGCCGACGCTTTCGTCATCGCCGACCGGGTGCTTTATTCCGGTGTCGGCTGCATTACCGACCTGATCGTCAAGGAAGGCCTGATCAATCTCGACTTCGCCGACGTGAAATCGGTGATGCGGGGCATGGGCCGCGCCATGATGGGTACGGGCGAGGCGTCCGGCGAGAGCCGGGCCATCAAGGCAGCGGAAGCGGCAATCGCCAATCCGCTTCTGGATGAGGCTTCGATGAAGGGTGCAAAGGGCGTTCTGGTCTCGATATCGGGCGGCCGCGACATGACCCTGTTCGAGGTCGATGAAGCCGCCACCCGCATACGCGAAGAGGTCTACGAGGATGCCGACATCATCGTCGGCGCCATCTTCGACAAGAATTTGGAAGGCAAGTTCAGGGTGTCGGTCGTGGCGACCGGGCTCGATCGCCCGTTTGAGGCGGGGGACGCCAATGCCGAGTTCACGGGCGACCGTTCAGGCCAGGCGCCGTCGCGGATACTGCAGTAGGGCGCATTCGATCGGACGCCGTCCGGCAAAGCTCTGCCTCCGGGCATTGCCCGTAGCGTCCCGGGCGAGGGGCGAGGGGTGAGGGGGGCGCCGCATCAACGGTGGCAAAACGCGGCCCGTCTTCGCAGCGGCGTCATCGCGATTTGCGTGCTGAACAGCTTGGCCCCTGACCTTTGACAACGCAGTCAGCCTTATCGTGCAACGACCATGCGGCAATCGGATCTCCGCCCGAGCCGCAGCCTGGATCTGCATAGCTGCGCCCGTGCGCTTTCCTGCGCGAAGTATAAGCGCCTTCTCTCTTCTGGCTGCCCGCCGTCATTCCTGACTGGCGCTGCGCATACGACCGGCTGCCCTTCGCTCCCCACCCACGACTGTCGTTGAACAGCCCGGAGGCTGTTTCAAGCCTCTCGCATGGCTGGGCGCTTGACTCTGGGGGTGTCTTGTGAAAAATTTTGCACAAGCTGATAAAAATATCAAAGGGCGGAAATGGTCGGATTCGGCAACGGGCTCTTGCGCGACGATGAAACCAGCATGGCGGCGCGTGCCGCATGGCTTCATTACGCCGGCGGCCTGACCCAGTCCGAGGTTGCCAAGCGGCTTGGCCTGACCAGCCTCAAGGCCCATCGCCTGATCACCAAGGCCAACCAGGAAGGGCTGGTGAAGGTCTATATCGACGGCGAAGTGTCGGAATGCGTCGAGCTCGAGGACGAACTGTCCCGTCGCTACGGCCTCGACTATTGCGAGGTGGTTCCCGATTTCGATTCGGAAGATCTGCCGCTCAAGGCGCTCGGCATTGCCGGCGCGCAATTTCTCAAGCGCGAGATCGAACGCGGCGAGGAGGCACTGATCGGCGTCGGCCATGGCCGCACGCTGGCCGCTTGCGTGGAATATCTGCCGCGCACCTCGACCGACAAGATCCGCTTCGTCTCGCTGCTCGGCGGCCTGACGCGGAAATTCTCGGCCAACCCGCATGATGTCATCCACCGCCTCGCCGAACGCACAGGCGCCGAAGCCTACGTCATGCCGGTGCCGATGTTCGCCAACACGGCGGAGGATCGGCTCGTGCTGCTCGGGCAGAAGGGCATCAGCGAGGTCTTCGATCTCGCCAAATCGGCCGACCTGCTGCTTGCCGGCATCGGCACCGCCGAACGCGAGGCGTCGCTCGTCGCCACCGGCATGATCGAAAAGGGCGAGATGGAGGAGATCCGCCGCAACGGCGGCGTCGGCGAATTGCTCGGCCATTTCTTCGATGGCGCCGGCAACGCGGTGGCGACGACCGTTTCCAACCGGGCGCTGGCGCTGGCCAGGGAGGATATCAGCAATCGCCGGATTGTCGCCGTCGCCGGCGGCAAGGTGAAGGTTCGTGCCATCAAGTCGGTGCTGGAGGGCCGCTATCTCAGGGGCCTGATAACCGACGAGCGGACGGCGCGATCGCTCGTGGGAGAGACGCCGGTCGGGTAGCCGGCAACCGTTCAGTTGAAACTACCCTGTGGAGGAGAAGACGAAATGCATGAGAAAGAGAAAGACCTCATTGACGCCTTCCTGCGCGGACAAGTCGACCGTCGCGGGCTGATCAAGGGACTGGGTGCGATGGGCCTTGCCGCGGGTACCGCCGGCACGCTGCTCAATCTGGGCCAGACCCGAGCGCTTGCCGCGGACTTCGACTGGAAGGCGCACAAGGGCAAGACCATCAAGCTCTTGCTCAACAAGCATCCTTACGCCGACGCGATGATCGCCGATCTCGAGAACTTCAAGCAGCTGACCGGCATGAACGTCGTCTATGACGTGTTCCCGGAAGACGTCTATTTCGACAAGGTCACCGCCGCGCTGTCGGCGAGCTCGCCCGAATATGATGCCTTCATGACTGGCGCCTACATGACCTGGACCTATGGTCCGGCCGGCTGGATCACCGACCTCAACGAATGGATCAAGGACCCGGCCAAGACCAACCCGAACTATGCCTGGGACGACTTCCTGCCCGGCGTCAAGAATTCCTGCGCCTGGAATGGCAAGCCGGGCGGCGCGCTGGGTTCGGACGACGCCAAGCAGTGGTGCATTCCGTGGGGCTTCGAACAGAACAACATCACCTACAACAAGGCCATGTTCGACAAGGCCGGCGTCACCATTCCCGGCAACATGGACGAGATGGTTGCCGCGGCGGCCAAGCTCACCAAGGATGTCGGTGGCGGCGTCTACGGCATCGGCGTGCGTGGCTCGCGCTCCTGGGCGACGATCCATCCCGGCTTCCTGTCGGCCTACGCCAATTTTGACCAGAAGGACCTCAATGTCTCGGCTGACGGCAAATTGTCGGCCGCGATGAACACCGCCGAGTCCAAGGCTTTCCACAAGCAGTGGGTTCAGATGATCCAGGAGAGCGGCCCCAAGGACTGGTCGACCTACACCTGGTATCAGGTCGGCACCGATCTCGGCGCCGGCGCCTCGGCGATGATCTTCGACGCCGATATCCTCGGCTACTTCATGAATGGCGGCGACAACAAGATGGCGGGCAAGCTCGCCTTTGCAAGCTTCAAGGCCAATCCGGCAGCCAAGGCGGCGACGCCCAACATCTGGATCTGGTCGCTGGCAATGTCCAACTTCTCGAAGGACAAGGACGCAACCTGGTACTTCATGCAATGGGCCTCCGGTCCGGAGCACGGGCTGTTCGGCGCCACCAAGATGGACTTCGTCAATCCGGTCCGCCAGTCGGTCTGGAAGGACGAGATGTTCCGCGACAAGCTGAACAAGAGCTATCCGGGCTATGTCGAGATGTTCGACGCCTCGGCGCCGGGCGCCAGCATCAAGTTCACGGCGCAGCCGCTGTTCTTCGATCTCACCACCGAATGGGCGGCGACGCTGCAGAAGATGGTGGCCAAGGAAGTGCCGGTCGACGAGGGCCTCGACAAGCTGGCCGAGAGCATCGACGGCCAGCTCAAGGAAGCCGGCCTCGGCTAGGCCAAGGCCCAGGGACTGGCTCGCCGAGGCCGGCCAGTCCCGACCCGACTTTCACGTCTGCGACGCGGCGCCTGGAGCATCGGACCCAAAAGTGGAATCCGGTTTTGGGAAAAACCGATGCTCGAAAAAAGCGCCGCCAATTCGCCCACCGGCCGCCTGGCTCCCTTGGGCGGCCGGCCGGGCGAAGCAACAGGATCATGGAGCAGCGGATGACTGCCGCAACAACACAAAGGGCCGGGCCGTCCGGCTTCAGGATCAGCAAGAGGGTCTTGCCCTACGTGCTCAGCCTGCCGGCCTTGCTGGTCTGCATCGGCATCCTCATCCCGTTCCTGACCTCGGTCGTCTATTCGTTCCAGCGCTACCGTCTGAGCCAGCCCTGGGCGCGGCAGTTCAACTGGGGAGACAACTACATCTCCTTCTTCACCGACCCGAAGTTCTGGAACACGCTCAAGGTCTCGCTGCTCTATGCGGGAACCACGGTCGTGCTGGAGCTGCTTCTCGGTCTCGCCATCGCCATGCTGCTGCAGAAGCGCTCGACGCTGAACAATTTCATCTCGATCATGCTGTTGATGCCGCTGATGACGGCGCCGGCGCTGGCCGCGCTGATGTGGAAGCTGATGACCAATCCCGGCTTCGGCGTGCTGAGCTATCTCGCCAGCCTGATCGGGCTGCAGGATTTCCGCTGGGCCTCGTCGCCGTCGACGGCTCTCTTCACCGTCGTGCTCGTCGACATCTGGGTCTACACGCCCTTCATCATGATCCTCTTGTTGGCCGGCCTGCGCAGCCTGCCGACGCAGCCTTTCGAGGCCGCGGCACTCGATGGCGTGCCGAGAAGCTTCGTGTTCTTCCGCATCACCTTGCCGATGCTGACGCCCTACATACTGACGGCGACGCTGTTCCGCCTGCTCGACTCCATCCAGCAGTTCGACATCATCTACGCGATGACTCAAGGGGGGCCTGGCGATACGCTGACCGTGTTCCAGGTCGAGGCCTATCTCAACTTCTTCCAGTCGACCAATGTCGGCCGCTCGGCGGCGCTGATGATCATCCTGTGGGCGATCACCTATTTCCTCTCCAACATCTTCATCAAGAACTGGCTGCGGCTGCGCGAACGCGCCCGCGGCCAGGCATAGGAGGCGGACATGGAACACACTTCCTTGCTCGAACGCATCCTGCGCGGCGTGGCACTGACCCTGGTCGTGGTCTTCTTCATGTTCCCGATCGCCTGGATCTTCATGATGTCGTTCCAGACCAACGAGACCATCCTGCGCATTCCGCCGCAGTTGATCTTCGAGCCGACGCTGGCCAACTATACCGCGCTCATTACCGGCAAGCTGGTGACGGCGGCCGGCACGCTCGACATCGCCTTCATGCGCAACCTGTGGAATTCGGTGTTCCTGTCGGTCACCTCGGTTGCCGTCTCCCTGCTGCTCGGCGTCCCGGCGGCCTACGCCTTCGCGCGGCACAAGTTCCGCGGTTCGGAGGATATCGCCTTCACGCTGCTGTCGTTCAAGTTCGCGCCGGCGCTGCTGGTGCTCCTGCCGCTCACCCTCTATTTCCAGAAGCTTGGATTGGCCAACACCTATATCGGGCTGATCTGGGTCTACCAGCTGATCTGCCTGCCGCTGATCCTGTGGATCGTGCGCGGCTATTTCGAGGACATTCCGGCCGACATCGAATATGCCTATCGTATCGGCGGCCATTCCTGGTTCGCCACCTTCCGCAAGATCGCGCTGCCGCTTGCCGGCCCGGGCATCGCCGCCGCCGGCCTGCTCGCCTTCATCTTTGCCTGGAACAACTTCGTCTTCGCGCTGGTGTTGGCCTCGGCCGACAAGCAGCCAGTGACGGTCGGAGCGCTGGCTTTCATCACCTCCTCGGGCATCCAGTATGGCCAGATTTCGGCGGCCATCGTGTTGTCGATCACGCCGACGCTGGCGCTCGCCCTTTATGCGCAGCGCTATCTCGTCGAAGGTCTGTCGCTCGGCGCGGTGAAAGGATAGAAATGGCCAGCCTCGAACTCAGAAACGTCGTCAAGCGCTACAAGAGCCAGACCGTTCTCGACAATCTGTCCCTGACCGTCGCCGACGGCGAGACCCTTGTCCTGTTCGGCCCCTCCGGTGCCGGCAAGACCGTGCTGCTGCGGCTTGTCGCCGGGGTCATCGATCCGGATGAAGGCAAGATATTCATCGGCGGTGACGACATGACCGATGTCGACGCGGAATTCCGCGGCATCGGCATGGCCTTCCAGAATTTCGCTTTGTTCCCGCATATGACCGCGTTCGACAACATCGCGACGCCGCTGGAAGCCAAGCGATCATCGCAAAGCGTGATCAAGGCCGGCGTCGAGAGCGTCGCCAAGCTGTTGAAGATCGCCCATGTGCTCAGCCACAAGCCGCGCGCGCTTTCCAACGGCCAGAAGCAGCGCACGGCACTTGCCCGCGCGCTGGTCGGCTCGCCGCCGCTTCTCCTGCTCGACGATCCCTTGCGCAATGTCGACGCCAAGCTGCGCTTCGAGATGCGCCTCGAACTGCCGAGGCTGCTCGCCGATCGCGGCGCCACCGTCGTCTACGTCACCCAGGACTACAAGGAAGCCATGGCGCTCGGCGACCGCATCGCGGTGATGTCGCAAGGCGTCATCAGGCAGCTCGGCACGCCCGAGCAGATCTACCGCGAGCCTGCCAATATCGAGATCGCGCGGCTGTTCGGCGATCCCACCATCAACCTGCTCGACGTCAAGCCCGCGCGGGATACCAGGGGGATTTATGTCGGCCTGTCCAACGTCCAGGTCCATCTGGCCGGTGCCTACGAGACGGCGGTCGGCCGCGACTGTGTGATCGGCCTGCGGCCGGAAGCGTTGAGCTTCGTCGAGGAGGGTGCGCCCGGCGCCATTCCCGTGACGGTCGAGGCCGAGACGCCGCTCAACGAAAAGATCGTCACGCTTGTGCGCACGGTGCGCGGCCGTGAAATCCTGGTCTCGCGCCCGGCCGGAACGCCGGGCCGCAGCGAGGGCAAGGCCCACATCTCCGTCGACGGCAAGAGCGCCTTGCTGTTCGACCACGCGAGCGGCGAGCGCATCGGTTCCAAGAACGTCGTCATTTTGCGCAACGGAGAAGCGGCATGAGCCCGAGCGCACTCACCATAACCGGCGTCGACAAGTTCTACGGCCCGATCGACAGGGGCGTTCACGCCGTCAAGAACCTGACGATGGAAATCGGCAAGGGCGAGATCGTGGCGCTGCTCGGCTCGTCGGGCTGCGGCAAGACCTCGACGCTGCGCATGATCGCGGGCTTCGAGGAGGTCTCGCGCGGCGCGATCTCGGTCGGCGGCCGCCAGGTTCACACCTTGTCGCCGGTCAGGCGCAACGTGGCGATGGCGTTCGAGGGCTATTCGCTCTATCCGCCGTTGACCGTGCGCGAGAACATGGCGTTCGCGCTCAAGGCGGCAAGGTTGCCAAAGAGCGAGGTCGACGCCAAGGTCGCCAGCATCGCCAAACTGCTCGAGATCGAGGACATACTGGAGCGCTATCCCAGCTCCATCTCCGGCGGCCAGCAGCAGCGCGCCAGCCTCGGCCGGGCGCTGATCCGGGAGGCGGATCTGCACCTGCTGGACGAGCCGATGGGGCAGCTCGAACCGCAGCTGCGCGCTGTGTTGCGCGGCCGCATCAAGCACTTCATCAAGGAGCGCGGCCTGACCGCGATCCTGGTCACCCACGACCAGACCGAGGCCAACGCGCTTGCCGACCGCATCGCGGTGATGGAGGGCGGCGTGCTGCAGCAGTTCGACACATCAGACAGGATCAAGGAGCGCCCGGCGAACCTGTTCACCGGCACCTTTGTCGGTGAGCCGCCGATGAACGTTTTCGAGGCCTATGTCGGCGCGACCGCCGGACGCATCAACCTGCGGCTGCCGGATGGACTGTCGCTCGACTACGACAAGGACGCTTTCAGCGCTCCGGTTCGCGACCAGCTGCTCAGCCGCGAACGGGTCGTCATCGGCATCAGGCCCTACGCCGTGCGGCGCTCGAAGGAGGGTGTTCCGGCCAGGGTCTCGGCCAATCAGTGGCTCGGCGACCAGACCCACATAGCGGCGGACTTTGCCGGCGGCTCGCTGGTTCTGGTCGAACATGACCGCACCCGCCTGGACCTGGGTGCGCCCATCAATGTCAGCATCGATCCGAAGAACCTGCACGTCTTCGACCAGGCGAGCGGCAAGGCTATCTCGCACGGCATGGAGCTTGCGTGATGCGGGATGTCCTGATCGGCCTCGACGCCGGCACCTCGGTCATCAAGTCCATCGCCTTCGACACCGCTGGCCGGCAGATTGCCGCCGCCTCGCTGCCGAACCACTATGAGACGCTGCCGGGCGGTGGCGCCGAACAGGATTTGGCGCGCACATGGAGCGATGCCGCCGCGACCTTGCGCCAGCTCGCCGACAAGGTGCCCGATCTCGCCAACCGAACCGTCGCGATCGCGGTCACCGGGCAAGGCGACGGCACCTGGCTGATCGACGGCAAGGGTGAACCGGTCGCCAAGGGCTGGCTCTGGCTCGACGCGCGCGCCGCTGCTGTCGTCGAGGAAATCCGCGCGCGGCCGGAGGACCGGCTCCGCTTCGAAAGGACCGGCACCGGGCTTGCCGCCTGCCAGCAGGGCTCGCAGTTTGTGTTCATGAAGCGCAACATGCCTGCGATGTTGGCCAAGGCCGCGACGGCCTTCCATTGCAAGGACTGGCTCTATTTCAAACTGACCGGCGAACGCGCAACCGATCCGTCGGAGGGAACCTTCACCTTCGGCGATTTCCACACCCGCGACTATTGCGACGACGTGCTCGACGTACTTGATGTCGCCGATCTCAGGCATCTGCTGCCGCCGATCGTCGACGGCACCAGGCATAGCACCGGCCTGTCGCAAGCAGCGGCCGACGCCACCGGGATGCTCGCCGGCACTCCGGTGGTGCTGGGCTATGTCGACGTCGTCTGCACCGCGCTCGGCGCCGGCCTGCTGGACCGCAAGCGCAAGCCCGGCTGCTCGATCATCGGCTCCACCGGCATGCATATGCGGCTGGCCGAAACCCCGGACGACGTGCAGCTCAACCAGGCGGCAACCGGCTACACGATGGCGATGCCGGCGCCTGGCGTGTTCGCGCAGATGCAGTCGAACATGGCGGCAACGCTCAACATCGACTGGGTGCTTGGGCTGGCCTCCGGAATTCTCGCCTCGCAAGGCATCACCCGCAGCAATGGCGAGATGATCGCGCTGGTCGACACCTGGATCGCGGCCTCGCAGCCGGCTTCGCTGCTCTATCAGCCCTACGTGTCGGAGGCCGGCGAGCGCGGTCCGTTCGTCGATGCGAATGCCAGGGCGGGGTTCGTCGGCATTTCCTCACGGCACGGCTATGCCGACCTCGTCCGCGCCGTCTTCGAGGGGCTGGCCTTCGCGGCGCGCGATTGCTACGCGGCCATGGGGCCGCTGCCGCGTGAAGTTCGCCTGACTGGCGGCGCCGCCCGGAGCCCGGCGCTGCGCAAGATCCTTGGTGCCGCGGTCGGCGCCGACATTCGCACGAGCGAGCGCGAGGAGGCCGGTGCCGCGGGAGCGGCGATGATCGCCGCGGTCTGCGTCGGCCAATACGCATCGATGGATGATTGCGTCGGCGAATGGGTGACGCCCCTGCTGGGCGAGGCGGAGCCAAGCGACCGGAGCCTCGCCGCGATCTACGACAAGATGACCCCATCCTACATGTTGGCGCACGAGGCGCTGCGGCCGGTCTGGCGCGCCATGGCTGCAGCGAAGGCAAATTGAGAAGTCGAGTATGCCCAGGAAAATAGCGATCATTGGCGACCATTTCATGCTTCCGGATGTGTTTCGCGCCGAAATCGAGAAGGCCGCGAGCGGCGGCCTAGACATCCGCACGCTGCAGACGGCATGGCCCGACGAGCCGATGGAATTCGGCAATGCGGCGCTCGGCCTCGACAAGATCAAGGAGTATTTCGGCCATCCCGACGAGATCGTCGATTTCATCGGCGATGCCGAAATCCTCGTCACCCAGCTTGCTCCGCTATCGGACGGCATGATGCGGCGCCTGCCGGCGCTCAAGCTGGTCGCGGTATCGCGCGGCGGCCCGATCAACATCGACATGGGCGCTGCCAGGACCCACGGCATCACCGTGGTCAATGTGCCTGGCCGCAACGCGACTGCCGTGGCCGAGTTCACCATCGGCGCCATCCTTGCCGAGACGCGGCTGATCCGGGTCGGCCACGAGGCCTTGCGCAAGGGAGAATGGCGCGGCGATCTCTACCGTGCCGACCGCACCGGCCGCGAACTCAACGAAATGACCGTCGGCGTCATCGGCTATGGCAATATCGGCACGAAAGTGGTCCGTCTGCTGCGCGCCTTCGGCTGCCACGTCCTCGTTTGCGACCCCTATGTGCAGTTGAGCGCCGACGACCGCAATGCCGGCGTCGAGCTGGTCGCGCTGGACGATCTCCTGTCCCGTTCCGATGTGGTCACGCTGCATCCCCGGGTGACCGAGGAGACACGCGGCATGATCGGCAAGGACACCATCGCGCGGATGAAGCCGGGGGCTATTCTCATCAACACGGCGCGGGGACCGCTGGTCGACTATGACGCGCTCTACGAGGCGCTTGTTTCGGGGCAGATCGCCAGCGCCATGCTGGAGACCTTCGCGGTCGAGCCCGTGCCCGCCGAATGGCCCTTGCTGCAGCTTCCCAACGTGACGTTGACGCCGCATATAGCCGGCGCCTCGGTGCGCACCGTGACCTATGCCGCCGAGCAGGCCGCCGAAGAGGTGCGCCGCTATATCGCCGGCCTGCCTCCGGTCAATCCGTGCTGAAGGCGGCGGCCATGACCCACAAATTCGGCATCGAGGCCACGGCGGGATGAACGGCGGCTCTGAAATCGTCGACCTCTTTGTCGTCGGTGGCGGCATCAACGGTGCGGGCATCGCACGCGATGCCGCCGGGCGCGGGCTTTCCGTCATCCTGTGCGAAAAGGACGATCTGGCCGAAGGCACCAGTTCGAGATCGGGCAAGCTCGTCCATGGTGGCCTGCGCTATCTCGAATATTACGAATTCCGCCTGGTGCGCGAGGCGTTGATTGAGCGCGAGGTGCTGCTGGAATCGGCGCCGCACATCATCTGGCCAATGCGCTTCGTGCTGCCGCACAGCCCGGATGACCGGCCGGCATGGCTGGTCCGGCTCGGCCTGTTCCTCTACGACCATCTCGGCGGCCGCAAGCGGCTGCCGCCGACCCGCACCCTGAACCTGCACACCGCGCCCGAGGGCGCGCCGATCAAGGACGCCTTCAAGCGCGGTTTCGAATATTCCGACTGCTGGGTCGACGATGCCCGCCTTGTGCTGATCAACGCACTTGATGCGCGCGAGCGTGGCGCCAGCATATTCACCCGAACCGCCTGCACCGCGGCCCGCCGCGAAAATGGCCTGTGGTCAGTCGAAACGCACGACATCCGCACCGGCGTCAGGACGACGGTGCGGGCACGCGCCCTGGTCAATGCAGCCGGTCCCTGGGTCAACGACATCATCAATCGCGTGGCGGGCCAGAACTCCAAGCGCAACGTCAGACTGGTTAAGGGCAGCCATATCGTCGTGCCCAAATTCTGGGAAGGCCGCCATGCCTATCTCGTCCAGAACAGTGACAAGCGTGTCATCTTCATCAATCCCTACCAGAACGATCTGGCGCTGATCGGCACCACCGACATTCCCTATGATGGCAGGCCCGAAGACGTCGCGGCGGACGTGAGCGAGATCGATTACCTGATCAAGGTGGTCAACCGCTACTTCAAGCGCGGGCTCGTGCGGGACGATGTCGTCTACAGCTTTTCCGGCGTCAGGCCGCTCTATGACGACAATGCCGACAACCCGAGCGCGGTGACCCGCGACTACATCTTCGAGCTCGACGCGCCATCTGGAGCGGCGCCGCTGCTCTCCGTGTTCGGGGGCAAGATCACCACCTTTCGCAAACTGGCCGAGCATGCGCTGGACAGGGTCGCTCCGTTCTTTCCCCGGATGGGCAAGCCCTGGACAGCGAAGGCGCATCTGCCTGGCGGCGACATCGCCAACGCCGATTTCGACCGGTTTCTCGGCGACCTCGGGCGCGAGTATCCATGGATGCCGGCATCGCTGATCGATCACTACGGGCGGCTTTACGGGACCAGGACACGTCTTGTGGTCGGCAACGCCAGATCGCTCGCCGAACTGGGGCGACGCTTCGGCACGGATTTCTTCGAGCGCGAGGCGAGCTACCTGTTCGAACAGGAATGGGCGATGACATCAGCCGATATTCTCGAACGGCGCACCAAGCACGGCCTGCATCTTTCCACTGACGAAAGGTCGGCTTTCGAGGACTGGTGCGCAAGCCGGCTGGCGAGGGCGGGCTGATGGCGGGCTTCGATTCCGGCTCCACGGAATTCCGGATGTTGCGCTCCTTTTCCGCCAGCATCGGCGCCGATCCGTTGCTGGTCCAGGGCGCCGGCGGCAACACCTCCATCAAGCAGGATGGCGTATTGTGGATCAAGGCTTCCGGCACCTGGCTGATGAACGCGTTGACCGGCGACATCATGGTGCCGGTCGCGCTGGAGCCGCTGCTCGACGCTTTGGCGCATCGCAGCGACGCCGCCGAGAAGGCCGGGCTGTTCACGCTGGAGGAACTCAATCCCCGGCGGCTGCGGCCTTCCATCGAGACGACGGTGCATGCGCTCATGCGGCAGAAGATCGTTGTCCATGTCCATTGTGTCGAGACGATCTCGATCGCCGTCCAGGCCAATGCGGAGGCCTTGCTGGAAGAGCGCCTGCGCGGTCTTGATTGGGCATTCGTGCCTTATCGAAGGCCGGGCCTGCCGCTGGCGCAGGCCATAGCGGAGCGCCTGAAGCCCGCGACCAACGTACTCGTGCTCGGCAATCACGGGCTGGTGGTCGCGGCGGACACGGTTGGCGAAGCAGCTTTGCTGCTGCAGCGGGTCACCGGATTGCTCGCCCGCGCGCCACGGCCGGCCTCGGCGCCCGACATCGACGCGCTGCTCAGGCTTGCCATCGGCAGCGACTACCGGCTTCCCGCCTCGATTGCGGCGCATAGCGTTGCGACCGATCTCGCCAGTTGCCGGATCGCCGCTTCGGGCAGCCTCTACCCGGATCATGTGATCTTCCTTGGGGTCGGATCGACGATCGCCGGTCCGGACGAGAATGCAGCGGCCGTCGTCGCCCGGAGCGCCGTCGCTCCCACGTCCATTCTGTTTCCAGGCAAGGGCATCCTGATGCGCCGCGACGCCAATGCCGGTGCCGAAGCAATGGCGCGATGCCTGGCCGATGTCGCAGCGCGCGTCGATGGCTCGGTGCGCCTCAATTATCTGAGCCCGAAGGACAATGCCGAGCTCCTGAACTGGGACGCCGAAAAATATCGCCAGGAACTCAACCGCACCGGGGTGACGCTGCAATGACGGCATTCGTCGCCTCGATCCCACGGCAGTGTTGAGAAGGGGAGCGGTCTTGGCGTTTACGCTCTCCCTCAACACCAATCCGCTGGTCAACCGCTTTGCCGAGCCGGACGATCTGATCGACACCATAGCCTATGATATCGGCATCAGGGACGTGCAGCTTACCCATGAGTTCATCAATCCCGGTTGGCCGGCGGCGACGATCTCGAAGTTCGTGCGCCTGTTCCGCGGCGCGCTGGATCGTACCGGCGTACGCGTCACCTCGGGCATGACCGGCCCCTATGGCCGGCTCAACCATTTCGGCCATCCCGACGCCGACGTGCGCCGCTACTATGTCGACTGGTTCAAGACCTTTGCCGGCATCTCGGCCGAACTCGGCGCCAGCGGCATGGGCACGCAATTCGCCATCTTCACCCACCGGGACTATGACGACCCTGAGCGCCGCGCACGGCTGTTCGACATCGCGCTGGAATGCTGGCGCGAGGTCGCCGCCCACGCCAGCGCGGCCGGCCTGACCTACCTGTTCTGGGAGCCGATGTCGGTCGGCCGCGAATTCGGCCACACCATCGAAAACTGCCGGGCGCTGCAGAATGCGATCGACGCGGCGGGGATGGCGATCCCGCTGGAGATGATGGTCGACATCGATCATGGCGACGTGACCTCCAGCAACCCGGATGACATCGACCCCTATGCCTGGGCCGAAGCCTTTCCCAGGCGGTCGCCGATCATCCATATCAAGCAGTCGTCGATGAACAAGGGCGGCCATTGGCCGTTCATTGCCGCCCACAACAGGGATGGCCGCATAACGCCGGAAAAGTTTCTCGAGACGGTGCGGCGCGGCGGCGGCACCGATAACGAGATCTGCCTCGAACTGTCGTTTCGCGAGCGCGAGCCGGTCGACCATCAGGTCGTCGCCATGATCCGCGAGTCGGTCGACTACTGGGCGCCCTTCATCGAAACCGGCAGGTCGAACCTATCGCTGCGGACAAAGTAAAACGGGCAGGAGCCGATGCGGCTCCTGCCCGTGGAACACGGCCGGATTTCGAGCCGGCGGAACTCAGCCGAATTTCGGATCGAGACTGCCCGACTTGTAGCGCTTGGCCATCTCCGAGACCGGCAGCGGCTTGATCTTCGGCGCGTTGCCGGCGGTGCCGAACTGCTCGAAGCGTTCCTTGCACAGCTTCCGCATCGCCGCCATGGCCGGCGTGAGGTACTTGCGCGGGTCGAACTCGCTCGGGTTCTCGGTCAGCACCTTGCGGATCGCGCCGGTCAGCGCCATGCGGTTGTCGGTGTCGATGTTGATCTTGCGCACGCCATGCTTGATGCCGCGCTGGATCTCTTCCACCGGCACGCCCCAGGTCGGCTTCATCTGGCCGCCATATTTGTTGATGATCTCCTGCAGATCCTCAGGCACCGAGGACGAGCCGTGCATGACCAGATGCATGTTCGGCAGGCGGCGGTGGATCTCTTCGATGACATTCATCGCCAGTACCGCGCCGTCCGGCTTGCGCGAGAACTTGTAGGCACCGTGGCTGGTGCCCATGGCCACCGCCAGCGCATCGACATGCGTATCGCGCACGAACTGTTCGGCCTGAACGGGATCGGTCAGCAACTGGTCGTGGCTGACGGCGCCTTCGACGCCGTGGCCGTCTTCCTGCTCGCCGCCGCCCATTTCGAGCGAACCGAGCACGCCGATCTCGCCTTCCACCGACACGCCGCCCCAATGCGCCATGTCGACGACGCGCTTGGTGATGCCGGAATTGTAGGAATAGTCCGCCGGCGTCTTGCCGTCTTCCTTGAGCGATCCGTCCATCATGACAGAGGTGAAGCCGTGCTGGATCGCGGTGACGCAGGTGGCTTCGTTGTTGCCATGGTCGAGATGCATGCAGACCGGGATATCGGGATGGATTTCGACCAGCGCGTCGATCAGCTTGGCCAGCACCACGTCATTGGCATAGGCGCGCGCGCCGCGGCTCGCCTGCAGGATGACAGGCGATTTGGTCTCCTCCGCCGCCTCCATGATGGCAAGGCCCTGTTCCATGTTGTTCATGTTGAAGGCGGGCACGCCATAGCCGTATTCGGCGGCGTGATCGAGCAATTGTCTCAGTGTGATGCGAGCCAACGATTAGTCTCCCGTATCTGGTTTCAAGCCTGTGGTTGCGGACTGTCCGCGCATCGTTCAGCCCACCGATGCTTCTGGCCGGATTTCCGGACAACCGCAACCGTCAGAGGGCGCCCCGATAGCAATTCTTGTTACAGCGCCGCCATGAAAACGAAACGAATATCCCAAGTGAATAACGCATTATCACAAATTCTTTGATGTGAATGAGCCGTTTGGTGTTATATTGCAGGCCACGCGAGGCCTTGCCCGGCCCGCGCGAGGAAGCCAAGGAATGAAGAGCGACAGCCGCCGGCAAGGCATCATGGATTTTCTGATGGACGCCGGAACAGCGAGCGTCGACGACCTTGCATCGCGCTTCGGCGTGTCGAGGATGACCGTGCACCGCGACCTCGACGAGCTTGAGGAGAGCGGCTTCCTGCGCAAGGTGCGCGGCGGTGCCTCGATCCAGCCCAGCGGCCTGTTCGAAAGCGATTTCCGCTACCGGCAGAAGCAGGCGACCGAGGAAAAGCAACGCCTGGCGGCAGCAGCGGTGGCGATGATCGAACCCGGCCAGACGGTGATCATCGATGATGGCTCGACGGCGGGTGGCATTGCCGGCCGTCTCTCGGATTTGCGCCCGCTGACCGTGATCACCAACAATCTGGCCGTCATCGAGGAACTGTCTGGCGTCGGCGGGATCACCCTCATCGCGCTTGGCGGCCTCTACAGCAAGAAATTCCACGGCTTCTTCGGCCTGCTTGCCGAGGACACGCTGAAATCGCTGCGCGCCGATGTCGCCTTCCTGTCGTCATCCGCCATCCACGGCGCTTCCGCCTTCCACCAGGACCAGGAAGTGGTCCAGACCAAGCGCCTGATGATGGCCGCCGCTGCCCGCAAATATCTGCTGGTCGATCACGGCAAGTTCGGCCGCACGGCCCTGCATTTCCTCACTGGCCTCAAGGCGTTCGACGCGGTCTTCACCGGTCGTGAGCTCGAGCCCGGACTGCGCGAGGCGCTGGATGCCGCAGGCGTCTCGCTGACATTGGTCGACAAACACTAGGGAGTACGCGTGGTTTACTGGGTTGGCACAAGTTGGAAGATGAACAAGACGCTTGCCGAGGCGCTGGCGTTCGCCGAGATATTGGCCGGGTTCATCCCCGGTTTCGACGATCGCATCCAGCCTTTCGTCATCCCGCCCTTCACGGCGGTCCGCGAAGTCAGGCAGGCGCTGTCGCGGACGCGGATCAAGGTCGGCGCCCAAAACATGCACTGGGCCGATGCCGGCGCCTGGACCGGCGAAATCTCGCCGGTGATGCTGAGGGACTGCGGCCTCGATATGGTCGAGCTCGGCCACAGCGAACGGCGCGAGCACTTTGGCGAGACCGACCATACCGTCGGCCTCAAGACCGCCGCGGCGGTGAAGCACGGGCTGGTGCCGCTCGTCTGCGTCGGTGAGACATTGGCGGAACGCGAGAGTGGGCAGGCCGATGCGGTGCTGACGGCGCAGGTGCGGGGTGCGCTGCAATTCCTCGAAGGCGAGGCGAAGGGCGCGAAGCTCCTGTTAGCCTACGAGCCGGTCTGGGCGATCGGCGACAAGGGCATTCCGGCCAGCTCCGACTATGCCGATAAACAGCAGGCGTTGATCAAGACCATTGCAGGCGATCTGCTGCCGTCCGTGCCGCCGGTACTCTATGGCGGCAGCGTCAATCCCGGCAATGCCGCCGAGCTGATCGGGCAGCCCAATGTCGACGGCTTGTTCATCGGCCGCTCCGCCTGGCAGGCGGAAGGCTACATCGACATACTCAAGCGCGCCTCGGCGGCGATCTGAACCAATCGAGATATCATTCAGTCAAGGAAGGACACGACCATGAAAATAGCCATTGGAGCCGACAGCGCCGGCAAACCGCTGCTCGATGTCATCGCCGCGCATCTCGCCACCAAGCCCGGCATCACCGTCAGCGATCTGAGCCAGGCCGGCTACTATGCCGACCTGTCGCAGAATCTCGCCCAGACGATCGTCGAGGGCAAGAACGATCGCGGCATCCTGTTCTGCGGCACCGGAATCGGTGTTTCCATCTCGGCCAACAAGGTTCCCGGCATTCGCGCCGCGCTCACCCACGACACCTATTCGGCCGAGCGCGCGGCGAAATCCAACAACGCCCAGATCATCACCATGGGCGCCCGCGTCATCGGGCCGGAACTGGCCAAGGCGATCGTCGATACGTGGCTTGCTTCCGAGTTCGACGAGAAGGGGCCATCGGCCGGCAATGTTCAGGCCATCGACAGGCTGGATGCGGCAAAGCGCTAGCTCAAGCTCCTGCGTATCGCCGCGATGACCGTCACGGCCGACGCCGCGCCAGGATCGATGTGGCCGAGCGACCGTTCGCCGAGCCGCGACGAGCGGCCCTTCTGCGCGATCATGTCCTTGGTCGCCTCCGCGCCGCGTTCGGCCGCGGCGAGTGCTGCTTCGAGACTTTCGGACAGCGTCTTGCCGGCTGCATTGGCCGCGGCCGCCGCTTCGGCCGCCGGCTGCCAGGCATCGACCATCGTCTTTTCGCCAGGTTCCGCCTTGCCGCGATCCTTGATGCCTTGTGCCATGGCCTGGAACAGGGCGTTGAAGTCCGCATCCGCAAGCGTCGTCTTGCCCTTGACGGTGGAAGCCGCTCGCATGAAGGCCGTCGCGTAGAGCGGTCCTGACGAGGCGCCGACGGCATTGAGGAAAGATTTCGCCGCCGTGTTGAGCAGCGCCGTCGGCTCGGTCGTCGCAAGGTCAAGCGATGCCATTGCATCGCGCACCGCGTCGAAGCCGAGCGCCATCGCTATGCCGTGGTCGGCGTCGCCAATGACGCCGTCGAGTTGGCAGAGCCGGTCCTTGTCGGCCTCTATCGCCACAGCAATGGCGTCGAACATTCTTTTCAGGTCAGCGGCGTCGATGGTCACGGGATCGCTCTTTCATCAGCCAGCACGGAACATGGCGCAGTCGCAGGGGTGGTCGAGCATGGTCTGCAGCTCGTCGTCGAGATGCATCAGTGTCACCGAGGCACCGGCCATTTCCAGCGACGTGCAGTAATTGCCGATCCAGGTCGCGTGGATGGAAACGCCGATCGCGTCGAGCCTCTGCTTGACCCGGCGGTTCATGATGTAGAGCTCCATCAGCGGCGTCGAGCCGAGCGAGTTGACCAGCACCGCGACCTTGTCGCCACGCGAAGGCGCCATCTCGGCGAAAATCTTGTCCAGCATCTCGTCGGTGATGGCGTCGGCGGTACCGAGCTTGCCGCGCGCGATGCCGGGTTCGCCATGGATGCCCATGCCGATCTCCATTTCGTCGGCACCGATCTCGAAATTCGGCCGCCGCGTCTGCGGCAGCGAGCAGGGCGACAGCGCCACGCCCATGGTGAAGGTGTGGTCGTTGGCCTTGCGCGCGATACGCTCGCATTCGTCGAAGGAGAGCATCCGGTCGCAGGCGGCACCCGCCGCCTTGAAGATGAAGAAATTGCCGGCGACGCCGCGGCGCTTGTGCCGCTGGTCGCGCGGTGCCGAGGCGACGTCGTCGGTGGTCAGCACCGTGCGCACCTCGATGTCGTCCATCGCGGCCATCTCGGCCGCCATGTCGAAGTTCATCACGTCGCCGGCATAGTTGCCGTACATGAACAGCACGCCGGCGCCACCGCTGACCGCCTTGGCGCATTCGAGGATCGGATCTGGCGGCGGCGAGGCGAAGACATTGCCGATGGCCGCCGCGTCCGCCAGTCCCTTGCCGACAAAGCCGAGGAAGGTCGGCTCATGGCCCGAGCCGCCGCCGATGACCAGCCCGACCTTGCCGGGCCGCGGGCCGTCGCGGGCTATGATCGAGCGCGGGCTGCCGTCCGTGCTTTTGAGATGGCGGGGATGCGCGGCGAGGATCCCTTCGAGCATCTCGTCGACGGCGCGGTTGCCGTCATTGATGATCTTCTTGGTCTGCACCGGCATCCTCCCGATTTCGGCATTTTCCGAGATACTACAGGCTGTTACCGGGATTTCCACCCGGCGAAGTGTATTTCAGGCCACAAGGTGTTCCCGCGCGGCCAGGATCTGCACACAGGCATTGGCAGCTTCCTTGCCCTTGACGATGAAGTGCTCGAAGAAGAAGCGGTGATGCTCCGCGCTGTCGTGGTAATTATGCGGCGTGAGCACCGCCGAAAGCACCGGCACGCCCGTCGACAGCTGCACGTTCATCATGCCGTCGATCACCGCGCTGGCGACGAACTCATGCCGGTAGATGCCGCCGTTGACGACAAAGGCCGCACCCAGAATTGCGGCATAGCGGCCGGTCTGCGCCAAGGTCTTGGCGTGCAGCGGGATCTCGTAGGCGCCCGGCACATCGAAGACATCGACGGTGAAGCGCCCGTCGCCAAGCGCGGAAAGCTCCGCCTCGAAGGCTTGCACGCACTGGTCGACGATATCGGCATGCCAGCGCGCGCGAATGACGGCGATGCGGGTCGTTTCATAGTCTTTATGGGAATGCTGATTCATGGGTCCATCCTTCCGTTTCGAACCAGAATCAGGACGCACGATACAAAATCCGGCCCACCAAGGCGGGCCGTCTTTCGTTCGTTCTCTTCCATCCGGACTATACCGTCGGCTCCGGAATCACACCGGATCTGCTGACCTTTCCGAATTTGTCGGAAAGCGCTCGCGGGCTTGGGTCGAGACCCTTACCGCCGGTGGGGACTTTCACCCCGCCCTGAGAACTTTAACGCCGTTTGTATGGAAGGGCAGGGCGCCGCTGTCAACCGGACGAAAGGCTGATGCCGATCACGACCAAGGTGTGTCGAGATTCAGGTCAGGCCGAGTCGAAAACGGTGGGTTCCGAGAACCGGAGCGGAGCGTACTTAAGGTACGTGAGCACCGGAAGCGCAGGAAACTGCCGTTTGCAGGCCGGCGTCACCTGAATATCAACATACCTTAACGCGGGCGCCATGCCGCCGCCGAAGCGGCAACCAGCATCAGCAATGCCGCAACCGCCGCGCAGGTCGCAAAACCGAAGGTCGAATAGAGCGGTCCGAAGGCGGTGGTGCCGACAAAGACCGCCAGATAGGTCACCGCGCTGTTCAGGCCCATGATCGTGCCGCGTCGCGACGAGTCGAGTGCCGACAGGCGCATCACCAGGACGTTCAGTCCGAAATGGTTGGCGAGGCCCCAGACCGCCACCATGGCTATGGTCGTGCCGAAGCTGTCGCTGGTCGCGGCGAGCGCGACATAGACGACGGCGACCAGAAGATAGGCGAACGGCATGACGCGCCGCGCGCCCAGCCGATCGATCACGCCGTCGAGGAGAGCAGCCGTGCCGAAGCCGACGCCATAGGCGAGCGCCGCCCACCCGTTGGCGCTCACTGGCCTCCCCAATCCACTGTGAAGGTGATCGCCGAGATAGCCATAGACACCATAGAAGGCGGTCATGAAGGCGGCACAGGCGATGAGCAGCGGCACGATGCCGGGAATGCCGAGCGCGGCCAGCGGCGTCGGTGCGGGGCCGCTTTTCCTGACGTCGCTCAGTGACGACAGCGTGAGACCGGCCAATGCAAGCGTCGCGAGGAGCGCCACGGCCGCGAAAACCGCACGCCAATGCACGAGATCGGCAAGCACGGCCGACAGCGAAACACCGGCGACCATGCTCAAGGTCCAGCCGGTCAAAACGACGCCGATGGTGCCGCTTTCGCGTCCAGGCGGGGCGATCGCCGCCGAACTCGCATAGATCGCCGGCATGGCAATACCGGCGGCGATGCCGGCGAGCAGTTGCGCCGCGACAAGCATCGTCACCGTCGGCGCCGCGGCACTTGCGACGAGTGCGATCGCCAGCAGCAGCAAGGCGCCCTGCAGCATCCGGCGTGCGCCGATCCGGTCGATGTAGCGCGCCAGGAACAGGGCGCTCGCGGAGGTCCCGAGGCCGAACACGGCGGACGCGATCATGACGGCCGGCACGCTTGTCGCGAACGACGAGGCCACGGCTGGCGCTATCGGGCCAAGGACGAGGGAGTTCGAGCCGATCACGGCGATGCATCCGGTCAGCAGATAGGCGAGGGCCGGGATGGGCGCCCTGACGTTCGCGGCCAACGTTGCTGCTTGATCACTGTTCGACATATGACCATAATGACCGCATTGAATTCTGCGGCAACCAGGAATCCCGATATGGATGAAGAAACAGATGACATTCCGCGGAACAAGCCGGCGGCCCGCGACGTCGACGCGATCGACCGAAAGATATTAGGCGTTCTGGTCGACGATGCGACGGTCAGCTATGCCGAACTTGGCGATCGTGTTGGCCTTTCACCGCCAGCCGCCCATGAGCGCGTCAAGCGCCTTCGACGCAGCGGCGCCATCCGAAACACCGCCGTCATCATCGATCCCAAGGCGGTGAAGAAGCCGTTGCTCGCCTTTGTCCATATCGACACCAGAGGCTGGGGAAAGACACCGGAACTGATGGCGGTCTCGGAGTACCCCGAGGTCGAGGAGATCCACACCGTCGCGGGTGACACCTGCATGTTGCTGAAGGTCCGCACCGAGGACACAAGAGCGCTCGAAGGGCTCCTGGCGCGCCTCTACGAGACGCCGGGGGTCACCTCGACGCGCAGCTATGTGGTTCTGTCGACCTATCTCGAGCGGCCGGTGCAGCCCGGCGTCACCGCCAACTGGCCGACGCCCAAGCACATGGCCGAGCCTCTGTACTAAAGGGCGGTACGGAGCCAGCGCTGGTGGTGCCAGCCCGCTACGCCCGCTCCGGGAACATCGCCTTCAGGCCCTCGCGCGAGGCCTTGGCGACGCCGCGTTCGGTGATCAGTCCAGTCACCAGCCGCGCCGGGGTCACGTCGAAGGCCGGGTTTGCCGCGGGCGTTGCCTCGGGCGATATCCGCACCTGGGCGATCTCGCCCTTGGCGGTCTTGCCCCACACCAGCGAGACCTCGTCAGCCGAGCGCTGCTCGATCGGGATCTCGGCCAGTCCGTCATGCACCGTCCAGTCGATGGTCGGCGACGGCAAGGCGACATAGAATGGCACGTCATTGTCGGCGGCGGCCAGCGCCTTCAGATAGGTGCCGATCTTGTTGCAGACATCGCCATCGGCGGTGGTTCGGTCGGTGCCGACAATGACCATGTCGATCTCGCCGCGCTGCATCAGGTGGCCGCCGGCATTGTCGACGATCAGCGTGTGCGGCACGCCGTGGCCGGCCATCTCCCAGGCGGTCAGCTGGGCGCCCTGGTTGCGCGGCCGCGTCTCGTCGACATAGACGTGGACCGGAATGCCGGCTTCGGTTGCCAGGTAGATCGGCGCCGTTGCAGTGCCATAATCGACGGTGGCCAGCCAGCCGGCATTGCAATGGGTCAGGATGTTGACAGGCTCGCCCTTCTGCTTGCGCGCCGCGATGTCCTTGATGATGGCGAGGCCGTTGGCGCCGATGGCGCGGTTGAGGCCGACATCCTCATCGGCGATCTCACTGGCGCGCCGATAGGCGGCTGCGGCGCGTTGTTCTGTTGGCAGCGGCCGCAGGACCCCCCGCATCTCATCCAGCGCCCAGCGCAGGTTGATCGCGGTCGGTCGGGTTTCGTGCAATGTCTCCCAGACGGCATCAAGTGCGGCGTCCGACGGATCATCCGCCATCTGCATGGCGACGCCATAGGCAGCGGTGACGCCGATCAGCGGCGCGCCGCGCACCCACATGTCGCGGATGGCGGTGGCGATGCCGGCGACGGTGCCGATCCTCTCGATGCGGAAATCATGCGGCAGCCAGCGCTGGTCGATGATCTCCACCGAACGCCCGTCGTCGCTCAGCCAGATGGTACGATAGTGGCGGTCGCCGACGTTCAAATGCTGTTCTCCCGTTCGATCAGCGTGGCCAGGGTGTTGACCTCGTCGATGCTGTGAATCTGGCGCCGGTTGACGGCGATGTGACGGCCGAATTTCAGCGCCTTCGCCTCACATGTGGCGCGCAGGTCCTCGTCGGCAATGGTCTCGAAATCGGCATTGTGGGCGAGGCCGAGGATGCGCCGGTGAACCTCGATGCCGGCAAAGCCGAGCAGATCGGTCCAGACCTGATGCAGCACGTGGTCGAGCGCCTGCTCGGCGCCCAGCCTGTCGCCCTGATCCTCGAACAGGCTCTTCTGGTAGAGCATGCCGGTGCGCTCGGTGCGCCACAGATGCGAGAACTCAGCGCGAAAGACCGCCCATGTCTCGACGATAACGTCGAGCAGATAGGCGCGCATCGCATCGCGCTTGCCCGTCTGTTCATGGCCGCGCTGCGAGAAGAAGGACATCCAGAAATTGGCGAGCAGCATGCCGACATCGAACGCCATCGGTCCGTAGAAGGCGAACTCCGGATCGATCATCCGCGTCTCTGTGTCGGTGACCATGATCGAGCCGGAATGCAGATCGCCATGCAGCAGTGTCTCGGCATTGGCGGCGAAGATATGCTTCAGCCGCTGCGCCTCGACCTTGAGATCTCGGTCGGCGCGCAGTTCGGCAACGAGGCCGTCGAGTTGCGGGCTGGTATGCCGGTTCATCCTGGCATCGAAATACGGGTCTGAGAACACCAAGTTCTCGGTGATGTCGCAGAGTTCGACATTGTCCGCGAACAGCGCCAGATCGGCCTTGCGGTCCTTGGTCACCATGGAGAGGTCGGAGCCGCGAAACAGGGTGCGGGCCATGAACAGGCCGATATCCCTGGCGATATTTGGCAGCCGCCGGCCTTCGATCAGCGCCCGCCGCAGGATGATGTGCGGCGACAGATACTCCATGATGATCAGCGCCTGGCCTTCATCGAAATGATAGATCGCCGGCACCGAGCCCGGCGCACGCGCCTCCTGCCGGGTCAGCGCGTGATATTCGAAGAAGGAGCGCTTCAGCGGCAATGGCCAGCTGTCGCCGACCAGGCGGACATAGGGCAGGGCCTGCTTGACCACGGCGGCACCGCTGGCACCCTCGACGATGAACACCAGGTTCAGATTGCCGTCACCGACCTCGCGGACTTTCCAGCGTGTCGTGTCCTTGCCGATCTTCGCGCATAGCGCCTCGTTCGTGCCGAGGCGCGTTGAAAGCGTCTCCACCGACAGTGCTTCGAACGGCAATTTCCCGGTCATTCTTCTCCCTCCCGCCTATGCGCTCCGATCATAGGGGAGCCTTAGCGGCTGGGCCAAGCTAGGAAGCTGTCTGGCAATTGTCAATCGTGTTGACAATTGCCGACATAGACCATAGCGTCATGGTCAGGGAGGAACGCATGGTCGGCAGTGCCGTGTTCCGCGTAGAGGGACTGAGGAAATCCTTTGGCCAGAACGAGGTGCTTGGCGGCGTCTCGCTGGAGCTTCATGCCGGTGAAGTGACGGTGCTGATGGGCGCCAACGGCGCTGGCAAATCCACCCTCGTCAAGATCATCAGCGGCGTCTATGAGCGCGGCGGCGGCACGATGAGCCTCGCCGGCCAGGACTTCGCGCCGAACACGCCGGCAGAGGCGATCCGCGCCGGCGTCGTCACCGTTCACCAGAACATCAATGACGGGGTCGTCGCCGATCTCGATGTCGCCACCAACCTGACCCTGGACCGGCTGAGCGGCAGCGGCGCCCCGTTCTTGTTCAATCCAGCCCGGGTGCGCCGCGAGGCCAAGGCGGTCGCCGACCGCATGGGTCTGGCCATCGATCTCAAGGCCCGCGTCAACGACCTTTCGCTGGCCGATCGCCAGATGGTGGCGATCGCGCGTGCTTTGGCACACCAGCCGAAAGTGCTCATTCTCGACGAGCCGACGTCATCACTGTCCAGCGCCGAGGCCGACCGGCTGTTTGCGCTGATCGACAGGTTGCGCGAACAAGGCGTGGCGATCCTCTACATCTCGCATCGCATGTCTGACATCCGGCGGCTTGCCGACCGCATCGTCTCGATGCGCGACGGGGTCATCTCAGGCGTTTTCGACAGGAAACCGCTCGACTATGAAGGCGCGGTCAACGCCATGCTCGGCCGCAAGATCCATCTCGACCAGATCGTTGCCAGGAACTCAGTCAAGGCGATCCTGACCATCGACGGCCTGCGCATCGCGCCGGGCGCCAGGCCGATCTCGCTGACGCTCGGCGATGGCGAGGTCGTCGCCATCACCGGCCTCGTCGGCGTCGGCAAGACGGCGCTGGCCGAGACGCTGTTTGGCGTGCGCCGGCCGCTCGCCGGCACCATGACGATGAACGGCAGGCCTTATGCGCCGGGATCGGCGGGCGAAGCGATCGCCGCCGGCGTGTTCCTCGTCGCCAAGGATCGCGCCACCAGCGGCATCGTCGGGGGCTTCAACATCGAGCGCAATGTCAGCCTGCCGTTCCTCAAGCGGATGTCGAATCTGGGCGTGCTCAAGCGCCGTCTCGAGCGCGCCACCGCGCGCCGGCAGATCGAGGAACTCGGCATCGTCTGTCGCTCCGAGAAAGATGACCTGGCGTCCCTCTCGGGCGGCAACCAGCAGAAGGTGATGGTCGCTCGCTGGATGGCGCAGGACGCAACGCTGTTCATCCTCGACGAGCCGTTTCAGGGCGTCGACATCTCGGCCAGGCGCGATATCGCCGCCAAGCTGAGGGCCAGTGCCAATGGCCGCGCGACGCTGCTGTTCGTCACCGAACTCGATGAGGCGCTGGAGACGGCCGACCGCATCCTGGTGATGTCGGAGCAGACCATCGTCGGTGAACATCGCAACGCCGAAGTCGATCTCGATCGCCTGCTGGCCGAGGTGGCCGGCGGGCCTTTGCACAACGCGGCCTGAGCGTGGCGGCGGGTAAAGGGGAATTGGAATGGAGAGACTATGAGTTGGGTAAGAACGGCAGCGGCGCGCGGGGGCGCTGAATGACGCTGCGCGACCACGCCATCCGCTATGGGTTCATCGTCCTGCTGTTCGGGCTGGTCGCCTATTTCGCGATCGCCGCCGACGGTTTCGTCTCGCCGCAAAGTGCCGTCTTCATCTTCCAGTCGGTCGCCATCACCGGCGTGCTGGCGCTCGGCGTCACCGCCACTCTGGTCGTTGGCGGCTTTGATCTCTCGATCGGCTCGGTCGCCACCTCCGCCATGATGGCTGCGGCCTATGTGATGGTGGTGCTGGAGCAGAACGCGGTCGTCGCGGTCGTCGTCTGCCTGCTGATCGGCGCCGTCGTTGGCCTGATCAACGGCTGGTTGATCGTCTACATGCGCGTGCCCGATCTCCTGGCGACGCTCGGCATGATGTTCCTGCTCGTCGGCCTGCAGCGTATCCCCACCGAAGGCCGCTCGATCGCCACCGGCATGACGATGCCCGATGGTTCGGTCGCCAACGGCAAGTTCGGCGACGCCTTCCTGGCGCTCGGCCGCCACCGCTTCGATTTCTTCATCCCGAATCTCATTCCGGTTTCGGTCGTGGTGCTGCTCGTGCTCGCCGTGCTGATCTGGTTCTTCCTCGAATACACCCGCTTCGGACGGATGATGTACGCGGTCGGCAGCAATGAGCGCGCCGCCGAACTCGCCGGCGCGCCTGTCAAGGCATACAAGATCTGGGCCTACGTCATTTCAGGAGTTTTTGCCTCGATCGGCGGTATTTTGCTCGCTGCCCGACTTGGACGCGGCGATATCGCCTCGGGTAATAATCTGCTGCTCGACGCTGTCGCGGCGGCGCTCATCGGCTACGCGGTGCTCGGCGTCGCCAAGCCGAACGCCTTCGGCACCGCCGTCGGCGCGCTGTTCGTCGGCATCTTGCTGCAAGGCCTGACCATGATGAACGCGCCTTACTACACGCAGGATTTCGTCAAGGGCGTGGTTCTGGTCGTCGCCCTTGTCTTCACCTTTGCACTTTCCGGCAGGGGCAGGGGATAGCTTTCGACTGGGCAGGATTTTTGGTTCAACAAGAGTGGAGGAAAACAAGGTGAACATCACAAGAAGACTTCTAGGGAAGGTCGCGCTCGGGCTGGCCGGCGCAACCATGCTGATGCAGTTCCCGGCACTGGCGGCGGACAAGCCGGCGCCGTTCGACAAGCCCGGCGTCAAGATCGCGCTGGTGCGCTATCTGTCGACCGGTGATTTCTTCCAGGCCTATCTTTCGGGCGTCGAGGCACAGTCGAAAGCGCTCGGTATTGATCTGCGCGTCCTCGACAGCCGCCAGGATGCCGCCCTTCAATCCGACATGGTCGATCAGGCCATCGCACTCGGCGTGCAGGGCATCATCATCCAGCACGGCCTGACGGAATCGATGAAGGACGCCGCCCAGCGCGCGGTCGATGCCGGCATCAAGGTGGTTGCTTTCGACGTCAATGTCGAAAACCCCAAGATCCCGCAGATCGAGCAGTCCGACCGCGACCTTGCGCGCCTGGCGCTCGAACAGGCGGTCAAGGACAATGGCGACAGCTGGAACGCCGGCTATGTCTATGTTGCCGGCATCGCGCCGCTCGACCGCCGCAACGAGACCTGGGTCGATGTGAAAAAGAAATACTCGGGCATCAAGGAAGTCGCGATGTTCGGCACGCTCGACAATCCGATCGCTAACTCCGTCGCCAACCAGGCACGTTCGGTGCTGTCGGCCCACCCCGACATCAAGGTGATGTTCGCCCCCTATGACGAATTTGCCAAGGGCGTGAAGATCGCCGTCGACGAAGCCGGCCTGAACAAGGGCATCAAGATCTATTCGGCCGATATTTCGACGTCCGACATTGCCGCGATGCGCGAGCCCGACAGCGCCTGGGCAGCGACCGCCGCCACCAACCCGGCCGTGGTCGGCCAGGTCTCGGTGCGCGCGCTGGCGCAACTGCTCGCCGGTGAAGACCCCGGCCACAACGTCATCGTGCCGCCGACGCTGATCACCCAGAAGGAGCTGATCGACAAGGACATCAAGAACATGGAGGACCTGTCGGCCAAGCTGCCGCAGTTCGCCCATGCCGATGTCGCCATGCCGGCTTGGATGCCGAACCCGAACGCGAAGTAAGTATCGTCATCGCACAAACGAAAAGGGCGGCCCGCGAGCCGCCCTTTTTGTTGTTGGTTGGAAATGCCTACCGCAGCGCCGCCGCGATGTTGCCGCCGTCGACCGTCGTCACATCGGCGGTGGTCCGTTCGGCCAGCGCATGATGCAGGAAGGCCTGCGCCACGTCCTGCGCCGTCACTTCCTGGCCAAGCAGATTGCCGGACATGTAGTCCTTCTCCGACACGCCGCGCGCGCCCGAACGGCTGGCGATCATGGCGTCGGTCAAAAGCCCCGAGCGGATGCGATCGGCGTTGACGGCGTTCGAACGGATGCCGTGGGCGCCATAGTCGAGCGCGTATTGCCGGGACAAGAACAGCGTCGCCGCCTTCGGCACGCCGTAGGCGCCGAACTTGGGGCCAGGGTTGACCGCCTGCTTGGAGGTGTTGAACAAAAGCACGCCGCCGGTTCCCTGTTCGAGCATGATGCGCACGGCATTCTGCGCCACCGACTGGTGGGCGAAGAAGTTGAGCTCGAAGCTCTTGCGCAGAAGCGCGTCGTCGAGCTCACCGATCCGGCCCTCCCAGGCAGCCCCGGCATTGGACACCAGGATGTCGACGCCACCGAACACGGCAACCGCCCTGTCGAAGGCGGCTCGCACCTGTGCGGGATCGGTAATGTCGGCAGCGACGCCGATCGAGTTGTTGCCGGCCTTCTTTGCAGCGTCAGCGGCCTTTTCGGCATCGAGATCGACGACGACGGCATGGGCGCCATTGTCGGCGAACAGCTTGGCCGTCGCCGCGCCGATCGCGCCGGCGCCGCCGGTGATCAGCACCACCTGGCCGGTCAGCGGCTTCGGCTTGTTGGAGGCAAGCTTCGCCTGCTCCAGCGACCAGTATTCGAGCGGGAAGAGGTCAGCCTTGGACAGCGGATGGAACCGGCCGACGGCCTCGGCGCCGCGCACCGCCTCGATCCACATCTCGCCGACATCGGAAGCGATCTTCGCATCCTTCAGCGTGCGGCCGTGGCCGAACATGCCGAGCCCCGGCACCAGCGTCAGCCGCGGCATCGGGTCGAGCATGGTGCGCTTGACGTCGTCGAGCGCATCGTTGGTTTCGAAATAAACGCGATAGTCCTTGGCGAAGGCGTCAACATGGCTCTTGATCACGGCCTTGTAGTCGCCGATCTTGTCGGCATCGGGCGCCGGCACCGCCATCGGTCCGGTCTTGATGCGGATCGACAGGTCGGGCGTCGACACGCCGCGTCGGGCATAATCGGCGATCGCGGCCGAGTTGATGAAATCGACGATGGCGTCCGAGGTGCGGAAGTCGCTGATCATGCGGTCGAAGCGGCCTTCGCCACGCGCCACCGCGACAGCGCCGCGCAGCATCGGCGCGATGGCTGCCGGTGTGGCGAGCTTTGCCGGCAGCGTCGCCTTTGCCGCCTTCGGCTTGGCGTGCTTGGCGACATAGTCCTCGGCGACATTCACATAGTGGATCATCCGGTCATAGGCTTGCCTGGCATCGTCGCCGAACGTGAAGATGCCATGCTTGTCCAGGATCAGGCCCTCGACCGTCGGGTCGGCGTCGAAGACGTCGGCCGCCGCCTTGGCGAGGTCGAAGCCGGGCATGATGTAGGGCACGTAACCCATCTTGTCGCCGAACACCGTCTTCACCAGCGGCTTGCTGTCTTCCTGGTCGACGATGGCGAGGATGGCGGTCGAATGGGTGTGGTCGACGAATTTGTGCGGCAGGAAGGCATGCAGCAGCGTCTCGACCGAGGGATTGGGCGAGGATGGGTCGATGAGGTTCGCCCGCTGCAGGGCGACCATGTCCTCGTCGGAGAGCTTGTTGAGCTTGCGCGCCTTGAGCAGCGCGCCCATCTTCACCGCCGGCAGCCCCTGCGGCTCGATGACGGCCATGTCCCAGCCGCTGCCCTTGACGCACAACACATCCCATTCATCGCCGAGGAGGTCGGTTGCCTTGGTCTTGCAGGAGGTGTTGCCGCCGCCATGCAGCACGAGTCGCGGCTCGCCGCCCAGCAGGCGCGTCGTGTAGACGCGCAGCGCCAGGTCGCCGCCAACGCCTTTCCCGGCATAGTCGGCAACCATCTTTTCCGCGTCGCCGTCATTCCAAAGGTTCTTCATTTCGCTTCGTCCGATTCCGTCTTCTTGCTGGTGAACAGGAAAGCCGCGACGCCTTGATGACAGCGCGGCGAGGGTGGTCTTGCTAGGATGCCTTTTCGCTGGCCGCGGCTCCGGCATGATCCAGCAGCCGCTGCGCCATGCGTGCGCCGACCACCAGATGCGTGCAAAGTCCGCCTGCGATCGCCGCGAGAAGCGGTTCGAACTTGCTGTCCTCCTGCACGACCATCAGGCGCCGGTCGATGGCGCGCAGCGAGGAGAGCTCGGCCGAGATCACCCGGCGGTTGTAGCTGCAATCGAGCACCTTGCCGTCGGCGTCGATGATCTGTCCGGCAATGACACCGGCGGCACCTTGCTTGCGTAGCGTAGCCATTTCGTCAGGAGTGAGCGCGCCGCATTTGACCAGATGGCTGTCGGCATCGACCGCCCCGACCGAGTACAGCGCCAGATCGCATTCGCCAATCCCCGACAATTGCTCACGGATCACCGGCTCGGCGCGCAGCGCGCGCGCCAGCTCCTCCGTCGACAGCACCAGCGGCGCGTAGAAATTGAGGCCCTTGGCATTGAGCCGCCGCGCGATCTCCATCGTGCACTGGTCGGGCCGGTAGGAATAGGGCGCTCCGAGATTGCCGCAGAGCTGCACCACCGTGACGTCCTGCAGATCGGCATAGGACATGATGTCGGCGATCGTGTAGACGGTGCGGCCCCAGGCAACGCCGATGCGGTCGCCCTTCTTGACCAGTTCGAGAAACACGCTCGCCGCCAGCACGGCGATTTCCGTCGAGGGGTCGGCGATGTGGTCGTTCTCGGGCGCGATCCAGACGACATCGAGCTTCAACGCATCCTCGAGCTTGCGCGCCAGCACATCGTCGGTGAAAAGCTGGGTCGAGGTCGAGATGTTGACGATGCCAGTCTCGCGCGCCTTGCGCAGATACATGGCGACCGAGGCACGGGAGATGTTAAGCTGGCTCGCAACCTGATCCTGCCGCAGGCCATGCGCGTAATACAGCCACGCGGCCTTGTGAATCAGCTGCTCTGCTGGTCGGATCGCCATGCCATCTCCTCCGCTGACATTATTCACGGCCTTCGACAAAAGTCAAACTTGCGCGAGAGTGTAAACGTCTTTCTCTTGTTGATCGGGATCAAGGCGAAGCTGGCCGTGGTGTGTGACAGGCTTCGCCTACAAGGATGGTGACGTGGCCCGGAGCCTGTGATTAGAAGTCTCCGACCAGGAAGCTAAGGGGAGGCGGGATGGGCAAGCCTTATGAGCAGGATCTCGACAAGAACGCGGCCAATCACCAGCCGCTGACGCCGCTCACCTACCTGGAGCGCGCGGCAAAGACCTATCCGGACCATATCGCCATCATCCATGGCCGCCAGCGCATGGACTATCGCACGTTCTGGCGCCGGTCGCTGAAGCTTGCCTCGGCGCTATCGAAGCGCGGCATCGGCAAGGGCGATACGGTCAGCGTCATGTTGTCCAACACGCCGCCGATGCTGGAGGCGCATTTCGGCGTGCCAATGACCAAGGCGGTGCTCCATTCGCTCAACACCCGCCTCGACGCAGCGGTCATCGCCTTCCAGCTCGACCACGCCGAAACCAAGGTGCTGATCGTCGACCGCGAGTTTTCTGGTATCGTCGGACAAGCGCTGGATCTGGCCAAGGTCAAGCCGCTGGTCATCGACTATGACGACCCCGAATACGCCGCCGACGCGCCCTATCCGAAGGGCCAGCGCATCGGCACATTCGACTATGAGGCGTTTGTCGCTGAAGGCGACGAGGACTTTGCATGGTCGATGCCCGACGATGAATGGGACGCCATTTCGCTCAACTACACCTCCGGTACCACAGGCAATCCGAAGGGCGTCGTCTACCACCATCGCGGCGCGGCCCTGATGGCCTACACCAACACCATCCATGCCGGCATGGCCAAGCATGCGGTCTATCTGTGGACGCTGCCGATGTTCCATTGCAATGGCTGGTGCTTTCCATGGACGCTCGCCATTCAGGCCGGCACTCATGTCTGCCTGCGCTGGGTGCGGCCGAAGCCGATCTACGACGCCATCGCCGATCACGGCGTCACGCATCTGTGCGGCGCACCGGTCGTCATGTCGGTGCTGATCAATGCGAAGGACGAAGACAAGCGCGAGTTTCCGCAGACCGTCACCTTCAACACGGCCGCGGCACCGCCGCCGGAAGCCGTGCTGTCCGGCATGGCCGATGCCGGCTTTGCCGTCACCCACCTCTACGGGCTGACCGAGACCTATGGCCCGGCGGTGGTCAACGAATGGCATGACGCCTGGGACGATCTCGAAAAGGGAGAGCGCAGCGCCAAGAAAGCACGACAGGGCGTGCGCTACGCCGCTCTCGAGGGCCTGACCGTCATGGACCCCGAGACGATGCAGGTAACGCCGGCGGATGGCGAGACCATTGGCGAGGTCATGTTCCGCGGCAACATCGTCATGAAGGGCTACCTGAAGAACCGCAAGGCGAGCGACGAAGCCTTTGCCGGCGGCTGGTTCCACTCCGGCGATCTCGGCGTCATGCATCCCGACGGCTACATCCAGCTCAAGGACCGCTCCAAGGACATCATCATTTCCGGAGGCGAGAACATTTCGTCGATCGAGGTCGAGGACGCGCTCTACAAGCACCCTTCCGTTGCCTCTTGTGGCGTCGTCGCCAGGCCCGATGACAAATGGGGCGAGGTGCCCATAGCCTATGTCGAACTGAAGCCCGGCAAGACCGCGACCGAGGCCGAGATCATCGAGCACTGTCGTGCGCTGCTCGCTCGCTTCAAGGTGCCAAAGGCGGTGATCTTCGCTGAAATCCCGAAGACCTCGACCGGCAAAATCCAGAAGTTCCGGCTGCGGGAAATGGCCAAGGTCGCCTGACGGCTCCGACAGCTTCTTTCAAGAATATTTTCAGCGGCTCGCATCCTCGGGCCGCTCCGTGACGTCTGTTGGATGTCACCAGCTGTCACCAATCGTACAGGTACGGCGAAATCGCATTGACAGGGCGCCTGTTTCGATTTACGAGTGACGAAAATTGAAATTCGTCACTCGTAAATAAGCAGAAGGCCATGTCCGAAGCCGCCACCATAGTCGCCGACGCCGCCCGACAGGAAAATGTGACGCGCATACTCGACTGCGCCGAACGCCTGTTCCGGCACTATGGCTACGGCAAGACCAATGTCGCCGACATCGCGCGCGAACTTGGCATGTCGCCGGCCAACATCTACCGTTTCTTCGCCTCCAAGGTCGAAATCCACCAGGCCGTCTGCGGCCGGATGCTCGGCGCCAGCTACAAGATGGCCTACGAGATTTCCCGCCTGCCGATTAGCGCCGAGGAGCGGCTGCGCCGCTACGTGCATGCGCAGTACAAAATGACGCTGGAGGTCATGCTTGACGAGCAGAAGGTCCACGAGATGGTCATCGTCGCGCTCGAGCGGGACTGGGGCGTCATCGACAAGCACGTCGACAGCATCCACGACCTGTTCGCGGAGGTTATCCGCGATGGCATCGAGGCCGGTGAGTTCAGGGAACAGGATCCGGCGATCGCGTCACGCTGCTTCGGCGCCGCCACGGTTATCCTGTGCCATCCGCAGATGGTGGCGCAGTGCCTCGCCAAGACCAACCGGGCGATGCCCGACGACCTCATCGATTATGCGATCAAGGCCTTGAAGAAATAGCCGCCGCACGCGGGTGCCGGTGTCGAACCGTTCATCTCCAGTCAGGAGTACCAAGATGTCTTTGCCCACTTCCATCCTTCGCAAGCTGCCAGTTGCCGGACTGATCGTCGCGGCGCTCGGGCTTGCCGGCTGCTCGCAGGAAAAAGCCGAAGTCAAGGACATCATCCGCCCGGTCAAGGTCGTCGAAATCGCCCAGGCGCATGACACCCGCACGCTCTCCTATTCCGGCTCGGTGCGGGCCCGCACCGAAAGCGCTCTGGCTTTCCGGGTCAACGGCAAGATCACCGAGCGTCTTGTCGACATCGGTCAGCATGTGGCGCCCGGCGATGTGCTCGCTCGCGTCGATGCTTCCGACTACGACCTTTCGGTCAAGAGTGCGCAGGCGGCGCTTGATGCCGCCGAGCGGCAGGTCGAGACCGTCGAGTTTGCGCGCAAGCGCGCCGAGCAGCTGTTTGCCAAGAACTTTGCGCCGAAATCGCAGCTTGAACAGGCAACGCTGACCTATGATCAGGCCGTCGCCACCCGCGATTCCGCCCGCTCCTCGCTTGACCAGGCCAAGAACCAGGTCGGTTACACCGAACTCAAGGCCGACAGGGACGGCATCGTCACTGCCGTCAACGCCGATGTCGGCCAGGTGGTTGGCTCCGGCACGCCGGTGGTCACCGTCGCCGTCGACGGCGAAAAGGAAGTGCTGATCGCCGTGCCGGAAATGGAAATCGCCGAATTCAAGCCCGGCAAGGTCGTCAAGGCTGGTTTCTGGTCCGATGACGCGCTGGCGCTTGATGGCAAGGTTCGCGAAGTCGCCGGCAGCGCCGACCCGCAGTCGCGCACCTTTGCCGTCCGCGTCAGCCTGCCCAACGACCCACGCGTGCTTCTCGGCATGACCGCCAACATTGAAGCCTCGGCGGCCAATGAGCGGCAACTCGTGTCGATCCCGCTGAGCGCTCTGGCCGAGCAAGGCAGCCAGTCGATCGTCTGGACCGTCGATCGTGGCGCCGACACTGTTCATGCCCGCCCGGTCAAGGTCGCCAAGTTCGCCGCCGATGGCGTGCGTGTCGCCGAAGGTCTGAAGCCTGGTGATGTCGTGGTCGCGGCCGGCACGCAGTTCATGACCGAGAACCTGAAAGTGAAACTCGCTGCCGACACGGTGCTGCAGTCCGCCTCCGCGGCAGGCGATGGCGGCGACACCAAGCAGTTGCGCTGACGACAGACAACCGGCTGCGCGTTCCCGCAGCCGCTGGTTTCCGGGCGGCAGGCGCCCGATCCGAGACGCTCGGTTGATGTAACCCCCACATCGATTTTCGCGTCCCACCGCGATGAGTGTTTCTCCGCTCGGAGAGCCTTGCCGCCCGGAAGCCACTACAGAACCTCGACCTTGTTGCTAAACAGATGGACCACCATCATGACCAATTCTACGGACGAGAAGCGGCCCTTCAACCTGTCACGCTGGGCGATAGGCCATCCCGCCATTGCGCGGTTCCTGTTTGGCCTGATCATCATTTCTGGCGCGCTCGGCCTTATGCGCATGGGCCAGAAGGAAGATCCCGACTTCACCTTCCGGGTGATGGTCGTCCAGGCGATCTGGCCGGGCTCCTCGATCCAGGAGATGGAAGATCAGGTCGTCAACAAGATCGAACGCAAGTTGCAGGAGACGCCGCATCTCGACTTCGTGCGCTCCTTCACCCGCGCCGGCAGCGCCATCATCACGGTTCAGATCAAGGGCGACACCAACGCCGAAGAGGTGAAGGATGCCTTCTACCAGGTGCGCAAGAAGGTCGGCGATATCGCTGGCGATCTGCCGCAAGGCCTGCTCGGCCCCTATTTCAACGATGAGTTCGGCGACACCTTCATCACCCTGCATTCGATCAGCGGTGACGGCTTCAGCTATCCCGAGTTGAAGAAATTCGCCATCCAGGCGCGTGACATGCTGCTGACGACGCCAGGCGTCGAGAAGGCAGTGATCATCGGCGACCAGCCGGAAAAGCTCTACATCGACGTTTCGTCCAAGGCGCTCGCCGAACGCGGCCTGACGCTTGTCGATCTGCAGAACGCGATCAAGGGACAGAACAATGTCGACCCGGCCGGCTCCGTCGATACCGGCATCAACTCGGTGCGCATCTCGGTCGAGGGCGACGTCAGCAAGGTCGAGGACATCCGCAATCTGCGCTTGCGCGCCGGCGGTCAGGTCACCCGGCTGGGCGATATCGCCACCGTGACCTCAGGGCTGGAAGATCCCTTCCAGCGCAAATACCGCTTCAACGGTCATGACAGCGTGCAGCTTGGTGTCGTCATGGCCAAGGGCTTCAAGGTCACCGATGTCGGCAAGGACGTCGAGGCGACCTACAAGCGCTTCGAAGAGACGTTGCCCTATGGCGTTTCGGTCGACCAGATTTCCGACCAGCCGGGAGTTGTCACGGATGCGGTGGCCGAATTCATGCATGCGCTCGGCGAGGCGCTGCTGATCGTGCTTGTCGTTTCGTTCCTGTCGATCGGCTGGCGCTCGGGCCTGGTCATCGCCATCGCCATTCCGCTGGTTCTGGCCGCCACCTTCGCCATCATGTACGAGCTCGGCATCGACCTGCAGCGTATCTCGCTCGGCGCATTGATCATTGCGCTCGGCCTGCTTGTCGACGACGCCATGATCGTCGTCGAGATGATGGAGCGCAAACTCGAGGAAGGGCTGGTCAAGATCGAGGCGGCAAGCTTTGCCTATTCCTCGACCGCCTTCCCGATGCTGACCGGCACGCTGATCACCACCGCCGGCTTCATCCCTGTCGGCTTCGCCGCTTCGACGGCCGGCGAATATGTGCGCACCTTGTTCTACGTCGTCGGCATCGCGCTGGTCGTGTCCTGGTTCGTGGCGGTCTATTTCACGCCATGGCTCGGCAACATGATCCTCAAGCAGCGCAAGCATGCCGGCAGCCACCATGACGTCTTCGACACGCGCTTCTATCGCAGGCTTCGCGCCACGGTCGGCTGGGCGGTGCGCCATCGCATCATCGTTCTGGTGATGACGCTGGTGACCTTCGGCACCAGCCTGTGGGCGTTCCAGTTCATTCCGCAGAACTTCTTCCCGCAATCGTCGCGGCCTGAAATCCTCGTCGATCTCTGGCTGCCGGAAGGCACCAGCATCAAGGAGGTCGAGGTGCAGGCCAAGGCGCTTGAGGCCAAGATGATGGACGACAAGGACAAGCGCTTCATCGCCACCTATATCGGCGAAGGCGCGCCGCGCTTCTTCCTGCCGCTCGATCAGCAGCTGCGCAATCCGAACTTTGCCCAGATGCTGGTCATGGCCAATGACGAGCCGGCGCGCGAAAGGCTGATCGTCAAGCTGCGCGCCGTCCTGGCCGAGGATTTCCCCTCGATCCGCGCCAAGGTCGACCGCCTGTTCCTCGGGCCGCCGACCGGCTGGCCGGTGCAGATGCGCGTCATGGGTCCGGATCGCCAGGAGGTACGCCGCATCGCCGATCAGGTGAAGGCGAAGTTCCGCGAGGATCCGCTGCTCGGCGCCGTGCATGACGACTGGCTGGAGCCGGTTCCGGCGATGAAGCTGGTCATCGACCAGGATCGCGCCCGTGCGCTCGGCGTCACCTCGCAGCGCATCCGCCAGATGCTGCAGACAGCAATGTCGGGCGCGCCGCTCGACGACTTCCGTGACGGCGAGGAGACGGTCTCCATCGTTGCCCGCGAGCCGGATGCCAGCCGCAGCCTCCTGTCCTCGGTCGACTCCGTCTATATCCCGACCGATTTCGGCGGCTTCGTGCCGCTGTCGCAGGTGGCCAAGGTGGTGCCGGTGCTGGAGCAAGGCATTGAATGGCGCCGTGACCGCTTGCCGACCATCAGTGTGCGGGCGACGCTGCCCGACGGCGTGCAGTCGAACGACGTCGTCACCAAGATGTACAAGGACATGCAGGGCCTGCGCGATGGCCTGGCGCCCGGCTACAAGATCGAGATCCAGGGCGGAGCCGAGGATTCGGCGGAAAGCCAGGCGTCGATCGCAGCCAAGGCGCCGGTCATGCTCGCCATCATCGTCGTGCTCCTGATGATACAGCTGCAGAATTTCGGCAAGGCGATGCTGGTGCTGGCCACCGGTCCGCTCGGCATCATCGGTGCGGCCGCCGCACTGCTGATCAGTGGCGCGCCGTTCGGCTTCGTCGCCATTCTCGGCGTCATCGCGCTGCTGGGCATCATCATGCGCAATTCGATCATCCTGGTCGACCAGATCGACCAGGACATCGCCAGAGGCATGGAACGATCCGAAGCGATCATCGGCTCGGCCGTCCGCCGTTTCCGGCCGATCGTGCTGACGGCGATGACGGCGGTGCTGGCGCTGATCCCGATTTCGCGCGCTGTCTTTTGGGGTCCGCTCGCCTATGCCATGATGGGCGGCATCCTCGTTGCCACCGTGCTGACCATCCTGGTGCTGCCGGCTGGCTACGCCCTGTTCTTTGGGCGGGAGCCCAAGAAGGCGGTGGATGCCGAACAGACGCCTGAACCAGAGTTGCCTGCCGAACGGCCGCAACTGGCGTTGGCCGCCGAATAAATAGCGCGGGTCGGACGATGCCGTCCGGCCCGCAAACTTGGGTCTTTTCCACTGATTCATGACCCGGTCTCTCACCGGCCCGACCGACCGACGCTGGCTGCAAGCGGTATTCGGCGCCAAAAAGCGCGAAGCGGGATTGCGCGTTAAATCGCCTTGTTGTACGAACGTTCAACAAGGCGATTTAACGAGTACCTGCCGTGGTACGAACCGAGTTCCCCTTTGCCGTCGAAACCGTCGATCCGCTCTGGATCACGCTGGCTGACGGCACCCGCATCGCCGCCACTTTGTGGCGCCCGCTCACTGACGCCAGGGTGCCTGTCGTCGTCGAAATGGTGCCCTATCGCCGCCGCGATGGCACCGTGGTGCGTGACATCGACATCCATCCCTGGCTCGCCGGTCACGGCATTGCCTGCGCCCGCATAGACATTCGCGGCTCAGGCGATTCCGATGGCGATCTGGCCGACGAGTACTTGCCCCGCGAGCAGCAAGACGCCTGCGAGATCATTGCCCATTTGGCCGCGCAATCCTGGTGCAACGGCAATGTCGGCATGACCGGCATTTCCTGGGGCGGCTTCAACGCGCTACAGGTTGCGGCGCGCCGGCCGCCGGCCTTGAAGGCCATCATCACCAATTGCGCCACCGACGACCGCTACGCCGACGACATTCACTATATGGGCGGCGCGCTGCTCACCGAGCAGGAGATGTGGTCGAACTTCATGCTGGTGAAGAAGGCGATGGCTCCCGATCCGCAGATCGTCGGCGACGCCTGGCGCGCCATGTGGCTCGGCCGTCTTGAGGCGACAAGCTCGCTGTCGGAAATCTGGCTCGCGCACCAGCGCCGTGACGACTACTGGCGGCAGGGTTCTGTTTGCGAAGACCATGCGGCGGTTGAATGCGCGGTCATGGCCGTCTGCGGCTGGGAAGACAGCTATTCCAATTTCGTGCCGCGCCTACTCGAACATCTGCCCGGACCCAAGCTTGGCATCGTCGGGCCGTGGTCGCATGCCTATCCCTGTCGCGGTGCGCCGGGGCCGCTGATCGGCTATCTGCAGGAGGCGCTGCGCTGGTGGCGCCATTGGCTGTGCGGCGAAGACACCGGCATCATGGGTGAGCCGCTGTACCGCGTCTGGATCACCGGTGAGGAACGACCGCAGCCTTTTTATCTCCCCGATCATGCCGGCAGCTGGGCCGCCGAGGACCACTGGCCGTCGCCGCGCATCGAACGCCGCGCCTTCCACCTGAATGCCGCCGGATTGAGCGGCGAAGCCGCGCCGGGTGCCACGCTTTCGGTATGCTCGCCGGCCAGCGCCGGCCGTGACTGTGGCCGCTGGGGCGGCTATGGCGGCTCCTGCCCGGACATGGCCATCGACCAGCGCCGCGAGGACGGCCTGGCGCTCTGCTTCGATACTTTGCCGCTTGACGGCGACCTGACCTTGCTCGGCGCGCCCGAACTGGATCTGGTCGTTGCCGTCGACCAACCATATGTCAATCTTGCCGCCCGCCTCTGCGACGTCTATCCCGATGGCACTTCGGCGCTGATGACCTATGGCGTGCTCAACCTCAGCCACCGCGACAGCCATGAGCACCCGACGCCCTGTCCGGTCGGAACGCCGTTCCGCGTGCGGCTGAAGCTCAACGATCTCGCCCGTACCGTGCCGAAGGGCCATCGCATCCGGCTGGCGCTGGCCAACCAGCACTGGCCGATCCTGTGGCCGCAGCCGAAACTGTCAACGCTGTCGGTTGCCAGCGGTGACAGCACGGTGATGCTTCCCGTGCGCCCGCCGTCGCCGCGCGATCGCGACGTCCGCTTCGAGCCTGCCGAAACCGCGCCGCCGGTGCCGACAACGACCCTGGATGACGGTTTCGATCGCCGCATCGTCACCGACGATGTCGGCAGCGGCATGCAGACCATCGCGCTGAGTTCCGACCATGGCCGCAGGCGCTACGACGATCGCGCCATCACCGTCTCCTCGGCCAACAGCGACACGATGAGCATTCGCGCCGACGATCCGCTGTCCGCCAGGCTCGTCACCGAATACCGCTGGGCGATTGCCAGCGGCGATGCCGATACCGAGGCCATGGCGGTCACCGAGCTGACATCGGATGAAACGCATTTCAACCTGAGTTGGCGGCTCGAGGCCCGAGAACGGGGCAGGCTCGTCCACAGCGCCTCGGCAACGCGGCGCATCAGGCGCGATTTCGCCTGAAGAGAGGGAGACCATGCTTGCATATGCAGTGAAGCGCATCGGTCTCGGCCTCCTGATCCTCGTCCTCGTCATGGTCGCCATGTATGCGGCCGTCTTCCTCGTGCCCGGCGATCCGGCAACCGTGGCGCTCGGTCCGCGCGCCACGCCGGAACTGAAGCGGCTGCTGATCGAGCGCATGGGGCTCGACCAGCCGGTCTGGTGGCAGATCGTCGAATTCTTCCGCAACGCACTGACCGGTAATCTCGGCTACGACGTCTGGTCGAACCGGCCCGTCTCCACGCTCGTCATGGAGGCGCTGCCGAACACGCTGATCCTCGGCCTGACCGCGCTGGCGGTCGCGCTTCTCATCGGCGTTCCGCTCGGCTGCCTGTCGGTGATGCGGCGCGGCACGCTTGCCGATGCCGTCATCGGCGTGCTTTCGGTCGGCGTCATCGCCGTGCCATCCTTCGTCGTCGCCATTTATTCACTGCTGCTCTTTGCCGTCACGCTGCGCTGGCTGCCGGCCATCGGCGCCGGCGAGGCCGGCGACATCGTCAGCCAGGCCAAGGCGCTGGTCATGCCGGCGGCGGCCATCGCGCTCGGCTGGATCGGCTACATTGCCCGCATGGTGCGCGCCTCGATGATGGAGGTGATGGGCGAACCGCACATTCGCACCGCGCGCTCCTTCGGCCTGCCGGAGTGGAAGATCGTTTCCAAATACGCGTTGCGCATCGCCATCATCCCGACCATCTCGCTGGTCGCCGTCGGTCTCGGCAGCATCCTGTCCAGCGCCGTCTTCGTCGAGGCGGTGTTCGCCCGGCCCGGCATCGGCAAGCTGATCACCGACGCCGTCAACACCCGCAACTATCCGGTCGTGATGGGCACGGTGCTGATCATGACCGCCATCTACGTCTCCATCACCATCGCCGCCGATCTCCTGATCGCGCGGCTCGACCCGAGGGTGCGCGATGTCTTCCGTGGCTGACGCCTCGCTGTCCGTTCCGGACCGACAACGGTTGCCACTGCTGCGCGCGCTGCTGGCCGATCCGTTCACCGGCGTGGCCCTGGTCCTGGTCGCCGGTTTCCTCATCACCGCCGTCTTCGCGCCATGGCTGGCGCCCTATTCGCCGGTCAAGATCGACGTGCTGCACAAGCTGCAGCCGCCGTCGGTCGAACACTGGTTCGGCACCGATCACCTCGGCCGCGATCTCCTGTCACGCGTCATCTATGGCGCGCGTACGGCACTCACCATCGCCATGGTGTCAGTGGCCATAGCCGGCGCCATCGGCCTGATGCTCGGGCTGATCGCCGGCTACGGGCCGCGCTGGCTCGACGCCATCCTGGTGCTGAGTTTCGACAGTCTGAATTCTCTGCCGATGATCATGTTCGCGCTCGCCATCATCACCGTGCTCGGGGCCGGCACCGGCACGCTGATCATCGTCATCGCGGCGACGTCCTTTCCGAGCTATGCCAGGCTGATCCGAGCGCAGACGCTGGCGCTGAAGAACAGCGACTACATCCTTGCCGAGCGCCTGCTCGACGCCAGCCCGGCGCGCATCATCTTCATCCACCTTCTGCCCAACGTCGTCGGCCCGCTGATCATCCTGCTGTCGATGGACATCCCGGTCGTCATCATGGTGGAGGCGGGCTTGAGCTTCCTCGGCCTTGGCGTGCGGCCGCCGACGCCGTCCTGGGGCTCTATCCTCTATGACGGCTACACCAGCATCCGCTCGGCACCGTTCATGGTCATCTTCGGCGGGCTGCCGCTGGTGCTGGCAACGCTCGGCTTCACCTTCCTCGGCGAGGGCCTGCGCGACTATCTCGACCCGCGCCTGCAAGTGCGGAGGCCGGCATGAGCGGTTCGCTCGCCGCCAGCGATCTCAGCGTCCGCTACGAGACGGCGCATGGCGCGGTGCACGCGTTGCGCCATGTCGATATCGAGGCGCATCCCGGCGAGGTGATCGGCATCGTCGGCGAGAGCGGCTGTGGCAAGTCAACGCTGGTCACCGCTTTGGCAAACCTGTTGCCGGCCAATGCCCGCATCGATGGGTCGATCAGCTACAACGGCGTCGACCTGGCAAAGCTTGACGCCCATCGCCAACGCCTGCTGCGCGGCGACGAGATCGCGCTGGTCAGCCAGGATCCGATGACGGCGTTCAACCCGGTGCTGACCATAGGTGACCAGCTTGTTGACTTCCAGCACCACCGCAAGGATCTCGGTCGCGCGCAAAAGCGATCCCGCATCGCCGCCATGCTTGGCCGCGTCGGCATCGCGGATGCGGAACGGCGGATGGACTGCTATCCGCACGAGCTCTCCGGCGGCATGCGCCAGCGCGTGGCCATTGCCGCCGCCTTGCTGACTGATCCCGGCCTGCTCATTGCCGACGAGCCGACGACCGCCCTCGATGTCACCATGGAGGCGCAGATCATCCATCTGCTGCGCGAACTGAGGCGCGAATATAACGGCATCATCATCGTCGTCTCGCACCATCTCGGCGTCATCGCCGAGCTCTGCGACCGGGTCTATGTCATGTATGCCGGCGAGGTGGTCGAGGGCGGCGAGGTCGACGCGATCTTCCACGATGCAAGGCATCCCTACACGCAGGCACTGCTCGCCTGCGATCCGGCCCGCTTCCATGAAAGGCTGGAGCGGCTGCCAACCATCCCCGGCACGCCGCCTAACCTCACCCAGCCGCCATCCGGGTGCGTCTATGCACCCCGCTGCGACCGTGCCTTTGCGCCATGCGGCAGCGTCGCGCCGCCGCTGGTGAAGCTCTCCGCCTCCCATGTCGCGCGCTGCCATGCGGTGACGCCATGACCCCGCTGCTCGCTGTCGAGGACCTGTCGGTGACTTTCGTCCGCAACGGGTTGCTCAGCCGCCTGATCAACCCGTTCCCGTTGCCGAGCTTCAATGTCATCGACGGCGTGACGTTGTCGCTGATGCCCGGCGAGACACTGGGTCTGGTCGGCGAGTCCGGTTCCGGCAAGACGACGCTTGCCCGCACCATTCTCGGGCTGGTGCGCGCGGCTGCCGGCCGCATCACCTTCGAGGGCAGGGACGTGCAAACGCCAGCCGACTTCCGCGCCATGCGCCGGCGCTCGGCGATGATGTTCCAGGATCCGGTGGCGTCGCTCAGCCCACGCCTGCGTATCGGCACACTGCTGACCGAGCCGCAGATCATCCAGGGTATCCCGATGCCGGACCGGCGCGCCCCCGCCAAGGCGCTGCTGGCGCTGGTCGGGCTGCCGGCCTCGTTCGTCGACCGCTTTCCGCATGAGCTGTCCGGCGGGCAGGCGCGCCGCGTCGGCGTCGCCCGGGCGCTGGCGATGAAACCGCATCTGCTGCTCGCCGATGAGCCGACCGCCGGCCTCGATGTCTCGGTGCAGGGCGACGTGCTCAACCTGATCGGCGAGTTGAAACGTGAACTCGGTTTCGCCGCCATGATCGTCACCCACAATCTGGCAATGATCCGCCATGTCAGCGACCGGCTGGCCATCATGTATCTCGGCCGGCTTGTCGAGACCGGACCGACGCGGGATGTGTTCTCCGCGCCCATGCATCCCTACACCGCGACGCTGATCCAGTCCGAACCGGTGCCCGACCCGCGCCGGCGCAGCCAAAATCCTGCCGTCACCGGCGAAATCCCGAGCGTTTTCCGGCGGCCTTCGGGCTGCGAATTCCATACGCGCTGCCCGATCGCGCGCGATCGTTGCAAGACCGAGGCACCGGCCTATCGACCGATGGGCGCCGACCGGATGGTGCGCTGCCATTTCCCGCTGGAGACCGGCGGGCAAGAACGGGAAGCCTTCTCACGCGCTTCCGCAAACCAAAGGGGAAACTGACATGACACGATGGAACATGGACAGACGTGCATTCCTGAAAGTGGCTGGCGCGCTGGGCGCCGGCCTGGCGATGAAGCCGGGTTTCGCCTGGTCGGCCGATGGCGACACGTTGCGCATCCGCATGGAAGGCGATTTGCAGACGCTTGACCCCGCCTTCATGATCGGCGGCATCGAGGACGTCATCATGCGCGGCATCTATGTGTCGCTGAACCGTCTCGGTGATCTCCGGGAAGGTTCGCCATGGTCGCTGTGGGGGGCGCAGACGCTTGAGCTGAAGGATCCGAAGACGATTGCCTTCACGCTGATCGACGGGCTGAAATGGTCGAAGGGCTTTGGTCCCGTCACCGCCGAGGACGTGAAATTCTCCTACGAGCGCATCGCCGATCCGAAGCTGTCGTCGCCCTGGGCCTATCAGTTCGAAAAACTTGACCGCGTCGAAGTGGTCGATGCCAGATCGGGCATCATCCATCTCAAGGACCCGTACCAGCCGATCTTCGTCACCAGCCTGCCTTACTATGGCGGCCACATCATCAGCCACGCCGGCACCGAAAAGGCCGGCGGAAAGTTCACCACCGAGCCACCGGCAACCTGCGGCCCCTATCTCTTCTCCGACTGGCAGCAAAAGCAGAAGGTGACGCTCACCGCCAATCCTGACTGGCCGGGCCCGAAGCCGGATTTCGGCAAGGTCGAAATCTACATCGTCGCTGACGACCAGGCGGCGCAGCTTGCCTATGAAGCCGATGCCTTCGACTACACAAAGATCGCCATTTCGGCGACCAAGGCGGTCAAGGCCAACCCACCCGCCAACACCAAGGTGATCGAGGCGCAGTCGACTCGCTATGTCTGGCTGACCATCAACATGCTGAGCCCACGCCTCAAGGACCTCAAGGTGCGGCAGGCCGTGCAATACGGTGTCGATGTCGGGCAGATCCTCACCGGCGTCTATGACGATCTCACCAAGCGCTCCACCGGCGTCGTGCAGCCTGGCACCAAATTCGCGCGCGCCAGCAACCTGATCGCGGCACCGGACTATGAAAAGTCCGCCGCACTGCTCACCGAAGCCGGTGTCAGCGGTCTGTCGCTGACCCTGACGGTGATGAACGATTCCATCCGCACGGCGACGGCGCAGATCATCCAGGCCAGTCTCGAACAGGCCGGCATCAAGGTCGAGATCCAGCCTTACGACGAAGCCGCATTCTGGGGCGTCGGCGACAAGACGCAAGGCGACGGCTACAAGAACATCGATCTGGCGCTGATGGATTTCGCCGGTGGCGTCGACCCGTCCGAAAACCTGGTCTGGTTCCGCCCCGACCAGATCGGCGCCTACAATTGGTCCGGCTTCGACAGTGCTGAATTCGAGACCAGCTATCAGCAGTTGGTGGCGGAAAGCGATCCGGCGAAGCGCATCGCGCTGTCCAACCGGATGGAGGATCTGATGGAGCAGTCCGGCGGGTTCGTCTTCATCTGCCACCAGCCGCTGGTCGTCATCCACAAGACGGATTTCGAGCCGGTCATCTATCCCGATGGCCACCCCAATCCGGTGCTGTTCAAGAAGAGTGTGTGACCGGCGGCAAGTGGACAGTTCGGCCGCAATCGATTAGCTGGGGTCCATGACGGAAGCCCAACCAGCAACTGCCACAAAGAAGCGCGGCGCCAAGAAGTCGCCGCCGCGCTTCAGCCGCGAACAGGCTGATGTGCGCCGGTCCATGCTGATCGAGGCGGCGACGCGATGCCTGTCGGTCGGCGGCATCGGCGCCTTCACCGTCGATCGCATCTGCAAGGAGGCTGGTGTCTCGCGTGGCCTCATCAACCACTATTTCGAAGGCCGCGACGGGCTGCTGGTCGAGGTCTACAAATCCTCGCTCTATGCCAGCGTCAACAACCAGATCGCCGAAGCCAAGCGACGCCGCGCCGAGACTTCGGACTGGTCGCCGCAGGCAGCGCTCGCCGCCCTGGTGCACTCCAATTTCTCGCCCGATTATTTCAGCCGTGACAACCTGCTGATCTGGCTGTCGCTGTGGGGCGAAATTGCCGTCAACCCGCGTCTCAAGGCAGCGCATCGCGAACTCTACGACGCCTATCGGGCGGAACTCGCCGAGGACATCGCGGCGGTCGCAAAGCCGCGCGGCAGGGATGTCGATGCGCCGGCACTGGCGCGCAATTTCATCGCCCTGGTCGACGGGCTCTGGCTCGAATGGTGTCTCGACGAAAGCGTGGTGACGCCGCAGGCCGCCGAGGCCGCCGGCTTTGAAATGCTGGAGGCGCAGGTCGGGCCTTTGCGGGGGGCCTAGTTCAGCGGTGAGCCGCCTTCACGCTTGCGGCGTTCCATATAGTCGCGCAACGCCTCGTCGATGCCGGGATCGATCGGCGGCTGTTCGTATTCGGCGACCATGCGCTTCCAGATGACGTTGGCCCGCTCGCGCGCCGTGACCTGGCCGCGCTCCATCCATGTGTCGTAGTTGTCCCAGTTGGACACCAGCGGCGAATAGAAGGCGCGCTCGTAGCGCTGCATCGTGTGCGCCGCGCCGAAGAAGTGTCCGGCTGGACCGACCTCGCGCACGGCGTCCAGTGCCAGCGTGTCGATATCGACCACCGGCGGTTCGAAATAGGCGCACATCATCTGCAGCATCTCGGCATCGATAACCAGTTTCTCGAACGACGCCGTCAGCCCGCCGCCGAGCCAGCCGGCGGCGTGCAGCACCAGATTGGCGCCGCCCATCAGGCAGCCCCACAGCGACATGGCGCTTTCATAGGCGGCCTGCGCGTCGACCGAGTTGGCGGCGGTGACATTGCTGGAGCGGAACGGCACGCCGATCAGCCGGCAGAGCTGCCCGGTGATCTGCGCGGCCTGCGTGTATTCGGGCGTGCCGAAGGCCGGCGCGCCGGTCTTCATGTCGACATTGGAGGTAAAGCCGCCATACATCACCGGCACGCCCGGACGCACGATCTGGGTCAGCACGATGCCGGCCAGCGCCTCGGCATGCTGCTGTGACAGCGCGCCGGCCAGCGTCACCGGGCTCATCGCTCCGGCCAGCGTGAACGGCGTGATGACATTGACCTGGCCATGCTCGGCCAATGCGATCAGGCCTTCGGCCATCGGCTCGTCGAGCTGCAGCGGCGAATTGGTGTTGATGATGCCGGTGAACACCGGCATTTCCCGCGCGAGGTTTTCGCGCGTCGTGCCGAGCGAAATCGCCACCATTTCCAACGCGTCGATGGCGCGACCCTGACCAAGGGTTTGCGGTTGCCAGTTCTTGTCGAGCAGCGTGATCTCGGCATAGTAGAGGTCGAGATGGCGCGTGTTCTGATGCAGGTCGAGCGGCTCGAAGGGCCCGCCGCCTTCCTGGTGCAGCACGTTGAACGACTGGATGAGTTTCAAGTAGTCGCACATCTCGGCATAAGTGCCGGGACGGCGACCGCGATCATTGTCCATGACATAGGCTGGTCCGCCCACCGACGACAAGATGCAGTGCCGTCCGCCGACCTTGACGTTCTTCCGCGGATTGCGGGCGCGCAGTTCGAAGGATGACGGCGCCAAGGCGACGCGCTCCATGACCATGGCGCGGTCGAAGCGCACACGCATCTGACCTTCGTCGACGTCGCAGCCGGCCGCGCGATAGAACTGGCGCGCCTGCGGCTGCAGCACCCGCATGCCGATCTCTTCGAGAATGGTGAGCCCCATTTCGTGGATCGTCTGCACCTGGTCGGCCGACAGGATCTCGATCGGCGCATAGGGCCGTGTCAGCTGTTTCCATGGCCGCTGCTCGATGCCGCCGATCTCGCGCTGCGGGCGGCCGGGTCTGCGACGTGCCGTGATGCGCTCCATGGCTCTCTAGACCTCCTTGTTTGACGCAATTTCGAACGGAAAACCGCTTCACACTTTTCCTGGAACTGCGCTATTCGGCTGCTGTGCGCATGTCGAAATCCGCCACCGCGTCGACGATCGGCGTGTCGCGGCGGTAGGGCTGCCAGCGGATCTTTGCACCGATCTCCTGAGCGAGCTTGTGGCCGCTGTGCACTGCGTGCGCAATGGCCCCTGGCGCCAGCGCGTCGCCGATGCGATCGACATTGCGGATGCCGGCGGCCGCAAGCTCATCCGCCCGTTCGGTCAGCGTCTCGAACAGCTCATTGCGCGGCAGTCTCAGCCCGACGATCACCACCGAGCGGCAGGCCACGCGGGTTTCCTCACCGGTGAACAGATGCGCCAGTATTGCCGTCTCGCCGTCAAAGGACTTCAGGATATGCAGTGTGGCCACCGGCACCTTGCGCCGCGCCAGCGCGCGATGCACCAGCGGCAACTCGTTGGTCATGATCGTCCATGCGGACGCCTGGCCCGCCGGGGTCGCGTAGCTGACCGGGATGCCCTGCGCGGCCAGATGTTCGGTGAGAACGCCGCCCATGTAGTAATTATCGAAATCGAAAACCAAAGTGGGTCCCTTAGGAAGCCGCCCGCCGGCAATGTCGTCCGGGGTCAGCACATCGGGACGGTCGAGCCGGCCGACCGGTATCTCCAGCGAGGAGTAGAGCATATCGGTCCAGCGTGCGCCGGTCGCCAGCACCACGCGGTCCGGTGCCACGGCAATGATCTCGTCCGCGCCCATGGGACTCTCGGGATAGAGCGAGACGTTGCTCATCTCGTCGAGGCGCCCGAGCCGGTAGTCGACGACGCGGTTCCAGGCCGAGAGGCCGGGCAAGGTCTTCTCGAAGGTCAGCCGCCCGCCGAAGGACCGGCTGCCGTCGGCGAGCATTACCTCATGGCCGCGACGGCCGAGCGTGAGCGCGCATTCGAGCCCGGCCGGTCCGCCGCCGACAATCAGGATCCGCTCAGGCCTATCGGCGCGCTCGACCCGTTCGGGGTGCCAGCCGCGCCGCCACTCTTCGCCGGCGGTCGGGTTCTGGGTGCAGCGCACCGGCACGCCGTCATGCCAGCTCGAAATGCAGATGTTGCAGCCGATGCATTCGCGGATCTCGGCCTCGCGGCCCTCACGGATCTTGTTCGGCAGGAAGGGGTCGGCGATCGAGGGGCGCGCGCCGCCGATGAAGTCCAGCACGCCGCGCCTGATCTGCGAGACCATGGTGTCGGGCGAGGTGAAGCGGCCGACGCCGACCACCGGCTTCTTCGTCAGCGACTTGACGAAATCGATCACCGGCTCGTGGCTGCCTTCCCCAGTGAAGCGCGACGCCGAACAGTCGGTCGGACTGGAATCCATCTTCACGTCGAACAGGTCGGGCAGGTCGGCGAGCAACTCGACCAGCTCGTGCGCCTCGGAGGGCTGGTTGCGGCCGGGCCTGCCGCGCAATTCCTCGAGGCTTACCCGCAAGGCGACGCCGCAATCCTTGCCGACAGCGTCCTTGGTGACCTCGATCATCTCGCGCACGAAGCGCACCCGGTTCTCGATCGGTCCGCCATATTGGTCGGTGCGGTGGTTGTATTCCGGCAGCAGGAACTCGTAGCCGAGATAGCCCATGCCGGCGTAGACATAGACAATGTCGAAGCCGGCCCTGCGCGCCTTGCGCGCCGCTTCGGCCTGGCATCGCAACACTTCCTTGATATCGGCCTTGTCCATCGTCTTCGGCCGCAAATTGCCCATGAAGCCGACATGCGTGGCCATCCACGGAATTCCCGACGGTGACAGCGGCGGCAGGCGGCTTGTCCTGTTCATGACCGATGCGCCGCCGTGCCACAGTTCCACGCCGGCAAGGGCGCCATGGCGGTGCACCGCCTCCGTCATCAGCGCATGCGCGCGGATATCGTTGTCGTCCCACATCGTGGCGAAAGGCAACGGTGCGTCGTCAGAACTCGGGTCGATCGAACAGGCCCCGGTGCAGATCACGCCCCATCCGCCCTCGGCCTTGGCCTCGCGAAAGGCGGCGCGCACCCGCGGCAGCGCGTTGGTCATGCCGCTGGCATGCGGCACTTGATAGAAGCGGTTCGGCGCGGTGACGGGCCCGATCCGCATCGGCTCGAACAGGATTTCATAGCGGGGATTGCACGGCATCGAGGCTTCTCGAATATGCTTGTTGAACGATCGTACAACAAGCATATTCGCACGCCGGGCGCCGCGCAATGGGCAGGGAGGCAAACAACAAAAAATCCATCCCGGCTTTCGCTGGGATGGATTGTGATCATAGGGAGGATGCGGACCGGGCGCTGATCGGCGCCCGGTCAAAGGCCCTGGTCAGATGACGAAAAACCAGTTGGCGAGCAGCATCACCACGACACCGGCGACCAGCGTCAGATAGGGCAGCATTCCCGCCTTTTTGACCGAGAGGTCGGCACCCGTCATGCCGAGGTCCGCCATCATATGGTCGGGGAACTTGCCGCCATCCTGGATGTAGTGCCGGTAGCAGAACACCGGGATGATCAGGGCAGCCGTGATCAGCCCGGCCCACAGTGCCATCGGGTTCCAGACCTTGGCACCGGCGCCCATGAAGATCGCATTGACGTAAGCGAAGATGGCGCCGACGCCGAGCAGCCAACTCGGTGCCTTCCATGGCCGCGCGATATGGCCGTTGTCGATGCGATGGATCCAGCCGGCGTTGAGGTTGAGGAAGTTGAAGATGATGTAGCCGCAGTTCGACACGGCGAGGATGAAGAAGAAGCTCGTGGCATCGGCCGAGGCGATGGCCAGCACGATCAGGTTGAAGACGAGGTCGGTCCACATGGCACTGGTCGGCGCGCCATGTTCGTTGACGTGGCTGAGATAGCGCGGCAGCCAGCCGTCGACGGAGCCCTGATAGAGTGTGCGCGAAGAACCCGCCATCGCCGTCATGATGCACAGCACCAGCGCCAGGATCATCAGCATCACCAGCAAGCTGTGAATCAGCGCTCCGCCACCGACCATGCCGGCCAGCGCGTCGGCAACGCCGGAGCCATCGACGATCGGTGTTGCCAGCATGCCGTTCAGCCCCAGCACGCCCTGGAAGGTGAAGGGCACCAGGATGAACAGCAGCATGCACAACAGGCCGGAATAGAAGATGGCCTTGAACGTGTCGGTACCGGGGTTCTTGAACTCCGAGGTGTAGCAGACGGCGGTCTCGAAGCCGTAGGTCGACCACGCGGCGATGAACATGCCGCCAAGCACGAGGGTCCAGCCGGCGATATTCCAAGCGCCGGGCTCGGGCGCATAGGCGGCTGCCAGCGGCACCAGCGGCGAAAAATTCGCCCAGTTGATCTGGCCGGTGACGATCGGCACGACGCCGACGATCAGCATCGGGATGATGACCAGCAGGCCGATATATTTCTGCACATTGGCCGTGCCCAGGATGCCGCGATGCTGGATCGAGAAGATGATCAGCATCAGCACCGCGCCGATGAAGAAGGTTGCGTTCAGCGTAAAGGAAACCGGACCCAGCGTGTGGCTGTATAGCGTCCAGTTGCGGATTGCCGGCGTGGCGGCCGCGGTCACCGCCGTGACGGCGTCTGCTGCACTCGTTCCGGCATGCGCCGCGATATAGGCGACGACATCCGGCGAGGCATCGGTGAACAGCGGCACCGGCGCCAGCGCGTTGAGGATATAGGCGGCGGCGATCGAGCAGCCGAGCGACAGCACCGGTGACCAGGCGAACCAGTTGCACCACACCGATAGCGGCGCGATGAACTTCGAATAACGCAGCCAGGCGGTGGCGCCGTAGATCGAGGCACCACCGGACTTGTTCGGGAACAGGCCGGCGATTTCGGCATAGGTGAAGGATTGCAGGAAGCCCATGATCATGGACGCCGTCCAGATCAGGAAGGCCAATGTTCCGGTCGTGCCGGCAATGCCGCCGATCGAGAACAGGACCAGCGCCGGAACGCCGCTTGCCACCCAGAAAGCGCCGCGCCAGTCGATATGCCTCAGCAGCTTGCTTTCGGCAGGCTGCTCCAGGGCCGTGCTTATCGTGCTCATATGTGTGAATTCCCCTTTTTTGCTGTTCCCCACCGGCGGTGCCTCGGCTTCGCGAAGCTTGTCCCCGGCATGTGATGGCACGACTGCTGTGTTTCCACTCAGTCGTATTTTTTTCTTAAGAGTGAAGATTGATCCGGCGCGCTTTCACGTCAAGCGTTTTGTGGCGCCGTGCACATAACGCTTGCGAGCGTGCGGGCTCACGCGTCCGGCGACACCATCGACCGGCTGGTCTGTGCGTCGCGAAAGCGGCCGTCAGGAGCGCGGTCTGGTCTTCTGAGGGTCGTAATGCGCGAAAGCGACGACGCGGGCCGGCAGCCGTTTGCTGTGGCCGTCGAGCTTGCCGATTTCGACCTCGGTGCCAACAGCGGCATGGGTGACATCGAGCCTCGCCAGCGCGATGTTCTTGTTCAACAGGGGAGAGCGCATGCTGGAGGTAACCACGCCAATCTGCGCGCGACCGACATGGACGCAATCGCCATGGCCCACGGTGACATTGGCGTCGATGTCGAGGCCGACCAGCTTTGTTTGCGGGTTCTCCTTGCGCCGGATCAGCGCCTCGCGGCCGATGAAGTCATCGGTCTTGGTCTTCAGCGGCACGGTGAAGCCGATGCCGGCCTCGAAGGGATCGGTCTGGTCGGAGAACTCGTAGCCCGCGAAGATCAGCCCGGCCTCGATGCGCACCATGTCGAGCGCCTGCAGCCCCATCGGCTTCAGCCCATGCGGCTGGCCCGCCTCCCAGATCGCGTCGAACACTTTCTCTGCGTCACGCGGATGGCACCAGATCTCATAGCCGAGCTCGCCCGTATAGCCGGTGCGCGAGACAACGATGGGAATACCGTTGCCGCCGCCAATGCGCGCGACAGCAAAACGAAACCACTCGAGTTCCTCGATCGACGGCTGCAGCGGCGAGGTCCAGATCACCTGCCTGAGAATGTCGCGGCTCTTCGGCCCCTGCACGGCGACATTGTGCATCTGGTCGGTCGACGAACGCACCAGCACGTTGAGGCCGAGCTTCGCCGCCGTCTCGCGCAGCCATTCGCCGGACAGATCGTCGCCGCCGACCCAGCGGAAATTGTCCTTGCCGAGCCGCAGCAGCGTGCCGTCGTCGATCATGCCGCCGTGCTCGTAGCACATCGCCGAATAGACGACCTGGCCGACGCCGAGCTTCTTGACGTCGCGGGTCAGCGTGTATTGCAGCAAGGCCTCGGAATCGGGGCCGGTGACCTCGAATTTGCGCAGCGGCGACAGGTCCATGATCACGGCGTCCTGCCGGCAGGCCCAGTATTCGTCGATCGGACCTTGCTTGGCGAAGGAATTGGCCAGCCAGTAGCCCCGGTACTCGACGAAGTTGCGGGTGTGCTTGGCAAAGCTCGAATGAAATGATGTCTCGCGGGTCATTTTGGGTTCCGAATCGGGCGTCATGCGTCTGGCGATCGCTCGCGAGAATTTGTGCTGGCCGGAATAGGTCCGCACATGGATGTCGGTCAGGTTCCAGCCATTGGCCGGCGTCGTGTCGTCGGGGCAGGCGGAGGAAACGCAGACGATGTCGGTGAGAGCGCGCAGCAGCACATAGTCGCCCGGCCGTGACCACGGCTCGTCGGACACCATGACGCCATGCGCGTCGATTGCCGTGTTGAAGAAGAAGTTGATCGCCATCCAGCCGGCGCGCGGATTGACGCCCTTGCCCGACAACGCGCGATTAAAGTTCTCCGAGCAGTTGGTGTGGCCGGGATAGCCGATGTCGTCGTAATATTTGGCCGCGCAAGCGAGCGCAAAGGCGTCATGCCGGCCGCACGTGTCCTGCACCACCTCGACCAGCGGCTCCATGTCCTGGTCGTAGTACTTCGAGTGCAGGCCGGGCATCGGGTAGCTCGATCCCATCAGCGTACGCGTCGTGGTCACGTCGAGAGGATGGTCGAGGCCTTTGTCCAGCTTGCGCGCCGAAAAGCACTGGAAGTCGGTGCACTGGCGCCCGTCGACATCGATGATCTGCAGATAGTCCCCGGCTTTGACGAAATAGGATTCCGCCGTCGCCGAGTGGACGCGCAAATCGAGCACCGGATCGGCGAGCGGGTCGGCCAGCTGCGATTTCGCCGCCGGACGGATGGTGGCCCGCCGGACGATAACCGTGAGCGGTGTCGCCGTGTCGTGGGCGTCAACCAGCATCGGCCCACCGGGGGCGGCGATGACCATCGAGCCGTCGCGCAGGGCAGTGAAACCCTGCTCGGTGCCGGCGGGTGTGGTGGCGCCAAACACACGCAACGCCCTGGCTTGGTCGATCTGCACCTGACGGCGCGCGAGCCCACGCCGAAGTGCGGCGAGACTGTCATCGCCCTCGGCGAGGAGCGCCTTGATGCCGGCGGCATTGCTGTTCGATGTCTCACCAAAAATGCCGGTATCGGTCGCTCCGGTCTTGTCCCAGGCCAGCAGTTCGCAGGCCTGCCCACCCTCGACATTGCGCACGGTGATTGTGTCGCCGGCTTCGACCTCGATGAGAACCGCGCCGTTACCCTGGATCGTATAACGCTCCATGCCCGGCGGCAGCGCGATCTGGCCGGGCCTCAGGATAAGACTCGGCTTGGGCGGTCCGGCTGCGATTGCAGGGTAGGGAGACTGGCTCATCTCAGCCCTTGCGGTTCGAGAAACAAGTTTGCCTGTATGTGAAATTATTTTAGCAGCAAGAATAGGCAGCAAGGCCGTATTTGGCAAGGCGGACGTGGCGGCTACCCATCGCCAGCAGGGCTGAAAACTAGGCCAGTTCCTCGGAGTGGCGGATGTCGACGCCGTATTCAGCGGCAGCATCAAGCATCGTGTGCCACAGGCCTTCGGCGAAGGTCGCAAACACCAGAAGGTTGAACACCGCCTGCCCATCCGGCCGGTCGCCGCCGCGCCAGAGCGTGACGCTGGTGTGATCCATCGATGTCGCAGCAGCCGAGCCGATGGGGAATACTCCCGGGTGCAGGTCGATCGACGACAGCTTGGCCAGCATGATGCGCGCCTTCGATCCGGAAATGCCGATCAGAGCACGGGCATGCGACTGGTCCGACAGCGAGGCGGGGCCGGACAAGGCCGGCGCCAGCGTTTGCATTGTGTGTTTGCCGCCCTTCGACAGCACGAAAAACTGATCCGGCCCCGACCAGATAAGCGTGGCGTCCGAGGTCTGCACCGCCTTGGGCGCATCTGGCGCCGCCACGCCGAAGCGGGCCATTGCCGCCTTTGCCAGTTCAGCCGCCTGGCCGCGCCGCGCCATCACTTGGATCAGGTCGAAATCGCGGATCTCGGTCAGCGAGACGCCGGCCTCGATATCGCGTGCACCATGCGTGCCGGTGACAAGCGCATGCCCGAGCGGACTGCGCGGAGCCCAGGAAAACTCAGCCACGCTGGCGCCCTCCATCCGGATCGTAGAAGACGGGATTGCACAGTTCGACATCATAGTCTTCGCCGCGCAGCGGGTCATGCGCATGGACGACTTCACCGATGCGCTCGCGCCCGCGCTCGACGAGGCCGAGCCCGATCCACTGGTCGAGCGTCGGCGAGAAACACACCGAGGTGACGTAGCCCTGGTCGTTGCCCGGGCCGGGTGTCTGTCCCTTCGGGATGATGTGCGCGCCCGAACGCAGACGTCGTGCCTTATCCGTGGGCTTGATGCCGACGACGACCTGACGATCCGGCGCGACCAGTGCTTCGCGCCCCGCCATGACGCGGCCGATATAGTCCTTCTTGGTCGACATCATCTTGCCCAGCCCCAGATCGGCCGCCGTTGTCGTTCCGCTCAGCTCTGGGCCGGCGACGTGACCCTTTTCGACCCGCATGACGCCAAGCGCCTCGGTGCCGTAAGGCGTCACGCCGCATGGCGCGCCCGCCAGCATCAAATTGCGTGCCATGGCATCGCCGAAGCGTGCCGGCACGGAAATCTCGAACGCCATCTCACCTGAGAACGAGATGCGGAACAGCCTTGCCTTGATGCCGCCGCGCAACGCCACTTCGCGGGCGCCCATGAACGGAAAGCCTTCATTGGAAAGGTCTTCGGCCGGATCGACGATTTCTTTCAGTAGGTCGCGGGTCTTCGGTCCGGCGATCGAGAATTGCGCCCACTGGTCTGAGACCGAGGTCAACTGCACGTCGAGTTCCGGAAACAGCACCTGCCGGCAGAATTCGAGATGCTGCATCACCAGTCCGGCCTTGGCGGTGGTGGTGGTCAGGAAATAATGGTCCTCGGCCAGCCGCGACGTCGTGCCGTCGTCATAGACGATGCCGTCCTCGCGCAGCATCAGCCCGTAGCGGGCCTTGCCCACGGCAAGATTGGAGAAGGTGTTGATGTAGACGCGATCGAGGAAGGCGCCGGCATCCGCGCCGTGCACGTCGATCTTGCCGAGGGTCGAGACGTCGCAGAAGCCGACACCGCCGCGCACCGCCTGTACCTCGCGGGTCACCGATTCCAGCCAGTCCTTCTCGCCGGCGCGGGGATACCATTGCGCGCGCTTCCACAGGCCGGTGTCGACGAAGACAGCGCCTTGTTCCACGGCCCAGTGATGCGACGGCGTCAGCCGCGTCGCATGGAAAGTCTCGTCGCGATGATGGCCGGCGAAGGCGCCGATGGCGACCGGCACATAGGGCGGCCGGTAGATCGTCGTGCCGGTCTCGGGAATTGACCGGCCGCTCACCGCCGCCATGATGGCGAGGCCGGCGACGTTGGAGGTCTTGCCCTGGTCGGTCGCCATACCCAGCGTCGTATAGCGCTTCAGGTGCTCGACCGATTCAAAGCCTTCGCGCTGCGCCAGTTCGATGTCGGACGCCGTCACATCGTGCTGGTAGTCGACAAAGGCCTTGCCCTTGCCGGCGACGTGCCAGAGCGGGGTGAGCGAGAACGCTTCGTTGTCGGCGATCGGCGCTGTACCCGCCTTGCCGCTGTGCCCAGCATCATGCGCTGCGGCGGCACCCGCCGCAAATCCCTGGCTCAGGCAGGCGTCGAGCCCGAAGGCGCCATTGGCCGCGCCGGCGGCAACCATGCCGGGAGGCGCGCCATCCGGCACGAAGGCCGCGATGTCGTCGCGCCATTTCGGCCGGCCGCGATGATGGGAGGTCAGCCCGACTGCAGGGTTCCAGCCGCCGGAGACGGCAAGCCCGTCGGCCTCGACTTCAGCGCGTGCGCCGCCGGCGAGCGAGACGGCAATTTTCCTGATGCCATCCTTGCCACCATCGACGCCACTGACGGAGCCATGCAGCACAGTAAAACCGTTCTTGGAGGCCAGCGAGCGATGGGCGGCCGACACGTCCGAGCGCGCATCGATCACTGCCGCGATCTGCAACCCGGCATCGAGGGCTGTCTCGACCGTGCGCCAGCCATCCTCATTGTTGGTGAACAGTGCGATGCGTTTTGCCGGCGTTGCGGCGTATCGGGCGATATAGGTCCGCATCGCCGAAGCCATCATCACGCCGGGCGTGTCGTTGCCGGCAAAGACGATCGGCCGCTCAAGGGCGCCGGCGGCGACCACGCAGCGTTTGGCCACGATTCGCCACAGCCGCTGGCGCACCTGGTGCTCGGGCGGTAAGGGCAAATGGTCGTTGACCCGTTCGATCGCGCCATAGGTGCCGCCATCATAGACGCCGAACAGCGTCGTGCGGGTCATGATGCGGACATCGGGCATCGCCGCGAGTTCGCTCAGCGTCCGCGACAGCCACTCGGCTGCCGCAACGCCGTCGATCGTGCCGCCGTCCGACAGCAGGCGGCCACCGGGCGTGAAATCCTCTTCGCACAGGACAACGCGGGCGCCGCTGCGACCGGCGGCGAGTGCTGCCGCCAGACCGGCCGGGCCGGAGCCGGCGATCAGCACATCGCAATGCGCCCAGGCCTTGTCGTAGTGGTCGGGATCGGCAACGCCGGCGGCGCGGCCAAGGCCGGCGGCGCGGCGGATCGCCGGCTCGTAGATCGCTTCCCAGAATTTCGCCGGCCACATGAAGGTCTTGTAGTAGAAGCCGGCGACGAAGATCGGCGCGAACAGCTGGTTCACCGACATCACATCGTGGCGCAGCGACGGCCAGCGGTTCTGGCTGGCGGCCTCGAGCCCTTCATAGAGTTCGGCGGTCGTTGCCTTGGTGTTCGGCTCGCGCCTGGCGCCCGTGCGCAATTCGACCAGCGCGTTGGGCTCTTCCGAGCCTGCGGTCAGGATGCCGCGCGGGCGATGATATTTGAACGAACGGCCGACCAGCTTGACGCCATTGGCGATCAGTGCGGAGGCGAGCGTGTCGCCCTGGAATCCGGAAAAAGTCTTGCCGTCGAAGCGGAAGTTCAGCGACGCCGAGCGGTCGATAAGACCGCCCTTGTCCAGCCGGTGTGTCTGCGCGCCGGCCATCACGCGCCAACCTTGGCGGCACCGGCGCCCGCTGCCGGCTCGACCGAAGAAATCTCATGCGTCAGCGTGTTGCGGGCGACCTTAAGCCACGCCCGGCAGCCGCCGCCGTGGTACCAGTATTCGCTCGTTTCACCGGCAACATTGTCGCGCAGATAGACATAGTCGAACACCTCGTCTTCCGAAGCGCCGGGCACTGGCCGCACCGGCTTGGCGTCGCCGAGATAGGTGAACTCGCCGAGTTCGCGTTCGCCGCAGAAGGGACAGACAATACGCATGGTTTCTTGACCGTCCTCAGTGCAGGTTCGGTTGGGCGCCCTGGCCCTTTTCGTCGATCATCGCACCGCGCCGGAAGCGGTCGAGGCGGAACCTTGCGGCCTCTTCGTGCGGCGTGTCGCGGGCCAGCAGATGGGCAAAGACGAAGCCCGATCCCGGCGTCGCCTTGAAGCCGCCATAGCACCAGCCGGCATTGAGGTAGAGGCCGTCCACCGGGCTCTTGTCGATGATCGGCGAGCCGTCCATCGACATGTCCATGATGCCGCCCCACTGGCGCAGCAGACGTATGCGGCCGATCATCGGCATCAGCGCCATGCCGCCTTCGCAGACGTCCTCCATCACAGGCATGTTGCCGCGCTGGGCGTAGGAATTGTAGCCATCGATGTCGCCGCCGAAGACCAGCCCGCCCTTGTCCGACTGGCTGACATAGAAATGGCCGGCACCGAAGGTCATGACGTTGGGCAGCAGCGGCTTGATGGCCTCGGAGACGAAGGCTTGCAGCACATGGCTTTCGATCGGCAGGCGCAGGCCCGCCATCGCCGCGACCCGGGACGATGAGCCGGCAACCGCCATGCCGACCTTGCCGGCGCCGATCTTGCCGCGCGAAGTCTCGACCCCGGTCACCTTGCCATTGGCGTCGCGCACGAAGCCCGTCACCTCGCAGTTCTGGATGATGTCGACGCCGAGGGCACTCGCCGCATGGGCATAGCCCCAGACCACGGCGTCGTGTCGTGCTGTGCCGCCGCGCCGCTGCAACAGCCCGCCCTGCACGGGAAAGCGCGCATTGTCGAAGTTCAGGAACGGCATCATCTTCTTGACCGCGGCGAGGTCGAGCAGTTCGGCGTCGATGCCATTGATGCGCATCGTGTTGCCGCGCCGCGCATAGGCGTCGCGCTGCGCGTCGGAATGGTAGAGGTTGACGACGCCGCGCTGGCTGACCATCGCGTTGTAGTTGAGATCCTGCTCCATCCGCTCCCACAGCTTCATCGACAATTCGTAGAAGCCGGTGTTGCCGGGCAGGCCGTAATTGGAGCGGATGATGGTGGTGTTGCGGCCGGCATTGCCGGAGCCGATCCAGCCTTTTTCCAGCACGGCGACATTCTTGATGCCGTACTCGCTGGCCAGGAACCAGGCGGTTGCCAGGCCATGGCCGCCACCACCGATGATCACCACGTCATAGTGGTCCTTCGGCGTGGCATCGCGCCAGGTGCGTTGCCAGTTCTTGTGACCGGAAAGCGCGGCGCGAGCGAGCGAGAAGATCGAGTATTTCATACGTTCATTCCGAGGTCGCTCGCACCGCTGGGCAGTCAGATATCCAGCGTGTGGTCGCGCTCCCATTGCGTGAAGTGCGAAGCATAGGAATTCCATTCCTGGTGCTTCAGCTTTAGGTAGGCCGACGAGAATTCCTCACCCAGCGCCGCCTTGAGCGATTTGTCCTTGTCGAACTCGCGCAAGGCGTCGAGCAGGTTGAGCGGCAGCTTCGGCGCGCCCTTCACGGTATGACCGTGCTGGTACATGTCGATGTCGTAACGCTTGCCAGGGTCGGCCTTCGAGCGGATGCCGTCGAGGCCGGCGGCGATGATGACCGCCTGCAGCAGATAGGGGTTGGCGGCGCCGTCGGGCAGGCGCAGTTCGAAACGGCCGGGGCCGGGCACGCGCACCATGTGGGTGCGGTTGTTGCCGGTCCAGGTCACCGTGTTCGGCGCCCAGGTCGCGCCCGAGATGGTGCGCGGCGCGTTGATGCGCTTGTAGGAGTTGACCGTCGGGTTGGTGATCGCGGCCAGGGCCGAGGCATGCTTCATGATGCCACCGAGGAAGTTCTTGCCCTTTGCGGAGAGGCCGAGCTCCATCGAATTGTCAGCGAAGACATTGGTCTTGCCGGCCTTGTCCCAGACCGAGATGTGGGCATGGCAGCCATTGCCGGTCAGGCCTTGGAAGGGTTTTGGCATGAAGGTGGCGCGCAGGCCATGCTTCTCCGCGATCGACTTGACCATGAACTTGAAGAAGGAGTGCTTGTCGGCAGTGGCGAGCGCATCGTCGAAGGCCCAGTTCATCTCGAACTGACCGTTGGCATCCTCGTGGTCGTTCTGGTAGGCGCCCCAGCCGAGCGCCAGCATGTGGTCGCAGATCTCGGCGATGACGTCATAGCGGCGCATCACCGCTTGCTGGTCATAGCAAGGCTTCGACGCGGTATCGTACTCGTCGGAGATCGTCTTGCCGTCGGGCGAGATCAGGAAGAATTCGGCCTCGACGCCGGTCTTCACATGCATGCCGTCACTCGCCGCCTCGGCGATGAGCCGCTTCAGTGTGTTGCGCGGCGCCTGATCGACCTCCTTGTCGTCCATGATGCAGTTGGCGGCGACCCAGGCGACATCGGGCTTCCATGGCAGCTGAATGACCGAAGCCGGGTCCGGCACCGCCAGCATATCCGGGTGTGCCGGCGTGAGATCCAGCCAGGTAGCGAAACCGGCAAAGCCGGCGCCATCCTTCTGCATGTCGGCGATCGCCTGCGCCGGCACCAGCTTGGCACGCTGGCCACCGAACAGGTCGGTGTAGGAAATCATGAAATACTTGACGCCGTTCTCTTTGGCGAATGCGGCGAGATCGTTCCCCATTATAATTCCTCGCTTATGGTATTTTTGGTGATCTGATGTCTTAGAAGCCGTTTTTCCCCGGTATCCAGTTGGTGCCGGCCAGCGGCACGCCGGCCATGGCGGCGGCCTCGATCGTCAGGGCGACGAGGTCCTCGGGTTCGAGATTGTGCAGGCTGTTCTTGCCGCAGGCGCGGGCAATGGTCTGCGCCTCGAGCGTCATCACCTTGAGGTAGTTCGCCAGCCGGCGTCCGGCGGCCACCGGGTCGACCCGCTTCATCAGTTCCGGGTCCTGCGTTGTGATGCCCGCCGGGTCGCGTCCCTCGTGCCAGTCGTCATAGGCGCCGGCCGTGGTGCCGAGTTCGTTGTATTCGGCCTCCCAGCGAGGATCGTTGTCTCCGAGCGCGACAAGGGCGGCTGTGCCGATCGACACGGCATCGACGCCGAGCGCCAGCGCCTTGGCGACATCTGCGCCGTTGCGGATGCCGCCGGAGACGATCAACTGCACCTTGCGGTGCATGCCGAGATCCTGCAGCGCCTGCACCGCCGGCCTGATACAGGCGAGTGTCGGCTGGCCGACATTCTCGATGAACACTTCCTGCGTGGCGGCCGTGCCGCCCTGCATGCCGTCGACGACGACGACATCGGCGCCGGCCTTCACCGCGAGCGCTGTATCGTAGTAGGGGCGCGCGCCGCCGACCTTGACGTAGATTGGCTTTTCCCAGTCGGTGATTTCGCGCAGTTCGAGGATCTTGATCTCGAGATCGTCGGGACCGGTCCAGTCGGGGTGGCGAGAGGCCGAGCGCTGGTCGATGCCTTTCGGCAGCGTGCGCATTTCGGCCACGCGGTCGGAGATCTTCTGGCCGAGCAGCATGCCGCCGCCACCGGGCTTGGCGCCCTGGCCGACAACGACCTCGATGGCATCCGCCCGGCGCAGGTCGCGCGGGTTCATGCCATAGCGGGATGGCAGGTACTGATAGACCAGCGTCTTGGAATGGCCGCGCTCTTCCTCGGTCATGCCGCCATCGCCCGTGGTGGTCGAAGTGCCGGCCAGCGTCGCGCCTCGGCCGAGGGCTTCTTTCGCCGGGCCGGACAACGAACCAAAGCTCATCCCGGCTATGGTGATCGGGATCTTCAGTTCGATCGGCTTCTTGGCATGGCGGGAGCCCAGCACGACACTGGTGTCGCAGCGCTCGCGATAGCCTTCGAGCGGATAGCGCGAGATCGAGGCGCCGAGGAACAGGAGGTCGTCGAAATGCGGTAGCTTGCGTTTGGCGCCACCGCCACGGATGTCATAGATGCCGGTCGCCGCGGCGCGGCGGATTTCGGAAAGCGTGTAGTCGTCGAAGGTCGCGGATTTGCGCGGCGTCGTCGGCGGATTCTTGTAGGTCATGCTGCCTCAATACGCGTCGGCGTTGTCGATATTGAAATTGTAGAGCGTGCGCGCCGAGCCGTAACGCTTGAATTCCGTCGGCTTGATGCCAGTCACGCCGGCGCGGTCGAGCAGGCCTTGCAGCAATTCCAGATGTTCGGGCCGCATCTCCTTGGCGATGCAGTCGGCGCCAAGGCTGTCGACATTGCCGCGCACGAAAAGCCGCGCCTCGTAGATGGAATCGCCCAGCGCATCGCCGGCGTCGCCCAACACCACCAGATTGCCGGACTGTGCCATGAAGGCCGACATGTGGCCGATATTGCCGCGCACGACGATGTCGATGCCCTTCATCGAGATGCCGCAGCGTGACGACGCGTTGCCTTCGATGACCAGCAGGCCACCCTTGCCGGTGGCGCCGGCATACTGGCTGGCGTCGCCCTTGATGATGATCGAGCCCGACATCATGTTCTCGCCGACGCCGGGTCCCGCCGAGCCGTGTACTGTGATCGTGGCGCCGTCATTCATGCCGCCACAGTAATAGCCGACGCTGCCGCGCACATCGATGGTAACAGGCTGATCGACGCCGACGGCGACCGAATGATTGCCCTTCGGGTTCAGCACTTCCCATGCCGTTTCATTCGAGCCGGGCGTCAGATTGTGCAGCGCCTGGTTGAGCTCGCGCAGCGACATGACGTCGAGGTCGAAGACGCGCGCGTGGCTTTGGTCGCGCGTTGCCTTGGAGGTTGCCGGCATGAACTCAATGCTCCCAGAAATAGACGGTTGCGGGCTCCGGTTCCCAGACCCTCGCATTGTCTATGCCGGGCAGTTTGGTCAGCGCGCGATACTCCGAGCCGAAGGCGACATACTGGTCGGTCTCGGCCATGACTGCGGGCTTGCAGGCGATCGGATCGCGCACGACGCCGAAGCCGTTCTTGGTGCCGACGACGAAGGTGAAGAAGCCGTCGAGGTCGGAGAGGGTGCCTTCCAGCGCCTCGCCGAGATTCTTGCCGTGCGCCATCTGCGAGGAGAGATAGGCAGCCGCGACTTCGGTGTCGTTCTCGGTCTCGAATTTCATGCCTTCGCGAACCAGTTCGCGGCGGACATTGTTGTGGTTCGACAGTGAGCCGTTGTGCACCAGGCACTGGTCGGCGCCGGTCGAGAACGGATGCGCGCCCATCGTCGTCACCGCCGATTCCGTCGCCATGCGGGTATGGCCGATGCCATGCGTGCCAGTCATGCTGCGGACGTCGAAACGGTCGACCACCGCCTCCGGCAGACCGACTTCCTTGTAGATTTCGACAACGTCGCCGGCGCCCATGATGCGGATGTCGGGGCGCAGTGCCTGGATGGCCTCGCGCGCTTCGTCGATCTTGGCGGGCGTGGTCCTGACCACGGCATGGGTCGATTTCACCACGATGCTCACCGGCGTTCCGATGGCCTTGGCGAGTTCGGTGTCGAGTCCGCGGAAATCGCGCTCCGGCTTGGCCGACTGGATGGTGATCTTGGCCTCATTCTTGGAAGGCGCGCCGTAGATGGCGATGCCGGCGCTGTCCGGACCGCGATCGCTGAGCGAGATCAGCATCTGCGACAGCATCGAGCCGAGCTGGGGCTCAAGCGACTTGTCCTTCAAAAAAAGTCCGACGATTCCACACATGTCAGCCTCCCGGCGTTTGTAGCTAGAAGATGATGTATCGAATGAGTCCCATAAATTCAATCGTATGAAAAAAATTTTCCTCTAGTTACGTATGCGGCGCAATGCCGCCATGCCCACTATCGCTGCCCTGGCGGGCCTTGTGAACCCATTGGGCATGGCGGATGCGTGCCAATTTGTAGGCATCGAGGACCGACAGCGCATAGATCAGGAAGCCACCCGCATGGCGGCCGACGAAGCTGGCGTCAGGCGGGGCGATCTTGGCCGTCACCCATGCCAGGATCACCATGAAGAAAAGAAACTGCAAGCCACGCACCGGCACGCCGAGAATGACGTGTCCGCTAGCCGGCAGGACGATTGCCGCGCCGAGTACCAGATAGGGGTTTGGAGGCGCGGGTGCGGCGGTTGAATTGGTCATGCGGCTTGCCGTTCGTTTCTGTTGATGGCGTCGCGAAGCGTCGACGCTGATTCCAGCAGTCTCTCGATCAGCGCCGGATCCAGCGTGGCGTCGCCAAATTCGGCTTGCCGGAAGACGCCGTAGCGTGCGCGTTCCGCCTCTGCCAGCAGCCAGACGACGCGCACTCCGTTCGGAGTGATCAGCAGTTCCTTGGCGCGCCCTTCGGAAAAGATCCCCAGGTGATCGGCGATGATCTCCTGCGGGAAGCGGACGCCTTTGCGATCCGTCCGCACCAAGGCCTCGGCCGGCAATGCCGAACTCTTCGGCAGCGTATGATCGAGATGATCGAAATTGGAGAAGGTCGTTGGCGACCCCGGCCTCATCATCATGTCGAACGTGCCTGGCACCGCCACCTTTTCGGTGATCGAGACGCTCAGCCAGCGCGCCGGAAGTTTTCTCGTCGCCAGCGTGTCGACGATGGTGCGTATCTGGACGCGCTGGCCGTTCCAAGATCCTTCCCAGGTAAGGACACCGGCGGTGCCGTCAGAGACGTCGGCTGCGTCGGCAATGACGGTGCGGATGTTGGCTTGCTCGACGGCGAGCGCCACTGCCGCCCTGTTGCGGCTGGTGCGCGCCAGCCAGGCAAGGTGAAGGACGAGAGCCAGGACAATTGCTCCGGCAAGCAGTGCTGACGTCACCTCGGACATTTTGTCATGCCAGGCCCGCCCGGTATCCGGACGGGCCTTCTCCCATCAATAGCCCTGCGGCTTCGGCCACGGCATGGTGAACTGGTCGCCACGCCGCACGAATTTGTAGCGGTAGAAATGGAACCACAGCGAGATCAGGAAGTAGAAGGCGACCATCGCGATCAGCTGCGAACCGAAGCCGAGGAAGATCGCGAAGAAGGTCACCACGCACAGGCAGAACAGGACGATCGCCGGCAGCGGATGGAAGGGGTGCGTGTAGCCGCGGCGGATCGAGCCGAGCGGCCACTTCTTCCTGAACATGAGGATGTTGATGCTCATGAACGTATATTGCAGCACTCCCGACAGGATCGAGAAGGTGATCGCCTGGTTGAGGTCGGCGATGAAGGCGAAGGCAAGCGCGATCGGCAAAAGGAACAGGATCGAGCGATAGGGCGTGCGATATTTTGGGTGCACGGCCGAAAACCAGCTCGGCAGATAGCGGTCGCGGCCGAGCGAGAACCAGGCCCGTGCCGCGTCGTTGATGCAGCCATTGGCCGATGCAAGTGCCGCCAGCAGCGTCGCGATGAACAAAAGGTTCTCGAGCAGCGGGCTGCCGGTCAGCTTGCCGGCGTCCCACAGCGGATAGTAGGTGATGCCGAGATATTCCCACGGCATCAGCGAGGCGCAGACATACCAGGTCATGGCGGCGGCGATCAAAAGCGTGATCATGCCAGCCATGGTGCCGTAGGGCAGGGAGCGGGCCGGCGAGCGCACTTCCTCGGCCGCCTGCGTTGTGCCTTCGATGCCGAGATAAAACCAGATGCCGAACTGGAAGGCGGCGATGACGCCGATCCAGCCATAGGGCAGGGCGTTTTCGGGAGTGACCAACTCATTGAGCTTCAGCACGGCGCCCTGCGTCCATGGGCTGACCGAGAAGAACAGGATGACGATCGAGATATAGGCGATCGCCGTGATGACGAAGTTGACGTTGAGCGTCATCAGCACGCCGCGATAGTTGAGCCACGCCAGCACCACGATGGTGGCGGCGATGAAGGAATTATGCGTAAGCCCTTCGACGCCGGCCTTGGCGACGATGGTGTCGCCGAGCAGGATGGCATCGGACACTTCCAGCATCGTGTAGGCGAAGACCAGGAACAGCGCGACGTTGAAAGCCATCAGCGGGCCGACGATGTGCTTGGCCTGCGCGTATTGGCCGCCGGCGGCGGCGACGGTCGATGTCACCTCGGAATCGATCATGGCGACCGAGGTATAGAGCAGCCCGACGATCCAGCAGACGATCAGCGCCGCCAGCGCGCCGCCCTTGTCGGCGGCAAAATTCCAGCCGGTGAATTCGCCGACCAGAACGATGCCGACGCCGAGCGCCCAGACATGGGCTGGGCCAAGCACGCGCAGCAGTGAAACCCTGTCTCCGTGGATTGCCGGTTCAAGCGTGATCGTCATTGTTCAATCCCCACTCAGATCCGGTGTTTTTCGGAAACGGCTTCAAGCTCGCCTTCGCGTGAGGAAGTCAGGACATCCTCGGTGTAGGTGGTATCCACCTTGAACCAGTCGTAGAGCATCCACAGAGCGAGCACGATCGATATGCCCCAAGATGCGTAAGAGAGTGCCACCCACATGATGCGTCCCCCGGATTACTTGTCGTCGAACTTTTCATTGATGACGTCGCGATATTCGCGGTCGGATGCGCGGAACAGGAACACGAAATAGCCGATCAGCACCGCGGCCATGATGATCAGCGTCGGCCAGTCGATCACGTAATGGAAACGGTTCTGGATGATGTCGTGCGCCGTTTCCGGCGTGTAGCCGAGCCTTTCCCAGATCGAGGCCATGGTCGGGTTCTGGCCAAGCGCTTCCCAGGTCTTTGCGTCGAGTACATCGATGGACTTCGCAGCTCCGGCGAGACCCAGCTTCAGCGGCAGCCACAGCGCCACGAATATGGCGACCACCACGACGACGATATCGAAGATCTGCCCGGCCTTGCTCTGCTCCGGCGGCGTGTAGCGGGACATGCTTTCTACCCCTCAGGACTTGCGGTTGCGGAAGGCGTCGGCGTTCTTGATGTCGAGTCCGTAGATGAAGTCCTTGTCTTCCTTGTAGTGCTTGACCATCGCCAGGATGGCGGCCGTGTTGAAGATCAGCACCGCGGCGGCGGCGATTGCCACCACGAGCTTGATCCCGGCATCGGGTATGTGTGGCCAGGTCATCAGCAGGACGAAGAGGATCGTCGCCCACAGGCAGATGATCAGCAGCGCGGATCCGCGCAGGTCGGAACGGTATAGCGCCTCGATACGCTGCTGCAGGTCTGACATCGGTTTTCCCCTTTTTGCCGACGCCCGGTTCCGAATCCACCGTCCGCCGCCCTCTTTCAAGAGAGTGAAATTTTTTTCATAAATTCAGACCGAATTCTGCAATTGTCAAGGCGAATTTACGTTGAGTTAACCGTTTGGTTCGGCGGTCGATTTTGCCTGACAATGAAATTATTTGCTTGCAGGGGATTGCAGGCCTCCCGCGTTTACGATCAATATTCGACCAAAGCTCCGGCCTGTGTGCAAAGGAGCAGGGAACAGCAGGATTTTCGGACGGAGGACTGGCGGATGACGGCATCCTGGAGATTTTCGACCCTGGCGGATCGCCATCGCGCGCTTGGTTCGAAGCTCGAAGACTGGAGCGGCATGGGAACCGCCTGGACCTATGACAAGGATGCCGACGAGGAATACATCGCCATCCGCACCAAGGCCGGGCTGATGGATGTGTCGGGCCTGAAGAAGGTCCACATCACCGGGCCGCATGCCTCGCACCTCATCGACCTTGCCACCACGCGCGACGTGGAGAAGATCTATCCGGGCAAGTCGGCCTATGCCTGCATGCTGAACGAGGCGGGAAAATTCACCGACGACTGCATCCTCTACCGCACCGGCCCGAACGCCTGGATGGTCGTGCACGGTTCGGGCACCGGCCATGAGGAACTGCAGCGCGCGGCCATGGGCCGCGACGTGTCGCTGCGCTTCGACGACAATCTGCATGATTTGTCGCTGCAGGGGCCGACATCGGTCGACTATCTGGCCAAGCATGTGCCGGGCATTCGTGATCTCAACTATTTCCATCACATGCAGACGCAGCTGTTCGGCTTGCCCGTGATGATCTCGCGCACCGGCTACACCGGCGAACGCGGCTACGAGATCTTCTGCCGCGGCCAGGATGCCGGCACGATCTGGGACAGGATCCTCGACGAGGGCAAGAGCGCCGGCATCATTCCGTGCCGCTTCACCACGCTCGATATGCTGCGCGTCGAAAGCTACCTCTTGTTCTACCCCTACGACAATTCGCAGAAGTACCCGTTCGAGAATGAAGGCCCCGGCGACACGCTGTGGGAACTCGGCCTCGACTTCACCGTCAGCCCGGGCAAGACCGGCTTCCGCGGCGCAGAGGAACACTATCGCCTCAAAGGCAAGGAGCGCTTCAAGATCTACGGCGTCCTGCTCGACGGCAAGGAGCCGGCCGACGAGGGCGCGCCCGTCTATCGCGACGGCAGACAAGTCGGCGTGGTGACTTGCGCCATGTATTCGCCGCTGGTCAAGAAATCGATGGGCATCGCCCGCCTCGACATCGATTGCGCGGTCAAGGACACCAAGCTGGAAATCCGCAATAGGAGCGGCGCCATCAAGGCGACAGCGCAGCCGCTTCCCTTCGATGATCCCAAGAAGACCAAGCGCACGGCGAAAGGTTGAGGCATAGTCGACAGCGAGGGTTCGAGGCACGAAGACTTAAATGGCAGCCAAAAGCATCATCAGCCGGCCCGTTTACGGAACCTTGTCTCCGCAACCCGGCAAGCACCATCTTTTTATCGCCGATGCCGAGGGTGCGCTCGCTATATCGGACATGGCCGGAAGAGTCCCCGCCGGGTTTTTCGACGGCGCCGAAATCGACTTCATTCCAGGGCCCGACGGCAAGCATGTCGCCGCCCTCGAAGCGCTGAAGCCGGCGCAGTTTCATCAGGCGCCGTCCTTCGCCAGCCTGTTGCCCCGGTTGAAGCAAACGCTGGCCAACGCGCACATGGGCTTGCGTCTCTATCTTGCCGGCACCGAAGGCCTGATTGGCCAGGCCATGCAGGTGGCACTCGAAGCCGGCATCGACCACACCTCGATCCAGACCGAGCATCGCGGCTCGCTGGCGCGCCGCATGCAGTGCGTCCACTGCAAGGGCATCACCGAGAATGTGACGACGCAGCCGGCAACCTGCGCGCATTGCGGCCTGCTGCTTCTGGTGCGCGATCACTATTCCAGGCGCATCGCCGCCTTTCAGGGTGTGTGCATCAACGCCGAGGATCGCAGCGAAATCCCTCCGATGGAGGAGATCTTCCGATGAGCACCGGCACCACCAAGCTCGATGTCGTCGTCAGCGACGTCGTCCCGGTCAACGAACTGGTCACCCGCTTCCATTTCCGCCGGCGCGACGGGCAGCTGTTGCCGACCTTTTCCGGCGGCGCCCATGTCGTGGTCGAGATGCGCGACGGCGAGCGCACCCGGCTCAATCCCTATTCGCTGATGGGCTCGCCGCTCGACACGCGAGAATACACGATCTCGGTGCGCCGCGACGATGTCGGGCGCGGCGGCTCGCTGTTCATGCACAGGAGCGTCAGGCCCGGCCTGGAGATGGTGATCAGCTATCCGGTCAATCTGTTCTCGCTCGACCTGCGTGCCAGGAAGCACCTGATGCTGGCAGGCGGCATCGGCATCACGCCGTTCATGGCGCAGACCGCGCAACTGGCGGCGGAAGGCGGCAACTTCGAACTGCATTATACCTGCCGCACTGCTTCGCTCGGCACCTATGCCGATGTGCTGCGGGAGCGCTACGACCGGCGTATCAGGCTCTACCATGACGACCGCGACGAGCGCATCGAGCTCGACCGGCTGCTGTCGACACAACCGCTCGGCACGCATCTCTACGTCTGCGGCCCCTCAGGCATGATCGGCTGGGTGCGCGACCGGGCGGCCGCGCTGGGCTGGCCGGGGGAGACCGTGCATTTCGAGCATTTCGCGGCACCGCAGCCTGGGCTGCCGTTCGACGTGACGCTGGCGGTCAGCGGCAAGACCATCAGGGTCGATGAACAGCAGAGTCTCCTGGAAGCGATCGAGGCCGCCGGTGTCGATCCGCCCTACCTCTGCCGGGGCGGCGTCTGCGGCCAGTGCGAAACCAATGTCGTCTCCTATGATGGCAAGTTCATCCACAACGACCACTGGCTGAGCGAGGAAGACCACCGCTCCGGCTGCAAGATCATGCCGTGCGTGTCGCGCTTCGAGGGCCGGTCGCTGGTGCTGGAGCGGTAGGAGGAAATGATGGGCATCACCTTCCGCAAGGAAACGTTCCGCGACGACTTCACCTTCAAGAACAGCCCGGAGCATATCAGGCGGTTTCCGTTCCCCTTCCACGAAGACGCCTACATGTATGCGGTCAACATCGAGCCGCATGTCGTCGGGCCGAAGGGCAGCGTGCTGGAAAACCTGATCGACGTCGACGAGCACTATGTCGCCGAGATGCAGGACCGGGCTTTGGTGCTGGCCGAGGACCCGTTGCGCTGCCAGTCGCTGCCGCACATGACGCTGGCCGGCTGGGACCTGCTGGAGCTGCTGATGGAGCAGCAGGCGCTGGGCTATCCCGAGCATTTCACGCTGACCCGCGACGGCGACCGCTGGCGCTGGATCAACCGGCCGCTCGGCATCGACGACACCTTCACCTTCGGTGACACCTCGACGCTGCCTTACGGGCCGATGGAGTATATCACCCGCCAAAGCCAGGGCGATTTCTGCATCCTCGACCAGCGCGACGGCAATCTGTGGATGGATGCCGGCATGGTCACCACCCAGGCCGACTGGTCGCTCGATTTCGACATCGGCATGAACTTCTTCGAGTGGCACGCACCGGTGCCGCTGGCGCATGAGAAGGGGATCTTCACCCGGGCGCTGAAATTCCTCACCAACATCCAGCAAGGCAAGCCGGCGCGGCGCCTGAACTGGACGATGACCATCAATCCGCGCCTCGATACGAGCCCGGAAAACTATCACAAATGGGGTCCGGACCGGACGACGGTGACACCGGAGAACGTCGGCGACAAGGTGCATCTGCGCGTCGAGCTGCAGAGTTTCTGGCGGCTGCCGCGCTCGAATGGCATCGTCTTCCCGATCCGCTGCTACCTGATCAAGATGGACGAACTGGTGACGCAGCCGAAATGGGCAAGGCGCCTGCATCGCGTCATCCGCGACCTGCCGGACGAACTCGCCAACTACAAGGGTCTGACGCGCTATAGGCCGACGCTGGTCGAGTGGCTGTCCAAGCTCGACGACGGCAGCCCGACATCAGCAGGCTTCGGGCCGGATTAAGGTGTGCTGAGATTCGGGTCAGGCCGGCATCACCTGAATGTCAGCACACCTTAGCCCGCGCTGTTCTGCGGATAGCAGATGATCGAGAGATAGCGCATCGGCAGTCGTGTCAGTTGCTCGGGCCCATGCGGCGCATCGGCATCGAAGAACAGGCTGTCACCGGGCTTCATCGGGTAGAGGTTGCTGCCATGCCGGTAAACGACCTCGCCCTCCAGCATGTAGAGGAATTCCATGCCCTCGTGCTGGAAGGTCGGGAACACATCGGAATCCTCGGTCAGGGTGATCAGATAGGGCTCGACGACGACGCCGCTGGTGTTCGAACCGATATGGCCGAGCAGATTGTACTGGTGGCCGGCACGCGTGCCGCGACGCTCGACATCGAGCCCTTCGCCGGCCTTGACGAAGACGGCGCTCCGTTCTTCCTCGAAACGGCGGAAGAAGGCGGTGACCGGGACGCCGAGCGCCCTCGACAGCGCCTGCAAGGTGGTCAGCGACGGCGAGGTGATGCCGTTCTCGATCTTCGACAGCATGCCCAGCGAAATGTCGGTCGCGACCGCCAGATCGGCGACGGTGATACCGAGCTTCTTGCGGAACGCCCGCACCTCGCGGCCGATCGCCACCTCCAGCACTTTCTCGCGGGTGTCGCGGATGGCGTGCGGGTTCTGCGTCAGTGGTGCCCGGATGGTTTTGCCGTCCGCCGAGACCTTTGGTAGCGGCTTTGCCTTTGCACCGGCAGGGTTGGCGCCAGCCTTGGGATCGGAAGTCTTTTTAGCCATGTCGCCACCCCGGACTTTGAAGATTTATTTCACCCTAGGTGAACATATTCGGTGCCGATACAGGAGCGCAACCGCGACGGCAAGCCGTTTGGGGCGCATGCTCGTGATCCAGCGTTTGGTCGCGTTCGATTTCTGCGGGAAATCCGCTTTGCCGGAACGCTGTTTCAGCACTGAGGCTGTTGACAGCACGCAAGGGCCAATTACTGTCCTGTGAGTGAAATTTGTTTCGTTAGGGAAATCAGACCGGGAGGCCTGCAATGAAAAGTCGCGTTGCCGTCATTGGAGCCGGACCGTCCGGCCTGGCACAGCTTCGAGCCTTCAAGTCGGCGGCGGACAAGGGTGCCGAGATTCCCGAGATCGTCTGCTTCGAAAAGCAGTCCGACTGGGGCGGGCTGTGGAACTACACCTGGCGCACCGGCCTCGACGAGCATGGTGACCCGGTGCACGGCTCGATGTACCGCTACCTCTGGTCGAACGGGCCAAAGGAATGCCTGGAATTCGCCGACTACACTTTCGAGGAGCATTTCGGCCGGCCGATCGGTTCCTATCCGCCGCGCGCCGTGCTGTGGGACTACATCAAGGGCCGCGTCGAAAAGTCCGGCGTGCGCAAATGGGTGCGCTTCAACAGCCCGGTGCGCATGGTGACGTTTTCAGACGAGACGAAGAAATTCACCGTCACCGCGCATGACCGTACCAACGACGTCACCTATTCGGAAGAGTTCGACAATGTCGTCGTCGCTTCCGGGCATTTCTCGGTGCCCAATGTGCCCTATTTCGAGGGCTTCTCGACCTTCAACGGCCGCATCCTGCACAGCCATGACTTCCGCGACGCCATGGAGTTCAAAGGCAAGGACATATTGATCATCGGCCGCTCCTATTCAGCCGAGGACATTGGTTCGCAATGCTACAAATACGGCGCCAAATCGATCACCTCCAGCTACCGCTCCAAGCCGATGGGCTTCAAATGGCCGGAGAATTGGAAGGAAGTGCCACTGTTGCAAAAGGTCGTCGGCAAGACGGCCCACTTCAAGGACGGTACCACCAAGGATGTCGACGCCATTATCCTGTGCACCGGCTATCTGCATTCCTTCCCCTTCCTCACCGACGATCTGAAGCTCAAGACCGCCAACCGCATGTGGCCGCTGGGCCTCTATGAGGGCGTCGTCTGGGAGAAGAATCCGAAGCTGTTCTATATCGGCATGCAGGACCAGTTCTACACTTTCAACATGTTCGACGCGCAGGCCTGGTACGCGCGCGACGTCATCATGGGCCGCATCAAGCTGCCCTCCGCCAAGGCGATGGCCGAGCACAGCGCCAAGTGGCGCGCGCGCGAGGAAACGTTGGAAGACGCCGAGCAGATGATCTGGTTCCAGGGCGACTACACCAAGGAACTGATGGAGCAGACCGACTATCCGGGTTTCGACGTCGAGGCGGTCAACCAGACCTTCATGGAGTGGGAGCACCACAAGGGCGAAGACATCATGAGCTTCCGCGACCATGCCTACCGCTCGCTGATGACCGGCACCATGGCGCCGCTGCACCATACGCCGTGGCTGCAGGCACTGGACGATTCGATGGAGAGCTATCTCGAGGTCAAAGGGGTGGCGGCGGAATAGCCGTCGCGTCTCACACTACCCCAATCTTGCCCGTGCTTTCGCCGTCCAGGCGTTGAACAGCCGGTCGGCGACGATGCCGATGAAGGCGATGGCGAGGCCCGCGACGATGCCACGGCCGGAATCAGCCTTGGACAGCGCGATGAACACCTCCTGGCCGAGATCGCGCGTGCCGACCATGGCGCAGATGATGATCATCGCCAGCGCCATCAGGATCGTCTGGTTGACGCCCAGCATGATCTCCGGCAGCGCCAGCGGCAATTGCACACGGAAGAAGGTTTGACGCGGTGTGCAGCCCGAAACCTTGGCCGCCTCGATCAGCGCCGGCGGGACCTGCCTGATGCCGTGATTGGTATAGCGGATGGCCGGCACCACGGCGAAGGCGACGGTGGCGATCATCGCGGTGACGTCGCCGACGCGGAACAGCATCACCACCGGAATGATGAAGCAGAACGACGGCAGCACCTGCAGCGTGTCGATAACAGGGGTGACGATCTTCTCGAACCGGTCACTGCGCGAGGCCATCAGCCCGATCGGAATGCCGATCAGGCACGCGATGAAGGCCGAGATGCCGCAGAGATAGACCGTCGCCATGGTCTTTTCCCACAGGCCGGTCACCGCGCAGAAGGCGGTCAGTACGGCGACCAGGGCGGCCAGGCGCAGGCCGCTGAGCTGATAGCCGGCAAGGCCGAGCAGGAACACCGCGCCCAGCCATGGGAACCCTTCGCAGAAGGCACGCACTGGATTGAGCACATTGAGGATCAGCGCCACGCGGAAGGCCTCGATCATGTCGAAGAAATTGATCGTCACCCAGTTCACCGCCGCTTTCCACAGCGGCGCGGTGGTGAAGGTGATCGCCTTCGGCACCGCCGCGAAGGCCGGTACGAACAGTCCGAGCAGCGTTGTCACGACAAGGATCGCGATAGCCAGGGTCAGATTGGGGTAGCGCCGCCAGAACACCGGGCTGGTCTCTTGATGGACATGGCCCTTCGCGTTGTTGTGCGCGATGGCCTGGCTCAGCCGGTCGAGCGCGATGGCCAGCGCCACAATGGCGAGCCCGGCCTCCATCGCCTCGCCGACCTTCAATGCCCGCAGCGCCAAAAGCACATCGTAGCCGAGGCCGCCGGCGCCGATCATCGAGGCGATGATCACCATGTTGAGCGCCAGCATGATCACCTGGTTGACGCCGACCATCAGCGTCGGGCGCGCCGAGGGCAGCAGCACCCGCCACAGTTTCTGCCGCGCCGTGCAGCCGGCCATCTCGCTGAAGTCGTCGATTTCCGAAGGGACGCGCGACAGCCCCAGCATCGTCGCCCGCACCATCGGCGGCGTGGCGAAGATCGCTGTCGCGATCATCGCCGACACCGGGCTGTTGCCGAACAGCAGCAGCATCGGGATGAGGTATGCGAAGGTCGGGATCGTCTGCATCAGGTCAAGCGCTGGAGAGACGATAAGCCTTTCCGCCCATGGCTTGCGCCAGGCCCAGATACCGGCGAACAGCCCGGTGACGATGCAGAACGGCACGGCGATGGAAATCAGCGCCAGCGTCAGCATGGCGCTGGTCCATTGGCCGAACAGGGCGATGTAGAGGAAGCAGCCGCCGACCAGCATGCCGAGCTTCCGGCCGCCAACGGCATGCCCGGCGAGGAAGGCGGCAGCGCACACACCGACCCAGGACAGCCGAGGCAGGATGACGGTATCGGCGCCATGGCCGAACTTGAAATTCTTGGCCAACAGATTGAGCGCGAAGTCGAGTGGCACGCCGAGCACCGCGGTGATCGAGCGCGTCAGCCAGGACAGGTTCGACTTGATCCAGCGCATCAGTGCGCTGACCCAGTCGGCGACCGGCACGACGGCGCTGTCGGGATAGTTGACTGCCCAGGGCAGGCTGTCCTGCAGCAGGAACGTGACAAGCACGATGGCAAGCGCCAAGGCCCAGACCAGAAGCCAGACCTGAACCGGGCGCCCCCTTGCCTCGCTGGCGCTTGCCGTCACCGTCATGCGCCGGCTCCGGAACGGTCGATGCCGGCCAGCAGATCGATCACCGCTTGCGGCGTCACCTCGCCGATCGGCTTGCCGGTGCCGTTGACGACCGCGAACGGCTTGCCGGCGGCAACGATGCTGGCCGAGAAGCTGGCGATCTTTGCATCCGGCGCTACCGTGCCGCCATGTTCGCTTCCATCACAGGCGCGCATCAGGCCGCGCGCCGAGATCACCTTGGCGCGGTCGACGTCGCGGGTGAATTCGGCGACATAGTCGGTCGCCGGATCGACCACCAGTTCCTCCGGCGTGCCAATCTGGATGACCTCGCCGTCCTTCATGATGGCGATGCGGTCGGCCAGCCGGATCGCCTCGTCGAAATCATGGGTGATGAAGACGATGGTCTTGTGCAGCATCGTTTGCAGTCGCATCAGTTCGTCCTGCATCTCGCGCCGGATCAGCGGATCGAGCGCCGAGAACGGCTCGTCGAGGAACCAGATCTCCGGCTTGGTGGCGAGGCTGCGGGCGATGCCGACACGCTGCTGCTGGCCGCCCGACAATTCGCGCGGATAGAACTGCTCGCGGCCGCGCAGGCCGACGAGATCGATGACCTCGCGCGCCCGCGCCTCGCGTGTCGGCCTGTCCTGCCCCTGGATGCTCAGCGGGAAGGCGATGTTCTCCAACACGTTGAGATGCGGCAGCAGGGCAAAGTTCTGGAACACCATGCCCATGCGATGCCGCCGCAGTTCGATGAGTGCTGCATCGGAAATCTTGAGCAGGTCCTTGCCTTCGAATTCGACCTTGCCATGCGTCGGCTCGACCAGCCGCGACATGCAACGCACCAGCGTCGATTTTCCGGACCCCGACAGGCCCATGATGATGAAGATCTCGCCTTGGCGGATCTCGAGATCGACGGCGCGCACGGCGCCGACCAGTCCAGCAGCAGCGACATCCGCCATGCTGGCCTTGCCGTCGCGCTCGCCGATGAAATTGGCCGCGTTCGATCCGAACAGCTTCCAGACATTGCGGCAGGCAAGTTTTATGGGACGGGCATCCTTTGGCGTGCCCGCTGCGTCCGCCCCCGGTTCAGTCCTATCCGTCATCCAATCGTCCTTCTGGAGCACCGGGAATTGAGACCCGGCTGGTCAACAGCCAGGTCTCATTTTTCCAGTCGGGTCGATTACTGCGCCCAGGCTTTCCAGTCGGCCTCGTGGGCGGCGATCCAGGCGGCGGCGACATCTTCCGGTGTCTTGCCGTCGAGATCGATCTCGCCGCTCATCTTGTTGAGCTCGTCGGTGTCGACCGTGAAGGCTTTTGCCACCTTGTAGGCGACCGGCCATTTGTCCTTCATGCCGGACCAGGAGTATTTCCAGATCTCGCCATGCGGCTTGCCACAGTCATACTTGGCATCAGGGTTCGTGCCCCATTTCGGGTCATTGTAGCACTCGGGCGTGTACTCCGGGAATTGCACCCATTCGCCCTTGTACTTTGCCGGCGCCCAGTGCGGCGAATAGATCCACAGCATGATAGGCGCCTTGCGCTGATAGGCGGAATCCAGTTCGGCGAACATCGCCGCGTCGGTGCCGGCATGGATGACGGTGAAGGGAAGTTTCAAGGCGGCAACACGCTCGTCGTCGAAACCTTCCCAGGTCACGGGGCCGCCGAGATAGCGCCCCTTCGGCGCGGTTTCCGCCGTCGAGAACGACGCCGCGCATGCTGGGTCGAGCAAGGCATGCCAGTCCGGCAAGGTCGGGCACTTTTCCTTCATGTATTCGGGAAACCACCACTCTTCCTTGGCCTTCGGGCCGAGCTTGCCGAGCCGTTCGGTCTGGCCGGTGGCGTCGGACGCCTTCATGGCTTCGCCGGCCGTCGTGTCCCAGAATTCCAGCCCGACATCGAGGTCGCCATTGGTGAGGCCGGTGGTCAGGCTGGAGAGGTAGTCGGCGGTCGGATATTCTACCGTGTAGCCGAGCTTTTCGAGGATGCCGCCGAGGATCTTGGCGTTCAGGTTGACGCTGGTCCAGTCGAACAGCGCGATCTTGATCGGGTCGTTGGATTCGGGCGCGGCGGCTTGGGCGGACGGTGTCAGCAGGCTGAGCGTCGCGAGCGCGACGGCGCCCATCGACAGTTTCGAGATATAGCTGCGAAATGACATGCTTGTTCTCCTTCAAGCTGTGAAATTATCGGTCGTTCCCTTCTTGCGGCTTTTCTTGATTGTGTTGGAAAGGCTGGTCGTTGCGCAAGGCCGTTGTCGCCATGGCGCGGCTAAAAGCCGGTGCAGGCGCGATGGTGCTCAATTCGAAGGTGGTGATGTCGTGCCGAAAGGGCCGCGTCATAGCTGCCGAAGGATTGCTGCCGAAGCAGTCATCCATGGATCGATCGCCGGCGCTGCGGCGCTCTGAAATTTGCGAGCCATGAAGGTCCCACCATTTCGGCTATCGGCCTCGGCAAGCCCCATCTTGCGAAAGCCGTTTCCTGGGATGAAATTATATATACCAAGGTTCATCGCACGCAACGACTAACGCCTCGCGAGATGAATAATTTCAGACTGCAGGCGAAGTCTCGGTCTCACTCAGCCGCTCGATGTTTCGTCCTACCAGCAGACGTAGCCGCCATCGACGATCAGGTCGAGGCCGGTGACGAAACTCGATGCACGGCTGGCCAGGAACACCGTCGGCCCGACCATCTCCTCCGGCGCCGCCATGCGTCCCATTGGCGTGTCGCGTTTGAAGATCTTCACCTCTTCCGCCACCTCCGGCCGCTTGTTCATCGGCGTCAGCGTGTAGCCCGGGCTGACGACATTGACGCGCAGCCCGCGATCCGCCCACTCCATGGCGAGGCTCTTCGACATGTGGATGACGGCGGCTTTCGAGGAGTTGTAGTGGGCCTGCGTCAGCCCGCGATTGACGATTGTCCCCGACATCGAGGCGATGTTGATGATCGAGCCTTTGCGTCGCGCCAGCATCTTGCGGGCTTCGGCCTGGCAGGAAAGGAACACGCCTGCGACATTGACCTCGTGCACCTTCTGCCATTTCTCCAGCGACAGTGTCTCGGCGGGTTCCGAGCCGGCAATGCCGGCATTGTTGACGGCGACGGTCAGGGCGCCGAGTTCGGCCTCGACGCGCTCGATCGCTGCCGCGAGATCGCTCTGCGACGTCACCGTGCCGGTCAGCACCAGCGCCTTGCGGCCGAGCGCCGTGATCCGATGCGCGGTTTCGTCCAGCCCACCCTTCGATGCATGGCCGAAACAGGCGACGTCTGCGCCTGCCTCGGCCAGTCCGATCGCGATTGCCTGGCCGATGCCGCTGCCGGCGCCGGTGACCAGCGCGATATCGCCGTCCAGCTTGAAAAGATCCATCACACCCTCCCTTGGCTTAGGGAGGGTATGCGCTGAACCGTGCCTGGATCAAGCGCACCGCGCGCAAGCGGACAGATAGTCCGTTGATGCTCGGAAATAGCCTTCGATGGCGATGCTCGCTATGCCGGTTCGGTCACGACCGCCTTCTGCAGCCTCGCCAACTCCGCATACGGGATGTGGCAGCGGATCGAATGGCCGGGCTGTGCCTCGCTGAGTGGCGGCTCCTGCTGCTCGCAGATCGCACCGATCTTTCGCGGGCAGCGTGTGTGGAACACGCAGCCAGACGGCGGGTGGGTGGCGCTCGGGATTTCACCGTCGAGACGAATCCGCGCCGTCTCGGTCTGGTCGAGCTTGGGCACGGCCGACAGCAGCGCTTCCGTATAGGGATGGTGCGGACCGGAAAAGACGTCTTCCGATGGCCCGAGTTCCATGATGCGGCCGAGATAGAGCACGGCGATCTTGTCCGAGAGGTATCGCACGACGGCAAGATCATGCGAGATGAAGATGTAGCTGACGTCTTCCTTCGATTGCAGGTCGGCGAGCAGGTTGAGGATCGCCGCCTGCACGGAGACGTCGAGCGCCGAGGTCGGCTCATCGCACACCACAATGCGCGGATCACCGGCGAAGGCGCGCGCGATGGCGACGCGCTGCTTCAGTCCGCCCGAAAGCTGGCGTGGCTTGACGGCGAGATGCCGGTCGGTCAGCCGCACAGAGCGGACGAGGTCGTTGAGGCGAGCCTCGAGCGCCTTGCCGCTCAAGCCGGCCAGCCGCTTCAGCGCGCGGCTGATCAGGTGCCGGATCGAATGCGAGCGGTTCAGCGCCGAGTCCGGATTCTGGAAGACGATCTGCATCGCCTTGATCTGGTCGTCGCTGCGGTTTGCCAGCCGCGGCGCCAGCGCCTTGCCCTCCAGTTCGATGGTGCCGCCTTCGTCCGGTGGCACCAGGCCGAGCAGAAGCCTGGCGAAAGTCGTCTTGCCGCTGCCGGATTCGCCGACCAGCCCGAGCGTTTCGCCGGGCCTCAGATCGAGCGACACGTCCTTGACGGCGCGCAGTGCGTGGCCATGGCTGGCATAGGTCTTGTTCAACCCCGCGACGCGCAGCACGGGAGCCGCTGCTGCCTTTGGTGCAGGCGCGACATTGCTCGGTGTTGCGCGCGGCAGCGCCTGCGCCTTCTCGTGGTAATGACAGCGCGACAGCCGGCCGCCGAGATCGTAGAGCGGCGGCAATTCGGTGCGGCAGCGGTCATCGGCGAGCGCGCAGCGGTCGGCGAAAGCGCAGCCCTTGATGGCGGCGCCGATGCCGGGCAGGAAGCCGGGGATGGTGTCGAGGCGACCCTGGTCCTTGCGCTGTCCGCCGCGCGGCAGGCAACGCAGCAACGCCACCGTGTAAGGGTGGCGCGGATCGTTGAATACGGCCTCCGTCGGCCCTTCCTCCACCAGCATGCCGGCATAGAGAACGCCGACGCGGTCGCACATGTTGGAGACGACCGCGAGGTTGTGGCTGATGAACAGGATCGAGGCCGACAGTTCCTGCCGCAGCTGCGCGATCAGGTCGAGCACCTCGGCCTCCACCGTCGCGTCGAGGCCGGTGGTCGGCTCGTCGAGGATCAGCATCGACGGATCGTTGGCGAGCGCCATGGCAATCGCCACGCGCTGCTGCATGCCGCCGGAGAGCTGGTGCGGGTAGCGCTGCATGACGCTTGTCGGATCGGAGATGCGCACGCGGTTCAGCATGGCGATCGCGCGATCCTCGGCCACCTTGCCCGTTATGCCGCCGAGTTCAAAAATCTCGGTCAGTTGCCGGCCGACGCGGATCGACGGGTTCAGCGCCTTGCCCGGATCCTGGTAGACCATGGAAACGCTTTCGGCCCGCGCTCGCCTCAGTGCCTCCGCATCCAGCTTCATGACGTCCTGGCCATCGAGCGAGATCGCGCCTCCGGTGATCAAGCCGTTCCTCGGCAGATAGCGCACCACGGTGAGCGCCACGGTGGATTTGCCGCATCCGGATTCGCCGACCAGCCCATAGGCTTCGCCCTGGCCGATGGTGAGGCTGAGGTTGCGCAGCACCGCGCGGTTGCGGCCGGCGACGCGGTAGGCAACCGACAGATCGGTGAGTTCGAGCGCGTTTTCGGCCTTGGCGGATCTAGTCATTGAGCGCTCCGTGAACGCCGTCGGCCACCAGGTTGACACCGATCACCAGCGAGGCGATGGCCAGCGCGTCGAACAGCACCGTCCACCAGAAGCCACCGCCGATCATGCCGTAATTGCTGGAAATGCTGAGCCCCCAGTCGGGCGAGGGCGGCTGGATCCCGAAACCCATGAAGGAGAGCGTGGCGACCGCGAAAATGGCATAGCCGAGCCGCACGGTGGTTTCGACCAGGATCGGCGGGATGACATTGGGCAGGATCTCGACGAACATCGTATGCAGAGCGCTTTCGTGCCTGAGCTGCGCGGCGGCGACATAGTCGAGTTCGCGCTCGGCGAGCACCGCCGAGCGCACGGTGCGCGCGATGATCGGCGCGAAGCTTAGGCCAATGACGACGATGACGGTTGTCTTGGAGGTGCCGAGCGCGACGATGGCCAGCAGCGCGACGATGACCACCGGAATCGCCATGAAGGCCTCGAGGATGCGGCTGATGACATCGTCGACGATGCCGCGAAAATAGCCGGTGACGAGGCCGAGCGCCGTGCCGGCCACCGTCGCCAACAAGGTCGCCAGCGGCGCGACGGTCAGGATATCGCGCGAGCCGACGATGACGCGCGAGAAGACGTCGCGGCCGATCTGGTCGGTGCCGAACCAGTGCTCGGACGAAGGCGGCGCCAGCGCGTTGATGATGTCGTCGGCAAGCGGATCATACGGCGCGAAATGTTCGCCGAAAACCGCGCAGCCCACCCAGAACACCACGATGACAAGACCGGTGAGGAATGTGCCGGAGCGCAGCAGCGAAAACAGCCCCTCCGCCAGCGGGCCACGCTGGCGCATATCGTCGGGTGTCGGGGAGCTGGTAGGGACGGCGCTCATTGATCCGACCCCAGCCGGATGCGCGGATTGAGCACGGAATAGAGAAAGTCGGCGGCAAGTGTCGCCACGGCATAGACGATGCCGATGGTGAGAATTCCCGATTCCAGCATCGGGAAATCCTTGCCGCGCGCCGCGGTGAAGATCAGCGAGCCGATGCCCTGGTAACGGAACAGCGTTTCGATGACCACGAGGCCACCAATGAGATAGCCGGTCTGCGTCGCGATGACGGTGATGGTCGGCAACAGCGCGTTGCGCAGCACATGCCGCCAGATCACCGTGCGCCATGGCAGGCCCTTGAGCACGGCTGTGCGCGTGTAGTCGGAATCAAGCGCCTCGATCATGCCGGAGCGTGCCATGCGGGCGATGTAGCCGAAAAGCACCAGGAACAGCGGCAGCGAAGGCAGGATCAGGTAATAGAGCTGGGTGAAGAAGCCGGCATCACGCGGCCATGCGGCCGATATCGGCAGCCAGCGCAGCCAGACGCCGAAAATCAGGATCAGGATGATGCCGGTGACGAACTCCGGTAGCACCGTTACCGACAAGCCGCCGAGGCTGATGATGCGGTCGAGCGGCCGGTTGAGATTGAGCGCGGCAACGACGCCACCGAGGATGCCGATCGGCACCACCAGCACGAAGGCGACCGCCGCCAGCTTCATCGAATTGCCCAGCGCATCGATGACGAAGGGCGCCACCGGCGAGCGGAAGATATAGGACGTGCCCATGTCGCCCCGGACGAAGTTCCAGATCCAGGTCGCATATTGGGTAAGCAGCGGACGATCGACACCGAGCGTGTGATTGAGCGCGTCGACCGCGCGCTGGTCGGCGAACGGGCCCAGTATGGCGCGCCCGACATTGCCGGGCAGCACCTGGCCGCCCAGGAACACCATGATGCTGAGCAGGAACAGCGTGACGAGCGATAGAGAGACACGCCGGACAAAGAAGGAGAGAATGGCTAATACTCCTTGTGAAGCCAGCCCCCAATGAGGGAGCTGGCTGTTAGAGGATTGGCTTTCCCTTCTGGCTCAGGCCTTCGATGCCTTGTCGAGGAACAGCTGCGACATCGCGGTCGGCTGCACGCCGGTGACACCTTTCGCCGTCGCCGTCAGATAGTCGTAGAAGTAGCCGAAGATGACGGGCGTTTCCTCGAGCAGCAGCTTCTGGATCTTGCCTGCCGTCGCCTTCTGCGCCTCGAGGTCGAGCGCCGCGATGTAGCCGGTCGCGAGTGTGTCATAGTCCTTGTTCTTGAAGTGCGCCGCGTTCCATGTGCCATCGCTTTTCAGCGGCGCGGCAAGGAACACGTTCGGCACACCGCGGTGACCATAGTCGGTGATGCCCATCACCGAATCCAGCCAGTTCGATTTGCCGAACACCGCGTCTCCGTAATAGGCGCCTTGGTCGAGGATGTTGAGCTCGAGCTCGATGCCGATCTCCTTGACCCAGTTCTGGATGAGCTGGGCGTATTCGGGGATTTCGAGGTAGCGCTCGGTGGTCAGCGTCACCTTGAAGCCCTTGCCGGCGCCGGCCGCTTCCATCAGCTGCTTGGCCTGCGCGATATCCTGCTTGCGCTGCGGCACGCTCGTATCGGTCGAGGGATAGGCAGGTGCGAAGGGGCTGTCGTTGCCCGGTGAAGCCCGGCCTTTCATCAGGCCGGCAACCAGCTTGTCGCGGTCGAGGCTGAGCGCGATGGCGCGGCGCACACGCGGGTCCTTGAAGGGATCGGAATCGCAGCGCAAATGCAGTTGCTGGTGTGCGACCGACTTCAGGCTGATGATGTCGACATTCGGATCGTTGAGCAGCGCGACGCCGGCCAGCACCGGCATCTGGTTGATGATGTCGACCTGCCCGCCCTGCAGTGCCAGGATCTGTGGCTGCGTGTCGGCGAAGAAGGTGAACTCGGTGCGCTCGGGCAGTGCCTTCGGCCCCCAGTAGTCTTCGTTGCGGACGAAGGATGCGCCGACCTTTGCCGTGTACTTCTCGATCTTGAACGGCCCGGTGCCGTCGAAGCTTTTTTCGTAGTCGCCCTTGTAGCTCGCCGGGATGATGACGGCGTTGTAGTTGTCGGACGACACCATGTAGGGGAAGTTGCCGTTCGGGGCGTCGAGATGGAACTCCACCGTGTAGTCGTCGACCTTCTTGGTGGCGCCCTTCTGCAGGATGCCGGTGAACACCGACAGCGCGTTGGACGAATTGGCGGGGTCGGCGAGGCGGTCGATGCTGGCCACGACATCGTCGGCCTTCATCTCGCCGCCGCTGTGGAATTTCACGCCCTTGCGCAGCTTGAAGGTCCACACCGTGCCGTTGTCGTTCGGCTTCCAGCTCTCGGCCAGCGCCGGCTGCAGCACGAGGTCGGGTCCATCGACGCAGAGGAATTCGGCAACCTGCTGCATGACCAGCAGGCCGCCGGCATCGGCTATGGTGACCGGGTCGATCGTTGCCGCCGGCACACTGCTGGCGACGCGGATCGTGGCGCCGGATGCGCCCGCGGCGCGCGCCAGCGACGGCATGCCGCCGAGGCCGGCAGCCATGCCGATACGGCCCAGCAGCGGTAGCGACAGGCCGAGCAGGCTGCCATGGCGGACGAAGTCGCGGCGGCTGAGCCTGCCGTCGACGAGGCCGTCGATGAGGTGATTTTCAAGCGGCGAACGGTTGCGCCGGATGAGGTCGAGAATGCGATAGTTCTTGCTCATGGGTTTTACCCTTTCCCCTATTTCTTATGGTTGGCGAATTTCGTGTATTGCTCCGTTTCCCGCCGCCAGAGGCCTGTTGACCGGGACTGTAGCATGCGGTTTTGTCCGTTCCATCCAGTCCTTGGCGTGGATGCGCTGGATTCTTGTCTGCACTGCTCCACCTGTACGTGGCCAACCTTCCCGCCGAAGTCGCGGCGGTTGGCTTCTTGTTGTCTTGGCCGCCAGTCGTCATCTAGTTCAGCGGCAAGCGGCGATAGGTTCCGGGCTTTGCCGGGTCATGATACTTGTTGCACGGTCCTTTCTCGGTAAAGTCTCTGTGACAGGCGGCGAGGTTTTCCCGCGACAAGGTGATGCCGAGACCGGGGCCTTCCGGCACGCGCACGATGTTGTTCTTCGGCGAAAACGGCCCTTGCTCCGTGATATCCATCGGCAGCATGCGAAACAGCGACTGGTTCGGCTCCCTGATCCAGCCGAGCGCCGCGCACAGATGCAGGTAGGCCGCGCTGCCGATGCCGCTGTCGCCGCTGTAGCACCAGAAATCGATGCCTGCGTGTTCGCAGGCGCCGACGAAACGCAGCAGGCGGCCGATGCCGCCATGCGCCGTCGGGTTGCCGACGAAGGCATCCGGCACTTTCATCTCCATGGCGCGCGCGATGTCGATGTTGTGGGTCGAGAACGGGATCGAGCAATGGCGCCGCAACTCGCGCATCTCCTCGATCGTCGCCACCGGGTCCTCCCAGTTGCGCACGCCGAGGTCTTCCAGCGGCCGCGCCAGTCGCCGCGCCGTCGCCAGCGAATAGGCCTGGTTGGAATCGATGCGGATCATCGCATCGTCGCCGAGCTTCTTGCGGATCAGCTCGACCATCCTGAGCGAAATCTTCGGATCCTGGGTCGAGAACTTGCCTTCGAAGAAGGTCGTTCCGTGCGTCTCGTGCAATTCGACGCAATAGTCGGCGACTTCTTCCGGGGTCGTCTCGCCCCTCACATTTGGCCCGTCGCCGCGCAGCGAAAAATAGTCGGTGAACGGGATGTCCTTGCGCACGGCGCCGCCAAGCAATTGGTAGAGTGGCTGGTTCCATGCCTTGCCGCGCAGATCCCACAACGCCATCTCGATGGCGCCGAAGGCCATGATGCGGCTGCGGTCGTTGATCGATTGCACACCGGTCCAGTAGGGCAGGCAGACATGCTCGGCGCCGGCGATGTCGAAGGCGTCACGACCGGTCAGCCGTTGGGCAAGCACATCATTGATGATCGCGGCCGCCGCCGGCGTCGGCGCCTCGCCGAGGCCGATCAGTCCATCCTCGGTCTCGACCTCGACGATGGTCGGCGAAAACCCGTCGAGCTCGCCGAACACCCAGGCGTAAGGCGCCTCGAGGCGCAGGTTGATCGGCGTTGCCGTGATGCGGCGGATCTTCATGTCAGCGGCCGACCTCGAAGAACGGCGCGCCGAGCAGGCCGGGAAGGACGTCGATGCCAAGGCCCGGCCCGTCTGGAATGCCCATGCGGCTGCCGGTGACCGGCGGCTTGTTGGAGGCTGTGCGCACCGTCACCCATTCGTGGAAGGCGATGGCGTGCAGCCGGCGCTCTTCCGGCGTCGACAGCGACAGATGCGCCATGGCAGCGGTGTCGATCTCGGCGCCGCCCGTGTCCTCGACCGTGATCATGAAGCCGAGGTCGACGGCGAGGTCGCGGACCTGCCGCGTCTTCGTCACGCCGCCGAGCCGCGAGATCTTCAGCGTCAGCCCGTCGGCCGCACCCAAGCGATGGATTTCCAGCATCGCCTCGAGCGAGGTGACGGATTCATCCAGCACCATCGGCTTGTCGAGCATGCGGCGCACCGACATGTTCTCCTCGATCGTCGTGCAGGGCTGCTCGAACGTATAGTCGATGGCGCGCGTCGCGTCGGCGAACTGGCGCGCTTGGTAGGGCGTCCAGCCGGCATTGGCATCGCAGAAGATGATAGTGCCTTTCGGCACCGAAGCGGCGACGGCGGTGACGCGTTCGATGTCGTCATGGACATTGCCACCGACCTTGACCTGCAGCCGGTGGAAGCCGTCCATGACGATCCGCTTCGCCAGCGCCGCCATGGCGTCGACGCTGCCATGGGTGACGACCTTGTAGAGCTCCGCGGTCTCGCTCTCCTGGCCGCCGAGCAGCGTGACCAGCGGTACGTCGGCGGCGCGTGCCGCGAGATCCCAGCAGGCCATGTCGAGCGCCGACTTGATGTAGGGATGGCCCTTGAACACCGTGTCCATCAGCCGTCCGATGCTGGCCAGCCCGCGCGGATCGTGGCCGATGAGATGCGGCGCGATCTCCACCACGCCTGCGCGGACGCCAGCGGCGAAGGCAGGCGAATAGAAATTGCCGAGCGGCGCCATCTCGCCCCAGCCCGTCAAACCGCTATCAGAGGTAACGGACACGATCACCGCATCGAAGGCGTCGGCAACGCGCCCCTTCGACATGCGATAGGGCCCGTCCACGAAGGGCTGTACGACATGGTAGGCTTTTATGGTTTCGATCTGCACGTGTCTGTCCGTTGGCTGCGATGTCTGGGGAACTGGTCAGGCGCCTTTCGACGGGCGCTGTTCGAGGCCGCGCGCGTAAGAGAGGAGCTCTTCGAAATCGAGGTCGATGTGTTCGCGGGCATGGCGCTGGGCGGCGCGCATGTCGGTGCCCTTGAGCAGCGACACATAGGTCTCGTGAACGTCTTCGGCCGGCACCGCTTCCTTGCGTGCCTGCTGGTGCAGCGCGAAATACATCTGCAACCGGCTGGTCAATCGTTGCCAGGTTTCCAGCAGCACTGAATTGTCGGCCCATTCGTAGATCAGGCCGTGCAACTGCAGCGCCGTTTCGATCTGGCGGGTGGTATCGCGGTTGCGGGTCGCCTGCTTCACCGTCTCGTGGCGCCGGTCGAGCTCATCGAAAAACCGCTGGTCACGCAGTGGCCATGTCCGCTCGATGGCGAATTCGTCCAGCACCTTGTTGAGCGAATAGGCATCATCGATGTCCTTGGCGGTGACATTGATGACGAAAGTGCCGGCATAGGGAATGCTGGTCAGGATGCCTTCCTGGACCAGCTCGCGCATCGCCTCGCGGAGCGGCGCGCGGCTGACTCGCATCTGTTCGGAGATCCGCAGCTCGTTGAGCTTCTGGCCTGGTTCCAACTGTCCTGTCAGGATCGCGCGCCGCAGCAGCGCGACGATTTCGGCGCGGCGCGTGGTGTCCGCGATCGGACTGAAATCCGCTTTCCCCATTCGGCAACTCCCCAGGAAACCGAGAGTAAGACAAGCAGATTGTCGACAATCTAACAAGAGATTATTTTCGGATTTCGATGGCCTCGAAGCATGATGTGTCCTCGACAGTCGGTCCTCAGGCTGCGCGGCCGTAGAAGCCGATACGCTCCTCTTCGCTGAACATGACGCCGGGTTTCTCGTAGTAGGAGAAAACCGCGATCATGCGCTCGCGATTGCCTTCGACGGTGGTGACGCGGTGCGCGGTGTTCTTGCCGCGAAAGACGTTCAGCGTGCCCGGCTTCATACGCAGGATCCTGGCCTGCGGGTCGCGCCCTTCAAGCAGTCTGGCGACGCCGTCGTAGTTGGGATTGTCGTCCGAACGGAGGTCGGTTCGGTATTCGAGATCGCCGCCGCGTTCCGACGCCTGCAGCAGAAGGGTGGGGGTGAATTCCGAACGGTCGAAATGCCAGTTGAGCGCTTCGCCGGCCCGATAGGCCATGACATTGGTGCGCGCCAGCGGATCTTGCATGACATGCAGCCTGGTCTTGCCCATTGTCGCCGCCAGGAAGCGCTGCAACGGTTCGTATTCGTAGATGGCGAGCACGACACTGCCGGGGATCTGGTCGGCACAGACGGTGTGGCTGATGGTCTCGACCTTGCGCAAGGCCGGGTGGTCGGGAGCAAGCTCGGGGATATCAGGCTTGAAGTAGATGTTATGCGTCCGCTTGTGCACATGCGACCGCGCGTCCATGACAGGCTTGATTTCCCGCACCGCCTTTTCAGCGACGCCGGGGCGCAGAAACCCTTCGAGGTTGTACATGCCGCCGGCTTCGAGCGCCGCGATGGATTGTTTGACGAGGCGCTGCCATTCGGCGCTGCCTTCGCGGTCGAGCGGATAGCGGTCGAGATCGAGAATGTCTTTCATGGTCATGGGCTCCGAGGTTCCGAGCACATGAGACGGCAAAAAAATCTTTCTCTCAACGCGGAAAATTATTAGGATTGAGCAAGAAAAACTTATGGAGCCCGATGTGGAACGGCTGCCTCCGCTGAATGCCATCAAGGCCTTTGAAGTCGCCGCCCGCGCCGGCAGCTTCACCCTGGCGGCGACCGAGCTCGGCGTCTCGTCGGCGGCGGTCAGCCAACAGATACGCAATCTCGAGACCTGGTTCGGCAAGCAGCTTTTCGTGCGCAGCGGCAACCGCATCGCGCTCACCGACGCCGGCCACGCCATCTACCCACAGGCCGCGCGTGCGCTGGGCGACATCGCCGCGATCGGCCGGCGCATGCTGGAAGGCGGCTTGAGGACGCGTCTGGTGGTGAGCGTGCCGTTTTCGCTGGCCGAACTGTGGCTGGCGCCGAGGCTGGCCGTGCTTCTCGATGCTTTTCCGCGGATGGCGATCGATGTTCGGGTCGAGGATGATCCGGTCGACCTCATGCGCCAGAACATCGACCTGCGCATCAGCTATGGCGACTATCACTATCCCGGACTGAAACTCGTTTGTCTCGTCCATGACGACGTGCTGCCGGTCTGCGCGCCGGAGTTCTGGCACCGGCACGGCAACGGTGATCCGAACCTGGCGGATCTGCATGAGAGCCTGTTCATCCACACCAATTGGGGGCCGAACTATGCCTCGCACCCGACCTGGGCCGATTGGTTCGCCGCATCCGGCGGCAGCCGCTCGCCCGACCCGTCGCACGGGCGTCGTGTTGGCCTTTCCAGCTTGGCGATCGCCTCGGCGAGGCTTGGTCTGGGTATCGCACTTGGCCAGCGTGTGATAGCGCGGGCCGATCTGGAGGCCGGCCGCCTGATCGCGCTGTCGTCAGTCTCGGTGCGCCTTGGCCATCCCTATTGCGCCTTCATGCCGCCGGCCAAGGCCGACCGCGCCGATGTGGCCGCTCTGGTCGGCCTGCTCGTGAACACAGCGCCCACGACTTGAAAAAATGGCGCCCCGACCTGTGGGAAGGCCGGGGCGCCGCGCAAAAACCGGGCCTGCGGGGGAGTCAGGTAGCCGGCTTCTGTGGCAGTGGCGAGATCGGCATTCCGGGTCCGATCTTCTGCAGATTGCCTGTTATCACCTGGTCGCCTTCGGAGACGCCGCTGAGGATGGCCACCAGATCGCCGCTCGTCGGGCCAAGCGAGACCAGCCGCTGGTCGACCGTATTGCCCTTGCCGACGACGTAGAGATATTTGCCGAGCTGGCTTGAGCCGAGCGCCGTCTGCGGCACCATCAGCGCATCGGGCTGCTGTTTGATATGCAGCCGCACGAGGACATATTGGCCGGGCATCAGAGTGAATTTCGCATTGCCGATGGTGGCACGGGCGGTGATCGTGCCGGTCGAGTGGTCGACCGTGTTGTCGATGAAGGTGAGTTCGCCCTTCTGGCTGGTCTCGGTCTCACCCGGGAGCAGGACCTCGACCTCGATCGGGCCGGCCGCGCGGGCCTGTTCGATCTCGGCCAGATCCGTCTCGCTCGGATTGAAGGTGACGTAGATCGGGTCGAGCTGCACCAGCGTGTTGAGCACGGTACCGGCCACGCTGACCAGCGTTCCGACCGAGGCCTGGTTGCGGCCCAGGCGCCCGGTGAACGGAGCATGGATTTCAGCGTAGCTCAGATTGAGCTCCGCGGTGCGCACAGCCGCCTGGTTGAGAGCCAGCGACGCCTGCGCTTCGCGCAAGGTGCTGGTGCGCTGGTCGAAGCTGTCCTTGTCCAGGTAACCGCTCTTGGCGAGCTCGGTGCCGCGGCCGAGATTGGAACGCGCATAGTCGAGGGTGGCCGTATCGCGCTGCACCTGGGCCTTCGCCTGGTCGAGTGCGGCCTGGAAGTCGTCAGGCGAGATCTTGTAGAGAAGGTCGCCCTGCCGCACATCCGCGCCGTCTTGCGCCGTCTGTTCCTGCAGGTAGCCGGGGACGCGCGCTTGCAGCGTGATGCTGCGGATCGGCTCGATCCGGGCGGCATAGTCGAGATAGATCGGGATCGTCTTCTTGACGACGCTCGCCACCGGCACCGGCATGACAAACGCTGCTGGAGCGGGTGTCGCCGCTCCGGCCGTGCCGCTGCTCAGCCTGAGGTTGCCCATGTCGAGCAGGTGGACGCTGGCCACCGAAATGGCACCCAGCGCGACAGCCGCTCCCAAAGCGATTTTCCATTTACGCATGATTAGTCTCCAATCTTATTCGGCCGCTTCCGCCAGGGGAGGGAAGGCGGTTTCGGCTGTCGGTTCAGTGGGCTTGGAGGCGGGCTCACCGCTTTCGCGGCGTTCCCGCAGTTGTTCGATGACCGCGTAGAAGACCGGCACGAACACCAGCGACAGGATGGTCGCCGCGACCATGCCGCCAAATACGGTGGTGCCGATCGACTGGCGGCTGGCGGCACCGGCGCCGGTGGCGAACATCAGCGGCAGCACGCCGAGGATGAAGGCGAAGGCCGTCATCAGGATCGGCCGCAGCCTGAGCCGCGCGGCTTCCATCGCCGCCTCGACGATGCTGAGGCCCTCCTCGCGTCGCCGTCTTGCGAACTCGACGATCAGAATCGCGTTCTTGGCCGCCAGGCCAATCAGCATGACGAAGCCGATCTGCGAATAGACGTCGATCTGCATGCCGCGTGCCCATAGCGCCGCGAAGGCACCGAACAGGGCCAGCGGCACCGCCAGCAACACCATGAAGGGCATCGCCCAGCTCTCGTACTGCGCCGCCAGGATCAGGAAGACGAAGACCATGGCGAGGCCGAAGACGACGGACGCGATCGATCCTGCCTTGAGTTCCTGGAAGGTGATGCCGGTCCATTCGAAACCGAAATCCCTGGGTAGCGCTGTGGCGGCGGCCCGTTCCATCGCGGCGACCGCCTGGCCCGAGGAAAAGCCGGGTGCGGCACCGCCATTGATCGTGGCCGAGGCGTTGTTGTTGTAGTGCGGCACGGTTTCCGGGCCGACGAAGGGCACCAGCTTGCCCAGCGTGCTGAGCGGCACCATGCCGCCGGAGGCATTGCGCACATAGAGCCGCGAAATGTCGGCGGCGCCCGCACGTGCATCCTTGTCGGCCTGGATGGTCACCCGGAAGGTGCGGCCGAACAGGTTGAAATCGTTCACGTAGAGCGAGCCGAGATAGATCTGCAGCGTGTTGAACACGTCGGGCAGGTTCAGGCCGAGCAGTTTGGCCTTGCTGCGGTCGAGGTCGTAGTTGAACTGCGGCGTCGAGGTCGAGAACGGCGAAAACAGCTGCTGCGGATTGATTTCCGGCTGCTTGCGCGCCTCGGCGATCACGGCTTGCGTCGCGTCGTTGAGTGCCGAACTGCCGCGACCAGTGAGATCCTCGACGACGAATTCGAAGCCGCCTGTCGTGCCGATACCTGGGATCGAGGGCGGATCGAAGCTCAGCGCGAAGGCTTCCGGAATCTGCATCAGCTTGCCGCGCACGTCGGCGACGAGCTTCGATGCGCTCTGGTCGGGACCGCGTTCCTCCCAAGGCTTCAGGATGGCGAATTCGACCGCCGAGTTCGACTGCGCGGCACTGGTCAGGAAGTTCAGGCCGCTGATCGAGCCGACGATGTCGACGCCGGGCGTCGCTTGCAGGATGTCACGCGCCTTCTGTGCCACCGCGTCGGTACGCTCCAGCGACGCGCCGTCGGGCAACTGGATGACGACGAAGAAGTAGCCCTGGTCCTCGACCGGAAGGAAGGTCGAGGGCAGGCGCTGCCAGACGAAGTAGGTGGCGACCAGGCCGGCCGCGAACAGGCCAAGCATGATCCAGCGCAGGCGGATGAGAATGCGCACGCCATGGGCGTAGGCATGCGACAGCCTGTCGAAGCCTGTGTTGAACCAGCGGAACAGGACGAACTGCGTTGGCTGGCGATGCCGCAGGAAGGCGGCACTGAGCGCGGGGCTCAGCGTCAGCGAGTTGAAGGCGGAGATGCCGACGGAGATCGCCACCGTCAGCGCAAACTGGTTGTAGAGCCGCCCGGAGACGCCGGGAATGAAGGCGACCGGGACGAACACCGCCATCAGCACGGCGGTGGTGGCGATGATCGGACCGGTGACTTCGGCCATCGCCGCCTTTGTTGCCGCGAGTGGCTTGAGCCCGGCCTCCAGCTGTCGTTCGACATTCTCGACCACCACGATGGCATCGTCGACGACGAGGCCGATCGCCAGCACCATGCCGAGCAGGGAGAGCATGTTGAGCGAGAAGCCGAGCATCTCCATGACGACGAGCGTCGCCACCAGCGACACTGGAATGGCGATGGTCGGGATGATCGTCGTGCGCCAGCTCTGCAGGAAGATGAACACCACGGCGACGACGAGAACCAGCGCCTCGCCCAGCGTGATCAGCACGTCATGCATCGACGCCGAGACGAAGCGCGTGGTGTCATAGTGCATCGCATAGGAGACACCCTTCGGGAACCGGCCGGACAGCTCCTGCATCTTGTCCTTGACGCGCTGCTGCAGATCGAGCGCGTTGGAGCCGGGCATCTGGTAGACGGCGAGAACGACGGTCGGGTCCTTGCCGAAGAAGGCCGACGACGAATATTGCAACGCGCCGAGCTCAATGCGGGCGACGTCGCGCAGCCGTACCAGGGAGCCATTGGCGGTGTTGGCGCGCACGACGATATCGCCGAATTCCTTCGGGTCGCTCAGGCGGCCGACGGCATTGACCTGCATTTCGAAGGCGGTGCCGGCGGGAGCTGGCGACTGGCCGATCTTGCCGGCCGCCACCTGGACGTTCTGCTCTGCGATGGCGTTCTGGACGTCGACCGCGGTAATGCCGAGATTGGCGAGCTTGTCGGGGTCGAGCCAGATGCGCATCGAATAGCGCCGTTCGCCGAAGATCTGCACGTCGCCGACGCCGGGCAGCCGCTTCAGCGGATCGACGACCTGAAGATAGGCAAGGTTGCTCAGCGCCACCGGGTCGATGGAATTGTCCGGCGACGTCAGGTTGACGATTAGGACGAAGTTCGGATTCTGCTTCTTGATCGTCACACCACCCTGGTTGACGATCGCCGGCAGCGACGAGGCCGCCTGCGAGACGCGGTTCTGGACGTCGACGGCGGCGGTGCTCAGGGAATAGCCGACATCGAAAGTGATGGTGATTGTCGAGGAGCCGTCATTGGAGCTCGACGACGACATGTAGGTCATGCCCTGCACGCCGTTGATCTGCTGCTCCAGCGGCGTCGTCACCGTGTCAGCCACCACTTGTGCGCTGGCGCCCGGATAGTGGGCGCTGACCACGACCTGGGGCGGCGTGATGTCCGGAAACTGCGAGACCGGCAGCAGGAAATAACAAATCGTCCCGGCGAGCACCATGATGATGGCGATCGCCGAGGCGAAGATCGGACGGTGGATGAAGAAGTTTACCACGACACACATGCCTCGCCGGCTGCTCTTGCCCGCCCGAAGGCGCTGGCAACCCTGGACAACTGGCCGTGCCCGTCACGGGGGATTTCCCGCGAACGCAGCAACGGCACCTCGCGACGCTGCTCATTGGCAAGCGAGCGAAGCATCGTCTCGAAGGCGCGGGGGTCGACCCCATCTGCTTTCATGACCAGCCGGATCATCGGATCCCGGACGGCCTCGTCTATGGTAAGATCGCGGCGCTGTGGCATTGGCCGGCTCCTTGTCTGTCGATTCGCAGCCCATGCTCGCGAACCGTTTTTCATCTCTTCACCGGCCGAGGCCGCATGATCTGCAATTTTTCGCCCATCTCTATCTGGCAGGACCAGTTCACGGTCTTGTTATTGACGAAAGGCGACATAGGTGTTACCAGTAAGTAACATTCGTGACGTTACAGACCGGTAACACCCTAGTCAAGAGGTGGCCGAGGGTTTTTTGGAAACGAAAGGAGATCATGATGGCAGACGGCGTCGTGGAGCGCTCTCGTCCCCGGGATCGGATCCTGGAGACAGCGCGTGACATGTTCCACAAGCATGGCATCAAGGGCGTCGGCGTCGACGCCATCACCGAAGCTGCCGGCACGAACAAGATGACGCTCTATCGTCACTTCGAATCCAAGGACGAACTGATCGTCGAGTGCCTGCGCGCCAACGCGGCCAAGGCCGGCGGTATGTGGGACGCGTTCGAGACCGAATTTCCTGGTGACAAGCTTGCCCAACTGCATGCCTGGGTTCGCAAGGCGGCTGCCATGCTCAAGGCTGACGGCCGCGGCTGCGACATGGCCAATGCCGCCGCTGAACTGACCGAGCCGGACCATCCGGCCAGGCTGGTGATCAAGGAGCTCAAGGAAGCCCAGCGCGAGCGCCTTGTGGCGCTGTGTCGGGATGCCGGCATTGGTCAGGCCGAACTGCTCGCCGATACGCTGTCGCTGCTGTTCGAGGGCGCCCGCGTCAGTGTGCAGACCGTGGGCACCGAAGGGCCGAGCACGCAGTTCGTGCGCATGGCCGAAGGGCTGATCGTTTCCTTCCGGGGCACTGCCGCCGGTTGAAGTGAGCCGCCGCTATCAATGACGCGCCGTTGTATCGTGCGATCAAGTGCGATGCCTGGCGCGCTTTGGGGTCGGTTACACCGCTATTCCTGCAGGCTGAACGAAAAAAGCCCGCTGCCGGGAGGAGGTGGCAGCGGGCTCGATTTCGAATGTGGCGCGGGAGGAGGTGCACCCCATTCAGCGTCGGCATCGCATCTGGGAGGAGTAGATGGCCGACAACCAGACGTTACGAGTTGCCCAATGATTCGGCAACAATGAATTGTGCATAGCAGCTGTGCAGATTTGCCGGGTCAATTGTCATACAAATCCGGAAAACCGGTTTTGCCTGCCCGCCCCGCCTCACTGCACCGGGACGTTTTCCCTGAAGATCAGGCGCGGCTCGATGAATTTACGCGTCAGGTAGGGCGCTGATGAGGCAATGGACCCAAGCAGGCGGATGACGGATTGTTCGGCGATCAGCCTGGCATTCTGGTCGATGACGACATCGACCAGGTCGTCGACGAGATAGCCCCGCGTTTCCCTTGTCAGGTCGTGACAGATGAACACCGGTTTGCGGTTGGGCTTGGCTTCCCGGAGCGCTTTTGCCACGCCCGAGCGTCCGGCTCCGACGCAATAGATGCCGAGCAGTTCCGGCTCGTTGTGCAGCGCCTTCATGGTCTCGGTGTAGCTCACTTCCGGCTCGTCGTTGATCTCGACGGCGCTGCTGATCATCAGGTTGGGAAACTCCTCGTTGAGCACCGAGCGGAAACCCATTTCGCGTTCTTCGTGGCCGCGATAGGAACGCGAGCCGACGACCATCGCCAGATGACCGGTACGGCCGCCAAGGAACCGTCCCATCAACAGTGCGGCCGTTCGTCCCGCCACCCGGTTGTCGATGCCGACATAGGCCGATCGCGGTGCCGCCGGAATATCGGACACCAGTGTGACTAGGCGGATGCCGGCATCGACGACGTCGCGCAGGATGTTGCGGGTTCGCGGATGATCGACGGCGATGACACCGACGCCGTTGGCCCTGAGCGAGAGGTTTTCAACGGCGGTCTGCAAGGCGTTCGGCGAGATCCCGGCAAGGTTATGGATCCGGCAGGAAGCGACCAGCGGCAGGCGCGCGGCGTAGTCCTCGATATGTCCGGCGAGATCGCTCATGAAGGCGTTGGTTCCGATCGGCAGCAGGAATTCGAGATGGGCCGGCCGCGAGGGAAGCGTCACCTGATCGGCCACCGGCAGATAACCGAGCTGCTTGGCTGCCTCCATCACGCGCTGCCGGTTGGCTGCGCTGGCGCCCGCCCGGTTGTTGAGCACCCTGTCGACCGTTGCGGTCGAGAGCCCACAGCTGCGGGCGATATCCGAGACGGTGGCTTTCATGCCGCAACCCTATGCGCCGATGCGATACCGCGCCAGACAAGCGATGCGATTTGAGGTGACGGCTGATTGCCGCCCATCAACCGGACGCATTTCGGCTGCTTTGACAAGGCGGCTTCCGCCCGTGCTCAGTGCGATGGCTTGCCGTCGGCGATGGCATCGCGGATTTCCTTGTCCGACATGCCTGTGATGATCCGTTCGACTTCCGCCACGCTGGTCTTCTTCGGGTCGACGTCGTCGGCTACCACCTTGCCCCTGCGCATGACGACGATGCGGTCGACCACCTGGAACACATGGTGGATGTTGTGGGCGATGAAGATGCAGGAATGCCCTGAATCGCGGGCACTGCGCACGAAGCTCAGCACGCCTTGCGTCTCGGCGACGCCGAGATTGTTGGTTGGCTCGTCGAGGATGATGAGGTCGCTGTCGAAATGCATGGCGCGCGCGATGGCCACAGCCTGGCGCTCGCCGCCGGACAGCGAGCCGATCGGTGTCGTCGGCGGGATGTTCTTCGAGATGCCGACCTGCTTGAGCAGGTCGCGGGCGACAGTATTCATGGCCTCCTGGTCCATCCGGTTCAGGAAGCGCGGCGGCTTGATCGGTTCACGTCCGAGGAACAGATTGCGGGCGATCGACAGTTGCGTGACCAGCGCCGAGTCCTGGTAGATGGTCTCGATGCCATGGGCGATGGCATCGCTGGTGCTGCGGAGGTTCACCTTCTTGCCGCGGATGAAGATATCGCCGCTGGTCAGCGGCACCGCGCCTGAAAGCACCTTGATCAGCGTCGACTTGCCGGCGCCGTTGTCGCCGAGCAGTCCGACGATCTCCCTTTCATTGACGTGGAAGCTGGCATCCTCCAGGGCCTGCACGCGGCCATAGGACTTGCGGATGTTCTGCATGCGGATCAGTGGCTCGGCCATGGTTCAAGTCCCTGCCTGATGCCGGCGTTCCAGCCATGAATGGAGCGCCATCATGCCAAGGATGATCGCGCCGATGAAGATGTTGTAGGCAAGGCCTGGCACGCCGATCAGCACGATGCCGTTGCGCATCACGCGCAGGATCAGGATGCCGAGCACGGTGCCGATGATGGTGCCGCGCCCGCCGGTCAGCGCCGTGCCGCCGATCACCACCATGGCGATGACCTCGAGCTCATAGCCGGTGCCGCTGTTGGGGTTGGCAGCGGAAGTGCGCAGCGATGAGATGATGCCGGCGAACGAGGCCATCAGCGACGAGAGCACGAACAGGCCGATCTTAACGCCGCTGACATTGACGCCGCGGGCGCGCGCCGCATTGGGATTGCCGCCCGCCGCCTGGATCCAGTTGCCGGTCCGGCTCTGTGTCAGCACATAGCCGAGCGCGATGGCCGCGGCGATGAACCAGAACAGCGACATGTAGATGCGGAACGGTCCGATGAAGAAGTCGCCGACCAATATGTTCGCAAGCCAGCTGCCCTCGGCGCTCCAGGTGCGTTGCGGAAAACCGTCGGTGACGAAGAGGGCGGTGCCGCGCACCACCAGCAGCATGCCGAGCGTGACCAGGAAGGACGGGATCTTGAGCTGCGTCACGAACCAGCCATTGACCAGCCCGATCAGGGCGGCGACCAGCAGCGCGACGAGAAAGCCGACTTCCAGCGAGGTGACGCCGCTGTTGAACAGCGTCCACATCAGCACCGGCGAGAAGCCGAACAGCGAACCGACCGAAAGATCGAATTCGCCCGATGTCATCAGCAGTGTCATCGCCAGCGCGATCAGCCCCAGCTCGACCGTGAAGGCCAGTATGTTGGAGATGTTCTGCGGCGACAGGAAGTCATGGTTGAAGCCCCAGAAAACGGCGATCTCGAGGATCAGCAACACGAAGGGGCCGAATTCGGGACGCGCGATCAGGCGTTGGATGAGTGAACGATTTTCCACGAGGTATCCGCGACATGAGTGGAAAGGCTGAGGCTCGCGCATCGGAGTGCGAAGAGCTCGGCGAAAATGGAAAGTCAGTCGCGACCACCGGAGCAGTCGCGACTGTGTGCGTCTCGGAGCTTATTTGCCGGACAGGATCTTGTCGTAGACCCCGGCGGTGTCCTTTTCGTAGAGCGCGCCGGTGATGACGTTGAAGCCCGGAGGAATGCCGCTTGCCGCCATGTTCGCCAGTGAAAGCGCAACGTAGCTGGTCGCCTGCGGGTCCTGCCATTGGCCGGCATTGACATAGCCGTTCAGCACTTCCTGAGTGGTGTCGAGCGAGTTGCCCCAGCCGACGACCGGGATTTCGCCCGGCTTGATGCCGACCTGGTCGAAGACCCGCTTGATCGAGCCGGTGACGAGGTCGCCGAGGCCGATGATCGCCTTGACCTTGGCCTTGTTGGCGGTGAGGTAGTCGACCATGCGGTTGATCACTTCGGCCTGATCGAGCGTCGCCTCGGTGATCTCATAGGTGATGCCCAGTGGCCCGAAGACGCTCTTGATGCCTTCCTCTTCCTGGACGCCATAGGTGGCGCCGGGTATTTCAACCGGCATCCAGACGAAGTCGCCCTTCTTCACCAGCCCCTTGTCGACCAGATACTGCGCCCAGTGCTTGCCGAAGGTGACGTTGTCGCCGCCGACATAGGCGTTGAAATTGGCCTTGGGATCGGGCGTGTTGAAATTGATGATCGGGATGTTGGCCGCGCGGGCTTCCTTGACGATCTCGACGAGGCTGCCCGGATCGGGGCTGGTGGTGACGATGCCGTCGGCCTTGGCGGAGAGGGCGGCGCGAACCGCCTCCTGCTGCGAGGCGACGTCACCATTGTGGAACGAGGTGTTGACGGTGTTGCCGGTGTCTTTCGCCCATTGCTTGGCGCCTGCGAGGAAGTAGGTCCAGACCGGATCGGCCGGACCACCGTGCGAAATCCAGTAGAACGTCTTGGCCTGTGCCGCTGCTGGTACCACCATCAGCGCCACCAACAGGCCATACAAAACGAGTCTTAGCCGTGTCAGCATTTGATTTCCTCCCGTTTGAAGATGATCAGTCCGGATCCACTTCTTGTTCCGGCAAGAACCGGATCGCGTCTCTCTCGCCTACGCCAAGTTGAACGCGTCAGAGCATTCCCTTTTTCGACGGATGGCAAGCCTCCATCTGCAAGTCGTAGTTGGCGTCCGACCAGGCGCCATCAGCGGTCCCATCAGATTGCATCAGTTGCGATGATTTTTTCCGACGCTCGGATGATTGGCGTCGAGGCTCAGCCGAACGGATTGTCCTGGCCGCCTTCGACGCGCCGGTTGCGCCACAGCCTGATCAGCCGGTCGAGCGCCAGGGCGAGCACGGTCAGGGCGCCAGTGACGAAAGTGCCCCACGCGGCATCCACACCAAGCAAGGTCATTGCGCTCAGGATCACCTGGACGATCAGGATGCCGATCGCAGCGCCGATGACACTGCCATGGCCGCCCGACAGCGATGTGCCGCCGATGAGGGCCGCCGCGATCGCCAGCGGCGCAAAGGCGCTGCCGTCACCGGGGGCAATGGCGCCGTAGGCCCCGACATGGATCACGCCGGCAAGCCCCGCCATCGCGCCCATCAGCATCAGCGTCAGGAGCCGCACCTTGGCGGTGGGGATGCCGGCATAGGCGGCCGCCTGCGGATTGCTGCCGACGGCCTGGACCCGATAACCAAAGCGGGTGCGGTGCAGCACGATATGCATCGCCAGTGCCAGCACGATGAAAACGATACCCGCCGCCGGCACCACCGCGAAGGCCTTGGCGGACAGTGTCGTGAAGAAGCTGCCGTCCGCGCCCGCTGGCGCGATCGTCTGTCCCTTGCCAACCACCAGCGACAGGCCCTGGATCATCCACCAGGTGCCGAACGTCACCACCAGGGCGGGCAGACGTAGCGTGATCGCCAACAGGCCGTTGATGAGGCCGAGGCCGGCGCCGAGCACGATCCCTGCCGGGGCGGAAAGCCACGGGTCAAAACCGGCGACCATCAGCAGTGCCGTCAAAACCGCCGCAAGATGGAACACCGCGCCCGCCGAAATGTCGATCTCGCGCAAGGCGAGCACGAACACCATGCCCACCGCCAGCAGGCCGGGCAGGGCGGCTTGCCCCAGCAACGTCCAAAGATTGGCCGGATCCAGGAAGGAGGGCCTCAGCCAACCCAGTATCCCGACCAGGACGGCGAGCGCGACAACGGCACCGGTCTCGCCAGGCAGTCGAATGCCGCGTCCCCGCTGACGGCTCGCCGACCCGGCGAGCAGTGGCGCGGTGTCGGTCTTGGTCATGCAGCGCTCTCCCGACGGGGCTGTCTGTGCTCGCTGCCGGGCTCGTCCGCCGCGATCAGCTTGAGAACCGTCCCGGCATCCATGGCGGCATCGGCGATCTCGCCAACGATTTGGCCCTGGCGGAAGGCAAGGATGCGGTCGCAGAGCCCCGTCAGTTCGGAAAGCTCCTTCGAATGCAGCAGCACGATGCAACCGCTGGCCGCCATTTGGCGGATCAACGCGTAGATTTCCTGCTTGCTGCCGATATCGATGCCGCGGGCCGGCTCATCGAGCAGCACCACTTGCGGGCCGATTTCCAGCCATTTGGCGATGATCACCTTCTGCTGGCCACCGGCCGACAGCGAGCCCGCCGGCATCTCCGGTGCCGACCTGATGCGCAGCGCCTCGATCTGCCGCGCGGCGCGGCCGAGTGCCATCCTGGGCGAGTACCAGCGCGTACCCCAGTCGCGCGCGCCGACGACGACGTTCGACAGGTTGAAGGCGATCGACTTGCCGGGCATCAACCCGTTGCCGCGCTCGCCTGAAATCAGGCAGATGTTGCGTCGCGCCGCCTCCGTGCGGTTCCTCGGCAAGCCGTCGCCATCCGGAAAACGCACCTTGCCTTCGCGCGCCTTTTGCTGCCCGAACAACATGGCAAGCAGGTTCGACGCCCCGGAACCGGCAAGTCCGGCAAGGCCGACGATCTCGCCGGCGCGGGCCGTGAAGCTGATCCCATTCAGTCTGCCGCCGCCAAGCCCGGCGATTGTGATCTGCGGCCGCAGCGTGCCGGCAAGTGTCGGCAAGGCTCTGGGCGGTAGTGGAAACAGGGACTGGCGCAACTGGCCGATCATGGTTTCCTCGGACGCCGTTAGGTACTGCCGCGCCTTGGACAGCACGTCGCGGCCGTTGCGGATGACCGTCAGCTGGTCGGCAATGGCAAGCGTCTCCTCCAGCCGGTTCGATGCGTAGAGCATGCTCATGCCCCTGGCTTTCAACCCCCGCAACACCGTGAACAGCCGCTCGGTCTGACGCCGGTCGAGCGCCGAAGCCGGGTCGTCGAGGATGAGCAGCCTCGGGTTTTCCAGGAGTGCGCGGGCGATGGCGATGAGTTGCCGTTCGCCGGGTGCCAGATCGCTGAGCGGGCGATGGACATCGACGGCGAGACCAAGCTGGCGAAGCGCGTCGCGGCTGCGTGCCTCCATTTCGCGCCGGGAGATCAGCCCGTTGTGCAGCGGTTCGCCGTTGACGAACAGATTGGCGAGCACCGGGCGCTCCGGGAACAGGCCGGCCTGCTGGAGGACCACGCCAATGCCTTGCTTTCGCGCCGCATCGGGGCTGCCGATTGTCACTTTCTTGCCGTCATATTCGATAGTGCCGCTGTCTGGCCGGACGATACCGGCGAGCACCTTTATCAGCGTCGACTTGCCGGCGCCGCTTTCGCCAACCACCGCGTGGATCGAGCCGCGCTCGACCGTAAGGTTCATGTCTTCGAGCACAACCGTGCCGCCAAAGCGCTTGGCGATGGTGCGCACGAAGAGTATCGGCGAATCGGACATATCGACGGCCCCCCGACCGCGCCGCGATCTTGGAGCGGATTGCGTCCGCAGTCACCCGGGTTGCGCACAAAATTGTGTTGATGGCGGCCTCTTCGGAATTGCGTTGATGGCGCCCCTTCGGAAGACGGCCCTAGATGAGCTCTGCCTTCGCCAGCTCGCGCATCAGATGGCTGGCGCCGTAGGTCCAGTGCGGGCAGTCGGGCGACAACCGTACCCGGTTGACCAGCGCGCCGAATTTCTCCGACGAGATGGTGACGATGTCGCCGACCTTGTGGGTGAAGCCCTTGCCCTTCTCGCCGCGATCCTTGGACGGTACGAACATGGTGCCGAGATAGAGCGCCAGCCCGTCCGGATACTGATGATGCGGGCCCATGGCGGCGGCAACCAGTTCTTCCGGCGAACGGCTGATCTCGGCCATCGAACTCGCGCCCTCCAGCGAGAACCCATCCTCGCCCTCGACCTTCAGGCGCACGACGGCCCGCCTCACGTCATCGATCGAAAACGTGTCGTCGAACAGGCGGATGAACGGACCCAGCGCCGCCGAGGCATTGTTGTCCTTGGCCTTGCCGAGCAGCAGCGCCGAACGCCCTTCGACGTCGCGCAGATTGACGTCGTTGCCGATGGTGGCGCCGACGATCCCGCCGCTGCTTGCGGCGATCATGGCGATCTCCGGCTCCGGATTGTTCCAGGTCGACACCGGGTGCAGCCCGACATCGGCACCGAAGCCGACCGAGGCCATCGGCTGGCATTTGGTGAAGATCTCGGCATCGGGGCCGATGCCGACTTCCAGATATTGCGACCAGGCGCCGCGGGCGATGAGCTTGGCCTTGATCTCCATCGCCTCTGGCGAACCGGGCTTGAGCTTCGACAGGTCATGGCCGATCAGCCCGGCGATGTCGGCGCGGATGGCGTCGGCCTTTTCCGCCGAACCGCGCGCCTGTTCCTCGATCACCCGTTCCAGCAGGCTGACGACGAAGGTAACGCCTGACGCCTTGACCGCCTGCAGGTCGACCGGGGACAAGAGATACGGCTTTGCCGGATCGCGTGCCGCCTGGAAGCTGTTGGCGGCGATGGCGTCGAGTGGCCCGATTGGCTTGCCCTTGGCCGATCGGACGTGACCGGCGGGATCAGCCATCTCACAGACATCACGCACGGTCGGAGCCGCACGCGATGTGATGTCGAACACGGTGCCATCGCGGACCGTCACCACCAGCGGATGCAAGGCATCACTGCTCCTGGCGCGGCCGAGAAAGAGGCCTTCGGCGGGCAGGTGCGTCGGGTTCGTCATGGCGTTCGGTCCTCTGGATGATCAACAATGCGAGTTGGCCGGATCGGCGCGGCACTTTCACCGGATTCCGGTCAAAGGTCTATCCCGTCACTGTCGATCGGATTCCAGTTCTGCGAAGATCCGCTGGCGACAGTCCACAAACGAAAATCGAAGCGCTCTTTCAAAACTGTGAAATATTGGCTAGGATTTTCACCGAAACGCAGCGCATCCAGGTGACCCTTTGTCCGCACCATTCTCTGATCCGATCTGGCGCAAGCCGCAGGCAGCTTCCAAGTTTCAGTCGTTTTTTCCAAGCGGTGATCGTGTCGATGTCGTGGTTGTCGGCGGTGGTATCATGGGGCTGTCGACGGCGCTGCATGCTGCTCGCCTTGGCATGTCGGTCCAGGTGCTGGAGGCCGGTGAAATCGGCCAGGGCGCGTCGGGGCTCAATGGCGGGCAGGTCATTCCCGGCCTGAAATATGATCCGGAATGGCTGCTGGAGCATCTTGGCGAGGAGCGCGGCGAGGCGCTTGTCAATTTTGCCGCCTCGACCGCCGATGCGGTGTTCGAACTGATCCGCGACGAACAGCTGTCGGTGCCGTTCGTTCAAAAGGGCTGGATCCAGGCGGCTCATACCGAGGTTGCACTGAAAGCAGCGGCAAACCGCGACCGGCAATGGCGGGCGCGGGGTGCCGACGTCAGGCTTCTGAGCGCGACGGAGATCGCTTCGATGACTGGCGCGCGCGGCTATCTCGGCGGCTGGCACGATCGCCGCGCCGGTGTGATCGACCCGCTTGCCTATACGTCGGAACTTGCCCGGGTCACAGCGGCGGCTGGTGTGCGCATAGCCGAACGCCAGAGGGTCGTACGGCTCACCAATGCCGCCGATATCTGGCGCATTTCAACCGAAAATGGCGCGGAATTGCAGGCCAAGGCGGTCGTCCTGGCGACCAACGCCTACACGGACGGCCTGATCCCCGGCCTCGCCGAGACGATCGTGCCGTTGCATTCCTTCCAGATTGCGACCGCGCCGTTACCGCCTGACCTGGCAGCCACGATCCTGCCGGAAGGGCAGGCGGTGTCGGATTCCAGGCGCATCCTTGTCTATTACCGCAAGAGCGCCGATGGGCGGCTGGTGCTCGGCGGGCGTGGTCGCATGGCCTTGCCGACGAGCGCCGGTGACTGGGCGCATCTCGAGCGCGCGCTGCTGCGGCTCTATCCGGCACTGTCTGGTCTCGCCATAGAAAGGCGTTGGTTCGGCCGGGTGGCGATGACGCCGGACCATCTTCCGCACATCCACGAGCCAGAGCGGGGCCTCGTCGCCGTGGTCGGCTGCCAGGGCCGTGGCGTCGGCCTGATGACGGCACTTGGCGAACGCCTCGCGGGCTATCTCCAAAGCGGTGATGCCAGGCAATTGCCATTTCCGCTTTCGCCGATCCGGCCGATCCCGTTCCATGCTTTCCGGCAGGTCGGCGTTGCCGCAACGATCGCCTGGTATCGCTTGCTCGACGCGCTGGAGCGTTGACTGCGCATCAACGGGATTCCGCTTGACAGTTTCACGAATATGAAAAAGTCTTAGGTAATTTCAAAATTTCGATGAGCAGGTCGATGTCGACCCTAGTTGCAACACGAACGCCAGAGGCCAGGTCTTCATCGGGCTTCCGGATTGCCATGTTGCTGCCGGGCGCGCTGGTCACCTTCCTGCTGATCCTGTTTGCCCTCGGCCTGGTGCTTTTCCTCGCCTTCCGCGGCAATGACGGTTCGCTGCTCGGCGCCGGTTTCACGGTGGCGAACTTCGCCACCGTGGTGTCCGATCCGCTGTACTGGACGGTGACGCTGCGCTCGCTGGTCATTGCCGCTCTGGTCACGCTGGCCACGGTCGTCACCGCCTATCCCGTCGCCTACTATCTCGCCTTCCACGCCGGACGGCGGCGCGGCCTCTTGCTGTTCCTGGTGACGCTTCCGTTCTGGACCAGCTATCTCCTGCGCGTCTTCGCCTGGAAGATCGTTCTGGCCTACAATGGCGTGCTGAATTCGGCGCTGATCGAAAGTGGCATCTGGTCCGAGCCGACACTGGCCTTTCTCAACACGCCGGCCGCCGTCGTCGTCACGCTCGCCCACGCCTATGCGCCGTTCGCCATCCTGCCGATCTATGTGGCGCTGGACACCATCCCGAAATCGCTGATCGAGGCTGCTTCCGATCTCGGTGCGAGACCCTTCACGTCCTTCCGCCGGATCGTGCTGCCCAATTCGATGCCGGGCGTGCTGGCGGCCGCCCTTGTCGTCTTCGTGCCGACGGTTGGCGATTATGTCACGCCGGCTCTCGTCGGCGGCCCGGCCAGCACGATGATCGGTACGTTGATCCAGGCTGAATTCGGCAAGGCCAATGACTGGCCGTTTGGCGCCGCGCTCTCCGTCGCCGTCATGCTGGTCATCCTCTGCGTGGTGCTGGTCGCGCGCTTCACCGACCGCAGATTTGGCAGCCGCACATGAGCGGCGCGCGCACGGAAAGAGGCGGCCGCTGGCTTGGCGTCTACGTCATCGCCTACCTGGTCTTTCTCTATCTGCCGGTGTTGCTGATCCCGCTGTTTTCCTTCAACAACTCGATCCAGGCAGCGTTTCCGCTGCAAGGCTTTACCTTGCAATGGTACGCGACGCTGTTCGGCAATTCGGCACTGTCCGGCGCGCTTTTGAACAGTCTCGTCATCGGTGCCATAGCCGCCACGGGCGCAACGATCTGCGGCATCACCGTATCCTACATGGACCTCTATGGCCGCTCGCCGCTGGCCGCCACCATCAGTGCCATCGCGCGGCTGCCGATCCTGATCCCGGGCGTCATCGTCGGCATATCGCTGCTGATCCTCGTCAATCTCATTGGTCTCGGACCATCGCGCATTGCCATCGTTCTCGGACACATTCTGGTGGCGCTGCCAACGACGGTGGTGATCATGCGCAGCCGCTTCGCGGCCATCCCGAAAACCATTCGCGAGGCGGCACTCGATCTCGGTGCCTCCGACTGGACGACCTTCCGGCGCGTGATGCTGCCGCTCAGCCTGCCGGCCATCATCTCGGCCTTCATGCTGGCCTTCCTGATCTCGTTCGACGAATTCATCGTCGTCTTCTTCCTCGCCGGCACCGAGCCGACGCTGCCGCTCTACATCTGGAGCCAGCTGCGTTTCCCCAAATCGTTGCCGACGGTCATGGCGCTGGGCACGTCGATCCTGGCGGTGTCCTTCGTCATTGCCGCAATCGCCGAAATCCTGCGCCATCGCGGCCTGTCCGCGCCAGCGCCTCGACCCGCGGATCCACCACAACCAAAACAAACCGAGAGAGGAGAACTGCAATGGCATTCGACCTGATAAAGACGGCCCGGACTGGTCTGGCCGCCCTGGCATTGGCGCTGTCGTCGACCGTCGCCTTCGCCGGCGACAAGCTGCAATATTTCACCTGGTCGGGCTACGAACTGCCCGACTTCAACAAGAGCTTCCTCGCCGCGCACCCCGATGGCGTCGAGGCCTCAATCTTCGGTGACGACGATGACGCCTTCACCAAGGTCAAGGCCGGCTTCCGCCCTGACATCGCCCATCCCTGCTACGACAAGGTGGCGCGCTGGAACAAGGAAGGCCTGTTGCAGCCGATCGACACCAAGCGCATCAAGAACTGGGATTCGATCTTCCCGGTGTTCAAGAACCTGCCCGACCTGCAGGCCGGCGACGGCAAGGTCTGGATGGTGCCGTGGGACTGGGGCAACACCTCGATCCTTTATCGCACCGACCTGGTGAAGAACCCGGAAGCGAGCTGGAACCTCCTGTGGGACAAGCAGTACGCCGGTCGCATGGCGACGATCGACGCCGTGCATGACACGCCGATCGTCGCGGCGCTGCTCGCCGGCGTCAATCCGTTCGACATGACACCGGCCGAGATGGACAAGGTGGCCGAAAAGCTGCGCGAGCAGCGGCCGCTGCTCTCCAACTACACCACCGACATGACCTCGGTCGAGCAGGCGCTGGCCAGCGGCCAGCTGGTCGCGGCCATGACCTGGAACGCGTCCGCCACCTCGTTGAAGAAGCAGGGCGTGCCGGTCGAGTTCATGAAGCCGAAGGAAGGCATGCTGACCTGGGCCTGCGGCTTCGTCATGCTGAAGGACGCCAAGAATGTCGATCTCGCCTACGACTTCATCAACAGCCGGCTGGACGCCGACTCAGGCAAGTACCTGATCGAGGCCTATGGCTATGGCAGTTCGCTGAGCTCCGCCTTTGCCACCGTGCCGAAGGAGGATCTGGAGAAATTGCAGCTGCCGTCCGATCCGGAAGTGATGCTGAAGACCACCATCTTCACCGGACCGATGAAACAGAATGACGAACTCGCCAAGATGTTCGAAAAGGTCAAAGCGGGCGGGTGAGGCTTCGGCCCCCCAATCGTTGTGAAGACGACTAGCTACCAAAGGTTTGTGCGCCCCCTCATCCGCCTGCCGGCACCTTCCCCCCGTATAGTGACGGGGAGAAGGGCAACCTCCAGCGCTGGTGAACCCCTCTCCCCGTCCTTTACGCGGAGAGGGTAAGGGTGAGGGGCAGCGCAAGCGTTCTGAAGAGCAGCGGGTGCGGCAAACGAGGACGTATGCATGGATGTTCTGGACGAGCCGGCTGAAAGGCCGAAGGACGATGCCGACGTGCGGGTCGGCCGGCGCGTGCGGGCTCTGCGGCTCGAGCGCAACTTGTCGCTGGCTGACCTTGCCGCCAGGGCAGGCGTGTCGATCGGCGCGCTCAGCCAGATCGAGCGTGGCATGTCCTCGCTGCGCGTCAAGGTGATCTGGCCGCTCGCCGCCGCGCTCGACATCGAGCCGTCGGCATTGATCGCCGACGGCAACGATGCCGTCAGCGATCTCTATTGCGTGCGCGCCAACAGCCGCCGCGCCATTCCCGTCAAGTCGGAAGGTATTGCCAAGGCGCTGCTGTCGCCGCCGGGTGCAACGTTGACCGGCATGCTGGTGACGGTGGAAGCCAGTGGCGGCACCGCCGAGGCCTATGCGCATGCCGGGCATGAATTCGGCTTCGTCCTGTCGGGAGAGGTCGAACTGGTGGTGGATTCCACAAACTACGTTCTGAAGAGCGGCGACAGTTTTGCCTTCAAGAGCACGCTTTTGCATGCCTTCCGCAATCCGGGTGCCGAGCGCTGCCAGATCCTCTGGGTCAACACCACGAAACCGTCCGAGGTTCGCGATGGCGCCTGATCCTCTCGTCCGGTTGCAAGCGGTCTCGAAGGTTTTTCCCGGCGGCATCGTCGGACTCGACGCCGTCGATCTCGACATCGTCCGTGGCGAGTTTCTCACCCTTCTTGGTCCATCCGGCTGCGGCAAGACAACCAGCCTGCGGGTCATCGCCGGGTTCGAAAGCCCGTCGAGCGGCAAGGTGTTGCTCGACGGCCGTGACATCACCGCGCTTCGGCCGTTCGATCGGCCCGTCAACACCGTGTTCCAGGACTATGCGCTGTTTCCGCACATGAACGTCGCTGAAAATGTCGGTTTCGGCCTCTCCCTGCGAAAGTTGTCCGGTGCCGAGCAGGCAAAACGCGTCGGCGAAGCCCTCGACATGGTCGGCCTTGCCGACAAGCTTGGCGCCCGCGTGTCCGAACTCTCGGGCGGCCAGCGCCAGCGCGTCGCACTCGCCCGCGCCATCGTCTGCGAGCCGCGCGTGCTGCTGCTCGACGAACCGCTGTCGGCGCTCGATGCGCATCTGCGCGAACAGATGCAGGTCGAACTGAAGCGGCTGCAGTCCAGCCTTGGCACCACCTTCGTCATGGTCACTCACGACCAGACTGAAGCGCTGTCGATCTCCGACCGCATCGTCGTCATGAACAAGGGCCGCATCGAGCAGATTGCGCCGCCGGCGACGCTTTACGACCGGCCCGCCACCACATTCGTCGCCAGCTTCATCGGCACGATGAACCTGCTGCAGTCGCGCTTTGTCGGCCGTGACGGCGATCGCTTGCGCTTCGCCGCCGGCGCTCTGCCGCTGGAAGCCATGCCGGAAAATGGCGAGGCCCCGAGCGCGGGGGCAATGCGCATCATCGGCGTGCGGCCGGAGGATCTCCTGGCGACGACCGAAGCCACGGCCGGCACGGCGCCGGCGCGCGTCAACAGCATCGTCTTTCACGGCCGGACCTTGCGCCTGCATGCCGAACTCGGGCAGGGCGTCCCGATCGTCATCGACGCCCCCCGCCAGGCCGAGGGGTTTCAATTCAGCGTCGGCGACGTGGCGCATATCAGTCTGCGTCGTGGCGCCAACTGCCCCGTGCTGCCGAGCTAGTCTCATCCGCGTCTCAAGGCTGCAGCCCAACTGCGCGCGGGACACGTTCGCGCCGTTCGGTGGTTACAAACAAAGTCTGGCAACGGCCGCGAACACGCCCACTAGGCGATTCATCCCGCCAATGCCGCAGCCCCGGCGTCCGTTCCATCTTTGCTTGATTTGTTCCCTATTTGTTCTATAATTCTCAACCGGATACAATTTGCCGGTCGAGTTCAGTTATGAGTGGGCAACCTGCATTCGGGACCGCCAAGAACGGTCAGACCTTTTTCCAATGGGAAGAGTTCGAGCGACATTTCGACGACCGGATCTTCTTCGCGATCCTTGCCGAGAGCGCTATCGCCGGCCCTCTCGCGCGGAAGGCTGTCGACCTGGATCGGGAGTTAGGGTTGCAAGGCTGGTTTGTTCCGGAAGATCACATCCATATCTCGCTCGTCGGTCTCGGTGACCATGACGGATTTCCACAAGAGTTGGTCGAAATCGCCTGCCGCATAGGCTCGATGATCGTTGCAAAACCTTTCGAGGTTTCGTTCGATCGCCTGTCGGCTTTTGGCGGCGGTTCGCTTGTTCTGCGCGGTGGCAGTGGCAGCAATCCGGCACTGCAAGAATTCTGGCGCAACCTCACTGCGCTGATTTCCGACAGCCCGTTGAAATGCTTTCTCACAAAATCCATCGAACCGCATGTGACGCTGCTTCGCGATGAAGCGCGTGTTCCCAAAATCCGCGAACGGTCGATTGATCCAGTCAGCTGGTTCGTGCGGGATTTTGTGCTGATCCACAGTCTTATCGGCAAGGGTGTCTACAAGGAGCGTGGACGTTGGCAATTGACCGGCCAGGACGATTCCCTGGCCGGTATGTGAGAAATCGTCGTCACACAGCCCCGCTATATCCATCGTCCTGACACGCCTTGTCAGCTATCGACCGGGCCAACGATGGCGGGCCGGCAAGCGCTTCCCTACTTCGAGTGCGTCCGAACAGGAGGAACACAAATGACCATCGCGGAAATTGCCAAGGATTTCACCGAACTCCTCAAGCAGGATGATCACAACGGTGCTGCTGAAAAATACAATGCCGAGGACATCGCCAGCTACGAAGCCATGGAGGGACCGATGGCCGTCAGCCACGGCAAGGAGGCCCTCAGGCAGAAAAGCCAAAGGTGGCACGAAAACCACGAGGTCCATGGCGGCTCGGTCGAGGGACCCTATGTCAACGGCGACCAGTTCGCGGTGCGCTTCACATTCGACATAACGCCCAAGGCCACCGGCCAGCGTGTCACCATGGACGAGGTTGGCCTCTACACGGTCAAGAACGGCAAGATTACCGAAGAGCGTTTTTACTACTGAGGCAGGAGATACCTCCGACTTCGGAGCCTGCTCTTCGCTTCGAGGTACAAGCATGGCGGCCGGGACGGCGTCCTGGCCGCCATGTGGCGTTCAAATCGTTTTCGCATACGCTGCAAGCTGATCGGCCACCGTGCCCCAGCCATCGAAGAAACCCATCTCCTCATGGTTCTTGCGGGTGGCCTCGTCGCGGTGGATGGCGGTGGCGGTGTAGCGCGTGCTCTCGCCTTCCCGCTGGAGGGAAATGACCGCGGTGATGAAGGGCTCGCCCGACGGCCGGTAACCTGGCAGCAGCGCATCCGTCCACACCAGCCGCTCGTTCGGCACGATGTCCAGATAACAGCAATGGCGGTCGTTGACTTCCTTGCCGTCGGGCGACTGCATACGTGTCCGGAACAGCCCACCGGGCCTGAGGTCGATCTCGCAGTCGGTGATCAGCCACGGCCTGGGCGTGAACCATTGCTTGACATGCTCCGGCTTCGTCCAGGCTCGCCACAGCAGCTCGCGCGGCGCGTCGATAACGCGCTCCAGCACGAGGTCCAGTCTGGGATCCGGCTTGAAAGGATAGCTCATTTTTCGTTCTCCTTCAGGGTCATCACATAGGCGTCGAACTGGTCGAGGCGGCGCTCCCACAACGTCCGCTGTTCCGCCAGCCAGTTCTCCGCGAGCCGCAGCGGCTCGGGCGCCAGTTGGTAGGTCCTTGTGCGGCCGATCTTTTCCGATCGAACCAGCCCGCAGCCTTCCAGCACCTTGAGGTGTTCGATGAAGGAGGGCAGGGCCATTTCGAAAGGCTGCGCCAGTTCGCTGACCGAAGCCGGGCTCCTGTTCAGCCGCTCGACAACGCGCCGTCGCGTCGGATCGGCAAGCGCGCGGAAGATGCCATCGATGGGCGGGGGGCTCGGATTTGCAGTCTGAAGGCTTGTCATTGGTCGATCCTGAGGTGCCATCAAAAGTGGCACAAAATACTTAGGAAAAATCCTTAGTATTGGCAATCCCCAAAATGCGACCATGCGGGCCTGGGTGCTGGCAAAGCGGGAAAGGCGGTTTTAGGCTGCGAAACGGATTCGACTGTCGGCCCAAGGAAAGCACGCTTTGACGATCACCATGTACGGCATCACCAACTGCGACACGATCAAGAAGGCGCGCGTCTGGCTGGAGGGTCATGACGTGCCCTATCGTTTCCATGACTATCGGGCTGAAGGCATCGAGGCGGGCAAGCTGAATGTCTGGGTCGGCAAGGTCGGCTGGGAAAAACTGCTCAACAAGGGCAGCACCACATTCCGCGAACTGCCGGAGGCAGACAAGCAATCGCTCGACGAGCAGAAGGCCAAGGCGCTGATGCTGGCAAGGCCGACGATGATCAAGCGCCCTGTGCTGGAGGTCGGTGACAGTATTCTCGTCGGCTTCAAGCCGGATGTTTATGACCAGGCGGTGGGGAAATAGAGCAGACCTTCACCCCGTCGCGTTCCTTAGCGCCTCAGAAACGTCAGCCGCCTCAACCTGCTCTGAGATACGCCGCCAGCGCCACCGCATTGTTGTGCGCTTCGTCATGCGCGCCGTAGAGCAGCGTCACCTTGCCGTCGTGGAGCATGGCGCGCAGTTGTTCCACCACCTCGCCATTCCCGTCCAGTTCGGCACGATATCGCTTCTGAAACTCAGCCCAGCGTTCGGGCCTGTGCCCGAACCACTTGCGCAATTCGGCGCTCGGCGCCACGTCCTTCAGCCATAGCTCCAGCGCGGCATGCTCCTTGCTGACGCCGCGCGGCCAGACGCGGTCGACCAGCACTCGCTGGCCATCGGCTTCTTCGGGTGCCGCATAGACGCGCTTGACCGCGATCCCGAAGGCCATCAATGCCCTCCTTCATGCAATCCCGTCAGGCCCACTCGCCCTTGCGCATGACAGGCACGCGGGCACCGTCCTTGTGGACGCCGTCGATGTCGATCTTGTCCGAACCGATCATCCAGTCGATGTGGATGAAGCTCTTGTTGCCGCCTCGCGCCGCGATCTCATCCTGGCTCAGCGACGCGCCATTGACGAAGCACTTCGAATAGCACTGGCCAAGCGCGATGTGGCAGGCGGCGTTCTCGTCGAACAGCGTGTTGAAGAACAACAGGCCACTCGCCGAGATCGGCGAGGAATGCGGCACCAGCGCCACTTCGCCGAGACGGCGCGCGCCCTCGTCGGTGTCGAGCACCTTCTTCAGCACGTCCTCGCCTTTCGAAGCCTTGGCCTCGACGATCCTGCCTTCCTCGAAACGCACCGAGATCTCGTCGATCAGCGTGCCCTGGTAGGACAGCGGCTTGGTCGAGGAGACATTGCCCTCGACGCGCCTTGCATGCGGCGTGGTGAAGACTTCCTCGGTCGGGATGTTGGGATTGCAGGTGATGCCGTTCTTGGCAGTCGAAGCGCCGCCCATCCATTCATGGCCGTCCGCCAGCCCGACAGTCAGGTCTGTGCCGGGTCCGGTGAAGTGCAGCTCATGGAAATTATGCCCGTTGAGCCATTCAGTGCGGCCGCGAAGCGCTGCATTGTGGGCCTTCCAGTTGCCGATCGGGTCCTCCACATCCACCCGCGAGGCGGCGAAGATGGCATCGGCAAGCTTCGCCACGGCAACATCGTCGGCATCGTCCGGAAAGACCTGCTTGGCCCAGGCGAGGTCCGGGTAGGCGACGATGTTCCAGTTGATGTCGAAGCCGGTGATCTTTTCCAGCGCCGGCTGGTAGGCCATCGAATTCGCCTTGTTGGCGCGAGCCACTTTCGCCGGGTCCTGCGCCGACAACAGCGACGGATCCTCGCCGCGTACGGCAAGCCGCGCCGCATTGTTGGAAAAGGCTTTCGCCATGCCTTCATAGAGCCAGCCGGCGGCACGGTCGAAGCTGGCATCGGCGCCGAAGCGGTAGCGCGCCAGCGTCATCTCATCGTCGTTGAAGATCGGCGTCACCAGGCCGGCGCCTGCCTTGTAGGCATGCTCGACGATCCGCCTGGTCAGCGGCAGTGCCGCGATCGACGATGTCAGCACCAGATCCTGTCCGGGTTGCAATTGCAGCCCGACCTTGATGGCGACCTCCGCCAGCCTGTCGAGCTTCACCGGGTCGATCGATGCGGAAACGCCGCGCGAATGTGTGGTCATGATCCTGCCTGCCGTGATGTTTTGATCCGGTCTTACATAGACCGCAGTCCGCATCCTTTCCACCGCGATTGCGCTGGTCCAGACCTAGGCCGCGCTTTCAACCGACCTGAACTGCGCCATCGTCGCCTCGATCTCCTCGCGGACCCAGATCTTGAAATCCCTGACCTTGCGGCTTTCGCTCCTGGTGGCGGAGGTGACCAGCCAGTAGCCGAGCCCGCTCTGGGCGCGGATTCCGAAAGGCGCCACCAGCCGCCCGTCGACCAGCGCATCCGCGGTCAGCAATTGCCAGCCGAGCATCACACCGTGGCCGGCAATCGCCGATTCCAGGCACAGCATCGGGTCGGTGAAGCGCGCCCCCTTCAGGAAGGTGACCGGTGGAACACCGGCCGCCTCGAACCAGCTTTCCCAGTTGATCATCGCCCGCTCGTCGGTGATCGCGCAGGTCTGGGCAAGGTCCTCGACCGATTTCAGTTTTTTGGCGATGACAGGCGCGCAGACCGGGAAGACCTCCTGCGCCAGAAGCAGTTCCGCCCGCCCGCCCGGCCATTTGCCGTCGCCTAGCCGGATGGCGATGTCGATGTCGGAGTGATCGAGATCGGCCAGCCGTACCGAAGCGTCGATGCGCAAGAGCACGTTGGGATGCCGCGCGAAGTGACGCGACAGCCTGGGCAGCAGCCATTTCGAGGCAAAGGCCGGTGCCACTGAAACCACCAATGTGCATTGCGTGGCCTCGTCGGCCAGTGCCACGGCCTGGGCAAGCTCGCGAAACCCCGCGCCAAGGCGGGCCGCGAAGACGGCGCCGAATTCGGTCGGCACGAGACCGCTCGCCGTCCGCTCGAACAGCGCCTGGCCGAGCTGCTTTTCGGTGCGGCTGATCTGCTGGCTGACGGCGCTGACGGAAACGGTGAGTTCACCGGCCGCCGCCGCAAGCGAGCCGAGACGGGCAACGGTTTCGACGGCGCGAAGGCCGTTGAGATGGACGCGATTGAGCATGGCCATTTGAGTTTTTCTAAACCGATCCGGCTGAAATCTCAATTGAAAGACATATCGAAACGGCAGACTTATTGGCGGGAGACAGGCCCACGGAGCCGGAAATGCTGAGGATGTTGTCGTCGCTGAAGGTCTTGTTCGCCGCGAACACGCCGTATGAGCCGTGCCGTGAAAGCGAGACGCAGGGATGGCTGATCGATCCGCTTTCGCACCCCGTGCTGAACAACATGTCGGAGCGCGAACTTGGTGATGTGCCGTTCAGGCTGACGGCGCGGCGGACCGTGCACGAGACGGCTTCATTGCATGCCGGTGGACGCTGCTGAGCGGACGCCAAGCGTTCCGGCTAAAGCAGAAGTCGAGGCGATCGCGCCGCCACGCGGTTGCACTGGCCCAACAAAAGGCGGATTGTTTCACCGGCTCGCGCACTTATTGTGCGCTGCAATGATATCGCCCACCTCGACAGCGCTACGCTACGCTTTCGCCGGCATGATTGCCCTGGCCGTCGCCATGGGCATCGGCCGCTTCGTCTATACCCCGATCCTGCCTGGCATGATGGAAGAGCTTCACCTGTCGCCGGCCGATGCCGGCTGGATCGCCTCCGCCAACTATCTCGGCTATCTCGTCGGCGCGCTGGCGGCGGCGGGCGGCTGGGCGCATGGGCGCGAGCGTCTGCTGATGCTGGCGGGTCTCGGCGCCAGCACTGTCCTGGCCGCCCTGATGGGGCTGACTGACGCGATGGTCGCCTTTCTCGTCATCCGCTTTCTTGCCGGTCTGGCCAGCGCCTTTGTCATGGTGTTCATGGCCAGCATCGTTTTCAGCCATATCGCGGCTGCCCGTCGCGGCGATCTGCAGGCCTGGCATTTTGGTGGCGTTGGCCTCGGCATTGCGATGTCCGCGGCGATGATGGCGGTCCTCGTCACCGAACATGCCGGCTGGGCGGCGGGCTGGCTGTGGTCGGCGGCGATTTCGGCTTGCGGCTTTGTGGTCGTGGCGCTGCTGGTGGATGAGGGCCCCCTCGCCAATGGCGAAGCCGGGCGTGAGCCGGCTCTGCCGAAGGACCGGTCGCTGCTGAAGATCATTGTCGCCTACGGCCTGTTTGGTTTTGGCTATGTGGTGACGGCGACATTCCTGGTCGCCATCGTCCGGCAAGGCGGCGGCAGCCGCGTCTTCGAGGCTGTTGTGTGGATGGTCGCCGGCCTTGCCGGATTTCCCTCGACCTGGCTCTGGCAGAAGATCGCCGCACGGGTCGGACTCTATGTCGCCTATGCGCTGGCATGTTTCATCGAAGTTGTCGGCGTCACGGCTAGCGTCGCCATCGGCGGACGCACCGGGCCGCTGCTTGGCGGCCTGCTGCTCGGCGTCACCTTCATTGCCATCACCGCGCTTGGCCTGCAGGCCGCACGGCAGCTGGCGCCACTGGCGCCACGCCGGATCTTTGCCGTGATGACGGCCTCATTCGGACTTGGCCAGATCATCGGTCCGGTTGCCGCTGGGTTTCTGGCGCAGGCGTCAGGTGATTTCTTCCTCGCCTCGATTGTCGCGGCCGGCGCTCTTGTCGTTTCCGGCGCCATCACATGGTCGGCTGCGCCAAAATCGCCATGATTGTGGTTTTGCTCGGCACAGGGCATCGGGCAGGCATTTGCTTTCCAACTAATGTGTGACCTTATGCCCGCTAAACCCCGCTGATTTGCGCACCGACCGAGGAATCCGCCACAGTGTTCGTATCCTTCTTCCCGCAGCCGAAGCTGTTCTTCTCTTCGGCCGCCATCTGGAGCCTTGCGGCAATCCTGTTCTGGTTCTTCGGCGGCGAGCAGTTGGGCGCCCTGTTCGGGCTGCCGCCGGCAGCCGCCGACGCGCCGCCCATCATCGGCATCGCCGTGCTCGTATCGAAGCCGTTTCTCTGGTTCTATCTCTACTTCGTGTTTTGCGTGGCCGTCTTCTATGCGTTCTGGAGCTGGTACTCTCCGCATCCTTGGCAGCGCTGGTCGATCCTGATGACGGCGGTCATCCTGTTCTTTATCTATTTCAACGTGCAGGTCAGCGTCGCCGTCAACGCCTGGTACGGGCCTTTCTTCGACTATGTACAGGGGCTGATGTCGGGGACCGGGAAGTCTACCAACAGAGAGTTTTACATCGGATTGGCCGACTTTTCGTGGCTCGCGCTGATCGGCATGAACGTGCAGGTGGTCAATGCCTTCATCGTCAGCCACTGGATCTTCCGCTGGCGCACGGCGATGAACAATTACTTCGTCGAGAACTGGGGCAGGCTGCGTCATATCGAAGGCGCCTCGCAGCGCATCCAGGAAGACACGATGCGCTTTTCGCAGATCATGGAGGACCTGGGGTCAAGTTTCGTCCAGTCGATCATGACCTTGATCGCATTCCTGCCGGTCATGATCCAGTTGCAGGCCCATATCACCGAGCTGCCGATCATCGGCACGATTCCCCAGCCATTGGTTGTCGCAGCACTGGCCTGGTGTCTGTTCGGAACGATCTCGGTGATGATTGCCGGCCTGAAACTTCCCGGGCTGCAGTTCCGCAACCAGCGTGTTGAAGCCGCCTATCGCAAGGAACTGGTCTACGGTGAAGATCATGCGGACAGGGCGCAGCCGGCCACCACCGCCGAGCTATTCGCGAATGTTCGTCACAACTATTTCAGGCTCTATTTCCACTACATCTATTTCAACGTTGTCCGTTACACCTACCTGCAGGCGGACAACATTTTCTCGCTGCTGATCCTGGGTCCGTCGCTGGTTGCGCACAAGATCACGTTCGGCGCGCTGAACCAAATTTCGAACGCATTCGGCAAGGTGACGGGTTCGCTGCAGTTTCTGCTTACCTCCTGGTCGACGATCGTCGAACTTCAGTCGGTTCACAAACGCCTGCGCGCCTTCGAGGCGACGCTGCAAGGGGAACCGCTGCCGGATATCGACCAGCGCTACCTGGCAAGGCAGAGCGCCGAGGATCCGGCCTGATAAAGACCGAGGTTTTGGAAATCGAACCGGGTTGGCGGCTCAGCCGCCAACCGAGACCTGTCTCTCGCCAGCATCCTGGCGCGAAACATAGTCGCGAAAGCTTATGCACTCGACGTCTGCCCTGACGCAGACCTCACCGGCAAAACGCTCCAGCGCATTCCAATAGGCACCGTCATTCATCAGCGTGAAGTGGAAGCCGAGTTCCAGCGGAATACGCTTGCCCGCATATTCCTTGTCGAAAGCGGCGCGAAAGGCGTCATAGGTCCGGTTCGCGAACGCGCCCGCCTTGCTTGGCCGCTCGAAGCCGCCGGAATGGCGCACATAAAGATTGTAATCCATGGCGATCACCGGCCTTGATTTCGGACCTTCCGGGATCTGCGGCAGGGAAAAGCGGGTGATGCCGCCGACGGTCGCCGGCCGGGCAGGGCCCTGCGAGACGCCACTGGCGTCGAACTGATACCCGGCAGCCGGCAGCGCCTCGTAGAGCGCCTTGTTTGCCGACAGGTATGGCGCGCGAAAGCCGGCCACCGCATGCCGCGCGAAATCACGCCAGCCCTTGGGTTCGGGCGCGATGCCGTTGATCGCGTAGGCGTTCTCGAGAATGTGTTCGAACGAGGCGAACTCGCTCAGCCAGTCGGCCTTGCTCCAGTCCTTGCCGTCGAAATGGCCGCAGCCATGGCTTGCGATGTCGTGACCTTCCGAGGCGGCAAGCCCGATCTGCTCGAGCCGCTCGGCGACTTCCTGCCTGGACGCGGCAACGCCGATGTTGGATTTGCCTGATGTCTTGCCCGGCGCAGTGTACTGGTTGCGGGTTTCCGGCGACAGCAGGAACACGCAGGACAGGAAATAGGTGAAATGCGCGCCGGTACGCTGCGCCAGCGCCCGGCTGCGTTTCCACTGCGAAATATCGCGGGCGCTGTCGAACGAGATGATGACAACCTGCTTAGGCTTCGCTGGCGTTGGGGGCGCTGGGGGATCGGCCAAGGCCGTGCCGACGCTGGCGAGCGAAGCCAGGGAGAACGCAACAACGCGGAACGGACGAAGCATGGGCAATCTGATCTGGGCTCGGGGAAATGTCTGGCAGCCGGCTATCGGGCAAATGTGGCGTGGGTACGGTCGTTCTTTTGTGGCCACTTGTCTTGCGATAAGCCGATTTTCCTGCCGAACCCCTTCCATGCCGACAAAATTTCGCTAAAACGCGGGCTCATGAACCGCCCCGGCCCGGGGCAGGAATGGTTTTGATTGATGTCCGACGACAGTTTTATCCGTGAAGTCAACGACGAGATGCGTCGCGACCAGGCGCAGGCCCTGTGGGACCGTTTTGGTCCGGCCTTGCTTGGCCTTGCGATCCTCGTGGTGCTCGGCACCGCCGCCTTCGTCGGCTATCGCTATTGGGACGAGACGCGCGCCAACCGCTCGGGGGATGCGTTCTCGCAGGCGCTGAAGCTTGCCAATGACGGCAAGAACGACGAAGCGCTGACCGCCCTTGATCAACTGGAGAAGGATGGCTACGGCGCCTATCCGCTGCTCGCCCGCATGCGCGCCGCGACCGTCAAGGCGGACAAGGGCGATGTCGCCGCCGCCGTCAAGGATTTCGACGATGTCGCCGCCGACACCGCCATTCCCCAGGGTATCCGCGACATGGCACGGCTGCGGGCAGCACTCCTGCTCGTCGACCATGGCTCCTTCGCCGACGTCTCCAGCCGCGTCGAGGCGCTCACATCGGATACCAACACGCTGCGCCACACGGCGCGCGAGGCGCTCGGCCTTGCCGCCTGGAAGGAAGGCAAGACCCAGGACGCGCTGAAGCTGTTCGACCAGATCGCCGCCGATGATGGCGCCCCGCGCAACACCCGCGAGCGGGCAACGCTGATGTCTGAGCTGATCCGCGGCTCGGGCAATGCGTCGTAAGTGCATGTCGCCCAAAAGTGTGCGGCGGTTTTGGGACAACGACATGCATGATTGTAGGACCGTATGACCTTCAAAGTCGCCATCATAGGCAGACCTAACGTCGGCAAATCGACTCTTTTCAATCGTCTGGTGGGAAGGAAGCTGGCGCTTGTCGACGACACGCCGGGTGTGACCCGCGATCGCCGTGTCCATGCCGCCAAGCTCTACGACCTGCATTTCGACGTCATCGACACCGCGGGCTTCGAGGACGCCGGCGCCTCGACCTTGCCCGGTCGGATGCGCGCGCAGACCGAGATCGCCATCCGCGAGGCCGACCTGATCTTCTTCACGGTCGATGCCAAATCCGGCCTGATGCCCGATGACAAGACCTTCGCCGAGATCGTGCGCAAGTCCGGCAAGCCGGTCGTGCTGGTCGCCAACAAGGCCGAGGCGAAGGGCGCCCAGGGCGGCATGCTCGAGGCCTGGGAGCTTGGCCTTGGCGAGCCGATCCCGGTCTCGGCCGAGCATGGCCAGGGCATGCCCGATTTGCGCGATGCGGTGATCGGCGCGCTCGGCGAGGCGCGTGCCTTCGGCGAAGACGAGGCTGGCGAGGACGAGGAGATCGCCACCGGTGAGGTGCTGATCGGCGAGGACATCGCCGATCCGGATGCGGAGGATGTGCACACCTACGACGACACCAAGCCGATGCGCATCGCGGTCGTCGGCCGCCCGAACGCCGGCAAGTCGACGCTCATCAATGCGCTGATCGGCGAGGAGCGGTTGCTGACCGGACCGGAAGCCGGCATCACCCGGGATTCGATCTCGGTCGATTGGGACTGGCACGGCCGCCGCCTGAAACTGTTCGACACCGCCGGCATGCGCCGCAAGGCCCGGATTCACGAAAAGCTGGAAGTGATGTCGGTGCAGGACGGCTTGCGCGCCATCCGCTTTGCCGAGATCGTCATCATCGTGCTCGACGCCACCATTCCCTTCGAGAAGCAGGACCTGCAGATCGCCGACCTGATCATCCGCGAGGGCCGGGCGCCGGTGATCGCCTTCAACAAATGGGACCTGATCGACAACCCGCAGGAGTTGCTGGCGGAACTGCGCGAGAAGACCGAGCGGCTGCTGCCGCAGGTGCGCGGCCTCCAGGCCGTGCCCGTCTCGGCCGAGACCGGGCGTGGCCTCGACAAGCTGATGGATACCGTGCTGAGGACCCACAAGGTGTGGAACAGCCGCGTCTCGACCGGCAAGCTCAACCGCTGGCTGGAAGGCATCCTGGCGCATCATCCGCCGCCCGCCGTCGCCGGCCGCCGGCTGAAGGTCAAGTACGTCACCCAGGCCAAGACGCGGCCGCCGGGTTTCGTTGTCCAGTGCTCGCGGCCCGACGCGATGCCGCAATCCTATGTCCGCTATCTCTCCAACAGCTTGCGCGAGGCCTTCGACATGCCCGGCGTGCCGATCCGTATCGCGCTGCGCACCTCCGACAATCCGTTCGCCGGCAGGGCCAAGAAACGCGGCTGAGGCTTCACGCTCGTCCGATCAGGCCACGGCACGCAAGCCCGCATTGGCCCGCGCATTGTCCGGCAATGCCTGCCGCGCCGCCTCCAGCAATATGTCGGCGAGACGGGCAGCCACCGGCTCGGGTTCGGCATCCCGGCGATGCAGGTACAGCGCCATCTTGGGCAGGGCCGGCAGCCCGGCGATCTCAGGCGTCATTGCGCTGACACTGGCCGGCAGGCCGATGTCAGTGCGGATAGTCAGCCCCAGTCCCGCGGCGACAGCCGCCCAGATGCCGCCAAGGCTCGGGCTGGAGAAGGCCATGCGCCAGGGCAGCCCGGCGCGGTCGAGCGTTTCCGTCGCTACCGTGCGCAACAGGCACGGCGCTTCGAACGCCACCAGCGGCAGTGGGTCGCCGTCGCGCAGGCTGGTCTCGATGCGCTTGGCCGGGCCGATCCAGCGCATTGGAACATCGGCGATGTGCTCGCTGTAGGGCAGCGTCTGGCCGCTGTGCCAGGCAAGTGCGATGTCCAGGCTGCCTGACATCACCCTTTCGGCGAGGTCGTGGCTGCGCCCGATCCTGGCCTCGATCTTGACCTTGGGGTGGGCCCGGGCAAAGCGGCCGAGCACGTCAGGCAGCACCGCCTCGCCCAAATCCTCCTGCATGCCGAGCCGCACCCAGCCTTCCATCTCGACATCATGGATCGCCGCCGCTGCTTCGTCATTCAATTCGAGCAGCCGTCGCGCATAGCCGAGCATGGTTTCGCCGGCCTCCGTCAAGGCCAGGCCGCGCCCCGATTTGCGGAAGATCGGCGTCGCTGCCTGCTCTTCCAGCTTCTTCAATTGCGCGCTGACCGCCGAGGTCGAGCGGCCAAGCCGGTCGGCGGCCTTGGCAAAGCTGCCCAGCTCCATGCCGGTGACGAAACTGCGGAGAACGTCGAGGTCGAAGGTCACGCGTTGCATAGAAATGTCCCGTTTTTCAGGATCTATAATCAAAAACTTCCTGATTTTAAGGATGAAATTATGACGCTAGAGAGATGCCGTCAAGGTCCAGGGGACTGGACCGTCACGGGAATGAAATCATGTCCGCCATTGTCGACTGCACCGACCAACAGCCAAGACAAATCCTGCAAGACAGGGCTGCCGACCCCGCCGGAAGGGTGTTCAGCCCCGGCCATCGCTGGAAGGTCCTGGGCATGGGCGTCGCCGCGAACGCCAGTTTCTCGGCCACGTTCGCCGGCATACCGGCAACGGCGGTCGTGCTTCGCCAGGGCTATCACCTGGGCAATGCCGAGCTCGGCATTGCGCTCGGCGTCCTCGGCTTGGGCGTTGCACTCAGCGAACTGCCCTGGGGCCTGCTCACCGACCGCTGGGGCGATCGCCGTGTGCTTCTGATCGGACTCGGCGCGACGGCGGCCTGGCTCTTCGTCATGGCGATGCTCGTCGTCCCGACGAGGACCAGTATTCCCAACGTCACGCTCCTGTCGGCCAGCCTGCTCCTCACGGGATTGCTGGGGGGCAGCGTCAACGGTTCAAGCGGCCGCGCCATCATGGCCTGGTTTCGAGAAAGCGAACGCGGCTTCGCCATGAGCATCCGGCAAACAGCCGTGCCACTTGGCGGCGGCCTCGGCGCGCTTGTTCTGCCATCGCTTGCCCTGGCTTTCGGCTTTTCCGCGGTGTTCGGGCTCCTGGCGGCAGCATCCGCTCTGTCCGCCCTGTTCGCCTGGCGCTGGCTGCATGAGCCGCCGATGCAGGGCGAGGGCCAGTTCGGCTCGGCGGCTGTGGCCGGACCGGCGCCGCTCCGCAACATCGAGGTCTGGCGCATCGCCACCGCCATCGGCCTGCTCTGCTTCCCGCAAGTGGCGGTGCTCACCTTCGCGTCGGTATTCCTGCACGACTTCGCCGAACTGGGAACGGCGGCGACCAGTGCCAGCCTCGCCGCCGTGCAGATCGGCGCGATGGTCATGCGCGTCTGGAGCGGCCGCTTCACCGACCGCCATGGCAACCGCCGCCAGTTTCTTCGGTCTTGCAGTGCGATCAGCGCGCTTGCCTTCGTGGTGCTTTGGCTGCTGCTTCTGGCCGCTCCCGCCATGTCAGGCAGCGCGTTCTTCCTGGTGGCGATCCTACCTGTGCTCCTGGTTGTCGCAGGCATCTCGGTCTCTTCCTGGCACGGCGTGGCCTACACCGAGCTTGCCACGCTGGCCGGCACCGGCCATGTCGGAACCGCGCTCAGCCTTGCCAACAGCTTCGTTTTCGTCGGGTTCTTCCTCGTGCCGGTGGCCATTCCGGGGCTTCTGCACTTCTGCTCATGGCCCGGCGTCTGGCTGTCGGCAGCCATCTGCGCGCTGATCGCCTGGCCGATCTTCCTGCGGCCGGCCTGAGGGACGTGCCAGCCGCAAAACCGCCCGACTTCGAAATCACCACCTACAGTCGACTAAGAAAACCCGATCGATTCCGTTAACGTCCCATCAAGGTTAATGCATCATTTTGCTCTCCAGTGGGGTCAGTAGCGTTCCTGGAGAGTGTTCCGTGCATCGACGTGTGTTGAAGCGGCTGGTCGCCGCCGCCGGTGAGAGAAAACGCGGCTTTCTGCCTCAGCTCGTCATCGGTCTCGGCATCTGGATCGGCTTTCCGACCGTCGCCGCCTACCAGGACATGACCAGCCTTGTTTCCGGCCTTGAAGCGTCGAGCACGCGCTGGAATTCCTATGTCGAGAAATCCGTTGCCGGCTCGACCCATTCCGCTGAAATGCCCTTTGTCGATTCCGATGTCACCGGCTCCATCTCCGGATCGGGTATCCATCTGGCCGGCGTCGGCAATGTGTCGTTTCGGGGCAAGGGCGGCAAGGTCAGTGGGACTCCCGACGAGGACCGCGTCGTGCGCGCCGACAAGAAGGGCCGCATCGTCCAGATGTCTCCCGTCGCACCGCCCAAGAACTTCAACGCCGGGTCGATCTTCGAGCGCACCTCCTCCTTGCTGCGCCCCAGCATGGACAGCGGCCTCAAGATGGCCTTCGCCAAACCGCAGATCAAAGGCAAGGAAATCCAGATCGCCGCGGCGTTCCATGCGCGTGAGGACAAGAAGTCGGATCCCGGCGTGCCGGCCATGCTTGCAGCCCTGGTCAACAACGACCATCCGGATGTGCTGGCGACCGCCTATGCGCAGGCCGAGCCGGACTATGCCAAGGCGTCGCCCTTCGAGGCCCTGCTGCAGGACGACAAGCCGAATGACGGCCGCTTCATTCCGCCGATGGCCAAAGGCGACCATTCGTGGATACAGAACCCGCTTCCGGCAAGCGTCTTCTCCAAGCCGGAACAGGCATGTCTTGCCAACGGCATCTATTTCGAGGCGAGGAGCAGATCTGTGCGCGGCCAGGCCGCCGTTGCCCAGGTCATTCTCAATCGCGTCCGCAACCCGGCCTATCCGAATTCGATCTGCGGCGTCGTCTACCAGAACGACAGCTGGTTCAACCGTTGCCAGTTCTCCTTCGCTTGCGACGGCAGGAGGAAGCGCATCGACAGCCCGGCCGCCTACAAGACCGCCCAGGATATCGCCATGGCCGTCACCGCCGGCAAGATCTTCATCCCCGAGGTCGGCTCGTCGACCCACTACTACGCCCAATATGTCCATCCCGGCTGGGCACGCACGATGCAGAAGATGACAAAGATCGGCCTGCATATCTTCTACCGGACCTATGGCGGCGGCTGGAGCTGAGCACCGAACAGTCGCTGATCTTTTCGCGCGGTGCGCGGTCGATCAAGGAGCCATTGCCTGGGGGATTCGTGCCATGCATCCCCGTCATCGCGGCGGGCACGATGTCGCACCTTTCTAAATATCTGATTTTATTGCCTAAAATACATGGCGATGAACTTCTGCCCGTGGCTTGACGGGCGCAAACCCTCTAACTATGTTGCCGGCGACTTTAGAAGCGGACGGACGGTGACGGTCTGACCGGGCAGGGGGGTTGCGATGGCCGATAAAAGCAGGCCAGACGGAACCGGAGAAACCGGCCGCGGCAAGCAGCATGAACCCGACATCCGCGACGACGATCTTGAGCGCCGCCGGCGTGAACTTGAAGCATCGCTTGCGACAAGGCTGCCGAACCGGCTCGAGGGGAAAGACGACGCGAAAGCGGGCAGTGCGGCCGGTTATGGCCAGGCGGTCAAACTCTCCAGCGAATTTATCGCCGGGGTGGTGGTGGGCGCCGGCATCGGCTGGATGATCGACCGTCTGGCGGGGACCTCGCCATGGGGGCTGATCGTGTTCCTGCTGCTTGGCTTTGGCGCCGGCGTGCTCAATGTCATGCGTTCCGCGGGCGTTGTGGCCGAATTCGGACAGGGCGATAAGTCGCGTTCTGACCGGGACGATGGAAAATGACCGCCCTTCAGGCGTCATTTGGAAATAGCCGCCCTTTGTGTGGCAATGGTAATTTGGCCGTACGCGGCATTGACGGGGTTTGAACGTGGCAGCTGACAAGGTCGATCCGATCCACCAGTTCCATATCAACAAGCTGATACCGATCGAGATCGGCGGCTATGACCTGTCGTTCACCAATTCGGCGCTGTTCATGGTCGCCACCGTGGTTGTCGCGGCGGCGTTTCTGTTTCTGACGACGTCGAGCCGCAGCCTTGTTCCCGGCCGGCTTCAGTCGATCTCCGAAATGGCCTATGAGTTCGTCGGCAACATGTTGCGCGATGCCGCCGGCACGCAAGGCATGAAGTTCTTCCCGTTCGTGTTCTCGCTGTTCATGTTCGTGCTGGTCGCCAACCTGCTTGGCCTGTTCCCGTATTTCTTCACCGTCACCAGCCATATCATCGTCACCTTCGGCCTCGCCGCCCTGGTGATCGGAACCGTGGTCGTCTACGGCTTCATGAAGCATGGTCTCGGTTTCCTGAAACTGTTCGTGCCGCATGGCGTGCCGGTGTTCCTGCTGCCGCTGGTGGTGCTGATCGAGGTGATCTCCTTCGTGTCGCGCCCGGTCAGCCTCTCGGTTCGTTTGTTCGCCAACATGCTCGCCGGCCACATCACGCTGAAGGTGTTCTCGGGGTTCGTCGTCAGCCTGAGCGCGCTGGGCGCGGTCGGCGTGGCGGGCTCGGTCTTGCCGCTGGCAATGGCGGTGGCGCTGACCGCTCTGGAATTGCTGGTCGCCTTCTTGCAGGCCTACGTCTTTGCCGTCTTGACCTGCATGTATCTCAACGACGCCCTGCATCCCGGGCATTAATCCAAGAGTTTCCGGCATTGGCGCCGGATGGAATCGCAACGGAATTTTAGATCCAAAGGAGTTGAACAAATGGACGCAGAAGCAGCAAAGTACATCGGCGCCGGCATCGCTTGCCTGGGCATGGGTGGCGCGGGCATTGGCCTCGGCAACATCTTCGGCAGCTACCTCGCGGGCGCTCTGCGCAACCCGTCGGCTGCTGATGGCCAGTTCGGCCGTCTGATCTTCGGCTTCGCCGTGACCGAAGCTCTGGGCATCTTCTCGCTTCTCATCGCGCTTCTGGCCCTGTTCGGCTGAGCCCCTCTTTGGCTAAGCCATGAGAAGATTGGACAGGCCAGCCGCGAAAGCGGCGGGCCTGAATTTCGGGGATAGTCCATGTTCGTGACGTCTGCCTTCGCGCAAGAGTCCGCGCCTGCCGCCGATACCAGCCACGCTGCTACGGAAGGCGACACGCATTCCGGCACCAGCGTGCCTGCTGAAGCGCACGGCACGTTTCCGCCATTCGATCCTGCGACGTTTCCGTCGCAGCTTCTGTGGTTGGCGATCACTTTCGGGCTGTTCTATCTCTTCCTGAAGCGGGTGGTGATGCCGCGTGTTGGGGGCATCATCGATGTCCGCAACGATCGCATCACACAGGATCTCGACCAAGCAGCCAGGTTGAAGGGCGAGGCCGACGCCGCTGTTGCTGCCTACGAGCAGGAACTGGCGGAAGCCAAGACCAATGCCAACGCGATCGGCCAGCAGGCCAACGATGCGGCCAAGGCCGAAGCCGAGACCGCACGCAAGAAGGTCGAGGCCGCGCTTGACCAGAAGCTTGGCGAGGCCGAGGCGCGCATCGCTTCCATCAAGGCCAATGCCATGAAGGAAGTCGGCACCATCGCCGAGGACACCGCTTCGGCGATCGTCGAGGCACTGGTCGGCGGCAAGGCCAGCAAGGCCGAGATCGCGGCCGCGGTCAAATCCGTGGCCGGGTGAGGAGCGCATCATGGACGCCACATCTCTCGCAACGCTTTGGGCAACGGTAGCCCTCGTCATCTTCCTGGGCGTTGCCGTCTACATCAAGGTGCCAGGCCTGATCGCCAAGGCGCTCGACGCCCGCGCCGCCAGGATCAGCAATGAGCTTGATGAAGCGCGCCGGCTGCGCGAGGAGGCCCAGCAACTGCTTGGCCAGTATCAGCGCAAGCGCAAGGAAGCCGAGCAGGAAGCCGCCGACATCGTCGCGGCTGCCAAGCGCGAAGCCGACATGCTTGCCGCGGATGCGCACAAGAAGACCGAGGATTATGTTGCCCGGCGTACAGCCCTTGCCGAGCAGAAGATCGGTCAGGCGGAGCGTGACGCGATCGCTGAGGTCCGCGCCAGCGCCGTCGACATCGCTGTCGAGGCTGCGCGCACCCTGCTGGCCGGCAAGATCGACGCCAAGGCCGGTGCCGACCTCTTCAAGGCATCGCTTGCGGATGTGAAGTCGAAGCTGAACTGAGCCTCTTGTTCAAGCAAGGATCGAAGCCGCCCGGGAAACCTGGCGGCTTTTTTGTTGTTGCGGAAATGATCTCCCCGTCGAGGAAGGAGATTACCCGCTCAGCCGTTTCGCCAATCCCTTAATTCAATCAAGTCCGGCCAGGCTCTCTTCTTCCGCCACCTCGACGCCGCCCAGCCTGAAGGGCGCGAAGGACACGCGGTGCAGCCGTGCGACAGGCCCATGCGCCTCGATCGCCGTGCGGTGGCGGACCGTGGCGTAGCCCATGTGGACCTCGAACCCGTAGCGATCGTGATGGTTGCCGCAACCGCACATCATTCTGTCCCGCATCACCTTGGCGACGATCGAGGCGGCGGCGATCGATTGCGACCGCTGGTCGCCCTTGATCAGCGCCCGCCCCGCGCAAGGCAGGCCTGGCGGCACGTCGCGCCCGTCGGCGAGCGCGAGCTTCGGCTGAACAGGCAGGCCGACCAGCGCACGGCGCATGGCCTCCAGGCTGGCCTTGAGGATGTTGCTGCCGTCGATGCCCTCGGCGCTGATGGACGCCATCGAAACGCCCAGCGCGGAACCAAGAATTCGCAGGAACAGCGCCTCGCGCTGCAAGTGGCTGAGGCGCTTGGAATCGTCGAGCCCGTCTGGAATGTTGGCGGGGTCGAGCACCACCGCCGCGGCGACCACTGGCCCAGCTAGGGGGCCGCGACCGGCCTCATCCATCCCGGCCACCGGCCACAGACCGTCGGCCATCGCCTTCGTCTCGAAGGAGAAATCGGGCTTCTCGACGATTTCGAAGAGAAGCGGAGAATCGGAACGCGCGCGAGCCATGTTGCGGCGAGGTTCGCATCGGCTCCGATTCTCCGCAAGTCCCTCCGGGTCGGGTGGGGCGCCGGACCGGGAGGGCACCGTCTGCAGGCCGGGGCAGGCCGGACGGGATTCTTGTGCTGCGACAGATCAAACCACCGCAGTGAATTGACCTCTCAAAGCAGCGTCAGCTGCAGCTGGTCCTTTCCGGCGGAAACGAACTGGTCGGTCCGAAGCGCACGCCGTTCGACATTGAGGCCGAGCCGCTTGGCGGTGATCTCGAAACGCCGGCCTATCTGCCAGGCGTAGGGACCGGCACCCTTCATGCGCTTGCCCCATTCCGAATCGTAATCCTTGCCATCACGCATCGAACGGATCAGCGACATCACGTGGCGGTAGCGGTCGGGATAGTGGCGCAGCAGCCAGTCCTTGAAGATCGGACTCACCTCCAGCGGCAGGCGCAGGATGACATAACCCGCCTCGCGCGCGCCGGCCGCGCGTGCCGAATCGAGGATGCGTTCCATCTCGGGGTCGGTCAGGCCGGGGATGATCGGCGCCACCATCACCGAAGCCGGAATGCCGGCATCCGAAAGCTGCCGGATAGCCTCCAGCCGCTTGGTCGGCGTCGATGCGCGTGGCTCCATCGTTCTGGCCAGCATGCGGTCGAGCGTCGTCACCGACAGCGCCACCTTGGCCAGCCCGCGCTCGGCCATGCGCGAAAGAATATCGATGTCGCGCGTCACCAAGGCGGACTTGGTGACGATGCCGACCGGATGGCCGCGTGCTTCCAGCACCTCGAGGATCTCGCGCATGATCCGGTATTGCTTCTCGATCGGCTGGTAGGGGTCGGTGTTGGTGCCGATGGCGATGGTGCGTGGCTGATAGCCGTCCTTCGACAGCTCCTTGTCGAGCAAGCGCGCCGCATCCGGCTTGGCGAACAACTTGGATTCGAAATCGAGACCCGGCGACAGGCCCATGAAACTGTGTGTCGGCCGGGCAAAGCAATAGACGCAGCCGTGCTCGCAGCCGCGATAGGGGTTGATGGAACGGTCGAAGGAAATGTCGGGCGATTCGTTGCGGGTGATGATGGTGCGAGGCTTCTCGACCTGCACTTCGGTCTTGAAGGGCGGCAGTTCCTCCAGCGAATTCCAGCCGTCATCGAAGACATGCCGGCTGACCGGCTCGAATCGCCCGGAAGGATTGATGCCCGCCGACCTGCCGCGATTGCGGTCCGGACGGACACGCACGCCGCTCTGCTCGATCATTGCATTGGCCATCTCGGCTCTTCCTGCCCCGAAAGCTGCAATGTCGGCGCGCACGATCTGTTCCATTTTCGCCCGCTCCCAGGGACTGTCCATGTTGTGTCGAATCGCTCGGTTCATGAAATTATTCCTATTTTGCCGATGAGAACAAAGCAAGAACTTTTTATGGTGCAGCGCAAGAACTGGCGCTCTGCGCCGCTTTCCGCTATTCGGCTAATGATGCTCAGCGTTCTCATAGAAACCCGAAATGACGAGGAGGCTCTCGCCCGCACGCTCGCCTCGCTGATTGGCGGCGCGGTCGAGGGCGTGGTGCGCGAAGTCATCGTCTGCGACACGGGTTCGACCGACCAGACGCATCGTGTCGCCGAGCATGCCGGCTGCCACTATGTCGCGAGCGGCGGTGTTGTTGCGGGCATCCGGCAAGCCAAGGGTGAATGGCTGTTGCTGCTGGAGCCCGGTGCGCGGCTGGTGGAGGGCTGGATCGACGAGGTCGTTGCCCACACGGCCAGGCAAACCATGGCGGCGCGGTTCTCGCGGGTGCGGGCCAGCCGCATGCCGTTCCTGGCGAGGGTCTTTTCGGGAAATCGCGCTTTGGCCGAGGGACTGGTGATCAGCAAACAGCAGGCCGCCGCCGCGGCGAAGAATGCCGGCAGCGCCGAGGCCATCGCGCGTGGCCGCGCGACAAAGCGGCTCGACGCCGAGATCTGGGTGGCGTCGCCGAAGCAAGAGCACCGCTCCCCGATCTGATTTTTGCAGTTGCTCTCTCCATTGTGCATTGCACAAAATCTGACGCGGGATTAGCTTCCTGTAGAGGCGGGTGAATTTGGTTTGGGTCATGCCGAGGGCCGAGCGCCGATGCGTATCAGTGCCGCTCTCATAGCCGAGGATCCGATGAACCTTTCGACATCAGACAAATCTGGTGCTGCCAGTCTCGAGGCAATCGCGCGCAATGGCAGCCTGCTGCGCCGCATCGCCGTGCGCATTCCGACCTATTTGACGGATCTGCGCGAAAACCCCGCCTGGTTGCCGATGTTCGTTTTGGCCCGCACCATGCCTGGGCGCCGGATGCACTGGCTGGGCGCAAGGCGCGCCCATCCGGCCGAAAATGCCGGGGATACAATGTTCGCCGGCATCGAGCGCGCCGCGGTGGTCGAAGCGCTGCGCTCCGACGGGCTGTTTTCAGGCCTGGTCCTGCCGCCGGCGATTCACGAGGAGATCGCGGATTTCGCCCAGCGCACGCCTTGTTTCGGTAATTTCGATCGCCGTCTCGAATTCATGCCGGGTGAACATGCCGAGGCCGAGAAGCGCTTTGGCCGCTCGCTGCTCAGCGGCCATTATTTCGAACGCACACTCGACTGCGGTGCAGCGCTCGCCATCCAGCGCGATCCGCTGCTTCTCGATATCGCCGCGCATTATCTCGGCGGCCAGGCAAAACTGATCACGACGCGCGTCTGGTGGAGCTTTCCGACCGGCGAGGCCTCGGACGCCGACAAGAACCTTGCCTCGCTGGGCAAGTACCATTTCGACCTCGACGATTGGCGCATGCTGAAATTCTTCTTCTATCTCAAGCCCGTCGACGCCGACACCGGTCCGCATGTCTATGTCAGGGGCAGCCACAACCGCCGCGCCCTCAAGCATCAGCTCACCTTGCTGGTGGGGCATCCCGCGCAGGAGGTTCTGGATGTCTATGGCGAGCAGAGCCCGGTGACGCTGACCGGCGAAGCGGGCCTCGGCTTCGTCGAGGATCCGTTCGGTTTCCACATGGGCACAGTGCCGGCGCGCACGCCGCGGCTGATGATGGAAGTCGGCTTCGGCGTATCGCCGCCGTCACGCCGGCGGTTTCATGGGGAACCTGTCATCCGCTGAACGAGAACTATTCGAAGCTCATCTCGACAGGCATCCAGCGCGAGCGGCGCCTGGCTTGTCGCTGCGCTTTGCTTTCCGTGTCGAAATCCACCGGGATCGGCTGCTGGCTGAACCGTTCTTGGTCGTCCAGCGCGTTGATGATGACAATCGCTCTGGCGTCGGCGTCTGCGGTGATCGCGGCGACATAGACGCCGCACTCCCGGCAGATCAAATAGTCGGCCGTCCTCAGCCCAAACCGGTATCGGTGCAATCGCATTTCGTCCTTGACCGAGATGATCAGCCTGCCGTCCGGGTCGGCAACGGCGCGCGAACCATGTTTGACGCAGAACGAGCATTGGCAGGCGCGAACTTCGATCTGTGATGGGTCGAGCCCGGTTGAAAATCCAAGGCGTATGTTGCCGCAGTGGCATCCGCCAGTATGCATGGTCATCGTATCTGCCTTGTCGTGAACGGCGATGATCGCCTTCAGGCAAGATACTTTTCCAGGGTCCGGTGCGGAATGGCGTTTCGAAGGCGCCGGTAGCGTTCTGCCTGGCAAACGCGACGCGAAACCGGTGCTTTGCCTCGGCTTTTACGGAGCCGATTTTCCGCGCCGCAGATGCTCGTCGAGGCGCGGCATGATCTCGACGAAGTTGCACGGCATGTGCCGGTAATCGAGTTGCGCTTTCAGGATGCCGTCCCAGGCGTCCTTGCAGGCGCCGGGCGAGCCCGGCAGCACAAAGACGAAGGTGGCGTTGACGACGCCGCCGGTGGCCCGGCTCTGGATCGTCGAGGTGCCGATCTTGTCGTAGGAGATGCGGTGGAACACTTCCGAAAAGCCATCCATGCGCTTTTCGAAGATCGGCTCCAGCGCTTCCGGCGTCACGTCGCGCCCGGTGAACCCGGTGCCGCCGGTGGTGATCACGACATCGATGGTCTCGTCTTTCGACCAGCCCAGCACCTTGTCGCGGATTTTTTCGCGGTCATCGGTGACGATATCGCGGGCGGCAAGCCTATGGCCGGCTTCAGTGATGCGATCGACCAGCACCTGGCCGGATTTATCGTCGGCAAGGCCGCGTGTGTCCGAAACGGTCAGCACCGCGATGCGCACGGGAATGAAGGAACGGCTCTCGTCAATTCTGGCCATCAGCTCCCTCCGATGCAATGCTGCGCGTCGCCGCGACGAACCAGTCGGGCTGGCGGGTGCGGATCTCGGCGGCCGCGCGCTTGGCGACATTGCCGGTCTCGAACAGGCCGAAGCATGTCGCGCCCGATCCGGACATGCGCGAAAAACCCGATCCAGCCTTGTTCAGCCAGGAAAGTGCCCTGCCTATGGCGGGCTGTATGGCAAGGGCTGCCGGCTCGAGATCGTTGCGGGTGACCTCCAGCCAGTTGCGCAGGCTGTGAAAATCGATGATGCGCGGCAGCGGCGGCAGGCCTTCATTGTCGCGCCGAGACAGCGCGTTGAATATTTCGGCCGTCGAGACCGGCGTGCCTGGATTGACCAGCACCAGCCCCAGTGTCGAAAAATCCGGCACCATCGACAGCTCGTCGCCAATGCCGCGCGCGACCAGCGGCTTTGCCGCCAGGCACATCGGCACGTCGGCGCCAAGCGAGAGGCCGATCCGCGCCAGTTCGGCGCCTTCTATGTCGAGGGCCCAGGTCTCCGCCAGCCCGCGCAGCACCGCCGCCGCGTCGCTCGAGCCGCCGCCGACGCCGGAGGCGACCGGCAGGTTCTTTTCGAGCCTGATGGCGACCGGTGGGGTTCCCTGCGGCCCGGCCGCCCTGCGCAGGGCATCACGCGCCTTGAGCACCAGATTGCTGGCGTCGAGAGGAACCGTCGGCGCGTAGCGGCCGGACACGGTGAAATCATCTCTGTCGGCGAGCGCGATCTCCACCCGGTCGCCAAAACGCGTGAACACCGCCAGGCTCTCGATCAGATGATAACCGTCCGGGCGCCTGCCTGTGACATGCAGGGCAAGATTGATCTTGGCATGCGCAGGCCAGGCGCGTGCACCGATGACGGTGTCCGCAGCGTCTGATGTATGCGGGATGATGCTCAGTCCTTGGCCAGCCGGTATTCGCCGGTCTTCGGATCCTTCACCAGCGTTCCCATCGTGCCGTTCGCCGCCTGCTTTTCGGTTCGTCGCACCTTGGCCGTCACGCGTTCGGCTTCCCGCACGAAGGTGCGGTAGCCGAAATAGGCGGCGACGCCAACGACGGTGAAGAAAATGATCTGCGGCATGTCAAAACTCCTCCCACGCTGGGCCGGCAAAGGCGGCCGGTCGGGTCGGTTGATGCATGTCGCCCAAAAGTGGATCCGATTTTGGGAAAACGACATGCATAAGACTTCGAGCACTCATGCTAGACGGTTTTATCCGGTTTTCAAAGCCCGAAGCGAGCCCACAGCGCGCGCTCTTCCGCCGCATCGATGACGCCGCTGGCGGCAGCCGCGGCAATATCGGGCGCCGAAAAGCCTTTGCTCGAGCCAAACAGACCGAAGCGGCTGAGGAAACCGCGCGGCGCTGTGATCAGCCTGAGCTGGGTTTTCGATCCGAAACGGGTTTTCAGCACCGTGCGCATGTCGCCGAGCGCATCGACCAGGCCGAGTTCGAGCCCCTTCTTGCCGGTCCAGAACAGGCCGGTGAACAGGTCCGGATCGTCTTTCAGCTTCGAGCCGCGCCGCTCCTTGACGAGATCGATGAACGTGTCGTGCACCTCGAGCTGCAGCGCCTTCAGGCGCTCGACGTCTTCCTTCTTCTCAGGCTTGAATGGATCGAGCACGGCCTTGTTCTGGCCGGCGGTGTGGACACGGCGCTCGACACCGATCTTCTTCATCAGTTCCGGGAAACCGAACGAGGCCGAGACCACGCCGATCGATCCGACGATCGACGATGGATCGGCGAAAATCTCGTCGCCGGCGGCCGCGATCATGTAACCGCCCGATGCCGCGACGTCCTCGACGAAGACCAGTACCTTTTTGTTCTTTTCCGTCGCCAGGTCGCGGATACGCTTGAAGATCAGCCGCGACTGCACCGGCGAACCTCCCGGCGAGTTGATCGAGACGGCAACCGCCGGCGCGTCGAAGGAAAATGCCTTCTCGATGAGGCCGGCGGTGGAGGCCAGCGACAGGTTCTGCCGGAACTGGCCGCCCGACATGATCGTGCCGTGCAGCCGGATGACCGGAATGGTGACGACGGTGGAGCGCCAGGATTTCGGCAGCAGGCGGTTGAAAAGACGTTTCACGATGGCGCGGTCTCCGGTCGATGGGTTGCAGGCATGTAGGGATTCCCCGGCCAACGGCAATGTGGCGGCCAAGAATAGCTCAGTCTCCGAACAGCGAGGCGAGACCGTTGGCAATCATTTCGCTGCGCTCGTCAGGGCCGTGGCCCGATTGCGCATGAAGCATCAGGGGAGGGCGGATGGCGAGTCTTCCACGCGCTCCGAGTATTGCCCGCACGACGATGCGGATCGCTGCGGCGTCGGGGCGAGGATGCACGGCGAGCAGTTCGGCATCGCCGAAACGGCCAGCGAGGGCGTCGAGAATGGCGCCGAGCTGTTCGGGCCGCGCAATGACGGCAAGCCCGCCGCGCGGCCTGACCACCGCCGCGGCACTTCGGATCCAGCTCTCGAACAGCCCGTCCTCCATGACATGCGCTTCCTTTCTCAGGCGATCGGGCGTGGCGCGGTCGCGTGCGGCGTTGAAGGGCGGGTTCATGATGACGAAGTCGAAGTCATTGTCGGCGAGGCCGGCCGCCGCCCGCGCCTTCCCCGACACCGTGACATCGGCGACGAGCACGGACGCGCGATCGCTGAGATGCGCATTGCCGGGGTGGGCAAGGGTGGCAGCCGCGAAGGCCGCCATTTCCGGCGCGCGTTCGACAAGCACCGCCTCGGCGGTCGGGCAGCGCGACAGCACCGCCAGGCCGGCGGCCCCGGCTCCGGCGCCGAAATCGGCGAGACGTCCGCCAAACGAGGATGGCACGGACGCCGCAAGCATCATCGCATCCATGCCGGCGCGATGGCCGCCATGCTTGGGCTGCACGAGCCAGAACCGGCCGCGATGGAACGCGTCGACCGTGTGGGCCGGCGTGTCCGGGGCAAGGGCGGCTGGTACGGCGGACATTATTTTCCGCGAATCTCGTTGGCGATGCCGGCGTCGGTCAGAATGCGCCGTGCGGCGTCGGCCTGATCCGCGTCGACCATGATGCGTCGCGGCAGGATACCGAGCGAGCCGTCGAGCACGCTCATGTTCTGGTCGGCGACGAAGCAACCGATGCCGGCATCGCGCATCAGCGATTCGACAAAGGAAATGATGACGGCGTCGTTGGTGCGGATGAGCTCTATCATCGGATGAAACTCGCAGCTTGCGCTATTGATGTAAACGGGCAGGGGATTTCCGTGGCAAAGCGGAGCTCCCGCTTCGGTGTCGGTTGACACGCTATCGTTGCCGCCGCGCCAATTCGCCACTTGCCGTGTCGGTGTCTGCCGCCCTAGAGTCTTGTCGGGATTAAGGGTGCCGTCGCACGCGTTATACCAAGACGGGAGTGATTGTCGTGGGTGTCGTTCTCAACATCGAAAACGGGAAGCGGGAGCCCGCCTCCATCAAGGATTTGATCGATCTGACGGCGGCCGATATGGGGCGTGTCAACGAGTTGATCCTGTCCAAGGCCGGCTCCGATGTCGAGATGATCCCGGAGGTTGCCAACCATCTGATCTCGTCTGGCGGCAAGCGGCTACGGCCGATGCTGACGCTCGCCGCGGCCCAGATGTTCGGCTATGTGGGCGAGGGCCACGTCAAGCTCGCAACGTCGGTCGAATTCATGCACACCGCGACTTTGCTGCACGACGATGTCGTCGACGAGAGCGGCATGCGTCGCGGCAAGAAAACCGCCCGCATGATCTGGGGCAACCAGGCGAGTGTCCTGGTCGGGGATTTCCTGCTTGGCCAGGCCTTCCGCATGATGGTCGATGTCGGCTCGCTCGAAGCGCTCGACATCCTGTCGAGCGCCGCCTCGATCATCGCCGAGGGCGAGGTGATGCAGCTTGCCGCCGCCAAGAACCTCGAGACCACCGAGGATGAACATTTCGCGGTCATCAAGGCCAAGACCGCGGCGCTGTTTTCCGCTGCCGCCGAAGTCGGCCCCGTCATTGCCCAGGCGACCCGCAACGACCGCGCGGCACTGCGCTCCTACGGCATGAATCTCGGTCTTGCCTTCCAGTTGATCGACGATGCGTTGGACTATGGCGGCACCAGCAAGGATCTGGGCAAGAATGTCGGCGACGATTTCCGCGAGGGCAAGGTGACCTTGCCGGTCATTCTCGCCTATCGGCGCGGCACCAAGGCCGAGCGCACCTTCTGGAAGCGCGCCATCGAGGACAATGTCGTCGATGACGCCGGCCTGGAAAAGGCGATCGGGCTGATGACCCGCCACGGCGCGATTGCAGACACGATCGGGCGCGCCAGCCATTTCGGCGAGATCGCCCGCGACGCGCTGGCGCCGCTGGAAGCGACGCCGCAGAAATCGGCGCTGATCGACGTCATCGATTTCTGCATCAGCCGGGTGAACTGAGAAGCGCTGCCGCGCCTCTCCGGCGCGGCAGACGAGACGCGCAAGAACGCAATCCGCCGAATCCCGGTCCCACAGTCTCGACAAGCCGCCTTGCCGCAAATTATCTATAAAAAATGGCAAAGGGCACAGACGACACCATCGCGGTGCGCATCAGCAAGATACTGGCGGATCGCATCATCTCGGGCGCGATAGAGCCCGGGGCTCGGCTTCGGCAGGACCATGTCGCCGAGGAATTCCACACCAGCCATGTTCCCGTACGCGAGGCCTTCCGCCGTCTCGAAGCGCAAGGGCTGGCCGTCAGCGAGCCGCGCCGTGGCGTGCGCGTGGCGGCTTTCAATCTGGGCGAGGTCAAGGAGGTCGCCGAAATGCGGGCCGCGCTCGAAGTGCTGGCGCTACGCCATGCCGCGCCGCACCTGACGCCAGCCATTCTCGATCTGGCCGAGGAAGCGACCAAGGCCGGTGACAAGTCCCGCGATGTCCGGTCATGGGAAGAAGCCAACCGCGCCTTTCACCGGTTGATCCTGGCGCCGTGCGGCATGCCGCGCCTGCTCGCCACCATCGACGATCTGCACGCCGCGAGTGCGCGCTTCCTGTTCGCCGCATGGCGCTCGGAGTGGGAGAAGCGCACCGACCAGGACCACCGGGCGATATTGACCGCCTTGCGGCAGGGAAACACCGAATCGGCGGCAGTGACACTGGGGCGGCATGTCCAGTGGATTGGCCGCAAGCCGGTCAAGACGGCCTCCGGGGCGACGCGCGAGGCCTTTGCAATCGTGGGCTAGACGGCCTTTGCAAAGGGAAGGCTTGCTATCTCCAGGGAATTGTGGATTCGATAATAGATCGAAAACAGAAATTATCTATAATTTGCAATCGATCGAAGGAATCCCAATGGCAAACATCGCATTCACCTCCCGCAAACCTTCTTTCAGCCCGCTCAGACTCCAGGATCGCGCTCTCGGCTGGCAGGTCGGAGCCGTCGTGCTCGGCACGCTGTTCCTGGCGTTGTCGTCCTATATCGAAGTGCCGATGGTGCCGGTCCCGGTGACCATGCAGACTTTCGCCGTGACGCTCATTGGCGCGCTGTATGGCTGGCGGCTTGGCGCGGTCACCATCGCGGCATGGCTGGTCGAGGGCGCGGTGGGCTTTCCGGTCCTGGCCGGAGGCGCGGCCGGTGTAGCGCATTTCGTCGGGCCGACGGGCGGCTATCTCTTCGCCTTCCCGATCACCGGCGCGCTTGTCGGATGGCTGGCCGAACGCGGCTGGAACGGCAACAGGGTGGTGCTTGCCTTCGCCGCCATGCTGCTCGGCAACCTTGCCTGCCTGGTTCTGGGCACGGCATGGCTCGCGGTGATGATCGGCGCCGAAAAGGCCATTACCTTCGGCTTCCTGCCGTTCATCGTCGGCGGCTTGCTCAAGTCGGCGCTCGGTGCCGCGACACTCAAGCTGTTTTCAGGCTACAAGCCGGAGCCGGGCGATCTCAGGCTGTAAGAACAGATGACCATAAGGCTGCGCGCCCATCACCTCCTTTGCCTGCTCACCTATGTGGGCAAGGGATACAGCCCCGCCTTCACCGCCAACTACGACGGGATCGCGGAGCGCCTGAGCCGCGGCGAGGACATCCTGATCGTTTCCGGCCCGGACGACGTCTGCGCGCCGTTGCTCGACGAGCCGGAACCGCACTGCCTGGGCGAGAGCGCGGTGGAGCGGGACCGGCTCGCGGCGGTGGATGTGGAGGAATTGCTGGCGCGGCCAATCCGGGTTGGCAGGCGCCTCGACCTCGATGCGGCGATTCTGGCGCGGATGCGGCAGGCGTTTTCGGCGGGCCTGGTGCGCAAGGCCTGCGGGGGCTGCGAATGGAACGAGCTGTGCGGCACGGTCGCGGCCGGTGGGTATCGCGATACGCAGGTGCAGCGGTCCGCCGTGCCGGGCAAACGCTGATAGTGGTAGCGGAATCCCAATGGTTGAATCTGTGATATATTCGGTTCCGCCGGCGTCAGGGCGGAAATTCCAAGCGGAAAACTGTCCCTTGCCGCCATGGTTTGTTAATCGGGTGACCCGATTGTGAATTTGAGGCGGATTGAAGCGTGACCCCAAAAAGGCCATGCTTTGCCCGGAAAGATCGAGTCTACGTCGATCCCGCTGACGCGGAGATGACGCCTGGCTGAAAGGGATACGATGCAGCAAGGACGTGCGCGCTGGCTGACAAGGCTGGCAATTGTGGCAGGCATGGCGATCTCGACTCTGCCGGCCCATGCCAAGCAAACCACCGAACCGGTCAAGATCACGTCATTCTCGGGGGCCTATCTGGCCGCGCGGATCGCCGAAGGCGACAACGACCTCGACAGCGCCATAGCCTACTACAAGCAGGCCCTGGCCTTCGACCCGAGTGACACCAGCCTGCAGCAGAGCCTGATGCTGTCGCTGATCGCTCAAGGTCGCTTCGACGAATCCCTGGTCTATGCGGACAAGCTCAAGGAAGTTCCCGATGTCGAGCGCTTCTCGCGCCTGGCGCTGGCCGTCGATTCCTTCCACAAGAAGGATTTCACCAAGGCGCAGTACTGGCTCAAGCTTTCGCTGGAATCCGATCTCGACCGGCTGATCTCCGGGGTGATGTCCGGCTGGGCCGAACAAGGCGCCGGTCAGGCCAGCGATGCGATGGCTTCGATCGACAAGCTCCAGGGACCGGATTGGTTCGGCCTGTTCAAGTCGTTCCACCGCGCGCTCATCGCCGATGCGTCGAACATGCCTGAAAAGGCCGAGGCGATCTATGCCGCGACAATGCAGGACACGACCGCCGGCGGCGCCGCTCCCGAAACCTGGATGCGCAACGCCCAGGCCTATGCCTCGTTCCTGGCCCGCAAGGGCGACAAGGCCAAGGCGGTTTCGGTGCTCGACCAGGCCGAGGCGTTTTCGCCCGGCAAGCTGGAAATCGTCGCCTTGCGCGACAGGATCAGCAAGGGCGACAAGATTGCGCCCATGGTTACCGGCCCTTCCGACGGCGCCTCCGAAATCCTGCTCGATCTCGCCACCGCGCTCAACCGCGGCGGCGGCGAGCCGTTCGTCCGTCTTTATCTGCAATACGCCCTGGCCTTGAAGCCCGACAGCGACGCCGCCCTGGTGCAGCTCGCTGCCGTCTCCGAGCAGTTGAAGGACGGCGAGGGCGCCATCGCGCTCTACCGGCGCATTCCCGACTCTTCGCCGCTGAAGGAGCTTTCCGACCTGCAGCTTGGCCTCAACCTTGCCGATCTCGACCGTCACGATGAGGCGATCACCCACCTGAAGGCCTTCGTTGGCGCCCACCCCGACGACATGCGCGCCTATCTGGCGCTTGGCGGCGTCTATTCCTCGAAGGATGACTTCCGCTCGGCCGCCAACCTCTATGACAAGGCCGTCGAGGTGCTGAAGACGCCGACCGCCGCCAACTGGAATATATTCTACCAGCGCGGCATCGCCTATGAGCGGCTGAAGGAATGGCCGAAGGCCGAGCCCAACTTCCGCAAGGCGCTGGAGCTGCAGCCCGACCAGCCGCAGGTGCTGAACTATCTCGGCTATTCCTGGGTCGACATGAACACGAACCTCAAGGAAGGCCTGGCGATGATCCAGAAGGCCGTCGACCTCAGGCCAAGCGACGGTTACATCGTCGATTCGCTGGGTTGGGCCTATTTCCGCCTGGGCAGGTTCGATGATGCGGTGCGCGAAATGGAACGCGCCGTGTCGCTGAAGCCGGAAGATCCGGTTCTGAACGACCATCTGGGCGATGCCTACTGGCGCGTCGGTCGCAAGCTGGAAGCCACCTTCCAGTGGAACCAGGCGCGCGACCTGAAGCCGGATCCCGATGTGCTGGCCACCTTGCAGCAGAAGCTGATGAAGGGCTTGCCGGCGATCGAATCCAACACGGCGCAGGAAACCCCGAAGGTCAAGCCCGAGCCAGTGCCCGCCCCGAAGGGGTGAAGCCGGCATTGTGAATGCGAACGGGGCTCTTCGGAGCCCCGTTTTCGTTTGGATCGATGGTAATCGGCGACGCGCACAGACAGGCGCCGATGCGCTCGGAATTGCCTCAGAACATCTTGCGGTAGACGACGAAGCCGGACCGTTCGCCGACCTTGTCATAGAGCTTCATCGCCGTGTGGTTTGTTTCGTGCGTCAGCCAGTACACCCGGCCCGAGCCGGCGGCCTGGGCGCGTTCGTAGACGCCCTCTATCAGCGCCCGGCCGATACCTTTTCCACGCGAGGCCTGGGTGGTGAAAAGGTCCTGCAGATAGCAGTTCGGCGCGATCGCCGTGGTGCTGCGGTGGAAGAGATAGTGGACGAGGCCGAGGAGTTGTCCCCCGCTGTCGGCGACCAGCGCGTGGACCGGCTCATAGGCATCGAAGAAGCGGGACCACGTCATCGCGGTGATCTCACTTGCCAGGGCCGTCTCACCCGAGCGGCCGTAAAATGCGTTGTACCCATCCCATAGTGGCAGCCATTGGTCGAAGTCCTGGCGGGTGACGGGGCGGATGGCGACCGGGCTGGGCATGGCGGAACCTGTTGTCGTTGACACGGGATGGTCCAGCTACCGAACAGACCGCAGGCTCTCATGGCCGGCAATGGGCCAGCCGCTCGCAATGCTTTCAACATCGTCCCGCACGCTGGCGGCGATCCGTGCCGACGCGCCTTGCTTGACGCTTCGCCGCCGTGTCTCTAGGACGTGCCGGCAAGAGCATGATCCCGAAAAGTGGGTACCGGTTTTCGGAAAGGATCATGCTCAAGGGATGGAACAGGCTCTAGCCTTTGCTGTCGAGGCCACCGTGACGATTGAAATCCCCGCCCATATGCACCCCAGCCGCTCGTTCCAGGGGCTGATCCTGACCTTGCACAACTACTGGGCGGCCTATGGCTGCGTCATCCTCCAGCCCTACGACATGGAGGTCGGCGCCGGCACGTTTCATCCGGCGACGACGCTGCGGGCGCTTGGACCCAGGCGCTGGAACGCTGCCTACGTCCAGCCTTCACGCCGTCCCAAGGACGGCCGCTACGGCGAGAACCCGAACCGGCTGCAGCACTATTACCAGTATCAGGTCATCCTGAAGCCGAATCCGCCGAACCTGCAGGAGCTCTATCTCGGCTCGCTGGTGGCGATCGGCGTCGATCCGCTGCTGCACGACATCCGCTTCGTCGAGGACGATTGGGAGAGCCCGACGCTGGGCGCCTGGGGACTCGGCTGGGAATGCTGGTGCGATGGCATGGAAGTGTCGCAGTTCACCTATTTCCAGCAGGTCTGCGGCATCGAATGCGCGCCGGTGGCCGGCGAACTCACCTATGGGCTGGAGCGACTGGCCATGTATGTGCAGGGCGTCGACAATGTCTACGACCTCAACTTCAACGGCCGCGAGGGCGCCGACAAGGTGACTTATGGCGATGTCTTCCTGCAGGCCGAGCAGGAATACTCGCGTCACAATTTCGAATACGCCAACACGGCGATGCTGCTCAGGCATTTCGAGGATGCCGAGGCTGAGTGCAAGGCGCTGCTCGATGCCGGTGCGCCGGCGTCGAACGACAATCTGCCGATGCACAGAATGGTCTTCCCAGCCTACGACCAGTGCATCAAGGCCAGCCATGTCTTCAACCTGCTCGACGCGCGCGGCGTGATTTCGGTCACCGAACGGCAGAGCTACATCCTGCGGGTGCGCAATCTGGCCAAGGCCTGCGGCGAGGCGTTTCTGAAGACACAGGCCGGCGGACTGGCCGCCTGAGTTTCAGGCGCGCTTCATCTCTAGCGACGCGTTGATCGGCGACAGGATCTGGCCGCTCGGGCCAGCCATGGTCCGCAATGCTTGCCGCACGCCCGGCATCGAGAAGGCGCCGTGGACCTGCGCGGTGAAGCAGGCGCTGAGCGCGAGGATCTGAAGAAGTCTGGATGCCGTTTTCATGGTCGTTGAGCCAATAGTTCCCTGCCTGAGCGTGGGTCGCTCCAGCGCTGCGTTCGGTTCATGGAAATCTTTGATCCAAGGACGGCCGGATCGCCGCGTCCCGACAGCGAGGCCAAAATTTCCGGAAATCAGCCGAAGTCGGTGATTGAAGCGCCGAAAGGGTGACAGCGGCCAGCCGAGTTGCTATGCCCCGCCCGGACCACTCTCCCGCATGAGCTGACCCCGATGCCTGACCTGCTTCTAGAACTTCGCTCCGAGGAAATTCCTGCCCGCATGCAGCGCAAGGCGGCGGGTGACCTGAGGAAGATGCTGACCGACGGTCTGGTCGAGGCAGGGCTGACCTATGAGGCGGCGCGCGAATACTGGACGCCGCGGCGTTTGGCGCTCGATATTAGGGGGCTGACCGCACGCTCGAAGGACATCCGCGAGGAGATCAAGGGGCCATCGACGACCGCGCCCGAGCAGGCGGTCCAGGGGTTCCTGCGCAAGGCCGGGCTTGCATCGATCGCCGAGGCGCATCTCCATTCCGACCCCAAGAAGGGCGACTTCTATGTCGCTCACATTTCGAAGCCGGGCAGGGCAACCGAAGAGATCATCGCCGAACTGGTGCCGGGCATCATCCGCAATTTCCCCTGGCCGAAATCGATGCGCTGGGGGCCGGCCTCGGCCAAGTCCGGGTCGCTGCGCTGGGTGCGGCCACTGCAATCCATCCTGTGCACCTTCGGTCCGGAGACCGAGGAGCCGGTGGTGGTCGATTTCGAGATCGACGGCATCCGCTCCGGCAACATCACCTACGGCCATCGCTTTCACGCGCCTGATGCCATCACCGTGCGCCGCTTCGATGACTATGTTTCTAAGCTGGAGGCGGCGAAAGTCGTGCTCGACGCCGATCGGCGCAAGGAGATCATCCTTGCCGACGCCCGCAATCTTGCTTTCGCCAACGGGCTCGACCTAGTCGAGGACGACGGGCTGCTGGAGGAAGTCTCCGGGCTGGTCGAATGGCCCGTCGTGCTGATGGGCGAGTTCGAGGAGGCTTTCCTGGGCATTCCGGCCGAGGTGATCCGGCTGACCATCCGCGCCAACCAGAAGTGCTTTGTGACACGGCCGCCGGGCGTCGACGATATGCTTTCCAACCACTTCATCCTCACCGCCAACATCGAGGCGAAGGATGGCGGCAAGGAGATCGCCCACGGCAACGGCAAGGTGGTTCGCTCTCGCCTGTCGGACGCGCTCTATTTCTGGACGACCGACCAAGGCAATTTGCCTGATCTCGCCCGGTTGCGGGCGTCAGCGCAAAAGTTCGAACTCGACCTGAACAAACCGCTTGATCAGCGCATGGCCCGCCTCGACCATCTCGGCGTCACCTTCCATGCCAAGCTCGGCACGCAGGGCGAGCGGGTGGAGCGGATCAAGCGGCTGGCCGAAGAACTGGCGCCGATCGTCGGCGCCGATCCCGCGCTGGCGCGCCGCGCCGCGGTTCTCGCCAAGGCCGATCTGCAGACCGAGGTCGTCGGCGAGTTCCCGGAACTGCAGGGCGCCATGGGCCGCAAATACGCGCTCCTTCAGGGCGAGCATCCATCCGTCGCCGCCGCCGCTGAAGAACATTACAAGCCGCAAGGCCCTTCCGACCGCGTGCCGAGCGATCTGGTTTCGATCGCCGTCGCGCTCGCAGATAAGTTGGATACGCTGGTTGGCTTTTGGGCCATCGATGAAAAGCCGACAGGGTCGAAGGATCCTTATGCGTTGAGAAGAGCGGCGCTGGGCGTGGTGAGGATAGTTGTCGAGAACGGCATCAGGCTGACGCTTCGCACCGTGTTCGCGCTCAGTATGGCCCGATACGTGGTTGGTGATCATTTTCGGAAATTGGATCGGCAGACTGAGGCAGCTCAGCGTTTGGCCGATCTTGGGGTAGGGGAGGAGACGGTTCGTGATTTGAACGAAATGGTTGAACGAGAACAGGCTCCAAACCGGGCTGAACGTATTATCTCGGACACCCAAGATAGAGCTTTGCAAATAGCCGCTGATCTCCTCGCCTTCTTCCACGACCGCCTTAAAGTTTACCTCCGTGACCAGGGCGCTCGGCACGATCTCATCGACGCGGTCATCACGCCGCGTTCCGACGACTTGCTTCAGATCGTCCGCCGCGTCGAGGCGCTAGGCTCCTTCCTCGACACCGAGGACGGCAAGAACCTGCTCGCCGGCACCAAGCGTGCGGCCAACATCCTGGCCGCCGAGGAGAAGAAGAAAACGGCGGTCGCCGAAACCGTAGAGCCGGCATTGTTCCGCCAGGATACCGAGAAATCGCTGTTTGCCGCGGTGAATCAGGCTGAGAGGCAAGCCGGCGAAGCGATTCAAAACGATGACTTTTCCGGCGCCTTGCTGGCGCTTAGCGTATTGCGTGAACCGGTTGATTCATTCTTTGAGCATGTCCTCGTAAATGATGAGGACTCGTCGGTGCGCGCCAACCGCCTGGCGCTGCTTGCCCGCATCCGCGCCGCGACCGGTCAGGTGGCGGATTTTTCCAGGATCGCCGGCTGAGGCGACGAAGATTTTCTTCGCCGCCGGCCGTTCGAGCCGGCTTACAGTCATATGGCGATGATCTCTCCGTGGCAAAAGGGACATGTTCCCCAACCCCACGGAGGCTTCCATGAATTCCGATCACGAAATCGAAGTGACAGAAGAAACCCCGGCTCCCGCCGAGGCGCTTGAAACCGCTTCCGAAACCGATCTTGCCGCTGCCGTCGAAACCGCCGACCTGTCGGACGACGAAGACGACGAAGACGGCGAAGAGTCGGACAAGGACGAGGCCGAAGCCGCCACTCTCTCGGGTGACGACGAGGGCGAAGACGAGGAAGATGAAGAAGACGCCGCCGACGACAGCGTGAAGGCTGAAGGCGACGACGACGAGGAATCCGAAGAAGACGAGTCCGAAGAAGACGAGGACAAGGACGTCGCGGCCTGAGATTTCAATCCAGTTCAGTCGAGAGAGGGCGGCGCATCACAGGCTCCACGAGAACGTCGGCGCTTCGTCTCGGCGAAGCGGCTGAAATAGCCCATCTACCTTTCAACGGCTTTGGCCGAGGTTGATGCTCCGGACCATGTTGAAAGCCAGCACCGAGAGTGCCATTTCGGTGCTGGTTCCCTTGGTGCCTCGCGTCAGGAACCAGCCTGTCATCATCCATTTTATCCAGTGCTTCAGGTCGGGCGCGGCGATCATCCCATTAGGATCGGCCGGACCAGGTCCAGCTTCTCGACAACGAAATCGAAGAAGGCGCGGATGCGAGGTGTCGTCCGCAGGTCCGGATGCGTGAGGAGGTACCAGCCGCGCGTCAGTTCCCGTACCGGAGGAAGGACCTGCACCAAGTCATCGTGCATGTCGGCAATCGTGGTGGGCAGCGGAGCGACACCGACGCCCGATTTCACGGCCATCAACACGCCAAGAACGCTGTTGTTGCGAGCTGCGACCTTTGCGTTGGGCGCAACGCTGGCGAACCACTTCGCCGCTCGGTGGTTCACGAGCATTCCATCGAATCCCACGATGGAGTGGTCGGCGATATCTTCAACACGATGTGGCCTGCCATTGTGCTGGACGTAGCTCTGGCTGGCGTAAACCGCCCAGATCGAATCGCCGATTTTCCGCCCGACCAGGTTTTCGTCGGCAGGTTCGCCGGAGCGCAGCGCGATGTCGGCCTCCCCTTTCGAAAGATCGAGATAACCGTCGCTCATCACGAACTCCACCCTAAGCCTAGGATGGCGCTCGTGGAAAAGATCGAGCAAAGGCGATGACGTGATGCGGGATACCAAAGGCTCGGGGCAGGTGAGACGGATCGTGCCGACCAGCTCGTTTCCATGGTCACGGACCTGGCGCTCGACTCCAGCGACGGCCTCGTCCACCCGTTCGATAGCCGGGCGCAGCGCTTCGCCGAGTTCCGTTAGCTGATAACCTGTCGGGTGGCGGCGCACCAACGCATGACCGACCTTGCGCTCCAACTCCAACAGTCGCCGATGAACCGTCGACTGATTGACGCCGAGCGCCCGAGCGGCCGCGAGCGTGCTTCCATGCCGCGCAACTGCAAGAAAATATCGAAGGCCGTTCCAATCGAACATTCGGACGTTATGCAGCATTGCATGGCCGTTCGGCAAACTTGCTGCTGCCCGGTGTCGCGGTCCCGGCCTAGGATCGGCCATCATTCGATGAGGAGAGCCGTATGCACAAGACAATGGAAATCAGTCAGGCGATCGCGGGCCTTTCGGTCGGCGTCACCGCATCAGCGCGAGACACCGGCGCGGCGAAGCTCACCCCGCTTCATCGCGAGGTGGTGCAGACGATGTCGCGCGCAGAAGATCAGGAGGTGCGCGTTCTGTCCGCCACTCTCGATCCAGGCGATCGCACGCCACATCATTCGCACCGCTTTCCGGTTACGGTCTATATGCTCGAAGGCACCTTCACTCTGGAACTCGACGACCGTGAGCCTGTCCACGTGCGCGCCGGCGAAGTGTTCGTTGAACCGGCACACGTCACCATGACAGGACGCAATCTCGATCCCAAAGTACCGGCAAGAATGGTGCTCTTTTATGTGAGCGACCCCGACACACCATTTGCCGACCCTGTGAAGTGAACGGCAGTTTTCGCTTCGACTACGGACCTTCCCCGATCGATTAGTCTCGGTGGACAGTCGGGGAGGGTCTTGCCGTTCGGCAGACTTCGGCGACGACGCAAAGAACCAATTGTGCTTTCACACAGCCTGATCAGCGCGACCCCCTCTTTTGGTGCTCCCGGATGCTGACTTGTCAGTCCTCCAGGATGCTGACGTGTACGCCGTTTTCGTAGACGTCGACCTGGATCAGAGGCTCGCCATTGACGATGGCGCGCTTGGTCGAGGAACTCATCGCGCCGGGGCGCTCCAGCATGCGCTGCAGATCGGCGCGCTGGTCATTGGTCCTGAACCAGGCGTCACCCTCGTCGTCGCGGTCGCGGCGATGGAATTTGTGCCAGTTGGCGCGGTCCTGCCGCACCATTTGCGCGGCGCTGTCGAGCGCATAGCCGTCACTCGCTTGATGATCCCGATCGGAAATGCGCGCGACATAGGATCCCAGCATGTCGTCCGCATGAGCCGCGCCGGCGCCAAGCAGTGATGCCAGCAGAAGCCCGGCCACGGTGACAGTTTTGGATTTGCTCATATCAACCCCTCTTGCCCTGAACGATGAAACCCCGTCTGCCACAGCCGCCTGGCGAAATTCAGGCTACCGCGTCCAGCGGTGAAGATCAGCCGGGACGGGGTTTGCCCGGCAATGGTGCGCCGACCGTCAGACCGCAGTCAAGTCGCGGTGAGGCGCCTTACTTGGCTTTGCCGAGCCCTTGTATGGGCTGGGTCGCTGCCTGCGCGGGCGTGCTCGGGGCTGCGACGGATTTATTTCCGGTGTCTCCCGAAGGGGCTGCCGAGGCAGTGGCCGTTGCCGGCGCGGTGCCTGCCGCCGGCGCGGTACCGGTGGCCGGTGCGGCGCTTGGTGCCGGTGCCGAGAAGGCAGGACCGGCGACGCCACCACGGATGACCACGGGGCCTTGCTGGGAGCCGCGCCTGGTCCCGGGCTTGTCCGGGATGGCGGCCACCTTTTCATAGGTGACGTCGGGCTGTGCTTCGCCGAGCGCCACCACGGACCGCATATCGCTGGCCTTGACGCCGAGCTTGATGATGGATGGTGTCGAGGATGGCACACCGGGAAAAACCAGCGACGAGGCCTGCGCCCCGCCGGTCACCGCCGCCAGAATGATCCCCAGCGCCCCCAGGATACGCACAGACACGATGATAGCTCCCCTTTGTCCAGAACCACACGATAGCGGGTCGGACTTGATATCGGCTTTCGTGGAAACATTGCATTTTAGGGATTGATAAGTCGCCAATGCCCGACTGTTCCAACAGCGACTTGCCCAACTGCCGACTTGCCCGCCAGCCGCCATCGTACTACGCAGCCGGCATCTGTGAGGTGACGAGAGTGGCTGAAATACTTGCCGTCGGCGAGGCGATGGAGCGGGCGCTGGCGCTGCTCAGGGGTGGCGATGTCGTCGCCATCCCGACGGAGACCGTCTACGGGCTTGCCGGCGATGCCACCAACGGCATCGCTGTGGCGCGCATCTTCGAAGCCAAGGGGCGGCCGCGCTTCAACCCGCTGATCGCCCATGTCGCCGACATGGCGATGGCCGAGCGCATCGCATTGTTTGATCCGCTGTCGAAGAAGCTGGCGCAGGCATTCTGGCCGGGTCCGCTGACGCTGGTGCTGCCGCAGCGGCCTGGCAACGGTATCCATCCGCTGGTCACGGCCGGGCTCGATACGATTGCCTTGCGCATGCCGAGGGGCTTTGGCGGCGAACTCATCGCCCGCCTCGGTCGCCCGCTTGCGGCACCCAGCGCCAATTCGTCGGGACGGATCAGCGCGACGACGGCGCAGGCGGTGGCCGCCGATCTCGGCGCGCGGATCAAGCTGGTGGTCGATGGCGGCGCGACGCCGGTCGGGTTGGAATCGACCATCGTCAAGGTAGATGGCGCGGCATTGCGGCTGCTCAGGCCCGGCGGCATCGCCGCCGGCGAGATCGAGGCGGTCATCGGCATGAAGCTGTTGCGTGGCGGTGCCGTCGGCGTCGAGGCGCCCGGCATGCTGGCCTCGCATTACGCGCCGGGTGCCGCAGTGCGGCTCAACGCGGGTACGGTCGGCGAGGGCGAAGCCCTGCTCGCCTTCGGCAGCCAGCGAGCCGAAGGCTGGCGACACGCCGCCGCGTTCCTCAACCTGTCCGTATCGGGCGACTTGCGCGAAGCGGCGAGCAATCTTTTCGCCTACATGCAGGATCTCGACCGCAGCGGCGCGCGGACGATCGCCATCGAGCCTATCCCCTTTGATGGTCTTGGCGAGGCGATCAACGATCGGCTGTCGCGCGCGGCCGCCCCACGTGACAACACACAGCCCACAACATAGTTTTCCGACATGACCGAGATTTCAGCGACTCTCGACCCCGTTCTCATCGATCGCTTCGCGGCGATCGTTGGCGACAAATATGCATTGCGCGACGAGCGGGATATCGCGCCTTACCTCACCGAGCGGCGCGGGCTCTGGCATGGCGCGACATCGCTGGTGCTGCGGCCGGGCAGCGTTGAAGAGGTCAGCCAGATCATGAAGCTGGCGAGCGAGACGGGAACGCCGGTCGTGCCGCAGAGTGGCAACACCGGGCTGGTCGGCGCCCAGGTGCCGGACAAATCGGGCCGCGAGATCGTCTTGTCGCTGTCGCGGCTGAACCGCATCCGCGAGATCGATGTGCTGTCCAACACGGTGACGGTCGAGGCCGGCGTTATCCTGCAGACGCTGCAGGAGGCGGCCGACGCCGCCGACCGGCTGTTTCCGCTGTCGCTGGCCGCGCAAGGCTCCTGCCAGATCGGTGGCAATCTCTCGTCCAATGCCGGGGGCACCGGCGTCCTTGCCTATGGCAATGCGCGCGAACTCTGCCTTGGCGTCGAAGTGGTGCTGCCGACCGGCGAGGTGTTCGACGACCTGCGCAAGCTGAAGAAGGACAACACCGGCTACGACCTGAAAGACCTGTTCGTCGGCGCCGAGGGCACGCTCGGTGTCATCACAGCCGCCGTGCTCAAGCTGTTCCCGAAGCCGAAGGGACGTGAAGTGGCTTTCGTCGGCCTGTCGTCGCCCGAGGCGGCGCTTTCCCTGTTCAGCTTGGCGATGGACCGTGCCGGATACGCACTCACCGCTTTCGAATTGATCGGCAAGCGGCCATACGATTTTACGCTGGCGCATGCCCAGGGCGTGACGCGGCCGCTGGTCGAGGATTGGCCTTGGTATGTGCTGATGCAGATTTCGTCCGGCCGTTCATCGGAAGATTCGAGAGCGCTGATCGAGGACGTGCTTTCAGCCGGTCTTGAGCAGGGATTCGTCGGCGACGCGGTCATCGCTGCAAGTCTCGGGCAGGGCGATGCCTTCTGGAATTTCCGCGAGGTGCTGCCCGAAGCGCAGAAACCGGAGGGCGCCTCGATCAAGCACGACATTTCCGTGCCGGTGGCTATGATCCCGCGTTTTATCGAACAGGCCGCCGGTGCCGTGGCATTGGTGAGCGCGAACGCCCGCGTGGTCTGCTTTGGCCATATGGGCGACGGCAATCTCCACTATAACATCTCGCGGCCGGTTGACGGCGACGACGAAGCGTTTCTCGGTCTCTATCATGCGATGAACCACGCGGTGCATGACGTGGTGCGCAGCCTGCATGGTTCGATCTCGGCCGAGCACGGCATCGGCCAGTTGAAGCGGGACGAACTGATTGCCACCGCGCCGCCGATGGCGATCGACCTGATGCGCAGGGTGAAGGCGGCCTTCGACCCGGCGGGGATCATGAATCCCGGTAAGGTTATCTGATCCTTTCAACATCTTGTGCCTGGTCGCATTCCGATAACCATCCCTGAGATCAGCAAAATTTAACCGACTTTCTTAAGCGCGACGGTAAGGAGCCCGCGCTACTGTTTCCTCACAAACGAGGCTGGAAAAACCGGCCCGGAGAGAACCGGACACCGGCTCTCAGGAGACAGACAGGAAGGCACTCTATGAACACCGGACTGAAGCCAGTCTGGGCGGGACGCAACATGCGTCTCGACCCATTCCGCCTGCCGCAGGTGGTGAGCTATGCCACGCGCGACGACTACGGCGACGTGACCTTCACCATCGACCAGCGTGGCGCCGTCATCCGCCGCGTACTCGAGATGAGCGGCGTGCCGGCGATCATCGCTCTGCCCGCCAATGCGTTCCGCGGCGTTGCCGCCCGCGCGATGGAGGATCCGGACGGCAATGTCACGGTGACTTTGGAACTTCTGCACAATGATCCGATGCTGTCGGTGCCGCTGCTGGTTGCCGACGATCTCGAGGACGTCGCCGCCGACTGGCGCGCCTGGGCGGATGCCTACCGTCTGCCGATGCTCTTGATCGAATCGGACGGTGTCGCCCGCACACTGGAGGAATCGCTCGGCGCGGCCATCAAGACGCTGCCGCCGCAGGATCGCCGCAAGGGTCGCGTTTCGACCATGCGTCGCCCACGTTTCCTCGCTCGCCGCAGGGCCGGCGATCTCGGTCTCAGGCTGGTCATCGACGGCCAGGAGATGATTTCAAGGGAGTGAGAAGCGGTCCGCGACAGCGGACGAAAAGCCAATTGCTTGGCTTTTCGAGCTTCGAACGCCCTGAGCTTGCGTAGGGCCGGGGCGAGGGAGGCGGCCGCTAGACCAGCGGCTTCAGCGCCACCCACAGCGCGCCACCGATCAGGCCGAGGAAAATCAGCCAACCGACCTGGTTGTTCGACCTGAACAGCCGCAGGCATTGGTCCGGATTGTCGATATCCAGAACCGTGATCTGCCGGCCCAAATGGGCGCCGGCGGCGATCAGCCCGGCCAGAGCCGGAACAGGAGCCTGCGCCGACGCGAAGGCGATGGCGAAGCAGATCAGCGCGCCGCCATAAAGCCCTGCCAACCACGACTTGGTGTTTTCGCCGAACAGCCGTGCCGTCGAGCGCACGCCGACGATGGCGTCGTCTTCCTTGTCCTGGTGCGCATAGATCGTGTCATAGCCGATCACCCACAGGATCGAGCCGATATAGAGCATGATGGCGGGCCCATCGAGATCGCCGAACTCGACCGCCCATCCCATCAGCGCACCCCAGGAAAAGGCAAGGCCGAGAACCAGTTGCGGCCAGTTGGTTATCCGCTTCATGAACGGATAGATGGCGACGACGGCCAGCGAACAGATGCCGAGCAGAATGGCGAAGCTGTTGAACTGCAGCAGCACCGCCAGGCCGACAAGGGCCTGCAGGACGAGAAACAGCCACGCCCGCCGGCGCGTGACCTTGCCCGATGGCAGCGGCCGCGACCGCGTGCGTTCGACCTTGTTGTCGATGTCCTCGTCGACGAGGTCGTTGTAGGTGCAGCCGGCGCCGCGCATGGCGATGGCGCCGACCAGGAACAGCGCGAGATACCATGGCGCCGGCAGCAGCGAGAACAGCGGGTCGCCGGGACGCGGATAGGCGCTCGCCGCAAGCGCCGCCGACCACCAGCACGGCCACAAAAGCAACTGCCAGCCGATCGGCCTGTCCCACCGGGCAAGCTGGGCGTAGGGCCATATCGAGCGTGGCAGCACGCGGTAGACCCAGTGGCCGTTCGGCGCGTCGGCGACACGGCCCTGGGCCGCTTTCGATTGGATGGGTTCCATCATGCTGGATTGGCAGCAGAGTTGGAGGTCGTCAAGCGGCGAGGCGGGCAGCTGAGCCGGATCATGAGGCGAAGATGTCGTGGGTGGCGAACCAATCCTTCGCCACCTCAATGAAGGCCAGCGCCGCATTAGATACACGCTGATGCGTGTCATGGGTGAGCAGGATCCGCTGCATGGGCAGCGGATCCGACAGCGGCTTGCAGACGAGGGGCAGGCCGTCATAGCTGCGGTCACCGTGCGGGCGGGTGTAGCTGATGGCAACGCCAAAGCCGTTGGCGACCATGCTGCGCTGGAGTTCGAACGAGCTCGTCGCCCTGTCGGCCACTGGCGAAAGGCCGCGGCTGTGGAACAGATCAAGCATGTGCTGCCAGCTGTGCGGCTGGTCCGTGGTGATCAGCGGATAGGCGGCCAGGTCCGCCAGGCTGACCGATGGGCGGTCCGCCAGGGCATGGCCTCCCGGCAACAGGGCGTGCGGGCGAAGTTCGCGCAGCAGGATGCGGGCGAAATGCGTCGGCAGGCTGAGATCATAGGTGAGGCCGAGATCGATGGCCGCATCGCCGAGCCGTCGTCCCAGCGTCTCGAACGTCTCGTCGCGAACCACGACCCTCACGGCGGGATAGCGTTCGGAGAAGGCACGGATCAGGGCCGGCGCGAAGAACGGTGCCAGATCCTCGAAGCAGCCCAGCACCAGTTCACCGCCGACAGCCGATTTGCCTGAGCCCAGGCCGACGAGTTCGTCCGCCTCGGTGAGGACCTGTCTTGCCTTCGCCACAACGGCGCGCCCGAACGATGTTGGCGACACGCCGCTTCCCCGCTGGCGGACGAACAGCTTTTGGCCGAAGTTCTTTTCGACGGCGTCAATCGCCACCGAAATCGAAGGCTGCGAGACGTTCAGCATCTTTGCCGCGCTCGTGACGCTGCCATGACGCGCCACGGCGACAAGATAACGCAACTGCGTGAGCGTCACATTCATAGGAATCCCCTATGTGCTAGATGGAAAGTTATTATTTTACTGAATGAGGAATGATTGCGATAGTCCGGCTCATCCCCAAGAGGAGAACGCCATGGCTTTCGAAAGCGACGCCCAGACGATCGATGCCCAAACGATTGCCGACTACCAGCGTGACGGTGCGGTTTGCATTCGTGGCGCCTTCAAGGATTGGGTCGACACGATTGCCGCCGGCATCGAACGCAACATGCAGAACCGCAGCGCCACCGCGTCTGATATCGCCAATGGCCGCGGCAGTTTCTTCGACGACTACTGCAACTGGGAGCGCATTCCCGAATTCGTCAGGGTGGTGCGGGAATCGCCGGCCGCCGAGTTGGCGGCGGCGGTGATGCAATCGCGCACCGCGCAGTTCTTCCATGATCATGTGCTGGTCAAGGAACCCGGCACGCAGAAGCCGACGCCCTGGCACCAGGACATCCCCTACTACTTTGTCGACGGCCGGCAGACGGTGAGCTTCTGGATTCCCATCGACCCGGTGAAGGAGGCAACGCTGCGCCTCATCGCCGGCTCGCACAAATGGGACAAGATGATCCTGCCGGTGCGCTGGCTCGACGACAGCAATTTCTACGCTGGCGAGGGGGACTATTTGCCGGTGCCCGACCCGGACAAGGATCCGTCGCTGAAGGTGCTTGAGTGGGAAATGGAGCCGGGCGACGCCATCCTGTTCGACTTCCGGACCGCGCATGGCGCGCGCGGCAACATGACCTCGGCGCGGCGCCGAGCGCTGTCGTTGCGCTGGGTCGGTGACGATGCACGCTATGTCGAGCGGCCGGGACGCACGTCGCCGCCCTATCATGGCCACGGCATGCGGCCGGGACAGAAATTGCGCGAGGACTGGTTTCCGGTCGTCTATCAGGGCTGAACCGAATTGCCAGAACACGGGCGCCGGTATCCGGCGCCCGTGTTCTGCAGAGGTAACGTTCCCGTGCGCAATTCGGATCAAAACACCCGGATGCCTTGACCCGTCGCCCAGAGAGCAATAGCGGGTGCTCTCCAAGGGATAGCATCAAGAGGTGGCCATGAACGTTCTTCTTCTCGGCTCCGGTGGCCGCGAACATGCGCTTGCCTGGAAGATTGCCGCCTCACCGCTGCTGACCAAGCTCTATGCGGCTCCCGGCAATCCCGGCATCGGCGGTGAGGCCGAACTGGTGAAGCTGGACATCGCCGATCACGCCGCCGTTGCCGCCTTCTGCAAGGACAAGAAAATCGACCTCGTCGTGGTCGGGCCGGAGGGGCCGCTGGTCGCCGGCATTGCCGACGATCTGCGCGCGCAAGGCATTCGCGTCTTTGGTCCATCCAAGGCCGCCGCACAGCTGGAAGGCTCGAAGGGTTTCACCAAGGACCTCTGCGCCAGATACAACATCCCGACCGCCGCCTATGGCCGTTTCGGCGATCTGGCGTCCGCCAAGGCCTATGTCGAAAAGACGGGTGCGCCGATCGTCATCAAGGCCGATGGCCTGGCCGCTGGCAAGGGCGTGACCGTCGCCATGACACTCAGTGAGGCACAGGCAGCACTCGATGCCTGTTTCGAGGGTTCCTTCGGCGCCGCCGGCGCGGAGGTGGTGATCGAGGAATTCATGACCGGTGAGGAGGCAAGTTTCTTCTGCCTCTGCGACGGCACCACGGCGCTGCCCTTCGGCACCGCGCAGGACCACAAGCGTGTCGGTGATGGCGATGTTGGTCCCAACACCGGTGGGATGGGCGCCTACTCGCCGGCCCCGGTGATGACGCCGCAGATGGTTGAACGCACCATGCGCGAGATCATCGAGCCGACCATGCGCGGAATGGCTGTATCAGGCGCGCCTTTCGCCGGCATTCTCTTCGCCGGGCTGATGATCACCGAGAATGGGCCGAAGCTGATCGAATACAACACCCGTTTCGGCGACCCGGAATGCCAGGTGCTGATGATGCGGCTGAAGGATGATCTGCTGGTGCTGCTCAACGCAGCGACCGACGGCCAGCTTGCACATACCTCAGTGCGCTGGCGCGACGAAGCCGCGCTCACCGTGGTGATGGCGGCCAGGGGCTATCCCGGTACTCCGGAAAAAGGATCCGTCATCCGCGGCGTCGAAGACGCGGCAAGTGACGGCGTCCAGATATTCCACGCCGGCACGGCCATCAATGGCGGCGCGCTGGTTGCCAATGGTGGCCGCGTCCTCAATGTCACGGCGACCGGGAGCACGGTCGGCGAGGCGCAGAGGCGCGCCTATGCCGCGCTCGACCGCATCGACTGGCCGGACGGCTTCTGCCGCCGCGATATCGGCTGGCAGGCCGTGGCGCGCGAGCGGGCAGGCTGAAGTTCCGTATCGGGAAGGCAGCCTACCGCTGGCCGCGATCGAGTTCGGTGGAAGCGGTACTGACCGGGTCGGCCGCCCCGGCGAAGGCGGCGTCGAGTTGCGCGGGTGAACGCCGCTCGGTCCGCTTCCAGGCGACATATTGGACAATGCCGAAATTCGGCCGCCGCGGCACCGTCTTCACGACAGGCATACGGAAACCGTCGCGGAACTTCGCCCAGCGCGTACTGAGCGCCGCGACCATTTCCTCGAAGGTCGGCGGCGCCGCCACCGAGGCATAGGTGATGGTGACGTTGCCGGCGAGGCCAGCCTGGCGTGAGACTGGCAACGGTATCGAGGCGAGATAATCAGGCGGCACATCGATGAGCCCACCGAACGGCCATTGCGCACGCAACGTGGCGGCGTCCGTCGGCGCGACGTTGACGTCGATGTCGTTAGGCGTGCCGGCGACCCTGTAAGGGCAGCGGAACCTGCCGCAATTGGCTTGCGCCGAGAACTGCCACAGGGCGTAGCCTTGCCAGTTGCCCATCGGAAAATGCACGTCGATGTCGGACTTGTAGCGGGCGTACCAGAGCGGCAGCCGCGACAGGAGCCGGTATCGATAGCTGTTGTCGGCAATGTACTGGGCCGTCTTGCCGTTGGTGTAGAGCACCGGGAAACGGCCGATGCGCCTGTGCACCTGGCGGACGAACTCCTCGGCATCGTCGAGCGACATCCACTGCGAGGGATCGTTGCCCTCGATGTCGAGAGCCAGCAGGTCGTCCGGCGCCGGCTCGGCGAAATCGAGGAAATTGTTTGCCTGCTCGACCGGATTGCCGGGGCGGGCGAGGTGATAGGCGCCCCATTTCAGGCCGAGCGCCTTGGCGACGACCCTGCGCGTCTGGAACAGCTCGCGCGTCACCGCATGGCGTTTCCACAGCGCCTTGCAGAGTTTCACCTCGGTATCGCTGCCGAAGCAGAAGTAGGGCGGCGGCATGCCGTCGGATGCCTTGTTGATGAAGCCGACAATCCGCTTGTCAGTGGCGAGGTGGGCCCAGTCGATGGAATTGTATTCGTAGGCATCGACGACCAGGGCCCGGTCAGCGTTCTTCCAAGGCTCGGAGAAATCCGAGGCCTTTGCCGCCGTCGACAGCGCCATCGTCGCCGCGAAAGCGAGAAGCGCTGTGCGGCGAAGGAGGCGCGCCGGCATTGGCAAACAGGGAATCCCCGTTGATCAAAGGCAAATGCTGAACCGCTATGGTTAAGGAAATGCTTCCCGATGCCGGTGCCGGCGAAGTCAGCGTCGCATGAGCGGCTGAAATTCAAAAGGGTCGGGTGCCGGCTCCTGCGGCAGCGTGCCTTCGGCGGCGCGTTTGCGGTGGTGGGCGAGGGAGCATTGCGGCGAACACAATATGCCGCGATCCGACCAGTAGGCGGCGCCGTTTTCCAGCTTGCCCTGATGGTACCAGAACCCTGTTGCGCGATAGGGCAGGCTGCATTCGATGCAGCGATAGGCGTCGGGTCTGGCAAGCATGGGGTGGGTTGTCCGGTCCGCTGGTTTTTCCCTGTCGCCGGGTCGACTTGATCCGACGATGATTGAATTTAATACGTGCCGGCGCGATTGCAAAATCCGCGTGACAAAATTTGACGTTTACGTAAAAAGAAGATGGGAGACCGCCCAAAGGCGGGATGGTTTTGCGGCAGCGCGGGTCCTAGGATCAATCGGGCCGATGCATCAAGAGGAGAGAGCGGCATGTATCGGGCACCGGTCGAGGATATCGCTTTCACCCTCAAGCATGTTGCCGGCCTCAAGCCCGCACTCGATGCCGGCACGTTCGGCGATCTGAGCGAGGACCTGGTCGATGCCGTGCTTGGCGAGGCCGGCCGTTTCGCCACCGAGGAGGTGGCACCGCTCTACAAGATCGGCGACGAACAAGGTGCGGTGCTGAAGGGTGCCGCCGTCACCACGCCGCCCGGCTGGAGGGACCTCTATCGCCGCTGGATCGATGGCGGCTGGAACGCGCTCTCCGGGCCCGAAGAGTATGGCGGCCAGGCGCTGCCGACCATGCTCGGTGTCGCCGCGCTCGAAATGTGGAACTCCGCCGCCATGGCCTTTGGCATCGGCCCGACGCTGACCATGGGCGCGGTCGAAGCGCTCGACAAGCACGCCTCTGAAGACCTCAAGGCGAAATATCTCGCAAAGCTCGTGTCGGGCGAGTGGATGGGCACGATGAACCTGACCGAGCCGCAAGCCGGTTCGGACCTCAACGCACTGCGCGCCCGCGCCGAGCCGGCCGGTGACGGCACCTACCGCATCTTCGGCCAGAAGATCTTCATCACTTATGGCGAGCACGACTTCACCGACAACATCATTCATCTGGTGCTGGCGCGGCTGCCCGATGCCCCCGCCGGCACGCGCGGCATATCGTTGTTCCTGGTGCCGAAATTCCTGGTCGGCGACGATGGATCGCTCGGCGCGCGCAACGATGTCTTCTGTTCTGGCCTCGAGCACAAACTGGGCATCCATGCCTCGCCGACCTGCACCATGATCTATGGCGATGGTTTCGAGGGCGCCAAACCCGGCGCCATCGGCTGGCTGATCGGCGAGGAGAACAAGGGCCTCGCCTGTATGTTCACCATGATGAACAATGCGCGGCTCTGCGTCGGCATGCAGGGCGTGGCGGTCGCGGAAGCCGCGACCCAGAGGGCGATCGCCTATGCCAATGACCGCCGGCAGGGCAAGGCGGCGAGCTACGCTGGCACCGGCATGGCGCCGATCGTCCATCATCCCGACGTGCAGCGCAATCTGTTGACCATGAAGGCGCTGACGCAGACCGCGCGCGCCATCAGCTACTGCTGTGCGCACGCCATCGACCTGGCGCGCGTATCGGCCGGTAATGAGGCGGCGCATTGGCGCGACCGTGCCAATCTGTTGACGCCGCTGGCCAAGGCTTTCTCGACCGATGTCGGCGTGGACGTCGCTTCGCTCGGCGTCCAGGTGCATGGCGGCATGGGCTTCATCGAGGAGACGGGCGCGGCCGCCCTCTATCGCGATGCGCGCATCGCGCCGATCTACGAGGGCACCAACGGCATTCAGGCGATCGACCTGGTGATGCGCAAGCTGCCGCTCGGCGGCAGCGAACATGTGCATGGCTTCATCGACGAACTGGCGGCGGTGGCCGGAACGGTGCGCACCTCCAACCTGCAGGGGTTCGGCCGCACCGCCGATGCTCTCGACACGGCGCTCGCCGATCTGACGCAAGCGACCCGCTTCCTGCAGAAACTGACGGCCGACGGCCGGTTGGACGAGGCGCTGGCGGGTGCGACGCCCTATCTCAGGCTGATTTCGCTGGCCGCCGGCGGCGCCTATCTGGCGCAGGGGGCGCTTGCCGATCATGGCCGTATCCCGCTTTGCCGCTTTTTCGCTGAAAACCTGCTCGGTGAGGTCAGCGCGTTGAGGGCGCGCGTCATCGACGGCGCCGAAAGCCTGGCCGCTGCCGGTAAAACGCTGATTTCAGCCTGACGCTCACAAGGAAGAAACCGTGACAGACCATATCCTCGTCGAGCGCCAGGGCGCCATCCAGATCATCCGCATGAATCGCCCCGACAAGAAGAACGCGCTGACGCGCGCCATGTATGCGAAAATGTCTGCGGCTCTTGCCGAGGGTGACGCCGACCCGGCGATCCGCGTCCACGTGTTTCTCGGCGTGCCCGGCGCCTTTTCGTCCGGCAACGACCTTGCCGACTTCATGGTCGTCGCCACAGGCGGCGATGGCGGCACCGAGGTGTGGGATTTCCTCATGGCGCTGGCCAGGGTCGAGAAGCCCATCGTCTCCGGCGTCGACGGCATCGCGGTCGGCATAGGAACGACGCTCAATCTGCATTGCGACCTGACCTTCGCCACGCCGCGCACCGTGTTCAGGACGCCTTTCGTCGACCTCGGTCTGGTGCCCGAGGCGGGGTCGAGCCTTTTGGCGCCGCGCATCCTGGGGCAGCAAGGCGCATTTGCATTGCTCGCCCTCGGCGAGGGTTTTTCGGCCGCACGAGCGAAGGCCGCCGGCCTGATCTACGAGGTGGTCGAGGAAGGAGCGCTGGAAGCCTCGGTCCTGGCGGCGGCCGGCCAGATCGCCGCCAAGCCACCGCAAGCGCTGAAGATCGCACGCGACCTGATGCGCGGTTCGCGCGACGACCTTGTCGCCCGCATCGGCGAGGAAAGCGAGCACTTCCGCGAGCGGCTCAAGTCAGACGAGGCGCGCGCTGCCTTGACCGCTTTCATGACCAGGAAGAAAGCCTGAGCCTCTCCTTCAGGGGTAAAGCCGCGTCTTGCCCCAACCACCCTTGCCGTTGCGTGAAAAGACGACGCGGTCATGCAGCCGGAACGGACGGTCGTGCCAGAACTCGATCGTTTGCGGCACGATGCGGAAGCCCGACCAGTGTTTTGGCCGCGGGATATCGCCGATCGCATAGCGCGCCGTGTATTCCGCCACCGCCTTCTCCAAGGCGAAGCGGCTTTCCAGCGGCCGCGACTGTTTCGAGGCCCAGGCGCCGATGCGGCTGCCGCGCGGACGCGTCGCGTAGTAGGCGTCGGCTTCGGCATCGCTGACGATCTCCACCGGACCGCGAATGCGCACTTGCCGGCGCAGCGATTTCCAGTGGAAGCACATCGCCGCCTTCATGCTGCCAAGAATTTCCCGGCCCTTGGCGCTCTCGAAATTCGTGTAGAAGACGAACCCGCTTTCATCGAACCCCTTGAGCAGAACCATTCGCACATCCGGCATGCCGTCGGCATCGACGGTCGCCAGCGCGACGCCGTTGGGGTCGTTCATTTCGCTCTTCGTGGCGTCTTCCAGCCATGCGGCAAAGAGGCGAAACGGCTCGGCCGCCTCGGTAAAGTCACTGCTTGTTAACTCTGTGTCACTCATAGTTTTTCTCAAATTGTCACGAAATCGGGGAGGTTGCTGATTGTCGCGTATCGCGCAAGCTTTTGACAGCAGGCAATGGAGCGTTATCGCTTCGGCCAGCAGGAAAGCCGCGATCGTGGCAGTCGCCCTGCCGCTTGCAGCCTGTGGCGCCGGTGGCTTCAGCCTGGAAAAAGCCGAAGTCGATCGCTCGATCCTGACCAGCAGCACATCGGCTTCGGCCGCGCCGACCGATTCGGAGCGCGACTCCGATCAGACGACGATCGGCAATGCGGTGTCTTCCGCCGACATCGAGCAGCTCGCCGGCCAGTCGGTGCCATGGGCGAACGCCGGCACCGGGTCACGCGGCTCCATCACCGGGCTGGCCGAATTGAAGGACAAAGGCCAGACCTGCCGCCGCTTCAAGGCCTCGCGCGAAAGCTTTGACGGCGTTGCCATGTTCGAAGGCGAACTTTGCCTGGCCGGCGCCGGCGGCTGGCGCATGCAGGACTTCAAGGCGCTCTGAGCCTGATCCGAAAAACGATCGGGTCGGCTTGGCGGGTCTTTTCGCCGCCCGGTGCGTCGCCAATCTTGCCGATATCCCGATATCGGCTGCGACCGGCTCCTTCCGGATCGACAAAAATCCCTCACCAATCCTCAACCGCCGACTTTCGGATCAGGCTCTGATTTTCCGCCTTTGATATGCCGTTCCACCACTGGAATTTCTTCCTATGCGAGCGCATATAGGGGGCAACAGAGACTCACTCCTTCTCCAGGGCAGTAAGCATGCGCGACCCCTATGAGGTGCTGGGCGTTGCCAAGAACGCATCGGCCAAGGACATAAAATCGGCGTACCGGAAACTCGCCAAGAAGCATCATCCGGACCAGAATCCGAATGATCCCAAGGCGAAGGACCGTTTTGCCGCGGCCAACCAGGCCTATGAGATCGTCGGCGACGAGAAGAATCGCGCCGCTTTCGATCGCGGCGAGATCGACGCCGACGGCAAGCCGCGATTCCAGGGCTTTGAGGGCGCGGCCGGTGGTGGCGATCCCTTCGGCGGGTTTCGCCGGCAGCAAGGGGCGGGCGGTTCGCGATTCGAATTCCGCTCCGGTCGTCCGGGCGGTGATCCGTTCGACGGCAACAGCGACATCTTCAGCCAGATATTCGGCGACGCCTTTTCCGGCGCGCGCGGCGCAGGCCCGGGCGACCGCCGCCAGCCGGCGACCGCCGCCGATCTGAACGTGACGCTCGACGTCACCATCGAGGAAGCCGCGACAGCCGACAAGGTGACGGCGATGTTCCCCGACGGCCGCAAGGTGGCGGTCAAGCTGCCGGCCTATGTCGAGGATGGCCAGACCATCCGGTTGAAGGGGCAGGGCGAGCAGGGGCCGGGCCAACCTGGCGACGCGCTGGTCAAGATACGCTTTCGCCGGCATCCGCGCTATCGTCTCGAGGGCCGCGACCTGCACGCCGATCTGCCGGTAGCGCTGGCGGATGCGGTGCTCGGCGCCAAGGTGGCGGTCGATACGCCGACCGGCAAGCTTGCCGTCAACGTTCCGGCCTGGTCGAGCTCGGACAAGGTCCTGCGGCTGAAGGGCAGGGGTCTGCCGGAAAAGGCCGGTGGCCATGGCGATCTCTATGCGCATGTGCGGATCATGCTGCCAGAGGGCGGCGACAGTGCGCTCGAAGCGCTGTTGCGCAGCCAAAAAGGCTGATTGTCGGCTCTTGTCCCCTGAACTGTCCGGTTTGAGCGCTTGATGGGGCCCTGTGCCTGTGCGATAGGCACTCCACAAAGCAGAAAACCTTGCGGAGAGCGCTCACATGGCGGGTGGACAGGGCCTTATGGCCGGCAAGCGCGGCCTTATTCTTGGCGTCGCCAACAACAGATCGATCGCCTATGGCATCGCCAAGGCCTGTGTCGACCATGGCGCCGAGATCGCGCTGACCTATCAGGGCGAGGCGTTCAAGAAGCGCGTTGAGCCGCTGGCCGCGGAACTGGGCGCCTTTGTCGCCGGCCATTGCGACGTCACCGATCCGGCGAGCCTGGACGAGGTTTTCGCCAATGTCGCCAAGCACTGGGGCAAGCTTGATTTTCTCGTCCATGCCATCGCTTTTTCGGACAAGGACGAACTGACCGGCCGTTATGTCGAGACGACGCGCGACAATTTCCTGCGCACCATGGACATTTCGGTTTATTCCTTCACCACCATCGCCAAGCGCGCTGAGGCGCTGATGACCAATGGCGGCTCGCTGTTGACGCTGACCTACTATGGCGCCGAAAAGGTGATGCCACATTACAACGTCATGGGTGTCGCCAAGGCTGCGCTCGAGGCCAGTGTGCGCTACCTGGCCGTCGATCTCGGCACCAAGAAGATCCGTGTCAACGCCATCTCGGCCGGCCCGATCAAGACGCTTGCCGCGTCCGGCATCGGCGATTTCCGCTACATCCTGAAGTGGAACGAATACAATTCGCCGCTGAAGCAGACGGTGACGCAGGAGGAAGTCGGTGATTCCGCCGTCTATTTCCTGTCCGATCTGTCGCGCGGCGTCACCGGCGAGGTGCATCACGTCGATTCGGGCTATCACGTCGTCGGCATGAAGGCGGTCGACGCGCCGGACATTTCGACGGTCAAGGATTAACAGCCCGCCAATCGTCGTCAGTCCCGATCCCGTTCCGGAAGACCCGATGTACCCGCTGGTTTATATCGTGCGCCACGGCCAGACCGCGTGGAACGCCGAATCCCGGCTTCAGGGGCAGGCCGACACCGATCTCAATACTCTCGGCCGCGAACAGGCGACCGGAAACGGGCATCGGCTTGCCGAACTCGTCGGCAATCCCCGGGATTTCGATTTCGTCGCAAGCCCGATGAAGCGCACGCGCGAAACGATGGAGCGCATCCGCGCCGCGATGAAGCTCGATCCGCGTGCCTATCGGACCGATCCTCGCCTCGTCGAAGTCAATTTCGGCGATTGGCAGGGGTTTACCTTTTCCGAACTCGAGACGCGGTATCCAGGCGCGAGCAGGACGCGCGCTTTGGACAAATGGAACTTTCAGCCGCCGGGCGAAGGCGCCGAGAGCTACCAGATGCTGCTCGTGCGGGTGAAGCCCTGGTTCGATGCGATCCAACGCCCGACGATCTGCGTGACGCATGGCGGCGTCATGCGGACCTTGTTTCGCTTCGTGCTTGATATAGCCGAGGACGAGGCAGCGAACCTGGACATGCCGCAGGATCGCGTGCTCAAACTCGAAGGCAAGGGCCTGGAGTGGCTTTAGCCGCCTGGTGGCGGCGCCGATTCTCTAATTGGCCGAGCTGTCCGGCAGTTCCATGTCGGTGATCACGTTTTCGCCATTGGTCACATCATAGGCGATGACGATGTCCATGCCCGGCTTCAGCGCATCGAGATCGGTCTCGGCGTTCAGCTTGTAGGACTTGCCGTCATCCAGCGTCAGCGTCAGCGCGTCCTTGTCGATTTTCTTGATCAGGCCTTCGGTCTGACCGGCGAAAGCGGCGGTGGAAAGCAGCAGTGTGGCGGCAACGGCGCCAATCAGGGTACGCATAATCGTTCCTCTTTATCATTGCACCGGCATGGCGGCGGGCGTTCAACGGCGGATGGAGCAGAGCAGAAACCAACCGAATGTGTCAAAACTAAATCCACCAGATCACGGTTTGACCCCTGTGAAAAACGCCAATAGAAGGCTGCCTTGAGCCGGCTCCGATGCCGGGCAGGGTCATTTCATGTCTCACAACACGTTCGGCCATCTTTTCCGCGTCACCACCTGGGGCGAAAGCCATGGCGCCGCTCTCGGCTGCGTCGTCGACGGCTGTCCGCCCGGCATCCGCTTTACGCGCGATGAAATCCAGGCAGAACTCGACAAGCGCCGGCCGGGACAGTCACGCTTCGTCACCCAGCGCCGCGAGCCCGACGAAGTGAAGGTGCTGTCCGGCTTCATACTCGACGAGGACGGCGAGACGATGATCACCACCGGCACGCCGGTGTCGATGCTGATCGAGAATGTCGACCAGCGTTCAAAGGACTATGGTGAGATCGCCCGCCAATATCGGCCGGGCCATGCCGACTACACCTATGATGTCAAATATGGCGTGCGCGACTATCGTGGCGGCGGCCGCTCCTCGGCCCGCGAGACGGCGGCGCGCGTCGCGGCCGGCGCGCTCGCCCGCAAGGTGGTGCCCGGCATGGTGGTGCGCGGCGCGCTGGTGTCGATGGGCGAAAAATCGGTCGACCGCGCCAACTGGAACTGGAATTTTGTCGGCAACGCGGAAAATCCGTTCTTCACCCCTGATCCGGCTTCCGTTGCCGTCTTCACGCAGTACCTCGACGGCATCCGCAAGGCCGGCTCCTCGGTCGGCGCGGTGATAGAGATCGTAGCGGACGGCGTTCCGGCAGGCCTCGGCGCGCCGATCTATGCCAAGCTCGACCAGGACATCGCATCCGGCCTGATGTCGATCAACGCGGTCAAGGGTGTCGAGATCGGCAATGGCTTCGAAGCCGCCCGCATCACCGGCGAGCAGAATGCCGACGAGATGCGCATGGGCAATGACGGCAAGCCGGTGTTCCTGTCCAACAATGCCGGCGGCATTCTTGGTGGCATCTCGACCGGCCAGGCGATCATCGCCCGTTTCGCCGTCAAGCCGACGTCCTCGATCCTGACGCCGCGAAAGTCGATCGACAAGGACGGCAACGACGTCGAGATCATGACCAAGGGCCGCCACGACCCCTGCGTCGGCATCCGCGCGGTGCCGATCGGTGAGGCGATGGTTGCGTGCGCCATTGCCGATCATTATCTGCGTCATCGCGGACAGACGGGGAAGGGAATAGGCAGTAGGGAATAGGCGGTAGGCCGCCCGATACAGCCTTTTCTTTTCCCTACTGCCTTACTGCCTAATTCCCTGCGAGCGAAGCGAGCCGCCCATGCCTTACGACCAGAAGAAGATCGTCGAAGCCCTGCGTGCTTTCGAGCGCGGCGAGATCGTTGTCGTCATGGACGATGACGGGCGCGAGAACGAGGGCGACCTGATCGTCGCCGCCGTCCATTGCACGCCGGAAAAGATGGCGTTCATCGTCCGCCACACCTCCGGCATCGTCTGCACGCCGATGCCGCGCGAGGAGGCCAAGCGCCTCAACTTGCAGCCGATGGTTGCCGACAATGATTCGGCGCACACCACCGCCTTCACCGTCAGCGTCGATTTCAAGCACGGCACCACGACCGGCATTTCGGCCGAGGACCGTACGCTGACCGTTCGCAACCTCGCCAACGGCAATGTTGGCGGTTCGGATTTCGTCCGTCCCGGCCACATCTTCCCACTGATCGCGCGCGAGGGGGCGTGCTGATGCGCTCGGGCCATACCGAGGCGGCGGTCGACCTGTGCAAGCTCGCCGGTCTGCCCCCGGTCGGCGTGATTTCGGAATTGGTGAACGACGACGGCACGGTTAAGCGCGGCCCGCAGGTTGCCGCCTTTGCCGAGCAGCACGGTCTCAAGCAGGTTTCGGTTGCCGACCTCATCGCCTACCGGCAGCGCAAGGAAACGCTGGTCGAACGCGTCGCCTGTTCGGATATTGAAACGCCGGGTGGCAAGGCGCAGGTCTTCACCTACACGCTGCCGTGGGATTCCATGCACCACGTCGCCATCGTCTTCGGCGACATCCGCGACGGTGAGGATGTCCCGGTGCGTCTGCATTCCGAGGATGTTGTAACCGACGTCTTCGGCACCAGTCATCGGCTCGACGGCATCATGAAAACGATGGGCGAGCGCAGGCGCGGCGTCATTGTCTACCTGCGTGAGGGCTCGGTCGGCGTCGCCCATCAGGAACGCAAGCGTCCCGCCTCCGGCGACCGCGAGGATCATGATGAGGCGCGCCGCCGCGAGAACGAATGGCGCGAGATCGGGCTCGGAGCGCAGATCCTGAAGGATCTCGGCATTTCCTCGATCAACCTGATCGCCTCGCGCGAACGCCACTATGTCGGCCTCGAAGGTTTTGGCATCCACATCGCCAAGACCGAGATTCTCTGAAGGTCAGTCGACACAGGATAGCGCCCGGCCGTTCGAAACCGGGCGCTTCGCGGATCATTCCGCGGGAATGATACCCGCTTCGCATCCGTCAGGCTTCGCAGCGGATCGCCAATTCGCAAGAACCTGAAGCGACGTCGAAAATGGCGGTAGCGGCCTTCAAACAGTTGCTTGAGGGCCTGCTCAAAAGGCCGGGTTCGCGGCCGAACTGAAGGCGCCATTGACGGCTTGGCGCAGCTATCGCAATTGACAATAGCCGGGTTGAGCGCATCCTCTCCCACCATCTCTGAGGGGAGATTCGGGCATGTGGGATTTCGATATCGGCAGGTCGGTGTCCATCATGATGCGGACCTGGCCCTTCATTGTCTTTCGCATGATCGTCTATTTCGGTATCACGCTGGCCTATATCGTGGCGACCGGCACCGGCGCCTCCGTCGGCTATGGCGTCGGCCATATTTCCACCGATCCTGACGGGCCGTTGTCGTTTGCCTTGTGGGGAGGCGTGGTCGGTTTCGGCGTCGTTTCGATTGCCGTCTACTGGATCCGCGAATACATCCTCTACGTCGTCAAGGCCGGCCATGTCGCCGTCATGGTCCATCTGATCGACGGCCGCGACATTCCCGACGGCCAGGACCAGATCGCCTATGCCAGGCAAGTCGTCACCCAGCGTTTTGCCGAAGCCAACATCCTTTTCGTCGTCGACCAGCTGGTCAAGGGCGCCATCCGCGCCATCACCGGCCTGCTCGGCGGCATCGCCGCCTTCCTGCCGATCCCGGGGTTGAACGGCCTGGTCTCCTTCATCAACACGGTGATCCGCCTGTCGCTGACCTATGTTGACGAGATCATCCTCGGCTACAACATCCGCATCAATTCCGCCTCGCCTTTCGAGACGGCGCGGCAAGGCGTCGTGCTCTACGCCCAGAATGGCAAGATCATGGTCAAGAACGCCGTCTGGCTGGCGGTCATCATGTGGGGCGTGTCCTTCGTCATCTTCCTGCTGATGCTGGCCCCTGCCGCCGCCATTCTCTTCATGATGCCTGGGCAGCTCGCCGGCTGGGCCTTCGTGCTCGCCATCGTCTTCGCCTGGGCCTTCAAGGCGGCCTTCATCGAACCCTTCGCCATCGCCTGCCTGATGCAAGTCTACTTCAAGACCATTGCCGGCCAGGTGCCCGATCCCGACTGGGACGCCCGGCTGGCCGAGGCATCGTCGAAGTTCAGGGAGCTCAAGGACAAGGCGCTGGCCTCCTTCGGCGGCTCGCGCTGGGGCGCGGCCGGCGCGACACGCTGATCAGCGGGGCTTGCGATCGCCGCCGTAGCATCGACGGTGTTGAGGCGCGCCACGGTCGATTTGAGCAGCGCTTCGCCTTGCCCGCAAAACGTCTCGCTCATGATCAGCTCCGGCAGCGGCAGCCGGCGGCCCCAGCCATGTGTTTCGAGGTCCGGTTTGGGGGCGAACTCGGAAACGCGGCCGACGCAGAGATAGGCAACAGGCGTCACATGCTCGGGAATGGACAGCAGGCTTTTCAGCGCCTGCGCCTCGATGATGCTAACCCAGCCGACACCGACGCCTTCGGTGCGCGCCGCCAGCCAGAAATTCTGCACCGCGCAGACCGTGCTGTAGAGATCCATCTCCGGATTGTGCCAGCGTCCCAGCGGTGAATCCTTCGAGCGCTCACGGTCGCAGGTGATGCAGATGTTGAGTGCGCTTTCGCAAATGCCTTCCAGCTTGAGCTTGCGGTACAGCGTTTGCCGTTCTGCCTCGATGGCCGGCAGCTCCTGCTCGCGCGCCGCCAGGAACAGGTCGCGCACCTTTTCCCGTCGTTTGGCGTCGCGGATGACGATGAAATTCCATGGCTGCATGAAGCCGACCGACGGCGCATGGTGGGCGGCAAGGAGCAGCCGCGCCAGCACGTCATCGTCGAGCGCGGTGGGAAGGAAATGGCTGCGCACATCCCGCCGCGTGAACATGGCGCGATAAACCGCATCGCGCGCCAACTGATCAAATCCGTCGCCAACAGGTGCGGTCATGTGTTCCGGCATCGCTTGTCCCCTTGCGATTGCAATCAATGCCAGCCGCCTGACCATGCGGATGACGATGCCTGCCAGGCCGGTCTTCTGGCTCGGGATCAACCCGCGTCCGGCGCCTTCCCGTCATCGACAGTGGCATTTACCGGCGCGGTCCCCCTCACAGCGTTGGGCACGCCACGGAGTTCAACCGTGTTCCCGATTCTCCCGCTTGCGGCGGGCACCAGGCAGTGACGGCGACCTTACGCCGAAGCGCCGGCGACGCCAATGCCCGCAGCGACACCAATGGACGCAGGCGTGATTTTCCCCAGCCATCAGCCGCCTGCTCATGGCCTTTGTCGATCCGGGCCACTAGATTAGGACGATGGTTACCCGTCTCTACACCCATCCGATCTTCCTCGAGCACATCACGCCCCCCGGCCATCCCGAGCGGCCGGACCGCTTGCGCGCCATCGAGCGCGTGCTGGACGATGAGGCATTTGCCGCGCTCGACCGCATCAAGGCGCCGGAAGGTGACGAGGCGACCATCCTCTACGCGCATCCCGCTGATTTCGTCGCGCGTGTCCGCGCCGCCATTCCCGACGAGGGTATCGCCCGCATCGACGCCGACACCACCGCCAGCCCGAAGAGCTGGCAGGCAGCGATCACGGCGATCGGCGCCGCCAATGCCGCCGTCGACGACGTCTTCACGGGCCGCGCCGACAATGCCTTCGTCGCCGCCCGGCCGCCAGGCCATCACGCCGAGAAGACGACGGCGATGGGTTTCTGCCTCTTCAACACCGCGGCGATCGCGGCGCGCTATGCGCAGAAGAAATTCGACGCCGAGCGTGTCGCCATCGTCGATTGGGACGTGCATCACGGCAACGGCACGCAGGACATTTTCTGGGACGATCCCTCCGTGCTCTATTGTTCGACGCACCAGATGCCGCTTTATCCCGGCACAGGGGCAAAGAACGAAACCGGTGCCGGCAACATCATCAACGCGCCACTGGCGCCGCGGACCGGCAGCGAGGTGTTTCGCGATGCCTTCCTGTCGCGCGTGCTTCCGGCGCTCGACGATTTCGCGCCGGACCTGATCATCATTTCGGCCGGTTTCGACGCGCATCACCGTGATCCGCTGGCCGAGATCAATCTGACCGAGGACGACTTCGACTGGGCGACAGGCCAGCTGATGCAGCGCGCCACGCGCCACAGCGGCAACCGGCTCGTCAGCCTGCTCGAGGGTGGTTACGATCTGCAGGGACTGGCATTTTCGGTCGCCGCCCATGTCGGGCGACTGATGAAAGGATGAATGATGGCTGGTGAGACCAACGAAGACGTCAAGGCGATGAGCTTCGAACAGGCACTCGACGCGTTGGAGAAGATCGTCGATGATCTGGAGCGCGGCGACGTGCCGCTCGATCAGTCGATCAGGATTTATGAGCGCGGCGAGGCGCTGAAGGCGCATTGCGACCGGTTGCTGAAGGCCGCGGAGGACAAGGTCGAGAAGATAAGGCTGTCGCGCGACGGCAAGCCGGTCGGAACGGAGCCGCTCGACGCGGACTGAGGCGCGGCCCGAACGATGGTCTTGCCTCACCGGTTTTTGGACACGATCATGATCGAGGATGGAACTCGTCCCGACTGAAACGGCTCCAGGACAAGAGGAGGTTCGGAAACGATGTGCAGAAACATCAAGACCCTGTTCAACTTTGATCCGCCCGCAACCAACGACGAAATCCGCGACGCGGCACTTCAGTTCGTTCGCAAGCTCAGCGGAACGACACGGCCCTCGAAGCAGAACCAGCATGCGTTCGACCACGCTGTCGATGCGATTGCCGCGTCAGCGCGCGAACTGCTCGATTCTCTCGAGACCCATCAGCATCCTCGCAATCGCGAAGAGGTTGCGGCCAAACTACGGGCCAAGGCGGCGATCCGGTTTGCCTGAGGCGTCCAATGCGGTCGTCGACCGCTGACAAGGAGATATCGTGAGCTTCTTCCCCGGGAAAGACCCTGAGGTCGGCGATGCGTTCGCCAGCGACCAGATCGAGCTGATGGTCATTCCGAACGCCAAGGACATTGGCGGTTTTCAGGTGCGCCGCGCCCTGCCGACCGCCAAGCGGCGACTGGTCGGTCCGTTCATCTTCTTCGATCGCATGGGCCCGGCCATCCTGCGCGCCGGCCAGGCGCTCGATGTCCGCCCGCATCCGCATATCGGACTGTCGACGGTCACTTATCTGTTCGACGGCAAGATCAGGCATCGCGATCTGCTCGGCACCGAGATGGTCATCCAGCCCGGCGACGTGAACCTGATGACCGCCGGCCGCGGCATCGTCCATTCCGAGCGCACGCCCGAGGAATTGCGCGGCGCACCGATGTCGGTCTCCGGCCTGCAGACATGGCTGGCGCTGCCGGACGGCAAGGAAGAAGTGGCACCGGTATTCGAGAACACTGGCGCGGTGCTTCTTCCCGAGATCGATGCCGAAGGCGTCAGCGGCCGCGTCGTCATCGGTGATTTCCAGGGAATGCGGTCTCCGGTCAGGGCGCATTCCGATACGCTCTATGCCGACCTGCGCCTGGCGCCCGGCGCCAGCGTGAAAATTCCAGCCGATGCGGAAGAGCGCGCCATCTACACGTTGGAGGGTGAGGTCGCGATTTCAGGGGATATTTTTCCAGCGGAACGCCTGCTGGTGTTCCGGCCCGGTGACGAAATCGTCGTGTCGTCGCAGGGCGGCGCGCATTTCATGCTGTTTGGCGGCGCTTCGCTCGGCTCGCAGCGTTACATCTGGTGGAATTTCGTCTCGTCGTCCAAGGAGCGCATCGAACAGGCCAAGCAGGAATGGAAGACCGGCCGCTTCGATATCGTTCCTGGAGATGAGGAAGAGTTCATCCCGCTGCCGGAGAGCTAGGGTATGATCCCGAAAAGTGGGAACCGGTTTTCGGAAGAGATCATGCCCAACAGTTAGAGCCGTGGATCGACGCGCGTCACAGACACGCATTTACATTCGCCGGCCGGCGGCCTATTTCGCCGATGAATAGAGAGCCTGAGCCCGTGAACGCAACGCTGCATACGCCGCTTCTCGACAAGGTCCGCATTCCGGCCGACTTGCGCACGCTTGCCGAGAGCGAGCTGCCGCAACTGGCATCCGAGCTGCGCGCCGAACTGGTCGACGCCGTGTCCCGCACCGGCGGCCATCTTGGCGCCGGCCTTGGCGTGGTCGAGCTGACGGTAGCGCTGCACTATGTCTTCAACACCCCGGATGACCGGTTGATCTGGGATGTCGGCCACCAGGCCTATCCGCACAAGATCCTCACCGGCCGCCGCGACCGCATACGCACCTTGCGGCAGGAGGGCGGCCTGTCCGGCTTCACCCGCCGCGCCGAGAGCGAGTACGATCCCTTCGGCGCCGCCCATTCGTCGACATCGATATCGGCCGGTCTCGGCATGGCCGCCGCCCGCGACCTATCCGGCGGCCGCAACAATGTCATCGCCGTCATCGGTGATGGCGCCATGTCGGCTGGCATGGCCTATGAGGCGATGAACAATGCGGGCGCGCTCGATGCCCGTCTCATTGTCATCCTCAACGACAACGACATGTCGATCGCTCCGCCGACCGGCGCCATGAGCGCCTACCTGGCGCGTCTGGCCTCGGGCAAGGCCTATATCGGCCTGCGGGACTTCGGCAAGAAACTGACCTCCTATCTCGGCAAACGCGCCGACCGTGCGATCACCAGGGCGGTCGAGCATGCACGCGGCTACGTCACCGGCGGCACGCTGTTTGAGGAGCTCGGCTTCTACCACATCGGCCCGATCGACGGTCACAATCTCGAGCATTTGATCCCGGTGCTGAAGAATGTCCGCGACAATGGCAAAGGCCCGGTGCTGATCCATGTCGTCACCCAGAAGGGCAAGGGTTATGCGCCGGCGGAAGCCGCCGCCGACAAGTATCATGGCGTCAACAAGTTCGACGTCATCACCGGTGCGCAGGCCAAGGCGCCTGCCAACGCGCCGGCCTACACCAAGGTGTTCGCCGAAAGCCTGATTCAGGAAGGCCGCGAGGACGACCGCATCGTTGCCGTCACCGCCGCCATGCCGAGCGGCACCGGCCTTGACCTGTTCGGCGAGGTGTTTCCGGCACGGACCTTCGATGTCGGCATTGCCGAGCAGCACGCGGTGACCTTCGCCGCCGGCCTCGCCACGGAAGGTTACAAGCCGTTCGCGGCGATCTATTCGACCTTCCTGCAGCGCGCCTACGACCAGGTCGTGCACGACGTCGCGATCCAGAAGCTGCCGGTGCGCTTCCCCATCGACCGCGCCGGCTTCGTCGGCGCCGATGGCGCCACCCATTGCGGTGCCTTCGACACAACCTTCCTGGCGACGCTGCCCGGCTTCGTGGTGATGGCGGCCGCCGACGAGGCGGAATTGCGCCACATGGTGCGAACCGCGGCGAGCTATGATGATGGCCCGATCGCCTTCCGCTATCCGCGCGGCAACGGCGTCGGTGTCGACATGCCGGAGCGCGGCTCGGTTCTCGAAATCGGCAAGGGTCGTATCGTCAGGGAAGGCACCAAGGTCGCGCTTCTGTCCTTCGGTACGCGCTTGCAGGATTGCCTGATCGCCGCCGAGGAGCTTGGCGCTGCCGGGCTTTCCACCACCGTCGCCGATGCCCGTTTCGCCAAACCGCTGGACGAGGATTTGATCCGGCGGCTGGCCCGCTCGCACGAAGTTCTGGTGACGGTCGAGGAGGGCGCCGTTGGCGGCTTCGCCAGCCACGTGCTGCAGTTCCTCGCCCATGAGGGTCTGCTGGAAAGTGGCCTGAAGGTGCGCCCGCTGGTGTTGCCCGACGCGTTCACTGACCACGCCAAGCCGGAGAAGATGTATGCCGATGCCGGTCTCGACGCCGCCGGCATCGTGCGCACCGTATTCGCAGCGCTTGGGCATACGGTTCGCGCGCAACGCGCCTGAATCAAAACCTCAAGGGCTTGAATCGATTTGCCGGCTTGAATTCGTAACGTATTGTTTACGCTGCCGTTTGGCGCTTTGCTTACCGTGTCTCTTGGCCGTTTTTCAATGGCGTCCTGCTAGATCATGATCAGGCAGGGAGATGAGAACAATGAGAACGCTTCTGTGTGGCGTGGCCCTCTTGGTGGTCATTGTCGCGCCGGCCGCCGCCGAAACGAGCTATGATCGCAACCTTGAAAAGGCTGCCATGGGCATCGTCGCCGGCAAGATGGGCGATATTCGCGGCGGCTTTTCCTATAAGCAGGTGCCACAGCTTGTGGTCCTCCCGGACCCTGTTCCGGCGCCCGCGGTTGCGACCGAGCATCCACGCGAGCAAGCTTCGGGGGATCGAGACGACGGTTTGTCTCCAGCCGTCGAGCGCCAGGTTTCGCGAACCGTTTTCTAGAACCACAAGTCGCGCACGCAGCGGCCATCGCGTGGCAGGTCGTCGTAGGTGTCGAGGCCATCGAAATGGTCGATCGGCAAGTCGGCGACGGCCTCCGGTGGCGCAAGTCTCACATTGACTGCGATTCGCGTTCGACCGCCGGCGCTCGAGCCCAAGCCACGCCAGGCGAGCACGCAGGCGCAGGTCGGGCAGAACAGGATCTCGAGCGAAGGCGCATCCTTCCCGGCGCGCGTATAGCTGCTCGTCGGTCCGGCGACGCGAATGCGTTCATCGACATAGTCGTAGGCCCAGAGCACGCCATAGCGACGGCAGAGCGTGCAATTGCAGGCTGTGATGGATCCGGGATCGCCCTCCAGGGTCCAGTGGGCCGCACCACAGTGGCAGGTTCCCGTCAGCATCCGCCCTCCTTCGAGTTCCGACAGCAAGCTGCTGTCTCCTTACCATTGTGCCGGATCCGATGCGATATTCGACGGCCGCGGAGCGGCTTGATGCGTTCCGCTTTCCGACGATGTTCCTTGTCCCGCCCCAATATCCTTGCCTTCGCCGCCGGCTTTCGCCATGAAGGCCGATGAACTCGCCTCTGCCAGCCAGCACACGCCAGCGGCTCGACGAACTGCTCGTCCAGCGCGGGCTGTTTGCCAGCCGCTCGCGTGCCCGCGACGCGGTCGAACGCGGAGCCGTCACGGTTGACGGCGTGATTGCCCGCAAGCCCGGTCAGAACGTTTTGCCGCAATGCCTGATTGCCATCGACGACCCGGCGCAAGGTTACGTGTCGCGCGCGGCGCTCAAGCTGATCGGCGGGCTCGACCATTTCGGCCTCGATCCGGCTGGCCGCGAGGCGCTCGACATCGGCGCTTCGACCGGCGGCTTCACCCAGGTCCTGCTTGAGCGCGGCGCTGCGCATGTCACCGCGATCGATGTCGGTCATGGCCAGATGCATCCCGATGTCGGCGGCGATCCGCGGGTGACGGTCATCGAGGGCCTGAACGCCCGCGACCTCACAGCGGCCGATCTTGCCGGCCGTATTCCGGACTTTATCGTCTCCGATGTCAGCTTCATTTCGCTGAAGCTGGCGCTGCCGCCGGCGCTTGCCATTGCGAAGGCTGGCACCGGCGCCGTGTTTCTGGTCAAGCCGCAATTCGAGGCGGGTCGCGAAGCGATCGGCAAGGGTGGCCTGCTGAAAGATCCCTACGATGCCTCCCGCGTCGCCGGCCTGCTGCAGGATTGGCTTGACGCCATTCCCGGCTGGCGCTCGCTCGGGCTGCACCTGTCGCCGATCGAAGGTGGCGACGGCAATCGCGAATTCCTGCTCGGTGGGATCAAGGATCGATGACCACGCGCTTCACCATCAGGAAACTTGGCGCCCAGGGCGACGGCATCGCCGAGACCGAGAGCGGTGATCTGTTCATCCCCTTCACATTGCCCGGCGAAACCGTCACTGCGGCGCGCGAAAGGGACCGCGCCACGCTGATGGCGGTGCTGGAGACCTCGCCGCTGCGCATCGATCCCGCCTGCCGCCATTTCACCGAGTGCGGCGGCTGCGCTCTCCAGCATCTCGAAGCCGAAGCCTATCGCCAATGGAAACGCGACAAGGTGGTGCACGCCTTGAGGGGCATCGATTGCCAGATTGGCGAGTTGGTCGCCTGCGCGCCGCACACGCGCCGCCGTGTCGTGCTCGCCGCCCGGCGCGCCGAAACGGGCCTGTTGCTCGGCTTCAATCGCCATCTGTCGCCGGAAATCATCCCGATATCGGAATGCCCGATCTCGCTGCCGGAGATCGTCGCCGCGCTCGATCGGTTGAAGGCACTCGCCGAATTGGTTTGCGCCACCACCAAATCGTTCCGGATGGCGGTCACCGTGACCGGATCGGGCCTTGACATCGCGGTCTATGAGTCCGGGAAACTGGGTGAGAACCAGCGTCGGGTCGCCTCCAACTTCGTCATGGCTCAGGGATTTGCCCGGCTTTCGATCGACGACGAAATCGTCATCGAACCGAAGAAACCGGTAGTCATGTTCGGCGGCGTCGCGGTCGCCGTTTCGCCGGGCGCCTTCCTGCAGGCGACGGCGGCCGCCGAACAGACGATGGCCGATATCGTCGGCGGACATCTGGCGCGGGCCAAGAAGGTCGCCGATCTGTTCGCCGGTTGCGGCAGCTTTGCGCTCAGGCTTGCGGCGAAGTCGGAAGTCCATGCGGTGGAGGGCGATGCGGCGGCACTGTCAGCGCTCGACCGGGGGGCGCGCTTCGCGACTGGCCTCAAGCGGGTGACGGGCGAACGCCGCGACCTGTTCCGCCGGCCGCTGACGTTCAAGGAACTGAACGCCTTCGACGGTCTGGTGTTCGACCCACCGCGCGCCGGCGCCGAGGACCAGTCGAAGCAGATCGCTCGTTCCGACGTGCCGCTTGTCGCCGCGGTGTCCTGCAATCCGGTGACGCTGACGCGGGATTTGCGCATCCTCATCGACGGCGGCTACACCTTGAAAAGCGTGACGCCGATCGACCAGTTCCTGTGGTCATCCCACGTCGAGGCGGTGGCGCTGCTGGAGAAGCCGAAGCGCCGTCGCTGAGGTCGAAGCAAGCAAGGCAATCAAGGTTCGAGGCGAGCCTTGGTTGCCCTCGATCAAACCCGCGTGCCGCCCACCGTCATCTGATTCATGCGCAAATGCGGCTGGCCGACGCCGACCGGTACGCCCTGTCCGGCCTTGCCGCACATGCCGATGCCGGTATCGAGCTTCATGTCGTTGCCGACCATCGAAACGCGGTGCATGGCGTCCGGCCCGTTGCCGATCAGCATGGCGCCCTTGATAGGCTGTGTCACCTTGCCGTTCTCGATCATGTAGGCCTCGGTGCAACCGAACACGAACTTGCCCGAGGTGATGTCGACCTGGCCGCCGCCGAAGGAGACGGCATAGATGCCGTTCTTTACCGAGGCGATGATTTCGTCCGGCTCCATTTCGCCCGCCGTCATGTAGGTGTTGGTCATGCGCGGCATCGGTTGGTGCGCATAGCCTTCGCGCCGGCCGTTGCCGGTGGCCTTCATGCCCATCAGCCGGGCGTTCTGGCGGTCCTGCATATAGCCGACCAGTTTGCCGTCGTCGATCAGCACATTGCGGGCCGAAGGCGTGCCTTCGTCATCGACGGTGAGCGAGCCGCGCCGCTCTGGCATGGTGCCGTCGTCGACGACGCTGACGCCCTTGGCGGCGACCTGCTGACCCAGCAGGCCGGCGAAGGCCGAGGTCTTCTTGCGGTTGAAGTCGCCTTCAAGGCCATGGCCGACAGCCTCGTGCAGCATGACACCCGGCCATCCACTCGACAGCACGATGTCGAAGGTCCCGGCTGGCGCCGGAATGGCCTCGAGGTTGACCAGCGCTTGCCTGAGCGCCTCCTTGGCGGCGTGCTTCCAGCTGTCCTCGACGAGAAAGTCGCCGAAGGCCTTGCGTCCGCCCATGCCGTACGAGCCGCTCTCCTGGCGGTCGCCATTGCCGACGACGACAGAGACGTTGATTCGGACCAGCGGGCGGATATCGCGCACCACCTGGCCGTCGGCGCGCACGATTTCGACATGCTGCCAGGAGGCTGCGAGCGATGCCGAAACCTGGCGAACGCGCGGGTCCTCGGCGCGCAGCCAGGCGTCGATTTCCTGCAGCAGCTTCGCCTTGACCTCGAAGGAAGGCGAGGGGATTGGGTTCTCGTCTCCATAGAGATGGCGATTGGTACGGGCGGGGGCCGCGGCAAGCGTGCCGGAATAGCCGTCCTTGACGGTGGACACGGCATCGGCCGCGCGTAGCAGCGAGGCTTCCGAAAGATCGCTGGAATGGGCATAGCCGCTGGCTTCGCCGGCAACGGCACGCAGGCCGAAGCCCTGGTCCGTGTTGAAGTTGGCGGTCTTCAGCCGGCCATTGTCGAACATCAGCGCCTCGCTCTCGCTGTATTCGAGGAACAGCTCGCCGTCGTCCGCGCCATTGATGGTGTCGGCGACGATCTGCTTGATGCGGTCGTCGGAAATGTCAAATTGGCCTATCAGGCTGTTCATGGCGCATCCCTGGAGAAGATTTCTTTTGCCGATGTAGGCGCGGCCGGGCGTTTCGGCAATGCGCTGCGGCAAAGCGATGGTGCACGCGCGTCCGTGCAAACATGTCCCTCAGGAAGGGAACTGCTCAGGGCAGAGCGGCGAAACCGTCGGCGAAACCCTTGAGGTCGACCGGAATGCCGATGCCTTCTTCCGGGGTCTGGAAGACGATGAAAGTGGCCGATGTGCCGGTCTTCAACGTGTCGAGCAGCGGCTTTTCGAGAATGACCTCGGCGTAGCAGCCGTCCTGGAAGCAGCGCACGAAATAGGCGCGGCCGATATCCTTGCCATCGACATTGAGGCCGAGCCCGTTGGGCAAGAGCACGCCGAGCGGTGCCAGCACGCGCAGGATCTCCGCCTTGTTGTCGGCGGTGCGCAGCACGACGACCGACAGCCCCATCTCGGGGCGATCCTCGGCGACGACGTTCTGCATCATCACGCATTGCTCCGAGGTCGCGCCGGCCGGCGTGTCGCAGATGATCGACCACGCGCCATGCGTCGAGCGGACAGTGCCGCTCGGCTGCGCGGCATTGGCCTGGCTGATGCCGGACAAGCCGATTGCAGGCAAGCCGATCCCGGACAAGGCGGCGAGAAAGCTGACCTTCGCCAAGGTTCTCGAAAGCCCAAGTCTCGAAAGCCAAGAGTTCATGACGGCTCCATTGCGAATCACGGCACTTTAAGCCGCGCCAAAGCCAAGTAAAGGATGAGACCGCAACCGGTCTGCCCCGAAAAAGCCAACACGGCGCTTTTCCTAGCCAATTTCGCCCGAATTGCGACGTCCGCCATGCAGGGCCCGCAAGAATGTGGCCATTGGCCGAACATACGCGATTCGGGGCCGCCTCTGCTGCCTTCAAGGGCCCATCCCGGCTTGCGCGCAAAAATGCCGCACGGTTTCGTCCGCTCCTTTCTTGCGGAGGGAAAAAGAGTATGGTTTGAACCAGCTTGAGACTGTCGGGATTCCCGTCCCGGCATTGTTCGATATTCTCGCACCGCAACCGCGAGGAACTGGGAGACGATGAGGGCGATGAGAAAATTCCTAGCAAGCGCCAAGTTTCTAGCAAGTGCTGGGGCCGCCGCCACGTTTTTCGCCGGCCCACCCGCCCATGCCGACCAGCCGGTGGCATGGCAGACCACGTTCCAGGCGCCGGCTACCGACATCATGCGGCAGATCGAGTGGTTCGGAAACTACACGATGTGGTTCATCGTCCCGATCACCGTCCTGGTGCTGCTGCTTCTCGCTTATTGCATCGTGAGATTCCGCGCGAGTGCAAACCCGGTCCCATCGAAGACCAGCCACAACACGCTGATCGAGGTGGTCTGGACTGTTGGTCCGGTCGTCGTCCTGCTCTGCCTCGCCATACCCTCGTTCCAGCTTTTGACGGCGCAGTACACGCCTCCGGAAGAAGCCAAGCTGACGGTCAAGGCGACTGGCAACCAGTGGAACTGGGACTACGAGTACCAGACCGGGAACACGCTCTCCTTCAATTCCGCGGTCCTCCAGGACGCGGACCGGGCTGCCGCCGGCAAGGAAGATCGCAAGGTCTATCCTCGCCTGCTTGCCGTCGACAACGAGATGGTTGTGCCGGTCAATACCATGACCCGCGTGCTGGTGACCGCAACCGATGTGATCCACTCCTTCGCCATGCCGTCGTTCGGCATCAAGATGGACGCGGTTCCCGGTCGCACCAACGAGACCTGGTTCAAGGCGGAGAAGGAAGGCCTCTACTACGGTCAGTGCTCGCAGCTCTGCGGCAAGGATCACGCTTTCATGCCGATCGCCATCCGCGTGGTGTCCGACGCGCAATTCAACAGCTGGCTGGAAGCAGCCAAAACCAATCTGCCCGGCGCCAACAAGGCGCTGATGGCTGAGGTCGACGGCCAGAACAAGGTAGCGGTCGCCGGCAACTGACGCCGCGGCCAGAAAAGATCAGGGAACGGAGCGGAACATGGCAGACGCTGCAGCTCACGACGGGCACGACCACAAGCCTTATCACGGCTGGGTCCGCTGGGTTTATTCGACCAACCACAAGGACATCGGGACGCTCTATCTGATCTTCGCGATCTTCGCCGGCATCATCGGCGGCGCCCTGTCCGTGGCTATCCGCATGGAGCTGCAGGAGCCGGGCATCCAGATCTTCAGTGGCCTCGCGCAGATGGTCTACGGCATGAACGGTGATGCCGCGATCGACGGCGGCAAGAGCATGTACAATGCCTTCGCCACCGCGCACGCCCTGATCATGATCTTCTTCATGGTCATGCCGGCGCTGATCGGCGGTTTCGCCAACTGGATGGTTCCGATCATGATTGGCGCGCCCGACATGGCGTTCCCGCGCATGAACAACATTTCCTTCTGGCTGCTGCCGCCAGCCTTCATCCTGCTGCTCACCTCGATGTTCGTACCGAGCGCGCCGGGCGCCTTTGGCGTCGGCGGCGGCTGGACGCTCTATCCGCCGCTTTCGACCTCGGGCCAGCCTGGACCGGCGATGGATTTGGCGATCCTGTCGATCCACATTGCCGGCGCGTCGTCGATCCTCGGCGCCATCAACTTCATCACCACCATCTTTAACATGCGCGCTCCTGGCATGACGCTGCACAAGATGCCGCTGTTTGCGTGGTCGGTGCTGGTCACCGCATTCCTGCTGCTGCTGTCGCTTCCGGTGCTTGCCGGCGGCATCACCATGCTGTTGACCGACCGTAACTTCGGAACGACCTTCTTCGCACCGGACGGCGGCGGCGACCCGATCCTGTTCCAGCACCTGTTCTGGTTCTTCGGTCATCCGGAAGTGTACATCCTGATCCTGCCGGGCTTCGGCATCATCAGCCATATCGTCTCGACCTTCTCGAAAAAACCGGTGTTCGGCTATCTGGGCATGGCCTACGCCATGGTGGCGATCGGCGCGGTGGGCTTCATCGTCTGGGCGCATCACATGTATACGACCGGCCTGTCGCTCGACACGCAGCGCTATTTCGTCTTCGCCACCATGGTCATCGCGGTGCCGACGGGCGTGAAGATCTTCTCGTGGATCGCCACGATGTGGGGCGGGTCGATTTCGTTCAAGCCGCCGATGCTGTGGGCGCTGGGCTTCATCTTCCTGTTCACGATTGGTGGCGTCACCGGCGTCCAGTTGGCCAATGCCGGCCTCGACCGGTCGTTGCATGACACCTATTTCGTGATCGCGCACTTCCACTACGTGCTGTCCCTGGGTGCGGTCTTCGCCATCTTCGCCGGCTGGTACTACTGGTTCCCGAAGATGACCGGCTACATGTACTCGCCGGTTATCGCCAACACCCACTTCTGGGTCACGTTCGTCGGCGTCAACCTGATCTTCTTCCCGCAGCACTTCCTCGGCCTCGCCGGCATGCCGCGCCGCACCATCGACTATCCGGACGCATTCGCGGGCTGGAACATGGTGTCGTCCTACGGTTCGTATATCTCGGCCGTCGGCGTCGTGATCTTCCTCTACGGTGTGTTCGAAGCCTTCCAGAAGAAGCGGGTGGCCGGCGCCAATCCGTGGGGTGAGGGCGCGACGACACTGGAATGGCAGCTGCCTTCGCCGCCGCCTTTCCACCAGTGGGAGCAGCTGCCGAAGATCAAGTAAGGCGGCAGCCTGCACGGAATCGAAACCGCCGGTCCGCCGGCGGTTTTGGCCAAACGGAATGATGGACTTAAGTACGCATGGCCCTTGTCGACGACTCATTGATTGACGAAGCGGGCTTTCGCATGTCGGAAGCGACGGCAGGCGATTTCTTCGCCCTGCTGAAGCCGCGCGTCATGTCGCTGGTGGTGTTCACCGCCTTTGTCGGCCTGGTCGCCGCACCCGTGACCATCAACCCGCTGCTGGCGGTGATCGCCATCCTGTCGATCGCCATCGGCGCCGGGGCGTCGGGCGCGCTTAACATGTGGTACGACGCCGACATCGATGCGGTGATGACCAGGACCGCGAGCCGTCCGGTCCCGGCCGGTCGCATTCGGCCCGGCGAGGCGCTGAGCTTCGGCCTGGTGCTGTCGGTGCTGTCGGTGATGACGCTGGGCGTTCTGGTCAACTGGCTGTCGGCGACGCTGCTGGCCTTCACCATCTTCTTCTACGCCGTCGTCTACACGATGTGGCTGAAGCGCTGGACGCCGCAGAACATCGTCATCGGCGGGGCTGCCGGCGCCATTCCGCCGGTCATTGGCTGGGCAGCGGTGACCGGAACGGTCAGCCTCGAAAGCCTGATCCTGTTCCTGATCATCTTCCTCTGGACGCCGCCACATTTCTGGGCGCTGGCGCTGTTCAAGTCCGAGGATTACGAACGTGCCGGCATTCCGATGATGCCGAATGTCGCCGGCCAGGCTTCAACCCGCCGTCAGATCTTCGCCTACGCGCTGGTGCTGGCCCCGGTTGGCGTGCTGCCGTGGCTGCTTGGCTACACCACGCCCGTCTATGGCGTGGCCGCCGTGCTGCTCGGCGCCGGTTTTGTCTGGTACGCGTGGAAGGTGCTGGCGATGGCCGACGGCGACCGCGTGATGAAGCCGGCCAAGGCCTTGTTCGCCTATTCGCTTCTCTATCTCTTCGCCATCTTCGCCGCCTATCTTGCCGACAGCGTCGTCGAGCGTGCCCTTGCCATGGGTGGAGCATGACCATGATCGAAGAAAAGCTCGAGCTGGTCACATTGACCGAGCGTCAGAGGAAAGCCAGGCGCAACCGTTCCGTCGCCATCGGCCTGGCTTTGGCCGTGCTGGTCGTCATTTTCTATATCGCGACGATCGTGAAGTTCGGCCACAACCTAGGCACGATGTGATGAGCGTCGAAACGTCCAAAAGACCGGGCAGGAACAACGGCAACGTCATGGTCGCGGCGGTCTGCCTTGTTTTCTTCACCGGCATGATCGGCATGGCCTATGCCGCGGTGCCGCTCTACAAGATGTTCTGCCAGGCGACCGGCTATGGCGGTAAGACGCAACGTGCCGAGAGGCAATATGCAGGCCGCGTACTCGACCGCGACATCACCGTCCGCTTCGATGCCAACATCGCCGGCGTGCCGTGGCAATTCCAGCCGGTCCAACGGTCTATGACGATGAAGATCGGCGAGACGGTGCAGGCGCAGTACCAGGCCATCAACAAGTTCGATCGCCCCGTTACCGGCCGGGCCACCTTCAATGTGCAGCCGGAACTCGCCGGCCCCTACTTCAACAAGGTCGAGTGCTTCTGCTTCACCGATACGACGCTGAAACCCGGCCAGACGCTGGACATGCCGGTCGTGTTCTATGTGGATCCCGATATTGTGAACGTGCCGGAACTGAAGGACGTGAGGACGATCACCCTGTCCTATACAATGTTCCCGGTCGAGAAGAGCAAGCCGGTTGCATCATCGGTGCCGGTCAAAGGCAGCAGCAAGATAATTTCGAATACCGAAGCAAATCTCGGGGGTTGATATGGCAGACGCGCACGCAAAACCACACCATGACTACCATCTCGTAGATCCGAGCCCATGGCCTTTCCTGGGGTCCGTCGGCGCGTTGGTGACCGCGATCGGTGGCGTCTGCCTGATGCAGTATCTCAAGGCGGGCAACTTCCCGATCTTCGGCTTCAACATCGCCAATCCGTGGCTGTTCTTCATCGGCATGGCGATCGTCCTCTACACCATGTTCGCCTGGTGGTCGGATACGATCAAGGAAGCGCATGAGGGCCATCACACGCGGGTGGTATCGCTCCACCTGCGCTACGGCATGATCATGTTCATTGCCTCGGAGGTGATGTTCTTCGTCGCCTGGTTCTGGGCTTTTTTCGATGCCAGCCTGTTCCCCAGCGAGGTTCAGAATTACGCGCGTACCGCGTTCACCGGTGGTGTCTGGCCGCCGAAGGGCATGGAGGTTCTCGATCCTTTCCACCTGCCGCTCTACAACACCGTCATCCTGCTCCTGTCGGGCACTACGGTTACCTGGGCGCACCACTCGCTCATCCATGGCGATCGCAAGGGGTTGATCAACGGTCTCGTGCTGACCGTTGCCCTCGGCATGCTGTTCACCATGGTGCAGGCCTACGAGTACATGCATGCGCCGTTCGCCTTCAAGGATTCCATCTACGGCGCCACCTTTTTCATGGCCACCGGCTTCCATGGTTTCCATGTCATCATCGGCACCATCTTCCTGCTGGTCTGCCTGATCAGGGCGATAAAGGGCGATTTCACCCCCAAGCAGCATTTCGGCTTCGAGGCCGCGGCTTGGTATTGGCATTTCGTCGACGTGGTCTGGCTGTTCCTGTTCGCATCGATCTACGTCTGGGGATCGGTCGGCGCGGTGATCGAAGGCCACTGATACCGGTTCGAGGAACAAGGAGGCGGCCGCGGCGACGCGGCCGCCTTTTTCTTTTCAGCGCAATGATCGCCGGTCGATACGATCCATGGCCGGCCAAATGGTTTCGGCTGGCGGGCTGGCTGCTTCAATTGGTCGGCTGGACCGATGGCTGCATTGCGGTTACGGATTCCGAAATAGACGAGAACTGGGCGATGGCGGCCGATGGCACGCCATCGAGATCGAGTGGTAGACAATGAGCGACGACAAGGCGATCTGGCCCCCGGTCGATCCGATTTCGGCCGGCCTGCACGGCCGTTGCCCACGCTGCGGCGAGGGGCGACTGTTTTCCGGCTTCCTCACTGTCGGCAAACGCTGCGTCAATTGCGGCCTCGATTATTCCTACGCCGATGCCGGTGACGGGCCCGCGGTCTTCGTCATCCTGATCATAGGCTTCCTGATTGTCGGCCTGGCGCTCTGGGTTGAAGTCACGCTGAGCCCACCGCTCTGGCTGCATCTTCTGCTCTGGATCCCACTGGCCATCGTGCTGTGCCTGACGGCGCTCCGGCTGATCAAGGGCGTGTTGCTCACCCTGCAATATCGCAACAAGGCGGCCGAGGGCCGGCTGGATCGCGGTGAATGAGCGAGGCGTCGATCAAAGGTGGCGGCCGTTCGCGGCCAAGGACGGCATTGCTGCTAGGCCTCGGCCTGGTGCTGCTGCTGATCCTGCTGGCGCTTGGCACCTGGCAGGTGCAGCGACTGCACTGGAAGGAAGGTCTTCTCCAGACCATCGACCAGCGCACCCATTCGGTGCCACGGCCGCTGGCCGAAGTTGAGAAAGAGTTCGCCTCCACCGGGGACGTCGACTATACGCCGGTGACCGTCACCGGCACCTTCCTGCATTCGGGCGAACGGCATTTCTATGCAACGTGGGAAGGTGAAGCCGGCTTCAACGTCTACACACCGCTCGCCCTGGGCGATGGCCGCTTCATCCTGATCAATCGCGGCTTCGTGCCTTACGACCTGAAAGATGCCGCCAAGCGCTCGCAAGGGCAGGTGGCGGGGAAGGTGACGATATCAGGGCTCGCCCGCAACCCGCTGCCGGCAAAGCCGTCGATGATGCTTCCCGACAACGACGTGGCGAAGAACATCTTTTACTGGAAGGACCGCGACGCGATGGCGGCGAGCGCCGGGCTGCCGGCGGGCGCCATGCTGGTGCCGATCTTCATCGACGCCGACAAGGCGCCCAATCCCGGCGGGCTGCCGGTCGGCGGCGTCACCATCATCGACCTGCCGAACAGCCATTTGCAATATGCGGTGACCTGGTACGGGCTTGCCGCGGCACTCGCCGCCGTGCTCATCCTGCGGCTTCGCCGACCCGTGAAAGAGGAATGAACGCGACCGACGCCCCCCTTTCTACCGACGCCCTTGACAGGGCGGGGGTGCGCACCTCATTTCGGCTCTGATCAACCGGCCAGGATTTGATGCTTCAGACAACCACCAAGCCTCCTCTGACGATACGGCTCTGCCAGCCGCGCGGTTTCTGCGCCGGCGTCGACCGTGCCATCCAGATCGTCGTGTTGGCGTTGAAGAAATATGGTGCGCCGGTCTATGTGCGCCACGAGATCGTGCACAACCGCTACGTCGTCGAGGGGCTGCAAAGCCTTGGCGCGGTCTTCATCGAAGAGCTCTCCGAGATTCCGGCGGAACATCGCCAGAGCCCGGTCGTGTTCTCGGCGCATGGCGTGCCGAAATCGGTGCCGGCCGATGCCCAGGCACGCAACCTCTTCTATCTCGACGCCACTTGCCCGCTGGTGTCGAAGGTCCACAAGCAGGCGATGCGCCACCAGCGGCTTGGCCGTCACGTGCTGCTTATCGGTCATGCCGGACACCCCGAGGTGATCGGCACCATGGGCCAGTTGCCGGAGGGAGCGGTGACGCTGGTCGAGACCGAAGCCGACGCCGCGAAGCTTGCGCCCGCCGATCCGCGCGCGCTCGGCTTCGTTACCCAGACCACCCTGTCGGTAGAGGACACCGCCGGCATCATCCGCGCCTTGCGGGATCGCTTTCCAGACCTGCATGCCCCGGCCGCGGAATCGATCTGCTACGCCACCACCAACCGCCAGGAAGCGGTCAAGGAAACCGCTGCCGGCGCCGATCTCTACCTGATCGTGGGTGCGCCCAATTCATCCAATTCGCGGCGTCTTGTCGAAGTGGCGGAGCGAGCCGGCGCCTCGATGTCGCTTCTCGTGCAGCGCGCCGCCGAGATTCCGTGGAATGACATCGCCGGCATCTCGACGCTCGGCCTGTCGGCCGGTGCGTCGGCGCCCGAAATCATCGTCGACGAGATCATCGACGCGTTCCGCCAGCGCTTCGATGTCACGATCGACCTGGCCATCACGGCTACGGAAACGGAGGATTTTCCGGTCATGCGGGTATTGCGCGACGTCGAACTGACGCGGGCCGACATGGCCTTCGTTAATGGAGCCGCGTAAAGCGCATGGCGGTCTATACCGATGTTGCGGAAGGCGAACTCGGCGCATTCCTGAAGCGCTATCCGGTCGGCGATCTCCTGTCCTACAAGGGCATCGCAGAAGGCACCGAGAACTCGAACTTCCTCCTGCACACCTCAAGCGGCTCCTACATCCTGACGCTCTATGAAAAGCGCGTCGAGAAGGCGGATCTGCCGTTTTTCCTCGGCCTGATGGGTCATCTCGCCAAAAAGGGGGTGTCCTGCCCGCTGCCCGTGACCGCGCATGATGGCAGCGTCATCGGCACGCTTGCCGGCCGGCCAGCCGTCATCATCACCTTCCTGGAAGGGCTTTCGCTGCGGCGGCCGACATCAGCGCATTGCGCCGAGGTCGGCAAGGCGCTGGCGGCCCTGCATCTGGCCGGCGCCGATTTCCCGATGACCCGTCCGAATGCGCTCGCAATCGACGGCTGGCGCAAGCTTTGGAATGCGTCCCACGAACGGGCCGACGAGGTTGAGCCAGGCCTGGCGGCCGAGGTCGACGCCGACTTCGCCGATTTCGAGCGGAACTGGCCGAAGAACCTGCCCAAAGGCATCATCCATGCCGATCTTTTCCCGGACAACGTCTTTTTCCTCGGCGAAAAACTCTCCGGCCTTATCGACTTCTATTTCGCCTGCAACGATCTCTACGCCTACGATGTCGCCACCTGCCTCAACGCCTGGTGCTTCGAGAAGGATTTTTCCTTCAACCTCACCAAGGGCAGGGCGTTGCTTGCCAGCTATCAGAGCGTGCGTCCCTTGAGCGACCAGGAGAAGGCGGCGCTGCCGATATTGGCGCGCGGCTCGGCATTGCGTTTCATGCTGACCCGGCTCTACGACTGGCTGACCGTTCCCGACGGCGGGCTGGTGATGAAACGCGACCCGACCGAATATATCCGCAGGATGCGGTTCCATCGGGCGATCAGATCTCCTTCGGAATATGGATTGGCATGAGCAAACAGGTTGAGATCTTCACCGACGGCGCCTGTTCGGGCAATCCCGGCCCAGGCGGCTGGGGCGCGATCCTGCGCTTCAACGGCACCACCAAGGAGCTTTCCGGCGGCGAGGCCGAGACGACCAACAACCGCATGGAACTTCTCGCCGCCATCTCTGCGCTGAATGCGCTGAAGGAGCCTTGCACCGTCGACCTTCATACCGACAGCAAATATGTCATGGACGGCATTTCCAAGTGGATCCACGGCTGGAAGAAGAACGGCTGGAAGACCGCCGACAAGAAGCCGGTCAAGAACGGTGAGCTGTGGCAGGCACTCGATGAAGCCAACCGGCGCCACAAGGTTACCTGGACCTGGGTCAAGGGCCATGCCGGCCATACCGAGAACGAGCGCGCCGACGAACTCGCGCGCGAAGGCATGGCGCCGTTTAAGAAAGGCCCGGTCAGGCCTGCCGTGGCGCTGAAGCCTGCCGAGCAGTCAAAGCGGCCGACGGTGGCAAAGGCGCGGCGCTCGACCCAGAGCTATTGAGCGAATCCGTCTGCCTTTAGCGGACCAGCAGCGCCGTGCCGTAAAGCCCGAGCGCGAACACGGTGTGCGAAACGAGGTTGAGTGCCCTGATTTGCATGGGATTGGGCCGCTTTGATGCCGCCCAGCCAGCGCCCATGCCCGGCGCCAGCAGGAACCAGCCGGCGCCGACGGTGACGATGCCGAGGATGAAGGCCGGCAGGAATGTCGGCGCCGCCAGCCAGGCCGTTCCGGCCAGCAGCACCAGGATGATGCCGTAGACGATGCCGACAAAATAGTGAAAGGCCCAGCCGAGCGCTGTCTCATGCGCGTAGGGCGCGGCATCGCCAATATCGTCGTGAAAGACCTTGCCTTCCCTCAGATGCCAGACCCAGCGGCCAACCGGCCCCCAGTTCGGCCGCGGCTGGGCAAACACCGTGTTCAGGAAAATCGCCCAGATATCCATCAGCGCCGTGGCGCCGATGCCGATCGCGATCGCGCGCCAGAAGATGTCAGACATCGTTCGAGGTCCCCCAAAAAGCAGGCAGTTCTGGAGTGCAAGCGCAAACGTCAGGTCTGGACGGTACCAGGCCCGACGTTGTCGCTGAGGTTCAGAGCTGTCCGAGAATATGAGCCGCGCCGCTCTCGTCGACACCTGGCTTGGTCTCGACATTGAGTGCCGTCACCTTGCCGTCCTCGACGATCATCGAAAAGCGCTTCGAGCGCAGCCCCATGCCGCCCGCGGAAAGGTCGTTATCGAGGCCGACCGCCTTGGCGAAATCACCACTGCCGTCGGCGAGATAGAGAATCTTGCCCTCACCGCCGGTGAAGCGCGCCCAGGCGCCCATGACGTGAACGTCGTTGACCGAAACGACGGCGATCGTATCGACGCCGCGCGCCAGGATGGCGTCATGGTTTTCGAGATAGCCGGGCAGGTGGTTGTTGCTGCAGGTCGGCGTGAAGGCGCCGGGAACGCCGAACAGCACGACCTTCTTGCCGGAGAAAATCTCGGCCGAAGTGATCGCCTTCGCGCCGTCGGCGGTCATCGTCTTGAAGGTTACCTCGGGCAGCTTGTCGCCAACGGAAATGGTCATGAGTTCCTCGCTTGGGGGATGGGGAAGGATGTTTGCTTGCGTAGCGAACTCAGCGGCTTCCTGCAATCGTTTGGGCAGGCTGGATCAAGGGAAAGGCAGAACCCCTTCGACCGCGCCGGCCGAACTCGTCAGCGTGTAGTGAAGTCCGCCATCGGTGGGCGTCGTCGAAGGACGGTCGAGGATCGGCACGGTGAAAATCAGCTTGCCGTCCTTTTCGCTGCGGACAGGAGAGCCGAACATGTAATCCCGCTCACCGGCAACAAAGAAATCCGCTGCTTGCGGATCGCCGGGGAAGCTCGCCTCCACAATCAGCGTTTCGTGGTCGCCGGGCAGAACGTTGATGCCGAAATCGGGCCTTGCGGGCGTCGGCAGCGCTGTGAAGCCCGCTCTCACCAGCGCCGCGTCGTCGGCATTGTCCGGGTCTGAAGCGGGGTCGACAGTCAGCCGCGTCTGCACTGGGATACAGATCGTTTCACAAATGCCGAGAAAGATGTCGGCGTCGATGACGGCTGGATCCTTCGCCGCCGACAGCGTGAACACCACCGGCAGCGAAACCGGATAGTCGTAGCCCGCCCATTTGCCATAGCCGTCGTCGTGACGCTGCGGTGCCGGGAAGGAAAGTCTGGCCTCGGCGATGTTGGTGCTGGCTGAAATGTCGAGCTGTGGCGGCACGCCCGCGTCGCCCGGGTCGCGCCAGTAGGTCTTCCAGCCGGGTTTGAGGGCTATGTCGAGAACGCCCTGGATGCGACCGGCGTCATCGGGTTTGCCGCTCGTCACCAGCCGCACCTTGCCGCCTTCGCTGTTGTACCACGTCGATGAGGAGGCAGCGGCGGGAAGAGCGGTTGCCGATCCGATCGCGGCGCCGAGCAGCAGGATTTTCAAGCTTTGCATAGCGGTGATTTGATCGTCCGTTCGTGGCCGCGCAATGTTTTCATGGTGTCGCCGATATCATATTTGCGTGACCTCGGGCGGAAGAATGCGCGAGTCGGCGGCATGGGCTTTGGTCGAATCCCGCACGGCGCATCTTTTCGGCGCTTTGGAAACGCGTTACCCTCTCGCCATGGACTTGCTGCGCCACAAGAAGACAGCCGCCAGCCGCGGCTTTCTCGATGACCAGTTCCTGATTGCCATGCCTGGCATGAAGGACGACCGTTTCACGCGCTCGGTCATCTATATCTGCGCGCACAGCGATGAAGGCGCCATGGGCCTGATCATCAACCAGACACAGCAGATGCTGTTTCCGGACCTGCTCGTGCAACTGGGCATCATGAACGAGCAGGAGGCGATCCGCCTGCCGGCGCAGGCTCGCGATTTCGTCGTGCGCAATGGTGGGCCCGTCGACCGCAGCCGGGGCTTCGTCCTGCATTCGGGTGACTATCGGGTGGAATCGTCGCTGACCGTTTCGGACGACATCTGCCTGACCGCCACCGTCGATATATTGCGTGCCATATCGTCTGGCCGTGGCCCCCGTCACGCTCTGATGGCGCTCGGCTATTCGGGCTGGGGCGCCGGCCAGCTGGAGACCGAGATCGCCGAAAATGGCTGGCTGACCTGCCCGGCCAACGCCGAGCTTCTGTTCGACACCGACATCGAGCGCAAATACGACCGGATCCTTGCCTCGATCGGCATCGATCTGGCCCATCTCAGCCTCGCCGCCGGGCACGCCTGAACCCAGGCAAGCCTTTGATCTCAGGCTTGCGTCAGCGGATACTGCTCCTTGAGCGTCTTCAGCACCTGGTCGCCCGGCATCGGCGCGCCGAACATGAAGCTCTGCACATATTCACAACCCATCTGGCGCAGCTCCAGCGCGTCGCTTTCGTCCGAAATGCCCTCGGCGACCACTGACAGGCCAAGCTCATGCGCCATGTTGACCATGGATTTGAGCAACACCGCGCGTTTGGGCGTGTTGTCGTCGACGAAGCTCTTGTCGATCTTGATGGTGTCGAAGGGGAAGCGGGTCAGATAGGCCAGTGAGGAATAGCCGGTGCCGAAATCGTCCAGCGACAGGCCGATGCCGAGCTGCTTCAGCTTGGTCAGCACATGGGCGGTCTGCTCGGGATTGTCCATCACCAGCGATTCAGTGAGTTCGAGCCGGAAGCAGCGCGGCTTCAGATTGGCCCGCGCGATGACGGAACGGACGTCGCTGACCAGGTCGCGGCGGATGAGCTGGCGGCTCGACAGGTTGACCGAAACCGACAGCGGCGCGTCGCCGATCTGCTTTTGCCATCCGGCAAGGTCCTCGGCCGCCTGCTGCATGGCGAACAAGCCGAGCTGCACGATGAGCCCGCAGCTTTCGGCGACCGGGATGAAATCGGCCGGCGGGATCATGCCGCGGCGCGGATGATCCCAGCGCAGCAAGGCTTCGAAGCCGGCGACGCTGCCATCCTCCAGCCGCACGATCGGCTGGTAGGCAAGCGTGAATTCGCGTCGTTCGATGGCGCGCCGCAGGTCGGATTCGAACTGCAGCCGATCGGTGCCGACGGTGCGGAAGGCCGGCCGGAACGGCTCGATCCTGTCGCCGCCGAAGCGCTTGGCCTGATGCATGGCGAGCTCGGCATCCTTGACCATGTCTTCCGCCGACATCTGCGGCGAGTTCCAGGTGATCAGGCCGATCGACGCGGTCAGCACGATCTCGCGCTTGGCGAAGGTGATCGGGTTGTTGATGGCATGCTTGATGGCGTCCGCCACGGCGGCGATGCGGGCCGGGTCCTGTTCGGAAAGCAGCATCAGCGCGAACTGGTCGCCGGCAAAGCGCGACAGCGAATCCTTCGGTTTGAGCAACCGGTGCAGGCGGCGCGCAATGGTCAGCAGGATGGTGTCGCCGGCCGAGATGCCGAGCCCGTCATTGACCTGCTTGAAACGGTCGATGTCGATGACGAAGACGGTGGGGCGCACTTTCTCCTCGGTGCGCGCGATCGAGATGATCGCTTCCAGCCGGTTCATCAGGAGTTCGCGGTTCGGCAGGCCGGTCAGGTTGTCGTGCACGGCGTCGTGCAGCAGCCGTTCCTCGGACTTCTTCTGCTCGGTGACGTCGACCATAGTGCCGACGCAGCGGATGACCTCGCCGTCGGATCCGATGACCGGCCGCGCGCGCAGCGAAAACCAGTGATAGTGGCCGTCGGCGCCGCGCAGGCGGAAGTTCTGCGACACCCGGCCGCGCCGATGTTCCAGCACCACGTCGAGCGTCGTGCGGAAAGTATCGCGGTCATCGGCATGCAGCACCGGCAGCCAGTTGCGCGCGGCGCCCCCCAGGCTGTTGGGCGCCAGGCCAAGCTGGATGCTGACATCGGGTTTGGTGACGACGCGGTCGCGCAGCACGTCCCAGTCCCACACCGTGTCGCCCGATCCGGCGACGGCCAGCGCCTGTCGTTCGAGATCGGAGAACAGGCCTTGATGCAGCGCGCCGCCGGCAAAGGCATGCTGCATGACGGTGAAGCCGATCAAGAGGATGATAAGGATCAGGCCGCCGCCAAGCGCCGGCTGGGCGATATCGTTGTCGAGCATGCCGGTGATCGCCATCCACGATCCGCATAGCCACAACAGCACCATGACCCAACTGGGCACCAGCATGATGGCGCGATCATAGCCGCGGATGCCGAGGAAGATGATCAGGCCGAGCCCGGTCAGCGCGGTGGCGGCAAACGAGATGCGGGCGATGCCGGCGGCGACCGCCGGATCGACGATGGCCACACCCGCGATCAGCACCAGGCCGAGGATCCAGACCAGCGCTCCATAGCTGAAATGGCCGTGCCAGCGGTTGAGGTTGAGATAGGCGAACAGGAACACCACGAAGGTTCCCGCCAGCGCCACCTCCGTTCCCGCTCGCCACATCTGCTCATTGCCCGGCGAAATCTCTATGATCTTGTTGAGGAAGCCGAAATCGACGCAGATATAGGCAAGCACCGCCCAGGCAAGCGCCGCGGTCGCTGGGAACATCGACGTCCCCTTGACCACGAAAAGGATAGTCAGGAACAGCGCCAGCAGGCCTGCGATGCCGATGACGATGCCACGGAACAGCGTGTAGGAATTGACCGAGTCCTTGTAGGATTCCGGATCCCACAGATAGACCTGCGGCAGCTTCGGCGAGGCCAGTTCGGCGATGAAGGTGATCACCGTGCCGGGGTTCAGCGTCACCCGGAACACGTCGGCGTCGGGGCTGGTCTGGCGATCAAGCGCGAAGCCTTCGCTCGGCGTGATGGCGGCGATGCGGGTCGAGCCGAGATCCGGCCAGAAGATGCCGGAATTCACCAGGCGGAAATGCGGCGCGACGATCAGCCTGTCGAGCTGCTGGTCGGTGGTGTTGGCAAGCGCGAACACCGCCCAGTCGCCGGTCGAGCGGGCGTCATTGGCCTCGACCTCGATGCGTCGCACGATGCCGTCCGGTCCGGGAGCGGTCGACACCTGGAAATTCTCGCCCTGGTTCCGGTAGATCTCGACGGCGCCCGACAGGTCGAGCGCGACGTCGTCGCGGGCAATCTTGATCGGCTCGACGGCGAAAGCCGACGATGCCGCGCACAGCGCCAGGATTGTCGCGAGGACAAAGGCGAACAGCGGCCCGTTTCGCAGGAAATTCGTCAAAATCAGTCCTTCGTTCCAGCGCCCGGCGGATCGTCCGCGATCCGGGCGTAGAGGTAGTGGTCCTGCCAGACGCCGTTGATCCTGAGATAAGATCGCAGAAGTCCTTCGCGCCGGAATCCGGCTTTTTCAAGCACGCGGATCGATCGGGCGTTGTCGGGAATACAGGCCGCCTCGATCCGGTGCAACCGCAGCGTATCGAAGGCGAAGCGCGCCACGACCTTGACCGCGTCGGTCATCAGGCCACGGCCGCCAAAGCGCTCGCCGATCCAGTAGCCGACATGACCGCTTTGCGAAACGCCGTGGCGTATGTTGCCGAGCGTTATGCCGCCCGCCAGCTTGCCGCTGCTCTTCTCGAAGATGAAGAAGGCGATCGCGGTTCCCTGGGCATAGTCTTCGCGGTAGCGACTGATGCGCAGCCGCCATGCCGTGCGGTCGAGTTCATCGGGGGTCCAGCGCGGCTCCCATGGCTCCAGGAAGGCGCGGCTCTCGCCGCGCAGCACCGACCATTCGCGGTAGTCATTCGTGTACGGCACGCGCAGCGTGACGCGGTCGCCCTTCAGTGCCGGCAGGTCACGGCGAAAGAAAGGGAGTGCGAACACGACGCTTTGAGGGACTTAGACGGCGAGCTTGCGGGCCGTGGTCTGCGTGCCCGCAAGCGAATCGAGGATCGCCTCGTATGGTGCAAGCGTGCCCACAGGCCCGACCGCGGTAAGCGTCGGCTTGGTCGAGAACAGCCGCGACGACAGATCAGTCAGCCGTTCGATCGTCAGCGCCGACAGCCGCTCCATCAGTTCCTCCTTGCCGATCGGGCGGCCGAACAGAAGCAGCTGCCGTGCGATCTGCGAGGCGCGGCTGGCCGGGCTTTCGGCGGACATGATCAGCCCGGCGCGATACTGGGCGCGAGCCCGGTCGAGCTCCTCCTGCAGGATGTTCTCGCCGGCCTTCTGCAATTCGTCGATGATGACAGGCACCAGTTCGGCGATGTCGCTCTGGCCGGTCGCGGCATGGACGCCGAAGACGCCGGTGTCGGAAAAGCCCCAGTGGAAGGCATAGACCGAATAGCACAGGCCGCGTTTCTCGCGGACTTCCTGGAAAAGACGCGACGACATGCCGCCGCCGAGGATCATCGACAGCACCTGCGAGGCATAGAAGTCGCGCACGTGATAGGCGCGGCCCTCGAAGCCCAGCACGATCTGCGCGTCCATCAGGTCGCGATCCTCGCGGAAGTCGCCGCCGACATATTGCGCATATTGCGGGATGGTGCTGTCGGCCTTGCTGCGGAAGCCGCCGAGGTGCTTTTCGACCTCGCGCACGAAATTGTCGTGCTTGATGTCGCCGGCGGCGACGATCACCATGCGTTCGGCGCCATATTGCCGTTCAATGAAATCGTGCAGCTGCTTCGAGGTGAAGGACTTGACGGTTTCGGGCGTGCCCAGGATCGACCGGCCGATCGTCTGATGGCGAAAGGCCGTCTCGGTGAAACGGTCGAAGACGATGTCGTCGGGCGTGTCGTGCGCGGCGCCGATCTCCTGCAGGATCACATGCTGCTCGCGTTCGAGTTCCTGCGGGTCGAACTCGGATTCCTGCAGGATGTCGGCAAGGATGTCGACAGCCAGCGGCACGTCGTCGGAAAGCACCCGCGCATAATAGGAGGTGGTCTCGACACTGGTGGCCGCGTTGATCTCGCCGCCGACATCCTCGATTTCCGAGGCGATTTCGAAGGCGCTTCGCCGCTTCGTCCCCTTGAACGCCATGTGCTCGAGCAGATGGGCCATGCCATGCTCTTCGTCACGCTCATTGCGGGCACCGGACTTGACCCAGGCACCAAGGGCAACCGATTCGATGCTTTGAAGGGTTTCGGTGGCGACTGTCAGGCCGTTCGACAGACGGCTTACCTCAACACCCATATGGCTTGCACTCCCTAACGCGCCGCTCGCGCGCGGCGGCCGACGTAATCTTCCACCATTTTCAGGTCGGATGGAAGTACCGTGTATTTTTCGTGCGCGGTCATCAACCCACCTAGCCATGCGGGCAGTGCGGGCGACACGCCACTGGCGGCTTCGACGGCGGCCGGAAATTTCGCCGGATGGGCGGTGCCCAGCACCACCATCGGCACGGCGCCGGCCGCCTTGCCCGCCGCCACATGCACGGCTGCCGCGGTATGCGGATCGAGCAAATAGTTGCTGCCCGCAAGCGTCGAGCGGATCGTGGCGGCAACCTCGTCCATATCAGCGCGGCCGGCGTCGAATTCGGACCGCATCCTGGCGATTTCCGCCGCTTCGATGGTGAAGGCGCCGGACTGTTTGAGCCCGGCCATGTAGCGCCGCACGGTCGCGGCGTTCCGGCCAGATGCCTCGAACAGCAAACGCTCGAAGTTCGACGACACCTGGATATCCATCGACGGCGACGTAGTCGCAAACACGCCCTTGGTGCGGTATTCGCCGGTCGCGAAGGTGCGCGCCAGGATGTCGTTGTCATTGGTGGCGATCACCAGCCGTTCGATCGGCAGGCCCATCTTCTTGGCGGCGTAGCCGGCGAAGATGTCGCCGAAATTGCCGGTCGGCACGGTGAAGGACACCGGCCTGTCCGGCGCGCCGAGCGACAGCGCCGACGAGAAATAGTAGACGATCTGGGCCATGATGCGGGCCCAGTTGATCGAATTGACCCCGGACAGCGCAACCCGGTCGCGAAAGCCGTGATCGTTGAACATGTCCTTGAGCAGGCCCTGGCAATCGTCGAAATTGCCTTCGATCGCCAGCGCATGGACGTTTTCGGCCGTCGATGTCGTCATCTGCCGCTGCTGCACCGGCGAGACGCGGCCATGTGGGAAAAGGATGAAGATGTCGGTGCGGCTGCGCCCGGCAAAGGCATCGATAGCCGCCCCGCCGGTATCGCCTGACGTGGCGCCGACGATGGTGGCGTGCTGGTCGCGCTCGGCAAGCACGTGGTCTATCAGCCGGGCAAGCAACTGCATTGCCACGTCCTTGAAGGCGAGCGTCGGGCCGTGGAAGAGTTCCAGGATGAAGGTGTTGGGGCCGGTCTGCACCAGCGGGCAGACGGCTTCGTGGCGGAAAGTGGCATAGGCTTCGCGCACCAGGCGTTCGAAGACGGGCGCCGGGATTTCGTCGCCAAGAAACGGCGACAGCACGCGGATGGCAAGGTCGGGATAGGCAAGGCCGCGCATGGCGCGGATTTCGGCGGCGGAGAACCGCGGCCATTCACGCGGGACATAGAGCCCGCCGTCGCGCGCCAGGCCAGCCAGCACGGCGTCGGAAAATCCAAGCACGGGCGCTTCCCCGCGGGTACTCACATATTGCATCTTCACCAATCCATTGCCGCTTGGCTTTTCCGTTCACCACAAGGTGGTTAATTTCTGCGCTGGCTCAGTCGCATTTTTGCCGCGCGGTTGATATACGTCACCAGCTTTGCGAGAGGGAAGTGCAGTTTCATGGCGTTTCGTACATTCAGTGGTCGCTTTTTGGCGGGTCTTGCGCTCACCGGCTTTATGCTCGCCGCCGCCGGCTGCCAATCGGGCGACAATGGCATCCTGAACCTCGGCATTGGCAAGAAGGACCCGACGGCGCCACCGCCGCCCCAGGATCCCAAGGTGTTGGCCAGCCAGTTGCAAGCCTACTGTCCGCGAGTGACGGTGCGCGACGGTACGGCCTTCTTCAACACCTACGGCAAGGACGTCCAGAAGGCCAAGCCCAAGCTCAAGAAGACCGGTGACCCCGCGCAGGATGCCGCGGCCCAGGCTGCGGCCGACGCCGCCGCTGCTACTCCGCCCGACGATTCGGCGAGGATCATTTATCAGGCCTCGATCAGCGACGTGACCCGCGACTGCAGCCGCGCCAACGGGCAACTGACGATGAAGATAGCAGTCGCCGGCAGGATCGTTCCGGGGCCGAAGTTCTCGCCCGGCACCATCACCATGCCGATCCGCACCGCGGTGATGCACGGCACCGAAGTGCTTTACTCGCAGCTTCACCAGTATCAAGTCCAGGTGACCGACCCTTCGGTCGCCACACAGTTCGTCTTCACCGATTCCAATGTCGTCGTGCCGGAGCCGGCGGCGCAGGATTATCAGGCCTATGCCGGCTACGATGAGACCGCACCCAAGGCGACGACCGACAAGCCGAAGAAGACCCACAGGAAGAAAGTGGCGACAAATTAACAGGTTACCTGCCCAACGTGCGTCCGGACGGACGCACGCTTCTCAGGCATCCGCCGACCACTCCGACAGCGCCGCGATGACGCTTTTCAGCTCCGCCCAGCGGCGGATCACCGTTTCGGCGCCGGCTTCGGTCAGCGCGTCGGCATGACCGGGATAGCTGTGCCCGGCACCAGTGAAGCCGATCACGCGCATGCCGGCTGTCCTGGCACCGTGGACGCCGTGCACGGAATCCTCGATGACAAAGGTGTTCGCCGGATTCGCGTTGAGTTTTTCCGCAGCGAACAGGAACACGTCCGGAGCGGGCTTGGTTTTCTTGCTCGGTATCTCCAGCGCCGAGAAGATGTGGCCGGCGAAGAACGGCAGCAGGTGCACTTTCTCCAGCATGAACTCGATCCGCTCGGCGCGTGAATTCGAGCAGACGCAGCGCGGCGCCGTTACCGCGGCGACCGCCTCGCGCGCGCCATCGATGGCACGGACGTCGCTGCGCAACTTGCGGTCGACCAGATCCTCGGCGCGGTCGATGAGCGAGGCTTGGAACGGGATGCTGGACTTCCCCTCAACCCGCATCATGATGTCCTTGAAGGTCAGGCCCGCATAGGTTTCGGCGATTTCCTCGGCCGAAATTTCATACCCGGCCAAGGTCAGCAGCTCGGCCTCGACACGCGCGGCGATGATTTCGGAATCGACGAGAACGCCGTCGCAATCGAAGATGACAAGGTCTGGCTGGGGCATGGTGATCCGGACAGTGGGAGGAGAAGGGCCTCGGAAGGCCTCAGGCGGCGCGGCATACACCAACAGGTCAGCCTTCGCAAACTCGGCGGTCTTCACCGAATATTTACGCTGATCGGTAACCATAACAGAGAGTAAAACAGTAACGCGTGCCTTGGGTGTCAGAATGTCTGCCGTGCGTCTTCTCGACGAGCTTTCCCACGCTCCCCAGCAATCCGAATGGCTGGATACGATCCTGAAGGGCGACTGCGTCGCCGCGCTCGACCGGCTGCCGGAAAAGTCGATCGACGTCATCTTCGCCGATCCGCCTTACAATCTGCAACTCGACGGCGATCTGCACCGCCCCGACCAGTCCAAGGTCGATGCCGTCGACGACGACTGGGACCAGTTCGAAAGCTTCGAGGCATACGACGCTTTCACCCGCGCCTGGCTGCTGGCGGCACGTCGGGTGCTGAAGCCCAACGGCACCATCTGGGTCATCGGCTCCTACCACAACATTTTCCGGGTCGGCGCCAAGATGCAGGATCTGGGGTTCTGGATCCTCAACGACGTGGTCTGGCGCAAGACCAATCCGATGCCGAACTTCCGTGGCCGCCGTTTCCAGAACGCCCATGAGACGATGATCTGGGCCTCGCGCGACCAGAAGGGCAAGGGTTATACCTTCAACTACGAAGCCATGAAGGCCTCGAATGACGACATCCAGATGCGCTCAGACTGGCTGTTTCCGATCTGCACCGGCGGCGAGCGGCTGAAGAACGACAATGGCGACAAGCTGCATCCGACGCAGAAGCCGGAAGCGCTGCTCGCCCGCATCATGATGGCGTCGACCAAACCGGGCGACATCGTGCTCGATCCCTTCTTCGGCTCCGGCACCACCGGCGCGGTGGCCAAGCGCCTCGGCCGCCATTTCGTCGGCATCGAGCGTGAGCAGGCCTATATCGACGCCGCCAATGAGCGCATCGACGCGGTGCGGCCGCTGGACGACGCTGATCTGACCGTGCTGACCGGCAAGCGCGCCGAGCCGCGCGTTGCCTTCGTCAGCCTCATCGACACCGGACTGATGACGCCCGGCGCGACGCTTTACGATGCCAAGAAGCGCTGGGCGGCCAAGGTGCGCGCCGACGGCACGGTGGCGATCGGCGACAGCGCAGGTTCGATCCACAAGATCGGCGCCGAAGTGCAGGGACTGGACGCCTGCAACGGCTGGACCTTCTGGCACTATGAGCGCAGCGGCGGCCTGACCCCGATCGACGAGCTTCGCCGCATCGCGCGACTGGGGATGGAGCGGGCAGGGGCCTGAGCCCCTGCCGCTTGCTGTGCTAATTTGCGTTGATTCAAATTCTCAATGGATCGCTGCAAGCGATTCAAATCACGCTTTGATTCCGAGGCGCTGAAGGTCCGCTTGAAGCGTCGCCGCGTCGGTGAACAGCACCGATTGCCAGCCGGCGGCCTTCGCGCCGTCGACATTCTTCTGGCTGTCGTCGATGAACAACGTGGCCGACGGCTCGAGGCCGAACGTGGCGACGTGATGATCATAGATGCCGCGATCCGGCTTGATCATGCCGATCTCGCCGGAGATGGTGACGCCGCGCGGCCGCTCCAGAAAATCGAAGCGCTTGCGCGCCTCGGCCAACGTGTCGGTGGCGAAGTTGGTCAGCATGGTCACGTCGTGACCGCTCTCGATCAGGCCGACCATGATGGCGACGCTGTCGTCATAGGCATGCGGCACCATGTCGTGCCAGTAGCGGCGGAAATTGCGAATGTTTTCCGCGTGATCGGGATGCTCGGCGATCAGCAGCGCCTCCGCCTCTTCCCAGGTCCGGCCACGGTCCTGCTCGATGTTCCAGTCATGCGTGCAGACATTGTCGAAGAACCATTTCCGCTCCTTCTCATCGGGAATCAGCCGGCTGAACGGAATGTTGGGATCGTAGTGGATCAGCACTCTGCCGATGTCGAAAACGATGTGGCGGACTTCAGTCATGGGGCCTCTTTGCACTGTGTGGTGACGGTTTTTTCGTCGCGCCGGGTATCGCAGCCTCGATTGCCTTTTTCATGACAGTGGGCAGTGCCTCGCCGGAAATTTCATGGGCCAGCGACCAGAAATGCCCCGCCGGCGCGGCGCCGTTCACCTCGGCACGAAAGACGTCGAGCTCAAGCGCGAAATGGGTGAAGACATGGGCAATCTGGCCGGCAGGCCGCCAGTTGGCGGGGAAAGGCGCCGCCGCCTCGGTGGTCGCGCCGTCGATCCGCGCCGTCCAGTCGGTCGTCGGCACCTCGGTCATGCCGCCGAGCAAACCTCTTTCCGGCCGTTTGCGCAGAAGGATGGCGCCGTCGCCGCGCACGGCGACGAAGGCGGCGCCGCGCCGCAACGGCTTGTCGGCCTTCGGCAGGCGTACGGGGAAGTGCTCGGGATCGCCTGACACAGTGGCGCTGCAGTCTTCGCGCAGCGGGCACAGCATGCAGCGTGGCCGGCGCGGCGTGCAGATCGTCGCCCCCAGATCCATCATCGCCTGGGCGAAGTCGCCCGGCCTCGCACCCGGCACCATGCGCTCGACATGGGCGCGTATCTCGGCCTTGGCTTCGCTCAGCGGCGTGGTGATGGAAAACAGCCGGGAGATGACGCGTTCGACATTGCCGTCGACGACGGCGGCGGGCTGGTCGAAGGCGATCGCCGTGATGGCCGCCGACGTATAGGCGCCAATGCCGGGCAGGTCTCTCAGGCCAGCCTCGGTGTCGGGAAACCGGCCGCCGCGCTCGGCCACCAGATCGGCACACGCCTTGAGATTACGGGCGCGGGAGTAATAGCCAAGCCCGGCCCAGGCCTTCATCACATCCTCGGTGGGTGCCGCGGCCAGCGCCTCGACGTCAGGCCATTTCTCGACGAATGCCCGGAAATAAGTCTTCACCGCTTCGACCGTGGTCTGCTGCAGCATGACCTCGGACAGCCAGATACGGTAGGGGTCGGGCCGCACGCCGCGCGCATGTTCGCGCGGCGTGATACGCCACGGCAGCTCGCGGTGATGGACGTCGTACCAGCCGAGCAGGCGGGATGCGATGTCATCGCCGCTTCCAGATGCAGCCGTGTTGCTATCTCTGGATGCGGTCTTGCGGGTCTGGTCTGCTGGTGCCATTGATCGGGAATTGGCCTTGGCGATGCTGATGAAGGTCGTGGCTGGAGGACGTACATGGCAGGGAGAAAGCCCTACGGCAATCCCGTCCCGGTGAGCGATCTTGCAACCGAAATCCTCGATCCGGTGCTGCGCAAGCGGGCCGGCATTTCAATTGGCCTCGTCCAGTCATGGGAAGAGATCGCCGGTCCGCGCCTCGCCAGCCGCTCTCGTCCCGAGAAAATCCAGTGGCCGCGCCGCATGCATGAAGACGATCCGTTTGAGCCGGCGGTGCTGGTCATCGCCTGCGAGGGCATGGCCGCACTCCACCTGCAGCACGAGACCGGCGAGATCATCAACCGGGTCAACGCCTTTCTCGGCTTCACCGCCATCAGCCGGATCAGGATCCTGCAGAAGCCGGTGACAGCGGACAAAGGACGGCCTAAACCGACCTTGAGGCCGCTGACCGCTGCCGAGAAGACGAAATTGTCGGGCACTGTCGGCCTGATCGACGATGATGGACTGCGCGCCTCGCTGGAAAAACTTGGCGCGACCATTATTGGGGAAAGGAAGACATAGATTTGTCGCCAATCTCGCGCATTCGTGATCGCCCTTGTCAGGTTTCGCGATTGGATTGGGGACAGGGATGCCTTAATTCGCGCCAACTCTCGCCTTTTCGTGCTTTTGCATTGCAAAATCCAACCCTTGTCAGGTGATTCGTATGAACCGTCCCCCGTTTGGCGCAAGCTTGTCTCGCAGAAACGTTCTGTCTTCGCTGGCCGCCATTCCGGCGCTGGCCCTGCTCGCGGCTTGCAGCGATTCCGGCGAGCAAGCCAAGGCCGCGGACGTGAAGCCCGCCGACCCGGCCGCGCCTGCGAAGCCGGCCACGCCGGCCGCCGCTACCGCGCCGGAAGCACAGGGCACGGTGGACATGGCGGAATTGCTGAAGCCGGGTGCGCTGCCCGACAAGCAGCTTGGCAAGGACGACGCCAAGGTCACCATCGTCGAATACGCCTCGATGACCTGCCCGCACTGCGCGCATTTCGCCGAGACCACCTTTCCGGATCTGAAGACAAAGTACATCGACACCGGCAAGGCCCGCTACATCCTGCGCGAATTCCCGTTCGATCCGAGCGCCGAGGCCGGTTTCATGTTGGCGCGTTGCGCCAAGGATAACTATTTCCCGATGGTGGATGTCCTGTTCAGGCAGCAGGCGAACTGGGTTGGCGTTGCCAACACCAAGGATGCGCTGCTGCAAATCTCGAAGCTCGCCGGTTTTACACAGGAGTCCTTCGAGGCCTGCTTGACGGACCAGAAACTTCTGGACGATGTGAGATCGGTCCAGAAGCGCGGCGCCAATGAATTCAAGGTCGACTCAACTCCGACCTTCTTCATCAACGGTAAGACCTACAAAGGGGCGATGTCGATTGAGGAAATGTCGGCCATCATCGACCCTCTGCTCTGACGCCTGGGCAGCGCCGAAGCGGCAGCGCTTCAGCATGCGCGGCCTCTTGTTGTGCCGCGGACACCTTTCGCAAAACCGTGCAACATTTTTGCGGAATCCCCCTATAGGGCGGCGTGAATGAAGTTTTCACGCCTTCGCCTCCTCGGTTTCAAATCCTTCGTCGAGCCCGGCGAGTTCGTCATCGAACGCGGCCTGACGGGTGTTGTCGGGCCGAACGGCTGCGGCAAGTCGAACCTGGTCGAGGCGCTGCGCTGGGTGATGGGCGAAAGCTCCTACAAGAACATGCGCGCGTCCGGCATGGACGACGTCATCTTTTCCGGTTCGGGCACGCGCCCGGCACGCAACACCGCCGAAGTCACGCTTTTCCTCGACAACAGCGACCGCTCGGCGCCCGCCACCTTCAACGATGCCGACGAATTGCAGGTGTCACGCCGCATCGAGCGCGAGGCGGGCTCGCTCTACCGCATCAACGGCAAGGAAGCGCGCGCCAAGGATGTGCAGCTTCTGTTCGCCGACCAGTCGACCGGCGCGCGCTCGCCGTCGATGGTCGGCCAGGGCCGCATCGGCGAACTGATCCAGGCAAAGCCGCAGGCGCGCCGCGCGCTGCTCGAAGAGGCGGCCGGCATTTCCGGGCTGCACACCCGTCGTCACGAAGCAGAACTGCGGCTGAAGGCGGCCGAACAGAATCTGGAACGCCTGGACGACGTCGTCGGCGAACTGGAAAGCCAGATCGAAAGCCTCAAGCGCCAGGCGCGCCAGGCATCCCGCTTCAAGAACCTGTCGGCCGATATCCGCAAGGCCGAAGCGACGCTGCTGCATCTGCGCTGGACGCTGGCCAAGACGCAGGAAGGCGAAGCACGCTCGGCGCTGGCGGTTGCCACGGCGCTGGTCGGCGATCGCGCCGCCGCTCAGATGAACGCGGCCAAGGAGCAAGGCATCGGCGCTCACCGCTTGCCTGACCTGCGGGACGCGGAAGCCGCCGCCGCCGCTGCCTTCCAGCGCCTGTCGATAGCCAGGTCGCAGATCGAGGAGGAAGCCGGCCGCATCCGTGCCCGCCAGGCGGAACTCGAGCGTCGGCTGCAGCAACTCGACGGCGATATTGCGCGCGAGGAGCGCATGGTCCGCGACAATGCGGATATTCTCGAGCGCCTTCGCACGGAAGAAGCCGCGCTCAATTCCGAAAACGCCGGTGCCGCCGAGCGCGAGGCAAGCACCCGGGCCGCGTTCGAACAGGCGGCATCGACGCTTGCCGCAAGCGAAGCGAGGCTTGCCGCGCTGACCGCCGAGCGGGCCGAGGCCGCCGCTTCCCGCAACCAGATCGAACGGACGCTGCGCGACACCGCCGAGCGCCGCGACCGCTTCGCGCGCCAGCTCGCCGAGGTTGATCGGGAGCTGTCGGACATCCTGTCGAAGGTGGCCGGACTGCCGGATCCGGCCGAGAAACAGCTCCTGGTCGAACAGGCCATCGCGCTGCTGGAAGAATCCGAGGCCGCGATATCGGAGGCCGAACAGTCGGTCATCGATGCCCGCGCCACCGAAAGCGCTGCCCGGCCGCCACTCCAGGACGCCAGGGCGGAGCTGGCGCGGATCGAGACGGAAGCACGCACGCTGGCCAAGATCCTCAACGCCGCCAGCGGCGACCTCTTCCCGGCCGTGTTGGAACAGATCAGCGTCGAGCGCGGCTTCGAGACGGCACTGGGCGCCGCCCTTGGCGAAGACCTTGACGTGCCGCTCGACCGCAGCGCGCCGGTGCATTGGGGCGAAAGCCAGATCCATCCCGGCGATGCGGCTTTACCCGAGGGCGTCACGAGCCTTGCCAGCGTGGTTCACGCGCCGGCGCAGCTCGCCCGCCGGCTGGCGCAGATCGGTATCGTTGCGGACAGTGATGGCCGCCGGCTGCAGGCGCTTCTTGCGCCCGGCCAGCGGCTGGTCAGCCGCGAGGGCGCGCTCTGGCGCTGGGATGGCTTCACCGCCAGTGCCGACGCGCCGACCGCCGCCGCGCAACGGCTGGCGCAGAAGAACCGGCTGGCCGAACTCGATGCCGAAGCCGTGCAGGCGACGCTCGTCCTGCGCCAGGCCGAGGAGGCGCTGGCACAGGCCGAACAGACGCTTCGCCTGGCAAGCGAAGCCGAGCGCAATGCGCGCCAGGCCGGACGTGACGCCCAGCATCGGCTGGACGCAGCCCGCAATGCGCTGGCCGAGGCCGAAAAGGCCGGCGGCGAATTGTCGAGCCGGCGCGCCGCATTGGACGAGGCACGGGCCCGCATCGTCGACAGCCATGAGGAGACATCGGCGGCTTTCGTCGAGGCCGAGATGCTCTTGCAGAGCGCTCCCGATCTGGGCGACCTGCAATTGCAGCTCGAACAGTCCTCAGCCAATGTCGCGCGCGACCGCGCCACGCTTGCCGATGCGCGCGCCGTGCACGAGGGTTTGCGGCGCGAGGCCGAGGCGCGCATACGCCGGCTCGAGGCCATTGGCGCCGAGCGCAGCAACTGGCTGGAGCGCGCCGAAAATGCCTCGACGCAGATCGCTTCGCTAGGTGAACGCAAGGCCGAGGCCGAGGCCGAGCGCGAGCGACTGGCCGATGCACCAGACGAAATCGACGCCAAACGGCGCGCGTTGCTGTCGCAGCTCACCGAGGCGGAGACCTTGCGCAGGGCGGCCGCAGACCGTTTGCAGGAGGCGGAGAACAGGCAATCCGAATTGGACAAGGCGGCCACCGGCGCCATCCAGTCGCTGGCCGAGGCGCGCGAGACGCGCGTTCGCGCCGAAGAGCGGCTGACCGCGGCCGACGAACGCCGGCTGGAGGTCGAGGCGCGCATCCAGGAAACGCTGAACACGCCGCCGCATCTGGTCATCCGCCACACCGGACTTGAAGCCGACAGCCCGATGCCGGAAATGGCCGAGATCGAGCGTCAGCTCGATCGGCTGAAGATCGAGCGCGAGCGGCTTGGCGCGGTCAATCTGCGCGCCGAGGAAGAGCAGAAGGAGCTGTCCGATCGGCTTGAGACCATCGTCTCCGAGCGCGAGGACATCATCGAAGCGATCCGCAAGCTGCGGCAGGCAATCCAGAGCCTCAATCGTGAAGGCCGCGAGCGGCTTCTCGCCGCCTTCGATGTGGTCAACGGCCATTTCCAGCGGCTGTTCTCGCATCTGTTCGGCGGGGGCACGGCGGAATTGCAGCTGATCGAGTCCGATGATCCGCTCGAGGCCGGGCTCGAAATCCTCGCCCGCCCGCCCGGCAAGAAGCCGCAGACCATGACGCTGCTGTCCGGTGGCGAGCAGGCGTTGACGGCGATGTCGCTGATCTTCGCCGTGTTCCTGACCAATCCGGCGCCGATCTGCGTGCTCGACGAAGTCGACGCCCCGCTCGACGACCACAATGTCGAGCGCTTTTGCAATCTCATGGACGAGATGGCCAACACCACCGAGACGCGCTTTGTCATCATCACCCACAACCCGATCACCATGGCGCGCATGAACCGGCTGTTCGGCGTGACCATGGCCGAGCAGGGCGTCAGCCAGCTCGTGTCGGTCGATCTGCAGGCCGCCGAGGCGATGCGCGAGGCTAGCTGAACCATCCGGGCTGCCTGGATCGCTTGGACGATCCGGGAGCGATTGGCCACTTTCAGTCTCCGCGTCGCAAAATCCAGTTTGCGCACATCGCGGCCGCGAGACCGAACGCCATGCCGACGCAATCGGCAACCCAGTCGAACACGTCAAGATCACGCTCTATCAGCGTCGTGCCCTGCAGAATTTCGATCGCGGCTCCAACCAGGGCAAGGAAGACGATCAGCCTTGCCTTGCGCTCGGGCCAGCCGATACTTCCGATGAATGTCAGAACGGCGAATGCGCTGGCATGGTTCAGCTTGTCGTAGTGGAAACCGACGTCGATGCCGAATTCCTCGAGACGAGGTACCGGCAACAGCGCAAGCACAAGAACGACAATGAGGATGACGACAAAGGCGATCCGTCCGGCGGCTGAATAAGATATCATTCTGCTCCAACAACAATCTGTGCCCGACCGCCGAGAAAGCCAAAGCCGGCTCGACGATCCGGACCGGGCCTTTGCGGGAATACCCGATGGGGCAGGGCGGTGCCGTCACGCCACGATTGCATCGGATGTTTTGAATAGCAACGGACCCCTGCGAGACGACGCCAGCATCAGCTGGCAGGCCTCTGGCGCGAGCAGGCAATCAATCCTGGACGACCTCTGACGGAAAGCAGACGCGAAAAAGCCCGCGTTCCGGGGAGGGGGGGAAGGAAGGCGGGCTCTTTGACAACCTAAGGCTTGGGATTCTCAGGTCGGCCATCAACTCGCGAAGGGCCACTTCGGTTCCATTGAAAAGCTCAAACCAAGTCAAAACGCTATGTCAAAAGACATACCCAGGAAAATAGGAAATATTTCCTCCTTTTCTGTCGTTCGGATTCCGATTCTGCTATATTTTAAGAAGTGAGGACTGGTCCTCTTCACAGGTCTACGACAAGCGTCAAACCGTCAGGGTTGTGCTCGGCCATTTTTCTCTGGCGCCGAGTCATCGGGTGACTTGGTTAAATAACTGAAATTGTTATGCAATATTTCCCGCACGCTTTCGCGTAGTGCTCATGCCTAGGGGGCACACCAGCCAAATGAAAATCCCGCGTGGGTAACTACATCGATAGCGACACCCGGCTCACGGTGGCTCCCGCCGTGGTCATCAAGAATCAAAATCGGTGTAAGTATCTGATTATATTATATAATATGAAAATATATGATGGCTGGGGCGCCAGGATTCGAACCTGGGAATGTCGGTACCAAAAACCGATGCCTTACCACTTGGCGACGCCCCAATTGCCGTCAGAGTCGCTTGTGCGGCGCGTTATTAGCAGAGCAGCCAAAAAGCACAATGCTTATGAACGATGATGAGAACGCCCGAATGAGCTAAACGCGGTCACCGCCAGATGGCAAGCGAACGGGCTATTCGGACCAGACCGCCATCTCGTTCCCGGCCGGATCGAGAAAGTGGAAGCGCCGGCCGCCGGGGAACGCGAAGATCGGCTTGACGATCGTGCCGCCGGCATTTTCGACGGCATTGAGGGTTTCTTCCAGATCCCGGCTATAGAGCACGGGCAGTGGCTTGGCGGGCGCCTCCGCGGCATCGGCCTGGAAGCCCCCATCCAGGCCCTCGGCAAAGGCCGAATAGGTCGGCCCATAATCGGTGAAAGACCAGGCAAAGGCGGCACTGTAGAAAGCCTTGAGCCGGTCCAGCGTTCCGCCGGTCGCCGGCATTTCCAGATAGTCGAGTTTCCCAGACAGTTTCATGGCGTACCTCTTTGTTCCCTTTATGTTCTAGTCCTGTGGTTCTGGAGTGGCAAGTCTTTTTGCCGCATCTTCGGACACAACTTTTTCTTAATCGATTGTAGCAGGCGGACGGCCTCCCTGACGCCTTGCCTTTCGCACTGCAGCATCATATCGCTCCGAAGTCGGACACGGCGGGACTTTCCGTTTCGCCAATCTTTCCAATCTCCTGCAACCGGAGAGCAAAGCATGACCAAATGGGTTTTCACCTTTGGCGACGGTGCGGCGGAAGGCCGTGCCGGCGACAAGAATCTGCTGGGCGGCAAGGGCGCCAACCTGGCCGAGATGTGCAGTCTGGGCCTGCCAGTGCCGCCGGGCTTCACCATCACCACCGAGGTCTGCAACGCCTATTATGCCAATGGCCGCACTTATCCGGCGGGATTGGAAGCGGATGTCGCGGTGGCGCTCGATCACATCGGCCGGCTGACCGGCCGCCGGTTCGGCGACCCGTCGAAACTGCTTCTGGTGTCGGTGCGTTCGGGTGCCCGTGCCTCGATGCCAGGCATGATGGATACCGTGCTCAATCTCGGGCTGAACGACGAGACGGTCGAGGCGCTCGCCGCCGATTCCGGTGATGCGCGCTTTGCCTATGACAGTTACCGCCGCTTCATCCAGATGTATTCGGATGTCGTCATGGGCCTCGACCACGAAGTGTTCGAGGAAATCCTCGAAGACCAGAAGGGCGGGCTCGGCCATGAGCTCGACACCGATCTGACGGCCCTCGAATGGCAAGGCGTCATCGCGCTCTACAAGGCCAAGGTCGAGGAAGAACTGGGCAAGCCGTTTCCGCAGGATCCGAATGAACAGCTCTGGGGCGCCATCGGTGCCGTGTTTTCAAGCTGGATGAACAACCGCGCCATCACCTACCGGCGTCTGCACGACATTCCCGAAAGCTGGGGCACGGCGGTCAATGTCCAGGCCATGGTGTTTGGCAATATGGGCGAAACCTCGGCCACCGGCGTCGCCTTCACCCGCAACCCGTCGACCGGCGAAAAGCAGCTCTATGGCGAGTTCCTGGTGAACGCGCAGGGCGAGGACGTGGTCGCCGGCATCCGCACGCCGCAGAACATCACCGAGGCGGCGCGCATCGCCGCCGGCTCCGACAAGCCATCCTTGCAGAAGCTGATGCCGGACGCCTTCCATTCCTTCGTCACAATCTCCGACAGTCTGGAAAAACACTACCGCGACATGCAGGATCTCGAATTTACCATCGAGCGCGGCAAGTTGTGGATGCTGCAGACGAGGTCCGGCAAGCGCACCGCCAAGGCGGCGCTCAGGATCGCCGTCGATATGGCCCGCGACAAGCTGATCACGAAGGAGGAAGCTGTCGCCCGCATCGATCCGGCCTCGCTCGACCAATTGCTGCATCCCACCATCGATCCCAAGGCGGCGCGCGACGTTGTCGGCATTGGTCTGCCTGCCTCTCCAGGTGCCGCCACCGGCGAGATTGTCTTTTCCTCTGGCGACGCCGAGGAGCTCAAGACACAAGGCCGCAAGGCGATCCTGGTGCGCATCGAAACCAGCCCCGAAGATATTCACGGCATGCATGCGGCGGAAGGCATCCTGACGACACGCGGCGGCATGACCAGCCACGCCGCCGTCGTTGCGCGCGGCATGGGCAAGCCTTGCGTGTCGGGCGCCGGTTCGCTGCGCGTCGACTACAAGGCCGGCACGCTGATGGCGATGGGATCGACCTTTCGCAAGGGTGACATCATCACCATCGATGGCGGCAACGGCCAGGTGCTGAAGGGCGCCGTGCCGATGCTGCAGCCGGAACTTTCCGGCGATTTCGCCGCCATCATGGAGTGGGCGGATGCAGTGCGCCGCATGAAGGTGCGCACCAACGCCGAAACACCGCTGGATGCGCGCATGGCGCGTTCCTTCGGCGCCGAAGGCATCGGGCTTTGCCGCACCGAGCACATGTTCTTCGACGGTGAGCGGATCGTGGCGATGCGCGAAATGATTCTGGCCGACACGGAAAAGGACCGGCGCACCGCACTTGCCAAGCTTCTGCCCATGCAGCGTTCGGATTTCCTCGAACTGTTCGAGATCATGGCAGGCCTGCCGGTGACGATCCGCCTGCTCGATCCGCCGCTGCACGAATTCCTGCCCAAGACCGAGGAGGAAATTGCCGAAGTCGCCACCGCCATGAATGTGTCGCCGGACAAGCTCAGGCAGCGCACCGAGGCCCTTCATGAGTTCAACCCGATGCTCGGCCATCGCGGCTGCCGGTTGGCGGTGTCCTATCCCGAGATCGCCGAGATGCAGGCGCGCGCCATTTTCGAGGCCGCCGTAGAGGCCGGCCGCAAGGCCGGTGCGCTGGTGGTTCCCGAAATCATGGTGCCGCTGGTCGGTCTCGTGAAGGAGCTCGACTATGTGAAGGCGCGCATCGATGCCGTCGCCAAGAGCGTCATGGAGGAGACCGGCGTCAAGATCGACTATCTGACCGGGACGATGATCGAATTGCCGCGCGCGGCGATCCGCGCCCATGTCATCGCCGCCACGGCCGAGTTCTTCTCCTTCGGCACCAACGACCTCACCCAGACGACCTTCGGCATCTCGCGCGACGATGCGGCCTCGTTCCTGGAAACCTATCGGCAGAAGGGCATCATCGAGCAGGATCCGTTCGTCTCGCTCGACATCGACGGCGTCGGTGAACTGGTGCGCATGGCCGCCGAAAAGGGCAGGGCGACGCGGCCGGACATCAAGCTCGGCATCTGCGGCGAACATGGCGGCGACCCGGCTTCGATCCGCTTTTGCGAAGAGGTCGGCCTCGACTATGTGTCCTGCTCGCCCTATCGCGTGCCGATCGCCAGGCTGGCGGCAGCGCAGGCGGCGGTGCTGGTCGCCAAGGCAGGCCGCGCATAGGACCCATCCAGATCGAGCTTACCGTTTTGTAAGATAATTCACGCGAACGTGCTGACGGTATCGCGCAATCTCGACATTGTTCCCGGCCAATTTGCGGACGTCCTGCCAATTGCTCCCGGAAACAGATGTTGCAGACTTCACCCGCGCCGTTTCGCTCGATCCTGGTCATTCAAACGAAGTTCATGGGAGATCTCGTCCTCGCCTCGGCGCTCGCGGAAAACCTGCGGCTTGAATTCCCCGGCGCCAAGCTCGTGTTTCTGTGCGAGGCCCGCTTCGAGAGCTTCGTGATCGCCCATGGCATTGCTTCCGAGGTGGTCACATTCAGCAGAGCCCGCATGCGCGGCACCACCCTGGAGCGGCTAAAAGAGCTTTACGCCATGGTGCGGGCGTTGCGCCGCTTTCGCTTCGACCTGACGATCGACCTGACCGATTCAAAGACGTCGCGCATCATCAGCGGTTTCGTCAACGCCAAGACCCGCGTCGGCTACAACCCTCCCGAAAGGCCCTTGCGTCTGCTGGAGCGGCAGCCCGCCAATGTCTTTGCCAGGCCATATGGCTTTGGTGGCGAGCACTATCTGTTTCGCTATCTTTCGCCGCTCCAGGCACTTGGCATCGGTCTTCGTGTGGCGGTTCCGCGCATTCAACCGCTACCGGTCGAGACGGCAAAGGCATTGGCACTCCTGGGCAAGCATCATCTGCGGCCAAACGCCTTTGTGGTTGTGCATGCCGGTGCAAGCTTCGAGGGGCGCCGTTGGCAGCCGGAGCGATTTGCCGCGGCGATCGTCGAAATCACTGGCGATACTGGCCTGGACGTCGTCCTGGTGGGTGGCTCGGACGAGCACGGGATTGCCGAACGTATCGTCGCCCGGACAGCGCCATCGGTCGTCAATCTGGTTGGGCAGCTGTCGCTTGAAAGGCTGCTGGCGGTGCTGGCGCGGGCCAGGCTGTTTCTCGGCAACGAAAGCGGGCCGATGCACATGGCCGCGGCGGTGGGAACCCCGGTTGTCGGGTTGTTCGGTTCGACGGACCCGTCGCGCTGGGGTCCGGTGGGCGTATCCAGCATTGCGCTTCGACCTCCAATGCCTTGCAATTGTGTAGCCAAAGACCTGTGCCGGTGGCCGGATACCAGCAAGGCCTGCTGCGTGTGGCGCCTGGAGGTCAAGCCTGTCGTCGACGCGGTGCTTGAACTCCTTTCGCGCACCGAATTGAAGCTGGAGCGCGCCATCTGAGATCATGCGTGGCAGGCGTCGTCACACCAAGCAGACAGTCAAATTGTCGCGCCTTGTGCTTTTCTGCTATGCACCATCCCGATTTCCGCCTTCATGCGGGTCTTGGGACACCCATTTGAAAATACCGGTCAGGAACTGATGCACCTGCTGCAAAAACATCTCTGCATGGTCGCCATCTCGTTGGCGGTGGTATCCAGCGGCAACGCCGCGACGCTGGTCGAGCCCACGCTTCACATCCAGCCGGATGCAAGCGGGGCGGGTCGCGTTGCGCTGACGCTCGATGCCTGCGGCGGACAGACCGACAACCGGATTCTCTCGGCGCTGGTGGAAAACAAGATTCCCGCCACCATTTTCGTTACCGGCATCTGGCTGAAGCGAAACGCCGCCGCCGTCGAGATCATGCGGGCGCATCCCGATCTGTTCGAACTGGAAAATCACGGCGGCCATCATGTCCCGGCGGTCGACACGCCGCAGAAGATCTACGGCATCCGCAGCGCCGGCAGCCCGGACGCGGTACTGGCCGAGGTCGAGTCGGGTGCCGCTGCCCTTGCCAGGACCGGCGAGCCGGCGCCAAAATGGTTTCGCGGGGCAACCGCCGAATACAGCCCGTCGGCGATCGCGATGATCCGCAAGCTTGGCTTCAAGATTGCAGGCTTCTCGATAAACGGCGACGGTGGTTCACTGCTCGGCGCCAGGGAAACCACCAGGCGCATAGCGGCGGCCAAGGACGGTGACGTCATCATCGCCCACATCAACCAGCCGACCCATGCCGCGGGCGAAGGCGTGGTGCAGGGCCTGCTGGCGCTGAAGGAAAAAGGTCTGACCTTTGTGCGGCTCGACGATGCTGATGGCATCGGCAATCACGGCACCACGGACTAACGACGGTCCAGTGCACCAGCGCTTTCGTTGCCTCGCGGTTCCGAAAAGTGGCTGCCGTCCGCTCAGCCTGGTTTGGCTTCGATGCTGACCTTGCTGGCGTAGAACGCGCCATGAGCGCGGATTTCAGCCATTTCGTCGAATGACCGCTCGTAAGCCCACATCGCATTCTGGCCGGTCTCGCCGGCAGGCAGCACGCTCCAATAGCTTGCATCGCCCTTGTAGGGACAATGGGTGGAATGCTCCGTGCCGCGGAGCTTGCTGAAATCGATGTCGGCGAACGGAATGTAGAAGACCGCGGGATAGGGCGTCTCGGTCAGCACCTTGGCCTTCGTGGAGGAGGCGATGACCGTGTCCCCGGAGCGCACGGTGACGGTGCCGACATAGGGCTCGATGGCAATGACCTTGTCCGGATTGCGTTGAAAGCCGGGTGCCGGGTTGGCGATCTGGTCCATGCGGGGGTCTCCTTGCCTCGACTTTAAAGTGTGTCGTGCAAGCGCGTTACGCAAGGCCTGCAGTCGCCATACTGCACGCAAAGGCCGCTTGCGCCGAGCCGGGGTCGACCGCGCGTGCCTTTAAACGGCACTGTCCGTTGAGAGTCAGGCAGCGGTCTTGAAGGCATCCATGAGCCCGGCATAGGCGGCTGCGATACCGGCCACCGGGTTGCTGCTTCGCGACGCGGTCTCGACTTTCAAGGAGCCACCGCCGGTCGGCAAGGTGAGCAGCAGGAACTGGCGATTGCCGCCGTCGCCGACGGATGCGGCCGCTACGTGCTGGCCTTCGCCTTCGTTCTGGACGCACATCTTGAACAGCAGTGTGCCGCCGACCGCTTCGAGCGCGCCGCCGACAACTTCAACAAATTCGTCTTCGGAAACAGTCTTTGTATCCGGCACCAGATCAGCCAGACTTTCGGCAAGCGTGCTTTCGAGGGTCTTGTCGTCGAGCTGCGCGTCCATGCGAACCTCTTTCAGTCGCCAATCGCCCCTTGCCCTTTAACGAACCTTAACGCCGACGATGGCCGGATTGTGGCGGTTTTCCCGGTCCTGTCGATCAATGCAGCGTTTGCCCGGGGCCGGCGACTGGACAAACCGCCGGTTCGCTCCACAATGGAGCGAAAAGCAAAAACGCAAAAGCGTAGGGGAGGAACGAATGCTGGGATTGATGCAGGAATGGCCGCTGCTGTGCCACAAACTCATCGACAATGCCGAGCGGCAGCATGGCGTGCGCGAGATCGTGTCGCGCTCGATCGAGGGGCCGATCGTGCGCACCAGCTATGCGGACATCCATCGCCGCGCCCTGAAGGTCGCCCAGCGGCTGGAACGCGACGGCTATCGCTTGGGCGACCGCATCGCCACGCTGGCCTGGAACACGGCGCGCCACATCGAGGCCTGGTACGGCATCATGGGCATCGGCGCGATCTATCACACGCTCAATCCACGGCTGTTTCCCGAGCAGATCGTCTGGATCATGAACCATGCCGAGGACAAGGCAATCTTCGTCGACCTGACCTTCGTGCCGCTGCTCGAGAAGATCGCCGGCGCCGTCAAGTCGCTGAAACAGGTGATCGTGCTGACCGACAGTGCGCACATGCCGCGGACCACACTGCCGAATGTGGTCGCCTATGAGGACTGGCTGAATGAGGCGGATGGCGACTTCGCCTGGAGGGTCTTCGACGAAGGCACCGCCGCCGGAATGTGCTACACGTCGGGGACCACGGGCGATCCAAAGGGCGTCGTCTACAGTCACCGTTCGAACGTGCTGCACGCCATGATCGCCGCCATGCCTGACGCGATGGGGCTGTCGTCGCGTGATACGATCCTGCCGGTCGTGCCGATGTTCCATGCCAATGCCTGGGGCCTTGGCCAGAGCGCGCCGATGGTCGGTGCCAAGCTGGTCATGCCTGGCTGCAAGATGGACGGCGCCTCGATCTATGAACTGCTCGACACCGAGAAGGTGACCTTCAGCGCCGCCGTGCCGACCGTATGGATGATGCTGCTGCAATACCTCGAAGAGACCGGCAAGAAGCTTCCCTATCTGAACAGGGTCGTCATCGGCGGCTCGTCCTGTCCGCGCGCGATCATGACGAAGTTTCAGCAGAACTACGACGTCCAGGTCATCCATGCCTGGGGTATGACCGAGATGTCGCCACTCGGCACGCTGTGCACCTTGAAGCCGGAATATGCGGGTCTCCAGGGTGAGGCCCGGCTCGACATTCAGCAGAAACAGGGCTACCCGCCATTCGGCGTCGAGATGAAGGTGACCGACGACGACAACAAGGCGCAGCCCTGGGACGGCAAGACGTTTGGGCGGTTGAAAGTGCGCGGCCCGGCCGTTGCCCGCGCCTACTATGGCGGCGCGGGCGCGGAGCAGTTCGACGAGGACGGCTGGTTCGACACCGGAGACGTCGCTCATATCGATGCCGGCGGCTATATGCAGATCACCGATCGTGCCAAGGACGTCATCAAGTCCGGCGGCGAGTGGATTTCGACCATCGACCTCGAGAATCTGGCTGTCGGCCACCCCGACGTCGCCGAGGCGGCGGCCATCGGCGTCCAGCATTCGAAATGGGGCGAGCGGCCATTGCTGGTCGTCGTTGCCAAGCCGGGCAAGGAACCGACCAAGGCGGACATCCTCGATTTCATGGACGGCAAGGTGGCCAAGTGGTGGATGCCGGACGATGTCGCTTTCGTTGGCGAGATACCGCATACCGCCACCGGCAAGATCCAGAAGATCACGTTGCGCCAGCAGTTCAAGGATTATCGCTTGCCGACGGATTGACTGGATGTTGCGTGTCTCGGCTTCAAGCCGCCGCCGAAAGGCACTACGGCGCCGCGCGCCCTTTCGGGCGCGCAAAGGGCGCTGTGGCATTTTTTAACTAGCGCATGACCCCGAAAATCGATTCCGATTTTCGGGGTCATGCGCTAAGTCTCCGTTCGGGTTGGGGCAGCGCGGAAAACAATGGTTAGCATTCCCGAACGGCAGACGTCGAAGGCGGCCGGATGGTCGCGGCGCACCGCCGCCTTTTCGGCGGTGTTGCTGCTGACCGTCTTCATCGGCCATCGTCTCGATCTCGTCGAAACACCTGTTTTCCTGTGGGTACTGGGTATCGTCGCGCTGCTGGCGGCCCTGGCGCTCCTGTTTGCCGGATTTGCCTTTTCGAGGTTGTGGAATTTCGGCGACCGCGGTGGTCGCGACCTGACGGTCGGCGTCCTGCTGGCGCTGCTCGTGCTCACACCCTATGGCGTAGCCGCCTACTGGGCGACAACCTATCCGCCGCTCAGGGATATCTCGACGGATTTCGACGATCCGCCGGCGCTCGACGTCAGCGACCGGACCAAGGACATGAACGTGCTCTCCCCGTCCACCCCCGGCGAACAGCGGCTGCAGACCGAGAGCTATCCGCTGGTCAGCGGGCGTAGCTACAATCTGCCGTTCGAGACTGTCGTGGATGCCGTCGAAACCGTGCTCGATCGGCGCGATTGGGATCTAACCGAACCCTATCCCGATGTCAGCGGGCAAAGCGAGGTGACGATTGCCGCGACAGCCAAGGGTTTTGTCCTCGGTCTTCCCGCCGACGTGGCGATCCGCGTGACCGACGACGGTGATTCCGTCATCGTCGACATGCGGTCGGCTTCCCGCTACGGTCGCTATGACCTCGGTGACAATGCCGCGCGCATCACCGATTTCCTCGCGGAACTGGACCAGGAAGTCGCCGGCCAGGTTGGCGCGGCTCCAGCCGAATAAGCATCGGCAGATGCCTATGTCGCAGGCGTGAAAATACCGTCGATGGCTGGTGCGGCGTCTGTGACGACCTGACCGCGCGCCACCAGATCCTCCAGATGGGCAAGCACCGACAATCCGGCAGCGCCATGCAGCCGCGGGTCGGTATCCCTGTAGATCGCCTTGACCATGTCCGCAATCGTCCGGTCGCCGGCTCTGACCCGCTCCAGTATGGCTCGCTCGCGCATCTTGCGATGCGTCTTCAATCCGCGCATGAAACTGCGCGGTGCCGTCACCGGTCCGCCGTGGCCAGGCAAAAGCAGGCGGTCGCCGCGCTCGATCAGCCGATCCAGCGAGGCCATGTAGTCAGCCATCGCCCCGTCTGGCGGCGCGACGATCGACGTCGCCCACGCCATGACATGATCGGCCGAAAACAGGATGCCGGTTCCTTCCAGCGCGAACGCCGCGTGATTGACGGTGTGGCCCGGGGTCAGAACAGTCCTGATCGACCAGCCATCGCCGTCGACCAGCCCGCCGTCGGGAAGTGCGATATCGGGAGCGAAAGCGGTGTCGGCGCTGGCGTCGAGCGCGTTGGTCTCGCCGATATGCAAGGGTCTTGCGGAGCGGTGCGGGCCCTCTGCCAGCACGACGGCGCCGGTACGCTCTTTCAGCCGCGCCGCCAGAGGAGAGTGGTCGCGATGCGTGTGGCTGATGAAAATATGGCTGACCGGCCTGCCTGCGATCACATCGAGCAGGGTCCGCAGATGCGTCTCGTCATCCGGCCCCGGATCGATCACCGCCAGCGTGTCGCGGCCAACGATGTAACTGTTGGTACCGTGAAAGGTGAAGGGGCTTGGATTTCGGGCCGTGATGCGTTGGACGTCCGGCGCGACGCTCACCCCCTGGCCGTAGGCGGGATCGAAGCCGGTGTCGAATTTGAGAGCCATGGCGGACCGGTGCTTTGTTTCGGAAAACGGCAAAACCGATTGCCGCATAACACGCAAGCCAATATAGGAGAACGCGAGGCCGCGAACATAAGATGGCGGCAATCGGATGGGGAATATCATGGCAATTGCAACAACGATGCGTCCGCTTGTGTCTCTGGCCTTGCCCGAAAACGGCACGTCGCGGCTGGCGACGCAGATTTTCCTCGCGATCGCCGGTACGCTGGTGCTGACCTTGTCCGCCAAGACCAAGGTGATGCTCGGACCGGTCGACATTTCGTTGCAGACGCTGGCTGTGCTCCTGATTGCCGCCACCTTCGGCATGCGTCTAGGCGTCGCCACCCTTCTGCTCTATATGGCGGAGGGCGCAATGGGCTTCCCGGTCTTCCAGAGCACCCCGGAAAAGGGCATCGGCGTTGCTTACATGCTCGGCTCGACCGGCGGCTATCTTGCCGGCTTTGTGGTCATGGCGGCGATCGTCGGCTGGGCCGCCGATCGGGGCTGGGACCGCCATCCGATCAAGCTTTTCAACGCGATGCTGGTTGCTGAAGTCGTCATGATGGCAATGGGCTTTGCCTGGCTGGCGCTGCTGATCGGCCCCGAAAAGTCGTGGCAGTTCGGCGTCGTGCCGTTCATCGTCGGCGATCTGATCAAGGTTGCCCTAGCGGCCAGCCTGGTGCCGGCCGTGTGGTCGTTGCTGAAGCGCTCCTGAAGTCTGCAAGAAGCAGGAAGCCAAGTGTCATATGACATCAGGGGGCTGTTGCCCGGCAATGTCGCGGACGGATGCTTCCAATGAAAGTTCTTGTCACCGGCGCTGCTGGATTTATCGGCTATCATGTGGCCAGGCGTCTGCTGGAGCGCGGTGACGAGGTTGTCGGTATCGACAGCATCAACAGCTACTACGATCCGCAGCTCAAGCATGCGAGGCTGCGGCTCTTGGAGGAGGCGAGCCGCAAGACCAACGCCGGCTATCATTTCATCCACGGCAATCTCGCCGACAAAAGCGTGGTCGATGGCTGTTTTGCCGACCACGCATTCGACCGGGTGATCCATCTCGCCGCCCAGGCCGGGATTCGCTACAGCCTGGAAAACCCGCATGCCTACGTCGAAAGCAACATCGTCGGCTACACGAACATGCTCGAGGCCTGCCGCGGCAGCGGCGTTGCACACCTGACCTATGCCAGCACTTCGAGCGTCTATGGCGCCAACACCGACATGCCGTTTTCCGAGCATCGGCCGGCCGACCACCCGCTGCAATTCTACGCCGCGACCAAGCGCGCCAACGAGCTGATGGCGCACAGCTACAGCCACCTGTTCGGGTTGCCGACGACCGGGCTTCGCTTCTTTACCGTGTATGGTCCCTGGGGGCGCCCGGACATGGCGCTTTTCCTGTTTACCAGGAGCATCCTTGCCGGCGAGCCGATCAAGCTGTTCAACAACGGCAATCACACGCGGGATTTCACCTATGTCGACGATATCGTCGAAGGCGTCGTCCGGGCCAGTGACAACCCGGCCGCTCGCAACCCCGCCTGGGACTCCAGCCATCCGGATCCGGCGACGAGCAACGCCCCCTGGCGCATCTTCAACATCGGCAACAACAATCCGGTGAAGCTGACTGCCTATGTCGAGGCGCTGGAAAATGCGCTTGGCCGCAAAGCCATCATCGAGCTGTTGCCGCTGCAGGCGGGCGACCTGCTCGATACGTTCGCCGACACGTCGGCGCTGGATCAGGCGGTCGGCTACCGCCCGGCCACGACGGTGCACGAGGGCGTCGAGCGCTTCGTCGCCTGGTACCAGGCATACTATGGGGTATAGCGAAGGACACGTCCTTGCGCGAAATTGCTGTTGAGTTAGTGTCAGTCCTGTGAAGTCTGTTCGCGCTCCAAGTATTTGGATAGACACTTGCCGCCTGGGATGGCTTTCTATCGGACATGGTCAGGTCGTTTGTTGAGTGCGTCGATTGACAAGCCATTGCATGAAACCTAAGCACGGGCAGTCAAGGCCGGGGGGCTTCGGCATGTCAAGGAGAGCTTCTTGAAAGGAATTGTCCTTGCTGGAGGCAGTGGAACGCGTCTCTATCCACTAACATTAGCAGTCTCTAAGCAAATTCTCCCGATATACGACAAGCCGATGATCTATTATCCGCTGAGCGTTTTGATGCTTGCGGGAATCCGCGAGATTCTGATCATTTCGACGCCGCGTGATCTGCCTACATTCCACCAACTGCTCGGCGACGGATCGGAGTTCGGGCTCGACCTGTCCTATGCCGAGCAACCGCATCCCAATGGTCTTGCCGAAGCCTTCATCATCGGCCGCGACTTCATCGGCAAGGACAGCGTGTCGATGATTCTGGGCGACAACATCTATTTCGGCGATGGGCTGTCGGAGCTTTGCCGCGCCGCTGCATCGCGTGAAAGCGGCGCTTCGGTGTTCGCCTACCATGTCGAGGATCCCGAACGCTACGGCGTGGTGTCCTTCGACAAGGCGACCGGAACCGCGTTGACGATCGAGGAAAAGCCGCAGAAGCCGAAATCCAACTGGGCTGTCACCGGCCTGTATTTCTATGACAATGACGTCGTCGACATCGCCCCGACCATCCGGCCCTCGGCGCGCGGCGAGCTGGAGATCACGGCGCTCAACAATGTCTATCTTGATCGCGGGCTGCTGCATGTGCACCGGCTGGGGCGCGGCTATGCCTGGCTCGACACCGGCACGCATGACAGTCTGCACGAAGCCTCCTCCTTTGTGCGCACGATCGAGCACCGCCAGGGCATCAAGGTCGCCTGCCCGGAGGAAATCGCCTTCGAACAGGGCTGGCTGACGGCCGACGAGGTGCTGCAGCGCGCAACCCGCCTGGGCAAGAACGAATACGCCGCCTATCTGCGCCGGCGTGTCGTCGATCTTTCGGAGGGTTAGGCGTGGAGGTGAGGCCCCTTGGCATCGAAGGAGTGCTGGAAATCGTTCCGAAACGGCATGGTGACGCGCGCGGGTTCTTTATCGAAACCTACAATGCCGAGCGTTTTTCGCAGGCCGGCATCGACTTGCGTTTCGTGCAGGATAACCATTCCTATTCCGCCGCCGCCGGCGTCTTGCGCGGACTCCACTATCAGCTTGCGCCGCGCGCCCAGGACAAGCTGGTGCGCGTCATCCGTGGCAGCATCCTCGACGTCGCGGTCGACATTCGCCGCGGCTCGAAGACCTTTGGAAAATGGATCGCCCTCGAACTGTCGGCCGACAGGGGCAACCAGATTCTGGTGCCAAAGGGCTTCGCGCACGGCTTCGTGACGCTCGTGCCCGACACCGAGGTCCTGTACAAGGTCACCGACACCTATTCGCCCGAGCATGACCGGTCGATCCGTTTCGACGATCCCGCCATCGGCATCGAATGGCCATCGATGGCTGGCGGGTTCCAGCTTTCGGACAAGGATCTCAAGGCGCCGCCGCTTGCCGCCGCCGAGGTGTTTGCCTGATGGATGTTGCCAAAGGGTGCGTGAGGACAGCAGCATGAATTTCCTGGTGACAGGCGGTGCCGGCTTCATCGGTTCGGCGGTGTGCCGGCATCTGTGCGCCAACCCGGCCTATCGCGTGACCAATCTCGACAAGCTCACCTATGCGGGCAACCTGGCCTCCCTGCGGCCGATCGAGAATGCCCACAACTACCGCTTCGCTCATGCCGATATCTGCGACGAGCGGGCGGTGCTCGATATCCTGCGGCGGGATGATATCGATGTCGTCATGAACCTCGCCGCCGAGAGCCATGTCGACCGCTCGATCGACGGGCCAGGCGCCTTCATCGAGACCAACATCGTCGGCACCTACCGCATCCTCAATGCCGCGCTGGAATACTGGCGCGGCCTGCCCGAGGACCGAAAGAGCCGCTTCCGCTTCCATCACGTCTCGACCGACGAAGTGTTCGGCGATCTGCCTTTCGATGGCGGCATGTTCGTCGAGGAAACGCCTTACGCACCGTCGTCGCCCTATTCCGCGTCGAAGGCGGCCTCGGACCATCTGGTGCGGGCCTGGCACGAGACCTATGGCCTGCCGGTCGTGCTTTCCAACTGCTCGAACAATTACGGCCCCTATCATTTTCCCGAGAAGCTGATCCCGCTCGTCATCCTCAACGCGCTCGATGAAAAGCCACTGCCGGTCTATGGCGCCGGCGCCAATGTGCGCGACTGGCTGTTCGTCGAGGACCACGCGCGGGCCTTGGAACTCGTCGCCACCAAGGGCAGGCCGGGCGAGAGCTACAATGTCGGCGGCAATTCGGAGCGGACAAACCTCAGCGTCGTCGAGACGATCTGCGATCTCCTCGACACCAGGCGTCCCAGGGCCGGCGGCAAGAGCTATCGTGACCTGATTTCGTTCGTCACCGACCGCCCCGGCCATGACCGCCGCTATGCCATCGACGCATCGAAGATAGGGCGGGATCTCGGCTGGGCGCCCAGCGAGAATTTCGACAGCGGCCTGGCGAGAACCGTGGACTGGTTCCTGGACAACAAATGGTGGTGGGGGCCGATCCGCGAACAGCGCTACGCCGGTGAACGGTTGGGCGAAGCGCGCAAGGAGGGAGTGTGAGGCTCGTTGTCACCGGACGCGAGGGCCAGGTCGCGGCAAGCCTGCTCGAGGCCGGCCAAAGGCACGCCGGCGTGGAGATGGTCGCCATTGGCCGCCCGGAGCTCGACCTGGCAAGACCCGACACCGTGACCGAAACCATCGCGGCCGCGCAGCCGGATATCGTCGTGTCGGCCGCCGCCTACACGGCGGTGGACCAGGCGGAGGATGAACCCGGTCTGGCATTCGCGGTCAACGCCGTCGGCGCCGGCACGGTGGCGCAAGCGGCAGCGCGGCTCGGCGTTCCCGTCATCCACCTGTCGACCGACTATGTCTTCGACGGCTCGAAGGACAGCGCCTATGTCGAAACCGACGCAACGGCGCCGCTCTGCGTCTACGGCGCCTCCAAGCTCGCCGGCGAACAGGCGGTGGCGGCAGCCAACCCGCGCCATCTGATCCTGCGCACGGCATGGGTCTACAGCCCGTTCGGCAGGAATTTCGTCAAGACCATGTTGCGGTTGGCCGCCGACCGCGACGAGATCGCGGTGGTGGCCGACCAATGGGGAAATCCCACCTCGGCGCTTGATATCGCCGACGCGATCCTGCATGCGGCGGCGATGCTGCGTGGCGACAAGCGCTTCGGTGCCTTTGGCGTCTATCATCTGGTCGGCACGGGCGAGACCAACTGGAGCGGCTTTGCCCGTCATATCCTCGACACAAGCCAGGCTTTTGATGGTCCTTGGGCGCGGGTACGGGACATTGCCACGATGGACTACCCGACCAAGGCGCGCCGCCCCGCCAATTCCCGGCTTTCGAGCGCGAAGTTTGCCGCCACCTTCGGATGGACGGCGCCGCACTGGCGGCAATCGGCTGAAGCGGTGGTGCGAGCTCTACTTATAGGCGGGACGAGACAGGCAGCGACTGCATGAACAAGCATCCGTCACCCGAGAATATCCGCGACGCGAAACCTGGCCGGCGGGCCACAGGCGAGGCCGCGCCGAAGAAGCCGGCCAAGGCGAAAGCCGCGCGGCCTGGAGAGCGCGCCCCTTCGCTTCGTGACCTCTACAACGCGCATAGCGGCAAAGTGTCGGACAAATGGTCTATCTATCTGGACACATATGACCGCATTTTTTCCGAGTATCGGAACAAGCCGGTTCGAATCCTGGAAATCGGAGTTCAGAACGGCGGTTCGCTGGAGATCTGGCGACAATATTTCGCCAATGCGGAGCTCGTCCTCGGCTGCGACATCAACATGGCTTGCGGCAATCTGGTTTTTGACGATCAGAAGATCGCGGTCGTCATCGGCGACGCCAATACCGATGAGACAGAGCGAAATATCCTCGCGAAGTCTGGAAAATTCGACATCATAATTGATGATGGCTCGCACCTGTCGTCGGACATAATACGGTCTTTCGCTCGCTATTTCCCTCATCTTTCCGAAGGGGGAATGTACATCGCTGAAGATTTGCATTGCAGTTACTGGGGGGAATTCGAGGGCGGCCTCTACGATCCTCTTTCCTCAATGTCATTCTTCAAGCGCCTGCTCGATGTGGTCAACCATGAGCACTGGGGACTGGACCGCCATCGCGTCGATGCTTTGACCACTTTCGCCGAACAGAACAAGATCGCATTCGATGAAGCATCCCTTGCGTCGGTTCATTCCATCGAGTTCCTGAACTCGCTCAGCGTTGTGACGAAGCGGCCAACTCAGGAAAATGTTCTGGGGCCTCGCAGCGTGCATGGCCGGATTGCGCTCGCCGACGGGAGCGTGGTTCCTCTCGGCGGCACGGAGAACAAGGCGACCGATCAAACCGCAAATCCATGGTCGTTAAAGTCGACGACAATGGAAGAGGAGATTGTAGCCAACAGGGAGTCGGTGGAACACCATGAAGCGCGTATCGGCGCCTCCTCCAGTGAGATGGTCGAAATACGCGAACGGATACGGATTCGCGAAGACGAGATCGCGCGGATAAGGGCAAAGGCGATCGCCGCGGCCGAAGAGATCACGCGGATGAGGGCAGAGGCCATCGCGAGAGACGAACAGATCCAGGCCTTGCAAGAAAAATTGTCGATGGCGCATACGGCGAGGAACGCGCTGCTTGCGGATCGTGACAGTGCACGCTTCGAGGAAGTCCGGTTGCACGGTGTTCTCGATGCCGTCTACGCCAGCACCTCATGGCGACTGACCAGGCCATTGCGCGGAATTGCGCGCCGCGTCCGCGCGATCGGCAAGGCGCCTATCACCGCTCGCCACATCATGGCTCGCGGCGCGTACACTTGCTGGCACAAACTGCCGCTGTCTGTCGACGTTAAACGGAAGTTGAAAAGCGCGGTGTTTTCGACCTTTCCTTCACTGTTTGGCGTTACGAATGCCTATCGTGCCTGGCGAAGCCTGGAGGCGCCCGACGCACCGATGGGCTACGTCGGGACGGCCTTGTACCGGCCGGCCAGTTCTGGCCCGGCCGTTGCGCCCGAACCCGTCTACGTGCCGCGTCTCGAAGCACCGCCGCTGCTCCAAAAGCCGGTGCGCGTCATTGCGTTCTACCTGCCGCAGTTCCACCCGACGCCCGAAAACGATGAATGGTGGGGGCAAGGCTTCACCGAATGGACCAATGTCAGGCCCGCCCAGCCGCAATTTGTCGGCCACCACCAGCCGCATGAACCGGATGCCCTCGGCTACTATGATCTGCGCGACACCGCCGTGCAGCACCGCCAGATCGAACTGGCAAAACTCTATGGCGTGGAAGGCTTCTGCTTCTATTTCTATTGGTTCGGCGGCAAGAGGCTGTTGGAAAAGCCGCTCGAAAACTGGCTCGGGGACAAGAGCCTCGACATGCCGTTCTGCCTCTGCTGGGCCAACGAGAACTGGTCGCGCCGCTGGGACGGGCTGGACCACGAGATCCTGATCGCCCAGGATCACTCTCCCCAGGACGATCTCGCTTTCATCGCCGAGGTCGCAGCCTATCTTCGCGACCCTCGTTACATCCGTATCGACGGCAAGCCGCTGCTGCTTGTCTATCGCCCAAGCCTGCTTCCGGCGGCGGCCGAGACGACGCAACGCTGGCGGACATGGTGCCGGGAGAACGGCATCGGCGAGATTTTCCTCGCTTACACCCAATCCTTCGAAGCCGTGTCTCCCGACCGTTACGGGTTCGATGCCGCTGTGGAATTTCCGCCAAACAATTCGGCGCCGCCAAACGTCACGCACACCGTGGCGCCGCTGCACGACGATTTTGCCACCACCGTCTATGACTGGTCGGTTTTTCCGCAGCGCAGCGAGAACTATCCACCCCGCAAATACAAGCTCTTCCGCTCGGTTTGTCCCGGCTGGGACAACACGGCGCGCCGCAAGCGCGGCGGCACCGTGTTCATCAACAACACCCCCGCGCTCTACCGCGGGTGGCTGGATAACGCCATCCAGGACACGCTGGCCCATGTCAAGGAGCCATCAGAGCGGCTGGTCTTCGTCAATGCCTGGAACGAATGGGCGGAAGGCGCTCATCTCGAGCCCGATACCGTAAACGGCTACGCCTACCTGCAAGCGACCCGCGACGCTCTGGAGGCGGTGAGCGGGAAATGCAAACCCCGGATCGTAATCGTTTCCCACGACGCCCATCCGCATGGCGCACAATTGCTGGCGCTCAATTTGGCCAAGGGGTTCACGCAGCTTGGTTTCGCGCCCGATCTCGTCGTGCTGGGCGATGGGCCGCTGCTCGGCCGCTTCGCCGACACCGCGACAGTGCACAGGATCAATGTGCCTGAGGGAGATGACGCCGATGTGTTGTGTCGCCTGACCGCCATCCGGAACGCCGGCGCGGAAGTGGCGGTCGTGAACACCACCGTATCCGGCAAGCTCGTCCCGCTGCTGAAACAGGCGGGGTTCCGCACGGTGTGCCTCGTCCACGAGCTGCCCGGGATATTAAAGTCCTACGGCCTTGCTGATGCCGCCCAGGCGATTGCCGAGGGCGCCGACACTGTCGTTTTCCCAGCAGAGATCGTGAAAGCCGGATTTGAAGAATTTGTTGGCCGGCCGGTCAGCCAGTCAGTCGTCAGACCGCAAGGCCTCTATTTGCGCATGCCGTACCACGCAGACGAGCGTCAACGGGTCCGCGAGGCGGTCCGCGCTAAATTGCAACTATCGACAAACGCCAGCATCATCTTGTGCGCGGGCTATGCCGATCATCGGAAGGGCCTCGATCTTTTCGTTGATGTTTGCATCACTCTGATGAAGTCCAATCCGGATGTGGTTGCGGTCTGGGTCGGCCACGTCGATCGCGCCTTTCACGCCAAACAGATGCAACGCGTTAGGGAAGCAGGGCTCGAGGATCGCTTCGTCTTTGTGGGCTTGGTAGAGAACCCGCAGGAATACTATTTCGCGGCGGATGTTTACGCCCTGACGTCGCGCGAAGATCCGTTCCCCTCCGTTGTGCTTGAGGCGCTTGATGCCACGGTCCCGGTCGTTGCCTTCGAAGGCGCTGGCGGCTTCCAGGACTTGCTGAAGCGTGATTGCGGAATTCTTGTGCCTGCATTCGACACTAACGCCATGGCCAAGGCCATCAACGGTCTGCTCGACGATCCGGACAATGCTCGAAATCTGGCAGGCGTGGGCCGTGATATTGTCCGCCAGGAATTCAGCTTCGGCCATTACCTGCAGGACTTGCTGACCTACGCCGGAAGGCCGTTGCCGAAGGTATCGGTCATCGTGCCAAGCTACAATTATGCCCGATATCTGGGCGCGCGCCTGAGTTCGATCGTCGATCAAACTGTGCGGCCCTATGAGTTGATCGTGCTCGATGATGCTTCGACGGACGAAAGCGTCGAAGTCATCGAGCAATTTCTGGCCGAGTGTGACATTCCGAGCCGATTGGTTGTAAATGTGGAAAATTCGGGCTCCGTTTTCCGTCAATGGATGCGTGGGGTCGAACTGGCGCGAGGCGACTACGTCTGGATCGCGGAATCCGACGACCTTGCTGATCCCGGATTTCTGGCCGAGCTTCTGCCCGCCTTCGAACGCGAAGAAGTGGTGATGAGCTATTGCCAGTCGCGTCAGATAGACGGCGCCGGCCGCGTCTTGTCCGAACACTATCTGGACTATGTGGCCGATATCGACCGCTCTCGCTGGACGAGACCCTACGTCGTGGATGGCCGCCAGGAGATCGCCGAGGCGCTTTACCTCAAGAACACCATTCCAAACGTGAGTGGCGTTCTGTTTCGCCGGGCGCCGTTGCACGAGGCTCTCAGCCAGGGTCTTGATGAAATCGCATCCTACAGGAATGCGGGCGATTGGGTCGCGTATCTGCGATTGCTGGAGAAGGGCGAGATCGCGTTTCACCCAAGCTCGCTCAACTCGCATCGCCGGCATCATTCAAGTGTGACGATGGGGAACTTCGACGCCAGGCATTTGCAGGAGATTGCGCGCGTGCAATCCGAAACGATTGCCCGCTTCCATCTGGGGCCGGCAGCGCAAGAGTCTGCAAGCGCATATGCCCAGCGGCTCTACGAGCAGTTCGGCCTCGCGACAGGCGACAAGCCACGCTTCGAGTGGCATCAGGATTTTACGGACGGTGAGGCAAAGCACCGGGCACAGAAGTAATCTTAAGACTTTGCTGGCTTCCTCAAAATATAGACCTCGGTCATAGGGCCGAGGACGGCTACGCGCTTCGACTGCATTCTCCGGACTTCGACATCGAAGCCGATGCGGCGCTGTATCAACAGGGGTAGATCGTAGCCGTAACGCCATGTGACCAGTGACCCAGTCGGATCCTGTGGGTTGCCATGATATTCGGGTTCGCCGATAATCCTTATGCCATCGGCCTCCCGAAAGGCTACCTGTTCCGAAGTCACTTTCTCGGCGTATGTTGGCGTGGTGAAGATGCAAATTCCGCCGTGATCGAGAGTGCGGAATATCTCACTCAATGCCGCGAACGGGTCGAAAAGGTGCTCCATGACGTCAAGATGGATAACGAGATCAAAGCTACAATCAGGGAACGTTTGGTTCTCCAGATCTTCGTTTCTGATGTGCTCGACCATCGACCCAAAAGGCCTGCCGGGATAGTAACCGGAAAATACTTTCTGCTTCGAATTGTACCAAAGCCACAATGACAGGCCGCGACCGCCCGGCGCCGATTCATGGACGCGGAGTGTGCTAAAAGCTTCTCTTGGAAAGAGCGAGAATACCACATCGGCTGCTGCCCGCTCGCGCGTCACGCAATTGTTCAGCGGGCAATTGACGGCGACAAGAGAGTCTCTGCAGCTGTCATAGTCGTCTGGTGATGTGAACGTCTTCCGCTCGGCGCAAATCGGGCAAGTAGCCTGAAACCCTATCGGCATTGGAGTCCTCCGCTCGGCCACAGAATGTCATCTCAAGTTGTCTTGTCCGGTGGCGTGCAATTCAGGTCCGCCAATTGCCCCGGTACAGGAATGCCCATTATAGCTTATAACCTGGGCCTCGCCGATTGCCTCGGCGAAACGGCCCATACGGGGGCCTTTCTCACCGTTACAAGCAAGCCTGCGAAACAAGCTAAAGGCCGGCTGTCCTATCGTATCTCGTCAGGGCCAGAACATCATGATTGTTCGCCCATCCTCGCTCCGAAAAAGACGCGACACGGACGCCTGGAATGCTGGTGGCAATTTCCAGAACCTTCGATGGGGCCGACAGAGAAACGCCATAGTCGCCGAACTCGTTTCCCGTGTAGGGGGCGTAGCCATAACCAGTCTTGCCATACTGCTCCATGATCGTCTGCCATTGGGCCCCAGCGATCATTGGAGCCCTTTCCTGTTGGGTGATTGACTGAAGGCCATGGAAGGTGGCGACCAGAACGCCATGCGGGGCCAAACGCGAAGACAGGTGTTGCAGCCAGCGGCGTGTTCGATCTTCATCGACGTGCGTGAAGAGTGAGCCGACCCAGATCAGGTCGAGATTGCCCGGAAGATTGACTCTTGTGAGGTCAGCCTGAGAATAGATCGCGGTGCCGCTGAACTCTTTTGCACAGAAGTCCGCACCAGACTTGTCGATCTCGCAAAAGAACATTTCGGCGTTCGGAAACCCCGCCCGGAGATAGCGAGCAACCCTTCCGTGCCCACATGGTACATCTAGAATGCGTCGGACGCTCGGCAGATACGAATGAGACAATGCGTTGATGCAGGCGTTGAGGCCGCTTTCGCCAACGCCGAAATACCACTTCGGCCCTGTGTTCCACATATGATCGTTCTCCGCAACAACCTTGGAAACCTCAAGGTTCTTGTATCGTTTGCGGATGAACGTCAGCTCGTCGAATAGCGGCGGCTGCTCTTCAAATCTGCGGATGAAACTAGACAGTCTTCTCAAATTTCAGGCTCCCAGTTGCGGTCGCATCCATATCTGGCGCGTTTGCTTCGCGCAATATGACCGAGCAGAGCCGACCAACCCAGCGGCTCTTTGCAGCTTATAATAGGGCAATTTCCGATGCATCTCTTGGCAAATATCGCGATATCTTCTGTCTTGTTCGCAAGTTGGAGGGTTTCGACAATCGGTGAGCGCACGGGGTGATTGCTGTCCGCTTTGCAGTCGTCGAAGCGTCGGTTGTGAAGTTCACCGAAAATGCTCTGGATATCTAAAGATCGAACGTGGACTTCGCGAAGCTCCGGTTTATATGCGTAGTGAAAGCTTTGCTTTCGCTTTCGCCGCAGGGCTTTTAAGTTGAGGCGGATGAACATGAAACTTGTTATCCACGCCGGCTTCGGCAAGACTGGCAGCAGCGCCATTCAAGAAGCATTGCATACCAATTCAGAGGCGCTTGAACGCGATGGAATTCGCAAGATTGGTGATGATCTGTCGTTCAATCGGTCCGGAATCCCGCAATGGTTGATCGAACAGGCTTGGGAGAGAAACGAGGTATTGACCGAGCGGCTCTATCGGGAGGTGAAGAAGTTTTCACCGGCGGTCACGATACTTTCGTCAGAGAATCTTTCATCTCCACGGATGTCAAAAATCTTCTCCGGGATTGATTCAAAGATCGATACGGCCGTCGTTTTTTACATGCGCCCGCAGTTTCAATGGATACCGAGCGCGTGGAAGCAGTGGTACATGAAGGACGGTACCAGCCTTCGAGCATTCGTAGAGCGTTGCCTGGAGACCGGAGTTCCAGATTGCCTGGAATCGCTAAACGCATGGCGAACCGCACTGCCACGAGCCCAGGTCGTTCTGAGGCCGTTGGGCCCGACTCTTGTCGGAGGCGGTGTCGTTTCGGATTTCTTCGATTGGATCGGGAGCCGCGTGTCCCCTCAAGAGCTGAGGGCAAACGAGGGGCTTGATTATTCTCTGCTCCATCTGATGTCAAAAAAGGCGCAGAAGCTGTTCTCGGGCTATCATGACGTAGAGCTCGAAACATGGTTGCTGACTGTGCTGCCTGATGAATACAAGCGCTACAACGCTCCGCTGCTCGACTTGCTGACAGCCAAAAGTATAGAAGAACGCTTCCGGAAAGAGAATTTGCAGATTCTCTCAGAATTCTCCGATATCTCTGAGCCGGCACGTTTCTTGGACCGACATTGGCGCCCGGAAGTAAACCAGCTATCATATCTCGAGATGACCGACGCCGACATGGCTTCACGCGGATTGGCTATCCTTAACCAGATCGGTCCCAATGGTTTAGAGCGTTTCGCTATTCGGTCGGATGACTGTATTCTGGACGGGGTCCGCAATATTCAGATGAAACGGGCGGCAAGATCGAGATCTATGAACTTGTGACGTCTAGGATGGCGTTCGGTGTATCCTGCAACAGAGAGCCAGAGCACGGCTTGAGTTTGTGATCATTATAGGGAAGCCGGCTGCATCAGCACCGACACTTGGAATGGATCGAGTATGGATCGGTCATGTCCTGCAACTGTCCAGCCGTTCCCCCTCAAAAAATCGATTTCGCAAGAGATGTCGCCATACGTTTCACCTTCCACACCACCATGAGGAAGATAGGCAAATCCGTTAAGGCGGTGGTTCGACTCCATCTCCGCAGCGATGGAAGTCTTTCGAATTCCATCGATGAACGGCCAGAATTCGATGGGCCGAATGGTGGCGACGAGCAATCCGCCGGGCTTGATGTGGTTCCGAAGCGCAGCAAGGCAGGTTTTCGCGGTTGCGGGCGCGAGATGAGTGAATACCGAGAAGGCGAAGATCAAATCGAATTTTTGACCATTGACGGGTAGACCAGAAGGCATCCGCTCCGATTGAGCGAACTTGCCAGGCAGCCTTGCCTCTTGGCATAGGTCGAGAGATTTTTCCCAGGCGTCAATGCCCCATATGCGCGACGGGTCGCTATAGTAATACATCATGCGCAAGATACGCCCGTAGCCACACCCGAAGTCGAGGATGTCAGAGTCTGCCAGCGGCTTTTTCACATGCCGGGTGTAGTTGTTTTCAAGTTGACGGGCAAAAGATACCGTCTGCCGATACAGGTCGAGACCGGATGCTCCGGTCCAGGTCTTCTGCACCTCGTCGCTGGCCATCGCGGGCAGAAGACGCGACAAACCAGGATAGTCCTTGTTCGGCAAGGAAATCATAAGGAGGCCGAAGTCGTCCAGGCTCATTCGGCGTAGAAAAACGAGTGCCTCTTCAACCGTGCATCCGCTGGCCGCCGCGCGTTCCGCAGCATTCAAGTGTGGAACGGCAGTGGAAAACATGCGGCCTCGTGCTGTTCGTGAGGTTTCTCGGTATGCGTGACCGTGTAGCACGCGTCGGATTGTAGTCAACCAATCAACGACCAAAGGAATCACCGCAGAACACTGGCTCGACGGGTCGCCGATCCACCGTTTCAAGAGCTGGCGACATACGGGTCAAACCTAGACTAGTCGGGCGCATGTCAAGTCCGCAGCGAGGAGAAGCTGTCCCAAACCACACTACAGGACTTTCACGAGCAGGACCAATTGCGGGGCCCTTCAACGCTTGGCCATCCTTTCAAGGGCTTGCTGATGTGCGTAGCTAGGCGTCTCGCCGAGCCTTATCAGTGCGATGTCGTCCTTGATTTCTACGCTGCCGGGAGCGGGCCACACCGGCATGGTTGAAAGACGGACGATCGTTTGGTCGACTTGATCCGGGGTCGGGTCTGTCAAATTAGAATAGCCCAGAAGTTTCATATAGGAAGCGATACGCCAGGGATTGCCACCGTCCCATTCGAAGAACGAATAACCGACTGTCGAGCCGGGCGGCCTGGGATAGGTTGTCACAAATGGCTGCGCACCGAACACGCTCAAGGCGTAGCTGCGTTTTGCGTCGAAACCGGGCGTGGCCGACAACCTCTCGTAGAGGGCTCCCGCCAGAAGAGTATCGTGCTTGTCGACCAGATAGCTGGACGCCTGACGATAGTTCTGGATGACCTGGATCTGGAAGAGCGCCACCGCGAGCAAAATAGCCGAGGCGACACGAATCCTGTAATTCCCGCTCGTAACCGCCACATAAGCAAACAGCCACACCGCGATCGGAACCCCAACGAGACTTCTGACAGGCATGCTGCCCGCCGCGAGCAAATGAAGACCGAAGGGAACAAGCAACGAAACGAAGGCGGCTGCCGTCAACAACAGTCTTGTGCGGGGCGATTCCGCGAAAAGTACCCAGCCGCCCAGGATCAGCAAGAGAGGAATTGCCCACAGCGCAACGCCATAGGTGCCCTGGTCCAGAGCGTAAGCCCCGCTCATCGCCTCCAACACGCGTCCAATGACCATAACCGGATGTTGAAACAGAAAACCCGGCTGGGAAAGCGAGTCGAAATAGGCGTTGCTGCCGGAGACGAACGATCTGAAAATGGCGTTGCCGATGATGTAGAACAATGTGGCGCCGGCCAGCAGAACACCGATCCGAAACAGGCCTTTCGGCAGCGATTTTTCCGTGCCAGCCCTTGTCTGCAGAATTGAGATCGCGATGCCCAATACCAGAATTGCCGGCGCGAAACTCTGATAGATCGAGATCGCGAAACCGCCAGCGGCTACTGCACCCAAGAAGGACGGGCTGAGTACAGAAACGTCACTCCTGACGATCAGCCAAAGCGCGAGCGCGGTGGCGAACAGACCAATACCGACAGCGGCGATGTTCGAATAAAACTCGACGATGAAGAACCAGGTCGGGAAACCGCAGAAGATCGCAAAACATGCATACTCCGCGATGGAAAGCTCGCGCTTGTCGATGGCGTCCATGACGAGGAGATAGGCAGCTACGCAACCGGCGCCAAAGACGGCTGGTGTCAGCAGAGGCATCACGGGATGGGGGATGAGAAATCTCTCGATCAGATATGCCCCCCAGCGCCCCTGAATGATCCAAATCGACGCATCGGTTCTGAACGCGGCTAGTTCCTCGTCGACTGAAAGCGAAAAGGAAGCCAGCTCAGAGAAATACATCGCGACGAAAATCGCAAAAAGATTGATTGCCTGTCGGACTATGTTTGGTCGCATCAGCATGGTCTGCGGAGTATCCATCGAGAAATCACAAAGTTGAGGATGGTCGTCGTGGCAAGGGTCACGAAGAAGGCCAATGCTGTGTTCTGCAAGGCGCTTTCAAGGACGCGAAGGATCATAAGTCCGATCACGAACACGACTACGATTGAACCGCCGATCGCCAGTCGGTCCGCGAAGCCTGTACGGCCTCCGGGAAAGACACGATCGGGATAAAACGTCATCACGAATACGAGGCCTACCAACCAGGCGAGGCCGTAAGACAAGCTCGAACTGAGCACGGTGAGGCCGGCGAAATAGACGATACTGGTCAGGGCAGTGTTCAGGCCGCCGGCAACGAGGAACCGGGCCGCGTCCCCACCAATTCGATCAGCGGCCATCCTACCTGACCGTATCCAGGAAATCCGTGTAGTCCCTGATGTAGTCGTCGGCATCGTAGGGATGCGAGGCCATGACCAGGAGCACCGTATCCGGCTGAAACTTGTACTGAATCCCCCAGATGCCGGGCGGTATGTAGAGCCCGATCGACGGTTCGGTCAACGAAACCTCTTTCCTGTCATGGCCATCGTCCACGACAACCGAGAGACTGCCGTGAGCAGCGATAAGGAATTGGTGGCACTCGCGATGCGCGTGCTCGCCCCTGACCTTGTCTGACGGCACGCCGTAGACCAGGAACGACCGCGCCGGCTTGAACGGCAGGTTCAAACCGAACTCCAGCGGTGCGAGTTCGCCGCGCAGGTCGCCAAAATGCGGCAGCCGCCAGAGTTCGCTGCCGCCGACCGCAAGCGACATTTTTTCGCCGACCGTGCCGGGGAACGTCTGCGTGACGGCCGGCACGATCCGCGGGCCGGTCTGGTAGCCGATGATGATGGCGGGATTCCCGACCACAACAGCATTGGCGGGCACATTCTTGGTCACCACGGCGCCGGCGCCTATCATCGCATGGCGGCCAATGACAACGCCCGGCAGAATTGTCGCGTTGGCGCCGATCGACGCGCCGTCCTCGACCGTCGTCAGCAGGAACGCTGCGGGATATTCCTTGGAGCGCGGGAAGCGATCGTTGGTGAAGGTCGCGTTCGGACCGACAAACACGCTATTGCCCAGACGTACGCCATCCCACAGCTGCACGCCGCTCTTGATGGTCACATCATTGCCGACGACCACATCGTTCTCGATGAAGACGTGATCGCAGATATTGCAGTTCGAGCCGATCACGGCGCCGGGGAGGACGTGGGCGAACGCCCAGATGCGTGTCCCGCTGCCGATTTGAGGGCTCTCGCAGATGCCGCGTTCATGCACGAAAAATGGCTTGTCGGTCATTTGGCTGTTCCGTCAACGACGCGGCTGATGATCCTGAGAGGGCGTGACTTGGTGTTTTCAACGGCGCGCCAGAGATAGCAGCCAAGAATGCCCTGAACCAGGAGGCTGGCCGACCCGAAGCCGGTGATGAGCAGCACCAGCGTCGTGTAACCAGCGGGGTCGATGTTGCCGAGCAGGCGCGCAATCACGGTAACAACTGCAAACAGAAGGCTTAGCACGCAGCCTGCAAAACCTAGCCAGAGTGTGAGCATGATCGGAAAATCAGAGAACGATAAAATACTGTCCATCATGTATCTAAACCGCCGTGCCATGCCCCAGGCGCTTGTTCCGTGCTCTCGTTCGCGACGGCGGTAAGGCACGAATTCACGCCTGAAGCCGACCCAGAACAGTTGCACCACAAGCGAGCTGTTCGGCTCCTCGATCGACAGGATCGCCTCCAGCACCTGACGGTTGCAGGCGAAAATATCCACGCCGCCGCTCGGCATGCTTGGCAGGACGAGCCTGCGGTAGGCGGCCCAGAAAGCCTTGGACAGAAATTTGGTCAGGGGTGGATCGCTACGCCCGGTGCGCTGCCCAAACACCACGTCGGCTTCATCCTTTTCCAGTTTCGAAAAGAATTCGACGATCAGTTCCGGTGGTTCCTGCAGGTCGGCGGCCATGGCGGCGACCTGGTCACCTGAGGCATGTTCGAGCCCGGTTCGAATGGCGGTGAACGAGCCAAAGTTCCGGCTATGGAAGATGATCTTGTAGTCATAGCCAGAGCCCTTCAATTCCTTGACCAGCAGAGGGCCGGATTCGTCCGGCGATCCGTCGACAACGAACACGAACTCGATGTCACCTCGATATCTGGAATGGAAATTGGCGACCGCCTGCAGAAGGGAAGGGATGTTCGCCTGATTTCGATAGATCGGGAAAACGATCGAACGTGTTGTCACATTGCCTCCCATTCGCGGAGCGCCAGGCACACTTGCTCTATTTCGTCGCTCGTCATGTCGGGATAGCAAGGGACGGAGCATAGACGGCTGACGCTGGCTCTTGAAACGGCGAGATTTTCCGTACCCTTCATCGGCAGATCCGCCCAGCCGATCTGGTCGCAGTCCAGCACGGGATAGTGAATGTCGGTGTCGACGCCGCGCTCTTTCATGAACGCTCGGAATGCATCCCGGTCGTCGCAGAGCGCGACGGCGAGGTGTGCGACAGCGCCGTCGCCACTTTCCAGGAATTGCGCTCGGCGCCCGGCGCTCGATTTATACCGGCCGAGGATGGCGCGCCGCTGCCCGTTGCGGATATCCACATCGCCCAGCAAAACGTCCAGTATCGCGGCTTGAACCTCATCCATGCGAGAGTTGCGGCCGTTGGGTACGCCGACATGATATTTTGAACTCCAGCCATATTGCTGCAACTGCCGTATGTGCGCGGCGGCTGACGCGTCAGGGGTGAGAACAGCACCGCCGTCACCCATGGCTCCAAGATTCTTGGTTGGATAGAAGCTGAAAGTGGAGATATCTCCCAGCGAACCCGCAACCTCGTTTGCGATCCTTGCCCCGTGCGCCTGCGCGCAGTCCTCCACAATTGGAATGTGCGAGAGGCCAGCCTCGGCAAGTCCGGCCCTCATGGCTCGGACGTCGACGACGCCACCATAAAGGTGGGTGACAACGATCGCGGCGGTGTCTGCATTGGCTGCTTTCAACACGGATTGAATGTCCATGAGCTGGCTAGCCGGTTCGATGTCGACGTAATGCGGAACGAGGTCGTTGTGCCAGCAGGCGCAGCTGGCATAACCCCCTGCATTGGCCGCGATGATGACTTCGCGCCCGCGCGAGCCGTTGCGCCCGATGACAGCGGCCAAGGCAAATTCAAGTGCATCGGTACCATTGGCGACAAGGACGCATTCCGAAACACCTATATACTTGGAAAAATTTGCCGCAAATCTCTTGCCCGCCGCGCCGTTGAGCCACCATCCGGACCGCAGCGTGCTCGCTACTTCACGCTCGATTTCAACCTGATAGCGCTGATACAGGCGCTTCAGGTCATTCATCGGAACGGAGTCTTGTTTCGTCATGCGTCAGTCTCGCTATCCGATACCCGCGAAAAGGATTAGAGCTTGGCGGGCTTTCCAGCACGCTTAACCGGCTCTGTCGTGAACGATTCGATCCGACCGCTCCTGAGCGTCATTTTTTTCGTGCAGACGCTTTGGATAAGGGCCTCACTGTGGCTGGCCAGCACGATGATGCCGGCCTTTTCCGCCAGTTCATCCATGCGCCTTTTGGCCTTGGCCTGAAAAGAGGCGTCGCCGGCGCCGATCCACTCGTCCATCAGCAGAATCTCGGGGTCAAGCGCGGTTGCCGCCGAAAAAGCCAATCGCGCCGCCATGCCCTGGCTGTAGGCCTTGAACGGCAGGTCGATGAAGTCCCCGAGCTCGCTGAAGGCGATGATATCCTCCATCTTCTCTTCGATCTCGGCCTCCGTCCATCCGCTGATCAACCCACGCAACACGATGTTCCTGCGCCCGGTCGCTTCGCGGCGAAAGCCTATGTTGATATTGAAAAGAGCGTCGACCTTGCCTTCTATCGCGACACTTCCGCCGGATGGTTCGTAGATCCCGTAGAGCACCTTGAGCAGGGTGGTCTTGCCGGCTCCATTCGGGCCAACCAGTCCCAGCCGATCGCCGGCCTTCAACTCGAAGCTTATGCCGTCGAGCGCCTGCACAAACTGCTTTCTGCCCGAGCCCTCGATTCTGCCGCCAGGCCCACCCACGCGCCGGTCCGGCGCGGAAAGCGTCAGCTTCTCGTGCAGCTTGTAAACAAGGCTAACGTTGTCCAGTCTGATAGAAACCATCGAAAACTCAGATGATGAAGATGACTTGCTTGCGGTACCGGCCAAGCAGCAGCAATGCAATCATCCATGTCGCCAACGACATGATGATCGTCACCCCAAAAGCATGAGCTGGCAATTCTCCGTTCAATATCGGCAAACGGACGATCTCGAGGAAATACGTGAATGGATTCCAGTGATACGCGTATTTCTGTATGCCTTCCTGTCCTTTGTACACCCAGAAAACGGGCGTGAAGAACATGCCTACCCGCAGCAAATTACCGACAATGAACTGGCTGTCGGGAAAGAAAGCTCCCAGAAACGCGAATACAGTAATCATTGCGGGCGTGACCAGCAGTATAAGGAGCAGTCCTGCAACCGACCACAGCCACGGCGAAGCGACAGGGGGGCCGCTCAAGAGCAGAATGACAACGCAACCCGTGATCGCATAGCCCGCCCGGATGGCGGACTGCAATGTCAGCCGCAGCACATACACAAACAAAGGCAGCGTCGTGCCTTCGATGAAGCTCTCTTCGCGCTGGAACAGCGACACGCTCAGGGACATGACCTCCATCAGGTAGAACCATACCAGAAGGCCGATCGCGACATAGGCAGCATAACCCGCGGCATCCTTGCCGGCAGGTTGGAACACGAAGACGAACGTGCCTACGAACGCAACGTAGTTGACCAGCAGCCAAAGCGGTCCGAGAGTCGTGCGTCTGTGCTGGTCGCCAATGTCCTCATGAGCCAGCGCAATCCAGACCCTGTGCAGCCTCATGGCCCTGGAGATGTCGTCAAAAGCGCCGGTTAGTGCCGCAATCATCGTTTGGGGTATCGCAATCTGTTGTTCCGGCGCATTACTCTTCGCTGGCCATAGCGAACCACCAAGCCCCCTCCCTAATAGCCATTTCGAAGAGCATATGGCAACGCATTGCGTCGTAACGAGGTCGAGAGCAGAGTCAACCGCGGCAAAACTGGATACACGCTGACGTTGCGGCATTATGCAAAATCGCAAGGCTGGCCGCGGGCTCGGCAGCAACCATTCGGCAACACGACGTAAATCTTACTCTTATTCACACGCTTTACGGAAAAAACATCTGGCTATGACTTCGAGCCCGCAGTATGCGATACAACACGGCGGGGGCCGGGGATGGCACTTTGAAAGAGTGATCGGCCACGAATGTTTCGTGTTCGCGCTTTTCAGGTGTCCATGTCCGAGAGCCTGGAGTCTAGTGCCATCCAATGAATTCCTACCTGGAAGCTGTATTCGGACTCAGGCCGGAGATGCGGCGCGCCTTCATCATGGTCCAGGACGTGGTCATGGTCCTGGTCGCGGTGGCGCTCAGCCTCAGCCTTTCGCGGTCGGATCTTTCGTTCGGTGCGCTCTCCAACGAGGGTTTGGCCACCTGGGCGAGCATCGTTGTCATCAGCCATTTGCTGTTCAGGTATAGCGGTCTCTACACCACGGTCTGGCGCTTTGCCTCGACGCCCGACTTTTTCAACATCCTGAAGAGCTGCGCGATTTTGACGCTCACTCTTTACGCGGCTTCGCTGGTGGTTCGTTTCGTCCAGCCGGTCGCCGGCCTCAACGAACGACAGTTCATTGTTTTCTTCCTCGTCTCCTTCACCATCATATCGGGGCCGCGGCTGTTCTACCGCTTCCTTCGTGACGGCGCGAGCTGGGGCATACTGAGCCGCAAGAGCGACAATTCGTGGACCAAGCGGGCATTGTTCGTCGGCCGGCTCGGCGAAGCCGACCTGATCATCCGCTTCACGCGCACGGCTGAGCCCGCCGACTATTCCATCGCCGGCATCATGGCGACCGAGCAAGGCGCCCCCTTGGGAACGCGTATTCAGGGCGTTCCCGTGGTGGCGACCCGGCCGCGTCTGGTCGATGTCCTGGAGGACTATGCAACCGGCACCAAAAGCCTGGATCTGCTGATTTTCGGCAGCGGTGCCGAGCATGAGATCGAGGAGTATACGGAGCTCGTCCGCGTCGCCCGGCACGGCGATATAACGGTGGTGCAATTCTCCGGTCTTTCGCAACTGGAACAGCAGGGCAAGCTCGTTCTCGACGCTGTCGAGATGGAAACCATCCTGCGCCGCCCGACAGTCCCGTCCGATATCGAGCGTATCGGCGCCTTCGTCGGCCGCAAACGCGTCCTGGTGACGGGAGGCGCCGGGTCCATCGGCCGAACGCTGGTCAAACGGTCGCTGGAGCTGGGAGCCGAGGCGGTGCTGGTCGCCGACAACTCCGAATTCGGCATCTTCCAGTTGAGCCAGTACATTGACGAGAAGCACCATGACCGCCTCAAGGTCCGCATCGTCGACGTTGCCGACCGGCGCCAGATAACGCGCGTCGTCACGGAATTCAGGCCGGACATCATCTTTCATGCCGCGGCGCTCAAGCATGTTCCCCTGCTCGAGGAAAACTGGGATTCGGCGATCCAGACCAATGTTTTCGGCACGCTCGTCTGCGCCGAGGTCGCCGCCAAATGCGGTGTACCGCAGTTCGTCATGGTGTCGAGCGATAAGGCGGTGGATCCGACATCGGTGCTTGGCATGACAAAACGGGCCGCCGAACAGATCGTCAGCGCCTTGCATGGGGCGCCCGCGAGCGAGCCGGGCGGGCGCCGGTCCGCCACCAAGTTCATAGCCGTCCGCTTCGGCAACGTCTTCGGCAGCAATGGTTCGGTGGCGACCATATTCCAGGCGCAGATCGAGGCCGGGGGCCCCGTCACCATCACGGACCGGCGCATGACACGCTATTTCATGACGGTGGCCGAAGCCGTCGATCTGGTCATCATGTCGGCGGCCGATGCGGCATCGCGGCAGGGCGGCCACGACTGTGCCGTCTATATGCTCGATATGGGCAAGCCCGTGCCGATCCTTGAAGTAGCCGAAACGATGATCTCGCATGTCCGGAAAGAACCCATACACGGACATTCCGATCCGGTTCACCGGCATAAGGCCGGGCGAAAAGCTCCACGAAACGCTGCATGGGGAAGATGAGGAGCTGGTCGAGCTCGGCATTTCGAAGATTTTCGGCCTGAGCACCGATGTCGTGGAATGGTCGGATGTCCAAGCCGCGCTCACGGAACTGCAGCAATCGATGAAGAGCCAGGACAAGACTTCCTCGCTTGCCGTGCTGGCCGGCCTTGACCGCGCCAAGAGGGCAAGGGGGAGCGCACCTCCGGACGTGATCCCGAAAACGGCCGGGCGGGCGACCTAGACCCAATTCAGAGAATGATCTTGATCGTGGTTCGGACAGGCCCAGCCATTCCTGGGCATTTGCAGGGTATTTGAAGCTGGTGAGCAAGGAAGATCCGCGCATTGCAGTCCTGATGGGCACGAAAGACGGCGCCGCCTTCATTGACGAGCAAATGCGGTCCCTGCTCGCGCAGTCGCACCCTCTCATCGACCTGTGGATCTCGGACGATGGCTCCGTCGATGGCACGACCGCCATCATCGAGGCCTGGAGGCCCCGCTGGTCCAAGGGGCGAATGACCCTACTGGAGGGTCCGCGGCAAGGCTTCGCCGCCAATTTCCGCTCGATGATCCTGGATCGACACATCGAGGCGGACTGCTATGCTTTCTGCGACCAGGACGATATCTGGGAGCCCGACAGGCTGGAAACCGCTGTCCGCTGGATGCAGGGGCTCGATGCAAGAACCCCGCTGATGTTCTGCTCGCGGACAGCAACCATGACCGAGACCGGAAGCCTTGTCGGCTATTCGCCGCTGTTTCGCCGGCCGCCGTCCTTTCGCAACGCGCTTGTGCAAAGCATCGCCGGCGGCAACACCATCCTGTTGAACGCGGTCGCACGCGACCTGCTGGCTACGGCCTGCGCGCGCACAGGGTTCGTCAGCCATGATTGGTGGGCCTATCTCATCGTGACCGCCGCCGGCGGCGTCGTTCGCTACGATCCGCGGCCGCTGGTGCGCTACCGGCAGCATCCCGCAAACCTGGTTGGCGCCAACGTGTCGTGGCAGGCAAGAGTTTCCCGGCTTGGCCGCCTGTTCAGGGGCGAGTTTGCCGGCTGGACCGATCTCAACCTCGACGGCCTTGCCGTCAATCGCGACCTCCTTACCCCGGATGCGGCGACGTGCCTCGACTTGTTCACCAGCGCACGGCAGGGCAGTCTTTTCCACCGCTTGGCTGGCTTGCGCAAGAGCGGTGTCTATCGACAGACTTTTGCCGGGACCCTGGGGCTCTATCTCGCATTCATCCTGGGTCGTATCTGAGCAACGAATGATGCCTGGCGCGCTTGGTCAACAGATAACCTCATGCTACGTCGACCGGATCGAGGGGCTCCGTACGTGGCGTTGCCTCATGGCTTTGGCAGGGAGCGCTATCGGCCGTTCATGAAGACAGCCAAGCAAATCTTCGACCTTGTCGGTGCGGCCCTGCTGTTGCTGGTCACATCTCCTGTTTTTCTGCTCGCCGTCCTTGCGGTTCGGGCATCGTCTCCCGGTCCGGCGATTTTTTCCCAGACACGGGTCGGTCGCGACGGCGCGCTGTTTCGCTGTCACAAGTTGAGGACGATGTACGTCGGGACGCCATCATTGCCCTCGCATGAGACGCCCGTGAACGCCGTGACCTCGGTTGGCGAGGTCTTGCGGAAGTTCAAGCTCGATGAGCTGCCGCAGTTCTGGAACGTTCTGAGAGGCGAGATGAGCCTGGTCGGGCCTCGCCCTTCTCTGCCGACCCAGACGGAGGTGATCGAATATCGCAGGCGGCTGGGGGTCCTGGGGGCACTTCCGGGCATTACCGGCCTGGCCCAGATCAGGGGCATAGACATGTCGAGCCCGGCGCTTCTGGCGGAAACCGATGCCGCCTATCTCAAGTGCGCGTCATTATGGCTCGACCTTCGGATCCTGTTCAGGACGCTCTATCGAGGCTGAGCGGACCATGACCCCACAGGTTGAAGGCGGTCTCGGAAAGATCATGGTCAAACAAGAATTCGAGATTTGCTGAGCCGCGCTATCTCGGCCAGCCGCTCCAGCGTGCCGGTCTCCGGCAGCCAGCCCTCCGACACCAGCAGGGAAGGATCGCATATCTGTGTCGCGGTCATGCTGTCCCAGAACGCCCGCTTGCCAAGCACGGCCGCGGCCGGTCGCATCAGGCCGGCCGGCACGGCGATCAGGCGCGGAGGCCGTCCAAGACCGCTGCGAAAAGCGCCGATGATGGCTGAGACCGCGACCGGCGGAACATCGGCGCCGACATAGACCGGGCGAAGCGACGCTGAATGGCTCAAAAGGTGCGACACGGCTCGCGCCGCGGCTTCGGATGACATCAGCGAGCGGATTCCCGTCAAGGCGCCTGTCGGCAGCGGCAAGCTGGTGTCGGCCAGGCGCATCAACGTCGCCAGGTTTCCCTTCATGCCGCTTCCATAGACAGGAGGCAGGCGCAGCACGGCGGCATCGGAACGGCCTTGCGAGGCATAGGCGCCGAGAACCCCGATTTCGCCGTCGCGTTTCGAGCGTCCATAGACGCATTGCGGGGCAGGGGGCGTGTTCTCGTCGATCGTTGCGCTGACGCGAGCGCCGATCACGGCCCGGATCGAGGACAGCTGAATGAAGCGTCCGCTCACCTGTGCGGCCGCGGCATGCGCCAGCCGCGCGCTCAATTCCACATTGGCCGCCCGATAATCGGCTTCGGTGGCGTTGCCCTGATCATTGTTCAGGCCCGCGCAATGGACGACATGGGTCACATCCCTGGTGAGTGCCAGGAAAGCCGACGCCGGCGCATCGAAATTGGGCATGGGCACAGTGTCGTTTTCCGCCCCCAGTTTCTCCGGGCGGCGGGAGGCAAGGCGAAGCTCGGCCCCGGCCTCGCGAAGGTGGCGCACGACAAGGCGCCCGATAAAACCCGTCGCGCCTGTGACCAGGACTTTCATTGCCTTACCCGGAACATCTATTGCGTGACTGACGGAAGAGCTTGGTCTTCCGTCATTGGTGGAAGAGCTTCCACCAATGAAACCTGGTGTCCGGAGGCGAGATATGTCCCGCTCACCAGGAAGACCATCAGCACCGAGTCCAGAATGTCATGACCAACCAGGATGCCCGTCATTCCGGACGTGAGATAGGTGATCACCACGACAACAAGCATGGTGGCGCCGAAGCGCTCGATCGGATCGGTGCTGTTTCGCAGGACCAGCGCGGTATTTCTGGCGGCAACGACAAAAATCGCCGCTAGGGTCACGGCGCCCAGGATTCCTGCCTGCACCAGGGCGGTCAGGAAGCCGTTGTGGAAATGATTGAAGCCTAGCGACAGCGCGAACTGATCCTGGAAGCCTTGCTTTATCAAGAGCTGGGTCGCACCGGCCCCATGTCCGAACACTGGCATCTCGCGGAATGCCTTCAGGCCGATCTCCCAAAGAGCAATACGTATTCCCATCGAGGTGTCGTAGTTGCCGTGCGCCCCGAGCGCATCCCAGTCGGAGCGCAGAAAGTCGAGGCGCTCGGCAATCGTCTGGAAGCCGAAAGCCGCGATCACGATGCCGACCGCCGCCAGAAGCAGGAGCAGGCGAACGAGGGTCCACCCTCTTAGTCTCTGTTGGTTGATCAGCAGAACGGCGATGCCGGAAATCAGCAGCGCCAGCCAGACAATCCGTGTACCGGAATAGACGATGGCCACCGCTCCGCCAAGCGCGGCGCAGATTAGGGCGATCCTGTATCGTTCGACACCCGACAGGGCGCCAGCCACGCACATCATCACGGCAAGGCAGAGGACTTGAGCGAACACGATCGCATTGCCGGCCCCACCCTCGGCTCTCATCCCTAGCCAATATTGCTGAAAGATCGCCAGCAGCAGCGCGACAAAACAGGCGGCCATGCTGCTGAGCACGATGATGCGGACAAGCGTGGCCTTACGCGTGATGCTCCAGGTCGAATAGGAGATTGGAAAAAACAGGAACGTGACGAGCGGGATCAGGTGTGGCGCATCCCGAGCGATCGAGTCGTTGACGATGGAGGCGATGAGGTTGGCGGCGCAGTAGGCATAGATCGCGACCGTCAGCGCGATCATGGGTCGGTCGACGTTGAAGCGCCTTTTCCTGGAGGCAATCAACAGGACGGACCACAGGCCACCGCCATTGAACACAAAGCTGACCACCGATCCCAGAACCGGTGGGAAAAAGAAGCAAAGAATGGAGAAATAGATATTGACGCGCGAAGGCGTGAATTGCTGTCTTATGGAGGAAAGCCGGGTCAATTTTCTGGCTCGCTAATCTCTGGAAACTACATACGGCAGATCTTGTTGAGCGAAATCAAATATGCCCGCCTCGAAATTGCCCGTGCCGTATGATGCGTCTTGCCCGCTTTCAGAGGCTGGTATAGCGGCTGGGCTGCTCTTTCGATAGTGCGTCAGGGCCGATAGCCACCGCAAATCGACAGCTGGCTCCGGGCGATTGGAGAAGGCCCTGGGAGGGGCGCCGCCAGGGTCCCTCAAGCAATATTTTTCTCGCCATTTCTCGGCAATTGACGGTGCGAGCAGAAATTTCCGGGTTTTGGCCCAAGTGTGGAAAATTCATTCTCGAACGGACCGGCGCCTGGCTCGTCTTGCATTGTTCTGGGCGGCGGCGATCTGCTAGAAGGCCCGCTTGAAACATGTTTATCCAGAAGCGAAGCATGAACCGGGCGCAAAAGCTCGATGATTTCACGCAAGTCCTTCTGTCGGAAGGCACGAGAGAACGCTCACAGTCCATGACAATAGCGCTTACGCATCTGCAACGGCTTGAAGCCGAATCCATCCATATATTCCGCGAGGTTGCGGCCGCCTTCGCCAAGCCGGTCATGCTCTACTCGGTCGGCAAGGATTCTTCCGTGCTGATGCATCTGGCGATGAAGGCGTTTTATCCCGCCAAGCCGCCCTTTCCCTTCCTCCATGTCGACACGACGTGGAAATTCCGCGAGATGATCGCCTTTCGCGACCAGATGGCGCAGAAACTCGGCTTCGACCTCCTAGTCCATGTCAACGAGGATGGCGTGCGCGACAACATCAATCCGTTCGATCACGGTTCGAACACACATACCCATGTGATGAAGACCGTGGCCCTGCGTCAGGCACTCGACAAATACGGTTTCGACGCCGCCTTTGGCGGTGCCCGTCGCGACGAGGAGAAGTCGCGCGCCAAGGAGCGCATCTTCTCCTTCCGCAATGCCCAGCATGTATGGGATCCGAAGAACCAGCGGCCGGAAATGTGGAAGATATTCAACACCCGCATCGCGTCAGGGGAATCGATCCGGGTGTTTCCGCTGTCGAACTGGACCGAACTCGATATCTGGCAATACATTCTGCAGGAAAACATCCCGATCGTGCCGCTTTATTTCGCCAAGGAACGGCCGGTGGTGGAGCGCGACGGCATGCTTATCCTCAGGGATGACGAGCGCATGAAACTGCGCCCCGGCGAAGTTGTGGAGAACCGGCTGGTACGGTTCCGCACGCTGGGCTGCTATCCGCTGACCGGCGCGATCGAATCGGATGCCGACACGCTGGAGGCCATCGTTGGCGAAATGCTGACCGCGCGCACTTCGGAACGGCAGGGTCGCCTGATCGACCGCGATGAAGCCGGCTCGATGGAAAAGAAGAAGCGCGAGGGGTATTTCTGACCATGCGCCACATCATGGCAAAGAGCCTCGCCCCCACCGACGACGTGCGCGACTATCTGGCGGCGCAGGAGAAGAAGTCGCTGCTGCGCTTCCTGACCTGCGGTTCCGTCGATGATGGCAAGTCGACGCTGATCGGTCGCCTGCTGTCGGACACCAAGCAGATTTTCGAGGACCAGCTCGCCGCGCTCGAACGCGATTCGCGCAAGCATGGCACCACCGGCGACGACATCGATTTCGCGCTGCTGGTCGACGGCCTCGAGGCCGAGCGCGAGCAAGGCATCACCATCGACGTCGCCTACCGCTTCTTCGCCACGCCGAAGCGCAAATTCATCGTTGCCGACACGCCCGGCCACGAACAATACACCCGCAACATGGCGACCGGTGCCTCGACCGCCGACCTGGCGATCGTGCTGATAGATGCGCGGCAGGGGGTGCTGCGCCAGACCAGGCGCCATTCGATCATCGCCTCACTGCTCGGCATCCGCCACATCGTGCTGGCCGTCAACAAGATCGATCTCGTCGGGTTCGACCAGGCGATCTTCGACCGGATCGTTGAAGACTACGGGCAGTTTTCGCGCGATCTCGGCTTCCAGACCATCGCGCCGATCCCGATGTCGGCGCGCTATGGCGACAACGTCACCAGCCGATCGGACAAGACTGAATGGTATTCCGGCCCGACGCTGATCGAGCATCTTGAAACCGTGTCGGTCGACGAAGCCGCGGTCGAGCTGCCGTTCCGTTTCCCGGTCCAGTACGTCAATCGTCCCAATCTCGATTTCCGCGGTTTTGCCGGCACGATCGCCTCCGGCTCGGTTGCGCCCGGCGACGAGGTTGTTGTCGCCAAGTCCGGAAAATCCTCGCGCGTCAAGCGGATCGTCTCGTATGGCGGCGACCTCGCCCAGGCGGCGGCCGGCCAGGCCGTCACGCTCGTCCTTGACGACGAGGTCGAGATTTCACGCGGCAACATGCTGGTTTCGCCGGCCGCTCGGCCGCAGGTCGCCGACCAGTTCGCCGCCAACATCGTCTGGTTCGACGAGCATGCGCTGCTGCCAGGCCGTTCCTACATCCTGCGCACCGAGACAGATCAGACCAGCGCCACCGTCACCGACCTGAAATACCGGATCAACGTCAACGACTTTGCCCATGAGGCGGCCAAGTCGCTCGAAATGAACGAAGTCGGCATCTGCAACATCTCGACGCGGACGCCGATCGCCTTCGACTCATTTGCCGAGAACCGCACGACCGGCGCCTTCATCCTGATTGACCGCATCAGCAACGCCACGGTCGGTGCTGGCATGATCCTGCACTCGCTGCGCCGGGCCGAGAACATCCACTGGCAGTCGCTCGATGTCGGCAAGCGCGTGCGTGCCGACATGAAGAACCAGCGGCCCGCCGTGTTCTGGTTCACCGGACTGTCGGGCTCCGGCAAATCGACCATCGCCAACCTGTTCGAAAAGAAGCTGTTCGCCTCTGGCCGCCATACCTATATCCTCGACGGCGATAATGTCCGTCACGGTCTTAATCGCGATCTTGGTTTCACCGACGCCGATCGCGTCGAGAACATTCGGCGCGTCGCCGAGGTGGCGCGTTTGATGGCCGATGCCGGGCTGATCGTCATTGTCTCGTTCATCTCGCCGTTCAGCGCCGAGCGGCGCATGGCGCGCGAATTGATGACCGACGGCGAATTCGTCGAGGTGTTTGTCGATACGCCCTTCGAGGAATGCGCCAGGCGTGACCCGAAGGGCCTCTATGCGCGTGCGCTGAACGGCGAGATCAAGAACTTCACCGGTGTGGATTCCCCTTACGAGGCGCCGGAAAAACCGGAAATCCATCTGAAGACGCTCGGCAAATCGGCCGAAGAGATGGTAGATACCCTGGAACACTGGCTGAACGAGCGCGACATTGCCGAAGACCAATACGACAGCGGCGGCGGCATCTGACGACGGGCTGATGCTCGAAATCTTCGAACGACTGGCTCTGGCGGCCGGACGCGAGGTGATGCGCGTGTTCCACGAAGGCGGTGCGGTCGACCGTAAATCCGATTCCTCGCCGGTGACCGAGGCGGACCGCGAGAGCGAGAAGATCATTCTCGCCGGGCTGCGCACCGCATTTCCCGACATTCCGTGCGTGGCCGAGGAAGAAGCGTCCGCCGGCGTCGTGCCACCTGACCTGGACGGGGCCTTCTTTCTGATCGACCCGCTCGACGGCACCAAGGAATTCGTCAACCGTCGTACCGATTTCACCGTCAACATAGCCCTGGTTCGTCATGGCGTGCCGGAAATCGGCGTCGTCTTTGCGCCTTGCACTGGCCGCTTCTTTTCCGGCCGGCCGGGCAGGGCGGAATCGCTGGAAATCAATGGCGATTACCAGATCGTCGGCCGCCGGCCGATCTCGGTGAGAACGGCCGCAGCGCCGCTGGCCGTCGTTGCCAGCCGCTCGCATAACACACCGGAAACCGAGGCCTACATTCGCGACCTCGGTGCCGCCGAGATCGTCTCGGTCGGTTCGTCCTTGAAATTCTGTCTTCTCGCCAGCGCCGAGGCGGACGTCTATCCGCGCTTCGGCCGTACCATGGAATGGGACACGGCGGCGGGCGACGCCGTGCTGCGCGCTGCCGGCGGCATGACGCGCACGCTGGACGGTCAGCCCCTGGTCTATGGCAAGCGCAGGCAAAGCGATGACGCGGACTTCGCCAATCCGCATTTCATCGCCAGCGGCAGGGCAGGGGCCAGCCCCGCCTGAGAGCGGTCGACGGGTTACTCGGCTGCGGCTTGCGCTGAATTCGAGCCGATATAGTTGCGGATCGTCTCGATGATGCGGTCCTGGTCGGTTTCGCTCAGATAGGCATGCATCGGCAGGCAGAGGATCCGCTTCGGCAGTTCCTCCGACACGGCAAGACCGGTCGGCGTGCGTGGGTAGTCGCGATAGGCGACTTGGGCATGCAGCGGCTTGACGTAGTAGATGACCGATGGAATGCCCTTTTCGCCGAGATGCGCCTTCAGCCCGTCGCGTTTGGACGTCTCGATCGCGTACTGCGCCCACGCCGAACGGCTGCCGCCGAGGTTACGGGCGGCGGTGACGATATCGCCAAGCCCTTCGGCGTAGCGGTTTGCCACCATCTGCCGGGCAACCATCTCGTCTTCGAGAATGGCCAGCTTCTCGATCAGGATCGCCGCCTGCAGCGTGTCGAGCCGGGAATTGATGCCGACGCGGACATTGTCATATTGCGTTTCGCCCTTGCCGTGGAAGGCAAAGGAACGCAGTTGTTCGGCCAACGCATCATCATTGGTGAACATCGCGCCGCCATCGCCGTAGCAGCCAAGCGGTTTTGCCGGGTAGAAGCTGGTTGAGCCGACGGCGCCGAACGAGCCGCACATCTTGCCCTCGACCGAGCCGCCCATCGACTGGGCTGCATCCTCGATCACCATCAGATTCTCTCGATTGGCGATCGCCATGATCGCGTCATAGTCGGCGGCGAGGCCGAACAGGTCGACCGGAATGATCGCCTTCGGCTTCAGCCGGCCTTCCTTCTTGATCATGGCGATGGCAGCCTCGAGGCTGGCAATGTCGATATTGTAGGTCGCCGGATCGACGTCGACAAAAACCGGTTCTGCCTTGGCCAACGCCACCACTTCGGCGGTCGCGGCGAAAGTGAAGCTCGGCACGAACACGGCGTCGCCCGGACCGACGCCGGCCGCAAACAGAGGCAACAAAAGCGCATCTGTACCGTTGGCGCAGGCCACGACATGCTTGGTGCCGATATAGGCGGCAAGCTTGTTTTCGAATTCGGTGACCTGCGGCCCGAGGATATAGCGGCCCTCTTCGATGACGCGGTCGATCGCGGCCTTCAGCCGATCGCGGATTCGTTCGCGCTGGGCGCCAAGATCGATGAACTGCATGTCGGCCTCAAAACGGTTTAGCCAGAGATAATGGCCCGCTGGTACCAGAGTTGCGCCTGTCGAGAAAGCCGGACTGGCAAAGCCGCGAATTGCGCAAGTGTCGCAGCCTGTTACCGGTATTTTCCAGCGTGTCTTCGCGAGATGCCGGAAATCCGGCCTTCGTAGGGCGCGATCTCGCCTTTATAGTCCCTGGGACAGGCCCTGCGAAACATAAAGTGATCGACTGGCTCAATCTATCTTGGGCACGTCGCTCAGGCGATCTCGTGACGCCAGGGCGGATTGGCGCCGGCCCGCGACACAGTCACCGCCGCCGCCTTGGCGCCAAGCGCCAGCGCCGCTTGGATGGCATCTTTCGACAGGCCGGCGATCGCCGCCTTCGTCAGCAGGCCCTGCTCATGCAAGGAGGCGAGGATGCCGGCATTGAATGTGTCGCCGGCGCCGACCGTGTCGACCACTTCGACTTTGTCCGGCATCACGGTGACAGCATGATCCCTGGTGTAGCCGACGGCGCCTTCGCTGCCATGGGTGACGACGATCAGCTTCGGGCCGCGGTCGAGCCAGTTGCGGACGACGTCCTCGTGCGAACCGGCTTCGCCGAACCAGTCCAGGTCCTCGTCCGACAGTTTCACGATGTCGGCCATCGCCATCATGGCCCGGATGCGCCTGAGGTGTTTTGCCTTGTCGGGGATGAAGTTAGGCCGGATGTTGGGGTCGAGCATCATGACGCGCCGGCCATGCTCGCGCCGCATGAACTCCTCATAGGCAGCACCGGCGGGCTCGGAGATCAGGCTGATGGCGCCGAACAGCATGGCTTCGATCTCGTCGCCGAGTTCCGGCAGGTCGTCGATGGTCAGCATGCGTCCGGCTGTGTTCTCGTCGTAGAATGTGTAGGTCGCCTGGCCGTTGTTCAGCCGCACGAAGGCAAGCGTGGTTGGCTTGGGCGAGGTGTGCGCATAGGTGGAGCTGACCTTGCTGGCCCCAAGCGCATCCCGCAGCTGGCCGCCGAACAGATCCGACGACAGGCCCGAAAAGAAACCTGCCGGCGCGCCCAGCCGGCCGAGCGCTATCGCGGTGTTGAAGACCGCGCCACCGACATAGGGGGCAAAGGCCGGCTCACCCTCTGTCGTTGTACGCGGCAGCATGTCGATCAAGGCTTCGCCGCAGCAGAGGATCATGATTTCCTGGTCTCCGGCGGATAGATCACGCCCTTGCGGATGATGATGTTGGCGTAGAGCCGCGGCTCGCTTGTCGCGACGATGGCAAACGCCGATTTGACCCGTGCATAGAAGTCGGCGCCGGCCAGCGCAACCACCTTGCGGCCCGGCGCGCGTTTGGCGCAGATCGCCTCAATCTCACGGTGGACAGGATCGGCGAGCGAAGGATCGCCTTTCACCGACGCACGAAACAGGGCTTCCGGCACGGCGTCATCCACCGGCAGGATGCTCAATATAGCGTCGAGCACCGGGATGAGGTGGTGACCGTCGGCCCGCACCAGCCGGGTTGCCTGGTGTTCTGCCGGATAATTTCCATCGACCAGGGCGATCTCATCGCCATGACCCATGGCGCGCAGTGTCGCCAGAAGGTCCGGACCGAGCAGCGCCGGGATTCCGATCAGCATTCAGGCACTCCTGGAAATCGTCGTCGAACCGATCAGGAAGCGTTCGGAAAGCGGCAGGCTGGCGCCACCGAGCGCGCGGGCATGGATGCCGACGGTTCCCTCGCGAACGGCGGGAAGTTTCAAGCCTTCAGCGTCGATCATGGCGATGGCGGCGATGATGGCGTCAACCAGCCGGCGGCGCACAGCCTTCGGCATCCAGCCGTCGATCACCGCCGCCTCGAAATCGATGACCGAGGATGCCGCGACGATGGCATAGGCAAGCGCCTGCGAAGCGCTGGCGATCCATTCGTCGAGTTCGGGACCGATCTCGCCCCAGTCTTCCGGCGATGTCCACAGATGCGAGGCCTCGACGCCACGCGCATTGAGTGCCTTTTCCAGCATGGCGATGGATGCCACGTCGATCAGCTGGGTCGGCTTGCCGTCCGGCCCGGGCACCGGCATGGAGCCGAGCGCGCCGGCATTGCCGGTCGGGCCGCCGAACAGCCGGCCATTCAGCACGATGCCGCCGCCGGCAAAGGCGCCAATGTAGAAATAAACGAAGTCACGCGCCGCGCCGGCCTGGCCGAAGACGAGCTCGGCGCCGCAGGCCGAAGTGGCATCGTTCTGCAGGTAGACCGGAAAATCGCATTGCGCCTGGATGTCGGCACGAATGTCGCGGTGACGCCATTCGTCCATGACGTCGCGCGGAGCGCCGGCCGTGTCGGCCCAGTTCCACAATTCGAACGGCATGGCGATCCCCAGGCCGGCGATGCGCTTGTCCTGCGCTGGCGTCAGCTCGCCGCGCATTTGCCGCATGCCGTTGGTGACGAATTCCACTGTCTCGCGTGGCGCCGGATAGCGGTACGAATGCTGCAGCATCGAACGGACATGGCCAAGGAAATCGATCAGCACGAGTTCAGCGCTGCGGCGGCCGATCTTCAGGCCGATGAAATAGGCGCCATCGGGATTGAGCGCCATGGGGATGGAGGGTTGGCCGATCTTGCCGCGCAACGGCGCCTGACGAACGAGAAGGCTTTCCTCCTCCAGTTCACGCATGATGACCGAGACCGTCTGCGCGGAAAGCCCGGTCATGCGCGCGATATCGGACTTCGCCAGGCTGCCGTGCTGCCGCACCAGCGAGAGCACCAGCCGCTCGTTGTGGTCGCGCATGCCGCTCTGGTTGGTGCCGCGGTGAATAAGGCTCTCATTCGCTTCGGGCGAACCGTGCCTGGAAATGGCGGTCTCCACCCTGTTCCTCCCGTCGTTTCCCCTCAATGCTTTTGGGCCAGAATGAGTGAACGAAGCAAGGCTGTCAATAATAAATAAGAGTGATTTAATTATTGACAGAGGCGTCCGTCTGGTGTCTGTTGGGACAGCGTCCACGCTGGGAGAAGTTCGTTGGATGCGCTGCAGATGCCGGTTGGCCGGCGTCCAGAATGGTTCCACTGGGAGGAAAATCGTGACCAATACAAAACTGTTGAAATCGACCGTGTTTGCCGCCGCTGCCCTGGGTCTGATGGCGTTTGCGTCGTCCGCATCCGCGGCCGGTGTTGGCGCCTGCCTGATCACCAAGACCGACACCAACCCCTTCTTCGTCAAGATGAAGGAAGGCGCCACGGCGAAAGCCAAGGAACTCGGCGTCGACCTCAAGACCTACGCCGGCAAGATCGACGGCGACAGCGAGAGCCAGGTGGCGGCGATCGAAAGCTGCATCGCCGACGGCGCCAAGGGTATCCTGATCACCGCATCCGACACCAAGGGCATCGTGCCTACGGTGAAGAAGGCACGTGATGCCGGTCTGCTGGTGATCGCGCTCGACACGCCGCTCGATCCGATCGACGCGGCCGATGCGACCTTCGCCACCGACAATCTTGAAGCCGGCAAGCTGATCGGCGCCTGGGCCGCCGCCACGCTCGGCGACAAGGCCAAGGACGCCAAGATCGGCTTCCTCGACCTGACCCCCTCGCAGCCGACCGTGGACGTGCTGCGCGACCAGGGCTTTATGATGGGCTACGGCATCGATGTGAAGGATCCCAACAAGATCGGCGACGAGAACGATCCGCGCATCGTCGGCCACGACGTCACCAACGGCAACGAGGAAGGCGGCCGCAAGGCGATGGAGAACCTTCTGCAGAAGGACAACACCATCAACGTCATCCACACCATCAACGAGCCAGCCGCTGTCGGCGCCTACCAGGCGCTCAAGGCCGTCGGCCTCGAAAAGCAGGTGCTGATCGTCTCGGTCGACGGCGGTTGCCCCGGCGTGAAGTCGGTTACGGAAGGCGTGATCGGCGCGACGTCGCAGCAATACCCGCTGCAGATGGCGGCCCTCGGCATCGAGGCGATCGCTGCTTTCGCCAAGGATGGAACCAAGCCGAAGCCGACCGAAGGCAAGAACTTCTTCGATACCGGCGTCAACCTGGTGACCGACAAACCGGCCAATGGCGTGAAGTCCATCGACACCAAGGAAGGCCTCGCCAAGTGCTGGGGCTGATGCCGGTCTGACCGGCAACTATAAAACCGAAGCGGTCGGGGCTTGATCCCCGGCCGCTTCGGGTGGACGATGGGTCGCGTGACCGCGAACAATCCCGGCGACAGACCGGAAAGGCGTGGACGGGCGTCGGCGTGTGGCTGACACCCCTACGGGGAGGAAACATGGCTCAAGCTCAGGAATTCGAGAAGGTTCTCTCGAGCAGCGACACAAGTGTTGCAGCTTTTGACGAGCACAAATCGGCCGTCAAGCGCATCCAGCATTTCCTGCATTCAACGCCAGCCGCGGTGCCGCTGATCGTGCTGCTTCTGGCGATCATAGTCTTCGGCATCACGATCGGAGGGCGGTTCTTTTCGTCCTACACGCTGACGCTGATCCTGCAGCAGATCGCCATCGTCGGCATCCTCGGAGCCGCGCAGACGCTGGTCATCCTGACCGCAGGCATCGACCTGTCGATTGGCGTGATCATGGTGATTTCGGCCGTGATCATGGGCAATTGCGCGGTCAGCTACGGTCTGCCGAGTGTGTTGGCCGTGGCGATCGGGCTTGCCGCCGGCGCGGCCTGCGGGCTGCTCAACGGGGTGCTGGTCGCCTACATGAAGCTGCCGCCCTTCATCGTGACGCTCGGCACCTGGAACATCGTCATGGCCACGAACTTTATCTATTCGGCCAATGAGACGATCCGCGACACCGACGTCGATACCCAGGCGCCGCTGCTGCATCTGTTCGCCCTGAGCTTCAAGATCGGCACGGCGGTGCTGACGCTCGGGGTCATTGCCACGGTCGTGCTCGTTTTGATCCTGTGGTACGTGCTCAACCACACGGCATGGGGCCGCCATGTCTACGCCGTTGGCGATGATCAGGAGGCGGCGAAGCTATCGGGCATCCAGACCAAGAAGGTGTTGATGACGGTCTACACCCTTGCCGGGCTGATCGCTGCTTTCGCTGCCTGGGTCTCCATCGGCCGCAACGGCTCGATTTCGCCGTCAGCCGCCGTCACCGACTACAATCTGCAGGCGATCACCGCGACGGTGATTGGTGGTATTTCCCTGTTCGGCGGGCGCGGCTCGATCCTGGGCACGCTGTTTGGTGCGATGATCGTCGGCGTCGTCTCCATGGGTCTCAACATGCTGGGCGCCGATCCGCAATGGAAAGTGCTGCTCACCGGTGTGCTGATCATCGGCGCCGTGGCGATCGACCAATGGATCAGAAAGGTTTCCGCATGACCCAGGAACCCATCCTTACCGCGCGCGGTCTGGTCAAGCGCTATGGCCGTGTCACCGCTCTCGACAATGCCGACTTCGACCTTTATCCGGGCGAGATCCTTGCCGTCATAGGCGACAATGGTGCCGGCAAGTCATCGCTCATCAAGGCGATTTCCGGCGCGGCCGTGCCCGACGAAGGCGAGATCCGGCTTGAAGGCAAACCCGTCGCCTTCAGATCGCCGATGGAGGCCCGCGAAGCCGGCATTGAGACGGTCTACCAGAACCTCGCACTGTCGCCGGCGCTGTCTATCGCCGACAACATGTTCCTTGGTCGCGAGATCCGCAAACCGGGTTTTCTGGGCGACTGGCTTCGCATGCTCGATCGTCCGGCGATGGAAAAGCGCGCCCGCGACAAGCTTACCGAACTGGGCCTGATGACCATTCAGAACATCAGCCAGGCGGTGGAAACGCTGTCGGGCGGCCAGCGCCAGGGCGTGGCGGTGGCGCGCGCCGCTGCCTTCGGCAGCCGTGTGGTGATCATGGACGAACCGACTGCCGCCCTTGGCGTCAAGGAAAGCCGCCGCGTGCTTGAACTGATCCTCGACGTCAAGAAGCGCGGCCTGCCGATCGTGCTCATCTCGCACAACATGCCGCATGTCTTCGAAGTGGCCGACCGCATTCACATCCACCGGCTGGGTCGTCGTCTCTGCGTCATCGATCCCAAGCAATATACGATGTCCGATGCCGTTGCCTTCATGACCGGAGCCAAGGTACCACCGGAGGCGGCACTGGCCGCCTGACGGCCAAATTGCCGCAGGGGCGCCTGGCTCCGTCGTTGCCTAAATCGATTGAACATACTGAAAGATGCGCTAGCATGGGCTGGGAGGATTGTTGAAAGCCGGTATGATCGTGGCAACAGCACGAGAGGTAGCATGACGCGCGCGATGACATCCGAAGCCCTCCCGCCACTACTCGAAAACCCCGATCCCAAGACGCTCGCCACGGAAGTCTTGATGGCCCTCAAATATCGGGTCGGCAAGGATACCACCGTCGCGACGCAGTACGACTGGCTCACCGCCTCGATCAAGGTCGTTCGCGACCGCATCGTCGATCGCTGGATGCAGGCGACGAAAGAAGCCTACGACCAGCAGGAAAAGCGCGTCTACTATCTGTCGCTTGAGTTCCTCATCGGCCGCCTGATGCGGGACGCGTTCTCCAATCTCGGCCTGATGGACAATATGCGCGACGCGCTGTCGTCGCTCGGCGTCGATCTCGATCTGATTGCTGCACTTGAGCCGGATGCGGCACTCGGCAATGGCGGCCTCGGCCGGCTCGCCGCTTGCTTCATGGAAAGCATGGCGACCGTCAACATTCCCGCGCATGGCTACGGCATCCGCTATGCCAACGGCATGTTCCGCCAGGAGATTCACGACGGCTGGCAAGTTGAACTGCCCGAGACCTGGCTCGATCACGGCAATCCCTGGGAATTCGAACGGCGCGAACGGTCGTTCGAGGTTGGTTTCGGCGGTTCGGTGGAATCGATCACCTCGAAGGACGGCCGGCTCGAGCGCCATGTCTGGAAGCCGACCGAGCATGTCCTGGCGGTCGCTTATGATACGCCTGTCGTCGGTTGGCGGGCGAACCGGGTCAACACGCTGCGACTGTGGTCGGGCATGCCGGTCGATCCGATCCTGCTCGACAAGTTCAATGCCGGCGACCATATCGGCGCGCTTGCCGAAAGCAACAAGGCCGATGCCTTGTCGCGCGTCCTCTATCCCGCCGATTCCCACAAGGCCGGACAGGAACTGCGGCTCAGGCAGGAGTACTTCTTCTCCACCGCCTCGCTGCAGGACATCCTGCAGCGCCACGTCAGCCAGTACGGCAATCTGCAGTCGCTGCCCGACAAGGCGGCGGTCCACCTCAACGACACCCATCCGGCCATCGCGGTTCCCGAACTGATGCGCCTGCTTATGGATGTCCACGGCATGGACTTCGACCAGGCCTGGAGCATCACCAAGCGCACTTTCGGCTACACCAACCATACGCTGCTGCCCGAGGCGCTGGAAAGTTGGCCGGTGCCGCTTTTCGAGCGGTTGCTGCCGCGCCATATGCAGATCGTCTACGCCATCAATGCCGAAGTGCTTTTGGAGGCGCGTGCCTCCAACCAGTTTTCGGACGAGCAGATCAGCCGCATCTCGCTGATCCAGGAAAATGGCGACCGCCGGGTGCGCATGGGCAATCTGGCTTTTGTCGGTTCGCACTCGATCAACGGTGTTTCGGCTCTTCACACCGATCTGATGAAGGAGACGGTGTTCGCCGACCTGCACAAGCTCTATCCCGATCGCATCAACAACAAGACCAACGGCATCACGCCGCGGCGCTGGCTGATCCAGTGTAACCCCGGCCTGACGGCGCTCGCCCGCGAGGCGATCGGTGACCGCTTTCTCGACGACATCGACGCCATCAAGGATCTCGATGCCTTCGCCGGCGATGCCGCCTTTCGCGACAAGTTCGCCGCCGTCAAGCGCGCCAACAAGGCGCGCCTGGCCAATCTCGTCGCCGACCGGCTCGGCATCAAGGTCGATCCCTCGGCGCTGTTCGACATCCAGATCAAGCGCATCCATGAATACAAGCGCCAGCTTCTGAACATCCTCGAGGCGATCGCGCTGTACGACCAGATCCGCTCGCACCCCGAGCGCGACTGGATGCCGCGCGTGAAATTCTTCGGCGGCAAGGCGGCGCCCAGCTACCACAACGCCAAGCTGATCATCAAACTCGCCAACGATGTCGCCAGGGTCATCAACCGCGATCCGGCCGTTCGCGGTTTGCTGAAGGTGGTGTTCGTGCCGAACTACAACGTCAGCCTGGCGGAGATCATGATGCCGGCCGCGGATCTTTCCGAGCAGATCTCGACCGCCGGGATGGAAGCGTCCGGCACCGGCAACATGAAGTTCGCGCTGAATGGCGCGTTGACCATCGGCACGCTCGACGGTGCCAATGTCGAGATCAAGGAGTGCGTCGGCGACGACAACATCTTCATCTTCGGCCTGACCACCGCCGAGGTCGCCGAGCGGCGCAACAATGGCTACAATCCGCGCTCGGTCATCGAGGCTTCACCGGAGCTGTCGCAGGCGCTTGCTGCCGTCTCGTCAGGCGTCTTCTCGCCGGATGATCCGGAACGTTACCGCGATCTCATCAACGGTCTCTACGAGAGCGACTGGTTCATGGTGGCCGCCGATTTCGACGCCTATGCCGCTGCCCAACGCGAAGTCGATGCGGTCTGGCGCAACAGCCCGGACTGGTATGCCAAGGCGATCCGCAACGTCGCGCGCGTCGGCTGGTTCTCCTCCGATCGCACGATCCGCCAATATGCGAAAGAAATCTGGAACGTGCCTGTCTGATGTGATTGCATGAGGCCACGAACAATGTGGTCCGGTGCATGTCGCCCAAAAGTGTGTAGCGGTTTTGGGACAACGACATGCACAAGAACAAAGAGATGCATGTCGCCCAAAGCGCGTAGCGGTTTTGGGGATGCACAAGAACAAGATTGGTGCCCGGGGAGGGACACTGCCTGATGAAGAAGCCGCGCGCGACCGCTGCGACAAGCGGGCCGGACGGACTGGCGCCAGCCGGCGATGTCGCGGCGATTGTTGCCGGCACGCACGGTGATCCCTTCGCGGTCCTTGGCGTCCATGAGGTCGGCAAGGGCCTGTTTGCCCGCTGCTTCGTTCCGCATGCGGAGACCGTCACCGCCTATACGCTGACCGGCACCATCGCAGGTGAACTTTCCCGGCGCGACGACCGTGGGTTCTTCGAAGGCAAGCTATCGATCCGCAAGCGTCAACCGCTGCGCTATCATGCCAGGAACGCCGGCGGCGACTGGTGGCTGACGGATCCCTATTCGTTCGGTCCGGTGCTCGGGCCGATGGACGACTACTACATCGCCGAGGGTTCGCATCTGAGGCTGTTCGACAAGCTCGGTGCGCATGTCATCGAGCACGAAGGCGCTTCGGGGGTGCATTTCGCCGTGTGGGCGCCCAATGCAAGGCGCGTCTCGGTGGTCGGCGACTTCAACGAATGGGACGGCCGCAGGCACTCGATGCGCGACCGTCGCGATACCGGCATCTGGGAGGTGTTCATTCCCGACATAGGCGCCGGCCGGCCTTACAAATACGAGATCATCGGCCCTGACGGCGTCAGGCTGCCGCTGAAAGCCGATCCGTTCGCCTTCAAGTCCGAACTGCGGCCGGCCACGGCATCGGTGACGGCGGTGCCGCCGTCGCATCCATGGGGCGACGAGGCGCATCGCAGTTACTGGCGCAACGCCGATCCTCGCCGCGAAGCGATCTCGATCTACGAGGTGCATGCCGGCTCCTGGCAGCTTCGCGACGACGGCACCTTCCTGTCGTGGGACGAACTGGCCGACCGATTGATCCCCTATGCGGTCGAGACTGGCTTCACCCACATCGAGTTCATGCCGATCTCCGAACATCCCTATGATCCGTCCTGGGGATACCAGACCACCGGCCTCTACGCGCCATCAGCTCGCTTCGGCGACCCGGATGGCTTTGCCCGCTTCGTCGACGGCGCTCACCGCGCCGGCATCGGCGTCATTCTCGACTGGGTGCCGGCGCATTTCCCGGTCGACGAGCACGGCCTGGCCCATTTCGACGGCACCGCGCTCTATGAGCATGCCGATCCGCGCCAGGGTTTTCATCCCGACTGGAACACCGCGATCTACAATTTCGGCCGGCGCGAGGTGGTTGCGTTCCTGGTCAACAACGCACTGTTCTGGGCCGAAAAATATCATGTCGACGGTTTGCGCGTCGATGCGGTCGCCTCGATGCTCTACCTCGACTATTCGCGCAAGGCCGGCGAATGGATCCCCAACGAAAAGGGCGGCCGCGAAAACCTCGAGGCGGTCAGCTTCCTGCAGAAGATGAACAAGGAGGTCTACGGCCACCATCCGGGCGTCATGACCATCGCAGAGGAATCGACCTCATGGCCGAAGGTCTCGGCACCTGTGCATGAGGGCGGGCTGGGTTTCGGCTTCAAGTGGAACATGGGCTTCATGCACGACACGCTGGAGTACTTCTCCAAGGAGCCGATCTTCCGCAAGCACCACCACAACGACCTCACCTTCGGTCTGACCTACGCCTTTTCGGAAAATTTCGTGCTGCCGCTCTCGCATGACGAGGTCGTGCACGGCAAAGGCACGCTGCTTGGCAAGATGGCCGGCGACGACTGGCAGAAATTTGCGACCTTGCGCGCCTATTACGGTTTCATGTGGGGTTACCCCGGCAAGAAGTTGCTGTTTATGGGGCAGGAGTTCGCGCAGCGCCGCGAATGGAGCGAGGCACGCGCGCTCGACTGGAATCTGCTTGATTTTCGCCCGCATCGCGGCGTCTGGCAGACGGTGCGCGATCTCAACTATCTCTACCGTTCGCGCCCGGCGCTGCATGGCCGCGATTGCGAACCGGAAGGGTTTTCCTGGCTGATCGTCGACGACAGCCAGAATTCGGTTTTTGCCTGGCTGCGCAGCGCACCGGGCGGCAGCCCGGTGGCCGTCATTTCCAACTTCACGCCGGTGCCGCGCGACAATTATCGCGTGCCGTTGCCGACGGCCGGGAAATGGCGCGAAATCATCAACACCGACGCTTCGGAATATGGTGGTTCCGGCAAGGGCAATGGCGGCATGGTCGAGGCACGGGCGGAGGGAGGAAGCATCTCTGCGACGATGCTTTTGCCACCGCTGTCGACGATCATGCTCGAGCTCGTTGCCGAGACTGAGTAACTTGGGAGGGTAGAAATGGCAGACTTGAAACGGACCCAGCCGCTGGCGCGCGATGCCATGGCCTATGTACTGGCCGGCGGCCGTGGCAGCCGCCTCAAGGAGCTGACAGACCGGCGCGCCAAGCCAGCCGTCTATTTCGGCGGCAAGACGCGCATCATCGACTTCGCGCTCTCCAATGCGCTCAACTCCGGCATCCGGCGCCTTGGCGTTGCCACCCAGTACAAGGCGCATTCGCTGATCCGCCATCTGCAGCGTGGCTGGAACTTCCTGCGGCCCGAGCGAAACGAGAGCTTCGACATCCTGCCGGCCAGCCAGCGCGTTTCGGAGACGCAGTGGTACGAGGGCACGGCCGACGCCGTCTATCAGAACATCGACATCATCGAGGCCTATGGACCCGAATACATGGTCATCCTCGCCGGCGACCACATCTACAAGATGGACTACGAGATGATGCTTCGCCAGCACGTCGACGCCAATGCCGACGTCACCGTCGGCTGCCTCGAAGTGCCGCGCATGGAAGCCACCGGCTTTGGCGTCATGCATGTCGATGGCAAGGACAACATCATCGCCTTCGTCGAAAAGCCCGCCGATCCGCCCGGCATTCCCGACAAACCGGAATTCGCCCTGGCCTCGATGGGCATCTATGTGTTCAAGACCAAGTTCCTGATGGAGCAGCTGCGCCGCGATGCGGCCGAGCCAGGCTCGAGCCGCGATTTCGGCAAGGACATCATTCCCTATATCGTCCAGCACGGTAAGGCGATCGCGCACCGCTTCGCCAAATCCTGCGTCCGCTCGACCGCCGAGAACGAGGCTTACTGGCGCGATGTTGGAACGGTCGATGCCTATTGGGAAGCCAATATCGACTTGACCGACATCACGCCGGAACTCGACCTCTATGACCGCGACTGGCCGATCTGGACCTATGCCGAATTGAAACCGCCGGCGAAGTTCGTGCATGACGAGGATGGCCGCCGCGGCTCGGCGGTCTCTTCGCTTGTCTCGGGCGACTGCATCGTCTCGGGCGCCTCGCTGAAGAGGAGCCTGATCTTTACCGGCGCGCGCATCAATTCCTATTCGACGCTGGAAGAAGTCGTCATGCTGCCCGACGTTCATGTCGGCCGGAACGCAAAGTTGAAGCGCGTGGTCATCGACCATGGTGTTAGGATACCGGAAGGGCTGGTGGTGGGCGAAGATCCCGCTCTCGACGCCAAGCGTTTTCGGGTCTCCGAGAAAGGCATCTGCCTGGTCACCCAGGACATGATCGACAAGCTGGGGCTATAGGACTGACAGGATCGGATTGTAGGCGCATGCAGGTTCTGTCGGTTACGCCCGAGATTTTCCCGCTGATCAAGACCGGTGGGCTTGCCGACGTGACCGGCGCGTTGCCTGTCGCACTGGCAGCCAAGGGCGTGACAATGCGCACGCTCATCCCGGGCTTTCCCACCGTGATGGCCGCCTTCAAGAAAAAGCGGGCGGTCCTGCAATATCCCCTGCTGCAGGGCGGCAAGGCTTCCGTTCATGCCGTCCAGCTTGCCGGGCTTGACCTGTTCGTGCTCGACGCGCCGCATCTGTTCGACCGCCCCGGTGGTCCCTATGGCGATGCCAGCGGTGGTGACTGGCCCGACAACTGGCGGCGCTTCGCGGCGCTGAGCCAGGTGGGCGGTGACATCGCCGGTGGCGCCATTTCGGGCTATCAGCCCGACATCGTCCATGCCCATGACTGGCAGTCGGCGATGACCCTTGCCTATATGCGCTACGGCAAGGCGATCGGCGTCCCGTCAATGATGACCGTCCACAACCTCGCCTTCCAGGGCCAGTTCGGCGCCAGCATCTTTGGCGAGCTTGGCTTGCCGGCGGTTGCAATGGCGCTCGACGGCGTCGAATATTACGGTGGCGTCGGGTTCCTCAAGGCCGGCCTGCAGGCCGCCTGGGCGATCACCACGGTCAGCCCAACCTACGCGCAGGAAATCCGCTTGCCGGAATTCGGCATGGGTCTCGACGGCCTCATCAACATGCGCTCCAGCGATCTCTATGGCATCGTCAACGGCATCGATACCGCCATCTGGAACCCGGAAACCGACAAGCATCTGGTGTCGAACTACACGGCCAGGACGCTGAAGGCGCGCGCGTCAAACAGGGTCGCCGTCGAGGACCGTTTCAGCCTCGATCGCGACGACAGCCCTATCGTCTGCGTCGTCAGCCGCCTGACCTGGCAAAAGGGAATGGACATACTGGCGCTGGTGATCGATGGCATCGTTGCGACCGGCGCGCGCCTGGCCATCCTGGGTTCGGGCGATGCTGGCCTCGAAGGCGCGCTGCTTGCCGCCGCCGCCAGACACCGTGGCCGCATCGGGGTCGTCGTCGGCTACGACGAGGCGCTTTCGCACATCATGCAAGGCGGCTGCGACGCCATCGTCATTCCCTCGCGCTTCGAGCCCTGCGGGCTGACGCAGCTTTACGGCTTGCGCTATGGCTGCGTGCCGGTGGTTGCCCGTACCGGCGGCCTGGCGGATACCATCATCGACGCCAACGAGGCTGCCGTCTCGGCCGGCGTCGCGACCGGCTTCCAGTTCGCGCCCAACAATGGCGGCGCCTTGCTGCACGCCATGCGCCGCCTCGTTGACGCACATGCCAGTCCGGCGGTCTGGGAATCGTTGCAACGCCAGGGCATGAAGGCCGATGTGTCGTGGGACAAGAGCGCGGAAAAATATGTTGAACTCTATCGCTCGCTGCTTTTGAAAAGGGTTGCCTGAAGCATGATACGGACCGTTCCCACCAAGCCTTATTCCGATCAGAAGCCCGGTACTTCGGGCCTGCGCAAGAAGGTGCCGGTGTTCCAGCAGGAGCACTATGCCGAGAACTTCATCCAGTCGATCTTCGACGCGCTGGACGGCTTCAAGGGCAAGACCCTGGTGATCGGCGGCGATGGCCGCTTCTATAACCGCGAGGTCATCCAGAAGGCGATCGCCATGGCCGCCGCAAACGGCTTCGGCAAGGTGATGGTCGGGCAGGGCGGCATATTGTCAACGCCGGCTGCCTCGCATGTCATTCGCAAATACAAGACCTTCGGCGGCATCATCCTGTCGGCCAGCCACAATCCGGGCGGCCCGCATGAGGATTTCGGCATCAAGTACAATGCTGGCAATGGCGGCCCGGCGCCGGAAAAGCTGACCGACGCGATGTTCGAAAAAACCAAGACGATTTCGAGCTTCAAGACCGCCGACATCGAGCCGATCGACATCGACACGATAGGCACGGTCAAGGCCGCCGGCATGACGGTCGAGGTCATCGATCCCGTCGCCGACTACGCCGAGCTGATGGAAAGCCTGTTCGACTTCGAGGCACTGCGCAAACTTTTCAAATCGGGCTTCCGCATGCGCTTCGATGCCATGCACGCGGTGACCGGCCCCTATGCCAAGGAGATCTTGGAAAACCGGCTTGGCGCGCCCAACGGGACCTGCCGCAATTTCAAGCCGCTGCCGGATTTCGGCGGCCATCACCCGGATCCGAATCTCGTCCATGCCAAGCACCTCTATGACGAGATGATGGGACCGGACGCGCCGGATTTCGGCGCTGCTTCCGATGGCGACGGCGACCGCAACCTGATCATCGGCAAGGGCATTTTCGTCACCCCGTCGGATTCGGTCGCCATGCTTGCCGCCAACGCCCGCCTGGCGCCCGGCTACAAGGACGGCCTGAAGGGCATCGCCCGCTCGATGCCGACCAGCGGCGCCGCTGACCGCGTCGCCCACAAGCTCGGCATCGGCATCTATGAAACGCCGACCGGCTGGAAGTTCTTCGGCAATCTGCTCGATGCCGGCATGGCGACGATCTGCGGCGAGGAGAGTGCCGGAACCGGGTCCAACCATGTCCGTGAAAAGGACGGCCTGTGGGCGGTGCTTTTGTGGCTCAACATCCTAGCCGCGCGCGGCGAAAGCTGCAAGCAGATCGTCACCGAGCACTGGGCGACCTATGGCCGCAACTACTATTCGCGCCACGACTACGAGGAGGTCGAGAGCGATCGTGCCAACGCACTGGTCGACGAACTGCGCGCCAAGCTCGGCTCGTTGCCAGGCACCAGTGTGCGCGGCATGACAATCGCCAGCGCCGACGACTTCGCCTATCACGACCCGGTCGACGGTTCGACCAGCGAGCACCAGGGCATCAGGGTTCTGTTCGAGGGCGGTTCGCGTGTCGTCTTCCGGCTATCGGGCACCGGCACGTCGGGCGCGACGCTGCGCGTCTATATCGAGCGCTACGAGCCGGACAAGTCGAGGCATGATCTCGACACGCAGGCCGCACTTGCCGATCTGATTGTCGCGGCCGATGATATTGCCGGGATCTCGCAGCCATACCGGCCGCGCCAAGCCGAGCGTCATCACCTGATGCCACCGAGAACTGCGGCCAATCAGCGGCGGCGATTTGGCGGACTTGTTTCGGACGGTGGCATCCGCTTCGCCGCGTGGTCGCAAGCGGCAAGGCGGCTGTGGGTCTCGATCTTCGACGAGCAGGGCAGTCAGGAAATCGAACGGCTTGAGCTGCAGCCAGAAGGCGAGGGCGTCCATGCGCTGTTCGTTGCTGGCCTTGGCCCCGGCACCCGCTACGGATTTCGCTCCGACGGCGACTATGCGCCGGAGCGCGGACTGTGGTTCGACCCCGACAAATTGCTGACCGATCCCTACGCCATCGAGATCGACAGGCCTTACGCCCATGATTGGCGGCTGGCCCACCGCCGGGGCGAAGGGGTCGATACCGCTCCTCTGATGCCGAAGGCGATTGCCGGGGCCTTGCCGAAACCCGTGCAGGCGTCGCTGCCGCTCTTCCAGGCCGGCGGCCTGATCTACGAAGTGCCGGTGCGTGCCTTCACCATGCGCCACCCCGACGTTCCGGAAAAGCTGCGCGGGACGGTTGCTGCCCTGGCTCATCCGGCGGTTATCGAACACCTGAAAAAGCTCGGCGTAGGCGCCGTCGAACTGATGCCGGTGACGGCGTCGATCGACGAGCGGCATCTGCCACCGCTCGGACTGCGCAACGCCTGGGGCTACAATCCCGTCACCTTCATGGCGCTCGATCCACGTCTTGCGCCGGGTGGCATCATGGAATTGCGAAACACGGTCGCCGTGCTGCGTGAAGCCGGCATCGGCGTCATCCTCGATCTCGTCTTCAACCACACCGGCGAGAGCGACAGGCTTGGCCCGACGCTAGTCGCTGCGCGGCTTCGACAATCAGGCCTATTACCGGCGTACATCAGACGGCGGGCTGGCCAACGACACCGGCACCGGCAATACGGTTGCTTGCGACCACCCTGTCGTTCAGGAAATGATCATCGACGCGCTTCGCCATTTTGTTCGTGATGCCGGCGTCGATGGCTTCCGTTTCGACCTGGCACCCATTCTGGGGCGGGTGGAGGGAACATTCGATACCGAGGCGCCATTGTTGAAAGCGATGCGCCAGGACGCGCTGCTGGCCGACCGCGTGTTGATCGCCGAGCCCTGGGACATCGGTCCCGATGGCTATCAACTCGGCAATTTCCCGCCGCCCTTCCTCGAATGGAACGACAAGTACCGCGACGAAATCAGGCGCTTCTGGCGCGGCGACGCCGGCATGGTCGGCGCATTGGCGACACGGCTTGCCGGGTCGTCCGATGTGTTTGCCAAGGCAGGCCAACACACCAGCCGCAGCGTCAATTTCATCGCCGCCCATGATGGCATGACGCTGGCCGACACCGTGCGTTACGAGCGCAAGCACAACGAGGCCAATGGCGAGCAGAACCGCGATGGTCACAATGAGAACCTGTCATGGAACAATGGCGTGGAGGGCGGCACGGACGACCCGGCCGTATCGGCGGCCCGCCTGAACGATCACCACGCGCTGCTTGCGACGTTGTTTGCCTCGCGCGGCACCATCATGCTGACCGCCGGTGACGAATTCGGCCGCACCCAGCACGGCAACAACAACGCCTATGCGCAGGACAATGAGATCACCTGGCTCGACTGGGCCGCGCGCGACCAGGCCCTTGAGCGCTACACGTCACTGCTCGCGGCGTTGCGGCGCGCGGTGCCCGCGCTTTTCGACACACGCTTCCTAACCGGCCAGCCGCCGGCAGGTTCAGGGACGCCAGACGTCGCATGGCTGACCGAGACGGGCGCGCCGCTCGACGAACAGAGCTGGCAGGACCCGCAGAGGCATCGTCTGGTCATGATCCTGGGTGGCACCGCCGATGACGCGCGCTGCCTTGCGGTGGTCATCAACGGCGATCGCCGGGCCTGCATGTTCACGCTGCCCGGGCGCGAAGGGTTTTTCTGGGCACCAGCCCTCGAAACAGGCGAGGCGGTTGACATCTCGCGGCCGGTATCGGGGCGGACGGTGATCTTCATGATCGAACGAGCAGCCGTACAGGCTGGCTCGAGGGAGAGACGCAATGGCGGCAGGTGACAGGTCCGAATGGTGGCGTGGCTGCGTCATCTACCAGATCTATCCGCGCTCCTTCCAGGATACGACCGGCGACGGCAGTGGCGATCTGCGCGGCGTCACATCAAGGCTGGCTCATGTCGCCTCGCTTGGCGTCGACGCCATCTGGCTGTCGCCCTTCTTCAAATCACCGATGGCCGACATGGGCTACGACGTGTCGGATTACTGCGATGTCGATCCAATGTTCGGCACATTGGAGGACTTCGACGCGATGATCGCCGAGGCGCACCGCCTCGGCCTGAAGATCATCATCGACCAGGTGCTGTCGCATTCATCCGACAAGCACGAGTGGTTTGTCGAAAGCCGCGCCAGCCGCGACAATCCCAAGGCCGACTGGTATGTCTGGGCCGATACGAAGCCGGATGGCGGTGCCCCCAACAACTGGCTTTCCGTCTTCGGTGGCCCGGCCTGGGAGTGGGACTCGACCCGCCGGCAATATTACATGCACAATTTTCTCGCCTCTCAGCCGGATTTGAATTTACACAATCCGGAGGTTCGGGACGCGCTTCTGAAAACGGTGCGCTTCTGGCTGGAGCGCGGCGTCGACGGCTTCCGCCTCGATACGGTCAACTACTATGTCCACGACCTCTGGCTGCGCAGCAATCCGCCCTTGGCGTCGAGCGTCGCCGGCACCAACAACGAGACCAACACCTACCTCTACCAGGAGCATCTGTTCGACAAGACGCAGCCGGAGAACCTGACGTTCCTTCGGCGCTTCCGGGCGCTGCTCGATGAGTACGAGGACCGTGCCGCCGTCGGTGAGATCGGCGATGAAGGCCGCTCATTGCAGACGCTCGCCGCCTACACGTCCGGCGGCGACAAGCTCCATATGTGCTACACGTTCGATCTGCTTGGCCCACAGTTCTCCGCGGCGCATGTGCGTGGCTGCGTCGAAGCCTTCGAGGCGGCCGTTTCCGATGGCTGGGTCTGCTGGGCATTCTCCAACCACGACGTGGTGCGCCATGTCAGCCGTTGGACAAGGCCAGACAGCGACCCCGACGCGGTCGCAAGATTCTCGATCATGCTGCTGTGCTGCCTGCGCGGATCGATCTGTCTTTACGAGGGCGAGGAACTCGGCCTGGAGGAGGCGGAACTCGCCTTCGAGGACTTGCGCGATCCCGTCGGCATCCGCTTCTGGCCAGGTGTCAAGGGCAGGGATGGTTGCCGCACGCCGATGGTCTGGGAAGCCGGCGCCGACAATGCGGGGTTCTCTACCGGCAAGCCATGGCTGCCGGTACCGGCCAGCCATCGCGCCCGTGCGGTCGACGTCCAGAATGCCGACATCGCCTCGGTGCTCACGTTTTATCGGGCCGCGCTGGCTTTGCGCCGAGAGCATGAGGCATTGATAACAGGCTCGATCCGCTTTCTCGACGCGGAGGGGGACGTGCTCGCCTTCATCCGCGAAGGTGGCGGTGAAAGACTGCTTTGCGTCTTCAATTTCGCCGGGGTGCCTGCCAATTGGCCGTTGCCGCGGGATATCGGGTCCGCAGCGAGGCTTGGCGGCGATGCCGTTGTCGTCGAGGAAGCCGGGTTGTCGTTGCCCGCGCTCGGCTGCTTTCTTGGCCGACTTGACTGATCTGGCGTCTCGGCCGTCTAAAACTGAACGAGAACCGAGCGTCCGCAGGTCGCGCCGGTGACGCGCGCACCTCCGGACCGCGTCCGCCGCGATCTGCTGGATCGAATTGGTGGCGCCGAAATATGTATCGTGTGCAACCATTCCGAGCAAAAGGCGATGAAAAGCGGCGAGAGCAAGGCGGATTCGACCGCTGAAGTTCGAGATTCTTCTTGGGATCTCCATATTCTACGGCGAATTGTCGATAGTCTGCTTGGTATGTTACTCATAGTCGCCATGCATCTGGAATGGGAACCGTACAGAAGGTAGTCATAATGTAACCTGAGGTTGCTCAGGAGCGCTTAGACACATTCCGGCAAACCGATGCGGCCTGTGAAAAATGGCGTCGACGTGAGGAAACCAAGTCAAGCTTCTGGTTTCGGCGGTGTTTCGGGCGCCGCGGCACAGCTTTCGTGCCGCCTTACTTTGGGTGAACCAGAGAGTCTGTTGAAATAATAAATCTCCGCGTTAGTGTCTGGGCACCAGCCGCCGGAAGGGAACCGGCGGCGCGCTCAAAGGGGCCAGATATCGGTCTCGGGGCGTCAACACTTAAAGGCGAGCCGACGGCAGCGCCGACAGGGAGAACTTCATGCTGAAAAACATGCTGAAGGCGACGGTGTTCGCCACAACCATGGCTGCGGCCGCCGGCGCGTTTTACACGCCGGCTTTCGCCGAGAGCGTCTATAACAGGGGCACCGCCGCCGAATCGGAATCGGTCGATCCGCACAAGACCTCGACGGTGTATGAAGCCAATGTCTTGCGTGACCTGTTCCAGGGACTGGTCATGCAGGATGCGAAGGCAAACCTCATTCCGGGCGCCGCGGAAAGCTGGACGGTTTCCGATGACGGCACCGTCTATACGTTCAAGCTGCGCAAGGACGGCGTCTGGTCGGATGGCAGCCCGGTGACGGCCGAAGACTTCGTCTACGCTTTCCACAGGCTGGAAGATCCGGCGACCGGCGCCGAATACGCGTCCATGCTCTATCCCGTGAAGAACGCCGAGGAAGTCAACACCAAGAAGGGCAAGCCGGAGGACATGGGTGTCAAGGCGATCGACGCCACCACTCTGGAGGTGACGCTCAAGGCGCCAACGCCTTACTTCCTGGAGATGCTGACCCACCAGGCGACCTATCCGGTCAGCAAGGCTTCCATCGAAAAGCTCGGCGCCGACTGGATCAAGCCGGGCAATCTGGTTTCGAACGGTGCCTATACGCTGGCCGAGTGGGTCCCCAACGATCACATGAAGCTGGTCAAGAATCCGAAATTCTGGGACGCCGCGAGCGTCAAGTTCGATGTGGTCAACTACATTCCGACCGAAGATCGCTCATCGGCGATGAAGCGCTTCGAGGCTGGCGAACTCGACAGCTACGACGATCTGCCGACAGAACAGCTCGCCGACCTCAAGACCAAGTTTGGCGATCAGATACACGTCGGACCGTATCTCGGCACCTACTATTATGCGATCAAGACCGACAAGGCGCCGTGGAACAACCCTGAACTGCGCAACGCCATCTCGATGGCGATCGACCGCGATTTCATTGCCGAAAAGGTCTGGCAGAACTCGATGCTGCCCGGCTATTCGATGGTGCCTCCCGGCATCGAGGGCTACACGCCGGCGATGGCCAAGTATGCCGACACGCCGCAGATCGACCGCGAGGACGCAGCCAAGAAGATCCTCGAGAAACTTGGCTACACGCCCGAGCACCCGCTGAAGATGGAGATCCGCTACAACACCTCGGAAAACCACAAGAACACAGCGGTCGCCATCCAGGAACAGTTGAAGCCGCTTGGCGTCGAAGTCACGCTGCTCAACACCGACACCAAGACCCACTACTCCTTCCTTGAACAGAAGGGCGACTATGACGTGGCGCGTGCCGCCTGGATTGCCGACTACAAGGATCCGGAGACCTTCCTCGGCATCTCGCGCAAGGCGAGCGGCAACAACTATTCGAACTACAACAGCCCGCAATATGAGGCGGCCATGGACAAGGCCGCCGCCGCCGGCGGCAAGCCCGAAGAGCGCATGAAGGAACTCTCCGAGGCCGAGCGCATCCTCGTCGACGACGTCGGCCAGATCCCGCTTCTCTACTACAGCTACCACGATATCGTTTCCTCGAAGCTGCACGGCTTCGTCGACAACGTGATGGACGTGCATCCGTCCCGCTTCGTCAGCAAGGACTGATCCCTGGCCAAGCCGCCGCGCACTGAGTGCGCGGCGGAACTGGTTTGCCATCGCATCGGCCCGGGAACCGGAATCGATTTTCGGAAAGTTCGGTGCGAAGATTGAAGGCTGGAGCGCACGTGTCCAAATGGACGCGCGTTGCTCCGGATCAAGCGGGGCACCGATGCTGCGATATGTATTCCGGCGGCTTCTGACCGCCATTCCGACGCTGTTCGTCATCGTGACCATGGCGTTCTTCCTGATGCGCGTCGCGCCAGGAGGGCCATTCAACCAGGAGCGAGGGCTGAGCCCCGAGATCAGGGCCAATCTCGAAGCCCAGTTCGGCCTCAACGATCCGCTCTGGCTGCAATTTGTCCACTATCTCGGCAACCTGCTGCGCGGCAATTTCGGCCCGAGCTACAACATGCCGGACTTCACCGTCACCGAACTGTTTGCCAAGGGCCTGCCCATTTCGGTCCAGCTTGGCGCCTCGGCGTTGATCCTGGCGCTGCTGCTCGGCAGCGTGCTCGGCACCATTGCCGCGCTCAACCAGAACAAGCTTGGCGACTATACGGTGATTGCGCTGGCAACCGCCGGCAGCACCATCCCCACCTTCGTCATCGCGCCGGTGATCCAACTGCTGTTCGGGCTGACCTGGAAGCTGCTGCCGATCGGCGGCTGGGGCGATGGCGCCTTCATCAACAAGGTCGGCCCGGTGCTGACGCTTGCCTTGCCACAGATCGCCATCGTCGCCCGCCTGATGCGCGGCTCGATGATCGAATCGCTGCGCTCCCATCATATCCGTACGGCCCGCGCGCTCGGCCTCTCCGACTGGTCAGTGGTGGTCAAGCACGCGCTGCGCGGCGCGATCCTCCCGATCGTCTCTTTCACGGGCCCGGCAGCCGCGGCACTGCTGACCGGCTCGGTCATCGTCGAGACGATCTTCTCCATTCCAGGCGTCGGTCGTTACTTCGTCGATGCCGCGCTCAACCGCGACTACACGCTGGTGATGGGAACGGTGGTGGTGATCGCCATCTTCACCATCGTCTTCAACCTGATCGTCGACGTCATGTACGCGGTCGTCGACCCGAGGGTGCGCTATGACTGACATCGCAGCCACAGCTCCCACCGTCGTTGGCCGCTCCCTGTGGGGCGATGCCTGGGCGCGCCTCAAGGCCAATCGCGCCGCCATGTTCAGCCTGTACTACCTTGCGCTGATCGGTATCGTCAGCGTGTTCGGACCCTGGTTCGTGCCGCATCAGTATACGACCATCTATGCCGACTATGTCCGCATGCCGCCGAGCCTTTCGGCCTATCCGAAGCCCGACATGATCGAGACGGCGCTCACCGAGGCGATCAAGCGCATGCGCGTCGACGTCAAGGAGTGGCATCAGGAAGGCAATCAGGTCTTCGTTACCGTCAAGTCGACCAAGCCGATCGACGACCGCAATATCCGTTATCTCGACCGCTCCGATGCCTTTGACGACACCAAGATCGAGAGCAAGTCGCCCGACGGCCTCGAAGTGACGATGAGTGCGTCGATCAAGCAGCAGTACTTCCTGTTCGGCACCGACAACACCGGCCGCGATCTCCTGTCGCGCACGCTGATGGCCGGGCGCATATCGCTGGCCATCGGCCTGCTTGCCGGCGTCGTGGCGGTGGTGATCGGCGTGCTCTATGGTGCCGCGGCCGGCTTTGCCGGCGGCAAGGTCGACGAGGTGATGATGCGCATCGTCGACGTGCTCTATTCGCTGCCCTTCATCTTCTTCGTCATCATGCTGGTGGTGTTCTTCGGCCGCAACTTCGTGCTGATGTTCCTGGCCGTCGGAGCCGTGCTGTGGCTCGACATGGCGCGTATCGTGCGCGGCCAGGCGCTGTCGATCCGCCGCCAGGAGTATGTCCAGGCGGCGGAGGCGATGGGCGTCGGCCAGCGTGGCATCCTGATCCGCCATGTCATCCCCAACCTGCTCGGCCCGGTGGTGATCTACATGACGCTGCTGGTGCCGCAGGTCATCATCCTGGAAAGCTTCCTGTCGTTCCTTGGCCTCGGCGTGCAGGAACCGATGACCAGCTGGGGCGTGCTGATTTCGGTCGGCGCCAAGAACATCGGCACCGCCAATTGGCTGCTCCTGTTTCCCGCCTTCTTCCTCGTCTCGACGCTGTTCGCGCTGAACTTTGTCGGCGACGGCCTGCGCGACGCACTCGACCCGAGAGATCGATAAAGATGGGGATCGCTGACATGGCTGCTTCTGAAACGATCCTCAGCGTCAGGGACCTGCGCGTCCGCTTCCGCACGCTCGATGGCGCGGTCGAGGCGGTGAAGGGCATCAACATCCACGTCAACGCGGGCGAGACGGTGGCCGTGGTCGGCGAATCCGGATCCGGCAAAAGCCAGACGATGATGGCGGCGATGAGCCTGCTGGCCTCGAATGGCGAAGCCACCGGCAGTGTCGACTACCGCGGCCGCAACCTTCTGACACTGAGCAAGTCCGAGTTGAACAAGGTCCGCGGCGCCAAGATCAGCATGATCTTCCAGGAGCCGATGACCTCGCTCGACCCGCTCTATTCGATCGGCAACCAGCTGATCGAACCGATCCGCCGGCACCGCGGGCTGGGTGCGGCCGAGGCGCATGAGGAGGCGCTAAAGCTGCTGCGACTTGTGCATATTCCGGATCCCGAGCGGCGGATGAAATCCTATCCGCACGAAATGTCCGGCGGCCAGCGTCAGCGCGTCATGATCGCCATGGCGCTCGCCAACGACCCCGACATATTGATCGCGGACGAGCCGACGACGGCGCTCGACGTGACCATCCAGGCGCAGATCCTGATGCTTCTGGCCGAATTGCAGCGCAAGCTCGGTATGGCGATCGTCTTCATCACGCACGATCTCGGCATTGTTCGCCGCTTCGCCGACCGGGTCTATGTCATGCGCCAGGGCGAGGTTGTCGAGGAGGGTGAGGCGGAAGCCATCTTCGTCAACCCCCAGCATGCCTACACCAAGATGCTGCTGGCGGCCGAGCCTACTGGCCGCAAGGCGGCGCCGCCCGCCAACGCGCCCGTGCTGCTCGAAGGCAGGAATGTCGAAGTAACCTTCAGGATCGGCGGCGGTTTTCTCGCCGGCGAGCCGCTGATGCTGCGTGCTGTCGACCACATCTCGATCCGGCTGCAACGCAACCAGACCATCGGCATTGTCGGTGAATCGGGCTCCGGCAAATCGACGCTTGGCCGCGCCCTGCTGCGGCTGTTGCCGAGCGACGGCCTCATCCGTTTCGGCGATCGCGACATTTCCACTGCCGACCGGCAGGCGATGCGGCCGCTGCGGCGCGAGATGCAACTTGTCTTCCAGGATCCGTTCGGCTCGCTGTCGCCACGCATGACCGTCGGCCAGGTCGTCACGGAAGGACTTCTGGTGCACGAGCCGAACCTTTCGGGCAAGCAGCGCGATCAACGCGCGGTCGAAGCCTTGCTCGAGGTCGGCCTCGATCCCAACGCGCGCAACCGCTATCCGCATGAATTTTCCGGCGGGCAACGGCAGCGCATCGCCATCGCGAGGGCCATGATCCTGAAGCCCAAGCTCGTGGTGCTGGACGAGCCGACCTCGGCGCTTGACCGCTCGGTACAGAAACAGATCGTCGAATTGCTGCGCAAACTGCAGACCGACCACGAACTGTCCTATCTGTTCATCAGCCACGATCTTTCGGTCGTGCGCGCCATGGCCGACTACATCATCGTCATGAAACAGGGCAAGATCGTCGAGGAGGGGCCGACCGAGGCTATCTTCAGCAATCCGCAGCACGTTTACACCCAGACGCTGATGGCCGCCGCGATCGATGTGACGCGGTTTCGGCTGAGTGCCTGAACGCCGCCAGGCACCCAGGCAGCGCCTCAGTCCGTTGACTTCGCGCACTTTCGTGCGCGCACGCTGACAATGGCGTCTTGCTGCCGCTTGAGCTTGTCGATCCTGGCCGTTTCACGATTTGCTACGGCAGTCTTCACGCGAGACCCACCCAGCAGCCAGTTTGGAACGCTGGTGTTTGCGACCTTGCCGCGAGTCATTGCGGTTTGCGAGATGTCGCGGGCAATGCTTCCCAGCGCGCTGTTGAGCTCGGTGCAGTTCATGCTTTCATATTTCGCCGGATCGACGGTTTTGCCGATCGATGAGCAGCCGGCAACGAGAAGCAGCGCAACTACCAGAACCGGGCGCGAGGCCGTCGTTGAAATCAGAGTCATGTCCACCCGGCTCGCCAGTTTCACTGGCTCCATCATAGCCATCGCACTACCTAGAGCCGACAGCCATTTTCGTCAAAGTCTGCCATCGCGATGGAATGGCGGCCTGAACACTCATGGGTTACCTAGTCCAGGAACGTTCTCGGTCACCCGAAGTTAGTACCCGTCGAGTGTTTCAACTCAATCACTGGAAAACGGAGAGAGCCCGTCTCGGCTGAGGTCGGGGCGGGCTTTTCGCGTTTTGGTGATCTCCGGCTTGGAGCAGGTAAGTTCAGTGGTTCGCTCTGGTCCCGCTGGAACTGCCTCGGCGACGAAAGTCGTGGGGGCGCTACGTGCGAGCGCTGTCTGAGCAATGTCGGTCGGCGCTCGGATCCGGCAGCCGTGGTGACTGATCCGAGCAGCCGACGCAGAGGGCCCGATAGCGGCAATCTGTACGCGAGGCAGCCACCGGGTCGCCAGCGACCCGGGCACTTCGCATGGGAATCAAAAAGGTCTGCTAATTGCTGGCGTGGTCGCTCAGGGCTTCTTGTCCAGCAGCGTGTCGGCAACGAAGGATACGGCAATCAGGTCGTCGCCACCAATTCGTCCCTGACCGCCCTCCATGATGGCCGCGACTTTCTGGAAGGTCTTCATTTCGCCCACGGTAATCCGGGCTTCCTGCATCTTGGCCTTGAGGTCAGCCACGCGCATTCCCAGGGCGTGGGATCTTGGAGTCTCACTGTTCGACATGGTCATGGCTCATCCATTTCATCTGATTGTGTCTTCACGCCCAACCACGGAACTCGGGGCAAGCACAATCGTTCCCAAACCAGGCTTCAATCGGCGGGGCGCGGGACTTGGTCTGATCGCGAAACGCAATGGTCCGAACATCGGCTCCGCCTGCCGCTCCTGTGCGACAAGCGAGACCCTCAAGATGGGCCCGACCTCAGTCGAAGAGCCGGGCCGGGTCGGTTCAGTAGTCGTTGTTCTCGATCACCACGGGATGATGGTGACGGTGGACGGAGCCTGTCACAATGACGGTATCCGGACGATGATGCCGGCGGCCATGGTCGTAGAACGCAACGCTACCGTGGCGGCGGTGGTGCAGGCGCTGGCCGTCCTCGTTGATGATCTTGACGTTGCCGTGGTGTCGATGGTGCGTCCTGATAACCACATCAGCCTGGGATGCCGAAGCTACGGCCGGTAATGCCATGGAAAGCGCCAAAGCGCACATGATCATTGTTTTCATTTCAGTTTTTCCATTTCTTAACTAACCCTTCGTCGGGTAACTGCCACTGGCCAGTTTGGTTCCGGTCTTCCGAGGGCCGGCCCGAACACTTGCGGCAAGGCAAAGGAGGTGCGATCGCAACGCCTATGGCTGAGGAGGGGCTGCCCCTCGCTGATGGTACTTGCAAAGAACGATGTGGCCCGATGCATCGGTCACGCCCACATCGGGCAGCACAACGATCTGCCCCCAGAAATCGCAATATCTGGCCACTGCCACCGGCAGGTTTTTGGTGCTCATTCCGGAGATGGTGGCGATATCGCCTTCTCTACAGTTGGTCTTCCCGGAGAGCTGCGCGGCCGATGCCACGATTTCGCATGACCGCTCGTCGTCAGCCTGGGATGGAGCGCCGTAGCAGGCAAGCGCTACTGCTGCCGCGAAAACCAATTTGCGCATTGTGGCTCCGGGTTGCCGGCATCCTGTCACTGGCGCCAAACGAAACATGCGTTATTGCTAATATAAATGCAATTCACCAGGGCAAGTTCGCAATCTTGCCAAACGGTGGAACGTTAGATGCACCTGATAGTTCTACCCGTACACCCGACACCAGGGTTTGGTGTCTGCTGAAGATCAACTGGCAAAGGCTGGTTGGCCCGCGCCCTCCGCCAGAGGCACGGGTTTCCTCAGGCAACAGGAGATAGATCATGAACAACATCATTTGGCTCGTTGGAGCAGTGGTCATCGTGATAGCGATATTGAGCTTTTTCGGCCTCAGATAGCGCGACCCCGGCTATGTCCGTCGCTGGCAGAATGTAACCAGTCGAAGCCGACACGGTGAGGACTGTCTGCGAGGCCAATACAATGGCGGGGAGCTGCAGCTGTCTACGTCGTCAGCGTCTTCAATATGCCCACTGGCATAGTGCGCTGACAACGACGGATGAGACCTCAGGAAGCGAGTCATCTCGCCCTATTTTCTTATGGGGACCATCGGTTTGAGCGCCAAAGTCGGGATGCGCTAACACATTGTTTTTCTGGTCGGAGTGGCAGGATTTGAACCTGCGACCCCCTCGTCCCGAACGAGGTGCGCTACCAGGCTGCGCTACACTCCGTGACCAGACCGCGGGCTTATAGCCGCCGTACTTCGTTCCTGCAAGCGGCAATGGCAGCACTTCTGTCGCATTTCGTCTCCTTTCGTCACGCGTGTCGCGCCCGCCCGGATTTCCTTAGGGATAAACACGGCTTAAAGGCTTGTGTGCTAGCCACGGCCTCGACAAGCCGTGTTCCAACTGCTCGGAGTTTCCAGTCTTGACCCCCAGGATCGTTGGCGAGGCCCGACCCAACAGCTTCGAATTCGAAACCTCGGCGCTGATCAAGGCGTCCGGCTTTCGCGAATATGATGCGCGCTGGTGGTTCGGCCATCCGGGCTCGACACAGCCGCCTGAGCTCAACCTGATCGGCGTCCAGGCGCTCGGCATGGGGCTCGGCACGCTGATTCGCCGTCTCGGCGCCGGGCCCGATATCGTCACCGGGCATGATTTCCGTTCCTATTCGCTTTCGATCAAGCTGGCGCTGGTCTCCGGGCTGATGGCCGCCGGTGCGCGGGTGAGGGATATCGGGCTGGCTTTGTCGCCGATGGCCTACTTCGCCCAGTTCGCCCTCGACACGCCTTCGGTCGCCATGGTCACTGCCTCGCACAACGAGAATGGCTGGACCGGCGTCAAGATGGGCGCGGCGCGGCCGCTGACCTTCGGTCCCGAGGAGATGAGCGCGCTGAAGGCGATCGTGCTGGAAGGCGATTTCGACCTTGCCGGTGGCGGCTCGTATGACTTCGTCCGCGATTTTCGCGCGACCTATCTCGACGATCTGACCAGGGATAAGCGCATCGCGCGAAAGCTGAAGGTGGTCGCCGCCTGCGGCAACGGCACCGCAGGCGCCTTTGCGCCGCAGGCACTGGAGCGCATCGGCTGCGAGGTGGTCCCGCTCGATGTCGAACTCGACCACACTTTTCCCCGCTACAATCCCAACCCCGAGGACATGCAGATGCTGCATGCCATCAGGGACAAGGTGCTGGAGACCGGGGCCGATGTCGGCCTTGGCTTCGATGGCGATGGCGACCGCTGCGGCGTCGTCGACAATGAGGGCAACGAGATCTTCGCCGACAAGGTCGGCGTCATGCTCGCACGGGACATCTCCAGTCAGCTTCCGGGCTCGACCTTCGTCGTCGACGTCAAGTCGACCGGCCTGTTCAACACCGACAGCGTGCTGCGGGCCAACGGCGCCGTCACAGACTATTGGAAGACCGGCCACTCCTACATCAAGCGCCGCGTCGCCGAGCTCGGCGCCGTCGCCGGCTTCGAGAAGTCCGGCCATTTCTTCTTCAACCCGCCGATCGGGCGCGGCTACGATGACGGGTTGGTCACCGCCATCGCCATCTGCCAGATGCTGGATCGCAACCCGGGCAGCTCGATGGCCGACCTCTACCGTGCGCTGCCGCTGACTTTCGGCACGCCGACCATGTCGCCGCACTGCGCGGACGATTTGAAGTATGGCGTGGTCGAACGAGTGGTTTCCGATTTTCAGGCCATGAAGCGGGATGGTGTCAGCTTTGCCGGCCAGAAGATATCAGACCTCATAACCGTCAACGGCGTGCGTGTCGTCGCCGAGGACGGCACCTGGGGTCTGGTGCGCGCCTCGTCGAACAAGCCGGAGCTTGTCGTGGTCGTCGAAAGCCCGGTTTCATCAGAGCGTCGCCGGCAGATGTTCGATGCCGTCGACGCCGTGCTGCGCCGCAGCCCGGAAGTAGGGGCCTACAACCAGACTTTCTAACAGCAATTCCAGGACAAGTGCGTAGCGGTTTTCCGTCCGGAATTGCGTCAAAACAAGAGATAAAGCGCAACTCCAGGAAAAGTGCGTAGCGGTTTTCCCCTGGAATTGCGTCAAAATAGGGAGATAGAGCGGTTCTGCGTTTCCTTGAAACGGTGAACCGCTCCAACATCAGTTGGCAGCCGCCGAAGCTGTCCGCTCAAGGGCGCTCCAGTCGAATGCTCGCGCCCAGTCGGCAAAACTGTGCCAGCGGACCTCCGGAAAATCTCGGCGCAGGGCGGCGATGTCGACGTCGTAACCGACGCGGTCGAACCACTCGAACATCAGTGCCGCATCCTCGCTTTGCTGGCGGGCTGCCGCCATCGGGATTTCCTGATAGCCAATCGGGCGGCCGATGGCTTCGGACAGGATTTTCGCCTGCTCTTCGCCGGACAATTCGTCCCCGGCGAAATCGAAGCGCTTGCCGAACACCTGTTCACGCCGCTCGGCCAAGGCGGCAACAAAGGCGCCGATGTCCGCCAGGGCAACCAGCTGCAGGGCGCGCTTCGGAGGCATCGCGAAGGCATGGGTGCCCTGTCTGAGCGCGCCGATCGACCACGGCGCAACGACATTCTCCATGAAGGCGACCGGTGCGCTGATCGTGTAGGGGATGCCGAGGCCGGCGACGTGTTTCTCGACGAGATGTTTGCTTTCGAAATGCGGGATGCCGGTCTTCTTGTCGGCGTCGGCAACGGATGAATAGATCAGATGTCCGACGCCGGCAGCTTTCGCCGCATCGGCGGCGATGATCCCCTGGCGGGTTTCTTCTTCCAGCCCGGCCTCGTAGCTGTTGCCCATCAGGAACATGGTGTCGACGTCTTTTGCGGCCTTCACGATGGAGGCTGCGTCAGCGAGATCGCCGGCCACGACGTCGGCGCCCGCAGACGCCAGGCGCCGCGCACCGTCGCTGTCTGGCTGGCGCGTCAGTGCCTTGACGTGATGGCCTCTCGACAACAGGGCGTGGGCGACCGCGCCGCCTTGCTGGCCGGTAGCACCAGTTACCAGGATGCTTCGTTTGCTGGTCATGATGTCTGCTCCTTCTTGTTTCTGCTGGAGCAAAGTTAGGGCTTGCTGCATTGATGCATAATTGCCTATAATTGGGAAACATAGTCCCAATCTCGGATACAATGCTCGATCTCAACGATATCGTCGTGTTCGCTCGTGTCGTCGAAGCCGGCAGCTTCACGGCTGCCGCGCGCCTGCTGGCCATGCCGAAGACGACGGTCAGCCGCCGCGTTGCCGCGCTGGAGCGCGAGGTCGGCGTTCGGCTGTTGCAGCGCACCACCCGTAGCCTCAGCATGACGGATGCCGGGCGTCTCTACTATGAGCAGAGTAGCCAGGGGCTGCGGACGATAGAGGAGGCAAATCTGCGCCTCGCGGAGGCGAGGACGGAGCCATCGGGCACGATCCGCATTTCGGCCCCGGTCGGCTTTGGCGGCCATTTCCTCATCGACGCCGTGGTCGGCTTTCTCGCAACATATCCGAAAACCAACGTCGAGCTCCGCCTTACCGACGACAGGCTCAATCTGGTCGAGGACGGTATAGACCTCGCTTTCCGGACCGGGATTCTTGAGGATTCGACGCTGATCGCCCGCAAGCTCGGTTCCACGCACAGGCTGCTCTGCGCCAGCCAGGACTATCTGGCACGGCACGGCATGCCGCAAAGCCCGGCGGATCTCACGCACCATCAATGCGTCATCGCCGGCCCCTCGGCCTCGGGCGCTCATTGGGTGCTGGACGGGCCAGGCGGCCAGGAAACGGTCGTCGTGGCCGGGCGCTTCGCCGCCAATGAAATGCAGGCGGTCGTTGCGGCCGCGCTCGCAGGCTTTGGCATCGCCCAATTGCCCCAGGCGATCGCCGAAGGGCTGATCCATAAGGGTCAGTTGCAGCACGTTCTCAAAAGCTACACGACACCGGCTGGGGGCCTGCATGTTCTCTATCCGAGCAGCCGCCACCTTTCGCCCCTGGTCAAGGCATTCATCGAGCTTGCATCCGAACGCATTTCCAATGGGATAAACACCGCTTAAAGGCTTGTGTGGTAGCAACCGGCCACCAATTGCCTTGTGAGCGCGAGACCCGAATGACCGAGCGGATCGTCAGTTTTGTCATGAGCGGCGGCGTCGGCTCGCGGCTTTGGCCGCTGTCGCGCGAGGATAATCCCAAGCAGTTCCATGATTTTTCCGGCGATGGCTCGATGCTGGCCAAGACGCTGCGTCGGCTGGCGGCGAGGCCTGAAGGCGAAACGCCGATCTTCCTGATCGCCTCGGAGCGCCATGCCGACCGGGTCCATGCCGACCTGGCCGGCCTCGATCTCGCCGGCGGTGGTCCGCTGTTTGAACCGGTCGGCCGCAACACCGCCGCCGCCGTCGCGCTGGCGACGCTTCGCACTTTGTCCGAATTCGGCGACAGCCTGGTGCTGGTGGTGCCGTCCGATCATGAAATCGCCACCGCGCGCCAATTCTGGCAGAGCGTCGAGGCAGGTGCCGAGGCTGCGCGCGCCGGCCGGCTGGTGGTCTTCGGCATCAAGCCGACACAGCCCGAGACAGGCTATGGCTATATCGAGGTCGCAGCCGAAAGCGGCGGCACCTTCGACGTCTCGCGCTTTGTCGAAAAGCCGGACCTTGCCACTGCGCGGAGCTATCTCCAGGCCGGAAACTTCTATTGGAACACGGGTATTTTTCTGTTTCGGGCCGGCGCCATGCGCGACGCTTTCGCGGCTTTCCAGCCCGACATCTGGCGGGCGACCGAAGCCGCTTACAAGGCGGCGACATCGGATCTCTCCGGCCTCTACATGCCACTGGAACTCTACGCCGCCATCCCGTCGAACTCGATCGACTACGCCATCATGGAGCGGGCAAAAGACATCGCCATGGTGCCGGCCGGCTTCCGGTGGAACGATCTCGGCTCCTGGCAGTCGCTGCTCGATGTCGGCCCTGCCGATGACCAGGGCAATGTCATTGTCGGCGATGTCGTCGCCATCGATTGTCAGAACTCCTACATCCGCAGCGATGGCCGCTTGCTGTCGGCGATCGGCATGAAGGACGTCGCCATCGTCTCCACCGCCGACGCCACTTTCGTCGCACCGGTCAGCCATAGCCAGCACGTCAAGAAGATCGTCGAGCAGCTCGAAAAATCGGGCCGGCTGGAAACCCGGTTCACGCCGGCACATGACCGCGTCATCGAAAGCGGCGCCTGGCGGCGGCGCGTGCATCACTGGCTGTTCCAGGAGACCTTGCCGCTGTGGTCGACATCAGGCGTCGACGAACGCCATGGTGGCTTTCACGAAGCTCTCGGCCTCGACGCTTCGCCGCTGATGAGGCCCAAGCGCATGCGCACACAGGCGAGACAGGTCTATGCCTTCGCCGTCGCCAGGGCGCGCGGCTGGGATGGTCCGGCCGATCGCTTGATCAGCCATGGCATCGAGTTCATGGCCAGGCAGGGCCGCACCGACAATGGCGGCTGGGTACGCACGCTGAATGTCGACGGTTCGGTCGCCGACGCAACCGAGGATGCCTACGATCACTCCTGCGTGCTGTTGGCGCTGGCGCATGCGCATATGTCGGGCAATCCCGATGCCTTGCGCCTCGGCGAAGAGACGTTCGCCTTTCTCGATGCGCATCTCGATGATCATCGCATGACCGGCTTCCTGGAAACGTCCGACGGCGAGGGCGAGCGGCGCTCCAACCCGCACATGCATCTGCTCGAGGCTTTTCTTGCCTGGTATCAGGCGACCGGCGATCGCGCCCATCTGCGCCGTGCGGCGCGCATCATCGACCTCTTCCGCAGCCATTTCTTCGACCCGGAAAGCTGGACGCTCGGCGAGTATTTCGATGCCGGATGGAAGCCGGCCGCCGGCGAGAAGGGGACCTGGACCGAGCCCGGCCACCATTTCGAATGGGCCTCGCTGCTGGTCGATTTCGCCGTGCGCAGCGGCCAGGCCGAACTGAGCGGTTTCGCCAGGAAACTCTATGCCTCGGCCATCGCCAATGGCCTCAACCGCGCCACCGGCCTTGCCTATGGTGCCGTTTCCAGGCAGGGCCTGCCGCTCGACCTTATATCACGCAGCTGGCCGCAGGCCGAAGCGGTCAAGGCGGCGATTGCGCTCGATGGTTCGGGCGGTCCCGATCTCAAACCGGAAATCGAGGCGCGCGTCGGCAGGCTGTTTCGCTGGCACATCGACCCGGCGCCGCTCGGCCTGTGGATTGATCGCATCGACGAACGCGGCCGCTCGCTGGCGACGGATGTTCCGGCCAGCATCTTCTATCATTTGGTCTGCGCGCTGACCCAGTATCTGGATGGGACGGCGGAGAAAGTGGGTAAACCGGCTCAGTAAGGCGCCGCCACATCCCCTGTCTCGACATAGATCGACTTCAGCTGCGAATAGAGCGCCAGCGCGGCAAGCGAATTCTCGCGCCCGATGCCCGATTGTTTGAAGCCGCCGAACGGGATTTCCACCGGCGTCAGATTGTAGGCGTTGATCCAACAGGTGCCTGCCTGCAACTCGGCGATGACGCGGTGGGCGCGCGACAGGTCGCGCGTGAACACACCTGCGGCAAGGCCGAACTCGGTGTCGTTGGCGCGGTCGATCACCTCGTCCTCGCCGTCGAATTTCAGCACGCTCATCACCGGCCCGAAAATTTCCTCGCGGGCGATGCGCATCGTGTCGGTAACGCCGGTGAAGACCGTCGGCTCGACGAAGAAGCCGCCCTGGAAACCCTGCAGCGAAGGCACGTTGCCGCCGCAAGCGAGGACAGCTCCGTCCTGCTTGCCGATCCCGATATAGCCGACGACCTTGTCGTGCTGCGCCTTCGACGCCAGCGGCCCCATCTGGGTTTCGGGGTCGAGCGGATCACCGATGCGGATCTTCTTGGTTCGCTCTATCAAACGGTCGACGAAGCGGTCGTGGATGCCGCTCTGCACGAAGACGCGCGTGCCGTTGGAGCAGATCTGGCCGGTTGAATAGAAATTGCCGAGCATGGCGCCGCCAATGGCGTTCTCGAGGTCGGCGTCGTCGAAGACGATCAGCGGCGACTTGCCGCCGAGCTCCATCGTCGCGTGCTTCATCTTCGAGGCGGCAAGCGACAGCACCTTGCGGCCGGTCGGCACCGAGCCGGTCACCGAAACCTTGGCGACGACATCGTGTCCGACAAGCCCGGCGCCGACATCGCCATAGCCTTGCACCACGTTGAACAGCCCATCGGGCAGGCCGGCTTCACTGTAGATCTCGGCCAGCGCCAGCGCCGAAAGCGGTGTGTTTTCCGATGGCTTGAACACCATGGCATTGCCCATGGCGAGCGCCGGGGCTGATTTCCAGCCGGCGATCTGGATCGGGTAGTTCCAGGCGCCGATACCGACGCAGACGCCGAGCGCTTCGCGTCGGGTGTAGGCGAAGGGCCCGCCCAGATCGACAGCCTCGCCATTGTAGGCGGCGACCGCGCCGCCGAAATACTCCAGGCAGTCCGCTGCCGACGGCGCGTCAGCCACCAGCGTCTCCTGGATCGCCTTGCCGGTGTCGAGCGTTTCGATCCGCGCAAGGTCGGCATTGCGGGCGCGCAATATGTCGGCGGCACGGCGCAGGATGCGCCCGCGTTCGACCGGCTTCAGCCGCGCCCAGGCGGGTTGTGCCGCCCGCGCGGCTTCGATGGCGAGTTCCAGCACGTTTGGCGTCGCCGAACGCAGCATGGCGATGGTCTCGCCGGTTGCCGGATAGATGACCGGCAGTGGCGCGCCGCCTTCGTCCTCGATGTAGCGTCCATTGACGTAGTGCGATGCCGTGGGCTGGGCGCGCATGGGAGGTCTCCAAATCGTCTTCGCTTGGGCGGAACGTCCACCGGATCATGCTCTATCTGTCTGACGCCTGCCAGCGCGGATTGATCCATGGTTCCTGGTTGGAGGGCGCCAGCGGCGTGCGGCCAAGAATGTGGTCGGATGCCTTTTCGCCGGTCATGATCGACGGCGCATTGAGGTTGCCGTTGGTGACGCGCGGGAAGATCGAGGAGTCCGCGACCCGCAATCCCTGAACACCGATGACCCGGCACTCCGGATCGACGACGCTCATCATATCGTCGGCGCGGCCCATCTTGCAGGTGCCGCAAGGATGGTAGGCGCTCTCGGCATGGTCGCGAATGAAGACGTCGAGGTCGTCGTCCGACTGCACGTGCGAGCCCGGCGAGATTTCCTTGCCGCGATAGGCGTCGAATGCCTTCTGGCCGAAGATCTCGCGGGTCAGCCGGATGCAGTGGCGGAACTCCGTCCAGTCATCTGGATGCGACATGTAGTTGAAACGGATCATCGGCTTCGACTTCGGGTCCGGCGAGCGCAACGTCACCGAGCCGCGCGACTTCGAGCGCATCGGTCCGACATGCGCCTGGAAGCCGTGCGACTTGGCTGCTGCCTTGCCGTCATAGCGGACCGCGGCCGGAATGAAGTGGTACTGGATGTCTGGGTAGTCGACGCCGGCGCGCGAGCGCACGAAGGCGGCCGCCTCGAAATGGTTGGTGGCGCCGAGCCCGGACTTGAAGAACAGCCACTGCGCGCCGATGAGTGCTTTCGAGAACGGGTTCAGCACCGAATTCAGCGTGATCGCCTGGGTCGATTCCTGCTGGATGTAGAGCTCCATATGGTCCTGCAGGTTGCGGCCGACGCCGGGCCGGTCGGCGACCACGGCAATGCCGCTTTCGCGCAAATGCTCGGCCGGGCCGATGCCGGACAGCATCAGGATCTTGGGCGAGTTGATCGACGACGCCGCGACGATCACCTCACGTCGCGCCTTAACGACTTGAATCTGTTTGTGAGCTTCGATCTCGACGCCGATGGCGCGTTGATTCTCGATGATCACCCTCCGGGCAAAGCCCTTGACCAGACTCACGTTCTTGCGCCCGAGCGCCGGCTTCAGATAGGCGCTCGCCGCCGACCAGCGGCGGCCGCCGCGGATGGTTTGCTCCATCGGCCCGAAGCCTTCCTGCTTAGAGCCATTGTAGTCATCGGTCAGTTCGAACCCGGCCTGGCGGCCGGCCTCGACGAAGGCGCCGTAGAGCGGATTGCGCCGCGAACCGCGCTGCACGTGGAGCGGGCCACCGTGACCGCGCCAGCCATCCTCGCCGCCGTCCGAATCTTCCATGCGCTTGAAATAGGGGAGCACGTCGGCAAAGCCCCAACCGGTCGCACCCTCTTCGGCCCAATGGTCGAAGTCACGGGCGTGGCCGCGCACATAGACCATGCCGTTGATCGAGGATGAGCCGCCGATCACCTTGCCGCGCGGCGTCGCCAGCACACGGCCGCCGAGATGCGGTTCCGGTTCACTGGCAAAGCCCCAGTCGTAGAGGCTCATGTTGAGCGGGATCGACAGCGCCGACGGCATCTGGATCAGCGGCCCGATATCGGAGCCGCCGAATTCGACGACGATCACCGAATGCTTGCCATCTTCCGACAGGCGGTAGGCCATGGCCGAGCCGGCGGAGCCAGAGCCGATAATGACAAAGTCCGCTTCAAGCATGGTTCATATGCGCCATAAAATCGGCGAGCGAAACGTTGCCGCCGGTTGCCACGACAAGGACGGTCTTGCCCTTCACATCCACCTTGCCGCCGAGCAGCGCCGCCAGCGACGCCGCACCCGACGGCTCGAGTACCAGCTTCATCCGCTCGAAGGCGATCCGCATGGCGCGCCGCACCGATTGATCGTCGACGGTGATGCCGCGAACACCCGCGGTCTTGACCGCGGCGAACGGTGCGTCGCCCGGCCGTCGCGACATCAGCCCGTCGCAGATCGACTTCGGGCCGATCGGCATCGTCTCGATGCTGCCATGCGCCAGCGACGAGCCCATGCCATTGAAACCTTCCGGCTCCACGCCGATAATTTCAGTGGCGGGCGACAAATAGTGGAAGGCGAGCGAAACGCCGCCGATCAGCCCACCACCGCCGACCGAGCAGAACAAAAGGTCCGCCCTGGCGTTCTTGGCTTCAAGCTGGTCGAGCGCTTCGAGGCCGGCGCCCGCCTGGCCGGCGACGATCTCGGGATCGTCGAACGGATGCAGCAAGGCAAGCCCCTCGGTCTCCGCGATCTCGCGTGCCTTGGCGGCGGCAACTTCCTCGCGCGCGCGCTCGCCATGGTCGGTGAGTACGACGCGGGCGCCATAACCTGCCGTGGCCTCGCGCTTGGCGGCCGGTGCGTCGATCGGCATGACGATGGTAACGGGAATGCCAAGCGCCTGGCCTGCAGCCGCCAGCCCTTGCGCAAAATTGCCGGAGGAATAGGCAACGACGCCCTTCTTTGCTTCGTCAGATGAAAGCTGCTTCAGGCGCCAGTAGGCGCCACGAACCTTGAACGATCCGGCCCATTGCAGCGATTCCGGCTTGATGAAGACGCGGGCCGCACCGGTCTCGCGGGCAAGTGCGGCCGATTCCAGCAGCGGCGTGATCTGCGTCGCCCTGGAGGTGACGGCATAGGCCTGCCTGAGATGGTCTAGGGAGGGGACGAGAAGGTCGGTCATCATTCGCCTCGCGGAAATCGCTTCTGCTCTTCGAGCACGTTGAGATCCATATGATTGCGCATGTAGCGTTCCGAGGCTTTCTGCAGTGGCTGGAACTCCCAGGGGTAGTGCGTGCCGTTGCGCAACGCCGGGTAGACCACCCAGCGCCGGGCTTGGCTGGCGCGAACGGCGGCGTCGAAGCCAGCCATGTCCCAGCGCGCCCGGACCTTTGCCATGAAAGCCGCCACCAGATCGGTATGCGCCGGATCGGTGGCGAGATTGCTCAACTCATGCGGGTCGGCATCGACGTCATGGAGTTGTGGCGGATCGATTTCGCAATGGACGAATTTGTAACGGCCGTCGCGGATCGCCACGAGGGGTGCGTTGGAGCCTTCGGCCGCATATTCCATCAGCACCGGTGCGGTGCGCTGCTTGCCATCGAGCAGGGGCAGCAGCGACTGGCCGTCGGTCCAGGGCGTAATTGCGCTCATGTCGATGCCGGCGAGATCGCACAGTGTTGGCGTCACATCGAGATTGGAGACCGGCGCCTCGACCAGGCCAGCCGACACACCCTTGCCGGCGATCATCAGCGGCACCCGCGCCGAACCCTCGAAGAAGCACATCTTGAACCACAGGCCACGCTCGCCGAGCATGTCGCCGTGATCCGAGCAGAACAGGATGATGGTGCCGTCGAGCATGCGGGTGCGTTCCAGCACCGACAGCAATTCACCGACCTTGTCGTCGAGATAGGAGATGTTGGCGAAGTAGCCACGCCGCGAACGACGGATCTGTTCGGCCGTGATGTCGAAGCTGTCATAGTCGCTGGCTCGATAGAGCCGCTGCGAATGCGGGTCTTGGCTGTCGTAAGGAATGAAGCCCACTTCGGGCTCGAGCGCAGGGCAGTCCTCGTAAAGATCCCAGTACTGCCGCCGCGCCACATAGGGGTCGTGCGGATGCGTGAAGGAAACGGTCAGGCACCAGGGCCGGTGCGAGGCGTCGTCCGAGACGCGGGCGAAATCATAGAGTTTTTGCACCGCGTGGAAGGCGACCTCGTCGTCATACTCCATCTGGTTGCTGATCTCGGCGACGCCGGCGCCGGTCACCGAGCCCAGATTGTGATACCACCAGTCGATGCGTTCGCCGGGTTTGCGGTAGTCGGGCGTCCAGCCGAAATCGGCGGGATAGATGTCGGTGGTCAGCCGTTCCTCGAAGCCGTGCAATTGGTCCGGCCCGACAAAATGCATCTTGCCCGACAGGCAGGTGTGGTAGCCGTCGGCGCGCAGATGATGGGCAAAGGTCGGGATCGACGAGGCGAACTCGGCGGCGTTGTCATAGACCTCGGTGCGCGACGGCAACTGGCCGCTCATGAACGAGGCGCGGCCCGGCGCGCACAACGGCGACGCCGTGTAGTTGTTCTTGAAGCGCGCCGAACGCGCGGCCAGCGCTTTCAGATGCGGCGCGTGCAGAAACTCCGCCGGCCCATCGGGAAAAAAGTCCCGTTGAGCTGATCGACCATGACGATCAGGAAATTGGGTCGCTTGGTTGTCACTGTTTGGGCCGCTCGCCGAGTTTGATTTCGAGATAGTCCTCGACCAGCGCGATCGCGGTCGCTGCATCGGGCACGCCATCCTTCAGCGCCCGCCTGATGTAGAGCCCGTCGATCATTGCCGCTGTCGCTTCGGCGACGCGGTCTGCTTCGGCTCTGGGCAAGATGCCGGTCAGGCCGCTCATCAGGTTCGAATGCAGCCGCCGCGCGTAGACCCTGAGCAGCCGTCGCAGCGAGGGAGACTTTTGCGCCTCGACATAGAAGGCGAGCCATGCGGCGATGGTCTCCGGCTGGAACTGGATGTCGGAGAAATTGACGGCCACCACGGCCGAGACCCGTTCGCGCGAGGTGCTGGCCGAACCGAGGGCGCGCAACGTGTCGGCAGTCAGCTCGGCCAGGATGTGCCGCATTGTCGCCAGCAGCAATTCGTCCTTGGCGCCGAAATAGTGATGTGCAAGGGCGGATGAAACGCCGGCGCGCCCGGCGATCTCGGACATGGTCACGTCGAGCGAGCCGCGCTCGCCGATCGCCGAGATCGTCGCGTCGATGAGCGCCTTGCGGCGCAGGGGTTCCATTCCGACTTTCGGCATTTCGCTGTGGTCCTTTGAAGCAGGATTATTTTTTATTGACGGGTCAATCAACAAAAAAATTGGTGGTGGCTCGGCCTGTACCAAGCGATTGTCCGGTTCCGGCTCTTCCCGAAGCGGGCAAGATTGTTTATATTTGAACAATAAACGCGAAGTGCGCCATGAGCCACATGCCAGGCTGGCGCCAAGGATGGAGACCGCCATGACCGCATGCATCGTTGGCTGGGCGCATTCGCGCTTCGGCAAGCTCGAAGGCGAGACGCTGGAGGGCTTGATCGTCAAGGTGGCAACGGACGCCCTCGACCATGCCGGCATCGGTCCGGACGAGGTCGACGAGATCGTGCTTGGCCACTTCAACGCCGGTTTTTCGGCGCAGGATTTCACCGCCAGCCTGGTCCTCCAGGCTGACGACCGGCTGCGCTTCAAGCCGGCGACGCGCGTCGAGAACGCTTGCGCCACCGGTTCGGCGGCGGTCAGGCAAGGCATTCGCGCCATAGATGCCAACGCCGCCCGCATCGTGCTGGTGGTCGGCGCCGAGCAGATGACGACGACGCCGGGTCCCGAGATCGGCAAGAACCTCCTCAAGGCTTCCTACCTGCCCGAGGACGGCGACACGCCGGCCGGTTTCGCCGGCGTCTTTGGTAAGATCGCGCAGGCCTATTTCCAGCGCTATGGCGACCAGTCCGACGCGCTGGCGATGATCGCCGCCAAGAACCACAAGAACGGCGTCGACAATCCCTATGCGCAAATGCGCAAGGATTTCGGCTATGAGTTCTGCCGTCAGGAGAGCGAGAAGAACCCGTTCGTTGCCGGTCCGCTCAAGCGCACCGACTGCTCGCTGGTCTCCGACGGCGCCGCCGCCCTTATCCTTGCCGATACCGGGACGGCGCTGAAGATGCGCCGCGCCGTCGCCTTCCGTGCCAACGAGCATGTGCAGGACTTCCTGCCGATGTCGAAGCGCGACATCCTCGCCTTCGAAGGCTGCGAGCAGGCCTGGAACCGTGCGCTGAAGAACGCCGGCGTGACGCTCGACGATCTCTCCTTCGTCGAAACGCATGACTGCTTCACCATCGCCGAGCTGATCGAATATGAGGCCATGGGTCTGGCCAAGCCGGGCGAGGGCGCCAAGCTGGCGCTGGACGGCACGACAGCCAAGGACGGCCGCCTGCCGGTCAACCCCTCCGGCGGGCTGAAAGCCAAGGGCCATCCGATCGGCGCCACTGGTGTCTCCATGCATGTCTTGACCGCGATGCAGCTGGTTGGCGAGGCGGGTGGCATTCAGGTGCCCGGCGCAAAACTCGGCGGCATCTTCAACATGGGAGGCGCGGCGGTCGCCAACTACGTTTCCATTCTCGACCGGATCAGATAAACCGCCCGCATCTACGGGAGGGTTCATGACAGATCCGGTTCTCATCGAAGTCCTGCGCGGCGCGATCGTCGAGAGCGCGCATCGTGGCGCGGTCGCGGTGTTCGACGCCGACGGCAAACCGGTCTGGGAAATCGGCGACACATCGAAGCCGGTGTTTCCGCGCTCGGCGGTCAAGGCCATTCAGGCGCTGCCGCTGGTCGAATCGGGTGCTGCCGATGCCTATGGCTTCGGCAACCGCGAACTGGCACTCGCCTGTGCGTCTCATTCCGGCGAACCGGCGCATGTCGAACTGGCGCGATCCATGCTGGCCAGGGCCGGCCTGGATGGGGCAGCGCTCGAATGTGGCGCACATTGGCCCTCCAATCATGACGCCGAGATCGCACTTGCCCGCGCCGGCGGAACGCCGAACGCGTTGCACAACAATTGCTCCGGCAAGCATTCCGGCTTCCTCTGCACCTGCGTCCACACGGGCATTGCGCACCGTGGCTATGTCAAGCCGGGCCACGGCATGCAGGAGATGGTGCGCGACGCCATGCAAGCGGTGACGGGCGCTGCCCATGGCGCCGATGAGCGAGCGACCGATGGCTGCTCGATCCCGACCTACGCGGTGCCGCTCAGGAGTTTCGCCCTCGGCTTTGCCCGCATGGCCACGACAAACGGATTTGGGCCTGAGCGGGCCAAGGCCGCCAAGCGTCTGTTTTCGGCCTGCATGGCAGAACCATTTTTCGTTGCTGGCACCGGCCGCGCTGACGTCGCTTTGATGGAAGCCGCTCCGGGTCGGATTTTCGCGAAAGGCGGCGCCGAAGGTGTTCACTGTAGCGCCATACCCGAACTTGGCCTCGGCATAGCGATCAAATGCGATGACGGCGCCGGCCGTGCCGGCGAGGCCATGGCTGCCGCCGTCCTTGCTAAGCTGCTCTACGCGGACGGGCCCTTGGCGGCGAAGTTGCTCGAATTGGCAAACGCCCCGATCGAAAGCCGGATCGGCGCCAAAGTAGGTGCGCTTCGGCCGACTGCCGCCCTGGCCTGAGGCAATGAGCACCTAGCTGACGTGATTGCGCTCCACGGTTAGGTGCGCATAACCGGTATTGTCGGACGACGTCAGGTCGCCTGTCGCCGCGTCGGCCCAGCGCTGGCCGACAACGGCGCCATTCAGCGCGCCGTCGATGACATTGTCGGAGATGACCGCCGTGCCGGCGCCCTCTACGACGGACACGACAATGCCCGTTCCAGCCTTGCGGATGACGTTCCCTGTGGCGACGACATTGCGCAGGAACGGTCCCCAGCCGATCTGCATGCCATAGAGCGGCGCGTTCTCGATGACATTGTTGGACACGGTCGTGTCGGCCTCGACGCTGATGCCGACGCCAAACCCGGGCGGGTCGGCGGGGTAGGGGCCGCTGGTCGACAGATTGCGCACGATGTTGCCCGTGCAGACTCCTAGGCGGCCGCCTTCGTTGAAGTTGACGATCGAGATGCCGTTGGCGGCGCCGTCGACGATGTTGTTGCTGATGACGGTGCCCTCGAACGAGAATTCCGAATACACCGCGGTCTCGCCCGAACGCGAGCAGGTGTTGCCTGATATCTGCAGATTGCTGGCACTGTTGGCGCGGATCGCCGAGAAGGCGCAGTCCGACACGACATTGCCGGAGATGATGACGTTTCCGGCCCGGAACGCGTTGATGCCATTGCCGTTCTGGCCGGTTCCGCCACTGCGCGCCTGGATGCGTTCGACGCGGTTACCGGTGACCATGGTGCCGTCTTCCGCCGCCTGCCAGCGATGCACCAGGATGCCGCCATTGGCGCAGTCGGTGACGATGTTGCCCGTGATCGCCAGTCCGCTGGCCTCGACCGAATAGATGCCGGCATCGGCAGCGCCCGATATGTCCGAGCGTTCGACCCGGCCCGTCACGCGTTCCAGCGCCAGTCCGTTCTTGCCGCTGCCGGTGACCTGGCAGTTGTCGACGACGAGGTGAGCGACCCGGCGCAAATCGAGCAGCCCCTGCGCGTAGTCGCCCATCGAGCGGTTCGTGCCATCGAAGACCAGCCCGCCGAGTTCGATATGATCGGCCTGTTCGGCCATGAAGAGGTGCCCGTCGCCGCCATAGACGATCCGCGTAGCGCCCGGCACGCCGGAAAGACGCACGCGGCTGGGCAGCGAGAGGTTGGAGACGACATAAGTGCCTGGCGGCAGGAACACCGGCATATCGCGGTCGTTCGCGTCGCGCAGCAGCTTGGCGAAGGCCTTGCTCTGATCGTCAAAGGTGCCCGGCTGCACGCCAAGTTCGGTGGCGTTGATCGAACCGCGCATGGACGCTTTCTCGATGCCGGTCAGGCCCGCGGCCGCTGCTTTGCCGAGCGAGAGGCCGAATACGGCGAAGCCAGCCGTTCCGGTCAGCAGCTTTCGTCTGTTCAACATCGGCACAGGTCCTGGTGTTCAACCCCCACACCGCAGGAATCGTGCCAGACGTTTTGTCTCTTCTCTCGGGGGATAACGACAATGGCTTGTCGAGCAGCCTCTCCGCGCCTAAGTTCAACCAATGAGCAGAGCTTTTACGCGCGAGGAAGACAGCGAAAACGCCATCGCCGGCGTCGGCGAGCGGCCGATCAGCCAGCACCGCAATCTGGTGACGGAGCATGGCCTGGCGATGATCGAGGAAAATCTGGCCGACTTGCGCGACATACTGGCGAAAGCCGAACGGAAAGCCGACCGCGAACGCATCGCGGTGGTGTCGCGCGACCTGCGCTATTGGACCGCCCGGCGCGAAAGCGCCGAACTGTCCGTGCCGGAGCCGGGCAGCGACCTTGTTCGCTTCGGCATGGGTGTCACGCTGGAAGGCGATGACGGCAAGAAGGTGCACTGGAAAATCGTTGGCGAGGACGAGGCCGATCCGGCCAAGGGCACGATTTCCCACGTCTCGCCAATGGCCGTGGCGCTGTTTGGCAAGAAGGTCGGCGAGGTCGTTACGGTCAACGGCAAGGAATGGGAAATCGTCAAGCTCTCGGATGGCTGACGCCAGGGCGTCGTCTATTTGGCCAGCCTTTGCAATGTGACCTCATATTTGTCCATGACATCACGAGCAGCGCGGATCTGCCGCTCGACGTCGTCACTCTCCATCGGTCTTAGAATGACGCCGTCATCGGTTTCGATAATCCGGAGTTGATCGCCCACTTGCAGGTTCGGGCTGTAGAGCATTTCCCGTGGCAGGATCACGGCGCCTGATCCGTCTTCGAGCTTCACGGTCGTTACCCTTGGTTGCGTCTGTCAGTTTGGCACAACCTTTTCCGGCAATACAGCAATGTTCGCTCAGCCCGCCAACAGCCGATCCATCAGCCGATCAGCCGCCTCCGGAATGACAGTGCCCGGCGGGAAGATTTCCGCCGCGCCGGCCTTCAGGACTGCGTCGTAATCCTGCGGCGGGATGACGCCGCCGGCGACGATCAGCATGTCGCTTCGTCCAAGCTTTTTCAGCGCGTCTCTGAGTTCGGGGATCAGCGTCAGATGCCCTGCCGCCAGCGACGAGGCGCCGACGATATGGACATCATGTTCGATCGCCAGTTTCGCGATTTCCTCCGGCGTCTGGAACATCGCGCCGACAGTGACGTCGAAACCGAGATCGGCGAAAGCCGTGGCGATGACTTTTTGTCCACGGTCGTGGCCGTCCTGTCCCATCTTGGCGACGAGGATGCGCGGCTTGCCGCCGAATTTCTTCGCGAAGGCCTCAAGCTTGTCCTGCAGCCGGTCGACCACTGGATTGTCACCGAGCGCCTTGCGGTAGACGCCGGAAATGGTCTGGACCGTTGCAACGTGGCGGCCAAAGGCTTTCTCCAACGCGAACGAGATCTCGCCGACGGTGGCATTGGCGCGCGCGGCGCGGATGGCGAACTCCAGCAGGTTTTCATTGCCCTGTGCGGCGCGGGTCAGCGCCTCGAGCGCGCTTTCGACGGCGGCGACATCGCGGGTGCCTTTCAGCCTTTGCAGCTTCGACAGTTGCCGCGCCCTGACTTCGGCATTGTCGATCTTCAGCACGTCGACCTCGATGTCGGTCCCTGGACGATGGGCGTTGACGCCGACCAGCGTCTGTTCGCCGGAATCGATGCGCGCCTGCGTGCGCGCAGCGGCCTCTTCGATGCGCAGCTTCGGTATGCCCTTTTCCGTCGCGGCGGCCATGCCGCCGAGCGCCTCGACCTCCTCGATATGGGCAAGTGCGCGCGCCGCCAGGTCATGCGTGAGCCGTTCGAGATAGGCAGAGCCGCCCCAGGGATCGATGATGCGCGTGGTGCCGGATTCCTTCTGCAGGATGAGCTGCGTGTTGCGGGCGATGCGGGCCGAGTGGTCGGTAGGCAGTGCCATCGCCTCGTCGAAGGAATTGGTGTGCAGCGACTGCGTGTGGCCCTGCGTCGCCGCCATCGCTTCGATCATGGTGCGGATGATGTTGTTGTAGGGGTCCTGCGCCGTCAGCGACCAGCCCGAGGTCTGGCAATGGGTGCGCAGCGACAGCGAGCGTTCGTCCTTCGGCGAAAAGTTCTTCGCCATCAACGTCGCCCACAACAGGCGCGCCGCCCTCAGCTTGGCCACTTCCATGAAGAAGTTCATGCCGATCGCCCAGAAGAAGGACAGGCGCGGCGCGAAGCGGTCGATATCGAGGCCCGCCGCAACGCCGGCGCGGGCATATTCGATGCCGTCGGCGATCGTATAGGCAAGCTCGAGGTCGGCCGTCGCACCGGCCTCCTGCATGTGATAGCCCGAGATCGAGATCGAATTGAACTTCGGCATGTTCTTCGACGTGTAGGAGAAGATGTCCGAAACGATCCGCATCGAGGGTTTCGGCGGGTAGATGTAGGTGTTGCGGACCATGAACTCCTTCAGAATGTCGTTCTGAATCGTCCCGGCGAGATCCTTCTGCGCAACGCCCTGTTCTTCCGCCGCCACGATGTAGAGCGCCATGATCGGCAGCACCGCGCCGTTCATCGTCATCGACACCGTCATGTCGCCGAGCGGAATCTCGTCGAAGAGTTGCCGCATGTCGAGGATAGAATCGATGGCGACGCCCGCCATGCCGACATCGCCGGCGACGCGCGGATGGTCGCTGTCATAGCCGCGGTGCGTGGCGAGATCGAAGGCGACCGACAGGCCCTTCTGGCCGGCGGCAAGGTTGCGCCGGTAAAAGGCGTTGGACTCCTCCGCCGTCGAGAAGCCGGCATATTGCCGGATCGTCCAGGGTTGCTGGACATACATGGTCGGGTAAGGGCCTCGCACGAAGGGCGGCAGGCCCGGATAGGTGTCAAGATGCGACAAGCCCTTGAGGTCACCCTGGTTGTACAGATGCTTGACGACCAGACCTTCTGGCGTCGTCCGCTGGCCCTTGACCTCGACGGGAACGCGGCGTGGCGGCACCCAGCCGATCTGGCCGAAATCCGGGATCAAGAGACGGCTCCGATCGACTGGTCGATGCGGGCGGGAAACAGGGGCTCGCAGACGGCAACGCCTTCGGTGAAGGCAGGTCGCCGTTCCGCCGCCAGTGTCTCGACCGGACGATCGCTTTTCAAGGGATAGAGTGTGGTGCCGATGATGGCCCGCTCGCCTGCCTTGTAGGCGGCGTTGCGCCGCGCCGCCGCGGCGTGAACGCGTGCCTGGATATGTCCGTCCTGGAGGCTGGACAACACGCCGCCCTCAGCCTCGATCTTCTGCAATTCCACCCAGGCCACCTCGCACAGTTCCTCGGTCAGCGCTTCGACCGCACCGGAACCACAGGCAGGATCGGAGACATGATCGATATGGCTTTCATGGGCCATGATCAGTTGCGCGTTGCGGGCGACGCGGCGGGCAAAACCCGCCGGCAGGCCGTGCACGATCGTGTGCGGCAGGATGGAGATGGAATCCGCGCCGCCCGCCGCCGCGGCGAAGCCGGCAATGGCGGTACGCAGGATGTTCGTCTCGCAATCCATCGCCGTCATCATGCGAAACGATGTCTCGGCATGGACGTTGGCCGTGGAATTCGGGATCGAGCACGCCTCCTGCACACGCGCCCAAAGCCTGCGCAGGGCCCGGACCTTGGCCATCGACAGGAACTGGTCCTGGTCGACGCTCAGCGCGAAGCCAATATGGGGCGCGGCATAGACAAGCGGCTGCCGCGCCTTCTCGAACATTCTGAGATAGGACACCGCGGAAGCGAGCATGATGCCGAGTTCTTGTGCCTCCGTCGCGCCGGCATTGTGGAACACGCGCCCGTCCGCCTCCAGAAGCACGCCCGGAACGCCCATCGAGAAGAAATGCGCCAGCGATTGCGGCATCGATGCCTGCAGGGCCTCGATCGACATGCGCAACCGACCGGTTCCGGCAAAAATAGCCGCCGGATCGATGCCAAAGGAGAGATTGAGCTTTGTCGGATCGGACCGGCGTTTGCTCAGGAATGCCACCAGCCAGTCGGCCACCGCGCGGCTCCATGGATGGGCGTCGATGCGGACCTGCACGCGGTTGAGCGGCACTCCGTCCAGCACAGTCTCCAGTGCCTGCGCTGTCCTCGGCAGGCCATAGCCGAATGCATTCGGGGCGCCTTCGAAGACAAGCGACAATCCAGTGGCCCCCTGCGCCACATCCTCCAATGCCTGCGCCTTGGCGCGGTCAATGTCGGGATCGTCGACCCGCTGGCTGACGATCCAGGGCGAGGTAGGGTTTGTGCGCACCATCGGTTCGGCCGCCATGCCGCGGTCGTAGAGGGGTTCGATGCGGATGTTGTCGTCTGTATGCGAAACCAGTTTTTCCTCGAAGGAAGCGCCGGCAAGCGCCTTTTCCGCCAGGGCCAGCCATCGCTGGCGCTCGGCGTTCGCGGGTTCAACATTCTGGATCAAGGCTCCGGCGCCCATCCGTCTTCCTCGCTTTTGTGCGGCCGCACCAACCTGGAGCAATTCAGTCTACGGCCCCCGGTCCGATATCGCAATCCAATGCCCTTCCAGGGGCTGAATTCGATCCATCGAATATAGGTCGACCCGCGGGCACGAACCATGAACGATTGCCAAACACCGGCAAGATCCGCAAGCTCCAAAAAAACCGATTTCGACGATTGGCCCCAGTTTGGACGAATGGCCCCGGTTTGAACGAAGGCATTGTCGCTGCGCAACGGCCTCACTATACCAGCGGCAAGGCCACTGGCTTTAAAGACATCACTTTGCGGAGACCGGACATATGGCTGACGACACCAGTATTTTCATCGGCGCCAGCCGCAAGCCGGACGACAGCTACCAGCGTGCCGAGCAGCTGTTGCTTCAGTACGGGAGCCGCCACGGCCTCGTGACCGGCGCCACCGGTACCGGCAAGACCGTTACCTTGCAAATCCTGGCTGAAGGTTTTTCCAACGCCGGCGTGCCAGTGTTCTGCGCCGACATCAAGGGCGACCTGTCCGGCATCGCCATGATGGGTACGGCACAGGATTTCCTGGTCAAGCGCGCCGAACAGATCAAGCTCGACCCCTATGACTTTCAGGAATTTCCGGTGATCTTCTGGGACCTGTTCGGGGAGCAGGGCCATCCGATCCGCGCCACCGTCTCGGAAATGGGGCCACTGCTTTTGTCGCGCCTGATGAACCTGACCGAGGCGCAGGAAGGCATCATGAACATCGCCTTCCGCCTGGCGGACGAGGAAGGCATGCTGCTGCTCGACATGAAGGATCTGCAGGCGCTGTTGGCCAACATAGCCGAGCGCGCCGATGAGATCGGTTCGCGCTACGGCAATGTGACGAAGCCTTCAGTGGGGGCCATCCAGCGCACGCTGTTGGTCCTCGAGCAGCAGGGTGCCGCGCACTTCTTCGGCGAGCCGGCCCTGCGGATCTCCGACATCATGCGCACCACGCGCGACGGGCGTGGTGCCATCAGCGTGCTTGCCGCCGACAAGCTGATGATGAATCCGCGGCTCTACGCGACATTCCTTCTGTGGCTGATGTCGGAGCTGTTCGAAGTGCTGCCGGAAGTCGGCGACCCCGACAAGCCGAAGCTGGTGTTCTTCTTCGATGAGGCGCATCTTCTGTTCGACGAAGCACCGAAGGTGCTGGTGGATCGCGTCGAACAGGTCGTCCGCCTGATCCGCTCGAAAGGCGTCGGCGTCTATTTCGTCACGCAAAACCCGTTGGATATCCCTGAAAAGGTCCTGGGCCAGCTCGGCAACCGCGTACAGCACGCGCTGCGCGCCTATACGCCGCGTGAGCAGCAGGCGGTGAGGACAGCGGCCGAGACGTTCCGGCCAAATCCCGATTTCGACTGCATGACCGCAATCACCCAGCTCGCCACCGGCGAGGCGCTGGTCTCGACACTGGAGGCCAAGGGCGTTCCGTCCATGGTGCAGCGGACGCTGATCCGTCCGCCGTCCTCGCGCCTGGGGCCGATCACGCCCGACGAGCGTCGCAAGCTGATCCAGGAAAGCCCGGTCGCCGGCCAGTACGACCAGGTCGTCGATCGCGAATCGGCTTTCGAGATGCTGCAGAGAAAGGCCAAGGAGGCGCAGGACGCCGAAGAGCAGGCGCAGCAGGCCGGCAGCGGCGGCTCGCGCTGGACCATTCCCGGCTTCGGCAACGACGATCCGGCTCCTCAATCAGGTGGCCGGCGCGCGCCGGCGCCAAGGCCGTCCAATCGCCAGACCGTGGCCGAGGCGGCGATCAAGTCGGTGGTGCGCTCGGTTGGCTCATCGGTCGGACGCGCCATCGTGCGCGGGATACTGGGCAGCCTCTCCAGGGGGCGGTGAGCATCGGATCCGAGGCAGGAGCATCCGTTTTGGCGAAATGCCGTGGCTTGAAGCGGTGCCGCCAGCCGGATAGGCGGCTGCGCAAGGCGCTCTGCGCCAATAGCTGCCGTTGAGGTATTGGGACAGCTGGTTCGCATGAATCCTGGCCGGTTCGAGGCAGGCACCCGAACCGGCCCTTTCTTCGTCAGGTCGCTTCCAGCACCATGTTGAGTGGGGTCTGGGCAGCCCGCCGGACACGAGAGAAACCACCTGACCGGATCACCTCGGCCAGCTGGTTCTCCCCCGCTTGCGCGCCAAGTGCGAGGCCCGTTTCCTGTGCCAGCGATGTGGGAACGCAGATCATGGTCGAGGCGGAGTAGTAGAGCCGTCCGACCGGATTGATATTTTCCTCCAGAGTGTCTCCTGCCATGGGCTCGACGACCATCCAGGTGCCGCCGTCTTTCAGCGAATTGCGGATATGCGCCGCCGCGGCCTTTGGATCGCCCATATCGTGCAAGCAATCGAAGCAGGTGACCAGATCGAAGTCCCGCACGCCAAAGTCCTGCGCCCGGCCGACCTCAAACTGCAGGTTCGCTAGCCCGTGCGACCGGGCGTGCGCGGTCGCGGCGGCAATCGAGGCCGGATGGAAGTCGTAACCTATGAATCGGGAGTCGGGAAATGCCTGCGCCATCAGGACCGTCGATACCCCGTGCCCACACCCGACGTCGGCCACCGACGCACCCGCCTTCAACTTGGCGACGACGCCGTCAAGCGCCGGCAGCCATTCTTTCACCAGGGCATTGACATAGCCCGGCCGGAACAGGCGTGACACCGCGCAGAACAGACAACCCGCTTGATCGCCCCAGGCAACGCCTCGCCCGGTCTTGAAGGCCGATTGCACCTTTGGCTGGTTCTCGACCATGGCGGCCGCGGTATCGAACCCGCCAATCAGATTGACCGGGCTGTCGGGTTCCGCAAATACGAATGACTGCTCGGGCGTTAGCGAGAACCGCCCATGTTCATGGTGCACGTAGCCAGACGCTGTCTGGGCCGCCAGCCACTCGCGAACGTAGCGGCGCGCGCATCCTGCGGCATCGGCAAGTTCGTCGGCCTTCGCCGGCCCGATCTCCTTGAGCGTCTTGTACAGGCCCAGCGCATCTCCGATTCGGACCAACGGTACACTGACTGCACCGCCAAGGTCGCCCAGGATGCGGCCTACCAATTCATTGAGCGTGGTTTCATTGAGTTGTGTCATGTTGGGTTCCTCCGGATCTTCGGACGGCTTGCAGTCCCGTCAATCCAAGGATGAGACACCCGGTGGGAATGGGCATGATGCGACGGTCCCGCGCAGGCAAGAAAATCGAGCCAAAAGCAGGGACAGATGTCCCGCATCCGTGGCCTGCGATGATGTCAATCGGGCCGAGGCGCTCGCACTCTGTCGGACAGCGTCATCACGATCGCCTGCGATCGGCTATGCACGCCAAGCTTGCTGAAGATCATCGACAGCTGGTTGCGCACGGTCTTCACGCTTTTGCAAAGGCGTTGCGCGATCGCACGGTTGTCGAGCCCCTCCTTGACCAGATCCAGAAGCGCCGCCTCGGCTGGTGTCAGAGCGGCCTCGCGGATTGCGCGCGGCTGCCTGGGCCGGGCGTGTCCCAGGAAATCATCAAGTTCGTCCTGGAACACCGACCAGGCTGGCTCGGTCGGCAGGAGAACATGATTCTTGCTTTCAAGCGGCAGGAAGCGCGCTCCAGGGATCGCTGCGGCAAGCTTGCAGCCTTCATCGAACGGCACGCGCATGTCCCCGCGGCTATGCGCGATCAACGTCGGCACGCGGAGTTTTGCCGCGACGTCCAGTACATCGATCCCCTGCATCTGCCAGAGCAGGCGGGCGGCCACGTCAGCGCTTGCCGTCACGCGCTCCAGATCGCCCCACCAGCGATGCTGTTCGGGTGTCCCGTCCGGGATGAAAAGATTGGTGAAGAACCGGCAGAACGCAGGATTTTCGCGTCCCCAGCCAATGCGAACAAAATTGACAAGTGTTTCGGCTTCCAACCGTTCGGCCTCGGTCCGCGCTCGAACTCTCGCACCCTGACCATAGGCATTCAGGAGCACCAGATGCGACACCCGTTCAGGATGCCGGAGTGCATATGCGATGCTGAGAGCGCCGCCTTGCGAAAGACCCAGCAGAACGAAGCTTGGCTGCTCGATGGTCGCCGTCACGGCGTCCAGGTCCGCGTGCCACGCTTCGATCGAGAGGTCGGCGACATGGCGATCCGATAAACCGCAGCCGCGTGGATCGTAGCGCACGAACTGGTTGCGGGCCGAAAGGGCCTGGAGCCACGGCCGCCAAACCGGACTTTCGAGGTCATAATCGACATGGCTCAACCAGTGCGCCGCCCGCACGATCACCTTTCCCTCCCCGCATGATGCGACAGCGATGCGGGTACCGTCCTCGGACGTGCAGAACCGGATACTCTGGCTGAGTTTCATCGCCCAAGAATATCGCAGTGGGGCGCCACGCGACAGACCGGTCTCCGAGGCCGGTTGGTCTCATGATGTCCGTTAGATCCGGCTCGCAAGATCCGGCTCGCAATGGCAGGCCCAGTTGGGGGACCGCTCCGGGCATTACAGCCGCATGGCGCGCCAAAACCAGATGCGCAGGCGCGCGCCTGACGCAAAATCGATACCGTTTCCGAGACAATCCGATGAAGGAGCGGCAGAGGCCGCTCTGCTTCAACCGGATCAGAAGATCGAGTTGGTGATCTCTTTCAGCGGCCCGAGAAGCACCGATCCTTCCGGCACGCCGGCGTCGATCGGGATGGCCTTGCGGTTGCCCGTTGCCACCATGGGCTGACCGATATCGGCGGTAACGATGACCGGGGTCTTGGAAGGCACGCGGTCGTAGAGGTCGATGATGTCCTGGTTCATCAGGCGCACGCAGCCCGACGAAACCGATTTGCCAATCGAGTTCCATTCCGGCGAGCCATGCAGCCGATAGAGCGTGTCCACGTTGCCCTGGAAAAGATAGAGCGCGCGCGCGCCGAGAGGGTTCTTGAGCCCGCCGGGCATGCCGCCATTGTCGGCGCTGTACGGCTTCAGTTCCGGCTGCCGAGCGATCATCTCATCCGGGGGTGTCCACTTCGGCCATTTCTGCTTCCACTGGACCACGGCGTCGCCGGACCATTCGAAGCCGGCGCGGCCGAGACCGACACCATAGCGGATGGCCTGGCCGCCTGGGCGCACGAGATAGAGGTGGTGCCCGGTCGTGTCGACGATAAGCGTGCCTGGCTTCTGCCCCGTCGGATCGGGAACGATCTGACGCAGGTACTGTGGATCGATCTTCTGGAAGGGTATCGCCGGAAGGTCGAAGCCGCCATCGCTGACGGCGGCGTACATCGTCGCATAGTCGGGCAGAGGCGGCTCGACATAGGTTGGCGGCGGCGGCTCGGCTGGTCCCGGTCCGGTGGTGGCGCATGCGGAAACCGCGATCGAAGCGGCGCCCAATGCAGCGGCGTTCAGGAAGCCGCGACGGCTCAGGCGGTAGGATTCGATTTCGGTTGTGGACATGGTTGCCTTCTTTAGGTCTCAAATCGCAACAAAGCGTGAATACGCCGGCTGCCGCGCGGGTGCCTTACAACACCCGGCGCGATAGGCGGTTCCGATTCTGGCTTGAAGGTGGACAAAGAAAGGCGAAGCTGTGACTGCGCCGCCACTGTGGCGCCAGGGACACAGGTGTGCAACCTAACTGCCGGACACCAGAGCTTCGAGGGTTGGTAGGATCAAGGCAGGTGGAAAATCCCGGTATTCCTCGGGTTGGTTGGAACGGTTGATCCATACCGTGCGGAAGCCGAACTTGGTGGCGCCCGCGATGTCCCAACGATTGGAGGACTGGAAGGAAACCGCGCCGGGGTAGAGGCGCTGGCTGGTGGTGACCATGTCGTAGACCGAGGGGTCGGTCTTGAACCGCCGCACCGCATCGACGGAATAGACATCGTCCAAGACCTGATCGAGCGCGGCGGACTTCACCGCTGCCTCAAGCATTTCCGGCGAACCGTTCGAGAGGATCGCCAGTCTCGCTCCAGAAGCCTTGAGCGCCTTGAGGACGGCCGGCACCTCGGGATAGCAATCTAGCCGCCAGTAAGCGTCCAGCAGTCTTGCCTTGAGGCTGGGATCGGCCGAGGGGACCTTGCGCAAGGCGAAATCGAGTGCCTGCTCGGTCAATTGCCAGAAATCCGCATAGGCGCCCATCAACGTCCTCACCCAGGAATATTCGAGCTGCTTGGCGCGCCAGATATCGGACAGCAACTGGCCGTCTGGTCCGATCTGATCGGCATGGCGGCGCACGGCCGCATGCACGTCGAACAGCGTGCCGTAGGCGTCGAAAACATAAGTGGCGTATTGCATGGCAACAGTTTTGGGGCGAGGCGAGGCGAGGTGCAAGCTCTGATTGTCCCGCGCCTGTCGCTGGCCTCAACAAAACTCCTCGATGCCGGTTGACGCCGCCCGCCAAAGCATCTTCCAATGGCTGTCACACGGGACCGATTGAGACGGGACAACGCGATGACACTGGCGACAGCGGCACAATCCGCGACATGGACTTTCGTCGATGGTGATTGGTACGAGGGCAATGTCGCCATTCTTGGGCCGCGCAGCCACGCCATGTGGCTTGGCACCAGCGTCTTCGACGGTGGCCGCTGGTTCGAGGGTGTGGCGCCGGACCTCGATCTCCATGCCGCCAGGGTGAATTCTTCGGCGATTGCGCTCGGCCTCAAGCCGTCCATGACCGCCGACAAGATCGTCGGGCTGACGTGGGATGGGTTGAAGAAGTTCGATGGCAAGACAGCCGTCTACATCAGGCCGATGTACTGGGCCGAGCATGGCGGCTACATGGGCGTGCCGGCCGATCCCGCGTCGACCCGTTTTTGCCTTTGCCTCTATGAATCGCCGATGATCCCACCCACCGGCTTTTCGGTGACCGTGTCGCCGTTCCGGCGCCCGACCATCGAAACCATGCCGACCAACGCCAAGGCCGGCTGCCTCTATCCCAACAACGGCCGCGCCATTCTCGAAGCCAAGATGCGCGGCTTTGACAATGCGTTGGTGCTCGACATGCTGGGCAACGTCGCCGAGACCGGAACCTCGAACATCTTCCTGGTCAAGGACAGCCATGTCTTCACGCCGGCACCGAACGGCACCTTCCTGTCCGGCATCACCCGCTCGCGCACGATGACACTGCTTGGCGAGTATGGATTCAAGACCACTGAAAAGACGCTGTCGGTGCGCGATTTCCTCGAAGCGGACGAGATTTTTTCGACGGGAAACCATTCCAAGGTGGTGCCGATCACGCGTATCGAGGATCGTAATCTGCAGCCCGGGCCGGTGGCCAAGAAGGCGCGCGAGCTCTATTGGGACTGGGCGCATTCAACGCCGACTGGCTGACGCGTCCGGCTGGGCCTTTCGTCGCTGCGTGGTTCGTTGCGGAAAACCGTGTGACAGTTTTCCGCAACCCGCTTAGAAAGGGAACTGGCGCTTCATTCCGGAGTTGTTCCAGCTCAATCCAGACCTATCTTAATCCGGTATCGACACCGGATTTTTCCACGAGGGAGTACCATCCATGGCTTTTGAATTGCCCGCTCTGCCTTACGACTACGAGGCCTTGCAGCCTTACATGTCGAAAGAGACGCTGGAATATCACCACGACAAGCACCACAAGGCCTATGTCGACAACGGCAACAAGCTGGCCGCCGAGGCTGGCATGGGCGACCTGTCGGTCGAAGAGGTGGTCAAGCAGTCGTTCGGCAAGAATGCCGGCCTGTTCAACAATGCAGCCCAGCACTACAACCACATCCATTTCTGGAAGTGGATGAAGAAGGGCGGTGGCGGCAACAAATTGCCGGGTGCCCTGCAGAAGGCGGTCGACAGCGATCTCGGTGGCTACGACAAGTTCAAGGCCGACTTCATCGCCGCCGGCACGACACAGTTCGGTTCAGGCTGGGCGTGGGTTTCGGTCAAGGATGGCAAGCTGGCGATCTCGAAGACGCCGAATGGTGAAAACCCGCTCGTTCACGGCGCGACGCCGATCCTCGGCGTCGATGTCTGGGAGCATTCCTACTACATCGACTATCGCAACGCCCGCCCGAAATATCTTGAAGCGTTCGTCGACAGCCTGATCAACTGGGACCATGTCCTCGAGCTTTACGAAAAGGCCAAGGCCTGATCGATTTGCGGAAAAGCCCCGGCATGCCGGGGCTTTTCTTTTCCAGCGTCGAGGCGGTCGCTGCAAAATCGCGCTCGGCGAAATCCGGCAATCAACAGGGAATATTCACGCCGTCCTGGCCGTTATCGTTCCGTCCCCTTCATCATGGAGCCAATTGAATGAGAAAGCTTGTCATCGCCATCTCTATGCTCGGCCTCGTCGGTTCAGCGGCTTTTGCCGATCCGATCCTCGATCGGCAGGCTCTGATGAAGGAACGTGGAAAGATTGCCGGCGGATTGTCGAAAGTGGTCAACGGCCAGGAGCCTTTCGAGGCAGCGGCGGTGCTGACGGCGTTGCAGGCGCTTCAGGCGAATGCCGAGAAGTTGGATATCGACGCTCTTTTCCCGGCTGGCAGCGACGCTGGCGACACCACGGCTGCTCCCAAGATCTGGGAAGACATGGCAGGCTTCAAGACGGTTCACGCCAAATATCTCGCTGACGTCAAGGCTGCGGTCGCAGCCGCGCCAGCGAATGTCGACGCCTTGAAGACGCAGTTCGACACCATCGGCTCCGATTGCGGCACCTGCCATCAGACCTACAGGATCAAAAAAGGCTGATCGCGGGCTATGCCCCTGCTGAAAAAACTCGTCGGCGCCGCCCTCATCCTGGGTGGCGTCGGTGCTGTTGCCGGATGGCTGCTCTCGGCGCCGGTCAAGCTCGACGCTGAAACCCTGGCGCAACTCGGCCCCGGCGATGCCGCCAGGGGCAAGCGCATTTTCAATGCCGGCGGCTGTACGTCATGTCATGCCAAGCCTGGTTCCCAGGGCGATGCCCGACTTCAGCTGGTCGGCGGTCTCGAACTCAAGACGCCGTTCGGCACCTTCGTGCCGCCCAACATTTCGCAGGACGCCAAGGATGGCATCGGCGCCTGGTCGGTGGAAGACCTGGCCAATGCCATGCTGAAGGGCGTCTCGCCTTCAGGCGAGCATTTCTACCCGGCGTTTCCCTACCCGTCCTACGCACGCATGAGGCCCGCCGACATCGCCGATCTCTACGCCTTCCTGAAGACGCTTCCAGCGGTTGCCGGCAAGGCGCCAGGTCACTCGTTGAGTTTTCCCTTCAACATCCGTCGCGGTCTCGGCTTGTGGAAACGGCTCTATTTGAGCAAGGAGCCGGTGATCGCTTTCCCTGAGGGCACGCCGGCTCCGGTGATGGCTGGCCGCTACCTGGTCGAGGGACCGGGCCATTGCGGCGAATGCCACACGCCGCGCGCCTTCACCGGCGGCACCAAGAAAAGCGAGTGGCTGGCTGGCGCGGCGGCGGCTGAAGGCAACGGTATCGTGTCGAACATCACCTCGGGCGAGGGCGGCATCGGAAAATGGTCTGAAGCCGACATCGCCAACTATCTCGAAACCGGCTTTACGCCGGAGTTCGATTCCGCGAGCGGTGCCATGGTCGATGTACAAAAGAACATGGCCGAGCTGACTCCGGACGATCGCGCGGCGATCGCCGCCTATCTGAAGGCCATACCGCCGCATCCCAACGGCTACCCGGCTCGCAAGAAGACGGCGAACTGATTTTCGATTACGGGTGGCGGTCGCCGAGGAAATCGAAGCCGGTTTCGAAGAAATGATTGTAGTCGCAGGTCAATTCCTCGCCGGGCGCGATGTCACGCAACGCATAGGTCTCCTCGGGCGAGGAGACATCGCAATTTGGATCGTCGTCGTGGTTCATGTAACGCGCGTCGTCGGCTTCGAAGACGATGTAGTTCGGGTCGCGCCGGTCGGGATAGGAATAGCGGTCGAGATAGGCTTTGACCGGCCCGGTTTCGTTCTCGTAGGTCTCGACCTTGATACGCCGGTCATATTTGGGATCAAGCTTCCAGATCAGCGCGCCGCTGGGAATGTGGGCCTTGGCAAAGACACCGATGCCCTGGATGGGCGATTTGTCGAGATAGACGTCGACGAGCAGCATGGCAGACCCTTACGAGATTGATGATTGGGCGGCGCGGCTTTGAAAAAAGCCGCGCCTTGGGTAGCGCGCGACTATCGCAATTGCGAGCGGAAAATCAGCTCAAAAGGTTGTGTTCGACAAGATGCGCCTTGCCGGCAACCTTCAGCGCGAAGGCATAGGTATAGGCGATTTCCTCCAGCCTGGAAAACCGACCGGATGCGCCGGCATGGCCGGAATCCATGTTGATCTTGAACAGCACCGGATTGCTGCCGGTTTTGCGCTCGCGCAGCCGCGCCACCCATTTGGCCGGTTCCCAATAGGTGACACGCGGATCGGTGAGGCCGGCCAGCGCCAGGATCGGCGGATAGTCGAGCGCTGCGACATTGTCATAGGGCGAATAGGCGGCGATCGTCCGGTAGTCATCGGCAGACGCGATCGGATTGCCCCATTCCGGCCATTCCGGCGGTGTCAGCGGAAGGCTGGCGTCAAGCATGGTGGTGAGCACATCGACGAAGGGCACCTCGGCGATAATGCCGCCGAAGCTTTCCGGCGCCATGTTGGCGATGGCGCCCATCAGCATGCCGCCGGCCGAACCGCCTTGTGCGATGATGCGGTCGTGGGACGTGTAGCGTTCCAGGACCAGATGGCGCGCGACGGCGATGAAATCGGTGAACGTGTTCATCTTGTTCTCCCGCTTGCCGTCGTCGTACCAGCCATAGCCCTTGTCCTTGCCGCCGCGGACGTGAGCGATGGCAAAGACAAAACCACGGTCGACCAGCGAGAACCAGTTGGTGTTGAACGCGGCCGGCACGGTGATGCCATAGGAGCCGTAGCCGTAGAGCAGGCAAGGGGCGGATCCATCCAGCGGCGTGTCGCGGTGGTGCAAAAGCGAGATCGGCACCAGTTCGCCATCAGCGGCAGGCGCCATTAGCCGCCTCGTCACGTAGTGGTCCGGGTCGTGGCCGGAGGGCACTTCCTGGGTCTTCAGAAGCACCCGCTCGCGGGTGCGCATATTGTAGTCGAACACCTGCGCCGGCGTCGTCATCGACGAGTAGGAAAAGCGCATGATCTCGGTGTCGTACTCATAGGAGCCCGATAGGCCGAGCGAGAAGGCCTCCTCGTCGAGCGACAGATGATGCTCTTCGCCGCTTTTGCGGTCGTGCACGACGATGCGCGGCAGGCCCTCCTTGCGTTCGAGCCGCACCATGTGGTCCCTGAAGCCGATCACCGACAGGATCAGCCTGCCCGGCTCGTGCGGCACCAGCTCCTGCCAGTTGGCGCGGACCGGATCGCTCGCCGGCGCCGTCATGATCTTGAAATCCTTGGCGCCGTCGGCATTGGTCAGGATGAAGAAGATGTCACCGCCTTCTTCCAAATCGTACTGAAGCCCAATCTCGCGTGGCGAGACCAGCTTGGGTTCGGCAAACGGATCGCTGGCGCTCAACAGACGATACTCCGAAGTCTCGTGATCGTTGATGCCGATCATGATCCATTCGTTGGACCGCGTGCCGCCGACATTCATGAAGAAGCCGGGGTCGGTCTCCTCGTAGATCAGCCGGTCGCGGTCGGGGCTGTCTCCAAGCGCATGGAACAGCACCTTGGACGGGCGATGATTGGGATCGAGACGGGTGTAGAAGAAGCCGTTATTGCCGGCATTCCAGACACCGGAGCCGCCAGTGTCGGGAATCTGGTCCGCAAGCTCCTTGCCGGCGGCAAGGTCGCGCACACGCAGCGTGTAGAACTCGGACCCCTTGTCGTCGAATGCCCATAGCAGTTTGCGATGGTCGGCCGAATGATCGACGCCACCGAGGCGGAAATAGGCCTTGCCTTCGGCCTCGGCGTCGCCGTCGAGCAGGATCTGCTCGACACCGCCATCGCGCGGCATGCGGAAATAACGCGGCTGCTCACCACCAAGCTTGAAGGATGAACCGTAGGCATAGGGGCCATCCTTCATCGGTACGGAAGAATCGTCTTCCTTGATGCGGCCCTTCATCTCCTTGAAAAGCTGCTTTTGCAGTTCGACCGTGTCGGCCATCAGCTTCGACTGGTAGGCGTTTTCGGCCTCGAGTTCCGCGCGAATCCCGGCATCGAGCAATGACGGATCCCGGAACATCTCCTGCCAGTTGTCGGCGCGCAGCCAGGCATAGTCATCGGTTCGCGTGATGCCGTGGTGGGTGTCGGACACCGGCCGTTTCTCAGGTACTGGCGGGCTGACGATCGGAAATGCGGAAGTCTTGTTCATTGCGTCTCGCTTTGGAAGTATCTTGAATGGCGAATGAACACGTCGATCAGCGCGGGTTCAAGAGCCCTAGCCTATCGGTTGTGTCGGCTTCGGGAGATGGGCCGGGAGGAGAGATGATGACGATTTGTTCTCGGATTGCTGCGGCTCTCGCCGTTGCTTCGCTGGCTCTGGCTTCTGTCGGTCAGTCTCATGCGACCGTATTCGCGGCTTGGCAAGTGGCCAATGTGCCGTTCGGCGACACGCTCAATGTGCGCAAATATCCCTCGGGGAAATCCCAGAAACAGGCGGCATACCCGAACGGGACCGTTCTGCAGATGACTGGACGATGCACCGGTGGGGTAAATCTGCTCGACATCGCCAATCAACCGGCCCGGCAGCAGGAACAGAAGGTTCGCCATCGCTGGTGCGAAGTCTGGCATGATCCGGCCAAGAACGGCGACTTCGTGACCGGCTGGGCCTATGGCAAGTACATCGCCCCTTATTGATTGACTGGCCCCGCAGGCATGTCGCCTGATTGCTTGCCCGCGGCAGACATGCGGCAACCTGTGGTTTTGTCGAGAGATGCGAGCAACCAAGGTTGCCCGTGCGATGACCAAGCAAAATCAAGCATTGAAACTTGCTTAGTGAGTTATCGCGAATGTAACGCATAGCTGACCCAACGTCAGCCGTTGCTCGTTTGGCAGGGGAAATATCGAGAAATTACATGGTGCACGAAAGATTGAAGCTGATCCGCGAACAATTGATCTACATCGTGCAATATAGCGCAACGGGAGAATTGACTTACTTGGTCCGCGGGCTCATTGATGTGCCCGCGACACGAATCGCAGGAATTCTACCTGCACAAAATTCGTGCTATGCCCTGTCTGTAAAAAAAGGGCGCGGACCGAAGTAACTCCTGTTGGGGCCTGAAGACCATGGATATTGTCGAAACACCTTCCAGAAACAGCGATGCGCTGATCGAGTTGACCGCCGATGTGGTGGCTGCCTATGTCAGCAACAATCCCGTGCCGGTCGGCGAATTGCCGAACCTGATAGCCGATGTCCATGCCGCGCTAGGGCGCGTGGGCGGAACCGCCGAACAGCCGCCTGCCGACAAGCAAAAGCCGGCCGTCAACCCGAAGCGCTCGGTTCATGACGACTACATCGTTTGCCTCGAAGACGGCAAGAAGTTCAAGTCACTGAAGCGCCATCTGATGACCCACTATGACCTGACGCCCGATCAGTATCGCGAAAAGTGGAATCTCGATCCGACCTATCCGATGGTTGCTCCCAACTACGCCGCAGCCCGGTCCCAGCTTGCCAAGAAGATGGGTCTCGGCCGCAAGCGCAAGGCGCGCTAATCGCCGCTTGCCATATCGGATCGATCCCAACGGCGCCTTCGGGCGCCGTTTGATTTTTGCAAGGCGGACGGCAAGACGGGATGAAGAGGCCGGACTCGGCGAGTGGTCAGGCGGTCTGCTTGAGTGCTGCCTCGGCGTCGCGCTTGATGCGCTTGACCATCGAGCGAAGACCGTTGGCGCGCTGCGGCGAAAGGTGTTCGTCGAGGCCGAGCTCCCTCAATGTGGCTTCCGCGTCGGTTTTCTCTATCTCGCTGGCGGTCCTTCCGGAAAACAGCGCCAGCATGATCGCCACCAGCCCACGCACGATATGGGCATCCGAATCGCCGGTGAAGGTGATGACGGGATCGCTTCCCGGCCCCTGTTCGGTGGTCAGCCAGACCTGGCTGACGCAGCCAGGCACCTTGTTGGCGGCGTTGCGCTCCTCGTCCGGAAACGGCGGCAGCGCCTCGCCCAATTCGATCACATAGCGATAGCGGTCTTCCCAATCATCGAGGAACGAGAAGTCGTCGCGGATCGTCTGGATCGTGGTCGTCATGACCTGGATATAGTCACGCAGCAGTGCCGCGTCACGGAAAAAACAAGGACACCGCGGGCGTCGAGAGGGCAGACAACCCGCGGTGCGCCGTCCAGACGGCTCAATTCTGCGCCGGCAAGTTGACTGTGTCGGGCAAGACGATTTCTTCCGGCACGCTGCCGGTCGTCGTCGACGTGTCAGGACCTGCGGCGGATTTGTCGTCCAGCATCGCGGCCGCGATCTTGGCTGTTTCCTTGGCGCGGGCGGTGATGGTGTGCATCGCCGACTTGCCGGTTTCACAGACATCGGGCTTGCGCTCGCAAATGCCGGCAATGTCGCCAACTGCCTCGCGTGCCGCGAACAAGGCCTGGATCGGCCCAACGCTCTCGTGACCCGACTCGTCGGAACCGACACTCAGTGGCAGCGCCAGCAACACCAGCGAAAACCAGAAAGCCATTCTCATCAGGAAGAACATGCTTGCCTCTCGTCGTGACCGGATCATGCATCCATATGGCATGACCTCTTTTGTAGGCGGGATATTGGCACACAGCCGCAAAGGACGGCTTGCAGGCAAAGTGAGAATTTTCCTCAAATTTTAGGCAAATTCGAAACGATCCGTTTTGCAATCGATTTGATTCAGATCCGAATGATCTCCTTCATCTATCAGAAACCATCTATCCATCTGTTTTATAACGGTTTTCCGTAAAATGACGGAGTGCCGGCGTGAGCTTTCGTCGACGGGCTGGCCGCGTCGCTGAATAACCCTCCGTTTACTATGGCGGCATTTGCCCGGGCTTTCGGTCGCCGGCATCCCGATATTTGCCGCAGGCCAGGCCTTGGTCGGCCCTGCCTTATCCATTCCTTAAACGCTGGATGCGAATTTCAGAACCAACCAGAACAATCTGCAAAGCAGAGCTGTCCACGACGAGTGCGAGTGCATTGAGTTGAGTTCAATAAAGGCCAGATACGTTGAATTGCCTGGCGCGATGGCCGCTGGTTGCGAACGTATGGTCCATCCGTCCATCGTTGGGCAGAGCGACCGCGAGCGCCAGCGCCGCTTCATCGGCGTCATGCTGGCTGCTCCTTTCTTCGCCGCGGGAGCCGCGGTCACGCTGGTCACTTCGGGCATGGGCGCCGCCGTCACCGTAGCCGCCATCTTTGCGGCCTTTGGTCTATGCTGGTTCATCGCCTTGCTGGTGGCGGCGACCGGCAAGATGGCTGTGGCGGCTCAGGTCGCCCTGGCGATCGCGGGCCTTGCCCTTGGCAGCCTGATCGCCGCCGCCGGCGGACTGAGCTCTCCTGTCGCCATGCTTGTCGTGGCGCTGCCGTTCGAAGCCTGGTGGATCGGTGCCTCGCGGCGCGCGGCGCTGTGGGGCGCCGTGTCGGCAACGGTCGCCATTCTGGCTCAACCTCTGGCCGTTGCCGTGTTCCCGTTCGCAGGGGCGCAGATCGCCCCATGGCACTGGCTGGTGCCGTTGGCCTGGGCGCTCACGCTGGTCCCGCGCATTTCGGCGCTTCGCGACACCGCTGGCGCGGCGGATCTCGTGGACACGGCCGACCGGCTCGAAGACATCATCGACGCGGTGGTCCTGCGCGTCGCCCGTCACGGCGAGGTGCTGGATGCTTCCGCAAAGGCGCGCACACTCTTGAAGCTGCCGCCTGAACTGCTTTCCGGAAATGGCTTCTTCGACCGCATCCACCTGTCGGATCGCGTCTCCTATCTCAGCGCATTGGCCGACATGCGCGACGGCGCGTTGTCCCGCCGGCTCGAATTGCGCATCAGGCTGCCTCAGAATGGCAACGGCCAGGTGGCCGACAACTATCGGCCGTTCTCGCTTGAGCTGGTGCGGGGCGAAGAGGAGGTCGACGTCTTCACGCTTGTGCTGCGCGAGAATAACGAGATCGCCCGGCTGCGTGAGGATTTCGCGGCGGCCAATGAGGCGGCCGCGTCCGCCGAGGTGGCGAAGGGACGTTTCCTGGCGGTGGTGAGCCATGAATTGCGCACGCCGTTGAATGCCATCATCGGCTTCTCGGATATGCTGCTGCACGAGATGTTCGGTACCTTCAAGGATCCGCGCCAGAAGGAATATGTCGGCCTGGTGAGGGATTCGGGCCAGCACCTGCTTGCTGTCGTGACCTCGATACTCGACGTGTCCAGGATCGAATCGGGCGTCTACGCGACCGAGCCGGAGCCGTTCCGGTTCTCGGAAGCGGTCGACATGTGCCAGTCCATGATGCGGCTGCAGGCGCAGGCCAAAAACATCGATCTGCAAGCGCAGATCGCGCCGGATGCGGGCGATATCAATGCTGATCGGCGTGCCGTGCAGCAGATGCTTATCAATCTCGTCTCCAATGCGATCAAGTTCACTCCGGAGGGCGGCGATGTCGTCATAGGCGCCAAGCGGATCGGCTCGCGCCTGCATTTCTGGGTCAGGGATACCGGCATCGGCATCGCCGAAGAGGATTTCGCCAATCTCGGCAAGCCCTTCATGCAGATCCAGAACGACTATACCCGCCGTTTCGAGGGGACGGGTCTGGGCCTTTCGTTGGTGAAGGGCCTGGTGGCGCTGCACGACGGCACGATGTCCATCGAGAGCATGCCGGGCGAGGGCACCACGGTGACCATCAGCCTGCCGGTGAACGGACCGAAGGGGCACACGGCGGAGAAGGCCGGAGTGCTCACGATGCCGTTGGCCATGGGGAAAGAGGACAGAAATGGCTCGCTCCGCAAAACAGCCTAAGCCGGTCAAGCGCCGCAGCAACGCCTTTCAGGATGGCGCGGTCGCGGTTGGTGGCATGATTTCGCGCAATCCTGTCCTGGTGGGCGGGTCGACGGCATTCCTGGTGACGCTGTTCTACGTTTCCGCGAACGCGTTGTGGTACCAGCCTTTCCCGCATGCCGGCGCGTTCTTCGCGACGCGCAGCATTCAGGGTTTTCCGCATGCGGCGGCCGACGAACCGGAGACGACATTCAACATCGTGCGGCCAGGTGCTTCGCCGGCACCGGTCAAGGCTGATCCGGTGGTCGGGCAGGTGCAGGGCATACTGAAGGATCTCGATTTCTATTCCGGCCCTGTCGACGGCATTTCCGGACCCAACACGCGCAAGGCCATCCAGGCCTATCAGCAAAAGGTCGGGCTCAACGCGTCCGGCGAGATCGATGCGCTGCTGCTGGATCAACTGGGCGCGACGCCGAAAACCGCTTCCGTCGTGCCGAGACCGCAACCGCGCCCGGATACGCCGGCCGCCGTTCCAGTGTCCTTGCAGACAAATACCGGGCAGTCGGGGCAGGCGAATGCCGCCCAGACGAATGCCTCGACGCAGGGACCCGATCCCCGCATCGTCAAGATACAGGCTGGGCTCAAGGCATTCGGCAACGACGACATGCAACTGGATGGCGTCGTCGGCGCCCGCACCAAGGCGGCGATCAAGGAATTCCAGTCGCTGTTCGGGCTGCCGCAGACCGGCGAGCCCGATGAGATCGTCTACGTCAAGATGCGCGAGATCGGCCTGACCAACTGACGGCCGAAACGACGGCTCGCCGAGCGCCGGAAATACCGATAGATAGCCCGCACGCCTTCCGGAGTTATCTTATGCGCGTCACATCGGATCTGTGGGTCTCGGCCCTGTTGCGCCGGGTTTTCGGCGCCGGCGGATTTGCCGCCGTGGTCAAACGCGGCGCAACCGAAGCCGGCGCTGTTTTCGTCCTGGCGCGCGGCAGGTCGGGAGACATTGCCCTGTTCGGGCCGGCGCCGCAGACGAGTTACGATTCAGCGAAGCCCGACGACCGCTTCTTCAGCCTTCTCGGCACCGGCGATGATGCGGCCGTGTTCGACGCTCGACTGGAAAAGGAAAAGAAATTCGACCCCGATATCTGGGTGGTCGAGATCGAGGCTGGTGCCGTTCCCGTCGAGGAACTTATTTCCGTAAAGACGCCCTGAGGCCGGACGAGGCCGCCTCGTCGTCATTGTTCGATGCCTTGCGGGTATCGTTGTTTGCCGGCGCCGCCTCGCGAACCACCTTCGAAAGGGTTTCGGCCTTCCAGACCCGCACCTTGTCGACGGCCGCATCGCGATGCAGCAGGCGGTAGCGGTCGAGGAAGGTGCGGATCGCTTGCGGATGTGGGAACTGGCTGGGATAGACGGCAACCGTGATCAGAAATGCCCGGTCCTCGCTGAGATCGAGCGAGCGCAGTGCCGCGAGCAGCGACGCGTAGTTCTGGTTGGCGGTAAGCGATCTCGCGGTCGAGAAATCGATTTCGAGCGCGTCGGCGAGCGCGGTCTGGAAGAACGCGGCATTTCCCGTCAACGCCGTTTCGCGCAATTTCACATAAGTGTCCGTTCCCGTGAAAGGACCGGCCTTTGGCGCCGCCGCCTCGTCGCCAATGCGCATCATGGACCGCAGCCTGCGCCGTGCATTTTCGGCGGCAATGCCGGGCGACTGTTCTCGCGTGCCGGAGGCGACCTCCGGGATCACCGGCGCGATCTGGTTGGTGGCGTTGGCGTCCGGATCCCGCACCCGCACCAGGGTTGGCCGTTCAAGCACCCTGATCAGATCGGCAATGGTCGGATTCAGGTCCTTGCGGCGCGCTATGGCGCGTGCGTGGGGCAGGCCATGCCGACCGATCAGCGCGATGAGATCGATGTCGCTGACCGCGCGCGAGCGAATGAGCAGGGGGGCGGCAATGTCGACCGGTTCCTCGCAGAGACGACGCACCAGCGCGGCGGGGGCATATTCGCATTCGGAAAGGGCGGCTGCGACGTAACGGCGGGATTCGACGGACACATTGTCGAACAGCGGCAGCGTCAGGTCCTCGAGCTGGCCGATCTCGCGGCGTGACGGGCGGGTGAGCGAGCAGAACGCCGACACCGCGGCGCGAAACAGCCTTTCGGCCTTTCCCGATTCCGTTCGTACCGCGATTTGCCTGAAGTCCGAAGATGACACGAAGGATACGCCCGATAACAGACACAGACCTGGCCATGCTCGACCGGGACCATGTCGGTCGAGCGCTTACCAAGAACAAAGATCAAGTTAGCGACGATCCGTTAGCGCTCCGTTAACCCTCTGCCCTCCTTAATGACATTTGGAGGCGTTGCGTTGTGCTCCGGGGAAACCGAGAGGAATGCGCGAATCATGGGCATGGTACTGTCTTTCGTGCCGCGAACGGCACCAAGCAATCGCATAAAGCAAACCGCCGAAATGCCGGCGGCAGTGATCATCTTTCCCGGCATCCGCTACGAGCGGTCTCACGCTGGCGAAGTGCGGCCGGTCGATCCCGACAAGCCGGGCCCGCCGCGGACGAAGCCGGTCCCGCATCATTAAAGCGCGTCGCGTTCGAGCGGATTCAGGCGTCGCGCTTTAAATGTTTGTTTCGCGCATGTGAGGTCCCAAAAACGGGGCCACCTTTGGGCGACACGCACTAGAAGTCCTGCAACTCGCAGGAGCTCTGCTCGAAAAAGCGCGACACGATCGGCTTCCAGCTGTCGTCCGGCACGAAAGCGCGGATGACGAAGATGCCTTCCTCGATCGGCGCCTCGACGAAGATCGCTCCCTGCAGGTCCTCGGGAAGGTCCTTGCGCACGTCGATCATCTGCGCCGGCGTCAGCACGACGGCATCCAGCACGCCGCCGGTCGCCGTGTGGTCGTTGAGGGAATAGATGTTGTGGCCGCTGCGGTCATAGACCGACACCGACCAGAACGGGACGTGTCCCGGCGCCTTGATGCGGACCATCCCTTCGCCCAGGTCGAACCGGCAAGCCGTGGCATAAAACAGCGGGTCGACGGATTTCACCACCGGCGCGCCACCGGCTTCGGCATCGAGCCGGGTCATCTTGTAGAGGTCCGAGGCCATCGACAGCCGCGACCAGGCGTCGCGTTCGGAGAATTCAGGCACCAGCAGCAGCACGATGATGTGCACGATGCCGGCGCCGACGAGGCCGAGCAGGACGGCATGCAGAAGCCTGCGCATGGCGGCATATAAACTACGCATCGCAGCCGACCTTCACGATACGCGGCAGCGAAACGTCCGACAGGCCGGTGCTGCTGGCGATCGGCGTGTCATAGAATGTCAGCACGAAATACATTCTGCCAAAGCCGTCGGTCAGCAGCCAGTTGCCCGGCATCGGGTGATGGCTGGCGGAAATGATCACCGAATTGTCGGGTTGGCGCAGCACCCCATAGGATTGCAGCGCCGCAAGCCGCGGTTTGCCGGTTTCGACCACACCGAGCGACTGGTCGGCGGCATAGAGCGTCCAGAACCGAGCCGTCGGAAATCCGCCCTCGATCTTGTAGGTGCATTCGCGCTTGAGTTCGCCGCCGCTCGCGTCGCGCTCGGCGACGAAGGACAACCCTTCGGCGCGGCCGAGCGCAAGGACCCCTTCACGCGCCACGCGAGCCTTCGAATAGGGGTCGGCGGACGGCGTGCCGATGTCGGGAAAGGCCGTCCACTGGCCGATCCTGATTGCGCCGACGCCATCCTGGATTTTGAGCGCATACCAGACGCTGCCGCCACCGCCGCCGATGGCTATGGCAAGCGAAAGCAGCGTCAGCAAAGCATTCTTGAGCATGAAGGGCCAGGGACACGAAAAGTTGCCGCCCGGGGATATCGCGGCGCGGGGCCTTGTGGCAAGCGGCCCGATGGATTTGCCCAAATCCACCGAGGCTCGCCGGGCAATATCACAGCGCCGACAGCGTCTCCGGCGATGTCGATACACCGAGGATGGGTGCCGACTGGAACAGCCTGGTCATGTCCCTCAATGTCTGCGTGGTCCGGCTAGACAGCACCGCTGGCCGTTCCGCGGCCGCATCGGCCGCCGCCTGCGCGTCGCTCTTCTTCTGCGCTTCCTCGGCCTTGGCAGCGACCTCCTCGTCGACGAAGGGTTTGTCGATGCCTGGGATCGGCTTGAGGTCTATGTTCTGGTGCGCGTAGACCATCAGGCGCTGCCACACCATCGCCGGCAGCGAGCCGCCAGTCATGTTCTTGGTCGGCGTGAAATCGTCATTTCCCAGCCATACGGCCGCCGTGTAGTTGCCAGTGAAGCCGACAAACCAGGCGTCGCGGTAGGACTGCGTCGTGCCGGTCTTGCCGGCGACGACGATGTTGGGAATTTGAGCCCGCCGCGCAGTGCCCATCACCGGCACCGCGGCGAGCATGGTATTCATCGATTTGAGCGCCTGCTCGGACAGCACCCGGTGCGGCGGCGGCGCATCCTTGGCGAAGTCGTAGACCACGTCGCCGGTGCGGGTGACGAGCTGCGTGATGCCGTGCCGCGAGCCGACGAAACCGTTCTGGGCGAACACGCTGTAGCCCGTTGCCTGGTCCATCACGGTCATGCCTGAGGTGCCGAGCACCATCGTCTTGTGTGCCTCGAGCGGCGACTCCACGCCCATCGCCTCGGCCATCGCCTTGATCGGCGCGATACCGAGATGGTCCTTGGCCAGCCGCACCGGCACGGTATTGATCGATTTGGCCATCGCCATGATCAGGGTGATGTTGCCCGCCGATTCGCCACTGTAATTGTGGGGCGACCAGTTGCCCCAGCTGATCGGGCCGCCGGAAATGATGGAGTTGGGCGTGAAGCCGTGTTCCATCGCGGTTGCATAGACATAGGGTTTGAACGACGAGCCGGTCTGGCGCAACGCCTTGGTGGCACGGTTGAACTGGCTGGCGCCGTAGTCGCGGCCGCCGACGATGGCCCTGACCGCGCCGTTGGTTTCTATGACGACGACCGCGCCCTCGGTGACGTTGTACTCCTTGCCGAACTGGCGCAGGTGGAATTCGACCGATTCTTCCGCCGCCTTCTGGATGTTGGCGTCGAAGGTGGTGTGGGCAACGAGCGAATGCTGCCCCGGTTTGGCGATCTTCTTGACCTCGTCGAACGCCCAGTCGAGGAAATAGTCGGGGCTCTTCTGCTCGCCTCGGTCAACCACATCGGCGGGATGCAGCCGGGCCTGCAGCACCTGGCCCTCCGTCATGAAGCCGGAATCAACAAGATTGGACAGCACCACATTGGCGCGCGCACGCGCGGCCGGAAGGTTGATGTGGGGAGCATATTTGGTCGGTGCCTTGAACAGGCCGGCCAGCATTGCCGCCTCGGCGAGGTTCAGGTCCTTGACGCTCTTGCCGAAATAGAAATCGGCGGCCGCTTCGATGCCGAAGGTGCCGCCGCCCATATAGGCGCGGTCGAGATAGAGCTGCAGGATTTCCTTTTTCGACAGATTGGCCTCGAGCCACAGCGACAGGAACGCTTCCTTGATCTTGCGCTCGAACGTGCGCTCATTGGTGAGGAACAGGTTCTTGGCCAGCTGCTGGGTGATGCTCGAACCGCCCTGGACAACCGAGTTGGCCCGCACATTCTCGAATATCGCTCGCGAAAGACCCAGAACATCGATGCCGTAGTGATCGAAGAAGCGGCGATCCTCGGTGGCGAGCACCGCCTTGATGACGTGATCGGGCATCTCGTCGACCGGCACCGAATCGCGCTGGATGATCCCGCGCTGGCCGATCTCGTTGCCGTAGCGGTCGAGGAAGGTGACGGCGAAGTCGCCCTGGGCGCGCCAGTCGCCGGCGGTGTCCTGGAAAGCCGGGATGGCCAGCGCCAACATGACCACAATGCCGCCGGCGCCCAGCGTAAAGCCTTCGCTCAACAATTCGATGATGCCGCGACGCCAGCCGGAGACGCGGAAACGCCGCGAGAAGATCGTGGCGGCTTCCCAGAACTGGCGCGCCTTGAAACCGATCTCGTAGAGCGAGGAATCGATCCATGCGTCGAGCGCCAGCAGCCAAGCGGCGATCGGACCTCTTCTCTTGCGCGGTTCAGGACTGGCCATTCAAAAACCCGGCGAGCAAGGCGCCTCACCTGAAAACCGCAAGTCGGCAATTTCAGGGCGGCGCGCCGTCTCGACTATTCATCCATTTTGGGGACACCCACAAGGGCGGCGAGGACACAGCTGTAAGGTTTGTTGGCTGGCAGGGCAGGGGAAGCATTTATGGCGACCGCCGCCGCCTGGACAACAACGCACCTTGATCTGGCGGCTTGAGGTCAGCGCGATCACCCTGTCCGGGGCAGCGCTTTAAATGATCATCGCGGCGAGGCCGCCGCGATGGCCGCCTGCAGCAGAACCCGCGCGCCGGTGACTGCGTCGGCAGGTTCCACATATTCCGCCTCGTTGTGGCTCAGCCCGTCACGGCACGGCACGAAGATCATTGCGGCGGGCGCCACCCGGGCGAGGAACAGCGCATCATGGAAGGCGCCCGATATCATCTGCTTGTGCGGCAGCCGTAGCGATCTGGCGGCGTCCTCGATGATTTTGACCATATCGGGAGAGAATGCCGCCCCGGGCATGTCGAACGATCGTTTGATCATTGCCGTGCAATGCTGGGCCTCTGCCTCCGCCGCGCAAACCTCGCGCACTTCGGCCTCGATGGCAGCGAGCCGCTCCGGCTGTGGATGCCGCAGGTCTCCCGTGAAGCTCACGGATTGCGGTATGGCGTTGATCGATCCCGGCTGAGCGGCGATCCGCCCGACCGTCAGTCGCGCGCTGGAGTCGAGCGGCATGATCGTCGTCTGCAGTCTGTGTATCGCGGCAATCGCGGCGACCATCGGATCCCTGCGGTAGGCAAGGCCGGTCGTACCGGCGTGGCCGGCAGTGCCCTCAATGGAAACTTCAAGCCAGCGCGTGCCCTGGACGGCGGTCACGACACCGATCGGCATCCGCTCCTTTTCGAGCGAGGGTCCCTGTTCGATATGCAGCTCGATATAGCCTGATATCGGCATGCCGGTCGGACGAAGGCTCGCCTCCGGCAAGGCGGCGATCGTCGTCTCGATCTCCGTTGCCAGGGACGCACCGTCGCTGCCGACAATCGATTTCCATGCGGCGGTATCGGCGCCGGTGAAGGCCATCGAGCCCATGACGCCCGGCGCGAAGCGGCTGCCCTCTTCATTGGCCCAGGCAACGACCTCGACCGGTGCTTTGGTTTCAGCCTTCGCATCCTCCAGCGCCTCAAGCGCCTCGAAGGCGGAAAGCGTGCCAAGCGCGCCATCGAAGCGCCCGCCGGTCGGCTGGCTGTCGAGGTGGCTGCCGATCAGAAGCGGCGGCAGCGTGGCATCCGAGCCCTCACGGCGGATGAAGAGGTTCGCGATGCCATCCTGAAAAACCGTGAAGCCGCGTTCCAGCGCCAATTCCGCCAGCAGGCGCCGGGCGCTGCGATCCTCGACGCTGAACGCCTGCCGGTTGACACCCCCGGCGGGCGTCGCACCGATCCGGGCGAACGCGTCGAGCCGTCCAAGCAGCCGCTCGCCATTGATCTCCGGCACCAAAGTCACCGATTGAGGCCGCGTATGAAGGCCTTCACCCGTTGCGGATCGACCTCGTTCCACCAGACGCCGTCATATTTCAGGGAGCTGGCGACGATGACGCCGTCGACAATGTCGAGGATGTCGTTGGCATTGTCGGGCGTTACACCGCTGCCGACAAGCGTCGGAAGTCCGGCGGCGTCCTTGATCATCCTGATATAGCCGAGGTCGGCGGCGTGGCCGGTGCGCTGGCCTGTGGCGATCACCGCATCGGCATCGAAAAACACCAGATCCTTGACCTGTTCCTCGACCGGCCGGTCGCCGACGATCGCATGGGCGCCATGCTTGACATGGGCATCGGCAAAGATGCGGATGCCGTGGGCCCGAAGTTTCGCGCGGAAGCGCATGGCGCGCGCCGCTTCGCCTTCGATAAAGCCCTCATTGGCGACATAGGCGTTGGCCCATTGATTGACGCGGACGAAGGAAGCACCGGAGGCGCTGGCGATCGACAGTGCGGGGATGGAGGCATTGGCAAGCACGTTGATGCCGATCGGCCGGCCGAGTTCTCGGCGGATGCGGTCGGAGACGACCGCCATGTAGGCGGAGGTTTCGGGGCCGATGTCATCCGGCTTGGCGAACGGCACGTCGCCGTGGTTTTCGACGATCACGCCGTCGCAACCGCCATCGAGATAGGCTTTGGCGTCGTCGAGGCCGCGCTGGTAGATGGCCTCGACCGCTTCGCCATCGTAACGGGGCGCGCCCGGCAGGGGTGCCAGGTGAACGACGCCGATCACCACCTTGCTTCTGCCGAAGATCGACTGCAGCGCGTCGTTCGCGACCTGTTTGGAGCCGATGGATTTGGGGGATTTTGTCATGCGGTTTCCGCTTCCGTCGTTTCCATGAGCGTTTTCATCTCCCGCCTGTCGGGGCAGGATTCGAGAGTGCCGGCGCGTCCGACCGAGATGGCCGCGGCGCGTACCGCGATCCGCGCCGCCGCGGCGAGGTCGATAGCGGCCGCAAGGCAGCCGGCGAGGCAGCCGCAAAAGACATCGCCGGCGCCGCTGGTGTCTAGCACGGACACCCTGGGCGCCGCGATCCGGTCGATCCGTGCTTCGCCATCGGCAACCAGGCAGCCACCCGCGCCAAGCGTCACGATCGCGGCGGCGGCACCTTGACGGATCAATTCGCGAGTTGCCGCGGCAGGATCACTGGCTCCGGTCAGTTGCTCGGCTTCGCCCGCATTGACGATAGCGAGGCTGACGTCGCTCAAACTGGGTACACGACCGGCAGCAAGCGGGCTCGGATTGAAGATCGTCATGGCTCCCGCGCCGCGTGCCGCCCGCAGGCAAGCTGTCGTTACATCCGGATCCAGATTGCCCTGCATCACCACGATGTCGCCGTGTTCGACCGATCGGACAAAACCACCGTCTGCCAGCGGATCGAAGGCGGCAGCGCAACTGGCGCCGGTAACGATGAGGTTCTCGCCCCGCGCATCGACCATGACCGTCGATCGGTCGCTGGGCAACGACAGCATCGTCAGATGGCTGGCGTCGAGGTCGCGGCTCAGCTGCTCCCTTATCCATGCTCCGGCGGCATCGTTGCCGATCGCGGCATGGAAGCGGACATCGGCTCCGGTGCGCCCCGCGGCGGCCGCCTGGTTCGCACCCTTGCCGCCAAGTCCGTCGGCATGTTCCGATGCGTTCAGCGTTTCGCCTGGTTGCGGAAACCGGTCCAGCCGAAACGTCGTATCGACGCAGACATTGCCGACAACATGGACGCGCATGGCTAATCCCTGGCTGTTGCCCAACCCAGCATCTGTTCGAACAGTGTCTTGTAGCCATTCCAGGCGATGAAGCCCGGCGGCAGCCAGTGCGGGCCGACATCCGAGGTCCAGGCGACAGTGCGGCCCTTGCCATATTTGCCGGTCACCAGCAGCGGCAGCGAACGATAGTCGGAGGATACGGTGGCGAGAACCTCAGCACCGTCCTTGACGACGACCTCGTTGAAGCCGAGCAGGATCGGCCAATCCTTGCCCAAGCCCTTGAGGACTGGATGGTTCTGTGGACCGACAACGACCGGCGCATAGCCTTCCGGAACCTCGACGCGGTCGTCCACCGGCAGGCACGTGACCGGCAGGACGTCCTCGACCGGCGTCTTGTGATAGCGTGCGCCGCCATTGATGCCCTGGAAGCTGTAATAGCCGCCGAACATCAACAGGCCGCCGCCATTGCCGACATAGTCGCGCAACAGGCGCAGCCGGTTCGGCGTCGGTTTGGAGTGGACCCAGGTGTCGGGGTGAAGCAGCAGCGTGTTGGCGCCAAGATCGGAAAGCACGACGGCGTCATACGCCGAAAGCGTCTCCATGGTCTGGGGGAAATTCCGCTGCGCCTCATGCGCCGGCATGAAAGTGACGTCGAACAGACTGTCCTTCAGCGCTGCCAGCAGTTCATCGGCCCCGGTGTGATAGGTCACGGTCGGAAACTGGTCGAAGCCCTTGATGTGGGTCGCGGTCGAGACCCAGGACTCGCCTGCGAGAAGAACCTTCTTCCTGGACATGTAAACTCCCTTATTGCTTTTGTGGCTCAGAGGCCATCGGCGAACACGGTCTTTGGATTGTCGATGAGCATGCGGTCGATTGCCGACTGCTCGACACCATGGCGCTTCAGCCTCGGCACGAAATGCTTGAGGATGAAGCCGTAGCCAAAGCCGCCGAAGCGCGTCAGCATGATCTTCAAGAAGACGTCCTGCGACAGCAGAATCCGGTCGACCAGCCCCATGTCGATCAGCGAGCGGATCGCCTGCGCATTCTGCTCGTCGGAAGGCGATTGCGCGTCCTGGTCGGCATAATAGAAATCCATGCCGATCATGTCGTATTCCAGGAAGGCGCCACGCTCGGCAAGGCTTCTCTGGTAAGCCAGATCGTTGTGGCTCGGGTTCATATGGCAAAGCACCGTATGGCGGAGATCGGCGCGTTCCGCCTCCACCACGTCAAGCACGTCATGCGCCAGCCGTTCCCAGCCGGGCAGATGGATGGTCAGCGGTACGCCGGTGATTTTGGCCGCGCGCGCCGAAGCCCGCAGCGACTTCCGCTCCTCGTCGGTGAAATCCTTGCTGACACCGACCTCGCCGATGATACCGGCCATGATTTCGGGCTGCGTCGACCCGCCGCCGACATCGTTGACCAGGAATTCGGTGACGTCGTCGACGTCCATCGCTTTCAGCCAGTCAGGGTGGGTGTGCTGCAGATAGAAGCCCGTGCCCATGACGATCCGCAGTCCCGAGGCGCGGGCGATGCGCGCCAGCTTCACCGGATCGCGGCCAATGCCGATATTGGTCGCATCGACCACGGTATGGCCGCCGAGCGCGCGGTATTTCGCCAGTTCCGAAAGCGCCAGGTCGCTGTCGTCGAGCGAGACGTTGTCGCGGTTCATGTAGGGGTTCATCCGCAGCTCGCCGATGATCTCCATGCTGACCGGCTGCTCGGCGATCCTCCTCTCGTCGGGATGACAGGGGCATTTCCACGATGTCGCGCCATCGAGCAGGATATGTTCGTGCATCAGCGTCACGCCCATGTCGGCGATCGCGACCGGGCCGGTAACGGTCATCACGGTGCCGGAGCGAACACCGATCGGCGCCCGTTCCCTAGGCTTGTCGTCGAACAGATGATCCATGTCAGCGGCTCCGCGCAGCGCCCTTGAACAGGCGGAAATTCAGCCAGATGGCAACGAGGATGATTGTGCCGGTGACGATCGGCGTCAGGAAGGGCGACATATGCGCCAGGATCAGGCCGTTGCCGATGACCGCGACGGTCAACGCGCCGAGCACGGTGCCGATGATCGTGCCGCGCCCGCCGAACAGGCTGGTGCCGCCAAGCACCACGGCGGCGATGACATCGAGTTCGAAGCCCTGGCCGGCATTGGATGAGCCGGAACCGAGCCGGGCCGCGAGAATGATGCCGGCCGACGCAGCCGCCATGCCCGACAGGATATAGACGAAGAGCGTCATGAAGCGCGTATCGACACCGGCGCGGCGCACGGCCTCGGCATTGGCCCCGATGCCGGTCACATAGCGGCCGAACGGCGTCTGGTTGAAAGCGAGATAGGCGACGATCAGGACGGCAAGGGCGAGCAGCGCCGGTACCGGCACCCCGAGGAACCACGCCCTGCCGATGTTGACGAAGAAGCTGGTCGGCTCCACGGGGATCGAATAGCCGCCTGTGATCAGCAGCGCCACGCCGCGGATGACGGAGAGACCGGCAAGCGTGACGATGAAGGCCGGTATCCGTTCATAGGCAATAAAGAAGCCTTGCAATGCGCCGATCGCGGCTCCAAGCGCCAGCATGGCGATGACGACCAGCGGCCACGGCAGGCCAGCCTGCAGCAAGACGGCCGACAGCGTCGCCGTCAGCGCCAGCACGGAACCGACCGAGAGATCGATGCCGCCGGTGGTGATGACGAAGGTCATGGCTGCCGCGACGATCAGCAGCGGCGCCGACTGGCGCACGATGTTGAGCAGATTGGGTGTTGTCAGGAAAGAGCCGGTGATCAGTGAGAACACCACGCAGACGACGATGAAGAACAGCGCAATGGAGACGACGCTGCCATTGGCTATCGCCACATCCTTCCAACTGCCCTTGCGGGGGCGTCTGGACGGCGATGCGCCAATATCGGCGGACGGAGAGGTGACGTTCATGGCTGTACCCCCTCATCGCGGCTGGCGCGCGCCGAACGCGCGTTGAATTTCCGGCCGACGATCAGGTTGACGACCTGCTGGTGTCGCCGATCCTGCGTTCGGCGACATTGCGGCCTTCGTACATGACCTGGATGCGGTCGCAGACCAGGAACAGGTCCTGCAGCCGGTGGGTGATGAGGATGACGCTGACGCCACGGGCGCTGACGGCGCGGATAAGCTCCAGGACCGCTTCGACTTCCGCCACCGCAAGGGCCGCCGTCGGTTCGTCCATGATCAGCACCGACGGATCGAAGGAGGCGGCGCGGCCGATGGCGATCGACTGGCGCTGGCCGCCGGAGAGGTTTTCGACCTTGAGCCTGGTGTCGGCGATCACGATGCCGAGCCGGTCGAGCATATTGCGCGTCTCGTCGTGCATGCGCTTGTTGTCGAGAAAGGGGACGCCGAGAACGTGGCGGCGCGGTTCGCGGCCGAGGAAGAGATTGCCCGCCACATCCACCGTGTCGCAGAGCGAAAGGTCCTGGTAGACCATCTCCACCCGTGCGGCGCGGGCATCCGCCGGCGATGAAAAGGAAACGGCCTTGCCGTCGATCTCGATGGTGCCGGAATCCGGAATGACCGCACCGGAAAGAACCTTGCTCAGGGTGGATTTGCCGGCGCCATTGTCGCCGACCAGGCCAAGCACCTCGCCGGGCTTCAGGTTCAGCGAAACATCGTCCAACGTCTGGATAGGGCCGTATCGTTTGGAAATACCGGTCATCCTGACGCGGTAGGTCTCGCCATCGCTCATCATGGTTCCAGTTCTCAAGGCGACATGTTCAATCGGTCGCCGGGCCGCGCGGCAACCCATCAGGTCTATGCGCGGCCCGGCGGTCTGGGGAGGATATTACTTGAACATGTCCTTGAACTGGCCGACATTTTCCTTGGTCACGATGGTGATCGGAACATTGATGATCGGATCGATCTTCTCGCCCTTCTTGAGCTTGCCGAAGGCTTCGATGGCGGCCTTGCCTTCACCGGCCGGATCCTGCTGGACGACGGCGATCACCCAGCCCTCCTCGAGACCTTGCACCGCTGACTTGGTCAGGTCCCACCCGAACACCTTGACGTCGCCGGTGCGGCCCTGGCTGGTAACGGCGGAAACCGCGCCGAGCAGGGCCGGCTCGCCGGTCGCGTAAAGCGTCGTCATGTCGGCATTGGCGGTCATCAGGTTTTCGGAGGCGGACAGGGCGACGTCCTGCACGTTCTGACCATCGACCGTGTCGAGGAAAGTGACCTTCTGGCCGCTGTCGGTAACGGCCTTCTTGAAGCCGTCGAGGCGCTGGTTCTGGATGAACGAATTGAGCGCGCCGACGACGCCGATCTTGGCGGTTCCGTTCATCTTGGTCTTGACGTATTCGGCGTAGAACTTGCCGATATCCTCGCCGGCCTTGGTGTTGTCGACGCCAACGAAAGCGACGTTGTCGCCATTGGGGATCTGCGCATCGATGGCAATGACCGGAATGCCGGCGGCCTTGGCCGCGGTGATCGCCGGCTTCACGCCGTTGACATCGATGGCGACGAGAATGATGCCGTCGACCTTCTGGGTGATGTAGTTCTCGATCGCGTCGTTCTGCGCGCTCGGCACGTTGTTGGCGTTGAAGATGACGAGGTCGACGCCGGCAGCCTTTGCCGCGGCGGTGGCGCCGTCATTGATCTGGTTGAAGAACAGTGCCTGCTGGTTGATGGTGACCAGCGCGTAGGTCTCGGCCATGGCCGAGGCAGAGCCGAGCGCGAGGGTCATGGCGATGGCTGCGGCGCAGCCTGAAAGGATCTTGGTAAGACGCATTCCGGTTCCCCTTGGTTTTGCGGAAAAGGCCCTTGATCGGGCTCACCTGGCGCTGAGCGCAAGGTTATAATTCAAGATACTTGATTTCTTGTCAAGTGACTTGAATTAGCGTCAACGAGAGAGGAAACGGGGCTGGCCTGATCAGAATGTCGCCGGCGTGTTCACCCAGAAAATGCTGGCGCGTTCGTCGCCGACATTGCGGTACCAGTGCGGCAGTTCGGAGTTGAAAACGAAGGAATCGCCGGCGGACAGGCGAAACGTCTTTTCACCGACCATCAATTCGATGGCGCCTTCCAAGAGATAGCCGACCTCCTCGCCCGCATGCCGGATCGGGCCAGCGCTTTCACCGCCCGCCTCGATATGGTGGATGTTGCACTGCAGGAGATGGCCCGGCGAATAAGGGATGACACGCTCGAGCGAAATGCCTTCGCCGCGCCGAAGCGGATCGAGCGCGATCAGCGGCCGCGCTCCAGCCCGAAAGACGATGCCTTCCTCGCCATCGGCCTCCTCGAACATCCAGCCGATATTGGTTCCGAGCACCTCGACAAGCCGGTGAAGCATGGGAAGCGAGGGCGAGACCTTGCCGTTCTCGACCTTGGAAAGCAGGCTTTCGGAGCAGTTGGCGGCGGCGGCGAGCGCCTTCAGGGTCAGGCCCCGCGTCTGCCGGGAGAGCTTCAACCTTGTGCCGAGCCGCAAGAGGCTGGTGGCGGTCGAGCGCTCGTCGCCCTTGCTGTTGTGGGTATCAATCTTGTTCATTGGTGGGCGCGAACATCTCCGCTCTGGCTGGGCTGACTCGTAAAACCGATCCTGGGCGTTGTCCATCCTCATGAAAATCGGACAACGCGTCGGATCGGAACCACGGACCCAGTCAGGGGCGCCGCGCCCGCCTTTTCAATACTCGCGAGAGCGGCAGCCCCTCAGGCCGGTTCGCGCTTCAGCGCCTGCGCCATGCAGTGGATGCCGCCGCCGGTCTTGGAGATTTCGCTCATGTCGACGGCCGCGACCTCGAAACCGCGCGCCTTGAGCTGGCCGATCAGCGTCTGGCTGGAGGTCGGCGCGATCACCCGGTCCTTGCCGAGCGACATGAAGTTGCAGCCGAGCGCCATCGTGTCCTGGAACGGCACATCGATGATCTCATGGCCCTTGCCCTTCAGCCAGTCGACGATGCCGGGCTCGGTGCAGGCGAGGCAGACGGCGGTCAGCTTTTCGGCGATCGGCACCACCATCAGGTCGATATGGACGTAATATTCGTCGATGAAGGCGATGCGGGTTTCCCAACCCTCCTTGTCGAACCAGGCCTGCACCTGCCGGGCGCCTTCTTCCTGGGTGCGGGCGCCGCCGCAGCCGATCAGCACGACGCCGTCCTCGATGACATTAAAGTCGCCGCCCTCGAAGGTGCCGGCCGTGACCATGTCGTAGATCGGGATGCCTAGCTTCTCATAGGTGCGGATCGCCGCGTAATTCTCGCCGCGCCGCCACCAGTTGGCCATCGCGGTGATGATGGCGCCATACGGCGTCATGACGCTGGAATCGCGCGAGTAGACCTGCATCGGCAGTTCCGGCGTCGGCTCGTGCCAATGGATGTTGACGCCGAAATGCTCGTAGGCGGCGACCAGATCCTTGTGCTGCGCCTGCGCGATCTGGACGTTGCAGGGAGCCTCGCGCAGATGCTTGCGCGACAGCGAACTGGTCGACAGATGGCGCAGGAAATTGGGCGAGCCGAGCAGCACGTCGGTCAAGACATCGGTCTCGTTGGCAAAGCCCCAGGCGGTCAGCGGCTTGGTGCCGCCGGCCGGGTTGCGGCGCTGCAGCGAAAACGGTTCTGCGACAATGCGGTCATGAACGGTCATGGGGTTCTCCTAGTGGCGCGGCTTGGGGTGATTGATTGCTTGATGATTGATTGCTGGGGATCCACCAGTCGCGCCCGCGCGCGGTGGTGACATATTCCGGCCAGCGGAAGTTGATCGGCGGCTCGTAGTCGCAAAGCGGCGCGATCCAGTTCGCGCCGCCGACACCGCCGCCGGTGCGGGTGACGAACTCGTCCATTGCCGCATCGCGGGCGGCCTTGTCCTCGAGCAGGCGAAGTGCCGCCAGCGCGACCGTCTTGGCAGCGCAAAGGACCATCGGATCGATCGTTGCCGAAATGCCGCCCAGAGCATTCATCACCCAGGCCGGATAGGGGAGGCCGCTTGCCGAGCGCAGTGCCGGACGCGCGACGTAGAAACGCGCCGTCGGCGCATGCCAGCTCATATCAGTATAGTCGTCCGAGGTCGAATTGACCTGCGATGGCGGCAGGTCGCGGCGCAGGATGGCTTCCGCTTCCTTTGGTTCGATCAGCCGCTCCAGCTCGTCGATGAACGGGTTTTCGGTCGCCGTGCCGCCGGCATTGACCTGGATTTCGCGGGCGATCGCCTTGGCGGCTTCGTCCCAATGCGGCGGCCCGACCGTTGTTAGCGCTCCATAGGCGATCTCGGCCATGGCGTGGTTGGCGAGACCGGGCCGCGACTTCGACACCCAATGCCGCTCGGTCCGGCAGCCGCTCATGCCGGCAGCCGCCTGCGCATTGCGATCGAGCACGGCGGTGACCTGTTCGGCCAAGGCGAGCGTCGGCACGCGGATCATGTACTGGATCTCGGCCAGACCCGCCGGCAGATTGTCGGCGGTTGCCTGCCCAGCGGTCAGGATCGCCTCGCTGATCGACCAGCCGCCCTGGTGTGGCAGCATGGAATCGCGCAGCGCCTTGGAGGCCATGTACATCATCATGAGCGCGTCGTTGGCACCGGGCGCCCTGACCGCCGAATGCGCTTGCGGGATCGGCGCGCTGTCCCCCGCCGCTCGCGCCCAACTCTCTGGTTCATCGCAGATGAAGCGGTAGATCATTGCGTAGGCCGCGCCGCAATGCGTGTCCCAGCGCGCCGTGTTGCAGAGCGGGAGCATGTAGAAAGGGTGGAACGAGATCATGCCGGCAAGGCCGTCATAATAGCCCTTGGCGGCATGGATCGGCTTCGAGCCGCGTACCTTCTCGGCCGGCTCGCCGGTGAAACGCAGGGTGCCTGCAATGCCATGCCGCTGCATCGCCGCCTTTGTGGCGAGCAGGCCGCCGAGGCTCGCCATGCCCAATCCCGAATGCGGATCGGTGTGGCCGCCCGCTTCAAAACCAAGGCCGGGCCGAGGCTGCTTCACGGTCGCAGCGTCCTGGCAGTTGCCGGGCACCGCGTCATATTCGGCATACATACCGATGGTCGGCCCGGCGCCATTTGTCCAGTGGGCGCAGAACGCAGTCGGCATGCCGCCGGAGCCTTCCTCGACGACAAAGCCTTCGCGCTTCAATCGCTCCACATACCAGGCAGCGGATTGATACTCGCGCCATGCAGTCTCGCCGAAATCGAAAATGGTGCGCGTCCACGCCGACAGCAGCGGCTGGATGCCGTCGAGGCAGGCAAGTGCGGTCGCTTGCGCCGATGTCGTCACCGGTTTGTCCATGCCTCAAAGAAAGCAGTGAAGCGCTTCGCCAAAAAGTGATATGTTTTCCCGGTTCGTGCAAATTCGGTTCACCTCTTGAGAATTCCCTCCACCCAGGCGCTGCGCGCCCTCGACAGTTTCGCCCGCCATGGCAGCGTCTGGCGCGCCGCCGACGAACTGCATCTCACCCGTAGCGCGGTGAGCCACCAGTTGCGGCTGTTGGAGCGCGATCTCGGCTTCGATCTCCTGCAGCGCATTGGAAAAGGGGTGGCGCTGACGCCGCGCGGCCAGCGCTACGCAGCCGATGTCAGGAAGGCGCTTACCGTGCTCGGCGACGCGGGAGCGCAAAATAGCGGCGCCGGCGTCGGTGGTTCCTTCGCCATTTCCTGCCCACCGGGCTTCGCCTCGATGTTCCTGTGCAGCCATATCGGTGAGTTCCAGCAAATGTATCGGGACGTGGCGCTCTCGATCTTGACGCCTCGCCGCCTCGACGATGTCAGCAATCCGGAGGCCGACGCCTTCATCGCCTTTGGCGTTGGCAACTGGCCGAACAGGGCGGTGGAGCTGCTCTGCGAAGTCTCCTTCACGCCGCTCTGCAGCCCGACACTGCTCAACAAGGTGGGTGGATTTTCCAAACCCGCCGACGTATTGCGCGCCAATCTGCTCCATCTCGGCGACACCGAGGACTGGGCGCGCTGGCTGGCGCTGTCAAAGGTGGAGAATCCCGATACCGAAGGCGGTATCTTCTTTTCCGACATGAACCTCGTCTTTTCGGCGGCGGTCGCCGGACAGGGTATTGCCATGGGCGACGAGCTGACCGGTCGCCGCGCGCTGAGCGAGGGTCGGCTGGTCAAGCCGTTTGAAGCTTCGGTCCCCTCGCCACGCTCCTATTTCCTGGTCTTCGAGCATGCCAAGGCCAGCCATCCCGTGCTCAATGCCTTCAGCGACTGGCTAAGGGCAAAGCTGTTGGAGAACAGGCTGGCGACGTATTGAGAAAGTCTGCGGGACACCAAAGCTGCCGATCTCACCCGCGAAAGGGAAATCAGCCGCTCCAACGGAGCACCCAAAACCGCCAGACGTGAATCAAATTTGCCGATCAGGCGAAAACTATTCGGTTGCGGTGAACCTCCACCCTGCCTACGATTTCACCCGGGACTGAGGAAGAGGCAGGATGCAGCAACCCGGCCGGGCCGCAGAGATAAAGGCAATCGGGATCGGCAAGAGCTTCGGCTCGTTCCGAGCGCTGGACAATCTGTCGCTCAATATCGGCCGCGGCGAGTTCCTGACCCTGCTCGGGCCCTCCGGCTCGGGCAAGACCACCTTCCTGATGATCCTCGCAGGCTTCGTGCAGCCGAGCGACGGTCGCCTGTTCAGCGACGGCATCGACATCACCGATCGTCCGGCCGAACAGCGTGCAGCCGGCATGGTGTTCCAGGGTTATGCGCTGTTCCCGCATATGAGCGTCGAAGCCAACATCGCCTTTCCGCTCAAGGTACGCAAGAAATCGGCGGCCGACATCAAGCGCCGTGTCGGCGAGATGATCGAGCGCGTCGGGCTGGTAGGCCACGAGAAGAAGTTGCCGGCGCAACTCTCCGGTGGTCAGCAGCAGCGCGTGGCGCTTGCCAGGGCGCTGGTGTTCGAGCCGGGCGTGCTCCTGCTCGACGAGCCGTTCTCGGCGCTCGACAAGGGCCTGCGCGGCCAGATGCAGGCCGAGATGAAGCGCCTGCACCAGGAGACCGGCACCACCTTCGTCTTCGTGACCCACGACCAGAGCGAGGCGCTGGCGCTATCCTCGCGCGTCGCCATCTTCAACCACGGCAAACTGCTGCAGGTCGGCGCGCCCGACGAGGTCTACGACCGGCCGGACAACCGCTTCGTCGCCGAGTTCCTCGGCGAGATCAACATGCTGCCACTGAAGGGGGTCAAGCCCGCCGACGGTGGCTCGACCGGCCTTTGCGAAGACCGCGCGGTCAACATGCACTGCAAGGCCGAGAAAGTCCGTGGCGACGCCATCCTGGCGATCCGGCCCGAACACATGTCGATCGCGCGAGAGGCGGCCGTTGGCGAGAACGGCATTGCCGCGACCGCCATCGCGTCGACCTATCTGGGCGCGGCCACCAAGCTCGACCTGACGACGCGCCAGGGCGCGAAGGTCACCGTCTCTGTGCCGAACGAGGTCGCGGCGGCGGCGCTGAGCAAGGGCAATTCCGTCTGGCTGACCTGGCCGGCGGAAAAGGGTTTCCTCCTTCCGGACGGAGGACAATGACCGCCTGCGTGACCCAATCCGCCACGCAGGCTTCCGGAACGATCAACGACAACAAGGGGAACTGACATGACACACGATACCAACAAACAAGCCATCGAGAGCCTGTCCGCCAGGGCAGGTCGCGGCGAGATTTCGCGCCGGCAATTCACGCAGCTGGCGGCACTCGTGCTCGCCGGCACGCCGATGCTGCTGCGCTCGACCGGAGCCTTTGCCGCGGCGAAGGAACTGGTGCTGGTCAACTGGGGCGGCGACGCCATCACCGCCTATGACGCCGCCTATGGCCAGGCCTTCACCAAGGACACCGGCATCACCGTCAAGATGGACGGATCGGGTCCGACCGAAGGCGCCATCGCCGCGCAGTTCAAGAGCGGCGCGCCGACCTGGGATCTCGTCGACGTCGATCCGTTCTCGGCGATCACGCTCGGTGCGCAAGGCATGCTTGAGCCGATCGACTACAACATCGTCGACAAGAAGAAGATGCGCCCCGGCTTCGGCTGGGACTATGCCGCCTCGACCTATTTCTTCTCCTACGTCATCGCCTATGATTCCGAGAAATACGGCAAGGACGCCCCGACCGGGATGGCCGATTTCTTCGACGTGAAGAAATTCCCCGGCAAGCGCTCGCTCTACAAATGGGGCGTGTCGAGCTGGGAAGCCGCCCTTCTGGCCGACGGCATCGCGCCGGCTTCGCTCTACCCGCTCGATCTCAAGCGCGCGCATGACAAGATCGCAGCCTTCAAGGAAAATGTCGTCGCCTATTGGGGCGGCGGTGCCGAGAGCCAGAGCGTGCTGCTCAATGGCGAAGCCTCGATGGCCATCGTCTGGTCGACCCGCGCCTCGCTGATCGAGCAGGACTCGGGCGGCAAGATCAAGTTCATCTGGGACCAGGGCCTGATCTCGCCCGGTGCGCTTGCCGTGCTCAAGGGCAATCCGGGCGGCAAGGACGCGGCGATGAAGTTCATCGCCAGCGCCCAGGACCCGCAGAAACAGCTGGTCATGTTCGACAAGCTCGGCCAGGGCCCGGCCAACCCAGCCGCCGATGCGCTGATCCCCGCCGACAAGAAGCGCATCAACCCGGTTGACCCCGAGAACATGAAGAAGCAGATCGCGCTCGACATGGACTGGTACGCCAAGAACTACGGGGCGGCGCTCGACGAATACACCAAGATCATCTCCGCCTGACCAAGGCCGGGGATAATCGGGTCCAGATGAGAGCATATCTCTCCGACAGGATGGGGGCGGCGCTGTTGATGGCGCCGCTGCTCCTCTTTCTCGTGCTGGCCTATGCTTGGCCGTTCCTCGGTGTCGTCAAGTGGAGCTTCACGCTGCCGACGCCGGGGCTCGGCCAGTACAACGCGTTGCTGACCGATGATCTGGTGCAGTCGGTGTTCATCCGCACGCTGCGCATCGCCGCCATCGTCACATTGGTTTCGGTGGCCGCTGCCTACGCCATAACCGTCGTCTGGGTGCGCGGAACCCCGGCGCAAAGGCTTGTCGCCGAGTTCTGCATTCTGGTGCCATTCTGGATTTCAGTGCTGACGCGCGCCTTCGGCTGGGTGGCGCTGTTGTCCAATCGCGGCCTGATCAACACCTGGCTGCAGGCGATCGGCTTCATCTCCGAACCGCTGGCGCTGGTGCGCAACGAGTTCGGCGTCATCGTCGGCATGACGCATTTCCTCATTCCGTTCGCCGTCTTCCCGCTGGCATCGGCCATGCGCAGCCTCGACGACCGTGTGCTTCTGGCCGCGCGTGGCCTCGGCTCCAGCCGCATGCGCACCTTCTGGTCGGTGTTCGTGCCGATGACGCGATCGGGCATCATCGGCGCCGCGATGATCGTGTTCGTCTTCTCGCTTGGCTTCTTCGTCACGCCGGCGATCCTCGGGGGCGGCCGCAGCGTGATGATCGCCGAGCTGATCTATCTCAGAATTTTCCAGAGCCCGGACTGGGGTCTGGGGGCGGCGATCAGCGTCGTGCTGGTGCTGTTCGTCGGCGCGCTGATGGCGATCTTGTTCCGCTATGTCAGACCGAAGCAGTTGATCTGATGCCGACCTATCGCCCCGGTCCCGTCTCGCTGATCATCGCCACCTTGGTGGCATTGTTCCTGCTGATGCCGCTGCTCGCCGTCATCCCGGTGTCGCTGACGCCAAGCCGCATGCTGGCGATGCCATCGGGTGAACTGTCGCTGCGCCATTACCGGGCACTGATCGAGGATCCGCGCTGGATCGATTCCATCCTGCTCTCGATCCGCATCGGCGTCGTGAGCAGCGCCTTCTCAACCGTGCTCGCACTCTGCTTCAGCCTCGGCGTATGGATGTTCCAGCCGCGCTTCACGGCGGCCCTTGTCGGCTTCGTGCTGTTGCCGATGGTGGTGCCGCCGGTGGTGTCGGCGATCACGCTCTACTTCCTGTTGACCTCGATCTCAGGCGTCAGCTCGTTCTTCGGCTACGACACCTGGCTCGGCGTCGCCATGGCGCATTCGGTGATGACCGTGCCCTTCGCCACGGTTCTGATCCTGGTCTCGCTCAGCCAGCTCGACCGCCGCATCGACCTCGCCGCGCGCGGCCTCGGCGCAACGGTCTGGGAGCGCGCCACCCGCATCATCATGCCCAACATCAAGTTCGGCATCATCACCGCGGCGTTGCTGTCCTTCGTGCTGTCCTGGGAAGAGATCGGCGTCACGCTGTTCATCACCTCGGTCAATGCCATCACGCTGCCAAGGCTGATGTGGATGGGCCTGCGCGACAACATCGATCCGGCGATCGCGGCGCTGTCGGTGATACTGATCATCATCACCGTGCTGGTGCTTGCCGTGCGCAGCATCGTCGTCAGGCAACGCGGGGCGCATTAGAGCAATTCCAGGAAAAGTGTGAAACGGTTTTCCGTCCGGAATTGCGTCAAAACAAAGAGTTAGAGCGGTTCGGCGTTTCCGTGAAACGATGAACCGCTCTAGACGAAGCCGTCCAACCGTAACGCGTTCGGTTCATGCGGAAATCCTCGACAGTCCCAACCGCTATGTGAAGGACGTTACGGAAGGTGTGCCTCCGGCACACTATCCAGCGCCATGGAAAACCTGCCGCTGGTGACATTTGCCTTGATATCGGTGCTCGGGATGGCGGTTCCAGGGCCGGATGTCGTGCTCGCCATTACCAACGGGTCACGCTACGGGGTCAGGCACGCCTTCTTTGGCATGGCCGGCGTGGTGCTCTCGGACTTCGTCCTTATCTGCGTGGTGGGGCTCGGCTTCGGAGCGCTTCTGGTGGCTTCGGAATTCTACCTCTCAGCTGTCAGGATGGTCGGCGCCCTCTATCTGCTTTTCATCGCCGTTGGCGCGCTTCGCACCTCCACCGCGGCCCGATATGCACTCGACCCAGGCTTTCCGGACAAGGTTCACTCGGCCAGGGCACTGATCCTGCGTTGTTTCGTGGTGGCAATCACAAATCCCGGGGCATGGCTGCTCTTTCCAGCCATCCTCCCGGCCTTTGTCGACACGAACGAGCCAATCGCGATGCAATACGCGGTTCTGGCCGTTATTATTGCTGTGTCGGATGTTTTCGTCCTGATGCTTTACGCCACGCTTGGCTCACGGGCAGTCAAGCTGTTGGCCGGCCCGAACGCAGTGTGGATCGACCGGCTCTATGGCTTCGCCTTGCTCGGTCTTTCAGGCGTTCTGATCCTGCAATCCGTTGGCCATTTCTGAACCGCGTTGCGTCAGGCAGCACGGAGCGAATTCAGACAAATCTCACCGAGACGCGGCCAAACCTGCCTAGATCGCCAGTGACTTCGTCGCCGGCCTCGACGCTTATCGGCGTCACACAAGTGCCTGTAATCACCACTTGTCCCGGCTGGAGCGCTATGCCCAGGCCCGACAGTTCGTTGACGATCCATGTGAGCGCAATACGAGGGTCGCCCAATACAGCTGCCCCGGTGCCGTGATACTGCGACTTTCCGGAAACGAAGGCGACCACCGGGTGCTTCGCGAGATCCACGTCGCGCCAATCGTCTTCTACAGCCTCGCCGATGACAAACAGATTGGCACAGGCGTTGTCGGCTATGAGCTGCGGCGCGCCAACGGCGCAGAAATCGTCATAGCGTGAGTCCGGAATCTCAATCGCCGGGTGCAAGGTGGCCACGGCATCCATCACCTCGGCGATTTCATAGGGCGCAGAACGCGGCGGCAGTTGGCTGCCGAAGCGGAAAGCGAATTCGATCTCGGCCACGCGCATCTTGCTCGTCGCCAGGGAAACGGCGGCGCCAACCTCGACCGCCTTTTCGGCAAGCAGACGCCCGGCCATCGGACCGTCGACGTTGATGTGCCTTTGTCCGGCCAGGCTGGTCGCGGCAATCTTCCAGCCGAAAAGCGGAGCCGCCGAGCGATCCATCACATACGACTGGATAATATAACCTTCGATCCGCGTCTGTGGCCGCAACTCCTGCGGTATGGCGCCGAGACGGGTGCCGTTATCCCAATGGCTTACCAACAACCGGGACGCGGCCTTGGCCTTCTCTGGATCGGCCATTATCCACTCCGTAAATCAAAGAAGCCGCTCGGCTGGCCGTCGCTTCGTGGATCAAACCTGCAAGGACCGTTCCAGGGACCCCGTCCATATGGGGCAAGGATAGGTGACCAGGAATCGAGAGTCCACGTTTGCGCTTGCGCTGCCGGGCATCATGCCTGGGCTGCCCTCTGTCGGATCGCATTTTCGAGATCATCGGCATTCATGCTGCCGATGACGAATCGCTATCGTCTCTGCGTGGCGAACGGCTATATCTGGCAAGGCAGCAATGGCCGGCAGCGCAACGGTTGGGGGAAAAGGACGATGACCGCACCTGGCGATCTGCAGCAGGCACTGTTTCTGAGACTGAAAGGCGACGCATCGCTGTCGGCGCTGCTGGGCGGCGCCGGGCTGTTGGAAAGTCCAACCGGAAATGTCGCCTTTCCGTATGTGACTTGCGGCCAGACCTGCGCCTTTGACTGGGATACAGGCGCCGAGAACCGCGATGATCAGTTGATCACACTGCACGTCTGGTCGAAAGCCCATGGCGAGGCCGAGACGCTTGCCATTATGGACGCCATCAAGGCACGCCTCGCCGACGCGGCGCTGGTGATTGGCCCTCGTGGCCAGACGCGGTTGTCGCTGGAATTCACCGAGGCCCGTTACGACGAGGACCTGCTGGTGCATCACGGGCTGCTGCGCTTTCGTGCGTTGACGCAGGAAAGTGCCTGATACGCTTTCAATATGATCGAAACGGAGTCTAGACTGATGTTTCCAGGATTTCGCCGGGTGGGCGGCGATCTCCGATCGGTTGTCTCGTGTTTCAGGGGGTAGCGGGCATGGTCTTGGCGGCGTTCACTGTTCATTTCACGTTCAGCACCGATGCGTTACAACGCCGACCATGAAAACGCTTCGCTCCCACTTCCGAACCGCGACACTGGCGCTCTGTGCTGCCGGCCTGTTTGCGTCGCAGGCGCTGGCGATACCGGTCATCGCGCCCGACCAGGCCAGCCCGATCCTGCTGGCGGCGTCCGATTGCTACGCGATTGGCCAGCAGGTGGCCGAGCAGAATGGCGGGACGCTGGCCAAGGCCTCGCAATCGACCCGGGGCGGTCAGCCGGTCTGCGTCATCGTCGTGCTCGTCCCGGGCAAGGACGGTCAGCGTCCGCGCCGCTCCGAAATCGTCGTTCCGCAGAACTGACCCCTGCCGTTTCCCAGGTCACCGGAATCGGCCTATATCTGCCCCAAGCCTTCAATCTGGCCAAGTTCTTCAGTCTGTCCCAATTCTTCAACAGGTATCGAACTCCGCATGCGCGTACTCGTCGTCGAGGATGATAAGGATCTCAATCGTCAGATATCGGACGCGCTGGTCGATGCCGGGTATGTCGTCGACCGTGCCTTCGACGGCGAGGAAGGCCATTTCCTCGGCGACACCGAGCCGTACGACGCCGTCGTGCTCGATATCGGCCTGCCGCAAATGGACGGCATCAGCGTGGTCGAGCGCTGGCGTCGCGGCGGCCGCAAGATGCCGGTGCTGATCCTGACGGCGCGTGACCGCTGGAGCGACAAGGTCTCCGGCATCGACGCCGGCGCCGATGACTATGTCACCAAGCCGTTCCACATCGAGGAAGTGCTGGCCAGGCTCAGGGCCTTGATCCGGCGCGCCGCCGGCCATGCCTCGTCCGAACTGACCTGCGGGCCGCTGCGCCTCGACACCAAGGCATCGAAGGCCGATGTCGACGGCGTGCCGCTGAAGCTGACGTCGCACGAATTCCGCTTGCTTGCCTACCTGATGCACCACATGGGCGAGGTCGTCTCGCGGACCGAACTGGTCGAGCATCTCTACGACCAGGATTTCGACCGCGATTCCAACACCATCGAGGTGTTTGTCGGGCGGCTGCGCAAGAAGATGGGCATCGACATGATCGAAACCGTGCGCGGCATGGGCTACCGCATGCGTGAGCCGGAGGCGTAACTCGGAACCGCTCAAACCACTCGCAAGGACGCCGCTTTCGCTGCGTTTGTGGCCGCGTTCGCTGACGTTCCGTGTGATCGCCTTTTCCACGGTCTGGGCGATCCTGACCCTTGTCGTCATTTTCACCCTGATCACCACGCTCTACCGCCAGGCCAGCGAACGCGGCTTCGACAGCCTGCTGTCGGCGCATCTGTTCAACCTGATCGGCTCCGTCGGTATTTCCGACACGGGAGCGCTGACCGGCGCGCCCGACCTCGGCGACCTCCGGTTCTCGGAGCCGAATTCGGGCTGGTACTGGTCTGTGGAGCCTGCCTCGGAAGGCGTGCATGGCGATCTTCACTCGTCTTCGATGACCAGGACGATCCCTTCGCCAAGCGTCGCCGAGGTGCCTTTCAACTCCAGCTTCCAGCGCAGCTATGCGGCCGAAGACGTCGACGGCCAGCAACTCGAAGTGTTCGAGAGCGAATTCGTTCTCGATGCCAAGAACCGCGCCGCGCGCTTCCGCGTCATGGGCAACCAGAGCGAACTCGAACAGGAAATCTCCACCTTCCAGCGCCGCCTGCTGACCTATCTCTCCCTGTTCGGCGTCGGCATGATCGCCATCAACGCGATCGCCATCCTGCTCGGCCTGCAGCCGCTGCGCAGGGTCAGGAATGCCCTCGCCATGGTGCGCGAAGGCACCGCGCACAGGCTCGATGGCCGTTTTCCGGCCGAGATCGAGCCGCTCGCCAACGAGACCAACGCGCTGATCGAAAACAACAGGCGTATCGTCGAGCGGTCGCGAACCCAGGTCGGCAATCTCGCCCATTCGCTGAAGACGCCGCTCGCGGTGCTGCTCAACGAGGGGCGGGCGCTTGGCGGCGCCAAGGGGCAGCTGATTGCCGAGCAGGCCGCCTCCATGCAGAAGCAGGTGGAGCACTATCTGCAGCGCGCCCGTGTCGCGGCGCAACGCGACAGCGTCGTCTACCGCACGCCGGTGGCGCCGCTGGTGCAGCGCATGGTGCGGGTTTTGCAGAAGCTCAACCCGCAGACGAGCTTGTCATTGTCGCTGCCGGCCACCGAGATCGTCTTCGCCGGCGAGCGCGAGGACCTGGAGGAACTGCTGGGCAATCTCCTTGAAAACGCCATGAAATGGGCAAGGAGCGCCGTCTCGGTGTCGGTCGTGCCTTTGACGGGCAAGGATGATACGGCCAGCCTGTTCGAGATCGGCATCGAGGACGACGGTCCTGGCATTCCCGAGGACAAGGCGCGCGACGCGCTGAAGCGTGGACGGCGCCTGGACGAGACGAAGCCCGGAACAGGTCTCGGGCTGGCCATTGTCGCCGACCTCGTCAACGAGTATGGAGGCGTTCTGGCGCTCGAACGGTCCGGCATGGGCGGATTGAAGGCGGTGGTGCGGTTGCGGAGCCTTCAATGATGCTTTCCAGGGTCAATCGACATCGACGGGCGGAGCATGCTCTCGGCGGCATGTCGATTGTTCCGCGGCGACCGGCTCCGGCCAAATTTCCGACAAATATCAATACTATGGCCACGCCGACTTCTCCGATGACGCGGCCCGCGGCTCATCCATGGCAGGCTCCAACTCAAGAAAACCGGTTGTTGGCATGAAGATCTCGCGTCGCGCTCGTTTCCGCATTGCTGGCCGTTTCCGGCTGCACCACCCTGAGCGGCAAGGGCCCCACCATCGCGCCGACGCTCGCCGCGACGCCTCCGGCCAGCGGTGGCAAGGTCACCACGACGATCATTTCCGCGATGGGCGGCGGTCTCATCGGCGGGTCGATCGGCGCCGGCCTCAGCGATGCCGAGAAGCGCAGTGCGCTCGAGGCTGAATACAAGGCGCTCGAATATACGACCAGTGGCCAGAAGGTGACGTGGAAGGGCGCCCAGGCCTCGCGTTATGGCGAGGTCGTCCCGGCCCAGCCCTACCGCGTCGGGTCGCAGGACTGCCGCCAGTACACGCAGACGGTGTTTAACGGCGGGGCCGGGGTCACGGCGCGCGGAACCGCCTGCCGCAACGCCGACGGCAGCTGGACGCCGCTGACCTGACAACCAGTTGGGTCCAGCTGGGATCCGGCCGATTGATGTCGATCAAGGACATGCGGCGCGCCTGCCGTCAAAGCGTCGCAGCACGCCTGAGTTGGCAGGGCCGGGCTCTGCCGTTATTGGAAGAACCATGCTGTTCTGGGTCATAGCCGCAATTCTCACGCTGGGCGCAAGCCTGGCGGTACTGCTGCCGCTGGCTGGCGGCTCGAAGGGCGCGTCGTCGAGCGGCGATCACGATCTGGAAGTCTATCGCGATCAGTTGTCCGAGCTCGACCGCGACGCCGCGCGCGGCTTGATCCAGCCGGCGGAGGCGACCGAGGCGCGCGCGGAGATCGCCCGTCGCATCCTTCGCCTCGACAATGCGGAAGTGGCCGGCGAGGCATCCGCCAGGCGAGCATCGGTCGCGGCAAGGCTGGTGGCAACCGCGGCCGTGTTGGTGGTACCGATTGTCAGCTGGGGCCTCTACAGCCAGCTCGGCTCGCCTGATCTGCCGTCGCAACCGCTCAGCGAGCGGTTGGCCAAGATCCGGCCGACAGTTCGGTCGACGAACTGGTGGCGCGGGCGGAAGCCCATCTCGCCGCCAATCCTTCCGATGGCAGGGGATGGGACGTGCTGGCGCCGGTCTATCTGCGCATGCAGCGCTTTTCCGATGCGGCAGCGGCTTATCGCAACGCCATTCGCCTCGATGGTGACAGTGCCGATCGCCAGGCTGGTCTTGGCGAGGCGATCGCCAGCGCGGCGGGCGGCATCGTCTCGGCCGATGCCCAGGATGCCTTCGAAGCAGCGCTGAAGCTCGATCCGGCCAATGCGAAAGCCAGCTTCTACCTGGCCGTGGCGCTGGCGCAGGAAGGGCGCGGCCAGGAGGCCGTCACGGCCTGGCAGGCCATGCTGGGGAAACTGCCGCCGGATTCGCCATGGCGCAGCGCGGTCGAGCAGGCGCTGGCGAAATCCGGCAGCCCCGAGATCGCTTCCGGGAGCACCGCGAACGGTCCCGGTGCCGGCGATATCGACGCCGCTTCCGCCATGTCTCCCGCCGACAGGGAAGCCATGATCAACACGATGGTCGCCGGCCTCGACGACAAATTGCGGCAAAACCCGCGCGACGCGGAAGGATGGACGCGGCTCGTTCGTTCCTATGTCGTGTTGGGCAAGGCCGATCAGGCGCGTGACGCGCTGGGTCGCGCCATCGCCGTCTTTGGGGCCGACAGTGACGAAGCGAAGAAATTAACCGCCTTTGCCGCCTCGCTTGGCCTGACGGCAACGGAGTAACCAGAATGACGCGTAAGCAGAAACGACTGTCGGTGATCGCGGGCGGACTGGCTTTTCTGGGCGCCGCCACCGGACTGACATTCTACGCGCTCGGCCAGAAGGCCTCCTATTTCTACATGCCCGCCGACCTGACCACCGCCAGCCTGCAGCCCGGCCAGCGCATCAGGCTGGGCGGCCTCGTCGAAAAGGGTACCGTCGAGCGCGGCCAGGGCGCCACGGTGGCTTTTTCGGTGACCGACAACCAGAAGGACGTCAAGGTCAGCTACACCGGCATCCTTCCCGACCTTTTCCGGGAAGGGCAGGGGGTGATCACCGAAGGCTCGTTTGACGCGGACGGTGTCTTCGTCGCCGACAGCGTGCTGGCCAAGCATGACGAGAACTATATGCCCAAGGACGTGGCCGACAAGCTCAAGGCCAAGGGTGTGTGGGAGGAAAGCAAAAAGTGAATAGGCAGGTTCGGCAAAATTGCCCCACGGTTCTGCGGCAAGAATCCGCAGCAAAACAAAAATCTGGACGCCATGATGGTTGAAACCGGACATTTCGCCCTGGTTCTGGCGTTTGCGCTCTCGTTGGTGCAGACGATCGTGCCGCTGTTTGGCGCGCGCTTGAACAACCAGCGCCTGATGGCTGTCGGTGGTCCGGTCGCGGTGACCGGCTTTGCCCTGACGGCGCTGTCCTTCGTGGCGCTGGCGAGCGCCTATGCAAGTTCGGACTTCTCGGTGGCGAGTGTGTGGGAAAACTCGCATTCGCTGCAGCCGCTGATCTACAAGATCACCGGAACCTGGGGCAACCACGAAGGCTCGATGCTGCTGTGGGTGCTGATCCTGACCTTCTTCGGCGCTCTCGTCGCTGCGTTCGGGTCCAACCTGCCGGCGACGTTGCGCGCCAATGTGCTTGCCGTGCAAGGGGCGATCGGCGCTGCCTTCTTCCTGTTCATCCTGGCAACGTCCAATCCGTTCGTGCGGCTCAATCCGGCGCCGATCGAAGGCCGCGATCTCAACCCCATCCTGCAGGATCTCGGGCTCGCCGTTCACCCGCCGCTGCTCTATCTCGGCTATGTCGGCTTCTCGATCTGCTTTTCCTTCTCGGTAGCCGCTCTCATCGAGGGGCGCATCGACGCGTCCTGGGCACGCTGGGTGCGGCCGTGGACGCTGGTCGCCTGGATGTTCCTGACCGGCGGCATCGCCATGGGATCGTACTGGGCCTACTACGAACTCGGCTGGGGCGGTTTCTGGTTCTGGGATCCGGTCGAGAATGCCTCCTTCATGCCGTGGCTGGCGGGCACGGCGCTGCTCCATTCGGCCATCGTCATGGAAAAGCGCTCGGCGCTGAAGATCTGGACGCTGCTGCTCGCCATCCTCACCTTTTCACTGTCGCTGCTCGGCACCTTCCTGGTGCGCTCGGGCGTGTTGACCTCAGTGCACGCCTTTGCCACCGATCCGACGCGCGGCATCTTCATCCTGTGCATTCTTACGCTGTTCATTGGCGGCTCGCTGGCGTTGTTCGCGCTGCGCGCCTCCCGATTGACGGCCGGCGGCCTGTTCCATCCGATTTCGCGCGAAGGCGCGCTTGTCCTCAACAATTTGTTTCTGACCACGGCCACCGCGACCGTGCTCGTCGGCACGCTTTATCCGCTGGCCGTCGAGGCCTTTTCGGCCGACAAGATCTCCGTCGGTGCGCCGTTTTTCAACCTGACCTTCGGGCCGTTGATGGTGCCGCTGCTGGTGATGGTTCCGTTCGGTCCGCTGCTAGCCTGGAAGCGGGGCGACGTCTTCGCCGCCGCGCAGCGCCTGATGGTGGCCTTTGCCGCGGCCCTTCTGGTAACGCTGGTCACCGCTCTGTTCATCGACGGCGCCTCGGTGTTCGCGGCGCTTGGCGTCGGCCTTGCCGTCTGGCTGATCCTCGGCGCGCTCACCGACCTTGCCGTCAAGTCCGGCTTTGGCAATGTTGCAACGGGGATCATGGTCAGGCGCTTGCTTGGCTTGCCGCGCTCGGTCTTCGGCACTGCCTTGGCTCATCTCGGTCTTGGCCTGACCACGCTCGGCATCGTCGGTACGCTTTGCTTCGGCACCGAAAAGATATTGTCGATGCATGCCGGCGAGACGGTGGAATTGTCCGGCCACACGCTGCGTTTCGTCGGGCTTTATCCTGCCCAGGGGCCGAACTACAGCGAGGACCGTGGTCGCTTCGAGCTTATCGGCGTCAGCGGCAGCGCTATCGGCGAAATGAGTTCCGCCAAGCGTTTCTATCCGGTGCGGCAGATGACGACGACCGAGTCCGGCATCAAGACGCTCTGGTTCAGTCAGCTCTACCTTTCGCTCGGCGACGAGGGCAAGGATGGCTCGGTCGTGGTGCGCCTGTGGTGGAAACCGCTGGTGACATTGATCTGGGGCGGTGGCCTGGTGATGATGGCTGGCGCGGCCATGTCGCTGATGGACAGGCGCCTGCGCGTCGGCGCCCCATCGCGCCGCCGCAGGCAGGCGAGCGCCGTGACTTCCGCGGGTCTGCCATGAACGCGAGACTTTCGCTGACCTCGATTGTGCTGCTGCTGGCGCTGTTCTTTGCCGGCACGGCAATGGCGGTGAAGCCCGACGAAATGCTGGCCGATCCGGCGCTCGAGGCGAGGGCGCGAGTGCTCTCGGAAGGCCTGCGCTGCATGGTTTGCCAGAACCAGTCGATCGACGAATCCGACGCCGATCTTGCTCGCGATCTACGCATCCTAGTGCGCCAGCGCCTCGTCGCCGGCGATACCGATCAGCAAGTGATGGATTACGTGGTGTCGCGTTACGGCGAATTCGTGCTGTTGAAGCCGCGCTTCGAGCCGCGCAATGCCTTGCTGTGGGGTACGCCGGTCATCCTGCTGCTGGTGGGAGGCTTTTTCATCGTACTGACGGCGCGGTCGCGCCGCACACTGGCAACAAAATCCCTGTCGGCCGAAGAACAGGCATCGTTGGACGCCATATTGCGCCGCGACTGACGGCTGCGGTGACCCGCGAACATTACCAAAGTTTCATGTGTCGGAAATGGCGCTGTAATGTGCGCCTCTCTAAGTCTCCTTTCCCGAGGATGCCGATCAAGCGCGTCCATTTGAAGAGGATACGAGACCCATGAATATTGCCCCCAATTCATATTCCGTCACCCGCAAGCGTCTCATGGCTGCCGTCGCGTCCATCGCCGTTGCCGGTGCGATCGGCGTCGGCGTGCTGACGACCGGAACCGGGCCTGTCTTGGCCGATGCCGTGCGCGTCGAGGCACCGCAGGTGCCGGGCTTCGCCGATGTCGTCGAGCGCGTTTCGCCCGCCGTGGTCAGCGTCAAGGTGAAGGCCAAGATCAGCCCGGCGGCGGACGATGGCTCCGACCAGTCCGACGATCCGAATGGCATGAACGACATGCCCGACAATCCGCAGTTGCGCCGCTTCTTCAAGGAATTCCGCGGCTTTGGCGACCAGGGCGGTCAGAATGAGGACGGTCACCGCCGGTTTGGACGCCGCGACCACAACAACGGCCAGCCGCGGCCGGTTGCGCAGGGTTCCGGCTTCTTCATCTCCGATGACGGCTATCTCGTCACCAACAACCACGTCGTCGAGGAAGGCTCGGCCTTCACCGTGGTGATGAATGATGGCAAGGAACTCGACGCCAAGCTGATAGGCACCGACCCGCGCACCGACCTCGCCGTGCTCAAGGTCGACGGTGTCGGCAAGTTCACCTATGTCGACTTCGCCGACGATTCCAAGGTTCGCGTCGGCGACTGGGTGGTGGCCGTCGGCAATCCGTTCGGCCTCGGCGGCACCGTCACCGCGGGCATCGTCTCGGCCCGCGGCCGCGACATCGGCGCTGGCCCTTATGACGACTTCCTCCAGATCGACGCCTCGGTCAACCGCGGCAATTCGGGCGGCCCGACTTTCAACCTCAACGGTCAGGTCGTCGGCATCAACACCGCGATCTTCTCGCCTTCCGGCGGCAGCGTCGGCATCGCCTTCGACATTCCGGCTTCGACCGCCAAGCAGGTGGTGCAGGACCTGATGAAGAGCGGCAGCGTACAGCGCGGCTGGCTTGGCGTGGAAATCCAGCCGGTCACGGCGGACATCGCCGATCTCGCTTGGCCTGAAGTCGGACAAGGGAGCCCTGGTGTCCAGCGCCCAGGACAACGGCCCCGGCAAGAAGGCGGGCATATCGGCCGGTGACGTGATCACCCAGGTCGACGGCAAGGACGTCGCTTCGCCGAAGGAACTTGCCCGGCTTATCGGTGCTTACTCGCCGGGCAAATCAGTCGATGTCACGGTCTGGCGTGACGGCAAGAGCCAGACGGTCAAGGTCGACCTCGGCACATTGCCCACGAGTGACAAGCAGGCTTCGGCCGACCAGCCGCAGCAGCCCGCCGCTCCGGCAAAACCCGACACCCTGGCCGATCTCGGTTTGACCGTCACCAAGTCCGAAAACGGCAAGGGTCTTGTGGTGACCGACGTCGATCCGGACAGCGATGCCGCCGATCGCGGCATCCAGCCGGGCGACATCATCACCGCCGTCAACTCGACCGAAGTGAACGGCACCGACGACGTCGCCAAGGCCATGACCGAAGCGGTCAAATCCGGCCGCAAGGCAGTGCTGATGCAGATCACCCGCGACGACAACAACCGTTTCGTCGCGCTGCCCGTCGCCAAGGGCTGACGCTGGCTCCGGAACCGGAGTCCGGTTTCGGAGGCGGCAGGTTCGACTTTTCCAGTGCGGCCGTTTCAAACACCCCCGAGCCGCCGCACGGGAGAGCATGGAGCCGAGCACGTTAGTCAGTCATCGTGCTCCCCTCCGGCGGCAGCGGGCCTCCCATCGCCCGCTGCCGCACATTTCCAAAAACGCGTTTCAGCAATCTTGGCGAAACGACATCGGGAACGAGGATTTTTATCGCGCGCGGCTTCCAATCATCTTGATCGCGATGCGCTTTGGCAAAGGCCACAATGCAGATGCCTGCTACTCAACCTTCCAGCGAAATCGCGTATAACAGCCCGATGAAGATTCTCGTCATAGAAGACGATCGCGAGGCCGCGGATTACTTGCAGAAAGCCTTCACCGAGGCCGGTCACACCGCTCATGTCGCCGGTGACGGCGAAACCGGCTTCGCGCTCGCCGATGCCGGCGATTACGACGTGATGGTCATCGACCGCATGATGCCGCGTCGCGACGGCCTGTCGGTCATCACCGGTCTGAGGTCCAGGGGCAACACGACGCCGGTGCTGATCCTGTCGGCGCTCGGCGAGGTCGATGACCGGGTCACCGGCCTGCGCGCCGGCGGCGACGATTATCTGACCAAGCCCTACGCTTTCTCCGAGCTTCTGGCCCGCGTCGAGGTCCTGAACCGCCGTGCCAGCGCCAAGGAAGCCGAAACCGTCTACCGTGTCGGCGATCTCGAACTCGACAGGCTGTCGCATTCGGTCCGCCGCGCGGCACGCGAGATCACGTTGCAGCCGCGCGAATTCCGCCTGCTCGAATATCTGATGCGCCATGCCGGCCAGGTGGTGACGCGCACCATGCTGCTCGAGAATGTCTGGGACTATCATTTCGATCCGCAGACCAACGTCATCGACGTCCATGTCTCGCGGCTGCGCGGCAAGATCGAGAAGGGTTTCGACAAGCCGATCCTGCATACAGTTCGCGGCGCCGGCTATATGCTGAAAAGCGGCTAGCAGCAGCATGGCTCTTTCCGTGCCAGCCATCATGAAGACGACGGCAGCGCGGCTTTCGGCGCTCTATCTTCTGCTCTTCGCGCTCTGCGCAGTTCTGCTTGTGTTCTACATGACATCGCTGTCGGCGCGCATGCTGACCGCGCAGACGCAGGAGACCATCAACGACGAGGTGCTCGGCCTCGCTCGCGCCTATCAGCGCGGCGGATTGCCGATCCTGGTGCGCGTGGTCGAACAGCGTTCCCGCCAGCCTGGCGCCAACCTCTATCTGATCGCTGACGCCAACGGCCAGATCCTGACCGGCAACGTGCAGAGCCTGGAGCCGGGCGTTCTGGAAAACGAAGGCTGGACCAGCAGCCCGTTCTCCTATCAGCGCTTTGGCGAGGGAGAGCTTGAGCGTCTGCGCAATCTGCCTGCTGAACAGGGCACCACCACGCAACCCGATCAGAACGATACGCAGGTACAAGGCGAAAAGGGTCACAACGCCATTGCCTTGGTGCTTCGCCTGCCGAACCAGATGATCATGCTGGTGGGCCGCGACCTTGGCGAGCCGGAGCGGCTACGCGCCGTCATTCGCCGCGCCTTGACGTTGGCGCTCGGCATGATGGCGGTTGGCGGACTGCTGATCTGGTTCTTTGTCGGCCGCGCTGCGCTGAAGCGCATCGATAGTGTGTCGGAAGCAAGCCGCCGCATCATGGGCGGCGACCTGTCGGGCCGGCTGCCGGTTACCGGGGCCGGTGATGAGTTCGACCGTCTCTCCGAGAACCTCAATTCCATGCTGGCCAGGATCGCCACGCTCAATGAAGGCTTGAAGCAGGTTTCAGACAACATCGCGCATGATTTGAAGACGCCGTTGACGCGGCTGCGCAACCGCGCCGAAGCGACGCTTTCCGGCAAGCACAAGTCCACCGACTACCGCCAGGCGCTGGAAAGCACGATTGCCGAGTCCGACCAGCTGATAAAGACCTTCAATGCCATCCTGATGATCTCCCGGCTGGAGGCGGGCTACTCTTCCGAGAACACCAACCGCGTCGATCTGGCGGCGGCGGTGCGCGATGTCGTGGAGCTCTACGAGCCCGTGGCGGAAGAGGCTGACGTTTCGCTCGAAGCCACGACGGACGGCGCCTTCATAGTCAACGGCAATCGCGAGCTGATTGGCCAGGCGCTGTCCAACATCGTCGACAATGCCATCAAATACTCGACCGATTCCACCTCCAAACCGGCCGTTCGCGTGGCGCTCGGTCGCGCCGGCGGCGAAATCAGGCTTTCCGTCACCGACAATGGCCAGGGCATCCCGGACGATGCCGACCGCGCACGGGTGACCGAACGTTTCGTGCGGCTGGAGAAGAGCCGTTCGCAGCCTGGCTCGGGTCTCGGTCTCAGTCTCGCCAAGGCCGTGATGACATTTCACAATGGCCGGCTTGATCTCTTGCCTGGCAATCCCGGATTATCCGTGGTCATGAGTTTTCCCGCACGGGAGGATCATTGATGAGCGCGGTTGCGAAGCGGGCGGAGGCGGAGTGGCTGTTGAAGCCGGCGGCAAGGCTTTCTCCCCTGGACGAAAGCCATGCGCGGCAGGAACTGGCCGAGATCGCTTGCGCGGCACGCGAAGAAGGGCTGGCGCGGCTGGCCAAATTCCTGGCCGGCAAGGGGGAGGGCCAGGACTTCCTGGCAGCTGTCTTCGATTTGTCGCCGTTCCTGCGTGATACGGCGCGTCGCCGGCCGCGGATCCTGGACGGGCTTTTCGACCAGACGGTCGAGGCTCGGCTGAAGGCGATCGGGGCCGCGATCGATCGCGCGCATTTGGCCGAGGCAGTCTCGGAATCCGGCCTGATGATGGAACTGCGTCAGTGGAAGGCCGAGGCGCATTTCCTGATCGCGCTGGCCGATCTTGCCGGCGAGGCCGAAACGGCGCTGACGGTACGGCGGTTGAGTGACCTGGCCGATGCCTGCGCGCGTGCCGCCGTCGACTTCCTGCTGCGCGACGCGCATGGCCAGGGCAAGCTCAAACTGCCGGATCTCGATAATCCATCGCGGCAATCGGGCTGGATCCTGCTCGGCATGGGCAAGCTTGGCGCGCATGAGCTGAATTTCTCTTCCGACATCGATCTTGTGGTTTTCTTCGATCCGGAGGCGCCGGCCATCGTCGATCCTCTTGACGCCACCGAGCTGTTTTCGCGCCTGACACGCCGGCTGGTGCGCATACTGCAGGACCGCACCGAGCACGGCTATGTCTTCCGAACCGATCTCAGGTTGCGCCCCGATCCCGGTTCGACACCGCTGGCGATCCCTGTTGAAGCGGCGCTGCGCTACTACGAGGCGCGCGGCCAGAACTGGGAGCGCGCCGCGATGATCAAGGCGCGCCCGGTGGCCGGCGATCTGGACGCCGGTGCGGCCTTTCTCAAGGAGCTTCAGCCCTATATCTGGCGCAAATACATGGATTACGCGGCGATTGCCGACGTCCACTCGATCAAGCGCCAGATCCACGCCCACAAGGGCCATGGCGAGATCGCCGTGAAGGGGCATAATGTCAAGCTCGGGCGCGGCGGCATTCGCGAGATCGAGTTCTTCGTCCAGACACAGCAGCTCATCGCCGGCGGCCGCTTTCCGGAACTGCGCGGTCGCGAAACAGTGCCGATGCTCGGCCAGCTTGCGGCGCGCGGCTGGATCACCGCCGACGCGCGCGACGCGCTCGCCCGTCAGTACTGGTTCCTGCGCCGTGTTGAACACGCCGTGCAGATGGTTGCCGACGAGCAGACGCACACGCTGCCGGACGACGATGAGGGGCTGGAGCGCATCGCCCGCATGCTTGGTTTCGCCGATGCGGCCGCCTTTTCCCTGGCGTTCCGCGCCTCGCTGCAACAGGTCGAACGCCACTACGCCGCGCTGTTTGAAACCGCGCCCGAGCTTTCGACGGGCATCGGCAATCTGGTCTTCACCGGCGATGTCGACGATCCCGATACGTTGCAGACCCTGCACGGCCTCGGCTTCCAGCGGACGAGCGACATCTGCCGCGTCATCCGCGGCTGGCATTTCGGCCGCTATCGCGTCACTCAGTCGGCGGAGGCACGCGAGCGACTGACTGAGTTGACGCCGGCGCTGCTGCGCTCTTTCGGTCAGACGCGCCGGGCGGACGAAGCCCTGCTCCGCTTCGACGAGTTCCTTGCCGGCCTGCCCGCCGGCATCCAGCTCTTTTCGCTGCTGCAGTCCAATCCGGCCCTGTTGAAGCTTTTGGCGACGATCATGGGTGCCGCACCCCGGCTGGCGGCGATTATCACGCGCCGGCCGCATGTCTTCGATGGCCTGCTCGACCCCGCCCTGCTGACAGAATTGCCGGATCGCGCCTATCTGTCGGGCCGGCTTTCCGCCTTCCTCGAAGGCGACAGGGCCTATGAGGATGTGCTCGACCGTCTGCGCATATTTGCCTCCGAGCAGAAATTCCTGATCGGCGTCAGGCTGCTCGCCGGCTCGATCGATCCGGCCCGGGCCGGCCGCGCCTTTTCCGACCTGGCCGATCTCACCATCGGGGCGGCGCTGCAGGCGGTGACGGCCGAATTCGCGGTACGCCATGGCACGATTGCCGGCGGCGTGGTTTCGCTGCTCGGCATGGGCAAGCTTGGCAGCCGCGAGCTGACCGCCGGGTCGGATGTCGACCTGATCCTGCTCTACGACCACGAGCCAGACGCCGAGGACTCCGACGGCGACAAGCCACTGGCGCCCTCGCACTACTACACCCGCATGACGCAGCGGCTGATATCGGCGGTGTCCGCGCCGACCGCGGAAGGGGTGCTCTACGAACTCGACCTGCGGCTGCGGCCATCGGGCAACAAGGGTCCGGTGGCCACCCACATCGACGCCTTCAAGAAGTACCAGCGCCAGGAGGCCTGGACGTGGGAGCACATGGCGCTGTCGCGGGCGCGCGCTATTGCCGGCGACGCCAGCCTGTGCGGCGAGGTTGAAGCGGAAGTTGCCGCGGTGCTTGGCCAACCGCGCGACGCTGCAAAGGTGATGTCCGAGGCCGCGGATATGCGCGCCATGATCGAGGCCGAAAAGCCGCCGCGCGACCTCTGGGACATCAAGCTCGTACCCGGCGGTCTGATCGATCTCGAATTCATCGCCCAGGTGGCGGTGATCACCGCGCAGGTCGAAGCCGGGCCGCGCGTCACCGGCACGGCCGAGATCCTGTCCCGTCTGGCGCCCGGCTTTGCCGAGGCCGGGGTCAGGCAGGAACTTGCCGATGCCTATGCGCTCTATCTGGGGCTGACCCAGATGACCCGGCTGTGCCTCACCGGAGCCTTCGAGCGCGACGACGTTCCGCCGGGGCTTTCGGATCTGCTTCTGGCGGTCGCCGACCTGCCGGATTTCGGTGTGCTGGAAGCACATCTCAAGGAAACGTCGCGGAAGGTCAGGAAGGATTTCAACCTTCTGCTTCGTGCCGGACGACCGTGACGAACGGTTGTCCGGCCAGAGCATCGGACCCAACGGTGGGAACCGGTTTTGGGAAAGTCCGATGCTCAAACAAGGAGATAGAGCGGCAATAGATCCGCCACTCCAGCGTCGGGGGTGACGATGCAACAGGAGAAGACCATGAGAAAGACGACCAAACTTGCCCTTGCCTTCGTAGCCTTGGCCGGCGCCGTCGGCACCACGGCCTATGCCGAAAACAACGCCAGCGCAAAAATGCGCGAAGGCATGATGATGCGCCTCAACAAGGCGATGAGCGATTCGGACGGCACCATCACGTTCGACCAGTTTTCCGACGCCATGGACGCGCGGCTGAAGAAGCTCGTTGCCGACAATGGCGGCAAGCTGACCGTCGCCCAGCTCGCAGACGCGCTGGAGAAGGCGCGTTTCGAGCGGATGGCCAAGCGCATCATCGCCCGTTACGACAGCAAGGGCGACGGCACGCTGACCACCGACGACATCACCAGTCGCCAGAAAAAGGTCTTTGCCATGCTCGACAGGAACAATGACGGCAAGATCGAAAAGAGTGAGCTGCCGAAAGGCGACCGCTTTGGCCGCCACCGCAAATCGGATGGCGACGGCAATGACGGTGACATGCAGTAGGGAAGCAAGCCGCGTCCTGAGGGCCTGACCGGAGGCTCCGACATCTGAAACGCGGAATTCCGGCGGCAGGCGCCGCCGGAGACACGTTCCCCGACGAACCGGCGCAACCCGTCAGGCCGCGGCCTTAATCGCGAGCGTCGCTTTCTTGACTGGAATGCGCACCGACACGATCGTGCCGGCGCCTTCGGTCGAGCGGATCTTCAGCGCGCCGCCTTGCAACTCGGCCAGCGAGCGCGAGATGGCAAGGCCAAGGCCGGAACCGGCATGGTTCTTGGAAAACTGGTTCTGCACCTGTTCAAAGGGCCGTCCGAGCTTGCCGAGCGCTTCCTTCGGGATGCCGCAGCCATTGTCCTCGATGGTCAGCACCAGTGCGCCGGATGTGTTGCGAGCCCTGACCGATATGTGCCCGCCCTGACCGGTGAATTTCACCGCGTTGGACAAGAGGTTGATGACGATCTGCTTGATCGCACGGCGATCGGCGATCAGCGTCAGCGCGTCGGCGATGCGTGTTTCAACGGTGATCGCCTTTTGCGCCGCTTGCAGCGAGACGACACGAACCGTTTCGCTGATCAGCGGACCGAGATCGATTTCTTCCCGATCCAGCGAGAACTGGCCGGCCTCGATCTTGGACATGTCGAGAATGTCGTTGATGACGCCCAGCAGATATTTGCCGCTGCTGTTGATGTCGGTGGCATATTCCTCGTAGCGCTCCGACCCCAGCGGACCGAACAGGCCCTGTTCCATCAGTTCGGAGAAGCCGATGATGGCGTTCAGCGGCGTGCGCAATTCATGCGACATGTTGGCCAGGAACTCGGATTTGGCCCGGTTCGCCGCTTCGGCGCGTTCGGTTTCCTTCATGTATTTGCGGTTGAGGTCGACCAGTTCGCGCGACCGCTCCTCTTCGGCCCGGCGAGCGAGGCTCAGATCATGGATCGTCGCCATCAGCCGACGTTCGCTGTCGACGAGTTTCTCCTGATGCAGCTTTATCTGAGTGATATCCGAGCCCACCGAAACGATACCGCCGTCCCGGGTCCGCAGTTCGTTGACCTGCAGCCAGCGGCCGTCAGCCAGCTGCCGCTCGAAGGTAGCGCCACCTTGCAGTCCGTTGGTGTTGGCAAGCCGCCGTTCGGAAGCGAAGGCCAGCATGCGTTCTTCTAGTGCGGCGCGCGCAACGCCTGGCATCACATCGCGGTCCGAAAGCCCGTTGTCCTGCTGGTATTTGGAATTGCACATGATCAGGCGCTGGGCCGAATCCCACAGCACGAAGGATTCGTTGATGTTCTCGATCGCCGTCCTGAGGCGAAGATCAGCCGCCTCGGAACGCAGCGCCAGATGGCGCTGCTCGGTGACGTCGACGGCGATGCCGATCAGCTGGATCTCCGGCGCTTCCGGATCGATGACTTGCGCCCTGGCGCGCATCCATACCCATTGACCGTCGGCATGCCGCATCCGGAACACCTGGTCGATATGGTCGATCTCGCGGGAGACGATCCTGTTGGCCAACAGGAACAGGTCGCCATCCTCGGGGTGAATGATCTCGTCGACCTCGCCGAAGGACAGCATCGTATCGCAAGGCTCGTAGCCGAGCATGTCGTACATCGAGCGCGACCAGTACATCTTGCCGCGCACCATGTCCCAGTCCCACAGGCCGCAGCGGCCGCGAACCAGCGCCATGTCGATGCGCTGATGCGCTTCGAGATAGATACGATCGGCCGCCTGCGCGCGCGCCGCCTGGCCGAAATAGGCGTAGAGGATGATGATCAGCACGCCGGCCGTCAGCACGAACAGGGTGACGTTCAGCGAGACGGTCTTGCGCCACGCATCGAAAACCGCATCCTGCGGAACCAGGGCCGCCGCCGCGCCTTTTCGCCCATTGGCCAGGCTGACCGCCGCATACCAGTCCTGTCCGCCGATGTTGACCTCCATCACGCCGGCGCGGTCGCCGAACATGAACAATGGCTGGCCGCCCTGGACGAGACCGTCGAGCGAATGGCCTTGCCATGGCATCGAACGCGGAGTCACCGCGACGATCTTGAAAGCGCTGTCGGTGATGACAAGCACATGGCTGCGGCCCATCGCACCCTGACGGCTGGTGGTTTCCAGAAGATCCTGGATGGCGCCTGGCACCGTGTCCGAAGTGGTGGCGAGTGAACTCGCCAGTTGGCCCGCTGCCAGCGTGAGGATTGCCTTGGCATCGCGCTCGACATCGTCGCGCTCGTTCATCAGCGATAGCACCCGCAGCGCCGCGATGACGATCAGAAATGTAATGATGAGAGCCGGTATCGATCGGCGCAATAGCGGCTCCGCGGCCAGCAGCCGCCGGTAGGCCGGTTCGGCGATGAGCCGCGTATTCCCGGCAAGGCCGTCGCTTCGCGCCTCGCGGCGGGCAAAAGCCTTCCCTCCGGGCGCGCCCCACGCGTCCGCCTTCGCCATAAATGGCACTCCCCGAATTTGCCTATGCTTGGTGATCCGGCAAACGCCGCACATCCGAATCGTCAGTAAAGAATCAAAGGTGATTCGCCTTGTCCAGTGGTCCGGCGAAAAAAGATTAAAAATCGACTAAAATAATGGACTTTCGCCGGCTTCGCGGCTCTGCCTTCCCCGGAAAGGGGAAGGGAAGGGCGATTACGCCAGCGTGCGCTCGACAATGTCTCTTAAATCCGCCGACAGGTTTTCGGTGCCGGCGATCGAAAGCAGCGCTTCCCTGGCCTTGGCCTGCCGGCCAGGTTCGAGCGAACGCCACGATCTGAGCGCCGTCGCCAGCCTTGCCGCCACTTGCGGGTTGCGCTTTTCGACCTCGAGCACTGTCCGCGAGAAGAACCTGTAGCCCTCGCCGTCGGCGCGGTGGAAGCCGGTCTGGTTGGCGCTGGAGAATGTGCCGATTAACGAGCGCACCCGGTTCGGATTGGCCATCGAGAAGGCCTGATGAGCGGTCAGGGCGCGCACTGTATCGACAGCCTGCGGACCGGGCACGCTGGCCTGGATCTGGAACCATTTGTCCATGACCAGCGGGTCGGCTCCATATGTCGTCTCGAAAGCCGCCAGTGCCCTGATTGCCTCGGGCGAACCGTGGTGGCGATGGGCGAGCACGGTAAGTGCGGCGGCGCGGTCGGTCATGTTGGTCGCCGATTGGAAGTGGCTCATGGCAAGCGCCGCTCCGCCCGGCTGCAAGGAGAGATAGTCCAGCAGGATGTTGCGCAAAGCGCGTCGTCCGGCGCTCGCCGCGTCAGGGCTGAATGCGGCCTTGTCGGCAAGACGGTCGTAGAGGCCGGCAAATGTGTCCCGGTTGGCGCTGCCGATCGCGAGCGTCAGGGCCTCGCGGGCCGCATGGATGGCGTCGGGATCGATATTCTTGCCGATGTCGCGGGCGATGTCGGCGTCACCTGGCAACGCCAGCGCCAGCGCCCGGTAGGCAGGCTCCAGCGTCTCGTCGCCGGCGATGTTGCCGGCGAGTTCGGTCAGCCGCTGGGCGAAGACCGGCTGCTTGCCGCCAAGGATCTGGCGGAAGGCGGCAATCAGCGCATCGGTCAGCAGCGTGTTGAAGGCCTGCCAGCGCGAGAAGGCATCGCTGTCATGGCGGGCGAGGAAGAACTGGTCGTCGGCCTTCTGCTCGACGGAAAGCGTCACCGGCGCCGAAAAGCCGCGGTTGAGCGAGACGGCCGGCCGTTCGGCCACGCCCGAGAAACGCACCATGTGGCGGCGCTTGCGGACATGGATGACGCCGTCCTCAACGCTGGCACCCTCGACGCTGCTATACTCGACCGGCCTGCCGCCGGCACCGATCAGGCCGAAGGCGAGCGGAATGTGCATCAGCCGCTTGCGGCTCTCGGATGGCGTCGGCGGCACCGACTGCTCGATCTCGAGCGTGAACTCACGCGCGGCCGGATTGTGCGTCGAACTGACCGTCAGGTTGGGCGTGCCCGCCTGATGATACCAGAGCGCGAACTGCGACAGGTCGCGGCCGGACGCATCCTCGAACACCTTGATGAAATCCTCGATCGTCGCCGCCTCGCCATCGTGCCGCTCGAAATAGAGGTCCATACCGGCGCGAAAGGCGTCAGGCCCAAGGATGGTGCGGATCATGCGCACCACTTCGGAGCCTTTCTCGTAGACCGTCGCCGTGTAGAAATTGTTGATCTCGCGATAGCGGCGCGGCCGCACCGGATGCGCCAGCGGCCCCTGGTCCTCGGGAAACTGGTGGGCGCGCAGCGTGCGCACCTCGGCGATGCGTTTGACCGCTCGCGAGCGCTGGTCGGCGGAGAATTCGTGGTCGCGAAAAACCGTCAGCCCTTCCTTCAGGCAAAGCTGGAACCAGTCGCGGCAAGTGATTCTGTTGCCTGTCCAATTGTGGAAATATTCATGCGCGATGATCGCCTCGATATTGGCGAAATCGGCATCGGTCGCGGTCTCCTGGTCGGCCAGCACATACTTGTCGTTGAAGATGTTGAGGCCCTTGTTCTCCATCGCACCCATGTTGAAGTCGGACACGGCGACGATGTTGAAGACGTCAAGGTCGTATTCGCGGCCAAACGCCTCCTCATCCCATCGCATCGACCGCTTCAGCGCGTCCATGGCGTAGCCGGCCAGCTTCTCCTTGCCTGGCTCGACATAGATGCCGAGCTCGACCTTGCGGCCCGACAGGGTGACGAAGCTGTCGGCGACCTTGCCGAGATTGCCGGCGACCAGCGCGAACAGGTAGGACGGCTTGGGGAAGGGGTCGTGCCAGACCGCATAGTGCCAGCCATCGCCGAGATCGCCATTGTCGACCGGGTTGCCGTTGGACAGGAGCAGCGGCGCCTCGTCTCGCAGCGCCTCGATCCGCACCGTGTAGACGGACAGGATGTCGGGTCGATCGAGGAAATAGGTGATGCGGCGAAAGCCTTCGGCCTCGCATTGCGTGCAGTAGACATTGCTGGAGCGATAAAGGCCCATCAGGGCTTCGTTGCCGTCAGGTGCCAGCTCGGTCTCGATAACCAGCTGAAAGCGACGCGCGGCCGGCGGCTTGAGGATGGTCAGTTGGTCGGGGCTCACCAGCAGATCCGCCGGCTTCGCTTTCTTGCCCTCGATCTCGACGCGCTCGAGCGTCAGCCCGTCGCCGTCCAGCACCAACGGTGCCGACACGGATACGCCGTCACGGCGCTCGACTGTGAGCACGGCGGTGACGCGCGTTGCTTCTGGCGACAGGCGGAAGGTGAGGTTCGCTTGCGGAATGAGGTAATCGTTGGGGCGATAGTCTTCGAGCTTGAAGACCTGGCCGGTGTCCGTGCGCATTCCGTGGGTTTTCCTGTCGATTGCGTTGGCGGCGGATTGTTGCCGCTGGTCCTAAAAAATTTGAAGTCCGCGCTCTTTACACGAAACGGTCCCTCGACAAAACTGAGCCAACGCCTATTTCAGGCGTTCCTTCTCCAGTCGTCATCGCGAGGCATCCATGACCGTCGTCACGCCGAAATTCGGGATGGGCGCATCCGTGCTGCGGCGCGAGGATGCTGCCTTCATCCAGGGGCAGGGGCGCTATACCGACGACATCCAGCCGGCTGGCGTCCTGCACGGCCATGTGCTGCGCTCGCCGGTTGCCAAGGCAAGCTTCAGCATCGGTCCGACCGAGGCGGCGAAGGCCGCGCCTGGCGTGCATCTGGTGCTGACCGGCAAGGACCTTGCCCATCTCGGTGATCTCAAGTCCGGCGTCATGCAGGCACAGCCGGATGGCACCAAGGCGCCGACCCGCGACATTCCGATCCTGTGCCGCGACCGCGTCAACTATGTTGGCGATGCCGTCGCTTTTATCGTCGCCGACAGTCGCGCCCTGGCGCAGGATGCCGCCGAGCTGATCGATGTCGACTATGATTCCGAGGACGCCGCCTCCGGCACCGCGACGGCGCTTGCCGAAGGCACGCCGCTGGTCTGGCCGGAACTCGGTTCCAACCGCGCCTTCAGCTACCACATGGGCGACAAGAAAAAGACCGACGCGGCTTTCGCCAAGGCCGCCCACGTCACCCGCATCGAATTCGTCAACAACCGGCTGGTCTGCAACTACATGGAGCCGCGCTCGGCGATCGGCGAGTGGAACGTGCGGGAGAACCGTTTCGTGCTGACCACAGGGTCGCAGGGCGTGCATTCCATGCAGTATATCCTGGCCGGCCTGTTCAAGATCAAGAAGGATCAGATACGTGTCATCACGCCGGATGTCGGCGGTGGTTTCGGGCCCAAGAGCTTCGTCTACCGTGAGTATCCGCTGGTGCTTGAGGCGGCAAAGCGGCTTGACCGGCCGGTGAAATGGGCCGGCGACCGCACCGAGCACTTCCTGACCGACGCTCAAGGGCGGGACAATGTCGTGAAGGCGGAGATGGCGCTGGACAAGGATGGCCGTTTCCTTGGCATGAAGGTGGACCTGCTCGCCAACATCGGCGCCTATATCTCGCAATACGGTCCGTTCATTCCCTATATCGGCGTCACCATGTCGACCGGCGTCTATGATATCCAGGCGCTCGACGTCTCGGTGACCGGCCTCTACACCAACACTTGCCCGGTCGATGCCTATCGCGGCGCCGGCCGGCCGGAAGCGGCGTTCCTGCTGGAAAAGCTTGTCGATGCCTGCGCCCATGATTTGGGCCTGCCTGTGGAAGAGATCCGGCGCCGCAATTTCATCCGGCCCGAACAGTTTCCCTACCGCACCCAGACCGGCCGCCTCTACGACACCGGCGAATTCGAAGGGCACATGAACCGCGCCATCGAACAGGCGCGATGGAAGGCATTTCCGGCGCGGCTCGAACAGTCGAAAGCAGGCGGGAAGATCCGCGGCATCGGCATGGCGACCTATATCGAGGCCTGCGCTTTTCCCGGCTCCGAACCGGCCTTTGTCGAACTCAACGGCGACGGCACGGTGACGCTGAAGATCGGCACCCAGACCAACGGGCAGGGGCACGCCACCGCCTATGCGCAGTTCCTGTCGGAGAAGCTCAACCTCGACATCGACAAGATCCATGTCCGCCAGGGCGACACCGACGAATTGAAGGCCGGCGGCGGCACCGGCGGCTCGCGTTCGATTCCGCTGGGCGGTGTTTCGGCGTCGCGTGCCGGCGAGGATTTGGCGAACAAGATCAAGCGGATCGCCGCCGATGAGCTGGAGGCTTCAGCCGGCGACATCGAGCTGTCGAACGGCGTTGCCCGTATCGTCGGCACCGACCGGACGATCGATTTTTCAAGTATCGCCAAGGCCGCCAAGACGCCGGACGATCTGAAGGGGTTCGGCGAGTTCGTGCAGGACGAGTGCACCTACCCGAACGGCACCCATATCTGCGAGGTCGAGATCGATCCCGAAACCGGCGCGACCGAGATTGTCAGCTACACCATCGTCGATGATTTTGGCGTCACCGTGAATCCGATCCTGCTCGCCGGCCAGGTGCATGGCGGCGTGGTGCAAGGCATCGGCCAGGCGCTGATCGAGGACACCGTCCATGGCGAGGACGGGCAACTGCTGACGGCGAGCTTCATGGACTACGCCATGCCGCGCGCCGACAATTTCCCGTTCTTCCACTTCGAGACCCGCAACGTGCCGTCGACCACCAATGCACTCGGCATCAAGGGGGCGGGCGAGGCCGGCACCATCGGGGCAACGCCGGCCGCGCTCAATGCGGTGACCGACGCGCTCTGGCGCGCCTACGGCATCAGGCACATAGACATGCCGGCGACGCCGGTGCGCATCTGGGCGACGATCCGGGAAGCCGCGGGAGCGTGACAGCGGGGCCGGGCACCCCCACCGTCGGGGTTAATGAGCACGCCGGCGGGCACAGCACGCTCACCGGCATCATGCTCAAGATCGTATCGGTGGCGGTCTTCGTCGGCATGCAGACCTGCATCAAGGCAGCGGGTACCGTGCCGGCGGGCCAGATCGTCTTCTTCCGTTCCTTCTTCGCAATCTTCCCGATCATCGCCTTCCTCGCTTTCAGGGGAAAACTTGGCACTGCCTTCTCGACCAGGCGTCCGCTCAATCACATCGCGCGCGGCGTCGTTGGCGTGTGCGCCATGGGGCTCGGCTTCTTCGCGCTGACACGGCTGCCACTGCCGGAAGCGATCACGCTGAACTACGCCCAGCCACTGCTGGTGGTGGTGTTCAGCTCGATCTTTCTCGGCGAGGCCATTCGCGTCTATCGCTGGAGCGCGGTCGCGGTCGGCCTGGTCGGCGTGCTGATCATCTCGTGGCCGGAACTGACGCTGCTGCGCTCGGGTGCTGCCCTCGGCGACCAGGAGGTGCTCGGCGTCATTGCCGCGCTGCTTGCCGCGGCCATCTCGGCCATCGCCATGCTGCTGGTGCGCAACCTCGTTCAAAGCGAGCGCACCGCGACCATCGTGCTGTGGTTTTCGGTGACGGCGAGCGTCATGGCGCTGCTGTCGCTGCCGTTCGGCTGGCAGGCGCTGACGCCACTCCAGGCGGCTCTCCTGGTTGCCGCCGGCTTTTGCGGTGGCCTCGGCCAGATCCTGATGACGGCAGCCTATCGCCATGCCGAGGCCTCGGTCGTGGCGCCCTTCGAATACACGTCGATGATTCTTGGCGTCGTCGTCGGCTATCTCGTCTTTGGGGATATTGCCACCCTCAACATGCTTGTCGGCGGCCTGATCGTCGTCGCGGCCGGCATCTTTATCATCTGGCGTGAGCGCCGGCTCGGCTTGGAGCGCACCCGCACCCGCAAGGCTGCGCTGCCGCAGGGATGATCCGGCCCCTTGCTTTGGCGATCAGCGAGGGTCGCGATAAATTCTCTCTGTCGACGAGGAATCTAAAATGAATGACAGAAAGCGAACGTACACCCTCCACACGAACCGTGAACTTCCCATGATGCTCGCTGGAACCAAGCCTTTGGCTGTGTTTGCTCACGAGCGAGTGGACGGCTTTGAGAAATCTGATGCGTTAGCCAATCAAGACTTTGCTCCGCACGTTGCCGACGGAACGCTGTCGGAGCGCGTACGGACCTTTCAGATGCCCCTGCGGAGCGGTGCGACACTGGACATTGACTATTGGTTTTACACCCTCAGAGGTGAGGAGTGGGAGGGTCGAAGCGTATTCGCTGCTTCTCGACCTCCTGCATCATCGCGGCCCTTGGTGCCCTCAGTTGGAATGGCTGGAGGGAAAACTGCTCGGATACACCGACCAAGAGAATTTCGATCATCTCTCTCGGACCTACCCGGATGATCAATTCGTTGCTGAGATTTCAGGTTCGTTGTGTCGGAAATCGTCAGTTTGACGCCTCGGTCGCTCAGCGTGGCGCCCGCTCCTTCGCCAGCCGCACCAGCACCGTCCGCGTCTGCTCGTCGGCAGGGAAAAACGATTCGATCGCCAGTTCCGACAATGTCACGTCGAGCGGCGTGCCGAACACGGTGATGGTGCTGATGAACGACAACACCTGATCGCCATGGGCGAGGCGCAGCGGATGCACGATGGCGTTCGGTTCGACGGGCATGGGCCGGCTGCCTTTCAGACCAGACGGGTAGCCGCGCAGCTCGCGCTCCAGTTCGACCAGCACAGGATCGCCGCTCGCGTCAGTCTGATGCTTGAGGCGTTCGAGCAGGTGCGTGCGCCATTCCTGGAGATTGACGATGCGCGGCGCAATGCCGCCGGGGTGCAGGCTGAGGCGAAGCACGTTGACCGGCGGCGTCAGCAGCGAAGCCTCCGTGACGTCGGCAAGGAACGGAGCGATGGCGGCATTGGCCGAAACCAGGTTCCAGTGCCGGTCGACGGCGAGTGCCGGGAAAGGCTCGTGTCCCTTGAGCAAGATCTCCACCGCCGCCATAGCCGGCGCCAGTGTCGTGTCGGTGAGCGGGCGTTCGCTGAAGCTCGGCGCAAAGCCTGCCGCCAGCAGCAGCTGGTTGCGTTGCCTGAGCGGGATCGACAGCTGTTCGGCCAGATGCAGGACCATGTCGCGCGAGGGCGCGGCACGGCCGCTCTCGACAAAGCTCAGATGCCGCTGCGAGATCTCGGCTTCCATGGCGAGGCCGAGCTGGCTCATGCGGCGGCGGGTGCGCCATTCGCGAATGAGGCTACCGGCGGAGTTTTGGGATGTCGTCATGAGCGAATGACTAGGCCGGTGAGAGGCGCATTTCAATTACCTGCGAAGTCATCACCAAGTGAGCGACTAGCCGAGCGCCCGCAGCTTCGCCTTCACTTCGAGAAAATCCCGCCACGCCAGTTTCTTGTGCGCCGGGGTCCTCAAGAGATAGGCTGGATGCAGGGTCGGCATGGCGGGAATGGCGATGCCGGATGCCGTCGTGTGGACGCGCCAGTTGCCGCGCAGCCGCAAGATGCCTTCGCTGGTATTGAGCAAGGTTTTAGCGGACGGACCGCCGAGGTTGATCAGCACCTTGGGATTGACCAGTTCGATCTGCCTCTCGATGAACGGCCGGCAGATCTCGGTCTCGTGCGGCGTTGGCGTGCGATTGCCAGGCGGCCGCCACGGAATGACGTTGGCGATGTAGACCGAGGTTCGGTCGAGGCCGATCGCGGCCAGCATGCGGTCGAGCAACCGGCCCGAGCGGCCGACGAAGGGCAGGCCTTCGATGTCCTCGTCGCGGCCTGGTGCCTCGCCGACCAGCATGACGGCGGCCTCCGGATTGCCGTCGGCGAACACCAGGTTCTTGGCGGTGGCCTTGAGGTTGCAGCCGTCGAACGCCGCCATGTGCTGGCGAAGCTCGTCCAGCGTCGTTGCCATCGTCGCCAGCTGGCGCGCCAGCGCCGCTTGCGCTTCATCGGGGACCGTAGAGGTCTTGGCCGGTGCGCGTGCGACGGGCGGCGCGTTTGATCTGTCACCCGCCTCGGCACTGGGTACGCCAGCCGAGCGAGGCGGTGCGGCGTTGTCGCCCAAGGGCGCCGCCGGCGCGCGCTCGGCTGGTTTGGGCGCAGCCTCGGCGAACCGGTTCACCGGCTGGTCTTCAAGCGCCTCGTCGACGCCCGCGCTGGCATAGAAGGCCAGCAGGTCGGCAAGGTCCTGTCTGTTGTTGGGGGAAGCGGCAGTCATGGATTCACATTCGTCCGCATGGCGGCAATTTGCAAGGCTGGCCGCTTGCCCTAGCCTGTCGGAATGCGCGGATCCTGCACCAGATAGAAGGTCCATCGCGGTGTGTAGTCGGTCATCAGGAATTCGAACCTGGCGGTTTTCAGCGGGTCGACCTTGCCGTTCTTGAACAGCAACCGATCATAGGGTTCGAAATCACGATCGAATTCGGCGAAATTGCTCGACCAGATATTGTCGGGCGTCTTGTTGCGCTGGTCGAACGAAAGCCCGTCGCCGAACACGCTCGGCTGGTCAAGTATCTCCTGAAGCTCGAACTGGAATTCGATCCACGCCTGGCCGCTGTTGTTGAGCACGTCGATGCGCATGTACATGACGCCGTTGGCGAACTCGCCGGCCTTGCCGAATGCCTGGATCGGCTTTGTCGTGCGGATGGTCAAAGTCACCGGTGTCGCCGAATTGAGCTCTTCGGTGATCACCAGCGGGTCTTCCTTGGTTCCGATGCCGGAGGCACCGGTGATGCGGAAGCCGCCAAGCTCGTCGGAAAAGGAATAGGCGCCTGTCGCCCAGACTTTCACCTCGTCGGCGACGGCGTCGACCGGTGCCAGCAGCAGAAGGGCCAAAAGGAGCGCCCGGCGGGCCCGGCCGGGCGTTGATGGAAAGCGCGTCGATGACAAGCCGGCTGGCCCAGGAATGCGCATGGCGTGAAGTATGGCCGATAAGCAAGCCGTCGAACAATTAAAAACGCAAGCGCCGCGGGCCAGGCTGAACGAAAGCGCCGCCCTGGCGCACGATGCGCGACTTTTTGGCCAAATCCGCATTGTCACGTATGCGCCGGTTTCCTGTCGCCAATTGATGCGCTATGCAGCGCAGGAGCCAGCAAGATACGCAACAGCGGCAAGCCAGTGCGGAGGGGTTGATGAGCGACATCGAACGCGAAAGCATGGAATTCGACGTGGTTATCGTCGGCGCCGGCCCTGCCGGCCTCGCCGCGGCCATCCGCCTCAAGCAGGTCAATCCCGAGCTTTCCGTCGTCGTGTTGGAAAAGGGCGGTGAGGTCGGCGCCCACATCCTCTCCGGCGCCGTCGTCGATCCGATCGGCATCGACCGGCTGCTACCCGGTTGGCGCGAGGAAGAGGGCCATCCGTTCAAGACGCCGGTCACGGCGGACCATTTCCTCGTGCTCGGCCCTGCCGGCTCGTTCCGCCTGCCCAACATCCTGATGCCGCCGCTGATGAACAATCACGGCAACTACATCGTCTCGCTCGGCAATGTCTGCCGCTGGCTGGCGACCAAGGCCGAGGCGCTTGGCGTCGAGATCTATCCCGGCTTTGCCGCGACCGGCCTGCTCTACAATGAAGAAGGCGCCGTCACCGGCGTCGTCACCGGCGACATGGGCGTCGAGAAGGACGGCACGCACGGCCCCGGCTTCGCGCCGGGCATGGCGCTGATGGGCAAGTATGTGCTGATCGGTGAGGGCGCGCGCGGCTCGCTCGCCAAGCAACTGATCGCCAAATACAATCTTTCCGACGGCCGCGAGCCCGGCAAATACGGCATCGGCCTCAAGGAACTCTGGCAGGTCAAGCCGGAGAACCATCGGCCGGGCCTGGTTCAGCATTCCTTCGGCTGGCCGCTCGACATGAAGACCGGCGGCGGCTCCTTCCTCTACCATCTCGAGGACAACCAGGTGGCCGTGGGTTTCGTCCTCCATCTCAACTACAAGAATCCCTGGCTGTCGCCCTTCGAGGAATTCCAGCGCTTCAAGACCCATCCGGCGATATCAGCCACGTTCGAAGGCGCCAAGCGGCTCGGCTACGGCGCGCGCGCCATAACCGAGGGTGGCTGGCAGTCAGTGCCGAAACTGTCCTTTCCAGGCGGTGCGCTGATGGGTTGCGCCGCGGGCTTCGTCAACGTGCCGCGCATCAAGGGCTCGCACAATGCGGTGCTGTCGGGAATGCTGGCGGGCGAGCATGTCGCCGAGGCGATCGGCGCCGGCCGTGCCAATGACGAGCTTTCCTCCTACGAAGCGGCGTGGCGGGCGACCGACATCGGCAAGGACCTGAAGAAGGTGCGCAACGTCAAGCCGCTCTGGTCGCGCTTCGGCACCATTGTCGGTGTAGGCCTCGGCGGCCTCGACATGTGGCTGAATACGCTGTTCGGTGTCTCGCCCTTCGGCACGCTGAAGCACGGCAAGGCCGACTATGCCGCGCTCGAACCTGCCGCCCAGCACAAGAAGATCACCTATCCGAAGCCCGATGGCGTGCTGACATTCGACCGGCTGTCCTCGGTGTTCCTGTCCAACACCAATCATGAGGAAAACGAGCCGGTCCACCTGCTGGTCGGCGACATGGACCTGCAGAAGCGTTCCGAACACGATGTCTTTGCCGGACCCTCGACACGCTATTGTCCGGCCGGCGTCTACGAATGGGTCGACAAGGACGGCAATGCCGCAGCCGATCCCGCGGCGAAGGACGTACGCTTCGTCATCAACGCGCAGAACTGCGTCCACTGCAAGACCTGCGACATCAAGGACCCGAACCAGAACATCAACTGGGTGCCGCCGCAAGGCGGTGAAGGGCCGGTCTACCAGAACATGTGAGCCACGGCGCCGGCTGGGCCGGGTCGACCACCGGCAGCAAGGAAGCCGGCGAAGCGGCGGTCCGCCAAGGCATGTAGACAGCAGAACCGTTGAAACGGTCACCGGCTTGTGGTTCCCTTGTCTACGGATAGGGAGAAAGACCCATGCGCCGGACCGTTCTGACATGCCTCGTCGCCATCGGCGCTCTTTGTGCGCCGGAAGCCTTGGCCGGCACCAGGGTCGTGGTCCAGACACGGACCTACGACATCACGGGAGGTTCGGGCGCCACCCTCGTCGACGCCATGGACAGCAAGGGCCCCAAGCACGGCTTCATGACGCATGCCATCGCCCAAACCGCCTATACCGTCGACTGGGATCTCGACCCCGGCCAGGTAAATGGCTTCTGCCGGCTGCGGCGGGTCAACGGCAAGCTCAACCTCTTCTACACCTTCCCTCGCGTTGCTTCACCCATGACACCGGCGCTGAAGAGGCGCTGGAACCGGTTCTTCGCCGGCGTTCGCGCCCATGAGGAAACCCATGGCCGCATCGCCAGAGAGATGATGCGCGCCACGGAAAGGTCGATCACCGGCCTCAGCATCGCCGACGACCCGTCCTGCTACAAGACGCGTGGCGAGGCGCGGCGACGCATCAAGGTCGCCTATGCCGAATACGAGGCCAGGCAAAACGCCTTCGATCAACGCGAGCATAGCGACGGCGGCCATGTCGAACATCTGATCGCCGCCCTGGTGGGAAAGCCTTGAGCGAGCGATCCGTTCATCATCCCGGGTCCTTGCGGCGTCTCATTGCCGCTCCGCTCTTTCCTGGAATTGCCCTGAGATGACGAGGAGCCTGTGTCAGCCGTGGGGCCTGCTGGGCAGATCGCTCGCAGCGAGCGCCGTCGCGTGATCGTCGTCAGGCTGCTTGCCGTCGGCCCGGACTGAGAACTCCACCAGGACCGGAAGATGGTCCGAGCCTGTCTCCTCAAGCCTGGATGCGCCATGGATCAGCACCGCTCCCTTGCTGAACACCTGGTCGATGGGCAAACCGGCAAAGCGTCGCAGGAAGTCCGGCAACTTGATGTAGGTCCAGGTCGGTCCGGCGGACGGCATGACGGTCAGCCCGCCGAGCGAGGCTACACGCCGCACGGCCGCGCTCCATGGCGCAGCGTTGCAGTCGCCCGCCATGATGGCGGTCTCGCCGAGCGATGAGAGCGATTCCGTGAGTTCACCGATCTGCCAGTACTGCTCGCGTGGCCATGGCCAGCTCAGATGGATCGCGGCGACATCGACGCCAATGCCGCCGAAGTCGACGGTCGCTATCGCCATGGCGCCGCGCCGTTCGCAACGCGGCTCGCTGCCAGCGGCAAAGGGCCGCCGCGAGAGCAGCGCCACGCCGAATATGCCGTTCGGGTAAGGACAGAGAACCCGGTAGGGATATGCGCTGCCGATATAGCCGAGCTCGGTCGTCCACATCGCCGACACCTCGTCGAGGGTGATCACGTCGGGGTTGGTCCGGCCGATCAGCGACAGCACCTTCTTCGGGGTCGGATTGTCGTAGCGCAGGTTCATCTGCAGCAGTCGGTAAACCGCGTCGTCCCCCGTTTTGGCTTCATCGGCCGCCTGAACCGGCCACGGGCTGGGCAGCGCGTTCAAGGTGGTGGCAAGGGCCGCCACGGCGAAAAGCAGCGCCGCGGCCGCTTGCAGCCGAAATGTCGTGGCCAGCAGCGGCAGCGCGCAAAGCGCCATCAACACGGCCAGATGGACGCGGAAATGCGAAAAAGAATCGAAGGCCGGATGCAGGGCGCCGAAGAACCCAGCCACCAGGGCAACCGAGAACATCATCATCGCGATGAATGCCAGTGAAGCCGCCATGTCTCGATTGCGTCTCATTGGGTCAGGTCTGCATGGGTTGCCAGATATGATACGGGCTCGGTTATCGGCAAGAATGCGGCCCAATCAAGATGACGCAATGCCCCATGGCAGCGCGCGGATCGTCTTACTGGAACGCCGTCTCGGAAAAGCTCCTGAGCTTGCGCGAATGCAGCCGCTCCATCGGCATTTCGGACAGCTTCTCCATCGCCTTGATGCCGATGGTCAGATGCTGCGCCACCTGCCGCTTGTAGAATTCGGTCGCCATGCCGGGCAGCTTCAATTCGCCATGCAGTGGTTTGTCCGAGACGCATAGCAGCGTGCCGTAAGGGACGCGGAAGCGGAAGCCGTTGGCGGCGATCGTCGCCGATTCCATATCGAGCGCGATCGCGCGTGACTGCGACAGGCGCTGCACGGGTCCGCGCTGGTCGCGCAGTTCCCAGTTGCGGTTGTCGATGGTGGCGACGGTGCCGGTGCGCATGATGCGCTTGAGGTCATAGCCGGACAGGCCGGTGACTTCGGCGACGGCTTCCTGCAATGCCACCTGGATTTCGGCTAGGGGCGGGATCGGTACCCAGACCGGAAGATCGTCGTCGAGAACATGATCCTCGCGTACATAGGCATGCGCCAGCACATAGTCGCCCAGCGCTTGGGTGTTGCGCAGCCCAGCGCAGTGACCGAGCATCACCCAGGCATGCGGCCTCAGCACGGCGATGTGGTCGGTGATCGTCTTGGCGTTGGAAGGCCCGACGCCGATATTGACCATGGTGATGCCGCCATGGTTCGGCTTCTTCAGATGATAGGCCGGCATCTGCGGCAGGCGCGGCGGCGCCACGCCTTCGCTGGGCGCGCTCTGTCCGGCCTTGGTGACGACATTGCCCGGTTCGACAAATTCGGCATAGCCATGCCCGCCTTCCGCCATCTGTACCCGGGCGCGGGCGACGAACTCGTCGATGTAGAACTGGTAGTTGGTGAACAGCACGAAGTTCTGGAAATGCTGCGGCGTTGTCGCGGTGTAGTGCGACAGGCGGTGCAGGGAATAGTCGATGCGCTGCGCCGTGAAGGGCGCTAACGGCCTCGGCTCGCCGAATGGCACTTCGAATGTGCCGTTGGCGATCTGGTCGTCGGTGCCGTCGAGGTCCGGTACATCGAACAGGTCGCGGATCGGCCGCTTGATGCGCTCGGCCGCCGCGCCGTCGACATGAGTGCCTTCGAGAAAGGCAAAATGCAGCGGGATGGGAGTGGTCGACTCCGACACGGTGACCGCGACACCATGATTGCGCATGATCAGGCGCAGTTGCTCGATGAGGTAGCTTTCGAACAGGCCCGGCTGGGTGATGGTGGTCGAAAAATGCCCTGGCGTCGGCATATGCCCGTAGGCTTGCCGCGAGTCGATCTGGGTGAACGAGTTGGTGGTGACGCCGATCTCTGGATAGAAGGCGCGGTAGCGTTTGCCGTTGTCGCCGCCCGCTGCGGCAAGCGCCGCAAAGGAGTCGCGCAGGAACCTGGTGTTGCGGTCGTAAAGCGCTTGCAGCGCCGCGACGGCCTTTTCGGCGCTGTTGAAGCTTTGCCGGCCAAAAGGCTCCGGCATGACGACAGATTCGATGGCTTGAGGGTAGATTCGCTTTTCCATGTCTCAATATAGAGACTTGGGCGACATGTTGGGAGGGGTGTCTCGACCGAAGGTGGCCAAAGCGTCGTTTTTCTTCAGCCACGCTGCAGGCTGACCAGAAGCACGAAACCGACGCCGGTCTTCTTCAGGGCCGGTGCGTCGATCGTCGAGCCGGCATCGGCACGCATCATCGGCACGGCCAGGACCGGAGCGGCCAGAACCATCAGGATAAGCGCCGCCCGCGGCAGAAGCCGAAGGGTCTTGAGAGCGTTGGCGGCGATGCGGTTCATGGTGTTCTGCTTTTCTTTTCGAGATCTTGGGTCTTTGGTTCAGTTGCGAAAGTGGGTGGGGCAGCCGAGGCGGCAGGTTCTAGAGCTGGCTTCGTCCCAGGCGCGGGCCGGACGACCGGCTTCGGCGACGAGGATGGCGAAAAACATTCCAAACAGGCTCATCAGCAGGCAGACGATGGTGAAGCGGCGGGCGAGCATTGGGTCGTGTCTCCTTCAACACGCAGGAGAATGCCCGAGCGCGACTGAACCGGCTCTGATGCCGGCGTTCATCTGCGGTTCAAATTGGTTGACGGTGTTTTGATGCGCCGGCGCTGGTTCCGACGGGCGCCGGTACGAGAGCGGCCGAAGCGGACGTGCCGCGCCTCCACAAACAAAAACGGGGCCCGCCGGGGCCCCGTCGTCATGTCGCAAGCATGCGATAGATCAGAGCTTGTGCCAGGTCTGGCTCTTGCAGATCAGCCCGCCGAGCACGCAGCCGCTCATCTTGAGCGAGGTGCCGGAGACCGACGCTTTGCCCGAATAGGTCTTGTCGTTTTCCGGGTCGGTAATGGTGCCGGTATACTTGTTGTCACCGGCCACCTTGAACGAGCCGATGTTCTTGCCGGCATATTTGCCCGACTTCAGCGTGATGGAAAACGTGTCGCCGCCGCCCGTGATGGCGGCCGTTGAGCCGGCCTGGGTCTTCCAGTTGCCTTCGATCGGATCGGCCCACGCCGCACCAGCCATGATCAACGTGGCCGCAAGGGCCAGGCTCACTTTTCGAAACATGCTCTTCCTCCCTTTGGATATCCGGCCGGATGCACCGCCTCGCCGGTCTGCCGTTTACGCAAACGTAAGTTAATCCAGCTCCCGGCAAAACAAAAGCGGTGCCGCTGCGGAAGACTTCGGGATTTTAAACACGTCTGAATAAGCCCCGTTGGCGAGAAACTGAAACGATCGGCGCATTGCCTTTGTCTCTCGTGGTTAGCGGAGTGTTGATGTCCGCCGCTAAAATTTTCGTCAAATTTGGCGCAAACGGGCTGAGTTGCTGGCTTCGTATCCTTAACGAATTTCCGCGTTTACCTCTTGTTTTAGCTTTGTTTTCCTCAAATTAAGCACGCCATTTAACGACGGATTCAAGCCTGCACGGCATTCTCGAAAACATCGAAAGAGCGGCCCGGCAAGACAAACGGAGGCAGCTCTCGGGAGCCAGACAGGGCCAGAACAGGGGATTGAAAATGGCACGTTTTGAAATGCTTGAAGCCGGCTTCGGCGCCATGGGGGCAACTGCCCAGGCCGACATTCTTTTCGAATTGGGAATGATGTATGCGACTGGCCGCGATTGCGAGACCGATGTCGTTGCCGCCCACAAATGGTTCAACATTGCCGCCATCAAGGGCTCGGCCCGCGCCGCGGAATTGCGCTCGGAACTGTCGGCCGCCATGTCGAAGGTGGAGATCGCCAAGGCGCTGCGCGAAGCCCGCGAATGGATGACCATGCACTGAGATCCGCCCACAGACCTATCGAAGACAGGGAAGCTCCGGGATCAAGGCCGCACAGACGGCCGGACCCGGCGGAATAGAAGGCCGCGCGAGACGGTCAACGACGTAAAGAAAAAGAACGCGGCAGGCCTGCAGGGCTGAGCCGCGCAACACGGGGAAGGCGAGTGGGATTTTCTGGCGCGGGGGCGCTTGGAAATTGCTCGACGGGCAAAAGAGCCATGACCAGCCGGGACAAGGCTGGCATGGCTCTTTTGGCGTTGATGAGGTCATGCAGGCCCAATCGAGTGCCGCCAATGCGCCTAGACAGGCCCAACGAAGGATGAAATTGTCCCGCCTCTCTGGAAGAAGCGCGGCCGGGGCGGCCGCGCGTGAGTGGAGGAGTTCTATTATCATGAAAAAAATGAGTATTTTGAGCGCGGCTGTTTTTGGCCTGATGATGAGCGCGCCGGTCGCATTCGCCGACGACATCACCTTTTCGGTGGTCGGCCCGATGACCGGGCAACTCGCCACCATTGGCGATCAGTTCAAGCAGGGCGCACAGGCCGCTGCCGACGCGATCAACGCGGCAGGTGGTGTCGGTGGTCGCCAGATCAAGCTCGACATCGAGGACGACCAGTGTGATCCCAAGCAGGCCGTGTCGGTCGCCAATCGCATCGTGGCCGACGGCGTCAAGTTCATCGACGGTCATGCTTGCTCGGGCTCGAGCATTCCGGCTTCTGCTGTCTATGCCGAAGCCGGCGCCCTAATGATGAGCCCGGCCTCTTCGAACCCGGTGCTGACCGACGCGGCGGCCAAGGCCGGCTGGCCGACGATCATGCGCCTCTATACGCGTGACGATGCGCAGGGCGCCTTCATCGGCCCGTGGATCGCCAAGAAGTATGCCGGCAAGAACGTCGTCGTCCTGCACGACAAGAGCGCCTACGGACAGGGCGTGGCTGACGCCGTCAAGGCAACCATGAATGCCGGCGGCCTCAAGGAGGTGGACTACGAAGGCATCAATGCTGGCGAGAAGGACTACTCGGCACTCGTCACCAAGCTGAAGGATCTGAAGGCCGACGTCGTTTATTTCGGCGGCTACCACCCCGAGGCTGGCCTGATCCTGCGCCAGGCGGCGGAGCAGAACGTCAAGTTCCAGCTGATCATGCCGGATTCGATCGCCTCGCCGGAATTCTGGCAGGTTGCCGGCCCGGCCGGCGAAGGCACCATGTTCGTATTCCCGTCGGATCCGCAGGCAAAGCCTGAAGCCAAGGCCGCGGTCGAGAAGATCAAGGCGAGCGGCTTCGTGCCGGAAGGCTTCACGCTGTTCTCCTATGCCGTGATCCAGGCCTTCGCCGAGGGCGTCAAGCGCGCCGGCAGCGACGATCCGGCCAAGGTTGCCGAAGCGTTGAAGAACGGCACGCCGATCAGCACGGTTGTCGGTGATGTCACCTTCGACGAGAAGGGCGATCTCAAGAATGCCAGCTACGACATCAACCAGTGGCACGACGGCAAATACGCGCCGATCGCGCAGTAATCGCTGGCGTCGCTTCGGCGACCGGATAACCAAGGAAATGGCCGGGCTCGTCCCGGCCATTTGTCATTGAAAAGATTGTGGCTGACGCAAACGCGTTTGGCGGCGTTGACCGCCTGTCCGACAAGGCGGAGCCAAAACCCATGTGGTGGGCCTTCATGGAAGATCGCCACATCCCAGCGAGCTAACGCTGCGGAAAGCGTGCTGAGGCGAATCTATCACAGCGGACTGAATGCGCTTGCGTTTGCATATCAGGGATAGCCGTCGGCGTTTCATTTCGGCCTGATTTTCTCGCCCCGGACCTTGTCGCCAATCTCCTTGGTCATGGCGAACGCCGTGGCCTTGTCCTTCGTAGTCAGCGCAGTTTGCCAATGCGGCGCCGCGAACACGCCTAGGATAACTCGCCCCTCCCGCCATTCCCGATAAGTTTTATCGCAATTTAACTAATGTAGACCATTCTACTGGAAGGCATTCTACCGACCGCGGGAGGATTGGAATGACTGAGCTTGTTGACGACGAAGATATGCTTCCCAAGATCAGCCCAACCGCCCGCTGGCGCGCCATGGCTTTGACGGCAATACGGTTTGCACCACCGGCCATCTCGATAGGATGTGCCATCCTGGCTGGTTATTTCATGTATAGAGGCGCCAACCAAAAACCCCCCGCGGACGTCGCGGCGCTGGCCGTGTCAATACTAAGATCAGATGATGTCTCCCCCGAAATGAGAGATTGGGCGGCGGAGGCTCTGGGAATACAGACCGACATTCGAATGCCGGCCAAATTTGTCCAGCAATGACAGGTCGGGAACTTGCACCAAGGCAACCCGACGAATGTTGTAGGCTGGCGACTTCCTCCGCTCATGCGGTACTGTGATTGAGCGCTGTTGCCAACGCCTCGCCAGGAACATCGGCATGGGTTTCGTATTCAGGGCTATTGCCCATGTTGACGGTTTTACGCGTCTGTTCGGGAGTTGCGCCTGAACGTCCGTCTGGCCGGGTTCTCCCCAGCCATTTTTGCTGGCGATCCGTCGTCTGCTTCCGAACTGTCAGTTCGTGGCAGCGGTCGAAGCGCTCTGTTCCTCGACGAATCGCACCAGCACTGTCCCGTCGGTAACCTGTGCTCCCTCAGCCGCGATCTCGGCGATCACTCCGTCATGCGGCGCGGCGATGGTGTGCTCCATCTTCATCGCCTCGAGGATCAGCAGCGGCTGGCCCTTGGTCACGGCATCGCCCCGTGCCGCACGCACCAGCTTGACCAGCCCCGGCATCGGCGCACGCAGGCTGCCGGTGGCGCCAGCCGCCTCGTCGGTTCTCTCCAGCGGGTCCGTGACTGTGAAAGTATAGCCGACGGCGCCTTCGAATACGGTGACGTGGCCTGGCCAGAGGGCGAGGCGAGGGACGGCGCGAAGGTCATGCGAATTGGTGCTGTCATAGGGTGCATCGAGCGCCACCTGGAACCGCCCGTCCGGCCGCACCGAAACCCGCGCCACGATATCATCTTCGCCGAACTTCAGCCGTGAGCGCCGCGCCACGCTGTGGAAATGCGCATAGCCGGCAAGCGAAGACCATGGCTCGCTGGACAGCGGCAGTGCTCCCGCGCCAGCGGCCGCAAGGGCCGCCGCCGCGATGGTTTCGCCGCTCGGCGGCGTGACCTCGGTCAGCGCCGGCTGGTGCCTGGCGATCAGGCCAGTGTCGACATCGCCCGCCGCAAAGTCTGGATCCGCGGTAAGAGCGGCGAGAAAGGCAGTGTTGACGGTCGAGCCAGCGATCTCGGTTTGCGACAGCGCCGCGCCGAGCGCTTTCAGCGCCGCCTGCCTGTCTTTTGCGTGGACGACCAGCTTGGCGATCATTGGGTCATAATAGGGCGAAATGGCATCGCCGGCCCGCACGCCGGTCTCGATGCGCATGCGAGCACCTTCAAGTGCTGCGTCCGGAAATTTCAGATGGTGCAGCGTGCCAGTCGCGGGCAGGAAGCCTTTTGTCGCATCCTCCGCATAGATGCGCGCCTCGAAGGCATGGCCGGCGAGTACGATCTCGCTTTGCGTCTTCGGTAGTTTCTCGCCCGACGCGACCTTGAGCTGCCACTCGACCAGATCGGTGCCTGTGACCATTTCGGTAACGGGGTGCTCGACCTGCAGGCGGGTGTTCATTTCCATGAACCAGAAGCGGTCGGCTTTCAGGCCTTGCGAGGCATCGACGATGAACTCGACGGTGCCGGCGCCGGAATAGCCGATCGCCTTGGCGGCCTTTACCGCCGCCTCCGTCATCGCCTTGCGCAGCGCTTCCGTCATGCCGGGGGCAGGAGCCTCCTCGATCACCTTCTGGTGGCGGCGCTGCGCCGAGCAGTCGCGCTCATAGAGGTGAACCGCATTGCCGAAATTATCGCCGAACACCTGCACTTCGATGTGCCGCGGCTTGTCGACATATTTTTCGACCAGCACGCGGTCGTCGCCGAAGGCGGCCTTTGCCTCGCGTCGTGCGCTGGACAGCGCCTCGGAAAATTCATCGGGATGTTCGACCCGCCGCATGCCCTTGCCGCCGCCGCCGGCGCGCGCCTTGATCAGCACGGGATAGCCGATCTCGCGTGCCTTGGAGGCAAGCAGCACGATCTCCTGCGCCTCGCCATGATAGCCCGGCACCACCGGCACCCCGGCTTTTTCCATCAGCCGCTTGGCGGCGTCCTTCAGTCCCATCGCACGGATCGAGGCCGCCGACGGACCGATGAAGGTAAGCCCCGCTGCCACTACCTGGTCGACGAAATCAGGGTTTTCCGACAGGAAGCCGTAACCGGGATGAATGGCCTGCGCCCCCGTCGCCAGCGCTGCGTCGACAATCCTGTCGCCGCGCAGATAGCTTTCGCCGACGGGCGAGGCGCCGATATGAACCGCCTCGTCGGCCATCTCGACATGCAGGGATCTCGCGTCGGCATCCGAATAGACGGCAACGGTATGCACGCCGAGCTTTCGGGCCGTGCGAATGACACGGCATGCGATCTCGCCCCGATTGGCGATCAGGATCTTGCCGAACATGGAGCCTCCGCAGCCAGGGTTTGCGTAAAGCGACGCAGGCGTTCCTTTGACAGGGGCTGCTTTGCAGTTCCGCACTTGGCGTAGAGCTCTCCCTTGCCAAGGGAGTGCCCTACGGAAGAGGCACGCCTGCCTACTTCGACGCCGAGATTGCGCAGCCGCCGCTTGCGGTCTTGAGCTTCCACCTCGTCAAGCCGGCCTGGCAGTTGCGCAGCGCCATCTCTTCCGCTGCCTTCTGGGAGGGCGCGTTGAGCTTCGAGGCGCAGACAATGTAGAGGTCGACAACGCGCGAATAAAAGGTCGTGGCGTAGGCCGAATGACCGCTCGCCGCCACATAGGCCTTGTAGGCAACGTTGCATTCGCTCTTCGGATCCGAGCCCCGAGTTGCTGGAAAACGCACGTCTCCCTTGCTGCCCGCGAGCGATTCCGCCGAGCTGATGCCGGCTGTCGTTAATATTAGAAATCCTGCAAGTATCGACGCCGCCGACTTGCGGCAATATTTCAGTTTCATTTCCACCCTGTCCCCATTGCGCTAAGCACGACCAGCAGTAGCGAATATTTTGCTTCGCTGCCAGTTCGTTGGTGGAGATTCTTGGCTGCCTATGCTGGTGAATCGGTTGGTCCATACAGTTCAGCTTTCTCACAGGGCAGCAACGGCCTGCCGGTATAGTTCCGCCATTTGATCGTCGAAGCAGCAGAAAATGACGGTCTCCGGCATTGTCTTCTGTTCGATGAATGTACTGACCGTCCTGGCGGCGATCCCTGCCGCCTCGTCTTTCGGATAGCGATAGATGCCGGTCGAGATCGCCGGAAACGCTACCGTGCGGCAGTCATTGGCGGCAGCGAGTTCGAGCGAACGGCGATAGCAGGACGCGAGCAGTTCGGCCTCGCCTTTGCCACCGCCTTGCCAGACCGGCCCGACCGTGTGGATGATATAGCGCGCTGGCAGCCGATAGCCCTTCGTCAGCTTCGCATCGCCGGTCCTGCAGCCATTGAGCATGCGGCATTCGAACTCCAGTTCCGGCCCGGCTGCCCGGTGGATGGCGCCGTCTACCCCGCCACCGCCCAGCAGTGAGGAATTGGCGGCATTGACGATGGCGTCGATGGCCAGCCTGGTGATGTCGCCGGTTTGGATGCGGACCCTGTCGCCGATGCCGTCCATGTCACATCCTGAACACGCCGAAGCGCGTGTCCTCGATCTCGGCGTTGAGCGCGGCGGAAAGGCTGAGTGCCAGCACCTCGCGCGTCTTCGCCGGGTCGATGATGCCGTCATCCCAAAGCCTTGCCGAGGAATAGAGCGGATGGCCTTCATGCTCGTATTTCATCAGGATCGGCTTCTTGAATTTTGCTTCCTCCTCGGCGCTCCATTCGCCGCCCTTGCGCTCGATGCCTTCGCGCTTGACCATGACAAGCACCGTCGCCGCCTGTTCGCCGCCCATCACCGAGATGCGGGCGTTCGGCCACATCCACAGGAAGCGCGGCGAGTAGGCCCGGCCACACATGCCGTAGTTGCCGGCGCCGAACGAACCGCCGATGATGACAGTTACTTTCGGCACCCTGGCGGTGGCCACCGCCATCACCAGCTTGGCGCCGTCCTTGGCGATGCCGGCGGCTTCGTATTTCCTGCCGACCATGAAGCCGGTGATGTTCTGCAGGAAGACCAGCGGGATCTTGCGCTGGCAGCACAATTCGATGAAGTGCGCGCCCTTCAGCGCGCTTTCGGAAAACAGCACGCCGTTGTTGGCGATGATGCCGACTGGCATGCCATGCAGGTGGGCGAAGCCGGTGATGAGCGTCGTGCCATAGTTCTGCTTGAACTCGTCGAATTCGGAGCCGTCGGCGATGCGCGCGATCACCTCGCGCACGTCATAGGGCTGGCGCAGATCCGTCGGTACGATGCCATAGAGCTCATCCGCCGGATGAAGCGGTGGAATCGCTTTCCTCAAGTTCAGGCTTACCGTCTTGTTCCGATTCAGGTTTCTGACGATGCGCCGGCAGATGGCGAGTGCATGTTCGTCGTCCAGCGCATAGTGGTCGGCGACACCGGAAAGCCGCGTGTGCACGTCCGCGCCGCCCAAATCCTCGGCACTGACGTCCTCGCCGGTGGCCGCTTTCACCAGCGGCGGCCCGCCGAGGAAGATGGTCGCCTGGTTGCGCACCATGATCGTCTCGTCCGACATCGCCGGCACATAGGCGCCGCCCGCCGTGCATGAACCCATGACGCAGGCGATCTGCGGGATGCCGGCGGCAGACATGTTGGCCTGGTTGTAGAAGATGCGGCCGAAATGCTCGCGGTCGGGAAACACCTCGTCCTGGTTGGGCAGATTGGCGCCGCCGCTGTCGACGAGGTAGATGCAAGGCAGATTGTTTTGCAGCGCGATCTCCTGCGCCCGCAGATGCTTCTTGACGGTCAGCGGATAGTAGGTGCCGCCCTTCACCGTTGCGTCGTTGACGACGACCATCACCTCGGTGCCTTCGACGCGGCCGATGCCGGCGATCATGCCGGCCGCGGAAATCTCCTCGCCATACATCGACCATGCGGCGAACTGGCCGATCTCGAGGAAGGGCGAGCCGGTGTCGAGCAACAGGGCAAGGCGCTCGCGCGGCAACAGCTTGCCACGCGAAACGTGGCGCGCGCGCGCCTCCTCGGAGCCACCGCGCTCGACGGCCGTGGCCTTCTCGGCGATGTCGGCGACCAGTGCCCGCATGCGTTCGGCATTGGCGCGGAAGGTGTCGGAGGAGGGGGATATCTGGGTTTGCAGTGTAGCCACGTTGTTTATCACACCTCTTGATGCCGCTGTGGAACCAGTGTAACAGCCCGCGCCCGGATGCCGCGTGCCAAGCGTGGCATCTTTTGTACGAATGACACCCTCAGGAGGCGACGATGAAAGGCATGCTTTTGCATTTCACCAGATGTCTCCCTTCGGCTATGGCCTGACGCCGCCGGAGGGCGGCTTTCCACGTCCCGAATTTGAGCAAGAGGAACACCGCGCTTTGAGGCACGGTGGGTGTCAAAATGTATTTGCGGTTCGTAACGCCGCTGATCCATCCGAAGAGCCGGGTGGAGACCGGCTTCTTCCACGCGTCCTGGTACCTGCACCGGAACGGCTGCCCGGATTGGGTTCATGACGAACTGGAGGGTCAGTTCGACTGGTTCAACCAGCATTTGCCCATTCCAGGTCGGGTTGGCCGGCATTTCAAGCGCCGTAGCTCGATCTGGGGCATCTGCTGGTTCCATCCGGACGCCAAGGAAGCGATCAGCCGGGCGCGCTATTGCGCCTGGTTGATCGAGGAGGGCGGTTTGCCGGTGCGTTCGATCACGTCGGCGCGTCAGCGCGAGGTTTTGTGGCGCGACCCGCACCAGATCGTTGCCAAGCCAACCGATGACCTGCCCAAGGCATTCGGCTGAGGTGGCGGAGGGGAACATCACAGCCCCTCCGCCATGATCTCGCGGCCGATCAGCCAGCGGCGGATTTCGCTGGTGCCGGCACCGATCTCATAGAGCTTGGCGTCGCGCACCAAACGGCCGGTAGGATAGTCGTTGATATAGCCATTGCCGCCGAGCAGCTGCAGCGCGTCGAGTGCCATCTGCGTCGCCTTCTCCGCGGCAAACAGCACGCAGCCGGCGGCATCCTTGCGCGTCGTCTGGCCGCGATCGCAGGCGGCGGCCACGGCATAGACGTAGGCGCGCGCGGCGTTCATGGTCGTGTACATGTCGGCCAGCTTGCCTTGCACCAGCTGGAATTCGCCGATCGCTTGGCCGAACTGCTTGCGCTCGTGCACATAGGGGATCGCCACGTCGAGGCACGCCGCCATCAGGCCGATCGGGCCGCCGGCGAGCACCGTGCGCTCATAGTCGAGGCCCGACATCAGCACCTCGACGCCTCGCCCTTCCTCATGCAGCACATTATCGAAAGGCACCTCGACATTCTCGAACACCAGTTCGCCGGTGTTGGAGCCGCGCATGCCGAGCTTGTCGAGTTTTTGCGCCACGGAGAAACCGGCAAAAGCCTTTTCGATGATGAAGGCGGTGATGCCGTGCGATTTCCGCTCCGGATCGGTCTTGGCATAGACGACCAGCGTTTCGGCGTCCGGCCCGTTGGTGATCCACATCTTGGTGCCGTTCAGCACATAGCGGTCATTGCGCTTTTCGGCGTGCAGCTTGAGCGAGACGACGTCGGAGCCGGCGCCGGATTCCGACATGGCCAGCGCGCCGACGCGCTCGCCCGAGCACAGCGGCGGCAGGAATTTTTCCTTTTGCGCCGGTGTCGCCCAGCGGTTGATCTGGTTGACGCACAGGTTGGAGTGGGCGCCGTAGGAAAGGCCGACCGAAGCCGAAGCGCGGGAAATCTCCTCCACGGCAATCACATGGGCAAGATAGCCCATGCCGCTGCCGCCGAAATCGGGATCGGCGGTAATGCCGAGCAGCCCAAGCGCGCCGAGTTCGCGCCACAGATGCGCCGGGAATTCGTTCGACCGATCAATGTCGGCGGCGATCGGCGCGATCCTGTCCTGGGCGAAGCGCCGCACCATGTCGCGCAGCGCCTCGATATCCTCGTCATGCCCGAAGCTGAGCGTGTTCGTGTACATGTCGTTCCTCCTGCCGCATGACCCCGAAAATCGACTTTGATTTTCGGAAAGGGATCATGCGCGAATTAAAACAGCGTCCTTTGCGCGTCTAAAAAGACGTGCGGCGCTGTAGCGGATGCCGCGTCGACCAGGCGCATTGTCATTGAAAGATATGTCGCCGTCACTTCAGCGATCGACAGCCGCTCGCCCGGCCGAAACCAGACGATGACGCCGGTCATCATCTGGATCAGCGCCATGGCCGTCAGCCCGGTATCGTCGATGCTGAAGACATCAGCCTCGGCGCCATCGCGCAGGATGGCGCGCAGTTCCTTTTCGTAGGCAGTGCGCATGCGCAGGATCTGTGTCAGCCTTTCGGGCGAGAGGCTGCGCAATTCCATGTTCGACACATGCGTGGCATGGCGACGCTCGATATGGAAAGCGATATGGTTTTCGACATAGGCCGAAAGCCGTTGTGCCGGATCCGCATCGGCCGGCTTGGCTGCTTCCCACGCTTGGGACAGGCCCTGCATGTGTTCGCGCATCAGCGTGAACAGAAGGTCTTCCTTGGTCGGGAAATAGCGGTAGAGCGCGGCTGCCTGTACGCCGACCTCGGCGGCAAGCTGGCGCATCGACATCGCCTCGTAGCCAAAGCGCGCGATCAGGTTGACCGCAGCCTCGCGGATCGCCGCTTCGGTTTTTTCGCCATCGGATCCGGTGGTGCGCGCCATTGTCGTCCCTTCGCGGAACGATATTAAAACGAACGTTCAATTAATTCAAGGGTACCGAGTCAATTCCGCCGTCATGCAATGATCCTGAACCCAACAGGGGCGTTTCCGGCGGCCAACTCCTCGACGTCGACCTTTGAAACCGAAGCCCCGGTCGGCCCTTTCCAGAGTCGCTCGATCATTGTCGAGACCGCTTCATCGCGGCCTGCAATATGGGCCGTTACAGATCCGTCCGCTTCATTGCAAACCCAGCCCGCAAGACCAAGGCGTGTGGCTTCGCTCCGAGCCCAGAGTCTGAAGCCGATGCCCTGCACATTACCGTAGACACGCGCCCGCACTTCCCTGCGATGACCAGCCATGAATCTCTCCAAGCCTGTCTCCGTGGAATCTGGTGCACGGCTCAGGGAATGCAACCCGAGAATTGCGCGCATGACGCAATAGCCGGGCACAGGTTTTGAAACTTAATTGACTCAGTCCATTAATTTTGGAAAATGCAATTGCCTTGTCGGGAGTTGGAAGCAGATGTTGGACGAACGCAACGCATTGGTGGCGCAGATACGCCACTTCAACCGGTTCTACACCCGGACCGTTGGCCTTCTCGACGAGACCCTGACACAGAGCGCGTTCACCCTGACCGAGGCGCGCGTGCTGTTCGAATTGGGCCATCACAGCAGTCCCGCCGCTCCCGAAATCGCCGGCGAGCGAGGGTTCCTGGCCGGGGCTTTTCGGTTGGAGAACGGCCCGGCGGCGTCCGAAATCGCCAGGCAATTGCGTGTCGATCCCGCTTATCTCACGCGGATTCTGCGGAAGTTTGCGGGCGAGGGGCTGACCGAGGCCCGAACGGATCCGACCGATCGGCGCCGAAGGGTTCTCTCGCTGACGCCCAGGGGCGAGGCAGCACTTGCGAGGCTTCAGTCGGCGGCCGACCGGGACACGGCGCGGCTGATCGAAAGTGTGCCCGACGACAGGCTGCATGAGTTGGGCGACGCGTTGCGCAAGGTTGGGAAATTGCTGGGCGATCCTGCCTGTGGGAATGACGCGGTGGCGGTCCGGCCGCACCGTGTCGGCGACGTCGGCTGGGTCGTGCAGCGGCAGGCCCAGCTCTATGCCGAGGAATATGGCTGGAACATCGAGTTCGAAGCCATGCTCGCCGAGATTGGCGTTGATTTCATCCGCAATTTCGTGCCCGGCCGTGATTTCTGCTGGATCGCCGAACGCGGCGGCGAGCCGGTCGGCGCCGTGTTCCTGGTGCATCTGGACGACGAGGTTGCGAAGCTGAGGATGCTGCATGTCGAGGCGGCGGCCCGCGGCCTGGGCATCGGCAAACGCCTGGTCGCGCAGTGCGTGAGCCAGGCCCGCGCCTGCGGTTACATCAGGCTGATGCTATGGACCAACGATATCCTCGTCGCGGCGCGCGCGATCTACGAGCGCGCAGGCTTCAAGCTGGTCTCGCAGGAGCGCCATCACAGTTTCGGCAAGGAGTTGACCGGTCAGACCTGGGAACTGGATTTGTGAGCTTCGTATGCTCGCTGTTTGCTTACGAACGGATCCTAATTGCCCCGCGCCGCTGCGAGCGCGCCAGGCAGTTCCTCGGCAAAGATGTCGAGTTCGTGGTCGAGGCCGACACTGACACGGATGCAGCGGTCGAGCACCGGCACCATCGGCTTGCGGATGAACACGTCGCGCGACAGCAGGCCCTGCAGCACTTTCAGCGCGAAAGCGCCATCGCGGCCGCAATCGATGGTGACGAAGTTGGTCGCCGAAGCCAGCGGCTTCAGCCCGTTCTGCTCGGCGGTTGCCGCGATGCGTCGGCGGCCGGCCACGACCCGCGCCACCACGGTTTCGAGATAGTCCTGGTCGGCAAGCGCCTCGACACCGGCGATCTGCGCCATGCGGCTGACGCCGTAATGGTTGCGGATCTTCTCGAAGTCGCGGATGACTTCGGCCTCAGCAACGGCATAACCGCAGCGTATGCCGGCCAGCCCGTAGGCCTTCGAAAAGGTGCGCATGCGGATGACGTTCTTCCGTGAGATATCGATCGGCGGCATTGCCGAAGCCGGTCCGAGTTCGCCATAGGCCTCGTCGAGCACCAGCATGGTGGTTTCCGGCAGTGCCTCGATGAAGCGGATGAGTTCGCCCGCTTCCCACCAACTGCCCATCGGATTGTCGGGATTGGACAGGTAGACCAGCGGCGCCTTGTCCTTGCGGACCGCCGCGAGCAGGCCGTCCAGGCTTTCCCGATCGTTCTCATAGGGGACCGTGACTAGCCGCCCACCGACACCGGCAATATGGAAGTTGAAGGTCGGATAGGCGCCGAGCGAGGTCACCACGGCATCGCCTGCTGCCACATACATGCGTGCCACGAGGCTGAGCAGGCCGTCTATGCCTTCGCCGACAACCACGTTTTCGGCCCCCACGCCGAGATGCCCGGCAACGGCAACCTTGAGATCATGATTGTCGGGATCGCAATACATCCACATGTCGCGGGCAATTCCAGCCATGCGCTCTATAACGCGCGGCGAAGGCCCAAAACTGCTCTCATTGGCACCGATGCGGGCACGAAAGGCGCGGCCGCGCTCGCGCTCCTGTGCTTCGGGCCCGACAAACGGGACCGTCGACGGAAGTGCCGCGATGAGCGGCGTGAGGGGAGGGCGCTGGGGCATGGCGAAGGCTCGCTTGAAAAGGGCCTTCTTGCTAACGTGACCGGATAGCGGGCGCAAGTTCAGGATCGGAAGACAGAGCCTTCGGCAATGCAACAATACGCTGTCAGAGCGGTTAGGGGCGTAAGATTCGCCTGCGCCGACGTGCCTCCGATGCTAGATTCGGATGGAGTTTTTTGCTAACGACGGGCCATGAACTCTCGATTGCCCCCTGCTTGGTCCAAGCATCTCAAGGCCCAACCCGCGCAGAAGATCAACCTGCCGAAAGCCCAACCACCAAAAGTCGCCCTGTCCCTTACGCATGCTGACGACATGCTGTTGAGGCAGGCGCTCGAACTGCAGCAGGCCGAGCGGCTGCCTGAGGCCGAGGAACTTTGCCTCAGGGTTCTGGCGCGAACGCCCGAACATCCCCTGGCGCTGTACATACTGGGGACGCTGGGACTCGAGTTCGATAGCGAAAAGGCCTTGCGGTATTTCGCACGCGCGGTGGGAGCCGAGCCTCGCAACCCCTATTACCACCTTAGCTTGGGGGAAGCCTATCTCACGGTCAGCGAGTTTTCGGCAGCGATACGGCACATTCAGTACGCCTTGGCCATGAAGCCGGATCTGGTGGAGGCGCTTTGCGCCCTCGGCAACACCTACAATATGTTTAACAAGGGGGAGATGGCGCTGCCGCTCTTCGAGAAGGCGCTGAAACTCGCGCGAGATCATTCTTTGGCTCGGATGGGGCTGTCCCAAGCACTCGCAAGTCTCGGTCGTATGGACGAAGCCGCGGTTCATCTGAAAAAGGCAGTAGAGCGGCGCATCGAGGTGCCGGCTGCGTATAATGCGCTTGTACACACGCGCAAATACACGGAAGAGCCGCCGGAACTCGCGGCAATCCTGGCAGAGCTTCGAGACCCGAACCACGGGTCGGAGGGAGCGGCAGCGCTTCATCACGCGGCCGGGAAGGTGCTCAATGACATGCGTCGCTACAAGGAGGCGATGGACCACTTCAAAAAGGGAAATCAAGCCGCCGGTAATAAATTCGATCTGGAAAACTACCGTCGTTGGGTCGATGCCATGATCGAGACGTTCACGCCGGAACTGGTGGCTTCAACGGCCACCTATGGCAATCCCTCGGAGCTGCCTGTATTCGTCGTCGGCATGCCTCGCTCGGGCACGACGCTGACGGAGCAGATCTGTGCCAGCCATCCCGATGTTCATGGCGCCGGCGAGCTCAGCAAGCTTAGACGAATAGCCAATGGTATTGGCCTCGGAGACCGTTCCAAAGCGAATTTTGGCGAATCGATCGCGACGATTACTCCCGATCTGACCAGGACTTTGGCCGAGGAGCACCTAGCCTACCTGCGTGAGCGGGCTCCTGAGGCGCTTCGGATCGTCGACAAGATGCCTCACAATTTCGAGCTGATCGGTCTGATCGGCATTCTCTTCCCCAACGCTCGCATCATTCATTGCCGCCGCGATGCCATTGACAATTGCCTCTCCTGCTTCGTCCTGCAATTCAGTAAAGCGCACAGCTACAGCGCCGATCTTGAAACGCTGGGACTTTACTACAGGGAATATGATCGCTTGATGCGCCATTGGAGCAGGGTTTTCCCCGGACGTATTTTCGAAAATCGCTATGAGACTTTGATCGAAAATCAGGAGGAGCAGTCGCGCCGGCTCATCGATTATCTCGGATTGCCCTGGGACGATGCCTGCCTGCGCTTTTTTGACCGGGATGGCTCGGTAAATACCTACAGCCGCTGGCAGGTTCGTCAGCCGATCTACAAGTCGTCCGTCAAGCGATGGAAGAATTATGAGAACGAGATTCAGCCGTTGATACAGTCTCTGGGTGACCTTGCCGAGGCGTAAGCTGAATTCGCTCCAGCGGTAGTACGTCTATTCTCGAGCAATATGTCCGAGCGAAAAGACGGGCGAAAAGTATTCAAAAGCAATCCCGAGAGGTCCGGGGCGACCTCCTCGGGAGCTAACGCTTCCTTCGTCAGACTTCGCACTTACAATGCTGAATTCCATCGGCTGCGCTTGGCAATCCCAAAAAAAGAACCCGGCGGTTGCCCGCCGGGTTCCGATTTCGACGAAACGAAACCTGTTAGAACGAACGCTGGAAGCGGAGCATACCGCCGACGCTGTTCTTCTTGTCCGCACCAGTCCAGTTGAAATTGTCCGGATCGCCAAACTTGCCGTCGTGGGCATAGTCGACTTCGGCCGTGACCGTGAGGCCGGGGACGACGTCGTAGGCGACGTTAGCCGCGACACCCCAGTTCTTGTCATCGTCAGCCGACACCTGGAGGTTGAACGAGGTCTTCTCGTTGAACTTGTAGGTGCCACCGCCCCACACTGCCCAGTTGCCGCCCCACTGCTTGTAGAAGCCGCGTCCGCCGCGGAAGTCATTGAGGTTGTCGTCGGAACCATAGCCAGCCATGATGAACAGCGACAGTTCGTTCGTGGCGTTCACGTCCAAGCGAACCTTGCCGGCCCACTCTTCGTAGTTGCTGTCATACGAGGCAACGCCGGTGATGGCGCCCCAGCCCTGCGTGTACTTCACACCGCCGACGACATGCGGAACATAGCTGTCGATCGTATCGATGCCGGAACCTTCTTCGAGCGAGACCACGGCCGAGAAGCCATTGCCGGCATCGAAGTAGTACTGAACGACGTTGGTGTCGAAGTTACCGTAGGGAACCAGCGTATCCTGGATGACGTTGCCGGCGTAGCCGATGAACGTATCGAAAGCCGATTCGTCCTTACCGACGCGGAGGCCACCGAGCTGGATCCAGGCAAAATTCAGCGAAACGTCCTTGTTATGGGCGTCGTTGATGTAGCTACCCGTATCGGTCTGGAAGTTGCCGAAATTGAAGCGGGTCTCGGTGTAGGTCTTCAAGGTGCCGAGCTCGGTTTCCTGGCCGGTCCAGGTCTTCAGCGTGAAGCGGGCATTCTTGTAGTAAGTAGCGTTGTTGTCGCCAGGGGTCATGTGATCTGCGCTTCTCGCGCCATCGAACGAGCCGATGTCGCCGACGCCGATGTCGTAACGGACATAGCCGCCGATGCGCAGGCAGGTTTCGGTGCCGGGGATGTAGAAGTAGCCAGCGCCGTAGACGTCGCAGATCTTGACGTATTCAGCGGGTTCCGGCTCGGCGACAACGACGGCGTCGGCGGCGCGCGCACCGGAAACTGCGATCAGGGCCGCAGCGGAGCCGAGAAGAAGGCTCTTAATGTTCATTTTCTGACCTCCAGTCAAAAGTTAAAAAACGGGTCTGGGTATTCTTTGCTGAAGGACAGCGTTCCCTGCCCCATCCCCACTACCGAAAAAGATGCGCACCGCGCCGCTCCTTCGAAATCGACATTACTCATGAGGCGGCGGCGTTCAACCACGATCGTACCGGCGAAAGGGCTGTTCGGCTGCTATCCCCTGGCGTTGTTGCACAAATGACACGATTTGGCCTCACTCAGAAAGCTCTCGTTAACCATCCGCCCCTCCGCAACCCTTTGTTTGCGGGCGAATCCGGCAATCAGCCGACGGAATCATGGCGAGGCCTCGAGTCGCCAGCCGGGAAACTGCCGCAGAACCGCCGCATCCATGGAGAGCTGCGGTTCGGTGCGTTCTTATTTTTCCATATAATGATGCGGGCTTGTTGATTGTGCCGGCGCTTTTCTTTATCCAGCGGCGCAACGGAGAGGTGGCCGAGTGGTCGAAGGCGCTCCCCTGCTAAGGGAGTAGAGGTCAAAAGCTTCTCGTGGGTTCGAATCCCATCCTCTCCGCCACTCTTGCCTACCGCGATGGCGGCAAGGCAGAAATTATCTCACTAAAACAGATAGATAGCTAAAGCGGACGCGACCCCGGGCCGCGCAAAATGCACCCCAAACACCGCTGTTCTGTTCGATTCTGACTGGAGGTCAGAAAATGAACATTAAGAGCCTTCTTCTCGGCTCCGCTGCGGCCCTGATCGCAGTTTCCGGTGCGCGCGCCGCCGACGCCGTCGTTGTCGCCGAGCCGGAACCCGCTGAATACGTCAAGATCTGCGACGTCTACGGCGCTGGCTACTTCTACATCCCCGGCACCGAAACCTGCCTGCGCATCGGCGGCTATGTCCGTTACGATATGAGCGCTGGCCAGCAGGGTAGCTTCGACGGCGCCCGTACCTTCGACCGTATGACTGGCGAAAGCCAGGATACCTGGGGTAAGAACGCCCGCTTCACGCTGAAGACCTGGACCGGCCAGGAAACCGAGCTCGGCACCTTGAAGACCTACACCGAGACCCGCTTCAATTTCGGCAACGGTGGCGGTCCCTACGCTGGCAACACCACCGGTGAAGGCGTCAATCGGGTTTCGCTGAACTTCGCCTGGATCCAGCTCGGTGGCCTCCGCGTCGGTAAGGACGAATCGGCCTTCAACACGTTCATCGGCTACGCCGGCAACGTCATCCAGGATACCCTGGTTCCCTACGGCGACTTCGACACCAACGTTGTCCAGTATTACTTCGATGCCGGCAACGGCTTCTCGGCTGTGATCTCGGCTGAAGAAGGCTCTGGCTACGAGACCATCGACAGCTACGTCCCGCATATTGTCGGCGGCGTGAAGTACACCCAGGGCTGGGGCGCCATCACCGGCGTCGTTGCTTACAACAGCAATTGGGAAGAATGGGCTGGCAAGGTCCGCTTGGACGTGAATGCGACCAACGAACTGTCGCTGTTCATCATGGGTGGCTATGGCTCGGACGACAATACCACCTACAACTTCTACAAGCAGTGGGGCGGCAACTGGGCAGTGTGGGGCGGTGGCACCTACAAGTTCAACGAGAAGACCTCGTTCAACGTGCAGGTTTCCTATGATGAAGCGAAGGAATTCGGTCTCGCGGCGAACATCGCCTACGACATCGTTCCCGGCCTCACGATCACCGCCGAAGTCGATTGGGCTCACGCAACCAAGTTTGGTCAGAGCTGGACGGATATCCCGGCCGGCAAGAGCAATGCCGTCGGCGGTATCCTCCGCTTCCAGCGCTCCTTCTAAGGGCTGGTTCCATACAGGTGAAATCCAGCCCGGGCGCACAAACGCCCGGGCTGTTTTTGTTTCGTGACTGGGCTTGGGCAGACAGAAGGAAAAGGGGGCATCGGTAGCTGAATTGAATCTGCGATATGATTTCGTGGGATCCCCATCTGGCGGATGAAATCACAATCGTGTGATTCAAAACTCTTGAAAGGACGCCTCGATGTGGGCTAGGTCAGACCTATCCACTCGGGGGTGTGGCTCATAATGACAAACGAAGCGATTCAAGAGGGTAATCCCTCTGATCATTTTGCGGTGTTCTCTTCTCAAAATTCGAAGTTTAAATATACCTACAACAAGATACGAGAAGTAACGTCACATAGGGTTGGGGATCTTTTTTCAGCATATCGGGACATATTATGGGATGATGGGCGACATAAATACAATGTCAGCTCCTTCATCGGCGAGATAGATGAGATTCTCCTCGGGGAGCGTTTCAGCGCCTTTGACCAGAGTACCCTGGACAATCTTATCGGCACCTTGCGCCAGCGCGGCAACAGCAATGCAACCATCAATCGAAAGATGGCTGCCCTCAGCAAACTGCTGCGCAAGGCTCACAAGATGGGGGATATCCATAGCCTACCCGAGTTCCGCCGCCAGAAGGAGCGGGCGGGGCGGATTCGTTTCCTCGAGAGGGACGAAGAGGCCAGGCTGTTCGCAGCCATCAAGAGCCGCAGCGAGGATGCCTACAGGCTCTCGGTCTTCCTGGTCGATAGCGGATGCCGCCTCGGTGAGGCTCTGGGGCTGATCTGGAATGACATCCAGGAGCATCGCGTTAGTTTCTGGATCACCAAGTCCGGCCGCAGCCGCACCATTCCAATGACCGAACGGGTGAAGGAGGTCATCAAGCTGCCCGCCGCCGAAGGTCGCCGGCCCAAAGGTCCCTTCACCAAGCTCAGCCAGGCTCAGTTTCGTGCCATCTGGAATGACGCAAAGGCTGAGGTCGGCCTAGGCGCCGACGACCAGGTGGTGCCGCATATCTTGCGCCACACCTGTGCTTCGCGTCTTGTCCAGGGCGGCATCGATATCAGGCGTGTGCAGATGTGGCTCGGCCATCAGACGCTGTCGATGACCATGCGCTACGCGCATCTGGCCACGAATGACCTCGACGGCTGCGTCATTGTGCTGGAAACACCTCGAAGCAGCGGGTCCGACAGCGCGGCGGCAAAGCCCGGATCGTCTCCCTGCGCCGTGACGCAGGACAGAAAGAGCGAGCCGGTCGCGGCAAAGGCCAAGGTACGGAAAAGCGCGAAATCCCAATAGCATAGATATTTCGGCGCGCCCCTCGACCTGAGCTTGGTTGAGGGGCGCATTCGTTTTCGGCGGTGGCTGTGCCTGTTCTCAGCCCGCGGTCGTGCTGCGCTGCTCGGCATTGTCGAAGAACGTGGCGATCCTGTTTGGCAAGTCGCCGGTTTCAAGGAACGGGGCGTGCCCCTGACCCTCGACGGTGATCGTCTCCATCTGCGAATGGCGTTCTTGCATCTGCTTCAGCGTGTCTTCGGACAGTAGTCTCGAATTGGCGCCGCGGAGTGTGAGCAAGGGAATGGCCTGCAACGCCTCGAATTGCGGCCACAGGGCCGGGAGCGGCTGCGTCAGATCGAGGTTGGCAACAGTGTCGACCAGCTTCGGGTCGAAATCGGGCAGCAGCCCTTCATCAGTCTCGCGGTAAAGCGCCTCCACCATCCGTCTCCAGTCGGCGTCGGTGAGCGCGGGAAAATCCTGGCCGTGAACATCGCGCTGGCCATCCACCGCCGCAGCGAAAGTTTTCGGCTTTGGTGCGCGTTCAAGATAGGACTGGATGTGGGCAAGGCCGGCCAGCTCGATCACCGGCCCGATGTCGTTGAAAACAATGGCTTTCAGGACCGTCGGCCGCAGCGCGCCGAGAACATGGATGATCAGCCCGCCGCGCGAGGTGCCGATGAAGGCGGCTGCCTCAATTCCCAATGCCGTCAACCCAGCAAGAATGTCGCCGGCTTCGACGCCGACATTATAATGGCTGACATCGGGATCGTAGGCGGATTGCCCACGCCCGCGATAGTCGAAGGCAACCACCTTGCGCGGAGCCGTGGGCCGCGCCGAAAGATGGAGCGCCAATTCGTGAAAATCCCGGGCATTGCGGGTCAGGCCAGGTAGGCAGACCACCGGCCAATGGTCGGAATTTGCTTCACCATAGACGCGCGCATGAAGTTCTAGCCCATCCGGAGCGCTATGGAAAAAATCGGAAAAGCCTTCAGTGCTCGACATCTGGACGCGATTCCTTCCCGCCGCCGAATCTTCCCTGACTGCTACAGGCGAGGGCGAGGAGGGTCAAATAGGAGCTGGCTAGGAGAAGACGGCCAAATCTCCCCTAAGGGGGCGGCAGCTTCGGTGAAATCGCTCTCGATCCGGCTGCTTCGGTCAGCCACGCCCGTTCACAAGATCCCCAACAATGTCGTATTTGCCGGAAATACGCATCTTGTAGACCTCGTAATTCTCCATCACGCGTTGCACGTAACTTCTTGTTTCCGTGTAGGGAATCCGCTCGATCCAGTCGACGACCGCATCGATGTCCTTGCCGCGTGGGTCGCCGTATTTCGCCACCCATTGGCTTGCCCGGTTAGGGCCAGCATTGTAGCCGGCGAAGGTCAGCACATAGGAACCGTTGAAGCGGTCAAGCTGCTCGCCAAGAAAGGCCGAACCAAGCGTCGCGTTATAGCCGGCGTCGGTGGTCAGCCTTGTCTGCGAAAACTGTAACCCGGCCTTCTTCGCCAGTTGTTTGGCGGTCGCCGGCATCAGCTGCAGCAGCCCGCGCGCGCCCGCGCTCGACACGGCGCCAATGTTGAACTCGCTTTCCTGCCGGGCAATCGCATAGGCCAGCGCTTTGCCGGAGCCGGAGATATTGGCCGAATCGGGAATCACGCCGAGCGGATGCGACAGCGCGCCGACATCGATGCCGCGCGCGCCGGCGATCTTGCCGACCTTCAGCGCCATGAAATGGTTGCCTTGCTTTTCCGCGAGAACGGCCAGCAGCGCCAGTTCGCCTGGGCTGGTCAACTGCCCGGCTAGATCGCGATAGAGCGTTTCGGCATAGCGGTCGTAGCCGGCTTCCTGCAGCCGCTTGATGGCGCTGACGGCTTCGCGGCCGGCAAAATTCCGCCGGTCGGCGGTATCAGGTTGCGGGTAGACGATGTTGAGCGCCTGTCGGCCGACGCGTTCGGCGGCAAGCTGGCCGTAAAATGTCGTGCCATAGGCAGCGGCGCGCCCAAAATAGTCCTTGGCGTTGCCGGGGCCGCCGACTTCGGCGGCACGGCCGAGCCAGTAGTAGGCGCGCGACAGGGTCATTGGCCCCTGGGCGAGGTCGGCGATGCGCACGAAATGCGTTGCAGCAAGTTTGGGGTCGTTCAGGCCACGCAGCGCGTACCAGCCGGCGTGGAATTCGGCATCCGCCGCATTGGCGGCACTTTCGGCGGCATGCATGGCGACAATCCGGTACGCCGTCTTCATGTCTCCCTGGTCGACCAGTTCGCGCGACAACACCCGGCGCTCGACCCACCAAGCGTCCGGATCGACCAGCGCTTCACGATCGGTCGGCGCCTGCATCACGACAGAAGCGGCGCCGGCAAAATTCTCCTGCTTGCGCAGATATTCGGCCTGCGCGAAGAAATAGCCGGCCGAACGCTGGGCCATTGGCACTGCCTTCAGCAGTTTGGCGGTGTTCTTGTCGCCTCTGCCCGCCGCCGCCCAGGCGTCCGCGAGCTGTTCAGCGCCGGCGAGGCTGGCGAGACGTAGCGCGGAGCCAACCCGGTCGGCATAGAACATGCGCTCCATACGAAAACGGTGGTCGGCGGCCGGGATCAGGCCGCCGAATTCCTTGATCAGCGCCGTTTCGTCCTTGGCTTCCAGGATCGCGGTACGCCAGAACGGCGACAGCACCGAACGCGCCGCCTTGGCGTTGCCGGACGAGACATAGGCGCGGGCGAGAACCATCACGCCTTCGAATGTCTGCGGCTGGCTGCCGTCGAATGCCGGAATGACGATATCCGGGGCAGGGTTCTCGCGATAAAGCGCGCGCTCGCTGTTCTTGCGCAAGGCAACGGTGCCCGGCCAGTTGGGTAGCATCCTAGCGGCTGCGGCGATGTCGCCGCTCGGAACCTTGTCGCCGCCGTACAGCGCAATCGCCCACGCAAGGATGTGCTGGTCGAGCGAGTTGGCGGGAAGAGCATCACGCACGGCGCGGGCGCCGGGAATGTCGCCAGCCGCCAGCGCATCCAGCCCGCTCTTCAGTTGGGCGACGCTGGGCGAGGCATCCGGTTGCGCCCGGGCCTGCAGGCCCGGCGGAGGGATCGCCGAGGTGACCTGCACATCGACGCTGCCGCCGATCGCTATGCCCGGCAACAGCGCGAGCGTGGCGCCAAGCAGCGCGAAAAGGTGAGGCCGACTGGCCGGCATGATCTTGTGTCTTTCCTTGTCCTGGCATTCTACCAGCAGGCCGAGAGGCCTCGAAGCCTAGACTTAGGTCGTGAAGAGCCCGTAAACAAAAGGTTATCGAGGTCGCCCGAATTGCGCTTGCTGGCACCATGGCAATGCTTGCCGCGCAACAATGTCGAGACTATGGTGCGCCGCTTCGCTTTCGGCTAGAAGGCGCGCACGACAAAACACCGATGCATGTCGCCCCAAAAGTGGATACCGGTTTTGGGGAAGCGACATGCATAGACAAGAAGTCCCAGGGAGTTGGACGACATGCTGAGAGGCTCGCTTACCGCGCTCGTGACACCGTTCGAAAAGAGCGGGCGTTTCGACGAGAAAGCCTTTCGCGCGTTCGTCGAGTGGCAACTCGCCGAGGGCACGACAGGCCTGGTCCCGGTCGGCACCACCGGCGAGTCGCCGACGCTGTCGCATGACGAGCACCGCCATGTCGTCAAGGTCTGCATCGAGGTGGCCAGGGGCCGGGCACCGGTGGTCGCCGGCGCCGGTTCCAACAACACCGAGGAAGCGGTTGGGCTCGTGCAATATGCCGAGAAGGCAGGCGCCGATGCCGCCCTGGTCGTCACGCCCTACTACAACAAGCCGACGCAGCGCGGCCTCTACGAGCACTTCGCAGCCGTCGCCAGGGCGACCAAGCTGCCGATCATAATATACAACATCCCGCCGCGCTCGGTCATCGACATGACGCCGGAGACGATGGGCCGGCTGGCGCACGACTTCAAGAACATCGTCGGCGTCAAGGATGCCACCGGCAAGGTCGAGCGGGTTTCCGAGCAGCGCGCGACTTGCGGCAAGGAGTTCATCCAGCTTTCGGGCGAGGACGCTTCGGCGCTCGGCTTCAACGCGCATGGCGGCGTCGGCTGCATTTCGGTGACGTCGAACGTCGCGCCGCGGCTTTGCGCCGAGTTCCAGGAAGCGACGCTTTCCGGCGACAGCGTCAAGGCGCTGGAACTGCAGGACCGTCTGCTGCCGCTGCACAAGGCGATCTTTATGGATCCTGGCGTTTCCGGCGCGAAATACGCGCTGTCGAAGCTGGGCAAGGTCGAGAACGTGCTGCGTTTGCCGCTGGTCACCGTCGAGCAGTCGACGGCCGAAAAGATCGATGCGGCTATGAAGCACGCCGGCTTGATAAACTAGGGATGAGGCGCCACCTCTCCACATCATGAATCAAGTCAGAAAAGCCGATCCCAACAACAAGACCGTGGCGGAAAACCGCAAGGCGCGGTTTTCCTATGAGGTGCTCGACACGGTCGAGGCCGGCCTGGTGCTGACCGGCACCGAGGTCAAGTCGCTGCGCCAGGGCCAGGCCAACATCCAGGACAGCTATGCCTCGGTGGAAGGCGGCGAGATCTGGTTGATCAATTCCTATCTGCCGGAATATCTGCAGGCCAATCGCTTCAACCACGAGCCGCGCCGCCGCCGCAAACTGCTGCTTAACAAACGCGAGATGGCGAAATTGTCGCAGAGCGTCGATCGCGAAGGCATGACGCTGGTGCCACTAAAGATCTATTTCAACGACCAGGGCCGCGCCAAGATGCTGCTCGCCGTCGGGCGCGGCAAGAAGCTGCACGACAAACGCGAAAGCGAGAAGCAGCGTGACTGGTCTCGTGAGAAGGGCAGGCTCTTGAAGGAGCGCGGATAGGCTGGGGCCATTCGTTTGAAGAGCCGGATTATCCTTTTGAGCTTGGCCAGCCTAGTTCTGGCATGTTTGGTCGCCGCGTGCGGATATCTCTATTTCAGGGCATTCTCGCCGGACCGCGGCAAATATCCGGTCAGGGGCATTGACGTGTCCCATCATCAGGGCCGGATTGACTGGCGGCGCGTCGCCGCCGACGATGTCGCCTTCGCCGTTATCAAGGCGACAGAAGGCGGCGATCATGTCGACGACGCCTTCGCCACCAATCTGCGTGAGGCCCGCGCCGCCGGTCTTGCCGTCGGCGCCTATCATTTCTTCACCTTCTGCCGGCCGGGCGGCGATCAGGCACGCAATTTCATCTCGGTGGTGCCGCACGATCAGCCTTTGCTGCCTCCGGTTGTCGACATCGAGTTCGGCGGCAATTGCCCGCAGCGGCCAACGCCCGAGCAACTGAGTACCGAACTGGCCGCGTTCCTCGCACCTGTGGAGGCAGCGTTCGGCAAGCCGGCGATCGTCTACCTGACCGACGAGGCGGCAGAGGCCTATGCCGGTCGCATCGCTGCCCGGCCGCTGTGGCTTCGCTCATTGCTGTTGCAGCCAGTCCGCGACGACTGGGTCTACTGGCAGTACCACAACAGGGGACGTGTCGATGGCATCAATGGCGATGTCGATCTGAATGTGCTGCAGGGTGGTCCGGCGGTGTTGGCCGCGCTGGTTGCGCCGCCACGCTGATGAGCCCGCAGCCACCCGACTCTATTTCTGCAGGAACGCCGCGATCTCGCTGAAAACGCTGACGAACATTGCTTCGGTCAAGACACCGGTATTGGTATTGTAGCGCGAGCAATGGTAGCTCGAAAACAGGGTGATGCCGCCGGCCGGTTGCTGTCCGCCATGCTTGAACGGGTGGGCGGCGACGCGCCCGCCAAGCGCGCGCACGGTCGATTGATGCGCGATCGATCCCAGCGCCAGCACGGCGCGCAGGTTGGGAAACCGGGCGATCGTCGGCACCAGGAATGTCCGGCAGGTGGCGATCTCGGCACCCACCGGCTTGTTCTCCGGCGGCACGCAGCGCACCGCGTTGGTTATGGCCGCGCCGACAAGCTCAAGCCCGTCATCTGGCCGCGCCTTGAACGCACCGCGCGCGAAACCGTGCGAAATCAGAGTCGAGTAGAGCAGGTCGCCGGCAAAGTCGCCGGTGAAGGGCCGTCCGGTGCGGTTGGCTCCGCGCAGGCCGGGCGCCAGCCCGACGATCAGCAACTGGACCGCTGCTTCACCTTCCGGCGGCAGGAAGGTCGGCACCGGTGCATTGAACCAGGATGGTTCGCGCTGGCGCCATTCGGCGATGAAATCATGCAGCCTTGGGCAAAGCGGGCAGTCGCGGCCGGGTTCGGAAGGGGAAAGGGCGGTCAAGGCGACCGCCCTCAAAAGTCGTCCTCGTCGACTTCAGCCGGCTCGGGCCGCCGCACCGGCCGCTCGGACGGATCGCGGCCGACCTCGTTCTTCAGCGTCGTCAGGTCGATGAAATGGTCGGCCTGGCGGCGCAGATCGTCGGAGATCATCGGCGGTTGCGAGGCCATGGTCGAGACGATCGATACCTTGCGGCCGCGCCGCTGCAGCGCCTCGACCAGCGTGCGGAAGTCGCCGTCGCCGGAAAAGATGACATAGTGGTCGACGACATCGGCGAGCTCCAGCGCGTCGACCGTCAACTCGATGTCCATATTGCCCTTGATCTTGCGGCGGCCGGTCGAGTCGGTGAATTCCTTGGCCGGCTTGGTGACGACCTTGAAGCCGTTGTAGTCGAGCCAGTCGATCAACGGACGGATCGAGGAGTATTCCTGATCCTCGACCAGCGCCGTGTAGTAATAGGCGCGCAGCAAATAGCCGCGCTTCTGGAAGCTCGACAGAAGCTTGCGATAGTCGATGTCGAAGCCGAGCGCGCGCGACGTGGCGTAGAGATTGGCGCCGTCGATGAATAGGGCGATTTTTTCACGGGGATCGAACATGGAAAATAGTCCTTTTCGAAATAGGCGGCCGTCTAAACGAAATGCGATAGCGACTATCGGTCAGGCTCATAATAAACCGGCTGACCTGGCATCATTCGAGATACCCCCAGTTTCGTGGCAATCCAAGGGCGTGTTGTCGCACTGCAAGCAATTGTGATCGAGGCACGGAGCTCAGGGATGCTGCCTGATTTTGCAAAATCAGGTGTTTGAACGAGGGATTGGGTGCCTGGCGGCCCCGCCATTGCCATGATGCTTGTATTTTGATGGCGTTCAGGTTAAGGACCGCGCCTGTTTTCCATCAAATCCATCGCATGAAAGGGGCAATCCATGGCCCGCGTAACCGTTGAAGATTGCATCGACAAGGTCGATAACCGCTTCGAGCTGGTGCTCCTTGCCGGCCACCGCGCGCGTCAGATCAGCCAGGGCGCGCCGATCACCGTGCCGCGTGACAACGACAAGAACCCGGTCGTCGCGCTGCGCGAGATCGCCGACGAGACGTTGTCGCCCGACGACCTCAAGGAAGATCTGATCCATTCACTGCAGAAGCATGTCGAGGTCGACGAGCCCGAAGCTGATGGCGAGGCGATCGCTGACCAGACCGGCGGCGCTGTCGCGGCCACCAATGCCGACGACGCCGAGGAGAATGTCACGTTCGACCGGATGACCGAGGAAGATCTGCTGGCCGGCATCGAGGGCCTGGTTCCCCCGGAAAAGAGCGACGATTACTAAGAGCGAACCACTGTTGCCAAGGTCGCTGGATTAATCGTCCGGCCCTTCCGTATCGGCAGTTTCGTGGCTATCTATGACATGCGCCGTACAGCAGTGCGGCGCATGATTCATTTCACCGCTGTGAGATCCCGCCCATGATGCGTCAGTATGAGCTTGTCGAGCGCGTCCAGCGCTACAAGCCTGACGTCAACGAGGCGTTGCTCAACAAGGCCTATGTCTATGCCATGCAGAAGCATGGCCACCAGAAGCGCGCTTCCGGCGATCCCTATTTCTCGCATCCGCTCGAAGTCGCCGCCATCCTCACCGAAATGCACATGGACGAGGCGACGATCGCGGTCGCCCTGTTGCACGACACCATCGAGGACACCACGGCGACGCGGGCCGAGATCGACGAGCTGTTCGGGCCGGAAATGGGCAAGCTGGTCGAGGGTCTGACCAAGCTGAAGAAGCTCGACCTCGTGTCGAAGAAGGCCGAGCAGGCGGAAAACCTGCGCAAGCTTCTGCTCGCGATCTCCGAAGACGTCCGTGTCCTTCTGGTCAAGCTCGCCGACCGCCTGCACAACATGCGCACCCTGGACCATATGCCGGAGGCCAAGCGCCTGCGCATCGCCGAGGAGACCATGGACATCTATGCGCCGCTGGCCGGGCGCATGGGCATGCAAGGCATGCGCGAGGAGCTGGAGGAGATAGCCTTCCGCTATATCAACCCGGAGGCCTATCGCGCCGTCACCGCACGGCTCGCCGAGATCTTCGAGCGCAACAAGGATGTGCTGACCGAAATCGAGAAGGCGCTGTCCGGCCTCTTCGAGAAACATGCGATCAAAGCCAGCGTGAAGAGCCGGCAGAAGAAGCCGTGGTCGGTGTTCCGCAAGATGGAAGCCAAGGCGCTTTCCTTCGAGCAGCTCTCCGACATCTTCGGCTTCCGCGTCGTCGTCGACACGCTCGAGGACTGCTACCGGGCGCTTGGCGCCATCCACACCACATGGTCGATGGTGCCAGGCCGCTTCAAGGACTACATCTCGACGCCGAAGCAGAACGACTACCGCTCGATCCATACCACCATCGTCGGCCCGTCGCGCCAGCGCGTCGAGCTGCAGATCCGCACCCGCGAGATGAACAAGATCGCCGAATATGGCGTCGCCGCGCATTCGATCTACAAGGACACTGGCGGCAAGACCAACGGAGCCGCGCATGCGATCTCGAAGGAGACCAACGCCTATGCCTGGCTGCGGCGCACCATCGAGCAGCTTGCCGAAGGCGACAATCCGGAGGATTTCCTCGAAAACACCAAGCTGGAACTGTTCCAGGACCAGGTGTTCTGCTTCACGCCGAAGGGCATGCTGATTGCCTTGCCGCGTGGTGCGACGCCAATCGATTTTGCCTATGCGGTGCACACCGATGTCGGCGACACCTGCGTCGGCGCCAAGGTCAACGGCCGCATCATGCCTCTGATGACGGAACTGAAGAACGGCGACGAGGTCGAGATCATCCGCTCCAAGGCGCAGGTGCCGCCGGCTGCGTGGGAATCGGTCGTCGTCACCGGCAAGGCGCGCTCGGCCATCCGCCGCGCCACCAAGAACGCCATCCGCAAGCAGTATTCGGGCCTCGGCATCCGCATCCTGGAACGCGCCTTCGAGCGTGCTGGCAAGACCTTTACCAAGGAAAGCCTCAAGCAGGTGCTGCACCGGCTGGCGCGCAAGGACATCGAGGACGTGCTGGCCTCGGTCGGCCGTGGCGAGCTTGCCTCCACCGATGTCATGAAGGCGGTATTCCCCGACTACAAGGACGAGCGCGTCACCACGGCCGCGCCCAAGCAGCGCGAGGAGGGCTGGTCGAAGATCCGCAACGCCGCCGGCATGCTGTTCCAGATCCCGGGCCGCGCCGCGCGCAAGGACAAGGATCAGCCGAAGGACGGCGCCGTGCCGATCCGCGGCGTGCGCGGTGACCTGCCGGTGCGTTTCGCGCCGGAAGGGGCCGTGCCTGGCGACCGCATCGTCGGCATCGTTCAGCCGGGCACCGGCATCACCATCTATCCGATACAGTCGCCGGCGCTGCAGGCCTTCGACGACCAGCCGGAACGCTGGATCGATGTGCGCTGGGACATTGACGAGCGCACCAAGGAGCGCTTTCCGGCGCGCGTATCGGTTACCGCCATCAATGCGCCGGGTTCGCTCGCCGATATCGCCCAGGTCGTTGCGTCGAACGACGCCAATATCCATACGCTGTCGATGGTGCGCACCGCGCCCGATTTCACCGAAATGCTGATCGATCTCGAAGTCTGGGATCTGAAGCACCTCAACCGGCTGCTGTCGCAGCTCAAGGACAATTCGAGCGTCAGCGATGCAAGGCGTGTGAATGGCTGACACGGCTGATCTATGTGGGGACAGGCGCAGATGAATACCGATGAAGTGCTGGGCATTTTCCGCGAGGCGGGTGCTGTTCTGGAAGGGCATTTCATTTTGACCTCGGGCCTGAGAAGCCCGGTCTTCCTGCAGAAGGCGCGGGTGTTCATGCATGCCGACAAGACCGAGCGGTTGTGCAAGGCGCTGGCCGAAAAGATCCGTGCGGCGGTGCCAGGCAAGATCGATTATGTCGTCGGTCCGGCGATCGGCGGGCTGATCCCGGCTTACGAAACCTCGCGCCATCTCGGCGTGCCGGCGATCTGGGTCGAACGGGAAGGGGGCGAGTTCCGCCTGCGCCGTTTCGAGATCGCCGCCGGTGCGCGTGTCGTCATCGTCGAGGATATCGTCACCACCGGCCTGTCGATCCGCGAAACCATCGAGTGCCTGCGCGAACTGGGCGCCGAAGTGGTTGCCGCCGCCTGCATCATCGACCGTTCGGCCGGCAAGACCCATGTCGGTGTGCCGCTGATCGCGCTCGCCGAATATGAGGTTCCGGCCTATCCGGCCGACCGGTTGCCGCCGGAGCTTGCCGCCATACCGGCAATCAAGCCCGGCAGCCGCAACATCTGACGAGGAGGCCGAAATGATCGCAGGCATCGATCATTTCGTGTTGACGGTCGCTTCGCTGGAAGTGACTTGCGCCTTTTATCAACGCGTGCTGGGTTTTGAACGCATCGATACGCCGGGCCGGCCGACAGCGCTGGCCTTCGGCAATCAGAAGATCAATGTGCATGAGGTCGGCCGCACCTTCGAGCCGAAGGCGAAGTCGCCGACGCCCGGATCCGGTGATTTCTGCCTGATCACTGACCGGCCGCTGGATGAGGTCTGTGCCCGTCTCGCGGCCAACGTTGTGGCGGTCGAACTCGGTCCGGTCGAACGTCTTGGTGCGCGAGGGCTGATGATGTCGATTTATTTCCGTGACCCGGACGGCAATCTGGTCGAGGTCAGCGAATACCGATCGTAAGATCCGAAGCATTGGCTGCGACAATAAATCCAGGCAGCTTCTCAAATTCGCCGCGATTGTCCGGCGTTGGAGGGGCGGACCTTACCAAAAATTATGGCCACGTGGCTGCTGTGCTGTCGGCCTTCAGTTGTTGTTGGGGTTGCGTATGGCTATATCAAGGTTGCGATTGCCATTGGGCGATCGTCAAGCGCAAGATGTGGCTGTCGCGCGCCCGGCTGAAGTTGCCGGTGCGGGAGCCGTGGAACGGGAACAGAGTGCTTTTTCGACGTCGCAAGCCTGATGGTCTTTTCGAGCGGGTGCGTACCTATCTGTGGCCGCGCCGCTCTTTTTCGCGCTCGCTTCAGTATTTCTCCAAGCGCATCTTGCGGCTGAAGGCCACTCCGCATGCGGTGGCGGCCGGTGTCGCCGCCGGCGTCTTCGCTTCGTTCTTTCCTGTCGGTTTCCACTTTGCCATCGCCGCCGTTGTGTGCTGGGTGATCGCCGGCAACCTGGTGGCAGCGGCACTCGGCGCGGTGTTCTTCGGCAATCCGCTGACCTTCCCGTTGCTATGGGGCGCTTCCTGGGAGACCGGCAAACTCATCCTGCACGATCGCCTGCCGGTGCACGGCCCGCCGGCGCATCTGGGCGAGATGCTGCACAAGCTTTCCTTCGCGCAACTGTGGAAGCCCGTGCTTGAGCCGATGCTGATTGGCGCGGTACCGCTCGGGCTGGTCTTCGGGCTCCTATTCTATGGCATCACGCGCTGGGGTATGAACGCTTTCCGCGAGCAGCGGCGCAAGCGCCTAGCCGAGCGGTCCGCCCGGCATGCGCAATCGTCTCGTCCCGCCGAAAGCATCGGTACCACGGCACGATGATCATCGGCATCGGCAGCGACCTGATCGATATCAGACGCATCGAGAAGTCGCTGGAGCGGCACGGCCAGCGCTTCATCCAGAGAATCTACACTGAGGTCGAGCAGGCACGTTCGGAGGGGAGACGCGCCCGCGCTGCCTCTTACGCCAAGCGCTTCGCCGCCAAGGAGGCCTGTGCCAAGGCTCTCGGCACCGGTCTCGCGCAGGGCGTGTTCTGGCGCGACATGGGTGTCATCAACCTGCCCAGCGGCGCGCCGACCATGGCGCTGACCGGCGGGGCCTTGGCGCGCTTGGACAAAATCCTGCCAAGCGGCCATCGGGTGGCAATCCACCTTACCATCACGGATGATTTTCCGCTTGCTCAAGCCTTTGTGATCATTGAGGCGTTGCCCGTCGAAGAAGCGCCACATTGATTGCATCTGACGACCGGCATTGACGTTGCCCAGCGCGCGCCGAGACTCTATACCATCCAACGCACAATCGAGGACGACATGAGCGTGGCTGAAAAATCCGAGAAGAAATCCGGCGGGCTTGGCGAAACCGTCAGCGTCATCGTCCAGGCGCTTTTGCTCGCCCTGGTCATCCGCACGCTGCTGTTCCAACCGTTTTCGATACCGTCGGGATCAATGCGGCCGACGCTTCTGGAAGGCGACTATCTGTTCGTCACCAAGTGGTCCTACGGCTATTCGCGTTATTCGCTGCCTTTCGGCCCCGACATTTTCTCGGGCCGCATCTGGGGCTCCGAGCCGAAGCGCGGCGACGTGGTGGTGTTCAAATTCCCACCGGACCCTTCCGTTGATTACATCAAGCGCGTGATCGGCTTGCCCGGCGACAAGATCCAGATGAAGGACGGCCAGCTGTTCATCAATGGAGTCGGCGTGCCGCGCGTGAAGGCCGGCCAGATCGACAATCCCGACATCACCGAGACGGATCGTCCCATTGACGTCTATCGCGAGACGCTGCCGAACGGTGTCAGCTACGACACGCTTGATTTGTCACCGGATTCGATCGGCGACAATACCCGCGAATTCGACGTGCCGCCCGGCCATTATTTCATGATGGGCGACAACCGGGACAACTCCAGTGATAGCCGGTTCACGGTCGGCTACGTTCCGGCGGAGAATCTGGTTGGCCGCGCCAATCTGATTTTCTTCTCGATCGCCGGCAAGGCAAGCCCGCTTGAAATCTGGAAATGGCCGTCCTTGATGCGCGCTTCGCGCCTGTTCCATTTTGTAAATTAGGGATGGTAGCGGCAAAACGGCTTACCGCCGACGCGCTCGCCGAAGCGCTTGTGGAACGCACGGGCCACGCCTTTGCCGACCGCCAGCGCCTGCAGCGTGCGTTGACCCACGCCAGTGCGCGCGGCGCAAATGCCGGCACCGATTATGAGCGCTTCGAGTTTCTTGGCGACCGGGTTCTCGGCCTGGTGGTCGCCGACATGCTGCTGGCCGCATTTCCTGATGCTGCGGAAGGTGAACTGTCGCTGCGGCTCAATGCGCTGGTCAACGCCGAGGCGCTCGCGGAAATCGCCGAGGATATCGGCCTGCCGGACCTGATCCGCGCCGGATCGGACATGCGCGGGCTCGAGGGCCGCAAGCGTGTCAATTTGCGCGCCGACGCGTTGGAATCGCTGATCGCGGTGCTTTATCTCGATGGCGGGCTGGAGGCGGCGCGCGCTTTCATCCATAAATACTGGCAACCGCGCTCGCAGGCTTCAGGCGCCGCACGTCGCGATGCCAAGACCGAATTGCAGGAATGGGCGCACCAGGCGGCAAGTGCTGTCCCGGCCTACAGCATCGACAGCCGAGAGGGGCCGGACCACGATCCGCTCTTCACGGTCAGCGTCAGGGTTGGAGCATTTCAGCCAGCGAGCGGTAGTGGTCGTTCAAAGCGCGAGGCCGAGCAGGCCGCCGCGGCGGCAATGCTAGTTCGCGAAGGCGTCTGGAACAACGTATCGGGCGCGCGGCGCGTTAATGAAGGGAGTGCGGCATGACCGCCACCGAAGAGACCTCTGCGGCACCAGAAGCCGCCGCCACGCACTCCGGCTTCGTCGCGCTCATCGGCGCGCCCAATGCGGGCAAATCGACCCTGGTCAACCAGCTCGTCGGCGCCAAGGTGTCGATCGTTACCCACAAGGTGCAGACGACGCGTGCCATCGTGCGCGGCATCGCCACGCATGACAATGCGCAGATCGTCTTTGTCGACACGCCTGGCATCTTCAAGCCCAAGCGGCGGCTTGATACGGCGATGGTGACCACCGCCTGGGGCGGCGCCAAGGATGCCGATATCGTGTTGCTGCTGATCGACGCCGAGCGCGGCATCAGGGGCGACGCCGACGCCATCCTTGAAAGGCTGAAGGACGTTCGCCAGCCGATGGTGCTGATCCTCAACAAGGTTGATCGGGTCAAGCACGAAGCGCTGTTGGCGCTGACGGCCGCCGCCAATGAACGGGTGCCGTTCAAGCGTACCTTCATGGTCTCCGCGCTGACCGGTTCCGGTTGCAAGGACCTGCTCGACTATCTCGCCGAAGCACTGCCTGCCGGCCCCTGGTATTATCCGGAAGACCAGATCTCGGACCTGCCGATGCGCCAGCTGGCTGCCGAGATCACCCGCGAAAAGCTCTATCTGCGGCTGCATCAGGAACTGCCCTATTCCTCGCATATCGAGACCGAGAAATGGGAAGAGAAGAAGGACGGCTCGGTGCGCATCGACCAGACCATCTACGTCGAGCGCGACAGCCAGAAGAAGATCGTCCTCGGCCACAAGGGTGAGACCATCCGCGCCATTGGCCAGGCAGCGCGCATGGAGATAGCAGGCATCCTCGAACAGAAGGTGCACCTGTTCCTGTTCGTGAAGGTGCGCGAGAACTGGGGCGACGACCCCGAGCGCTACCGCGAGATGGGGCTCGAGTTCCCGCATTAGCCGACCACGTCCACGGGGCGTGAGGCGCCTGAATGGCGGGACTACCGCCGCGGTCCAAGCGCCAGCAACACGCCATTGGCAAGATGTTCCGCATCGGCGGCGTTTTCGAACGGAACGATCGTTCTCGCATAGTCGAGCGGGGAGAAATTGGAGCCGTCGGTGTTGATCAGCGCGACCTAGTGGCTTGCCGCTTCCATGTTGCCGAGTTGCGCATAGCAGGCGGCAAGCCGCGTTCGGATCCACGGCGTCGGCAGCGTCGCCAGTTCCAGCGCCTCGGCGGCCGGCCGGTACTCACCCAGCATGTAGAGCGCCAGCGATCTGTCGTACTGGTACCCGCTCCCTGAAAGCCATGCCGGCATTGGCCTATGTCAGGGGGCTGGGTCAAGGGCTTGCAAATTTGCACGGACGACAAGAAAGGGGGCGGCGCCCGGATTCGGACACCGCGCTCCTTGCGAGCAGCTTAGGCAGCGTCGGCGATTGCAAGGTGCGTCTTTGGCCGGCGGACGAAGCTCTCGGCGCCATAACAGGCGACGATGGCAACCGCGATGATCGCCCAGATCGCAACACCGATCCATTGCTGTTGCAGATAGTCGCTGCCGGTGAACACCTTGCCGAGAAAACGCACGCTGTTCTGGTGCGTGACGTGCATGATAAAGGCGAGAAGCACGCTGCCGGTGTTCTGGTAAAGCCAGGTGAACACCACGCCCGCCAGCACGACGTTGATCGTGCTGTAAAGGCTCAGGTCGCCGACCAGGCCGAGCGGAAAGTGCCAGATCGCCCAGATCACGCCGAGGATCAGGCTGCCGGCCAGTGCCGAATGGCTGGCAAGCAGGCGTGGCGTTGCAAAGCCGCGCCATCCCGGCTCTTCGCCGAACGGGCCGCTGAAGACTGCGTAGAGCGCGATGACCGGCAGCATCTCGGAGAAGGCAGGGATATTGCTCCAGGCCGGTGTTGCCGCGCCAAACAACGGATTGATCAGGATTGAAGCCAGTTGCGTTCCGAATGGCAGGCCGAACGCCACCAGATACCACACCGGATGAACTCGCCATTTCACCATCGAGGCAAGGATGGCCTTGACCGAGCTCCAGCCGCCGGTCAGGGCCGCAACGACGAAGCCGGCAACCATTGGTCCAAAGGTAAACCAGGGAATGCTGTCGCCGTTCGACAGCAAGAACGGGATGAAGGCCAGCCAGGTCAGGCCAAGCGCAAGCGAAAAGAAGGCGGTCAAATGGTGCCTTCGCACCAGGCTCAGGACGGAAGTCATATCAGATCCTCTCGGTGGGCAGATGGGTCAAGAGAGGTCGCCGGGCTGCCCGATCGGTCGACATGCATCTGGAGCGGTCGCCGCCGAGTTGTTCGGCAGGCCGTGTCGACCACGCCGGTCAACCCGCGCTTATTGGCGCCTGCGTGGCCAAAAAATCCCGAGCAGTTCCTGAAAAATTTCCGATATTTCTGAAGGAGTGGCCGATCTTCCTTGGCGCGGTGCCCGACGGTTGGGCTGTCGCAATCAAGTACGCGGGCAGCGCTCCAGGCGGGTTTCGAGTGCCTCGACCAAAAGCCGAAGGGCTTGGCAGGCGCTGCCGGCCTTTCGCCACAACGCCGGAGTGCGGTCTGGCGCGCCGTGTCGTCTGATGACGAGCTGGAACGAAATTATCAGGTATTTCTTACGGAAAAAGGCGGATATTCCCCATTTTCAGCTCACAATTGGAATTATAACACCAGTGAGATATACTTAGCCGAGAAACTATCTGAATATATATTGAAAATATGACGTTGTTCCAATTGTGCCATTCGACATTATCGCGAGTGTTATTTGTGCAACACGCGATTAATCTGTTTAGAGAATCGTGGTTATTTCTAAAACCGTCATTGAAGGCGGACGATCGATGGGTATGTTCGCCGCTGAAAAGGGCGAGCGGTGCGAGCCTTTTTCGTTGTGGGGATGAGGCGGGAAAACACTGCCGCCAGCCACAAATCCGAAGCCAATTTAAAACTATGACTGGAGAGGTCAGAAAATGAACATCAAGAGCCTCCTTCTCGGCTCAGCCGCGGCACTGATCGCGGTGTCCGGCGCGCGCGCCGCCGACGCTGTCGTCGTCGCCGAACCGGAGCCGGCCGAATACGTCAAGATCTGCGACGTCTACGGCGCCGGCTACTTCTACATCCCAGGCACCGAGACCTGCCTGCGCATCGGCGGCTACATTCGCTACGACGCCAGCATTGGCGACGGCAATCGCGTGTTGGACGGCACCAAGGCCACAGACTCAATGGATGGCGGCACCAACGACACCTGGAACAAGAACGCGCGCTTCACGCTGAAGACATGGACTGGCCAGGAAACCGAACTCGGCACCTTGAAGACCTACACCGAGACGCGCTTCAACTTCGGTAGCGTAACCACGGCCAAGGACGCCAATGGCTTCGCGATTGACAGCGAGGCCGGCAACAAGACCGCGGATCTGCATTTCGCCTGGATCCAGCTTGGCGGGCTGCGCGTCGGTAAGGACGAAACGGCCTATGACTCCTTCATCGGCTATGCCGGTAATGTCGTCCAGGATACGATCATTCCTTACGGCACCAAGGACACCAACCTGATCAGCTACTACTTCGATGCCGGCAACGGCTTCTCGGCGGTGGCCTCGCTTGAAGAAGGTTCGGGCTCCGAGACCATCGACAGCTACGTTCCGCATGTCGTGGGCGGTGTGAAGTACAAGGGCGACTGGGGTGCGATCACCGCCGTCGGTGCCTACAACAGCAATTGGGAAGAATGGGCCGGCAAGGTCCGTCTTGATGTCAAGGCGACCTCGGACCTGACGCTCTTCATCATGGGCGGCTACGGCACCGACGATAACAAGGCGACCAATTTCTACAAGCCGTGGACTGGCAACTTCGCCGTTTGGGGCGGCGGTACCTACACCGTCAACAAGAAGGTCCAGCTCAACGCCCAGGTCTCCTACACTGACTTCCAGGACTTCGCGGTTGCCGCGAACGTCGCCTACACCATCGTCCCCGGCTACACGATCACGGCCGAAGTCGATTACTTCAAGAATTTCGACGACAAGTTCGAAGATGGCGTCGGCGGCATCGTTCGCTTCCAGCGCTCGTTCTAACTAATCGACTGACCTTACCAGATCGCCCGCAGCACATCGCTGCGGGCGGCTTTTTGTGTGCTGATGTGAGGTGCCGGCCCGCCACGCACAAACCCATACCTTGATTTCGCCATCCAACCGGTGAAATGCTCCAGGCATGGAATGGCGCGACGAGGGAATCATTCTCGGCACCCGCAAGCATGGCGAAACCAGCGCCATCCTCGAGGTGATGACGCGTGCGCATGGCCGCCATCTCGGCCTTGTCCGAGGCGGCCGCTCGCGCAAGCAGCAGCCCGTTCTCCAGCCAGGCAATCGCGTCGAACTGTTGTGGCGGGCGCGGCTTGACGAACATCTTGGCACCTTCCAGGCCGAGGCGATCGAGATGAACGCCGCCCGGCTGATGGACAGCGCCGTTGCCGTCTACGGGTTGCAGACCATGGCCCAGCATCTGCGCCTGTTGCCCGAGCGTGACGCCCATGGCGGCCTTTATGAGGCGCTCACCGTGATGATCGGCCATCTCGACGATGCCGACGCCGCCGGCGAACTGGTGGCGCGCTTCGAGCTTCTGATCCTCGATGAACTCGGCTTCGGCCTCGATCTCAGCCAGTGTGCCGCCACCGGCACGCGGCAGGACCTTGCCTATGTCTCGCCGAAATCGGGCCGTGCGGTATCGCGCGAAGCCGGCGCGCCATGGCGTGACAAGATGCTGGCGCTGCCGGCCTTCCTGCAGCGCGGCTCTGGCCTGCGGGCGGACCCGGCGGCGGTGGAAGATGCCTTCCGGCTGACCGGCTTCTTCTTCACGCGCCACGTCTATGAGCCACGCGGCATCGAGCCGCCCGACGCCCGCTCCGGCTTCCTCGCTGCTCTGCGCAAGCACCATGCGCGCGGCAGGGCCTTGGCCGAAGAGAACGCGGCCAGAGAAATCATCACATGAGCGAAGTAGAATTTTATCCGGGCCGGGTCTCGCCGCTCGGCCTCGGCACCATTCCGCACGCCGATATCCTGAAATACACCGGCCTGGAACTGCTGCAGCGCATCATCGACGGCAAGTATCCGGCGCCACCGATCTCCTTCCAGCTCAGCTTCGCGTTGACCGAAGTGTCGGAAGGCCGCGCCGTGTTCCGCGGCGTGCCGAACGAGCGCCATCTCAACCCGCTGGGCGGTGTGCATGGCGGCTGGGCGGCGACCCTGCTCGATTCGTCACTGGCCTGCGCCGTGCAGACTCTGCTCGGCAAGGGCGAAGCCTATACGACGGCGGAGTTCAAGGTGAACCTGACGCGGCCGATCACGCCCAGGACCGGCGAGGTGGTCTGCGAAGGCAAGGTCGTCCACAAGGGCCGCACGCTGGCGGTGTCGGAAGCGACATTGAAGAACGCCAGCGGCAAGCTGCTGGCTTTCGGCACCGAAACATGTTCGATCTTTCCGGCGGCCAATCTGGCGGCACGGTGAGTTTTCTGGCCGTCTGGCCGCCGCATTTGAATGTCAACGTCAGTGAAAACTGGCCTGGTTTGGGGGAACCGCCATGTTTGAAAGCCTGATCGGCCTTGTCGCCATCATCGCGTTGTTCGTCATCATTTCGCGCCAGCAGAGCCGCATTGGCCTGATCGAGCGCGAGCTTGGCGCGTTGCGCAGCCTGGTCCTTTCCGGCGCGGTGCCGCCCGTAGCCAAGCCGTCTGAACAATCAGCGATCGACAACAGGCCTGCCGACGCTGCCGCGGCCGTTGCGGCAGCGTCCGAAATCGCCTCGCCAGCGGTGAGCGAGCCGGTTACCGCGCAGGCGCCGGCTCTGGAAGCGGAAGCTCCATTAGGCGAGGCCGTGCCCGGGCCGTGGACCGCAGGCGAGCCGAAAGCAGCCGAACCTGCCGAGCCCGCCGCGGCGGCGAAGGCGCCCGGCAAACCGGACATCGAAACCGCGCTTGGCACCCGCTGGGCGGTCTGGGTCGGCGGCATAGCGCTGGCGCTGGGCGGCCTGTTCCTGATCCGCTACACGATCGAAGCCGGCATTTTCGGTCCCGGCGTGCGGCTTGCCATGGCCGCGGTTCTCGGGCTGGTGCTGGTCGCCGGCGGCGAGTTCATTCGCCGCACCGGCTTCCAGGTGCCGGTGCAAGGTGCCGCCGGCGCCTATATTCCGGCGATCCTGACGGCGGCTGGCGCTTTCATCCTGTTCGGCACCGTCTATGCCGCGCACGGCATTTACGGCTTCATCGGCCCGGCGCTTGCCTTCACCCTGCTTGGCGCCATCGGCGTGGCGACGATCGCGGCGGCCCTTGTCCATGGCCAGGCGCTGGCCGGCATCGGCCTCATCGGTGCCATGGTGACACCAATGCTCGTCGCCTCGCAGGCGCCTAATCCCTGGGCGCTGTTCGGCTATCTCTCGATCGTGCTTGTTGCAACCGGCGTCATCGCCCGCATGCGCGACTGGAAATTGTTGATGGCGGCGGCCTTTGTCGGCACCGGTATATGGACCATCCTCTACATGACGGATGCGCCGGGAGCGAACCTCTCCGCCATCCTGTTCATCGATGCCGTCACGCTGGCCGTGCTCGCTCTTGTCTGGCTCGGCCGCCGTGACGACGAAACCGGACCAACCAGGGCCTTCGACTGGCCGTCCATCGCGCCTGGCCTGTTCGTCGCATTCTCGGCGCTGGGCCTGTCGGTCGACCCGGCCTTCGCCGCCGCCGGCGATGCCTTGCCGGGCGCCGTGATCCTCGCCGCAATGGTGGCTGTCGCGCTCTATCGCCCATTGGCGCTGCCGCTGCTTTACGCGGCCGGACTGGTGACGGTGCTGATCTATCTCGGCATCATCCCACCGACGTCCGTGGCATCGGATTTTTCCAGCGGCGCTCTGGGTGTCGACGGCCAGCCGGTGGTGGTGTCCGATGCCTCGACGTTGCGCATCGGCATTGCGCTTGGCCTGACTTTCATCGGCGCCGGCTTCTGGGCCGCGCGCCGCTTCGCTGCCTCGGCACAGATCCGCGCCGCCTCATGGGGGGCGTGGGGCGTCATCGTGCCTCTGGTCATTCTGCTCGCGCTCTGGCTCACCTTCGGCAATCTCGACCGTGATCTTGTCTACGGAGCGGTCTCGGCACTGCTCGTCGTGATTTTTGCCGCCGGCGCCGAGTGGATCGCGCGCGGTGAAGAGCCGCCGCTCAAGGGCGGCGCGGCGGTGTCGTTTGCCTTGGGCGGTGCTGCGATAGCCGGCCTCTTGATGCTGCACATGGCTTTCGATTCCGGCTGGACCACCATCCTGCTGGGTGCTTCGGCTATCGTGCCGGCCTTGGCCACGCGCTGGCGCTCCTATCCGGCGTTCGGCTGGATTTCGGTCGGTGCGGTGATCGCGGTGCTTGGCCGCGTCGCCTTCGACCCGACCATCGTCGGCGCTGAATTCCTCTCCAGGACACCTGTCTTCAACTGGCTGCTGCCGGGCTACGGCATACCGGCGCTCGCCTTCGGCTTCGCCGCCTGGCAACTCGCCCGCACCACCAATGGCCGGCCGCGCCTCGCCATGGAAGCGGCGGCGGCACTGTTTGCGCTGCTCACGCTCGCCATGCTGGTACGCCATGCCATGCATGGCGGCGTCATCGACACGGGTGCGATGACGCTCGCCGAGCAGGCGATCTATACGCTGATCGCCATCGGCGCCGGCGCCATCCTGGTCGCCATCGACAGGCGCTCGCCAAGCTCGGTGCTGCGCTATGGTTCGATGGCCGCCGGCGTGGTTTCGGTCGCCTTCATCGTCATCCGGCATTTCGTGGTGCTGAATCCGCTGTTCACCGACGAATCGACAGGCCGGATCCCGGTGTTCAACCTGTTGTTCCTCGCCTATCTCCTGCCGGCGGTCGCCGCCGGGGGCTGGCGCTCTACGCCAGGGACAAGCGGCCGAAATGGTATGCGCAGATGCTGGCCGTGGTGGCGACCGTGCTTGCCCTGGCCTATGCCACGCTGTCGGTCAGGCGGCTGTTCAAGGGCGAGTTCATCGGCCTGTGGAGCGGCCTCGGCCAGTTGGAGACCTACACCTATTCGGCGCTTTGGCTGATTATCGGCGTGGCGCTGCTCACCGCCGGCGTCTGGTTGAAGTCGCAGGTGCTGCGCATCGCCTCGGCGGCGCTCATCTCGATCGCCGTGCTGAAAGTGTTCATCTTCGACATGTCGGAATTGGAAGGCGTGCTGAGGGCGCTGTCCTTCATTGGCCTCGGCGCGGTGCTGATCGGCATTGGCCTGTTTTATCAGCGGCTGCTGACGCGGGCGGCGAAGGAAAGCGGATAAAGGCAAGCAAGAGCAATAAAATTTCAGTCCAGCCGGGAATAAATCGGCCAATGGGCTCGTTATCTGATTGCCTGGGTGACCGGAGCGGCGGACCGCTTCGCGCTGGCCGCTTGCGCCGCGCCGGGAAGGCGCGTTCAATTGGGCTCAACAAAGGCGACCTCAGAACCAGCGGTCATGGACGAAAAGAAGGCAGCGATCCTTGGCGAAATACCGCGTCTGCGCCGCTATGCGCGCTCGCTTTTGCGCGACCGCGATTCTGCCGACGACCTCGTCCAGGATTGCCTCGAACGGGCGCTTGTGCGGCTCGACAACTGGCAGACAGGAGAAAGCCCCAGGAGGTGGCTGTTTACGATCATGCATCATTTGTTCATCGACCAGATGCGAAAGGTGAACCGTCGCGGCGAAGCGGCGATGCTGCCGCTGGAGGCTGGCGAGGCAGTTGCCCAGCCGGCCGAGCAGATGGAGAGCATCGCCTCGCGCGAGATCATCGACGCATTGCAGGCGATCAGCCCCGACCGCCGCGCGGCTCTCGTCATGGTCGCCATCGAAGGTTTTTCCTATGCCGAAGCCGCCAACATTCTCGGCGTGCCCGCGGGCACGCTGATGTCGCGCATTGCGCGCGGGCGTGAGGAACTGCGCGGGCTGCTGGACGACACAGCACGCCGCCGCGCAATAAGGATCGTCGAGAAATGATCCGTCGCGATTTTTCCGAACGTGACATCCACATGGCGCTCGACGGCGAGCTGCCAGCCGATGAGCGCACCGCTTACGATGCCTGGCTCGACGCCAATCCCGAAATGAAGGCCAGGAGCACGCGCTTCACCGCCGACCGGGCGGCATTGCAGGCCGCCTTCGCCGGCGTGCTGGACGAGACCGTCCCAGTGCGGTTGCGCAAGGTCGTGCTTGGCGAGACGCCGGTCAAGGCTGCGGCTTCGCGCTCGCGCTGGTGGCTTTCTGCCGCTGCGGCGGTGCTTCTGGTCGCCGGTGGGCTCAGTGGCTATCTTGCCGGCATCGACGGCATCGGACAGGAGGACCCGGCGGAGGATCGGCTCGCCGAACAGGCAATTGCCGCCCATGTCATCTATGCCGCCGAAAAGCGCCATGCGGTGGAAGTGCCGGCCAGCGACAAGGATCATCTGCAGACCTGGCTGTCCAACCGAGTTGGGTTGAAGCTGGTGGCGCCGGATTTGACCGCGAACGGTTTTCAACTGGTCGGCGGCCGGTTGCTGCCGGCCGGCGAGAGCAAGGCCGCGATGCTGCTCTACGAGGACGACAAAGGCGAGCGCATATCGCTCTTCGTCACCACGGAATCGACCGAGAATGCCAAGGGCACCTACATGGCGGCGCAGGACGGCCCGCAGGCCGTCTACTGGCTGGACAAGGGCTATGGCTGCGCCGTCGTCGGCTCGCTGCCGCGCGAGCAATTGGCGGTCGTGGCCAAGAGCGCCTATGGCCAGCTTTTGGCGGGTCTCGCGAGCTGAGTCGGCAGCGACTTCCGCAGCCGGCGGCCTTTCAAAACGGCAATCCCGTTCAAAGTCCGCGCGCTTCCTTACCGCCACGGAACCTGTCACAATTCGGCCCTAATCAAGGTGCGATAGCGCTTGATCAATACCGGCGCTTCGGCCGGTGTTTACGACGTCTTTGGCCGGGGCCGTTTCGGCAACGAAATCGGGGTTTTCTTAAGCCGCATGCCTGCCGAGATCCGCACGGCCCGCGCGTCTGACGTCGATGATCTCGCCGCCATCGAGAAAGCTGTTTTCTCGAGCGATCGCATTTCCCGCCGCTCCTTCCGCCTGTTCATCGAGCGCGAGACCGCCGAGACGCTGGTCGCCGAAGTCGATGGCCGCGTTGCCGGCTATGCGATCGTGCTGTTCCGCAAGGGCAGCGGTGTGGCACGGCTCTATTCCATCGCCACCGGCCCTTTCTTCGGCGGGCTCGGTGTCGGCCGCCAGTTGCTCGGGGCCGCGGAAGACGCAGCCTTCGAACATGACCGCATGATGTTGCGTCTGGAGGTGCGCGAGGACAACAGCCGTGCCATCCGCATCTACGAGCAGGGCGGCTATCGCAAGATCGGCCGTGAACCCGGCTACTACGAGGACGGCCAGACCGCGCTTCGCTATGAAAAGACCCTGCGCGGCGATGTTCCGATCGCCACCAGGGTGCCGTTCTACCAGCAAACCTGCGAATTCACCTGCGGCCCATGCTGCCTGATGATGGCCATGGCCAATTTCGACCCCGACTTCGTGCCGGATCCGGTCATGGAAATCCGCCTGTGGCGCGAGGCAACGACCGTGTTCATGATGTCGGGACCTGGGGGTTGCGAGCCGTTCGGCCTGGCTGTCTCGGGTTATGAAAGCGGGCTCGCGGCGGAGATCTACGTTTCGTTCTACGGCGCGCTGTTCCTGCAATCGGTGCGCAGCGAGGACAAGCGCCGGGTGATGGAACTGGCCCAGGTCGACTTTCGCCGTCGCGCGGAACAATACGGCATCCCGGTGAATTACCGTCCGTTCACCATCGACGACATTCGTGATGCGATCGCTGGGGGAAAACTGGTGCTGGTGCTGATCAGCGGCTTCCTTATGTTCGGCAAGAAGGTGCCGCACTGGGTGCTGGCCATCGGCGACGACGGCGACCATATCTTGATCCACGATCCCTGGGTCGAGGACGAAAGGCAAGAAACCATCCTTGATGCCGCCAACATTCCGGTGCCCTACGGCATCTTCATGAACATGGCGCAGTTCGGCCGCGACGGGCTGCGTGCAGCCATAACTCTGGGGAAGCGCGACAGACAATGACCTGGGTCATCCTTACCGGCCGGCAAAGCGATCTCGACCAGGTGGCAACGCCGCACAAGATCATCACCAACCGTGACTATCTCGCGCATCCGTCGCTGTTTCGCGGTCAGCGGCCGAAGGTCATCAACCTGTCGAACAACTACGCCTACCAGAGCCGCGGCTACTATGCCTCGCTGCTGGCGGGCTCGCGCGGCCACAAGGTCATCCCCACCGTCGAGACGATGATCGACCTGTCGGAGCGCAAGCTCTACGAGCACGCGCTGCCGGAACTGGAACTGGCGCTCAACAAGTGCCGCAAGGATCTCGGCGGCGCCTTTCCGGCAAAGGTCTGCATCTTCTTCGGTATCGGCCCGTCCAAGGTCTGGGACCGTTTCGCCAAGCTGTTGTTCGACTGGTTCCGGGCGCCGGCGCTCGAAGTCCACATCAAGGACAGCGCTGAATGGGCCTCGATCCGCAAGATCGGCTTCCATCCTCTGGCGCGGATGACCGAAGACGAGGAAAAAAGCTTCATCCAGTGCCTGGAGACCTACACCAACCGTGAGTGGCGCGACACCAAGGGCCGCACGCCGGCGCGCTACACCTTCGCCACGCTGGTCGATCCGCATGAGGAATTGCCGCCGTCGGAGATCTCGTCGCTGCGCTATTGGGCCAAGATCGCCGAAAAGATGGGCGTCGAAATCGAGCCGATCACCAAGAAGGACCTGGCCAAGCTCGCCAATTACGACGCGCTGTTCATCCGCGAGACCACCTCGATCTCCAACCACACCTATCGCTTCGCCCGCCGCGCCCAGCAGGAAGGCATGCCGGTCATCGACGACCCGCTGTCGATGATCCGCTGCACCAACAAGGTCTATCTCAACGAGTTGATGGCCTACAACAAGGTGCCGGTGCCGCCGACAGTGATGATTGCCGGTACGTCGGATCTCGAGGTGGCGGCGCAGACGCTGGGCTTTCCACTGGTGCTGAAGATCCCGGATTCGTCGTTCTCTCGTGGCGTCAAGAAATGCGCCAACTTCGAGGAGCTGAAGACGCTCGCCACCGAGTGGCTGGAGGATTCCGATCTTCTGATCGCGCAGAAATTCATTCCGACCGAATATGATTGGCGCGTCGGGGTGCTCGGCGGCCAGCCGCTGTTTGCCGTCCACTATCTGATGGCCAAGAAGCACTGGCAGATCGTCAACCACAAGGCCAACGGCAAGCCCGACCAGGGCGGCATCAAGACCTTCACGCTGAAGGAAACGCCGGCCCATGTCGTCGAGACGGCGGTGAAGGCGGCGCGCTGCATTGGCGATGGCCTGTACGGCGTCGACCTTAAGGAGACCAAGGACGGTGTCTTCGTCATCGAGGTCAACGACAATCCGAACCTCGATCATGGCTGGGAGGATTCCGGCGAGAAGGACGAGGTCTGGGTGCGGCTGACGCAGTGGTTCCTGGAGCGGCTGGACCGGCCGGGGCGATAATAGTTTCAACCGAGAGGGAACCATGCAGTTCATCGTGATCGAGGATTTCACCGGCTGCGACCGCAAGGATATCTATCGCCGCTTTCGCGACCGGGGCCGCCTGAAGCCGGATGAGCTTGTCGTGCACCACAGCTGGATCGCGGCGGATATGAGCCGCTGCTTCATGCTGGTGGAGGCCGATGACGTCACGCTACTGCAGCGCTGGGTCATCGAATGGGCGGATCTGGTGGAATTCGAGATTGTTCCCGTGGCGACGAGCAAGGACATGGCGGAGGCATTGAGCGGGCACCTCTGACCATTGTCGCCAGTCGGGTCAACGCAGCGCTGGCGAGCCCACTGCGCGCCTGCATTCGTTGATCAGCCAGGCACGGAACGCCGCAACGACGTCGCGCCTCGCGCTCCGCTCCGGGATCGTCAGGCAATAAGGCTGGCGCAGCTCCAGCGCGCGGGCGAGGGGCCGGACCAGCCTGCCGTCCTCCACCGCTTCGGCACAATAGACGCCTTGCGCCAATGCTACGCCCAACCCCGAAATGGCAAGGTCGAGTGCTGCCCGCGATGAGTTGGCCGAGAGGCCACGCTGCGCTGCCCGGCCCGGCTCGATGCCGGCCGCCTCGAACCAGTTGCGCCAGGACGGAAAGGATGCACCGGTCGGTCCCCAATCGGTATGGATGAGCGGCAGGCCGCCGAGGCTGTCGGGTTCGGTAGCGTGGGTGAGCCTGGGCGCGCAGACGGGATAGACGGCGTCACGAACAATGTCCTCGGTCGGGTGTTCGCGATAATGTGGACCGTAGGAGAGCCTGATGTCGATCAGCTCACGGTCGAACGATACCGGATCGTCATCACCTCTGAGCGATATGTCGACGGCGCCGTGGCTCGTGACAAAGCCGGTGAGACGCCGGGAAAGCCAGCCCATGGCCATCGATGGCGGTACCGAGACCACCAGGCGCGGGCGGAATGCGTCGCCGCCCAGTTCGCGTGAGACGCCGCCAATCTCCTGGAAGGCCATGGTCAGCCTGGGCAGCATCTCGACGCCGGCCCCGGTGAGGACGACACGGCGGTTGACGCGGTGGAACAGCTTGCGGCCGATCTGCTCCTCCACCGTGCGGATGAGTTGGCTGACGGCCGCGGCCGAGACCGAAAGCTCTTCCGCCGCCGCGGCAAAACTGCCCGTGCGTGCCGCGGCCTCGAAGGCCTGAAGTCCTTTCAGGGATGGAAGTGCGACCATGATTGCCAGATAGATAAGCTCAGCTTATCCAAATCGCAGAAATCGTCGTTTTTGGAAAGTTTTTTCATCGGCTACGGTGGGCTTCGTCAAATCCAAGCCGGGATCGAGGCCGATGGACCATCGCGACATTATTGCATCCATGACGCCCGAAGAGCGCAATCGCCTGACCGCCAAGTCCGACGTTGCGGGTCTCGTCCAACTCGGCGCTCATTGGGGGGCGATCGTGATCATTGGATCGCTGATTGCCGCGAAGGTGCCGTTCTGGCCGTTGCTGATGCTGCCGCAAGGCATCCTGATCGTGTTCCTGTTCACGCCGCTGCACGAGACGGTTCATCGCACGGCTTTTGAGACGCAGTGGCTGAATGATGCCGTGGCGCGGGTGTGTAGCCTGGCGATCGCGCTGCCAGCGGACTGGTTCCGCTACTTCCATTTCGCTCACCATCGATACACGCAGGACCCACGGAACGACCCGGAACTGGCCTTCCCCAAACCGGAAACCCTGCGGCAATATCTGATCCACATATCAGGCATCCCGTTATGGTGGGGGCACCTGAAGACGCTTTATGCCAATGCGATAGATCGAGCCCGGCAAAGCTACGTTCCGCCAAAAGGCCACGCCAAGGTGCGGGTCGAGGCGCGCGCCATGATTGCCTTCTATGCGGTCGTCATTTTCCTCGCGGTGTATTTCCGGCTCACCGTGCTTCTCTATGTCTGGATCGTGCCGGCCTTGCTCGGGCAGCCGTTTCTGCGGCTCTATCTGCTCGCCGAGCACGGCCGTTGTCCGTTCGTCGCCAACATGCTGGAGAACACACGGACCACGCTGACGAACTGGTTTGTGCGCAAGCTGGCGTGGAACATGCCTTTCCATGCCGAGCACCATGCCTATCCCGGCGTGCCGTTTCATCAACTGCCGGCGTTTCATGCGCTGATAGAACGGCATCTGAAGGTCGTCGAACCGGGCTATGTGAGCTTCCACGGCAAGTATATCGAGACACTGCGCTGACGAGGTCGGTCTCAGCCGATCTGGCTGTGCAAGACGCGCGATTTCAGCAGGCGCTGAATGTCCGCCGCCTTTGACGGTACGCCGATCAGATAGCCCTGCGCCTCGACACAGCCATTGGCGCGCAGGAAGTCGAGCTGCGCCTCGGTCTCCACACCCTCGGCGGTGACGGTGATGCCGAGTTCGGCACCCAGCCCGATGATGGTGCGAACGATCGCCGCGGTATCGCGATTGCCCAGGTCGTGGATGAAAGAACGATCGATCTTGATCTTGTCGACGGGAAAACGCCTGAGATAACCAAGCGAGGAATAGCCGGTGCCGAAATCGTCCAGCGCGATGCGGATGCCGAGCTCGCGCAATTGACGCAGCGTCTTCAGCACGGTTTCGCTCTCGTCCATCAGCACGGTTTCGGTGATCTCCAGTTCCAGCTGATTGGCCGGCACGCCGGAAAAGGCCAGCGCCGAGATGACGCTGCGGGCGAAACCGCCGCTTTTGAGCTGCACGGCGGAAACATTGACTGCGATGCGCACGCCAGCAGGCCAGCTTGCCGCCGCCGCGCAGGCCTTCCTCAGTGCCCACTCGCCAAGTGGCACGATCAGTCCGGTTTCCTCGGCGACTGGAATGAACTCGTCCGGCGCCACCGTGCCGCGCGCTGGGGAATGCCAGCGCATCAGGGCCTCCGCGCCGATGATCTCGCCGGATTCTATGTTCATGAGGGGCTGGAAATCGAGATCGAATTCCTGGCGTGGCAGCGCTGTCTCGAGATCGACCTCAAGCGCCCGGCGGGCCTGCACCATGGCGTCCATTCCGGGCTCGAAGAAGCGATACAGGTTGCGCCCTTCGCTCTTCGCCCGATAGAGCGCCGTATCGGCGTTTTTCAGCAGAGTATCGGCGTCGCTGCCGTCGTCGGGGAAAACGGAGATGCCCAGGCTGATGCCGACATGCATGTCCCGGTTCTTGTCGCGAAACGGTTTTGCGATTGCCTCGACGATGCGTTTCGCCAGTTTTTCAGCATGGGCGATGCCCTTGAAATTGAACTGGATGATGACGAATTCGTCGCCGCCGAACCGAGCCACGATGTCTGTTTCATTGTGTAGGCAACGCTGCAGCCTCTCGGCCACGCTTTTCAACAGCCAGTCGCCGGCAGGATGTCCCCAGGTGTCGTTGACGGCCTTGAAGCGGTCGAGATCGAGCGAGAAGACCGCCAGTGGCGTGGCCGCTGCGTCCTCCAGCGCAAGGTAGAGCCGTTCGCGAAACATCGAGCGGTTGGGCAGCCCGGTCAGCGTATCGTGATGCGCAAGATGGGTCATGCGCTCTTCGGTGCGGCGGCGCTCGGTGACGTCGTCGAAGGTCGCCACCCAACCGCCACCGCTCATCGGCTGACGCGTGACCAGAACCGTCCTGCCGTCGGTAAGATGCCGATATGTCGAATGCATTTTTCCCGCCACCAGGCAGGCCTCGGTTTTGGCGACTTCGCTGTCTACGTCGATCTTCGTATAGATGCCGAGTTCCAGCAATCGTTCGAGCGCGTCGCGGTGCGTTGTTCCGAGCGGGAAGTCCGCTGCGGTGACGTTGTAGAGTTCCAGAAAACGCCCGTTGCACACGATCAGCCTGCCGTCGGCGTCGTACATCAGCAGCCCTTGCGACATGTTGGCGAGCGCCGCGTCGAAGCGGCGGTGCTGTTCCTTGAGATCCTGTTGGGCGCGCCGCTGCTCGGTGATGTCCTCGTAGATCGAGACCCAGCCGCCCGAAGCCAGCGGGCGATGCGAGATGTTGATGATGCGACCATCGGACAGCGTCTCCTCGTAGGTCGAGGGTCTGGCCTGGTCGATATAGGGCTTGCGGATGGCGTAGAGCTCATCAGCGCTTTGCGAAGCAATCCCGATGTCTACGCTGTGCCGCAGGATGTCGAGGAACCGGGTGCCGGTTCGGATCACGCTGGCGTCGAGACAGAAGATGTCGAGGTAGTTGCGGTTGCAGATGATCATCCGCTCGTCGGCGTCGAACATGCACAGCCCGTGCGACATGTTCTCGACCGCGGCCGAAAAACGTTCGTTCTGTTCGCGCAGTTCGTCTTCCATATGGCGCGAACGATCCACGCCTTCGGCGCCCCGTTTCGGGACGGCCGAACCATCCTTGACATCAACGGGCATGAAGCGCGCCTGCGGTTCGTGATTGAACGGGATACTGTGGCCGCAGCCGGTTAATTTAGCGTTTTCAGCTGACCGCGGGTGCAGGAACCTGACCGCGTGACTTCTCGATGGCGGAAAAGCGCTTCAGGAACGCATTCTGTGCCCAGGTCACGGAGCGTGGCGTGAAATCGAAGCGGTCGGCGTTGAAACCGCGCGGGCGGCCAAAGAACTCGGTCGCCTCGGCGGTCGAAAAGCCAGCAAGCAGCGTTGCCTCGAAATAGGCGGCGATCTGGTCGGCGCGCTTGATTTCCTTGCGCAACGCCGCGGTTGGTTCTGGCGGCAGCGAGAAGCGCAAATGAATGGCGCGCTGCAATCTTAACTCGCAGTCCTTGTAGCTGCCGCCCATCACCGATTTGAACGGTGAGATCATGTCGCCGATGACATATTCGGGTGCGTCGTGCAGCAGTGCCGCCAGCCGGGCGTCAGCCGAAGCCGCAGGCACCAGGTCGCAGAACAGCGCTTCGACCAGCAGTGAGTGCTGGGCAACCGAAAACGCATGCTCACCACTGGTCTGGCCGTTCCAGCGGGCGACGCGGGCGAGCCCATGCGCAATGTCGGAGATTTCGATGTCGAGCGGCGAGGGGTCGAGCAGGTCGAGCCGGCGGCCGGACAGCATGCGCTGCCAGGCACGCGGCGGCGCGCCGACGCGATCGGCCGCCATCAGGCCTCCTCCGCGCCGACGGCTTCCTGTGGGAAGGTGAACTTCGCCCAGCCGGGAATGGCCACCGTAACCGGGACGTCTCCCGCCATGATCGGCAGGCCGGCGTCGAGCGCCGTCTTGACCCTGTCGATGCGGGCAATGGCAAGCCCGGTCCTGCCGACATTCGAGCCGAGCGAGCCGACCGTCCGTCCGTCGACGGTGAGTTCGGTGCCCGCGGCGGCCAGGGCAAGCCCGGCCTGGACGATCAGCACGCGCCGCCTGGCCGTGCCGCGATGCTGCATGCGCGAAACGACCTCCTGGCCGATGTAGCAGCCCTTCTTGAAGCCGACACCGCCCGTTTCGTCGAGCAGCACGTCATGCGGGAATGCTTCGCCGAGCGCGTAGTCGGCCCCACTTTCGGCAATGCCGTGGGCGATACGAAAGGCCTGCCACGCGGTGGGGTCGCCGCTCGCCGCGGCATTGCCATAGGAGCGGGTAACGACATCACCGGAAAAGCGTCGGTCGACCACCGCCGTTGAATCGGCCCCCATCGTGGAATCTAAGTGCGAGGTCGTTGACTCCTTTCCCCACGCAACGGTGACAAGTGCTTGATCGACCTTGGTTATCTCGGCCTTGGCGCGTAGTTTGTAGAGTGTCAGCCGGCGCACGAAATCGCCTGCAGTGTCGGCGCGGCATTCGAGCCGAAAGGTATTCTCGCCGGCGCGCGAGATCAGGAAATCGAACAGGATCTTGCCTTGCGGTGAAAGCAGGGCACCCGGCTTTGCTTCGCCGGCGCCGAGTGCATCGAGATCGGTGGTCACTATGTTCTGCAGAAAATGCTCGGCATCCGGGCCGGACACGGAAATGAGGGCGCGGTCTTTCAGCAGGGCAAAGGGCATTGGCGGGAATTGAACCTGATCTTGCAAAACAGTCGGCCTTTACGTAAGCCGCTGCCACTCCCCCTGCAAGAGACTGGACCCACATGGCCACGACCTACGACCTCATCCTGACAGGCGGCATCGTGGTCAACCATGATGGCGAAGGTTTTCGCGACATCGGTGTTCGGGGCGGGCGCATCGCCACCATCGGCGATCTCTCACATGCGTCGGCCGGCGAGACGATCGACTGCCGCGGCCTGAATATCCTGCCAGGTGTCATCGACAGCCAGGTGCACTTTCGCGAACCGGGACTGGAGCACAAGGAAGACCTGGAAACGGGCTCGCGCGCGGCGGTGCTTGGCGGCGTCACCGCCGTGTTCGAGATGCCCAACACCAATCCGCTTACCACCAGCGAGGCAGCGCTTGCCGACAAGGTCCGACGTGGCAATGGTCGCATGCATTGCGATTTCGCCTTCTGGGTCGGCGGCACCCGTGAGAACGCCAGGGATGTCGGCGAGCTTGAGCGGTTGCCGGGCGCTGCGGGGATCAAGGTTTTCATGGGCTCGTCGACCGGCGACCTGCTGGTCGAGGACGACGAGGGCGTCGCTTCGATCCTGAGGAACACGCGCCGCCGCGCCGCCTTTCATTCGGAGGACGAGTTCCGGCTGCGTGAGCGTCTTGGCGAACGCATCGAGGGGGATCCTTCATCGCACCCGGTCTGGCGCGACGAGATCGCCGCCTTGCGCTGCACCGAGCGGCTGGTGCGCATCGCACGAAGCGTTCGCGCCCGCATCCACGTGCTGCACATCTCGACGGCCGAGGAAATTGTGTTCCTCGAACAGCACAAGGATGTCGCGACCTGCGAGGCGACACCGCATCATCTGACGCTGTCGGCGGACGACTACGCGCGGCTGGGCACGCTCATTCAAATGAATCCGCCTGTGCGTGCCGCGCGCCATCGCGACGGCGTCTGGCACGGCATTGTGCAAGGCATTGTCGACGTGCTCGGCTCCGACCACGCGCCACACACGTTGGCCGAGAAGGCAAAGCCGTACCCGGCGTCGCCGTCAGGGATGACCGGCGTGCAGACGCTGGTGCCGATCATGCTCGACCACGTCAATGCCGGCCGGTTGACCCTGCAGCGCTTCGTCGACCTGTCCAGCCACGGCCCGCAGCGTATCTTCGGCATGGCAAGAAAAGGCCGCATCGCCGCCGGTTACGATGCCGACTTCACCATTGTCGACATGAAGCGGCGCGAGACCATCACCAATGCGCAGGCAGGGTCGAAAGCCGGTTGGACACCCTATGATGGCAAGCAAGTCACCGGTTGGCCGGTCGGCGCCGTCATTCGCGGCCGCCGCGTCATGTGGGAGGGCGAAATCGTCACGCCAAGCCAGGGCAGGGCGGTGGAGTTCTCCGAGGCACTGGCGGGTTAGCTGTTTCGACGGCGCTGGAAAGGCGATCCGCAAGATCGCCGGCGATCAACGGGCATTCGGCTCAGACACGAGCGGGTTGTTTTGACCACGCCGCTTGGCGGAAGAATCAGTCCCCGGCGACGAAGAAGGTCCATTGCCCGGCGGGCGTGATGCCGACGCGGTAGAAGATGTAGGCGCCGAACTGCTTCATGTCATCGAAGTCGCCCGCGGTGACGATCTTGAACAGCTCAACCCGCTGCTTGGCGTCGAGCTTGTCCAACGGTAGCGCGAAGAAATACGGCCACACATAGAGCTCTTCCGGCGTGCCGGCATCGAGGTGGACGTAGCCGGCATCGAGCACTTCCTCCAGGATGGCCAGGATTTCCTGCCCCTCCGGGTCGCCGGAGAGGCCCTTGAGGAAGGCAATGGCGTCGCCGTCTATGTCGGTCAGCGACAATTGCGTCGTGCTGTCGCCCTTACCGATCAAAGGCCGCAGTTTTTCGATGTCGCCGCTCTTGCAGGCTTCGACGATCAGATTGTGCATGCGCCGCACCGGCTCGGGCAGTTTGTCGAGATCGTAGACGACCTCGGGTATCGGCGTGTCCGGATCGACGCGCGGTCTGGTCACGCCCCCGTCGGGTGGGCTGTCGGGCTCGGCCTCGTTCGGCGCAGCCGGTTGGCTGGTCGAAGGCGGCGTTCCGACCGGGTCGGGCATCGGCACGGCGCTTCCGGGCGGCGACATGTCGTCGTCGGCCGAAGGCTGGACCGGGGAGGGGAGCTCTTCGCGCTTGATCTCGCTCAGCGCATAGGCTGGGCTGCTCACGAGGCATGCAACCAAGGGAATCGCGGCCCTGCAAGCGGCGAAGCAGATGTAAAGGACCAAGCCACGCGGCTTGCCTGACATCGAAAAATTCACTGCCCGCTTCTCCTTGATTCCGGGCATCATGCCCGAGCGGCATATCGTCAAAGAACCGGACGTCGGTTCAGTGCCGCAGCCGTTCAGGTTCGAAGGCGCCAGCAATCACCTTTTCACGCATACGGTCGAGCAGGGCAAGGGCCGAGGTCTCGCCATTGGCACGCAGCATCTCGCCGAACGCCGTCTCAAGCGCTGCTTCGGCAATGATTTCGGGCTCTATGCCGGCGGAGAGACCTTCCGCCCAGGCTTCGCTGTGGCTTTCCACGGCGGTCAGGCGTTTTTCTTCCCTGACCAGCGCGTCGATGTCGTTGACACCATGTTCCATATGCGATGTCCACCCTTTCAAGCAGCAATCCGTCGATGTGGATCGGGCCTGATCTGTTCATTTCACACGCAGGGTCAAGTAAGTATCTGTAAATACGACATTTTTTTGATCGTCTTTCACAGAGCCCGATTGCCTTGTGCGAAGCTGCGTTCAGCTCGGGTCAAACTTAGCCGATTAGGGAGGCCTGCGGGGCGAAAACCTTCAGTTTGAGTTAATTTCGCATTCGCGCGGTAACGTTTCGTTAATACTGTTGCACAAGAGCAACATCAGGATTGCACCAACATATCGTCCGGCACAAGCCGTATATGTCCGCTGGCGCCGGCGGTGGCTTGGATACTTGTTGATGAGCAGTCCGGAATGTCTAGTTTCCGTAACGCGAAGCGATGTCGCGCGACAGCGTCTCGCCTTCCTTCATGTAGCGGCTGATGGCTTCGGTTGCCGAGGCCGTGCACTGCGTATAGGTGCCGCCGAAGGAGCGGTAGCCGCGATTGAAGCTGGCGATGAAGCGGGCGCGTCGCTCGGCATCCGGATTTTCCGAATCGAGCAGCTTCTGCATTTCGACGCGCCACTGATCGCCTTTCTCTCCACACAAATTGCGCAGGAAATGCAGCGATCCCAGAACCTCGGCCAGCCGCATCAGGCCCGGCTCGAACGGCGACTCGGCGCTGAGCGCCGGCCGCGTCGAGACAGCCGCACTGACGGCAAGACATATGGCGAGGTACATGGATGGACGGTTCATGAGCCTTCCCTGCCGAACGGCGTAAGCCGTTGTGGCCGCCAACAGCATAAGCCTTTGTGACGAAACAATTTGTCGCCCGCAAGGCGATTTTCACCGCTGCAGCGGCCCAGCGTTTCCGCCGGGATCCAGCAAGTCTTCGGCGACCGCGAACACCGAGCCGGCGAGCGGCAGCGCCGTCATCTCGTCGAGTGTATAGAAGGCCGCTGTATCGGCATCGTCGCTGGCCACCGCCTCGCCGCCGGCATAGGCGGCACCGAACACCGTCAGGAGATAGTCGACCGGGTGGTCGTCGTCCCTGCCATCGATATGGACTTCCCGAAGCGGGCGGTAATTGGTGGCCCGCAAGCCGGTCTCCTCCAGCAGTTCGCGCTTTACCGCATCCTCCAGCGTTTCGCCGGCCTCGACCTTGCCGCCCGGAAAGGCATAGAGCCCTTGTGACGGTTGCCGCGCTCGCTTGACCAGCAGCACGGTTTGGCCACGCACGACGGCGACCGAGACTGCCGGAAGTGTCCTGCGCGCTTCGCTCATGGATTTCCGATCGGGCTCATTGAAGGCAGGACTGTTGTGGACCGCCCAGCATGGGGAAGCTTTAGCGGTTGCGCAACGCCGGTTCCATCGCCACTTTCAAACCGAACCGTTTTAAGGGCACCAACCGACCATGTGCGGACGCTTTGCCTTGACCGCGACGCCGGACCAGACCGCCGCCTTTCTAGGCTTGGCGGAACTGGAGGATTTCCCGGCGCGCTACAACATTGCCCCGACGCAGCCGATCCTGATGGCGACCGCCGGCGCCTCGCGGGCACCGGGCTCGAATCTGCCGGACCGGCAGTCGGTGCTGGTGCGCTGGGGGCTCATCCCAACCTGGGTCAAGGACACCAGGGAGTTTCCGCTGCTGTTCAACGCGCGCTCCGAAGGGGCAGCCGAAAAGGCCTCGTTCAAGGCCGCCATGCGCCATCGCCGCGCGCTGGTGCCGGCGTCAGGTTTCTACGAGTGGCGGCAGACCGGCGGCAAGAAAGGGCAGCCCTATTGGGTTCGGCCCAGGCATGGCGGGTTGGTCGCCTTTGCCGGCCTTGTCGAGACCTATGCCGAGCCTGGTGGTTCGGAAATGGATACTGGCGCCATCCTGACCGCCAACGCCAATGCCGACATCGCCCACATCCATGATCGCATGCCGGTGGTGATCGATCCCAGGGATTTCGTCCGCTGGCTGGATTGCCGTACGCTCGAGCCCCGCGATGTCGCCGACCTGCTGCGGCCGGCGCCAACAGGTTTCTTCGAGGCAATTCCGGTCTCCGTCCTTGTCAACAAGGTCGCCAACACCGGACCGGAGATACAGGAGAGGGGCGAGATCGGGCCGGAGCCCGAGAAGGTCAAGCGCCAGAAGCCCGGCGCGGACGACAGTCAGATGACGCTGTTTTAGCAGAGGCTGTTATTTTGAAGCGCATTCAGCGCCATCATGCCCGGCGCCTTTGGCGCCGGCCGAATACTGCTTCAGGCAGCGCGGGGGGATACGATCTTCTGCGTCGGCTTTTTCTTCTTCGCGGTGTGGAGAAGGGCGGCGACGATCGCCGCCGGGCCGATCGCGCGATAGTGGTTGGCCAGCGCCGGTTGCTTGGCGCGGTTGGATTCCTGCTTGCTGCGAGCCATGTCTCTCTTCCCAGGTAACATTTCAGTGTCTGCGTTTGCTGGCCGAATCCGACCAAATCGTGACGTGTGGTGATCTAGCCGGCGAATGTTTCATGACTGTGCCGACATGTTTAATAAAATGTTTCACTGCCTGATTCCGCGTGATCGAACCACGCGTTTACCAGTCTTCGTGACGTTTTTCTCAGAACCAGCGACTTGACGGCAACACCGGCCAAGGCGATAAAGCCGCCCATGAAAACGTCGTTCGCCATTTGTGGCATTTGCATTATTGGCTAGCCTCGCGCTGGTCCGGACGTTTTCGCCTCATCTTCCCCTAGATTGGACAAACGCCCCGGCCAGCAGGCTGGAGCCCGATTTGCGCCTTCGGCGCAGGCAGGGCTTCACTATCAACGGACCGGGAAGGCACGAATGTCTGACGCATCGAAGGGCCTGCACCTCTACAACACGCTAACGCGGAGCAAGGAGGATTTCGTCCCGATCGATCCGCGCAATGTGCGCATGTATGTCTGCGGCCCGACGGTCTACGATTTTGCCCATATCGGCAATGCGCGGCCGGTGATCGTCTTCGATGTGCTGTTCCGTTTGCTGCGCCATGTCTACGGCGAAGCGCACGTCACGTATGTGCGCAACATCACAGATGTCGACGACAAGATTAACGCGCGCGCCCTGCGTGATTTCGGCGGCGAGATCGCTTCCGGGGCACTTTCGCTCAACGAGGCAATCCGGCGGGTCACCGAAAAGACCGCCGACCAGTTCCACAGGGACGTGGCGACGCTCGGCTGCCTGGAGCCGACATTCGAGCCACGCGCCACCGAGTTCGTCGAGCCCCGCGCTGACGGCAAGGCCGACATGATCACCTTGATTCAAAGCCTGATCCAACGCGGCCATGCCTATGTCGCGGCAGGCGAAGTGCTGTTCGACACGGCCTCGATGCCGGACTATGGACAATTGTCGAAGCGCAATCTCGACGAGCAGCAGGCCGGTGCTCGCATCGCTGTCGACGCGCACAAGAAGAGCCCCGGCGATTTCGTGCTGTGGAAGCTGTCGTCGCCGGAGGAGCCGGGCTGGAATTCACCCTGGGGCAGGGGCCGTCCGGGCTGGCACATCGAGTGCTCGGCGATGTCGGCCGCCTATCTCGGCGAGGTGTTCGACATCCATGGCGGCGGGCTCGACCTGATCTTCCCGCACCATGAGAACGAGATCGCCCAGTCGCGCTGCGCGCACGGTACCGATGTCATGGCCAACATCTGGATGCACAACGGCTTCCTGCAGGTCGAGGGGCAGAAGATGTCGAAGAGCCTCGGCAATTTCTATTCGATTAACGAACTGCTGGAGACGGAGACTTTTGGTGGCCGCAAATGGCCGGGCGAGGTGCTGCGGCTGGCAATGCTGATGACGCATTATCGCGAGCCGATCGATTTTTCCGTGCGCAAGCTGGAAGAGGCGGAGAACACGCTACGCAAATGGAAAAGGGCGGCGGACCTGGCGCCGGCGGCGGCAAGGCAGTTGCCCGTGGAGGTCATCGATGCCTTGTCGGACGATCTCGCCACCTATGCCGCTTTCCAGGTCCTGACGCAGTTGGCCGGCGATGCCGCCGACAGCAACGAAGCCGCTGCTGCGCTAAAGGCGTCGCTGCTGTTCCTTGGCTTCGATGTCGCCTCGGCGGAGGTGGATGAGGACAAGGTCGCCAGAACGATCGCCAATCGCCTCGCGCTCATCGCGGCGAAGAACTGGGCCGAGGCCGACCGCATCCGCGACGAACTGTTGGCACAAGGTGTACAGTTGAAGGACGGCAAGGACCCCGCCACCGGCGAACGCATCACCACCTGGGAGGTAAAAAGATGATCGACCATCTCGGCATCACCGTGGCCGATTTCGACGCTTCGAAGGCTTTCTACGACAAGGCGATGGCGCCGCTGGGGGCAGCACTCCTCTACATGGTGCCGCAGGAATACACCGGCGGCGCCAAGGTTGGCGGCTATGGCCGCGACCGGCCGGTGTTCTGGCTGCACGCCGGCAAGGAAAAGCCCAGGGATCACCAGCACGTCGCTTTCACGGCGCGCAGCCGCGCCGAGGTCGATGCCTTCCACGCAGCCGCACTTGCCGCCGGCGGCAAGGACAATGGCGGGCCGGGCCTGCGCCCGCACTATCACCCGAACTACTACGGCGCCTTCGTCTTCGATCCCGACGGCAACAATGTCGAGGCGGTCTGCCATGTGCCGGAGTAAGCGGTCATGAGCCTCGACAACCGGCCGGTCTACACCGGTGGCTGCCAGTGCGGTGCGGTGCGCTTCCGCGTCGAGGGCGCGCTTGGCGACGCTTCGATCTGCCATTGCCGCATGTGCCAGAAGGCGTTCGGCTCGTTTTACGCGCCATTGGTGTCCGTGCGCGGCGCAAAGCTCGACTGGACGCGTGGCGAGCCGAAATACTTCCGCTCGTCCAACCATGTCGATCGTGGCTTTTGCGCCAATTGCGGCACGCCGCTGACCTTCACCGCGCCGGACGGTGTTGGCCTTGCCATCGGCGCGTTCGACAATCCGGCGGAGATCGCGCCGTTGGTCCAGTGGGGCATCGAGGCAAAACTGCCCTACGTCGATACAATCCCGCAATTGCCGGGCGAGGACACGACGGCGGACATGTCGTCGGCTCCCTATCTGGCCGATCTCGTCTCCTACCAGCATCCCGACCACGACACCGAACAATGGCCGCCAGAGGAAAAGTCATGACCGAGACAATACGAACCGGCGGCTGCCAGTGCGGTGCCGTGCGTTTCCGCATTCGCGGGGCGCTAGGCCGTCCCTCGATCTGCCATTGCCGCATGTGCCAGAAGCAGTTCGGCTCGTTCTTCGGTGCGCTGGTGACGGTGCCCAAGGATGGCGTCGAATGGACTCATGAAGAGCCGAGCTATTTCCAGTCGTCGGTCAACATCGATCGTGGCTTCTGCGCCCGCTGCGGCACGCCGCTGACCTACCGGCAGCCCGGCGGGCTCGAGATCGCCATCGGCGCCTTCGACGACCGCTCCGATCTCGCCCCACGAATCCAGGTCAACTACGCCGCGCGGCTGCCTTGGGTGGAGACGATCTTCGATCAGCCCGTCCACCAGGATCCTGATTATTACGCCCGGCAGGAGCAGATCATCTCCTTCCAGCACCCCGACCATGAAACAGCGGACTGGCCGACCAAGGGTTTGCAACTATGAGCAGTCGATTGCGTACCCTCTATCCCGAGATCGAGGCCTTCGATTCCGGCATGCTCGATGTCGGCGACGGCCATCAGGTCTACTGGGAGCGTTCCGGCACCAAGGGCGCCAAGCCGGCGGTGTTCCTGCATGGCGGGCCGGGCGGCACCATTTCGCCAAAACACCGGCGGCTGTTCGACCCGAAGCTCTACGATGTCATCCTGTTCGACCAGCGCGGCTGCGGGAAATCGACGCCCAATGCATCGCTCGAGGCCAATACGACCTGGCATCTCGTTGCCGACATCGAGCGCTTGCGCGAGATGGCGGGCTTCGACAAATGGCTGGTGTTCGGCGGCTCCTGGGGTTCGACGCTGGCGCTGGTCTATGCCGAAACCCACCCAGATCGCGTCAGCGAACTGGTGGTGCGCGGCATCTACACGCTGACGCGTGCCGAACTCGAATGGTATTATCAGTTCGGCGTCTCGGAAATGTTCCCGGACAAATGGGAACGGTTCCTCGCGCCGATCCCACAAGCCGAGCGCGGTGACATGATGGCCGCCTACCGCAAGCGGCTGGTCGGCAGCGACCGCAAGGCGCAGATCGAGGCTGCTCGCGCCTGGAGCTTGTGGGAAGGCGAGACGATCACGCTGTTGCCGGAGCCTGAAACCAGCAGTCCATTCGGTGAGGACGACTACGCCGTCGCCTTTGCCCGCATCGAGAACCATTATTTCGTCCATGCCGGCTGGCTGGAAGAGGGGCAGCTGCTGCGCGATGCCTTCAAGCTTGGGGATATCCCCGGCACCATCGTCCATGGCCGCTACGACATGCCGTGTCCGGCGCGCTATGCCTGGGCACTGCACAAGGCCTGGCCGAAGGCGGACTTCCACCTGATCGAAGGTGCCGGCCACGCTTATTCGGAGCCGGGCATCCTTGACCGGCTGATCCGGGCGACGGACAAGTTTGCGGGCAAATGACCATGACCCGCCAGCGCCTTTATCTCTTCGACACGACTTTGCGCGATGGCCAGCAGACGCCGGGCATCGATTTTTCGGTCGAGGACAAGATCGCCATCGCCAGGCTGCTCGACGAATTCGGCATCGACTATGTCGAGGGCGGTTATCCCGGCGCCAACCCGACCGATACCGCCTTCTTCCAGCAGAAGCGCACGGCGCGCGCCAAGTTCGTTGCCTTCGGCATGACCAAGCGGGCGGGGGTGTCGGCGTCCAACGACCCCGGCCTGGCAGCGCTCGTGCAATCGAAGTCGGATGCCATCTGTTTCGTCGCCAAGAGCTGGGACTACCATGTCCGCGTCGCACTCGGCTGCAGCAATGAGGAAAACCTCGACGCCATAAAGGCCTCCGTCGAAGCAGCGATTGCTTCCGGCAAGGAGGCATTGGTCGACTGCGAGCATTTTTTCGACGGCTTCAAGGCCAATCCAGACTATGCACTGGCCTGCGCCAAGACCGCCTACGACGCCGGCGCGCGCTGGGTGGTGCTGTGCGACACCAATGGCGGCACGCAGCCTTCGGAAGTCCGCGCCATCGTCGAGAAGGTGATCGCCTCCGGGATACCAGGCCACAATCTCGGCATTCATGCCCATGACGATACCGGCCAGGCAGTCGCCAATTCGCTGGCCGCGGTCGAGGCCGGCGTGCGCCAGATCCAGGGCACGCTGAACGGCATTGGCGAGCGCTGCGGCAATGCCAATTTGATCTCGATCGTGCCGACGCTGGCGCTGAAGCCGGCTTTTGCGGATCGTTTCGAGACGGGCATTTCGGTCGAGGCGCTGACCGGCATTTCGCGCCTGTCGCGCGCCTTCGATGAACTGCTGAACCGCGCCCCGGAAGCGCAGGCACCCTATGTCGGCGCCTCGGCCTTCGCCACCAAGGCCGGCATCCATGCCTCGGCGCTGGCCAAGGAGCCGGCGACCTATGAGCACGTGCCCCCGGAAACGGTCGGCAATCGCCGCCGTGTCATGGTCTCCGACCAGGGCGGCAAGGCCAATTTCCTCGCCGAACTGAAGCGGCGCGGCATCGACGTGCCGAAGGACGACCACAGGCTCGATGCACTGATTGCCGTGGTCAAGGAACGCGAGGCCGAGGGTTATGCCTATGAAGGTGCGGACGCTTCCTTCGAGCTCCTGGCGCGCAAGATGCTGCACGGCCTGCCGGAATTCTTCCATGTCACCTCATTCCGCTGCATGGTCGAGCGCCGCTTCGACGCCAACGGCCAGTTGAAGACAGTGTCCGAAGCGATCGTGAAAGTGCAGGTCGAGGGCGAGGAGAAGATGTCGGTGGCCGAGGGGCATGGCCCGGTCAACGCACTCGACATCGCGCTGCGCAAGGACCTCGGCAAGTACCAGAGCGAGATCGCCGATCTCGAACTCGCCGACTTCAAGGTGCGTATTCTCAATGGCGGCACCGAGGCGATCACCCGCGTGCTGATCGAATCGCATGACGGCACCGGCGCACGCTGGTGGACGGTCGGCGTTTCCGAGAACATCATCGACGCCTCGTTCCAGGCGCTGATGGATTCGATCGTCTACAAGCTGATGAAGAACCGGGACATGGCGGGACTTGTTGCCGCCGAGTAGGGTTGAACCATCAGCGAAAGTCCATTGATCCATCAGAAGTTTGCGATGGTCTTGCCAAGGTGACTGGGCCATAGCGTTGGCCCATGGCCACTGAAGCAATGACCCTGGACGCGGATTCGAAGGCACGACGCGGCTTTCTGCTGGCGCTGGGCGCCTATCTCTTGTGGGGGTTGCTGCCTTTCTACATGAAAGCCGTGGCGCATCTGCCGCTCGCCGAAGTCATCGCCCACCGCATCGTCTGGTCGGTACCGATCGCCGCCGCCGTGCTTGTCTGGGCCGGCCGCACAGCGGACTTCAAGGCCGCATTGCGCTCACCGCGCACCATCGCCATGGCCGCTCTGACGGCGGCGCTGATTTCGGTCAACTGGGGCATCTATGTCTGGGCGATCGCCGTCGACCGCACGGTCGAGACAGCGCTCGGCTACTACATCAATCCGCTGGTCAGCGTCGTCGTCGGCGCGCTGCTGCTTGGGGAGCGTCTCGACCGGCTGCAGATCGCGGCGGTTGTGCTGGCGGCCGTCGCTGTGACGGTACTTACGATCGAAGGCGGCAAGCTGCCCTGGGTATCGCTGGCGCTGGCTTTTTCCTTCGCCGCCTACGGCTTCTTCCGCAAGACGCTGCCGATCGGCCCGAGCCAGGGCTTTTTGCTCGAAGTGCTTTTGCTTTCGGTGCCGGCGCTCGGCTACATCGCCTACCTAATCGCGACGGGGCAGGACCACATCGTATCCAGCAGTGGCGTCGATACGGCGCTGCTGATCGGCTGCGGTCCGGTCACATCGGTGCCGCTTTTGTTGTTCGCCTTCGGCGCCAAGTTGCTGCGCCTCTCCACCATCGGCATCATGCAGTATATCGCGCCGACCATGGTGTTCCTGATCGCCGTTCTGATTTTCGATGAGCCTTTCGGCACCACCCAGGCCGTCGCCTTTGCCCTGATCTGGGCGGCACTGGCGATCTATTCCTGGTCGATGTTGACGACAGCGCGAAGGGCGGCTGCCCGGTAAGGATTTTTCGATGTACCTGCTGCATATCGCCAACAAGAATTATTCCTCGTGGTCGCTGCGGCCATGGGTATTGATGCGAAACCTAGATATTTCGTTCGAGGAGCGGCTGGTGCCGTTTCCGACCGGATCGAGTTGGGATCTCTACCGGCCTTTCTCGCCCAGCGGCCGGGTGCCGTGTCTGATCGACGATGGCTGGGCGGTCTGGGATTCGCTTGCCATTGCCGAATATCTGGCGGAGCGCCATCATGGTGTGTGGCCCGTCGAGGCCAGGGCGCGCGCCTGGGCGCGCTCGGCCGCCGCCGAAATGCATTCGAGTTTCACCGCGCTGCGCGGCGCCTGTCCGATGAGTTGCGGCCTGCGCGTCAAACCGTTTCCGATGTCCGCTGCGCTGAAGCAGGATCTCTTTCGCCTCGGCGATTTGTGGAACGATGGCCTTGCCCGTTTCGGTGGACCGTTTCTCGCCGGCGCCCATTTCACCGCCGTCGACGCCTTCTTTGCCCCGGTGGCGTTTCGGGCCCAGTCCTATGGGCTCTCTTTCGAGGGGGCCGCCGCCACCTATCCGGAGCGATTGCTTGCCTTGCCTGCAATGCGCGAATGGTACGCGGCAGGCCTTGCCGAGACCTGGCGTGAGCCCGACCACGAAGCGGAAGTCGCGGCAGCGGGCACCATCGTCGAGGATTTTCGCGCCGTTTGACCGCTTATAGTCGCCCGAGGCGTCGGACGAACAGGTAGGTTATGGCAGCGATAGCAAGTGAGACCGCCGTCACCACCCAGAAACCCATTGGCGTGTCGACAAGCGGCAGCCCGCCGACATTCATGCCGAACAGGCCGGAGATGATGGTCATCGGCAGCAGCACGGCGGTCATGACAGAGAGAACATAGAGCAACTGGTTCGACTGCATGGTCAGCTTGGCCATCAGTTCGTCCTGCAACAGCCTTGTGCGCGCCTGCAACTGCTCGCCGTCATGATAGAGAGTATGCGCCCGGTGCGAGAGCCTGGCCGCCATGTCTTTAATCGGGTCAGGCAACTCGTCGCGATGCGAATGGTCGAGATGGCGAAACAGGTTCGTGAGTGTCGCCATCTGCCGATGGATCACCACCAACTGTCGGCGCGCCTCGACCAGCGCTTGCCGCTCATTGTGCCATGCATCGCGCACGACACGGTCCTCGATGCCGTCGAGCATGTCGCCCAGCTTGCCCAGTTCGCCCGACATGCCGTCAAGCGACTGGCCCATGACCGCCTCGATCAGTTCCGCCGGCGAGCGGAATTTCCGCGATCCATTCTCCACCGCCTTGCGGACGGCGTCGACAGATTCCAGCGGCTGCTTGCGGGCGCCGATCAGCATCGTATCGTTGAAGGCGAAGCGGAAATGAACGAGCCCGCGCGCCTCAGAAAAATCGTGCCTGAGGTCCGGCAGATCGCCATAGAGCCAGCCGTCCTCGTAGTCGATGTGGCAGCCATGACTTGGGGCAAGGATTGCCTCGCGCACCGGCCTCGGCATAGCCTTTTCGGCGCCGATCTCCTGACGGGCATGCAAGTCGGTGATCTGATAGCTGCGCCATGTCCAGCGCGCCTGCGCGGGGTCCCTGGTTCGCATGCCTTCGGCGGTGAAATGATAGCTGAAGAACAGCCCATGCTCGTCGGGCAGGTAAGGCGAAAGGTCGGTGCCTTCCGGGGCGAGAGCGATATTCATGGGCGTGGTGCCAGATGCAGGTTTCGAACTGACGCCGCATGGCGCCCGCCTGACCGCGATTTCTAGCACGGGTGAAGCCGGTTTCGTGTGACGGTTTCTTGACAGCCGATCACAGTCAGTCGAACAGCATGCGAATGGCACCGCCATGCGCCGCCACTCGCCTTTTGCCGCTCAGCGCTTCGGGCCGAAGCCTGGATAGGGGTTGAGCGGCACGATCGCGGCAATGTCCATCATGCCGGCCTTGACCAGCGGCAGAGTGCCGAGGTGGCCGCGCACGTCGGCATCGCTGCCGGCCTCGAACATCATGCCGCTGCCCGGAATGTCGCCACGGTTCCAGACCTGGCGCACCGCGCCTTCGGCGTAGAGCGTGCGGCGTTGCTCGGCCTCGCCAGGCAGCAGCGGGGCGAAATCGGCATCGCTGAACTTTTCGGTGTTGCGGGTGAGAAGGGCAAAGAACTGCATGGCGGTCTCCTTTGGTTGGGATGGCCGACTATCGCTTTTGGCTGGTCAGACTGTCCAAGACTGATTAGGATAAAGTTGAGACCTTTCAGGGCTGAAGCCTCGGAGAGAAATGTTCGACTTGCGGCAACTCCGCTATTTCGTCACCGTCGCCGAAACCGGCAGTGTCGGCCGCGCCGCTGAAATCCTGCATATTTCGCAATCGCCGCTCAGCCGGCAGATCATGCAGCTCGAGGAGCAGCTCGGCGTCGCTCTGTTTGAAAGGGCGAAGCAACGGGTTCATCTCAACGCCGAAGGCCGCGCCTTCCTCGCTGAAGCTCGCACACTGCTGTCCAATGCGCGACGATTGGAGGAGTTCGGCCGCAACCTGGCCAGCGGCGCCGTCGGCCGTCTCGCCATCGGCTATGTCGAGGGGGCCGTGCATGCCGGGCTTGTCGCCGGGATGCTGCGCCAGTTCCGTCGCGACCGGCCGGATTTTCATCTTCAGTTGAGAAGCCTGCGTTCGGCGGCGCAGTTGGAGGGGCTGCGGCAGCGATCACTGGACCTGGGCTTCGTCTATTCGCCGCCCGCTGACGATGATCCTGATGTCACGGCCATGGCGCTGCGCCATGAGCCGCTGGTGCTGGCCATCCCCGAGGATGATCCGCTTGCTCTGTTGTCGGACATCGGACCGCGCCACCTCGACGGCCGCACCTGGATCACTGTCGTGCGCCAGCCTGACGATACCAACCGTGGCCAGTTCCTCGCCGCCTGTGCCAAGGCCGGCTTTCTCCCCGACATCGCCTATGAGACCGCTGACCCGCTGACCTCGCTCGGTCTGGTCAGCGCCGGCCTTGGCCTGGCGACCGTGCAATCCAGCCTGCGTGCCGCCGCCCCGCCACGGATCGTGTTTCGCGACCTGCCATGGTTCGAACGCACGGTTTCGATCCATCTCGCCTGGCGGCGCCATGACCGCCGTGCGGTGATCGCCGGCTTGCGGCGGCAAGCAGCGGACAATCGAGCCGCGCAGCCAGATCCGGCTTAGAGCTTGTCGATCACCGACTGCACGCCCTCGGTCGGCGCGTCGACAGACGAGCCGGCCACCATGATGGCGGCGACGATCGCCTCGGGGTCGTTGACGACCAGCGGCTTGACCCGTTGTGCGGTATGGATGAAGCCCTCGGCAGTCATGTGGTCGAGCAAAGCCAGCATCGGATCCCAGAATCCACCAACATTGCCGAAGACGATCGGTTTGCGGTGATGGCCGAGCTGCGCCCAGGTCATGATCTCGACGATCTCCTCGACCGTGCCGATGCCGCCCGGCAACGCCACAAAGGCGTCGGATTTCTCGAACATCCTGTGTTTGCGCTCGTGCATGTTGTCGGTGATCACGAGTTCATCGAGCCGATCAAGCGCGCTTTCGGTTGCTTCCCTGTTGATCAGGAAGCGCGGAATGATGCCCGTCACCTTGCCGCCGGCCTTGAGCGCGCCTTCGGCGACGGCGCCCATGATGCCTTTGGTGCCGCCGCCATAGATCAGCCTGAGGCCGGCTCGCGCAATCGAGCGCCCGAGCAGGTGTCCGGCCTTGGCGTAGATTTCATCGCGGCCCGGAGACGAGCCGCAATAGACACAGACGGATCGAATCGTGTTCATGCCGATGATTGGTGATTGTGTCTGAAAGCGTGGTCAAGCCCAGGGCGGGCTTTTTCTTGTCGGTCATGGCAAAACAGGTTAGACCGGCATTAGGTGGCTAAGGGGTAGGGAAATATGGCAATTAATCCACTGAAGGCGTTCTTGTTCGCGGCGGGTGGGACCGTCGCGGCCGTAGGAACCGCCTATGTATCGGGCGCACTCGACCCGTATCTCAATCGCACACCCCCGGCGGAAGTGGCGGCGTTGACGCCGCCCGCGGCGCCGAAACCGGCTGATCCCGGCACGGAAGCGCGGCTGCCGCCGGCGTCGGTGCCGGCCGCTCCCGCCGCCGCACCCGAGGCGACGGCCCCGGCCGCACCGGCAACGGAGGCGGTGGCACCGGCCGCGCCCGCCACGACTGGTCCGGTTGCACCGACTTTCGATGTCGTGCGTGTCGAGAGCAACGGCTCGATCGTCGTCGCCGGCAATGCGGCGCCCAACTCGAAGGTGGAGATCCTCAACGGCACGACCGTGCTCGGTTCGACGGTCGCCGGTCCCGATGGCGCCTTTGTCATCGTGCTCGACGATCCGCTGAAGCCCGGCGACTACACAATTGCGCTGCGCTCGACCACCAGCGATGTCGTGACCGCCTCGGCGCAGACCGCTGTCGTCTCGGTCCCCGCGAATGCGGCCGGCCAGGTGTTGGCCATGGTCGAGGAGCCGGGCAAGCCGGCTGAACTGCTCACGGTTCCGGCGCCCGAGACAAAGCCGGCCGCACCGGCCGCCGGTGACCAGGCTGCCGCTCCGGCAGCCGAAGCGCCAGCGGCTACAGCCCCGGCACCAGCCGCCCCGGCGGCGCCAGCGCCGGCCGTGGCGGAAGCAGCACCTGCTCCGGCGGCACCGGCAACGCCGCCCGCCGCACCAGTTGCCGAGCCCAAGATCGTCGTCGAGGCGGTCGAGATCGACGGCAACAAGATCTTTGTTGCCGGTCTCGCGGATGCCGGCCGCAAGGTGCGGGCCTATGCCAACGATATCCTGCTCGGTGATGCGCAGACGTCGCCGGACGGTCACTTCCTCGTCGAGGCGACGCGCGACATTCCGGTTGGCAGCTACACCATCCATGTCGATGGTCTCGACGCCGATGGCGTGAAGGTGGTGGCCCGCGCCGCCGTACCGTTCGAGCGCGAACCGGGTGAAGCGATCGCCGCCGTGGCGCCTGCGGAGCCCAAGCCCGCCGAAGCAAAGGCGGCGGCTCCAGCTGCCGCCGAAGCGCCCGCCGCGCCAGCCCCTGCAGTCGCGGCTGCTCCGGCCGAGCCCGCACCAGCCGCGTCATCAGCGACGCCGGCTCCCGCCGCCGAAGCGCCCGCCGTCGCTGCGGCCACGCCGCCAAGCGATGTACCCGAAACCGTGGCGCCCAAGCTCGAACATGCCAACGGCGCCATCATCATCCGCCGCCACGACACGCTGTGGCGGATTTCGCGGCGCGTCTACGGCCATGGCGTGCGCTATTCGACCATCTATCTCGCCAACCAGGACCAGATCAGCGATCCTGACCGCATCTGGCCAGGGCAGGTGTTCAAGGTGCCTGAAAAGTCGAAGGAAGGCGAAGCCGCCGACCTCAAGGCGATGGGCGAGCAGGCAACGACCGCGCCAGCCAAGACAAACTGATGCATTGAGCAAGCAGCCGCTCGGACTTGATCCGAGGGGCCGCGGTTCTTGCCGCAACGACATGCGACGTATCAATCCCCTCGGCCGCTGCCCATAAGCGCAGCTTGCCGTAGGGCTGGTCATCGTTTATCGCCGATGGACGATGACCGAATCCCTCGTTGAAGCAGGCGGAAGCTGGCGCGCGCCGGAAAGCCCCGCCGTGGACAGCCGCGCTATCGCCACCCGGCTGGCGGCACTTTCGCACCCGGCGCGCATCGAAATCCTCAAACATCTGTCGGCCAGCAACTCCTGCTGCTGCCGCGAGGTCGTCGACCGTCTCGATCTGGCTCAGTCCACGGTTTCCCAGCATCTGAAAATCCTTGTCGAGGCCGGCTTGGTCCGCTTCGAACCCGACCGCCAGCGCTCGCGCTACGCGGTCGACCGCGCCGCGCTCGCCGATGTCTCCGCATCACTGAGCGCGCTCGTCACGTCCTGCTGCTCCGGCCGCTAAAAGATAAGAAGAAGGCACAAAGAATGGCCGAAAAAACCGTCTCCGACTCCTCGACCTTCAAGACGCTGCTCAACCTGTGGCCCTACATGTGGCCGGCGGATCGCGCCGATCTGAGGGCGCGGGTAACCTGGGCGACGCTGTTGCTGGTCGTCGCCAAGTTGACGCTCGTCGCCGGCCCCTATTTCTTCAAATGGGCGACCGACGCGCTGGCTGGCGATGCCAGATCGGTGCCGCCGCTGCCTTCCTTCCTGCTGGCGCCGGTGATGCTGGTCGTCGCCTACAATGTCGTGCGTCTGGTGCAGCTTGGCTTCAACCAACTGCGTGACGCGCTGTTTGCCCGCGTCGGCCAATATGCCGTGCGCCAGCTTGCCTTCCGCACCTTCGTCCACATGCATCAACTGTCGCTGCGCTTTCACCTGGAGCGCCGCACCGGCGGCCTGTCGCGCATCATCGAGCGCGGCACCAAGGGCATCGAGACGATCGTGCGCTTCATCATGCTCAACACGGCGCCGACCATCCTCGAATTCGCGCTGACCACCGGCATCTTCGCCTACACCTATGGCTGGAAATATGTCGTCGTCGTCGCGGTCACCGTCTGGGTCTATGTCTGGTTCACGGTGCGCGCCAGCGACTGGCGCATCTCGATCCGCCGCGACATGAACGACAGCGACACCGACGCCAACACCAAGGCGATCGACTCGTTGCTCAACTACGAGACGGTCAAATACTTCAACAACGAAGGCATGGAAGCCGAGCGCTTCGACCGCTCGATGGCGCGCTACGAGATTGCCGCGACCAGGATCTGGACCTCGCTCGGCTGGCTGAACTTCGGCCAGGGCATCATCTTCGGCGCCGGCACTGTCATCGTCATGTGCATGTCGGCGCTGGAGGTGCAGGCCGGCACACAGACGGTCGGCGACTTCGTCTTCATCAACGCCATGCTGATGCAGCTGTCTGTGCCACTCAATTTCATCGGCTTCATCTATCGCGAAATCCGCCAGGGGCTGACCGATATCGAGCAGATGTTCGATCTGCTCGATGTGCCGCAGGAGATCGTCGACAAACCGGATGCCAAGCCGCTCGCCGTCAGCGCCGGCACGGTCGAGTTCCGCGACGTGCATTTCTCCTATGACCCGAACCGCAAGATCCTGAAGGGCATCAGCTTCGAGGTGCCGGCCGGCAAGACGGTCGCCATTGTCGGGCCGTCCGGTGCCGGCAAGTCGACGATCTCGCGGCTTCTGTTCCGCTTCTACGACGTCCAGGGCGGCCAGGTGTTGATCGACGGCCAGGATATCAGGGACGTGACACAGGAAAGCCTGCGCGGAGCGATCGGCATGGTGCCGCAGGACACCGTGCTGTTCAACGACACCATCGCCTACAACATTCGCTATGGCCGCATCGGCGCCAGCGAGGAGGATATGCGCAAGGCGGCCGAACTTGCCCAGATCGGCCCGTTCATCGAGCGGCTGCCCGATGGCTACAAGTCGATGGTCGGCGAACGTGGGTTGAAGCTCTCCGGCGGCGAGAAGCAGCGCGTGGCGATCGCCCGCACCATCTTGAAGGCGCCACCGATCCTGATGCTCGATGAAGCGACGTCGGCGCTGGACAGCCACACCGAGCAGGAGATCCAGGCCGCGCTCGATCTGGTCAGCCGCGGCCGCACCACCATCGTCATCGCCCACCGGCTGTCGACAGTGATTTCCGCCGACGAGATCATCGTGCTGCAGGATGGTCAGATCGCCGAGCGCGGCACCCATGCCGAGCTGATGCGCAGGCATGGCCTCTATGCCTCGATGTGGGACCGCCAGCGCGAGGCGACCGAGGCCGAGGAGCGGCTGCGCATCGCCCGCGAGGGCGACGAGCTTGGCGTCATCGTTCGTCGCCGCACGTCCGAGGTGAATTGAAGGCTCAGCATGGCAAACCGATTTTTTCCGCTTGACCTCAACTTAAGTTGAGATTGTAGGCCGTTCTTGGAGCCCGGCAAGAAGCATCGTTCAAGAACGGAACAATCGATATGAGCAAGATAAATCAGAACGTTGATGGCGGCAGCGTGTTCAGGGTGGACAAGTTCGTCGTCCCCGCCGCCGCCCGCGAAGAGATACTCGCCAAGGTCAGGGCAACGCATGAATTGCTGCGCGTGCAGCAAGGGTTCGTGCAGGATTTCCTGCTTGAGCAATTCTCTGGCCCGGGCGAGTTCAACCTCGTGACGATAGTCGAATGGGAAAGCCAGGCGGCCGTCGACAAGGTGGTGCCGATCGTCAAGGCCGCGCACGAGCGCGTTGCCTTCAACCCGCAGGAGACGATCGCCCGGCTCGGGGTGCGAGCCGACATTGCCAACTATCAGCGCGTGCCGGAACTTTAACGCTCATTCAGCGCAACGACGCCCAGCGTCTGTCTGGCGCGGGCGCCCCCATTCTATCCCGATAGATGAACTGGGGCTTTTATCCTCAACGACAACTGATATTGTCTAGGCAATAACAACCGATTTTTGAATTACGGAAACATTTCGATGTTTGGCTTTTTCTCGCGCAAGTCCAAAGGGGCGTCCGAGAAGACACCGCCCGCTTCCGAAGATAAAGGGGTCAATCTCCTCGTACCTCTAATCACGGTGCCTCGTTCGAAGATCGAGAAGGCTAGTGAAAAGCCTTTTGATCTCGTCTTAGCTGTCATGCAATTCGCGGTGACGATCGTTTCCAAAGGGCTCTACCGCCATCCGGAGATCAACCCCAAGGCGATGCAGGTCTTTCATGCGGACTGGTACTCCTCGGAGGTAAAGAACGGCGGCCACAGTCAGTTTATCCACAATGCGGGCAGGGAAATCGACACCACGATTGCCAACGCCAGAGCCGGACTCAGCGCTTGCGGGGCAACGAGGCAGTTGGCGACCTTGGAAAAGATGTCAGCTTGGGTTGCCCGGAATCCTGATGAAGCAGCGAAACAAACGGGCTTCGAGGGTGGCCGCGACGATTTCCTGGATACGCTCGATGACGCATTCTACGAAGCGGATGAAGCCGCGCCGATGGAGGATTTGCTCGCGCGCTGGATCACGTCTTGGGCCGATCTGCAGATTGTCGATGATGACAACTACGACGATACGATCGACCGACTCGTTATGGCCAACCCCCAGCGTGAAAGTAGGCTTCTTCATGAGTCGGTCAGCAAACTGGTGAGCCAGATGTTGAGCCAGCGTGACGTCGGTGCCGGCCTCGCCTGCGCTAAGGCGTCGCCATCGGAGATCAAGCTGGCGCTGGGGATGGCAAGAATCCTGGATGTCGAAGGCGAAAAGCAAATGGTCTTCCATCTGCGTACCAGTGCCGAAGAGCCCCGATTATGCGCCGCAACAAAGGCACACGTTACCGTTTACGAATATATCTCCGCTGACGATCCTCCGGTCACACGCCCAGGTGACAGCTTGTTGGGTGCCAATGCACCGAGGGTCGGGATGCGGCTTGGACGCGCGGAGGAGGCGGAGATTGAGACGGTAATCCAACTGTCTGAACAAAATCATGCCCCGGTCGCTGTCGACCTTCTGCTGCGCAAGGCCGGCGTCGATCCGCTGGGTGCCGTCGTTTCAGCTAACTCAGTGGTGCAAACGGCGGAAGGGCCAGTGGTGAATTGGGTGGTGCAGGCGTCTGACCGGACCTTCCTCTCCCTGTCTTCGCCGAATGGCAGTGCGCTCTTACGTGGTGAGGATTACGAAAAGCTCGCCGAGACTACGATTGCTGAACTCGACGCGCACTTTGATCGCTCCGCTGCTGCGGGTTAGGTCCGGTTCGCGTTTACATGTCCGCCCGCCTTAACCCATTTGTTCGTTGCAGGCAGGACCTTTCCGCTACCGAGGCATATGCGGCGGTTATTCCTACAGCCGCTCTACTGTCGCGCGGTCAGGAAGAAAATCCCGTCGGCATGCCCGTTGGCGCCACAAGATGGTGGCTCCGACATATCGCCCTTGCCGGTGCCGCTCTGCTCGACGACCAGCGCATCGCCGACGCGGCGGAAGGCGAAGACAAAGCCGGTCGGCTTATCATTGTCGTCGGTGTCGACCAGCCGCAGATTCTTGCCGATTTTAACTGTGCCGTCGATGTCGCACTCGCCGCCGCCGGTGACGGGGTTGGCGACGTCTTCCGACACGTCCAGCTTGCCGGCGCCCGCCGCCTTGATTTCGACCCCGCCGCGGACGCTGCTCCATGGGCCAATGAAACCGGCGTCAGCCGGTTTGCGGATGCCGGTGAGGAAGGTGGCGCGGTCGCGCAGGAATTCGCCGAGATCGAAAGTCTGCTGATCCTTGGGCGTGTTCTCGTTGAAGCCGGCGATCTGGTCGCGATATGCGATGAAATCGCTCTGGTCGTCCCGCAAGGCCTTGCCCGCGTGTGAGTCGAGCGTCTTCAGCACCGCCGCGTAGTTCTTCGCCACATCGGCATCGGCCTGCGCCAAAGCAGGGTCGGCGCAGATGGCCTTTTCCGCCACACTGGCCGCCTTGGCGCAGTCGAAGGATGGCTTGCTCTGCGCCAGCGCATGACCGGGCAGTGCCGGCAAAATGGCCAAGACCAACGCCGGATACAGAACGCGGCCCGCGGATTCCCGGCTTTTCATCAGGTTTTTTCCCGCCCAGGCCGGAATTCTGACGGCAATGGCATGGGCACGCAAGCCGGGCGCGACTTCACGAAACGCGGAGCGCCCGGCTATCCGGACACGGCAGGCCCGCACGGCCCATTGTTGCGTTGCGGCGAAGGGGGCTTTGGTCTATTGAGGCCCGACCTGAAACGGAGCCCGTTTATACCCGATGAGCCTTGTCGATACGGTCAAGAACGCGTTCGTACCGATCCATCGCGAAGGCTATCCCTTCATCGCGGCCTTTGGCGCGGCAACGCTTTTCCTCGGCTATTTCTCCTCGGTCCTGTTCTGGATCGGCCTTATCCTGACGGCCTGGTGCGTCTACTTCTTCCGCGATCCCGAGCGCGTCACCCCCGTCGATGACCGCCTGGTGGTCAGCCCCGCCGATGGCATCATCTCGGCGGTAGGACCGGCCGTGCCGCCGCGCGAACTCGGCCTCGGCAATGTCGAGATGACCCGCATCTCGGTGTTCATGAACGTGTTTTCCTGCCATGTGAACCGCGCCCCGGTGCGTGGCCGCATCGCCAAGATCGAGCATCGGCCGGGAAAGTTCCTCAATGCCGAACTCGACAAGGCGAGCACCGAGAACGAGCGCAACGGCCTGGTCATCGAGAGTCCCAACGGCACGGTCGCCGCCGTTCAGATCGCCGGCCTGGTGGCGCGCCGCATCGTCTGCTGGGCGGAGGCCGGCGGCACGATCGCCATCGGCGAGCGTTTCGGCCTGATCCGCTTCGGCTCGCGCGTCGACGTGTTCCTACCCCTGGCCGCCACGCCGCGCGTGGCGGTTGGCCAGACGGCGGTCGGCGGCGAAACCGTGCTGGCCGAATTCGGCGGTGTCGCTGGCACCCCCTCGTGCGGATTTCTTGAGCCGTGGGCACGCAATACAAGAAGTTCGAGGCCCATGCCAGCGGCGGTCCGCGCATCCGCGAGATTCCGATGCGCATGGTGTTGCCCAACCTCGTCACCGTGCTTGCCATCTGCGCGGGCCTGTCCGGCATCCGCTTCGGCTTCGAAGGCCGCTTCGAGCCGGCGGTGGTGATGGTGCTGCTGGCCGCCTTCCTCGACGGCATTGACGGCCGCCTGGCGCGGATGCTGAAAGCGACCTCGAAATTCGGCGCCCAGATGGATTCGCTGGCCGACATCGTCAATTTCGGCGTTGCGCCAGCTCTGGTGCTCTATGCCTTCCTGCTCGACCGCGCCGGCTCGCCGGGCTGGATCGCGGCGCTTTTGTTTGCGATCGCTTGCGGGCTGCGGCTCGCGCGTTTCAACGTTCTCGACGACGAGAAGGCCGATCGCCCCCTATGGCAGTCGGAATATTTCGTCGGGGTGCCGGCGCCGGCGGGAGCCGTGCTGGTGATGCTGCCGCTCTATCTCTATTTCCTGCGCACGGGGCTGGAGCCCAGTCGTCCAGCGGCCTTCATCGCCACCGGCTTCACCATCCTGGTCGCCTTCCTGCTGGTCAGCCGACTGCCGGTCTATTCCGGCAAGAGCCTGAGAATTCCGGGCGACAGGGTGTTGCCGATCATCCTTGGTGTCGTCCTCTACATCCTGCTTCTGATGACCTATCCCTGGTACACGCTGACCGCCTCGGTCGCCGGATACCTGATCTTCCTGCCGTTCAGCGTGCGCGCCTATTCGAAGCGCGCCAAGCTGGAGGGCGAGAAGGTGCCACCTTCGGACATAGGTTAAGAACGGCGGCGAAGTATTTGACCGTATTCAGGCTGCCGCGCTCAGCCCCAGCCTGTCGATCGCCAGCTTGCGGGTCGAGACATAGTCGGTCTTGCCGGACCCCAGCACCGGGATTTCCTCTACCTTGATGATGTCGTTCGGCACCATCAGCTCGGCGGCACCCGCCTGTTTGCCGAACTTGCGCAATTCGTCTGGATTGGCATCGTCGGCGGTGGTGACCAGCACGATGCGCTCGCCACGCCTCTTGTCCGGCACCGCCACCGCCGCATGGCGCTCCTCCGGCCATAGCGACTGTACCAGAATCTCGACCGCACCCAGAGACACCATCTCGCCAGCGATCTTGGCGAAGCGTTTGGCGCGGCCGCGAATGGTGATGAAGCCTTCGCGGTCGACGGCCACGATGTCGCCGGTGTCAAGCCAGCCGGTCAATGGCTGCAGCTCACCGGCGCGGTTCGCGGTCATGTAACCCATCATCAGATTCGGTCCGTCGAGCCACAATTGGCCGGCGTCGCTGATGCCTTCGACTGGCTCCAGCTTCATGCGCATCGCTGGCAAAAGCCGCCCGACCGTGCCGTCGCGGCCATGGATCGCGGTGTTGACGGCAACCACGGGTGCGGCTTCGGTCAACCCGAAACCTTCGATGATCTCGGCCTGGAAGCGCTCGCGATAGACGCGGCGGGTTTCAGGCTTCACCGCCTCGGCGCCGGCGACGATGAAACGCAGGCTGGAAAAGTCGCCGTCCTTGGCGGTGCGCGCGTAGTTGGCGAGGAAGGTGTCGGTGCCGAACATGATGGTCGGTTTCACCTTGCGCGCGATCTCGGGGATGATCTTGTAGTGCAGCGGCGAAGGGTAGAGGAACAGTTTTACGCCGGTGACCAAAGGCAGGATGGTGCCACCCGTCATGCCGAAAGAGTGGAACACCGGCAGCACGTTGAGCAGGATGTCGGACGGCGAGATGGTGATGCGGGCCTCGGCCTGCATGGCGTTCGCGAGCAGGTTCCTGTGCGACAGCACCACCGCTTTCGGTGTGCCTTCTGACCCGGATGTGAACAGGATCAGCGCTGGCTTGGCCGCATCCTGCCGCTGCAGCGGCCAGCGCCACAGCAAAGCGGCTGCAAGCTTGTCCAGCGCGGTGACGCTTTTGCGCACATCCTCCAGCCATAGGAACGTGGCGCCACCCTTTTCGGCCGCCGCGACGATATCGGCGAGGCCTGCCTTCTCGACGAAGGCGCGGGAGGAGATGACGGTACGGATCATCGTTGTGCGTACGGCGGCGGTGACGCTGGCCGGCCCGGCCGTGTAGTTGATCATCGCCGCCAACCGGCCAGCCGACAGAAGGCCGGTAAGTGACAGCACGACGCCATTGGCGTTGGGCAGCATCAGCCCGACCGCTTCACCCGGCGCCGTGACCGCCTCGAAGCGTTTGCCCAGGACCCGCGCGCCGATGAACATCTTGCGGTAGCTCATCGCGCCCGAGATGACATCCTCGATGATGTGATGCGAGGCTCCCACGCGGTCGGCGGCATCGCGCATGGCCAGAAACAGGCCACGATCGAGGTCGGTGCCGAAAAGCCGGGCCTCGGCGATACGATCGAACAGCGCATTGGTGTTCGAAGTCTGGTCCGGGTTTCGCGCCACCAGTTCGGCGATGGTCATCGGCTCAAGCACGCTGATCGACAGCTGCGGAAACCAGTGCCTGGGTGCCTTGTCCGCCGGCGTCAGCGAAACCGGCAGGCTGCGCGCGCCGGCGACGAAGATCGGCACGATGCGGGCGTCGGCCTGCATGGCGATTCGGGTGACCGCGCGAAATAGCCGGAATGTCTTGACGTCAGGCTCGACCGCATCCGGCAGATAGACGGCGAGCCGGCCCTTGCCCTTCAGTACCCGCACCAGCCGGCGGCTGACGAAGACATGTTCGGCATTGAAGGCGATGGTGCGGCCAAGCTCGCGCCAGGGTTCGAGCCAAGGCGAGCGCGCCGAGACCTCGTCGAGGATATGCAGCGTGTCGTCCGGCAGCAGCGACAGCATCAATGCCGGCTCGAAGCGCGATTGATGCGAGATGACGTAGATGACAGGGACCTGCGCCTTGCGGGCGATCCCGATGCGGTCGTCGGCGATCCGGTAAGCGAGCTTGAACGGCACATAGAGCAGCGCCTGGGTGAAGCGCAGGCCGAGGCGGAACTTTTCCACCACGCCGATAAGCAGCCAGGCCAAAACGAGACCCGCGAGCAGCGCCAGTGTCAGGATCATGCCGCATCTCTCCCAACGATCTTAGCATCGCGGCTCTTTCGCGGCCGCTTTGGCCAGAACCTAGACGATGTAGGAGCAAGGTCAATGCGAAGCTTATTCCTTCTCCCACGAAGGGAGAAGGAGAACCGCGGCTCACGCCGCCTTCAACCGCCCGCTGATAAAACGAAACTCCTGTGTCTTGCCGCCATAGCCGTAGGCGGCGGCCGGCACTTCATGCACGAAGGCATAGCTCTCCTCGTGCACGCTGCCCAGCAGGCGGCCGAAGGCGGCGAAGATCTCCTTGAGATAGGCCTCCAGTTCGAGCTTGGTGTTGGTGCCGTCGACCACCTTGATGTCCAGCCAGAATGTATTGGTCCCGTGCTCGGCCAGCGACCTGCCACCGGCGAACCACTGCTGTGGATCGATGTAGGATATGGCAACCGCGGTGATCGTCGGATCCTTGCGCAGCTGAGTGGCAGTGATCTCGGTCACCTCCCTGGCAATCCTGGCGGACAGCGCGGCGTCGGGCTTGCCGGTGACGTTGACGTTGATGATGGGCATTTTTCTTCTCCTTGGCTCGAGCGGCGTCCGATGGCCGGCGGGAGGACCATGCCATCATCAAAGGATCAATAAAATCGAATTGTTTAAAACAAAAGATTCGATAATATCGAATTATGGAAACCCTTGATCCCGACCTGCTCAGGACCTTCCTCGCTTTCGTTGACAGCGGCTCGCTGGCGCAGGCGGCATCGAGCGTCGGCCGTTCTCCCTCGGCGGTGACCGCACAGATGCAACGGCTCGAGGAGATCGTCGGCGAGCCGCTTCTGGCGCCGCAAGGCAGAGGGCGCGGCCTGACGCCCGCCGGCGAGAACCTTGTCGGTCATGCCAGGCGTATCCTGGCGGCGCATCGCGAGGCGTGGCTGGCCATGAAGGGAGCGCGGGCTGCGGGACGCGTCGCCATCGGCACGACGCAGGACTTCGCCGATAGTGGCTTGCCCGACCTGTTGCGCGCCTTCGCCGTCAGTCATCCGCGCGTCGGGATCGAATTGCGTGTCGGCCGCTCCACCGAGCTGGCACAGGCACTGCGGTCTGGCAGCCTCGATCTGGCGATCGTCATGCGCCAGGCCGCTATGCCGGACGAAATCGGCATCCTGCGCGAGCCGATGATATGGCTGTGTTCACAAAAGGGGCTGGCCTCGCGGCAGGAAGAATTGCCGCTGGCGCTGCTCGATCCGTATTGCGGCTTTCGCGAAGCGGCGATCGCCGCGCTCGATGCGGCCGGTCGCCGTTACCGTATCGCTGCCGGCAGCGCCAGCCTGGCTGGCCTGCGCACGGCCGTGAATGCCGGTGTTGCGCTGACGCTGCGCACGGCACGCTTTGCCCATTCCGGCATTGTCGAGGCCCCGCGCGAGCTTGGCCTGCCGCGGGTGCCGACGGCTGAGTTCGCCATTCGGCTGCGCACTGGTGCCGAGGGTCCCGCCCGTGATCTGGCGGCACTGCTCAGCGGCAACCTGGCTCTGCCCGGGCTCCGTGGTTGAATCGGTGCAGGTCCGGTCCTGCGGCGGGATTCATCGGCAAAGAAAAAGCCGACCTTGCGGTCGGCTTGAAAGTAGGACGGGCCGAGGGGTTTGGGGGGACTTGGGGTGGCCCGTCGCATTAATAATGCCTGACCCCGATGATGGTTCCGTGACTGCGCCATTATTTAAGAGATATTTGACCCCATGCGTTGCGAGCGCGCCGCCAGCCAGTCGCGACCGGCATGGGCAAACACGGCGGCGAGCACAATGGCGCCGCCGATCATGCCGGCTGCCGGCGCAATCTCGCCCAGAAACAGGAAGGCAAACAGGATCGCGAACGGCACTTCGGCCGAGCCGAGCAGTCCGGATTCAGCCGCCGGGATAAGCCGCGCGCCTTCCGTCCACAGGATCGAGGACAGCGCGAAGGACGCGCCGAAGGTGACGAGCAGAACGGCATCCCTTGGTGAAACCGCCAGCGGATCGGTGACGAACCAGCCAAGCACGAACAGCAGGAAGGCCGACACGGCACCGGCCCACACCACGGGCGTGTCGCGGAAGGCGCGCACCATGATCATGTAGAGGGCGCTGCCGATGGTCATCAGCAGTGCCAGCCCGTCGCCGAACAGATTGCCGGTGCCGAAGCCGGACCAGACCATGATCGCCACGCCGCACAGCGACACGGCTGCCGCGACCATCGTCTGCAGGCGGAAGGGTTCACGTGTCAGGACCCAGGCCAGCAGCGCGGTGACGAAAGGCGCGGTGGCGTAGATGATCGCGACATTGGCGACGAAGGTGAACTTGAACGCGGAGATGAAGGCAATGCTGGCCAGCGCGCCCTCTACCGCCAGCAGCCAGCCGCGCCAGCCAAGCCGCAGGCTCTCGCGCCCGCCGGAGCGGTGGCGTCGCCACAGCACATAGAGGCTGATCAGGATCGAGCCGACAAAGCCGCGCCAGCAGATGATGGTCAGCGGGTCGGCATGGATCGATTTGGTCAGCACGCCAGTCAGGCCGAACACAGCCGCCGATGAGGACACCAGGATGATGCCGAGCGTGCGTTCCGCGGTTTCGGTGGTGGCTGCGATGTCAGTCATACAGCCAGCCTACGCCGCTCGGTCCTGACATCGTAGTGTCAGCTGTGATGGCCGTGCGCATCAAAGCCGTTTGCGGAAATGCTCGCCACCCACGATCAGCAGGCCGGCGGCGACGATAAGGGCGGCGCCGAAGAACACTTCGCGGCGCGGCACGTCGCCCCAGATCGCAAAGCCGAGCGCGAACGCCCACAACAGCGAGGTGTATTCGAGGGGTGCGAGGATCGAGGCTGGCGTTCGCTTCATGCCTTCGAAGAGAAGATATTGCGCGAGGCCGCCGAGCGCGCCGACGCTTGCAAGGAGCAGCAACTGGGCCCCGTCCGGTGTGTGCCACCACAGCAGGCCCGGCACCGCCGAAAACACCAGGAAGTAGAAATTGTTGAGGAGCAGCTGGATCAGCGAACGCTCCGCAAGGGCGGTCTTGCGCAGCAGCACGATGGCAATGCCCCACAAAACAGCTGCGGCCAGCACCTGAAGCACCGGCACGGACAGGCCGAGATGGGTGGGATCGCAAGCGACGAAGACGCCGGCAAAGCCGATCAGCACGGCGAACCAGCGCAGCAAGGGCACCTTTTCGCCGAGCATCGCCACCGAAAGCACGGTAACGATGATCGGAGCCGCGTAATAGACGGTGGTCAGTTCGGCGAGCTGCAGGCTGCGGGCAGCGTTGTAGTAGCAGAGCCAGGCGGCGAGCGTGAAGGCGCTGCGCACCAGCATCGGCCGCACGATCGGCGAGCGCACTGTATCGGCAAACAGCTGTCGTCCGCCGATCGCCGCGCAGGCGCCGAGGATGGTGATGCTGCGGAAGAACATGATCTGCCAGACGCTCATTCCGGCTACCAGCAGCTTGATCGAGGCGTCCTGCGTCGAAAACAGGAAATAGGCCGCGCCGGTCAGCAGGATTCCGGCGAGAACCCTTTCGCGAGTTTCGAGAATGGCGATATTGGCCATAAGGCGCGGGACCGACGTTGCGGAGGGTGACGGAAATGCTGTGTGGAGCGACACGAGGGCTCTGAAAAGTCAGACCACGATGCCGTCCTCTATACGGGTGAAAGTAGGCGCGGCGCTACGCCACCCCCGTGCTTGCGTTGGGGCAGGGAATGCCAATCTTGCTTCCAGGAAGCGATCGGCACTTATATCTGACAGAGCCACGCCCACGGTCGGCCACAAAAGCGAAAGGGGGAGCGCACATGGACGCAACCGAACTGAAGGCCATGCAGGCGCCGCTGAAGCAGGCATATCGCGACGACGCTTCGCGCGCGCTGATCACGCTGCGCGCCAAAGGGTCGGTCGACGACCAATCGGTTGCCTGCAAGGTGGAGACGGGCAGGGCGATCGCCATCGCCGGCCTGCATCCGGCAACCGGCGGCTCAGGGCTCGAGCTCTGCTCCGGCGACATGTTGCTGGAAGCGTTGGTGGCTTGCGCCGGGGTGACGCTCAAGGCGGTGGCGACGGCGCTTGAATTCAAGCTCGGCGCCGCCACGGTGGAGGCCGAAGGCGACCTTGATTTTCGCGGCACGCTCGGTGTCGCCAAGGATGCGCCGGTCGGCTTTCGCGCCATCCGGCTGAATTTCAGTCTCGACACGGATGAACCGCAGGAGCGGATAGAGTCGCTGCTGAAACTGACCGAGCGCTATTGCGTGGTATTCCAGACCATCAACCAGAAGCCGGAGCTGACGGTGAGTGCACGTCGCTGATGATGCCTACTCCCCCTTTGGGGGAGATAGGCGGTTTACAGCGCCGTGCTGGTGCTTACTGCGCTGACGGCGTTTCGGCGTCGCCCTCGTCGGTGAAGGGCGAGGCGCTCGGCACGCATTGCACCGACCAGCCGGCTGGTGTCGGCTGCTTTTGATATTCGGTGATGGCGGCGGTGCACTGTTCGCGCTTGTCGAAGGTGCTGGGCAGCACGACCATGCCGCCTTGCGGACCGGCGATTACCAGATACCAGACCAACGCTACAGTCGAAGCCATGGGGATTTTCCTTGTTCTGCCCAGCCAGGGCGCTTGTTGCGGGAGTCGTTATGATCCTACCAACTCCACGGAAATGACGAAAGCATGACCGCTGCGCGGCCTTCCACCCTCAAATCACAGCCGCGTGATGACAACGCGGTTTTGGAGGCCGAATTTTTAAAGGCCAGGCCGGCTCAGTCGGTTGCAAAACAATAGAACAGGCCATGGCCACCGGTGCCCTTCAGCGCCTCCTGGCTGCAGCCGCCGCGCGAAGCGTGCGAGGAATTCCAGGACTTGGCGGCAGCCGAATCGTCAAGGCCGGTGCGATCGTGATGACCCATCATCGCGACCCCTTCCGCGCCACTCATCGTCCAGTCGCCGCAGGTCTGGTCGGCTATCTTCGTGCCGTCAGGCTTGGAGCCGGTCAGCATGTCGTGCCGGTTTGGCGTGTCGCCGCGGCCGTTGACCACTTCGCCCTTCTCGTTCAGCGCCGTCTGCTTGGTGATGCCGTTGGCGTCGCTGTGCAGCGAAGCGACGTCGTCGGCTATCTTGACGCCCTTGGCATTCACCCATGGTCCCTTGCCGATGCGGTCGCGCGCATCGGTGTCGCTTGTCGAAAGATACGCATGCCAGGTCTTGCCGGTGACGCCGGCGGCTTCCGCCAGCGACGCGCAATGCGCGTCCGCACCTTTGAGGCCACCGAGATCGGCGCCCTTGCCCGAACCGGCACTGGTGACGAAGAAACTCATCTTTGCGTCTTGCGAGAGGGCTGTGCCGGCAGTGGCGGCCGTGATGGCGGTGGCGGCAACGAGAAGAAGTCTGCGCATGTCGGTCCTCCGGTTGGCTTCGAATGCTTACATTCGAAGAAACGTTGCTGGAGGCCTATTTAATCCGCTTCGCGCTCAAGTTTTATTCCGGCTGCCTATACGCGACAAAGCGGTTGTGCTTGGCCTGGAAGATCAGCCCGGTCTCTTTCAGGTCCGGGCTTGCCAGCGGCACGATGCGCTTGGCGATTTCCGAGGGTGCGGCAGCGTATCCGGATCCTCGCCGGGTACGGCCTGGGCACGCATGGCGGTGCGGGTGGCGCCGGGGTCGGCCGCGTTGACGCGCAACGGCAGGCTTTGCGTCTCATGCGCCCAGGAGCGCATCATCGTCTCGACCGCCGCCTTGGACGCCGCGTAGGGCGCCCAGAACGCGCGCGCCGAATGAGCCGCGTTGGAGGAAAGCAGAATGGCCCGGCCGGCGTCGGAGAGCCGCAGCAGCGGGTCGACCGAGCGGATTAGCCGCCATGTCGAGGTGACGTTGATGGTCATCACCTTCTCAAAGGTCTTTGCCTCGACATGGCCGATCGGCGAGATGACGCCGAGCACGCCGGCATTGGCGACCAGAATGTCGAGCTTGCCCCAGCGCTCGTGGATGGCGCCGCCGAGCCGGTCGATGCCGGCCATGTCGGCGAGGTCGAGCGGCACCAGCGTCGCCTGGCCGCCGGCCGCCTTGATCTCGTCGTCGAGTTCCTCCAGGCCGCCGACAGTGCGCGCAACCGCAATGACATGGGCGCCGGCGGCGGCCAGTTCCTTGGCGATGAAATAGCCGATGCCGCGCGAAGCGCCGGTGACGACCGCAACGCGGCCGGTAAGGTCGAGGGTCATGCGATGGATTCCGGAAATCTGGCTAAGGCTAAAGCAATTCCAGGAAAAGTGTGAAACGGTTTTCCGTCCGGAATTGCGTCGAAACAAAGAGATAGAGCGGTTCTGCGTTTCCGCGAAACGACGAACCGCTCTGATGGCGATCCGACAATCCTACGTCCCGCTCGTCGCCAGCAGCGACAGCGTGCGCACATTGTCGTGGCCTTCGAAGTCGAGCAGGCGGGTCGGATACTGGCCGGTGAAGCAGGCGTCGCAGAATTGCGGCTGGTCGTTGTCGCGGCCCGCCTCGCCGACGGCGCGGTAGAGCCCGTCGATCGAGAGGAAGCCGAGCGAGATCGACCCGGATGAACTCGGCCATCTCTTCCACCGACATGCGCGATGCCAGAAGCTTCGACTTCTCCGGCGTGTCCACGCCGTAGAAGCAGGACGCACTGGTCGGCGGCGAGGCGATGCGCATGTGCACTTCCTTGGCACCGGCGTCGCGCACCATCTGCACGATCTTCTGGCTGGTGGTGCCGCGTACGATCGAATCGTCGACCAGCACCACGCGCTTGCCCTCGATCATGCGACGGTTGGCGTTATGCTTCAGCTTGACGCCCATGTGGCGGATCGAATCGCCGGGCTGGATGAAGGTGCGGCCGACATAGTGGTTGCGGATGATGCCGAGCTCGAAGGGAATGCCCGCCGCTTGGCTGAAGCCGATCGCCGCCGGCGTGCCCGAATCCGGCACCGGCACGACAATGTCGGCCTCGACCGGGTTTTCCTGTGCCAGCTCGGCGCCGATGCGCTTGCGCACCTCATAGACATTGCGGCCTTCGACCGACGAATCCGGCCGCGCGAAATAGACATACTCGAAGATGCAGAAGCGGGTCTTCTGCGGCTCGAAGGGGAACAGGCTCTCGATGCCCTTGGACGTGACGACAACCATCTCACCGGGCTTCAGGTCGCGCACGAAACGCGCGCCGATGATGTCGAGCGCACAGGTCTCGGAGGCCAGGATCCAGGCGCCGTCGAGATCACCCAGCACCAGCGGCCGGATACCGAGCGGATCGCGGCAGCCGATCATCTTCTTGGCTGTCATCGCCACCAGCGAGAAGGCACCCTCGACCTGCCGCACCGCATCGATGAAACGCGAGTTCAGGTCGCGCTCCTTGCTGGTGGCGACAAGGTGCAAGATCGTCTCGGTGTCGGAGGTGGACGAGAAGATCGCGCCTTGCTTCTGCAGCGCGCGTTGCACGGTCATGGCATTGGTGAGATTGCCGTTGTGGGCAACGGCAAAGCCGCCATCGGCCAACTCGGCGAAGAAGGGTTGGATGTTGCGCATGCCGGCGCCGCCCGTCGTGGCGTAGCGTGTGTGGCCAATGGCGCGGTTGCCTTGCAGGCTGTCGATCACGCGCTGCTTGGTGAAGGTGTCGCCGATCAGGCCGACATGGCGTTCGACATGGAACTGGGTACCGTCATAGGAAACGATGCCGGCGGCTTCCTGGCCGCGATGCTGCAGCGCATGCAGGCCTAGGGTGACAATGGCTGCCGCGTCCTGTCGGCCGAAAATGCCGAACACGCCGCATTCATCGTGGAAATGGTCGTCGGCCTCGGCGGAAAGCACGTTGTCTGCGTCTGCCATCTTAAGCTCCGCTAAAATCGCCATATAAGGCGGGTGCGCGTCGAAAGCAACGCGCACCGTGTAGCCGTTCGCATGATCGTCGGTTTTCCGACGTCAGTTCGCCGGCGCTGCCGGTGCTGGATTGGCCGGGGCGTTGTCCGCCGGCGGCGTTCCGGCGTCACTGTCATCGGGAGCCGGCGCATTGGCATCGTCGCCACCAGCTGGCGCATCGGCCGCCGGTGCGTCGGGAGCGGCGGGCGTCTCGGCAGCCGGCTGATTCGGATTGAGCTTCTTGAGGATGGCGTTTTCCGGATCCTCGGGCAGCAGGCTTTCAAGCTTGGCGCCGATCGATTCAAGCAACGGCCGCGACTTGGCATCCGTGACCCAGGCCGGTGCCTTGGCGCCAGCCAGCCAGTTGAAGAACAACAGCGCCACCGCGACGACCAGAATGCCGCGCGCCGCGCCATAGAGGAAACCCAGCGTGCGATCGAGTGCGCCGATCCTGGAATCGATGATCCAGTCGGCGAGCTTCATGGTGATGACCGAGACGACGATCAGCGCGATGATGAAGACGACGCCGGCGGCGGCCGCCATCGCGATCTTGTCATTGTCGATGTAAGGCTTGAGATAGGGCAGAACCGGCTTGTAAAAGAAGAAAGCCGCCGCTGCTGCCGCGGCCCAGGAGACGACGGACAGGATTTCGCGCGAGAAGCCGCGGACCATGGCGAGCATCGCCGAGACCAGGGTGAAGCCGACAAGAATTCCGTCAAGCAGCGTAATCGGCATGTCTTTCGCCCCACTCCATGTCTTTCACCAGTCGACGAGCCGCGTCACTCTTCTTCGTCGGCGCGGCTGCGGCGTGAGCCGGCTATACGCGCCACGAGGTCGGCAAGCTCGGTCGGCTGGAAAGCACCGGCCCCGATCCCCCCGGCAAGTTCCCCGCTGCCCATGGGCAGAACCGCGCTTCCAAAACCCAGCTTTTCGGCTTCCTTGAGGCGCTGTTGCGCATGCGCAACCGGCCTCACGGCGCCCGAAAGGCTGATTTCGCCGAAATAGACGCAATCGGCGGGAAGGGCAAGACCGGTGAGCGAGGAAACCAGGGCGGCCGCCACCGCCAGATCCGCGGCGGGCTCAGAGATGCGATAGCCGCCGGCGACGTTGAGATAGACGTCATGGGTGCCGAAACGTACGCCGCAATGGGCTTCGAGGACCGCCAGGATCATCGACAGCCGGGCGCCGTCCCAGCCGACGACGGCGCGGCGCGGCGTGCCGAGCGAAGATGGCGCGACCAGCGCCTGAATCTCGACCAGAACCGGCCTCGTCCCTTCCATGCCGGCGAAAACCGCGGCACCCGGCGATTTCGCATGACGCTCGCCGAGGAAGAGCTCGGACGGATTGGCGACTTCGCGCAAGCCCTTGTCCGACATCTCGAAGACGCCGATCTCGTCGGTGGGACCAAAGCGGTTCTTGACCGTGCGCAGGATGCGGTAGTGATGGCCGCCTTCGCCCTCGAAGTAGAGCACGGCGTCGACCATGTGCTCGACGACACGTGGTCCGGCGATCTGGCCCTCCTTGGTGACATGGCCGACCAGCACGATCGCCGCACCCGTTGATTTCGCATAGCGGATCATCGCCTGCGCGGCGGCGCGCACCTGGGTGACGGTGCCTGGCGCCGAGTCGGCGAGGTCGGTCCACAGCGTCTGGATCGAGATCCAGGATGACGAGGTCCGGCCGCTTGCCGTCGGCGATCGTCGCCAGGATGTCCTCGACATTGGTCTCCGCGGCCAGTTCCACCGGTGCCGCGGCGACGCCAAGCCGCTGCGCGCGCAGCCTGATCTGGGCGACGGCCTCTTCGCCCGAGACATAGACGATGCGGTGGCCTTTTGACGCGAGCGCCGCGGCCGCCTGGGTGAGCAGCGTCGATTTGCCGATGCCGGGGTCGCCGCCGACCAGCAGCGCCGAGCCACGCACGAAACCGCCGCCAGTGGCACGATCGAGTTCGCCGATGCCCGAGATGATGCGCGGCGCGTCCTCGATGTCGCCCGACAGGGTGGTCAGCACGACGGCACGGCCCTTGCGGGCGTTGCGCGTGTTGGCCGGACCCGAGCCGATGCCGCCGGACGTGCCTTCCTCGACCAGCGTGTTCCACTCGCCGCAGGCATCGCATTTGCCGGCCCAGCGCTGATGCACCGATCCGCAATTCTGGCAGATGAACTGAACGCGCGATTTGGCCATCAGATGGATGCCGCTTGAAAATGGCCTGGGGGGTGGGACAAAGGGCGAGGGCAGGTCAAGAAATTATTCGAACCTTTCCGGCAAATGATGTTCCTCGGCGAGGTCTGAGAATCGGGTGAACTCGCCCTGGAAGGCAAGGCTGACAGTGCCGGTCGGCCCATGGCGCTGCTTGGCAATGATCACTTCGGCCTTGCCTTGTACCTCGATCATCTTCGCTTCCCAGGCGAGATGCTCGGGCGTGCCTTTCTCCGGCTCCTTGTTCTTGATGTAATATTCCTCGCGGTACACAAACAGCACCACGTCGGCGTCCTGCTCGATCGAGCCCGATTCGCGCAAGTCGGACAACTGCGGATGCTTGTCGTCGCGGCTTTCGACCTGACGCGACAGCTGTGAGAGTGCGATGATCGGCACGCCGAGTTCCTTGCCGAGCGCCTTCAGTCCGGTGGTGATCTCGGTGATTTCCTGGACGCGGTTCTGCGACGCCTTGGCGGACGAGCCCTGCATCAACTGGATATAGTCGATGACCATCAAATCCAGCCCGCGCTGGCGCTTGAGGCGGCGGGCGCGCGCCGCAAGCTGCGCAATCGAAATACCGCCCGTCTGATCGATATAGAGCGGGCGCTTGTGGTTCTCCTGCGTGTACGCGACAAGCTTGCCGAAATCGGCTTCCGTCAAGTCGCCACGCCTGATTTTGGACGACGGGATCTCGGTCTGCTCGGAGATGATGCGGGTGGCCAACTGCTCCGACGACATTTCGAGCGAGAAGAAGCCGACGACGCCGCCATTGGCAGCCTTGACGGAGCCGTCGGCCTGCTGGGCGGGCTCATAGGCGGCGGCAATATTGTAGGCGATGTTGGTGGCCAGCGACGTCTTGCCCATGCCCGGGCGGCCGGCGATGATGATCAAATCCGATGGTTGCAAGCCGCCCATGCGGTTGTCGAGATCGCGCAGGCCGGTGGCAATTCCCGAGAGGTGGCCGTCGCGCATGTAGGCGGCGCTGGCCATGTCGACGGCGTTCTTCAACGCATCGGAAAAACTTTCGAAACCGCCATCGTAGCGGCCGTTTTCGGCCAGCTCGAACAGCCGTCGCTCGGCGTCCTCGATCTGCTCGGTGGGCGCCATGTCGACCGGCGCGTCGTAGGCGATGTTGACCATGTCCTCGCCGACGGTGATCAGCGCCCGGCGGGTGGCAAGGTCATAGATGGCGCGGCCATAATCGGTGGCGTTGACGACGGTAACGGCCTCCACCGCCAGTCGCACGACGTATTGCGCCATCGTCATGTCGCCGACCTTCTCGTCGGCCGGCAGGAAGGTCTTCAGCGTTATCGGCGTCGCCACCTTGCCCATGCGTATGAACTCGGACGCCACCTCATAGATCTTGCGGTGCAGCGGCTCGTAGAAATGGCTGGCCTTCAGGAAGTCCGAGACGCGGTAGAAGGCATCGTTGTTGACGAGGATGGCGCCGAGCAGCGCCTGCTCGGCCTCGATATTGTTTGGCGCTTCCCGATAAAGCGGTGTTTCCGCGACGCCGAATTTCCGCGCTGCCTCTACCATGATATCTCCGATTTCGATCTCGGCTTCTCGATATCAGAACCGGAAAATTTGATGCTGACTTATATGCATCAGTGCCCGTCCAACCGTCTTTGATGCCCGCTTTTCACAGCGCAAAAATTCAGTGGAAAGAATCCCGGTTGACTCGAATCGAAGCTGCGAGCCTAGCGCCTCTCGAAAGAGAACAAAACAGGAAAATTGTGGACGCGGCCGTCAGGTCGATGGGGCTTTGAATTCCTATGGCCCTCAGAAGGTTCGCCGAATATCGCCGAGGTGTTATTTCTGCTTGGGCTTGCGGCGCTCTATAGCCTTGATGCTTGATTGGTCATTTTGGCTATCCCGCATTCCGGTTGAAAGGGCGCATCTTCGCGAAACGACGTCTTTATCGCCTGCCCAAAGTGTCGCCCCAGTCCAACCGCCGCGCGGCCTTGAAGGCATCGCCGTCGCGTTTGGTGAACAGTTTTTCGCCGGCGCGGCCATCGTTTTCACAGAGCTTGAGCAAGACCTTGCCGGAACCGGACTTCGGCGGCGCGATCACGCGCGCGAGCTGCGAAGGGACGGCTTGTCGCGAGGCGGCGACATAGATGAATTTCTCGTCCTCCCATGGCACGTCGGCGTCCTTGGCCAGCCTGTGCAGGCGCGAGCGGGCGACGCGGCGGGAAAAATGGCACCAGTCGGGCGGGGCGAGCGGGCAGGGCGCCTGATGCGGGCAAGGCGCGAGCACATGCGCACCGGCCTCTATCAATTGCCCGCGAACCGCAAGGATACGCTGCCAGCCGGCCGGCGTGCCCGGCTCGACGACCAGCAGCGTATCGCCAGTGAGTTGCCACAGCCGGTCGATCAGCTTCGGCAATGAGGCCGGAACGATTTCGTCCAGCACATAGGCGCACCTCACCAAATCGGCTGGCTTGAGGTCGGCAAGGTCGACCGTGGCGTCACCGGCCAGCCACGTGGTTTGAGCGGCAATTGCGTCGCCGGCGAGCGTCTCGCCAACCTTGCGCACCGCGGCACTGGCTTCGAGCAGCACAGCCTGTTTGAGATCGGGCCACAGGTCGGTCGTGGCCCAAAGCACCGTGCCAGGGCCGGCGCCGACATCGAGCAGGCTCTTTGGCGTAAAGCCGGGCCTGGCGTCGCTCAGCGCGTCGAGGCTGGCGCGCACCGCGGCATAGGTCGCCGGCAGCCGCGTCGCCAGATAGGCCCTCACGGCGGCATCCTGCGCCATATGCAGGCGGCCATCGCGCAGCTCGGCACGGTAGCGGTCGGACAGCGTTCTTGCCGCTTGCTTGAGCGCCGCCAGCGGAACGTTTTCGAGCAGGCGCTCGACTCCTTGGCGAAGTGGCGCCGGAAGTTCCATCTCAAGCGCCCCTTGGCGCGAGGAGGATAACCGAGGCGCCGACAATGCAGAGGGCGGCACCGGCAAAATCCCAGCGGTCGGGGCGCACGCCGTCCACCAGCCACAGCCAGCCCAGCGACGCCGCGATGTAGATACCGCCATAGGCGGCATAGGCGCGGCCGGCGGCGCTTGCATCGACCAGTGCCAGCAGGAAGCCGAACAAGGCGAGCGAGGCGAGGCCGGGAAGCAGCCACAGCGACGACTTTTCCAGCCGCCACCAGGCCCAGAACGAGAAGCAGCCGGCGATCTCGGCCAGAGCGGCAGCGAAATAGAGGATGTAGGTCATGAAAAAGGTCTCGCGATCACGAAACCTTTTTCAGGGCAGCTGCCAGCAATGGCAAGCGGCAATGCTATTCCTGGCCCGCGACCTTGCGGCGGCGAGCTGGCTTGGCGGCCGGGCCTTTTTTGATGGGGGCCGCTTCACGGTGCCCCATATCGCGCATCTCAAGCGCCTTCTCGCATTTGGCTATGTAGTCGCGCGACATGGGCAGCGTGTCGTTCTTCTTGGTGATCTGGATCTGGAAGATGACCAGGTCCTGCCAGCGGAAGGCGGCTTCCGAGGCGGCCAGATAGAACTCCCACATCCGGCAGAAGCGCTCGTCATAGATCGCCTTGGCCTTGTCGCGGTTGACGGCGAAGCGCTCGCCCCAGTGCTTCAGCGTGTCGGCATAGTGGAGCCGCAGGATTTCGATGTCGGTGACGACCAGGCCCGACTTCTCGATCGCCGGCATGACTTCGGAGAGCGAGGGGATGTAGCCGCCCGGGAAAATGTATTTGCGGATGAAGGCGCTCGTCGCCCACGGCACGCCGGAGCGCCCGATCGTGTGCAAGAGCATGACGCCATCGGGCTTGAGCAGGGTGGCGCTCTTGTCGAAGAAGGTGCGGAAATGGTTGACGCCGACATGTTCGAACATGCCGACCGAGACGATGCGGTCGAAACGTTCGTTGAGTTCGCGGTAGTCCTTGAGCTCGAAATGCACGCGGCTTTCCAGGCCTTGCGCGTGGGCGCGGTCGGTAGCGACGCCATGCTGTTCGGTCGAAAGCGTCACCCCTTGCACGTCGACGTCGAACGCCTTGGCGAGATAGAGGCCGAGCCCGCCCCAACCGGAACCGATGTCGAGCACCGTCTGCCCGGCCTTCAGCCTGAGCTTGGCGGCGATGTGGCGTTTCTTGGCGGCCTGGGCCTCGTCGAGCGTCATGTCCGGCTGTTCGAAATAGGCGCAGGAATACTGCATGTCCTCGTCGAGGAAGAGCCTGTAGAGGTCACCCGACAGGTCGTAATGGCGCTGGACGTTGCGGCGCGAGCGCGAGGCGGTGTTGATCTGCTGCAGGCGGCGGAAGGCGTGCCGCAGGCCCTCGATCGCCTTGGACCAGGTCGCGTCGATACCGCCGCTGCCCATGTTCTGGAAGGCGATGCGCATCACACCCAGCACGCCACCTTCGAGGATGTCGAGTTCGCCGTCCATGTAGGATTCCGGAACCGCCAACATCGGATCGAGGGTGATGGCGCGCTCGGCACGCGCGGTCTTGATGTGCATGTGCACCGGCTCGCCGCTGCCGTCGCCGAAAACCACTGTCGAGCCCCTGGGGCCGGTTACCTTGAGATTGCCGGTGCGCACCAGGCGGTCGAGAACGCGCTTCAACAGAATATTCATGACCAAATGCCCCCTCTCGGTCAGACAGGCTGTCCTACTCTGCATCAATATATAGGGTTTCGAAAAGTTCCTTTTGGCACAAAAATGCCCGGGCGAGGGGCCCGGGCATTGGTCCAGAATGACTGGACGGTCTGGATGTCGATGAAAGCGGCGTGCGTCCAGCCGGACGCGCGCCACTTTTCACATAATCAGGCGTTGTCTTCGCCGCCTTCGAACTCGGAATTCGGGTCGAAGAAGTTTTCCGGCCGGGCGTTGTCGTTGATGTCGTCGCCATAGATGGCTTCGGCGGTGGTCAGCGTCTCGCCCTTGGCCTGGCGTTCGGCTTCATCAGCCGTACGCGCGATGTTGAGCGTGATGGTGACCTCGACTTCCGGATGCAGGGCGATCGCCACATTGGTGAGACCGATGGTCTTGATCGGCTGGTTGAGCAGGATCTGGTTGCGGTTGACCGAAAAGCCTTCAGCCGTCAACAGATCGGCGATGTCGCGGGTCGAAACCGAGCCGTAGAGCTGGCCAGTTTCGCCGGCCGAACGCACGGCGATGAAGCTCTTGCCGTCGAGCTTTTCGGCGACCTGGGCGGCTTCCGACTTGCGCTCGAGGTTGCGGGCTTCGAGCTGCGCGCGCTGGCCTTCGAACTTCTTTTTGTTGGCTTCGTTGGCGCGCAGCGCCTTGCCCTGCGGCAGCAGGAAGTTGCGGGCAAAGCCGTCCTTGACCTTGACGGTATCGCCCATCTGGCCGAGGCGGGAAACGCGTTCGAGAAGAATGACTTCCATGGTTTTGTTCCTTTTGTTGAGCGCCAATCGTCGGGATCGGCGCCGAATTGTCTCTGGAACAGGTCAGGAAGCTTGGGCGCGCCCTGGCGCCGGTGTCGCTGTCCTGCCTGTCCGGGCAGTTAGAGGCTTGACCTCAACTCGGGATTTGAAGCGACCCTGCGGCGCCCGTCGCCGTGGGGAAGGAGGCGGGCGGCGAGCCGCCCGCTTGAAAGTCCTAGCGGACCACGTAGGGCAGCAGGCCGAGGAAGCGGGCGCGCTTGATCGCCTTGGCGAGTTCGCGCTGCTTCTTCTGGCTGACGGCGGTGATGCGCGACGGCACGATCTTGCCACGCTCGGAAATGTAGCGCTGCAAGAGACGCACGTCCTTGTAATCGATCTTGGGCGCGTTGGCGCCGGAGAACGGGCAGGTCTTGCGGCGGCGGTGGAACGGGCGCCGGGTCGGGATCTGATTGATGTCGACCATTATTCTGCACCCCCTTCAAAGCCTTCGCGGGGACGGCGCGGGCCACGATCGGCACCGGCGTCGCCAAACGAGCGCGGCGGACGGTCGCCACGGTCGCCGCGATCACGGTCGCCGAACGAGCGCGGACCGCGGTCGCCACGGTCGCGGTCGCCGAAGCCGCCGCGTTCCGAACGCTCTTCGCGCTTCTGCATCATCGCCGAGGGGCCTTCCTCATGCGCTTCGACCTTGATGGTCAGGAAACGCAGCACGTCCTCGGACAGGCCCATCTGGCGCTCCATTTCGTTGAGCGCGGCCGGTGGGCAGGTAAGATCCATCAGCGTGTAGTAAGCCTTCCGGTTCTTGTTGACCCGGTAGGTGAGGGACTTCAGTCCCCAGTTCTCGACCCGGCCGACGGACCCGCCATTCGCGGAGATGACGCCCTTGTACTGTTCGACAAGCGCATCGACCTGCTGCTGCGAGAGGTCCTGCCGGGCAAGAAACACATGTTCGTATAGAGCCATGGTGTATCAGTGCCTTTCTTCGTTTCTCTCCCGGTTCCCGGCGGCAAAAGCCTCTGCAACTTCTCTGACCCGCTGATCCCGAAGGGGCGGGGAAGAAAGGAGCATGACGAGACGGTCGAGAGCGGAGACACGGGAGGCGGAAGCACTTCTGGCTTCACACGAAGGCTTTCGAAAAAACCTCCGGCCCTCCGTTCAGCCCCCAGCTGGGACCGGCAGATTGCGGGCGTCTATACAGCAATCCGGCCGCAACGCAAGGGCAAGCGGCACTCTCTTGTGTCGCAGGGGCGGAAAAATCAAGCAGCAACAATGGCCAGGCTTTGTGGCTTCCGGCACCAGGCCTTAACCACAATGTCGGATTGTGGTCAGATTGTGCGGAGTTGCCCCCCGCTTTCAACGGTCGATTCATCATGGCACGCGCAGAGATGATCCGCGCAAAAAAGCGGAAAGCATTTCTGGGGGTAAGGATGCTTCTCAACAAATTCTGGCGCTCGACGAGCGGCAACTTCACGCTTGTGTTGGGGCTTGGGTTGCCGGCCATCCTCACGGCCATTGCCTTTGCTACCGACGTCTCGACACTCATGCGGGCCAAGAGCAATCTGCAAAATGCCCTCGATGCGGCAAACCTTGCCTCTTCGCATCTTGGCGATCTCGACATTACCCGCAATGACGCCTTTGACCGCTATTTCCAGGCCAACCTCGCCGGCCATGGCGAACTCGGCAATGCGAAGGCCACGCTGACCGTTGACAAGGGCATCAACTTCATCAAGACAAAGGCAGTTGCCACAGCGGACGTCAATCTGAACTTCGCCTTCCTGTTCGGCAACAGCAAGCACATCGAGGTCGATGCCTCGGCCGTCGAATCGAACAACCAGCTCGAAGTCGTGCTGGTGCTGGACAACACCGGCTCCATGGCCGGGGCGCGCATGACGGCGTTGAGGACGGCGACGAAATCGTTGCTCGACACTCTTGAAGCGGCAAGATCGCCGACGCGTCAGATCCGTGCCTCCCTGGTTCCATTCGTCACGGCCGTCAACGTCGATGGCGATGAATTCGACCCGTCCTGGATCGACATGGATGGCAAGTCCTCCACCAACGGCGTCAATTTCCCGGTCATCGACGGCAAGCGTCCCAATCATATGGCGCTTTTCAAGCAGCTCAAGGCGACCGGATGGGCAGAGGCTGGATGGAACGGCACCGGATGGAAAGGCTGCGTCGAGGCGCGGCCCGGGGCTTACAATGTTTCCGACACCCCACCCGACCCGGCAAAGCCCGACACGCTGTTCGTTCCCTATTTTGCGCCTGACGATCCGCAAGACGCCCAGAAGCCGTCGGGCTCCTACGGCAATTCGGACAAATACTACAACAATTCCTATCTCGACGACGTCAGCGACAAGACCAAGCTCGCCAAGCAGAAAGGCAACGTTCTCGGCATCGATCTCAGCAATCTGCTCGACGCTGTGTTACCGGCCGACAAGGCCGCCAGGGAGAAGGTTGCCAAATATGTTGCACCCGCCAAGGAACTCATCACCGAGACGGGCTCCGCCATCACCGTCGGCCCGAACCGCGCTTGCCCCACACCAGTCGTCCCCCTGACCGACGATTTTGACAAGCTGCGCAAGGCAGCAAGCGAGATGACCGAGTGGAACGGTTCGGGCACCAATGTCTCGGAAGGCCTGTCGTGGGGCATGCGGGTGCTGTCGCCCGCCGCGCCCTACACCGATGGCGCGCCATGGAAGACGCCTGGCATCAGCAAGATCGTGCTGTTGCTCACCGACGGAGAGAACGTCGTCTATGGCGCCAGCGAACAGCCGACGAAGTCCGACTACACATCCTATGGCTATCTGGCGGGTGGCCGTTTCGGTTCGGACAACCAGACCACGGCGGCGCGTAATGTCGACGGCTGGACCAAGAGCGTTTGTACGCAATTGAAGAACGAGGGCGTGCAAATCTACACCATGGTGCTGCAATCCGACACCGCCGCCAACCGCGCGCTTTACAGCGCATGCGCTTCGGATCCCAGCGACTATTATGCCGTCAACGATCCGACCAAACTGCCGAACGTGTTCCAGCAGATCGCCAACGAGTTCTCCAAGCTGCAATTGACAAATTGAACCTGTGGCCCGGGAGCGGCTCAACTCGTATGGGCGACAACCTTGTCGACCGTTTCGGGGAAGAAGTCGGGCGCCGCACCGCGCTTGCCGAACATCATGTCGTACTGGATCAGTCGGAAATCGTTGATCGTCGGGTCGATCTCCTTTTGCCGCGACCAATCGGGTGTCGCCTCGCCAGTCGGGGTCAGCAGCAGGTTGCGGTCGACAACGCGGTAGCGCTCCCGTACCTCGCCTAGGAAACCCGTGTAGTAGGGGTGGGTGATGCGTGCGGCGGTGAGGATATGATAGGGCAGGAATGCCGGGCTCACCGCGCCCAGATTCTCGACCGGACCGGAGCGGTTCGACCAGATGATCAGCGGCGTCTGGTGATGTTCAAGCGCGGCTTCCGGCGTCGGTTCCTTGCGTGGCGCGACATTGTCCTTGAGGAAGCCGGTCTCGACATAGACCGGTCCCAATGGCGGCAGGTGGTCGCCGAAGAAGGCGATGACGGTTGGCCGCTCGCGCTTCTTGGCCCATTCGATCAGGCGTTCAAGACCTCGATCCGCGTCGGCTGAGCCCTCGGCGTAAGACAGGAGCGACGCGCGCGCCCACTGGCTGATCGGCGCCTGCACCGTGTGGGTCGGATTGTAATAGCGGTTCGGCTCGTAGGGGCCGTGGTTCTGCAGGCTGACCGCGAAGAAGAACACCGGTTGATCGCTGGCGTCGGCCTCGCTGATGATCTCGTCGGTCATCGCCGCGTCCGATGCCAGCGGCCCACGCTTTTCCATCGGCGGCAGCGTTTCTTCCGATTTGAAGTCGTCGAAGCCGAAATCGGCATAGACCGTGCCACGATTCCAGAACCAGTTGGTGCCGGGATGGATGGCGCGCGCCCGGTAGCCCTCGCTCTTCAGGAAGGTTGCCAACGAAGGCGTCGGTGCGCGCACATATTGCTGATAGGGAATGCTGCCGGCCGGCAGGAACGCGTTGGAAAAGCCGGTCAGCGCCTCGAACTCGATGTTGGCGGTCATGCCGCCGAATTCGGGCGAGAACATCGAACCCGAGCGCAGCGCCCGCACATTGGGGATCGGGTCGGGTGTGATGGTGACACCGGGAAGCTTGGTCGGATCCCAAAAGGACTCGCTCATCACGACAATGATGTCGGGCTTCTCATCGGGTACCGAGGCGGTCACATCGGACCTGCCGATCGCCGCGATTGCCTTGTCGGAATAGCCGGCCGGTGCCGAGACATGCGCCATCGGCACATTCAGCGCGAAGGCCAGTGCAAAGCCGTTGGAGGCATAGTTTTCCTTCTGGTCCCACATGATCGGGATGATCTGCAGCCGGTCGCGGGTCCACGAGAAGGTGGCATAGTCCATGATCGAAACGAAGAAGGCGAGCAGCGGCACCGCCAGCGTCAGCCGGGCAACACGGCCCTTATGGCTGAGCGATGGAACCTTGCGGCGCCACAGCCGCCAGCCATAGACGAGCAGCGACAGGCCGGCGACGATACCGGCGACCATGGCGAGCGCGGTCATCGGCCGGTCACGCACGAGCAGCGGCAGCAGCGCGAAGATCTGGCGTGCATAGAGGAAATCGGTCGGATAGAGCGGATCACCGAGATAGTGCGACTTCTGGTGGCCGACAAAGGCAAGAGACAGGGTCAGCGGCGCCACGATCATCAGGCTCTGGTGACTGCGGCCGAGCACGGCGTCGAGGCCGATCAGGATCAGCGCAAACACGACAATGGTGGTCCAGCCGGGCTTGAGAGGTTGCAGGAAGAATGAGACGGTGCCGGCAAAATCGCCGCGCACGATCAGCTCTATGGCGAACACCAGCACGGCCGCGATCGCCAGGCTGATCAGACCATAGCGCACAACCGGCCACGTCCTGCCCGGCAGGTAGCCGGTGGACGGATCGTCTTCCAGGAACTGTGGCGCGGCCTTGCCGGCGCGTTTTGAACTCTTTGCCACTTTAACTTCCCCGCCCAGCGACAAACTCGTCACTCGATTGTCATGGAATTGTCACGCAAAGCTAGCGCCTCTGGCGGAAATAAGAAGAGCCAGCAAACGATTCGTGAGCGGTTTTCATCAGGAGTGATCGCCAAAAAGCCTTTTGGAACAGGCACTCGACCGACGATGCTGCCGCCGGGCAGGGCCGAAGTGGGCTTGACTTGGCGGCCTGCCTTGCGTCACAGGCAAGAAAAACTCGTCTATCAGGCAAGCAAAACCAGCCGTTGGGAGCCCTCGCATGGCCGTTGCATTCACCTTTCCTGGACAAGGCAGCCAGGCTGTCGGCATGGGCAAGGATCTCGCCGACGCCTTTCCCGAGGCGCGCAGGGTCTTCCAGGAAGTTGACGACGCGCTCGGCGAAAGCCTGTCCAGGCTGATCTGGGAAGGGCCGGAGGAAACCTTGACGCTGACCGCCAACGCGCAGCCGGCCCTGATGGCGGTGTCGCTGGCCGCCATCAGGGCGCTGGAATCGCGCGGCTTCTCGCTGAAGGACAGGGTCGCCTATGTCGCCGGCCATTCGCTGGGCGAGTATTCAGCCCTCGCGGCCGCCAACTTCGTTTCGGTTGCCGATGCTGCCCGGCTGCTGCGCATCCGGGGCAACGCCATGCAGGCGGCGGTGCCGGCCGGCGAGGGAGCCATGGCGGCGATCATCGGACTGGAACAGGCTGATGTCGAAGCCGCCTGCGCCGAGGCTGGCAAAAGCTCGGTGTGCCAGATCGCCAACGACAATGGCGGCGGCCAGCTGGTCATTTCCGGCGCCAAGGCCGCGGTCGAACAGGCGGCAAGGCTGTGCACGGAAAAGGGTGCCAAGCGCGCGCTGATGCTGCAGGTGTCGGCGCCCTTCCATTCGGCGCTCATGGCGCCGGCCGCGGACGTGATGCGCGAAGCCCTGGCTGGCGTGGCAAGGAATGCGCCCGTCGTTCCCGTCGTCTCAAACGTGTCGGTGACACCCTCCAGCGACCCCGACCAGATCGCCCGACGCCTCGTCGACCAGGTTACCGGCCGCGTGCGCTGGCGCGAGACTGTTGAATGGTTCGGCGCGAACGGCGTCGGCACGCTTTACGAAATCGGCGCCGGCAAGGTGCTTTCGGGATTGGCGCGACGCATCAACCGCGACATCGCCACCGCGTCGGTCGGCACCGCGGCTGAGGTCGAGGCGACATTGGCAGCGCTTGCCTAGTTGGATGCGATTTGACCTCACCCGTGCGAGGGTGTTCTCTTCTCAATCAGGAGACAAAAATGTTTGAATTGAACGGCCGCAAGGCGCTCGTCACCGGCGCATCGGGGGGCATCGGCGAAGCGATCGCCAGGGTCCTGCATGCGCAAGGCGCCATCGTCGGCCTGCACGGCACGCGCGTCGAGAAACTGGAAGCGCTCGCCGCCGAGCTTGGCGACCGGGTCAAGCTGTTCCCGGCCAACCTGTCGAACCGCGACGAGGTCAAGGCGCTTGGCCAGAAGGCGGAAGCCGATCTCGAAGGCGTCGACATTCTGGTCAACAATGCCGGCATCACCAAGGACGGCCTGTTCGTGCGCATGTCGGATGCGGACTGGGATAGCGTGCTCGAGGTCAACCTGACTGCCGTGTTCAGGCTGACCCGCGAACTCACCCATCCGATGATGCGCCGCCGCCATGGCCGCATCATCAACATCACCTCGGTGGTCGGCGTCACCGGCAATCCCGGCCAGACCAACTATTGTGCCTCCAAGGCCGGCATGATCGGCTTTTCCAAATCACTGGCGCAGGAAATCGCCACCCGCAACATCACCGTCAACTGCGTCGCCCCGGGCTTCATCGAATCGGCGATGACCGACAAGCTCAACGACAAGCAGAAAGAGGCGATCATGGCGGCGATTCCGACGCGCCGCATGGGCACCAGCGCCGAAGTTGCGTCTGCCGTTGCCTATCTGGCCTCCAACGAAGCGGCCTACGTAACCGGCCAGACCATCCATGTAAACGGCGGCATGGCGATGATCTGAACGCGGTCCGGCGGCAACGCTGCCGGGTTGTGAAAAGAGACCATTTCGCCTTGGACCTGAGCCGATTTTCGTGTAATGCGGCCCGCAACCCGGCGGTTCGGGCAAAAACCGGTCCGTGGCCGTTGCGTTTCCGGCAGGACCATCTTTCAGCTTGATTAGCGGCATTCTGCCCGCTAACGAAGACAGACAAACAAAAGACGAGGATGCCCCAAATGAGTGACACCGCAGAGCGCGTCAAGAAGATCGTCATCGAGCACCTTGGCGTCGATGCCGACAAGGTGACGGAGCAAGCGAGCTTCATCGATGATCTGGGCGCCGACAGCCTCGACACGGTCGAACTCGTCATGGCGTTCGAAGAAGAATTCGGCGTCGAGATTCCCGACGACGCGGCCGAGACCATCCTGACCGTCGGCGACGCGGTGAAGTACATCGACAAGGCTTCGGCCTGACGCTTTCCGCAGTCGTCACCTGGGAGGACCTGCGATGAGGCGTGTCGTCGTCACGGGCCTTGGGTTGCTGTCGCCATTCGGCATGGGCTTCGAGCACAGCTGGAAGGAACTTCTGACCGGCCGCAGCGCCGCCAAGCGCATCACCGAGTTCGAGGTGGAGGATCTTGCCTGCAAGATCGCCCACGTCGTTCCGCGTGGCGACGGCAGCAATGCTACCTTTAATCCCGAGGCCGTGCTCGAGCCGAAGGAATTGCGCAAGATCGGCGACTTCATCCTGTACGGGATTGCCGCCGCCGACGAGGCGCTGGCGGATTCCGGCTGGGAACCCAAGACGCATGCGGAGCAGTGCTCCACTGGCGTCCTGATCGGCTCCGGCATCGGCGGCATAGAGGGCATCGCCGAGAACGCGATGATCCTCAAGGAACGCGGCCCGCGCCGCATTAGCCCCTTCTTCATTCCGGGTCAGATCATCAATCTCGTCTCCGGTCAGGTTTCGATCCGGCACGGGCTGAAAGGCCCGAACCATGCCGTCGTCACCGCCTGCTCGACCGGCGCGCATGCCATTGGCGATGCTGCCCGGCTGATCATGTGGGGCGATGCCGACGTGATGGTCGCAGGTGGCGCCGAAGCGCCGGTGACGCGGCTGTCGATCGCCGGCTTCGCCGCGTGCCGGGCGCTGTCGACCGATCGCAATGATGCGCCGCAAACGGCGTCGCGTCCCTACGACCGTGACCGCGACGGCTTCGTCATGGGCGAGGGCGCCGGTGTCGTTGTGCTGGAAGAATTGGAGCACGCCAAGGCGCGCGGCGCGAAGATTTACGCAGAGGTCACCGGCTACGGCCTCACTGGCGACGCTTATCACATCACCGCGCCCGCCGAAGATGGCGACGGCGCCTTTCGCTGCATGACGGCGGCATTGAACCGGGCCAAGCTGACGCCTGCCGATGTCGACTATATCAACGCGCATGGCACCTCGACCATGGCCGATACGATAGAACTCGGCGCCGTCGAACGCCTGGTCGGCAATGCCGCTTCCAGGATTTCGATGTCGTCGACAAAGTCGTCCATCGGTCATCTCTTGGGAGCGGCGGGTGCCGCCGAAGCGATCTTCTCGATCCTCGCTATCAGAGACAATGTCGCACCGGCGACCATCAACCTCGACAACCCGGAGCGCGAAACCGCGATCGACCTGGTGCCGAACAAGCCGCGGGCCCGCCAGATCGATGTGGCGCTGTCCAATTCCTTCGGTTTTGGCGGCACCAATGCTTCGCTCGTCTTCCAGCGCTACAATGGCTGAACGTCCGACTACCGGGCGACGCTTGGGCGTGCCGTCAATTTTGCCATATTCACCCCTACTCTGCCGCTGGGGATTCGTTGAGCAATCAAACGGTAGGGCAAGATGAACACAAATCCGGTGGGCAACGGAGAATTTGCGCAACGGCCGGCAACTGCCGGACCGATCGTGCCGAAGACGGCCAGCGAGGCCCTGCGGCCGGAGGCAGGCACGCCGCCGCCGAAGCGCTCGCGTGCTTCACGCAGCCAGGTCGTGGTGTTCATGAACTTCGTCATCACCTCGGTGATGCTGATGATTCTGGCTGCGGGCGTCGCGCTCTATTTGGGCAAGCAGGCGTTCAACGAGCCCGGCCCCTCGGCCAATGGCGACACGTTCCTGGTCAAGCCGAACACCGGCGTCCAGGATATTGCCGACCAGCTCGAGCGCCGCGGACTGATCAGCGACGCCAGGGTATTCCGCCTTGGCGTGCGTGCCTTCGGCAACGATTCGGCGCTGAAGGCCGGTGAATACGAGATCAAGCCCAGGGCTTCCATGCGCGACATCATGGAGCTTTTGAAGAGCGGCAAGTCGGTGATGTATTCGCTGACCATTCCAGAAGGGCTGACGGTCGAACAGGCCCTGCAGCGCATCGCCGACGAGCCCGCGTTGAGCGGCGACATGCCGGCGACCACTCTTCCCGAGGGCAGTCTCGCCACCGACACGCTGCGCTTCACGCGCGGCGCGACTCGCCAGCAGATGATCGACAAGCTGCTGGCGGATCAGAAGAAGCTGGTCGAGGATGTCTGGCAGCGACGCGCGCCGGATCTGCCGCTGGCCAACATCGAAGAGTTCGTTACGCTGGCCTCGATCGTCGAGAAGGAAACGGGCAAGGGTGACGAGCGCTCACGGGTTGCCGCCGTCTTCCTGAACAGGTTGGCCAAGGGCATGCGCCTGCAGTCCGATCCAACCATCATCTACGGCTTGTTCGGCGGCAAGGGCAAACCCGCGGACCGGCCGATCTACCAGTCGGATATCCAGAAGCCGACGCCCTACAACACTTATGTGATCAACGGCCTGCCGCCGACGCCCATCGCCAATCCGGGTCGCGCGGCACTGGAGGCCGTCGCCAATCCGTCGAAGACCGACGACCTCTATTTCGTTGCCGATGGCACCGGCGGGCACGTCTTTGCCGCCACACTGGACGAGCACAATGAGAACGTCGCCCGCTATCGCGCGCTGCAGAAGAAGCAGGCCGATGACGCCGCCAAGGCAGCCGCCGGCGCCAGCGACGGCAACGCCGTCAAGCCGGCTGACGGCGGCGACGACAGCGGCGGCGATGCGGGCGCTGCCCAGTAAGAAGAAAGGCGTTGCCGGGAAGGCGACGTCCTGACATTTGGAAGAGCGCCGCGCGTCTGATTTCGACGCGCCAGCGGCGCGGTGATTTTCAAACCGCACTTGCTCCTCTCCGGAAAGCCGGTTTCGGGGGTGATGCGCCAGGGATTTGTGGACGAAATGACTTTGCAGAGCATGACCGGTTTCGCACGGGCCGTCGCCGAGCATGACGGCACCTCGATCGCCTGGGAGGTCAAGTCCGTCAACGGCAAGAGCGTCGAGGTTCGGCTGCGGCTGCCGCAAGGTTTCGAGCGGCTGGAACCAGCCGTCAGGCAGATACTTCAGAAGCGTTTTGCGCGCGGCAATTTCCAGGCGACGCTGACCATCGGCCGCGCCGCCGGCGCGCAGGCGCAGCCAGTCGTCAACGAAGCCTTTCTGAAGGACCTGGCAGGGCTCGCCAAGCGCCTTCAGGAGCAGTTCGGCGTAGCCCCGGCGACAGCTGACGGGTTGCTTTCGCTGCGCGGCGTCCTCGACATTCCCGAAACTGTCGAAACCGAAGAGGTGCGAGCCGCGCTCGATGTCGCGATCATGGCCGCGCTCGAGGTGGCACTCAAAGGGCTTGAGCAGGCGCGACAGGGCGAGGGTGCTGCGCTGGTGTCGCTTCTGTCGGTCCATATCGACACGATCGAGGCGCTGACGCTGCGCGCCGAGGCGGATCCGTCACGCGAGACGGCGGCGATCCGTGAACGCATCGCCGAGCAGGTCAGGCTTCTGATGGACGCCTCCGCCAATCTGGACGCAAGCCGGCTGCATATGGAGGCGGCGTTCCTGGCCACCAAGGCCGATATTCGCGAGGAGATCGACCGGCTGAAAACACATGTCATGTCTGGCCGGGCACTGCTTGGGGGCGGCGGCGCCGTCGGCCGCAAGCTCGATTTTCTGGCACAGGAATTTAACCGCGAATCGAATACGCTGTGCTCGAAGTCGAACGCCGCAGCCGTCACCGCGATCGGGTTGGAGTTGAAGGCCGTGGTCGACCAGTTTCGTGAACAAGTCCAGAATCTGGAGTAGCCGATGGTTGCCAAGGATTTGGGGTCCCGCATTCGCCGCCGGGGCCTCATGCTCGTTCTGTCGTCGCCATCAGGCGCCGGCAAGTCGACGATTGCGCGCAACCTCTTGGAAAGTGATTCCAGCCTGGAGCTGTCGGTCTCGGTCACCACCAGACCGCGCCGCGGCAGCGAGATCGAGGGTGTTCACTACCATTTCCGCACGATGCGCGACTTCGAGCGGTTGCGCGATTCCGACGCCCTGCTCGAATGGGCGGAGGTGCATGGCAATTGCTACGCGACACCGCGCGAGCCGGCCGAACTGGCGCTGGCTCAAGGGCGCGACATGCTGTTCGATATCGACTGGCAGGGCGCACAGCAGCTCAAGGAGAAGATGCGCGCCGACATCGTCTCGATCTTCATCCTGCCGCCGTCGATGAAGGAATTGAAGGCGCGACTGAAGCGCCGCGCCGAGGACCAGGAAGCGGTGATCGAGACGCGGCTGAAGAATGCCCGCAACGAGATCGAGCACTGGAAGGAATATGATTTCGTCATCGTCAATGACGATCTCGACCGCGCCTTCGCCGAAGTGCGCGGCATCGTTGTCGCCGAGCGGCTAAGGCGCGACCGGCGACCGGGTCTGTTTGATTTTGTCTCGGGGCTGTTGGACGAGAAGACGGACTGATCGGCTCCTTCTCCCTGTTGCCGGAAGAACAGAGCTATACCGTATTGGTCAGCCGCACGAACTCCTCGACGCTGAGCGTCTCGGCGCGGCGTGTCGGATCGATACCCGCGCGTTCGAGCAGGGCTTCGCCGCCGAGGCTTTTCACACTCTGCCGCAGCATCTTGCGGCGCTGCCCGAAGGCGGCCTCCGTGACGCGGCCGAGTTTTTTCACATCGGTAGGCAAGGGGTGCGCGCGCGGCTCCAGATGCACCACCGAGGAGGTGACCTTGGGCGGTGGCGTGAATGCCTGCGGCGGCACGTCGAAGGCGATCCTGGCCTGCGTGCGCCAGCCGGCCAGCACGCCAAGCCTGCCATAGGCATCGCTGCCGGGAGTGGCGACGATGCGTTGGGCCACTTCGCGCTGGAACATCAATGTCATCGAGGCGTAGAACGGCGGCCAGTCCGCGACCGTCAGCCACCGTACCAGCAGCTCCGTGCCGATATTGTAGGGCAGGTTGGCGATGATCTTTACCGGGCCGCCGTCTCCAGCCGCTCCTCTGGCAAGGGCCGCGAAATCCGTCTTCAACGCATCGCCAGAAACCACCTCCAGCCGGCCGGGATAATGATCCGACACTTCGGCAAGGGCAGCCAGGCAGCGTTCGTCACGCTCGATGGCGATGACGCGGCGCGCGCCGTTGGAGAGCAATGCGCGGGTCAGCCCGCCGGGGCCGGGACCGACCTCGATCACGGTCGCATCGGACAAGTCGCCCGCTGTGCGTGCGATCTTGCCGGTGAGGTTGAGGTCGAACAGGAAATTCTGGCCGAGCGCCTTCCTTGCCTGCAGCCCATGGCGCTCGATCACCTCGCGCAGCGGCGGCAGCCCGTCCATGCTCATGCCCGCGGTCTCAAGCGGCAACCGCCTTCGTGTCGGTGTCGGCCAGTTGGCGGGCAAGGCGCAGTGCCGCCATCAGGCTGTCGGGGCGCGCAACGCCCTTGCCGGCTATGTCGAAGGCGGTGCCGTGGTCGGGCGAAGTGCGTATGAAGGGCAGGCCGAGCGTGACGTTGACCGCCTCGTCGAAGGCCAGTGCCTTGGCCGGGATCAGCGCCTGGTCGTGATACATGCACAGCGCCACGTCGTATCCCGCTCGTGCCCGGGCGTGGAACAATGTGTCGGCTGGCAAGGGGCCGAAAGCGTCGATGCCTTCGGCCCGCAGGATGTCGACCGCCGGGCGGACAATGCGCTCGTCCTCGAGGCCCATGGCACCGCCTTCGCCGGCATGCGGATTGAGGCCGGCAATGGCAAGCCGTGGTCTGGCGATGCCGAAGCGGCTGGCAAGGTCGACGGCGGTGATGCGCGCGGTCGCGACGATCAATTCGGTGGTCAGCGTCTTCGGCACCTCGGCCAGCGCGATGTGGATGGTGACGGGAACGGTGCGCAGATCGGGGCCTGCCAGCATCATCACCGGCATTGCTTCGACGCCGCTGTGTCGGGCGGCCAGATGCGCCAGATATTCGGTGTGGCCGGGAAAGCGGAAGCCGGCATCGTAGAGCGGCTTCTTGGCGATGGGGCATGTGACGACGGCCGCCGCATCGCCGGCAAGGCAGTCGGCGACTGCGCGGTCGATGGCCTCGATGGTTGCCGCCGCATTGGCCGGGTCCGGCCGGCCAGGGCTGTCTATGCTGCGGGCGGCCAGCGGAACGATCGGCAACGCCTGGGCAAAGACTTGTGCCGCTTGCGCCGGCGTTGTTTCAACCACTGGCAGTGAAACGCCGAGGTGACGCGCCCGGGAGGCGATCAGCGCCGGATCGGCGAGCAGATAGAAGGGAGGCAAGCCGGCGGCGCCGCGCGCCAGAAAGGCGGCGATCGCGATCTCTGGCCCGATACCGGACGGATCGCCGACGCTCAACGCGAGCGCAATCACCGCGTCGCCCACGTCAGCGCTTGACGATGCGGGCTTTCGCCTTCAGCTCGTCGACATATTTCTTGCTGAGCTCGTCGGCGTTCTTGTCGCCGCTGGAGCCCTCGTTCTGGAACACCATCTGGGCGACCTTGTCGTCGGATACTTCGCGCGACGAGCAGATGCCGATGAACTCGACGCCGCGCTCGGTCTCGCGCGTGACGGTGGCGCCGCCGACCTTGGTTGCCTTGATTTGCTCAGCCCAATCCGGCGGCAATTGCGGCGCCAGCACCCGGCCCAGATCGCGAACGGTGACGTCGATCAGGCCCTTGGCGAATTCGCGCGTCGTGTTGCAGCCGTTGAAGCGGGCACGCATGGCGTCGGCCTCGCGCTTGCGCTTGGCCAGCGTCGCGCTGCGTTCAGCGGCCGGCACGACGAAGATGACTTGCTGCAGCATGTACTCGGTAGCGCTCGGCTTGGAGCCGCCTTTTTCGAGCATCTTCTTGACAAGGTCCTGTTCGCTGACAGCACCGGTGCCATCGCCGGACCGGTAACGCGCGCTCAAAGCCTGGTTCCAGGCCATCTGGGCGCGAATGAATTCCTTGAAGTGCTCCTTGCTGACGCCGGATTTGTCCATGACATTGTCCAGCTGGCGGAGCTGCATCTTGTTGGTCGAGGCAAAGCGCTGGTAGGCAGCCTCGACCTGCGCGTCGCTGATCCGGATGCCAAGCCGCCTGGCCTCGGCCATACGCAGCGTCTGGTCGATCATTTCCTGGGCGGCGTCGCCCTTCTTGCGCTGCAGCTTCAAGAAGGCGGCGCGGTGTGCGATGTCGCCGGTGGTGACCGGAATGTCGTTGACGACGTACTTGATCTCGCTGGCGAAAGCCGGCGGCGTCATCACGGTGATCGACACGGATGTCGCCGCCACAAGCAGCGCGAACCCTGCTGAAAAGAGGTATTTCCTCATCGTTGGCATCCCAAATTTTGTCCCGGTTCCGCCCAATTTTATCTTTTTCCGGGTGCGCGAATTCCGTGCCAGCCCTATGCGGCGAAACGATGTCGCCGATTACTGGATCGTATCGATGGCACTGGTCGACGAGCCGAAGTCGCCAAGGGTGCGGAACGACAGGTTGAAGCCGATGCTCTGCGTCACCTCCCTGGTATTCAGGTCGCGCGACTGCGAATACGTCATCAGATAGGTGAAGCAGGAATCGTTGTAGGCGAAGCCGACGCCGTCCTTGACCAGCAGGCTTTCCTGTAGATCATAGGTTCCGGTCCCGAAGACGCGCCAGTTCTCGGCAAGGTGCGTGGATGCGCCGAGCGTGACTTCGTGACGGTCGGTTGTGAAACCGTAGAGTGGCTGGGCCTGGATGAAGGCGTATTTGGCGCTCAGCGACACCGGCAGGCCGGAATAGGCGGCCTTCACCTCGGCGCGGCGAATCTCGAAGGTCTGTTCGTCGAAACGGCCGCTGACCGAGGCCGCGAACCCGTTGGGACTGTTGACGCCAATCAGGCCGACATAGTCGGACTTGGTGGTTTCGAGGCCCGAATAGGCGCCGACATTGACCAGATCCGGCGCCGCGAAGGAGTTCTCGCCGCCAAGCTGATAGGACTGGCCGAAAATGGCGTTGGTGCCCCAGCCATTGATGTAGGAGCCCGAATAGCGCAGGCCGACATTGGCGCGCGACCCGCCTTCGACACGGTCGTACCCGGAGAACTTGTCGCGTTCGAACAGGGTGGTCGCGTCGAAGACCATGCTCTGGGCGTCTTCGTTCGGCACGGCAAGACCGCCGACATATTGCTCGTTCGGGCGCACAAAGACCTGCGCCATCGGCTCGATAACATGGCTGGACCCGCTGGCCATGGAGAACAGCAGTGGCCAACGCATCTCAAGGCCGGCTGTTGCCATGTAACGGGCAAACGACGAGCGCATATCGTCCTGCTCGCCCAGATTCGTCGCCATCTGGTTGATGGCGGCGAGCGAAGCCGAGGAGGCGTTGAGGTAGTCGACGTCGCCCTGCAGTGCCAGCAACGGCGTCACCACCAGCCCATCATCGGTGACGAATGTCCGCTTCCATTCGGCCTCAGCGGTCAGACGTCCGGATTCGCCTTCAATGCCGCGCACGCGCTGCGTGCCTGAAGCGGGCACGTAAGGGGTGAAATAGGTTTGATCGAGTTCATCGCGGTGGATGACCCGCGAATTGACATTGAGCGACAGCTGGCCACCCGCCACCGAGACGTCGGGGATATAGGCATAGTCGAGCGATGGCAGCACCCAGGGCTGCTGGCCGTTTCGCGCGGCGGCTTTGTTGTTGAGCGTATCCTCTTGCACCTCGAAGTGCATTGCGCGCACGTCGAAATAATTGCGCCCATTGAGACCCGTCAGGTAGACCGACGATTGGTGGACGGCGGCATTGTACTTGTCGATGTTGTAGGTGTTCGAGAAGTTCTTGTCGGTCTGCAGCAGCACGTCCCAGCCGAAATTCCAGCGCGAATTGATCGCGAACTGGCCCTGGGTGCCCATCATGCCTCGGAATTTGTTTGGGTCGCCCGCCGCGCCCGAATCGACGTTGTGACCGGCGCTGTCGATGAAGGCATCGGGATCCTGCTGCTGAATCCCGGCGATCTTCAGACTGTACTCGCCATTGTTGAAACGTTGGCGCCATTCGGCCTCGCCGAGGAAGCCCTGCTTGGTGTAGCCACTGCCCGTCACGGTCAGGTCGTATGTCGGCGCAAGTGCGAGATAGTAGGGGATCTTAACGCCGACGCCGAGGTCGCTTTTGTAGACGATGCTGGGGATCAGGAAGCCGCTCTTGCGCTTCACCGTAGGGTCGGCAATCTCGAACGCAGGCAGGTAGGCGAGCGGGAAGCCGAAGAATTCGAAATTCGCGTTCTCGAAGCGAACCGTCTTCTTCTCGCCGTTCCAGATGATCTTCCTGGCCTTGACACGCCAGGTCGGCGCTTTGTCGGGCTTGTCCTCGCACGGTTCGCAGGCGGTGTAGACGCCATTGTGGAACGTCGTCAGCACGCCGCCCATGCGCTCGGCGCTTTCGGCGGCGAAATAGGCCTTGTCGATGGTTTCGACACGCAACGCGTTGACGAAGCCGTCGGCAAAATCATCGGTGATGTCGATATGCTCGGAATTGATCTTTGTGCCGTCGCTGTTGACGACTTCGACATTGCCGCTCGCGACCATCCGTTTGGTGTTGCGGTTGTATTCGACCCTCTGGGCGACAAGGCGATTGCCGCCATAGTCGATCTGCACGCCACCAACGGCGGTCACGGTCTGGTTGTCGTTGTTGTAGACCAGCGTATCGGCCGCCAGCAGCATCTGCGAGCCGGACGGAACCTTGGTCGCCAAGTCGCCAACGTCCTGCGCAAGCGCCGGCAGCGGGACACCGCAGGCAAGCAGGCACGCCAAGGCGCTCGCCGCATAAAGGCGCGCCAAACCGTCCCGCCTGCTACTGGGCAAAAACGCCTCCCTCACTAGCCGTCTTCCTTGTATAGCAGGAAAGTCACCCCGAAGAACATAGCCACGACGACTGGCACCCAGGCGGCTACGACAGTCGGCACAAACCCCGCAACGCCGAATGCCTTCACCAGCACCGAAACGACATAAAGCAGAAACCCGGCGATGATGCCACCCAGAATCATCGTCGCTGACTGCCCCATCCTAGCAAATCGCATTGAAACTGTTGCCGCAATCAGCGTCATGGCGACGAGAAGGAACGGCAACGCCACCAGCGAATCAAACTGCATGGCAAAGGCATTTGCCTTGAGGCCGAAGGAGCGGGCAACCTCGATCTTTCCGGGCAGGTCATAGAACGGGATGGTTTCTGGGCGCGCCAGCCGTTCCTGCACGAATTCAGGCTTCAGGTTGGTCGGCACGCGATCGCTTGCCGATGGCTGGATGGTGCCGTTTTTGAAGGTCTTGACGTCCTGCAGATCCCAATAGCCGTCGCGCAGGAAGGCGCGCGCCGCGTCCTTGCGCTCGACGATGTCGCCTTGCGGGTCGAGAATGAAAAAGACGGCATCGGCCATCTCCAGTCCCTGGTTGAGGATGGCCCGCGCCCCGATGATGGTGTCTCCGGAACTGGTTTTCTGCCGGATCCACGGTGCGGCATCGGCCGAAACCGTGTTCGATTTGCCGGAACGCAGTTGGGTCTCGATCTGCTCGGACCACGAAAAGGCGTGCGCGGCGAGCGGATTGATGATGCCGACCGACAGCACGCCGAACAGCAACGCTCCGATGCAGCATGGCAACAGGAACTGCCAGGCGGAAACGCCGGCGGAGCGCGCGATGACCAGCTCATACCGTCGGTTGAGCGACACCAGCGTCGCCATCGCCGAGAAGAGACCGACGAACGGCACCGTCTGCAGCATGATCATCGGCATCCGGAGCGCCGAAATGGCCACCGCGGTCCCATAGGTGAAGCCGGGCAGGCCAGTCGTGCGGCCGGAGAGCTCGGTGAAATCGATCAGGAACACCAGCGCCAGCAGGCCGATGAAGAACCAGATGGTGATCGTCACATAGCGGAAGAAGAAATAGCGGCCCAGTGTCCAGCCCATCAGCTGACCCCTTGCCCTGAAGTGCCACGCGTGAACAAGCGTAGTTTGATGGCATTCCAGCCATCACCGAAGCGGGTGGCGAAGTTTGTCATCCAGTCCGCCCAGGCTACCGGCAGTTCCATGGTCCGGTTGGAGACGATGAACCAGATCGCCACCGCGGACGCCACGATGGGCACGCCATAGACCATATAGGCGTATTGCGGGATTTCATCGGCCTTGCTGGCGGCAAAGAAGCCCAGCCAGCGCACGAACAGCGCTATCGTGATGGCCGTGATCAGCGGATTGACGCGCGCCTCGCGATGCGAGCGGGCGTCTCCGGCGACGGCGAGCGCGATGAGCGCGAAGACCATGGAATAGGTCCATTCCGAAAACCGCTGGTCGATCTCGGCCCGGTATTCGTTCGGGCGTTGCTGAAAATTCTTGTCGTTGGCGCTCGGGTTGAGCAGGTACTGGGTCGTTTGGTCCTTCGGCAGCAGCGTCACCGCCGAAGCCGCCGCCATGAAGGCCGACATGTCGAAGGCATAGGAGGTGAACCGGATGACCGAAAGGTCTCCGGTCAGCGTTTTGCGGTGGATGACGCCGTCATTCATCATCAACACCTTTTCGCCGCCGCGCTCGACGATGCTGCCGGTCTTGGCATAGTAGACGAGGTTGACCCCCTCCTCACGCGAATCCGCGACGAAGATGCCGCCCAGACGATTGTCGGGAAGCCGTTCGCCGATCTGCAGGAACAGTCCGTCCTCGATCTTGCGGAATGTGCCTTCCTGGATGATCAGCGACAACAGATCCGCGCGCGATGACGCAACCAGGGCCCGGTTTTTCTGACGCGCGTAGGGGTCGATGCCGTTGTCGACGGCAAAGGAAAAGACGCTGGCCGCGAGCGCCAGCAGCATGATCGGCCGCACGATCGTCCAGCGCGAGGCGCCTGAAGCGTTGACGACGGCGAGCTCCGAATCCGAATTCATGGCGCTGAGTGTCTGTGCGACCGCCACCACCAGCGCGAAAGGCACGACGATCGGGATGATCGAGGGAAGGATGAGGGCGGCGACCTCGAAGAAGGTCAGCGCCGACTGGCCGCTGTCGGTGACCAGGTCGATCTTTGCCAGCACCTGCGTCGTCCACACGATGGCCAGCGTCCACACAAGCGCTGCCATGAAGACCACGAAAGCGCGGCGCATGATGTAGCGTTCAATGACCTTCATGAAGGCTTTTCTCGATTTTTTCGAACGGCATCATGCCACCGCACAAGGGTAGCTGTCCGGCGACGCCTGCACAACTGGCTCCATGAGATGGTCGAACCGGTTCCTGTCCCAGATCACGCCCCCGGTGGGCCGGAGTGTCGGCGGGAATGGATAAGAAAGGGAGAACATCGATGGTTAACAACAAGTTGCGGCAAGATGCGGGGCCGTGCCGCGACGAATCGCCATCGATTCCGTTGGTGATATGGGGTGCGAATTTGGCAAAGTCTTGCCAAATGCCGGAAAACGACCAAATGTCGCGCATCGCTTCACACCGCTTCCCCTCGAGCCAAGCCTTCCCGGCAAGCTACGCATTCCCCGAAAGCAGGACATGATGAATCAAAGACCGACGATCGCCTTCGCCAGATTTTCCGCACCCAGGAAGGGCAGCGTCTTCGTGCTGTCGGCGGATGAGGGCGGCCTGAGCGACGCCGCCAAGGCTTGCGATCCCGGCAGGACGCTGGAGCGGGCCTTTCCGGTGGCGGAGTTCACGGGCAAGTTCGCCGGCGTCGTGGAAGTGCTGGCACCCGAAGCAACCTCGCTCGACAGGCTTGTCGCCATCGGCGCCGGCAAGGTGTCGGGGCTCGACGACTATGCCTGGCTGAAGCTCGGCGGCACCATCGCCGCATCGCTGCGCAAGTCGACCGATGTGGCCGTGGTGCTCGATCTGGTTGGCGCCTCGCCGAGCGGCAAGGACGCGGCAAGCCTTGCCGCCGGCATTCTTCTGCGCAGCTATGCCTTCGACAAGTACAAGACCAGGAAGGACAAGGACGACGGCAAGGCGGAGCCGAAGAAGCCGGTCAAGATAACCATCCAAACCGCCGATCCGACCGCTGCGAAAAAGGCCTTCACCGATGCGGAGGCCGTGATCGACGGCGTGCTTCTGGCGCGCGACCTCGTCAACGAACCGGCAAACGTGCTGGGGCCTGTTGAGTTCGCCGCCCGCGCCAAGGAACTCGAGGCGCTCGGCGTCAAGGTCGAAATCCTCGCCGAGAAGGAGATGAAGAAGCTCGGCATGGGCTCGCTGCTTGGCGTCGCGCAAGGCTCGCCGCGCGGCGCCCGCATGGCGATCATGCAGTGGAATGGCGGCAAACCTAAGGACAGCCCGGTCGCGTTCATTGGCAAGGGCGTCACATTCGACACCGGCGGCAATTCGATGAAGCCGGCCTCGGGCATGGAAGACATGAAGGGCGACATGGGCGGCGCGGCAGCCGTCACCGGCCTGATGCACGCGTTGGCTGCTCGCAAGGCGAAAGCCAATGTCGTCGGTATCATCGGCCTGGTCGAAAACGCGGTCGACGGCCATGCCCAGCGCCCCGGCGATATCGTCACGTCGATGTCGGGCCAGACCATCGAGGTGCTCAACACCGACGCGGAAGGCCGCCTGGTTCTGGCCGATGCGCTGTGGTACTGCAACGACCGTTTCCAGCCTAAATTCATGGTCAACCTGGCGACGTTGACCGGCGCCATCATGGTGGCGCTAGGCCAGCACTATGCCGGCCTGTTTTCCAACAATGACGATCTGGCGGAAAAGCTGACGGCGGCCGGGCAGGCAACGCAGGAGCGGTTGTGGCGCATGCCGCTCGGCACCGAATACGACAAGCTGATCGATTCCAAGAACGCCGACATGAAGAACATTGGCGGTCGCTATGGCGGGGCCATCATCGCGGCGCAATTCCTGCAGCGCTTCGTCAAGGATACGCCATGGGCGCATCTCGACATTGCCGGCACGGCGATGGGGTCGCCGTCGAACGAGATCAACCAGTCCTGGGGTTCGGGTTTCGGCGTCAGGCTGCTCGACCGGCTGGTGCGTGACAATTATGAACAGTGAGCGGGGTCAACCGGTATAGACTGAAGCGATGGCCGACGTCCTCTTCTACCATCTGACCGAATCAACACTGGAAGATGCGCTGCCCGGTCTGCTCGAGCGCAGCATCGACCGTGGTTGGCGTGTCGTGGTGCAGACCGGCACGGAAGAGCGCCGCGACGCGCTCGACCAGCATCTGTGGACCTTTCGTGACGACTCGTTCCTCGCCCACGCGACCGATCGAGAGGCTTATCCCGGCGAACAGCCGATCCTGTTGACCACCGGCGACGGCAACCCGAACGAAGCAAAGATAAGGTTCCTTGTCGACGGCGCCATGCCGCCCGAGCTTGGCGGCTATGAGCGCGCCGTGTTCCTGTTCGACGGCCACGACGCCGCCCAGGTCGAGGCGGCCCGTGGACACTGGAAGACGATGAAGGACGCCGGCCACGCGGTGACTTACTGGCAGCAGACGCCTGATCGCCGCTGGGAGCGCAAGGCGTAGGCAGCGGCACTTCTTGACGTCACGGGATTCGACAAGACATTCGGGCGGTCTCGACATACTGCTGGACAAGATGGAATCGGCGCGTTGCTGGACGAAATGGAACTGCGCAACGGACCAATACAAGCTGGTTGTCCGGCAAGGTGCGATTACAAGGTGACGTTCTGAATGCGCTTTCTGTTTGTCCTGATCCTGCTCGCCGGCACTGGCATCGGTGTCATCTATCCCTGGGCGATGACCAATTTCTCCGGTCATGAGATCGGCACATGGCGGGTCTACGAGCAAGGTCGGTTCAAGCCGCTGACGGTGCCGCTGTCTGGCCGCGACGCGCCGGTGCGGGTGCTGGTCGACCTGACCGCCAGGGCCGAGCGTATCGTTTCGCAGCAGCGCACGGTGCTGACGCTGACCGCCGCCACCAATGGCCGAACGGTGCTCGCCTCGACGCTGCAGTTCAACCACTCCGACAATCCGCGCCAGGCCAGCCCGCAGCTGCCCGACAAGATTTTTCGCGATGAGGCCGGCCTGATACCGGCCGTCAGTCCCGGCCCCTACACTTTCACCGTCGGCCCAGGCGACGCCGAGGACATCCCGATGCGGGCGGTCGACCTCATCCTGCGCTCCGGTGTCGGCGAGATCGACGGCCGCGCGCGGCCGGTCGGCTTTTCGCTGATGGCCGTCGGTCTGATTGGGCTGGTGCTGGCCATGCGCTTTGGTGGCCGCGGCGGCCGGCCGGAAAATCCGAACTCGCAGCCGCCACCGCCACGCTGGGGCAGGGGTTCCGCTTGAATTATCGCCACGCCTACCACGCCGGAAATTTTGCTGATGTCGTCAAGCATGTCGTGCTGACGCGGTTGCTGGAATATCTGAAGCAGAAGGACAAGGCATTTCGCGTCATCGACACCCATGCCGGCATCGGCCGCTACGATCTGTCGTCGGTCGAAGCGCAGAAGACCGGAGAGTGGCGAGGCGGCATCGGCCGGCTGATCGATGCTTCGTTCGACGCGGCGGCGGCGGCGCTGCTCGCGCCATATATCGAGGCAGTTCGGTCGCTCAACCCTGATGGCGGGGTGAAGAGATATCCGGGCTCGCCGTTGATCGCGCGGCATCTCATGCGCAAGCAGGACCGGCTGTCGGCGATCGAGCTGCATCCCAAGGATGCCGCGAGGCTGAGGACGGAATTCGGCGGCGATTTCCAGACGAGGGTGATGGAACTCGACGGCTGGCTGGCGCTCGGGGCGCATCTGCCGCCGAAGGAAAAGCGCGGCCTGGTGCTGATCGATCCGCCCTTCGAGGAAGCGGGCGAATTCGACCGTCTCGTCGATGGGCTCGAAAGGGCGCACAAGCGGTGGCCCGGCGGCATGTATGCGCTGTGGTATCCGATCAAGGACCGCCGGGCGATCATCGCCTTCAGAAAGGCGCTGAAGCAGTCGGGCATCCCCAAGCTGCTCGACATAGAATTCGAGATCAGGCCGTCTTCGACCGAACCAAGCCTCGACGGCAGCGGCATGGTGGTGGTCAACCCGCCATTCACGCTGGAAGGCGAGCTGCGAACTGTGCTGCCGGCGCTGCACAAATTGCTTGTCGTGGAAAAGCCGGCGCATTGGTCTCTCGACTGGCTGGCCGGCGAGTAGGGTCGCGGCGGCCATGCGAGGCAATGAAACGCCGGCGGACGCGAAAAAGCCCGCGTTCCGGAGGGGGCGGGAAGGCGGGCTTTTTTACGGCCCAGGGCTTGCGCTCTCGTGGGTCCAGCCAACAACGTGCGGGAGCCCTTTCGGTTCCACGCAAGCCCGGCTTGGCCAAAAGCCGTTTCCGGCTGGGAAACCATCGTCGATGCAACCGCTTGACCGCCGCCAAGCGAATCCGCACAGTGCGCGCAACCGACCTTGAGAGGCTGCCATGACTCGCTTCGCCAAATCCGCCCTTGCTGCCCTGATTTCGCTCTGCACCCCGCTTGCCGCGCCTCTCGGCGTCACCCAGTCCGTGCAGGCGGCCGACCTTGCCGTCTATTCCGAGGACGATGGCGGCATCTGCGGTCAGAACTGGGTGCTCAACAAGATCACCAGCCGCTTCTCTTACCAGGTGCATCACGTGCCGCATCTGCCTGACGTGCAGATCACCGATTTTCACCGCATCCATCAACACCGCTATCTGCCGGCCAATGAGACCTGGCCGATCGGCCGCCGCTATTGCGGCGCCACCGTCAGCCTCTCCGACGGCCGCGACCGCGCCATCTGGTACCTGATCGAGGAAGGGCAGGGCTTTGCCTCGATCGGCGACAATGTCGAATTCTGCGTCTCGGGCTTCGACCGCTGGATGGTCTACAACGGGCGCTGCCGCGTCCTGCGCTGAGCGCGTTTTCCCTTCCCGATCCCTTGTAGCGCGCCCGTGGCCCGATAGGCCGCAGGCGCTTTTTGTGCCGTGTTGACAGAGGACGCGATCTGTCGCATGGTGATGAGACAGACCTGTCTCATCACCAGTGAGCGCCATGACATCGTCGCATGCTTCCGGCAAACGCCAGCACGTCGTCGAAACAGCCTACGCGCTGTTCAAGCGCGCCGGCTTCCATGCCACAGGCATCGACCGGATCATTGCCGAGGCCGATGTGGCCAAGATGACGATGTATCGCCACTTCCCCAGCAAGGACGAATTGATCGTCGAGGTGCTCGATTATCGCGCCAGGCGTTTTGATCGCCAGCTCGACCGGCTTGCTGAGGAGGGCACCACACCAGAGCAGAAGATCGCAAAAATCCTCGACTGGCACGAGCGCTGGTTCCGCGGCCCGGATTTCCACGGCTGCCTGTTTGCGCATGCGCTGGCCGAGTTCGGCGATCCCCAGCATCCGGTGTTCAAGGCAGCCGCCAGACAGAAGGACGGCCTCAGACGACGCATGCAGTCGATCCTTGCGGATGTGATGCCGCGCGGACGGGCGGAGAGCGCGGCGGCGGCACTGTTGATGCTCATCGAAGGGGCGACCCTGATGGCGCAGATGGGGCAGGCGGACACTGCCATTCGCGACGCCCGCAAGGCCGCCCTGGGCATCATCGCCGCCTCGCGCAGGCCGCAATGAGCCCGCTGGTCATCGGGTTGGCGCTCTTCGCCGCAATCTTGCACGCAAGCTGGAACGCCTTCCTGCGAACGGGGGCCGACAGGTTGTGGACCGTCACCGTCATGAGCTTTTCCAGCACGGCGCTCGCCATTCCCTTCGCCATCTTTCATGCCCTTCCGGCTGCGCCGGCCTGGCCCTATGTCGTGCTCTCGGCCTGCCTCCAGGTCGGCTACAGCGTGTTTCTGGTGGCCGCCTACAGATATGGCGAGCTGGGGCAGGTCTACCCGATAGTTCGCGGCAGCGTGCCGCTGCTTGTAACACTCGGCGGTTTTTTCCTGGCCAACCAGCAGCTCACCGTGCCGCAGACCGTCGGTGTCGCTCTGGTCGCCGGCGGCATCATGGGTCTTTCGCTCGGAAGAGGCAGAGCCGCTACCACATCAATACTCTATGCACTGGCAACGGGAGCGATCATCGCCGCCTATGCCACGGTCGATGCGATCGGCGTTCGCGCGGCGGGCAATGCCGGGGCCTATACCTCCTGGGTCCTGCTGATCTACGGCGCCTTGCTGCCGGCGACCTTCGTTGCCTGTCGTGGCAGGCTCACTGTTGACTTGCGGGCGCCGGAAACCTGGAAGGCGCTGGGTGGCGGCCTGTTCGCGCTTCTGGCCTATGGTGTCGTGGTCGCCGCCTTCGCTCTGGGGCCAGCCGGCCCCATCACCGCGATCCGCGAGACCAGTGTCGTGTTCGCTGCCTTCATCGGGCGCCTGTTTCTCGGCGAGATGCTGACGCCCCGGCGGGTCGGCGCCTGCGCCATCGTCGCGCTCGGCGCTATCTGTCTCGGCTATCAGCCGTGACAAAAATGCACGCGCCCGTCGGTACGGGCAGCAGCTCCGCCAGGATCGACAATGGCCTGCTTGCGATACTCGCGCTCGCCGCGGGCCTGACCGTCGCCAACCTGCGTGTTCGGCGCGGCATCCGCCGCGATCACGCTAGTGCTGTCGCGAAAACGATGATCTTTCCGGCTATCGCCGGCAGCCAAACCGGCTAATCTGAACACCCGAGAGCAACACATCACTTTCGGGAGTCTTCATGGACCTTGCAACCATCCTTGCCTTCGCGGCCGCCTTCTTCGTGTTCGCCGCCAGCCCGGGTCCGGACAACATGACGATCGTCGCTCGCACGATCTCCGGCGGCGCTGCGTCCGGCGTCGCCTATGGCGCGGGCACCGTGGTTGGCATCCTCGTCTTTCTCATTCTCGCCGCCTTCGGCCTGTCGATCATCGCCGCCAAGATGGCGATCGTCATGACAGCACTGCGCTATGGTGGAGCGGCCTACCTGATCTGGATGGGCATCAGGCTGTGGACGGCCGTACCCGTCGTGCCGGACCTGCAGCCCATCTCCGACCGGCGCGGCTTGTTGACGATCTTCGCCACCGGCATAGCCCTCAATCTCGGCAATCCGAAAATGCCGCTGTTCTATGTGGCGCTGCTGCCGAACGTGGTCGGTGGGTCGCTTGACGTTGATCATCTTGGCGTATTGACGATGGTGATCCTGGCCGTCGAGGTCGTGGTAATCGGTGGCCATGTCATCCTCGCCGGTCGCGCCCGCAGTCTACTCCGGACGCCCAGGATTGTGCGCCGGGTCAACCGTGCGGCGGGCGGTGTGATGATCGGCGCCGGCGTTGCCGTGGTCGTCACGCGCTGAGAGGTATCGCTGGTCGCCGCTCTATTTTCCGCGCGGCGCGGTCTCGGCCTGATCGAGAAGCTTGCGCAGAAAGGCAACGTGACCGCGGAACGCGCGCCGTCCAGCCGTCGTCGCCTTGACGCGCGTCTGCGGCCGGCGCCCGACGAACAGCTTTTCGACGTCGACATAGCCAACCCTTGCGAGCGTATCGATATGTGCGCCGAGATTGCCGTCGGTGACGTTCACCATAGCCTTCAGCCGGGTGAACTCCAGCGCCTCGCGTCTTTCCAGTGTGTTCAGGGCGGCCATGATCCTGAGTCGCGTGCTCTGGTGGATGATTTCGTCGGCGCCCATCATTTGGCTCCGGCGCGGCGGGGCCGGAGATCGTCGCCGATGCGGCCGCATCCATGGGGCCCCGCCTCGGCGATCTCGGGCAGCGACAGCGCTTGCTTTTGCGCGATCGACATCGAAGCACTCCTGTATTTTGTGCAGAATACTCTGCAATGTAGAGTATTCTGTCAATCCGCACGCGAGCGGATGATGGGATCGCGCTTGACAAGGTGGTGGCGCGATCGGCCATCGCATTGCTCTCGTGATCTGTGTAAATCGTCCGCTTGCACAAGACGATCATGGCGATAAACAGCAGGTCATGATCCTCACCATCGAAGATCAAGACGCAAGACCGCTCGCTGATCTTCGGAGCTTCGCGGAGAGATCGGTCTGACAGGGCGCGCAGAATGTCGGTGACGGACTGCCCGCAATAATCAAAGATCAGCAACGCATCTTTGCGACGGTCAGCATGATCGTGCGCCCTTCGTAACCAAAACTTAATCTGCAAAAATCAGTGTATTGCTTCGCTGGCTAGAGAGCCGCGAGTCAGATATGCATTCCCCGCCGAGGTCATTCACGGCCGTCGGCGTAACGCAAGGGGCATGATATGGCGAAGCAGTCGTCTAAGGCGCCGGCATCCAAGACACCGGCAAAGAAAGCACCCGTGAAAGCAGCGACGGCGAAGGTCGCCGTAGCAGTGAAGAAAGCAGCGCCTGCGAAGGCTGCGGCGAAGCCGGCGGCGAAGGCCGCACCGGCTAAGAAGCCTGCAGCCAAGGCCGCGGCAAAACCGGCGGTGAAGAAGGCGGCACCCGCGAAGGCAGCGGCGAAGCCGGCGGCCAAGGCAGCACCGGCCAAGAAGCCTGCGGCCAAGGCAGCGGCGAAGCCCGCGGCCAAGAAGGCAGCGCCCGCGAAGGCGGCGGCAAAGCCTGCGGCCAAGGCAGCGCCGGCCAAGAAGGCGGCAGCGGCGGCAACCAAGCCCGCCGTGAAGAAAGCCGCGGCACCCAAGGCCAAGGCAGCACCGGCAAAGGCGAAGGCGCCGGCCAAAAAGTAGACCAGGCCTTGTTGGAGCGGTGCGTGTCCTGCTGGACGCGCGGAGAACGCTCCGGCACTTGCGAGCGGCGCATGATCATTCCGGAAACCGGGACCGGTTTTCGAGCCATGCGCGGGACGTGGGGGAAGGGAGTCAGGGCAGCAAAGCGAGGCGCCGGACAGGTCGCCTCGCTTGCTCGCACGGCTTGGGTTTCTTTGCGCCTGGTCGTGAAACGAATGCCCCGTTGCGAGGCCGGGGCTGCGAGAGATTGAGAAGCAGGTCGGATGCTCCGCTCTGCTCCGGTTCTTCTCGCTCCACGTGGATCGCGCATCCGTCTCTAGCCAGGTCGCAATGGTCATGGCAGGTAACCGCCACCGGTTTTCTGGCAGCTGGTTTTCTGTCGCCTGGCCATTGCCGGGGCAACCGTTCCCGGTTGACAGTGCCGGTCGGCAAACAGGAATCCAATCATGCCCAGACTTCTCTACGCCTCTTCCTCACCCTACAGCTCCAAGGTACGCATGGCCGCGGTCTATGCGGGCATTGCAATCGAGGCGGTGCCGGTCAAGACCGACGACAAACCGGCGGTGCTTATCGAGGCCAACCCGCTCGGCAAGATCCCGGTGCTGGTGCTGGACGACGGCCGTTCGATCCATGACAGCCGTGCCATTACCCAGCATCTCAACCGTTTGTCGAAGAACGCGCTGTTTCCGCGCAACCCCGACAAGCGGCTAGAGGCGGAAGTGCTGGAGGCACTGGCCGACGGCATCTGTGACTGTGCGCTGTCGATGGTCTATGAACGGCGGACGCGGCCTGAGGAGATGGTCTATCAGCCATGGCTCGACCGCCAATGGGCGAAGATCACGCAGGCACTCGACCTGGTCAACGCCAACCCGCCGAAGCTGCCGAAGAAGATCACCGTCGGCCAGATGGCGTTGCGCGCCTGCCTTGGCTATCTCTCATTGCGCTTCGCCGGGAAATGGGAAAAGGGTCGCGCCCGACTGACGCGGTGGGCAGCGCGCTTCGACGAGAAGTTCCCCGAGCTTAAGCCCTGCATTCCCGGGTGACCGATCGCCCGCGTGAGTGGTCGGGCATAAAAAAAGCCGGGCGCGAGGCCCGGCTTTTTCGTGTCGTGGCTTGAACGACTTAAAACTTCATACCGACGCCGAAGGTGACGCGGTTGTCGGTGGCCTTGACCTTGCCGATACCGTCGAAGCTCTTGCTGCCGAAGTCGGTGTAGCGATACTCGACCCGGCCGAAGACATTGTCGGTCAGCTTGATGTCGGTGCCAACGCCGGCGGTCCAGCCGAGCATCGTAGCGGTGTCGCTGGCGGGAATGACGGAGTCCTCCACCTTCAGGCTTCTGCCGGCGAGACCGCCGGTGCCGTAGAGCAGGATTTCCGGGGTCACGGCGTAGCCAAGACGGGCACGCAGCGAGCCTTCGAAGCCGCCTTTGGAGTGGATGCCATTATCGTCACCCTTGACGCCGTTGTAGCCGAGTTCGACTTCACCGCCGTAGACGAAGTTCTCCTGCTGCCACTGATAACCGCCGAAGACACTGCCGACGAAACCCTTGGTATCGGTTTGAACGTCGAAGTCCTTTTCCTTGGTACGGCCGCTGAAGCCGTAGCCAACATTCAGACCGGCATAGGGACCAGCCCAGGACGCCACAGGGAGTTCGGCAACCGGCGCGGGTGCCGGCGGCTCTTCGGAAACGACGTCCGCGGCGTAAGCGGTTCCACTGAGGGCGAAGAGGCCCAGCGCTACGGCCAACGGCCGTGCGAATTTAAGATTGGCTTGCATTGTTCTTTACTCCTTAAGCCACAGGACACAGGCTTGTTTCTCACGATCGCCATCGACCCGTCCGGGGGGTGAAACGGATCTGGCGTTCGTCGGTTCCAAATGTCGTGTCAAAATGCGGCTGAAGCGAACCTGAACTTGGGTCATTCCCCGGCGCGAATGAGGCGGAACCGTGACGTTGCATCTTCGCAACAGCGAAATGGCAGGAGCCACTTCATGCTGCGCTGCACACCGCTTGGTGCAAGGAGTCCAGCGTCCTATATTGCGGTCGGCGGCTCCGAGTCCAAGACGAGTCGGGACGCCGAACCGGCGGTTTCGCCACAATGCTGCCCAAGGTGCGAACGCCATTTAACGCATGCCGGGCCATATTTCGCCGGCGCTGTTTTTCCGGCCCAAATTGAGGATTGACAGCATATGAGTAAAGCCACTGCCACGGCGCTTGTGACGGGCGGGGCAAAACGGATCGGCAGGGCGCTCGTCGAGGATCTCGCCGCTCACGGTTTTGCCGTCGCCATCCACTGCAATCGCTCGCGCGCCGAGGGAGATGCATTGGCCGCCCAGATCAACCAGGCCGGCGGTCGTGCTGCGGTTGTCGGCGCCGATCTGACCGATATGGACGCCGTCGGCGGTCTCGTCGGCCAGGCGGAAGCCGCGCTCGGACCGATCTCGCTGCTGGTCAACAATGCGTCGCTGTTCGAGGACGATTCGGTTCTGGATTTCGACTGGCGGGCCTGGGACCGGCATTTTGCCGTGCATGTGAAGGCGCCGGCGCTGCTGGCGCAAAACTTCGCACGGGCGTTGCCGGAGGGACAGGAGGGGTTGATCGTCAACATCATCGACCAGCGGGTCTGGCGCCCGACGCCACGCTATTTCTCCTATGCGCTGTCGAAGTCGACGCTGTGGATGGCCACGCAGATGATGGCGCAGGCGCTCGGTCCGCGCATCCGCGTCAACGGCATCGGTCCCGGGCCGACCCTGAAGAACGCTCGCCAGGACGACAGCGATTTCGACGCGCAGGTCGAGGGTTTGATCCTCAAGCGCGGCCCGCAATTGTCGGAATTCGGTGCCACCATCCGCTATCTCTGGGAAGCCCGCTCCGTCACCGGCCAGATGATCGCGCTCGATGGCGGTCAACACCTTGCATGGCGGACGCCCGATGTGACAGGCATGGTGGAATGAGTCCTGTAGACCACAAGAACAAGCCGCGCGGCGGCGCCGACGATCTGCCCCCCGATATCGATCTGGAGGACGAGGCGGTGGAGGAGATCGTCGAACCCGCAGGTCCGGACGTAGCGTTCACGGCGATCGACTGGACGCCGCATGCCGGCGACGCCGAAGGCATGGTCGGTGCCGAGGTGATCCAGACGCTGGTCAAGCGGCTGCCCAACGCGCCCGGTGTCTACCGCATGATGAACGCCGCTGGTGACGTGCTCTATGTCGGCAAGGCGCGCAGCCTGAAGAAGCGCGTGACCAACTATGCGCAAGGTCGATTCCACACCAATCGCATCGGCCGCATGGTGCGCGAGACGTCGACGATGGAGTTCGTCGTCACCCGCACCGAGATCGAAGCGCTGCTGCTCGAAGCCAATCTTATCAAGCGCTTGCGGCCGCGATTCAATGTTCTGATGCGCGACGACAAGTCGTTTCCCTATATCCTTCTGACCGGCGATCATGTCTCGCCGGGCATCTACAAGCATCGCGGCGCGCGGTCGCGCAAAGGCGATTATTTCGGCCCCTTCGCTTCGGCCGGCGCCGTCGGCCGCACCATCAATTCGTTGCAGCGCGCCTTTCTGCTCAGGAGTTGCACCAACTCGTTCTACGAGAACCGCACGCGGCCGTGTTTGCTCTACCAGATCAAGCGCTGCGCTGGCCCCTGCACCGGCGAGATCTCGCATGGGGACTATGCCGAGCTGGTCGCTGAGGCGAAGGATTTCCTCTCCGGCCGCAGCCAGAAGGTGAAGACGGAAATTTCCGCCGCCATGCAGCAGGCCTCCGAGGACCTCGATTTCGAGCGCGCCGCCATCTATCGCGACCGGCTCGCGGCCCTGTCGCATGTGCAGAGCCATCAGGGCATCAATCCGGCGACCGTCGACGAGGCCGATGTTTTCGCCATCCATCAGGAAGGCGGCCAGGTCTGTATCCAGGTGTTTTTCTTCCGCACCGGCCAGAACTGGGGCAACCGTGCCTATTTCCCCAAGGCCGATCCGGCGCTGGAAGCGGCCGAGGTGCTGGGCTCGTTCCTGGCGCAGTTCTATGACGACAAGCCGACGCCACGGGCGATCCTCCTGTCGCATGGCGTCGAGGACCAGGAATTGCTGGCCGAGGCGCTGTCGACCCGGGCCGGCCGCAAGGTCGCGATCCTGGTGCCGCAGCGCGGCGAGAAGAAGGATTTGACCGACAACGCCTTGCAGAATGCACGCGAGGCGCTCGGCCGCCGGCTGGCCGAAACCTCCACGCAAGGGCGGCTGCTTGCCGGCTTCGCCGAGACCTTCGGCCTGCCCAAGCCGCCGGTGCGCATCGAGGTCTATGACAACTCGCACATCATGGGCACCAACGCCGTCGGCGCCATGGTCGTCGCCGGGCCCGAAGGCTTCGTCAAGAACCAGTACCGCAAGTTCAACATTCGCTCGACCGAGATCACGCCGGGTGACGATTTCGGCATGATGCGCGAGGTGATGGAGCGGCGTTTTTCGCGACTGCTCAAGGAACATGGCGATGTCGCGCCCGACGATGCGGGGGCAGCCGGTGCAACCGATGATATCGAGGAGGACATCTCCGGCAGCTTCCCGGCCTGGCCCGATGTCATCCTGATCGACGGCGGCCAGGGCCAGATGACGGCGGTGCGCAAGATCCTCTCGGATCTCGGCATCGAGGACCGTGTCGTGGCGATCGGGATCGCCAAGGGCCAGGACCGCGATGCTGGCCGCGAGCGCTTCTTCGTCAGGGGCAGGGACTCGTTTTCACTGCCGGTTCGCGATCCGGTGCTGTATTTCGTCCAGCGCCTGCGCGACGAAGTCCACCGCTTCGCCATCGGTTCGCACCGGGCCCGCCGAAAGAAAGAAATGGTCAAAAGCCCGCTCGACGAGATCAGCGGCATCGGCCCCGGCCGCAAGCGCGCCCTGCTTTTGCATTTCGGCACCGCCAAAGCGGTCAGCCGTGCCGCCATCGAGGATCTGAGGAAAGTTGACGGCATTTCCGAACAGGTTGCCAAACTGGTCTACAATCACTTCCACGAGAAATGAAATTGCAGTAGGCGTCGCATTGGTGGCGCCTTTTGTTGCTTGCGCATGTGGTTGATTTTGTTCGTTTATTTGCTGTTGACACGCCTTTGGATAGGGACGGGGGTATTGAGGGACGATTGCGGGGACGCGTCTTGAGGGGCGGAGTCGAGCATGATATGCGTTGCGCCTAGTGATAGGAGCGAATGCATATGACACAAGCTGAAGTTGAGAAGTGGATGGCATCGGGCAAGGGGCGCAGGTTGCATTGCGAGTACGGGTTGTACCTGTGCCGCAACGCTAGAGGCTTCAGTTGGGCCGCAATTTGGATGAAGGATGGCCGGCGTCGCGAGCACGGTCTTGGGGCCTATGTCCCGCAAGGAGTGCCAGGCGTCGCTGAAATGCGATTGCGCGAAGCTCGCTGGGCGTCTGTTGGCATCGACAAGCTCCGCAAAGAAGGCAGGGACGTCATTGCCGTTAAGCGTCAACAGGCCAAGGTGCAGGCTGCGGTCGCAACCACGTTCTCCGACGTAGCCGAGACCTACATTAAGGACGTTGGCCTTCGGACATGGAAAGCCGATAGGCAGGAAAAGGCTTTCCGGCGAATCTTGGCCACCTACTGCAAGGCGTTATGTTCGATGCCCGTGGCGGACGTTGGAGTTTCTGACGTTAAGCGCGTCCTCGAACCTTGGGTGATCAAACGGCCGACCATGGTTGCATCCGTTGCCTCGGTCATTCGTCGCGTACTCGATACGGCATTCGCGCTCGAACTGCGTCCCCTTGGTGTCAACCCAGCATCTGAGGACGTGCTGTCGAAGATCCTAGTCGTTCGCCACAAGACGAAACACTTCGCGGCGCTCGGCTGGCAAGCCGCACCGACGTTCTATCAGGTGTTAGGCCACAGTCAGCCGGAGATCGCGCTGCGACTATTGATGCTGACTGCGCTGAGGCGCAACGAGGTCACCGGCCTGCGCTGGCGTGAAGTCGATCTTGACGCCGCCACGATCACGGTTGAAGCCGTACGAATGAAGGCAGCTCGGGAGCATGTCGTTCCGCTGTCAACGCAAGCCGTCGAACTGTTGAAGGCGATCCAGAGCAATAGGCGGCCCGACAGCTTCGTCTTCCCATCGCCGCGCATCAAGGGTCAGTCCATCGCCTCGACGGCCTTCGTGCCGCTCATGGGACCTTCATCGGGCGCGACGCCGCATGGCATGAGGGCGACTTTCCGGGGCTGGTGTGAGGATCATGGTGTCGACCACACGCTAGCCGAGCATGCTTTGGCACATGCCATGCGCGACGACGTTGCCAAGGCCTACCGACGGACGACGGCTCTGGAGCTTCGGCGCAAGGTGATGCAGGACTGGGCGGACCATTTGACGGGGTCAGCAAACGCGACGACGGGCAACCCTTCACAATGACGCAGTGACCCTGCCCGAACGCGCCCACGGGGTCAGTACGTCGAGCAGGGGGTGCGTCTAACGCGAATGCGAGGGGTCAAATTTCGTCGGGGTCTGGCCAATGATAAGGGTTGCCCGGGAAATCAGGATGATACTCGGGGTCGAGGTACCAATCGGGCACGCTGTCGGGCCCTGCAATTGGGAGCATCAATTCACGTCGAAATGATTGTATCCCCGGATTAGGCTGGGTTCGCGGTCGACGGTTTGAGGGGCGCGACCAGATTGCCCCGTAAATAGTTGCTGACAGGGATCGAATACGTACGGGCGGGCGTCGAATGCGAGTGTGATGGAAGCACCGCACCGCCCGTTTGCGCCGAATGAGGGTTGTTGGGGGTTGTTGGGGGTTATTTTTCACTAACCCTCATGCGGCGAAACGTTGGCACGTATGACGTTGCGGTCAAATATGAGGGTTGTGAGGGTTGTTTTTTTTATAATACGCGACTTTGTCGAAAATCATGTTCGTGTATGAAGTGGGGGATAACCCCTAACCCTCATGACCCCTCATTTTACCCTGTCCAACACTCATAGGACACAATAGACAACCCTTAATCTACTCACAAAACAAAAATACGTCGACAAACAACCCTCACAACCCCCTAATCTTATACACAGCCGATCCTTGACGTGAAACCGTCTCGCCACTGGCGTTCGAAGTCGGCCAGCCATGAGCACATTCGCCCTGTACGTATTCATCAGGCCATGCGTGTACTGCACAAGTTCATTGGCGCAGTTGCTTATTCGAGGCGCATTTGACGCCGCTAATTTAGGCGTCGAATTGTTACACATTACACAAGAATTGCACACTGCGATGTGTAACGATTTTCTCGTTAGTTTTTAGGGGGTTACCTGTCATGTTACACAATTATACAGGGGGGATCCACATTATCTTAAGGGGGGAATGTATAGGGTATGATAACGTGTGTAACATGTGTAACAACTCGCCCGCCGATTAATTCAATATTCCTAAATCGACGACTCTAAACCCTTTGTCTTGACGCTCTAATGCGCCTGAATTGATCATCATATCAAGTGTTGCAATAAGTGCGGCATTCGCACCGTTCCGATGTTGCTTAAATGCGTTGTTCCGTTGCGCCCGCGAAGTTAACCACCAAAGCGGGGCGGTCATTGTCGTCTTCATTTCAGGCGTAATTCTCGGGTGATTGCTTTCGCCGAGGTTGTTCCGAAACCATTCAACGATGGCCGCCTGTCTCGCACGATCATCTGCGGCGCCGACCTGGCCGTTATCGAACATTGCAGCCAGCGACCCGAGCGCGTTAACCGCGTATCGAAGCGCATAGGCGACGTCATGGCGCTCGATGCGGCATTTAAACCGGTTGCGAACAAGGGCGCTTACAAGAGCTATCTTTTTCGTCTGCATCGCCGTTCGCCCAAAAACCGCATAATGGGGCGGCAATTTCTTGTTGTTCACGCCGCGCCGTATGTTGTTAACGGCCTGCTCGATACACCACAGAAGGGCAGCAGCGTCGGGGTGATACGGCACGCGCACGAGGCGCTGAAGCATTTCGGCTGCGCGAGGCGCTGATTTCGGCTCATACCCAGCATCTATTTCGGCAACCTCACTAATCATGCTCGACATCATCTCGTAAGTCGCCCCGTGCAGGTCGTGCAGCACTTTGTCGTCCGGTACGGCATCGCCGGCTGGCGCATCGTGCACCGTAACGAGCATGCGCGAACCCAACCCTGTGGCAAGGACCTCGTGGTTATACACGCCACTAAACGCCTCTGGCGTCATAGACCAAAGCGGGGCGACGGTCGCGTTGTGAATAGGTGTGTCGCCCCGCCTTTTACTTTCGACTGACGCGACCGGCATCATTGGCGACGCACCGTATGTGCTCGCGTCAAAGAGCTCATATATGTAGTCCCGAAGTTCGATTTGTGTCTGACCGAATGGTGATGCGAGATTAGCGATGTCGCCGCTTGCATCTTCACGCACCCAAACCGTGGTTCCGGTCTCTTGTATTTTGCCGTGAAGGCCCTGCGCTGATGCGGCGGTGCCGGTGTAGAAATTGGGCGGCCTATCGGTTTTCGTTGTAAGGCGTGCGAATTGCTTTGGCCAGAATCGAAAGGCCTCACCTTTGCCGGATGAAGTGGGGGCTGCGAGCAGTGACATGAGCGCCGATGACAGTCCGTCCGCCGTCTTGTACTTGCGCCCTAGCAGGCCGCCGAAGGTTGTGAGTGTCGAGATTTCGGCGAACTTACGAAACGGGGTCTTCATGCCTCGCGTGTTGAGATCGATAAGGTACTCAAGCATGCCGTCCGGCGGTGTAAATGGAACACCACAATGTAGGTGCTCGATGACCTCAGCAAGATGATCCCCGCCGACAATTGGGGGCGGTGGCGGTATATCTGATGTATTAGGTTGCCCTGCCGCAAGTTGTGCAGCGACTAATGCTTCATCATTAGTCATGACGCCACCTTGACGGCGCCGCATTTATTATATATGTACATGATCGTCCCTCGTAATGACATCCTGACCCCGACCCCGTGACCGAATGCAACTCGGCGCGGGGTCATTCTTTTTATGCTTGGGCTGTCGGGATGTTTTCGGTGACGACTCACCGGGCGCGCTGATGGCGCTGGTACGGGCCGCACTCTACTCGGCTGCTGTCGCGAGGGCAACTGGGCGAACCTGCCCTGTAGGCTTCCCGTTGAGCTTCTCCCATTCGAACCCGGGGTGATCCGGCATCAATTCCCATGCGCTTGCGGGCGGCCGCCTGATCGCGCATACGACTGGCACCTGCTCGATGGGTGCTATGGCAATCTCGTAACCCGGCGCGAAATACGAAAGCAGCTTTTGAAGCGTTGCATAAGCTGGGGCAGCAGTGCGTCCAGATTTGAACGCATACAAGGTGCCGTATGACAACCCAAGTTCCTTTGCTAGGTCTTTGAAACAGTCGCCATCAACATCGGTGACAGCATCCCGAATGAATTCTACGACCTCATAGTCACGCGCCCGAGCAATACGTTGCTTGTGGGTTTCATCTATACATGGCAGCATTAGCATGTCCTTTACGTTGCCGACGATTTATTTACGCGATCATACGGTGCCCTATTGACATCTGTCAAATAATTATTGTTAAATTGTTCAGTAGAACCGCGTTATTTGTCGCGCCGTTGCTGTATAGTTGAAAGGATATGCATGATGCTTGATACCTCACCTCCAAACCTCAGCCGCTGGGCTGACATCGGCCTGTTTTGGGACGACGACATATCCTTGCGACGTGGCAACCCTAACTCCCCTTGGGCCTTCGGGCACGAAGCCGAGCGCATCGTTTGCGCCGACCTCGCCGAGTTCCCTTATGTAGACTCAGTGATCAATTTCCGCGCTAGGATTGTCGAGGTTATCCCCGTTGCGCCGCGCGATGAGTGGGGTGGCTGGCAGGAAGGCTGGCGCTTCGTCTTTGAGGCACTCGGTCCCTCATGCATCGGCGGCAAAACATGGGTTGAAGAAGTGACGCGCCACTGCGTTGACGGCTGCCCTTCAAACATAATTGCTTCGCGCCGCCTGCACGAGATCGAGGAAATGGTCGGCCTGCGCGGCGCAACGAACCCGTGGCAGTTGATAGGCATTCCCTTCGATGCGAGCATGAGCCCGGTATGATCGACCTGAATCTCCTCCTGCTGATTTGGGCGCTTGTCGCATTATCATGGGCCTTGGCATGACCGACGATCCTTACCGCCTCGCGCTCGACGCTGTGGCCGCGCAACGGCGCGCCGATGACATTGTGCGCGCGCGCATCGACAGCATGCCCCACCAGCTTCGTACGTTCGCGCACTGGGGGTTTTACGGTGCGGCAAAGGTGCCCTTGTCAGCGACGGCCATTCGCCCGTTCTCCAACGTCAATCCAGCGACCTGGGCCACCTTCGAACAGCTTCAGGCCGCACTGATTCCTGACGGCGCGATTGGTCCGACATTCGTTCTCGCCCCCCGTACGAATTTGACGGTGATCGATCTCGACAATCCCGCCAAGGTTTACGGTCGTGCCGAATTCTCAGGCCTGACCGACGAGCGGCGCGCATTCATGATCGATGCGGCGACTGAATGGATCAAGCGCATCCTGCAATGGGCTGTTGACGCGGGTGCGTGGATCGAGCGCTCGTCATCTGGCAAGGGCATTCACATTTTCGTCTTCGGCACTGTTGCGTCGAAATATGCGCTCGGCCCGTTCGGTCACATGTACAGCGCAGGCAATATCCACATGACCGGCGACCTTCATTCGCAATCGGCGAGGACGATCCCCCAAGCCCAAAGCGCGCTCAACGAGTTGGTCTCGTTTCTGTTGGCGAAGGACCTCGCTCGACCCGTGATCCCGGCGACGAGCACCGACATGCCGCTTAGCACAAACGAACGCGGGCGCAGTCTCGACCTCACCGACGAGCAATGCATTGAGCGGCTCAACGCCAAGATGCGAGGCGTGCTGAATGGCGATACCATACCGGGTGTTCGCTGGTCGGTCGCGACCAATCGCGTGGTTCTCGACCTAGACCGCATCACAGGTGATCCCGAGCAGATTCGGCGCATCATCATGACATCGCCCCGGCTCAAGAATCCCGGCAAGGATGGTCGCGGTCAGGATCGGCGCGAAAAGATCGACCTGCTTATCGGCTCTATGCTTGCGAAAGCCCGCGACACCAACGACCGGGCGCGTGTCGATGCCGTCTGCATCGACGGTGTCTGGCAAGCACGTACAGGGGCAACGTTCAATGCTACCAAGATCAAACCGCGATGATAGTGCGCGCCGCGCATGTATACTTCGTTGATTTGATGAACATTTCATGATAAGGTGAACAAATGACTAACAACGACAAGTATTCACAGGTAGCAACTTGGGTTGAGATGGGATTAACCGTCGAAGAGGCGATGGCAAATCTTGGAATTCCTGTTACTGAAACCGATGAATGCCGGAAAGCCGTTGAACTTAAACTTACAGGGCGCAACTTTCACCATCGAGTAGTCAACAAGGACACGCCCCAATGAGTTTTATCTCAAATCTATTCACCAAGGCCGCACCGGTTCGTTCGGCAGCTGACACACCGAAGTCGCCATACTCCTACATTGCCGGATCAAAACGGTCGGCGGTGACATTTAGCGAGGTTGTGACGGCTGACGCCGCGCTCAAACATCCGATCACTTTCCGCTGCATCGGCAAGATCATCGAATCCGTTGCATCGATCCCGTGGTATTGCGAAGCAGATCCGGATGCCAAAGGCGACGTTGCGAGCGCCGCGGTCATCGCAAAGATCAACTCGGTCTTGCAGTCACCGAATGATGGGCAATCGGCGTACGTGCTTCGCCAGTGGCTCGCGCTCAACTTCACTGTGTACGGTCGCGTCCCATTCAAGGTCGGTGTCGGCATCGAGAATATCCCGAATGCCATCTACCCGCTGACCACGCGTCACGTGCAACTAAAGGTCGATGACAGGGGAAGACCCGTCGAATACGGCTATTCCGACCAGCCGGCGATCCCGACAAAGGCAAAGGCGCGTCCCGGACAGGCATGGGCATACGAGATCACACGTCCGAACCTCGACGGCACTTGCGTATCGCAAGGCAATCTGACCGCGTTGAACGCGCTGGCCGAGCCGCTCCAGCTTACGAGTATCCTTATGCAGCGCGCCCTTGATATAGCGTCTGGCGAAGAAGTCATTTCGCGCATCATCACCGCACCCGAAACGACCACGGACCCGCAGTTCGACAAGCTAGTTTCGGACATGGCAAACGTCTTCGGCGTCGGCGGCGAGAATGCAGGCGGCGCGCTGTTGACGCGCACCAAGCTTGACGTGCAGGAATTCAAGCGTGACCTGTCCGACCTGCATTCGAAGATGCCACTCGATGACATGGCGCGGCAGATCGCGGGCGCGTTCGGCATCCCGATTGCGCTGCTCGGCCTAGGTGCTGCTGACGGCGCAAAGTTCGCATCGAACTACGCTGATTCCCGTCGCGCGTTTTGGGAAGAAACGATCATCCCGGGGTATGCCGAACCCCTAGCGTCAGGCCTCACAGCGGGCATCTGCCCATATGGCGCGCGGATCATGTTCGACTACGACAGGATTCCCACGCTGTCCGACGTGCGCATGGATCGCCTCAAGAAGCTTTCCGAACAGACGCTGCTCACCGTGGACGAGGCTCGCGAGCTTGTCGGGTATCCGCCGCTCGGTGGCGATGCAGGCAAGCGCCTGATGACGCCGGGAGCCGTCGCACCGTTGGCGAGGGCAAGCGCGTGAAGGTCAACGACCCAACTGAATATGAACGCTCAGTCCGTGCTGAATTGCGCGGACGGGGACGCGTCAACTATATCGGCATGTCAGCACCCGAGCCGCGAGGCCATGGTGAATGGCAATGGCGCGATCCAAACAACCCAGAACTTGGTAGTGTATGGGTGCCAGACACGAGCAAGCCAAAACCGCGATTTTCGTTTTGGCGACTGTTCACGCGCAAATAGGTGCGCGCCCGTACGTACTGGGGGCGTGTGCGCGGTCGCCGCCCCTTCACCCTACACAACACCACGCGATCACAAACGTTTGCTGACGGGTCCCTGCTACCACATGGGTTCTGGCAAACGCCACGCGACATGGCCGGAGGCGCGGATCATCGCATCGCGTCGAGCCTGCGCCCTTTCCATTCGTGAGCGCACTTTGCAGGCTCGAGAGCAGTACGCGCGCACCTTCGCCTTGCGGGTGAAAGGCACGTGGCAATGCCGGCATGTCAGGTGAAATAGGCCGTCATCGGCGCGGCCCCGGTTTCGCATCAATCTTTTCCGGGATGACTCGATCCAACGTTGGCGGTTGCTGGCTGTCGAACGTTGACCGACACGTTTGCGACCGCACTCGCCATGGCGGCGGCAATGCTCGCCCCCGCCGAAGCTCCCGCGCCTGTGATTGCGGCGGCCATTGCTGCAGCTGCTGACGTGCCGCCCATGGTCACGCCGTCATGAACCGACGTGCCGGCTTGTGCGCCGCCTTGTGCGATGGCATCACCGGCCTGTTGCCCGCCTGTACCGAAGGCGGCTTGAATGGTCGAAGCTGCGGTGTCCATGCCAGCGAGCATTTTGTCGAATTCGTTCGCACCGCGCTCGCGTGTCGCGCGATCCTCAAGAGCTGGTGTCGCGTTCAAGCTCCGGGCCGCTGCAAGCTCGCGGTCGCTCCGCTCGATCCCCGCTAGGTTCTTGACAAGGATATTGTCAGCGGTAATGGATGTGATTTGCCGCTGCGTCTCGGGCGTGTTGCGAGCGCGGGTAAGTCGATCTTCAGTACCAAGACGCTGATTGGCAACAGCACGGGCTACGATGGTGGCAAGCTCTGCCCGTGCCTCAGGCGTATTGGCGCGCGTAGTACGATCTTCATTGATACGTTGATTGGCGAGGTTGTTACGTGCGACTACGTTGGCGTTACCCTGCACGATGATATCTCGTACCAGCTTGGCCGGCGTAGGCCCTTCACGTGAAAGATCGTTTTCGAATGATTTCCTGAGCAGGGCAAAAGAGCCTGTAACAAGTGCCGCGAGGCCAAAACCTTTCAGCAATTTGCCGCCAAGCCCGCCACCAAGCGCGCCTGTTGCGTTCAACGCAGCAACCCCTGTGGCAGTATTGGCTGTATTGACTGCAATTGCGCCAAGTACGCTTGTGGTCATATCGGACGACGACAAGGCTTCAAAGCCTTTGAGACTGGCGGGCAGCGCGGCAGCGGCACCGAGACCAAGCACAGCGGCGCCAGTTTTGGCAGCATCGCTTACTGTCGATTTGCCCTCTGATGCGCGCTGGAGGACATCGGATATCCCGTCAAGCGTGTTTTTGACGACAGGCAACGCGCCCTTTGTTGCCGATGCTGCGGCGTCCTGAAACTTCGCCTTAACGTCCGCCATCTCTACACGCAACGTCTGCTGCCGGCGAAGTGTCTCGGGCGATACGCGAGCAATGCGTTCTCGTTCAAGCCTCAACTGGTCACGATTGACGATCTGAGCAGTCGGGAAATTTGCTTCGGTCTGCGTTAATCCAAACTTCTTTTGGAGCGCGGCGTTAACGGCGGTGGCATCATCCAGGTTAACGCCGAGTTTTTCCAACGGCGGCACAAGTCGGTCAAGAATGGTTGCCACAGGGTCGGACAACTGCGAATTCGAGAATGCGGTCGTGTCGTCGGCTTTGCGGAAGCCTGCTTCACGTTGCGCGGCAAGGGCAGTTCGTGTCTTGTTGATGCGGGTAAGACCGTTCATGAACTGCCGAATCTCGGCCGTCGACCGCGCGCCACCTTCGTCTCGGGCGAGGACAACATTCTTTAAGCCTTCGGGCGACAGCTTCGCAAGGATACCTGAACCAAGTTGTTGTCCGGCACGCTTAACTTCCTCCGCTTGAACGTCACCGCCAACACCTATCTGCGCTTGCAGAAGTGCTTCGTTGAAAGCGTTCTTCGATTTCTGTGACGTACCAACGGGGAGGTTATTTGCGAGCGTCTTTTCCTGTTGACGTGCGTTCTCGGCGGCTCGCGCTTGATCTTGTCCCATTGCGGTAAAGATCTGCGAGTTGCGGGCAAGCCGGTCAGTCGTAGCTTGCAGTGCCGTGTTGTATTGTTCCTGTGTTATCTTGTTAGTTGCCAATTGCGATTGCAGATTAGCGACTTGTTCCGTTGCACCGGCCATGATGTCGCCGACGTTCGTACCCTTGAAATTCTCGGCGGAGCGAGATGCTGCACCCTCAAGGGCAGCAACATTGATTCCTTGTGCTACCGCATTGGCGACGGCGTCATCCCGAGTAACAATGCCGGCGCCTGCCGTCTGTCCGATATTGAGTGCCGATCCAAGTGCCCGCCCGCCGATCGATGCGAGAAAGCCGAAGCCCATTGAGCGACCGGCACGATACGGATTGAATGCCGCCGCAAGGCCAGCGGCAACACCGCGCCCTGTCGCCTGCCCGCCACCACCACCTCCGCCCCCGCCGCTAGATTGACGCGGTGCGCGAGCGTTGTTGAGCGCCTGCTGTGTGGCCTTTGCCGACGTCTCGATCTGCTTCACAATGGCGAGGTAGCGCGAGATACCCGACGTTTGAACGTTGCCGAGCGATGCGGCGGCGCTTTTGCCCTGCGCCAGTTTCGCCATGTCGGCTTGCAGACGTTTGATCTGCGATTGCGCAGCGGTCAGGCCCTTGGCATTGACCGCAAGGTTCAGCTTCATCGACCGTAGCTTGTTTGCCGTTGCGAATAGTTGATTTAGCTCGCGATTAATTTTCTTGATCGGCGCCGACGCCTGATCAACCGCCATCAATACCGCGCGCTCAACGAAGGCAGCCATGACTTATCTCCTCAGTCCTAAAAGTTGGCGGTAACTGCTCACGGGGTGTCACAGGGGCCGCACGGGCCTTCCCTAATAACGCCGTCTGGATCACGGTGCGTTGCTGGTCCTGGCGGGGGCAGGGATATAGGTGGGTTTGAGCACTTCGGGGGTGCGCACTGAAGCGTCATTTCTTCAACCTTTCAAAGGTTCGGAAGAATCTTGCGCCCTGTGAATTGCTTTCGGCGATCACCGCCCCTGTATGAATACGTACCGGGGGCTTGTCGCGGGATGCCGGGCCAAGCTTCGCCCGCATCTCGCGCTCTTCAAGCTCGTGCTCGATCCGTTCAAGATCAGCCCATTTCATTGGACCATCCCCCGAACCGGCGACAAGCAATTGTGCAACAGCACAGCCGCAAGCGCCTCGCGCTCATCCTTTGTCGGCACATAATCCGGCGTGAGGAATCGGGCGCGGTCTAGCAGGGCGGTCACGAGCGCGACGGCTGCGGCTTCGACCTTCTTGTCGTGGTCGTTGATATTCATTTTCGCACCACTGGGTGATCAACAATGCCTGCCATACTGAGAGGTGCGCGGTATTGATCGACCCACAATAGGCCGTCGCTACCTTGGCCGACGCGAGCGGTCAGCCACGCATTGCGCCGCTCTAGGCATTCGCGAGGAAGGTCGCGCCCTGTGGCAAGGTATTCGGCCACATCAGCGACGGGCGCGTCCCAAGCCTTCGCCAGCACCTCGACCGGCCAATTCGCATCGGCGATGGCGAGGTGCAGCATGGTTGCGCCGCGCCAAATCATGACCGCTTCCCGAAGATGGGCTTCGCCTCGACAGGCGGGATGGTCGGCATTGCATCGTTGAGCGCCGTCATGCCGCTTTCGCCGGTATCGGGCGTAGGTTCGGGTGCAGCCTCGCCGAGAGGATGGGCATGCTCAGGCCCGACGACCAGCGTAGGACAGGCAAGCGGCAATGGCTGTGTCTCACTCACACGTACTGGGGCGCGGCGAACCCATTTTTCTTCGATCCCGGACAGGCTGTATTCGCCTTTGAGGAAGCCGGCGATCTTGTCGAGATGCTCATCCGCGATATCGCCACCGGCAGTGAGCTTGTCGATAATGTGCGGGCCGAGTTGGGTCGCCTGGATCAGGGTCTGCATTGGGAAATTCTCGACGCGCAGTGCAGCACGAATGCGGTCAGTTCCAACGCCAAGCTTGGTGGCGGCTGGCGTGAGATCGGGTGTAGTATTCGGGGTCATTTCTTTTCCTCGGTGTTTATGTCGGAAGGCACGTGGGGTTGTTGCGTGGGTTCCGTCTGGAAATCGGCACCACGCGGCCACGGCTTCATGCCAACACCAACGTGCTCATCGGCAGGGCGAGCCGGATCACGCGGCGGGTCGGTTGGGGTCAGCTTCATCGCCCGCCCACTTGCGACTGTTGTTGCGGTTCATACGGCTTACCGGCAGCGGATAGCTTCACGCATGGCGCTTCCGGCGAACTCTTCTCGCGGATGTATCCCGGTGGACAGGGCGGGATTGGCTGTTGTGAACTCATCGAAGCACCCGCTTCATTTCGGCGAACTTGTCGAGGATCATTTCAGGCGTAACCTCGCCGCCGGGCGCAGCCTTGATTTCATCCAGCACCGCTGCCTCGTTTGCAGGGAACGCAACCACGCTCACCTCGAACAGATCGCCTTTGTTGACCTGAATGAATTGGTCCTTCGTGACCGTGTCGGTCTTGATTTCATAATCCTGCATTATGAAACCCACTGAGAAGTTGAAACCGTTCAGCATTTTCGCCGCGCTGTAACGGTCGCGAACGTATTCGATATCCAAGTTCATCTGAGCTTCAATGAAGAGCTTGTCCCCACGGTACTCCAAGACCCTTATGAGGCCCGCAGGCTTGGTATGATCGTGGTCGAGTAGGAGCTTGATGGCGCCCGGGCCTGTCAGCCCACGCTTGCGGATGGCCTCCGAGAATGCGCCGCCGGCCACGCGGTGGGAATAGGCGTCGAGATCGGACGTTGACGCATAGCCCGCGATGATGCCGTCATTCCCTGTCGGCGCCTTGAGCGTGACGACTTGGCCACGTGCGAATTTGCGCTGCGAACCAACGGCGTCCATCTCGACCAGGATATTGCGAAAGCCAGCTATGTAATGCTCGGCCTTGGTCACCGTCTCCTGGTCATCGCGGTGCATGGCAATCAGCTTGCCGCAAATTGCCCGGGTAAGCGCTATTTGCGTTTGAGTCCGCAGGAAGCCCTGTTGGAATGATGCGTCTAGGGTCATTTCGCGGCCTGCTTTGTTGATGGGATTGAGAACGGGATCGGCTCGCCGAAAAGGATTTCGCCGGTGATGAATTTGGGGAGCGTCAACAGCATCTCGGCTGTCGGCCTGCCAATGTCGGGCGGGTTGAGCCGACGCTCAAGGTCCGATGGCGTCACAGCATTGTTGACAGGCTTCGGCCAGGTGTCTGGCGTATCAGGCCAATGACCTGATGCGAGTGTGGTTTTGGAGGATTTCATTTGCGACCCTTTTCTGCCCCTACCATGGGACCGTCACTACCGGATCAGGGTTGCTGCATGAGCGCGTGACGGTCCCGAAGGCAGGGTTGCGCATGTATTACGCGGTGATTTGGGGGCGATGTCAACAGTATACTTGACATTTATTCATGGCGCGCGCATGTAATCATCAGGTATACTTACGTACAGGGGCAATAGTCATGCCATTTCCTTTGATCTTCGATGCAGACCCGCCGCCCGAACCAGAAGTCCCTGCTTCGAAGTATATCCCCGGCGTGTATCACCCAGATTATTGTTTGGCGGTCGTCGGTCATTTGATGACAGGCGTTGGCGTTCTGTCCTTCGCGCGTTCTGTCGGCACGTCGAAAAAGATCGTCACCAAATGGGCGAAGGAATACCCCGAGTTTGCAGCAGCCATCGAGCGCGCCGTGACAGCCCGCGCCGCCTACTGGGAAGACAAGATCATCGCTCTCGGCGATGCCGGCAAATCGACGGCCCATGCGTCGTGGATGCTCAAGAACATTGATCCGGACGAATACAAGGACAAGACCGAGGTCACGTCAACCAACACCAATATCAACGAGAACCGCGATGCAAACAGAAAAGCCGTTGCCGAAAAGCTTGCGCGCATCAGGTCGCTCGAGCCTGCCAATGACGAGGCAAAGCAGGGCGTCGCAACTAGCGACCCTGACCGAGCAACAGCAAGCTGAATTCTTCGCGTCGCTGACCGACGGCGAGCTTGCCGATCTGGTGCATGATTGGTCATTCTGGGGCAGGCCCGATCAGCAGATGCCGCCCGGTGACTGGTTCGTGTGGTTGATCCTGTCGGGCCGTGGCTGGGGCAAGACCCGTACTGCGGTCGAGGTGATCAGTGACATGCTGCGCGGACCATCGCCGCACGTCCTGCCGAAAGGCGCACCGCGTTTCCTATCCATCATCGCCGACAACCCGAAAGACATGCGGGAGTTCTCGATTGAAGGCCCATCCGGCTTTCTGAATGTCGGCCCTGTCGAGTACCGCCCGATCTACGAGCCGTCGAAATCGACGCTCACTTGGCGCAATGGCGCTAAGGCGGTCCTGTACTCGTCCGAAGACCCGGAATCGCTTCGCGGTGCATCGGGCGATTTCTTTTGGTGGGATGAGCTTGCGAAATCGAAGCGCGCCGAGACGGGTTGGGAGAACCTCATGTACGGAATGCGCGAAGGCAATCCGCGAGGCATCGTCACGACGACACCGAAGCCGCTTGGCATTCTGAAAAAGCTTGTCGCCAATCTTTCGACCCACGTCACCCGCGGTTCAACATGGGACAACCGTGAAAATATCCAAGAACGGTATTTCAATGAAGTCATCGCTCCTCGCGTCGGCACTCGCATGGGTAGGCAGGAAATTGACGGAGAAATCCTCGAAGACGTGGTTGGTGCTTTGTGGAAACGCGAATGGTTCGATCTGCATCGTGTCAAGGTTGCGCCTCAGATGCAGCGCGTGGTTGTGGCCGTCGATCCTTCGGGAGGCGGTGACGATATCGGGATCATTGTGGCCGGCAAGGGGATCGATGGGCGCGCTTACGTCCTCGCCGACTACACCTGCTCATTGTCGCCCGCAGGATGGGGTCGGCGCACCATCGATGCCTATCAGCGCTTTGAAGGCGATTGCATCGTTGCCGAGAAAAACTTCGGCGGCGACATGGTCGAAAGCACCATCCGTGCTGCCGATCCAAAGGTGCCCTATAAGCCGGTCCACGCGAGCAGGGGCAAGGTCGTCCGCGCCGAACCGATTGCAGCCCTGTACGAACAAGGTCGCGTCTCGCACGTCGGCGAGATGGACGCCTTGGAGGATCAGGCCTGCCTCATGTCCACCAACGGCTTCACCGGCGACGGATCACCGGATCGAGTTGACGCCAAAGTCTGGGCACTCACCGAACTTATGCTTGAAGAAGCCAAAGCGCCAACGTATGGCTTCCGGAGTGCCGTGATCGGCCACCGCTAATAGGCGCTTGCGTCGAATACGTACAGGCGGGGGTCATGCGTGCCACCTTGCTTGAGGGACGGGCTGAGGGGCGGGCATTTTGTGGGTTTGGTGTACCGAGTTGATTTAGTTGCGCGATTTGTCGCGAAAAATTAATTCCACGAGAGCTGATGCATGTCGCCCAAAAGTGCGCAGCGGTTTTGGGACAGCGGCATGCATCACACTTTAAAGAGGTTTATCGCTATTTTCGGCTGGCCAATCGATTTTGGCCTGTTGACCCCCCACATTCGCATCTGATTTGAGTACGCAGGCAGAAAGAGTCCCCAAGACATGGCCAAGCGCGCGTTCAACCTGCCCAACATGCTCACCTACGCCCGCATCATCGCGGTGCCCTTGGTCGTGCTGTGTTTTTTTCTGGAGGGGCATCTGAAATCGAGCGACTTCGCCCGCTGGTCGGCGCTGATCATCTTCTTGCTCGCTTCGATTACCGATTACCTGGATGGCTATCTGGCGCGCGCCTGGCAGCAGACCTCCAACATCGGCAAGATGCTTGATCCGATCGCCGACAAATTGCTGGTCGCCACCTGCCTCTTGCTTCTGGCGGCCGACACCGATCGCCATGCAGGCATCGCCGGCTGGTCGCTGTGGGCCGCCATCATCATCCTGTGCCGCGAAATCCTCGTCTCCGGCCTGCGCGAATATCTGGCGGCGCTCAAGGTCTCGGTGCCGGTGACGCAGCTTGCCAAGTGGAAGACCGCGATCCAGATGGTCGCCATCGCCTTCCTGCTGGCCGGTCCGGCAGGTGATAAGATTTTCCCACTGACCACGCAGACCGGGCTGGTGCTGCTGTGGATCGCGGCGCTCGTTACGCTCTACACCGGCTACGACTATTTCCGCGCCGGCCTCAAGCACATCATGGATGAATGAGATGGCGACCCGGCTCATCTATTTCGCCTGGGTGCGCGAACGGATCGGCACATCTGAGGAAGACGTTGAATTGCCTGATGGCATCGAGACGGTCGCCGACCTCTTGCGCTGGTTGAAATCGCGCGGCGAGGGCTATGAGCAAGCGCTGCAATATCCCGATGTGATCCGCGTCGCCATCAACCAGGAACATGTCGACCACCGCGAGAAGATATCGGGAGCGCGCGAGATCGCGCTGTTCCCGCCGATGACCGGGGGCTGAAAATGACCGGCGCGGTCGTACCTGTCGTGCGCATCCAGGCGCAGGATTTCGACGTCGCCGCCGAGATTGCCAGACTGACGCAAGGCCGCGCCGATATTGGCGCTGTGGTCACCTTCTCCGGCCTTTGCCGCGACGAGGCAGGCAGCCTCTCGGCACTTGAGCTCGAGCATTATCCCGGCATGGCGGAGGCCGAGATCACCCGCATCGCCGCCGAGGCGATCGAGCGTTGGCCGCTGCAGGGGCTCACTGCCATCCATCGCCACGGGAAGATCGCGCCGGGGGAGAACATCGTGCTGGTGGTGGCCGCCTCGGCGCATCGCCATGCGGCATTCGAGGCAGCGAATTTTCTCATGGACTATTTGAAATCGCGCGCACCTTTTTGGAAGAAGGAGCATCGCACTGACGGCTCCGAGGGCGGCTGGGTCGATGCCAAGGAGGCCGACGCCAAGGCCGCACAGCGCTGGAAACCACTCGAATAAAGTCCAGCCGCAGCCATGCATTGACCGCAATCCTTTGGCCAATTGACCGCGGTTGGTCAGCCTGGGCACTGGCAGCCGGGGCATTGGCAGACCGGGCAAAGGGAGATGGTCATGCTGGACAGGATCGCGGAATTCTTCGTCTTCGGTGTTGTGCCGCTGGTGGTCGGCGTGTTGGCCGTGCCGGAACTGTCTGCTGCCGCCGAAAAGGCCGTGAAAGGCGAGGTGATTTATCGCGAGCGCATCGCGTTGCCGCCCAGTGCCGTGCTCTCCGTGCAGCTTGCCGATGTCTCGCTGGCGGATGCTCCGGTCAAAATCATCGGTGAACAGAATATCAAGCCTGCCGGTCAGGTGCCGATCAGCTTCGAGATCAAATTCGACCCCTCCGTCATCCAGTCGCAGATGACCTATGCGCTTCAGGCCCGGATCACCGTCGACGACAGGCTGCTGTTCATCTCCGATGTGCGCCATCAGGTCGATCCGCTGACCGATGTGCCGCAGACCATCATGCTCAAGATGGTCACGCCGAGCACCGAGCCGACGGCTTCCGTTTTTGGTCAGCTCTGGCTGGTCGACTATGTCGACGGCATTGGCGCCATCGCCGCGCCGCAAGCGACGTTCAGGGTCAGCGAGGCCGGCAAGGCAGGCGGCAGCGGCCCTTGCAACACGTACTTCGCCACGGCCAAGGTCGATGGCCAGGCGATCACAATCAGCGAGATCGGCTCGACCTACAAGGCTTGCGCGCCGGAGGTGATGGCTGAGGAAAAGGCGCTGTTCGATGCCTTGGCCAAGGCTGCGTCATACAGTGTCGATGCCGGCAAGCTCGCCATTGCCGACAAGGATGGCCGCGAGATCCTGCGCTTCAGCGCCGCAAGCTGAGATGTCTTGATGGTCGGGCGCGGGGCCTGGCCATGGACATCGACACTCTGATGTCAGACCGAAACGGACGCTCTCACTCAGCCTGTTCGAAAACGGCCGCGTAGTGATAGGGCGGCACCTCGACCAGTTCGGCAAACCTGAGGCCCCCCGCCTCGGCGGCCGCTATGGTCTGTTCAGGTGACAGCCTCAATTCGGTCCTCGGTCCACGAGGCTCGCCCAGGACGATCGTTGTTTCGCGTGGACGCCGGTGCCAGTTGAGGATGGCGAGACGACCACCAGGGCTGAGCGTCGACCGCACCGCGCGCGCCAAACGCAGCCGGTCGGGAACGCCGTGAAAGGCGTTGGCCATGAAGATGAAGTCGGCGGGTCGGGGCGCCAGCCTTGAAAGCTCGTAGGCGTCGCCCGCCACAAAGTCGCAATTCGTCACGCCACTTTCGGTCAGCCGGTGCCGTGCGGCTTCGATCAGATCGGCATCGATATCGATGGCTAGGACATGACGCGCCATGCTGGCCATCGGCAGCGTGAACCAGCCGTCGCCGCAGCAGAGATCGATCACTTCCATTCCAGGCTTGATCCCCGTTGCCGAGAGCACGGCGGCGGGGTCGGGCCACAGCGTCTTCCACCAGCCGCTGTTCGGCATCTCAGTGCCCTGGAAGAAGCCCGGAATGGCACTGGTCATGCTGGAGTCGCTCCATTGTCGGCATACATCCGCGACATGTCTCGACCCTAGTGCAGCGCGGCTCAAATCGTAATGCTCTTTTGCGAGGCTGGCACTGCTGGCGCCGATGCTGCTCAAGGCATATGGACCGGCTGCATGCCGACATGCCGCGGTTCGGGCGCGAGACCTGACCGTTCAGCCAATGAAAAAGGCCGGTCAAACGCCGGCCTTTCCAGATCAGACTTGATGATATCGGCTCAGCCGACGATCTCGGTGGCCGAGAACCAGTACTTGATCTCTTCCGCCGCGGTCTCCGGCGCATCGGAGCCATGCACCGAGTTCTCGCCGATCGACAGCGCATGCACCTTGCGGATGGTGCCTTCGGCGGCATTGGCCGGGTTGGTGGCGCCCATCACTTCGCGGTTGCGGGCGATGGCGTTCTCGCCTTCCAGCACCTGCACGACGGTCGGGGCCGAGGACATGAACTCAACCAGCTCGCCGAAGAACGGACGGTCCTTGTGGACGGCATAGAAGCCTTCCGCCTCGCGGCGGCTCATCCACACCCGACGCGAGGCGATGACGCGCAGGCCGGCGTCTTCGAGCATCTTGGTGATGGCGCCGGTGAGGTTGCGCCGGGTTGCGTCCGGCTTGATCATGGAAAAGGTGCGTTCGAGCGCCATGGGTCGTCCTTGTCTGAGAATGGAATTGAGAGTGGCGGGCTCTATACAAGCCGCCCGGCCCATTGCCAAGGGGCGAGGAACGGTCCGCGAAGCGGACGGAAAGCCAGTTGCCTGGCTTTCCGAGTGACGAACGGTGAAAGCCCGGTCCGCCTTCGAGCGGATTGAAAGGTCCGGTGGGCCTTTCAAGGGGTTTGAACGCCCGAAGGGGAGGGAGCGATAGCGAAGGGCCGGTAAGGTGCGCGTTTCTGTGCCAGGCCGGCGCCGATGAGGCGGACCAGGAGGTGTGATCCGATGGCTGTTAAGCAGTGGTTTGCTTGTTATAGTCGGTCGTGGGCGCCCATGCTGAGGCCGACCCGAACGGAGACAGGATGACCATGACAAACGATCGCCAGGAGCGCATTCGCAGTCGCGCGCATCAGATCTGGCTGCAAGAGGGACAACCGGCTGGCCAGCATGAGCGCCATTGGCATCAGGCGATAGCCGATGTCGACCAGGAAGATGCCGCGGGAACGTCGGCGGCCAAGAAGCCCGCCAGGAAGGCAGTTGGTGCCGGCAAGGCAAAAGCCGCCCCCAAGGAGGCGAAGGCTGCCACGAAGGCCAGCAAGCCAAAAAAGGCGGCTGCCAAGTAAGGCCTGGTAATCTCGTCGCTGACCTTTCTCGCAACAGACTGACGGCTCTCGTGCTGCCTTGCGGTAGGAGCAGGCGCTACGGCGTCACGCCGCTGCGGCAACCTTCCGCCCCAGCCCGTCATGCAGATCGAGGCAGCGGGCGAACCACTGCGCCACCACCTCGCCGGCGTCGAGCAACTGGTAAGGCGAGGCTATGCGTGCCCATTGCAGTGCGCCGAAGACGATGTAATCGGCAAACAGCGGCGACGCGCCACCGATGAAGGGCTGATAGCCGAGCATCGACCGCAAGGGCTCCAGTGAGGCTCTGAAGCTGGCGAGCCCGGCATCCCGGGCGGCCATCACATCTTCCAGTCGCTTGCCGAGCCGCTGCTCCCGGTTCTGACGGAAATAGGCGGCGTTTTCCGTGTCCTGCATGGCATGGAGGTCCATGATCGCGGCGGTGGTGACAAAGGGATGGATGGTCAGTTGCGACCAGCGCTCGACGAAGCGCGCCATCGCCTTGCCGCCTTCGCCGCCAAACAGTGTCGGCCGATCCGGATAGGTTTCGTCGAGATAGAGCGCGATGGCGAAGGAATCGGCGATGACCTTCTCGCCGTCGCGGATCACCGGAACGAGTTTCGAGACGCCGCCCTCGACGCCAGGCACTTCGAGGAAGCGCGTTGGCACGGTGCTGACTTCGAGCCCTTTGTGGGCCAGCGCCATCGTCACCTTCCAGCAATGCGGGCTGAAGGGGCGCGTGGTGTCGCGTCCGACGAGATCATAGAGCAGAATGGTCATTGGCGTCAGCGTTCCTGCGAGGTAGGTAGGCCCCTATCGACGCGCGCCGAGGGGAAGCCATGAGACAGCATTTCATGATGTTTGCGGCCTATAATCAATGGGCCAATAGCCGCATCTATGATGCCGCCGCCGAGCTCGACGAAGAGGAATTCAACCGCGACGTCGGGGCTTTTTTCGGCTCGATGATGGGCACGCTCAATCACCTGCTGACAGCCGATCGCATCTGGATGAAGCGCTTGACCGGCGAAGGCGACGCGCCAACGACGCTGGATGCCATCCTGTACCGGGCCTTGCCCGGCCTGCGGATGGCGCGTGAGGCCGAGGACAAGAGGATCATCGATTGGGTCGGCGGCCTGAGCGACAAGGCGTTGACGGGCCGCTTCACCTACATGACGGTCTCGGACATGCGCACCGTCTCGCAAAGGCTGGCGCCGGCGCTGGACCATCTCTTCAACCACCAGACCCACCACCGCGGCCAGGCGCATGCGATTCTGACCATACTCGGCCGGCCAAGCCTGGGGTTGGACTTGATGCTCTTCCAGCGCACCGAGGAGGGCAGGGCCTTCGCCTGATCTGCCAGAGGATCTCAGCAGCGGACGATCAGCCGCTGATCTCGCTGTCCACCTGGCTCTGCGTCAAAGCGGCCTCCGCCATGATCCACTGCTTGAACAGTGATGTCTTGCGGGCGGAGGGCGTCTTGTCGGGGCAGACGAAGTACCACCCTGCGGCATTCGGATGGTGGACCGCGAACGGGGCGATCAGTCTTTCGGCGCGAATATCGCTGGCCATATAGGCCCGGTTGGCCACGGCAAATCCCATCCCGGCATTGGCAGCCTCGTAGGACATCATGCACGAATCGAAATAGATGCTTCTGGCCTCCTTGAGCACGGAGCCGGCGCCAGCGAAGCCGAGCCATGATTGCCAGTTGTGGGTGCAGGTATCGGAATGCAGCAGCGTGAAGTGGCGCAGGTCTTCCGGGGTCACTTTCGATAGCGGCTTGTCGCCCAGGATCTCGTGGAAGAGCTTCCGGCTGCAGACCGGCGTCAGGTCCTCCCTGAACAGAAGGTCGGCCTTCAGGTCGGGAAAATGACCGTCGCCATAACGGATCTCGATATCGAATTCGGATGTCGCGAATTCGTGCGTCGCATAGGAGGTGGAAACGCGCATCTCGATGTCGGGGTATTGCCGCTGGAAGAGCGGCAGGCGCGGAAACAGCCAGCGCGCGGCAAAAGTCGGCAGCACCGATATCTTCAACACATGTTCCTGCGACTGCCCAGTCGCTTCCATGCTGGCGGCGACGATCCGCTCCAGAGCTTCGCGCACGCGCGAGACATAGGTCTCTCCCTCCGGCGTCAGCGACACCGCATTGCCGCCGCGCTGGAAGATCTTGAATCGAAGCTGGTCCTCCAGGCTTTTGACGCGCTGGCTGACCGCTGAAGCGGTGATGAATTGTTCTTCGCCGGCACGCGTGAAATTCCTGTGCCTCGCAGCACTCTCCACGATCTTTAGCGAATTGAGGTTGACCTGACTGAGCAGACGCACGGGTTCGACCTTAAGCTGGGCTTACACTAGCACCAGCATTCCTAATTTTACAGGGGCCGCTAATTTAATCAACTGTTTACCAAGTGTTTGCCCCCCACCTGGAGAAGTACAATGAACGCCCATACCATTCCCGAACTGCGCTATGCGATGAGCCGCGAAGCCATCATCGGCCACGAAACCGCCTGGAAAGTGTCGAGCTTCGGCGTCGCGCAGTATCTTCACGGCTATGACCCGGCACTGCTTGCCGCTATCGAGGAGGCCGCTTTGAAGCTCAAGGCCAGCCATGCGGTGCACAAGCACCTCGATCTGACCTTCATCACCGGCGCCGACCGTTTCATCCCTGAAATCAAGGAATTGCTGCACGACAAGCTGCGCCTGGAGCGGCTGTCCGACATGATGGGCACCAAGTTGGAGCCCTATCCGCTGTCGATCGTCGGTTCGACCGTCACCTTCATGAACCCGAAGGACGGCGCGGTCGAATGGCATTGTGACGGCGTTCCCGTCACCGAGCTCATTCCGCTGTCGATCAGCAATCCGTTGGTCGGCGGCCATCTCGAAATCTACTGCGACGACTCGGAAACCGGCCGTGCCATCCTCGAATCCGGCCGCGAGATCCCCCGCAACCGTGTCATGCGCATCGACCACAAGATGAACTATGCCACGCTCGGGCAGTTCCTTGGTGTCCTGCATCGCACGGCGCCGATCCGGTTCGGCGAGCGCGTCACGCTGGTGCTCAACCAGCGCTCCGTGGCCAAGCCCTATGTCGACGACAACCGGATGTTCTATCTTGCCGCCGACAACGATCTCGACCGCGAATGGGTCAACGAGCTGGCCGAGGATGTGTGGACCAACCAGTTGCCAGCCTATCGCCAGTTCGAGGCGGAACGTCCCGTTCCGGTGGCGCCCGAGGCGTCGGTTCCGGGCGGAGCCAGGGAATCATGGTAACGGCCCATGATCCCGAAAAGTGGGAACCGGTTTTCGGACAAGATCATGGTCAAACAGGAAGATAGAGCCCCAAGCCGATTCTTTCGGCATGGATCAGGATCGATATCCGCGCTGGCCTTCGCCGCCGGCGCGGTGGCTTTGTGGTCGACCAATGCGTTGGTCGGCAAATCCCTGCTGGCAAGTCACCCGGTATCGCAGGTGCAATTCCTGCAGTTTTCGGGAGCGGCACTTGTCTTCGCTGTCATCTGGTTGATGAACCGGGAAGACGCGCCGCAAAGAAACGCAGCACCGGGCGCACCCGCCGCCGCCTGGATGGGATTGGCGCCGATCGGCGTCGGCATCATCGGCCTCGTCGGCACGATGGTGCTGCAATACCTGGCCTTCGCTTCGATGCCGGTGATCGAGGCCAATCTGGTGGCATACACCTGGCCGTTGATGGTCGCGGCGGCCGTGATCGCGCTCGAAAATCCGCGGCGACCGGTATTGTTGGGCCTTGCCGCGATCCTGGGGTTCGTCGGCGTTGCATTGGTGATTTCGGGAGGGCGCGACCAGTCCTGGCTCCAGGGCGATCTGGTCGGCTATCTCGCGGCATTCGGGTCTGCGCTGTGCATGGCTTTCTATTCGGTCATGGTGGGACGGGTTGCCGCTTCGCCGGATCGCTTGCTGCTGCCGTCGTCGCTGTTCGGTGTCGCCTTGACGTTTTTGTGGAGCGCTCGCGACGGCGTCGCCTGGCCCTCTGGCACGGATCTGGCTCTCGGGCTCTATCTGGGCGCCGGTCCGATGGGGTTGGGCTACTATTTCTGGTCGCGCGCCCTGAAGCTCGAAGGCAGCGGCAAGGTCGCGGTCGTCGCCTATCTCACCCCGATCGCTTCGACGCTGCTGCTGACCCTGTCCGGCGAGCGGATGACGATGACCGCCATTGTCGGAGCCGTCCTCGTCATCGGCAGTTGTGTCGCGGTCGGCATGGAACGTTCGGAGGCCGAAAACCATGTTTGACGAAAATGAACGTCTCGCCAGGCAGGAAGCGCATTGGCTGATCAAGGAGTTTGGTGCCGAGGCGCCGCTCTACGCCGCGATGAAGGCCGAAAAGGCGATAGAGCAAAAGGATTTCGGACGTTGCGCCCGCTGGAAGCGTATTCTTGAGATATTGACCGACAGCCCAACTGCCAAGTCTGCTTCCGCGAAGTATTAGATTTTCTAATTTGCGCGACGTCGATTTTCGATGAAAACATCTTCTGCGAGTCTTGATTCCTTGTTGAGACTTGGCGGTCCGTTGGGGGACGCGGTTAGAGACATATGTCGGCATAAGTCTTCGCAGGGGTGGATGACTTTGTCGCAGATAGGGTGAAAGATTTGTCAAATATCGATGATAAGACCGTTATCGAGCTGACGGCCGATATTGTCTCGGCCTATGTAGGCAACAATCCGCTTCCGGCTTCCGGCTTGCCTGAATTGATTGCCAGCGTCAGCGCCTCGGTTCGGAAGCTGGCCGGTGCGGCCGTCACGGAAAGCCCAAGCCTGGTTGCGGCCGTGAACCCGAAGAAGTCGGTGTTTCCCGACTACATCGTCTGCCTTGAGGATGGAAAGAAGTTCAAGTCGCTCAAGCGGCACCTCAGGACCGACTATGGCCTGAGCCCGGACGATTATCGGGCCAAATGGGGGCTGCCGCCGGACTATCCGATGGTTGCTCCAAGCTACTCGGCAACACGGTCGGCGCTGGCAAAATCGACGGGACTTGGCCGCAAGCCGGCCGCGCCGCCCGCCGCGACCAAGGCAAAGCGCAAGACTACTGCCTGAGCCTGAGCGCGGCTTTGGCCGTAGCAAGTCACTGAACGGCTACCCTGACGGCGCCGTTGCAGGCCTCGTTTTCAGGCCTTGTGCGGCCAACTGGCCCGCAAGGCCTTGCGAAGCGTTGATGTCCGGTGCAAAAGCGCCGCCATGCTTGTTATCTCAGACCTTTCGCTCCGCATGGCCGGACGCCTGCTTCTCGACCATGCCTCGCTGACCTTGCCGGCCGGCACCAAGGCCGGCCTTGTCGGCCGCAATGGCACCGGCAAGACGACGCTGTTCAAGGCCATTACCGGCGATTTCCCGTCCGAGACCGGGTCGATCAGCCTGCCCAAGAGTACGCGCATCGGGCAGGTGGCGCAGGAAGCGCCGGGCACCGAGGATCCGCTGATCGAGATCGTGCTCAAGGCCGACCTCGAACGCACCGCGCTGCTCGAAGAGGAAAAAACCGCCACCGATCCGCACCGCATCGCCGACATCCATATGCGGCTGGCCGATATCGATGCGCATTCCGCCGAGTCACGCGCGGCAACCATCCTGGCCGGCCTCGGCTTCGACGACGCGGCACAGCGGCGTCCGGCCTCGTCCTTTTCCGGCGGCTGGCGCATGCGCGTGGCGCTCGCCGCCGTGCTGTTTTCCGAGCCCGACCTTCTGCTGCTCGACGAGCCGACCAACTATCTCGATCTCGAAGGCACGCTGTGGCTGGAAAACTATGTGTCGAAGTATCCCCACACGGTGCTGCTGATTTCGCACGATCGCGACCTGCTCAACCGCGCCGTCAACTCGATCGTTCATCTCGACCAGAAGAAGCTGACCTTTTGGCGTGGCGGCTACGATCAGTTCGAGCGCCAGTACACCGAGCAGAAAGAGCTGCAGGAGAAGGGCCGCGTCAAGCAGGAAGCCGCTCGCAAGCACATGGAATCCTTCGTCGAGCGCTTCCGTGCCAAGGCCTCAAAGGCTAGGCAGGCGCAGTCGCGCATCAAGGCGCTGGAGAGGATGAAGCCGATCGCGGCCATCGTCAACGACACGGTTCGGCCGTTCTCCTTCCCCGTGCCGGTCAAGACGGTGGCCTCGCCGATCATCGCGCTGAACAATGTCAGTGTCGGCTATACCGAGGGGCAGCCGATCCTCAAGAAGATGACGCTCCGCATCGACGCCGATGACCGCATTGCGCTGCTGGGCGCCAACGGCAACGGCAAGTCGACCTTCGCCAAATTGCTGTCCGGCCGGCTGAAGCCGGAGAGCGGCACCATGACAGTGGCGCCGGGGCTGAAAGTGGCGATCTTCGCCCAGCACCAGCTCGACGATCTCCGGCCTGACGAAAACGCCTACGAGCATGTCCGCCGGCTAATGCCGGAGGCACCGGAATCGAAGGTGCGCGGCCGCGTTGCCCAGTTTGGTCTCACCACCGAGAAGATGAACACCGCCGCAAAGGATCTGTCGGGCGGCGAGAAGGCGCGGCTGCTGATGGGCCTGTCGGCCTTCGAGGGTCCGAACCTGTTCATCCTCGACGAGCCGACCAACCATCTCGACATCGACAGCCGCGAATCGCTGATTCATGCGCTGAACGAGTTCCCCGGGGCTGTCATCCTGATCTCGCACGACCGCCATCTGCTCGAGGCGACGGCCGACCGCCTGTGGCTGGTCAAGGACGGCGCGGTCAATCCCTATGATGGCGACCTGGAAGACTACAAGACGCTGGTCACCGGCGTGTCCGGCGACCGCCGCGGCAAGCGCGAGGCCGACAAGGCATCAAAAGCCGACCGCCGCCGCGATGCAGCCCAGCGCCGTGCCGCCTTCGAGCCGCTTGCCAAGGAGATCCGCGCCACCGAAGCGCTGATGGACCGCATCCGCAAGCGCATCGACGGCATCGAGGACGAATTGGCCAACCCGGCGATCTATGAAAAGGATCCCTCGACCGCGACGCGCCTGGCCAAGGAGCGCTCGCAGCTCGCCCAGACACTGGCCGGCCACGAGGAAAAATGGCTGACCATGTCGGCCGAATATGAGGAAGGCACGGCGGAGTAGGGCGGCCGACCCTGCCGGAAACCGAGACTGGGACCGATCACAGCGCCAGCCCATGCCGCAATTTCATGCGGCGGCATCCCAATCAGGTGCGAAGGGTGGCCGGACGAAGCGCTGGTCCTTCGGCAGAGCAGCGATCGTCGCGCGATCCTCATCGTCAAGCCGGATGCCGAGCGCATCGAGGTTGGACTTCTGGCTTTCGGGGCGGGCAGCTTTCGGGATCACGATGACGCCCTCCTGGTCCAAAAGCCAGGCGATGGCCATCTGCGCGGCGCTGTAGCCATGCTTGCGCCCGAGGCCAGCGAGCGTTGCGTCACTCGCGGCCCGGCCCTGGGCCAGCGGCGCGTAGGCTGTCAAGGGGATGCCGTTGCCCCGCAGGTAGGACAGCATGCGGTCCTGCGACAGGAATGGATGGTATTCGAGCTGGACGCTCGCGATCGGCGCGCCAATCTCCTCCACGGCGCGACGCATCATCGGCAGGTTGAAGTTGCACACGCCGATCGCACGCGTGAAGCCTTGCTCCCGCAGCGACATCAAGGCCTCCAGCGTCGCCTTGATGTCCAAGTCTTTGGATGGCCAGTGGATCATGTAAAGATCGACATGGTCGAGCCGAAGCTTGCCCAAGCTGGCGTCAAAGGCCCGGCGCAACGCATCCGGCGCAAGCTGGTCGTGCCATACCTTCGTCGTAACGAAGAGCTCGTTCCGGTTTACGCCGGACGCTGCTATGGCGGCGCCGACGGCGGCCTCGTTCTCGTACATCGCCGCGCTGTCGATATGCCGGTAGCCGAGCGCAATGGCGCTCTCTACGACCGGCTGGGCGTCGTCGCCCGGCATGCGGAACGTGCCGAAGCCAAGGCGCGGGATCGCAACGCCCTGCGTGATGATTGATTCCATCATGGTCTCCCAATCGTGATCGTGTCAGGTGGCTGCCCGGCTCGCCGCGACGAGGTTGGCGATAACGCTATCGAGCGTCATTGTCCCTTTAATCGCCGACCGGCCTTGGTCGCTGAACTCGATCCAGCCCTCGTTGAAGCCGTCAAGCATCCGGATCCGCGGCAACGGATTTTGCGTACCCTGGGAACGGAAGATCTGCTCCCAGCTCTCGCGCGGCACCGTCTCGACCTTGACCGGGCGCTCCAGCACCGTGGCGAAGGCGCGGGCGAGATCGTTGGGCGAGACGCGGACAGGCCCCTCCAGTTCGATGACCCGCGTCCCGATCCAATTTTCCTGGAGCAGCACGGCGGCCATGCGCCCGACATCTTGCGTCGCGACCATCGGCAACGGCCTGTCGGCCGGTTGCAGGAAGCTGCGCAGCACGCCTTCGTCGCGCGCCAAGGGAATGTCCCAGAGCGCATTCTCCAAGAACCAACCGGGCCTCAGGAAGGTGACCGGAAGCCCGATCCCGTCCAGCGCCTGTTCCATCAACGTGCGCTGGGTCAGCAGGTTCTCGTACGGCGCGTCAGCGCCGATGGTCGACAGGCAGACCACCTTGCCGGGACGCGCCTCGGCCAAGGCAGCGGTCACGGCCGCGATGACGCGCACAGCCTCGGGAAAGCCGGGTTCCGGATCGAACTCGGAGGGCGGCAGGATGAAGACGCCCGCGGCCTCCCTGAAGGCCGAGGCCAGGCTTGCCGCATCGTCCATCTCGGCCAGGGCGACGTCACAGCCGCGACGTCTCCACTCCGCCGCCTTGGCCGCGTCGCGCAGGACAGCGCGGACAGGCAATCCCTCGGCGAGAAGGCTGCGCGCGAGCGCGCCGCCGACCTTGCCGGTTACTCCGGTGATTGCATACATGGTGGTTCTCCAAAACGTTGGTGTTGATCGCCAGGGTTCAGGCGAGCCCGGCATAGAGACCGCGCTCGAACGCGCCGTAGAGCGCGACGACCCGCTCGTCGTAGAAGGGCAGGACCTGGGTGAAGAGCGCGCCGGTGACGTGCTTCACCGGGTCGAGCCAGAAGTAGCAGTTGAGCAGACCTGCCCAGGAGATGCTGCCGGCGGAGCGCCCATTCGGTCCCGGCTGCGTGTTGATGTCGAAGGACAGGCCCCATTTATGCGGCTGTTGCGGGAACTGGTCGAAGCTGCGGGAATAGGACGGCTGCGCCGAGCGCATCTCCTGGACGCTCAACTCGCCGATCTGATTCTGCATCATCATGGCAACCGTCTCCGGACGCAGGATTCTGCACGCCATGCAGCGCGCCGCCGTTCAGCAGCGCCTGCAGGAAGGCCACATAGTCCCGCGGCGTCGAGAAGGCACCGCCGCCGCCCATGAAGAACTCCGGCCGTTGCGGCATCTCGAAGGGCGCCGGCTCCAGCCCGCCATCGGCCTGGCGGTTGTGGAAGGTGGCGACGCGCTGTTTCTGCTTGGTGCCGATCAGGAATCCTGAATCCTTCATGCCGAGCGGCGCGAAGATGTTCTCGCGGAAGTAGATTTCGAGCGACTGATCGGACACCGCTTCGACCAGCTTGCCGATCCAGTCCATGCTGATGCCGTATTCCCACCGTTCGCCGGGTTCGAATTCGAGCGGGGCGGTGAAGGCGGCGTTCTTGCAGGTCGCGATGTCGGGCATGCCCGTCACCTTCTCGTAGCGGGTCAGGGCCTCGCTCCAGATCGAGTAGGTGTAGCCGGACGTATGCGTCAGCAGATGGCGCACCTTGATCGCGCGCTTGGCCGGCCGCAGTCGCGGCGTTCCATCCTCGGCAAAGCCGACGAGGACCTGCGGCGAGGCCAGCTCAGGCAGGTATTTCGCCGCGTCGTCGTCCAGATTCAGGCGACCCTGCTCGATCAGCTGCATGCAGGCCGTAGCCGTGAAAGCCTTGGTCATCGACAGCAGCCAGAACACCGTATCGAGCGTCATCGGCGCCCCCGTTGCAGTGTTCGCCTTGCCGAAGGCACCCTCATAGACCATGCCTTTCGGCGTCGCCGCGACGGCGATCACGCCGGCCACGTCGTTCTTCGAAACGCCTTCGCGCAGGGCGGCGTCGATCGCTTTGAATCGCGTCGACGAACCGGCTGGTATTGTCTTGGCCAGAGCGGGGCTGACCGCGTCGAGAGCCAGGATGGCCCCCAGCATTCCGCTGCGCTGAAGCATCGTTCTGCGTGTGAGGTGATTCATGGCTAACTCCTTTCCGGATCGAAGGAAATCCGACCTGCTCAGCCTCTCTCGGCCGGCACTGCGGTGACGCCATGCTTGTACGTCTCGCCATCCAGTGATTCACGCGCATTAAAATCAGTGTTATGATGATAAAAAATCACCACTCTTTGTCATCGGGGTGCAGTGCAAGGGAGATCGAATGGTTTTCGACACGCGGCTTCTCACCGGCGTCGGGGTCCTGGCAGCGGTCACGGAGGCCGGGAACTTCGCCCGTGCCGCGGAGGTGCTCGGCCTGACGCCATCGGGGGTGAGTCGGGCCGTCGCGCGTCTGGAGGCCCGGGTCGGCGTGCGGCTCTTTGATCGCAATCCACGCGAGATCCGTCTGACCGAGGAAGGCCGGCGCTTCCATGCGCAGGTGATGCCGCTGCTCGCAGGCTTGGATGAGGCTGCGGCCGAGGCCGCGGGCGCGGCGGTGGCGGTGCGCGGCCGGCTGCGCGTATCGGTGGACCCGTGGTTCGCACGCACGGTGCTCGCAGGCGGGCTGCAGCGGTTCCTCGCCCGTTATCCGTTGCTCGTGCTGGATTTATTGACCAGCAACTATCGCGAGGAGATGATGAGTGGCGTGGACGTGGCGATACGCTTCGGGCCGCCCGACGCATCGTCCCTTATCGTGCGCAAGCTCCTGGAAGCCCAGATTCTGACGGTTGCGGCGCCGGCCTATCTCGAACGGCACGGCGAGCCGCGATCGCCGCACGACCTCGTCCACCACGAGGCGCTTCTCTTCCGCGATCCTCAGACCGGCCTCCCTTTTCCATGGGAGTTTCACCGAGGCGGGGAGATCGTCGAGGTCAAGATCCCAAGCCGTCTGGTGCTGGATGATCCTTCCGTCGCGGTAACGGCCTGCGTCGCGGGCCAAGGCATTTTCCAAAGCCTCGCCATCGGCCTGGCGCCGTTTCTGGCACGGGGAGACCTCGTGCCGATCCTGCCGGAGTGGTCGGAAGAGCTTTACCCACTCTACGCCTACCACCCATCACGCCATCTGCCCCCGGCCAAGGTCAGGGCATTCCTGGATTTTATCCAGGAGATTGCCGTTGGGTTGTAATCGACACCGGAGGCCATCGATGTCGATGGAACTATGGATCGAAGCAAGCAGCGCCACATACGCTGTGCGGGATGCGGTGCTTGCAATGCGCCGCCACCCATCGGGTAGAAAAGGCATCCCCGAAAGGCGGTCTATGGGCAAATCTGGCCCTACACGCCACGTTCGGAACCGGTTAACCTCGCCCCATGAACCAGCACGCCAAGCTCAGGATCGGCCATTCGGCCTGCCCGCATGATTGCCCGTCGACCTGCGCCCTCGAGGTCGAGCTGCTCGATGGGAACCGCATCGGCCGCGTCCATGGCGCCAAGGCCAACAGCTACACGGCCGGTGTCATCTGCGCCAAGGTTGCCCGCTACGCCGACCGCGTCCATCATCCCGACCGCCTGCTGAAGCCGTTGGTGCGGGCGGGCGCCAAGGGCGACGGCGTCTGGAAAGAAGCGAGCTGGGAAGCCGCGCTCGACCTCGTCACCGAAAAATTCATTGCGGCCGAGGAAAAATACGGCTCGGAGACGGTCTGGCCCTACTACTATGCCGGCACGATGGGGCTGGTGCAGCGCGACGGCATAGACCGGCTGCGCCATGCCAAGAAATATTCCGGCTTCTTCGGCTCGATCTGCACCAATTTGGCCTGGACCGGCTGGATGATGGGGGCCGGCGCCTTGCGTGGACCGGACCCGCGCGAGATGGCGAAATCCGACTGTGTGGTGATCTGGGGCACCAATGCCGTGGTCACCCAGGTCAATGTGATGACCCACGCCATAAAGGCGCGCAAGGAACGCGGCGCCAGGATCGTCGTCATCGACGTCTACGAGAACGCTACGATGAAGCAGGCCGATCTCGGCCTGGTGCTCAGGCCCGGAACCGATGGCGCGCTGGCTTGTGCGGTCATGCATGTGCTGTTCAGGGAAGGCCTCGCCGACCGCGCCTATCTGGAAAAATACACCGACGACCCGAAGGGACTCGAAGCGCATCTTCAGACCCGAACCCCCGAATGGGCGGCTGATATCACCGGTTTGACGGTCGCCGAGATCGAGGCCTTCGCCCGCCTCGTCGGCACGACGAAGAAGACCTATTTCCGCCTCGGCTATGGTTTTGCGCGCCAGCGCAATGGCTCGGTCAACATGCACGCGGCCGCCTCCATCGCCGCGGTCACCGGCTGCTGGCAGTATGAGGGCGGCGGCGCCTTCCACTCGAATTCCGGCATCTTCAAGCTCAACCAGGATGTGCTGGAAGGCACGAAGATGCGCGATCCCTCGATCCGCTATCTCGACCATTCGCGCATCGGCCCGGTGCTGACCGGCGCCCCTGACGCGCTCTATGGCGGCCCGCCGGTAACGGCCATGCTGATCCAGAACACCAATCCGGCCAACGTCGCGCCGGAACAGCGGCTGGTGAAGCAGGGGTTCCTGCGCGACGACCTGTTCACCTGCGTGCACGAGCAGTTCATGACCGACACGGCAAAACTCGCCGATGTCGTGCTGCCGGCAACGATGTTCCTAGAGCATGACGACGTCTACAAGGGTGGCGGCAACCAGCACATTACGCTCGGTCCCAAGCTGATCGACCCGCCGGAGGGGCCTCGCACCAACCATTTCGTCATCGAGGAATTGGCCGAGCGCCTTGGCGTCGCGGACCGCCCGGGCTTCGGCCTGACAGAACAGCAGCATATCGACATCATCCTGGGCAAGCGCGGGCTGGGCAGCTTCGAAAGCTTGAAGGAAGACAAGTGGGTCGACCTGCAGCCCGATTTCGAGACCGCGCACTTCATCAAGGGCTTTGGCCATGCCGATGGCAAGTTCCGCTTCCGCGCCGACTGGACCGGGCAGGCCGCACCCAACCGGCCGCCTAAGAGCATGGGCCTGTTCGGGCCGGTGGCGCGACTGCCGGAATTTCCCGATCATGTCGACCTGATTGAAGTGGCGGACGAGGCGCATCCGTTCCGGCTGACGACCTCGCCGGCACGCAACTTCCTCAATTCGACCTTTTCGGAGACACCGGTTTCGAAGGCTAAGGAGGGCCGTCCAGAATTGCTTATCCATCCCGACGATGCTGCGGCGCAAGGGTTGACAGATGGCGACCGTGTCGAGGTCGGCAACGGGCGCGGAGAGGTGGTGCTGCACGCAAAGCTGTTCGATGGCATCAAGCGTGGCGTCGTGATCGCCGAAGGTATCTGGCCGAACAGCGCCCATGAACGCGGCGAGGGCATCAACGTGCTGACCGGGGCCGACGCACCGGCGCCCTATGGCGGTGCTGCCTTCCACGACAACAAGGTCTGGCTGCGCAAGGCAAGTTGAGCTGGGCGAAGCCCTGCGGGTCGACTATACCGGCAGGATTTCGGCCGCCTTCTTTCTGTTCTGGCGGTGGCGGATGTCGTCGGCGATCGCCTGGGCTTCGATCCCGATTTCGCGCAGCAATCCGGTGACTGCATTGTGGAAACCAACAAGGTAGAGGCCGAGATCCGAAGCTTGCGCGGTAACGCCACTACGGTCCGGCTGGATGCCTGGCTCGAGAAATCTGGCATAGCCCGGCCGGAAACCGGTCGCGAAGATGATCGCGTCGAATTCGCTGTGTTTGCCGTTGGCAAAACGGGCGCCGCGTTCCGAGATCTCGGCGATATGGGGGGCAATCTTGATCGCGCCCTCGCGGATCTTGCCGATGGTGCCCACGTCGATCACCGGAATGCGCGATGCAATCGCAATCTGTTCCAGCAGTCCCTGTCTCGGCCGTTTAAGCCCATATTTTTCCAGCCTGCCCAGCACCAGGTCGAGGATGATGGGGAAGAGGACGTCATTGAAGCGTTGCGGCCCCAGGCGCGCCGCCATGCCGACCATCTGGATGGGAACGCCTAACAGTTCGCGCGGCACGATATGAACGCCGCCGCGCACGGAAAGCGTCGGCTTTGCGCCGTTTTCCGCCAGATCAAGCGCAATCTCCGCGCCGGTGTTGCCCATGCCGACGACCAGCACCGACTGACCGGCAAAAGGCGTGGCATTGCGATAGTCGGCGCTGTGCAGCGTCTTGCCGGTGAAGGTGTCTATGCCGGCAAATCCGGGCCGCAAGGGCTCGGCATTGTAGCCTGATGCGATCACCACATGCCTGGACCGCAACGGCCCGGATGTCGCGTCCACACGCCAGCCGCGACCGTCCCGGGTGACGGCTTTGACTGTTTCTCCGAAGCGGGGCTTGAGGTCGAAGCGTTGCGCATAGGCATCGAGATATTCGACGAAGAGATCGCGCGGCACATAACGTGGATAGTGCTTCGGGAAGGGCACGAAGGGCAGGGACGAATAGCGCTTGGTCGTATGCAGATGGACACGCTCATAGTGGCGCCGCCACGCGGGTGCGGCCTGCCGCTCTTTTTCAAAAAGGATGAAGTCGACGCCGGCCTGTCGCAGGCATGCGGCAACGGCCAGGCCCGCCGGCCCGGCACCGATGATCGCAACGGGTGTGGTGTCGTCCAAGCGCGCCTCCCACCTCAATTCGCGTCCGGAGAATGTCAAAAGCATGGCAGGACCTGCCCTGCCGGCAAGGCTCAATCCGGCAACGGCACCGTCAGCCCTACCTTGACGCGGTCCATGGCCACGAAGGTGCGGAATTTCCGGACATTGTTGCTGTCGAAGAACAGTTTTCGCGTCAGCGCCTCATAGGCGCCCATGTCGGCCACGGTGAGGACGAGGATGAAGTCGGCTTCGCCGGTGACGTAGTAGCATTGCTGCACTTCAGGCGTTTCCGAGAATTGCCGCTTGGCGGCGTCGATCAATTCGGTGCGCTCGCTCTCCAGCTCCACCTCGACGAAGATGGTGATGGGCTGGCCGACCGCCGCCGGCTCGACCACGGCGACATTTCCGGCAATGACGCCGGTCTGTTCCATGCGCTTGATGCGGCGCTGCACAGCCGGCGCCGACAGGTTCACCGCTTCGCCAATCAGCCGCTGCGGCGTCGTGTTGTCCCGTTGCAGGATGGCAAGGATGGCGAGATCGAAGCTGTCGAGCGAGGGCGGCGATGCTGGCAAGGGAACATATCCTGACGAAACAAACTTGCATTTCGAGGGCCGTATTACAGCGCTCTTTGCGCCGGTCCTGCAATATGTTCTCGCCAGACGCCAAGGAGGCAACCAGTGTTCCTGCTCAATCACAATGCAATGCACCGCCAGCCGCTCGATCCGGTCGATGCCGAAACCCTGGGGGTCGCCGGGGCCGACACCGTCGAGCGTTTTCTGGCTCATCGCGACAATCACTTGATAACGCCGCTGCATGCCCTGCCGACGCTGGCCGCTGAACTCGGCCTCGGTGCATTGCATGTCAAGGATGAGGGCTTTCGCCTCGGACTTGGCAGCTTCAAGGCACTGGGCGGCGCCTATGCTGTCTTCCGGCTGGTATTGGAAGAGGCCAGCCGGTCGCTTGGCCGGCCCATCGATGTGGCCGATCTCGATCGTCCCGATGTTCGGGCCGTCGCCGCGACGATGACGGTGGCCTGCGCCACCGACGGCAATCACGGCCGCTCGGTCGCGCAAGGCGCGCAACTCGTCGGTGCCAGGGCGGCGATCTTCGTCCACGCCGGCGTCAGCGATGAACGCATAGCAGCGATCGCCCGCTACGGCGCCGAGATGGTCCGCGTCGACGGCAACTATGATGATTCGGTCAGGCAAGCCGCGCGCGTCGCGGCCGAGAAAGGCTGGACCGTGGTCTCCGACACCTCGTGGGCGGGTTATGAACGCATTCCCGGCCTGGTGATGCAGGGCTATACGACGATCGTGCGCGAAGCGTTGCGCCAGCTCGCCGAACCGCCGACTCACGTCTTCGTGCAGGCCGGCGTTGGTGGCATAGCCGCTGCGGTGGCCGGCCATCTGGCCATCGTGCTCGGCGATGCCAGGTCGACTTTCATCGTGGTCGAGCCCGCGCGTGCCGCATGCATCGTCGCAGCCGCAATGGCGGGGCATCCGGTCAAGGTCGCGCACGACCAGCCGACAGTGATGGCGATGCTCGAATGTTACGAGGCCTCGCCGGTTGCCTGGCGCGTGCTGGCGCGTGCCGCCGACGCCTTCATGACCGTGGATGAGGACGACGCCATCGCGGCGATGCGGCGGCTGGCCCAGCCGAGCGACGGTGATCCGGTGATCGTCGCCGGTGAAAGCGGCGGCGTCGGTCTTGCCGGGCTGATCCGGGCAGTGGCCAACAACAAGGTCGCACTTGGGCTCGACGGCCGATCCCGGGTGCTGGTGATCAACACCGAAGGTGCCACCGATCCGCATCGCTATGCCGAGCTGGTTGGGATGAGCCCGGCCGATGTGCTGGCCGGCAAACTGCTTGCCGGAACGCTGTCGTGATCGCGGTCGACGCGCCGCGCCTGCTTGGCCGTATCCGTGAACTCGGCGCCGTCGGCCGTGATGATCAAAACAGACTAACCAGGCTGGCCGCTTCCGACGCAGACAAGCAGGGCCGCGACCTGTTCGCCGGCTGGCTGCGGCAGGCCGGGCTCGATGTCGCCATCGACCGCGTCGGCAACATCTTCGGCCTCTGGCAAAGCGCGGACAATGCCGGGCAGGCGCCGCTGCTCATCGGCTCGCACATCGATACCGTCATAGACGCCGGCATCTATGACGGTTGCTACGGCGTGCTTGCCGGGGTGGAGGTGGTCGAGACGCTGAAGGCATCCGGCTTTTTGCCGTCGCGCCCGATCGCGGTCGCCGCTTTCACCAACGAAGAGGGCGTGCGCTATACCCCCGACATGATGGGCTCGCTGGTCCATGCCGGCGGCATCGGCGTCGATACCGTGCTTGCGGCTGTCGGCACCGATGGCAGCGTGCTCGGGCAGGAGCTTGCCCGCATTGGCTATGCCGGTGACGAAGAGCCTGGCTTTCTCAAGCCGCACGCCTATCTCGAATTGCATATTGAGCAGGGGCCGGTGCTGGAGCGTGAGGGCGTGCCGATCGGTGCCGTGGAAAATCTGCAAGGCATTTCCTGGCAGCGTATCACCATCGACGGCGTCGCAAACCATGCCGGCACCACGCCGATGTCGATGCGCAGCGATGCCGGCCATGCCGCGGCCCGGGTCATCACCTTCCTGCGCGACCGGGCCAAGGGCTCGAATGCCCCGACCGTGGCCACCGTGGGCTCTATCCGTTTCGAGCCGAATGCCATCAACGTCATTCCCTCGCGCGCTGTCTTTACTGTTGATCTGCGCGATCCCGACGAGCAGCGCCTGCGGGCGGCGGAGGCGGCGCTGGCCAGTTATCTCGAGCAGCTTGCTGCCGCCGAGAATGTGACGGTTTCGGTCGAACGGTTGGCCCGCTTCGAGCCGGTGCTGTTCGACGTCCGGATCGTCGAACGAATCGAGGTCGCCGCGAGAAATCGCGGTCTTGGCGCCAGGCGTATGACGTCCGGTGCCGGCCATGATGCGCAGATGATGGCGCGTATCGCGCCGGCAGCGATGATCTTCGTGCCGAGCGCCGGCGGCATCAGCCACAATCCGCGCGAGCATACCGAAGATGCCGAGCTTGTCGCCGGCGCCAACATTCTGCTTGATGTCGTCACCCAACTTGCAAGCTAGGTCAGGAGGGGAAGAAGAATGTCTGAGTTCGATCGTGATGCGCTGAAGCAAGAGATGGTTCTCTGGCGGCGTGACCTGCACGAGCATCCCGAATTCGGCTTCGAGGAAAGGCGCACCGCAGCCTTCGTCGCGGCCAAGCTGCGCGAATTCGGCCTCGACGATGTCGCCGAGGGGGTCGGCGGAACCGGTGTCGTTGGCACGTTGAAGCGAGGCAGCGGCAATCGGGCGATTGCGCTCAGGGCCGACATGGACGCGCTGAGCATTACCGAGCAGTCGGCGGCCGCCTATCGCTCGCAGAACCCCGGCATCATGCATGCCTGCGGCCATGACGGCCACACCACCATGTTGCTCGGTGCGGCAAAAGTCTTGGCCAGCGAAGGCGGCTTCGACGGCACCGTGCGGTTCATCTTCCAGCCGGCCGAGGAATGGGGCAGGGGCGCGCTGGCCATGCTCGACGATGGCCTGATGCAGCGCTTTCCCTTCGACGAGATCTTTGGCCTGCACAACATGCCCGGCCTGCCCGTCGGGCATTTCGAGACGCGCACCGGCCCTATCATGTCGGCCGAGGACAATTTCGAGATCGTGCTGAAGGGGCTTGGCGGCCATGCGGCGCGGCCGCATGCGGGGCATGAAACGCTGGTTGCCGCATGCGCACTGGTCACCAATCTGCAAACCATCGTCTCGCGCCGGCTGAGCCCGGCCGACATATCCGTGGTTTCGGTGACCGAGCTGATCACCGACGGCACCCGCAACGCACTGCCCGGTCTTGCCCGCATCCTTGGCGACGCACGCAGCTTCCGCCCCGAGGTCAGCGCCGAGATCGAGCGGCAGATGCGCATCATCGCCGACGGCATCGCTGCCGCATACAATGTCGCCGCCGAGGTCAATTACAGCCGCGAATTCGTGCCGCTGCGCAACGATGCCGAACTGGTGGAGCAGGCCTTTGCCGCAGCAAAAAGCGTCTTCGAGCCCGGCAACATCGCCGTCGCCCGCGAGCCGATGACCGGCTCGGAGGATTTCGCTCGGTTCCTCGACCATGTGCCTGGCTGCTTCGTCTTCCTTGGCAATGGCGAAGCCTCCGCGCCGCTGCACAATTCCAGCTACGACTTCAACGATGACGGGCTGTTGTTCGGCACGAACTTCCATGTCGCGGTGGCCAGGCAGAGACTGGAAGGCGGCAGATGATCGCGGTTTGATCGCCAGGCACCGCTCGCCGTTGGCCCAACCTGCCTCAGAAAGGCGGTAGGCAATCACAACCGCCATGACCTGGGGGCAAGACTCAGCTATCCTCCGCTGTGCGGCGGACCTGATATCCGCTCGGCCGGCGCCTTCACCTCCCAAGCGGCGCCGGCCTTCTTCCCGAAGCGGCCCCGTTGCTGACGCTAAATTAGCGAAAGTTAAATTTAGAGTTTTTGGACTTGCGGGAAATTAGGATTTCTCTGGCATGACCCGGGCATGCCTTCTGGGGTTTTGGCAGGAAGACCAATGCGTGGGCGTGGATGGATCAAGGCGTTGCGCCAGGACGAGGCCCGGCAGGTGCGTGCGCGCATTGCCGAACTGGAGCGCGACCTGATGGCGGCCACACCTCAGGGACGTCATCGGCGGTTTGAAGCCGGACACGAACTTCGCAATGCAAAGTTCCGCTTGGAGCGTCTCGAGGAATGCATCGCCCAGATACCGGAACGGGCTGAGCATTAGCGGCGGTCGCTGCGGCTCTCGATCAACATCACGCAGCCTGGATACTCGGCGAGGGAACCAAATGCCGTCCCCTCGGGTTGGTCCTGTTCCAATGGAGTATGCAACCATGTTTCGTCTGCTTATCGCCGGCGCTTTGGCCTATGTCACGTACCGCATCACCCGGCAGATGATCGACGACGTGCCCGATACAATCGACCCGCTGCTGCTTCCGCCATCGCAATATGATCGTGAAGCTTTGCGCCGGCAGTCGGCGGCGATGGGGGTCGATCCCCAACGCTAGGGGCGATCTGTCGGCCCCGAGTCTGCGCGAGTACATCCTCGCATCGACGTTGCGAACAAAGCAGAAACGATGCTTGATGGGCGATGAACCTCGCCACCCCTGATTCGTCCTTTCGGGAGCCGACCGTCCAGCCGGCCTATCTTGGCCGGCTCAACGATGCCCAACGCCAGGCCGTCGAGCACGGCGACGGCAAGATCGGCGGACCGCTGCTGGTCATCGCCGGGGCCGGTTCGGGCAAGACCAACACGCTGGCGCACCGCGTCGCCCATCTGATCGTCAGGGGTGCCGACCCGCGCCGCATCCTTCTGATGACCTTTTCGCGCCGCGCCGCATCCGAAATGGCCAGGCGCGTCGAGCGTATCGCCGGCGAGGTGCTCGGCCGCGATGCCGCGGTGATCGCGGATGCGCTGACCTGGGCCGGCACCTTTCACGGCATCGGCGCGCGGCTGCTGCGCGACTATGCGCTGGAGATCGGCCTTGACCCGGCCTTCACCATCCATGACCGCGAGGATTCCGCCGACCTGATGAACCTGGTGCGGCACGAGCTGGGATTTTCGAAGACGGAAGCGCGCTTTCCGACCAAGGGCACCTGCCTTGCCATCTATTCGCGTGCCGTCAATGCGCAGGCTCCGCTTAACGAGGTGTTGGGGTCCGCCTTCCCCTGGTGCGTTGGCTGGGCGGAGCAGCTGAAGCAGCTGTTCGCCGGTTATGTCGAAGCCAAGCAGGCGCAGAATGTGCTCGATTACGACGACCTGCTGCTCTACTGGGCGCAGATGGCGGCCGAGCCTGAAATAGCGGCGCATCTGAGCGGGCGTTTCGACCATGTGCTGGTCGATGAATACCAGGATACCAATCGGCTGCAGGCGTCGATCCTCATGGCGCTGAAACCCGACGGCGCCGGGCTGACGGTGGTCGGCGACGATGCGCAGTCGATCTATTCATTCCGTGCCGCCGAGGTGCGCAACATCCTCGATTTCCCGAAACAGTTCGCGCAGGCCGCCGATGTGGTGATGCTGGAACGCAACTATCGCTCGACCGAAACCATCCTGGCCGCCGCCAATGCGGTGATCGGCGAGGCTTCGGAGCGCTTCACGAAGAACCTGTGGTCGGAGCGCAAATCATCCGACAAGCCAAGACTGGTGACCGTGCGCGACGAGGTCGAGCAGGCCAACTTCGTCTGCGATGCCATCCTGGCCGAGCGCGAGGCCGGCACGGCGTTGAAATCACAGGCGGTGCTGTTTCGCGCCTCGCACCACAGCGGCCCGCTGGAGATCGAACTGACGCGGCGCAACATTCCCTTCGTCAAGTTCGGCGGCCTGAAGTTCCTCGATGCCGCTCATGTCAAGGATGTGTTGGCGGTGCTGCGTTTTGCCGAAAACCCGCGCGACCGTGTCGCCGGATTCCGTGTGCTGCAGCTCATGCCAGGCATCGGCCCTTCGGCTGCCGCGCAGATCGTCGAGACGATGACGTCGGCGCTGGACGAGGCGATGGGCCTTGCCGGCTGGCGCCCGCCGCAACGCGCGGCGGACGACTGGCCGGGTTTTGTCGCGCTTTATTCCGGTCTGCGAGCCGGCGCCAAATGGCCGGCCGACCTCGAACAGGTCAGGCTGTGGTACGAGCCGCATCTGGAACGCATTCATGAGGACGCGACGACCAGGCGCGCGGACCTTTTGCAGCTCGAGCAGATCGGCTCGGGCTATGCCTCGCGCGAACGGTTTCTCACCGAACTGACGCTCGACCCGCCGGACGCCACCAGCGATCAGGCCGGCCCGCCGCATCGCGACGAGGACTATCTGATCCTGTCGACCATCCACTCGGCCAAGGGCCAGGAATGGAAGAATGTCTTTGTGCTCAACACGGTCGACGGCTGTATTCCGGCCGATCTCGGCGTCGGCACCAAGGAGGATATCGACGAGGAGCGCCGCCTGCTCTACGTGGCGATGACAAGGGCCAAGGACAATCTCAGCCTGGTCATGCCGCAGCGCTTCTTTCCGCACGGCCAGGCGGCACGAGGCGACCGCCACCTCTATGCCTCGCGCACCCGCTTCATCCCGGCTTCGATCCTCGCTGCATTCCAGCAGATGTCGTGGCCGAGCGCGCAAGCTGCACAGGGCAGGGCGCCGCGACCCGAGGTGCGCGTCGACATTGGCGCGCGCATGCGCGGCATGTGGAAATAGCAGCAAGGGATAGCCCCATGTCCCAACCGCCGATCAGGATCGCCATAGCCGGGGCGCTGGGCCGCATGGGCCGCCAGATGGTGGATGCCGTCCAGGCCGATCCGCGGCTGGCGCTCGTCGCCCGTTTCCACCGGCCGGGCATCGTTGGCGAAGGGCTGGTGAGCCGCGACGAGGCGCTTGCCATGGCCGATGTGGTGATCGATTTCACCACGCCGGTGGCATCGGCTGATCTGGCCAGGTCTTGCGCTGGCCATGGCGGGCCAGCACTGGTCATGGGCTCGACCGGCTTCGATGCTGCCGAGTTGGCCACCATCGCCGATGCCGCGAAAACCATCGCCATCGTGCGCTCCGGCAGCTTTTCGCTCGGGCTCAACATGCTGGCTGGATTGGTCGAGCAGGCGGCGAGAGCACTCGACCGCGATGACTGGGATGTCGAGATTGTCGAGGCCCATCATCGCCACAAGATCGATGCACCGTCGGGGACGGCGCTGATGCTTGGGCAAGCCGCGGCTGGCGGTCGCGGTATCGAACTGGACACCGTCGCTAGGCGCGCCCGCGACGGCCTCACCGGCGCGCGGCCGGCAGGCGAAATCGGTTTCGCGGTGCTACGCGGCGGCAGCATCGTCGGCGAGCACGGCGTCAGCTTCTGCGCCGAGGGCGAGACCGTGACCCTGTCGCATTCGGCCGGCGACCGCATCATGTTCGCCCGCGGCGCCATCGCCGCCGCCCTCTGGGTGGCGGGGCGTGTACCCGGCGAATATGACATGCACGACGTGCTGGGATTGAACGCCTAGGTTTGCGGTGACTTTCCCGGTTGCCTTGAAAGGTGGCTGAAAGGTTGGTGACCTAAGTGTTGACGGGCGCCCCCATATTGTCGCGGAAAGCGATGGGAGAGAGAGGGGCGCGGGAAACGAACAAAGGGAAGAGGCCATGTCGCTCGCGCGAATTCTGCTCGATTCAGCCGCCACAACCGCACTCGTCGCCACCATGGCCTTGTCCGCGCCGTCCGCACGCGCCGACGAAAAGATCTCCATCATGGTGGGTGGCTACGAAAAGCAGATCTACCTGCCCGCCAAGTTGGCGGAAGCGCTCGGCTACTTCAAGGACGAAGGTCTCGATGTCGAGCTGCTGAACGAGCCGGCCGGCGTCGATGCGGAGAATGAGATGCTTGCCGGGGCCGTGCAAGGGGTGGTCGGTTTCTATGACCATAGCATCGACCTGCAGGCGAAAGGTAAATTCGTCGAATCTGTCGTCCAGTTCAGCCAGGCGCCTGGTGAAGTCGAGCTTGTTTCAACCAAGCATCCCGAGATCAAGTCGCCCGCCGACTTCAAGGGCATGAGCCTTGGCGTCACCGGCCTCGGCTCCTCGACAAATTTCCTGACGGAATATCTTGCCGTCAAAAACGGACTGAAGCTCGGCGAATTCACCTCGGTTCCCGTCGGCGCCGGCAATACCTTCATCGCTGCCATGCAGCAGGACAAGATCCAGGCCGGCATGACGACCGAACCGACGATCACTCGGTTGCTGAAGACCGGCGAAGCGTCCGTTCTTATCGACATGCGCACGATTGAAGGCACCAAGGCCGCGCTCGGCGGCACCTACCCGGCTGCCTCCCTTTACATGCAGACGGACTGGGTCGACGCGCACAAGGAGACGGTGCAGAAACTGGCGAATGCCTTCGTCAAGACACTGAAGTTCATCAACACCCATAGCGGTGCGGAAATCGCCGACAAGATGCCGAAGGACTACTATGTCGGCGACAAGGAAGGTTATGTGAAGGCGCTGGGCGCCGGCAAGGCGATGTTCACCGCCGACGGGGTCATGCCCGAAGGCGGCCCGGAAACGGTGCTGACAGTGCTCTCGGCCTTCAAGAAGGACCTGCAAGGCAAGCAGATCGACCTTTCCAAGACCTACACCACGGAATTCGTCAAAAACGCCAAGTAGCCGACCCATGCCGGCGCGATGGAGGCATCGCGTCGGCAATCGTCAGTCCTTAACGTCCGGCGGCTCTGGCCGACGGCGGGCGTTCGCTCGAACCCGGAGTTTCACCATGGCCCATGAAAAGACCACACCAGCGATTGAACTGATCAATGTCAGTCGGCGGTTCTTATCGCCCACTGGCAAATCGCTGACGGCGCTGCGCGACTTCACCATGACGGTCGAGCGCGGCGAATTCGTCGCCGTCGTCGGTCCGACCGGCTGCGGAAAGTCGACCACCCTCAACCTGATCACCGGGTTGGCCAGCCCAAGTGCCGGCGAGGTTCGCGTCATGGGTGGTCCGGTCAAGGGAATAGACCCGCGCATCGGCTTCGTATTCCAGACCGACGCCCTGTTCCCCTGGCGTACGGTGATCGAGAACGTCATGGCCGGGCCGCTGTTCCGCGGCAAGCCCAGGCCGCACGCCCAGGCCTCGGCACGCGACTGGCTTGCGCGCGTCGGCCTGTCTCGGTTCGAGCAGCACTATCCGCACCAGCTTTCTGGCGGCATGCGCAAGCGCGTGGCGCTCGCCCAGACCTTCATCAACGGCCCCGAGATCCTGCTCATGGACGAACCGTTTTCCGCGCTCGACGTGCAGACACGCGTTCTCATGCATGAGGAGCTGTTGCGCCTCTGGTCCGAGGCCAAGGCATCCGTGGTCTTCGTCACCCACGATCTCGAAGAGGCAATTGCGCTGGCCGACAAGGTCTATGTGCTGACCGCCGGGCCGGCCACTGTGAAGTCTGTCTACACGATCGACCTGCCGCGCCCGCGCGTGGTCGCTGATATCCGCTACGAGCAGAGCTTCATCGATTACTCGCGCACCATCTGGGCCGACCTCAAGGAAGAGGTCGAGACCAGCTACGCGCGCGCCGCTGCCTGAGGAGGAACGCCATGACCGACGCCACCATGGACATCAGTTCAAGAGCTTTCAGGCCGGGCACCTCCGATGCGGAAATCGAAGCGGCCGCGGCGAAGGCGGCAAGGCATCGCCGGCGCACCGTGATGTTCTGGCGTGTCGCCATCCTCGTCGCCTTCCTGGTTCTGTGGGAAGTCGCCGCCCGTCTCGCCTGGATCGATCCGTTCTTCTACGCAATGCCAAGCGCGATCGCGTTGCGGCTCTATGAGTGGATCACGGAAGGAACGTCCGAGGGGCCGCTCTGGTATCATCTCTATGTTACCATGGAGGAGGCGGTCATCGGCTTCGTGACCGGCTCGGTTGCCGGTATCATCATCGGCGTCGCGCTCGGCCGCAACCGGATGGCTGCCGACATTTTCTCGATCTACATCAAGGTGATCAATTCCATTCCGCGCGTGGTTCTGGCACCGATCTTCATCATGATCCTCGGCCTTGGCCTCGCTTCGAAAGTGGCGCTTGCATTCGTGATGGTTTTCTTCGTTGTCTTCCACAACGCCTTTCAGGGCGTGCGGGAAGCCGACAGGGCAATGATAGCCAATGCCCGCATCCTGGGCGCGTCCAACTGGCAATTGACCCGCTCGGTGATTGTCCCTTCGGCGATGAGCTGGATCTTCGCCAGCCTGCATGTCAGCTTCGGCTTTGCCATCATCGGCGCGATCGTCGGCGAGTTCGTCGGCTCGCGCTACGGCATCGGTCTGCTGATCAACATCGCCAAGGGATCCTTTGACGCCGCCGGCATGTATGCTGCGATCGTCATCGTCATGGTGGTGGCGCTCGGTGCCGAATATCTGATGACGATGGTCGAGGATCGCCTGGCAAAATGGCGTCCCCAACCATTGAATGAGACGCAGTGAGCGGCGACAGACCTAGCTGTCCGCCAGCGGCAGCCTTACCTCAACCACCAGACCGCCGGTCGCGCCATCCCCTAGGGTGACGCGGCCGCCAGCATTTTCGACGACCTCACGTACGATGGCGAGACCAAGCCCGCTGCCTTCCTCGGTCGAACCGGCGATGCGGTAAAAGCGCTCGAAAACATGGTCTCGCTCGTCCACCGGAATGCCGGGCCCGTCGTCGGCGACAGTCAGCACGGCTTCGCCATCGACGGCCGCCAGCTTGACTGTGACGGTGCCGCCGACTGCCGAATAGCGCAGCGCGTTGTCGACGAGGTTGACGATCATCTCGCGCAGCATCGTGCCGTCGCCGATGACCGACACAGGGCCGGCCTCCTCGAGGCCGAGATCGATCTTGCGGCTGATCGCTGTCGGCGCCTGCGTTTCCAGCACATGGCGGGCAGCCTCGGTCAGGTCGATGCGGTCGGCGCGTGGCCGCCTGCTACCTGGTTCCGCCCGGGACAGGGTCAGCAGCTGTTCGGCCAACCGTGCCAGCCGGCCGGAACTGGCCTGCAGCGCCACCAAGGCTTCCTGACGCGCGTCAGCCGCACTTTCGCGCAACGCGTAGCTTGCCTGTGTCGACAGCAACGCCAACGGTGTGCGCAACTGGTGCGCCGCATTGGCGATAAAGCGGCGCTGGGCCGCCATCTGTGCCCGCACGCGCTCCATATAGGCGTTCAGTGCATCGATCAGCGGGCGGATCTCGCTTTGAGCCCCCGGCACTTCGACCGGATCGAGCTCGCTGCGGTTTGGCGAACGCACCGCGTCGCGCAACCGGATCAGTGGCGCGAGGCCGCGATGCAGCCCCAGCAGAACGAACAAGCCGGCAATCGCCACCAGCGCCAGCTGCTGGGTAAAGGCGCTGAGCCAGAGCCGTCTCACCATCGCGTCATGGCCGGCGAGCGTAACGCCCACGGTGACCGTTATGGGGGAATCGGCACCGGCACCGATCACGGCATGGCTGAGGGTCAGAAGCCGCAACGGGTGGTCGCGATATCTGGCCCCGACGCTGGCGTGCCCGGGCGCTGCGGGCAGGTCCGGATAGCCCGTCAGCAGCCGCCCTCCGGCAGCCTTGACCTGGTAGTAGACGCTGTCGCGATCGCCGGTATCGAACATCTCGATCGCCGCCGGCGGTATCGTGGCGTCGAGCACGCCGTCGGTGACGGCGGCACGCTCGGCAATGGCGCGTGCCGAGCCCATCAGCATGCGATCGGTGACGAGATCCGCGGTTGCCAGCGCGTTGCGGTGGCTGGTCCACAGATTGATGGTGGCGAGCCCGACGAGAGGCAATACCACCCAGGCCAGAAGCTGCAAGCGAAGGCTGTTAATCCTCATGGCGCAGGAGATAGCCGAGGCCGCGCAGCGTGACGATGCGGACCCGCGAGCCTTCCAGTTTCTTGCGCACACGGTGCACATAGATCTCGATGGCGCTGGGGTCGGCATCGGTCTCGAAATCGTAGATTGCCGCCGACAATGCCGCCTTGCTCACCGTGCGCCCGGCCTTGACCATCAACTGCTCCAGCACGGCATGCTCGCGCGGCGTCAGCGCCAGCGTTTCGCCCGCGAGCGAAAACAGCCGCGTGTTGGTGTCGAAGACGAGATCGCCACACGAAACGACAGGCGCGGTGCGGTCATTGGCGCGTCGTAGCTGGGCTCGGATGCGCGCCTCGAGTTCCTCGATCTGGAAGGGTTTCGCCAGATAGTCGTCGGCCCCCTCGTTGAGGCCCTTGACCCTGCCGTCGAGGCTGGCATTCGCGGTCAGCACGATGACCGGCACACGGTTGCCGCGCGCCCGCAGCATGCGCAGCACCTCCAGCCCGCCCATGCGCGGCAGCGCAAGGTCGAGGATGACAAGCGCATGGTCGCCGGCGGCCAGCGCGTGCTCGACATCCTCGCCGTCATGGACGATGTCGACGACATAGTTCGCCTGGCGCAAGGTCTTGCCCAACCAATCCGCCAGTTCGCGATTGTCCTCGACAAGCAGCAGCCGCATTTTCTATCGCTGTCCTGGGATGCAAGTCACCCGGAAATCTGTCCGTTCCTTCGACCGGCATAGCCAGGTCGCGTCCGATTGATGATCGTGCACAATCGATAATATCGATCCAGCCACAAGGCAAATGCGCCCATCGTCGTTTCCGACCCCGTGGATTGCCGTCTCCAGACGCGACAGGTTCGAAGCTCAAAAACAAGCCGGGTTATCGTCCCGACGGATTTCGGGCTCGCGCAATTCATGCCGTTCGATGCTCTGAAAAAAGTGCCCGAACCGGTCGTCGCCGTAAATCGAACCGATCGGTTCGTTTTCTGTTGACGGACCGTCCAGTACGTGGTGAACGCCGGCTTAGTGAATGGCTACGCCACCCGATGGGTGCTTTCTGATAACTATTTGTTTTCGAATAAGAAAATTATGACCGCTTAAGACCTTGGCCAATTTTCAAGGGCCGGATTCGAGCCGCGAGGGAACATCTTCGTGATTGGAAGTCGTCGACCGACAAACCCACTTCGGGGTGGTCCGAGCGACGCGAAATTCCTCCCAAGGGCACGCCACTAGACGGACAGGACAAAGAATACTGGAGTACTTAAAATGACCAAGATCGCTCTTACCGCCGCTGCCATCCTCGTTGCCACGGGCACTGCCTTTGCCGGCAGCGACAATTATGGCTCGGCCAACGCCAACCAGCCCACCGCCACCGTCGACAACTCGTTCACGGCTTCGATCCAGAAGTCCAACTTGACCGTCGAGAAGCCGGTAACGCTGGGCAGCGACCGCAACCTGTTCGGCAACCGCCAATCGCCTTTCCCGAACCAGTCGCAATCAGCCAAATATTCAAATCAGGAGTACTTAAAATGACCAAGATCGCACTCACAGCGGCCGCCATCGTCGTTGCCACGGGCACCGCTTTCGCCGGCAGCGACAACTACGGCTCCAACAATGTCAACCAGCCGGTTGCCAACCAGTCGGTTTCCAACATCGACACCTCGCACACCGGCTCGATTCCGAAGTCTGTAAGGGCACAGGGCGACGCCAATGCCAACGTGCCGGCCCAGTCTGGCCAAGGCATCTGGGGTCGTTGATTTCTGAAAAGTCTTCGACCACAAAGAGCGGTGGGCTCGGCCCGCCGCTCTTGTTTTTTGAGCGCGACGCCGATGCGCAGTCGCCATCCGACCCCGAAATTCGCCGATCTACAAAGCATCTCCAAGTTCGGGAATAAAACCGGACTGTCCATGGTCTTGTCCGTAGCGGAACCGTCCTCCCAAGACGCCGCCCAACGGAAGAACCAGGAGACTTGAAGATGAACAGGACCACCCTCATTGCCGCCGCCATCCTCGTTGCCACGGGCAGCGCTTTCGCCGGCAGCGACCACTATGGCTCCAACAACGCCAACCAACCGGTTGGCTCGGCAGCCAGCGTCGATCATGCCGTCACTGGCTCGGTCAAGACCTTGGCTGGGCACAAGGCTGCGGATGCCAAGATGAAGACCACAACCGACTGGCCCGAACCCGGCCAGGGCATCTGGGGCAACTGATGTCTCGAGCGGATGTGGCGGGCCTGGCCTGCCGCATCTGGATTCTAGTCCAAATCCTTCGGCCGCAGACAATGCGTCAGCCGGGCGGAGGACAGTCCGGACCAGTCACCCTCGAACACGAAGCGCGCAAGGGCTCCCGTCGGGAACTTTTCCTCGAGCCTCTTGCGGGCCTTGATCTCCGACATTGGCCCCGCAAGCTGTTTCGCCAGATCTTCCAGGCCCGGATTGTGGCCGACCACCAGCAAGCTGCCGCTCGATGGGTCGGCTTGACGAATCTGGTTCAGAATTTCCGCCGCTGAAGCACCATAGAGCGCCCTGGCGAATGCGACTTCGGGCAGCGCGGGCAATTCCATCGCCACCAGCCGCCAGCTGTCACGGGCTCGCAGCGCCGACGACACCAGCGCCAGATCCGACAGCCAATCGCGCGCGGCAAGGGCGCGCCCCATCAACTGGGCAGCCTTCAATCCGCGTTCGGCCAAGGGGCGGTCGAAATCATCGAGGTCGGGATCATCCCAGCTCGATTTGGCGTGGCGAAGCAGGAGCAGCTGTTTCCGGGAGGCAGACATGGATCAGAACAATGTCGACACGTCGCGCGCGCCATGCACGACACGAACGATCTCGATATGCTTTTGGGCAATACGATAGAGCACGAGGTAATTGCCTATCGTGAGCGCTCGCGCTTGGGCAGCGATGTCCGGTCTTAGCGGGCCGGATTCAGGGAAATCGGCGAGTTGCAAAATGCGCTCCGACACAGCGTTCAGAAAGCAGTCGGCGGCAAGCGGGCTGTCCGTGGCGATGGCAAACCAGATGTCGATCAGGTCGTTCTCGGCCGCCGGGCTGCGGACAATCGGGATGCCGGCCATCCGCTGCTACTTTGCGCCAGCGAGCCGACTACGGGCTTTCTGCTTGATGACCTCGATGTCGAAAGGTTCGAACGGACCGCTTTCTAGTCCTTCCGACCAAGCCCTGCGCAGCCGTTCCACTTCGGCTTCGCGCAAGGGCTGCCGCAGCCGCCACTCTCGCAAGGCTTCGCGGATTACTTCGCTCGCCGATCCGTACTGCCCGCTGGCTACGGCGCCCTTGACCATATCAAGCAGGTCCGGGGAAAGTGCTACGCTAACTTTCTCGACTGTTGACATCGACCTGTCTCCTTACCCAAATGGTAGCAAATATTGCTACCATTCTCAATAGCAAGGCTTACGGCGTGATGCGCGCCAGCTGTTCGAGATCGATCCCCTCGCGCAGCGGGGTCGGCGTGATGATCATCGCGGTTGCGTTGTCGGCGTCGTCGGCGAAGCGGGCAAAGACGGTGCGTCCGCGTTCCATCCGCGCCCTGCCTTCGGCGACCAGCCCCAGCGCCAGCGGATAGAGCCGGTGCTCGGCTTTCAGCACGCGGGCAGCCAGTGAATCGGTATTGTCGCCGACCATCACCGGCACCGCCGCCTGCGCGATGATCGGGCCGTCATCCATCTCCGACGTGACGAAATGCACCGTGCAGCCATGGATTCGCATGCCGGCGGCAAGCGCGCGCGATGCGTGTCAAGACCCTTGAATGCCGGCAGCAGGGCAGGGTGGATGTTGATCATGCGGCCCTGCCATTTCTCGACGAAGCCGGTGGTGAGGATGCGCATATAGCCGGCCAGCGCCACGATTTCGGCATTGAATGCCGAAAGTGCTGCGTCGATCGCCGCATCATGCGCCTGCTTGCTGCCATGGCCGGCGCGGGAAATGACCTGCGTGGCGATGCCGCGCGCTTTGGCGATGCCGAGGCCGGCGGCGTCCGCTCTGTCGGAAATGACGCCGACGATCTCGGCCGGGAAAGCCGGGTCGCTGGCCGCCGCTATCAGCGCGGTCATGTTGGAGCCGCGCCCGGAGATCAGAACAACGGTACGTTTCCTCTGCACGCTCATAGGCCGATCGAGCCCCGATAGATGACACCGGCGTCGCGGCGCGGCACGATGCGGCCGATCGGCGTCACGGTCTCGCCGGCTTCCTGCAGCACGGCGGCGACCTGCGCCGCCTGGCCGGAGGCCACCGCCAAAATCATGCCGATGCCGCAATTGAAGGTGCGCATCATTTCTTCCGGCGCCACGCCGCCGGTCCTTGCCAGCCACGAGAACACCGCAGGCACGTCGATCGCCTCGAGGTCGAGTTCCGCCGAAAAGTCCTTGGGCAGCACGCGCGGAATGTTTTCCGGGAAGCCCCCGCCGGTGATGTGGGCCAGCGCCTTGATGCCATGCGTGTTGCGGATAGCCTTGAGGATCGACTTGACGTAGATGCGGGTCGGTTCGAGCAGCGCCTCGGCAAGCGTCGCCTCGTCGTTGAACGGCGCCGGGTCGCTCCAGGCGAGACCGCTGACGGCGACGATACGGCGCACCAGCGAAAATCCGTTCGAATGCAGGCCCGAGGAGGCCAGCCCCAGCAACACGTCGCCTTCGACGATGTCGTCGGTCGGCAGCAACTGGCCGCGTTCGGCCGCGCCCACGGCAAAGCCGGCAAGATCGTAGTCGTTGCCATGATACATGCCAGGCATTTCCGCCGTTTCGCCGCCGATCAGCGCGCAGCCGGCCTGGCGGCAGCCCGCGGCGATGCCGCCGATGATCGCCGCGCCCTGATCGGGATCGAGCTTGCCGGTGGCGAAATAGTCGAGGAAGAACAACGGTTCCGCGCCCTGGACGACGATGTCGTTGACGCACATGGCGACGAGATCGATACCGATCGTGTCATGTTTTCCCGCATCGATGGCGATCTTCAGCTTGGTGCCGACGCCGTCATTGGCCGCGACCAGCACCGGATCGGTAAAGCCCGCCGCCTTGAGGTCGAACAGACCGCCAAAACCGCCGATCTCGCCATCGGCGCCTGGCCGCCGCGTCGCGCGCACCAGCGGCTTGATCTTCTCGACCATCAGATTGCCGGCGTCGATATCGACGCCAGCCTCGGCATAGGTGAGCCCGTTCTTGCGCTTGCCTGTTTTTTGCTGGCTCGTGTCGCGCTTGCTCATCGCAATTTTCCTGCTCGTTTGCGGGCTCTTCGCATGAACGGTTTCAGTCCGCAAGGATAACGGCGGCCGAGGTGCGTTTCGATGTGACAAAACCGTGGACAGCAGCCTGTCCCTTGCACCCGCCCTGCGTCTCCATCATGTATCAACAAGCAAACCCGATAGGCACGCATTTGACCATCCCCAACCTGATCACCATTCTGCGCCTTTTTCTGGTGCCAGCGGTGGTGCTGGCGATGCTGCAGGCGCGTTGGGAGTGGGCCTTTGCCGGCTTCCTCATCGCCGGCATCTCCGATGGCGTCGATGGCTTCATCGCCCGCCGTTTCAACCAGCAGTCCAGGCTCGGCGCCTATCTCGACCCGATGGCCGACAAGCTGCTGCTGGTCTCGGTGTTCGTCGTCATGGGCTTCATCGGGCAATTGCCGCTTTGGCTGGTGGTCATCATGGTGTCGCGCGACGCATTGATCGTCTGCGCGGTTGTGTTGTCCACCGTCATGGCCCATCCGGTCGAGATGAAGCCGCTTTTTGTGTCGAAGGCCAACACCGCCGTCCAGATCGTGCTGGCGGCGGTTGTGCTGGGCGAACTTGCCCTTGTCGTCAACCTCCACCCGCTGAGGCCAACCCTCATATTGCTGTCCGGGGTCTTGACCGTGGCTTCGGCCGCGGCCTATCTCGTGGCTTGGCTGAGGCATATGAGCGGCTATGGCGAAGGCTCCACTCCGGACATCTGAGACAGAAGCAGCAGCAGCGGTGGAGGCTGAGGCCGCCGATCTTGCCGCATCAGCCGCCTTCCGTCGCCAGATCTTCTTCTGGCTGGCCGGCGCCGCGATCCTGGCACTTTTCCTCTATATCTTCAGCGCCATCCTGTTGCCCTTCGTTGCCGGCATGGTGCTTGCCTATTTCCTTGATCCCGTCGCCGACCGGCTGCAGCGGCTCGGCCTTTCCCGCTTCATGGCGACGGTGGTCATCCTCATCACTTTTCTCATCGTGCTGGTGCTGGCCTTCGTCATCCTCATTCCGGTTCTGGCCACGCAGATGGCGGATTTCGCCGGCAAATTGCCGGAGTACCTGACCCGGCTGCAGACCCTGATCACGTCGTTTGATCCGAAATGGCTGGAACAGAAATTCGGCGTCAACGCCAATGGTCTGCGCGACGGGCTGAACTCGCTGCTGACCTCCGGCTTCGGCCTGCTCACCACGGTCTTCACCTCGATCTGGAGTTCCGGCGTGGCGCTGGTCTCCGTGGTCAGCCTGTTCGTGGTGACACCGGTCGTCGCCTTCTACATGCTGCTCGACTGGGATCGCATGGTGGCGGTCATCGACAGCTGGGTGCCGCGCGACAATGTCGCGACGGTGCGCGCCATCGCCAAGGACATCAACAGCGCAACGGCCGGCTTCGTGCGCGGCCAAGGCACGCTGTGCCTGGTGCTCGGCGCCATGTATGCCACCGGCCTGACGCTGACCGGGCTGAATTTCGCCATCCTCATCGGCCTGTTCGCCGGGCTGATCTCCTTCATTCCCTATGTCGGCTCGCTGACCGGACTGGTGCTGGCCATCGGCGTTGCCTTCGTTCAGTTCTGGCCGGACTGGACCATGATCGTCGCCGTCGCCGTGGTCTTCGTTATCGGCCAGTTCATCGAAGGCAATATCCTGCAGCCCAGGCTGGTTGGCAAAAGCGTCGGCCTGCACCCGGTATGGCTGATGTTTTCGCTGTTTGCCTTCGGCGCGCTGTTCGGCTTTGTCGGCTTGTTGATCGCGGTACCGGCGTCCGCCGCGGTTGCCGTGCTGGTGCGGTTTGCCATAGCCCGCTATCTCGAATCGCCGCTCTACAAGGGCCACGGCGAAGCGTCTGTGCCGCAGCTCCCGGCCGGTCGTCGCAAGGCCATCAAGCCATGATCAGGCTGGTGACCAGATGCCTTGCCGGCCCGCTCGGCTGAGCCCGCATGAGCGACCAGAAAACCGACCCGCCGCGCCAGTTGCCGCTCGATCTCGGCCACGGCACCGGCTATTCGCGCGACGACCTCGTCGTCTCCGGCACCAACGGCCAGGCGGTGGCGCTGGTCGACCGCTGGCCGGACTGGCCCTCGCCGGTGGTGGTGCTGGCCGGTCCGGCCGGCTCCGGCAAGACGCATCTGGCCTCGATCTGGCGTATGCGCGCCAACGCGGTGGCGGTCGACGCCAGACGCATTGGCGACAGCATCGCAAATCTCGGCACCCGGCCGGCGCTGATCGACGATGTCGATGCCGGGATGGTCGATGAACAAGGCCTGTTCCACCTGATCAATGCCGTGCGCAGTGCGAGCTCGACGCTGCTGTTGACGGCGCGGCGTTTTCCCTCGGCCTGGGGTGTTTCGCTGCCCGACCTCGCCTCGCGGCTCAAGGCGGCGGCGACGGTCGAGATCCATGAACCCGACGACCTCCTGCTCGCTGGCGTCATCACCAAGCTTTTCGCCGACCGCCAGATCGAGGTCGAACCGCATGTCGTTCAGTATCTGGTGCGGCGCATCGAACGCTCGCTGGCGACAGCCATGCGCGTGGTCGAGCGGCTCGACCGCACCGCGCTTGAGCGCAAGACGCCGATCACCAGGGCGCTCGCCGCCGAAGCCGTCAGCGCCATGGATGAGGGGCAGGGCGAGTTCGAAATCTAGAGGGCCTTGATATCAGGTGATGCCGGCCTGCAAACGGCGGGTTCCCGCGTCCCCTGTCCCATTTCGGGAAAAAGCAGCTGGCATCGGTCTTGCTGGTATAGTCTCGCCGGCTGACCCCGGTCCTGATTGCGTTCCAAATCAGGTTGTAGGCTCGCCGGGAGTGAGGCGGTTGGGGTTCTCGCCCGGCGAGCTTGCCTTCAATGCATCCAGAATGCATCCAGAGATCGTCGGCGCCGCTGGCATTTGGACGCCAGCCATCTCATTGCCGATGAGGTGGCGAAGGAACAAGCCCGCCACCTGCTCTATGCCAGCGACGAAGATTGATATTGAAAGCGCCCACTGGCACCGCGCCAGTGGCTATCGGACATTGCATTTTCGGGGATGGTCGGAGTGGAGAGATTCGAACTCCCGACCCTCTGGTCCCAAACCAGATGCGCTACCAGGCTGCGCTACACTCCGAACGATCTGTTGCCTATTCATTTCAGTGTTGCATGGCAAGTGCAAAAACCTTGCCGCCGTGCGCATTGCGCAGTAATGACGGGCAAAGGGTGGCGATGCTGCCTTGCACAGCAATGAGGTGGCCATGTCCGCGCGCATTTTCAGCCCAGCCAAAACCGCGATGCAGTCCGGCAAGGCAAAGACCGGCCACTGGGTGCTGGAATTCGACCCCGAGACGCGCAAGAAGATCGACCCTCTGATGGGCTACACCACGTCGGGAGACATGAGAAGCCAGATCAGGCTCGCCTTCGACACCAGGGAAGAGGCCGTGGCCTACGCCGAAAAGGAAGGGCTTGCCTACCGCGTCGAGGAGCCGAAAGAGGCCAAGCGCCGCCAGATTTCCTACGCGGAGAATTTCCGCTATGACCGCAGGACGCCCTGGACGCACTGAACGGCGGCCAGTGCCCGCGCCAAGTATCCAGCCGGCCCAGCGGCCGGCCAGCGGTCCCGTAGCTCAGCTGGATAGAGCACCGGCCTTCTAAGCCGATGGTCACAGGTTCGAATCCTGTCGGGATCGCCAGTAATTTCAACGACTTAGTCGTTCTGGCGACGGAATTCCGACCCGGCCGAGCCGAAATTCCCGCTGCTCAACTGTTTCGCTGTCACGGATGCGCTTGCGCCGACACGGCGTCGGTCCATGCCCCTGAATGGCACATGCCATCGTATTATTTCGTGACACCGCCTTTTCGGAACCTTCCCGCGCACGACGCGTTTCGGCGCCTGTATTCGCAAAGCCTCATACAAAAGACGGGTAGGTGGGAGGCAAACACGGGTGGGGAGGAGTGTTGCCATGTCGAAACGAGAAATAGCAGTGTCCCCGGCCCTGGATCGGCGCATCGCCGACCTCAAGGCCAGGATACAGGACGCCCGGATTACAGAATACGAAATGAAGACCTTTCAGAAAGTGGCTTCCGTCATGGGCGGAGGCGAAGACTTCCTGTGTCTTGATGCCGACGACCTGATCGCTGCATCTTTCGTCGTCGACGCGCTGGGTGAACGAACGCTCAACTGACGGCGAGGCGGTCCAGTTTCGAGCGCTGCTTGCCCTTGCTCAGCCAACAGCTTGGTCCAAGCCTTCAAGCCAGGAATCCGGGCGGTCGCCTCTCGGCGGCCGTCCTTTGGCGTTGGGGATTGCTTCCAAGGGAGTGGCGATGATCCGCCGCAAAGCCGCTGACCGCGGGCACCTGTCATCCGCGCCGTGCCAGCGGATGTCGAATTGGAAGCAAAGTCTTAGCACTTTGTTTGCGTTGGTACGTCATAGTAGAGACGGCTAACGGAGTTGAACGGGATGAAGCTTGATCTGTCGTCGACGAGCTGGGGCAGGGTGATCGCTGTCACTGCCGCCGGGACGGCATTCTTCATTGCGGTGGCGTTTTTCGTCGATTCCTTCAACTTCCCCTATCTCTCCTCCGAGGCCGTCTGGCGCGCACAGATGACCGACCTGCTGCTTCCCTTGGGGCTGGGCGGGTCGTTTCTGTTTTTCCTCATGTGGAAGATCCGCCAGTTGGCCATAGCCCAGCGTGACCTCAGCGTCATTGCCGCGACGGACAGCCTGACGGCGGTGCTGAACCGTGGCGCCTTCTCGATGTTGGTCGAGGCCTATCTTGAGCAGACCCGCAAGCTGGAGCAGCCCCATTCGAGCGCGCTGTTGATCATCGACGCCGACCATTTCAAGTTGATCAACGACCGCCTTGGCCATGACTGCGGCGACCAGGCGCTCAAGCTGATAGCGCAGGCGATCAAAGGCCAGCTGCGCGGCGGCGATATCGTCGGCCGTATCGGCGGCGAGGAATTCGGCGTGTTTCTTCCCGGCGTGGATCCCTCGCAATCCTGGGTGGTTGCCGAGAGCATCCGCCGACGCATTCGTGAGATGGACTTTTCTCCCGGCGGGCGTCCATGCCCGCTGTCCGTCAGCATTGGCGGCACGAGCTTCAGTGGGCCGACCACCTACGAAGCGATCTTCTCGGCAGCCGACAGACGGCTCTATGCGGCCAAGTCCAATGGACGGGATCAGGTCAGTTTCGATCCGGTCAACCCCTTGCAGGCGCCACCGCCGAGCGCCGCCACCGTGCATTGATCCACGCTCTCCCAGAGGGTGGAAGCTGCCGCCGACCGCTTCCTTGACGCTCCCTTACCGGTGTGCTTCCTCCGGCTAGATGATGTATGGGGCATCGCTAGGGACGTTCCTGCTTTCCTGAGTTGCTCGAGTGCTGGCCAGTGGTACAGCCACGGCCTCTTTGGATGCCGGCGAAGGAATGGCGAGACGGGCCCGGGCAAGGCCAGGTAAGCACAGCGATCATGATCCATCTGTTCAACGGCTTTCAGAACCCCTTTGGCGGCAGCGAACTCGAAACCCTGGAACTGTACCGGCTGTTGGGCGCCGACTCGCGGGTGCGTCTGTGGGCAACCTCCTCCAGGGTGTCCGATGAGCTGACGCGACATTTTCCGATTCGCCGCATTTCGCCGCCAACGCGGAACGTGCCGGACGGCGGCACCTATGTCTTCCTCGGCGCGCATTGGCGCAACAAGGTGTGGCCCTACCTGATCCCGCGGCCGCGCCGGCTGATCTACGTCTTCAACACCTTTCACCCGAAAGTCATCGCGTTGACGACGCGCATGCCACGCATGCTGGGGTGGCCCGACGCCGAACTGGTGCTGATTTCCGACTTTCAACGGCGCATGCTGCGGGTCGACGGCGTCGTGCACCCGTCACCGATCGATATCGACCGCTTTGCACCGCGGGTGACCCGCCCGAATGGTCCGTTCACGGTGGGGCGGTTGAGCCGCGATACGCCAGACAAGCATCACGCCGATGACGTGGCGCTCTACGAGGCATTGCTGGCGGATGGCGTTGCGGTGCGAATTCAGGGCGGGATGCCTCTCAAGGACAGGTTCGCGCCGCATCCGCAACTCGAACTCCTGGCGCAGGGCCAATTCGCGGCCGAACAGTTCCTTCCGACGCTCGACGTGTTCTACTATCGCACCGGCTCGCATGTGGAGACATTCGGCCGCGTGGTGTTCGAGGCAATGGCCTGCGGTTTGCCCGTGGTCTGCCATTCGCATGGCGGCTACGCCGATCATATCAGGCATGGCGAAAATGGTTTCCTGTTCGAAACGACCCAGCAGGCGGCGCGGATTCTGGCCGAACTCAAAGCCGATCCGGCGCTGCGGGCGACAGTGGGCCACAAGGCACGACAGACCGTGGAGCAGCTGTTTTCGTCGCAGGCGCTGCGGCAGCGGCTGGATTTCTATCTGCGTTAGCGGCTCTTCGCCGTCCTCCCTCTCCTGGCCGCGCGACATTGTGTCCTGTCCGTTTGGCATGGATCTCGACATCGCGCTAAAGGTGGGCAAGCAGGTGTGAATCGCCGGGCGGACGATATCGGCGCGCCAACAGATTGAATGGGACTTTCTACCGATGACACCAATGGGCGGCGCGGCACTGCTGATCCTTGTCCTGACCTATGCCGGTGTCGCCATTGGCCGCATCCCTGGCCTGCGCCTGGACAGGGCGGGGATCGCGCTGCTTGGTGGGGCCGCGATGATCGCCATTGGCGCGCTCAGCATGGAGGATGCCTACCGCGCGATCAATTTCGACACCATCACGCTGTTGCTCGGCATGATGATAGTGGTGGCGCATCTGAAGGTCTCCGGCGCCTTTCGTGGCCTTGGCGCCATCGCCATCGAGCACGCGCATGCGCCTTTCATGCTGCTGGTCATGGTGACGTTGCTGACCGGCGTGTTGTCGGCTTTCCTGGTCAATGACGCTATCTGCCTTGTCATGGCGCCGATCGTGGTACACGTCACCCGCGTCATCAAACGCAACCCGATCCCCTACTTGATCGCCACCGCCACCGCATCCAATTGCGGCAGCGTCGCCACCATCACCGGCAATCCGCAGAACATGGTCATCGGCGCGCTGTCGGGCATTTCGTATCCGGCCTTTTCGGCGGCACTGGCTCCGGTCGCGCTATTTGGCCTCGTCGCGGTCATCGCCATCGTGCGCATCGTCTATCGCGCCGAATTCGCCCGCACCGCCCAACTGACACCTGAGGTGTCACGCGGCCGCATGCACCGGGGACAGGTGTTGAAGGCGGTGGTGGTCTGCGTCGGGCTGGCCATCGCCTTCTTCGCCGGCTTGCCTGTCGCCAAGGCGGCGCTGATCGGCGGCGCCATTCTCCTGCTCACCCGTGCTATCAAGCCGGAACGCATCTACCGCGAGATCGACGGGCCGTTGCTGTTCATGTTCGCCGGTCTGTTCGTGGTGGTCGCCGGCGCCGAAAAGACGCTGCTTACCCCCGACCTCATCGCCTCCGCCAAGGGGCTCGGGCTGGACGATGTCTGGCGGCTGTCCGGCTTCACCGCGGTGCTCTCCAACATCATGAGCAATGTGCCGGCCGTGCTGGCGCTGCGGCCGTTCATACCCGGCCTCGAAAACCCGGAGCGCGCCTGGCTGGTGGTGGCGATGAGCTCGACGCTGGCGGGCAATTTCACGCTGCTCGGCTCGGTCGCCAACCTGATCGTCGCCGAGCAGGCCAAGAACGCCGGCACACAGCTGTCCTTCGGCGCCTTCTTCAAGGTCGGCTTGCCGCTGACACTGATAACGCTCGTCGCCGGCACGGCATGGCTGGCGTTCGGCTTCTAAGCCTTGCCACTTGAAGTTCGCGCCCGGACCAGGGTCGCCGCGGCTCGTCCCGCGGCTTCGATATAGTCGGGATTGCGGTGGATCAGCATGATCGAAAAGCAGCCATCGATCAGCAGAACGATCTCGCGCGCCAAGGCTTGCGGCTCCTCGACGCCATGGTTGGACAATGCGCCAGCCAGCCAGGTTTCGAAATTTGACTTGTGTCGCGATCCGACCTTGATCGCCGGGTGCCCAGGCATCGAGGCGAGTTCCGCGGCGGTGCGCAGGAAGCCGCATCCTTTCCACTTCGGATGGCGCGCGGCCCGTGCCAGATTGGTGAAGATCGCCTCGGCCTTGCGATCCGCGCCGCCTTCGGCGGCATCGAACCAGCCGGCCATACGCTTCAGATTGGGTTGGTCGCGGCCATCGAGATAGGCGGCGATGAGGTCGTCCTTGCTCTTGAAGTGGTAATAAAGCGTCCGCTTGGTGAGCCCCGCTTCCTCGGCAACGGCATCGACGCTGACACGGCCGATACCTTCCGCGTAAAACAGCCTGGTAGCGGCATCGACAATGCGCTTGCGAGTAGGGCTCTGTGCTTCGGGCATGAGCCTAAGTATACCGACTAGTGAATATACACAAGCGGCAAAGCGCGTCACCTTCCAGCCTATCAGCACAATGGAGAAGGAAGCCAGATGACCGATCTTGTCCTGAACGAAACCAGGGATGGGATAGCCGTCCTCACCCTCAACCGGCCGGCAAAACTCAACGCGCTGAACTATGCCCTGATCGATCGCCTGCTTGCACTCCTCGACGACATTGAAGTCGATGACGCCGTTCGGGCGGTCATTCTTACCGGAGCAGGGGAGCGGGCGTTTTCGGCGGGCGGTGATATCCACGAATTCTCGGCCAGTTTGGCGCTTGGCGCCGATATCGCGATGCGTGACTTCGTCATGCGCGGGCAGCGTCTGACAGCAAGGCTGGAAGCATTCCGCAAGCCCGTCATCGCCGCGGTCAATGGCCTGGCTTTCGGTGGTGGATGTGAAATCACCGAGGCCGTGCCGCTGGCCATTGCCAGCGAACGCGCTTTGTTCGCCAAACCGGAAATCAACCTGGCAATGCCGCCGACCTTTGGCGGCACGCAGCGCCTGCCCAGGCTCGCCGGGCGCAAGCGCGCGCTCGAACTGCTTTTGACCGGCGACTGGTTTCCGCCGCAGCGCGCCCTTGAACTTGGCCTCGTCAACCAGGTGGTGCCGCATGACGATCTGATGCCGGCGGCAATCGGCCTGGCCAGGCGGATTCTGCGGCACTCCGGGTCGGCGGTCGCCAGCATCCTCACGGCGGTGGCGCGCGGCCTCAACCAATCCATCGCGGAAGGATTGCTGGTCGAGGCCGAGCAGTTCGCCCGCATGGCCCCGACCGCCGATCTGCGCGAAGGGCTCGATGCCTGGATCGGGCGCCGGACGCCGGGCTATTCCGGTTCGTGGACGCACATCACCCGACCGGATGAGGCCAGGCGAGCGTCGCTGGAGGAGGATCGGCTTGCCAAACGGGATTCTGGCGCCGCCGTCGTCGGCACATGGCCTTTAATGTCTGGATGGAAACGACCCTCCAAATAAGGGCGGGCGGGATAGACCTAGTTTTCCTAAGCCTAGGCGCTAGAACTACTCGTTTGCGCCAAGGCAATGACCAGCGTGATCCTGGGCACCATTCGGAGCCGGATTATCGGCGAATGGCAATGGAGACATCGATGGTTGCTCTCGCTCGCAGGCCTTGGATTCCATCGGATTGCGAAGCCTTTGCCCAAGAGCTGGCGCGCAAGACGAGCGGTCAGGCAACCGGCGAGATCATGGCGGCAATTGACAGAGCCATCGAACTGAACCGGTCGATCCATGAAGCCGACTGCATCAACCTCAACCCGGCCACCAATATCATGAACCCAAAGGCCGAAGCCGCGCTGGCTTCTGGCTTGGGGTCGCGCCCGTCGCTTGGCTACCCCGGCGAAAAATACGAGATGGGATTGGAGGGTGTCGAGCAGATCGAGGTCATTGCGGCTGAGCTGGCGGCTGAAGTTTTCGGCGCCAGCTATGCCGAAATCCGGGTGCCTTCCGGCGCGATCGCCAATCTCTATGCGTTCATGGTTGCAGCTCGGCCAGGCGACAGCATCATTGTCCCGTCGCCGGCGATCGGAGGGCATGTAACCCACCATATGGCCGGCTGCGCCGGTCTCTACGGGCTCGATATCCACACCGCGCCGGTCGATGTCGACGGCTACACCGTCGACGTCGGCAAATTGAGCGACCTGGCCAGATCAATAAGGCCGAAGATGATAACGATCGGCAGCAGCCTCAACCTGCTGCCCCATCCCATTCGCGAGATACGGGAGATCGCCGACGAGGTCGGCGCCTTGGTTCTCTTCGATGCGGCACATCTGTGCGGCATGATCGCCGGACACGCCTGGCAGCAGCCCTTGCGGGAAGGTGCCCATCTGATGACGATGAGCACCTACAAAAGTCTCGGCGGTCCTCCATCGGGGCTGATCGTCACCAACGATGCCGCTGTTGCCGAAAAGCTCGACAAGATCGCATTTCCCGGCATGACCGCCAACTTCGATGCCGCCAAATCGGCAGCTTTGGCTATCACGCTTCTGGATTGGAAAGACCATGGCAAGGCCTACGCCTCGACGATGGCGCGGGCCGCAAAGGCGCTGGCCGAAAGCCTTGCCGATCGCGGCCTGCCGGTGTTTTCGACCGGCAGGGGCTACACGACATCACATCAGTTCGCGATCAAGGCGGCGGAGTTCGGTGGCGGCCAGGCGGCGGCAAGGAAGTTGCGGCTGGCCAACATCCTGACCTGCGGCATCGGCTTGCCGATAGAGGCCGTCGAAGGCGACATGAACGGGTTGCGCTTCGGCACACCGGAGATCGTCCGCTGGGGCATGACCGAGGACGACATGCCTGAGCTCGCGTCCCTCATCGCCAGGGGGCTGCGAGGCAACGACACCAGCGAACAAATCGCGGCAGATGTCACGGTATTCAGGCGTCGGTTCAACAAGCTTCACTTTGTGAACTGACGCCTGAAGCGGCGGGAGAACCCCGCCTTTCTCAAAAAACAGGGGAATAAAAATGCGCATGATCGTGCAGATGATGACTGCTGCCCTTATGACCGTCGCCGCTGTCGGCGCTGCGAGGGCGGATATCGTGTTCGGCGTCGCAGGCCCGATGTCGGGGCCCAACGCCGCCTATGGAGAACAGTACCGCGTCGGTGTCGAGACCGCGGTGGAACACATCAACGCCAATGGCGGCGTTCTCGGCCAGAAGCTTACCGTATCGGTCGGTGATGATGTCTCCGACCCGAAGCAGGGCGTTTCGATCGCCAACAAATTCGTAGCCGACGGCGTTCATTACGTTGTCGGACACTATAATTCTGGCGTCACCATCCCCGCTTCCGAGGTCTATGCGGAGAATGGCGTTCTGTTCGTCACGCCGACGGCCACCAACCCGATGGTGACGGAACGAGGCCTGTGGAACGCTTTCAGGGCATGCGGGCGCGACGATCAGCAAGGCACGATCGCCGCCAAATTCATTCTCGACCGTTTCAAGTACAAGAAGATTGCGATCGTCGACGACAAGTCGACGGCGGGCAAGGGTCTCGCCGACGAAATGGCCAAGGCCTACAACGCCGGCGGCGGCAAGGAAGTTCTCCACGAGGAGGTCAACCCGGGCGAGAAGGACTACAGTCCTCTTGTGGCGAAGATCAAGCAATCGGGCGCCGACCTTGTCTACTATGGCGGTCAACACACGGAGGCTGGTCTCATTGTCCGTCAGATGCATGATCAGGGCGTCACCACGATCCTGATGGGCGGTGACGGCATCTCCAACAGCGAGTTCGGTGCTATCGGCGGCGATGGTGCCGTCGGAACCCTGATGACGTCGTTCCCGGACCCGGCAACGTTTGCGGAAGCCAAGGACGCCGTCGCCGATCTGAAGGCCAAAAACGTGCCCACGGAAGCGGTGACCCTCTACGCTTACGCGGCAACGCAGATTCTTGCCCAGGCCATTGCCAAAGCCAAGGCCGACGATCCCAAGGCCGCTTCCGAAGTCCTTCATTCCGGCGCCAGCATCTCGACGGTGCTCGGCTCGATCTCCTATGACGACAAGGGGGATATCAAGCAGCCGGGCTTCGTCGTATTTGAGTGGCAGAAGGTCGACGGCAAGCTGACTCCGGTCGCCCTCAAGTAGAAACTTTGCATCGGCGGCCGGACATCGGCCGCCGATGCCGTCCTGGAACGCTGGACGATGGCAGTAAATCCGCCGCGACCTCGAATGCCGCCCCTCAACACCTTGCGGGCTTTTGAGGCTGCGGCTCGCCATGAGAGCTTTGCCAAAGCCGCGGATGAACTCGGGGTTACTCCCGCGGCGGTGTCGCATCAGGTCAAGTCCCTGGAGGCCTGGCTTGGCTCGCCGCTGTTCGTGCGCCATGCCCAGGGGCTGCATCTGACCGAGGCAGGGCGCGCGGCCCTGCCGGCCTTCTCCACGGCATTTGACGCCATGGGCCTCGCCGTCCAGGAACTGCGCATCTGGGCGCCGAGGCCGCAGGTCAGCATTGCCGCCTTGCCGTCGATCGCCCAGCTTTGGCTGGCGCCGCGCCTGCCGGCACTTCGTGCCGAGAATCCTGCCCTTCGCCCGTCCATCCACGCGCTGGAGGAGCCGCCGGATTTCCGGCGCGAGCCCTTCGACCTCGCCATCTTTCTGACCAGGCAGGCGCCCGCCGGCAGCCGCTCGTTCAAGCTCTGCGACGACGTGATCTTTCCGGTTTGCGCGCCGGCGTTGGCGCGGCAGCTGCAAACGCCGGCGGATCTGTCATCGCAGCTCCTGCTTTGGGACACGACATGGACCGGCGACTGGAGCCTGTGGTTCGAGGCTGCGGGGCTGAAAGGCCCGTCGATCGAGTCCGGCTCCGAGTTCTCGCTCTACAGCATGGCGCTGCAGGCGGCCGTCGACGGCGCCGGGGTGCTGATGGGGCATGAGCCTCTGGTCGCGCGCGCCCTCGCCGCCGGTTCGCTCGTGGCGCCGTTCCCGCAGCGCGTCCCGACTGGCCTCAGCCTGTCGATCCTTGCGCCAGACCGCCCGCCCGCCCAGGCCGCGCAAATGATCGAATGGCTGCTTTTGCAGACGTAGCGATCGCTCAGCTGCGCCCCACCGCAAGCAGATCGACGGCAAGGAAATCGCTTCGCCGCCGACCTATTTCGGTTCTCTCGCTGGATCAGGGCGCCACCACCAAACGGCCTTTCATGTTGGGATGGAAGCGGCAGAAATAATCGACCGCTCCCGTGGCCTTCAATGTCAGGCTCGCAGATTTTTTCGGCGGGATGATCACCTCCCAGCCACCCTTCACCGTCGCCGTGTGGGCGAACACATCCTTGTTCACCCACACGATCGTATCGCCGACCTTCGCCTCGACGGTCGCCGGCGAAAAGACAAGCTTGTCGATGGTGACCTCTATGGTTTCGGCCGCTGCCGGCGTCACCGCGACGGCCAGCGCCAGGGAGGCGATCCACAGTCGCCGATCCAAGGCGTACGGCCTCATTTCAGCATGCCGGCGACGTGTTCGGCATGCTGCTCATGGCCCAGGAATATCTTCAGGCCGGTCTCCAGCAGGCTCTTCAGTTCGGCATTGCTGGCCGACGGGATGAGCAGCGTTTCGAGCGCGCCGTTGACCTGCTTGTGATAGGCAACCTCGTTGTCGACATAAGCCTTGTCGAAGGCCGCGCCCTTGAGCGTGGCCAGTTTGGCCCGCTCCTCCGCCGCTGCCTTGGTCAGCGCCTTGCTGGTGGCGTTGTCTTCCGGCGTCACCCTGAGTTTCTTGACCAGGTCGAGCGCCTGCGCATTTACCGCCTCGTGGTCGCGCACCATGTCCTTGGCGAAGTCGAGAACCTCCTTGTTCTTTGACGTCTTGAGCGCTTGCTTGGCTGCCTCGACATCGAGGACGCCGGCTGTATAGGCGATGTGGGCGATCTGCGGGTCGGTCGGTTTGTCGGCGGCATGGGCCAGCGGCGCCGCTCCCAACAGAAGCAGGGCGGCCAGGGCCGCAGTGTGACGAACAAGCATGGGATTCTCCTTCTCCCGGACGCGGGAAGCGCGCCGGGCAGTGGTTTCGGTTGACGGTCATTGGATGCGGTGCGGCGGCAAACGTTCCCGCCAAAATCAACTGAATCCGACGGGGATCAGCTTTCCAGCCCGAGCCGCCGCATGACGGCACTGGTCAGCCTTTCGCAGCGCCGGCCGGCAAACGGGAAGGCATCGAGCAGCACCGGTCCGATCTGGTCGTCCAGCGCCTTGCGCACCAGGGCACGGGCGCGGTGCAGCCTTGTCTTGACGGTTTCAGGCCGCACGCCAAGAAGATCGGCGGTTTCCTCGATGCTTAGCCCTTCGATCACCCGCGCCACGAACACCGTCCGGTAGACATCGGGAAGGCTGTCGGTCGCCCGTTCGACCAGCTTGAGAATTTGCCGTTGCGCCATCGTCCGCTCCGGATCGTCGCTGGGGTTGAGAGGGAACTGGATGATCTCGGCTTGCGGTTCCGGCATCGCCACCGTTCGCCGCCTTTTGCGCAGGCGGCCGAGCGCTTCGTTGATGACGATGCGGGATAGCCATGTGGCCAGCGACGAGTCACCGCGAAAGGCCCCCAGGCTGGCGAACGCCCTGACATAGGCCTCCTGGACGATGTCCTCGGCCTCGCTGTCATTGCGCACCACGCCGCGCGCGATGCGGTAGAGCCGCTGATTGTGCGCTTTCATGATGGCGCGGAAGGCGTCGCTCTCGCGTGTCAGCGCTCGACGCACGAGATGCATGTCGCCTGAAGCAGCGGAAGGCGCGGCGGTCGACACAGCAGGCATGGCCAGTTTCCTCAACCCAATCTCCGGACCGGAACCCCGATTGAAGGATTGGATGGCATGGCAGGCAAAAGGTTCCCGGCTATTTTTCCGGGTCCGGCAGCGGTTACTGTACCGCTTCCGCCGACAGCTTGTCAGCAGCCCGCAGCCGTGCCGTTGCCGCCAGCAGATCGGTCTGGGTGATCAGCCCGAGGATCCGCTTGTCGTCGTCGACCACGATGACCGCGTGGCTGCGGCCGTCGGTGAGCACGGGCAGCAGTCCCATTGCGGCGGAACCGGCCGTGGCGGTCGCCGCCGGCGAAATGACGGAACCGACCATCTCGGTGGCCAGCGCCAGTTCCCGCAATCCCACGGTTCCCGCCAGCCTTGCCTCTGCATTGACGACTGGCAAGATGCGGATGTTATGGTCGAGCAGCAATTTGCGCGCCCTGTCGGCAGGGGTGTGTTCATCTACCGAGATGACATCGCGCGACATGATGTCCTCGCAGAGCAACGTTGAATGCTCGCGCACCAGCGCTTGCAATTCGACTTGCCGCAGCAGCCGGTCGAGATCGTCACGGTCGATGTCGAATGTCTCTTCGAGTGCGCCAAGCGCGGCGTCGATGTCTTCGGAGCGGAAGCCGATGCGCGACTGCGCGGGCGGATCGATGGTGCCGTGGCTGTTCGCCGGCACCGGTGCCGGCACGTGCGGATAATTGCGCCGGGCCAGCTTGTGGAAACCGTAGCCCAGCGCCACCAGCAGGATTGAATTCAGCGCCACCGGCACGAATGGAAACAGGAAGCCGGCGCTGATAACGGCAGGTCCTCCCAATACCGCGGTCAGCGCCGCGGCCCCGCCCGGCGGATGCAGGCAGCGTGTGAACGACATGGCTGCAATGGCAAGCGCCACCGCAATGCCGGTGGCAAGGGCTGTTTCATGGATGAAATGCGCCACGATCACGCCGACCAGCGCCGATATCGTGTTTCCGCCAATGATCGACCATGGCTGCGCCAACGGGCTTGCCGGCACCGCGAACAGGAGCACGGCCGACGCTCCCATCGGCGCCACCAGCAGCGGCACATGCGGGCCGTTGCCGAGCACCAGACCTCCGATCGCGCCAGTCAGGGCAATGCCGATCGTCGCGCCGATGCAGGCGATGATCCGCTCGCGCAGCGTCGCGCCGGCAAGAATGGGAACAAAAAGGCGGAAAGCCATGACGTGGGAAACTCTGCCGGTATTCCAGGGGAGGTCGAAACCGTGATGATCGCACCGCAATGACGCGGCATCGTTGAATTTGAAAGCCAAACTGATCCGCGAAGCCGCGGTTTGAAGGAATAGAATTCCCTGATGTCACCGCGGTATCCGTCGGCCCGATGAGTTGGGTTGCGCAGGGCAAGGCGAGCGTTTCATCAGTCCTTCGAGGCGCTTGCGCCGGTCCGTTGACTCAATTTGGCAGCGCCTCGATCGTTCAGGCCGCCGCCGCGGCGGTCAGGCCGCGCAGGATGTCGGTCTTCAGATCCTCGACATCCTCGAGGCCGATCTGCAGGCGGATCAGCGGGCCGTCATAGGAACCCTTGGCGACGACACGGTCGCCGAGCCAGACCGGCACGGCAAGGCTTTCATAGCCGCCCCAGGAATAGCCGAGGCCGAAGATCTGCAACGCATCGAGGAAGGCGTGCTGCTGTTTCTGGCCGCCGCCGGCAAGCACGATGGAAAAGATGCCGCTCGAGCCGGAAAAGTCACGCTTCCACAGGCCATGGTCCGGATGGCTGGGAAGGGCCGGGTGGAGCACGCGCGCCACGCCCTTCTGGCCCTCGAGCCATGAGGCGATGGTGAGCGCGCTGCGCTGATGGTGCTCCAGACGCACGCCCATGGTGCGCAGGCCGCGCAGCACCTGGTAGACGTCGTCGGGCCCGGCGCAGCAGCCAAGCGTGCAAAAGCTCTCGTAGAGCTGCTTCCAGTGGCTCTCATTGGCAGACACCGTGCCGAGCAGCACGTCGGAATGGCCGGCCGGGTACTTCGTCGCCGCATGGATCGAGATGTCGACGCCGTGGTCGAGCGGGCGGAAATAGAGTGGCGTTGCCCAGGTGTTGTCCATCATGACGATGGCACCCGCGGCGTGCGCCGCCTTGGCGATGGCGGGGATGTCCTGCACCTCGAACGTGTTGGAGGCCGGCGATTCCGTGAACACCACCTTGGTGTTGGGCCTGATCAACGCCGCGATGCCGGCACCGACATCGGGAGCGTAGTATTCGACCTCGACACCCAGCCGCTTCAACATCGTGTCGGCGAAATTGCGGGTCGGGTGGTAGACGGAATCGACGATCAGCAGGTGGTCGCCCGCCGACACGAAGGCGAGTAGCGGCACGGTCACCGCCGCAAGGCCCGACGGCACCACGATCGTTCCGGCCGAGCCTTCCAGCGCGTCGATCGCCTGGGCAAGGGCATCGGTCGTCGGCGTGCCGCGCGTCCCGTAAGTGTATTTCTGGCTGCGTGCCGCCATCGACGCCGCGTCACGAAAAAGCACGGTCGAGGCATGCACCACCGGCGGATTGACGAAGCCGAAATAGTCATGCGGGTTGTTCCCCGAATGGGCAAGCCGCGTGTTGATGCCCAGCTTGTCGCTAACTTGCTCGCTGCCGTCTTTCGCCATTCTTCGTCGCCTTGTTTTACAAGGCGCTAGCCATAGTGCGGCGTCATGGACCGCGCAACAGCCACCGTCCGCCAGCGGACGACTTCGAATATGCCAATTCTCCCGTGTGAATATCGCAGCCAGGGTCGGATCCTAATCTGGCCGACCACGTGCGGTAGCGCCGAGGCGAGCAGCCCGATCCCCGAAGCCGTCAGCAGCGGGACGATATTGCCCGTGGCGATGGAGGCCGCCATCGTCGCGGCGGCAACGCGGGTCCGGGTTCTGTGTCCTGCGCGGATCGGCAGTTCGTTGTATGCGGCTGCGATGGCCTCCACCGATCGGCCTATTGTGGGTGGCTGCGAAAGGAATATAATCAGGTCCTAATATTAATCGCCGGATTGCCTCGACCAGATGCTGCCGGATGGTTGTTGCCGGTTGACCCCCTGGTTCCCCACGATCCGGATATCGCGCTCACGGAGCATGAGCGCGGCAAGGGGAGGAATGCCATGCCCGACGTCAAATGGACAATGAAGGCGCGCGAATTCATCAACTGCAATTGCGCTTATGGCTGCCCGTGCCAGTTCAATGCCTTGCCGACCCACGGATCCTGCCAGGCGGTTGCTGGCATGGAAATCGAGAGCGGCCATCACGGCAGCACCAAGCTCGATGGATTGCGGTTCGTCGGGATTTTCCGCTGGCCCGGCGCGATACACCAGGGCAGGGGCGAAGCCGCGGTGGTTATCGACGAGAGGGCGACCGAAGCCCAGCGTGAGGCGCTGCTTCGTATATTGGGTGGTCAGGACACCGAACCAGGCGCAACGATATTCCAGGTCTTTTCGACCACACTGGAGAAATTCCACGATCCGATCTTTGCCGCGATCGATTTCAAGGTCGACGTCGACGCACGAACCGGCCGGCTGTACGTCAAGGGCGTAACCGACGGCCATGGCGAGCCAATCAAAAATCCGGTCACCGGCGCCGAGCATCATGCGCGTATCGACCTGCCGCACGGCTTCGAATACGCGGTCGCCGAGGTTGGGCGTGGCTGGACCAAGGCGACGGGCCCGATCAAGTTCGAGCTGTCCGATACGCACAGCCATTTCGCCAATCTGCATCTCACGCAGAGCGGCGTCGTGCATTGACCTGATCCAAATGGGCGACACAGCCCTCGAGGCGGTGCTGCGTCGCGATCGTGCGGTCGTGACGGCCGCACTCGTCGTGATTGCCGTGCTTGCCTGGGCCTATGTGCTGTGGCTCGCCGCAGGAATGGTCATGCCCGGTTCTTCCGTACCGAGCGGCGGCGCAGGCGACGTGGCCGCAACGGGCATGTCGAACATGGACATGTCGAGCATGGACATGGGCGGCATGGACATGGGCGCCACGGTGGCTCCCGGTTTCCGGGCTTGGGCAACGGCCGATTTCGCTTTCATCTTCACAATGTGGGCGGTGATGATGGTCGGCATGATGACGCCGTCGGTCGCGCCGATGTTGCTGCTCTATGCTGGCGTCGGCCGCAAGGCGCAAGCGGATGGGCGTCCCATCGCTTCGACGGGGTGGTTTTTTACCGGCTATCTCACCGTCTGGGTTGTGTTCAGCATCGCGGCGACCGGAGCCCAATGGCTGCTCGCCCGTCTCGCCTTGCTCGATCCCTCGATGGCGACCGATAGCGCGATTCTCGGCGGCCTCGTTCTGATCGCCGCTGGCCTCTATCAATGGACGCCGATGAAGGGTGTCTGCCTGCGTCAATGCCAGGCACCGATCGCGTTCCTGGCCAGTCATGGCGGGTTCCGTTCCGCTCCGCTCGGCGCGCTTCGACTGGGCATCGATCACGGCGCCTATTGCCTCGGCTGCTGCTGGGCGCTGATGGCTCTGCTGTTCGTCGGCGGCGTCATGAACGTTCTGTGGATCGCTGGCATCGCCATCCTTGTTCTCCTGGAAAAGACAGTCCCCACCGGGCAGTTGATCCCGCGCGTTTCCGGAGCGCTGATGGCGGCGACCGGCGCCTGGGTCATCCTTGAAGCACTCTGACAACGCACGGCTGCGTCGCGTTTCCGGGCGTTGTTGACCTGAAACCACCCGGCAAATCGTCAGATGACAGCTTTGGACGTGCCAATTCATTCCGCACCAAGGTAGTAACGCGAAGGTATTGCAAGCATGGACTTCGCTGCCCCGGCCTGCATTTGCGTTGAACGAGTTTTGCCTCCTTTGTTTGCGCTGCTGACTAAATCGCGGGCGCGTTTGTCTGCAATTCAGGCATTTGCGGCAACTGGTTTTCAAACTCTTTCGGATTCGGTCATTTCCCTTGACCTCACAGGAATAATCGCCTTCGATGCAGTTCGTGAATGGGAGGCAGCGCGTCGACAACGATGCAGGGGTTCTCGGAATAAACCCGAAGGGGGCTGCGTTCACGCAGGAACAAAGATCAGGGTTTGCCTGAAAACAGAGAAAAGGGTCTGTGGGTTATGAAACACATTGCAATTGGCATTCTTGGAGCTGGCGCGCTTGGATTGATGGCTTCGGCCGCTTCGGCAACCACGCTCGATACCGTCAAGGCGAAAGGCTTCATCCAGTGCGGTGTCTCGACCGGCCTGGCCGGCTTCTCGGCGCCGGATGACAAGGGTGACTGGCAAGGCATCGATGCGGATTTCTGTCGCGCGGTCGCTGCTGCCGTCTTTGGTGACGGCACCAAGGTCAAGTTCACGCCCCTCAGCGCTAAGGAGCGGTTCACCGCGCTGCAGTCCGGCGAGGTCGACATCCTGTCGCGCAACACAACCTGGACGATCAATCGTGATACGGCGCTTGGCCTGAATTTCGTCGGCACCACCTACTATGACGGCCAGGGCTTCATGATCAACGCCAAGAAGCTGCCCGGCGTCAATTCGGCGCTGCAGCTTTCCGGAGCCGCCGTCTGCGTGCAGAGCGGCACCACCACCGAGCTCAACCTCGCCGATTACTTCAAGGCGAACAAGATGGAGTATAACCCGGTCGTCTTCGAGAAGCTCGAAGAGGTCAACGCCGCCTATGACGCCGGCCGCTGCGACGTCTACACCACCGATCAGTCGGGCCTCTACGGCATCCGCCTGACGCTGGGCTCGCCGGCCGACCATGTCGTGCTGCCCGAGATCATCTCGAAAGAACCGCTCGGACCGGCCGTGCGCCAAGGCGACGACCAGTGGTACCACATCGTCAAGTGGACCTATTTCGCGCTGCTCGACGCCGAGGAACTCGGCATCACCAAGGCCAATGTCGACGAAATGAAGAACTCCCCCAGCCCGGAGATCAAGCGCGTGCTCGGCCAGGAAGCCGATACCAAGATCGGCACCGATCTCGGCGTCTCCAACGACTGGGTCGTCAACATCGTCAAGGCCGTCGGCAACTATGGCGAAATGTTCGACCGCAATGTCGGTTCGGGCAGCCCGCTCAAGATCGCGCGTGGCATCAACGCGCTGTGGACCAAGGGCGGCCTGCAATACGCTCCGCCGATCCGCTGATCGAAATGTGATCCGGGAGGCAGATCGTCTGCCTCCCGGCTTCTCTTTCCCGGGGACGGTCGAATGGCATCGCAGGAAGTTCTTCGCGAGGAGCCCAGCCGCGGTTCCTTTATCAATGATCCCAGGGTCCGCGGGATATTCTACCAGGCGGTGGTGGTCGTCCTGCTGGCGGTTTCGGTCTGGTGGATCGTCCAGAATGTCGTCGACAATCTGACCCGCTTGCACATCGCGTCGGGCTTCGGCTTCCTCAAAGGTCGCGCCGGCTTCGACATCAGCGACAGCGCCATCGCTTATACATCCGACTCGACCTATGGCCGCGCCATTGTGGTCGGCTTCATCAACACCATTATCGTTGCGGTCGCCGGCATTGTCACCGCGACCCTTATCGGCTTCATAGTCGGCATCGGCCGGCTGTCCCACAACTGGCTGATTCGAAAGATCTGCACGGTCTATGTCGAGATCTTCCGCAACATCCCGCCGCTGCTGGTGATCTTCTTCTGGTATTCCGGCGTGCTTTCCGTGCTGCCGGCGCCGCGCGACAGCATCAACCTGCCGTTCGGTTCCTTCCTCAATCAACGAGGCTTCTATTTTCCACGCGCGGTCTGGGGCGACGGCTCCTGGCTAATCCTGGTGGCATTCATCGTCGGCATTGCCATGGCTTGGTTCGTTGCCCGCATGGCGCGCCAGCGACAGATGGCGACTGGCCAGCAATTTCCGGTGTTCTGGACATCGGTGGCGCTGATCGTCGGCCTGCCGCTGCTCGCTTACGTGCTGAGCGGCTTTCCGCTGAGCTTCGATTTTCCGAAACAATCGACCTTCAACCTGACCGGCGGCTTCCAGGTCAAGCCGGAGTTCCTGTCGCTCTATCTGGCGCTGTCCTGCTATACGGCGGCGTTCATCGCCGAGATCGTGCGCGCAGGCATCATGGGTGTCAGCAAGGGGCAGACCGAAGCAGCCGGTGCGCTCGGGCTGCGGCCGGGATCGATCCTGCGGCTCGTCGTCGTGCCACAGGCGATGCGTATCGTCATTCCACCGTTGACCAGCCAGTATCTCAACCTGACCAAGAACTCGTCGCTGGCCATCGCCATCGGCTATCCGGACCTGACGGCGACCGCCGGCACGGTCTTGAACCAGACCGGCCAGGCGGTCGAGGGCGTGCTGATCATGATGGTCGTCTATCTCGCGCTCAGCCTGGTGACGTCGGCGGTCATGAACGTCGTCAATGCCAGAATGGCGCTGGTGGAAAGGTAGGGACATGCAAGAACACGATATGTCCTGGGTACGCACCGAAATGGTGCTGGCGCAACCGGCGCCGGCAAGCGTCAGCGGCCTCGGCGCCTGGGTGCGCAAGAACCTGATCGCCTCTACTGGCGACACCATACTGACCATCGTCGGCCTCGTGCTTGTCGCGATGATCCTCCCACAGGTCATCAACTGGGCGTTCATCAACGCCCAGTGGACCGGCACCGACCGTACCTTCTGTGCCACCGTGGGGCAGGGCGGCATCCAGCCGGATGGCTGGAGCGGTGCCTGCTGGGCCTTTGTCAATGCCAAGTTCGGCCAGTTCATGTTCGGGCGATATCCGATTGAGGAGCGCTGGCGGCCGATCCTTGTGGCCATCCTCACCGTCGTGCTGTTGGTACCGCTGCTCGTCCCGCGCGTGCCGCGCAAGGGATTGAACGCGATTCTGCTGTTTTTGGTGCTGCCGGTCGTCGCCTTCGTCCTGCTGGTCGGTGGCGTCTTCGGCCTGCCGCATGTCGAGACGTCGCTGTGGGGCGGCCTGCTGGTCACGCTCAGCCTGTCCTTCGTCGGCATCGCGGTGTCGCTGCCGCTCGGTATCCTGCTGGCGCTGGGGCGACGTTCGAAGATGCCGATCGTCAAGACACTGTGCGTGATCTTCATCGAGACGGTGCGCGGCATCCCGCTGATCACCGTGCTGTTCTTCGCCAGCGTCATGCTGCCGCTGTTCCTGCCGGCCGGCGTCACCTTCGACAAGTTCCTGCGTGCGCTGATCGGTGTCTCGCTGTTTGCCGCGGCCTACATGGCCGAAGTGGTGCGCGGCGGCCTGCAGGCGATCCCCAAGGGCCAGTATGAAGGCGCCGATTCGCTCGGCCTCGGCTACTGGCAGAAGATGGTGCTGATCGTCATGCCGCAGGCGCTGAAGCTGGTCATCCCAGGCATCGTCAACACCTTCATCGGCATGTTCAAGGACACCAGCCTGGTCTCGATCATTTCGATGTTCGACCTGCTCGGCGTCGTCAAGCAGAACTTCTCAGACGCCAACTGGGCAACGGCGCAGACGGCCAGGTCCGGCCTTATCTTCGCTGCCTTCGTCTTCTGGCTGTTCTGCTTCGGCATGTCGCGTTATTCAATGTACACCGAACGCCGACTCGACACCGGCCACAAACGCTAAACAAAAGAACAAGGGGACCCTGCCATGGCCATCGAAAATGCCGTCAGCGCGGAAGAGATCAAGGTCAACGCCGCCAAAATGCATATCTCGACCACCGATGTCGCCATCGACATCATCGCCATGCACAAATGGTACGGCGAGTTCCATGTGCTGAAGGACATCAACCTGAAAGTGATGCGCGGCGAGCGCATCGTCATCTGCGGTCCGTCCGGCTCCGGCAAATCGACGATGATCCGCTGCATCAACCGGCTGGAAGAGCACCAGAAGGGCAAGATCATCGTCGACGGCAAGGAACTGACCAACGATCTCAAGAAGATCGACGAGGTGCGCCGCGAGGTCGGCATGGTCTTCCAGCACTTCAACCTGTTCCCGCATCTCACCATCCTGGAGAACTGCACGCTGGCGCCGATCTGGGTACGCAAGACGCCGAAGAAGCAGGCGGAGGAAATCGCCATGCATTTTCTCAAGCGCGTCAAGATTCCGGAACAGGCCAACAAATATCCGGGTCAGCTCTCCGGCGGCCAGCAGCAGCGCGTCGCGATCGCCCGTTCGCTGTGCATGAACCCGCGCATCATGCTGTTCGACGAGCCGACCTCGGCGCTCGATCCGGAAATGATCAAGGAAGTGCTGGAGACCATGGTTGGTCTTGCCGAAGAAGGCATGACCATGCTTTGCGTCACCCACGAAATGGGCTTTGCCCGCAAGGTCGCCAACCGCGTGATCTTCATGGACCAGGGCCAGATCGTCGAGCAGAACACGCCTGCCGAATTCTTCGACCATCCGCGCCACGAGCGCACGAAGCTGTTCCTGTCGCAGATCCTGCATTAGGCCTTCGATGGCTGCAAAAGAGCCCGGCTGAAACAGTGCCGGGCTCTTTTGCGTATGGACGGGCAGGAGGCGGGCGGTTCTTGTCGCGCCGGGACGCGTTTGCAGGGCCGCCATTCATGAAAAAGCTCGGACGTTTTCTAGGCCTCCTGTTGATCGTGGCGGTGCTGGCTGGGACGCTGGGCACCTTGGTGCCGCGCCCGCTCTGGCCGGCTGCTGCCTCGGGTGAGGGTAAACGCCACATCCTGGTGCTGAAGAACCCGATCCACACCGACATCGCCATTCCGGTTGATGATGCCGTGCGCCAGCGCTTCCATTTCCTGGCCGATGCCGGTGTCCCCGTCGACATTCCCGAGGTGCGCTACATCGTCTTCGGCTGGGGCGGCCGTGCCTTCTATCTGGAAACGCCGACATGGTCGCAGCTCAAGGCTGCGCCGGTGATGAAGGCGCTAACCCTCGACACATCGGTCATGCATGTCGATGTCGCTGGCTTCATAAGCGAGACGCGTGCCGACGTTGTCGGCTTCGACATTGGCGAGGAGCGTTTTATGGCGCTGCTCGACTTCATCGAGGCGAGTTTTCAGCGGGGACCGACCGGCCCAGTCGCCGTCGAGAACGCGGCCTATTCCAGGTTCGACCGCTTCTATGAGGCGAACGGCCGTTTCAACGCGCTGGTTGGCTGCAACACCTGGGCGGCGGCGGCCTTGCGAACCGCCGGCCTGCGCACTGGCTGGTGGAACCCGCTGCCGGCTTCGCTCAGCCTGTCGATACGGCTGTATAATTAGTTTGCTGCCAACCATAGAGCCAGTCGAGATCCGTCGCGAGCTTTTCCGGCGAGCGCATCTTGAGGAACAGGTTACGGGCGATTGCCACCGGTCCCACAGCATGCCAGGCAAGGTGGTTGAGGGCGCCGCGCCGGGCGACTTTGGCGACGCGCGGCCGCCGCAGATTTTCCCAGACGAGGAGGCATCGCGCCGGATCGGCAGGAAAGGCAGCAAAAGAGCCGGCAAGCGTCGCCGCATCCTCGATCGCCATCGCCGCGCCTTGTGCCGCGAATGGGGTCATCGCATGCGCCGCGTCGCCGATCAGCGCGATGCCGTCCGGCGTCGTCCAAGGCTGCTTCTGCTCGACCGTATGGAGCGGCCAGGTCAGCCACGGGCCGGCCATTTCCAGTAGTCTTGCAAGGCCCGGCGCGGTGCCGCGCATTGCGGCGGCGAGGATGCCGGGATCGGCATGGCCGGACCAGCCCTCGGCGATACGCTCGCCCCTGGTGAAGGCGACGAGGTTGAAGGCGTCGCCCTTGCTGACGGGATAGGCGACCATATGGAAGCCAGGATGCAGAAAGGTCGTCACACAATCGGCCGCGCCGACCGCGGCAAAGGCTTGCCCGGCGGCACTGTCAACCGCGACGGTGGTGCGCCAGGCCAGCTCACCGGAAAAACGGCTTCTTGGCGGTGCCGTCCCCCTGGTCGAATCGACAAGCGTGCGCACCGACGACCAGACGCCATCGGCGCCGACCAGCAGGGAGCCTTCCACCTCGACAGTCTCGTCGTCGGTCTCGACACTCGCCGTGATGCCATGGGTCCCGATGGCAAGGCTGCCGACGCGCCCGCCGGTGGTAAGCTGAATATCCGGCACCTCGGCAAGGCGCGCCATCAGCGCCGCCTGCAGGTCGGCGCGGTGAGCCACGAGGTAGGGTGCCCGCCAGCGCGCTTCAGCGGTCTGTCCAAGTGGCACGCGCGCCAGTTCACGCAACGTCGCGGCGTCCTTCAGCACCACCGCTTCCGGCCGCACCGCTGTTGGCAGCAGGCGGTCGAGCACACCGAGCTGGCGAAGGATGCGTGTTGCATTGGGAGAAAGCTGGAGGCCGGCGCCAACCGCATCCATGCGTTGCGCCTGTTCGAACACTTGCACGGGGTAACCGTGTTCGGCGAAGGCCAGCGCCGCGGTCAACCCGGCTATGCCCGCCCCGGCGATGATGACTTCACGGGAACGCGTGTCGTCCATTTGCAGCCGGTCGCTGGAGATTAGGCGGCCTGGTCGATATAGATGCAGCCACCCGGCTGCGTTTCCGTCGCCTTCAGCTTTGGCGAATAGCGGTAGAGCGTCGAGCAATAGGGGCAGACTTTTTCATTGTCGTCGCCCATGTCGAGATACACATGCGGGTGGTCGAAAGGCGGATTGGCGCCCGTGCACATGAATTCCTTGACGCCGATGTCGATCGCCGGGTGGCCCGCATCGTTCTGAAAATGGGGAATGGAACCGCCTGCCATCGTCATCTCCTTAACGCAGTCTCATCTGCATCTGGATCATATCAGGTCTCTTTGCAAGATCGATGAAATGAAACTGTCGCAAAAGCCTGTCAGAGGATAAGTTAAGCCGGTTAACCGGCTTTAGGCGCGGGAAGAGCAGGAACCATGAACGAACTGAAGCCGGTGCAGAGCGAATTCATCAATGTCGAGGCAGCGAGCCCGGAAGGCGGCAATCCCGACCGTTTCGTCAATCGCGAGTTTTCCTGGCTGCAGTTCAACCGGCGTGTTCTCGAAGAATCGCTCAACCTCAATCATCCGCTGCTGGAGCGTGTCCGCTTCCTGTCGATCTCGGCCGCCAATCTCGACGAGTTTTTCATGGTGCGCGTCGCCGGCCTCGCCGGCCAGGTGCGCGAGGGCATCGTGCTGAAGAGCCCCGACGGACGCACCCCCGAACAGCAGCTCGAACAGCTGCTGCGTGAGGTCGAAAGGCTGCAGGAAGACCAGCAGAAGAGCCTTTCGGCCCTTACCGTGCTGCTCAACAAGGAAGGCATTGAAAGCATCACCCGCGATGCGCTGACCAAGGACGAAAAGATCTGGCTGGAAGACCATTTCCAGGAACAGGTGTTTCCGGTACTCACCCCGCTGTCGATCGACCCGGCGCATCCGTTCCCGTTCATTCCCAATCTCGGCTTCTCGATGGCGCTGCAGCTGCGCCATCGCAAGAACGGCGAGGAGATGAGCGCACTTCTGCGCCTGCCGGTAGCTCTGAAGCGTTTCATCCGTTTGCCGGACCGCAAGCGCCATGTCCGCTTCATCCCGTTGGAAGAGGCGGTCGGCCTCTACATCGGCAAGCTGTTTCCTGGCTATGAAGTCAAGGGCTCCGGCACGTTCCGCATCATCCGAGACAGCGATATCGAGGTCGAGGAGGAGTCCGAGGATCTGGTGCGCCTGTTCGAGACGGCGCTGAAGCGCCGCCGCCGCGGTTCGGTGATCCGCATTGAATTCGACAGGCTGATGCCGTCGGAACTACGCGACTTCGTCGCCGGTGAGCTTGGCGTCTCGTCGAGCCGCATCAGCGTCCTGACCGGCCCGCTGGCACTCAGCCAGATATCCGAGATTGTCGCCGTCCCCCGCGATGATCTGAAATTCACCCCCTACAATCCGCGCTTTCCCGAGCGCATCCGCGAGCATGGCGGCGACTGCTTCGCAGCCATCCGCGAGAAGGACATCATCGTCCACCACCCCTATGAATCCTTCGACGTGGTGGTGCAATTCCTGCGCCAGGCGATGGCCGATCCCGAAGTGGTGGCGATCAAGCAGACGCTTTACCGCACCTCCAACGACAGCCCGATCGTGCGTGCGCTGGTCGATGCGGCCGAGGCCGGCAAGTCGGTGACGGCGCTGGTCGAGCTCAAGGCGCGTTTCGACGAGGAAGCCAACATCCGCTGGGCGCGCGACCTGGAGCGCGCTGGCGTGCAGGTCGTGTTCGGTTTCCTCGAGTTGAAGACTCATGCGAAAATGTCGCTGGTGGTGCGGCGCGAGGACGGAAAGCTGCGCAACTACGTGCATCTCGGCACCGGAAATTACCATCCGGTGACCGCGCGCATCTACACCGACCTGTCCTTCTTCACCACCGATCCGACGATTGCCCGCGATGTCGCCCAACTCTTCAATTTCATCACCGGCTATGCCGAGCCGACGGATGAAATGCGGTTGGCGATCTCGCCGTTCACGCTGAGAAGCCGCATTCTCAAGCATATTTCCGATGAGGTCGCCCACGCGCTGGAGGGAAGGCCGGCGCGCATCTGGATGAAGATGAATGCACTCGTCGACCCGATCATCATCGATGCGCTCTATGACGCCAGCCGCGCTGGCGTCGAGATCGACCTCGTCGTGCGCGGCATCTGCTGCCTGCGGCCGCAGGTGCCGGGCCTGTCGGAAAACATCAGGGTGAAGTCGATCGTCGGCCGTTTCCTCGAACACAGCCGCATCTATTGCTTCGGCAATGGCCATGGCCTGCCCTCGGACGAGGCGATCGTCTACATTTCTTCGGCCGACCTCATGCCGCGCAACCTCGACCGCCGTGTCGAGACCATGGTGCCGATCACCAATCCAACTGTGCATGAACAGGTCCTTGGCCAGATCATGCTGGGCAACATCATGGACAATCAGCAAAGTTTCGACGTATTGGCTGATGGAACCTCCCGGCGCGTGGTGCTGGAGGAGGGTGAGGAACCGTTCAACGCGCAGGAATATTTCATGACCAATCCGAGCCTGTCCGGACGGGGTGACGCGCTGAAGTCGCATGCGCCCAAGCGCATCGCGCAGTTCAAGCGCCGCAAGAAGAACGCCGCAGCGTCCACCTGATGCTGTCTGATTCCCAGGGCCGGCTGCAGGACCGCCGACCGCTATCCATCATCGACATCGGGTCGAATTCGATCCGTCTCGTTGTCTATGAGGGGCTGGCGCGCTCGCCGACCATGCTGTTCAACGAAAAGATGCTGGCTGGTCTTGGCCGCGGCATCGTTTCGACCGGCAAACTCGACCCCGAGGCGGTGACGCGCTCGATGGAAGAGTTCCGCCGCTTTCGCGCGCTCTCCGACCAGGCCGGCGCCGAGCATATGTATGTGCTGGCGACAGCCGCCGCCCGCGAAGCGGTCAATGGTCCCGATTTCATCCACCGCGCCGAGGAGGTGCTGAAGACCGAGATCCGGGTGATCAGCGGGCGCCAGGAAGCTTACTATTCGGCGCTCGGCGTCATTTCAAGCTTCCATCCTGCCAATGGCATCGCCGGCGATCTGGGCGGCGGCAGTCTCGAACTGGTCGACGTCAATGGCGAAGCGATCGGCGACGGTATAACGCTGCCGTTGGGTGGCCTGCGCCTGCAGGACATGGCGAAGAACTCGCTGGCCCAGGCGGCGAAGATCGCGCGCGACGAACTGGCGAAGGCGAAGTTGTTGAAGGGTGGGCAAGGCAGGCCCTTCTACGCCGTGGGCGGAACCTGGCGAAATCTCGCCCGGCTGCACATGGAAATGACCAATTATCCGCTTGGCGTGATGCACCACTATGAGATCAGCGCCGACAGTGCCACGACCTTCCTGAAACAGGTGGCCAAAGCCGAAATCGAGAAGGTCAAGGGCATCGAGGGCGTCTCCAAGAACCGCCGTTCGCTGCTGCCTTATGGCGCCATCGTGCTGCAGGAGATCATGACGGCGATGCAGCCGTCGAAGATCATCGTTTCGGCACTCGGTGTGCGCGAAGGCTTTCTCTATTCGCTCCTCGACGAGGCTGAGCAGAAGGCCGATCCGTTGATCTCGGCCTCGGAGGAACTTGCAGTGCTGCGCTCGCGCTCGGTCCACCATGCGCACGAACTGGTCGAATGGACCGGCAAGGCCTTTGCCGCCTTCGGCATCGACGAGACCGAGGACGAGGCGCGCTACCGCCACGCGGCCGCATTGCTGGCCGACATCGGCTGGCGCGCGCATCCAGAATATCGCGGCAAGCAATCGCTCAACATCATTGCCCATGCCTCCTTCTTCGGCGTCGACCATCCTGGCCGCGCCTTCCTGGCTTTGGCCAACGCCTATCGTCACGACGGCATCTTCAACGAATCCATCGCGCCGGAAATCAAGGCGCTGGCGACGCCACGCTATCTGGAGCGGGCTCGCGTGCTGGCGGCGATGATGCGTGTCGTCTATCTGCTGACGGCGTCGATGCCCGGCATCATGCCCAGGCTGAAATGGGAACAGCGCGCCAACGGCGTGCTGGCGCTGGTGTTGCCTGCGTCGCTGGCCGATCTTTACGGCGAGCGGCCGGCCGGCCGGCTGGCGCAGCTGGCAAGGATCACCAACCGCCGGCTTGTGCTGGCCGTCGAGGGCGGCCCCAGCGTCTCGGTCAAATAGAGCGTCTCGGTGAAATAAGCCTTACGCCGAAGCGCGCCCGTCGGCCGACCAGGCGCCGGCGCCGGCCATTGCCAACGCCAGGAAACCGCCTGATATGGCGATGTCCTTCATCAGCATCTGCGAGTGCAGGAAGGCGAGCATCGCGTCACCGCCACCCTGGCCGTAATGGCCGATGAAGCCGGCGACGATGCAGAAGGCGGCGAGCAGCAGCGCCGCGATCCGGGTCTGGAAACCGACCAGGATGAGCAGCCCGGCGATCAGCTCGAACAGGCCCGTGCCCCATGCGGCGAGCGTCGGCAGCGGCAGGCCGAGGCTGGCGAAATAGCTCGTCGTTCCGGCAATATCGGAAAGCGCCTGGAAGCCGGAAGGCACGAAAAGGGCGGCGAGCAGCAGCCGGGAAAGCAGAAGCAGGGCGTTGCGGGGCATGCTTGTCACCTCCGATGTCGATCAGGCAGGGCCGATCGGCCGACTGCTCACCTCGACGCCTTGATCCTATCAGCAATGCGGTCGCAAATCCCGCCTGGCGGATCGAGACGTGTGGGCCTGTGCATCGACAACGAAAAAGCGGCGCGGAAAATTCCGCGCCGCCTTTGTTTCAGGTATTTGAAGGTGTTGTTCAGCCGCGCCTGGCGTCGACCGAATAGGCGCCGGCACCGAGCACTGCCAGGAGCAGGAAGCCGCCGGTGAGGCCGAGGTTCTTCTGCAGCATCAGCATCTGCATCTGGTCGGCGAAGTTGAGGTGCGCGACCGCCGTGGCGGCCAGCGTGAAGATGGCGAGTACGATCGCCACGATGCGGGTCTGGAAGCCGACAAGGATGGCGAGGCCGCCGAACAATTCAAGCAGGCCGGAACCAACGGCAGCCACCGTCGGCAGCGGCAGCCCGATGCTGCCGAACCACTGGGCGGTGGCCGAGATCGCGGTCAGCTTGGCGAAGCCCGACAGGATGAAAAGGATCGACAGGAGCACCCGGCCGACCAGGATCGTGGCCGAGGCATTGGAAGCGGTGCCGGAACCGGCGACGGAAGTGTTGAGGGACATGGTGGTACTCCGAATGGGGTTGATGCCCTGCAGATAGCCCATGTCGACTGTTCACCAAAGACGCGAATGCGGCGACACATCGTTCACCGTAGGTAACGTTCCTGCGATCATCCCGGGTGCGTCATGTCCTCCGGCCGCACCAGCCGGTCGTAGTCGGCTTCGCTGACCAGCCCGGTTGCCAGCGCTTCCTCGCGCAGCGTGGTGCCGTTCTTGTGCGCGGTCTTGGCGATCTTGGCGGCGTTGTCGTAGCCGATGGTCGGGGCGAGAGCCGTCACCAGCATCAGCGAGCGATCGAGTGCCGCCTTGATGTTGTCCTCACGCGCCTCGATGCCGACGACGCAGTTGTCGGTGAAGGAGACCGAAGCGTCGGAGAGCAACTGCACAGACTGCAGGAAATTGTAGGCCATCAGCGGGTTGTAGACATTCAGTTCGAAATGGCCCTGGCTGCCGGCGAAGGTGAGTGCGGCATTGTTGCCGAACACCTGCACGCAGACCTGCGTCATCGCCTCGCACTGGGTCGGATTGACCTTGCCCGGCATGATCGAGGAGCCCGGCTCGTTTTCCGGTAGCGACAGTTCGCCGAGGCCCGAGCGCGGGCCCGAGCCGAGGAAGCGGATGTCGTTGGCAATCTTGAACAGCGCCGCCGCCGCCGCATTGATGGCGCCGTGCGAGAACACCATCGAGATCGTGGGCGGCGAGCGCCTCGAACTTGTTCGGTGCCGTGACAAAGGCGATGCCGGTAATGGCAGCGATGCGGTCCGCCACCCTTTCGGCGAAGCCGACGGGCGCATTGAGGCCGGTGCCGACGGCGGTGCCGCCCTGCGCCAGTTCCTGCAGGCCGGGCAGCGTCATCTCGATGCGCTTGATCGAGGAGGCGACCTGCGCCGCATAGCCCGAGAATTCCTGGCCCAGGGTGAGCGGGGTGGCATCCTGCGTGTGCGTGCGGCCGATCTTGATGATGTGGTTGAAGGCCCTGGCCTTGGCGTCCAGCGCCTTGTGCAGATGCTTCAGCGCCGGCAACAAATCGTGCACGATGCGCTCGGCGCAGGCAATATGCATGGCCGTCGGATAAGTATCGTTCGACGACTGGCTCATATTGACGTGGTCGTTGGGGTGCACCGGCTTCTTCGAGCCCATGACGCCGCCCAGCATCTCGATCGCCCGGTTGGAGATCACCTCATTGGCGTTCATGTTGGACTGCGTGCCCGAGCCGGTCTGCCAGACCACCAGCGGGAAATGCTCGTTGAGCTTGCCGTCGATCACCTCTTGCGCCGCCGCGATGATCGCCTTGCCGATCGCCGGGTCGAGCCGCTTCAGCTCCATATTGGCTTCCGCCGCCGCCCGCTTGACGATGCCGAGCGCGCGCACGATCGAAGCCGGCTGCTTTTCCCAGCCAATCTTGAAATTGCCGAGGGAACGCTGCGCCTGCGCGCCCCAATAGCGGTCGGCGGCGACCTCGATGGGACCGAACGTATCGGTTTCGGTTCTGGTCTTTGGCGTGCTCACGGCTCTCTCCTTGTCGAAGTCGGCAACGGCGTATCGCGTTGCACAAACGGCTTCAAGCGGAGATTTCGGGCGCAAATGATGCAAATCGGTTGAACGCCTCCACCTTCTCCCGCAAGGGAGAAGGGAAGGCGCGTCGGCTTGCCGAAGTGAATGCCCTGAACGGCCAGTCAGGCAAGCGGTGGGCCTACGATGTCGATGCCATTCTTTGCACAGAGCTGCACCAGTGCCGCGATGATTTCCGGCGTCGGTTCCACTTGCGGCGGCAGCTCCGGCTGTTCGGCGGGGCGGCCCGCCTGGCGCAGGAGCGTTTCGAAATCCGCACCGCGCGTGACGGTCAGGGTACTCGCTCCTTCGCGCGACTCGACCCTGTAGGTGTGCGGCAGGCCTTTCGGCGCAATGACGGTTTCGCCGGCGTCCGCAATGTGTTCGTGGCCGGCGATCTGAAAGCGCAATCTCCCGTCCAGGACGTGAAACACTTCGTCTTCGCGGCGATGCACATGAAGCGGCGGAGAGTCGCCATACGGCATGCGATGTTCGACGACGCAGATGCCGTCTTCTCCCGCGGCCGATGAGATGTGGATCGCGACGAGCGTGTTGTTGAACCAGAAGAGTTCCTTGCCTGTGATCGTCCCAGGGGTCATTGTCATGAGTTCTATGCTCCTATTTCCTATTGTTGCCTGTGCCGACTGGGCGGCGCCGATGGCGACCTAACCAAGGACATGCCGGCGACGGAAATCGAATGATCGTATGGGGCGAATTGATGCGATGAATTTGAACGCGCTCGACCTCAATCTCGTCAGGGTGTTCGACGCCCTCCTTCGGGAAAGAAGCGTTACGCGTGCCGGCGAGCAGATCGGCCTCAGCCAGCCTGCCGTCAGCGCCGCGCTCAATCGCTTGCGGCATGCTCTCAACGACCAGCTGTTCGTGCGCCACGGCAACGAAATGATGCCGACGCCGCGCGCCGAGAGCCTGGCGGAGCCGTTGCGCGTGGCGCTGCGGGAAATCGAACGTGTCTTCCAGTCCACGAAAAACTTCGATCCGGCGGAACTCGAGCGAACCTTCACGCTGATGGGTGCGGATTTCTTTTCCATGCTGCTGATGCCAACGCTGGCGGCGCGCATCGCGGGTATCGCGCCGCGTGTGTCGTTGCGGTTTCTCGATAGCGCGCGCGGCGACGTTTCGCGGCTGCTCCAGGAGGATGAAATCGACGCAGCACTGGAGCGTCCGCTGGAGGTCTCCGACTGGGTCTCCAGCACGCCTCTGTTCCATTCACCATTCGTCATCATCGCCGCGGGGGACAATGCTGCGATCAGACAGGCGGGGATCGCGGACGGCGCAGCTCTGCCGATCGAGCTTTTCTGCGAACTGCCCCACGTTCTTCGCTCTATCGACGGCTCGATGTCGGGTTCCACCGACGAGGCGCTCGGCAAGCTCGGACGAACGCGTCGTGTAAGCCTGGCACTGCCGCACTTTCAGGCTGTCGCGTTGGCAGTGGCAAACGGAAACTACCTTGCAGCGGTTCCCAGGCAGTTCGCCGTTTGGGCCGCGAGGACCCTTCCGCTCGTCATCTTCGAACCGCCGCTTCCCATTGCTGTTCCTGAAATCAGGATGTACTGGCACGCGCGCCACGACGACGAGCCACCTCATCGCTGGGTTCGTAACCAGATCCTGGAGGCGGTCGGTGCTCTTGGATTTGTGGAAAGCGCCGCCACTGAAATTGCCGGCGCCTAGCGGCCTGCCGCATGGCAGATTGCGGGCGGCAGGAATGCAAACGGCTGAAGGAGCATTCCTCCTTCACCCTTATGCCTCAATCGTCAGCTCGGGATCGTTTTCTTCCAGCGGCGCAACCGGGTGCGCAGGAAGGAGACGCGGCCGAAAGGAAGAGTCGGCCGTCCGGATGGCGGATGCGGCCGCTCTTCCCGGCGTTGACGCACGAGATTCATCAATCGGCAGAAGGTGGGGGTTTCCAGTCCCGGCAGACGTTTCACGATGCTGTCGGGCAGCGGCTTCGAGCGCCAGGCGAAATAGGCCTCGTAGTCCTCAGGCGTTTCGATCAGGTGCTGGAGATAGGCCGCCAGCTCCTTGGCGCTCGGGAAGGCGCTGGCGTCGATGTAAGAATTGGCAGGCACGAATTCATCGACATTCGGCGCGCCAAGGTAGATCGGTACCGTGCCAGCGTCGAATGCATCGTAGATCTTCTCGGTGACGTAGTCGGGCTCGATTGAATTTTCCAGCGCCAGGCAGAACCTGTGCCGCGCAATGGTTTCAATCTTGGATTCCCGGCCAAGATCCGGGCCACTGATCGCTCGATTGTGAAAGTGTCGGCCGTAGGAGTCGATCTTGATATAGCGCGAAAGCTCGGCCGTGAAATCAATGCGGCCGCTGCGGTTGACGGGCGCGGACTGGAACAGCGCAACGGGCGCCTCTTCCGTCTTCGCGGCGATCGGTCTGGCAACCATCTCCTGCCATCCGCGAGCCCGGGGAAGATAGGGCATCCAGACATCGGAACATGTTTCGTGCGTCATCGTCATGTCGAAATGCCTCATGACATCCGGATTGGTGACGCGTTTGTAGTTCTGGCGACTTTCCATCGACCGGGCCACCCAATATTGGCCGGGGTATTTGTAGGCGTCGCCGAATTCGCGAAAGTCCGGAATATGAAAGACGACCGCCGCCGCCTCGGAAAGCCGACGCTTGTCCAGCGTCCACCGCCCTTCACAATGGATGGACGCGATGTCGACAGGCTTGCCGAAGAACGTCGTGTAGAAAAGGATCAGCGGATCGTTTGATGACATGGCACAACGAGTGTCTGAACTACGCCTCGGATCTATAACGGTGCGGGACGCGGGATGGGAAGTCTGGTCAAGCGCCTTGGCATGTCCGAGGCGGACGCAAGGGACTGATCCGCACAGTCACCCGGCGGTATAGCCGCCGTCGACAGCGAAGATGCCACCGCTGGTCCACGCGGCCTCATCGCTGGCCAGATAAACCGCCATGCCGGCGAGGTCATCGGGACGGCCGATGCGGCCCAGCGGATAGCTGCGCTCGACATAGGCCTTCAGCTCCGCCTTTGCCTCGGCAGGCAGATTGTCGACTGTCCTGCGCCGCATGGCGGTATCGACTGTGCCAGGCGCGATTGCGTTGACGCGAATGCCGCGTGGGCCGAGCTCGAAGGCCAGCGATTTGGTCAGTGAGTTCAACGCGCCCTTCGACAGCGAATAGAGGCTTGATGGCCGCTTTGGGATCATCTTGTTGGCGAAATAGGAGGAAATGTTGATCACCGATGCGCCGGTTGCGAGATGTGGCAGCAGGCCCTGGGTGAGGAAGAACACCGCCGTCACGTTGAGAGCGAAGGATTGCTGGAACTGAACCTCGCTGACATCAGCGAACGGCACCAGGAAAGCCACTCCCGCATTGTTGACAAGAATGTCAAGACGTCGGCCGGACCTTTTCACCAGATCGATGACGGCCTCGATGCCGATGCCGGCGGCAAGATCGGCCGACAATATCTCCACAGTGCCAACCGAGCCGGAAGCCGTCAGTTTTTCGCGAGCGCCGTTGAGTTTCCCGGCGTCGCGACCGACGATCGTGATGTCGGCGCCTTCACGCAAGAAAGCTTCGGCGATTGCAAGGCCGATGCCGTCCGATCCGCCGGTAATCAGCGCGCGTTTGTTGTTCAGTCTCATTGGACGCTCCGGGACCGCTCTGGTCACCTCGAGAGCACCGCGGATTCACGGCCGTGGTCAAGGTATCGACCTATCCCACGGTATGAACTTCGACCCTTGCCAGCCTTCTGGTGTGTTGAATTGCCAGATGACGCAGCTTGCATCTGGGGCGCGAACAGGATAGCCGCCTTGATCGAGGAGCCGCGCAAGTTTAAGTCAGGCAACGCGGGCTTCCGATCGAAATACTTTCTGCAAGAGCATTGCTGAAAATGGTACCTCTTGAGACGGGAGCCCAGAAGCTTCCCTTGCCGGTCGATGTTGTCGAAGTTGAGAGGCGCCTGCTGCCCGGGCTTAATCGAGGCGAGATCTACTGCCGATCTCGACAACGGAAAGCTCTTGGTGCGCTCTCGCGCCGCCTGGCTAGAAAGGCACAGGCAAGTATTGGCCCTCGTTGCCGAGGCCTTGGCGTCCCTTGGCGTCCGCAGCGTACCGCCATTCCACATGCTCCTCGGCGATACGCCCTCCCGTAGAAGGCATCGCTATTTCCGCACTCGCTTCGCATTCTCCCAGGCAGACGGCTATGGCGAAGTGGCCGCGCCGGATTTCGTTTTCGATGGTTGGCCGGACGCAAAATTCGACGACTACGATCAGAAGACGCGGGCGATGGCGGCTGCGTCGGACGGGCCGCCACGCGATAACAGGCTGTTCTGGGCAGGGCGCTGCATGAACGGCGCCCGCAGAAGGATAGTCGAGATCGCAGCGGCCCGGCCCGATCTCCTGGAGGCGTACGACACCGAGCCAAACTATGACGTTGCCATCAATCGATATTCGGCAACGTTCAGGTCGATGGAAGACCAGGTTGCCACCTACCGATATATGATCGATGTCGAGGGTGCGGGCTACAGTGGCCGCTTCAAGATGCTGCTGCACACGAAACGCGTCGTGCTGTTGCAGGACCGGCCCTGGCGGGAATGGTTCTTCGACAGTATCGAGCCGTTTCGTCACTATGTCCCGGTGGCACGCGACATGTCCGATCTGGTCGAGCGCATCGAGTGGTTGCGTGCCAATCCGAAGATGGAGGCCGAAATAGCGGAAGAAGCGCAGCGCTTCGCGCAAACCCACCTGACGCGCTCGGCTGCGGTGGCGGCATGGGCCCGTCTGCTCGAAAGCCATATGGCTGCCGGTGGCAATCTGAAGTCCGGTCTCCAGCGGCGCAAGCCTGCGACTGGTTGGCCGGCGCGATAGGGCGTTTGTCACCCGCATCAAATTCGGCCGGCCAGCCAGTCGAGACTGATTACGCGCCGGCGGTCACGGGCTCCCTCGTGGCCAGCCGCCCTGCGACATAATTCTTGACCTGGAGGATCGCCTGTTCGCGCGAGACGCTGCCCGGCTGCGAGCCGAGCCGCAGCCAAAGCCCGTCGATCAGCGCGGTGACGCCAAGTGCGATTTCGTCGGCATCCCTCGGCGGCAAGGCCGTGCAGGCCGGACAACAAGTGCGGGCCCGAACTCTGATCATCGCCGGCGCGCGCGATCCGCTGTTCGGCAAGGCGCATCAGCAGGCATTGCTGGGGGCTCTTCCCGAAGCCGTCCTCGTCCGAGCCGAGAACTGTGGCCACAACCCGCATTGGGAAGATCCGGCCCTTGTCGCCAGGGCCGTCATTGACGCCTTTACAGGCTAAGAGTTCCACCCGACCAACGATTGCGAAGTGGGCGATAGCCGCAAGGTCTCCGTTGGTTTGGTCAGGTCAGGCCGCGCGGCCTGCCAAAAGGCCTGCCACGCTGGCGAGGCGGCGAGGGCGGCTTCATGGCTGGCATGCGCCTCGGTGCTGTCGAAGCCGGTAACGGAAATGAAGACGTTCTCGCTCGCCCGTATCGGCAGGCGTGGAAAGCTGTTTTCGGCATGCTCCGTGATGAAAGCGGCGAGCTGGCGTATACCGGGTGCCGTCATCAGCGGCGCCATTTCAACCTCGAAGCGATTGGCAAAACCGATTTCGGTGCCGCGCCGCAAGTGATGAATCCGGATGACAACGATGCCAGCCACAGCTTTGTTCCGGCTTGGTTTTTCGCCGGCAGGCATGCCGGCCCGCGACGCACCAGAGAGGTCGAAGCCGGCGCCCAGCCACGCAGGCCTCAGCAGCAGCACATCGTCGGAATCGATCATCGTTGCATTGGCCGCATTGCTGTGCGCCGCCCAGACCGGCCCGCCATAAAAGGCGGCGAGTGCATCCTTGCGCGCATCCATGCCGTCGAAGCCTCGCAGCCAGACGAACATGTCCGGGCGATCGAGATCCCGGAACTGGCCGATGACAGTCATGCCGGCCTCTTCCTGGCCTTCGATCAGCTTGCCGTCGAAGATGTCGATGAGTGTCTCGCGCTTGCCGGGCTTCAATGTGTACTGCCTCAGTTCGACCACGGGTGAGGCGGGCATTGCGAGTTCCGGCGGGATTTTCCGAGGTAGGTCCATCGACAGTCTCCAAAACAGGATGATCATCCTGTTTATAAACAGACCGGTTGTCCTGTTTTGTCAACATGCTATTGTTGAGCAATGTCAGCAGAGATTGCCGCTCAACCAAGGCTTCGGTCACGCAAACGCATCAACGACCCCGAAGGCATGCGCAAGAAAGTGCTCGATGTCGCCGAAGAGTCGTTTCAGGTCCGAGGCTATCATGCTTCCAGCCTCGGCGATCTGATGGCGGCGGCGGGTGTCAGCGGCGGCGCGCTGCATCACCATTTCCCGACCAAGAGGGCGCTGGCGCTGGCGGTGATCGAGGAGCGCGTGGCAGCGGCGGTCGAGGAGACATGGATCGCGCCGGTGCTGGCGGCGGATTCGGCACGCGAGGGCGTGCGAACGGTGTTCGAGGCCGTGGCGGCGCAACTGGAGCAGCAGGGCTTCGTGCGCGGTTGCCCGCTCAACAATCTGGCGCATGAACTGTCGCTGGCCGATCCGGATTTTCGTGCCGCCCTTGCCGGTATCTTTTCGGCGTGGCGCCAGGCCATCGCCGACAAGATCAGCGCCGACCAGCGGGCGGGCAGGGAGCAGGGCATCGACCCGCAGAGCTTCGCCGCGCTCGTTGTGGCCACTTATTCCGGCGCCATGTCGATGGCCAAGGCGGCGCAGGACGCCGCCGTGCTGCGCGACTGCCTGGCGGCGCTGGGTGAAACCTAGATCGCGGCCGCGCTGCTCGCGCTTGACGATGGCATCTACAACTTCCTGTTCGAGGGTGGGCCGACAGACCCGCGCTCGACGATCGATGTTGGCAGAATGAGCCTTTCCGCCGGGCGCTGATCTCCCTTCAGCCGTCGGATGAGCAATTCCGCGACACTCTTGCCAAGTGCATAGACGGGCTGGTCGATGACGGTAATGGGCGGGGTTGTCACGCTCGTCCAGTCCGCATCATGGAAGGTGATCAGCGAAATGTCCTCGGGAATCCGCAGGCCGCGCTGGCGGATCACCCTGAAGATCTCCAGCGCTATGACGCTGTCGGAGGCGAGGATTGCCGTCGGCCGATTTGGTCCGGACAGCAATTTGTCGGCAACCCTGCGTGTTTCGGCGGGGCTTGTTGCACCAAGCCGAACATAACTTTCCGGCCGCTCAATTCCGGCATCTCGGCACACGGTGAGGAAACCGTCGATACGCTCGCGAACCGACGAGGTGTAGATTTGCCCGAGATCGCGGTATTCATGCCCTTCGGCGTCGACCGCGGTCACATAGGCGATGTTGCGGTGGCCGGCATTCGCAAGAATGCGGGTCGCCCGCATGGCGATGCCGCGATCGTCGACCGTGACCGTATCGACATCCAGATCGGGCAGCGCCCGGTCAAGCAGGGCAAGCGGCCGGCCTGAACGATGGATGTCGCGCAGGTGTGAGATGTCACGCGATTCCGATGGCGTGACGATCAGTCCGTCGACGCGCTTGCCGATCAACAGCCGCACGGCTGCCTTTTCAACCTCGATCCTCTCGCCGGAGTTGGCCAGAATGACGTTGAAACCGGCTGCTCTTGCCGCGTCGCTGATGCCACGCACCGCGAGGCTGAAGAACGGGTTCTCGATGTCGCCGACAACCACTCCGATGATGCCGGACCGGCCGGTCGTCATGCTGCGGGCCAACTCGTTCGGACGATAGTCCAGTGCCTTGGCCGCGGCCATGACGTCCGCGCGGATCATATCGCTGACGACGCCGTATCCGCCGAGCACGCGCGCGGCTGTCGCTTTCGACACGTTTGCCGCGCGGGCGACGTCGCTGACTGTTATCGACCGGGTCTTGGGCGCGGTTTTTTTCATTGGACAAACGACTACAAGAGTTGTTGACGGAAGGTCAATCTGACGATAACGATTATCAAAGAGACCGGTCTCATACAACAAGAGACCGGTCTCTTTCAAAAAATGAGTGAGCCAAGAGGCGTGATGGGAGCCTGCCGTGCAAGCCGCTGTCGCGGCGACGAACGTTATGAGGCGTGAAATTACGGGCTCAACGCAAATGCCAAGAAGAACAAACCTTCAGAGTGGAGAGAAGACATGAGCAGGATTGGAATTCTCAAGTCGTTGATGTCGCCGGCCCAGACCGGCGCAATGGCTCTTATGATTGTGTGCATCGCAGCAGGTTTGGTTTCGCGGGCTGCCGCGGCGGATGACAATCCCTATGGCCTTATCGATGCGAAGGTTATCAGCGTCGGGACCATGGGAGACGCGAAGCCCTACGCTTTCACGCAGGCGGATGGCACGTTCACGGGGTTCGATATTGAACTCTTTCGGAACGTCGCGAGCCGCCTTGGATTCAAACCGGATCAGGTGATCTTCACCGGTCAGGAGTTCTCGGCCCTGATGCCTTCGGTTGCCAATGAGCGTTTCGACGTGGCGGTCGCCGCGATCGGTACGACAGATGCGCGCAAGAAGACCGTCGACTTTTCCGACGGCTATCTCGCAGGCTACCTGTCGGTGCTTACCGCCGACAAGGCGATAACTTCGGCGGACGGGCTCAAGGGCAAGCGTCTTGGCGTCGTGCAGGGTACGCTGCAGGAAATCTATGCAGCGAAGAATTTTGTCGGGACGGATCTCGTCAAATTTCCTGACAACAATTCGGCCGTCTCGGCGCTCAACAATGGCACGGTGGACGCTCATTTCCTCGACTATGAGGCAGCCAAGGATTATGGGGTTCGTTATCCGGACTTGAAGATCGCAGTGAACATCCCTTCCTTCGACGCGCCAGCAGGCTTCGTCGTGCGTAAGGGCAACGACAAGCTTCGCGACGCGCTGAACACTGCCCTGCATGCGGCGATGCAGGATGGCACCTGGAAGACGCTCTACGAGAAGTGGTTCCCCGGCTCGCCGATGCCTGACCAATATCTCCCCAAGAAGTAACCGCGTCTGCCGCCGGCCTTGATGGCCGGCGGCAGGACGACACGCTGTTGCGCCTGATTTCCGGATGGCTCGAATAGCGCGATCGAAAAGGGGACCGAATGAACTGGCTTGAAAACTTGCGCCGCAGTTTCCTCGACTGGCAGGCCATGGCCGACGTGCTGCCGAGCATGATCACCATCGGATTGAAGAACACCTTGATCCTCGCCGCCACTTCCACGGTGCTTGGCGTTGTTCTCGGCATGATCCTCGCGGTCATGGGCATCTCGCAATCGCGCTGGTTGCGCATTCCGGCCCGGATCTACACCGATATTTTCCGTGGCCTTCCGGCGATCGTCACGATTCTGCTGATTGGCCAGGGCTTCGCCCGCATCGGCCGTGAAATCTTCGGGCCTTCGCCCTATCCGCTCGGCATTCTCGCCCTCAGCCTGATCGCCGGCGCCTATATCGGCGAAATCTTCCGTTCGGGAATCCAGAGCGTCGAGCGCGGGCAGATGGAAGCCTGCAGGGCGCTCAGCATGAGCTACGGGCAGGGCATGCGCCTGATCGTGATACCGCAAGGCATCCGCCGCGTCTTGCCGGCTCTGGTCAATCAGTTCATCGGCAACGTCAAGGATTCGAGCCTTGTCTATTTCCTCGGTCTGCTCGCGTCGGAGCGCGAGATTTTCCGCGTCGGCCAGGACCAGGCGGTGGTCACCGGAAACCTCTCGCCATTGCTTCTGGCCGGCGTGTTCTATCTCGTCATCACCGTGCCGTTGACCCATGTGGTCAATCACATCGACAACTCGCTGCGGGTCGGAAAGCAAAAGGCCGGCCTCGTCGCCAGTGGCCTTGCCGAGGTGAGCGAACTGGAAAGCGCCGTCAGCGGTCCACCTTCGGAGACCAGCCCTGAAGGCAGCCCGGCGCTTCACCGGTTCAAGGGCGGCAGTCTCGCCATCACCGATCTCGACATGGCCTACGGCGATCTCGATGTCCTCAAGGGCGTCAGCCTGACGGTCAAGCCGGGCACGGTCACATGCGTCATCGGTCCATCAGGTTCGGGCAAGTCGACCCTGTTGCGCTGCCTCAACCGCCTGGTCGAGCCCAAAGGCGGCGACGTGCTGCTCGATGGCGCGAGCATCCTGGCGATGAAGCCTGAAAAATTGCGCCGCCGTGTTGGCATGGTATTCCAGCATTTCAACCTGTTTCCGGACCATACAGCCCTGGAAAACGTCATGCTCTCGCTGACCAAGGTCAAGGGCATGCCGGTGCAGGAGGCCGAGCGCATCGCCGAGGCGCGCCTCGCCGATGTTGGCCTTGCCGCCCGCAAACACCATCGTCCCGGCAGTCTTTCGGGTGGCCAGCAGCAGCGCGTGGCAATCGCCCGCGCGCTTGCGATGGACCCGGAGGTTATCCTCTTCGACGAGGTGACGAGCGCCCTCGATCCGGAACTGGTGAAGGGCGTTCTGAACCTGATGGCGGACCTCGGCCGGCGCGGCATGACAATGGTCGTCGTGACCCATGAAATGGGTTTTGCCCGCAAGGTCGCCGATCAGGTCGTCTTCATGGACGAAGGCCGCGTCATCGAGGTCGGCACGCCTGCTGCGATCTTCGACACCCCGAAAAGCCCGCGTCTGAAGCACTTCCTTGCCGAAGTGCTTTGATCGCACCATCGCACGGCCCCCGAGACGCATGGAAACCAAGACGCCTTCGCCCCGGCCGCCAATCCAACCTCCACACAGTGAAAGAATATCCCATGGCTACATTACCTTCGGTCTCAAAGGTCATTGTTGTCGGGGGCGGCATTTTCGGTGTCTCCTCGGCCGTTCATCTTGCAAGGCTCGGTATCGAAACCGTCCTGGTCAATGATGGACCGCTCGCCAAGGGAGCTTCCGGCCGCTCGCTCGCCTGGCTCAATTCCGCGCGCAGGCGGTCGGCTGAATATCATCGCCTGCGCATGATCGGCATCGACCGCTACCGGACGCTGTCGGCGCGATATCCGGATGCCGACTGGCTGCGTTTCGATGGCGGCCTGACATGGGATGCGGACGACGCCTCGAATGAGATCGCGGACGTCTTCGCCCATGAAAAGGCCCTCGGTTATGATGCCCAACATCTGTCCGCAGGCGCGGTAGCTTCAGCCACGCCGGGTATCGCTGCAAGCGCTGTCACGCATCAGGGTGCGATCTTCAATCCGGGCGAAGGCTGGGTCGACCTGCCGCGGCTGATCGAGATCTTGATTGCGGAATTCGTGGAGCGTGGCGGCCAACTGGTCACCGATGCCGGAAGCGCCGCGGTCACTGTCGTCAACGGTCGTGCCACTGGCGTCACCACGACAAGCGGCATCAGCTTTGCCGCCGACGCGGTACTGCTGGCGACCGGCGGTGATGTGCCGCGAATGGTTGCGGACTCCGGCCAGCATATCGCCGATGGGACGCCGATCGCGCTGCTGGTCAGGACCAAGCCGGTGAGCTTGCCTCTTCGGGCCGTGCTCAACACGCCGCGCGTCGCCATCCGCCCGACGCCGGACGGAGCCCTCGCGCTCGATTCCGCCTGGTCGGAAGAAGAGGTGGTCGTCAATTCGGACGGCACTTATGGCGTGAAGGATTCGACTGTTCAGGGGCTTCTCGACGAAGCCTCGAAGGTTCTCGAGGGCCATCCGAAGCTGGAACTGGAAAGCTATGGTGTTGGCCCCAAGCCGATTCCCGGAGACGGCGAGCCGGTATTCGGCCAGTTGAAGGACATCGAGGGATACTACGTTGCCTTCAGCCACAGCGGCGCAACGCTTGGCCTGATCGCGGGCGAACTGCTTGCTGGCGAGATCGCCAGCGGCATTGAGAATCCGCTGCTTGCGAACTTCCGTCCAAGCCGCTTTAGTGTCTCTACTCAGCCAGTGGCTTGATCGTCTCGTAGCCGTTCACCGATTGCGCGCTAGTGCCTTCATCGTAGCGTCTGGCCAGCGCAGCTTGCAGGTCCGGCGCATAGAGCGTGGTGAACGCATCCAGCGTCTCGCCGGACCCGTTCTTGAAGGTCTCGTTGACGGCCAGCACATTGTATTTGCAGTCGCCCAGGCTGAACGTCTCCTTGCCCTTGACGACAAGGGTCAGCGTCTTGGTGCTTTTCGGCTGTTTGTCCGGCGACAGCTCGACGAACTCTATTGTGCTCTTGGCGCCTGTCTTCAGCGGAAACAGTTTTCTGAGATCGGAAAACGGGATCATCGCCAGCCGGCCGGTGTCGCTGTCGCGAAACACCTCGATCAGGCCGGCAAAGAGGAACTGGGTCTGCGGCGATTGCGACTCGTATGTGTTGACGACGGAAACCATTCCGCCGGCCACAGGCCGGAACTCGCTCTGAATTCCGGGCCTCGCCAGAACGAAACCATTCTTGGCGGACTTCGCGTCGATGCAACCAGCGGCATGCGCGGCGCTCGAGGTCAGCATCGCGGTCAACATCATGCCGGTAAAGGCCGTTCTCATCTTGTCCTCTCAATGCTCGCACAAGTTGAGGGGGAACATGCCAGACCCGTGGGACCATGTCGATGACGGCGGCGATGAGACGCGCTGGACGGCTGGCCGCTCTCCATGCTGAAATTCGAGTCATGATGGATTGCCGTTCGCCTCGATTGTTTTCCCGACGCAGCTTTCTGGCGCAGGCTGCGGGTTTCGCTGCCACTGGTGCGCTTTCGCGCCCGGCGCTCGGCCAGACCGGGCAGCGCGTTCAGCCCATCGACGCCACCTTCCTGTTTATCGCCGATGTCCATGCCTGCCGCATGGCAAGCGGCTTGAGTCCCAACTGCCAGCAGGAGGGCAAGACCGACGCAGCATTGCTGCGCAATGTTGCGGCGCTCAACGGCCTCGGCGACAAGGATTGGCCGGTCGAGATTGGCGGCGTCGCCACTGGCCTGCGTTCGGCTGGCAGCCGGATCGGCACGCCGCTCGGCCTTGTCGTCGGCGGCGACATGACCGACGACGGTGGCGGCCAGATCACCCAACCAAGCGAGGGCACGCAGCTTCTCCAGTTCAGCCAGCGCTATCAGCAAGGCGTCGGTCCCGATCGCGTGCACATGCCGGTCTACATCGGACTTGGCAATCATGATCTCGACCAGAACGGACCGCCCCATCATGTCGACTGGTACCGGCGTGAACTGCGCGACTATGTCGAGGTCAATCACCGCGCCGGTGTGTTCTTCAAGCCGCCGGTCCCTGCCACCGACTACGACGTCGACACCGACTGCTATTCATGGGACTGGGGCGGCCTGCATCTCGTCCAGATGCATCGTTTCGCCGGAGATACCGGCCATGGCGCCGACTCGAGCCTGCCCTGGCTGAAGCAGGATCTGGCGACCTACGCGGCGGATGGGCGCCCGGTAATCCTGTTCCAGCACTATGGCTGGGACAAGTTCTCAATAGAACGGTGGGATGCCGCCAAAAGGGTCTACGACGATGACGGCGCCGGCGCGCCGCACTGGTGGAGCGAGGCCGACCGGCAGGCGCTGCTGGCGGTTCTGAAGGGTTACAACATCGCCGGCATCTTCCACGGCCACCAGCACGACACGCCGCTGATCTACCGCCGTGACGGGCTCGACCTGTTCAAGCCGAAGGCTGCCTATATGGGTGGGTTCGCCGTGGCCAGGGTGACCAGCGACGGCATGGACGTGGCGCTGGGCGAGGCGACGGGTGACCATGGCGAGATCGTCTTCACCAATGCTTTCAGCAAGGGCTGGAGCACATGAAAAAGACGACCTTGGCGGCCGCCTTTCCCTTTGTAAAGAAGCACTCCTCGCCGGGGCTCAGAGCGCCTTCTTGACCTTTTCCTTCGCGTCGCCATAGGCCTTCTGCACCTTGCCGGCAACCTTGTCGGCCGCGCCTTCGACCTCGGTCTGTCTGTTGCCGGTCGCCTTGCCGGCGGCCTGCTTGACCGAGCCCTTGACCTGCTTGGCCACGCCCGCGACCTGATCCTTGTTCACCATTTTGCGCATCTCCCGGGATTTTCATTCGCCGACAAGAACGGGCCTGAACCCGTTAGGTTCCGAACTCTCGCAATTTGCCGCCGCGCGACTGGTTGCCTAAGGCAGAGCAATGCGGCTAGGTTCCGCGCGGGCCGGATGTGAGGGCTGCCCGGGGTATTCGATGCGTCTTCGTCTTGCCTTTGCGATAGCGGTCTCCCTGCTGGCGGCCGGCTGTGTCGCCGACGATGTCGAGCCGGTCAATGTTTTGACATCTGAAGCAGGCCACCCTTCGCCGACCTTCATTCCCGATCGGGGCGACGATGGCTCGACCGTCGTTGGCCTCGCCTTCTCCGGCGGCACAAGGGCCGCTGCCAGGCCGCAAATGATTGATGTGACGAAATTTTGGGGAGACCATCTTGGCGGAATTCAAGCTCTACATCGGCAACAAATGCTTTTCGTCATGGTCGCTCCGGCCATGGGTGGCGATGAGACATCTGGAGATACCGTTCGAGGAAAGTCTTGTACGGCTGCGCACGCCTGAGACGGCCGCCAACCTGGCAAAGGTGTCACCGACCGGTCAGGTGCCTGTGTTGAATCACAAGGGAAGGATCGTCTGGGAAACCCTTGCCATCCTTGAATATCTTGCCGATCTGTTTCCCGAGAAAAATCTCTGGCCGGCCGATATCGGCGCCCGCGCGCTGGCGCGCTCGGCGGCGACCGAGATGCATTCCGGCTTCCGCGAGGTGCGTTATGGCTGGCCGATGAATTTGCGGCGACCGAAGGACCACAAGCCGCTCGACGCCGAAGGCGAGGCGCAGCGGGCGCGCATCAAGGCGCTGTGGCGCGAGTGTCGCGAAAAATACGGCAAGGGCGGCCCGTTCCTGTTCGGTCACTTCACCGCGGCCGATGCCATGTATGCGCCGGTCGTCACTCGGTTCGACACCTATGGCGGCACGCTGGCGCCCGATACCCGTGCCTATGTCGATGCCGTGCTTTCAACACCCGCGATGCGCCTTTGGTACGCCGAAGCCGCCAAGGAAACCTGGCCCGAGCCTGGTCCCGACGAATAAGATCTGACCGCGAAGCGGGCTTCCAGGAGGCCGCGGGCGGCCTATCTAAGGGCATCGGGGCTGCGTCTTTTGGAGATGTCGCAATGACTGTTTCTTCTACACTCGCCGGCAAGGTCGCCCTCGTCACGGGCGCTTCGTCTGGTATCGGCGAGGCCACGGCTACGGCGCTGGCCGCTGCCGGGGCAAAGGTGGCGATCGCCGCCCGCCGAGCCGATCGGCTCGAGGCGCTGGCGGCGCGCATTGAAACGGCCGGCGGCATGGCGCTGCGCATCGAGGCCGACGTCACCAGCAATGACGATGTCACCGCCATGATCGGCAAGGTGGTGGCCGAATGGGACCGGCTCGACATTCTCGTCAACAATGCCGGAGTGATGCTTCTGTCGCCGGCGTCCGAGGCGACGCTCGACGACTGGCGCCAGATGGTGGAACTCAACCTGCTGGCGCTGATGGGCGTCACCAAGACAGCGCTGCCGCATCTCAGGGCCGCAAAGGGTCATATCGTCAACGTCTCGTCGGTTGCCGGCCGCGTCGCCAATCCCGGCGCCAGTGGTTATGCGGCGACCAAGTTCGGCGTCGTCGGCTTTTCCGAGTCGCTGCGCCGTGAAGTCTATGCCGACAAGGTCCGCGTCACCGTCATCGAACCCGGACTGGTGCGCACCGAGCTCGGCGATCACATCACCAACGCCGCCTCGAAAGCGGGGCTCGATCAGCGCCTCGCCACCATGGAAGCGCTGACTGCCGAGGATGTTGCCGCCGCCATCCTGTACGCGGTCAGTCAGCCGGCTCGCGTCAACGTCAACGAGATCGTCATCAGGCCGACCGACCAGGAGCGCTAACTCCGGCCTGTCCCGGAGTTGACGAAAGCCAAGGACAGGCATAATATGTAACCAAATGGATACGTATTATGCCGCAAGCTCAATCCGACCATTCCATCTTCCGCGCCATTGCCGATCCGACCCGCCGCGCCATTCTCGACCGCTTGCGGCAGGGGCCGGCGCCGGTCAACGAACTGGCCTCGGCCTTTTCGCAGAGCCGGCCCGCTATCTCCAAGCATCTCAGGATTCTGCGTGAGTTGCGGGTCGTGTCCGAACAGAGGCATGGCCGCGAGCGGCTCTATCGGCTGGAGCCGGCGGAATTGAAGGACGTGGCCGACTGGATCTTGCCCTATCGCGATTTCTGGCAAGCGAGCCTCGGCAATCTGAAATCCTATCTGGAGAACGAATGATGGCGATCAATGATGGACCTCGCGCTATCGCTGACGTGTCGGTGGGCACGATTCTCGCCACGGTGACGATCGCGGTGCCGCCTGAGCGGGTGTTTCGCGCGTTGACGGCGGATGACCAGATACCGCTCTGGTGGGGATCGGACGAACTTTACCGGACGACGAGACATACCGCCGACGTGCGGCCGGGCGGGGCGTGGCGATCGGAAGGCAAGGGGGTCGACGGCCGAGAGTTTCATGTCCAGGGGGAATATCTCAAGGTCGAGCCGCCGCACCTTCTGGTGCTGACATGGAAAGCGCCATGGGACGGCGATAACGTCACCACCGTCACCTATACGCTCGAAGCGGTCGATGCCGGAACGCGGCTGACGCTGCGCCACGAGGGGTTCGGCGCTCGCGAAGCCGCTTGCCGCGATCACGGCTTCGGCTGGGAACGCGTGCTCGGTTGGCTGGCCACCTTCCTGTCCGATGGGGTAGGCGGCAAACCGCAAAGCGTGTTCCACTGCCGGCTGATCCCGCCGCGGCCAGACTTTGCGTTCACTTTGACCGATGCGGAAAAGGCGCTGATGAAACAGCATTCGGACTATTTACGCGGCAAGTTGGGCGAGGGAGGTGTCATCCTGTTCGGGCCGGTCGCCGATCCTGCCGGCCCCTGGGGGCTCGGCATCGTGCGCGCCAACGACGAGGCCGCCGTCCGGGCGCTGACCGACGCGGACCCGACGGTTCGTTCAGGGTTGGGCTTTCGCTACGAAATACTGCCGATGATGACGGCTGTGATGTGAGGTTCGGAGCACCAAAAGAAAACGCCCTCGCACCTACTATAGTGCGGGGGCGTCTTTGCCGTTAGCCTTCCTTCGATTGCTCGTGAACTGCTTACGACAATCATGAAATGTGCGTGTTCCGAAATGGTTCCCCGGCATGTCAATTTTTTAAACGCCGCGCTCGATGCTGCGCCTTCGATAATGCGAGTGCAAAGCGCGGATCAAACTAAGAATTGACAAGGCGGCATTAGGAGCATAAAAGACCTCTGTCGATATTTGTTTGACTGACTTTTGTTATCCGCGCTTTGCAGCGCGCCTTTGACGAACTTCCCACATCAAAAATCGAGACAAACGACGTTGTGCATCCGCATGACGGCGAACGAATATTTGCCATGGAAAGGGTTCGTCATGAGCACCGGCACAGTTAAATGGTTCAACGCCACCAAAGGTTTTGGTTTTATTCAGCCTGACGACGGCTCGGCCGACGTTTTCGTCCACATCTCGGCCGTAGAGCGCGCCGGCATGCGCGACATCGTCGAGGGCCAGAAGCTCGGCTACGAGATGGTCCGCGACAACAAGTCGGGCAAGATGTCCGCCGACCAGTTGAAGGCGGCCTGAAAAAGAATTCAGCCTTCCCGGTGACCACGGATGTACTGGCACTGGTGAATGGCGAATTCGGGCGCATGGCCGCGGAGACCTGAGTTTCCACGGCATGTCATGCGCATGAGAGGAGTATGCCTTCTGCGTCCATCTGGATGCGCGGCGCTCCCATGGAAGGTCAGGCGGTGCCTGGCCTTTTTCATTTTGTGTTTCTTGCCGCCGAAAGTGCGCCGCACTCGGCCGGAACGTGCTAAGGGAACGCTCCAGCAACTTGAACCCGCTGCCGTATTTCTTTGTGCGTGGTCTAACCGACGACCCGGTCTCGTCCTATCGGCACCAGACTCCTGACAGGAGAAAGATTTTGACCACCAGTTCAAAGACAGCCGTCGATCAGCCCGTGTCCCTGTTCAGCAAGACGCGAACCCAGTCGATGTCGCTCAACCGCATCATTTCCGAACGCGATGCCGTCAGCGAGGCACGGGAAGCCAAGACCGCGCGCCTGCGCGAACAGCGCCTGGAGAAGGAGGCTGACGAAATGGCCGCGGCCGCGGCGCTTGCGGCCTTGCCAAAGCGAGCCGGAAGACGCTGATGGCCTCCAAGCGCGTGCCTCCAAAGATGATCGCCGCCGACTCGACGATCGCCGACGTGGTCGAAGGCCTCAACAAGCCGGTCGAATACGTACGCCGGGTGCTGGAAAAGCTGGAGCGCTGCAAACGCGCCCATGGCGATGCACAGGTGCGGCTCGGTGTACGCGGTCGCGCCGAATGCCCGAACTATCTGATCGAATATGTCCGCGAAGACGCCAAGACCCATGAACGGGTGACCCACCAGGATGCCGCCTACAGCGGCAGCACGCATCGCGAACTGGCGCCTCATCACATCGAGGCGGTGAAGAACTGGTCGCCCGAGGAAATGAACATCACCGCGGTTTCGGCCCTGATCGGCCGCTTGCGCAATCCGCGCGCGCCATCACCGCGTTTCGTCGACGAGGACTGACATGGCCATAAAATTCTCCGCCAAGCACCAGCCGGCAACACCCGCTGTCGCCGCAAAGCCGGCCAAGCCGGTTGCCGCACCGAAAACCGCTGATACCGCCGAGGCCCCGACCGATCTGTTCAAGTCGCCGGTGGATTCGCCCAAGGGCAAGACGGGCAAGAAGAAATAGCGCGTTGCCGCAGGACGCTGATCGTAATCCCGCCGCGCCGGGGCTGTTCGCCCAGGTGGCCGCCGCAGGCCTTTCGTCGTCGCGACTGAGCACCGCTCCTCTCTTCGACTGCCAGAGCTGTGGCGCCTGCTGTTCCTACTCGGCGGAGTGGCCGCGTTTTTCCACCGAGGATGACGCGCAACTCGACCGCATCCCGGCGAAATACGTAGCAGCCAACGAATCCGGCATGCGCTGCGAGGGCGTGCGCTGCTCGGCGCTGTCCGGCGAGGTCGGCAAGTCGACCGCTTGCGGCATTTACGAGGTGCGCCCGGATGTCTGCCGCGCTTGCATGCCGGGCGATGATGATTGCCTGATGGCGCGCCGCGCGCATGGATTGCCGACGGCTTGAAGCGCATCGCGTTGAACGGATTCGGTCGACGCGGTTCAAGCCCTTGTTTTGTGCATGTCGTTCTCCCAAAAAATGCTGAGCACCACATGCATTCACACGGACCGCCGGTGGTTGTGCTCGCAGCCCTTGCTGGCTAGGCTGCAAGAGGGCAGGGCCGTGGAGGATCATCCCTTGAGCATCGAATTCCTGTTGACGTCGCTGATCGTCGTGGCCTCGCCCGGCACCGGCGTTCTCTATACGCTGAGCGCCGGCCTTTCGCGCGGCGCCCGCGCCAGCATCATTGCCGCCTTCGGCTGCACGCTCGGCATCATCCCGCATATGGCGGCGGCCATCACCGGCCTGGCAGCGCTGCTGCACACCAGCGCGGTCGCCTTCGAGACGCTGAAATACATCGGAGTCGCCTATCTGCTCTACATGGCCTGGAACACGCTGAAGGAAAAGGGCGGCCTGAGCGTCGAGGACAATGTCGCGCCGCGTTCGGCTGGCAAGGTGATTGCCACCGGCATCCTCGTCAACGTGCTCAATCCGAAACTGTCGATCTTCTTCTTTGCCTTCCTGCCGCAGTTCGTCAGCACCACCGAGCCGCATGCGCTGTCAAAGATGCTGGAGCTGAGCGGCGTCTTCATGCTTTTGACCTTCGTCGTTTTTGTCGGCTACGGCATCTTCGCGGCCTCGATCCGCACCCATGTCGTGTCGCGGCCAATGGTGCTGACCTGGATGCGCCGTACCTTCGCCGGCGCCTTCGTCATGCTTGGCGCCAAGCTGGCGTTGGCGGACCGATAGCGGCACCAGGTGAGGGCGACTATCCCTTGACGTATCCCATCGCTTCGACGATCAGCCCGTTCTCGACGCGCATCAGATTGACGCCGCGGACCGAGTTGCCGTCGGCGAGCCAGTAGCGCCAACGGATCGTCCCCCGTTCGCCTGCAACGAATGTCTCCTCGAGGTCGAAACGCGTGCCCGGCTGGGTGGCGATCGCCGACCACAGCTTTACGCAGGCCTCCCGGCCGGCATGACGGGCGCCATCCGGAGCCGGGCCGGTGTTTTCGATCACGCACTGCTCGGCGACCAATGCGGGGAGTGCCGACGGATCGTGCAGCTGGAACACGTCATTGAAGCGCCGCATGATTTCGGCCGTCTGCGTGGAGCGGTCATCTGGATGGAGGGTCATGACGCTGTCCTGTATCATCTCATCTCCTGGTTTCATTGCCTCGTGCTGGCGGTCGCGACGAGTTCGGCCTTGAGCGTGATGGTTGCCACGCCGGCGAGGGCGCGGGAGACAAGGCATGACGCTTTCGCCGTCTCTGCGAGATCCTGGAACTCATCCGGGGCGAGGCCCGGGACCTCGGCTTGCGTCTCAAGCTCGATGCGGGTGATCGTCGGCCCGGCAGCGGTTGCGCCGAGATGCACCTTGGCCACGGTGCTGATGCTTGCCGGGATATGGTCGGCCCTGCCCAGTATGGCGCTCAGAGCCATCGAGAAGCAGCCGGCATGCGCCGCCGCGATCAGTTCCTCCGGATTGGTGCCGGGGCCATTCTCGAAACGCGACGGGAAGGAATAGGCGCCTTCGAAAACGCCGCTGCCGAGCCGCAGCCGACCTGAACCTTCCCGCAGCGTCCCTTGCCACACCTTCCCGCAGCGTCCCTTGCCACTCGGCCGAGGCTTCACGAATTGTCATTGTTCGTTCTCCCTTATCTTGAGAAATCGATGGGTCAGGCGCCGTCGACGACCACTTTCCCGAAGACGTCGCCCTGCTGGAAATAGCGGTAGGCATCACCTGCCTCGGTGAAGGCAAAGACCTTGTCGATGACGGGCCGCAGGCGGTGTTGCGAGACAGCGCGCAGCATGGCTTCGAGATTGGTCCGGTTGCCGACGAAGAGGCGGCTGATGGTGGCGAGGCTGCGCTGGTAGAGCGCTGCCGGCATCTGGATCGATCCGCCCTTCGCATCCTGCAGTGTGAGCAGCACGATGTGCCCGTAAAGCGTGCTGGCGATCAGCGACTGCGCGAAGGTCGCAGGGCCACCGGTCTCGACGACGAGATCGACGCCGCCGGTCTGGCCGCGGACGGTCGCACCCCATTCGGGCATGTCCGATGTCGAAATCACAAGGTCGGCGCCTAGCACCCGTAGCCTGTTAGTCTTCTCGCCACGTGAGGTGACGGCGACGACGCGGCAGCCGAGCAGCTTGGCGAACTGCAGTGCAAAGAGCGCGACGCCGCCCGAGCCGATGACCAGAACCCATTGGCCGGGCTTGGGAATTCCGGCTCCCGTCACCGCATTCCAGGCGGTCAGGCCGGCGCAGGTCAGCGTTGCCGCTTCATGCCAGTCGAGATGGTCGGGCAGGCGTACTGCCCATTGCTCGTCGAGAACGGCGTATTCGGCCAGCATGCCGTCCAGCGTGCAGCCGAGCTGATCGATGAGCCCGGCATTGATGCGCCCATCGATCCAGCGCGCGAAATAGCTGCCGGTCACGCGATCGCCGACAGCGAACCGCGTCACGGCATCGCCGATGGCGACAATTTCGCCCGCTCCATCGCTCAGCGGAACGACGCCGAGGCGCGGCGTTAGTGGATAGGTGCCGTTGAGGATCATCGTGTCGCGCCGGTTGAGCGAGGTTGCGCGAACGCGCACCACGATCTCGTGCGGTTTCGGCTGCGGCTGCGCCTCGTCGCGCATCACCAGGCACTCGGCCCCGCCGGACCCTTCAAGACGATAAATGCGCATGCCTGGTTCCTCGAATATGTAGACTGATCTACATATTATGTAGACCGATTGTCATATTCAGCGCAAGGCCTATAGTGATGGCTGCTGACAGAGGTTGACATGGCGAACGACACCCGCACCCGCATACTCGAGACGACCGGGCTGCTGCTCAGGCAGCGCGGCTACCATGGCACCTCGCTCAACGACATTTTGAGCGCCAGCGGCGCGCCGCGTGGCTCGCTCTATTTCCATTTTCCCGGCGGCAAGGACCAACTGGTCATCGAGGTGACGCGCGACAGCGTCGCCGGGGTGACGGAGAGGCTGGGCGAGGCGCTGGCCGCCGAAAAGGATCCGGCCGTGGCCGTCCATCATATCTACCAGTCGGTGGCGCGCATGCTGGAGGACAACCAGTTTTCGCTCGGCTGTCCGATCGCGCCTGTCGTGCTGGACTCGCCGACAGACGTACCGGAACTGGCGGACTTGTGCCGCTCGGCTTTCGAGCAGTGGATAGGGTTGCTGCGGGAGGCCTTCGTCAGGGCAGGGGTGCCCGAGCGCCGCGCCCACGCTTTGGCGCTGCTGGTCGAATCGTCACTGGAAGGACTGATGGTGATCGCCCGTGCCACCCGCGACCGCGCCCCGCTGTGGGCGGTGGCCGATGAAGTCGCGGCGTTGATCGAAGGTGCCGTGCTGACTGGAGGAGGCCGCAACCGCGACGCGGCGATTTCCGCGACCGAAACACCGTCGCAAGGAGCCTGATATAGCGATGCGCCCGACTGGATCAGGCGTGCTTCTGCACCAGCATTGTCCACCTCAGCGGCGCCACAACGACCACCAAGCCGGCAAGGATCAGCATCATTCCTAGGACGCGGGTCGCTTCAAACTGCTCGCCCAGCACCATCCTGGCGGAAAGCGCTCCGAAGATCGGTACCAGAAGCGAAAATGGCGCGACGGTTCCGGCCGGATATAGCTTCAGCAAATGGCCCCAAATGGCATAGCTTAGAATGGTCGAGAGCACAGATATGTAGATGACCGCGCCCGCACCGCTCCAGCGCATTGCCGTCAGGGCGTGGGCGATCGTCGTCGGTCCGTCGAGCAGCATTGACAGCGCGAAGAGTGGAACGGGTGGGATCAGGCTCTGCCAGACCACCATTGCAAGCATGTCGACCTTGCCGGCGCCACGCAGCAACACATTACCGAATGCCCAGCACAGCGCCGACGCGAGGCACAGACCAAGGCCGGCGGTGGAGAAATCGCCTCCGACAGTGAGCCCGATCACGCCCAGCCCGGCAAATGCAACCAGGGACCCGGCGACCTGACGGGCCGTCGGCTTTTCCCGCAGCACGATTGAGGCGATGAGAATGGTCAGAAAGGCCTGCGACTGCAGCGTCACGGATGCGAGCCCCGCGGGCAGCCCAAGTGCCATTCCCGTGAAAAGCAGGGCGAACTGGCCAAGGAACAAGGTTGCGCCAATCCAGAACAAGCGGGGCCACGGCACATTTGGGCGGGGCAGGACCAACGCCGGCAGCGAGGCGACGACAAATCGCAGTGCTGCGAGCAGCAGCGGCGGGAAGCTGCCGAGACCAATGCTGATGACGGTGAAGTTTATCCCCCAGATCGCCGCCACCAACAGCGCCAGAAGCATATGCCGAGGTCTCATGATTTCGCGGTCCCTCGCTGAGGATGCGGTGACGATTATTCGTCTTCCATCCCGGGAGAATATCGCGTTACATGACATAACTGAAACAACGTAACTGGAATGCAGATATAAACAGAATGGAAAACAAGTCTGTCGATCTCAATCTGCTTGTGGTGTTCCAGATGCTCATGAGCGAGTTGAGCGCAACGAGAGCCGCCGCACGGCTGGGGCTTAGTCAGGCTGCGGTCAGCGCATCGTTGAGGCGGCTGCGGGCGCTCTATAGCGATCCGCTGTTCACGCGCACACAGCGCGGCCTGCTGCCGACGCCGCGCGCTGTGATCCTGCGACCACTGATCGAGGAAGCGCTGGGGATCATCAGTGGAACGCTGGATAGCACGAGCCCGCAGGCGGAAGATCGGGCGAAAGTCGTTGTCGTCAGGGTTGGCCTTTCCGACGATTTCGAAATGGCGTTCGGCGCAGGCATCATCAAACTGGCCAAGCAGAGAATGCCCAATGTCAGGATCATCCTGCGCCAGACCAACAGCTTCGTGGCGGCGCAAGCGCTGAACGACAAGGAAATCGACCTCGCCATCACCTCGGGTGGCGTCACCGATAGCCGGCTGAAACACATCTCGGTTGGGAGCTCGGACTACATGATCGTCTATGATCCTCGCTCCAGACCCGGGCGAGAACCGTTCACGGTGGAAGAATACCTTTCACGAGATCATATCCTGGTTTCCTATTCCGGCCTGAGCGGCGTCACCGACGACGTGCTTGCCGAACATGGACTGCGGCGCAGGGTCCTTGCCGCGACCACGCATTTCTCCGCCCTGTCTTTTCTCTTGTGGAACAGCGATGCACTGGCGACGATTCCAAGCCATGCCGCGCGCGCACTGTGCGGCCAGGGCCCATTTGAGATGGGGGCCTGTCCCTTGCAGTTTCCGCGTTATGCATTCGGGGTGAGTTGGCGTTTCGATACCGTTCGAACGCCAACGGTGATGCAGGTGCGCGATGTGATCGTTGAGTCGTTCGGCGTCTGATCAATGAAAAAGGGCGGCATTTCTGCCGCCCTTTATATGCATAAGCCAAAGTAGCTGGATTAGAAATCCATGCCGCCACTCAAGCCCGCTTGCGGGCTTGAGCAACCCTGGATTCATGGGCGTGCTTTATGGACTTCTTAGAAGTCCATGCCGCCCATGCCGCCCATGCCGCCGCCGCCCATGCCGCCAGGCATGCCGCCGCCAGCCGACTCCTTCTTCGGAGCCTCCGCGATCATGGCTTCGGTGGTGACCAGCAGGCCTGCGACCGATGCCGCGTCCTGGAGAGCCGTGCGCACGACCTTGACCGGATCGACGATACCCATGGCGATCATGTCACCATATTCGCCGGTCTGGGCGTTGTAGCCGAAGGTCGCGCCCTTGTTCTCAAGGATCTTGCCGGCAACGATCGATGCTTCCGCACCGGCGTTCGACGCGATCTGGCGGGCCGGAGCCTGCAGCGCGCGGCGCACGATGTTGATGCCAGCAGCCTGGTCGGCATTGGCGCCGGTGGCCTTGATGTTGGCCGAAGCGCGCAGCAGGGCAACGCCGCCGCCTGCAACGATGCCTTCTTCCACGGCCGCGCGGGTCGCGTTGAGGGCGTCATCGACGCGGTCCTTCTTTTCCTTGACTTCGACTTCCGTCGCACCGCCGACGCGGATCACCGCAACGCCGCCCGCCAGCTTGGCGAGACGTTCCTGCAGCTTCTCCTTGTCGTAATCCGAGGTGGTCTCTTCGATCTGCTGCTTGATCTGGGCAACGCGGCCCTGGATCTCGGCCTTCTTGCCGGCGCCGTCGACGATGGTGGTGTTCTCCTTGGAGATCGACACCTTCTTGGCGCGGCCGAGCATGTTGAGGCCGACGTTCTCGAGCTTGATGCCGAGGTCTTCCGAGATGACCTGGCCACCGGTGAGGATGGCGATGTCTTCCAGCATGGCCTTGCGGCGATCACCGAAGCCCGGCGCCTTGACGGCGGCGATCTTCAGGCCGCCACGCAGCTTGTTGACGACCAGCGTGGCCAGGGCTTCGCCTTCGACGTCTTCCGAGATGATGAGCAGCGGCTTCGAGGTCTGCACGACGGCTTCGAGGACCGGCAGCATGGCCTGCAGGTTGGAGAGCTTCTTCTCGTGCAGGAGGATGTAGACGTCCTCGAGTTCGGCAACCATCTTGTCGGCGTTGGTGACGAAGTAGGGCGAGAGGTAGCCACGGTCGAACTGCATGCCTTCGACGACTTCGAGTTCGGTCTCGGCGGTCTTGGCTTCCTCAACCGTGATGACGCCTTCGTTGCCGACCTTCTGCATCGCTTCCGCGATCATCTTGCCGACCGACTCATCGCCATTGGCCGAGATCGTGCCGACCTGGGCAACTTCCTCGGAGGTCTTGATCTTCTTGGCAGCCTTGCCGAGCGCCGCGACGACTTCGGTCACGGCCAGGTCGATGCCGCGCTTCAGGTCCATCGGGTTCATGCCGGCGGCAACCGCCTTGTGGCCTTCCTGGACGATCGACTGCGCCAGAACGGTCGCGGTCGTGGTACCGTCGCCGGCGATATCGTTGGTCTTCGAAGCGACTTCGCGCACCATCTGCGCGCCCATGTTCTCGAACTTGTCTTCAAGCTCGATTTCCTTGGCGACGGTGACGCCGTCCTTGGTGATGCGCGGGGCCCCGAACGACTTGTCGATGACGACGTTGCGGCCCTTGGGGCCGAGCGTGACCTTCACCGCGTCGGCGAGGATGTTGACGCCGCGCAGCATGCGCTCACGGGCGTCGCGGGAGAATTTTACGTCTTTGGCAGCCATTTTTAGCTCCTGGCAGGGGCTTGCAGTAAGCCCGGGAATTCAGTTGAGGGTGAGGCCGATATTCAGCCGATGATGCCCATGATGTCGGATTCCTTCATGATCAGAAGGTCTTCGCCATTGAGCTTGACTTCGGTGCCCGACCACTTGCCGAACAGGATGCGGTCGCCAGCCTTGACGTCCAGCGGGACGAGCTTGCCAGCTTCGTCACGAGCGCCGGAGCCGACAGCGATGATCTCGCCTTCCTGCGGCTTTTCCTTTGCCGTATCCGGGATGATGATCCCGCCGGCGGTCTTGGATTCGGATTCGACCCGGCGAACGACCACGCGGTCATGAAGCGGGCGGAACTTCGACTTTGCCATTTTTTCTTCCTCGATGAGAACGGTGAGAACAGTTCCTCCGTCCGGCGGCGCCGGACACATGGTTAGCACTCACCGAGGGCGAGTGCTAACGTGGCGCTGAGATAGGCTGCCGGCCTGTGAGAGTCAAGGCGCGCGAGAGGGCGCGATCGCGCGAAATTTTGTTCGCGCAGGCGACGGGTTGCAGAATGCGTCGGTTGCCGCTTGGGAGCGACGAGGAATTTTGTCCATCATTCGGATTCTATCGGTGCCGGGGTGATCGCAGCACCAGCAGCGGGCATCGCTCGGCGAGCCCATAGGTGCCGGTCGCCACGATGCGAACGTCGCCGAAGAAGGCCTCTGCTTCATGCACCAGCGTCGCAACCGGAGCGAAGCTGTAGATGGCCGGCGAATTCCTGTAGACGTCGATGGTACCGATGACCGGTATGTCCCAGCCCGTGCGCGCGCAAAGCTCGTCGCGGTCGGGAAACAATTCGTCGAATCTCTTGAGGATTGCCTGCACCGGAATGGCGTGATCGGGCAGGCCCCTCGTGGCTGTCATTGCAACGAGCCATTTGAGTGCATGGAAGGTCGGGACGCCGCCCGAAAGGGCGAGCGTTCGCACCGCCTGCGGATCATCCGGCGTTTCCGGGCTGGCATAGAGCCGGAGACCTGCGCGGCCGTTGGGCCCGAGCACGCGCGCGATCTCCGCGAACAACGCCCGCCGCGCGACGGAAAGGCCGAGTGCCGACAGGCAGCCGTCACCGATCACCGCATCCATGCTTGCTCCGGCAACCGGCATGTCCAGCCAGTTGCCTGCCACCGCCTTGCGTGTGGCGGTGTCGCCTGGCCAGATGCCGGAGATCATGGTGGGGGATTCATCGACCGCCAGCATCGTCCTGCCGAGACCGGCAAGTTCCGGCGTGACCCCGAGCAGCACCACGTCGAGCGATTGCAGACTGAGTTCGCGCTCATAAGTGGCGACCGCTTCCGGCGGCGGACAGAGCGGCGGCCCGAGAAGCCGCCAATGGCGGCGAATTGCATCCCAATGATTTGTCATGCAAAACGACTTGGGGGATGTGGGGGCATGGTTTCTTCGAAACTGTTGGTTGTCTGCTGGGTATAGAGAGGCCATGGCTCGCATTGCCGTGATAACGCATGAGTATGACCGGTTCCAGAGCCGGCGCGGCCTTCTATTGCGCCAGGACAGTCCCTACATGCTGTTCGACCTTCTGGCCGAGTTGAAGAGGCGTGGCCACTCGACACAGATTCTGCGCGGGCCTTCGTCAAGGCATGATGCCGATATCGCTGTGCTGCATGTCGATGCGACGGTGACACCGGCCGACTATGTCGAGTATGCGCGCGGATTTCCGTTCTGCCTCAATCTTGGCGCGGCCGACATTTCCAAGCGTCGGATCAGCGGCGCGGTCCTCAAGGACGGTGACCATTGGGACGGCCCCGTCATCGTCAAGAGCAACCTCAACCATTGGGGGACACCCGAGCAGCAACTCAATCGGCAAGCCGAGCGCGCCGGCAAGGCCGAGCCTTTTCCGGGCGTGCGGATATTCGATCAATACCAAGTCCACGCTTCGCTGGCCGAAGTTCCGCCGGAAATGCGTGTGCGTACCGACCTGGTCGTGGAGAAGTTCATTCCCGAACCGGCGCCTGACGGTTTTGCGGCCCGGTTTTGGATATTCTGCGGCGATCGTGAGCGCTGCACTCGTTATGTCTCACCGCAGCGCCTCGTAAAAGGCGACGACACGATCCGCCGAGAGGCTGTTCCCGTACCCGAAGAATTGCGCGCCTTGCGCCATCGGCTTGGCTTCGACTACGGCAAATTCGACTTTGTCATGCATGGGGGCAGGGCGGTGTTGCTCGATGCCAACAAGACGCCCGGCCGCGCCAGGAACCTGTCGAAGATCGTCGCTGCCGGCACCGCCAATCTGGCGGACGGTTTTGAAGGTCTGATCCGTCGGGCCGGATAGACGGATACTCTAAAGAAACAGCCGCAACTGCGTGTGGATGATCGACCGGTAATCCTCGATGGTCCGGCGGCTTGCCGCTTCGCCTTCCGCAAGCGCCAGGCGCACCACTCCACCGGCGAGCTGGAAGATCAGCAGAACCATGCGTTCGAACTGCTCGTGCTTCTCCGGCTCCAGCAAGGCGATGACATGGTCGCAGAACATCTTGGCTTGATGCCGGGTTTCGGCGATGTCGAGATTCTTGAGCGCCTTGTCGGCCTGGATAGCGTTCTGCAGATCCTGGATGGCCGGATCGCCGGCGACGCGGCTGTGATAGTCGTCGAGCAGCCGGTCGGCAGCGGCGATCACGTCCTTCGCTTCGCGAACGTCGGCGATAATCGCTGTCAATCGCGCGCGGCTGACCTCTGAAAACCGCTCATAGAGCATTGCCAGGATCGCCGACTTGTTGGGGAAGTAGTGATAGACGGTGGCGATCGGCCCACCGGCCAGCATGCCGACTTCCTTCATGGTGACGGCGTCGATGCCCTTCTCGCCGATCAGCCGCATGGTCGTCGACAGGATGGCGTCGATGCGCTCGCGGCTGCGCTCCTGCTTGGGTCTGCGCCTGGGTTCGGTGGCCGTTCGCCGTGCTTCTTCCATGCGCCCGTTCTCTCGCGAGATTGCAAATTCCGATTGACAAAAAATATGATCAAGTATCAGTTTCTGGAATGCTGACAGATTGTCAGTTTTTTTGCCGCGCGGCAAGGACGTTGGGAGGCGCCTTTGGCTTCGACAAATGCCGGATACACCGGCGATGGCGATTGGCTGGTCGGCAACCCGACCAGCGGGCAGCTTGCCTCGGCCCTGTGGATCGGGTCGGTCGGCCTGCTCATTCTCGGTCTGCAGCCCGTCTTGCTCGGCGCCCTTTACACCGAGGGCCATGTCAGCGGCGATGAGTTGGCGTTGGTCGCCACCGCCGAAATGATCGCCATCGCGATCGGCTCGGCGATTGTCGCGATGCTGCTCTCGGCTCACAAGATGCGCTGGAAGAGTGCGGCCCTGCTGCTTCTGCTGGCACTGGCGAACGTCTGGACAGCCTATGCTGCCGGCGCCGATACGCTGATGGCGGCACGCGCCCTGGCCGGCCTTGCCGAGGGTGGCCTCGTCGCGGTCGCCACCGAGCTGATTGCCCGTTCGCGGCGCGCCGAACGCATCGGCGGTTATTTCGTCACCATGCAGACGCTGGCGCAATGCGTTCTTGCCCTGTTGCTGGCACTCTATGTCATCCCCGCCGCCGGATCGGCGGGTGGCTTCATCGTTCTCGCCATCGTCTGCGTCGCGTCGCTGGTGGTCGCCTTCATCGTTCCCGCTGACTATGACGACCTGCCGAAGGACGAGAATCTCGCCAGTGTGGTGACGGTTCCTTCGATCACCGCTTTGTTGTCGGTCTTTTGCTACTTCATGTTCTTTGGCGCGGTCTGGGCGTTTCTGGAGCCGCTTGGCGCGCAATTCGGCATCGATGGCCGCACCGTCGGCCTGATCGTCTCGGCCAGCCTTGCGGTACAGGTTCTGGGCGCGATGACGGCGACCATGTTCGAGGCGCGCATCGATTATCGGCTGGCCATCACCGCGATCGGTGCCGTGGCGCTTGTCTGCTCCCTGGTTCTCGCAAGCGGACCGGGCCTCACGACATTCTGGGTCGCCGCCTTGGTCATGGGCTTCATTCTGTTGTTCATCGTGCCCTACCAGATCCGACTGGCGATCACCGCCGATGAGACTCGCACCGCCGTGCTTTTGGTGCCGGCCGCGCAGCTCTTTGGCCTGGCGATCGGGCCAATCGCTGCGTCGCTGCTCATCGACGGCAAGGATTTTCGGCCGGTGCCGGAATTCGCCGCCGCCAGCGCCGTCGCCAGCGTGGCGCTGCTCGGCCTGTTCATCCTCATGTCGCGGCGTCGCCGCGCCGTTGCCTGAGCGAGGCAAGATGTCGAACAACTGGAGCAACTGGTCGGGCTATGTCACTGCCGAGCCCCGGCTGATCGCCAGCCCCAATGACGCCGGCGAGCTCGCCGATCTCGTTCGTAGTGCACCCGGCCCGGTGCGCGTCGTCGGTGCCGGCCATTCCTTCACGCCGCTGGTGAAATCCGAAGGGACGATCCTGTCGCTTGAGAAATTCGAGGGTCTGGTGTTGCACGATACCGGGCGGCATCAAGCGCGCGTGCGGGCAGGGACGCGGCTTGGCCCGCTCATGCACATCCTGCAAGGTCTTGGCCAGGGCCTGCCCAATATGGGTGATATCGACCGCCAGGCGATAGGCGGCGCGCTGGGCACCGCCACGCACGGCTCGGGACCGACGCTCGGCGCCTATCATACCCAATTGGAAGCGGTCGAGATCATCGATGGGCTCGGCAAGGTCCGTGAATTCAAGCGGGCAGGCGATCAGGACATGATCCACGCCATCGGCGTCGCCTTAGGGGCATTCGGCATCCTGAGCGAAGTGACGCTGAACAACATTGCTACCTACCGGCTGCGCCGCCGCAAATGGGTGCTGCCGATCGCCGACATGCTGCGCGATTTCGAAACGATGATGGCCGCGCATCGTTCGGCCGAATTCTACTACATTCCGTTCTCCGGCTACGCGCAGTTCATCGCGAGCGATTTGAGCGACGCCGCACCCACCGCGCGGCCGCCGGAGGAAGACGAGGCGGGCCTGAGGACGCTGCGCCGGCTGCGCACCGCGCTTGCCTGGCTACCGGCGCTGCGCCGCCGGCTGATCCTGGGCGCCGTCGCCAAATTGCCGGCCGAGGATTATGTGCAGGACTGGCTCAACGTCTATGCCAGCGACCGGCAGACCAAATTCAACGAGATGGAATATCACTTGCCCTACGAGGAAGGGCCGAAGGTCTTGGCCGAAATCATCGCGCTGACCGAGAGGCACTTTCCCGAGGTCTATTTCCCGATGGAGGTGCGCACCGTCGCGCCCGACGATTTCTGGCTCTCGCCGTTCTACAGAAGACTCACCTGTTCGATCGCCATCCACCACGATGCGGCGAGCGACCCGCAGCCGTTCATGCGCGCGGCCGAGCCGATCTTCCGCAAGTATGGCGGCAGGCCGCACTGGGGCAAGATGCACAGCCTCAAGGCGGCGGATCTGAAAAAGCTCTATCCGCGCTGGGATGACGCCATGGCGGTGCGCCGCGACATCGATCCACAGAACCGCTTCGTCTCGCCTTACATGGCCGGCCTGCTCGGCATTGAACAATGAGCGCCTATTTCGCCACTCTTTCGCATGCGCTGAAGGACGCCGGCATCTTCCAACCTTGCCTGCTGCTCGATCTCGACCGGCTGGACAGCAACATCGCCCTGGTGAAAGAAAGGCTTGACCCAGATCTTGCCGTGCGGCTGGTCGACAAGTCGCTCGCCTGCCTGCCGCTGCTTTCGCATATCGGCGAAGCCCTCGGCACCGTCCGCTTCATGACTTTCCATCCGCCCGTCACGCAAGCCGTGTTGAAGGCATTTCCCGACGCGGACATTCTGTACGGCAAGCCGATGCCGGTCGGCGCGGCGAGGGCCGTGCTTTCAAACAGCGCGGCCGACTGGTCGCGCGTTTGCTGGCTGATCGACTGCGAGGAGAGGCTGGCGGAATATGGCGCTCTGGCGGCCGAACTGAACATCGAGTTGCACATCGCTTTCGAGATCGATGTCGGGCTGCATCGCGGCGGGTTCGGGCAACCGGAGGCCTTGTCGAAGGCGTTGAACACGCTGTCGGCCCACGAACGGCTGCATTGCGAAGGCGTCATGGCCTATGAGGCGCATGCGCCGCACATTCCCCGCCTGTTCGGCGGGCCGGCCAAGGCATTGGCTGAAGCATCCAAACGTGCCGCCGCCTTCGTTGCCTGCCTCGGCGCCGACCAGCGCCGCATCTTGAACATCGGCGGCAGCAAGACCGCGCTGCTTCACCACGGCGGCGTGGCCAACGAGGTGTCGATGGGCTCGGCCTTCGTGCTGCCTGGCGATTTCGATACGCCTGGCCTCGAAGGCTTCGTGCCGGCGGCCTTCGTCGCCACGCCGATCCTGAAAGTGGTCGAGCCGATGCTGCCTGGTCCGCCCGCCGTCTCCCGCCTGCTGCGGGCGTTCGGCCGGTTTCCGCGTAAGGGCTGCTACCTCTACGGCGGCAAATGGATGGCCGAGCCGGTGTTTCCCGCAGGCATGAAGACGAACAGCCTGCTCGGCCTGTCCTCCAACCAGCAATTCATGGGCCTGCCGGCGGATGCGACCGCAAGGCCGGGAGACTACGCATTCCTGCGGCCGACACAGAGCGAGGCCGTGCTGCAGCAGTTCGGGTCGATCGTCGTGTTTTCCGGCGGCAGGATCGCCGATCGTTGGCCGGCACTGCCGATGGCGTGATCAGTTACGCCTTCACCGGTATCCAGATCTCCAGCCCGCCATTGCCGCTGCGCGGATCGAATTCGGGTCCGTAGCGTTCGAATTCAGGGGCGTCCGATATTTCGTGCCCGGAGGCCGGCAGCCATTTGTTCCAGATGGTGTTGACCGTGCGGCGGATTGTCGAGACGTGCTCGCGATGGGTGAACACGGCATATTTCTGCGCCGGCACCCGCACGCGGCTGAATTCCTTGGGAAGGTCGGAAAAGTCGGTCACCTCGACGCCGGCGATGTAATCGAAATTGCCGGTATCGTCGCCGTTGACGCAGACGCCGTAAGCGACGTCGCCGGTTTCGCCCGGTATGTTGCCGATATAGGGGCCAAAGCGCTGCCATTGCATCGGAATGGCGGCGCTGGTTTCGCAACTGTAGCGTTCGCCGAGGCCGGCGATCAGGAACGGCCGGCTGGTCTCGAAGCGCGGCGGTTCGAGCTTGGCAAGAAAGGACTGGTCCATCAGGATCGGCTCCACGAGGTCGAGATTGTTGAGCGTGCCTTGCGCGCGCACCAGTTCCGGCGTGGTGCCGAACTGATCGCGGAAGGCACGGGTGAAAGCCTCATGCGAGTTGTAGCTGGCATCGAGCGCGACGCGGAGGATGTCGGGCGCCCCGGCGGCCAGCTTGCGGGCCGCTTCGGTCAGCCGGCGCGCGCGCATATAGCCCATCACCGAGCGGCCGGTGGCAGCACCGAAAGCCCGTGTCACATGAAACCGCGACACGCCGCTGCTTTGCGCCACATCGTCGAGCGAGACCGCTTCCGGCAGATGGCTTTCGACAAACCATAAAGCTTTCTCTGTCGGGTTCATGTGTTCCCTCTTGATTGGCCCAATTTTCGAATTAGCAGCTCTCGCATTGGCAGGACCAGGGTGCCGTCTTTCTGCGAGGTCAGTTTGATCGAAATTGTGCCTCTCGCAAATCCAAACGAAGCTGTCGCCAGCCGATCTCGCTGCATGGCCACGCGATCACGGTTAGCGTCGCTGACCGGCCTCGCAACCGAATTTCCTCAGCGGCGCCTGAGACGAGAAATTAGTCGGAAATAGCCATCGAAGCGATTGCGCAAACGTTTCGATGGTCATAGGGTGACTCCCAATGCGCCATCAACAGAGCGCAATGGAAACACTCAAGACAGGGAGAAGCGCGTGCGCGTTGGGCTCCGATCGGGTTGTAATGGCAACCATGGCTGAAGTCGCACGCCGCGCTGGAGTGTCGGTGTCGACTGTTTCTCACGTCATCAACCGAACGCGTTTTGTCTCGCCCGCCAAGGCCAGGGTGGTCAACGACGCGATCGCCGCGATGGGCTATCAGCCCAACGAACTGGCGCGGTCGCTGAAAGTGGCCTCGACCAACAGCGTCGGCCTGGCGATCTCGGCGATTTCCAATCCCTATTTCACCGACATCATCTGCGCGGTCGAAGCGGAATGCGCGCGCCTCGGCCTGATGGTGTTCCTCTCTGACACGCAGGAGGATCCAGACCGCGAGCTTTCGGTGGTGCGCGCCTTCCATCAGAGGCGGGTCGACGGCGTCATCCTGGCGCCGTCGGGCGCGCCGCAGCGAGCCATCGACTATCTGGCCGAGAAGAAGCTGCCCTGCGTGCTGATCGACCGCTTCGCCGACGATCGCTTCGACCAGATCGGCGTCGAGAACCAGTCGTCGATGCGGGCCCTCATCGATCACGTCGCCTCCTTCGGCCACAAACGCATCGGCTACATCGCCGGCCAGCCGGGACTGGCGACGACGCGCGAACGCATCGAGGCTTTCCAGTCATCGCTGGCGGCCAATGGACTTGCTTTATTGCCGCACTATGTGTCGTCGGAGAACGTCGACACGGCGAGCGCAACGGCATCGACCCATGCCATTCTGTCATTGCCTTCGCCGCCCACGGCATTGGTCACCGGCAACAACATGACGACGATCGGAGCGGTGCGGGCGATCCGCGAAAGGGGCCTCTCGATACCGGGGGACATCTCGCTCGCCGGGTTCGACGACTTCGAATGGGCCGATTGTTTCGAGCCGCGGCTGACCCTTGTCGCACAACCTTGCACCGAGATCGGACGGCAGGCCGCGGCACTGCTGTCCGCCCGCATCGCCTACAGTGGTCTGAAGCCGCAAGCGGTGCGGCTGCAGGCGACGCTGCATGCCCGTGAATCCTGCGGGAGACCGGCATGAGCGCGCCGCTGCTGTCGGTCACCGGCGCCGTCAAGCGCTTCGGCGGCGTACAGGCGCTGCGTGGCGTCGATTTCGACCTCAGGGCGGGCGAGATTCACGCGCTGCTTGGTGAGAACGGCGCCGGCAAGTCGACATTGATGAACCTTTTGTCGGGCGTCTACACGCCCGACGAAGGCACCATCCAGATCGACGGCAAGCAGGTAGCCTTCAACAATCCGCGTGAAGCTCAAGCTGCCGGCATCGCCACCATCTTCCAGGAGCTCGACCTGGTGCCGACGCTCGACGTGGCGGCCAACCTCTTCCTTGGCCGGGAGCTGATGCGGCCGGGCGGCTTCCTCGATGTGCCGGCCATGCGCAGTGAGGCGCGCAAGCGGCTCGAAGCCATCGAACTCGCCATCGATCCCGCCAGGCTGGTAGCCGACCTGTCGATCGGCCAGCGCCAGGTGGTGGCGATAGTCAAGGCGCTGTCCTACGCATCGCGTGTGTTGATCATGGACGAGCCGACGGCAGCGCTGACGGTGGCCGAGGTCGAAAGGCTGTTCGATGTCATGCGCAAGCTCGCCGCCAGCGGCGTCGGCATTGTCTATATCTCGCATCGCCTGGAGGAGGTGCCGCAGATCGCCGACCGGGTGACGGTCATGCGCGATGGACGGGTGGCCGGTATCACCGAGCCACACGCGCCGCAGGCCGAACTGGTCAGGCTGCTGGTCGGGCGCCCGCTCAACGAGCTCTTTCCAGCGCGCGCCAAGGCGACAGGCAGGGCGCTGCTGCATCTGCATGACGCCACCTTCCACCTGTCGCGCGAAAGTGCCGGCTGGCAGGCGCCGACAGGCGTGTCGCTCGATGTGCATGAGGGCGAGATCGTCGGCCTCGCCGGCATCATGGGGGCAGGGCGCACCGAGCTGCTCAGCGCGCTCTATGGCACCGGCCTGTCCGGCCGCTGGCAAGGCGACGTCGCCATCGACGGCCGCCCGGTCAAGCTGGATTCGATCAAGGCGGCGCGAGCCGCCGGCATTGCCTTCGTCACTGATGACCGCCGTGGCAGCGGCCTGATGCTGCGCATGGCGCTCGGCCTCAACCTGGTCATGTCGGTCATCTCTCGCATCTCGCCCTTCGGGCTGATGTCGGCGCGGCGGCAAGCGGAAGCGGTCAAGCAGTCCTTCGGCCAGTTCGACATCAGGCCGAAGAATCCAGACATCGCCGTCGGCGCGCTTTCGGGCGGCAACCAGCAGAAGGTGGTGCTGGCCAAGGAGATCCTCGGCAATCCGCGGCTGCTGCTGCTCGACGAGCCGACGCGCGGCGTCGATGTCGGCGCCAAGGGCGAGATATACGCGCGGCTGCGGCAACTGGCGGCGCAGGGGCTCGGCATACTGGTCGCCTCCAGCGAGATGCCGGAGCTGATCGGCCTGTGCGACCGGATCGTGGTGCTGCGCCAGGGGCGCAATGTCGCGGAATTCATCGGCGGCGTCGACGAGCACACGGTGCTTGACGCGGCAAATGGCAGGGAGGCCTGATGTCTGAACAGAAGATTTCGGAGGCAAGCGGCCCTGTGGCCGCCGCACCGGTACATCGCGATCCGCTGGCGCTGATCGTGCGCTTCCAGAGCCTGATCGGCCTGGTGCTGGTGGCGATCGGCGGTGTCATCTTCTCGCCGCGCCGTCACGGAGAGATACTGTTCCTCGACCCCGACAACATTGCCAACATCGTGCGCGCGGTGTCGGAGACCGGAATCATCGCCATCGGCATGACCTTCGTCATCATCACCGCCGGCATCGACCTTTCTGTTGGCGCGGTGCTGGGGCTGTCCAGCGTCGTCACCGCGACGATGATGATCTCCGGCGGCTTCGGGCTGATCCCCACCATCCTTGCCGTGCTCATCATGGGCATCGTCTTCGGCACGATCCAAGGCACCATCTCAAGCCGTTTCCGGCTGGAGCCGTTCATCGTCACGCTGGCCGGCCTGCAGGCGGCGCGTGGCCTGGCGCTGGTCGTCTCGGGCAACCAGTACATCAACATTTCCTATGGAGACGGGCCGGGACTGGCACCGCCGGTGTTTGCGATCCTCGGCGAGCGGCTGTTCAACAACACCGTGCCGGTCGCCACCATCGTCTTCATCGTCTTTGCCGCGATTGCAACGATCGTGCTCAACACCACGCGCTTCGGTCGCTATGTCTTTGCCGTCGGCGGCAATGAGCGGGCGGCGCGCATTTCGGGCGTGCCGGTGTCGATGGTCAAGATCAGCGTCTACGCGATCACCGGCTTCGCCGCCGCGCTCGCCGGCATCGTTCACGCCGGGCAGTTCAATTTCGGCAGCGCCAATGACGGCATGGGCTACGAACTGACCGCAATCGCCGCAGTGGTCATCGGCGGCACTAGCCTGTTCGGCGGCGCCGGCTCGATGGTCGGCACCGTCGCCGGCACGATTATGCTGGGTGCGCTAGCCAACATTCTGCAGCTCAACAATATCACGCCAGCCCTGCAACTGCTCGCGACCGCCGCGATCATCGTGCTGGCGGCAGTACTCCAATCCCTCGTTCGCCGCCGCGAGGGTTTGGGTCGCTAGGGAGGTCGGCGGCACGCAAGTGGAAGACTGTGAAACCAAGGTCTGGCTGCTGAGGCCCGACGAGGAGGAGAGTGAGTTATGAAAGCCATTCAAAGAGGATCGTGGCGTCTAAGCTGGCAGGCTGGCCTGCTCGCCGGGACGTGTATGTGCATGGCAGGTGTTGCGCAAGCCGCCGACCCGATGGTCAAGGCCTGTGCGAAGGACGGCCAGTTCATCATTGGCTTTTCGCAAGCCAACAATGCCGAACCCTATCGCCAGCACGTCAATGACGAGCTGACCGCGGCGGCCAAGGAAGTGCCGGGCTTCACGCTGCAGATTGCCGATGGCGCCGGCAACGTCAACACGCAGACGTCGCAGGTCGACAACTTCATCACCCAGAAGGTCGATCTGCTCCTGATCTCGCCCTTCGAGGCGGCGCCGCTGACGCCGGCGGTGAAGCGCGCCATGGATGCCGGCATTCCGGTCATCGAACTCGACCGCAAGACGGTGGGCGACCCCGGCAAGGACTACACCGCCTTCATCGGCGGCGACAATTACAAGATCGCGCTCGAGGCCGGCAAATACACCGCCAAGACCTTGCTACCTGAAGGTGGCGAGGCGGCGGTGCTGGAAGGCCTGCCGAGCTCAACGCCGGCAGTGGAGCGGCTGAACGGCTTCAAGGACGGCGTCAAGGAGAATGCCAAGATCCAGGTCGTCGCCGAGCAGGCGGCGGATTGGGTGCCGGACAAAGCCCAGACAGCGTTCTCGGCGATGCTGCAGGCGCATCCCGACATCAAGGTGCTCTATGCCTCAAATGACATGATGGCGGCTGGCGCGCTGCTCGCCGCAAAGGGAGCGGGCAAGCAGGTCAAGATCATCGGCACCGACGGCCTGCCGGGTCCGGCCGGTGGCATCGAGGCGGTAGCCAAGGGCGACTGGGCGGCGACCTTCACCTATCCGACCGGCGCCAAGGAAGCGATCGAGATGTCGAAGAAGATCCTGCTCGATTGTGCCTCTTCGGTCGAACCCGTCGTCACCGTCGAGACCACGGCAATTACCGCCGAGAATGCAAAGCAGCTGATGGGCAAGTAGACCCTGGCTGCCAGCATCTTGGACCCATAGCGGAGTTCACACGAACCCGCTGTGGGTCCTTTCTCGAGCGATTCCAGCTCGTTGGCTGCATCGGCAGGCTGGGGGCTGGCTAGCTATTTCTTGACCGGCGTGCCGCCGCAGCTTGGCCGCACCATCGGCTCGCTGTCCAGCGGCGAACCCCAGCGCGCGCCATGCGCAGGCGTCCAGGATCCAGTTCCTTGACGAACCGGCAAACCGTCTCGACCCAGTTTGATCGAAATTGCGCATGGCCCAAAATGGCGCCGCTTAGCGCCGCCCGGGCTGGAAGAGCCGGCGAAGCCAGCGCCCGATCTCGCGCGGCAGATGGCGAAATGAGGTTCTTTGCCAGCCGCCCGAATCTGGAACATGCGCGCGTTTGTCGGGCGCAGGCAGAATGGGAACGATCGGCAAGGAGAAGGCGGCGTTGAGCGGCTGTTGCCGCCCCAGCCGCTCCCAATGGATCAGGCCGCGCATGATACGGTCCCATGCCAGCACTGTTGCCACGGCGGTCGACAAGTCGCCGTCTTCGGTCGGCTCGTGGCGCCGCGCGAATTCGGCATAGGCCTCGGCAATGTAGACGCTGAAGTCGAAATGGCCCGGATCGGGGTCGTAAGAATCGGTCAGTGCATAGCGCAGTTGTCGCGTGATGAACGACACGATGTCGGTGTAGTTTTCGTGGTGGATGTGAATGCAATTCGGTGGCTGCAGGACGCGCAGGCGCCTGGCGCCAGTCAGCACTTGCGGCACACGGTGATTGCCAGGCTGCCATGCCACTGTTCCCTTTCGAAAGAACCTGATCTGCTGGTCCGGGTAAAAGCCCGAGCCACGCATGGTCTGGCCGGCTACCGAATTCCACCTTGGCAAGGCAAAGGCATCGATCTTGTCGCCATGGTCGTCGACAAGCTGCTGCATGGCTTCGTAGGCATCGTCGGCAAGGTATTCATCGGAATCCAGAACGAGGACCCAGTCATGCCGCGCTTCCGCAAGATACTGGTTGCGGATATCGTCGACGGCATCGACGATGGCGCAAGACAGCACCCGGCAGTCGGCCGCGCGCGCGATTTCGACCGTTGCATCGCTGCTTTGCATGTCGATGACGATGCGCTCGGCCGCCCAACCTGTGGTTTCGAGTAGCCGTGGCAAAGTCGCGGCTGAATTGCGCGTATGAACGATCAGCGAGATGGCGATATCTTGCCTCATGCGCCTTCGTCTCCATCGATGGAATAGCGCCCGCGCCAGCGTTCAAAGAACAGCCTGCGCGATGCCCTGTGGCGATCAGGTCCCCGATCGGAGGTCGATTCCAAGTGCAGGGAATCCCATTTCTGGCCGCAGCCGATGCGCGCTCCCATCTGCCGCGCGCGCAGGCACAGATCCACATCCTCATAACCAAAGGGAAAGGTCTCGTCGAACCCGCGCAGGGCGGTAAAGGTTGCATGATCGATCATCAATGCCGCACCCGTTACAGCCTGCGGAAACGTCGTGGCGCGGCTGACCGATGAGCTTGGCCTGCCATGGGCGTGGTGATAGGGGCCGCGCTCACCGGCATCGAAACGCACGCCGCAATGCTGAATCGTGTTATCGGGCAGGACCAGCCTGGTGCCCAGGATGCCGACCGTTTCATGCCTTGCTATCTCGAGCATCTCAGCCATTGCGTTTGGATGCAGGAAGACGTCGTTGTTGAGGAACAGGTAGCGCGCCGCCGGCACGGCACTGGCGCCGCGATTGCACGCCGCGGAGAAGGAATGCCGGCGGTCGAGCCGTAGGATGCGGACATCCGGCGTTGCCAGATCGTCTGCCTGGTAGGGCATGGCGGAACCGTTGTCGACGACGACAATCGCCGCGCGTCCGGGCAATGCTCGGGCCAGACCTGACTGGACGTGCAAGACGCAGGTCCGCAGGAGCGCGGTCAGCCCGTAAGACGGTATAACGACGCTCAGCTCAATGCCGCTCAGTTCCATGACAAGGCGTCTTTCAAACCAGCCAGCATGGCGCTTTCCAGTTTCCTCCTATGCAAGGCAGTGCGATAGCGGGACGCCATTGCAGCGCCGCGATCACGCAGTGCGGCGCGCCGCAAACCGGCGCCTTCCCCGCTGATGTCGTCAAGCACCATCGGCAAGCGTGCTGGCTCCGCAACGCATGCGGTGTCGCCGTCCCTTAGGTGTTCCGTGGCAATCGCCGGGACCGACACCACGACGCAACCGGCTGCCATTGCCTCCAGTGCCGGCAGTCCAAACCATTCCCCCACCGCCATAGCCAGGAAGAACCCACTGCGCTTCAGAGTTGCCGCGCAAACCTCTTCGGTCTCGTTGTCGATTGGCACGTAGCGCAGACGGTGTGCCTGTTTCATCGCCCTTTCGGCGATGGCGCCCTGGCGTGGCATGAAGGCCACCAAGCATGGGTCCTTGGCGGCGCCGTCGTAGAAAAAGGTATCGGCGATCGAGATGCCGACGTCGATGGCTTCGCGACCGGCCACGATCCTCGCATAGCGTGCGGCCTGTTCCCAGCAGGATAGAATGGTCACATCCCGGTCGTGTAGCACCGGGTCTATCAGAGGGTCGGTGCCCTGGCAGTGGAAGATCAGCCGCGCTCCGGTTGCCTTCAGTGCCGGATAGTCGTGCGGCAGCGAAAAGACGAGCGTGTCGCGCGGGCCTGCATTGGCAAGCACGTATTGCCTGTCGACCACCGGTTGGGCGCACCGGAACGACGACGGCGCAAGGCCGCCAGGGGTAGCGGCTGCAATCGGCACGCCAGCCTCCGACAACAGTTGCGCGAACTGGAAGCCGACCTTGATGCCGCCATGGATGCCGATGCCGGGCAGAACGTAATAGTTCATCTGCTTTCCATCCTGCGCCGCCGCCGGCGACGCCAGGCGCCCTTGATTGCGAGGCGGCGGAGCAGGACCCAGTGCATGACCGCGAGCGCCGCGGCAAGAGTTCGACCGTAGTGCAGTCGAGCAAATTTGAGCCGCGCAGCGTCGATCAACCGGATCCTGCCGGAGGACGGGATATCCGCGCCGTGCTGGCCAAAATGCGGCAAGACCTGATCGAGCCTTATGATCTCGAGCCCGCGTCGCGCCATTTCAAAGCCGATGGCAACGTCTTCCATGTAGCAGAAGTAGCGCTCATCGAAGCCGCCAACGGCGTGGAACGTACCGCGCCTGACGAACAGAGCAGCGGCGAGTGGCCAGCTCCAGCTTTCGAGGTCATAGCCGGGCAAGCGCTTCAGGCGCCTGGCAAGTTTGGCCATGCCATTGTTGTCAAGAATGTCGGCCGTCAGCTTGAGCCTGGAGTAACCGGGTTGGCGGCCGGCTGTGGGATTGCCGTGCCAGTCGACATAGTCCGGCACGACCATCGCATCGGGTCTTTGGCGAAGTGTGGTGAGAGCCGCCTCGACCGCCGCCGGCGTCATCAGGCAGTCCGGATTGAGAAAGCACAGATGCATGGCGCTGGTCGCTGCCGCGGCCCGGTTGGCTGCTGCGGCGAAACCTTCATTGCGCGTGTTCCTGATGATTGTCACGCCCTCGCGCGTCACATGATCGAGTGTCCCATCGGTCGAGGCATTGTCGATGACGATAATCTCATGCTTTCGGTTCGTCAGGGCGTCGAGGCAGTAACCGATGACCTTGCAGGAGTTGTAGGTGATGATGATGAAAGCCAGTTCGGCAGCCTGTCCTGTCGACGTTTGCTCCAGCACGAAATCGGTTGGGCCGTCGCCAACAAGTGCGTGCATGGCCATGACCGTCTCGAATTCTGGACCGTTGCGGAAATTGCTGAAATGGGCGATCAGCGCGTCCTTGCGTGGGAAACCCTCATCCCAGTGGCTGCAATGGTTCCACTGCCAGGGCAAGGCGCGGCATCTGTGGGGCGCGACGGTGTTCGCCCAGACCTGGAAATAGGCCTGGTCGCCGAGCATGTAGGCTCCGGCCATGTGATCCGCGGGCAAGACGCGCTGTCTTTCATCCGCCCAGCCGAGGAACCGTCGCAGTTCGTCCCTGCAGGCAAGCACGACGCCACTGTTGAAGTAGTGGAAGACGTGTCGGGGTGGCGGCTCTGCCGAGGCATCGATAAAGGCCAGCGACTGGCTGCGATAGTGCTCAAAAAAATCGTCGCCGCTCATTCCGGATCCGGAAATGCCGGTTTGCTCGACCATGCCGATCCGACGATCGCCCAGCGCCGCCATCATCTCTGCCGCTGCAAGCGGACGCAATAGAACGGCATCGACATCGACCTGGAGAATGATCGCCGCGCTGGTCTGATCCAGGCACCACGCCAGTGCATCGAACTTGGCGCGGAAATAGCTGGATCGATGTTCCGGGGCCGAGAGACTGATCAGGTTGAGATGGATGCGCGGCGACTGGGGCAAGAAGGGCGCCACCGCCGAATCGGCGGTCACATAGATCTCGAAGTCGGTGTGTCTGAGAAAGGACGTCAGCGCTTCGCGTGCCGCCAGCGCATAGCCAGGCTTGCCCACCGCAAGCATGCAAATTGCCGCCGTCGGCTCGCTCATTCGGCCGGACCGCCACGCATGGCAGCCGGCACCTCTGGCGCTGCATGCACCAGATCCGGATTCGGCCGCGCACCAAGATTGCCCATCTGTTCCGGGCCGAAACGCTCGGTCAGCGAACGGTACGGTCGCTCCTTGATGCTGCGCGACAGCACCTGCCAAAGCTGCGCCGGCGAGCAGTCGGCGGCCGCCAACACCTCGGCACCGCTGCCCTCGCCATGCAAGTTCTGATCCCTCTGCTCGCCGAGGCTAAGAATCCGTGCAGCGCTCGTCGACCTGATTGTCGCCACCAGCGATGGCGACGCTGCCGCGCCGAAGAGCAGGGCGAAATCGACGCAGCGCCCATTCACGCGTAACCACTTCGCAAGGTGGCCCCGGTAGCGCCAGCCCTGGAATACTTCAACGCCTTGTTGCTCAAGCGCCTCGACATGATGCTGCTCGAGCCCGGCCCCCTGAAGCCAGAATTTCACCACCAGCCCATGATCGACGAGAGTCTCGATGATCCGCCGGATCCGGTCTGAACCAGAGCCCCCGTTCAGGCGGGCTCCTGGCCGGGCGACGACAAGAACAATTTTGCGTAGCGCCGCCTGCTGGCTCGCCAGCAGCCTGAATTCGCCTGTGATGAAATGTTCACGCGACAGAACATGCGCCCATCGCTCAATGAACTTTCGCTGATTGACGCGCAGGAAGGACTTGATGCCGACCTTGGGATCCTTGCCATGCGAAAACCCTTCCAGATGATAGACGATCGACCGTGGTTGGTAGAAAGTTCGCAGTCCCTTCTCCCGCAGGCGGAAGGCAAGGTCGGTGTCCTCGTAATAGGCAGGTGCGAAGGCTTCGTCGAAACCATGAAGCGCTGCAAAAATGCCGCGTCGGATCAGCAACGATGCGGCCGAGCAGTAATCGACCTCGCGAACATAGTTGTAGTCGCTGAGCATGGCATGGTCCGAGCGGCCATAGTTCCAGGCGGACCCGTCGCGCCAGATGACGCCGCCGGCTTCCTGCAGGCTGCCATCGGCATTGAGCAGCTTCGATCCGACAGCACCGCATTGCGGATGCCGGTTGAACAACTCCAACATTGCGTCCAGCCAGCCTGATGAAACGGCTGTATCATTGTTGAGAAAATGCAGGAATTCTCCGCTCGCCAGCGTCGCCCCGAGATTGCAGGCACGGAGATAACCGACGTTTTCTCCGGTGTCATGAAACCTCAAGCCGGGAATGCCGGCTAGCACTCCCATCTCCGGATCACCTGAAGCATCCTCGACGACGATGATCTCAATCGGAACCGAAGGAGGATTTGCCGCGATCGACCGCAGGCAGTGCAGCGTTTGGGCGAGGCCGCCGAAGGCACTGATGATGATTGACACGCAGGGTGCGGGCGGACGGTCGAACGCGAGACCCGCCGTGGAAATGTCCGTTGCGGTAAACACGGCTCGGCCTGCCGGCGCGATCGACGAGGACGATCTGGCGTCAATCCAACGCCCGATCCGGAAAACCAGCCCCTCGCTCGCTTGCCGTTTCAACGACCCGACGAGCTCCGGAAACCGCAAATATCAGTCATTTCGCGCGAGCCTTTCGCCATGAAGCTCGACCCCAGTGCTTCTTATCGTCCCGCTATGTGTTCCCATGAAAGTCGGCAGGTCAACCATACCGACTCACGGTATTTTCGCCCCAGTTGCGCGATGGGCAGGAGTTCGCCGCTCAGACCGTCCAGAAATAGCGCACGATGTGAAAGAAGATCGGGGCAGCGAAGACCAGGCTGTCGGTACGGTCCATCATGCCGCCATGGCCTTCGATGAGATGGCCCCAATCCTTGACCCCCTGGTCGCGCTTGATGGCGGAGGCTACCAGCCCCCCCAGAAATCCCATCGAGCAGGCGACGAAGGCCACACATGCCGCCTGCAGTGGCGAGAAGGGCGTCACGAACGACAACAGCGCGCCGAGCAGGCTCGCCGACACCAGTCCGCCGATCAGGCCCTCCCAGGTTTTCGACGGCGACACGGTCGGCGAAAAACGGTGTTTTCCGAAAAGCTTTCCGAAGATGTACTGCAGCACGTCGCTGCCTTGTACCACGATGATCAGGAACGCGATCAGCAACAGGTTGCGGCCTTCGAAGCCTGGCACATCGAGCGTCAGCAGCGCGGGAACATGGCTGACGCAATAGACCGAGATCATCACCGCCCATTGCTGCGCGGCGATCCGCTCGAGAAAGCGTTCAGTGTCGCCATGCAGCGCGGTGATGGCCGGCATCAGCAGGAAGCAGTAGACCGGGATGAAGATGACGAAGAGTCCATACCAGGCGGTCCATACCAGCCAGTATTGAAACGGTATGATGATGCCGAACATGCCAAGCAGCACCCAATGGTCGCTGCGGCTTGTATGCGTCAGCGTCACGAATTCGCGGAGGGCAGCGAAGGAAATCAGCGCGAACAGGATGGTCATGCCGTAGCGACCGAAGAAGAAGGCGACCGTCATCAGCGCCACCATCACCCACCAGGCGTTGATGCGCTGGGTGAGATTGACCAGCGTCGAACTGAGTGGCTTCGGCGCCCGCGCGCAAAGTATGGCGGCGACGATGCTGGCGGTCGTCAGCACCGCGAGCAGGCCGATGATCAGAATGGAGATTTCGTGGCGCATCAATCGTCTCGCTCGGGGCGCGGGTTGAGCGCCAGAAGCGTGGCGTGGGCGCGGTCGAGAAAGGCGCGGCGTTCTTCGCCGGGGGCCACCGTCACCGGTGCGCCGAAGACGACACGGCAAAGCAGCGGCACCGGGAGGAACTGGCCCTTGGGCAACACACGCGACATATTCTCGATCCAGCACGGGATCAGTTCGACCTCCGGCCGCGCCATCGACAGATTGTATAGTCCGGAACGGAAGGCCAGCAGCGGCTGGTCGGTCATGTTGCGGGTGCCTTCGGGAAACAGGATCAGCGAGTGGCCCTGATCGAGAACCGACAGCATGATCTCGATCGGGTTTTCCTCCGGCCTGGTCCATTGCCGGTTGATGAGCACGGACGACAGCATGTCTTCGGCGATGAAGCGGCGCAGCCGCGACTTCCCCCAATATTCGCCGGCGGCCACGGCATGGGTGATAGCGCGCTCCTTTTCGCTCAGGCAGGCCGACAGCAGGATGAAGTCACCATGGCTGGTGTGATTGGCGAAATAGATTCTCTGCCGGTCCGACGGCAAGCTGCCATTCCAGATCGGACGCACGCCGGTCACCACCCAGGCCAGCGCCGAGAGGCCGACGGAGGTCGCCGTCTGCAGCATGGTGAAGGTCTTGAGCGAAAGCTTGCTCATCGCGGCGCCCAAAATCCCGCAGCGAAAAGCATCACCACAAACAGGCCAAGGGCGGCGCGTTGCCGGGTGAGCAGCCGGCGCGTGCCGGCAATGCGGTCATCGAACTGGCGTGTGGCGGACGGGAGGGGTTTCAGGCGCATGCGCGCCAGCATGTCATCCACCGCGGCACCGCTGGAAGCCTCGTCGTCGTGGCTGGCCATCAACCGGAACAGCAGCGCGTCGAATGCCAGCAGCGTCGAAAGCGCTAGCACGGCGACAGCGCTCGCGGCGGCGACCGAAAGGGCGATGGCTGCGGGCCAGGTCTCGAAGGCGCCGCGCGCCGAAGCAGCCAAGGGCGTGAGAATATTTCCGGCCACCACAACTGCGGCCGGCCATGCGGCCTGTTGCATCAGCATGCGGGCGAAAAGATTGGCACGTTCCCGGCAGGCATTGTCCGTCATGACGCCGCCCGCTCCGTCGTCTTGGCAAGATGAATCGGCCGACCGGCGGCGACGAGCATCTCGCGGGCAAGCACCAGCGTCCTGGCCCTGCCTGTCGCCACCAGCCATTCGGCGACAACGCCGGCGCTGCGTTGGAAACCGAGCGCGCAGCACACCAACACCGTGCCGTCGCGGCAAGCGCTCTCCAGCGCGCTGGCGGTCTGCTGCTGTATCGTCACTGGCGGCGGCAACAAATCGATCATCGGCAAGCTGATCCAACGGCAATTTGCTCCCGCCGGTTTTTCAAGTTCGGCGGCGAGGTCGATGACCGTGCCGAATCTGTTGGCTTCGCGCGCCGTCGGAAAGCGGCCGAGAAAGACGCCATCGGTGACGGCCACGAGCGGCGGGAGCTTGCGCGTCCATATCGCAATATTGACCCTGGCGCCCAATCGATAGGGCGAAAGCAGGACGCGGCTTCCCAGGGACACATGACCTTCCGCCGTCTTCTGGAACACCTTGGCGCTGGCCCCGGCATAGACAAAGGCGACGATGACGAGCGCCAGCGCCGGCCAAAGCAGGAAAAGCGCGACAGCGGAAAAGAAGGCGCCGAACGCGGCGCCCGCCAGCGCAAGGACAGCACCCAGCGCATAGAACCGCGCCAGCCGGCGCGCTTTCGCATCGCCGGTCAGTCGGGCGCCCGAAAACGGCAAGTCGCCGCTGCGCGGAAACAGCCACAGCGCAAAAAACCCGAGCAGCGCGCCGGTGGGGATGTCGATGAAATGATGTTGCCAGGTCGTCAGCACCGAGACGCCGATCAGGAAGCACCAGGCATGCCAGAGCGGCAGGAAAAGGCCGCCGAGCCGGTGGCGCCAGTGGTCCCAGATGATCACCAGCAGGGCGATGTGCAACGAGGGCGCCTGGTTGAAAGGTTTGTCGAAACCGCCAAGCACGGCAAACAAGAAGCCCGGCACGCCCGTCGTTTCCGGTCGCACGAAAGTCGCGGTCAGCGGGAACAGAACGAAGCAGGCCACGGCCACGATCTGTGCGGTGAGATAACGCCCGGCCAGGCGGTCTACTCCTTGTCTGCTGTCGTTGAGCAACAGCGACAGGCCGTAGAAAAGGTTGATCGACCAGTACGGTACGATGGTCCAGGCGATGAACGGAATGCTGTGCTCCCAGGAAAACACGATGCTGCCGACATCGTCCCGCCGTGAAGCCAACCAGTTGGCGAAACCGTAGCTCAGGTAGAAGAACGGCGTCAGGAAGGCCAGCCAAAGGGCTGCCCTGAAGACCACCCGACCGTAAGGTTCGGCGCGCTCCGTGGATGCAAGCGATGACACCATCCTGTTCAGCGCCGCCGTGCGACCGAGACGGTGAAGATGCCCCATTGGTCGATGCGCTGGTCGAGTTTCTCGAAACCGGCGGCTTCGACGAGCTGGTCCATTTCGCCTTGCGTGCGCCGGCGCATGACCCAGGCCTGGCCGCCGCGATGCGAGGTCAGGCTGCGCGCGATCATCTCCAGCTGCGGATGCCAGGGCTGGTTGGTGTAGAGCAGCAGGCTTCCCGGCTGCATGGCGCGGGCCAATCCACCGAGCGAGCGGTTGATCATCGCATTGTCGGAGAACAGTTCGTAAAGACCCGACACGATGGCGAGGTCGGGCGCCGGATCGGCGGCAGCGAGCATGTCGGCATCGAAAGCGTCCGCGTGCTGGAACGAGACGCTTGCCGGCAATTGCCGCTCGGCGATCAGCTTGCGGCCAAGCTGGACGTTGAGGTCGGAATAATCCTGCAGCCGCACGCTCGCCGGCTGGTCTGGGCACTTCACAATGGCATCGAGGACATAGCGGCCGTGGCCGGCGGCGATGTCGAGAATGTGTACTGGCCGGCCGGCGGCCTTCAGTGTCGCCACGCAAGTACCGATCAGTTCTTCCAGATGCAGCTTGCGCTGGCGGATGCCGCGCCAGCCGATGGCTTCCAGGAAGATGCGGTCGACGAAGCGACCGAGAGGTGTAAGACCCCGTGCGTCGTTCTCGTAGACGTAATCCAGCGTCGAGCCCGAATCGAAGCCGGTGGTGACGCCCGCCTTCATACCCCACGAGAACCAGGCGCCCATGCGGATGGAGGCACGGCTGAATGCCCAATAAAGGCCCTTGGGCGACAGCGGTTCTAGTGGCGAGGCAAGCCTGTCGGCCTCGTCGCGCGTGTAGCCTGCGATATCCGCCTGCTTCAGGTCGACCGGCGCGTCCGGCGCGGCGAACTGCCTGGCAAGGAACGGCCGGATCAGGTCGAGGGCCTGCGCCCGGTCGCGCTCGCCCAGCGTGTCATGGAAGAAGCCCGGCAACACATGGCGTTCCTTGGCGCGGCTGCCGAGATTGACGAAGAACTCGTGCTGCGGGCCGTGGCGCACAACCCAGTCGCTTCCTGAAAGCAGAAGCTGCGTCGGCACTGTGATGGCGCGGGCGTCCGCAACGATGCGCGCCGCATGCTGGTAGAGTTCGACCAGGATGTTGGAGGCGATCGGCCGTGTGATCAGCGGATCGCTATCGAAAGAGGCGATACGCACGGGATCATGGGTCAGGAACTTCGCCTTGACGTAGGAATTGACGAAGAAACGGCCCTTGAGCTTCTGCCAGAGTGCGATGCCTTCCTTGGCGAAGGGCACATAGAGCTTCACCGAAAAGGCCGGTGAAGCCAGCACCATGGCACGCAGCTTTGGCGCATAGTCGTGCACCCAGGCTGCGGCGAGCACGGCGCCAAAGGACTGGGCGATCAGCGCAATATCCTGCGTGGCGAAGCCATCCTTGACGGCGATCTCGCGCATGAAGCAGTCGATGTCGCGCACCAGGGCCGAGAAGGAAGGGGCATAGCCGCGCTCGCCGGACGAGCGGCCATTGCCGCGAGCGTCCCAGGCGTAGAAGGCGTGGTCGGGCATTTGCAATTCGTCGACGAGATGGGCCATGCGACCGCCATGCTCGTGGCCCCGGTGGAAGAGCACCACCGCACCCTTAGCATCGGCGGAAGCCGCCGGCCAGAACCGGTAGAAGATCTCCGTCCCGTCATGGCTGCGGAAGACACGCTCTTGCGCTTGCCGATCAAGGTTTTCCGCAACCGCGGCTGCGATTGGCTCGTGCATCATGGTCTTTCCCCCTGGCGGCATGGCGAGCCTCGATGCTCAGCTGGCGCTGCCAATAAGGCCGGCGCGTATCCGGTTTATGGCGGTCAACAGCGAAAGCGTTGCCATGGCTGGAAACACAAGCGGTGCGATGGATGCTGGCCAGAGCCCGGCGGCGCACAGCACGGCGACCACGCCCAGCGCCAGCGCCCTGTCGCTTTTGCCGAACGGCCCGGCATAGTTTCGTCCGACCTTGGCGGCGATGCCGAGCACGCCAGCGAACTCGGCCAGCACGGCTGATATGGCGAAGGCGACGACGCCCCATGGACTGAACTGTGGAAAGGCGGCGAACGGCAAGATCAGCGCGAGGTCCGAAACCACGTCGCAAAATTCGTTCAGATACATGCCGAGCGTCGAGGCCTGCCCGTGTTCCCGCGCCAGCATGCCATCCACGGCATTGAGTGCCATGCGCACGAACATCACCACGGGAATGAGCAGCAGAAGCGTGCGCCATTCATGCCAGATCGCGATGGCCGTCCCGGTCGCGATCGACAATAGGGCCGCCAGGAGGGTGATGCTGTTTGCGGTGACTCCGACTGCCGCCAGCCGATTGACCAGCGGCCGCAGTTTTCCCTGGAAAGCCGGCTTGAGAGCGTAAAGCGTCGGCATTTCGTTGATCCCCCGATCCTGATCAGCGGCTGTACATCAATATGTCAGATGCGACCAGTAGGTTGCGGAGGCCGAAACGGCGCCTCTCCAGTGCGTGCATCCTGACGTGGCGGAGGCGGTCACGCCGCCCGGGACGGCCGCCGACCAGATGTTCACCAAGCGCTAACCCTGACTGCAGCGCAGGGCTGCCATCCACATTTGCCGGCTTCTGGCGCAATGCGGCATCTTGAATAGTGAGCACGCTTATTATATATCCCGCTCATGGTTTCCGATGGCATAGACAGGTTGGGCTTCTTGATCCACGACGTGCAGCGCTTGATGCGCAAGCGCTTCGAGGCGAGAGCCAGTGGTTTGGGGCTTTCCTCGGCGCAATGGCGGCTTCTGGTCCGCGTTGCCAAGGAAGATGGTGTCGCGCAGGCGCGGCTGGCCGAACTTCTCGAAATCGAGCCGATCAGCGTTTCTCGTCTGGTCGACCGCATGGAGGAGGGGGCTGGATCGAGCGTCGTTCCGACGCCACCGATCGCCGCGTCCGCATGATCTTCCTGACACCCAAGGCGAGCGAAGCCTACGCCCTGATCAAGAGCCTTGCTGGCGAAGTCTACGAAGAATCGCTGACCGGCGTGTCGCCGGAAGATCGCCGCGTCCTGATCATGGGGCTTGAGGCGATGGTCCAGAACCTGGCGGACGACGAGACGCCGTCCATTGAAAAAATGAAGAATACAGAAGGCGCAGCAGCATGAACGCGGTAGCCAAGATAGATGAGAACGCGACCAAGCTGGAAATGGAAGCGCCGGCACAGCCGGCTGCTGCCCCCGTGGCGGTTGCACCTCCGGTCCAGCCGGCACCGGTGCCTGTGAAGAAGAAGCGCCGGCTGGGCCGCTCCCTGCTGATGATTGTGCTGCCTGCGGCACTGGTGGTTGGCGGCGGCTATGTCTGGGTCACCGGTGGCCGCTACCAGGAAACGGAAAACGCCAATCTGCAGCAGGCCAAGGTGTCGATCGCCTCGGATACGGCCGGCCGCATCGTTCAGGTCGACATCGCCGACAACCAACTGGTCAAGCAAGGCGACGTGCTGTTTGCCATCGACCCGGAGCCATACCGGATCGCGTTGGCCCAGGCCGACGCGGCGGTTGCTGTCGCACGGGTTGGTATCGAGCAGTTGCGCGCCGCCTACAGTCAGGCGACGGCGCAGGAAAAGTCCGCCACCAGCGAAGTCGACTATGCGCAGTCGCAATATGACCGCGCCGCCGACCTCGCCCAGAAGGGCATCAACACCAAGTCGGCGCTGGACCAGGCGAAAAACGATCTCGACAAGGCCAAGCAGCAATTGGCTGTTGCCCAGCAAGGCATCATCAGCGCCAAGGCAGCACTTGCCGGCAATCCCGACATCGAGACTGACAGGCATCCGACTGTGATGGCCGCGCTCGCCGCGCGCGACAAGGCGGCCTACGACCTGGCGCAGACCACGGTCAAGGCTCCGGCCGATGGCGTCATCAGCCAGGCCTCGTCGTTCAAGGTCGGTCAGTATGTCGGCTCCGGCACGCCGCTGTTTTCACTTGTCGAGACCGGCGACACCTGGATCGAAGCCAATTTCAAGGAAACCCAGCTGACCCATATGAAGCCCGGCCAGAAGGCCGAGATCGTGGTCGATACCTATCCGGGCCGCACCTTCGAGGCGACGGTCAAGGCGATCGGCGCCGGCACGGGAGCCGAATTCTCGCTCCTGCCTGCCCAGAATGCCACGGGCAACTGGGTCAAGGTCACGCAGCGTATTCCGGTGCGCCTGGAGCTGACCGATGCCGACGCCAAGATGGCGTTGCGCACCGGCATGAGCACCGCCGTCACCGTGGACACCGGCGTTTCGCGCGGGTTTCCCACCATATTCGGCCACGCCACTGCGGGTGAGGCCAAGTAGGGCGCTCGCCGCGCTGGGGTGACACAGATGGCAAGATTGGTCCGAGGGGAGGGTGTGAAGGGAGAAGGGGCCGATGGCCGGGCTGCATCGAAGATGCGGTTCGCTCGGTCCCTGAACCATTCGACGCCGGACCCTTTGGTCCTTCGGTTTCCGGGCGGCAGGTGTCCGTCATGTCGAGACGCTCGGTCGATGTAACCCCCACATCGATACTCGCGTCCCACCGCGATGAGAGTCTCTCCTTACGGAAGGCTCTGCCGCCCGGAAACCCTCTGTACACGATTTTGTTACCTGTCGGAAGTTCCGCATCATGAGCACGCCAGAACCCTTTCGCGAAGTGCCGCATCGCGGCCTGATCACGGTCGCGCTGATGCTGGCGACGATCATGCAGGCGCTCGACACGACGATCGCCAACGTCGCGCTGCCGACCATGACCGGCGATCTCGGTGCCTCTCCGGACAACATCAACTGGGTGCTGACCTCCTACATCGTTGCCGCCGCCATCATGACGCCGGTGACCGGCTGGCTCGCCGACCGCTTCGGCCGCAAGGAATTGTTCCTGACGGCGGTGGTCGGCTTCACCGTGTTCTCGATGCTGTGCGGCATCGCCTGGAGCCTGGGGACCATGGTGTTCTTCCGGCTGATGCAAGGCGTGTTCGGCGCCGCCATCGTGCCGCTGTCGCAGACTTTCCTGCTCGACATCAACCCCAGGGAACGCCACGGCCAGGCGATGGCCATCTGGGGCGCCGGCATCATGCTGGGGCCAATTCTGGGCCCGACCCTGGGTGGCTGGCTGACCGAAAATTTCAACTGGCGCTGGGTCTTCTTCATCAACCTGCCGGTCGGCATCGTCGCCTTCCTCGGCATGGCCGCCTATTTGCCCGCCGTTGCGCGGCGGGTGCGCAGCTTTGATTTCTTCGGCTTCGCCATGATATCGCTCGGCGTCGGTGCGCTTCAGCTGCTGCTCGATCGCGGCGGTGAGGTCGACTGGTTTTCCTCGGTCGAGATATGGATCGAGCTTGGCCTTTCGATCACGGGGTTCTGGGTATTCATCATCCACACGGTCACATCAGAACATCCATTCATCGATCCAAAGATTTTCCTCGACCGCAATTTCGTGACCGGGCTGGCGTTCATCTTCGTCATGGGTGTGCTCATCCTGGCGAGCATGTCGCTGCTGCCGCCGATGCTGTCGACCATCTTCGGCTATCCGACCGTCACCATAGGCATCGTCATGGGGCCACGCGGTGTCGGCACGATGATTTCGATGCTCGTCGTCGGGCGGCTCATGAGCAAGATCGACGCCAGGATCCTCGTCGTCATCGGCTTTCTCCTGACCGCGCAGTCGCTCTACACCATGTCCAGCTTCACGCCTCAGATGGACAACTGGCTGATCATCAGCTCCGGCGTCATCCAGGGCCTGGGGATGGGAATGGTGTTCGTGCCGCTGTCGACCGTGGCCTTCGCCACGCTTGACGTACGCTTCCGCACCGATGCCACGGCCTTGTTCAGTCTGGTCCGCAACCTCGGGTCGTCCATCGGCGTGTCGGTCGTGACGGTTTTGATGGTGCGCAACACGCAGATCAACCATGCCGAGCTTTCGGCCTTCATCAACCCGTTCAACCCCAATCTATGGGCGGTCTCACCGGCGGCGGCGAGCGGAAATCAGATGGCGCTTTCCCAGGTGGATCGCATGGTCAACCTTCAGGCGATGATGATCTCCTATGTCAACGACTTCAAAATACTGATGATGATGACGTTGATCGCGGTCCCGTTTGTCTTCCTGCTGCGCAAGCCGGCGCGGGCGCCTGCGGCCGGTGGGGCACCCGCCGCGCATATGGACTAGAAGGCTGGCCAGCGTTTTCCGCCGTCCAAGCACTGGCCAACCGAGGTTGGCTGGAGAAATATTGCCTCCGTCCCGACGATGCCGTCATGCATCGCTGGTGGCTCCACGAGCATTGGCTTCGGCCTGGAGGAGATGCGATGCAACATCCGGCATTCCCAGTATTTGATCTCGGGCGCTTCGAGAACTCCGGCCACGAGGAGAAGAAGGCGCTCGGTGCCGAGGTCGACCGCATCTGCCGCGGCACCGGCTTTCTGGCCGTGAAGAACCACGGCATTCCGGAACCCGTGATCGACGCCGCCTGGTCGAAGGCGCGAGCTTTCTTCGACCTCCTTCCGGAGCAAAAGCAGCGTTCGAAGGCGCCCTACAAGGGCTACCCCTACGGCTATCTCGGCCCCGAACTCGAAGCGCTTGCCAAACCGCGCAATGTGGACACGCCGCCGGACCTGAAGGAAAGCTTCAACGGCGGTCCGCTGCGCGTACCGTCGGGCCTGCGTGATCCGGAGGCGTTGGCCTTCTGCTACGCCGAGACGATCTGGCCGGCCGAGCCCGCCGGCTTCATCGAGGCATGGAAGGCCTATTATGCCGCGCTCGAGGATCTCGCCGTGCGCATCATGCGGGTTTTCGCCACCGCGCTCGGCCTGCCCCAGAGCTATTTCGACAGCTATCTCGATGCGCCGATCAGTGCGCTACGAGCCCTCAACTACCCCGAACAGCATGTCGCGCCCAAACCCGGCCAGATCCGTGCCGGCGCCCACACCGACTATGGCAGCCTGACGATCCTCTTGCCGCAGGCCGGGTCGCGCGGCCTCGAGATCATCACCCCGGACGGGGAGTGGACGCCGGTTCCGCCAATTCCGGGCGCCTTCGTCATCAACATCGGCGATCTGATGGCGCGCTGGACCAACGATCGCTGGGTTTCCACCGTGCATCGCGTGGTCAATCCGCCGGCCGGTGAGGGCGGCAAGGACCGGCGCCAGTCCATGGCTTTCTTTCACCAACCGAACTGGGATGCTCAGATCAGGGTGCTGGACGTATGCCTTGCCGACGGTGAGGCGCCGAAATACGAGCCGGTGCTGTCCGGTCCCTATCTGATGGCCAAGTTCAAGGCGACGACCAGGTAGGGGAGAACACCCTATTCCCAGGCGCGAGGCTCCAGTGGCGGATGGCGCTGTCACGATCGTTTCGCGCATAGTCGAGGCCGACGCGGCTGAAGCGCGGCTCAGCCAATTCATCCTGATGTCGAAGAACACCGAGCCTGAAAGCTCAAAGGTGGTTCCAGAACCGCGATCGAGTTTCAGGCATCCGAGCCCCGCGCCCCGATTTCGATCCGGTTTATCTGTCATTAGTACATCAGTAACACTATGGGCCGACTTTCATTCCGCCGATGGGCGCTCTTTTTTCCCAAGTCCAAAAATCCGAGGAATTCTGTTTGGCCACGAAATCATCCAGGCAAGTCGCCGAAGCGCCCGAGTCGGCCAGTCTGGCCGTGCTGGCAAAACTGGCGACTGCTTCGTACGGAACTCTTGAGCTGGAGCTTCGGGCGACGATCGCAACGCTCGAAGCACAGGCGCTGCGGTTCGAGACGGTGATCGACAACATCTCGCAAGGCATCTGCTTTTTCGGTGCCGATGAGCGGCTGATCCTGTCCAACCGCCGCTATGCCGAGATCTACCGCATCGCGCCTGGGCGATTGCAATCGGGCCTGACATTGAGCGAAATCGTCGAACGCCGCGTTGCCGCCGGGACATCCGCGATGGCGGCCGATGCCTATCTCGCATTGGCCCGGTCGGTCAATTCGGGCACCGCTTCGAAAATCTGGACCGCCATACTCACCGACGGTCGAACTATTCAGATTTGCCATCAGCCGATGCCCGATGGCAGTTGGGTGGCCACGCACGAGGACATTACGGAACTGACGGCCAATCGCCAGATCGTCGACGAGCGCATCTCGCTGCAAACGTTGATCGACTGGGTGCCCGACTATCTCTGGGTCAAGGACAGGGAAAGCCGCTTTGTCGTGGTCAACAGCGCCCTTGCGGCCGACAGCGGTCGGGATAAGACCAGCGACATGATCGGCTTGACCGATTTTGATCTCCATGCCCCGGAACTTGCGCAGAAGTTCCGCCTCATCGAGCAGAACGTCCTCAACAGCGGACAACCGATGATTGACGAGGAGGAGTTCGTTGTCGATGCGTCGGGCGACGGCAAATGGCTCTCGTCGACGAAGGTGCCGTTGCGCAATGCCCAAAACGAAATCTTCGGTCTGGTTGGCATTGCCCATGACATCACTGCCCGCAAGCAAGCGGACGTCCTTAGGAACGGGCAAGCGCATATCCTGGAAATGATCGCGATGAGCGCTCCGCTTGAAGATGTGCTCGACCGTCTCATGCGCCTCGTGGAATCCCAGTTGACGGGCATATTCGGTTCCGTCTTGCTGCTCGACAAGGACGGCAGCCACTTGCGGCACGGCGCCGCGCCGAGCCTGGCGAAAGACTATACGAACGCCATCGACGGGGTCGCTATCGGTCCGAAGGTGGGATCCTGCGGGACCGCCGTCTACCGGCGGGAGCCGGTCATTGTCGCAGACATCATGCAGGACCCCCTCTGGGAGGAATTTCGCGAACTGGTGTCGGTTTTCGGCTATCGTTCGTGCTGGTCGACCCCGATCCTGTCGCACCAGGGCACCGTCCTGGGCGTGTTCGCGATGTATTCGATGACGGTGCGCGAACCGGTCGAGGCCGAGACCCGGCTGATTGATTTCACGACCCGCATTGCCGGAATCGCGATCGAGCGCAAGCTGGCCGAAGACCAGATCCACTTCATGGCCAACCATGATGTGCTTACCGGACTTCCCAATCGCGCCTTGCTGGAGGATCGGCTTTCTCAAGCGATCCTGTACGCGCAGCGATACGATCGCTGGGTGACGGTGGTGTTCATCGATCTGGACAATTTCAAGCTTGTTAACGACACGCTCGGCCACAATGCCGGAGACGAACTCCTGAAGATCGTCGCCCGCCGCATGGTTGAATGCGTAAGGGCGACTGACACCGTGGTCCGACTTGGCGGCGATGAATTTGTCATCGTCCTGTTTGATCAACCAACGAACGTCGATCTCATCTCGGAGACCTTGCAGAAAATCCGCACAGCGATTGCCGAGCCAGTTCATCTTGGAGAGCATTGGCTGAGGGCGACAGCCAGCATCGGCATCGCTAACTATCCCAAGGATGGGGCGGTCCCCGATACGCTCTTGGCCAATGCCGATGCAGCCATGTATCGCGCGAAAGAAATCGGCCGCGACAATTTCCAGTTCTACGCTCCCGAATTCAACACCAGGGCGCATGAAAAATTCGTGCTTCAGGAGGAGTTGCGAAACGCCCTGGCCCGTTCAGAATTCGTGCTGCTCTATCAGCCGCAAGTCGATCTTCGCTCGGGGCGCGTCTTCGCGGTGGAAGCGTTGATCCGCTGGAACCATCCGACACAGGGCGTGATAGCGCCGGCCAATTTCATCCCGACGGCCGAGGAGACAGGTCTGATCGTGCCGATCGGCGACTGGGTTCTGCATGAAGCCTGTCGACAGAACAAGGCCTGGCAGGATGCGGGTTTGCCGCCGATGACTGTCTGTGTGAACGTGTCGGCACGGCAGTTCAGAGAAAAGAATCTGGTCGGTCGCGTCGTCAATGCGCTGAGGGACAGTGGTCTGGAGGCCAGATATCTCGAGCTGGAGGTGACCGAAAGCCTTATCATGCAGGATATCGAATTGGCGGTCGCGACAATGAACGAACTGCAAGGCCTGGGCGTTCAGATATCGATCGACGATTTCGGAACGGGCTATTCCAGCCTCAGCGCGCTCAAGACCTTTCCAGTTGCGCGGCTGAAAATCGACAAGTCTTTCATCAACGACGTCGCCGAGGACGAAAACGATCAGGCTGTTGCCAGCGCCGTGATTTCGTTGGGTCAAAAGCTGAACATGAGGGTCATTGCCGAGGGCGTCGAAACAGACGATCAGGTGGCTTTCTTGCTCAAGAACAATTGCGACGAAATGCAGGGCTACCATTTCAGCAAGCCGGTCTCTGCCCGGGACATCGAGAAATTGCTCAACCACGAGGATTGACGGATCGCTCGGCAAGCGATCTCGCGTCGGCTCGACGAAAACCACACCCGACGGCGACACGCCTGTTTTTATTTTCCGAGCACGAGGCTCCAGTAGCGGAGGCTGCTGTCGCGGCCGTCGCGCACATAGGCAAGGCCAAAGCGAGTGAAGCGCGGGTCGAGCATATTGCGGCGGTGGCCGGGCGAATGCACCCAGATGTCGAACAGCTTCTGCAGGTCGAAGCGGCCCTCGGCGATATTCTCGGCGGCCGCACCAGCAATGCCGTTGCCCTTGACCCGCGAGGCGAAATCCTTGCCCCAGCCGGTGGTGTGGGTCATGCGGCCCCCCTGCGCCATATAGCCGGCCTGCTGCAAGGCTGCCTGTTCGAGTTGCGCGTCGGGGACCAGCGGCGCGAGACCCGCCGTGGCGCGGATACTGGTCAGCGTGCCGGTGGCGGAGGAGGAGACCCCGGCGCCTTCACCGGTTGGCAGCGAAACGGTGCTGCAGGCAGCGAGCCCGGCCAAGGCCGCGAGGCCGGCTGCCTTGAGCCATCTGCGCCTGTTCAGGCTTGCTTGACGGATTTCGATGTTTTCAGCTGTCATGCCTGTCTGACATAGTCGCGATCATGGCTTTTGCCGGGCAAGGCGGTGAAAATACTGCCTTCGTTGTCGATCCCGATGGTCATCGCATCGAGGCCGCCTTCAACGCGCCACAATAGAGTCCGCGCCGCCGGCTTTCGCCCACATGGTGATGACAATCCCGTGAGGGCGTGTCCGAGATCATCGATCCGGCGACAAGCCCTGGCAAATCGTCTATGGTGCTACATCTACTAGTGGCAGCTGCAGGCGGCCATCTCGGCGGTGACCGCCCCGACACACGGGAGGAAGGTTATGGCCGGTTTTCATGTCATGGCGGACGCGCGTGGGGTGCATGTGCAACCCGTGGTGCGTCGCATCACCACGACGGATCTCTGGGACGCGCTCAAGCTCGGCGTCGAGGATTTCTGGGCAAAACCGTCGCATTACGTGTTCCTGTGCCTGATCTATCCGATTGTCGGCCTGATCCTGACGCAGTGGACGTCGGGCTCTAACGCCATCCAGCTCGTCTATCCCTTGATGTCGGGCTTCGCCCTGGTCGGGCCGTTCGCCGCGATCGGTCTTTACGAGATCAGTCGCCGGCGCGAGCTCGGCATGAACACCTCCTGGCGGCACGCACTCGACGTGCGCCGCTCGCCGGCGGTTCCCTCGATCGCGGTGATCGGCGCCATGCTGGTCGCGCTGTTCCTGTTGTGGCTGTACACCGCGCAATCGATCTACACCGGCCTGTTCGGCGATCAGCCGCCGGCCTCGATCGGCAGCTTCGTCCGCGAGGTGCTGACGACCGGAAAGGGCTGGACGCTGATCCTCGCCGGCAACGCCGCCGGCTTCGTCTTTGCCGTGGTCGTGCTGGCCACCACCGTGGTTGCCTTTCCATTGCTGCTCGACCGCGACGTCGGCGCGGTCTCGGCCATAGAGACCTCGGCCCGCGTGGTGATGGCAAATCCGCTGCCGATGGCATTGTGGGGGCTGTTGGTCGCCGTGCTTCTGGTGGTCGGCTCGATCCCGCTGTTTGCCGGGCTCGCCGTGGTCATGCCGGTGCTCGGCCATGCCACCTGGCACCTCTACCGCAGGGTGGTCGAACCGGAGCGAGCACAGCAGATAAGGCGGCCAATGTAGGCAGGACCACGATTCCGAAAAGTGGGAGCCGTTCTTCGGAAAACCAAGAAGCCGTCAGCGTTGCGCGTCGGTCGCCATCTTCAGCGCCAGCGCCGTCAGTACGGTCCCCATCATCCAGCGCTGGATGACCAGCCAGAGCGGCCGTCCGGCGAGGAAGGTGGCGATTGAGCCTGCCGTCACCGCGATGATGGCATTGATGCTGAGGCTGATCGATATCTGCGTGGCGCCGAGCACCAGGAGTTGCGACAGGACATGGCCTTTGCCGGGGCTGATGAACTGCGGCAGCAGCGACAGATAGAGCACGGCCACCTTCGGATTGAGCAGATTGGTCATCAGGCCCATCATGAACAGCTTGCGCGGCCGGTCTTTCGGCAATTCGCGCACCTGGAACGGCGAGCGTCCGCCAGGCTTCACCGCCTGCCAGGCCAGCCACAAGAGGTAGAGCGCGCCGGCAAAGCGCAGCGCGTCATAGGCGAAGGGCACGGCGAGCAGCAGGGCGGTGATGCCGAACGCGGCCGACAGCACATAGAAGAGAAAGCCGAGCGCGACGCCACCAAGCGAGATCAGTCCGGCTTTGGGCCCTTGCGACAGGGAACGCGAGATCAGATAGATCATGTTGGGGCCGGGGGTCAGCACCATGCCGAGGCAGACCAGCGCGAAGGCGAGATGATTGGCGGTTTCAGGCATCTGATCACTCCCAGCGCGCCGCGATGGATGCGCGGCAGCACGCGGCCAACATGTGCCCACCCCGGTGGGCGCGCGCAAGAGCATGGCGGTGCCAGCTGTTGCGCCAGTGTTACCGCGGCCCTTCGGATCAGCTGACGACGCGCAGGTTCGACAATTCGTTGCCGATTTCCTTGAAATCGTTCGACAAGGTGGCGCCGGTCGCATTCCAGAACAGTTTGGCCGGCTTGCTGGCGTCCGTCGGATCCTTGCGGAAGCGCGAGTCCGACGAGCAGGATTTCAGCGCGTCGATCGCCTGCTTGTCGCTGGTCTTGGTGGTGGACAGGTCTAGCGCCACCGTCATCACCATGATGTTGGCCGCCTTGGCGTTGTTGCAGAGCGTCGCCATCTGCTCGTTGAGCGCGTTGGTGTAGTTGCCGTTCGAATAGTCGAACTGACCGATGGCGCTCGACGTGCCCAGGAACATGCGGCCGACCGAGGTGCCGTTGTAGCCGGGCTTGAGGTAGCCATAGGACGCGTAGGTCGATTTGGAGTCGGCGGGATCGGAATAGCCCAGGGACGAAGGCGTATAGTAGGTGTTGGCGCCGTCGGTCAGCACGATCACCACCTTGTCGTTGCCTTTTTCCGTTTCGGGGCGCCCTTGCGTAAACGGCTCGCCGCTGGAAACCACCCGCCAGCCCCACGCCATGCCCTCGGGAACACTGGTGCCGCCATTCGGCTGCATCAGGTCGATGGCTGCCTTGATCGCCGTCAGCCCATTGGTGTTGCTGACGTCGGTCAGCGGCGTGATCGGACTGGTGGTGCAGCTGTAGTTCGGGCCATTGCCGGCGGATAGCGCCGGCGCATTGATTGGCCGCGGCTGGAAATATTTGGCCATGTTGCGCAGCCGGGACTGACCGGTGGTGCTCGACGGGTCGTCGTTCCACCAGCTGTTCACGGCGCCGTAGGTCGTCGGCGCGGCCTCATCGGGGTCCTGGGTGAGCTTCCAATGATTACCAGGTTCGTCCGGCGCGAACATCGGCACGAACATCGTCGCCGGATCGCCGACGCCTATGCCGGTGTTAGCCGAGCCGCCGGAGGGCGCGGCGTCGTTGACATTATAGGGATAAGGTCGGGCTTCCACGCATCCTTGCCAGCTGGCGAACGGACCATAGGAATCGATATAGTCATATTCGTCGTGGCTGCGTTTGCAGGTGTTGTTCCAGTTGTATTCGTCGCAAACCACGCGCTTGCTGCTGACGACGCGCTCGTGGTTGGTGACGACCTTCATGTCGTGGTAGAGCGAAAACCGGGTCAGCATCTGGCCTTCCTCGCTGCCCCAACCGGTGCCGCGCTTGTACCAGATGCCGTTGGTCTGCTGGGCGTATTTGTCGGCCGCGTTCAGCGTCGACCAGTCGAAATTCTCGTTCGATACCGGCGACAGGCCCTCGGTGTCCATCCAAGATGCGTTGCCGTTGCCAGGACCGACATTGACCGAGGCGGCAAATGGCACGAGGCCGAATTGCACCGGCTTGTCGACCTGCTTGATCATCGCCGCCTGCTGGGCAAGCGTGTCGACCAGCTGTTTGGCCGCGTCCTTGAGAAGATCGATGCGCTTTTGTCCCGAGCCTGTTCCGGGCGTGACCATCGAACCGGAATTGTCGAGCACCAGGGCGACTTCCAGAGTGTTCTTCAGCCGCACTTCGGAGGTGACGTCAAAGCTGATCTTCTGGTTCGCGTCGGCTTCGGATTTGCCGATGAGTTGGGCAAAGACAGGATAGAAATAGGGCTTGTAGTCAAGCCGCGCGCTCATCTTGAGCAAGCCGCCACCGCTGGTGTTGCTTGGCAAGGTGACGCTGAGCGTCGTGTTGGCGGGATCGATATTGTTGAGGTTGGCGTTGAAGAAGTCGACCGCATAGGCTCTTAGCTGGTCGTCGGTCGCGCCCTCCGTCAGCCGGCGCGCGGTGGCGAAGTTGGCGGCGTCGAGCGCATTCGTCACCATCTGCTTTTCGCGGTTCATCTCGGTGAAGTCGACCGCCATCGCCAGGCCGCCCATGAGCGGAATCATCGCAACGGCCGTCATAAGAGCATAGTTGCCGCGTCTGTCGCGGCAGAACTGACCCCAGAGTTCATGCATGTCTTGCTGCGGCCCCCGCCGGCGGATTCTCGATCGAGGCCAGCTTTCCACAAAACGCTGAAGGACGGGTTTGGGAAACCGCTCGATTGCTTGGTCGGCGCTTCACCAACCGCTAACCAATCCGGCAAGCTTGTTCTTCATCCGGGCAGGCAGGGGCATCTCGCATCGGGATAATGCCGACCTGCGGGTGATGCGCGGCTGCCCGCGAAAGCTGGTGACAGGCCGGAGCGGTTCGGTTAATCCGAACCGGCTGCGGCGAACCGTCGGTCGCAGCACTCGCAACGATCATGACTGAAGGAACCGGCATGGCGGATTCGCCTGAAATCATCGGCTCGCTCGAGGACGTGTCGAAAGCCTATTCGGCAATCCTGTGTGATGTCTGGGGCGTGGTGCATAACGGCGAAAGGCACTTTCCGGCGGCTGCCTCGGCGCTGGCAAGGGCGAGAGAGGCAGAAATCCCCGTCGTCCTGATCACCAATTCACCGCGCCGCAATGTCCATGTCGTGGCGCAGATGAACGCGATCGGCGTTCCATCGTCAGCCTATGACCGTGTCGTCACTTCCGGCGATGTCACCCGCGACCTGATCGCCGACGGCCCACGCAGGATTTTCCATATTGGCGGTGACCGCGATTTCACGCTCTATGATGGTCTCGATGTCGAGCTTGTCGAGGAGTTCGAGGCATCCGGCGTCGTTTGCACCGGATTGTTCGATGACGAGGTCGAGAAGCCCGAGGATTACACGGAGCTTCTGCGGCGGTTGCGCGCCAGGAACCTGCCGTTCATCTGCGCAAATCCCGATATCATGGTCGAGCGCGGCGAACGCATCATCTGGTGCGCCGGCGCCCTGGCTCGCGACTATGCGCAGCTCGGCGGCCGGACGCTGATCGCCGGAAAACCTTACGCGCCGGTCTATGAGGTCGCGATGAAGGAGGTGGCGGACCTTGTTGGCCGTCCGGTCGAGCGTTCGCGGGTGCTGGCCATCGGTGACGGCATGATGACCGACGTGAAGGGTGCGGTCGACAACGGTTTTGACGTTCTTTATGTCTCTGGTGGCATCCACGCCCGCGACTATGGCGATGCATCGCAACCGGATCCGGCAAGGTTGGGGACCTTCCTGGACAGGCATGGCTATCGTCCGGTGGCCGTCATTCCGAAACTGCGGTAGGTGACAATGGCAGCCTTCCAGCACATTCTGGCAACCGCGCCGCTACCCGCCGAATTGCGTGGCGGCGTGGTGGCGATCGGCAATTTCGACGGCGTCCATCGCGGCCATCAGGCGGTGCTTCAGCAGGCATTGGCCGAGGCCGGGCGGCGCGGGGTGCCGGCTCTGGTGCTGACTTTCGAACCGCACCCGCGAAAGATCTTCAGGCCGGACATGCCGTTGTTCGTGCTGACGCCGCCGCCGATGAAGGCGCGGCTCCTGTCGCTGCTGGGTTTTGCCGCGCTGGTCGAACAGCCGTTCACGCGCGACTTCGCCTCGTTGTCGGCGGAAGCGTTCGTGACCGATGTGCTGGAGAGGAACCTTGGCATCACCCATGCCGTGACCGGTTTTGATTTCCATTTCGGCAAGGACCGCCAAGGTGGCCCGGCCTACCTGATGGCGGCCGGCGGGCGCCATGGCTTCGGCGTCACGCTCGTCGACGCCTTTCGTGACGAGGGCGCCGAGGTGGTGTCGTCGAGCCGCATCCGCGGCTTGCTCAGCGACGGCGAGGTGGCCGAGGCCGCCGGCCTGCTCGGCTATCGTTTCACTGTCGAAAGCGAGGTGGTGGGCGGCCAGCGGCTCGGCCGCACCCTTGGCTTTCCAACCGCGAATATGAGACTTTCTCCGGAAGCCGCGCTGAAGGAGGGCATCTATGCCGTCCGCTTTCGTCGCGCCGACGGCACGCTTCATGACGGCGTCGCCAGCTTCGGCCGTCGTCCGACCGTCGATGACAATGGCACGCCGCTTCTGGAAACCTTCGTCTTCGATTTCTCCGGCGATCTCTATGGCGAAATCTGCCAGGTTTCCTTCTTTGGTTTCCTGCGCAGCGAGATCAAGTTCGACGGTCTCGATACGCTGGTTGCGCAGATGAAGTGCGACGAAGCCGAGGCGAGGGCGCTGCTTGCCGGCGTCAGGCCGCTTTCGGAGCTGGATCGCGCCATCGCCTCCTGAGGGTTTCGCCGAAACAGCCGCGAACTGTGAACCAGTTCATCGAAGGCGGCCGGCGGAAAGCCCAACATTCATCGATGAAAATCGACATATTCGTCTGGAGCGTTGTGCTCGTTTGCGCCGGACTGTTCATCCTTTGCGATGGACTGAGCGCGCACTGGGGCAAGACCGGCAGCGGCCGCAGCCTGGCATATGTCATGCTTTTGTCGCCGATCTCCTACGGGGCATTTGCCATCATCAACACACGGTTGAACCTCGCCGTGACAGGCGCGCTGGTCAACACCATCGTCGTGGCCGGCGCCATGCTGGTTGGCGTCATTGTTTTCAAGGAAGAGGTGTCCTCGCTGCAGTATGTCGGGATCGGACTGGCACTGATTGCGGTGACGCTGCTGAATCTTTCGTAAGCCGGCCGGCGGGGGCTACCTCTTCAGAGCCAGGCCGAGGGCGATGAAGCTCCAGCCCTGGAAGATCAGGTCGATCGCCAGAAAGAGCCCGAGAACCCACAGGCTGTTGACCGGCCAACCCATGGCGATGATCAGGCCCGCAAGCGCGCTGATGATACCGGCGGCGACGATCCAGCCCCAGCCGGGTTCCGGCCGGTGACCGTAGCCGACCCAGACCCTGAGCACGCCTGACGCGACCAGCGCGACGGCCAGCAGGAAGGTCAGCACTGTCGAAGCGAGAATCGGATTGTCGAAAGCGAAGAAGCCGGCAACCGCGTAGAGCAGCCCGCTGAGCAGCCAGTAGAAGAAGCGACCCCAGGTCTTGACGCCGAACGCATGCACGATCTCGATGACCCCGGCCATCAGCATCAGCCAGCCCACGACATAGACCGAAGCCACGGTGGCGATGAACAGATTGCCGAAGGCAATGCCGCCGAAGATGAGCAGCAGCACGCCAAGCGCCACGAACCACCCCCATTTCGCCCGTGTCTGGCTGATTGCGGTTTTCAAGGCGTCGCCATGCAGGGTCATTTTCGCGGTCTCCTCAAGGGCTGCGGGATACTACCAAGGAAAGGTTAGTCCCGGCGTCGGGGAACGTCCAGTCGATGACCGACGGCCGGATCGCGGGAAACCGCGACCGGATGTCTCTGGCTTAAATCAAAATTTACCAAGCGGCGGCCAAAGCTGTCATCGGTAAGCGTGTTCGTTGTGTTAGTGGAGTGGCCATGAGTCCGGTCGGAAAAATCTCTGTGCTGTTGGCCGTTGCGGTGCTGGGTGAGGCAGGCGCAGCCAACGCGGGCGAGGGCAACTGGCTGTCCGGCGACTGGTATCTGACTGTTGGCGCCACAGGCATGGTCGCGCCGAATTTCGAGGGCGGCAAGAAGTATCTGCTCAGCGCCTCGCCAATCATCTCGCTGGGCAAAGCCGGTCCCGCGGCCCGTTTCACCTCGCGCAACGACAACATCTCGCTGGCGCTGGTCGACGACGGCGGCGTCCGCGCCGGTCTGACCGGCAAATTCCTGTTCTCCCGTGACGATGGCGACGCCGATGAATTGAAGGGCCTCGATCCCGTGCGCTGGGGCGGCGAAGTGGGTGGTTTCTTTGAATTCTATCCGACGGATTGGCTGCGCGCGCGTGCCGAACTGCGCCACGGCATTCGTGCTCACAACGGCTTTGTCGCCGATATCGCCGCCGACGCGTTCTACGATGTGACGCCAACTGTCAGGATTTCGGGCGGACCACGCGTTTCTTTCGCCTCGGCGAACTATTTCGACGCCTATTACGGTGTCGATGCGCAGGAGGCCGTCGCCTCCGGCCTCAGCGAATATAATCCAGGTGGCGGGCTGAAATCGACCGGCCTCGGCGGCGCCATAACCTGGAAGGTGACCGAGCCGATGACCGCCAGCCTGTTCGGCGAATATTCGCGCCTGATGGGGCCGGCGGCCGATTCCAGTCTGGTCAAGGAACGCGGTGACCGCAATCAGTTCATGATCGGCGTGTCGACCACCTACCGCTTCGACTTCACGATGTAAGTGAATCGAACGAGAGACGCTTTATTCCTGCGCTCATCTCCGCTAAAAGCCCACCAATGACGAGCTTTTCGCGTCCCGTCGCCATTGCGATACGAATTACCGGCCCGGTGTTTCGGGCGGCCTGAGCGCCGCTGGAACCGCCGGGAATCTTGCGCGCGACCCTCGCGCCTTTCCAGATCATCAACGCATATCGCCCAGAAGTGGCTCCGTTTTGGGAAAACGATATGCGTCAAAGCGAAGACTTCAACGCCGCAGGCCGTCTGGCCGGGCACGCACATGGCAGACCAATGACCGACGAAACGCCCAACAATTCAACGATCGACTATTCCAAGACGCTTTATCTGCCGCAGACGGATTTCCCGATGCGCGCCGGCTTGCCCGAGAAGGAGCCGCTGCTGGTCAAGCGCTGGCAGGACATGGACCTCTACCGCAAGCTGCGCGAGAGCGCGGCCGGCCGCGAAAAATACGTGCTGCATGACGGCCCGCCCTATGCCAATGGCAACATCCATATCGGCCATGCGCTGAACAAGATCCTCAAGGACGTCATCACCCGCTCGTTCCAGATGCGCGGCTATGACTCGAACTATGTGCCTGGCTGGGACTGTCACGGCCTGCCGATCGAGTGGAAGATCGAGGAGCAGTATCGCGCCAGGGGCAAGAACAAGGACGAAGTGCCGGTCAACGAGTTCCGCAAGGAATGCCGCGATTTCGCCGCGCACTGGATCACGGTGCAGGGCGGCGAGTTCCAGCGGCTCGGCGTCATCGGCGATTTCAAGAATCCTTATACGACGATGGCTTTCCATGCCGAGGCGCGCATCGCCGGCGAGCTGCTGAAGTTCGCCATGTCGGGCCAGCTCTATCGCGGCTCCAAGCCGGTGATGTGGAGCGTGGTCGAGCGCACCGCGCTGGCCGAGGCCGAGGTCGAGTACCAGGATTATGAGTCGGACACGATCTGGGTGAAGTTTCCGGTCGCCAGCCTTGCTCGACAGGTCGCCAATGCCGAAGAGCCGGCAAAGCTGACTGAGGCGTCGCTGGACCTGCTGGAAGCCCATGTAGTCATCTGGACGACAACGCCCTGGACCATCCCCGGCAACCGCGCCGTCAGCTATTCGCCGCGCATCGGCTACGGTCTTTACGAGGTCACGGCGGCCGAGAACGCCTTCGGACCGCAGCCGGGCGAGAAGCTGATCTTTGCCGATGCTCTGGCGGAAGACTCCGCCGCCAAGGCCAAAGTCACCTTGAATCGCCTTCACAGCGTTTCGGCGGAACAGCTTGGAAGCCTTACACTTTCGCATCCGTTCAAGGGTTTTGGCGGCGGCTACGAATTTCCGGTGCCGATGCTCGCCGGCGATCATGTCACCGACGATGCCGGCACCGGCTTCGTCCATACCGCGCCCGGCCATGGCCGCGAGGACTTTGACGCCTGGATGGACGCGGCCGCGGATTTGCGCGCGCGCGGCATCGATGCCGTCATCCCCTTCACGGTAGACGATGCCGGCTTCTTCACCAAGGATGCGCCGGGCGTCGGTCCTGATCGTGAAGGTGGGGCCGCGCGCGTCATCGACGACAACGGCAAGAAGGGTAACGCCAACCAGGCCGTCATCGATGAGCTGATAAAGCGCAACGCGCTGTTCGCGCGCGGTCGGTTGAAGCATTCCTACCCGCATTCCTGGCGCTCGAAGAAGCCGATCATCTTCCGCAACACGCCGCAGTGGTTCGTCTATATGGACAAGGACCTCGGCGACGGCACCACGCTGCGCAGCCGCGCGCTGAAGGCCATCGACGACACCCGGTTCGTGCCGGCGGCGGGCCAGAACCGTATCCGCGCCATGATCGAGGAGCGCCCCGACTGGGTGCTGTCGCGCCAGCGCGCCTGGGGCGTGCCGATCGCCGTGTTCGCCGACGCCGACGGCAATGTGCTGAAGGACGAGGCGGTCAACCAGCGCATCATGGACGCTTTCGAACAGGAGGGCGCCGACGCCTGGTTCGCAGCCGGCGCCACCGAGCGTTTCCTCGGCAATCACGATGCCTCCAAATGGAAGCAGGTGATGGACATCCTCGATGTCTGGTTCGATTCGGGCTCGACCCACGCCTTCACGCTGGAGGATCGCCCGGATCTGAAATGGCCGGCGGACGTCTATCTAGAAGGCTCGGACCAGCATCGCGGCTGGTTCCACTCCTCATTGCTGGAAAGCTGCGGCACCCGGGGCAGGGCGCCTTACGACACCGTCGTCACCCATGGCTTCACCATGGATGAGGAGGGCCGCAAGATGTCGAAGTCGCTCGGCAACACCGTCGTGCCGCAGGACGTCATCAAGCAGTCCGGCGCCGATATCCTACGTCTGTGGGTGGTGACGACCGATTACTGGGAAGACCAGCGGCTCGGCAAGAACGTGTTGCAGACCAACATCGACGCCTACCGCAAACTGCGCAACACCATCCGCTGGATGCTGGGCACGCTTGCCCATGACGATGGCGAAGAGGTGCCGCTGGAAAAAATGCCGGAGCTGGAGCGGCTGATGCTGCACCGGCTGGCCGAGCTGGATGACGTCGTGCGCTCGGGCTATGACGCCTTCGAGTTCAAGCGCGTCACCCGCACCTTGCTCGATTTCATGGTGGTCGAGCTGTCGGCCTTCTATTTCGACATTCGCAAGGATGCGCTCTACTGCGACGGGCCCTCGAGCGTGAAACGCAAGGCCTCGGTGCAGGTGGTGCGCCATCTCTTCGACTGTCTGGTGAAATGGCTGGCGCCGATGCTGCCCTTTACGATGGAAGAGGCCTGGCTCGACCTGCATCCGGGCGCTGTCTCGGTGCATCTCGACCAGTTCCCACAAATCCCGGCGGACTGGAAGAACGAGGCGCTGGCGGAAAAATGGCGCAAGGTGCGGCAGGTGCGTCGTGTCGTCACCGGCGCGCTGGAAATCGCGCGCGCCCAGAAGGTGATCGGTTCGTCGCTGGAAGCAGTGCCGGTCGTCACCATCAACGATGCGGCGCTCGAGGCGGCGATATCGGATGTCGACATGGCCGAGATGGCGATCACCAGCGACCTGGTCATCGCTCATGGCAATGCACCGGCGGGCGCCTTCACCCTGGACGACGTCAAGGGTGTCGCCGTGGTGGTCGAGAAGGCCGAGGACCGCGGCCTTGTGAAATGCGCGCGGTCATGGCGCTACACCGCCGATGTCGGGCAGGACGCTGCATTTCCCGACGTTTCGGCGCGCGATGCGGCGGTGCTGCATGAGTTGAAGGCATTGGGTCGGCTTTGACCGGCCGGCCGGAAGCCTCTATCGGTGCACAATTGCCACGCCGGGCGGGTGAAAACCGCCCGCGCGTTGCCCTTAACGAGCGGTTGAGGTAAACACGCGAAACTCCGGAAGACAAATTGTCGCCGGATTTCCGTCGCAAGTGCTTGGACGATGGGGATCGGACATTGGGCCGGTGGCAATCGAGAGGCTGTCTAGAGTGGGACTTTTTGGCATGACCGAGAGATATAACGCGCGCCTTGCGCTGCTGGCGCCGCTTGTCGCATCGGGCCTCGCTCTGTCCGGCTGTGTCGGCTCTCCGACCTACGGGACCGACAAGACCGCCGGCGAACAGCTGGCCGGCGATATTTCCGGCGCCTTTTCGTTTGCGCCCAAGCGCAAGGAACAGATCGACTACAAGCCGCGTCCGACGCTGGTGAAGCCTGCGCCAGGGCAGAAGGAAGCGCTGCCAGCGCCGCAGGACAGCATCGAGACGGCGAGCGCCGAATGGCCCGAATCGCCCGAGCAGCGCCGCGCCCGCTTGCGTGCCGACGCCACCGCCCACCAGAATGATCCAGCCTATCAGTCGGAAATCGTTGACGACGTGCAGACCGATCCGGAATCGGTCAAGAAGGCGATGGCAGATTCCGGATCGAGCCATCCGCCACGCTGGACGCCGGCTGATTCCGACAAGGGCCGCGCCGCCGAGATCCAGCGCCGCCTTGCCGAAAGCAAACAGGGCGACCCGAACACCCGCAAATATCTGAGCGAGCCGCCGGTGCAGTATCGCGTGGCCGCCGATACCGCGCCGAAGGATCAGCTCGGTGAAGACGAATACAAGAAGGAACGCCGCCTGAAGAAACTGGCGGAAGGCAAGAAGGGCAGCGGCTGGTTCGACTGGCTGCCGTCCCTGTAATAACTGGCGACGTTGATTGCATTGGCTGACGGGTATTGCGCCCGGTTCAGTCGCGACGTTCGCGGAAGAATCCCTTCAGCAGCACGGCCGCTTCGGTTTCGGCCATGCCCGGATAGATGTCCGGCACGTGATGGCAGGTTGGCGAGGTGAAGAAACGCACACCGTTGACCACCGCGCCGCCCTTTTCGTCGGCCGCGCCGAAATAGAGCCGGCGCAGCCGGGCGAAGGAAATGGCGCCGGCGCACATGGCGCAGGGCTCCAGCGTCACATAGAGATCGTGCCCGGTCAGCCGCTCGGCTGACAGTTTGCGGCAGGCTTCGCGGATCGCCAGCATCTCGGCATGCGCCGTCGGGTCGGCAAATTCGCGGGCGCGGTTGCCGGCACTGGCAACGACCGTGCCGCCGCTGGCGATGACGGCGCCGACCGGCACCTCGCCGCGCAAGGCGGCGGCTTCGGCCTCCTTCAGCGCCAGCGCCATGAAATCCGGCCGCGTCACGCGGTTTCCATTCCGATTATCTCCTCGCCACCCGGCGGCGATCCTGTTATTGAGCGCATCAACCCGAAAATCGGACTCGATTTCCGGAAATGATCATGCGCCAAATCAAAGTGCCACAGCGTTCGTTGCGCGCCCGAAAGGATGCGCCACGCTGTAGCAGCGCAAACGGATAAAGGCCACATGGACGACAACGACAAGAAATCTCCGCGCCAAAAAGGCCCGGGCAAGAAACCTGCGGCTCCGCGAGGCGACAGCGGCGGCAAGCCGTCTTTCGGCACGAAAAAGCCCTATGCGCCGCGCGGCAATCGGCCGATGGCTGCCGAAGGCGAGCGGCCGAAGCGCGACTTCAAGAGCGGCGACAAGCCATTCACGAAGGGGCCACGTCCCGAAGGCAAGCCTCATGAGAAGCGCGAAGGCCCGCGCAAGCCCTACGCGCCGCGCGGCGACCGCCCGGTGGCTGCCGAAGGCGAGCGGCCGAAGCGCGACTTCAAGAGCGGCGACAAGCCATTCAGCAAGGGACCGCGTCCCGAAGGCAAGTCCTATGAGAAGCGCGAGGGTCCACGCAAGCCCTACGCGCCGCGTGGCGATCGTCCGATGGCTGCCGAAGGCGAGCGGCCCAGGCGCGACTTCAAGAGCGGCGACAAGCCATTCAGCAAGGGGCCGCGTCCCGAAGGCAAGCCCTATGAGAAGCGCGAAAGCCCGCGCAAGCCCTACGCGCCGCGCGGCGATCGTCCGATGGCTGCCGAGGGCGAGCGGCCAAAGCGCGATTTCAAGCCGCGCGAAGCCGGTGAAGCCGGACGCGCCGAGAGGCCGTTCCACAGCGGCCCGCGCCCCGCAGGCAAGCCCTTTGAAAAACGCGAGGGTCCGCGCAAGCCTTACGCGCCGCGCGGCGACCGGCCCGCTGCCGCGGCGGGTGGCGAACAGCGCTTCGACCGTCCCAAGCGCGATTTCGCTGAACGCCCCAAGCGCGACTTCGGTGGCGACAGGCCCAAGCGTGATTTCGGCGATCGGCCGCAAGGGGCATCGGGCGGCGGCTTCAGGCCGCGTTCCAGTTCCCCCGGGGCGGCGGAGGAGGCAGGCGAGCGCATCGCCAAGCGGTTGGCGCGTGCCGGCCTCGCCTCGCGCCGCGACGCCGAGGAGCTGATCGCCGCCGGCCGCGTTAAGGTCAATGGCCGCGCTCTGACCTCGCCGGCCTTCAATGTCATGCCAGGCGACATCATCCATCTCGATGGCATGGAGATCCCGCCGATCGAGCGGACGCGCCTGTTCCTGTTTCACAAGCCGGCCGGCGTCGTCACCACCAACCGTGATCCCGAGGGCCGCAAGACCGTCTTCGACGTGCTGCCGGCCGAATTGCCGCGGCTGATGACCATCGGCCGGCTCGATATCAACACCGAAGGCCTGCTGCTGCTCACCAATGATGGCGGCCTGTCGCGTGTGCTCGAACTGCCGGCCACCGGCTGGCTCAGGCGCTACCGCGTGCGCGTGCATGGCAAGGTCGAGGAAAGTGCGCTTGCCGGCCTGCGTGAAGGCATAGCCGTCGACGGTGTCTTCTACGGCGCCATCGAGGCGACGCTCGACCGCGCGCAAGGCACCAATGCCTGGCTGACGATCGGCCTGCGCGAGGGCAAGAACCGTGAGGTCAAGAACATCCTGGGCTCGCTCGGCCTTGATGTGACGCGGCTGATCCGAGATCTCCTACGGTCCATTCCAGCTCGACGATCTCGCCGAGGGCCATGTGCTGGAGATCAAGGGCCGCGTGCTGCGCGACCAGCTTGGTGAACGCCTGGTCGAGGAATCCGGCGCCAATTTCGACGCCGAGATAACGAACCCGTTTTCCAACAAGCCGGTGCGGCGTACCGAAATCCGCGAGCCTGAACCGGAACGGCCGAAATTCACGCGCGATGGCGAGCGCCGGCCGATCGGCGAGGGTGGTTTGATCAAGAACCGCAAGCGCCGCGAGGGCAGCCGCGACGAAGCGCTGGGCAAGCTGTCGACAAGTCCCGACAGAGCCTCCTGGCCGGAGAAGAGCTTTGGCGAACGTGGCCCGCGACCCGAACGCGGCGGCTTTGGCGACAAACCCCGAGGCAATTTTGGTGACAAGCCGCGCGGTGGCTTCGGTGACAAGCCCCGTGGTGGCGGCAAGAAATCCGAGCGCGAACAGCGGCCCATCGAGCCGCCCGGCCAGCGCAAGGCCAATGTCTGGATGGCGCCGGGTGCACGGCCGATCGGCAAAGGCCGGGCTGAGGCTGACGCCGCCAAGGCCGCGGACGCCAAGGCACGCAAGGCATCGTTCAAGCCGTCCTATGGCAAACCGGGCGGCGCCAAGCCGTTCGGCAAGCCGCGCGGCGAGCGCCCGGGCGGCAGCGAGCGGCCGCGTGGCGGCCCCAAGGGGCCCAGAACGAGATGAGGCCCGGATTGAAATGAGAATCGTCGGCGGTGAGTTTCGCGGGCGCCCGCTGGCGACGCCCCGCAGCAGCGCCATTCGCCCGACGACCGATCGCACCCGCGAGGCCGTCTTCAACGTGCTGGCGCATCGCTTCGCTGAGCAGCTGGACGGCGCGCGCGTGCTAGACCTGTTCGCCGGCACTGGCGCGCTTGGTCTCGAAGCGCTGTCGCGTGGTGCCTCTTATGGTGTCTTCATCGAGGAATCTGCCGAAGGCCGTGGCCTGATCCGCGACAATGTCGAGGCCTTCGGCCTGACCGGCCGCACCAAGATATTCCGCCGCGATGCAACGGGTCTTGGCGAGGCGGGCACGCTTGCGCCGTTCGGCCTCGTTTTCGCCGACCCGCCCTACGGCAAGGGTCTTGGCGAGCGTGCCTTGCAGTCGGCGAAAGCCGGCGGCTGGCTTCGCCCCAGCGCGTTGTGCGTGGTCGAGGAGGCAGCAGCGGCTCCCTTCGAGCCCGGCCCCGGCTTTTCCGTGCTTGACGAGCGCAACTACGGCGAGACCGTTATCCGTTTCATCGAGGCCGCCTGACCGCCTGCCTGCATGGCCGGCCTCTTTGCCGCCGCCTTTGCCTGAGACATGACGAACAATTCACTTTGCTTGTCGTACCGACCCTGCCTATCGTCTTGCCGAGGAACCGGAGCCATTGATGACATTTCAGGCTGAATGGCTGCGCACAACGCTGCTGGCGACGTCGCTGGCCTTCATCATGGCCGGCCCGGTGCTGGCCGACAGCCCCGTGTTGCCCAACACGAAGCCGGCCGAATTCAAGGTCACGGATTTCCTGCTCGACAATGGCATGGAGGTCGTCGTCATCCCGGACCACCGCGCGCCGATCGTCACCCACATGGTGTGGTACAAGATCGGCAGCGCTGACGAGCCGCCGGGCAAATCCGGCATCGCGCATTTCTTCGAGCATCTGATGTTCAAGGCGACGACCCACCATGCGGCCGGTGAATTCGACCGCGCCGTCTCCGACATCGGCGGCTCCAACAACGCCTTCACCTCTTACGATTACACCGCCTTCCACGAGACGGTGGCGCCATCGGCGCTTGAGCTGATGATGGGCTTCGAGGCCGATCGCATGCGTAATCTCATCCTCACCGACGATGTCATCAAGACCGAGCGGGACGTCATTCTCGAGGAGCGGCGCTCGCGCATCGACAACAATCCCGAGGCGGTGCTGGACGAGGAAGTCGACGCCACATTGTGGCAGAACCAGCCTTATCGCGTTCCCGTCATCGGCTGGATGCAGGAGATGGAGCAGCTGAACCGCACCGACGCCACCGCCTTTTATGACAAATACTACCGGCCCAACAACGCCGTGCTGATCGTTGCCGGCGACGTCGAGCCGGACACGGTCAGGGCACTGGCCGAGAAGACCTATGGCAAGGTGGCCCGCGGCCCCGATCTGCCGCCGCGCATCCGCCCGGTCGAGCCGGAGCAGAACACCAAACGCACGGTGACGCTCTCCGATGCCCGTGTCAGCGTGCCGAGTTTTTCGACGCAGTGGGTGGTGCCGTCCTATCACTCGGGCAAGCCGGGCGAGGCCGAAGCGCTCGACCTGCTTGCGGAAATCCTAGGCGGTGGCAATCGCAGCCGGCTCTACCAGGCGCTCGTCGTCCGGCAAGGCATTGCTTCCAGCGCCGGCGCCTATTTCCAGGGCACCATGCTCGATGATACCAATTTCACCGTTTATGGCACGCCGCGCGGCGATGCCAGGCTCGCCGATGTCGAAGCGGCGGTCGATGTGGAAGTGGCGCGCATCGCCAGGGATGGCGTCACGCCGGCGGAGCTGGAAAAGGCCAAGGACCGCTATGTGCGCTCGATGATCTTTGCCCGCGACAAACAGGATTCCATGGCCAACATCTACGGCTCGACACTGGCCACCGGCGGCAACGTGCAGGACGTCCTGCAATGGCCAGACCGCATCCGCAAGATCACCGCCGCCGAGGTCAAGGCCGTTGCCGCGCGCTATCTGGTGCTTGACCGGTCGACAACCGGCTACCTGTTGCCGCAAGCCAAGGCGGAGAATTGATGATGATGAACCAGCACCGCCGCGGCTTTCCGTCTCCCACAAGGGGGAAGGAAAAGCGCGCGCCGCGTTCGCAACCCTCTTCCTGTCCATCATCTTCCTGATCCTGCCGGCGCTTGCCGCCCGGGCCATGGACATCCAGCAAGTCACCTCGCCAAAAGGCGTCACCGCCTGGCTGGTGGAGGACTATTCGGTGCCGATCGTCGCCATCCGCTTCGTCTTCGGGGGCGGCTCGACGCAGGACCCGCCAGGCAAGGAGGGGCTGGCCAATCTGATGACCGGCCTGTTCGACGAAGGCGCCGGCCCACTCGACAGCGAAGCCTTCCAGATAAAGCTCGACGATGCCGGCGCCGAGATGAGCTTCGAGGAGAGCCGCGACGGCATCTATGGCTCGATGCGCATGCTGGCCGAGCAGCGCGACGAAGCGTTCGATCTGTTGCGGCTGGCGGTCAACGAGCCACGCTTCGACCAGGCGCCGATCGACCGCATCCGCGCCCAGATCCTGTCCGGCATCATCGCCGGCGAGAACGACCCCGATACGGTGGCGCAGAACAAATGGGCGCGGGTACTCTACGGCGACCATCCCTATTCGCGGTCCGACCAGGGCACCAGGCAGAGCATCGCCGCCATCACGCCGGATGATTTGAAAGCCTTGCACAAGGCGGTTTTCGCGCGCGGAGGCCTGCATGTCGCCGTGGTTGGCGCGATCGACCCGGAAACCCTGAAGAAGAAGCTGGACATGGTGTTCGGCGACCTGCCGCAAAGCCAGGCGCTCGCCCCCGTGGCCGATATCGACCCGAAGCTGGCGCAGCATGTCGAGGTCGATTACAATTTGCCGCAGACCTCGTTGCAGCTCGCCTATCCCGGCGTGAAGCGCAAGGCGGCGGATTTCTTTCCCGCCGTGCTGATGAACGAGATCCTTGGCGGCGGTACCTTCACCTCGCGCCTGTTCCAGGAGGTGCGTGAGAAGCGCGGGCTGGCCTATAGCGTCAACTCCTCGCTGGTCAACCAGGATCACGCCAGCGCGCTGATCGTCAGCACCGGGACCCGATCGGACCGCGCGGCCGAGACGCTGGGGATCGTTCGTGACGTGGTCAGGCAACTGGCCGAGGGAGGCCCGACCGAGGCCGAATTGGCGGCGACCAAGAAATACATGATCGGCGCCTACGCCATCAACAATCTGGACTCCTCGAACGCCATTGCCGCGACGCTGGTCGAATTGCAGCTCGACGACCTCGGCATCGACTACATGCAGCGCCGCGCCGCCTTCATCAACGCGGTGACGCTCGATCAGGTCAAGGCGGCGGCGAAGAAGCTGCTGTCCACCGAACCGACCATCATGATCGTCGGGCCGAAGCTTGCCGAGGCCGGCAAGGGATGAGCCCGACTTTCGGCATCGCCTTCGGCGGCGGCGGCGCGCGCGGGCTGGCGCATATCCATGTCATCGAGGCGCTCGACGAACTGGGCATCAGGCCCGTGGCAATAGCCGGCTCGTCGATCGGCGCCATCATGGGCGCCGGCATGGCCTCCGGCATGACCGGCAGGGATATCCATGACTATGCCCGTTCGATCCTCGGCCGCCGCGCCGAAGTGGCGAGCCGCATGTGGCGGGCGCGGCCAGGCACGATCGCGGAAGCCATGCAGAGCGGCATTCGCGTCAGCCAGTTCAATGTCGAGCGCATCCTGAAGGCCTTTCTGCCCGAGGCCATTCCCGACAGCTTCGCCGAGCTCAAGATCCCGCTGAAAGTGACGGCGACGGACTATTTCGGCCACAAGCTTGCCGTCTTCGATGACGGCGAACTGCATTCGGCGCTCGCGGCTTCAGCGGCCATTCCCGCCGTGTTCCGCCCAGTGACGCGCGATGGAAGGCTGCTGATCGATGGCGGCATCTACAACCCCGTGCCCTTCGACCTCATCGAGAACGACGCCGACATCATCATCGCCGTCGACGTGGTCGGCGCGCCGGTGGAAGTCGATCGCAAGCAGCCAACCTCCGTCGATCTGATGTTCGGCGCCACGCAATTGATGATGCAGTCGATCATCGCCAACAAGCTGAAGCAGGGCCGGCCCGACATCCTGGTCCGTCCGACGGTGTCGAAATACCGCGTGCTCGATTTCCTGAAGATCGACGCCCTGATGAACGAGACGGTGGCGATCAAGGACGAGCTGAAGCGGGAAATCCAGAAGGCAGTTGAGACGCGGGGCGGGAAGGGCAAGCGCGTGGCTGGATGATGCATCCGGGATGCGCGCCGGTCGGGCTCGGCCTGGGCCTCGGGCAAGCCGGCCGCCTAAGGCATCGCAGGGCTCTCATTTTTGAACATAGGCAGGCTTTCCCGGCTAGGCACTCATCGCGCGAAGCGACGTTTGATGCGATCGACAACTGCCCGTATGGGGGCGGATGCGCGCCAGGTCGTGCTGGATGTTATGGCGGCCAGATGGGTCTGCGCGTCCAGGCTCGTCTTTCGCATGCATTCAATCTCTTCGATCAGCTTTGAGTTCTCGGAATGCAGCCGCACTATTTCGGCATGGATTTTTGGGGAATGCACCTCGGCAATATGAGACCATAGCTGCCGTTGTGATCGATCCAGGTAAGTCTCCCGGTCGAATGCGTGAGGCTGGAGTTGATCTCGGACCGCGGATGCCAGACTGCCGAGGCCGATAACGGCCACTGTGTCTGGAAGGAACACTGTTTCGTGCGTGATGCCGAGATGATCGAGAAGACGTTCCGCATTGACGATTGCGTCCGCGATCAGGTTGGCGTCGTGGAAGCAAACAATGCAGTCCGGTTTCACAAGTGGCAAAACACCGACAAAGTCCGAAAAACAGGCCCTGTTCGTGTGCTCGCCGTCGATCAGCGCAAGTGTGGCCTTGAAGCCGATCGCTTCGGCGCGCACATCGGACACGTCGCTGTCGATCGTGGTAAGCTTGGCCATTGCCGCCGGGGGAAGTAAATCCGACAGTACGGCGATCATTCGGGCAGCTGAGTTTTCGGGATAGTGAAAAAATTGCGAGCGTTCGTCAGGCTGCGCCGGGGGCCGCGGATCGACCGATATCGCTGCCTCGCAGGCCGGATCAATCAGGTGCGGGAACAGGCTGCCGCCGATATGCGAGCCAACCTCAAGGTAAACATAGTGGCCTAACGCCGCGCGAGCGAAGTTTTGCACCCGCAGGAAACTGGTGCGGTCACTAAGGGTGCTCTCGGTCTTGACCTGGAAAACGGCAATATCGAGTGTCTCGATCATGCCCATCGCTTGATCCGCGGTTTGCATTGGGGTGTCTCCCTAGGCAATTGGTTGCGACTTGCTTGCACGGCGCTTTGGACAGACCGTCGCGAATTGACGGTTGTTCCGTTGCACTTCAACTGGATATCCGCAACAGCATATTTCGATATGGAATCGTGATGCACTGAAAGGTCGATTGTGAACCGCCTCTATACAGATCTCCTGATCAAGATCATTGCCAATACCATCTACGGCTCCGGCTCGCAGGTAATGGATCCCGCCAAGGTTGGCGAGTCGACCCCGTTCAATCGCGAGGATCGGCTCAATGGCCGGGATTGGCCAACGGTTGCCCATTCGATGGCGGGCATCAAGCGCCTGACCAATCTGCGCGACCTCGTGCAGCGCGCCATCGATGAGAATGTGCCCGGGGATTTCATCGAGACCGGCGTCTGGCGCGGCGGCTGCTGCATCCTCATGCGCGGTGTGCTGGCCGCCAACGAGATCACGGACAGGAAGGTCTATGTCGCCGACTCGTTCGACGGTCTGCCGCCGCCTGACCCCGAGAATTTTCCTGCCGACCGGGGCGACAGGCTGCACGAGTTCCGCCAACTGGCAATCGACCAGGGGCAGGTTGAAGCGAATTTTGCCGCCTATGACCTGCTGGATGACCAGGTGGTCTTCGTCAAAGGCCTGTTCGGCGACACGTTGCCCGGCCTGAAAGCCGGCCCTTTCGCCCTGATCCGGCTGGACGACGATCTGTACGAGTCGACGATGGACAGCCTCGAAGCGCTCTATCCAAGGCTGTCGCCGGGCGGTTTCGCTATCATCGATGATCTGGCGCTGCCGACCTGCCGGCAGGCAGTCGAGGATTACCGCGCACGCAACCACATCACCGCGCAGATGCACGAGATAGACTGGACAGGCGGTTGGTGGCAGAAGTCAATTACCGACAACTGAGCCACGGAAGCGCGATGAACGCAGAACCACGTGTCAGTCGTTGTTGTTGCGTACAACATTCCCCGAGAACTGCCCTGAACCCTGCTTCCACTCGGTAAGGTGGGAGAAGATCGGCGTGACCGACGGGGCGCGGATCGTGATGCCCGGGGTGTGGCAGGCATCTGCGCACCGAGCTGGGTCAATGAAATGCCGGCGGCTAAGAGACCAACAAAACTGTCGCCCTCAGTCCTTCGCCCGCTCCACATAAGCCCCATCGGCCGTCATCACCACCACGCGGGTGCCGGGGGCGATGTGCGGCGGCACCAGCGTGCGCACGCCGTTGGAAAGCACGGCCGGCTTGTAGGACGACGAGGCCGTCTGCCCCTTGGTCGTCGGCTCGGTTTCCACCACTTCGAAGGTGGCGCGCTGCGGCAGCACCAGGGAAATCGCGATGCCGTTGTGCTGCGAGATCTGCACCGCCATGCCTTCCGAGAGGTAGGGTGCCATGTCGCCGACCACGCTTTCCGACACCGCCACCTGGTCGTAGGTCTCCGGGTTCATGAAGTGATAGCCTTCGCCATCGCTGTAGAGGAAGGTGTGCTCGCGCTCCTCCACATAGGCGCGCTCCACCTGCTCGGTGGTGCGGTAGCGCTCCGAAACCTTCACTCCGTCGGCGATGCGGCGCATGTCGAGCTGCGTCACCGGCGTGCCCTTGCCTGGGTGGATGTTTTCGGCAAAGAGGATCACATAAAGCTTGCCGTCCTTGTCGACGACATTGCCTTTGCGGAGCGAACTGGCGATGACTTTCACCACGGCTTACAATCCTGAAATGGTTGATTGGTACAAATCGGCTTCAGCAACCGTCCGCTGCGAACTAGCGCATCTTGGCCGCAACCGCCAGCCCCATTCCATATGATCTGAACCCATGACCGATGCCTCGCCCTGGTGGACGCCACACGTCCACGCCGACCGCCGCCCGCGGCTGATGCTGCGCAACGCCATCGCCGCCAGGCTGCGCGACTGGTTCGCCCGCCACGACTTCGTCGAGGTGGAAACGGCGGCCCTGCAGGTCTCGCCTGGCAACGAGGCGCATCTGGCGGCTTTCGCCACCGAAGCGGTCGGGCCGGACGGCGCGCGGTCGCCGCTCTATCTCCACACATCACCGGAATTCGCCTGCAAGAAGCTGCTCGCCGCCGGCGAACAGCGCATTTTCAGCCTCGGTCCGGTCTACCGCAACCGCGAGCGCGGCCCCTTGCACCATCCCGAATTCACCATGCTCGAATGGTACCGGGTGGGCGAGACCTATGAAAGCTTGATGCAGGATTGCGCCGCCCTTCTGGCGCTGGCCGCGACAAGGTCGGGGACGACGCGCTTTTCCTTCCGGGGCCGCGACTGCGATCCGTTCGCCGAGCCGGAGCGGCTGACGGTGGCGGATGCCTTCACCCGCCATGCCGATATAGACCTGCTGGCCACGGTCGCCGCCGACGGCGCCACCGATCGCGACGCGCTATACGCCGCCTTGACCCGGGCCGGCCTGCGCACCGCGCCCGATGACAGCTGGGCTGACCTGTTCAGCCGGGTGATGGTGGAAAAGGTCGAGCCGTTCCTCGGGCGGGGGCGGGCGACCATTCTGTGCGAGTATCCGGTGGCCGAGGCGGCATTGGCGCGGCCAAGCCCGCGCGATCCCCGCGTCGCCGAGCGCTTTGAACTTTATTGCTGCGGTGTCGAACTCGCCAACGGCTTTGGCGAGTTGACCGACGCCGGGGAGCAGCGCCGGCGCTTTGTCATCGAGATGGACGAGAAAGAGCGCGTCTATGGCGAGCGCTACCCGCTGGACGAGGATTTCCTGGCGGCCCTTGCCGTCATGCCGCAGGCCAGCGGTGTCGCACTCGGCTTCGACCGGCTGATCATGCTGGCAACCGGCGCGCAAAGGATAGAGGACGTGATCTGGACGCCGGTGGCGGAGTCTTAAAACCACCAAACACTGGCGCTGCCCTTCATCTGCCCGCCGGGAGCCAGCGCGGATACACGCCGGCGATCACTCCACTGATTCCTGCCTTCGCCATTGCAGAAGCCGAACCGGAACAATAGATGGGTGGCAGCGGTCGAAGCTGGCCGCACGCCAGCAGGATCGCGCATGACCGATATATCAGACGCTGCAAAATTGACCGACCGTGTCGCGGCTTTGGTCGAGGCTGCCAAAAAGGCTGGCGCTGATGCCGCCGACGCGGTGGCCGTGCGCGGCCGCTCGACCGGCGTGTCGGTGCGTCTTGGCAAGGTCGAGGCGACGGAATCGTCCGAGAGCGAGGACGTTGCACTGCGCGTCTTCGTCGGCGGCAGGGTGGCGAGCGTCTCGGCGACGGCTGCGTCTGACCCAAAAACGCTGGCCGAACGGGCGGTCGCCATGGCGAGGGTTTCGCCCGAGGATCCCTATCAAGGCCTTGCCGATCCGGCATTGCTGGCGAAACGGACCCGCGATCTTGACCTGTTCGATGCCACCGAAGTGTCCGCCGACCAGTTGAAGGAAGCCGCACTCGCGGCGGAAGCCGCAGCCCTTGCCGTCAAGGGTGTGACCAATTCGGCTGGTGCCAGTGCCGGTGCCGGTCTGGGCGGTCTGGTGTTGGCCACTTCGCACGGCTTCCTTGGCCATTATATCGGCTCGCGTTTCTCGCGCTCTGCCAGCGTCATTGCCGGCGAGGGCACCGGCATGGAACGTGACTATGAATTCTCCTCGCGCCAGCATTTTGCCGATCTCGACGCGCCGGAGGATATCGGCCGCAAGGCCGGCGAACGCGCCGTGCGCCGCATCGGTGCGCGCAAGGCGGCGACCGGACCGATCGACGTGGTGCTGGACCCGCGCGTCGCGCGCGGCATCGCCGGCCATCTTGCTGGTGCCATCAATGGCGCCTCGGTCGCGCGCAAGACGTCGTTCCTGCGCGACATGATGGGCAAACAGGTGGCCGCGTCGGCGATCACCGTGACCGACGAGCCACTCAGGCGGCGTGGTCAGGCCTCGCGTCCCTTCGACGGCGAGGGCGTCGAGGGCGAGAAACTGTTCATGGTCGAAAAGGGCGTGCTCAACCACTGGTTCCTGTCGACATCGGCCGCGCGCGAGCTGGGGCTCATCACCAACGGGCGTGGCGCGCGCAGCGGCTCCTCCGTCTCGCCGTCCTCCACCAATCTCGCCATCGAACCAGGCGAGCGGTCGCCGGAAGACCTGATCAAGTCGCTCAAGACCGGGTTCTATGTCACCGAAGTGTTCGGCCAGGGCGTCGACATGGTCACCGGCGAATACAGCCGTGGCGCGTCGGGCTTCTGGATCGAGAATGGCGAGCTGGCCTATCCGGTCGCCGAAGTTACGATCGCTTCGAACCTGAAGACCATGTTCCTCAACATGGTGCCGGCGAGCGACCTCGACCGCAATTTCGGCACCGCGGCTCCCACGCTTCTGATCGAAGGCATGACCCTTGCCGGAGCATGACCTGACCACGGCCGGTGCCGTCGAGGATCTGCCGCTGCTGCGCGATGCCGCCCGCGATGCGGGGATCATCGCCATGCGCTACTTCGGCAACAACCCCCAAGTCTGGTTGAAGGGCGGCACATCGCCGGTCAGCGAAGCCGATCACGCCGCCGACGCCTATCTGCGCGAGACGCTGCTTTCGGCACGGCCGGATTATGGCTGGCTGTCGGAAGAGACGGCCGACGATCCGGCGCGGCTTACGGCGCGCCGCACCTTCGTCGTCGACCCGATCGACGGCACGCGCGGTTTCCTGGAAGGCCAGCGCACTTGGTGCGTCAGCGTTGCCGTCGTCGAGCAGGGCCGCACACTTGCCGGCGTGCTGGAATGCCCCGCGACCGAAGAAACCTATTGGGCGCTGCCTGGTGAAGGCGCCTTCCGCAACGGCCAAAGCATTTCGGTACGCAATCCGGCGGACATGGCCGAGATTTCCGGCCCCAAGCCGCTGATCGACCTGCTGCCGGCCGAGTGGCTGGCGCGCTTGAAACGGGCTCCCTACAGTCCTTCCCTAGCGTATCGGCTGGCCATGATCGCCAATGGCGCGCTTGACGCTACTTTCGTCAAGCCGAACGCGCATGACTGGGATATCGCCGCCGCCGATCTCATCCTGCGTGAGGCCGGCGGCCGGTTGCTCGACCGGCATGGCCGCTCGCCGCTCTATGCCGGCGAGGTGATCCGCCACGGTGCGCTCGCCGCCGGCAGCGGTGAATTGCTGGCCGTGCTCGCCAATGTCATCGCCGGACTGGATGCGTGAAAGCGTTTTCGAAGGTTCCAAAGTCGGCGGCTTTGGTCTAGACCTGTCACAAACTCACAATATGTGAAGGACCGACATGGCCGCGGAAGACGGAAAGAAACAGCTTTTGCATCTGGTGTTCGGCGGCGAACTGAAGAAGCTTGGCGGCACCGAGTTCCGCGACCTCGACGCGCTCGACATCGTCGGCGTCTATCCGGACTATCAAACCGCGCACACGGCGTGGAAGGCCAAGGCGCAAGCCAGCGTGGACAATGCCCACATGCGTTATTTCGTCGTGCATCTGCACCGTCTGCTCGACCCCGACAGCAAGGCTGCCGGTTGACGTCGATGGAGCATGACCTGGCGAAAGGGCCAGCCAGCGAGGCCGCGTCCACGGGCAGGGGCGGCAGCCGCACGACCAAGACTTTCTGGCGCAAGATTCGCGAACCGCTTGCCCAGTCGCGATTCGTCAAGAACGCCATAGCCAGCCTGCTCGCCCAGTTCGTGCGGCTGGTTCGCATGACCAGCCCTCTGGTCGCCGGATCGGCACGCTTTTCGGGTGGCGCCTATGCCGAGTTCGAGCCCGGCATCATCGCGCTGTGGCATGGCCAGCATCTGCTGACGCCAGCCTATTATCCCAAGCGCAAGCCGTTGGTCGCCATGGTCTCGCGCAGCGCCGATGCCGAGCTCAACGCGCTGATGCTGGAGAAGTTCGGCATCGAGGCGGTGCGCGGATCCGGTGGGCGTGACAATGCCAGGCATCTCGACAAAGGTGGGGCCAAGGCGCTCATCGCCCTGAAAAAGTCGCTCACCGCCGGCAAGAACGTCGCCATGATCGCAGACATTCCGCACGGCACCCCGCGCGACGCTGGGCTTGGCATCGTTCTCCTGGCACGCCTCTCCGGCCGGCCGCTGCTGCCTGTCGCCATCGCCACCAGCCGCCGCAAGGTGCTGGAGAAGAGTTGGGACAAGACCACCATCAACTTGCCATTCGGCCGTTCCGCCGTGACCATCGGCGCGCCGATCTTCGTGGCGGCGGACGCCGACGATGCCGAAATGGAGCGCAAGCGCCAGGAAGTCACCGCCGCGCTCAATGCCGCGACCGCCGAGGCCTACCGTCTCGTGGATGGTCCACGATGAGCGGTCGCTGGGCGCGAGCCATGCTGTCGGCATATCGTTTCGCCGGTGCGGCGGCCTATCCGCTGGTCGGCCCCTACGTCGCCTGGCGCACATCGCGCGGTAAGGAAGACCGCAACCGCCGCCGCGAACGCTATGGCGTCGCCGGCCGCCCCCGCCCCGAGGGGCCGGTAATCTGGATCCACGCGGCCAGCGTCGGTGAGACCATAGCCGTCGTGCCGCTGGTCGAAAGCATTCTCGACTACGGCGTCAACATCGTGCTGACGACCGGCACGGTCACCTCGGCGCAGGTCGCCGATGAGCGGCTCGGCGATCGCATCATCCACCAGTATGTGCCGCTCGACCTCAAGCCGGCGGTCAGCCGGTTCCTCGATCACTGGCAGCCCGATCTGGCGATCATCGCCGAATCCGAGATCTGGCCGATGACCATCCTCGAGCTTGGCGCGCGCCGCGTGCCGCAGGTGCTGGTCAATGGCAGGCTGTCCGACCGTTCGTTCACGTCGTGGAAGAAGCGCGCCAACATCGCCGAGGCGCTGTTCGAGAACCTCGCCCATGTCGTCGCCCAGTCGGACGTCGACGGCGAGCGCTTCCGTTCGCTCGGCGCGCGGCCGGTCACCGTCTCTGGTAATCTCAAGGTCGATACCGCGCCGCCGCCCGTCGACGATCGGGCACTGGCGACGCTGAGGCGGCAGATCGGTGCCCGCCCGACCTGGGCCGCGATTTCGACGCATGACGGCGAGGAAGTGGTCGCAGCCGAGGTCCATGCGACGCTGCACAAGCGCCACCATGGTCTTCTGACGATCGTCGTTCCGCGCCATCCCGATCGTGCCGAGGCGCTTGCCGCGCAGATTTCCGGCATGGGCCTGAAGGTCGCGCGGCGCAGCAAGGGCGACAGGATCGTCGCCGACACCGACATATTGCTTGGCGATACGATCGGCGAGATGGGGCTCTATCTCAGGCTGACCGAAATCGCCTTTGTCGGCCGCTCGCTGACCTCGGAGGGTGGCCAGAATCCCTTAGAGCCGGCGATGCTCGACACGGCTGTTCTCGCCGGGCGCAATGTGCAGAATTTTCGCGAGGCCTATCAGCGCCTTATCGATAGCGGCGGCGCCAAGCTGGTGCGTGATCGTGACATGCTGGCCGGTGCCGTGAATTTCCTCCTGACCAATGAAGTGGCGCGCCACGAGATGATGGCGGCGGGAGCAGCGACCGTCGACGAGATGCGCGGCGCGCTGGCGCGCACGCTGAAATCGCTTGAGCCCTACATCCAGCCGTTGGTCGTCAAGTCGCGCCTGAAGGGCGCTAACGGGCGCTAACGTGGCTTCCGAAGCACCGCCATTCTGGTGGGAAGAGCCGGACTGGCGCGTCCTGGCGCTGTCGCCACTGTCGGCCATCTACGCGCTCGCCGCCGGCCGCGGCATGCGGCGGGCCCGGCGCGAGAAGATCGAGGCGCCGGTCCTGTGCATCGGCAATTTCACGGTTGGCGGCACCGGCAAGACACCAGTGGCGATCGCGCTCTCCGAGCAGGCCAAGCGCATGCGGCTGAAACCCGGCTTCCTGTCGCGCGGCCATGGCGGCTCGTTCGCCGAGCCGCATGTCGTCGATGCCCATCACGACAGCGCCAGGCATGTCGGCGACGAGCCGCTGCTCCTGGCAGAACACGCGCCGGTGGCGGTGACGCCGCACCGTGCCGCCGGCGCCCGGCTGCTGCTGGAACGGCACGGCTGCGATTTCCTGATCATGGATGACGGTTTCCAGAGCGCGCGCATTCACATCGACTATGCGCTGGTCGTCGTCGACGCGCGCTACGGGATCGGCAATGGTCGCGTCATTCCGGGCGGTCCGCTCAGGGCCAAGATCGTCGACCAACTGGTCTTCACCAGTGGGCTGTTGAAGATGGGCGAGGGCACCGCCGCCGACGCTGTCGTCCGCCAGGCGGCGCGCGCCGGTCGGCCGATCTTCGAGGCTCATACAGAGCCGAGCAGCAAAAAGCGTCTTGCCGGCAAGCGGTTCCTCGCCTTCGCCGGTATCGGCCATCCCGAGAAATTCTTCGACACCGTGCGGGAGGCCGGCGGCGAATTGGCGTTGGCGCGCCCATTTCCAGATCATCATTTCTATGGCGAGGACGAGCTTGCCGAACTGGCGGCGACAGCGCATGCGGAAGGGCTCGGCCTTATCACCACGGCCAAGGATGCCGCCCGGCTGCGCCATGGCGCGTCACGGGACTTTCTCGACAAGCTCGACGTGCTGGAAATCGACGCTGTGTTCGAGCTCGACAATGTGCCGGAACGCATCATCCACGAGACGTTGGATGCGTGGCGTCAGCGCAAGCTCAAAGGCTGATCAAGCTGTCGTCTTGAAGGGCGCGACCATTCTCGCGGCAAACGAGATGCGCCAAGTCAACGCCGGCTGCGCAACTCCGGGTGAACCTCGATCTCACGGCGCAACGAGGCGGCGGCGCTGATATAGGGCTCTTGCCTTGCGACGCTCCAGTATTTCAACTCGTCGAGCGGAATGCTTTCGCCGGTCACCGCGCAGCGCACGAATGCGCCGGGGCTGGTAACCTGGAAGTCGCCATCAAGATAGCGGATACGGGCTTCCTTGCCGCCAGGGCCTTCGAAACGGTTCATCATGCACGGACGCTGAGGTTCATGAGGATTTCATCGCCATAAATTGCCGGCAAGGTCAAGCTTGGCGCAACGCAGGGCGACTAATCATAGCCTGGAAACGGCTATAGTGGGGATAGAATGGACATTTCCTCTGCTCGTCTTGCCGCCTTGCTCAGGCAAGCGATGACGCCGCAGACTGTCCCGCAGCCAAAGGCCGATCCGGTCAGGACGGCGCTGGTCAAGGCGCTGGTCCAGCCGCCGGCTCCGTCTCTGCTCGCGCAACAGACAGCACCGGCGCTGTTGGCTTTGCCGGTGGTGCCGATGGCCGCCAAATCGCAGCAGATCGCTTCGGCTGGGATTGTCGAGGCCTATCTGGCGGCGGTCGAGTCGAACGAAATGGTGGCGCCGGCGCCGGTCGTCGCGAGAAAGGCGGTGCCCGAAGCGGAAGCACAGCGAGGTACATTGCCGCCTTTGGCAATGGCCAATGATACCACTCTCGCCGGACCTGTGGCGCTATCGTTGCTGGCTTTTGTTGCGCCACAGGCCCCGGTGTCGCGCAACGGAGCCATCCCCGATGTATCGGCGGGGCCGAGCAAGCCGACCAACCGGGCCCACGCCGCGCCGCCGCCGAATCACGAGCGCCTGCTGCTGAAGATCGCCTTTGTTTCGGCAACGATAGGATTGCTGGCAGCAGCGGCCTTCGGTCTGGCGATAAGGATCCTCGGCTAGCTCTCAGCTTCGATGAACGCCTCGATCCTGTCTGGCGTCAGTCCGGCCTCGGCCGCGATGCGGCGGGCGAGATCGGCCGCTGCCGCACGTGGCCGTCCCATCGGCCGGTCGAGCCAGTAGGACACCGGATTGAGCGCGGTGCGCTCGTCGACGGCGGTGATACGGCCTGATTTCAATTGATGCCCGGTCAGGGGCGGCCGCGCCAGCGCGATGCCGAGCCCATAGGCGGCTGCGTCAAGCACCAGATTGTAGTCCTCGAAGCGACGGTCCTGCGGGCGCGGGCGGTAATCCATGCCTTGCGCGGCGAACCAGGCGCGCCAGGCCGAAGCGTCGGAATCGTTGATCAGTGGAAATTTGAGCAACCGGGCAGGGTCGCCATGGCCGATCTCGCGCGCAAGTTCCGGCGAGGCGACGGGGAAGACATGTTCCTCGAAAAGCTGCACCGAGACGAGGCCCGGAATGCCGCCGCGCCCACAGCGGATCGACAGGTCGATGCCTTCGTCGGCAAGGTCGGCCTGACGTATGTCGACATCGAGCACGATGCGCAGCTTGGAGGGATTGTTCTCCAGCGCCGCCATGCGCGGCATCAGCCACAGGCCGCTCACCGAGGGGATCGAGGTCAGTCGCACCACGGCGGTGCCGCGTGGCTCGACCCAGCGGTCGGAATGGCTTGATATCAGCGCGAAGGCTTCGGCCGTGCGCAGATGCAGTCTGTTGCCCTCGATCGTCAGCGAGACACCGCGCGCGCCACGATCGAACACCTTGAGCCCAAGCCAGTCCTCGAGCTTGGCGATCTGTCGGCTGATGGCGCCATGGGTGATGTTGAGCTTTTCGGCCGCCGCCGAAAAACTGCCAGTGCGTGCCGCCGCGTCGAAGGCTCGCAAGGTTTCGAGCGGCAACATCGTGTCTGAGCTGTGATCCATAGTCACAGGCGATCCTCGATTTGGTCGTTTGTCAAGTAGGTCGAAAAGGCGTTTTCTGCATTTTATAGGCAGGAACGCGAGGGCAGTGAGATGAGCGTAATGACCAGTACGTTGAATCCGACACAGCGGATGGACACCACGGCGGCCATCGCGATGGCGCTGACGGTGGTTGGCTGGGCGTCCGCCTTTCCGGCGATCCGCGCTGGCCTGGCCGCCTTTGGACCGCTGGAACTCGGCGCATTGCGCTTCGCCATCGCTGCCGTGCCGGCGGCGATCTTTCTCGCCGTCAAACGCCCGGCGCTGCCCAGGCTCGACGAGTTGTGGCGCCTCGTCTTTGGCGGGGCTGTCTTCGTCGCGCTCTACACCGTCATGCTCAATTTCGGCGAACTGACTGTCTCGGCCGGTGCGGCCGGCTTCATCATAAACGTCAGTCCGATCTTCACCGCCATCATGGCGATGGCTCTGCTCGGTGAACGCTTCTCCGGGTGGGCCTGGGCTGGCACGGTGATATCCTTCGGCGGCATCGGCGTCATAGCCATGGCAGACGGGCACGGCCTGCATTTCAATGCCGGTGCGCTGCTGGTGCTTGGCTCCGCGCTCTGCTCGGCCGTCAACACCATCGTCCAGAAGCCGCTGTTTGCCCGTCACCACCCGCTGACCGTCTCGGCCTCCAACATGGTGCTCGGAGCACTTTGTCTGTCGCCCTTTCTGCCAAGCGGTTTTGCGCAGGCAGCGGTCGCCAACACCCCCGGTCTCGGCGCCGTCATCTTTCTTGGCATCGTGCCCAGCCTGATCGCCTATGCCGCCTGGGCAACCGCGCTATCGCGTCTGCCGGCCGCACGTGCGTCCAACTTCCTCTACCTTGTCTCACCGATGTCTGCCCTGATCGGCTTCTTCTGGCTGGGCGAAGTGCCGACGCTGCTGGGCATGCTTGGCGGCGCACTGGCGCTGGGTGGCGTCATCGTGGTGAATTTGAAGCGATAAAACAAAAGGCTGGAGCCATTTCCGGACGCAAAATGTCGGCCCGCCCCGCTGTGATACAGACATGCGCCAGGCGCGCGGCTATGGTGAGCCGCTTTTGTAAAGCGCGGCGGGGTCGGGATGGCAAGACGGTTCATATTCGCTATTTTTTGCGTGCTGCTGCTAAGCGGGAACGCCTCCGCGGGTTGGTACCACGTGGAAAATTACGAGGGGATGATAGGCTCTCAACCCGTTCATGTTTCGCTTCAGACGTATGACAGTTTCGGCAGCGGCATAACGGTCGAGGGAAGTTACTTCTACGACGCCAAGCAGAGCCCCATAGCGGTGTACGGCAAGCTCAACGGCACTGCGCTCGCACTCTGCGAGATCTCGGGCAAGAAGGAATTCGACCGGATATTGGTGATGGGATCAAAGACTCCCGTCGACACCACCGGGTGCCCGTTTTCCCTCGACATGGCTGAAGGCGGCGCCACTGGCACCTGGAGCAAAGGGACAGACACATATCCCGTCACGCTCAAGAGGGTCGCGAGCCTGGACGATACGGGCGACACAAAAATCGACGGGGCCGTGGAAATTCCCTTCTGGGCCGAAACAGCAGCCGACAGGTTTGCCGGTGTTTACACGAACACCGACTCAGGCACTTGCATGGCGAAAATGCAGGTCATCAAAAAGAGCAGCGGGAAGGTCGTTCAGGCGATCGCCTTCAAGGACGATGACTGCAATGCCGGCATGCTGATGACGCCCATCTACATGAACGTCCAGAAATGGGTCGAGGGAGGCAAGGACATCATTTCGGTGAATTTTCGGGGTGGCGGCGCCGGATACACAATGGAATACGTTTTCAATCGTCACACCAGGAAATACCAGCAAAAGAAATGACGCGAGACGTCCAGTTTTGCTCTGGGTCGGTGAACCGCCAACCTACCGCCGGCCGAACAGCCGCTCGATATCGGCGAGCTTGAGCTCGATATAGGTAGGGCGGCCATGGTTGCAGGTGCCGGAACCGGGCGTCGCCTCCATCTGGCGCAGCAGCGCGTTCATCTCCTCGGCTTTGAGCAGCCGGCCGGAGCGGACCGAGCCGTGGCAGGCCATGGTGGCGGCGATCTTGTCCAGCCTTTCCCTGAGCGTGTCGACCGTGTCGTTGTCGGCGATCTCGTCGGCGAGGTCGCGCACCAATTGCTGGACATTGGTCTCGCCGAGCATGGATGGCGTCTCGCGCACCGCGACGGCGCCTGGGCCGAAGCGCTCGATGCCGAGGCCGAAGCGGGCCAGTGTTTCCGAATGCATTGCGAGCCGCTCGGCATCCTCTTCCGGCAGGTCGATGATCTCAGGCAGGAGCAGCATCTGCGAGGGGACCGGCCGCGAATGCAGCGCGTTCTTCAGCGCCTCGTAGACCAGCCGCTCATGCGCCGCATGCTGGTCGACGATGATGAGTGAATCCCTGGTCTGGGCAACGATGTAATTCTCATGCACCTGGGCACGGGCCGCTCCGAGCACCGCGCCAAGCAATGTCTCGGCCGCTTCGCTCTGTCCGGCGCGCGCATCGGCGCTGGCAAGCTCTCCGGCATCGAATGCCGGCTGGTCAGGCTCAGCAAAGCCGCCATTCCTTGCAGTGGCGCGCTCGAAGCCCGAGCCTTCGAATTGTATGTCGAGCGGCTGCTGCGGCGAGCGCGAAGGATCGAAGCCGGCCGAGCCGGAGGCGCGATACGCCGCTTCATAGCTGCGATGGCCGTTTGCCGGGCCGCCGTGGCCGTAGGATGCGGCACCTGGCCGGAACGCCGCCATCATGCCGGCAGCGCCCGTGGTGGCGGCACGGATGCCGGCATCGGCCAGTGCCTGGCGGATCGAACCGACGATCAGTCCGCGCACCAGTCCGGGATCGCGAAAACGCACATCGGCCTTGGCCGGATGGACATTGACGTCGACGATGGCCGGATCGAGCGTCAGGAACAGCACCGTCACCGCATGACGGTCGCGCGGCAGCACGTCGGCGAAGGCGCCGCGAATGGCGCCGGCGATCAGCTTGTCGCGCACCGGCCGGCCATTGACATAGGCATATTGCTGCAGCGCGTTGGCGCGGGTGAAGGACGGGATCGAGACATGCCCTGTCAGATGCACGCCTTCGCGCATCGCGTCGATGGCAATCGAATTGCTCGGAAAATCGGCGCCCATCACCTGGGCGACGCGGCGCAAACTGCCTTCTGGACTGCCGTCGGTCGCCGGCAATTCCAGCGTCGAGCGATCCGAACCTGCCAGCGTGAACCGCACGGCGGGGAAAGCGATGGCGATGCGCTTGACCACGTCGCTGGTGGCCGAGCTTTCGGCGCGCTCGCCCTTCATGAATTTGAGCCGGGCGGGGGTGGCGAAGAACAGGTCGCGCACCTCGACCGTGGTGCCGCGATTGGCCGCCGCCGGCCTGACGGCCGAAACGCGACCACCCTCGATGCCGATCTCGGCGGCACTGTCGCCCGAAGCAGTGCGTGAACGGATCGACAGCCGCGACACCGAGCCGATCGACGGCAGCGCTTCGCCGCGGAAGCCGAGCGAGCGGATGTCGTGAATGTCTTCGGTAAGCTTGGAGGTACAGTGGCGGGCAATGGCCAGCGCCAGCTCCTGCTCGGCGATGCCGGAGCCGTCATCGGTGACGCGGATCAAATTCAGCCCGCCGCCGGCTGTGACGATCTCGACCCGGGATGCTCCGGCATCGAGCGCGTTCTCGACCAGTTCCTTGACCACGCTTGCCGGACGCTCGATGACTTCGCCGGCGGCGATCTGGTTGATCATCGTTTCGGAAAGCTGGCGTATGGGCATGCGAACACTATAGGCGGATTCGGGCCGCGCGGGAGGGGCAGAATTGCGCTGGCGGTGGATCAGTGAAAACGACCTATGCCTGCGCCACCAGCCAATCCCTTACCTTGCGCGCATTGTCGCTGAGCTCGCGGTTCTTCGGCCAGATGACGTAGAATCCGATGCCGGTCCTCAGCACATGATCCGTCACCGGCACCAACAGTCCTGATGCCACGAGACGCTCGACCAGATGCCGCCAGCCGAGCGAGATGCCTTGTCCCTCCATGACCGCCTGAATCACCAAGGCATAATCATTGATGCGCAAGCCGCGCTCGGCATTACGGAGACTGGTTCCTGCGGACGCGAACCATTCGTCCCAGTTCGGGGCCTCGCGGTAGGGCTCCTCGAGATGGATGAGGCGGTGCGTTGCCAGTTCCTCGACGGTCTTCGGCAGCCCAAACTTCGCCAGATAGTTGGGGCCTGCGACCGGGAAGATCTCCTCGTCGGAGAGCGACAGCGAATGATAGTCCGGCCAGTCGCGCGGCACGCCGCCGCGCACGCCGAGCGGGATGCCTTCGGCGATGATGTCGAGGTCGCGGTCGGCGGTCTGGATGCGGAGATCAACGCCAGGCAGTTCGTCGCGGAACTGCTGCAGGCGCGGCATCATCCAGAACGAGCCAAAGGCGGTCGAGGCGGCCAGCGTGACATGGCCGCCGGTCGCCTGCAGGCGCAGATCCTCCGCCGACTTGCGGATATGCGACAGCCCGAGCGAGACGTCGGCGTGGAAGCGCTCGCCGGCCTCCGTCAGGATGACCTGGCGGTGGCGGCGCTGGAAGAGCTTGGCACCGAGCTGCTCCTCCAGCCCGCGCACGGCGTAGGACACGGCGGCCTGCGTCATGCCGAGCTCGCGCCCGGCGGCGGTGAAGCTCGACAGTCGTCCGGCCGCCTCGAAGACGATCAGGCTGCCGGCGGAGGGCAGTAGGTGGCGCAGGCTTCGCATAAGCTCAGCTTATACAAGCGATCAGGATTTTCCAGCGTCACAGCTGTATTTTGTCTCGCTAAATTGGCGGGCTCTGGGAGGATGGAGTTTCCATGAACGCACCGGCCGTTGAAGTTACCGAACCTGCCAACCGTAGAGCTGGTGGCCGCCTGGGGCGCAAAGTACTGCGGGGAATTCCCATGGCGTCGTTTCCGACCCTGGTCCGCAAGATCCCTGTGTATGAGATGGTCCCGGATGAGGCGGTGGAGCTTATCCATCAGGAATCGCTCTCGATCCTCGAAGAGGTGGGATGCGAGTTCCGCGACGACGAGGCCGTTGCACTGTGGAAGGCGGCGGGAGCCGACGTCTCGGAAACTCGCGTCCGGATCGACCGTGCCCTCCTGATGGAGCTCGTATCGAAGGTCCCGTCGGAATTCACGCTCAATGCGAGGAATCCCCAGCGTTCGGTGCGGGTGGGCGGCAACAATTCGATCTTCGTGCCGATGTATGGCGCGCCTTATGTGCGCGACCTCGATAACAACAGGCGCTACGGCACGCTCGCCGACCTGCAGAACTTCCACAAGCTTTCCTACATGGCGCCGGCGCTGCACTCGTCGAGCTCGGTGATCTGCGAGCCGATGGAAATTGCGGTGCCGAAGCGTCACCTCCACATCATCCATTCAGCGTTGAAGCATTCCGACAAGCCGTTCATGGGCATAGTGACGTCCAAGGAGCGAGCCGAAGACACGATGGCGATGGCAGGCATCGTGTTCGGCGAGGATTATGTCCGAGACAATCCGGTGCTGGTGTCGATCACCAACTGCAATTCACCGCTGGTGTGGGACGCCACCATGCTGGACGCGATGAAGGTCTATGCGCGCCACAACCAGCCGCTCATCCTGGCGCCCTTTGCGCTGTGCGGCGCCTCGACTTCGGCCTCCGCCGTGGGAGCGGTCGCGCAGGTCAATGCCGAGGCGCTGGCGGGCGTCGCGTTCACACAGCTGCTGCGTCCCGGGTCTCCGCAGCTCTACGGCCAGTTCATGGTGACCGTGGATATGAAAACCGGTGCTCCGATGGGTGGCACGCCGGAGGCGGCCCAGATGATGTATCTGATGGGAGCACTGGCACGGAAATACCGGCTGCCGTGGCGCACTTCGGGCTTCCATGTCGGGTCGAAGCTGAACGACGCCCAGGCCGGCTACGAGTCGAACATGCTGATGCATGCCGCCATCCTGTCCGGCGCCAACTATATCTGGCACTCCGCCGGGTGGCTCGAGGCCGGCCTGACCTGCGGCTATTCAAAATTCGCGACGGACTGCGAACAGCTTGTCGGCTGGTACAAATATGCGGGCGGGCTGCCATTCGACGATTTCAAAGAGGCCATGGCGGCGATCCGCGAGGTGGGGCCGCAGGGCCATTTCCTCGGCACCCAGCACACGCTCGAACATTTCGAGTCGGCCTTCTTCATGCCCTCCATCATGGACTTCAACTCGTTCGAACAATGGAAGGCTGAAGGCGCAAAGGACCACGACACCCGCGGCCGCGAAAAAGCGCGCAACATGCTCGCGGATTATGAAGAGCCGAAGCTCGATGAGGGCATCGCCGATGGCCTGACGGATTTCATCGCGCGCCGCGAGGAGCGGCTGCCGGACAGCGTCAGTTAAAGACGTAACGGGAACAAAAGGGAGGAAAAAAAATGACACTCTTCAGAAGCAATGGCGACCGCGTGCCGGGCGCTATCGAGGCTATGGCGAAAGAGACGCGTGCAGGCCGCATGGACCGGCGCGAATTCCTGGCGCTGGCCAGTGCCTTCGGCGCCTCGACGGCTTTCGCCTATGGCATGATCGGCCTTGCCGCGCCGACAAAAGCCCTGGCCGACGAACCGAAAAAGGGTGGAACGCTTCATGTCGCGATGTCGGTAAAGGCACAGAAGGATCCGCGCACCTATGACTGGACCGAGATGGCAAACGTCACCCGTTGTTGGCTGGAGCCGCTCGTCCGCTACACGCACCAGTTCACCTTCGAGCCGGTCCTGCTCGAAAGCTGGGACGTCAATGACGACGCCACCGAATACACACTGCATCTGCGCAAAGGCATCACCTGGAACAATGGCGATGCCTTCAACGCCGATGACGTGGTCTCCAATCTGAACCGCTGGTGCGAGAAGGGTGCTTCCGGTAATTCCATGGCCGCACGCGTCGGCGCGCTGATCGACACAAAGACCGGCAAGGCGAAGGATGGCGCCATCACCAAGGTCGACGACCTCACGGTCAAGCTGAAGCTGTCCGAACCCGACATCGCGATCATACCGGGCTTCACCGACTATCCGGCGCTGGTCGTGCATCGCGACTTCGACAAGGATGGCGCCGACCCGCTCAAGAAGCCAATCGGTACCGGACCTTTCGAGTTGGTGTCCTATGCAGTGGGTTCGAAGGCGGTCGTCAAGCGTCGCGAGAATGGGAAGTGGTGGGGTGGTGAAACGCCGCTCGACGGTGTCGAGTTCATCGACTACGGTACCGACTTCAACGCCACGCTGAATGCCTTCGAATCCGGCGAGATCGACCTCGATTTCGAAACACCGGCCGATTTCATCGACGCTCTTGATAAGATGGATCTGGTGAAATCGGAGGTCGCGACGGCGACCACGCTCGTTGCCCGCACCAACATCACCCACAAGCCCTATGACGATCAGCGGGTGCGCAATGCGCTGCAGATGGCCGTGGACAACAATGCCGTAATGCAGCTCGGCTACGCGGGGCTCGGCACGGTCGGCGAGAACCACCACGTCGCCCCGATCCATCCCGAATACTATCCGCTGCCCAAGAAGACACGCGATGCCGCCGCGGCCAAGAAGCTGATGGCGGATGCCGGGCAAGCCGACTTCGAGCACGAGCTGATCACCGTCGAGGACGAATGGCAGAAGAACACCGGCGATGCGATCGCCGGCCAATTGCGCGATGCCGGCATCAAGGTGAAGCGTACGGTGCTGCCGGGCTCGACCTTCTGGAACGACTGGACGAAGTATCCGTACTCGATGACCATCTGGTACATGCGGCCGCTCGGCGTCCAGGTGCTGGCGCTCGGCTATCGCTCGGGTGAGGCCTGGAACGAAACGGCCTATGCCAACCCGGATTTCGACGCCAAGCTGAAGCAGGCGCTTTCGTTGGCGGATCCTGCCAAGCGCAAGGAGGTCATGAAGGACGTCGAGCAGATCCTGCAGGATTCCGGCGTCATCATCCAGCCGTTCTGGCAGAAGCTCTACTGCCACATGAGCAAGAAGGTGAAGAACTACGGGATGCACCAGACCTACGAAATGGACTTCCAGAACGTCTGGCTCGACGCCTGATTTGGCTCCCGAGATTTGCAAGCAACCGCCGCCGGCACCTATTACAAAAGGTGCCGGCGGCCCGTAAATCACTGACAGGCAATTGGCGCAGGCAAAATGTCCGACGACGAGATCATCCTTTCCGAACTTTCCGACGACGAGTTGGTGCAGCAGATGCACGACGATCTTTATGACGGGCTGAAGGAAGAGATCGAGGAAGGCACGCAGATCCTGCTCGAGCGCGGCTGGGTGCCCTACAAGGTGCTGACCGAGGCGCTGGTCGAAGGCATGCGCATCGTCGGCGAGGATTTTCGCGACGGCATCCTGTTCGTGCCGGAAGTGCTGCTTTCGGCCAATGCGATGAAGGCCGGCATGTTCATCCTGCGCCCGCTGCTGGCGGCCACCGGCGCGCCCAAGCAGGGCAAGATGGTGATCGGCACCGTCAAGGGCGACATCCACAACATCGGCAAGAACCTCGTCGGCATGATGATGGAAGGCGCCGGCTTCGACGTCATCGACCTCGGCATCAACAATGCGGTCGAAAAATATCTCGATGCGATCGAGCAGCATCAGCCCGACATCATCGGCATGTCGGCGCTGCTGACCACGACCATGCCCTACATGAAGGTCGTCATCGACACGATGAAGGAAAAGGGCATCCGCGACGACTATGTCGTGCTGGTCGGCGGCGCGCCGCTGAACGAGGAATTCGGCAAGGCCGTCGGCGCCGACGCCTATTGCCGCGACGCCGCGGTGGCGGTCGAGACCGCCAAGGACTTCATGAAGCGCAAGCACAATTTGCGGGCTTGAGCACAGCAGTTCGATCCAGGTTCGCGACCGAGAATGCCCTAATGCACGGGGACGGCAAGATGGCCAGAATCGCTTGGCTCGAAGGGGGCTGAGGTCCGTATGCGTATCGAGTCGATCAAAATCTATCAAATGCTTCTGCCTGTCAAAGGCGGGGCCTACCGGATGGCTAGCGATACAGTGCAGGATCTGGACAGCACGCTCGTTGAAGTGACCACCGAGGACGGGCTGTCAGGCTGGGGTGAGACTTGCCCGGTCGGCCCTGTTTATCAGCCCCAACATGCCCTGGGAGCGAGAGCGGCAATTGCTGAAATAGCGCCTGGGCTCGTTGGTGAGGACACTACGTCCATGCGCCGCCTCGCGCAAAGAATCGACGAGCGGTTGAATGGTCACAACTACGCCAAGGCGGCCTTGGACATAGCTCTCCTCGATCTCGCCGGCCAGCGGCTGGGCGTTCCCGTTTCAACACTTCTGGGCGGTGCGCTCACCGATCGTGTGCCCTCTTACTACTCGACTATTGTCGGTGCACCGGACGAGACCGCGCGTGTTGCCGTCGACAAGGTCAAGGCCGGATACCCACGACTCCAGATCAAGATAGGCGGACGGGATCTCGAACAAGACGTCGCCACCGTGCACAAGGTATGGGAAGCGGTTGGCTTCAAGGCCCGGATAGCCGTCGACGCCAATCGTGGCCTCACCGCCGCGGCGGCGCTGCACATCGACCGGCTTTGCCAGGCAATCCCGTTCGTATTCGAACAGCCTTGCAACACCATGGAGGAAGTCGCGAGCCTCAAGGGACGCGTTACCCACCCGGTCTACCTCGACGAGAACACCGAGGATTTGAATGCCGTCCTGCGGGCAGTGTCTTCAGGTGTCGCGGACGGATTCGGATTGAAGGTGACACGCCTTGGCGGCCTTACCAAGATGGTCACGGTCCGCGACCTGTGTGCGATACGATCTCTTCCGCACAGCTGCGACGATGCCTGGGGTGGGGACGTCATCGCCGCGGCGTGCGTCCACTTGGCCGCTACCGTCGAGCCGAGACGCTTTGAGGGCGCCTGGATCGCGCAGGAATACATCGAAGGTCATACCGATCCCGTAAATCCCATCGTCATCGAAAACGGGCATATACGCGTCCCCCAGATGCCAGGGCTTGGTGTCAAACCTGAGCGCTCTCGACTCAAAGCGCCGGTCGCGATTTTCGGAGGTTGAGGATCCTGTGACGTTCGCGGCGATTGCATCTGGCCAGTATCGTCGGCAATTGCGAACCTCCAGAACATCTGGCGGGGCACCAAAGGCTGGCGCCCCGGGACTTCATGAGCCGCAAAAAAGCCGATATGCAGGATGCGTGGTATTGATAGCCTCAAGCCATCAAAAGCCGGAGATTCTGCATGAGACTGACAGTGCTCGTTGCCGTCCTTTCGACAGCCTTGCCGGCGGCCGCCTTCGCCGGCCCGGCGTCCGACGCCGTGAAATTCTTCTATGTGCCGGCCGTCAAGTTCGAGGCCGACGAACAATACCGGGATCGGTTCACCGAGCCGGTGACGAAACTGTTCGAGCTGAACGACCAGGCAACGAAAAAGCACCCGGACGAGGTCGCCTGCATCGATTTCGATCCGGGTCTCGACGCACAGGATTTCGATCAGAAATCTGTATCGAAAACCCTGAAATTGTCCGAGAAGCGAGATGGTGACAACGCCGAGGTTACAGCGTCCTTCAGCCTTTTCTCGGAAGGCGATGACTCCAAACGTGAGATGGTCTGGTCGCTCAAGAAGATCGACGGCAAGTGGAAGATATCGGACATCGCCTCGAAGACCAGCGACTGGAAGCTCAGCGCGCTGGAATGCATGGCCAGCCAGACACCGGAGTGATGCGATGGGCCGTCGCCCGCTCCTGGCACTGTCGGTCATGTGCCTGCTGGCTGTGGGTTTGAGCGGCGCCGCCGCCCAGGGGCTGTTCGGCGCGCCGCCTGCAAACGCGCCCGCCGACACCGCGCCGGGCGATAGCGGGGCACCGCCCGCAAATGCACCCGGCGGTGCGGTGGAACCGGCAACGCCGCCGGTTGCATGGCCGCCCAGCGGGCCGCCCGCGCCGATCCAGCCGGGATCGCCGACGGCGGTCGTGCGGCCCTTTTACGATCAGGTCGGCCTTGAGATCGATCCGGCGCAGCGCAGTCATTTCGTCGATCCGGCGAAAACCGTCCTCGACAAGAGCGATGCCTTGCGCAAATCCGGGCAGGGCGAGTGTCTCGACCCCAACATGGCGCTGGACAATGCGGACTACGACAAGGCCGAGATCGACAAGAGTCTGAAGACGCTCGAGGCGATCAATGGCGACCAGGCCAAGGTCATCGTCGCCTTCGTCGTCGCCGGCAACCCGCACCGCCTTGAGTGGAAATTCAAGAAGATCGACGGCGAATGGAAGATATCGGACCTGCTGTCGGTGACCGGCGAATGGGCGCTCAGCCAATATCAGTGCGAATAGGCGGCGAAATGAAAATCACCAATATTCGCGTCACTCATGTCAATGTGCCCCTCGATGCGCCGTTCTGGTGGACGGCTGGTCTCTATGGCGGCGCCTCGAAATCGATCATCGAGGTTGAGACCGATCAAGGCGTGGTCGGGCTGGGCGAGGCGCCGTGGTGGCATTTCGGCGAGGTGATAAAGGCCGAGATCGCGCCTGCGCTGATCGGCGCCGATCCGCTCGACATAGCCGACTGCGAGGCACGCTGCGTGCCGCCTTGGCAGATTACCGCCAACACAGGGGAAAACGCTGCCTCCGTCGCTTTCGGCTCCGTGGAACTGGCCCTGTGGGACATCAGGGGCAAGGTCTTCGGCATGCCGCTGCACAAGCTGCTTGGCGGCGCAGTGCGCAAGGATATTCCGTTTTCGGAATATTTCGCCTTTCGCCCCGAGCAGGAAGGGGCAGGCGGCGAGATGACCCCCGAAGCGATCGTCGACTATTGCCTGAGGATGCGCGAGGAGCACGGCTCGACCATTTTCGAGGGCAAGCTGATCATGGGCGATCCCCAGCTGGAGATCAGGACGGTGCGCATGCTGCGCGAGGCGCTCGGCGAAAAGGCGCAGATCAAGCTCGATTCCAATATGCAATGGTCGCTGACCACGGCGCGCTGGGTGCTGTGCGAGATCGAGCCTTTCAACATTCGCAACTATGAGGATCCGGTCGCCACCTTCGAGGAGATGGCGGCGCTGCGCCAGCACTCGCGCATCCCGTTCTCAACGCACATTCCGGATCTCAGGCGCGCCGTGGCGCTCGGCGCCCCGGACTACTTCGTCTGCAATTTCGCGGCGCTTGGCGGGTTGTCGAGAACGTTGAAATTCGTCGCCGCCTGCGAGGCGATGGGCAAGGGGTTCTGGTGTTATTCGAACGATCTCGGCATCATGACTTCGGCCTACCTGCATGTCGTGGCGGCGACGCCCTGGATCACTGAAGCGTCGCAATCGCTGTTTGCCTGGCAGGTCGGCGACGTCATCAAGGATGGTCCGTTCCGGCAGACCGACAATACGGTGCGCGTGCCGGAAGGCCATGGACTGGGCGTCGAACTCGATCCGGCGGCGATGAAACGCTGGGCCGGTCACTTCGCCGAGCACGGGCCGATGGGGCATTTCAGCGATCCGAACAATCCTGGCCGCTACCGCCGGCTGCCGCTCAACTGATGCGGCCTATCGCTCGCAGAAACCGCCGCTCAGCCGCGCCCGCGATAGGGCGCGACGCCGGTGTCCGGCAGCCAGGCGCCTTCGGGCGGCGCGCCGGTCTGCCAGAACACATCGATCGGAATACCGCCGCGCGGAAACCAGTAGCCGCCGATGCGCAGCCACAGCGGCTTGGTGGCCGCCACGATGCGGCGCCCGATCATCACCGTGCACTCCTCGTGGAAGGCGCCATGGTTGCGAAACGAGGTCATGAACAGCTTCAGCGACTTCGATTCCACCAGAGCCGCATCGGGCGCGTAGTCGATGACGATATGGGCGAAATCCGGCTGGCCGGTGACCGGGCAGAGCGAAGTGAATTCCGGGCAGGTGAAGCGCACGATGGCCGGTGGACCGTCGCCGCGCGAAAACGGAACGGTTTCCAGGACCGCCTGATCGGGGCTCTGTGGCGTCTCGACGTGCGCGCCGAGCTGGGTAAGGTCTTTGGTGATGGTCATGGGTGGTGGCCTTGTTTGGTTTTGCGGCTCATTAGCATCGGACCGAAAAGTGTGCAGCGGTTTTCGGATAAATCCGATGCTTAAATAGGAAATGCAGCAGCGCATGCTGCTCCAGCACAATTTGAAACAGTAGGAAGACGATGACCTCCAACGATCCGCTTCTCCAGCCCTACCAGCTCAAACATCTGACGCTGAAGAACCGGGTGATGTCGACCAGCCACGAGCCGGCCTATTCGGAAGACGGCATGCCGAAGGAGCGCTACCGCCTCTACCATGCCGAAAAGGCCAAGGGCGGCATGGCGCTGACCATGACCGCCGGCTCGGCGATCGTCTCGCGCGACAGTCCGGCCGCCTTCGGCAATCTGCATGTCTATGACGACGGGATCGTGCCGTGGCTAACCGAGCTCGTCGAGGCCTGTCATGAACATGACTGCAAGGTGATGATCCAGATCACCCATCTCGGCCGCCGCACCGGCTGGAACAAGGCCGACTGGCTGCCGGTGCTGTCGGCCTCGCCGGTGCGCGAGCCGGCGCATCGCGCTTTCCCGAAGACCATCGAGGACTGGGACATCGAGCGCATTGTCGCCGACTATGCTTCGGCTGCCCAGCGCTGCCAGGCGGCCGGCCTCGATGGCATCGAGTTCGAGGCCTACGGCCATCTGATCGACGGCTTCTGGTCGCCGGCCACCAACCATCGCGATGATGAGTTCGGCGGCTCGCTCGACAACCGCCTGCGTTTCACCAACATGGTGCTCGATGCCGTGCGGGCGGCGGTCGGCGGCAAATTCGTCGTTGGCATCCGCATGGTCGCCGACGAGGATTTCGAAAAGGGCCTGTCGAAGGAAGAGGGCGTCGAGATCGCCAGGCGGCTCGCCAACTCCGGCAAGGTCGATTTCCTCAACATCATCCGCGGCTCGATCGAGAGCGACGCGGCGCTGACCAAGGTCATCCCGGTGGCCGGCATGCGCTCTTCGCCACATCTCGATTTCGCCGGCGAGGTGAGAGCGGCGACAAAGTTCCCGACCTTCCATGCGGCACGGATTTCCGATGTCGCCACCGCGCGCCATGCCATCGCCACCGGCAAACTCGACATGGTCGGCATGACCCGCGCCCACATCGCCGATCCGCACATCATCCGCAAAGTCATGGAAGGCCGCGAGCACGAGATCCGCCCTTGTGTCGGCGCTACCTATTGTCTCGACCGCATCTATGAGGGCGGCGAAGCGCTGTGCATCCACAATGCGGCGACTGGCCGCGAGGCCGATATTCCGCACATCATCGTCAAGACCGAGGGGCCGAGAAGAAAGGTCATCGTCGTTGGTGCCGGCGCCGGCGGGCTGGAGGCGGCGCGTGTCGCAGCCGAGAGAGGCCATTACGTCACGATCCTGGAAGCATCGTCACAGGCGGGCGGGCAGGTGCGGTTGGCGACGCAGAACCCGCGCCGCAAGGAATTGATCGGTATCATCGACTGGCGGCTGGCCGAACTCGACCGGCTCGGCGTCGAGATCCGCTATGATACCTGGGTGGAGAAGGACGATGTTCTGGCGCTGGCGCCAGACGTGGTGGTGGTCGCCACCGGTGGCCTGCCGCAGAACCCGCCATTGACGGCTGGCGACAACCTTGTGACCTCGAGCTGGGACATCATGGCCGGCAGCGTGAAACCAGCCGAAAACGTGCTGCTTTATGACGACAATGGCGGCCATCAGGGCATGGGCGCGGCCGAATTGATCGCCAATGCCGGCTCGAAGCTCGAACTCGTTTCGCCGGAGCGCTTCTTCGCTCCCGAAATGGGCGGCATGAACCACGTGCCCTACATGCGCGCCTTCCAGGAAAAGGGCGTCACCATAACCATCAACACGCGGCTGCGCTCGGTGCGGCGCGAGGGCAATCAGCTGATCGCCGAACTGGCTTCGGATTTCGCCGACGGCTGGCGCGGCGAGCGGCGGGTCGACCAGGTGGTGGTCGAGCACGGCACGGCGCCGCTCGACGAGCTCTATCTCGCGCTTAAGCCGCTGTCGAAGAATGGCGGGGCGGTCGACTACGAGCGTCTGGTGAGCGGCGGCGACATCTTTCCGGCGCGCAACCCGCAAGGCGGCTTCACGCTGTTCAGGATCGGCGACGCGGTCGCCTCGCGCAACATCCACGCCGCCATCTATGACGGCATCAGGTTCGGCTTGCGAATCTGATCCCTCGTCGCGAGAATTGGTGGCGCGCGGTCGAACTTGCGTACGAGAGCCCATGTACGTTGGCCTGACCGCGCGCCCGCACGTCATTGGCTCGTTGCCGCACGACGTACGATTCTGTGAGCTTGTTTCGCGTGGTGCTCTTCAGAACATCCTGGCGATGGCCATGCACAGCACCGTGACGACCAGCAGCCATGCGGCAATGCGTTCGCCAATTGCCATTCTGGCGCGCAGTTGCGTTTCGGTTTCCGCATTCGCGCCGGCAAGTCGTCTGCTGGGCGCTCTGACCATCGCGCCGAGGACGCCAGCGGCGGCGAAGGCGGCCAGGATGCCAAGCGTCAGCACCATTTCCGTCGAACCGAAATAGCCGCCGTGGAAGAAATACCAGAGCAACGCTCCGGTCAGGAAAACCATGCCGGCCGCGCCCATCTGTGGCTGGATGAAGCGCTCGGCCCGGATATCGGGATCGCGCGCCAGCGTGATCGTGGTGCCGGCCCAGAATACGCCTGCCATGACATGAAGAGCGATAACAACGATGTAGACATATTGCATGACCGGATTCCTCTTTCGCCCGCCACGTGAGATAGATAGATATCAAATGGTTAGATGTCAATGTATAAACCGGAGCCAGTTCCATCCGCCGGGAACACCGTCTAGTGTCTGGCAATGACGCCCTTTGACCGCCCGCCAGTCGGCATGAATCTCGGCCGCACCGCCAAGCTGGTTGCCCAGGCTTTTGACGCTGCCCTGGTCGAGGCTGGCGGTACGTTGCCGGTCTGGCTCACGCTGCTGTCGGTGAAGTCGAGCACGCTTGCCAATCAGCGCGAGCTTGCCGGCATGATCGGCATCCAGGGGGCGACGCTGACCCACCATCTCAACGCTATGGAGGCGCAGGGCCTGCTGACGCGCCGCCGCGATCCTGTCAATCGAAGGGTCCATCTGGTCGAATTGACTGAATCCGGAGAAGCGCTGTTCGAGACATTGCGCAAGGCCGCGCTTGTCTTCGATAGGCGATTGCGTACGGGATTGTCCGACGACAGGCTGGCGGAGTTTGCACAGGTGCTGGCGGCGTTGCGGGCCAATGTCGAAGGATAGGCCGAATTAGGACAACCACAGGCACGGAGCGCGCTGCACGAATCCGTTCAAGCGCGACGCTTCAGGCAGTTGCCTATGCCAGGCTTCCTTGCAGCACTGTCAGCTTGGCCTTCTTCGGCATGCGGGCAGTCAGCCATTCCAGCGCCTTGTCCTGCGGCATCGGGAAGGCGATGGAATAGCCCTGCACCTGGTCGCAGCCGATCGCCATCAGCGAGATCGAGTTCGGCCTCGGTTTCGGCGCCCTCGGCAACGATCGAGATGCCGAGGCCGCGAGCAAGCTCGGTGATGGCGCGCACGATCTTCGAGTTGTCGCCATTCTCATGGATGTTCTGGACGAAGCGACGATCGATCTTCAGCCGGTCGATCTCGTTCGGATTGACGTGGCTGAGCGAGGCATAGCCGGTGCCGAAATCATCGAGTTCCAGATGGACGCCGGCGGCCCTGATGTGGCGCAGCTTTGCCGCGATGCCTGTCTTCTCGTCATCGAGAATGACGGATTCGACGATCTCCAGCGACAGTTTCTGTGGCGGAAGTCCGGCCTTTTCCAACGTTTCGAACAGAAATGCATCGAAATCGTGCTCGCGCAACTCGGTGCCCGAAACATTGACGGCAAGCCGCCCGAAGGCGATGCCGGCGCGGTTCCATTCGGCAGCTTCGTTGATCGCCTTGCTGATGACGATGCGGCCTATCTCTGGCATGAAGCCGCATTTCTCAGCGACCGGAATGAACTCGCCCGGTGGGATCATGCCGCGCTCGGCATGGTTCCAGCGCACCAGCGCCTCGATGCCGCTGATTGTTCCATCTGTCAGCGAAACCTGCGGCTGGAAATAGACCTGGAATGCCCGCTCCGAGATGGCGACCTTGATGTCGTGCTCGAGCTGCTTGCGATAGTCCAGTTCGCGGCGCAGCTCCTCGGAGAAGAACGAGAAGTTGCCGCCACCCGTCTTCTTGGCGGAATAGAGCGCCAGATCGGCATGAACCAGCAGATCCTGTGCATTGTCGGCGTCGATCGGATAGACGGCAATGCCGGCGCTGGCCCCAGGCAGGATGGTCGTGCCCTGGAAGGTGATCGGCTCGTTGATCTGCTCCAGGATGCGCCTGGCCAGCATGTTGATGTCCTCGGTGCCGCCGGCGCCGTTCAGGATCATCACGAATTCGTCGCCTCCAAGGCGCGCGCAGAGGTCCGACGCCCGGCAGGAATCGCGCATGCGCTGTGCCGTGACGACCAGCACATAGTCGCCGGCGGCGTGGCCGAGCGTGTCGTTGATCTGCTTGAAGCGGTCGAGGTCGAGCTGGATCACCGCCAGCCGCTCGCGCCGGCGATGCGCGCCCTTGATCAGCGTGTCGAAATGATCCGTGAGGAAGGTGCGGTTGTGCAGTCCGGTCAGCCCGTCATGCACGGCAATGAAGGCCATCGAGTTGCGCGCGTCGACAAGCTCATGCGTCTTGCGCAGGATGGCCTTGGACATCGGCCGGAAGATGAACAGCGCAACCAGCACGATGACGCCGATGGTGGCGAAGAACAGGGTGCGGTGGAGATCGAGCAGCTGTTCCGAGCGCGCATCGGCATAGGCGCTGATGCGTTGGCCAAGTGCCGCATAGCCCGACAGGGTAGCATTGGCGACGGAGGCGTCGAGATTGACGCGCTCGGCGCCGCCCTTGTAGCCCTCGCCGCTGTTCGCCAGCTTCGATTCGAACGATGAGATCAAGCGTTTGCCATTGGCGATCAGCCCGACTGAGAAGTAATCGAGGTGGAACGGCTTGGCGAAAAGCACATTTTCGATCGACTTGGGATCGAACCGTGCCTGCGACATCGGATCGGCGCCCGTCTGGTCGAGCAGGAGATCGTAATTCGTCTCGAATTCGGCGGTAGCTTGCTTGAGCGCGGCAACCAGCGCCGGCTGCTTGTCTGGCGATGCGGCGCCCGTTGCGCCGGCAAGGAAGACGATGCGCTGCGACAGCGCCTTTTGCGTGCTGACGATATTTTGCAACGTCTCATTGCGTTGCTGGGCGGCCATCATCTGCTGCAGCAGGATGAAGGAGGCCATCACCATGGCGGCAATGATCAGCAGCGCCAGCCAGTAGCCGCTCTTGATCAGCAGTATGAGCTTGCGCGAAACGCTATGCACTGGCTGCTGCGACATTTTCGGGGGCGGCCCTCTCGCCAACGGATTCCTGCTGCGGGGACCATTGGCCCGCAAATGTTAACAGGTCCGGAAATGGACAGCCGGCAGGCCGGCGCGACACAGCGAAAGATCGCGAAATGGTTATCGGGTCCTTTCGCGACGCGATGGCATTTGAGCAGTCATCGACTGCCGACATTGTCGATGTGAGGCGTGCGTGATCGTCCGACGTTCGGGTTTGGTGCTGCACAGCCACCGATCCGGTCGTTTTTGCGATGGATTTTTCATGCGGGCGGGACGACAGTCTGCCCACATCAAACGAGGCCCGATCATGACCGCAGCATTTCTCTCCCACATCGACAGCGAGCTTGCGGGGCTGAAATCGGCTGGCCTCTACAAATCCGAACGGGTGATCACATCGACCCAGTCGGCACAGATCGAGGTCGGCGGGCAGAAAGTGCTGAACTTCTGCGCCAACAATTATCTCGGCCTCGCCGACAGCGCCGACTTGCGCGACGCCGCCAAGCAGGCGCTCGACCGCTATGGCTATGGAATGGCGTCGGTGCGCTTCATCTGCGGCACGCAGGAGGAGCACAAACAGCTCGAGGCGACGATTTCATCCTTCCTCGGCCTGGAAGACACTATCCTCTACGGCTCCTGCTTCGACGCCAATGGCGGCCTGTTCGAGACGTTGCTGGGGGAGGACGACGCGATCATTTCCGACGCGCTGAACCACGCCTCGATCATCGACGGCGTGCGGCTGTCGAAGGCCAAACGCTTCCGTTACGCCAACAACGACATGGCCGATCTCGAGGCCCGATTGAAGGAGGCCAGGGATTGCCGCTTCCGGCTGATCGCCACCGATGGCGTGTTTTCGATGGACGGCATCATCGCCAATCTGAAGGGGGTCTGCGATCTCGCCGACAAGTACGACGCCATGGTGATGGTCGACGACAGCCACGCGGTCGGCTTCGTTGGCAAGAACGGCCGTGGCTCGGCCGAGCATTGCGGCGTCGAGGGCAGGGTGGACATCATCACCGGCACGCTCGGCAAGGCGCTCGGCGGCGCATCCGGTGGTTACACCTCGGGCAAGAGCCAAGTGGTTGACTGGCTGCGCCAGCGCTCGCGGCCTTATCTCTTCTCCAACACGCTGATGCCGGCGATCGCCGGCGCCTCGATCAAGGTGTTCGAACTGGTCCGCAATGGTGACGCCTTGCGCGAGCGCCTCTATGCCAACGCAGCGCGGTTCAGGTCGCAGATGGGCAAGCTCGGCTTCACGCTGGCCGGCGCCGACCATCCGATCATCCCGGTCATGCTGGGCGATGCGAGCCTGGCGCAGGAGATGGCGGCTCGCATGCTGAAGCGCGGCATCTATGTCATCGGCTTTTCCTTCCCGGTGGTGCCGAAGGGGCAGGCACGCATCCGCACCCAGATGTCGGCCGCGCATTCCACTGCCGACATCGACCGCGCGGTGGAAGCGTTTGCCGCCGTCGGGCGTGAACTCGGGGTGATTTCCTGAAAGCCCGAAATCGAAAAGCGATTCCGGATCAAGAGATTCAAGGGACAATGAAATGTCGAACATGATGAAGGCGCTGGTGAAGGCCAAGGCCGAACCGGGCATCTGGATGGAACAGGTGCCGGTGCCGGAGATCGGCCCCAATGATGTGCTGATCAAGATCAGGAAGACCGCCATCTGCGGCACTGACGTCCACATCTACAATTGGGACCAGTGGGCGCAGAAGACGGTGCCGGTACCGATGGTCACCGGCCATGAATTCGTCGGCACGGTCGCCGATTTCGGCGCCGCGGTCACTGAGTACAAGGTCGGCCAGCGTGTGTCGGGCGAAGGTCATATCGTCTGCGGCCACTGCCGCAACTGCCGCGCGGGCAGGGGACATCTGTGCCGCAACACGCTTGGCGTCGGTGTCAATCGGCCGGGCGCCTTCGGCGAGTATCTGGCGATCCCGCAGCACAATGTGGTGCCGATCCCCGACGACGTGCCGGACGAGATCGCCGCGATCTTCGATCCCCTGGGCAATGCCGTCCACACCGCATTGTCCTTCGATCTGGTCGGCGAGGACGTGCTGGTTACCGGCGCCGGGCCGATCGGCATCATGGGCGCGCTGGTGGCGCAATGCGTCGGGGCGCGAAAGGTGGTCATTACCGACATCAATCCTGTGCGGCTGGCGCTGGCGAAAAAGCTCGGCGTCCAGCATGTCGTTGATGCCTCCAAGGAAAGGCTGCGTGATGTGATGCCGGCGCTCGGCATGACCGAGGGGTTTGATGTCGGTCTCGAAATGTCGGGCGCCGCACCCGCCTTCCGCGACATGATCGACACCATGAACAATGGCGGTAAGATCGCCATCCTCGGCATTGCCCCGACCGGCTTCGAGATCGACTGGAACAAGGTCATCTTCAAGATGCTTCACCTCAAGGGCATCTACGGCCGCGAGATGTTCGAGACCTGGTACAAGATGATCGCGCTGGTGCAGGGGCCGCTCGACGTGACCGGCCTGATCACCCACCGTATCGGCATCGACGATTTCCAGACCGGCTTCGACGCGATGCGCAGCGGCAGTTCCGGCAAGGTGGTGATGGATTGGTGAGGCAATTGGTTGAAGAATGCAGGGCCGGGGAGAACTCCTCGGCAGCGATCCGTCGCGCCAACATGCCATTTCTGTTGCCGGCTTAACCTTTGCCCAGTGCGCCCTCCAGCGCAGCCAATCCATCGCTGATCGCTGCGCGCTCGCTGGCGCTCAGCTTCGCCAGCAGTTCCCGCTCGAAGGCCTTCGCCAGCGGCACCATTTCGCGATAGGCGGCAAGCCCAGCCTTGGTCAGTGTCAGATGTTCGACGCGGCGATCGTTTTCGTCAGTGGTTCGGGTGAGCCAGCGCCGCCGTTCGAGTTCGGCGACGGCGCGTGACACCTTGGTCTTGTGCATGGCCGACTGCTCGCCGAGTGCTGTCGCGGTCATTGTGCCGCGCTGTCCCAATCCGGAAAGGGTACGCCATTCGGGCCGGGTCAGGCCATGGCGGTCCTTGTAGACCTTCGAGAATTCGCGGCTAACCGCGTCGGCAAGACGATAGAGCCGGTAGGGCAGGAAACTCTCGAGTTCGAGGACGTCCATCGGTTCGAATTCCGGCACATCGCAAGATTGATAGTTACATTTTCAATGGTTACAAATGAAACCAGTTTGGTCAATCCATCAGGACGCGCCGCGTCTTCCTGGATGCGCAAGGGAGGATCGGATGACCTTTTCCTACATGCCGGGCTTCGGCAACGACTTCGAAACCGAGACGCTGTCCGGTTCGCTGCCGCAGGGGCGGAACTCGCCGCAGCGGCCGGCCTACGGCCTCTACGCCGAACAGCTCTCTGGTTCGCCCTTCACCGCGCCGCGCGGCACCAATGAACGCTCCTGGCTCTATCGGATCCGGCCGAGCGTCAAGCACACCGGCCGCTTCAAGGCCGCGAGCTATCCGATTTGGAAGAGTGCGCCCAATGTCGGCGATCATGAGCTGGCGCTCGGCCAGTATCGCTGGAATCCGGTGCCAATGCCGAAGGAGCCGACCGATTTCATCGCCGGCATGCGCAGCATCACCACCGCTGGCGACGTGTTGGGGCAGACCGGCATGGCCGCACATGTCTATGTCGCCAACCGCTCGATGGTCGACGACCATTTCTTCAACGCCGACGGCGAACTGCTGGTCGTGCCGCAGGTCGGTGCCTTGCGCTTCGTCACCGAGATGGGTGTCATTGAACTTAGGCCCGGCGAGATCGCCGTGCTGCCGCGCGGTCTCGTCTTCAAGGTCGAGTTGGTCGACAAGGAAGTCCGCGGCTATGTCTGCGAGAATTACGGCGCCAAGCTGACGCTGCCCGACCGAGGCCCGATCGGCGCCAATTGCCTGGCCAATCCACGCGATTTCAGGACGCCTTGCGCCTGGTTCGAGGAGAAGGAAACGCCGTGCCGGCTGACGGTGAAATGGTGCGGAAATTTCCATGTCACCGAGATCGGCCACTCGCCCCTTGATGTCGTTGCCTGGCACGGCAACTACGCACCCTACAAATATGATCTGGCGACCTTTTCGCCGGTCGGTGCGTTGTTGTTCGATCATCCCGATCCGTCGATCTTCACGGTGCTGACCGCGCCGAGCGGCGAGGAGGGTACCGCCAATATCGACTTCGTCATCTTCCCGCCGCGTTGGCTGGTGGCCGAAGATACGTTCCGGCCGCCCTGGTATCACCGCAACATCATGAGCGAGTTCATGGGCCTGATCCATGGCCAGTACGATGCCAAGGAAGAAGGCTTCGTTCCCGGCGGCATCAGCCTGCACAATCTGATGTTGGCCCATGGGCCGGATGCGCCTGGCTTTGAAAAGGCCTCGCGCGCGGACCTGAAACCAGTCAAGCTCGACAACACCATGGCCTTCATGTTCGAGACCCGATTCCCACAGATGCTGACCCGCTACGGCGCCGAACTCGAAACCCGGCAGGACAACTACATCGACTGCTGGGCAGACCTGAAGAAGCGCTTCAACGGTACGCCCGAGGGCGACTGGTCTTGAGCGGTGAGCCAATGCCGGATCGGCTGGTGCTGTTGGGCTCGAAGGGTGGTCCGGCGCTGCGGCCGGGCGGACCATGGCCGAGCTCCTCACTGCTGCGGATCGGCGGCCGCGGCCTCGTCGTCGACTGCGGGCTTGGCGTGACGCGCGGCCTCGTCGACACCGGCATCAGCCTGAAGGCGCTCGACCTGATCTTCATCACCCACCTGCATTCCGATCATGTGCTGGAACTGGGACCTTTGCTTCACACCGCCTGGACGGCGGGTCTGGCCACGCCAGTCAGCGTGTTCGGCCCGCCCGGCGCGGGCCACTACTGGCAGCGCTTTTGTCAGGCGATGGAATTCGACATCGAGATCCGCATTGTCGATGAGGGCCGGCCGGATATCCGCGAGCTGATTTCGATCGTCGAATTCGGCGATGGACAGGTGGTCGAGCAGCGCGGCCTGAAGGTTTCGGCGCTGCGCGTCGACCATCCGCCGGTGACCGACTGTTTTGCGCTGCGCTTTGAGCATGGCGGGAAAAGCGTGGTGTTTTCCGCCGACACAGCCTTCTTTCCACCACTCGCCGATTTTGCTGAAGGTGCTGACATTCTGGTCCATGAAGCCATGCTGGAGGAAGGCATCGAGCGGCTGGTGGCCAGAACCGGCAATGGCGCGCGGCTGAAAGAACATCTGCTCGCCAGCCACAGCTTTGCCGAGGAGGCCGGGCGCATCGCCAGTGAAGCTGGCGTGAGGAGACTGGTGCTCAACCACCTCATCCCGGCCGACGATGCCGAGATCGGCGAGGCCGACTGGATTGCCGCTGTCAGGAAAACATGGGCTGGCGACTTGACGATCGCCCGCGACGGCCTTGTTGTGGAACTCGCATGATCCCTAAAGGCGGGAACCGGTTCTCGGAAAAGATCATGGGTAGGACAAAAATCCAAAACGGCACCAAAGCCGTATCAGGAGAGGAAACCGCATGAAGCTTGCCACCTTGAAGGACGGGACGCGCGACGGAAAACTCGTCGTCGTCTCGCGCGACCTGACGCAGTACACCGATGCCTCGTTCTTGGCACGCACGCTGCAGGCGGCGCTCGACGACTGGCGCCGCATCGCGCCGCACCTCGCGACACTGGCGGAATCGCTGGAAACCAATGCGGTGCCGTCAGCCCGCTTTCACGAACATGACGCGCATTCGCCGCTGCCGCGCGCCTATCAATGGGCCGATGGCTCGGCCTATGTGAACCATGTCGAACTGGTGCGGAAGGCACGCGGCGCCGAGGTGCCGGCAAGTTTCTGGACCGATCCGCTGATCTACCAGGGCGGTTCCGACGGTTTCGTTCCGCCGCGCGACCCGATCCGCATGGCCGACGAAGCCTTCGGCATCGACATGGAGGCGGAAGTCGCCGTTATTGTCGACGACGTGCCGATGGGCGCAAGCCTCGATGAAGCGCGCGCCGCGATCCGGCTGGTCATGCTGGTCAATGACGTGACGCTGCGCGCGCTCACCGGGCCGGAGCTGGCCAAGGGATTCGGCTTCTTTCAATCAAAGCCGTCCTCGGCCTTCTCTCCGGTCGCGGTGACGCCGGACGAACTGGGTGACGCCTGGGATGGCGGCAAGGTGAGCCTGCCGCTGCTCGCCGATCTCAACGGCAAGCCCTTCGGCCGGGCCAATGCCGGTATCGATATGACCTTCGATTTTCCGGCATTGATCGTTCATGCCGCCAGGACAAGACCATTGACCGCCGGCACCATCATCGGCTCTGGCACCGTGTCCAACAAGCTCGACGGCGGGCCGGGCAAGCCGGTGTCGGCGGGCGGCGCCGGCTATTCCTGTATTGCCGAACTGCGCATGATCGAGAGGATAGAGAGCGGCGAACCGAAAACGCCGTTCCTGCGCTTCGGTGACACGGTCCGCATCGAGATGAAGGACAAGGCCGGGCACTCTATCTTCGGCGCCATCGAGCAGAAGGTCGAGAAATACGAGGGATAGGGGCGGAGTAGTGGAATGAAGGGCGAGGCATTCTATCTTCTGTGCGGCGTCTGGGCGATCGCCATACTGCTCGTCTTCATCCTGGCGATCCGACTGAGCTATCGCATCGAGTCACGCTCGCCGGACCTGACCAACCGCGGCGGCTTTCCCCGCAAGGCGATGTTGTTTCACACCATCACAAACATGAAAGTCTCGCGGGACGAACAAACGCAAGCCATGCGGCGGCGCATGAATGGGCTGCTATTAATCGTTCTCGCCGGATTTGCGGTGATGTGGGCAGGTCTTTATCTGGTTCGCTCTACAGGATGACGTGATGACTTTGCTTGAGCATCTGCGCCGCATGGCCGGCAACAATCTCTGGTCGAACGACCGGCTCTATCGTGCCGTACTCGCGCTCAAGCCTGGTGAGTTCGATGCCGAACGCACCAGCTTTTTCCCGTCGATCAAGGCAACGCTCAACCACATCCTTGCGGTCGATCATCTCTATCTCGATTTTCTCGAGGAGGGCGGGGTCGGTGCCGCGGCCCATGATGATTTCGTGCCTTTCGACGAGCCCCATGCGCTGTTTGCCGCGCAGGTCGCGGCCGACCGGCGGCTGATCGCCTTCTGCGACGCCCTATCATCCGACGATCTCGACCGCCGCGTCGTCACCGACCGGCGCGAGGACGGCATGATCCCCGAGCGCATCGGCGACATCCTCGCGCATGTCTTCCTGCACGACATCCATCACCGCGGCCAGGTGCACGCGATGCTGTCCGGCACGTCGGTCAAGCCGCCGCAGCTCGACGAGTTCCTGCTCGACTACGATGTGAAGCTCAGAGAGAAAGAGGTCGAGCGGCTGGGGTTCGAAATCTGATTTCACGCATGATCCCAACCGGGGGGCATGCGCAATCCGCTCGACCTGAAATCTGTTACGCCGCCTGGACCTTGATCACGCCGCGCTTGATCTGGTCCTGCTCGATCGATTCGAACAGCGCGCGGAAATTGCCCTCGCCAAAGCCTTCGTCGCCCTTGCGCTGGATGAACTCGAAGAAGATCGGGCCGATCACGGTCTTGGAAAAAATCTGCAGCAGGATCTTGGTCATGCCGCCGTCGACCACGCCTTCGCCGTCGATCAGGATGCCGTGCTTCTTCATCCGCTCTATCGGCTCGTCATGGCCGTTCACCCTGGCATAGGACATGTCGTAATAGGTTTCCGGCGGGCCGGGCATGAACTTCAGCCCGTTGGCGGCTAGCTTGTCGGTGGCCTCGTAGATCTCGTCGGTGCCAACGGCTATGTGCTGGATGCCTTCGCCATTGTACTTCTTCAGATACTCGGCGATCTGGCTGTTCTCGTCCTTGGATTCGTTGAGCGGAATGCGGATCTTGCCGCAGGGCGAGGTGATGGCGCGGCTGACCAGCCCGGTGATCTTGCCGTCGATGTCGAAAAAATGGATCTGCTTGAAGCCGAACAAATTGCGGTAGAAATCCCACCATTTGTCCATCTGGCCGCGATAGACATTGTGGGTGAGATGATCGAGGTAGTAGAAGCCGACGCCTTGCGGCCACGGGTCGCGCGCACCCAGCCATTCGAACTCGGCGTCATAGGCCGAGCCCTTCTTGCCATAAGTCTCGATGAAATAGAGCAGCGAGCCGCCGATGCCGACAATAGCCGGCACATCGAGAGCCTTGTCGCTGCTTTCGTAGGGCGTGGCACCCTTGGCAACGGCGTGATCGAAAGCATGCTTGGCATCGACCACCCGCCAAGCCATCGAGGCAGCACATGGTCCGTGCTTGTCGGCAAACTTCATCGCATGTGAGCCGGGCTCGGCATTGACGACATAGTTGATGTCGCCCTGGCGCCAGACGGTGATGTTCTTCGTGCGGTGCTTCGCCACCGCCACATAGCCCATGCGGGTGAACAGCTCGGCCAGCTTCTCCGGCTCCGGATGCGCGAATTCGACGAATTCGAAGCCATCGGTGCCGGCCGGGTTGTCCTTGCTGATCTTGGCGGGCGGGGCGTCGTGCGGGAAAGGACCCATGATATTCCTCCGGAAGCTGGCTTGGCCTGAAACGGCCATTTGACCCCAATGATAACGTGGACGGGCTGCATGGTGCTTGCATTCAAACGCTTGAAATGATCATCTCATGCGTGAAGCATGCATGATGTGAGGAAAAACCATGGATGAGGCGCGCATTGATCAGTTTGACCGCAAGATAATGGCGCTCTTGCAGGGCGACGCGCGATTGACCAACAACGATCTATCGGAGCGGGTGAACCTGTCGGCGTCGCAATGCTCGCGCCGCCGCCAGCGGCTGGAGGAAGACGGCTATATAAAGGGCTATCGCGCTGTGCTCGACCGCGACAAGCTCGGCTTCTCGCTGGTCAACGTCATCTCGGTGACATTGGCTACCCACAACCGCGACAACGCACGGCGCTTCGGCGAATTGGTAGCGCGGCTGCCGGAGGTGCAGGAGGCGCACGCGCTGACCGGCGAGATGGATTACATCCTGAAAGTCGTGACCCCCGACCTGAAGTCGCTGTCGGAATTCGTCAACGGCGTGCTGCTGCCACATGAATCCGTGCAGCATGTGAAGACCGCGATCGTGCTCGAAACGCTGAAGGAAACCGGCGCCTTGCCGATCTGACCCTAGGCCGTCACCCCTTCGACTGCTGGATCAGCCCATAGAGGTTGGTGCAGCGTGCGCCGGAACGGCAGTAAGCGAAGACCGGGCCGTCAAGTTCATCGAGCGCCTCGGCCTGATCCTCAACATTCTCGGCCGTGATCTGTCCGCTGATCACGGGGATATAGCGGAAGGCGAGACCGGCGGCTTCCACCGCCCGCTTGACGGTATCGGCCGAAGGTTGGCCCGGTTGCTCGTCATCCGGCCGGTTGCAGATGACGCTCTTGAAACCGGCTTCCTTGATGGCGGCGACGTCTTCGGGCTGGATCTGGCCCGAGACCGAATAGTCCTCGCTGATCTCACGATATTCCATGACGATGTCCTCGCGATCTGATTTGGCGGGAGTCTTGCCACTCCCTGACGTGGCCGGCAACTGAATCCTATGTCGCAGCCGGCTGGGCAAGGCGCGCCCGGGCAAAACGCGCAACGATAATGCCGGCGATCACCGCCACGACGAAGATCGGTGTCGCGGAATAGCCGAGGCCAAGCGCAGGGATGGCACCGCCGGGGCAGAAGCCGGCAATGCCCCAGCCGATGCCGAAGACGGCGGCACCGCCGACAAGCTCCGCGTCGATGGCGCGCTTCGTTGGCAGCGCGAAGGCGGCTTCGAACACGGGCGCCCTGCGGCGGCGGAACACCAGGTGGTAACCGGCGAAGGCGATGGCGAGGCCGCCGCCCATGACGAAGATCAGGCTTGGATCCCAGGTGCCGGCAATATCGAAGAAGTTCAGCACCTTGGCTGGGTTGATCATTCCGGAAACGGTAATGCCGAGGCCGAAGACGCCGCCAATCAGGAAGGCCGAGACGAGCTTGCTCATGGCCTCAGCTCCCGATCACGTGGCGAACAAGGAACACGGTGGCGAAGGCGGTCATCATGAAGATCGCGACGGCAATGATGGAGGGTGGCGACAGCCGCGCCATGCCGCAAATGCCGTGGCCGCTCGGGCAGCCGCCGCCGAAATGCACGCCGATGCCGACCAGGAAGCCGCTACCGACAAGAGCCAGCGTCGGCACCGGCACACTGAAGGCGATGTGCCCGCCAATGGCTTGATAGAGAAGTGGCGCCACCACGGCGCCGGCGAGAAAGGCGGCCCGCCAACGCCATTCAGGAGAAAGCGGCGGGATGACGCCGGACAGGATGCCGGTCATCCCGGCAATCCGTCCATGCAACGCCATCAAGAGCACTGCCGACAGGCCGATGAGGGCGCCGCCAAGCAGCGACTGGAAAGGCGTGAAGTCTGTCATGGCAACGCTTTCGATCCGCTTTCGATCCGCGCGGATCGATACCAGAGCGCAGATAGACTTTTCCGGCGGAGAATCCAACTCGCGCTGCCCGGAGCGGAAACGGAAAAGCGGAGATTGGCTCCGCCTTTCCGAGGGGGCCCGCGTCAGCTGCCGAGAATGGCGCCTTTGATCTGACGGATGTTGTTGTGCATCATGTCGATATAGGTCGAAGCCGGGCCGTCGGGTTGCGACAACGCATCCGAATAGAGCGTGCCGCCCACCTTGATGCCGGTTTCGCTGGCGATCTGCTCGATCAGCCGCGGGTTGGTGATGTTCTCGACGAAGATCGCCGCGGCCTTGTCCTGCTTCACCTGGGTGACCAGCTTGGCGACATCGGCGGCCGACGGTTCGGAGTCGGTCGAGATGCCTTGCGGGGCGAGGAAGATCAGGCCGTATTCGTGTTCGAAATAGCCGAAGGCGTCGTGCGAGGTGATGACCACGCGCTTCTCCTCGGGGATCGACTGGATCGCGGCTTTCACTTCGCCTTCCAGCGCATCGAGCTTCTTGATGTAGGCGGCGGCATTGGTCTGGTAGCTGACACAGCCTTCGGAGTCGGCCGCGCAGAAGGCTTCGGCGATGTTGTTCACATAGATCCTTGCATTGGCGATCGACTGGAAGGCGTGGGGATCCGTGACCGTCTTGCCGCCGCCGGTACCGGCGCCCTCGGCCGCGTCGGCGTCGGCGAATTCAGGCTTGAAATCGATCGGCGTCACGCCCTTGGTCAGGGTGACGATCGAGGCCTTGGTGGCGCTGGCATCGACCAGCCGCTGCAGAAATCCTTCGAAATGCAGGCCGTTGACCAGCACGATGTCGGCCTTGGCCATGGCCACCGCGTCGGCCGGGCTCGGTTCATACACATGAGCGTCGCCATCCGGCCCGACGATGGTGGTCACATTGATGCGGTCGCCGCCGACATTTTTGGCGAAATCGGCGATGACGGTGAAGCTGGCGACCACTTTCAGCGGTGCCGCGAAGGCCGACGATGCACCGAAGGCGATTAATGTTATAACGCTCATCGCCAGGGCGGCACGGATCGATTTCAGCATAAGCGGGTCTCCTTTAGGCGCAGGGGTGAGGATCAGGCCGTTCTGTGGCGGTGATGGATGATGCGCGCACGCAAAATGCCGCGCGTACCGAACAGGATCGAGGCGAAATAGACGACGCCGGCGGACAGGATAATGGCCGGGCCGGACGGCAGCGACGCGTGATACGACAAGAGCAGCCCGGCGATGCAGGAAGCAAAGCCGATCAGCACCGCCAGCACGCACATCGGCTCGACGCGCACGGTCCAGAAGCGGGCGGCGGCGGCCGGCAGCATCATCAGTCCGACCGACAGCAAGGTGCCGAGCGCCTGGAAGCCGCCGACGAGGTTCAGCACGACGAGGCCGAGAAAGATGAAATGCACGGGGCTTCCCAAGCGGCTGACCGAGCGCAGGAACAGCGGATCGAGGCACTCGGCGACCAGCGCCCGCCAGAAGATGGCGAGGCTGACCAAAGTCACCGCGACGATGCCGCCGATCAGCGTCAGCGCTTCATTGTTGAGCGCCAGCACGGTGCCGAACAGCACATGCATGAGATCGACGCTTGAGCCGCGGATCGACACCATAAGCACGCCGATGGCGAGCGAAATCAGATAGAAGGCCGCCATCGAGGCATCCTCGCGCTGGATGGTGAAACGTGAGACGGCACCGGCGCCGAGCGCCACGATGATACCGGCGATCAGGCCGCCAATGGTCATCGGCAGGATTTCCAGCCCATAGAGCAGGAAGCCGGCGGCCGCACCCGGCAGGATCGCATGCGCCATGGCGTCGCCCGACAGGCTCATGCGCCGCAGCATCAGGAAGACGCCGACCGGGCAAGCCCCGAGCGACAGCATCAGCGAGCCGACAAGAGCCCGCTGCATGAAGCCGAAGTCAGCGAACGGCGCGATGAAGAGGCCGTAAAGCATGTCCATCAGGCAGCCCTCGGTCCGGCGTCGTGATGGTGATCATGGCTATGATCATGTGTATGCCCATGACTGTGATCATGGGCATGATCATGGCCCTCCGGCTCGCACCAGGGCGCGTTCTCTTCCCAGGCCTCGTGGAAGCGGCGGGCGCGCAACAGGTTTTCCGGCTTCAGTGTCTCCCTGGTCTCGCCCCATGCGATCGGCTGGCGCGCCAGCAGCAGCGTTTCGGGGAAATTCTGGCGCACCAGGTCCAGATCATGGACCACCACCATGATGGTGCGTTCCTCGCCATGCCAGCGCTTGATCAGCGCGATCAGGTCGCCGACCGTCTTGGCGTCGACGGCGTTGAACGGCTCGTCGAGCAGGATGAGGTCGGCGTCTTGCAACAGCACGCGGGCAAACAACGTGCGCTGCAACTGGCCGCCCGACAGCGTGTCGATCGGACGCTTTTCGAAGCCGGCTAGGCCGACGGCCATCAGCGCCTGGCTGACGTCATCGCGATCTTCCTTGGTGTAGCGGCCGAGCAGGCCGCGTCTTGGCCACAGGCCAAGCGAGACCAGATCGACGACGCGGGCGGGAAAGGAGCGGTCGAGTTCCGATTGCTGCGGCAGGTAGGCGGCACGCACGCCGGGGGCGCGGATGACCTCGCCGGCCATCGGTTTCAAGACGCCGACAATGCCTTTCATCAGCGTCGATTTGCCGGAGCCGTTGGCGCCGACCACGGCTGTCAGCGAGCCCTTGCGGATGGTGCCATCGAGATGATGGATCGCCGGGTGGCTGCCGTAGCCAAGCGTCAGGTCGCGGAATGTCAGGCAGGTCTGGGTCATGTCGTTCCACGGGGGCGGCGAAATCCGGCTGCTGCCAGCGGTCGATTGGATATGTGATGTTATTACATTAGTCAACAAGCCGCTCGAGCGGAGTTGCGGCTGCCGGGTCAACTTGCTGTGTACGGATGTCACACGCCGTTGGCCCAAGGGGATTTGATCGGGCGGCCTTGCCCGAAGCCGGCGGCAACTCTAAAGAGGCGCCACCGATAACAGGAAGGAACGCCCCATGAGCATTCGTCGCATCGATGTTGGCCCGCGCATGAGCCAGATCGTCATTCACGGAGATACCGTCTATCTGGCCGGTCAGGTTGGTCAGCCGGGTGGGAACGTTGCTTCGCAGACCAGGGACATCCTGTCGGCCGTCGATGAACTGCTGGCCAAGGCCGGTTCGGACAAGACCAAGATTCTGCAGGCGATCATCTGGCTGGCCGACATGAGCACCTTTGCCGAGATGAACTCGGAATGGGACAAGTGGGTGCCCCAGGGCAACACCCCGGCCCGCGCCACCGGTGAAGCAAAGCTCGCCGGACCGGAATATCTGGTCGAGATCATCATCACGGCGGCGATCTGAGCCGCGGCCCGATTACCCTCCCGCAAGGGGAGGTAGTCACCCCTGCGAGGGCCTGAACCGGGCCACCAGCGTGTGGCTCTCGGCCGCGTAGATAAAGCGGACGTGGGTGACCGGGTGCTCCGCGCTCCATGTCCGACGCTCGACGACCAGGCAAGGCGCGCCGGCCTCGATGTCGAGCGCCGCCGCGATTTGCCTGTCGGCGGCAACCGCGCGGATGCGGTGCTCGGCCTCGCTCCACGGCACGCGGCCGATCAGCCACGGCCCAGGCGCGATAGCCAGGAATTCCTCGTCGATCGCTTCTGGCACGGCGGCCAGGTTGATCAGCCGCTGCTCATGCGCGAACGGCCGCTTGCCGGCGAAATGCCGGCATTCCAGCGCCAGCACCGATCCGACGGCACCGAGTTCCAGCAAACCGCGATCCTCTGCGCTGCTGCGCCTCTTGTGCCGCGCCACGCGCTCGTAGCGATAGGGCAGGCCAAGCGCCTCGACCTCGATCCGGATATCGTGGATTTCCAGCACGGCTGCCTGCGACTGTGGCCGGCGGACGAAGCTGCCTGAGCGGCGGCGGCGTTCGATCAGTCCGGCCTTGGCCAACTGCGACAGCGCCTTGTTCACTGTCATGCGCGAGCAATTGTACTCGGTCGTCAATTCGTGTTCGAACGGGATGCGGTGACCGGGCGCCCAGGCGCCGGACAGGATTTTCTCGCTAATATCCGACAGGATGCGCTGGTGCAGCGAGCCGCCACCTTCCGCATCCGCCGTCTCGGTCACGCTCATGCCGAGAGCGCCGTCATCACGTTGCGAAAACGCTCGGCGATGGCCTCGCGTCCTGCATGCTGGCCGCCGCTGACCTGTTTTTTGCCATGCACCCAAACGCAGTCGACCTCGCTGCCATTGGCGAAGATCCAGGCATCGAGGATCGCGTCACCCGTCTTGCCGGCCAATGAGGGGGCATTGGCATCGAGCGAGACGAGATCGGCGGATGCGCCAGCGGAAATCTCGGACGCGCCGGCACCAAGGGCGGCGCTGCCGCCGTCAACTGCGGCGTCGAACAACGCGCGACCTGTCGAGCCACCGGCGACCGCCAGCACATTGCGGGCACGATGCGCGAGGCGTTGCGAATATTCGAGCTGGCGCAACTCGTCGGGCAAGCCGATCAGAACGTTGGAATCGGAGCCGACGCCAAAACGGCCGCCATGTTCTTTAAACAGCGGCGCGGCGAAGGTGCCATCGCCGAGATTGGCCTCGGTGATCGGGCAAAGGCCGGCGATGGCGCCGCTCTTCGCCATCCCGACCGTTTCCGCATCTGTCATGTGCGTGGCGTGGATCAGGCACCAGCGCTGGTCGACCTTGGCATGGCCAAGCAGAAACTCGACCGGACGCGCGCCGGACCAGGCAAGGCAATCCTCGACCTCTTTCACTTGCTCGGCGATGTGGATGTGGATTGGTCCGTCAGGCGCTATGGCGGCGACCTGGGTCAACTCCTCCGGTGTCGCAGCACGCAAACTATGCGGAGCGACGCCGACGACGGCCTGATTCAAAGTGCCAACGCATTCCCGGCTTTTCTCAACAAGCCGGGAGAACCGGTTCACATCGTTGATGAATCGCCGCTGGCCTTCATTGGGGGCCGCGCCGCCAAAAGAGGAGTGTGCGTAAAACACCGGCAGCAGCGTCAAGCCGATACCGGTTTCGCTGGCCGCGGCCGCGATCCGCTCGGCCATCTCGGCGAGGTTGGCGTAGGGTTTTCCGTCGCGGTCGTGATGCAGATAGTGAAATTCGCCGACTCGTGAAAAACCCGCCTCCAACATCTCGACATAGAGCTGCGCGGCAACTGCCTCGACCTGATCGGGCGTCATCGACAGCGCGAAACGATACATCACCTCGCGCCAGCTCCAGAAACTGTCGGCGGAGGGGCCGCGAAGCTCGGCCAATCCGGCCATGCCGCGCTGGAAGGCGTGGCTGTGCAGATTGGGCATGCCGGGCAGCAGGATAGAGTGGCGTTCGTCGCCGGCCAACGCAATGCTTTCAGGCTCGACAGTTGCGATGCATCCCTTGGCGAGGGTGATGCGCACATTGTTGTGCCAGCCATCGGGAAGGAGTGCCTGTTCCGCGAAGATATCAGTCACTTTTCTCTCCCGTTCTCTGTCTCTCATGCGATGATAGCGCTTGCAGTGCGTTTCAATATGTATATACATAATCGCTGCCGATTGAAACGGAAAAGATGATGGTTGCAGAGAGCAAACGCCGGGCAGGGGGGCTTCGCCTGTGGCGCAATGCGCGCCTTGTCACCATGGCCAAAAGTTCTGCCGGACTTGGCGTTGTCGAACATGGCGCGGTCGCCGCGCGTGACGGCCGCATTGTCTACGCCGGTCCCGAATCGGAGATGCCCGCAACGCTTGCTCCGGACGAGACGGTCGATTGCGAGGGCCGCTGGATCACGCCTGGCCTGATCGATTGCCACACCCATCTTGTCCACGCCGGCAACCGTGCAAACGAGTTCGAGATGCGGCTGGCCGGCGCCACCTATGAAGAAGTTGCAAAAGCGGGCGGCGGCATTGTCTCCTCGGTCAAGTCTTTACGTGCCGCCAGCCAGGATGAGTTGGTCGCGCAGTCGCTGCCTCGCCTCGATGCGCTGATCGCCGAGGGCGTAACCACGGTGGAAGTAAAGTCCGGTTACGGGCTCGACCTCGAAAATGAGCAGAAGTCGCTGCGTGCCGCCCGCCAGCTGGGCGACAGACGCCCGGTGACGATCCGCACAACCTTCCTTGGCGCCCATGCGCTGCCGCCGGAAGCCAAGGGCGACAAGGACGCCTTTATCGATCTGGTCGCAAAAGAAATTCTCCCGGCGGTCGCCGCCGAAGGGCTGGCCGATGCCGTCGACGGTTTTTGCGAAGGTATCGCTTTTTCGCCGGAGCAGATGGCGCGCGTCTTCGATGCCGCCAAGGTGGCAGGCCTGCCGGTCAAGCTTCATGCCGACCAATTGTCCAACCTGCATGGGGCCGAACTCGCCGCCCGCTACGGCGCGTTGTCGGCCGATCATCTCGAATACACCGATGAGGCCGGTGCGGCGGCGATGGCGAAGGCGGGAACCGTGGCGACGATCCTGCCCGGCGCCTATTACTTTATCCGCGAGACAAAGAAACCGCCGATCGGCCTGTTCCGGCAGCACGGCGTCAGGATGGCCGTCGCCACCGACAACAATCCCGGCACCTCGCCGCTGACCTCGCTGCTTTTGACCATGAACATGGCGGCGACCTTGTTTGGCCTGACGGTCGATGAATGCCTTGCCGGCATCACCCGCGAGGCCGCCCGTGCACTGGGCCTGCTTGGCGAAACCGGCACGCTCGAAGCCGGCAAATCCGCCGACCTGGCGATCTGGGACATCGAGCGCCCCGCCGAACTCGTCTACCGCATGGGTTTCAACCCGCTGCATGCCCGTATCTGGAGAGGACAATGACCGAACTGACCCTCAAGCCCGGCAATGCGACGCTGGCCGACTGGCGCGCCATCTATCGCGGCGCCGTGCCGAAGCTGGACGATGCCTGCAAGCCAAAAATCAAGGCGAGTGCCGAGGCGGTGGCGCGGATCGTTGCCAAGGGTGAGCCGGTCTATGGCATCAACACCGGCTTCGGCAAACTGGCCAGCGTCCGCATCCCCGCCGAGGATCTCGAGACCTTGCAGCGCAACATCGTGCTGTCGCACGCCGCTGGTGTCGGCGAGCCGATGCCATCAGCTGTTTGCAGGCTGATGATGGCGCTGAAGCTCGCCAGCCTGGCGCAGGGCGCGTCCGGGGTGCGGCCGCAAACCATCGAGTTGCTCGAAGCGATGCTGGCCAACGACGTCATCCCGGTGGTGCCGGCGCAAGGTTCGGTCGGCGCGTCGGGTGATCTGGCGCCGCTGTCGCACATGACGGCGGTGATGATCGGCGTCGGCGAATGCTTTACCCCGCATGGCCGTTTCCCGGCCAAGGTCGCCTTTGTCTCGCACGGGCTGGAGCCGGTGACGCTGGGCGCCAAGGAAGGGCTGGCGCTGCTCAACGGTACGCAGTTTTCAACGGCCTATGCGCTCGCCGCCTTGTTCGAGGCCGAAGTGCTCTACCAGTCGGCGCTGGTCGCCGGTGCGCTGTCGACCGACGCGGCAAGGGGCTCCGACGCCCCCTTCGATCCGCGCATCCACCTGCTGAGAAAGCACCGTGGCCAGATCGAGACGGCGGACGCCTTGCGCAACCTGATGGCCGGCAGCGCCATCCGTGAATCGCACCGGGTCGGCGACGAGCGCGTGCAGGATCCTTATTGCTTGCGCTGCCAGCCGCAGGTGATGGGTGCGGCACTCACCGTGCTGCGGCAGGCAGCCGACACGCTCGGCACCGAGGCCAATGGCGTCACCGACAATCCGCTGATCTTCGCCGAGGACGACACGGCACTTTCCGGCGGCAACTTCCACGCCGAGCCGGTGGCCTTTGCCGCCGACATGATCGCGCTCGCCGTCTGCGAGATCGGCTCGTTGTCGGAACGCCGCATCGCCATGCTGGTCGATCCCGCGCTGTCGGGCATGCCGGCCTTCCTGACGCCGAAGCCGGGCCTGAATTCAGGCTTCATGATCCCGCAGGTGACAGCGGCTGCTCTTGTCTCGGAGAACAAGCAGAAGGCCTATCCGGCCAGCGTCGATTCCATTCCCACCTCGGCCAACCAGGAAGACCACGTTTCGATGGCCGCGCATGGCGCGCGCCGGTTGATCGGCATGATCGAGAATGCAACGGCGGTGATCGGCATCGAATTGCTGGCCGCCGCGCAAGGCTGCGACTTCCATCAGCCGCTGGCGTCGAGCGCCGCGCTCGAAGCGGTGCGCAAGCTGGTCCGGGCCGAGGTGCCGCATCTCGACAATGACCGGCATTTCCATCCCGACATGGAAAAGGCCATCGCCATGGTGCGCAGCGGCGCGACAGTCAGGGCTGCCGGCGCGATAGCACTGCCGTCGATTTCGGGAGCGGCATGATGTCCAGAACGCCCTGGCTCACGGTAACGCGCGGCACGGCACCGCTGCTGGTGTCGATTCCGCACACCGGCATCGACCTCGCCGGCCTCGAGAATCGGCTGGTGTCGCCCTGGCTCGGCCGCCGCGATTGCGACTGGTGGATCGACAAGCTCTATGACTTCGCCGCGGGCCTCGGAGCGACTGTCGTTCACACCGCGATCTCGCGCACCGTCATCGACGTCAACCGCGATCCGTCCGGCGCCTCGCTCTACCCCGGCCAGACGACGACCGGGCTTTGCCCAACCGAGACTTTCGACGGCGATCCGCTTTACCGCGAGGGCGAGGAGCCGGGGCCGTCGGAGGTCGATGAGCGGCGCGAGAAATTCTTCGTGCCCTATCATGCCGCCATGCAAGACGAGATCGACAGGCTGCGAACCTTGCACCAGACGATCGTCGTCTACGACTGCCACTCGATCCGCTCGGTGCTGCCGCGGCTGTTCGAGGGCACGCTGCCGGTGTTCAATCTCGGCACCAATGACGGCAAGAGCGCTGACCCGGACTTGCAGGCGATGGTCGGCCGGATCATGGCCGAAACCGGCGAAAGCTCTGTCGTCAACGGCCGCTTCAAGGGCGGCTGGATCACGCGCCATTTCGGTCAGCCTCAAGATGGCATCCATGCGCTGCAGATGGAGCTGTCAAACCGTGGCTACATGCGCGAGCCGGAAGGCAAGGGCGCGCCTGACAATTGGCCGGTTCCCTACGATGCCGAGTTCGCGGCGCCGATCCGCGCAACGCTGGAAAAGATTCTTAAGACCGCGATTGCCTGGGCGCAACGCTGATCAGGCAACGCTTTCGGGATGGATGCCATGACCGGACATGCCAGGAGATTTGTTCTTGCCGTCGGGCTGCTCTCGGCCGCGGTCGTTCCGGCGGCCGCCGCCGAAGTGGCCATGAAGGGCGCTGACATTCTCGCCACCTTGAAAGGTGCCCGTGTCGAAGGCCCTGACTGGGCGCAGAGCTTCGACGATGGCGGCGCCACGATCTACACGAAAGCCGGCGCCCAGTCGCAGGGTCGCTGGGACGTGCGTGGCGACCAATACTGCTCGCTGTGGCCGCCCTCGGACATCTGGGCCTGCTACGCCATGACCATCGATACATCCGACCCTGCCCATGAGCAGGTCACCTGGATCAGCGCTGACGGCCACCGCAACGCCGCGCACCTCATTCGAAAGGGACAATGATGAACAATCCTCGCCACAACATCCGTGAAGTCCGCAGCCCGCGTGGTACGGAAATCAGCGCACGCTCCTGGCTGACCGAAGCGCCGCTGCGCATGCTGATGAACAACCTTGATCCGGACGTCGCCGAAAACCCCAACGAACTGGTCGTCTATGGCGGCATCGGCCGGGCGGCGCGCACCTGGAACGACTTCGACCGCATCGTCGCCTCCCTGAGGACGCTGGCCGATGACGAGACTTTGCTGGTCCAGTCGGGCAAGCCGGTCGGCGTCTTCCGCACCCATCCCGACGCACCACGCGTGCTGATCGCCAACTCCAACCTTGTGCCGCACTGGGCGACCTGGGAAAAATTCAACGAGCTCGATAGGAAGGGCCTGATGATGTACGGCCAGATGACGGCCGGCTCGTGGATCTATATCGGCACGCAAGGCATCGTGCAGGGCACCTACGAGACCTTCGTCGAGGCCGGCCGCCAGCATTATGGCGGCAATCTCAAGGGCAAATGGATCCTGACGGGTGGTCTCGGCGGCATGGGTGGTGCTCAGCCGCTGGCCGCCGTCATGGCCGGCGCCTGCTGTCTCGCCATCGAATGCAATCCGGACTCGATCGATTTCCGTCTACGCACCCGCTATGTCGACGAGAAGGCGGAGACGCTGGACGAGGCGATGGCGATGATCGAGCGCTGGACCAAGGCCGGCGAGGCGAAGTCTGTCGGCCTGCTCGGCAATACCGCCGAGATCGTGCCGGAAATGTTCAGACGCGGCATCCGCCCCGATATGGTCACCGACCAGACCTCCGCCCACGACCCCATCAACGGCTATCTGCCAAAGGGTTGGACGATGGCTGAGTGGCGAGAGAAGCGGACGTCCGACCCGAAAGCGGTTGAAAAAGCCGCCCGCGCGTCAATGCGCGAACATGTCGAGGCAATGGTGGCATTCTGGAACGCCGGCGTGCCGACGCTCGACTACGGCAACAACATCCGCCAGGTGGCCAAGGAGGAGGGGTTCGAGAACGCCTTCGCTTTCCCCGGTTTCGTGCCGGCCTATATCCGCCCGCTGTTTTGCCGCGGCATCGGCCCATTCCGCTGGGTAGCTCTTTCCGGCGACCCGGAGGATATCTACAAGACCGACGCCAAGGTGCGCGAACTCACCCCCGGCAACACCCACCTGCACAACTGGCTCGACATGGCGCGCGAGCGCATCGCTTTCCAGGGCCTGCCGGCCCGCATCTGCTGGGTTGGTCTTGGCGACCGCCATCGGCTGGGGCTCGCCTTCAACGAGATGGTCGCAAAGGGCGAGCTGAAGGCCCCGGTCGTCATCGGCCGCGATCACCTCGATTCCGGCTCGGTCGCTTCGCCGAACCGCGAGACCGAATCGATGAAGGACGGCTCGGACGCGGTGTCCGACTGGCCGCTGCTCAACGCGTTGCTCAACACGGCGTCAGGGGCCACATGGGTGTCGCTGCATCATGGCGGCGGCGTCGGCATGGGCTTCTCGCAGCACGCCGGCATGGTCATCGTCGCCGACGGCACGCCCGAGGCAGCCAGGCGCCTGGAGCGGGTGTTGTGGAACGATCCGGCGACCGGCGTCATGCGCCATGCCGATGCCGGCTACGACATCGCCATCGAGTGCGCGAAGGAGCATCAGCTCAATCTCCCCGGCATTCTCGGGTGAGTGGTTGAACCGATGCGCGTCCTGCGGGCATCTGAATACCGGTCGATGCCGTGGAAGAACGGCGGCGGCGTGACGACGGAAATCGCCGTCTCGCCTGCAGGCGCCGGGCTCGAAGACTTCGACTGGCGCGTCTCGATGGCGCGCGTCGAGGGCAGCGGCCCGTTCTCGCAATTTGCCGGGATCGATCGCACGCTTGCCGTGCTCGAAGGCGAGGGCATCGTCCTCGATATTGCCGGCCGCCCGCCGATATCAGTCACCAGGGCGACCGCCCCACTTTCCTTTCCGGCTGACGTGCCGACCGCGGCCGCGCTGATTGGCGGGCCGATCACCGATCTCAATGTCATGACCCGCCGAAGCCGGATGACGCATTCGGTCGAGCGTCTGGCGGTTTCGGCGCCGGTGGAAATCAAGACCAAGGCGAGGATAAACCTCATCCTGTGCCTGAATGGGGAAATCACTGTGCCCGGCACCGAACCGGTTCGCCTCGGGCCGCTGGACACGCTGCTGCCTGGCCCGGATACCGCCAGCCTGCTTGTCCAACCCGTCCATGACACGACGCTGTTCGTGATCCGGATCGGCGGCGTCACCGGCAACGATTAACGCTTGTTTCCAAACATGATCGCGATGCCGGCGAAATATAGCGTAAGCTGCTAGCGGCATCACGAAAAAGCCTGAATCCTCTTCGTCGATCGATCTTGACGGGAACAGGGGCGCACGTCTTTGAATTTTTGCTGAGAGATGACGCCCTGTCGTGGTGCGGAAACAAACTTTCGGCAATTGGGGTTTATGCAACCAATTGCATTTGAATCGGTTTTAGGGCCATTGCCGTGGCGGTGACGCCGCTGAGTGCCGCATACGGAATTTTCAATGAATATTCAGACGAACCCTGCCCAAATCGAGAAGACAAGCGCGAGCTTCCCGGTAATCACGGAAGAGCCGATCCGATCCAATTTCCTGCCCGAAGACCGCCTTCGGCTGCTTGGCGAAAGCCTCGCAAAAGGCGACCTGACGGATCTCTTCGGCCTGACGCCGTTCGATTTTCAGGCCCGTATCCGCGACAGCGCCAAGAAGATTTTGGAGGTCTACCGTTCGACCAACGCCGCGCAGGCGCGAGGCGAGACGATCACGCCGGCGGCACAGTGGCTTCTCGACAACAACTATCTGGTCGAAGAAACCATCTTCCAGGTCAAGCGCGACCTGCCGCGCCGCTTCTACCGCCAGCTGCCCACCCTGAAACTGCCCGATAGCGGCAGCGTGCCGCGCGCGCTGGCGCTGGCCTGGACCTATGTGGCGCATTCGGACAGTTCCGTCTCGGCGACGATGTTCAAGTCGATCGTCCAGGGCTTTCAGTCGGTCGAGCCGCTGAAGATCGGCGAACTCTGGGCGCTGCCCTCATTGTTGCGCTTCGTCCTGATCGAAAATCTCCGCCGGCTGGCGGTCAGGGTCAATCGCACCCGCCAGATGCGCCAGATCGCCAACGACGTGGCGGACAAGGTTCTGGCGACCGACGACACCCCCGACCGTCAGGCGATCCTGTCCAACTTCAGCGCCCACGCGCAGGACACCACCTTCGCCACCCAGCTGCTCTACCGCTTGCGCGATGGATCGCAGAACGCAGGCAAGGCCCTGGAGTGGCTGGAAGGCGAGCTCGAAAAGACCGGCTCCGACGCCGAGGAAATCATCATTTCCGAACATCACACGCTGTCCAGCGGCAATGTGACGACCGGAAACATCATCCGCGGCCTGCGCCTCATCAACGACGTCGACTGGACGGTGTGGTTCGAAGGCGTCAGCCGCATCGATACCGTGCTGCGCGAGCGCACCGATTTCGCCGCGCTCGACTTCTTCTCGCGTGATCAGTACCGGACCGCGATCGAGGAACTGGCGCGCCGCTCGAACCTTTCGGAATATCGCGTCGCCGAGAAGGCCATCGAACTGGCCGGTCACGCCGCCAGCGGGACCATCATTGGTCATAGTGAAGGCGATGCCGCTCCGGCTGCGTCCGCCCACACCGATGTCGGTTTCTTTCTTGTCGGCCCGCGCCGGCTCGAACTGGAAAAGGCGATCGGCTACCGGCCGACGGTCAGCCAGACGACCAAACGCGCGTTCCGCAAGACCGGATGGCTTGGCATCGTCGTACCGGTGTTTGCGCTGACGGCTCTGCTTCTCGTCCTCTCCGGCAACGCCCTGGCCAATCTGGGTCTGTCGGTGCCGTCGATCGTCTTGATGCTGGCGCTGTTCGCGGTGCCGGCCAGCGAGGGTGCGCTCGCCTTCTTCAACACCGTCGCATCGCTGTTCCTGAAGCCGACGCGCCTCGTCGGCTACGACTACAAGCACGGTGTACCGCCTGAGGCGCGCACCCTGGTGGTGGTGCCATCACTGATCGGCTCCCGCGACGATGTCGAGGAAAACATCCGCAACATCGAGGTGCATTACCTCGCCAACACGGCGGATGAAATCTACTTCGCGCTGCTGTCGGACTGGCCCGACAGCAAGACCGAGATCGATGCTGCGGACACCGAGATACTCGAATTCGCCCGCGCCGAGATCGCCCGCCTGAACGCTCGCTATCCCTCGCAAGGCGCATCGCGCTTCTACATCCTGCACCGACGCCGTCTCTTCAACGCCGCCCAGGGCGCCTGGATGGGCTGGGAGCGCAAGCGCGGCAAGCTGCATGAGCTCGACCTCCTGCTGCGCGGCGACAGCGACACCACGTTCCTGCCGCTCGACGTGCCGCTGCCGGAAAACGTCGTCCATGTGATGACGCTCGATGCCGACACGCGCACCACCCGCGACGCCGTCGCGACCCTCGTCGGCAAGCTCTGCCATCCGCTCAACCGTCCGCATTTCGATGCGACCAAGCGGGTGGTCACGGCCGGCTACACCATCCTGCAGCCGCGCATCACCGCGTCGCTGACCAGTGGTGACGATGCGTCGTTCTTCCAGCGGGTCTTCTCGGCCAATCGCGGCCTCGATCCTTATGTGTTTGCCGTGTCCGATCTCTATCAGGACGTCTTCGGCGACGGCTCCTTCACCGGCAAGGGCCTCTATCATGTCGACGCCTTCGAGGCGGCGCTGCAGGGTCGCATCGAGGAAAACACCATCCTCAGCCACGATCTGCTCGAAGGTGCGCTGGCGCGCTCGGCGCTGGTCACCGACGTCGAGCTGGTCGAGGACTACCCGACACGCTACTCGGTCGACGCGTCGCGTCACCATCGCTGGGCGCGCGGCGACTGGCAGCTTCTTGGCTTCATCCTCGATCCGCGCCCCGGCGTGCCGGCCTTGTCGCGCTGGAAGATGGTCGACAACCTGCGCCGCTCGCTGACGCCGATCTTCTGGGTGATGGCGGCGATCGCCGGCTGGACGCTGCTGCCCTTCACGCAGGCCGCGCAATGGCAGGCCCTGCTCATCCTCAGCCTGTTCATGGCGCCGACATTCGACGTCGTCAACGCCATCCTGCCCAAGAGCGGCGACCAGACGCCGCGCGGTCATTTCTCGGCGCTGGCGCGTGACGTCGCCTTCGGCACCGCCATGGTGGCGCTCAAGATCGTGCTGATGGCGCATAACGCCTGGATGATGGGCGACGCCATCGTGCGCACGCTCTACCGGCTGTTGGTCAGCCGCCAGAACCTGCTGGAATGGCGCACCGCCTCGCAGGCGCACAAGAGCGGCGACAATGATCTCGGTTCCTACTACGGCATGATGTATGGCGCCGTGATCATCGGCTTCGTCGGTCTCGCCATACCGGTGCTTGCCGATTCCACCGGCGCCTTCGTCGCTTTCTTCTTCGCCCTGTTCTGGATCGCCTCGCCGGCCATCGCCGCCTGGATCAGCCGCTCGGCCGAAACCGAGGACCGGCTGCGCATCTCAGCCGCCGACATCCATGCGCTGCGCACGGTGGCGCGGCGCACGTGGCACTATTTCGAGAGCTTCGTAACGGCCGAGCATCACAATCTGCCGCCGGACAATTTCCAGGAAAGTCCGGCGCCGGTCGTGGCGCCACGCACCTCGCCAACCAATATCGGCGTCTATCTGCTGTCCGTCGTCTCGGCGCGAGACTTCGGCTGGATCAGCCTGTCCGATGCCATTACCCGCATCGACGCCACGATGACCACCATCGAGGGCATGCCGCGCGACCGTGGCCACCTCTTCAACTGGTATGACACGACGACGCTGAAGCCGCTTTATCCGCTCTATATTTCCGCTGTCGACAGCGGAAATCTTGCCGGCCATCTGGTGGCGGTGGCGGCAGCCTGTGCCGAGTGGGCGGAAGCGCCCTCCGTCCACCTCCAGGGCGATTTCGAAGGCATCCTCGACACGGTCACCATCCTCAGCGAAAGCCTCGACGATTTGCCCGACGACCGCCGCCAGCTGCGCCCGTTGCGTCAGCGCCTGGCCGACCGTCTCGACGGCATGCGGCGCGCGGTCGAGACCATCAAGGCGCAGCCGGAAATGGCGTCGATCCGCACCATCAATCTGGCCGTGCTGGCCGGCGAGATCCGCAAACTCGCCGCTGCCATCCACACCGAGGCCGCATCGGCCCAGAGCGACATCATCGTCGATTGGGCGGCAAGGCTGGAAGCCAGTTGTGAGGCGCATGTCCATGACGCGCACAGCGATGACAACGCCGTCGAGGCCCTGCGCGCCAAGCTCTTGACCTTGCGCGAGCGCACGCGCCGCTTTGCCTTCGAAATGGATTTCTCCTTCCTGATGCGGCCTGAACGCAAGCTGCTGTCGATCGGCTACCGTGTCGAGGAACACCAGCTCGATGAAAGCTGCTACGACCTTCTCGCTTCCGAGGCGCGGCTGACCAGCCTGTTCGCCATCGCCAAGGGCGACCTGCCGACCGAGCACTGGTTCCGTCTTGGCCGACCGATCGTCGAGATCGGCTTCCAGGGCGCGCTGATGTCGTGGTCCGGCTCGATGTTCGAGTATCTGATGCCGCCGCTGGTGATGAAGGAGCCGCAAGGCAGCATTCTCAACCAGACCAGCAAGCTGATTATCAAGCGTCAGATCCAGTACGGCCGCCAGAAGAACGTGCCATGGGGCATTTCGGAAGCAGCCTACAACGCCCGCGACCGCGAACTGACCTACCAGTACACCAATTTCGGCGTCCCTGGCCTCGGGCTGAAGCGTGGTCTCGGCCAGAACACGGTGATCGCGCCTTACGCGACCGTGCTGGCGGCGCAGTTCAACCCTCGTGAAGCCGTGCAGAACCTCGCGCGGTTGCGGGAGGTCGGCGCGCTAGGCCGCCACGGCTACTACGATGCCGTCGACTTCACGCCGCAGCGCGTGCCGGAAGGCACCGATCATGTCGTCGTGCAGAACTACATGGCGCACCATTCTGGCATGTCGATCGTGGCGGTTGCCGACGCCATCTTCGAAGGCCGGATGCGCGACCGGTTCCACAGCGATCCGGTCATCGAATCCGCCGAACTTTTGCTGCAGGAGCGGGCGCCGCGCGACATCCCGACCGCGACCGTCAGGACCGAGGCCGACGAACGCGCCAAGGACGAGACCGAGATCGAGAGCCCCGACACCCGCATCGTGCTCGATCCGTTGCGGGCGCTGCGTTCGACCAGTGTGATGTCCAACGGCCGCTATTCGGTGATGGTCACCGCCACGGGGTCCGGCTACAGCCGCTGGGGCGATCTCTCCATCACCCGCTGGCAGCCGGACCCTACCGAGGACCGGCTCGGCTCCTACATCTTCCTGCGCGATGCCGGCACCGGCGACTGGTGGTCGGCGACCGCGGAGCCGAAGCACGCGGCCGAGGAAAAGGCGCAGACCCTGTTCTCCGACGACAAGGCGAGCTTCGTCAAATCGGTGGGCACCTTGCGCTCCGAGGTCGAATGCATCGTCATTTCGGAAGGAAATGGCGAGGGCCGTCGGGTCACCCTCTACAATGACGGCCCATCCGACCGTCACATCGAAGTGACCTCCTTTGCCGAACTTGTGCTCGGGCTGGAGGCCTCGGACAATGCGCATCCGGCCTTCTCGAAGATGTTCGTCGAGACCGAGATCGCATCGAACAACAGTGCGATCTTCGCCACGCGGCGCAAGCGCGAAACCAGCGAGCCCGATGTCGCCATGGTGCATTTCGTCACCGATCCGTCGGGATTGGCGCGTGATGCCGAGGCCGAGACCGACAGGCGAGCCTTCATCGGCCGTGGCCGCACCATCGTCGATGCGGCCGCGTTCGATCCGGGCGCCAGGCTTGGGGGCCATTCGGGCTTCACGCTCGATCCCGTCGCCGCGCTGCGCCGCCAGGTGCGCGTGCCTGCCAACAAGAAGATATCCCTGACCTTCTGGACCGTCGTCGGCGCCAGCCGCACTGAACTGGAGGAGGCCGTCGCCCGGCTCGACCATCCGGAGAGTTTCGCTCGCCAGGCCATGCTCGCCTGGACCCGCAGCCAGGTGCAGACCCGCCATATGGGCCTCAGCCTGACCGATGCCGCAAACGTGCAGAAGCTGGCGCGCTATCTGATCTATCCGGATCCGTTCCTGCGTCTCCCCGCCGAATCCATCGCCTCGGGGCTGGGTAAGCAGTCGAGCCTGTGGCCGACCAGCATTTCGGGCGATTTCCCGATCTTCCTGGTCAGGATCGGCGACGTCGCCGACCTCGAGATCGTCGCCCAGGCGCTGCGTTTCCAGGAGTACATGCGCACCCGCGGCATGATGATCGATTTCGTCGTCGTCAACGAGCAGGCCTCCTCCTACGTCCAGGACCTGCAGCGTGCGGTCGAGACGCTGTGCGAAAACAGCCGCCTGCGCGGCAAGGAACTCGGGCCTCGCCAGCACATTTTCGCGGTCCGCCGCGACCTGATGGACGAGACCACCTACAAGACGCTGCTCGCCGTCGCCCGCGTCGTCCTGCACACGCGCAACGGCACCATCTTCGATCAGATAGAGCGGGCGGAGGCGGCTGCCCTGCAGGCGCGCGAACCCCTGCAGCCGGCAGGATCGCTGGTCCCGCGCGACCTGCCGTCGCTTGCGCCGATGGCGCATGCCTTTGCCTCGCAGGCGGTGGCGAATGCCAGCGCCGACGGAAGCGGGCTCAGCCAGTGGAACGGCTTTGGCGGTTTTGACGGCGACGGGCGGCACTACGTCGTGCGCCTCGCCGGCCGGCGCACCACGCCGCAGCCGTGGATCAACGTCGTCTCCAATGCTTCGTTCGGCTTCCATATCTCGGCCGAGGGCGCTGCGTTTACCTGGAGCCGCAACAGCCGCGATTATCAGCTGACACCGTGGTCGAACGACCCGGTCTCGAACCGGCCGGGTGAGGGCCTCTACATCTACGATCAGGCCAGCGGCAAGGCGTTCTCGCCGCTCGCCGCCGTGGTGCGCGATCCCTCGATGACCTACGAGGCCTGGCACGGCCAGGGTTTCTCGACTTTCCGCTCGAGGCGCGGGCCCTTGTCGATGGATCTCACCTATGTCGTCGACCCGGTCGATCCGGTGAAGATTTCGCGATTGCGCATCCAGAATTCCGGTTCGGTGCCGGCGCGGCTGCGTGTCTATACCTATGCCGAATGGGTGCTCGGCGGGCATCGCTCGCGCACGGCGGCAACCATCGTCCCGTCCCGCGACGCTGCCACCGGTGCGTTGCTGGCGCAAAACCCCTACGGGCTCGATTTCAGCGAGCGAGTGGCCTTCCTGGCCGCCGACGGTGGCGTGCACTCGGTGACGACCGACCGCTCGGAGTTCCTCGGCCGGCACGGCACCAGCGAGCTTCCGCACGCGGTGCTGAGTGGCGCGGCACTCACGGGCCGTGTCGAAGCTGGAGACGACCCTTGCGCGGCGATCGCCCGTGACATCGAGATTCCGGCCGGCGGCGACGTGACGCTGCTGTGGCTGCTTGGCGATGCCGAGTCCGTCGAGGAAGCCAGCGCCCTGGTGCAGCAGCACCGGGCCAAGGATTTCGACAAGCGGCTGGCCGACAACGAGCGCGAGTGGCGCGGCTTCCTCGACACCATCCAGGTCGAGACGCCGGACAAGGCGCTCGACGCCATGGTCAACCACTGGCTGCCCTATCAGAGCCTGGCCTGCCGCATCCGCGCCCGCTCCGCCTTCTATCAGGCAAGTGGCGCCTTCGGCTTCCGCGACCAGTTGCAGGACACGCTGGCGTTGCTGGCGCATGATCCGCAGTTGGCGCGTGACCAGATCCTGAACGCCGCGCGGCGGCAATTCCCCGAAGGCGACGTGCAGCACTGGTGGCTGCCGCGCACCGGCGCCGGCGTGCGCACCATGATCTCCGACGACGTGGTCTGGCTGGCCCGTGCCACGGCGCGCTATCTGCTGGTGACCGGCGACGCCACCATCCTGAAGGAGCAACTGCCCTTCATCGACGGACAGGCTCTGGGCGAGGGCGAGCACGATGCCTTCTTCACTCCGGAAGTTTCGAAGAAGACGGCCTCGCTCTACGATCATTGCGCGCGAGCGCTCGATCTTGCCATCAAGCGCAGCAGCCCCGACGGGCTACCGCTGATCCTTGGCGGCGACTGGAACGATGGCATGAACCGCGTCGGCGAGGAGGGCAAGGGCGAGAGCGTCTGGCTGGGCTGGTTCCTGCTGAAGACGCTGGGCGACTTCGCCGCCGTCGCCAAGACCGAGGGTGATGCCAAGCATGCGCAAGCCTGGGCAAAGCACGCCGATGCGCTGAAGCGGGCGCTTGAGAGTACGGCATGGGACGGCGAATGGTACCGGCGCGGCAGCTTCGATGACGGCACGCCGCTCGGCTCGCGATCCTCGCAGGAGTGCAAGATCGACTCGATTGCCCAGTCCTGGAGCGTGCTTTCGGGAGAGGGCGATCCGGCGCGGTCGACGACGGCAATGGAGCAGGCGACGAAGCTGCTCGTCGACGACAAGCTCAACATCGTCAAGCTGTTCACGCCGCCCTTCTCGAAGACGGACAAGGATCCGGGCTACATCAAGAGCTATCCACCCGGTGTTCGCGAGAATGGCGGCCAGTACACCCACGCCGCCACATGGTTCGTCATCGCGCTCGCCGAAATGGGGCTGACCGACGAGGCCTATCGCTGTTTCTCGATGCTTAATCCGGTCAACCATGCGATCGACGAGGCTTCGGCCGAGCACTATCGCGTCGAGCCCTATGTGGTTGCGGCCGATATCTACGCCGGGGACGACAAGGGCGGCCGTGGCGGCTGGACCTGGTACACCGGCTCCGCCGGCTGGCTCTACAGGGCGGCGGTCGAAGGCATCCTGGGCATCGAACGGCGTGGCAAGCGCGTCCAGTTCAAGCCGAAGCTCCCCAGCCACTGGGATGGGTATTCGGCGACCCTCAAGATGCTGGGCGCGGAACTCAGGGTTCGCGTCATCCGCGACAATAAGACCAAGACGGTTTCATTGGAGCTGAATGGGGCAAAGACCAAGGTTTCGACGGTTGAGCTAAAAAGTGGCGAGGTTGCTGACGTCGTCATCAGAATCCCGGCCTGACGCATGTCGCCCGGCAGCACGCCCTCGGCTTGACTCCCGGGTGAAGCGGCTTTGGGGACGACGGCACGATGGAACACGGCGCCAAGTCGCTTGGCGCCGTGTCCGAGAGCGCGGCCCGGATCGGGACTGGTAATTATTTAGAATCAATACTTTGATGCATCACGCCTAGGCGTTCCCCCGAGGTGAATCTTGGCCTCCCGGCGATCCTTGGGAGCCGCCAGGGCGCGTTACTTTGCGCGTACTGTTAAGAAGGCGATTTCAGCCCCTCGTCATCCGCCCGACATCCTTGGTGATTAAAATTGCGGCAGCACTAGCCGTCTGCCATGATTCTGCCGCATGCCTGACATTTTAGCTGTCTTCTCAAACCGTTAGGTGATCACGGCAGATTTCGGAACGTCGCCATCTTTTGTTCGCTCAGAGGGAACTGAAGAGGTACACGGCCATTGTTTTGCGACGTATCAAGCGGTACGAGTCAAATGATGCAGTGCACAATAAACAGCGTGGCGGAGTAACTGGGGTGACCCTTCTGCAAATCTACTGGAGAGCGCTCGGTTATCTGGCCGAAGACAGGAAACGCGTCGCGTTGATCTGTTCGGCCAACGTCGCTCTCGCCATCATCGCCATCCTCGAGCCGATCATGTTCGGCCGGGTGATCGATGCGATTTCCGAGCGCGGTTCCGTGTTTACCACGCTTGCCCTGTGGGCGGGCCTGGGCGCCTTCAACATCGTCGCCTTCGTTCTGGTGGCGCGCGGCGCCGACCGTTTCGCCCACAAGCGGCGCAGCGAGGTGCTTTGCCAGTCTTTCGAACGCGTGATCACCATGCCGCTCGCCTGGCACCATCAGCGCGGCACCTCCAACGCCTTGCACACGCTGTTGCGCGCGGTCGAGACGCTGTTCAGCCTGTGGCTCGAATTCATGCGTCAGCATCTGTCCACTGCCGTTGCCCTTGTCCTGTTGGTGCCGACGGCCATCAGCATGGATCTGCGCATGTCGCTGGTCCTGCTGGCGCTCGGCGCGCTCTATGTCTGCATAGGCCGGCTGGTGATGAAGCGCACCAAGGCAGGCCAGGCCGCCGTGGAGCGCCACTATCACCAGGTGTTCGCGCATGTCACGGATTCGGTCAGCAACGTCGCCGTGCTGCAGAGCTACAACCGCCTCGGCCATGAGGCCGATACGCTGCGCCGCTACGTCAAGAACCTGCTCGACGCGCAGAACCCGGTGCTCGACTGGTGGGCGATGGCCAATGCGCTGCACCGCCTGTCGTCGACCATTTCAATGATGGTGGTGCTTCTGATCGGCGCCTACCTAGTCACCCATGGCCAGCTGCGCATCGGCGACGTCATCGCCTTCACCGGCTTTGCCACGCTGCTGATCGCCCGGCTCGACCAGATGTCGGCCTTCGCCAACCAGATTTCCGAGGCCCGCGCCAAGCTCGAGGACTTCTACCATCTCGAGGACTCCGCCGCCGACGCCGCCGAGCCGGATGGCTTGCGCGATCTGACCAACGTCACCGGCCATGTCCGCTTCGAGAATGTCGGCTTCGAATTCGCCAATTCGGGACAAGGCATCGACGACGTGTCGTTCGAGGTTCAGGCCGGTCAGACGGTCGCCATCGTTGGCCCGACGGGCGCCGGCAAGACCACGCTCATCAACCTCCTGCAGCGCGTCTTCTCGCCGTCCCATGGGCGTATCCTGATCGACGGCATCGACACCCGCACCGTGACCCGCAATTCGCTGCGTCATTCGATCGCCACCGTGTTCCAGGATGCCGGCCTGCTCAACCGCTCGATCGAGGACAACATCCGCGTCGGCCGCGCCGATGCGACCAATGACGAGATCCATGCCGCCGCCAATGCGGCTGCCGCGCAGGACTTCATCCTGGCAAAGAGCAGCGGCTACGATACGCTGGTTGGCGAACGCGGCGGCCAGCTGTCGGGTGGCGAGCGCCAGCGCATCGCCATTGCCCGCGCCGTGCTGAAGGATGCACCGATCCTGGTGCTCGACGAAGCGACCAGCGCCCTCGACGTCGAGACCGAGGACCGCGTCAAGGAAGCGATCGACGAATTGCGGCGCGACCGCACCACCTTCATCATCGCCCACCGCCTGACCACCGTTCGCGACGCCGATCTGGTTGTGTTCATGGACAAGGGCAGGGTGGTCGAGATGGGCGGCTTCGCGGAACTGTCGATGCGCAATGGCCGCTTTGCCAGCCTGCTGCGTGCCGGTGGCCTGCTCAACGATGAGGAGGTTCGCCGCCTCAGCCGCACGGTCCAGCAGCAGCAGGAAGCAGCCGCCTGATCGGGGGTAGTGCCTCTGCCTTCTCCCGCAAAAGGGAGAAGGCGAGACGCGCCTGCGACACCACCGCTCGATTGCCCCAAACGCGCCGGCGGTCTATGTAGAGCCGCATGAGCGACATGACTTCACGCCTGACTGGCTGGATGGATCTTGCCAACCCGACACGCTTCGTCGGGCTGGCCGACAGGGTCGTGCCTTGGCTGGCGACGATCGCCGCGCTCATCCTCGCCATCGGGCTCTATATGAGCTTCGCGGCGCCCGAGGACTTCCAGCAAGGCATCACCGTCCGCATCATGTACCTCCACGTGCCTTTCGCCTGGCTCGCCATGATGTGCTACACGCTGATGGCAATTTCGGCGCTTGGCACGCTGGTCTGGCGGCATCCGCTGGCCGATGTCGCGCTGAAATCCGCGGCCCCCATCGGGGCTGTCTTCACCGCGCTGGCGCTGGTCACCGGTTCGATCTGGGGCAAGCCGATGTGGGGCACCTGGTGGGTCTGGGATGCGCGGCTGACCTCGGTCTTCGTGCTGTTCCTGATGTATCTCGGCATCATCGCGCTGACCCGCGCGCTCGACGATGCCGGACGCGCCGCCTGGGCCGCCGCCATCATCACGCTGGTCGGCTTCATCAACATCCCGATCATCAAATTCTCGGTCGACTGGTGGAACACGCTGCACCAGCCGGCCTCGGTGTTCCGGCTCGGCGGGCCGACCATCGATCCCAGCCTGCTGTGGCCGCTGCTGGTCATGGCCGTCGGCTTCACGGTGCTGTTCTTCGCGTTGCACCTGATGGCGATGCGCACGGAAATCCGCCGCCGCCGGGTCATTGCAATGCGTCGCGTCGCCGCCAGGCAGGCCGAGCGGATTTAAGGCGCCATTGCGCCGGTGCACTGACAGATCAAGCGTTCATCGTCTCTGAACAGCTTGTCATTTCTGCAGATTGTGAACCTCGAACGCGGTCTCCTGAGGCGGCGAGGTGAACCCACCCTTGATGCCCGTTTTCATTTGAGGCATCAGGATATCGTCCCGGAATTGCTCCCAACTCTTCTTGGATTCGTGAACCGCAACAATTGACCAGCCACCGGCCGACGGGCCGGCAACATGGAAGACTTGGCCTTTTGGCAGGCTTTTTCCGCCTGCTGGATGCACCGCAGCGATTGACGCCTCGTACTGCTCCTTCGTGCCGCCAGGAAAATAATGCGTGATCGCGTAAGCCATTTTTGTTTTCCTCCCGAGCAAGCCGCAAACCATCCAATGGCCGGCTTGCTGAAGCCAGATTGACGTAAGGGAACACCGGGGACAAGCAGAACCTTAGACAGGGTCGACCATGCACCATGCCCTGGACACGGGTTTGGATGTTCGCGTCAGCCGGTGCGGCCGCGCGCAGCCACCGGCAACGTTTCCAGCACCTTGTCGCCGTCGATCAGATTGACCTCGTTGAACAGGTTGGTGACGACGCAGCAATGGTCGGGCACGACGCGGACGCGTTCACCGATGCGCAGCCTGGCCTGGTCCGAAAGCGTGACGGTGCCGTGCTCCTCGCTCAAGCCGGTTACCCGCGCGCCCGCAACGCCGAGCAACTCGCCGAAATCGGGCAGCCCAAGCGTGTCGCTGGACAGCGCCTTGCTGCCGGCATCGAGGATGGCGCGCGTCGGCGTCGGATGACTTACCACCGTCGACAGCACCGTCAGCGCGCAATCGTCGAGGTTGCCGACGCCCTTCGCGACCTGATAGCGATCGAGATAGATATAGGTGCCGGGGCGATATTCGGTGACGACCGATGCGCCGCTGGAGCGCCACATGTCCGGCGTGCCGCCGCTGGAGATGCGTTCGCAGGCAAGGCCCGATGCGGCAAGCGCCTGCCTGGCCTTGGCGAGCCAGGCTTCGGCCTCGACCGCGCGGCCTGCGGCCGGGTAGGTCATCAGCCCGCCGAAGGCGAGGCCGCCAGCCTTGTCGATCTGTCTTGCCAGCGCAACCGCTTCGCCGGCCGTCTGCACGCCGCAGCGGCCCATGCCGGTGTCGCATTCGACCAGCACCGGCAGACGATGGCCGGCGTCGGTGAAAGTCGCCGCGAGCCCTTCCAGCGTCTCCATGCTGTCCGCCGTCACCGACAGGGTGACACGGCGATGCAACGCCAGAAGCCGCTCCAGCTTGGCGCGCCCGAGGATGTTGTAGGGCAGAAAAATATCGGTGAGCCCAGCGTCGGCCATCACCTCGGCCTCGCCGATCTTCTGGCAGGTGATGCCGACGGCGCCGGCCGCGACCTGTTTCTTCGCCCAGTAGGGCAATTTGTGCGTCTTGATATGCGGCCTCAGCTTCAGCCCGTTCTTGTCGGCATGGGCCTGGGCGCGGGCAATGTTGGCTTCGGCGCGCGCCGCGTCGATCAGGATCGAGGGCGTATCGAGGTCGTGGATGGTCGGCATCATCTGTCACCCTGTGAAAATCCGCAGGGGTTATGATCCTGAAAGCGCGCGATGTCACGCGGCCAGCCGAGCGGATCTGTGGTCCATGCGCACAAGCCGCAAGGCGCGTGCAGGGCGGCAAGACGGATCGACACCGCGTCGGCGTTCGGCTATGCGGTTTGCCTATGCGTGTCGCCCAAAAGTGCGTAGCGGTTTTGGGACAACGGCATGCGTGCTAACAAGCTGAAGCGTATCGCTTGAACCCCGCCAGACGCCGCGCGCTTGAGCAAAGTCGACACGAAGGACCATGATCATGAAACGCTCCGCCATCAACGACATCATCCGCGAAGCCGACGCTTTCATCCGCTCGTTCGGCTACATCATGCCGCCCTTCGCCTATTGGTCGCCCGAGGAAATGAAGGCGCGCCAGGTCGACTCCTCGGCCATCTTCACCTCCCGGCTCGGCTGGGACATCACCGACTACGGCCAGGAGAAATTCAAGGAGCTCGGCCTGTTCCTGTTCACCGTTCGCAACGGCCGCTACGAGGACATGAAGAAGGGCATGGGCATGCTCTATGCCGAGAAGATCATGATCTCGCGCAAGGACCAGCTGTCGCCGATGCACCGCCACAACATCAAGGCCGAGGACATCATCAACCGTGGTGGCGGCAAGCTGGTGCTGGAACTGTTCATGCACGATCGCGATGGCGGCATCGATCCCAAGGCCGAGGTGTCGGTGCCTGTCGACGGAACCATCCACAGGCTGCCGGCGGGCGGGCTGTTGAAGCTCGACCCGGGCCAGAGCGTCACGCTGCTGCCCGGCGTCTGGCACGCCTTCTGGGCCGAGGGCAAGGATGTGCTGATCGGCGAGGTGTCGACCGTCAATGACGATCTCACCGACAATGTCTTCCGCGAACCGATCGGCCGTTTTTCCAACATCGACGAGGATACAGCGCCGGTGCACCTACTGGTGTCCGACTACGAGAAGTGGCTGGGCTAGTTTCGCTGTGAATTCAGGCGCCTGGTCAAGGCCGGCGTCGCCTCAGTGACAGCAGCCCGGCGCTGGCTGCACGCTCGTCCGGCACAGGCAGGATGAACTGATCGGCACGTCCGCCTTGGCCAGCGCCACCGCGAGCCTTGCCTGCAGCGCCGGCAGTTCTTCGTTCTCGCCGCGCCGTTCCAGGCATTCCACCAACCCGTGCAGAGCCCAGACATTGTTCGGAGCTGGGCGCAGCGCTGCACCTTGCGGCTGAGGCCGAGATCGTCGCGGTAGACCTGCTCGGCCTCTTGAGCGCGGCCCTGGTCGAGAAGCAGCGCGGCCAGCGCATGGCGCGGCGGGTGCATCCACGCCCACGGCTCGGTGTAGGACAGATTGTCGTCAAGCTCGACCGCTTGCCGCAGATGGCCATAGGCCTCGTCATGCCGGCCCTGGTGGTAGGCAAGTTCACCATCGAGCAAGGCGGCGCCGACGGCGAGCGAGGCGCGGGTCGGGTTGCTGAGGAAGCGCCGATCGGGCGCGATGCCTTCCAGATGCCGATGGAACTGGTCGCGCTCGCGCTCCGCCTCGGCAAAATTCCTGAGCGTCGCATGCGCGACACCCTTGGCGTAGTGCTGCATGGCCGCCGTCAGCACATAGAGCGCCGGCTCCCTGGTCAGGGGCTCGTCGATGATCTCCTGCCAGCGGCCGAAGCGTACCAGCACATGCGATTTCATCGCGTGGTAGCCTTCCACCGTCTGGGTGAGCTTTGGCCGGTCGGGGAGGCTGACGACGTCGCGCGTCACCAGGCTGCGCACCTTGTCGGCGGCCCACAGGGCCGGCGTGGACTGGCCTGACAACATGCAGGTGAACATCATCAGATGCAGGTCGTGGCAGCAGCCGAGCAGATAGTAGGTCGGCTCATCCGCATAGGCGAGGTAGAGGTCGTTGGCGCGAACCGCTTTTTCGCTGGCAAGCTTCGCCTTGTCATACGCGCCGCACAGCACATAGATGTGCCCCGGCATGTGGTTCATGTGCCCGGCATCGGGGCACATCTCGCCGAGCAGATCCGCCGAGCGCATGCCGCGCTCCGGCATGGTCGACATTTCCAGCAGATGGATGTGCAGGTGGATGATCGCTGGATGCTGCGCGATGCCCGCCTCGTCGGCAAGCCGGATCGATCGCTCGCAAACCTCGAGCGCCTCGACGACATCGGAATTCGGCGCCGGTTCGCCGGTCTTGAGGTTCCACAGGCGCCGAACGGTGCGCATCATCAGCGCCTCGACAAAAAGCGCCATCACATCATGGTCGTTGGGAAAGCTGGCATAGACCAGCCGCATCGCGGCGGCGTAGGCGTCATCCCACTTTTCGAATTCGGGCAGTGTCACCCGATGCGGTTTCTGGAAACGGCAAGCAAGCGCCTCGATCAAGCGCCCTTCGACATCGCTGGCGGCGGCCGCATTGGCGCGCGCCAGCTGGACATGCTTAAAGCAAAGCTTGGTCGCGCTGTTCGCCTCGGCCTCGCCATGCTCCTTCCAGGTCAGATTGTAGAAAGGCCCGGCGGCATAGGCGATGCCCCAATGCACCATCGGGCAGTCGGGGTCGGTTTCCAGCGCCTTCTCAAAACACTTGATGCCTTCCTCATGGTTGAAGCCGTAGCACCAGTTCAAGCCGATATCGAACCAACGCTGGGTTTCCGCCGAGAGGGTGGAGATGGGGCGGCGGTAGGTGCCGAGGTCGAAGCGATCCATGTCTTCCATTCTGTTTTGGTGCTGATGGGATGCGAAGGGCGGCGCGCCAGCCGCTCTTAGTCGGTCCCTTCGTTTTGCCAGCCAGCCAGCTCTGGCAGGTCGTCAAGCCAACTCTTCTCGGTGATCGAGGTATCGCCGGCCTGCGGTGCGGCATCAGTGGCGTTTTGAATCAGCCAGTCCACCCACTTCCGATAGGCAACCGCATCCAGCTGGGGCGGCAGCACCTTGGCCTTGAGCAGCATACGCTTGCGGAAACTGGTTTGCCTGCGGAGCTTGGTCGTCGTGAACTTGATTGCCTTGCCTTGGTATTCAACCGTCCACCGGTCGCCCCCATGACCGACAAGCCTGTCGATGGCGAAGCCGGTATCGACCGGCCTATCCCGCCAGGGAAGCTCGATGGCACTCTTCCTCAACGCGATGGCCCATCGCCTGTAGTCGGCTCCGGCGAGCTGGGGCGGCAGCACACCGGCCTGCTCGAGCATCTTTCTTCGGAAGGCAGGCTGCTTCTTTAGCTGGCCGGTCGTGAACTCGACGCGATGCCCACGAAACTCGACGTGCCACCGGATCCTTCCGTTGCCGACATACTTCACCAGCCTGTCGATGAAGAACTCGCCATCGGCAAGCATCACGCAGCCCTGATTGATGCCGTCGAGAATAAACTCGGTGTCAGTGACCATCATGCGGCCTCGTGCCTGAAAGTTTATGGAGCTTAGCCATTGGAATGAACCAAACGCCACCAATCTTTCGCTAAGGCAATGGAATGCGAACCCTTGGTAATACTGGAGCTAGGCCGTCGATCTTGATCAAGTTTGGCTGGGGTTCTTGGAAGCTTTTCGAACTTTCTGGGTCGCGCCTCAGCCTGAATTGCGTGCGCTTGTGGGACAACTTGGGACATTAGATTCGGTTTTAGAAAGAATTTGACGAGGCATCGAATTTTTGGCGCGCGTGCCCTCCTTGGTCGTGAACGTCAGTACGAATCCCCGGATCGCCTTCACACCGAATGGAGAGTGTCAGCGATCGTTCCCATCAGGTTCTGCATGTCGATGCGCATCGCCGGATTGATCGCTTTCGGCCACGTCGACAGCTTCACGCCGACGAAATCGCGCTGGTGGTCGATGTAGATTATCTGCCCGTAGACGCCGAGCGCCAGGATGACAGGCGCGTCGACATCGGCGATCCAGAACTGGTTGCGGTAGGCCCCGTTGGGGCGGTCGGCGCGGTATCGATCGGGAAATCGTGAGGAGTCGCCAATGCGCGTGTGCGCCACCCATTGCTCCGGCACGACCTGCCTGCCATTGGCGCAGCCGTCCCGCGCGTAAATCATACCGAAGCGGCCTAGATCGCGCAGACTGGCCGACAGGCCACCGTCGGCGATGGCAAATCCCTCTGGATCGACTGCGAAATTGGCTTCGTCCTCGGCGCCCATCGGTTGCCAGATCAGTTCGGACACGAGATCCGCGAGCCTTCGCCCGACGGCAGCCTCGATGCAAAGGCCGAGCACTTCGGTTTCCATCGATCGATATTCGAACTCCTGGCCATGCGGGCGTGAGAGGCGGCGCAGTGAGGCGACCAGTTCGCGCACGGTTCGCGGACTTGCATTGCCGGGCGGCGCGGCCTTCCAGCCGACCGCGATATCCATCAGGCCGATGCCGGAAACGGGATCGGCCATGTCCTCCGGGAAGTGCACGCCGCTGGTCATGTCGAGCAAATGGCTGACGGTGACATCGCCATAGGCGCAGGCCGCTAGTTCGGGCACATAGGCCGCGACGGTCCTGTCTAGGGGGAAACAGCCCTGATGATGGAGGATTCCGGTAAGCGCCGCCACGACCGATTTCGATACCGACTGCGTCAGGTGCACGCTGCCGGGCCGCATACCGTTGCGATATTCCTCAAAGACGACCTGGCCGCGATGCAGGATGAGAAAGCCGTCGGTCCATGAGCCGTCGAGCGCGGCGGCCGCATTGACCCTGTCGCCGCGATGATCGGTGAAGGTGAGGGCGGCGAGGTCGAGGCCGGTGTCCGCCGCGATGAGGGCCATCGGTTTTCCGCTAGCGATCGGGACGGTGGGCAGGAAATCGCTTATGTGCTGGTAGGCCCAGCGATTATGCGGCGCGCGGTCCCAGTCGGCCAACAACAGGTCCCTGGGCGTTGGCTCGCGCCCCGGTTCAGGATCGCGCATCGGCCAGGATCATGTCCGCCGCCTTTTCCGCGATCATGACCACGGCGGCATGGGTGTTGCCGCGCACGATGCGCGGCATGATCGAGGCATCGACCACGCGCAGGCTGGCGATGCCGTTGACGCGCAGGCGCGGATCGACGACGGCGCCGGCATCGGCGCCCATGCGGCAGGTGCCGACGGCGTGGATGTCGGAACCCGCCTTCTGGCGGATGAAGTCGAGGATTTCGTCGTCGGTCTGCACATCCTTGCCTGGCTGCAGCTCGGAGGCGACATAGGGCTTCATGGCGGGTTGTTCGGAAATCCTGCGCACCAACCTTATGCCGAAGGTCATGGCGCGGATGTCGTATTCGGTCTGGAAAAAGTTGAAGCTGATTCTCGGCGCAGCCATGGCATCGGCTGAGCGCAGCGTGACTGTACCGCGCGCATCGGGATTGACATGTTCGGGGCTGAAGCTGAAGCCGGAAAACGGATGCGGCTTCGCACCTTTGGCCGTGCGTTCGCCGACGCTCCAAGCCGCCATCGCCATCTGGATGTCCGGCCGGTCTTGCGTGTCGTCGCTGCGGGCGAAGCCGCCGACATAGATGCCGGTCTCGGCGAGGTAGCCCTTGCGGGTGAAAGCATATTGCATGCCAACGCCGATGCGCCTCGCCAGACTGTTGGCAATGTCGTTGACGGTGATCGGCCTGGTGCAGCGGAACATCAGCTGGATGCAGGTATGGTCCTGCAGGTTGCGGCCGACTTCCGGCTGGTCAAGGACGCAGCCGATACCGAGGTCCTGCATCGGCGCGGCGGCCCCGATCCCGGACATCATAAGCAGTTGCGGCGAGGCGATGGTGCCTGCCGACAGGATAATTTCGCCAGCCATCGCGATCCGCCTTTGCCCGCCTTGGCTGAACAATACGCCTGTGGCGACGCGGTTCTCGACGACGATCCGCTCCACTCTGGCACCGGTGACGATCCTGAGGTTGGCGCGCTTGCGAGCCGTGGCCAGATAGCCGCGCGCCGTGCTCCAGCGCCGGCCTCTATGGATGTTCATCTGGTAGTAGCCGAAGCCGTCCTGCGCGGCGCCGTTGAAATCGTCGTTGCGCTCGAGCCCGGCCTGCGCCGCCGCCGCGCAGAGTGCGTTCGGCAGTTCGTGGTCGAACGACTGGTCTGACACTTTCAGCGGGCCGCCGACACCGTGCCAATGGTCGGCGCCGCGCGACTGGTCTTCGGCCTTGCGGAAATAGGGCAGGACCTCGTCATAAGACCAGCCGTCGCAGCCGGCCTTTGCCCAATCGTCGAAATCCTGGGTGTTGCCGCGCACATACATCATGCCGTTGATGGAGCTCGATCCGCCCAGCACCTTGCCGCGCGGCTGGTAGAGCACGCGCTCCTGAAGGGCGCTCTCCGGCTCGCTCTCGTACATCCAGTTGTAGCGGCTGTCGGTGAACAGTTTCGAATAGCCCATAGGCAGATGGATCCAGGGGTTCAGGTCCCTGGGGCCGGCTTCGAGCAGCAGGACCTTTTTGTGTCCGCTTTCGCTGAGGCGCGCGGCCAGCACCGCACCGGCCGAACCCGCGCCAATGACGATGAAGTCATAGGGGCCGCCATCAAGCGGTAGGGCATTCTGGGCATCGGGCATCGTCTAGGACCTCGGACACGAACGGGACTGGCATGCGGACGGCCGGCGACAGTCTCGGCAATGGATCATCGCGGCTGTTCCTCGCCGGCGGCCGACAGATATTTGCGAAGATCGAGAAGGTCCAGCGTCAGCGCGCCTTGGCGCAGCCGGTCGCGCATCGCGATTTCCTGTGCGAGGCGCTTTCCGGTGCTTTCGAAGACGCGGCTAATATCGGCCCTTGCTACCGCGCACACCCCGTCGTCGTCGGCGACCACAAGGTCGCCGGGCGCGATGCGGACGCCGCCGCATTGTACCGGGGCACCGATCGATCCGGCATGGATCTTGGTCGCGCCGCGGATGGCCAGCCCCCGGGCCCATACGGGAAAGCGCATCTTGGTCAGTTCCGCCACGTCGCGTACGAAGCCGTCCACCACCACGCCGGCAATGCCCCGGCATGCCGCCGCCTCGGCGAGGATGTCGCCCATATAGCCGCAGGCCTCGCCGTGACCAGACAGCACGATCACGTCACCGGCCGCAGCCTCGGCCACCGCGCGGTGCAGCGCCAGATTGTCGCCGCGCTCGCAACTGACGCAGAAGGCCGGACCGGCAATCGCGAGGCCTGGCACCATCGTCCGCACGGCCGGGTCGACATCGCCGATGCGCCCGTAAGCCTCGTAGACGGTGGCCGCGCCTGCGCGGGCGAAGAACCGCAGCTGCGATGCTTCAATCATCGATTTCCTCCATCAGTTCTATGCGGCAGCCGGGCAGTGGTTCGAAAAAGGCGATCCGTCGATGGCCGAAGCCGCCACGAATCGTAGAGGGGCCCCAAATGAGCCTGGCGCTCCAGTCGGGATTTTCGAGAATGGCGGCGAGGCTCGGCACGGCAAAGCTTGCGTGCAGGAAGCCGCCGGCCGAAGGCGCGTTCTTTCCGTCATAGAGCGCGGTCTCGAAGAAATTGATGCTGATGCCGCCAAAGCGGGCTTCCAGGAACTGTTCGCCATCGATGTCGTGCATGGCCAGCTTCGACCAGCCGCCGGTGCTTTCGACCAGCGCTTCCGCTTCGGCGACGCTGCCGACGCGGAATGCGAGATTGATCAGTTTTGCCTCGCCGTCACTCATCTGGCGTCATCCTCCTTAGTCAGGACCACCCATATCGACCGCCGGAATTTTGATCAACAGAAATTGTTTTATAAGAACAAAAAATTGCGATAAGCGCAAAAACCCAACAAAATTGCTTGACAATCGGTAGGATGGTGGCCTTACATCGGGCTGTTAGGCATAAATGTTGTGTTAAAAACAATGGTTGCCGACCTCAACAAGAATGGGAGACGACTTATGCGTGGTTCGATACTGGCTGCAGGCATTCTTGCGGCCGCGTTTGCCGGAACGGCGTCCGCCGAGGAGGCAACGCTTACGCTCAACACGCCCGGCGGCGCCGTACAGGAAGGCGGGCGCGCCGTGCTCTGGGGGCCGGCGGCCAAGAAGCTCGGCGTCCAGGTGAAAGAAGAGACGGCCGACAACGCCCTCGACGTGCTTCGGCTCGAGGTTGGCTCCAATTCCGTCAAGACCGATATCATTATCATGAGTGGCTACCAGGCGGCGATCGCCGGGGCCGAAGGCATGCTGGAGCCGATCGACTACAAGACCGTTGACGCTTCCGGGTTCCTGCCGGGGACGGCGGCGCCCTATTGCGTCGGCATCTACGGCTACGCGGCGGTGATGGCCTGGAACACCAAGACCTATGCCAAGGAGGCGCCCTCGATCTGGGCCGATTTCTGGAATGTCGAGAAATTTCCGGGCAAGCGGTCGATGCGTTCCGACGCGGAGGCGCAGGTCGAGATGGCGCTGCTGGCCGACGGCGTGGCGCCCAAGGATGTCTATAAAGTGCTGGGCACCGAGGACGGAATCAAACGCGCCATCGCCAAGATCGCGACGCTGAAGCCCAATATCTCCGTCTGGTGGTCTTCGGGTGCGCAGCATGGGCAGTTGATGAAGGACGGCGAGGTGGACATGACGACCGGATGGAACGGCCGTTTCCAGACCGCCAAGGAAGCCGGCGGCCCCGTGAACTACACCTACAACCAGGGCATCCTGACTTACGATTGTTTCGCGGTAACCAAGGGCTCGACCCACAAGGCCGATGCGATGAAGATGATCAACGAGATGTCGTCGGCGCAGTCGCAGGCCGGCCTCACCAAATACGTCTCCTACGGTCCGCTGAACCAGGGCGCCTACAAGACCGGCATCATCAGCAAGCAAGCCGAGGCCGTGCTGCCGACGAGCCCGGCCAATTCGGGCGCGATGATCGTGCAGGACATCGACTGGTGGGCGAAGAACAATGACCACGTCCAGCAGTTGTTCGAAGACATGATGACCGAATAGGCGCTGTCCCCTATGCTTCTTTCCCCGGCCTCCACCCACAGCCAGACAGGTCATATGAGCAGTCGTTCCGCAGAATCGGTCCGCATCGAGGCCGTGTCCAAGATGTATGGCGATTTCCGCGCCCTCGACGATGTCAGCCTGACGGTGGAGGCCGGCGAATTCGTCGCAATTCTCGGCCCGTCGGGCTCAGGCAAGAGCACGCTCTTGATGGCCGTCGCCGGTTTCATCCGCCCCGATCGCGGGCGGATCTTCTTCGGCGACAGCGACATAGTCAGGCTTCCCGCCAACCAGCGCGGCTTCGGCGTCGTCTTCCAGAGCTATGCCCTGTTTCCGCATATGGACGTCTTGGCCAATGTGACGTTTCCGCTGGAGGTTCGCGGCGTGCCGCAGGACGCGGCGCGCAAGCGGGCACTGGCGGCGCTCGACGTCGTCAAGCTTGGCGGCTATGGATCGCGGCGCATCGGCGAACTCTCGGGCGGCCAGCGTCAGCGCGTGGCGCTCGCCCGCGCCATCGTGTTCGAGCCCAAGGTGCTCCTGATGGACGAGCCGCTATCGGCCCTCGACAAGATCCTGCGCGAGGAGATGCAGATCGAAATCCGCGAGCTGCATAACAAGCTGCAGATCACCACACTCTACGTGACCCATGACCAGCGCGAGGCGCTGACAATCGCCGATCGTGTCGCCGTCATGGACAAGGGCAGGATCGTCCAGCTCGACAGTCCCGAAACCATCTACCGGCGGCCGATCAACGAGTTCGTCGCCCGCTTCATCGGCGAGGCGACCATATTGCCGCTGGCCGAGGCGCGCGGCGTTGTGTCTGGCGATCTCGGTGCGGTGGCGCCTTCGGCACATGCGCTGATGGTGCGCAGCGAGGATTTCTGCCTGGCCAGGAGCGGCGACGAAAGCGCCTGGTTTGCGGTGGCCGGCCTGTTGCGAGGCGTCGTCTTCCAAGGCGACAGCTGGCTGCTGCAGGTCGACCTTGCAGGCGGCCAGGCTATGACGGCGCGCGCGCAGAAGCATTTCAGCTCCGAGGTCGCCGAGCTTCAGGTGGGGCAGCCCATCGACCTGTACGTCCGGCGCGACCGCGTGCATTTCCTTCAGGTGTAGACATGTCCGCCCTGAATGCGACCATTTCGAACTCCGCGGCGCATGCCGACAATGGCGGGCGGCTGGCATGGGACGCCAGGCTTGAGCGCTTCGTCTCCTTGGCCTTCACGCTGCCTTGCCTAGCGGTCGTGGCGCTTTGCGTGCTCGTGCCCTGCGCCTGGCTATTCTTCCTGTCGGCCTTCGGCTCAGACGGGAGGCCAAGTTTCGAGAACTATCAGCGCATCCTGGACGGAGCGAGCTACGCGCGCATCTTCGTTACGACCTTCCAGGTCGCGCTGGCAACGGTGGCGGCTTGCGTGCTGATCGGCGTGCCCTTCGCCACCTTCATCAATGGCCTGCCGCCCAGGCGCTCCGTGATCTTCCTGGCGGCGGTGTTGCTGCCGTTCTGGACCTCGCTGCTGGTGCGGGCCTATGCCTGGCTGGTGCTGCTGCAGCGCACCGGCATCATCAATTCGATGCTGATGTGGCTTGGGATCACCAAGGCACCGCTAGAGCTTGCCTTCAACCATTTCGCCACGGTGCTCGGCATGACCCACATCATGCTGCCCATCTTCATCCTTCCGGTGCTGGGTGCCATGCGCAACATCGATCGTGCTCTGATCCGCGCTGCGGCCAGCATGGGGGCGTCCCGGTCCTATACCTATCGCCGGATCTTCCTGCCGCTCGCCGCGCCTGGCATCGCTGCCGGTGCTATCCTCGTCTTCGTAATGAGCCTTGGCTTCTACGTTACGCCTGCCATCCTTGGCGGCGGCAACGTGAACGTCATCTCGATGCGCATCGCGCGCAGCCTCTCCAACTATTCGAACTGGGGCGCCGCCAGCGCGCTCGGCGTGCTGCTGCTGGTGTTCACGGCCTTGCTGTTCGCGCTGAGCTATGGCGTGCAGCGTGTCCTGCTTTCGCGGCAGAGGAGCTGACATGCTTGATGGGTTCGAGGAAACGTCGCTTATCGAGCGGCTGAAATGGGTGCTTGCCATCCTGCTGGTCGTGTTCCTGGCGGCGCCGTCCTTCATCGTCATACCGATGTCGCTCTCGTCGTCGGACTTCCTGGCGTTTCCGCCGCCGTCGCTATCGCTGCGTTGGTACCGGTATTTCCTGGAGTCCATCACCTGGACGCAGGCGGCACGCGCCTCGCTGACCGCCGGAACGTTGACGACGCTGGTGTCGGTGCCGATCGGCATCTTCGCCGCCTATGGCGCAGTGCAGCTCAGCCAGCGCTGGCGGCTGCTGGTCAGCGGGCTCATCGTCCTGCCGGCGGTGATCCCCTCTATCCTCATCGCCATCGGCCTGTTCTTCGTACTGGCCCGCATCGGCATGGTCGGCACCATGACCGGTCTAGTGCTCGGCCATGTGGCGTTGGCGATCCCGGTGGTGTTCGTGGTGATGAGCGCCGCCTTCAGCCAGTTCGATTTCAACCAGGAACGCGCCGCGCGCAGCCTGGGCGCGCGCTGGCACCAGGCCTGGCTCCGAGTCGTGCTGCCGCAGGTGAGCGGACCGATCGTCGCTTCCGGCCTGCTCGCCTTCGTCACTTCGCTCGACGAGGTGGTGGTGGCCATGTTCGTGTCCGGCGGCAACAATGCGACGCTGCCGAAGGTGATGTTCACCGCGCTGCGCGACAAGATCGACCCGACGATCGCCGTTGTGTCGACGGTGTTGCTGGTGGTCGCGACCGTGGCGGTGATCGTCATCCTGCGCAAGGGCGCGGCGGCGCTGAAGGCCTGAGGTCGCATGACTTCACGCGCATTTGCAATACCATTGAGAAACAATTGTTGTCTGGAGGAGACTATAAGTATCTGACGATCTGGCGTCACGGCGTGCTCATACTGCCCGCATTTGCACAGAACTCCACCAGGCGTGCCCCGGATTGTTCGTTTGACAGGTGAGGGCCGACGGCCTATTGCATTGTTTCATAATCAAACTTTCAGGAGACGATGTTGGACAATCCGAACCCCGTGAACGAGGTCGAGAGTCCGGCCGGCCACATCCAGAGCCTCGAAAAGGGCCTGCGCATCCTGGACGAGATCATCGAGGCGCCGGCGCCGCTCAAGCTGTCGGACATCGTGCGGCGCTTCAACATGGATAGGGCGTCCGCCTTCCGCTTCCTGCAGACGCTCGAGCATCGCGGCTTCCTGCGCAAGGACACCACGACCAAGGAGTATGACGTCGGCGGGCGCATCTACTATTGGGCGTCGCGGCTGCGTGAGAAGACGCGGCTGATCGATTCCTTCCACGACCAGTTGCAGCGGTTGGCCAGCATCACCCAGCAGACCACGCATCTGGGGTTGTTCGTCAACGACCGGGTGCTGCTGGCCGATTTCGCGCTGTCGGATTCGATCATCTCGATCCGCCATTGCATCGGCGTCCTGGAGCCGCTCTACAGTTCCGCCGTGGGCAAGGCGGTGCTCGCCTTCCTGCCGCATGAGCAGCGCGAGACGCTGATCAACAACATCGAGTTCGTCCGTCTCACCGGCAACACGATCATGAACGCCGATGCGCTGCGCATCGACCTGGCGGTCACGCGCGAGCGCGGCTATGCGATCGACGCCAACGAGACGCATGAGGGGCTGACCTGCGTGGCCCGCCCGATCTTCGGCAAGGACAACATTCCCGTCGCCTCGATCGGCATTACCTGCGTGACGGCGCTGGTCGGCGCGGAGCCCGGCAAGTTCGAGCATCTGATCCATTCCATCCAGGCGATGGGAAACGAGATCACCACGAATCTTGCCGTCTAGCACGCGCGCCTCGCGCGCCCGCGATCAGGCTGCCGCCTTGCGGTAGAGGAAGAGGGTGGCAAGCCGGTTCTGCTGCGACTGTTCGTGCTCGTTCTCCAGCCGGCGCAAGGGGGTCTCGAAGGCCGACAGGTCAAGCTGCGTGGCATCGGGATGGTCGATCTCGAACAAATTGTCCGAGGGATCACGCACGAACATCTGCAATTCGCCCGACGGCAGAAGCCACAGGTCGGCATAGCGCGTGCCTTCCTCGAAGGCACCCCGCGCCCGCAATGCCCGGTAGGCGCCAATGAAGTCGGTCACCTCAACCGCGAAATGCTGGTAAGTGCGCACGCCGGTAGTCGGGCCGACCTGCTGGAGGTGGAGCTGCAAATTGCCGAGCCGCATCCAGCACACCGGGAAACCGAAATTCGGTGCCTGCACGCGCTCGCATCCCAGGACTTCGCGATAGAAAGCTTCCGACTCGGCAAGGTCGTGAGCGGGAATGCTGACATGGTTCAGCGTGGCTGACTGGGGTTGTTGGCTCATCGTTCGCTCCTCGGGCGTGTTGCGGCTTTTGCCGGCTGAAATCTGGGGCAATATCGCGCATTGATAAAAAATATCAACGATTATTGTTCTAGTAGATATGCTTGCGTGGGGTGTTTTCCGGTTTAGTGCCCGAAAGTGTTGAAATCAGGCATCCGACGCTTTGATATTTCGGTACAATCGTTGTCCTAATAGATGTATGTAGATCGCCGTGTGAAGAATCAAACGCGAGAGGATTGCATGAGGCGGTGTCTGATCATTTCCGGGGGCTATGCGCCGCACCGCGCGTTCGAGGCGGGCGAGCGCGTCCGGTCCATGCTCGAAGAAGACGGATTCGTGGTGACGCACAGCGAAACGCTCGATGCCTATGACAGGGAAGACCTCGCGGCCTATGACCTGATTGTGCCCAACTGGACGGTGGGCCAGATGAGCGTCGACACGTCGAAACGGCTTTGGCAGGCGATCTGGTCGGGCGTCGGGCTTGGCGGCTTTCATGGTGGCATGGCTGACGGCTTCCGCGACAATGACCGGTTCCGCTACATGGTCGGCGGCGCCTATGTGTGCGAGCCCGGCGGAATAACGCGTTACACGGTCGAGAACGCGCGCCCGGACGATTCGATCATGGCCGGTATTCCCGATTTCGAATACCATTCGGAGCAATATTACATGCATGTTGACCCGGCCAACGAAGTGCTGGCGAGTACCCGCTTCAACGGGCTGAACTATCCCTGGATCGACGGGGTCGTGATGCCGACAGTGTGGAAGAAGCCGTTCGGCAATGGGCGCGTCTTCTTCAGCGCGCTTGGCCATGTGCCGGAGGAATTCGACAATGCGTCGATGAGTATAATCCTTCGGCGGGGGTTGAATTGGGCTAGCCGCACGAGTTCTCGGCCTTAGTAGATAGAACAGTCGCGCGGCGCTGGAGAAACCGATGCCGGCTTCAGAGGCTAGCGGTCAGCACAGCCTTGGATGTGAAAGGTCGACCTTCAGCCACACATAACCCAAGGGCGGACATTCCGCTTGCGGCCCGAAGAGGTCCTTGTACAGTTCTACAATCAGGGATTGACTGGGGTTCCTGGAAGCTTTTCGAACTTTCTGCGTCGCGCGTCAGCCCGAATTTCGGTTGCTTATGGACAAAGTGGGACACTAGGTTCGGTTTTGGATAGCTTTGAAGGCGGCGACTTGGCGGGGTCTCTTTTCACTACGGTGCGGCCTCGTCCGACATCTCAGCCCGAATTGCGAGTGCTTATGGCCCAAATTAGGCCATTAGATTCGGTTTTGGAGAAGTCTGAGGCATCGCCACTCTGGCGCGGGTGACTTCGCAGGTCGTCACCGTCAGCAGCACGAAACGCTACGTGTTAAATGACAGCTGTGCGTCTCAATCTCGGTCGCTAAGCATGAATCTGGCACCCCAACCAAGGCGGCGATCGGGAATGAGCACCGTCGAACTCAAAAAGGAGGGAAACTGACTTGATCGAGGAACCGCCAAGCATCTGACCGGCCAAACGACTACAAGTCGCTTCCCGCGGAGCCGTTTAGCGTTGTCACCGGAAACCGTCTACGCTGCTGCTGGAACGCCCGACGCCAGAGGTTGGCGCGTTTAGGCCATCACCGGGGCGATTTTTGAGGAGCCGCCGCCGCTATCCTCCACGACTGGATGCTGAGCTGACACTGGCCGCAGAGGCAGGGTGGGCTTTGCGACGTAGGCGCACCCGCCCGCCGGCCCACATTGACGCGCGACTCTTTCGCTGCAAAGGTATATTAACGATTTGTTAACCAAGTGTCAGTCGCCGCTGAAAGCAGGGGGGTAATTTGGAACCGTTTCTGGGAGCAAATCGCCTGAATTGGGATGATCGGGCCGAACTGCATTCGACCGACACGACGGGCAGCTACCAGATTGAAAATGTGCTGGCAGGCGGATCCAATCTCTATGAGCTGGAAACGGGCGAGGTCGGCGATATCGTCGGCAAGGATATCGTCCATTTGCAATGTCACATCGGGCTCGACACGATCAGCTTGAAGAATCTCGGTGCTGGCAGCGTGATCGGTCTCGACTTTTCACCGACCGCGATCGCAGCTGCGCGGGATTTCGCCGCGAAGGCAGGTACTGATGTGCGCTTCGTGGAAGCGCCACTATTCGAGGCAGTTGAAGCGCTCGGCCGGACCTTTGACATCGCCTACGTTACCTGGGGTTCGGTAAATTGGCTGGACGATGTGTTCCGATGGGCGCGGGTCGTTGCGGATCTCCTGAGACCAGGTGGCCGGCTCTATATGGCCGAGGGCCATCCGTTGATGTTTCAGTGTGATCGTAAGGCCGCGGCGCTGGAGTTTAAGCACGATTGGAGAACGCCTATAGCTCGGCCGCTCGCATGGAACGAGGAACGGACCTATACCGGCGACGACCGCATTTTGAAGCATCCTCGGTATTATGAGTGGATCCATCCGATCAGCGACGTGGTGAACGCACTGATTTCGGCGGGGCTGACGCTCGATTTTCTGAATGAGCATGACACGGTTTCGTGGCAGCACTTTTCATTTGCAGTGAGGGCAGGCAAGGATATGTACGGCCTGCCAAACAACTCCCCCAAGATCCCAATGGCCTATTCCATTGGCGCGACGAAGCGAAGCGTCGGCAAGATACCATACCTTGTTGCTCCTAAGGTTATCGAGGGACACTAGGGCCGCACCCCAAGTAGCTCCAGTGCTCACCGCTAGCCGAGGGGCTGGCTGGAAACGCACGGCTCCTCGAGACCGATGGCTGCTCCTGCGTCAAGTGCCGACGGCGGCGTGTCCATCCTGGCTGTTCCTGCATGGACAGTGGTGTCGACACACGGTCGGAAGTGCAAAGTTTTCACGACTAAGAAGTTCAAAATTAATTAATGGAAGCTAATGTTCTGTCGGCGGGTCGATCCGAGAACCTGATTAACACAGGGGAGTTCCACCCTATTGGCTCTTTTCGGCGGTAGGTTCAGCGGCATAAAGGAAGCTGTTTTTTCGTCGGCAAATATTCCGGCCGCAGTGGCGATTTTGGTTATTGCCATCAGCGCGGCCTATGCGGACCATCAGAACAAAATCGTTTCGGACCAGGCCGCTCGTGCGGATGTCCTGGCCAAGGTCAATCTGATCCGCGCCAAGCTAGAGGGGAACATCAACGGGAACCTCCAACTCGTGCATGGGGTTGTCGCGACGGTCGTGACTGAACCCTATATGGGACAGCAGCGCTTCGCTTCGCTCGCGAGCAACCTCTTTGGCGGCGACTCGCAATTGAACAATATTGCTGGCGCGCCCGATCTGGTCGTTTCCTTGATGTACCCTCTGAAGGGCAACGAGAAAGCGATAGGCCTCGATTACCGAATGGACGATCGGCAGCGTAACGCCGCGCTGCGGGCGCGAGACGAGCGCAAGTTGATTCTTGCCGGTCCGGTCGACCTGAAGCAGGGCGGCCAAGGCTTCATCGGCCGCTTTCCGGTTTTTGTGCCGAGCGCGGGCAACACTGAAAGATTCTGGGGCATCATTTCCGCCGTTGTCGACGTGCAGCGCCTTTACAAGGCGAGCGGCCTGCTTGACGATGATCTCGGGATTGACGTCGCGCTCATTGGTAAAGACGCCCTCGGCCCAAGCGGAGATCAATTCTTCGGCGATGTGGGCGTCCGCAAAAACAATCCAGTGACGGCCGAAGTTCTGCTCCCGTCAGGATCGTGGCAAATCGCAGCAATCCCCAAAAACGGCTGGCCTTCGACTCCCAGCAACGCGTGGTTCCTGCGCGCAATCATGGCCGTGGCCGGGGCGCTGATTGTGATCCCATTCTTGGTCACAGGTCGTCTGATTGGCGAGAGACAGCGTAACTATGCGGAACTGCGTCAATTGTCGAGACGACTAGAACTCGCTTTGGAGGCATCGGCTATTGGCGTTTGGGAACACGATCTCGCGACCAATGACCTGTCGTGGGACGATCGGGTCAATGAAATATATGGCAGACCCAGCGATGGAGGACGTCGAGGCTACTCGGATTGGGCAGGCGCAATTCACCCCCTGGACTTGGCCGCCGCCCACGCAGATTTCGACCATGCCGTGGCCAGCCGCGGAACATATTCGTCGGAATACCGAATTGTTCGTCCGGATGGCGAGATTCGTCATGTCCGATCTAAGGCGACCATATACCAAGCCCCAAATGAGACGCCCAAAATGATTGGTGCGGAATGGGACGTCACAGCCGACGTCCTGCTAAACAGCGATCTGGTTCGCTCGAAACAACTGTCCGAGTCGAGAAATGTCGAACTCGAGGCGGCCAAGGCCCGCATCGAGCATATCGCGCTTCATGATTCTGCTCACCGGTTTGCCCAACCGTCGTTACCTCGACCAGGTAATGGAACAGTACGCAGCCAACTGCAGGCGCGACGGCGGTCAAGCGGCCCTGCTTCACATCGACCTGGATCGGTTCAAGCACATCAACGATACGCTCGGCCACGCTGCGGGCGACGCGATGTTGGTTCACGCATCCACCGTCCTTCGATCCAAGGTCGAGGATGGAGGATTCGTCGCTCGGATCGGAGGAGACGAATTCGTCATCCTGTGCACGGTGAATGACGATATCAAGCGACTGGCACTGCTGGCCGACCGCCTCATCAGCCAGATGAGCGAGCCCGTCTACTACCAAGGCCACCGATGCCGGTTTGGTGTTAGCGTGGGAATTGCGGTCGACAACGGAAAAGACGTCGAAGCCAAGCACCTCCTGGTGAACGCCGACATCGCGCTTTACCGAGCAAAGAACCGTGGGCGCAATCGGCACGAATTCTTCACTGAAGCGATGCAAAGCGAAATCGTCGACACAAAGCGGATGGCCGACGAAATTCTTGGCGGCCTTGAGCGCAATGAGTTCATAGCCTTCTACCAACCCCAATTTGGTGCAAAAACTCTCGAAATTGTCGGAGTCGAGGCGCTTGCGCGATGGAGGCACCCAAAGAAGGGCATCTTAGCACCGGATGTCTTTCTAAGGATTGCAGAAGAACTAAACGTCGTTTCGATGATCGATCGAACCATACTGGACCAAGCGCTTTCAGATTTTGAAAACTGGTCTGCTGCGAATCTTCATATACCGCGTGTATCAGTCAACGTTTCGGCACGGCGGCTCCAAGATGAAGAACTCATAAAGAGCTTGCGAGATATGAATATCAAGAAGGGAACAGTTTCATTTGAGCTTGTTGAGTCCATTTTCCTTGACAAAAACGATGATTTGGTGACATGGAATGTCGATCAAATCAAGCAACTGGGCATTGATATAGAGATAGATGATTTTGGTACGGGCTATGCCTCCATAGTCAGCCTGCTCAAGATACAGCCGCGCCGACTGAAGATTGATCGGCAGCTGGTCATTCCAATAGTCGAATCTCCGCAACGAAGGCAGATTGTCTCGTCGATCATCGAGATCGGCAAATCCCTAGGTATCAAGGTCATAGCGGAAGGCGTCGAGACGATGGAGCACGCTCGCATACTGAAGGAGTTGGGCTGCGACATACTGCAGGGTTATGCCTTCGGGCAGGCGTTGGATTCCGAGGGGCTGAAGGTCTTGGTTCGCTCTCAACGCCTGCGCGCGGCCAGCTAGAGCGGCTCACGACTTGATGGAATCGAAAGGGATTGCTGGTTTTGTGATTCAAGATGCTGGCTGGAGTGGAGGCCAGCATCTGATGACTCGACCTCTTTCCAATGATCTTCGCGAGCGGGTTGTGGCGGCGGTTTTGAGTGGCGAGAGTCGCCGGTCGGCCGCGAAACGGTTCGGCATTTCGGTTTCGGCCGCGGTGAAGCTGTTGCAGCGCCATGGGACGACCGGCTCGGTGGCGCCGGGCAAGATAGGCGGATGTGTTTCGGCGTGGAATAAGGACCCCGTTTCAGGGGTGATCGGCGTCCAAAAAGGACCCCTGTAACGCGGGGTTGTCACACTGCCTCCGGGTTCATCGGAGGCATTTGTTTTGGATGTTGGTTGTGGAGACGATTGCGAAGATACGCCGGCTGTCGCTGGTTCATGGGAAGTCGATCAAGGAGATTTGCCGCGAGTTGCGGATCTCCCGGAAGGTCGTCCGCAAGGTTCTGCGATCTGATGCGACTGAGTTCCGTTACGAGCGCGAGCGGCAGCCGATGCCGAAGATCGGTCCCTGGCAGGGTCAGCTCGATGGATTTTTGAACGGCAATCACAGCAAGGTTGGGCGCGAGCGGCTAACGCTGATCCGGATCTTTGAGGAGCTTCGCGGTCTCGGATACGACGGCAGCTACGATGCGGTTCGCCGATACGCCAAGAGCTGGTCGAAGGCGCAGGGATCAGCGACGGCGGAAGCCTATGTGCCGTTGTTCTTCCCGCCGGGCGAGGCCTACCAGTTCGACTGGAGCCACGAGATCGTCCTGATCAATGGCGTGACTGTGACCGTGAAGGTCGCCCATGTCCGGCTCTGCCACAGCCGCATGATGTTCGTCAGGGCCTATCCGCGCGAGACGCAGGAGATGGTGTTCGACGCGCACGACCGCGCTTTTGCCTTCTTCGGTGGTGCCTGCACGCGCGGCATCTACGACAACATGAAGACCGCGGTGGAGACGGTGTTCGTCGGCAAGGACCGCCAATACAATCGCCGCTTCCTGCAGATGTGCAGCCATTATCTGGTGCAGCCGGTCGCCTGCACGCCGGCGTCGGGCTGGGAGAAGGGTCAGGTCGAGAATCAGGTCGGGCTGGTGCGCGAGCGCTTCTTCACGCCGCGGCTACGCTTCAAATCCTATGACGAACTCAACGCCTGGCTGCTCGACAAATGCATCGCCTACACCAAGGCGCACCGTCATATTGACCAGCCGGAGCGCACGATCTGGAACGTGTTCGAGGAAGAGCGCGGCAAGCTTGTCGAGTATCGTGGGCCCTTCGATGGATTCCACACGGTCCCCGCCTCGGTGTCGAAGACCTGCACGGTGCGCTTCGACAACAACAAATACTCGGTGCTCTCGACGGCCGTCGGCCGCCCCGTCGAGGTCCAGGCCTATGCCGATCGCATCGTCATCCGTCAGGACGGCAGCCTCGTCGCCGAACATGTCCGCTCGTTCGGGCGCGGCGAGACGATCTACGACCCCTGGCACTATGTCCCAGTGCTTGCCCGCAAGCCCGGAGCGTTGCGCAATGGCGCGCCGTTCCAGGGCTGGGTTCTGCCATCGGCAATGGAGCGGGTCCGGCGCAGATTGAAGTCCGCGGACGACGGCGATCGGCAGATGGTGGCGATCCTGGCTACCGTTCTCAGTGACGGTCTCGACGCGGTCGAGGCGGCCTGCCAAGAGGCACTCGACCAGAACGTCTGCTCGTCAGCCGTCATCATCAACATCCTGGCACGGCAGCGCGATCCGGCGCCGGCAATCACCGTTCTTACTCCGGACGCGCTCCGCCTGCAGCATGAGCCGCAGGCCGACTGCGCCCGCTACGACAGCCTCAGGAGGGCAAGCTGATGGAACGCACCCAGGTTCTGGATCTTATGGGGACGCTGAAGCTCTATGGCATGCGCAGCGCCTACGACGAGGTCATGGCGACAGGCATCAAGCGCCAGCACGAGCCGCCGAGGATCGTCGGCGATCTGCTGTCGGCCGAGATCGCCGAGAAGCAGGCCCGCTCCATCAAATACCAGCTCACTGTCGCCAAGCTGCCGATCGCCAAGGACATCGATGAGTTCGACTTTGACGGCACGCCAGTCAACGAGGTGCTGGTCCGGGACCTTGCCAACGGCACCTTCGTTGCCGATCAGCGCAATGCCGTTCTCATCGGCGGCACCGGAACCGGCAAGTCGCATCTGGCAATCGCCATTGCCCGCGCCCTGATCCGCAACGGCTCACGTGGCCGCTTCTTCAACGTCGTCGATCTCGTCAACCGGCTCGAGATCGAGCACCGTGGCGGCAAGCAAGGCCGCATCGCCGACTACCTCACCCGGCTCGACTTCGTCGTGCTCGACGAGCTCGGCTATCTCCCGTTCGCCCAGGCCGGTGGGCAGTTGCTCTTCCATCTGATCAGCCGGCTCTACGAGCGCACATCGATCATCGTCACCACCAACCTGGCATTCGGCGAATGGCCCGCCGTCTTCGGCGACCCCAAGATGACCACCGCGCTGCTCGACCGTCTCACCCATCACTGCGAGATCATCGAGACCGGAAACGAATCCTGGCGCTTCAAGAACCGCGCCTGATCACCCCATCACGCCGATCCGCACTCGCCGGGCTGCGCAACCCAGACCAGCTCCGCCCGGCGAGCGCTGACCATTGTGCCTCAAAAAAGGGGTCCCTTTTGCGAGCCGATCCAGGGTCCCAATTGCGGGCCGATTGACATAGGCGGACACCGCAAGCGGATTCTTGAGCCGCATCGGTCCTTCATCGTGGAGCGGATCAATCAGACTTCTGATCTGACGCTGCATGGGCTGAAGGACGAGTTGGCCGCGCGCGGGGTCAAGGTCTCGCACAACGCGGCTGGATGTTCCTGCGCCGCGAGGGGCTGAGTTTCAAAAAACGCTGTTCGCCCTTGAGCAGGCGCGTGCTGATATCGCCCGCAGGCGCCAACGATGGCGATCCTGGCAGGTCAGCCTGGACCCGCAGAGACTGGTCTTCATCGATGAAACCTGGATCAAGACCAACATGGCTCCGCTGCGAGGTTGGGGGCCGAAGGGCAAGCGGCTGCGCGGTTGGCTCCGCACGGCCACTGGCGCACGCTGACCTTCCTCGGCGCGCTGCGCTGGGACCGGCTCGCGGCACCTTGCGTCTTCGACGCGCCGATCAACGGCCAGTGCTTCCGCGCCTATGTCGAGCAGCAGCTCACTGCCGGTGCCAAGCTTTGGTACCTGCCGCCCTACTCTCCGGACCTCAATCCGATCGAGCAAGCCTTCGCCAAAATCAAACAATGGATGCATGGCCGGTCTGTGTAGCATGCCGTCATCAGATTAATCCGGTCCATCCAAAATTTCTCTCACTTTTGCCGCCAACTGCTCCAAGGAGGCTGGCTTCTGCAGCAGGGGCACGTCCGGGTCCGTGTGGCGTGCGTAGCCCGTAGTAAAAAGAATTTTGAGGTGGGGTCGGCGGTGTCGCGCTTCGTCGGCGAGACGAAGGCCGTTCAAGTCGGGCAAGACCACGTCGGTGAAAAGAAGGCAGATGTCGGGGTGCTGCGCGAGCGCGTTCAATGCTTCGGCAGCAGCCCCTGCTTCGATCACGCGATAGCCCAGTTCACGCAGCGTCTGAGCCGTCAGCGACCGCACCTGATCGTCATCCTCGGCCAGGAGTATGACCTCATTATCGGAGGCTGACGCCAAAGCGCCTGTGGGCGGAGGCTTCGGTATTTCGGTAGTGGAGCGCAGCCGAGGCAGGTAAAGTTTTATCGCAGTACCATGCCCAACCTCGGAGTAGATCTTGAGGTGACCATTCGACTGCTTGACGAAGCCGAACACTTGGCTCAATCCCAAGCCTGTACCCTTGCCTACGCCCTTTGTGGTGAAGAAGGGCTCAAAGGCCTTGGCCATGACCTCGGAAGTCATGCCGGTACCGGTGTCTGTAACGGCTACCATGACATATTGCCCTGATGTAATAGCGTACTCCGCGGCGTAATTCTCATCGAGGTCGCAATTGGCAGTCTCGATGGTCAATCGTCCACCCTCCGGCATGGCATCGCGCGCATTGATCGCGAGATTCAAGATAGCGCTTTCGAGGAGGTTCTTGTCGGCGTTGATCTGCCAAAGCTCGCTCCCCAAGGCGGTCTCGAGGTGTACCTCTTCGCCTAACGTGCGGCGCAGAAGCTCCGACATTTCGGAGACCATCTGATTGGTTTGGATCGCTTCAGGTGCAAGGCTCTGCTGACGCGAGAAGGTGAGCAGGCGGCGTGTCAATCCGGCGGCGCGATTAACGCCTTCTTGTGCTGCAGAAATGAAGCGCGCGACGTCCTCGCCCTTGGCCAGCCGTCTCTCAAGCAGACTGAGCGAAGAGCCGATGACGGCGAGCATGTTATTGAAGTCGTGCGCTATACCGCCCGCCAGCTGGCCCACGGCTTCCATCTTTTGCGCCTGATGAAGGGCCTCTTCCGCTTTCAGGCGCGCTTCGACGGCTTCGGCTACACGTTGTTCGAGCGTGAGGTTAAGTTGGCGGAGTTCAGCACTCGCCTGCTCCGCGGCTCGACGGGCTTCGAGAAGCTCTCGCTCGTAACGCCGGCGATCGGAAGCGTTGAAGATGGTGATGCGAATGAAGAGGAGGTCACCCGCCTCATCGCGCCGCTCGACCGCATTGACGAGAACTGGAAGCGGCGATCCATCGACTCGCACCAAGTCGAGTGCGACCTCGTTGAAAAAACCTTGCATGCGCATCAGCGGCGCAAAGTGGGTTTCGTAGTAGATCTTCCCCGCGATATTTAGGAAGTCCTGAAAGCGTTGTCCCAGAAGGGAAGCTTTGTCTCGACCAAGCCATTTCGAAAACGTGCAGTTCACCTTGGTGATACGTCCGTCTGCGCCAGCGGCGACATATCCGCATGGAGCATTGTCGAACAGAAACAGTCTCGTCAGGCGCGCTGAGATTCGGGCAGTGGCCAGTTGCGTTGAGCAGCATGAAATGGCTGTTCGCCAGCCGGTCAGCGACATACTTGCCAACAGTCTGCGGCGCAATCACATCTTCCGAACATTGCAGGACAAGACAGCGGGCCTTTACTGAAGGCAGGTCGCTGCGGTTGTCGGAAAGAAAAGTAACGCGCGCAAACTTTTTTGCGATCTCTGGATCCGTCATGCAGAACGAATTGGTAAGTTCTTCCCCGAGCTCCGGCCGGTCGGGATTGCCCATGATGACGGGCGCCATAGCCCGCGACCACCCATGTGGTTGTCATCAAGGAAATCCAATAGCTCATGAATTTGCTGCTCACTGAATCCGCCGGTGTAGTCACCATCGTCGACGTAGCGAGGTGACGGACCAATCATGATCAGATCGTCGAAAATCTCGGGAGCCTTGAGCGAAGCGAGGGCGCCGATCATTGCGCTCACGGAATGTCCGACGAACACACCATGGGTGACGCCCAGCGCGCGGCAGACATCGACGACGTCGGCGGCGTAGCCACCTAAAGACGCATACTTCTCCGGCTGGTAAGCCGAAAGGTCGGATCCTCCGCAGCCCACGTGATCGAAAAGAACGATGCGATACTGTTCGGAAAAGGGAGGCCAAACGAAGCGCCACATGTTCTGATCGCAGCCAAAGCCGTGGGCGAAGACCATCGCGCGACTGCCGGCGCCCACCACCTTAACGTTATTGCGCTGCATAATGTTCAAGACTAGTCCTTTGCGTGCCGACCTTTCCCAGTACGCACGACCTGTGTGGGCGCTCCAGCCAGATTTCGTGCCCTGATCCGGGCGCGGCATCAGAAGCCCCGCGTGGAAGCAACCCTTTCCCAGCAATGCCTCACCGTGCGTCAGGCGTGACCGTGGCGGGGTCATTCGGCCATGCGGTGGAGGATCAGGTGTGACATATCCTCGCCTTGCCACCTGCCACTACTATCCTCGGATTTGGCATTTTGCTCCGCGGTCATGGGCGGGTCATCCACCTTTCTCTGCCAGACCGTACCCCTACAGCCATGGGTCCCAACGTAGCTCCTGTCGCATCTCTCAGCCGGGCCAATCAGACGGGCAGTAGTATTGAAATCACCGTCTGGCAGAACCGCTCGGCAGTGTTCCGCCATCTTGATCAATTTGAATGCTTCGGTCATGGGCGAGCAGAACTTGGCCATCCCAAACGGGGGTCGGATTACGATCGGGCCGGCTGACCAGTTGGCTGGGCTCGAGAGACGCAGCCAGAAGGTCACGGGGCGCGTTCGCATCGGGCTGCGCCTGCGCCACCGTGAAGAGCGGGAAGCGATTGCCCAACTGTTCCTCGACAACGGATCCGATCCAGAGTTCCGTCGGACGGCCGTCTCGCAGGTCAATGTCGATCGCCCAGATGCGAACCACGAAGCGCGAAGTGGTGCCGCCTGCATCGTCACGCGGATGTACCAACGTAAGGCTCGGCAGACGCCCGCGCTCCATATAGGGCGACGTTGGAAGGTCCATCGGACCGGGGCGCGGCATGAACCAGGCGAGAGCGCCGGCCAACGTCCACGGAACTGGCTGGCGCCAGCCTTTTTGCGTCAGATCTGCTTCGAGGCGTTCGAGGCTTCCGGCCCATTGGAATGTCAACGGTTCCTCGGTCTCGCCCGCGAGATCGATCCGCTGCGCAGGCATTTGCTGCCAATTCCGCGCCCACCAATCCGCCGCGACGATCGACGGTGCCTCGTATTGGACTGCGTAACGCTCCATGTCCTTGGTGTGGTTGCGATAGACATGATATCCGCCTGCAACGACCAGGCCGGCACAGGCCACGACCAGGAGACCTCCGGCGCCCTTTTCGGACGGTTGATGATGCAAGTAGGCTATGCAGAGGAGGGCCAGCCATGCCGTCGCGAAAGCCAATCCGCCTACCACGTCGGAGAACCAGTGGGCACCTAGGTAGAGCCGAGAGAAAGCGATCAAGGCCACCAAAACGGCCGACGCAACCGCAACTGGGAGACCCCAAGCCGGCCGGACGCGCCGAGCGACCAGGAAAGCCAGAAAACCATACAGGACGGCGTTTTCGGTACTGTGGCCGCTGGGAAAGGAAAAATCGCTCCAACCGGAATAGAGGTTCTCGGTGGGACGCGCCCGGTGGAGGGCCACCTTGATGCCCGTGTTGATTGCTGCGGCACCGCCGATGGCCGCTACCCAGTAAGCGGCCGTGCGCCAGGCGCGCTTCCAGGCCAGCCATAGGAACACGAGGACGGCAATCGCAACCACGACCGTCGTGTCGCCCAGTTCAGTGAAGCCGACCATCAAGGAATCGCCCACGGGCGTTCGCAGGTCTTGAAGGATGCGGTAGACGGCGGCATCGGTACGCACCAAAGGATCGCCGCTGACGACATCCTCGAGGATGCCGAAGAAGGTCCATGCGGCGGCGGCGAGCAACAGTGCCAGCGCCGCGAGTATTTTCGTTTCCTTCTGGGCCGGATCGAGCAAGGAGCGGATTTGACGACTCGTCCAGGTATCGCGAGCACCCGACCAGGCTCGCAGCTGCTCCAGATTGCCTAGAAGGATGGGAATGCCCCGGCGCACCGTGTGACGCACAACCCAAACGATGGCCCACAGGATAATAATCAGTGCGACAAGGAGCACCGCGAGCCGGCCTGCGGCAGCGCCGGCAACGCTGAAATATGCGCCGACGAACACGCCAGGCAGGATGTGCGACGGCGCCCAAACGAACGCGGAGAGGATGTTGGCGTAGTAGAATCGGCGGGACGGCATTCGCAACATGCCTGCCACGAGCGGGATGAACGCGCGCACGCCTGGCGTGAAGCGCGCCAGAAAGACGCTCTTGCCTCCGTGCCGCTCGAAGAATGCCTCGCTGCGCGCGATGAGTTCGGGATAACGGTTCAGCGGCCAACGCAGCAGGATTTCACGGTGGTAGCGATGGCCCAGCCAGAAAGACAGGCCGTCGCCGACGATCGCGCCCAAAAAGGCCGCAATCAACATCGGCCACAGCATCAGCACCCCGCTCGGGACAAGAGCGGCAAGGCCGACGATGATGGCCGTTCCAGGAACGACTGCGCCGATGACCGGAACGGACTCTGACAGAGCCAGCAGAAAGATCGCCGCATACGCCAGGTGGGGATGCGAAGCGATGTAGTCAGTGAGCGCCGAGAAAAAGGACATTCATCATCCCTCGTTTTGGCCGACGATCCGGAACACCCGGCGGAGGCTTTTTACGGGGGAGGGGCTCATTGGGAATTCGCTCCCCTGATCCGTCCCGGCGGCTTTGCGAAATCTTCGTGAATGAGCTGCTCGGAGCCGGGAACGAATTTCCCACTATGGTCGTAGCGAAGCGCCACGACAGCGTCGAAGACGTTGTCCGGCCAATAACCGTCGGGCAGGACTGCGTGCGGGTCACCACCAAGTGCCTCTATGATCTGCGGCAACGTGCCGTGATGCCAGGCAATAAGCACGGACTTTCCGTGGGCTTCGCTCGTAATGGCGTGAACAAGGCCTGCTATGTCCTTGGCGCTGAATCTCAGATCCAGAGGAATCCCAAGCGCTCGGCTCAAAGGCTCCAGGGTCAGACGCTCGCGCGCACTGTTTTTGGAATCGGCGGTCGCTATCAGCGTATCCGGGCGGAATGCGACCCCATTCAGGGGGAGATGCTGAAAATATCCGACATAGGCCTGCGCCCGTGCTTCGCCTGCAGGGGAGAGCCCCGTCCCGTTATCCGGTTTTTCGGCATGACGTATGATCAGAACGGTCGCATCCGCGAGACCCGCCGTTGGAGTTTCGAGAGCAGCGCTGATGGAAGCCGGGATCACGAGCCAGGTGACCAGCAAGGCCAAGGCAAACGTGAGTACGCGGGATCGATCGAGCCAGTTCGATAACAGGGATTCGTGCGGCATGCGGAGCCTTCCCAATTCTGAGCTGCTGCCTTTGTCACGACATTGCGGACTTTGCTGCCGCTCATTTACAGAATTCCGGTCACCCATCGATCGATGCGGGTGTCCTCCCGATAAGCAATCCTGACCAGTCCGGCGGCAACAAGCGCGGTCGCTGTCCCGCCCAGGATGTCGCCGACATAGTGGGTCCCGACATAGACACGGGAAATCACTACGAGCAGGGCGGCCGCGAAGAACCACAGTGCCTTCCGGACATGGGCGCTGAACGCATAGCTGAAGACGATGGCAAAGCTGGAAGTCGCATGATCCGAGGGAAACGACGGATCGGCGCTGCGCGTGATCAGCAGGTGTGACACGCCAGCGTCATAGGGGCGCAAACGATGGACGGCGAGCAGGATGACCTGGTTGAGAGCCAATCCCAGCAGGAACGTCAGGCCGCAGGCAACCGCAACGTGCCTCCCGGAGCGACCGCCGCCACCCCACCACCAGGACGCCACCACGGCCAAGATCAACAGGGGAACGCCCACCTGTGTCACAGCGATCATGGACAAATCGATCAGGTTGTTGTGCCCTGACAGGCTATTGATCCAGCCGGTGACCTGCGCATCCAGATTTTCCATTCCATCACCATTCCAGCTCGAAAAGAAATTGCGAGACAGCCCGCTCTCATGACGCCTCCCGCTTACCCAACCGCGCTCGAACAGGAAGCAGGCCCACCAAGGTCAGCACAGTGAAGACAGCGCCTGCGAGGAAAGTGCCTTGCGGTCCCGTCGCATCCCAGAGAGCCCCTGCGGTCACGCTGGCAACAAGGAGCGCCAACCCCGTAACGAGGTTGAACACGCCGAAGGCGGTCCCGCGCAATTCCGCTGGAGCGGCGTCGGCGATCAAGGTTGCCAGCAATCCTTGGGTGAAACCCATGTGCAGCCCCCAGAGGACCACTCCGAGCACAAGTCCGAATGTCCCCGGGGCGAAAGCGAGAACCAGATCTGCTGCGAGGAGCAGAAACAGGCCAACGATCAGGATTGTCAGGCGGTTCACACGATCGGACAGCACGCCGACGGGATAGGCCGACAGGAAGTAGGCGAGGCTCATGATCACGAGGACCATCGGGGCCAGCACCATCGGCAGACCGATGGATTGCGCACGCAAAATAAGGAATGCTTCGCTGAAGCGAGCAAGAGTGAAAACCGTCGCGATTGCCACGACCCACCAGTAAGTCGCATCCAGTCGGCGGAGCTCGTCGCGATGCAGCGGCATGCGGACACGGCGCTGCTCCTTCGGGCGTTCCGGTTCTTTCACGGCGACGAGGAGCAGTCCGACGGACAGGCATGCCGGGATGACCGCAATCCAGAACACCGCCTTAAAGTGAAAGGCTGTCACCCACATGAGGCCGATGGCAATAAGCGGCCCGAGAAACGAACCGATCGTGTCGAGCGACTGGCGCAGGCCGAAGCTCGCGCCGCGAAGATGCGGCGGGGCTAGGTCGGCGACAAGCGCGTCCCGCGGGGCGCCGCGAATGCCTTTGCCGACACGGTCGATGAAACGCGCCGCGATAAGCCAATCGATCGAGGACGCCAACGGAAAGATCGGTCTAGTCAAGGACGCCAGACCATAACCGAAGACGGCGAGGAGCTTGCGTTTGCCCAGCCAGTCGCTCAGTGCCCCCGAAAAGACCTTGGTGATCGAGGCGGTCGCTTCGGCGATGCCCTCGATGACGCCGACGGTAAGGGCCGAAGTGCCAAGCACCGTCACCATGTAGATGGGCAGCAGCGCGTGGATCATCTCCGATGAGATGTCCATCAGCATCGAGACGAAGCCGAGGACCCAAATGCCGACGGGAATCCCCCGCCGGGTTCCGGAGCGATCCACTGTCTCGGTTGTCATCGCGCCTGTTCCGTCATACTGGCCGCTCCACTCACCGATTTTCATCGTGTGCGTCGAAGACCCGTTGAGCGTAACTGTCGAGCAACGCCTCGCATGCCCGCAGCCGTTCGGCAGCTTCATCTGCAAGTGATGCACCGTAGAAATCGAGCTTCTTGATCTTCTCCAGCCAGCCCTGGAGCTTCTTCAGATCGGTGTCTTCTTCCTCAAGCTCGGCATAGGTGAACTTGTTGATCGTGATTTCCTTGGCGATCTCGACCTCGAAGCCGGCGCACCGACCGAGAAACTCGCGGTACTGGTCGTCGCGATCCGCCTTGAAGCGGGCGACCACCTTGTCCTCTTGAGCGCGATCAAGGGCGACAGTCTCCAGGATGACGGATTCACCACCCATCTTGGAAACATCGTTCTCCAGCATTTTCAGTCGGCGCACATGGTCGTCGGTCTTCGGCAGCAGGCAGACACCGTTCTGCAGGTAAATCGCGCCCATGCCCTTCAGCCGCCGCCATAGCGCAACGCGCTTGGTGGCGGGCTCTGGAGGTACTTTGTATGTCAAAAGAAGCCACGTGAGGACAACCATCGCTTCAGCATGATGTAACGGTCGTAACAAGTCAACGACAACGATTACGCCTTGAGCAACCTACTTGAGGCGTTTTGGAATCCCGTGAGGCCCGACGCATCAGAAACCCGTTCTATCGTTCGCAAGCCCATATTACCACGTCGCAAAGAGGCCAACTGCAGCCACGGCCATGACCGCGGTGGCCAGCCAGCCGACAATTTTGAGTCCTACCGGCAGCTGAAAGTCTCCCATTGCCGCGCGCTTGCTCGAGAGATGCATCATCATCCCCATGACCGGAACAGCCACGACGCCATTGATCACAGCGCTCCAGAACAGAGCCTTTATCGGATCGATCGGGGTGAAATTGAGGGCGCCGCCAACCAGCGTCGCCACAGCAATCGTGCTGTAAAACGCTTTGGCCCGATGTGGTTTTTTGGCTAATCCCACGTTCCAGCCGAGTGTCTCTCCCAACGCATAGGCGGACGACCCGGCGAGTACGGGCAAGGCCAGCAAGCCCGTGCCAATAATTCCAAGCGCAAAGACGAAGAACGCAAACGGGCCGGCGATCGGACGAAGCGCTTCGGCCGCCTGCGATGAAGTCTGAATGTCGGTCACACCGTTGGCATTGAGCGTGGCCGCCGTTGTCACGATAATGAAAAGGGCAACGGCGTTGGAGATTGCCATGCCAAAATAGGTATCGATGCGGATACGTGTCAGTTCTTCTGGTGCCTGTTCGGGAGCGACTTTGAGCGGCGAGGCCTCATCGCGCTCGTTAACCTCCTCCACCTCCTGATTTTCCCGTTACTCCCGCTATGTGTCTGTGCTGAAGTGACTCACATTGTCGCCGACGTACAGCAACTGCGGTCCGCCGATGATGAGTCTTAACGCGGCTCCCATCGCACCTAGGTCGGCGCCGAGGTTGATGATATTGGCGATCATGAGCAGTGAAACGATCGAAATACCAACGCCAGCAGGATAGTGCTTTCGCAGATTGCCCGCGATACCTCTACCGGTGACGCGTCCGATCTTGGCGCTGATTTCTTGAATGGCGCACACCAAGGGCCAGCTGAACAGCATGACCCAACCCATGCCGTAGCCGAACTGAGCACCAACCTGAGAATAGGTGGCAATGCCGCTCGGATCGTCGTCCGAGGCACCCGCGATTAGGCCGGGTCCAAGGATGCCAAGCAGGCGCCGCCTGGATGGCCCGAAAACCGGGTTTGCTGCATTTGCGTCCACGACTAGACCCCGCCCAACGTAAAAATCCGTCAGCTAACGTGCGGATTGATAAAGGTCCCGATCTAAACCGCTAGTAATACCTACTGAATATGGGTGCCGATCCCGCGCAAAGGAGGCTCGCACCGACGACGAAGACAGTCTTCTCCTTGCCACAAAGAATCCCACTTGTTGCTCATCCAAACCAGCCGAACGTAAGGCTAACCATCAGCACCGCGACCAGGATTGAGAGCGGCACAGCGACGAACAGCCCTGCCTCTAAGAATCGTGTTTCTTTGTCACTGAACATTAGGCTCGCCTTACGTATCCTTTGTTGAAAGCTAGGAAGCTGCAAACCCCGGTTCGGTTCCATGCGCCAACATTACAAATTGGTATGGCCGCCCACCTTAAACAGATGGTGGAAGGGCATGGCTGCCAGGTTTTGACAAGCAGCCGAGAGAAGCCTTATTCACCGCCCGCTCCGCGTGAATGTTTCGGCCCGAATGCCGGAAGCGCTCTCAAAATCACAATATCGCGATCAATTAGTCCTTCCTGAACTCCATCTGAACACCGTCTTCAGCTTCGGTTCGAACGGCGTTTCCTAAAAAGAAGCCGTTCAACGCGCGGCCCCGTCCGCCAAAGGAGACGCTCTCATGATCCGCAATTCTTTCGTCGCAACCGCGCTCGCCGCTCTTGTCGGTCTCACCGCCGTCGCACCGGCCATGGCAAACGATGTACGCATCGAGCAATATGGCTGGTCGAACTCAGCCGGCGGCGCTCAGAACGGTTTCAGAAACCGTATCCGTGTCTATCAGAACGGCCGCTTCAACAAGGTGATCGGCCAGCAACGCGGCCGCCACAACCTTTCGGCCATCGGCCAGGAAGGCGTCGGCAACTATGGCGCCACCTACCAGAACGGCGACCGCAACGTGGCTGGGGTCGGCCAATTCGGCTCGAACCATACCACCATTCTGACGCAGGACGGCAACGGCAACATCGCTGCCGGCGTGCAGGTGGGGCACGGCTGTGATGCCAATGTCAGCCAGGGTGGCAGCGGCAACGTGGCTGCTTTCGTCCAGGCCTGCCAGTAATAGGCAGCACGAGCAAGCGACCGCGGAAAGGGCTGCGGTCGCGGCTAACGAACGCCAAGGAGACGAACCATGCCACGCATAACCAAATATCCCCGCCGCGTCGCGGCACTCGCCTTGGTCCTGGTCTCGGCCAACGCGCTGGCAACCATGGCCACCGCCGACCAGTCCCTTGGGCCGGTACGCTGCGAGATCCGTGTCACGCCGGAAGGCGGCATGGTTTCGCTGGAGGCGCTCGCCCATGCCGACACAAATGTGAGCGGCACGTATTCCTTCCATGTCGAAAGTGCCGGTCACACCGGCGGCACCGATATCGAGCAGGGCGGCGCTTTCAGCGCCGCGCCCGGCCCCCCTGTCACCCTCGGCACCGTCACGCTCGACGCGAAGGGCGGCATCTACGACGCCAAGCTCGAGGTAACCGTCGGCGGCAAGAGAATCGGCTGCGCCGAGCGGGTCGGTGGTGCAACCTGATCGCATCGCCAAGATTACAAAAAGGGCGTCGGGGTCGGGGCGCTCTTTTCTATGAGCGTCAGGCCTGGGCACAATGACTGAACGACTGCTGAACGACGTTCCGCCAGGGTTCAGCCCCGAAATGAGAAGGTTAGTCAGTCATGGCAAAGACGGCCGGAAATGGAGACTAGGATGACCTACTACATGTTCAAGACCCTCGCAGTCGCTCTCGTTGCCGGCAGCATCGGCCAGGGGGCGCTGTCCGCACCGGCCTTAGCCGGCGGCTGGGTTTCTGCGACCTATGCCCCTGCCAACGCCCGCGATGCTGGCGCCCTGGCGACCGGCCTGCGGGTCTACTCGCTCTATCACGGCCTGCGCGGCGCCAGCATCCGCCAATCGGGGCGCCGCAATGTTGCCGGGATCGCGCAGAACGGCCGCGGCAATCTGGGTATCATCCAACAGCAGGGCAATGGCCACTCAGCTACCCTTCGGCAGAACGGCAATGACAACGCTTACGGAATTTTCCAGTTCGGCAGGAATACCCACGCCAACGTCGTGCAGAACGGCGATGGCGGCGGCGCGACTTTCAGCTACGGCTGGTAGAGACCGACGAGATCGGCCCCGAGATAGTCATTGCGGGTCGCCGCAGCTCGATGCCTGGTGATCTCGTAGCGCCGGCCTCACCGTCGCTATGTCCGAAATGCCGATCGCACGTCCGCGTGCCAAGCTATGCGACCCGGCCCCCCTGCGGTCGTGTCTGGTAACCCATACCGCCTTTTTTGGTCGAAATTGTGCCGCAAAGCCGCGCGAGATTCTGCTTCGAACTGTCTGCGGGAGGTTTCCGTCTCTGCGGCGTCGTAGTTTGTAAGGATGGCAGATTGTGATGCGGACACTCCAAAAGTTCCTCTGCAAGTTCCTCGGTTTCCTTGCCGCGCTTACTATCTTTGCGGTCTGTTTCGCGACGGGAGTGCTCGCGCAAAGCGAAAGGCGCCTGGCCTTTGTTATCGGCAATGCCGCCTACCAATCCGGCGAGCTGGCGACGCCCTCAAACGACGCTGGCCTGATCGCGCAGACCTTGCAGGCGGCAGGGTTTGATGTTGTCGGCGCGCGCGACGTTGACCAGGAATCGCTGCGCGGCTCGTTTCGTGATTTCCTCGCCAAGGTTTCGGCCGCCGGTCCCGACGCGGTCGTCTTTGTCTATCTCGCTGGTCATGGCGTGCAGTTCGAAGGTGAGAACTATTTCCTGCCGGTCGACGCCCAGATCTCGAATGCAGCCGACGTGCCGATTGCGGCGGTGCGGGTTTCCGATCTCACCAAGCCACTCGCCGCGCTGCCGTCGAAAGTCAACATCGTCGTGCTCGACGCGGCGCGGCCGAATTCCTTGGCCCAATCGAAGCAGCCACTTGCCGGCGGCCTCGCGCTGGTCGATCCCGATCCGAACATGCTCATCGCCTTCAATGCCGCTCCCGGCACGGTCGCGCCCGACGGCAAGGGCCCATACGGCGCCTATGCCCAGGCGCTTGCCGAGATGATGCGCGAAGGTGGCTTGCCGCTCAGCGATGTGTTCGACCGCACGAGGCTGCGCGTCAACGAAGTGACGCAAGGCGCTGAAGTGCCCTGGAACGCCTCGAAGATCACGGAGCCCTTTGTCTTCTTCGATCGCGCTCCGGATGCTCCCGCGCCGCAGGTTTCGGCGGCGGAGGCCCGCACGATGCGGACCAAGCCGATCCGCGACTTCGACGCGCGCGATGCTTACGTCGCGGCCCTCGATCGCGATACGATGCGCGGCTACGAGGATTTCATCGTCGCCTATCCGCACGACCCGATGGCCAAGCGCGTGCGCGCGATCCTGGCGGCGCGGCGCGAGGCGATCACCTGGCGCCAGACCTGGCTCAGGGATACGCCCGAAGCCTACTGGTCCTACCTCGATCGCTATCCGCACGGCCCGCACGCCTGGGATGCCCGGCGCAGGCTGGAGCATTTCGACGCCCCCTGGAGCCGCCGCAGAGTTTTGCTGTCTATGACTATGACGTGCCGCCGCCGCCGCCCGAAGAGATTATCTATGTCGACCGGCCCGTGCTCTATTTCGACGATTTCGCCTTCGATCCGCCGCCGCCGGCGGCGGTGATCTTCCTGCCGCCACCTCCGCCGGATTTCATCGTGTTGGCGCCACCCCGGCCGGCAGTCGATATCTTCGTTCTGCCGGTACCGGTCTTCGTGCCGGTGCCGGTGTGGGTTAACCCGCCGCACAACGTCGTGCCGCCTCGGGACAACATCGTCTTCAACAACATCCACAACACCACGATCAACAACGAGACCAACAATCAGGGCGGGCAGAGCAATGGCAACGCGCCGGACGGTCTTACCACCGCCCAAAAGCTCGGCGCCGAGGGCTTGGGCGCGGCCGCGTTCGCGGCCAAGGTCGCGCTGCCGCCGCTGCTGCAGAAAAGGGCCGCGCTGGTCAAGCAGAAGCCGAGCGGCCTGCCGGCGAAGCTCGGCCAGGGTGCAGCGCAGGGCGAGCAGCCAGGCGGCACCATGCCGATGTCAAAGACGCTACCTGGCGGCAAGCTTTCGACCGATCACGCCTTGCCCGGCGCCAACGGCAAGACGCTGCCGCTCGTCAACGGCAAGCCGGTGCTCAACAGCCAGACCTTGTCCAATGACAAGTTCAGGAAGCTGCGCAAGCAGGGTACGATGAGCGGGAACCCGCAGACTACAGGGAATCCAGGCGCCGCCGTGACGGAGGGGCAGGGCGCTGAACAGCAGAACGGAGCCGGCAATGGGCAGGGAAAGAATGGCAAATTCCGCAAGCTGCCCACCGTCAACGGTGCACCGGCCGGGCAAGGTCTGAACGCTCGGCAGAAGTTCAGGAAGAACAATCCCAACGCGTTGTCCTACCAGAACGCCGGCAAGCCGAAGAAGCTGACGCGCAAGGATCTGTCCGCTGGCCAGGCCGTTGTCGGACCGAGCGATCAGGCCCCGGGCAACGGGAACAAGAAAATCCGCAAGATGCAGAACAGCGGTGGAGGTTCCACCGGCCCGGAAATCAACGTCCAGCGGAATTTCAAGGTCAAGAAGCCGAACGAGAATCCGCAGCGCCAGCTCAAGCCGAAGGAAAAGCCGAACGTGCAGATGTTCTCCAAGCCGCAGAAGCCGACGTTTCATGCGAAGCCGAAGCAGGAATTCCACGTCCAGCCGAAAGCCCAGGTACAAGAGCGACGTCCGCCGCCCGAGCCCAAGCCGGAGTTCCGTGCCCAGCCGAAGCCCCAAATCCAAGAACAACGCCTGCCACAGCAGCCCAAGCCGCAGCAGTTGCCTGGTAAAAAGCTGTCCTGCGGGCATCAGGGCGAGCCGGCCTGCGGCAAGTAGGAGGCCGGAAGGCAATCAGGGCATCAGCCGCGCGAGGTGGGCGGTGAGGCTCGAAATGGGGTGGAGCGAAAGGCGTGATCGACGGGAGGGACGGTGGCCCACTCGGTGTTTAGTCCCGGCTGCTCGGGCTATTTTGCCCAGGTTTTTTGCAGATGTGTTCGTACGGCGTGAGGCCCTTGAGGGTCTTCAGCACCCGAATGTTTGCTTCTAGCCTCGGCAACCAAAATCCAAGTCGCGCATTTTAGTGAATGCTGATAGGCCAAATCTCGATGTGCTGTTCTCGCTGCGGTGCGCGCGACCATGGCTATGAGCACTGTACGCATCTGAACCATGGTAGCCTATTCGAGGCATCCGCGCCTTCGAACAAGGCCGATGAACGTCCCAAGGCACAGGGTCCCGTAGGCAATCCAACGGAATCGTTGAATCAGATCGATTTTTTGAAACTGACTGAAAATCGCCGCCTGCAGCTCAGATTGCGGCGCTGAAAGTCATCCCATTTGCCCGCCGGTCCCCTCCAGGCGGTCATTAGGGCCGCAAGGTCCGTCGCCCGCTGGCTCCCGGCCAGCTGGCGCCTTTGCACAATAATAGACCTCCCATTTGTGACCCGCCGAAACAGGAAGGCCCTTGAGAACTCGTTTGCGCAGCACCTGGCCGACGACCACGGGCGGATATCCTCGGCCAAGGTGACCGCGATGAACGTCGTCGAGGCCGAACTCGGCACGTCATCCCACCGAACGCTACATTAACGTTTAAGGGTGGCCCGCGGTGAACTGAGGTGCAACTGGGTGTGGTGCTGATCCAGGGCTATCGCGACACCGCCGCCATCACACCAAGCTGGGTGAGCTAATTATCGCGCTGGCAGAAACGCGAAACGACGTGGTGGGGACTGGAGCATGCAAACCAGCATGGCCCAATCACGTTGCTCGAACAAAACGCCAGTGCCGATATCACCACCAACGCTACTTCGCCGGTAAGCGCGCCTCCCGGAAGGAGCGAGGAAGCCGCCCGCGAACTCGAAAACGTACGGCCCCGGCGGGGACACGACGCGCTTGAGAGGACCTCTAACGCTTTACCGCCGTTTCACGCAGCGGCTCGCTTCGGGTCGGCGGCCGATATCTTCGCACCAACTTGACCATGCTAGTGTCGACCGTGACGCGCCCCACCACCTGCACTGTGACCCTGTTCAAATCCTCGTCCACATGCACAACTTCCCCTTCGAATCTCATCCTGTCGCCAGGCTTGGCTCCAAGATCGATGATCGAATAGGGGTGCAGAGCCGTCGGAATATGCAGAAGGGGCTGCTCGTCGTTTCGGTACAGTGGAAAGGACACGCGGCGTAGGACTACCTTTGAATGATAGAGAAGGTTCCCTTTTCTGATCGATTTGGACAATGCCGTGGCCGTGCGGATCAGGGATGGGCGCGCCGTTGGTGCGGCTTTAGTAGCCACGGCACACGCGCCGTCGGGGATTGCTGAGTCTGTCTAAGACTCTAGATTATGGACTGCCTGTTGATGGAAGTCACACTTTCGGAGGCATCGTTAGCTTTGCGCCAGGACGGGGAAATGCCAAAGGACGCCGCCGACAAGGCAGCACGGATCGTTCGCACGGTTGTCGAAACGCTGAAGCCGGGTTTCGCAGTCAGGCTGTGGACCGGCGAGCGGATCGGCCCCACCACTGGCCCGGTGCTCACCATCAACGATCAGGACATCGTCTGGCAGGTGCTCCGCCGGCCCGCCTTCTCGACGCTGATCGAGATGTGGATCTCCAAGACGATCGACGTCGAAGACGGATCGCTGTTCGATTTCTATGCCTTGCCGTCGCAAGGCAAGCTGCGGACGAAGCTCAAGTCATTGCCGAAACTGGCGATCCTGCGCGACCTGCCGGCCGTGCTGTTTTCGAGGAAACGGATGACGGCGCGCGCCGATCTATCCGGGCGCAATCCCTTCGTCAGCGGTTCGAGCCAGGAGGCGATCCAGCACCACTACGACATTTCGAACGCCTTCTATCGGCTCTTCCTCGACGAGCGCATGGTCTACAGCTGTGGCTATTTCACGGATTTCGCCAACGGCATCGACCAGGCGCAGGCCGACAAGCTCGACCATATCTGCCGCAAAATGCGGCTGAAGCCGGGCGAAAAGCTGCTCGACATAGGCTGCGGCTGGGGCGCCATGCTGATCCATGCAGCGAAGAATTACGGCGTCGTCGGCCATGGCGTGTCGCTGTCGCAGGCGCAGACCGACCTCGCCCGCGAGCGTATCCGCGCCGAGGGGCTGGAAGACCGCATCACCATCGAGATCAAATCCTATGCGGAGCTCACCGGCTCCTTCGACAAGATATCGTCGATCGGCATGTTCGAGCATCTCGGACTTGCCAACCACGCCACCTATTTCAAGACCATCCATCGCCTGCTGAAACCAGGCGGCATCTATCTGCACCACGCCATTACACGGCGCAGCAAGGGCGACATGAAGAAAACCCTGCGCAAGGGCCCGGAGTTCAAGGCACTGCTCAAATACATTTTCCCCGGCGGCGAACTCGACACGATCGGCATGACGCTGGGCAATCTCGAGGCGCATGGCTTCCTCGTCTACGACGTCGAGAATTTGCGCGAACATTATGCACGCACCTGCCGGCTGTGGGCCGAGCGGCTGCAGGCCCGCTTCGACGAGGCGGTCGCCGAGGTCGGCGAGGCCAAGGCGCGGCTGTGGCTGCTCTATCTCACGGGCTGTTCGATCACCTTCGAGCGCGCCTCGGCACAGATTTTCCAGACCGTCGTCACCAAACGCGCGCGGGGTCCGAGCGGCCTGCCGCCGACGCGGGCCGACATTTATCGACGGTGACGCGCGGTCTCTCGATCACGATCAGGTAGCGACCAGCCCCAGAGCCGGTGGGGGCGCATTTGCACACCACTTGCTCGCAGCCGCGCATGCCTTCGGATTCGAGATTGCTGGTTATTGTGCCTACGGTTGGTGCGGCCTAGCGGGGATTTGGCGCCAGAAGGGTTCAGATGGGCTTACGCGGATCTTGTGAGGCGGCCGGCCGGCATCGCTAGTCACCAGATAAAAATAGCCACAACTAGTGCCAATGAGAGGCAGTGTAGCGATTCAGCCGCGTGTCGTGTCTGCTGGCAAACGCGCCATTCGATCTTGACGGGGAACCAATGTGCCAGCGCCCAGTTTGGATAGTGACGGGACACGACACGGAGAATTCAAATGACACGCCGACCAAAGATTTTGGCCAGCACCGCACTCGGGCTGCTCATCGCCTCAGCGCCGTTCGGGGTCTCGCTCAGCAGCGCAGCATTCGGTGCGGCACGGTTCGCCGCATCCGCACCGCCGATTTTTATCAAGTTGAAATGTAGCGAGGGCGAGTCCGCCGAAGCCTGCGCGCTAAGGCAACAGGCTCCGTCCGAAGCTGCTCCACTTCCAGCGACCGAACCACAGCCTGCTCCAAAACCGGAGGCCCAGCCAAAAGAGGCAGCCCCGGCGTCGCAGGCAACTCCCGTTCCAGAATCCACGCCACCCACTGAACCTTCGACGAAGCAACAGCCCGCGCAAACGGCCGAACCTGCGCCGGCGCCGCCAGCCGAGCCTGCCTCCAAGGCTCCCGACGAACCGGCAGGCAAGCAAGTCCAGCCGCCCGCAGACAAGGCGCCTTTGCCCACCCCGGCTCCCCAAGCGCCCGCTGCGACCGATCAGCCTGCGCCTGTACAGAGCGAACAGCCGGCTGAACCTACGAAAAAACCTGCCGCCGAGCAGCCTGCCGCCGAGGCGCCTGCACCAAACCAGCCCGTGACGAAAACCCCACCTTCGACCGAGCAGCCCCCCAGCGGAAAACCGGCCGTTGGTGAGCCGGCCGCGCCCGCCCCAAGCGAAAAGCCAGTCCAGGGCGAGGCGCCAGCCGATCCGAACGCTGCCCCCATCCTGGACAGCCAGAAGGACGCGAAACGTCCGGGCAAGGAAGGCAACGTCGCCCCGCAGAACGGCAGCGATGAGGCCACCGCGCCTGCGGCCGCCCCCGCAGATGCCGCACCACCACCTGCTGACGACAAGTCAGCGCAACAGGAGATCAAGCCGGAGAAGATCGTTCCGGTGACGAACGAAAAGGGCACTCGCCGTGACAAGGCGCCCGACACCCAAGCGCCGGAGCGTCCAAAAGGCGCCGATGTCCTCGCGGAAATTGGCGGCCGGGTCATCATACAGTTCAACAACCAGACGATCGTCCAGAGCAACGAAGCGCCGCGCATGAACCGTGGTGCCAAGGACGTGTATTACGAGGATCTGCCGGGCGGCCGTACACGCGAGACCGTCGTTCGCGACAACGGCAACCAGATCGTCACCATCCGCAACGGCAATGGAGACGTCATCCAGCGCTCCCGCATCACGCCCGACGGTCGCGAGTATGTGTTGAGCTATGTCGACGAGCGGTATTACCAGGACGTGCAAGATTGGCGCGACCCTGGCGATGACTTGCCGCCGATGCGGCTAACCATTCCGCGCAAGCAATATATCCTGGAATCGGATTTGGTAGAGGATCCTGGCGACTACTACACCTTCCTTGAGCAACCGCCCGTGGAAAAGGTCCAGCGTCTCTACTCGGTCGACGAGGTCAAACGCTCGGCGCGTGTGCGCGACATCGCCCGGCGCGTTGATCTCGACACGTTGAATTTCGACTCCGGTTCGGCATCGATCTCGGACAGCGAAGTCAAAAAGCTGCAAGGGGTTGCGGATGCAATGGAGCGGTTGCTGAAGAAGAACCCAGCCGAAACATTCCTGATCGAAGGTCACACTGATGCCGTCGGCAGTGACACTGCAAACCTGGCCTTGTCCGACCAGCGAGCCGAGGCAGTTGCCGAGGCCCTCACCAACGCCTTTGGCATAGCGCCAGAGAACCTGACGACCCAAGGCTACGGCGAGCGTTATCTTAAGGTGAATACGACAGGGCCGGAACGACAGAACCGCCGCGTCGCTATTCGCCGCATCACGCCGCTTGTGGCGCCGGTCGCCAGTTCCAACTGACCAAGACAATCTCGCGATTCGGTAAAGCTCCCGAATCGCGAGACACTTGCGCCAAGGACCAAACCCCGGCGTGCTCCGATGACGGAAGATGCTTGTCTTTCAAACCCCGACGGGGCTTTTCTAAGACTCCATTTACCGAGCGGTTTAGCATCCCGCTTGCGGCTAAAGTAGCAGTTCCGCATTTTCAGGCAACACCGCCCGTCGCTCTTAGAGAGCGACGGGTACCTGAGGCACAAGCCCGCCGCTCTTATCAAAATGCGGGGACTGCCTCGCCGCCGGCGCGCTGGTGTTTGATGCGGAACTTGAACTTCCCCCAGAATGTACCCGCCCACTGCGTGGTGCGCGCGGCGCTTGGTCGTCCGCAGTTCGTTAAGCATGGCCACCTACCGCCCGCGAAGCGGGCAAAGGGCAGAATTGTTGCCGAGAAAGGCAGCGTCATGTCCGTCTGAAAAACGGCAGGCCGCCCGAGCGGACACGTCTCCGCGATCGAGCGGACCACCTGCGTTAAGTACCCCTATCGGCTGCGGGAACTGTAGAACTCAAGCGCTCAGTCCGCCCAGATTGGCCGGACCTGATACCATTACCTCCTGCAGATTCGAACTCGCTCGATGACGCGGTGGTGATGACGCCAATGCTTGATCAGCACCACGCGGCAATGGTGTCGATGATGCCGATGGTAGTAACGGGGCCTATAGCCGTTGTCATACATGTCGTCGTATTGGGAATAGCGTTGACCGTAATAATCGGGGTACCGATCACTGTCACCATAGTAGTCATAATTGTCTCCATAATCGTCGCCATAACCACTACCAAAGTCGATGATGACACCGCCCGCGTTTGCCGGATAGACGGCGGCGGCAGCACAAGTGACCGCGATCACCGATGAGAGAACCAGTTTTCTAAACATCACAACTCTCCATGAGCTGAGAATGTCCCGTCGGGACAAAAACGCTCTGGAGCAGCGGTTGTTCCCTCGACATCACACAGATCATCGAGCTCTGAGAACGGGCGCACCCCTGCCCCTTTAGTCAGGAAGTGTCATTCGCCGCCACCTGTGCCCGGGTTGCAACTATGCGGCGGAAGTGGTGGCGATGGAGAGGGGTAAAGATCGAGGACACAGTGGAGGGCACAGAGACGCCAGCGGGGGGCTCGGCCAGAGATGCAGACTGTCGTCAACCCGATATGGGGGACACGACGCGGCGCAAAACCGTGGCAAGAGAAACCTTTCGGCGGCCAGCTGCTTTTCAGATGTCCCAAGCCGTTGAAGGACCGATCTTGCCGGAGAACAGCCCAGACAGGGAGGTCAACTGCGAGGTGGCTTTGGAAGCAGCCTTTGCGGCCTTGGTAGCTTCCGCAGAAGCGCAGGGGTGGACGCCCGATGCAACGGCTTCCACTCTACTGAAAATCTACCACGCCCAAAAGGCCGAGACCGTCGCTGCTGCTGCTGGTACTGACAAAACAGCGACCGAAACTGGGGCCTGACTAAGGCGGCGCGGGCGCCCAGCTTCAAGCGGTCGTTGTCACCAGGATCGCCAGACTACGTAGGGACAATCCGCGCCCCCACGCGGCGACTAGACGGCAGCATCGATAGCGCCATGGAGATGACAACCGGACACGAATTATTGCCAAATCGGAAATGCAATACGGCTCAACAAGGATTGCCCATCCTGAAGATGTTGTAGGCCTTCCAGATCTGACTGCTGCCGAGAAGCGGGCGATTTTGGCTTCCTGGGCGTCCGACGCCTGCTCGGTTCCGGGATACCTCTGCTGCGTCGGCTGGAGAATGGAGCGATAGCCACGATTGACGACATCCTGTGCGCGTTAAAGACCCTGGACGGCGTGTCGGATGACAACCGTCCAAATCGAAATCGCACGCTTTGGGGAGTGCCGCATGCTCGACGCCGTCAGGACAAGTGGGCGCCTTGGCCGCATCGTCGCAGGCGGGATGACGATGATCCTCCACCCTGTCCGGCCTACCGTGCAATCGTCCCGAGAAGAGGCGGTGGCGGGCCGATGGCGTCGCCAGAGCCGGCATTGGTTTGAGCATGGGTGGGCGTGGGAAGCCATCATGAAGGTGCTGCGCACCGCTTGACCCATACGTCATTTCCAGTCATCGGCTTCGGCCGGGTGGGATTCTTTTTTGCGTTTCTTTTTTGAAACGGCAGGCTACGGCACGCCTGACGCCATCCGGGGCATGAAGCGTGAGCGTAGGATGTGCGGCGTAAGCAACAGAAGTGCCTGATGTTTTGGGGGGCCGGCAGTCGACGCATACTTGCCTGAGAAACGTGAAAGCATCGACTGCCGGGCGGGGTGGCAACCCCACGATAGGCGTGATCGGCTCGCCTTCAACGGCTACTATCCACAGGCTTGCCAGAGACGCTTTGCTCTCGACGATCAGCTGACGCCCATATGCGCAACCAACCTCGCCGCCGCTCGTCTGGCTATGCTGGCTAACCCAGCGTACTCCAGACCTTGGCCCACCCATTCTCCATTCGGATGGGCGTTTGGCCCGCTCGAAAATGTATACCGGGCGGACTTTTTTTTTGAAGGATCAACGGAACCTCCCGGTTGGGGTAGGGCGGTCGGCTTCCTTTTTGAGGGAAACTTTTTCCCAATGACGGAGTTGATGGAACAAGCTGCCTTTCTGGCAGCCGTAACCGGAGGAATTTTCCATGAACAACTTCAAAATGCTGACAACGGGCGCTATGGCGCTTGCGATCATGACTGGTTCAGCGCTTGCGGGCGGCAGCACCGGAACGTCCGCGCTCGATGACCCGGCGAAGATGTCGCCCTTCTTTACTGATGCCGGCATGAAGACGATGAAGTCCGAAGCGGAATTCAAGGCCGCCTGGATGGCCATGAAGGAAGAAGACCGTGCGGGCATGATGAAGGAATGTGGCGACGAGGCTATCGCGAAGTCACATGACAATTTCTGCAAAATGACAAAGCAGCTCGGCGGCGCGAACTGATCAGTTAGGCCTAGCTCCCGATCGCCCGCCGGCGTGCGCCGGCGGGTTTTTTCGTTTCGACACGTCTCAGCATACGGAGCCAAATCAAGGGTTCGCCGCTTCTATCTGCGGCGAACAATCCATAAGGCGCGTCTAATGTTCAGTGATAAGGAAACTCGTTTTTGGGAGGCCAAGCGATTTTAAGTGAACGAGCAGCAGACCCCCGCTGCTCATTGGGTGCACCACACCCAGCGGCCCGCTGCCTCGTCCCAATCAACCTTGGCAGCGGGCTGTCGGCTTTAACAGATCCGGTTTCAATCGTGTGGCGAGGTTTCAGGATTACGGATTTCCAGCGAGTGTTGTTCATCTCGGTGGCGGTTCTGTTTTTCGCCGGCCTCGCATTTTGGGCGACAGCCGAGTTGATTATTTCAAGCTATCCCGCCGCCGCTCATTGAGACGCGTCCAGACCCCCATCTCAGCGGCTTGTGCGCCTGATCGGCATGATGTGCGAGGTGCCGAAAATCCCACATATCGATCTGCTGGCCGCAGACCGAGCACACGATGAAGTGGTGACGTTGATTTCCTGGCTCGCCGTCGTGTGGCTTGCCGTGCGTAGGTGGCGCGCGATCTGAGAGCTTCGGCATTTGAGGAAACATCGTCACCGCGTAAAGTTCCGGAACCAATTCAGGTCAGCCAATTGAATGAATCTCGGTTTTGCGGTTCATCTCATGCGTTTGAAGTTCGTCGCGCCGTTGATGCCGACCTCGGTGGAGCAGCCTACTGAATTCACGAGGTCGAGCTCAACTGCTACCGCTCAGCAGCTGATCGTCGAAGGCGGCCGTAGGCATGAAGAGGGCATGGCAAAAGGCCGTGCGATCTCAACTGATGAATGGCCGGCTTTTTTCGGAACCGACTGGCGGCAGTGAAGTTCTATTGATGCTCGGTCCCCTCACCGGCAGGTGTAACAGAAAGCCCGTCACTGTTTTGTCAGTGGCGGGCATTCTTTTTTGTCGCGTACAGTTGCTTGATGACGCCACACCAGAAGCGGTAGTCCGCTTCACGGCCGGCGAAACGCGCTTCCAGGGCACACCACGCAACGGCGGTCGCTGCGTCTGATCCATAAAGCGCGACCGCTGCCTGGATGGCTCGGTTGGGGTCAGCGAGCCCGGCCACGGTCAAGGTGGGGATTTCGGCGTTCGGCATTTCTAAGCCTCCGCCTGTATCGTACCTTTCGCTTGATCGCTGGTCACTACCCGCGCGACCTCAGCATCACCGTTGCCGAACTCGTCGACGTGCCTCAGACGAAAATAGGCCCGCTGCGAGGGCAACGGGCCATTCACTTGGGCACGTCGGTACCGGGCGGTGGAACTAGTTCCCTCTATCACCCGGCTTGTGGCCCACATCGCGCGGGTCAGCCATGGTCAGGCTGGTCGTGATTCCGACGGCGGTGGAGCAGAGGACGACGATAGCCAGAACCCTAGATATTGCACGTAGCATCATACCCTCCCTGTTCGCCGAAACCGGCCAATCCGGCGTCGGGAACGCCGGAATTATATCTGCCTTTCTCGAAGGGGAGTGACTACGCCCGGATACCTCAATCGGCTAGGCCGGCATGTTCTTTCGTGCAAGTGCAGCTTACGCGCAAAGGCTACTCGCGTACCGCAACCCGCGATGTCGATCCACGGTCACCAGGCCGCCCCCATCGATCCGAACCGTGACCTTGCCATCCTCGTCATCGACGCGAGTGGCGAACCGCCTGATTTCAACCTTCTGCCCCGGCTTGGCGTGTTTCGGCGAATCTATTGCGAGGGGGAAGTTGTAAGTGGGAATGCTGACGCTCGAAACGCCGTCGCTCACCACCTTCAGGATTGTGGCGGTTAGCGTGATCTCGTCGCCCACTCTCAGGTTTCGTGCCATCCGGTCCCTCGTTTGTGCAAGGTAATCATTGAAACATTCAACTTAGCTAAAATGTTCCGGAACCATTTCAGCGCAAGCTAATTGAATCGCGGTTTGTGTGGGTTCCCGTATGCGTTTGAAGTTCGTCGCGCCTGATGCCGACCTTGGTGGAGCAGCCTCCCGAAGGCGACGACTGGATTCACGAGGTCAAGTTCGACGGCTATCGCTCGCGGCTGATCATCGACGACGCCGGCACCCGGATCTACACGCGCAACGGCCACGACTGGACGGCCAAGTATCGCGACCTGGTGAAGGAAGCCGCCAGCCTCGCCGCCGAAAGCGCCATTGTCGACGGCGAGATCATCGTGCTCAACAAAGCCGGCTTGTCCGACTTCGGCGAGCTGCGCCAGGCGATCACGCGCCGGCAGCATGATCTCTATTTCGTCGCCTTCGACCTGTTGCACCTCAATAGCCACGACCTGCGCGACATGACGCTCGAAGAGCGGCGCGAGATCCTGGCCGGCATGATCGAGCCGGGCGGGCGCATCCAGTTCAGCGAGCCGCTGCCGGGCGACGCCAATGCCATCTATCATCTGCTCGACCAGGCCGGACTCGAGGGCATGGTATCAAAACGCCGCGACAGCAAGTACCGCGGCGGCCCGTCGACAATTTGGCTGAAGACGAAATGCTACGCCATCGACGAATACCAATTGCTTGGCGTCGAGCGCGAGGCCGGCAAGCCGGCCTTCGCGCTCATGGCGGATCGGGCGACAGGCAAGTATGTCGGCTCGGCCTTCATCAATTCCAGTCGTGCGATCCGTGAGCGCCTGTGGAAGCGTGTCCAGGAGCACGCAGGCCCGGCGCCCACCAGCGACCCACTGGGTCAGGCTGGGACTGATCGGCCGCGTCAAGCACTTGCGCGGCGATGAAGATTTGCGGCACGCTTCGCTGCAAGATTTCTGGGAGTTAGACGATGTCCGTGGCTAAGAAGGACCAGGAGCGCATCACCTACGCGTGGATGTACGGTGCGCAGGCCCGCAAGGACGGCAGGGAGCGCGTTGTGCCGCAGGTCTGGGACGAATTCGCCGATGCGTGGCTGAAGGGCTTCGATGGCGAGCCGCTCGCCGGCGGCAAGAACAAGCCCGTCAGCGACCAGATGGAAGCTGAGATTGACGAAGCTGGAGTGAGCAAGCCTTGAAGCCGCATCTATAGCAGCTTGCCGGCGCGCATCATGGCGCGCGCGATCGCCAGCTGGGCTTCCGTCTTGGCGTTTTCTTTTTGGGTCATGTTGTCCGCGGCAATGAGCCTCCGCAGTGATCGCTGGATCTCGCCTCGCGTCCAGCCAACTTCCAACATGCAATCGACGATCGCCTGAAAGCCGGGCTCCATGGCCTCCTGGCAGTCGACATCACGGTCTAGGTACTCGCCCTGTCGCTTTGGCGGATTGATCATTTCGCCTCCTTCAACTGTTCGGTGCAGCCGAACGGCGCGCGTGCCGCAATCCGTAAACTCACAAGTGCGATTTTCGATCCGCGCAGAAGCTCGGGCCGGAACCGAAACGCCTTCGCGAGCTTGTCGCCAGATGAGCACACGCGGCATAAACTTCCTCGATCGATGGATCACCAACAACGTTCCCGAGACGACAAAGGCGGATGTCATCTCCGTCGACGAACTGACACACAAGCTGATCGCCGATGCCAAGGCGCTCGGCATCAAGCGGGAAGAGATCAACGAAGAGGTCGACAGCCTCTACCGCACCATCCTGGATGCCATCGTGCACTACGATGCCGGTGCTCCGGAGTGACGCGGTTCAGGCTTGACTCGTTCCGGGTGCGTTCCCATTTTGGTCTTCCCCTGACGTGACGAGTGAGCCTGGTCTCAAATGTGTGGACGCGTCTTCGTCAAATCGACCATCCCCGACATGGTGCGGCGGTTCGAGTTTGCCCATCCTGGTGAAATCGAGCGCATGGGAAACGCGTTTCCGATCTGGAATGGCGCGCCAAGCTCATGTACCCCATCATCGTTCGCGAAGAGCTATTCACGAGCATGGCCGGGTTCATATCGGCCAAGTGGGGCCTCGTCCCCCGCTGGTCCAGGGAAGGCAGCGGCCGGCCGCCGCCAGTGAACGCACGCTGCGAGACCATCGCCTCCAATGGCCTGTTTAGGAAAGCCTATGCCTCACGCCGTTGCCTGGTGCCCGTCGACGGCTATTTCGAATGGGAAGCTCGACCCTTCAGGCAAGAAGAAGCAGCCCTATGCCATCGCCATGAAGTCTGGCGATCCCTTCGCCATGGCCGGAATCTATGAAGAATACGCCGACAAGGCCACTGGTGAACTGGTGCGCACATTCGCCATCGCCACCTGTGAGCCGAACGAGCTGATGGCCACTATCCATGATCGCATGCCCGTCATTCTGGCGCCGTCCGACTACATGCGCTGGCTTGGTCCGGAGCCTGATCCGCGCGACCTGATGAAGCCCTATCCGTCCGAGCTGATGAAGATGTGGCCGATCGACAGCAAGGTCGGCAGCCCGCGCAACAACACGCCTGACATCATCGACGAGATCGGCCTCGGGCCATCCGACCTGTTCGACGTCTAGAGGTAGCGCTCGCCATCACTGCGATGCGCGAAGCAGAACCAACGAGGTTCTTGTCGCGGCCGTGCGAAGCCGAAGCCCGCATGCCTGGCGCAGCCTTGATGCTCGCAGATATGGCCGAGGATCGGAGCGTGCTCCCTTGGCGTGATAGTGTCGGCAAGGCGTGTCGGTTCGTCGCTCATGGCGAAAACATTCCACGGGCCGGCTTGACGGGCAAGAGAAATGTTCTTTATTCGTTCTCATGGCGCACGAACCGATCGACACGCTGGGCAAGGCAACCCGGCACAACATGCTTGTGAAAGCGGAATGCAGCTGCGGCAACGTCCGCTACTGCAGGTCGGCCGACCTGATGATGGTCTATGGCGGCGGCGTAGATCCGCTGGCCCTGAAGTTCGACTGCAGCCGCTGCAAGCCGCAGGTCAAGATAACGCTGCTTGAGGTGCACCCCGAACACCTGCCGAAGCGCCTCATGATCCACAAGCCGATGAAGGTCGACGGCAAGATCACCTGGTACACGGAACGGTTCCGCTGGTGAGTGAACGCCTGAAGATCCGCCTTGCCTATCAGCGCGGCTGGCAAGTCGTGGACGGCAGCGCGATCGTGGACACCTTCGACACGAAGGAAGCGGCGTTCCAGTTCCTGGTCGAGCGTGGTGCCCGGGTTCACGTTGACTGGGGCAGGACGGAGATCGCAGGTCGCACAGCCGCGTATGACTTCGCGGCATCCTTCCAGAGCGACAATGCCGGGCGGATCAGGAAAGAGTTGCATGGTCCGTCTGCCGGCATGTGGTTCTGGTACCAGGGATCATCGAAGGGCAGCGTGGAGACAAAGGAAGAAGCCGTCGTCGAGGTCGAGCGCGCCTACACCCGATGGGTCGCGAAGGCCGACTGGCCTCGTTGAAGGCATCGAACCGGTTAGTGTGGCGTCATTCATCTAATTCTGCAGCGTAGACGACATAGCTGGCTGTCGAAGGCGGACTTTCGTCTGGCACCCGCATCAAAGTCACAGCGCGGATCTGCACCATCGCTCCTGGTTTGGACTCAGCCTCGCTGGTCCCAAAAGCTCCAACTCCAAGGGAAAATTCAAACCCAAGCGACCACCGGCCATTTTTGATCCCCTGCTGTCGAAGCAGTGCCGTCGCGACCTCGGTCAAGGTGAACGAATATTGAGTTGCTTCCACCATCTTGCGACCTTTGCGAGTTCAATTAGGCGATTTGGAGCGCCCGCTTCGGCATGAGCCTTCGCCAGAATGAAAATCGCCCGGGCTTTCGGCCTCATTCCGCCTTGCTTTCCAGACCCCATGTGGATCCCACCGTTGTGGTGGACGAAGCAATTCCGATGCCAACCGCAAATGATCCGTTGTGAGACATCGACGATATGAGTGGCATTACCCTCGCTTGGCGCTGCCCGCTGTCCTACACCTGCAGAAGCGTCCCGCGCGGCTGGCGCGCACCCTACTTGCGAGAAGAACTAAATTCCGCGAGCATTCCTAGATGAGCCGTCTATCCATCGCCGAAGAACTCGAGAACGCCGCCAACCGCATCGCGGACATGGCGAGGCCCGATCTACAGATCATTTTGCGACGGGCCGCCCTGATGCTTCGAAATGTGGCTGGCGTGCCGCTGGAGCCGGCGACCGAAGACGCCCTGAACTCCATTGCCGGCGAGGTGAAGTTAAGCCGGTCGGAACTCATTCAGATCGTGCTGCGCGAGTGGCTGGAAGCGAATGCTTATCTGCCAGTGCGAATGATCCATGAGGAAAGCGAAACGGATGGCAGCGCGCAGGACCTCACGCGCGTAGAACAGATCGTCGAGTAGATCGGGCCGGTTGTTTCGCGGGTGGTCGACAGTTGCGAAGTGCATTGCGCCGATGAAGCCCCTCCAGTAATAGCTGTCCACAAACAGAGGACGAACAAATGACAGAAGACACGGACTACCGCGCCGTCGAGCTCATCGATCTAACGGCAGAAATTGTTTCCGCATATGTGAGCAAATCCTTTGCCCGTGGCCAGCTTACCGGACGTGATAGCATCCGTGCATATGTCGCTGTCCGGTCTTGGTGGGCCCGCAGTAGCGCCGAGCGAACCGCTGGTGCCTGCGGTTAATCCGAAAAAGTCAGTGTTCCCCGACTACGTCGTCAGCCTGGAAGACGGTCGCAAATTCAAATCGATGAAGCGGCACCTCGCTTTGCTCGGCATGACGCCCGATGAGTACCGCGCCAAATGGGGCCTGCCGCGCGACTACCCAATGGTGGCGCCAAACTACGCTGCAACTCGGTCGGCGCTGGCTAGGGCATCGGGGCTTGGCCGCAAGGCTGCTCCAGTCAAAAAGGCGCCTGCTAAGCGGAAGGCCAAAGCGTAGGGTCCGCGATCGCACCATTGGGAACCACTGCCAAATCGGCTTTGTTTCCATTGCGGCGGACCAAGTGTCCGCTTGGCCGGCGTCACCCAAAGCCCACCCCCGATCCCCAAATTGGCGCCGGCCTTTCTTTCCGCCAAAACCTACTGTGAGCGCCCAACCGCAAATTTTGGGGCGTCATCGCCCTCGGCCCCGTCCGCGACAAGCGAGGCGCTGAATCGGGTGAGGATGAACCTCGCAAACGTATCATTTCGAGCTGCGGCGGGGGCAAGGACGAGCGCGAGGGCCTTCGCCGGTAGTGAGTGAAGGGTGGGGGGGGAGAAACCCCTCCACGGGGCTCTATTTCAATGCGTGTCCGGCATGGCACCAAACCGGTTTCAAGAACGGTGTAGCTTCAAGCTGAATGGTGTCAGCTGGAGGCTGTTTCGTGCTCGCATGGTGCCAGTACGGTTCCAATCGTCCCGGTGCGACGATTGTGCAGATAGGGGCCGGAACGCTTGCAATTGAAGGCGTCAGCGGCTATTCAGACGCCCGTTGCTGCGGTAGCTCAGTGGTAGAGCACTCCCTTGGCAAGGGAGTGCTGGGGGTCGCTGCTGATTGTCCCCCAAATCGCTACCATCCTTAACGCAGCGCCGTCAGCTGGCGAGCGGCTGGCAGATGCCGCTGTTCGCGGCTTCGCGCCCTGCCGATCGCCAATCACCGCTAAGTTCGCTGAGTCTTTTGGGCTTCATGCCGTTCCGCATCGAACGCCTGCCTTCCCTTCGCGGCCCATAGGTCTCTTGCCTGCTCGCCTTCATGGCTTTGCAGCTTGGCGGCGATCCAGAGCATCGCTCCGTAGATGATGGCGCGATCGTCCTTACTCAGCTCGACGATGCCTGCCTTGACGACGAGCCCGCCGAGCTCGATCAGATGTCGGGTGCGCTGGCGGCGCTCGACCTGCCAAGTGCGCATATCATGCCGAGCCCGTGCCGCCTGCCGGCGATTGCGCGCTGCCCGATTGTGCCGAAGCGCTGCGTGGGTTGCGCTCAGATGTCGGAGCAGTTCGCCGGGACCCGCTCTCGAAAAACATCACCCCACGCTTGGCCCATGCCTCACGCTTTGAGGTGTCTTTCGTCTCAGTGATTGCGACCAGTGCACCCGCCAGTTCGTCGGTGCTGAGCTGATCGGCGCCTGTGGCGATCACCAGCTCGCCAAGCTGCTGCACCTTTCGCGTCTTGAGCTCTCGCGCTTTTTCTTCCAGCGCCTTCAGTTCGGCGTCGAAGTCCCGTGGTTTACGCATGTCAGGTCTCCATGGATTGTTGATGCGACGATGATAGGTGACCGCCTGCCGGAAGGCTTCAAGGTTGCCGAGACAGCCCGGGACGGGCTGGTCCATCCCGAGATTTTTTCGAGGGAGGGCGCGCTTATACGTCGTGCCGACGTGCGTTTTGACGTGCAAATGATCTGGTCGCGATGGCGATCTATCATCTTCACGTCAAGGTCATTGGCCGCAAGGCTGGGAGCAGTGCTGTGGCGTCAGCCGCCTACCGCTCGGCTTCGCGGCTGCGCGACGAGCGGATCGAACGCAGCCACGATTTTTCAGCCAAACGCGGTGTCGTCCATTCCGAGGTGATGTTGCCGCAGCATGCACCGGAGGCCTGGCGCGACCGCGAGAGGCTGTGGAACGATGTCGAGGCGTTCGAGGTCCGCAAGGATGCCCAGCTTGCGCGCGAGGTCGAGTTTGCGCTGCCGCGTGAACTCAGCCAGGCGCAAGGCATCGAACTGGCGCGCGACTTTGTACAAGTCGAGTTTGTCAGCAAGGGCATGGTCGCCGATCTCAATGTGCATTGGGACAGGGCAGAGGATGGCAGCCCCAAACCGCATGCCCATGTCATGCTGACCATGCGGTCCGTGGACGAGAATGGTTTTGGGTCAAAGGTTCGAGACTGGAATGCCACCCAGCTGGTCGAGCGCTGGCGCGAGCGATGGGCGGAACTAGCCAATGAGCGCCTGGCCGAACTCGACATCGACGCGCGCATCGATCATCGCAGTCTGGAAGCGCAGGGCATTGCCTTGGAGCCGCAAACGCAGATTGGTGCACCGGCTCAGCGCATCGAGGGCTGTGGCCTGGACGCTGGCGACACTGAAGCAGATCGCGCCGAACTGCACCGCGAGATCGCGCGCAACAATGGCGCGCGCATCATTGCCGATCCATCCGTGGCGCTCGATGCTATCACGCATCAGCAATCGACCTTCACCCGAAGGGACATGGCCAAGTTCTCGCATCGCCACAGCGAGGGAATGGAGCAGTTCAACGAAGTGGTGGCAGCCATCAGCAACGCACCCGATCTGGTCGAACTCGGCAAGGACGGACGCGGCGAAGACCGTTTCACCACAAGGCAGATGATCGAGACCGAACAGCGCCTTCACCGCGCGGCGGAGCGTATCGATTTGGACGAGCGACACGCGGTGAGTGAGGCACATCGCGAGGCAGCACTGGCGCGGGCTGCGGAACACGGGCTCATCCTTTCGGGCGAGCAGACCGATGCGCTTGCGCATATCACCGATGGCCGCGGTCTTGGTGTCGTTGTCGGCTTTGCCGGAACGGGCAAGAGCGCCATGCTGGGTGTTGCGCGCCAGGCATGGGCAGCGGCTGGCTACGAGGTTCGAGGCGCCGCACTCTCGGGCATTGCCGCCGAGAATCTGGAAGGCGGATCAGCCATCCCGTCACGCACCATCGCCAGTATGGAGCATAGCTGGGGACAGGGCAGGGATCTTCTCACCACGCGCGATGTCCTGGTGATCGATGAGGCCGGCATGGTCGGCACGCGCCAGTTGGAGCGCGTGCTTTCCCATGCCGCGGACGTTGGCGCAAAAGTCGTTCTCATCGGCGATCCGCAGCAGTTGCAGGCAATCGAAGCGGGCGCTGCATTCCGCTCTATCCATGAGCGACACGCCGGCGTCGAAATCGGCCAGGTGCGTCGGCAGCGCGAGGACTGGCAGCGTAACGCAACGCGCGATCTGGCAACCGGCAGGATCGGCGCTGCGATCAGCGCTTATGACGGCAAAGGCATGGTTCATCAGGCTGCAACGCGCGACGAAGCGCGAGGCGAACTCGTCGAGCGCTGGGATCGAGACAGGCAGGCGCATCCAGAGGCAAGCCGGATCATTCTCACCCACACAAACGACGAGGTGCGCGTACTCAACCAGGCAGCGCGCGAGCGCATGCAGGCTGCTGGAGAACTCGGCGACGAGGTTCACGTGAATGTGGAACGAGGTGCAAGGACCTTCGCCATTGGCGACCGTGTCGTGTTCCTGCGCAATGAGCGCGGCCTCGGCGTCAACAACGGCACGCTTGGCATCGTGGAGGAGGTCAGCACACAGAGCATGACCGTGCGCACCGATGACAGGTCGGTTCGCTTCGACCTGAAAGACTACGCGCACATCGACCACGGCTATGCCGCGACCATCCATAAGGCTCAGGGCATGACGGTCGACCGCGTCCATGTGCTGGCGACGCCGGGCATGGATGCCCATGGCAGTTATGTTGCCCTGTCGCGGCATCGCGAAGGGATGGAACTGCATTACGGCAACGATGACTTCGCAACTCGCGAACGGCTCGTCCGGACGCTGTCACGCGACCGCGCCAAGGACATGGCGTCGGATTACGACCGGATGGAGCCGGCGCAGCGCTATGCCGAGCGGCGCGGCATCACGTTCCGCGAGCGCGTGGTCGAGATCGTGCGCCGGATTGTTCCGGAGAAGCTGCGCGACAGGATCGGCGAGCTGCTGGATGGGTTGCGCTCGCCCGGAGATGGCGAGCCCATGCAGGAAGGAGGACCTGGGTCGGGAAGGAGGAGAGTTGGGGTGCGGATCGGAGATTCAGGCCGGACGCCGGAAAGGGATCCTTCTGCCAGGGGAGTGCCGCGCGACACGAATGTACCGGTGGACGCGGAAGCGGCGTTGCGCAGCGCACGCACGAAGGCGCTTGTGCGTCACGCGCGCGCGATTGACGCGATGTCGCAAAACGCAGCTGCGGAGGGGCAGGGGACTCCAGACCAGATGCGCGAATTGAGGGATGCCCGTAGCGCTTTCGAGAAGGTGCGGCCGCATGGCTGGCGCGATGCCGAAGCGGCCTACGTCAAGAATCCTAAGTTGGTTCGCGAAGCGGGGGCCGGCCGCGTCAGCCGCATCGTGCTTGCTCTCCAGCTCGAAACGGAAATCCGCACCGGACTAGACATCGATCCTGGCCGCCGCGCTGACCGTTTCGTGGAACGTTGGCAAAAGCTCGACCGGACGGGACGGGAGCAATATCAGTCCGGCGACATGTCCGGCTACAAGTCAACGCGCTCGGCCATGTCCGATATGGCCAAGAGCCTCGAACGCGATCCGCAGCTGGAATCCCTACTGGCAAACCGCAAGCGCGAGCTTGGCATCAACGTGGATTCGGGTCGTCGCTTGGGCGCGGAACTGGCCTTCAGTCATGGCATCGGTAAGGGGCGGGGCATTGGGATCTAAAGGCATGCCGATTTGCCGCCGTTTCCACTCCGCAGATCGATGAAATGACAAATCTGATTGCGCGCCGGCCTTTGTTATCCTGTCTGGTTCCAGCAGGTGCCAAATGCTCTCAGCGAAAGGCAAGGCAGCCATGCCTGGACTGGATCGTATCATTCGCCTCAAAACCGTCCTTGCCAGGACTGGCCTGTCCCGTTCAACCCTCTATCGCAAGATCGCCGAAGGCACGTTCCCGGCTCAGATCAAGATCAGTGTCAACGGGGCTGGCTGGCGTGAATCCGATATCAATCGATGGGTCGACGATCCTGTCTCGTGGCACACCAGTGCATCAAGAGAAAACAGCGACTAGTGGTGGTCGAGTGGCACGTTGCTGCCACCGTTGAACACTCCTCTCTGAGGCAAGTTCAACGACTGGGAAGCGGCCGAAACCAGACTTACGGCTTCGAGGCTCAGAATGTCAGGAGCGGACGTTCAGCCACCCTGCGTCTATCAACCTGAGCTGACCAAAGCTGGCACGAACGGAGTGATACGATCGCGCCAGAAGCGATCATTTTTGTTGCTTATTGAGCTGCACAAAATGTCAGAGATCCCTCACCCGGCAGAAAAAGTCGTCCGCGCCCATTTGACCGCCCTTCAACGCAATCTCTATGCGCCCGCCCTGGCGGAGCAAACCGTAGCAAAGCGGCGCACCGGGAGAGATAGGCGCAGCAATCTGCAGCGCGGTGATGCCAAGCGCTCGCGTTACAGTCCCGGAGGTGTCGCCTCCAGCAACTGCAACCCTGGTGAGCTTCAAGGAATCTACGGCAGCAGAAAGTATGCGCCCCAGTCCGACGCCAATCCGTTCGGTTTCCGAGCGCAGGTTTATGTCGCCGTCGCCAGGGATCAAGTCGGGCTCGCCATGTGCGGTATAGGCAATCGCGGATCTTCCCCCTGCCAATGCCGCCAGTGCGGTGTTGGTCGCCTTAGTGCAAGCCCCCTCCCAGGCTTCCTGATTTGCGAGCGCTGCGGCTGAAACTGGAATCGGTGTAAAGCCGGCACCAACCGCGACGTCGATCTGGCGCGCTGTAACTGGCGAGCAACTGCCGGAAACCACAAGGATCGGTCCGCGATGGCTTGGGTTTTCCGTCGGCGCTGGCGCGACGGATCGAGTCTCCGCCGACATAATTGGCGACAGAGCTGTTTCCACGGCGCTCGACCCGATACAAAAGACGGGTGTGTCCCGGCTTTGCTTGCCAAGCCAATTCCCAATCGCAGTGAGTTGATCAGCAGAAACGGTGTCGAACAGGATCGCCCTCGTATCGCCATCGATGACTGGCCAGTTCCCCGCCTCCATGTCGATTATGCTGATATGGTCGATCGGGATCTTCGTCTGTGCCTTGAGATGCAACCGGAGATCAGCCTCCTTCATAGGAGTTACGGGGTGCCGGGCCATGACCGGATGCCGATCGATCCGATGAATGGTCGGCGCCGACCCTGCACGAGCGAAGAGGTTGGCAAATGCCACGAACCTACCCAGACGCGGGGCGCCGACCACAATAGGTACGCTGCCGCCGCCTAGCGTTGTCAGTCCGATTTCCATGGCCCTGCCAATGCTGCCCGTTTCTGGTGAGGAATCAAAGGTCGAGCATACTTTGTAGTGAATGATACGGGGCTTCAGATCCGCCATCCACCGGAAGGCCTGCGGCAATTCCTTATCCATTTCGGTAGGGGACATTGCGCGGGTGGTCCCTGCCAGACCAACGGCCTGCACACCGGGAAATTGAGACAAGACATCCTGCGACGGATCGAGAATCAAGACCGCGGCGACACCGGCAGCTGTCAACGCATCGAGTGCATCAGTGGAGCCTGTGAAGTCGTCTCCATAGAAACAGAGGTATGGATTGGTGTCAGCCATTGCCAGTTGCTCTCATCTGCCTGAGATTTCCGAAAAAACCGATCGAGCTTGCCAGCGCCTCGTGTGAGCGGGCGTAGTCAACAAGGTCTATGCCGAGCCTTGCCGCCTCCCAGGCCTCACTTATTGCGCGCACGCCAGCCGCAGGACCGAGCGGGTGCCCAAGGATTCCACCGCCGGCCAAGTAAATGACATCGTCACTGCCGAATGCCTTGAATGTGACGGGTGCCTGGCCGCCCCATTGGCCTGACGAAATCACCGGCATGATCGGCGCGTGATCGCCGAATGGGCCAAGACACGCTCGTGCTGATTGGGTGACGGTAGCATCTTCTTCGGAGAACTTTCCTTGGATGCCACCGATATGGATCTGGTCGATGCCGGCTAGGCGCCACAGCTTTTGATAGGCCGTAAAGCTCAATCCGAGGGCGGGGTGCCTGGTCAACATTCCCCAGCCGGCTCGATGGGCATGGATCGGCAGCGAGGCGTGGCGCCGCAATTGGGCGATGGCGGCAGGGCCGCAGGCATTGAGCGAAACCATGACGCAGGTTCCACCGCTGTTGGCGACCAGGTCATGATTGCGGCACATGCGGTCGCCGTCGTCGCTGATGTTGAACGCGTACATGACTTTGCGGCCGTGCCTGTCGGCTAGGCGATCGAGAACCGGGGCGATCGCCTCGACGCGCTTCGAGAACGGCGCGGATGGAGGATCGGTCATGCATTCGTCGTCCTTGATGAAATGGATTCCGGCATCGCCGAGCATCTGCACCAGATCGGCGATGGCTGCGGGTTCAAGTCCGAGTTTCGGCTTGACGATGGTGCCGATGATTGGGCCCGAGACGACGCCACTCAATCGACGCGTTCCGGAAATGCCGAAGGCCGGCCCCGGAAACCGGTCGGCAAAGCTCGCGGGGATATCGACATCCTCAAGTCGGACGCCGGTCAGTTCCTGCAGCTCGAAAAGGTTGCCGAGCAGGATGGCGAAAAGCGATGGAAGGTTCGGGCCGAAATTTTCGACAGGGAACGATATTGTGGCTATCGCCCGGCTGCACCGGGAGCGTTCGTCGATGCCGGGCAGCGATGTTGTCAAGCTTGGAGGCGTGTCCTCGGCGACGACACGCAACTCGTCCACACGGCCGCCGAAGCGTTCGATGATCTCGTCTGTCTCTCCGGCGACCCGGGTGAAGGAGCCGATCGACTGTTCGCTTGCCAGCAGCTCGGCGGCCCTGCCGATGTCGATTGGAGCTTCCAGCAGATAGGTGCATCGGATACGATCGGGCACAGGCTCTTCTCCGCGGCAAAAGCCGCTATTTGAGTTCGTTGACAGTTAGACTTGCGCCGAGCCATCGCCCGGGGCGCACCGCTTGAAAAGGCTCGGATAGTCGCGGACGAGGCCGTCCTCATCGACATCGAGCTCGGCTTGGAAGTTTCGGAAAATACCTTCGTAGCGGTAGCGCTCACCGGGCTTCAAGCAGGTATAGGCCTGCTCGGCCGCCGCCACCTCGAGGGAAGGAATGGCGATATAGGCGACCCGGATCGGCCGACGCTCGCCTACAGCGAGCCGTAGTCGCCGGATCGGCAAGGTGTTGGTGAAGGGTGTCGCGGAAATGTCGACATCGATGCATCCGGCAAGATCGGCACGGATGATCCCGTTGGCGTCCCGCCATTCGGCGCGGCCATCCGCTTCGAGGCGTATCTTGCCGCCTCCGACGATGTCGATCGCAACCTCCTGAACCGTCCAATCCATTGCGCAGCGGACGCGGTAGCGCATGCCATAGGCTTGCCCTTGCCGCTCTCCGATCACTGTGCCGTCAGCGGTAACGCCGGCTGCGTCGCGATCGAAGACAAGGTGTTCCAACCCCAGCCCATTTTCCGATTTCCAGCGAATGACACGCACATGAATCTCCAGTTCCAAACCTGAAACACATAATAATTAATTATTTTCTATTGACAAGAGCGAGCGCTCGCTTTCATTTGAGGATGACTTGGGCAATCGGCCCAGGTGCATCTCAAAACGAACCAGGGAGCGGCCATGACCGTATTCTCCAGGGACTACTCGGTTGCCCCGATACGGATATCGCGCGGCGAGGGCGTGTTCCTTCATAGCGACGACGGCCGGGTTTACCTTGATGCGATGGGCAGCGCTGGGGTCGTCGGCATCGGCCATGGGAGAACTGAGATCGCCCAGGCTCTTGCCGACGCCGGCGACAGCGTCACCTTCGTCTATACAGCGGGGTTCACGCATCCCTGGCAGGAGCAGCTCTCGGCGTCAGTGCTCTCGGTCGCGCCGAAAGGCATGGCTTCGGTGTATTTCGTCTCGGGTGGCTCGGAGGCCAACGAGACAGCGGTCAAGCTCGCCCGCCAATATCACCTGGAGCGGGGCGAGCCGCGACGCCACAAGATCATCACCCGGTGGCAGAGCTACCATGGCGTTACCCTCGCCACGTTGGCGATGTCGGGTCGAACCAGTTGGCGCAAGCCCTACGACCCGTACATGTTGCCGGTCATTCATATCGCACCGCCCTACGAATATCGTTGCGCATACTGCGCCGACAAAAACGGTTGTTCGCTCGATTGCGCCGACGAGCTCGAGAAAACGATCAATCTCGAAGGGCCGGAAACGATCTCGGCCTTCTTCGCCGAGCCGATCATCGGAACGACGTGTTCAGGCGTCGTGCCCCATGCTGGCTACTACAGGCGCATCCGCGAAATCTGCGACCGCTATGGCGTGGTGTTCGTCGCCGACGAGGTCCTGACCGGCTACGGCAGAACCGGCACCCCCTTCGCCATCGAGCAATGGGGCGTGCTGCCGGACATGATCACCGCCGGCAAAGCGATCGCCAGCGGCTATGCGCCACTTGGCGCAGTGATCGTCAACGACAAGATCACCGAATTCTTCCGCTCGGGAAAGCGCCGCTTCGTCCACGGCTTCACCTACAGCGGACACGCCGCCTCATGTTTCATAGGCCAGAAGGTCTTCGAAATCATGACGAACGAGCAGTTGTTCGCTCGTCCCGGAATCATCGGACAATATCTCTTCTCCCGTCTGGATGCTCTGCAGCAGCGCCATCCCTGCATCGGCGAGGTTCGAGGTCGCGGCCTCTTTGCCGGCCTGGAGTTCGTGGCGGATCGCAGTTCGCGCGCGCCCTTCCCGGAAGATGCCGGCTTCACAGCGATGCTGGCATCGGAGATGCGCAAACGCGACGTCATCATCAACCCCGGCGTGCCGGGCGTCAATTTCGGACGTGGTGGCGATCACATCCAGATCAGCCCGCCCTTCACCATCAAGGAATCGGAGATCGATCAGATCGTCGACGCGCTGGACGACGTGCTGACCGCAATGCCTGACGCCTTTCGCGAGAAACCACCGCAGCCCAAAGGAGATGTCTGATGCTGAAGAGCGAGATTGGAAGTGGCGTTGGCGGTCGCGTCATAGTCATGGATTCGATCACCAAGGTGACCCTGGAAGATGAGGGCGCCATTGTTGTGTCCGCCTCTCATGGCGGAGCCAGTTCGGGGGAGTTTGCCCTGGCCGTGCCGCTTGGTGGCGTGTTTTTCAACGATGCCGGCGTCGGGAAGGAAAATGCGGGCATCGTCGCGCTAGACATGCTGCAGGCCAAGGGCATTCCGGCAGGCGCCGTCGCTCACATGAGTGCGCGCATCGGCGACTCCCAGGACATGTGGGACAACGGCGTCATCTCCTATGTAAACGCGGCCGCTCGCGCGCTTGGTCTGGCGCCCGGAACGAAACTTCGCGCGGCCTTGGATGACCTCATTTCGCGTTGAGACGCATTACGCAGTGCAGGCCGGCAACGCGGACAAACCGCTTGCCGGAAACAAGAACCAAAGGGGAACCACGATGAAAGCAATTCTCAAGACTGTCATAGCCGCATGTCTCATCTCGACGGCAAGCATCGCGTGCGCCAATGCAGAACTCCATATCCGCGTCGGCGGTACCGGCACCCCGGACTCGCCCGATACGAAGGTCATCGAGCTGTTCAAGCAGCAGGTCGAGGCGGCGCTCGGGAAAGATGTCACCGTCGAGCTGTTTCCGGCATCACAGCTCGGAACCTGGAGCGAGATGGTCGAGCAGGTCAAGGGTGGAGTGCTTGAATGCCTTTATGAAAGCGTCGGCGACCTTGGCGACTTTGCTCCGGCGGCCAACATCGAAGGCGTGGCTTATCTCTACCGCGACGATGACCATTTCTTCCGCATCTGGCGCGGCCCCGTCGGACAAGAGATCCTGGACACAATAGCGAACGAAGCCGGCTTCCGCGTACTCGGGCCGGGATTTCGCGGCTTTCGCCAGTTTCTGGTCAAGAAGCCGGTCGACAGCCTTGCCGACCTGCAAGGCATGAAAATCCGCGTGCCGGGAATCCCTGCCTATGTGACCTCCATCCAGGCGCTCGGCGTCAGCCCGACTTCCGTCGCATTCGAGGAAGCCTATGCAGCGCTCCAGCAAGGCGTCGTGGACGGGCTCGAACAGCCTCTAGTCGCGATCAAGGATCATCGCTTCTACGAAGTGGCCAAGCATCTGGTTATGACCAACCACATGGCCGAAACGATGGGTTTCATGTGCGGTGAGCCCTGGTACCAGAAATTGGATGCCCCAACCAAGGCAGCGATCGGCAAGGCTGCTGACGCTGGTGCCGACTGGTATCGCAAATACACCAAGGAGAACACAGACCAGATCATCACCGAACTGAAGGCGGCCGGCGTGGTCGTGCACACGCCAAACCTTGATGAATTCGCCGAGCGAGCCAAGACGGCGACGTTCGATGCGAAACTTCAGCCGATCATCGACAAGATCCGCGCGGTTCAGTGAGCGATCAATGCCTGCCCGTCACTCGTGTGGACACCGTTCCATCGGAGAAAATCATGTCGAACATGCTGCGCCGGCTCGGCGACGTTTTGAGATCGGTGTTGGGCCACGCGGTGGCTGCGCTTCTCGGCGTCATCATCATACTCGTCTTTGTCCAGGTCCTCGCCCGCTACATCACTCACAGCTCGACCTTCGAATTGGCCGAACTATGCAGGATACTTCTCATCTGGTTGGTGTTCATCGGCGCCGCTGTCCTGGTCAGTCAGCGCAAGCTGATCGTCATTGATCTCATGCATGGCCGGCTGAGCGGACGGCTATCGAATAGTCTCGGCATTGGGGTCGACATTCTCACGGCCATACTTCTGGTCGCGTTCGCCATCTACGCGGCGCAGCTGATCGACGTCGTGAAACTCAAGATAGCGCCGGCCACCGGCCTTTCGTACCGCTTGTTCTACATGCCGCCTATCGTGTTCAGCGTTTGCGGCCTGTTCTTCATCGTCGAACGCCTCGTTTGCGGCGCTACCGATGATGCCACCGAAGTCGAGGATTCCGTCGCTTACGCTCACAAGGGATTGTGACAATGGTAATGCTTGCAACGCTTTCGATCGTATTTTTCGCGCTGACCATGTTCGCGGTCCCGATCGCCATTGCCATGGCGCTCGCCGCACTCGTCGTCATCCAAATCTGGGGCATGCCCGGCTTCCTGTTCGCGCAGAAAGTGGTCAACGGCATGGATTCATTTCCCCTGCTGGCAATCCCGTTTTTCATTCTGGCGGCGTCGGTGATGAACAGTGGCGGTGTGACCACCCGAGTCATAGACCTGTTTGCCGGTGCCCTCGGCAGGGTGCGTGGCAGTTCCGGCATCGTCAACGTCGGAACCAACGTCTTTCTCGCCGGAATATCCGGGTCAGCCGTCGCCGATGCGGCGGCGAGCGGGGCGTTGCTCATCCCCGAAATGAAGAAGGAGGGCTATTCCGGCGCCTTTGCGGCCGCGTTCACGGCCGGTGCCGCAATCATCGGCCCGATCATCCCGCCCAGCATCCCACTGGTCATCTACGGGGTGATAGCCCAGGTCTCGATCACACGGCTTTTCGTCGCTGCCTACATTCCCGGCCTGATCATTGCCGCAGTGTTGACGGCCTACGTTCTTTATGTTGCGCGCCGCCAGAACCTGTCGTCGCGCGGCAGCATGGCCTGGTCGGAACTGGGTTCCAAGTTTCGCGTCAGCGCCTGGGCCTTGAGTATGCCGATCTTGTTGATGGTGGGCGCCAAGGGCGGCCTGTTCACGGTCACCGAACTCGGCGCGGTTCTGGTGTTCTACGCCATCTTCGTGGGTTGGGTGATCCACCGCGAATTCAAATGGCGGCAGCTACCGGGGATGCTCACCGATGCCGCCCTGCAGACTGCCAACATCATGCTGGTCGTTGGCGTGAGTTCGTTCGTTGCCTATCTGATCGTCATCCATGGAATTCCAAAAGACATCCAGTCGGCATTGCATAACAGCGATCTTGGGCCGATCGAATTCTTGCTCATCGTCAACGTGGTTTTCCTGATCGCGGGCATCTTCCTGGATTCGACCCCGGCGACAATCATATTAGTGCCGATTTTCCTGCCTGCCGCTCTCAGCTTCGGCGTCGATCCTACCCATTTCGGACTCGTCGTGGTTCTCAATCTGATGATCGGTCTCATTCATCCGCCGATCGGCCTCAACCTGCTCATCACCCAGGCTATCTCACGGGCTCCGATGAAGGAGGTGGTCTGGGAGAGCCTGCCGATCATCGGCATCATGCTGGTGGTTCTCGGCGTCATCACCTATGTGCCGCAAACGGTGTTGTGGTTGCCCGAACTGATGGGGGTAAATTGATCTGTCATTGTCTGTGATGGCTGGCGCAACTTGCCAGCCCTCCACATTGTTGATTATTCATAATCATCGGATGATAAGGGACATTATGGTTCGTGCAATTGCTGCAGACAGGCCCGGCCTGGACGTTGTCGTCGCCGACGGCATCCGTGAGAAGATCCTCAGCGGTCAGCTTGCCGCCGGTGCTCATCTGGTCGAAGCAGATTTTGCGCGTGAGTTCGAGGTGAGCAATGGCACCATCCGGTCAGCCTTGAGACATCTGCAAGGCGAGGGACTCGTCGAATTGAAGCCACGCAGGGGTGTCTTCGTTTCTGCAATGGACCCCAGCGACGCCTTGGAGCTGTGCACCTTGCGTGATGCTCTTGAGGCGCTGGCGGCTAGCTTGGCCGCACAGAATGCCACCAAGTCAGAAAAAGATGCGCTGCGAAAGCTCATGACGGAAATGCAGGGCGCGGTGAAGAAGCGTGACCGGACTGCATGCATGATGCTTGACCTGTCCTTCCATAGGCTTGTCGTCGAGATGTCAAAGCACAAACGCCTCATACAGACGTATGGACTTTTGGAGGCACAGATACGGTTGTTCATGGCGCTGACCGAATCCATGCATGTCGATCTTTTCGCGGACATGATTCCGATCCACGAGCCTATCGCTGAAGCGATATTGGTGGGCGACGCAGAAACCGCTGGCCGTTTGTCTGCCAGGCACAACCAGGTCGACGGAGAGGCACTGGCACGGAGCCTCGCTCAAGAAGCTCATTTGAAATCGGCATAGTCGCTATCATCTCGACTGGGTAGGATTCGCGGGCCGCGAGTATGCGGGTACTTGCGAAAGACGGCCGCGACCTCCGGCGCGGACGCTGGTAATGTCCGCTTTAAGGCAGTCGCAAACCTAACTGCAACGACCGAGATTGGGCGCGTTGCTGACATTGATCGGAAACAGATAATCCCTAGTGCAGCCCGCAGGTGCCGCCTTCGGCTAGGTGTTTGCATTACCGCGTGACAAGCGCACACCAGGGCCGCCGCCATTCTCTGCAATGAACTCTATTCCGGCTGCTTCGAACGTTGCTTTAAGCTGAACTATTGTGGACTGTTTCAACGCCTCGCCTCGTTCGAATCTCACAACCGTTTGAGTTGAGACTCCGGCCTGTTTAGCAAGCTCTAAAACGCCCCAGCCCAATGCAGCTCGTGCCATGCGACACTGCACCGGGTTCATAAAATCACCATAATATAGTGATTTCGATTGATCATATGCTGCACTTTGTGTAGTCTCGATTTCAATTGGGCGGCCGGATAGGTGATGCAACACCGATCCGGCCTAGCCACGTGCAAGCTGTTGTGGAGCTCGGATCATGGCTGATTCCGACAATAGCATGACTTTGTCTTCCGTCACGCTCGGGGGAGGCGGCGAGCAGGCTACAAAAAGATCTGCTCGTTCCGACGAAGCAGATCCGGCGCTTGCGCTGCTAAGAGACTGGTTGCGGGCGCAGCATGTTTCGCAGGTCCTCTGCCGACTTCAGCAACGTTTGGAAACGCGCGTTCTCGGCGCAGCCTGTCCGGCGGCGACAGATGCGAAGGTTGGTTACTCGATCGCCTGCCAAGCGGAAGTCGAGGCTGCGACAGTGGCTTTGAAGATTCAGGATAGAGTTCCGCGGACGCCCGCACACTCACTTCTCGGCGTTGTCGCCAAGCTGGAGATAATCGTGGGCGCAGATCGCGACATCGACGACCCAACAGATTTTCCCTGGCCACATATCGAGTCGATCCTGCATGACTTGAAGGAAATCACCGGGAGTGTGCCGCTTGAGCGACCTGATCGATCCATCGTTCAGGCGGACTGTCGGCGATATCAAGCAATCGCGGCCGATTTGATCGGTCTCGAAAAGCGCACCGCTGACCTCCATTTTGGTCAGCAACCGGCCGCTGGTATTGATACAAAGTAGAAAAGGATACGCAAGCGCACATAACGGCCATTCGGCGCTGAGGCGATCTCGGCCATCCTTGTCCCGATGGAGATATGCTCGGGACAGAAACGGTGAAGGCGACACGGCGTGCTGCAAAACGCGGCGCTAGACGCGACGCCGAGACCGATCTATTTTCATGCCATCGCGCCGTCGACGAAGCATTCCTGGAACGATCAGCCCGCTTGTTCGAGGCTCGCATGGGGCGACCCCTGTCAGCGGAAAGTGCCCGGGAAATCGTTGACAATCTCGGCGAATTCTTCCGCATCCTCGCCGAATGGGAACGGATTGACCGGGGCAAATAGTTGACGCTTCGTGCTCACCTAAAGGCCTTCGGTGCGATCGAGCGATGAACGAGGGCCCCCAAGATGAACCAACGACATGTCCGGACCGCCAAGCAAGCAGGCCTTGTAAAGGCGCTGCTTTACGCGCGCGTCTCCTCCAAGGAGCAGGAGAAGGAAGGTTTTTCCATCCCGGCGCAATGCAAGCTCCTGCGCAACTATGCCCAGCAACAGCGGTTCGATATCGTGCAGGAGTTTATCGACGTCGAGACGGCCAAGACCTCTGGCCGGACCAACTTCACCGAAATGGTCAAGTATCTGCGAAAGCATCCCGGCATTCGAAGCGTCCTCGTCGAGAAGACTGACCGCCTTTATCGCAACCTGAAGGACTGGGTGACTCTCGATGAATTGGATGTGGAAATCCACCTTGCGAAAGAAAGTGTGACGCTATCACGAGACTCGCGCTCGTCTGAAAAGTTCATGCACGGCATCAAGGTCTTGATGGCCAAGAACTATATCGACAACCTGTCGGAAGAAGCTCGCAAGGGGCAGATGGAGAAGGCGGAGCAGGGCATATGGCCGACAAAGGCTCCGATGGGCTATGTCAACACTACGGGAAAGGATGGCAGAAAGGTTATTGAGCCGCATCCTGAACTGGCTCCAGTCGTCACACAGCTGTTCGAGCGCTACGCAACCGGCCGGTATTCGCTGAAGGCCTTGGCTAAGGCAGCCCACGGCGATGGGCTGATCTACCCCAAGAGCGGTAACCCGGTTCCGGTCAGCACCGTGCATATGATCCTGCGCAACCGCCTCTATACCGGACTGTTCCAGTGGAACGGCAAATTGCACCAGGGCAAGCACGAACCTCTCGTATCGATCGAACTATGGGAGCGCGTCCAGGGCGTTCTGACGGGCCGCAATTCGGTGCCGACCCACCCGATAGGAAACGAGTTCGCCTTCACCGGCCTGATGACCTGCACCGAATGCGGCTGCGCCGTCGTGGCGGAGATCAAGAAGCGGAAATACATCTACTATCACTGCACGGGGCACGCCAACAAAGGTCGGGGTGGATACGGTGATTGCCGCCGCAAATACGTCCGCGAGGAAGTGCTCGACCAGAAATTCGCCAACCTGCTTGACCGGTTGCATTTCGATGAAGAGATACTGGAATGGGTAAAGGCAGCCCTCTTGGCCAGCCATGCCGACGAGCGCCGCGAGCATGAACAGGCGATCCATCGATGCCAGGTCGAGTACAAGCGGCTCGAGGATCGGCTGCATGCCATGTATCTCGACAAGCTTGACGGCCGCATCGACAACGCCTTCTATGATCGGATGTCAGCACAGTGGCGGACCGAACAAACGCGGCTGCTTCGCGAGATAGAGCGTCATGGTAGCGCCGAGGAATCGTACATGGAGGACGGCATCCGGCTGTTGGAACTAGCACGCAAAGCCAGCCGACTGTTTGCGAAACAGCCTGCGCACGAGAAAAATCGACTACTGAATCTGGTGCTGTCGAACTGCAAATGGGACAAAGGCGAAGTTCACGCCGTCTTTAGGCAACCGTTTGATCTACTTGCGGAAACGGTCGTGGCCGGCGTAGCAATGGGTGCACAGCAGGCAGCTTTATCGACAGGGAGTCCAGTTTGGCTGGGGAACCTGGATTCGAACCAGGACTAACGGAGTCAGAGTCCGTGGGTCTACCGTTAACCTATTCCCCAGCAGGCGCGGTCATCAACCGCGCGGGCCGAGCGGGCAAGCCGCTGTGAGCGCTGCCTTGTAGCCGCCAGTGGAAAATAGTCAAGCCTGCTCTGCGGTTCAATCGGTAGGTTTTGTCGGCGGGTTTCAGGCGCTGCGTCAAAGGTCGCGCGGCTTCGAGCCAATCCGCGCCTCAGCTCTCGCTGCGGCTGAATTGCGAGCGTTCGAAATACAGCACCACGCCCAGGCCTAGAATCAGCGGGATGATCAGGTAGAACAGCCGGAACACCAGCAGCGCCGCCAGCACGCCGACCGGGTCCATGTCGGAAAGCCCGGCCAGGAACACCACCTCGAACACGCCGAGCCCGCCCGGCGCGTGCGATATCTGCGCGATCGAGAAGGAGACGAGGAAGACGCCGAGCACGACGAAATAGCCGGGATTGTGGGCCTCGGGCAGGGCGAAGAAGATGATCGCGGCGGCCGCCAGCAGTTCGATCGGGCCGATCAGCAACTGCCGGGCGACGATCGGCAGCGCCGGATAGTGCAACTGGAAGCTAGCGATCTTCAGCGGCCGCAGATGCAGCCAGCTGCCGAATATATAGGCGGCGACCAGCAGCAGCATGACGACGCCCGCCCCCTGCGACAGGCCGTGATGGGCGATGCCGGAAAACCGGTCGAGTATCTGCGGCTCGAAGACAAGCACAAGGCCGGAGGCGAGCAGCGTCGACAGCACGAAGGTGATCCAGCAGATCGCCACCAGGATGCCGACATCCTGGCCGGTCAGGCCCCTGGTGCCGTAGGCGCGGTAGCGGATGACGGCGCCGGAAAACACCGAGCCGCCGATATTGTGCGACAGCGCATAGGTGGTGAAGGAGCACAGGGTGACGAACAGCCACGAAACTCGCCTGCCGATATGCAGGAGCGCGATGTGGTCGTAGCCGGCGAGCGAGGCATAGGCGACGACCGAACTCAGCGCGGCGAGGATCCAGCCGCGGGTCGGAATCGCCGATATGCCGCCCCAGACATCGTCGAGGGAGATGCCGCGCAGTTCGTGCCAGAGCAGCAGCAGCGAGAAAACCACCGCCGCGAGGCCGACGACCGGCCAGAAATAGCGTCTCCAGTTCATTGCCTGATTGCCATGCGTTGCGGATCCGCTTCCTTTTCTGTCGGGAGGCCGGCTGGTCCGGATTCTTCCATTTCAGGAATGCCTCATTGAAGCCGGCTATTCAACCGCGAACGCTTGTCGCGCCGGGCACAACCAGGATTTGTCGTTGTCGAGAGCGGTCGAACGGGAGGCGCCGGCAGGCGTTGCGCCAGCAATCCTGGCTTGCGGATACATTGCGCGGCGTGGCCGGAAAGGCGGTTCGTGCGCCCAGCCGGCAAAATTCAGCATGCGGCTCTTGGTGATCGGGCGCGGCACTGTTAGTCTGACGGCAACTTAAAACACTGAAGCGCCCGCAGCGTCCATCATCGGTTCGCGCGGCGCCGGAAGGAACGACAGTGGAAGACCGCGACACCGGCGCCGGCGCGCCGGAGGTGGGCGCGTCCAGCGCTTCCCCAGGGCCGGTTGGCTCGGGGACCGCCAGTTGGCAGCAGCGCCGCCCGACGGAGGCGCGCTCCGCCGACGGGCAGGCGGGCGACGCTGCCAACAAGGGCAAACCCAAGAAACGGCGCAAGCGAAGGCGCGGGCGCAAGGTTTTCGCGCGCGACGAGGCGCGGCCCACGGAGATCGGGTCGCCGGCGCCCGGCAAGACCGCTGCCCCGGCCAATGAAGCGCGCAGACCGGCGGAGGCGGTGGCCTCGCCCGCAGCCGCGCCGGTACGCTCCGAACAGGGCACCCGTCGGCCGCCGATGCAGGAGCTCCCGGTGTTCGCGGCGCTCGACCTCGGCACCAACAATTGCCGGCTGCTGGTTGCCGTGCCGACGCGTCATGGCCAGTTCCGCGTCATCGACGCCTTTTCGCGCATCGTCAGGCTGGGCGAGGGGCTGACCGCCAATGGCCGGCTCGGCCAGCCGGCGATGGACCGTGCCGTCGAGGCGCTGAAGATCTGCGGCGACAAACTGCGCAACCGCAAGATCCGCAAGGCCCGGCTGATCGCCACCGAAGCCTGCCGCACGGCGGAAAATGGCGTCGAGTTCCTCGATCGCGTCGAGCGCGAGGCCGGCCTGAAACTCGAGATCATCGACCGCCAGACCGAAGCGCGGCTGGCGGTGTCCGGCTGCGGCTCGCTGGTCGAGCGCGACACGCAAGGCGTCGTGCTGTTCGACATTGGCGGCGGCTCGTCCGAAATCGCGCTGATCGATCTCAGCGGCCGCCGCTCGCCGCGGCTCGCCAACCACATCGTGTCGTGGACGTCGCTGCCGGTCGGCGTGGTTTCGCTGGCCGAGCGTTTCGGCGGCCGCACGGTGACGCGCGAGATCTTCGCCGCCATGGTCGACGACGTCGCCGGCCGTCTGGCCAGCTTCGATGGCCGCGACCGGCTGAGCCATCTCAAGGCCAGCCCGAACTTCCATCTGCTCGGCACGTCGGGCACGGTGACGACGCTGGCTGGCGTTCACCTTGACCTCGAACGCTACGACCGCCGCCGTGTCGACGGGCTGTGGATGGACCGCGACAGTGTCGATCGCATGGTCGAAAGACTGGTCGGCTGGGATTTCCAGCAGCGCTGCGCCAACCCTTGCATCGGTGCCGATCGTGCCGATCTGGTGCTGGCCGGCTGCGCGATCCTCGAAGCGATCCGCGCCGTGTGGCCGTCGGAGCGGCTGCGCGTCGCCGACCGTGGCCTGCGCGAAGGCATATTGAGCGAGCTGATGGCCGATGACGGCGTCTGGCGCAACGATGGGCGTGGCAGAGCATGATCCAGAAAAGTGGCGACCGGTTTTCGCAAAAGAACATGCTCAGACAAGAAATCAAACAATGACCAAGAAACCGGAAAAACCAGGATCGGCCAACATTCGCGTGCTGAAGACGCGGATCAAGAAGAAGAGCGGCCTGAAGGAATCGTCGCGCCGCTGGCTGCAGCGCCACATCAACGATCCCTATGTCCAGCGTTCGAAGGCTGACGGCTATCGCTCGCGCGCGGCCTACAAGCTGATCGAGATCGACGACAAGCACCATCTCTTGAAGCCCGGTATGAAGGTGATCGATCTGGGCGCCGCACCGGGCGGCTGGTGCCAGGTCGCCGCCGCGCGCACGAAATCGACGGCCGACAACCCACACGTCGTTGGTATCGACTATCTGGAAATGGACGCGGTGCCCGGCGCCCCCGTGCTGTTGATGGATTTCCTCGACCCGCTGGCGCCGCAGAAGCTGGCCGAGGCGCTGGGTGGCGATCCGGATATCGTGCTGTCCGACATGGCGTCACCCACCACCGGCCACAAGCGGACCGACCACATCCGCACCATGCATCTGTGCGAGGTGGCGGCCGATTTCGCGCTGTCGGTCCTGAAGCCGGGAGGGCATTTCCTCGCCAAGACCTTCCAGGGCGGCGCCGAAAACGAGCTGCTCTCGATGCTGAAGAAGAATTTCCGCTCGGTGCACCACGTCAAGCCACCGGCCTCGCGCGACGAATCGGTCGAGCTTTATCTGCTGGCAAAGGACTTCAAGGGGCGGGAGCCGCCGTCAGGCGGACCAGTGGACGTTTCGAAAGCTTCGAGCGCCCGGAGCGACAAGGAAGGGCAGGGCGAGCCCGAAGCCTGAGTCTGCCGGATCAGTTGCCGGGCGGGCTTACCGTTTCCAGCGTTTTGGGCGTGGTCAGCCGGCCATGGCCGGAAACGGCATTGCCAGCATCGGGTGCCAGCCGGATGAAGGATAGCGAGGCTGCGGCGGAAATCGCCGCGACGACGAAAAAGGCGGTATGGAAATCCGCCAGCGTCAGCGACCTGCCATGGATGCTCGTCGACACTTCCAGGATGCCGCCGGCCACCGCAACGCCAAGCGCGATCGACAGTTGTTGGAAGACGGCGGCAATCGGCGTCGCCTTGCTGGTGTCGGCCGCCGAAACCTCGGCATAGGCTAGTGCGTTGACGCCGGTGAAGAACATCGACCGGATAAAGCCGCCAACCAGAAGCATGGCCAGCATCAGCAGATAAGGCGTGTCGGGGGTGAACAGGCCGTTGACGGCGATCGATGCCGCGGCGACCAGCGAGCCGACGACTAGCACGCGGCGGAACCCGGCGCCGCGGAAGATCAGCGCGGTGATGAATTTCACGCCGATGGCCCCGATCGCCGAGACGAAGGTGATCATGCCGGACTGGAAAGGCGTCAGCCCGAAGCCGATCTGGAACATCAGCGGCAACAGGAACGGCACGGCGCCGATGCCGATGCGGAACAGCGAGCCGCCAAGCACCGAGGAGCGAAACACCTGGTTGCGGAACAGCTCGAGCGCCAGCAGGGGATTTTTGGCGCGGCGCGCGTGCAACAGATAGAGCACGCCCGACGCCAGCCCGACCGCCACGGTGATGAAGCCGGCGATCGGCGGCAGGGCAGGCAGGCTGACCACCGACAGGCCGAACACCACGCCGGATGCCGCCAGCCCGCTCAGCACGAAACCGATGAAGTCGAGCGGCGGCGTTTCCGCCGGTTCGGTCTCCGGCAGGAAACGCGTCGCCAGCCAGATGCCGATCAGGCCGATCGGCACATTGATCAGGAAGATCCAGTGCCAGGTGAAATAGGTGGTGATGAAGCCGCCGACGGGCGGACCGACCAACGGCCCGACCAGCGCCGGAACGGTCAGCCATGACATCGCCGCGACCAGTTCGCTTTTCGGCGTCGCCCGAACCAGCACCAGCCGCCCGACCGGTGTCATCATGGCGCCGCCGATGCCTTGCAGGAAACGCGAAACCACGAAAGCCGGCAGCGAACCGGAAAGCGCGCAGGCGATCGAGCCGACGATGAAGACCGCGATCGCGGCGCGAAAGACATTCTTGGCGCCAAAACGGTCAGCCATCCAGCCGCTGATCGGAATGAAGATCGCCAGGGACACGAGATAGGCCGTCAACGCCAGCTTGAGCGCGATCGGGCTGGTGTGGATGTCGATGGCAATCGCCGGCAGCGATGTGGCAATCACGGTCGAATCCATGTTTTCCATGAAAAGTGCGACCGCCAGGATGAGCGGGATGGTGCGATTCACGAGCGTGCCCGTTTCAGAGTCTCTTTCCGGCTGGGGGCAAACCGGTACGAGGGGCGGGTATCACGGCTGGACCCGCATGTCGCATTAATTTGCTGTCACTTTTATGCGACCGGCAACCACAGGTGGCGTCCTTTCGGCAACAAGTCACCTTTCCGGGAGCGTGAAATCATCGGCTTTTCATCGGCGGTGGGACGTGGTACCAGCCAGCGCCAATCCTGAAAGGGAAGAAACGAGTCGGCGCTGTCCATTCCGGTCCAGCGCTTTTTTGTATTCCGAGGGCTGGCCATGGCAAAAATTATCGAAACGTCCACCGGCGCACTGGCGCTGACCTTTGACGACGTGCTGCTGCAGCCCGGTCATTCCGAGGTCATGCCCGGCGAGACCGATGTGCGCACCCGCATCGCCGGCGACATCGACCTCAATGTGCCGATCCTGTCGGCGGCGATGGACACCGTCACCGAGGCGCGCCTCGCCATCGCCATGGCCCAGGCCGGCGGCATCGGCGTCATCCACCGCAATTTCACGCCGGCCGAGCAGGCCGAGCAGGTGCGCCAGGTCAAGAAATTCGAATCCGGCATGGTGATCAATCCCGTCACCATCGGCCCCGACGCCACCCTTGCCGATGCGCTTTCGCTGATGCGCACCTACTCGATTTCAGGCATTCCGGTGGTCGAGAATGGCGGCACCGGCGGCCAGAAGATCGGCCGGCTGGTCGGCATCCTGACCAACCGCGACGTGCGTTTTGCGTCCGATCCGGCGCAGAAGGTCTACGAACTGATGACCCGTGAGAACCTGATCACGGTCAAGGAGAATGTCGACCAGGACGAGGCCAAGCGGCTGCTGCACCAGCATCGCATCGAGAAGCTGGTCGTTGTCGACAAGCAGGGCAATTGCGTCGGGCTGATCACCGTCAAGGACATCGAGAAGTCGCAGCTCAACCCGCACGCCAGCAAGGACGCGCAGGGCCGCCTGCGCGCCGCCGCCGCCACCAGCGTCGGCGACGACGGTTACGAGCGCGCCGAGCGCCTGATCGAGGCCGGCGTCGATCTTCTGGTCATCGACACCGCGCATGGCCACTCGCAGCGCGTGCTGGACGCGGTGACGCGGGCCAAGAAACTCTCCAACTCGGTTCGCATCCTGGCCGGCAATGTCGCCACCGCGGAAGGCACGCAGGCGCTGATCGACGCCGGTGCCGACGCCGTCAAGGTCGGCATCGGACCGGGCTCCATCTGCACCACCCGCATCGTTGCCGGGGTCGGCGTGCCGCAGCTTTCGGCGATCATGTCGGCGGTGGAAACCGCGCACAAATCGGGTGTCTCGGTGATCGCCGATGGTGGCATCAAATATTCCGGCGATCTCGCCAAGGCGCTCGCCGCCGGTGCCAGCGCCGCCATGATCGGCTCGCTGCTGGCTGGAACCGACGAAAGCCCGGGCGAGGTCTATCTGCACCAGGGCCGCTCCTTCAAGGCATACCGCGGCATGGGTTCGGTCGGCGCCATGGCGCGCGGTTCCGCCGATCGCTACTTCCAGGCCGAGGTGCGCGACACGCTGAAACTGGTCCCGGAAGGCATCGAAGGGCAGGTTCCCTACAAAGGACCTGTGTCTGGAGTGCTGCACCAGCTTGCGGGCGGGCTGAAAGCCGCTATGGGTTATGTCGGTGGCCGCGATCTTGCCGATTTCCGCGAACGCGCCACCTTTGTGCGCATATCCAACGCCGGACTTCGTGAAAGCCACGCCCATGACGTCACGATTACCCGCGAAAGCCCGAACTATCCCGGCGGAGTCTGATCCGTACGGGTTCGGGCGAGGCCTGACAGCCACGATCCTGAGGCTGCCACGCCACGCGGCCGCGCTCTGTTTCCTGTCGGCGGCGATTTTCATCGCCATGACGGCGATGGAGTTCCTCTACTTCCGCCAGTTGAGTGGCGGCCTGCCGTCACTCGACACGCGCTTTTTCGGTTTCACGCCGGACGAAGGCATGGCCTGGCTGACGTCGCTCGGCCGGCGCGGTGGCGAGATCATTCTCGTCTGGCACTATCTGACCTTCGATCTCCTGTTCCCGGCCCTGTTGTCGATGACGCTGGTCAGCCTGATCCTGGCCACTGGCCGGCGCCTGGAGAATTTCCGTATGCTGCCGGGGCAGATACAGTCGATTTTCGCGCTGGTGCTGGTGCTGCCCTACACGCTTGCCGACTATGCCCAGAACATCGCGGTGGCCAGCCTGCTGTCGGATTTCCTGTCGGCCAACCCGGATTCGCTGTCTTTCGCCTCGGCGCTCATCGTCACCAAATTCGCGCTTCTCGCCATCCCGGTCATCGTCATTGCCGTTTTCTGGCTGGTGGCACAGAAACAACATTGACCTGATCCGGCATCAGGGCAGGAGGTTCCATGAACCAGACCACGATCTTCTGGCCTATCCTGGCGCATGTACTGCTGATCTACATTGTCTATTGCGTCATGGGCCGGCGCAGATATTTCGCCATCAAGTCAGGCGAGGCCAAGGTCGGTCAGTACAAGGTGCGCTCGACCGAGCCGTCATCCAGCGTCACCGTTGCCAACAATTTGATCAACCAGTTCGAACTGCCGGTGCTTTTCTACGTGCTGTGCCTGGCACTGCATCTGACCAATGGCGTCAACTATCTGACCCTGGCCCTGGTGTGGATCTTTGTCGCGTCCCGCTATTTCCATGCCTGGGTTCACCTGACCAGCAACAATCTGCGCCTGCGCAGCCGGTCGTTCTTCGTCGGGGCGGTGATCCTCTTGCTGGGGTGGATATGGTTCGCGCTTCACCTGCTCGGGGCCGTGTGAGCAGTTACCCTCCCCCTTGTGGGAGGGTCGCTTCGCAAACCTAAAGGTCGAACACCGCGATCTTGCGGTTGTCGAACTTGATGCCGATCTCGCCGCGCACCAGCTTGAGCGCCGCCTCGCCGAATACGGCGCGCCGCCAGCCCTGCAGGGCCGGTACGTCGGCGGCTTCTCCTTCGGCCGCGATGCGATCGATGTCGTCGCTGGAGGCCAGCACCTTCGAGGCCACGCCCTCCTTTTCGGCGACGATCCGGAGCAGGACTTTCAAGAGTTCCGCCGCCGCGCTCGAGCCCTCGGGCGGCTGGAAGTTCTTTGGCAGTTTCGGCATCTGCTCCTTGGGCAAGGCAAGGGCGGTGTTGACCGCGCCAAGCAGTGCCGTTGCCGTCGAGGAGCGCTCCCAGCCCTTCGGTGTCGTGCGCAGCTTGCCAAGGGCTGCCGCGTCGCGCGGCGCCTGCTGCGCCACCTCGTAGATGGCGTCGTCCTTGAGCACGCGGCCGCGCGGCACATCGCGTTCGCGCGCCTCGCGCTCGCGCCATGCGGCCACGGTTTGCACGATCGCCAGTTCCTGTGGCTTGCGCAGCCGCATCTTCAGCCGCTTCCAGGCATCCTCGGGGTGCGGATCGTAGGTCTCGCGCGAGGTCAGGACATCCATTTCCTCGTTCAGCCAGTGGGCACGGTTTTCCCGCGCCAACTCGGTGCTGAGGTGCTGATAAACCTCGATCAGATGGGTGACGTCGGCCAGCGCATAGTCGAGCTGCTTGTCGGAAAGCGGCCGGTGGCGCCAGTCGGTGAAGCGCGACGACTTGTCGAGCCGCGCGCCGGTGATCCGCTGCACGAGCTGGTCGTAGGAAACACTGTCGCCGAAGCCGCAGACCATCGCCGCCACTTGCGTGTCGAACACCGGATGCGGGACGAGGTCGCCAAGGTGGACGATGATTTCGATGTCCTGCCGCGCGGCATGGAAAACTTTGACCACCGCCTCGTTGGCCATCAGCTTGAAGAACGGCGTGAGGTCGATGTCGGGCGACAGCGGGTCGATCAGCGCCGTCACGCCAGGTGCTGCCATCTGGATCAGGCACAGGATCGGCCAAAAGGTCGTTTCGCGAATGAATTCGGTGTCGACGGTCACGAAATCCGACTTTTCGAAAGCGGCGAGAACGGTCTCGAGTTCTTTCTGGGTGGTGATGACGTGCATCAAATCGCTTTTGGCAAAGAGTAGGGTCTTCTTCAATTTCAGCCGGCAAGGCTTTCGTCAAGCGCCGGCACCGTCGTTACGACCCCACCGGACCGTCCGGGTCGCTGTTTCTTCTGGCCAGTCGCGCGAAAACCGTCGAGGTGCGCAAAAGCGCGGTGAAGCGGCCGCGCTTGCCCGCAGGAACGCCGGACCGGGCCTGCATCCGGTAGAGAATGACGGCGATGAAGATCGCGTAGACCAGGGCGCTGAACACGAACAGCGCGCTCGGCCCGAAATACTGCATCGCCGTCGAGGCGGCGAACGGCCCGCCAATGGCGCCGAAGGAGTAGAACAGCATCAGCGCCGCGTTGATCAGCACGAACTCGCCGGTGTCGGCGCGATCGTTGGAATGCGCCGCCGACAGCGAATAGAGCGGCATGGCGAAACAGCCGAAGATGAAGATGATGACGAAATTAAGCGTCGGATTGCTGCCGGCGATGAACACCAGCGCCAGTGCCGCCAGCATCGCGCAGCAGGTCGTTATCAACAGCACCCGGCGCCGGTCCCAGCGGTCGGAGAGGTAGCCGAGCGGATACTGGATGATGGCGCCGCCGAAAATGCCGACGCTGACGAAGGTGACGACATCGGCCACCGACATGCCGATCTGCTCGGCATAGACCGGCGACAGGGTGCGAAAGGCGCTGTTGGTGACGCCGACGGCGATGCAGCCGAAGCAACCGAGCGGCGAAATCCGCCAGACGCGCGCCAGGTCGAGCTTGACCTCCTCGGGCGGGGTCGGGTTAGAGCGGTCGCCGAGCGAGACCGGCACCAGCGAGAGCGTGATCATGATCGACATGATGGCGAAGATAGTGAAGCCGCCGGCGCCGAAAACGGGAATCAGGAACTGGGCGCCGGTTACCGAACCGGTGTCGACCATCCGGTAGATCGCCAGCACGCGGGCGCGATCCTTGTTGGCGACGCCGGAATTCAGCCAGCTTTCGACGATGGTGAACAGCCCGGCGAAACAGAAGCCGCCGATAAAGCGCACCGCGCACCACATCACCGGATCGAGGACCAGCACCAGCAGCAAGGTGCCGACCGAGGCGATGGCCGCCAGCGCTGAAAACGCCCTGATATGGCCAACCGCCTTCATGATGCGGGTGATGGCCAGGCAGCCGAGCAGGAAGCCGGCGAAGTAAAAGGTGCCCATCAGGCCGATGGCCGAGGCGGAAAACCCTTCCTGCGCGCCGCGCAGTGCGATCAGCGTGCTCTGCAGCCCATTGCCGCCGAGCAGGATGCCGGCAGCGAGAAGGAGCGGGAGCAGCGGGCGGATGGAGGACATGAAGGGGTGATCACGTGTCGGTGATCCTTATTGGACCATCACCTTGGCCAATGCCAGCGGCAATTCCCGGCAAGACCCTCCGCCGCCAGCCTCGCTCGCCTTGACAAATCCGGCCTCCCATGCGCTTTTCGCGCAAATTTTGGGCCGGGCTTTGACGCTTTGGCCCGCAACCCAGCACCCCGGACTTTACCAATGACAATGCACCGCTACCGCAGCCATACCTGTGCCCAGTTGAGAAAGAGCGACGTCGGCTCGACCGTTCGCCTGTCGGGCTGGGTGCATCGCGTGCGCGATCATGGTGGCCTGCTCTTCATCGACCTGCGCGACCACTACGGCCTGACCCAGATCGTCGCCGATCCGGATTCGCCGGCCTTCAAGATCGCCGAGACCGTGCGCGGCGAATGGGTCATCCGCGTCGACGGCGAGGTCAAGGCTCGTTTGCCAGAGACGACGAACGCCAACCTGCCGACCGGCGAGATCGAGATTTTCGCCCGCGAAATCGAAGTGCTGTCGGCGGCCAAGGAATTGCCGCTGCCGGTGTTCGGCGAGCCGGACTATCCCGAGGATATCCGCCTGAAGTATCGCTTCCTCGACCTGCGCCGCGACACGTTGCACAAGAACATCGTGGCGCGGACCAAGATCATCGCGGAGATGCGCAAGCGCATGGGCGAGGTCGGCTTCACCGAATTCTCGACGCCGATCCTCACCGCTTCGTCGCCGGAAGGCGCGCGCGACTTCCTGGTGCCGTCGCGCATCCACCCAGGCACGTTCTACGCGCTGCCGCAGGCGCCGCAGCAGTACAAGCAGCTGATCATGGTGTCGGGCTTCGACCGCTATTTCCAGATTGCGCCCTGCTTCCGCGACGAGGATCCGCGCGCCGACCGCCTGCCCGGCGAATTCTACCAGCTCGACCTGGAAATGAGTTTCGTCGAGCAGGACGACGTGCTGTCGACCATGGAACCGGTGATGCGCGGCGTGTTCGAGACCTTCGCCAACGGCAAGCCGGTGACGCAGAAATTCCAGCGCATTCCCTATGATGTCGCCATGCGCAAATATGGCTCCGACAAGCCCGACCTGCGCAATCCGATCGAGATGCAGTCCGTCTCCGATCATTTCCGCAATTCCGGCTTCAAGGTGTTCGCCAACATCCTCGCCAACGACCCGAAGGCCGAGGTGTGGGGCATTCCGGCAAAGACCGGCGGCAGCCGCGCCTTCTGCGACCGCATGAACGCCTGGGCGCAGGGCGAGGGCCAGCCGGGACTGGGTTATATCTTCTGGCGTAAGGAGGGCGACAAACTCGAAGGCGCCGGTCCGCTCGCCAAGAACATCGGCGAGGAGCGCACCGAGGCGATCCGCCAGCAGCTCGGCCTTGCCGATGGCGACGCCGCTTTCTTCGTCGCCGGCGACCCGAAGAAGTTCGTCTCGTTTGCGGGTGCGGCGCGCACGCGCGCTGGCGAGGAACTGAACCTTGTCGACCGCGAACGCTTCGAGCTGTGTTGGATCGTCGACTTTCCCTTCTTCGAATGGAACGAGGAGGAGAAGAAGATCGACTTCGCCCACAACCCGTTCTCGATGCCGCAGGGCGGCATCGATGCGCTGAACGGCCAGGACCTGCTCGGCATCAAGGCCTTCCAGTACGATATGGTCTGCAACGGGTTCGAAATCGCCAGCGGAGGCATTCGCAACCATCTGCCCGAGACCATGGTCAAGGCGTTCGAGACGGTCGGGCTCGACCGCGCCACGGTCGAGGAGCGCTTTGGTGGCCTCTACCGCGCCTTCCAGTATGGCGCGCCGCCGCATGGCGGCATGGCCGCTGGCGTCGACCGCGTCGTCATGCTGCTGGTGGGCGCCAAGAACCTGCGTGAGATCACCATGTTCCCGATGAACCAGCAGGCCTATGACCTGTTGATGAACGCTCCTTCGGAGGCGAGCCCGCAACAGCTTCGCGAACTGGCGCTGCGCGTTGCGGTGCCCAAGAAGGACGCATGATCGCCAGCGTCGGGCGATGCTTTAAAGAACCGTCCGAACCGATTCATTCGATTCGCTAATTCCACAAAAAAGCCCGGCATCGCTGCCGGGCTTTTCTTGTGTCGAAGTCGCTTCGATCAGTCTTCGTTGGCCTTGACCGTGACGCCGAGCGTCTTCGGCAGGTCGAGCGGGTTGGACATGGCGCCCGCCATGATCAGCGCGAACGGCACCGATGCCGGCGGCTCGGCCGAAACTTCGAGGCTCTTCGGATCGTCGAGATATTTGCTGACAGCGGCCGTCACTTGCGCCGTCAGTTCCGGGTTGTTGAGCTGCGCCATCCCGAACGGCACGATCGCCTTGGCCTGGTTGGCGATGTCCTTGCCGGACATGCCTTGCTGCTTGCCGACATATTCGAGCACCTTGTTGGTCAAAGAATCGTCGTCGAAGCGGATCGAGGCGCTGTTGAACGAAAGTTGCTGCAACAGGCCGAGCATGGCCATGCCTTGCGCCGAATTGTCGGCGCCTTCCGGTTGCGCCGCCATCTTCTTCTGCATCTCCTGCAGCGACTTGATGAAGTCCATCGTGTAGCCGCCGAGATCGAAGGTCATGCCGAGCGTGCCGGCGTTCTCGACGGAAATGTCGTATTTCGACAGTTCCATCTTACCGTCAGCCGGCTGCCATGTGCCGGCCATCTCGAAATTGCCCGCGATGTTCTGGTAGCCGAGCGCGTCGATGACTTCCTTGGATTTGGGGTCGTCGACCAGCGTCAGGTCGGCGTTGAACTTTTCCGTTGTGCCGGTAAATTCCATCGCCTTGCCGTCGGCCGGCGGTGTGATCTCGATGGCGAGCCCGTCCATCGAGAAGGCGGTCTTGTCGGCGACCTTGACCGTCATGTTTGAGAGTTCGGCGGACTTGTACATCATCAGCGAACCCAGCGGGCCGGTGGCGCCGTCGGCCGGAACCGTCATGTCATGGATGACGAAGGGGCTGAGATTGAGGGTGACGCCATCCTTGCTGTGCTCGAACGCCGACGTCGAGACAGTTGCGATGTCATAGCCACCGTTTGCCGCGGTGACGCCTTCGAGTTTGACGTCGCCGATGACAAGCGCTTCCTTTTCGGCCGCCGGTTTGACCGAGACGCCCTGCAGCACCATGCTGGTGTTGTCACCGGTTACGCCGGTCCAGGAGACGTCGACACCCTGCGCGGCAAGCGCTGCCTTCAGCCGGTCGGCGACCGCCGTATCCTGTGCGAGGGCCGCGTTCAGCGGCAGCGTCAGCAAAAAGGTCGAAAAAGCTAATTTCCTAAGAGTCGAGCGTTTGATTGTCATCGCGAGTTCCCTGAGAGTGTCCTGAAATTGTTCTTCAATTCTTTGCGCCATCACCATTCCGTGACGAACTGGACGGGAAAAAGGCGTGTCCCGGCACAATGGTCAAAAATCACGGCGAAAGGCAAATCCGATCCCACCGTCTTTGCGCAAACCGGTGAATTTGTCATGAATATCCGGTTGCCGGGTGTCACTGCGCTTGGCCATAGAGACCGCATGTAACGGGCTGATGTTGGCCAACATCCTCCAATGCATGGTTTGATGTTGCAGAAGGGGCGGGACATCTGCCTGCCTCTTGCCGCGAATCATCCGCTCGGCTAGTCCCAGCCCATGGGAAAAAGGCTTTTGCCGCCTCAAGATGGCGGCGGCGATCATATCGAACCGGTCGATCTGAAGAAGGCGCTGGAAGAGCGCTATCTTGCCTATGCGCTGTCGACCATCATGCACCGGGCGCTGCCCGACGTGCGCGACGGACTGAAGCCGGTCCATCGCCGCATCATGCATGCCATGCGCCTGCTGCGCCTCAATCCCGACCAGGGCTTTGCCAAATGCGCCCGCATCGTCGGCGAAGTGATGGGCAAGTTCCACCCGCATGGCGACCAGTCGATCTATGACGCGCTGGTGCGGCTGGCGCAGGATTTCTCGATGCGCTACCCGCTGGTCGACGGGCAAGGCAATTTCGGCAACATCGACGGCGATAACGCCGCCGCCATGCGCTACACCGAAGCGCGCATGACCGATGTGGCGACCGAGCTTTTGTCCGGCATCACCGAGGACGCCGTCGACTATCGGCCGACCTACAATGAAGAGGATGAGGAGCCGGTGGTCTTGCCCGGCGCCTTTCCGAACCTCCTGGCCAACGGCTCGTCCGGCATCGCTGTCGGCATGGCGACATCGATCCCACCGCACAACGCGGCCGAGCTTTGCGATGCGGCACTTCAACTGATCGAGCATCGCGATGCACCGGTGGCGAAGCTGATGGACTTCGTCCAGGGCCCGGATTTTCCGACCGGCGGCATCATCGTCGACAGCCGCGCCTCTATCCTCGAAGCCTATGAGACCGGGCGCGGCGGCTTTCGTGTCCGGTCGAAGTGGAGCCAGGAGGACCAGGGCAGGGGCACCTGGAGCATAGTCGTCACCGAAATTCCCTATGGCGTGCAGAAGGCGCGGCTGATCGAGAAGATCGCCGAGCTGTTGATGGCGCGCAAATTGCCGCTGCTCGAGGATATCAGGGACGAGAGCGCCGAGGACATCCGCGTCGTGCTGGTGCCGAAGAGCCGTTCTGTCGACCCCGGCATCCTGATGGAATCGCTGTTCAAGCTTACCGAGCTTGAAAGCCGTTTTCCGCTCAACATGAATGTCCTGTCGCGGGGCAAGGTGCCCAACGTCTTGTCGCTGAAGGGCGTGCTGCAGGAATGGCTCGAGCACCGCCGCGATGTTTTGATCCGCCGCTCGAAACACCGGCTCGGCGAGATCGAAAAGCGGTTGGAGATCCTTGCCGGCTACCTGATCGCCTACCTCAACATCGACGAGGTGATCAGGATCATCCGCGAGGAGGATGAGCCCAAGCAGGTGATGATGGCCCGCTGGTCGCTCACCGACACCCAGGCCGAAGCCATTCTCAACATGCGGCTGCGCGCCTTGCGCAAGCTGGAAGAATTTGAGATCCGCAAGGAATTCGACGGCCTGAGCGGCGAGAAGAAGCAGATCGAGGCGCTGCTTGCTTCAAACGACAAGCAATGGGCGACCATCAAGTGGGAAGTCACCAACATCCGTGACAAGTTCGGCCCAGAGACCGAGCTCGGCAAGCGCCGCACCCAGTTCGCCGACGCGCCCGAGCACGATCTGACCGACATTGCGCACGCCATGATCGAGCGCGAGCCGGTCACCGTGGTCGTCTCGGAAAAGGGCTGGCTGAGAGCGATGAAGGGGCATCTGGCCGATCTCTCGACCCTGACCTTCAAGGAAGGCGACAGCCTCAAGCTCGCCTTCCATGCCCAGACCACCGACAAGGTGCTCGTCTTCACCACCGGCGGCAAGTTCTACACCATCGGCGCCGACCGGCTGCCCGGCGGGCGTGGCCACGGCGAGCCGATCCGCATCATCGTCGACATGGACAATGATCAGGACATCGTCACCGCTTTCGTTCACGATCCGAAGCGCAAGCTCTTGCTGGTCTCGCATGACGCCAATGGCTTCATCGTGCCGGAGGAAGAGGTGGTCGCCAACACCCGCAAGGGCAAGCAGGTGATGAACGTCAAGGCGCCCGATGAGGCGCAGCGCTGCGTGCCGGTCGCGGGCGATCATCTGGCCATCGTCGGCGAGAACCGCAAGATGCTGGTGTTCGCGCTTTCCGAGATTCCGGAAATGGGACGCGGCAAGGGCGTGCGCCTGCAGAAATACAAGGATGGTGGCCTTCTCGACCTCAAGCCGTTCACGCTGGAGACCGGCCTCACCTGGCAGGATTCGGCCGACCGCACCTTCACCAGATCGCGCGAGGAACTGGCCGAATGGATCGGCACTCGTGCTTCGGCTGGGCGCATGGTGCCAAAAGGGTTCCCCAGGACAGGGAAGTTCGGTTAAAGCCGGGCATTCGCTGACTGACAACCTTGCCAGGTCCCGCTGCTTTGCAACGTTCGCCGGCCTGCGCATGCCACTGGCACGATGAATTCGCCTTCGGCGAACCGGCAGTTCAGCCGCCCTCGAGGGGGAGCGCAGCAGCTTCACCAGCACCATTTGGAATGTCGTCACGATTGCTGCACTATATCAGTGCATAAGTGGGAAGGGTGTTGGGAAAGGCAGGCGTTTGAAGGAAGCAAAAATCCAGAAGCCGGAACGTCAGCAGCGCCTGTTTGGCCTGTCGACGCCGTTGAGGTCCGCCGTCATCCCGCCGCTGTCGGCGGCGCGCTGGCTGCTGGTGCTGATCGTCGCCGCCGGCGTCTACTTCTTTCACGGGTTCCTGTTTCCTGTGCTGGCAGCGCTTGTTATCGCTTTCGCCAGCTGGCCGCTGTATCGGCGGCTGCTGGCCGGTGTCGGCGGCAACCGCACCATCGCCGCGACCTTTGCCATCCTGTTCATCCTCGCCTTCCTCGTCATCCCGATCGCGCTTGCCGGCACCTACGCCATCAACGAGGTGCGCGAATGGGTCGGTTGGGCGATCGAGACCAACCGGCACGGCGCGGTCACGCCGCACTGGATCGCCACGCTGCCTGTCGTGGGCGAGTGGCTTAACGAGCAGTGGACGACCAATATCGGCCATCCCGGCGGCATTGGTGAACTGATCCAGTTGGTCAGCGGCGCCAATATCGGCAGCATCTACCGCGGCGTGCTGGCTGCCGGCGGCAGTGCTTTCGGCCTGCTGTTGACGTTGTTGTTCATGATGATCGCGCTGTTCTTCGCCTATCGTGACGGCGAGCACTTTGCTGGCCAGGTCGATCGTCTTGGCGAACGCATCCTGCCGACGAGATGGGAGCGGATTTCGCGCGTCGTGCCGGCGACGATCTCTTCGACCGTGACCGGCATGACCGTCATCGCCATCGGCGAGGGGCTGGTGCTGGGCATCGCCTACTGGCTGGCCGGCGTACCGTCGCCGGTAACGCTCGGGGCCTTGACAGGTGTCATGGCGCTTATCCCCGGCGGCGCGCCATTGTCCTTCACCCTGGTCTCGATCTACCTTGCCGCCAGCGGTTCGCCGATGGCCGGGCTGGCGCTGTTTTTGTGGGGTGCGGTCGAACTGTTCATCGTTGACAAGACATTGCGCCCGAAGCTCGTCGGCGGCCCGATAAAACTGCCCTTCCTGCCTACTTTTTTTGGCCTGATCGGCGGCGTCAAGACCATGGGTTTTCTGGGCCTGTTCATCGGCCCGGTGCTGATGGCCCTGCTGGTTGCGATCTGGCGCGAATGGCTGCGCGAGGTGGAACTGGCCGATGAAGTGGTTCCCGATTCGGTGGCCGAAATCGAAGCTGGTCGGCCGATAGAGATTCTGGCGGAGCCCGTCGCGGTGAAGAAAGCCAACGCCTGATCCCGAAAGCCGGCTCGCGCCATGTTGCTAGGCCGGATGATGCACCGCGAGGTCAGTACGGCGCTTGCGTCCCTCGTGCAGTTGCCAAAGCGAATGCGCGACCAGCGTGATGATCAGGATCGCGCCGCCGATCAGGCTGTTGCGGGTCGGTGTTTCGGCAAAGATCATCCAGACCCAGACCGGCGCCAGCACGGTTTCAAGCAGGTAGAACATCGCCACTTCCGGCCCTGAAATGTACTTTGGCCCGTTGGCGAGACAGAAAAACGAGATCGGCATGACGACGGCGCCGTTGAAGATGATCCACCATGGCGCGTTCACCTGGATGCCTTCGCCGGTGACCATGAATGCCGCCAGCGCGAGCGGCAGCAGGACGCCGACCAGGGCCGTGAACCCCATGTCCTTTCCGCTGGCGCGCGAGATGGTGATGGCAACGGCGATGAAGAAAGCCGAGCACAGCGCCATGAAATCGCCGAACAGGTGCCCGGTGCCAACCGAACCGCCGACAATGACCAGCACGCCGAGGATCATGATCAGCATCGCGGCGAGCGTCACCAGCCGCGGCCTCTCCTTCAGGAATATCCAGGACAGCAATGCCGCGAACACGGTGTTGAAAGCCAGGATGAACACCAGGTTGGCGGTCGAGGTGTGATAGACGGCGGTGACGAAGGTGATCGAGGTCAGCCCGTAGCATATCGCCACGACGAGGCCGGACCAGCCGGGGATGAGCTGCGGGGCGTTCCGGCTGAGCGCGCGCCAGATCGACCAGATAATCATGGCCGCCACGAAGGTGGTGCCGGTGCGCAGCAACAGAATCGTCCATGCGCCGCCGTCGGCGAGGCGGATCAGCGGAATGTCGACGGTCAGTGTCAGTCCGCCAATGGCGGTTATCAAAAGTCCCTTCTGGTGGTCGTTGTGGGAAGACATGCGGCAACTTTCGCAATGAAATGCAGGTGACCCGGTTGCAATGGCGCACTCTCAGCCAACCGGCTGAAAGACCAGCATCCCTGCCTTGAAACAGTTTAAGCGTGGATCGTGGAAAAACTCAGCGTGCAACCGCTTCGTTGGTGTAGCGCTCCCAGCCCTTCGGGCCGAGATGCTCTTGCGGCATGAAGCGCATCTTATAATTCATCTTGCGCGAGCCGTTGACCCAGTAGCCAAGGTAGACATGGGGCAGGCCCATCGCCCGGGCGCGCGCGATATGGTCGAGGATCATGAACGTGCCGAGCGAGCGCTCATCGAAATCGGGATTGAAGTAGGAATAGACCATCGACAGGCCGTCAGCCATCTTGTCGGTAAGCGCAACCGCGATCAGCTCGCCTTGTCCCTTGCCGGTGATGAAGGTGTCGGGTCCGCGCCGCCGGTACTCGATCACCTTGGTGTCGACATGGGTGTCCTCGACCATCATGGCGTAGTCGAGCACCGTCATGTCGGACATGCCGCCACGACGGTGACGGGCATCAAGGTAGCTGCGGAACAGCGAATATTGTTCGGTGGAGGGTTCGGCACCGTGCATGGCGCCGACGAGATCGGAATTATGTTGCAGCACCCGTTTCATGCTGCGGCTGGCGACGAATTCCTGGGCCAGGATACGCACGGAAACACAGGCGCGGCAGGTCTCGCACGCCGGCCGGTAGGCAATGTTCTGCGAGCGCCGGAAGCCACCTTGCGTAAGCAGGTCGTTCATCTCCGACGCCTTGTCGCCGACGAGGTGCGTGAACACCTTGCGCTCGAACTGGCCGTCGAGATAGGGGCACGGCGACGGCGCGGTCAGGAAGAACTGCGGCGACTGGGTCGGATGCTGCGTCATCGAGCCTTTGGATACACTCCTTCGAATCGCTCTACCTTTGGCGCGGACGGCGAAAAATTCAACAGGATTGTGAGGGCGTGGTTGAGACGACGCTTCACATTTGCACCGAAACGGCCCGCGGCGCTCCCGAAAATGCCGTCAGCGGTCGGTGCGGCTGACCACCGTGCCAAGCAGCAGATCATGCAGCGTGCGCTTGCGATCGGCGAACAAAGTCACCAGCAGGACCAGCGGCGACAGGATGACATTGCCGGCCCAGAACAGCACCGAATGGACGACGGCGGTGAGACCGTCGATTGGCCTGCCGTCGAGCCGGTCGAGGCGGATGCCCATCATTTTCATGCCCGTCGTAGCCTGGTCGGCGCTGCCAAGCGTGTTCCAGATGTAGAGGATGGCGACGGCCGGCACCAGGACGCCAAACAGCATCCAGCCAAGGCCGAGGGTCAGCAGCCCGAGGAAAAACACCAGTATGGCGAACGGGATGGTGAGCAGCGCGACAATGACATAGTCGATCACGAAGGCCAGGATGCGCCGCGTGCGCACGCCGTCATAGGCCCGCACGTCGTCAAGCCTGGTGGTGATGATTTCGCCGTCGAGAACGCGCGCGTTCATGTCATTTCCTCGTAACAGGGCCCGACATAGGGTGCGGGCCGCTCGGCATTGAAATGGTGAAGGCCCGCGGCGGAATCAAGATCGGGCTTTTCACAGCCGACAAGGCTCGAACGGCATGAGATGCAATGCGAATCGGTTGAATTTGCTTTGCGGATAGCATTAGCTTGCTGCGGCGCAACAAAGCCCGCAGGGGCAGAGGGAACGGGGCACCATGGACTACGACATGCTGGTCATCGGCAGCGGGCCCTCCGGGCGCCGCGCCGCGGTGCAATCGGCCAAGCTCGGCAAATCGGTGCTGGTGGTCGATCGGGGCCGGCGTCTAGGTGGAGTATCGGTGCATACCGGCACCATCCCGTCGAAAACGCTGCGCGAAACGGTGCTCAACCTGTCGGGCTGGCGCGAGCGCGGCTTCTACGGCCGCGGCTATCGGGTCAAGCAGGACATCTCGGTCGGCGACCTGATCGAACGCTTGCACAAGACGCTCGATCACGAGGTCGAGGTGCTGCAGCACCAGTTCATGCGCAACACGGTCAAGAGCGCACGCGCGGATGTGAAATTTCTGGGCCCCAACAAGGTCAGCCTGACCACCGATGCCGGCGACTACAGCGAGGTCGGTTTCGCCCATGCGCTGATCGCGGTCGGCACAAGGCCGCACCGGCCGCGCGACGTGCCTTTCGACAAGACCCGCGTCTTCGACAGCGACGAGATGCTGGAGCTTGACCGCCTGCCGCGTACCCTGACGGTGATCGGCGGCGGCGTCATCGGCGTTGAATACGCGACGATCTTTTCCGCGCTCGATGTGCCGGTGACGCTGGTCGAGCCGCGCAACTCGATCCTTGATTTCGTCGACCGTGAAATCGTTGACGATTTCATCCACCAGATGCGCGATCGCGGCATGACGATCCGCCTGGGCAGCGCGGTGAAGGAAATCCGGTCCAAGCCGGACACCGCCGAAGTGGAACTGGCTGATGGCCGCACCATTCGTTCCGAGGTCGTGCTCTACGCCGCCGGTCGCACCGGCAATGTCGGCAGCCTCGGGCTGGATATTGTCGGCATCGACGCCGACTCGAGGGGTCGTATCAAGGTCGATCAGCAGACTTTCCAGACCAGCGTGGCAAACATCTACGCCGCCGGCGATGTCATCGGATTTCCGAGCCTCGCCTCCACCTCGATGGAGCAAGGCAGGGTGGCGGCCTGCCACGCCTTCGGCGTGCCCTTGCCGCCACCACCGGAAACCTTTCCCTACGGCATCTATGCGGTGCCGGAGATCTCGACAGTCGGCCAGTCCGAGGAACAGGTGCGCGAGAGTGGGGCCGCCTACGAGGTCGGCGTGGCGCGCTTCCGGGAAACCTCGCGCGGCCACATCATGGGCGTCAACACCGGCTTCCTGAAGCTGTTGTTCTCGATCGAGACGCGCCGGCTGCTTGGCGCGCATATAGTGGGCGAGGGGGCCACCGAGCTGATCCATATCGGCCAGGCGGTGATCAATCTCGGCGGCACCGTCGACTTCTTCGTCAACAACACCTTCAACTATCCGACGCTCGCCGAAGCCTACAAGATCGCCGGGCTGGACGCGTGGAACAGGATGGGACGAGGGTAGGCGACCAGTTCATTCGGCCGCTCTCCCGCCGTCGAGAGCGCCGCCCCCGCGCTCCATACCAGCCCCGGATGATGGTTTCGCCGCCGTCAACCAGCGTCCTGTGACTGGGGCGCTGTCAGCCATTGCCTGACGATTGCCGCATCCGCGTCACCGAATTCGTGACCCGACGGAACAATCCGGGCGTCAAGGTCGGCGCCATGCTGGCTGAGCAGCGTCACCAGTGCTGGCGCGAAGGGCGCATAGGTCACGTCGGCGGCGCCGGCGATGATGAGCACACGCACCTTTGACAGATCCGTCGGCGGTACATCGTCCAGCACCGGCATCGGCCGCAGCAATGCGGCTCGTTCGACTAGGCCGGGATGCAACAGCATAACGCTGGAAAGCAGATTGGCGCCGTTCGAGTAGCCGAGGAATGTCGTGCGGGAGAGATCGAGATTGTGATGCAGCGCCGCTTCGCCGATGAAGCCGGCAAACGCGTCCGCCTCGTCGCGAATGCTATGCTGCTCGAAGCGCGTCGGGGTGATCCGGGTGAACCAGCGGAAACCGTCTTCCTGGGCGATATGACCACGCACCGCCACCAGCACCGCGCGCGGCGCGATCTGTTTCCCGAGCGGGACCAGAGTGGTCTCGTCGACTCCGGATCCGTGCAGCAGAAAAAGCACTTCGCCGGTTGCATTGGCGGGCCGGTAGAGGCGGTAGAAAAAACCCAGATCGCGCCGCGGGGCGACGTCTTCGAAGGCTTCTTCAGTCACGATCACAGCCTTTTGATTTCAAGTTACTTTTGTTCATTTTGCCGGCTTCAAAACGCAATATTTTCAAGCTCCGCGAAAGTTGATTGAACCGGGCGCATTACAGTCCGTTTCTTCGCCGATATCGTTCCCGTGGGAGGAATCGAAGCGGTGCGCCGGGGGTCGCATTGCCGGCATGAACAACCAGCTTTGAGGCCTTTTGTCGATGACCACCCCAATTTCCCCGGATCGCGCTTCTGCGCGTGTCCCCGACCGTGACACGCGTGTCCCGGACCGGGATATGCGTGTCACGGAGCGCGACACGCGCATTGATGTCTTCCGCGCTCTCGCTCTGCTGACCATCTATGTCGACCATGTACCGGGCACCGCCTTCGAATATCTGACCTACAAGAATTTCGGCTTTTCGGACGCGGCCGAGGTCTTCGTGCTGATTTCCGGCATCTCGGTCGCTCTTGCCTACGGCAGGAAATTTCAGCCGGGCAACCGGCTATTGGCGACCCTGAAAATGTGGCGGCGCGCCGGTGTGCTCTATGCCGCCCACATCGTCACCACCATGGTGGTCATGGCCTTGTTCTGCGCCGCGGCGGTATTCGCCAGGCGGCCTGAGCTGCTGAAGATGATCAACATCGAGCCGCTCATGAAGAACACGCCGGAAGTCCTGGTCGGCATCGTCACGCTTGGTCATCAGCTCGGCTACAACAACATCCTGCCGGTCTATGCGGTTCTGCTGTTGCTGGCGCCGGTCTTCCTGCTTGTTGTCAGCCACCGGCCGTTGCCAGCGCTGGCCGCTTCCGGTGCGCTATGGCTGGTGGCGGGGATCTATCAGATCGCGCCGCCCAATTATCCCGAGCCCGGCTTCTGGTTCCTCAACCCGCTGTCATGGCAGTTCCTCTTCAACATCGGCCTGGCGGGCACACTGCATGTGCGTCGCGGCGGCAGCATCCCGGTCAATCGCTGGCTGGTTGGCGCGGCTCTGGCCTACGCCGCCACGGCGCTGGTATGGGTGCACAGCCCGCTCTGGGGACAGATTTCCTGGCTTGGCCTGCCTTCCGTGGTGACCGGCTTTGACAAGACGTTTCTGTCGCTGCCGAGGCTGCTGCATATCCTGGCGGTAAGCTACCTGATCGTGGCATTCCCGGCGATTTCCAACCTGTTTCGCACCGGGCGCGACCACCCGCTTGCCATATTGGGCAAGCGATCGCTGCCGGTTTTCATCGCCGGCACCGTGCTGGCCATGGCGGCGCAGGTGCTCAAGCAGATCAATCCTGGCGGGTTCACCTATGACAGCCTGTTGATTGCCGCCGGCATCGCCATGCAGTTTGCGCTCGCCTATTATCTAGAATGGCTTTCGGGCCTTGGCTGGTCCGGGAAAAGCAGGCCGGTTTCCAACGCGCCGCCGCCTGTCCATGCATCCTTCGGCATGCCGCCCATGACGGCAAGAGTGAGCCGATGACGCTTTGAGGCGACCGGCGGTTCAGGCCGGCGGGGGGCCGGACGAGGCCCGCACCACGAGGTCGACCGGCAGCAATTGCCGGCTGAGCGAGCCATCATTTTCCAGGATCGCCTTGACGGCGCGGCGGCCCATCTCGGCAATCGGCTGGGCGACGGTGGTCAGCGGCGGCTCGGAGATCGCGCCTTCCGGGACACCGTCGAAGCCGACGATCGAAACGTCGCCCGGCACGGCGATGTCATGCTGTCGCAGCCAGTCCAGTGCATGCAGGGCGATCCTGTCCGACATCGCCAGGATTGCCGTTGGCGCCTCGGCGCCGGCGAAAATATGATCGAGGCCGGCCCAGACACTTTTCTCGTCATTGACGGTTTCGTAGATCGGCACAAGCGAGACGTCGATGTCGAAATTGGAGAGCTCCGCGAAATAGCCGCGCAGGCGGTCGCGCGTACCGGAATAGAGGGCCATCTCCACTTGTGCCTGGCTGGTAGGACCGAAGCCGGCGTCCGTGCAGGGCAAGGCAAGCACGGCAAAGCGACGATGCCCAAGTTCGGCCAGATGGTGGGCCGCCAGGCCAGCCCCGGCGATGTTGTCGATACCGATCGCCGCGACCGTCTGGTCGTCCGAATCGAGATCGAGCGCCACAAAGGGCAGCTTGCGTTCGCGTGCCAATTGCACCAGTCGCGAGTCGCCCTCCATGCAGAAGACGATGAACCCGTCGACCAGGGCGCTCTGGATGTTCCAGGCCAGCTGTTCGCTGTTGGCGGCCGAGACCAGCGAGATCCCGGCGCCGGTCGCGTCGCAAGCCTGCGAAATGCTGGCCATCATCACCCGGGCAAAAGGGTCGTCGAAAAAATAGGACAGGGGTTCGCCGGTGGCCACACCGATGGCGTTGACCTTGCCGGCGCGCAGCAGCCGTCCTTTGGGGTCCGGTCCGCCATATCCCATTGCCTCGGCTGCGGCCTTCACCCGCTCGCGGACTTCCTCGCGCACGATCTCCGGACGGGCGAACACGTTGGAGGCAGTGCCGTGCGACACGCCGGCCGCTTTGGCGATGTCTGCCAGCCGGACCGGTCTTGTCTTTCCAGAGGTCAATGGCGCCATCTTCGTCTCCTGACTGCGTCCTACCTAACACTTTCGTTGGATCGGTTCAAATTTTGACTTGATCAAAGGTTCGGCGAGGGGTATATTTGAATCGATCCAAGTGGGTAGTGATCTAATTGATTGGATCGATTCAATCCGTGATCAAGGGAGATGTGCCATGCACCCCGTCAATTTTCTGTCCGAGGACATCTATCGCAACGACTGGAGCGTCGCCTTGCGCACCGTGACGCAGAGGCGCCGTGGCGTCGCCAGCCCATGGGTTCGTGAGTTGCGGTTCCTCGTGGAGCGCAAGCGGAGCTGAATGGCGCCGCATTTTTTGTTGACCGATTGGATCGATTCAAGTTTTTAAAGGAGAACGCGCTATGCATCCCCTGAGCTATCTGTTCGAAGACATCTACCGCAACTATTGGGGCATCTCGCCTGCTCGCCGCCGGCCGGAGGCGCGCCGTCCGACCGGGTTACGGCGAAATCGCGAGTTGCTTATTCAGCCGGAGCGTTGCCAGGACTGATCGTTCGTGACAGGCAGCGTCCTGGCATGAGTCTTCGCGACCCGATCCAGTCCGAGGGCAGGGCGCCCTAAGGCATCATTCGCCTTTTCGGAACCGTTGGTGTGGGAACTCAGCCGGATCAGGAACGCGCCCGCCCCAGCGCAGAGGCCGCGATCACCAGCCAGCCGGCGATGAGCAAGGTGCCGCCGATCGGCGCCGACAGCGGGAACAACCGCGAGCCGAGGAAGTCTCGGGCGAGCAGGTCGCCACAGAACAGGAGAAGTCCTACCAGCAGGACCAGGCTGCCAATACGCAGGATCCGGTTCGCGCCGAGCAATCCTGAGGCGAGGAAGACCGGCGCATGCATGAGCAGGAAGGATGCGGCGGTGCCGACAAAGGCGCCGCCCAGATGCGCAGCCGCGGCAGACAGCGCCACGCCGGCGGCGCCACAGAGGCCGGCGGCCAGGATGAGGATGCTGCGGCGCGGCGATTAGGATGAGATTCAGCGTCAATCAAGATGAGACTCGGCGGGGGTGGTGTGACGCACTGAGGGCGTAGCCCGAACGGAGTTACACCACCCCCGCGGCGTCACTGCCGGCGTCTGTTGAGCGCGGTTGGCTGAAGTACCTTGGCGATTTTCTGAAGAATGGAGAATCACCTTTGTGCCAGGCCGTCATGTAACCGACCATCAGATGAGGCTCTTTATGAAGTTACGACAGGAACACACGACCGAGGTTGCCGCGGCCAAGGCGTCGATCAGCAGAGCGACGGCCTATCGCATCAAAAAGAATCCGGACCTGCCATCGCAAAAGCAAAAGGCTCGCGGCCGGCGACGGCCTGACCCTCTCGAGCACATCTTCGATGCTGAAGTCGTTCCCCTTTTGAAGGCGGCGCCAGGCATCCGTACAGTCGCCATCTACCAAGAGATGCTGCGGCGGCACCCGGAACTGAGCGAGGGCATTCGCCGGACCCTGGAGCGGCGCATTCGGTCATGGCGCGCCATCCACGGCGAAGAGCAGGAGGTCATCTTCCGTCAGCTTCACGAGCCCGGCCGGCTCGGGCTGTCGGATTTTACCGACATGAGCAGCCTGGGCGTGTCGATCGCTGGCCAGCCGCTCGATCATCTGCTCTACCACTTCCGGCTCGCCTGGTCGGGCTTCGAACACAGCCACGTCATTCTCGGTGGCGAGAGCTTCGTGGCCCTGGCCGAAGGACTGCAGAACGCGCTCTGGTCACTTGGCGGAGCGCCGTTCTATCACCGCAGCGACAGCCTGTCGGCGGCTTTCCGCAATCTCAGTGCCGATGCGCAGGAGGACCTGACACGGCGCTACGAGGAACTCTGCGCCCATTATCGCATGACGCCGACCCGCAACAACAAGGGCATCGCCCACGAGAACGGGTCGATTGAAAGCAGCCATGGTCATCTCAAGAGCGCCATCCGTGACGCCCTTCTGATGCGCGGCAGCAGGGACTTCGACGATCTCGACGCGTACCGCGCCTTCATCGATGAGATCGCCAGCCGGCACAACGCCAATCATGGCAAACGCATTGATGCCGAACGCCCTCATCTGCAGGAACTCCCCGACCGGCGGACCAGCGACTTCGAGGAGGTGGCCGTGACCGTGTCGCGGACGGGTGGCTTCACCTTGCGCAAGGTCTTCTACACCGTTCCCTCCCGCCTGATCGGACATCGGCTTCGCGTCCGGCTGTTCGACGATCGCCTCGAGGTCTTTGTCGGAGGAACACACCTGATGACGCTGCCCAGAAGCCGCGGGCATGCGGATGGAAGGCACGATCAGGTCGTCAATTATCGGCACGTCATCCATTCCCTGCGCAAAAAGCCGATGGCGCTTCTTAATCTCGTCTATCGTGACAAGCTCTTCCCGCGGCAGGAATACCGCAGGGCCTTCGATGTGCTCATTGAGCGGCTGCCGGACAGGCAGGCCTGCAAGGTGATGGTCGAATTGCTGGCGCTGGCCCATGATCGAGGCTGCGAGCGCGAACTTGCCGAGCAGCTCGCCGAGACCCTCGACGCCGGCGACCTGCCCGATATTGCTGTCTTTCGATCGCTATTCGGCCCGGATCCCGCACTGCTGCCGACCGTCTCGGTGCAACTCGCTTCCCTCAACGGCTATGAAGCCCTGATCGGCACGGCCTATGCGGGAGACGTCGCATGAAGGCCGCCCACATCATCGACGAAGCCCGTCTCGGCATCATGCTCAACGAACTCAGATTGCCGACGATCAAGACCCTGTGGCCGCAATTTGCCGAACAGGCTGATCGAGAGGGATGGCCCGCCGCCCGGTTCCTGTCGGCCATTGCCGAGCATGAGTTGGCCGAGCGCGATCGGCGCCGGATCGAACGCCATCTGGCCGAAGCGCATCTGCCGCCCGGAAAGACACTCGACAGCTTCGCCTTCGATGCCGTACCCATGGTCTCCAAGGCGCAGGTCATGGCCATGACCGCCGGCGATAGCTGGCTCGCAAAGGGCGCCAATATCCTGTTGTTTGGCCCGCCCGGCGGCGGAAAGTCGCATCTCGCCGCAGCTATCGGGCTCGCCCTCATCGAGAACGGCTGGCGTGTGCTGTTCACCCGAACAACCGATCTCGTCCAGAAGCTTCAGGTCGCACGGCGTGAGCTGCAACTCGAATCCGCCATCGCCAAGCTCGACAAGTTCGATCTGCTCATCCTCGACGATCTGGCCTACGTCACCAAGGACCAGGCCGAAACGAGCGCGCTCTTCGAACTCATCTGCGCAAGATATGAGCGGCGTTCCATCATGATCACCGCCAATCAGCCCTTTGGAGAATGGAACAGGGTCTTTCCCGACCCCGCCATGACCCTCGCCGCGGTCGACCGACTTGTTCATCACGCAACGATCTTCGAGATGAATGTCGAAAGCTACCGGCGCAGATCCGCCATCGAAGCCAAACGCCAGCGCGGCAGGCCAGCCTCCTACGCGACAATCAAAAACACGCACGAGCTTGTCGCGGAGCGACAATCAGAAAACGGCGAAACTCTTGCCAGCGACAATCAGCATGATAATTTGCCCGTGACCGCGCTCTGAGAGTCTCATCCAGATTGTCGCGCAGGTCTCTTCCAGATCGACGCGCTATAGGATGCGGCCGCTGTTGCCGGAAGACTGCTCGACCGTGCTCATATCCGTGGCTCCGTGACGTTCAAGGGATGCGGCCACCCCGGTCAGGACTTGCCGGGGTTGGTGAGCATGTCCTGCTCGCGGCGAGATTGCGCCAGCCAATTATACATCGCTCCTCCCGCCATCAAGACGGAGGTGCCGAGAAACACCGAGCGCATGCCGAAATGGCCACCGGCAAAGCCGCCAAGCAAGGGGCCGGCGACCTGTCCGACATATTGGGCGGAGATCGAGAGTCCCAATACATTGCCGCCGACGCCATCGGGAACATTGTGGCGGATCACGCTGGTGATGCAGGGCAGCAGCCCGCTCAGCGCCAGGCCCATCAGGAAGCGCAGGCCGATGAGTTGCCAGCTTTGCGTGACGAAGGCCTGCGGGATCAGCAGCAGGGCCGAGACGGCGAGCGCGCCGATGATGACGTTCCAATGGCCGATGCGATCGGCGAGCTTGCCGAGGCGCGACGCCGACAGGATGGCGCCAAGCGCCGCCGCCGACATGACGACGCCCGAGATCAGCGTGACGCGGCTCTGGTCCTCGATGAGCTGCTGCACATAGACGGTGATGATCGGCTCGATCGACATGGTGGCGAAACTCAACAGCATGCCGGTCGCCAGCATGGCGATGACAGGCCGTTTGTCGGGAATTTGTGCCCAGCCGCCTTTTGGCTTCGCCTTCGATGCGGCATCTGTTGTCTTCGGCCGAGGATTCTCCTTGATCAGGAAGGTGGTCGCCAGGAAGGCCAGGAAGATGACGCCGCCGGACAAAAGGAAGGTGGCGCGAATGCCGATCAGCGGCGGCAAGGCGCCGCCAACCAGCGGGCCGACCAGTGCTCCACCAGTGATCCCGGCCGACAGCAGTCCCAGCGCCCAGCCGGAACGCTCCTTGGGCGTCTGCATGGCGACGAGGATGGTCGATCCCGAGGAATAGCCGCCGGCAAAACCGATCAGCAGCCGCAGCAGCACCAGTTGCCAGACTGTCTGCACCATGCCGGTCAGCGACATGCAGATGGCCATGCCGAAACTGGCGCGAACCAGCATCGACTTGCGGCCGTAGCGGTCGCCAAGGCGTCCCCAGAGCGGCGCCACCAGTGCCGCCGCGAAGAATGTCGCGCCATAGGCAATCCCGGACCATTGCACGATCGCTGCATGCCCTTCGGCGCCGAGCTGCTCGATATAGAGCGGCAGGAACGGCAGAAGCAACGTCATGGCGACAAGCGTCGAGAACGAACCGGCGAAGCATACGAACAGATTGCGCCGCCAGTGGATGTTGTAGGCGCTGTCGGTCGCCGGGGGCGTGTTCTGCGGCATGTCGAATGTCCTGCCCGAGCAATTTGGAGTGCCTGTTGCTGCGGATACCATTTTGGGATACCAAGCTGGTATCCGTCATGGACGCTAGCCCGGCCGCTGTCAATGCGACCCTCTCAAACGTGATCGGACGCAGGCCGGTCGCCAGCAAACGGCCAGAAAACGAGAACGACAATGTCGCAGATGCAGAGCGTCGAAAAACAACTTCGAGAGATGATCCTGGGCCTCGAGATCGGTCCTGGCGAGAAACTGACCGAGCGCTGGATCGAAAGTCGCTTCGGCGCGTCGCGAACCCCCGTCAGGGCCGCGCTGCTGCGGCTCGAGACCGAAGGCCTGGTCGGCAGGGATGGCCGTGGCTGGACGGTTTCGCCCATCAATTTGGCTGAACTCGAGCAGATCGCCGTCTACAGGGAGGCGGTCGAGGTTGCCGCACTTCGCCTGACCTGTGCCTTGGCCGACAGGAGCGGGGTCGATGTCATCGAGGCGATGCTCGAATCCTGCGACAGCAACACGCCGCGCGAGGAATGGCATCGTGTCGGCATGGATTTCCACATCGAGCTGGCGCGCCTGTCGGGCAACGAATTCCTGTTTCGCGCGGTCCGCGATGCCATGACGCGCCTGTCGCGGGCCCGTTGGCTGGAGGTTCGCGATGAGGCGGCCCTTGCCCGTGCCTGGGCCGAACATCGCGCCATTCTGGCGACGACACGTCTTGGCGATGCCGAAGAGGCCGCACGCCAGCTTTCGGCCCACATCGTCGGCAGCCGCGACAGGCTGGTGACGTCGCTCGCCAACGATCGCCGTGGTCTTCGCGCCAGGGGTTTTGCCGTCGTTGCCGCTTAGTGCGGCGGCTGCAGGGCAGGGTGGTCGCCGTGCAAAAGGCGACGCCCCGGACGCGAGATGCACTTTCGGCCTCGCTTCGCGAGCGCCGATGGCGTAAGAGCGGCGATGGAAAACAACCGATTTGAAACACCCGTGACGGTCAAGTCAGTCGCGGCGGGAAGCACTCAGCTCTTGCGCTCGGCCCGAGAGGCTTCCGACTACCTGCTCAACAGCTGGCCGGGCAAACGCAGCCCCAAGCATCGCGCGGCGCTGCAGGCCTGTCACGATGCGCTGGCTGGCGACAAGCCGGCGATGAACGCCAGGCGCGCCTTCATTGCCGCGGCGCGCGAAGTGGACGTCTTCGTCAGCGACAAGGCGACGGCCTGACGCAAGGCGACAATCCGGATTGAGGCACGGCCCGCATTCGCGGGCCTTTTGCCGTCATTTCGCTGCTTCGGTTTCAGTCTCGTTCTCGGGCTGCGAACGTTCCCGCGCGGCAACCTTGGCCGCCAGCTTCTCAGCCTTCTTGGCCGCCTTCTGGCGGTCGCGTTCCTTGCGTTCCTGATCGTAGTTTGGTGCTCGCGCCATATCGGCTCCTTTTCACTGCCTCGCGGCTCTGACCCTGCCTAGGAGCATTGGCCGCCAAACACAACAGCTGAAGTGAACTGCTCGGCTGTGGCGTCGATGATGGTGCGGGGCTTGCAAGATGCGCGGCACAATGGTGTAGGAGGAACCGGGGCGCCAAGATATTGAGAGCCGCCCGCTTGTTTTGATCAAGTGAACCATGGCCACAATTGCGCGAACGACGGCAAGGGTTTTCTACTATGCGCGAAACTTTGCGCGCGATATCGCCCCGCAGGCGTTGTTTCGCCACAGGCTGGCCGCTCGCCTCGAAAAGGCAAGGCTCCCGGACGCTTCGGTTCGCCGGCGGCTGAATTACTACAACAAGCTGCAGGATGCGTTTACGCCCAGCGCTGATGCCGTGCGCATAGGCGAGCTGCCGTTTACGCCGACCATGTACTATTACGACCTGAAGGAATTTGCCCGCTACTTCGATCGCGCGCTGCTGATCGACGTGGAATACGGAGACGTCAGGAAGGTGCCGAAGGTGCCTTCGATCGTCAAGGACCGGCCGATCGTCGCCGACGACAGCAATGCGGTCATCATGAAGCTCGACAAGTTTCGCCATTTCCAGATGCCTGCCGACGCAACCGCGTTCGCCGACAAGCTTCCGGCCGTGGTCTGGCGCGGCGACCTCAACAATCCTATACGCACAAGGTTTCTGAACGCCGTGCGCGACCTGCCGTTCTGCGACGCCGGCTCACACAAGCCGAACGCGCCGGCCGAGTACAGCAAGCCCTTCCTCAGCATCAGCCAGCACCAGCGTTATCGCTACATCGTCTCGCTCGAAGGCAATGACGTGGCGACCAACCTGAAATGGATCATGAACTCGAAGTCGCTGTGCCTGATGCCGCCGCCGACCTACGAGACATGGTTCGCGGAGAGACAGCTCCAGGCTGATGTCCATTATGTACCGCTGGAAGCGGACTTCTCCAATCTTGCCGAACGCGTGGCGTATTTCGAACGCCATCCCGAGCAAGCCGAGCGCATCATCGCCGCTGCGAATGCCTATTGCAGGACATTCGCCAACGAGCAGGCCGAGCAGGCGATCTCCCTGCTGGTGCTCTACAAATACTTCGTCCTCAGCGGCCAGATCAAACCGGACGCCGAAGTCTGGCGCTACATCACGGGCTGAAGAAATTCCAGGAAAAGCGTGAAACCGTTTTCCCGGGAAAAGCACGTAGCGCTTTCCCTTGGGAATTGCGTCAAAAAGATAGAGTTGCCCGGCGGACAGCGCCGGCCGGGCTCCTCGTCGAACCCCGCGGTCACACGCCGCTTCGGTCAATCACGAGATCGGCGGCGCCGAACCGGTCCCTTGCCGTCAATTGCTGGTGCCAATAGGGGTAGAGCAGTGGCGGCCGGCTGACCGCATCCAGGCGGTTGCGTTCGTCGTCGGTGAGCACCAGGCTCGCGGCCGCTAGGTTGTCCTTGAGCTGGACTTCGTTGCGGGCGCCGATCACAAGCGAGGAGACCGCTGGCCGGCCAAGCAGCCAGGCTAGGGCCACCTGGGCCGCCGACACGCCGCGCTGCGTGCCGATATCGACAAGGACATCGACGATGCGCCACAACCGGTCCTCGTCGCGGATCGGCGGCTCGGACCAGCCGGCGAGCTGTCGCGCGGTGGGGCTGTCGCGGCGGTATTTGCCCGACAGCAATCCGCCGGCGAGCGGGCTCCAGACCAGCACGCCTAGCCCCTGGTCGACCGAAATCGGCAGCAACTCGTACTCCGCCTCGCGCGCCTCCAGCGTGTAGTGGATCTGCTGGGTGACGAAGCGCGGCTGGCGATGGCTATCGCTGATGCCGAGCCCCTTCATCACTTGCCAGCCGGAATAGTTGGAGCAGCCGACATAGCGGACCTTGCCTTGGGCAGCCAGCGTGTCGAGCGCGGCGATGGTTTCTTCGAGTGGCGTCACTCCGTCCCACTCGTGCAGGAAGTAGATGTCGATGACGTCGGTCTTCAACCGCTTCAGGCTCTTCTCGCATTCGCGGATCAGGTGATAGCGCGACAGGCCTTCATCGTTCGGACCTTTGCCGATCCGCATCCGTGCCTTGGAGGCGATCAGCACGTCGCCCTTGCGCTTGCCGCCAAGGGCCTCGCCGATGATCTCTTCCGAGATGCCGTTCGAATAGACATTGGCGGTGTCGATGACGTTGATGCCGGCGTCGATGCACAGATCGATCATCCGGCGCGCCTCGTCGAGGTCGGTCTTGCCGACCGCGGAGAACGCGCCGGCGCCGCCGAAGGTCATGGTGCCCATGGTCAGTGTGGAAACCTTCAAGCCGGAACGGCCGAGAGTACGGTATTCCATGTCAGTCCTCGCGATTGCATTTGGAAAAGGGGTGCCGCGAAAGGCACCGCGAATGTGGCTGCTATTTGTAGGACAATTTGGATGACTTGTCGCCATGCCACGACGACCGATCGATCATGCCTCGCGGAATCTGCCCCGGCGGCCTGGACCTTGGCCGACTGCAATAAAACCGTCATTGCTGGCCTATATCAAGTCGGCTCACGGTCCTTTTCCGGCCGGACGAGGGCGCCTGCCAGGATCACGGACGGCAGCTTGCATGCGGAGCGGTGCAGATGAACGAACCCACACTGAAATCCGGGGCCAAGGACTGGCTTGAAGCCGAGCTCGCCGACACGCTCGACGAGGACTATGAGCTCGAAATATCGGAGCCGGCACTGTCGATGGAGATCGCCAGGATCTACAAGAACGCCCATCCGCCATCGATCGATCGCATGCAATATTTTCGCGACTTGATCAGTCTGCAGTCCGAGCTGATCAAGCTGCAGTCCTGGGTCGCCTATCACAAGAAGAAGCTGGTGGTGATCTTCGAGGGCCGCGATTCCGCCGGCAAGGGCGGCGTTATCAAGCGCATCACGCAGCGGCTCAATCCGCGCATCTGCCGTGTCGTGGCGCTGCCGGCGCCCACCGAGCGCGAGAAATCGCAGTGGTATTTCCAGCGCTATGTCCCGCATCTGCCGGCCGGCGGCGAGATCGTGCTGTTCGACCGCTCCTGGTACAATCGTTCCGGCGTCGAGCGGGTGATGGGGTTTGCCGAACCGGATCAGGTCGAGGAGTTCTTTCGCGACGTGCCGGAGTTCGAGCGCATGCTCGTCCGCTCCGGCATCACCGTGGTCAAATATTGGTTCTCGATCACCGACGAGGAACAGCAGATGCGCTTCCTGATGCGCATCCACGATCCGATGAAGCAGTGGAAGCTGTCGCCGATGGACCTGCAGTCGCGCGTGCGATGGGAACAATACACCAAGGCCAAGGAAGAGACCTTCGCCCGCACCAACATCCCGGAAGCGCCCTGGTTCATCGTCGAGGGCAACGACAAGAAGCGGGCACGGCTGAACTGCATCGATCATCTGCTGAAGCAGATGCCGTATGAAGAGGTACCACACGAGGAGATCACGCTGCCCGAGCGTGTGTTCAATCCCGAATACGAGCGCCAGACACTGCCGCGCGAGCTTTATGTGCCCGAGAAATATTGAGGTAGATGAAGCTGCGATCTCCCCCACGCGGGGGGAGATTAGGCTCTCCACCTAGCCGCGCTTGATGACAACATGGGTGGCGAGCGCCGTCGCCACCTGTTCAGTGCACTGGTATCCAAGCCTGGGCATGTCGAGGCCGGCAAAAAGGTTCTCGCCGGCCCCGAGCAGCACCGGCGCGATCGCCAGATGCATCTCGTCGATCAGCTTCTCCTGGAGATATTGCCGGATGGTGGCGACGCCGCCACCCACCCGCACATCCTTGCCTTCGGCCGCCGACTTCGCCTGCTCGAGCGCCGAATGGATGCCGTCGGTGACGAAGTGGAAAATCGTGCCGCCTTCCATGGTGATGGGCGCCCGCTTGTGGTGCGTCAGCACGAAAACCGGGACATGATAGGGCGGGTTGTCGCCCCACCAGCCTTTCCAGGTTTCGTCAGGCCATTCACCGCGGATCGGCCCGAACATGTTGCGGCCGAGGATCCAGGCGCCGACATTTTCGAAACTGCGCGCCGCGAACGCCTCGTTGATATCGGTGGTGCCGCCATCTTGTCCGAGCACCATCTTACGGAAGGTGCGGGTATCGACAAACCACTTGTGCAAGGATTCCCCGCCGACGCCGAGCGGATTTTGCAGATCCTGATCGGGACCGGCGCCGTAGCCGTCGAGCGACAGGGTGAATGCGTTGACACGCAGCTTGGGCATGACAGGCCTCCTCGACAACCGATCGTATTTTGCAAGCAGCTGTTTTTTAGCAAACCGATTGCGAATTGCAAGCGGTATTTTTTGGGCGCGAAGAAGCCTAAGGCACTTGGTCCAACGACCTTCGCTCTGGTTCCCCGGCCGCCAGCCGGAAATTATCCTGGATGTCGAGGCGGATCGCCGGCATTTGCTCGCCGCTACCGGCCTCCGCGAGAAGGAAAGTTATCCCTTGAGCAGCTCCGCCACTTCAGGTGCGAAGTAGGTCAAAATGCCGTCGCAGCCAGCACGTTTGAAGGCGAGCAGCGATTCCAGCATCGCTTTCTCGCCGTCGATCCAGCCATTGGCGCCGGCCGCCTTGATCATCGAATATTCGCCCGACACCTGGTAGGCGAAGGTCGGCATCTGGAATTCGTCCTTCAGCCGCCGGATGATGTCGAGATAGGGCATGCCGGGCTTGACCATCAGCATGTCTGCGCCTTCGGCGATGTCCTGCTCGGCTTCGCGCACCGCCTCGTCGGAATTGGCGTGGTCGATGTAATAGGTCTTCTTGTCGCCCTTGAGCAGGCCGGCGGTGCCCACCGCCTCGCGATAGGGGCCGTAGAAGGCCGAGGCGAATTTGGTCGCGTAGGACATGATCGCCACGTCCTGGAAGCCATTGGCGTCGAGCGCGTCGCGGATGGCACCGATGCGGCCGTCCATCATGTCGGACGGCGCAATGATGTCGGCACCGGCAGCCGCCTGGATGACCGCCGCCGCCGCGACCTGTTCAACCGTCTCGTCGTTGACGATGATGCCGTCGCGCAAAATGCCGTCATGGCCGTGGCTGGTGAACGGGTCGAGCGCGGCATCGGTGATGATGCCGATCCCAGGCACGGCATCCTTTATCGCGCGGGTGGCGCGGTTGATGACGTTGTCAGGGTCGAGGATGTGCGAACCAGTCTGGTCGCGCAGCGAGATGTCGACATTGGGGAAGGTGGCGAGCGCGGGAATGCCGAGCTTGGCCGCGCGTTCGGCCTCCTTGACGGCAAGGTCGATCGACAGGCGGAAGACGCCAGGCATGGCTGCGATCGGCTCGCGCACTTGTCTGCCGTCGACGACGAAGATCGGCCAGATCAGGTCGTCGACCGTCAGCCGGTTCTCCTGCACGAGGCGGCGGGACCAGTCGGCCTTGCGCATGCGGCGCAAACGGCGGCTGCCGGTGATGTCGTCGACGCTGCGCGCGCCGGCTGGCTTTGTCGGGGTGAATTTGTTCATCGCCAAAACTCCAGATCGGCGGCTTTTACCACGAGCCCTTGCCGCTGACCAATGCGACACGTTTGTGCCAGCGACCCAGTCGCGTCCTATTTCGGTTGTCCATTGCCCGACAGGATCTGCGCCGCGCCCCTTATGGCGACACGGAACGCCTCGTCGAAGCTCACCCCACGCACCTGCCAGTGGTAGCTCTTGCCGGCCATGGCAACCCGCCAATCGGCGATCCAGCCTAGATCCTTGTCGCTCCAGACCATGCTGCCGGCAAGCGCCTGATCGGCGCCTGCCTTTTGGGCGAGCCGGTCCAGGCTTGCCATGTCGGCGGCGCGCTCGGCTTTCTCGTCCATGCCGGAAATCAACGAGGCCGGCGGAAATGCGATGTGCATCATGAGCGGGCCGGTCGCGTTGACGAAGGATTCGCGCATCGCCTGCCCTGGCGGATCATCAGCCGTCAGCGCGAAATGCCTTGTACCTTGCTCGGCCGTGAGGAACACGGCGAGCCGTGGCCGCTCGCCAAGCCACGGCTTGCTGCCGAGTTCGCCAAGCACTTTGTCGATGACCGTCGGCTTGTAGAGGCAGCTGAGATCATGCGGCCGGTCATGCGTGCCTTGCTCGTCATGCACCGGAATGCCTTCCAGCCTGTCATGATAGCGGAAGGAATCGACGAAGCTGCCGGCCTTGTCGCGCAGACCAGCCATTTCGGGTTTCTTCGGCAGCCGCTGGTCGCCGGAAACCCTGACCAGCACCCGGTCCAGGCAGTCTTTGAAGCCGATCTGCCTGTTCACTTCGCCCTGGCCGGTGACGATCGTCTGTGACTGATAGAGCTCGTCGGGCGTGGCGGCGAAAGCCGCGCGCGGTGCAAGGCCGGCGACCATTAGCGCGACGGTCAACAGTGTGAGACGCAAAAATCTGGACATGGCCATCCGCCCCCTAAGCCGTCGGCAGCGCACGGTATCGGCGCACGGCTGGCAACGGCGGTGATCTTCGTAGCACCGGCCGCCGCCGGTGGCCAAGACAGTGGCCGACGGACTGCTGCCATTGACGCACCCATGCGCCGCCTTTAGCACTTCAGTCCCGCAGGCGCGGGGGAGGGATTCTCTGGCGATGGATTTTGGTGGAGGCGACGAAATTCGCTTCGAACGGTTGGGCAGGGCAGCCGTCGTCACGCTGACGCGGCCGCAGGCGCTCAATGCCGTGACGCACCGCATGGTCAAGGCGCTGGGCGAAGCGCTGCATTGCTGGGAGCGCGACGACGCTGTGGATGTCGTGGTCGTGAAGGCCGAGGGCAGGGCGTTCTCGGCCGGTGGCGATATCCTGCACATCTATGAAGCCGGCCGGGCTGGAAAGCCGCCGGTCGAGTTCTTCGCCGACGAGTATCGCCTCAACGCCCAGATCGCGCGCTTCGAGAAACCCTATGTGGCGCTCATCGACGGCATCGTCATGGGCGGTGGCGTTGGTATCTCCTTCCACGGCTCGCACCGGGTGATGACCGAGAATGCCCAGTTCGCCATGCCGGAGGTCGGCATCGGCTTTTTTCCGGACGTCGGCGCCAGCCATCTGCTGCCTGATCTCGGCGGCTCGTTCGGCATGTATCTGGCGTTGACCGGCAATCGCATCCGCTATGGCGACGCGCTGTGGTCGGGGCTGGCTACCCACACCATCAAGGCCGAGGACCAGGCCGGCTTCCTCGACCAGATGACGCTGACCGGCGATCCGGAAACGGTACTGCGCGGTTTCTTCGCTCAGGCGAAGCGCGAGACCGACGGCCCGACGCTGCAGGCAATATCCAGCCATTTTTCGCAACCATCGCTCAAGGCCGTCATCGACAGCCTGGAACAGGCGGCAAGCACCGACGATTTCGCGGCAAGGACGCTGGCGACGATCCTTACGCGCTCGCCGACCAGCCTTCGCGTCGCCTGGCGCCAGATCAGCGCCGGGCTGACACTGTCGATGGATGATTGCATGAAGATGGAGTTCCGCATCCTCAACCGGATGCTGGCAGGCCATGATTTCTACGAGGGCATCCGCGCCGCCATCATCGACAAGGGTTCGAAGCCGCAATGGCGGCCCGCCAGCCTTGCTGCGGTCAGCGAGGCGGATGTCGACGCCTATTTTGCCTCGCTCGGCGAACGGGAGCTCAAACTGTGAGCGAGGTGACCTCGAGACGCGTCGTGCTCCAGCCCTCGACGGTCGAGGTGATATTCGCCTGGTTCCAGCGCGTCATATCAGGCTACTGCCTGCTGTTCGGCATCTTGTACTGGATCAAGCTGATCGGCTTCTATCCGGGCTCGCTATGGCGCTTCGATCTGATGCCGGTCCACTGGCAGGTGGCGGCGGTGGTGCTGGCCGTGTTCTTCCCCTTCGCCGCTGCAGGCCTGTGGATGCTGGCCTCCTGGGGACCGGTGATCTGGTTCATCTGCGCGGTGACCGAGATCGTCATGTATGCCGGCTTTCCCGAACTTTTCGGCTCCCGCCCTTTGATCATCGTCTCGCATTCGGCGGTGGCGGTGCTCTATATCGTCTTCCGCGTCGTCATCCATATGCAGAAGCGGCCGGTGCGAGGGTAAGGCCCGGTGGGCGCCCGCGCGGTCCAACAGGGGGCGAATTGGGCCTCCAAAATCCTTGGCTAAATCTTTAGGTTAATTATCCTTGCTCGGGTGACCGTTCGTTAAGCCTCTTTCGAAACCTCTTACCGGTAAGCTCTTGTTAGCCCTAGCGTTTAAGTCGAATTTTATGAGTATTCGATAGTGTCGCGATCAAGGTGAAAAACAAAAAATCACCAGGGCGACAAACGAGAGGCAAAGACAATGATCAATTCGCGTCCGGCGGCGAAGACCGCCAACGTATCCGACGATCGCCGCGAGGCTATCCGTTCGCTGTACATGGAATCGCTGCAGCTTGTTGAGCGGCTGCACCGCCGCCTGCTTGACGTGATCAAGGACGAGTTCGACCGCAACGGCCGTTCCGACATCAATGCCATCCAGGCGCTGCTGCTGTTCAACATCGGCAACTCCGAGCTGACCGCCGGCGAACTGCGCTCGCGGGGCTACTACCTCGGCTCCAACGTCTCCTACAATCTGAAGAAGTTGGTCGATCTCGGCTTCATCAACCACCAGCGCTCGCGCATCGACCGCCGCTCGGTTCGTGTCTCGCTGACGCCGAAGGGCAACGAAGTGGCTGACGTCGTCGCCGGCCTTTATGAGCGCCATGTCGGCTCGATCGAACAGGTCGGCGGTATCAACACCGACGAGTTCAAGCAGATGAACCGCGCCCTGCAGCGGCTCGACCGCTTCTGGAACGACACCATCGCCTACCGGATGTAAGGCGCATCCGGCGCATCGGATCTGGCCCGCGCCAAAGAAGCGCGGCCGAAACAGCGACCTTCAGTCAGGGCCGGGGCCGAAAGCACCGGCCTTTTCTTTTGGGTTTCACGATCTTCGGGTTACGGCTGTCAGCGGACTTTGCGGGGCTAGTCGTTGTTTCGTCAATGGCTGGTGGTTCACCCGATGACGTCATGCAGGCGATCGCCGATCGGTACCGAAAGAGCACGGGTCTTTCATTTCGCCGTGACGGCCGGGCCAAATTCGGCCGGAAGCCACGTTGCCGCCATATTCCAATGGGACCGAGGATGTCGGTGATGCTGTGGTGAAAGCCGTGCCTTCACCTGGAACCCGTATCGTGCCCCGCGCGTTTGTGGCCGAACTGATGCGGACATGGTTGGTCAATTGTTAAGGTTGCCAACTCTAGAGTGCGGGCGAGATCGCCCGATAACCGAATGCAGTAGATCGAACGCTACAAGAATGTCTGGAACGTCTATGAGAACCAGCCGCCGTTTTTTCCTCTCCGGAGCCTCCGCGCTCGCAGCAGCGATGGTCGCCGGCGGCGCCAATGCGCAGGATGTGATCGGGGATATCCTGAAATCGTCGGCCCGCGGCAATTGGGACGATCAGTTTGACGCTCGCGCCAGCGAGGGCGGCAAGGTGGCCTCGACACTGCCGATTTTCAGCCTGCAGACCGTTGCCTTTACGGAGCAGGCGGTCGCCCAGTATCAGAATATTGTCGCGCAGGGCGGCTGGGTGGAGGTCCCCGCGACCAAGAAACTGGAACTCGGCGTCGATGATCCGGATGTCGTGCCGTTGCGCAAGCGTCTGATGGTTTCCGGCGACCTTGCGCAGAGCGCCGGCGTTTCAACGGCCTTCGATTCCTATGTCGACTCGGCGGTCAAGCGCTTCCAGTTGCGCCACGGCCTGCCGGCTGACGGCTCAATGGGCAAGTACACCTATGCCGCGATGAATGTCTCGGCGCAGATCCGGCTTGGCCAGTTGCAGACCAATCTGCAGCGGCTGAAGGAGAAGGCCGGCACGCTGGGTAGCCGCTATGTGCTGGTCGACATTCCGGCGGCGCAGGTCGAAGCGGTCGAGAACGACCGCGTCGTGCTTCGCCACACCGCGATCGTCGGCAAGATCGATCGCCAGACGCCGATCGTCAATTCCAAGATCAACGAGATCATCGTCAATCCTTACTGGAACGCGCCGGTCTCGATCGTGCGCAAGGACATCATTCCGCTGATGCGGAAGGATCCCAATTATCTGAAGGACAGCCATATCCGCCTGTTCGCTCCAGACGGCAGCGAGGTCGATCCGCTCAATGTCGACTGGTCGACTGACGACGCGGCGAAGTACCGCTTCCGCCAGGATCCGGGCGCGGGCAACGCGATGGCCTCGGTGAAGATCAATTTTCCGAGCCCGGACGGCGTCTATATGCACGACACCCCGCAGCAGAGCCTGTTCGGCAAGATGATGCGTTTCGATTCCTCGGGCTGCGTGCGCGTGCAGAACGTGCGCGACCTCGTCACCTGGATTCTGCGCGACACGCCCGGCTGGGACCGCCAGCATTTCGAGGCGGCGATCAAGACTGGCGAAAACACGCCGATCCAGATCACCAACCCGGTGCCGGTGCATTTCCTCTATCTCTCGGCCTGGTCGACAGGCCCGGGCGTTGTGCAGTTCCGCGACGACGTCTACGCGCTCGACGGCGCCAACGAGCTACAGATCACGTCGGCGCTCTAACAGGCTTCTCGGTATCGCAAAGGCCGCCTTCGGGCGGCCTTTTCTTTTTCTGGACGGACCGGAGCTGTTTGCGCATGGTCCGGAAAACACTCGGAAACGCGCCCATGCAGGTCGCCGTCTTCATCCTGGTCGTGCTCGTCTTCGTCGCGGTCTCCGGCGCGCTGGTGCGACTGGTGCGGGTGCCGTTGCCGGTGCTGCAGATCGCCATAGGAGCCGCACTCGCCTGGCCGGTGCGCGGTATCCATGTCGAGATCGATCCGGATCTGTTCCTGCTGGTGTTCATTCCGCCGCTGCTGTTTGCAGATGCCGTTGCCGCGCCGAAGCGCGAACTCATAGCGCTGCGCGGGCCGATCCTGGACCTTGCCATCGGGCTCGTCTTCTTCACCGTCGTCGGTTTCGGCTATGCCCTGCACTGGCTGGTGCCGAGCATCCCGCTGGTCGTCGCTTTCGCGCTTGCCGCCGTACTGTCGCCGACCGACGCGGTCGCGGTGTCCTCGATCGTCGACAGGAACGTCGTGCCGGCGCGGCTGATGCACATCCTGGAAGGCGAGTCGCTGCTCAACGACGCATCGGGCCTCGTCATGTTCCGCTTCGCCGTGGCGGCGGCATTGACCGGCAGCTTTTCCTTCGCGGCGGCCTCGCTGAGCTTTCTTTATGCCGTGGCGGCCGGCATCCTGGCCGGCGTGGCGGCGCTGATCGTCGCCGCCAAGACGCTGCAGCTCTTGAGCCGCATCGGCGGCGTGCCGGCCGAGGCGCAGGTGCTGGTCATGATCCTGATACCCTTCATCGCTTATCTCGGCGCCGAACATGCCGGCGCCTCCGGCATCCTGGCTGCGGTCACCGCCGGCTTGCTGACTGGCGGCTCCGGCATTTTCCGTTATCTTGGCGTCTCGGCGCGCATGCAGACGATGTCGCTGTGGACGACGCTGTCCTTCGTCTTCAACGGCGCGCTCTTCATCCTGCTCGGCCTGCAGCTGCCCGATATCATCCGTAACGTTCCGCCCGAACTCACCAGCCGGCATTGGCTGGCGGAGCCGGTCGCCACAATACTGGCTCTGACGCTGTGCCTGATCGGCCTGCGCTTCGTATGGATCTGGATTGGCGATATCGCGCAGGCGATCGCCGCGCGGCTGGGCAAGCGCAAGGCCAAGGTGTTCGGCCTGCGCGTCCGGCTCGCCGGTTCGGTTGCAGGCGTGCGCGGCGCCGTCACGCTGGCCGGCATCCTGTCCTTGCCGCTCGCCATGCCGGATGGTTCGCCGTTTCCGGCGCGCGATGTTGTCATCTTCCTCGCAGCCGGCGTCATCATCTGCTCGCTCACCATCGCCAGCCTTGCCTTGCCGAAGATCGCGCGCGGGCTGGTCGAACCGGGCGAGGATCCAGCTGCGGCCGAAGAGCGCCGGGCGCGAGTCGGCGCGGCCAATGCTGCCATCGCCAGGATCGAGAGCATCGCCAATGACGCAGGCGAGGGCGAGGTGGCGGAGGCCAGGCTGGCCGTCGCCGACAGCATCGTCGCCGGCTACCGGCGCCGCATCGCCGCCTCCGACGAGGCCGACGAAGCGCGCGCCGAGGCCCGCGAAGCCGGGAAGCTGGAGCTCGAACTCAGGCTCGCCGGCATCGAGGCGGAACGCACCGCCGTCCGGGCAATGTTTCGCAGCCGCGAGATCAACGACCATACGATGCGGGCCCTGTTTTCCGAGATCACCCTCACCGAAGCTTTGCTGACGGGTCGGCAGAAAAGGAAATAGCGGTCTCGCGGCCCTTCTGCCGCAAACCGGCCAGCAAATTTCGCGCTGCAAACGTGGCGAGGCGAAAGCAACTGTGTTAATGCGCGGCGAATGTCGCCCAAAACTACGCAGCGGTTCAGGACGACGACATGCTCAACAAAGATCGACCCCCGAACTCCGAGGATTTCAAGCCATGGCAACAGCAGCGGCAGTGTCGAACAAATTCGAATCCTTCTTCGAAACCACGCTTGCCGATGCCGATCCGGAGATTTTCGGCGCCATCCGCAACGAGCTTGGTCGCCAGCGCCACGAGATCGAGCTGATTGCCTCTGAAAACATCGTCTCGCGCGCCGTGCTCGAAGCGCAGGGGTCGATCATGACCAACAAATATGCCGAGGGCTATCCGGGCAAGCGCTACTATGGCGGCTGCCAGTTCGTCGATGTGGCCGAGGAACTGGCCATCGAGCGGGCGAAAAAGCTCTTCGGCTGCAACTTCGCCAACGTCCAGCCAAACTCCGGCAGCCAGATGAACCAGGCGGTGTTCCTGGCGCTGCTGCAGCCCGGCGACACCTTCATGGGCCTCGACCTCAATTCCGGCGGCCATCTGACCCACGGCTCGCCGGTCAACATGAGCGGCAAATGGTTCAAGGTGGTCTCCTACGGCGTGCGCAAGGATGACCATCTGCTCGATATGGACGCCATCGAGAAGACCGCCCACGAGACCAAGCCGAAGCTGATCCTGGCCGGTGGCACCGCCTATTCGCGCGTCTGGGACTGGAAGCGCTTTCGCGAGATCGCCGATGCGGTCGGCGCCTATCTGATGGTCGACATGGCTCATATCGCCGGTCTCGTCGCCGGCGGCGTGCATCCGTCGCCGCTGCCGCACGCGCATGTGGTCACGACCACCACGCACAAATCGCTGCGCGGCCCGCGCGGCGGCATGATCCTGTGCAATGACGAGGAGATCGCCAAGAAGATGAACTCGGCGGTGTTCCCCGGCCTACAGGGTGGCCCGCTGATGCATGTCATCGCCGCCAAGGCGGTCGCATTCGGTGAGGCGCTGAAGCCGAGCTTCAAGGTCTACGCCGAAAGCGTCGCCGCCAATGCCAAGGCGCTGGCCGCGAGCCTGAAGGAAACCGGGCTCGACATCGTCTCCGGTGGCACCGACAACCACCTGATGCTGGTCGACCTGCGTCCCAAGAACGCCACCGGCAAGCGCGCCGAGGCAGCGCTCGGTCGCGCCAACATCACCTGCAACAAGAATGGCATTCCGTTCGACCCTGAAAAGCCTTTCGTCACCTCGGGCGTGCGTCTCGGCACCCCGGCCGGTACCACGCGAGGCTTCGGCCAGGCCGAGTTCCGCGAGATCGGCAAGCTGATCGCCGAAGTGCTGGATGGTCTCAAGGTCGCCAACTCCGACGAGGGCAATGCTGCTGTCGAAGCGGCGGTCAAGGCCAAGGTGATGGCGCTGACCGATCGTTTCCCGCTCTATCCCTATCTCGGCTGACGAGACTTCGGGTCTCGCCGCCTTGTCACGACGACAAGCGTCGCGGCAAGGCCGGTGTGATCCACAGGAGCCTTGATGATAGGCATGTTTCGTCTCGGCGGCGCCGCGCGCGCCCCGACCGCTTTGGCCGCCCTGCCGCTCCCAGGCATCACCTTGGCCTAAACCGCACCCACGCAAGCTGCCCCGGCTCAGACCACGGCCGTGGCCTTTCGCGAGGCCTGTCTGGCCGGGGTGACCATCCCCGCCTATCTCGCCTTCCGACAAGGTCGACTACCGGCTGGCCGTGCTTGGCGGCATCGCCGTCCGGCTGCTGGCTGCTCTCGCAATTTTCCTTGCGCCTCGCTATCTCTGAGGCGCGAAGGGCCGTGCATGCTTTGCCATCGTTGTAAAAAGCACTAAGCCTTTCGTCCCACGAGATTCGCGAACCCAAGGCTCTCCATGCGCTGTCCCTATTGCCAGTCCGAAGATACGCAGGTGAAGGATTCGCGCCCCGCCGAGGATGGCGCGGCGATCCGCAGGCGGCGTGTCTGCCCCGATTGCGGCGGCCGCTTCACCACCTTCGAACGCGTCCAGCTACGCGACCTGGTGGTGGTGAAAAAGTCCGGCCGAAAAGTGCCGTTCGACCGCGACAAGCTGCTGCGCTCGGTGGAGATCGCCGTCCGCAAGCGCAATGTCGATCCGGAGCGCATCGACCGAGCGGTGACAGGCATCGTGCGCCAGCTCGAAAGCTCCGGTGAAACGGAAGTGGCCTCCGGCGAAGTCGGCCGGCTGGTCATGGAAGCACTGAAGTCGCTCGACGATGTCGCCTATGTGCGCTTCGCCTCGGTCTACCGCAATTTTCGCGAGGCCAAGGATTTCCACGAATTGCTCGGCGAGCTCAAGGGAGATGAAACAAAGGGCGAAGAGGACGCCAGCTGAGCATGACCGCAAGCGACAAGACCGGACAGGCCGCCCTTGATCGCCGTTTCATGGCGGCGGCGCTCAGACTGTCGCGGAAGAATGCCGGGCGCACTTCGACCAATCCCTCCGTCGGCACGCTGATCATACGCGATGACGGCGCCGGGCCGATGATCGTCGGCACCGGCGTCACCGCGGTCGGCGGCCGCCCGCACGCCGAGACCGAGGCCCTGGCCGAGGCCGGCGAGCTGGCGCGTGGCGCCACCGCCTATGTGACGCTGGAACCTTGCGCCCACCATGGCCGGACGCCGCCTTGCGCCAACGCGCTGGTCAATGCCGGTGTCGCTCGCGTCGTCGGCGCCGCCAGCGATCCCGATCCGCGCGTGTCCGGCAAGGGCTATGCGATCCTGCGCGCCGCGGGTGTCGAGGTGGTCGAAAAGGTACTGGCGGTGGAAGCCGCCGAGCAGATGGCCGGCTATCTGATTCGATCGTTGAAAAAACGGCCCGAAGTGATTCTCAAGCTTGCGCTTTCCAGCGACGGCAAGATCGGCAGGGAAGGCGAGGGGCAGGTGTCGATCACCGGTGATATCGCCCGTCGCGAGGTGTATCTGATGCGGGCCGAGGCCGACGGCATACTGGTCGGCATTGGCACCGCGCTGGAGGACGATCCGGCACTGACGGTGCGGCTGCCCGGACTGGAGAACCGTTCGCCAGCGCGCATCGTGCTCGACAGGCAGATCAGGTTGCCGGAGGCCTCCAAGCTGGTTTCGGGCGTGGACCGGGTGCCGCTCTACGTCGCCGCTTGCCTGGAGGCCGATCCGCTGCGGCGGGCAGCACTCGAACGCGCCGGCGTGCGCTTCATCGGCACAGAAACACATGAAGGCGGCGTCGCGCTGCCGGAGCTGCTCGAGGATCTCGCCGCGCTCGGCATGGCAAGTGTCCTGGTCGAGGGCGGCGCCAAGGTGGCCAAGGCTTTCCTGGCCGATGGGCTGGTCGACCGTATCGTGCTGTTCCAGGGGCCCGAAGCGATCGGCGATGACGGCATTGGATCGCCGATCGACGCTGACCACATCCCGGCAGGATTTCGCAAGCTTCGCGACATGCGTTTCGGCGAAGACAGCTATGCAGAGTGGGTAAGGGATATCTAGATCATGGTCCCGAAAAGTGGGAACCGGGATAGGATCGTGGTCAATCGGAAAGATAGGATCTGATGTTCACCGGGATTGTCACCGATGTCGGCACTGTCGCGGCCGTCAAACCGCTCAGGGAAGGGGTGGGGCTGCGCATCGACACGGCCTATGACCCTCAGACCATCGCCATCGGCGCTTCGATCTCCTGCGCCGGTGTCTGCCTGACAGTTACGGCCTTGCCAGACAGTGGCTCGAACGCGCGCTGGTTCGAAGTCGAGGCCTGGGAAGAGGCGCTCAGACTGACGACGGCGATAGGTTGGAAATCGGGCACGCGGATCAACCTGGAGCGGGCGCTGAAGATCGGCGACGAACTCGGCGGTCACATCGTTTCGGGTCATGTCGACGGAATGGCCGAGATCATCGAGCGCAAGGATGAGGGCGATGCAGTGCGCTTCACGCTTGAGGCGCCGCGCGACCTGGCGAAGTTCATAGCGCCCAAGGGTTCGGTCGCGCTCGATGGCACCTCGCTCACCGTCAACAGGGTGGAAGGCACGCGCTTCGACGTGCTTTTGATCCACCACTCGCTGACCGTGACCACCTGGGGCGAGCGCAAGGTCGGCGACCGCGTCAATCTTGAGATCGACACCATGGCCCGCTACGCGGCACGCCTTGTCGAGGCCGCGAAGGAAGGGTTTTGAGCGACTGCCTGGAATTTCGACCCAGGGTCACCTTCGGAAAGCTTGCGAACTTGTCGGCTTCGGCCTAAGTCACCGGCTCCGCCGGAAACGTGAGCCAAAATGCCCAGGAACAAGAAACTCAAGCTGCTGATCATTGAAGCGCGCTTCTATGACGATTTGGCGGATGCGCTGCTCGACGGCGCCAAGGCCGCGCTGGATGAGGCAGGCGCCAAGTACGATGTCGTCACCGTGCCGGGTGCGCTGGAAATTCCGGCTGTGATCTCATTTGCACTCGACGCCGCCGAAGGCGAGGGTGCCGAGTATGACGGGTACGTTGCGCTCGGCACCGTGATCCGCGGCGAGACGCATCATTTCGACATCGTCGCCAACGAATCGGCGCGCGCCCTGATGGATTTGTCCGTGCAGGAGGCCGTCTGCATAGGCAACGGCATCCTGACCACCGAGAACGACGAACAGGCCTGGACCCGCGCCCGGCGCACGGAAGGCGACAAGGGTGGGTTTGCGGCCCGTGCCGCACTGACCATGATCGCGGTGAAGAAACGGCTCGGAGCCTGAACGGCGTGACGCAATCCGGAGACAAGGACCGACCGCCGGTGCGCCAGGCCAACAAGCGTGGCGCTGCCCGTCTGGCTGCCGTGCAGGCACTCTACCAAATGGATGTCGCCGGCAGCGGTGTCTTCGAGATCACAGCCGAATACGAGGCCTTTCGCCTCGGCAAGGAAGTTGACGGGGCGCTCTACCGCGAGGCCGATGCGCAATGGTTTCGCGCCATTCTCTCCGGCGTCGTCGAGAACCAGAAGACCGTCGATCCGATCATCCGCCAGGCGCTGACCGAGGATTGGCCGCTGTCAAGGCTCGACTCGACACTGCGTGCCATCCTGCGCGCCGGCGTCTACGAACTGATGAAGCGCGAGGACGTGCCCGTCGCAGTCATCGTTTCCGAGTATGTCGACATCGCCAAGGCCTTCTACGAGGAAGACGAGCCGAAGCTGGTCAACGCCGTACTCGACCGCGTGTCACGCCGGGTGCGTGGCGAAGGGCGCGGCAAGGACGCATCATGACGGCAATCGCCGTCGAGGCAGGCAAGGAGGCGCGTCGCACCGCGTTGATCCTCGCCGCCTCGCAGGCGATCGTTGGCTCGGCTGCGCCCATCGCCATCTCCATGGGTGCGCTGGCCGGGCAATATCTGCTTGCCGCCGACAAGTCGCTGGCGACGGCGCCGATCACCGGCTTCAACCTCGGCGTGGCGCTCGGCGCGCTGCCGGCAGCGGCGATCATCCGCAGGCTGGGCCAGCGCGGCGGCTTCATGACCGGCACTGTCGTTACCGCGTTTGGCGGGCTGGTCGCCACCCTGGCGCTTTTCCATGGCAGCTTCTGGCTGTTTGCCTTCGGCCTGCTGCTGATCGGGGTCGGCGGTGCCTTCGTCCAGCAGTTCCGTTTTGCCGCCGCGGACAACGCGCCACCGGCGTTCAAGGCGCGCGCCATCTCTTTCGTGCTGGCCGGCGGTATCGTCACCGCCATCCTAGGGCCGCAGATCGTCATCTTCACCCGCGAATTGTTCGCGCCGGTGATGTTTGCCGGCTCGTTCGCTTCCATCCTGCCGCTGGCCGCGGTCGGCGCCATCGTCCTGTCGTTCCTGCGACTGCCGGCGAAGGCAACAGGGAAAGCGGAAATCGCCGACAGCGACGCCAGGCCGTTGGCTGAAATCGTCACGCGGCCGCGTTTCGTCGCCGCATTGTTCTGCGCGGTCGGCAGCTACGCGCTGATGAGCTTCGTCATGACCGGCGCCCCGCTGGCCATGGTTGGCTGCGGCCTGTCGGAAGACGATGCGACGCTGGGCATTTCCTGGCACGTCATGGCCATGTTCGCACCGAGCTTCTTCACCGGCTCGCTGATCCATCGCTTCGGCGCCGAGCGGATCGTGGCCATCGGCCTGATCCTGTTGACCGGCTGCGCCATTGTCGCCTTGTCGGGTCTGGCGCTGTGGCAATTCTGGACGGCGCTGATCCTGCTCGGCCTTGGCTGGAATTTTGGCTTCATCGGCGCCACGGCGATGGTGGCGGCCAGCTACCGGCCGTCGGAAAAGGGCAAGGTGCAAGGTTTCCACGACTTCGTCCTGTTCGGCTCTGTGGCCTGCGCTTCGCTGATGTCGGGCATGGTCTACAACGCCTGGGGCTGGGAAATGCTGAACTGGATGATCTTTCCGGTCACCGTTCTGTGCTTCGTGGCCCTCGGCGCGCTGAAGCTGACGGGCACTCGCAGAGCCGGCGCCTGACCCCGGATCGCTTTGCTTGACACGATGCTGTCAGGATGGACTCGGCGAAGGCGTCGACGCCCGAACAAAATTATTGCGCCGATCCCTGTTCTTATGAAACCGTATGCCCCGACGGCGCGTTTGGGCCATGCTCATATGCGGCTACCGAATTTCGGTTCATTGCAAGGGGATTTCACTATGTTTTCGATCAAGGCTCTGGCCGGCGCGGCGCTTGCGCTCGGCATCACCGCTGCCTCCGCGAGCGCCCAGGTGGTTGTCTCCTCGAAGATCGACACCGAGGGTGGCGTGCTCGGCAACATCATCCAGCTCGTTCTCAACGCCAACAACATCAAGACCACCGACCGCATCCAGCTCGGCGGCACGCCGGTGGTGCGCAAGGCGATCACCGCCGGCGAGATCGACATCTATCCCGAATACACCGGCAATGCCGCCTTCTTCTTCGAGAAGGCCGACGACCCGGTCTGGAAGGATGCCGCCAAGGCCTATGAGACGGCCAAGAAGCTCGACTATGACGCCAACAAGATAGTCTGGCTGTCGCCGTCGCCAGCCAACAACACCTGGGCGATCGCGCTGCGCAAGGAGGTTGCCGAAACCAACAAGCTCGCCACGCTCTCCGACTTCGGCAAGTATGTCGCTGGCGGCGGCCAGGTGGTGCTGGCGGCTTCCGCAGAATTCGTCAATTCGGCGGCAGCGCTTCCGGCCTTCCAAACCACCTATGGCTTCACGCTGAAACCCGAGCAACTGATCACGCTCTCAGGCGGCGACACGGCGGCGACCATCGCGGCGGCCGCCAACCAGACTAGCGGCGCCAACGCCGCCATGGTCTACGGCACCGATGGCGGCATCGCGCCGTCCGGTCTCGTCGTGCTCGACGACGACAAGGGCGTGCAGCCGGTCTACCAGCCGGCGCCGATCATCCGCGAAGCGGTGCTCAAGCAGCATCCCGAGATCGAGACGCTGCTGAAGCCGGTCTTCGCCAAGCTCGACCTCGTCACGCTGCAGGAGCTGAACGGCCGCGTCCAGGTCGGCGGTGAGCCGGTCAAGGGCGTTGCCGAAGACTTCCTGAAGAAGAACGGCTTCCTGAAGTAGAGCGATTCCGGCGCGCCGCATTCGTGGCGCGCCGGAACGACTGACGGGGGAGGGCGTGCCAATCCGCTTCGACAAGCTCGGCGTGGTCATCGCCGCGATAGCAGCCTACGCGGCTTTCGCCGCGCCCTTTGCCACGTTCCGTGCCAACCGCATCGTTCCCGGCCAGGCGCGTTCGATTATCGAGGCGTTGCCGCCAGCCACCGGGCCATTGCTGCTCGCCATCATTATCGCTGCCGCACTTGTCGCGCTGTTCAAGACGCCGCTGATGCTGCGCCTTGCCGCCAGCGTGGCGGCACTTGCCGCGCTCGCGCTGCTGATCGGCGTCGCCGGCACGTTCCTCACGCCTGCCGGCAACACCTTTACGAGGATTTCGCCGGCCTCGGGCTTCTGGATCCTCATCTTTGCTTTCACGCTCTTGCTGGCCGACGTTCTGACGAGGCTGGAGCTTTCCCCCTGGGGCCGCGTCGGCGTGCTGGTAGTGGCTAGCGCGGCGGTCGGTCTGCTGTTGATTTCGGGAAGCTGGAACGACCTGTCCATCCTCAAGGAATACGCCAACCGCGCCGACAGCTTCTGGGCCGAAGGTTCCAAGCATGTGACGCTGGCACTCGGTTCGCTGCTTGCCGCGGTGATCATCGGCCTGCCGCTCGGCATCCTTTGCCATCGCGTCGAGAGGCTGCGTGCGAGCGTCCTCAACGTGCTCAACATCATCCAGACCATTCCCTCGATCGCGCTTTTCGGGCTGCTGATCGCGCCACTCGGCTGGATCGCGTCACATGTGCCGGGGGCTGCGGCGCTCGGCATTCGCGGCATCGGCACCGCGCCGGCTTTCGTCGCCTTGTTCCTCTATTCACTGCTGCCGGTGGTGGCCAACACGGTGGTCGGCCTCGCCGGCGTGCCACGCGCCGCCAATGACGCTGCCCGCGGCATGGGCATGACCGACAGGCAACGTCTGTTCGGCGTCGAGTTTCCGCTGGCCTTTCCGGTGATCCTCACCGGTATCCGCATCGTGTTGGTGCAAAACATTGGCCTTGCAACGATTGCCGCGCTGATCGGCGGCGGTGGCTTTGGCGTGTTCGTCTTCCAGGGCGTTGGCCAGACGGCGATGGATCTGGTGCTGCTCGGCGCGGTGCCGACGGTCGCGCTCGCCTTCGCCGCCGCCATCATACTCGACGCGGTGATCGAAATGACCTCCACCAGACGACGCGAGGCAAGCCCGGCATGATCGAGATCGAAGGCATTACCAAGCGCTACGATGCGACAACGGTGGTCGACGACGTCTCGATGGTCATCGAGCCGCGCACCATCGCCGTCATTGTCGGCACGTCCGGGTCCGGCAAGACGACGCTGCTTCGCATGATAAACCGGTTGGTCGAGCCGACCGCTGGCGTCATCAAGCTCGACGGCGCCGACAACCGCTCGCTGCCTGGCTATGAACTGCGCCGCAGCATCGGCTATGCCATCCAGGGCCACGGCCTGTTTCCGCATCGCACGGTGGCGCAGAACATCGCCACCGTGCCGGTTCTGCTCGGCTGGGACAAGGCCCGCATCAAGGCCCGCGTCGAAGAGCTGATGACGCTCTACCAGCTCGATCCCGAGGCGTTTGGCCCGCGCTACCCGCACGAGCTTTCCGGTGGCCAGCAGCAGCGCGTCGGCGTTGCCCGCGCGCTCGCCGCCGAGCCCAACGTGCTGTTGATGGACGAGCCGTTCGGCGCCCTCGATCCGATCATTCGCACCAAGGCGCAGGAAGACCTGCTGACGATCCAGAAGCGCTTCGGCACCACCATCATCCTTGTCACCCATGACATGGAGGAGGCCGTGCATATGGGCGACAAGATCGCCGTGATGGATGCCGGCAAGCTCGTGCAATACGCCAAGCCCGCCGAGATCCTGGCGAGACCGGCCAATGCCTTCGTCGAGACCCTGGTCGGCGCCAGCGAACGGCCGTTTCGGCTGCTGTCGCTCGGCCGGGTGCGCGACGCGGTGGAGAAGGGCACCGCTGATGGCGAGGCGATCCCCGGCGATGCCAGCCAGCGCGATGCGTTGGCGGAATTGCTGTGGTCGGGCCGGCCGGCGTTGCCGGTGAAAGGCGCCGACGGCAAGCCGCTCGGCCGCGTCACCCTCGACGGTCTGGTCAAACGCTCGGCGAGGCCGGCATGAAAGCCTGGCTTCCGGCGCTGCTGCGACTGGCCCTGGTCGTGCTGCTCGTCGCCTTCCTCACCAATCCCGGCTGGTTCGAACCGCTGCTGAAGCCGCTGACCGAGAACAACGCCCCGGTGATCTATAACCAGGGCAGCCTGCTGACCCTGACGCTGTTGCATTTGCGCATCGTGCTGATCGCCACCATGGCGGCAACCATCGTTGCGGTGGCGCTTGCCATCCTGGTCACCAGGCCCGCCGGTGCCGAGTTCCTGCCGCTATCGCGCAGCCTGGTCAATATCGGCCAGACCTTTCCGCCGGTGGCGGTGCTGGCGCTTGCGGTGCCGGCGGTCGGCTTTGGCGAAAAGCCGACATTGATCGCGTTGTTTCTCTATGGCCTGCTGCCGATCTTCGAGAATGCACTGACCGGCCTGACGACGCTGCCGGCCAATGTGATGGAGGCGGCGCGCGGCGCCGGCATGACCGGCTGGCAAAGACTGGTCAAGGTCGAGCTGCCGCTCAGCGCCCCGATCATACTCGGCGGTATCAGGCTGTCGGTTGTCATCGGCCTTGCCACCGCCACCATCGGCTCGACCGTGGCCGCCAAGACGCTGGGCGAGGTGATCATCGCTGGGCTGTTGTCCAACAACCTCGCCTTCATCCTTCAGGGCGGCCTGATCGTGGCGGCACTTGCCGTGCTCATTTATGACGGGCTGTCGGCGGTCGAACGCTATACCGCGCGCCGCATGGGCAGGGAGACAGCGTAGTTTACGATCTCACCTGGCGTCAGCAGGAAGCAGTTCTAAATCTTGGAGGTTTGACTCCGTTCATTTGCGCAACATTTCTATTCTAAGCGGGCACGGGCGCGGTATCCATATCGGCGTGCGCCGCCAACGGAAAACGCAACGGCACGGCATCGACCTTCTTCGTAGCCAAGAAGTTTCTGTTCCGAAGATATCCAAAGCCGCGAGTCGCCTCTGCCTGGATTCTGTCGATGACCCGCTTGTTTCTGTGGGGCGGCCGAGCGAATTGGATCAAGGTCGCAGGGCCGCCGCTTTCAGAAACGAACTGGGCCTGGGCGCAGAGCGCGGGCATCAACTGGTAGGTGGTGTTGCGTGCGGTCGTCATCTCGTTTGGACTGAAGAGCGCGAGATCGACCGCTGCCTTGAGGCGCTTCGTGTCCTTGAGCAGTTTTTGGGCGGCCTTTTTAGAAATCAGATACCCGCACGCGCCCAGGTGCTGTCCGAACAGCCGCGTTGTGAAGTATCCATTCTTAACTTGAACGGACTGGCTCCCAATCCTCACCCGCCCAAAGAATGTTTCGAGCTTGACCACGTCTGCGTCTCGCGGAACCCAGGTATCATCGGCAAGCATTGCTCCGGCGTCGTGGCTGAAAACAACGTCATCCTCGAAGACTGCGCCATACCGATCAGGGCCATCGGCGATCCTTTGCCAGCAGAGGCGGTGGCTAAGGAAGCAACAGATTTCCCCCTCGGTGAGCGGGGCCGCGATGAACGGAGCCCCGGCAGTCGCATCGACAGCTGCAACGCGTTCAAAAGGAATTCCAATGCGGGAAAATTCTGCCGTGACGTCAGCGAGCCGATCAATTGATCGGTCAAGATTGATCACCAGACACCTCACTACCGACCCCCCCCGGGCATAAAAGAATTATATGCGCTCTATACTTATGCGGAAAGTTGACCATCAGTTATTGTCGCCTGTCGAAATTGTATACGGGCGCGCTAAACCTTCCCTGAGCGCCACTGTGGTCGCGGCCATTGGGCCAGGTTGGCGTGCTCCAAGAGCATAATAGGACAGCAAAAAGCTATGGCCCGTACCTTTGCGGAGGCCCTCGCGAACATCCCCAGAATCTGACGCAACAGCCTGCCCTTGGGACGCCCACGGCGCGGTAAGAATTACCAGGTCTCTTGGGTGTCGCCCGAACATCTGTGCCCGGTGCTGGCCAGCCTTCCTCCGCGACTACTGGCAGGACCACAAGGCGATAGACTCTTTTTCGCCGCGCGCGGCTGGGACAAAGTTCAGGACATGCCGCCTGATCTGACGGGCCGACGGACGAGCAGGTCGCTTGGTGGCTGGACGCCGAGCGGCGCGCTTTCAGGGCCACGACAAGCCCTTCAGCGCCGGGCACGGCGCGGCCTGAATGCAATTCAATCGGTTTGCACGAAAGCATTACGGCGAAAGCCGGGCAAAAACCGAACAATATCTTGACGTTCCGAGCCCTGTTTCGCATACACCGCTGCGAAGGGTCGGATTCCGCCTGCGGAATCCGGTCTCTGTCTCAACGGCCCAGGGAGGGGTTCTTTTGGGCCATCAATCGAGGAAAATCCGGCAATGACAATTATTTCCGCCGTCATCGCCTGCGGTCTGCTTTCTGTCCTTTACGCCATCTGGGCGACACGTTCGGTTCTTGCGGCCGATCAGGGCAATGCACGCATGCAGGAAATCTCCGCGGCCATCCGCGAGGGCGCGCAAGCTTATCTGGCGCGCCAGTACACCACCATCGCCATCGTCGGCGTGGTCGTGCTCGTGCTCGCCTGGTGGCTGCTTTCGATCACCGCCGCGATCGGCTTCCTGATCGGCGCCGTTCTGTCCGGCGCCGCGGGTTTCATCGGCATGCACGTTTCGGTGCGGGCCAATGTGCGCACCGCGCAGGCGGCCTCCAACAGCCTCGCCGCCGGCCTCGACATCGCTTTCAAGTCGGGCGCCATCACCGGCATGCTGGTGGCGGGCCTCGCCTTGCTCGGCGTGTCGATCTACTACCTTGTCTTGACCCATTTCATGGGCCTTCAGCCCAACGACCGCATCGTCATCGACTCGCTGGTTTCACTCGGCTTCGGCGCCTCGCTGATCTCGATCTTCGCCCGTCTCGGCGGCGGCATCTTCACCAAGGGTGCTGACGTCGGCGGCGACCTGGTCGGCAAGGTCGAAGCAGGTATTCCGGAAGATGATCCGCGCAATCCGGCCACCATCGCAGACAATGTCGGCGACAATGTCGGCGACTGCGCCGGCATGGCCGCCGATCTGTTCGAGACCTATGCGGTGACGGTCGTCGCCACCATGGTCCTTGGCGCCATCTTCTTCGGCGGCACCGCCGTTCTCGGAGCCGCGATGCTCTATCCGCTGGCCATCTGCGGCGCCTGCATCCTGACCTCGATCGTCGGCACCTTCTTCGTCAAGCTCGGCGCCAACGGTTCGATCATGGGTGCTCTCTACAAGGGGCTGATCGTCACCGGCCTGTTGTCCATCGTCGGTCTTGGCGTTGCCACTTCGGTATGCCTCGGCTGGGGCGAGATCGGCACCGTCGCCGGCATGGTCATCACTGGCAAGAACCTGTTCATCTGCGGCCTGATCGGCCTCCTGGTGACGGGTCTCATCGTGGTGATCACCGAATATTATACCGGCACCGGCAAGCGCCCGGTGAACTCCATCGCCCAGGCCTCGGTGACCGGTCACGGCACCAACGTCATCCAGGGCCTTGCGGTCTCGCTGGAATCGACGGCACTGCCGGCGATCGTCATCGTCGGCGGCATCATCTCGACCTACCAGCTGGCCGGCCTCTATGGTACCGCGATCGCGGTCACCACCATGCTCGGCCTGGCCGGTATGATTGTCGCGCTCGACGCCTTTGGCCCGGTGACCGACAATGCCGGCGGCATTGCCGAAATGGCCGGTCTGCCCAAGGAAGTGCGCCATTCCACCGACGCGCTCGACGCGGTCGGCAACACCACCAAGGCCGTAACCAAGGGCTATGCCATTGGTTCGGCCGGCCTCGGCGCACTGGTGCTGTTCGCCGCCTACTCGAACGACCTGAAGTTCTTTGCCGCCAATGGCGACAAATATCCTTACTTCCAGGGCATGGGCGAGATTTCCTTCGACCTCTCCAACCCTTACGTCGTCGCCGGCCTGATCTTCGGCGGCCTCATCCCGTATCTGTTCGGCGGCATCGCCATGACAGCCGTCGGTCGCGCCGCCGGTGCCATCGTCGAGGAAGTGCGCAAGCAGTTCCGCGAGGATCCGGGCATCATGGCTGGCACCTCGAAGCCGAACTATGCGCGCGCGGTCGATCTTCTGACCAAGGCGGCGATCCGGGAAATGATCATCCCGTCGCTGCTGCCGGTGCTGGCGCCGCTCGTCGTCTATTTCGGCGTGCTGCTGATCTCGGGTTCGAAGGCTTCCGCCTTTGCGGCACTTGGCGCCTCGCTGCTTGGTGTCATCGTCAATGGCCTCTTCGTCGCCATCTCGATGACCTCGGGTGGCGGCGCCTGGGACAACGCGAAGAAGTCCTTCGAGGACGGCTTTGTCGACAAGGACGGCGTCAAGCATCTCAAGGGCTCCGAGGCGCACAAGGCCTCGGTCACCGGCGACACGGTCGGCGATCCCTACAAGGACACCGCCGGCCCGGCCGTCAACCCGGCGATCAAGATCACCAACATCGTCGCGCTGTTGTTGCTCGCCGTGCTCGCGCACGGCTGAACGGCGTCCAACGCTCAAAGTCAAAACCCGCGGGAGCGATCCCGCGGGTTTTTGTTGAGGCGAATGAGGTGCGGACCCTTCAGCTCTTCTCTTTGTCGGCTCCAGGAAATGCTTGCATTCGAGCGCAGGCATTTCCTTCAGGTTCGGTTCACGGGATGGCCATGGGGAAGCCACTCCCCTTGCTGTTTAGCATGCCGCCAGGACCGCTCCGTCTGGTCATAACAAAACCCGCGGGATCGCTCCCGCGGGTTTTTAGTTGCCTGAGATGTTGCTGCTTCCTGGAGGACCCGGGAAGGCAGGTCCGAGGATCAGGGAGTGCCGCCGCCGGGAATGCCGGGCGCCAGCTTGCTGGCGCCGTTGATGATCTGGCTGAGGAAGTTCTGGTCCTTGCCGCCGGTCGGCGTCGTGCGCGCGATGAAGTCGAACATCTTGCCGTCCTTCAAGCCGTAATTGGCGATCTGGGTGACGCGACCGTCGGGGCCGAAATAGACCGCCAGCACATGCTGGTCGATGAGCCTGGGCTTGTCGAAGGCGACGTAGCGCTTGCGCGTCTGGGAAATGTAGTAGAAGGCCTCGTTGTCGAACGTCGCCGTGGTCGACGGCGTACCGAGTGCCAGAAGCACCTGTTCGCGGCTCGATCCGACCGGCACCAGGTCAATCGCCTGCTGGTCGATGACATAGCCCTGCGTCAGCGTCTCGCTCGGGCTTAGGTCACCGATCATCTTGTTGGTGTGGCACGCCGACAGCGCCGAAACGGCGAGCAGCAGCGTGATCGCACCGGCGGGCCTGGACGAGAAGGACGACTTGAAATTCAGCGCGCGCAACAACAATTCTCCATTATATCGCCGCAACTTGCGCTGGGCCGCAAAACCGGTAAACCAGCTTGCCTGCCGATGCAACAAGGCCAACTAAACAAACGGTCCCGGGAGACCATCCCCAATGTTCCAGCGCCTTTTTGGCCGCGAACGCCATGCCAACCGCGCCATCACCGAGGCGCTTTACGCACAAATCGTGGCGGCGGCGCGGCAGACTGTGTTTTATTCCCACTGGAATGTACCCGACACGCCGCTTGGTCGCTTCGAGATGCTGTCGCTGCACATGTTCCTGTTCCAGCACCGGTTGCGCGGCGAAGGCGGTGCGGCCCAAGAGGTCGCCCAGGTGCTGATCGATGAGTTCTTCCTCGACGTCGATCATTCGCTGCGGGAGTTGGGCATTGGCGACGTCGGCGTGCCCAAACGCATGAAAAAGCTGGCGAAGATGTTCTATGGCCGAACCGCCGCTTATGATGATGCCCTGCAGCGAAACGACCACGACGGGCTCACCGCTGCCCTTGCCCGCAATGTCCGGCCCGACGCCGGCGCCTGGCCGCAGGCGTCACGGCTGGCCCTCTATGTCGCCGATGCGGCAACGCATCTTGCCGCTCAGCCGACCGAATCGATTCTCTCCGGTACGGTGACGTTTCCAACCGCCAAGGCAGACTGAAGGAGGCAGCGATGAAACATGCAGAACCACAAGGCCCGGTGTCCTTCATCGCCAATGTCGCCCGCTTGCCGCACAAGGGGCTGCCGGTGGTCATCACCGCCGACGCTGCCCAACGCGCGGCTCTTGCCGCAGAGCATGACCTGCTGTCGGTCGAAACCTATCGCGTGGAGCTCCTGGTGGAGCCATGGAAGCGCAACGGCGTCAAAGTCAGCGGCCGCGTCGAGGCCGACATAACCCAGGCCTGCATCGTCACGCTCGAGCCTGTCGAAGCGCATATCGACGAGGCGATCGAGGCGCTGTTCCTGCCGGATGACTCCAAGCTCGGACGGCAGGGTTTCGATGGCGGCGGCGAGATCCTGATCGATGCGGACGGTCCTGACAGCCCGGAAACATTTTCCGGCGACACGATCGATGTCGGCGCGCTCGCCGAGCAGTTCTTCGGGCTGGCCATCGACCCTTATCCGCGCAAGCAGGGCGCATCGCTGGATGCCGGCGGAGAGATCGAACCGGCGGAAAATGAATTTCAGCAAAAACTGCGATCCTTGCTTGGAAAATCCTGAAAACCTCGCCCGCGACGGAAAAGTCGGTTGTGCGGCAGCCCAAAACCGTTATTTTCGCCGAACCTTCGCGATCGCTAAAGCGACCTGCCGCCTAACCGTGAGATGAATACCGCGTGATCAGGATTTCCATCGATGCCATGGGCGGCGATCACGGACCAGCCGTGGTCATTCCGGCGCTCATGACGGTCGCGACCCGCCGTCCCGACATCCGGTTCGTCATCTACGGGCGCGAGGATGCGGTGCGCCCTGAACTGGCCAAGTTTCCCAAGCTGGCCGATGTCAGCGAGTTCATCCATTGCGAGGTAGCGGTCAGGATGGACGACAAGCCGAGCCAGGCGCTGCGCCACGGCCGCTGGAAGTCGTCGATGTGGAAGGCGGTCGAAGCGGTCAAGTCGGGCGCGGCGGATGCCTGTATCTCCGCCGGCAACACAGGCGCGCTGATGGCGATGTCGAAATTCTGCCTGCGCACCATGGCGACCATCGATCGCCCGGCGATCGCGGCACTCTGGCCGACATTGCGCGGCGAAAGCGTGGTGCTGGACGTCGGCGCCACCATCGGTGCCGACGCGCACCAACTCATTGATTTTGCCATTCTCGGCACCGGCATGGCGCGCTCCGTGTTCGGCATCGCCCGGCCGACGGTTGGCCTGCTCAATGTCGGCGTCGAGGAGATCAAGGGCCAGGAAGAGGTCAAGGAAGCGGGACGCATGCTGCGCGAGGCCAATATGGCCTCGATGAATTATCACGGCTTTGTCGAGGGCGACGATATCGGCAAGGGTACGGTTGACGTGGTGGTCACTGAAGGCTTCGCCGGTAACATCGCGCTGAAGACCGCGGAAGGCACCGCGCGCCAGATAGCAGGTTACCTGCGCGCCGCGATGAGCCGCACCCTGATGGCCAAGATCGGCTATGTCTTCGCCAAGGGGGCCTTCGACCGCCTGCGCGAAAAGATGGACGTCGGCCGCTCCAACGGCGGTGTTTTCCTGGGGCTGAACGGCATCGTCGTCAAAAGCCATGGCGGGGCCGATTCGGACGGGTTCGCCGCGGCGATCGAGCTCGGCTACGACATGGTGCGCAACAATTTGCTTGACCGCATCGAGGCCGATCTGGACCTGTTTCATGCGCGCAACCCGCATGCCATGACATCTAGGAAATCCGACGTCGTTACCGACGCGAAGGAATAGGAAAGAGCATTGATCAGATCAGTCGTGCGCGGCACGGGCGCCGCGCTGCCCCGCCGCATCATGAAGAATGCCGATTTCGAAGGCATGGTCGAAACCTCGGACGAGTGGATCGCCCAGCGCACTGGTATCCGCCAGCGTCACATCGCGGGTGACGACGAGACGACGGCCTCGCTGGGTGAAGCGGCCGCGCGCGCCGCACTTGCCAATGCGGGCCTGACGCCCGATGACATCGATCTGATCGTGCTGGCGACCTCGACGCCCAACAACACCTTTCCGGCCACCGCGGTCGAGATCCAGAACCGGCTCGGCATGCATCACGGCTTTGCCTTCGACATGCAGGCGGTCTGTTCCGGTTTCGTCTATGCCGTGACAACCGCCGACCTCTACATCCGTGGCGGCTTGGCCAAGCGCGTGCTGGTGATCGGCTCGGAAACATTCTCGCGCATCCTCGACTGGAGCGACCGCTCGACCTGTGTGCTGTTCGGCGACGGCGCGGGCGCGCTGGTGCTCGAGGCGGGCGAGGGCGCAGGCACGATCGCCGACCGCGGCGTTCTGGCGGCCAGCCTGCGCTCCGACGGCACGCACAAGGACAAGCTTTTTGTCGACGGCGGGCCATCGACCACGGGGACCGTCGGCCATCTCAGGATGGAAGGCCGCGAAGTCTTCAAGCATGCGGTCGGCATGATCACCGACGTTATCGAGGCGACGTTCTCGCAAGCTGGCATCACCGCCGCGGATCTCGACTGGTTCGTGCCCCACCAGGCCAATAAACGCATTATTGACGCTTCCGCCAGGAAGCTCGGGATAGAAGAGCAAAAGGTGGTGGTAACGGTCGATTTGCACGGTAATACCTCGGCGGCTTCCGTGCCGCTGGCGCTTTCGGTTGCCGTCGCCGACGGGCGCATCAAGAAGGGCGATCTCGTGCTTCTGGAAGCGATGGGTGGCGGCTTCACATGGGGCGCTGTTCTCGTTCGCTGGTAAGTGCCGAACGGTCCGGTTTCGGTCCTTGACCTTGCCGGATCAATTACTTAGGCTCTGCCGTTGTTGTGCCGAATTTTATGTTTTGAGCTGATGGGACGGTCGCATGGGGGGAAAGACACTTACGCGCGCCGACCTTGCCGAGGCCGTCTACCGAAAGGTCGGCCTGTCACGCACTGAATCGGCTGAACTCGTTGAAGCGGTTCTGGACGAAATCTGCGAAGCGATCGTTCGTGGCGAGACGGTGAAGCTGTCGTCCTTCGCGACATTCCACGTCCGTTCCAAGAACGAGCGCATCGGCCGCAACCCGAAGACCGGCGAAGAGGTGCCGATCCTGCCGCGCCGGGTGATGACCTTCAAATCGTCGAACGTGTTGAAGAGCCGCATTTTGCGGTCTCATCAAAGCGGAAAGGCCAAAGGCGGCAAGTAGTCTCGTTCTACTGCGCGGTTGAAAACCGACCCCGTCATCACGCCGGGCTTGAATATTGCTTCACAAACCGCTGAAATAAGGCCCGATTCGGCAGCATGGCTGGATTGGTGTTCTGCGTATGATCCATTCCGCGGAAACGGAATGAGCTTCTCTCTTTGGTGAGCGTGATCTCGTCTGAAGACCGTTCCGGATCACGCTCCAGCGTGAGGATTTCGCCCATGGACAAGAGCCCTGACGCCTTCCGTACAATCAGCGAGGTCGCCGAGGATCTCGACCTGCCGCAGCATGTGCTGCGCTTTTGGGAAACGCGTTTCAACCAGATCAAGCCGATGAAGCGCGGTGGCGGCCGTCGTTACTACCGGCCGCAGGATGTCGAACTGATCAAGGGCATCCGGCACATGCTCTACGACCAGGGCTACACCATCAAGGGCGTGCAAAAGCTGTTGCGCGAGAATGGCAATCATTTCCTCGTCGCCATCGGCAATGGCGACATGGCCGCCGTCGAGGCGATCTCGCAGCGTAGGCAGGCCGATCAAGTGCCACTGACACCGGCAGCCCAGCCGCGCGGCATGGATGACGAACTGGTTGGCCAACCGCGCGTAAAGCCAAGCCGGCGCTTTTTTGGTCTCGGCAAGAGCGATGAGGAAGGTCCGGTCCAGCCGGATGCGTCGAAACTCTCGCGCGACAATCGCGCCCTGCTGCAGGAAGCGTTGTTCGACCTCCTGGAATGCAAGCGGCTGCTCGACCAGGTGCGCTGACCGGCGCCCGAAGCGCCGGTGATATCCCGAAAACCGGAACCCGCCTGCGGGTGACGCGTTACGTTTCCTTCTGCAAGCAAGGAAACACATCATGGCATCGTTCTCGACCCTCTCGGATATCGATCTGGACAAGCAGGTTGCTGCTCTCTCCAGGGAACTGGCGGCTCTGAAAAAGGCGGTCTCCACGCGAGGCGGCGCCGTCTACGAAGACGGTCGTGATGCCGCGCTCGACACCTATTCCGATCTCGCAGGGCGTTTGCGGGAGGCGATGCCGGCAATCCGCAAGCAGGGCAGGGTGATCGAGAGATCGGCTCGCGACCATCCGGCGGTGGCGGCAGCGGTCGGCCTTGTCGTGGTTGGTCTCGTCGCCAGTCTGCTGTTCAGCAGGCGTTGAGCGGCAAGCCTCGGATCGCCTTCCCGCAGTTCGGGCCCAGGCGCCTTCCCCCGAGGCGTTCACCGGACCCGACGATTAGCGATTTCTGCTGTCGCTCTGGCATCTGGCGCTCAGCGCCTCGGCGTAGAGGCGCACGGCACCGCTGTGCCGCCGGCGCAGGAATGCGGATTGGTCAAGCCGCCAGCATCGCTCGATTTCCCTGACGATCGCCGGGTTGGTCCAGGTGGCATAGCCCGCCGCCGAATAGACGGCGATCTCGCCGGCATAGAGACAGTCGTCGGTGACGAGGAAGTCGACACGGATGTAGTCGAGGTCGCCGGCGATGGCTGGCGCGATCGAGATCGCCTGGCGAACATAATCGATCAGCCGCGCATTGACGGGCAAGGCCTGATCCTCGCGAGGATAGTCGGGATCGCGACCAGGCAGCGGATTGGCTTCGCGATCAAACAGCAGCGAACGACTGGCTTGCGTATCCTCGACCCAGACATGGGATATCACGCCGCTGCAGACATGAACCTTGATGTCGGTGGCGATCGTTCCGCCGCTTAGCGCCAGCCGCTGTTCGACGAAGACGGCCGGAACAATCGGCCAATAGGCCCATTCGCCGTCGCGAACGCCGAAACGCCTCCTCAGCCAGCGGCTGGTGCGATAGACGATGGCGTCGCGATCCGGCAGGCCATCGGCGACGAACATGTTCATCTCGCAGCCATGGTTGACTTTCACCACCACGTCGCCGGCCAGCAATGCCGGTGGGATCGCCGCCGGGTCGCTGCCGGCCCACAGCGTTGCGGGCAGTTTCAGATCCGGGCAGGCATTATGGATATGGGTCTTCGCCGCCAACTTGTCGGTCAGCGTTACGAACAGCGGATTGCGGTCGACGATCTTTCGCCAGAGCAATCGCTCATGGTAGCTCCTGGGTTCCGCCGGGTTTGGCAGGTAACCCAGCCGGCGCACGAAGCGCAAGATCAGAGCCGGATGCCGAAGGGTGAGCCAGAGGCGCGCGGTCGACAGGACAATGCGGCTTGTCCACGAAACATCGGCCTTGGCCGTCATCAGGATACCTGGGCCTCGTTGGCAAAGCCTGATCCGGTGGGAGTGCGCCGGTCAGAAACATCCCTTGCCGTACCGCGATTTGCCTTCGCGTGAAAGGTTGGCCAGCGTCGCCGTGGTGGTTTTTGCGCCGGGATCCTGGAACCAGCACCGCCATTGGGGGGAAATTCGAGGTGCCCGCGTCGCGCTTCGCGTTGCGTTACCACGAGAAGACCAGCCTTGAACAAGAAGCCAAGGCAGGTCTTCTCGTTGGCAGTGCTTAGTAGGCCTTCTTCACGATCTTCTTCACGTGGTGGTGATGATGAACGTGGTGATGGCGGTGGTGGTAGCGATGATGATGGTGGTGACGATGATGCTTTGCCATGGGGGCAGCATCCGCGCTCGTCGCGCCAATCACCGGCGCCGTGAAAGCAAGTGCAACCGCAAGCCCGAGGGCCGAGAGGAGGGACTTCTTCATGGATCGTTTCCTTTTCTAGCAGGCTGACATAGACCGGGGCGACAGCCCGACCGCCGCGAGTGGGATTACGCTCCTGAATTTTTTCGTCAGTATTTCCCGACTGTAGATTTTTGTGTCTGGACTGTTTCTGACGAAACGGGCTTCCACCACCATCATCGACAAAGGCCGAAAGGCCGCGACCTTGCCGCCTGTTTCGCCTACATCGGCGGAACCACACCGTTGTTTCCGACCACGACGCGACCGGCGCTCAGTGTGCCGTCACCGTCACGCTGAGCGACAACGAAGACCGTCGCGCCTGGCTTGAGATCGGTCGGCGTGGCGGTCGCAAAGGTCACGACAGGCGTGTTGTCGGGTATCGAGATCTTCTTTGTCTGCCCATTGTCGTAGGTCAGTGTGACGGCTCGCCCGTTTATATCGGTTACGTCGGCGACGGTGCCGTTGGTCATGCGGCTGTTTGGCTGCAGGTCCCAGGGACGGTCACCCTCGCCAGTGCCTTTCAAAGCGGCTGGAAAGACCACCACCTCCAGGGCGCCGCTGCCGCCATCCGCTTTCGAGACGGATGCGACGCCGAGGAAATCACCCTGCTTGATGTCCTTCACGGATGCGCTGGCGACGCCCGAGATCTTCCAGCCGGCATCAAGCTTGATCGCATCTGTATCGCCCTGGCGGGTTTTCACGGTGAGCAGCGATGACTCGAAGCTGACCACCGTGCCGCGCACCCGCAGCGCGTCCGCCGCTTGAGCGCCGGCCGTACCGGCAACGGTGAGGCTGGAGATGGTGCCGAGCACGACCATGAATGTCTTGAAGTTCATTGCAGAAATCCTTCCGGGAAATAGCTGGCTGGAACCGGATGGTTTTCACGCCAGCGCATCAGAACAACGAACAGGTGGGCCGAAACCACTGGGCAAAAAGGGGCCCGAGCATTCAAAACAACTTGATCGCGGCGTGCGCGCGAGGCGGCCGCGCGGGCGCCTGGTTCACGATACCGTGACGGTCCGATTGGCACTTGGCAAACTGCCGGCGAGCGGGCATCTTCTCGATCGTCTCAGGCAACATCGTCATTTTACCAAACTCTTTCAGCCCACGGAGTTGCCAATGCCCCACAATGCAAGAAGCGAAGCCCTCTCCGAACCGGTAGCCAACGGGATCGGGCCAGATTACAGCACCCTCAAAGCGATCCGGGAGACCCTCGGATACAGCGTGGAAAAACTGTCCCTGACCTGCGGTCTGGCGGCCGACGAGATTGAGGATATCGAGAACGGCAGGGCGGTCGACCCGTCGAAGCTGCGTCGTATTGCGTCCGCGCTTCGACTTCCACAGGACGCTTTCATCGGTTCAGACGTGCGCGCCGCACAAGGTCGATCCCTGGCATAAATCAGCACCAGGCATGCCCACGGAACCCGCCAGGTTATACCCTTGGCGGGTTTGTTTGTTGGAGCAGCAGTGTTCCCGTCGCTGCGGCTTGCCGATTGGTATATCGCCCGTGTTTATGCGGGCGGGCAGATTCACTGTTGCCCATCAAGTCGGCCGTCCAAGTTTGAACCGTGGGTTTTTCGATATGAGCCTGGAATCCGTTCGTGCCTTCTTTGCCGCCCAAGCGCCCGACATCGACGTCATCGTGACGGAGGCGAGTTCGGCGACAGTGGCGCTGGCGGCCGAGGCGCATGGCGTACTGCCGGCGCAGATCGCCAAGACGATCTGCCTTCGCGTTGGCGACCGCACCATGCTCGTCGTCACCAGCGGCATCGCCAGGCTGGACAACCGCAAGTTCAAGGACCAGTTCGGCGGCAAGCCGCGCATGCTGGATGCTGAGGAGGTTGTCGCCGCCACGAGCCATCCTGTCGGCGGTGTCTGCCCGTTCGGCCTGCCAGCGCCGCTGCCGGTCTACTGCGACGTGTCGCTGCGCGGATTCGACGAGGTCGTGCCCGCCGCCGGCGCCACCAACGCCGCCGTGCGACTTGCGCCGCGGAGGATGGTTGAGCTTACCGGGGCTGAGTGGGTCGATGTGTGCCAGGGGTAGGAGCGATAGGTTGAGGGCGGCGCATAGCGCGGGCTCAGACATGGTGTCGCCGCTAACATGATGAACGCGGCTCCCAATGGCGTGGGCGGGATGACCTACAGGTTGCCCCGGCAGAAATTCCTGCGTTTTTTGCCCCGCAGCGGACCTGTTCCGCCAGGCCGGCGCTGCCCTCTCTCCTATATGCGGCGCCGGCCAATTTTTAGTTGTCCGTGGGGGCGCGTGGATTGGAATTTTGACCTATCCTCGAGAGCGATCTAATGCCGAGGCGTCGCAAGGCGCAAACCTCGGCCGTAGAAGCGCCTCGTGGACCTGTGGTCTGGTCATCTGAAATCCAAACTGGAGGGCATATTTTCAATCGCGGCGCTGGTGCTTTCGTGAACGCGCGTTCCGTGGTTTGAAAGGCTGGCAAGATCGATAACCCGAGGTATTATATGCGCGCCGATCGGTGGCGGCGAAGCTTTCGGTTAGAGCGAGATGAGCGCTGAGCAGCAGAAGCATGAGCCGACTGTTGAGCCGATTTTCACGCTTGGCGCGATCTTCGCCTTCTACGTCTTTGTTGAAGGGGTTGTTCGAGCCTACGAGTGGATCACCGGCCACCATCTCGAGATTACAGATAATGACGGTTTGTTGAGAGCCCTCAGCATTGGTGGAAATCTTATCTTCGCCGGGCATTTTCTATTCAGCGCGTGGGAGAGCCGCCGTATCACCGCCTTGGTTGCAGGCCTCGCGCTTCTCGGTGGCGCGGCGTTCGGATTCTACCTTTGGGTCAGCAGCCTGCCCGAACAGGGCAGGAAGTGGCTGAGCATTGTAGAGCAGATGCCCGATGGGACCGTCTTTCCAGATCCTTACGACCACGGCAAATTGAAGCGCAAGGAAAGCTGGGGCATTGTTCCATACAATGGCGCATTCGACACCACCCGTCCCCAACCCTGCATCACGCCGAATGTGCCGGTAGGATGTCAGTTATTTTAGCCTTCCGACGCTGACCATCACCGGAGGCGTCGATGATGCCAGCCTTCGCCCCCGTGTCCGGGACTCCGGGTTCCGAAGCGGGAAATCTGAGCGCCTTCGTTCCGAAAACGAGAAAAGGCGCCTTTCGGCGCCTTCGACAAAACCAGGGACTTCAAGGAACTAATGGTCGGAGTGGCCGGATTCGAACCGACGACCCCTTGACCCCCAGTCAAGTGCGCTACCGGGCTGCGCTACACTCCGGACCGGTCGCGATGTATCGTGATAACCCCGCTCGGGTCAACCGAATTCGGCGACTTTTATCTTGCTGCGATTGCGGGTGAGGGAGAACCCGGCAATGCCGGCCGCAACAGCCGCTGATGCTGGTATTCCAGCGCGATTGCGCCCCAGATCAGCCCGAGCAGCAGATAGACGTGGCGCCAGTGATCGATGTCGATGAAGGTGCCGAGCCCGATATTGCCGATGAAGGCGACATAGGCGCACAGGAGATAGGGCTGCCACGGCCGGTCGCGCAGCAGGATGCGGAAACCGGCCGCTATCGTCCAGGCAACGAGCGTCAGGAACGACACGAACCCGAGCCAGCCATAGTCCATCAGCATCTTCAGCCAGATGTCGTGCGTGTCTTCGCCGAAGATCGTGCCGAAGACCAGCGGGCCGATGCCGAATGGGTGCTCGAGCGCCATCTGGAAGCCGATCGCGTAGCGGGCGAAGCGGCCGAGACGGGCCGTGTCGTAGCTCTGTTCGAGATGGGCGCGGTTGGAAAACATCTCCGCCACGCCCGGCAACTGCAAGATGACGATCATGGCGATGACCAGTAGCGATAGCGCGGCGATCGTCATCACCACGACGCGCAGCCGGAACATGCCGCTGGCGCTCTGCAGGAACAAGCAGCCGGTGAGCAGGATGGCCGAGACAGCGAACATGCCCCAGGCGCCGCGCGAGAAGGAGAAGAAGATGCCGGCGGTGATGATCAGCAGCGGTACCGCCAGCAGCGGCATGCGCGGGATCGGCCCGGTCAAGAGCAGGTAGAGCAGATAGATGCCAGGCAGCACGAGGAACGGCCCGAAGACGTTCGGGTCCTGGAAGGCACCGGCGGCGCGGTCGTATTTGGTGAACATCTCCGCGCCCGGGAAGGCATGGAAATAGCCGGCAATGCCGAGCAGCGACGTGATCACCGCCGACACGACATAGGCAAAGAAGATCAGCCGGTAGAGGCTGGGCTGCACCGCCGTCACCGAGGCGAAGAACACGGCGGTGAAGGCGAGAAACAGAGAAACGGAGAGATAGAGCGGGGTGTTGGCGAGGTCCGACATTTGCGTCATGGCGATCATGCCGCCGATGTTCATCGTCACCAGCAGCACCAGCAGCGGCAGCGCCGCACGCGAAATCCTCAGGCCGAAGAGCGCCCAGATGGCGATCAGCCCCGCCATGTAGAGTTCATAGGGCGCCGGTTCGCTGATGACGAAGCCGGACAGGAATATGCCGAGGAAAACCGCCGCCGATGAGATCAGCGCGATCAGCTTGGCGTTGACAGCGCCCAGTGGCAGCTCGTGGGAAATCGCGCTCAATAAGCGTTTTCCGTGTTCAGCAGCCGGATCGGCGTCAGGAACAGGATTCGCAAGTCGAACAGCAGCGACCAGTTCTCGATGTAATAGAGGTCGTACTCCGTCCGCATGCGGATCTTCTCGTTGGTGTCCATCTCGCCGCGCCAGCCATTGATCTGCGCCCAGCCGGTAACGCCGGGCTTGACCTTATGGCGGGCGAAATAGCCGTCGACCACTTCGTTGTAGAGAAGGTTGTGAGACTGCGCGGCGATGGCGTGCGGGCGCGGGCCGACAAGCGACAGCGAGCCCAGCAGCGAGTTGAAGAATTGCGGCAGCTCATCGATCGAGGTCTTGCGGATGAAGCGGCCGACGCGGGTGACGCGCGGGTCGTTCCTGGTCACCGTCTGCTTGGCGGTCGGGTCCGACCGGTCCGTGTACATCGAGCGGAACTTGTAGACTTCGATGATCTCGTTGTTGAAGCCGTGCCGCTTCTGGTGAAACAGCACGGGTCCCTTGCTGTCGAGCTTGATGGCGATGGCGGTCGCCAGCATCACCGGAGCGAACACGACGATGCCGATGAGGCTGAAGACGATATCGAAGGCACGCTTGGCGACCGAATCCCAGTCGTTGATCGGCTTGTCGAAGATGTCGAGCATCGGCACGGAGCCGATGTAGGAATAGGCGCGTGGACGAAATTGCAGTGCGTTCGAATGTGCCGACAGGCGGATATCGACCGGCAGCACCCACAGCTTCTTCAACAGCTGCAGCACGCGCGATTCGGCCGTCAGCGGCAGCGACACGATCAGCATGTCGATGCGGGCGATGCGGGCGAACTCGATCAGTTCGGAAATGGTGCCGAGCTTTGGATAGCCGGCGACGATGGGTGGTGAGCGCTTGTCGCCGCGATCGTCGAAGATGCCGCAGATACGGATGTCGTTGTAGGGCTGCTTCTCGACGGAGCGGATCAGGATTTCCGCTGCCTTGCCGCCGCCGACGATAACGGCGCGCCGCTCCATGCGGCCGTCGCGCGCCCAGCGCCGGATCAGCTTCGACATCACCAGCCTGAGGCCGAAGATGAGGACGAAACCGACGACGAACCAGGTGCCGAACAGCAGCCGCGAGTAGTCTTCCGACATCTTCATGGCGAAGGCAGTCAACGCCATCAGGGCAAAGGTGCCGGCCCAGACCACCAGGACGCGGCTAAAATTGGCGATCGGCCGCATCAGGGCAAAAACCTGGTAGCAGTCCGTGACATCGAGCAGCACCACGGCAAGGAAAGACGTGGCGGCGATCGCCAGTGGGTACTGCCAGGCGAGATAGTTGAAGAACCCGACGTAATAGAAATAGGAGCAGAGCCCGGACAGGAACAGCAGCCCGAATTCGACCATGCGCAGGACGCCGCTGACCATGATCGGCGACATCGTATCGCGCCTGTACTGTGACGCGACCTGGCGGGCGACATCGTTCATGCCGCCGGGCGTATCGCCGTCGGTCGGGGCGTCGAATTTACGCACCGCCTCTGCTGAAAAGCGGTGCGCGGGGTCGATCTCGTTCATGGGGCTTTTCCGCAAGCTTCCCTGCGGTGAATAGCAAAAGAGAGCTAAGAAACCCTTGAAACAACAGGTGGCTTTGGAATGGCTTGGGGTTTGCGCCCTACTTGTTGAGCGCTGCGAAATAGGCCTTCTCGATCTCGGCGGCCATCACATCGGCGCCGAAGCGCGCCTTGAGGCTGGCCTCATCGGGCATCAGGTTGCGATAGGCGGCGGGGTCGGCCAGCGCCTGGCTCATCTTGGCCGCAAGCTCGATCGGGTCGGGCCGGATCAGGGCAGGGGAGCCGGCGCCGAAAATCTCCGGTATGCCGCCGACCGCCGTGGCGATCATCGGTTTTCCCGCGGCAAGCGCCTCGAGGACGATATAGGGCATGGCTTCTGCGCGCGACGGAACGACCACGAGCGCCGCCAGCGCGAAGGCTTCCCTGGCCGGCATCGGCGGCAGGAAGCGGACATTGCCGTCGAGCCCGAGGCGCTTCACTTGCCCATGGTAACGCGGCAGGTCGTCACCGGCGCCCACCATGACCGCGGTAAGCGCGCGGCCGAGCTGGGGGCCGGCCGCGGCCAGCGCATCGATGAAGATGTCTGGTCCCTTCAGGTCGCGCATCATGCCGATATAGAGAAGATCGGCCCCGTCGGCCCCGGTGATCACCGGCTCGAACTCGGCGGCGCGCAGGCCGTTATAGACCAAGGTGTTCGGGATCGGCGGTTCGCCGACCTTGCGGCGATAGGTTCGTCTTTCGTAGTCGGAAACAAACAGCAGGCAGTCGGTGAAGCGGGCCATGAAGCGCTCGAGCGCGAAGAACAGCTTTCCGGTGGTCGTGTTCTCGTCATAGTGGAGGGAGCCACCATGCGGCGAATAAAGGCGGGCTACGCGAGACCTTGATACCCGCAACAATGAGCCGAACAGACGGGCATAGGCGCCACCCTTGGCGCCGTGCCCGTGCAGCACGTCCGGCCGCAATTCCTTGATGATCCTGTAAGTGCGCCAGGCCGATGTCGCGTCGCCCGGGCCGACATGGCGTTGCATCGGCGTGCGATGGATGCCGAGCGCCAGCATATCGCTCATCTGCTCGAACAGGCGTTCCTCGAATTCTCCACCTGTCGTCGAATCGCAGACGATGCCGACCGAATGCCCGGCGGCGACCTGCGCCTCGGTGAGGTCGCGCACATGCCGGAAAATTCCTCCGACGGGTGAACGAAAGCAATGGACGATCCTGAGTTTATCCGTCACGTGGTGGTTCGTCAGAAGAGACGTTCGCGGACGTAGACGGTATCTCCGGGCAGCAGCGGGTCGGAAGTGACCACGCGGCCGGTCATCACCTTGCCGTTGATGTCGCGGGTGATGTCGACGCTTTCCTGGTTGGCGCGCGGTGTGAAACCGCCGGCAATGGCGATCGCCTTCTGCACCGTCAAGCCGGGGACGTAGGAGTATTGACCGGCAGCGCCCACTTCGCCCATGACGAAGATCGGCCGGTAGCGGTCGATCTCGACCGAGACGTCGGGATCGCGCAGATAGCCTTGTCGCAACTTGTCGGCGATTTCCTTTTCCATCTGCTGTGCGGTGTGGCCGCGGGCCGGTATGGCGCCGACAAGCGGGAAGGAGAGATAGCCGGATTGGTCGACGCTGTAGGTATTGGTAAGCCCATCCTGTTCGAACACGGTGACGCGGACGCGGTCGCCGGCGCCGAGGCGGTAGGGCTGATCGAGCACCTCATGGAAGGCTGCCGGCGTCGGCCGGTAGCTGGAGCAGCCGGCAAGCATCGATACGGCAAGCAGCGCGCGAAAGAGGGAAGCAGTGCTTTTCATGACCGGACACGTACCTTCGACTGGTCGCTGCAGCGTCGCCGCAAGCTCGGGGATCGAGTTCGTTATCATCCTGTTAGGGTTAATGGCCGGTAAAGGAGGCGGCGGATACGTCGGGCGCCGGCAAGAGTTTTTGCGGTCTTTGGCGGTTTTGTTTGTTGCTCTCCAGCAAACCCTAACGGGAGCTTACCGTGATCTTAACGGCTGAGTTACCATAGTTGTTTACGGTGTATTCTGACCCAGTACCGGAGTAGGGATGCATGTCCGTTCAGTCCGCGGCCGCAGATGTCGACGTCGATCTCAGGCAACTCTTCGCCAGCCTGGCGAGGAACTGGCTGCGCATCCTCGTCGTCACGCTGGTAGTGACCGGCGCGGCTTTCGCGTTCGCCTCGATGGCAACCCGGCACTACAAGGCCCAGGCACAAGTGGAGATCATTCCGCGTGAATCGGTCTACACGCGGCCGGCCGGCAACAACGACACCGACAAGCCAATCCTCGATGAGTCGGGCATTGCCACCCAGGTCCAGATAATCTCCTCCAATGACATCCTCAAGCAGGTGGCGCAGAAGCTCGATCTGGCGAAACTGCCGGAATTCGACGAAGCAGCCGGCATGTCATCGTTGAGTCGCCTGCTGGTTCTGGTCGGGGTGAAGAGCGACCCGATGGACGTACCGGTCGACGAGCGCGTGCTAAAGAAGATGCGTGAGAAGCTCAACGTCTATGGCGTTGAAAAAACCCGCATCATCGCCATCGAGTTTTCTTCGCTGGATCCGACGCTTGCAGCGGCGATCCCTGACGCCATCGCCGCTGCCTATATCGCCGGGCAAGGGACAGCCAAGCTCGAATCCAATGCCGCGGCCGCTGACTTTCTGGCGCCGGAGATCGCCGACCTGCAGCAGCAGGTCAAGGCTGCCGAGGCCAAGGTCGCGACCTACCGCGCCCAGTCCGATCTTCTGATGGGCGGCAACAACTCGGTGCTGGCCACGCAGCAGCTTGCGGAGCTGTCGAGCGAACTGTCGAAAGTGCGTGGCAACCGCGCCTCGGCGGAAGCGACCGCGGACAACGTGCGCAAGGTGCTGCGAAATGGCGGTTCGCTGGATACGGTGCCGGAAGTCCTGGCGTCAGACCTGATCCAGCGTCTGCGTGAGCGACAGGTCGAATTGCGCTCCAACATCGCCGACCTTTCCACGACCCTGCTCGGCAATCATCCACGCATTCGCGCGCTGAAATCGCAACTGGCCGATCTCGATGCACAGATACGCAGTGAAGCCGAGAAGATCATAAAGGGCCTGACGGCGCAGGCCGATACGGCCAAGGCGCGCGAGAGCCAGCTTGTCGCCGATGTCAACACGCTGAAGGCGGCTTCGGCGCGCGCCGGCGAACAGCAGGTCGATCTCGACGCACTGCAGCGCGATGCTGCTGCCAAGCGCCAGCAGCTTGAGCTCTACCTGACCAATTACCGCGAGGCGGCTTCGCGCCAGGATCGCAAGTATCTGCCCGTCGACGCCCGGATCTCCTCAAAGGCCTCGGTGCCGTCCGAGCCCTATTTCCCGAAGGTCCTGCCGATCGTCGGCGCCGCTTTCGTCGCATCACTGCTGATCATGGCCATTGTGACGCTTCTGCAGGAGCTGTTTTCAGGCCGCGCGATGCGACCGGCGGCGGGTGCCCGCTTCGAGCCGATCGATGAGGTCGAGATGCCGGTTGTCCGCCAGGAGCCTGCCGCCCTCCAGGAGATGGGGGAGTATCCGGCTGAAGCGGTGGTCGAGCCCGACAAGGCCCCGCTGTCCGATACGACTTCAATGCCCGACACCGTCGTGCCCGATGCGGCCGAGGCGCCTGCCATGGTTGCGGTGCCCGAGGCGGTGCCAGCCGAGCGCACCACTGCCGAGGCCGAACCGGCACGTTCCCGCCTGGGTGAGATCGACATCGAAAAGGCGGCTGAGAAACTGATCGCAAGCGGGGCCGCGCGCGCCATATTCGTTTCTCCGGAGGGCGATGAGGCAGCCGCATCGGCGGTCCTTGTGGCGCGCGAGGTCTCGGACGCCGGCCTGCGCGTCTTGTTGCTGGACCTGACCGCGTCGGGGGCTGCCTCGCGGCCGATGCTGGACAGTGGTCTTTTCCCCGGCATCACCAACCTGCTTGCTTCGGAAGCGCAGTTCAGCGACGTCATCCATGCCGATCTCTACTCGGACTGCCACGTCATTCCCGTCGGCACCGCCGATCCGGTCCGTGCCATGCGCGCCGCCGATCGGCTGCCGATCATCATGCAGTCGCTGACCACCGCCTATGATCTGGTCGTTGTCGAATGCGGACCGGCCGATGCGCAAGGCATCGGCCGTCTGACCGGCGATGCCACCGAGGTCTTTCTCTCGATGCTGGAACCGGACGACGAGGTGGCACAGGCCGCGGTCAAGCTGATCGAAAACGGCTATCCCGACCTGACATTGGTGACGCCGCTCGGCCACGAGCCGCCCGGCAATCCGGTGCCGGGACGGCGCTCCGCCGCGTAAAGGAGCCGTAGACCGCCCGCTGAAGCCGGAAGTCCAGTCCTATCCCAGTTCCAGGGTCGTCACGCCGAATATCCGCTGCTGGCCGAGCTTCGGGGACGGACCCTTGTACATGCGGGTGGTGGTGAAGGTGGGTGAAAAGCCTGCCGCATCGAGCGCGGCGATGAAGTCCACCTTGGCGGCGGGAACGTCGATGTGGAGGTCGTCGCCCTCGCACGCACCCGCCAGCCCTTCCAGCAGGTGCAGCGCGACGCCGATGTCGTCGGCAAACAGCGGGCCGATCTTGAAGCCATCGCGGCACGAGCGCGCCACGGCATAGCCGGTCGTTCCAAGAGATGTGATAACCGCCAGCGCGTGGTGGGGCGGCTGCAGCCATCGCCGCAGGAAGGCGCGTCGGGGTGCGGGAAAGCAGTGGGCATCATAGGCGATGATGTCGGGCACGAGTTCGGTCTTCACCGTCCTAAGTCCGTCGGCCTTGACCGGCGGCCCCGCCTTGCGGCCGCTGTAGCGGATGGTCTCATAGGCCGGGCTGAAGCCCTTGCGCCGGTAATTGGCCTGCTGCTCGGCCACACCGTCGAGGCCGACGGTGCGACCGGCAAGTCTCTTCATGCCAGCGTTCCAGACCGCCTTGCCGAAGCCTTTGCCGCGCTTGTCCGGCCGGCAGATATAGAGGCCGATGAAGCCGAATTCGCGGCCATAGGCCACCGCCGAGATCGCCGCGACCATTTCGTTGCCGACGAAGGCACCGATGAAGCCTTCTGGGTCCGCGGCCTGGAACATCGCCGCGTCTTCGAGACCAGGGTTCCAGCCTTCCGCCGCCGCCCAGTCGACAAGGACCGTCAGCTCCTGCAGCGACAGCGTGCGGATGGTTGGCTTCATTGCGCTCACTCCGCTGCGACGGCTCCGGGTGAGAAGGATTTCAGCACACCACGATAGGGCTTGGCCAGCGGGCTGGCATAGGCGCCGCGCTTCGATGTCGACAGGCCGAGTGCGATCAGCGCCTCGGCCTGCTTCAGCGCCGCGCCGACGCCGTCGATGACCGGCAGTTCGAACTCCGCCTGCAGCCGGTGCGCGAGATCGGCCATGCCGGCGCAGCCAAGCACGATGGCTTCGGCGCGGTCCTCGTCGATGGCCCGGGCGATTTCGTCGCGCAGCTTCCCGACCGCGCCCGATGCCGGGTCTTCAAGCGCAAGCACCGGAATGTCGGCGGCGCGCACGCGCGCCCGTCCCGCCATGCCGTAGCGCTGCACCAGCGCCTCGACCGGCACGCGCGAGCGGTCGGTGGTGGTGACGACGCTGAAGCGCTGGGCGATGAAGGACGCCATGCTGAGGGCCGCCTCGCAGATTCCAATGACGGGAATCGCGGCCATGGCGCGCGCCGCATCGAGGCCGGTATCGTCGAAGCAGGCGATGATGGCCGCCTGCGCGCCGCTCCGCTCACCGGCGGCGATTTCCATCAGCAGGCCAGGCACGGCGAGCGCCTCGTCATAATAGCCTTCGATCGAGGCCGGCCCCATCGATGAGGTCACGGCGACGACCTCGGTCCAGGCGCCGGCAGCTGCGCGCGCCGCCGCCGCGATGGTCTCGGTCATGCTGGCCGTCGTGTTGGGGTTCACCACCAGTATCCGCACGATCAAGCTCTCGCCCGGCGGCGGCCGACATAGAGGATGGCGCCCAGCGTCGCCAGGATCACCAGGAAGGAAAACACCGTCGTCACCGTGCCCAGCGCATAGAGCACCGGCGTCGTCACATTGGTCGTCATGCCGTAGATTTCCAGCGGCAGCGTGTTGAAGGTGCCCGACGTCATCAGCGTGCGGGCGAATTCATCGTAGGACAAGGTGAAGCCGAACAGGCCGACGCCGATCAGGCTCGGCGCGATCATCGGCAGCACGACATGAATGAAGGTCTGCCAGGAGGTGGCGCCCAGATCGCGCGCGGCTTCCTCATAGGCAGGCGAGAAGCGGTTGAAGACGGCGAACATGATCAGCACGCCGAAGGGCAACGTCCAGGTCAGATGCGCGCCCAAGGCCGATGTGTACCAGGCCGGGCGAAAGCCGATCTGCTGGAAGACGACGCCGATGCCGAGCGAAATGATGATCGAAGGGACGACGAGGCTGGCGACCGCCAGGTAGAACAGGGCTGTGGCGCCGCGGAATTTCCGGCGGAAGGCGAGGCCGGCGAGCAGCGACACCACGACGGTGACGATCATCACCATGACGCCCAGCACCAGCGAGCGCCTGAAGCTGCCGCCGAAATCGCCGACCGCCTGGCGTTCGAACAGATTGGCGAACCAGTGCAGCGAGACACCATTGAGCGGAAACGTCAGCCCGCCCTCGGGCCCCTGGAAGGACAGGATCAGGATCGCCGACAGCGGGCCATAAAGGAACAGCACGAAGAGCGTGAAGAACACGGCCAGCACGTAGAATTCGAAGCTGCGTTTCTCGTGGCTCACGTCACAGTTCTTTCCTGATATCGACGATGCGCAGGATGCCGGCAACCATCAAAAGCACCAGCACCAGCAGCACGACGGCGTTGGCGGCCGCCGCCGGATATTGCAGCAGCGACATCTGGTTTTTCATCATCAGCGCCACCGACGCGCTCTGCCCGCCCGACATCACCTGCACGGTGGAGAAATCGGCCATCACCAGGGTGACGACGAAGATGGTGCCGATCGCCATGCCTGGCTTGGCCAGCGGAATGATGACGTTCCACAGCACTTGCCAGCCCGAAGCGCCGGCGTCGCGGGCGGCCTCGACCAGCGAGCGGTCGATGCGCATCAGCGTGTTGAAGATCGGCGTCACCATGAACAGCGTGTAGAGATGCACCATGGCCAGCACGACGGCGAATTCGGAATAGAGCAGCCATTCGATGGGCTTGGGCACGATGCCCAGATGCACCAGCGTCGAGTTGATCAGCCCGTTGCGGCCGAGCACCGGGATCCACGAGATCATGCGGATGATGTTGGAAGTCAGGAACGGCACGGTGCAGACCAGGAACAGCACCATCTGCATGGCCGTGGTGCGGATGTGGAAGGCGAGGAAATAGGCGACCCAGAAGCCGATGAACAAGGTCAGCGCCCAGACAATGGCCGCGAATTTGATGGTGTTGAGATAGGTCTTCCAGGTGACCCAGGAGCCCAGCACGTCGGAATAGTTGGTGGTCAGGAAATCCGGGTACATGGCGGCGAAGTCGTAATCCCAGAAAGAGACGACGACGATCATGATGATCGGCAGCAGCAGGAACGCACCGAGGATCAGCGCCAGCGGCGCCGATTGCAGATAGGGCGTGACGGCGCCGAGCGAGAAGCGGCGGCGCCTGGCGGGTTTCGCGGCGGCGATTGCGGGACGTTCGAGCGCGACTGTCATGCAAAACGCTCCTGGTGCAATTTCGCCAAAGAATGCCTTGCGAGGTAGCGATCCTTCCCACCCCCTCTGTCCTGCCGGACATCTCCCCCGCAAGGGGGGAGATCGGCAATTCCGCTGCCGACGTTATTCTTGCAACGTTGGCGGTTGGCGAAAGCGGCATTGAGAGCGCAATCTCCCCCCTTGCGGGGGAGATGTCCGGCAGGACAGAGGGGGTGGGAAGGAATGAGACATCTCAGACTGGCCGCGTTAAGCCGCGATGAACTCGTTCCAGCGCTTCACCATGTAGCGGTCCTCGTCCATGACGGAGTTCCAGCAGGCGACATGGCCCATGCGCTCCTCGAACGAGCCGCCGTCGCGCAGCGCGCCGGCCTTTTCCATGACCGTGCCGTCGGGCGCCTTGATGTCGCCCTTGGCCGGCTTGCCCTCGATCCAGTAGCCCCACTCGTCCTCGGTCATGAACTTCTTGGCCGAGACCATATTGGCCGAGTAGTAGCCCTGACGGTTGAGATAGCCGCCGACCCAGCCAGACGTGTACCAGTTGATGTATTCATAGGCCGCGTCGAGCTGCGCGCCCGAGAGATGCGCCGCCAGCCCCAGGCCGCCGCCCCATGAGCGGTAGCCTTCCTTGAGCGGCTGGAAGCGGCAGGCGATACCCTTGGAACGTACGGCGGCGACAGCCGGCGACCACATCGACTGGATGACCACTTCGCCCGACGCCATCAGGTTGACGCTCTCGTCGAAGGATTTCCAGAAGGCGCGGAACTGGCCGCCCTGCTTGGCCTTGATCAGGAAGTCGATGGTCTTGTCGATCTCCTCCTTGGTCATGTTGCCCTTGTCGGCATATTTGATGTTGCCCATGGCTTCCATGATCATGGCGGCGTCCATGATGCCGATGGACGGGATGTTGAGGATCGCGGTCTTGCCCTTGAACGCCGGGTCCATGATGTCGGCCCAGGTGGTGATGTCGCGGCCGACGAGATCGGGGCGGATGCCCAGCGTGTCGGCGTTGTAGATGGTCGGCACCATCGTGAACCAGTTGGTCGGCGCCTTGGCGAACACCTTGCTGTCCTGCGCCTCGACGAAGCCGACCGTATGCGGCGCGGTGCCCTGGGCAATCACGCTGTCGGGCGTCAGCTTGCCGGTTTTGAACAGCGGCACCAGCTCGTCGTAATATTTCAGCTTGCTGACATCCATCGGCTGCAGCACGCCGGTGGGGAACACCTTCTTGCAGATCCAGTATTCGATGTCGGCGATGTCGTAACTGTCGGGCTGGGTTACGGCGCGCTGGGCGGCTGCGTCGGAATCGGTCGCGGTCATCTCCAGCGTGATGCCGAGGTCGGCCTTGCACTTGTCGGCGATGGCATTGAGGTTCGACACACCGGTGCCGAACTGGCGTAGCGTGATGTTGGATTGCGCCCAGATCGTCGGGAAGCCGGTGATGGCGCCGGAGCCGGCGGCGAGGCCGACGGCGGCCGCACCTGTCTTGAGCAGCGAGCGGCGCGATATGCCCGTCTTGGCTTGCGTGGTGTTTGTCATGTCTATTCCCCTTTCTTGTTTTGCTTCGTTGACGTCATGAATGAAGGTGGCCGAGGACGATCGCGTCTTGCGGATCCCAGGCGAGCGGTACGGCGTCGCCGATGGCGACCGGTTTGGCGAAGAAGTCGGAATCATCGACGATGACCGTGAAATCGCCGATGCCGGCGCCAGTGACGGAGAGCTTCACCGTGGCGCCGCGATATTCGATGTTGGAGACGATGCCGGTGAAGCCGAGGCCGGGCGAGGGTGCGTCGCCGATGCGCACATGGTCGGTGCGGATGGCGATGTCGATCGGCTGTCCCACCTCCTGTGACTTCCCGCTGGCGGCGAGAGAGCCGCCGCCATTGACGTCGAAGACGACCATGCCGTCCTGGCTGCCGGTGACGCGGCCGGAGATGACATTGTGGTCGCCCATGAAGCGCGCCACGAAGGCGGTGGCCGGTCGCTCGAACACGTCGCGCGGCGGGGCCGCCTGCTCGATACGGCCGTCATTCATCACCACGATCAGGTCGGCAAGCGCCATCGCCTCCTCCTGGCTGTGGGTGACGTGGACGAAGGTGATGCCGAGCGAGGTCTGCAGTTTCTTCAACTCGGCGCGCATGCGGATCTTCAGGAACGGATCGAGTGCCGACAGCGGTTCGTCGAGCAGCAGCGCCTCGGGATCGGTGATCAGTGCACGCGCCAGCGCCACACGCTGCTGCTGGCCGCCGGAAAGCTGCGCAGGGCGGCGCGTGGCATAGGCCTCCATCTGCATCAGCTTGAGCATATCCAGCGCCTTGGCGCGGCGCTGTTCCTTGTCGACCCCCTTCATCTTGAGGCTGAAGGCGACATTGTCGATGAGGTCGAGATGCGGGAACAGCGCATAGGACTGGAACATCATCGCCGTGCCGCGCTTGGCCGGCGGCAGGTCCGTCACGACGGTGTTGCCGAGTCGGACATCGCCGCTGGATATGCTCTCGTGGCCGGCGATCATGCGCAGCGTCGACGTCTTGCCGCAGCCGGAAGGGCCAAGCAGGCAGCAATAGGTGCCGGCGGGGATCTTCAAGCTGATGTCCTCGACGGCGGTCGTCGTTCCATAGACTTTCGAAACGGACACGAGGTCGATTTCGGCGGCTTTGGACATCAGGCTTCCCCGTTTGGTCGCATTAACCAAAGCATCATGCGTGCCAATCGCGAGGTGAGTGACCAAGCAATTGAATCGTCGGCAAAATCCGGGTTCTGGATCACCGCCCGCAGAATGGGCTGGGTTGTGCGTTGCACAAATTATGAGCTATTGTGGGCGATATGCACAAAAATCGTATGCAATCTTTTTTGCCTTCGTGTTCACTTTGCCTCTCGTGCTGGCCTCGCGAGTCGCGTTAGAAGGGGGCAGGACAATTTCCGCCATGAACATCGCCGACCAGGTTTATTCAGCCGCCGACAGCGCCACGCAGGATCGCGCCCAGACGATCCGCGACCAGCTGCGTGACGCCATTGTCGATCGCCGGCTGGCGCCAGGCACCAAGCTGTCGGAAGGCGAGGTCGGCACGTTGTTCGATGTCTCCCGCACCGTCGCACGCGCAGCCCTGCAGATGCTGTCCTTCGAAGGACTGGTGCGCACCGAGCGCAACCGTGGCGCCTTCGTGGCCAACCCGTCTCCAGAGGAGGCGCGCCAGGTATTCGCCTCGCGCCGGCTGATCGAGCCGGGCATTGCCATCGCCGCCTGCGGGCGCGTCACCGCCGCCGACATCGTCGCCTTCAAGGCGCAGCTCGACGAGGAGGGGCGCTTCATCGCCGAACGCGGCCCCCACGCGCGACGCTCCGAAATAAAGGCGTCGGGCGACTTCCATCTGCTGCTGGCCTCGGTTGCCGGCAATGCCATCCTGCAGCGCTTCATGGAGGAGCTGGTGGCGCGCTCGTCGCTGGTCATCGCCCTTTATGGACGATCCGGCGCGTCAGCCTGCGGGCATAGCGAGCACACCGGCATTGTCGGCGCGCTGGAGAGCCGCGATTCCGGGCTGGCGAGCCGGCTGATGCTGCACCACATCGACCATATCGAGGCGGATCTCGATCTGCGCGTCAGGGCCGGCCCCGCGCTCAGGGAAGCCCTGAATTTCTGAGGCCCGGAGCATGATCCCGGAAATGGGTGCCGGTTTTCGGAAAACATCATGCCCAAACAGACAGATGGAGCCTCATCCCGATTCCGCGGGGATGAAACGGGCTCTAGCTTTCGTCCTCGGTGCGAGCCGCTGTCTGTCCCACCGCCTTGCGGCGCACCATCTTGGTCAGCTTCCAGACCGTCGGGCTGTTCTTGATGAAGGCCTTCAGCCGCGCACCTTGCCGGAGCGTCAGCGCCAGCACGCGGCCCTTCAGGGTCAAGGGAAACAGCACTTCGAAATGCTGGGTTTCGATATCGCACCACAGCCGTTTGTAGGGCTCGTCGCCGACGGAGAAATCATAGACCTCGAAGCCGGTCTCGCAGGCTTCCTGGATGTTGTCGAAGAACAGGAAGTCGCCCGGGCTGGTGTGGCCGAGATCGTCCTCGGCGATCGCTCCGAACTCGCAGATCAGGCGCCTGCCCGAACGGCTCGACCCTGTGATGGCACGCAGCTTGCCGGCAACCTCGAGCCCGTGCAGCACGAAGGAAGGCTTGTCCTCGGCAAGCGCTTGCGTGAACAGCGCGCGGAAGAAGCCACGCACTTGCTCGTCGGCGAAGACGTTAGTGATGCCCATCTTGCGGAAGCGGAACTCCTTCATCTCGAAGAAGGCGTCGAGCAGCCTGTTCACCTCGTCCGCAGTCGTGGCCTCGATGCGGCGATGGGCGCCGAAGGCCTCGAACTTGCGCATCTGCGAGCGGTGCTTCTTGCGCTTGCGCTTGCCGCTGGCGCGCAACAGCAGCGCATCGAAGCCATCGGAGAGGTCAACAGCCAGCGACAGATTGGGGCTGGCGAAATGGTCAAACGAGGCGAGTGGATTGGCGACGCCATCGAGATCGGGGAGCAATCTTTCCAGTGCCAGGAGGTCGATGTCCGGACGTGCCTTGGCAATGGCGGTCAGCATCGATCGGATGGCCGGGATATCCGGCCTGGCCAGCCATTGCGGATCGACGGCGATGAAGTTGCCGTTGGCGTGGCGCCCACCCAAGAAGCGGGCGACGCGGAACGGTCCGGTGCGGCTGACCTCCAGGGCCAGCGAGAAAACCGGCCTGCCTTCGGCGCTCAGTGTCGCGACAAGCAGATCCGGTCCGAGCTGCACGACCCAGTTCAGGATCCAGGCAGCACTCTGCGCCGGCGCAAACAGCGCCGAGCGGCAGAACTCGGCATAGGCCGTGAGGCCCTCGGCGGACACTACGGATGTCGACGGCCCGGCCTGGTCCCGCGGCAAGGCGCGGGGCGACGCCTCGGTTGCCGCAAGCCGATTGCCGTCAAATGACGCTGTTGCGTCAACCATACCTCAATCCTTAGGGCGTATTGATCGCGATTTGGGGGTTCGCGTAGGCGCATTCCGTGCTTGGATCAGCCTAGGCGCAAAAGGTGAATGAATGATCGACGGAGGCGAGGCAATCCGGAAACTGGCGCTGAACGTCGCCCGCTATACCGGTCTCGCACCGCTGGCCAAGCCGTTCATCGGCGGCATTGGCGCCATCCTGATGCTGCACCGTGTGACCGCGACACCGGAAAAGCCTGACAGTGTCAACCGGCATCTGAATATCGCGCCCGGCTTCCTTGACGCCGTGATCGCCGACATGAAGGCAAGCGGTTATGCCTTCGTCTCGATGGACGAAGCGGTTGAGCGCATCAAGGCAGGCGGCAAGGGCGGTCAGTTTGCCACCATCACCGCCGATGATGCCTATCGTGACAACATGACCGAGGCACTGCCGGTGCTGGAAAAGCACGGCGCGCCGATCACCATCTATGTCGCGCCCGGGCTGATCAGCGGCACCGCCGATCTGTGGTGGGATGTGATCGAGGACATCGTCAATGCGGGCACCCGCCTGACCTTGAACACGCCAGGCGGCCCGTTGGCGATCGATTGTTCGACCCCGGCCAAAAAGCTTCAGGCCAACGCACGCCTGCACGCCTACCTCACCTCGGAAGTCCGCGAGGAGGACCTGCGGGCCGTGCTGCGTGACTTGGCGAATGCAACAGGCGTCGACGCTGACGGCCCGCGTCTGCGGACACTGATGAGCTGGGATGAAATCCGCGGCATGGCCGCGCATCCGCTGGTGACGATCGGCGCCCATACGATCAACCACAGCAATCTGAAGCGGCTTTCCGAAGCCGATGCACGGCACGAGACCGGCGCCGTGCGCGGCCTTCTGCAGGCCGAACTCGGCGAAGAACCGCGCCATTTCGCTTATCCCTATGGCTACGCCAGCGCGGTAGGCTGCCGCGAAGTGGGGTTCGCCCGCGACGCCGGCTATACCTCGGCCGTGACGACGCGCCACGGTGTGTTGCGCGCCGAACATGCCGGCTTCCTGCACGCATTGCCGCGCATTTCCGTCAACGGCCGCTACCAGAGCCTCGCCCACATCCGCACCATGCTGTCGGGCGTGACGACCCCGCTCGCCAACGCCGGCAAGATGCTGGTGACAATCTGACGCCAGCAGGCGGGCTTCCGGCTCAGCGCTTGGCCCGTGGCTCCAGCATCAGCCACTTGATGATGCCCATCGCCGGCAGTACCCACAGCAGGCCGCTCAGCAGGAAGAACAGGAAGTGCACCCACGGCCCCGACTCCGACAGCCGGGCGACCGCGAAGATCGATGCGAGCAGCGCATAGATGATGACCAGCGCCACCAGCAGAAACATTCCGATCAGCTTTTTCAGGCGCACGGGCATGGTTAGCCTCCTGGTCGAGGCTGCCGGGAACCCGGACAAGGATCCCGGCAAGCTCAGGGTGTTGGCCTCGCATAGGCCTTGACGCGAAGCGGTGCAACCCGGCAGACGCGGCGCGACGGCGTGCCGCGCCGCCTGGTCTTGCCAGCAGGGATACGATGGTCCACCAATCCGGGAAACCAACCTGCCGGGACAAGACCATGGCTGCCATATCAGCTGCCGCGCCATTTGTGGCCCGCGATCGCGACCTGCACAACCGGGTGCTGCTGCGCGGCTGGCTCTATGTCGTGCTTCTGGTGCTGTTCGCGCTGGTGCTGGTCGGCGGCGCCACAAGGCTCACCGATTCCGGCCTGTCGATCACCGAGTGGAAGCCGATCCACGGCGTCATACCGCCGCTCAACGATGCTGAGTGGCAAGAGGAATTCCAGCTCTATCAGCAGATCCCGCAATATGCCGAGCTCAACAAGGGCATGAGCATCGAGGCGTTCAAGTCGATTTTCTGGTGGGAATGGGCGCATCGCATCCTGGCGCGCAGCGTCGGCCTGGTCTTTGCCTTGCCGCTGCTGTTCTTCTGGGCAACGCGCCGCATCGAACGCGGCCTGGGGCCGAAACTGGCGGGCATTCTCCTCCTTGGCGGCCTGCAGGGCGCCATCGGCTGGTGGATGGTGGCCTCCGGTCTGGTCGACCGGGTTTCCGTCAGCCAGTACCGGCTGGCGACCCACCTAACGCTGGCGGCGCTGATCTTCACGGCGACCATGGTCGTTGCACGCGGGCTGGCGCCGCATTCCGAACCCGCCGCCGATCGTTCGACGCAGAGACTGGCCGGCTTCATCGTGCTTCTGGCGCTGATCCAGATCTATCTCGGCGGTCTGGTGGCCGGGCTCGACGCGGGCCTGAGCTACAACACCTGGCCGCTGATGGACGGCAAGCTGATACCGGGTGATCTACTGATCCTCGAGCCGGCGTGGCGCAATTTCTTCGAAAGCCCGAAGACGGTGCAGTTCGTCCATCGGCTGGGTGCCTACACGGTTTTCGCCGTCGCGCTCTGGCACATGATCGCGACGCGGACGCGCCTGCCGGGCTCGACCCACGCCCGCCGCGCGACGCTGCTGTTCCTGCTGGTGCTGGTCCAGGCCTCGATCGGCATCGGCACGCTGCTGATGCAGGTGCCGCTGCATATGGCGCTGACACATCAGGGTTTTGCGCTTGTCGTGCTCGGTTTTGCCGCCGCGCATTGGCGCGGCACCAAGGGTGCCTATCCCTTGTCGCACGAAATCGCGCTCAGGAACTGATCCCGAGCTGATCTGACAGTTACATCCAGAAGGCGTTCGACGGTGTCTTCTTCTCGCCGTCGAATTCCGCCTGACGCAACGCGGCGGCGGACGGTGCGGATTGGCCTTGATCGGCCTTGGCTGCCTTGTCTGCGGCCTTGAGCGCATCAAGCTTGGCCTTCAGCGCTGCGATCTCCTGCTGCACCTTGGCGGCTTCGACCTGGTCCTTGATCGCCTTGGCTTCGTCTTCCTTGGCCTGGATCTGCTTTTCGAGCGCGGCCTCCTGGGCTGCGTTGCTCGACGAGATCGACGAGGAATATTGGGTTGCCGAGGAACCCGAGATCGCGCTGACCATGACAAATCCCTGGTGGAAGCCAGGACAGGTCAGTAAACCATCATGGTGAACATGCGGTTACCACAGGGCGAAGCGCCCTCGCGCCGCACTTTCCAGATGCGGCTCGAAAAGGTCTCAGTGATGAGTTCGCACGCGCTGACGTTCCAGGGCACCGGAAATGCCGGTGAGTCCATCAGAGACCGAGCATCAGGTCCATGTTCTGGACGGCCGCCCCCGAGGCACCCTTGCCGAGATTGTCGTAGACTGCCAGCAGCAGCGCCTGTGCGCGTTTGTCGTTGGCGAAGACGTAGACCCTCATCCGGTTGGTGCCGTTGTAGATTTCCGGATCGATCTCCGGCATGCGCTCCAGATGCACATAGGGCGCCACCTCGACCACGCCGCCCTGGATGGCAGCGAAATGGTCGGCAATGGCCGCGTGAAGCTCGGCACCCGTCGGCACATGGTCGAGGCCGCCAAGCTGCAGCGGCACCACCGTGATCATGCCTTGCGCGAAATTGCCGACCGCCGGCTGCATGATCGGGTCATGCGACAGCCTGGCATAGGCCCTCAGTTCCGGCACATGCTTGTGCTGCAGGGTGAGGCCATAGGGCAGGAATTCCGAAGCGTCCTCGCCCTTGGCGACATAGTCCTCGATCATCGGACGTCCGCCGCCCGAATAGCCCGAAATGCCGTTGACCGTGATCGGGAAATCCGCCGGCAGCAGGCCGGCGGTGACCAGCGGCCGCAATGTGGCGATCGGTCCTTGCGGCCAGCAGCCGGGGTTGGCGACGCGCTTCGCCGAGGCGATCGTCCTTGCCTGTTCCTTGTCCATTTCGGCGAAGCCATACGCCCAGCCTTCGGCCACGCGATGCGCCGTCGACGCATCGATGACCTTGGTGGTGCCGTTGGCGATCAGCGAGACGCTTTCCTTCGCCGCCTCGTCCGGCAGGCACAGGATCGCGATATCGGCGGCATTGAGGAATTCGGCGCGCGCCGCCGTTTCCTTGCGGCGCTCGGCAGGAATGGAAATGATCTCCAGATCGCCGCGCTCGGCAAGCAGCGCCCGGATCTGCAGGCCGGTGGTGCCGTGCTCGCCGTCGATGAAGATTTTCGGTTTCATTGCCTGATCAAATTCCCTGATATTTCAAGACTATATGCCTTGACCATGATTCACCGCGGCACCGTTGTGATTGCCGTTGTTGTTCATCTCTTCAAGCCGGGCCTTTCGCTCCGCCAGCAGGCCGAGATACTGCATGGCCACCATCGAGCCGGCGATCGCCGTTATATCGGCGTGATCATAGGCCGGCGCAACCTCCACGACATCGGCGCCGACAATATCGACTTGGGTAAGCTGGCGCAGCGTCGACAGGATCTTCGCCGAGGACGGCCCGCCCGCGACCGGCGTGCCGGTGCCGGGCGCATAGGCCGGATCGAGGCAGTCGATGTCGAAGGTGAGATAGGTCTTCCTGCCGCCGGTGCGGTCGACGATGGCGTAGGCGATGTCGGACGCCCGCATCTCCTCGATCTCGTGGCCGTAGAGGATCTTGATGCCGAATGTGTCAGGCGCATGGGTGCGAATGCCGATCTGGATCGAGCGATCTGGATCGATGATGCCTTCATTGACGGCGCGGCCGACGAAGGATCCATGGTCGATGCGCTTGCCGTCGTCCGGCCAGGTATCCTGGTGGGCGTCGAACTGCACTAAAGCGAGCGGACCGTGGATGGCGGCATGGGCCTTGAGCAGCGGCCAGGTCACGAAGTGGTCGCCACCCAACGTCAGCAGGAAGGCGCCCGACTTCAGGATCTTCGCCGCCTCGCGTTCGATCGTCCCCGGCGTCTTCTGGTGGTTGCCCGAGTCGAGCAGGCAATCGCCATAGTCGACCACCGCCAGATGCTCGAACAGATCGCGTGAAAACGGGTATTGCGGGTCGTTGTCGAGGATCGCCGAGGCGCGGCGAATCGCCTGCGGCCCGAAACGGGCGCCGGGCCGGTTGGTGACGGCGGCGTCGAACGGAATACCCCATACCACCGCGTCCGCGCCCTTCACGTCCTTCGTGTATTTGCGCCGCATGAACGACAGCGCGCCGGAATAGGTCGGCTCGAGGGCGCCCCCCGTTTTGGACCGGGCGGTGAAGGCGTGGTCGATATTCTTGTTCGCCATTACGGATCCTCGTTTTTCATCGGGGTGCAACAACTACAGAAGCGGCACGGAAGATGCCAGTCACAGCTTGGCGAGACGAAATGGCGCCGCTCGAGTGCCACGGCAAGACAGGATTTGTATCATCATGACGCAGACGGCGTTCCTCAATCCTTCTCGCGCCGTGTTGTCGACCCACGCCGGCACGATCGCGGGCGAGCGCTTCCTGGTTCTCGATTCGTGGCGCGGCATCTGCGCGCTTCTGGTGGCGCTGTTCCATTTCCCGACCGCGTCGATGGTTTCGCAAAGCGCCTTCATCGGTTCGTCTTACCTTTTCGTCGACTTCTTCTTCGTTCTCTCGGGTTTCGTCATCGCCAGCAGTTACGGCAATCGGCTGAATGAGCCGGAAGAGGTCGCGCGCTTCGCCCTGGTCCGTTTCGGCCGCATCTACCCGCTGCATCTCATCATGCTCGCCGCCTTTGCCGGTTTCGAGCTGCTGCGGCTGATGCTGCCGCAACTCCATGGCGCCGGCGCTGCTCCTTTCACCGGTGGCTTCGATCTCAAGAGCCTGGTTGCCAACCTGCTGTTGCTGCAGGGTGTCGGTTTCGAGGATCGATTGACCTGGAATGCGCCAAGCTGGAGCATTTCGGCGGAGTTCTTCGCTTATCTCCTGTTTGCGGGCGTGGTCTTCGTCGCCGGCGCGCGCGCCTGGGTATGGTTCGTCGCGGCTGCGGTCACCGCGCCGCTGTTCCTGCTCGGATTTTCGACCCATCATATGGATGTCTCTTTCGATTTCGGCTTCATCCGCTGCCTGTACGGCTTCTCGCTGGGTGCCCTGCTGGCCTGGTTTCAGCATGATTCCATTGCAGGGGCGCGACAGGCGCTCGCCAGGGGTGGCCCACGCATGGCCTGGACCCTTGCCGAGATTGTCATGGTGGCGGTCATCGTGCTTTTCGTCTCGCTGGCGGGCGACAGTGATCTCGGCATCGCGGCGCCCCTGGTGTTCGCGCTGGCGCTGTTTCTCTTCGCCCATGAAGGCGGCTGGATCAGCGCCTTGCTCAGGACCCCGTTCATGCTGACGCTTGGTGCGCTGTCCTACTCGATCTACATGGTCCATATCTTCGTCCAGTCGCGGCTGATCAACGTCGCCGGGCTCGTCGAGCGCAAGCTCGACCTGGGCCTGATCGGTGACATCGTGCTGCGCGGCCAGCCCGCGACGGGCTTTGGCGCCGGCTGGATGGGGTCCGTGGCGATCATCGTCATGCTCGTCGCCACCATCGCCGTTTCCTGGATCACCTGGCGCTTTGTCGAAATGCCGGCCATGGCGTGGTTCCGCCGGCTATCGAAACGCATCTGACGCTCAGCCCTCGCGAGCATGATCCCGAAAAGTGGCGACCGGTTTTCGGAAAGGATCATGCTCAAACAAGATATCGGCTAGCCGGCTTCGTTCACCTGGATGTCACGGGCTTCGCCTATCCGGGTCTCGATCCGGCAAGGAGCGATTCTCGATGCGAACCGTCTGGCTGAGCCTTCTGCTTTCCACCGCGCTGATGGCGTCTGTTGGCGCGGCTGGTGCCGAAGAGAGCCGCGCCAGGCAGATTCTCGACCGCTTCGAGCACGCCAACCAGTGGCGCGACCATGTCATGGTGGCCGCGCATCGCGCCGGCAGCATGCAGGCCGGCAAGACGCTCTATGCGGAAAATTCGATTGCCGCCGTGGAAGGCTCGATCGCCATGGGCGCCGAAATCGTCGAGGTCGACATCAGGCGCTCGAAGGACGGCGAGTTCGTCGTCATGCATGACAGCTGGCTCGACCGCACCACGACCTGCAAGGGCGAGGTGGTCAAGTACACGCTGGCGGAACTCAAGACCTGCCGGCTGGTGGTCGAGGGTACCGGCGCCGTCACCAATGAGACGGTTTCGACGCTGCGCGAGATGCTGACGACAACCAGGGACAGGATCCTCATAAACCTCGACAACAAGCTGGAGGTCGGTGACCTCTCAGGCATGATCGCCGTCGCCCGCGACCTCGGCACGGCCGAGCAGGTCATCGTCAAGGAGAACCTGTGGAATCCACAGCGGATTGCTACGGTCAAGGCGGCCATGGGTGCCATCGGCGGCGGCTTCCAGTTCATGCCGATCATCGCCGATGACGCAGTGCATGATGCTGGTTTCGCCGAGACTGTCGACCACGCCTTCTCGCCGCGCGCGATCGAAATGATCAACTGGCGGGCCGGCGCTGAGAAACTGACCGAGACCGGCGGACCGCTGTTTAGCACCCGCATGCGGGCGGCCGCGGTGCGGGGCGACTGGCACATCTGGGCCGACACCTACGCCATCGTCAACAAGCCGGGCGGCTTCCTCGCCGGCGGCCGCGGCGACGAACTGGCGGTCCGGGCCAGCCTGCCGCGCGAAAGCTGGGGTTTCTGGGCCGATCGCGGCGCCACCATCATCCAGACCGACGAGCCGAAGGCGGCAATCGACTGGCTGGCGGCAAATGGCTACCGGGTGCCTTATGCCGAACCGCACATCGAGTCTGCCGCAACCGCCAGCATCAATTGATTTGCTGCCACTCGGCACATCATCGCGGGCTGCGCTCTGCGCATTCCTGATCATCCGAGATGCGGATCATTCCGCCGGATAAGAATGCTCTACGCAAAAGGCCGCCCGGAGGCGGCCTTTTCAAGATCGTTGGTCAGATGCTGCTATCGCCGGGTGCCTGGCACAACCGGATGCCGTGTCGTCAGCTTGAGGCGACGCTCGCTATGCTGTCCAACTCCCCGAGCACATCATCCGAAAGCTCGAGTTCGCCAGCGGCGAGGTTCTCCCGCAGATGCGCGACCGACGACGTGCCGGGGATCAGCAGGATGTTGGGCGAACGGTGAAGCAGCCAGGCGAGCGCGACCTGCATGGCGGTTGCGTCAAGGCGCTGCGCTACATCAGACAGCGTCGAAGACTGCAGCGGGTTGAAGCCGCCGAGCGGGAAGAACGGCACATAGGCGATGCCGTCACGGGCAAGGTCGTCGATCAGGGCGTCGTCATCGCGATGCGCCAGATTGTACTGGTTCTGCACGCAGACGATCTCGGTGATCCGGCGTCCCTCCGCGATCTGCGCTGACGTCACGTTGCTCAAGCCGATATGCCTGATCAAGCCCTGCCGCTGAAGCTCGGCCAGCACGGTGAGCGGCGCTTCGATCGACCCTTCGGCGGGACCATGGGTGTCGAACATGATCCGCAGGTTGACCACGTCCAGTGCCTCAAGGCCGAGATTGTGCAGATTGTCGTGCACCGCCTGGGTCAGCGCCTCGGGAGAGAAGGCCGGCAGCCACGATCCATCGGTGCCGCGCTTGGCGCCGATCTTGGTGACGATCACGAGATCGTCCGGGTAGGGTGACAGCGCTTCGCGGATCAGCCGGTTGGTGACGTGCGGGCCATAGAAATCGCTGGTGTCGATGTGGTCGACCCCTTGGACAACGGCCTCGCGCAGCACGGCCAGTGCCGCGTCATGGTCCCTGGGCGGCCCGAACACACCGGGCCCGGCGAGTTGCATGGCACCATAGCCAAGACGCTTCACGGTGCGGCTGCCGAGGGTGGATGTTTCGGCCTGGTCGATATTGGGCATGAGTGGTCTCCTTTGAGGAGACGAAGATAGGCGCTGCTCAATCTCGGGATAATCAGGTACAATCCACACAGGCTGTGCGGAATGGCGAACAATGATGGACCTCAGCGATCTGAATGCCTTCGTGGTGGTGGCGCGCGCCGGCGGTTTTCGCGATGGCGCGCGTGCGAGCGGCGGCAGCGCCTCCGGCTTGAGTGAGGCGGTGCGACGCCTCGAGGCACAGCTCGGCGTCAGGCTGTTCAACCGCACGACGCGCAGCGTTGTCCCGACCGAGGCGGGCCTGAGCCTGCTTGGACGGCTCGGCCCGGCGCTGTCGGAGGTGGAGGCGGCTCTGGACGTGTTGAATGGCTTTCGCGACAGGCCGGCGGGCTCGTTGCGTCTGAATGTGCCGGTCAGCGCGGCGCGACTAATATTGCCCGATATCGTTCCGGACTTCCTCGCCGCGTATCCTGGCATCCGGCTGGAGGTGATCGCCGATGAGAACTTCGTCGACGTGCTGGCGGCCGGGTGTGACGCCGGCATCCGCTACGACGAACGGCTGGAACAGGACATGATCGCGGTGCCGATCGGACCGCGCCTCCAGCATTTTGCTACCGCCGCCAGCCCCGCCTATCTCGATCGCCATGGGCGCCCTGAACACCCGAGCGACCTGCTCGGCCACGCTTGCCTGCGCGGCCGCTTTGCCAGCGGTTCGATGCTGCCGTGGGAATTCGAGCGTGACGGCGAGGTGGTGCGGGTCGATCCGACGGGGCCACTGATCGTGCGGATCGGTGGGGCGACCGATCTTGCCGTCCATGCGGCCATCGCCGGCACCGGCATCATCGGCCTCTTCGAGGGCTGGCTTCGCCCTTACTTCGAAGACGGTGCCCTCGAGCCCGTGCTCCAACCATGGTGGCAGAGTTTTCCCGGACCGTTCCTCTATTATCCCGGTCGGCGCCTCGTGCCGGCCCCGCTGCGTGCGTTCATCGACTTCATCAAGGCCGGTAGACCCTGAGATTTTGTTGTCATTCGACGGGTGCGGCTGCTGTCTGGTGAGTTGCAAAGAAAGGCCGCCCGGAGGCGGCCTTTCGATTGTCTGAAGCTGCGTAGCGTTTAGCGCTTCGAGAACTGGAACGAGCGGCGGGCTTTCGCCTTGCCGTACTTCTTGCGCTCGACGACGCGGCTGTCGCGGGTCAGGAAGCCACCCTTCTTGAGCACGGCGCGCAGCGTCGGCTCGTAGTAGGTCAGCGCCTTGGAGATGCCGTGACGCACCGCGCCGGCCTGGCCGGAGAGACCGCCGCCGACAACGGTGGCGACAATGTCATACTGTCCCGAACGGTTGGCGGCGATGATCGGCTGGTTGAGGATCATCTGCAGGACCGGACGCGCGAAATAGGTCGCGAATTCCTTGTCGTTGACGACGATCTTGCCGGAACCCGGCTTCACCCAGACACGCGCGATGGCGTTCTTGCGCTTGCCGGTGGCATAGGCGCGGCCCGACTTGTCGAGCTTCTGGACGTGGACGGGGGTCGCCGGCTGCGTGTTGGTGTTGCCGGTGGCGGCGCCCAGTTCTGCGAGCGAGGAAAGCTCAGCCATCTTATGCGACCTTCTTGTTCTTGGAATTCAGCTTGGCCACGTCGAGAACCTCGGGCTGCTGGGCGACATGCGGATGCTCGGCGCCTGCATAGACGCGCAGGTTCTTCATCTGGCGACGGCCGAGCGGGCCACGCGGGACCATGCGCTCAACGGCCTTCTCGACGACGCGCTCGGGGAAACGACCCTCGAGCAGCTGGCGCGCGGTGCGCTCCTTGATGCCGCCGGGGTGGCCGGTGTGCCAGTAATAGACCTTGTCGGTGAACTTCTTGCCGGTGAACACCACCTTGTCGGCATTGATGACGATGACATTGTCGCCGTCGTCGACATGCGGGGTGAAGGTCGGCTTGTGCTTGCCGCGAAGATGATTGGCGATGACAGTGGCGAGACGGCCGACGACGAGACCCTCGGCGTCGATCAGGATCCACTTCTTCACCACATCCGCAGGCTTCTGCGAAAAGGTTGTCATGGTTTTCTGCTTTCGGTTCGGACCTTCGCGAGGAAGGCGTTTCTTGTTGCTTGGATTGGCGATGAGACGCTGTCCGTCGCCAATAACAAAACGGCGGCCTTTGCGGGCCGCTGCTTCGTGAGGGCTTATAGGCGAGGGCTGTTGTTGCGTCAAGGCGCGTGAAAAGTCTGGTAACAGGTAAAATGCAGCAAAAACAATGGTTTGAATAAAAGGTATTATTTTACCACATCGTCCTTTCGCTTCGGTGGGATCGAGTAGGTGCCCGTTGCGTGCGCGATCGTGTGCCCGTCCGGGCCGGCGATGATGTCTATGTCGAACACCATCAGGCTCTTTCCCAGTTTCACAATGCGGCAATGGCCGTCGATCGGTCCGGCCTCGGCCTTGCGCACGAAATTGATGTTGAGATTGGTGGTGACCGAGAGCGCATCGGGCCCGGCATGCGAAAGCACACAGACATAGCCGCCGATGTCGGCCAGCGTGAACAGTGACGGGCCGGACACCGTGCCGCCGGGACGCAGGTGCCGTTCGCCGGCATTGAGCCGCACAACGCAGCCGCCTGGGAACACGTCGATCGCCTCGTAATATTTGAACTGCTCATTGAGTTGCGGATAGACGGTTTCCATCAGCACATTGACTTGCGCCGCGGTCAGCACGGGCGTGAGATTGGTCTGGGCAGGCATGTCGGCCTCTCGTGTTGCACCAGCCTGTATGAGCGCAGCACGGCGTTTCTGGCAACAGCTCCGTCGCTTGGCGCAAGCGATGGAGTGTTGGATGAAAACCGATCCGGTATTAGATACTCTGCCAGCCCGAGCGGAATCGAGGAGACCTTATCCATGGCCGAAATCCTTGCCATCAAGCCTGCCGCCGTTGACGGTCCGGTCGCCGCGCGGCTGGACAAGGGCGTGCTGCGGCTGACACTTACCAATCCACCCGCCAACGCCTTGTCGCTTTCGGTGATGGCGGCGCTGATGGCGGAACTCGACCGCGCCAACGCCGACAGGGCCGTTCGCGTCATCGTGCTGTCGGCCGCCGGCAAGGTGTTCTGCGCCGGCCATGATCTCAAGGAATTGACCGCGCGCCGCGCCGACGCCGATCGCGGCAAGGCCTTCTTCGAAGAGACGTTTGCGGCCTGTGCCGCACTGATGCAGGCGATCGTGCGTCATCCCTTGCCGGTGATCGCCGAGGTGGACGGCCTGGCCACCGCCGCCGGGTTGCAACTGGTCGCCAGTTGCGACCTGGCGATTGCCTCGCATGAGGCGACCTTCTGCACGCCGGGCGTCAACATCGGCCTGTTCTGCTCGACGCCGATGGTGGCGCTGTCACGCAACGTGTCGCGCAAGCATGCGATGGAGATGCTTCTGACCGGCGAGACGATCGATGCGGCAACAGCCAAAGAGTTCGGCCTCGTCAACCGCGTCGTGCCGCGTGAATATCTGAATCAGATCGTCACCAAATACGCGCAAACCATTGCTTCCAAATCATCTTTGGTGGTGAGGACCGGCAAGGAAGCCTTTTACGCGCAGGCCGAAATGGGGCTGGCGGACGCCTATGCCTACACCGGCCGCGTCATGGTCGAGAACATGCTGGCGCGCGACGCGGAGGAAGGCATCGGGGCCTTCATCGGCAAGCGCAAGCCGGAGTGGTCGGACGCGTAACCGTGGAACCGCGCATCTCCATCATAACGATCGCTACCGACGATCTTGAGCGCGCGGTGCGCTTCTATGAGGCGATGGGCCTGACCCGTCATGCCGGCATCACCGACGGTGTCGCCTTCTTCCAGATGGGCGGTGCCATTCTCGGCCTGTTCCCGCGCGCAAGCGCCGAGGAGGATTCGGGCGTCACCTTCGCCAGAGCGCCGTCGGCGGTCTACCTCGCCTACAACACCCGTTCCGACGCCGAGGTCGACGAGGTGCTCGCCATGGCCGAGAAGGCCGGCGGCCGCATCGTCAAGCCGGCCGGCCGCGCCTTCTGGGGCGGCTGGTATGGTTACTTCGCCGATGCGGATGGGCATGTCTGGGAAGTGGCGCACAATCCGGCCTTTCCGATTGCCGAAGACGGCACGATTTCGTTGCCCGGTTGATGGCTGGCGAATGACCGCCAGCGACGATGATCTCAATTGGCGCATCGAGCAGGCTTGCCGCGAAGGTTGGCCAGCCGCGGTTGAGACCGTCGCGGATGGCTGGCTTCTGAGACGATCGGGCGGACGAATCCGGCGCACCAATTCGGTCAACCCGCTGCACGGCAAGCGCGGCGCGCCCGACAGGGTGCTTGCGGCCGCCGAGGCGTTCTATGCCGGTCACGGCCAGACACCGCTGTTTCGCGTACCCGACATTGCCGCCGAGATGGATGTGGTCCTTGGCCGTCATGGGTACGACGTTGAAGGCGGAACGATTCATCTGTTCGCCGGCATTGAAGAGTTCAAGGTATCGCGCGACGTGGAGGTCGTCATTTCGGCGACGCCAAGCAAAAAGTGGTTCGAAGCGCGGTTCCGCATGGCTGCCTATGACGATAATGATCGCCGCATCTTTCGCGAGATGACCGGGCTGATCATCGGCGACCGGGCATTCGCGTCTTGCGAACGCGACAGCGAAATTGCCGCCTTGGCCTATGGCGTCATCCGCAATGGCCTGCTTGTGGTGGAATCGGTTGAAACCGACGGCCGCTTCAGGCAGCAAGGCTTGGGTCGTAGGACGGTAGGGCTGATTGACTGGGCGCGGCGGGCAGGTGCGTTGGCTGTATGCCTGCAAGTGGTTGCCGACAACGCAGCCGGCCGCGCACTCTATGCCTCGCTCGGGTTCAATCGTGAACTCTACCGATATCACTACCGCAGGAAGCCGCATGAACCACGATAGCTACGACAACGCCTACATCGCCGGCATCCTCAATTCGGTGAAGACCATTGCCATGGTCGGCGCATCCGCCAACGACGTGCGACCGAGCTATTTCGTGCTGAAATACCTGCTGGCCAAGGGCTTTTCGGTGTTCCCGATCAATCCCGGCCAGGCCGGCAAGGAAATCCTCGGCCGGATGACCTATGCCAGGCTGGCCGATATTCCGGAACCGATCGACATGGTCGATGTCTTCCGCAATGCCGCGGCTGTGCCCGGTATCGTCGATGAGGTGTTGCGGCTCGATCCCTTGCCGAAAGTGCTTTGGATGCAGCTTGGCGTGCGTAATGACGAAGCCGCCGCCCGCGCCGAAGCCGCCGGCATCAAGGTGGTGATGAACCGCTGTCCCAAGATCGAATATGGCAAGCTGTCCGGCGAGATCGGCTGGACCGGCGTCAACTCCGGGGTGCTGTCATCGAAGAAGCCGCTGATGCGCTCGGGATTCCAGAGTTTCGGCGTGCGCCAGAAGTAGACGAAAAATTATTCCAGGAAGAATTAGGTTTTCTCGCGCGTTCACCGCGGATCGTCCACCGAAAGGTATTTTCTTCTTTGCATTCACGTACGGGCTTCGCCAAGAATGCCCGGCGATTTCAGAGTTTCAAAAAGGGAGGTTTTCGATGACCCGTACGCCCGGTTTCAACACGCTCGCCGTCCATGCGGGCGCCAAACCCGACCCGGCCACCGGCGCGCGCGCCACGCCGATCTACCAGACGACCTCCTTCGTCTTCGACGATGCCGATCATGCCGCTTCGCTGTTCGGGCTGAAGGCCTTCGGCAACATCTACACCCGCATCATGAACCCGACGCAGGCGGTGCTGGAAGAGCGTCTTGCGGCGCTGGAGGGCGGAACGGCCGCGCTTGCGGTCGCGTCCGGCCACGCCGCGCAGGTGATCGTCTTCCACAATCTGATGCAACCGGGCGACAATTTCGTCGCCGCCAACAAGCTCTATGGCGGTTCGATCAACCAGTTCGGGCACGCCTTCAAGAATTATGGCTGGGAAGTGCGCTGGGCCGACACCAATGACATCTCGACCTTCGAAAGCCAGATCGACGACAGGACCAAGGCGATCTTCATCGAGAGCCTCGCCAATCCGGGCGGCACCTTCGTCGACATCGAGAAGATCGGCGACATCGCGCGCAAGCATGGCCTGCCGCTGATCGTCGACAACACGCTGGCTTCGCCCTACCTGATCCGGCCGATCGAGCATGGCGCCGACATCGTCGTGCATTCACTGACCAAGTTCATTGGCGGCCACGGCAATTCGATCGGCGGCGCCATCGTCGATGGCGGCACTTTCGACTGGTCGAAGTCGGGCAAGTACCCGATGCTGTCGGAACCGCGCCCGGAATATGGCGGTCTCGTCCTGCATGAAACCTTCGGCAACTTCGCTTTCGCCATTGCCGCGCGTGTGCTCGGCCTGCGCGATCTCGGCCCGGCGATCTCGCCGTTCAACGCCTTCCTCATCCTGACCGGCCTGGAAACCTTGCCGTTGCGCATGCAGCGCCACTGCGACAATGCGGTGACGGTCGCCGGCTGGCTGTCCAATCACCCCAAGGTCGCCTGGGTGAATTATCCCGGCCTGCCGAGCGACAAGAACAACGCGCTGCAGAAGAAGTACTCGCCGCTAGGCGCCGGTGCGGTGTTCACCTTCGGCCTCAAGGGCGGCTACGAGGCTGGCGTCAAATTCGTCGAGGCGCTCGAACTGTTCTCGCACCTCGCCAATGTCGGCGACACCAAGTCGCTGGTCATCCACCCGGCGTCGACGACCCACCGCCAGCTTTCCGACGAGCAGAAGGTCAAGGCCGGTGCGGGTCCGGACACCGTGCGGCTCTCCATTGGCATCGAGGACGTCAACGACATCGTCGCCGACCTCGAACAGGCGCTTGCCAAGGTCTGATTGCCCATGGCCGCGTTTCTTTCCGTCGACACCAAAAACGTCGAACCCGAATCTGGCGCGCCGGCGCCAGATCGGATGATCTCTGGCGATCCCAAATTCCGCACCTGGAACGTCGAGGAGCGGGAAGGCGGCCTCTACGCCGGCATCTGGGAATCGACCCCTGGCAAATGGCGCATCGTCTATGACGAATGGGAGTTCTGCCACATCCTGTCCGGCATTTCGGTGATCGCGGAAGACGGCGGCGATGCCCGCACCGTCCGAACCGGCGACAGTTTCGTGCTGAGGCCCGGCTTCAGGGGCAGCTGGGAAGTGCTTGAAACGACCCGCAAGGAATACGTGATCAAGCTTTGATCATTTCGCAGCACCCAGCCTCACAAAAGGCGATCGATATCGGCATCGGAAAATCCGTATCCGCTCATCAGTTCCCGGTGCCAGGGACTTCCCAACAGTTCGCCCAGGCTTGAGTCGATGCGTTGGCGCAGAGCCGTATTGTTTTTGGCCACGGCGAAGGCGCCGGCAGCCGGCTGTTTTTCGGTCGCCGGAATATCAATAACGGCAAGAGGTGCCTGCGGCCACCGGTCGAGATAGCCCTGGTGCGCCAGCGCAACGCTGGCATAGGCATGCACCGTGCCGGCCGCGACGGCGTCCGCCGCGGCTGCTTGTGTGGCGAATATCCGGATCCGCTCCGGCGCAACGCCATTTTGCAGCGCCGTCTGATGTTGGATTTGGCCGGATATGACGCCGATCAGCGCCGTCCGATCGTCGGCCACCGACCGATAGCCGCGAAAGCCACGAGGATTGCCTTTGGCGACCAGCAACCCGTCCTGCAGCACCCAGATCGGCCGCGTGAAGTCGACAACTCTCCTGCGCTCGTCCGAGATGAACAGGCCGGTGGTCATGTCCCAGCGGTTGCCAGCCAATCCGGGAAGCAGTTCGGCGAACTCGGTTTCGATCGGCAGGAAGGCATCGAGCTTCAGCCCCTCGCACACCTTCCCGGCGAGTTCGGCATCGCAGCCGAGAAGATTGCCGCCGGCATCCCTGACGCAGAAGGGCGGCTCCTGCAAAAAGGCAAATCTCATTGTCTCGCCCATGGTATCCGGTCCCCGCAATGTTTGAACCAGGCTGCGTTGCCTACTTCGCCGGGAACTGGCTGAGGCAAGCTTCCGACGCCTGGTCGTGGAAGGTCAGAATGTCGGCGTCCTGCGCCTCGATGTCCGCGTCGGAGATCTCGTTGCGATAATACTGCGTCAGCAGATCGAGTCCCGTTTGCGTGACCCCTTGCGTCGGGAGTTCGCGGGCAATGCAACCGCATAGACCGAGCGCTCGGTCAGGTGATCCAATCTTGCGATTGGTCAGGATGAAATCCTGCGCTGGGCAGGCGTCCAGGAAGGCTTCGAAGTCAAGCTTTTGCTGCGGCTGGTCGCCGTGCTTGAAATAGGCCGGTTGCCACTGGCTTTTGCCACTTATGACGCCGCAACCGGTTCCCACATCCTCGGCATCCTTGAGCAGGGCGAGCCATGCCTTTTCCTTCTCGCCATTCGGATAGGCGAAGTTTTCGCCCATCGAGGCCGTATAGGTGTCCAGGCTGGCCTGGCTGAAGCCGATTGCCTGAAACCGGTTGAACTGGCATTGGCACTCGCCGGCCACCTGTTCAGCTTCACCCTCCTCGGGCTGCTCGCTCGACTTGGATTTCTGGCAAGCCGCCAGGAAGGCGACACCGTCGAGCGAGGTGGCAGGGAACGTCGAGGAATCCGCATAATGATCGCCTGTCCAACTGGCCAGTACTTGGTCGAGTTGAAAGTCGATGAAGCCGTTGCGCTTGAAGGCGCCGAAGCCGACCTTGGCGGGATCGGCAAGCCTTGCGCCCGGGATGTCGCCCAACACCTCGCGATAGCTGTCGCCTTCCAGCACGAAAACGAAAAGTCCGCATTTCACCCCGTCGCAAGCGGGATCGGCGACATAGACATAGAGTTCGGAAAACCCGTCGAGGTTGAAATCGGCCTCATAGGCCCAGAACCTGTCGGCGGGCACGGCGATGCCGGTCTGGCGTTCAATCAGAATGCTCGCCAGCTTCCTTGCCACGGCGTCGCTGTTTTCTTGCGGGATGTTTTCCTGTTGTTGCTGAGCCCATGCGCTGGCAAGGCTCGCCAGTGCGATGCCCAAAGCCAGCGCGACCGCGCGTATCGAAATGCCCCTCATCTCGCAGCCCCAGGCCCGCGATCGTCAGAAGCCGACGGCGAGCGTTTCCAGCCCATGGAAATGATAAGTGTCGCGGAAGCGCGGCTGTTCGGCAAGATGGAGTCGCGGATGCCGTCCGAACAAAGTTTTCAGCGACACCTGCAATTCGAGCCGGGCGAGCGGCGCACCGATGCAGAAATGGATGCCGGCGCCGAATGACACGTTCTTCTGGTCCGCACGATCCGGCCGGAAGGCGAGGGGTTCGGCGAAGGCGCGCGGGTCATGATTGGCCATGCCAAGCAGCAGGCCGATCGTCTGGCCCGGCTGCACGACGATACCGGGCGCGATTTCGATCTCCTGATAGGCGTAGCGGGTAAACATGTGCAGCGGCGCGTCGAAACGCAGGCATTCCTCGACCGTTGCCGCGGTCGCTTCGGGCGAGATGAAGAAGCGGCGCGGGTCGCCGCCTTGCGCGAGGATCGAACGGACGGCGTTGCCGGTCTGATGCACCGTCGCTTCGTGGCCGGCATTGAGCAACAGGATCACCGAGGACACCAGCTCGTCCTCCGACAGCTTCTGGCCATCCTGCTGCGCCGAGATCAGCAACGACAGCAGGTCGTCGCCTGGGTTTTTGCGCCGCTCGGCGACATAGAGGCGCAGGAAATCGGTAAATTCGCCCGCGGCACGGTTGGCCGTCTCCTCGGTCTCGCGCGTGCGGCCATGCATGTACATCGCAACCATCCGATGCGACCAGTCGAGCAATTGAGGCCCCATCTCGACGGGCACGCCGAGCATCTCGGCAATGATGGTGATCGGCAAGGGAGCCGCGAAGGCGGGCAGCAGGTCGACTGATTTGTCCGGTTCGAAACGGTCGATCAGCTCGTTGGCGAGGGCTTCGACACGTGGCCGCAGCCGTTCGATCTGACGCGAGACGAACGCACGGTTGACCAGAGTTCTGAGCCGCGTGTGCACCGGCGGCTCCAGCTCCAGCATCGAGTTGGCTTCGATGCCGTCGAAGGCGCTCAGATGGCTGCGATCCTGGCCGATGCCGCTTCTGTCGGGAACGCCGGCCGGGTTCTGGCGGCCGAAGCGGCGGTCGCGCAACAGCCGGTTGACGTCGTCGAAGCCGCCAAAGCACCAGAAGCCGAATTCTTCCCAGAAAAATGCATTCGATGCGCCGTGCAGAAAGGCATAGGCCTCATGCGGGTTCTGGAAGAAGGCCGGTTCATGCGGATCAAGCCGCAGATGGCGGGTGGCTGGATCAAAGGCCAGGTAGGGTGGCGTCAATTTGGTCATGCCAGATCATTAGCGCGGCTTGTCAGCTCGGTGCCAGACCGTATGTTGGCGCCCGACACCCAATGAGTTGAGCCAGCCGATGCGGCTGCGGAAAGTCTGATCTGATGAATGTGATTGTGGTCGGTGCTGGGATCGCCGGGCTTTCAACGGCGTGGTCACTGGTCAAGGCTGGACACAGCGTCTCGATCGTCGAACAGGGGCCCATCCCCAATCCGTTGGCCGCGTCGGGCGATCATCACCGCATCATTCGCCGCGCTTACCGGGCCGGAACCGGCTATGGCCGGCTGATCACCGAAGCCTATCAGGCCTGGGACGAGATGTGGGCCGATCTGGGTGAAAACCACCTCGATGCGCGCGGTTTTGTCTGCATTTCGCGCGAGCCTGGCGACGAGGCCGAGGAATACCGCGAGGGCTTGGAAGAGGGCAATTTCCCGTTTGAATTGCTGGAGCCGGACGCAGCCGTCGAACGCTGGCCATTTCTTGAGGCTGGCTCATTCCGTTACGCTTATTATTCAACCGAAGGCGGCGCGCTGCATTGCCGCAAGATCGCGTCCGGCCTGGCAAGATGGCTGCGCGCCAACGGCGCCAATGTCTACGAGAACAGCAAGGTCGTGGAAGTCGATGCCGAAGCCGGCCATATCGTGCTTGCTGGTGGCGAAACCATGCAGGCCGACCGCGTCGTCGTCGCTGCCGGCGCCTGGGTGTTGAAACTGTTCCCGGAATTGGATGGCGAGCTGAAGACATATCGAACCGCGCTCGCCTATGTCGAACCGCCGGCGGACCTCGATGCGGCCTGGCAGGCAGCGCCGGTGGTCCTTGATATCGGCGGCGCTGTCGACGGCTATGTGATCCCGCCCTCCGGCGGCGCCGGGATGAAATTCGGTTCGGGACTGCACCGGGTGCCGACCAGCGATGCCGACTGGAACCGTCAACCGGTGGCAGGCGAGGGCGAGGCGATCCGCAATCTGTTTTCGCCACCGATCTCTCGTATCGGGGAGTACCGGGTGACGGAGGTCGTCACTTGCGCCTACACCTTCACCGCCGACGAGAAATTCATGGCGCACGAGAAGGGCAAATGCCTTATCGTCTCGGCTTGTTCGGGCCATGGTTATAAATTCGGTGCGGCGGTCGGCAGGCGGGTCGCGGCTTGCGTCGGCGACGGCAATGTCGCTGGCCTGAAGGCATGGCTGCGGGCGGAGGTGGCTTGAAGCGCAAGCCAGGTCTAAGGGCAACGGCGGCTCAGCGATTGAGCTCGTCGGCGGCGGCAATGACTTCCGCCACGATCGCCCGCACGTCCTCTGGCGTCGTTCGGTGATTGACGAAACACGCCCGCAGCGCGAACTGGCCGTTGATCGTTGCATTTGACAGGTACACCCGGCCACGCGCGATCACGCGGCGCAGGATCGCTTCGTTGCTCTTCGAGCGGTGGCGGAAACAGACTGCGCTTAGCGATACAGGGGCAAGCTGTTCCAGCTCCGGATACGACGCGATTGTCTGCGCCAATAATTGTGCGTGATTGAGATCGCGCGTGATGGCTTCGCGATAGGCACTGCGCCCGTGATACTGCAGCGACATCCAGAGTTTCAGCGCGCGGAAGCGTCGAGAAAGCTCGATCGACTCCTCGAAGAAGGCAAACGCTTCCGTCGGGTCTTCGCTCAGGATCCTGACATAATCGTCGCTGTGCGAGAAAGTCGTGCGCGCGACATCTGGATGACGATTGAGCAGGCAGCCGCAATCGAGTGGCTGATACAGCCATTTGTGCGCGTCGAGCGACAGAGAATCCGCCGAAGACAACCCCTGGAACTTTTCCGGCACCGCCAGAGCCGCCAGGCCCCCATAGGCACCATCGACATGCATCCATAGCGCCTCCCTCCGGGCAATGTCCGCGATTTCGGGGAGGGGATCGATCGCGCCGGAGACGATGGTGCCGACCGTGGCCACGATGGCGATCGGCATGTTTCCAGCCTCGCGGTCGACGGCAATGGCCGCCTGGAGGGCATCCGGTCGCATCCGGAATTTGTCGTCGACAGGGATCAAGCGAAGGTTGTTTCTGCCGATGCCCAGCAGTGCGACAGCCTTGGGAATGGACATGTGCACTTGTTCGGAAGCATAGATCACGCAGGGCCGTGCGCCTGTTTCGTTGGCTGGCTGCTTCGCTTCACGCGCCATCGCCAACGCCATGAGGTTGGCCGACGAGCCGCCGCCGCACAGGCTGCCGGTAAATCCGGCGCAGCCGACAGCCTCCGCCAACCATCCGACAACGGCGCGTTCGATCGACGTCGCCGCGGGAGCCGACCGCCACGACGTCACATTCTGATTGAGCACCGCGGCCAGCAATTCTCCCAGCGCGCCGACCGGTTCGCCTGAGCCGACGACGTAACCGAAGAATCTGCCGGTGGCAGGTCGCACATGCTCTGACATCGACTTGAAGTCCTGCAAGACTTCCCGACCACGACCGTTCTCCAGCCAAGGACGCGAGAAGAGTTCGGTCGTATCCTCGCCGCTGGTCGAGGGGTACGCCCGACGCTCCTCGAGGGACGCCCAATAGCTTTTGGCCAGTTCCAGGGCCTCTTCCGCGAAATCTGATAGTTCTTGATTGGAAACTTCCAGGTCGCGCATGTCCTCAGCCCAACGGAAATTCGCTGCGGCGCAGGCTACGCGATGGCCGCTAATCCTGGCAATGCCTCGGAATATGCACACGCCGCCAGCCTGACGACCCTTCGCGGATCAGCACGCGCCGCGCGACGGTCTGGTAGGAGGCGGGAACATCGATGAAGCGCCGTTGTTCCGGCTGCACCAGCACCTCTTCGGCAATCCGGTCGTACTGCGCCGGGATGACGACGCGCCGCGTGCGTTCCGGCTGGATCACCACGGTCTCGGCGACCCGCCCGTAGCGCGCCTTGTGCCAGATCTTGCACAGCACTCGGCGGCCGTGGATGACACGCCATTCCCAGGAATAGCCGCCATCATCGACCTGGACCGTATGGTAGACGGTACGGGTGACGGCGGGCACGACCTCGTAGGTCACCTGTGCCGGAACGGTCATCACCACGCGCTCGCGGGTACCGTAGATGGCGGGGACATAGTCGACCTGCTGGCCGGGCGGGGTGACCATGACGTCTTCGTAGACCGTGTCGTAGACGGCCGGCGTGCGGACAGGTTCATAGCATTCGGCGGCGAGGCCGCCGGCCGCCGTTTCGGAAATCGTGCCGAGCATGGTCAGCCCGGCAATGGTGAAGCATGCGGTTTTCCCGGACATGACACTGCCCCTGTTTGAACTCTACGCACAAGTTCAACGTTGAATTGTAGAGGAAGCATTTTCGGAGAAAAGCGGTTTCCGCGCATTTCGTTAAGCGACGCGGTTAAGAAACTGCTACTGGATCACCAGTGTCGCCAGCGGGAGACGGCGCCAGCCGATAAATCCTGTCAGCGTAACCTTGATTCGACTTACCCAGATGGCTAGGACGGGTCGGCCTTGCACAAGGATGAGCCGGCATCCTATTTACGGAACAACGATCCAGACCGATTCTGCCCGACTTGCCAGCCTTCCCGGCGCCGGAATCCCACCGCGAGATAAGAGATAACTGATGAAGAACCCCGTCGAAACCTACATGAACCTCGTTCCGATGGTGGTCGAACAGACCAATCGCGGCGAACGGGCCTACGACATTTTCTCCCGCCTCCTCAAGGAGCGCATCATTTTCATCACCGGTCCGGTCGAGGACGGCATGGCGACGCTGGTCTGCGCGCAGCTTTTGTTCCTCGAAGCCGAGAATCCGAAGAAGGAAATCAACCTCTACATCAATTCGCCGGGCGGCGTCGTCACCTCGGGCATGGCGATCTACGACACCATGCAGTTCATTAAGCCGGCCGTGTCGACGCTCTGCATCGGCCAGGCGGCCTCGATGGGCTCGCTGCTTCTGACCGCTGGCCACAAGGACATGCGCTTCGCCACGCCGAACGCCCGCATCATGGTTCACCAGCCATCAGGCGGCTTCCAGGGTCAGGCCTCCGACATCGAGCGCCACGCCCAGGACATCATCAAGCTGAAGCGTCGCCTCAACGAGGTTTATGTCAAGCACACCGGCAAGAGCTACGAAGAGATCGAGAAGACGCTGGACCGCGACCATTTCATGACCGCCGACGAAGCCAAGGATTTCGGCCTCATCGACAAGGTCATTTCGTCGCGCGAGGCGGCTGAAGGAGCTGTGGCATAAAGGCTTGTTGGCAGTTGGATGGCACCATCACGCGCTTTTGGCGCGTGTTGCGGCATTTCGGCCACAATTGGCTGTTCCCTCGGCGGGCAGGATTGCCTACGTTAAGGCTATGTTGAGTTTCGACGGCTTAGCTTTAGGCGGGGTTGTCGCGAATCATTGCCACGTTTTCTGATTTGTGTTTCGTACGGAATGCGTTGCGGGAGCCGGGATACTGGCGGCGGCGGATTCCCGCGATAGATAGAGTATGCGCCCTTTCAGCCAGACCATCGGCGGGCGGCCATGAAAGGACATGAAAATGAGCAAGGTCGGCAACAACAGCGGCGATTCCAAGAACACGCTTTATTGCTCGTTTTGCGGCAAAAGCCAGCACGAAGTGCGCAAGCTGATCGCCGGTCCGACGGTCTTCATCTGCGACGAGTGCGTCGAGCTCTGCATGGACATCATCCGCGAGGAGAACAAGACCTCGATGGTGAAGTCGCGCGAGGGCGTGCCGACACCGCAGGAGATCCTCAAGGTTCTCGACGACTATGTCATCGGCCAGCCCTACGCCAAGCGCGTGCTGTCGGTGGCGGTTCACAATCACTACAAGCGCCTCGCGCATGCCGGCAAGAACAACGATGTCGAACTGGCGAAGTCGAACATCCTGCTGATCGGCCCGACCGGTTGTGGCAAGACGCTGCTCGCGCAGACGCTGGCCCGCATCATCGACGTGCCGTTCACCATGGCGGACGCGACGACGCTGACCGAAGCCGGTTATGTCGGCGAGGATGTCGAAAACATCATCCTGAAGCTGTTGCAGTCGGCCGACTACAATGTCGAACGCGCCCAGCGCGGCATCGTCTACATCGACGAAATCGACAAGATTTCGCGCAAGTCCGACAATCCCTCGATCACCCGCGACGTGTCGGGCGAGGGCGTGCAACAGGCGCTGTTGAAGATCATGGAAGGCACGGTCGCCTCCGTGCCGCCGCAGGGCGGCAGGAAGCATCCGCAGCAGGAGTTCCTGCAGGTGGACACCGCCAACATCCTGTTCATCTGCGGTGGCGCCTTCGCTGGCCTGGACAAGATCATTTCGGATCGCGGCAGAAAAACCTCGATTGGCTTCGGCGCCATCGTCGCTTCGCCCGAGGATCGCCGCACCGGCGATGTTTTCCGCCTGGTCGAGCCCGAGGATCTGCTGAAATTCGGTCTTATTCCCGAATTTGTCGGCCGTTTGCCGGTTCTGGCGACCCTTGAGGACCTTGACGAGCCGGCTCTGATCCAGATTCTGACCGAACCGAAGAATGCGCTGGTCAAGCAGTATCAGCGGCTGTTCGAGATGGAGAATGTCGACCTGACATTCCATGAGAATGCCTTGTCGGCGATCGCCAAGCGCGCCATCGAGCGCAAGACCGGCGCGCGTGGCCTGCGCTCGATCATGGAAGCGATCCTGCTCGACACGATGTTCGAACTTCCGGCGCTCGAAGGCGTGCGCGAAGTGGTTATTTCGGAAGAGGTGGTGACCGGCAGCGCCAGGCCGCTCTACATCTACTCCGAACAGAAGGAAAAGAAGGGCAATGTCAGCGCCTGACATGAGCCTGCAGCGGAATTTTGAAACGGCGCCGCGAGGCGCCGTTTTGCTGTTATGCAGGGTTTCGCGGCTGCGCGCGGTTTTGCCGTCGCAAATGTGTCACTTGCGGGCAAGTTGGAGGGCCGGATTTGTACCTGCCCCTTGATCTTTGTGGGTCGTGCATCCAACTAAACGGGGAAGGCCGAGGTGCCCGATTTCTGTGCTATAAAACTCCCGTCACAAACGGTGGTAGGCGGAACGATCCCCGGTCGTTAATATAAGATTCGCGGTTGGCCGACTGGCGGTCGCGACATGAAAGGTTGGACAATGGCCAAAATATCCAAGGCTCCCAGCGACGGCGTCTTCGCAGTCCTCCCGTTGCGCGACATCGTGGTGTTCCCGCATATGATCGTTCCGCTCTTCGTCGGGCGTGAGAAGTCGATCAAGGCGCTGGAAGAGGTGATGGGTCAGGAAAAGCAGATCCTGCTCGCCACCCAGATGAATGCCGCTGACGACGATCCCGAGCCCGATGCCATCTTTGACATCGGCACGCTCGCCAATGTGCTGCAATTGCTGAAGCTGCCCGACGGCACCGTCAAGGTCCTGGTCGAGGGAGCCACGCGCGCGAAAATCGTTTCGTTCACCGACCGCCCCGATTTCCACGAGGCCCGCGCCACGGCGCTGGTCGAGCCGGATGAGGAAGAGGTCGAGGTCGAGGCGCTGGCCCGTTCCGTCGTCACCGACTTCGAGAATTACGTCAAGCTGAACAAGAAGATCTCGCCTGAAGTGGTGGGTGCCGCCAGCCAGATCGACGACTATTCCAAGCTCGCCGACACGGTTGCCTCGCATCTCGCCATCAAGATCCCTGAAAAGCAGGAGATGCTGGCCACGCTCTCGGTGAAGGAGCGGCTGGAAAAGGCGATGGGCTTCATGGAAGCCGAAATCTCCGTCCTGCAGGTGGAGAAGCGCATCCGCTCGCGCGTCAAGCGCCAGATGGAGAAGACACAGCGCGAGTACTACCTCAACGAGCAGATGAAGGCGATCCAGAAGGAACTCGGCGAAGGCGAGGACGGCCGCGACGAGGCCGCCGAGATCGAGGCGCGCATCAAGAAGACGAAGCTCTCCAAGGAGGCTCGCGAAAAGGCGGAAGCCGAATTGAAGAAGCTGCGGACGATGTCGCCGATGTCGGCTGAATCGACCGTCGTGCGCAATTATCTCGACTGGATCCTGTCGATCCCGTGGGGCAAGAACTCCAAGGTCAAGCAGGACCTGGCCTTCGCGCAGAACGTGCTCGACACCGATCATTTCGGCCTCGACAAGGTCAAGGACCGCATTGTCGAGTACCTTGCCGTGCAAAGCCGCCAGAAGAAGCTGAAGGGGCCGATCCTGTGCCTCGTCGGCCCTCCCGGCGTCGGCAAGACCTCGCTCGGCAAGTCGATCGCCAAGGCGACGGGTCGCGAATTCATCCGCATGGCGCTGGGCGGCGTGCGTGACGAAGCCGAGATCCGCGGCCACCGGCGCACCTATATCGGCTCGATGCCCGGCAAGGTCATCCAGTCAATGAAAAAGGCGAAGAAGTCCAACCCGCTCTTCCTGCTCGACGAGATCGACAAGATGGGCCAGGATTTCCGTGGCGATCCGTCGTCGGCGCTGCTTGAGGTGCTCGATCCGGAACAGAACTCGACGTTCATGGACCACTACCTCGAGGTCGAATACGACCTGTCGAGCGTGATGTTCGTGACGACGGCGAATACGCTGAACATCCCCGCGCCCTTGATGGACCGCATGGAGATCATCCGTATCGCTGGCTACACCGAGGACGAGAAGATCGAAATCGCCAAGCGGCACCTGATGCCGAAGGTGGTCCGCGATCACGCGCTGCAGCCGAAGGAATTCTCCGTCGGCGAGGACGCGATCCGCGCCATCATCCAGACCTACACCCGTGAAGCGGGCGTCAGAAGTCTGGAGCGCGAGCTGATGAAGCTCGGGCGCAAGGCGGTGACCGAGATCCTGAAGACGAAGAAGAAGACGGTGAACATCACGGCGGCGAACCTCGCCGATTACCTCGGTGTTCCGCGCTTCCGCTTCGGTCAGGTCGAGGCTGACGATCAGGTCGGTGTCGTTACCGGGCTCGCCTGGACGGAAGTTGGCGGCGAATTGCTGACGGTGGAAGGCGTCATGATGCCCGGCAAGGGCCGCATGACGGTGACCGGCAACCTGCGCGACGTGATGAAGGAATCGATTTCGGCGGCGGCCTCTTATGTCCGCTCGCGCGCCATCGATTTCGGCATCGAGCCGCCGCTGTTCGACAAGCGCGACATCCACGTCCACGTGCCGGAGGGTGCCACGCCCAAGGATGGACCGTCGGCCGGCGTGGCGATGGCGACGGCGATCGTCTCCGTGCTGACCGGCATTCCGGTCAAGGCCGATGTCGCCATGACCGGCGAGATCACGCTGCGCGGCAGGGTGCTGCCGATCGGCGGCCTCAAGGAGAAGCTGCTTGCCGCATTGCGCGGCGGCATCAAGAAGGTGCTGATCCCGGAAGACAACGCCAAGGATCTGGCGGAGATTCCGGACAACGTGAAGAACGGCATGGAAATCATTCCGGTCGCACGGGTCGGTGAGGTATTGCGCCATGCGCTGGTGCGTATGCCGGAGCCGATCGAGTGGGTCGAACCGGTCAATCCGCCGGCCACAACGGACAGCTCGGACGATGCCAGCAAGACGCTTGCGCATTAGTTAAAGCTAAAGTTGCGGCGCACAAACAGAGAGCCGGGCTTCATGCCCGGCTTTTTCATGTGAAAAACCCCGGAATTCCGGGCTTTTTCCGCTTTTTTCCCGGCTTTTCGACTTGGTTGCGGGAACGCTTCTTTCTAAAGTCCGTTTCCTGCCGGATGAGTCGTTAGTTCCGGTGTTCTCATGGAAGGGAATTTTTATGAACAAGAACGAACTGGTGTCCGCTGTCGCCGACGCCGCGAGCATTTCGAAGGGTGACGCGCAGTCGGCGGTCGATGCGGTATTTTCCGTGATCACCGGCGAACTGAAGAAGGGCGGCGATGTCCGGCTTGTCGGCTTTGGCAATTTCACCGTGTCAAAGCGTGCGGCTTCGACCGGCCGCAATCCGCAGACCGGTGCCGAAGTGCAGATCCCGGCACGCACCGTGCCGAAGTTCTCGGCCGGCAAGGGCCTCAAGGACGCAGTCAACTAAGCGTTTCTTTTCTTTTCAGAGACCAGAAAAGCCGGGCTTGCCCGGCTTTTCATTTTTATGCCCCACGGCAACGCGAACGGTCGTCGGCTTATGCGGTCGGCGCCTCAGGGCGCATTAGGCCTTCCTGCTTGAGATCGGCCCAAAGCGCTGCCGGCAGCTTCGCGTCGAGCAGCGAGCGGTTGCTCTCGACTTCGCTCGGTCGCTGGCCGCCGGGGATCACCGAGACGACCGACGGGTGCAGCAACGGGAATTGCAGCGCCGCCTCGATCAGCCGCACGCCATGGCGCTTGCAGACGGCCTCGATACGCGCCACGCGGTCAAGCACGTCCTGTGGCGCTTCGGTGTAGTTATAGTAGGCGCCCGGTTTCGGGCCCGTTGCCAGGATACCGGAATTGTAAGGTCCGCCGAGAACGATGCCGATGCCGCGCGCCTGGCAAAGCGGCAGGAAGGATGTCAGCGCCTCCTGCTCCAGCAGCGTATAGCGCCCGGCAAGCAGGAACAGATCGAAATCGCCACGCTCGGCCAGCGTCTGACAGACCTGCCACTCATTGATGCCGCCGCCGAACGCCTTGATGACGCCCTGGTCGCGCAGGGACAGCAGCCCGTAATAGCCCGAGCGCATGAACTCCTCGATGCGTTGGTCGGACGCTTCCTTGCTGCCATGGGTGAAGATATCGACATCATGGACGAAAAGGATGTCGATCCGATCGACGCCAAGCCGCTCCAATGAGGCCTCGAACGAGCGCATGACGCCGTCATAGCTGTAGTCGTACACCTCGCGGCGCGACGGCGTGTCGAAGAACTTGCCGATACCGGTGCGCTCCTCCGGCGGACAGGCGCGCATGATGCGGCCGACCTTGCTCGACAACACATAGTCGTCGCGCTTCTTGGAGCGCAGGAAGGGGTTGAGCCGCGTTTCCGACAGGCCGAGCCCGTAGAGCGGCGCGGTGTCGTAGTAGCGGCAGCCGGTCGCCCAGGCGGCCTCCAGCGTGGCATTGGCGTCCTCGTCCGAGACGGCACGGTAGAGGTTGCCGAGCGGCGCCGTGCCGAAGCCGAACTCGGTGAAGCTGATGCCGCCATTGCCGATGCGGTCGAAATGCCGTGTCTTCATGTCCTGCGGTTTTCCTGGGTTGATTTGTCTGACATGACACTATCATGCCCGTGGCCCGGCAAAAGCGTCGCGGAGCGTTGGACACGCATTTTCGCCGTTGCTAGCATGAACGAAATCAAGCTGTTCGTGGGAAAATCCCGGGATGATTTCGAGGGCGGGTTTGTGGTGAGCGAGCAGAGCGAAAACCTCTTCAGCACCGCGCTCGGCGAACTCGGCGGCGTGTTGGCTCGCATCGACGGGAGCCGCATCGACGCGGCTTGCAAGATGCTGGCCGACGCCAGGCAGATCGTCGTCTATGGCTGCGGCCGCGAGGCCTTGCAGGTCAAGGGTTTTGCCATGCGGCTCTACCATCTTGGCCTGCCGGTCTCGGTGGTCGGCGACATGACCACGCCACCCCTGGGGTCGGGCGATGTCTTCCTGGCCAGTTCCGGGCCTGGCGAGACCTCGACCGTGCTGACCTTGATGCGGGTCGCGCACGGTGCCGGCGCAACCAACCTCCTGCTGACCGCTCAGGCTGAGAGCAGCGCGGCAAGACAGGCCGATTTCACGCTGCTCATCCCGGCGCAGACCATGGCCAACGACCAGGGTCCGCGGAAGACATCGGTGCTGCCGATGGGCTCGGTGTTCGAAGGCGCACTGTTCCTGCTGTTCGAGGTGATGGTACTGAAGCTCAGGGATCTGACCGCTGCGACACCGGAAGCCATGCGCGCCCGCCACACCAACATGGAATAGATCATGCGCTACGAACTGATGCTGCCACACCAGATCCGCACGGCGATCGCCGAGAACTGGCCGGTGGCACTGCCGCTCGGCGTGCTCGAATATCACGGCGAGCACATGGCCGTCGGCATGGACACGCTGGCCGTCGTCAAGACGCTGGAACTGCTCGAGAAGGAGAGGGACATCGTCATCCTGCCGCCCTTCTACTACGGCGCGGCGAGCTATGCGGTGGCGCCGCCGGAAGGCACTGGCTCGGTGCAGGTCGGTGGCAATGCGCTGGCTCCGTTCGCGGAGGAGCTGTTCTACAGCCTGCTGCGCATCGGTTTTCGCAACATCCACGCCATCATCCACCACCAGACCGAGAATTTCGCCGCCGGCATGCCGACCGATCTCGCCTTCAAGACCGCCGGCCGCCAGGCGATCTTCCGCTTCCTCGAGAAGCAGCGCGGCGAGGGCTGGTGGGGTTCGGAGGCGATGGCCGACTACTATTCCGGACACGCTGCGGGTGAAAACTTCTTCAACTGGGTGCAGGTGCATCCGCTGATGCCGGCGGCAATGAACGGCAAGTACCCGTTCGACCATGCCGGCATTGGCGAGACGTCATTGATGCTGGCGCTATGCCCCGAAGCCGTCGATGCCGCTCACTTCGCCGACAATACGGGCTGGTACACGGCGAGCGCCAAGGAGGCATCGGCTGAGCTTGGAGAAGAGGGCGTCGCCATGATCATGGATCACCTGCGCACGATCCTGAGGGCCTAACCGCGGATTTTCTGCCGCTCTGCCCGGTAGTCGGCGATCGACTTGTCCGGATCGCTTTTCGTTGCCACGGCCCAAATGAACGTGCCGCCGCCGGCAATGGCAAGGATGGCAAAGAGCGCGATGCCAAGTGGAAACAGCTTGGTGTGGAGCATGATCAAGAGCATGGAGAGGCCGCCTCCCACCATCGCCAGTACAAAGCCGGCGATGACGGCTTGGCCTTGCCAGGCGACGGGCATGACGCCCTTGCCGTAGCGGTCGTAACCCTGGTGGCCCGCGCGGATGTTGCGCGCGACCCAGTATCCGGTCGTCACTTCACCGCCCCGGCAGTCATGCCCATGATCAGATAGCGTTCCAGCGCGATGCCAATGACCGCCAGCGGCGCTATCGCCGCGGTGGCCAGCGCTGCCATCGACCACCAGTTGATGCCTTGCGAGCCGGTCTGGCTCGCCACCATGACGGGAATTGTCTTTGCGTCGGTCGAAGTCAGAAGTGCGGCGAAGAAGTACTCGTTCCAGCACAGCACCATCGCCAGGATGAAGGCGGCGACCATGCCCGGCAACGCGATCGGCATGACGATGCGCAGGAACGCTCCCCAGATCGAAAGCCCGTCGACCAGTGCCGCTTCCTCGAGCTCGACCGGGATCGAGTTGAACTGGTCGCGCATGATCCAGATGACGATCGGCAGCACCATCAGCGTGTAGAGCAGGATCAGCCCGATGCGCGTGTCGAGCAGGCCGACCTCCCGGTAAAGCACCAGGAAGGGCAGCGCCAGCACCACCGGCGGCAGGATCAGCTGCGACAGGAAGAAGAACGAGATGTCCTCGTTCTTGAACCAGGCGAAGCGGTAACGATAGCGGGTGAGCCCGTAGGCCGCCAGGCTGCCGATGACGATGGCGAGGCTGGACGCGCCGACCGAGGTGATGACCGAGTTCATGAAGCGCTTGAAGAACTCATCGCGCACCGTGGAGGTCTGGAAGATCGAATCCGGCGACAGGCCGAGTGAACGCCAGCCCTTCCAGTCCGGCTGGAAGTCGACGAACGGGATCAGGTGGCCCTGGGTGACATCGACCGCCGATTTGAACGAGGTGGTTAGCGTCCAGTAGATCGGGAACAGGCAGATGAAGGCCCAGAACACCAGCGCGCCGTAGATGAAGACGCGGCTGGTGATGAAGCTCGCCGGAGAGCGGATTTCGGAAACGGTGTATTCGGTGGTTTGAACGCTCATGATTCCCACCGCTCAGTTGACGTTGCGCACGAAGCGGTTGGCGAATTTCAGCAACCAGGTCACGAATACGACGATGATGACGAGATAGGCCATCGCCAGCATGGTGCCGTAACCGACATTCGAGCGGTCGCGGTATTCGCGGTAGATGAAACTAGAGACGGAATCGGTGGCGCCACCGGGCCCGCCCGAGGTCACCGTGATGATGATGTCGGCCAGCTTCAGCTTGAAGATGATGCGCAGGATGACCGCCGTTACCGACACCGGCAGCATGAGCGGAAAGGTGACCTGCCAGAAGGTCTGCCACGCATTGGCGCCGTCGACCCGTGCCGCTTCGAGGATCTCACGCGACATCGCCTGCAAGCCGGCGAGCAGCATGATCATCATGAACGGAATGAACGTCCAGGCATCCAGCACCATGATCGAGATGCGGGCGATGATCGGATCCGAGAAGAAGGCCGGGTTTTCCCAGCCGAGATGGCGCGCCAGTGTTGCCGCTGGCCCGAAGCGGTATTCCATCAGCGATTTGCCGACCATCCACGACACCGCGACCGGTGACAGCATCAGCGGCATCAGGAAGACGACGCGGAAAAACTTTCGCGCCCGGATCTGCGCGTTGAGCAGCAGCGCAAGGCCGAAGGCGATGACATATTCGACCAGCACGGCGAGCACATAGAGCACCATGTTGAACAGCGCATTGCGATAGTAGGGATCGCCCAGCATCTGCCAGAAATTGTCGAGCCCGTTGAACCTGCGGCCGCTGAAGGAGCTGAGGTTCCAGTCGGTGAGCGCGATGTAGAAGCCGAACAGGGTCGGGAAGATCACCATGGCGATGGTGAACAGCAGTGCCGGCAGCAGGAACAGCGCGCGCTGGCCGTCTTCCCCTCGTGTCAGCACCTGGCCGATGCCGATTGCCACGCCCCACAGCACATAGGCGTAGACGACCGGGCGCCAGGTCTCGAAGCCGATCGTGTCGACCTCGCTCTTGTAAAGGATCTGGACAAGGATCGTTGCCAGCAGGCCGAGCGTAGCAGCAGCCATCAACGCCCAGCCCAGCCGTCTGCGGGCCGGTGAAATCAGGTCGTAAGGGGCGGCGTCTGCCGGCCACTGGCTCGCGGTCGAAGTCTGATCAGCCACAAATCTCGCCCATTCAGGGGCTCCGCGATGAGACGGAGCCGGTCAGTTGTGGTCCGGCGGCCTTTGCCGCCGGACCACGGGTTCACATAAACCAGCCTACATGCCGAGCGAAGCCTTGTAGAGCTTGACCTGCTTTTCACGGCCGATCTGGTCGGTCAGCTTCTCCCAGGCCGCGGCAATTGCGTCGGCGCCTTCCTGCGCTTTCATCTTGCCCGCGAAGGTGTTGGCCAGAATGTCCTCGGCGGCGCTGTAATATTGGAAGATGCCGGGGATGCGCGGCTCGATCGCCGCGTTCGGATGATTGTAGGAATCGCCCTCCGACTTGAGGTACGAGGTGATGAAAGCCTCATCGTAGCCTGCCGCCACCCATTCCGGAACGTCGAAATGGGAATTGCGGTAGGGCTGGAAGCCTGACGGATACATCGCCGTCCAGATCGACAGGTCCTTGCCGCCGAGATGGGCGGCGGCGGACCAGGCCGCCTTCTTCTTCTTCTCGTCGGCATCGACACGGGCCATCACATAGACGCCCCAGCCGAGATAGGCGCAGTTCGGCGCGTAGTTCGGCCCGCTGGCGAGCTTGTCCCACTTGCCGGTCTTGGAATTGTAGACGTCGTCGGAGCCGGGCAGGATCGAGAAGCCGGTGACATCGCCAATGACCGAGGAATCGTTGGTCTTGACGTTGGAGCCGATGTCGCCCCACCAGGGGATCATCGAACCGGTGCCGGCCAGGAACTGCTGGAAGCCGGTGGTGTTCGGGTCAGCGTTGATCTGGTCCGCCGGTTCGGAAGGCAAGGCGTCGATGACGTCCTGGATTGCCCGCACCCAGGCCGGGTTGTTGATGCGCGGCTTCATCGTGTCGGCGTCGAACAGCCAGGCCTTGTCATCGGGATGCTTGGCATAGGCGCTGGCGCGGCTGCCAAGGAAGTAGAAGCCGAATCCGCCCCACGGCTTGGGCGCATCGAGATAGCCGTAGACGTCCTGGTCCTTGAACTTCTTGCCCTTGAGGAATTTGGTGACCGCCTGGACCTGTTGCCAGGTCTTCGGCACGCCCCACTCACCTTCTCCGCCGCCATCCTTCCACTGTTTGGCGAGGTCGGCGTCGGCGAACACGTCGGTGCGGTAGTTGAAATTGTGCGCGTCGCCGTCAATGGTGACGCGATACTGCTTGCCGTCCCAGGTGCCGACCGGAGGCTTCAGATAGTTGACCAGATCGTCGAAATCGATCTGCTTCTTGACCCAGTCGGGCATTTCCGACGTCAGACCCTTGCCGCAGACATCACCTTCGAACGGCGCGCCCATCTCGATGATGTCGAAATCGACGGTGCCGGTAGCGATCGACTGCTGCAGGCGGGCGTTGTAGTCGGCTTGCGCCAGGTCGATCCAGCTGATCTTGGCGCCGGTATAGGCTTCCCATGGCTTCAGGAAGCCGCGGAACAGAACATTGTGAAGGTTCTGGTTGTTGAGACCCATGAAGGTCAGCTCGACGCCGGCGAATTCGCCTTCCTTGACGTTGGCCTTGGTTGCTTCCAGGCAAAGCTCGCCGACCTTCTGGAAGTCGGCGTCGGTCGGCTGACCCTTGCCGACACCGGGGATCTGCAGGATTTTCGTGCGAAGCTCGCTGGCGGCGGAGGCCGGACGCGTCAACGCGCCAAGTCCGGCGCCGGATGCGGCTGCGATAGCGGCCATGCTGGCCGCGCCCTTCAAGATGTCGCGCCTTGTGGCGCCGGCACGGGCCAGCTTTTCGTAAAGATCTGTTCTCATGGACTATTCCTCCCAGAATATCAGTGTGAATGGATGTGGTCATTGTCGGACGCTGGAGCACCAGCGATTTTCCCGGCTCGGAAACGAATTACGCAGGACCCCACCCTGCATCGATTGATGTTCCGATTGCGGATCGGCCACCGACTTTGGACCAGCACCCACCACTATTCTCACAACCAACTGCCGTGTCAACGAGGACAGGTTTTTATCTATAAGAGTCCGACTTGCCCTGACCGGTCGCGTTGGTTAGCTTCTGCGCCTACGGCCAATGGAGCCGATGGGGGAGACATGGCGCAAGTCGCAATCAGCAAGGTGGCCAAGGCGTTCGGAACCGTCAAGGTTCTGCACGAGGTCAGCGTCGACATTGCCGACGGACAGTTCGTCGTGCTGGTCGGTCCCTCCGGCTGCGGCAAGTCCACGTTGCTGAGAATGGTGGCCGGGCTGGAGACCGTTTCCGGCGGCACGATCTCCATTGGCGACCGCGTCGTCAATCATCTGCCGCCGGCCAAGCGCGACATCGCCATGGTGTTCCAGAACTATGCGCTCTATCCGCACAAGACGGTCGAGCAGAACATGGCCTTTGCCCTAAAACTGCGGAAAACCGATCCGGCCGAGGTCGCCGAGCGGGTCAAGCGCGCCGCCGACATCCTCGACCTCAATCCCTATCTGAAACGCTATCCCCGGCAGCTCTCCGGTGGCCAGCGCCAGCGCGTGGCGATGGGGCGTGCCATCGTGCGCAATCCGCAGGTGTTCCTGTTCGACGAACCGCTGTCCAATCTCGACGCCAAGCTGCGCGTGCAGATGCGTACCGAGATCAAGGAGCTGCACCAGCGGCTGAAGACCACCACCATCTATGTCACGCACGATCAAATCGAAGCCATGACTATGGCCGACAAGATCGTCGTCATGCGCGACGGCCGCATCGAGCAAGTCGGCGCGCCGCTGGAACTGTTTGACCGGCCTGCCAATCTTTTCGTCGCAGGCTTCATCGGCTCGCCGTCGATGAACCTGCTCAAGGGCGTCATGCGCAAAGGCGCCAGGCCCGGCGTCGAAATATCAGGCACATTGTTCCCGATTGCCGCGGACAATGCCGGGCGGGACGGGCAGGCCGTCGTCTACGGCGTGCGGCCGGAGCATCTGGAAATCCATCCCGACGGCGTGCCGGCGAAGATTTCGGTGGTCGAGCCGACCGGCTCGGAAACGCTGGTGTTCCTCCGCTTTGGTGAGGGCGAGATGGTGGCGCTGTTCCGTGAGCGTCACGACTTCAAGCCCGGCGACACGCTCAAGCTCAAGCCAAGGCTCGACCAGATCCATCTTTTCGACGCCGAGACCGGCAAGCGTCTCTGATCTCAAACGGACTTCACGAGGAATACCATGCTCAAAGGCATCAATCCGCTGCTCAATGCCGACGTGCTCCAGGCATTGCGAGCCATGGGCCACGGCGATGACCTGATCATCGCCGACACCAATTTCCCGTCCGATTCGGTGGCGAAGCAGACCGTGCACGGCAAGCTTCTGCGCATCGACGCGCCGGCCGCCGAGGTGGTCAGGGCCGTGCTATCGCTCTATCCGCTGGACACCTTCGTCAATGACTCTGCCGCACGGATGGAAATCGTCGGCAAGCCGGACGAGATCCCGCCGGTGCAGAAGGAAGTGCAAAAGGAGATCGACAAGGCCGAAGGCAAGGCCTGGCCGATGATTTCCGTCGAGCGCTACGCCTTCTACGAGCGCGCCAAGCAGGCCTATTGCGTGATCCAGACCGGGGAACGCCGCTTCTATGGCTGCTTTGCCTTCCGCAAGGGCGTCGTGCCGCCGGATGCGGAGTAGCAGCATGGCCTCCGGCAAGCCCGTCGTCATCCTGGGCGTCTTTGTCGCCGACACTGCATATCGCGCCGAGCGCCAGCCGCGCATGGGCGAAACGATCCTCGGCAACTCCTTCAAGCTCGGCCCTGGTGGCAAGGGGTCGAACCAGGCGGTCGCCGCCGGCAAGCTCGGCGCCGACACCACGTTCCTGACAAGGCTCGGCGTCGATGCCTTCGCCGACATGGCAAAGCGAACCTGGCAGGATGCGGGCGTCAAGAGCGCCGTCATCGACACGCCCGACAGTTACACGGGAGCGGCCTACATCTTCGTCGAGGAGACGACCGGCAACAACGCCATCATCGTCAGCCCCGGAGCGGCCATGCTGATCTCACCGGCCGATATCGAGGCCAATGCCGAGCTGATCCGTGCCGCCGGCGTCTTTGTCACCCAGCTCGAACAGCCGATCGATGCCGCGATGCGAGCACTGGAGATCGCGCGTGGGGCAGGGGTGACGACCATCCTCAATCCGGCCCCTGCGGCAAAGCTTCCCGACCGGATCTACACGCTGTGCGACTATCTCACGCCGAACGAGACCGAGGCCGAGGAATTGACCGGACTAAAGGTCTCCTCGGTCGACGACGCGCGCCGCGCCGCGGACAAGCTGCTCGAAAAGGGCGTCGGCACGGTCATCGTCACGCTGGGTGACAAGGGCGCGCTTCTGCACACGAAGGATCGCTCCGACCATGTCCCCGCCATAAGCGCGGGGCCGGTCGTCGAGACCACCGGGGCGGGGGACGCCTTCAATGGCGGCCTCGCCGCAGCACTTTCGCGAGGCGTGGAGCCGCTGCAGGCGGTGCGCTTCCCCTGCGCTGTCGCCGGCATTTCGGTGACCCGCCCCGGCACCGCGCCGTCGATGCCGACGCTGCAGGAGGTCGAGGCGCTGCTCGGCAAGAGCTGATCTGGGAGCATAGCCACCTGGTATCACGCCTGTCAGCACAGCCCTTGGCCGACACCACACCATCATCGAGAAATGCCGGTGACTTGACCGTCGATTTCGAAACCAACTGCTACGAGAACGACTGGCCGATCGTGCTCGGAAGACATTATCTGCGCGTCGTCCTGGACCGCTGCGCCTATCCGTTTTCCAGACGCCGCCTGATCATCAACAATGTCAGCAAGCGTCGTCCGGTCGAAGCCGCGGCCAAGGCGGCAATCGCTCGCGGTCATCTCGACGAGTATTTATTCGTTGAAGATCACGCCGAGGCCGCGTTGGATTTCTTCCAGATCGACAGGACGTCCCTTGGCCGTGGCTACCTGTATTCGATCAGTGAACTGGTCGGCATCCACGCCAGCACAGCCGACTATCTGCTTTATTACAAGGGCGACTCATACCCAAACCGTCGTCACCGGTGGATCGACCCAGCCATCCAGCTCATGGAAGGCAGGAGCGATCTTGTCGTCGCGAATCTGTGCTGGAACGACAGGTTTGACGAAGCGAGATCGGAGAGTTTCGACCGGGCGGGCGAGTTCCTTGTCGGCTACGGTTTCTCGGATCAGTGCTTTCTGGCAAAGATGTCGGTATTTCGTGCGCCCATCTACAATGAGCAGAATCCCGCATCCGCGCGATATCCGGATTATGCCGGTGATTCGTTCGAAAAGCGGGCCGATGCCTATATGCGCAATCACGAGGCGAAACGCCTGACGCATGGCAGTCAGAGCTACACGCATAAGAATGTCCCGAAAGACGGAATGGCGAGAATTCTGCGGCGGCTCAGACCGTTCGCGTAGAGAACCTCTGCGCGGCCCTGGCAGGATGGCGCGAGTGGCGGGCTCGATTCAAAAGCGGGTTTGCAGACCGATCCATGAATGCTCGAACTCAGATCCGGAAAGACCTGAGCTGCTCACGAAAGAAGACGTTTTTGACACTTAACGTCGACATTTCTCCGAAGCCAAGGGCTTGTTATCCCTTGAGAGAAATGGCGCGAACGACAGGGCTCGGACTCGCGACCTCCGGCGTGACCTTATACGGATCTAGGAGCCCTTCGGGTTCAATATCCGGGCCTCTCGCAAAAGCGATGTCCAATTGTGCGGCCCAAGGAGGGCGATGAGCTCTCGGGCCTGGGCATCGGTGATGTCGGTTTCGTTGACCAAACGGCGAGCAATGCCGTCCGTCGCACCCAGTGGCGTCCGCTGCTCTTCACTCATTGTCGGATGTCCCTTCCGTGCGACCCCAACGGGTCGCGACACGCAATGGTTCCTGCCTCGAACAAGGTATTGTTTGCCTTTCAACGGCAACGTGAGCATTTTCGATACACCGGTCTCAAGCGCAATTTAAATTGCGTGGCGAACAATGCTCAACGTGATACTGTTGATCATACCTTTCGATCGCACATAAGGTTTTCGGTCGACGTCTATGCCGAGTGATGGTTCGCTTCGCGAGCTTTCGGCCCATGAGGGCCAATTTTATGGCATCCGTATCACCCCCCATTTGGAAGCTGCGAGCACGCTCGCGGTGGTCGTTTCATCGAACGAGCCGCTTTTGTTCTTGACCGATGATCTCCGGGTCATCGTTGTCAGCGCTTCGTTTTGCCGAACCTTTGAGATCGATCCCGCCACGGTTTCAGGCAGAGAGCTTTCGGAACTCGGCGCAGGCGAATGGGACATGCCGAAGCTGAACTCGTTGCTGAAGGCAACCGCTTCGGGCAGCGCCAAGATCGAGGCCTACGAGATTGATTTGAAGCGGAACGGCCAGAAAACCCGCCAGTTGGTGGTGAACGCTCGCGTGCTCGAAGATGGCGACCCCGATCGTATTCGCCTCCTCGTAGCCATAACCGACGTCACGGATGCTCGCGCGAATGCCCGGCAAAAGGACGATCTTATTCGGGACAAGGCAATCCTGATGCAGGAGGTTCAGCACCGGGTGGCCAACAGCCTCCAGATCATCGCGAGCGTGCTGATGCAAAGTGCCCGCAGGGTCCAGTCGGACGAGGCACGCGGCCATCTGCATGACGCCCACAACAGGGTCATGTCGATCGCTGCCGTGCAACGGCACCTCGCCCAGTCTGGCGCAGAACGCGTTTCGTTGCGGACCTACTTGACCCAGCTCTGTCAAAGCCTTGGCGCGTCGATGATCTCCGACAGGGAACGGCTTTCCATTATCGTTTCCGTCGATGAAAGTGTCGTGAAGTCCGACATTTCGATAAGCTTGGGACTGATCGTGACCGAACTGGTGATCAACGCGTTGAAGCACGCGTTTCCCGAAGAGCGGTCCGGCAAGATTTTGGTCGACTACCATTCGGACGGGCCATACTGGACCCTTTCGGTTCGAGACGATGGGATCGGCATGACAACCGGCGACGGCGCCGCTAAGGCCGGGCTTGGTACCGGGATTGTCGAGGCGCTTGCCAGAAACCTCCAGAGTGAAATCAGGGTAACCGACGCAAACCCGGGAACCCTGATATCAGTCTCCCACCTGCAGGCCGCTGTGGGCGACGACGTACCGGCCGCAGCATAGGACGATGACCAGTCCGAAAACTGCCGCTGCGGCACAACAGTCGCCTGACGCAGACGTTGGTCCTGCGCAGGCTGGAGAAATCATGACGAACCGAAAGGCTGTCATTCTCATCGTCGAAGACAACGCCATCATCAGGATGGGAGCTGTCGACCTGGTCGTCGATGCGGGTTACGAGGCCTTGGAGGCGACCAATGCCGACGAGGCAATTCGGCTTCTGGAGGCGCGAGCGGATATCGTCCTGGTGTTCACCGACGTCGGGATGCCCGGCACCATGGACGGCATCAAATTAGCGCATTACATCCGAAACCGATGGCCGCCGATAAAGCTGATCGTGGCGTCCGGCAGGGCGATTCTTGAAGAGAGCCGACTTCCGGAGGGAAGTCGATTCTTCCCGAAGCCCTATCACGAGAATACAATTATCGAAGAAATCCGGCGGATGGTACCCAATCAGATTTGAGATGTGGCAGCGCAAACTTCCCGGCCCAGTCGGCCTTGGCGACCCATCGGGTACAGGCTCGCTCCACCTCGAAGACGGCTTCTTCCTTGGTCGCCACACCGCCGCTCGATGATCCTTGGTACCAGAACCACATGCCGGGCCCGTGCAGTTCCTTGCTGATCCGCCCCGCCTTGCCCCCGATCTGCGCAAACTGGTTTTCGGGGAATGGGAGAAACGCCGCCTGATGGACATGTGGCGCTCGGCTGCGGTCGAGGCCAACGCCGGCGGCGCCTCGGTCGAGGCGATCTCGGCCAAGATGGGCAACTCGGTCGACGAGAACAAGGCGCTGCGGAAGACCTGTATGCCGGTCAATCTCGCAGCCGTGCGTTCCGCCAGCCGCCGCAAGGGGGGGCGAAAGCTGCTCCGCCAAGAACGAATACAAAAAGTTGAAACTCTCCGGAAAGTGAGAGTTGAAACTTTTCAAGGGGCGGTAGCTAACCCCTTGAAATAAATGGCGCGAGTGACGGGGCTCGAACCCGCGACCTCCGGCGTGACAGGCCGGCACTCTAACCAACTGAGCTACACCCGCGCATTGACGAGCACGTGTCAGCCGTGTTCGTCGTTGGGCCGCTGGATAAGGGGTTCGCCACCGGGTGTCAAGCGCGGTAGGACAGCATAACAGCAATCAGGAGAAGGTTTTTTGACAGCCGGCGTTTTGTTGGCAAAACCGGCCTCCAAGGAGGGCGTCCAGCGCTCATTTGGCCTTGCGAAGCCGGCCCTGACCCCTTAAAGGTCCGGCCCGGAGCGGGCGATTAGCTCAGTTGGTAGAGCGCTTCGTTTACACCGAAGATGTCGGCGGTTCGAGCCCGTCATCGCCCACCATCCCAATCACACAATCCATCCACCGCCGCGTCAGTGGCGAAGCCCGCGGTGCGGAGTTGGCTGGCCATCGGCCGCCGCCTTGCAAATCCGCCGCAGATCGGCATGGATGTTTTTGGAGTTCAGCAACTCGGCCGCTTCCGGGTAGCCTTCGGCCAGCAACGTGGCGACGATCTCGGCTGGCGAGTGGTGAAAACCACCTTCCGCCAAAGCATGAGCCCGCTGGTAGATATGGCCTGTCCTGATTTCGTCTGTCATTCACAAGCACCTCCGTTGGTGAGCACTTCGTGCACAACCTTTGAGATGTATCCGAGTTCCACACAACTTTTGAGGGGAAATTTACCCGCTGATGCGCTGAGCACCGGATCTTGTGCTTGAAGTCGCGGCTCGCCGTCCCGCTCGCTCCCAGGAGATATGTCGGTCCGTTGCCGTCGGTGCAGCAATCAGGGTGGCAAGAGGCGAAAATCATTACCCTCCGGCAGCAATTGCCCGCCATCGACGACAATGGTCGTGCCGGTGATGTAGCTGGCGTCGTCGGAGGCGAGGAACAGGAAGGCATTAGCCACGTCGCGCGGGCTGCCGAGCCGGCCGAGAGGGATGGAGTCTTCCATGTTCTTGATATAGGCGGCGCCGCGGTGAAGCTCGATCGCTTCGGTGAGGATGTTGCCGGGCTCGACGCCGTTGACGGTGATGCCATAGCCCGAGAATTCGAGCGCGGCGGCACGGATGAAGCCGTTGATTCCGGCCTTGCTGGCGGAATAGTGTCCGTGCCCGGGGCTGGTGACGTGCGGGCCGGTGATGGATGAGGTGAAGAGCATGCGGCCGAAGTGCTGCGCCTTCATCGGCACAAGCGCTGCGCGCGCGGCATTGAAAGTGCCGCGCAGATTGACGGCCATGACGCTATCCCAGTCGTCCGAGGTGGTGTTCTCGATCAATTGCCAGGGATAGATGCCGGCATTCTGCACGATGATGTCGAGGCGGCCATGGTGCTTCAGTGCCGTCGCCACGGCGGCTTCCGCGTCACTCATCCGCGAGATATCGGTGCGGATGAAGGGGACGCCGAGTTCGACAGCGGTTGCTTGCCCGGCTTCGACTTCGTTGTCGGCGAGCACGAGTTTTGCCCCTTCTTCGGCAAAGCGCAGCGCGATGCCCTTGCCGATGCCGCGCGCGCTGCCGACGATCAGCGCGACCTTGTCTTTTAACCGGTTGGTCATGCGAGCCGTCCTGTCATGCGAGTCTTTGGCGAATGGTTTGCTTGAAAGCGTCGAGCAGCACGGCGGCCAGCACCAGCAGGCCATGGATCACCTGGGTGAAGTTGGCCGGCAAGCCCATGAGGTTGATCGCCGTGTTGATGGCCGAGAGCAGCAGCACGCCGGCATAGACGCCGGGCAGGGTGCCGACACCGCCTTTCAGGCTGACGCCGCCGATGACGACCGCGGCAAAGGCGTTGAACAGCAGGCCGACGCCGAGATTGGCGGTGGCGCCGGAGGTGCGGATTGCCAGCAGCCAGCCGGCGAGGCCGGCGATGGCGCCGGCGAGCACGAAGGCGATGATGAGATTGCGGTTCACGCGGATGCCGGCGCGGAAGGTTGCCGTCTCATTGCCGCCGATCATGACGAGATGCCGACCGAACGGCGTCTTGGCCATGATCAGCGAGAAGACCACGAAACAGGCGATTGCTATCCAGGCCGTCAGCGGCAGGCCGGCGAGGCGCTGGATGCCGAACCAGCGGATTGCCGGTGCTAGGTCCTGCGCCGAGCGGCCGCCCGAAATCACCAGCACAAGGCCTCGCACCCAGATGTAGGAGGCCAGGGTGATGATGAAGGCGCTCATCTTCACCCTGACAACCAGATAGCCGTTGAAGGCGCCGATGAAGCCGCCCACGGCAAGCGCCAGCAGCAGCGAAACCGGAACCATCAACCATTCCGGGTGGAGCTGAATGCCAAGGCCAATGCCCGACGAACAGAACAGGATGCCGACCGCCATGGCGCTGAGCGCCGCCACCGATTCGACCGACAGGTCCATGTGACCGGCGATGATGACCAGCGCCAGGCCGATCGACATGACACCGAGCACGCTGGAAGCCTCGATGATGTTGGCGAAGATGCCGAGCTGGAAATAGTTCGGGATGAAGATGGAAAAGACAACCAGCACGAACAGCAACATGAACCAGACGAGGTTGTCGAGGACGAACTCCAAGGCGTGGCGGGTGCGGGGGTTCATGGGCTGATCCGGCTGGCGCACGAACCCGAAAATCTAATTCGATCTTCGGAGGACCATGCGCAAATTGAAATTGCAGAGGCTTGGCTCCGGACCGAGATGGTCCGGAGCGTCTTTGCGAGGATGCAGCTATTCGACGGATTTGACGGTGTCCGTCGGCGGCTTCTGGTTGCCCCAGAAGGCCGGGTTGTCGACGTTTTCCTTGGTGATGGCAGCACCGGGGATCTTGATGTTCGGGCCCCAGGCTTCCTTGGTCACGGTCGATTTCAGGCCGAGCACGTCATATTCGCCGGGCTTGATCTCTTCTTTCTTGACGACCTTGTCCATGAACATGGCGACGGCCGCGGCCTGCGCGTAGAGCGGTTGCTCGACTTCGACGTTGAGCCAGCCCTTGCGGATCAGGTCGAGGCCGACCGGAGCGCCGTTCGAGCTCATCAGCATGACGTCGCCCGGCTTCTTGCCGGCGGCCTCGAGCGAGGCGACGGCAGCGACCGAGAGGTGCGCGGCATGGCTGAAGATCAGGTCGATATCGGGGTTCGCCAGCATCTGGTCGGCAACGATGGTGCCGGCGTTGCTGGCTTCCCATTGCATGGCCGGAAGCGAGATGATCTTGACGTCCGGAAACGCCTTCATCTTCTCCTCGAAACCTTTCTGGATGTCGAGCGTGTAGGGATCGCCGGGATCGCCGAGCACCTGCAGGACCTTGCCCTTGACCGAACCGTTCTTCGCTTTCAGAAGTTTCTCGGCCTGGTCGGCGGCGACGTACCCGATCTCCACCGTTCCCGCGACCGACGTGAAGTCGGAGGGGGTCGAGGTGATCTGGCGGTCAAACTCGACCACCGGGATGCCGGCTGCGCGCGCTGCTTCGATGGACGGTTTCAGCGCATTGAAGTCGACGGCGGCAAGGATGATCGCGGCCGGCTTCAGCGCGATGACGTCATTCATCTGCGATTGCTGGGCGTCGGTCTTGTTGTCGGCGTTCAGCGTCTTCACCTCATAGCCGACCTGCTTCAGGAACAGCTCCAGAGCGCTCACCGAGCCGGTCTGAAACTCATCGAGCAATGTCGGCACCAAGTAATAAACGGTCCCCTTGGACTGGGCGAATGCCGGCATGAGCGTGGCAAAAGCCAGTGCCAGGATACCGAAGACAGCAAGAAGTAGTCGCTTCATGTCGTTCGCTCCTGTTAAGCCGGACCCCACTTTTGTCCCTCAGCCTACCGGTCCGGCACCGGCAAGCGTTTCACCGGTGATCATGTTGATCACCGCGTCGGGACTTGTTTTGTTGCGCGCGACATCGCCCGCCACGACGCCTTGCCGGATCACCACGATCCGGTCGGCGACCTGGAAGGCCTGCTGCATGATATGGGTGATGATGACGACGCCGATGCCCTGGCTCGCCACTTGGCGGATCATGTCGAGACCGCGCCGCGTCTGTTCGACACCGAGTGCGGCGAACGGTTCATCGAGCAGCACCAGCTTGCCGCCCCAGTGCACGAAGCGGTTGAGCTCGATGGCTTGCCGCTGGCCGCCCGAAAGATGCTCGACATTGGTGCGCAGCGAAGGGATGCGGGTGCCGGCGGTGGCCAGCGCCTTTTCGACCACGGCCTCCATGGCGCGCTCATCGAGCACCGGAATGCCAAGAACCTTCCTGGTGATCTCGCGGCCCATGAAGAAATTGGCGACCACGTCGACATTGGTGCACAGCGAGAGGTCCTGGTAGACGGTTTCGATGCCCGCGGCCTTGGCTTCGGCGGGCGACCTGGCGAGGAATTCCTTGCCCTCGAACAGCATGCGGCCGGAGGTCGGCTCCAGCCCGCCGGAGATGATCTTGACCAGTGTGGATTTGCCGGCACCGTTGTCGCCCAGCAACGCCACGACCTCGCCCCGGCCAATCGAGAAGCTGATCCCCTTCAGCGCTTCGATCGCGCCATAGTTCTTGGTGACGTTGTCGAGGACCAGCAGCGGTTCGCTCATGCCGCAATCTCCCTGCTTTTTAGAAGGTCGCGCTCGCGCTCGCGTTCGGCGGCGAACATCTGCCCGAAGCGGGGCGACAGCACTCCGGAAACAGCGAGGGCGGCGGCACCGCGCAACACCGAATGCTGCCCGCCGCGCGCCACGACAATTCGAGGCGTCTTGCGGTCTTTTCGCGCGGAGACGGAGTTGTGCAGGCCCGCGGTCGAGCCAGCCAGCCGTTCGAGCAGGTCGGTCGACGCCAACCCGCCCAGGATGATTGTTTCCGGGTCGAACAGGTTCTCGATGATGGCGACGGCATTGTGGAAGACCGGAGCGACTTCCACGACCCAATCGGCCTCGCTGCCGTTCCAGCGCCGGAGCGCTTCGAGCGAGAGGTATCTTTCGAGGCAGCCGCTGTTGCCGCACGGGCAATTCTCACCGCCGGGAACGACAGGAATGTGTCCGATCTCGCCGGCATTTCCCCAGGCGCCACGCAACACGCTGCCATCATGAACCATGGCACCGCCAAGGCCGACGCCGAAATAGAGATAGTAATATTCGGAGAATTGAGCCCCGAGGCCGTAAAGGCGCTCGCCCATGGCCGCGGCCGCCATGTCGGTTTCAAAGAAGGCCGGTAGTCCGGTGGAAGCCGCCAGCCGCTCGCGCAGCGCCACGTCCTTCCAGCCGATCATGGTGGTCGGACCGACAAAGCTCATGGATTCGACGCCGAACGGCCCGGGCAGGGCCATGCCAACCCCGAGAACCCGTCCTCCAGCCCGCAATCGGGTCAATTCAACCACCATTGCCCCGATCAGGTCGAAGGCGTGGTCCGGAGTCGCGTTGGGGGCCTCGCGGTAGCTGCTCTCGATCACGTCGCCGCTCAGATTGATCAACGCGGCGTTGATGCCGAGCGGGGTGATGTGGGTGCCGACGGCATAGCCGCCGTCGGGATTGATCCGCAGGGTCGCCGGCGGCAGGCCACGCCCCTTCGGCTCTTCGCGCAGGGACAGGATGTAACCTTGCTCTTCGAGCTCGCGAACGATGGTCGACACCGTCTGGACGGTGAGCCCGACGCGCCTGGCAATCTCGCCGCGGGCGATCGGTCCATGAAGGCGGATGGACTCAAGCACGATACGCCGGTTGTAGGGCCGGCCGAATTCCTGATTGGTCCCCCGCAGTGCCATGACGTGCGCCCCTTTAGGCAGCTTCGCACCAGTTATTTATTCAGTCAAATGGAATTCAAAAATAATTCGCGTATCCATCGGCACCGGGGTCACAGGCGACGAGGCCATTGCGAACCGGTGCAGGACGGGGCCAGGGAAGGCGAAATCCACAGCGCTTGATTTTCCATCCCGCCTCACTCACAAGAGCACATTTGGTGGAGCGGCAAATAGTGTCGAAACTTACAAGTTTCCTCGAGAGACACGGTCTCAAACGAAAGCGCCAGCCATCAGTTGTTGTGCTTCCAGAACGACGTATGACGCAAATACTGCATGAGCGCTGCGTTATCGAGGGTGCTGATTTTGTGACGCCGCACATGGAGAATGCATTACTTTTCAACGACCAACAGCAAATACGAACTTACGCAATTGAGAGGGTGGCGAAGTCCGGGTCTCTGCTCGAATTTGGTGTCTTCGACGGGACAAGCATCAACCATTTCGCCGACAGGCTGACGGCGCGTGGCGACACGCGGCCAATCTTTGGATTTGATGCTTTTCTAGGTCTTCAAGAAAACTGGGCCGGAACTGACTTCCAAGCCAAAGGTCAGCAATTCAACAGGGGCGGTCTTGTGCCGAAGGTTCGGCAAAATGTGAGCCTGATAACGGGCTGGATCGAAGATACGCTTCCAACGTTTCTTGAGCAGCACCAAGGTCCGATTGCCTTCATTCATATTGACACGGACACCTACACACCCTGCAAAGCTATTCTCACGCTCTGCAAGGATAGGCTCGTCAGCGGCAGCGTCATCCTGTTTGACGAACTGCTCTGCTACCCAGGATGGCGATTTGGAGAGTGGAAGGCGCTGAACGAGGTGTTGAAGCCAGAGCAATACACCTGGGCAGCCTTCGAAGAGCAGCGGGCCGCGCTTGTCATCAATTGATGACAACTCCACAAGATACGGCGCCAACCGGCGTCGAATGTGTCAGTCCCGCCTGCCGGCGCACGCGATCGAACAGACCGGCCAAGGCTTTGATCCCCGGCCTCGATCAGGGCTTGAGCGTCTCAGAGATACTGGGCGACCTTCTTGCCGATAGTCAGGAAGCGCAAGGGATCGATCGCTTCGCCATTGTGGCGGACTTCATAATGCAGATGCGGGCCGGTCGAGCGACCGCTGCTGCCGGTCTTGCCGATGACGGCGCCGGCGTCCAGTTTCTCGCCGACGGTCACGTCGATCTCGCTGAGGTGCCCGTAACGCGTCGCAAAACCATTGCCGTGGTCGACCTCCACCATGCGGCCATAGCCGCCGTTCCAGCCGGCCTTGGTGACGACGCCGGGCGCCGTGACCTTGGCAGCCATGCCGATCGGGGCCCTGAAATCCATTCCGGAATGCAGTGCGGCGGTGCCTAGGAGAGGATCGGTGCGAACGCCGAACGGGCTGGTGACGGAGTGGCCCGGGGCCGGATTGGCAAGCGGCAGCTGGCGCGCTTCCTTCTTGAGCTGGTCGAGCGTGTCCAGCACCTCGTCCAATTCCTTGACCTTGCTGTCGAAGATCATCGAACTGTCGAGCGGTATCAGCGGTCCGCCGACATCGCTGTTGCTCTTGCCGAAATCACTGTCGACCGGCAGGCCCGCCGCTACGAGCGCCTGGGTGATCGCGTCGGCGCTCTTGTAGGCGTTGTCGGCAAGCGTGCTGATGCGGCTGAGCTGCTCGCTCTCGATGGATTTCAGCGACTGGTTGATCGACACGAACAGTTTGTCGGCACGATCGGCGGCTGAATCGTTGGGAAGCGGATCGGAGCGGGTCGACCACAGTGAGAACGGCCTGGTGTCGCCAGCACCGGGGTTGGCGCTCAGGCTGGCGACCGCGTAGTTTTGTACAGGCTGGTTGATGCTGCCGGTCACCTCGGCGGGTTTGTCCGGCTTCCCAACCGCTGCCGGATTTTCAGGTGGCGCCGTTCCGACTTCATTCTCTGCGCGTTCGAGCAGCGGGCCGAGGCGGCCATGGCGCTGGCTCAACTGGCTCTGACGTTCGAGCAGTTCGCTGACCTTGGTTTCCATCAGTTGCTGGTCGAGCAACTGGCGGCTGGTGATGCGGTCGACCTGGGCGCGAAGCGCCGAAATGCGATCTTCATAGGCCTGCTGCATGCGGGCTTGCCGCGCCGTGGTGGCGCCGATCAGGTCATCGCGCAGCACGAGGTAGGAGGTGGCCAGCAGGTATCCGACGACGATGGCGGCCAGCGCCGAACCGAGAAATGCCGCGAGCCAGGGGCGGACCGTGAAGTGCCTGATCTCGTTGCCCCGGGCGATGATGACCGTATGGGGTTCCTTGCGCCTGCCGAAGACTGCGGACTGACCGGTTGCGTTCACGGGACCAAGCTTTCGTTACGACACCACGACTGCTTGATTACACATTATTAGGGTTAACAAAGCTTTGCGGTGTTGCCTTGCCGTCAGCAATTGCCCGTCAGGCGGCACAAGGTTGCGGGGAAGGCGCATCAGCTTCCCGGCAAGGACTCAAAGCGCGCGGACAGCCTCCAGCACGTCCTTGGCATGGCCCTTGACCCTGACCTTGCGCCAGATCCTGGCGATCCGCCCATCACGGCCGATCAGGAAGGTCGCCCGCTCGACACCCATGTATTTGCGGCCATACATCGATTTCTCGACCCACAAATGATAGGCCTCGATGACCTTGCGCTCCTCATCGGCGGCAAGGTCGATGGTGAGATTGTATTTTGATTTGAACTTGTCGTGCTTCTTGGCGTTGTCAGGTGACAGGCCGATCACCACGGCACCAGCCTTTTCGAATTCGGGCTTCAGCTGCGAAAAGCTTATCGCCTCTTGCGTGCAGCTTGTTGTGTCGTCCTGCGGATAGAAATAGAGCACAACGGGTTTACCCGACAGTGCGGCAAGGCTAAGCGATCCGCCGCCGTCCCGCGGGAGATCGAATTGCGGCGCAAGATCACCTACGTCGAGGTCAGCCATACCAATGCCCTTGTTTGAGGTTACGCGCGAAGCCACACCGATATAGTGTCGAACGGGGATTCGTCCACGATCGAGTTCGTACAACGGAAAATTGCGTGGATCAGGAGCAACCGCAGCACGAGAAGATCCGGTTCAGGCGTGACGAGATCACCGACCTGGGGACTTTTCCGTCCGCGTGCCGTGTACCGCCGCTCGGTCAGGCGTCGATCGGACGCGGCTTTCGCATCCTGGCAAGGATGTTCGCCGGCTTCGCCAGCCTCGTGTTGTTGGCGGCTGTCGTTGTCTACCTGGTCGGTGTATCTGGCGTTGGCTCCGAGCGGCTTCGGGCGGAAGCGGAAACCGCCATTGAGAAACTGGCCGGCCTCGATGTCGATGTTTCGGTCGGACCGGCGCGCATCACCCTTGACGGATCGAGCTTCATTGCCCTGCAGGTCAGCGACATCAGCCTGAAGACATCAGACGGCAAGCCGATGGCGGATGCGGGCCGCGTGCGTTTCGGCGTGCGCCTGATACCGCTGTTGTGGGGGGATGTGCGGCTGACCAGCGCCAGGATATCCGACGCGCGCATTGTCGTGGCGGCGATGCCGACCAGTGGCGACTGGTCCGCGGCCCTGCGCAACAAGGATGGCCTCATCGACCCGGAGAAACTGTCCGATGCGGTGTTTGGCAACATCCACCGCGCGCTCGACGCGGTGCGGGAAGATTCGCTGCGCCGCATCGATCTTCGCAACGTCGAATTCGTGCTGCCCGACACCGCAACGATCAAACGGGTCAAGATCACCGACGCCACCGTCGCGCAGTCGGGGCCGGGCGGCATGGAGTTTTCGTCACAGGCGGATGCCGACGGCACGGTGGTTACCGTCGCCGCTTCCGCCACCCGCGATATCGCGGCGCACCGCGTGACGGCGCTGAATGCGAGCATCGATCTGGCGGATGCCGGTGACACCACGGCCGCTGCGGGCAAGTTGGGCGCAGTCGCACTGAAGCTGACAGGATCGGAAGGGGCCGGCACGAATGCTTCGCGGCTGACGGCCGCGCTGTCATCGACGGGATCCGTGTTCGATCTTGGCACACGTGGACTGCTGCCGGCAGATGTCGGCGTCGATGCGACGCTGGTTGCGGGCAGCAACAAGATCCAGGTGGACAGGCTGCTGCTGAAGACCGGCCGCTCGACATTCAATTTTGCCGGCTCGATAGGGCCGAAGCCGGCGACTGGGGCTGCCGGTGAGGAGCCGTCCTATCGTTACGACCTGACCAGCGACGGTTCGACGTTGGCGCCATCGGAGTCGCCAGAGCCCGCGCTTGCTCTCCTGGCTCGAATTGCCGGCGTCTATCAGACCGTAAGCCATAGATTGGTGGCCGAGCAGATCGCGCTTCGTTCCGATTCCAGCGGCGAGGTGCTGGGCACCGCGGCCGTGGAATTCGTCGACGGTAAGGCGCCTGGGATCAATCTCGCCTTCAACGTCCACGACATGCCGGTCTCCCACGTCAAGCAGCTTTGGCCGTGGTTTTCGGCGCGCAATGCGCGGCTCTGGGTGCTGGACAATCTGTTTGGCGGCCGCGTCGTCGACGCCAACCTTCAGTTCCACGTCGTGCCGGATCGCCTGGGCAATGGCGTGCCGCTTTCCGCCGACGAGGTGTTTGGCCACTTCCAGGTCGAAGGCTCACGTTTCGACACGGCCGGCCGCATTCCGCCGATACGCGACGCGGTCGGCGTCGTTGGTTTCCGTGCCAATGATGTCGATATCGCGCTGACCTCGGGCACGGTCTTCATGCCCAGTGGCCGTACGGTGGCGGCCAGCAACGGTACGCTGACGGTCAAGGCGGCGAACCATCCACCGGTCATCGGCTCTCTCGACCTCGACGTCGAGGGCGAAGCGCCGGCAATCGCCGAACTCGCCTCGTATGAGCCGATCAACGCCATGCGCCATGTCGGCTTCCTGCCGGAAGACCTGTCCGGCAACGTCACCGGCCACGTCAAGGCGGACATCCCGTTGCAGTCCGGTGTCGACACCTCGAAGCTCGATTGGCTGGTGTCGCTCGACTACACGGGCCTTTCATTGGCCAAGCCTTTCGAGGGCCAGACCTTGGCGGATGCCGACGGCTCGATCACGGTCGACCCCGAAAAGGCGGTGATCTCCGCCAAGGCATCGCTGAACGGCATACCGGCCGAGCTCGATCTCATCGAGCCGCTGGAGGATGGCGGGCCGGCGCGCAGCCGCAAGGTGGCTCTGGTGCTTGACGACAAGGTCCGTGCCGCCGCGATGCCCGGCCTGACGCCGCTGCTTGCCGGAACGGTGAAGGTCGCCATCGACAAGAGCGGCACCGGCAACCAGAACGTCTCGGCCGATCTGACCAATGCCAGGTTGGACATTCCCTGGGCGGGCTGGAGCAAGGGGGCGGGGGTTCCCGCCAATGTCACGTTCGTCATGACCACGTCCGGCGACACCACGACGCTGTCCGACTTCAATCTCGACGGAAAGACTTTCTCCGTCGACGGCAGCGTTGTGCTGGTCAATGGCGCGCTGTCGTCGGCACGGTTCAGCAAGGTCGCTCTGAACAGGGGAGACGATGTCGCGGTGTCGGTGAAGCGATCGGGCAAGGGCTATGCGGTCGACGTCAATGGCAGCGTGCTGGATGCCCGTTCTCTCATCAAGCAGTTCACCTCGGACGTCGACACCGCGACCAAGACCACCGGCTCGGACGCCATTTCGGTCAGCGCCGATGTCGATCAGCTGACCGGTTTCCACGACGAGCGATTGTCCAACCTCAAGCTCGACTACAGCGCGGCCGGCTCGAGGGTGAACGGGCTGAAGGTCAGCGCCACGGCAAGTTCGGGTGCCGCCATAACCATCAGCAACACGACCGGCGACGGCCGCCGCGCGCTCAACGTGCAGTCCGCGGATGCTGGTGCCATATTGAGGTTTCTCAACATCTACGAACACATGGAAGGCGGCTCGATCACGCTGGCCCTGTCGGGAGCGAGCGACGGTCCGATGAAGGGCAAGGTCGATACGACCAACTTCTTCGTCGTCAACGAACCGAAGCTGGCCTCCATCGTCTCGACGACGCCGGCCGGCGACAGCCGCAGTCTCAACCAGGCGGTCAAGGGCAATCTCGACACGTCGCGGGTGAAGTTCGAGCGCGGCTATGCCGAGATCGACAAGGGCAGCGGCTACCTGAAACTGGCCAATGGCGTGCTGCGCGGTCCGCGCATCGGCACCACCTTCCAGGGCACGCTGTATGACCAGGACAACAACATGGACATGACCGGCACCTTCATGCCGGTCTATGGCCTCAACCGCATCTTCGGCGAATTGCCGATCGTCGGCGCGCTTCTTGGCAATGGCCGCGATCGTGGCCTGATCGGCGTCACCTACCGGCTCAAGGGCAACGCCAACAAGCCACTGCTGGACGTCAATCCGCTGTCCGTCATCGCTCCCGGGATATTCAGGTCGATCTTCGAGTACCGGTAATCGACCTCAGGCCGGCCGCACGAGGATGTGCTTTTTCCTGCCGAGAGAAAGCTTTACGACGTTTTCCGGGCTCAAATCCCTGGGCGTCACCAGCCGGCGATCATCGCTGACAGGCTGATCGTTCAAGCGCACGGCACCACCTTGCACATGCCGTCGCGCTTCACCGTTCGACGCCGCCAGCCCGGCGGTTACCAGAAGCGACAGGATGCCGACGCCGGCTTCGAGCTTGGCGTTTTCAACCTCGACGGTCGGCAGCGACTCGGCGAGCGCGCCTTCCTCGAAGGTCTTGCGCGCCGTCTCGCTGGCTCTTTCCGCCGCCTCGCGGCCGTGCAGCATGGCGGCGATTTCGGTGGCGAGCACCTTCTTCGCCTCGTTGATCTCGGATCCGCCGAGTTGCTCAAGGCGTGCGACTTCGCTCAAGGGCAGCGTCGTGTACAGTTTCAGGAACCGGCCGACGTCGGCATCCTCGGTGTTGCGCCAATACTGCCAGAATTCATAGGGGCTCAGCATTTCCGCATCGAGCCAGACCGCGCCCGAGGCCGACTTGCCCATCTTGGCGCCCGACGAGGTGGTGAGCAGCGGCGTGGTCAGCGCGTAGAGTTGAGCATCCTCCATGCGACGGCCGAGGTCGATGCCGTTGATGATGTTGCCCCACTGGTCGGAGCCGCCCATCTGCAGGCGACAGCCAAGGCGCTTGTAGAGCTCGACGAAATCATAGGCCTGCAGGATCATATAATTGAATTCGAGGAACGACAGCGACTGTTCGCGATCGAGCCGGAGCTTGACGGAATCGAACGCGAGCATGCGGTTGACGGAAAAGTGACGGCCGACGTCGCGCAGGAAATTGACGTAGTTGAGCTCCATCAACCAGTCGGCATTGTTGACCATGATCGCGTCATTCGGGCCGCTGCCGAATTTGAGGTAAGGCATGAAGTTGCGGCGGATGCCGGCGAGGTTGTCGTCGATATCCTGCGGCGTCAGCAGCTTGCGCGCCTCGTCCTTGAAGGACGGATCGCCGATCATCGAAGTGCCGCCGCCCATCAGCGCGATCGGCCGATGGCCGGTCTGCTGCAGCCAGTGCAGCATCATGATCTGGATCAGCGATCCGGCGTGCAGGCTCCTGGCTGTCGCGTCGAAGCCGATATAGGCCGTCACCGTCTCCCTGGCGAAGAGATTGTCGAGGCCGGCATCATCCGAAGTCTGGTGGATGAAACCGCGCTCACTCATCGTGCGCAGGAAATCGGATTTGAAGGCGGACATTGTTTCTTTCCCGAAAGCGCCCGGCCGCTGCGGCTCTGGCGTGCATGAACGCGGGCGTTTAGCATCCAAGCGCGATCAGCAAAAGTGGAATCCGGTTTTGCGTCAGATCGCGCGTCAACGAAGAACTCGCGATCAGCAAAAGTGGAATCCGGTTTTGCGGCTGATTGCGCTTGCGCGAATGATCGCAAGACGCCGAAGCGATCACCCGTTGTTGAAACGTTGCAGCGAGCCTTCCGGCACGAATGCTTGCTTCATCGTTTCGGCTGGCGTAATGAGGCGCCGCGCCAGAAGGTTCTTGCAGCCCACGACCTCGAACGGCACCGCACGGCATCCATCCAATGCCATATCCGACGACAGAGCCCGACGCGACATGCCGGACGCATTGATATCCATCGTCATTCCTTGCAGGAACGAGGCGGCAAACCTGCCGCTGCTGATCGATGAGATCGAGGCGGCGATGGTGGGCCGCGACTTCGAACTGATCATCGTCAATGACGGTTCGACCGACGAGACCGCTTCGGTGCTCGCCGAGCAGGCGGCAATTCGCGCGTTTCCGCTGCGGGAATTGCGGCACCGGAAATCCGCCGGCCAGAGCCTTTCCGTGCGTTCGGGCGCCTGGGCGGCACGCGGCAGCATCGTCGCCACGATCGACGGCGATGGCCAGAACGATCCGCAATACATTCCGGTGCTGGTCGATGCCTTGCGGCAGGCCGGGCCCGAGTTCGGCGCAGCACAAGGGCAGCGCCTCAAGCGCCGCGACAGCAAGGTCAAGCAGCTGGCGTCGCGTTTCGCCAACTGGCTGAGAAACGCCATCCTGCATGACGAGACGCGCGACACCGGCTGCGGCCTGAAGGCGGTCCATACCGATATCCTGCGCAAATTGCCGTTCTTCGACGGCACCCATCGCTTCGTTCCGGCGCTGGTCATCCAGGAGGGGTACCGCGTCGTGCATTGCGACGTCGTCGATCGTTCGCGCCGCCACGGCAAGTCGAATTACGGGATTTTCGATCGCGGCCTGCAGGGCGCGCTCGATCTCGGCGGAGTCTGGTGGCTGCGCCGCAGGCGCCGCAGAATGCCCAAAGTAGAGGAAATCAGGCATGGGTAACGTGCTTCAGGAATTGGTGACCTGGCTTCACCAGGTTTTCATCAAGCAGTTCGATGCGTGGATCCTGCTCGGCTTCATCGCCCAGTTCTTCTTCACCATGCGCTTCGTCGTGCAGTGGCTCGCCTCGGAAAAGGCCAAGCGAAGCGTCGTGCCGGTCGCCTTCTGGTTCTTCTCGCTGTTCGGCGGCGGCCTGCTTCTGATCTATGCCATCCAGCGTCAGGATCCAGTGTTCATCGCCGGGCAGGCCATGGGCATGTTCATCTATATCCGCAATCTCTGGCTGATCGCCAATGAGCGCAAGGCGGCGGCGATGACCAAGGTCGATTGAGCGGCCTGGGCACTTCGAAAAATGGTCAGAGAGGCTGAAGCATGGCGTTGAACAGGAACTACATCCTTCTCTTCCTGTTCAGCCTGGTGATGACGGTTTCGGGGCTGGCGTCGATGCCGCCGATCGACCGTGATGAACCGCGCTTCGTACAGGCCACCAAGCAGATGGTCGAGACTGGCGACTTTGTCGACATCCGCTTTCAGGACGCCTCGCGCTACCAGAAGCCGATCGGTATCTATTGGCTGCAATCCGCGGCCGTGATGCTGAGCGGCGAGGGTGCCGAGGCGCCGATCTGGGTCTATCGCACCGTCTCGGCGCTCGGCATTGCCATTGCGGTGCTGGCGATAGTCTGGACCGGCACCAATCTTTTCGGAGCCAATGCCGGTATCGCCGCCGGCCTGGTCATGGCCGCGATCTTCGCCACCGCCTTCGAGGGCCGCGACGCCAAGACCGATGCGATGCTGCTGGCCTGTTGCGTGGCGGCGCAAGGCGCGCTGGCGCAGATCTATCTGGCATCGCGCCGGAAAGAACCTGTGGCCGGCCATCTGTGGTGGATCTTCTGGATAGCGCAGGGTGCTGCGATCCTCATCAAGGGACCGATTGCGCCGCTGCTGTCGGCGCTCACCATTGCGGTGCTGTTTGCCTTCGAGCGCGACGGGCGCTGGCTGGCGAAGCTCAAAGTGGGGCGCGGCCTGGCGCTGGTCGTGCTGATCGTGCTGCCCTGGCTTGCCCTGATCACCTGGAAAAGCCATGGCGCTTTCCTGCAGCAGGCCGTCGGCAAGGACATGCTTGGCAAGGTCGCGTCGGGCGAGGAATCGCACGGCCTGCCGCCCGGCTTCTACATGCTGACCTACTCGCTGTTCATGTGGCCTTTCGGCCTGATCGCGGTTGGTGCCGGGCTCCAGGCGCTCAACCGGTTGCGCGACGATCCCCGGCTGCGTTTCTGCCTTGCCTGGTACATCCCATTCTGGCTGGTGTTCGAGCTCATTCCGACAAAGCTGCCGCACTATGTCCTGCCGGCCTACCCCGGCATGGCGCTGCTGATCGGCTGGCTGCTGACATTGTCGCCGCAGGATGCCAATGCACCGCTCAGACGCTGGCAAAGCTGGTTGTGGTGGTCGACCGCATTCGGCCTGGTCGTGGTCAGCCTCGGCCTGGCGGTGGTGTGCGTGGGCGCGCCGATCTACCTCACCGGCACCTTCTCATGGTGGAGCATTCCGGCGGCGGCCGCAGCACTCGGCGCCGGCTACTTCGCCTTTTCGCGGCGCTTGCAAGTGCCGCTTTGGCGCATTGCCGCCGTCGCGGTTTGTGCGGGCATCACCTATGCCTTGTTGTTCGGCGTCATCGCGCCCTCGCTGAAGCCGATCTGGCTGAGCCCGGCGATCGAGGCGGCGGTCCGCGCCAACAGGCCTTGCGACACCACCGTGCTCGCCTCGGCGGGGTATCACGAACCGAGCCTGGTGTTCCTTGTCGGCACGAAAACGATTCTGACCGATGTCGATGGCGTCGCCAGGCATCTGCTTGCCGACCCTGCCTGTGCGCTGGCGCTGGCGCAGGTCGGCGATGAGCAGAAACTGAATGGCCTGCTGGCGGCACAAGGCAAATCCGCGAGCCGCGTTGCCCAGATCGACGGGCTCAACTATTCGTCGGGAGACAAACTGTCGCTCGGCCTTTACCGTGTGGTTCAATGATGGCTGTTCGATGATAGGGTCGAATTTCCAATGCTCGTGAAATCGCGCCCTTCTGTTTCCCGCGGGCTCCTTGGCGTGGGGCGCCGATCCCTGGACAATTTTCGCGATACGATGCAGATCGTAAGCAAGCGCTTTGCCGTTCGACCCGCCGGCTACCCGAACATAGTGTGGCCTGTCTGGGGCCTGGTCTGGGTTTTTCTGACGGCGGCAGCGTTTGTTCGCCTCGACACTCCGGCCGGAATGCTTCGCGACCAATGGTCGCCAGGGTTTGTCCACCTTGCCGATTTTTTCACGCAGTTCGGCCTGGGTGGCTGGTATCTCATTCCATCGGCGCTTCTGCTCGTCGCCGCGAACCTGACGGACTGGCGAAGCCTTTCGAGGCGCTCGCTGATGCTGGCCTACAACTGGACCTGCCTGGCATTTCTGGTGCTGAGCGCCGTCGGTCTGTCCGGCCTGACCGTCAATATGCTGAAATACGCCATCGGTCGGGCCCGCCCGCTCTATTTCCACGATTTTGGTGTTCTGTCCCTGCACCCCTTCGCCTTCGATGCGCGCTTCGCCGGCTTTCCGTCGGGCCATGCCACGACAATGGGCGCCGTGTTCGGGGTTGCCCTGCTTTTGTTTCCGCGCCGCTGGTACATCGCCTTGGCGATCACGGCGTGCATCGCGTCGACGCGGGTCTTTGTCGGCGCGCACTATCCCAGCGACACCGTCGCCGGCTTCGGCCTTGGCTGCGCCTTCGCGCTGGCCAGCGGACTGGTCTTTGCCCGACTTGGCTTCATCTTTCGTCCGACAGGGTCGGGATTGCCGATCCGCAAGGAGACGTTTTGGCTGATTGGCCCGACCAGGAAGACGGCAGCCTGAGCGCTCGGATTTGCCGAAGCCTAGTTGCCGTCGAGACCGCCATACGATCTCACCAGGCTGGCCATATCGGGTGACCGGTGGTCTTCGCTTTCCAGCCCTTGGACGACGCCGGCACGGTCGGCGACCGGCCGGTTCTGGCTGACCTTCCATTTGCCGTGGATTTCGTTGATCTCGATTTCCAGCCCGATGATGCCCTTGATCTGCGACTGGATGAAGGGCGCCGGCGCGTCGGTCACTGCCCAGGGGGCCTCGCGAGCGCCTTCCTGGGAGGCAGTCAGATCGGCAATCTGCCGCGCCAGCCAGTCCTGGTCATCCATCACCTTGACGGTGCCGCGCACCTGCACGATGGCGTAGTTCCAGGTTGGTACCACCTTGCCGGTCTCGCGCTTGGTCTCGTACCAGGACGGCGTCACATAGGCATCGCTGCCCTGGAAGACGATCAGCACCGGCGAGGCCGGATTGTCGGCCAACAGGCGCCATTGTGGATTGGCCCTGGCAAGATGCGCGCGCAGCCTGCCATTGGGCGGCACGTCGGCATCGAGCAGGAAGGGGATGGCATTGGCGACCGGCCCCTCGGCGCCGTTGCAAATCAACAGGCCCAGCGGATGTGCCCGGATCAGCCCGTGCAGGATGTCCGGCCGCGTTTCCTTGAATTGAGGAGGCTCGTACATCGCCTGTCGCTTCTTCGTGGTCTATCTCAGCCGCTTCGGCCGCGGATCGGACAATTCGCCGGCGAGCCGCCGGTCGAGATAGTCCGCGCATTCCTCGAGCAGCAGGTCTGCGTCGTTGGCGAAGAAGTGGTTGGCGCCAGGCAAGGTCTTCTGCGTGATGGTGATGCCCTTTTGCGTGTGCAGCTTGTCGACCAGGCCTTGCACGTCCTTCGGTGGCGCTACCTTATCGGCATCGCCATGAATGATCAGGCCCGATGACGGGCAGGGCGCCAGGAACGAGAAGTCATAGGTGTTGGGCTGCGGCGCGATCGAGATAAAGCCCTCGATCTCCGGCCGGCGCATCAGCAACTGCATGCCGATCCAAGAGCCGAACGAATAACCGGCGACCCAGCAGCTTTTGGAGTCCGGATGCAGCGACTGCACCCAGTCGAGTGCCGCGGCGGCATCCGACAGCTCGCCGGTGCCGTGATCGAATTCGCCCTGGCTGCGGCCGATGCCGCGGAAATTGAAGCGAAGCGTGGTGAAATCCCGCTTCTGGAACATATAGAAGAGGTCGTAGACGATCTTGTTGTTCATCGTGCCGCCAAATTGCGGATGCGGGTGCAGGATGATGGCAATCGGCGCGCTCTTTTCCTTGGAGGGCTGGTAGCGTCCCTCCAGACGGCCGGCAGGACCGGTGAAAATGACCTCAGGCATGAAATACTCCACTTAGGTAATACGAATGCGCGGCGCCCGGAACGTATCTTCCTCTGGCCTTGACGCAGGGCGAGCGTCTTCTTAGAAGCTAGTTTAGAATTGTTCAAAACTGAGTGGCCAAAACGTCGAGCCCGGCCACTCGCGCCGCAAGCCGCGTAAATAGGACGGCTCGCCTTGGAATTTCAAGGAAATAACGCCATACGACGGCGGAATGGCTTCTGACGGGACCAACTGGACGAAAATGGCCGGACTACGCGCCTATCTCGACTACAATGCCAGTGCGCCGCTGCTTGCGGTGGCGCGTGAGGCTATGGTCGCGGCGCTTGATGTCGCCGCCAACCCGTCGTCGGTCCACGCCGAGGGGCGTGCTGCACGACGCCCGATCGAGACTGCAAGGCGTGATGTGGCAGCGCTGGTCAACGCCAAGGCCGAGCATGTCGTGTTCACCTCCGGCGCGACGGAAGCCGCCTCGACGCTGCTGACACCCGATTGGCGGATGGGGCGCGGCGCGGTGCGCATGAGCCGGCTCTACGTGTCCGAGGCCGATCATCCCTGCCTGTTGAATGGCGGGCGCTTCCCGGCAGCGCAGGTGACGCGGATTGGCGTTGACGCCAACGGCATCGCCGACCTTGCAGCCCTGGCCGCGGCGCTTGCCGCGCACGACAAGGCCGATGGCCTGCCGCTGGTTGCAATCCATGCCGCCAACAACGAGACCGGGGTGATCCAGCCGATCGATCGGATTGCGGGGATCGTCAAGGCGGCGGGCGGCGTTCTCGTCGTTGACGCCGTCCAGGCCGCGGGCCGTGTTTCGATCGACATGGCAGCGGGTTACGCCGACTATCTTATTTTGTCTTCGCACAAGATCGGTGGTCCCAAGGGTGTCGGCGCCATTGTCGCCGCCTCCGATCTGATGATGCCGAAGCCCCTGATCAGTGGCGGTGGCCAGGAAAAGGGCCATCGCGGCGGCACGGAAAACCTCGCCGCCATCGCTGGTTTTGGCGCGGCCGCGCGCGAGGCGCAGACCGGATTGCCAACCATGGATGCGGTTGGGCATCGCCGCGACGAGATCGAGGCCATCGTGAAAATGCTGGTGCCGGACGTGGAAATCTTCGGAACCGGTTCGCCAAGGCTTGCCAACACGACATTCTTCGCTATTGCGGGCGTCAAGGCCGAAACCGCGCAGATCGCCTTCGATCTGGCGGGTGTGGCTCTGTCTGCCGGCTCAGCCTGTTCGTCGGGCAAGGTCGGGCCGAGCCATGTGCTGAAAGCCATGGGGCACAATGACAGCGTTGGCGCCTTGCGCGTGTCGATCGGTTCAGCGACGGGCGCTGAGGACATCGAGCTGTTCCGCACCGCGTTGGCGGGGATCGCCGCGCGGCAAAGCGCCAGGGAAAAGGCGGACCGGGAAAAGGCCGCGTGAGCGGCCAGGGATAGACAGGCTTCACCGCCTGGTAGAGCCGTGCGTTTCATGCTGGCCGGGTGAATTTCCGGTCGAAACGCACTATATGGAACTTACGCTGCCTCGGACTGCCCTTTGGGTGTTCATTTTGGCGGTGCCATAGTTTGAAAACTGCCGGGCCTTGACCCCGGCGTGGATGGAGAACGCTTATGCCTGCTGTGCAGGAGACGATCGATCGAGTCCGCAAGATCGATGTCGACCAGTATAAATATGGATTCCAGACCGAAATCGCGATGGACAAGGCCCCGAAGGGGCTGAGCGAAGACATCATCCGTTTCATTTCGGCCAAGAAGGACGAACCGTCCTGGATGCTGGAATGGCGTCTGGAAGCCTATCGCCGCTGGCTGACGCTTGACGAGCCGACCTGGGCGCGCGTCCATTACCCGAAGATCGATTTCCAGGACATCTATTTCTATGCGGCGCCCAAGAGCACGCCCGGCCCGACGTCGCTCAGCGATGTCGATCCCGAACTGCTGAAAGTCTATGAAAAGCTCGGCATTCCGCTGAGGGAGCAGGAAATCCTCGCCGGCGTGCAGAAAACCGACGCCTCGGAACTCGAGGAAGTCAGCGACAATGTCTACAAATCGGGCCGTGTCGCTGTCGACGCGGTGTTCGATTCCGTCTCCGTCGTCACCACCTTCAAGAAGGAGTTGGCGCAGGCCGGCGTCATATTCTGCTCGATCTCGGAAGCCATTCGCGAGCATCCGGAGCTGGTTAAGAAGTATCTCGGTTCGGTCGTGCCGACTTCCGACAACTACTATGCCACGCTGAATTCAGCTGTGTTCACCGACGGGTCCTTCGTCTTCGTGCCCAAGGGCGTGCGCTGCCCGATGGAACTGTCGACCTATTTCCGCATGAACGAGAAGAACACCGGCCAGTTCGAACGCACGTTGATCATCGCCGAGGAGGGGGCTTACGTCTCCTATCTCGAAGGCTGCACGGCGCCGCAGCGCGACGAGAACCAGCTTCATGCCGCGGTCGTCGAACTGGTGGCGCTCGACGACGCCGAGATCAAATATTCGACGGTGCAGAACTGGTACCCCGGCGACGCCGAGGGCAAGGGCGGCATCTACAATTTCGTCACCAAGCGCGGCGACTGCCGTGGCGACCGCTCGAAGATCTCGTGGACACAGGTCGAAACAGGATCGGCCATCACCTGGAAATATCCGAGCTGCATCCTGCGCGGCGACGATTCCAGCGGCGAGTTCTATTCGATCGCGGTGTCGAACGGCTACCAGCAGGTCGATAGCGGCACCAAGATGATCCATCTCGGCAAGAACACGTCGAGCCGCATCATCTCCAAGGGCATCGCCGCCGGCTTCTCGCAGAACACCTATCGCGGCCAGGTTTCGGCGCACCGCAAGGCGACCAACGCCCGCAACTTCACCAACTGCGACAGTCTGCTGATCGGCGACCAGTGCGGCGCGCACACCGTACCCTACATGGAAGCCAAGAATTCAACGGCGCAGTTCGAGCATGAGGCGACGACGTCCAAGATCTCCGAGGACCAGAAGTTCTACGTCATGCAGCGCGGCATTCCCGAGGAGGAGGCGATCGCGCTGATCGTCAACGGCTTCGTCAAGGACGTCATCCAGCAACTGCCGATGGAGTTCGCCGTCGAGGCGCAGAAGCTGATCGGCATCTCGCTTGAGGGCTCGGTCGGCTGACCGGACAGATATTCAGGAAACAAAAGAATGCTTGAGATCAAGAACCTGCACGCCCGCATCGTCGATGACGGCACCGAAATCATCCGCGGTCTGAACCTGACGGTGAAAGCCGGCGAGGTCGCCGCCATCATGGGTCCGAACGGCTCGGGAAAATCGACGCTGTCCTATATCCTCGCCGGGCGCGAGGACTATGAAGTCACCGAAGGCGACATCCTCTACAACGGCCAGTCGATCCTCGGAATGGATCCGGCCGAGCGCGCCACGTCAGGCATCTTCCTCGCCTTCCAGTATCCGATGGAGATACCGGGCGTGGCGACCATGGAATTCTTGAAGGTTGCGATGAATGAGCAGCGCAAGGCGCGTGGCGAGGAACCGCTGAAGATTCCGGAATTCCTCAAGCGCGTGAAGGAAGCCGCCGCCTCGCTCAGCATGGACATGGCGATGCTCAAGCGGCCGCTCAATGTCGGCTTCTCCGGCGGCGAGAAGAAGCGCGCCGAGATCCTGCAGATGAAGCTGCTGGAGCCGAAATTGTGCGTGCTCGACGAAACCGATTCCGGCCTCGACATCGACGCGCTGAAGATCGTTTCCGACGGCGTCAACGCGTTGCGCGCGCCGGACCGGGCGTTCCTGGTCATCACCCACTACCAGCGCCTGCTTGAACACATCGTGCCGGATAGCGTGCACGTGCTCTACAAGGGCCAGGTCATCAAGTCCGGCGACAAGTCGCTGGCGCTCGACCTGGAAGCCAATGGCTATGCCGGCGTGATCGGCGAAGCCGCGTGAGATGCCAGAGGCAAGACTGATGAATATGCACACACAGCCCCAGCGGACACCGGCCGAGACGGCGTTGATCGACGCCTTCGGCGAACGGTTGTCGCTGCTGCCGGGCGACGGCGCGGTGATGCTGAAGCGCGACGACGCCATCGAGGCGATCAAGCACGGCCTGCCGACGCGGCGCGTCGAATCCTGGCACTACACGGACCTCCGCCGGCTGCTGAATGCGGTGCCGGACTTCGATCCGGCCGCGGCGGTCAAGGCCATTGCTCCGATCGTGGAAGGTTCGGCCGTGTTGGCCGTGCTGAACGGCGTATCGAGCACGAAGGTGCCGGCCGTTGAGGGCGTCACCGTGCAGCGCCTGACGGAAAAGCTGATCGACGGCAGCATCGCGCCGGGGCTCGATCCCTATGGCAGCGACGATGCCATCGGCGCTTTGAACACCGCTTTCGTTGCAGATGGTTATTTTGTCGACATCGCCGATGGCGTCGAACTGGACAAGCCGATCGAACTGCAGAACCTGCAAGCCGGTGGCCAGACGCATGTGCGCCTGCCGGTGCGGGTCGGCGCCGGCGCCAAGGCCGTTATCGTCGAGCGTCAGACGGGTGACGGGGCTGCTCTGGTAAGTTCGGTCAGCCAGCTCGTGCTCGGCGAGGGCGCCGAGGTGACGTGGCTGATCGTCCAGGAACAGCCGGAAACGGCGACGCATCTGGCGCAGCTCAAGGCCCATATCGGCAAGAACGCCAAACTGACGCTGTTCGTCATGAATGCCGGCGGCAAGCTTGTGCGCCAGGAGATCATGGTCAAGACCACGGGCGAGGGCGCCGATTTCAAGCTGCGTGGTATCAACCTGCTTGCAGGCGACACCCATAGCGACGTGACCATGGTGCTCGACCACACCGTACCGCACACGACCTCGACGGAAGTGATCCGCAACGTGGTGACGGGCAAGGCGCGTGGCGTCTTCCAAGGCCGCATCAACGTCCATCAGTACGCGCAGAAGACCAATGCCAAGATGGCCTGCAACACGCTGCTGTTGTCGGACGACGGCGAGTTCTCGACCAAGCCCGAACTTGAAATCTTCGCCGACGACGTCGTCTGCGGCCATGGTGCGACGGTGACCGAAATAGACCACGACCACCTGTTCTACCTGATGGCGCGCGGCATCGACGAGAAGAGCGCGCGCGGCCTTCTGGTCAAGGCGTTTGTCGCCGAGGTGATCGAGGAACTGGACGACGAGACGATTGTCGAGGCGCTCGAAGCGCGGCTTGACGACTGGTTCGTGGCACACGGGTGATCCTGATGAACGCTCCAGGCAAGATCGGAGATTTCTACGACGTCGAGGCGATCCGCCGCGATTTCCCGATCCTGTCGCGGGAAGTCTATGGCAAGCCGCTGGTCTATCTCGACAACGGCGCCTCGGCGCAGAAGCCGCAGGTGGTGCTGGATACAATCCAGCACGCCTACAGCCAGGAATACGCCAACGTTCATCGTGGCCTGCATTTCTTGTCCAATGCCGCGACCGATGCGTATGAGAAGGCGCGCGAGACTGTGCGCCGTTTCCTCAACGCGCCGAGCACCGACAACATCGTCTTCACCTCGAACACGACGTCGGCGATCAACACGGTCGCCTATGGCTATGGCATGCCCAACATCGGCGAGGGCGACGAGATCGTGCTGTCGATCATGGAGCACCACTCTAACATCGTGCCGTGGCATTTCATCCGCGAGCGTCAGGGCGCCAGGCTGGTCTGGGTGCCGGTCGACGATCTCGGCGTCTTCCACATCGAGGAATTCGAGAAGCGGCTGACCGACCGCACCAAGCTTGTCGCCATCACGCAGATGTCGAATGCGCTGGGCACGGTGACGCCGATCAAGGAGATCGTGCGCATTGCGCATGCGCGCGGCATTCCAGTGCTGGTCGACGGCAGCCAGAGCGCCGTGCACATGCCGATCGACGTGCAGGATCTCGATTGCGATTTCTTCGTCTTCACCGGCCACAAGGTCTACGGTCCGTCCGGCATCGGCGTGCTCTATGGCAAGAAGGACATTCTCCTGGGCATGCGACCGTTCATGGGCGGTGGCGAGATGATCGAGGAAGTGACGGAAGACATCGTCACCTACAACGAGCCGCCGCATCGCTTCGAGGCCGGCACGCCGCCGATCGTCCAGGCAATCGGGCTGGGCGCCGCACTCGACTATATGGAAAAGGTCGGCCGCGAGCGCATTGCCGCACACGAGGAAGACCTCAAGACCTATGCCCACGAGCGGCTGCGCGCCATCAATTCGCTGCGCATCTTCGGCGACGCACCGGGCAAGGGGGCGATCATTTCCTTCGAGTTGCAGGGCATTCATGCCCATGACGTCTCGATGGTGATAGACAGGCAGGGCGTTGCAGTGCGGGCAGGCACCCATTGTGCCCAGCCGCTGTTGAAACGTTTTGGCGTAACCTCCACATGCAGGGCATCGTTCGGCATGTATAATACCAGGGCCGAAGTCGACGCTTTGGCGGAAGCGCTCGAAAAAGCGCGAAAGTTCTTCGGGTGACGATCATGGACGATGCTAGCCATACCACAGAGACCGCACCGGAAGCGGCCATCAACCCGCTGGTTTCCGCTTCGGCCATTCCCGCCGACGAATTGGCACGGCTGACCGACGACATCGTCTCGGCGCTGAAGACCGTCTACGACCCGGAAATCCCGGCCGACATCTACGAGCTTGGCCTTATCTACAAGATCGACATCGAGGACGACCGTTCGGTCAAGATCGACATGACGCTGACCGCGCCCGGCTGCCCTGTCGCCGGCGAAATGCCCGGCTGGGTGGAAAATGCCGTCGGCGCCGTCGAAGGTGTCTCCGGCGTCGAAGTCAACATGACCTTCGACCCGCCCTGGTCGCCCGACCGCATGTCGGAAGAGGCGCAGGTGGCGGTGGGTTGGTATTGAGGGGCGATTAGGCGAACTGGATGTCCGACAAATCTTCGCCGGATGCCCCAAGAGAAGGCGACATTCCGCCTTCGGCGAGGGTGGTCGAGGCTTGGGGCGCTCCGGTTCTCGACGTTCTTGAAGAACCGGCTGAGTATCACAGAGTTGTTGGTGCAATGCCTTCCGCGATCAGGAACGTCATCTGCGTCGAGTTGCTAAGTTGGCAGGTCCTCAACGGTGGCTTCAGACAGTATTTTTGGAATTCTTATGGGATAACGGCGCAAGGGGCGATTCAAGGTTTCCGCACCATGGGCCTTGAAAAGCATGCAGAACTGACGCGCCGGGCCTGCGCCTTGCTGGGCGAATGTTTTCCCGAAGAGCGTTTGGCAAGAATGGAAATCGTGGGTGATGTCAGTGGCAGCGGCATAGATTTTGATGCCTTGGACAACGCATTCTATGCCTTGGAGGAAAATGAACGAGAGTCGTCTGAAGCTGTGCTCAATGCGTACTCGACGGCAGCGCTGCATGGACAATGGCAATAAAGACCTTGCAGCGTGACGCCAATATAACCATTTTGATGGATGAATGATCCGCGGGCCTTGAACCCGCGTGAAGGTGGAGAATGACATGGGACGCTTTGCCGTCATCACGATGACCGAAAAGGCCGCCGACCGGGTGCGCGAGATTGTCGCCACCCGCGACAACGCGCATGGCATTCGCCTCGGCATCAAGAAGGGCGGCTGCGCCGGCATGGAATACACGGTCGATCTGGTGACCGAACCCAACACCAAGGACGACCACATCGAGCGCGACGGCGCGCATGTCTATGTGGCGCCTGAGGCGGCCCTGTTCCTGTTCGGCACCGAGATGGATTTCGAGCAGACGACGCTGCGCACCGGTTTCACCTTCCACAATCCGAACCAGAGTTCGGCCTGCGGCTGCGGCGAATCCGTCGAACTGAAGCCGGCTGACTTGAAGGCGCTGGCAGAGGCGCGGGCGTCGGCCTGAGATCTTCCTTCCCCGCAAACGGGGAGAAGGACGCTACTCCACCCACATCTTCATTCGTTTGTGCCAGTCGGCGATCGATTCCTCCGGATAGACGTCGAACGTCTTGTCGCCCTTACCGATATCAGGCTCGACCCAGTTCGCCTTGTACTTCAGCATCAGATGCACCTTGCTTGGAGGCTTCGGCAAGTCGCTGTCGATCGCCGAGGCGAAGGGATGCACCAGTTCCGGCCAGGTCGGATCGTAGAGCCACAGTGCCGATCCGCATTTCCTGCAGAAATTCCGCTCGCCTGACGAGACTTCGCACCGCGGATGCTCGTCATCCTCGATCTCGGCTCGATAAACGCCGAGATTGCGCTTGCCGGTAATTTTCATCGTTTTGCAGTCAGCGCCGAGATTGATGGCGAAGCCGCCACCACCCTGTTGCTTGCGGCAGATCGAGCAGTAGCAGAGCATGAACGGCACCGGCGTGTGGCTCTCGACCTCGAAACGCACGGCGTTGCACCGGCAGGACCCTTTGAGCAGAAGCGGCATGAAAAACTCCGACGAATTTCGTTCTCAACCTGTCAGCATGGTTTTGGTTGCGGCGATGACAATGCCAGATGCCGATGTCATGATCGCGGCATGGACAATGAACGCATAGCCGAACTTTTCGAAGGCCTTGGCCCGGTCAGCATCCGCAAATTGTTCGGCGGCAAGGGCATCTATTTCGACGGCGTCATCGTCGCCATCGTGCTGCGCGGCGAATTGATGCTGAAGGCGGACGAGCAAAGCGCGCCCGCCTTCGAAGCCGCCGGTTGCAAGCAATGGACCTATACCGGCTCGCGGCACGGCAAGCTGGTCTCCATGCCCTACTGGAGTATTCCCGACAGCGCCTTCGACGATCCGGACGAGATGGCGGTGTGGGCGCGCCGCGCCCATGAGGCGGGACGGCGCGCCGGCAAGTAGCTGCGTGGAAACTACAATGCCCTGGCGATCTTCGCCGCCAGTCGTGCATTGTTTTCGACCAGGGCGATGTTGGTCTTCAGGCTCCTGCCGCCGGTCAGTTCGAGGATCTTCGACAGCAGGAATGGCGTCACCGCCTTGCCGGTTACGTTGAGCGCCTCGGCTGCCTTCTGCGCGGCTTCGATATAGCCGGCCATCTCTTCGGCCGGGATTTCGTGGTTCTCCGGTACCGGGTTGGCGATCAGCATGCCGCCGCCAAGCCCGAGTGCCTGCCGCGTCTGGTAGAAATGCGCGATGTCTTCCGGCTTGTACAAGGTCAACGGCGCGCGGAACGGCGAATGCCGCGACCAGAAGGCTGGCATCGTCTCGCAGCCATGGCCGACCACCGGCACGCCGCGCGTCTCCAGCACTTCCAGCGTCTTTTCAATGTCGAGGATGGCTTTGGCGCCGGCCGATACGACGATGACCGGCGTGCGCGCCAACTCGTCGAGATCGGCGGAAATGTCAAAACTCTTTTCGCCGCCCTTGTGCACGCCGCCGATGCCGCCGGTGGCGAACACCTCGATGCCGACCATATGCGCCGCGATCATCGTGGCGGCGACCGTGGTGCCGCCGGTGCGCCCTTGCGCGACGGCAAAGCCGAGGTCGGCGCGCGACAGCTTCATGGCATCGCCGGTCATGGCGAGCGATTCGCGCTCACCGTCCGAAAGCCCGATCTTGATGCGGCCGGCAACCACGGCGATCGTCGCTGGCACGGCGCCGCCATCGGTGATGATCTTTTCGACGTCCGCCGCCATGGCGCCATTGTCGGGGTAGGGCATGCCGTGGGTGATGATGGTGCTTTCCAGCGCCACCACCGGCCGCCCGGCAGCCAAGGCTTGCGCCACCGGCGCATGGATGTCGATGAAGGGGCGGGCGGTCTCTGGCGTCATCTTGATCTCCAACCCGGAGTGCGGCGATCCATCGGGACGCGCGAGCGGCACTCCGGCACTATGAATTTGCCGGTCTCATGCCACTTCCTGCGCATCCGGCACAAGGGCCAGCGCCTCGCAGAAGCTCGCCGCGGTGAAATCGGGAACGGCGTCGGCGCTTTCGATGGCCAGCGTCGCCGCGGCGACACCCTCGCGCAGTGCCGCGCGCAGGGGCATGCCACGCAGCAGGCCGGCAACGGTTGCGCCCGCCAGCGCATCGCCGGCGCCGGTAACATCCGCCACCTTCCTGGGAGCGGGCGGCATGACGGCAAAGGTGCCATCCCGGTCGAAACCCAGCACCGGGCCGCCGCCCGCCGTCACCACCGCGCTGTCGAGGCCGGCGCGTTTCAGGCCATCAACGATATCTTGCCCGGACGCCGTACCGTCCAGGCCAGCCAAGGCGACGGCTTCGCGCTGGTTCATGAAGACGACGGCCAGATGGCCGAGGACCGATTTCAAACGCACGATCTTGGCCGGCGAAATGGCAATGGCGAACACGGGCTTGCCGGCGGCAAGCAAAACCAGCCGCTCCAGTGCCGCCGAAGGCAGATTGGCGTCGCACAGAATGGCATCGGCGGTGGCGATCACCTCCCGCACCTTGGAACGACGAATCTGCTTGGGAAACGCCAACTCATAGAGCGCCATGTCGGCGAAGCCGACGATCAGTTCGCCCTCGCGGTCGATCAGCGCCGTGTAGCTCGGCGTCGTCCGATCAAGGAACACGGCGGACAGGTCGGCAATGCCTGCTTCCGCGATGGCTCGCGCGACGGTATCGGCGGCGGCATCGCCACCACGCACCGACAGCAGCGAGGCGGAGACTCCGCGCCGCACCAGACTGCGCAACGCGTTGAAGACGCCGCCGCCGACATCCTCGCGCATCGTGCCCGGATTGGAGGCGGCGGGCACGTAAGCGCCCGAAACCTGGCCGCGCCGGTCGATATGGGCACCGCCCACCGCCAGAATTCTTGGAGATTTCACCATGCCGGCGATATGACCTTTGTTATTCCACCCGCACAAGCGCTAGGCTGCGTGACGGAGTTTCGCATGCAAGGCAACGATTCGGCGGATCGAAACGGCCAAGCTGTCTGGCCCAATGTGGGATGCATTCCTGCTCGGGTTCTGGGACGAAAAAAGAACAAATCCGAATTTTGATTGTTTTTCAGATATTTGAAGCCCCTTGCCAAACGAGAACAAAAAAGGTACAAAATGGCAGGGATTACGGATTGTCCGGCCTTCATTGACGACCAAGGGGTGATGTATCATGGCTCAGAATTCTTTGCGGCTGGTAGAGGACAAAGCGGTGGACAAATCAAAGGCTCTGGATGCGGCGCTGTCGCAAATCGAGCGGGCTTTCGGCAAGGGCTCGATCATGCGGCTCGGCGCGAACGAGCAGGTCGTCGAGATCGAAACGGTGCCGACCGGCTCGCTTGGCCTCGACATCGCGCTTGGCGTCGGTGGCCTGCCGCGCGGCCGCATCATCGAGATCTACGGGCCGGAAAGCTCGGGCAAGACGACGCTCGCCCTCCACACTGTGGCGGAAGCCCAGAAGAAGGGCGGCATCTGCGCCTTCGTCGATGCCGAGCATGCGCTTGACCCGGTCTATGCGCGCAAGCTTGGCGTCGATCTCGAGAACCTTCTGATCTCGCAGCCCGACACCGGTGAGCAGGCGCTGGAAATCTGCGACACGCTGGTGCGCTCCGGCGCGATTGACGTGCTGGTGGTCGATTCGGTCGCGGCGCTGACGCCTCGCGCTGAAATCGAAGGCGAGATGGGCGATTCGCTGCCCGGCCTGCAGGCCCGGCTGATGAGCCAGGCGCTGCGCAAGCTGACGGCATCGATCTCGCGCTCCAACACCATGGTCATCTTCATCAACCAGATCCGCATGAAGATCGGCGTCATGTTCGGTTCGCCCGAGACCACGACCGGCGGCAACGCGCTGAAATTCTATGCTTCGGTGCGCCTCGACATCCGCCGCATCGGCTCGGTCAAGGACCGCGACGAGGTCGTCGGCAACCAGACCCGCGTCAAGGTGGTCAAGAACAAGCTGGCGCCGCCCTTCAAGGTGGTCGAGTTCGACATCATGTATGGCGAGGGCGTGTCCAAGACCGGCGAACTGGTCGATCTTGGCGTCAAGGCCGGTGTGGTCGAGAAGTCGGGTGCCTGGTTCTCCTACAATTCGCAACGTCTCGGCCAGGGTCGCGAGAATGCAAAACTGTTCCTGCGCGACAATCCCGACACGGCGCGCGAGATCGAACTGGCGCTCAGGCAGAATGCCGGGCTGATCGCCGAGAAATTCCTCGAGAATGGTGGCTCCGAAGGCGGTGACGACGGTTTCGAGGATGAAGCCGGCGCGATGTAGGACGAGTATGGTCCGTCAGGGCTTCAGCCTGAGTTCGCGTACCCCAGTTTGAGTTTGCGTATCAATGCGTTTCGAACCGCCGGCCCTGGGTCGGCGGTTTTGCGTTTTGGCGGTGAGGCAGGCCGGTCCGGACAGTCGGCAAAGACCATGATTTGGACCAATTCCGTGTTTCTGGACAGGGTGCGGTGCGATCGCTAAAAGGCCAAGTCTATCTTCCAGGACGCAAGAGCCCATTTTCCGCCGGCTGGCCGGCGGTTCTCTCGAAAAGGCAGCATTCATGAGTGGCGTGAACGAGATCCGGTCGACATTTCTCGACTACTTCCACAAGGAGGGTCACGAGATCGTCGCGTCGAGCCCGCTGGTGCCGCGCAACGATCCGACGCTGATGTTCACCAACGCCGGCATGGTGCAGTTCAAGAACGTCTTCACCGGCCTTGAGAAGCGGCCTTATTCGCGCGCCTCGACCGCCCAGAAGAGCGTTCGCGCCGGCGGCAAGCACAACGACCTCGACAATGTCGGCTATACCGCGCGCCATCTGACCTTCTTCGAGATGCTCGGCAATTTCTCCTTCGGCGACTACTTCAAGGAGCGTGCGATCGAGCTTGCCTGGAACCTGATCACCAAGGAATTCGGGCTGAACAAGGACAAGCTGCTGGTCACCGTCTATCATACGGACGACGAGGCAGCCGGCTTCTGGAAGAAGATCGCCGGTTTTTCCGACGATCGCATCATTCGCATTGCGACCTCGGATAATTTCTGGGCGATGGGCGACACCGGACCGTGCGGGCCGTGCTCGGAAATCTTCATTGACCGGGGCGAGCACATCTGGGGCGGCCCTCCCGGCAGTCCGGAGGAGGACGGTGATCGTTTCCTCGAATTCTGGAACCTGGTGTTCATGCAGTATGAACAGGTGACGAAGGAGGAGCGCATCGACCTCCCGCGCCCGTCGATCGACACCGGCATGGGCCTGGAGCGCATGGCGTCGATTCTTCAGGGGGTGGAAAGCGTCTTTGAAACCGATCTGTTCCGTCACCTGATCGACGCGGCGTCGTCGGCGATTGGGCATGGCCCCGACAAGGAAACCGTCGCGTCGTTTCGCGTCATCGCGGACCATCTGCGCTCGTCCTCCTTCCTGGTGGCCGATGGCGTGCTGCCGTCGAACGAAGGCCGTGGCTATGTCCTGCGCCGCATCATGCGGCGCGCCATGCGCCATGCGCAGTTGCTTGGCTCCCGTGATCCGCTGATGTGGCGCCTGGTGCCGGCGCTGGTGCGCGAGATGGGTCAGGCCTATCCGGAACTGGTGCGCGGCGAACAGTTGATCACCGAGACGCTGAAGCTCGAGGAAACCAGGTTCCGCAAGACGCTGGTGCGCGGCCTCGGCCTGCTTTCGGAGGCTACGGAAAAGCTGCATGCCGGCGACATGCTGGATGGCGAAACGGCCTTCAAGCTCTACGACACTTACGGATTCCCGCTCGATCTGACGCAGGATGCGCTGCGCCAGCGCAACATCTCGGTCAATCTTGCCGGCTTCACCGATGCGATGGAGCGGCAGAGGGCCGAGGCGCGCGCTCATTGGGCAGGCTCCGGCGACGCGGCCACCGAGAGGGTCTGGTTCCCGGTGCGCGAGCAGGCGGGCGCCACCGAGTTCCTCGGCTACGAGACCGAGCAGGCGGAAGGCCTCATCCAGGCGCTTGTCAGGGACGGCAAGACCGTCGACAGCGCGAGCAAGGGCGAGGCGGTAGCCGTGGTCGTCAACCAGACACCGTTCTATGGCGAGTCCGGTGGCCAGATGGGCGACACTGGTGTCATTTCGGGCGAAGGCTTCTCGATCGATATCTCCGATACGCAGAAGAAGGCTGATGGGCTGTTCGTCCATATCGGCAAGGTGGCCAGCGGTACGGTCAGGACCGGCGCGGCAGTCGAGTTGAAAGTCGACCATGCGCGCCGCACCAGGCTGCGCGCGAACCATTCTGCGACGCATCTGATCCACGAGGCGTTGCGCGAGGTGCTCGGCAGCCATGTCGCGCAGAAGGGCTCGCTGGTCGCGCCCGAGCGCCTGCGCTTTGACATTTCGCACAACAAGCCAATCTCTCCCGATGAGCTCGAAGAAGTCGAGCGCATGGCCAACGAGATCGTCGTGCAGAACAGCCCGGTGTCCACGCGCCTGATGTCGGTCGACGACGCCATCGCCGAAGGCGCCATGGCACTGTTTGGCGAGAAGTACGGCGATGAAGTGCGTGTGGTGTCGATGGGCACCGGCTTGCATGGCGCCAAGGCGAACCGGCCCTATTCGGTCGAACTCTGCGGTGGCACGCATGTCAGGGCGACCGGCGATATCGGTCTGGTGCGTGTCGTGTCGGACAGCGCGGTTGCCGCCGGCGTGCGCCGCATCGAGGCATTGACCGGCGAGGCCGCACGCAAGCATCTCGACGAGCAGGACAGGCGGCTGAAGACCGTCGCCGCAACGCTGAAGATCTCGCCGGCCGACGTGCCGGCGCGTGTCGAGGCGCTGCTCGACGAGCGCAAGAAGCTCGAAAAAGAACTGACCGAGGCGCGCAAGAAGCTGGCGCTGGGCGGCGGTGCCGCGGCGGGCGCTCCGTCGGAGAACGAGACGGTGGCGGGCGTCGGTTTCCTCGGCAAGGCGGTTTCCGGCGTCTCGCCGAAGGATTTGAAGCCGTTGGCTGATGCCGGCAAGTCGTCTCTCGGCTCCGGCGTCGTAGTCTTCGTCGGCGCCGGCGAGGACAACAAGGCGAGTGTCGTGGTCGCTGTCACCGATGATCTTGTCGGCCGCTTCAGCGCCGTCGATCTGGTGCGCGTGGCCTCCGCCGCACTCGGCGGGCAGGGCGGCGGTGGCCGGCCAGACATGGCCCAGGCCGGCGGCCCGGATGCTTCCAAGGCCGCCGATGCGATCGCGGCAGTGAAAGCTGCCCTCGAAGCCGCGTGATCAGATTGTGATCAGATAGCAAGGGCCCAACCACCGGGCCTTTGCTGTCAGTCAGCCTTCTCAGTGCGGGCAAAGCCTGGCCGTGCCGTGATGCGGTTCCACCAGGAATGGATCTCGGGAAATTCGGCCAGCAGTTTTAGCCCGTCCGGGACCTTGACGAAATAGCCGATGATTGGCGCCGCATGCAGATCGGCCAGCGTCAGCTGGTCGCCCAGCAACCATGGCCCAGGCGCTTTCAGTGAGGAGAGGGCCTCAAGCGTTTTGCTTGCCTGTGAAAGCCCGCCGGCGATCAGGGCCTCGTCGGGCGCCTGTTTCTCCAGCCGCTCGACGGCGACATCCCAGACCATGGATCGGTAGGCATAGGCGTCGAGCATGCCGATGATCTGGTTCATCGTTGCGCGTGCACGCGGGTCTTTCGGCTGCAGTACCGGGCCGTCGAACACCTCGTCGACATATCTGGCAATCGCGCTCGTCTCGTAAAGGCGGAAGCCGTCATGCTCGAAGGCCGGGATGCGGCCGAACGGATGATGCTTGAAATACCAGGCGGGAATGCCCCCGACGGCAAAGACATCGACCGGCACGAGCTCGTAGTCGATGCCTTTCTCCGCGAGCACGAGGCGGACGATGCGCACATAGACGCTGTAGTCCGCCCCGTAGACGATGGGCTCGCCCATTTTGCTTGCCTGTCAGGCCATCGCCTTCTGCAGGTTCTCGTCGATCTTGTCGAGGAAACCGGTGGTCGACAGCCAGGGCTGGTCGGGGCCGATCAGCAGCGACAAATCCTTGGTCATGAAGCCGGACTCGACTGTCTGGATGCAGACCTTTTCCAGCGTCTCGGCAAAGCGTTTCAGTTCGGCATTGTCGTCGAGCTTGGCGCGGTGGGCGAGACCACGAGTCCAGGCGAAGATCGAGGCGATCGAATTGGTCGAGGTTTCCTCGCCCTTCTGGTGCTGGCGATAGTGGCGGGTGACGGTGCCGTGCGCGGCCTCGGCTTCGACAGTCTTGCCGTCCGGTGTCATCAGCACCGAGGTCATCAGGCCGAGCGACCCAAACCCTTGCGCCACGGTGTCGGACTGGACGTCGCCGTCATAGTTCTTGCAGGCCCAGACATAGCCGCCCGACCATTTCAGGCTGGACGCCACCATGTCGTCGATCAGGCGATGCTCGTACCAGAGCTTGCGCGCCTTGAATTCGGCCTCGAATTCGGCCTCGTAGACTTCCTGGAAAATGTCCTTGAAGCGGCCGTCATAGGCCTTGAGGATGGTGTTCTTGGTCGACAGATAGACCGGGTAGTTGCGCAGCAGGCCATAGTTCAGCGAGGCGCGGGCAAATTCGCGGATCGACTCGTCGAGGTTGTACATGGCCATGGCGACACCAGCGCCGGGCGCGTCGTACACCTCATGCTCAATCACCTTGCCATCCTCGCCGACGAACTTGATCGTCAGTTTGCCCTTGCCGGGGAAACGGAAATCGGTGGCGCGATACTGGTCGCCGAAGGCGTGACGGCCGACGATGATCGGCTTGGTCCAGCCGGGCACCAGGCGCGGCACGTTCTTCATGATGATCGGCTCGCGGAAGATGGTGCCGCCGAGGATGTTCCGGATGGTGCCGTTCGGCGACTTCCACATCTTCTTCAGCTTGAATTCCTCGACGCGCTGCTCGTCGGGCGTGATGGTCGCGCATTTCACGCCGACGCCGTATTTCTTGATGGCGTTGGCCGAATCGATGGTCACCTGGTCGTTGGTGGTGTCACGATGCTCGATGCTGAGGTCGTAATATTCAAGCTTGAGGTCGAGATAAGGGTGGATCAGCTTGTCCTTGATGAACTGCCAGATGATGCGGGTCATCTCGTCGCCGTCGAGTTCGACGACCGGGTTCGCCACCTTGATCTTCGCCATGGAAAGAATGCCTCGTTGCTGGGATATGGGACGGCCTTGCCCGCGTGGCGTTCGGCCGGGGGATGCCCGCCCGTATATCAAAGCGTTTTTGGCCGCGCAAACGGCGATCGGTCACGAATGTGAGGCCGTGGCCGCGATCATTTGCGAATGCTTCATTTTCGCGGCCGAATGTGGCAGGGGACGCTGAAATGCCGCAAACAGCAGTTCATTGACAATCATGCCAGTCACCGAAGACACCGCCACCATTCCCGCCGCCGGTCCGGCCATCATCCTGGTCGAGCCGCAGCTCGGCGAGAACATCGGCATGGTCGCACGCGCCATGGCCAATTTCGGCTTGGTCGAGCTGCGCCTGGTCAACCCGCGCGACGGCTGGCCGAGCGAAAAGGCGCGGGCGGCCGCCAGCCGCGCCGACCATGTCATCGATGCGGTGAAGGTGTTCGACGATCTGGCCTCGGCGCTCGCCGACCTGAACTTCGTTTTCGCCACCACCGCCAGGCAGCGTGACGGCTTCAAATCCGTGCGCGGCCCGGTGGAGGCGGGCAGGGTGCTCCGAGCCCGTCACGATATGGGGCAGCGCACCGGTATCCTGTTCGGCCGCGAGCGCTTCGGTCTCTACAATGACGAGGTTGGCCTTGCCGACGAGATTGTCACTTTTCCGGTCGATCCTGATTTCTCCTCGCTCAACATCGCCCAGGCCGCGTTGCTGATGTCCTATGAGTGGATGAAGTCAGGCCTCGAGGATGAGACAAAGACCAACTTTGCCGGTCCAGACATGAAACCGGCAAGCAAGGAAGAACTGCACGGCCTGTTCGCCTATCTGGAAAGTGCGCTCGAAGCGCGCGGTTATTTCCGGCCGGCGCCGAAGAAGCCGAAGATGGTCGACAATCTGCGCGCCGTGCTGACGCGTGCCGGCTTTGCCGAACCGGAGCTCAAGGTGCTGCGCGGCATCATCTCGTCACTAGACAGATTCTCGCCGGCGATGCCCCGCGGCGACGGGTCTCCCGGCGACGATCCCAGGCGATTGCCCGCGGCAGCCGCGCGCGCCCGCAAGGCGGAAGCGGGTCGACCAGCGCCCGACGCCAATGGCGACGACAATGACCCGCCCCCGCTCGGCGGCAGGGGAACCGACAATGACTGAGCGGCCGGTCCTGATGTTCGATTCCGGCATTGGCGGGCTCACCGTGCTGCGCGAGGCGCGCGTCCTGATGCCCGATCGTCGCTTCATCTACGTCGCTGATGATGCTGCCTTCCCCTATGGCGCCTGGGAAGAGCCGGCGCTGAGGACGCACATCCTCGAACTGTTCGCAAGACTCTTCGACCGGTTTACGCCGGCCATTTCAGTCATCGCCTGCAACACCGCCTCGACGCTGGTGATCGATGCGCTGCGCGAGAGATTTCCCGAGCATCCTTTCGTCGGCATGGTGCCGGCGATCAAGCCGGCGGCGGAACGCACGCGTTCCGGGCTGGTGTCGGTGCTGGCGACGCCCGGCACCGTGAAGCGCCAGTATACGCGCGACCTGATCAGCAAATGGGCGCAGAAGTGCCACGTCCGCCTGGTCGGCAGCGACAATCTGGCGGGATTGGCCGAGATCTACATGCGTGAGGGTTTCGTCGACGAGGAGGCTGTGCGCGCCGAGATTGCACCGTGCTTCGTCGAGCATGATGCGTTGCGTACGGATATCGTCGTGCTCGCCTGCACGCACTATCCCTTTCTGGCCAATCGCATGCGCAAGACGGCGCCGTGGCCGGTCGATTGGCTCGACCCGGCTGAAGCGATCGCGCGCCGGGCGCTTTCGCTTCTCGCCGACATCGATCCGAACGGTCGTGGCGAGATGTTGCCGGAAGGCCCCGACCTTGCTGTCTTCACATCGAAAAGGACCGATTTCCCGACCCGTCGCCTGATGCAGGGGTTCGGGCTGGCGATGTCCTGATCCTCGAAGGGAACATCACGGCGGCCGTTGCGTTTTTCTCCTTATGCAAAACGGGAGAACCGATCATGCCTGCCACCTCGAAAGCCCAGCAAAAGGCCGCCGGTGCCGCACTTTCCGCAAAGCGCGGCGAGACGAAAAAGAGTGAGCTCAAGGGCGCGTCCAGGGAAATGTTCGAATCGATGAGCGAAAAGCAACTCGAGGAGTTCGCCGAGACGAAGCGCAAGGGACTGCCTGAAAAGAAATCGAAGGACTGACGATTGGTCCACGTGGTGGATATCCAGGTCGTCCACGAGAACACGGTCAGAGAGAAGCAGAGAGAAGACGGGTCAGAATCAAAAAGCCCGCGGCCATAGCCGCGGGCTTTGAATAGGTCGCCTGAGCTGAACTTTTACCAGCGCCCCCAGCAGCGCCGCACCTTGTAGCGGATGACGTGTCTGTGGCCATGCCGCCAGACCACCTTCTTCTTCACCACCACGCGGCAAACCTGATGATGCCGGTGTCCCTGCCAATGTCTGGCTTCTGCCGGCTCCGGTGCAACTGCCATCGACCCGGCCAACACCGCCGCGCCTGCCAACGTAAGGAAGAACTTCTTCATATGACCACAGTCTCCTCTCTAGTCCCTTCCTGATGCCGCTGGCGCAACCGCCTCCCGCCACATCCGGCACTGCATCAACATGGAAAACGCTATATCGTTGCCTTGCCCAACGCCAGGCACAAGCTTGACACCGGTTAAAACTCGGTTTAACCAGCCGCCAACGCCGGGCAGCGATGTCCGGTGTTTGTTTTGTATACGCAAGATCAGTGAGCCTTAGCCGTTTTCTGATCCTGTTTGAAATGACGTGTCCCGTGGGTTTTCCGCCGCGTTGCGTGGGAAGACCCTGTCAGGTCTCGAAAACGGAGGCCAGAGGAGGGCGCGTTTCCTTCACCCGGACCATGAGGTTCCGGGTGTGTTTGTTTTGAAAGGGAATGCGATGAGCAAGCGCGAATCCGCGAAGTACAAGATCGACCGCCGTCTTGGCGAGAACATCTGGGGCCGCCCGAAGTCCCCGGTCAACAAGCGTGAGTACGGCCCCGGCCAGCATGGCCAGCGCCGCAAGGGCAAGCTTTCCGATTTCGGCCTGCAGCTGCGCGCCAAGCAGAAGCTGAAGGGTCACTATGGCGACGTCTCGGAAAAGCAGTTCCGCAAGGTCTATGAAGAGGCCGACCGCCGTAAGGGCGACACCTCGGAGAACCTGATCGGCCTGCTCGAGTCGCGTCTCGACGCGGTCGTCTACCGCGCCAAGTTCGTGCCGACCATTTTCGCCGCCCGTCAGTTCGTCAACCACGGCCACGTCAACGTCAACGGCAAGCGCGTCAACATTGGCTCGTACCGCTGCAAGCCGGGCGATGTCGTCGAAGTACGCGAAAAGTCGAAGCAGCTGGTGATCGTGCTGGAGGCAGTCGGCCTCGCCGAGCGCGATGTGCCGGACTACATCGAAGCCGACCACAACAAGATGGTCGCGACCTTCTCTCGCATTCCTGGCCTGGCGGACGTTCCGTTCGCCGTGCAGATGGAGCCGAACCTGGTCGTCGAATTCTATTCGCGCTGATCGAACGCATTTTGCGATCCCATCCAAAGGCCGCCCTCGAGGCGGCCTTTTCTTTGTCTGCCATGTCCGCTAATCCCGGGCGCAACAAAGTGCCGAACGTCCTTTGCTCCAGGATTTTGGAACTGACGCCATGAACATGTTGCCAGATGTCGAGACGCTCGAACCGATCGCCGATGGCGGCTTCCACCCGCTGTTCGCCGACGTGCCGTCCTCGGTTGAGTTCAACAAGCTGCGCAAGCGGCTGCTGCGGCTGACGCGTCAGGCGATCGAGGATTTCTCGATGGTCAAGCCGGGCCAGCGCTGGCTGGTCGCGCTGTCGGGTGGCAAGGATTCCTACGGGCTGCTTGCCGTGCTGCTGGATCTCAAATGGCGCGGGCTGCTGCCTGTCGATTTGCTGGCCTGCAATCTCGACCAGGGCCAGCCGAACTTTCCCAAACACATCCTGCCCGACTATCTCGATAGATACGCCATCCCGCATCGCATCGAATATCAGGACACCTATTCCGTCGTCACCGACAAGCTGCCCGAGGGCAGCACCTATTGTTCGCTGTGTTCGCGGCTCAGGCGCGGCCATCTCTATCGCATCGCGCGCGAGGAGGGATGCTCGGCGCTGGTGCTCGGCCACCATCGCGAGGACATTCTCGAAACCTTTTTCATGAACCTGTTCCATGGCGGCCGTCTCGCCGCCATGCCACCAAAGCTGCTCAACGACGAGGGCGACGTCATGGTGCTGCGGCCGCTGAGCTATTGCGCCGAAACCGACCTCGAAAAATTCGCCGCGGCGATGCGGTTCCCGATCATCCCTTGCGACCTCTGTGGCAGCCAGGAAGGTCTGCAGCGCAACGCCATGAAGGCGATGCTCGAGGATATCGAAAAGCGCATGCCCGGGCGCAAGGATACGATGCTGCGCGCGCTGTCCAACAGCAGGCCATCGCATCTGCTCGACAGAAAACTGTTCGATTTCGCAGCGCTCAATGACACCCTCACCGCCAGGCAAGACATTTCCGATGATATTTGACGACACCGCGATCGACTGGCTGGCCGGCATTCTGGCAAAGGCAGCCCAGACCGAGATCATGCCGCGCTTTCGCCGGCTGGGCGACGGCGATATCAGGCAGAAGACATCAGCCGCCGACCTAGTGACGGAGGCTGACGTCAATGCCGAGCGGCTCATCACCGCTAGGCTGCGCGAGCGCTATCCCTCGGCTATGGTCGTCGGCGAGGAAGCCTGTTCCGACAATCCGGCGCTGCTCGACGGCCTGGGCGATGCCGATCTGGCTTTCGTCATCGATCCGGTGGATGGCACCTTCAACTTCGCTTCGGGCGTGCCGCTTTTCGGTGTCATGCTGGCCGTGGTGGTCAAGGGCGAGACCGTTGCCGGTATCATTCATGACCCTGTCGGCAAGGACTGGCTGATCAGCGCCAAGGGCGCCGGTAGCCATATCAGGCATGCGCATGGCGGTCTGGAGAAGGTGCGTGTCACGGCACCCGCGCCACTCGCGGAAATGACCGGCTCTGTCTCCTGGCAATACATGCCCGAACCGGAACGGTCACGGCTGGCCCGCAACCAGACGAAGATACTGTCGCAATTCGCCTACCGCTGCGCAGCGCACGAATACCGCCTGCTGGCCAGCGGCCATGCTCACTTCGTCGTCTACAACAAGCTGATGCCGTGGGATCATCTGGCCGGCGTGCTGATCCATGCCGAGGCCGGCGGCTACGCGGCGCGCTTCGACGGCAGCGCCTATCTGCCGTCGCATTTGGGTGGTGGCCTGCTTGTCGCGCCTGACCAGGAAAGCTGGCGCGAGCTGCGCCGCGAACTCTGGGCGGAATAGGATTTTTTCCACGATCGGCGTTTGGGCCCGTCCGGCGTGCTTGGAAAAACAATGATTTAGTGCAGATCCGTGATGTGCCCTGAAACAGGTGCGTTCTGCGGCTGGAACATCTTGCCCCGCTCGGCGATGAGGATCATCAGCAGTGCCGCGACCGAGACGCTGCAGAAGCCGGCGGCCAGCGGCGTTACCGTGCCGTTGAAGGCCTGGCCGATCAGCGTGCCCAGAATGCCGCCGAGAAAAGTCTGCATGAAACCCAGGATGGACGACGCCGTGCCGGCCAGTTGTCCGAGCGGCTCCATCGCAAGCGCGTTGAAGTTAGCGCCGAGCGCGCCGAACGGCAGCATGGCGCAGGCGAAGAAAGTGACGAAAAGCCAGAGCGGCATCTTCATTTCCAGCGAAACAACCAGCCAGACAAGGCTGATGACCAGAAATAGCAGCAGCGCGCTTTGCGACAGGCGACGCATGCCGACACGGCCGACAAGGCGTGAGTTCAGAAAATTGGAGAAGGCGAGCACGCCGGCAACCCCTGCGAAGATGACCGGGAACATCTCGCCGACATTGAATATGTCGACATAAATCTGCTGCGCCGAGGCGATGAAGCCGAACATGGCGGCGAAAATGAATGTGCTGGCGAAGGCATAGCAGATCGCGATGCGGTTGGTGAGCACGATGCGGAAACCACCGATGATGGAGTTGGCGGTCAGCGGTCGCCGATATTCAGGATGCAGCGTTTCCGGCAGGCGCAGCAGCGACCACGCCGAGACGATCAGGGCGCCGACGGCCATGGTGACGAAGATCCAGTGCCAGGTTGCAAACAGCATGATGAATTGGCCGATGCCGGGAGCAATGACCGGGATGGCCATGAACACCATGAAGATCAGCGACATCACCTCGGCCATGCGTCGGCCGTCAAATGTGTCGCGCACGATCGAGACGGCGATGACGCGTGTGGCGGCCGCACCAATGCCTTGCACGGCCCGGCACAAGAGAAGCGTTTCAAAGCTTGGCGCAATGGCGGCAGCGGCAGCCGCCGCCACGTAAATGATCAGCCCGGCGACAAGCGGTGCGCGACGGCCGAAACGGTCCGATACCGGCCCAAAGAACAGCTGGCCACCGCCGAAGCCGAGAATGTAGGCGGTGACCACGTACTGCCGGTGGTTTTCATTCTCGACGCCGAGCGAGGCACCGATCTGCTGCAAGGCCGGCAGCATGATGTCGATGGCCAGCGAATTCAGCGCCATCAGCGCCGCGCACAGCGCGATGAATTCCCAGCGCGGAATAGGCAGCTTGCTTGCCGATTGCGTCGCTGCTGCTGGCTGGTCCACGGCAAGTCCGATCTCTCAAACGAAAACGCGCCGGCGGGCCGGCGCATTGGCTCGTCTTGGTCCCAGCATTCGGGACATAAAGTTGCCGGGTGGGGCTGCCCCGGTGTTCAGCGCATGTCGATAGCGACACGCGCAATCGAAATCAGGCGGCGCCTTTGACGCTCACGCCTTTTTCGACGAGGAAAGTCTGCAACTCGCCGGCCTGGAACATTTCGCGGACGATATCGCAGCCGCCGACGAATTCACCCTTGACGTAGAGCTGCGGGATAGTCGGCCAGTTGGAATATTCCTTGATGCCCTGGCGCAGTTCGGCGGAATCCAGGACGTTCACGCCCTTATAGTCGGCGCCGATATAGTCGAGAATCTGCACGACCTGGCCGGAAAATCCGCACTGCGGGAAACCGGGCGTGCCCTTCATGAAAAGGACGACGTCGTTGCCCTTCACTTCATTGTCGATGTAGTCGTTGATACCGCTCATGGAATATCCTTTACCACCTGTGGGAGTCAGGCTCGAAACATACCCTTTCAAATAAACCCATCGATTGCCCGAAACAAGACGTTAGCCGTGCCGTGGCTGAAATGGCGCAAAGGATGGGCCGTCTTGGGCCAAGTGGCTTGAGGCGCATCCCTGGCCGTCTCTGTGGGTCGGGTGGCAAATGCCTTAATCGGGAACGCTGGTCTGCAGCGCCAGTGCGTGCAGCACGCCGCCCATATTGCCCTTCAGCGCGTCATAGACCATCTGGTGCTGCTGGACGCGGCTTTTTCCCCGAAAGCTCTCGGCCACCACCTCGGCAGCGTAGTGGTCGCCGTCACCGGCTAGATCGCGGATCGTCACCTTGGCGTCCGGAATGCCGTCCTTGATCAGTTTTTCGATGTCGTGGGCATCCATTGCCATGGCAAAATCCTGTTCGAGCGGCCGGCCGGCGGCCATGCGATGTGACTCGCCAGAGCCTAGAGCCTTTCCGGTCCGGATTGAAGCCGTTCCGTCCTGCCACGGGCAAGACGGCTTCAGAGCGGGCCTAAGCCGGTGGGCTTGCTTCGTCCTCGGCAACATCCTCGCGGGTCGAGAAAGCGCGGCCGAGGCTGAAGGCCAGCACATAGAGCGGAACGTTGATGATCAGGCTGACGATGGGGAGATAGCTGGTCATCTGCCAGAGCGGCGAGAAGAACGCCTGGCCGTAGCCGTCGCAGACAAGCGAGGAGCCGTACTCCCACAGTCCCCCTATGACCACCGCAACGGCAAAAAGCTTGATGCAGGTGACAATATGCCTCGCCCGCGCCGGCTCCGGTGAAAGGCGGTCCCATAGTACCAGGCACAAGATCGGAACCGCATGGATGACGTTCTGCACGGCGAGCATCGGAAGGGTGCCGTTGGCCGCGGCAAGAAACTCCGCGCGCGTTTCCAACCGGGCGCAAACCTCGCTTGAGGTCGTCGACAGCAGGAAAAAGACGAATGGCCCGAGGCACCAGAAGAAGAACAGCGACGGCCAGAAAACGACTGCAAGCAGTGCCCGGGCAGTCAGTCTGGTCAACTGGCCTGATCCATGAAACGGGGGAACCAGCCTTCGTGGGCGGCGGTCAGTTCGCTGACCGGGATCGCTCGCGCCTCGCCGAGTTTCAGCGTGCTGCCGCCGGTCGAGCCGATCCATGGCGCGAAAATGCCGAGCTCGCTTTGCTGCTTGCGGATGGCATCCCATTCATCGCCATGCGGGTCGATCGACAGCGTCAGCAGATAGCGGCCCTGATCCTCGCCGAACCAGACCGGGATCGGATCGGTGCCGACAAGCCCGGGGACAGTCGCGCCGATGCCGGACGCCATCGCCATTTCGGCCAGAGCAACCGCGATGCCACCATCGGAAACGTCATGCGCCGACGTGACGATACCGGACGCAATCAAGGCACGCACATGGTCGCCGACGCGCTTTTCATGTTCAAGATCGACCGGTGGCGGCGGGCCATCCGTGCGGCCGTGGATGTCGCGCATATAGACCGACTGGCCGAGATGCGTTCCCCATGAGGCGGGCGCGCCGACCAGCAGGATCATCTGCCCTTCGGCGGCGAAACCGGTGCGCACCATCTTCGACCAGTCGGCGATCAGGCCGACGCCGCCGATCGTCGGTGTCGGCAGGATACCCTGGCCGTTGGTTTCGTTGTAGAGCGAGACGTTGCCGGAAACGATCGGGAAGCCGAGCGCGCGGCAGGCGTCGCCAATGCCTTTCACCGCGCCGACCAGTTGACCCATGATCTCGGGCCGTTCCGGATTGCCGAAATTGAGATTGTCGGTGGCGGCGAGCGGCAAGGCGCCCGTCGCGGTCAGGTTGCGCCAGCATTCGGCCACTGCCTGCTTGCCGCCCTCATAGGGATCGGCTTCGCAGTAGCGCGGCGTCACGTCGGAGGAGAAGGCGAGCGCCTTGGTCGCATGGCCATCGACGCGGACCACGCCGGCGTCACCGCCCGGAAGCTGCAGCGAATTGCCCTGGATCAGCGTATCGTATTGCTCCCACACCCAGCGGCGCGACGATAGATCCGGTCCGCCGAGCAGCTTCAGCAGCGCATCTGCGACATCGGCCTGCGGAATGTCGTTGGCCGCAAGCGGCGCCGGCTTCTTGGACTCGACCCAGGGCCTGTCGTATTCCGGTGCCTTGTCGCCAAGGTCCTTGATCGGCAGGTTGGCGACCTCGTCGCCCTGGTGCAGAACCCGGAAGCGCAGATCGTCGGTGGTCTTGCCGACGATGGCGAAGTCGAGGCCCCATTTGTGGAAGATCGCCTCGGCTTCCTTTTCCTTCTCGGGGCGCAGCACCATCAGCATGCGCTCCTGGCTTTCCGACAGCATCATCTCATAGGCACTCATGCGCTCTTCGCGCACCGGCACCTTGTCGAGATCGAGCTCGATGCCGAGGTCGCCCTTGGCGCCCATTTCGACCGCGGAGCATGTGAGGCCGGCCGCGCCCATGTCCTGGATGGCGATGACCGCCCCCGAGGCCATCAGTTCGAGGCACGCTTCCAGCAGGCACTTTTCGGTGAAGGGATCGCCGACCTGCACGGTGGGGCGCTTCTCGTCGATCTTGTCGTCGAATTCAGCCGAGGCCATGGTGGCGCCGCCGACGCCGTCGCGGCCGGTCTTGGCGCCGAGATAAACGACCGGCAGACCAACGCCCTTGGCTTCCGACAGGAAGATCGCATCGGTCTTGGCAAGGCCTGCGGCAAAAGCATTGACCAGGATGTTGCCGTTGTAGCGGGCATCGAAATTGACCTCGCCGCCGACCGTCGGCACGCCGAAGGCGTTGCCGTAGCCGCCGACGCCGGAAACCACGCCCGAGACGAGGTGCCTGGTCTTGGGATGGTCAGGCGCGCCAAAGCGCAGCGCATTCATCGCCGCGATCGGCCGCGCGCCCATGGTGAAGACGTCGCGCAATATGCCGCCGACGCCGGTCGCCGCACCCTGGTAGGGCTCGATGTAGGACGGATGATTGTGGCTCTCCATCTTGAAGACGACGCAGTCGCCGTCTCCGATGTCGACCACGCCGGCGTTCTCGCCCGGACCCTGGATGACCTGTGGGCCCGTGGTAGGCAAGGTACGCAGCCACTTCTTCGAGGACTTGTATGAGCAATGCTCATTCCACATCGCCGAGAAGATGCCGAGTTCGGTGAAGCTCGGCTCGCGGCCGACAAGGTCGAGGATGCGCTGATACTCGTCGGGCTTCAGCCCGTGCGCGGCGATGAGCTCGGGGGTGATCGGCACGGAATTGGAAATGGTCATGGGTGGCGAATTTTGTCCGGGGCGTTGGGATTTGAGTCCCGTCTTATCGCAAGCTTTAAGGCCGATACACCCATGGATTGACGAAAAACGCAGGAAAGCCGGACAAAGCCACAGGGCAGTCCTCGGCAGCGGCGATCCTGCGCGTGCGAGGCCCCTCGGAGTTCAGGAGAAGCTGTCGTAACCGGCACGGCCCTCGTCGAGAAGCCGCCGGATGACAGCAACGCCTTCGGCAATGTCCTTGCGTTGTCTCGGCTGCGAGATGCCGAAGCGGACGCCATGGAAAACCTGCTCGGAGCGGCCCGCCTTGAACTCGTCCTCGTCGTCGAGCAGCACGCCATGTTCGAGGCAGGCGTTCTTGAATGTGCCGGAAAGCCACGGATCGGGCAGGGTGAGCCAGACAAAGGGCACCTTGTCGTGCGTCTTGAATTCAAATCCGGCCAAAGTCCCGCGTACGATGGCGATGCGGGCGCCGATTTCGGCGATGCTGCGCTTGCGTATCTCAGCGGCCTGGCCGGACAGCACCAGCCGGGCATTCACCTCCGCCAGCAGGAAGGGCATGCCGCCCGTCATCATCTTGTGGGCGACGCGGATGCGATGGCGATAGGCGGGTGGGCAGGAGAGCCAACCGCCGCGAATGCCGGCCGCCACCGATTTCGACAGGCCGCCGGCGACGATAGTGCGTTCGGGCGCATACTCGGCAAGCAGCGGCGTCGGGTCGTCGGTGAGGTCGCCGTAAAGGTCGTCTTCGATGAGGATGACATTGTACTCGCGCGCCACCCGGGCAATTGCCTCGCGGCGCGTGGCCGACAGCGTCACCAGCGTCGGATTCTTGGCCGTCGGCATCAGGAAGATCATCTTGGGATGCTTTTGCGCACAGACGCGCTCGAAATCGGCCGGGTCGAGGCCTTCGTCGTCCGATGCCACCAGCGCGGTGCGCCGGCCGATCAGGCCGGCGCTACGCGATATCTGCGAATAGGTGAGGTGCTCGAAGGCAACATAATCGCCGGGTGTGGTCAGCGCTGCGATCGCCGCCATCACAGCGGCATGGGTGCCGAGCGTCGGAACGACGGTGTCGGCGGTAGGCCGGAAGGAGTTTCGCGACAACCAGCGGGCGCCGGCTTCGTACCAGCGGTCTGGAAAATCCCGCGTGTAGCTTGAAATCTCGTGCGGATGATCCTGTGCCGTGCGCGACAGGACATCGGCGACAACGGCGCCCTGGCCGATGTCTGGAGCTGCCGTGCTGTCGAACCGCAGCTTGTCCCTGGGCGCATCGATGTAACGCGTGCCTTCCGCGCTGACGTCCGGAGCCAGCAAGTCCGGCGTCGCACCCCCGGCGCGCTCGCCGAGCACATAGGTTCCACGCCCGACTTCGCCGCTCACCAGTCCACGCTCGCGCAGCAATTGATAGGCGCGGCCGACCGTGCCGACGGTGGTGCCGATGTCGTAGGCCAGATCGCGTTGCGGCGGCAGTTTTGCGCCGGCATCGATAACGCCCCGGTCGATGTCGGTTTCGATGGAGTCCGCCAGGCGTTGATACAGCGGGCCGGAGCCGGCGGTGAGATCTGGAAGCCAATTTGTCATGGTGACAATTTTCTATATTGCACCGGAATATGAGTCAATACATATCAGCGAAATGAAAAAAGGGTGCAATTGAGACTTCCGGTGGAAAGAAAATGAATACAATCGTGACAATCCCTCATTCGAGGGCCGAGTTATCAAGTCAACCGGCACGCCCGGCGGGCCGGCGCGGCTTTGTCAGCCGTCTGGTGCGCGTGGTCGGGTCCCTGGCGAGATGGATCGACAATCTGCTGGAGCGCCGGCGCAGCCGGTTGGCATTGCTGGAAATGACCGACGATCAGCTCAAGGATATCGGCATCTCGCGCTGCGACGCCCATCACGAGGGGCTCAGGCCCTTCTGGGACTAGCGCGAACGGGTTTCGAAAAGACCATCGCCAAGAACGAAAGCCATGATCTCGAACCGGAACATCAGCTAACGCATGCCGCCCGGCGCCCGCAGGCGTGAAACGCTGCGGTCCGCGAGGACTGCGATGACGCACAGCACGAGAAAAAGCCCGGTGATGGCCAGCGCCGAGATGGCGACGCTGGCTGGGCCGTTCTTGGCGACATCGAGGAAGGGGTAGGGCACCTCGCCGGCAAGCGGCGCCCGCGCCAGCGCATAGACCAGATAGGCCACGGGATAGAGCATCCACCAGGAGATATCGCTCCACCGTGTCCTGCCGTCGGCGCCTGATGTCAGCCACCACAGAACGAACAGCACCGGCGTCACATAATGCAGTAGCACATCGCAGAGCAGGAACAGCCCCCGCGGCTGCCAGAGCTGTGCCAGAACCGTCGCATAGACGATGAAGACCAAAGCAATCGAAACCGCGACACCCGCCCGCATGCGTGGCCCGGCGAAGGCCGGCAGCCAGGCATAGCCGGTGGACGACAACAGCGATGTGTGCACCAAGACCGCGCCGATGTTGGTCAGGATGGTGAAGAAGCTGAACAGGAAAACGATCGAGCCGAGCAGGCTGCGGCCGGCTTCCATCGACGCCGGAATGGTGATGCAGAACTGCAGGACGAGCCCGGCCAGGCCTATGACCAGGCCCGCTAGCTGCAGCAGGCGACCCATGGCTAGGCGGTCGCGGCGCAGGCCGGGTTGCCGGCTTGCCAGCGGGCGATGTCCGAGCCGATGCGCGCGCCGAGCGGGTCGTTCATCAGCGGTCCGAACGCGTCGACGCGGCTTGAATTGCCTTGCGCCTGCACGACCAGCAATGGTTTGCCGCCATAATGCTTGGCGGGCACCAGCAGGAAACGCGGCGTGCCGCTGAACGAGTTCAGTTCATTGGCCATCTGGTATTGCTTGAAGGCCGGGTCCTTGCTGGCGATCCAGCATTTATGGGCTGATATCGCCACTTGTTCCATGGCCAGCAGCGCCGCACTTTTGCCCGAGGGAACAGGCGCGCTCTTTGGGGTCGATTGGCAGGACGCCAGGGCAAAGCCCGCCGCGGCGACGAAGGCGATCGTCTTGCTCTTGATCAAGCGGCACCCATCTCAAGTTCGGACAGAAAGATCTTCAAGCCGTCGGTCATCTCGCCCCACACCCGCGACAACGCCGGGTGCTGCGAGGCGATTTGTTCGTAAGCATCGAATTTGGGATAGGCGTCGAGCAGGTCGTGGCGGCCTGTCATCGCCCGGAAATTGTTGAAGATGAACCGCGTCGGCGTCAGCCAGGCATCGGCGAAGCTGATGTCGTTGCCGAGCGCGAAGGGGCCTTGCGCCATGCGCGCCTCGATTGCCGCCAGTCCGTGGTGCAGGCGGGCGAATTGGGCTTCGATCTCGACATTGTTTCGCTTCTGCACGAAATGAAGCTCGAAAAGCTTCATCGTCGGGGTCAGCACGTCGAGGTCGGTGATACGGGCGAACATGCGCACCAGCGCGCGATCCTTGGAATCGGGCGGCAGCAGCGCCGGTTCCGGAAACCGCTCCTCTAGATACTCGGCGATGACCACGGATTCGAGGATCGTTTCGCCCGAACCTGTGATCAGCACCGGAATCCGGTTCAGCGGCGAAATGGCGCGAAACTCTTCCGGGATCGGAAAGCCCGGCGGCGGCGCGATGATCTTGAGCGGAACGTCCTTGATGTAGGCCAGCGCCCGCACGATCGACGAATAGGGCGACAACGGCCGCGAATAGAGTTTCATGACCGTCTCTCTCCCCAATGAAGCGGACTTGCCCAATAAAGCGGGCTGGAATGTCCGGCTGTTTTCAAGGCGTTCGCCTCGACGATGTCAGGCGGCAATGCCGAGCGCGCTCTCGAACAGCGCGCGGCCGTCGTTGCCGCCATGGGCTGCTTCGATCAGGTTTTCCGGATGCGGCATCAGGCCGAGCACGTTGCCGCGCTCGTTGATGATGCCGGCGATGTCGTTGATCGAGCCGTTCGGATTGGTGCCTTCGGCGTAACGAAACACCACTTGGCCTTCGCCTTCGAGACGGGCAAGCGTCTCGGCGTCGGCGAAGTAGTTGCCGTCGTGGTGCGCGACCGGCGAGCGGATGATCTGGCCCGGCTGATAGCGGCGGGTGAACATGGTGTTGGCGTTGGCGATCTGCAGCTTGACTTGCCGGCAGACGAATTTCAGCGAGGTATTACGCATCAAGGCGCCAGGCAGCAGGCCCGCCTCGACCAGGATCTGGAAGCCGTTGCAGACACCGATGACCATCACGCCCTTGGCCGCCTTTTCGGCAACCGCCCGCATGACCGGCATGCGCGCGGCGATCGCGCCGCAGCGCAGATAATCGCCGAAGGAAAAGCCGCCCGGAATGGCGATCAGGTCGACATCAGGGATTTCGGTGTCGGTCTGCCAGACGGTGACCGGCGGTTTTCCCGAAATCTTGGTCAGTGCTGCGATCATGTCGCGATCACGGTTGAGGCCAGGAAGAAGAACGACGGCTGATTTCACGTTAGGCAATCTCCACCGCGTAATTCTCGATAACCGTATTCGCCAGCAGCTTGTCGCACATGGCCTTCAGGTCAGCCTCGGCCTTGGCCTTGTCGCTTTCCGCCAGTTCGACGTCGAACACCTTACCCTGCCGCACCGCGCCGACGCCGCCAAAGCCCAGACCGGACAGGGCGTGTTCGATCGCCTTGCCTTGCGGGTCGAGAACGCCGTTCTTGAGGGTGACGGTAATGCGGGCCTTGATCACGCTGGACATGCTCCTGTTCTGGGTATCGGGGCGCAAGCCGCTATCAGTGCGGCTTGCCTTTGACGCCTTCGGTCGAGGCGACAAGCACCGGACCCGTGGGGCGCACGGGTTCGTTCTCGTTCATGATTCCGAGGCGGCGGGCAACTTCCTGGTAGGCTTCTACGAGGCCACCCATGTCGCGGCGGAAACGATCCTTGTCGAGCTTGTCATGCGTCGCCACGTCCCACAGGCGGCAGGAGTCCGGCGAAATCTCGTCGGCGACCACGATACGCATCATGTCGCCCTCGAACAGGCGGCCGCACTCGATCTTGAAGTCGACGAGCTGGATGCCGACGCCCATGAACAGACCGGAGAGGAAGTCGTTGACGCGGATGGCAAGCGCCATGACGTCGTCAATCTCCTGCGGGCTCGCCCAGCCGAACGCGGTGATGTGCTCTTCCGACACCATCGGATCGTCGAGCGCGTCGGCCTTGTAATAGAATTCGATGATCGAGCGCGGCAAGACGGTGCCTTCCTCGATGCCGAGGCGCTTGGACAGCGAACCGGCGGCGACATTGCGCACCACCACTTCGAGCGGAATGATCTCGACTTCCTTGATCAGCTGCTCGCGCATATTGAGCCGGCGGATGAAGTGGGTCGGGATGCCCATGCGGTTGAGGTGGTTGAAGATGTGCTCGGAAATACGGTTGTTGAGCACGCCCTTGCCGTCGACGACCTCATGTTTCTTCTTGTTGAACGCGGTTGCGTCGTCCTTGAAGAACTGGATGAGCGTACCCGGCTCGGGTCCCTCATAGAGGATCTTGGCCTTGCCTTCATAAATGCGGCGGCGATTTTTCATCTGATTTTTCTCTGGATTTCCGGACAGGCGGCAAGCGACCATTTCCTGTCCGTCTGCCTGAAATAGTGCGGCTACGGTAGGGTTCAATGCCGGGTCTATCCCAATCACACCATTTGCTCAATCGGCAAATCCTTCCAATCAACCGCTTTCGGGACCGAAATGCCGCAGCGCAGCATGCGACGAAGCATATTGACCGGCTCGTGACCTTTTGGTTTGTGCTTCGTCAACACATATAGATCATCACCAGCGAATCGATTTCCATCGGAGGGATGCCATGAGCAGCATGAAGGACCGCGAAGAGGGCTTTGAGCGCAAATTCGCATTCGACGAGGAACTTCGGTTCAAGGCCGCGGCGCGGCGCAACAAGGCGCTCGGCCTGTGGGCCGCCGAAAAACTCGGAAAGTCGGGCGCTGATGCCGATGCCTATGCCAAGGAAGTGGTTGTTTCCGACATTGAGGAAGCCGGCGACCACGACGTGTTCCGCAAGATCCGCAAGGATTTCGATGCGGCCGGTGTCGAGCAGTCGGACCATCAGATCCGCCGCACCATGGACGAGCTGATGGCGCAGGCGATCGAGCAGATCAAGAACACCTGATCCAACCACACGCTGGACCAATCGACCGCCTGGCCTATCCAGGCGGTTTTTCTTTGCCTTTGCAGCGGTTTCCGGCTGAAACTGCCGGCGTTAACAAAGGAAAGATTAGATGTCCCTGAAGTCCCGTCTTGCGGCCGATGAAACGTTGTTCACCGCATGGTCCGGCGTGCCGGATGCCTTGACTGTCGAGATCGTCGCCAAGCAGGGTTTTGATGCCGTCACGCTCGATATGCAGCATGGCGGCCACCACGAGGACAGCGTCTTGCGCGGCCTCGTGCCGGTGCTCGCCACAGGCAAACCGGCGCTGGTGCGCATTCCCGTCGGCCGCTTCGACATGGCAAGCCGCGCGCTCGATTTCGGCGCCGAGGCTGTCATTGCGCCGATGGTGAATTCGGTGGCCGATGCGAAGCTGTTCGCCGCCGCCATGAAATATCCGCCACTCGGCGAGCGCTCGTGGGGGCCGACCTATGCCTTTCCGCGCCATGGCAAGGGCGACCAGGCCGAATGGTTGCGCGACGCCAATCAGCGCACCATGGCCTTCGCCATGGTCGAGACCCGCGCGGCTCTCGACGCGCTCGACGGCATCCTCGACACGCCGGGCATCAACGGAATCTTCCTCGGGCCCTCCGATTTCTCGATCGCGTGGAGCAACGGCGCCACGGTCAATTCAACGCTGGAAAGCATGATGGAGACCGTCGCCTCGGTCGCCGAGCGCACCCGCAAGGCCGGCAAGCACGCCGCGATCTATGTTGTCGAGCCGGCGATCGCCGGCCGCGTCGTGTCGATGGGCTACCGGCTGCTGGCCATGGGCTCCGAACACGCACTGATCGGGCTCGGTGCCAAAACCCTGCTGAAGAACGTCAGGGATTCGATCGGCTCCTGAGTGAGGGAGCCGTGGCCAGACAACTCAGGCCTTCAGATCCGTCAGGAACTTGGCGAATGTCATCGAGCCTTCGGGCCACGGCCCGAAGCCCGAATCCGCGTTGAGATGACCGGTCTCACCGGCGTCGATGAACAGCGAACCCCACGCGCCGGCAATGTCCTCGGCGACGTCGAACGCGCAGAACGGGTCGTTGCGGCTGGCGATCACCAAGGAAGGAAACGGCAGCGGCTCGCGCGGGTAAGGGCCGAAGGTCATCAGGTGCCTGGGCCGCATATCGGGATTGGCGACGTCGGGCGGTGCCACGAAAAAGGCTCCTGCAACCGGTTTCTTGAATTGCGGAATGGCTTGCACCGCCGCGGCGACACCGAGCGAGTGAGCGACGATGACAACCGGCCGCTCGGCCTCGTTGACCGCCTTGGCCACGTTCGCCGTCCAGTCGTCGCGCACCGGCTTCGACCACTCCGCCTGCTCGACCCTGCGCGCCGTTGACAATTTCGACTGCCAGCGGCTTTGCCAATGATCGGGACCGGAATTGGTGTAGCCCGGCACGATGAGAATATCTGCTTCCTTGACCTTCATGGCGCTGAGATAGCGAGTGGCGCCGCTTCGTGCAACGGTCATAGGTCACGCTCTTGATCACAATGGTGAACACGATGTTCGCTTCTTGCCATCTTGTGTGAACGATGCCGATGGACGATTTGTCGTAAGGAAAAGAAGCAGCCGTGTGCGAAAACCCCCGATTTTTGGGACTGACACGACGTAAGATGATTGGCGGCGCGGGACTCTTGGCCTTGGGAGTTTCACCGCGGACCGGCCGAACGGAGCATTTGATGAGCGAATTGCCTTTTGCCGCCACCACCCCGGTCAGCGTTGCCCGCGTCGGGTTGAAGGCGCGCGACGCCGAAAGCCTGGCCGCCTATTATCGCAAAGTCGTCGGACTGCAGGAGCTTAGCCGTGCCGACGGCGCGATCACCTTGGGCGCCGCCAACCGGCCGTTGCTCGTCCTCGAGCCGGATCCTTCGGCGAAGCCCGACGATCCACGCAGCGCCGGCCTGTTCCACACAGCATTCCTGCTGCCCAGCCGCGCGGATCTCGGCCGTTGGATCAACCATGCCATCGCCGACAAGATCGCCATCGATGGCGCATCCGACCATCTGGTCAGCGAAGCGCTGTACCTCACAGACCCGGAAGGTAACGGCATCGAGATCTATTCAGACCGCCGTCCGCAGGATTGGAAATGGAATGGCGACAAGGTGGCCATGGCGACGGAGCGGCTGAATATCCCGGCCGTTGTCGCCGAAGTGCCGGCGGGTGACGCCGGTTGGCAGGGCGCGCCGGAAAACAGCATTGTCGGCCATGTCCATCTGCGTGTTGGCAGGCCGGAAGACGCCGAAGCCTGGTGGACCAAGGAATTCGGCTTCGACACGGTGGCGAAATATGGCGGCCAGGCGGTGTTCTTGTCGTCGGGCGGCTATCATCACCACATCGGCGCCAATGCCTGGCAGAGCGCCGGCGCCGGCCGCCGCGACGCCGCTCGCTCGGGCCTGGCCTGGGTCGAGATGCGTTCGGACAATGTGACCGGCGAAACGACCCGCGAGGACCCGTGGGGTACGGTGATCAGGACCGTTCCCGGCAAGGCCTGATCGGGCCCTGACCACACCAAGCAAAGAGGCCCGCCGGCCAGTGGCCGGGACGGGCCTCTTTTCTGGGGTGGCTCAAGCTTCCCCAAACACCCGCTTGAAGATCGTGTCGACATGCTTGGTGTGGTAGCCCAAGTCGAATTTTTCGCGGATCTCGGCTTCCGGCAAGGCAGCGGTCACTTCCTTGTCTGCCAGCAGTTCTTCAAGAAAATCAGCGCCTTGCTCCCACACCTTCATGGCGTTGCGCTGCACCAGCCGGTAGGAGTCTTCCCGCGACAGGCCGGCCTGCGTTAGCGCCAGCATCACGCGCTGCGAATGCACCAGGCCGCGGAACTTGTTCATGTTCTTCAGCATGTTCTCGGGATAGACGAGCAGCTTGTCGACGACACTGGTCAGCCGTGACAAAGCAAAATCGAGTGTCACCGTGGCGTCCGGCCCGATCATGCGCTCGACCGAGGAGTGCGAAATGTCGCGTTCGTGCCAGAGCGCCACATTCTCCATCGCCGGCAGCGCCATGGACCGCACCATGCGGGCAAGGCCGGTGAGGTTTTCCGTCAGCACCGGGTTGCGCTTGTGCGGCATCGCCGACGAGCCTTTTTGGCCCGGCGAGAAATACTCTTCCGCCTCAAGCACTTCGGTGCGCTGCAGGTGGCGGATTTCGATCGACAGCCGCTCGATCGACGAGGCGATGACGCCGAGCGTGGCGAAGAACATGGCATGGCGGTCGCGCGGGATCACTTGCGTCGACACCGGCTCCGGCTTGAGCCCGAGCTTTGCCGCGACATGTTCCTCGACATAGGGTTCGATGTTGGCGAAGGTGCCGACCGCGCCGGAAATCGCGCAGGTGGCAATGTCCTCACGCGCATGCACCAGCCGCTCGCGGCAGCGCGAGAACTCTGCATAGGCTTGCGCCAGTTTGATGCCGAAGGTGGTCGGCTCGGCATGGATGCCGTGACTGCGGCCGATGGTGACCGTGTCCTTGTGCTCGAAGGCTCGGCGCTTGAGCGCGGCAAGCAGGCCATCGATGTCGGCGAGCAGGATGTCGCTGGCCCGGGTGAGCTGTACGGCAAAACAAGTGTCGAGAACGTCCGACGAGGTCATGCCCTGGTGGATGAAGCGGGCTTCCGGTCCGACGAATTCGGCAAGATGGGTGAGGAAGGCGATGACGTCATGCTTGGTAACGCGCTCGATCTCGTCAATGGCCGCGACGTCGAACTTTGCCGCGCCACCTTTTTCCCAGATGGTTTTCGCGGCCTCTTTCGGAATGACACCGAGCTCGGCCAGCGCGTCGCAGGCATGAGCCTCGATCTCGAACCAGATGCGGAACCGGGTTTCCGGCGACCAGATGGCGACCATTTCCGGTCTGGAATAGCGTGGGATCATCGGTCAGTCCTGACGTGTCGAGGAGTTTGCCCGCGTCCTAACAGAGGCAGACAAAATGCTCAACGCTGCTGCCGCGCAAACCAGACGCTCGCGGCAAACAAGGCGACGAAACCAGTCGGGAAATACAGCCGGATGCCCAGCACCACAAACTGGTAGAGCGCCACCAGCGTCGTGAAGACGAACTGGAAGACCCAGGTGAGGGTGAAAGCGGGCGCATGCCATTCGGCATAGTAGGAGCGGTATTGCAGCGCAAACAGTCCGCTAGTCAGGCCGATGGTCGCGGCGGCAAGGCACACGAATGCCGCCGCGAAGGCGACCTCCCAGTGCCTTCCGAGTGAGACCAGCCGCGCGGCGAACAGGCCAACCGGAAAGGCGAGGGCTCCGCCACCAGCAAACAGCAACGACACGGTGCGGATTTTCTCCGGCGTCTCCCAGGCGTCCAGGTTGACGAGCACGCTGGCGCCCATCGTCATGGCCCACAACAAGGCGCCGAAAAACGCTGTCCGCCACCCTGGCAAGGCGCGGCGGATGTAGCTCGGGGCGCGGCTGGGAATGGCGGCGTGCGGTGTCACAGGCGGCCAGTCACCGCGATCCAGCGAAAGTCCGGCCCCTCGAAGCCATATTGGCGCACCGCGATCAGCACCGCATAGGCGCTGAGACTATTCATTGAAAACGTCTGCACCGCGCCGATCCGGTAGCCGTTCGGGCATCCCCGGCTCTTGGGGATCGACTTGTCCTCGTGCAGCAGCTTGGTCGCGCCGCCATCCTGCGCCTCGATGCGCAGCAGCCGGAAGCCGTTGATCTCGCCCTGGCTCTCGCAGCCTCCAGTGTTGTTCATGCCGATCTCATCGAGCCGAAACTCGAGGGGTGGGTCGACCGGCGAAAAGATCGGACGCGGATTGACCGCCATCCGATGCGGATCGGCCGAAAGCTCGGTCACCGGGTTGAAACCTGCGGTGATGCCCTTGTTGGCGGCCAACTCCGCATCGCTGACAATGGCCTCGCCTTTTTGCCGTGCCTGAAGGCGCGCCGCGTCGAGCTTGGCATTCTCGTCGTCAAGCCGGACCCGGATCGGGGTGCCCTTAAGAAAACTGTCGCTGCTGGTGTCGATATAGTAGCGGTTGGCGTAGGGGAAGCCAGAGCCGTCCTGCACGCCGTATTCCTCGAAGGCGAACACACCGCCATCCCTTGTGAAACCGAGGATCTCCAGCTCGGCGACATCGCCGGCGACCGACGTCGTAAGCTGCGCAAGCAGGAAAACGGCAAACAGAAAAAGCATTCGCATCGGTTCGTCACTCCGGCAGCCGGTGATCGTTGCGATCCCCCTACCACGACGGAATCAAAACGTCGTGCGGTCTGAAAGCCGATGCATCCAATCGGCCCGTCATTTGTTATTGTCGGCAGTCCCAATGGAGAACCACCATGACCGACACCAGCAAAATTCGTGAGCATATGGAAGTCGTCGGCGCCGATGGCGTGCATGTCGGCACCGTCGACAAGGTCGAGGGCAAGCGCATCAAACTGACCAAGGTCGACAGCGGCGAGGGCGCCCACAAGGGCCATCACCACTACATTCCCCTGAGCCTTGTTGCCGAGGTTGATGGCAAGAAGGTGTGGCTGTCCGCGAATTCGGATGTCGCGGTGACGTTCGAGGAAGAAAAGTCCGATCCGGTCTGATCGACCACTTCACCCCAGGCGTGACGACCAGACGGGAAACAGGTCGCCGTCGGCTGGCCTCGCCGCGTGGACGCCGCGGCTGATGGCGCGCGCCATGGTGGCACCGGCCGCGGCATAGAGATCGATTGCCGCGTCCGCGGTGAGTGCGATGCCACTCCGGCCGGTTGCCAGCGCGAACACGAGGTCGCCATCGGCCGGCGTATGTGTCGGCCAGATGGCGCGCACGAAGCCGTCATGCGCTGATATCGCCAGGCGTTTCGCGGCGGCCTTGGTGAGAACCGCGTCCGTGGCAATGACGGCGATGGTGGTGCTGCCGCCGGTCTCCATCTGCCTTCCGACATCCTTTTCGCGGAATTTCAGCAGGATCTTTTTGGCGTCATCCGGCATTGGCGAGGGGTAGCCAAGTCCGCCGAATTCGTCGCCGATTTCGAACGGGGCCGCCCAAAAATAACGGGTTCGGCCGACGGTCACCGAGCCGGTCGGGTTGACGGCGGCCAGTGCGCCAACCGTGACGCCGCTTTCCAGCAGCGTCGAGGCCGAGCCGAGGCCACCCTTCAGCCCCGCGGTTAAAGCGCCGGTGCCGGCGCCGATCGTGCCGAACTGGAAATCGGCGGTGGCGGTTTGCGCTGCTTCATAGCCGAGGTCGCGATAGGGTGGATAGCGGCCCCAATCCTTGTCGCCACCATTGCGCAGGTCGAACAGGATCGCCGCCGGCACGATCGGCACGCGGAAGCCGCCCACCTCGAAACCGATGCCGCGTTCACGCAGCGCCGCCTGCACGCCGGACGCAGCGTCGAGGCCGAAAGCGGAACCTCCCGAAAGCACCACGGCGTGGACCGCCTCGACCGAATTGTGCGGTTCCAGCAGATCGGTTTCGCGTGTGCCGGGCGCACCGCCCAGGATCTGCACCCCCGCTACCGCCGGTTGATCGCAAAGGATGGTCGTGACGCCGGATTTCAGCCTCGCATCGGAAGCATTGCCGACGCGCAGGCCGACAACGTCCGTGATCAGATTTCGCGGGCCGGTGCGAAACATCAGTTGCTTTCCAGGGGTACGAAACGCGTGCCATCGAAGCGGAAGACGCGGTAGGGGCTCTGGCTGAGGTCGCCTTTCGCGTCGAAGCGGACCGGCCCGATCGCAGTGGTGAAATCCGGTCCGGTCAGGACTTCGGTCAGCGGCTTGCCCGAGGTTTCGGACAAGCTTGACGCCGCCTTGGCGATCTCGACCGCCGCATAGGCCGGCAGCGCGTAACCGTCCGGCACGATCTTTCGGCCAGAGAAGCTCTCCAGAACTTTTGGATCGGCGACATCGGCCCATTCAGGCGGGGCGATCATCAGCGTGCCGGTGGCGTATGGAACCTCGCCGGGTGGCGTGCGCAGATTCTCACCGCCGGCAAAGACGATACCGGCAGAGAGTTGCGCGGCATCGCGGCCCATGATGGCGATGTCCTCGCCGTCGCCGCCGGCGAAGACATGCGTCGCGCCGGCCTTCTTCAGGCGGCCAACCATCCCGATCTGGTTGTCGAGCTGTGGTCGGAACGTGTCGACGAACACCGGCTTCAGCGCCGCCTGTTCGGCCGCCGCCCGCAGCGTCTCGGCGATCTCGCGGCCATAGATGGTGCCGTCGTCGATGATGGCGAACAGCTCGTTCTGCCACAGACGGGTGAGGGCAGAGGCGACGGCATTGCGCTCATCGTCGCCGCGTGGCCCGAGGCGATAGACCGGCCAGCCGGTCTTGGCGCGGCGGTCGGTCAGGCTTTCGGTTCGCACGCCAACGGTAATGACCGGAATGTTGGCGTCCTTCAGGATCGGCATTGCTGCCTCGATCGCATCGGTGCAGAGAAAGCCGACCACGACATTGACCTTGGCCGCCACGAATTCCTTCGCCGCGGCGCTACCGCCATCGGCAGTACAGGCATCATCCATGAGCTTGAGCTCGATGCCGTTCGCTTCGGCTGCCAGGCTGGTGCCGGCCTCGATCTGCTTGCCGAGGATTGCCGATGGTCCGGACAAGGGTGCTGCGACGCCGACCAGCAGCGTCTGGGCGCTGGCGGCGCTGGCCACAAACAGCCAGACCAGTGCGGCAGATATCGTTGCCCCGGATCGCATCCTGTTGAAGAGTTCCTCCAAGCTGGCGACATCTCGCTGGCGCCAGTTCCCGCCAAGACCTAAAGGCTGGCTGGCCTTGGTGCAACACGCGAATTTCAGGAGATGGGCCAAGCACTTCGCTTGTGGCATGTCATGTCTAGCCATATATAGCGGTAGGGTTCTGGCTGTGGAAAATTTCCGGTGCTGAAGAAAAACGACATTGGGCCACAGGCCTATCGCGACGCGATGAGCCATTTTGCCGGCCACGTCCATGTGGTTACCACCGACGGGCCGGCCGGCAAGCGTGGTACGACGGTCATCGCGGCCTGTTCGGTGTCGGACACGCCGCCGACCATTCTGGTCTGTCTCAACCGCGAAAATGCCAAGAATGAGCTGTTCGTGGAGAACGGCAGATTTGCCTTGAACACGCTGGCGTCGCATCAGGAGCCACTGTCGATCGGCTTTTCCGGTATCACCGGACTGTCGGTGGAGGAGCGTTTCGCGCTCGGCGAATGGGACGTGATCTCGACCGGCGCGCCAACGCTGAAGGGTGCGCTCGCCGTTTTCGACTGCGAACTGATCGACACCAAGGATCTGGCCACTCATCGTGTGCTTTTTGGCAAGGTGACAGGCCTGCGTATGGGCGATAATTTGCGGCCGCTGATCTACCACGCCCGCGGCTACCACGTTCTGGACAGCGGAGCGGCGGCGTTCACGGAGAAAGAATGAGCGAGCTGAAACCGCGCGCCGCGCCGCGGACGATCGACGAGACACTCGATCTCCTGACCGGTGCGGACTATGTGGCGGACCGGGCGCTGGCGACCGTGCTTTTCCTGTCGCTGCGCATGAAACGGCCGCTGTTCCTCGAGGGCGAGGCCGGCGTCGGCAAGACCGAGATCGCCAAGGTGTTGGCGCAAGCGCTTGGTCGCCGGCTGATCCGCCTGCAGTGTTACGAAGGCCTCGACGTCTCGTCCGCCGTTTACGAGTGGAATTATGCCGCGCAAATGATCGAAATCCGTATGGAGGAGGCGGCGGGCAAGGTCGATCGCTCCGACATGGAGCGCAACGTCTTCTCCGAAAAATACCTGATCCGCCGTCCGGTGCTCGATGCGCTCACCGGCAAGGCTGGTGCTGCCCCAGTCTTCCTGATCGATGAGCTGGATCGTACCGACGAGGCCTTCGAAGCCTTCCTGCTGGAAATCCTGTCCGACTTCCAGGTAACGGTGCCCGAACTCGGCACCATCAAGGCGGAAGAGCCGCCGATCGTCATCATCACCACCAACCGCACCCGCGAGATCCACGACGCGCTGAAACGGCGCTGTCTCTATCACTGGGTCGACTATCCCAACGCCGAGCGCGAATTGGAGATCGTGCGCCGAAAGGTGCCGCAAGCCAACCAGCGGCTCTCGGCCGAGGTGGTTTCCTTCATCCAGAAGCTGCGCCAGATCGAACTGTTCAAGGTGCCGGGTGTCGCCGAAACCATCGACTGGGCCGGCGCGCTGACCGAACTCGACAAGGTCGCGCTCGATCCGGAAACCGTGTCCGACACGATCGGCGTGCTGTTGAAATACCAGGACGACATTGCCCGCATCGAACAGGGCGAAGGCCGGCGCATCCTCAACGAGGTGAAGGCCGAGCTTTCGGCGGCGGAGTAGGGTAGCGCCATGCCGGTGTCCCGCCCCGAACCGAAGGAAGCCCGGCCGGACGGACGTATCGCCGACAACATCGTCTATTTCGCCCGCACCTTGCGCAAGGCCGGCATGCGGGTCGGACCGGCTTCGGTCAAGGACGCCATCGAGGCGGTGCTGGTTGCCGGCATCGGCTCGCGCGACGATTTCTACTGGACGCTGCACGCCGTGCTTGTTTCGCGGCACGAGGATCACGCCATTTTCGATGAAGCCTTCCGGCTGTTCTGGAAATCGCGCGAACTGATCGAAAAGATGCTGGCGATGTTTTCGCCGGTGGCGCCTGAGGTCAGGGAGAAGCAGAAACCGCGCGCCGCCGAGAATCGCGTCAGCCAGGCGATGTTCGAGGGTCATCAGAAGAACCAGCCGGCGCAGGAAATCCCGGAGATCGAGGTCGATGCCCGCTTCACCTTCTCTGGCAACGAGGTGCTGCGCGGCAAGGACTTTGCCCAAATGAATGCCGCCGAGATGGCGGATGCCAGGAAGGCAATCGCTAGGCTGCGCTTGCCCTTCGACATGGTGAGGACCCGGCGTTTCAAGGCCGACGCGCATGGTCGCCGCATTGACCCGCGCGCCATGATGCGCTCGGCGGCGCGAACCGGCGGCGACCTGATCCTGCCGAAATTCCGCTCACCGCGCGAAGTTCACCCGCGGCTGGTTGTGCTGGCCGACATTTCCGGCTCGATGAGCCAATACACGCGCATCTTCCTGCATTTCCTGCATGCGCTGACCGAAAAGCGCCGGCGCGTGCACACGTTCGTCTTCGGCACCAGGCTGACAAATCTGACCCGGCAGATGCGCCACCGCGATCCCGATGCCGCACTTGCCGACTGTTCGGCGGCGGTGAAGGACTGGTCAGGCGGCACGCGCATCGGTGACACGCTGGCCGAGTTCAACCGGCTGTGGTCGCGGCGTGTGCTGGGGCAGGGCGCGGTGGTGCTTCTGATCACCGACGGGCTGGAACGCGACGATGTCGCCGGCCTGTCGGAAGAAATGGAGCGCCTGCACAAGTCCTGCCGGCGGCTGATCTGGCTGAACCCGTTGCTGCGCTTTGACGGTTTCCAGGCACGTGCCCGCGGCGTCAAGGCGATGCTGCCGCATGTCGACGAATTCCGGTCGGTGCACAACCTTGATGCGCTTGTCGATCTCTGCGCGTCGCTCGACAAGACATCGGCGCAATCCGTGAATCCACGCCGATGGATGGACGCTGGCGCGAGGCACGCCGCATAGCCATATCTTTCCTACCCGAAAAACAGACTCTTAGAGAAACGGTCATGGAAAACAGCATCTATCTCGATGAAGCCCGCGACCCACTTGTCATAGCCGAGGGCTGGATGAGGGACGGCAAGGACGTGGCCATCGCCACGGTGGTCGAGACCTGGGGGTCGGCGCCTCGCCCTGTAGGCAGCCATCTGGTCATCGACGCCGACGGCAATTTCCACGGCTCTGTTTCGGGCGGTTGCGTCGAAGGCGCGGTGGTGACCGAAGCGATCGACGTGATCGACAGCGGCAGGGCCAGGATGCTGGAATTTGGTGTTGCCGATGAAACCGCATGGCAGGTCGGCCTGTCCTGTGGCGGCCGCATCAAGGTGTACGTGGAAAGACTGGGCTGATCTGCGATGGATCCCTATGCGCTGAAAACCCTCAACGCCGAACGCCGCGCCCGCCGCGCGGCGATCCTTGTCACCGACCTTGGTGATGGACGCGACCGCATCGTGCGCGAAGGCGATCAGGTCGCCGGTGATCTCGGCGCCGCGATCGCCAAGGCGTTCCGCACCGGTAATTCCGGTTCGGTCGAGGCCGAAGGGCGGACCTTCTTTCTTAATGCGCACCTGCCGCGGCCGCGCCTGGTGGTGATCGGCGCGGTCCATATCAGCCAGGCGCTGGCGCCGATGGCGAAAATCGCCGGCTACCCTGTCGAGATCATCGATCCGCGCACGGCCTTCGCCACGCCCGAGCGCTTTCCCGATGTCGCCTTGCATGCCGAATGGCCGGAGGATGTGCTGAAGCGCCAGCCGCTCGACAGTTACACGGCGCTTGCCGCCGTCACCCATGATCCGAAGATCGACGATTTCGCGCTGAAGGCGGCGCTCGACGCCAACTGTTTCTATGTTGGGGCGCTTGGCAGCCGCAAGACACACGCCAAGCGCGTCGAACGCTTGCTGGCGCTGGGCGCGACCGCCGACCAGATCGCCCGTATCCACGCCCCCATCGGGCTCGACATTGGTGCCGCCAGCCCAGCCGAGATCGCTGTCGCCGTTCTCGCTCAGACCATCCATGCCTTCCGCTCGCGCGGCCTCGACGCCAAGGGCGCGGCGGCGTGAAATTCGGCCCGATACCGATCGAGGCGGCTGAGGGGGCGGTGCTGGCTCATGCCACCACCGCCGGAGAGCGGCGCTTCCGCAAGGCGCACCGCCTGAGCGCGGATGATTTGTCGGAGCTGAAAGCCGCCGGGATCACCGAAGTCGTCGCCGCCGTGCTTGCCCCCGATGATCTCGGCGAGGATGCGGCAGCCGAAAAGATCGCCGCCAGCATGCGCCATCGCAATGTCGAGGCAAAGCCCGCGGCCACCGGCCGGGTTAACCTCCATGCTGAGGCGGCCGGCATCTTCACCGTCGACGCGGCGATGATCGACGCCATCAACGCCGTCGATCCGACCATCACCATCGCAACGCTGGCTCGGCATGCGCCGGTCGAGAAAGGCCAGATGGTCGCGACCGTGAAGATCATTCCCTTCGCCGTCGGCTCAGCCCTGGTCGATGCGGTCATGAAAATCTGTGCCGGCGGCGAGATCTTTGCCGTCAACGCCTATCAACCAGTGCGCGTCGGCGTCATCCAGACGGTGCTGCCGGGGATCAAGCCGAGTGTGCTCGACAAGACGCTTCGCGTCACCGAAGCGCGGCTGGCGCGCTCCGGCGGCAGGCTGACGGCGGAGCGCCGCACGCCGCATGAGATCGCGCCGGTGGCGGAGGCAGCGGCCTCGCTGGCGCGGGACAACGATCTGGTGGTGATTTTCGGCGCCTCGGCGATGAGCGATTTCTCCGATGTCGTTCCGGCGGCGATTGAGAAGGCGGGGGGACTGTTATCCGCGCCGGCATGCCGGTCGATCCCGGCAATCTGCTGGTGCTCGGCACGCTTGGCGGCAAGCGTGTCATCGGCGCGCCCGGTTGCGCCCGCAGCCCGAAGGAGAACGGCTTCGACTGGGTACTCGACCGGTTGGTTGCCGGCCTCGACGTCACCGCGAGCGACATCGCCGGCATGGGCGTCGGCGGGTTGTTGATGGAAATCCCGACGCGGCCGCAACCGCGCGAACCGCTGCCGCCCAAAAGCCAGCTCAAGGTCGGGATCGTGCTGCTGGCGGCGGGGCGATCGAGCCGCATGGGCGGGCCGAACAAGCTCCTGGCGCTGTTCGACGGCAAGCCGCTGGTGCGCCGCACCGCCGAGCGCGCACTCGGCTCGAAGGCTTCGGGCACGATCGTCGTCACCGGCCATCAGCGCGAGCGGGTGCGCGCTGCGCTGGCGGGGCTGGATGTGACCTTCGCCGACAATCCCGATTTTGCCGACGGCCTGTCCACCTCGCTGAAAGCCGGCATTGCCTATCTGCCTGAGGACGCCGCCGGCGTGATGATCGTTCTCGGTGACATGCCCGGTGTCTCGTCTGATGACCTCGACAGGTTGGTCGAAGCCTTCCGCAAGGCTGGAGGCAATTCGGTGGTCCGCGCCTCGCACCAGGGCAAGCGCGGCAACCCGGTGCTGTTGCCACGCTCGCTGTTTGCGGCGATCGCCCATCTCGAAGGCGATACCGGCGCGCGGCATCTGGTCGAAGCCGAGGGGCTCGATGTCATCGATGTCGAGATCGGCGAAGCGGCGTCCGTCGACGTCGATACCCGCGAAGCGCTCGAAGGTGCCGGCGGTGTGCTGCAGGATTGACAAACCCAAGCCGAATTACGCATGCCTGCTGGCATGTCTTTCCGGTTCCAATTTTTCTGTGTCCTTGCAACCGCGGCAGCATTGGTGTCGTCGGCCACCCAAGGTCAGACGCTGTCGCTAAAACCCTTCAAGGACGATCTCTTCGCCTATCCGGCCACGCTCTCGTCCGACACCAACGGCGCCTACACGGTCATCGACTATCGCGAGATGCGCGACATCAACCAGCGCGACGAGGTGCCCGAGCGCCGCGTGCACCCTCAATACACAGACACCGGCGTGCGCAAGGTGCAGCAGGATCTGCTGCTGAAAACCGATGCCGGCGATGTCAGACATGTTGCCGTCGGCAAGACCGAGGGTGCCGGCATCATCGTGCTTTATCTGCATGGGCAGGGCGGCAGCCGCAAGCAAGGCGTCGACGACTTCACCTTCGGTGGCAATTTCAATCGCCTCAAGAACCTGATGGCCGAAAATGGCGGCCTCTATCTGTCACCTGACTTTCCGGATTTCGGCGATACCGGCGCCGCGCAGGTCGCGGCGCTGATCGATCACTATGCCCATCAGTCGCCGGGCGCGAAAATCTTCGTCGCCTGCGGCTCGATGGGCGGCGCTCTATGCTGGAAGCTCGCCGCCCGCAAGGAAACCGGTGGCCGTATCAACGGCTTGCTGCTGCTCGGCTCGCTATGGGACGAGAGTTTTTTCGCCAGTCCCGCCTTCAAGCGCCGCGTACCGGTGTTCTTCGGCCAGGGCAGCCACGACGTGGTTTTTCCCGTGGCAACCCAGGAAGCATTCTTTCGCTCGATACTGGCCAAGACAAAGAGCTACCCAACCCGCTTCGTCCGTTTCGAGACGGGCACGCACGGCACGCCGATCCGCATGACCGACTGGCGCGGTACATTGAACTGGATGCTGTCGAAGGCGCCCTGACCAACGCTGCCCGGAAGCGACCTTCAGGGCGCGGTGTTGTAGTCGACGACCGTCTGGGGGTTCTCCTCGCCGTCATAGGATGCGTCGACATCGTACTGGACCAGCGAAAAATCGCCGTTGCGGAACAGATAGGTGCCCGATGACGAGGCATCTCCGACGCCGCGCCATTTGTTGAAGGTAGTGATCGTGCGGGCATCCTGGTCATAGTCCGAGTTGGTCGCCCAGCCAGTCGTCTGGAAGCCGATGATATGCATGGATTCGACCTTGCCTTCGCTGTCGTTGTTCACGTAGCGGATATCCATCTCCGGTTCGGTGAACTGTAGCTGCCTTACGCCGGATACATCGTCGCTTACGTAGTAGATGGAGCTTTCATTGTAGGCGGCGGCCGAACAGGAGAAATGGAAAAGCCGCGTTTCCTTTTCGGGGTCGCTGGCAGCCGCATCCTTGTCCTTGTACTTGATCGAGAAAGTATCCGGTTCGTTGGCGAGAAGGTTCTTGTCGCACTGGGCACCATAGGTCGCCAGAAAGGCCTTCTTGGCCTGCTCCAGCGCCGCGTCCTTCTTCGGTGGCGGCGGCCCGTCGCCGCAGCTTGATGGTAGAGCTGCCTCGAAATCGGCAGTGGAGGGTTTCAACGCCCCTTTTTCGATGTGGATCGGATCGAAGGGCGGCGCCGCCTGTATCTGCGCATTCACCTGGCGCAGCGTGTAGCAACCGGCAAAGACCTTTTCGCCGCCGGTCTTGTCCGTGGCACGGATGGCGACAGGCACGTTGTAGAAAATACTGCCGGCCGCGCCTTCGTCGGAGACGCTGCCGGTCTCGACCTCGACCTTGTCGGTGCCGTCATAGCCCTTGACGAAACTGTCGAAATCCTTCGCCGGCTTGGTCTCTCCGAAATAACCCCAGGCGCGAGCGAATTCATGCCGGTTGATGGCGCTGTAGAGCGACCGGATGACCGCGTCGGCGCTCGACCGATCGTCCACATAGGGTGCTTCGGTAGTATCTTCGGCGGCGAGGGCTTTTGGGCCGATGGTGGCAAGGGAGAGAAAGGCAGTCGCTGCGAAAAGGGCGCGTCTCATCGGGAATCTCCGCTCGATAGGGAGATTCTACTATGGCGATTGCGGCAGCGTGGTGACGCGGTGTCAGGACGCTTGAAGAATCGTGCATGAAGGCGCTAGGTCCTGTCCTCCGGCGTTCCGACCGGACAGGAGATTTGACGTGACGATATCGATGTACGAGGCCTCCGTGCCAGTGTTTTCGGCAAGACTGAAAGCGCTTTCCCACGTGCTGGCGGCAGCCGAACAGAATGCGCTTGACCGCAAGATCGACCCACAGGTGTTTCTGACGGCGCGGCTGGCGCCCGACATGTTCGCCCTGACCAGGCAGGTGCAGATCGCCACCGACCATGCCAAGGGGGCACCGTCGCGGTTGGCCGGCCGCGAAGTGCCGAAATACGAGGACAATGAAGCGAGCTTCGCCGATCTGGAGGCGAGGATCGCCAAGACGATCGCGCATCTGGCGACTTTTTCGGCCGCCGACATCGACGGCTCCGATAACAAAGTGATCGAACTGAAGCTTGGCGGACGCGAAACCTCGATGGCTGGCATGCAGTATCTGCTGCATGTGGCCATGCCCAACTTCTATTTCCACCTCACCACCGCTTACGACATCCTTCGCCACAATGGCGTACCGCTGGGCAAGGCGACATTCCTGGGAACGCGCTGACGATTGCGGGCCGTCGAGGGGTTTCCCGGCAACAGCCGGGAAACCCCTGGCAAGCGTCTAGCGAATGGACATTTCGCGTGCGATGCGCGGAAAATCGGCGGGTTTGATGCCGATGTCGGCACGGTCCGCATTGCTCATCGAATGAAGCAACGCAAGTGCCGCGCGATACCTAAGATGTTCCTGCGGCCGCGGCCGGGCGAACATTTCAGTGAAGAAACCCATGATTCAGGCTCCTGATTGGTCCTCCACGGCTGCCAATATAGATGAATCGTGACAATTGTGCAGTGCAGCATTTGCATGCCTGCCATGTGCTGGTGATTTTTTTCGGCCGTATTTGGCGACCGAGTGAAACTTTTGCCCGGCACGGACCGTAGGCTTGAACGCTGGCACATGGCCGGCTTTTCCTCGCCACTCCTGGCGAATTCCGGACTGCATGAAAATGCAGTCCGGCTTTTTGTTAGAGGACGACAACTGCCCGAGCAGCGGTCTGGGGACGGCTAAATTCGTCAACATCGATGGCATGCATTTTTAACGAGCCGGTTCTATGCTCTGAAGCTCGCATGGTCGGGCTAGAGGGAGGCTGACATCGCTACCACCGCCAAGCGGGATTTCGCTTCGTTGCTCGACGACCTCTTCGTCGCCTCCGACAAGAGCGACGCGATTGAGGGCGACGAGGCCGGCGCTCGTCCGTCGATCCCGTTCGATTATCTCTCCGTTGCCGACGAGCTCCATTCCGGCCGCATCAAGGTGTCGGGCAGCGGCTTTACCACCGAATATCGCGAGGCTGGCGCTGATCTGGCGACGGAATTCGCCGCCTTGCTCGACCACGCCAAGCTGGCTCTCGCAGGCGAAGAATCAAAGCCCGAGGAAAAATTGCCGCCGATCGATCCGGAATCGATCGCCGTCGAACTCGGCCTTGATCAGCCGAAACAGCTCGCCGATTTCGGCCGCATGCGCCGCAGCTTTGCCTTCGCCAACCACCCCGATCGTGTCGCTCCGCATCTGCGCCAGCGCGCCATGATCCGGATGCAGGTGGCCAACATGCTGATCGACGAGGCCAAGCGCCGCGCGCTGGCCGGCACTCGCCGCTAAACGCTTCGGTTCACGCAAAAGTCGGCTTGCCAAGGCTTGGAGAGCGCCTCTGCTTTCCTGTAAGGTGCGGCTTCCTCCCCGCGCAGCCGCGCCAGCCTTCCCTCCGGAGCAGAATTCCATGCACAAACGCCGTCTCGGTCGGACCGATCTCCTTGTTACCCAGATATGCCTGGGTTCGATGACCTGGGGCCAGCAGAACACCGAGGCCGAAGGCCACGCCCAGATGGACCTCGCCTTCTCGCGCGGCGTCAACTTCATCGACACCGCCGAACTCTACCCGATCCCGCCCAAGGCGGAGACGCAAGGGCGAACGGAAACGATCATCGGCAGCTGGATGAAGGCCAAGGGCAATCGCGACAAGGTGATCCTTGCCTCCAAGGTCGTCGGCCGCACGGCCAACAGCTGGTTTCGTGGCGACCGACCCTCGCAATTGGTGCGTGCGGATATTTTTGATGCCATCGACAAGTCGCTGGCCAAGCTCGGCACCGACTATCTTGACCTCTACCAGATCCACTGGCCGGAACGGGATATTCCCTGGGGCGCCAATCCGACGCGTGTCGGGGCGGTGGCTCGGCGCGCCGATGCCGACGGCGCCCCGACCAACGAAACGCCGATCGCCGAGACGCTTGCCGTCTTCGATGAATTGGTGAAGGCGGGAAAAATCCGTCATTTCGGCCTGTCGAACGAGAGCTCCTGGGGCGTGATGCGGTTTCTTGCCGAGGCCGACAAAGGGATCGGTCCGCGCGTCGCGTCGATCCAAAACGCCTACAATCTCGTCAACCGCACCTTCGAGGTGAACCTCGCCGAAGTCTGCGAGCGCGAACGGGTGTCCTTGCTCGCCTATTCGCCGCTGGCGCAGGGCTACCTGACCGGCAAATACGACCATGGCGCGCGCCCGCAGGGCTCGCGTTCGCAGCTGTTCAACCGCGGCCAGCGCTACGAGACGCCGAATGCCGCCGAGGCACAGCTTGAGTACAACGAACTGGCGCGCTCCTTTGGTCTGGAACCGGCGCTGTTTGCCAATGCCTATGTGTCGAGCAGGCCCTTCGTCACGTCGAACATTGTCGGGGCCACCAGTGTCGAGCAGCTCGACATGGCGCTGTCTTCCGTGGACGTCGCCTGGACCGAAGAGATGCAGAAGGCGGTGGATTCCATTCACCAGCGGGTCGGCAATCCCTGTCCCTGATCGGACCAGAGTGCGGAATTGAAGAGGAGTAACAAAGGGGTGGAGACAATGGTGGACTTTCCTATCGAGGCAGTGCGTGGAAAATTTCCCGCTCTCTCCCTGAACGACAAAGGACGGCGGCGCATCTACCTCGACAACCCCGCCGGCACGCAGGTGCCACAGGCGGTGGCCGATGCGGTGTCGCGCTGCCTGCTCACCACCAATGCCAATCTCGGCGGCTATTTCGAAACGACGATCGCCGCTCAAGCCGTCGTCGACGAGGCGCATCAGGCGATGGCCGATTTCCTCGGTGCGGTGAGCCCCGAGGAAATCATCATCGGCGCCAACATGACGACGCTGACCTACCACATGTCGCGTACGCTCGGCCGGACGATGAAGCCGGGCGCCGAGATCATCCTCACCCGCATGGACCATGAGGGCAATGTGTCGCCCTGGCTGCAACTTGCCGAGGACCTTGGTCTCGTCGTGCGCTGGCTGCCTTTCGACGAAAGGAGCTGGCAGGTCGAGGAGGCGGCGCTGGCCGGGCTGCTGTCGCAGAAGACGCGGCTGGTCGCTTTGAATTATGCCAGCAACCTGACCGGCTCGATCAATCGCGTGAAGGCGCTGACCGCGATCGCAAAACAGGCAGGCGCTCTGGTCTATGTCGATGCGGTGCAGTTCGCGCCGCATGGCCTGATCGATGTGCAGGACCTCGGCTGCGATTTCCTGATCTGCTCGGCCTACAAATTCTTCGGTCCGCACATGGGCATTTTGTGGGGCCGGCGTGACATCATCGATGGTCTGAAGCCCTACAAATGCCGCTGCTCGTCGAACGGCCTGCCCGAGCGTTTCGAACTCGGAACACCGCAGATCGAACTGATGGCCGGCCTCACGGCTGCGGTCGACTACTTTGCCACGCTGGGCGCGGCGGCAGGCGAGAAGGGATCGCGAAGGCAGAAGATTGCCAGGGCGTTCGCAGTGTCGATTGCCTACGAGAACCCGCTGGCGCAAAGTCTGATCGATGGCCTGTCCGATATTTCAGGCCTGACCATCCATGGCATTACCGATCCGAAGCGGGTCAGTGATCGCGTACCGACCGTTTCCTTCACCGTCGATGGCATCGTGCCGGAGACGATCGTTCGCCAGATGAACGCCGAAAACATCTTCCTGTGGTCCGGCCATAACTACGCGTGGGAGATCGTCCACCAGCTCGGCATCCCGGCCGAGCATGGCGTCGTGCGCATAGGCATCGCCCACTACAACACATCCGACGAAATCGACCAGACATTGGAGAGCGTGCACCGGGTGATCGCCATGCTCAGGCAGCAGCGCCCCTGAGGCCGGCTTGCATCTTCACCGCGCCTTGTCGCCGAAGCCGGTGAGGAATGCGGTGAGATTGTCACCGAGTTCGTCGCAGAGATAGCCACCTTCCTGCACGATGACCGTCGGCAGGCCGAGCTTGGCGATGGCCTCGCCGATGCGCGAGAAGCCTGGCGTGGTTACGGAAAGCCCGCCGAACGGGTCACCCTCGAACGCGTCGAGACCGAGCGCCACCACCAGCGCGTCTGGCGAGAAGGCACGGATGCGCTGGAACGCAACCTCAAGCGCCCCGAGAAACGCGGCGTCGGCGGATTTGCGCGGCAGAGGCAGGTTGAAATTGTAGCCGAGGCCCGGCCCTTCGCCGCGTTCGTCGGCGTGGCCCCAGAAGAATGGATAGAAACGCACCGGGTCGGCATGCAGCGAGACGGTGAGCACATCCGGCCGTGCATAAAAGATGCCTTGCGTGCCATTGCCGTGATGCAGGTCGACATCGAGGATCGCCACGCGCGATGCCGTCTTGCGCAGAACCTGGGCCGCAACCGCCGAATTGTTGATGAAGCAGAAGCCGCCGGCGACATCGGCAAACGCATGGTGGCCTGGCGGGCGACACAGCGCATAGGCGGCCGGTGCGCCTGCCATCACGGCTTCAGCGGCTTCGACCGCGCTCCAGGCGCTCCACAGCGCGCTTTGCCAGGTTTCTCCCGAGACAGGGCAGGCGGTGTCGGCCATGTGGTAGCCGGCCTGGCCGACTGCCGAGGCCGGGTAGGAGCCACTGCGCGCGATCGGATGGATGTTGGGGATCACTTCCGCCGACGCGCCCTCGATGCGCTGCCAGCGCGTATAGATGTGTTCGAGGAAATCGAGATACTCCGGCGTGTGCACCGCCGCGACCGGACCGAGCCCGTGATTGCGCGGCCGCTCGATCGTGCAGCCGGCGGATTTTGCACCGGCTAACAATCTTTCGACCCGCTCCGGTTTTTCGGGATTGGGCTGCGCGGCACCGCTCGAAAGGAACGCCTTGGGGTCATGGCGCTTTTGCTCCTCCGCATAGAAGGCTTTCATTCCTGCTCCCCATTCTCCGGCGCGTCGGCGAAGGCAAAAAAGGCCTTGCCGACGATCTTCTGCGTCTGCTCATAGCTCGACCAGGCGATGCCCAGCCTTTCGTAAAAGGCCTTGGCGCCCTCATTGTCGCTGTCGACGGACAGTCGGAGATAAACGCCGCCTTCCTCTCGGCACTGCGCCGCGACGCGCCGCAGCAGGCGCTCGCCGATCTTGCGGCCGCGAAACCGGTCCTCGACATAGAGGTCCTGCACATAGACGCCAGGCCGCCCCATCCAGGTCGAAAAGATCGGGAAATAGAGGCACAGGCCAGCGAATTCGCCGCCGACTTCGGCAATCAGTGTCGAGAAGGCCGGTTTTTCACCAAAGCCGTAGGTTCTGAGATCGTCCGCTGTCGAGATGATTTCCTCGGGCGCGCCGATGTGCGTGCCGAGTTTCAGGATCGCCGCGTGGATCGTTTCGACATCGTCGATCCGGCCGGGGCGGATGAGGACGTCATTGGATGTTGGTTTGATCACGATCGTATCTCAGAACGCCACCCGGTCGCCACCCTTGAGAGCCAGCATGTCGCGCGCTTCGGTGGGCGTGGCAACCTCCAGCGACAGACCATCGAGAATGCCACGGATGCGGCGCACCTGATCGGCATTGGATTTCGCCAACTGGCGGCCGTCATAGAGACTGTCCTCCAGCCCGACACGGACATTGCCGCCCATTGCCGCGGCAATCGAGATCAGCGGCATCTGATTGCGGCCGGCGGCCAGCACCGAGAACTGGTAGCTGTCGCCGAACAGTTTGTCGGCGATCCGCTTCATGTGGACGAGATTGTCCGGATCGGCGCCGATGCCGCCCAGAATGCCCAGCACGAACTGGATGAACAGCGGTCCCGTCACCAGCCCCCGGTCGCGGAAATGCGCCAGCGAATAGAGGTGGCCGACATCGTAGCACTCGAATTCGAAGCGTGTGCCGCAGCCCTTGCCCAGCCTCTCGAGAACGCCTTCCATGTCGGCGAACGTGTTCTTGAAGATGGTGTCTCGCGTGGCTTCCAGCAGCTTCGGCTCCCACTCGTGCTGCCACTCCCTTGGCTTGTCGAGCATAGGAAACAGCGCGAAGTTCATCGAGCCCATGTTGAGTGAGCACATTTCGGGTTCGGCCCGAAGCGGCGCCGCCAGCCGCTGGTCCAATGTCATCAGCGAGGAGCCGCCGGTGGTGATGTTGATCACCGCGTCGGTTGCCTGCTTGATGCGCGGCAGGAACTGCATGAACACGTCCGGATCGGCGGTCGGCCGCCCATCCTTGGGGTCGCGGGCATGAAGATGCAGGATGGAGGCACCGGCTTCGGCGGCGGCGATGGCCTCGGTGGCGATCTGGTCCGGCGTCACCGGCAGATAGGGCGACATCGACGGCGTGTGCACCGATCCGGTAACGGCGCAGGTGATGATGACTTTACGTGGCGCCATTTCTTACCCCTGGCCTGCGACCGGCAGGTCGAGTTCGGCGGCCAGAACTTCCAGCGAGTCTCCGATAATGGAGACGATCTCGCCAACCTGCTCCCTGGTGACGATCATCGGCGGCGCGACCATGAAATTGTCGCCGTCGACGCCGCCCTTGACCCTGCGGCCGTAGATGATCAGTCCGCGCTCATAGGCGAGGTCGAGCAGCCGCTGCGTGGCTTTCTTGTTCTGGTCGATCGGTCTCAAGGTCTCGGGATCGGCAACCATCTCTGCGCCCGTGAGAAGGCCCTTGCCGCGCACGTCGGCGATGAACGGAAACCGCTTCGCCAGCCCCTTCAGCCCGTCCATCAGCACGTCGCCCATGGCAGCCGCATTGGCGATTAGGTCGAGCCGATCCATTTCGCCGAGCACGGCAAGCCCGGCGGCACAGGCCAGCGGGTTGCCGGCATAGGTGTGGCCGTGCTGGAATCCGCCCGAGGCGAGCAGCGGCTGCACCAGCCGCATCGGTGCGGCGAGCGCGCCAAGCGGCGCGTAGCCCGAGCCCAGCCCCTTCGACAGTGCGACTATGTCGGGTTTGCAGTTCCAGTGATCGCCGCCGAGGAATTTTCCGGTGCGGCCGGCGCCGCACATCACTTCGTCGTGGATCAGCAGGATGCCGTAGCGGTCGCAGATCTCACGAATGCGCGGATAGTAGCTGTCCGGCGCCACCAGCGCCGCGGTGGCCGCACCGCCGATCGGTTCCATGATGAAGGCAACCACGCTGTCTGGACCCTCGGCCAGGATCTTCTCCTCCAGCATGTCGGCATAGCGGATGCCGCGCTGTTCCATCGAAAGATTGTCGCGGTCACGCCAAGCGGTCGGCGCCGGCACGGTCGGCATCACCCGCATCATCGGCGTGAAGGTCTCGGCCAGCGCATCGTCGCCGGTAATGGAGAGCGAACCCAAGGTGCCGCCATGATAGGAGGGGAAGCGCGTGATCACTTTCCAGCGGCTTGCCTGGCCGGTGGCGACCGCCCACTGCCGCGCCAGCTTGATGCAGGACTCCGTCGCTTCCGAGCCACCCGAAACGAAGAAGATACGGTCCATGCCTTCCGGCAGCTTGCCGGCCAGTTCCCGCGCCAACGCCTCCGCCGGCTCGTTTTCGAAATGCAGCCGATAGGCGAAGGTGGCACGATCCATCTGCCGTTTCATCGCGTCGAGCACGTTGCGGTTGGAATGGCCGATATTGGCGACCATCGGGCCGCTCGAGCCGTCGATGAAGCGGCGGCCGTCCTGCGTCCACATATAGATGCCTTCGGCGCGATCGATCAGCGGCCGGCGCAGGCTAGACAGGTAGAACAGATGCGAAGGTGGCCGGGCGTCAGTGTTGGCAGCGGCGGTCTGAGGAAGGGCTTTAGACATGTCAGGACTTTCTGAGGTAACGATCGAGGACATTCTGGGTGACGCGTTCGACCATCGGGTCTTGTCTTAGCAGGCCGGCCACCCATTCGCAGCTTCCGGCGTGGAACACCTCGCCCTTGCCGCGCGGGAAATTGACGATCATGCCATTGCCGCGTTTGACTTTTTCCAAATTGGCGTCGCTCGCCTCGCCGAACAGCGTTTCGGCGGTGAAGCGGCCATCCTCGTCGGTGAGGAACTGGTCCTCGATCGGGATATCGGCGCTTTCCTCCACCTGGCTGGCCATGCCGACGGCGAGAACCTGCAGGCCATCCGGGGCACCGCTGGTGGCGGTGGGGTAGGGCAGGCCGCCGCGTATCTCGAAGTCGAGCCCGTCAACCTCATAGCCATAGACATGGCTGTCGGAGCCGAGCAGGTCGCCATAATAGATGCCGGTGCCCGCGAAGGCCCAATGCTCCGGCCTGTAGACCGGAAAGCCGCGCACGCCGCGCGGCGCACAGCCGCCCCAGCCGGTGTAGACGCCACGCGTCGCGTTGAGCCCGAAGGTCGCCGAACCCGGCCGGCCGATTTCCGGCGCCTCCCAGGAATTGGTGGCGCGGGTGACGTCGCCGCCTTGGAGATAGGCTGGGTCCTCGGCTCGGGCGCGGTATTTGAAGCAGACCTGCCGACGGCCCTCGTCCTCCAGCCGCGTCTGCCACATGAAATTGCCGGCAAAGCGCGCCGCATGGCCGCCGCGTTCGACATAATGGTCGACGGCATCACGCATCTCCCATGTCCAGTATTCGTCGTGACCAACGAAAGCCGCGCAGTCGTAGCCGTCGAGAATATCAGGCGAGAAATGCAGATCGTGCTGGCTGACGAGATCGACGGCATAGCCAGCCCGTTCGGCGAAGCGGAAGAAGTGGCTGTCGTAGCTGGCCCAGCCCGACGAGGCGTATTTCTTCGAATGACCGGTGGCGAGCGCCCACTCCATATGCGGATAGCGCGGTATCGTCTTCGGCGGCACGGCGACTTCCAGCGGCACGCGCGGTGCGTCTTTCGGCAGCACGACGAAGCCACGGCACCACGGGCGTTGCGTCGACACGATGGGCGAATACTGGTTGCGATCCGGCCCGGTAATGCCCTGGTAGTGGTTGGAGCCGCCCCAGGTGTTGTAGGCAAGCCAGGTTCCCGTCGCCGCCACTTGCAGCACACGGCCGGGTTTCTTGCCGGGCAAGGGAGCGACGATGAAAATATGGTGGCATTGGATCGGCTTGCCGTCGCGGCCATCGGCGGTCAGCGTCACCCGGTAGGCGCCGGAGGGCCAATCGCTCCCGACGGGAAATTCGAACGAAGCTTCCCAGCCGCAACCCTCGGCCGAGCACTGGTCGGGCGTGTCCTGCCAGCGCGCCGCGATGCCCGATTTCTCGAACACCCTGGTTTCGCTGCCGCCGTCCCGGGTGATCGTCATGCTGAATGCCGGTGCCGTTGAACTGACATGCAACGCCACCGTTTCGCCAGCGCGATAGGAAAAGCGGTCGCTATAGCACCAGATCTCGCCGCGCTCGCCATCCATGCCCGGCCATTCATAATAGTGGCCGCGTACCGCGTGCCGGCGCTGCTCCGGCGTCAGTCCGAAATCGGGAAATTCCGTGATCAATCTGGTCATCATCGTACTCAGGCGGAAAGGTATTTCTTGAGGAAGGTGCGGGTGCGTTCTTTCTGCGGCGCGCGGAAGATGTCGGCCGGCGGGCCTTCTTCCACCACCACGCCGCCGTCCATGAACAGCACTCTGTCCGCCACTTCGCCGGCAAAGCGCATCTCATGCGTTACGATGAGCATGGTCATGTGTTCGGCGGCAAGCTGTTTCATCACCGCGTTGACTTCGTCGACGAGTTCGGGATCGAGCGCCGAGGTGGCTTCGTCGAACAGCATCACCTTGGGCTGCATCGCCAGCGCGCGGGCAATCGCCACACGCTGCTTCTGTCCGCCCGAAAGCCGCGAGGGATAGGCGTCGATCTTGTCGGCGAGCCCGACCTTGGACAAGAGAGCAAGCGCCAGCGCACGGGCTTCGGCTTTCGGCATGCCTTTCAGGATCACTGGCCCCATCGTGATGTTCTCGATCACGGTCAGATGCGGGAACAGGTTGAAGTGCTGAAACACCATGCCCATCTGCTGGCGCACCTTGTTGATGTGCCGTTCGAAAGCCTGGCCATGAAGCGGCTGGTTGACCTGCACGCCGTCAAGCCAGACTTCGCCGCCGTTGAGCGATTCCAGATGGTTGATGGACCGCAGCAGCGTGCTCTTGCCGGAGCCGCTCGGCCCGATGATCGCCACGATCTGCCCACGTTCGACCGACAGGTCAATGCCTTTGAGGACTTCAACGGCGCCGAACGATTTGCGCGCGCCGCGAACCTCGACCATTGGCTGGCGCAAGCTCATCGGGAAACCTCCACGTTCCGTTCGAACCGACGCAGACCTGCTTCGAGCACGAGGTTGAGAATATAGTAGAGCGCCGCCGCCGTGATGTAGAATTCGAACGGCCGGAACGTTTCGCTGATCGCCTGCTGGGCCGAATGAACCAGCTCGGCGATGCCGATGACCGAGACGATGGAGGATTCTTTCAGTAGCGCGATCAGGTTGCTTCCGATCGGCGGGGCCGTGTTGCGGATAGCCTGCGGTATCACGACGTAGCGCAGCGTCCGCCATTTGCCGAAGCCGATGCTGCGTGCGCCTTCTGTCTGGCCGACATCGACGGCGACGATGCCGGCGCGGATGACGTCTGCATTGTAGACGGCAAAATGCAGGCCAAGCCCGACGATGCCGGCGGCAAGGGCGGGAATATCGATGCCTATCTGCACCAGGCCGAAATAGATCAGGAAGAGCTGCAGCAATAGCGGCGTGCCCATGAAAACCCACATGAAGACACGCACGGGATAGGAGACGATCAACGGCGCGTAGAGCACTGTGACCGCGAACAGAATACCGAAGACGAAGCTGAGCGCTCCTGCCGAGACCGTGAGCAGCGCAGTCCACCAGGCACCAGTCAGCAAGAGGTCCCAGTAGGGCGCGACGACGGTGAAATCGAGACCTTGCATCGCGCTCTCCGATCAGACGATTGCAAAGCGCTTGTCGAGCAAATCGACGATGCGGGCGACGGCGTAGACCATGATCATGTAGAGCAGGGCGGCAACGCCGAAGATCTCGAACGGCTTATAGGTGGAGCCGATAAAGCGTTGGGCCGTGTAGGTGAGTTCCACGACCGAAATTGTCGACACCAGTGCTGATCCCTTCAACAGAGCGACCGTATTGACGCCGAGCGGCCGTATCATCAGCCGCGCGGCCTGCGGCAGCACGACCTTGCGCAACGTCTGCAAACGGCTGAAGCCGATTGTGCGCGCGGCTTCGGTCTGGCCTCTGTCGACCGCGACCAGCGCGCCGCGGATCGATTCCGCCATATAGGCGCCGATGTTGAGGCCGAGGCCGATGACGCCTGCCGCGAACGGATCCAGATTGATGCCGATTTGCGGGCCGCCGAAATAGAGCACGAAGAGCTGGATCAGGCAGGGCGTGCCGCGAAACAGGCTGACATAGAGGGTGCCGATAGCCCGCAGGATCGCGGACCTCGACATCTTGGCGGCCGCGGCCAGTGCCGCGGCTGCCAGGCCCAGGATCAGGGCCAGCACTGTGATCTCGATCGTCACCAACGCGGCTTCCACGAAGAACGGGAAGACGCGCTGCATCAAGGAGAAATCCATGGGATAGCCCAGCAAGAGGAGTGCTCCGGGCGGCTTTGGGGCCGCCGGGAGCCCATAGGGGTCAGCGGATGTCGCTGCCGACCCACTGCGTGGAGATCTTCTTGTAGGTGCCGTCAGCCATCATGTCGTCGAGCGCCTTCTGCATGGCGGCCTTCAGCTGCGGGTTGTCCTTGCGGATGGCGATGCCGATGGCGACGCTGCCGCCTTCGATGTTCGGCGTGTCGAGCTTGCGAACCTTCTCGCCCGTCTCCTTGACGGCGACCATGACCGGAATGTTGTCGACGACGATGGCGTCGACGCGACCGGCCTTCAATTCGAGCAGAAGCTCCGGCAGGCCCTTGTAGGTGCGGATGTCCCATCCACCCTGTTCGCGGGCCCATTTCTCATGCGTCTCGCCCAGCGTCACGCCAAGGGTCTTGCCCTTGAGATCGTCGAGGCTCTGCACCTTAGAATCCTCGTTCACGAAAACGGCGCGGCCAGCGTGGTAGTACGGGCCGACGAAATCGACCACCTTCTCGCGCTCTGGCGTAATCGTCATCGAGCCGACGACGGTGTCGTACTTGTTGGCAAGCAACCCGGCGATGATGCCGTCCCACGCCGTGGTGATAATGGTGCCCTTGACGCCGATGCGCTCGGCGATGGCCTTGCCGATATCCGCGTCGAAGCCGACGACCTCATTCTGGTCGTTGACGAAGTTGAACGGCGGATACTGCCCGCTCATGGAAATCTTCAGTTCGCCCGCCGCCTTGATCTTCTCAAGGTCGTCGGCCCTGGCCGACGCTGTCGTGAAGGTCGACGCAAGCAGCAGTGCCGCAAGCGCGATGCCGGAAAATACTCTGTTCATCTGGTGTCCTTGTCCTCTGGATGGAGCGCGAAGTCTTGTTCTTGGGAGGCGCGGGGACGCTTTCCTGACTTCAATGATTGCCTTTGCGCATGCATTGCGCAAATAGATAATGGGAATAGGGAGCATAGATATCAGGAATGGCTTTGCCTCGCCCCGAACGGCTGGTCTGGGATCTGGACTGGAACCTTCTGCGGACATTCGTTGTCATCGCCGAGGTGAAGAGCATCACGCGCGCCGCCGAGCGGCTGAACCTCAAGCAGCCGAGCGTCAGCAATGCGCTACGGCGGCTGGAAGACCGGGTTGGACGGCGGCTGGTAGAGCGCGATGCGACACGCTTCGAACTCACCGAGGTCGGGCGGCTCCTCTATGAGCAGAGCGTCGAGGTGTTCGGCACCATATCGCAGCTGCCGCTGCTGATGCGGGGCATAAGCGACGACGTCACCGGCCACGTCATGATCGCCACCGCCAGCCATGTCGTTTCGCCGCTGTTCGACCAGGCGCTTTCGGAGTTTCACCGCAACTACCCGCGCGCCAGCATCACCATCTCGGTCGCGGCAAGCACCGAAGTGGCCAAGCAGGTGAGGGAGCGCCGCGCCTCCTTCGGCATCTGCCTGGTCAGTCAGCGCGATCCGGCGCTGGAATACGCAATGGTGTATCGCGAGTTCTTCGGCTTCTTCTGCGGTCCGCAGCACAGGCTCTACGGGCAAACCGGACTGACGCTGGCGGACCTGCGGGGCGAGCCCTCCGTATCGTTCCAGACCGACCATATTTCGGACGCGCTTCGGCCGGTCGCGCTGCTGCGCAGCGAGGCCCGGCTGAACGCCGATGTCGTCGGCGTGTCCTCCAGCCTGGAGGAGGTACGGCGCATGATCGTCGCCGGGCTCGGCATCGGTCCGCTGCCGTTGCATGTCGCGCGGCGCGACGTGGCCGACGGGACGCTGTGGCGGCTGCCGCCCTACGACGCGCCACCCGCTATCGACATCTTCCTGCTGGTCAATCCCGACAAGGCGATGAATCGCGCCGAGAAGGCGCTGCTGTCAGGAGTTCAGGCGCTGATCGCCGAAACGCCGATCGAGGACCGCATCTACAACGGCTGACCGGCCGAAACTTCTGGCTGCTCAATCAGGAAGGCCGCCGCGCGGCTCCGCATCGGCTCGTCCAGCGCCACCGAGGCACGCGCCATAAGATCGAAGCGCACGCAGGTCGTCCGGCTCGAGGCATGGACAATGCCGTCGAGCGATCCCGACATCACCTGTTCGAAGGTGACGGACGTACGGCCGATCTTGACGACATGCGAACGGATGGTGATGAGCGAGCCGGCCTTCGTTTCATGCCGATAGTCGATCTCGGTGCGCACATCGGCCCATCCGGTTTGCGATGGCTGGTTGCCGTCCTGCCCGGCGACATGGCCGAGAAGCTGGAAGCTGGCATCGTCGAACATCGCCGCGTAGTGACGCACATTCATGTGCCCCATCACATCGCACATCCAGGGATGAGCAACGCCGACGAAGGTAACGAGAGATTTGCTCATGGGGATTGCTCCGTGGCCATGCCGGATCGTGCCGTCCGCGATTGCGGACACGCAATATCGAAATGCGCGACGACAGGCAAACCGGCTATGTGGCCTGTATTCGTTAGCCGCGCCCTTGGCCGGCTCCAGCAAACGGACTATCTCAGGGGTGCGGCGTTTTCCGCCACGGGGATAGGCATGCTCAGAGTCCAGAAGGTCAAGGTCGACGATATCTATGTGCCGACAGCGCGCAAGAAGACGCTGCATCCGGAGACGGTTCGGCATCTGGCAGAGGACATGCTGGAGAATGGCATGAAGACGCCGATCCAGGTCCGCCATGACGGCAAGCGCCATATCCTCGTCGAAGGCCTGCATCGGCTGGAAGCAGCCAAGTGGCTCGGCGAGACCGAGATCGACGCTTACCTGGTGCAGGCCAAGCGCCACTGACGCTTCCCTCTTTCCCCACCAGATCGACGCGGCATGGATGTTGTCGCGTTCGAGGATGAAGGCGAGGGCAGGACCCGCTACGTCGCCCGCGTTCGGCATTGGAGCGTGGCTGACCGCGAACAGCACGAGAAGATGGGTTTCCACGTGGGCTGAGGCCAGTGCACGGACCAGCTTGAAGAGCTCGCCAGAACGCTTTGATACAGGACTGCCCCGACGACGACCGCACCCGGCTCAGGAAGCCTTGGCACGGCGCGGTTGCCTGAGATGCTTGATGCCACTCATCTCGACGAAGTTCGTCGCCGAGTCCCAGAGATAGTCGCCATAGAGAAACGGCTCGAAGGGCTCCGTGCCGCTCAGCGGCAACGGTGCTATCTCGGCGTCGACGCGCGGTTCGTAGAAGAACGGGATCGAGAACCGCGCTGTCTTCGGCGCAATCACCCGGTGCCGCGTCGCCCGGACACGCCCGCCGGTCCAGCGCTCCAGCAACTGGCCGAAATTCACCGCCAGCGTGCCGTCGGCCGGCGGCACGTCGATCCATTCGCCGGCCAGGTTCTTTGCCTGCAAACCCTCGACGCCGTCCTGCGCCAGCAAGGTGACGAAGCCGGAATCGGCATGTTCGCGGCCGATGACGGTGCGCGTCTCGCCCTTGTGGACGATGGAAAATTCCGGCCCGCTGGTATCGACGCCCGCATTGGCGTCACGCAAGGGGTAACGGATCAGGCGCAGCGTCGAGATGCCATGCTCGAAATGGCCATCGAAGATCGTTTCCGGCAGGCCAAGCCCGCGGGCGATCGAGCGCATCAGCGCGTTGCCGACCGCTTCCATCGCGCGATAGTAATCCGCCGCCGCCGTGCGCCAGCCGGGCAGGGCCTCTTCGGCCGGCAAGGGTGTCGGCTCGCGGAGCGGATCGTCGGACGCCAAGATATCAACCGCATGGGCAAGATCCGGTCCCATGTCGATGCCTTCCTTGTAGGAAACGGCTGTCGGCTGCAGCGGGAACCAGCCGCGATAGACGTTCTTCTTCGTCCGATCGAAATTCCAACGCAGCAATTTCTGCTTCTCCGCGTCGGAAAGCGCGAAGATAGGCAGCAATAGTGCTCGTTTGTCCGGCGTCAGCCAGTCATCGCCGGGAAAATTCCGGACCGCCATGAAGCCGATGCCAGCGGCGGCGGCCATGATCCTGGCGTCGGTGTGGTCGCGGGCGGGCGAGGGCGGCCCGAACAGGGCTGCGATGCCCAAGGTTTCGATGTCTGGCGTCATGGCTTTAGATCCCCGCATCACGATAATCGATGACGTTGTATCAAAGCTTTTCAATTGACCCAATCGGCCCCGCCATTACCTTGCCGCTCATTCACTCCACCAATGGATCCGGGCAATGGCAAGATATGAAGGCGGATGCCTGTGCAAGGCGGTGCGCTATCGCGCGGACGCCGACCCCATCAACGAACGCATATGCCACTGCCGGCTGTGCCAGAAGGCGATCGGCGCCGCCTTCAACGCGCGCGTGCTGTTTCGCATCGACGATGTGAAGATCGAGGGGCCGCTGGCGACGGTGAACACGTCGCCGGACCTCAAGCGGGGCTTTTGTCCAAGCTGCGGCACGACGATGTTTTCCCGGCGCGATTCCGCCGGCATCATCGGCATCACCACCGGTTCGCTCGATGATCCCACGGTCTTCAAGCCGCAAATGCATATTTTCACGGATTCGAAGCAGCCTTGGGTGATGCTCGATGACGGCCTGCCGCAATATGACGGCGCACCGCCGCCGAACTAGGTTCTTGCGTTCTCTCGCGAGGTGGGACGGGAGCGCGCAAGTCTGACCAAAATTTGATCCAAAGAGACACGAGATAGCCGGCAAAGCGTCATTGGCGGGCCATTATTGTCTCCCTATCTAGCAGGTGCGGGCCCGGCATTCGAGGAGACGACGGATGAACGACAGCATCAGCACCCTGGACGAGCTTTTGAGCGATCCGATGGTCCTGCTTGTGATGGAGCGCGACCGTGTGCGCCCGGAACAGGTGCGCATGCTGCTCGAACGGGTTCGCCGGCCTTACGTCGATGAGCCTGTCGTGCCGCCGGCGCATGTGATCGCCAGGACCTGCCAGAAACTCTGGCTGTGCCCGTAATCGTGTTGCGATTGTCCCCTATGAAAACACAGACCGGCCCGTGGGCCTTCGCTGGGGAATGACGCGTATTTCGGCGCGGCGGCGCCAAGCTTACAAATCCGTAAATTGATTCTCCGCTGCATGAGGGTAAGGCTCCCGCGGGGCTGACCGGCACCGGTTGGTCCCGCGCAAGTTCGATCTCTCGCACGGAATTCGACATGGCCGGAATGTGTACTCAAGGCGTGGACACCGGCTTCGTCGGTTTGGGATTCGCCAAGGTGGCGTTTCTCGGCGTGGTGCAAGGCATCACCGAATTGCTGCCGATTTCGTCGACCGCCCATATGCGCATCGTCCCGGCCGTGCTCGGCTGGCAGGATCCGGGTTCCGCCTTCTCCGCCGCCATGCAGCTGGCGGCCCTTGCCGCGGTGGTCAGCTATTTCTGGAGCGATGTCAGGGATATCCTGTTTGGTTCGCTCAACGCTCTGACGCGACGCGATTTCGCCAACCAGCATTTCAGGCTGGCGCTGTGGATCGTGCTGGCGACCATCCCGATCGTTATCGCCGGAGTGGCGCTGTCGGGCGTACTCAACGCCTGCAATTCGCCGCTCCGCAGCCTGACGGTCATCGGTTGGGCCTGCATCGCGATGGCGATCCTGCTGGCGTTGGCCGAGATTTTCGCCCGCCACCGGCGCACCATCGGCGAAGCGTCGCTAACCGATGCGCTGCTTGTCGGCGTCGCCCAGATCGGCGCGCTGATTCCCGGCGTCTCACGCTCGGGCTCGACCCTGACGGCAGCACTGGGGCTCGGCTTCAAGCGGGCCGAGGCGGCGCGTTTCTCCTTCCTGCTCGGGCTGCCCGCCATTGCACTCGCCGGTCTCAAGGAACTTTGGGAACTGCACAAGGTCCATCTCGACGCCCACGGCTGGTCGGTGCTGGCGGTGGGGTTGGTCGTCGCCTCGGTTTCCGCCTTCTTCGCCATATGGGGCCTGATGCGCGTGCTGGAGCGCTTCTCGGCCTGGCCGTTCGTCATCTATCGCGGCGTGCTTGGCGTCGTCCTGCTGTTGAGCGTCGCCATGGGGTGGCTCGTCTAGGGCTTCCACAGTATCGCTTGAAACGGGCTATACCCGTACCGGACCCTGAAGTTCGATTCCGGTACGCGCATGGATCTCTTGACCCTCCTCCAATCAATGCCGCTGCTGCTGGCGCTGGCCAAGGGCGCGCTGCCGTCGGTGGCGGCACTCGGCATGGGCTTTGGCCAATGGGTCGCCTCGCTGCCGCCATGCCGGGACGTGGCCTTTGAGGCGACCAGCTATCTTGTTTGCGAGGTCGACCCGAAACGCTATGCGATCGAACTGTTCTGGAAGGATCCGGCGGGCAAGCCCTTTCAGTCGCTGCACAATCTCCATGCCTCGCAACAGGCGGCTGGGCGCACGATGCTGTTTGCCATCAATGCCGGCATGTATCACCCGAACCTTGATCCGGTTGGTCTCTATGTCGAGCATGGCCAGGAAATCACATCCGCGAAGGTCGGTTCGGGAAGCGGCAATTTTTCCATGCAGCCGAACGGCATTTTCTACATGAGCGGCGGCAAGGCCGCGGTCCGTTCGACCAGGGATTTCCTCAGAGCTCGGCCGCCCGTCGACTACGCGACGCAATCCGGGCCGATGCTGGTGATCGATGGCCGTCTGCATCCAAAGTTCCTGGCCGACAGCACCTCGCGCAAGATCCGCGACGGTGTCGGGGTGCGCAAGGACGGTGTCGCCATCTTCGCGATTTCGAACGGCACGGTGACCTTCCATGCGTTCGCCCGCCTGTTTCGCGATGCGCTCGGCTGCGACAACGCGCTGTTCCTCGACGGCACGATATCAAGCCTGCTTGCGCCGGCGATCGGCCGCAACGATGACTACTGGAACCTGGGGCCGATGATCGGTGTCTTCAGGAAGGGCTAGTGTCGCGCGTCGCGCCTGCCGCGGAGCTTGACGACGGCCACGGCGACGATGATCACCGTCACGGCCGCGATCGCCGCCATGCCGAACCGGCTGGTCGCGCCGGGCTCCGCGAAACCGCCGGCGCCCTTGGCAACCAGCCATCCCGGCGACAGCACGACCGGCGCCCAGATGATCGCCGACAGGATGTTGGCGATCTGGAACAGGCGCCGGTTCATGCCCATCATGCCTGCGACCAGCGGCACGGTGGCGCGCACCGGACCGAAGAAGCGGCCGGCGAAGATCGCGGCGAAACCATAGCGCCGGAAGAACAGGCGTGCCCTGGCGATCTCGCGGCGGTAGCGGTTGAGCGGCCATTTATGGACGACACCGCGTCCCAGCCATCTGCCGAGAAGATAGGAGATAGTGTCGCCAAGTGCTGCCCCGATCATTGCGGCGAGCAGAACGGGCAACGGCTCGACGATGCCCGCGCCAACCAGGCCGCCGACGATCACCAGCACGGTGGTGCCAGGCAAAAAGATGCCGATCAGGATCAGCGATTCACCGAAAGCCAGCAGCCCTACGATGACACCGGCCCAGGCCTGGTGCGTCTCGATGAAAGAAACACTTTGATCGATGAAGGATTGCACGCCGGCTCCGTGATGAAAACGCTACTCAGCTGCCACTGTCGAGCAGGCGCCTGAAGGGATGGCGAGCAGGAGGGCAAGGTCCAGTCGCTGCAATGCAATCATCGGGCGCCTTTGCGGGGATCGTGTCGGCGGCAAGCGCGAGACGGTGCGTATTGTCTCAACAGGGACATCGTGGCGCTGTCAAGGCTGGCCTGGCCGTTGGTGCCGAAGGCCGGATTTCGCCGCCCGGCATGCACGAAAAAACTTGATTCAAACTTTATTGGTAATTTCTCGTTCATAACTCGATCTGGTTTGTCCGTCGGCTGCCGTTTTGCCCTCGGTCTGTTGTGTTTTGAGTACAGGTCCAGATGCGGATACCGGGCGTCATCAGTTTCTTGATCGCATCGCTTTGCCTTGCCGGTTGCACGTCGACGGCCGGCATCGATGCGCTGGATTTGCAGAAACCGTCGAGCGAGACCACCAGTTCCGTGGTGCGCCCGCCGGCACCGTTGACGGCAGTCCCGGCGGCGATGGCCAGCAGGGCGCCGAGGGCCGAAAAGGCGCCGGTGGACGACAATGCACGGCCTTTCGGCCTGGCGGAGGAAGAGACGGTGGCGTTTCCGGCGCCTGAAGTGTCGGATGTCGGCGGGCTGCCGGTCGAGCCGGCCGCGCTGGTATCGAAGCCAAGGCTGTTGAGCCGCGCCGCCCCGCCAATGCTTGCCGGGCCGCTCACCCGCTACGGCTTTCGCGACGCCAAGCCGATCAATTTCGGCAAGGCTTCGCCCCGGCACCTCGCCGTTCATGGCGTCGACGTCTCGCGCTGGCAAGGCAACGTCAACTGGGAAAAGCTGCGCGCGCAAGGCGCCAACTTCGCCTACATCAAGGCGACAGATGGCGGCGACCATCTCGATCCGATGTTCATGAAGAACTGGCGCAACGCCGACGCCGCCGGCCTGAAGCGCGGGGCTTATCACTTCTTCTACTGGTGCCGCACCGCGGGCGAACAGGCCGACTGGTTCATCCGCAATGTGCCGAAGATGGATGGCGCGCTGCCACCGGTGATCGACGTCGAGTGGAACGGCGAATCCAGCTGCAAGAGGCGGCCGTCGCGCGAAAAGGTACTGGAGAAGATGCAGGTGTTCATGGACAAGCTGGAGCGCCACTACGGCCAGCGGCCCATCATCTACACCTCGCCCGATTTCTATCGCGACAATCTCAGGAGCGAATTCCTCGACTACCCGTTCTGGCTGCGCGCGGTGGCGGCGCACCCGTCAAAGGTCTATCCCGGCCGCAAGTGGCTGTTCTGGCAGTATTCCGGCTCCGGCCTGTCGCATGGCGTCACCGGCCGCATCGACCTCAACGTATTCCAGGGCGATGAACGGCAATGGCGCGCTTTCGCCGGCGGACAAACGATCGTCGCCAACGCCAACTGAAACAGCGCAATCCGACGGTTAGCAGTGCCGCCAACGCTACGGCCGGATCCTATCTTGGTTGCCGGCTTGGTTGCCGGCGGTACGACTCGTCGATGGTGGCATAGGCCAGAACCGCGGAAAATGACCCGAAACTGAGCAGGACAGCGGTGGTAACCATGAGGTCGTAAGTCGACATGTTGTTCTCCCTCCGAGGATTGCCGAGGAGACAGGACGAGCGCTCGATGCGCGTTGACCTGGATCAACCGAATAGTGCGGCCTTTGCGATTGGACAAGACATTGCCGTCGCCTTGCTGTCTATGTGCAGGCTCCTGCACTCCCTGGGGCATTGGAGACGAGGTGGAGCTCAAGTTCCTGTTGGTCGGCTTTGCCTGCGCGGTCGCCGGCGGGCTGTCGATCGTTACTTTCCTGAAATGGCGAGAGGTGAAGGCGGTCAGCCGCTGGTTGCCGGCGCCGGGGAAGATCATCTCCTCGCGCGTCGAGGCGCGCGAGGTCCGAAGCTCGGGCTCCGGCTCGGAGAGCAGCGATGCCACCGAGATCAGGAATTTTCCGGCGATCACCTACGAATACAAGGTGGGCGGCAAGACTTTCCAGAGTTCGCACTACAGCGTGCAGGAGAACCTCGGGAATTTCGAAGTCACCGAGACCCTGGCGCGGTTTCCCCGCGGCGCCAAGGTGACCGTCTTCTATAACCCGTCCGATCCGGCCAAGGCGGTGATCGAGCGCACCATGCCGGACGGCGCCTTCAAGTTCATGGTCCAGCTTTCGGCGGGGCTGGTGATCGGCGCGCTGGTGCTGGTGTTCTCCGTCGGCGGTGTGCTGGAGGCAATCGGCCCGCATTTGCCCAAGCCGCAAAACCTCGGTGCGGCAGCGCTGCTGCTGTTCATGGGCCTGTTCGTGCTGCGCATGGGCTTCGTCCAGAAAGCGATGGCCGAGCAGGCGGCGAAATGGCCGGTCGCCGCCGGCCGCATCGATGCGTCGGGCCTGCAGGCAATCAAGACCCGCGACCGGTTCGAAGGCTATCGACCCTGGCGCACTGTTTTCAAGTCGCGCATCGTCTACAGCTATGGCGTCGCCGGCCAGCGCTACAGCGCCGACCGCGTCGCCTTCGGCGCCACCGTGACGGCTTCGCTGCCTGGCCTCGTCGGCGGCCAGGCGGCGCGCTATGTCGAGGGCGGCAAGGTCGACGTGCACTATGATCCCGCCAACCCCGCCTCGGCGGTGCTTGAATGCCGGGTGCGCGGGCTCTGGGTGCTTTGGGTCTGTTCCGTTGGCTTTCTCGGCGGCGCTGCCTTGCTGGCCGGGCTGGTCTGAGGCCGGCTTCCTTTCAGCAGCGTGCGAGAGGCCCGCTGTCGAAGCCAGGCCAGGTGAACCGCACCCTGGCGCCGTGCCTGACCATATGGACGATACGGGAAAACGGCTCAGCGAGCGACGGGTCCGCGCCGTAGCACTGGCTCGCATGCGCCACCCAGCCGGTGGCGGATTTGTGAAATGTCGCGTGCTCGCAGCCGAATTCGGGAAGCGACAGGGCCGACTGATCCACGGTGAAGACAGTCTGGCGCTGGACATCCGCGGCCGCGCTGCAGTTCTGCCTGTCCCTGGACCACGTCCCGACATAGGGCGGCGCCGCCAGTACCGTGCCGCCCGCGAATGCGGACATTGCCATCGTCATCACCAAACGCCGCATCATTTGTCTCCTCGGGCCCCTGTGCTCGACCATACAGACTGTTTGGGGGCCGTGCGGGGCAAGTTTTCGTTCGAGGTGTCACAAAGGCAGCTGTTTGGAATTTCGCTTATGGTTTCGCGCGGATGATGCGACTGTATGGGCCAGCACGCATCCCGGCCTCACAACGCTTTCCCAGGGACATTGATGATCATTCGCAAACTGGCCTTGGTTTTCCTGGGGCTGCTCGGCCCGATGCAGGCAGCGGGCGCAAAGGACTGCCTGTTGAGCCACGCCACCTATCGGGAGCCGCGCTCGGGCGCGGTGATGCAGTTCCGGCCGATCGACAACGAGCCGGCGGCGGCGACGACCGAGGTGTTTTCGCTGACCGTGCCGCATACCGATATCCGCCTGCCGGCCGACATCACCTGGACCAATGGTAAGAATTCGTTTCCGCTCGGCACCATCCGCCACACCTGCACCGACGAGGATCGCGAAGCCGGACTGGAGGACGGTAGCGGACTGTGCAGGATATGGGATGGGCAGGTCTATGCCTTGACCGGCGGCGGCGCCGAGCAGTTGAATTCCCGCGAAGCAACTCCTGCGCTGAAAGGGCTGTTGCTGCCCGATTTCGGCGCGGCTTTCATCGAAGGAGCCGATTTCGCCAAAGCCAATCCCGATGGCTCGGCGTGGGATGCCTTCACCTTGACAGGTTGCAGCAATGAATAGCGCCATGAGGATCTGCGCCCTGTTGGCATCCCTGACGATATCCGCCATGGCACGTGCGGACGAGCTGGCGCCGTCGCGCCCGCCGGTCGACAAATGTGCCTGGGAAAGACTGGCCGACAAGACGATCGGTCTTGCCGCCTGGGTGCAGCGCTGCGACTTCGGCTTCCGCCAGATCCACTTCGAGTTCGCCGGCAACACTCTCGCCATCAAATACAGCGACGGCGGTGCGGCCGACCCTCTTGTCGAACTGTTCGACATCGAGCCCGGCGAAACCGCCGAGGCTGCCTTGCTGCGGCTGTTCCTGGAAAAGACCGACAAGGCCGTCAGCGCGCGCTGCGTGCTGGCGCCTTACACCGAGGGAACCGTGCCCACCGGCGTCAAACGCTACACATTCAGCCCCGACGCAGCTTACGCGAAAGAACTGAAGGCGCTCGCCAACCCCGATGAGGTGCCCGAACCGCCCTGCGGCGACTGGGGCGAAATGCCTGACGGCATCCAGTATTTCGAGGTGCCGGCGGGCGAGGCTCGCAAACTGCTGTTCGTCCGCATCGGCCAGGATGAGCCGCTGTTTGACGAGCAGACGCTGCGTGTGTTGCGGGACGAGTAGGTGCCTGACGTGGCGGCAAGCAGGGTTGCCTCGATGTCCTCGATGGGCTTGCTGCACCCATCGAGGAGGTCGACATGAAGTCGGTGCCGGGACCTGTCAGGGCTTCACGAACCGATAGGCGAAGCGATCGGTCTCGCCCTTGATCGAAGGATCGAACACCTTGATCGAGTGCGCATCATCGTTGCTCGCGAGCATGGTGCTTTGCGCGTCCAGTACGAAGCCGGCCGCCTCCACCTCCTCGCGGACGGAGGCAGGATCGATCCGATGCAGCGCCTGGGTGTCGCTCGTGCCCGACCCTGCTGCGGCGGCGTGGTCGACGATGACGTAGAACCCACCGGGCTTCAGCCGCTCGTAGACGGCTCGATTGAAGAGGCCCGCGGTCGCGCCCTTCTTCTGAATCAGCGCGGTGTGGAGATCGTGGTAGAACAGGTGCAACCACACGACATCGGCTGGCTGGGTGACCTCCGGCATCGCGACGAGGTCCGCCGAGACGGCCTCGACGTTCTCTCGGCCCGGCTCCTTCGCGAGCGTCCGCATGAGGCCGACCGGATCGTTCTTGAAGTGGGCGACTTCGGCCGGCACGAAGCTGTAGACCCGTCCTTTGGGTCCGACGATGTCGGAGAACAGGCGCGTCCAGTCGCCGTCGCCTGGGTAAACGTCAATGACAGTGGAGCCCGCATCTACACGTGCGAACCGGATCAACTCGGATAGCTTGGATTGGTCGTACATCGGAATCTCCTTTAGGGTTGGGCATTCGACGAGTGCGCGGCGTACAATGAGGCGATTTTCGGCTGATCTACCGTCTACTCGACCTGATAGCCGAAGATGGCCGGAGCTACGCAGGCCCGGACACGTCCATCTGCGAGGCCCCGGCCAGTGCTTGCGTGTCGACGTATTCCCGGATGTTGGTCAGCCTGCCGTCCCGGACCGTGATGGCGAAGACCCAGTCGTCCTCGAACGTCTTGTTCGTGGCTTTGATCTTCCCCTTGGCGAATCCGACGACGAGGACCCGGTCTCCTTGCGCCACGAACTCCCGGGGTTCCGTGGACGTTTCTATCGACCTGGATGCCGTCTCAAGCAAATCCGCCAAGCCGGCGTGTCCATGGCGCGTTCCGGCCAACGGCCAGTCCTTGCCGGGGATGATCCACTCGATGTCTTCGGCGGCCAGCGCCAACAGAGCCTCCCTGTCGCCGCGGCCGATCGCGGCGAAGAAGTCCTTCACCGTCTGGATGTTCTTCTCAATGCTCATGGGAATTTCTCCATTTCGCACGGATCGCATCGTGCTCGATCCGATCCGTGCTTCGTGGCCCCGCCGGTTGGCACGGCTTGTTCATCCGTCGAACTTGACCAGGTCCTTGAAGATCAGTTGACCCCAGCTGTTTCCGCGCGCCTGGACGAGCAATCCGCCTTCCGAAAGCCCGCCAAGTTTGATCGGCGCGAAGCCGAGCTTTTCCGCAAGCACACCAATCTCCGCTGCGGCAGCGTCATCGTCGCTCGCCAGGAACACGACCCTCCTGCCACCATGCACGGCCGGATCCTGGTCAAGCACGGCAGCGACCAGATGGTTGAAGCCCTTGACCAGTTTTGCACCAGAGAATGCCTGTGCAACGAACTTGGTAGAAGGCTGTCCCCCCAGTTTTTCAGGAGGCACGCCGTAGGCATTGGTCACGTCGACGATGGTCTTCCCCTGCCAGCTGGCGAGCGCCTTCGCGACCTCCGGGTGCGACTCGAAACGGACAGCCAAAAAGATGATGTCCGCCTTGACCGCTTCCGCCAGTTTTTTAGGAATGATCGTGGGACCGACCGCGGCCGCAGCGGATGCAAAGCTTTCCGGGTCGCGCGTGGTTGCAACGGATACTTCGATGCCTTTGCGGGCAAACGCCTTGGCCAATGCGCGGCCGATATTGCCGAATCCAATAATTGAATAGCTCATAATGCTTTTCCGATCTTGTTTGAACGCCGGGGTCAGACCTGCGCCATGCCTCCGTCGACGGCGAGATCCACGCCAGTGATGAAAGAACTTTCATCGGAGGCGAGGAACGTGACGGCAGCCGCGATTTCCTCTGGTTTGCCCCTGCGACCCATTGGGATCTGTGACGCAAACTGGGCGGCCGCTTGCTCGGCTTGCTCAGGGGTAAGGCCAGTCGTTGTCTCTAAGGCCGGCGTCTCGATTGCTCCGGGACTCATCGCATTGACGCGGATTTTGCGGTCTTTGAGCTCCAGTGTCCAAGCGCGCGCGAAGTTGCGTACAGCCGCCTTACTCGCGGCGTAGGTGCTAAACCCAGGAAGCCCCAACACGTTCGACACTGAAGAGTTCAGGATGATCGAACCGCCGTCTTTGAACAGGGGAAGGGCCTTCTGCACCGTAAAGAACAGACCCTTCACGTTCACATCGAAGGTCTGATCAAAATGTGCCTCAGTGGCGACCGCGAGCGGTGCGATTGTCCCCGCGCCCGCGTTCGCGAAGAGAATGTCGATGTGACCATGTTTCTCCTTCACGACCGCATAGAGGCGATCCAGATCTTCCAAGAGCGACACGTCGCCCACGACCGCCGTAACGTTTCTCATGATGAAGGCCGCGGCCTCCTTCAACTCTTTCTCTCTTCGCCCGGTAATCACGACGTGCGCTCCTTCTTCTACGAAGCGCTTGGCTGTGGCCAATCCGATCCCGCTGCTTCCGCCCGTGATGACTGCGATCTTACCTTCGAGTTTTTTCATAATCTTTGTCTTTCTTTGCGCGCGGGCCAGGCACGGACCGCGCTGGGGTCAGAGTTGCGCCAGTCCGCCGTCGACGGCGACCTCGCTGGCGGTCATGAAGCTGCTGTCCGGCGACGCCAGGAAGGCGGCCACCGCACCGATCTCCGTCGGATCGGCCATGCGCTGGAGCGGAGTCATCGCGCCGTAGGCCTTCTGGCCCTCCTCGCCCAGCGCTTCCTTCGCGAGTTCGGTCGCCGTCGCCCCGGGCGACAATACATTTACCCGGATGCCGGTGCCCTTCAGGTCCTCCGCCCAGGTCCGCGCGAGATTGCGCACGGCCGCCTTGCTGGCACTGTAGGCGGTGAATCCCGGGGCGCCCGTGGTGCCGGCGCTCGATCCGGTCAGGATGATCGAACCGCCCGGGCCCATCAGCGGCAACGCCTTCTGGACCGTGAAGATCGTACCCTTCACATTGGTGTCGAAGGTTTCATCAATGTGCTCGGCGGTGATCTGGCCGAGCGGCAGCGGGCCTCCGGCCCCGGCATTGGCGAAGACGATGTCGAGGGTTCCGCGCTCGGCCTTCACCGCCGCGTAGAGCCGGTCGAGGTCGGCCTCATCCGAGACCGAGCCCTTCACCGCGCGGGCATTGGGCCCGAGGTCAGCCACAGCGGCGTCGAGCGCTTCCTGGCGGCGGCCGAAGATAAAGACGAAGGCGCCTTCGTCGATGAAGCGCTTTGCCGCCGCGCGGCCGATGCCGGTGGCGCCGCCGGTGATCACGGCGGTCTTTCCATTCAATCTGGTCATGTCGTGCATCCTTCCAGGCTTCCGCCTTGGCCATTCGGGAACGTCCCGAGACGCTCTAGATGGGTCCGCCGGAGTGAGACGTTCAGTGCGCAAGCGCGCACATCGGTGGTGCGAAATCGATCCGGCTGGGCGACTGATGTCACCGTGACGGTCGCCATGCCTGTGGTTGGCGTGCTAGACACGGGCTTGGAAGGCGCGCCGCGCGGTGCGGGATTGCACCATGATAGACTGGGATGACGTTCGCTACTTTCTTGCCGTCGCACGCGGAGGCTCGGTGCGGGCTGCCGCCGCACACCTCGGGGTGAATCATTCAACCGTGCTGCGACGCATCGCCCAGCTCGAGGAACGCCTTGGGGCACACATGTTCGAAAAGCTGCCCTCGGGCTACCGCCTGACGGCCGCGGGCGAGGAGGTTCTCGAGCTCGCGGAACAGATGGAAGCGTCGTCCCATCAGCTACAAACGCGCGTCCTCGGGCGCGACCAAGGCGTGCGCGGGCTTCTGAGGGTGACGCTGGCTCCGACCCTCGCGACACACCTGCTAATGCCGGACTTCGCCGATTTCGCACGTCTGTATCCGGACATCGAGATGGAAATCGTGTCGTCCGGCGAGCTGGCAAATCTGACCAACCGAGAGGCCGACGTGGCGATCCGCGTCGTCTACGACCGCAAAACTTTACCGCTCAATCTTCACGGACTGAAGGGACCGGAGCTGTTCGGAGGCGTCTACATGTCCCGGGATCGGCTAACCGTGTCGCGTGCGGGCGCGCCTGGTCCCATCCGGTGGATCGTCATAAGCATGCATGGAATCCCCGATTGGGTCCGCGAGGTTCGCACCACGGGGGTTCCGTTCAGGACCACGGACGGTGAGGCGCAGATCGTTGCCGTACGGCAAGGGGTCGGGATGACGACGCTGCCGTGCTTCGTCGGAGATGCCGACCCGCTGCTGGTGAGGGTGCCGGGCACCGACCTGCACATGTACGGAACCGTTTGGCTTCTCACACAGGGTGAGACTCGCAAGACAAAGCGCGTGCGGCTCTTCACCGAATTCATATCCCGCAGGCTCGCCGCGTACGCGCCGCTTCTCGCGGGACTGTCCATATCGCGCGACTGACGCGCGGCAGGTCGCTGGCGATGCTTGCAGTGGACAAGTGCCTGCAAGCGGTCATCCCCAGCGTACGACTTGGGTCGATAGCGCGGCCCACCGTCAGTCCGCCTGCGGGCCTATTTCCTAGCGCGGGCTGAGATGGCCCCTCCTAGAGCAGTTCACCGTTTCACGGAAACGGCAAACCGCTCTAACTCTTCGTTTTGACGCAATTCCCAAGGGAAAGCGCTGTGCGCTTTTCCCGGGAAAACCGTTTCACACTTTTCCTGGAATGCTCCTAGCGCGCTTAGCGGGCCTTTTGAGCCGCGATCATCCCGCGTCGTTTAAGCGGTTCGGATCGTCGCGTTGGCACAAATAGTCGAAGGCCCGGACGCCAAAGCGTCCGGGCCTTCTTTTTCCTAGGGTGAGCCAACTTCGAGTGTCAGGCGAGCCATCTATCTTTGACCTTGAGCAAGATGTCGTGGCGCGTCAGGTCAGGAGGGACTCGCGATTCCGTCTTTCTCAGCTGCACCCGCTCGTCGCACCACAGGTGTCGCACTTCTCGCAGGTCCCGTTCCGCACCATCGTAAAGTTCTGGCACTCGGAGCAGGAATTGCCGGTGTAGCCCTGGAGCAACGACCTGGCGCGGCGGTCGGCGGCGAGTTTCTTCGCTTCGGCTGCTTCATTGGCCGCGGCGTCGGTGAACAGCGCCGCCGTGGCGTCCGAAGCCTCGGAAGCAGCGCCCGCCGCTCCCTCGAAGGCGATCTCCTCGGCCAGTTCCTTGGCCCGCTCCTCATAGTCGCGCTTGTAGGCGACCGCCTCGTCGCTGGCCGGCTTCAGCGCCAGCACGTTGGAGCCGGAGAAGGCGGTGGGCGCCGAGCGGGCAGGGGCGCCGGAAGGTGCTGAACCGGCAAATCCCTTCGGCTCGTTGCCGCTGACGCGCGACACCAGCTTCACCGGCGAGGCGCCACGGGTCAGGCCCTTGGAGACGGCGTCGGTCTTGCCTTCGCTGATGTTGCGGCCAAGCGCGGTGTTGGAGAAGTCCGACTGGTCGACATGAGCGAGGTCGTTGCGGCCGAGATAGGAGATGGCCAGTTCGCGGAACACGTAGTCGAGGATCGACGTCGCGCTCTTGATGGCGTCGTTGCCCTGCACCATGCCGGCCGGCTCGAACTTGGTGAAGGTGAAGGCGTGGACATATTCGTCGAGCGGCACGCCATATTGCAGGCCGAGCGAGATGGCGATGGCGAAGTTGTTGAGAAGGCCACGCAGGGTCGCGCCTTCCTTGTTCATGTCGATGAAGATCTCGCCGAGGCGGCCATCATCATATTCGCCGGTGCGCAGGAATATGGTGTTGCCACCGATCTTGGCCTTCTGGGTGTAGCCCTTGCGGCGGCCGGGCAGCTTTTCCTGCTCGCGCGACACGCGCTCGATAATGCGCTCGACGATCCGTTCGGTGATCTGCACCGCACGCTGCGCGGCGGGCGCGGCGATCAGCTGCTCGACGGCTTCCTCCTCGTCGTCCTCGCCATCGGCGAGCAGCGAGGAATTCAGCGGCTGCGACAGCTTCGAGCCGTCGCGATAGAGCGCGTTGGCCTTCAACGCCAGCTTCCACGACAGCATGTAGGCGCCCTTGGCGTCCTCCACCGTCGCATCGTTCGGCATGTTGATGGTCTTGGAGATGGCGCCCGAGATGAAGGGCTGCGCCGCCGCCATCATCTGGATGTGGCTGTTGATCGACAGCGAACGCTTGCCGATCTTGCCGCACGGGCTGGCGCAGTCGAACACGGCAAGGTGTTCGGCCTTGAGGAAGGGCGCGCCTTCCAGCGTCATGGCACCGCAGACATGGATGTTGGCGGCCTCGATGTCCTTCTTGGCGAAGCCGAGCGCCGGCAGCATCTCGAACGAGAAGTCGTTGAGCTGCTCGTCGGTGAACCCGAATGTCTCCTTCACCCAGTCGGCGCCCAGCGTCCACTGGTTGAAGACGAACTTGATGTCGAAGGCCGACTTCAGCGCCGCGTTGAGCGCCGCGATCTTGTCGTCGGTGAAGCCCTTTGCCTTGAGCGAGCCGGGATTGACGCCGGGTGCCTGGTTGAGATTGCCGTGGCCGACCGCATAGGCCTCCATCTCGGCGATCTGGGCTTCCGAATAGCCGAGCGTGCGCAGCGCTTCCGGTACGGCGCGGTTGATGATCTTGAAGTAGCCGCCGCCGGCCAGCTTCTTGAACTTCACCAGCGCGAAGTCGGGTTCGATGCCGGTGGTGTCGCAATCCATGACCAGGCCGATCGTGCCGGTCGGCGCGATCACGGTCGCCTGCGCGTTGCGGTAGCCATGCTCCTCGCCGAGCTCGATGGCGCGGTCCCAGGCGGCTTTCGCATGCTCGGCAAGCGCCTGCTGCTTGAGGTCGGAAGCGACCAGCGGCACCGGGTTGACGGCCAGCTTCTCGTAGCCGTCCTTGTCGCCATAGGCGGCGCGGCGATGGTTGCGCATGACGCGCAGCATGTTCTGCGCGTTGCGGTCGTAATCGGCGAAGGCGCCGAGCTCGGAAGCCATCTCGGCGGAGGTGGCATAGGCGGTGCCGGTCATGATCGCGGTGAGTGCGGCGCAGATGGCGCGGCCCTCGTCGGAATCATAGGGAATGCCCGAGGTCATCAGCAGGCCGCCGATATTGGCATAGCCGAGGCCGAGCGTGCGGTATTCGTAGGAGAGCTTGGCGATCTCCTTCGACGGGAACTGCGCCATCATCACCGAGATCTCCAGCACGATGGTCCACAGCCGCACGGTGTGCTCGTAGGCCGATATGTCGATGGTGCCGTCCGCGTTGCGGTAGGGCAAGAGGTTGATCGAGGCGAGGTTGCAGGCGGTGTCGTCGAGGAACATGTATTCCGAGCACGGGTTGGACGCCCGGATCGCACCGGCGGAGGCGCAGGTGTGCCAGTCGTTCATCGTCGTGTTGAAATGCAGGCCCGGATCGGCCGACGCCCAGGCGGCGTAGCCGATCTTTTCCCAGAGATCGCGCGCCTTCAGCGTCTTCAGGACCTTGCCGTCCTTGCGGGCGGTGAGGTGCCAGTCGGCGTCATCCTCGACGGCGCGCAGGAAATTGTCCTTCAGCGACACTGAATTGTTGGAGTTCTGGCCCGAAACCGTGAGGTAGGCGTCCGAATCCCAGTCGGTGTCGTAGGTCTTGAACGACATCGAGGTGTAGCCTTGCTTGGCGAACTGGATGACGCGGTAGATGTAGTTTTCCGGCACCGCGTCCTTCTTGGCCAGCTTGATCTCGCGCTTCAGCGCGGTGTTGATCGACGGGTCGAAGCAGTCGTCGCCATTGCCTTCGCAGTTGACGCAGGCCTTCATGATCGCTTCGAGATGCTTCTTGACGATCTTGGAGCCGGTCACCAACGAGGCGACCTTCTGCTCTTCATTGACCTTCCAGTCGATGAATTCCTCGATATCGGGGTGGTCGGCGTCGACGATGACCATCTTGGCGGCGCGGCGCGTCGTGCCGCCCGACTTGATGGCGCCGGCGGCGCGGTCGCCGATCTTGAGGAAGCTCATCAGGCCGGACGAGCGGCCGCCGCCGGACAGCTTTTCGCCTTCGCCGCGCAGCAGCGAGAAATTGGAGCCGGTGCCCGAGCCATATTTGAACAGGCGCGCTTCACGCACCCAAAGGTCCATGATGCCTCCCTCGTTGACGAGGTCGTCCTGCACGCCCTGGATGAAGCAGGCATGCGGCTGCGGGTGCTCGTAGGAGGACTTCGACTTGGTCAGCTTGCCGGTGAACGGGTCGACATAGAAGTGGCCCTGGCTCGGGCCGTCGATGCCATAAGCCCAGTGCAGGCCGGTGTTGAACCATTGCGGCGAGTTCGGCGCGACGCGCTGCGTGGCCAGCATGTAGGCAAGCTCGTCGCGGAAGGCGCGCGCGTCTTCCTCCGACGCCTTGAAGTAGCCGCCCTTCCAGCCCCAATAGGTCCAGGTGCCGGCCAGCCGGTCGAAGACCTGGCGGGCGTCGATCTCGGAGCCATAGCGCTCGGCTTCCGGCAGCTTGGCAAGTTCGGCCTCGTCGGCGACGGAGCGCCACAGGAAGGAGGGGACGTCGTTCTCCTCGACCTTCTTCAGCCGCGCGGGGACACCGGCCTTGCGGAAATACTTCTGCGCCAGGATGTCGGCGGCGACCTGGGAGAACTGCGCCGGCACATCGATGTTGTCGAGGCGGAACACCACCGAGCCATCCGGATTCTTGATCTCCGAAAGCGCCTTGCGGAATTCGATCTCCGCGTAAGCCGATTGCCCTTGCTTGGTGAAACGCCGCTCGATGCGCATTGGTCCGGTCCCTTTTGTCTATATATAGCGCTTTTCCCCGGGGATTTCTGCCCCCAACGCGAAACGCGCATGTCCGCCGTCTGCCGGCGTTCGAAAACGGCCGGCTCTCCATTTCGCAGCCTTCGCCCGCTCTGCTGGTCAAACTCCTTGCGAAGCGCCTGTCCAACTCGCTGACGAACCCCACGGGTCCCTCAAAACTGATTTTTTTCCGATTCCCTCGACCGAGGGAAATTCACACTATCTAGCGTCGAACCTAGCTGCAAACACTAAATATAGTATTAACAGACAATTTATTCCAGTCCGACAATTCTCCCTATCGTCCCCCAAGCCCGCCACAATTCCAACGCTTCCGCCGGCCTCGCAAACAGGCGGAAATGCGGGAAAAAACTCACATAATCCGGGAAAAAGACCGGCCTCAGAACTTTCCGGTCGCGCTCTCAACAGGAGCACATGGCCTATAAAAGGCGACTCGTTTTGCGCCGTCAAGGATTCGTTTGCGTAGCTTTTGTGACCCCAACATCTTGTGTGTCACATATGTGGATAACGGGGAAAGAATTGCGGTGCGGCGACGGCGATTTGCCGCCTGAGGGCAATGAATGCGCGGCCGACAATCCAGCCGAGCGCGAGCTTGCCAGGCCCGACCGCCACGTTCAGCCGTAATGCAGCCTGGGTTTTGGTTCGGTGCCGGTGAACCGCACCCCGATCCGGTCGTTGCGGCGCCAGCGAACCTCGCAGCGATAGGCAATGCCGTCGACCGGCACATAGAGCAGAAAGCGATCCGGCACCCTGGCTTCGACCGTAATCTTCAGTTCGGCGCCGCCTTCATGCTGATTGCGCAGCGTGCAGCTGACTTCCGAATTCGAAATTCCGGTGATGATGGCGCCACCCTTGAGGACACGCTGGCGGCGCTCGCGCCGGGGCTCATCGGATTCGTCCGGAACTGGTTTTGCAGGGGTTGCCATCGATGAATTTGCCAAAGCCGCCGAATCGTATTCCTGATTCGTTAGCAAAGCATTCACATTGATGCGTATTTTGTCTGGCAATGCAGCGCGGCGCGACCGCCTGACGTCAGGGTCAGGGGAAGCTGTGCGGGTCGGCGCAAAAATAGGCGATGATCTGGCAAAGGTCGGGTTCATTGATCATGCGCACCGCTTCGCTGGAACTTACCCATTTGCGGATGCGGGAGCGCTTTTCCTTCCAGCGGTCGGCGACCTTGTCGACTTGCAGGGGAAACACGAGAACTTCACACGGGACTTCCTCGCCGGAAGCCAACACCTTGGCATAGAAGTAGCGGCCGGCTTCGAGATGGGAGACACTTCCGCGCAGTCCGGCTTCCTCGCCGGCCTCGCGCGCCGCGGCCTCGCAGAGCGGCTCCCTGGCCTCCGGCCAACCCTTGGGAAGCACCCAGCGACCGGTATCGCGGCTGGTAATCAGCATGACCTCGACGCCGTTCCCGGTATCGCGCCAGGGCAGGGCGGCAACCTGCAGGCGGCACGGCGCCGTGCCGAAGAGTCGTCGGACCCTTTCGGCCAGATGATTGTGCGTCGTTGGCCTCGTCAACATCGGAGAAGCTAGCCCCAGCCTCCAGAATCGTTTGCCGTCTCACGAATCTTACGGCCAATTGTCCGCAATAAAAGTAAAAACTTTCACTTATCTCGCCGATTACCGCCAATAGACGTCGATTCCGCAAAATATCCGGCCTGCCGGGACCATTTGCGAAAGCAAACGATGCCCAACGGCGGCAGCTGATCTGGAACAGGCAGGGGTTACGAATCAGCCGGCGTGGTCGTCGGCTATCGGTTTCTGATAGGTGAAGCCCATGTCCCATGGAAAATAGATCCAGGTGTCCTGGCTGACTTCGGTGACGAAAGTATCGACCAGTGGCCGGCCCTTCGGCTTGGCGTAGACGGTTGCGAAATGCGCCTTCGGCATCATCGCGCGCACGATTGCCGCCGTCTTGCCGGTATCGGTCAGGTCGTCGACGATCAGCACGCCGGCGCCGTCGTCAGCCAGCAACGCCGGCGTCACCTCCTTCAGCACCTGCAGCTGCCCCTGGCTGGTATAGTCGTGGTAGGAGGCGACACAGACCGTCTCGATGACGCGGATGCCAAGCTCGCGCGAGATGATCGCCGCGGGAACGAGGCCGCCGCGGGTGATGCAGACGATCGCTTTCCATTGCCCCTTGTTGGTGCCCGCCAGCCGCCAGGCGAGCGCACGGGCGTCGCGATGGAACTGGTCCCAGGAGACCGGAAAAGCTTTTTCGGGAAGGGACATTTCGCGCACTCCGCAGCGCGCGAGTGCCGCGCGCAAGAAAACAGGGGAATGCGCGCGGAATTAACTGGAAAGCCTTGGCCTTGGCAAGGGCGGGCCTGAGCGATCGCTGTGGACTCAGCGCGACAGGAAGGCCGCTATCGGCGCCGTGCGCAGCACAGTGCGGGTTACCCCGCCGAACAGAAGCTGGCGCAGCCATGAGTGGCTGTAGGCGCCGAGCACCAGCAGATCGGCGCCGGTCTCGGTGATCCGGGTCTGGATGATGTCATCGACCGAACTGCCCCCCGATCTCTGCACCGAGACGCTGACGTTGGCGCCGTGGCGCGACAGGGCGGAAGCGATCTCGGCGCCGGCGGCCTCCGGGCTCTCGTCGAGCGAGTCGGGTGGGTCAATGACCAGTATGTCTGTTTTCTCTGCTTCGATGATGAAGGGCAGCGCGTCGAAGGCGGCGCGGGCCGCTTCCTTGCTGCCGTTCCAGGCGAGCAGCACGCGTTTGAAGGTGGTGATCAGGGGGCCCGAATGCGGCACCACCAGCACCGGCCTGCCGGCGTCGTAGACCAGCGTGTCGACATCAGCGCTCGGGTCACCGCCTGTCTCGCGCTGCGCGGCGATGATCAGATCGGCGGCGCGGACGCTCGAAATGCCGGTCAGCGCGCTGTCGCCCGAAAAACTCTCCAGGCTGCGCCACTCGAAGGAAAGGCCGGAATTCTCGATATACTTGAGAAAAACGGCCTGCAGCTTCTCGGCCCGCTCCCGGTTCATGTCGGCCGAGACCTGCAGGAACTCGGTGTCCGGAAAGCCGGTGGCCGAGGTGTAGGGCACCGGAAGCGTTTCGGCATGGATGCCGATCAAATGGCTCTCGAACCGGCTGGCGAGCGGAATGGCGCAGTCCAGCACGCGCTCCGCATCCTGTTCGTTCTGCAGAATGGCGACGATGGTTTTGAATCGCATGGTAATCCCTCGGTTTACGGGCGATCGAACTCGCGCGGACGAAACGTTGCGGCGTCGTGCTTGGTTCCGGGCTGCACCAGATCAGCCCGGATTGCTGGCGAAGCCGGCCACCATCGCCTCGACATCGGCGCGCGCCGCGTCCAGCGCGTCCTGGCTGCGGGCACGCACGACCAGTTCAGTCCAGAACTTGCCATCGCCATATTTCGGGTAGGAGCCGATGATCGTGTCCGGATGCGCTTTCTGGATGTCGCCCAACGGCCCGCCGATGAGGCCCTCGCCGAATGGACAGGGCACGGTTGCCGACAGCATCTTGGTGCCGGCCTTCAGCGTCGGCACGACATTGTCGAGCATGGCCTGGAAGATCGACGGCACGCCGGCCATGACATGGACGTTGCCGATGCGGAAACCGGGCGCGACGGACACTGGATTGACGATGAGATCGGCACCGCGCGGCATCCGCGCCATGCGCTTGCGGGCCTCGGTGTATTCGATGCCGCGCGCGGCGTAGCTTGCCTCCAGCATCGCATAGGCATCGGCATGGTATTCGCAAGGCACGCCGAAGGCCTTGGAAATCGAATCCGCGGTGATGTCGTCGTGGGTCGGGCCGATGCCACCGGTGGTGAACACATAGGTGTAGCGTGCGCGCACGGCATTCACCGCCGCGACGATCTCGTCTTCCTCGTCCGGAACGATACGCACTTCCTTCAGGTCGATGCCGATCGCGGTCATGATGTCGGCGAGATGGCCGATGTTCTTGTCCTTGGTGCGGCCGGACAGTATCTCGTCACCGATGACGAGCATGGCGGCGGTAACGATTTCGGGCATGGAAGGCTCCGGAGGGACGGGTCCAAGTCAGATAGCGCGCCATGGCTGCGGCCGCAATGCCACCCTGTACGAGCGGCCTCGCACCATCCGGTTCTATGCAAGGTTGCGGCACGACCGGATGCGGCTAAGCTGACGCTGGTTCTGGTCCGGGTGAACAATGCTGTTTTCAATTCTGTCGTGGCTGCTGGCCGTGCTTATCCTGCTGGCGGTCCTCGGGATCGCCAGTCTGGTGCTGGCGACGCAGTGGATCGCGGCGAAGGCCGAAAGGCTGGTGCCGCCGGTCGGAAAATTCATCGAGATAGATGGCAACCGCATCCACTATGTCGATGTGGGCGAGGGGCGGCCGATCGTCTTCCTGCACGGGCTCGGCGCCCAGCTTCATCATTTCAGGTCCACCCTGTTCGGGCGGTTCGATCCGGGCTACCGGCTGATCGCGCTCGATCGCCCGGGGTCGGGCTATTCGGTGCGGGCGCGCGGCGCCACGGGCCGGCTGCCGGAACAGGCCGAGATCGTGCGGTGCTTCATCGAAACGCTGCGGCTGGAAAAGCCGCTGGTGGTCGGTCATTCCCTGGGCGGCGCCATCGCGCTGACCCTGGCCGTGGAACATCCCGAGGCGATTTCCGGCATCGCCCTGCTGGCGCCATTGACCCATCTGGAAGGTGGCGGGCGCGAAAAGTTCGGCCCGCTCTATATTCCCTCACGCCTGCTGCGCCGGGTCATGGCCTATACGATGGCCATCCCGACAAGCCTCAGATATGCGCGGCCGACAATGGAATTCATCTTCGCGCCGCAAGTCCCGCCCGCCGACTACATGGTCGCGGCAGGCGGATGGCTCGGGCTCAGGCCAGCCCATTTCTATGCCACGTCCTCCGATGTCGTGGCGATCGAACGCGATCTCGGCCGCATCGAGGGCCGCTATGGGGAGATCGCGATGCCGGCCGGCATTCTCTTCGGGGCCGCGGATCGCGTCATCGACATCCGCACTCATGGGGAGCCGATGCAGGACAAGATCGAAGGGCTTGATTTCGAAGCTGTCGACGATCTCGGCCACATGCCACAATTCGTCGAGCCGGAACGGGTCATTGCCTTCGTCGAGCGCATTGCAGCCCGCGCGTTTTCCGTTCGGACATCACCACGGCCTCACGACAATTTCACTGAACCATTCGGCTGATTGCCGGGTTTACCCCGTGTCGCACCCAAGGCGGCCAAGATACGGAGTAATTCAATGTACACGAAACTTCTCGCAGCATCCGTTCTGACGATCGGTCTCGCCACGTCGGCGCTGGCGCAGTCGGCGGACAGCACTTATTCCAACCACCACAACTGGCTCTTCGGCAACGAGGATTCCGCGACCGTCGACACCACGACCACCGGCAGTATCAACGGCGATCGCTCCGGATTGAACAGCCTGGGCAATCCGGGGGCCGTCGGGCCTTGTGCCTCCAACACGGCCGGCCCCGACGCCAATGCCGGACGGAACGTCAACGATCAGTATTGCGGCAAGTAGTCAGAGCACGATCCCGAAAGGGCTTACCGGTTTTCGGGAAAGACCACGCTAAACAGATAGAGCCTGCAGGGTGGGCGCTGGCCGCGGAACGTCTTCTCTCCGGACGTCCGCGATCAGCGCCCTGGGCTGTGCGTCGCCGAAACTGGTCGCCGATCCAAATTCAGTCGGAGATTTCTGTCTGCGGCCGGTCCCGGCCGTCGGCCAGTTCATCGTGCCATTTGCCGTCGGCATCCTCGTACTGGATGCCGTCAGTGGCCCCGGCAACCTGCTGCTCGGCCGAAGCGATTTCGGCGGCGCGCAATGCATCGTGATGGGTGGGAAACGTCTCCGAGAAGGTCGCTCCGACCTTGTAGGCCCAGCCGCCGTCATGCTCGACGATCTTGTAAGTCAGCTTCGCCATGAAATCCTCCGGTTGAAAGGTCCGCTGCTCAATGCAGCCGGTCGTCGGGCAGTCTGTCGTCGGGCACCAGCACTTCCGCTTCCTTGGCGGCTTCAATCAGCGCCCGGCGCGCATCCGCTGTCGAACGATAACCTTCCAGCACTTTGAGGCAAGTGTCGAGGGCATCACGATGTCGCTGGCCGCGATTGAGCGGCCACACCGTCATCAGGCACTCCGCCGCCTCCTGGGTGCTGTGGATATGGCGATATTTGCCGACATGGCCGAGCTCGACCACGACTGGCGTTTCGAAAGGTTTTTTATCCATCATGGCCGCAACGCAAAGCAGCCAATTTGGTTGCAACCATGTCCTTCAGCCTGCGCCCAAACGTCGCGTCGCGTTTGCGACGCGCTTTAGCTCTTTGTTCGATGCATGTCGTTGTCCCAAAACCGGATCCATTTTTGGGTGACGTGCACGGCGTCTCAGTAGCCGCAATCGTTGCGCAGCCAGCGTGCGTTTGCCCAGCCGGTCGTGCCGCCGATCTCGACTTGATACCAGTTGCCGCGCCTGTCGAAGATCTCGGTATGATCGCCATTGAACAGCTGTCCGATCATGCGCGACGACGAATTCGGCCGTGCCCGCACGGCGAGAAAGCCGCTGCCAGTCGCCAGATTGTAGCGGCCGGACAGGCCGTGCACCGTGCCCTCGCAATATTGCGCGCCGGCCGGCGTCGCCGCGCCGATCCAAAGCCCAGCCACAGCCGTCAGCGCTGCAACCGGCAAGAATGTCCTGAACGACATGATTTCCTCCCAAGCCTGGCCGCGCCCTCCGCGGCCTCACCCAACGTAACAGGTCGCGGACAAAATTGAAGCAGTGCAGCTGTCCAGAACCACGGCAAGGCCGCGCCGGTATCGGGAGAACGGCCGGTCAGCCCGCCGCCTTCATCCAGTGCTGCATCGTGGTGACCGAACGGGCCAGCTGCGGCGCCGGGTGGATTGTCTCGCTGAACGTGGCGGCCGCGCGCCATCCCCAACGCGGGTCGGCCAGGAAGGCACGCGCCAGCGCCACCATGTCGGCGCGGCCCTCGGCGACGATTGCCTCGGCCTGCTTCGGGTCATCGATCAGGCCCACCGCGCGGGTCGGAATGCCCGCCCCCTTGCGCACGGCTTCCGCAAGATGCACCTGGTAACCGGGGCCGGTGGGCAATTTCTGCAACGGCGAGTTGCCGCCGCTCGAGCAGCAGAGATAGGCGACGCCGACGGCCTTCAACGCCTTTGCCACCTCGATCGCGTCTTCAACGTCGAAGCCGCCGTCGACCCAATCCTTCACCGACAGTCGCGCGCCGAGCATCAGGTTTGGAACCGCTTTCTTCACGGCCTTGGCGATCTCGACCACCAGGCGCATGCGGTTTTCCAGCGAGCCGCCCCAGCGGTCGGTGCGCTGGTTGGACAATGGCGACAGGAACTGGAAGATCAGGTAGCCATGCGCGGCGTGCAGTTCGATGAAGTCGAAGCCGGCGCGCTCGGCCCGCCTTGCCGCCTCGGCGAACCGCTCGATGAGCTGCAGGATTTCCTCCTCCTCCAGCGCGCGCGGCACATTCCAGCCGGTGTCGTAGGCGATGGCCGAAGCCGAGACAGTCTGCCAGGGATCCTCGTTTGGCTGCAGCGGCCCGCCGCCCTCCCAAGGCTTGCGGTTCGAGGCCTTGCGGCCGGCATGGGCAAGCTGGGTGCCGAACCTGGTGCCGGGAGCAGCGACGCGCCTGGCCGCGTCCAGCGCCCGGCGGGCGCCCGCCTCGTTGTCTTCGGAGTAAAGGCCGAGGCAGCCATGCGTGATGCGTCCGCGCCGCTCGACATCGGTCATCTCGACGGTGACCATGCCGGCGCCGGACATGGCAAGGTTCATCCAGTGGTAGAGGTGCCAGTCGCTGGCCGAGCCGTCTTCGGCCGAATACTGGCACATCGGCGCGACGGCGATACGATTGGGGAAGGTGAGGCCGTCAAGGGTGATCGGCTGGAAGAGCGATGCTGTCATGAAATGAGGCTCCGGGAGGGGTAAGCCGTTATCTAGGCAATGGATGGAAGGCGCGCCAGACACGAGACGGTGAGACGGCCTTTTTGGACCGATTGCCCACATTGCGCAAATGCCGGTTCGCGGCTACGCCTCGACCAACAGCATGGAGACCATGATGGAAGATCGCGTTCGCATCCGTTCGGAGGAGGTACTCTCCGACGACTGGGCCGTCCTGAAGAAAACCGTCCTCGACTATCGCCGGCGGGACGGACAGTGGGAGACGCAGATTCGCCAAACCTATGATCGTGGCGACGGTGCGGTGATCCTGCCATACGATCCGGCGCGCTCGACCGTGCTTCTGGTGCGCCAGTTCCGTTATCCCGCCTACGTCACGGGCCATCGCGAGCCGTTGATCGAGGCCTGTGCCGGTCTGTTGGACGAAAACGATCCGGAAACCTGCATCCGCAAGGAAGCCGAGGAAGAACTCGGCTACCGGTTGAAAGATGTCGAGCGGTTGTTTTCGCCTTACATGAGCCCGGGCAGCGTCACCGAGCGGCTGTGGTTCTTCGTTGCGCGCTATTCACCGGCAGACCGCATCTCGGCTGGCGGCGGCGCGCCGGAAGAGGGCGAGGACATCGAGGTTCTGGAAATGCCGCTCGACGAGGCGCTGGCCGGCATTGCCGATGGCCGCATCATCGATGCCAAGACCATCATTCTGATCCAGCATCTGAAGCTGAACCCGATCCATGCTTGAATCCCCTGTTTGTTCCACGCTTCCGGCTTTTGGCCCTCGCCGACGATTTGACTCAGAGCAATGCGGCGTCGGGTCGCCGGCCGTAGAGGTCGGGTTCAACCGTAGGGACTTGGACATGATTTTTCATGCAACGACCAGAAGCGCCGCGCTCGGCACGGTCGTCTCCATTCCAGCCATGGGAGCCGCTGCAGTGGAGAGGGCTTCTGCCGCGAACGTGAACGAAAGCCCGATCCTGGCCGGCTTCCGGCGTTGGGAAGCGCTCAGGAATTCGATCACTTTTGGCATTTCCGACAAAGATCTGAAGCGTGTCCACAGGAGCATGTCCGAGATCGTGGAAACCATGTTCGCAACCCCGGCCACGAGCACCCATGAGTTCGCGGCGCAGTTCATGGTCGTTTGCAGCGGCGACGAGATCGAGTACCGGCGGGCTGCCCGCGAGCTCCATGCTCACGCGCAAACCCTGGTCGGCATGGCGTCACTGCGAGCGGGACACAGCTGATTTAACGGCCATCGTGTCTGATGTCTTCGTGAACGGCGTTGCGCCTATCTAATTCACGGGGCGCGCGGCGATCCCGGGCGCACCCTGTTCGTATCGCAATGCTCGACATGTGATGGCAGCGCCGAAAACACCGTCGCTTCCAGGCTGCCTGAAAGTCGAACCGACAAGTTGCAAAATAGCAGCAGTGGTGGTGCGGACGACGGGAATCGAACCCGTACGATCAGAGATCGAGGGATTTTAAGTCCCTTGCGTCTACCAATTCCGCCACGTCCGCAGGCCAGCCCTTTTCAGACGCCAGACACAGGCCGTCAAGTCGTGATCTTGGCCGCCTGAACGCGCAAACCAGACCTTGTGGCGTGGTGATGTGGCGTGATCACGGAATTACCCGCCCTGCAGGCATCGCTATTATGTCGCTCGGCGGATCGGATCCGCCTAGGCCGGCGCTTCTCAGGCCCACCCCATTCCCCCGCCCACTGGGGGCGTCGGCCGCTCCCTTCCACTGAGATAGCTCCTCGAGCTACCGCCTTGGCCGGTGGCGTCACGTTGCCGGTGAGGTTCAGAACTTGTAGCTCAGGTTGATGCCGACCGTGTTCAGCTTCACATTCTGATCGCGATCGACGAAGGGATCCGGCGTGTCGTAGTGCTCGGAACCGAAATCGTAGTAGCGATATTGCGCGCCGACGACGAACTTGTCGGTCAGCGCGTAGTCGATGCCTGCTCCCACGGTCCAGCCGACATTCGTGCGTGTCCTGGAGAACGCCGAACCCACGGCTTGCGAGGTTTCGATACCGCCAAAGGCGACGCCGCCGATGCCATAGACCAGCAGGCGATCCATCGCGTATCCGGCCTTGGCGTTGACAGATCCGAACCATTTGATGTCGGTGCCGAACGTGTTTCCCGGGCCTGCTTCGGCGGTGCCGTTGATCGAGGAATAGTTGAGGTCTGCCTCGGCGCCGAGCACCGCCTGGTCGAACTGCCACAGGCCGGCGACATGGCCGCCGACGAAACCGCCGTCGATGTCGGGCGAGACGGAAAATGGCCCACCATCTGTCCCTGATATATCGGATTGGCCCCAGCCATAGCCGGCCTGCAGACCGGCATAGTAGCCGGTCCAGTCGAAGCCGGGCGCGGTCATCGGCACATCGACTGCCGGGTCGGCCGCGAAAGCCGGCACGGCCAGAGCGGCAAGAAAACCGGCACTTGCGACCATCAGGCGACGCATCGAACTCCCCGAAAGAGGATTCAGAAAGGTCCTTCCGCGGAAAGTAACGCGATTTGCGCCAAAACGGAATCTTATTTCTGACTCTGGTAAATATCTCTCGCCGCGCCGGCATCGGCAAGGCGAGGACAGACGGCATTGTCGCGGCTGGTCGAACCCATACTCGGCGGCGAGGTCACGGTCAGTGGTACTTTCGCCAGGGGCGAACTGAGGCGCCTCGCGGAGTGGATTTCGGCCGGAAAGGCAAAAGTCACGGTCGTAAAGGCTGAACAGCCCTCGTGAAAGCCGGGTTAGCTCCGTGAAGATGGGGGTGGGCCTCAAGCGATCCACTGTTTGGCGCTGGTCAAAACCACGCTGGCTTGGCACAGTCGGGCAAACAGGAGTCCTTCATGGCAAAGAAGCCGTCGGCGCATGCGACGAAACCCAGACCGTGGACCGAGATGGCGACGCATCTGGTCGACGTCGCCATGGGCCGAAAACCCGCCGATATGGTCATCCGAAACGGGCGCTGGGTGAACGTTCATTCGGGTGAGATCATCGCCGGCACCGACATCGCCATTGCCGGCGGTCGCTTCGCCTATTGCGGGCCGAACGCCAGCCACGCCATCGGTCAGGGCACCAAAGTGGTCGACGCCGGCGGCCGCTATCTGGTGCCCGGCCTCTGCGACGCGCACATGCATGTCGAGAGCGGCATGGTGACGGTGACCGAGTTCTGCCGTGCGGTCATTCCGCACGGCACCACCTCGATGTTCATCGATCCGCACGAGATTGCCAATGTGTTGGGCCTGCCTGGCGTGCGGCTGATGCATGACGAGGCCGTCGCCATGCCCATCAACGTGCACGTGCAGATGCCGTCCTGCGTGCCCTCGGCACCGGGGCTGGAACACGCCGGCGCCGAGCTGACGGTCGCCGATGTCGCGGAAGCGATGACCTGGGAGAACATCATCGGCCTTGGCGAAGTGATGAATTTCCCTGGCGTCGTCGCCAACGACCCGGTGATGTCGGGTGAGATCGCCGCCACGGTGAAAGCGGGCAAGACGGTTGGCGGTCACTATGCGTCGCGCGATCTCGGCCTGCCGTTCCATGGCTATGTCGCGGGTGGCCCGGAGGACGACCACGAGGGCACGCGCGCCGAGGACGCCATCGCTCGTGTGCGCCAGGGCATGAAGGCGATGCTGCGCCTGGGTTCGGCGTGGTACGACGTCGCCTCGCAAATCAAGGCGGTCACGGAAGGCGGCATCGATCCGCGCAACTTCATCCTGTGCACCGATGACAGTCATTCAGGCACGCTGGTCCACGAAGGTCATATGGACCGGGTGGTGCGCCACGCCATCCAACAGGGGTTGAAGCCGGTGACGGCGATCCAGATGGCGACGCTCAACACCGCCCAGCATTTCAAACTGGAGCGCGAGATCGGCTCGATCGCGCCGGGCCGGCTTGCCGACCTGCTGATCGTCTCGGATCTGACCGCGATGGCCATCGATGAGGTCTATGCGCGTGGCGTCAGGCTGGCGAAGGGCGGCAAGCTCGAAATCGACATTCCGGCCTATGACTATCCCCGGACGGCGAAGAACACCGTCAAGCTCGGCAAGAGGCTAAAGGCCGGCGACTTCGACATCGTTGCCCCCAAGGGCGCCAACGAAGTGCGGGTGCGCGTCATCGGCGTCATCGAGAACCAGGCGCCAACGCGCGCGCTCGAGGCCGACCTTCCCGTCGAGGACGGGCTGGTCGCCATGGATCGCCGCAACGACGTCTGCCAGATCGCGCTGGTCGAACGCCACAGAGGCACGGGCGGCGTCACCAACGCCTTCGTCTCCGGTTTCGGCTACATGGGCGACTGTGCCATGGCCTCCAGCGTCGCGCATGACAGCCACCACATCATCGTTGTCGGCACCAACAAGCAGGACATGGCGTTGGCGGTCAACCGGCTGGGCGAGGTCGGCGGCGGCGTCGTGCTGTTCTCCAAGGGTAAGGAACTGGCGCTGGTCGAGATGCCGATCGCCGGGCTGATGTCGGACGAGCGCGCCGAAATCGTGGCGGCAAAGGCGGAGAAACTGACCGAGGCGATGCGCAAGATGGGCTGTTCGCTGAACAACGCCTACATGCAGCACTCGCTGCTGGCGCTGGTCGTCATTCCGGAGTTGAGGATCTCCGATGTCGGCCTGATCGACGTGACGACTTTCCAGAAGGTCGATCTGTTCGTCTGAGATCAGCCGTCCGCGCTTCGTTGCTTACCCACCGGTGGCGATGGTCAGCACCTTGAATGGCGTGGTGATGACTATTTCGGCGACCGAGCCGACGGCCTTGCCGAGGCCCTGGCCAAGATTGTCGAGCTGCGCGGGCGATGTCTCGTCCGACGCCAGGCCGGCCGGCGTGCGCAGCCGGTCGCCGAGCAATTGCACCAGGATCGGATTGTCGGCGAATTTGGCATGGTTCAGGCGATCACCGCCCTTGGCTTGGGAAAGGTCGACGACCGACACGCCATAGCTGGCGAGATCAGCGGCGTTGCCATAGTCACCGACACGCGGCTTGTCGCCCGAGATCAGGGAAGAGAGCTTGAGGGCCCGATCATCGGCGGAGAGCAGGATGGCGAACGGCTTATCGGGTTTGCCATAGCGGATCATCTGCTTCTTGAACACGTCGACATCGATATCGGGCGAGGCCAGGATAACATAACCGAGCTTGCCGCCGAGATCGCGGTCGCCGGTGATGGCGAGCTGGCGCAGCGCCTCCATAGTCACCCAGGTTCCCATCGAATGGGCGATGATGTCGATGCTCTTGACCTGGGTCTTGGCCAGCATCCTGAGCGTCGCTTCAAGGTCATCGCGGGCGGCGTTGGCGCTTTCCTTGTCGTAGATATAGCCGGTCGTCTTGCCGCTGGACGCCCAGGAGAACAGCACCGGTGTGCCGGGAAACTTGGTGTCGTGCGCGATCTGTGTCAGCCGGTAGATACCGTCATCGAAACCATTGTTGAAGCCGTGCACGAAAACCAGCGCACGGCCGCCGCGCATGGCGATGTCTGCGCCGACCGCCTTGGCGAATTGCGGCGAGCCGTCATAGAAGGTGACGTCCTTCGCCGTGAAATCCTTGGCCGGATTGCTGTTGGCGGATCCCTTGGCCCGCTCGATCGCTCCCACCTGGTGGGTTTTGGGAACAGTCACGTCGACGCGGGCGTAGCTGGTGGTCAGCGAGCGATCGCCGTCGAAAACCTGCCGAGGGTACTTCGTGGCCTTGCGGCGTGTCGTGGCAACGAAAATCTCATGCGTGGCCGCAATGTCGGACGCAGCGGCGGCGACCGTCGTCCTGTTGAGCAGGTCATGCGTGTTCCGGCCGGCGCAGCCGGTGACAGCGAGCGCGAACGCGACGATGACTAAGCTTTTCAAACGCACGGTCACACGCCGGCTCCCGCAAAGGGGGACGTCAAACGCATGACGTCGCTGGCTATTCCGATAAAGCCATAGGCCGGCGCGGTCCAGTTCAAAGTGCGCCGAGGCTTCCGCAAGGGTGACGGGCGGGGCGAACGCCTCGCCAGTGCATCTATTGTCCGAGCAGGCCGATGCGGTCAGTCACCTCACGGTCGCTGGCAAAGCCGTCATCCTCGCGCAGCCGCTGGCCGATCATCTTCACCAGTGCCGGATTGTCGGCAAATTTCGTGTGGTTGAAGCTATCGGTTCCCTTGACCTTGGAGAGGTCGACGACCGTCACGCCATAGGAGGCAAGGTCGGCGGCATCCTTGTAGTCGCCGACGCGTGGCCGTGAGCCGGCGATCAGGCCGGAAAGCCTCAGCGCGCGATCGTCATCCGACAAGAGCAGGATGAACGGCTTGTCGGGCTTGCCGTAGCGGCGCATCTGGCTCTTGAACACGTCGACATCGATGTCGGGCGAGGCGAGCACCACGTCGCCAAGTTTGCCGCCGAGATCGCGGTCGCCGCTGATGGCCATCTGGCGCAGCGTTTCCATGGTCACCCAGGTTCCCATCGAATGCGCGACGATGTCGATGCGCCGCGCGCCGGACTGCTCCAGCATGCGCAACGTCACTTCCAGCTGGTCGCGGGCGGCACTCGCACTTTCCTTGTCATAGACATAGTCGGTGGTCCGGGCGCCCGAGGCCCAGGAAAACAGCACCGGTGTACCCGGATAGCCGGAATCATGGACGATCTGGGTCAGGCGGTAGACCGCGTCGTCAAAGCCCGTGTTGTAGCCGTGCACGAAGACCATGACACGGCCGCCGCGTGCCGCGATGTCGGCGTTGAGCGCGCTGGAGAATTTCGGCTGTGCGTCGTAGCCGACGACCTCGGAAGCCATGAAGTACTTGGCCGGATCATCCGACTTGCCGCGCGAACGCCGCTCGATCTGGCCAGTCTGATGGATTCCGGGCACGGTGACGTTGACGCGGGCATAATTCAGCGTGGCCGAGCGCTCGCCGTCGAAAACCTTGTTCGGATCGTCGGACTTCTTGCGCGTCGTGGCGATGAAGATGCTGTGATTGCCGGCAATCTCCGTCACCGGCGTCGCGACGATGGCGCTGCCAAGCAATTCCTGTGTTTGCTGGCCGGCGCAGCCGGCAACGAGCAGGGCAAGGGCAACCGCAAAAATCTTCTTCAAAGGCACGTCTGAAATTCCACTCCGGCCAAAAGGCCTGTCTACCCCCGCGACACCTCCCGGACAGTTTAAGTGCGGCGGAAGTAAGTCATTTCCGGTCGAAATGTGATCAGCGCCTTGCGACAACCATCGCACTGTTGCGTGAAAGCCAGAACGGCGGGAGAAATGCCGGAATGCGGGCCTCGTGGGGGCGCTCAACCAAGGGCATCACCGTCGGCTCACCGAATTCCGGCCGCGACATGGTTTTGAGGCCGGGCGATGCAACAGCATGAACAAACGCCTCCAAGTGCTTGCTAGGATTCTGCGAATACCTGTTTCGGAGGGGCATGAATGGCCGGGCAATGGCGTCGAGGGGCCGGATATGCAATAGGCAGGATCGGCTGCACGAGGCCAGGGCGCGCAACAAACAAAGGGTGCGCGGCCTGATCGATGATAGAGGTCGGCACAAGACATGCGGTGCAAAGTGATTTTCCAATGACCAGTTTCTCTTCCCGCGTCGCTGTTGCTGCCTCCGCGATCCGCCAGATCTTCCCGGAAACGCCGCTGCAGGAAAACGACTATCTGTCGAAAAAGACCGGTGCGCGGGTGCTGTTGAAGCGCGAGGACCTATCGCCGGTGCGCTCCTACAAGATCCGCGGAGCCTTCAATTTCTTCCGCAAGGCGCTTGCGGCGGGCAACCAGGCCGAACTGTTCGTCTGCGCTTCCGCCGGCAACCATGCGCAGGGCTTCGCTTTTGTCTGCCGCCATTTCGGCAAGATGGGCGTGGTGTTCATGCCGGTAACGACGCCGCAGCAGAAGATCGACAAGACACGGCTGTTCGGTGGCGATTTCGTCGAGATCAGGCTCGTCGGCGATTTCTTCGACGATTGTTATCGTGCCGCCTTCGAATTCACCGAAAGCTCGGGCGCCCACATGGTGCCGCCCTTTGATCACAAGGACATCATCGAAGGCCAGGCGACGGTCGCCTATGAGATCGCTGACCAGATGCCGGGCGCGCGCATGCCCGACATCATCATGCTGCCGGTTGGCGGCGGCGGGCTTGCCGCTGGCGTCACGCATTATTTCGCCGATCAGGACCGGGAAACCCGCTACGTCTTCTGCGAGCCGGCCGGCGCGCCGAGCCTGCACGAGAGCCTGGCGGCCGGAAAGCGGTTGAAGCTCGCAAAGGTCGACAATTTCGTCGATGGCGCGGCGGTGGCGGAGATCGGCCGCGAACCGTTGCGGCATCTCAAGGATTTTCCGGCCGACACCGTGCGGCTGATCCCGGAGAACCGGCTCTGCGCCACCATGATCGAGATGCTCAATGTCGAAGGCGTCGTGCTGGAACCGGCCGGCGCCCTGGCGATCGATGCGCTGAAGGATTTTTCGAGGAAGGAGATCCGCGGCAAGACCATCGTGGCCGTGGTTTCGGGCGGCAATTTCGACTTCGAGCGGCTGCCGGACGTGAAGGAGCGGGCGCTGCGCTTCGAGGGGCTGAAGAAATACTTCATCATCCGCTTCCCGCAGCGGCCGGGCGCACTGCGCGACTTCCTTGAAATGCTGGGGCCCGACGACGACATCGCCCGGTTCGAATATCTGAAGAAATCGGCGCGCAATTTCGGTTCCGTGCTGATCGGCATCGAAACCAAGGACCGTCGCAATTTCGACCTGCTCAAGGCGAATTTCGAGGCCGAGGGCGTCCAGTACCAGGACATCACCGACAATGAGACGCTGGCGGGGTTCATCATATGAGCGGTGCGGGAAAAGTCTTCATCGCGCTGTTTTCCGGCATCAACGTTGGCGGCAACCGCATCGTCAAGATGGCGGAGTTGAGGTCGTTCTTCGAGGATCTCGGCTTTGCCGATGTCGCCACCTATGTGCAGAGCGGCAACGCCGTGTTCCGGGCGAAGAAGGGCGACGCGGCCGCGCTGACGAAACAGATCGAAGCAGCCTTCGAGAAGAAATGGGGTTTCCATTCGCGCATCATGGTGCGTGATCTCGGCTGGTTCGAGCGGCTGGTGGCCGAAAATCCCTATCCGGAAGCGGCGGCGGAGCACACGAAGCTGCACGCCTATGTGCTGGAGCGCGAGCCGACTGCCGACGAGGCGGCGCGGCTGGCTGAAAAGTGCACCGGTCCTGAAAGCTTCGAGATCAAGGGTGACGTGCTCTACCTGCACGCGCCGGATGGGCTTGGCAAATCGGTGTTTGCCGGGCTGATCCCGCGCACCCTGAAGGTGCCCGGTACCGCGCGCAACTGGCGCTCGGTGCTGGCGCTGCTGGAGATGGCCGGCGGAAAGTAGACCGCTGCGCTGCCTAGGCCGGCTTCCAGTCGAAGGTCAGTTCCTCGCGGAAAGCAAAGCGCTTGATGTGATCGGCGACGACACTCTCCAGGCGCTCGATCGACCCGGCTTCGTCCGTCGACACCGTGATGTGCAGTGCGGCCGCATCGGCATCCATGACGGTGCGGCCGAGCGAGAGGTCGATGGTGCCATGGGTGGGATCGAACTCGACGGGGAATTTGTGCGCCCAGTGCTTGCAGAGCTGCTGCAGGTAGCGGCTGGCATGTTCGGTGGTGACGTCGGCATGGCTGGTCGGCATGAACTCTCCTGGACAGCGCCTGTTTGCGTGACATGGCGCCAGCCTGGGGGGCAGGCGCCGTAGCCGGACAGATAGTGAGCCGTCCCGGGAAATGCCAAACGGCACCACGCCTGTCAGCCGAGCATTGTCCGCTCAAGATAGCGTGATTGGCTACCAGCTTCCCGTGTTGGGCATTGACGCCCAGGGTTCGGCCTTGGCCTTCGCCGGACCCTTCTGCAAAAGCTCGATCGAGATGCCGTCCGGCGACTTGATGAAAGCCATGTTGCCGTCGCGCGGCGGGCGATTGATGGTGACGCCGCTGTCCATCAGCCGCTGGCAGGTGGCGTAGATATCGTCGACCTCATAGGCGAGGTGGCCGAAATTGCGCCCACCCTTGTAATCTTCCGGGTCCCAATTGTAGGTCAGTTCGACGAGTGGAGCCTTGTCGGCGATGCCGCTCTGCTCGTCTTCGGGGGCCGCCAGAAAGATCAGCGTGTAGCGGCCCTGCTCGCTCTCATGGCGGCGCACTTCCTTCAGGCCGAGCTTGTTGCAGTAGAAATCGAGCGAGGCATCGACATCGGCGACGCGGACCATGGTGTGCAGATAGCGCATGTATTTTTCCTCGATCTGTTGGGTGCGGCGCAAGATAGGGTCGGCCCGGTCAAAGGGCAATCCGCCTGCGGCGGGCAATGCCGGCAAAGAACAAATCCGGTATTGCCGCAATGAACCGTGAAAAAAGGCACGGCAGGTCTTGCACACACCGGAAGCCCCAGTGTTAATCTGGTGTCAAGAATCAGTTGCGGTGTTCTTGAAAAAAGGGGGCATTCTTATGGGGGAAAAGGCCTCTTTGACGGGGCGGGCCGGAACCCTTGGCGACGCCTTGAGGCACGACGAAGGCGGCGATGCTGCCGACTTGACCGAAATTGCCGGCGCCATCAAGTGGTTCGATGTGGCCAAGGGCTACGGTTTCATTCTCCCGGATGACGGCGTTTCGGGCGATATTCTCCTCCATGTGACATGTCTTCGACGCGATGGTTTCCAGACTGCCCTGGAGGGCGCGCGCGTGGTCTGTCTCGTCAAGCAGGGCGAACGCGGACTACAGGCTTTCCGGGTGCTCTCCATGGATGTCACCACCGCGGTCCATCCGGCCGAGATGCAGGAGCAGCGCACCCATGTCGCGGTGACCCCGGAGAGCGGCCTCGAACGCGCTTTGGTGAAATGGTTCAACCGCACCAAGGGGTTTGGTTTCCTGACGCGCGGCGAGGGCACCGAGGACATCTTCGTTCACATGGAGACCTTGCGCCGCTACGGCATCACCGAGCTTCGGCCGGGGCAGGTCGTGCTTGTTCGTTTCGGGCGCGGCGACAAAGGCCTTATGGCCGCCGAAATTCACCCCGATATGGGCACCTTGCCGGTTTCGCACTAGGGCGGTTCCGGCCGAGGACTTCTTATGACCCACAGGAACTGGCTGACGGCGGGCGTGATGTGCGCCGTGATTGCCGTCATCGTCGCCGCTGGCGCCTTCTTCTATTCCGAGAACTCCAGCGCGGCCGATGGCCAGGCGATGATCCTGCCTGTCGACCCGACGCCATTGGTCGTGGTGACAAAAAGCGGCGAACGCTCCTTCTCGATCGAAGTCGCCGATACCGAGGCCGAGCGCGAGGCCGGCCTGATGTTTCGCGAAGACATGGCTGGCGATCATGGCATGCTGTTCGTCTTCGAGGAGACACGCGACGTCAATTTCTGGATGAAGAATACGCCGATGCCGCTGGACCTTATATTCGTCGGCCAGGACGGCAGGATCCGCGCGATCAAACCAGGCGAGCCGCAATCCGAGGCGATCATCTCGCCCGGTGAGCCGATCCGCTTCGTGCTCGAGCTCAAGGCCGGCACAGCTGCCAGGGATGGGATCGCCGATGGCGATCTGTTGCGTCATCCGGCAATCGGCACCGCGTCATCTCCCGGCATGCCGCCGGCGGACAAGGGCGATTCGCCGAGCGTCGATCCCGACTGAGCGTGAAGGATCGCCTTTCGATGCAGTTTTTTTCCCATGACGGCTTCGATCTTGCCTTCCTCGACCGCCAGCCGGCCTCGGGCGAGGGCGATCCCGTGCTCATGATCCATGGCTTCGCCTCGACCCACTATGTCAACTGGGTGTCGCCCGGCTGGTTCAAGACACTGAACGACGCTGGTTACCGCGCCATCGCCTTCGACAATCGCGGCCACGGTTCGTCGTCCAAGAGTTATGACGAGGCCAACTATACGCCGGCCAAGATGGCCTCGGATGCCGCCGCCTTGCTGGATCATCTCGGCATCGAGCGCGCCCATGTCATGGGCTATTCAATGGGAGCGCGCATAGCGGCGTTCCTGGCACTGTCCGATCCGGACAAGGTGGCGACGCTGGTCTTTGGTGGCCTCGGCATCGGTATGATCGACGGTGTCGGCGATTGGGATCCGATCGCCGCGGCTCTGCTCGCCGATGATCCCGCCACCACCGGCCATCCGCGCGGCCGATCGTTTCGCGCCTTTGCCGACCAGACCCGGAGTGATCGCCGGGCGCTGGCCGCCTGCATCGTCGCCTCGCGGGAGCTGCTGAGCGAGGAAGAAGTTGCCCGTATCGCACAGCCGACGCTGATCGCTGTCGGCACAACGGACGACATTGGCGGCTCGCCCGACGAACTGGCGGCGTTGATGCCGAACGCCAGGGCCTTCCACATCGAGGGTCGCGACCATATGCTGGCCGTCGGGGACAAGACCTTCAAGCAGCGCGTGCTGGAGTTCTACGCCGAAAATCCGCTTTGAGCGGGGAGCGGGCAACAGTGGCACAATGGGGCGGCACCGTCGTGATGCCGGGCGCGGTGGCGCAAGGTAAATTCGGCAAACAGTCGGTCGGCATTGTTGGCATTCGCCGCCGGGGCAATCGCGATAACCAGCCTGGTGGCGGCGCGTCCTAACGACAGTCGCTCGATTGGCCTTCTGGGGATAGTCCTCAACAGTCTGTCGGTGCTGGCAGGGCTTGGCATTCTCACGGCGACGGCGTCGACGATAGGCGCTTTTGCCTGATTGACCTTAGCCTGTGGCGAGCGCCTCCAGCGACCGTGCCATGTTCAGCCTGGCCTGTTCTTCGAAACGCTGGCGAAACTCCTCGGTGTGGAAGATGTGCTGGCGGGTGAGGAAACTCTTCAGGACCGTGCCGCGGCCAGCGCGCCACATCGGCTCTTCCACCCAGTCGTATTCGCGGCGGATCGCGCGCTCATAAGCGTCGAAGGCGTCCGGCGCGGCGCCCAGGATCGACAGGTCCATGTCGAGGAAAAGACTGGCGTCCCGCATGGCCGTCGCGTCACCAACCTGCGGCAGTTGGTGCGTGGCGGTGGCGAGGATCATCGCCGTGATACGGCCGAGGCGCTCGGCATCGACGCGGCCGGCGAGCTTTTTCTCGGCAAGGGCAGCACTTCGTGCCTCGTTGTCCTTGGCCTTGCTGTCATAGATGGCATCGTGGAACCAGATCGCGGCTTCGACGCCTTCGGGATCGCCGAGCACCCCCCGATAGTCTCCGGCCAGCACCAGCATCGCTTCGATATGGGCGAGGTTGTGATAGTGGCGGGTTTCGGCCCGATAGAGTGCCGAGAGTTCCTGTTTCAGCGGCTCGTCGATCAAGGGCTGGTCTTTCATTTCTGTCATCCATCCAGTTAATCGATCTTAGCCACTCCGAGTCAAAACCAATCACTCTGAACCCTTGCACCGGGAGGGGCTCTGAGGAATGTTGCCATTCCGAGAGTACTCAAGGAGGCTGATATGACCACTACCTCGTCGTCCAGCAGCGAAACGCCGCGACCGGGAACCATCGATATGAAGCTGGAGGCCGTCATCATCGCCGTTGCGGATGCCGACCGCTCCAAGCGTTTTTATGGTGGCCTGGGTTGGAGGCTCGACGCCGACTTCGTCGTTGGCGATGTGTTTCGGGTCGTACAGTTCACGCCTCCGGGATCACCAAGCTCGATCCATTTCGGCAAGGGGCTCACGACCGCCGTGCCAGGCTCGGCAAAGGGTCTTTATCTCGTGGTCTCCGATATCGAGGCGGCACGTGCCGAACTGGTGGCGCGTGGGGTCGATGCGAGCGAAGTGTTCCACCGTGCGGGCCCCGGGCAGCCGCCGGTCAGCGGCAGAGATCCGGAGGGGCGCAGTTATTCCTCCTATGCCTCGTTCAGCGATCCGGACGGCAACAGCTGGCTGCTGCAGGAGATCACCCATCGATTGCCTGGGCGCGTGGATGCCCATGACACGACATTCACCTCATCGGCCGAGCTTGCCGCAGCGCTGCGGCGTGCGGCGGCCGCACATGGCGAGCACGAGAAGCGGACCGGCGGACAGCGCGATGAGAACTGGCCAGACTGGTACGCCGAATACCTGGTGGCGGAACAGGCCGGCAAGCCGCTGCCGACGTGAAAAGCCGCCATCGCAGCGCAGTGTCGTCGACGTCGCGGTGAGTTTGAGCTCACTGGAGCCAGATCGTTGCACCGCGCGGTAAGAGCGCTTCTCAGCGCGTTGTCGATCAAGGGTTCGTTTTCCATGGCTGCTTGAAATCCCGCGAACCAAATCCATTTGACAAAGCACTAAGGAAAATTGAGTTCAATCATGCTACGATCTGGCCTATATGTGCGGCCGGATACTAGACAAGCCGGCAGGACGAGACGTCGATGAACAGCATCAGCATTTCCCGACACAACGCGTTGCAGCCGGTCGATCCGATCTGGCGCTCTATCCGCGACGAGGCGATGGAAGCGGTCAACCGCGACCCGCTGCTGGCAGCGTTCCTCTATTCGACGATCCTCAACCAGGACAGCCTGGAGGAGGCGGTCATCCACCGGCTGGCCGAGCGGCTCGCCCATCAGGACATCGGCTCCGATCTCATCCGCCAGACCTTCAAGTCCATGCTGGCCGACGACAAGGACTGGCCGACGACCGTGCGCGTCGACATCCAGGCCTATTATGACCGCGACCCTGCGTGCGACCGTTTCATCATGCCGGTGCTCTATTTCAAGGGCTTCCACGCCATCCAGACGCATCGGCTGGCGCATTGGTTGTGGAACCAGGGTCGCAAGGATTTCGCGCTCTACCTGCAGAGCCGTTCATCCTCGGTCTTCCAGACCGATATCAATCCGGCTGCCCGCATCGGCAAGGGCATCTTCATCGATCATGCCACCGGGCTTGTGGTCGGCGAGACGGCGGTGATCGAGGACGACGTGTCGATCCTGCACGGCGTGACGCTGGGCGGCACCGGCAAGGCCGGTGGCGACCGTCATCCCAAGATCCGCTACGGCGTGCTGATCGGCGCCGGCGCCAAGATCCTCGGCAACATCGAAGTCGGCCATTGCTCGAAGATCGCGGCCGGCTCGGTGGTGCTGTCGCCAGTGCCGCACAACAAGACGGTTGCCGGCGTGCCGGCCCGGGTCGTCGGCGAAACCGGCTGCGATCAGCCGTCGCGTCAGATGGACCAGCTTCTGCCTTCGCAGACGATGGATCAGGTCGTCAGCTTCGACATCTGATTTTCACGCACACGCCGGCCGCGGCCGGATTCCGGCCGTGGGTATGAGTGGCGGTTGTTCTCGTCTTATCAAGCCGCTTGCCTTTACATCGCCCTTGTCGACGTGCCAGAAGCGCGTTCGAACGAGCAAGCCCGATGATCGGAGAAGACTGTTGAAGCCGGACGAAATCAGAAAGCTGGACGCCTATTTCAAGCGCGTCTTCCAGAATCCCAAGATCGAGGTCAAGGCACGGCCGCGCAAGGAAGATTCGGCCGAGGTCTATGTCGGTGACGAGTTCCTCGGCATCGTCTTCAAGGACGAGGACGACGGCGACTACAATTTCTCGATGGCGATCCTCGACATCGATCTGGCGTGAGCCTGCGGAGCCAAGGCTGGCCGGGCAGCACGGCGGCGGCCGGCCTTGCCACCCAAATCTCTCAATGTCTCGTTTTCAGCATGCGCGCGGCTTCGGTGGCGATCGCCGCGTCAAGCGCCTGCCAATCGCCCAGAAACTCCCTGGGGAAGCGATAGGTGAGGCTGAGCTCATCGCCAACTTGGATATCACGCTCGCAGGGCGCCAGCGATTCGTCGGCAGTCGGCCCGCTCAGGCAGCGGGCCACGAAGGGGTCCTTGCCGGGACGCTTGCCGACAACCAGCACCTCGTTCAGATAGCCTGATTTTTCATTGAAGCCGTAGACCGTCGTGCCGCCAGGTCCCGCAATGCCGGCCTGCGTGATCAGCGCGCTGTAGATCGGCGCGAAACGGCCGCTCATGTCACGCGACATCATCTGTTGCTCGAAGGACAGGAAGATGATGTTCCTGCTCGCCCCCGTATGGTTGAAATCGTCGCGCGCGGCCTCGCTGTAGCCGTCCATCTGAGGGTAGCGCAGATAGAGGTCGAGACGTGAGGCGATGCCGTCGCGACGGGCCTGGTCGAAACGGATGACGTTGGCCGGCACGGCGACGACATTGTTGCCGATCACGACCTCGTGGATCGTTGCATCGTCGGTGTATCCGGCCATCGCGATCGAACGGCCGAACCATTTGCCGCCAAGGCTGATCGCTATCGAAAGCAAGGCCAACGCCGCGAACACGTAGAACACCCGCTTCATCAGCGTGGAATCGACCACGGTGAGTTCGGGGCCGTCGGCAATCACTGCCTGCTTCATCTCAGTTCCTCGGCTACCTCTGCTGTGCCCCTGGGTGTCCTCGGGCGGCACACATCGCGCGGCATGGCTTTTGCAGCGCGCTACGCACGACTGTGCGATTTCATGGTAAATGGAAAGTAAAGATGGGCCAGCTGGAACTCACTCTGTTCGCTTTTGTCGTCGGGCTCACGACCTGCGGGCTGGTCGGATCGGCGATGGAGCTGGTTTATGGGCGCAAGGTCGCCTTCACCGAGCCCTACGTGTCGCCGTCGCATGTGCTGCGCTCGCTGGTCGCCGCTGCCTGTGCCGGGCCCTTCATGCTGGTCAACGACGCCCTCGATGCCCGGCGCGAGCGCCGCATTTCAACAGTGGCGCTGATGTCCTGCGGCTGCACGGCGGCGGCTTGGGCTTTGGCGCTGGGCGTCGTCGTGCTTGCCATTGCCTCGTGGACGGCCGGTCTCCTAGGCTCCAGCTTCCCAGCCTGAGACGATTCGGAGACCGAAATGCCGCTTTATGCGATTGATGGAAAGGAGCCCGGTTTCGCGGATCCGGACTCGAACTGGATCGCGCCCGATGCGACATTGATCGGCGATGTGCGCGTCGGCCGCAACGCCGGCCTCTGGTTCGGTGTCGTCATCCGTGGCGACAATGAGCCCATCGTCATCGGCGCCGACACCAATGTGCAGGAACACACGGTCATGCACACCGATCCCGGCTTCCCGCTGACGATCGGGCAGGGCTGCACGATCGGCCACCGTGCCTTGCTGCATGGCTGCACGATCGGTGACAACAGCCTGATCGGCATGGGCGCCATCGTGCTGAACGGTGCGAAGATCGGCAAGAACTCACTGGTCGGCGCCGGTGCGCTGGTCACCGAAGGCAAGGAGTTTCCGGACAATTCGCTGATCGTCGGCTCGCCGGCCAAGGTGATCAGGGTGCTGGACGACGCTGCCGTGGAAAGATTGCGCGGCTCGGCGGCGCACTACGTCGCCAACGGCAAGCGCTTCAAGGCCGGGTTGAAGAACGTCTGAGCCTCGCCCCTGATCCACTCGTCGTACTAGGGCCGGTGGTTGTCCTCGCGCGACGCAACAATGACGTACCGCCAGAAATGGCGGAGCCGGCCCGGGGACGGGGCCGGCTCCTTTGACCCGGTCGTTGGGGACGGGGAGGGTGGGGACTCGACCGGGTTTCTCCTTAAGCGCGTTGCATTCATGCGGCGCACTTGACCTCTGCTTTGTGCATGTCGTTATCCCAAAACCGCTTGGCGCTTTTGGGTGACATGCGTCGGCGTCCCTAGCGGACGCTGGCGACCGCATCGGAGCGGCCGTCGTTGATCGTCACCCAAACGCCCGAATTCTGGTCTGACTGGCGCTTGAGGTAGGTGTAGTCGGTGTCCGTCCAGGACAGCACCTTGGTTTCCAGATTATCGAGGATGAATTCTCCCAGGCTGGTGCGCACGGTCAGCACCGCGTGGCCGTCGCCATTTGGCTGGCGCGCAACCGTCATCAGCAGATTGCCGGCGGGCACGCCCGCATCCATCAGTTCGCGACGCTTTTCCAGCGCGTAGTCCTCGCAATCGCCATAGCCATTGTCGGGATAGGCCCAGTATTCCTCGACACCGTAGTTTTCCATGTCGGTGCGCGGCTTGATTCGTGTGTTGACTGAATTGTTGATGTTGACGATCGCCGCCCATAGTTTGCGGGTCAGTTCGACCGGCGCCCCGCTGGGGGTCCGTTCGCTGCATTCGCCAGGCATGCGCTGGCAGAATTCATAGTGGCCAACAGGTTGTGTGGTGCGTCCGCCGGTGTGCATGAATGCGGGTCCCGCCGCATATGCCGATCCCCAGGCGGAAAGCTGCATCGCCATTGCCACCAGCAACAGCCTGCCCCTCGTTCTTTTCATTGTTGTAGTCTCCCCGTTCGAGGGAGACATTGCCACAAGTGGATTTATTTGACGCAAAAGCGCGAAGTAGATTTTAAGTAAAACGCCTGTAGAATAAACATAAAATTTGATTCATTTAAGTATTGAATTGTTTGGAATTCCCCGGAGGATTAATCCTTCCGAGCCTCGGTATAGGACCTTGCCGCAGCGGTCTCGATCCTGGCCGGAGCATCTCGATCGCTGATGCTATGAACGAAAAAAACCGGCAGCAACGGCCGGTTTCTCGTGTACGTCTGTCGGCCCTTGTCAGACGCGCGGCGTGTTGAATTCGGAATCGAGCGTTTCAGGGCGCTGGATGACGGCGAACTCGATGGCGACGCCATCCTCGAAATGGCGAACGATCTGCCCGCGCATGGTGCCAAGCATGACCTGGACGCCGATCGCCGGCTTGACGTCGATCTCGATCGCCGCGCCGGAAAGCGACAGGTCGATGATACGGCACTGGTACTGACGGCCATCGGTGAGTTGCAGCACGCTGGTTGGATTGCGTGGCGCTACGCGCTCGTGCCTGCGGTCTTCGGGCAGGTCGAGCTCGTGCTTGTTGGCAAGCCAGGTCAACTGCGCCGCAAGCTTGTCCTTCTTGCGGTCCGACGCGATGACGGTCATCGCGAAACCATCCTGCAAGGTGCGGGTAACGACACCTTCAATGCGGCCGATATGGTCGATATAGGCGATGACCTTTTCGCCGGGCATGCCGACGCGGTCGGTGCGAAGCGCTACGTTGCCGGGTGACATGTCGACCACCTGGCAGGGGTGTTCGGTGCGGTCTTCCAGCATGAAGCGCCCGTATATCTTGACCCGGACGCGCTGAAAGTTACGCCTTTCAGCTTGGGACGGCGAGTAGTCGACCGCCGCTGACCTCATAACTGCCTACACCCCTTTTGGCATCCCACGCGTCGATGCGAGGAACTTCATCGCAGAAGTACAACAAAACGGGTTAACAAAGGGGAAAAGCGGGCGCTCTACGCCGCCGGATTCCGGACTATTCCTCACGCCCGCCGTCGAAGACGACGAGATGGCGGATACGACGAACCCGGCCGAGCGCCGAAATCGTCTCGGGTGCCTCGAGGTCGTCGGGAACGAGCGAGGGAACATTGATCGCCGGACGGTTGTTCAGCAGCTCCTTCTCCGGATCGATGACGCGGATGGAATCGATCAATGCGTCGGTGATCGGGTCAGCGCCCAGCCAGAAGGGCTTTTCCACGGCGCTGATCACGCCGAGGCAGCGCGGACTTTCGACACCGCCGTCAAGCGGCAAGGCAAGCAGTTCGAACCTGTTGGAGCGGCCACTGCGGCTGAAACCCTCAAAGGCAATGAGAACAACGGATTTCTGGTCGAAGACGCCATGAATCAGGCGCGAGACGAGCCGCTGGTCCTTCTCGCGCCACAGCGACGGAAAGGAAAAGCCCTTCAGCTCGCGGCCATAGTAGGCGCAAAGTCTTGTACCAGCCAACCGGAATACGGCTTGCCCGCGGGTGTCCCTTTCCAGGATGAACGTATCGGCCAAAAGCGACTTGATGTCGGCCGGCTCGACCTCCGAACGCTTCGGAGCGGGGCGTCCGTCACGCAGGCGATTCCAATATTGGAACAGCGTGATCGATCCGTTCTGGTTCATGCTATGCTGCTCCGCGCAATCTGTCGTCTGATGTCCCATCGGTGAACAGAAGGGCGCCCTCCGATGACTTACATGCGTTGCGCAGCAGGAAGCGTGCCAGCGTCGTTAACACTTGTTCACGGGTCGGGACCGTTAAGGTTAACAAGTGGTTTACGTTGCGCCGAGGCGAGGCCCGTGGCACATAAAAACCACTCCAGAAGCGGTCGTTTCGCGACGATCGGCAGCACTTCAGTCAAGAGTTTTAGGGGAGCAGGGGGCTCGACCAACCGTTCAAGGGAAACCTTGAACGGTTTTTTTTGATCTCGCGCCGAGGCGATTCGCCATTTGTGAGTCGGCGGGCGGTGGTCTAGATGCTCACCTGATTCAAACCCTGGACCGAGTGCTAGCACGCATGAACGAGCCCGTAAGCCCACCGGAAATGGAACAGACGGAGCGCGAGCCCGAGCCGCGTCGCGAGCCGGTGTTCAACCTGCCGCCGATCGTGCTGGCGGTAATCGGAATCTGCGTCGTGGTCTATCTGCTGCAGCAGTATGTGCTGACTGAAACGCAACAGCTGACCCTGCTTTACGATGGGGCTTTCATCCCCGTTCTCTACACCGGGAAATACGGCTTCGACTGGTTCCTGTTCTCTCGCCCCTTCACCTATGCCTTCATGCATGGCGGTTTTGCCCATATCGCCATCAACATGGTGTGGCTCGCAGCCTTTGGCTCGCCGCTGGCCAACCGTCTCGGCGCGCTCTGGTTCGCGCTGTTCTTCGCCCTGACCGGGTTGGCGTCGGTTGTGCTTTTCTGGGCCATGCATCCGTACGGAGAGGCGCCTCTGGTTGGTGCGTCGGGCGCCATTTCTGGCATGATGGGCGCTGCCGCGCGTTTCGGTTTCCGCACCGACCGCTCGGCCGGCAAGGCTGCCTTCGCTGGCCCTGTGTTGCCGATCGCAATGGTGCTGCGCTCGCGCGGCGCGGTGATCTTCCTCGCCATGTGGATGATCATCAATCTCGCCACCGGCCTTCTCGGCTTTGCCCCGGGAACAGACGGGCAGATCGCCTGGGAGGCCCATATTGGCGGCTTTGTCGCCGGCTTCTTCGGCCTGCGCTGGTTCGACAGGCGATGGCAGGCGCCTGAGTGGGAGACCACCGACCGCCGCACTTGAAATGCAACCGATCACGGCGCACGATGTTCACTCTTACGTGAAGCCGGTCAGGGCAGGAACCGGCAGGCAAAAGCAGAGGAGGACGCCATGACGGTTAAGGCAATTCTCGAAAGAAAAGGCCATGACGTGTTGACGCTCGGGCCGAACGAAAAACTGAGCGAAGCGATCCGTATCCTGGCTGAACACAAGATCGGAGCGCTGGTCATCACCAATGGCGATCGCAAGATTGTCGGCATTCTGTCGGAACGCGACATCGTGCGGGTCGTCGCCAAGGAAGGCGCTGCGGCGCTCGATATCGCCGTGCGTTCGGCGATGACGCCGAAAGTGAAGATCTGCAACGAGAACCACACGGTCAACGAGGTCATGGAAATCATGACCAGGCACCGTTTCCGCCATCTGCCGGTGGAAAAGGACGGCATGCTCGATGGCATCATCTCCATCGGCGACGTGGTCAAGCGCCGCATCGAGGACGTCGAGCGCGAGGCCGACGAGATCAGGGCCTACATCGCCACCGCGTGATCGGCGAAAGGAACCGCCGGCCGGAGACCCGACCGGCGGGGTCACCTGTTGTCGAGCTCGGGGCGGACGAGTGCGAGCCCGCGCTGGGTTATTTGGTAGGATCCGCCAGCCGACGACGAAACGGCTTTCTTCCGCTTCAGCTTTCTGCGCTTGTCTCTTTTGGCTGTTTGCACTAGCGAATGGCTTTCACGCCAGACGTGAAAGTCACGTTCAAAAGTGAGTTCACTCCCGTAATTCGCAGGCCCGCCATGACCCTCATCGACACCCGCACTCCCGACACGAAGCGCCTGATCCCGGGCGCCACCGGCGACTGGGAGATCATCATCGGCCTTGAGGTGCATGCGCAGGTGACCTCGGAGGCAAAGCTGTTTTCCGGCGCCTCGACCGCTTTCGGCGCTGCGCCCAACGCCAATGTCAGCCTGGTCGACGCGGCAATGCCGGGCATGCTGCCAGTCATCAACGAGGAATGCGTCAAGCAGGCGATCCGCACCGGCCTCGGACTGAAGGCGCAGATCAACCACAAGTCCGTCTTCGACCGGAAGAATTACTTCTATCCCGACCTGCCTCAGGGCTACCAGATCTCGCAGTTCAAGCAGCCGATCGTCGGCGAGGGCACCGTGATCGTCTCGGTCGGGCCCGACCGTCAGGGCGAGTTCGAGGACATCGAGGTCGGTATCGAGCGGCTGCATCTGGAGCAGGATGCCGGCAAGTCGATGCACGACCAGCATCCGACCATGTCCTATGTCGATCTCAACCGCTCCGGCGTGGCGCTGATGGAGATCGTCTCGAAACCCGACATGCGCTCGGCCGATGAGGCCAAGGCCTACGTCACCAAGCTGCGCACCATCGTGCGCTATCTCGGTACCTGCGACGGCAACATGGACGAAGGCTCGATGCGCGCCGACGTCAACGTTTCGGTGCGCAAGCCCGGCGGCGAGTTCGGCACGCGCTGCGAGATCAAGAACGTCAACTCGATCCGCTTCATCGGCCAGGCCATCGATTATGAGGCCCGCCGGCAGATCGCCATCCTCGAGGATGGCGGCAAGATCGACCAGGAGACGCGGCTTTTCGACGCCGTCAAGGGCGAGACGCGCTCGATGCGCTCCAAGGAAGAGGCGCACGACTACCGCTATTTCCCTGACCCCGACCTCTTGCCGCTGGAATTCGACCAAGCCTATGTCGACGCATTGGCGAAGGAATTGCCGGAACTGCCCGACGACAAGAAGGCGCGGCTGATCTCCTCGCTCGGCCTGTCGATCTATGATGCGTCGATCCTGGTGTCGGAAAAGCCGATCGCCGACTATTTCGAAAAGGTGGCCGCCGGCCGCGACGGCAAGCTTGCTGCCAACTGGGTCATCAACGATCTGCTCGGGCAATTGAACAAGGCCGGCAAGGGTATTGAAAATGCTCCGGTTTCGCCCGATCAGCTCGGCGCGGTCATCGATCTGATCAAGGATGGCACCATCTCCGGCAAGATCGCCAAGGATCTGTTCGAGATCGTCTGGAACGAGGGCGGCGATCCACGCCAGCTGGTCGAGAGCCGCGGCATGAAGCAGGTCACCGACACTGGCGCCATCGAGAAGGCTGTCGACGAGGTGATCGCAGCCAACCCGGACAAGGTCGAACAGGCACGCGCCAAGCCGAGCATGGCCGGCTGGTTCGTCGGCCAGGTGATGAAGGCGACGGGCGGCAAGGCCAACCCGCAGGCGGTCAACGACCTCGTCAAGGCCAAGCTCGGCATATCGGATCAATGAGCGGAGACGCAAAGCCGGGCAATTCCGCAAGCGTCTCGTCGGTCCTGTTGATTGCCGGTGCCGTGCTGCTTTTTGTCGGCACGTCGCTGCATCCGATGCATGAAGATCCGAATGACGCGCTTGCCGCCTTCGGCGAATATGCAGCCGACCATATCTGGCTCTATAGCCACATGGCACAGCTTGCCGGTGTCTTCGCGATGGTAGCGGGGTTGCTGCTGATCCTTGGCCGTCTGTCGGAGGGGCCGGCCCGCGGCTGGACCCTTCTGACGATCGTGTTCGGCGCGGCATCGCTGGCGGCCGCCGCTGCCTTGCAGGCTGTCGATGGCATTGCGCTGAAGGCGGTGGTCAACGCCTGGGCGATGGCCGATGCGGCGACAAAGCCGTCGCTGTTCAGCGCCGCCTTCGCGGTGCGCCAGGTCGAGGTCGGCTTTGCCGCGATCAGCGCCATGCTGCTTGGCCTGACGGTTCTGTTCGCCAACGTTGCGCTGTATCGGGCCAGGCGCTGTCCGTTGTGGCTGTCGCTGCTGGGCGCCGCCGGCGCCGTAGGCGTCCTGTTCGGTGGCTTTGCCACCGCGGCAACCGGTTTCTCCGGCGTTGCCATGGCTGCCAACATGCCGGGCAGCATGGTCCTCCTGGTCTGGGTCGTGCTGCTTGCGGCAATCGATTTCAGACGCAATCGCGTCGCGGCATAGGCTGGAGAGTGAATCATGTTTGTCCGCACTGCCGGGGAACGCGACCTGGCTGCCATCCGGGCGCTGCTGGTTGAAACCTGGCATGCAACCTATGATGCTATCTACGGCGCCGCCAAGGTCACCGAAATCACCGATGAAGGGCACTCGATTGCCTCGCTGAAGGCGCGGCTGACCAAGCCGGTCAGCGAGTTTCTCGTCGCCGATGACGGCAAGCGCATTGGCGGCGTGGCTTTCGCCGAAAGCACCGACAGCGGCAAGATGGTTGTCCTGAGGCAGCTCTACGTGCTTCCAAGCCTGCAGGGGCGGGGCATCGGCGGCATGCTGCTCGACGAGATCATCGAAAGTTTTCCCGAGGCCGACTCCATCCGTCTGGAAGTGGAGGCGCAGAACACGCGCGCCATCGCCTTCTACGAAGCAAACGGCTTCGTGCGACCCGGCGATGCCAGCGAGGACACCGATGTCTCCCGCGAGCCGATGCTGGTCTATCGCCGGCCTCTTGCCGGCTGATCGCTTCGGCGCGCACCTGTCTGGATCACCTTCGCGCGAGCGGCGCGGCATGCGCCCCGTTTTTGTTTGACGGCCTGGGGGCCCCGCCCCAAAGCTGCCGTGCTGACCGCGCGGAAGCCGGAATGGACCGGCACGCTGGGTAGCGCTGGGGGGAAACCATGCCGAGCTTACCGGAACTGATGCCGACACAGGTGTCGGACGAAACCTTTGGTGGCGTCACCTATCACATAGCGGGCGAACTGGTGCCCGTGCTTTCGGTCGATGTGACGCGGATGCCAGTCTATTTCGAGCACCACATCCTGCTTTGGAAGAACTCCACCATCAACATCGGCTTGAAATCGCTGAAGGGCGCGCTGAAGCGCATGATGGCCGGCATGCAGATATTCGTCACCGAGGCGTCAGGAGCAGGCATCATTGCTTTCAGCCGCGATGGGCCCGGCCATATCGTGCCGATCCACCTCAGGCACGGCGAGGAGATTCAGGTGCGCGAGCACCAGTTTCTCGCCGCGACCGGCAACGTCGATTACACCTTCGAGCGTGTGCGCGGCCTGGCGACGATGCTGTTCGGCCAAAGCGGCTTTTTCATCGACCGTTTTCGCGGCGATGCCGGCGACGGCATCGTCTGGCTGCACGGCTACGGCAATGTCTTCGAAAAGACGCTTGCCGCCGGCGAGACCATCGATATTGAGCCGGGCGGCTGGCTGTTCAAGGATGTCTCGGTCAAGATGGAAACGAAGATCGACCGCCTGTCGAGCGGCTTCTTCGGCGCCAACATGAACTTCATCGTCAACCGCTTTACTGGCCCTGGCCGGGTCGGCATCCAGTCGATGTATCTGCATATGCCGAGCGAGGAATAGGCGCCGATGCGTCAGGTCACGCCCCGTTGCGTGAACGCAAGGGCGGCGACAATTCGCGGATCAGCAATTCGAGTTGGCGTTGATCGCCGGTTCCGGTCTTGTCGAAGATCGTCGCCAGTTGCGACTTGATCGTACCATCCGAGACGCCGCTGGCAGCGGCAATCTCCTTACGCGTCTTGCCGGCGGCGACATGGCCGGCAACGCGCTTTTCCGCCGCGGTCAGGCCAAACAGCGCGCCGATCGCCTCCAGTGCAGGGATCGGGGCGGTGCCGGCGGCGGCGATGAAGATCGCCCCAGGTGCGGCCCTGCGTCATCCTCGCATTTGCTGTGCCGGCTCACGACAGATATGCAAGGGCATGACCAAACTGTTTCGCATCACAGCGCTGGCGCTGCTCGCCATCATCATTTTCGCGACCTTGTCGCCGATCCAGATGCGGCCCCACATGGCGGAGGCGAATGTTGAGCGCGCCCTGGCTTATGTGTTGTTGGGTTTCGCCTTGGCACTGGGCTTCCCCAGCCGTCTGTATCAAGCCTTGATCTTTGTTGTCATGACCGCCGGCATGCTGGAATTGCTTCAGATCATTGATCCCGGCCGCCACGCGCACCTTGCCGACGCACTCGTGAAAGCATCAGCCGGGGCTATCGGGATCGTCGTGGGGCAATTGTTCGTCAGGACCAGCGTGCGAAAAAGACAGGGTTAGGCGCGGCAGGAAGCGAAAAGCGACTGATCGAACCTGCGCCCTAGATGGTGGGGACTTCCACATTGTCGATCAGCCTGGTCTTGCCGAGCCATGTCGCCGCGAGCAGGCGCCCTTGACGGTCGCGACGCCATGGCGCGAGCGTCAGGCTTTCGCGCGCCTCGACATAGTCGACCTCAGTGAAACCGGTCGCGATGAGGGCACGGCTGGCTTCGGCGGTCGCGTCTTTTTGGTCGGCGCCGGCCGCCATCTCCGCGGCCGCCTTTCGCAGGATAACGTTCAATTGGCGGGCGATGCTGAGTTCGGCTTCGCCGAGATAGGCGTTGCGTGACGACATGGCGAGGCCATGCGCGTCGCGGATCGTCGGTGCGCCGATGATTTCGACGGGCAGGTCCAGGTCGCGGCAGAGCTGCCTGACGACGCAAAGCTGCTGGTAGTCCTTTTCGCCAAAGACCGCGCAGTCGGGCGTTGCCTGCAGGAAGAGCTTTGCCACCACTGTGGCGACGCCATCGAAAAAGGTCGGGCGAAAGTCCGATTCGAGCCCGGCGGCTGGGCCGCCGACCGAGACTTTGGTGGCAAAGCCGGCGGGGTACATCTCGCCGACCGTTGGTGTGAAGGCAAGGTCGGCCCGAGCCAGTCCCAGCCGGTCGAGGTCGCGGGCGAGCTGGCGCGGGTATTTGTCGAGGTCTTCGGACGGTGCGAACTGTGTCGGATTGACGAAGATCGACACGACGCAGCGTTCGGCTTTTTCGAGCGCGATCCTGATCAGCGAGATGTGCCCGTCATGCAACGCGCCCATGGTCGGCACCATGGCGATGCGAAGGCCGTCGCGCCGCCAGCCATGGACCTGCGCGCGCAGTGCGGCAACGCTATCGACGACTACGGGCCGGCTCATGCGTCATCCCTACGGTTTTTGGCCGGGAAGACATGGCCGGAGCCGGGGAATGCCCGGCTTCGCACCTCCGATGCGTAGCTTGCCGCGGCATGAGAGATCACGCTGCGCAGATCGGCATATTCCTTGACGAATTTCGGCACCCGGTCGACGGTCAGCCCGACCATGTCGTCGATGACCAGGATCTGGCCGTCGCAATCGCGGCTGGCGCCGATGCCGATGGTTGGAATGGCGATGCGGTGGGTAATATCGGCCGCAACTGTCTCGACCGTGCCTTCGATAACCACCGAGAACGCACCGGCTTCCTCGACGGCGAGCGCGTCGCGAACCAATGCTGCCACGTTCTCCTCGGTCCGGCCCTTGATCTTGTAGCCGCCATCCTTCTCAACCGATTGCGGCAGCAGGCCGATATGCCCCATGACCGCAACGCCGGCGGCCACGATCGCCGCGATCTGCCGGGCCATGTCGACGCCGCCTTCGAGTTTCACCGCCTGGCAGCCGGTTTCTTCGACCACCCGCCGCGCCGAGGCAACGGCCTGCGCTGCCGAATCCTCATAGCTGCCGGCCGGCAGGTCGACGACGACGCAGGCCTTGGCCGAACCGCGCATCACCGCTTGCCCATGCGCGATCATCATCTCGAGCGAGGCACCCAGCGTCGTCTGGTGGCCATGCAGGACCATGGCGACGCTGTCGCCGACCAGAAGCAGATCGACATGCTCGTCAAGCAAACGGGCAAAGGGATAGGTATAAGCGGTCAGGCAGACGATCGGCGTGCCGCCCTTGCGGCGGCGAATCAGATCGGCGCTGATGCGAATGTCGGTGGTCGGCAATTCCGGGGCCAATCGTCACCTCCTTCGGCCGCAGCCGGGTTGATACCCGCATGGGCGCGCAGAGCTTTAGAAAGACCGCAAAGGCTTGGCAAGCGCGCATCCGGCGAAGGACAAGATCGCGGGCTTTTGTCGGGTCTCCGGCAAGCCATTTGCGCGCTCCCTGCGGCAAAAGCCTTGCCTTCCCGAAGGCCTGACGCCATAAGCAGGAAACGGGCGCCGTCGGCGCGAGGGTTCTGAGATGAAGACTTTCCTTACGCAGTTTTTCACCTGGTGGAACAGCCAGACGCTGGGAACGCGCCTGCACACCTGGCGGCATGGCAGGAAGGTCGGCCAGGACGAGACGGGCAACGTCTACTACGAGGGCGGCACCGATTCGGAAGGCCGCACGCGCCGCTGGGTCATCTATCGCAACTATTCGGAAGCTTCGGCCATTCCGCCCGGCTGGCACGGCTGGATCCATCACCGTGTCGATGTCGCGCCGCCGAGCGAGGACTACAAGCCACGCGACTGGCAGAAGCCGCATCAGCCCAATTTGACCGGCAGCCCGGCGGCCTATCGGCCGAAGGGCTCGGTGCTGACCAATCAGCATCGCCCGCAGGTCACTGGCGATTACGACGCCTGGACGCCCGGGTCGTAACGGCCCCGGCTTGTAACGGCGCAAGTGCAGGCCGATCCTTTATCGCCACAATTGGTGTTTAGCTGCTTGCTGATCAGAAAACGGCGACTAGCCTTGGCGATCGACAGAATCACCCGGGCGCGAACCACCGGTATCCCTATATGAGCTTTTTCAGCCTGACATCGATGGGCGGCCTGACGGTAGCCGCCGGCCTTGCCGTGAGCACCGCAGCCTTTGCCGCTTCGCCCACACCCGCCGCGCCCGCGCCGGCGGCGCCCGCGGGGTCGGATCGCATCACCAATCCGGTTGCCGAGTTCGCCGGCATCGACAAGATCACCGGCCGCATCATCACCTTTGACGTCTATATCGACGAGACGGTGCAGTTCGGCGCTTTGCAGGTGACGCCGCGCGTCTGTTATTCGCGGCCGCAGACCGAGGAGCCGAAGACGGATTCCTTCGTCGAGGTCGACGAGATCACGCTCGACCGCAAGATTCGCCGTATCTTCACCGGCTGGATGTTCGCCGAAAGCCCTGGCCTCAACGCCGTCGAGCATGCCGTCTATGACGTCTGGCTGAAGGCCTGCAAGCAGAAGTCGGATGTCCCTGCGCCAGACGCCGCCAAGGCTGACGGGACCAACGCCGACGCTGCGAAGCCTGCTGCAGCCAAGCCGGAGACTGCACCCACCCCGGATGTGGCGCAGCCCGATCCCGCATAACCGGATACCACCGAAGCCAACTGATCCTCCGGAACCGTCGCCGCCATCATGCGTTGGGGCCACGAACGACAGCGCATCAATGCGCCTGGAGGATGATTTTCCCATGTCAGACCACAAGCGGATCACCGCCAGCAAGAAAGAGCTGCTCGAACTCGAAAAGGGGTTCTGGACAGGCGATGCGGCCTACTACGCGGCCAATGCCGACACCGAATGCCTGGTTGCCTTTCCGCAGATGGCAAAGGCGATGGACAATGCCGATCTCGCCAAGACCGCGACCAAGCCCAACCGCTGGCGCGACCTCGATATCGAGCTCAAGGGAATAATCGAGCCGGGCAGCGATATCATCATGCTGACCTACGAGGCCCATGCGACACGCGAGAATGGCGAACCCTACGCGGCGTTGGTCAGCACCGGCTATGTCCATCGCGTCAACGGCTGGAAAATGATGTTCCATTCGCAGACACCGTTGGAGACCGCGACCCGGAAGTGAGAGGCTTGATCGTCAGGGAAAAAGATCGCCTCGCCCTTAAGCGCTTCGGCCAGCATCTTCTCATACTTGCCACGCGGCACGTCGACCGCGCCGAAGCGCTTCAGGTGCTCGGTGGTGAACTGCGTATCAAGCAATGCGAAGCCCCGTTCCTTCAACCGCTCGACCAGATAAAACAGGCAGGTCTTGGAGGCATCGGTCTCCCTGGCGAACATGCTTTCGCCAAAGAACACCCGGCCGAGCGACACGCCATAGAGGCCGCCGACCAGCCGGTCCTGGCGCCAGGCCTCGACCGAATGGCAGTGGCCCAGCCGATGCAGTTGCACATAGGCCTCACGGATCGGCGCATTGATCCAGGTCGACCGGCGCTCCTCGCGCCTTTCGGCGCAGCCATCGATCGTCGCTTCGAAATCGAAATCGAAACGGATGTCGAACGGGTGCTTGCGGATCGTCTTCTTCAAGCTCTTGGGCGTGTGAAAACCTTCGAGCGGGATGATGCCGCGCGTTTCCGGCCGCACCCAGAACACTTCGGGATCGCTGGCGCTTTCGGCCATCGGAAAGACGCCCGAGGCATAGGCCTTGAGCAGCAGGTCGGTGGGGATGCGATAGCCGGGCGCGTAGGGACGGGTCATCGCGTTCCCGCGCTATTCGCCTTTGGCCAGGTATTTTTCCAGCCAGTGGATGTCGTAGTCGCCATTGGCGATGTCCGCATTGCCGACAAGATCGCGAAACAGCGGCAGCGTCGTCTTGATGCCGTCGACGACGAACTCATCCAGGGCCCGCCGCAGCCGCATCATGCACTCCACGCGGTTGCGCCCGTGGACGATCAGCTTGCCGATCAGGCTGTCGTAGTAGGGCGGGATCTTGTAGCCGGAATAGACGCCGGAATCGACGCGGATACCAAGGCCGCCAGGCGTGTGGAAGTGGGTGATGGTGCCGGGCGAGGGGGTGAAGGTGCGCGGGTCCTCGGCATTGATGCGGCATTCGATGGCGTGGCCGTTGAACTTGATGTCCTCCTGCTTCACCGAGAGGCCGCCGCCGGAGGCGACGCGGATCTGTTCGTGCACCAGATCGATACCGGTGATCGCTTCCGTCACCGGATGCTCGACCTGCAGGCGCGTGTTCATCTCGATAAAGTAGAATTCGCCATTCTCGTAGAGAAACTCGATCGTGCCGGCGCCGGAGTAGCCAAGGTCGGCAATGGCCTTGGCGCAGATGTCACCGATGCGGGCGCGCTCCTCGGCATTGAGTGCCGGCGAGGGCGCCTCTTCCCAGACTTTCTGGTGACGGCGTTGCAGCGAGCAGTCGCGCTCGCCGAAATGGACGCCGCGGCCGAAGCCGTCGCCGAACACCTGCACCTCGATGTGGCGCGGCTTTTCCAGGTATTTCTCGATATAGACGGCATCGTCGCCGAACGCGGCACCCGCTTCCGTGCTCGCTGTCTGCAAGGCGATCTCAAGGTCAGCCTCGGTAAGGGCGACCTTCATACCGCGCCCGCCACCGCCAGCCGATGCCTTGATGATCACGGGATAGCCGATCTCGGCGGCAATGCGCCTGGCTTCCTTTTGATCGGTCACAGCGCCGTCCGAACCGGGCACCACCGGGATGCCGAGGCGCTTTGCTGTGCGCTTGGCCTCGATCTTGTCGCCCATGATGCGGATGTGGTCGCCCGATGGGCCGATGAAGGTGATGTTGTGTGCGGCCAGGATGTCGGCGAACTTGGCGTTCTCCGACAGGAAGCCGTAGCCCGGATGCACCGCGTCGGCGCCGGTGATCTCGCAGGCGGCGACGATCTGATGGATGTTGAGATAGCTATCGCGCGATGGCGGCGGCCCGATGCAGACGCTCTCGTCGGCCAGCCGCACATGCATGGCGTCGGCGTCGGCGGTCGAATGCACGACCACCGTCTGGATGCCGAGTTCCTTGCAGGCGCGCAGCACCCGAAGCGCGATTTCGCCGCGATTGGCGATGAGAATCTTCTGAAACATCCGGCCCGCTCTACTCGATCACGACGAGCGGCATGCCGTACTCGACCGGCTGCGCGTCCTCGAACAGGATCGCCGTCACCGTGCCGGCGCGGGGCGAGGGGATCTGGTTCATCGTCTTCATAGCCTCGATGATCAGCAGTGTCTGGCCTTCCTTGACCTTCTGGCCGACTTCGATGAACGCCTTGGCGTCGGGCGACGGCGCCAAATAGGCGGTGCCGACCATCGGCGAGGCCACCGCGTTCTTCGACACGTCAACCGTTGCCGGGCCAGCCGCGGCAGCGGGCTGGGCCGCTGCTGGCGCATAGGCTGGTTGCGGCGCTGCGATCGCATGGACGGCAGGTGCCTGCCGCGAGACGCGCACCTTCAGGTCGCCCAGTTCAACCTCGATCTCGGTCAGGTTGGTGTCGTTCAGTATGCCCGCCAGATCGCGGATCAGTTGCTGGTCAACACCGGTCTTCTTTATCGACATTTTCGAGCCTTCTGTTTGTTGGCCGGTCATAGGCGTGCGGCCAGCGCCTGCAGCGCCAGCGTGTAGCCGAGCGGCCCAAAGCCACAGATCATGCCGACGGCAACCGGCGCGACCATGGAGACGTGGCGGAATGATTCCCGCGCATGGATGTTTGAAAGGTGGACTTCGGCGACTGGCAGCGGCGCGACGGCGCGGATGGCGTCGTGGATCGCGATCGAGGTGTGGCTGTAGGCGCCCGGATTGATGACGATGCCGACAGCCTTGTCTCCGGCTTCCTGAATCCAGTCGACAAGGTCGCCCTCGTGGTTCGACTGGCGGAAATCGATCTCGAACCCAAGCGACGCGCCGGCCTGTTTGCAGTCGTCGGCGATCGAGGCAAGCGTCTTGCCGCCATAGATGCCCGGCTCGCGCTTGCCGAGCGCGTTGAGATTGGGACCGTTCAGGACGAAAACAGTTTTCAAAAAAGCCGACCTTCTTAGGCGCCGACGTCAAGCCGGCGCGCTGGGCCCTCTATAATGGGCATAGACGTCCGCGAAAAGAGCGCAAGTGCGTTCTTTCACTGTCCACAACAGGCGGAAATGCGCCCGTGAAGAAAAGCGAGGTTGATCAAAGCGCGGCTTTCGCCGCCTGGATCTTTTCCGCGAGCACTTCCTGTCCGAGCGCCCCGAACACGACCTCGTTGCCGACCACATAGGATGGCGTTCCGGTGATCGCCAGCTTGTTGGCAAGATCATAGGTCTTGGAGAAAGCCTCGGGGATCGACGGGTCCTTCATTTTCTCGCGCAGCGTGGCCTCGTCGGCGCCGAGCGAAAGCGCGATCTTGATGGCCGCTGCCTCCGTGGCGCGTCCCTGACCGCCGAGCAGCGCGTTGTGGAATTCGCCGTACTTTTCCGGCATCATCAGGTGGAACGCCATCGAGACGACGCTCGCTTTCTGCGAATCCGGTCCGAGGATGGGAAATTCCTTGAGCACGAAGCGCAGATCCGGATCGGCCTTGGTCAGCGCCCGCATATCGTCGATGGCGCGTTTGCAGAAGCCGCAATTGTAGTCATAGAACTCGACGATGGTGACCTTGCCGCTCGGGTTGCCGACGACGCCGTCGAAAGCCGAGTTGAAGATCTGGTCCTTGGCGTCCTTGATCACGCCCAGATGGGCGATGCGCTGCTCTTCCTTCTGCTTGGCCTCAAGCGCGTCCTGAACCTCCAGAAGCACTTCCGGGTTCTTCAAGAGGTAGTCGCGGATGATGCCTTCGACCTCGGCGCGGTCGATCTTGGTGTCGCCCGCCATCTGGACAGGCTGCGCCGTGCCGGCCTTTGCAATCTGCGGGCTTCCGGCCACGAATCCGAAAGCCAGCATGGCAAGGGCGACCGCAATCCCCGTGGTGCCCAGCAGCAGTGCTTTTTTCATCGTTCCTGTTCCTTTTGCCTGTTTTCCGGCCCGGTATGCCTGGCTCTGTCGCAGCGCGTGGCCGGAAGGTTCATTTGATCTTGATCTTGTTTGACGGTGTGTAGTTTATGATGTCCTGAGCGCGCAGCCAGCGCGGCTCGCCGCGCTTCATCTGCTGCTGCGCCCGCATGGCGAAAATCTTCGCATCCTTGTAGTTGCCGGAATAGAAGTGACCTTCGGCGGTGGCAAGTTCGGCGCCCGGGATGTCACCCAGTTCGCCATAGGCCTGCGCCAGGTAACGGTATCCGGCGGAATTTTCCTTGTCGCGCCCCAGACCATTGTTGATCTGCACCACTGCCTTTTTCAAGGAGTCTGGCGTGCCGATGGCCATCAGCGCCTGGCCCCAGGAAACCGGCAGCAGCCCTGACCGCGCCGGATCGAGGCTGACCGCCTTGGCATAGGCGTCCGCGGCATCCTTGGGCCTGTTCGCCTTCATCAGGATATCGCCACGCAATTCCTGAAAATAGGCGTTTTTCGGTTGGGTCTTGATCAGTACATTGGTCTTGGCGAGCGCGGTGGCGATGTCGCCGAACAGGTAGGTTGCCTGAGCATCGCCATATTGCGCGGCGAGGCTGCCCGGCATCTTGCGTATCAGCCGCGACGCGGCCGCCTGGCCGTCCATGTAGACGGCGATCTTCACACGCATCATGTCGTGCCGCTGCTGCAGCGCCGGTGGGTCGACCCTGTCGACGTAAGGGCTCTGCTTCACCAGCACTTCCAGATTGGCGATACGATCCTGCGGCATCGGATGGCTGATCCGGTAGGGATCGACCTGTGCGCCCGATAGCGACAGCGCCGTCTGGAAACGGCGGAACGTCTTCAGCATGCCCATCCCGGATTGGCCGGTGGCGTTGAGGTAGGTGATCGCCGAACGGTCGGCGGTCATCTCCTCGGTCCGCTGATAGGCGAGGATGCTGCGCTGTGCCATCTCGCCGCCGCCGGCCGCCACACCCATGCCGGCGCCGGCAAGGCCGCGGCTGTTGGTAGCGGCGCCGGCAGCGATGGCGCCGGCGCCAAGCAATGTGGCGATGATCGCCATCGTCTTGGCGCGTTCGAGCTGGTCGCGCAGTTTCTGCTGGTGGCCGCCGGCGATATGGCCGGCTTCGTGCGCGATGACGCCGATGATCTCGTTGGGCGTTTCGGCCGTCATCAGCGCGCCGGTGTTGATGAACAACCGGCGTCCGGTGACGAAGGCATTGAAGCTCTGATCGTTGACCAGGACGATGTCGATCCCGTCATTCGCCAGTCCCGCCGCCTTGAAGATCGGCCGCGCATAGTCGCGCACCAGTGCCTCGATCTCGGCATCGCGTATCACGGGCACGTTCTGGGCGAGGGCGCTGACCGAACTCGTCACCGCAACGACAGCCCCGAGCGAAAGCCTCGCGAAGACGCGCGCTGCCTGGGCAATCGTCGATCTGGGTCGGCTCAACATGACGTGTCCACTGGTAGACGAGCGGGCGAAGGATGAAAAGTCGGCGCCGGAAACTTCCTCAACTTGTGATCCTCACATCAATCGGGCATTTGTGCGGCGCATGCGCCAGAAGTTGGCGCCCTCAGCCATCGGGAATATTGGTTAAATGGTCGTTTCGCTTTCACGCCGTGGCAATGTCGAGCCATTCCACGCGATGGACATCCTGGCCGAAGCAAACCGGCTGAAGGCACGAGGGGTGTCTGTCGTTTCCATGGCCGTCGGACAGCCCTCCGATCCGGCACCGGCTCGTGTCCGCGAGGCGGCGGTCAAGGCCTTGCAGGACGGACGCATCGGCTACACCGACACGCTCGGCCTCGCCGCCCTGCGCAAGGCGGTCGCCGAACACTACGCCGATCACTATGGCCTCGATGTTCCACCCAGCCGGATCGCGGTGACCACCGGATCGTCGGCCGCTTTCAACCTCGCCTTTCTGGCAATGTTCGACCCTGGCGACCGCGTCGCCATCGCCGCGCCCGGCTATCCCGCCTATCGCAACATCATGGCAGCGCTCGGCATCGAGGTGGTCGAGATCGAGCTTGGCGACGAGGCCTACCTGCATGCCGGCCATCTCGAGACCGCGCATCGCGAGAAGCCGCTGAAGGGCGTTCTGTTTGCTAGCCCGGCCAACCCAACTGGCGCTGTCATTCCCGCCGCCGAACTGTCGGCGTTGGTGAAGACGGCGGAAGACCTCGGCATCGCCGTGATTTCCGACGAGATCTACCATCGGCTGGCCTACGCTGCCCCAGACACCACGGCTCTTGCCTATGGAAGCAGCGTGACGGTGATCAATTCCTTCTCCAAATACTATTGCATGACCGGCTGGCGCATCGGCTGGATGGTGCTGCCGGAAGAGCTGGTGCGGCCGGTCGAGCGCATCGCCCAGAGCCTCTACATCTCGCCGCCGGAGCTGTCGCAGATCGCCGCGATCGAGGCCTTCGCCGCGACCGAAGAGCTGGAAGCGGTCAAGGGCCGCTACGCCTGGAATCGTGAACTGCTGATGAAGCGTCTGCCGGAACTCGGCTTTCCGCTGGCTGCACCCATGGATGGCGCCTTCTATGCCTTTTGCGATGTCACCAGGCACACCAATGACAGCATGGCCTTCGCGCGAAAGATGCTTGCGGAAGCGCATGTGGCGGCAACGCCCGGCCGCGACTTCGACACCCAGGCTGGGCACCGCACCATGCGTTTCTCCTATGCCGGCAGCCACGACGACATGGTCGAGGCGATGGCGCGCATCGAACGCTGGTTGAGGTAGCATCATGCCGGAGCTCGAGCAGGCGCTGGCCGAAGTCGCCGCCGAAATGGCCGAACGCACCGATCGTGGCGATGTCGCCACCTACATTCCGCAACTCGGCAAGGTCGATCCCAAGAAGTTCGGCATCGCCGCCGTCACCAATGACGGCCGCGTGCTGATGGCGGGCGATGCCGATCAGGCTTTTTCGATCCAGAGCATCTCGAAAGTGTTCACGCTGACTTTGGCGCTCGGCAATGTCGGCGACGCGTTATGGCAGCGGGTCGGACGCGAGCCGTCGGGCAATCCGTTCAACTCGATCGTGCAGCTCGAGCAGGAGAACGGCATTCCGCGCAATCCGTTCATCAATGCCGGCGCCATTGTCGTTTCCGACATCCTGCTTGCCGGCCACCAGCCGCGCGAGGCGATCGGCGAAATCCTGCGCTTCATCCAGTTCCTGGCCGATGACGAGACTATTATCATCGATCGCGAGGTCGCCGCTTCCGAAAGGGCTACCGGTTATCGCAATTTCGCGCTCGCCAACTATATGAAATCCTTCGGCAATCTCCATCACGAGCCGGAGCTGGCGCTGGGCGTCTATTTCCACCATTGCGCCATCGCCATGAGCTGCCGGCAATTGGCGCTCGCCGGCCGCTTCCTTGCGCATGGCGGCAAGAATCCAGCGACCGGGCATTCCGTGGTGTCGGCCGAGCGCGCGCGCCGCATCGGCGCGATGATGCTGACCTGTGGCCACTATGACGGCTCCGGCGACTTTGCCTTTCGCGTCGGCATTCCGGGAAAAAGCGGCGTCGGCGGCGGCATATTGGGCATCGTGCCGGGCATCGCCTCGCTTGCCGTCTGGTCACCCGGCCTCAACGCCAACGGCAATTCCAAGCTGGGCTCGATCGCGCTGGAGAAGTTGGCCAGGATGATGAACTGGTCGATCTTCGCGCCATAGCATATCGCCAGCTAGCAGAGCGCCAGATATGAAAAATCCCGCGCCGTTTTCGAACGGCACGGGATTCTCTTTGTCAAAAGATCAATTCAAGCGACTGAAAGGCTTAGAAAAAGCCCTTCCGCTGCCACCAGCCTGCGCGCTTCGGCTTGTCCTCGGTTTTGGCTGCCGGCTCGTCCACAACGATCGAAGAGACCACCGGCACGACCGGCGCATCGACTGCTGCCGGCTTGCGCCGTGACGGCCGGGCCTTCGAGGGCTTTTCCTCGACAGCCGCGACCACCGTTTCGTCCGCGACCGCAACCGGAGCCTCGATTGGTGCTTCCTCGGCGGCTTCGACAGAAGTCGCCTCGGCGACGACCTCGGCCGCTGCCTTCTTCGGCTTGGCTGCGCGACGCGGCTTCTTGGGCTTCTCGGCGCTCGGCGCTTCGTCGCTCACCGCAGCCACTGGCTCTTCGACGGGCGCGGCGATTGCCGGCTCGATCGAGGCAGCCTCGCTTGCGGAGGCGTCGCCCTCGGACGGTTCGGTCGTTTCGCCGACACTTGCCTCGGTCTCGCCTTCACCGTCTTCACGGCGGTTGCGCTTGCCGCCGCGCTTGCCGCGCCGGCGCTTCTTGCCCTGGCCCTCATCCGAAGCCTGGACCGTTTCGTCCGTTTCGGCGGCGCCGAGCGGAGCTGTGTCCTCGGTTTCGGTGTCGTCGTCGGTCAGGTTCGCTGATTCAGAGGAATCGCCCGCCGGAGCGGAGACAGAAGCACCGTCCGTAGCGGCGCCATGTTCGCGATCGCGATCCTTGCCGCCGCGCCGCCTGCGGCGTTTGCGACGCTTGCGGTCACGGCCTTCGCCTTCCTCTCCGCTGGCAGGTCGCGGCTGTTGTTGCTGCGGCTGCTGGCGGGGCTGCTCGGCCTGCGCCGGTGTCTCGTCGTCTTCCTCCACCACGACAGTCTCGTCCTCGGGCTCGTCCGGCTCGACATAGGCCGGGAAGCTCCGGGCCTCGACAAAGCCTTCGGGCTTTTCAGCCAGCGCGCCGCGGAAGATCGCATAGTGCTGCGCACCGACCGAATCGTCGGCCTCGATGGTGATGGTCAGGCCGAAGCGGCTTTCGAGTTCCACCAATGTACCGCGCTTGTGGTTGAGCACGTAGAGCGCAGTGGCCGCCGGTGTCCGCACGGTGATGTGGCTGCGCGAGATCCTTGAGCAGGAATTCCTCGATCGCCCGCACCACCATCAGCGCGACGGACGAATCGGAACGCACATGGCCGGTGCCGCCGCAATGCGGGCAGGGCTTCATGGTCGATTCCAGCACGCTGGCGCGGATGCGCTGGCGTGACATCTCCATCAGGCCGAAATGCGAGATCCGGCCAACCTGTATGCGCGCGCGGTCGTTCTTGAGGTGGTCCTTCAACCGCTTCTCGACGGAGCGGTTGTTGCGATTCTCCTCCATGTCGATGAAGTCGATGACGATCAGGCCGGCGAGATCGCGCAGCCTGAGCTGGCGGGCGACTTCCTCCGCCGCTTCCAGATTGGTATGGAGCGCCGTGTCCTCGATCGAGTGCTCCTTGGTGGAGCGGCCCGAATTGACGTCGATGGCGACCAGCGCCTCGGTCTGGTTGATGATGATGTAGCCGCCACTTTTCAACGTCACCTGCGGCTGCAGCATGCGGTCGAGCTGCGCCTCGATGCCGTTGCGCACGAAGATCGGCGTCGTGTCGCGGAAGGGCTGGACGACCTTGGCATGGCTGGGCATCAGCATGCGCATGAAGTCCTTGGCCTCGCGATAGCCTTCCTCGCCGGAGACGAGAATCTCGTCGATATCCTTGTTGTAGAGGTCGCGCACCGAACGCTTGATCAGGCTGCCTTCCTCATAGACGAGGGCAGGGGCCGTGGACTGCAAGGTGAGATTGCGGACGTTTTCCCAAAGTCGCATCAGGTATTCGTAGTCGCGCTTGATCTCGGCCTTGGTGCGGCTCTCGCCGGCGGTGCGCAGGATGACGCCCATGCCCTGCGGCACTTCGAGATCGGCAACCACCTCCTTGAGGCGCTTGCGGTCGACCGCGCTGGTGATCTTGCGCGAAATGCCGCCGCCGCGCGCCGTGTTCGGCATCAGCACCGAATAGCGGCCGGCCAGCGAAAGATAGGTGGTCAGTGCGGCGCCCTTGTTGCCGCGTTCTTCCTTGACGACCTGCACCAGCAGAATCTGCCGGCGCTTGATCACTTCCTGGATCTTGTACTGGCGGCGCACCGGCTTGCGGCGGTTGCGCACTTCCTCCAGCGCATCCTCGGCGCCGACGGATTCGATCTCGTGATCATCCGGATGCGATGACTGCACCTCCTCCAGCATGCCACGATCGTTGTCGCCGGACGTCGCTTCGCTTCCCTGTTCCGCCTGCGGGACGGCTTCGGAAATCACATCGGCCTCGATGGAGGCCGCGATCGACGTAGGACCGCCTTCGCGGGGTTCGGTTTCGCCCTGGTCGGCGGAATCCTCGTCATGGTCGGACGTATCGGCGTGTTCCGATGTATCGGCAGCGTGTTCGATGGTCTCGAAAGCGGGAGAGGCGTCTTCAGCAACCGCATCGGCATCGGCGCTGTTGTCGTTGCCTTCGCCTGCCTCACCGGAATCGGCTGCGCCTGCATCGCGCCTGTGTTCACCGCGGTCGCGGCTCTTGCCGCCACGCCGGCGCCCGCGTCGTCCGCGATCGCGGCTCTGGCGATCGTCGCCTTCGCCGTCCTCGTCCTCCTCGTCCTCAGCCTCCTGCGCTTCCGCGCGCAGCAGTGCCTGACGGTCGGCGACCGGAATCTGGTAGTAGTCGGGGTGTATTTCACTGAAGGCGAGAAAACCGTGACGGTTGCCGCCATATTCGACAAAGGCTGCCTGGAGGGAGGGTTCGACGCGCGTTACGCGGGCGAGGTAGATATTTCCTTTGAGCTGCTTCTTGTCCTGGGATTCAAAGTCGAATTCTTCGATACGGTTACCGCGTACGACGACAACTCGTGTTTCCTCCGGGTGGGAGGCGTCTATCAGCATTTTGTTGGGCATTATTTCGTTTCCTCCCGGCAGCCGCCAGCCGCAGCTTGCAAGGCAAGGCCCGCTGCTGCGTGTCTGGAGTGTGGGTGCCGGATGTCTGAATGTCCGCCGGCCGCCGCTTGAGCGCCATGGCGGTGCCGCCCGCAGCCATAATGGCGCGGTTTGATGCGGACCTTTCCATGATTGCGCTTGAAGCCATCGTCACCAGCAGAACCTTTTGAACCAAAGCCCGGCAAACCGGACCAGCTTGTTTGCTCATACAGAGCCGGCGCGGGAACAAACCCGGCCGTTTTCCTCACGCAGGCGATTCCCCCGCCACGGGCGCACACCTGCGAAATTCGTCGCGATCACCTGAGGCCTTTTCGCGTGAAGCGAAAGGAGCCGCCCTTCGTCTGACCCTGTAGCAGGAAGCTGCGGAGGAGGGCGGTTCCAGGATTGCAGTGATCCACCATCGCTTTTATGATTTGGCGGGGTGGAAGGCAACCCCGATTTCCGATGCCGGCAAAAAGCGGTTCCGTAGCGTAAGAACAGGCTAAGACCCTTGCATGAAAAGGCTTGGTTAACCTTCTCTGGATACCAATCGTTAATCGAGTTCGCGGCCTAACCGGCACTTCGACGAAACGACCGGGCGCCTGCGCCAAACCGGGAGCGACTGGAAAGAGATGGGACTGGCGGACTTCACAGACAAGGGATGTCGTGTTGGCGGCCAGATTCTCGGCGTTTTTTGTCTTTTGCTGCTGCTGGTGGTCTCTTCTGCTTCTTCCACCGTTGCCAATGCCGCCGACGCACCGCTGGTGGCAACCGGCTACAAGATGGCGGGCGATGCCACCAAGACGCGCATCGTCATCGATTTCAATCGCGAACCTGATGTCAAATGGTTCCTGCTGCGGGGGCCCAACCGCCTTGTCATCGATCTTGCGAATGCGAGATTTGCAATTGGCGCCAAGGACCTGAAGGCGCGCGGCTTGGTCAGGGGCGTGCGCCTGGGCGCGCTCGGCGAGGGCGTTTCGCGGCTGATTCTCACCGGCAAGGGGCCGTTCGCCGTCGACAAGCTCGATGTGCTCAAGAACGAGGATGGAACCGGCTACCGCATCGCCATCGACATGTCGGCGGCCTCCGAACGGGAGTTTGACGCCGCGCTTGCCAACCAAGCACTGACCACTGGCTCGACGGTTTCGACCGACAAGGGGGGGCGGGTCGGCACCGGGCCGGTCTCCAATCCGGGCCACCGCTTCACCGTCGTCATCGATCCTGGCCATGGCGGCATCGACGGCGGCGCCGAGGGCCTGAACGGCACTATCGAGAAGAATGTCACGCTCGCCTTCGCCACGGAGTTGCGGGACAAGCTCGCAGCCGTCGACAAATACGATGTCTACATGACGCGCGATACCGACGAGTACCTGCGCCTGGACGACCGCGTGCGCATCGCCAGGCAGCACGAGGCCGATCTGCTCATTTCCATCCATGCCGACACCATCAGCGTCAAGGGCATCCGCGGCGCCACCGTCTACACCGTCTCCGACAAGGCTTCGGATCCCGAGGCGCAGGCGCTCGCCGACCGCGAAAACCTCTCCGACCAGTTCGCCGGCCTGGAAATCAAGAACGACAACAAGGAAGTGACCGACATCCTGATCGACCTGATCCGCCGCGAGACGCACAATTTCTCGATGAGTTTCGCCCACACGCTGGTCGGACAGCTTTCGACCAGTGTCGGCCTCATCAACAATCCGCAGCGTTCCGCGGGATTCAAGGTGCTGAAGGCGCCGGACGTGCCATCCGTTCTGGTCGAACTCGGTTATCTCTCCAACGCCAAGGACGAGGCGCAGCTGCTCGACGCCGATTGGCGCGGCAAGGCGGCTCAAAGCATCACCAATGCCGTCGCGTTGTTCGCCTCCGCCCGCACCGGAGCGGGCGCCGGAGGCTGACAGGCTCGGCGGGCCTGCAACCAGAGGCGGCGTTGCGCGACGACAACACCTGGTGCCTTTATTTCCGCCTTGCGGTCACGAAATCAGGCATTGCCGTATTTTGTCCACATGGTGGCGACATGGGTTTTCGATTGCGGTTTGGGACCGGTTCGAAAGCTTGCGCGAAAGGCGGCTTCGTTTAGGAAATTCCCGAACCAAGGACTGGAGCGGGTATGATTCGTCTCATTGGCTATTTTTTCGGCATCGGCACGACGCTGGCCCTTCTGGTCGCGGCGGGCGTTGCGCTTTACATCAGCCATGTAGCAAAGGATCTGCCTGACTACGAAGTGCTGGCCAAGTACGAGCCGCCGGTGACCACCCGCATCCATGCCTCGGATGGCTCGCTGATGGCGGAGTATGCGCGCGAACGGCGCCTGTATTTGCCGATCCAGGCGATCCCGGATCGCGTCAAGGCGGCCTTTTTGTCCGCCGAGGACAAGAACTTCTATACCCACCCTGGCGTGGACATAACCGGACTGGGCCGGGCCATGCTTACTTACGTTTCGGGGGGGCCGATGCAGGGTGGTTCGACCATCACCCAACAGGTTGCCAAGAACTTCCTTCTCACCAACGAGCGCTCCCTGGAACGCAAGGCCAAGGAGGCCATCCTTTCGTTCCGCATCGAACAGGCCTATTCCAAGGATCGTATCCTTGAGCTCTATCTCAATGAGATTTTCTTTGGCTTCAACGCCTATGGTGTCGCCGGCGCCGCACTGACCTATTTCGATAAATCGGTGAACGAACTGACCGTGGCCGAAGCCGCCTATCTGGCTTCGCTCCCGAAAGGTCCGGCCAACTACAATCCCTTCAAACACGCCGATCGTGCGCTTGAGCGGCGAAACTGGGTCATCGGCCAGATGGTCGAGAACGGTTACGTGACCCCCGAAGAGGGTGCGAAGGCGAAGGCCGAGCCGCTTGGCGTCGTCCCACGCCGCACCGGCTCCTATTTGTTCGCGGGCGAGTATTTTACCGAAGAGGTTCGTCGGCAGATCATCGCCCGCTATGGCGAGAATGCGCTCTATGAGGGCGGCCTTTCCATTCGCACGACCCTTGATCCGAAAGTCCAGCTCATCGCCCGCACAGCGATGCAGAACGGGTTGATAAAATACGACACGTTGCGCGGCTATCGCGGGCCGGTGACGTCAATCGACGTGTCCGGTGACTGGGGCGCCCGGCTGGGTGCCGTCAAAGGACTGGAAGATGTGCCCGAATGGTCGCTCGCCGTCGTGCTCGACAGTTCGGAGTCCGGTCTGTCGATCGGCCTGCAGCCCGCGCGCCAGGCGTCGGGCGATATCGTCAAGGAACGCGTCGAAGGCACCGTCAGCAAGGAGGACATGGGTTTTGCCATGCGCCATGTGGTCGGCGGCAAGACCGTCAAGGCAAAGTCGCCGGCGGACGTGTTGAAGCCGGGCGATGTCATCTTTGTGCAGAAGAACGACGGCGCCGATGGCGCCTACAGCCTGCGTCAGGTTCCTGAGGTGGAGGGCGGCCTGATCGCCATGGATCCGCACACCGGTCGCGTGCTGGCCATGGTCGGCGGCTTCTCCTACGCACAGTCGGAATTCAATCGTGCGACGCAAGCCATGCGTCAGCCGGGCTCTTCGTTCAAGCCGATCGTTTATTCGGCCGCGCTCGACAATGGCTATACGCCGGCCTCGGTGATCATGGACGGGCCGATCACCATCCAGAGCGGCAACACCACCTGGACACCGAAGAACTACGACGGCACGGTGGCGGGGCCGGCAACCCTGCGCTCCGGCATCGAGAAGTCGCGCAACCTGATGACGGTGCGGCTTGCCAATGACATGGGCATGAAGCTGGTGGTGGAATACGCCGAGCGCTTCGGCGTCTACGATCACCTGGCGCCGTATCTGCCGATGGCGCTGGGCTCCGGCGAAACGACCGTGATGCGCATGGTGTCGGCCTATTCGATCATGGCCAATGGCGGCAAGTCGATCAAGCCGTCGCTGATCGACCGCATCCAGGATCGCTACGGCAAGACGGTGTTCAAGCAGGACGAACGCGGCTGCGAAGGCTGCAACGCGGCCGAATGGCAGAACCAGCCGGAGCCGGAGCTGGTCGACAATTCCGAGCAGGTGCTCGATCCGATGACGGCCTATCAGATCACCTCGATGATGGAAGGTGTCGTGCAGCGCGGCACTGGCGCCACCATCGGCGAACTTGGCCGCCACATCGCGGGCAAGACCGGAACGACGAACGACGAAAAAGACGCCTGGTTCATCGGTTACACGCCCAACCTCGTCGTCGGTCTCTACATGGGCTACGACACGCCGCGCGGCCTTGGCCATGGCGCCACCGGTGGTGGTCTCGCCGCGCCGATCTTCAAGGACTTCATGCGGGTGGCGCTGGACGGCACACCCAATGTCGACTTCAAGGTTCCGGATGGCATGAATCTGGTCGCCATCAATCGCAAGACCGGCATGCGTGCCACGTCGGGCGATCCGGGCACCATCATCGAAGCCTTCAAGCCGGGTACCGGTCCCGCCGACAGCTACTGGGTGATCGGCATGGGCGCCGACGGTTCCAATGGTTCCGGCGGAGCACTGTCGCCGCAGGCCAACCAGGAGATCCAGGACGGCGGCGGCGGCCTTTACTGACGATTTTCATGGGCGGATGGGCTGGCCTTGCGCCAGCCCATTTTGCTTTACAGCCGGCGGCAGCCTCCCTATGTATCGCGCCGACCGATTGCCATTTCAGCAAACAGGACGAACAGCCAGCCATGCGCGCGGAAACGCAAAACATCGTCGACGAGATCAGGCAGGCGATAACCCTGCTGAGGAGGCATCTTTGACTGGGATCAGGCCATAAAGCGGCTTGAATACCTCAATGTGCGCGCCGAGGACGCCAGCCTCTGGAACGAACCGCTGGAAGCGCAGAAACTGATGCGCGAACGCCAGGGCCTCGAGGAAGGCATCGCGTCGGTGAAGGGGCTGACGCAGGCGCTGGAGGACAATATCGGCCTGATTGAACTCGGTGAGGAAGAGCACGACGAAGGCGTCGTCGCCGAGGCCGAAGCAGCGATCCGTTCGATGCGTGGCGAGGCGAAGGCCCGCCAGATCGAGACGCTGCTGTCGGGTGAGGCCGACGCCAACGACACCTATCTCGAAGTCCATGCGGGCGCCGGCGGCACCGAGAGCCAGGACTGGGCCTCGATGCTGCTGCGCATGTACACGCGCTGGGCCGAGCGTCGCCGCTTCAAGGTCGAGATTCTGGAAGTGCATGACGGCGAAGAAGCCGGCATCAAGTCCGCCACGCTGCTGATCAAGGGCCACAATGCCTATGGCTGGCTGAAGACGGAATCAGGCGTCCATCGCCTGGTGCGCATTTCGCCTTACGACAGCAATGCGCGCCGCCACACCTCATTTGCCAGCATCTGGGTCTATCCGGTCATCGACGACACGATCGAGATCGATGTTTCCGAATCCGATGTCCGCATCGACACTTATCGCTCGTCCGGTTCGGGCGGCCAGCACGTCAACACCACCGATTCGGCCGTGCGCATCACCCATCTCGCCACCGGCATCGCGGTCGCTTGCCAGGCCGAACGCTCGCAGCACAAGAACAAGGCCAAGGCCTGGGAGATGCTGCGCTCGCGCCTCTACGAAGAAGAGCTGAAGAAGCGTGAAGCGGTTGCGAACGCCACCGAGGCGTCGAAGAGCGATATCGGCTGGGGTCACCAGATCCGCTCCTATGTGTTGCAGCCGTATCAGCTGGTGAAGGATCTTCGCACCGGCGTCGAGAGCACCAGCCCGTCAAGTGTGCTCGATGGCGACCTCGACGATTTCATGGAAGCCTCGCTGTCGCAGCGCATCGAGGGCGGTGCGGGTGAGGTTGTGGCCGACCTGGATTGATGCATGTTGCTCAAATGCGCGCAGCATTTTTGGGGCAACGAAATGCATAAAAACAAGGGCTTAAAGCGCGTTGCGTGACTCGGCTTCAACGCAGCGCGCTTCAGGCCTTGGGACTGCGGCCTGAAATGGATCCGGGTTGGGCGATGGCGCGCAAGCTTGCCGGAAAATGCCTCTGCGGCGCTGTGCAATACGCCGTGACGGACGAATTCGCTTACGCGGCCAACTGCCACTGTTCCAATTGCCGACGAGCCACCGGCTCGGCCTTCAAGCCGTTCGCCGGTATCGAGCGCAACAAGCTTGTCTTGACGCAAGGCGAGGGCAACCTTCTGATCTTTGGCGACCAAAGCGGCCATGACGCGCACTGCGGGCTGTGTGGTTCACTGCTCTATTCGCTGGTGCGCGAAGCAACCTTCTTCCATGTCGCCATGGGGACCCTGGTCGACGAGCCATCGATTCGTCCGTCCGCCCACATCTTCGTGGGTTCGAAGGCAAGCTGGTTCACCATCACCGACGAGTTGCCGCAATATGAAGAGCATGTCGTGACTGCCAAAGCCGTCGACGAATAGCGTCGGCCGGCCACCAGCAATTTCTTGCGCCGACTCACATTTCGGCTCACCATCACGGCGTTGAGGGGAGAAAAAGCATCTATGGCCGGGCGCGGCGTATCTGCAAGCTGACGATCGGCCGCTGGGAAGACACGTTCCGGGAACGGGCAAGCGAAACGCTTGAATCTCGTTTGAAAGGAATGTTCCCATGTTTGCCGCCAGGTCCAGATCGGCCATTGCCGTTCAATCGGTTGGCCAGCTTCTCCTCTCCTTGTGCGCAACCTTTGCGGTCTTGGCGCTGATGGCGCCGGCCTTGGCGCATGACGCCAAGCCGACCGCGGCGAAGCCGCAAGGCTGGAGCTACCCGTTCGCCTGCTGCGCGAATTACGACTGCCGCGAGGTGTCGCAGACCTCGATCAGCGAGCGCCCGGAGGGCTATGTCATCAAGGACACGGGAGAGGTGGTGGCCTACAGCGACAGGCGGATCAAGGATTCGCCCGACGGCGAATTCCATTGGTGCGCGCATCAGGCCGGGCTCGATGCCGGCAAGACCATCTGCCTGTTCGTGCCGCCATCGTCTTACTAGGCCTCTTCTTGGTTTGGACCAAGCCAGGGAGGAATCAGGCTCTCTGGCCGGATCTGCTGACGGACAGTTGTCAGGAGCGCCCCTTTATGCTGCCCTTGCCGCGCGAGGCGGCGGGCGACAGGAGGAAGTTCGTTGATGACCATCAAGGCAAGCTGTCATTGCAGGGCGACGACATTCGAGGTTTCGCAGGCACCGCAGACGGTAACGCAGTGCACCTGTTCATTCTGCTCGAAACGGGGTTCGCTGTGGGCCTACTACACGCCGTCGCAATTCAAGCTGACCAGTCCACCGGAAAACGTTTCTGTCTACGAGTGGGGATCGAAAACCGTAAAGCATGGTTTTTGCGCCACCTGCGGCTGCGGCACGTTTACGGAGACACCGGACTGGTCGACTGGCAAGCCGGATTTCGACAACCCAAAGATCAGCGTCAATTCGCGGCTGTTCGATGATTTCGATCTCGACAAGGTCGAAGTGGTGATTATCGACGGCAAGAATCTCTGGTAGCCCAACCGGCAATGGCGCTTTGCGGATCAATTCGGTCCCTCGGGAAAAGCCGTGGGCGGCGCTTTTGCCGTTCCGCTTTTTGCCGCATTTCATGTACAAGACGCGGGAAGGGCTGATTTGGCGCCGTCTCAAGGCGCGACTTGGAGAGGGACCATCCTATGAAGAAGACCGTGCTCGTCGTTGTGGCGACGGCTCTGTTCGTGAGTGCCTGCACCACCACCGATCCGTATACCGGGGACCAGAAGATTTCCAACACGGCCGCCGGTGCCGGGCTTGGCGCTCTGGCGGGTGCCAGCCTTGGCCTGCTTGCCGGTGGCAATGACCGCCGCAACGCACTGATCGGCGCCGGTATCGGCGCGCTGGCCGGCGGCGCCATCGGCGCCACAATGGACCAGAACGAGGCCGAACTGCGCCGGCAGCTCGAGGGCACCGGTGTCAGCGTCACCCGCAGCGGCGACCAGATCATCCTCAACATGCCGTCCGACATCACCTTCAACACGGATCAGGATGCTGTGAAGCCCGGCTTCTACCAGGTGCTGAACTCGGTCGCTCTGGTGCTGAAGAAGTTCAAACAGACCACGGTCGACGTCTTCGGCCACACCGATTCGACCGGCGGCGACCAGCACAATTTCGATCTGTCGCAGCGTCGTGCGCTGGCGGTGGCCAACTATCTGGCCGGTCAGGGCGTCGATCAGCGCCGCTTCGCCGTCACCGGCTTCGGCGAGACTCGTCCGGTCGCATCCAACGCGACGGCCGAAGGCCGCGCCCAGAATCGCCGCGTCGAGATCCAGCTGTCGCCGCTCACCTGATCTGTTCGGCAAGCGAATGCGAAACGGCCCCATGTGGGGCCGTTTTTTGTTTGAGCGGACGTCGACAGAGCGGACGTCGGCGCTCTTCGGATTGGCGCACCATAGAATTAGCTAGTTCTAAATAGCTACTTTCCGGCAACCATGGAAAGGAATAGCATCGTCGCTGTTCCGGAGGGGATGAGGCGGTACAACTGGCCGCGCAATCAGCATTTTTCCGCCTCGGTCTTGCACGGCCAGATCAGAAAATCTGGGAGGAATGCATGACAAGAATAGCCAGCCTTGGGCGCTGCGGCGTCCTCGCTTTGACAAGTCTTGTCGGCGCATGGTTGGGCGTCGCCACGGCTCGGGCCGAGGACGCCAACAAGGCCGACATCGATGCCTTGAAAAAATCGCTCGCCAAATATGAGGACTACACCGCCGCCGTTCGCGACCTCTATCTGTCGACAGTCGGCTGCGTCTACTACAGCGGAGAAAAGATACCGGGCTCGATGGAATACCCGAAAGGCGCCATGGGCATCCATTTTGTCAACGTTCCAAGCGTCGGCCAGAAACTGGACCCGATGAAGCCCAACGTCCTGATCTACGAGCCGACCAAGAAAGGCTTGAAGTTGGTCGGGGTGGAATGGCTGGTGCCGCTGACGCCGGACGTCAAAGCGCCGCCGAAGCTGTTTGGCCAAACCTTCATGGGCCCGATGGAGGGACACTATCCGCTCATCCCGAGGGAGTTCGTCCACTACGATCTTCACGCCTGGCTGTTCAGTGACAATCCGAACGGCATGTTCAGTCCGACGAACCCGAACGTGAAATGCACCAAGGCCGAGTTTCCGATGCTGGAGAAACCGACCAAGATGATGCCTGGGCCGATGTAACGGGCGAGCCAGGCCGATGCATGTCGCCCAAAAGTGGACCCGGTTTTGGGAGCACGACATGCATCAAACAAAGACCTAAAGCGCGTCGCCTTGATCCGTTCGAAAGCGACGTGCTTCAGGAGGCTTTACCGAGAGCGCAAGCCGGATGGCCGGCTTGCCTTCGAAGGCGGCCTGGAATCAGACCTTGGCGACGATCCGCATGAACGCCGGCATGTCATCACCAAAGCCGACGGTGGCATCGTTGTCTTCCTGGTGGCGTTGGCGGGCAGGGCGGCTGTTGTCTCGCTGCGGCCTGGTGTCACCACGTTCAGGTGCGCGCTGCTCGTTGCGATCGGAGGATTTGCGTTCGGTGTTGTCCGAGCGGATTGCGTCCTTGCGCGCGCGCCGTTCACCGTTCTCGGCGGCGGCGGTCTCAGCCACGTCAGGCTGCTCGTGCTGCTGTGCAACGACGGCTGGGGCAACTTCCTCGCTGCGTCCGGCACGGTGTTCGCCGCCCCTCTTGCGCTCGCCCCTGTCCTTGCGATCGTCGTCCTTGCGGCCGGCACGGCGCGGCGCGCCTTTGCCACGGCGCGGAGCATCGTCCTCGCCTTCGCTGGCGACCACCGTCGACAGGTCGCCGTCATGCCACTCGATCTTGGTGCCGATCAGCCGTTCGATGGCGTCGATATACTTGGTGTCCGTCTTGGTCGCGATGGTGAAGGATTTGCCAGAGCGCCCCGCGCGGCCTGTGCGGCCGATGCGGTGGACATAGTCCTCGGCATGGATAGGCACGTCATAATTGAAGACGTGGCTGACGTCGGGAATGTCGAGACCGCGCGCCGCGACGTCGGAGGCGACCAGATAGCGAAGTTTGCCATCGCGGAAATTGGCCAGCATCTGCATGCGCGCCCGCTGGTCCATGTCGCCATGCAGCGCACCAGCGTCGAAATCATACTTCAGCAGTGAGCGGAACAGCTCCGACACCTCGACCTTGCGGTTGCAGAAGATGATGGCGTTCTTCAGTTCGGCGTCTTCGGCCTTCATCAGGTTGCGCAGCGTCTCGCGCTTGTCCCAAGGCTTCGAGCCTGACTTGACCAGTCTCTGGATGATGTTGGTTGCGGCGGACGCCGCCTTCGAAACCTCGACGCGCACCGGCGCGTGCAGGAATTTCTCGGTGAGCTTGGTGATTTCCGGCGGCATCGTCGCCGAGAAGAACAGCGTCTGCCGGGTGAACGGGATCATCTCGCAGATGCGCTCGATGTCGGGGATGAAGCCCATGTCGAGCATGCGGTCGGCTTCGTCGATGACGAGGATCTCGACGCCGTTGAGCAGCAGCTTGCCGCGCTCGCGATGGTCGAGCAGGCGGCCGGGCGTCGCGATCAGCACGTCGGCGCCGCGCTCCAGCTTCTTGTCCTGTTCGTCGAAGGACACACCGCCGATCAACAGCGCGATGTTGAGCTTGTGGTTCTTGCCGTATCGAATGAAATTCTCTTCGACCTGTGCCGCGAGTTCGCGAGTCGGCTCCAGGATCAGCGTGCGTGGCATGCGGGCGCGCGCCCGGCCTTTTTCCAGCCGGGTTAGCATCGGCAGCACAAAGGACGCCGTTTTGCCGGTGCCGGTCTGGGCGATGCCCAAAATATCCTTGCCGAGCAAGGCATGCGGGATGGCGCCGGCCTGGATCGGCGTCGGCTGGGTGTAGCCGGCATCGGTGACTGCGGAAAGGACCTTCGGCGACAGGCCGAGGTCTGCGAAGGTCAACGCTTCTTGAGCGATCGTGGTGTCTGAGGACAAGTGTTGTTGTCTTTGGCTGGTTCGGGGAAGCGCAACGGCGTCTGTCGCGGCAAGCGCCACGCGCCTGCAAGATTGGTATTGCGATTAGGCGCAAGTCCGCGATTTGTCAACACAAACGGGCGGGATTGGAACGATTGTGAAGTTGTAACCTTAATCGCGATGCTTAATTCGGCCGCTTGTCTGTGTGCCGGCTCAGTAACGGAACTGTTCGGCCAGGATGCGCTCGTTCCAGGAATGATTGGGATCGAACAGCAGCGTCGCCGTCGCCGTCGGCGATTCCCGCACCGTTACCGAGGTCACGGCCTTGACCTCGGTATGATCGGCGGCGGCGTTCACTGGTCGCTTTTCCGGCTCGAGGATGTCCAAGCGGACGGTCGCCTTGTTGGAGAGCAGGGCGCCGCGCCAGCGGCGCGGACGAAACGGGCTGACCGGGGTAAGCGCCAGCAGTGGCGCGTCGAGCGGCAGGATCGGCCCGTGCGCGGAAAGATTGTAGGCCGTGGAACCCGCCGGCGTCGCGATCATCACGCCGTCGCAGCTCAATTCCTCGAGCCGGATCTGTTCATCGACGCTGATGCGGATCTTGGCCGTCTGATAGGACTGGCGCCACAGCGCCACCTCGTTGATGGCCAATGCCGAAACCGTTTCGCCTTCAGAGGTGACGGCCAGCATCTCCAGCGGGCGGATCGTTTCGGCGACCGCGGCCGCTATACGCTCCGTCAGGCCACCGTAACGGTACTCGTTCATCAGGAACCCGATGGTGCCACGGTTCATGCCGTAGACCTTCTTTCCCGTTCCCATCGTGTCGCGCAAGGTCTGCAGCAGGAAGCCGTCGCCGCCCAAGGCAACGACAACCCCGGCATCCGCGACCGAGCACTGGCCATAGCGCGCCGACAGGCTCTCCAGCGCCGCCTTGGCGTCTGCTGTGTCGGACGAGACGAAGGCGATGCTGCTGGCGGCTGTGCTCATGGTTCCCCGATGGCGAGCGATTGGCTGCGGCAGGTTGCCGGGCCGCGCCAGCGCCGGGGTAGCATGGGCGGGGCACGTCTGCAAAGAGAGACCGCCTCCTTTCGGGTGAAGCAGCAAGGACGCTGTCTCGGTGGCTCGCGTTTCGTGTCGCGAGACAGGTGAAAGTGATGGTTAAGGCGGAGCTTAAACTCTCGTAAAGGCGGACCGTTCATGTTAGCCGGCATTGGACGGGTGGCGTGGGGCCTAGCCAGTCGAGGCCGATCCGTTGCCGGTGACACGCCTGATCATCGTCTTTCTGATGCTGGGAAGTTTCGCTCTTGTCTTCGCCGAGTTGGTGCGCCAGTCCGGGGAGATGAGTTTCCGACCCCAGCCCACGGCGTCGCGCTGCGGTGATGCAGCCGGAGCGCCATGCCCGCAAAGGGCGCTGTAGATCGCCTGAGGACACCAATCGTCTGCCCGACGATTGCTTCGGCGGCGCTCCGCGCCGGGACCCGGCCGCTCCTCGCTCAGCAGCTTTTCTTCTCAAAGCGGAGGCCGGTGGCCGCCGCCAGTCCGTGTGGATTGCCAGAGCTTGCTCGTTGCGCTTGTGGCCCTTCGCGGCGTAGATGAGCGCATTGACTGGCGGAAAGGTTTTGGGATTCGGTGGCGATGGCCTCGTATTCCTTGGGAAACAAGCCCTGCGGCTCGTTGACTAGCCGAGTGTCTGGAGGGGGAATTTTCCATGTCGCGCAGCGTATTGGTTTCTGGTGGTTGCGGTTTCCTGGGCTCGCATCTGGTCGACCGCCTGCTGCGGCGAAGCGACGTGGAGAAGCTGGTCGTCGTCGACAATCTGTGGACCGGGGTGCGCGACAACATCGCGCATGTCGCCGACCCGCGTTTCAGCCTGCAGATTGCCGACGCCGAGAGCTTCGCATCCATTCAGCGCTTCGATGAGATCATACATCTCGCATCGCCGGCTTCGCCGGTATGGTACATGCGCGAGCCAGCGCGCACCATCAAGGCCAACATAGGAGGCGCGCTCAATCTTCTGGCGTTGCTCAGGCCAGGTGGTCGTTTCTGCTTTGCCTCGACCTCGGAAGTTTACGGCGACCCCCTGGTTTCCCCGCAACCCGAGAGCTACAGGGGTTCCGTGGACTGCACCGGTCCTCGGGCCTCCTATGATGAAAGCAAGCGCTGCACCGAGGCGCTTTTGTTCGAGCAGCAGCGCGTCAGCGGGCTCGATGTTCGTGTCGTGAGGCTGTTCAACGCCTATGGGCCGCGAACCCGCATCGATGACGGCCGCGCCATTTCGAACTTTGTCAGCCAGGCCCTGACAACAGGCGTCCTCACCGTCTACGGCGATGGCTCCCAATCGCGCAGCTGGGGTTATGTCGACGACATTGTCGATGGATTGGAACGTTTCTTCTGGCGCGACAGCATCACGCACCGTGGTCCCCTGAACATCGGCAACAATCACGAGGTTTCGGTTCTGCAGACGGCCAAGTTCGTCAGCTCGCTTGTCCCTGGCAGCCGCATCCAGCACCATCCTCCGGTTCCCCAGGACCCGACAAACCGGTGTCCGGATCTGACCCAGGCGAGGCGTGTTCTTCCAGGCTGGGAAGCAAGGACCAGCTATCAGGACGGCATCCAGCGCACCTTCGAATGGTTTCGCCGGCAGATTGCCACCACCGCAAGCCAGCAGATTGTCACCGCAAGCAACGTGGCTTCGGCGGGCTGAAACGCCGGGAGGCCTTCCGCGCGTTCCAGGATCAGTCGCTCACGCCGAGCGTGAAAGGGAATTACCCGCGAAATGGGGTTCAAAGACGGTTTCGAAGGCCTTGAGGGCCGCGGCGATCGCCTGGTGCATGTCGAGATAGCGGTACGTGCCCAGCCTGCCGCCGAGATGCAGCGTTTTCTCGTTGGCGGCCCGGTCGAGGTAACGGCGGTAGATCGCCTGATCGTTGCGTGTGTCGATCGGATAGTAGGGCTCGTCGGCGCGGCGCGCGAAACGGGAGTACTCGCGGCCGATGAGTGTCTTGTCGGTCTTGTGCTGGCGTTCCGGGTTGAAATGCCGGTATTCGACCACGCGGGTATAGGGCACGGCCTCGTCGGCATAGTTCATGATCGCCGTGCCCTGATAGTCCGGCGTGTTCATGACCTCGAGGTCGATGTCGATGGTCCGCCAGCCAAGCTCGCCCTCGCAATAGTCGAAATAACGGTCGATCGGACCGGTATAGACGACCGGCAGGTCCTTTGGCAGCAAGGCCTTGATGTCAAAGAAGTCGATGCCGAGCCGCGTTTCGATGAGCTCGTGCGCGAGCATTTTTTCGAAGATCGCCGTGTAGCCATCCAGAGGCTGGCCCTGGAAACGGTCATTGAAATAGCCGTCCTCGAATGTGTAGCGGACCGGCAGGCGGGCGATGATCTGCGCCGGCAATTCGCGCGGGTCGGTCTGCCACTGCTTGGCGGTATATCCCTTGATGAAGGCCTCGTAGAGCGGACGCCCGACGAGGGAGATCGCCTTCTCCTCGAGATTGGCGGGCGGGCGGTCGCCGAGTTCCGCCGCCTGCTCGGTGATCATGCCGCGCGCCTCGTCCGGGCTCAGCCGCTTGCCGAAGAACTGGCAGATCGTGGCCAGGTTGATCGGCAGCGGATAGACCTTGTCGCGATAGGTCGAAAACGCGCGATGGCGATAGGCCGTGAAGCCGGTGAAGCCGCGCAGATAATTCCAGACCTCTTCGTTGGATGTGTGGAACAGATGCGGCCCGTAGCGGTGGATCTCGACGCCGGTGGCGGGATCCTGTTCGGTGTAGGCATTGCCGCCGATGTGTCGGCGCCGGTCGATCACCAGCACGCGCCGGCCGAGTTGCGTGGCGATGCGCTCGGCGAGCGTCGCGCCATAAAAGCCCGCGCCGACAATGAGAATGTCGGCTTCGCTGAGCTGGTTCTTGTCCATTCCCGGATCTGCCGACTTATGGTTAGAGTTTGATCTGAGACAGTTCGACCGCCTTGGAATACTGCCTGCGCAGCAGGTGCCAAAGTCGCCTTTTCCACTTGTGCAGCTGACGAAAGGCTCTTCGGCCCAGAACATAGTCAGCCACCATGCGCAAGCCGATAATCGGCCGCGATCGCCAACGCCTGCCTTTGAGATCAACGGCCTCGTAAGACAGGGGAAAGAACTCGCCAAATCCATATCGCAACCCGAGTTGGCGGAGTTCCGACTCCGCCGTGTGGCCGGACCCGAGCATCGTGGTAGCCAAGTGAACTCCAACTGGCCGCGTATGGCGGACAGGTAAGGCGTCGAATACGGCTGATGTTCCAAGGTTTCGTACGGCAAGCCGCGTCCACAAGGAGTCGAGACCGAAACCGCCCATGGAGTGTTCGAAAAGCGGTAGCATCTTGGCCACGATGTCGGACCTTATGCAGGGAGCCATGACCTCGATCTTGTCGATCAGGCGAAATTCGAAACTCTTGCAGCGAAGAAACGGCAGGTGGGTGTAATAGCTATCCAGCGTCAGTGCTGGCTGGCCGACGTGCAGGTCGAACCGGCGCATATTGACGAACAAAGCTTCGATGGTCGCCCGGTCGGCCTCGATATCGTCGTCCGGGAACCAGATATATCGGTAGTGATCTAGCAGTTCGGGCCGCTCTGCGAACAGAGCGTGTATGCCGTCCCATTTTCCGCCCTTGTAATCGACACGGTTTTCACAAGGCAGACGAAACGCTGACGGATCGCTGCCGTAGTAGCTGACTATCAAATCGAATTCACAGCGAGGATCGTCCGCCCCCCATCCGCGATGAAGAGAGTTGTCATCGGCCCTGACGACGACGAGATTGCGAGCTGCATTCGTCAAAGGTCTGCTTTCGACAGTCATGCTTGGTCCGGAGTTGTGCGTCGTGGCGAGCCCCTACACCAAAGCTGGATGAATGCGAAGGGCCACTATGCGGGAGACTTGTTCCCGGCATGACTGGACGGGATGTCCTGGCAGTACTATTAGGGCGTCGAGACGGTACATCTCGACCCACTTCATTATAGAACTCCAAGCGATAGGCTCGAAGCCTGCCATGCCGATGGCTGCTGCAGCGATGAACTATCACGCTGTCATTGTGACAGTTGCCGATGATCAAGATGCGCCAGTTAGATGCGCCGCTAATACGAGACGAGCATTCCATGAAGCTGATTGTTGTCACCCCAGCCGGCCGCGAGAAATATCTTCGCTTGCTTAGCCACCATGTTCTGAAGAGCCCCGAAGTGCATGAATGGCACCTCTGGGACAATTGTCGCAACGAAGCCGATCGGGCTTACCTGGAACGACTGGCCGCTTCCGATCCACGCTGCAGGATCAAAAAACTTCCACATGCCGATGGTGGGTTCAATGTCATCGGCGATTTCTATCGTTTCTGCGACGATGCCGAAGCTTTCTATCTGCGCCTTGATGACGATGTGGTTTTTGTCGAGGACGGCTTCTTTCAAAAGTTCATGGCAAGGGTCATGGCTGAAAGAGGATCGGCGATTTGGTACGCGCCGTTGATCATCAACAACGCCATCTGCAATTCACTGATCAAGCAGCTTTCCCGGGTTCTGGTGGACGGCCCGCTCACCTGTCAGGCCTCGTGCGAATTCTCCTGGGCCCATGCCAGCTTCCCGCAGGCGCTTCATCCGGTCTTCATCGAAGCGGTCCGGACCAACCGGCTTGATGACTTCCGCGTGCCGGACCGGGAGATCAGGCTATCGCGATTTTCGATCAACGCCCTCGGGTTTTTCGGATCAGACATTGTCAGTCTGGGGGAACGCTTTCACCCGCCGTCAGGCGATGAGGAAGAGTGGCTGTCGGCAACGCTGCCGATGAAACTGGATCGGCCGGGCAAGATTTTTGGCGACCTGATCGTTGCGCATTTCAGCTTCTATCCGCAGGAACGCCAATTGCTGCGTACCAATATTCTCGACGGCTACTATGGGCTCACCGGCCTGGCTCCGCCAATCTACGAGAAACCTCCGATCCGCTTGAGAGACAGGTTTAAGCAGTGGAGAAGAGGCCGGAAGGCATCGACACCACCGCGCTACACGATCTCACTTCCGGCAGCCACTACGGGCTGACGCCGGGCTTCGGCCCGGTTCCTCTGACCAACCTGCGGCTCACTGCGCTACCACCTCCAGGTTGGCATTGCCGTAGAACGTGTAGGCAAGGTAGGTCGGGTCGCCGGTTTCATAGAAGCGCTTGCGCACACCTTGAAGGACGTCGGCCAGGTAAACCGGTCCATCCTTGAGTCGGGCGCTGATGCCGCCGTAGAAATCGCTCGAGAAGGCGGCCGCGGCGCGGTCGGTCAGCGGCCACATGCCGCCGATGAAGCCGGACGCGCCGCCAGCCAGCACCGCAGGCCCCCAGCCCTGGACGAAGCCGCCGAGCATCTGCGACTTGCCCGTGTCGCAGGCATTGAAGAAATAGAAGGGATTGCCCTTGCCATGCGCGGCCGCGACCAGCGCGCGCCACGTGTCGGGATCGAGCGACTGGTCGACGAGATCGATGGCAAAGACCGGCCGGCCGCTGCTTGGCTGATTGACCTCGCCGTGGCCGGAAAAATGGATGAAGCCGGTCGAGACCTCGCCGACCAACCTTTCGAAAGAGACGAAATCACCATCGAAGCGGCGGTAGCCGGCGAGCTTGCTCAGCGCGTCGATCTCGACCTCCTGGAACGGCAGCGACTGCTTGTCGACATAGGAGGGCGCGACGGCCGCGACGCCGGTGAACGCCATCCGGTCAAGCGGATTGTCGACCTGCGAGGATGTGCTGCGCGGTGCCCAACGCGCCAGCCGGTAGCTCATGCCAAGGAAGCCGTCGCGGGTGGCTCCGTCGCTACTTTGCGGGCGGATCAGCTCCCACGGCAGAGTGGGGCTGTTCGAGGTGATCTGGATCGAATGCAGTTCGTCCTTGTCGCGCAGCGACCAGAACACATCCTTGAACGCCTCGGGCACATAATCCCGGTAGAGCGCGTCGCCAAAACCTTCGGCGGCCAGCGTGACAAAGCGTTTCTGCGCTTCCGGATCGCTGTTTGCGGCAGGCTGCTGGAGCGACACCGCGCCGCGCAGGTTCATGCCGAGCTGCAACAGGCGGCGGTATTCGGAGTCCAGCCATGTCGCCATCTGCGGTGGCGTCGAGAAGGTATCGGTCACTGGGCCAGCCAGGTGCGGCGAATGGATGATGATCTGGCCCGGACCCAATCCGCTTGGGTCGTCATAAAGAATGGTGACATCGAGATCGGCCACTGCGTCGGAGGCTGCTGCGTCGAGCTGCACAGTGCCTGTCACCGCCTGCTGCGGCGGCGCGGAGGCCAGCGTCAGCGGCGCGGCAGTGCGGTTGGCTGTGGCACCTTGGGCGCTGGCTTCAACGGACGCTGTTCGACGAACAATGACGGGTCTCGATGCCGATCCCAGGAACCGTCCGGCGCTGTAGATACGGGCGATGAACTGGCCGGGCTTGCTGTCTTTCACTATCGGCCGCGCCTTGAGGTCGAAGCGGACAAAGTCGCTGTCGCCTTCGCGGTAGAGCGTCGTCCGCCGGCTCCATTTGCCGCCATCGGCAAGGTCAAAGCCGGAAGCGAAGAGATCAATGTCGATTGGCCATTGTTCGGCCCCGGCCGGCATTGCCATGGCCAAGGCGCCGTCGGCCGTCACCGACGAGCCCGGAGCGGCCTTCACCTTCACCTCCGGCGTCAATTGCTCTTCGGTCAGCGCGATCGAAACGGTCACCGTCTCGCCGGCAACGACGTCGTCGGGCGCATCGATGGTGGGGTGGCGCACGACCTCGATCGCATTGTTGTCGACGGCTGGGGAAATCGCGCCGGGAGGCGCCTCCAACGGCGCGTCGGCCGCCACATCGGGCAACACGGAAGGTGGCTCAGCGGCCGGTGGTGGGCCGGGCTCCGTGCCGCCGGCGTCGCCGTCCTTCGGATAGCTGTCGCCAAGATTGTTCTGCGCCGCGGCCGCGGCCTTGGCGGCGTCTTCCTGATATCTCCTTTGCTCTTCGTACTGTCGTCGAGCCTGTTCCTCATATTGCTGGCGCTGCAATTCCTGGCGTTTGTATTCCTCGTATTGCGCTGCCTCATCGGTGCCGTTGCCGGTCATGGCGTCGGCGGGATTGCCGGAGCCCGGCGCCACATCCATCGGAGGCGGCTCCCGGCCGCTGCCATCGAAGCTGCCATAGTCACTGCCGCCAGTGCCCCAGCCGGCACTCCCGGAATCGTAGCCGCCGCCGCTCGCCATCGGTGGCACCGGCGTGGGTTCGGGCGCGGCCGCTTCCGGCGGTGCTTCGACGGGCGCCGGCAGCGCTTCGGTCGGCGCCGGTGCGGCAGAGGCCGGCACATCCGCCATCAACACGAAATTTCTGTCTGCCGATGGGCCATATGCCACCCACGGCCACTGCGCACCGGATGTCTTGTCCGCGACGGTCTGCGCGGCCGAGGCGAGCACTGTGCCGATGTCCACGCCCCGCCTGGTTAGCGCAGCCGTGAGCGCATCGGCAAACACCGTGACCGGTCCGGTTTCGTTCAACGCAACGCTTCCCGGCTTGGCGGAGTATGCGACAATGGCATTGGACTTCGGACCAACAGCCGCCAGTCCTTGCATCACGCCCGGGGTGGGGTTGTATCCGTCGCCGGGATCATCCAGCAAAACCACTTTCAATGTCGGTGTGGCCTCGAGCGCCTGCGTGAACAGATCGAGAGGCAATGCCGTCTGGTCTACCGCTTCCTTGGAATCGGTCCGTGTGCCGCGCGTCAGCAGATAGTTCCTGTCATTGGCTTGGGCCGTATGGCCGACATAGTAGAAGATGCCGACGGCATCGGGCGCGGCGAGCGACTTGGCGAAATCATACATGGCACGCGCCACGTCGGCGCGATCGCCGTCCGTCACTTGCCGGACGGTGAAGCCAAGCGACCGCAGGCAAGTCGCGACGAGCTCGGCGCTCATCTCGGCGTTGGCGATGGCCGGCGCATTGTCGTAGGTCGGGCTGGCGACGACGAGCGCGAAGCGCTCCTCGCCGCGGGCGACGGAGAAGAGCGCCATGGTCATCAGCAGCACGGCCGCCAGAAGTAGGCGCATGACCTTGATCCAAGCCCCACAGGCCGCGGCGGTCATGCCTCGACTTGCCCCAAATTCATCAACGGTCTCGTAATTGACGATATCATGACGAGGTCGGCGGCGACAGGACGCTTATTAGCTGCCCCTTACCGGCTCTGCCGCAGGTGGCAGCCGACCTGCCGTTTTTGCGCCAGATACTCGTCGACGAGCTGGCGATAGCGCACCTTGCCGAAACTCGGAAAATGGCCGCCATGCACGACCGAGACATTGAGGTCGCGCATGCCGAGCAATGTCGCGACGTAGTCAGAGATATCCGAGTGATAGACGTCGTCGATCAGCGGGCCTTCATAGATGATGTCGCCAGAGAGCAGGATGCCGGTCTTCTTCTCGTAGAGCGCGATGCCGCCGGGCGAATGGCCGGGCGTGTGGATCACCTCGAAGGCACGGTCGCCGAGATCGACGACGTCGCCATGCTCGAGAAGCCGGCCGGCGGGCGCCGGCAGAATCCGGTAGCGCCCGGTATCCCAGCCTTGCGGCAATCGATCGAACATGTCGTCGTTCGCATAGCGGTCGGCAACGGTCCATTCGTTGCGCGGATCGGCGAGGATTTCGGCCTCGGCGCGATGCACGCAGCGGTCGCGAAATTCGTGATGGCAGCCGATATGGTCGAAATGGGTGTGGCTGGCGATGCAGGTGAGCTTTCGCTCGCTCACCAGCGTCACGTGTCGTCTGAGACTGAAATGACCGAGGCCGGTGTCGAAGAGAAGATCGCGATCTCGGCCGCGCACATGCCACATGTTGCAGCGGAAGAACGGCTTGATCCACGGCTCGTGGATCAGCGTCACGCCGTCAGCCATGCGGATGGTCTCGTACCAGTCTGGAGCGTCGATGACCGGAAGCGTGCCCATGTTCAATCCGTCAGCAGGATGATCTCATCGGTATCGCACGAAACCGCGACCGTGTCGCCCGGCTGGACGGTGGCTGTCGCGGGCAGCCTGGCGATGAACTGCAGCGAGGGGTCTTCGACGGAAACCGCGAGCACGCGCTTGAAGCTGCCCTGGAAGACGACGTCGCTCACCCTGGCCGTCCCCAGCTTTGCAGTGCCGGTGGTCGCGCCGAGGACGAGATGCTCCGGCCGGATGGCCAGCCCAACGGCCGAACCCACCGCCAACGCGCTGGGCAGTGACACTTGTCCAACCGCCGTCGCGACAGCGCTTGTCCTGTTCTTGGCCTCCGTGACTGTGCCTGGAAGAATCGTGCTTTCGCCCATGAAGGTCGCGGAAAAACGCGTCGCCGGCCGCGCATAAACGCGCTCGGGCGGTCCTTCATCCTCGATGCGCCCATCGTTCATCACCACGCAGTGGTCGGCCAGCGCCATCGCCTCTTCCTGGTCGTGGGTGACATGGATGAAAGCGGTACCGACGCGCTTCTGGATGGCTTTCAACTCGTCCTGCATTTGCCGGCGCAGCTTGAGGTCGAGTGCGCCGAGCGGCTCGTCGAGCAAAAGCACCGCCGGCTCGATGACCAGCGCACGCGCCAGCGCCACGCGCTGCCTCTGGCCGCCGGAAAGCTGGTGCGGCTTCTTGTCGAAGGCGGCGGCGAGGCCAACCAGGGCCAGCGTCTCGCGCGCCCGTGCGGCGCGTGTGGTTGCGTCCACGCCCTGCATGCGCAAGCCGAAGCCGACATTGCTGCCGACGCTCATATGCGGAAACAGCGCATAGTCCTGGAACACCGTCGTCGTTGGCCGCTTTGCCGGCGGCACCGATGTGCAGTCCTCGCCGCGGATAAACACCTTGCCTTCGCTCGGGGTGACGAAGCCGCCCAGAATGGACAGCAGCGTCGTCTTGCCGGACCCGGATGGCCCGAGCAGGATCGTGTAGCTGCCGGGCTCGATCTGCAGCGAGACGTTCCTCAGCACCGTCTGGTGGCCGAAGCGATGCGAGACGGAGCTGATGTCGACCAGGGGGGCGGTCATGCTTTTCTCCTGCGCAGCAATGTCAGTTCAAACAGCACGACGAGAATGATGGAGACGGCAAAGACGAGAGAGCCGACCGCATTGGTCTTGGGGTTGAGGCCGGAACGCAGCAGGTTCCAGATTTCCACCGGCAGCGTTGTGTCGAAGCGGGTCAACAGGAACGAAATCACGAACTCGTCCCAGGAGAACGTCATCGACAGGAAGAAGCCGGCGAAAATGGCCGGCGCCATGACAGGCACGGTGATCAGCAGCAGCACCTTCCATTCCGGCGCGCCGAGGTCGCGCGCGGCGCGTTCGATGTTGATCTGGTGGTCGCCCATCTGGCTGTAGATGATGGCGAAACACAGCGGCAGGTTGATCACGACATGGCCGATCCCTGCGGCAAGCAGCGACTTCGGCACGCCGGCCCAGTTGAACAGCACCAAAAGCCCCATGCCGATGATGAGGTAGCTGACCGTCAACGGCAACGTGATCAGGCCACGCAGCAGGCCCGAGCCAGGCAGGAGAAAGCGCGCAAAGCCCCAGGCCGAGAGGAAGCCGAGCGTGACGGCGGCAAGCGACGAGATCGACGCCACCAGCAGCGAATTGACCAGCGCCGAAGTCAGTCGCGGGTCTGAGAGAACGGCGTCGTACCAGCGCAGCGACGGGCCGGTGAAGGGCGGGATCGGAAACGACGTCGCCTGCAGCGAGAACAGCACCAGCACGACCACCGGCAGGAAGATGAAGCCGTAGACGGCAAGCGCATAGAGCCAGGAAGCGACGCGGACGATCTGGCGCATTTCAGGCCCGCTCGATCTTGAGCCAGCGGGCGCAGGCGAGGTAGGCGATGGTGACCACCGCCATCAGGATGATCGACAGCGCCGACGCCAGCGGAAAGTCGCCGCGCCGGCCTATCTGCATCATCACCAGTTGCGGCATCAGCAGCTCGTTGTTGCCGCCGAGGATCTGCGGCGTGATGTAGTCGCCGATGCACAGCACGAAGGTGAGGAAGGCGCCGACCATGATGCCGGGCAAGGTCAGCGGCAGCACCACATGCAGGAAGGTTCGCACCGGCCCGGCGCCGAGATCGGCGGCGGCCTTGCGGTAGCTCGGGCTCAACTGCTTCAGGTTGGCGAAGATCGTCAGCGTCAGAAGCATGACGAAGAAATGCACGAAGCCGGTGACGGTGGCGAAACGCGTATTGGCGAGTTGCACGGGTTCGTTGAACAGGCCGGAGCCGGTCAGGACCCGGTTGATGACGCCATTCTGCGCCAGCACCAGCAGCCAGGAGTAGGAGCGTACGACATAAGAGGTCCAGAACGGCAGCACGGCCAGCATCAGCGCCAGCCGTTGCCAGCGTTCCGGCACCTGTTCGGCGAGGATCCAGGCGAAGGGATAGGCGAGCAGCACCGAGACAACGGTGACGATCGCCGTCACCTGCAGCGAGTTCACCATCGCCTGCCAATAGGAGGGGTTGGTGAAGAACTGGCTGTAGTTCGTCAGCGTGAAGCCGCCGCCCTCATGCGCCGTGAGGCTGGAAAACCCCATGGCGATGAAGGGCAGGACGAAGAACAGCAGCGTCCAGCCGAGCGCCGGCGTGACCAGCGCCCAGGGCAGGGCACGGCCCGCCCGGGGCAGGGCACGCCCGTTGTTTCCAGCTATGCTCATCAGCGGCAGTCGCTCACTTCGCCTGCAGCATTTCAGTCCACATGTCCTGCATCTTCTTGTCGAGATCGGCATTCGGCGCCGGATAGGCCTGGGCGCGGGCGAGGAAGCCCGGCTGCTCGTCGAAACGCAGGATCTTCTTCTGGTCGTCGGTCAGCGCCGCCTTGGTGTTGGCGGGCATGCCCCAGTAGCAGGACGAGGTGGCAAGCCGCGCCTGGCCTTCCGGGCTCATGATGTATTGGATGAATTTCAGCGCCATGTCCTTGTTCTTGGAATCCTTGAACATGGCCAGCGACTGCGACCACAGCACGGCGCCTTCTTTGGGAATGGAGAAGTCCAGCGCCGGGTTCTCCTTGGCCAGGCCCGCCGTCACCCACTCACCGCCACCGACCAGGATGTCGACTTCGCCGGTGGCCAGCGCTGTCTGGCTGGCGGTCACTTCGCCGACCAGCTTGGCATTGGCCTTCATCTTGAGAAGTTCGGCCTTGATGGCGGGCAGGTCGGCTTCGGTGAGATCGGCCGTCTTCTTGCCGATGGCCAGCGCGGCCATGCCAATGACCGGCAGGTAATAGTCGTAGATGGCGACCTTGCCCTTGTACTTGTCGCCGGTGAGCGCGGCCATCGACTGCATGTCGGCCGGGTCGACCTTGGTCTTGTTGTAGCCGATCGTGTTGTAGCCGAATTTTTCGGTGATGCCGTAGCGCTTGCCGCCGACCACGGTGGAACCGTCCATCTTCACCTGCGGAAACAGGTCGGCGACGGGCAATTTGTCTTCCGGCAGCGGCTCGAACAGGCCTTTCTCGACACCGCGCGGCACGTCGATGCTATCGATCACCATCACGTCCCAGTCGCCGGGCTGCGACTGCTCGACGATGGCGAGGCCTGCGCCGGTGCCTTCGAATTCCTTGACGTTGACCTTGACGTTATTGGCCTCCTCGAAAGGCTGCAGCAGCGCCGGATCGGAGTGGTCGCACCAGATCAGCGCGTTGAGATCGGCGGCCTGGGCGCCCGTCGCGAGCAGAAGTGCCGTGGCGGCGCACGCGGCGTGCAGATGGCTCTTCAGGATGGAAAGCGGATTCCTGGATGCGGATTTCATGGACATCAAGTGTTCTCCCTTGCCTTTGTGGCTTCTTGCAAAAAATTGAACCAATTCTAAAATTGAGTCAATTCTGTTTTTATGGCAAGAGGCTGATATGAGCGGATTGCGGGCAAGGCAAAAGGCGGACCGGCACCGCCGCATCATCGAGGCGGCGGCGGAGCTTTTTCGCGAGGCGGGCTATGAAGGCGCCAAGATCGAGGCGATCGCCGCCCAGGCCGAGGTCTCGGTCGGCACGATCTACAATTACTACGAGAACAAGGGCGACATCCTCGGCGCCATCGTCTCGCTGGAGGTCAATGAGGTGCTCAACGCCGGCCGCGGCGTCGTTGCCAACCCGCCGGCCAATGTCGGCGACGCGCTGGATACGCTGCTCGGCATCTATATCGAGCACTCGCTGCATTATCTCAGCAAGGAGATGTGGCGGCAGGCGATGGCGATCTCGACGCAACTGCCCGACGGCCCGTTCGGCCAGGCCTACACCGCGCTCGACCGCTCGTTGACCGAACAGATCCGCGCGCTGATCGCCCGCCTGCAGGCGCTCGGCCTTGTGAAGCAGGATATCGACGGACAGGCGCTCGGCGAACTGATCTTCAACAACATGAACATGATGTTCATCGAGTTCGTGAAACGTGACGAGGCAAGGATACCGGAACTGCGCGCGGCGATACGCCGGCAGAACCGGATCCTGGTGGCGGCGATCGGGGTGTGAGGGAGTCAGGAGAAGACAGGAGAAATCGTCGCTTCGGCATCAAACGTCGTTTCACACGAGGTTCACCTCTTGAGTTGAGTTTGAAATCTGATACAACTTAGAGGGGCATAATTGGGGGGGTAAATGGGAACGTTTTCAATCTGGCATTGGGCGATACTGCTGCTGTTGATCGGCGTGCCTGTCTTTTTTGCCGTTCGATCAGCCGCGAAGCCGTCACAGAATCCTGAGGCTCTTGTGGGCTTCGGCGGCTGGCTGATGTTGCTGGCGATCGGTCAGGCATTGTCACCGCTGCGCACACTCGCCGAACTGGGCAATTCAGCCGATGGCTACCAGCAACTTATGACCCTCTCAAATGGGCCGCTGGCTGTGTATGGCGAGGTCGCTCTCAACCTGGCATTTCTGGTGCTTCAGTTGGTTGTGCTCGTTGCGATGTTCAGGCGAAGCCATCGATTTCCGCAGTTGTTTCTGTGCCAGTGGCTTGCGATCCCTGTCGTGTTTATCCTGGATACGATCTGGATTTCGACCACCCTTGGCGTCCCGGTGAATCAGGTGCTGGCAGGCGATGCGCTGGTGGCTCCCATAGCCTCGTTCGTGGTGACCGGCATCTGGGCCGCCTATGTCTACAAGTCGGTCAGGGTGAGGAACACGTTCGACAGGGCGAGCGCATCTGGACAAGTCGCGAGCGCCTGAAAGAGGCGTCCGCGGTCCAAATATTCGCATAAGAGCTGCCCTTCCAGAGAGATGGGTGACAATTCATTCCGGATAGACAGGTTACACTTTCGGCCCTTTGGAAGGAGAGCAAGGTGCCTTGGAAGGAGTGTAACGTCATGGACGAGCGACTGAAGTTCGTCGCCCGGCTGCTGGACGGCGAGGCGCGGGCCTCCCTGTGACATCGACCTCAGGCAGGCGGAAGGCCTGCCAAAGCGAGGATTTCGGGCGCCGGCGTAACACGGGCGTGCGGCCTGCAGAAGGCCGGGTCGATCGCCTGATAGCCAAGCAGATTGGCGAGCGGTGCCAGGATAGCGAGCGCCACCCGCTGAATCGCCGGTGGAGGCTGGGTGAAGACGATCACGTCGGCAAATTCTCTGGCGATGACTGCCGCCTGAAGCAGGAAGGGTCTGCCTTTTTTATCCACCTGGCCAGCATTGGCGAGGCCGAAGAGCATGCCGATCAGCAGCTCGAACCGGTTCGGATCAATGTGGTCCGCGCCGGGCGCTCGTTCGATTTCGATCAGGACGTGCGCCTCGTCGGTTTTGCTGCTGTTCCACCAATCGTGCACCACTCCTGCCTCCACCGTTGCGGATTGGCCGGGTCCCAGAGAAAATGTCTTCCCGGCGATGGAGGCATCGAGCCGGCCGCTGAAGACGGTAAACCGCTCAATCATGTTCGGATGGAAGTGCTCGCCAACGACCGCAGCGCCCGGCCGAGCGGTCAAATGAACAATGCCAGGTCCTTGGTCGCGGTCTTCGGTGCCACGCAGGATCACGGCGAATTCACCGGTCACCTTGTTCTCGTAGACATCTCCACAGCGTGACATGGATCATCTCGTATTTCAGAATATCGGCACGTCAAAGTCCAGAGATCTTAGTGGCTGCAGCGTTTTCGCGAAATTTACTATAGGCTTGTCCCTCAAAAAGCGTAAGGCGCGAACGCGCTGTCAGCATTCACCGAGGAGGGTAGGTGCCATATTGGCGTCGCGCTATCCGCGCGCGCGTGAATTTCTTACGCGTCATGGCCGCAGCCTCGTGTTCATCGACATGCTGCTCACTACGATTTCGCAGATGTTCCTTTGGCTCGCTGTTGCAAGCTACATATGACGCTTTAGCTGCGAACTGGTGCCCCCGGACGGCATTGAAACCCCAAATCTCTGAGTGTCAGGCTCTATCAGCACCGATCAAAGCTGTTGAAAAACAAGAGAGTTCTTGTTTCGTTCGACCTCACGCTGTATCATCGAGAATCACGCCATATGCTTCGCGAAGGTGGATTAAACGGTGGACAGAGAATGAGCCGGTCGCTGAACAAGCTTACAGCTGTGTTCGTCAAGAATGCGAGCCCTGGCAAATATTCCGACGGCGGCGGCCTTTGGCTGCACAAACGCCCGGATGGGGGAGGGCAGTGGTTTTTCCGATATACCGTCCACGGCCGGCGGCGCGAGATGGGCTTAGGCTCAAGCGCTGAGGTGCCCCTAAAGGAGGCGAGGGAAGGCGCTGAGCGTTCCCGCGCAATCGTGCGAGCAAATCTAGATCCCATTAAAGAACGGGACCGCCTGAAGCGTGAGGCTGCGAGCAAATTGCATTTGCTGGCTGAAGTTGCACTTGATGCTTTCGAGAGCCGCAAGGCTGAGTTGAAGGGCGACGGTGTAGCCGGCCGGTGGTTCAGCCCGCTGGAAATTCACATCTTGCCGAAGCTTGGGAAGATGCCGGTAACGGACATCGACCAGAAAGACATCCGCGACACGCTGGCGCCGATCTGGCACGACAAGGCTGACACCGCTCGCAAGGCGATGAATCGGCTGGGCATCTGTTTGAAACATGCTGCCGCCCTTGGTCTGGAAGTTGATCTTCAGGCTACCGACAAGGCCCGGGCTTTGCTGGGCAAGCAGCGGCACAAGGCAACAAACATCCCGGCGGTGCCGTGGCAGGAAGTTCCAACCTTCTATCTCTCCCTGGTCGACGGTACGGTTACGCACCTAGCTCTTCGCCTGCTGATCCTGACCGGCGTTCGTTCTGGTCCGCTTCGTTTCCTCCGCGAAGAACAGATCGAGGACGACATTTGGACCATTCCAGGCGCGGCCATGAAGGGCCGCAAGGATGCGACCGCAGATTTCCGAGTGCCGCTGTCGAAGGAAGCTCTCGCGGTGATCAAGGAAGCCCGCCGGCATGCCCGAGGCGGGTTTCTGTTCCCGAGCGCAAAGAAGGGCGTCATCTCCGACGCCACGATGGCGCGTTTGATGGAACGTGCAAAAATGGCCGCTCGTCCACACGGGTTCCGATCTAGCTTGCGAGACTGGATTGCAGAGACAACCAATACCCCGCACGACGTCGCAGAGACGGTGTTGGGACATGCCGCCGGTGGGTCGGTAGAGCGTGCCTACAGGCGCACAGACTTTCTTGAGCAACGTCGAAAGCTGATGACGCGGTGGGCGCATCATGCCACCGGCAAAATGGGGCAATTAATTAAGATGGCTGGAGTGGGGGGCGCCGGCTGATGCCCAGAATGTTCAAGGAAATTGAGCTACCAGAGACGTGTTACATCCAGGAAGTGGTCTACTGGTTCGCACTCGGCCGGGCTCCCGATTTTTATTTTGATGGGTATGGCGACGCAAGGAGAGGCGAAACCAGTTTCGAAACCGGCGAGATGGTCGACTACGACCCCGGCTTCAGCGAGCTAGAATTCCGCAGCATCGGAATTTCGATCGACTACAGCCGATACTCTGAGGCACGGACGTTCATACAAGATGGCGATGTGGACGAATATGTAGCCCAATGGGATGAAAGGTTTGCCAGATATCAGCCGACCGACGGCGAGGATAGTCAAGCTCTTGAGCTCTGGAAACGGGAGCAGCTAAACCGCATCATTCACGATGCAGAAGAGGGTAGGTGGGCACAAAAGATGGAAGAAGCCTTCGAGCAGACAATAGACCTGGCCCGGATGCGAGTTTTTCAGGCATTGGCAGGCGGGGACTTGAAAGCGGTCGGGTGGGTGGCTGATCTCACCGCTGACGACGAAGCGCCAAAGGGCCATTTCGAGGAAATTCCCACGACATACTGGACGCTGGTTCGCTTCAATTGGGCTGAAAACCGCCTCAGGCATGACAACAAGACATTCGAAGCCGTGCAGGTACATTCCGAACAAATGTTACAGGTGTTCCCGAAGCCAAATTGCGAGGCCGTCAATGTGTCTATGCGCGCTTACCCTGGCGTCGCGATAGTGCAAGACGTTGTTTCTGAAAAATCTGTTGCGAAGTCAAAGCCCGCAAGGGGAAGGCCTCCAAAGGCGGTCCATTCGCTCGGCGATGCCGTTCGGAACTGGCACCAGGCCAAGTACGGGAACAAGATGCCGCCGAAGGCCGAAGCTGTCATCGAAGAGGCTCGTGCGTTTGTTCGCGACATATTCAAGCAGGATGCCTCACGGTCTACCATCCAGTACTGGCTTACGGGCCTGTCTGCGCTGCCAGAAAATCATGCCAGTAATTCGACCAACAGCAATGCGGCGTAGCGGCCGATTTATTGGCCTTAATGTGCGCCTTTCTGGCCGGCTTTTGATGGCTTAGGGTTAAGCACAATAATACTTCTCACCTCGTATCAATCGAATACGAGGTCGACCAATGGAACTCTCCGACCCGCTCCTGACCGCCCGTGAAGGCGCGAAGGTACTTCAGGTCAGCATCCCGACTTTCTGGCGACGTGTCGCTGATGGCACGGTGCCGCCGCCCGTCAAGATCGGCGCGCTCTCCCGCTGGCCCCATTCTGAAATCGTTGCGGTAATCGAGAACGCAAAGGCGCTCCGCTATGCGTGAGGCCGCTCAGGATGAGAAGCTTACCGCCGAACAGGATCGCGCCTTTTGCGAATGGCGCGACCTCGCCCAGGTAGCGGCTGAAACCAAGACGGTCGCCGACGCCATCGCCTCCGGTAAGGCCTTTGCCAGATTCCACTACTTGTTCGTCGAAGCCGGCTTTCGACCGCCGTCGGACAAAATTGTCCGCTTCCCGCGCCATGCCGACTTCGGGGGTGCAGCTTGATCAGGAAGACCGCTGCCGCCTTGGCAACTCGTGACCTCACGGCGAACGAAGCCTTTGCTATCACGAAACGCATCCGCGCCGCAGTGGACAGGGTGTGGTCTCTCCTGCTCGAAGCACATGACCGCAAGGCCTGGAAGGCGCTCAAGTACCCGACATGGGAAGCGTACATCAAGGCAGAATTCCAGATAGGACGCGCCCATGCTTACAGGCTTTTGGACCAAGGCCGCGTCATCAGCGCAATCGAGGAAGCCACCGGCAATTTGTCTCCCACGGGAGACATTTCAGAACGCGACGCCCGCGACATAAAGGGCGATCTCCCGGCTGTAGTGCAAGAGATCAAGGCCCGCGTCGAGTTAGGCGAAAAGCCGCAAAAAGCCGCCACCGATGTCATCGCTGAGAAGCGCGCCGCCAAGGACAAAACGAAAGCCGAACACGACCGCCAGCGCGATACATCCCGCGCCGCGCTCCCCGACGCCGTCAAGCAGCATGTCACCGCTCGGGATGAAGCAGTCGCCAAGGCCAAAGCCGCCGGCGCGAATGTCGAGACCGTAGACCGCGTGTCTGAGCTGGAAGAACAGGTGCGCGGGCTGGAAGCCGACAACGTGGCACTCAAAGCCGAAAACGCAAAGTTCGCCGACATGTGGGTCCAATATCAGCAAGGCGGCTTCGAAGCTGTGATCGCTGGCAAGGACGAAGAAATTCGCACCCTCAATGCCCGGCTGATCCAGGAAAGCGAAGACAAGGCCGGATGGATGAAGCGGGCGAAGGGGTGGCAGAAGCGCGCCACTGATCTCGGCTGGTCCAGCGATGTGGTCATTCCCGTTGATCCCCAATCATCGAATGATGAGGTCATTTCCCTTGGCTGACGTGGCCGATCTCTTCAACAGAGTGCGGTCGTTTGGCGCGAACATCGTGCTGGACGGCAACTCCTTGCGGATCGTTAACCCGCAGAAGCTGCCGGCATCTGCGCGGACGTACATCGCCAAGAACGGGCAGGCCGTCGCCGAATATCTGCGCTCCGACGAAAACATTGAGTTCGAAGAGCGCGCCGCGATTGTTGAATTCGACGGGGGCGCGCCTCGCGAATGGGCTGAACAGTTCGCTCGCTACCTGTCCCTGACCAAGCCGGCCGGGGTCAGCGAAATGGACTGGTCATGGTTCCTGACGACATGCGGCCGGATGATTGACGAAGCGCCGGGAGCATCGGCATGAACGCTCTTCCGCCAACCCATCAACAGATATCGCTTCGCCCTCACCAAATCAGGACAGAAGAGCTTTTGCGTCAACGCATCCGCGAAGGCGCTCGCCGGATCATCCTGGTGGCGCCGACGGCGTTCGGGAAGACAGAGACGGCAATCGATCTCGTCACCAAAAACCAAGCCAAAAATTCTCGAGCCTGGTTCATCGTGGATCGCGTCACGCTGATCGACCAGACCAGCGAGCGCTTCGCAAAATACGGCATCGATCACGGCATCATTCAGGCCGACCACTGGCTGACCGATCCGACGAAGCCCGTGCAGGTGGCGTCGGCGCAAACGGTAGGGCGGCGTAAATATCTGGACAGCGAGCTGCCGAAGCTCATCATCGTTGATGAGGCTCATTGCGAATACCAATCCAACCTTGAACTAGTCGAGCGAGCGAAAGACGCCATCGTCGTCGGTTTGACCGCGACGCCGTTCACCGACGGTATGGCCGATCACTGGGACGCTCTAGTCAACGGTGCGACAACAAACCAGCTTCTCGCCGAAGGCTGGCTGACGCCGCTCAAGATAAAGGCCTGCGTCACCCCAGACATGAAGGGCGCGAAGAAGGCGTTCACCGGGGAGTACGACGAAACCGACGCCGGCCAGCGCGGGATAACAATCATTGGCGACGTAATCCATACATGGGTCCAGCAGACGCAAAAGCATTTCGGCGGTCCGGTGAAGACCCTCGTCTTCTCACCGTCCGTTGCCCACGGGGAAGAGCTATGCCGCCAGTTCGCCGCTGCTGGCTTCAACTTTCAACAGATCAGCTACCTGGACGTGTCGGACAAAGAGCGGCGCGACAAAATCGAAGAGTTCCGCAAGCCAGACAGCGCGATCGACGGACTTGTTTCCTGCGCGGTGCTGACCAAGGGTTTCGACGTGCCTGACGTGATGTGCGGGATCTCCTGCCGGCCGTACAGAAAATCCTTCTCGTCCCATATCCAAGAGCTTGGGCGCGTGATGCGCATTTCTGAAGGCAAAGATTTCGGGCTGTGGCTGGATCACTCTGGCAACTGCGTCACGTTCGCTGAAGACACTGCATGGCTTTTCGAACATGGCGTCGACAGCCTGTCGAGCGCTCAAAAGAAAGATGGCGAGGATCGGGAGCCTAACGAGAAGGTCAAACAGAAATACTTCTGTGGTGAGTGCGGGCTTCAAATGGAGCCCCATCACGACGCTTGCGTTTCCTGCGGTTGGCAGCGACCGAAGTATGGTGAAATCCAAGTCGTTGAAGGCGAGCTGATCGATTTCGATTTCAGCATTAAGAACGCCTTCGCGCCGCGCAAAGGTCTACGCGCGAAGTGCCTGGAAGATCCGAAGGCGATCTGGAATACCGCGCTGGCCTATTGCCTATCCAATGGCCGCAAGGGGGAGGAATCGTCTCGCAAGTGGGCCTATGGCGTCTGGCGCGGCATCTATCCCGGCAGCAAGCTGCCCTATGGGCTGTTCGATGGGGCCTGCGAACATAGCCTGGTGAAGGTCGACGAGTGGCAGCTTGTCGAGCGTGAAATCAAACGGTTCCGCAATAAGCCGAGGCGCGCGGCATGAGCATCGAAGACGCGATCGACAACGCCTGCTCTTCGGTCGGCATCATCCCGCCAAAGGAACGTAGCTTCGGCAAGTGGCTGCACACCGACACGCTATCCGGCAAGAACGGTAAGGGCGACGGGCGGGTCATCATCAACGAAACACACGTCACGGCCTTCAACTGGCAAACCGGCGAGACTGTTACAGTCGGGATGGGTGGCGAGGTCGAGAAACGCGACCGCCAGAAGATCGCAAAGCAAATCGAGTTTTCGAAGCGGAAGAAGCAGGCCGACGCGGAGCGCGCGGCCCGGTTGGCGTCGGCCATGATCGCCACAGCCAAGATCGGGCCGCATCCCTACCTGGCCGCGAAGGGGTTCCGCGACGAAAAGGCGATGGTGATCCGGGTGGAAGATGTGCGTCGGATCGGCGGCGATTACCTCGTACCCGATGCCGGCTGTTCTTCCGCGATGGTCATACCGGCCCGCATCGGCGGCCAAGTGGCGTCGGCACAATTGATCTGGGAAGACGGCACGAAAAAGTTTCTTTTCGGCGGGGCCACATGGGGCGCTGCCCACCGGATCAGCACCGGTGTCGATACCTGGCTCTGCGAAGGCTATGCAACGGGCCTCTCCGTCCGCGCTGCTCTGCAGGGGATGAAGATCAAGCCGACCATACTCTGCTGCTTTTCGGCCGCGAATATCGTGACGGTCGCGGGCCACGTTGGCGGGCGGGTGTTCATCGCCGCTGAGAATGACAAACCGCTTAAGCAGTTCGACGGCCTCGGCGCCAGCGAATACTACGCCCGCAAAACGTCGCTGCCCTTTGGCATGCCGCCCGACATCGGGACGGACTTCAACGACCTCCACCAACGATCAAGCATCTTTGCCGTGCAGCGAGCCCTGACAGCCGTCATGGCGGGCGCTGTGCGCAAGAAAGGCACTTCATGAAAAAGGAACTCGATAGTTCGAAAGCCGCTTTCAAACTCGATCTGATCGAGACAGCCAACGCCGATCCTACGGTTAGACCGGCGGACTTGAAGGTGCTCGCGGCATACATCGCAGTAATGGACTGGCCTGGTCACAAGGCCTGGCTGGCGTCGAGCCGAGGTATGGCAATGACGGGGCTGAGCCATGGCCAGTTCTGGACTAGCCGATCCCGCCTGCTCGGCAACAACGACGAAAAGCGGGCGTACTTGGTCGCTGTACGGCAAGGGGGCAAGGTTGCAACCTACAAGCTGATAAATCCTTGGCGCGACGAAGCCCTGGATATGATCGCTGCAAGACTCGCTCATAACCGCGAGGTGCAACGGCAGAAGAAAGTAGCACGTCGGGCGAAAACGTCCGTCCATACAATGGAGGGACCGGAAGCGGATTTGTCCCTCCAGAAACTGGACGGACAAACAGGGGTCGGTCCCTCCAGAATTTGTAGTTCGGTCCCTCCAGATTCTAGACCCTATTCCCCCTTAGTGAATCCCCCAAGAGAAGAGGACGCCGTTGAAAAGATCGACGGCTCGAATGTCCTGCCCTTCGGTAAGCGGAAGGCGTCGTGATGCAATCGCTCTCCCAGGCTGAGCTTGATGACGCGTACCATCGCGGAATCTTCGACTGTGACCAGGCGCTGGCTGATTACATCCGGCGCGCCTTCAAGCTGCGGCAAGAGCAGATGGCATGGAAGGGTGTCAGCCCGATCCTCTGGAACACGATCCGCGACGATCTGCACGAGATGCTGGCCCAGGCTTTTCACGAGTGTGAATTCAAGCACCTCGGGCCGGAGCGATACGACGAATTGATGGACAGACTTTGGCAGCGAAATCCGGAGCAACTGCAAGCATGAGCGCGAAAACGAAATCGAAGCCAGCAAAGCCGGCTGGGCCGAAAATGCCCAAGATCAAGCGGGCGGAAAAAGAACAAGTTCACGCGCGCCGCGAACTGGGTCACGGCTTCGGCCTGCGGATCGACGAATTCGGGCGCGAACGATTGGTGGATGGCACGATGGAAGCGACAAGGATCTATGAAATCAGCAACGGCGGCTATGTCGCGCTCGGTGGCGTCGCCCGAATTCGCAACGTCGATCCGCTCAAGGGCATTTCCTCCCTGAACGATGATCAGCGCAACGCGGCGCGGCAATATCGGGACGTGTTCGAATATGCCTCGCGCGAAGGCATGAAGACCGGGTCCATGCAGGAACGGGTAGACGGCGGCCGGATCAACGTCGACACGCCGCAGCGCCTGGCTGTCGCGCACGCCAGTCTGTCATCGGCGCGGGAAAAGATCGGCCATTGGGAAATCGTTCTCGTGATCGACAAGGTGGTCTGCGAAGGCATGTCACTGCGGGAACTGGCCGAAACAACCGGTGATCCACGTGAAGCACTGGTCAAGCTGCTGAAGATCGGGCTCGATAACCTGGCCGTGTTCTTCAGGATCACCCGTCCACCGGACGCAAAAAAAGGTGCAAAAACAGGAAGGTGAGAAGCCTCCGCGCCTTGACCGTGGCATGCCACTATGTCACACAAGCGTATCGAATGGGTGATTTGGCCCATGAGCCCGGCCTTCGCGCCGGGTTTTTTGTCGGATTCGATACCTCCAAGCCAGCATGAAGAGCTTTCGCCGCGCCATTTCCTCGCGGACGGCAAGCTGTACCTAGACCGGCAGCTTTCCGAAGAGCCCGTAGTATAGGTTCCACGTCCACGATGTGCGCGTCTCGACGGTCTTCAAGCATTCGATGTCGTGCAACACCACCAAGTCCTGCCGCTGGCATAGACCGACAAGCATGGCGTATCGCTGGTTCTCAACCAGGATGAGCCGGTAGCACGTGAACACCAGCGCGGCGCATAGCGCGACAATCATCAAATTTCGCATCGTCATCATCCCCCACCAGACGCAAGCATCGAAGCATTTTTGCCGCGATGCCAGCAACCAAAAGGAATCGACCAATGTCCACACGCTTTGCAACTATCATCACCGACGAAGCCGGCGTCGAAATCGTCTCCACCATCGGCCAATTCGAAGGCGGACCGCCTGATGTCCGCTTCGGCCATGTCGAGCAAGTCGGCCCGGCTGTCATGATCGGCATGGTTCGCGGCGGCACAAAGGATTCGGTCGGCGAATGGGGCTTCCCTGAAGGCTCGATCGGTGCTGAAGGCCGTGCCGACGATATCGCCAAGAACGACGCCAAGTCCGTTCGCACCGCGAAGGCGGCAAAGGGCGGTCGGTTCGCCAAGGGCAACAAGGCTGCTGCCGAACCCAAAGAGCCGGCGCCTCCTGCTGAACCGAACCCGGCAGACGCCGAGTAATCCAATGGCAGGGCGACCGACAGACTATTCGCAGGAGATGGCAGACAAGATTTGCGAACGGCTCACCAATCGGGAAAGCCTCCGCAAAATCTGCCTCTCCGACGACATGCCCGCAAAGGCAACGGTCTGTCGGTGGCTCGCCATCCACGCCGCATTTCGTGACCAGTACGCCTGCGCGCGCACGATACAGGCGGATGAGTACTTCGACGAAACGATCGACATCGCCGACGACGGCACGAACGATTACCGCAAGCGGACCAAAACCGACGGGTCGACCGAAGACGTGTTCGATACCGATCATGTCCAGCGCTCGAAGCTGCGCGTCGACACTCGGAAGTGGGCGGTGGCCAAGCTCGATCCGAAGAAATACGGCGAAAAGCTGGATCTCAATGTCGCCGGCACGCTGAACACGATGTCGGAAGAGGCGCTTAATGCTCGCATCGCTGACTTACTCGCAAAAGCTGGAGCTGGCGCAACTTCTGGAGGAACAGGCGAGGAGGAAGGGCCGTAACCAACTGGCCGACTATCGGCCGTATGAGAAGCAGGCAATCTTCCACGCGGCCGGCGCGACCAATCGCGAACGCCTGTTCATGGCGGGAAATCAGCTCGGCAAGACCAAAGCCGGCGGCGCCGAATGGGCAATGCATCTAACCGGGCGATATCCCGACTGGTGGGCTGGCAAGGTTTTCGACACTCCTGTCCGGATGTGGGCGGCCGGTGTGACTGGCGAAAGCACGCGCGACAATCCGCAGCGTGTCCTGGTCGGTCCGCCTCAACAGCCTGCAGCCTGGGGAACCGGCCTCATTCCGGGCGACGCCATCATCGCCACGGCTCTGGCACGCGGCATTCCGGGGCAACTCGACAACATCGTGGTTCGCCATGGCGGCGGCGGTGATCTGCAAGCCGGCGAATCGGTCCTGGCCTTCAAGTCCTACGAAAAGGGGCGGGAGAAGTGGCAAGGCGAAACGCTTCATGGCGTCTGGTTCGACGAAGAGCCGACGCTTGACATCTACTCGGAAGGGCTGACGCGGACGAACACCACGGGCGGGATCACGATCGTTACCTTCACGCCGCTGCTCGGCATGTCCGAAGTTGTCTTGCAATTCCTGACCTCCGAAGAGGTTGAAATGATGATGAATGCGAAAGCGGCATGAAGTGGTTCGTCCTGGCTGTCCTGCTGCTCACCGGCTGCGCATCGCCGCAACCGTGCCTGTTCGATAGGTTCCTGGTTGATCCGGCCTGCCGATGAGTAAGCACGTCACATTTATGACCATCGACGACGCGGAGCACTATTCCGCGAAGGAACGGGCCGACATCATCGCAGCCTATCCCGCCCATGAACGGGAAGCTCGGGCGCGTGGTGTGCCTGTCCTGGGCTCTGGGCGCATCTTTCCCGTAGCCGAAGAGCTGATCGCCTGTGAACCGTTCCGACTGCCACGCTACTGGCCGCGCCTCGGCGCTCTCGACTTTGGTTGGGACCATCCATCTGCGGCGGTCGAACTGGCATGGGATACCGAAGCCGACATCGTCTACATTTCGAAGGCGACGCGGGGATCGCAACAAACGCCAGCGATGCAGAGTGTCACGCTGAAGCCGTGGGGCTCATGGTTGCCGTGGGCCTGGCCTCGGGATGGTCGACGCGAAACGCTCGAAGGCGCCGGCATCGCGCTGGCAAACCAGTATCGGGAGCACGGGCTAAACATGCTCGGCTCTCATGCGCAGTTTCCGGACGGCTCTGTCTCGGTCGAAGCTGGCCTGATGGACATGCTCGATCGCATGCAGTCCGGCCGCTTCAAGGTCTTCAACACGCTCGGCCCGTGGTTCGAAGAGTTCCGGCTGTACCATCGGAAGGACGGCCAAGTCGTCAAGCTGCGAGACGATCTGATATCGGCGTCGCGGTATGGCGTCATGATGCTGCGTGAAGCTCTGGTCGATCCTGCCGAGTTCCGGGCGGCAAAGCGGCCAAGGGGACAAACTGATCCGCTGGCGGGGTTCCGATGAGCAACAGTCACTTTGTGCAGCGCCTGGACAAGACAACCGGCGAATATATCAAGATCGAAGTCCGGTCCGGCCTGGTGATCGGTGATCCGCAGAAGCGCAAGTTCGACGGTGTCGACGAAATCGAGCCGATCGAACCTCACACTCGCCGGGCTCCCTATTCCGATCCGCTCGGGGATTTCCGCTGATGGGCAACGCGGCTGCAAAGGTGGTCGAGCTGGGGCCGCATACGAAGATGACGCCAGAACAGGCGTTGGCCTTTAGCGCCCGCGAAGACTGGGAAAGCGTCGTCATCGTCGGTTTTCACACAGGCAGCGGGCAACTGGTGGTGCGGTCGTCGGTCTTGTCGCGCGAGGCGTGTCTGTGGATCGCTGAACACCTCAAGATGCACGTGCTCGATCTCTAATGAGCGAAGGCAAGCTGACTGCCTCGGGCTGGCCTCGTCCTGTCGTCGGCGGTCTGCCGATTCCGTGGGTGTCGCCGGCTGACGATCTGTCGACCATGAACGCGGCAAGGGCTGCGGCCTGTGCTTCCGGCGCCGTCTGTGCGGTCTGCGGCGTGGGGTATGACGAAGGGCAAGAGGCGTTCGCCTTCGTGCGTGGTGAAGCCCTGCCGGCCGACATGAGCACAGGCACGGTGCGGGCTATGGACAACGCAATCATGCATGGGCGCTGCGCTCGGCTGGCTCTGGCCGTCTGTCCGAAGCTGAAGAGCCTGGTTGCCGGTGGCCTGCTGCAGATTGTTCGAACTGTCGGCAACGTCGCCACGGCAACCGTCGTGAAGGATGGCGAACTGGCGGCAATGCTGGATGGTGGCGACTGCTCGCCGGTCGACCGGATCGGCCGCTGATCGATGTCGGCCCGGATCATCGGCGGCAATCTCCGCGACCTGTCGTTCATTGCTGCGAACCTGCGGCCTGAAGACAAGGCGGAAATCGATTGCCAGTTTGACGAATGGTCGCCGGCAATGCTGGCGCTGACAGCCATGCAGGGGCCTGCCTACGTGGTCGAGCTCGATGGCAACCCGGAAGCTGCCTTCGGTGCTGCACCGCTTCGCAAGGGCCTGTGGCTGGCGTGGTCGTGGGGCGGCAAGCGCATGAAGCGCTGCGTTCCTCGGATCACGAAGTTCTTTTACTCGACGCTCGGGCCTCATGTGGCCGCTGAAGGCGCTTGGCGGGTGGAAGCGCGGGCGCTGGCCTCGAATGAACTGGCACTGCGCTGGCTGCATCGCCTCGGTGCAACGGAACGCTGCCGCCTGCCGGGCTTCGGCAACAACGGCGAAGATTTCATCCTGTTCGATTGGACAAGGGAGACATGGTTTCATGACTGAACTCGGCGTCTACATCCTCGGCGCTGTCGCCCTGGTACTGCTCGGCGCTGCCGGGATCGCAACAGGCGACCGTGTCGTGATCATCTGCGCGGTTGGTGCCAGCGGCGCGGCCTATCTCGGGCAACTCGCTGCGCTGTCCGCCTCGGTCAATGCCACGTCTGCACGCTGGTCGATCATCCTCAATGCCGGTTTCCTGCTCGTCGCTCTGGCTGCGTGGGCATTCGGCGCCTTCAACCTTCTCTGACGGAGACACGTCCAATGTGCCTATTCCAGAAACCGCCTGAGCTGAAGCCGCTGCCGGTCACGCCGACAGTGCGCGACAAAGACGTGCAGGCTCGGGCCGATGCGCTGCAGAAGTCGCTCGCCGCCGATAATGGCACCGCCAACACGGTGAAAACCGATCTCGCACCTAGCGCGCTGGTTGGTCAGCGCCGCGTTCTTCTGGGGGTATGACCATGGCCGGACGCAATTCAACAGCAAATCGCGGCGGCGCGATCAAGCGTGACAGCACGGGCGAATATAAGGCACTAGCTGCCGGTGCGACCACGGCTCTCGGCGCTGGGACCAAGATCGGCGACTATATCGAATCCCTGACCGTAGTCGTTGCCACCGCTGCCACCGCGCAAGTGCAGATCAAGGACGGTTCCGATACTGCGATCACCGTGTTTCCGAACTCGCCGGGACAGGGCGTCGGCACCTATCTGGTCTGGCTGGGCGTGAAATCGCGCACTGCCGGCTGGTCAGTCATTACCGGCGCCGGCTCGACGGTTCTTGCAGTGGGCAATTTCACCTGATGGCATACACCGGCGATTCCCGCGCTGCCGATGTGCTGTCGCGTCAGTCCGAAATGGAGACTGAGCGAAGCCACTACGAACCCGCCTGGGAGGCGGTCGCGGAATTCTGTGATCCGGACGCGCCCGACATCTGGTCGAGCCGGTCCAGCCGCAGCCTGACTTCGCAGCCTGAGCGCAGCGAAAGCAAGGGAAGCCGCGTCTACGCCAACACGATCAACTCGGCCGGCAACCGCCTGGCCGCTGGTCTGGAAAGCCTGATCATCCCGCAGTCGGAAAAGTGGCATGGCCTGTCCACTGCGGCGATGAACGATGAAGAGACGGAAGAGGAAAAGGAATGGGCTGAAGGGCTCCGCGATTTCCTGTTCTCGCTCCGCTACTCGGCGAACTCGAACTTCGTGCCAGCGACGCAAGCCTGCCTGCGCAACGTGGTGCGCTACGGTCCGGCCTATCTCTACGCTGAAGAGGGCTTCGGTGGGACGATGATCCGCTATGCCTCGATCCCTGTCGTCGAAGGCTTCATCTCGCGCAACCGGTGGGGCATCGTCGACACGTTCCATCGCCGGTATGAGCGCACTGCGCGACAGGCTGCGCAGATCTTCGGCTATGACAAGCTGCCGGCGGTGATCAAGGCGCTGGTCGACGATCCGGTGAAGATCGAAACCAAGATCAGCCTGGTGCAGTGCATCAAGCCGCGCGATGAAAGGAAGATGTACAACATCGGCGGCGTTTACCGGTACCTCGACGCTGATTTCGCCTCCTACCATGTGATTGAGCAAGAGTGTGAAATCGTTAAGGAAAGCGGCTTCAAGACGTTTCCGATCGCCTCTTTCAACTGGCGCCGGTATGAGGGTGATCCTTACGGCATCTCTCCGACGATCGAAGCGCTGACGACTGTCCGCGAAGAGAACGCGGTTCGCCGCTCTGGCTTGCGTGCGCTGCAGCAAGTGACCGACCCGGCAACGGCGTCGCGTGCCCGGCTCGATGATGTGCCGGTCCTGAACCCTGGTGAGAATTATCCTGGCCTGATCAGCGACCGGGGCGAAGCGCTGATCGCGCCAATCAACACCGGGGCAAACCCGACCTATGCGTTCAACTATGCCGCCACGCGGGCCGAAGAGATCCGCGACATGATGTTCGTGAACCTGTTTCAGACGCTGGTGCAAAACCCGCAGATGTCGGCAACCGAAGCCCTGATCCGGCAGGAAGAGAAAGGCGCGCTGCTCGGTCCCTCGGGCTCGATCATTCAAGCCGGTTTCGCCACGAACCTCGATCGGGAGCTGGGTATCTTGGAAGAGAAAGGGCTTTACGACGAAGACAGCCGCTTTCGTCCGCCGGCATCGCTCGCCGGCAAGACGGTGCGTCCCACCTTCACCGGGCCTCTCGATGTGCTGCGTCGCTCGGCTGAAGCCCGCGACACGGTGCAAGTCGTCACCACGGCGATGCAGATGGCGCAATTCGATCCTGAGATCATGGACAACATTGACGGCGACGAAGCGATCAAGGTCGTCCAGTCCGCCGGCCGCAGCCCGCAAAGGATATTCCGCAGCGCTGACGAAGTCACGGCCAAGCGCGATGCGCGGGCAAAGGCGACGCAGGCACAACAGGGGATGGCCGCAGCCGCAGCCGCCAGCAAGATGGCAAAGGACGCCGTTCCTGCCGCCGTGCAGGCTCGTGACAGCGGCCTGATGGACAGCCTGTCCGGTCTGATCCCTGGCCAAGCCGGTGGCGGCCAATGACCGCAAGGAAGTTTGCTCGGGCCGGTCAAGTCGGCGGTCCGGCCAATGCCGACGATGCGCTGACGAAGGCTTATCTCCGGGTCTTCTCCGGCGCCGACGGCGAGATGGTGCTGACTGATCTGGCTGACATGACCGGCTATTACCGCCGGCCGTCCTATGCCGAATGGATGGCGAAGACGAAGACGCCGCAGGGCTTCGAGCTGCACAGTGCTTTGTCGAACGCTCGGGCCGAAGTCCTGCAGCACGTCATGAAGTTTCTAACGCTCGATGACGATCAACTGATCGCTCTGGAAAGGGCGGCACGTCTCGAACGAGCACGGTCGTGAAGTTCGAAAAGCGTCGGCAAGTGGTTGACGCATGGCAATCCGGTTCCACCGAACCGAAGCCGCAGTGGGTCAAGCATATCCCCGACGTCGGCTTCTGGGTCGTGAAGAGCAAGAACGGGACTGACTATCTGCATCCGGTCGTTTTCGCTGAGCGTTACGTTCCGGTCCAGTGACTGCCGATCGGCGCGGCTCGCCGAAAATCCCTCCCTAGAATGAAGGAATATCATCATGCCTCGTGGTTTCGCACGATCCCTTGCACGCGCCGCTGCTCGTGAAGCAGGCGTCAACCCGCCCAAGGCGGGGCTTACCGCCGTCACCACCGGGCGCGGCGGTCGCTGGCGCACGGTCTTCACCTTCAATGCGATGCAGATGACAGTGACTGATGCGCTGGCGTACGCCTCGCTGAAGATCTTCGACTTTGCCGACGGCAAGGTTCGGATCAATGGCGGCGTCGCCAAGATGCAGTTCGCGGTCCTGACTGCACGCCCGTCGACTATCAACGACAGCGCCTCGCTGACCTGGGGCCTTGGCTCTGCCGCCGCCTCGGCCGCCACTCTGGCGACCACCATGCAGAATGTCATCGCCGTCACCACGCGCACGCTGGACGGCGCCACCACGGCGCTGTCGACGGCATCCCTTGCCGATGTGGTCGCGCCTGCCACGCTCGACGGCACCACGACCGCGATCGATCTCTACCTGAACCTGTCGTTTGCGACCGGCACCGACATCGATGGCGACGGCACCGTGGCCGTGACCGGCGCCATCACCCTGTTCTGGGAGAACTGGGGAGACAATGTCTGATCTCGCCATAACGGCGTGACGGAAAGGGGCGCTCGCTGCGGTGGCGGCGCCCTTTCCATTGGAACCACCGCCAAGGAATTTCTCACATGAGTGATCAGGCAGAAGCCGGGTCCGTGGCTGCAGTAGTGCAGCCGGCGGGCAACCTGGAGAAGCCAGCGGCTGCGGTGGACAACGGGTCCGCCACCGAAGGCGTAAAAAGTTGGTTTGACGGTCTTTCCGAAGGCAACCGTAAAATCGCTGAAACCAAGGGCTGGAACAAGTCGGACAGTGCCGATGTGGTGCTGACCTCTTATGCGGAACTCGAGAAACAGCAGGGCGAAAGCCTTCGCGTTCCGGCGGCCGATGCTCCGAAGGAAGAGTGGGAAAAGTTCAATGCCCGCCTGCCTGAAGACATGCGGCCGATAACATCGCCTGACAAGATCGAATACAAGCGCCCGGAAGGGCTCCCCGAAAACCTGCCATATTCCGACGAACTCGCGACTGCCTCCAAAGCATGGGCTGCGGAAGCGGGAGCAACGCCGAAAGTTGCGCAGGCCTACCACGATAAGTTTCTGGGCTACATGGCCGATGCGGCGAAGGCGGAACAAGTCCGCGTCGCTCAATCGGTCGAGACAACCCACGACGATCTCGTGAAGGATTGGGGACCGAAAGACAGCGACGGCTTCAAACAGAAGCTGGAACTGGCGAACCGGGCGGTCAAAAAGCTCGATCTGGTCGACGCCTTCAAAGAGGCGGGTATCCTTCTGCCTGACGGCTCGCTCACCAAACCAAAGGTTGCGCGTGCTCTGCAGGCCGTCGGCGAAGGCATGTTCAAAGAGGATACGATTGACGGTGATCCTGCTCGCGGTGGGGACAATCCCTTCAAGCGAGACGCAAAGGGTGAACGCAATCTGACGGCGATTTCCGCGCTTGTGAAAAGCGACCCCGAACGCGCGAAGCGGCTGTGCAAGGAGGCGGGCGAAAATCCCGAATCCTGGTTCCCGAGCAATCCCCAGTAAGCTGGGCCTCGGCGCTTCGCCTGCCTGAAGGAATAATAAAATGGCTGACGCCTACACTCGCATTTCGGATTCGATCGTCCCGTCCGTCTATGCGCAATACTCGTTCGAAGAGCACGTGCAGAGCCTGGAAATCTACCAGGCCGGCATCCTGTTCAACGATCCGGCGATCACTGCGAAGCTGAGCATGGGCGGGCGTTCCGTCGATATGCCTGGCTGGAAGGATCTGGGAAATGATCCCTCGGAACCGGTCAACGACGACCCGACCGATTCCATCGAAATGAAGAAGATCGGTTCGCGCCGCGAAGTTGCCGCGCGTGCGGTTCGTGCGCAGGCCTGGGGCATTCCCGACCTGACCTCGATCCTTGCCGGCGATGATCCGCAGAAGCTGATCGTCCGCCGTCAGACCGATTATTGGCAGCGTGCCAACAAGCTCGCGATCCTCGGCATTCTGAAGGGCGTCATCGCCGACAACGTCATCAGCAATTCCGGTGATCTTGTCCGTGTGACCGGGGCCAGCATCGTCGACACCGACATCATCGAAGCCGCCTATCTTCACGGCGACCGCGCTGACAAGTTCAAGACGATCTGGATGCACTCGAAGCAGATGAAGGCGCTGAAGCTCGCCGACCTGATCGACATGGTTCCGTCGTCTGAGCAGGGTGGGCCGATGATCCCCTACTACATGGGCCTGCGTGCAGTGGTCGACGACGATATCCCTGTCGCATCGAACGTCTACACGGCGTTCATGTTCAAGGATAAGGCGATCATGTGGAACGAGCTTCCGGTCAACACCGAGGGCGGTCCCCTCGAATTCGACCGCAAGCCGCGCCAAGGCCATGGCGGCGGCGTGACGGAAATGGTTGGGCGTCGTCACTTCGTCCCGCACGTTCCCGGCACGCGCTTCCTCGACGCCTCGACGGCCGGCGAGTTCGCAACCGATGCTGAGTATGCATTGGCCGCGAACTGGAACCGCACGGCGTCCAGCGTCAAGAACATGACCTTCATCGCGCTGAAGACCACGGAAGCCTGATCTGGCTGAAACTGGAAACGGGCGGGCGGCTTCGGCTGCTCGCCCTTTTGTTGTGGAGATTGACACAATGACGAATGACGAAAGCCTGCCCGGCCCGGCTGATCTGGCCGGCGAGACTGCCGAACCTGTGGGCAAGCCGGTGCGCCGGAAGCGCAAGCAATTCGATCCGCCGCCGAAGCGCCGTTACCTCTCGGGCTCTTCGGCGCTGCTCTACATGCAGCCGGCCGGAAACACGCCGCCGGCTTTTGGCCAGCGCGTTCGCGACAAGTATCGCGGGCCGTCGCTGCGTCCTGCTCCGTTGAAGGCCTGAACCAATGGCAGGGATCACACCGGTTGACGTCGCCAACATGGTGATTGCCGTCTTCGACGAATCGCCGATCGACAGTCTCGACGAAGACGTGAAGGCGGCGCGCCTGCTCAACCTGCATTTCGATCTGACGCGGGAATCGGAGCTGTCGAAGTATGCCTGGTGCTTCGCCATCCTGTCGGCGTCGGTCGTTGGCACCGATACCGCCTCGGGCGACTGCACGCTGAACTGGGTTTATGAGCTGCCGGCGGATTGTCTTCGGCCGCTGCCGCTGACCTATAACGGCGAACCTGACGGGCTCCGGATCAATTACCGGCAAGAGGCTGGCTTGATCTACACCGATCAGTCGAGCCCGCGCATCATCCGCTATATCGCGAACCTGACAGACCCGAACGATTGGGACGCGCTCTTCACCGAAGTGCTGGTCGGGGCTCTGGCGGTCAAGATCGCTCATCCGCTGACGCACAAGAGCGGGATGATCGACGTGGCTCGCAGCGTCTACGACAGGGCTCTGGACGCGGCTTTCTCTGCGCAGGCTATCCAACGCTCCGGAAGGCTCGTCACGACGTCCTGGGCCGCGCAGCGTGGCGACGCAAGGTCGTTCCGCTGATGGCGACGCTCTACCCGATCCAAGACACGTTCGTTAGGGGCGAAATCTCGCCTCGGCTGCACGCGCGCGCGTCTCTCGATCTCTATCGCGCCGCGCTTTCGCAGTGCACCAATCTGGTCACGCTGCCGCATGGTGGCATCCGCAAGCGCGGCGGCTCCTACTTCGTCAACGAAGTGAAGACATCGGCCAAGGCGACGCGCGGCATCCCGTTCATTTTCTCGTCCGATCAGGCTTACATGCTGGAATTCGGCGATCAGTATATCCGGGTCTATGCGTACGGTGCACGGGTGGGATCGGTCGAAGTCTCGACGCCGTATCTCGAAGCCGATCTGTTCGAACTCGACTATGTGCAATCGGCTGATCAGATGTGGATCAGCCATAGGAACTATCCGCTCAAGGTGCTGACGCGGACAGCGCACACGTCATGGGCTCTGACTGATTTCGAATTTCTCGACGGTCCCTACGATCCAATCAACGACACGGCGACCTCGTTGACCCTGGCCAATACGGGACATCTTACGCCAATCATGACGACGAACACGGCGCCAAGCGGCACGGCTTCGACTGCCAGCGGCACCGCAAGCGCCTTCAACATGTTCGACCGTGACAAAACGCAGACCATCGTCCTATCGGGCGGCGGTGATGGCTATATCCGTTTTCGCAACGCTGCCAGCGCACAAAGGGTGGTCGACGCCTATTGGCTCACCACGGCAAAGGACATTTCCAGCAACCAAGATTTCTTCACGTCCTGGGAATTTCAGGGCTCGAACAACGGAACCGACTGGGTCACGCTCGACACTCGGGCGGCTGAATTTGGGTGGAGCAATTCGGAAACCCGGTTCTACGAGTTCGTCAACAAGGCCGCTTTTGAATATCACCAGTTGTCGTTCACCGGCGGCGGCGGCAGTGATGCGGTGAACAGCGTGAGCGCTGAACTGGCCATGCATATCGCGGCATCTGATCAGACGCCGTTCGATCTCACCGCCTCGTCGATCGTCGGCATCAACGGGGGAACCGGTTTCCAGACGACGGATGTCGGCAGGGCGATCAGGATTCTCGGTTCTGATGGCGTTTGGCGCTGGGTGAAGATCACCAGCCGCACCAGCACGACCGTGGTCAAGGTCATACTGTACGGTCATGCACTGCCGAACCTGACGCCGATCACGCGCTGGCGGCTCGGCACCTTCGTTCCCGGCAAGTATGTGGAGAGCGGTTCTCTCTACGAAGAGCGCCTGGCCTTCAGTCGCCGGTTCTCGGTCTATGCCTCGGCGACCGGTGATTTTGACAACTTCGCGCTCGGCGAGAAAGACACCGATGCGCTGGAATTCCTCCAAGCCGGCGGCGGACAAGCGAACGATATCGTCTGGATCGCCGATTCGGACGGCGCGCTGCTGATCGGAACCTCGGGCGGCATCCGCTCGCTGTCCGGCTCTGGCCTCGACGAAGCGCTGACGCCGTCATCCTTCAAGAACAGGCGTTCGCGAACCTTTGGCTGCGCCCGCGTTCGACCGGTCGACGCTGGTCAATCGTTCCTCTACGTGACGCGCTCGCGCAAATCGATCGCCGAACTCACGCAAACGGCAACCGGCAAGTTTTCGTCCGACGACATCGGCCAAGTCTCCGAACACATTCCGAAGAAGGGGGTGGTCGAGCTGGCGTTTCAGACTGATCCCGATCCGGTCCTGTGGTTCCCGACCGATGACGGGCAGCTCGGCGGCTATACGCATCAGCCTTCGCAAGACGTTCGCGGGATGCATATCCACCAATTTAGCGGATCGTTCGGCGGTTCGACCTGGGGCATTGTTGAAAGCGCAGTCGTCACGCCTGGCCAGAATGGCGACGATGATATCTGGCTCATCGTCAAGCGCACGATCGGCGGCGTCACGAAGCGCTATATCGAAATCAAGACGGCGCCGTTCGAATATGGGCTGGTCGCTGACGCTTTCGAAGTCGACTGTGGCCTTGCCTATTCGGGGGCGGCGGTCGGCACGGTTTCAGGGCTGACGCATCTCAACGGCCAAGTGGTCGATGCTCTCGCCGATGGTAAGGTCTACAAGGGCCTCACCGTGAGCGCCGGGGCTGTAACCCTGCCTGGCGGGGCAACCGCGGCTAAATGGGCTGTAGGCCTGCCCTACGTGGCGGCGGCCGATAGTCTGGAACTCGATGTCGGTGGGAAGGACGGCTCGATCGTCGGCCGGCGCAAGAAAGTCGCGGCGCTGATGCTGTCGCTGCTGGAAACCGACACGACTGGCTTGACGATCTCGTCCTACATTCGCGGACGCTGGGAGACGGTCAAGCTGCCGTCGGTCGCGGTGCCTGACGGAAAGGCCAATCTGTTCACCGGCAACGTCAAGGTGAATATCGATGACAGCTGGGAGGGGCAAGGCCGGGTGAAAATCCGCCACGTCAACCCGACGCCGTGCACGATCAGGGCAATCACGCCAATTTTTGACAGTGAACCGTAGGGGCTCCGGAATGTGCACACTCGCCCTAATCGGCATTGGCCTTTCCGTCGGCGGCGCGCTGATGCAAGGCCAGCAAGAAAAGCAGATGGCCGACATGCAGGCCAAAGCCTATGAGCAGCAAGCGGCGGCCGACGCTCAAGCCGCTGCGTTCGAACAGACGCAGGAAAAGCACAAACAAGATCTGATGGAAGCCAGCGCACGCGCGCAAGTCGGCGCCTCTGGTGTCGCTGTCACCGGCTCGCCTTCGGAAGTGCTCGCGGCCAATGCCCGTCAAAACCAGCTTGACCTGAAGTCCATTCAATACGGCTCGGCGCTGCGCCAGAACAACCTGAACACGCAGGCTTCGATCTCGCGTTTCAGTGGGAAGCAGTCGATGGCGGCCGGCATCTTCAAAGCCGGTAGCAACCTCGTTGGTGGCCTCGCCGGTCTTTACAATCCTGCAAAATCCGTGGGGCTCGGAATGAACGCGTTCCCGGATGCGCCTGGAGGGTCACCGTTCTAATGGCCGTCATTCCCCTTCAAGTTGCACAGCGCTCGCTCGACACGGGCAACGTTGTTTCATATCCGCAGGGCTCGCCCATCGGTGCAGCCATCGAAAGCGGCGGCGATCAGCTGCAGGCGGTCGCTGAACACTGGAAGGCGGTCAAGGATCAACAGGACAAGTTCGACACTGGCGTGGTCGATGACGAGCTGAAGCAAAGGATCGCGGCGGCCGAAGATGCGGCGGCGCGTGATCCGAACCTGCCGGCCGATGGCTCGGGCCTGCACGATAACATGTATGGCGCCGTCGATCCCCGGTCCGGCCGCGTCATCAAGCCCGGCACGTTCGACAAGATTTTCGAAGAGCAGGCGCAAAAGGTTCCGGAAAGCCAGCGTGCGAACTTCTACAAGACGAAAGAGCCGACGCGCCTGGCTGGCTCGAACCGGTTCGCGACGGTCCAGTATACGACCCGGCAATCGTATGAACAGGTCGAACTCGCCAAGTCGCAAGACAACATCCTGAACGGCATCCTGCAGGGCGACCCGAACGACATGAAGACGTTCCTCGCCTTCAAACAGCAAGGCTTGGCGCGCATCGAATCCACGACGGCGCCGGCTCTCGACAAAGAGAAGGCGAAATATAACTGGAACGCCAACGCCACGAAGGCGCTGTTTCAGGCTTGGCTCGAAAAAGACCCGAAAGCCGCCGGCATGGCGCGCGCTGCGTTGGGCTTCGCTGGCCCGGTGCAAGTCGGCGGTGGCGGCAATCCGAACCTGCCGGCCGGAATGCGGAACAACAATCCGGGCAACATGAAGTTTGTCTCGAATAGTCGCTTCGGTGGTGTCGTCGGGCCTTCCAAGAACACCGATCAGGGCGACCCTCAAATGGTGTTCGCCACACCGCAGGATGGAATGCGGGCGGCCTATCAGCTCGCGGTGCGCAAGTATCAGGGCGGCAAGACCACGGCAAACCAGCTCATTGCCGGTGATGGCGGCTGGACACCTGGCAATACGCAAGCGGCGGCGAACATCGCGGCGACCATGGGCATCGGCCCGAATGACGATCTGAACCTGCAGAACCCCGCCAGCGCGGCGAAGTTCCTGCGCGGTCTGGTGACGCAAGAGCACGGGCCGGCCTCCCAAGCCTATCCTGACGCGATGCTGGCCGATGCGGTCGCCGGTCGCGCCGGTCCTGCTGACGGCGCGACCGCTGCCTCTGCGCCTCGGCCGCGCTCGCCTGGTGTCGATCTGCCGATCGTCTTCGGCAACACCGCCGGCCGCGTGTCCTCGGTCCCTGACATGAAGGGCGTCAAGCCGGAAGTGATCAGCAAATTCCGCAGCCTGCAGAACGTCTTCGGCACGTCACTGCCGATCGTCTCGGGCTATCGTGATCCGGCTCGCAACGAACGGGCTGGCGGTGCCAAAGCTTCGCAGCATCTGGAAGGCAACGCCTTCGACATCGACGTGTCTGCCATGCCGCGCGAAGACCGGGTTCGCCTGATCCAAACCGCTCGGGCTGAAGGCTGGGGCGGCATCGGCGTCTATGGAAACTCCATCCATATCGACACTGGCCCGGTGCGCGCCTGGGGCGCGTCGCACCATTCGGACAGTCTGCCGGGCTGGGCTCGCTCCGCACTGGCTGACGCGCCTGCGGACGGGGAGCCGCCGGCCGCCTATGTGCATTCCGCGCCCGATCCGCGCTTCGCTGGCCTGTCGCCTGACGATCGGCTGACGCTGCTCAATCAGGCCGATGCGCAGTATCGCCAGCAACAGGCGTCCGACATCGCCACGGCGAAGGCGGATTACACCGCATACAAAGACCGCTTCAAGCTGGGCGTTGCCGATGGCACGATCAAAGAGCCCGGCATGATCCTGGCCGATACTCGGCTGGATGACGGCGACAAGGCGGAACTGTATTCCTCGCTGCAGTCGAAGAACAAAGAAAACATGGGTGTCGATGCGCTGATGAGTGCGATCGGCGCCGGGCAGAAAGTCGACATCAACCCGTTCAACCCGGATGTGTCGAAGATTGCCGACAAGGCCTACAATCAATTCATCTCGGCTGTTCCGCCGGACAAGCGCGATCAGGCTTCAACCGGCTTCGTGGAATCGACCGGCTACATTCCGGACACGCTGCAAGCGAACCTTCGCCAAGGTGCCGCGTCGAAAGATGCCGGCGAACTGGCGGCCTCGCTGTCGCGCGCCGATGCTGTGGAAAGGATCGCGCCGACTGCCTTCACGACCATTCCGGGCAATGACGTGCAGACGAAGCTGACCGACTACCGGCATCTCGTGAATGAGCTGGGCATGTCGGGGAAAGACGCTGCGCAAGAGCTGATCCGTCGGGCTGATCCAGCCGTCAAGGTCAATCGTGAAGTGCTGAAACCCGACGCCGAGAAGTTCCAAAAGACGCTGACCATCGGCGATGTGACCGACGCTTATGACCCTGGCATCTTCGGTTCCGAACCGGGCGCCGGCATCATGCCAGAACAGTCGTCAGCGCTGCTCGCCGAATATCGGGAGATCGCGACCGATGCGTTCTATGAAACGAACGGTGACGTCGGCCTGGCCAAGTCTCGAGCCCTGGCTGAATTGAAGACCCGGTGGAACATCACCAACATCTCGGGCGCTCCGAACCTGATGCGCCTGCCGCCTGAAAAGCAGTATCCGCCGATCGGTGGAAACTTCGACTATCTCCGCGCCGATGCGCTGGCGACTGCCTCGGCCTATGCCGAACCTCTCGGGCACAAGGTCGAAAACGTGACCGTGCTGCCGTCGGCGCAAACTCGCGCCGACATCGAATTGAAGCGGCCTCCGCGCTACCGGTTGTTTTACCAGTACACTGAGCACGGCCAAACCAAGTTCGACGAAGTGCTGTCCGGCCCGTGGGCGGTCGATGCTGCCACGATGCAGAAAGTGTCGGATGAAACCGCGACGAAGTTCAAGCACGATCTGGCGATCGACGATCAGGCCAACGACATCGAGCGCGCTGCGGTCGCCAAGGCCAAGGTGATCAACGAAGACCCGAACACGCAAGACTTCATCCGGGCTCTCAACTCGGAAGCGACGATCGGCGCCGGGCGCATGCAGGCCGATATGTACCGTTCTGAGCAGAAAAAGCTGGAAGAGCCGCCAGCGCCTCCGCAACAGCCCCGACCGCAGCAACCGCGCGGCGGCGGTAGCCCTGATGCCGGTGCGGCGTTCCGACGGAAACCAACGGGAAATAACTGATGGGCATCGTCAATTATCCCGATGATCCGGCGCCGCTCTCCCAATTCGGTGCGGTCGATTACACGCCTGATCCTGGAAAGGAAATCGATCCGGATACGATGACGATCATCGGCTCGGCCTTCCGGCAGAACAACACGGTCGCCTCGATGGCGTCGAACAAGATGGCCGGCATCGACACGGCGTCGCGGGAAGACGGCTTCACCGGCGATGTCATGTGGAAAGAGCTGCAAGGGTCGCGCTACGAACAGTCCTGGGATCGGTTCGCCAAGATCCACAACCGAATCGCCTTCAATGCCCTGAAGTCGCAAATCGATATGGAAGACGAAGACCGTCGGAACCTCGATGCTGGCGGCTGGACGGCAACCGCTGCCAGTTTCGGCGCCGGGCTGATCGATCTGCCGTCTCTGGTGCCTGGGGGCGAATTGGTCACCGGTGTCCGAATTGGTCGGGCTGCGATGATGACCGGCGCACGCACGGCTGTCGCGGGCGCTGTGGGTGCCGGCGTCTCGGAACTGGCATTGCAGGCAAGCCAGCAAACCCGGCCGCTGTCGGAAAGCGCCATGAGCATCGGCGCCGGTGCTGTCTTCGGTGGCGTGCTCGGCTCTGGTGTCGGGGCTCTCATGTCGCACGCCGAACGCCGCGCCGCGCTGTCGACGGTCGAACGGATCATGGCTGATCCCGGCAACCCGAACGCCTATGACGAATTCCGCGAAGGCGTCGCCAACGGCGTGGCGCAAGCCAATGGTTCGCCGCAAGCTGCCGGCGCTCAAGCGGTGCCTGGCCCGGTGCTCGACGACTATGCGATCGGCAAGGGTGCGAAGTGGGTGGGCGCCGCGCAAGCGCAATTGAACCCGATGCTGCGGGGCTCGCATAGTCCTTCGCCTGTCATCCGCGAGATCATGGCGAACACGGCAGAGACTGGCTATTACATCGAAAAGAACGCTCGCGGCGAAGGCAACATCGCGGTTGAAACTGCGGTCAAAGAATGGGATCGCGGCGCGGTCGCCAAGGCGCTGAAGACGACGCGCCAGATTTGGCAGGATGCGCGCAAGCAAGGCCTCGACATGACGGCCGAAGAATTCCGCACCGCCACGGCGAAGGCTATGCGGCGCGGCGACGAAGGCGCGCACGATGCCGTGTCGAAGGCGGCAAGCTTCTGGCGCTCGACGCTGTTCGATCCCCTGAAGGAATACGCGATCAAGGAAGGCCGGTTGCCGGCTGACGTGGATGTGAAGACGGCGACATCATATCTGTCGCGCTTGTGGAACTCGCCGCGCCTGACGGCCGAAGAAGCCCGGTTCAAGGAAATCGTTCGCCCGTGGATCGACGAACAGATTTCGCAGCTCGAATTCAAGACCGACGAAATCCGCCTGGGCAACAAGATCGTTGACAGTGACAAGGCGATGGAAGCGCACGATCGGCTGTCTCGGAAAGTGCAGGGGATCGAAGACCGGTTGTCTGAACGCACTGGCTCGCGCCAGCGCCGCACCGATGACTTGACCCGGCTGCGGCAGGATCGGCTTGACGTGCTCAAAGTGCGGGCGCCTGCGCCTCTCGTGACCATGCTGCGCGGTGCCGACGAAAACGCCGTCATGGTGGACACGGTGAAGCAGGCTCGCGCCGCTGCGAAGTCCGCCGGCAAGAAACAGCCGTTTGCCGATCGCTCGCCTGTTCTGGCGCTGATCAAGAAAAAGGGCGGTGTCCGCGTCGGTTCGAAGCTCGACCGCGAACTGCGCGCGATGGACGTGACGCCACAGACGCATCCGGGCCTGTTCATCAAGAAAGGCGGGATCGGCGATGTGGACAACTTCGTCCACTCGGAAGATGCGATTTTCGCCAATCTGCCAAGCGACGGCGCCGGCTATGTCGACCCGGTGTCTGTCATGGAATCGATCCGCAACGAACTGGGCGGCAATCCCCTGCGCACGGCGGACGAAGAGGCTGCAGCGGCGGCGCATGAGAATATCGATCAGATCGCCTCGGAATGGCTCGACCGCGTGGGCCTGCCCGCAAACGCCACGGTGAAGCAAGTCCGCGACCATATCGTCCGCGTGCACGCTGCGGAACGCAACACGGAAGGACTCGACACGCGCATCTCTCGGTTCGAACGGGAGCTGGAAGAATTCGATCATGCGACAGACGCCGTCGTCAACGAGCACGCGATCAGCAAGACCGAAATGGAAACGGCCAGCCAACACCTGCAGGCGCTGGAAGCAGAGATCGGCAAGATGTCCGACCTCGCCAACACGTCGCCGCGCGTGAAGCTGGTCGTCGACTATGCCACGACAAAGCGCGACCTCTTCAAGGCAAAGCTTTCCGAACGGTCGCTTCGCAAGCGTGTCGACGCGCTGCGCCGCATGGAAGCGGAAGGTCGTGCGAATGACGCGATGCTATCCGAACTGGCGGCCAAGTCGATCGATCTGGATCGCCTCGCATCCAACATCGAAGGGCTGAAGATCAGGGCCAACAAGCTCGAACCGATGGTGCCCAAGGTGAAGCAGGAAATCCCCGATTTCGTTTCACCGGCCGACCGCGCCGACTATGTCAGCGGCATCGTCAACGATATCCACACGACACTGACCGGCCGCGCGAAACAGGGCATGACCTCTTACGACATGGTGATGAGCGACCGGGGGCCGATGAAGGAACGCACCTTCAACATTCCGGATCACCTGATCGAAGATTTTCTGGAACACGACATCGAACTGATCGGCCGGCGATATGCCCGCGTCATGGCGACCGATATCGAACTGGCGCGGATGGACAGGCGTCTAGGCGGCGCCGGTGATCCGACGCTGAAGAGCCAAATCGATCGGGCGCGCACCGATTACCTGCGGCTCCGCGAAGGCGTCATGGCCTCGGCGCTCGATCAGAAGGAAAAGGCGAAAGCACTCAAGGTGCTGACTGCTCGGGAAAAGAGCGATATCGAAGACGTGGCCGGCACCCGCGATCTGTTGCGCGGGCAATACCAAGTCGCCAACTCGCACACGAATTACGCTCGGGTGCTCCGCGTCGTGCAGGCGTTCAACTATGTTCGTTCGCTCGGCGGCGTCCTGGCTGCTTCGGCGACTGACGCGGCGCGGCCGGCAATGGTGAACGGCTTCGGCCGCTATGTCAGCGAGGGGATCGTTCCGCTCTTTAACAACCTGAAGGCGGTCAAGTTGGCGGTGGGTGATGGCGAACTGGCCGGCGCCGTGACCGAACGCACGCTGCAATCGCGGATTGCGTCGATGGCTGAGCTTGCCGATCCTTACTCGCACAACTCGCCTTTCGAACGGTTCATCGACAATATGTCGAACACCTTTTCGAAGCTGACGTTCCTGCCCTGGTGGAACGATTTTCATAAGTCGATCGCCTCGGTGCTGACACAGAACCGGGTGCTGAAGAATGCCCAGATGGACTATAGCGCGCTCGACGCGGCCGAACGTCGGTACATGGGTTTCATCGGCATCGAACAGGGCATGGCCGGCCGCATCGCCAGGCAATTCGAAGAGTTCGGCCAAGTCGAAGGCAACGTGCACATCCCGGGCCTCGAACACTGGACCGATATCGAAGCGCGCCGCGCCTTCTCCGGTGCGATCAACAAAGACGTCGACACCGTGATCGTGACGAAGAGCGTCGCCGACGTGCCGCTGTTCGCCCATACGCCGACCGGCCGCGCGCTGATCCAGTTTCGATCCTTCGCCATCGCGTCGAACCAGCGCGTTCTGATGCGCGGGCTGCAGGAAGGGCCGCGCTCGTTCATTCAAGGCACGCTGGCGATGATGGTCCTCGGCATGGCGGCCTATTGGTTCAAGACCAAGGAATCGAACCGGGAGTTGACGAACAACATGGGCACGCTGGTCGCGGAAGGGCTCGACCGGGCCGGCGTGTTTCCGCTGGCCTTTGAGATCAACAACACATGGGAAAAGCTGGGTGCGCCTGGCTTCTACGAAGTGGCCTCGCGCATCGGCAAGAAGATCGACCCGAACGCCGACAAGCGGGCACCGGCCTCGCGGTATGCAAACCGTGACGCCTTCGGCGCGCTGCTCGGCCCGTCATTTCAGCTCGGCACCGATGTCGCTCAAATGCTCGGCATCCCGTCGCGGGCGCTGATGGCGATGACTGACAATGATCCGTCGACCGTGCCGGACCTGAAAAAGCAGGATATCGACAGGATCTCAAAAATGATCCCGTTCGCGACGCTGCCCTATTGGCGGTGGATTATGGAAGGCGGTTTCGGGCTCGACGACTATGGCATCAAGCCGTCACTGAAGCGGGCGGTCGACGCTCAATAATCGCAGTCGTCGCTGACGTTCGCGCCTCGGTGGCATTCGGCCTGCTCGAAGCCTGGCCGGCGGGTGTGGGTAAAGGTCGAGAAGATGGCAAGCGCCAGCACAGCGAGAAGTGCCAACGCTCCGACTTTCGGCCAAGGGATATCGAATTCAAGCCACATGCGGAAGCGCTGAAGCTCGGTCAAGCGGCGGTAGGGAAGAGAACCCATCAAGGCCCTTTCTAGCGAATAGCCGCGCACTCAACGCCAAAACCCGACTTTTTCAAGCCTCGCCCTGCGGGGTGCTTAATGGAGCAAGCCTAATGGCCCGACCCGCAACTGCCGCCGTGCGCCTCCTGACCGGGGAGCGCGAACCTGTTCGCCTCGCCACGACGGCGAACATTACCCTCTATGGCCTCCAAACCATCGACGGCTTTCTGACCGTAGTCGGCGATCGGGTGCTGGTGAAAAACCAGACCGACGCCAAGACGAACGGCATCTACACCGCGAGCGCCGGTCAATGGTATCGCGCGGCCGACGCGCGCACCTCGCGCACGCTGCAGAAGGGAACGACCGTTCACGTGCAGCAAGGCACCGTGGCGGCCGATTTTGTCTTTGCCTTTGAAACGGTCAATCCGGTGATCGGGACGGACAACATCGTCCTGGCCTTCTATCTCTCGGAAGACACGCTGGGCGATGCGGTCGCGGCTGCGGCTGCGGCTGCGTCGAGCGCTTCGGCGGCGTCCACGTCGGCCGGTGCGGCGGCGACAAGCGCAACCGCTGCATCTGGTTCCGCCACGGCGGCGGCGGGCTCGGCCTCGGCGGCATCCACCAGCGCAACCAATGCCGCGACGTCTGCGACCACCGCCACAACGCAGGCCTCGAACGCGTCGACATCTGCTTCCAGCGCTGCGACCTCGGCGACCAACGCCAGCAACTCGGCGACGGCGGCATCCGGTTCCGCTACCGCTGCCTCGGGCTCTGCGACCACCGCCAGCACGCAGGCGACCAACGCGGGCAACTCTGCCACCGCTGCGGCTGCGAGCGCTACAGCGGCGGCGACTGTGGTCGCTGGCCTGCCTTACGTCTTCTCGACGACTACGGCCGACGCCGATCCCGGCAACGGCATTTTCCGCCTGAACAACGCGACCATCGCTTCGGCGACCGGCGCCTATGTCGACAACCAGGACAGCGACGCCGTCTCCCAGACGGGAATGCTCGACACGTTCGACGACAGCACGAACACCATCCACGGCACGTTGACGATCTCGCTCGAAGACGACGGCGGCGACAAAGTACGTCTTCAACGTGACCGGCTCCGTGGTCGACGGAACTGGCTACCGAAAACTGACGCTGGCTTACGTAAGCGGTGCCGGCGCCATTGCGAACGCTGAAGCCTGCTGGCTGATCTTCGACCGCGCTGGAGACCAGGGCGCCGTTGCGTCTGTTGCCGGTCTGACTGGGGCTATTGCGGCGCCGGATTTGCGGCTGTCTGGCGTTCTGCCGACGTATTGCACCGTTGCGCAACTTCCGGGCCTCGACACATCGAAGGACAGGCTTGCCTACGTCACCGACTTTGGCTTTGAGAGCTGGTATCGCTGGCAGGGGGGCGACCTGTCTACCCGCACGGTCCTCCAAAGCGTCACCTCGACTGCCGTCAACTCGGGCACCGATACGATCACCAAGGTAGCCCACGGGCTCTCCACGGCCTCTGGTGTGGTATCAACAACCACCGTCAACGGCGTCACGGTCAACACGGTGTACTACGCCATCAAGGTGGACGCCGATAACCTCAAGCTGGCCACCACGCTTGCCAATGCGCTAGCCGGTACGGCGGTGGACCTAACGGGAACCACCAACTTTACCGTTAAGCAGCTATTCGATCCGGCCCAGAAAATCTACGTGATCCCCACGGGAGGTCAACTCGACGGCACTGGGGGAGCATGGATACGGCAAGACGGCGGCCTGAACTTTGGCATCAGCGGCATCAACTACAAGCGCTTCTCCGACCGCGTTCTGGTTGGCAAGGGTGCAACGCGCTGGCTTGGTGACAGCGCGGGGGTGGGCACTACGGGGGCCGGGTCGTGGCTCAACGATGAGATCGCCCCCAGCAGCGCCTTCGCCATGTCTTACCTGCTGTACGGTGCACAGCTTGCCGCAGTGTGCGACCCAACACCGGGCCAACCTAACCTTGGCATCTTGGGTGCGGCAAGAACCCCAGATGGAAGCAGCGGTCAGGTAGCCTACGGCGGCGCTAGCTTTGCCTCCGGGCACTCGAATGGTGGTGGCAGCATTGTCTGGGGTCACTACTTTGAGGCAGTCCAGCGCCCCGGCTCAGATACGACGGTGAATGGCGTTGAGATCGAGGCCACCAGGCTTAACAGCTCGCTTGTGCCCGCACAGGCCACGCCAGAGGCCACCTACGTGCAGGGCCGCGTGTTTGGCATTCTGCTGGCGAGCGGCGGCGGCAACACCGTAGCTTACGATACCGACTGGGCGCTGCTCATTAATAACAACGGGGCCAAGTTCCGCACCGGCATCATCTTCGGACGTAATGCCCTCACCAAGGATGCCTCCACCAACTACCAGCACGCCATCATGCTGCCCGACAAGGCCCGCGTAGAGTGGTTCACGAGTGACGCACTGGGCAACTACGCCTTTACGCTGCACTCGGAGGTGTCCAACGCGGCGCATCAGATGTTCGTCATAGCCGACGACACCGGGCTGCTCGTCAAGAACACTGGTGGGAAGATAATCCAGTCCACCACCTACGTGGCGAGCGCCGTCAACTACATCGCATATAGCCCTGCTGCGACTGGTGTCGGACCAAACTTTCAGGTTCTTGGCGATGATGCCAACACTGACATGAGCCTTATCGGTAGAGGCACTGGCGGCATTCGGTTGAGAGACGGCGCGGCTACGAACAAGCTCCAGATCAACACCACCGGCATTGGGGTTTTTGGCGCCACGCCGGTAGCCAGAAATGCTCAAGCCGCGCTTACTGGCACTATCCAGCGCGGTACTTTCGACACCTCGACTGTCACGCTGCCGCAGCTTGCGGGCGTGCTTATGGCAGTCGTCAACGACTGGCGCGCGTTTGGCTGGGCCAGCTAACAGGAGAACGCATTGTACACATTGACCTTCACCGAAGAGCAGATGGCGGTCCTCGACCGGGCACTGCAGGACGTTCCGTTCAAGTTTGCCGCGCCGATCGTCCAGTCGATCAATGAGCAGATCATGAAGGCGCGCGCGGCCGAGGCCGAAACCGCAGCGACGGCTGCTGAAGGAGCAGGCAAGAAAGACTAGATACGCGGCAATATTGCGAACGAAAGGGCCGTAACCCCGGCTATGGCTTCAACGCCTATGTGCTCGGCTATGCCGGGCCGGTCACGACCGAAGTCAAGACGCCGCAGTTTGGCGTTTTCGATACCGGCGTCGCAGCCGGCTTCACCCTGGTCTATGTGACCGCCAAGGGCCGGCGCTATTTCAGCTACCGACGCGACATTCCGCTGGGCGGCGGTCGCTTCATCAAACTCTGGATCGGCTGGAAGCAACCCGACGTGAAGCTGAACGTCGGGATGCTCAAGGTCATGTTCAATCCCCTGCGAAAAATCTGAACGAAAGGTACTTTCCCTATGGATCGCACTGCATTCTTTGCCGCTCTCCGGGCGCGTGGCTCGGGGCTCTTCGGCACCAGCCTGTCGGCCGGGCAACTGGCAACGCTGAACCTGATCCTCGATGAAGGACAGGCGCGCGACGTGCCGCTGAAGCAGCTCGCCTATATCCTGGCCACGCCGTACCACGAAGTCGGCCGGCCTCTGCAGCCGATTTCGGAAAACCTGAACTACTCGACGAAGGCGATGATGAAGGCCTGGCCGTCGCGGTTCCCGACAGCGGCCAGCACGCTGCCCTATGTGAAGCAGCCGAAAAAGCTGGCCAACTTCGTCTATGGCGGGCGCATGGGCAACACCGGCCCGAACGATGGCTGGGATTTTCGCGGTCGGGGCCTGCCGCAAATCACCGGCAAAGAAATGTATGCAAAGATCGGCGCTCTGATCGGCGTCGACCTCGTCGGCAATCCCGATCTTGCGCTTCGCCCTGACATCGCGGTGAAGATCATGTTCGTCGGGATGTTGCGCGGGATCTTCACCGGCAAGAAGCTGGCGGACTTCATCAGCGGCACCAAGGCGAACTATACGAACGCGCGCGGCATCATCAACGATGACGTCAAGCGCAACGGCGCGACGATCGCCGGCTATGCCCGTTCGTTCGAAGCCTGCCTGGTAGCCGCCGACTATGCCGGGCAAGAGGCACCAGCGCACGCCACGGCGCACGCCAAGCCTCCGCTGGTGCTTGTCCGGAACTCTGAGCCTCCGCAGCCTGCCGCCCCTGTAGAGCCCGCTCCTGTGGCCGCTGATCCTGTTCCTGCCGTTCCTGATCCGCCGACGAAGGAAGTGATCGAAACCGTCCAGAAGCGGCTTGCCGACCTCGGCTACAATCCGGGCGGCATCGACGGCAAGATGGGGCCGCTGACGCGCGGTGCCATCCTGAGCTTCAAGAACGATGCCGATGGCCTGACGCCAAGCGACACGATCGACGAAGCTTTCCTGACCGCGCTCGCCACCGCGTCGCCGCGCAAGATGGCGCCGGAACGCGCCAACGCCACGGCCGGCGATGTCGCCGCGAAAATACCCGAAGCCCGCGTGCACTGGTGGACAAGGCTGGGCGCCGCCGTCGTCGGCGGTGGCACGGCAGTAACCAAGGGTGTCGACTACATCGCGCCTGCCACAAACTACCTGACGCCGTTCAAGGATTTCGTCGGCGACGTTCCGCAATATGTCTGGATCGGCGGCGTGATCTTCGTCTGCGCCGCTCTCTATCTCGCCTCGCAATACGGCGTGAACAAATCGAAAGAGGCGTTCAACGCGGGGGATCGACGCTGATGGGCGCGTTCCTCCTTTGGCTGTTCAACGCGATCATCGGCAGCAAGACGCTGATGACCGTCATCGCGGCGGCGGGCGGGGCGATCACCCTGTTCGTTGCCGGTAGCCGGCGCCAAGCGAAAAAGGACAAGGCGGCACAGGACGCCGCCAAGCTCCGCGCCGCACAGGATCGGCTGCAGATGAACCGTGAAGACGATGCGACCAAGACCACTGCGGCCGGGATGACGGACGCGGAAGCGCGCGCGGAGGCTGAGAAATGGGCAAGACACTGAAAGCTCTCGCTCTCTGCCTGGCGCTCGCCGGCTGCACGCCGTCGGCGCCGGTCGACAATCCTCGGCAAGTCTGGTGCGACCACAACCACGCGCGCCGGTCGTCTCTCGCTGTCGTGGCGGTCATGACCCGGCCGGAGCTGGACGAATTGAACGCCTTCAATGCGCAGGGCGTGAAGTGGTGCGGTTGGAAGCCGTGAACGCGCTGCCCGGCTACATCCTGTTTCTGATCGTCGTCTCGGCGGTCATCTTCGGGATTTGCCACCATTTTTGCGCGGCAACCGGGTGTGTCCTGCGATGAAAAACCAAAGGCTCGAGTTTGCTGCAATTGTCCTGGCGCTGATGACGGTCGGCGCTGCAGCACAGGAACCGGCGCCAGCGCCGAACACCGACGGCGTTTCGCTTCGGGATTTTCTCTCGAACCGGATCGAGCAGAACCGGACCGACATCCTTGATCGCGTCGACAATGACGTGAAGACGCTTCGGCTGCTGATCGATGAACGCGATCGGCTCTACAATGAACGGGCCGACGCTCAAACCAAGGCGCTGCAAGACACGCTGGCCGCGACGAAGGAATCCGCCGACAAGGCTGCGGCCGAACTCACCAAGCGCTTCGACAGCGTGAACGAGTTTCGCAACACGCTTTCCGATCAGGCGGGAACGTTCATCTCGAAGGATGAAACCAAGGCGCTGTTTGTGGCGACCGACGTCCGGTTCAAGGCGATGGAAGACAACATCAACAAGAACGCTGCCAAGCTCGACGACATGCAAAGCCGGGCGGCCGGCGCTAGCAGTCTCTGGGCAATCATTGCCGGCGTTGCGGTGCTGGTGCTGGCGATCGGCGGCTTCACGATCAGTGCCATTCGACGGCAACAGGAGAAAGCAAAATGAGCGTTCGCGGCATCATCATCATCCTGTTGCTGGTCGCCTTCTTCGGCGGTTTCAGCGGCTGGGGCGGCGGGCCGTGGTACGGCACCGGCTACTACGGCGGCGGCGGGCTCGGCTTGGTGCTGGTGATCATCCTCATTTTGATTGTGCTCGGGCGTATCTGATTTCTTCGACACGGCAACCATTCGGGCAACACGGATGTTTATAGGAAGCAGTGCATGGCAGACCAACGCGGGGACGACGCAGTGCAGAACGCTTCAGTCCAAATCAACTGGCGAACCTTCAATATCCCGAGCCTGCTCACAGTGCTCGGGACCGCAGTCGCAGTCGTGACCTATGTGAACAGCCTCGACGCGCGCCTTGCGAAGGTCGAGGAATATCGCGTCACTCGGTCCAGCGTCACCGACAGGAAGTTCGATGACATCCAGGCTGCCTTGGCGCCGCTCACGAACATGCCGTACCGTGTCGGCATCCTGGAGCAGCAGGCCACCGCGGTTAACGTCCGTATCGATCGTTTTACCGAGATCCTCACGAATACGCTGGAGCTGATCCGCAAGGATGTGAACGGGCTTTCGACCAAGATCGAGGTGCTATCAACCAAGGTGGACAATCTCGCACCCGAGAAGAAGGCCGGTCTGGTGGGCTCTCCGCCTGAACTGCTGCGGTAGCCCCATCCTCCCGTGAAGCGGCTATGATTGCCCGTAGTGGGGCGTTCAAGCTGGTTTCGAGGAAGGCCAAGACGTTGGACAGCCGTACCCTAAAATATATTTCACGTTTCCCACTTAGTTCTTAGACCAAGGCTATCGACTCTTGCGAGCCATGTTGATTTCAATCGGCATGGATTGGGAGGGAGTGCAATGGCCGAAAAATTTCTTCAGCTTATGAAGGTTGGAATGGGACGGTACCCGGCAGTGAATGCTGAGGTGTACCTAGACACGCTGGTCGCGGCATCAAAGCACTTTTACGACAAAAACGATGCTATCGCACTCATTGTCGGCACCAATGCAGGGGGCAAGGAAACACAGGATGAGACCAACGCAATCTACATCTCTGACCTCAAGGATGAGGCTAGCTACATTTCATTCCTGCTCGTTCGCGGCGATCCGGATAGGGGGTTGCCAAGTTTTGTGAACACCAAAAACCGTACTGTCAAAACGATTACGTCGGACGAACCCGGTGACGTCCCTGGGGCTTCATCACACATTGTGATCTCCAAGCAGGCCATCACCGTCGGCGGGGATCAAGGGCGTTATCGAATGGCGATGGAGCGAACTCGTGGAATTGGCCGCGCGCTCGCGAAAAGTTTCCTATCAAATCTCATGGAGCGCTATGCAAAGGAATTTCCAGAGAAGTTTGTCGCTGAGAAAAAAAGGCGTAGCGCTAAGGAGAAGCCCGAGACTATCGGGTATCGGCCGACTGTAACGTTTAATCCCCAGCAGAATGCCAGCCTTAAAAAAGACCTCGAAGAAGGTAGGATTGGCGGCTTCAAGCTGGTTCGTGGAACGAAAGATTTCCAGGGTGAAGCCGATGAGCCGAAAATTCAGCGCTTAGATCTTCAGCTTACGGCGCGCATAAACCCAACCGCCGATTTCGGCAAGGTGAGAAGTCTCATCGACCACGTTCGCCAATCTTTTGCGGGTATCGACTTCGAGGCGTTGAATATTGAACTCGTGGACGAACAGGGCCAGCCCGCTGGGAACACCAGAGTCGTAGCCATCGATCAACTGGGGGAAGCGGACATGCGCTATTGCAGGACTGTGCCGGTAGGAGGCCTCGTCGGAACCACCGCAGAATGCTACGCGGAATTCCACCCTCCGGTAATGAAGGCCGCAAAAGAAGCCATCCACAACGAGAAGTACTGGAAATAGCCATGTGGTGGATCAGGGAACTTCTGGCATCAATCCGCTTCTTGACGATTAGAGGAAGCCACCCTTTTTATAGATCAAAGCGCGTGTACGAGATTTTTCTGCCCGCCGCTGTGACGCTAGTTATATTTCTCTTGCTCCACAATTTTCCTCTGGCTTTCTCGGGCGATTTTTTGCCGAATCTAACTGCAAACATCTTTCAGTTCATGGTTTTCGTGGTGCCGTTCCATCTCGCGGCATTGGGGGCCTTTGCTACCTTTGAGCGCAAGGGCTTGGACGACAAGCTTGCTGGGACAAATGCCGAGATCAGAATATGGAGCAATGAGGAACACGAAGCATTCTTTGAAACCCTCAGCCTTCGGCAGTATGCGAGTCTATTGTTTGGATACCTATGCACAATCGGCGTGCTATACATTGCCGCCTATATCGTCCTTTTCAATGTGAATTTCAGCTATATAGCCGGGAAAAATATCGGGAGTTTAAAGGATTTTGCCATCATCTGCGTTCTATTCTTTATCTCGCATTACGGCTTTTTAAGCATATATTCGATCACCTTCCTGTTCGAAAAGATAAACAAGATCGGTGAGAAGAGCTGATTGAAAAGCGCAGCTGGAAGCAACAAGCCGATCTCTGCTCGTTGTCCCGCCGCCGGGTTTGCTTGAAGCGCCTCCTCATGCCCGCTTGGCTTCGGCTGGCGGGCTTTTTGCGTTTTGGGAACCAATTCAGCGCAAGTTAATTGAATCGCGCCGATGTGAGTTCGTTCATGCGTTTGAAGTTTATTCCACCGCAATTGCCGATGCTGCACGAGAAGCCGCCTGCGGGTGACGACTGGTCGCATGAAGTCAAATTCGATGGCTACCGTTCACAGATGATCATCGAAGATAGCGCGGCGAGGATCTTCACGCGCAACGGCTACGACTGGACGGCGAAATACCGTGACCTCGCTGCGGCCGGCAAAGAGCTGGGGGTTGAAAGCGCCATCATCGACGGCGAAATCATCGTCACCAATGCTGCCGGTCTTTCCGATTTCAAAGCTCTGTTGTCGGCTATCGCCAAGCGCCAGCACGACCTTTACTTCGTGGCCTTCGACCTGCTGCACCTCAATGGTCACGACTTGCGCAGCATGGCGAACGAAGACCGTCGCGAAATCCTACACGGCATGATCGAACCGGGCGGACGCATCCAATTCAGCGAAGCGCTGCCGGGCGAAGCGAACGCCATTTTTCATGTGATCGACCAAGCCGGGCTCGAAGGCATGGTCTCGAAGCGCAAAGACAGCAAATATCGCAGCGGCGATTCCACCGCCTGGTGGAAAATCAAATGTTACACGACCAGCGAACTAGAGCTGCTGGGCGTCGAACGCGAAGCCGGCAAGCCTGCCTTCGCCCTGCTGGGTGAGCCTGTCACGCGCAAATATGTCGGCTCGGCCTTCATCACCTTGAACCGCGATATGCGCGAACGGCTCTGGCAGCGCGTCCAGGACCACGCGGGGACGGCGCCGAAGGGCATGAAGCGTTCGGCGACGCAATGGGTTAAGCCGGGGCTTGTCGCCACTGTGAAGCACCTGCGCGGCGAAGAGAAGTTGCGCCACGCCTCATTGCAGGATTTCCGCGAGGAAGATTGAACGCTATATCGGCTCAATGCCATCCGATCGCCTCATCATCCGTTTCGCCTACCAGCGCGGCTGGCAAGTCGTGGACGGCGGCGCTGCCATCGATACCTTCGACACGAAGGAAGGCGCATTCCAGTTCGTGGTTGACCGTGGCGCTCGCGTTCATCTCCAATGGGGCAGGACCGTCATCGGCGGGCAAGCTGTGCCCTATGACTTCGAGGGCAGCTTTCAAAGCGAGGGTGTCGGCAGGATCATGAAGACCCTGCACGGGCCGGCTAAGGGGACATGGTTCTGGACCTGCCACGAAGGTGGGGCGAGGGGAACCGTGACCACCAAGGATGAAGCTGTCTTTGGATTGGAGCGGGCCTACACCCGCATCGTCGTCAAGGCGGACTATCCTATACGATAGCCACGTAGCGCCGCCGCTTCCAATCGAACGCAACGCCGGCCGGGGTCTGAAACCCTCGCGCCGGCTTTTTTGTGCCTTCGTGCCGGGCCTGCTGGCGCTTGGCCTTCCTGATACTCGGCAAGTCCTGGGTGTGGGTCTTGACCTCGCCGCACTTGAAATGAGCCGGGCCGCAATTGGTGTTCACGTCCGGGCCTAGCAGACCAAGGGCGCGCTTGTGTTCGACAATCCAGCGGTCGGTGTGGCGGTGGATCGGCTCACCACAAAGGCAGCACGGCGCGACGTTGTGGCCGGTGCAATGCTCGGTGAAGATGGCTTGTCGACGATTGGCCGACATGCGGGCTCGGGGCGTGTTGGCGGTCATGGGCTTGAACGCAGGCGAACGCCTGGCCCTCCATTGGCCGTTTCGCCCTCGTCAAGGAAGACGACGCCGGCAGCCTTCAGCGCATCTGTGACGGCATCCAGAGTGTCCGTTCGGACTTTCACGCGGTCGGCGCCGAATGCTTCCATGTTGCGGATCGTGTTGGCGCTGACCCCCGCCTTATCGGCAAGGGCTATCTGCTCCAATCCAATGAGCGAGCGCGCGGCCCTTATCTGGTATCCAGTGATTGGCATTTTGTCCCTACATATAAGAATTTTGGTATCATACACAAATTATTGTTGACGACAATAGGGGCCGGGGCATATGGTTAAAAGACCAACCAAGTTGGTAATGGTAACCACAACACCGGAGACAAACCATGCCGAACACCCCTGTTCGGGCAGCCGCCGAAGGCATGCCCAATGTTAACCGCCGCCGCCTGCTCAACCTGACCGGCGCGGGCCTCGCTCTCGCCGCAACCGCAATGGCTACGAAGCCATCTGCCGCCGCTGCGACCTCTGCCGAGCTGGAAGGTTTGATCGCCGCCAAGCACAAGGCTGTAGACGACTTTGAAGACGCGCTCACCGCAACAAGCAAGCTGGAGGAAGCCTATTTCCAGGTAGCCCAGAAGGAGCTGTTTGTGCCGTTGTCGATCGGCGGGGCGCAATCGTTCAACGTTCAGTCGTTCTTCGCCCACTTCGACATCGCCGAACACTATCAAGACGTGCGCAAGGACATTGGTCGACGCTATCAGGAGCAACACCACAAACTGGCGGCGTTGACAAAGGTGGCGCCGACTACGGCGGTGGAAGCCGCCACTGCTCTTCAGAAGGCCGAGGCCCATGATTTGCGCACCCTGCGGCAAGTCTTGCGTGAAGAGGTAAGCCGCCGAAAGGCCGCCGGCCTCTGGCAGGCAAAGGAGATCGAGGAAGCTGCCTCCGATGCCGATATGGACGCGTTCACTGCGATTTGCGCGTACCGCTGCACGACCCTTGCCGATGTCGCCAGAAAAGCCGAAGCGCTCGCGCATTTCCTTCGCGGTAGCTGCTGCGAAATCCAAGACGAGGATTTGCGCGTCCTGCTTTCCTCGATGATGCCGGCGGATGACGAAGGCGGTGCATCATGAACCGCTTCGTTGACCAAGGCGATATGACTGCCACGCAATTGGCCGGATGCAGCTACGATCTGCTTGCGATACTGCACCTTGTCAGAGCGGTGACTGACGGTGCCCAGGGCCGCAGTCTGTCGGCAAACGCTACCGAAGCCATAGGCCGGTTGATGGCGCTGGCGATCGAGATGCACGCACCATTGCACGATGCCCTCGAAAGCCATGAGGGCTTGAAGGGCGGTGCTTCATGAGCGCGCTGGCCCGCCTTTCTGACCCGTCCGTCCGTCGCTCGATCGAGGATGAGATTGAGCGACTGATCTCGCTGTTGGACTTTGTGGAGCCCGACCCGGATCTTGAACCGTTTCTGGCCGGTGGCGGCGAAGTCTGCCGCACCGATGACCGCGAGGAAGATGACTGCGACCTCGAAGAGCAGCACGATGCCGAACCGTCTGAGGGCGATTCGTGCGGCTGGACCGACAACCCGGACGTTCCACAGGAGGGGCAGCGCTGGCACGGTCATTTCTGAAAGAGGAAATGTTTTCCACTTAGCCCGCTGCCTCACGGTGGCGGGCTTTTTCTTTTTAAGGTGGATACAACGGAGGACAGGCAACCAGGAGAAATCTCTAACCAGTTGAAATTGTGTCAGTTTTTCCGGTGGACTGGTGCCCCCGGACGGAATCGAACCGCCGACCTTCGGTTTACAAAACCGCTCCGAAGTCATGGGAAATAAGGCTTTCAGTGTCCTATGTCGCGCCTGTGTCGCGTTAGCCCAACAGCAGCCGCTCGGCAGAGGCTAGTTCCGCCTCGTCGTCGCCGCGCGGGAACAGGTGCCCATAGCGGTCCATCGTTAGCACGATGGTCGAATGTCCAAGCCTTTCCTGGACCATCTTAGCGGGCAATCCCAGGCCACCTTCCTCGGTGCGGTTTATGCACCACGAGGCATAGAAGTGACGAAGCGCATGCATGCCGGTGTATTTGCCTGTGACAACGGGTTTGCCGTCCTTGTGGTGCTGCGGCTCGCCATGCTCGTCTAGAATTGGCACAGTGACGCCAGCTTTTATCTGCGTGGGGATCAGGCCACGTCGAATGATGTTGCTCAGACCCTCGATGTTGCCCGCGCCGTTAGGGAAGACCAGCTCCAGCACAGTGACCGGCTTGCCTTCCTCGTCCAGCTTTCCGGTACGCCTGCGCGGGCAAGTAAGTTTCCATTCCCGCAACGCGTTGATGACTGTCGGCGGCAAAGGGATCGTTCGCTCGCCTGCTTCCGATTTCGGCTTGCCTATCGCATTGAACCTGTCGGCGCGCTGATGCACATGCAGTTCTCGTTTGTCTAGATGCACATCGCGCCAGCGGAGCCCGCGCAATTCCGAAGCGCGCAACCCGGTAAAGATTGCCGTAAGCAGCAATGGGCGCCACCGGCCGGAGAGGGCGTTGACAATAGCCCTGATCTCTTCGCGTGACGGGATATCGACCCCAACCTTAAGCTTGCCCTTCTGACGCTTGTCCTGGCGCTCTCCGCGCCTGCGACGGGCGCGCATGTCCCGAACAACGTTGCGGGCCACAAAGCCGCGCTCCTGGGCGTCTGCGAGCAGTGTGCCAAGGCTGACCATGATCCGGCGCACCATTACGGGTGATCGGCCATTCTCGCGAAGCTTGTCTTCAAATGCCCGGAGTGTGCTGACGCTTAGATCGGAAAGCCGCTCCTGGCCGATGAACGGCTTGATATGCAGGTCAAGGTGCGATCGATATGCCTCGGTGGACGAGCGCTCCAGCCCGGCGTCTACAGCCCCCTTGATCCAAATGTCCCCGGCCTTGGCCAGTCTGACGCTATCCCTGTCCGCTACGTGGATGCCCTGGCGGATCTCGACGCCGGCGCCGTCGCGGAAGCTGTCGGCATCTTTCTTTCTGGCGAATGTCTTCAGCCGCCGGATGCCCTTTCCGTCGACATAGTCGACAACCCAGGCTTCCTTTTCGATGCCTCGGCTATTGGTCCATGTGCGCTTACGGACGCTCATTCGTTCCCGCCCTCGTCGTTCGATTGCTCGGCGCGGGTGGCGTAGGGAACAAAGCTTACCTCACCGTCCCAGCCAGCTCGGACGGTCCATGGCTGCTTGGCGTCGGCAAGAGCATTATTGATATAATTCAGATAGTCGCTGTTCCCGTCAGGAGCACTGACGCCGATCAAGCTTTCCAAAAAGACCGATAGAAGATTGATGTCTATCGACTTTGGAGGGAACGCAACCTCAAGAGCGGCAATCGCCTCGGCGTCAAGCGTTCGGTGGTTCTGCTCCGCTTCCAGGCTAATGCGATCAAGCAAGGGCTGGGGAATTGCTAAAACAGGGGCAGGCTTTCCCTCCTTGTTAAAGAAGCGTTTTCGCAAGTGTTCTAGCCGATCCAGCTCCCATTCAAGGCGCTCCTTATCGTCCGCCAGTTTCGCTCGCTCCCGCGTCGTAGCGAACAACGTCTTTTGAAGCGTCGGAAAGTCTTCAAGACGCGCGACAATCTCAGCATTCATCGAACGGCTGTGTTTGTCTGCCGCTTCTTTAATGCGGTCTCGCAAACCAGGCGGAAGCCGGACCTGAAAGCGTTCGGCCAGCTCACTAGGGTATTTTTCGCGGTCATCATCACTCATGCTGGGGATAAGTGCAACTTGCCACCATGAAAGGCAAGAGTGCGACTTGCACTCATCCACAGTTCCGGGTACTTCTTGGCAATAGATGCAAGTTGCACCCGTGAACGAAAGGAGCACGATTTGTCTACGAAATCCGACCATAGTTTGGAGTTGGTATGGGGAGCCGACGCCATATCCGTATTCATTGGCCGCACCCAGCGGGCGACATTTCACATGCTGGAAAAGGGCGAACTGCCGGCGCGCAAGGTGGGAGGTCGATGGGTCGCCGAGCGATCCAACCTTACCAAATTCTTCATGGAGGACGCGGCATGAAGTACTCCCTTCTTGTTAAGGTCGAGCCGGATGGCGCCGTGAAGAGACTAGACGGTAGAGCCGCCTGGATGATGGAAAAACTGATCAAGGCCGGTGCCGCCGGCATCACGTCCCTGGAGTTGCCAACCGGCGTCAGGGTCGCTCATGCCGTCTATCTTCTCCGGCGCGATGGGTTCGTGATCTCGACAAAGCGCGAAAGCCACGGCGGGCCTTTTTCCGGGGTACATGGCCGGTACAAGTTGGAGTCACCCACCAGCATCATTGAGCCTGCGGAGCGGGCGGCATGAGTGGCACCGACGAGTTGAACGCGGACGAGGCGCCGCAATGGAATTGGCCTGCCGTCGACCTTGCTGTCGCTGAGGCGGCGGCATGGCTCGCCACCGGTTCGGCCGATCGTACCAAGGCGATAATTCCCCAATTGCAGGAGAAGTTCGCTCTGCCGCTCAAAGACGCGGTCGAGGCCTGCCGGCAAGCGGCGCTGATCCGGGCGAGGGCGCACTGATGGGGAAGGGCAACGGACGAAACCCGCCGGGCGAGCATTTCACCAAGATTATTCGCCACACAATGGAGCAACCCGCGTGGCGCGCGCTCTCTTCTACGGCTCAGGCGCTTTATCCATGGGTCAAGCTCGAATGGCGCGGCCCTGATGCCAACAATAACGGCAAGATAAGGCTGAGTGTGCGGCAGGCGGCGGCCTGTATGGGGTGTGCAACCGATACAGCCGCCGAAGGCTTCCGGGATCTCCAACGGAAGGGCTTTCTGTTTCAAACGGAAGCTGCATGCCTAGGTGTGGAGGGCGCGGCAAAGTGCCCGTCTTACGAAATCACCGAAATCAAGATGCCTGGGACCGACAAGCAGCAGGACGGCAGGAAGCTCTACCGCGACTGGCGCCCCGACCGAGAGTTTCCGGTGAAAGGCCCGAGTGCCAACAATCCGACTGGCACCAACGGCCTGCGACGGAAAACAAAAACCCGTCATGAAAACAATGACGACCCTGTCCTAACTTCCATGACGAACCGTAGGAGGGCGTCATGATTTCTAGGACGCGCTGTCATAAGAAGCATGACGGAACCGGGTGCTTTGTAGAGCAAACCGTCATGGTTTCTGTGACATCCTTATCCTACCAGATGGTAACGGCGGGAGGCGAGCATGCAGCCAACGCTGTTTGACTGGCCGACTCCCTGTCAAATCATCCTGTTCCCGATGGGAAAACGGGTCGGTCGCATTCGTTCGACAGCTGAAAAGATGCTTGCCAAGCCAACCGACAAAGCGGCGGAATCCTACCGCGACCAAGTCACCGATGGCCTGATCCGGCAAATGGCAAGAACCGGCATATCGGACAGCGAACAAGACGAGCATCTAGGCGCGTTCTGGTCGGCTGTGCAGGCGGAAATCATCCGGCTCTCCTATCGAAGCAACAAGCCAGAGGGAGGGCATGTCGCATGACAGTGGTTGAAACTGAGGACGGCTTCGTCGTTGTCGACGGGAGCTGTGTCGCTGCTGGTCCGTTCGAAACCAATGCCCAGGCTTGGCGTGTGGTCGATCGGCTGGAAGGCTCGCCCGTATCGGCGGCCGAAAAGCGGGCTGACTGGATCTCGACCAAGATCCTGTCCAAAGGGCTGGCTACCGAACGGGAGGCCAAGCCCAGCCGCAAGGCAAAGCAGGAAGCCAAAAAGCAGCGCAAGGCTGAGCATCGCCTGAGGGGCAACGCGGCCAAGGCTCCAGGCTGGTTGCGGAAGGGAGCCTCGGCGAAATTCGATCCGAAAGGCAAGCGGGCCTTCAACACCTCCCAGCTCGGCACATTCGGTGCGGCCTCGGCCGTCCGGCAAGTCAGCGTTGCCGATTACCTCGCATCGAAAGGGAAGCAGGATGACCATTGATGAGCGGCGAGAGCGTGAGAGGCTTGAACGGGAAAACCCCTGGCGACCGATCGGCGACGCAAAAGAAGATGGCGCGATCTGCGAGTTGCGCATGAGCAACCTAACGGAGCTCGGCTTTCAACGTTTCTTCCTTCATGGCGGCGTTTGGTACCGGATCGATCCTCCGAAGAGGATGTATGCCAGCCTTGAGCTGTTGGTCGAATATCGACCCACTGGCGCCACGCTAAGTAAGCACCGGCAGGAGAACGCCATATGGCGCGCCGAAGAAGGCGGCAACTACGAGTATCGGGGAGGCGAGCTTCTACCAAAGCCCAAGCCATACAAATCATTTTGGCGCGCCGATGACACGGATGGCGACAAATGAACCACGGGATGTCCAAGCCAAAGCATCGTGCTTCCCTCCCATTTCATGCCTATTCCTCCTTCAATAAGAAGGGCGGCAAGGCGGTTGACGCCGTAGTGCGCAACCGAAACCGCGCGCTCGATATGTACCAGGACATGGCGACGTACGAGACCATCGCGGAGTGTCTAGACATTTCGCCGACAACGGTCGTTCAGTACGTCAAGCGGGCGCGCGAAAAAGGTGACGTGCGGGTCAAACGGCCTTTCAAACATAGGGGTCGGCAACTCGCTTTACAGCGGCGCAAGTCGATCAAGGACATGAAGGCGCTGGGTCTCTCAGCCCGAGAGATTGCAAAACAGCTCGGGATCAATGTGCGGCTGGTGCAGATAAGGTTGAAGGAGGCGAGCAATGGCGCGGCCAAGTGATTTCACCCAGGATCTGGCGGACACCATTTGCCAGCGGTTGGCAGAGGGCAACAGCCTCCGCTCGATTTGTCTGCATGAAGACATGCCGAACAAGTCGACCGTGTTGCGATGGCTACTTGATCCGGCGCGGGCGGCGTTCTGCGACCAGTACACGCGTGCGCGTGAACTCCAGGCTGACGTGCATGTGGATGAAATGCCCGACATCGCCGACGACGGCAGCAACGACTACATCACCAAGACGAATGCGGACGGCTCGACCTATGAGCAGGTCAACAGCGAGCATATCCAGCGGTCGCGGCTGCGCATCGACACGCGCAAATGGATAGCAGAGCGCATGCGGCCGAAGAAATACGGGGCCAAGGTCGCGCTCACCGATCCCGACGGCGGGCCGCTGGTCGTTCAGGTGCTGAAGCTCTCAGAGGCGGAAAAGCCTGATGCCGACAATCCAGCTTCCTAACGCCGGCTGGCGGCCACGCTGGTATCAGAAGAAAGCATGGGACACTTGGGAGCAAGGCTGTAGGCGCCAGCTCTTGTTCTGGCACCGCCGCGCCGGCAAGGATGAAATCAACCTGAACATGCACGCCGTGTCCGCCCATGAGCGGCCGGGCACCTACTGGCACATGTTGCCGGAGGCCGCACAGGCCCGCAAAGCCATCTGGAACGCGGTGAACCCTCACACTGCCAAGCGCCGACTGTTCGAGGCCTTCCCAGAGCCTCTAATCGAGAACATGAACGACAATGAGATGTTCATCCGCTTCAAGGTCGGATCGACGTTTCAGGTTGTCGGCTCGGATAACTTCAACAGCCTGGTTGGATCGCCACCGGTCGGGATCACCTTCTCGGAATGGGCATTGGCTAAGCCGGCGGCGTGGGCGTACCTGTCGCCGATTCTGGCTGAAAATGGTGGCTGGGCCTCATTCATCACCACGCCGCGCGGCAACAACCACGCCAAGGGCATGCTGGACGCGACAAAGGGCAATGCCTTTCATCCGCAGTCGAACCCGCGCGGGTGGTTCACGGAAGTGCTGGGCGTCGATGCCACACAGGCGATATCGCAGGAGGACATCGAAGAGCAGCGGGTGATTTACACCGGCCTGTTCGGCAAAGAGGTTGCCGACCTCCTGATTGACCAGGAATTCTATTGCTCGTTCGCGGGCGCGCTGGTGGGCTCGTATTGGGGTTCTGAAGTAGCGAAGGCGGAGCGGGAAGGCCGCATTGGCAAACCCATTGCGGTCAATGAGGCCTACCCGGTTCACACGGTCTGGGATCTGGGTAAGGCGTCCAACAACCCGATCTGGTGTTTTCAGGTCATCGACGGCACGCCCATCATCGTCGATTTCTACCTACCCGACAGCGAAGACCTCGCCGACTGGTGCAAGTGGCTCGACGACAAGGGCTACAAGGGCAACGACTACGTTCCGCATGACATCATGCATCCGCAGTGGGGAACGGCGCGCACGCGGCTGCAAACACTGAAGGATCATGGCCGCAAGCCGAAGATGGTCGGCATAGCGAGCTTTGCCGATGGGGTGAACGCCGGCCGGCAGACAATCAAGCTCGCCCGGTTCGCGAACAATGAACGGGTGGCCGATGGCATCGAGGGCCTGAAGGCCTTTCGTCGGGAATGGGACGACGAGAAGAAGGTGTTTCTGTCGACCCCGGTCAAGAACTGGGCGGAACACTACGCCTCCGCGTTCCGGTATCTAGGCCTCGCCTGGCGCGAAGCAATCGTGGCAGTGGTGAAACCTGCTGGTGACCCCGGCACCTATCAGGCGATGCCTGACGGATCGATCCGAAGCAATCAGTCGGTGAAGGATGCTGTTGACGCCATGGTCAGACGGCGGCGGGCGGGACGCTAGTCGACTGTAGCGCGGTAGATTTTCAGTATCCCGTAAGGCTCTGGCTCGCCCAAGCCGCATTCATAGTCAGAGCGTGTCATGGTCGGGTCGCCATCAGCGTAGGCCTGGGCGTTCACCCAATCGCGGCAGCTCTGTACATCGGCCAATCCATGCTGCTCGCGGACAGTGCCCAGGTCGCCTTTGTTTGGATAGTAGAACGCGTCGACTGTTTCCCAGGGCGCGGCATCGTTCGGCCAGTACCAGTCAGCAACGGTCTTGGCCGGGTGTCCGAAAGCAAACCATAAGCCGATGCCGATCACCAGCAAGACCGGCAAGCAACCGCTATTCTGGTCCATCACGATTTCCCCCGCTGACACGATAGACCCGAAGCCAAGGCGAATTCAAACGGCTTATCTTTTCGTAGAGGCATCAGCACCCTAGCGCCGACCAATAGGATTGGAGCGGCTATGCCTCGCGCTGGTGGAGTATATTCGGCCCCTCCGGGGACCGCTGGAACACCAAACACCACGATCGAAAGCGCGAAATACAACGCGCTGGTCGACGATCTGGTAGCCGACGCAAACGCCGCGAGGCCGGTAACGGCCGGCGGCTCCGGCGCATCGAGCGCGGTGGGTGGCAACGACAATCTCAATGCAGCCGGCGCAAATATGGCATCTGCTGCGACGGTCAATTTGGCCAACGCAACGGGCGTGACAGTCACCATCACCGGAACCGTGACGATTACCGGTTTCGGCACAGTGGTGGCGGGCGCCGTCCGCGTTCTGACGTTCGCCGGCATTCTGACGCTGACACACAACGCTACAAGCCTGATCCTGCCTGGAGCCCAGAACATCACCACGGCGGCTGGCGACATCATGACCCTTCGGTCTCTGGGCAGCGGCAACTGGACATGTGTCGGCTATCAGCGCGCCGCTGTGCCGCCGTACTCGTCGACCGCAACCGAAACCCTGAAGAACAAGAGCCTTGAGGACAACACGACCTTTTTTGTCGACGAGACCGACGCCACCAAAAAGCTGAAACTTCAGGTCTCGGGGATCACGACTGCGACGACGCGCACGGTGTCTGTCCCTGATGCCGACGGTACGATGTTGCTCAGCACAAAACAGCAGCTCGTCGCCGGGTTCCGAAATCTGAAGGTCACCATCTCAAGCGCCACCCAGGTGGCAATCACCGCAGACGCGCTCTCGGTCGAGGATGCAAGCGGCAATGCGGTTCGGCTGACCGCCGTCAACGTGACTGCCGATATCACGGCATCGGGGGCCAATGGTCTCGATACCGGCGCGGAAGCTTCGAACACTTGGTATTATGGCTGGGTCTGCTGGAACGGCACCACCACAATCGGGCTGATTTCGGCATCAGCATCAGCCCCAACGCTTCCCGCGACCTACACCCACAAAACGCTGGTCAGTGCCTTTCGAAACGATGCTTCGTCCAACCTCTGGCGCATGATCCAGTATGGAACCCGAGCTCAATTGACGATTGGGACAAACCCCACAGGGATGCCAATCTTGGCGTCCGGGAACAGCGGGAGCATTTCGGCGCCAACATGGACGGCGGTTTCAGTCTCGGCATTCGTCCCGCCAATAGCGTCTGAGATTTTCGTAACGCCGGTGGCATCCGCACCTGGCGGAGATGGCACGGGTTTTATGCTAGCTCCCAACAATTCATATGGAGCTTTCAACAACACCACCAATCCACCGCCTTTTTCATGGGTCTGGAGCCAAATGTGGGGGATTGGCGTGTTCCCTCCGGTCAACTTGGTGCTCGAATCGACGAACATATACTGGGCAAACACATCCGGCGCTAATGTCAAACTGGCGAACGCTGGATGGAGGCTAAGCCTTTGACGGCGCGGTAACCTCAAAACCAAGCGGCTATAGTTTTCGCATACTTCCTACCATCCTGCGCCGGTTCGCAACCCGCAGGGAAAATCATGGATCGCAGCGCTTTCTATGCCGCTCTTCGCTCACGGAACTCGGGCGTTTTCGGCACGAGCCTTTCCAGCGGTCAGGTCGCAATCCTCGATTTGATCCTGGACGAAGCCCAGGCGCGCGATGTGCCGCTTCGGCAACTTGCTTACATCCTGGCCACGCCATATCACGAAGTTGGCTCGTCGATGCAGCCGATATCGGAAAACCTGAACTACTCGACAGAGGCGATGATGAAGGCGTGGCCTTCCCGCTTCCCAACAGCGGCCAGCACGCTTGGATATGTCCGCCAGCCGCAGAAGCTCGCCAATTTCGTCTACGGCGGCCGGATGGGCAACACTGGCCCGAATGATGGTTGGGATTATCGCGGGCGGGGCCTGCCGCAGATCACCGGCAAAGAGATGTACGCCAAGATAGGCTTGGCCATCGGCGTTGATCTCGTCGCGAATCCGGATCTAGCGTTGAAGCCGAAAATCGCGGTGCTGATCATGTTCGTTGGCATGCTTCGGGGCTTGTTCACCGGCAAGAGGCTGGCCGACTACATCACCAGCACCACGGCCGACTACATCAATGCGCGATCGATTATCAACGCGGACGTGAAGCGCAACGGTGCGACCATCGCCGGTTACGCGAGGGCGTTCGAGGCCGCCTTGCAAGCGGGCGGCTATGCCGGGAAAGAAGCCGGCGACGAGACAACGCCCGAGCCTGCGAACCCCGTCTCGGTGATCGTTCCGGCTCCAGCGGCTCCGCAACCCGCCGCGCCTCCCGTAGCGCCGCCTGCACCCCCTTCGGCCCCGCCAATCATCTATCCCGCGCCGACACCGACTACCGAAACCGTGACTGTCGAACGGAATTGGCTCTGGCGCCTGCTGTTCGCCGTCGTCGGCGCAATCTTCAAGAGGAAATAGTGATGGAAAATGCAAAGCCATGGTGGCAGTCGCTTGCGGTCTGGGCTGGCGTCTTCTCGCTGCTCAATTCCGTCGGTCTGGCCGGCATCAACATCGACTTTTCCACAGGCGACTTCACCGGGAACATTCATGAGCTCGGGGCGTCGCTGATCGGCTTTGCAACAAGTGTCGGAATGATCTGGGGTCGTATTCGGGCGAAGACGAGGATTGGCAAATGATCCCGATCGCCACAGCGCTCATCGAACAGCTTTGGCCGTATCTCCTCGCTGGCGTCATGGCACTTGCCGGGCTCTGGACGGCCTATCGCAAGGGGAGTGCGCGAGAGAAGGCAAAGCAGGCAGCCAAAGAGCTAGCCGCGGCTCAGGATCGTCTGGAGATGGACCGCGAGGCCACAGCGGCAGAGCGGCAGGCCGCCGGCATGACAGACGACCAGGCGCGGGCGGAGGCCACCAAATGGGCAAAGCGCTGACAATCCCAGTGTTCATGGTTCTCTCAGCATGCGTCACGACGGCGCCGGTCGCCGACCCGCGCAAAGTCTGGTGCGACCACAACACGCCGCGCCGGCCATCGCTCGTAGTCGTTCAGGTGATGAGTCGTGCCGAACTGGACGAGATGAACTCATTCAATGCCAAGGGCGTTGACTGGTGCGGATGGAAGCCGTGATGCATGATTTCTTCGAACTCCTTGGCATCAAGGCTCCCGTGCTCGTTGCCGGCCTTTCAGGCGGCATCCTGCGGGCTCTGTCACGGCACCGGTACAAGCTCCGTGAAATGGTGGCCTCGCCTATCTGTGGGGCCCTGGCGGCAGCGTATCTGACCCTGCCGGCGGTTTCCTACTTCAAGGCAACCGGTTTGCCGATCCCGGCCCCCGCTGACGACACGACAACGCTGGCAGCAGCGTTCCTGATTGGCGTCTCGGCAATGTGGATCTCGGATATTCTGTTCGAAATGATCGTGCGTAAATTCAAGCCGGTTCGCGAAGAGTGATTCGAAGATCGATCCCCGAAGCTTTTGACCTAGTACTTTTTCCGTAATTGACTACGGCGGATCCGGCAGCTGTAGTCGAAAAGCATTTAGGAATGCACTCAAAACAGGGAGGAAAATAAAATGCCGGAAGCTAAAGTGGTTGGACCAGGGAGAGTGCTAGCTGTAGCACAAGTTATGGATCGTGCATTGACGATGTCTAGCCCAGGTGTCACGTTCGACAACGCCTCAAGCAGACTGAGTTTCCAAAACAAGGAACGTGATCGATTCATAGCCCTGCTGACAGATGTCACTAAGAATACGTACAGCACGACAACGACAATCGCCATCGATTGGGAAACTGAATGGGTGGTCCTTAGAAACAAGGCGCTGGATACTGGCGACCGCCTATTCCCTGCCGACAATTTCAACGTCGCAATAGTGACTGTAGACTAAGAATCGCTTGGTTGTGCATTTGTCGCTGCACCATGCTCGCCTGTACCCTAACTTTGTTATCGGCTAGGCTAAACCCGCGCCGCTTCCGCCTGAGTGCGCCCGCCGGCCCTCGCTGGCGGGCGTTTACGTATTCAGTCAAAACATCGTAGCGCATCGAAAATCGCAGCGCCCTGACGGTTGGTCAGCATTTGGCCGGCTGTGACGGAAATATCGAATCTCCAAACGGCTTATGTTTTCGTGCGTGCTTCCGCCATCGTGTTGGAATGGCCAAGGCGGACAAGCTCACCACTGACCAGCAGAAACAGGGGAAGGCCCTCCGCGACGAGGGTGCCAAATGGCTTGCCCGCATAGAGGCCGCTACCAAGCTTGAAAAGCAGTGGCTGGACGATGCCGAAAAGGCCGTCAAAGCCTTCACGGGCGAGGTATCGAGCCGTGATTACAACTCGTCGACCACACTTGGCAGCACTTACGATTTCAACATTCTGTACGCCAACGTCGAAACCATCGTGCCGGCGGTCATCAACAGCCCGCCCGCGCCAGACGTTCGCCGCCGATTTGCCGATGAAGACCCAGCCGGCAAGGACGTGGCCGAAATCATCGAGCGGTCGATAAAGGTCCAGGTCGACGATTCGAAGCTTCAGGTCGAACTGGAGGCGGAGGCGCAAGACGCGTTCCTAGCGGGCCGTGGTGTCGTCAGGCTTCGTTTCAAAAGCGATTTCGTGAAGGACGTGACCGATGACCTCGAAGACACATCCGAAGGCGAGACGCCAAGCGCCGCAGAAGACGCAGCTGATGCTGCCGGCGGAGACAGCGGAGACAAGGCAGGCAACGGCGGATCGGCTGGAGGCTATGTGCGGCCTCAATCCACAGGCGCCGGAATGGCTGGCAACGGGACCAATCTGCCAAACGACGTGGTGGCGCAACCAGGAATGGAACGCCTCGCAAACGAGCGCATCGACTTCGAAGCCGTAAGCTGGCGCGATTTCCGTCATGGCCCTGCCAAGCGCTGGAGCGATTGCCCGTGGATGGCGTTCCGGTTCGTCGTTTCGCGCGAAAACGAAGACGCTGCATTCGATACCGCTTTGATCGGCATGCAGACGACCGACCAGGAGAAGAAGGCGCGCGGCGAGATCTGACAGCGACCTGACGGGTTGGGAAATCTGGTGTAGGACCAGCCGCAAGGTCTATTTCGTCGATGACCAGGGTGTGATCCTGAAGACAGTCGACGACCCTCTGGGCCTGTCAAACTTCTTCCCGATCGCAACGCCCGTGCAGCCGATCGAACTCACCGGGCGGCTGATGCCGGTCAATCCATTCTCGATTTATTCCAAGCTCGCGGATGAGCTGGACCTCACCACCAAGCGCATCAACATCATTACCGGCCACATGAAGGTCAAAGGCTGGTATTCGGGCGATGCCGGCGACATTGCCAACATGCTAGCGGCCGACGACACGGAATTTGTCCCGATCGGCAATGCTGAAATCTGGGCGGCGAATGGCGGCTTGGCTGGTGCCGTCGCGTTCTGGCCGGTCGAAAAGTTCATTCTCGTTCTGCGCGAGCTGTACAACGCCCGTGAGCAGACGAAGCAGGCCATATACGAAATCACCGGCATTTCGGACATCGTTCGCGGTGCTTCTCAGGCCAGCGAGACGCTTGGCGCCCAGCAGATCAAGACGCAATGGGGTTCGCTGCGCATCCAGAAGATGCAGCGCATGATGGAGCGCGGCGCGCGTGACCTGTTCGTGATGATGTCGGAAATCATCCCGGCCAAATTCTCACATGAGACGCTCCAGCAGATGACAGGCGTCCAGATCATCCCGACGCAACAGGATCTCACGCCCATTCAACCGCCGCCGCCACCTCCGGAGGGCGCGCAGCTGCCTCCCGACACGATGCAGCAGTATCAGCAGGCCGCCCAGGCCGCGCAGATGGCGGAGAAAGCCCGGCAGGCCAAGCTGGCGCAGATGCAGGCCGTTCAGCAGCTTTTCACGCAAAAGCTATCGACCATGTACCGCATCGATGTCGAAAGCGATTCCACAGTGAAGGCGGACCTGTCGCGGCAGAAGGCCGAAGCAGCGGAATTCCTCCAAGGCGCCGGCGCCTATTGGGCTGCTGTCGGCCCGATGGTCCAGTCTGGCGAGCTTCCGAAAGAGGTTGCCGTCGAAATCTTCGCGGCGAACTCGCGCCTGTTCAACCTCGGCAAGTCTGTCGAAGACGTTCTGGAAAAGATGGTCACCGATGCCAAGGCGAAAGCCGAACAGCCTGAGACACCAAAGCCTAACCCCGAACAACAAAAAGCTGAAGCGGAAGCGAAGGCGCGAGAGGCGGACGCGGCGGCAAAAGCTGCTGATGCGAAAATTAAAACTGCCTCTGCTGAGCAGGATATGCAGTTCAAGCGCGAGCAGCACGACATGACGATGAAGGAAAAGCAGTTCGATCTGCGCTCCAAACAGATCGCGGCTGCAACCGATCAGAACCAGGTCTTGGCCGCCAACGGCATTGTGCCTCCGCCGATCCAGATCGATCCGATTGGAGGCGAGGCCGTTCTGAAGGAACTCGCCGCGCAACGGCAGATGTTCGGCCAATTCATGATCGAAGTCACCAAGGCGCTGACGGCACCGAAGCGGATCATCAAGGACCAGCAGGGGCGCCCGGCCGGCGTTGAAACCGTCCAACCTCAACCGCAAGGAATGCAGTAATGGCAACCACCAGTGAAATCGAAGTTGGCATGGCCGCAATCGCAGCGCGCCTGAGCGATCAGCGCCAGGTAATGATGAAGGTTAAGGCGAATGCAGGCACGGCATCTGTCGCGCTTGCCGCCATCCCGAACGACTTCGCCGATGTCGTCGCGACTGTGAATGCTTTCGGCGCGGGCAACGCCTATGAGGCGGCCGTGAAGGCCCAGCTGGTCAAGATGACGACAGAGTTCAACGCGCTGAAAGCCAAAGCCGACGCGGTCGCCGCAGTGGACCTGAACGGCTAAATGTTCGACCAGGGGCAGTTCTATCCGGGGCAACCACTCCAGTTCATGGAGGGAGTGCTTACGCCCATCATCGGATCCAACCAATACCGCACCGATTTCTCTGAATATGCGGTAGGCGCGAAACCGTCTGACTGGACCCAACGCTGGGCTACTACCGACGTCCCTTTGGTGCAGAACGTAGCGGCGGCGATGAGCGGCAAAGCCCTCCGCTGGACCAAAACATCTGCCAGCAGGCAGGCTTTGTCGTGGGACCGCGTTCCTGCTGTAGCCGATTGTGAAGTGCTTTTCAGGGCGCGCGCCATCGAGGCATACGCAGACAGCGAAGTGTTCATGCGAGCCTCCATCCGGGGCGCGGGTACTGCGGGTGCCGAGACGGGTTATATCGGCACATTTCTTGGCCGAAATGTGGGAACACTCTACGCCCAAAGCGATCAGAAATATGTGGCTGGAGCCTCGACGACCATCGGGGCAGTCGCGAACGGCCCTTCGCCCAACTATGCCGTAAACAACTGGGTGTGGTTCCGGTTTCGCGTGAACGGGACCACGTTGAGCATGAAGATTTGGAACGACGGCCAATCAGAGCCAGCGTTCACCAACAACACCGACAGCTCTATTTCGGCGGCCGGCTGGACAGGCTTGAGCATCGGCGGCGCGAATCCCGATACCGAAGTCGACTTCTTTAGCGTCGGCATCAATGGCGATGTAGCGCTGGGGCCGTGAGATGAGAATTCCAAGCGGAAAGATTGACCAAAACATCTACTTCGTCGCTGTCGATAGCGCCGACCTGAAAACCCGCAAGACGGGTCTGACCACCTTTACGGTCTACCGGAGCCGCAACGGCGGCACCGCAACGGTCTACACCACGCCGACGATTGCCGAACTGTCGGCTGCCAACATGCCCGGCGTCTATTCGTTGCTGATCGACGAGGACACGACCATCGCGTCGGCATCCGACGCGGAAGAGTACACGGTTCACATTACCCAGGCCAATATGGCGCCGGTCACGCGGGTGATCGAGCTTTTCCGCCGAGACACGACCAGCGGCCGAACCCAGCTTGTCGACGCAAACGGCAGGGTTGACGTTTCAGCCATCGCCGGAACCGCGCAAACCGCGCGTGACATCGGCGCGAGCGTCTTGGTTTCGTCGGGCACCGGTAGTGGCCAGCTCAGCGTCACGGCGGGCGTGATCGCCTCGAACATGACGCAGTTGCTCGGCAGCGCGGCGGCCACGCCTTCGACGGCCGGCGTGATTGAGGTGAACGTGAAGAACATCGCCAATGCGGCGGTGAACACCGCCAGCGCCCAGCTTGGTGTCAACGTGGTCAATGCCGGCGGCACTGCATGGAACTCCGGCGCGATCACTGCCAACACCTTTGCAGCCGGCGCGCTGACAGCGGCAAAATTCGCGGCGAATGCGCTCGATGCTGTGTGGTCAACTACCACGCGCCTCTTGACGGCAGGAACGAACATCGTCCTTGCGAAAGGAACCGGCGTGACCGGCTTCAACGATCTAGACGCGCCCGGTGTTCGAACCGCTGTCGGCCTGGCTACGGCCAACCTCGACACCCAGCTTTCCGGCATCAACTCGAAAACGGCCAATCTGCCGCCCGACCCGGCCGACGCATCAGACATTGCAGCGGCATTCGGCACGGTCAACACCAACTTCGGCACCGTGAACGGCACGGTGAACGCCATCAAGGCCAAGACCGACAACATCCCCACAGCCCCGGCCGCAGTCGGGGATATACCGAGCGCTGCTACAGTCGCGACTGCTGTTCATGACACGGTTGTGGATGGGGCACTGACCTTCCGCCAGTCGACCAGGCTGCAGAACGCATCGTTGCTTGGGAAGGCTAGCGGAATGACCACCGCGACGGCTGTTTTCCGCGATGTTTCGGATACTAAAGACCGGATCGTCGCATCGGTCGATGCTGACGGCAATCGCCTGGGCGTGACGCTGGACCCGAGCTGATGTTTGCTGATCGCTATTTCGGAAAGCGGTACTTTCCGAACAGGTACTTCCCAACTGCGGCGGAATCGCCTGTCATCTCGCATCCCGTTGGCGGCGACGGCGGATTCTACCGTCGTCCCATCAAGTATATCCGAGACGGCAAGATTGTCGACCTCAACGAGCCGCAAGAGCCGATCGTTGAAGTGGTTGCATGGCCGGAACTTTCGCCGCAAGTGATCGCCGCGCTACAGGCAGGCATTCCTGTGGATCGGCCTGCATCCGTGGACCGCGCCGCGATGCTTGAACAGACGATGGGCCAGTTGATGATACAGCGCTATTTGGCGGACATGGCCGACGATGACGCCGTGACAGCCCTGCTGCTCGCCTGATTTTTCAAACGGCTTATCTTTTCGCACCGATCGACCGCACCCTTCGTCCTGCCTCCAAGCGGGACTTGAAATGGCTCGGTACGTGTTTCGAAACGGCATCTTTGTGGACCGGCAGACGGGCGCTCCGATGGAGAAGCCATTTGCGGGTCAGATCACCATGCCGAATGTCATGTCAGACATTCCTGAATACCGCTCGCCGATCAACGGCGCGGTTATCGGCTCGCGCTCTCAGCGGCGCGACGATCTGAAGAAACACAATTGCGTCGAGTACGAGCCCAGCCTTTCCCCGACCAAGGGCAAATTCAAAAACCCCGAGTTTTGCAAGAAGCGGGGCCTTCAGGTGTCAGAGGAATTTCGATGAACGCTCTCGCTAACGTTGCCGAAGCCACCCCCACTGTTGATGTCGTCGTGAACGACAATGCTGGCGTCGACGATTCCGCGCTTGAAGCAATCTGGAACAAGAACGAGCGCGACAATGGCGCCGAACGCGAAGGCGGCAAATTTGCCAGCCCAGAGCGTACGGAAGAGACCGGCACAACGGCATCGCCGAAAGGCGGTGATGGCGGGGAACCGGCTGGCGATGGTCTGACGCCTGGCGCTGGTTCGGTTCCCCTGCCTGACAACTGGAAAGGCCTTCAGGGCGCCGATGTCGTCAAGGGCGCATGGGAGAAGACGCCGGCTGAAATCCGGGCGTTTGTGGCTGCCCGCGAGCAAGAGCTGCAGAGCAGGCTTTCCGATCACGGCCGGCAGCTTTCGACGGTCAAGCCGATCCAGGAGGTAATCGACCGGCATGCCCATTACTTCGATCCGCAGAAGGGCCGCAAACTGGCAGATGGGTCGGTTGTCACCCCTGCAAAGGCGATTGATTTCCTGTTCAACGCCCAGGCCAATCTGGACCGGGCGCCCGTCGAATCCATCATGGCGATCATCGACAGCTACGGCGTGCGCGACAAAATCGCGGCAGCCTTTGGTCAAACCGTCCAGCAGGGCGAGTCAGAATTGCGGCAGGAAATCGCCGGGCTTAAGCAGATGCTTTCATCTGTCCATAACCCCGCCACGATCGACGACCGCATAAACCAGAAGCTTCAGGAGCGCGTCGACCAGCAGTCGGCCGCCGACGAGTTGACCCGCTTGTCAGCCGACAAGCCGCTCTACTCCGAAATCCCTGAAGTCGACATGGTTGAAGCAATCCACAAGGCGCGAAGGAAGCTCGGCGATGCCGCCTCGAAAGAGGCCGTTTTCGGACTGGCTTACGACATGGCCGTGAACGCCGATCCCGATCTTAGGGCTAAAGCAGCCGCTGCAAAGCCAGCCGCTACCAATGGCGCCGCCAAGGTCGAAGGCGCTCGTCGTGCCGCCGCCGTCAACATCCCCTCAACAGCATCGGGCAAGGGTCGGGCTCTCACCGAAGATGAAGAGCTGGCCGCTGTCTATGAGCGCAATCAGAAAGGTTAAACCCGATGGCTGGTCCGTCGACCACCTTCACTGAAATGGTGTCCACCACGCTTCGCAACAGCGCGAACGAGGTGGCGGACAACGTTTCGAAGAACAACGCCTTCCTCAACCGGCTGAAGAAGAAGAACAAGATCCGCAATCTCGACGGCGGCACCGAAATTCAGGTGCAGCTCGAGTACGCGGAGAACAACACCTACCAGCGCTATGCCGGCCTCGATACGCTGAACACCAACGGCTCGGATGTCGTCACGTCCGCGAAATTCGACTGGGCGCAGGTCGCGCTGCATGTCGTGTCGAGCGGCAAGGAGCTTCGCCAGAACAGCGGCAAGTTCGCGATGATCAACCTCGTCAAAACCAAGAAGAACAATGCGCTGAAGACCGCCGCGAACAACTTCTCTGTCGACCTGTATTCGGACGGCTCGCTGTCTAACCAGATCGGCGGCCTGGCCAACATCCTCCAGACCAACGGTCAGGGCACGGTCGGCGGCATTGACTCCGCAATGTGGACGTTCTGGCGCAACAAGTTCCTGGAGGCCACCGGCACCAACCTTGCTGCGGCGCCTTCCGCAGCGAATGCGGCGTCGTTCAAGGCTGACATGAACAAGCTCTGGCTCTCGTTGACGCGCGGCGCCGACAAGCCGGACATCATCACCTTCAGCCATGACTTCTACTCGCTGTACGAGCTCGGTGAGCAGCAGCTTCAGAGGTACATGGATGCCGACATGGCCCAGTCCGGGTTCATCGGCCTGAAGTACAAGACCGCCGACGTGATGTTCGACGACAACACGAATTTCACGACCACGGCCGAGAAGGGCTACTTCCTCAACACGGACTACGTCTACGTCGACCAGCATAAGGAGGCGCAGTGGACTCAGGACGACGAGAAGAAGCCCGTCAACCAGGATGCGGTTGTGATCCCCTTCTACTGGATGGGCAATCTCGTCACCTCGAACCGGTCGCTTCAGGGCGTCCTGTTCGACGCGGCATAAGGAGAGAAAATCATGACCTCTTTTGTTGGCGCAAACATCACCAAGACCTACACCGCGGCCGATCTCACGGGCGCGGAAAGCGGCAAGGCTCCCCGCCTTGGCGACACCTACGAATCGTATGACGGCAAGGTCTACCGGTTCGTGAAATACAACCAGGGGGCCGGCGCCATCGCCGCCGTCGCAAACAACGTGGTCGGCTTCTATGCACCGGGCGGCGTCTCTGCCGGCCAGTCGAACGAAGTGACCTCGGATGTGTCCGACACCGCTGCAAACGGTGCTGGCGTTCTCGCTGCTGCCCCTGGCAATGGCGAATATGGCTGGATCCAGGTCAAGGGCGTGGCCACGCTCGCCACGGCTCTCGTGTCGGGTGCTGACGGCAACGCCCTGATCCTGTCCGGCACCACGGATGGCACCCTGAAGGTTGCCGCCGCCGTCACCGACACGGTCTGCGCCTACGCGATCGACGCCTCGGCGAAGATTGTCATGTGCGCTTTCCCGTACTGACGGCAACAGGGCGGGGCTTCGGCTCCGCCCCATTCCTCAAGAGGCGCTTCGGCGCCCGCCACGTTTCAGGAGCAAAGAATATGGCCGAAAACCAAGCCCCGATGATCCGAGTGATGGGGTTCAAGACGAGCTACGAGATGCTGCCGATCAAGGGTGATCCGGTTACGGAGAAGTGCGACCTGAAGGGCTACAGGCTCGACGCAAGCGGGCGCCGCTTTCTCGAACGGCAGGCGGAGGACTGGGTGACCTATTCGCCCTCGCACTCGCCAATGAACACCAAGACGACCGAACGCGTTCGCCTGATGCTCCCGGACCCGTCGAAGATGGGCGAGGACCAGGACGGCGAGAAGCTGAAGTTCATGACGGCGCGCTGGATGCAGATCGAGCCGGCCTATGAGGCGTTCAAGAAGGGTCAGGATATCCCGGTCAACGGCATGGCTCTCGCTGCGTGGCCCGGCGTTTCTCCCGAGCAGGCCGAAGTCCTTCGCCTGTCTGGTATTCGGACGGTGGAAGAGGTTCGCGACCTTCAGGAAGGCCAGATGGACAAGGTCCGGCTGCCGAATATGCGCGAGATGCGCAAGCAGGCGAAGCTGTTCCTGGAAAACACCGACGCCGCCAAGGCATCCGAGCGCGAAGCCCAGAAGGACGCCATCATCGAGCAGATGGCGGAGCGCCTGGCTGCGATGGAGGCACTGCTTGAAGAGCAGACCCAGCCGGCGGCCAAAGGCAAGGGCGCGAAGGACGCCGCCTGATGTCCATTCTCGATGTGGTGAAAGGTGCAGCGACCGTACTCGGCATGGACGTGCCGACGCTGGTTTATGGCGCCTCCACCCGGGAAATGGTCGAGATGCAGGAACTTGCCAACGTCATGGCGTCGGAAATCGTCGACGCCTACGATTGGCAAAAGCTGCTGGTCTTGAAGACGTTCACAGGCGATGGCATTGCGGCCGATTTCAACCTCCCTGACGACTATGAGCGGATGCAGCAAACATCGTCGCTCTGGTCGTCCCGCTGGCTCTGGGCGACGAACCATCTGACCAGTCCGGACCAATGGCTTGAGCTTCAGGTGACGCCCGTCGCCAGCGTGAACGGCTACTGGATCATCTTCGGCGATCAGTTTCACCAGTGGCCGGTCATAGGCTCCGGCGAAACCGTGAAGTTCTTCTATGTCTCGAATAATCTGGTCAAAGCGAGCGACAATTCGCTGAAGACGATGTTCACGGAAGACGCCGACACGTTCAGGCTTTCCGAGCGTCTGCTGAAGCTGGCGATCATCTACCGGTGGAAGCAGAACAAGGGCCTTGCCTATCAGCAGGCGCTAGACGACTTCGAAACATTGAAGCTGCGGCTGATCGACAAAGATCCCGGCTCCAAGCCGGTAGTGTCTGGTCAGCCGCCCCTTAGCTGGCGTGGTCGCAATGTGGCGTGGCCTGGGACAGTCACAGGTGCGCCGTGAGGGCGGAACGCTTTCCTGGTCGCCGTAAGGCCGTTCCGGTCCAAGCGGCGGCTAGGTCTGAGCCGTATACCTTTGGCGCGCCTGTCGCTGGCTGGGTGACCAACCAGAGCCTGGTCAAATCCAAGCCGTTTTCAGCCCAGACGCTTGAAAACTGTCTCCCGACTTCGACCGGCATCATTTTGCGCGGCGGCTCTGTGAAGCGCGCGACTGTCGGCACAGACCCGGTTGAAAGCTTCATCACCTACAATGCCGGCGGCACGAAAAAAATTTGGGCCTGCGATGCTGCCACAATCCGCGATGTCACGTCGCCGGCTTCGCCGACCGTTCCGCCTGTCGCTTCCGTCTCCGGGCAGACATCCGGCTATTACTCCTACGTCAATTTCACCACGTCCGGCGGCTCGTTCGTGGTGGCGGTCAACGGCACAGATTTTCTGCAGCTCTACAGCACGACGTTCGACTGGTCGGCCGTCAACGGTCTCGCGACCTATCGGCTGAACTTCGACACCCAGACGGTCAACTATGTCGCCGGTCAGACCATCACGGGCGGCACCAGCGGCGCAACCGCGACCGTGGTCAAGTCGATCGACAATGGCACGACCGGCTCTCTGTTCATTCAGAGTATCACCGGCACGTTCCAGGACAACGAAACCGTCACAGGGTCGATTGCCGGCTCTGCCAAGGCGGACATTCCAGGCGGCGTGGTCCAGATCTCCGCCGCGATTACCGGCGTGGCGACTTCGGCCCTGTCTCATGTCTGGCTCTACCGCAACCGCCTTTTCTTCATCGAAGGCGGCACAATGCGCGCCCGCTATCTCGGCGTTGACAGCGTGACCGGCGCCCTGGGCTCGCTCAACCTGTCGGGCATTTTCCAGCGCGGCGGCTCGCTGCTCTTCGGCGCGACATGGTCGCTCGATGCTGGCGACGGCATCGATGACAAATGCGTCTTCGTCACGACTGAGGGCGAGGCAGCAATCTTCGAAGGATCTAATCCGGCCGGCTCGACGCAAGCCGAATGGAACTTGGTAGGTCGCTATGACCTGACAGACCCGCTGGGCAAGCGCGCGACGATGCGAGCTGGCGGCGACCTGATCGTCGCGACGAAAGAAGGCTTGGTGCCTATTTCGGCGGCGATCAACAAGGATGCAGCCGCCCTGTCGCTTGCGGCTATCTCGCGCAATATCGAGCCCGATTGGAAGCGTGAGGCCGCCAGGCGGCTTTCCCTGCCTTGGGAAATCATCAAATGGCCGGATATGAACTACGCCATTGTCTCATTGCCGGTCACGGCAGATGGGCAAGAGTCCTGGGCATTCGTCGTCAACCTTGAAACTGGCGCTTGGTGCAAGTTCGTCGGCTGGGCCACGCGCTGCATCGAACTGCACGATAGCCGGCTCTTTTTCGGGACCAATGACGGAGAGGTTTTCGAAGGCCAGATTAGCGGCAACGATGACGGCCTGCCGATCTATTACACCTATGTCGGCAATCCCGACCATATGAAGTCGCTGGGCGGGCTGAAGACCGTGCATCAGGCCCGGCCGACCTTTCTCAGCGCTACGCCGTACAATCCGAAAATCTCATTCTCGGTCAACTATTCCGTCCAGCTCCCCCGGCACCTGCGGCGGCCGATGGCGGGTCTGCTGACCTTTGGGATTCCGGCCAGTGGGATGTTGCGAAATGGGACCAGGCCCAGCCGGTGGCGTCAGTCGGCGGCGGGCAATGGATTTCGGTTGGAAAGACCGGATACGTCATGCAGCCGCAGTTGCAGATCACAGGCTTCCTTAATCAGCGACCGGCCACCGAATTCGTGCAGCTCGACGTCACCTTTGAAAACGGGGGCATCGTCGTATGACCGACTACCGGATCACCATCGAGAACTTCGGCGCGGCCTATGTCGACGTCCAGCCCTTGCTGGTCCGACACTATGGCGAGATGCAGGCTCGGCTGGAGGGGCAGGGCATGCGCTGCCCGCCGTACAACCCACGGCTCGGGACCTATGTGGCGTCGAGCGACAGCGGCGACATCCTGCTGTTCGTCGTCAGGACCGAAAAGGGGGAGGCCGTCGGCTACGCGCTGATCTGGCTCGCCCTCGACATGCACAACAGCGAACTCATCTCGCAAGAGGATGCGATTTACGTCCGGCCAGATCACCGGAACGGGATTGGCATGAAGCTAACCAAGCACATTCTGAACGAACTTCGCTCGCGCGGCGTCAAGCGGGCTCACGTCACGACGATGACCGACCTTCGCGTTGCCAAGCTCTGCGAACGGGTCGGCTTTCGTCACACGGCCCACGCAATGACCCTGTTCTTCGAGGACAACTGAAAATGTGCGCTCCCAAAGCTCCGGCTCCGCCCGATCCCAAGGAAACCTCCGCCGCGTCGACCGCAACGAATGTCGGCACCGCGATTGCCAATGCCAATCTGGGCAACGTCAACCAGGTGACGCCCGACGGGAGCCTGACCTATGACCAGTCTGGTACCTACAAATGGAATGACCCGTATACGGGCAAGTCCTATGACATCCCGACCTACACAGCCACGCAAAGCCTGTCGGATGCCGGCAAGGCGATCAAGGACCAGACCGACGCGGCGCAACTGAACCTCGGCAAGCTGGCCAATTCGCAATCGGCGTTCCTGAACGACTTCCTAGCCAAACCGGTCGATCTGTCTAACGACGCAACCGAAGCCCGGTTGATGGATCTCGGCATGAAGCGCCTTCAGCCGGCGCTGGATGCTCGTCGGCAGTCCAACGAAGCCGACTTGATCAACCGTGGCATCCGTCCCGGTTCGGACAACTACGCCCAGGCGCAAAACATCCAGGACCAGGGCGAAAACGACGCCTACAACTCCCTGCTGCTGTCCGGTCGCGGGCAGGCCGTGCAAGAGGCCTTGGCGCAGAATTCGGCGCCGATCAATAATCTGACGGCGCTGCTCTCGGGCTCACAGGTTAGTCAGCCGAATTTCGTCAATGCCAACATGCCGACCATCCCGACCACCGACACGGCCGGGCTGATCAACACGAACTACAATCAGAAGCTCCAGGCATGGCAGCAGGACGCGGCCAGCAGCAACGATCTGCTCGGCGGTCTCTTCGGTCTCGGCGCGAACCTGATCAAGTTTTCGGACCGTAGGCTGAAAAAGAACATCAGGGCGATCGGCACCTATCCCAATGGCCTGACGAAATACGTCTTCGAATACCTGTGGGGGGATGGCGAACAGGTCGGCGTCATGGCTGACGAGGTTCGCGCCTATCGCCCCTATGCGGTGACGAAGGTCGACGGCTTCGACGCCGTTGATTACGGGAGGGCCTTCGCATGACGGTGCAGCCGGGTTTCATCTTCGGCGGGGACACTGGCGTACAGACGCCGGAAGAACTCGCGCGCCTTCGCGCCATCGCTGACGCTCTTCGCGGCCCTGTGGCGCCGAAGACGGTCGGGCAGGGCCTTTCTGCGGTCGGCGAGGCTCTTGGCTACCGCTTGGCCAACGGCAGGGCCAACAAAGCGGAAGCAGATTGGCGCAAAGGCGGTGACAGCGTGTTTTCGGCGCTGTTTGGCTCCACTGGCGCTGGCGGGGCTCCCACGGCCGACAGCGGCAACGTTGCAACGCCCAGCCAAGGCGGCGCGGCTGGCCCGGCTCCGGACCTGTCGGGCAACGACATCTATTCCGGTTTCATGGACACGGTGAAAAGCAAGGTCACCAATCCCAATGGCCTCGCAGCCGTCGCATCGACTGCGAACGCTGAAAGCCGGTTCAATCCGAAGAACGCCTTCGGATCGTGGTCGGACCCGAGTGAAAGCGGTCGGGCTGGCACGGCTGGCGGCATCCTGTCTTGGCGCGGCCCGCGTTTCGAGGCGATGCGACAATTCGCGGCCAAGAACGGCGGCGATCCCAGCAATCCTTCGCCGCAGCTCCAGGCACAGTTCTTCCTGCAGGAAGACCCGACGCTGATCGATCGGCTGAACGCGGCGAAGTCGCCGACCGAAGCCCAGCAAATCATGAACAACGCCTGGAAATTCGCGGGCTATGATCGACCAGGCGGCGAGGCCGCGCGGCGTATCGCACAGGCAAACTCGTTTGTATCGCGGTTCAGCGGTTCCACCTCGGACCCGGTGAAAGTCGCGAGCCTTGACCCCGCCGCAGGGATGGCACCCGCAGCCGGCAGTGCCGTCGCCAACGCGCTCGTTGCTCCTGCCGCCTCTGGACCGCAGCAGACGCCCGCGCAAGCCCTGTCTGGGGTTCCCGTGCCTGCGCCTGCCTCTCGCGTCGTGCAGTCTCCGCGTGCCGCTGACGGTGGCGGCGCGCCGATGCTTGGCGCCAACCCGACTCCCGGTGCTATCCGCAAGGGACCGGATGGCAAGACCTATCAGTATGTCGAGACGACCGGCATGGCTGGCGCAACAGGCGACCACGGATGGATTCCGGTCAACACTGGCGCGGCTCCGGCGGCGCAGAGTGGCGGCGTTCAGGTCGCGGGCGGCGGCCCGACCGTTCAGCAGCTCATGCAAGCGGCGACAGATCCCCGGTTGAGCCCTGAACAGCGTGGCGTCGTCAGCCTGCTCCTGAAAAAGAAAATGGACCAGGCCGACCCGGCCACGCAAATGGAGATGGAAAAGAACCGCCTCGAAATGGAGAAGACCCGCATCGAGACGGAGCGGCTGCGCAACCCGCAGATGACGCCGGCCGAAAAGGCGCGGCTCGACTTCGACGAACGGAAGCTTCAGGCAGATCAAAACAAGCTGATCGAAGTCGGCGGCTCGCTTGTCGACCCTAACACGCATCAGGCCGTCTATACGGGGCAGCAGACCGATTGGGAGAAGCTGGACGACAACACGCTCTACAACAAGCGCACCGGAGAATCGAAGTCCATCGCCCAACAGGATGGCGGCAAAGCGCCTTTGTTCAAAGGCACGTCGGTTGACGCCCAGGCACTCAACTGGCTCGTTCAGAATGGCAAGTTGACCGAAGAGCAGGCCGCCCAGGTCGGCGCCGGAAAAACGATCACCGGCCCGAATGGGGAAATGATGTTCCTGACGCCCTCTGGTATCGTCGCGCAGATGCCCGGACAGGCGCCGCAACCGATCACGCCGCCCGCCGCTGCTTCGCCTGGTCCTGCTGCTCCCGGACCAGCGCCAGCCACACCGCCGCCTGTGCAGACGCCGCCCGCTGCCGTCCCTGAACCGACAAGCCCGCGCGCAGCGAATCCGCCTCCAAGCCCGAACACGGGCATTGTGCCGCTGACTGGTCCGAAGTCGAAGCCGCTGAATGAGCAGCAGCAGCGGGACGCCAAGCTGTATTCAGTGGTCGGTCCCGAACTGAAGATTGTCGAGGATAATTTCTCTGCCCTATCCAATCTGTCGGATCAGGCGCTTTCGGCCGTTCCGCACGGTTCCGACTATGGAGCCGATTATCTGAAATCGCCCGAATATCAGCGGGCGTCGAACTCGCTGCGCACCATCATTGCCTCCTACCTCTACAGCGTGTCAGGCGCGACTGCGGCGCCGGCCGAAGTAGAAAATCAAGCAGCGATCCTGACGCCGAAGCCGGGCGAGGCGAAGGCCTCTGTTGATGACAAGCTGGCGCGCGTCCGGCAGATGGTCGACGCCATCAAGAACGGCGGGGACAATGCACCTCCCGCTTCTGCCGGGACGGGTGCCGGCACGACGAGCAACGGGCTGAAATGGAGCCTTGAACCGTAATGGCAACGCTCAACATCCAAGGCCAGAAGGTCAAAGTCGACGACGCCTTTCTATCGATGACGCCCGAGCAGCAAAACGCGGCTGTTGAAGAGATTGCCAAGTCGCTGCCGGCGGCTTCGACGCTGAGCGGCGACGCCGTCGATGCAGAGGCGCGGGCAAAGGCCGGCATAGCTAAAGCACAGGCGATCATGGCCAGCGGTGGCCCCAAGGCAAAAGGTGGCCACGATGCTCCCGCTTTCGTGCCCAATCCCGACATGGGCGCTGGCGGAACCTTCCTCACTTCGACGGGGGAAGGCGTCCCGATCGCTGGGCCGTACATCGACAAGGGCCTGACCGCAGCGTCTGCTGGCATCGGCTCACTGTTGACCGGAGAGCCTTACTCCAAAGTCAATGCCGAAATGACCCGCATGAACGAGGTGAGCCGCGACGCTCATCCCGTCGCGCGCACCCTCGGCAACGTGACGGGAGCGGTTGCCGGTACGCTGCCGGCTATGATGGCGGCACCGGAGGCCTTCGGCATTGGTGCTGCCAGCATGCCCATTAAAATGCTCGCGAGCGGTATTACTGGTGGCGGCATCAGCGCGGCAGATAGCGCTGTTCGCTCCGGTGGTGACCCGTGGGAAACGACCAAAGGCGGTTTGATGGGCTTGGGAGCCGGGATCGCGGGGCCAGTCGTTGGCCCGATCATCGGCAAGGGTGTGAAGGCGGTCGCCGACAATCTGCACGTTGGCGCTATCGCTCGGGCCCTTGGCCTCGACAAGCGGGCCGTGTCTGTCCTGGCGGACGCCGCGCGACAAGATGCGATTGACCCGGCTGCTTTGGCAAAGCTCGGCAATGACGGCATGGTAATGGATCTTGGCCCCAACATGCGCCACACGGCCGGAGCGATTGCGGCCACGCCGGGCGAAGGAAAGCAGATTGTGCGCAGCGCGATCGAGGCTCGCGAAACGAGCGCAAACCAGCGCATTCGAAGCGCACTTGATCAAGAGCTAGGCTCGGCGCCGGTCCCGTCTCGGATCAATGCCGGCATAGAGGCCAACCAGCGGGCGCTTTCACCGGAATACCAGATGGCGCTGCGAGACGCCGCCCCGGTCGATACCCTTCCGATTGCGCGCTATCTCGACCAGGAAGTACAGACATTGCGTGGCGAGCCACAGCGTGCCGTGCAGCGCGTGCGTGGCATGCTTGACCATGCGCCGACGCCACAAGAGATTGCCCAGGCGCGCGCCAACGGCCAGCCGCCCCCCGGAACGTCACTCGTAACTGACGCTGGGGAGTTGCTGAACACCCGGCAAGCCATCGACGATATGCTGGAAACGACACAGGGGACGAACGCCATCAATGCGCTGACCACGGCGCGTCAGGCTGTCGACGACGAGCTTCGCGCGTCGGTCCCCGGTATCAAGGAAGTTGACGCGAAATATTCCGAGCTGGCACGCCAGCGTGACGCGGTGCAGCGGGGGCAGACGGTCCTGTCCAGCGGTCGCGAATCGCCACGCCCTGCCGAACTCGCCCAGGAGTTTCAGCAAGGCGCGCTGCCACAGGGCATGCAGATTGGCCCGTCTGCTGTGCCTGTCAGGCTTCGGGAAGGCGCGCGCGCTGAGATTGAGCGTATCGTTGGCACCAAGGCAAACGACCGCGTTGCGCTTCAGCAGATAATCAAAGGCGAAGGCGACTGGAACCGCGACCGACTGGCGACGCTATGGGGCAAGGATAGGGCCGATAGAATTATTGATCTGCTAGACCGAGAAAAACTCTTTGCCGACACGTCGAGCATTGTCACGCGAAACTCTGAAAGCGCAGCGCGCATTGCCGCCCAGGATGCCGTCACGGGCGAATCGGGCAGGGGCTTCGGCGTACCGGAAGCGTTCATGGCCGGCGGCGTTCGCGGCGCGGCCCGAGCTTCTGGCTACAAGGCGGCGGAGAAGGTACTTGCCGCGCTCCGGTCGGGAGGGAACGAGAAAGCTGTATCGGAAATGGCACGGGCGCTGACAACTGGACAGCAGAGCCCGGTGTTGGCGGCTCTCATGAAGGCCGGTCGCGGATCTCCGTTGCAACAGTCACAGGTCGATCGTGTCGCCCGGGCGCTTCTGCTGTCCTCTGCCGAAGGTCGCTGAACGGTCCATCCATATGCCAATGGCGAACATCAGCATGACGACCAGGGCGCCAGACAGCGCTCCATAGGCAAATTGCGGCGTCATCTGATCCAGGATCCAGCCTAGCCCCTGTTGGATGCCCGCAAGTATGGCAACGAAGAGCGCGGCGGCAATGAGTTGAAGTGCGGCGTTCCTGGACATGGGGCGGCAAGATATGCCGAAATCCACCTGATTGAAAGACCAGCGGCGGGTTTTGAATTTTCAATTCGTCTAAGGCGTTCCGGGACGATATTTAGCGCTGGCTAATTGAATTGCGGTTTTGCGGGTCCGTTCATGCGTTTGAAGTCCGTCCGGCTTTGAATCCGACCTTGGTGATTTCGAGGCGCCCTCGGACCGGTAAGCCGACTGTCTCCCTTGCAACTCGCCGCCGGCACGCGGAACCAAATCAGGGGTCCGCAGCTTCTAAGCTTCAACGAAACATGCTGAAGGCGCATCTAATGTTCAGTGACAAAGAAACACGAGTTTTGGAAGCAGGGCTGTTCGCCGCAGTGCCGCTCTCAATCCTGATCGCGGTGGTGATGGTTAGCCTCACGTTTGGCTGGTTTGGATGAGCACACGCGGCATCAACTTCCTAGATCAATGGCTAATCAACAATGTCCCGGAGACGACGACGGCGGACGTCATCTCAGTCGACGAACTCACACACAAGGTGATCGCCGACGCCAAGGCGCTCGGCATCAAGCGGGAAGAAATCGATGAGGAAGTCGACAGCCTCTATCGAACGATTCTCGATGCCATCGTCCACTATGACCCAGGCCTGCCGGAATAAGCGCATTTCACTTGCCGGCGCTATCGGGATCGGGAATACACTCTTCCGTTGCGGCGATCCCATCATCGGAGATTGCCATGCCCCACAAGACCCTCGCCGATACCGTGGCCGCCCGTGAGACCATCTACTTGAACTGCGGGCATCCGGCGTGCTGCAGGTCGACAAAGCTCGATATCCAAGCGCTTATCAATCGGCTCGGCGCGGACCACGGTTCCATGCATTGGGATCTGGTCCGGCTGTTCGCAACGCTGCAGGACGTGACCGCCAACCTGTGTTCTTCACGGTTGTTCCTGATTACGAAGCCCTCCAGGCGAAGCGCAATCGCGACTGGAAGCCGACCTTCGAGTGAGGGGCGTAGGTTACCCCTCACGAAGTTCCTGGGAAGCCGCGCGCAAGCTGGAAACTGACCAGTCAGAGGAAGCCTTTGACCGCGTGTTGAAAAGGTGGTGAAGGCGGTTCCACCGAAGGACGAAACCCCAAAGAAAAAGCCCGCCTAGGCGGGCTTCGTCTTAATGTCCGAACAGCGAATGGTGCTTGTCCTTGGGTCGCCCGCGTAGCGCAAAATAAAGCGCAGCGCCGAAAACCAGTGCCGCGAGAGGCACGAAAACTAGGAATTCATTCATAGCCGTCCTCCTTTTTCATCAAGCTAAGCGTCAAGTGCCCCATGATATGTAGGGCGAAACCGGCTGACGCCCAACTTAATGACCACAATTGTATGGTCTGCTGGTTAATGGCAGGTACTATCACAGCCGCCGCTATCATGCCAACCGCTAGCGTGTTCATCGCGCTAGTTGCATATTTGACGCTCTCATTGAAGCGCTTCGCGTCACGGGAGTTCCCGATTTCCGGAACTACGATCTGGTGGAGCGCCCCATAAACCAGAAGAAACTCAACGATCAGAAATAGCACACCCCAAACAATTTTATAAGATTCGATACCAAACATCCTCGCCCTCCCTTGGAGGGATCGAACATATATGGAACCGGGATCCCCCGCCATTCCCCTACGGCTGGGTAGCGCTTTCCACGCTGCTCGTCGGAGCATCCCCGGTATACAGGGCGATAACCGAGACCAGGACACCAAACCCGGCGGCAATGGCGATGATAATGGCCACCATGATCGCTGTCTTCATCCGCTCGGATTCCATGACCGCATTCTAAAGCGGTCGGGATTGCCGTTCAAGGCACTGCTAAATTAGCGGATCAAGATTCACCTGCATGCCAGGATTCGTGCTTTCATCCGATTTTAAGAGGAATGCACAATGCAGCGCATACGCAAGTCAGGGCCAAAAGGGGTTACTCGCCCGTTCAATCCGATACCAGACATCACAGGCGAAATGAAGACCGACGAAAAAATTGCCGAAGCCCTAGAGCATATCGCGATAGCGCTGTCCGCAATGGACCATAATTTAGAATTGATCGTAGGGAAGCTTGACGGCCTTCTGAGGATTCAGTCGACGCGAAAATAGCCGTTGCTTCTGAGGAGCCGCTCATATCGCTAAGCAGCGAGGGATGGGTGTGACCCACTCTTGCCGCTCGACCTACAAAACCGGCACGCAACCCGGCCTACACCCTTGTAAAAGCCCGCCACCGTGAAGCAGCGGGCTTTTGATGGGAATTCAAACGCGTCGCATGGGCTGCGCTTGGCATCATCGACCGCGCGGCGGTCCTGCCTGATTTCAATTGCCTCTATCACCTGGCTTGTGGCCAGCATCGCGGGGGTCACCAGCCATGCTGAAGCTGGTCGTCGTTGCGACCGCGGTAGTGCACAGGACGACGATAGCCAGCACCCTAAATATTGCGCTTCTCATGTTAGTTCTCCCGTATGTTCGCTGAAGCCGGGATCATCCAAGCTTCGGTTAACAACCCTGGAAACATATCAACATTTCTCACGGGAGGGACTACGCCAATTGGGTATCCTATTGTATCCGTTCGACGGACTCTGGCCCTAGGTGTGTTAGGCTCACTTCTCGCAGGTGCCCGTCAGGATGGGCGGCCAGCCTTCGCCCTCCGCTTAGCCTTAGGCTGCGGCACCGCCTCAAAGGCCGCAGCCTTGCGGCCGAGCCCGCTAGCCTTGGCGAGCGCCGACCGAGTTGCGGCGTAGTTCGGAGCTACCATCGGGTAGTCACGGGGCAATCCCCATTTGGCGCGGTAGGCGTCAGGCGTCATTCCTAACAAGCCGAGATGGCGCTTCATTGACTTGAATTTGCGCCCATCTTCCAGGCTGACGATGTAGTCGGGAAACACCGACTTCTTCGGGTTGACCGCAGGTGTTTGCGGCTCTAGGGCCGGCGCGATCGGCCCGCCAACGCTCGTCAGCGACAAGTGAACCGATGCGATCAGGTCCGATAGGCCCGCAACTGGCAATGGGTTATTGCTTACATAGGCAGAAACAATATCCGCTGTAAGCTCGATAAGCTCTGGGCCGGCGGTTGTTTGGACGGTCATATGCTGATTGATCCCTTTGTTGTTTGGACAGCTAATACTTGAGGCACCTCAGCGGCGCAATACGATGATGGGGCGTCACGCGCGCCCCTCTGTCTCGCTGTCGTCATCGAACTCATGCACTGGCAGATAGGCGTTCGTCTCCAACCACTCCCTCAATACGATCTGGACGAGGTCCGACCGACCTATCTTCATCTCGGCGGCAATGGAGTTCAGAGCTTCTTCGGTCGCCGGGTCCAGCGGCACGCCAGCCACATTTCGGAGCATGAGCGCCGCACGCCGCAAGATGATCTGCAGATCCGGCCGCGACATATCCGCAATCCTGTTGGCGGCGCTTTCGAGCTCGTCGGCGATGGATATTCGGGCCATAGCAAGATGCTTGCGGATTCTAGCTCCTCTCACAAGAGGCTTCCGTCCACACCAATCCCTGTTGACCCTGTGTTTATCGGTGACGGAATCGCTTCTTGATTGGAAAGTGCCTTCTTGACCACATCAGATCGTTCGCGGCGGGCGGCGGTCGAGAAAGAGGGACTGAGCAGCGATGTACCTAGCCGACATTTCGAAGCACGCCAACAGCGCCCAAAGTCGACGACGTCGACTTCGGAAGCGAGGTGTCACCGCCTCCGGCGCACTGATCTGGTCTGAAGAAGAAAACGGGAAATGCCGCGAGCTGTTCCCAGACTATCAGGCCCTATGCAGAGCGCTCCCTCATCGGACCATTTTAGCGATAAGGCATCATTGCAGCGAATTACAACTAGCCAAAAGATTGCCCATCTGGACAGCGCAGGAGCAATCCCGATTCCGGAAGATGTTCACCACCGCCAGCCGCAAAGAATTGCTTGAGGCATTTCCGAACCGTAGCTCGGCAAGTCTTATGCACAAGGGGCAGAAACTTAATTTGTCTCGACCCAGGGCTGCCTACATCACTACGGGTGATGACCTTCTTGATCGCCTGAGGGAAGAGTGTTTCAAACGGAAACTATCCATGCAGGACCTGGACCTCTTTGCAAACGGAGGAGGCTACTTCAAAAATAAGAGTTGGAAGGGAAAGCGGGCAAAGAGATATTTCAACTACGGAGCTATCGTGCGGGGCATCTATGCCCTGGGTGGAAAGCTCGCGATCGAGTGGGGCGAACAATGAGCGACTTCTTTCAGCGCGTTGAGCGACAATAGGGCACACGATCCGTTTTGGGCGAAATGGATGGCGATCGAAATCTAGCGCCCGAACCAGCACGGCGCGACGTTGTGGCCGGTGCAATGCTCGGTGAAGATGGCTTGTAGCCGCTTTGCCGACATGCGGGTGCGGGGTGTGGGTTCAGTCACTTTGTCAACTCGACGGCAAGCGCATAAGCGCCATCGTTGATCGATTTCAGCGGATTGGCGTTGCAGTAGTTGGTCATCCACAGGTCCAAGGCCTGCAAATCGCTTTGGGACAACCGAGTATCTTGACCGGTCCGAACCGCTTTCATCATGCTGTACGCCGAGAGATACCCGAGCACCCAACTCATATAGACGACGTGCATCCCATTGTTGGACGAGCTCACCCATTGCCCGCATGAGTCCATACCTCCACCAACGAGGCCGAAGGTTTGTGCCTCCGCAGCCAATGGCCCGGCGAGCAGCAAGCATTGCGCTAAAACCAAAACTCGCATGTCGTTATCCCTTCGACCGCAACCGAACCCCTGGGCTTCCGTGATTCAGAAACTCGATGCCAGCTTCCTCAAGAACGGTCATGACGGCGCGCACCTTGTCGAGACCGCTAGTCAAACCATGGGCGCCTTTCTTCTCCATAGCGCTTATCGTGTTGATGTTGATCCCGGCACGCTTCGCAAGCGTCCCTTGGTCCATATCAACCAAGGCGCGGGCGGCGCGAAGCTGATTTCCGGTTGTGAGCATTCTATGTCCCTCTATTATCTAACTAGTAATTGTTCATAGTTTGCTGTTGACGGCAAGCTAATTCCAATTCATGGTGAACAGGTAAATTTTACTAGTTAACAAGGAACCAACCACATGCCGAACACCTCTGTTCGGGCTGCCGCCGAAGGTATGCCCAATATCGACCGCCGCCGCCTGCTCAATCTGTCTGGTGCGGGGCTTGCTCTCGCTGCAACTGCTATGATTGCGAAGCCGGCGCCGGCCGCGACTATCAGCAAGGTTGCCGAGCTTGAAGCCGCCTTTCATACCGAATGGCAGAAACATCGGGAAATGTTGCCAGAACACAACGCGGCTGAGATAGCCTATTTTGCGGAACGCGAAAAGTTGGTGAGGCCGGTTATGCGGAAAACCTCGCCAGAAGAAATCGAGGCCATCCGCCGGTTGACGATTGGTGAATTGCGCGACTTCAAATCGTTCGGCAACGCTGCCGACGAATATGCCGAGGCCATACGCACCTATGCCAAGGCCGATGGACTGGCCCGGCGCCGCACGGGCTTCGCCAAGATGGATCGGGCTTTCGTGCGCCAGTTGGACCGCGCCTACGCCGCCGCAAATCGGCTCGTGCGATGCCCTGCCCAAAGCTTTGGCGACATCGCGGCCAAGGCGCGGGTTCATCGGGTGTGGGAGTTCGAAGGCGACGACATCAACTATATCATGGCCGACATTGCGCGCGTCGCTCGGAAAGGGGGTGTCGCATGAACGCCGCCCTGTCTGTCGCGCCGGATCGGGGCCTAATCACCGAGGCTGATATCGATCGCGGCTATGATGCATGCGCGATAGTCCGCGTTTGCGAACTGGCGATGGAGACAATCCCCGGGCTGGGCCAAGACGCGCTTGTCAACGAAGCCGTTGGCGACATCGTGAGGTTGTTGCGGATGGTGGGAAGGAAGACCGGGGAATCGCTTAATGTCTTGGAGTTGGCAAAAACGAGACAGGCAGACACCAAAGCCTGATCAATTGCCCTTCGGACACTTGAAGCCCGCTTCCCTCTCGGTGGCGGGCTTTTAATTTCGGAAGCGGAATGATCGCCCACGATTTCCTCACACCGGGGCCGGCGTAAGACCGGCGGGATATGCATCGTACCCGTCGGTCTTGAACTCGAATCCCGTCAGCGTCTCGAAACCTTCCGCAGCGTCTTCAACGTGTTCGAAACCACGGCCCAGTTCTTTCCACATATCGCGCCCGAGTTGCCGCAGATCTGGATTGTTCGCAGCCCGGACAGAGTGCAGCCAAACGAAAAAGCCAACGGCAAGCTCAGGTCGGTTCTTGGTCTGCAATTCCTTGATAAGCTGCCCGATTTTCAGCGCCAGCAGGGGTTCCTGCATTTCGCAGAGAGCGGGCTCCAGCAGGTTCCACCCTCTCGTTTGTGCGACCATATTTCTGTGATTGGTAGCGCAGGCGACAATCATGCCAACCTCGTGGCCGTCTAAGGCTCGAAGCCGTCCGACAAACTCCTCCAACTCACGCTTCTGAACGTTCGTCGACCAGCCAAGAACTTTGTTGCCAAGCCAGCCCATTGATCACCCCACGCGCTTTCACAAGCGCGTGCACAGTAGGCGCCGGTAGGGGCAGGAAAGCAATGGAGAAGCCCGCTGCCTCACGGTGGCGGCTTTTCATGTTGCGGCCATGTCGCGTGGACGTGCCGCTAGTCGCCGGGAAACGTTGGGAATCAACGGAAGTGGTTTGCAACAGCATGCGACATGCAAGCGGCGGGAATATGGACTTAAGTTATTGATTTTATTGGTGCCCCCGGACGGAATCGAACCGCCGACCTTCGGTTTACAAAACCGCTGCTCTACCAGCTGAGCTACAAGGGCACGGCGCTCCGGTTAGCATATTTGTTGCGCCAGTAAAGACAAAACTCCGTTTTCGGTTACCTGCCGTGGTGGATGACGGAGCGAATGCGCATGCTGAAATCCGCAGACCCGCTTCCTACATATCAGGGAGGTGTAATCGCTTCGAACCGGGGTGTCGCATGATCAGATTTGTCATCATTCTCCCAATCGTCGTTATCGCCTGGATGCTGCTGGTGAAGCTCATCAACGATGTGAAGAAGGCCAATATCGACTGGACCGGCGTGACCACGATCATCGGCTTCATCGCGCTCGCCTTCTGGCTTCGCCATATCACCGGCATGGGGTGAGAGAGGGCGAATGGGGAATAGGGAATGGTCAGTAGTGACGGGGCACTCTGGTGTTCCTGCCTTTCGCTACTTGCTTGTGCGCCAGGCCGTGCCACAAAAGATCTCCTCGACCTTTCGAACCTTTTCCCATGCCGCGCCGACTGATCTCCAGAGGCGAATAGGTCGCCTCGACCAAGGATCCAGGAGATCATCATGTTCAAGCGCACTCTGACATCGGGCCTCGTCGCCATTTTCGTCGCCACCGGCGCACTCGCCGGCACCGTCCAGTCGTCCTCGGCTCACGGCTTCCATCATCACCACCATCATCATCACCATTTCAAGAGGCATTGGTGGTGGCACCACAACCATCATCACCACGGCCATGGCAAGGTGATCATTTTCCTTTGATGGAGGGACCCCATTCTCCCAAGAAGGGCGGCTTCGGCCGCCCTTCTTGCGTTCTGTGCGGCCTTCGCAATCGCCGGAGACGAAGCTGGACATGCCAAGCGGGTGGGTCGCGCTAAAAAATCAAAAAAGATTCGAACCTTTTTCTTGGCCGCAACGACAGATGATCAAGAGGCGGATGGATCGCCTCGGTCAACGAAGCAAGGAGATCATCATGTTCAAGCGCACACTCGTTACCGGCCTCATCGCCACCACCGTCGCTGCCACCACGTTGGTCGGCACCGTCCAGCCCTCGGCAGCTCATTCGCATCACCACGACCTCGGCATTGGCATCGCCGCCGGTGTCGGCGGGTTTGTCCTGGGCAGCCTGCTCGCCCAGCAGCAGCCGCGTACCGTCTATGTCGACGAAGACGGCGGCTCATGGCATGTCCGCCGCTGCTTCGATCGCTATTCGAGCTACGATCCGGACTCCGACACCTACATCGGTTACGACGGCTATCGCCACTACTGCCGGCTTTGAGCGGAGGGTTACCAACACAGGAAACAGGGGCTGTACGCAGCCCCTTTTCTTTCGTTTGAACGCCTGAAGACCGCGTTTAGAGATCAGCCTTCGGCTTGGAGTCCTGGATCGCCAATCCGGCCGCACGGCAGGCGTCGCCAATGAGAAGGCGCGTCTTCGGCGACTCATCACCTATCGCGACGAGCTCGAAGGTACTTCCCGCATCTGGATAGATCCTGGCGGCGAAAGGTTCGTCGGTTCCATGGCTGCCGGAAGATTTCTTGACGATGACATGGCCGCAGACCACGATCTCCCGGCGGCCGCTGAGGGTCCGTTCGCCGGCAAGGATCGTTCCGAACTTGGCTGAGGCAGGGTCCTGCAGCCGCTGACGAATGCCGGTCGTGATGATCTCCTCCAAGGCGAGCGAGATCGGAATGGGTTTCACGCGCTGGTCGCCGGGATCGGGTTTGGGCGCTGTCGTTACGCATCCGCAAAGTGAAGCGGCAAGCAGAAGCTGAGCCGTATTCCTCATCGGTGCCCTTTCGCATGCATTCGAACGCCGCGGCAAGACGGTGAAATCCCATGTAGCGGCGCTATACAGCGATTTTCGGAGCGTCTAGTCTATTCCGATGGCCAACACGGAGGGTGGCTTGGACAATCAGGACCCGAAGGAAGACCTGATCGAGCCGGTTTTCCGCAATGGCACGGTCACCACCGTCGGCATCCTGCTGGCGTTCTCGCTGGGCTTCGTCACGCATTGGGCGGCCAACCCGATACCATGGCAGACCTACCATCTTGTCGCCGTCCTGCCGATCCTGGTCGGCATCGCCCTCCAGATGCGGGCGCTGTCGCTGCTGCTCAACGTGGATTCGCTGCGTCGGCAGATCTACGAGCGTGCCAACCGCATCTTCATGGCCGGCATCATCCTGACCGCCTGCGGAGTAGGGCTGGCGATCCTGCTGGATTTCTTCGATATTGCGACCAAGAGCGCGCTGCCCGGGGCAGCTTGATCAGCCGGCTTGCACGCCGCCGATCATCCTTGTCACTTCGGCGGCGGCGCTGCGCACCATGGGCCCGATCTCGGCCAGCCGCTCCGGCGTTACCCGCACGGTCGGCCCCGACACCGAAACGCCGCCGATCGGCTCGCCGAATTCATTGAAGATGGCGGCGGCCACGCAGCGCATGCCGGGGTGCCGCTCTTCATCATCCACAGACCAGCCGCGCAGCTTGATCGTCGCCAAATCGTGGGCAAGGGCGGAAATGTCGGATAGCGTCTTGTCGGTGAAGCGCTGCAGCCCGGCCTTGCGCAGGATGGTTCCGACACGTTCCGGCTCGAGATGCGCCAGCACTGCCTTGCCAATGCCGGACGCATGGAAAGGGCTGCGCGTGCCCGGCCGGAAGAAGGCGCGGATCGCCTGGTGCGTCTCGACCTGGCTGACAAACACCACGCAATCATCCTCGGCGACGCCGAGATTGGCGGTCTCGCCGGTCCTCTCCATCAGTTCCTGCATGACGATGCGGGCGCGGTCGACCAGCTTGCGGCGGCGCAGGAACGCCGCGCCCATGCGGTAGGTCTCGACGCCGATCGACCACAGCTGGTCGCTCGTGTCGAATTCAACCATGCCGTGGTTTTGCAGCGTCGTCAGCATGCGGTAGGCGGTGGAGGCGGCAAGCCCGCTCTGCGCGGCAATCTCGCTCAAGGACAGGCCGCTGCCCTCGGCGACAATGGCCAGGATGCGCAAGGCCCGATCGAGCGACTGCACCGAATTGGCCTCGGAAGGCCCGTTGAAGGCGCGTGGACGGCCGCGCTGGCGTTTCTCGGTCGTTTCCATGCCGTCATTCTGGCTGATCTCGCAAAACACGCAATGAAAAAGTTTTCCACTCGAAGAGAGGTCGAATTCTTGGAAAACGGAAAACACAATGAAATCAGATATCAACTGTCGTTTTCTAGAAATGAAAAAATATTCTGAAAAAATTGAAAAATAGCCGGCTTGCTGACATCATCGGCCATCCAACAATGACAAACCCTGTGGAGGGCCGGAAAATGGCCAGGATGCGCGCTGTCGATGCCGCGGTTCTCGTTCTCGAAAAGGAAGGTATTTCCTGCGCGTTCGGCGTGCCGGGCGCGGCGATCAATCCGCTCTACTCGGCGCTGAAGGCGAGGGGCACGATCCGCCATGTCCTTGCCCGTCATGTCGAGGGCGCCTCGCACATGGCCGAAGGCTACACCCGCGCCAAATCAGGCAATATCGGGCTCTGCATCGGCACCTCGGGCCCGGCCGGCACCGACATGATCACCGGGCTTTACTCGGCCGCGGCGGATTCGATTCCGATCTTGTGCATCACCGGCCAGGCGCCGCGCGCGCGGTTGAACAAGGAGGATTTCCAGGCCGTCGACATCGCCACCATCGCTTCGCCTGTCGCCAAATGGGCGGTCACCGTCATGGAACCCTATCTGGTGCCGATGTCGCTGCAGAAGGCGTTCCATCTGATGCGCTCGTCGCGGCCGGGGCCGGTCCTGATCGACCTGCCGGTCGATGTCCAACTGGCCGAGATCGAGTTCGACATCGACGCCTATGAGCCGCTGACGCCGTTCAAGCCGGCGATGACGCGCGCGCAGGCCGAAAAGGCTCTGGCGATGCTCAACGCGGCCGAAAAGCCGCTGATCGTCGCCGGCGGCGGCATCATCAATGCCGATGCGTCGGATCTGCTCATCGAATTCGCCGAAATCTCCGGCGTGCCGGTCATCCCGACCTTGATGGGATGGGGCGCGATCCCCGACGACCACCGGCTGATGGCCGGCATGTGCGGGCTGCAGACCTCGCATCGCTATGGCAATGCGACGATGCTGGAAGCCGATTTCGTCTTCGGCATCGGCAACCGCTGGGCCAATCGCCACACCGGCTCCGTCGACGTCTACACCAAGGGCAAGAAGTTCATCCATGTCGACATCGAGCCGACCCAGATCGGCCGTGTCTTCGCGCCGGACCTCGGCGTCGTCTCGGATGCGGGTGCAGCACTGAAGATGCTGCTCGACGTCGCCACCGAGTGGAAGACGGCCGGCAAGCTGCGCGACTGGTCCGGCTGGGCGAAGGAATGCCAGGGTCGCAAGAAGACCATGAAGCGCAAGACGCATTTCGACCAGGTGCCGCTGAAGCCGCAGCGTGTCTACGAGGAGATGAACAAGGCGTTCGGCCGCGATGTCACCTATGTCACGACCATTGGCCTGTCGCAGATCGCCGGCGCGCAGTTCCTGCATGTCTACAAGCCGCGCAACTGGATCAATTGCGGCCAGGCCGGCCCGCTCGGCTGGACCTTGCCGGCGGCGCTTGGCGTTCGCGCCGCCGATCCCGACCGCACCATCGTGGCGCTGTCGGGCGATTATGATTTCCAGTTCATGATCGAGGAACTGGCGGTCGGCGCGCAGCACAAGCTGCCATACCTCCATGTCGTCGTGAACAATGCCTATCTCGGCCTGATCCGCCAGGCGCAGCGCGGCTTTTCGATGGATTTCGAGGTCAGCCTCGCCTTCGAGAACATCAACCGCGCCAACGATCCCGAGGCCGGCTATGGCGTCGACCACGTCGCGGTGGCCGAGGCCATGGGCTGCAAGGCGGTCAGGGTGCGCAAGCCCGAGGAATTCGCCGCCGCCTTCAAGGAGGCGCAGCGGCTGATGAAAGAGCACCAGGTTCCGGTCGTGCTCGAATTCATCCTCGAACGCGTCACCAACATCTCCATGGGCACCGAGATCGACAAGGTCACCGAATTCGAGGAACTTGCCGAAAGCCACGAAGACGCGCCGACGTCGATCGTCATGCTCGACTGATTCATCTTGTGAGGAAATTGCACTATGCCACGGTTTTCAGCCAACCTTTCCATGCTCTTTGGCGAGCATGACTTCCTCGACCGTTTCGACGCCGCCGCCCGCGCCGGCTTCAAGGGCGTCGAATATATCGGGCCGTATGATCACGCGCCCGATGTCGTCGCCGCGAGGTTGAAGAAGAACGGCCTGACGCAGGTGCTGTTCAATTTGCCCGCCGGCGACTGGGGCAAGGGCGAGCGTGGCATCGCCGTGCTGCCGGATCGGGTGCCGGAATTTCGCCAGGGCATCGCCAAGGCGATCACCTACGCGCAGGCGCTTAGCTGCCAGCAGGTCAACTGCCTGGCCGGCATCGCGCCAGCGGGTGTCGACCGCAAGGTGCTTGAGGATGTCTTTGCCGAAAACCTCGCCTTCGCGGCGGAGACGCTGGAGCAGGCCGGGATCAGGCTGCTGATCGAGCCGATCAACACCCGCGATATTCCGGGCTTCTTCCTCAACTATTCGGATCAGGCCTTGGCGTTCATCGACCGTGTCGGGTCAAAGAACCTGTTCCTGCAATACGACATCTATCACATGCAGATCATGGAGGGGGATCTCGCCCGTACCATCGAGGCAAACCTCGGCCGCATCGCGCATATCCAGCTTGCGGACAATCCCGGCCGTCACGAGCCGGGGACGGGCGAGATCAACTATCCCTTCCTCTATGATCACATCGACCGCGTCGGTTACTCCGGCTGGGTCGGAGCGGAGTACAAGCCGAAGGCGGGCACCGAGGCCGGGCTGGGCTGGTTCCGGGATCTGGCCGGGCAGGGCAGCGCGGCGGCTTAGCTCGCGCGAATTTGCTCAGCATTTGCGCTGCCCCTCACCCTCACCCTCTCCCGTGAAGAACGGGGAGAGGGGGCGCCAGCGATGCGGCCATCTCCCTTCTCCCCCTTACTATACGGGGAGAAGGTGCCGGCAGGCGGATGAGGGGCAGTGCTAACGTCGAAGAACATTCGAACAAAGATTTTCGGGAGAACCACAATGGAAACCATCGGCTTCATCGGCCTCGGCATCATGGGCGCGCCGATGGCGGGGCATTTGCTGGACGCGGGCTATAAGGTCATCGCCAGCGATCACCGCTCCAAGCCGCCGGCTGATCTCGTCGCCAAGGGCCTGAAGTCAGTCGCCGGCCATGCCGCCGTGGCGAAAGCGGCTGATATCATCATCACCATGGTGCCCGACACACCGCAGGTGGCCGATGTGCTGTTCGGCGAGAACGGCGTCGCGTCCGGACTGTCCAAGGGCAGGCTGGTCATCGACATGAGCTCCATCTCGCCGATCGAGACCAAGACCTTCGCCAGAAGGATCAATGAACTTGGTTGCGACTATCTCGACGCGCCGGTCTCGGGCGGCGAGGTCGGCGCCAAGGCGGCATCGCTGACCATCATGGTTGGTGGCGAGGAAAGGGCGTTCGAGCGCGCCAAACCCATCTTCGAGAAGATGGGCAAGAACATCACCCTGGTCGGACCGAACGGCGTCGGCCAGACCACCAAGGTGGCCAACCAGATCATCGTTGCACTCACCATTGAAGCTGTCGCCGAAGCTCTTGTTTTTGCGTCGAAAGCCGGTGCCGACCCAGCCAAGGTCAGGCAGGCGCTGATGGGCGGGCTGGCGGCCTCGCGCATTCTCGAAGTGCATGGCGAGCGCATGGTCAAGCGCACCTTCGCGCCGGGCTTCCGCATCGAACTGCACCAGAAGGATCTCAACCTCGCGCTGGAGGGTGCGAAAGCGCTCGGTGTGTCGTTGCCCAACACCTCGACCACCCAGCAGCTGTTCAATTCCTGCGCCGCCAATGGCGGCGCGAAGGAGGATCACTCCGCGCTGGTTCGCGCGCTGGAGCGGATGGCCAATTTCGAGGTCGGCGGCGACGCAGCCGAAGTCAAAGGCAAAGCGGCATAGGTCGGGAGAAGGCGGCGCAACGTTCCCAAGCCGCCAACTCTTTCCCTGTCGGAGAACGGGTTCCTGCGTCGCCGGAACCCGTTTCTCGCCTGGAGATGCTTCTCGGCAAGCGGGTTGCCGCTTTAGCCGCGCTTCAGGAATGCTCGCGCTACATAGAGGCTGATCGCCGCGGCGTTCGATACGTTGAGTGAGTGGATGGCTCCCGGCATGTCGAGCCGCGCCAAGATCGTTACCGTCTCACGCGTCTTCTGGCGCAGGCCTTTGCCCTCGGCGCCCAGTACCAGGGCGATTTTTTCTCCGGCAAAGCTTTTTTCGAGTTCCGCAGGGCCATCCGAATCAAGCCCGATGGTGCGGAAGCCGGCCTCGTGCAATTGCCCGAGCGCATCGGCCAGGTTCTTGACCTCGATCTGGTCGATATGCTCCAGCGCACCAGAGGCGGATTTTGCCAGCACGCCCGATTCCTGCGGGCTGTGGCGCGCGGTGGTGATCAGCGCGCCGGCGCCGAAGGCGACCGCCGAACGCAGGATGGCGCCGACATTGTGCGGATCGGTGACCTGGTCGAGCACCAGAACCAGCTTTGCATCCCCAAGTGCATCAAGTCGCTTGGGCTTCAGCGGCTCTGCTTCGATCAGCACGCCCTGATGCACGGCGTCCGAGCCGGTGATCTTGTCGATATCCCTGGGCTCGACCAGTTCCGCCTTGAAGGGCAGGGCAGCGAGATCGGTTATCTCCAGGCGCTCGGCCGCATTGCGCGTCACCAGCATCTTCCTGATCTTGCGGCGCGGATTGTCGAGTGCCGCCCGCACCGTGTGCAGGCCGTAGAGTCGCACCAGGCCGTCCGCGGCGTTTTCGCCGGGCGGCACGGGCTGGCGTGGCCGGAAGGCCGGCGCGCCGCCGCTTTTCTCGTCGCGATAGGCGCGGCGAAGCTTGGCGTAATGAGTGTCTTTCGGGGTGTTGGCGTTGTTGCTCATGACCGGCTTCTATAGCCGTCTCCTACGGCTAAGGATATGGCCCGTCGCCGCAGCCGGCGAACAAGGTTGAAAAACCCTGGCTGCGCGGTTGACACCCACCAGCCTTGCCGCCATAAGGCGCTTCGCTGGTTTCGGAGAAGATACAACTCGGGTCCGAATTGGCGCGAATGCCTCGTTGCATGGCTCCGGCGGCAGACTGGAGAGGTGCCCGAGTGGTTAAAGGGGACGGACTGTAAATCCGTTAGCTTAGCTTACGTTGGTTCGAATCCAACCCTCTCCACCACTGCCGGCCCGGAAGCCCTGAAACGCGAGGCGGGCATGGAAGCGGACGCTTGCCCCCGAAAGAAATCGTGTGGGGCGGATCGACGGCGCTACTAGTCACCGTCTCCAACCCGCGGCACTCCCGTAAATCACCAGGTCCAGTCTCATTCGCTCATATCTTGAAGCGCTTCGTGCTTGACGATTTCGATGCTGCGCAGGCTGGTGAGGCGGATCACGCCCTTGTCCTTCAGCCGGGTCAGCACCCGCGACACGGTCTCGATGGTGAGGCCGAGATAGTCGCCGATGTCCATGCGCGACATCGGCAGCTCGATCGGCTGCAATCCACCCTGCCGCTCGGCCATGTCGAGGAGGAAGGCGGCGACGCGTTCGATGGCATTCTGGCGACCGAGGACCAACAGGTGTTCCTGCGCCCTGGTCAGCCCTTTGAGCGCCAGGGGCAGCACCTGACGCGAGATGTCCGCACCCGTGGCGAAGCGAAAGACGCGGATGCCGGTGGCGTTGATTGCCTCGGCGAAGAAATGATGCGTGCTGTCGGCCTCGAAGCCGAATGTCTCTCCGGCCAGGTGAAAGGCGCTGATCTGGCGACGGCCATCGGCCAGCAGGCGGTAGATGCGGACGGCGCCGAACTCGACCTGATAGAAGGGCCCGGCCTTCTCGCCCTGGGCATAGATTTCCGCGCCGGCGGGAAAGAAGCTGAGCGGTTGCAGCAGCGCGGGCTCGAAAGCCTCTGGCAGGGTCGGCTGGGGGGACCGTGACGGCAGTGCAATTCTGGAGGTCGTGTAGGTGTGCATGGCTGTTTTCCCGGTTGATCCGCGACACAGCAATCGCGCGAATCCGTGGGTGGCGAAATTCGGTTATGTCCCTACGGGAAACTACCTAGGACCAGTTCTGCGGCGGGCAGATAACGATCGCCGAAATCATGGGCGCACGGGACATCGAACAGCGCGGCAATCGGCCGGTCCCATCCAGGGCGCGGTTGACGCTGGAGCCGCCCTGCATGGTGTCAAGGTCGCGGTCGATCGGTTGCCGAACTCGAACCGTTCAGTCGCCGACGTGCTTCGCCAGCATGCTGTCGGTGTCGCCGCCGCGGCTCACGCGCTCGCTTCGCGTCCGGACACCTGCTCGATCGATATCCGGAAGAAGACGTGCGGGACGCTGTCGGCAACCAGGGGAATAGCCGGCTTGAGTGCGCCAGGTTTCCCACCAGTCGCGCCGGCGTTGGCCGGGGGAGCGCACCACTGCCAGTTCGATGGCGCATTGCTTTGCCGGAATATGATTCAAATCAAGGCGGGAGTTGTCGCTTCCGCGCATCATATGGCGATGTGGAAGCCAATCCTAAGCGCTCCGTTTGGTCGCGACCTTGAACTCGCCGTCTTGGACGAGGACGGCGAACATGCGCTCGTATTTCCCTGCATAAAGGGGCGGCAGGGTTGGACGAACGCCGCGACTGGCGTTCGCGTCGACATCCGCCCGACCCATTGGCGCTACTGGGAGTCGAAGGCAATGCCGACAGACGGCGGCAAGTCCCTGGGTGGCGCTTCCTAGGGTCTGGATTCCACGATCAGCGCCATGCGCACGAGATGCGACAGGCTGCCCGCGCCCATCTTGCTCATGACATTGGCTCGATGAATCTCGACCGTGCGCGGACTGATGCCCAAATCATAGGCGATCGTCTTGTTCGGCAGACCCGACACCAGCCCGTCCAGCACTTGCCGCTCCCGCTCAGAGAGCGACGCCATGCGCCCATGAATTTCCGCTGATTGTGGGTGCGTTGCACCGACCTGGTTGCGGTTGTCCAACGCTGAGCGGATCGCATCGATCAAAACCTGATCGTCGAACGGTTTCTCGATGAAATCGGAAGCCCCTTCCTTCATCGCCTGAACGGCCAGCGCCACATCGGCATGACCCGTCATGACAATGACGGGTATCGCCTGCCCGCGGGCCCTGAGCTGGCGCAGGAACTCGATGCCGTCAATGCCGGGCATGCGCACATCGGTCACGATACAGCCATCGAGATCGCCTGTCGCGGTAGCCAGGAAGGCTGTCGCCGATTCATGCAGGCGCACGGCAAAGTCGGCCGTCGCAAGGAGAAAACCAAGCGACTTGCGGACGTCGACGTCGTCGTCGACCACGTGCACAAGATCATTAGCGGTCATTGGCGACCTCTCCCTTTTCAACGATGCGCAAGGTGAAGCGGAAAGCGGTCCCTCCGCCAGGGGCGGCCTCCGCCCAGATATGGCCGCCATGCGATTCGACGATAGTACGGCAAATCGAGAGACCGACACCCATGCCCTGCTTCTTGGTGGTGACAAATGGCTGGAAAAGCTGGGCCGCGACCTCTGGCGCAAGCCCTGTGCCTGTGTCGATCACGCTGACCTCGGCCATCCCGTCATCCCGGGCGACGGTGATGACGTGCAATTCGCGGCGTGGCGCACCTTGCATGGCTTCCACCGCGTTGCGCATCAGATTGAGCAGAACCTGCTGAATCTGGATGCGGTCGGTCAAGACCAGTTCGGCCAGCGGGTCGAGCTTGTAGCTGACACGGACATTTATCTCTCTTGCGCCGACCAGGGCCAGCGACGAGGCCTCTTCGATCAGCGTCGGCAAGCGTTCGACCTGACGCTCGCTCTCGCCTCTGGCGACGAAGTCCCTGAGGTGTCGGATGACATCTCCGGCCCGCAACGCCTGCTCGGCTGCCTTTTCGACAGCCTCGCGCAGCATGGGCGCATTCTCTTCCGTGCTTTTCTCGAGCAGTCGGCGACTGCCTTTGAGGTAGTTCGTGATGGCGGTGAGAGGCTGGTTGATCTCATGCGCCAATGTCGAGGCCATTTCGCCAAGCGCGGTAAACCGCGCCATGTGCAGCAACTCCTGCTGCTGCTCCTGTATCCTTGCTTCCGCCCTGTGGCGTTCGGTCAGGTCGCGGCAAAAGCCGGTAAAGAACCGGCCGGTACCCGGATGCATTTCGCCGACGGAAAGCTCCATCGGAAAGGTCGAGCCATCCTTGCGCATCCCGGTCACCGTGCGGCCGAGCCCGATGATCCGGCGCTCGCCCGTCGTCAGGTAGCGGTGCAGATAGGCATCATGCTCGCCATGATAGGGCGCCGGCATCAAGATGTTGACGTTTTGACCGATGGCTTCGCTCGACTGATAGCCAAACAGGGTTTCGGCCGCGGTGCTGAAGGATTGGATCCGGCCCTTTTCGTCGATGACGACCATGGCATCGGGCACGGTCGCCAGGATCGAACGCAAGTGATCTTCGCGCAACTGAAGGGCAGCGTTTGCGAAGGAAAGTTCGCTGACGTCGGTGCCCTCGACAAAGATGGCCGCGATACGGCCGTCGTCGGCCTTGATCGGCTGATAGACGAAATCGAGAATGCGCTCTTCGACAGATTCGCCATCCTTCTTGCGAAGCGCGACTTTCACTGCCCGACCTCTGTACGGCTCGCCGGTTTCATACACCTGGTCGAGCAGTTCGTAGAAACCCTGGCCCTCGAGTTCGGGCAGGGCTTCGCGCACCGACTTCCCAATCACTTGCCGACCGCCAATCAGCCGTTGGTAGGCGGCATTGGTCAACTCGAAGACATGACCCGGCTCGCGCATCAACGTCATGAACCCCGGGGCCTGCTCGAACATCAGGGCCAGCCGGTCATGCTCGGCCATGGTCCGCTGCTCGCCGCGAACTCGGTCGGTGACTTCGCTCAGAATGCACAGCACCCCACCGACCGTGCCGTCCACCTCGATGACCGGCGAGTATGAGATGTCGAAATAGACCTCTTCGGCAATGCCGTACCGTTCACTCTGCAGTGGCTTCGCATGCGCAAAGACAGTCTCGCCGGAGGTGCGTACCTTGTGAAGCGATGGTTCGAGGTCGTCCCACAGCTTTGCTCGATTTGCCGACGCCGGGCCACCGAGCGCCAGCGGATGCTTTCCGGCGAGCAATGAGGCACAGGCATCGTTGTAGAGCGCCACAAGGTCGGGCCCCCAGAACAGGGCGATCGGCGTGCGGGCCGGGAGCATGGTGCAGACGGTGTTGATCAGCGTCTGAGACCACGACCCTATCGGGCCAACCGGCGAAATTGACCAGTCATAAGATATGATCAGCCTGCCAATCTCGCTGTTACCGAACGCTGACACCGATTTCAGCATGGTTTCACCGGTCGGCAAAACGCGCGTTTCCTTGTCGTTCACATCAAGTCCTTGGATGTAGGGACGTGCAATTTGGCCTAGTTATCATTCATCGCCCTCTCTGCCCACGCAAAACCGATCATGCCAGAGGCTCGTGATCGAGTGGACCGGCAATTGAGAAACAGTCTTTTTGACCCGCATCAAGGCATCGAGCGTCGGTGGATGCATTTCATCCTCGCATTTCACCGGTCCAACGAGAGGCGCCCATCATGTCCTACAAGTCAATCATCGTGAATCTTGCCGTGGATGCACCTCCTGCAGCGACGGTGAAATTGGGGATCGAGCTTGCGGAGCGGTTTGGCGCCCGTCTCATCGGCCTGGCGGCTGCGGATGTTCCGCCCCTGGTCGCGACAGGCAACGGGATGGTCTACGAAGGGGAGATCATGCAGATCCAGCGCACGGAAATCGAAAAGCGGCTTGCCGAATTGCGAGCCGAATTCGAGAGGCTGGTTCCCGCATCGATCTTCAGCGAATGGGGGCAATCCGTTTCCAGCCCGACTCGCTTTCTGAGCGTTTCGGCCCGTGTGGCCGATCTTATCGTTACCGGCAGCGAGAAAGGGGAAAATGTCTTTCGAGCAGTGGATGTCGGCAGCCTCGTGCTCGGTGCAGGCCGACCGGTTCTGGTTGCCGCGAGCAATGTCGAGCATGTCATGGCAAAAACCGTGCTGGTTGCCTGGAAGGACACCAGGGAAGCGCGGCGGGCGATAGCAGATGCCCTGCCTTTTCTGGCCAAGGCCAACGAAGTCGTCGTTGCCACAATCGACACCGACCGCGATGAAAGTATTCACGACAGCCTCGCCGACGTCGCGGTCTTTCTCGAACATCACAGTATCATGGCACGAACCGAATCGATCGCCGGCGAGGCTGATGGCGATCAGTTGCTGACATTTGCGCGGTCGATCCATGCGGACCTGATCGTCTCCGGTGCCTATGGTCACAGCCGTCTGCGGGAATGGGCGTTCGGCGGCGTCACGCGCTCGCTGATTGAGGAAAGCGGCATCAACCGCTTCATGTCGTATTGATGCCCACGGCGACCGAGAGCGCTGCGCGGCGGAAGACCTGTTCAGCCTGCCCCCAGGTGACAGGCTGTATGGCGAGGGCGTGAAGTCATGGCCAAGAAAAGCGCGGGCATCCTGCCCTATCGCAGGTCGAACAGCGGCCTGCAGGTGCTGCTTGTCCATCCGGGCGGCCCGTTCTGGCAAAGCCGCGATCTCGGCGCGTGGTCCATCGCCAAGGGCGAGTATGGCGACGACGAACAACCCGAGGCCGCGGCGCGTCGCGAATTCGCCGAGGAAACCGGCTGGGAGCTCGGCGGGGCACCGCTGCTTCCCTTGCGCGAGTTGCGCCAGCGCGGAGGCAAGCTCATCACGGCCTTCGCGGTCGAAGGCGATTTCGACACCGCTACGCTGCGCAGCAACATGTTCGAAATGGAATGGCCGCCGCGCAGTGGCCGCGTGCAGTCCTTTCCCGAGATCGATCGTGGTGAGTGGCTGGATCTTGCCCAGGCTCGGGAAAAGATGCTTGCCGGCCAGCGGTCCTTCCTCGATCGGCTTGTGGCGTCTATCTAGCCAGCGGCATGGCTTGGACTTGAAAGTCTTCCTGTTTTGACGGCTTGGGAGCTTCAATCCATCGCAGTTCGCGTCGAGAAGATCGTGGTGCTGGCTTCAGGCGCTACGAAACCAGAATGACGGACAGAGGGTCGGCGCAGAACAGGTCATCCTTGACGGCTTTGACGCCGGCAGCGTTTTCCGCCGCGACAATTGCTGCCTGGCGCTCGCGTTCATCGAAGATGGCGCCGCTCAGTGTCACCACGCCCTTGTCGACGGTCACATTTATCATGTCCTTGGCAACCCATTTCTGGGCAGCGAGTTCGGCCAGGATAGTCTGGCGGATCTGTTCGTCGTCGACGGACATCGGGGCCACGGCTGACTGCGGGAGAAGCAATGCCCTAAGAAGGTCGGAGCGGGCAATGATGCCGACAACCCTGCCGGCTTCGACGATCGGTATGCGTTTGATGCGGTGACGTGCCATCAGTTCGACGATCTCCGCGAGCGAAGCGTCGCGGGTTGCCGTGACGACATCATCGGACATCACCTCTTCGACCTGTCGCCCGTTGGCTCGGACGTATTCATCAGCGGCTTTTCCGGGGCTGACGAGAAATTCCAGCCAACGCGAACGCTTGCGCTCGGTGCCGAGTTCTCCACGGCGCAGGAAATCGCCTTCGCTGACCATTCCAACCAACGTGCCGTCGCCGCGGATGACGGGCAGGCCACTGATCCTGTTCGAGAGCATCAACTGAGCCGCTTCGGCGACAGATGCGGACGGGGCTATTCCGACCACTGGCGCGGTCATTATGGTTTCGGCTTGCATGGATGCCTCCTCAAACGCCTGTTCTTGCCATTTATCGGCATGATGGCCGCGGCATGCCTTGATCTGAATCATTTTCGGGGAAGGGCAGCGTCGCGTATCGTGTGGTTTGGTGGCGTTGGGAGGGGAAGGATTGGCTTGCACGCCAGCGACCTTTCCCGATCAATCGCAGGCGGTTGGCCAGAACGATTGACCGGGTCCGGAAAGACTGAAAGAACCGCTGGCACCGATCGAGGAACTAGTCGTCGTCTGATGCTTCGCTTTCGCCAACGACACCACTGGCGGACCGATCATCGCACTCATCGTCGCCGACGCCTTTGACTGCCTTCGGGCCGGTGGCGTCCCCCATCGGGATGGCCTCCAGGTCGATTGGACCGGCAGGGGCGACGGCAGCTGGCGCTCCACATGACCCCTCATTCGATTCAGCGGCCGCCGGCAGGGCAAAGATTGTGAGGCCTCCAAGTGCTACAAGCAAAAAAATGGAATTGCGCATGATTTCGATATCCTTCTCAGCGCGGCCATGATTGGACGCGATGACAACCCAATAGAGAACTCTTGCTTGCTGGCGGCTGAGGATGGCTGACAGCAGATTGACAGCTTCCGTGTGCGAGATGCCTTGTTGATGATAGCCAAGCTGAAGCGTCTCATGGTGATGGGCCTGATCGGGCTTGCCCTGGTCCAGCCGCTTGCCGCGCTTGCCGACGAGGATGACGACGGCGACCACGATCGGGCGCGGGACCTCTACGAACACGGCGAAATCAAAGGCCTTGCCAAAATCCTGGACATTGTTCGCGCCAAAACGCCCGGCGATGTTGTCGCGGTCGACCTCATCCGCCTCGGCGACAAATGGGTCTATCGGTTCCAGATCATCGTCGCGGATGGTCGTCGCAAGATCGTCGATGTCGACGCCGATGCCGGCGTCATCATGGGGGGCGAGGAGGGCGACTGATGAAGATTCTCCTTGCTGAGGACGAGCCACGCATCGCGGCCGACATCGCGGCTGCCCTAAAGGCATCCGGGATGGCGGTCGATATCGTGCGCGATGGCGAAGCCGCATGGTTCTCAGGCGACGTCGAAACCTACGACGCTGCCATTCTGGATCTCGGATTGCCCAAGCTAGACGGCCTCACTGTCCTGAAGCGCTGGCGGGCCAATGGCCGACGGTTTCCCGTTCTCATCCTGACGGCCAGGGGCATGTGGACGGAGCGTGTCGAAGGCATCAATTCCGGCGCCGATGACTATCTCCCCAAGCCTTTCGAAATGGAAGAACTGCTTGCCCGGTTGCGGGCAATTCTGCGGCGCTCGACCGGGCAGGCGGCGCCCGTGCTGAAGTCAGGGCCTCTGCTTCTGGACACGCGCCAGATGCGTATCTCGCTGCGCGGCATTCCCGTTTCGCTTTCGCCGCTGGAGTATCGGCTCCTGGCGTTCCTGATGCATCATGCCGGGAGCGTGGTGGCGCCCACCGAACTGGCCGAGCACCTGTATGATTCAGGCAATGACCGCGATCCGAACACGATCGAGGTCATTGTCGCGCGTTTGCGTCGCAAGCTTGGCAGCGACGTCATCGAAACGCGGCGTGGTTTCGGGTATCTGATACCCGATGAGCCCCCTTGATGGGCAACTCGATCCGCTTCAGGCTCTGGTTGGCAGCGACGGTCTCAATCCTCATCGCACTTGCCGTGGCGGGAGTAGGACTGCGCTATCTATTCGAATTGAATGTCGAACGGCGTGTCGTCAGCGAGCTGACCGTCGACCTCAACGACCTGATCGGCGCTACCGCATACGGCCCCGACGGCCGCCTTTCAGTTCAGGCGGCCCTGACCGACCCGCGCTTTTCCATTCCCTTGTCCGGTCATTACTGGCAGGTGGAGGACGTCGGTTCCGGCAGCCTCGTCCGCTCGCGTTCACTATGGGATGCAACCCTTGCCCTGCCTGCCCTCGGAACCGGCGGCGAACTCAGGGAATTCAAGGAATTCAAAGGGCCCGACGGAGAGTTGGCCATCGCCGTCGAGCGCATGGTCACCGATGTCGACGGCCGATCATTTCGCGCCATCGTCGCGGAAAACCATCGCGGCGTGGAACTGGCGGTCAGTGAATATGTCCGCGATCTTGCGCCGGCCCTGATCCTGCTCGCCCTCGCCCTGATGGCAGCATTCTTCATCCAGATCACGGTCGGCCTTGCTCCGTTGGAAGGTCTGCGGGTCGCGGTTCGAAACGTGATTGCACAGCGAGCCGCGCGACTGGATGTAGCGGCGCCGAGCGAGGTGCAGCCGCTTGCCGATGAAATAAATCGGCTGCTCGATGCCCAGGAGAAGGCGCTGGCGCGCGCCCGATCCCGCGCGACAGACCTGGCGCATGGCCTCAAGACACCGCTGCAGGTCTTGTCGGCCGACATTCGCGCCTTGCGCAAGAAGGGCGAGACCAGCCTGGCCGACGAAATCGAGAAGAGCGCGGCGGCGATCCGGCGTCACGTCGAGCGGGAACTCGCGCGCGCCCGCCTCGCACCCGGCGTATCGGCCAAGGCCTTTTGCCGCATTCGGGAAACGGCGGCGGGCGTCATTGCCGTGGTCAAGCGCACGCCAGGCGGCGAGCAGCTTTCGTTCAAGGTGCAGATCGCCGACGATCTGATGGCGTCAATCGATGAAGGCGACCTGTCCGAAATCCTCGGCAATCTGGTCGAGAATGCGGTGCGCTACGCAAAATCGGAGGTGCGGGTCGATGCATCCGCGACGTCCGGTGGAGTCGTCATTGCCGTCGCGGACGACGGACCTGGTATTCCTGAAGCGGATCGGCAATCCGCCTTGTCGCGCGGTGTCCAGCTGGACAGCAGGGGTGGTAGCAGCGGGCTTGGCCTTGCCATCGTCTCGGACATTGTCGAAGCCTATGGCGGACGCCTTGACATGGCCAACGCCAACCCCGGCCTGGTCGTGACCATTTCCTTGCCACGACACCGTTGACCCCTGCTTCACGCAAACCCTGGGAAGTAGTCGACCTTTATCCGCGAGCGGCGAACGCCCATCGCGCGAAGCTTCTGGCGCAGCGCCTTGACCATCGCCTGAGGGCCGGAGATGTAGAATGTCCGCTCAAGGTAGTCGGGTATGGCCAAGCGGATCAGGCGCTCGTCGATATAGCCTTGATACTGGCCGCGTTCGCCACCGTGGGCAACGGCATGAACCGTCCGGATGCCGAGTTCTCGCCTGGCGGCGCCGAGCACGTCGCGATAGGCGATATCCTGCTGGCCTTCGGTCCCATAGAGGATGACGATCGGCCGTCTCTCCTTCCGGTCAAGAAGATGTTGCAGCATGGAGCGGAACGGCGTGATGCCGATGCCTCCGGCAAGGAAGGCAATCTTGGTTTCGGGCTTGGCGGGCAGCGTGAAGCTCCCGGCCAATTGCGCGGCGTGAATCCGGTCGCCGGGCTTGAGGGTCATAAGCTCGCGCTTGAAGGCGCTGGATTCGGGATGGAATTTGACGCCGAGGCGAACCGTTTCCTCCGTGGGTGCGGAGGCGATCGTGAAGTAGCGCCGGTTGCCGCGATTGTCGGAACGGTCGAGGCCAAGCGTCCATTCAAGATACTGGCCAGCCTGGAAGGCGAGCTTTTGTGGCGACCGGAAGATGAAATCATAGCTGTCGACGGCCGAGCGCTCGATGCGTTCCAATGTCAGCACGAAGCGTCCCCTCGGGCCGGCTGCGTAGGCAAACAGGTTGCCAGCCAGCAGCGCCAGCTCCGGTGTGAAATAGAACGAGCCGATATGGATGTTCGGGGCGAACAGGAAGCCGACGATGGCAGCGAAGGTGATGCGCGGCAAACGCGCCGTCGGCGCCGTCAATGGCTCCGTCAGCATAACGAAGGCAAAGAACAACAGCGGCGACGAAGTCAGGGTTTCCTTGAGCGCGACGACATATTGCGAGGGCTCGGTGGTCGCCAGGATCGTCGCCAGCGTGACGGCAACGAAGGTCGCGAAAAGATCCAGCCGGCGCAGCTTCCGGACAATGAGGATACCTCCAACCAGCACAACGGGGAGCAGCCACAAATTGCCGCCAACCCACCAGGTCGCCGGCTTGTCGAGCAGGAACGCCGACAATGCCACACCCAGGGCAGCCGGATTGAACAGGTGCTTTCTGCCGACGGCGAAGATGAATTTGGACGAGATCGCCCAGACGGAAGCGAACGCCACGGCACCGATGCCCGCAAGATCGGTGACGGCCACCGGGTCGAGGATAAGCGCCAGGATAAGCGCGGTGATGTAGACCGACTCGCTGTTGGCCGGCACTTCGAAGATGCGGGCGAAGACCTTGTTGGCGATCCAGCACGCCGCCAGCGCCAGGGCCGTGGTGAAGGCGAGCGCTACCGGATTATGCGGCACCAGGCCGGCAAATCCGAACACCAGGGCCGTGGCCACCAAAGCCATGAGATAATACAGGATCAACCTGTACATGGTCAGCCGGTCGAGAAATCGGTCAATGGTCTTGATCATGGCGTGCAAAGCGCTCCGAAGCCGCTGGTCGGCGTGGCACGGCCATCGATGTCGACGACGTAGCCTTCCAGACCTGGCGTTTGCTCGAGAAAGAAGATGCCGTCCCGTCCCATGGCGAAGGCCGCCGTGGCGAAACGATCCGCTTCGAGGACATCCGCCCCGATCACCGTCAAACTGACGATGTCGGCGATCGGGGTGCCAGCCCCATGCGGATTGTAGATATGTTGGCCGCGTACATAGGTACCGGACGTCGCGACGCCGCGTCCGCGCGGGTAAACGATCTTGATGACCTCATCCGCATTGAAGGGATTGCGGATGCCCACGCTCCAGTCCTTTCCTTCGTCGTTTTTCCCGGACGCCTGGATGTCGCCGCCGGCCTCGATGAAGAAATCGCTGACCCCGCCCTGTCGGACGATTTCGGCCGCGTTGCGGATGGCCCAGCCCTTGACGATGCCGGACGGATCAAGGGAACCGTCAGGCTTGCGGATGTCGAAGTATCCGTCCGTCTCGTTTTTCGTCTGTTCGGCGAGCGCCAGCACTTCCATCATTTCGCCGCTCCAGTCCCTGACCGGTACGTCGCCTCGGTTGATGGCGGAAATCTCGCTGTCGGTCCTGTACGTGCTGAAGCGCCGATCGATGTGCTCGAAATAATCGAAGACCTTGTCGATCAACGCGTGCGACGCGCCGCCGACATCGACGGTGACGGGCATGCCCATCAAAATCCGGGTTTCACGCATGGACCTACGAAGCGGCTTTCTTCAGCGCGCCGCCAAGCGACTGGATGAAGGCCCTGCTGGTCAGCGTCGCGCCCGAAATGATGTCGACATGGGCGCTTTGCGCGCTGATCGCCTCGTCGCGCAGCATCGGCAGTGCCTGCCGGTTGATGCTGACGGAGGTGCGGCGGTCAGATGGGTATTTCAGCACTTTCAGCGCCGTCAGGCGACCGCCCTGGATGGAAGCCTGAATCTGGATGAGCCCGTAATAGGCATCCGCGACGGGACCGGTGTAGGTGCCATCGACGAAGCCATGCGCGGCCGGCTTCGTGCCGGCATTCACGGTCGCCTTCATGCCTGTACGGATGACGCGGGCGGTTGCTTCCGCATAGTCCGGCCGCGGTTGCGGGATGGGTATGTAAACGGCCGGAGTGATGACGAAGGATGGCGTTTCAGGCGCGGGAACGGCGGCCGGTACGGTTGTGGCTCCAGTCGGTACTGGTGTCGGGGCGACTGTCCGCGAAACCTGCGCTTGCTTTACGACGGGTTCCAGCTTCGGGGTGGGTGCTGTGATGGCGGCCGTTGTTTCCCTGCCAATCGCCGGCTGCGTGTTGAACTGGGGCTCGAGCCGGACGCTCTGCTGGCGAATCACAGGCATGGTCGGAGCCGGAGCGTTGTCAGTTGGCGCGGCGGGGATTACCGGCTGCGCGGTACCTCCCGCGGCGGCGTCGGCTGGTTGCGCCGAACCCAGCATGTCGTCCGCGGGGGCCGTACCGGCCTGTTCCCACACATAGGCGCCAGAGGCGGCGATCACGAAAAGTGACAAGGCAATCTGCTTCATTTGCATTGCATTCCAGGTTGCACTGGCGAATCCGTTTCGGATCGCTTCAACCGCAATATCTCATGCCAGAGCTGTCAATTGGCTGTCAGGGGCGCGGCCACGCCATTGGCGATGATGCCGGTCTTGGTGGCGGCATCACTTGTTGCTGCCGTGTCTGCCTCTCTGCTGTCCCCCGCAGTGTTGGGTGCGGTCGGCGCTAAAGCCGGCGGCGTGACATTCCGGGGCGTGCCGGCAATGGACTGCCGGACACGGCGGCTCCGCCGAGATCCTCGCATTGTCCGTTTCCCAAGTTCGTAGATCTGGCCCGGGGAGCCCGATCCGGCCTCTGCTGTTCTTCAAGTTGCGAAAGCGCAACGAAGGCAAGGCGCGCTGGGCATATGAATGCGTTTTGTGGAGGCGAAAGTTCGACCATGAAGCAAGCCAGTTCCATCAATCCCGACATGGTCGTCGACGAGATCATGAGGCGATGGCCGGCAACGGTGGCAGTGCTGTTGAGGTACAGGATGCTTTGCGTCGGTTGTCCGATCGGCACTTTCCATACCGTGGCGGAGGCATGCCGAGAACATCAGATCGACGAGGGCGACTTTCTCCTCGAATTGGAATCGGTTGTTCGAGGAGACCGGTGACCGTCAGCCCTTGTCCCGGTTCTCGGCCAGGACCACCAGGCGATGCGGGTCCTTGACCGTGACTTTCTGGCGCCCGCTGACAATGATCCCCCTCTCTTCCCACTTGCTGAGCAAACGGCTGACGGTGTGAAGTGTCGTGCCAGTCATCTCGGCAATGTCCTGCCGCGAGATCGGGAAGTCGATTTCGATGCCGCTGTCGGTCTTTCGGCCGGTCTGGTTCGCCAGTCGCAGCAGCGCATGCGCGACCCGCTGCTCCACCTGCTCGGTCGACATCTCCATCACCCGCGTCTGGGTTTCTTGCAGCCTGTTCCCAACCGTCCTGTAGGTGGTCGCCCCAAACGCCGGGAACCGTCGCGCCAGCTCCGGCCAAAGCGCGTTGGGCCAGGCCAGCACCACGCAGTCCACCGCGGCGACTGCGCTGGCGGGGTAGGTCGTCCGGCCAAGCGCCGCTGCCACGCCAAAAATCTCGCCTTCGCTAATGTACCTGGCGATGACCTGCTGTCCGTCCGGCGTGGTACGAACGACGCGTATGTGCCCCGCGATCAGAACGAAAAAGGAATGGGCGTCGGTTTCCTGCTCGAAGATCGCCGTGTCCTTGGCATAGCGTGACGATTTCGCGCCTCGGAGAAGCTCGGTCTGCTCGTCGGGCGTCAGTTCCCGGAAGAGCGGCAGTCGCGATATCAGCGATCGGTCCAGCGCAGCCAAGCGGATCCCCCACGGCCTGTTCCGCACCAGTCGTGCGGGAAACCTTTCTACCCCGAGTTTGCGCCAGCGCAAATTCTGCCAGCGCATATCAGGCTAAATGGCATGGAACGGCCAATGCCGCGAAGACGAAACAAAGGACAAATCGATGAAACTTTCCATCCTCGCCGCCGCAATCTCCATCCTCGCGCTCGCCAGCGGCGCAAGCGCCGAAGAGCACGTGGTGCAAATGCTCAACAAAGGCGAAAAAGGCGCAATGGTTTTCCAGCCGGCCTTCGTCAAGGCCGCACCCGGCGACACCGTCAAGTTCGTGCCGACCGACAAGACGCACGACGCTGAGTCGATCAAGGGCATGCTTCCGGATGGCGCTGAACCCTTCAAGGGAAAGCCCAGCGAGGAAATCACCGTCACACTGACGAAGGAGGGCGTCTACGGTGTCAGATGCGCACCTCACTACGGCATGGGCATGGTCGCCCTGATCGTTGTCGGCAAGCCGGTCAACCTCGATGCCGCCAAGGCGGTCAAGCACCCAGGCAAGGCAAAGACGGTGTTCGCCGACCTGTTCAGCCAGATCCCGGCCAACTGACCGGCAATCGATACAGCCATGCCTGCCGGCATAACTGGCAGGCTAGGGCCGGACGGACCGAGGGCGGCGGTTCATCCGGCCCTTTTCATTTGAGGATGCAAAGTCATGGGAATTCCACGCCTGCGGGCCTACACCGGCCCAGCGTTTCTTTCCTACGGGTTCAGGCCCTTCTTCTTCCTGGGATCGCTTTATGCCGGACTGTCCGTTCTGCTTTGGCTGCCGATCTATGCGGGTGAACTCGACGCCCACAGTGCGTTCGTTCCCGTCGACTGGCATGTCCACGAGATGTTGTTCGGCTATCTGCCGGCGATCGTTACCGGATTCCTGCTGACCGCCATCCCGAACTGGACCGGCCGGCTGCCTGTGCAAGGCTTGCCATTGCTGGCATTGGTTGTCCTGTGGATTGCCGGTCGCGCTGCTGTTTTCTTCTCGGCGGATATCGGCTGGGAAGCAGGCGCCCTGATCGACGGTGCGTTTCTGCTCGCGGTCACCGCGGCGGCGGCACGCGAAATTGTCGCCGGACGCAACTGGCGCAACCTCAAGGTGCTGGTGCCGCTTGCCGTTCTGGCTTGCGCCAATGGCGTGTTTCATATCGAGGCACATATTCAAGGCACATCGGACATCAGCCGAAGGCTTGGCATGGCAGCGGCGATCATGCTCATCTCGCTCATCGGCGGGCGTATCATCCCGAGCTTCACGCGCAATTGGCTCGTCCGCGAAAATCCCGGCAGGCTTCCCGCGCCTTTCGACCGTTTTGACGTGGCATCGATAGCCATCTCGGCCATTGCACTGGGAGCATGGACATTAGCCCCGGAAAGCATCGTCTCCGCGCTGGTGCTGGCGACCGCCGCAATTGTCCAGGCATGGCGTTTATCGCGGTGGGCTGGCGAGCGTACCTTGCGGGATCCGCTCGTGCTGGTACTTCATCTCGCATACGCCTTTGTGCCGGTCGGCCTTGCCCTGGTCTCGGCGTCGATCTTCTTCCCAGGCGCTGTGCCGACGGCGGCAGGACTGCACGCCCTCGGAACCGGTGCGGTTGGTGCGATGACGCTCGCCGTGATGATCCGCGCAACGCTCGGGCACACCGGACGAGAGCTCAAGGCCGGAAGAGGCGCCTCGTTTATCTTCGTGGCCATCCTTCTCGCGGGATCGCTGAGAATCCTGGCCACTTTCGTTCCCTATGGCGTGATGATCGACATTGCCGGCACCGCCTGGGTGGCGGCATTTGCCGGCTTCCTGGTGATCTATGGAACCGCGTTGATGACGCCAAAAGCACGGTGAGCGCCGCAGCGGCAGGCGGACTCTCGACGGGTCGAAAAGACGTTGATGTGCTGTTCAGACGATGCGCAGCCAGCCGAAGATCCGGTTCGCCCATCCCGCATGGTCCCGGATCAATCTGAATCCCAGATTGTCGGGAGGCGTTCCGACGGCACAGCCTCCGCTTTTCCCGTCGCTGACGAAGTTCGACATATAGGCTCTGTGACGCCCTTCAAGGACATGGACACCGCAATTGTCGACCGAACTCGCAACACCGGTTCCATCGGCGGCCAACGTTATGCGGACATAGCAGGTCGACGTCCATTCCCAGACGTTGCCGGAGAAGTCCGCGAGGCCTCGGGAATTCACTCCGAAGGAGCCACGGCTCCTGGGCAGGGGGTCCGGTTTGATTTTGAGTTCCACCTCGGCCGTGTAGCTGGTCAGCCAGCGCCTGGCAGGGTTGTTGGCGTCGTCTTCCACGCCCTCGAATTCACCTGCGAACCGCTCAGCCGCGGCAAATGCCCATTCCTCGTCGGATGGCAACCGCCAGTGGTCGCCGGTCGCTTCCGAATACCACCGGGCATAGGCGTCGGCGTCGAGATAGCTCACTCCGGTCACGGGAGCATCGCTCGGGACCGCGCGTGTCTCCTGTGGTGGCTGACAGCCGCCGGCCGCGACACAGGCCGCATAGTCGCCGACGCTGACTTGATAGGTCATGATTTCAAGAGGCTTGTCGAGTTGCCGCTCGAGACGGGGATTGCCTTGCGGGCGTCCGCCCTTCAGGAACTCGCCGGGCATCGGGTAGGTGATCGAACCGGGAAGCAAGGTCGTCGTGGCAACGGGGCCGGACTGTCGATGCCCGCCGGCTGCCTGTATCGACAGTCCTGCTGGCACAACCGCGGCCGCCATGGCGACCGACACAAGCTTCAAGATGGAAAGCGACATGGCTTTTGTCCAAGCCCGGACAGCATCGCTGTCCGGGCAGTTTTCGGTATCAGTTCAAGGCGATGGGTTTCGGCGCCTCGACCTGCGTCATCAGGTCGTCATTCCACGTGCCTTCGACCATGAAATGAGCGGTCGCCCCGAGTTCCACGGCCTCGATCAGATTGTGATTGACATAGGCGTAGATGCCCGGCTGCAGGAACGTATAGAGCGCCGAACCAGCCGAGCCGCCACGGATGAACCAGGTTTCCAGATCCTTGGCCGGCGGATTGGCGAATTTGCCCTGCTCCCAGACATAATCACCGTGCCCACCGATCAGATGCGGCCGCGTATCGCGGTTGGCCTGCGAATGGACGATCAACACGGTCTCGCCGACCTTGGCCTTCATGGCGTTGTCGCCGGTCAGCGAACCGACCTTGCCGTTGAACACGACATGTGTCGGGATCAGCCCACGCATCACCTTGACGATGTCGTCGTAACCGTCGCCGGCCGACTCGTAGCTCTTGAAGTTGCCCTTCTCGTCGCGCGGGATGTAGAAGTCGTTCTCGCCGATGTAGAAAATCCTGTCGTACTTGATCGGCTTGCCCTCGTCGTTCCTGAGACCGTCGCGCGGCAGGATCATGATCGCGCCGCTCATGCCGGAGACGACATGCCAGGGGATCATCGGACCGCCGGGCGCGCAGTGATAGACGAACGTTCCCGTCCGGGTTGCCTTGAAGCGCAGGGTCACCTGTTCGCCGGGGTTGATCAAGGTGAGGCCGCCGCCGCCCAGCGCACCGGTCGCTGCGTGGAAGTCGATGTTGTGGGCGAGGGAGTTGGTATCGGGGTTGATGAGCGTCAGTTCGACATAGTCGTCCTGGTGCACGACCATCAGCGGGCCAGGAATCGAGCCATTGTAGGTCATCGCATTGAGCTTCGTGCCGTCGGCATCGATGACGACAGGCTTTTCCTCGATCGTCATGGTGAATTCGACGATCTTCGGTCCTGTCTTGGCGACCTGATCGTGCGGATGGACGAAAGGCGGCGCCACAAGCTTGATCTTTTCGCGCGGCAGCGCCTTGATGTCGGCTTGTGTGACCGTTGCGGAAAATGCCGGCATCGCCGCCACGGCGGCAGCGCCAATGGCTGCTCCGAAGAGGGCTTCGCGTCGCGTGAACATGTTAGTCTCCTGTCTCTCAACCGTTGCTGATGGGCAGAAGATACCTGAGATGACGCAGCGTCTCTTTGCGTTGGCGCAAACTGGGTGAGTTTCATTGGTTGGCCGGCATGAGCCCTCGACCAAGGGCAACCGTGCGCGCCACATGGTGCGGAGCGCTGGCAACGCGCTGACGGCCGACATCGGTGTCGGCAAAGCCATCCAGATCAGAGGTCCGGCTTGTCGTCCCGATCGATAAGGATCCGCTCGGCGGCTCCGTCGAGATCCTCATATTGACCGCTCCTCAAGGCCCACAGGAAGCCAGCCAGGCCCAGCGCGCCGAGAAAAAGGGCCACGGGTATGAGGTAGACAAGCGTCGTCATGAGGGTTGTGCCAGCTGGTCGCCCCTGGCGCGCCTGTCCCGCCGCGCGTCTTGCGCCGGTGCGTTTGCCACAAAGCCTTGCAGGCGTAGCGCATTTCCGATCACAAGCAGCGACGAGGCGGACATGGCGATCGCCGCGATCAGCGGTGTGACGTGGCCCAGGATGGCGATCGGTACCGCGACGGCATTGTAGACGATCGCGATGGCGATGTTCTGACGAATCAGGCTTCCCGCCTTGCGCGAGACGTCCACGGCAAGCGGCACGGCCAGAAGGCTTTCGCGGAGGAACACGAAATCCGCAGCGCTGCGGCCGATGTCGGCCGCGGTGGCCGGAGCGATCGAGACATGCGCCGCGCTCAGTGCCGGCGTGTCGTTGAGCCCATCGCCGACCATCAGGACCTTGTGTTCGGCTTTCGCCAGGGTTTCGATGTGCTCGACCTTGCCGGACGGGAGCAGGGCCGGGACGAAGCTGTCGATGTTCAGCATCTCCGCGACTTTGCCACAAGCCCCGGCGGTATCCCCCGAGAGCATCTCGACCGACACCCCGGCATCCCTCAATTCCAGTATGGCTGCCCTGGCGTCGGCACGCAACGCATCCTCGAAGTCGAAGGTCGCGACAATGATCCCGTCTTTCGTCAGAACCGTTCCGCCATGGCCATGTCTGCCTTCTCCGCCGGTTCGCGCCTTCCATCCAGCCCATCCGCGTCGACCCAATCGCCAGGTGCTTCCCGCCGCGCTGGCTTCAATCCCGAAACCAGGGTGCTCGCTGACGGATTCGAGCTTGGGCCGGCCGGCAAGACCTGCGAAGCCGGCTATGGCCTTTGAATAAGGGTGACGCGAATGCGCGGCCATGTCGGCTGCGATGGCCAGCATGGCCGGATCGATCGACGACGCATTGATGAGACGGGGCTGTCCGAGCGTGAGCGTGCCGGTCTTGTCGAACACCGCCGTATCAATCGTTGCCAGGCGTTCCATGGCCGAACCGTCCTTGACCATGATGCCGTTTTCGAACAGGCGCCGCGCCGCGACCACCTGCACGATCGGTACGGCGAGGCCGAGCGCGCACGGACATGTGATGATGAGAACGGCGATAGCGATGGTCATCGCCCGATGCCAGTCGCCGGTCGCCGCCATCCAGCCAAGGAATGTCGCGAAGGCGGTGAGATGAACCACCGGAGCGTAAAGCGCCGAAACGCGGTCGGCGATGCGGCGGTAATGCGCGCGGCCGCCCTCGGCGGCTTCCATCAGGCGAACCATTTCCGCCAGGAAAGAATCCTTCGCGGCGGCTGTCGCCTGGATCGTCAGCGGACCGGTAAGGTTGAGCACGCCGGCCTGCACGGATTCCCCCGGCGCCGCGTTTCTGGGCGTGCTCTCGCCGGAAACCAGAGAGCAATCGAGATCCGACGATCCCCGAAGGATCTTTCCGTCGACGGGGATCCTTTCGCCGGCGGCGATCAGCAACTGCATGCCTGGTTCGATCTCGCCAATCGGCAGGTAGTCGCGCGCGCCATCGCCGCGCACCACCATGGCGCCACGCGCCGCCAGTTGTGACAGGCCTTTTACGGCGGTTCGGGCTCGTTCGCGCATCACGTGATCCAGCGTGCGGCCGATCAACAGGAAGAACAGCAACGATACCGACGCATCGAAATAGGCGTGGTCGCCATGGTTGATCGTCTCGTAGAGGCTCATGGCATAGGCGAGCGAGACACCGACCGCGATGGGCACGTCCATGTTCATGCGGCCGTGGCGCAGCGCATTCCACGCCGAGCGGAAGAAGATGCCGCCGGCGAAGGCAAGCGCCGGGATGGCGATCAGCGCCGAGACCCAGTGGAACAGATCGCGGGTCGGGCCTTCAGCACCGGACCAGACCGAGACCGAAAGCAGCATGATGTTGCCGGCCGCAAAGCCGGCAACCGCGACGGCGCGGATCAGCTCCGCAAGCGCCTTGTCCTTTTCATCGACCTCGGGGGCGAACAGATGTGCCTGGTAGCCGAGCCGCCCAAGCGCGGCGACGAGCGGCGGAACGTCATCGCCACGCCACTGGACCGAAACCCGTTTGGTCGACAGGTTGACGCGAGCGCTCTCCACGCGATCGAGCTTTCCCAATGCCGCCTCGATCGTCTGGATACAGGCCGCGCAATGAACCGTGGGGACTGAAAGGTCGGTCTGGTTGAGACCATCGCCAAGCGATCGACTTGCCAGCTTGATCTCCTGGCTCGACGGCAGGACGGATGTGCCGCTGTCCATATCCAGCGCCATTTCCGCGCCCGGCGCACAACAACTCATTGCAGCGCTCCATGGGAAATCATGATCCTGCGGACCTCGCGATAGGGCTCCGCGAGACCGGCATCGGCGTCCACCTCGACGATCCAGACGCCGTCCTTTGGCATGTGCTGGGCGGCGAATTCCTGGCCGGTGGCGAGGGCGAGCGTGACGGACTTGTCCTCTTTCTCGTAAGCCGGGTGGCGAAACAGCACCTTGACACCATGCAAGGCAACCGGCTTGCCGGCGGCATCAGCGAGGCTGTAGCGGACCTCGCCCCATGCGATGGTCAGCTTGCCGGTCCAGCCGAGGGCTGCCTGCGCCCGCCCTTCCTCGGCCTTTTTGTTGAATTGCTGGCTCGCCACGTAGGTGTTCTCGACGACAAGGCCAGTCCAGCTTGTGTTGGCGAGCGTCGCCAGGGTCAGATTGACCGCGAGGATCACGCCGAAAAAGGCAAGGATGACGGCCAACATGTGCTTGCCGGTGAATTCGCGGGGCTTTTGCGCCTTGGCGGTCATCTGGCGGTCTCCGGTGCGTTGAAGGTGGCGGTGTACTCGTCCGACTCGAAACTCGCCTTGTCCTCGACCCGGAACTTGAAGGTCTGCGCCGTGCCCTGAATCTGACCTGCCGGCTGGCGCACGAAAACCTTCAGCATCTTCAGCCGGTCGGGTTCGACCGAAATCGGGACGGAACGACCGACGGGCACATCGATGCCAACGACGCTCATCTCGGCTCCCTGCAAGCCTTGAATGGTGACGACGATCGTCCTTGGCTCGGGGACCATGTTGAGCAGTTTGACGGTGTAACCGTTGCGGATCGAGCCGTCGGACAACGTGACGAACTGCGGATTGCGGTCATGCAGCACGTTGACTTCGAGCCGGTCGCGCGTCAGCAGCGAATAGAGCAGGCCCAGGCCGATCAGCGACCACATAGCCATGTAGACGTAAGTGCGCGGCCGGAAGATCTTGCGGATATGAAAATGGGCCACCTTGTCGGAGAACGTGCCATCTGCCGTCCTGACCAGCGCTGGATTGACGGAGCTGGAACCGCCAGCGGTCGCCAGCATCATGTTGGCGTTGTAGTCGGAGAGCGTCGCGTAGGAGATCAGCCCGCGCTCCCTGCCGAGCTTATCCATGATGCCGTCGCAGGCGTCGATGCAAAGCGCGCAGGTTATGCATTCGAGCTGCTGGCCATCACGAATGTCGATTCCCATCGGGCAGACCGCGACGCAGGCATTGCAGTCGACGCAGTCGCCGACAGGCTGCCCTGCGGCAAGGATCTTCTTGGCGTGACGCGAGCGCGGCTCGCCGCGCCAGTCATTGTAGGTGACGGTGAGGGAATTCTCGTCGAGCATGGCCGCCTGGATGCGCGGCCACGGGCACATGTAGGTGCAGACTTGCTCGCGCATCAGCCCGCCGAACGTATAGGTCGTTGCCGTCAGCACGGCGACGGTGATGTAGGCGACGGGCGCCGCGGTGCCGGTGAAGAGCTCCACAGCCAGCGTCGGCGCATCGGCGAAATAGAAGATCCAAGCGCCGCCGGTCGCCGCGCCTATGACCAGCCAGATGGCGTGTTTCGATACCCGCAGCACGAGTTTGCGGACGGTCCACGGCCCGGCATCGAGCTTCATGCGCGCATTGCGATCACCCTCGATGGCCCGCTCGACGACCAGAAACAGATCGACCCACACGGTCTGTGGGCACGTGTAGCCGCACCAGGCGCGCCCGACAGTCGACGTGATCAGGAAGAGGCCGACGCCGGCCATGACAAGCAGGCCGGCCACATAGTAGAACTCCTGCGGCCATATCTCGATAAAGAAGAAGTAGAAGCGCCGGTTGGCGAGATCGAGCAGCACCGCCTGGTCCGGGGCGAATGGGCCACGATCCCATCGCAACCACGGCGTCAGATAGTAGATGCCCAGCGTGATTGCCATCACCAGCCATTTGAAGCGGCGAAAGCTGCCTGAGGCGCGCTTCGGGAAGATCTTCTTGCGTGCCGCGTAAAGTGGCTGACGGGTCTTGGCGGAGTTGACCGCCTCGGCTTCGAGCCGTTCTACCTGTGTGTTGTCCAGCACGAGTATCTCCAATCGCGCAACCGATGGTTTGCCGTGCAACCGGACATTCCCGATTCTACTGGCGTCCTGAGTGCCGCGCGTCGGCGAAGCTTTGCCGCATGGCAAGCCGCACCGCGTTGATGCAAGTCAAACCGGGTGCCGGAATGCAAATCGAGGCCCGGCTGTGCCGGGCCTCGTCGCCTGGGCGATGATGGCCAGAGAATGGACCCCCGCTTCCTATTCTCCACCGCCAAGCGAATGCACATAGACCGCCAGTTCCTTGACCTTGGTTTCGCCCAGGCGCGCGCCCCAGGCCGGCATCACGCCGTGTTTCGGCGCACGGACCTGGGCGGCGATGGCTGTTTCGCCGGGTCCGTAGAGCCAGATCGCATCGGTCAGGTCGGGGGCGCCGAGTTCCTTGTTGCCTTTCGCGTTGTCGCCGTGGCAGGCCACGCAATTTTCCGCAAAGACCTTGGCGCCGGGCGCGACCAATGCCTGATCGCTAACAGTGCCGGACAGGCTGGCGACGTAAGCGCTGACCTGTTGGATCTGGTCGGCGGTGATGACGTCGCCAAAGGCCGGCATTTCGGACACGCGGGTATCCGTGTCGGACGCAAAGCGGATGCCGTGCGTGATCGTTTGCTGGATCTGCTCAGCCTTGCCGCCCCACAGCCAGTCGTCATCGTTCAGGTTGGGAAAGCCCTTGGATCCTTGCGCGCCGGAGCCGTGGCACTGCACGCAATTGACTTTGAACGCGGCGCCACCGGCGGCGATGGCGAATTCGCGCAACGCATCGTCGGAGGCGATCTCGGACACGGTTTTCGATTGAATTGCCGCGACATACTTGCCCTTGGCAACCTCGGCCGCCGCCAGCTCGTTGCCGACGTCGTTACGGCTCGAATAGCCGAGCACACCCTTGGTTGCCGAGGTCAGCATCGGCCATGCCGGGTACGCAATGGTGTAGCCGATCGCCCAGACGATGGTGATGTAGAACGTTATGATCCACCAGCGCGGGAGCGGATTGTTAAGCTCCCTGATGCCGTCCCACTCGTGGCCAGTGGTCGAGACACCAGTGACCTCGTCGATATGCTCGTTGCTCATCGTCAATCGTCCTTGAGAGGAATACGGGCGGCTTCGTCCGCTTGGCCGCGGCTGCCGGGGCGGAATGCGAAGGCGACTGCGCCGACAAAGAAGAGCGCCATGGCAACCAGGCCCCAGCTGTCGGCAAACTCTCGCATCAAATTGTAATCCATCGATAAAACTCCTCAGCGATAGCCGGCGGCTTCGTCGTAGTTCTTGAAATCGACCAAGGTGCCGAGCATCTGCAGGTAGGCGACGAGGGCATCCATTTCGGTGACCTGTTGCGGGTTGCCGTCGAAGTCGCCGATCTTGGCCTTGGGGTAGCGGGTCTCAAGACCGGATGTATCGGCGTTGGGATCGGCTTGCGCCATCAGGTCGGCATTGGCGTGAGCGATCATGTCATCGGTGTAGGGGACGCCGACCCGCCTGTTGGCAACCAGATGTGTCGAGAAATCCTTCACCTCGATCGGCTTGTCCTTCAGGAACGCGTAGCTCGGCATGATCGATTCCGGCACCACCGAACGCGGATCCGTAAGGTGCTGAACGTGCCATCCATTCGAGTAGCGGTCGCCAACCCGGGCGAGATCCGGCCCGGTTCGCTTCGATCCCCACTGGAAAGGATGATCGTACATCGACTCGGCCGCCAGGCTGTAGTGACCATAGCGTTCGACTTCGTCCCGGAACGGCCTGATCATCTGGCTGTGGCAGAGATAGCAGCCTTCGCGCACATAGACATTGCGTCCGGCGAGTTCGAGCGGCGAATAGGGCCGCATGCCCTCGACCTTTTCGATCGTATTGTCGAGATAGAAGAGCGGTGCGATCTCGACGATGCCGCCGACGGTCACCACAAGAAGAGAGCCAACGAGAAGAAGCGTGGCGTTCTTCTCGATGATTGCGTGTCTGTCCATCAAGCCCATTTTCTGGCTCCTTATTCGGCAGGCTGAAGGGCGGGAACGGAGCCGGGCATTGGCTCCTCCTCGCGCTGGTGTCCGAGGATGGTCATGGTGACGTTCCAGGCCATGATCAGAGCGCCGGAGAGGTACATCGCCCCGCCTATGGCGCGCATGACGTAGTAGGGGTGCATGGCGGCGACGGTTTCAGCGAAGGAGTAGACCAGGAAGCCCTGCTCGTCGTATTCGCGCCACATCAGGCCCTGCATGATGCCGGACACCCACATCACCGCGGCGTAGACGACGATACCGAGCGTCGCCAGCCAGAAGTGCCAGGTGACCAGCCGCAGCGAATAGAGCCGGTCGCGGTTCCACAGCTTCGGCACCATGTAGTAGATCGCGCCGAACGAGATCATGCCCACCCAGCCGAGCGCACCTGAGTGCACGTGGCCAATGGTCCAGTCGGTATAATGCGACAGCGAATTGACCGTCTTGATCGACATCATCGGGCCTTCGAAGGTCGACATGCCGTAGAAGGCGATAGCCATCACCATCATGCGGATGATCGGATCGGTGCGGAGCTTGTCCCAAGCGCCGGACAGCGTCATCAGGCCGTTGATCATGCCGCCCCATGACGGCATCCACAGCATGATCGAGAACACCATGCCGAGCGTCTGCGCCCAGTCGGGCAGGGCGGTGTAGTGGAGATGGTGCGGACCGGCCCAGATGTAGAGGAAGATCAGCGCCCAGAAGTGGATGATCGAGAGACGATAGGAGTAGATCGGCCGGTTCGCCTGCTTGGGCACGAAGTAATACATCATGCCGAGGAAGCCGGCGGTGAGGAAGAAGCCGACGGCGTTGTGACCGTACCACCATTGCGTCAGGGCGTCCTGGACACCAGAAAAAGCAGAGTAGCTCTTGGAACCCAGGAATGAGGCTGGCATCGACAGGTTATTGACCACATGCAGCATCGCAATGGTAACGATGAAGGAGAGGTAGAACCAGTTGGCGACGTAGATATGCGGCTCCTTGCGCTTCAGGATCGTGCCAAGGAACAGGATGAGATAGGCGACCCAGACGATGGTCAGCCAGATGTCCACGTACCATTCGGGTTCGGCGTATTCGCGGCTCTCTGTGATGCCGAGCAGATAGCCGGTCGCGGCCATGACGATGAAAAGCTGATATCCCCAGAACACGAACCAGGCGAGGCCGCCGCCAAACAGCCGCGCGCGGCTGGTGCGCTGCACCACATACAAGGACGTGCAAAGCAGCGCATTGCCGCCGAAGGCAAAGACGACGGCGGATGTGTGCAATGGCCGCAGCCGGCCGAAGTTCAACCAGGGTTGGATATTGAGGTCCGGATAAGCGAGCTGCAGCGCGATGATCACGCCGACCAGCATGCCGACAACACCCCAGAACATGGTGGCGATGGCGCCGTAGCGGATTGGCCCATCCATGTAGGCCGATGGGTCAACCGCGGCCGCCCGCGCGAAACTGGTGTTGCGAAGAAGAACAACGGTAAAGCCCACCAGCACGGCGAACAGCACCCACATATGCTGGCGAAAGGGTTCGTCCACGCCAAACCCGGCCGCCACCAGGGCCGCAAACGCGAACAGGCCTAGAGCCACGATTTCAGTGCCGAATTTCATGACATATCCCCGACCTCAGATTCCGATTCGCGGACATCGATCCGCGGCAGCACCATTTAGCAGCGCCTTTGTCGCCGCCTTGATCCATGTCAAAGCTCGGCACCTTCGGATTGGGCAGCGTCGGTCTCGCAAACGACCGGGAGGTTGCCATTGAATTCGGAGAAAGCGCGAGGATCGCCGCTGTTTGAAAACCGCCGCGAAATTTCCACGCCGGCTGGACGATTCGACAGGGAGGCCGTGCCCGCAGCCGTGATGAGGCGCGCGCATGGCGAGAAACTGCGGCTCTGCGATTCTCTGGAGAAAATCGCCGATGCGTTGCCAGGCGTCGATCCCCTGATGTGTCTCAGCACGGCCAATGCGATCTTGCCGCTTTTGCGCAACATTCATCAATATGAAGAGACGATCATTTTCCCAGCCTACGAAGAGGCGGTGGTCGGCAGCGATGCGAACCTTGCGTCAACCCGGCGGTTGCGGGCCGAACATGTGGAAGACGAGTGCTTTGCCGGCGAGGTGACTGAAATTCTGCTCGCGATCGGTCACGGCAGGCCTGTCGAGAATCCAGAGGCCATAGGCTTCATGCTGCGCGGTTTCTTCGAAAGCATGCGCAGGCACATCGCATTTGAACGCGAGCATGTCTTGCCGATGATCGGGATCGCGGACGCGCGCTAGGCCCCGGAGCGGCGCTCCAGGCGGCTCAGGCTTTCCACCGTCACATGTCGATTGTTTTCGATCCGGATTACGCCCTCCGCCCGCAGTCTGGTCAACTGGCGGCTCACCGTCTCGATCGTCAGACCGAGAAAATCGGCGATGTCGGCGCGTGTGAGCGGCAGATCAAAGCTCGTCGAATTGGTGGCTGGATCAGTTGCAGGATCGATATTCCTGGCAATCATCAGCAGAAAGCTCGCCACTTTCTCCGAAGCGGTCTTGCGTCCCAGCGTCACCATCCACTCGCGTGCTTCGTCGAGCTCCTTCAGCGTTTGCTTGAGTAGGCGATGCTCGAGCTCCGGCGACTCCCTCATCATCCTTTCGATGGACGCCTTTGGAAATGAACACAGGGAGACGGCTGTTGCCGCTTCGGCGTTGATCTCGCTTTCAACCTTGAAAGGTCGCCCCAGAAAATCGGGGGCGAACTGGAGGCCGACGATCTGCTGACGTCCGTCCGAAAGGCCCTTTGTCAGCTTCACCACGCCGGAAAGCACGTTGGAATAGCTGTTGACGGTCTCGGCATCGCCGATCAGTTCTGCTCCTGATTCAATCGTGTACCTCGATGAGGTCTTGGAGAGCGCGACCAACTGGTCGGGGTCAAGTGCACCGCAAACGCCGCGATGCCTTGCCTCGCAGGATTGGCAAAGCACGGGAATGCCGGCGCTGTGAACATCTTGACGCACTGTCATCGCGGTTGTCCGTGGATCCAGAATGCCGGCAAGATAGCATCGGCCATTGAAAATGCCTTGCGGCAGTTTGTCCGTTGAAGAGGCTTTGACCGAAATCAAGGCATTGGCGTGCCGATGCGGCCATTTCCTCGACCATAAAAACATAGGAATCGTGACATGCGACCGGAGCTAGCTGCCAGACTTGGCGAGAACGTGCCGCGCTACACCAGTTATCCGACCGCGCCGCATTTCCATGCGGGGGTCGATGCCACTGTCTGTCGAGGCTGGCTGGAAGCGCTCGGGAACGGCGATGAGATTTCACTCTATCTGCATATCCCCTACTGCGACAGGCTCTGCTGGTTTTGCGCCTGCCATACCAAGCAGACACGTCACTATGAACCGGTCGCCGCCTATCTCCGTTCGTTGCATGCGGAGATCGCCACGGTTGCCCGTATTGTCGCCGGCAAGGCCGGGGTGCGTGCTGTCCACCTCGGCGGCGGCTCTCCGACGATGCTGAAGCCCGAGGACATGGTGGCGCTGGGTGCGGCATTGCGCGCCAGCTTTGACTTTCTTCCAGACGCCAGGATCAGCGTCGAAATCGAACCCAACGATATGGACGACGGACGCCTCGACGCACTCGCCGAAATCGGCATGACGCGAGCGAGCCTCGGCGTACAGGATTTCGATCCGAAGGTGCAGAGGGCGATCAACCGCGAGCAGAGCTTCCTGCTGACCAAGGCTGTCGTCGACGGGGTTCGCTCACGCGGTGTAAAGTCCGTGAACCTCGATCTGCTTTACGGCTTGCCGCATCAGACCAGGGAGAGCGTCTCCTCCACCGTCGAGCAGGCGCTGACCTTGGCGCCAGACCGGATAGCGCTTTTTGGCTACGCCCATGTGCCGTGGTTCAAGAAGCATCAAACGATGATCGACGAGGCATGGTTGCCCGGTCCCGTGGAGCGTTTTGCGCAATCGCAACTGGCCGCGCGGGCGATCGTCGACAAGGGATACGAGGCCATCGGGCTCGACCATTTCGCAAAACCCGGTGATGCGTTGGCGGTTGCGTCCCGCTCGGGGACATTGCACCGGAACTTCCAGGGCTACACCGAGGATCGCTGCGAAACCCTGATCGGCCTCGGCCCGTCGTCCATCAGCCAGTTTCGCCAAGGCTATGCGCAGAACATGCCTTCGACCGCCGAGTATGGACGCATGGTCGCAGGCGGCGGACTGGCCGCGATCCGTGGCATCGCATTGTCCGATGATGATCGCGTCCGTGGCTGGATCATCGAGCGCCTGATGTGCGATTTCGCCTTCTCGGCAATCGATCTGGTGGAGCGCTTCGGCGAGCGCGGCCAACGGCTCCTTCTCGAGGCAAGTTCCATGGCTCTCAAAAATCCCGACCGGTTGCTTGAGCTGGACGGCGACTGTTTCGTCGTGCCGGCGGAAAGTCGCCCCTTTGTCAGAAGCATTGCCGCGAAGTTCGACAAATATCTCGAAACCGGGAAGAGCAGGCATTCAGTGGCGGTCTGACAATGGACCCCTTCAGAAATGCTCCCCCGCCTTGAACGGGCCGATGCGCGTTCCGGCAGCGATCAGATAGGCGGTAGACCAGCCGATAAGCAGAAACCCGTTCACGCCTTCGAGCGCCGCCAGCATACGCCATCCATGAGCAGGCACGACGTCGCCATAGCCAACCGTCGCAAAGGTGATGGTTGAAAAGTACAGGGCGGTTTCGAAGTCGACGAAGATATCGAGCAACCGGTACAGCCCCGCCCAAAGCCAGACCTCGGTGGTCATGACGGCGAAAAGCCCCATCACCACGCTGATCATAGCAACAGTGCGGCTGCGACGCCCATGCATGCGAAACCGCGCGACAAGGTATCCCATCGCATGCGTGATGGCGATGAGGCCAAAGGTGTGGACCAGGACTGTCAGACTTATGATGACGGTGCCGATGAGCAGATTGAGGACCATATGCGGAAGGTAGAAATCACAACCGCGTCCTTCCTTGCGCGAAATCAAATCCGGGCGGCTTTCGAGCGTTGAACCGGCAGGTTTCGCCGACAGGCTGTCGACGCAAAGCCGTGACGGGGAAAATCGGCGCCCTGAACGGTCGAGTTTGGCACCGTGTTGACCGAAAGTGTTCGGATGGGCTGGCGGATTTGTAGGCTCCGAATGCCGGACTGACGGTCCTTGACCTTCGCAACAACGTCGACTAGCTAGGTCAGTGTATGCGGGTATGGTGAAATGGTATCACAAGAGCCTTCCAAGCTCACAGTGCGGGTTCGATTCCCGCTACCCGCTCCAAAGGCCTACGCCAAGTACCTCTGACCTGACGTCCCGTTGTACGCCAAAGCGTTCAATCAAGCGGGTATCCTGCTGCGCACGGGCGTGAACGCTTCGAGGGCGCGCTATTGGCTCCCGGACGGAATATCGGGAGGCGGTATTCGCTCCAGACCTTCATCCTTACCAACGCTTTGCGCCCGGTGACGGGTGCTATGCGACGACGGTCAGCCTGCGCTGGCGCTGATCCAGCGACACGATGGTCAGTCCACTGCCGACAACCAGCAGGATGCCGCAGACGGCCAGCGCATTGGGGAATTGCCCGAACACCAGCAGGCCCGAAATGACCGCCCAGACGGTGAAACAGTAATAGAACGGCGCCACGGCGCTGGTTGGCCCGACGCGATAGGCCATGAAGATGAAGAAGTGACCGAAGATCAGGAAAAATCCGGCGCCGGCCATCAGCAGCAGGTGGCGCGTCTCGGGCATCACCCAGCGCTCTGAGACCAGATGCGCGGCCCCTGCGCCGATCAGCACCACCACGACGGCGGAAATCGCCACGATCATCCCCGGCACCTCGGCCGAGACCCGCCTGCCGGCAAGGTCGCGCGCCGCCGCCAGCGCCGCGTTGCCCAGCGCCAGCAAGGCGTAGACCGAAATGCCTTGCATGGTCGGTTGCGCCACCATCAGCGCGCCGATGAAGCCGAGCCCGATCAGCGCCATGCGCTGGCCGCCGATCCGCTCGCCAAACAGGATCGACGAGCCGACCAGCATCAAGAGTGGCGTGATCTGTCCGAGCGCGGTTGAATCCGCGATCTGCATGTTGGCGAGCGCCACCACGTAACAGAGGATCGCCGCCAGCTCGAGCAGGTTCCTGCGCAGCACGCGCTTGTCGAAGATCAGCGGAATCTGTTTGCCGTAGCCGAGCGCGAACAGCAGCGGGAAGCCCCAGAGCGTTGCGGCCGCGCCGCGCAGAAACAGCACTTCGTAGGACGGCAGGCCTGACGTTGCGAGTTTCATCATCGTATCGTTGACGAGATACGACCCGGTCGAAATGATCATGAACAGCGGGCCGCGAACGGTCGTCGGAAGGAAATGCATCCAGTCAGGAGATCAGACCTGGATGATGACCGCAATGGGCCATGAGCTGGCCGTGTATCAGACAGTGGTGGGCAAGGACGAGGACGCAATCGGCTTCGTTCGATCGGTCTCTCGCCCATTTCATTCCTCCGCGGGCATTCCTATATCAGCGCCACATCCCCGTAACCGGATCTCGGGTTCGGACCGAGTGAGACGGCGCCCGGCCAAAAGACGCTTGTGTTTTTTGGCCTTTGTCGCTAATCGCCCCGCATTCGACTGAACTGAAGGTCAAGGCCGTCCAAGGAAAGAGACTATGGCAAAAGGTAAATTCGAGCGCACTAAGCCTCATGTGAACATCGGCACGATTGGTCACGTTGACCATGGCAAGACGTCGCTGACGGCGGCGATCACGAAGTATTTTGGCGAATACAAGCGCTATGACCAGATCGATGCGGCGCCGGAAGAGAAGGCGCGCGGCATCACGATCTCGACGGCTCACGTTGAATACGAGACGGCTAACCGCCACTACGCTCACGTCGACTGCCCCGGCCACGCCGACTATGTGAAGAACATGATCACCGGTGCCGCGCAGATGGACGGCGCGATCCTGGTTGTTTCGGCTGCCGACGGCCCGATGCCGCAGACCCGCGAGCACATCCTGCTTGCCCGCCAGGTCGGCGTGCCGTCGATCGTCGTGTTCCTGAACAAGGTCGACCAGGTCGACGATGCGGAGCTGCTCGAACTGGTCGAGCTCGAGGTTCGCGAGCTTCTGACCAAGAACGAGTTCCCCGGCGACGACATTCCGATCGTCAAGGGTTCGGCGCTGGCTGCGTTGGAAGATTCCGACAAGAAGATCGGCGAGGACGCGATCCGCGAGCTGATGGCCGCGGTCGATGCCTACATCCCGACCCCGGTTCGTCCGCTCGACAAGCCGTTCCTGATGCCGATCGAGGACGTGTTCTCGATCTCGGGCCGTGGCACGGTGGTGACCGGCCGCGTCGAGCGCGGCGTAGTCAAGGTCGGCGAGGAGCTGGAGATCATCGGCATCCGTCCGACGACCAAGACGACCTGCACGGGCGTCGAGATGTTCCGCAAGCTGCTCGACCAGGGCCAGGCTGGCGACAACATCGGCGCGCTGCTGCGCGGCGTTGACCGTGAAGGTGTCGAGCGCGGCCAGGTTCTGGCCAAGCCCGGCACGGTGAAGCCGCACAAGAAGTTCGTGGCCGAAGCCTACATCCTGACCAAGGACGAGGGTGGCCGCCACACGCCGTTCTTCACCAACTACCGTCCGCAGTTCTACTTCCGCACGACCGACGTGACCGGCATCGTGTCGCTGCCGGAAGGCACCGAGATGGTGATGCCGGGCGACAACATCACGGTCGATGTCGAGCTGATCGTGCCGATCGCCATGGAAGAGAAGCTGCGCTTCGCCATCCGTGAAGGCGGCCGCACCGTCGGTGCCGGCATCGTCGTCACCATCAAAGAGTAATCGAGGCCGGCATTTGCCGGGTTGGATTCGAGATAGAAAGGGCGGTCCTTGGGCCGCCCTTTTCTTTTGATCTTCTTTTGATCGGTTGCCCATATTGTTGCCCGAACCTGTTGCAAGCCCTTGGACCTTGTCTAGTATGGTTGCATCGAGGGGCTTTTCCCAAATGCTTCCAGTGCGCCTTCCCCATCGTCAGGCATTGTGGTTGCTGAGGCTGATCTGCCTGCTGGCGTTGCTTGTGATGGGGCATTCGGCCTTTGCGACGGATACAACTCCGAACCCCGGTCCGACGATGCGGTTTGTCGTTGTCCGCAGCAATGCACCGGGTTGCGAGCCCATCTGCCCGGAATGGATCTCGGCTGAAGGCTCGATAGAAGCCGCAACGCCAGCTCTCTTCAAACGCATGCTGAAGACGCTTGGCGGGCGAAAACTGCCGATCGTCGTGGATTCTCCCGGCGGCAATGTCGATGCGGCGCTGACTCTTGGCCGGCTGATCCGCAAGAACAAGCTCGATGTCGCCGTCGGCAAGACCTGGTTCGATGGCTGTCTGCCCGATGTGAAGGACTGCACTGCGAATGACGGCAAGGGTGCCCGTTATTTCGGTGAGCCCTATGCCAGCGGTTCGATGTGCAATTCCGCCTGTCCGCTGATGTTTGCCGGCGGTGTCCGGCGTATCGTCGGCGAATGGGCCTATCTTGGTGTTCATCAGATCACCACGACCTATGTCCGCACGAAACTGCAATATCGCACCACCTATCGCGTCGTGGGGGGCAAGAAGAAGATACTCAACTCAAAGATCGTCAGCCGAAAGAATGCCGGCAGCTACAAGACCTATGAGATGAGCAAGGCGGTGGAGAAAAGGCTGACGGCTTATCTGGACGAGATGGGTGTCGACCAGGGCGTGCTCGAAACGATGAAGAGCACGCCGGCCAGCGAAATCCGCCAGATCAGCCTCGATGACATGCTGACGATGAAGCTGGCCACCAGCAAGGACGCTGTAGACCTGTTGACCAGCGCAAGCCTTTGCCTGCCCGACCAGTTGGCTCCGAACTGCCGGGAAATACCGGCGAGCAAGCCTGCCGGCGGCCCGACGGCCGCAGCCAAACCCTCGCCGCCACCGGTGGAGGGCGCACAAAGCGATGAAGACATGCGCTTTGTCGTGGTTCGCGGCAGCAATCCGCTCTGCAATCCCGACTGCCCGGAATGGATCTCGGCGCAAGGCGCGATTACGCCCCAGACCCCGCAGAAGCTGCGCCAGTTGCTGGCCACGCTTGGCGACCGGCGGCTGCCTGTGGTGATCAGTTCGCGGGGAGGCGACCTGTTTGGCGCTCTGGCGGCTGGACGACTTATCCATGAAAAGAAGCTCGACGTCGCCGTTGGCCGCACCGATTTCGTTGGCTGCGACCCGGTAGAGGCGGATTGTGCGGCCGAAGATGGCGCCTATGCGGGGCTGAGCATCGATGCGGGAGTGGAGTGCGGTTCGGCCTGCGCGCTCATGCTTGCCGGCGGCGTCAGGCGGCTTGTCGGTCCCCAGGCGCGGCTTGGCCTGCACCTGATGGGGCAGAAGCAGGTGGTCAAGGCTTTCCTGGAGGAGATGGCGATCGATCCTGGCCTGTTCACGGCGATTGAGCGACGCCCGGTCGAGCGTCGGCTTGAACCCGACATGATGCTGAAGGTCGGACTGACAACGGGACCGCAATCGGTCGACGCGCTGACCGGCGCCACCATCTGCAAGGCTGTTCCCAGGCCCGAAAATTGCCGGATCCTGCCATCCGCCAATGCCGAGGCCGACGCGCCCGCCAAATTGTAGAGCGTGGCGGCAACTGGCCATCGAGGTAGGTTGAGCCATGCTGGATTCTTCCGCTATCGTCGCTGCTGGCGGCGCCAGGGCTGGCGGAGGATAGAGAATGAGCGAGGATATCCCGACACTCTACGAATGGGCCGGCGGCATTGAGGCCCTGAACCGGCTGACCCAGACTTTCTATGACAAGGTGGCGCAAGACCCGATCGTCGGGCCGGTGTTCCGGGCCATGTCGCCCGATCACCCCGCCCACGTCGCGGCATTCATCGGCGAGGTTGTCGGCGGACCGAAAACCTACAGCGAGAAATTTGGTGGCCACCGCGAGATGGTCATGCATCATCTGGGCAAGCATCTGACGGAGGAGCAGCGCCGCCGCTGGATCAATCTTCTGGCCGATGCCGCCGACGCGGTCGGCCTGCCCGACGATCCTGAATTCCGATCGGCCTTCATGGGTTATGTCGAATGGGGCTCGCGGCTGGCCAAGATGAATTCCAATCTCGGCGAGACCTGCGATCCCGAAACGGAACCGATGCCCGCCTGGGGCTGGGGTGTGCCCGGCGGGCCGTATCGAGTACCGGACGCCAAATAGCTTCCAGTCGCCATGGAGGGTCGATGCCGGAAGATACGAAGATCGTGCGCTGGCGCGAGTGGGATGGCCCCGGTCTCGAACACCTCGTGTTGCGAGAGCGGGCAGGGGAGATTTCGGCCGACTCCGTCGTCATCTGTTCCGGCGAAACGCCGTTCGCTGTCCGCTATCGCATCGTCTGCGACGTCAGTTGGCGTGCCAGGAGCGTCACTGTCGACATGATCGGCACCGGCCAGACACTTGTTCTTGGCTCCGATGGCGATGGCCGCTGGACCAGGGACGGCTTGCCGATGCCCGAGCTTGGCGGCATTCTCGACCCTGATCTCACCGTCACCCCGTTCACCAACACGCTGCCGATCCGGCGATTGCGGCTGTCCACCGGGCAGAGTGCCGAGATCACCACCGCCTTCGTCGATCTCCCGGCACTTACCGTGATGAGCAACCCGCAACGCTACACTTGCCTCGAAGAGGGCAGGCGATATCTCTATGAATCGCGCGCCAGCGACTTCAGGCGTGAGCTTGAGATCGACCGCGATGGGCTGGTCGTCAGCTATCCAGATTTCTGGCAAAGGGGTTAAGGCGCGTTTGCTTGCAAACCACTCTTTACAGAGCGTGCGGAAGCTTTTAGGAAGCGCCTGCTGCGCCGACATGCGCACGATACGGGCATAGCTCAGTTGGTAGAGCGGCGGTCTCCAAAACCGCAGGTCGTAGGTTCGAGCCCTGCTGCCCGTGCCATTTCTCGAAATGGCCATAAAAAACGATATTTCTGCCGGCGTGCCTTTGAAAATTGGCGACCCGCTTGCCATATTAGGTCGACTGAGGCATAAGAGCCTCATAGCCGGGACGGAACGACTGGATGGTTCCGAGGCGGCGTTTGGTCATAAAGCGGACACTTGCCACTTGCGTGGATCAAGAATCGGTTTTATGTAGACGAAACAGACACGCGACGCGTGGAGCTGGGAAGCCGGCTTTACGCGTCTGATTTGCATGGGCGAAATGATTGCGCTGATTCGGCGCTGACTTGAGCTCAGGCGGCACGTCCCGGCCAGCGGGATCATCCAGGAGACCCGGCCAACGGGTCTTGAAGACAGAGCGGCATATGGCTTCGAAAACCACAAATCCTTTCGTCTTTCTCCAGCAGGTTCGCGCGGAGACCGCCAAGGTGACTTGGCCGTCGCGGCGCGAGACGATGATCTCGACGGTGATGGTTCTGGCCTTCGCTGTGATTGCGATGATCTTTTTCTTCACCGCCGATCAGCTCATGGGCCTTGCGGTCGAACAGATTCTGGGCATCGGACGCTAAGTCCGGCGATTACGGAGAAGTCTTGAAATGACCGCGCGCTGGTACATCGTCCACGCCTATTCGAACTTTGAAAAGAAGGTCGCCGAGGACATCGTCAACAAGGCCAAGCAGAAGGGCCTTTCCGCCGATATCGAGCAGATCGTGGTGCCGACCGAGAAGGTCGTCGAGGTTCGTCGCGGCCGCAAGGTCGATGCCGAGCGCAAGTTCTTCCCGGGCTATGTGCTCATCAAGGCCAACCTGACCGACGCTGTCTTCTCATTGGTGAAGAACACGCCGAAGGTCACCGGCTTCCTGGGCGACTCCAAGCCGGTGCCGATCACCGAGGTCGAGGCCCAGCGCATCCTGAACCAGGTGCAGGAGGGCGTCGAGAGGCCGAAGCCGTCGGTCACGTTCGAGATCGGCGAGGCGATCCGCGTTTCGGATGGTCCCTTCGCGTCGTTCAACGGTTTCGTCCAGGAAGTGGACGAGGAGCGGGCGCGGCTCAAGGTGGAAGTTTCGATCTTCGGGCGCGCCGTGCCTGTCGATCTGGAATTCGGACAGGTCGAAAAGGGCTGATCCGGAACCCCTGGCGCCGGTTTGGCGATCAGGGGAGACGGCGCAAGCAATTGCGCGGTCTTGAGAACGGTGGGAGGCGAAGGCGGCTTAGCCGGCCGCGGGAACCGCACCACCAGACTGCAACCGCCGGGGTTTCCTAGATAGTGGGGTCCGGCACAGACAAAGGCAGGAAAAGAGATGGCTAAGAAAATTGCAGGCCAGCTCAAGCTCCAGGTGAAAGCGGGATCGGCTACGCCGTCTCCCCCGATCGGCCCGGCGCTTGGTCAGCGTGGCATCAACATCATGGAATTCTGCAAGGCGTTCAACGCGCAGACCCAGGAAATGGAAAAGGGATCGCCGATTCCGGTCGTCATCACCTACTACCAGGACAAGTCCTTCACCTTCGTCATGAAGACGCCGCCGGTGAGCTACTTCCTGAAGAAGGCGGCGAACCTGACGTCGGGTTCGAAGGAGCCGGGCAAGATCAAGGCCGGCACGATCGGCCGCGACAAGGTGCGCGCCATCGCCGAGCAGAAGATGAAGGATCTGAACGCAAACGACGTCGAAGCGGCCATGCGCATGGTCGAGGGCTCCGCCCGCTCGATGGGTCTGGAAGTGGTGGGCTAAGATCATGGCAAAGATTGCAAAGCGTGTATCGAAGACCCGCGAAGGCATTGATCCCAACAAGGCTTATGCCCTGGGTGAAGCGCTGAAGCTGCTCAAGGACCGTTCTTCGGTCAAGTTCGACGAGACCATCGAAGTCGCCATGAACCTCGGTGTTGATCCTCGTCATGCCGACCAGATGGTCCGCGGCGTGGTCAATCTGCCGAACGGCACCGGCCGCTCGGTTCGTGTCGCCGTGTTCGCACGTGGCGACAAGGCCGAGGAAGCCAAGGCCGCTGGCGCCGACATCGTCGGTGCCGAGGATCTGGTCGACATCGTCCAGAAGGGCACGATCGATTTCGATCGCTGCATCGCCACGCCGGACATGATGCCGCTGGTCGGCCGTCTCGGCAAGGTGCTCGGCCCGCGCGGCATGATGCCGAACCCGAAGGTTGGCACCGTCACCACCGACGTCGCCGCAGCCGTCAAGGCATCGAAGGGTGGCGCTGTGGAGTTCCGCGTCGAAAAGGCCGGCATCGTCCATGCTGGCGTTGGCAAGGTTTCGTTCGAGGTCAAGGCCTTGGAAGAGAACATCCGCGCCTTCACCGACGCGGTGAACAAGGCAAAGCCGGCTGGCGCCAAGGGCAACTACGTCAAGAAGGTGTCGGTCACCTCGACGATGGGCCCGGGCCTCAAGCTCGACGTCGCGACGCTCGCCGCGTCCTGATACGACCATCCGGATCGGCTGCTAAATAGCTGATCCGCAAAGAATTCCGGGCCTCGGATTTATCCTGGGCCCGGTGCCGGAAGTCGAAAGGCTTCCGGACATCCTGTCCGAGATTGCAGGCGGCCCAAAAGCCTTAATTCATGTGGGCCTGCATGAGACGGGTGAAGACCTGACAAAGGAGCAAGTGCTCCAATGAAAGGTTCGAACCGTGTTTGCCTTTTGTCTGCGCATCGTCGGCTTGGCCGTCGGTGTGGCGAAAGGGGGCAGGATCCTCGAGCGTCGTTCGGGAGATCCGTTACTGGATGGCCCGGCCGACAAAAGGCAACCCGACGCCTGTCCTCGTGAATGGGAATGTTCCCGTTAACAGGATGGGGGTCAACTGGAGATAGGCAGTGGACAGAGCGGAAAAACGCGAACTCGTCACGGGCCTGAACGGTGCGTTCTCGAACGCAGGTTCAGTGGTCGTGGCCCACTACGCCGGTATCACCGTCGCGCAAATGAACGACCTTCGGTCGAAAATGCGCGCCGCCGGTGGCACCGTCAAAGTCGCGAAGAACCGTCTCGCCAAAATCGCTCTTCAGGGCACGGACTCCGCATCGATCATCGACCTGTTCAAGGGACAGACGCTGATCGCTTATTCGGAGGATCCGATTGCGGCGCCGAAGGTCGCGTCCGATTTCGCCAAGGGAAATGACAAGCTCGTCATTCTCGGCGGCGCAATGGGCACCACCTCGCTCAACGCCGACGGTGTGAAGGCACTCGCCACACTTCCGTCGCTCGATGAGCTGCGCGCCAGGCTGGTTGGCATGATCGCCACGCCGGCAACCCGGATCGCCCAGATCGTCAATGCGCCAGCGGCCTCGGTCGCGCGCGTCATCGGCGCTTACGCCCGGAAGGACGAGGCGGCATGAGGCCGTTCCTCGCTATCACAAACACACGTTCGAACCTTATGAAGGAATACAACAATGGCTGATCTCGCAAAGATCGTAGACGACCTTTCGAAGCTGACCGTCCTCGAGGCGGCCGAGCTGTCGAAGCTTCTGGAAGAAAAGTGGGGCGTTTCCGCCGCTGCTCCGGTGGCTGTTGCCGCCGCTGGCGGTGGTGCGGCCGCAGCTGCTCCGGCCGAGGAAAAGACGGAATTCGACGTCGTCCTCACCGAGGCAGGCGCTCAGAAGATCAACGTCATCAAGGAAGTCCGCGCTATCACCGGTCTTGGCCTCAAGGAAGCCAAGGATCTGGTCGAAGCGGCTCCGAAGCCGGTCAAGGAAGGCGTTTCCAAGGCCGACGCTGAGAAGTTCAAGGCCCAGCTGGAAGCAGCCGGCGCCAAGGTCGACCTGAAGTAAGCGTAAAAGCGGCGGACGGCCTCGCGCCGTCCGCCACTCCCTTGGCGCCAAGGGAGCACGCGTAGCGCGAGACGTACGAGAACCTCTTTCCTGAGGGCCGCCAACCGGCCTTCAGGAAACGGGTTTTCTCCCGTTTTAGCCGGCGCCGACAGGCGGCCGGAGAACAGATAGAGGGCCGCCGCCGAGGTGGCTCAGAATGCAAGGCGGGCCGCGGCGAGGCTCGTCCCGAGTTTAGAGCTAAGGAGCGACGATGGCCCAGACCCAGACTTTCAATGGCCGCAGACGCGTACGCAAGTTCTTCGGAAAGATCCCGGAAGTTGCGGAGATGCCGAACCTTATCGAGGTTCAGAAGGCATCCTATGACCAGTTCCTGATGGTGGCGGAGCCCAAGGGTGGGCGTCCGGACGAGGGACTGCAGGCCGTTTTCAAGTCGGTTTTCCCGATTCAGGACTTTTCCGGTTCCTCGATGCTGGAGTTCGTGAAGTACGAGTTCGAAGGACCGAAATTCGACGTTGACGAATGCCGTCAGCGCGACCTCACCTATGCCGCGCCGCTGAAGGTGACGCTGCGCCTCATCGTGTTCGATATCGACGAGGATACCGGCGCCAAGTCGATCAAGGACATCAAGGAGCAGGACGTCTACATGGGCGACATGCCGCTCATGACCTTGAACGGCACCTTTATCGTCAATGGTACCGAGCGCGTCATCGTCTCGCAGATGCACCGTTCGCCGGGCGTCTTCTTCGACCACGACAAGGGCAAGTCGCATTCGTCGGGCAAGCTTCTGTTTGCCGCGCGCGTCATCCCCTATCGCGGCTCGTGGCTCGACATCGAGTTCGATTCCAAGGACGTCGTGCACGCCCGCATCGATCGCCGCCGCAAGATTCCGGTGACGTCGCTGCTGATGGCGCTCGGCATGGACGGCGAAGAGATCCTGTCGACCTTCTACAACAAGATCACCTACAAGCGGGCCGGTGACCACTGGCGCATTCCGTTCAACGTCGAACGTTTCCGCGGCCTCAAGGCCGTCGGCGACCTGGTCGATGCCGATACGGGCGAGATCGTTGTCGAAGCCGGCAAGAAGATCACCGCCCGCCAGGCACGTCAGCTTGGCGAGAAGGGCCTGAAGGCGATCAAGGCGACCGACGAGGACCTGCTCGGCAACTACCTTGCCGAGGATATCGTCAACTATGGCACGGGCGAGATCTTCCTCGAAGCCGGCGACGAGATCGACGAAAAGACGCTGAAAGTGCTGCTCGGCACCGGCGAGGACGAGATCAAGGTTCTCGACATCGACCACGTCAATGTCGGCGCCTATATCCGCAACACGCTCAACGTCGACAAGAACGAGAGCCGCCAGGACGCGCTGTTCGACATCTATCGCGTCATGCGCCCCGGCGAGCCGCCGACGCTCGAGACCGCCGAAGCCATGTTCAACTCGCTGTTCTTCGACAGCGAGCGCTACGATCTGTCGGCCGTTGGCCGCGTCAAGATGAACATGCGCCTTGAACTCAAGGCCGAGGACACCGTGCGCGTGCTGCGCAAGGACGACATCCTGGCCGTGGTCAAGACGCTGGTCGAACTGCGCGACGGCAAGGGCGAGATCGACGACATCGACAATCTCGGCAACCGTCGCGTGCGTTCGGTCGGCGAGCTGATGGAAAACCAGTACCGCGTCGGCCTGCTGCGCATGGAGCGCGCGATCAAGGAGCGTATGTCCTCGATCGAGATCGACACGGTCATGCCGCAGGACCTGATCAACGCCAAGCCGGCGGCCGCCGCCGTGCGCGAGTTCTTCGGTTCCTCGCAGCTGTCGCAGTTCATGGACCAGACCAACCCGCTGTCGGAAATCACCCACAAGCGCCGTCTCTCGGCGCTTGGACCGGGCGGTCTGACCCGCGAGCGTGCCGGCTTCGAGGTGCGCGACGTGCACCCGACGCACTACGGCCGCATCTGCCCGATCGAGACGCCGGAAGGCCCGAATATCGGTCTGATCAACTCGCTGGCCACCTTCGCACGCGTCAACAAATACGGCTTCATCGAGAGCCCGTACCGCAAGATCGTCGATGGCAAGCTAACCAATGACGTCGTCTATCTGTCGGCGATGGAAGAGGCCAAGCACCATGTCGCGCAGGCCAACGCCGAGCTCGACAAGAATGGTGGTTTCGTCGACGAATTCGTCATTTGCCGCAGCGCCGGCGAAGTGATGATGGCGCCGCGCGAAAACGTCGATCTGATGGACGTGTCGCCCAAGCAGATGGTGTCGGTGGCCGCGGCCCTGATCCCGTTCCTCGAGAACGACGACGCCAACCGCGCTCTGATGGGCTCGAACATGCAGCGTCAGGCCGTGCCGCTGGTGCGCGCCGAAGCGCCGTTTGTCGGCACCGGCATGGAGCCGATCGTTGCTCGTGACTCGGGCGCCGCCATCGGCGCCCGCCGCGGCGGCATCGTCGACCAGGTGGACGCGACGCGTATCGTCATTCGCGCCACCGAGGATCTCGACCCGGGCAAGTCCGGCGTCGACATCTACCGGCTGATGAAGTTCCAGCGTTCGAACCAGAACACCTGCATCAACCAGCGTCCGCTGGTGCGCATGGGCGACCGGGTCAACAAGGGCGACATCATTGCCGACGGCCCGTCTACCGAGCTCGGTGATCTGGCGCTCGGCCGTAACGTGCTGGTCGCGTTCATGCCGTGGAACGGCTACAACTACGAGGACTCGATCCTCCTGTCCGAGCGCATCGTCGCCGACGACGTCTTCACCTCGATCCACATCGAGGAGTTCGAGGTCATGGCGCGCGATACCAAGCTCGGACCAGAGGAAATCACGCGCGATATTCCCAATGTCTCGGAAGAAGCGCTGAAGAACCTCGATGAAGCCGGCATCGTCTATATCGGTGCCGAAGTTCAGCCGGGTGACATCCTGGTCGGCAAGATCACGCCGAAGGGCGAAAGCCCGATGACGCCGGAAGAGAAGCTTCTGCGCGCCATCTTCGGCGAAAAGGCTTCGGACGTGCGCGACACCTCGATGCGCATGCCTCCGGGCACCTTCGGCACCGTCGTCGAGGTGCGCGTGTTCAATCGCCACGGTGTGGAGAAGGACGAGCGCGCCATGGCGATCGAGCGCGAGGAGATCGAACGCCTCGCCAAGGACCGCGACGACGAGCAGGCGATTCTGGACCGCAACGTCTACGCGCGCCTTTCCGACGTGCTCGTCGGCAAGGAAGCAATCGCTGGACCGAAGGGCTTCAAGAAGGGCTCGACGCTGTCCAAGGATACGCTCGACGAGTATCCGCGTTCGCAGTGGTGGCAGTTTGCCGTGGAGAACGAAAAGCTCCAGAGCGAACTGGAAGCCCTGCGTGGCCAGTACGACGACTCCAAGAAGGCGCTCGAACAGCGCTTCATGGACAAGGTCGAGAAGGTGCAGCGCGGCGACGAGATGCCTCCCGGCGTCATGAAGATGGTCAAGGTCTTCGTGGCCGTGAAGCGCAAGATGCAGCCCGGCGACAAGATGGCCGGCCGTCACGGCAACAAGGGTGTCGTGTCGCGGATCGTTCCGGTCGAGGACATGCCTTTCCTCGAGGACGGCACGCATGCCGATATCGTGCTCAACCCGCTGGGTGTGCCGAGCCGCATGAATGTCGGCCAGATCCTGGAAACGCATCTGGGCTGGGCATGCGCGGGCATGGGCAAGAAGATCGGCGAGCTGATCGACGCGTACAAGGTAGCCGGCGACATCAAGCCGCTGCGCAAGACGCTCGAAAGCTTCATCCCGGCCAACGACCGCAACGAGCCGGTTCGTGAATATGACGACGAGAGCATCGTTCGCCTCAGCGAGCAGATGCGCCGCGGCGTCTCGATCGCGACACCGGTGTTCGACGGCGCGCACGAGGCTGACATCAACATCATGCTGGAGCAGGCGGGCCTGCACACCAGCGGTCAGTCGCAGCTCTATGACGGACGCACCGGCGAGCCGTTCGATCGCAAGGTGACGATGGGCTACATCTACATGCTCAAGCTTCACCATCTCGTGGACGACAAGATCCACGCGCGTTCGATCGGTCCGTACTCGCTCGTCACCCAGCAGCCGCTGGGCGGCAAGGCGCAGTTCGGTGGCCAGCGCTTCGGCGAGATGGAGGTCTGGGCGCTGGAAGCGTACGGCGCCGCCTACACGCTGCAGGAAATGCTGACGGTGAAGTCGGACGACGTCGCCGGCCGCACCAAGGTCTACGAGGCGATCGTCCGTGGCGACGACACCTTCGAGGCCGGCATTCCCGAGAGCTTCAACGTGCTCGTCAAGGAAATGCGGTCCCTCGGCCTCAATGTCGAGCTGGAGAACACCAAGCTCGACGACAACCCTGTCCGGCTGCCCGACGCGGCCGAGTAAGCAAGACGTCCGGTCGCGGTTTCCGCGACCGGACGCACCAATTCTTCGGCCGGTGGCCGACAAAAGACGGCGGGCGTTTGGCCCGCGCTAGATGCAAGGGGTTTTCGAGGACCCCGAAAAGGAGAACGGCATGAACCAAGAGGTCATGAATCTCTTCAATCCCCAGGCGCCGGCGCAGGTGTTCGATTCCATCCGGATATCGCTCGCCAGCCCTGAGAAGATTCTGTCCTGGTCGTTCGGCGAGATCAAGAAGCCGGAGACCATCAACTACCGCACCTTCAAGCCGGAGCGTGACGGTCTGTTCTGCGCGCGCATTTTTGGCCCGATCAAGGACTATGAATGCCTGTGCGGCAAGTACAAGCGCATGAAGTACAAGGGCGTCATCTGCGAGAAGTGCGGCGTCGAAGTCACGCTGTCGCGCGTCCGTCGCGAGCGCATGGGCCATATCGAGCTCGCCGCGCCCGTCGCCCATATCTGGTTCCTGAAGTCGCTGCCATCGCGCATCGGCACGCTGCTCGACATGACCTTGAAGGACATCGAGCGCGTCCTCTACTTCGAGAACTACATCGTCACCGAGCCTGGCCTCACCGCGTTGAAGGAGCACCAGCTGCTCAGCGAGGAAGAGTACATGATCGCCGTCGACGAGTATGGCGAGGATCTCGTTCACCGCCATGATCGGCGCCGAGGCCATTCATGACCTTCTGGCCGGCATGGATCTGGAGAAGATCGCCGGCGACCTGCGTTCGGAACTGGCTTCGACCACGTCCGAGCTCAAGCAGAAGAAGTATCTGAAGCGGCTCAAGGTCGTCGAGAACTTCATGGAATCCGGCAACCGTCCGGAATGGATGATCATGAAGGTGGTTCCGGTGATCCCGCCGGATCTGCGTCCGCTCGTCCCGCTGGACGGCGGCCGCTTCGCCACCTCGGATCTGAACGATCTCTACCGCCGCGTCATCAACCGCAACAACCGTCTGAAGCGGCTGATCGAGTTGCGCGCCCCCGGCATCATCGTGCGCAATGAAAAGCGCATGCTGCAGGAAGCCGTCGATGCGCTGTTCGACAATGGCCGTCGCGGCCGCGTCATCACCGGCGCCAACAAGCGTCCGTTGAAGTCGCTGTCCGACATGCTCAAGGGCAAGCAGGGCCGGTTCCGCCAGAACCTGCTCGGCAAGCGCGTCGACTATTCCGGCCGTTCGGTCATCGTCACCGGTCCGGAGCTCAAGCTCCACCAGTGCGGCCTGCCGAAGAAGATGGCGCTCGAGCTGTTCAAGCCCTTCATCTACGCCCGTCTTGACGCCAAGGGTTACTCCTCGACCGTCAAGCAGGCCAAGAAGCTGGTCGAGAAGGAGCGTCCGGAAGTCTGGGATATCCTCGACGAGGTCATCCGCGAGCATCCGGTGCTCTTGAACCGTGCGCCGACGCTGCACCGCCTCGGCATCCAGGCGTTCGAGCCGATCCTGATCGAAGGCAAGGCGATCCAGCTGCATCCGCTGGTCTGCACGGCCTTCAACGCCGACTTCGACGGCGATCAGATGGCCGTTCACGTGCCGCTGTCGCTGGAAGCGCAGCTTGAAGCCCGCGTGCTGATGATGTCGACCAACAACATCCTGCACCCGGCTTCCGGCGCGCCGATCATCGTGCCGTCGCAGGACATGGTTCTGGGTCTCTACTATCTCTCGATCGTCAACCAGAACGAGCCGGGCGAAGGCATGGTGTTTGCCGACATGGGCGAACTCCAGCACGCGCTCGAGACCAAGGCGGTGACGCTGCACGCCAAGATCAAGGGTCGCTTCCGCACGGTCGACGCCGAAGGCAAGGTCGTGTCGAAGATCCATGACACCACCCCTGGCCGCATGATCATCGGCGAGCTTCTGCCGAAGAACGTTAACGTGCCCTACGAGACCGCCAACCAGGAGATGACCAAGAAGAACATCTCCAAGATGATCGACACCGTCTACCGCCATTGCGGTCAGAAGGAGACAGTCATTTTCTGCGATCGCATCATGGCACTCGGCTTCGCTCATGCCTGCCGCGCCGGCATTTCGTTCGGCAAGGACGACATGCTGATCCCGGACGCCAAGATCAAGCTGGTCTCCGACACCGAGGCTTTGGCCAAGGAATACGAGCAGCAGTACAATGACGGTCTGATCACGCAGGGCGAGAAGTACAACAAGGTCGTCGACGCCTGGGCCAAGTGCTCGGAAAAGGTCGCCGACGAAATGATGGCCCGCATCAAGGCGGTCGAGTTCGAGGACAATGGCCGTCAGAAGCCGATGAACTCGATCTACATGATGTCGCACTCCGGTGCGCGTGGCTCGCCCACCCAGATGCGCCAACTCGCCGGCATGCGTGGCCTGATGGCCAAACCGTCGGGTGAAATCATCGAGACGCCGATCATCTCGAACTTCAAGGAAGGCCTGACCGTGCTCGAGTACTTCAACTCGACCCACGGCGCCCGCAAGGGTCTGGCCGACACCGCCTTGAAGACGGCGAACTCGGGTTACCTCACCCGTCGTCTGGTCGACGTGGCGCAGGACTGCATCGTCAACTCCGTCGACTGCGGCACCGACAAGGGCCTCACCATGCAGCCGATCGTCGATGCCGGCCAGGTCGTCGCTTCCGTCGGCCAGCGCGTGCTGGGTCGTACGTCGCTCGACGACATCATCCATCCGGTGTCGGGAGAGATCCTGGTGAAAGCCGGAACGCTGATGGACGAGCGTGACGTCGAACAGATCGAAAAGGCCGGCGTCCAGTCGGTTCGCATTCGCTCGGCACTGACTTGCGAAGTCAGGGTTGGCGTCTGCGCGGTCTGCTACGGTCGCGATCTGGCTCGCGGCACCCCGGTCAACCAGGGTGAAGCTGTCGGCGTCATCGCGGCGCAGTCGATCGGCGAGCCGGGCACCCAGCTCACCATGCGTACCTTCCACATGGGCGGCACCGCGCAGGTGGTGGACAGCTCGTTCCTTGAAGCCTCGTATGAGGGCAAGGTCGAGATCCGCAACCGCAACGTGGTGCGCAACTCCGACGGCCAGCAGATGGTCATGGGCCGCAACATGGCGGTGCTGATCCTCGATGAAGCCGGCAAGGAGCGCGCCACGCACCGTCTCACCTATGGTTCGCGTATCTTCGTGGACGATGGCGACAAGGTGAAGCGCGGCCAGCGTATCGCCGAGTGGGATCCCTATACCCGTCCGGTCCTCACCGAAATCGAGGGCAGGGTGTCGTACGAGGATCTGGTCGACGGCATTTCCGTGCAGGAAACGGCCGACGAGTCGACCGGCATCACCAAGCGTGAGGTCATCGACTGGCGCTCGACGCCACGCGGCAACGACCTCAAGCCGGCGATTGCCATCCAGGACGCCAAGGGCAAGGTCGGCAAGCTGTCGAAGGGTGGCGACGCCCGCTTCCTGCTCTCGGTCGAGGCCATTCTTTCGGTCGAGCCGGGTGCGCAGGTTCGCCCCGGCGACGTGCTGGCGCGTATCCCGATGGAAAGCGCCAAGACCAAGGACATCACCGGCGGTCTGCCGCGTGTTGCCGAACTGTTCGAGGCACGTCGTCCGAAGGATCACGCCATCATCGCCGAGATCGACGGCACGATCCGCTTCGGCCGCGACTACAAGAACAAGCGTCGCATCATCATCGAGCCGCATGACTCGACGCTTGAGCCGGTCGAGTACCTGATCCCGAAGGGCAAGCCGTTCCATCTCCAGGACGGCGACGTCATCGAGAAGGGCGACTACATCCTCGACGGCAATCCGGCGCCGCACGACATCCTGGCGATCAAGGGCGTGGAGGCACTTGCTTCCTACCTCGTCAACGAGATCCAGGAAGTCTACCGCCTGCAGGGCGTGTCGATCAACGACAAGCACATCGAGGTGATCGTTCGCCAGATGCTGCAGAAGGTCGAGATCACCACGCAGGGCGACTCGACCTACATTCCGGGCGACCACGTCGATGTGATCGAACTGGAAGAGGTCAACGAGCGCCTGATCGAGGACGGCAAGAAGCCGGCCGAAGGCCAGCCGGTGCTCCTGGGCATCACCAAGGCGTCGCTGCAGACCCCGTCCTTCATCTCGGCCGCCTCCTTCCAGGAGACGACCAGGGTGCTGACGGAAGCCGCTGTTGCCGGCAAGACCGACATGCTGCAGGGGCTGAAAGAAAACGTCATCGTCGGCCGGCTTATCCCGGCCGGCACCGGCGGCACGATGAGCCAGATCCGGCGCATCGCCACCTCGCGCGACGAACTGATCATCGACGAGCGCCGCAAGGCCTCCGGTGTGGAAGTCGCCGAGCCGATGCTGACCGACATGGTTACCGCCGCTCAGTAAGCGCGACGGTAAAAATCTCAGGCAACGAGGCCGTCGGGGCAACCCGGCGGCCTATTTTTTTCTGCGTTGCAGTCGGCCAATCCATGCCAGTGGCGACGGAGTAGGGCGGCGCGCCGCGCGTGAGATGATCGGAGAATCGGAGCAGAGGTCGCTTTTTGCAACCTCGTGGCTCAGTCGAAAAACGCCTCGACGACGTTGCGCTTGCCGAGCATGAAAGCGTCGGCCACGTGCTGGAGCGGAGCGAGATCGACATCCGAGGTGCCGGCACGGACAATCTCCGCGAAGCGCTTGTATAGCATCGGATATTCCGCTTCGGGTTCGTCATGGACGACGCGGCCGTCGATGGCGAGCTTCGAGCCGCCGCCCGACAGCACCATCGCGCCCTTGTCGGTGTCGGCCAGGATGTCCCAGCTTTGCGGGCCGGTCTGGAGCCAGTCGAGTTCCATCGTCACTGGCAACCCGTTCGAGGTGCGGAAGGCGACGTGTGCCGCGACCGGAGCGTCGCGGTTCGCTGGAAAGTCGAGAACCGCCGAGGTGATGAACAGTGCCGGCAGGATGTGGGTCACAATTGACAGCGCATTGATGCCGGGATCGAAGACGCCGAAGCCGCCGGGGGCCCAGATCCACTCCTGGTTCGGATGCCAGCGGCGCACATCTTCCTTCCAGTTGACGGCGGCAGAGCTGATGCGGGCCGAGCTCAGAAACGCGCGCGCGGCCTCGACCGCCGGCGCATAGCGCGAGTGCCAACTGGCGAACAACGAGACGCCGTTCTTCACCGCCAATGCCCTCAGGTCCTCGACCTCGCTGACAGTGGCGCCCGGGGGCTTCTCCAGGAAGACATGTTTCTTCGCTTCGAGCGCCGCGCGCGCGGCGTCATAACGAAATTGCGGCGGCATGCAGAGCGATACGGCCTCGAGCTCCGGCACCGCGTCGAGCATGGATTCGATATCGGGGAAATTCGGGATGTCATCCACCTTGCCATGCCGGCTGGCGGCCGCGACGAGACGATAGTTCTGGTCTTTCGCCAGGGCCGGCAGGTGCTGGTCGCGGACGATCTTGCCGACACCGACGATGCCTATCTTGATGGGCTGGGACACGGCCGCTCCGTCTGTTGGATGATGGTGAGCGTTTCTTATCAGAACACTTGCCCCGGGCAAGCCGAAGCCGGAAGGTCAGCCCCAGCTTTCCTCGAACTGCAGCGCCAATTTTCCGCCCGCCAGAAAAGCCTCGATCGCCGGCTCGAAAGGCGAGGGGTCGAGATTGTTCGCTGCCAGCCATTCGTCGGAATAATAGGTGTTGGCATAGCGGTCGCCGGAATCGCACATCAGCGTCACCAATGAGCCGGCCTTGCCCTCCTCGACCATGCGCGCGGCCTGGAGGCACATGGCGATGAAGTTCGTGCCGGTCGAGCCGCCGACACGGCGACCGAGTCGGCGCGACAGAACCCGCATCGCCGCCAGCGACACCGCGTCCGGCACCCGCAGCATATGATCGATAACGCCCGGCACGAAGGAGGGCTCCACGCGCGGCCGGCCGATGCCTTCGATCCGCGACGGCTGTTCGCAGCGGCAGTCGGCGTTCTTGGTGGCAAAACCGTCGAAGAAAGCGGAACGCTCCACGTCGGCGACCGACAGCCGCGTCGAATGCTGTTTGTAGCGCAGGAAGCGGCCGATGGTGGCGGTGGTGCCACCGGTGCCGGCGCTCATAACAATCCAGGCCGGGATCGGATGACGCTCCTCGCGCATTTGCCCGAAGATCGATTCAGCGATGTTGTTGTTGCCGCGCCAGTCGGTCGCCCGCTCGGCATGGGTGAATTGGTCCATGAAATGGCCACCGAGTTTCGCCGCCAGTTCGGCCGACTCGGCATAGATGCGCCTGCCATCGTCGATGAAGTGGCAGGTGCCGCCATAGTGTTCGATCGCGGTGATCTTTTCGCGCGACGTCGAGCGCGGCATCACGGCATAGAACGGCACGCCGATCATGCGGGCGAAATACGCTTCCGACACCGCCGTCGAACCCGACGACGCTTCGATCACCGGCGCACCTTCGCGGATGAGACCATTGCACAGCGCATGGAGAAACAGCGAGCGCGCCAGCCGGTGCTTCAGGCTGCCGGTCGGATGGGTGGATTCATCCTTGAGGTAGAAGTCGATGCCGGCCACCGCCGGCAGATCAAGCTTCCAGAGATGCGTGTCGGCCGAACGGCGCTGGTCGGCCTCGATCGCGGCGACCGCCCTGTCGGCCCAGGCTCGGGATGCAGGTCCAGCCGCTTTTGATCCAGCCATCATTCGTGACCTGGTTTCAGATCGGCACGTCAAAGGTAACGATGGACACTTCACCTTCGAGCGCGCCCTGGAAGGCCGACAGATGCGGCTCCTCGTCCGGCACGCCCTCCATATCGCCGATCTGGTCGAGCTCGGCCTCCGCGTACCCCTCCGCGGCAAGCGATTCGAGCACGCGGCGCACCGCCGAATCGTCATCGGGCGCAACCAGCATCACGTGCACGCCTTCCGGCTTGCCGCCCTTTCTCTTCCACACCCTGCCGGTGATGATGGTGACCGGGCGTTCTTCATTGTCATTCACGGGCCGATTCCTCCGGGCGAGGGGATCTTGACTGCTCATGCGGCTTTTTCGCATGAAAGCAGGGCCGCGCAACAGCCTACAGCCGGTCACTTTCTTCCTCGCCCTTGCAAAATGGCGAAAGAAAATTACATGCGGTTTTCGCATGGCTGCCAAGCCCCGGCTTCAATGCAATATTTGCCACTCCGGGGTTGACGGTTCGCGGGCTTACGAGTAGAAGCCGGCCAGTCAGAACCGATGTGAGGCTCTCCCTTCCGAAGCGACACGCTTTGGAGTTTGCTTCAAACAGGGTTCGTTTTACGAGCGAAAAGACATTTCCGGCGTGCACGAAGCGGCTTCCGCTTCCTCTGCCATTTGTTCGGGCAAGACCGCGAGGCGCGGTTTGTGGCCCGAATTTGCGTATGGAAATGACGCTTTGAGCGGCCCTGACCGGGCGAGACACGGAATTGAGAGACAAGAGGGTTTAATGCCTACCGTCAACCAGCTGATCCGCAAGCCGCGCATAGCGCCGGTGAAGCGCAACAAGGTCCCGGCCATGCAGCAGAACCCGCAGAAGCGGGGCGTCTGCACGCGCGTCTACACCACGACGCCGAAGAAGCCGAACTCGGCGCTGCGCAAGGTGGCCAAGATCCGCCTGACCAATGGTTTTGAAGTGATCGGGTACATCCCCGGCGAAGGCCACAACCTTCAGGAACACTCCGTGGTCATGATCCGCGGCGGCCGCGTCAAGGATCTTCCGGGCGTGCGTTACCACATCATCCGCGGCGTGCTCGACACGCAGGGCGTGAAGAACCGCAAGCAGCGTCGTTCGAAGTACGGCGCCAAGCGTCCGAAGTGACCGAAGCGTAGCGAAGGTCATCCCGGCAAATATCCGGGATCCAGGCCACCACGCATAATTGAGGCAGAGAAAAAATGTCCCGTCGTCACAGTGCAGAAAAGCGTGAGATCAATCCGGACCCGAAGTTCGGCGATCTGATCGTTACCAAGTTCATGAACGCCGTCATGTATGACGGCAAGAAGTCGGTTGCCGAGACCATCGTCTACGGTGCGCTCGACCAGGTTCAGTCGAAGACCAAGCAGGAGCCGGTCACCGTCTTCCATCAGGCGCTCGACAATGTCGCGCCGCATGTCGAAGTGCGTTCGCGCCGCGTCGGCGGTGCCACCTACCAGGTTCCGGTCGACGTGCGCCCCGAGCGCCGCCAGGCCTTGGCCATCCGCTGGCTGATCGCTGCTGCCCGCAACCGCAACGAGACCACCATGGTCGACCGCCTCTCCGGCGAGCTGATGGACGCGGCCAACAACCGCGGCACGGCTGTCAAGAAGCGTGAAGACACCCACAAGATGGCTGAAGCCAACCGCGCTTTCGCGCACTACCGCTGGTAAAGCGCGAACGAGACTGAGAGGCAGCTACGATGGCCCGCGAATACAAAATCGAAGACTACCGCAATTTCGGTATCATGGCGCATATTGACGCCGGCAAGACGACGACCACCGAGCGCGTCCTCTATTACACGGGCAAGTCGCACAAGATCGGCGAAGTCCACGACGGCGCTGCCACCATGGACTGGATGGAGCAGGAGCAGGAGCGCGGCATCACCATCACGTCGGCCGCGACCACGACCTTCTGGAAGGGTCGCAGCGGCAAGATGTACCGCTTCAACATCATCGACACCCCCGGACACGTCGACTTCACCATCGAAGTCGAGCGTTCGCTGCGCGTTCTCGATGGCGCCATCGCGCTGCTCGATGCCAATGCCGGTGTCGAGCCGCAGACGGAAACCGTCTGGCGTCAGGCCGACAAGTACCGCGTCCCGCGCATGATCTTCTGCAACAAGATGGACAAGATCGGCGCCGACTTCTACCGCTCGGTCGAGATGATCGGTTCGCGCCTTGGTGCGCATGCCGTCGTCATGCAGTTGCCGATCGGCGCCGAGACCGAGTTCAAGGGCGTTGTCGACCTCGTCGAGATGAACGCGCTGGTCTGGCGCGACGAGACGCTGGGCGCTGCCTGGGACGTTGTCGAGATCCCTGACGACCTCAAGGCTCGTGCGGAAGAATACCGCGAGAAGATGATCGAGGCCGCCGTCGAAATGGACGAGACGGCGCTCGAGAACTACCTCGAAGGCAAGATGCCGTCGAATGACGAGATCCGCGCGCTGATCCGCAAGGGCACCATCGCGGTGAAGTTCTATCCGATGTTCTGCGGCTCGGCCTTCAAGAACAAGGGCGTGCAGCCGCTGCTCGACGCCGTCGTCGAATATCTGCCGTCGCCGGCCGATGTTCCTGCCATCAAGGGCGTCGACGCCAAGACCGACGCCGAGATCGAGCGTCACGCCGACGACAGCGAGCCGCTGTCGATGCTGGCCTTCAAGATCATGAACGACCCGTTCGTCGGTTCGCTGACCTTTGCCCGCATCTATTCGGGCAAGCTCACCAAGGGCATTTCGGTCGACAACACCGTCAAGGGCAAGAAAGAGCGCATCGGCCGCATGCTGCAGATGCATGCGAATTCGCGCGCCGACGTCGAAGAGGCTTTCGCCGGCGACATTGTCGCTCTGGCTGGCCTCAAGGACACGACCACCGGCGACACGCTCAGTGATCCGCTGCATCCGGTCATTCTCGAGCGCATGGAATTCCCCGACCCGGTCATCCAGATCGCGATCGAGCCGAAGACCAAGAACGACCAGGAAAAGATGGGCCTCGCCCTTCACCGTCTGGCGGCCGAGGATCCGTCCTTCCGCGTCAAGACCGATGAGGAAAGCGGTCAGACCATTATCTCCGGCATGGGCGAGTTGCACCTCGACATCATCGTTGACCGCATGCGCCGCGAGTTCAAGGTCGAGGCCAATGTCGGCGCGCCGCAGGTGGCCTATCGCGAGACGATCACCCGCAAGCACGAGCAGGACTACACGCACAAGAAGCAGACCGGTGGTACCGGCCAGTTCGCTCGCGTCAAGATCCTCTTCGAGCCGAATCCGGACAGCAGCGAATTCGAGTTCGAGACCAAGATCGTCGGCGGCGCCGTGCCGAAGGAATACATCCCCGGTGTCGAAAAGGGCATCAACAGCGTCATGACCTCGGGTCCGTTCGCGGGCTTCCCGATGATCGGCGTCAAGGCGACGCTGATCGACGGCGCCTACCACGATGTGGACTCCAGCGTTCTGGCCTTCGAAATCGCCGGCCGCGCCTGCTTCCGTGAAGCCGCGCCCAAGCTTGGCGTGCAGCTGCTCGAGCCGATCATGAAGGTCGAGGTGGTGACACCGGAAGACTACGTCGGCAGCGTCATCGGCGACCTGAACGGCCGTCGCGGCCAGATCCAGGGCCAGGAAGCGCGCGGTGTTGCAGTTGTCATCAACGCGATGGTGCCGCTCGCCAACATGTTCAAGTACGTCGACAACCTGCGCTCGATGAGCCAGGGCCGCGCGGCCTACACGATGCAGTTCGATCATTACGAGCCTGTGCCGACCGCGGTCGCCCAGGAAGTCCAGAAGAAATACGCGTAACTCGAACGGGTTGCAGCGGTAACTTAATTCAAGGCCCGCACGGGCGAGCAGGATTGGAGACATCACATGGCAAAAGGTAAATTCGAGCGCACTAAGCCTCATGTGAACATCGGCACGATTGGTCACGTTGACCATGGCAAGACGTCGCTGACGGCGGCGATCACGAAGTATTTTGGCGAATACAAGCGCTATGACCAGATCGATGCGGCGCCGGAAGAGAAGGCGCGCGGCATCACGATCTCGACGGCTCACGTTGAATACGAGACGGCTAACCGCCATTACGCTCACGTCGACTGCCCCGGCCACGCCGACTATGTGAAGAACATGATCACCGGTGCCGCGCAGATGGACGGCGCGATCCTGGTTGTTTCGGCTGCCGACGGCCCGATGCCGCAGACCCGCGAGCACATCCTGCTTGCCCGCCAGGTCGGCGTGCCGTCGATCGTCGTGTTCCTGAACAAGGTCGACCAGGTCGACGATGCGGAGCTGCTCGAACTGGTCGAGCTCGAGGTTCGCGAGCTTCTGACCAAGAACGAGTTCCCCGGCGACGACATTCCGATCGTCAAGGGTTCGGCGCTGGCTGCGTTGGAAGATTCCGACAAGAAGATCGGCGAGGACGCGATCCGCGAGCTGATGGCCGCGGTCGATGCCTACATCCCGACCCCGGTTCGTCCGCTCGACAAGCCGTTCCTGATGCCGATCGAGGACGTGTTCTCGATCTCGGGCCGTGGCACGGTGGTGACCGGCCGCGTCGAGCGCGGCGTAGTCAAGGTCGGCGAGGAGCTGGAGATCATCGGCATCCGTCCGACGACCAAGACGACCTGCACGGGCGTCGAGATGTTCCGCAAGCTGCTCGACCAGGGCCAGGCTGGCGACAACATCGGCGCGCTGCTGCGCGGCGTTGACCGTGAAGGTGTCGAGCGCGGCCAGGTTCTGGCCAAGCCCGGCACGGTGAAGCCGCACAAGAAGTTCGTGGCCGAAGCCTACATCCTGACCAAGGACGAGGGTGGCCGCCACACGCCGTTCTTCACCAACTACCGTCCGCAGTTCTACTTCCGCACGACCGACGTGACCGGCATCGTGTCGCTGCCGGAAGGCACCGAGATGGTGATGCCGGGCGACAACATCACGGTCGATGTCGAGCTGATCGTGCCGATCGCCATGGAAGAGAAGCTGCGCTTCGCCATCCGTGAAGGCGGCCGCACCGTCGGTGCCGGCATCGTCGTCACCATCAAAGAGTAATTTGGACTTAAACCGATCTGTCGCGGGCGCAGGATATGCCCGCGCCGCGCCAGAACAAGGAAGTGACGCATGAACGGACAGAATATCCGCATCCGCCTGAAGGCGTTTGATCACCGCGTGCTCGACGCCTCGACAAAGGAAATCGTGTCGACGGCCAAGCGCACCGGTGCCAACGTCCGCGGCCCCATTCCGCTGCCGACGCGGATCGAAAAGTTCACGGTCAACCGGTCGCCTCACGTCGACAAGAAGAGCCGCGAGCAGTTCGAGATGCGCACGCACAAGCGTCTGCTCGACATCGTCGATCCGACCCCGCAGACGGTCGATGCTTTGATGAAGCTCGATCTGGCCGCCGGTGTGGACGTCGAGATCAAGCTCTAAGGGAATGAGAGCGCGGTAAGGGGCGGTGCCCCTGGCCCGGAACTCTAAAGGAATTGAACCGATGCGTTCAGGTGTGATTGCAAAGAAGGTGGGAATGACCCGCATCTATAACGATGCCGGGGAACATGTTCCCGTCACCGTTCTCCAGATGGAGAACTGCCAGGTCGTGGCGCAGCGCACGCAGGAGAAGAATGGCTACACCGCCGTTCAGCTCGGCGTTGGCCTTGCCAAGGTGAAGAACACGTCGAAGGCGATGCGCGGCCATTTCGCGACCGCTTCCGTCGAGCCGAAGGCGAAGGTCGCCGAGTTCCGCGTCTCCGCGGACAACATGATCGATGTCGGCGCCGAGATCACTGTCGAGCACTTCGTTCCCGGCCAGAAGGTCGATGTGACCGGCACGACGATCGGCAAGGGCTTCCAGGGCGTGATCAAGCGTCACCACATGGGTGGTGGCCGCGCGACCCACGGTAACTCGGTATCGCACCGTACCCACGGTTCGACCGGTCAGCGCCAGGACCCCGGCAAGGTGTTCAAAGGCAAGCATATGGCTGGCCACATGGGCGACACCCGCGTCACAACGCAGAATGTCGAGATCGTTTCGACCGACGCCGATCGCGGCCTGATCCTGATCCGCGGTGCGGTTCCCGGATCGAAGGGCGCCTGGATCCTGGTCCGCGATGCGGCCAAGGTGGCACTGCCGGCCAATGCGCCGAAGCCCGCCGCGATCCGCCCAGTTGCGGCAGCTGCTAAGAACGAGGCTCCGGCCACAGAGGGAGCGGAATAATGGATCTCAAGATCACAACGCTTGGCGGCAAGGACGCCGGCAAGGTGAAACTCTCCGAGGAGATTTTCGGCCTTGATCCGCGCGAGGACATCCTGCAGCGCGTCGTGCGCTGGCAGCTAGCCAAGAAGCAGCAGGGCACGCACAAGGCCAAGGGCCGCGCCGAGATCGCGCGCACCGGCGCCAAGATGTACAAGCAGAAGGGTACGGGCCGCGCCCGTCACCATTCGGCACGCGCTCCGCAGTTCCGCGGCGGTGGCAAGGCCCATGGCCCGGTCGTCCGCAGCCACGAGCACGATCTGCCGAAGAAGGTGCGCGCGCTCGGCCTCAAGCATGCCCTCTCGGCCAAGGCCAAGAGCGCGTCGATCATCATCATCGACGAGCTGAAGCTGACCGAGGCCAAGACGAAGGCGCTGCTCGCGAATTTCGCGACGCTGGGCCTGAGCAACGCCCTGTTGATCGGCGGCGCCGAGCTTGACAAGAACTTCAAGCTGGCCGCGACGAATATCCCGAACATCGACGTGCTGCCCATCCAGGGCATCAACGTCTACGACATTCTGCGCCGCGGCACGCTGGTCCTTTCGAAGGCCGCCGTCGAGGCTCTCGAGGAGCGCTTTAAATGACCGACCTTCGTCACTACGACGTGATCGTCAGCCCGGCGATCACCGAAAAGTCGACCATGGCTTCCGAGCAGAACCAGGTCGTCTTCAACGTCGCCAAGAAGGCGTCGAAGCCGGAAATCAAGGCTGCCGTCGAAGCGCTGTTCGGCGTCAAGGTGATGGCCGTGAACACGCTTGTCCGCAAGGGCAAGATCAAGCGCTTCCGCGGCACGATCGGCCGCCAGAGCGACGTCAAGAAGGCGATTGTGACGCTGGCCGACGGCCAGTCGATCGACGTCGCGACGGGTCTCTGAGCAAGGCCGCGAGGACAGAACAATGGCACTGAAAAAATTCAACCCGGTAACGCCGAGCACCCGCCAGCTGGTCATCGTCGACCGCTCGGGCCTCTACAAGGGCAAGCCCGTGAAGGGCCTGACCGAAGGCCTGACCAAGTCGGGCGGCCGCAACAACCACGGTCGCATCACCGCCCGCTTCATAGGTGGTGGTCACAAGCGTTCGTACCGCATCATCGACTTCAAGCGCCGCAAGTTCGACGTCGTCGGCACGGTCGAGCGCATTGAATACGATCCGAACCGCACCGCCTTCATCGCGCTGATCAAGTACGACGATGGCGAGCTGTCCTACATCATCGCTCCGCAGCGTCTGGCTCCCGGCGACAAGATCGTGTCCGGTGAATCGGTCGATGTGAAGCCGGGCAATGCGATGCCGCTGGCTTCGATGCCAGTCGGCACGATCGTCCACAACATCGAGCTGAAGCCGGGCAAGGGCGCCCAGGTTGCCCGTTCGGCAGGCGGTTATGGCCAGCTGGTCGGCCGTGACCAGGGCATGGCGATCCTGCGCCTCAACTCGGGCGAGCAGCGTGTCGTTCACGGCTCCTGCATGGCCACCGTCGGTGCCGTGTCCAATCCGGATCATGGCAACATCAACGACGGCAAGGCCGGTCGCACGGTTTGGCGCGGCAAGCGTCCGCACAATCGCGGCGTGACCATGAACCCGGTCGACCATCCGCACGGCGGTGGTGAAGGCCGCACCTCGGGTGGCCGTCATCCGGTCAGCCCCTGGGGCAAGCCGACCAAGGGCAAGAAGACGCGGTCCAACAAGGCGACCGACAAGTTCATCCTGCGCTCGCGCCATCAGCGCAAGAGCTAAGAAGAGGTAACGCCAAGTGACTCGTTCGATTTGGAAAGGCCCCTTCATTGACGGCTACCTTCTCAAGAAGGTGGACAAGGTTCGTGAAGGTGGTCGCAATGAGGTGATCAAGATGTGGAGCCGTCGCTCCACCATCCTGCCGCAGTTCGTCGGCTTCACCTTCGGTGTCTACAACGGCCAGAAGCATGTTCCCGTCTCGGTGAACGAGGACATGGTCGGTCACAAGTTCGGTGAATTCGCTCCGACCCGGACCTATTACGGTCACGGCGCGGATAAGAAGGCGAAGAGGAAATAATCATGGGCAAGGCCAAAGCTCCGCGCAGGCTTGCTGACAACGAAGCGCGCGCCGTGTTGCGCACGATCCGTATCAGCCCGCAGAAGCTGAACCTGGTTGCCGCGCTCATCCGCGGCAAGAAGGTCGCGACAGCGCTATCCGACCTCGAATTCTCGGCCAAGCGGATTTCCGGCACGGTCAAGAAGACGCTGGAATCGGCGATCGCCAACGCGGAAAACAACCACGACCTCGACGTCGATGCGCTGATCGTGGCGGAAGCCTATGTCGGCAAGTCGATCGTCATGAAGCGGTTCCATGCTCGTGGACGTGGTCGCGCCAGCCGTATCGAGAAGCCGTTCTCGCACCTCACGATCGTTGTTCGTGAAGTCGAAGAAAAAGGGGAGGCCGCATAATGGGCCAGAAAGTCAATCCGATCGGTCTTCGCCTCGGCATCAACCGCACCTGGGATTCGCGCTGGTTCGCGAACACCGGCGAGTACGGCAAGCTGCTGCATGAGGACATCAAGATCCGCAAGTATCTTGAGAAGGAACTCAAGCAGGCCGCGATCTCCAAAGTCGTGATCGAGCGTCCACACAAGAAGTGCCGCGTCACTATCCATGCTGCGCGTCCGGGCCTGATCATTGGCAAGAAGGGCGCTGACATCGAGAAGCTTCGCAAGAAGCTGATGGAGATGACGAAGTCCGAGACGCACCTCAACATCGTTGAAGTGCGCAAGCCGGAGATCGACGCGACTCTGGTCGCCCAGTCGATCGCCCAGCAGCTCGAGCGCCGCATCGCGTTCCGCCGCGCCATGAAGCGTGCCGTTCAGTCGGCGATGCGCCTCGGTGCCGAAGGCATCCGCATCAACTGCGCCGGCCGTCTTGGCGGCGCCGAGATTGCGCGCATGGAGTGGTACCGTGAAGGCCGCGTGCCGCTGCATACGCTGCGCGCCGATGTCGACTACGGCACGGCCGAGGCACATACGGCGTACGGCATCTGCGGCGTCAAGGTCTGGGTGTTCAAGGGCGAGATCCTCGAGCATGACCCGATGGCTTCGGAGCGTCGCGCCACTGAAGGCGACAATGCGCATGGCGGTGGTGGTGATCGCGAACGCGGTCGTCGTCGCGAAAACGCCTGAGACATTTAGGAATTTGGAGTTAGAACGATGCTGCAGCCAAAGCGCACAAAGTTCCGCAAGCAGTTCAAGGGCCGTATCCATGGTACCGCAAAGGGCGGTACCAACCTGGATTTCGGTGGTTTCGGGCTGAAGGCGCTTGAGCCGAACCGCGTCACCGCGCGTGAGATCGAGGCGGCCCGCCGCGCGATCACTCGCGAAATGAAGCGCGCTGGTCGCGTCTGGATCCGTATTTTCCCGGACGTGCCGGTCACTTCGAAGCCGACCGAAGTTCGTATGGGTAAGGGCAAGGGCGCGGTCGACTACTGGGCGGCGCGCGTCAAGCCGGGCCGCATCATGTTCGAGATCGACGGCGTCAATGAAGAAACCGCCCGTGAGGCACTGCGTCTCGGCGCGGCCAAGCTCTCGGTCAAGACGCGCTTCGTGCAGCGCATCGCAGAATAAGGACGGGCTGATCATGAAAGCCGAAGACATCCGGACCAAGACCCAGGACCAGCTGACCGACGACCTGGCCAGCCTGAAGAAGGAGCAGTTCAACCTGCGCTTCCAGAAGGCCACCGGCCAGCTCGAGAAGACCGCACGCGTGAGGCAGGTCCGCAAGGACATCGCGCGTATCAAGACCATCGCTGCGGAAAAGTCCGCGGCTAAGAAGGCTTAAGGACGAAAACCATGCCAAAGCGCATTCTGCAGGGCACCGTCGTCAGCGACAAGAACGAGAAGACGGTTGTCGTCAAGGTCGAACGGCGCTTCACGCATCCCGTGATGAAGAAGACCGTGCGCATGACCAAGAAGTACAAGGCGCACGACGAAAACAACGCCCACAAGGTTGGCGATCAGGTGTTCATCCAGGAATCGAAGCCGATTTCCAAGGATAAGCGCTGGATCGTCGTGTCTTCGGACCAGGCGTAAACAAACGAATTTTGGACAGACCGGGGAGGGGCTTTGAGCCCGTCCCGTTAGAAAAGAAGAAGGCGGCCAGTCATGATTCAGATGCAAACAAACCTCGACGTCGCGGATAATTCCGGCGCCCGTCGTGTCATGTGCATCAAGGTGCTGGGCGGCTCGAAGCGGAAATACGCTTCCGTGGGCGACATCATCGTGGTGTCGATCAAGGAAGCCATTCCGCGCGGCCGCGTGAAGAAGGGCGATGTGATGAAGGCGGTCGTGGTTCGCACGGCCAAGGACATCCGCCGCCCGGACGGCAGCGTGATCCGTTTCGACAAGAACGCGGCCGTTCTCGTCGACAACAAGAAAGAGCCGATCGGCACGCGTATCTTCGGACCGGTTCCGCGCGAACTCCGCGCCAAGAACCACATGAAGATCATCTCGCTCGCGCCTGAAGTGCTGTAAGGAGCCGGACCAATGCAAAAGATTAGAAAAGGCGACAAGGTCGTCGTGCTGGCCGGCAAGGACAAGGGCCGTTCGGGCGAAGTCCTCTCGGTACAGCCGAAGGAAGACACCGCGCTGGTGCGCGGCGTCAACATGATCCGTCGTCACCAGAAGCAATCCCAGTCCCAAGAGGGCGGGATCATAACCAAGGAAGCGCCGATCCAGCTGTCGAACATCGCGCTGGCCGACCCCAAGGATGGCAAGCCGACCCGCGTCGGCTTCATCTTCCAGAAGGACGGCAAGAAGGTGCGCGTCGCCAAGCGCTCGGGAGAAGTCATCAATGGCTAAGGCTCAATCCAAGCAGGCGACTGCCCAGAACACGCCGCGTCTCAAGCAGGTCTACAACGAGACCATTCGCAAGGCGCTGCAGGAACAGTTCGGCTACGAGAACGAGATGCAGGTTCCGCGCATCGACAAGATCGTGCTGAACATGGGCGTCGGCGAAGCGACCGGCGATTCGAAGAAGCCTTCGATCGCCGCCGAGGACCTGGCGATGATCGCCGGCCAGAAGGCCGTCGTCACCCGCGCCCGCAACTCGATCGCCGGCTTCAAGGTCCGCGAGAAGATGCCGATCGGCGCCAAGGTCACGCTGCGCAAGGAACGCATGTACGAGTTCCTCGACCGCCTCGTGAACATCGCATTGCCACGCGTCCGCGACTTCCGCGGCCTGAATCCGAAGAGCTTCGATGGCCGTGGCAACTACGCCATGGGCATCAAGGAACACATCGTGTTCCCGGAGATCAACTACGACAAGGTTGATCAGATCTGGGGCATGGACGTCATCGTTTGTACGACTGCGAAGACGGACGACGAAGCCAGGGCATTGCTCAAGGCCTTCAACTTCCCCTTCCGCCAGTAACGGCAGCGAGAAAAGGAAAAATCTGAAATGGCAAAGACCAGCTCAGTCGAGAAGAACAACAGGCGCCGCAAGCTTGCCGACCAGTACGGTCCCAAGCGTGCAGCCCTCAAGGCGATCATCATGGATCAGTCCAAGCCGATGGAGGAGCGCTTCCGCGCTCAGCTCAAGCTTGCTGCCTTGCCGCGCAACTCCGCCAAGATCCGAATCCGTAACCGCTGCGAAGTCACCGGCCGTCCGCGCGCCTACTATCGCAAGCTCAAAGTATCGCGCATCGCGCTTCGTGATCTCGGCAACAACGGCCAGATCCCGGGCCTGGTCAAGTCGAGCTGGTAAGGAGGACATAACATGTCATTGAGCGATCCTCTCGGCGATATGCTGACCCGCATCCGCAACGCCTACGGCCGCAAGAAGTCGAGTGTTTCGACGCCGGCTTCGCGTCTGCGCACCCGCGTCCTCGACGTGCTGAAGGCTGAAGGCTATATCCGCGACTACAGCCAGACCGATTTCGACAACGGCAAGTCCGAGATCGAAATCGAGCTGAAGTATTTCGACGGTGCACCGGTGGTGCGCGAAATCGCCCGCGTCTCGAAGCCTGGCCGCCGCGTCTATGTTTCGGCCAAGTCGATCCCGCACGTCGCCAACGGCCTCGGCATCGCCATCCTTTCGACACCGAAGGGCGTGATGGCCGATCACGAAGCACGCGAACAGAACGTCGGCGGTGAAATCCTCTGCCAGATCTTCTGATCTGGCGTGTGACCGGCAAAATCGGAATCCGGTTTTCGGGATCATGCCCGAAAACAGAGACCTGAAACAAGAGAAGTGACGAGGACAACAAAATGTCTCGTATTGGAAAGAAACCCGTTTCGCTGCCGCAGGGCGTGACCGCGACCGTCAACGGCCAGACCGTGACGGCGAAGGGCCCCAAGGGCGAGCTGAAGTTCGTGGTGAACGAAGAAGTCCTGGTCAAGATGGAAGGCAGCGAGATCGCTGTCCAGCCGCGCGACCAGACCAAGACGGCCCGCTCCAAGTGGGGCATGTCGCGCACGCAGATCGTCAACATCCTGCAGGGCGTCAAGGACGGTTTCGAGAAGAAGCTCGAGATCACCGGCGTCGGCTATCGCGCCGCCATGCAGGGCAAGAACCTGCAGTTGGCCCTTGGCTTCAGCCATGATGTCGTTTACGAGACCCCGGCTGGCATCACGATCACTGTGCCGAAGCCGACGGAAATCACCGTGACCGGCATCGACAAGCAGCAGGTCGGCCAGGTTGCCGCCGAGATCCGCGAATATCGCGGTCCTGAGCCCTACAAGGGCAAGGGTGTCCGCTACGCTGGCGAGAAGATCGTCCGCAAGGAAGGCAAGAAGAAGTAGTGGGCTTGGCCCCGAAAAGCTGCAGACTTTTCGGAAAGGACCAAGCTAAAGAGATGTAACGCCGCGGGGAGCGGTCGCGGGAGGCGCTTTCGCCTACCGCATAGGGCGGCCCCCGTTTTGTGAAGGCAAGGAACTATCATGGCTACCAAGGAATCCATCCAGCGCCGCGCGCAGCGCGTCCGCCGTCAGATCAAGAAGGTCGCCGGCGAGCGTCCGCGTCTGTCGGTCCACCGCACGTCGAAGAACATCTATGTGCAGGTCATCGACGACGCGAAGGGTCACACCATCGTCGCGGCCTCGACGCTCGAGAAGGACCTCAAGGGTTCGCTCAAGACCGGCGCCGACACCGCCGCCGCTGCCGCGATCGGCAAGCTGATCGCCGAGCGCGCCACTAAGGCCGGCGTCAAGGAAGTCGTCTTCGACCGCGGCGCCTACATCTATCACGGCCGCGTCAAGGCGCTCGCCGAGGCTGCCCGTGAAGGTGGTCTGAGCTTCTAAACATGATCCCGAAAAGTCGCAGACTTTTCGGATAAGGATCATGCGAAGGGAAAAATGACTTTCGCCCCCGGTGACCCACAGAGGCGCCGGATCTTATCAGCAACCGTGCTTCCGGAAAAAAACAAGGAACAGGATATGGCACAGGAACGTAGGGATGGCGGCCGCGGCCGCGATCGTGAAGAACGCGATGACGGCATGGTGGACAAGCTCGTCCACATCAACCGCGTCGCCAAGGTCGTCAAGGGCGGCCGTCGCTTCGGTTTTGCAGCACTCGTCGTCGTCGGCGACCAGAAGGGCCGTGTCGGCTTTGGTCACGGCAAGGCGCGCGAAGTGCCGGAAGCTATCCGCAAGGCAACTGAATCGGCAAAGCGCGACATGATTTTCGTGCCGCTGCGCTCGGGTCGCACGCTGCACCACGACGTCGAAGGGCGTTGGGGCGCTGGCCGTGTTCTGCTGCGCGCCGCCAAGCAAGGTACCGGCATCATCGCCGGTGGCCCGATGCGCGCTGTCTTCGAGACGCTCGGCATGCATGATGTGGTCGCCAAGTCGATGGGTTCGTCGAACCCGTACAACATGGTTCGCGCCACGTTCGACGCGCTGAAGAGCCAGATGCATCCCAAGGATGTGGCTGCCGCGCGCGGCATCAAGTATTCGACCCTTCAGGCCCGCCGCGGCACCGCCGTTGCGGCTGAAGAATAGTCGACGCTGACCAGGGATTTTGACCATGGCCAAGAAAGCAACCAAGACCATCACCGTTGAGCAGATCGGTTCGCCGATCCGCCGTCCGAAGGAGCAGCGCGCGACGCTGGTCGGGCTCGGCCTCAACAAGATGCACAAGCAGCGCACGCTGGAAGATACGCCCTCCGTGCGCGGCATGATCGCCGCCGTCCAGCATCTCGTCCGCGTCGTGGACGAGGGCTGAGCCAAAGCGCAGGAGAACTCAGATGAAACTCAACGATCTGCGTGACAAGGACGGCGCGACGCATTCCAAGAAGCGTCTCGGCCGCGGCATCGGCTCCGGCTCCGGCAAGACCGGTGGTCGCGGCGTCAAGGGCCAGAAGGCGCGCTCCGGCGTCGCCATCAACGGCTTCGAGGGTGGCCAGATGCCGCTCTATCGGCGTCTGCCGAAGCGTGGCTTCAACAACATCTTCGCCAAGAGCTTCACCGTTGTGTCGCTGGCCCGTATCCAGGTCGCCATCGACGCCAAGAAGCTCGACGCGAAGGCAACCGTGACGGCTGAATCGCTCGTTGCCGCCGGCGTCATTCGCCGCGTCAAGGATGGCGTGCGCATCCTCTCCGACGGCGAGATCAAGGCGAAGCTCGCCTTTGACGTTGCCGGCGCATCCAAGGCCGCGATCGAGAAGATCGAAAAGGCCGGTGGTTCGGTCAAGCTGCCGGAAAAGGCAGCTGCCGAGTAACGGCAATTTGAAGCGCGATCGGCAAGAGTGGGATCCGTTTTTTGCTCACGATTGCGCTTTGATCTGCTCAATTAGGCGGCCGCGTCAACGCGGCCGCTTGCATGTTTAGAGCCCGGAGCTTATCTCGTGAGCTTCGGTGAAACGCACCGCCTGACCTTCGGGCCATCAAGCGTTACCAAGCGGAGAATCAGGCATGGCTTCGGCTGCTGAACAACTAGCCTCGAATCTGAATTTCTCGGCCTTCGCCAAGGCGGAGGACCTGAAGAAACGCATCTGGTTCACCATCGGCGCGTTGCTCGTCTATCGCCTCGGCACCTATATTCCGCTTCCCGGCATCAATCCCGACGCCTTCGCGCAGGCCTTCTCCTCGCAGAGCAAGGGTGTGCTCGGCATGTTCAACATGTTCGCCGGCGGTGCCGTGCAGCGCATGGCGATCTTCGCGCTGGGCATCATGCCGTACATTTCCGCCTCCATCATCATGCAGCTGATGACCTCGGTCATCCCGTCGCTGGAAGCGCTGAAGAAGGAAGGCGAGCAGGGCCGCAAGGTCATCAACCAGTACACGCGCTACGGCACCGTGCTTTTGGCGCTGGTTCAGGCCTATGGCATTTCGGTGGGCCTGGAGAACGGCAACGGCATCGTCAGTGATCCCGGCATGTTCTTCCGCATCTCGACCGTCGTCACACTGGTTGGCGGCACCATGTTCCTGATGTGGCTCGGCGAGCAGATCACCGCGCGCGGCATCGGCAACGGCATCTCGCTGATCATCTTCTCCGGCATCGTCGCCGGCCTGCCGCACGCCATTTCCGGCACGCTTGAGCTTGGCCGCACCGGGGCCCTGTCGACCGGCCTGATCCTGGCGATCATCGTCCTGGCCATCGTCGTCATCGCCCTCATTGTGTTCTTCGAACGTGCCCAGCGCCGCCTGCTGATCCAGTATCCGAAGCGTCAGGTCGGCAACCGCATGTTCCAGGGCGACACCTCGCATCTGCCGCTGAAGCTCAATACATCAGGCGTCATTCCGCCGATCTTCGCCTCCTCGCTGCTGTTGCTGCCGGCCACCGTTGCCGGCTTCTCGCAGACGACCAACATGCCGGCCTGGGCGAGCACCATCCTGGCTTCGCTCGGCCACGGTCAGCCGCTCTACATGGCATTCTATGCGGCGATGATCGTGTTCTTCGCCTTCTTCTATACTGCGATTGTCTTCAACCCGAAGGACACCGCCGATCAGCTCAAGAAGCATTCGGGCTTCATCCCGGGCTATCGCCCGGGCGAGCGCACCGCCGATTATATCGATTACGTTCTCACCCGCATCACCGTCGTCGGCGCCATCTATCTGGTGCTGGTGTGCCTGCTGCCGGAGTTCCTGATCTCGGCGACTGGCGTACCATTCTACCTTGGTGGCACATCGCTTCTGATCGTGGTCAGTGTCACGCTCGATACGGTTGCGCAGATTCAGGGACACCTGATCGCGCACCAGTATGAAGGCCTGATCAAGAAGTCGAAGCTGCGCGGGGGGAAGAAAGCCAGATGAGGTTGATTTTGCTTGGGCCGCCAGGGGCGGGCAAGGGGACACAAGCACAAAGACTGGTAGAAAAACACGGCATACCCCAGCTTTCGACGGGCGACATGCTGCGTGCTGCCGTCCAGGCCGGTACCGAGGTCGGTAAGCGCGCCAAGGCGGTGATGGATGCCGGTGAACTGGTGTCCGATGCCATCGTTAATGCGATCGTCGCCGAGCGTATCGATCAGGCCGATTGCGCGAAGGGGTTCATCCTCGACGGATACCCGCGAACCCTGGTTCAGGCGGACGCGGTGGAAGCAATGCTTTCGGATCGTTCCCAGGGCCTGGATGCCGTTGTCGAACTTGTCGTCGACGACAAGGCGCTGGTTGGTCGAATCGTCAAGCGCGCCAATGAGGCACAGGCCGCCGGTCTGCCCGTACGCAAGGACGATAATCCGGCCGTCTTCGAGGAACGCCTGAGAGAGTACTATAAGAAGACGTCGCCGCTGATTGGCTACTATTATGCCAAGGGCAAGCTCAGGAGCGTCGACGGCATGGCCGACATCGATGAGGTGACGGAGCAGATCGAGGCAGTGCTCAAGGCGGCAACGCGGCGAAATTAACGATTGCGCTTGACGGGAGCGGTTCGCTGCGGTATGGCGGCCCGTCTTCCTATCAGGCATGGGCTTTGCTTGTCCGCAAGGGCAAGGCAGCCGCTTTGAACTGGAAACTCCCGCATGGGCCGGCCTCCACCGGACGCGGGGCAACTTAAGATAGCGCCGGTTCGTCCGGCCCACATGGAGAAGAGAAGAACATGGCTCGTATAGCCGGCGTTAACATTCCGACCAACAAGCGCGTCGTCATCGCGCTTCAGTACATTCACGGCATCGGCAAGAAGTTCGCCCAGGAGATCGTCGACAAGGTCGGCATCCCGGCCGAACGTCGCGTCAATCAGCTGACCGACGCGGAAGTGCTGCAGATCCGCGAAACGATCGACCGCGACTATCAGGTCGAGGGCGACCTGCGCCGCGAAGTGTCGATGAACATCAAGCGGCTCATGGACCTCGGCTGCTACCGCGGCCTGCGTCACCGCCGTTCGCTGCCGGTTCGCGGCCAGCGCACGCATACCAATGCGCGCACCCGCAAGGGCCCGGCCAAGTCGATCGCCGGCAAGAAGAAGTAAGTTTCGGACGGCTTGTCCGTCTCGCCCGGCAGCTTCGGCTGCCGGTTGCGTTTTCCCGGCAACTGAAAAACGGGAAGGGTGGAGCCGCTGGCATTACGGCGGTGTAGAGATCAACTGAAAGGACTATCATGGCCAAGGAAGCCGCTCGTGTTCGCCGTCGCGAACGCAAGAATATCTCGTCGGGCGTTGCCCACGTCAATTCGACCTTCAACAACACGATGATCACCATCACCGACGCGCAGGGCAATTCGATTGCCTGGTCGTCGGCCGGTGCCCAGGGCTTCAAGGGTTCGCGCAAGTCGACCCCGTTTGCCGCCCAGATGGCTGCCGAGGACGTTGCCAAGAAGGCCCAGGAACACGGCATGCGCATGCTCGAAGTCGAGGTCTGCGGACCCGGCTCCGGTCGTGAATCGGCGCTGCGCGCCCTGCAGGCGGCCGGCTTCACCATCACCTCGATCCGTGATGTGACGCCAATCCCGCACAATGGTTGCCGCCCGCGCAAGAAGCGCCGCGTCTAAGAAATTACCGAACGCCGCGCGAACGCCAGGAGCGTTCCTCCGCGGTATTCCAGGTCGCCCGCCACGATTGGATGGTGGCGGGTCAACGGAAGGAAAGCATCATGATCCAGAAAAATTGGCAGGAACTGATCAAGCCGAACAAGATCGAGTTCTCGTCGAAGAAGAAGACACTGACCACTCTGGTCGCCGAGCCGCTCGAGCGCGGCTTTGGCCTCACGCTGGGCAACGCGCTGCGTCGCGTGCTTCTGTCTTCGCTGCGCGGTGCGGCTGTTACCGCCGTGCAGATCGACGGTGTTCTGCATGAATTCTCGTCCATCGCCGGTGTGCGCGAGGACGTGACCGACATCGTCTTGAACATCAAGGAAATCGCCATCCGCATGGAAGGCGATGGCCCCAAGCGCATGGTCGTTCGCAAGCAGGGACCAGGTGCGGTTCTCGCCGGCGACATCCAGACGGTTGGCGACGTCGAGATCCTCAACCCCGACCACGTCATCTGCACGCTGGACGAAGGCGCTGAAATCCGCATGGAATTCACCGTCGACACCGGCAAGGGCTACGTGCCGGCAGACCGCAACCGCGCCGAGGACGCGCCGATTGGCCTCATCCCGGTCGACAGCCTCTATTCGCCGGTCAAGAAGGTCTCCTACAAGGTCGAGAACACCCGCGAAGGCCAGGTTCTCGACTATGACAAGCTGACCATGACGATCGAGACCGATGGTTCGATCACCGGCGAGGACGCAGTGGCTTTCGCCGCTCGCATCCTGCAGGACCAGCTTGGTCTGTTCGTCAACTTCGACGAGCCGCAGAAGGAAGTCGCCGCCGAAGCCGTCACCGAGCTCGCCTTCAACCCGGCGCTGCTCAAGAAGGTCGACGAGCTCGAGCTTTCGGTGCGTTCGGCCAACTGCCTGAAGAACGACAACATCGTCTATATCGGCGACCTGATCCAGAAGACCGAAGCCGAGATGCTGCGCACCCCGAACTTCGGCCGCAAGTCGCTGAACGAGATCAAGGAAGTGCTGGCGGCGATGGGCCTGCACCTCGGCATGGAAGTGCCGGACTGGCCGCCGGAAAACATCGAAGACCTCGCCAAGCGTTACGAAGATCAGTATTGAGGCTGAGGCCTCTCGAACCCGCAATGAAGGAGAAGAGCCATGCGCCACGGATTTAAGGGCCGCCGGTTCGCCCGCAGCATAAGCCACCGCAAGTCGATGTTCGCCAACCTGGCGGTGTCGCTCATCGAGCACGAGCAGATCCTCACCACCCTGCCGAAGGCGAAGGACCTGCGTCCGATCGTCGAGAAGCTGGTGACGCTCGGCAAGCGCGGCGACCTGCACGCCCGCCGCCAGGTGATCGCGCAGATCGGCAATGAAGGCGTCGTCAAGCGCCTGTTCGACACCATCGCCCCGCGTTACGCCACCCGCAACGGCGGCTATTTGCGCATCATGAAGGCGGGCTTCCGCCACGGCGACAACGCCGCGATGGCGGTTATCGAATTCGTCGACCGCGACACCTCGGCCAAGGGCGCCGGCGACCGCGCCCGCATCGAGGCGGAAGGCACCGACGAGGAAGCCGCGGCCGCATAAGGCTCGGCTTTTCCTAGAGAGTTCAAAGGGGCCTGCGGGCCCCTTTTGTTTTCTTGAAGCGGCAATTTGCGGCGAACCGGATTTCTTGCCAGGAACCGAGGGCCTTTTGGCTGAAATATTCGGATTTCAGGGGCTTAGCCTTTCATTTTGCACAATCGTCGGGACAATGCGCCCGAACTCGCCTTGGAGGATTCGCGAATGCGCGCCAAAAGACTGTCCCTTGTTCTGCTCTGCGCCATGCTGACGTTCGCAGCCGCGCCGGCAGACAGGCAGGCTCTTGCCGAGGATGCCCCCAAGGCCGATCCGGGTCTTTCCGACGTCCTGACCGACCTGCTGCACGGCGTGGAAGGCGAGAACACCACATCGGGGCCTGACAAGCGCGTGCCCTTCGGCCGCGAGGAGGTTCAACTGTCGTTCGCGCCGCTGGTCAAGCAGACGGCGCCCGCCGTGGTCAATGTCTATGCCTCGCAGACGGCCAAGGTCACGTCGCCTTTTGAAGGCGATCCGTTCTTCGAGGAGTTTTTCGGCCGCGCGCAGCCGCGGGCGCAGTCTTCGCTTGGCTCGGGCGTGCTTGTCGATCCAAGCGGCGTCATCGTCACCAATTTTCACGTCATCAAGGACGCCGACGAGGTCAAGGTGGCGACCGCCGATGGGCGCGAATTCACCAGCAAGGTGATGTTGAAAGATGAGACGCTCGATCTTGCCGTGCTCAAGATCGAGTCCGACAAGCCGTTTCCCGTCATCGCCATCGGCGATTCCGATGCGCTCGAGGTCGGCGACCTGGTGCTGGCCATCGGCAATCCCTTCGGCGTCGGACAGACCACGACGAGCGGCATCGTTTCGGCGCTAGCCCGCAGCCATATCGGCGTTTCGGATTCGGGCTATTTCATCCAGACCGATGCCGCCATCAATCCCGGCAATTCCGGTGGTGCGCTGATCAACATGGGCGGCCAGCTGGTCGGCATCAACACCGCCATCTACAGCCGCAGCGGTGGCTCGATCGGCATCGGCTTTGCCATCCCCGCCAATATGGTGCGGGCTTTTGCCGATGCCGCCAAGGCCGGCCTCGATTTCTTCGAGCGGCCCTATATCGGTGCCGAGTTCGAAGCGGTGACGCCGCAGATCGCCGAATCGCTTGCCATGGAGAAGCCGACCGGCGCGCTGGTGTCTTCGGTCGACGCGGCGGGCCCGGCGGGCAAAGCCGGGCTGAAGCCGGGCGATGTCGTGCTGCAGATCAACGGCAAGCCTGTCGAGAGCATCGAGGCGCTGGACTATCGCATGGCGACGCTGTCGATCGGTACCAAGGCCAACTTCGCGATCCTGACCAAGGGACAACAAGCAGCGATGGACATCGCGCTCGAGCGCGCGCCGGAGGGTACAAAAGCCTCGGAAGTGACGCTGCATGGCCGCAGCCCATTCTCCGGCGCCAAGGTCGCGGAACTGTCACCGCGGCTCGCCCAGAAGCTCGGCCTGCGCACCGACCTCAAAGGCGTGACGGTGATCGACATCAACCGCGATCTCGCCGGCCGCCGATTTCGGCTTCCAGCCCGGCGACATCGTGCGCGAGGTGAACGGCACGACCATCGATACCGCGGCAACGCTGGCGCAGGTCGCCCAGCAGGATACGCGCTGGTGGCGCTTTACCGTCGAGCGCGGCGGGCAGATACTGCGTCAGGTGTTGCGTTATTAGAGCACGGGCCCGTGCAATCGGGCTCATGCTCCAACCAAAAAGAAGTGCATGGCCGATCTGTTCAGCGTCGACGAACCGGAAAAGGCACCGCCCGGGCGGCCGCTGGCCGACAGGCTGCGGCCAAGAAACCTTGGTGAGGTCGTCGGCCAGGAACATCTGACCGGCCCTGACGGCGCGCTGACCCGTCTGATCGGCTCCGGTTCGCTCGGCTCGATGATCTTCTGGGGACCGCCCGGCACCGGCAAGACCACGGTGGCACGGTTGCTTGCCGGTGAAACCAGCCTCGCCTTCGAGCAGATATCGGCGGTGTTCTCCGGCGTTGCCGACCTGAAGAAGGTGTTCGAAGCAGCCAAGCTGCGCCGCGCCAATGGCCGCCAGACCTTGTTGTTTGTCGACGAGATCCATCGCTTCAACCGCGCGCAGCAGGATGGCTTCCTGCCGGTCATGGAAGACGGCACCGTCGTGCTCGTCGGTGCCACCACCGAAAATCCGTCCTTCGAGCTCAACGCGGCTCTTTTGTCACGCGCGCGCGTGCTGGTCTTTCACTCGCTTGGCGAGGAGAGCATCGCCAAGCTTATGGCGCGGGCGGAGGACATCGAGGGCAGGGCGCTGCCGCTCGATGACGAGGCGAAGGCGATGCTCATCCGTATGAGCGATGGCGACGGCCGCGCGTCGCTGACGCTCGCCGAAGAGGTCTGGCGCGCCGCCAAGCCAGGCGAGATATTCAATGCCGAGGGGCTGCAGCGCATCGTCCAGCGCCGCGCGCCGATCTACGACAAGGGCCAGGACGGTCACTACAATCTGATCTCGGCGCTGCACAAATCGGTGCGTGGCTCCGATCCCGACGCCGCTCTCTATTATCTCGCGCGCATGTTCGATGCCGGCGAGGATCCGCTCTATCTCGGCCGCCGGCTGGTGCGCATGGCGATGGAGGATATCGGCCTTGCCGATCCGCAGGCGCTGGTCGTCGCCAACGCCGCCAAGGACGCCTACGACTATCTCGGCTCGCCCGAGGGCGAACTCGCCTTCGCCGAGGCCACCGTCTATCTCGCCACCGCGCCCAAATCCAACGCCGTCTACACCGCCTTCAAGGCGGCCACGCGTGCCGCCAAGGAATACGGCTCGCTGCTGCCGCCCAAGCACATCCTCAACGCGCCGACCAAGCTGATGAAAGAGGAGGACTACGGCGCCGGCTATCGCTACGACCATGACCAGCCGGATGCCTTTTCGGGCCAGGATTATTTCCCCGAAAAGATGGGCCGCCAGACCTTCTATGATCCGCCTGAACGCGGTTTCGAGCGCGACATCAGGAAGCGGCTCGACTACTGGGCAAAGCTGCGCAAAGAGCGGGAATAGCAGGCTTGCGTGGCCCGGTCGTCGTCACGCTTCAAAACGAGGCTTCGCCATGGGGCATTTCAACCTCGGTTGTTCTCCACACGCTATTGGCCGCGACGCTGGCACTTATGCCGCTGCCAAAGAGGCCGAAACGGCTGGATGAGGAGCGGGTGTCGGTCGACATTCTGACGCCGCAGCAATTCGAGGCCGCGACAAGGCCGCCGCCGGCGCCAGCACCGCCTTCGGCGCTCGAGGCACAAGCGCCGGCACCGGCACGAACACCATCGCCGAGTGCTCCTCAATCTCAACCGCCCAGCGCACCGGCCATGATCCGGCCGACCGAAATGCTGTCGGCCAAGACGCTCGCCGATCCACGCAGCCGCCAGGCGCGCGCCGATCTCGCGACCTTCGCTTCCGACGAGCGCATGGTGCAATTGTGCAATCTCGAGGCGATGGATCAGATTCGCCGATGGCGTGCGGATTTTCAGCCAGAGCAGGTCGTGCCCTATGCAACGGCGGAGGAGAAGATCACCGGCACGACGATCGCCGCCAACGGCGCTGCCTTTCGCAGCCGCAGAAACTGGTACGGCCTGAAGTTCAAATGCCAACTGGCGCATGATGGCGAAAGCGTCGTCGGCTTTGAGTTTCTGGTTGGCGATCCCGTGGCCAGGGAAAAATGGGACGAACTCGGCTTGCCGGCGGTGCATTGACCGATATCGGCTCTACCCGGCTGACCACCCGCAACGCCAAGGGGCGTTGTGTGGCGACCCAAAAAACCTTATCAAGGCGCGCGGCCGGGGCGGTGGTCGCTGCCACGATTTGGCGCTACTCTTTCGCAACAGGATCGCGCTCCGCGCGTGGAAAAATGACAAAAACCCTTCGCAAAACCCTTCGCAAATTCGCCATTGCTATTCCGCTTCTTGCCCTCGGCTTCTATTTCATTCCGATCCTGACGACGATCTTCATCGTCCTCGGCCTCATCGATGTCCTGCGCAACGACCGCAAGGATATGTCGCTGTTCAGCGGCTATTTCCTTGGCAACGGCCTGTTCACCTGGCTGCTTTCGCCGTTCAACCTGCTGGTCGATCTCCTGTGCTACAGGAACCCCGGCGTGTGGAAGCTGGAGCAGTTCCCGGAGGATTATCAGCGCGAGGTCAACGAGGTTCTGGACGTCTTCAAGGCGCGCAAGGACGAGATCATCGCCGACATCGACGCCAATTTTGGCGCCGGCCGGCGCGGCATGTATGTCTACCAGTGGTACGGCAAGCACAAGATCGACAACGTCGCCGAGTTCAACAAGGATTTCAAATACATAAAGACCATCGCCGTTTCCGTCTTCAGCAAGCGTGAATCGACGTCCTGGCACTTCGGCCCGCTGCGGCTCAGCCTGCGTATTCTCTACAACCTGATTCCGGTGAAATCGGAAATCTTCGTCGAATGCGGCAACGTCAAGAATTACTGGTACGACAATCCGCTGTTCATCTTCGACGACACGCTGCTGCACCGCTCGGTCAACGAATATGACGGGCGGCGCTACTGCGTGTTCATGGACATCATTCGCCCGTCCCCGGTCCCCGGGCTCATTGCGGGCCTTCTTGCCCTAGTCTCGGTGAGCGTCGAGCGCATCAATTCGATGTTCTACAAGAACTGGAAGATGATCGGTTCGACCAAGCCGAAAAAGGTCGGAACCCCCTGACCTGAGATTCGTCGACGCTGCCGGCCCTGTCGGCAGCGTTTTGGCGTGCCTTGCATGTGCTGTCTGGCCATCTTTTGCCGGCTGCTCATGCACTGCCCACAAGCCTCGATATGCCAAAAGCCCGTTTGGAAACTCTATCCCTGCGATTGTCCTTTGAAGGCGCGCTCGACGCTTGCGACGCCCCTGCGTTCAAGTTTTGATCCCATTCAAGCCCTCAACAATTTATCGTATGAATCCCGTGGGGATTCCTGTTCGCCTGAACGGCTCTCGGCTGTATCAGCGTTAGTTCCGGTTTGACCTCGACAGTTCTGTTTCTTCCCACTCTTGGCGGCCTCAAGTGACAACGAACAAGACCCTCGGATTCTGGGCGAGAACTTACATATGCAGCGCGTTGCTTGGTGTTGCTTTAGCGGCAATCTATATAAAAATTGAAGATTCCGTCTATTACTGGGATTTCGCTGGCTATTTCGATAGGTTCAACGAGCAGGGCGCGCTCTTGGCTGAGGCGCCTGTTCAGTGGCTGAGCCAGTTGAAGACCTCTATCGCGACGGAAGATTACAGTGCGGCGATTTTGGCGCCTCTGATGCCGTTTCACATATTTTTTGGCGGCTCCAGGCTTTCATATGTCGCCGGGATAGTCGCGGTTTACCTGGTCCCGACAGCTCTTTTCATGGGAAGAATGAGCTATCTGGAGGCGGTCTACGAGACATCTCCACCCCGAAGCTGGCCCGCCGTGTGGATCGCGGCCTGTCTCTACACCCCGTTCTGGGCGGCGACGCTTCGTGGGTTGCCAGATGTTGCCGGTTGTTTGGCGCTTGTCGCGGCAACTTGTTTTCTTTGGAAGTCAAAGCTTCTGACCCGTGAACCAGTGATCAGCGGAATATGCGTTGGCGCGTGCCTGTGGTTGGCATTCATGCTGCGCCGCTGGTACGCCTACAGTGTCATAGGTGTCGGAATTTCCGCAGCCTTGTTCTGTTTGTTGAATGTTGCAAAATATCGGAACTACCCGGATCTGCGAAAAGCGTTATTGGGCGGTGTGTGTGCAATTTTCGTTATTATCGGGTCCGCATGGAGTTTTCAGTTACCGTTGATCGCCAAGATTCTAGGAACCAGCTATGGGGACATTTACGCCGGATACAGGACGAATTTCGTCTCCCAGCTTGACCAGGTAGGATCCAGGCTCAGCTATGTAAATTGGCTATTGATCGTATTTGGCCTTTATATTTCTGTGACACGTCGCAACGGTTTTTCTTTGTTCTGTGCCGTTGCCTCGGCACTCACGTTTTTCCTCTTTACCCGGACGCAGGATCCGGACCGTCACCATTCAATGCCAATGTTTCTTTGGCTCTTTCCTGCATACGCCCAAGCAATTGTTGCGATCGTTTCGATGCCGGCGCTGAAATCACGATGGTCGACCGTCGTCATAGCCATTGCCGCTGCTTTTGCTTTTTTTGGCACTTTCTTTCCGATCGGTCGTCAACTGCTGTCGCCGATCGGCTACGTTTTTGCCAGGGAAGCCACGCTTCCTCTGCACCTTGACAATCTTTCTGAATACCGGCGCCTTGTTGATGACCTTGTTAGAAAAATGGCACCTGGTGACCATTTTTCAGTGTTCGCCTCAGGTTCGATCATGAGCGACTCGCTGTTGTTTGAAATGAAAAAGGACGTTTATCCCTACATAGTCTGGTCTTGCCAGGTAGACAGTCGTGATAAATTCAGGCCGGAAACTTTGAAATCCAAATACATTGTTGTAACCGATCCTCCCGTGACTCATTTGCAGTCGGGTGCGCAGATCTGTACCACGCTACCGGCCCAACACATCGTCGAAGGGAAAGGCATCGGTGCCGCATATAAGCGGGTCGAGGCATACCAGTTGTCCGGCGGCGTCAACGGTTACCTCTATGAGCAAGTGCGCCCGGTCAGCAAAACCGAAATCGATGCCCTTTACGGCGAGTTCAGAAAAAAATACCCGGGCTGGACGACGCCTGGGTGGTGACGATCATGTTGGTTGCGCTTGGGCAAGGCTCGATCGGCTACTCTCAGCGAATGGTCTTGAACCAACGTCTTATAGCGCGATCGGGCCTTGTTCCTCTACAACTCGACGCAGCGGATGTATCTCAACAGATATAACGCTACTGTGAGTTGGAAGCGACATTCGCCTTGGGAGGATAGGTGAGCGGACAGCAGCCGACCGGCCATCATGCGGATTTCATACAGGCATCCATCGCCAGCCGCGAGGCGGCCCGCTCGGCGCTGGTCGCTTCCTGGCGGCGTTCGCTTGCATTGCATGGTCTCGATCCGGCCGAGCGCAAGGCGCCACGACGCTTGACCGAGGGCGAGCTGAACGAAGCAAGGCAGCGTATGGAGCCATTGCGTCGTGCCGCCGATGCGAGCCTCGACCGGTTGTATCTGGCTGTCGGCGGTGTCGGTTGCTGTGTGCTGCTTGCCGATCGCAATGGCATCCCGGTCGAACGCCGTGGCGCAGTCGCGGACGACGACACGTTCGACGAGTGGGGGCTATGGACGGGCACCGTCTGGAGTGAGGACTCCGAGGGTACCAACGGCATCGGCACATGCCTTGCCGATCAGCGTGCGCTGACCATTCACCGGGACCAGCATTTCTTTTCACGCAACACGCTGCTCAGCTGCACCACCGCGCCGATCTATGACCATGAGGGCAATCTGGCGGCGGCGCTCGATGTCTCGTCGTGCAGGTCGGACCTGACCGAAGGCTTTGTCGGCCTGATCGCCATTGCGGTCGGCGATGCCGCGCGGCGCATCGAGGCCGAGAATTTTCGCCTGTCTTTTCCCAATGCCCGTATTCTGCTTGCCTCGGCGGCGGAGCGCGGCGCCGGCGCGCTGATCGCGGTCAATGGCGATGATCTCGTGGTCGGCGCGACGCGCTCTGCGCGGCTGGCCCTCGGTATCACACAGCAGGCGCTCGCCAAGGGGCTGCCGGCAGCCGACATCCTTGGCGGCTCGGCCAACACTGCCGAAGAGCTGGATGAAGCGGAGCGCGGCGTAGTTCAGCGCGCCATCGCGCGCGCCGAAGGCAATGTTTCGGCCGCCGCCAGCAACCTTGGAATTTCGCGGGCCACCTTGCACCGCAAGCTTGCCCGCTTCGGTATCCGCCGTCCACATTGACCTTTGAGGCCCGCGACTGTCGCAGTTCTGCGACAGTCGGCGTCGGCGAGTGCTGGACCTGGGCTGACAAGCCCGACCTCATCGGCAACTCTTCCCAGCGACACGCCGCATCCCGTGGCGTTGCTTCTTGGGAGGAAGACGATGAACAAGGTAGAATTTTCCCGCGCGGCCAAGGTTCCCTTCGCCAAGCGCTACGACAACTTTATCGGCGGCAAATGGGTCGCCCCGCTTTCCGGAAAATACTTTGAAAACATCTCGCCGGTGAACGGTCGGCCGCTGGGCGAGGTAGCCCGGTCCGACGCCAGGGACATCGAGGCGGCACTCGATGCCGCGCACAAGGCCAAGGATGCCTGGGGCAAGACAAGTGCCGCCGCCCGTGCGCTGATCCTCAACCGCATCGCCGACCGCATGGAGGACAATCTCGATCTTCTGGCGCTCGCCGAGACCTGGGACAACGGTAAGCCGATTCGCGAGACGACCGCTGCCGATCTTCCGCTCGCCATCGATCATTTCCGCTATTTTGCCGGCGCCGTGCGTGCCCAGGAGGGCGGCATTTCGGAAATCGACCACGACACCGTCGCCTATCATTTCCATGAGCCGCTCGGCGTCGTCGGCCTGATCATCCCCTGGAATTTCCCGCTGCTGATGGCGGTGTGGAAGCTGGCGCCGGCGCTTGCCGCTGGCAATTGCGTCGTCCTCAAGCCGGCCGAGCAGACGCCCGCCACCATCATGCTGTGGGCGGATCTGGTCGGCGACCTGTTGCCGGATGGCGTGCTCAACATCGTCAACGGCTTTGGCCTCGAGGCCGGCAAGCCGCTCGCCTCGTCGAACCGGATTGCCAAGATCGCCTTCACCGGCGAGACGACGACCGGCAGGTTGATCTCGCAATATGCCAGCCAGAATCTCATCCCGGTAACGCTGGAACTCGGCGGCAAGTCGCCCAACATCTTCTTCCAGGACGTTACCGCCGAGGACGACGACTTCTTCGACAAGGCGATCGAAGGCTTCGTCATGTTCGCCCTCAACCAGGGTGAGGTCTGCACCTGCCCGAGCCGGGCGTTGGTGCATGAGAAGATCTACGACAAGTTCATGGAGCGTGCGCTGAAGCGCGTCGAGGCGATCGTCCAGGGCGATCCGCTCGACCCGGCAACGATGATCGGTGCGCAAGCGTCGAGCGAACAGCTGGAGAAGATCCTGAGCTACTTCGACATCGGCCGTCAGGAAGGTGCCGAAGTGTTGACCGGTGGCGAGCAGAACCACCTGCCGGGGGATCTGGCGGGCGGCTACTACGTCAAGCCGACCGTGTTCAAGGGTCACAACAAGATGCGGGTCTTCCAGGAGGAGATCTTCGGACCGGTGGTCTCGGTGACGACCTTCAAGGATGACGATGAGGCACTGTCGATCGCCAACGACACGCTCTACGGCCTTGGCGCCGGCATCTGGAGCCGTGACGCGAACCGCTGCTACCGCTTCGGCCGCGCCATCCAGGCTGGCCGCGTCTGGACGAATTGCTACCATGCCTATCCTGCGCATGCTGCGTTTGGCGGCTACAAGCAATCGGGCATCGGTCGCGAAAACCACAAGATGATGCTCGACCATTATCAGCAGACCAAGAACATGCTGGTCAGCTACAGCCCGAAGAAGCTCGGTTTCTTCTGATCACCTCCCGAGCCGGCGCATGATCCTGTCACAGGGATCATGCGCGATCTCAAGAAGAGGCGCGGCTTTCATCGCCGCGCCTCGGTCCCTTCGTGGGGGAGCACGCTTCGTGATGGAGGACGGCATGCTCGACAAGGTTTCCCTTGGAAAAGTCTCAGCCACGCCGGCGGCCCGGGCATTTCTGGCCGAAATCATCGCCGATCACGGAGCGGTGCTGTTCCACCAATCGGGCGGTTGCTGCGATGGATCCTCACCGATGTGCTATCCCCGGGGCGACTTCATCGTCGGCGACAAGGATATCATGCTCGGCGAAATCGGCGAGACTCCCGTCTACATCGGCGCTTCGCAACATGAGGTGTGGAAGCACACCGATCTCATCATCGATGTTGTGCCGGGCAGGGGCGGCATGTTCTCGCTCGACAATGGACGCGAGAGGCGGTTCCTGACGCGTTCAACTGTCTGTGCGGTGCCAGTGCCGACACGCGCGGGGGATTGACCGGGCCGCCCCGCGAGGGCAGAAAACCGCCATGCTCAATCTCCTTCTCGTTGTTCTGGGCGGCGGCATTGGCGCCGGCATCCGCCACCTGGCCAATATGGGCGCGTTGCGGCTCATCGGTCCGAATTTTCCATGGGGCACGATGGCCATCAACATCGCCGGCTCTTTCGCCATGGGCCTGTTCATCGCAGCCCTGTCACGTCGCGGCGGGTCGAACGAGCTTCGGCTGTTCGTCGCCACTGGCATCTTTGGCGGCTTCACCACCTTTTCCGCGTTTTCGCTCGATTTCGCGACATTATGGGAGCGGGGAGCGACGTTGCCGGCATTCGGTTATGCGCTGGCCAGCGTCACTGGCGCGATCTTCGCCCTGTTTTTTGGTCTTTGGCTCGCAAGAAGCCTGCCTTAATGCTATTGCCGCGCCGAGAGCAGGCTCCGTCCTGCTTGGAAAACGGATAAAGCGAGAACCATGGCAGGTGTTGAACAGATCACGGTGGAGGCCGGCGAGGCGGGCATGCGGCTCGATCGCTGGTTCAAGACCCATTTCCCGGGCCTTGGCTTCGGCCATCTGCAGAAGCTGCTGCGCTCCGGCCAGATCCGCGTCGATGGCGGCCGTGTGAAGGCCGACACCCGTGTCGAGCCCGGCCAGATGGTGCGCGTTCCACCGCTCGAGGTCGACAAGAAGGGCGAGAGCGCGTTGACCGGTCATTCCATCCGCAACCAGGGCGATGCCGACGTTCTGGCGAAAATGCTTATCCACGAGGATCCGAAGGTTTTTGTCTTCAACAAACCGGCGGGCCTTGCCGTGCAGGGCGGCTCGGGCGTCACCCGCAATGTCGATGACATGCTGGAGGCGTGGCGCAACCAGAAGGGTGAGAAGCCGCGGCTCGTGCATCGGCTCGACCGCGACACATCGGGCGTGCTGGTCGTAGCGCGCACCCGGCTTGCCGCCATGAAGCTGTCCGAAGCGTTTCGCGCCCGCGAGACCAAGAAGACGTACTGGGCGCTGGTGAAGGGCGTGCCGCCCAAGCGTGAGGACAAGATCTCGACCTGGCTGATCAAGGAGCCGACGCCTGACGGTGACCGGGTTCGCGTCGCCGTGCATGGCGAAAAGGGCGCCGACCATGCCGTCTCCTATTACCGCATCATCGAGCAGGCGGCGCAGACGATGACGTGGCTGGAAATGGAACCCTATACGGGCCGCACCCACCAGCTTCGTGTCCATGCCGCCTACATTGGTTGTCCGATCATCGGTGATCCGAAGTATTTCGAGGCCGACACCAACTGGGATTTCCCCGGCGGCATTCAGAACCGCCTGCATCTCCACGCGCGCCGTATCATAATTCCGCACCCGGACAAGGGCGTCATCGATGTCACCGCGCCGATGCCGCCGCATATGCGCCAGAGCTGGAACCTGATCGGCTTCGACGACGCCAGCGCGGAGGACTGATCTTGAGCGGCGCCACCGACGCGCTGGACCGGCGCGACACGGTCGATATGGCCGCCGCCGCCATCATGGTCGGCCTGACCTTTTCCTGGGGGCTGAACTACGTCGCCGCCAAGATCTCCTATGCCGGCTACGATCCTGTTTTCCTGTCGATTGCCCGGTCGATCATCGGCGGCCTTTGCGTTTTCCTCTGGTGCCGTTGGCGCGGCATAGCGCTGTTCACCCGCGATGGGACGCTGCTTGCTGGGATCGCCGTGGGCGGGCTTTTCGGCATCGAGTTCCTCTGCCTTTATGTTGGCCTGGAGCATACCACCGTCGCCCGCAACACGCTGCTGGTCAACACGATGCCTTTCTGGATGCTGATCGGCGGGCACTTCCTGCTCGGCGAGCAGATCACCTTGTGCAAGTTCCTCGGTCTGTTGCTGGCCTTTGCCGGCCTTGCCGCAGTCTTCTCCGACAAGCTTGGCGGTAGCGGCGACATATTGTTCGGTGATCTCTTGAGCCTCGGCGCCGGATTTTTGTGGGCTCTGACCAACATCCTCATCAAACGGTCGAAGCTGGTTGAGGCGAGCGCCGAAAAGCTGCTGCTTTATCAACTCGCCGGCGCGGCAATTGTTGGCGTGCTGGTGTTGCCTCTCGCCGGTCCGCCCGTTCGCGACCCGTCCGTGCTGCCGACATTGGCCCTGCTTTTCCAGGCGGTCTACATCGTCGCCTTCACCTATGTGCTGTGGTTCTGGCTGCTGCGCCGCTATCCGGCCTCGGGCCTGTCCAGTTTCACCTTCCTGTCACCGGTTTTCGGCGTGCTGTGTGGCGGCATCTTCTTGAATGAGCCGCTGACCATTCGCATTTTTCTGGCACTTGGCCTCATTGCCGCCGGACTGATCATCGTCAACCGGCCGTCGCGCAAGCTGGTGCCGATGTGAGAGAGATTTTTTATGCGTGATATCCTCGAGGACCTCGAAGCGGGCAAATATCTTTCCGATCCGGACCCGGTGCGCCGCGCCCAGATCCAGATGAAAACACATCTGCCGAAGCGCTTTTACAAGACGGCCTCGGTCGCGCCGGCGGAAGGCGGCTTTGCCGTGCATCTCGACGGCAAGCCGGTACGCACGCCGGGCAAGGCGCTGCTGGCTCTGCCGACAGAGAGAGCAGCAGCGCTCGTCGCTACCGAGTTCGCCGCCCAGGGCGAGACCATCAATCCGGTGACGATGCCAGTGATGCGCCTCGTAAACACCGCCATCGACGGCGTCGCCAGCGACCCGCAGGCGGTGCTGGAAGACATTCTGCGCTTCGCTTCCGCCGACTTGCTCTGCTATCGCGCCGACGCGCCGCAAGGGCTGGTCGAGCGGCAGGACCAGCATTGGGATCCGGTGATCGACTGGGCGAGGGCGACACTCGGGGCTCGTTTCAACCTCGCCCAAGGCATCATCCATGTCGAGCAGCCGCGCGAGACCATTGCGGTGCTTGGTGTCCATCTCAGCCAGCGTGCCGATCCGCTGCGGCTGGCCGCCATTCATGTCATGACGTCGCTGACCGGCTCGGCGCTGCTGGCGCTGGCTGTCGATTTCGGTGAACTCGACACGGAGGCGGCCTGGTCCGCCGGCCATGTCGACGAGGACTGGCAGATCGAGCAGTGGGGCCAGGACGCGGAGGCCGTCGCGCGCCGCTCCGCCCGCAAGCGCGACATGATGGCCGCCGCCGGCCTGCTCGAAGCGCTCAAGGGCTGACGGTTTCACCGCTCGTTCAAACTCATCCCGCACTGCACATTAGACCAAAGTCATAATCCCAAAGGCGCTCTGCCGTTGGGGGGCGCTTTCTGTCATTTTTCCGTGATTGCTGTGCTTGAGTCCGTGTTCGGAGGAGAACGCGGATGATGACGGGCAGTATCGAGGACAAGGGTCTCACGGGAGGACATAGCAATGGCAATGGCATCGACCGCCGGCGGAGCAAGCCGCGGCATGACGCGGGAAGAAAAGAAGGTCATCTTCGCTTCCTCGCTCGGCACCGTTTTCGAATGGTACGATTTCTATCTCTACGGCTCGCTTGCCGCCTTCATCGGCGCAACCTTCTTCAGCCAGTATCCGGAAGCAACGCGCAACATCTTCGCCCTGCTGGCCTTCGCCGCGGGCTTCCTGGTGCGTCCGTTCGGCGCGCTGGTGTTCGGTCGCATCGGCGATCTCGTCGGACGCAAATATACGTTTCTTGTCACCATCCTGATCATGGGCAGTTCGACGTTCCTAGTCGGCCTGCTTCCTGGTTCAGCGACCTGGGGCATTGCTGCTCCGGTCATCCTGGTCGGACTACGCATGCTCCAGGGTCTGGCGCTCGGCGGTGAATATGGCGGTGCGGCAACCTATGTCGCCGAACACGCCCCAGACGACCGCCGTGGTTTCTACACCTCGTGGATTCAGACAACGGCAACACTCGGCCTGTTCCTGTCGCTGATCATCATCCTCGGCGTTCAGGCGATGTTGAGCAAGGAAGACTTCGCCGCCTGGGGCTGGCGTATTCCGTTCCTCGTCTCGGTCATCCTGCTCGGTATTTCTGTCTGGATTCGCCTGACGCTGAGTGAATCGCCGACCTTCCAGCGCATGAAGGACGAGGGCAAAGGTTCCAAGGCCCCGCTTTCGGAGGCCTTCGGACAGTGGAAGAATGCCAAGATCGCCATCCTGGCCCTCTTCGGCCTGACCGCCGGCCAGGCCGTGGTCTGGTATTCCGGCCAGTTCTATGCGTTGTTCTTCCTGCAGAACGTGCTCAAGGTCGACCTGCAGACGGTCAACATCCTGATTGCCATCGCCTTGGGGATAGGCTCCATCTTCTTCGTCGTGTTCGGCTGGCTTTCCGACAAGATCGGCCGCAAGCCGATCATCATGGCGGGGCTGGCTCTGGCGATCTTCACCTACTTCCCGCTGTTCAAGGCATTGACCTGGGCGGCCAACCCGGCATTGGCCGCCGCGCAGCAGAATACGCGTGCGACGGTTACCGTGGCGCCCGGCGACTGCAAATTCCAGTTCAACCCGGTCGGCACGGCGAAGTTCACCACGTCGTGCGACATTGCCACGTCGTTCCTTGCCAAGAGTTCTGTGCCGTATGACATCGTCACCACAGCGGCGCCTGGGACCCCGGCAACGGTGAAGCTCGGCAATGAGACTGTCGAATCCTACGACGCCATCGCCGCCGGCGATCAGGCCAAGGCCAAGGATGCTGCCTTCACCAAGGCAGTCAGCATGGCACTCAAGGATGGTGGCTATCCGCTGAAGCGTGCGGCATCCAAGGTGGCCGACCAGAAGCTCGACGCCTTCGTCGCGGCCAATCCCGAACTGAAGCTCGATGCAGCGGCCATCCGCGCCGGTGAGAAGGCAACGGTTCCGCTCGAGCAGGCAGTCAAGGACAAGGTGCTGACGTCCGAGGAAGCCGCCGGCGCCAAGGACGTGACCGTCTACAACATACCCGCGTCGGGGGCCTTCTCGATGTTTGCCGATCCGGCGCAGGTCAACTGGACAAAGATCGTCGCGATCCTGTTCATCCTGATCCTCTACGTGACCATGGTTTACGGGCCGATCGCGGCGATCCTGGTCGAGATGTTCCCGACCCGCATTCGCTACACTGGCATGTCGCTGCCTTACCACATCGGCAATGGATGGTTCGGTGGTCTGCTTCCGGCGACGGTCTTCGCCTTGAGCGCCGCCAGGGGCGATATCTACTTTGGTCTGTGGTATCCGATCGCGGTCGCGGCGATGTCGCTGATCATCGGCGTCATCTTCGTCAGGGATACGCTCGGAACCGACCTGCATACCAAGCAATAGCTGACGGCTCGGTAGGCTGAAGAAAACCCGGCGCGAGCGATCGCGCCGGGTTTTTCAATGCTGGTGGAGACCCGAGGAGGGCAGGGACTAGCTCTGCCGGTCCTGCTTCGCATCCTCGATGGCTGCCTCGTGATACCAGCCGTCGCCGAAATCCGTCCGAACACCGCGCAACGAGGCAAGCTCTGCTGCAAACTTAGCCTTTCCGCTCAAATTTGAGGCAGAGGCGCGCGCTGCCACCGGGAACATCAGAATTTTAGCCGACGGACGCGTGGAAATGATTTCCATTGTCGGGCTCCTTTCTTCTGCCGAACCTTGTCGATTCAACTTGTTTTCAAGATAAGGTCTGCGACCAAATTAGGCAATATGCCTACGAAAAGATCAGTATTTGCCTAATATTTGGGCGAATTACGACTGTGGTTGATCCGGACGCATTGCTTAGGCGGCTTGCCGACTTCAACCGAACACGGCGTCAATTTTGCCGCACCTTTCGGGGCGAGAGTGGCACACGAATTGCATTTTAGTGATCCGGCAGGTCGGCTGCTGGGTGGTTCCCACAAATCGGCGCCGCCCAGGGTTTGGTGATCAAGCAACGAGAGGCTAGAATGACGAAATACAAGCTCGAGTACATTTGGCTCGATGGATACACCCCGGTCCCCAACCTTCGCGGAAAGACGCAGATCAAGGAGTTCTCTGAATTCCCGACGCTCGAGCAGCTTCCGCTGTGGGGCTTTGACGGTTCCTCGACGCAACAGGCCGAGGGGCACAGCTCCGACTGCGTGCTGAAGCCGGTCGCTGTCTATCCGGATCCGGCGCGCACAAACGGCGTGCTCGTCATGTGCGAAGTGATGATGCCCGATGGCGTCACGCCGCATGCCTCCAACAAGCGCGCCACCATCCTCGATGACGAGGGCGCCTGGTTCGGCTTCGAGCAGGAATACTTCTTCTACAAGGACGGCCGCCCGCTCGGCTTCCCCGAAAGCGGCTATCCCGCACCGCAGGGCCCCTACTACACCGGCGTCGGCTATTCGAATGTCGGTTCTGTCGCCCGTCAGATCGTCGAGGAGCATCTCGATCTCTGCCTTGCCGCAGGCATCAACCACGAAGGCATCAACGCCGAAGTGGCAAAGGGCCAGTGGGAATTCCAGATTTTCGGCAAGGGTTCCAAGAAGGCCGCCGACCAGATGTGGATGGCCCGCTACCTGTTGCAGCGCCTGACCGAGAAATACGGAATCGATATCGAATACCACTGCAAGCCGCTCGGCGACACCGACTGGAACGGATCGGGCATGCACGCCAACTTCTCGACCGCCTATATGCGCGAAGTGGGTGGCAAGGCGTATTTCGAAGCGCTGATAGCGGCCTTCGACAAGAACCTGATGGATCACATCGCCGTCTACGGACCGGACAACGACAAGCGTTTGACCGGCAAGCATGAGACCGCGCCGTGGAACAGGTTCAGCTATGGCATCGCCGATCGCGGTGCTTCGATCCGCGTGCCGCATTCCTTCATCAAGAACGACTACAAGGGCTATCTGGAAGACCGCCGTCCGAACTCGCAGGGCGACCCCTACCAGATCGCCTCGCAGATTCTGAAGACGATTGCTTCGGTGGCGGCGAGCGCCGAGGTCTCGGCCGCCGCCTAAGCGTCGCGTTGGTAGAAACAGAAAGCCCCGGCGGTCTCTCGCCGGGGCTTTTTTTGTTCCAGCTGCGTCTCGGTCGCCTGCACCTCCGCGGCGAAGAAGTGTCCATACGCCCCTGGGGAATGAAGTCCATGTGGCCTTAGCTCCGCCCGTCCGCCAGGCCCTTCGGGAAGCGGCCGTCGAGCGCGTCGGGATTGGCGGTCGTGCCGCCCGCCGTCCTCCGATGGTCTGCTCTTGCATGGCTTGTGCCGGGGTTCTTTGCTGCCGGTGCGCGACAGATCGGATCTGGGCAAAAGGACCCAGAAAAAGTCAGACAATTCAGGCGGTCGCAAATCCCGCCAAGGCCCCGGCTGCTGTCATGCCCGTTTCCAGCGGCAGCTTGTTAGAAAGCCCGGAAAACCGCCTTTCCAGGCACTTTTGAGTGGCTGTGACCCGTCCATAAGCGCCTGTTCGGGCTGTTAAATCGGCTATCACCAGCCTGATTGGCGGCGTTGACAGATCGCAGTGCAGCATGCGTATTCACAGGCCTTGGGGTTACGTCACGCGATGCTGTTCGGACGGGCGGGGGGCTTGAACGGCGGCATTGGCGGGGGCGCCGGACGAGCGGTCACTGTAGCCTGAGGCAGTGCGCCGCTCGCTCCAGGCTTCATTTCCGTAATCGACACCATCCCAAATCATCGATCGAACATTGCTGGGCCATGCACCTGTCTTTGGACTGACGTGCATTGCCTCCAATGGAGCACAGACTCATCAGCCCATGCATGCGTGCGATCATCGAACGCGTGCCTGCCGAATGTCAGCAAAAAGCCCTTGAAGGAGGAAACTCCTTCAAGGGCTTGAGTATTAAATCTAATCTTAGACCGAGTAGTACATGTCGTACTCGACCGGATGCGGCGTCATTTCGAAGCGCATCACTTCGGCCATCTTCAGCTCGATGTAGCTGTCGATCTGGTCGTCGTCGAAGACGCCGCCGGCTTTCAGGAAGCCACGATCCTTGTCGAGACTCTGCAGCGCTTCCCGCAGCGAACCGCAGACGGTCGGGATCTTCTTCAGTTCCTTCGGCGGCAGGTCGTAGAGATCCTTGTCCATCGGCTGACCCGGATGGATCTTGTTCTTAATGCCGTCGAGGCCGGCCATCAGCATGGCGGCGAAGGCGAGGTAGGGGTTCGCGCCCGGATCAGGGAAGCGGACCTCGACGCGCTTGGCTTTCGGCGACGAGCCGAATGGGATGCGGCAGGAGGCGGAGCGGTTGCGCGCCGAATAGGCCAGCAGCACCGGCGCTTCGTAGCCCGGCACCAGACGCTTGTAGGAATTGGTCAGCGGGTTGGTGAAGGCGTTGATCGCCTTGGCGTGCTTGATGATGCCGCCGATGTAGAACAGGCAGCTTTCCGACAGGCCGGCATATTCATTGCCGGCGAAGGTCGGCTTGCCATTCTTCCAGATCGATTGGTGGACGTGCATGCCAGAACCGTTATCGCCGAAGATCGGCTTCGGCATGAAGGTGGCCGTCTTGCCATAGGCGTTGGCGACCTGGTGCACGACATACTTGTAGATCAGCATCTTGTCGGCGTTGCGCACCAGCGTGTCGAACTTGATGCCAAGTTCGTGCTGCGCGGCGGCCACTTCGTGGTGATGCTTTTCGACGCGCACGCCCATTTCGGCGAGCACGGTCAGCATCTCGGAGCGCATGTCCTGCGCCGAATCGATCGGCGGCACCGGGAAATAACCGCCCTTGATGCGCGGACGGTGGCCGAGATTGCCGGTTTCATAGTCGGTGTCGTCGTTCGACGGCAGTTCGGTCGAGTCGAGCTTGAAGCCCGTATTGTAGGGATCGGCCTTGTACTTCACATCGTCGAACACGAAGAATTCGGCTTCCGGGCCGACGAAGATCTGGTCGCCGATGCCTTCCGACTTCATGTAGGCCTCGGCCTTCTTGGCCGTGCCGCGCGGATCGCGGTTGTAGGATTCGCCCGAAACAGGGTCGAGGATGTCGCACAGGATGACCATGGTCGACTGCGCGAAGAACGGGTCCATGTGGACCGTTTCCGGGTCGGGCATCAGCACCATGTCGGACTCGTTGATGGCCTTCCAGCCGGCAATCGAAGAGCCGTCGAACATCACGCCGTCGGCGAACATGTCTTCTTCGACCTCGATGACATCCATCGTCACGTGTTGCAGCTTGCCCTTCGGATCGGTGAAGCGCAGGTCGACGAATTTCACGTCGTTGTCCTTGATCTGCTTCATGATGTCTTTGGCTGTCGTCATGTCATTTATCCCTGTGTGATGACGTTTTTTGATGATGACGTTTCGAAGGATGGCGAGGTCGGCTCAGACCGCGTCCATGCCTGTTTCGCCGGTGCGGATTCGCACGACTTCCTCGATGTTGGAGACAAAGATCTTGCCGTCGCCGATACGGCCGGTCTGGGCCGCCTTGCGGATGGCTTCGATCGCGCCTTCGACGGCGTCGTCGCCAAGTACCACCTCGATCTTAACCTTGGGCAGGAAATCGACGACGTACTCGGCGCCGCGATAGAGTTCGGTATGGCCCTTCTGGCGGCCAAAACCTTTGGCCTCGGTAACGGTGATGCCTTGCAGTCCGGCCTCCTGAAGGGCTTCCTTCACTTCATCCAGCTTGAATGGCTTGATGATCGCTTCGATCTTTTTCATGTAAAAAGTGGCCTCCACTGCCAAAAAGACGGGTTGTGAGCCCCCGCTTGCGCCTCCATCAAGCACGAACTGTGCCAATTGGATGGATTCGAAGGGGTCTCATACGATTTCAAAGCCGAGCCGCGCGCGGATGCAAATTCGCGTCATTCGCTGCATCGGATACGGCGTGGGCTGCTGGAGCCTACACAGCGCCAGCGCTTGCGTCCGCATAATAGTTAGGCATATCGCCCATTTGGTGGGCAGTTTTGCGCCTGCCACGTCCCGTCCCGACGATATGGCCGCAGATCGCGACAACTCCTCTTTGCTTCGGATCGAAAACCGGACAATGCTTGATCGAATGCGGATCGGCAATCCATGAGCAACGAACTTCTTTCTTCCGCCGAGATGGGCGAGGCCGACCGGTTGACGATTTCCGACGGCCCGACCGACGGTATCGGATTGATGCGCCGGGCCGGCGAAGCGGTCGCGGCCGAGGTCCTCAAGCGCTATCCGGCGGCGACGCACGTCCATGTGCTTTGCGGCCCCGGCAACAATGGCGGCGATGGCTACGTCGTCGCCCGCCTCCTGGCCACAAGTGGCCTCGGCATCACCATCTGGGCATCCGGAGCGCCGCGGCCGCAAAGCGATGCGGCGCTCGCTGCCGCCGAATGTCCGATCAAGTCTCGGCCGCTGTCTGGATTTGATCCCGAGGCCGGCTCGATTGTGGTCGACGCGCTTTATGGGGCAGGCCTGTCCAAGCCCTTGTCCGGCGATGCCGCCGGGGCGGTCGACATCGCTACCGATCTGCATTTGCCGGTCGTCGCGGTCGACCTTCCTTCCGGTGTCTCCGGTGACAGCGGCAAAGTGCTCGGCAAGGCATTTTTCGCCGACACCACCGTGACCTTCGCGCGAAAGAAGCCCGGCCATCTGCTCTTGCCGGGCCGCGAACGATGCGGCGAGATCGTGCTCGCCGATATTGGCATCGGCGACGGCATCATCGCGCGGCTCCAGCCCCGGACGTTCGAGAACACGCCGGCGCTTTGGCTGGACCATTTTCCGGTGCCAGCCGTCGACGCGCACAAATACAAGCGCGGCCACGCCGGCGTCTTTTCCGGCGGCTCTAGCGCGACGGGCGCGGCGCGGTTGTCGGCATTGGCCGCGGCCCGAAGCGGGGCAGGGGCGGTGACCGTGCTTTCGCCCGACAGCGCCATTGAAGCGAATGCTGCGCATCTGACCTCGATCATGCTGCGCAAGACCGACGACATCTCCGACATCGAGGCTTTTGTCGACGAACGTAGGCCTTCGGCCTTTGTTCTCGGGCCCGGCTTTGGTGTCGGTGAGAGAACGCGGACCTTCGCACTCACGTTGCTGGCCGGCCAACCGAGCGACGCCTCCACCAGGATTGACGGGCTGGTCCTCGACGCCGACGCGATCACCTCGTTTCGCGAGGCACCGGACGCTTTGTTCGAAGCCGCTCGCCAACCGAACGCACCGGCCTTGGTGATGACGCCGCATGAAGGGGAGTTCGCCAGGCTGTTTCCCGACCTAGCTGGCAACGATGTCTCATCCAAGCTGGACAAGGCACGCGCGGCGGCCACGCGTGCCAATGCGGTCATCGTCTACAAGGGCGCCGACACGGTGATCGCTGCTGCCGATGGCCGGGCGGCGATCAATTGCAATGGAGCGCCCTGGCTTGCCACCGCCGGTTCGGGTGACGTGCTGTGCGGCATCACCGCCGGCCTGTTAGCGCAAGGCATGCCAGCCTTCGAAGCGGCCTGCGCCGCGGTCTGGATCCATGCCGAAGCCGGGGCCCGGTTTGGACCGGGTCTGATCGCCGAGGATCTGCCGTTGGCGCTGGTGCCGGTGTTGCGCGAACTGCTCGCTGCCCTAGGCAGGCGCTGATCAACGGCGCTTGCGCAATGCCGGCGACATTCAGCTTACAGTGGGATGTTGTCGTGCTTCTTCCAGGGGTTCTGCATGTCTTTGTTTCGCAGCATCCTGAGCGCCCGCGCGATACGGCGGCGAGTCGAGTGCGGCATGATCACCTCGTCGACATAACCGCGCTCGGCGGCGACGAAGGGCGACAGGAAGCGATCCTCGTAAGTCTTTGTATGGGCTGCGATCTTTTCAGCATCACCGATGTCCTTGCGGTAGATGATCTCGACCGCGCCCCTGGCGCCCATCACCGCGATCTGCGCCGTCGGCCAGGCATAGTTCATGTCGCCGCGCAGATGTTTTGACGCCATCACGTCATAGGCGCCGCCATAGGCCTTGCGGGTGATGACGGTGATCTTCGGCACGGTTGCCTCGGCATAGGCGAACAGGAGTTTCGCGCCGTGCTTGATCAGCCCGCCATATTCCTGCGCCGTGCCGGGCAGGAAACCTGGAACATCGACGAAGGTGACGATCGGGATCGAGAAGCAGTCGCAGAAGCGCACGAAGCGCGCCGCCTTGCGGCTGGCGTCCGAATCGAGCACGCCGGCCAGCACCATCGGCTGGTTGGCGACGAAACCGACCGTGCGGCCCTCGACGCGCCCGAAGCCGGTGACGATGTTTTTGGCGAAATTCTGCTGGATCTCGAAGAAATCGCCTTCGTCGGCGGTCTTCAGGATCAGTTCCTTGATGTCGTAGGGCTTGTTGGCGTTGTCGGGAATCAGCCGGTCGAGTGACAGATCGTGGTCGGTGACCGACTGGTAACATTCGATCTCGGGAAGCTCCGACGTGTTGGAGGCGGGCAGCAGGTCGACCAGCCGGCGCATCTGCAGGAGCGCCTCGACGTCATTGTCATAGGCGCCGTCGGCGATCGAGGATTTCGTCGTGTGGACGGACGCGCCGCCGAGGCTCTCGGCGGTGACCGTCTCGTTGGTGACGGTCTTCACCACGTCCGGTCCGGTGACGAACATGTAGGAGGTGTCGCGCACCATGAAGATGAAGTCGGTCATGGCCGGCGAATAGACGTCGCCGCCGGCACAAGGGCCCATGATCAAGGAAATCTGCGGAATGACGCCGGAGGCGAGCACATTGCGTTGAAAGATCTCGGCATAGCCGCCGAGCGCCGCCACGCCTTCCTGGATCCGGGCCCCGCCGGCGTCGTAAAGGCCGATGATCGGTGCACGGTTGCGCAGCGCCATCTCCTGCACCTTGATGACCTTCTCGGCATGGGCTTCCGACAACGAACCGCCGAACACGGTGAAATCCTTGGCGAAGACGTAGACCGGGCGACCATTGACCGTGCCCCAGCCGGTGACGACGCCATCGCCGGCGATCTTCGTCTTCTCCATGCCGAAATCGGTCGAACGATGCTCGACATACATATCGAACTCCTCGAACGAACCCTCGTCGAGAAAAACCTCGATGCGTTCACGCGCGGTGAGCTTGCCCTTCTTGTGCTGGGCGTCGATGCGGGACTGGCCGCCGCCCATGCGGGCGATGTCGCGACGGCGTTCGAGTTCCTTGAGTACATCTTTCATGGCCGATCTCCCGCGCAGGCTGCATTTCGTGGTAATGATGCTCGCAGGCGAGTGCAAGCACCCCCTTAATCATGGTTTTGTTGCGCTGCAGCATGGCGCCCCTTGCATTTGGCGGCGAACTGGGCCATATGCGGCGGCATAGGCGCTTGGGCCGGGACTATCCGGCCTTCTCGAAGAATGAGACTGGTTGCGTCTGTTTTCCCTCTTTCCGGTTGATCGGCAAGGTGGCGAAAAAGCCCCGTGGCATGATGCCTGCGGGCACGACAGCGCAGCCGCGCGGACGAAATCGTCCGCCGCCTTGTCGTTCCATGACAATGTTATCCGACGGTAGGTTGCGCCCTGCCGCCATTGATGTTTGCGGCCAGAGGCCGCGTGAAAGAAGATTATTTTGACCAACGAAAACACTTTGCCCGGTAAGGACTCTGGGGAACTTTCCGGTTTCGCAGCACTGGGAATTACGGGTGCGCTGCTCAAGGCCACCCACGCCGCCGGTTTCACCGAGCCCAAGCCGATCCAGGCGCAGGCAATTCCGCCGCAGATGGAAGGCCGCGACATTTTCGGCATTGCGCAGACCGGCTCCGGCAAGACCGCGGCCTTCGCACTGCCGATCCTGTCGAAGATCATCGCGCTCGGCACCAAGCGGCGCGCCAAGACGACGCGCGCGCTGATTCTGGCGCCGACGCGCGAACTCGCCGTGCAGATCGAGGACACCATCAAGATCCTCGCCAAGGGCGCGCATGTCTCGACCGCGCTCGTGCTGGGTGGCGTCTCGCGCTTCAGCCAGGTGAAGAAGGTAGCCCCCGGCGTCGACATCCTTATTGCCACGCCCGGCCGGTTGACCGACCTGGTGCGCGAAGGCGACCTCATTCTCTCCGACACCAAATGGCTGGTGCTGGACGAGGGCGACCGCATGCTCGACATGGGCTTCATCAACGACGTCAAGCGCATCGCCAAGGCGACCGCGCCTGATCGCCAGACGGCGCTGTTCTCGGCCACCATGCCGGATGAGATCGCCGAGCTGGCCAAGGGCCTGCTGAAGAATCCGGTTCGCATCGAAGTCTCGCCGCATAGCACCGCGGCGGTCGAAATCGTGCAGGGCGTCGTCTTCGCCCGCACCAAGCAGAAGCGTCAGGTGCTCTCGACGATGCTCGCCGACGAAGCGATGAAGTCCGTCATCATTTTTTCGCGCACCAAGCATGGCGCCGACCGGGTGACCAAGGATCTCGAGCGCGACGGGTTCAAGGCCGCCGTCATTCACGGCAACAAGTCGCAGAATGCCCGTCAGAAGGCGCTGAACGATTTCCGTGAAGGTTCGGTACGCATTCTGGTCGCGACCGACATCGCGGCGCGCGGCATCGACGTGCCCGGCATCAGCCATGTCGTGAATTTCGACCTGCCGGACGAAGCGGAAAGCTACGTCCACCGCATCGGTCGCACCGGCCGCAACGGCATGGACGGCATCGCCATCACACTTTGCGATCCTTCCGAAAACAGCAAGCTGCGCCAGGTCGAGCGCATCATCCGCACCAAGCTGCCGATCGTTGCCGACCATCTCGGCAGCCCCGATCCGCAGCGCAATCCGGCCGAGAAGAACGAGCGCTTCGAGCCCGCCAATGACCGTAATGGCCGTCGCGACGGCCGGCGGCCGGGCGGTGAGAAGAAGCGCTTCGGCGAAAAGCCGGCTTTTGCTGGCGAGCGCAAGCCGGAAGGCGCCAAGCCCTTCAAGGGCAACAACAAGCGCCGCTTCGGCGGCAAGCGGCCCGCGGCGCGGGCTGCGTAAGCCAGATCGCGTTGCAGCAGCCAAGTCTCAAGCTGGCTGATTGTCCGTGACTGATACAGAAAAGGGCGGCTGAAGCGATGCTTCGGCCGCCCTTTTCGTCCGCGCCTTACTTCACCACCGCTTCGATCCAGACACCAATCCTCTGCGCGAGGAAGGCCGTAGTGGACGGTGACAGCGCGTCGCCGGCGATGACATGGTTGTCCGGGTCGCCAGTGTCGTCGACCGGCACCAGTTCGTGCGCACCACCCCAGCGCCCGGCGATTTCGCGGGTGCGGTCGGGCCGCACCACTCTGTCCGAATCCGAAAAGATGAACAGGGCAGGGATGGTCGCCTTCTCCACCGGCGCGCCATAGGCAAGTTCGGTCAGCGCCTGCATCGGCAAGGTCGCTTCGATCGGGTAGCGGTAGGTCCAGAATTTCTCATGCAACGCGTTGTGCGGCACGAAGCTGCGTTCCTTGCCAGCGACGAGTTTGGCGATCTGCTTGCCCCACGGCATGGTCAGGATTTCGGCGCCGGATGCCTTGACGCCGAAGTTCGGCGAGATGAACGCAATCGCCGCCACTCTGTCCGACGCGCCCGGCTGTGTTGCCGCCCATGCCGCCAGCGAGCCGCCGGTCGAGGTCGAGATGACGATCACCTTGTCGCCGATCGCCCGGCCGATGGCGAGCGCCTCCTCATAGTCGTTGATCCAGGCATTGACGCTGCCTTGCGCCATCGCAGCGCCATCCTGCCCGTGACCGGTAAGGCGGGTGTAGAAGAGGTTGGCGTCGAGCTGGCTGGCCACGTCATCAGGCAGCGGCCGGATCTCGCCCTTCGATGCGGAAAAGCCGTGGATATAGACGATCGACAGCGGCGTCATGGCATGAACCATAGGATTTGCCCAGACGATCTCCTTGTCCAGCCCATCGCGGATTCCGGGCACGGCGGCTTCCACTCGCGCCACATAGGCCTGCGGATCGTCGCCGATGACCGAAGGATCGAAATGGATCGTGGTGTCGACAGCTACACGCGGGCCGAGCCCGAAGGCCAGTGCGAGGACGGCGACAAGGACCAGCATAGCAAGCACAACCCGTCGCCCCATCGCGGACTCCACACTACAATTCTCAACCTATGGCCGCGTCCAGAAACAGGCAACGGCCGGCAGGGAGCCGACACTTTTCGACGGCGTTCTATTCGATTGGCGGCTTGCGGTCGTAGTGCAGCGGGCGCGCCTTCCAGTTGGTCATCAGGCTGATTACCCCTCTGTACAGCGGCCTCGGCAGCAGGCTGAGGAGTTTCAGGGGCCAGCTTGTTCGGCGCGGGAAGGTGACTTCAAAGCCGCCGGACTTGATGCCCCGCGCCATGCGGCGCGACGCCCGGCTGACCGGCATCAGCCCCGGCATCGGCAGCATGTTCTTCTCGGTCAGCGGCGTGTCGATGAAGCCCGGATTGATCACCTGGATGCGCACATTCATCTTGTCGAAATCATACTTCAGCGATTCCGCCAGGATGTTGATCGCCGCCTTGGTGCCGCCATAGGCGGCCGTGGTCGGCCAGCCGAAATAGGCGGTGACCGAACCGACCAGCACGACATGGCCGCGTGCCCTGACACGCATGCGCTCGATGAGCGGCACCAGGCCGTTGACGATGCCGAAATAGTTGACCTCGAAGGACCGGCGAAAGTCATTGACGACAAGAGCCTCACCCGGTGTCGATATGTAGTTTCCGGCATTGAAGACGGCGAGCACGATGGGCCCGAGTTCCTTCTCGATCGCGGCGACGGTTCTGGCCATGCGCGGCTCGTCGGTGACATCGCAGGGAAAAGCCGTGACACTGCCCGGCATCTGTGCGGTCTCGACGACGAGCGTGTCGATCGGATCGTCGTCGAGTGCCGTCACCGCGACGGCATAGCCCTGGGACGCAAGATCCCTGGCCAGCGAGCGACCGATACCGCTGCTTCCGCCCGTGATCCAGGCGACGCCGTGCTTCGGGTTGGCCCGGTAGAGTGTCATGCTGCGCCCTGTCGACTTGTTCCTGCTTTGCTCTAGCGATGAAGAAATCGAATGAAAAGCTGCTTTTCAACGCCAGGCGGAAATGAACAGTGGGGCACGAGGTCGGTCCCGGGAAACGTTGTTGCAACAACAGCACCGCAAATGCGACTGGACCAGACAAATTCTTGCCTTGAAACCGAAGCTTCGGGTTTCTAGGGTTTCGGCGCACCGCACAAAGGAATCCTGAATGCCCCGTTCTGTGATCGACGTGATCGGCAACACGCCTCTGATCCGCCTCAACAAAGCTTCCGAAGAGACCGGCTGCGAGATCCTTGGCAAGGCCGAATTCATGAATCCGGGCCAGTCGGTCAAGGATCGCGCCGGTCTGTTCATCATCCGCGATGCCGAACAGCGCGGGTTGCTGAAGCCCGGCGGCGTCATCGTCGAGGGGACCGCCGGCAATACCGGTATCGGGCTGACGCTGGTCGCCAAGGCGCTCGGCTACCGCACCGTCATCGTCATTCCCGACACGCAGAGCCAGGAGAAGAAGGATACGATCAGGCTGCTCGGCGCCGAGCTGATCGAAGTGCCTGCCGTTCCTTACAAGAATCCCAACAACTACGTGAAACTGTCGGGCCGGCTCGCCGAGCAGATGGCGAGGACGGAACCGAACGGCGCCATCTGGGCCAACCAGTTCGACAATGTCGCCAACCGTGACGGCCATATCCGGACCACGGCGCAGGAAATCTGGAGCCAGACCGGAGGCAAGATCGACGGTTTTGTCTCGGCTGTCGGTTCGGGTGGGACGCTGGCCGGCGTCGCCTTCGGGCTGAAGGTAAAGAGCAAGGACGTCAAGATCGCACTCGCCGATCCGCTGGGCGCCTCGCTCTATAGTTTCTACACCAGCGGTGAGCTGAAGTCCGAGGGCAGCTCGATCACCGAAGGCATCGGGCAGGGACGCATCACCGCCAATCTCGAAGGGTTCGCGCCTGACTTCTCCTTCCAGATCCAGGACGAGGAGGCGCTGCCGATCGTCTTCGACCTGATCCAGGAGGAAGGTCTTTGCGTCGGCGGCTCGACCGGCATCAACATAGCCGGCGCGATCCGGCTGGCCAGGGAATTGGGCCCCGGCCACACGATCGTGACCATTCTTTGCGACTACGGCACGCGCTACCAGTCGAAGCTGTTCAACCCGGAATTCCTGCGCGAAAAGAAGCTGCCGGTTCCTGGCTGGATGGAGCTGAAGAGCAGGATTTCGGTGCCATTCGAAAAGGTCGCGTGATGGCGTACAAGACGGAAGCGCTGTTTCGCGACGACGCCTACCTGAGGACGGCCGACGCCACCGTCGTCGCCGTCAACGATCGTGGCGGCATCATTCTCGACCGAACGATCTTTTACGCCACCTCGGGCGGCCAGCCGGGCGATACCGGCCATCTCGAACGCGCCGATGGCAGCCGCGTCGCCATTGCCGCCACCATATCCGGTGAGACCAAGGACGAGATCATCCACATGCCGGCGCCGGATCATGCCGGGCCGGAGGTCGGCGAGAAGGTGAGCCTGGCGATCGACTGGGAGCGGCGGCATCTTTTGATGCGCATGCACGCGGCATGTCACCTGCTCACGGTCGTCTGCCCATTCCCGATCACGGGCGCTTCCGTTTCCGAGGACGACAGCCGCGTCGATTTCGACATTCCCGATGCCAGCTTCAGCAAGGAAGAGGTGACGGCGAGCCTGATGGACCTGGTGCGCTCCGACCACCCGATCTTCACCAGGCTGATCAGCGATGAGGAACTGGCTGCAAACCCTGGCCTGGTGAAGTCCAAGAACGTCCGGCCACCGGTTGGTACCGGCAAGATCCGCCTTGTCTGCATCGGCGAGAACGCCTCGGTGGACAGCCAGCCTTGCGGCGGCACACATGTCAAAAGCACCGGCGAAGTCGGCGAAATCCACATCGGCAAGATCGAGAAGAAGGGTCGCGAGAACCGGCGCTTCCGTATCCGCTTTGGCCCGATGCCGGCGGCCTGATACACAACGCTTTTGCCGAGAATAGAGAGAACAAGAATGGCCGAGGATAGCCCCTTCACTGTCGACGCGGACTGGCTGCGGACGCGCCTTGGCCAGCCTGGCCTGGTGATCATCGATGCGTCCTGGTATCTGCCTGCGCAAAAACGCGATGCGCGCGCCGAATACGAGGCGGCGCACATTCCGGGTGCTCGGTTCCTGGATCAGGATGCGGTTTCCGATCCCGATTCTGCCCTGCCGCACACATTGCCGTCGCCGCAGCATTTTGCACAGTATGTCGGTGCGATGGGGGTTTCGGCCGACGATACCATCGTCGTCTATGATGGCCCGGGCTTCTTCTCCGCGCCCAGGGCGTGGTGGATGTTCCGCGTGATGGGTGTTTTCCAGACCTATATTCTGGACGGTGGCTTCGATGGCTGGAAGGCGGCCGGCTGGCCGGTAACGGCCGAGCCCACGAAGATCGCCCCATGCGTATTCTATGCCGATTTCGACGCGGGTCGCGTCGCCAGCCTCGCCGACATGCGCCGGATCGTCGACACCAGGGAAAGCCAGATCGCCGATGCCCGTGGACCGGGCCGCTTTGCCGGCACCGAGCCCGAGCCCCGCGCCGGCATCCGTTCCGGCCATATGCCGGGCGCGCGCAATCTGCCCTATTCGGCGCTGTCGGAAAACGGCGTGCTGTTGTCGAAGGACCGCCTGCGCAAGGTGATCGAGGAGGCCGGCATCGACCTGTCGAAGCCTGTCGTCACGTCTTGCGGCTCCGGTGTCACTGCCGCGGTGGTCACACTGGCGCTGGAAACGCTTGGCCATACCGACAACAGGCTTTACGACGGCTCATGGACGGAGTGGGGCGGGCTCTCCGACACGCCTGTTGTGACCGGCAAGGAATGACGACGATGGACAACGGCGTGCTGGAAGACATCGAAGTCACCGTGACATTTCTCGAGATGCACGTGCCGCCGGCCTATTCGCCGCCTGTGCCCTACAACCGTCAGATCGCACTGCTGAAGACCAAGGACATTCCCTTGCATTTCTACCGCTACCTGATGGACCGGGTAGGGCGCAAATGGCACTGGGTCAATGTATTGAGGCTGGATGACGACGAACTCGCGGCCGGCATCCACCGCGAGGATCGCGATATCAGGGTGCTCTATCTCGATGGCGCGCCGGCCGGCTTCTTCGACCTCAAGCCACATTTGCCGGAAGAGGTGGAACTCGCTTATTTCGGCATGATGGAACATGCGACCGGACAAGGCATCGGCCGCTGGTTCCTCGGCGCTGCGATTGCCGCCGCATGGTCGTACGGGCCGAAGCGGGTGGCGGTGCAGACCTGCACACTCGATCATCCGGCGGCCCTGCCGCTCTACCAGAAGCTCGGCTTTGCGCCGGTGGCGCAGAAGAAGGAGATCGTGCATCCGCTGCCTTTCGCCGAGCGTTCGGCCAGCGTGATGCGGCCGTGATATTGATTAGCCGGCTTCGTCATTGATGGCACCGCTGATCCATCGAGAGATCGATCAGCACAGGCTGCCAATGCCATCGGCGCTTCGATACTTGGCAGGAATCGGGTGGGAAGCATCGGCCTTGGCGCATAATTTCTGGTCAGCGACACCGGAGATTTTTCACCATGACCATCCAGTTCAAAGCCCTGCCGACCCAAGATGTCAGGGCCCTGCAGTTTGGCGGCCCGGATGGCTACGGCCACACGCCCGAGCGACAGATTTCTGACGGTGACGGCATGCCTTGCCGGCACTGCCTGAAGAACATCGCCGCTGGCGACGCCTATCTCGTTTTGGCCTACCGGCCATTTCCGGACCCTCAGCCCTATGCCGAAACCGGGCCGATCTTCCTGCATGCCGAAGAATGCGAACGCGCCGCCGAGAGCGAGGTTTTGCCCGAGATTCTCGAAAGTCCCGACTACATCGTGCGCGGCTATGGCAGGGACGACCGCATCGTCTACGGCAGCGGCGGTGTCATCCCGACCGGAGCAATTGCCGCGCGAGCCGAGACCTTGTTCGAACGCGACGATATCGCCTACGTCCATGTCCGCTCGGCGCGCAACAATTGCTACCAGTGCCGTATCGAGCGCGCGTGAGGCGAAGACAGCGGCTGGGTGCGGCTGTCTTACTCCCGTCGCATAGTCGCGATAGAAAGCGATTGTCGATCGATTTGCCGACCGCGGATGAACCGGCGGGAAATCTCGATACCGAGGAAGCGGGGCTTTGGCTCCGCTTTTTTGTTGCCCGCGCTTTGCCCAATGAGTTCTCCGAGCAAAGAAAAAGCCCGTCGGCCAGGCCGACGGGCTGCAACTGTTTGCCTGGAGGGCTTTTTAGTTGAACTTGTACTTCGCGCCGAGACGCACGGTATGGAAAGAAGAAGTAGAGGTGATGGAGTCGTCAGGCAGCCCCAACTCCGACGAGAAATCCTTCTTGGCAAACTGCGAATAGCGATACTCAAGACCGACGGTGACGTTGCTGGACACAGCCGTTTCCAAACCGCCACCAACTGAGAAACCGCTGGAGCCCCAGTCGAGGATATCGCCGATCGGGTCGGAAGCGTTCAGGTCGAAATGCTGCCAACTGTAGCCAGCCAGTGCGTAGGCGAGCGTCGATTCGTCCATTTTCATTCCGACGCGGCCAAGCACATCGAAACCATAGTCGGTATCGACGTTGATGGATCCGCCGCCGAGGTCCAGTTTCGAGGTCATGCCGGAGTAGCGAGCATCGACCATGACGCCGGCGACCCAGTTGCCGAAATCATGATCATAGCCGACGTTCAACTCGCCAAACGCGCCTTCACCGCCGAGGCCGTTGAACTTGGCGCCAGCTAGCGGCGGGATTTCGATCTGGTGCACGGATGCACCTGCGCCCAACGCACCGCCGGCGTAGAAACCGGTCCAGTTGTAAGTCGGAGTTTCAAAGGCAGTTGCGCCGCCATTCCGGGCGCCAAAGCGATAATTGGCTGCAACCTGGAAAGTGTGCCGCGAGGTGTCGAGGTTGAGCGCGCCATCCGGTGACGGGATGCCGGCCTCGGAAAGGAGATCCCCCTTGGTGCCGAAGCGGGTATAACGATACTCGGTCTTGATCGTCCAATTGCTGTTGATGGCCGTTTCAATGCCACCTCCGACGAAATATCCGCTCTGGTCCCAATCGAAGCCGAATCCAGCGTTCGTATCGAGCTTGTACTTCTGCCAGGAATAGCCGCCGAGCACATAGCCCAGAGTATTCGGCGTGAAGAGGTAGCCCACTCGCAAACCGGCGTCGAAACCATAGGTCTCCTGGATCGAAGCGCTTAATCCGCCAGCATCCAGCGAGGTTTCGATGTTACCGACGTGAGCGTCAAGCAGACCCCCGAGCAGGAAGCGCGGCGACACCATATAGTCATAGCCAACCGTCAATTCACCATAGGCGCCTTCTCCACCGATGCCGTTCAGCGAGATGGGAGTAAAATCACTGCCCAGCTCGTGCACGTTGGCGCCGGCGCCGACACCGAAGCCGACATAGATGCCGCTCCAGTTGAAGCCGGACGCTTCAACGGGCTGCACCACATCGGCCGCATGAGCAGCAGACATCAAAGCCAAGATCGAAACAGCGGAAAAAAGAATAGATTTCGCAGACGTGCGAATGAACATTGCCCGTACCCCTCAATAATAAGCCCGGAATGCCTCTAGCAAGGGGTGGCTAATGTAGGAAATGACAAAAATGCAACAGTCATGGGCAAAGCGCCGTTGCGCCGCGGGGTTTTGTTTCCGATTTGCTTGGAAAACGGGCTTCGTTGCCTTCGATCTCCCCAAAAAAAGTCGCCGGCATAAGCCGGCGAGTTAGACGGGAGGAAGCTGTCTTTTCGCGGAATCAGGCAGCCAGGACGGCCTTCGGCTCGACCAGTTCGTACCCAAGCGCCTCGGCGACCGCACGGTTGGTAATCTTGCCCTTGTGGACATTGAGGCCGTTGCGCAGGTGGTGGTCGTCGACCAGCGCCTTCAGACCCTTGTCGGCGAGTTGCAGGCCGTAGTGCAGCGTCGCATTGTTCAGCGCATGGGCCGAGGTGACCGGCACCGCGCCAGGCATGTTGGCAACACAATAGTGAATGACGCCATCGACCTCGTAGGTGGGGTCGGCATGAGTCGTCGCGTGCGAGGTCTCGAAGCAACCGCCCTGGTCGATGGCGACGTCGACCAGAACGGACCCCTTCTTCATGCCGGACAGCATTTCGCGGGTGACGAGCTTCGGCGCGGCGGCGCCCGGGATGAGCACGGCGCCGACGACGATGTCGGCCGAGAAGCATTCTTCCTCGAGCGCCTCGACGGTCGAGTAGCGGGTGTGGACACGGCCCGCGAAGAGGTCGTCGAGCTGGCGCAAGCGCGAGATGGAGCGGTCGATGATGGTGACGTCGGCGCCAAGGCCCGCCGCCATTCTGGCGGCATGCAGGCCGACGACACCGCCGCCGAGCACGGTGACCTTGCCGGGCAGCACGCCGGGCACGCCGCCGAGCAGCACGCCGCGGCCGCCATTGGCCTTCTGCAGCGCCGTCGCGCCGGCCTGGATCGACAGGCGTCCGGCGACTTCCGACATCGGCGCCAGAAGCGGCAGGCCGCCCCGGTCGTCGGTCACGGTCTCGTAGGCGATTGCAGTGACGCCGGAAGCAAGCAGCCCCTTGGTCTGCTCCGGATCTGGAGCCAGGTGGAGGTAGGTATAAAGGATCTGGCCATCGCGAAGCTGCGCCCATTCATTGGGCTGCGGTTCCTTGACCTTGACGATCATGTCCGACTTGGCGAACACGTCGGCAGCGGTCTTGGCAATCGTGGCGCCGGCGGCGCGGTAGGCGTTGTCATCGGCGCCGATGCCGGCACCGGCACCGGTCTCGACCAGCACTTCGTGGCCATGAGCGACATATTCGCGGACCGAGCCGGGCGTGAGGCCGACGCGATATTCGTGGTTCTTGATTTCCTTGGGGCAGCCGACGCGCATCTTCTTCTCCTGATCCGGCCCTTTGGGCTCGTTCCCTGTATCGGCCAAGTGAACCATGAATCGCTGCGCATGTGTTTGCGAATGCGCTTGCGCGCGCCAGCAAGTTTCGATAATCGTTGCGCAAAATAGCTATATTTTCGCAGGATTCACGAAAAATGCCGCTCGACAGGATTGATATCGCCATTCTCGAGGCTTTGCAGAAGGATGGTCGGATACCCAATGCCGCTCTTGCAGAGAAGGTTGGCCTGTCGCAGTCGGCCTGCTCGCGCCGGCTCGACAATCTGGAGAAATCCGGAACCATCCGCGGCTACCACGCCCGGCTATCCAATGCAGCCCTTGGTCACCAGATGACGGCGATCGTGCACATATCGCTGTCGGGGCAGTTCGAGAAGACGCTGTCGGATTTCGAGGCCGCGATCAAGCGCTGCCCCAACGTGCTGTCGTGCCACCTGATGTCGGGCGAATACGACTATATCCTGCGCATCGCGGCAAAGGATCTGGTCGACTATGAGCGCATTCACAAGGAGTGGCTGTCGGCCATGCCGCATGTGACGAAGATCAACTCGTCATTCGCCTTGCGTGAGATCGTCGACCGCACGGCGATGGGCATGAAGCCGGAAATGGCTTAACGCCAGAGGCACACCCGGACGCCCTTTCCAAGATAACATGCGCCTTCGCGGCGAAGGTCTGCCCAACGTTCATCACCGTGAGTTTCGCGAATGTCCGAGTTCGCATAGCCGCCCCAAACATCACCGTCCTTGTAGACAACGGCCCAGTAATCTTCGGACATTTCACCGGCCCCACTATGCGTATCGGGATAGTCGATACCCGCAAAAACTTGCCGAGGCCCCTGGATATTGAAATCGCCGCCCGTCTCGATTTGATAGGAGCATCTTCCGGATATACGGGTCTGACCGTCAACAACAAGCAGGCAGCGGCCCCATTTATAGCCGCTCGGCAAACGATGCTGCGGTTGCGCATGCGCAGGCGAAAAGGAAAACGCAATGGCAACGGCAGCCGCTAAAGTTCGTCCGATCATCCTATCATCCGTTGTGAAGCGGCCAGTCTAAGAGCGACCGTTGGATCCGCCCAGAACGCAAGTCGAAACAGTCCTCCACAGCATGGTCGCTCAAAGGTCATATTATTTATCGACCAAGTCGGATTTTTGTCACGAGACATTTGCGCTGCTGTGCGGCGCTCTTAGGCCTCGGTGACGACCCGATCCATTGGAATGTCATGCGGCTGCGGATAGATGGTGGCGATGCGCTGCAGTTCGTAGCCGACGCCGATGACCAGCGGCTTGAACGGCATCGCGGCCAGCGTGCGGTCGAAGAAGCCGCCACCATAGCCCAGGCGATAATTTCCCGGATCGATGCCGACGATAGGCGAAATGACGATATCTGGCAGAACCGGGTCGCCCTCGGCCGGTATCGGGATGTTCCACACGCCCTTTTCCAGCCGATCGCCCGGTGCGTAGGCGCGAAAGATCAGCGGTTGCGCTTTCTCGACAACGATGGGCAGCGCGGTGCGGCCGCCACGCTCGTTGATGGACGCCATCCATGGCCGCAGATCCGGTTCGCCGCGGAACGGCCAGTAGAGACTGACCATGCGGCCGGCGATCTCGCCGACGACAGCGTCCAGGCCTTCGGCGATGCGCTGCGACATCACCGTCCGCGCGTCGGCCGAAACGGCAAGACGAGCGGCGATCAACCGTTCTCGCTCGGCCTTGCGCCAGCGCCTCACATCGGTCCAGTCGGATAGCGGCGCCCGGAATTCCGGATCGAATTCATGCATGAAGCAAGGCGGCGAAGCATACTGCGCCGGAGCTTGGTCGTCATGATCGTTGGCCATGCGTCACCTCAAAGCGTGTTGGATGACGCTATACCTCGCGACACGATATAACTTGTGCATTCACGACATGGGACGGCGAGTCCCTGGCACCGTGTTTCTGTTGCTGCATTGCACAAAAGTACCTACATCTGGGACAGGTATTCTTACCGTCAGGGTGAAATGAAGTGAACCAGGCCAGCCATCATGTCGTCGTTGTCGGCGCGGGTTTCGGCGGTCTTGAATTCACCCGCGCGCTTGACGGAGCGCCGGTGCGCATCACCATGATCGACAAGCGCAACCACCATCTTTTTCAACCGCTGCTCTACCAGGTCGCGACCACCGCGCTGGCAACCTCCGAGGTTGCCTGGCCAATCCGCCACCTCCTGCGCAAGCGCAAGGACGTGACGACGCTGTTAGCCAACGTCACCGGCGTCGACCGTGCAGGCAAACGCGTGCTGCTCGATGACGGCAGCGCTGTCGCCTACGACACGCTGGTGCTGGCCACCGGCGCTCGTCATGCCTATTTCGGCCACGACGAATGGGAGCCTTTCGCGCCGGGCCTGAAGACACTTGAGGACGCCACCACCATCCGGCGGCGCATTCTCTTGGCCTTCGAACAGGCCGAGCGGGAAACCGATCAGGCCAAGCGCCAGGCGCTGCTGACCATTGCGATCGTCGGTGGCGGGCCAACCGGCGTGGAGCTTGCCGGCACCATCGTCGAACTGGCGCATGACACGTTGCGCGGCGAGTTCCGCAACATCGATACGCGGCAAACGCGCGTGGTTCTGATCGAGGCCGGCGATCGCATCCTTGCCAATTTCGCGCCAAAACTCTCCGACTATGCCAGAAAGGCGCTCGAGCGGCTCGGCGTGACGATCGAACTCGGCCGGGCCGTTACGCGCTGCGACGCCGAAGGTGTTGTGTTTGGCGACAAGCAGCTGGAGGCGAGGACGATCCTGTGGGCAGCCGGTGTTGCCGCTTCGCCCGCCGCCGAATGGTTAGGGGCGAAGGCGGACCGCGCGGGCAGGGTGCTCGTCGAGCCGGACCTCAGCGTGCCTGGCAGCCCGGAGATCTTTGTCATCGGCGACGCCGCCCTTGTGCTGCGGCCCGATGGACGGCCGGTACCCGGCGTCGCGCCTTCCGCCAAGCAGGAGGGCCGCCATGTCGCGGCGACCATCAAGGCCAGGCTCGGCGGTGATAGCACCACGCGGCCATTTCACTACAAACATGCCGGCGATCTGGCGACGATCGGCAAACGCGCTGCCGCGATCGATTTCGGCTGGATCAAGCTTACGGGTTGGCTCGCCTGGTGGCTGTGGGGCATCGCGCACATCTATTTTCTGATCGGCTTCCGCAACCGGCTTGCGGTTTCCCTGAGTTGGCTATGGATCTACGTCACAGGCCAGCGCAGCGCCCGGCTGATCACCCAAGGCGACGACGACAAGACCTGACTATTCTTCACTGTCGCATTCATCCGCGCGTCATATGGCGCTGATCGACTGGCGCTCCAATGCGCGCGACTTCTTGAGTGGACTTGAGCCGATTTCAGCGCCAAGTTCGCTTCGGGGCAGGGCTTGTGACGTCGTCGAAGAAGGAGAAAACATGTCCCGACTGCTCCATCCCGTCTCCCGCCGCGATCTCCTTGCGGGGGCCGCCGCAGGGGCGCTGATCATGCTGCATCCGTTCTCCGCCCGCGCGCAGGCCAACCAGGCGCACCTCAGGATCATGGAGACCACCGACATCCATGTGAACGTGCTGCCCTACGATTACTACGCCGACAAAGCGAACGACACGATGGGCCTGTCGCGCACGGCCTCCCTTATCGACGCGGTGCGCAAGGAAGCCACCAATGCGATGCTGATCGACAATGGCGACCTGCTGCAAGGCAACCCTATGGGCGACTACATCGCCTACGAGAAGGGCATGAAGGACGGCGATCTCCATCCGATCATGAAAGGCATGAACCTGCTCGGCTACGAATGCTCGACGCTCGGCAACCACGAGTTCAATTACGGCCTGTCGTTCCTGGACAAGGTACTGGCCGGCGCCAATTTCCCCTTCGTCTGCGCCAACCTTGTCCGAGGCACCGAGCTTGCCGCGAACCCGCGCGACGACAAGCTCTACCTGAAGCCCTATGTCATCCTCGACAAGAAGATCAAGGACGGCTCGGGCGCCGAGCAACCGATCAGGATCGGCATCATCGGCTTCGTGCCGCCGCAGATCATGGTCTGGGACCTCAAGAATCTCGAGGGCAACGTCAAGACGCGCGACATCGTCGAGGCGGCCAAGGCCTGGGTGCCGCAGATGAAGGAGGAAGGCGCCGACATCGTGATCGCGCTCTCGCATTCCGGCATCGACGTGAAGCAGGGCGACATGATGGAGAACGCTTCGTTCTTCGTGGCCGGCGTCGACGGCATCGATGCGGTGTTCACCGGCCACCAGCACCTGGTTTTCCCTGGCAAGAAGGATTTCCAGTCGCTCGAGGGCGTCGATGCACAGAAAGGCACGCTGCAGGGTAAACCCGCCGTCATGGGTGGCTTCTGGGGCTCGCATATGGGGCTGATCGACCTGATGCTGGAGCGCGACGGATCGAAATGGAAGGTCGTTTCCGCGACTTCCGAGGCGCGGCCGATCTTCGAACGCGTCGACAACAAGAACAAGCCGACCGTCCCGGACGACAAGCGCATCATCGCGGCGCTCGAGCAGGACCACCAGGCGACCTTGGCCTATGTGCGCCGCCCTGTCGGCAAGACCTCTGCCCCGCTCTATTCCTACTTCGCGCTGGTCGCGGACGATCCGTCGGTGCAGGTCGTCAGCCAGGCGCAAACCTGGTACCTCAGGGATATTCTCAAGAACACGCAATGGAAGGATGTGCCGCTGCTGTCGGCCGCCGCTCCCTTCAAGGCAGGCGGACGCAACGGCGCCGACTACTATACCGATGTGCCGGCAGGCGACATCGCCATCAAGAACGTTGCCGATCTCTATCTCTATCCGAACACCGTGCGGGCCGTCGAAATCACCGGGGCCGAGGTCAAGGAATGGTTGGAAATGTCTGCCGGCATCTTCAACAGGATCGAGCCGGGCCAGGCGGACCAGGCGCTCATCAACACAGACTTCCCATCCTACAATTTCGACGTCATCGACGGCGTCACCTACAAGATCGATCTCTCGCAGCCGCCGAAATACGATGCCAAGGGCGGGGTGGCGAATGCCGGCGCCAACCGTGTCATCGACTTGATGTTCGATGGAAAACCAATTGATGTAGAACAGAAATTCGTCGTCGCGACCAACAATTATCGTGCCGGCGGCGGCGGCAATTTCCCCGACATCAATGCCTCGAAGATCATCTACGAAGCGCCGGACACCAATCGCGACGTCATCGTTCGCTATATCGTAAGCCAGGGCACGATCAACCCGTCGGCGGACGACAACTGGTCGTTCGCGCCGCTGCCAGGAACCAGCGCTTTGTTCGAAACCGGCGCCAGGGCGAAGGATTTCATAGCTGACGTGAAATCGCTGAAGATCGAACCGGTGGGTGAAGGCGAGGCAGGATTCGCGAAGTATCGCATCCTTCTATGATCGCTGCCATCCGCGATCGTTGGGGGGCGGTTTTGCACTGTGGAATTCAAGAAACGATCTGCGCAGGAAACAGGCCGCGCAAGCTCGTTTCCACGCCGTCACAGCGTGGATTTACGCCTTGTAGACCACCTGGCGCACGTCGATGTAGCTGGCGCGGAAGCCGGCTTCGCAATAGTGCAGGTAAAATTCCCAGAGCTTCTTGAAGCGGTCGTCGAAGCCGAGCGGAACGATCTTCTCCCATGACGCCCAGAAGCGATGGCGCCACTCGGCGAGCGTGCGCGCATAATCATCGGGAAACACGCGCTCGCGCAGATGGGCAAGGCCATGATCCTTGCCGAGCGCCTTCAGGATCGACGGGGTCGGCAGCATGCCGCCGGGGAAAACGTAGCGCTGGATGAAATCCGGCCTTGCGCGATAGGTGTCGTAAGCGGCTTCGTTGATGGTGATGATCTGCAGGCCCGCGGTACCACCGGGTTTCAGGCAGGCCTTCATCTTGCCGAAGAACACCGGCCAGTATTTCTCACCGACCGCCTCGAACATCTCGATCGACGCGATGCGGTCGTAGGTGCCGGTTTCGTCGCGATAGTCCTGCAGCTTGATGTCGACCTTGTCGGCAAGCCCGGCCTTTTCGATGCGTGCTTTGGCGAAGTCGTGCTGCTCGCGGCTGATCGTCAGCCCGGTTACATGGCAGCCGATCTCTCGCGCCGCGAATTCGGCGAAGCCGCCCCAGCCGCAGCCGATTTCCAGCACGTGGTCCTTCGGGCCAATCCCCGTGTCCTTCGCCAGTGCGCGATATTTGGCGGCCTGGGCGCCCTCCAGGTCGTTGGCACCGGTCGCGTAGAGCGCCGAGGAATAGGTCATGCTCGGGTCGAGCCATTCCTTGTAGAAGGCGTTGCCGAGGTCGTAGTGCGCTGAAATATTGCGCTTCGAGCCGGTGCGTGTGTTCTCGTTGAACCAGTGGCGAATACGCTGAACGGTGTTGATGAGCCAGCTGGCGCCGCCGGCGACGCGTTCGCCGATGGCCGAATTGACCACGAACAGTTCCAGGAAGCTGGTCACGTCAGGGCTTTCCCAATCACCGTCCATGTAGGATTCGGCAACGCCGATCGTACCGCCGGAAAAGGCGCGGCCGGGCAAGCGCCAGTTCTTGAGCACCAGTTCGGCGTCGGGGCCGGGTCCCTTGCCTCCGACCAGGACAGCGCGGCCGTCCGGCATCCTGACCTTCAGCGTACCGCGCGGCAGGTTCATCGCTGCCGACAGCACCATGCGCGCCTTGGCCGGCAGGCCCTTGACGATCTCGGCGAAATTGAATTCATCCAGCCTGACTGCGTCGCCCGACGCTACGCCGTGATGTTCCTTGTAAGCCATCGCATGCCCCCGGACTTCCGCGGTGTCGGCACAAATTGCCGACCTCCTCTTCTCGCGGTTCATTCGCCAGGCTCGAACGCCGTTGCCTGGTCCCGGTAGCTGACCGGTTCGGCGACGTGCGGGCTCGAACGAAAGCGCGCATCCTTTAACCAGAGCTTCAGCGCTTCCCAGTGAATCCCCGCGACAATCTTCCACGTCATGAGGGGGAACTTCAAGAGGCAGGCTGCGAGCTGGGCTGTGCCAATGGGCCAGCGATCGCCGGTTTGGATTTGCCTCTAGCAAAGCACAGGCCGAACGCACCAAAAACACCTATGGTTGCAACCGCGCTTGTGCGATAGTTTTAGCCATGCGTTATGTAATCGTCATTGCCGCCGTCGCGTTTTTTCTGATCTGGGACGGCCTCTACAATCAGGGCCGGTATCTCGACATGACGGTCAGGGACGTAACGCATGTCGTGCGATACGTGACCGGCAGGATCTAGCGCCCATCTGAACGCCGCCGCGACATCGTTGTCGGTTGACGTGACCGTTCTGCCATCACAAAAGACCCCGGCATTTCGATCGAGGAGGCGGGGTTGATCCGGCACATTGTTTTCTTCAGCGCGCGGCGCAAGGAGGATGTGGAGGCGGTGCGCACGGGCCTGCTGGCGCTCGGCAACATTCCCCATTCCAGTCTCTTCGAGGTGACGCTGAACACCAAGGTGGATCCCCTGTCGGATGAGGTCGATGTGGTCGTCTACGCGGAGTTCGCCGATGACGCCGCGCTGGCCGCCTACAAGGCGCACCCGCTCTATACGCAGACCACCAGGGAGGTCAAACCGTTGCGCGAACTGCGCTATTCGGCCGATGTCGTGGCCGGCAGCTGATCGAGGCCGCCGGGCAGGTTGCCAGCCTTCCGCCGGGCCTTCACTTCGGCCAACGCGGTGCCGAAATGGCCTTGCGCCGCCGCTTTCAGCGCGCCACGTATCGTCAGACAGCTCAGGATCGGCCCGTAGCCTTCGGATTGATAGTCGGGACAGCGGGCGACAAGATCGTCCAGCCCTCTTATGCAGCCGGCATGCGTGCGTGAGATCGAGTTCGCCGATCGATATTTGAGGACGTCGGTGGCTGTGCCGAAAGCGATGCGGTACTGCCTCGCCAGCCGCAGCGCGTGGCAACGCCGCTGATTTCCATTGGCAGGGGCGGCAGGACTGTCACAAGCGGAACTCGTGCACCGTCGTGCGGCTGCAGCCGAAGTCAGCCTTGAACGGTTCGTCACCGATGGTGAAATCGAAGATGGTGCCGCCGCCGGCGGCCCACTCTGCCATCACATGGTCGAGCACCAGGAATCCCGGAGAATAGCGCGCATAACGCGCCATAATCGCAGGCAAGCAGAATATAGCGGAAGCATTCGCCATCGACCAACCCGAAGACAAAGGCGACCGGCTGGCGGCCGGGATGCGATCACGGCTTGAACCGCTTTACGGAATGATGCACATCGCGCCTGCATGACCCGAACAACAGCCGCCGGCATTCATCCGCTCGATCATCTGGTGCTGCCTGTGCGCAGCCTCGACGTGGCGCGAGCCCGGCTCACCGCGCTTGGCTTCGTCGTTGCGCCGACCGGCATCCATCCCTTCGGAACGGAAAATTGCTGTGTTTTCCTCGCCGATGGCACCTATCTCGAACCGATCTCGGTCGGCGATGAACAGGCAGCGACGAAGGCCATTGCCGACGGCAATGTGTTCGTCGCGCGCGACCGCGTCTATCGCGACAGTCACGGCGACGACGGCTTTTCCGCCATGGTTCTTGCCACCGGCAATGCCGACGCCGACCATGCACGCTATGTCGAAGCCGGTATCTCGGCTGGAGATATGCTGAGCTTTTCGCGCGCCTTCACCGACACGGCGGGCAAGAGCGACATCGCATCGTTCAAGCTCGCCTTTGCGTCTGGCAGCAAGGCTACGGATGCTTTTCTCTTTGCCTGCGAGCGGGTCAATGCTCCGAAAGTGGACCGCGCGGCGTTGCAGGCCCACGCCAACGGAGCCACCGGCATCGTCGAAGTGGTGGCGGTCAGCGGCCAGCCTTCCGAACAGCGCAGGTTGATTTCGGTAGCGATGGACGATCCAACCGCCAGCGGGCAGGGCAGCACGTTTCATTTGCCGAATGCAACCTTGAGCGTGCTTGACCCCGCGTCTTTCACCTCACGTTTTGGCGTGTCGGCCGGCGCGCCAACTGAGCTTCGCTTCGCCGCGGTGGTCTTTTCGATCCGGCACGCCGATGTCACCTCGAGGCTGCTTGCAGCCAATTCCATCAAACACAATATATCGGGCAATGATATTGTCGTGCAGCCGGCATCCGGACAGGGCGCGGCTTTCATCTTCCGGGAGATCAAATGAGCAAGCCCCTGGCGCCCAATTCGTCGGTAACCGTTGGCAATGTCGTCTTCGACAACAACGCGGCCCTGGCGCTGATCGCCGGCCCCTGCCAGTTTGAATCGCGCCAGCACGCCTTCGACATGGCTGGCGCGCTCAAGGAACTGACAGGCAAGCTCGGTATCGGCCTCGTCTACAAGACCAGCTACGACAAGGCCAACCGCACCTCGCTGTCGGCGACGCGCGGCGCCGGCATGGACGCCGCACTTCCCGTTTTCGACGAGCTGCGCAAGGAATTTTCGCTCCCCGTGCTGACCGATGTCCACACCGAGGAACAGTGCGCGATCGTCGCGCCGCATGTCGATGTGCTGCAAATCCCGGCCTTCCTGTCGCGCCAGACCGACATGCTGGTCGCCGCCGCCAAAACCGGCAAGGTCATCAACGTGAAGAAGGGGCAGTTCCTTGCGCCCTGGGACATGAAGAACGTGGTCGCCAAGATCACCGGCTCCGGCAACCCAAACGTCTTGACCACCGAGCGCGGCGCGTCTTTCGGCTACAACACGCTGGTGTCCGACATGCGTGCCTTGCCGATCATGGCCGAGATCGGCGCGCCGGTGATCTTCGATGCCACGCATTCGGTGCAGCAACCGGGCGGGCAGGGTGGTTCATCGGGTGGCGAACGTCGCTTTGTCGAGACGCTGGCCCGCGCGGCTGTCGCCGTCGGCGTTGCCGGCGTGTTCATCGAGACCCACCAGGATCCTGACAATTCGACCTCTTCAGATGGCCCGAACATGCTGCCGCTGAAGGATATGCCGGCACTCCTGGAAAGGCTGATGGCTTTCGACCGGGTGGCGAAGGCTCGCTGAGCCAGACGCATCCTGCCGGCGCTTGTGGAAGGGATAAGCCGGCTGTACGCTTGTCCGGCAAATGAGCGTTTTGGCAGGAGGAAGCCATGTCCGTTGCCCGCGTCACCGAAATCACATCGTCGTCGAAGAAGAGCTTTCAGGACGCCATCGAAAAGGGAATTGCGCGCGCATCGAAGACCCTCAAGAACGTCGAAGGCGCCTGGATCCAGGACCAGAAGATCGTCGTCGAGGACGGCAAGATCGCTGCCTATCGCGTCAATATGAAGGTTACCTTCATCCTCGCGGAGTAGCTGCCCGTAGCCGAAAAAGTCGGGAACTTTCGCTCCCGCCCCTCATTGTCAAAGTCTAGATCAACGACAACGAGGAGCACACCATGACAACGCAGACAGGCCATACCGAAGCCATTGCTGCTTCGCGCGTCATCGGTACGTCCGTCTACAATACCGAAGGCACAAGCATCGGCAGTATCGAGGATATCATGCTCGACAAGACGTCGAACGGCATCATGTTCGCGGTGATTGGCTTTGGCGGCTTTCTCGGCATCGGCGAGAAGTATCACGCCATCCCGTGGGCAAGTCTCGACTATGATGAGGACAAGGGCGGCTACATCGTGCCGTTCTCCAAGGAGCAGCTGAAAGCGGCGCCTGCTTATTCGATCAACGAGCTGGCCGGCGCGGATGGCGAGACGGCGCGTGATGCGTCTTACGACTACTACAAGGTCACGCCCTACTGGCATTGACGGCTGCAATCAAAAAAGGCCCCGCCGAGACGGGGCCTTTTTGATTCAGGTCGCGGCCTACTCGCTGATGTGCAAGGCCGGCAGCGGCGCCAAAGCTTTGGGTGGCGACTGTTGGTTGTCGCACGACGTCAGAAACGCAGCCGCGATCAGGAACAGACTCACGATACCGCTCAACTCAGACATGGCGAAACTCCTCATGTTTCGCCCCGCGCGACAACAGCCATACCCGAAATCCGTGCCCGATGGCATGACTTATGATGACAGGGATTTGCGCTTCGTGAATCGCCGGGTCTGACGCCACGGCAATAATTGCAGGCAGGCCGATTGCCTTTTGCGGCACTTTGGCTAAGACGTGCGCGACGCTTTCAATCGATCAATCGGGGACATCGCAATGACCGCCATCATCGACATTGTCGGGCGTGAAATCCTGGACAGCCGTGGAAATCCGACCGTCGAGGTCGACGTCGTTCTCGAAGACGGCTCGATGGGCCGCGCCGCGGTGCCGTCGGGCGCCTCGACCGGTGCCCACGAGGCTGTCGAACTGCGCGACGGCGGCGCCCGCTATCTCGGCAAGGGCGTGCTCAAGGCCGTCGAGGCGGTCAATGGCGAGCTGTTCGAAGCAATCGGCGGCATGGAAGCCGAAAACCAGATCCACATCGACCAGACCATGATCGAGCTCGACGGCACGCCCAACAAGAGCCGGCTTGGCGCCAACGCCATCCTCGGCGTCTCGCTGGCGGTGGCCAAGGCGGCTGCCGATGCCGCCGGCCTGCCGCTCTACCGCTATGTCGGCGGCACCAAGGCGCATGTCCTGCCAGTGCCGATGATGAACATCATCAATGGCGGCGCGCATGCCGACAACCCGATTGATTTCCAGGAATTCATGATCCTGCCGATCGGCGCGCCGACGCTGCGCGAAGGCGTTCGCTGGGGATCGGAAATCTTCCACACGCTGAAGAAGAAGCTGAAGGACGCCGGCCACAACACCAATGTCGGCGACGAGGGCGGCTTTGCCCCCAATCTGAAGAGCGCGCCGGTCGCGCTGGACTTCATCATGGAATCGATCGAGCAGGCCGGCTTCAAGCCGGGCGAAGAGGTCGCGCTCGGCCTCGATTGCGCGGCGACCGAGTTCTTCAAGGACGGCAACTACGTCTATGAGGGCGAGAAGAAGACGCGCGACCCGAAAGCCCAGGCCAAATACCTGGCCAAGCTTGCCGCGGACTACCCGATCATCACGATCGAGGACGGCCTGGCCGAGGATGACTGGGAAGGCTGGAAATATCTGACCGACCTGATCGGCAAGAAGACCCAGTTAGTCGGCGACGATCTGTTCGTCACCAACACGGCGCGACTGCGCGACGGCATCCGCATGGGCGTCGCCAACTCGATCCTGGTCAAGGTCAACCAGATCGGCTCGCTGACGGAAACGCTCGACGCGGTCGAGACCGCGCACAAGGCCGGCTACACCGCCGTCATGTCGCACCGCTCGGGCGAAACCGAGGATTCGACCATCGCCGATCTCGCCGTCGCCACCAATTGCGGACAGATCAAGACCGGTTCGCTGTCGCGTTCTGACCGCATGGCCAAGTACAATCAGCTGATCCGCATCGAGGAAGAACTCGGCAAGCAGGCACTCTATGCCGGCAAGTCGATGTTGAAGGGTTGATCCGAAAACATTCGGATTCTCGGATATCGCGTGAAGGGGCGGGAGCATTCCCGCCCCTTTTTCATTTCGGCGCCGCCAGGCCGGTCATCCGTAACCGTCCGTTAAGCACAATCGGGCGAAAAAGATCCTGGGTCGCCTGAGTTTGCGGCCGCGAGGATTCGAGCGATGTGGACGCGTCAGCACAAACAGAGGAACACCGGCCGGCTGATCATCCCCTCGCTTTGCGTGGCGTTCCTCGCCTATTTCGGCTTCCATGCCTATCATGGTGAATTCGGCATCAACTCGAAATATCAGCTGGAAGCCCAGACGGTTGCGCTGCAAGGTCAGCTCGATGCGATCAAGGCGCGCCGGATGGAACTTGAACGGCGCGTTCGGCTCATGCATGAAGGTACGCTCGAGAGGGACATGCTCGACGAGCAGGCGCGCAGGGCGCTCAATCTGTCCCAGGCTGACGAAATAACCATCATGTTGCCGGTCTCAGCGAAATAACCGATATCAGGTTAATCGCCAATATTTTCAATGTTTTTAATCGCTTAGGTGCATGCCAGCTATGCAAATTCGGCATGGCGTAACGCTCTTACGCGTGTTAGCCTCCCATAAATCGGTGGGGAGGAGCTGATCTCCCCAGAGCAGATTTCATCCTGCTCTAATGTCCGCAAAGAGACGCCAACAGGGAGTGATGCATGGCCACCGCAGCCAGAAAAGCGCCTGCCAAATCCAGATCCGACGGCAAATCAGGGCTTTCCGCCCCCAAGCCTGCTGAATTCACCAGGGATGAAGAGCTTGCCGCCTATCGGCACATGCTGCTCATTCGTCGCTTCGAGGAAAAGGCCGGCCAGCTTTACGGCATGGGTTTCATCGGCGGTTTCTGCCACCTCTATATCGGCCAGGAGGCAGTCGTCACCGGCATGAAGATGGCGCTGATCGAGGGCGACCAGATGATCACCGCCTATCGCGACCACGGCCACATGCTGGCCATGGAGCTTTCACCGCGCGGCGTCATGGCCGAACTGACTGGCCGCCGCGGTGGTCTGTCCAGGGGCAAGGGCGGCTCCATGCACATGTTCTCCAAGGAAAAGCACTTCTACGGCGGCCATGGCATCGTCGGCGCTCAGGTGTCGCTCGGTACCGGGCTCGCCTTTGCCAACCGCTATCGCGACAACAACAACGTCTCGCTGACCTATTTCGGTGACGGTGCTGCCAACCAGGGCCAGGTCTATGAAAGCTTCAACATGGCCTCGCTGTGGAAGCTGCCGGTCATCTACATCATCGAGAACAACCGTTATGCCATGGGCACCTCGGTCTCGCGCTCGTCGGCGGAGACAGACTTTTCGCATCGCGGTGCCTCGTTCAAGATTCCCGGCATCCAGGTTGACGGCATGGACGTGCGTGCGGTGAAGGCCGCCGGCGATCTCGCCGCCGAATGGTGCCGCGCCGGCAACGGGCCGCTGATCCTCGAAATGCAGACCTATCGCTATCGCGGCCATTCGATGTCCGACCCGGCGAAATACCGCTCCAAGGAAGAAGTGCAGAAGATGCGCTCCGAGCATGACCCGATCGAGCAGGTCAAGGCGCGGCTGATCGAGAAGAAGTGGGCGACCGAAGACGAATTGAAAGCCATCGACAAGGAGGTTCGCGACGTCGTCGCGGATGCCGCCGAATTTGCCCAGAACGACGCGGAGCCGGATCCGTCCGAGCTCTGGACCGATATCGTACTGTAACGGGAGGGCAAGGACATGCCGATCGAAATTCTCATGCCCGCCCTTTCGCCGACCATGGAAGAGGGCAATCTTTCCAAATGGTTGAAGAACGAGGGCGACAAGGTCGTCGCCGGCGACGTCATCGCCGAGATTGAAACCGACAAGGCGACGATGGAAGTCGAAGCCGTTGACGAAGGCACGCTGGGCAAGATCCTGATCGCCGCCGGCACCGAAGGCGTCAAGGTCAACACGCCGATTGCCGTCTTGTTGCAGGACGGCGAAAGCGCCGCCGACGTCGGCAAGTCCGCGGCTCCCGCCAAGACGGAAGCGCCGGCGAAGGCAGAGGCTCCGGCCGCCGACGACAAGGCGGAAGCCACAAAGCCGGCCGCGGCACCTGTCGCCGCCGCCCCGAAAACCGAAATCGCCGCCGATCCGGACATTCCGGCCGGCACCGAAATGGTCTCGACCACGGTGCGCGAAGCTCTGCGCGACGCGATGGCCGAGGAAATGCGCCGCGACGGCGATGTCTTCGTCATGGGCGAGGAGGTCGCTGAATATCAGGGCGCCTACAAGATCACGCAGGGCCTGCTGCAGGAATTCGGGCCGCGGCGCGTTGTCGACACGCCGATCACCGAGCATGGCTTTGCCGGTGTAGGCGTTGGTGCGGCGATGGCCGGCCTGAAGCCGATCGTCGAGTTCATGACCTTCAATTTCGCCATGCAGGCGATCGATCAGATCATCAACTCGGCCGCCAAGACGCTCTATATGTCCGGTGGCCAGATGGGCGCGCCGATCGTGTTCCGTGGACCGAACGGCGCCGCCGCCCGCGTCGCCGCGCAGCATTCGCAATGCTATGCGGCCTGGTACAGCCATATTCCAGGCCTCAAGGTTGTGATGCCCTACACCGCGGCGGACGCCAAGGGCTTGCTCAAGGCAGCGATCCGCGATCCGAACCCGATCATCTTCCTCGAGAACGAGATCCTCTACGGCCAGTCCTTCGACGTCCCGAAGCTGGATAATTTTGTGCTGCCGATCGGCAAGGCGCGCATTCACAAGACTGGCAAGGACGTCACCATCGTCTCCTTCGGCATCGGCATGACCTATGCGGTCAAGGCGGAGGCGGAATTGCGCGGCCTGGGCATCGATGCCGAGATCATCGATCTCAGGACCATCCGCCCACTCGATCTCGACACCATCATCGCCTCGGTCAAGAAGACCAACCGGCTGGTGGTGGTGGAAGAAGGCTTCCCGCAGAGTTCGGTCGGCGACCATATTGCCAACCAGGTCTCGCAGCGCGCCTTCGATTTCCTCGATGCTCCGGTCATCACCATTGCCGGCAAGGACGTGCCGATGCCTTATGCGGCCAACCTCGAGAAACTGGCGTTGCCGAACGTTGGCGAAGTCATCGAGGCGGTCAAAGCCGTCACGTATCGCTGAACCGGCGGGAGGACAAAATGCCAATCAACATCACCATGCCGGCCCTGTCGCCCACCATGGAAGAAGGCAATCTGTCAAAGTGGCTGGTCAAGGAAGGTGACAAGGTTTCGCCGGGCGATGTCATCGCCGAGATCGAGACCGACAAGGCGACGATGGAGGTCGAGGCTGTCGATGAGGGCACGGTTGCAAAGCTCGTCGTTCCCGCCGGTACCGAAGGCGTCAAGGTCAATGCGCTGATCGCCGTGCTGGCTGCCGAGGGTGAGGACGCCGGCGCTGCCGCGAAAAGCGGTGGCGGTGCTGCGCCAGCGAAAGCCGAGGCTCCCAAGACCGAAGCGCCCAAGGCTGAAGCACTGAAGGCCGAGGCACCAAAGGCTGAACCTGTCGCCGCCGCACCCAAGGCAGATGCGGCTCCGGTTGGCAACGGTCATGCGGGTGGCGAGCGCACCTTCGCTTCGCCGTTGGCGCGTCGTATCGCCAAGGAAGCCGGCGTCGATGTGTCCGCCGTCACCGGCACCGGCCCGCATGGCCGTGTGGTGAAGGCCGATGTCGACGCGGCGATTGCCGGTGGTGGTGCCAAGGCAGCGCCTGCAGCCAAGGCTCCGGCCGGCGCGCCTGCCGCTGCCGCTCCCGCCGTCAAGGCGATGTCGGACGATCAGGTGCTGAAACTGTTCGAGCAAGGCTCCTACGAGCTCGTTCCGCATGACAATATGCGCAAGACCATCGCGCGCCGCCTGGTCGAGGCCAAGACCACCATCCCGCATTTCTACCTGACGCTCGACTGCGAACTCGATGCGCTGCTGGCGCTGCGCACGCAGATCAATGCGGCGGCGCCGGTGAAGAAGACCGAAAAGGGCGATGTGCCGGCCTACAAGCTGTCGGTCAACGACATGGTCATCAAGGCGATGGCGATGGCGCTGAAGGCGGTGCCGGATGCGAATGCCTCATGGACCGAGAGCGCCATGGTCAAGCACAAGCATGCCGATGTCGGCGTTGCGGTGTCGATCCCCGGCGGCCTGATCACCCCGATCATTCGGCATGCGGACGAAAAGACGCTGTCCGCCATCTCCAACGAGATGAAGGATCTGGCCAGCCGGGCGCGCAGCCGCAAGCTGAAGCCGGAAGAGTATCAGGGCGGCACCACGGCGGTGTCCAACCTCGGCATGTTCGGCATCAAGGACTTCGCCGCCGTCATCAACCCGCCACACGCGACCATCCTGGCCGTTGGAGCGGGCGAGGAGCGGGCGGTGGTCAAGAATGGCGAGATCAAGATTGCCACCGTGATGTCGGTGACGCTGTCGACCGATCATCGTGCCGTCGATGGTGCGCTGGGTGCCGAACTGCTGGTCGCCTTCAAGCGGCTGATCGAGAACCCGATGGGCATGCTGGTGTAGGAAGGGGAGAAGGCGGTGCGGAAATTCTTCACCAGCCTTCTCGCTTTCATCATTTCCGGATTCGCCGGCGGGCTGGTGGCGCAAGAACTGGCCGTCATCACCAACGCTCAGGAAGAATACATTCTCGTCTTCATGGCATCGGTGCTGGTGACGATCGTGGCGACCTCTATCTTGTTCGTGGCGCAGTTCACAGCCGATCCGCTGGCTGCGGTCGGGAAAACGGGGATGTGGTTGCTGATCGTCTTTGTGGCGCTTCTTGTCTTGCTGACCGCCCTGATCCTCTACACCGACAGCAGCACGACGGCGGTGAAGGGCGATATTCCCATGGTGCTTGGCCTTGGCCTGCCGGGGCTGGTGACCATACTGGTGCAACGGGTGTTCGTCCGCCGGCGGGTGAAGCGTGACATGATTGTTGGGAAGGCAAGTTGAGCGGATGAAGACGGTTCTTTGCTACGGCGATTCGCTGACCTGGGGTTACAACGCCGAAGGTGGCCGTCATGCGCTGCAGGACCGCTGGCCGAGTGTGCTGCAGGCTGGCGTCGGCGGCGGCGTCCAGATCATCGCTGACGGCCTCAATGGGCGCACCACCGCCTTTGACGATCACCTGGCCGGAGCCGATCGCAACGGCGCCAGGGTGCTGCCAACGGTGCTGACGACACACGCGCCGCTCGACCTGATCGTCATCATGCTCGGCGCCAACGACATGAAGCCGTGGATCCACGGCAATCCGGTCGCGGCCAAGCAAGGCATCCAACGGCTGATCGACATCGTGCGTGGCCACGACTATCCGTTCGACTGGCCGGCGCCGCAGATACTCATCGTTTCGCCGCCTGTCGTCAGCCGCACCGAAAATGCCGACTTCAAGGAAATGTTTGCCGGCGGCGACGCGGCGTCGCAACAGCTTGCGCCCCAATATGCGGCGCTCGCCGACGAAGCCGGCTGCGGCTTCTTCGATGCCGGCACGGTGGCGCAAACCACCCCTCTCGATGGCGTCCACCTCGATGCCGAAAACACGCGAAACATCGGCAAGGCGCTGACATCGGTCGTGCGCGTCATGCTGGAACTGTAAAGGAGAAAGACCGTGGCTGAGAACTACGACGTCATCATCATCGGCTCGGGCCCCGGCGGCTACGTCACGGCGGTGCGTTCCGCCCAGCTTGGCTTCAAGACGGCGATCGTCGAGCGCGAGCATCTCGGCGGCATCTGCCTCAACTGGGGCTGCATCCCGACCAAGGCGCTGCTGCGCTCGGCCGAGATCATGCACTATTCCGATCATCTGAAGGATTACGGGCTGAAGCTCGACGGCAAGGTCAGCGTTGACACATCGGCCGTGGTCGACCGCTCGCGCAAGGTCTCGCTGCGGCTCAACGGCGGCGTTGCCTTCCTGATGAAGAAAAACAAGGTCGATGTCATCTGGGGCGAAGCCAAGCTTTCCAAGCCCGGCGAGATCGTCGTGTCCAACACGGCCAAGAAGCCGATGGAGCCGCAGCCTCCGGTGCCGAAAGGCGTCAAGGGCGAGGGCACCTACACCGCCAAGCACATTATCCTGGCGACCGGCGCCCGGCCGCGCGCGCTGCCCGGCATCGAACCTGACGGCAAGCTGATCTGGACCTATTTCGAAGCCATGGTGCCGAAGGAGATGCCGAAGTCGCTGCTGGTGATGGGATCGGGCGCCATCGGCATCGAATTCGCCTCCTTCTACCGCACCATGGGCGCCGAGGTGACGGTCGTCGAGTTGCTGCCGGCAGTGATGCCAGTCGAGGACGCCGAAGTCTCGAAGTTCGCCCAGAAGCAGTTCGAGAAGCAAGGCATGAAGATTATCCTCGAAGCCAAGGTGACCAAGGTCGAGAAGGGCGCGAATTCTGTCACCGCGCATGTCGAGATGAAGGACGGCAAGGTCGAGAAGATCACCGCCGACCGCATGATCTCGGCCGTCGGCGTGCAGGGCAACATCGAGAATCTCGGCCTTGAAGCGCTTGGCGTGAAGACCGACCGCGGCTGCGTCGTCGTCGACGGTTATGGCAAGACCAATGTGCCCGGCATCTACGCTATCGGCGACGTCGCGGGTCCGCCGATGCTTGCCCACAAGGCCGAGCACGAGGGCGTGGTGTGCGTGGAAAAGATCGCCAACTTCCCCGGCGTGCATGCCATCGACAAGCTCAAGATTCCAGGCTGCACCTACTGCAACCCGCAGGTCGCCTCCGTTGGCCTGACCGAAGCCAAGGCCAAGGCCGAGGGCAAGGACATCCGCGTCGGGCGCTTCCAGTTCGCCGCCAATGGCAAGGCCATCGCGCTCGGCGAGGACCAGGGTTTCATCAAGACCATCTTCGACAAGAAGACCGGTCAGTTGCTCGGCGCGCACATGGTTGGCGCCGAAGTGACAGAACTGATCCAGGGCTTTGTCGTGGCGATGAACCTCGAAACGACCGAGGAGGAGCTGATGCACACCATCTTCCCGCATCCGACACTGTCGGAGATGATGAAGGAAAGCGTGCTTGACGCCTATGGCCGCGCGCTGAACGCATGATAGATTTGTCGAACGAGACTCAAACGCGCAAGCTGCGAGAGCTCGACGGCAAGGGTGTTCGTTTGCGGATGCGTTTTCACCCATCGAACAAGGAGAGGGCATATGCACTTGAACGGCGTCGGCTGGATCGCAGCCATCATCATCGGCGGCCTGGCAGGCTGGTTCGCCGAAATGGTCATGAAGAGCAACACCGGCATCTTCATGAACATTATCATGGGCATCGTTGGCGCGGTCGTGTTGAACGCCATCCTGCAGGCTCTCAATTTCGGCCCATTCGGTGTCGGCTGGACCGCCTATCTGATCACTGGTTTCATCGGCGCCTGCCTGCTGATCTGGGTCGGTCGCCTGGTGCGCCGCTAGTCGATACGGGTCCGGCTATGCGAAAACGGTTGTAGCGGCATGCGCCGTTGCAGCCTTTTTCTTTGTGCTGAAAAGTCCTAGATGACATTGAAGTGGCGATCGCCGGCGGGCGGTCGCGAGAAAAGCCAGGGTTCTGATGGTCACTGTCCTCGACACGATCGCCAATGCGCCGCGGCTGCGGCATCCCGAGAAGGCGCACAAGCCTGACCAAGAGGTGCTGCGCAAGCCCGACTGGATCCGCGTCAAGGCGCCGGTCTCGAAAGGCTATGCCGAGACGCGCGAGATCGTGAAATCGAACAAGCTTGTGACTGTCTGCGAGGAGGCCGGTTGCCCGAACATCGGCGAGTGCTGGGAAAAGAAGCACGCCACCTTCATGATCATGGGCGAGATCTGCACGCGCGCCTGCGCGTTCTGCAACGTCGCCACCGGCATCCCGACCGCGCTCGACCCCGATGAACCGGCCCGCGTTGCCCATGCGGTCAAGCAGATGGGCCTGACCCATGTCGTCATCACGTCGGTCGACCGCGACGATCTCGCCGATGGTGGCGCCCAGCATTTCGCCGAAGTCATTCGCGCCATCAGGGCGGCGACGCCATCGACGACCATCGAAATCCTGACGCCAGACTTCTTGCGCAAGGAAGGCGCGCTGGAGATCGTCGTGGCGGCCAAGCCCGACGTCTTCAACCACAATCTCGAGACCGTGCCGTCGAACTATCTGACGGTTCGGCCGGGCGCCCGCTACTTCCACTCGATCAGGCTGCTGCAGCGGGTCAAGGAAATCGATCCGTCGATCTTCACCAAGTCCGGTATCATGGTGGGGCTGGGCGAAGCGCGGAACGAAATCCTGCAGCTCATGGACGATTTGCGTTCGGCCAATGTCGACTTCATGACCATCGGTCAGTATTTGCAGCCGTCGAAGAAGCATCATCCGGTGATCCGCTTCGTCACCCCCGAGGAATTCAAGTCCTTCGAAACGATCGGCCGGACCAAGGGCTTCCTGCTGGTCGCGTCAAGCCCGTTGACGCGCTCATCGCATCACGCCGGCGACGATTTCGCCCGGCTGCGCGCGGCGCGCGAAGCGCTGCTCAAGAAATCAGCTTAACTCGCTGGTTTCATGCCGAAATTTGAAGCCACCCGCCGTGTTTCCCACACGCCTCGGCAGATGTTTGCACTGGTTGCCGATGTCGAGGCCTATCCGCAATTCCTGCCGCTTTGCGAAGCACTGACGGTTCGCTCGCGCAAGGAGCGCGACGGACGCACCGTTCTCCTCGCCGACATGAGCATCGGCTACAAGGCGATCCGCGAAACGTTCACGACGCAGGTGCTGCTGAAGCCCGAAGAGAACACCATCGACGTGAAGTACATCGACGGCCCGTTCAAATATCTGAGCAATGTGTGGCGTTTCGAACCTGACGGCGGCGGCTGCGCCGTCCGCTTCTTCATCGATTACGAGTTCAAGAGCCGCATTCTTGGCGCGGTGATGGGAACCATGTTCGATCGCGCCTTCCGCATGTTCGCCGAAGCCTTCGAGAAGCGTGCCGACGTCATCTATGGCGTTGCGCCGTCGGGTTGATGCTGGCCAAGCGCGCGCAAGCCGAGTTCCAGCGCGTGCCTGACCGTTTCGCGGCGAATGAAATCGCGGCCCTTGTCTGCGAAAAGCTGGCGCTCGGCGACAACCGGCCGGCCTGCCACGGCAAGTCCGAACCAGACCAGGCCGACCGGCTTTTCCGCCGAACCGCCGCCGGGACCGGCGATGCCGGTGACCGCCAGGGTCAAACCGGCATGCGAACGGTCTAGCGCGCCCTTTGCCATTTCAATCGCCGTCTCGCGGGAAACCGCGCCATGCGTGTCAAGCGTGGCGGCGGAAACGCCGAGCATGTCCATCTTGGCTTCGTTCGAATAGGTGATGAAGCCGCGATCGACCACGGCGGAAGAGCCGGCGATATCGGTCAGGGCGGCGATGATCATGCCGCCCGTGCAGCTTTCCGCCGTCGCCAGCATGATGCCGCGCTTCTGGCAGGCCTGCAGCAGGGCATTTGCCAGATCGTTGTTGCTCACTCTGGCACCTCGCCGGGGAAAACCACGCTGGCGGTGGCGATCGCCGCTATGCCTTCCTCGCGGCCGACAAAACCGAGCTTCTCGTTGGTTGTCGCCTTGACCGAGATGCGGTCCGCCGAAATTCCCAGCATCTGCGACAAGGCGGCCGTCATCGCTTCGCGATGTGGGCCGACGCGCGGCGCCTCGCAGATCAGCGTGATGTCGGCATTGGCGATACGGCCACCGCGCGCGCGCACCAGTTTCGCTGCGTGTTCGACGAATATCCGCGACGCAGCCCCTTTCCACTGCGGGTCGGACGGCGGGAAATGCGTGCCGATATCGCCGGCGCCGCAGGTCGCCAGCAGCGCGTCGGTCAAGGCGTGCAGCCCGACATCGGCGTCGGAATGGCCGGACAGTTTCTTGCCGTGCGGAATGGCGACGCCGCACAGGGTGACGTGGTCGCCGGGTTCGAAGGCGTGGACATCGTAGCCATTGCCTGTCCGGATGTCAGGAAAGCGTGCCCGCTCGCTCGAAAGTCGGTGGTGCGCCATGGCTATGTCCCGTGCCCAGGTGAGTTTGACATTGTCCGGCGAGCCCGGGACGATCTTTACCGGAATATGCGCCCATTCGGCGATCGCGGCGTCGTCGGTGAAGTCCGCTTTCCCCAGCTGATGAGCTTTCTCGTGGGCGGCAAGGATTGGCCAGAACGGAAAACCTTGTGGCGTCTGCGCTGCGTGAAGCCCGCTGCGGGAAACGGTTTCTCCGACCACGCCGGTGGCCGACTCGCGTTTCAGCGTATCGGCGACGGGCAGGGCGGGCAGCGCGCCCTCGCGCTCGCCGATGGCTGCGATCGTGCGCTCTATGAGGTCCGCGTCGACGAACGGACGGACGGCATCGTGGATCAAAACCCGCATTGGCGCGTGGCTTCTCAGCGCAAGCAGCCCGAGCCGGACCGATGCCTGCCTTGTCGCCCCGCCAATGACGACGCTGACCCGCTCAGCGTTGACGCCCGCCGCTTGCTGGAACAAGTTGTGGTCGTCGGCATGAATGGCGACAACGACCACGCCGGTTCGCGGGTGAGCCAAGAATGTCTCCAGCGTATGCGCGATGACGGCTTGACCGCCAATGCCTTGATATTGCTTCGGTCCATTGGCCTGGCCGGCGCGCGCGCCACGGCCAGCCGCGACGATCACCACCGCGACCTTATCACCCGCGCCCAAAGCGTGATTTTCACTTGCGTCAGTCATGCCGTTTGGTCCTAGTCGCGGCCAAAGCCGAAGGCCAGCATTTTCCCAATTGCGCCTTAATGTGGCGTCATTCCGCGTTGCACATTGCAGCGGTTCTGGCTAGAGAATGTGCAACGAATGAACATGCTTGGTTTTTGTGCATGGTTAACTTGACCAAATTGGCCGCGCCTCTCGACGTCGGCGGCGTGAGAATCCGCAATCGCGTGTTCCTCGCTCCGATGTCGGGGATTACCGATGAGCCGTTCCGGCAGCGCGCCCATGGGCATGGCGCGGGCCTTGTCGTGTCCGAAATGGTGGCCAGTGGCGAGCTCGCAAAGGGCAGGGCCGGTTGCGACCTGCGCATCCGTCATTCCGGCCTGCCTGTCCATATGGTGCAGCTTGCCGGCCGCGAGGCGTCGCACATGGCCGAGGGCGCGCGAGATCGCCGCCGGCGAGGGCGCCGACATCATCGACATCAACATGGGCTGCCCGGCCAAGAAGGTGACGGGCGGCTATGCCGGCTCGGCGCTGATGCTGGATCTCGACCATGCATTGTCGCTGATTGAAGCCGTGGTCGGTGCGGTCGAAGTGCCGGTGACGGTCAAGATGCGGTTGGGCTGGGACGAAGGCGCGCTCAACGCGCCAATGCTGGCGCGCCGCGCCGAACAGGCCGGTGTCAAGATGGTCACCGTGCACGGTCGCACGCGCTGCCAGTTCTATCAGGGCAAGGCCGACTGGCGCGCCATAGCGCGCGTCAAGGAAGCCGTGTCCATCCCCGTCGTTGCCAATGGCGATGTCTGCTCCCCGGCGCAAGCGGCTGCAATCCTCGATCAGTCCGGCGCCGACGCGGTGATGGTCGGCCGCGCTCACTACGGCGCACCCTGGGTCGCGGGCAGCATCGCGGCCGCCGCGACGGGCGAGGCGGCGACCAACCTCCCGCAAGACCCGACGGCGCTGGCCGCCTATGTCATCTCCCATTACGAGGATATGCTGACGCTCTACGGCGTCGAAAGCGGCCTGCGCCAGGCCCGCAAGCATCTCGGCTGGTATCTCGATCGCCATGCCGGCGTTGTCGCTGACGACAGCCGAAAGGCGATACTGACCGCGTTCGAGCCCGCCCGCGTCATTGCCTTGCTGCGTGATGTTTTTTCGCGCGATCCGCAACCATTGAACCTGCGGAGCGCCGCATGAACGCCGCCGCTGGCCAGGGTGCTGAAATGGCGGATGCCGCCCAGATCGTGCTCAACACCATTCGTCGCCCGGTGATCATGATCAGCGAGGAAGGGTTCATCACGTTTGCCAACGCCGATGCGGAGGACTTCTTTCGCTCGAGCGCGACAATGCTCGCCCGCAACACACTGTCCAAACTCATTCCCTTTGGCAGCCCGCTGCTGACGCTGGTCGATCAGGTGCGCGAGCGCCGGGCCCCGGTCAACGAGTATCGTGTCGACGTGTCGTCGCCGCGGCTTGGCATTGAGAAGGTCGTCGATCTCTACGTCGCGCCAGTGCCGGAATTTCCGGGCTCCGTCGTGGTGATGTTCCAGGAGCGGTCTATGGCCGACAAGATCGACCGGCAGATGACGCATCGCGGCGCCGCGCGCTCGGTGACCGGCCTGGCGGCGATGCTTGCCCATGAGATCAAGAACCCGCTCTCCGGCATCCGGGGCGCCGCCCAGTTGCTCGAACTCTCTGCGTCCGACGAGGATCGTGCGCTGACCCGGCTGATCACCGACGAGACGGATCGCATCGTGTCGCTGGTCGACCGCATGGAGGTGTTTTCCGACGAGCGGCCGATCGATCGCTATCCCGTCAACATCCATGTCGTGCTCGACCATGTGAAGGCAATTGCCAAGAACGGTTTTGCTAAAAGGATCAAGATCCTGGAGGATTATGATCCATCATTGCCTCCAGTGTTTGCCAACCGCGATCAGCTCATCCAGGTGTTCCTCAACCTGGTCAAGAACGCCGCAGAGGCGATCGGCAGCGACCCGCAGGGCGAAATCGTCCTATCGACCGCCTTCCGGCCGGGCATCCGCGTTTCCGTTCCGGGCACGCAGGACCGAGTATCACTGCCGCTGGAATTCTGCGTGCGCGACAATGGCTCCGGCGTCTCGGAAGATATCTTGCCGATCCTCTTCGATCCCTTCATCACCACCAAGCCGAATGGCTCTGGGTTGGGGCTTGCGCTGGTCGCCAAGATCGTCGGCGAGCATGGCGGCATCATCGAATGCGAATCGACACCGCGCGGAACCACCTTCCGCATCCTGATGCCGGCCTGGAAGGAAACACCATTCGGTGCCGATGAAGACGGTGAAGGAGACCGCAAATGACGGTTCGCGGCAATATTCTCGTCGCCGACGACGATGCGGCGATCCGCACGGTCCTCAACCAGGCCCTGTCGCGAGTCGGCCATGAGGTGCGTGTCACCTCCAACGCCTCGACATTGTGGCGCTGGGTGGCGGCGGGCGAGGGCGATCTGGTCATCACCGACGTGGTGATGCCAGACGAGAACGCTTTCGACATGCTGCCACGCATCAAGAAGGCGCGGCCGGAGCTGCCGGTCATCGTCATGAGCGCCCAGAACACCTTCATGACGGCGATTCGCGCGTCCGAAACCGGCGCCTATGAATATCTGCCGAAACCGTTCGACCTGACCGAACTCCTCAACATCGTCAACCGGGCGCTTTCCGAGCCGCGGCGGCCGAAGATCGATGCGCGGCCGGAAGAACAGCCTGACGCGATGCCGTTGGTCGGCCGCTCGGCGGCCATGCAAGACATCTACCGCATGCTGGCGCGCATGATGCAAACCGACCTGACGGTGATGATTTCGGGCGAATCCGGCACCGGCAAGGAACTGGTGGCACGAGCGCTGCATGAATATGGCCGCCGTCGTGGCGGGCCGTTCGTTGCCATCAACATGGCGGCGATCCCGCGCGACCTGATCGAGTCGGAACTGTTCGGCCACGAGAAGGGCGCTTTCACCGGCGCGCAGAACCGTTCCACCGGTCGTTTCGAACAGGCCGAGGGGGGCACATTGTTCCTCGACGAGATCGGCGACATGCCGATGGAGGCGCAGACACGCCTGCTGCGCGTCCTGCAGCAGGGCGAGTACACGACGGTCGGCGGACGCACGCCGATCAAGACCGACGTGCGCATCGTCGCCGCCACCAACAAGGATCTGCGCACGCTGATCAATCAGGGGCTTTTCCGAGAGGATCTTTTCTACCGCCTCAACGTCGTGCCGCTCAGGCTGCCGGCGCTACGCGAGCGCTCCGAGGACGTGCCCGATCTCGTCCGGCACTTCTTCAAGCTGGGCGAGATGGAAGGTCTGCAGACCAAGCGCATCTCTTCCGGCGGCATCGAATTGATGAAGCGTTATCCGTGGCCAGGCAATGTGCGCGAGCTGGAAAACCTCGTTCGAAGGCTGGCCGCGCTCTATTCGCAGGACGAGATTTCCGCCGAGATCATCGAGGCGGAGCTCAAGACCGGCGAACGCCCCGTGGTGCCGGGCGGCGGCAACCTCATCCCCGACGACCTGTCCATTGGCCAGGCGGTCGAGCACTTCCTGCAACGCTATTTCGCATCGTTTGCCGGCGAATTGCCGCCTGCGGGCCTCTATCAGCGCATTCTGTCCGAGGTCGAATATCCGCTGGTTCTGGCTTCGATGACGGCAACCCGCGGCAACCAGATCAAGGCCGCCGAACTGCTAGGGCTCAACCGCAACACGCTGCGCAAGAAGATTCGGGAACTCGGCGTCAACGTCTACAAATCATCGCGGCAGTCCTGAGCAGCCCGGATCCGAGCTCAGGTTCTTTTCGGGGGACGGACTGCGAAAGATTTCCGTCGCGGCCACACTTGTTGCATAATCGCCACAATGCGTTGCATACATCCGACGCAATCACTGGCTCTAGACGGCGACATGGTTCCGCAGGCACCGACTCTCAACGAACCGCTTTTCAGCGAACCCGGCGCGCGCGACGGGCGCCGGCTGCTTGCGCTGCCTGGCATCGTCGCGGTCGCGGGCGCGCTGGTCACGGCGGCGATCTCGTTCACCATCCTCGTTGGCGCCACGCCGATCACGCCGAACGAGTCGACGACGCTGGCGCTGATTGCCCTCAATGCCGCTTTCGTCCTCTTCCTCATCGCGCTCGTCGGACGCGAGGTCCATCGCATTCTGATGGCGCGCCGACACGGCAAGGCCGCTTCGCGGCTGCATGTGCGCATCGTCGCCATGTTTGCGCTGGTCGCCGCAATTCCCGCCATCATGGTGGCGATCATCGCCTCGATCACGCTCGATATCGGCCTCGACCGCTGGTTCGAGATCCGCACCAAGACGATCGTCAATTCGTCGCTGTCGATCGCCGACGCCTATGTCCAGGAAAATGCCCGTAACCTCCAGGGCACGACGCTGTCGATGGCCTATGATCTCGATGCGTCGCGTACGCTCTATGGCCTTGATCGCACTGGCTTTCTCGATCTGATGAACAAGGAAGCCGTGGGCCGGTCGCTGGCTCATGCCGCGCTGATCAAGCCGGACGGTTCCTTTGTCATGAGCGCCAAGACCGACACGGATTTCGCCATGCCAGAGCCGCCGGAAGGCGCCGTGGCCAGCGCCGCCGACGGCAAGCCGGTGCTGATCGAGCCGAAAACGCGCAACATCATGGGCGCCATCGTCAAGCTGCGCGAGATCGAGGGGCTCTATCTCTACACCATTAGGCTCGTCGACCCCGAAGTGATCAAGGCGCGGCAGATCGTCAGATCCAATACCGACGAGTATCGCGGTCTCGAAGATAACAGGCGCACCTCGCAGGTGGCCTTCGCGCTGCCCTATCTGTCGCTGACGCTGATTATCATCCTGTCGGCCATCTGGACTGGTATCGCCGTCGCCGACCGTCTGGTGCGGCCCATTCGTCAGCTGATAGGCGCCGCCGATGAGGTCGCGACCGGCAATCTCGACGTTGCGGTTCCCGTCAGGCCTTCGGATGGCGATGTCGCCTCGCTCGGCGACACCTTCAACAAGATGCTTCTGGAACTGAAATCACAGCGCAATGAGATCCTGTCCGCCAAGGACCTGATCGATGAGCGGCGCCGCTTCTCGGAGGCCGTGCTTGCCGGCGTCACCGCCGGCGTCATCGGTGTCGATCCCTACGGCATCGTCACCATCGTCAACCGCTCGGCCGAGGCGATGCTGGCATTGTCCGCCAGCGCCGCGCTTGGACAGAACCTGTCCGCCGTGTTGCCGCATGTCGGCCGCGTCTTCGAGATCGGCCGCAAGTCAGGCAAGCCTGTCTACCGGGAACAGGTGACCTTCTACCGCGCCGGCGCCGAGCGGACCTTCAACGTGCAGATCACCATCGAGGCCGGCGACGACGGTACGGGGGAAAAATCCTATGTCGTGACGGTCGACGACATCACGGATCTGGTTCAGGCCCAGCGCTCCTCCGCCTGGGCAGACGTGGCGCGGCGCATCGCGCATGAAATCAAGAATCCGCTGACGCCGATCCAGCTTTCAGCCGAGCGCATCAAGCGACGCTTCGGAAAGGTCATCACCGAGGATCGCGAGATTTTCGATCAGTGCACCGACACAATCATCCGGCAGGTGGAGGATATCGGCCGCATGGTCGACGAATTCTCGGCTTTCGCGCGCATGCCAAAGCCCGAGATGAAGGCCATCGACCTGCGCGAATCGTTGCGCGAGGCTTCGTTCCTGGTCGAAGTCAGCCGCGCTGACATTGCTTTCGAACGCGTGTTCGGCAACGAGCCGCTCAAGGGCACGTTCGACAGCCGCCTGATGGCGCAGGCTTTCGGCAATGTGATCAAGAACGCCGCCGAAGCGATCGATGGAGTGGAACAGAAGGACGGTTCGCACGGCATAATCCGGATTCAAGCCGGGCGCCAGAATGGCGCGATTCGCATCGACGTCATCGACAATGGCAAGGGCCTGCCACGCGAGAATCGTCAACGGCTGCTCGAGCCCTATATGACAACACGCGAGAAGGGCACCGGGCTCGGTCTCGCTATCGTCAAGAAGATAGTGGAGGACCATGGTGGCAGGCTGGAACTTCATGACGCGCCCGCGGATTTCCACAATGGGCGGGGCGCGATGATCAGCATCATCCTGCCCCCGGCCGCCGCAGCCACGCCGCAGCGCGGCGAAAGCAGGACGGAAAACGAAAGAGAAACTGAAAAGGTCGGTAATGGCGTCTGATATTCTCATCGTCGATGACGAGGAAGACATCCGTGAACTCGTCGCGGGCATCCTGAGCGACGAGGGCCACGAAACCCGCACGGCCTTCGATGCCGACAGCGCGCTGGCGGCGATCGCCGACCGGGCGCCGCGGCTGATTTTCCTCGACATCTGGCTGCAGGGCTCGCGACTGGATGGGCTGGCGCTGCTCGACGAGATCAAGACGATGCACCCAAGCCTGCCGGTGGTGATGATTTCGGGCCATGGCAACATCGAAACGGCGGTCTCCGCCATCCGCCGTGGCGCCTATGATTTCATCGAGAAGCCCTTCAAGGCCGACCGGCTGATCCTGATCGCCGAGCGGGCGCTCGAAACCTCGAAACTGAAGCGCGAGGTTTCCGACCTCAAGCTGCGCAGCGGCGAAACCTTCGATCTGATCGGCATGTCGTCGGCGATGAGTCAGTTGCGCCAGACCATCGAGCGCGTCGCGCCGACCAACAGCCGCGTGATGATCATCGGCCCCTCCGGCTCGGGCAAGGAACTGGCCGCGCGCGCCATCCACACGCTGTCGGCGCGCAAGGGCGGGCCGTTCGTGACGCTGAGCGCCGCCAACATCACGCCTGAACGCATGGAGATCGAGCTGTTCGGCACCGAATCGAACGGCGTCGAGCGCAAGGTTGGCGCGCTCGAGGAGGCCCATAGAGGCATTCTCTACATCGACGAGGTGGCCGACATGCCACGCGAGACGCAGAACAAGATCCTGCGCGTTCTGGTTGAGCAGCAGTTCGAGCGGGTAGGGGGCACCAAGCGGGTCAAGGTCGATGTCCGCATCATTTCCTCGACCTCGCAGAACCTGGAGGCGATGATTGCCGACGGGCGTTTCCGCGAGGATCTCTATCACCGCCTGGCGGTGGTTCCGGTCATGGTGCCGGGATTGGCCGAGCGGCGCGAGGATATTCCCTATCTCGTCGACAATTTCATGAAGCAGATCGCCCGCCAGGCCGGCATCAAGCCGCGTCGCATCGGCGACGACGCGCTGGCCGTGCTGCAGGCGCACAACTGGCCGGGCAACGTCCGCCAGCTGCGCAACAATGTCGAGCGTCTGATGATCCTGGCGCGCGGCGATGATGTCGATGCGCCGATCACCGCCGACCTGTTGCCGTCCGAGATCGGCGATGTCATGCCGCGCACGCCGAATCAATCCGACCAGCACATCATGGCGCTTCCGCTGCGCGAGGCGCGTGAGCAGTTCGAGAAGGACTATCTAATCGCCCAGATCAACCGGTTTGGCGGCAACATCTCGAAAACCGCCGAGTTCATCGGCATGGAGCGCTCCGCCCTGCATCGCAAGCTGAAGTCGCTGGGCGTCTGACGCTAAGTCTAGTCGGCCGCGCCTGGGCCAAGCATTTGCCGGTTACGCAAGCGGCGGAATCGCATAAGAAAGCCCGATAGATTTCCAGGGGTCGCCGATGCCGCGCATTGCCTATGTCAACGGGCGCTACGTCACTCACGCCGACGCTTCCGTACATATCGAGGATCGCGGCTATCAGTTCGCCGACGGTGTCTACGAGGTCTGCGAAGTAGCGCGTGGCTTCATCGTCGACATGCCGCGCCACCTTGCGCGGCTCAATCGGTCTTTGACCGAATTGTCGATCGCCTGGCCCGTCACGCGAGGTGTGTTGCCGATCATCATGCGCGAAGTGGTCAACCGCAATCATGTCGCCAACGGCCTGGTCTATGTCCAGGTCACGCGCGGCGTCGCCAGCCGCGACTTTGTCTTCCCGTCGGCGGATACCAAGCCGTCCCTGGTGGTGACCGCCAGGAAGGCCGATCCCGCTGCCGGAGCAAAGCGGGCCGAAACCGGTATCGCGGTCATTACCGTGCCGGAGAATCGTTGGGACCGGGTCGATATCAAGAGCGTTGGACTGCTGCCCAATGTATTGGCCAAGCAGAAGGCGAAGGAAGCCGGTGCGCAGGAGGCGTGGTTCGTCGACGGCGACGGCACCGTCAAGGAAGGTGGATCGTCCAACGCCTGGATCGTCACCCGGGATGGTGTCCTGGTCACCAGGCCGGCCGAACATGGCATCCTGCGCGGCATCACCCGCACGACCATGTTTGAAGTGGCGGCCAGGCTCGGCTTGAAGATCGAAGAACGTGGCTTTTCCGTCGCCGAGGCCAAGGCGGCGCGCGAGGCGTTTATCAGCTCGGCAACGACAATCGCCATGCCGGTCGTGGCCATCGACGGCGATCCGGTCGCCAATGGCCACCCCGGCTCCATAACACTTTCGTTGCGGCAAGCCTTTTTTGACATTGCGGAAAAAAGTCCAGCCTGATAACCGCACAGGTGGAATGAACATCAATATATCTCGTTCTGCTTGTCGTTACTGACGACAAGACGGTGTTTGCGCGCTTGACATGTGCCTGACAATTTGGCGCATTGGCTTGCAAACCGAAGGGGATCGGCGAAAGACAAGAACAATGGCGGAACGATCGCAAAACCTTCAGGACCTGTTCCTGAATTCAGTTCGCAAGAGCAAGAACCCGCTCACCATCTTTCTCATCAATGGCGTGAAGCTGACCGGCGTGGTCACTTCGTTCGACAATTTCTGTGTCCTACTGCGCCGTGACGGTCACTCCCAGCTCGTCTACAAGCACGCCATTTCCACGATCATGCCGAGCCAGCCGGTTCAGATGTTCGATGGTGAGGAAAGCCAGGGCGCCTGATTGGCTCGTGAGAAAGACGCGGACGATACGGTTCGCGGAAAACCAGCGCATCATCCCGGGACGGAAGCCAAGGGCCCGACCCGGGCTGTCGTCATCGTGCCCGTACTTACCCGCCACCAGCGCAACGACGACGAGACGAACCGTCCTAGGCTGGTGCGTTCGGCCGAGGCCCGTCACGACGAAGCGGTCGGCCTTGCCCGCGCCATCAATCTCGATCTGATCCACACCGCGGTGGTGACCGTCAATGATCCGCGCCCGGCGACCTTGCTCGGCAGCGGCAAGGTCGCGGAGTTCGCCGAGATCGTCAAAGACGGCCACGCGGAAGTGGTCATTGTCGACCATCCGCTGACCCCGGTGCAGCAGCGCAATCTCGAGAAAGAGCTGAACGCCAAGGTGCTGGACCGCACCGGGTTGATCCTTGAGATCTTTGGCGAGCGCGCCCGCACCAAGGAAGGCACGCTGCAGGTCGAACTTGCCCATCTCAACTACCAGAAGGGTCGCCTCGTGCGCAGCTGGACCCACCTCGAGCGTCAGCGCGGCGGTGCCGGCTTCCTCGGCGGTCCCGGCGAAACGCAGATCGAATCCGACCGGCGGCAGTTGCAGGAAAAGATCATCAAGCTGAAGCACGAGCTGGAAACCGTGCGCCGCACCCGCGACCTGCATCGTGCCAAGCGCAAGAAGGTGCTGTTTCCGGTGGTGGCGATCGTCGGCTATACCAACGCCGGCAAGTCGACGCTCTTTAACAAGCTGACCGGTGCGGACGTGCTGGCGCAGGACATGCTGTTCGCCACGCTCGATCCGACGCTGCGCCGCGTGCGCCTGCCGCATGGCACGCCGATCATCCTTTCGGATACGGTCGGCTTCATCTCGGACCTGCCGACGCATCTGATCGCGGCCTTTCGCGCGACCCTGGAAGAGGTGGTCGAGGCCGATCTCGTCCTTCACCTGCGCGACATTTCCGATCCCGATACCGCGGCACAAGCAGAAGATGTCGAACGAATCCTGGCTGACCTCGGTGTCGACGCCGGCGACGCCAAGCGCGTGATCGAGGTCTGGAACAAGATCGACCGGCTGGACGAGGGCAACCGCAGCCGGCTGCTTGCCGATGGCGCCGACGTCAGCAAGGCACCGCCGATTGCCGTGTCCGCGGTGACGGGGGAGGGTATCGATGCGCTGAAGGCGATCATCGAAACGCGCATGGCGGGCGAGCTCGAAGACCTGACGGTGACGATCGAGCCGTCCCAATTTGGTCTTGTCGACTGGCTTTACCGCAATGGCGATATCGTTTCGCGCACCGACAATGACGACGGCGGTACGACCATCTCGCTTAAGGCCACAGCCAGCGCTCGCGAAGAGATCGAAAGCAGATTGCGTCGCAAAAACAACAGTTAATGCAGGCAGGTTAGCGCAAGCTACTTCGCGGTTTTTGCTTCCTGCCAGAGCGCTTCCATCTCGGCCAGATCAGCCTTTTCCAGCGTGTTGCCGGAGTTTTCCAGGGCCTGCTCGACATAGTGGAAGCGTGTGCGGAACTTCTCGTTGGTGCCGCTTAGCGCCGCTTCCGAATCCAGCTTGAGGTGCCGGCCGAGATTGACGACGGCAAACAGCATGTCGCCGAATTCATCCTTGATCGAGGCGGTGTCGCCTTTGGCCAGCGCCTCGCGCAACTCGCCGATCTCTTCCTCGATCTTGTCGAGGATGGGGGTTGCCTCGCTCCAGTCGAAACCGACACGGGCCGCCTTCTCCTGAAGCTTCAAGGCGCGCGTTAAGGCGGGCAGGGCGACCGGCACACTGTCCAGAAACCCCTTGCCATTGTCTTCCGGGTCGAGGCCGCGAGCGAGGCGGGCGCTGCGCTTCTGCGCCTTCTCCTCGGCCTTGATCTTTTCCCACATGCCCTTGGCCATGCCGGCGCTGCGGGCTTTCTCGTCGCCGAACACATGCGGATGGCGGCGGATCATCTTGGTGGTGATGGCCTGAACCACGTCGCCGAAGGCAAACTCGCCGGCCTCCTCGGCCATTTGCGCGTGGTAGACGACCTGCAGCAGGAGATCGCCGAGTTCGTCGCGCAGATCGTCGAGGTCGCCGCGCGCGATGGCGTCCGCCACCTCGTAGGCTTCCTCGATCGTATAGGGCGCGATGGTCGAGAAATCCTGTTCGATGTCCCACGGACAGCCGGTCTTCGGTGCCCGCAGCGCAGCCATGATCTCGATCAGGCGCGAAATGTCTTTCGATGGCGTCATGTGCGGATGCTATCGCGCGGCCGATCTCGCGGCCAACACTGTCAGCCGGGAAGGGGGCTTGTCCACAGTTGCGCGGTGCCGGTCTCGTCAGTCGAGCACCGAAACGATTGCCTTGGCGAGCTTGTCCATTCCATCCTCGGGCAGGCCGGCCACGTTGATGCGGCTGTCGCCGACCATGTAGACGCCGTGTTCGGCACGCAGCCGCTCGACCTGCGCTTCCGTGAGGCCAAGGCGGGAGAACATGCCGCGATGGCTGGCGACGAAATCGAAGCGATCGGAGTTGGACTGCCGGCGCAGCGCCTCGGCGAACTGGACACGCAGCCTGAGCATGCGCAGGCGCATCTCCTCCAACTCGGCTTCCCAGTCCGCGCGCAACGCGGCGTCCTCGATCACGATGCGCACGGCGGCTGCACCATGGTCCGGCGGCATCGAATACATGGCGCGCGCCGCCGACAGCATTTGGCTCATTGCCACGTCGGCCTGTGCGCCGTCCCTGGCCAGGATAATCGCGGCGCCGACGCGGTCTCGGTAGACGGCGAAGTTCTTCGAGCAGCTGGAGGCGACAACCATTTCCGGAACTTTCGCGGCCAGCAGGCGCAAGCCGACGGCATCGGCCTCCAGGCCATCGCCAAAGCCCTGATAGGCGATGTCGACAAACGGCAGCAGGCCGCGCTCGACGACCAGGTCGGCAACGGCCTCCCACTGAGCCGCGTCCAGATTGGCGCCCGTCGGGTTGTGGCAGCAGCCATGCAGCAACACCACGTCGCCGCTCTTTGCCGTCCGCAGCGCTGCCAGCATGTCGTCGAACCGGACGGAGCCCGAGACGGCATCGAAATAGGGATAGTCGCGGATCTGCAGACCGGCGGCGCGCATCACCGGCATGTGGTTCGGCCAGGTCGGGTCGGACAGCCAGATTGTCGCGTCGGATCGTGTCCGCTTCAGCAACTCCGCCACCAGCCGCAGCGCGCCGGAGCCACCCGGCGCCTGTGCCGCACGGATGCGCGTCATGTCGGCGCCCGGACCGAAGGCAAGCTTGGCCATGGCCGTGTTGAAGACCGTATCGCCGGCAAGGCCGAGATAGGTTTTGGTGTCCTGGCTCTGCAGGAGTCGCTTTTCGGCCTCGCGCACGGCGCGCATGACAGGCGTTTTGCCGTCGCGATCCTTGTAGACGCCGACGCCAAGGTCGACCTTGTCGGGGCGCGGGTCGGCGCGATAGAGGCCGATCAAGGCAAGAATCTTGTCGGCGGGAGCTGGCTGGAGATCTTCGAACATGGGGACGGTTCCGTTGGCGCGGCGGAGTGATACGCAAATCGAACGCGCTTCACCAGCGGTTTCGGTCACACCAAGCCAAAAAGCAGCACTCCGGCCGGCTGTCGAAAGATCGGCGCTGGCGGCATCGCAGGATCGCCCGTTTTGCCGGCGAGGCGAGGGCAGTTGCGAACGATGGATATCGTCCAGCGAGCGAAAAAAATCGCACGGCAGGGATTAAAACCCCCACATGCTCCGTAAACAGGGCATGAAACGGTCGATGCCACGCTTCGATATTGTTGGACAACTTGGGTCGCTGCGCCGTTACGCACGCTCCTTGACGCGCGACAGCACGGACGCCGAGGATCTCGTGCATGACGCGCTGGTGCGCGCCTATGAGCGGCGCGGCACTTTCCGGTCCGGCGGAAACTTGCGCGCGTGGCTGCTGTCGATCGTCCACAACGCCTTCATCGACCGCATGCGCTCGCGTCGCTCGGAAGCAGCGCGCCTCGATCAGGCCGGATACCTTGCCGATGGCAGCACGCCGGCACCACAGGAACATTCGGTGCGCCTGGCGCAGGTGCGCGAGGCCTTTTTCAGCCTGCCGGAAGAGCAGCGTTCAGCACTGCATCTCGTCGCCATCGAAGGCCTTTCCTACAGCCAGGCCGCCGATGCCAGCGGCGTGCCGTTGGGCACGCTGATGTCGCGCATCGGCAGGGCGCGCGCCGCACTGCGCGCGATGGAGGACGCGGCGCCCTCAAAGGCCAAAAACCACCTCAGGATCGTTGGAGACCCGTCATGATCGCAACTGTCGATCCCGTGACCGATGCCGACCTCGATGCCTATGTCGACGACCAGCTCGACGTCAGCCGCCGCATCGAGGTCGAGGCGTTTCTGTCCGCCCGTCCAGAGGCTGCCGCGCGCGTGATGTCGGATCTGAGGACCCGCGACGAGCTGCGCGTGGCGCTTGCCGGCTCCAGGGGCATGGCGAGGCCGGCGACCGCGGATGCCGCGCGGCGGCTGGAGAGGGGGCTCGCCCGGGGCCGGATCTTCGGCGTGTTGCAGCGCGCCGCTGCCGTTGCCGCCTTCATTGCCGCCGGCTGGCTGGCGAACGGGATCATCGGGCCAATGTCGGTGACGAAGGTCGTCGCCTCGCCGCAGCCGCCCGCCTATTTGGAAGAGGCTGTTCGCGCGCACAGAACGACGCTGGTACGCGAGAGCATGCCGTCGCAGCCGGAAGCGCCCAACTACAACGCCGGCGAGATCCGTGCCGCGACCGCCATCGTCATGCCGTCGCTGCCCAAGGACTGGAAGGTGCGTGACGTGCAGATCTATCCGTCGCGCTTTGGGCCGAGCGTCGAGATGGCGGTCGAGACGAAGGAGATGGGCCTAGTGTCGCTATTCGCCATCCGGCCGGGAAACTTCGATGTCGTCAAGCCGACGGTCGCGCCCTCTGGCGACATTTCCTCGGCCTATTTCCAGATCGGCGAGGTCGCCTACGCGGTGGTCGCGCGAAGCGAGGTCCACGATCTCGATCGTGCCGCCGAGACGCTTGCCAGAACGCTTTACTGACCGATCCACAAAGGAGAATTCAAATGAACACCCCCAATCTGGGATACCGCGCCGGCGCCCAAACCGGAGCCATTTATGACGAGGGCCTGCGCCAGCACATGCTGCGCGTTTACAACTACATGGGCCTTGGCCTGGTGGTCACCGGCCTGGTCGCCTTCATGGTGTCGTCGACGCCCGCGCTTTACGTGCCGATCTTCTCCAGCCCGCTGAAGTGGGTGGTGATGCTGGCGCCGCTCGCTTTCGTCATGCTGTTCTCGTTCAAGATGCAGACCATGTCGGCGGCCAGCGCCCAGGCGATGTTCTGGGCCTTCTGCGCGGTCATGGGCCTGTCACTGGCCTCCGTGTTCCTGGTCTTCACCGGAACCAGCATCGCGCGCACCTTCTTCATCGCCGCCACCATGTTCGGCGCCACCAGCCTCTACGGCTACACCACCAGGCGTGACCTGACCCAGTTCTCGTCGTTCCTGATCATGGGTTTGATCGGCGTGGTGATCGCCAGCATCGTCAACATCTTCCTTGGCTCGACCGCGCTGCAGTTCGCCATCTCAGTGATCGGCATCGCCGTGTTCGTCGGCCTGACCGCGTGGGATACGCAGACGATCAAGGAGCAGTATGCCGAGAATTTCGACGCGGAATCGCGCCAGAAGCTCGCCGTCTTCGGCGCCTTCTCGCTCTATCTGAACTTCATCAACATCTTCCAGCTGCTGCTGAATTTCACCGGCGAACGCGAGTAACGACTGTCCGTTGCGGGTGAGGGCGAGGAATATCGCCCGAGATGCAAAGAGGTGGCCGGGGATATCCTCCGGCCACAATTCGTTCTGGCGAGACCCGGCCACACCTTGAGTCCCCAAGAGCTTTTGCTAGTCTGCCCACCGCACCAGCCTTCAACACCGGCCCGCGAGGACATGTGGCACAGGACAGCCAAACGCTTCATGGCGACGGCATCTCGGCGACCATAGTCGCGCAGGGCGCCGAACTGGTTTCGCTGCAAGACGAGCAAGGATTTGAGTTCCTGTGGCAGGCCGGGCCGGCCTGGCGCCGCCATTCGCCGGTGCTGTTTCCGATCGTCGGCCGGTTGAAGGGAGACCAACTGCGCCATCGAGGCCGGACCTACCCGATGACGCAGCACGGCTTCGCGCGCGACAAGCCGTTTACCTGGGCGGAGAGGGGGCCGCGATCCTGCACGCTGGTTCTCACCGACGACGCCGATACCCGCGCGCACTACCCCTTCGCCTTTCGCCTGGAGGTGACCTACACGCTGGATCGCCAGCAGCTTGGCGTAACCTTTGACATCACCAACACCGGCGACGAGCCGCTGCCGGCGTCAATCGGAGCGCATCCGGCGTTCAATTGGCCGTTGCTGCCGGATCTGGCCAAGACCGACTACCGGCTGACTTTTGCCGACGATGAGCGGGCGCCGATCCGCCGGCTGAAGGACGGTCTGCTCATGGCAACTCCGCAGCCAACACCTGTCAAAGGCATGACCCTTGACCTCTCCGAACGCCTGTTCGACGATGATGCCGTCATTCTCGATCAACCCGCCAGCACCCGAGTGCGTTACGCCGCCAAGCGTGGTCCGGCGATCGAGATGTCGTGGCAGGGATTTCCTGTACTGGGCATCTGGTCAAAGCCCGGCGGCGCGCCGTTCCTGTGCATCGAACCCTGGCATGGCATTGCAAGCCCGGTGGACTTCGATGGCGATTTCATCGACAAACCTGGCCTGATGATGATCGCGCCAGCAACGAAGCGCGTGCTGAACTATCAGATCCGGCTGATCGGATCGGTTTGAAAACCGGGGCGGAGAGGGGTCCGTGACCCAGTGAGCAGAGCATCGTGTACGCCGGCCTTGCAACCATTCCGACCGCTTGATTTTAGAGGAGACGCAACATGGACCGATTCACGGGCGGTTGCCTTTGCGGCGACGTCCGGATTGTCGCGTCGGGACTCCCATACCGGGTCGGTATTTGTCACTGTCTCGACTGCCGCAAGCATCATGGAGCGCTTTTCTATGCCGCCGCGGTGTTTCCTCAGGACGCGGTGACGATCGAGGGCGAAACACGCGACTACGCCGGGCGGTTTTTCTGCCCCCGCTGCGGCTCATCCGTTTTCGCACGCAGCGCGGACGAAATCGAAGTGCACCTGGGAGCCCTGGATGCCCCTGACCAACTGATGCCAACCTACGAAAGCTGGATCGTCCGGCGCGAGTCCTGGCTGCCGCCGTTTCCGCTCACGAGGCGATATGAGCGCGACCGTGACGCCACGGGTCGCTTTGAGGAGTAGGTGGGACGAGCGGTACGAAGGTCAGATTTGCGCCTCGATCGAGATCTCGAACCTTCGATCACATCGGCGCGTCACTCCGGAAGACCGGCCTTGCGGAAGCCATCAACGAAATGTTCGAGCGTCGCTGCGTCGCGGAACGGCTCCGTCGCGACCCAGTGGCGGGTCGTGAAATGCGGGTTGCTGACGAGGAACATTTCGACCTCCGCGCGCGCTTCTTCGAGCCGGCCGAGCTGCGCAAGGCTTGCCGCCAGGAAACGGCGCGAGCTTGTGCGATAGGTCTCGTCCCTGCGCAGTGTCTCGACGGCGGCATCGTATTCGCGCGCCGCATATTGCGCCGCGCCGAGCGTCAGATAATACCAGCTTGCCGGAAACGGGTTCAGCCGGAACGCCTTGCGAATATGCTCGAGGCCTTCTTCGACCCGCCCGGCCAGGACCGCAATGTCGGACAATGTCGCCCAGGCGTCGGCCTCGTTCGGGTCGAGCTCGAACGCCTTGGCGAATTCCGCATCCGCCTCTGCGAAGCTGCGTTCATAGGCAAGCAGGTTGGCCAGCACCCAGTGGCAGCCGGCGTCGTTGGGGTCGATCGCCACGGCTTTCCGCGCCAGTTCCAAGGCAAGGCCACGATTTGGCGCAATGGGTTCGCCCCAATGCACCCATCCCATCCAGTGGTTCATGGCAAGCCAGCGATAGGCCTCGGCGTATTCCGGATCGAGTGAAACCGCGCGCGTCAGCATCAGATGCGCTTCCCGCGCCGTCTGCGGCGAATCGTCGATCAGCTTGCGCGCCCGCACGCAGAGATCGTAAGCCTCGAGATTCTTGGGCCGGTTGCGTGGCGGCGGCGCGCGCAGCCGTCCGAGCAACGCCTCCACGATCTTGGCCGTTACTTCGTCCTGAACGGCAAAGATATCTTCCAGGCTGCGATCAAAGCGTTCCGCCCATAGATGTTCGCCGCTCACCGCATCGACCAGCTGGGCGTTGATGCGCACGCGCTCCGCGGCGCGTCTTGCGCTACCCTCCAGCAGATAGCGCACGCCAAGCTCCTCAGCGATCGCACGCACGTCCATCGCCTTGCCTTTGTAGGCAAACGTCGAGTTGCGCGCGATGACGAACAAGCCGGAGATCCTCGACAGGTCGGTGATCAGGTCTTCGGTCAATCCATCGGCGAAGGAGTCCTGCTCGGGATCGTTGCTGAAATTGACGAAGGGCAGCACAGCTATCGATGGTTTACCAGGCAGCGGCAAGGGCTTTCGCTTCGCGCCCCCGAGTTGTTCGATGACCCCCGTGAAGCGGTAGCCGACGCGCGGAACCGTGGCGATCCATTCACCGCCGTCGGCGGCCGGGCCAAGCAGCTTGCGCAGCTGCGCGATCTGGACGGTGAGGTTGCCTTCCTCCACGGCCGTGCCCGGCCACGCCGCGTCCATCAAGTCGGCCTTGGCCAGGATCTCACCGGGTCGTCCGACGAGCGCCGTAAGCAGCTTTAGCCCACGATAGCCAACGGCAACGGGGACGTCGTTCCGAAGCAGCGTTCCCGCACCGGAATCAAGCACGAACGGACCAAAGGCAAAGCGCTCTCCCTGCATAGGGCGCATCTATAGCCCGTTTGGAAGTTTTGAGAACTATTTGGGAAGGCTTAATTACGGCGCTGTTCGCATCCTGCAGAATTCAACCTCTTTCAGGTCGAGGGCGTCCAGGCCCTCAAACCATACGGAGGTTGCCATGAACGATACCCTTGCGTCGGCCCCACATCAGGCAGCGCGGCCGGGAATGCCAGTTAGGCCGGCGGAGGTGCCGATCCGGCACCTGGCGACCCTGCGTAGCATTATCGCGACCTGGCGCGAGCGAACCTGGCGCGAGCGGATACGCTTTCGCTGGGAACTCGAGCAAATGTCGAAGCACAATCCCCATTTGATCGACGATATCGGTCTGACGAGACGGCAGGTCGAGGCAGAGATCGCCAAGCCCTTCTGGGAACGATAAACCTTGAACACCCGCTTGCCACCCAAGGCGACCGGCGGACCGCGCGGAGCTTGTCGAAAGTCCACATAGGGTAGGGAGGTTGCCTCGCGCACGATCTCTGGACAATCCGCGCGGTTTGATATTTCAGTCGCGGCTTACTGCTCTCGCCGAGATGTCCAAATGCCGGCTGTCATGCATTTCCTCAGCATCTCCTTGCCAACGGCTGGTTGGCGGTGCTCGTCAGCGTCTCGCACGCGAGCGTCGGATCTAAGTCCGCGCAATTGTCGCGCCCCAGGTCCAGCACGGCGTGCCGCGCTGTCACGACTGTTACTCGATCTGCCGCCGCGCATTTGAATGACGCGAGCCGGCCGGCTCCTTCAGCTGCCATCCAAAAGTCGCATAAGATAGATTATGGAACTATCGCATTAAGCCGAGACTGGAAAATGCTGATGTTTTTCATCGGCTTGACGCCCGGCAAACTGGCCGTTGAAGCAACCTGCGTCGACAATCCGCCGTCACGTCGTGCGCCGCATTGATCATCGATCATTGCACGTGGTTCGGCTGCAAGCACCGCGCAATGTGCAACGGCAGTGGTCCGGACACGCTCAAGGCCTGGGAGGACTTCGTCAGCGAATGCCGGTGACGAGGCTCGGCTCGCTTCAGCGGTCTCCGGTGGAAAGCAACAGCCTTGACCAGATCGACTGGATTTGCGCCGGAGACCAGGAACAGGAAAAGTTGCTGGTTTCTCTCTGGAAAATCAGTGACTTGACGAGCTGCGCAACCGTACAATCCGCGTAACGCGATCAATGCCAGACGTAATGAAGAGCCGTTCCTATCACGCTGATTTGAAAGGAGTTTCAATCACCATTCCGTCATAGGCCGGCTCGACGTTCGCGGGTGTCTCGGCCATCACCGTGGCGTAGTCGAGCGGCACATGCATATGCGTCAGCACGGCGTGTTTTGGTGCCAGCCGCTCGATCCAGCCAAGTGCCTGGCCAAGCGACAGGTGACTCGGGTGCGTCCGGTATTGCAACGCGTCGATGATCAGCGCGTCGAGGTCGCGCAGCCGCTCGGCGGTGGCGTCCGGAAAGTCGCTGATGTCAGGGCAATAGGCGATGCCGCCGATGCGAAAACCGAGCGAGATGATGTCGCCATGGACCTGCGGCAATGGCTCAAGGGTGAGGGCACCCCCTCTCCTTCGATGACCACCGGTCTGTCATGGTCGATGATATGTGCCCTGACGATCGGCGGATAGGAGCTGCCTTGCGGCGTCTCGAAGCAGTATCCGAACGCTTGCCGCAGCCGTAGCATTGTTACACTGTCGGCATGGATGTCGATCAGCTGGCGCTGCTCGAGGACGAAACCGCGCAGATCGTCGATGCCGTGGATATGATCGGCATGCGGATGTGTATAGACGACCGCATCGAGACGCTTGACCGATGCCAGCAGCATCTGCTGGCGGAAATCAGGGCCGGTGTCGATGACAACGGTGGTGCGAGCGCCGTTCGCCGCGATCCGTTCGACCAGAACAGCGGTGCGCATGCGCCGGTTCCTCGGATTGTCCGGGTCGCAATTGCCCCAGTCGCCAGTGATGCGCGGCGCACCTGGCGACGAGCCGCAGCCGAGAATGGTAACGCGCAGCCGGTCGGTCATCGTTCAGGCGCTTTGCTCGGCAGGTCGCGGCATCTTGCCGAACAGACGGAAAAAATTGTTCGTCGTCAGATCAGCGATTTCGGCCTCGCCAACGCCGATTGTTTCCGCCAGCACCTTGGCCGTGTGCGCGACATAGGCCGGCTCGTTGCGCTTGCCGCGAAACGGTATGGGCGCCAGGTAAGGCGCGTCGGTTTCGACCAGCAGGCGCTCATGCGGCACATCGGCGGCAATGGCGCGCAATTCGGCCGAGTTCTTGAAGGTCAGGATGCCCGACAAGGATACGTAGCCGCCGAGCGCGACGCCAATTTCGGCCAGCCGCCGTCCGGAGGAAAAACAGTGCAGGATGAAGGGGAAGGCCCCCTTCCCTGTTTCGTCCTCGAGAATGGCAGCCATATCGTCATCGGCATCGCGCGAATGAATGACCAACGGCAGCGCTGTTTCACGAGCCGCGGCGATGTGATTGCGAAACACCCGCGCTTGCGCATCGCGCGGCGCCTTGTCGTAGAAGTAGTCCAGCCCCGCCTCCCCGATCGCCACCACCTTCGGGTGGGCAGAAAGGCGGATCAGCTCGGCCGACGTCACGTCCAGCTCTTCTGCCGCATTGTGCGGATGGGTGCCGACCGAGCAATAGACTTCGTCGAAAGTCTCCGCGATTTCAAGGATTTGCTGAAATCGCTTCACGCGGGTCGAGATCGTCACCATGCGGCCAATTCCGGCCGCTTTGGCGCGGGCGACAATGGCCGCCCGCTCCTCGGCGAAATCTGGAAAATCCAGATGGCAATGGCTGTCGACGAGCATCAGCTGTTCGCGTCCGGCTGTTCGACGTAACGCGGAAACACGCCTTCCGGCACGGGCAACGCCGTGCCAGGCACTAGCGCATGGTCCGCATGGACATGCACGAAATCGCGCCTGTCCGCCGGCACCGCCAGCAGGTCGAGCAGCTTGGTGGCCGCCCCTGGAATGAAGGGCTGGCACAGCACCGCCACGCGCCGCACGACTTCGGCGGTCGTCCACAGCACCGTTTCCATGCGCGCCGGGTTGGTCTTCTTCAGCGCCCACGGTTCCTGTCCGGCGAAATAGCGATCGGCTTCGGCCACCACGCCGAAGATCGCTGCCAGCGCCAGATGGATGCCCTGCTCGACCATCGCCTTGCGCGCGATGGCAAGAGCACTGACTGCCTGATCGAGGATCGCCTTGTCGGCGTCCGTCAGGTCGCCGCGCTTGGGAACCACGCCACCGCAGTTCTTGGCGATCATCGATAGCGAGCGCTGCGCCAGATTGCCGAGGCCGTTGGCGAGGTCGGCATTGGTGCGGTTGACAATCGCTTCATGGCTATAGCTGCCGTCCTGGCCGAACGGCACCTCGCGCAGGAAGAAATAGCGCACCTGGTCGAGACCGTAATGCTCGATCATGGTGAACGGGTCGATGACGTTGCCGACCGACTTCGACATCTTCTCGCCGCGGTTGAACAGGAAGCCGTGGCCGAAGACTCGCTTCGGCAGTTCGATACCGGCCGACATCAGGAAGGCTGGCCAGTAGACGGCATGAAAGCGGACGATGTCCTTGCCGATGATGTGTGCATCGGCTGGCCAGAAACGCCAATTTCCAGCATTTTCATCGGGATAGCCGACACCGGTGATGTAATTGGTCAAGGCGTCCACCCAGACATACATCACATGCTTGTCGTCGCCCGGCACTGGCACGCCCCAGTCGAAGGTGGTGCGCGATATCGACAGGTCCTTGAGGCCCGACTTGACGAAGCTCATCACCTCGTTGCGCCGCTCGGTCGGGCCAATGAAGTCGGGCTGGCTTTCATAAAGCGAGATGAGCTTGTCCTGATAGGCCGAGAGGCGGAAGAAATAGCTCTCTTCCTCGACCCATTCGACCGGCGTTCCCTGCGGCCCGTAACGGACATTGTCGGGGCGGACCTCTGTCTCCTCCTCGCCGTAATAGGCTTCGTCGCGCACCGAGTACCAGCCGGCATAGCCGCCCTTGTAGATGTCGCCATTGGCGGCCATCGCCTTCCAGATCGCCTGCGAGGCCGCATAGTGACGTTCTTCTGTGGTGCGGATGAAATCGTCGTTTGAGGCGTTGAGCGCAATCGCCATACGCTGGAAATCGGCCGAGTTGCGGTCGGCCAGTTCGCGCGCCGAAATGCCTTCCCGCTTCGCTGTCTGCAGCATCTTGATGCCGTGCTCGTCGGTGCCGGTAAGGAAGAAAACCTGCTTGCCGTCAAGCCGCTGGAAGCGCGCGAGCGCGTCGGTGGCGATCAACTCGTAGGCATGGCCGATATGTGGCTTGCCGTTCGGATAGGAAATCGCGGTCGTGATGTAGAATGTGTCGCGTGACATGAATGAACCGTCATGAATGTCTGAATGGAAGGCGTGGCGGTGGATATCGCATCGGGGCGGCGATTGCCATCCCGAGGCCGGAAACCCCGTCACATTCGCATTGCAGAAATCAAGCGGTCGATCATGGTCAGGGCGTGCTGCTTCTTGTCGAGATTGTAGGTGTCGGTCTCAGATATAGCGTCCAGCGCTTCATGCCAAGTGTCAGACAGTGTTTTGGCCCGGGCGAGATCGCCTGCCAATGCTGCCTGGCTCGCGGCGTTCGACAACAGCTCCAGCGCCCGGCGGTTGAAGATGTCGAACTGGATCGCCTGGTCGCGGCCAGCGACAGCCTCGGCAAGACGAAACGCTCCGCCGACATCGCCCTTTCTTGCCGCCACCAGGGCGTCGAGCGTCTCGGCGATTTCCAGCCCGCCATATTGCGTCAACAGGATCGCGCTGCGCGCGCTGCCCCCTGCCCGCTCGGCCAGTGCCGCCCGCGCGGCCGGGTCCACCGGTGGCGGCGGTTCGGCCGTTTCCAGCACCGCCATCAGGTCGTCGGCACCGAGCGGCGTCAACCGCACCACCTGGCAGCGCGACCGGATTGTCGGCAGCAGGCTGCCTGGGGCATGGACGATGAGAATGAACAGGGTTCTTGCCGGCGGCTCCTCGAGATTCTTCAGCAAGGCATTGGCGGCATTGGCGTTCATGTCGTCGGCCGGATCGACGATGACGACCCGGTAGCTGCCGTCATGCGAAGTCAGCGACAGGAAGCGGCTGACCTTGCGGATCTCGTCGACGGTGACGACGGTCTTGAAGCTCTTGGTCTTGTCGTTCGCCGGGCGGGTCAGATGCAGTACGGAAGGGTGCGCCCCGGTGGCGATCTGGCGAAACAGTGACGAGGCCGGATCTGGAACGGCAAGGCTTTCCGGCGCTTGCTTGAAGGCCGGGTGCTTCAACAGATGATGCGCGAGATGGAAAGCGAGCGTCGCCTTGCCGATGCCGACCGGTCCGGCGAAGATCAGCGCATGCGGCAGCTTGCCGGAACGATAGGCGGCGGTCAGCATGTTCGCCGCCTGTGCGTGTCCTACCAGACGTGGCGTTTCGGATGGTTCGGGCACGCCGTCCAGCGTGTCGTGCTGCTCCGGTGCGATGCGTTCGAAGATCATGCCGGAGTTACCTGCCTGTCGCGCGCTGGCGCTCTTGCCTCGAGCGCCGCGAACACAGCGGCGGTGACGACATTTTCCACCGTATCGGGATCGGCGGCGGCGTCGATGACGATACAGCGTTCCGGCTCGGCCGCTGCAATTGCCAGAAATGCCGCCCGGCGGGCCTGATGGATGGCCAGCGTCTCCTTTTCGAAGCGGTCGGCTGCCGCTTCGGCGCCGCGACGCGCCGTGGCGCGCCTGAGGCCCTCGGCCGGGTCTATGTCGAAGATCAGCGTCATGTCTGGCATCATGCCATTGATGGCGACCTGCTCCAGCCTGTCCATGAACGCCTGATCGATGCCTCCGGTGACGCCCTGATAGACACGTGAAGAATCCAGGAAGCGATCACAAAGCACGATAGAGCCACGCTCGACCGCCGGCCGGATAACCTGCTCGACATGGTCGGAGCGCGCGGCGGCGAAAAGCAGCGCTTCCATCTTTGGCCCGAACGGTTCGGCGGCGCCCGAAAGCAGCACGTGCCTGACCGCTTCGGCGCCTGGAGACCCGCCAGGCTCGCGGGTGAGGAGGACATCGTATTTCTTGGCGCGCATCTTGCTCGCCAGCCGCTCGATCTGCGTCGACTTGCCTGCTCCTTCGCCGCCTTCGAAGGTGATGAAAAATCCTCGCGCCAATCGAAAGGCCTTTGTCCATGCATGAATGGGTTGATTGTAGCGCTCTAGATAGTCCGCGTCCGGGAAAACGTCCATGCCGTCGGTACTATCGCAGCCAGCCGATCGCCAGTTCCTTGACGGCATCGAGAGCCCGCTGCGGCAGCGTGCCGACGCCGATCGACTCGGCGGCGAAAAGCGGCGTCTCCTGGCTGAGCGTGTCGCCAATCCAGACGCGTAGCGCGCCCACTGGCTGCCCCTCCTCCACTGGCGCGGCAACCGGGCCGGTGTAGACGATCCTGGCAGTCAGCTTGTCGCGATTGGTGATCGGCAGGAAGATCTCGATCGGCCCTTTTGCCTTCAGCATCACCCCGGATTTCGCGCCGCCAAAAACCTGGGCTTCGCCGACCACCTCGTCCTTGGCGAAGATTTCGGTCTTCTCGAAAGAGCGAGCACCCCAGTCGAGCAGCTTTCGCGCCTCCTCGGCGCGCTCCTTGTCGCTGGCCAGCCCGCTCATTGCCGCGATCACCCGCGTGCCGTTGTGGCTGACCGAACCTACGATGCCGAAACCTGACGACTCACTGGCGCCCACAGCGAGCCCATCGGCGCCGATGTCCATCGTCAGAAGCGGATTGCGGTTCCGCTGCGAGATCTTGTTCCAGGTAAAATCCTTCTGGCCATAGTAGCGATAGAAATCCGGATAATCGCGCCACAGATGCAGGGCCAACTGCGCCAGCTCGCGCACGGTCGTCTGCTGGCCGTCGGCCGGCAGGCCGGTCGAATTGACGAAAGTCGATGTCTTGAGGCCGATCTGGCGGGCGCGTTCGGTCATTTGCGCCGCGAAATTGTCCTCGGATCCGGCCATGCCTTCGGCGATGACGATGCAGCCGTCATTGGCCGCCTGCACGGTAACCCCTTGAATGAGGTCCTCGAGCCGGATCGACGACTTGAGCTTGGCAAACATCGTCGATGTTCCTGAAGGCGCACCGCCTTTGCGCCAGGCGTTCTCGCTCACCACGAAGGTGTCGTCGAACTTCAGGCGTCCGGACTTGATGGCGTTGAAAACCACTTCCATGGTCATCAGCTTGGCCATAGAGGCCGGCGGGATCGGCTTGTCGGCATCTTTGGAAAACAGCACCGTGCCGGTCTCGGCGTCGATCATGAAGACCTGCGTAGCCTTGGTCTCGAAAAGCTGCGCGCGGGCTGGAGCCAGGGAAAGCACTAGCAGGCAAAAAGCCAGAAGCCCGGCGAAAGGCTGGAGCAAGCGAAATGACATGATGTTCGACCCGTTGGCCGGAAACTCCGGCAAGCCCGGAAAAAGTATCAGGCTTTTTCTACAACGGATCAACCGCGTAGCGGAAAATCCAGGCCGGCTTCCGCTCAGTTACGCACAGCCAGTGCATCCGGCGCGCCATGCGCCCATGCCGCCTGCAACAAATCATCCACGCTGCCGTGGCCGTCCGGATAGAGGTTCACCGAGAACCAATCCTTGCCATCGAGATCGGAACGCTGGATTTCGGTCTTGCCAAAGGGTTCAAGCGCCGCGGCCAGGCGGCTTGCTTCTGCTGCGTCATCGAAGGAGCCGGCGGCGACATAGTCGGAAGCGGACGATGATGGCCGCGAATTTGATTTCTTCCACGACTGCAGGATATCGGCGGGCGACATGCCGTTGTCGTCGAGCGCCGCAAAGACATCGGCGCGCTGAACGCGTTCATCCGCATAGGACAGCGAGGCCACGGCAAACGGCGATTGCGGCGGCAGATTGATCTCCGGGCGCTCCGGCACGATCGGACCAAAATCGGGCAGCGCCAGATCGCCAAAGGCTGGCGACTGCGCCGACAGGACCGGCTCAACCGCCCCTGAATCGGTCAACTGACCGGGAAACGGTACGGCGGCGGCACCGACGGGGAGGCTCGGCGACGGGCCATTCATGGCAACCATGACGCCTGTCGGCAATCCATCCGACGGATCCGGCGCCCTGTTGCCGGGGTGATAGGAAGCCATCAGATACTGATCGTCATTGCCGTCGAGCGGCGCACGGCCGACATACTCGACCTTCACCTCGGCGGTGCCGATGTTGGCATAGTCAAGCATCTGGGCGGCGCGCTCCGACACATCGATGATGCGACCCTCGTGATAAGGGCCGCGATCGTTGACGCGCACGATGACCGAACTGCCGGTCTTGAGATTGGTGACGCGGGCATAGCTTGGCAGCGGCATGGTCGGGTGCGCCGCCGTCAGGTGCGTCATGTCGTAGACTTCGCCATTGGCCGTAAGCCGGCCGTGGAAGGCATCGCCATACCAGGAGGCCAGGCCAACCTTGGCGTAGTGCTTGTCCTCCTTAGGATAGTACCACTTGCCACGGACCTGATAGGGCTTGCCGAGCTGGTCACGGCCGCCGCCACGTTGCAGGCCAGCCATCTTGAAGGTGACACGCGGGCTTGCCTTCACGCCATATTCGGATTCGGAGAAGTATTCCTTGGAGCGGGTCTTCTTGTAGACCATCGCTTTCGGTTCAGGCTGAGACGCGCAAGCCGCCAGCAAGGCAGCCGACACGGCAAACAACGCGACTGTAGCAGCGCGACGAAGACGCGGGTGCGTCATAGCCTGCATTTTCCTGATGTCCCCTACAGTCTCGACTGAGACGCCGCTGCTTGACTATCCGAGGAGCCAAAGCACTCACTCGAAAAATACCAACGACGCCTTGAACCCCCATCCTTTGTGCGCAGGAATTGTTTATCACCGTATTAATCGATTGTGGCCGGAACCGGGCAAGATTGTGGCGCCTCCATTGCGTCGAGGACCATGAGGAGCCACGGCTTTCCGTTCGCTAGGCGAAGGTCATGTCATTCCGCATGCTATGGGCCTCCGGTCCATCTTCCGTCGGGCCCCATCCGCCACTTGAGCAGGGGCTTTGTCGCGCGCACATGAGCAGCGGAACGCGGTTGATCTTCAGGCCCGGAATTATCCGCCGCCCGATCGGGATTGAGCGGGCACCTGATCAATAGCGAGTTGCTGGAGGGAACGGTCGAGCAGGCCTAGGCATTGGTCCTGAAAATTCGCTTGCAGCCGTAACGTCCTGCCCTGCCCTCTCGCCTATAGGCCTTTGTCTACAAGACATTCGCCGGGCTGAAGCCGCCCTGTCACGGCGTGTTTAGATGCTCAGTTCTGTCTGACGGTTGCGCGCGAACCGCGCGCAGCTCGTACCAGAGGGCATTCAGGATGCCGACCGTGGTGGCCAGTCCGAGGCCTAGGATCCAGGCAAAGTACCACATCGTTGCAATCTCCAATCTCTGTTTCAGTACACCGATGAACCAGCCTCGCGTACCGAGGTTTCGCTGACCTTGCCCCAAAGCACGCTGTAGACCCAGGCTGTGTAGGCAAGGACCAGCGGTAGGAAGATGACAGTTGCGATCAGCATGTTGCGCAGTGTCGCCCGGCTTGAGGATGCGTCGAACACGGCAAGCGAATGGCCCGGATTGCTGCTTGACGGCAGGATGATCGGAAACATCGCCAGGCCGACAGTCGCGATGATGCAGAGCACGCCAAGCTTGGATGCGAGGAAGGTGAGGCCTTCGAGACGCGCACGGAAGCCGGCCGCGGCGGCCAGCGGCGCCACGATGCCCAGCGCGGGCACCAGGCAAAGGGCCGGCGTGGCATTGAAGTTGCGCAGCCACGCGCTGGAATTCGCGATCACCGTCTTGCCGAGCGGATTGGACGGACCATCCCAGACGATGGCGCTGGTCACCTCATAGCCGCCGAGCAGCCCGAGCCAGACAAGCACTCCGCCGCCGGCAAACAGAACAGCGGTGGCAAGCGCGGCCTTGCCGCCGATGATGCGGGCGCGGTCAGCCACCGGCCCTTCCGCCTTGAATGTCAGCCACGCCGCGCCATGCATGACAAGCATGGTCAGCGAAACCAGGCCGCAATAAAGCGCCACCGGATTAAGCAGGCCGAACAGGGTGCCCTCATAGAACGGCCGCAGGTCGGTAGAGAAGTGGAACGGCACGCCTCTCAGCGCATTGCCCACTGCCACGCCGAAGATGAGCGCCGGCACGGCGCCGCCGATGAATAGCGCCCAGTCCCAGTTCGAGCGCCAGCGGGGACTCTCCCGCTTGGAGCGGTATTTGAAGCCGACCGGCCGCAGGATCAGCGCGAACAACACCAGGAACATGGCGAGGTAGAAGCCCGAGAAACTCAATGCGTAGAGCGCCGGCCAGGCAGCGAAGATGGCGCCGCCGCCCAGGATAAACCAGACCTGGTTGCCTTCCCAGACCGGTCCGACGGTGTTGATGGCAACGCGTCGCTCGATATCTGTTTTTGCGACGAAAGGCAGCAATGCCCCCACGCCCATGTCAAAGCCGTCGGTCACCGCGAAGCCCATCAAAAGAACGCCAAGCAGCACCCACCATATGATCCGCAGCGTTTCGTAACTAAAGAGGAAATCGGTCATCGTCTTTGTTCCTTGCAGGTCCCGGGTTACTGGGCGGCCGCCAGACGGATCTTTGCGCCTTCGCCGACGGGAGGCGTGATATCGGCGCCGACAATAGGCCCTTTCGCTATCGCCTGCAGCATCAGCTTGACCTCGATCACAGCCAGCACGCCATAGACGAGGGTGAAGCCCAAGATGGTAATCACGAGGTCGGGGATGCCGAGATCGGATGTCGCCAGGAAGGTCGGCAGCATGCCCTCGATGATCCAGGGCTGGCGGCCGAATTCCGCGACGAACCAGCCAAGCTCGATGGCGATCCATGGCAATGGCATCGCGATCAGCGCCATGCGGAATAGCCAGCGCGGCGCCGGCGTCTCGCGCATCGTATGCCAGAGCGAGATCGCGAAGACGGCAAGCAGCAGGAAGGCGCATAACACCATGATCCGGAAGGTGAAGAAGATCGCCGGCACTTCCGGCACGGTCGACCATGCCGCCTGCTTGACCTGATCGTCGGTGGCCTGGCGCGGATCATCGATATAGCGCTTCAGCAGCAGGGCGTAGCCAAGATCCCTGCTTGTCGCGTCGAAGGTGGCGCGTGCCGCCGCGTCGCCATGGTTGACCTTGAGCTTTTCCAACGCGTCGTAGGCTGTCAGCCCGTTGCGGATCCGCCCCTCGGCCCTCTGGACGAGTTCGAAGATGCCGGGAATCTCCTTGTCGATCGAACGGGTGCCGATAAGGCCCATGACCCAAGGGATATGCACGGCGAAATAGGTCGTGCGGTCGTTCATGCTGGGAACGCCGAACGCGGTGAAGGAGGCCGGAGCCGGCTCGGTCTCCCACATCGCCTCCATGGCGGCGAGCTTCATCTTCTGGTTGTCGGTGATGTCGTAGCCGCTCTCGTCGCCGAGTACGATGACCGACAGCGACGAGGCGATGCCGAAGGCCGAGGCGATGACGAAAGACCGCTTGGCGAGATCGATGTGCCGCCCGCGCAGCATATAGAAGGCCGAAACGCCGAGCACGAAAACGGCGCCGCAGACATAGCCCGCCGAAACAGTGTGGACGAACTTCGCCTGCGCCACCGGATTGAAGATGACGGCCATGAAATCCGTCACTTCCATGCGCATCGTGTCCGGGTTGAAGGCCGCGCCGACAGGATTCTGCATCCAGCCATTGGCGATCAGGATCCATAGCGCCGAGAAATTGGTGCCCAGCGCGACAAGCCAGGTGACGACGAGATGCGCGCGCGCAGAGAGCTTTTCCCAGCCGAAGAAGAACAGCCCGACGAAGGTCGCCTCCAGGAAGAACGCCATCAGGCCCTCGATTGCGAGAGGGGCGCCGAACACGTCTCCGACATAGTGCGAATAATAGGCCCAGTTCATGCCGAACTGGAATTCCATGGTAATGCCCGTGGCGACGCCGAGGGCGAAATTGATGCCGAACAGCACACCCCAGAATTTGACCATGTCGCGCCAGATCGTGCGGCCGGTCATGACGTAGACCGTCTCCATCATCGCAAGCATGATGGAGAGACCCAGTGTCAGCGGGACGAACAGGAAGTGGTACATCGCAGTCAGCGCGAATTGCAGTCGCGACAACTCCACAAGCAGTGGGTTGGTCATGGGAGAGCTCCGTTAAGCGTCTCCTTCGATAGCGTGTTCGGCGGTCGCGCCTTTTGACGTGCGTCAATTCGCTGATGGCCCCGGCATGAGATTGAACCGTCATGCTCGAAACCGTCCTGAAACACCGCGGCAAACGGCCAACGGGGGCAAATCCGCCGGAAGCGACCAATCCAGGGGCGCCTGCCCCCGGCAAGACACTTTGCGTTGCGCGCGACTTTGCCGCCCCAGGCTTGCGTTCCGCCCTTGCATTGCAAGCGGCGCGCGCGGTGCTGCGGCTTGCCTTCATAGGTCTGGCGGCAATGTTCGTGGGCCGCATGATCTCGGGGAATGCAAGCTGGCTGCTGCTTGGCGCGGCGCTGGTCAGCCTGGTCCTCGGTTCTGTCGTCGGCCTGTTGGACGACCGAGCTGTCGCCAATGCGGAACTGAAGGTCGCCAACGGCCTGCTCGAGTCGGTGCGTCGCACCCTCGCCGCGGCTCTTCCCGGCGACATCCAGGCGAAGCCGCTCGGAACATTGATCGCCGGACTGCAACGCTACCCGCAAGCCGTGGCCGGTCTCGTGGTCGGGCATCGCCTCGCATCGACCATGCTGGGGCTGGGCCCGCTGCTTGCCGCAACCGTGATTGTCGCCGTTTCGTGGGAGGCGGCACTGGCGCTGGTCGTGCTGACCCCGGTGATGATCGTTTTTTTTGCTCTGATTGGTGGCGCGATCCGTAGCGGCGCCGAGGCTCAGGAAAAAGCATTCGGTCGTCTCGCTGCACAGTTCGCCGATCGCATCCGCACCTTGCCCACCATTCTTGGAAACCACGCGCTGAGCCGGGAAAGGCGCAAGCTCGCGGTGCGGCTGGATACCTATGCCTCAGGCACGATGGGCGTGCTCAGGATCGCCTTCCTCAACGCCGGCATCATCGACTTCTTCTCGTCGCTATCGATCGCGATGCTCGCCGTGTTTCTCGGCCTCGGCCATCTCAAGCTCATCAGCATCCCCGGCTTCGCCGACCTCCAGCTCTGGCAGAGCCTGTTCATACTGATGATCGCGCCGGAGTATTTTGCCCCGTTCCGGCGCTACGCGGAGCAGTATCACGCCAAGGCCGAGGGCCTCGCCGCCGCCACCGCGCTCGACACGCTCGTTCTGGGCGCTCTTCCGCAATCGCCGGCTTTCGAAGCCGCCATCGTGACCCGCGATCTGGCCGGGGCCGCATCGCTTCTGCCCCGGACCGGGCTGGTAGCCATCACCGGGCCGAGCGGATCGGGCAAGTCGACCCTGCTGCGCCACCTTGCCGGGATCGGGGCCGCGCCATCTTTCGAAGCGGATCCCGACACCCACCCCGATATCGCTTGGTGCTCCACCGACATCTATGTGCCGGAAGGCACGCTTGGCGCTGCCATCGCCTGGCAAAACGGCGCATGTTGCCGAACCCGGCTGTTGCTTGCTGCGGGCAATGTCGGTCTTCTCGACGATGTACTTCTGCCCGGTGGACTTGACGCGCTGATCCAGGCGGGTGGTGAGAACCTCTCCGGCGGGCAACGGGTGCGCATCGGCCTGGCGCGTGCGCTGATCTCGGGCCGGGCCGTCTTCGCCGACGAGCCCACCGCCAAGCTTGATCCCGGCAACGCCGCGATGGTGCGTCGTGCGCTTGCGGATGCGGCGTGCAGCCGGCTCGTCCTGGTGGCCACGCATGACAGAAGCCTGGCCATGCTTGCCGGCACGACCATCGACCTCGGCGCCGACAACCGTCAGGCACGGGAGAAAGTCGCATGAACGGCACCGCGTCCTCGATCGCCGCGCAGACGCGGATCGGCCCACCGCAAGAGCCAGTCCGAAACAGGGCCCCGTGGCGCCTCGCCCTTGTTCTGGCATTTGCCGCCCTGGCGAGCGGAATCCTGCTCACCGGCGTGTCCGTATGGTTTCTCGGCGCGGTCGCCCTGGCGGGCCTGACGCCCGCCGCATTGATGTTCAACTACCATGTCCCCGCCGCATTGATTCGCCTGTTCGCCCTGACACGGACAGCGGCCAAATATGGCGAGCGTGTTGTCGGCCACCGGGCGGCGCTCACCGATCAGGTCCGGCGCCGCTCGACGCTGTTCGCCGCGATGGCGGCGGCTCCCTCGGTGCGCAAGGCCGGCTGGCAGCTTGGCAACCAGGATCGCCTTGCCGACTATCTCGACGACGTCGAGGACGTGGATTATGCGCGCCTGCGCGTCAGCCTGCCGTCAGCGACCCTTGGCGTCGCCATTCTCTTGCTGGTCGCCGCGACCCTGTTGATAGCGCCGCTGGCAGTCGTGCCGATCCTGCTGCTCATCACGGTGAACATCGTCGGGGCCTATTTCCTGGCAAGCCGTGCCGACACCGATCTGGCGGCCATGCGCGAAGGCAGGCAGCAGGCTTCCCGCCTGCTTGGCGCCGCCATACAGGCCGTGGTGCCATTGCAGGGCGAACGCCGCTGGGGTCTCATGCTTGAAGCGCCGTTCGATGGCTACGCCAATGCCCATATGCACGCATTGGCGCTGCGCCACAGGCAGGCCTTGTTCGATATGTTGGCCAACTGCGTGGCGCCATGCGCCATGCTCAGCGTCCTGGTGTCCGCCTGGTTGTCGGGCCTGCGCGGCGAGGCCCTTTTGGTGCCCGCCCTGCTGGCCTTCGCCTGGCTGGCCGTTGGCGAATCCGTACTGGGCGCATCGAAGATCGTCGTCGCCTTCGCGCGCGAGAAGAAAGCTCGGTCGACGCTGGCCAAATGGAACGCCCCCGACGGTGTGTCGCGCAAGCATGTCCCGGAGCGCGTCTCTTCGTTGACGCTAGACCGGTTGCCACGCCACGCCCCGGATGGCCGGTTGATTGGAAGGCCGGTCAGCGTGACCTTCAAGGCTGGCATGCCAACTGTCCTGCATGGCGCCAGCGGCTGCGGCAAGACCTCCTTGTTGAAGCAGATCGCCGGCTGGCTGGACGTCTGTGACGGATGCGTCTTGAGCGACGGCATCGGCCTCGATGCGGATGCGCGTCGCGCCTTGAGTTGCTTCTGCCCCCATGATGCGACGGTTCTCGCCGACACCGTGCGCGAGAACCTGTTTGCCCCGCACGCCAGTGACGACGAATTGTGGAGCGCATTGAGCAGTGTGGAACTTCAGGACCGGATAAGGGCAGCAGGCGGCCTGGACGGCTGGATCACGCAGGATGTGCTGTCGCTCGGCGAGGCGCAAAGGCTGAACCTCGCCCGTGCATGGCTTTCCAATCGGCCTGTCGTGCTTCTGGACGAGCCGACTGAACATCTCGATACCGAACAGGGCAAGCGCATTCTTGATGCGCTACTGCACCGGCTGCGGCAACGCATCGTCATCCTGTCGAGCCATGACGAGCTGGCACCGAAAGGGAGCGCGGCGGTTCGACTGCAATGACGCGACAGGGAACGATTTTCCGAAGTCGCCTATTTGAAAGCGCTGGCGCAAGACCAGTTTTCGGGCTGACTTTGGAGTGGGTCTTTTCTTGTGTCCGGCGCCCTCCATCTTTGTGGTAACTCCCGACTTGCAAGGGCCGTCGCGTGAAAAACGGTCCGCGACCGGTCAGATCAAAGCACTGAGAAGGCGAAACCATGAGCGGTCCGATCGTGCTGACGTTCAACCCCGGCTCTTCCACCATCAAGCTTGCCTTGTTCGCGATCGGGACGCACGGGCCGCGGCCCCTGGCCAGGGGAGTGGTCGATCTGCGGCACCTGCCCCTGACGCTGCGTGTCGAGGAGGAAACCAGCGCGTTCGACGTCGTGTTGAAGGCAACGGTGAGCGACGATCTCCACGCTTTGATCGATGAAATTCTGGCGTGGATCGAGAACCATTTCTCCGTGAACGAACTTTGCGCGGTCGGCCATCGGGTGGTGCATGGCGGCGACCGTTTTGACGGGCCGGCCTTGGTCAGCGACGACGTGTTGGCCGCGATCGAAGCTTTGGTGCCATTGGCGCCGCTCCACCAGCCTCAAAGCATTCGCCTGATCCGGGCCGTCAGCCACTTGCGGCCGGGGTTACGCCAGGTCGCGTCCTTCGACACCGCCTTCCATCGCAGCCAGAGCGATCTGGTCCGCCGCTTTGCCCTCCCGCGCGAGCTGTTCGACCAGGGCATCAAGCACTACGGCTTCCATGGCCTCTCCTACAAATTTATCGCTTCCAGGATACAGGAGCTTGCACCCGATACCGCCGCCGGACGCGTCATCGTCGCGCATCTCGGCAGCGGCGCGAGCCTGTGCGGGCTCGCCGCGGGCATCAGCCGCGACACCAGCATGAGTTTTTCGACGCTCGATGGCATTCCGATGGCAACGCGCTGCGGCGCACTGGACCCTGGCGTCATCATCCACCTCCTGAAGCAGCGCGGTCTGAGCGTCGCGGATATCGAGGACATGCTCTATCACCGTTCCGGCCTGCTGGGCATTTCGGGTATCAGCGCCGACAGCCGCGACCTGATCTCAAGCAAGGATCCGAGAGCACGCGAAGCGCTTGATCTATTCGCCTTTCGCATTGCGCGGGAAACGGCGGCCATCACCGTAGCGCTGGGCGGGCTCGACGGCATCGTCTTCACCGCCGGCATCGGTGAGCATCAGCCGGAGATCCGTGCAGCCATCTGCAAGCACCTGGGATGGCTCGGCATGGTCATCGATGCCGCGGCGAATGCGCGGAACGCCACGCGGATCGAGGCAGCAGACAGCAAGGTCGTCGTCATGGTCGTTGCGACCGATGAGGAACAGGTGATCGCGCAAGAGGCCCTGTCCATCATCTGAGGGCCGACACACCCGCCGCGCGCCGCAGGGCTTGGGCCGGCGGACGCAACCTATTGGAGCGCGGACGCTTGTTGTTGATCGGGATCAATGTGAAGCGATAATGCCCGCCGCAATGTCGGTCCGATCGAACCGCTCGCGAACTGAACCGGCGGCGCGCAATTGACAACCAGAGACGGGAACATTTCCCATGGACGCGACTGAACGGGACACCGTGCCGACAAGACAGGCCCTGCCGCCGGACGAATTGAAGCTCATGCACGCATGGTGGCGCGCGGCGAATTATCTGTCCGTCGGTCAGGTTTATCTGCTTGCCAATCCCATCTTGCGAGAACCACTCAAGATCGAGCACGTCAAGCCGCGCCTTCTCGGCCACTGGGGCACCACGCCCGGATTGAATTTTGTCTACGTGCATCTCAATCGCATCATCCGGACCAGGGGCACCAAAGTGCTTTTCGTTGCCGGACCGGGGCACGGAGCTCCGGGTGTCGTGGCCAATACCTATCTGGAAGGCACCTATAGCGAGCTCTATCCCGACATATCTCGCGATGAGGAAGGACTCTGTCGGCTGTTTCGCCAGTTCTCTTTCCCTGGTGGCATACCCAGCCATGCCGCGCCGGAAACGCCCGGCTCAATTCACGAGGGTGGCGAACTCGGCTATTCGCTGGCGCATGCCTACGGCGCGGTGCTCGACAATCCCGACCTCGTCGTCGCGTGCGTGATCGGCGACGGCGAAGCCGAAACCGGGCCGCTGGCGACGTCGTGGCACGCCAACAAATTTCTTAACCCCGCGGCCGATGGCGCCGTTCTGCCGATCCTGCATCTGAACGGCTACAAGATCGCGAACCCCACGGTGCTGGCGCGCATCCCGCCCGAGGAACTGGAGGCGCTGTTGCGCGGCTACGGCTATGCGCCCCTGTTCGTGGAGGGTGATGAGCCCCAGCTAATGCATCAGAAAATGGCCGGTGCGCTGGAAGAGGCTTTCGCACGCATCGAAGCTATCCAATCGGCCGCGCGCGGAGACGGTCAGGCCCAGCGGCCTCAGTGGCCAATGATTGTGCTGCGCAGCCCGAAGGGTTGGACCGGCCCGAAGACGGTCGATGGGCTCAAGGCCGAGGGTTTCTGGCGCTCGCATCAGGTGCCTTTCAGCGACATGACCAAGCCCGGTCATCTGCAACTTCTGGACGATTGGCTGCGAAGCTACAAGCCCGAGGAACTGTTCGATGAGGCGGGTGCTCTGCGCACCGAGATCGCCGCGCTCGCCCCAGCGGGCGAGCAGCGCATGAGCGCCAATCCACATGCCAATGGCGGAGCGCTGATGCGTCCGCTGCGGCTGCCCGCATTCGAGTCCTACGCCATTCCCGTCGCGCACCCCGGAGAAGCCAATGCGGAGGCGACCCGGATCATGGGCACGTTCCTGCGTGACGTGATGCGTGAGAACCGGGCAAGCCGGAACTTTCGCGTCTTCGGTCCGGACGAGACCGCGTCAAACCGGTTGCAAGCGCTGTTCGAGGTCACGGACAGGGCCTGGGATGCACGGACCATTCCGGAAGACGACCATCTGGCGCCGACTGGCCGCGTGATGGAAATCCTCAGTGAGCATCTGTGCCAGGGCTGGCTTGAGGGCTACCTGCTAACTGGTCGTCACGGCCTGCTTTCCTGTTACGAAGCGTTCATCCACATCGTCGATTCCATGTTCAATCAGCACGCGAAGTGGCTCAAGACTTCGCGGGACGTTGCCTGGCGGCGCCCGATTGCATCGCTGAACTATCTGCTGACATCCCATGTCTGGCAGCAGGATCACAACGGTTTCAGCCATCAGGATCCCGGCTTCATCGACCATGTCGCGAACAAGAAGGCCGATATCGTCCGCATCTACCTGCCGCCGGACGCCAATACGCTGCTTTACGTCACCGACCACTGCCTCCGAAGCTGGGGGCGGATCAATGTCATCGTCGCGGGAAAGGCCCCTGCCCCACAATGGCTCGACATGGACGCGGCGATCAAACACTGCACCCAGGGCGTCGGTATATGGGAATGGGCCAGCAACGACCGGGGCGGTGAGCCCGATGTCGTTCTAGCCTGCGCCGGCGATGTGCCTACCCTAGAGACCCTCGCGGCGGTGGATCTGCTGCGCCACTACCTTCCGGAATTGAAGGTGCGGGTGATCAACGTGGTGGACTTGATGACGCTGCAGCCAAACACGGCTCATCCGCACGGCTTGAGCGATGGTGACTTCGACGCGCTGTTCACGAAGGACAAACCCGTGGTCTTCGCCTATCACGGCTATCCGACGCTGATCCACCGGCTGGCCTACAAGCGCACCAACCACCAGAACATCCATGTGCGCGGCTATCAGGAGGAAGGGTCGACGACGACCACGTTCGACATGGTGGTTCGCAACAAGCTCGACCGCTTCCATCTCGCTGCCGACGTCATCGACCTCGTGCCAGGGCTGGGCGCAAGCGCCGTCTACGTCAAGCAGGCCATGCGCGACAAGCTCGTCGAACACGAACGCTACATTCGCGCCCACGGCATCGACATGCCCGAGATCCGCGAATGGCGCTGGACCGTCGGGGTTTGAACGGGGCAACGCCGTTGGCCGAGGCACGAAATCCTTGCCGGTTAGCCCCGCGCGCCTCTCGATGAACTGACGCTGGCCCACGCGAACCACGTCCTACAGACCCTACATGCAACCGTTGCAGGGTCCCGCACCTCTCAACAGGTGCAGCGGATCGCGGAAGGTGCGGGCATGCAGTTGTTGCAATGCCGTCCACCCTTGGCAATCAATCATCAGCCGAGAAAGCGCCATCAGGGTGATTGTGGCAGTCTGTTACCCGTCGGCGTCTTGTTGGATCGCGTTCTATGGGAATGATGCTTCTCGTGATCGAAGAACCAGCGCTTGGTCACCTCCGAGGCCAACAGATAGAGCGCGGTGATGGCGACGAGCCCGAAAAGCACGGGCAGCGGCAGCGGCACGAAGCCGAAGTACGCGGCGAAGGGCACGTAGGGTATGGCGATCGCGATAACCGCGACAGCCAATGTAAGCCATGCAAGCAGGGGGCTGGGACGGCTCGTCCAGAACGCCTTGTGCGTGCGCACGATGAGCACGATGGCGAGTTCCGTCAGCAGTGACTCGACGAACCATGCGGTCTGGAAGGCGGCCGCCGTCGCATGTGCAAAAAACACCAGGAAACCGAAGGTTGCAAAGTCGAATAGCGAGCTGACCAAGCCAAAGCCGATCATGAATCGCCTGACGAAGCCAATGTCCCAGCGCCGCGGCCGGCGCAACTGGTCTGGATCGACATTATCGCTGGCAATAGCCAGCGAGGGAATGTCCGACAGGAAATTGTTGAGCAGGATCTGCGTCGCCAGCAACGGCAGGAACGGCAGGAACAGCGAGGCGGCGGCCATGCTGATCATGTTGCCGAAATTGGCGCTGGTGGTAATGGAGATATATTTCATCGTGTTGGCGAAGGTCTTGCGGCCGTCGTCGACGCCGCGCACGAGTACGCCCAAATCCTGCCTGAGAAGAATGATGTCGGCAGCCTCGCGTGCGACATCAACCGCGGTGTCGACCGAGATACCGATGTCAGCTTCGTGCAGGGCCGGCGCATCGTTGATGCCGTCTCCCATATAGCCGATGACATGGCCTCGGCTTCGGAATGCTTCGACAATGCGTTCTTTTTGATTGGGGTCGATTTCGACAAACAGGTCGGTGTGTTGCGCGGCTGCGAAGAGAGCGCCTTTTGTCAGCTTCGACAGATCCTCGCCAGTCATGATCCTGTCGGCGCGCAAGCCAACCGCCGTGGCGAGATGCGCGGTGACATATCGGTTGTCGCCCGAAATGACCTTTACGGCGATACCCCTGTGGGCAAGCGCGGAAAGCGCCTCCTTGATCCCCTGCTTCGGCGGGTCGAGGAAGAGCAGGAAACCGGCAAAGGCGAGACCGGTCTCGTCCTTCCTGGAGATGGCCCCCCGGCTTTCGAAACGGCGGATAGCCATACCCAGGACCCGATAGCCGTCGGCACTCCAGCGTCTAAATTTCTCGTCGATCGCGGCACGATGCGTGCCATCCAGGGGTTTCAGCCCATTCGCAGTTCGAAGGTAGCTGCAGACTTCGAGGACATTTTGCACCGCACCCTTGGTGATCAGCAGGTCTTCGGCATCGCTGTGGTGGACAACAACGGACAGCCGCTTGCGGATGAAATCGTAGGGAATCTCATCGACCTTCGTGAAGGACTTCAATGTTGCACCGTCGTCGCCCTGGGCACCGGCTATCGCTTCGTCCAGTGGGTTCTTCAACCCGGTCTGCAAGGTCGCATTGAGCCGTGCCCAAAGCAGGATATCCGTCGATGGATTGCCATCGACATCGAGCCACCCATCGAGGTGGATGACACCTTCGGTCAGCGTTCCCGTCTTGTCTGTGCAAAGCAGGTCCATGCTGCCCAAATTCTCGATGGCATCGAGCCGGCGCACGATGACGCCGTTGGCCGCCATGGCGCGGGCACCTCGAGCCAGCGTCACGCTGATGATGGCTGGAAGCAGTTCCGGCGTGAGACCCACCGCCAGCGCCAGTGAGAACAGCAGCGATTCAATCAGCGGCCGATGGAGCAGGAGATTGGCGAAGAACACGATGATGACGATCACCAGCATGATCTCCGTCATCAGGTAGCCAAAGCGTCTGATACCCTTGGCAAACCCCGTCTCGGGGATACGTCGCTCGAGGGCCGCGGCGATAGACGCGAACTCGGTGCGTTCACCGGTTGTCGCCGCCAGCACGGTAGCGGTACCGCTGCGGACCGACGTGCCGGTGAAGACAGCATTGCTGCGCTGCGCGACGGAAGCTTCTGGCGCCGATCGACCCGGTGTTTTCACAACCGGAAACGTCTCACCGGTCAGCACCGCCTCGCTGACATTGAAATCGCGCGCATCCAGAATGATACCGTCCGCGGGAATGAGGTTTCCGGCCGAGAGCCGGATCACGTCCCCAGGCACGATGTCTTCGGCATTGATCGCGCATTCGGCACCGTCGCGCAGGACGATAGCCTTGTGTGAAACACGCTGTTTCAGTGCTTCTGTCGCCCGCGACGCGCCGTATTCCTGGGTGAAGCTCAGGACGCAGCTCGCCAGCACGATCGCGCCGATGATCGCGGCCTCCTGGCCCTCACCAACGAAAGCCGACACGCCGGCCGCAAAAATGAGGATCAGGACCAGTGGACTGCGGAATTGCCGGACGAATACGGTCAAAGCCGATGTGCCGGACCGAGCCTCCGGCGTGTTTCGGCCGAATTTTGCAAGCCTTGATGCGGCCTCGGAGGCGGCGAGCCCCGAGCCCGACGTATCGAGACGTTTCAGGAGGTCGTTGGCCTCGATCGACCAATAGGCATCTTTGTCAGGAATTCCCGCCGATGCAGGGACGGGTTGCATCGCAATTCCTGTTTGCCCGTCCTGTCGCGGTGGCTGTTCGACATCGCCCGGCACAGTACGAGACACCATCAATGCGACACGAAGCGGTTGATGCCGCTTTCCTCGACCAGAGAGCGCGAGACGCAGCCAAAGGTTGCCATATCGACGTCGGCGGCGACATGCGCGCCGCTTGCAGCCAACTCGCCCGCAAGAGCGGCGCCGGTTCCCGATCCGACCCCTGCCGCGATCGCGGTCTTATCGTTGAAATCCTTCATCATCTCGCTCCGTCGAGGAGTTGCCATTCTAGGCTCGCCGCGAGATGGGGACTTGATCGCCGTCAAATGCCGCCCGATTGTGCACGAAACCACCAGTCAGGTGCGGCCAGGTGCCTGGTCGGTGGCGTCCGTCACGGCTGCTGCACGCTGGTTATGTAGGCGATGATCGCATCGATCTGGTCGGGGCTGGCAACCCATTCAGGCATGTCGGGATGACCGGTCGAAATGCCTTCCGCAAGTGCTTCCTCCAAATCCGTCAGCGGATAGCGCTTTGACAGGGTGCGAAAGGCGGGAGCGTCCGGATGGCTGCTCTTGTCGGTTTTTCCAATGGCGTGGCAGCGGGCGCAATTGAACTCCACCAAGGCCTTGCCGCGCTCCGTTAAGCTGTCGGCCAGCGCCGGCAGCGCGGGCACAACCAGCGAGAGGGCGAGGACAAGGGTCCGCAAGGAATGATGTCGGACGTTGCTATCTTCGATGGAAGCGTTCATTGCGGCAATCTGCGCTCATGGCCGTCCCCTGCCTTGATTTCCATCAATCGGCCTTGGCATGCCATGCCGACGCAATGTCGGCGACCAGCGTTCGGCGCGATGCACTTTCCCATTGTGGTGAGAGACTTCTGACATAGAGAACCAGGTCGAGATTTGATTTTCCAACAGCGGCCCAGGCAACGGCCTCGTCGGGCAAAGTGGTCTGACGACCGTAGAGGCGACGGGCAGGCAGACCGGCTTCCGGCATCACGTGATTGATCAGTTCTGTACAGTAGAGCCGCTCCGAACTTGCGTTATCGAAATGGAAATCGAAGCGCTGGCCTATATGCTCGACGAGCCCAGCGATTACTTCCCTGCGCCGTCGATTGCTCCTCAGATGTGGCCGCAGGACCACCACCCGATCGGCATTGAGCACGACACGCACCGGCGACAGATGAATCCCGTCCTGATCGGCTTCAATCATCATCGCGCCTGCCCGTATGCGCTCCTGGTACGGCACAATGCGTGGATCATCCCAGGCGCCCATTTGGCGCAGTTCCGTCTCGGTGCCGAGATAGACGGCGGCATGGCCAAAAAGCCCGGGGATGGTGTGGCCAGACATTCGGCCTTTTGAACTCAAAACAAGGATGTCGAGGGGTTTCAGCACACTCAGAATTGTCTTCTGGGCCATGCTGTTGGCGAGATAACCCTGCCTCCAGACAACATGCGCAATCGTGCGCCCGACAAGCGGCGCCGCCGGTTCGACCAGATCCACCAACCAAGCCGGATATTTCTCGGCGTTGAGGCAGCACTGCGACAGGTTGCCGGCGAATGTGGCTGCGCCCATGGAAGTGGGTTTCTCCTGCTGGTGGATACATCCCGCAAGTGCAATGGTCACCAGCAGCAGCACATAGCCGCGAACTGTCCTCGCAAGAGTGTCCCTCATCTCGCAGCCAATCTGGATCAGGCGTTGATTTCGTTTTCGGGGGGATCAAGGCTAGCCTGAAGCAGCCAGCCGCCGGCGCTGAAAAGCGCCAGCATGAATTACTTAAGTCAATTCAGGCCTTTCCTGCCGGGCAGGTCGAGATTCGGAGCAGTGTGTAGAGGGGGCAGGTTCCGAACAATCCCGTGAGCAGTGGAACCAAGCCCACGAGCAGACCATAGCGTCAGGCAGCGCCCGGATAGATGAAGAAAAGCGAAAGCAGCGCGAGTCCGACGATCACGCGTACAACGCGATCGACAAAGCCGACATTCATCTTGAGCATGCTGATTCTCCAGGCATTTCGTGGATTTGCGGCGGTCTGCCGATAACACCATCCCAACACTTTGCCGCTTGAGAGGGCATTGATCGGCGTCAAGCCGTCTTCGCCGTATCAGGGCTCAAGCACGTATGTTCCAGGAGCCGCACAGACCGGTGGGTAACGCTCGGTGCCTCCGCCTGGGGGCTGCGGCGGAATAACAGCGCCGGAATGGAGAGCCAGCCAGTCCGCCCATTCCCGCCACCACGAACCATCGACGGTGGCGGCGGATGCCGACCAGGTTTCGGGATCCGGATGAGGTTGCCCGCTCACATGCTGCAGCCGCTTGTAGCTCCGGCCTCGGTGACCCGGCTCCGACACGACGCCGGCATTGTGGCCACCGCTCGTCAGGATGAAGTCGATATCCGTGTCGAGCAGGTGCGTCAGCTTGAAAACGGAACGCCACGGCGCCACGTGGTCGGTCACCGTTCCCAGTGCGAACACCGGAACCTTGATGTCCTCGACATGGACCGGCCGGCCATCGACTTGGAAACGGCCTTGCGAGAGATCATTGCCGAGGTAGAGCTGGCGCAGATATTCTGACTGCATCCGGTATGGCATGCGGGTCGCGTCGGCGTTCCATGCCATCAGGTCCGACATTGGCGGGCGTTCGCCGAGCAGGTATTCGCGCACGATGCGTGACCATATCAAATCCTGGGAGCGCAGCATCTGAAAGGCGCCCGCCATGCGCCGCTGATCGAGAAAGCCCTCGCTCCACATCTGATCCTCGAGCATGGACACCTGGCTCTCATCGATAAACAGGCCGAGTTCGCCTGGTTCGTCGAAATCGATCTGGGCTGCTATCAGCGAAAGCGACTTCAGCCGGTCGTCGCCGTCGCGCGCCATCGCCGATGCCGCGATCGAAAGCAGCGTTCCACCCAGGCAGTAACCCACCGCGTGCACCTTCGCGCCACTGGTGATATCGCAGACCGCATCAATCGCCGCCATGACGCCATGCCGGCGGTAGTGGTCGATCGACCACTCCCGCTGTTCGCGCCCGGGATTGCGCCACGAAATACAGAACACCGTGAAACCCTGGGCGACCAGATAGCGGATGAGCGAATTGTGCGGCGACAGATCGAGGATGTAGTATTTCATGATCCAGGCCGGCACGATGAGGATCGGCTCCGACTTCACCGTTTCCGTGACCGGCCGGTACTGAATCAGTTCGATGAACTCATTGCGATACACGACGTCGCCGGGCGTCGCCGCCACTTCCATGCCTGGCCGGAAATGATCCGTGCCGGCCGCCGGGCGGCCTGCCGACTGCCGCGCCAGGTCCTCGGCCAGATTCGCCAGCCCGGCCCAGAGGTTCGAACCGCCCTCGCCTATTGTCTTCGACAGAACTTCGGGGTTGCTGCCGATGAAATTCGACGGCGACAGCATGTCGAGGAATTGCCGGCTGTAGAACTCGACCAGTCGTTCGTGCTTTGCCGAAACGCCGTGCACGTCGCTGGTCGCGTTATGCCACCATTGCTGCCATAGCAGGAAGGATTGCTGGTAAGCGCTGAACGGAAAAACCTGCCAGCCTGAATGGCCAAAGCGCCGGTCCTGTGGCAGGGGTGAAATGCAAGGTTGGGAAAGCCCCTTCCTTTCGATGCAACTGGCCAAGAATGTCGCCAGGCGAGCCGATTTTTCGATCGCCTTTCCACAAAGCTCGTATTGCTTGCCCGGCGAGATAGCCAGATGCAGGCCCCAGTCCTGAAAGGCCTGCAGAAGGCTGATCGGTGAAATGCCGGAACTCGCCTGCGCCATCCCCGCGTGAACGAGACGGTCCACCTGGCGAAACGTGTCGTCCAGGCTCTCGGGTGCTGCACTCTGGCCGGGTGCTGCATGAACAGGCTTCAATGCGACATCACCGTCCGAGGCAGCAGGGACGGAATCCGGGGATCGCCTTCGAGTTTCACTGCGGGTCGCCATCGAACGGTCTCCAGATCCAATCGGGCAGTCGAGCCAGCCGACGCGGGAGGACCAAACCGTCCTGCCCGCCGGTTGAGCTTTGCGATCTATCCAACTGTTGTCGCTGCCATATCCTCGATCGCGGTCTCGGCTTCCTTGCGCACGCGCCGGGCTGTTTCCGAAGTGAGTTTCGAGGTCAACGCCGCGACCTTTCCGGCTTCCGTGGCGTATTCCGATGTCGCGTTCTGCAGGAAGTTCGAAAAAACGTCGAACGCGTCGTTGAACTCGGAACCGGCGACCAGATCCTCGGCCAGTTTAACGTCCTGCTCGTAACGATGTTTCAAAAACGCGAGTGTTTCGATCTGATAACGCATCATCGTTTTGAAAGCGTGCGCCTGCAGGGATGCTGCAGCGAGGATCAACTTTTGGCCATTTTCCAACATCGGCAGGGGCTGCATGCCGAATTGCGACGGCTCGGAATGAGTTTGCATGATCGGTGCTCCATTGTGAGGCAGTCGCAAACAAGACGTCTGCAGGAAAACACCTACCGCCATTGGCCACGGTGTCGTTGATCAGGATCAACATGTGCATGACGTTTTCCGCACTGACTGGCCTCGAACTGAGAGAATGCGTGCCAGCGTGTTGAGAAGGCCAATTGATCCGGCGCAATGCGCAGACGTTCGCGAAGTTCGAAAATGATGTGGTTCTTCACAAGGGAGCACGTCATGAGCCACATGTCCCACACCTCCTTCGCCAGCTTCACCCACGCCGCCCAGCAGGCGCAGCAATGGGTCAACGAACTCGCGACGGATCTTTGCTGGAGTGAGCCGAGCGCATACCGGCTCCTCAAGACCGTTCTCCACACAGTGCGCGACTGGTTGTCGCCGGCCGAAATGGCCGATCTTTCGGCGCAGCTGCCGGTCTTGATCCGCGGCGTCTTTTTCGAAGGCTGGAGCCCAACCACTACGAACGCGTGCGAGCGCAAGAAGCGCGATTTCATCATCCGTGTCGAAGCCAGTTTCGGTTGCGATGACGAAGTCGATTTCGATGTCGCCATCAGGGCTGTGTTCAAGCTGCTCGATCGCCACATTTCACATGGTGAGATCATCCAGGTGCGAAACGCGATGAAGAAGTCTCTTCGTGAACTCTGGCCGGTGGATTGACCGATGTTCCGCGACCGCAAGGAGGCTGGAGAAAGGCTCGGCCTCGAATTGGCCGGGCTCGGCCTTTACCAGCCAATTGTGCTGGCGCTGCCGCGCGGTGGGGTTCCCGTCGCCGCTGAAGTCGCCAAAGCGCTCGGAGCGCCACTCGACCTGCTCATCGTCCGCAAGGTCGGTGCCCCGGGCAATCCGGAATTGGCCGTTGCCGCTGTCGTGGACGGCAATCCGCCCGACGTCGTGCTCAACCGGGAGATCGTCGAGGCCTATTCGCTCGACGATGCCGATCTTGTCGCGCTGGTGGCTCTCGAACGCCCCGAACTCGAACGTCGACGCATCGCCTACAAGGGCAATCGCAAGTCGTTGTCAGTCGCCGGGAAGACCGTGATCCTTGTCGACGACGGCGCCGCGACCGGCACGACGATGAAGGTTGCTATCCGCGCGCTGCGGCATCGCGCGCCCATGGAGATTGTCGTGGCTGTGCCTGTTTCTCCACCGGATACCGTGGCCGAACTGGCTCAGGAAGCGGATCGCGTGGTATGCCTTAGCCAGCCTGGGCGGTTCCGTGCGTTGGGTTATCACTATCTGCGGTTTCCGCAGCTCTCCGACGGCGAAGTGATCGCCGCCATGGACGAAGCTGCCCAGTTGCACAAGATACGGCGGCGCGACGTCGCTGGCGATGGCTCAACGGCCGAGAAGAACAGGAGATCGCATTGATGCTGGTCCGTACGCTTTCCGTGCTGGAATCCACCAAACTGCTGTCGGCCAACCGCCTCGGCCACCTGGCATGTGCGAAGGACGGCCAGCCCTACGTCGTGCCTCTGCACTATGCCCATTCCGACAATCACCTCTATGCGTTCTCCTTGCCGGGCAAGAAGATCGACTGGATGCGGGCCAATCCGCTTGTGTCCGTCCAGGTTGGCGAACGCGGCCAGGGACGAGGATGGAGAAGCGTGGTTGTCGATGGCCGCTATGAAGAACTGCCCGACCGTATCGGCCACAAGCTTCAGCGCGATCATGCTTGGTCGGTCCTGAGCCAGCACGCCGACTGGTGGGAACCTGGAGCGATCAAGCCGGCCATTCCCCTGGTTGCCGACAGCGTCCCGCACGTTTTCTTCCGGATATCGATCGAGCAGGTGTCCGGACGCGAAGCGACCGAGTGAGCCGCGCATCGCCAGCATGCAGCCGGCCGACCGTGACCAGGCAAGATAGGTTGCTGCGTCTGCTCCGGGTTCCGCACGGTGATAGTGTTCGCTTTCGATCGGATCGACCATGGCCAGGCGCGCCTCATCAGCGCGTTTCAGAATAGGGCCGCCCGCGCCTTCTCGGGAGCCTCCGGTGCGCTCATTGCGCTGAATCAAACACGCTTTCGCGGCTGCATTTGATCCGCATCAACGTGCTCGCCGGGCGTGGCTGTAGGTTTCAGCCAATGAACCGATGGAGACGCAAGTGAGACTCCTGATCGCCGCGGTTTTCGCAGGCTTGGCCCTCAATCCGGCAACCGCTCAGGAACTGGGCAACGGTAAGGCGGAATACATGAACTCCTGTGCCGTCTGTCATGGCCCCGAAGGCAAGGGCGATGGCCCCTTGGGCGATGAGTTGTTGAAGCGCCCCGCCGACCTGACGCGTCTCTCCAGGCGAAATGGGGGCGAATTTCCCTACTGGCGGGTTTTTGCCATGATCGACGGCCGCGCCATGGTGCCGGCGCATGGCGAGCGCGACATGCCGGTCTGGGGACGCCAGTTCCTTCCCGGTGACGTGAAGAAATATGGCCTGAACGCCGGGGAAATCGTCGCCAGGGAACGGATCCATGATCTGGCCGGTTATGTCGAGACATTGCAGCAATGAGAGCACATGGCGGAAACGATGTCCGCAAGACACAGGCATCGAGGAGGCGGTCCATGATCGTTGATGACCAGCGAGCGGCCGTCGCGTTTCTGCTTGATCCTGCCTCATACGCCGCGACGGGGCCGGTCGAGGCGATAGAGACCCATATTTCACGGATTTTTTTGACTGGCGAACGCGCCTACAAGATGAAGCGGGCAGTGAAGCTGCCCTATGTCGACTTCTCGACGCCGGCACTGAGGCTGGCCGCTTGCGAGAAAGAGGTGGAACTCAACTCGAGGACCGCACCCGGCCTTTATCTGGGTGTGCGTCGCATCACACGCGAGGCCGATGGCAAACTGGCCTTTGATGGCACCGGCGAGATGGTCGACGCTGCGATCGAGATGGTCCGCTTCGATCAGTCGAGGCTTCTCGATCGGATGGCAACCGCCGGAGAATTGACGCCGGCACTGATGACCGCCGTCGCACGCATGATCGTGGGATATCACCGTGCCGCACCGACAGTCCACGATGGCAGCGGATCGTCCAACATCGCGGCTGTGCTCGACATCAACGAGGCCGGCTTTGCCATCAGCCATGTTTTCACGAAGGCAGAGGTCAAGGCCTTGGCCGAGGTCTTCCGCACCGCCCTCGCCCGGCATTCCGGATTGCTCGACCGACGCGAAGCCGCGGGCAAGATCCGTCGGTGCCATGGTGATCTGCACCTGCGCAACATCTGCCTTTTCGACGGCGAACCGCGCCTCTTTGATTGCATCGAATTCAACGACCAGATCGCCAGCATCGACGTGCTCTACGATCTTTCCTTTCTGCTGATGGATCTTTGGCATCGGGGCTTTCCCCAACTCGCCAATCTCGTGATGAACCGCTATCTCGATGAGGCCGATGACGAGGATGGCTTTGCCCTGCTGCCCTTCTTCATGGCGGTCCGGGCCGCGGTGCGCGCCCACGTCACCGCAACGCAGGTCGAGGAAGGCAGTGCCGATTCCGACAAGTTGGTTGCCCAGGCGAGATCCTATTTCGAACTTGCTCGAACATTTCTCCAGCAAACCTCGCCGTGTCTCGTTGCCGTCGGCGGCCTGAGTGGTTCCGGCAAGACGACAGTGGCAGAAGCGCTTGCCGCCCAGGTCGGAGCGCCGCCCGGCGCCCGCATTGTCGAAAGCGACCGCATCCGCAAGGCCATGCATGGGGTGCCCGCGGAGACGAGGCTGCCGGACCGGGCCTATCGGCCGGAGGTCTCCGACCGCGTCTACCGTGAAATGGCATGGCGCACCGGCTTGATCCTTTCCGAGGGCGGCTCGGTTGTCGCCGATGCCGTTTTCGACAGGCCGGCGGATCGGGAGCGGATCGAGAAGGCGGCGCGCGACCGGGGTATCACATTCTCCGGATTCTGGCTGGAAGCGGATCCGCTTGTGCTTTGGCAACGGGTCAGTGAACGCAAGGGCGGCCCTTCGGACGCCACCATCGACATCCTCTCGCGACAGTTGCAGCGCAATGCCACGCAGGTTGGCTGGCGCAAGATCAACGCCGATCGAAAGCTCGCCGACATCGTCGCGGAATTGAAAAGCTTTTCCGAGAGCGATACTTCCAAGACCCTGCGCACAGCCTCCTGACTGGCACGGCAGGCAGGTCACCGCAACGGAGTTCGAGCCTTGCCTCGACGAGGCCGGGCTCGTCTGGAAGATACCCTATCGAGAAGCCGAACTCGCGGCACATCGCCAGCATTTTCGCGTTCTCGCTGAGCACAATGCCTTCGATCCGACCGATCCCATCGGCCTTTGCATAATCGACGATCTGCCGGAGCAATTCCCAACCAAGGCCATGGCCCTGCAAGTCCGTCCGCACCAGCAATGCGTATTCGGCGCTAACGTGGTCCGGGTCGCAGGACAGCCGGCTGATACCGGCCAGTGCGCCAGTGCTCGCCTCCAGAGCGACGAAAGCCATGTTGCGGTCGTAGTCGAGCTGAGTAAGCCGCTTCAACATCTGGTCGGAGAAACTCTTGCGTGGCGACAGGAAACGCAGGCGCAGATCGTCCGGTGAAATCCTGGCGAGGAATTCGGGATAGAGCGCGACGTCGGCCGGTTTGATCGGCCGGATGTGATAGCGCGCGCCGCCTGCCGCAAAGTCCCTGGTCCAGCCTGTCGGGTAAGGCCTGATGGCAAGCTCCAGGTTCGGCCCTGGTTCCTCCACGCGTTCCGGTTCGATCTCGATACGAGCATCCAGTGCGATCACGCCGGCGGTGTCGGCGAGCAACGGATTGATGTCCATTGAAACGAGGCAGGGAAAGTCTACGACCATCTGCGACAGACCGTTGAGCGCCGCGACGATCGCCTGCCGATCCGCGGGTTTCCGATCGCGGAAACCGGCGAGCAGGCGGCCGATCCGCGTTTGCCCGATCAGGTCACCGGCAAGAACGTCGTCGAGCGGCGGCAACGCGATTGCGGTATCGTCCATCACCTCAACGGCGACACCCCCCGCCCCGAACAGGAGAACCGGACCGAAAATCGGGTCGCGGCTGACACCAAGGATCAGTTCCTGCGCCTGTTTTCGCACCACCATCGGCTGGACGGCGTAGCCCTCGATATCGGCCTGAGGGTCGTGCTTGCGCAATCGAGCCTCGATTAAGCGCGCGGCTTCCCCGGCTGCAGCGCTACTGGTAATGCCGAGCACCACCCCGCCAATGTCCGACTTGTGCGAGATCGCCTTTGACAGCAGCTTGACGACGACTTGCTCGGACGTCCCGAGCAGCCGGCCGGCCGCCGCCTCCGCTTCGGCGGGGGATCTGGCGATGATCGTCTCGGGTACTGGAATGCCGTAAGCGGAAATCGCCGCCTTGGCTTCAGGCTCGGTGAGCATTCGCCGACCTTCCTTCGCGACCTGCCTGAATATCGCAAGCACTGCTTCCCGGTCGCTCGTGGCGTCCTCGTCGCGGCTCGACGGCGTGCGCAGCAGGGCCCGTTGGGCGCGCGACCAGTCGCTGAGGTAGGAGACGGCGGTCGCTGCGTCGGCGGGCGTCTCGAAGCTGGCAATGCCGGCATCCTGAAGAACACGTCGCCCTTCTCGCGCTGTGTGTTCGCCAAGCCAGCAGGTCAGGACCGGTTTGCCGCCGATCTTGCCGTCCCGCGCGAGCGTCGTCACGGCGCTTGCCGCGGCGAGCGGCGAGCCGAGCCCTGTCGGGCAGTTCATGACCAGGACAACATCGGTCCCGGCATCGGCCGCGATAGCGTCGACCGCGGCCCGGTAGCGCTCGGGCGGAGCGTCGCCAATGATGTCGACTGGATTGGCGTGGGACCAGGTGGCCGGCAGGACGGCGTCCAGGCGGGCTATCGTTTCCGGCGAGAGCTCTGCCAGTTCCCCGTTGCAGTCGATGAGTTGATCGACGGCAAGCACGCCGGCGCCGCCGCCATTGGTGACAATGCCGAGGCGGGCTCGTTCCAGCGGGGCGAAACGGGCGGTCGTTTCAACCGCATCGAACAATTCGGCCAGACCTTTGACGCGCAGGATGCCCGCGCGCAGCAATGCCGCATCGACGACACGATCCGCACCGGATAGCGCGCCGGTGTGGGTCGCGGCCGCTTTGGCCGATTGCTCGTGCCGGCCTGACTTGATCGCGATCACCGGCTTGAGGCGCGCGGCCGCGCGCGCCGCCGACATGAACTTGCGTGGATTGGGAATGGTTTCGAGATACATCACGATGGCGCGGGTGTGCATATCGCCCGCCAGCATGTCGAGACAATCTCCCACGTCGACGTCCGCCATGTCGCCGAGAGAGACTATCTGCGAGAAGCCGACATTGTTATTGCCGGCCCAGTCGATCAACGACGTGGCGATGGCGCCGGATTGCGACAGCAGCGCTATGTTGCCGGGCTTGGCGGCCATATGCGCAAATCCGGCGTTGAGTTTCACGGGCGGGATCATCAGTCCGACCGTGTTCGGCCCGATGATCCTGAAAAGAGTGGGCTTGGCGGCATCAAGCATCGCCTGGCGCAAGCCGTTTTCGCGCGTCAGCCCGGCAGTGATGACAACCGCCGCCCGCGTACCCTTTTCAGCAAGGTCGCGCACGATCGCGGGAACAGTCTCAGGCGGCGTGACGATGACACCAAGGTCCGGAACACCGGGAAGGTCGGCCGCCTTGGCATAGCATCGCCGACCGGCGACCTCGGAGTATTTCTGGTTGACCGGCCAGATCTCGCCCGCGAAGCCTCCGTTGACGATGTTGTCGAAGACGACACGGCCGACGGCGCCATCACGCACCGATGCGCCAAAGACGGCAACCGATTTCGGGGCGAACGCAAATTCGAGATTTCGGATCGTCACCCCTGTGCCTCCAGTTCGCGGCGATAGTCGCCAATCGACCTTGCCTGTTCATTGCGTTGGATCAAAGCTTTCTCAGGGGATCGCGACTAACTGTCTCATAAGTTCGGGGCGGCCGTTGGTGCGAGCGGCCACGATCACGATTGGAGAGCTGATGAGCTACTATTTCAGCAAGACCGTCGATATGCCGTTCGCCACGGCAATCAACCATGTGACCAACAAGCTCGCGAACAAGGGTTTTGGCGTCCTGACGTCGATCGATGTGCAGCAGGTGATGAAGGCCAAGCTCGGCGCCGATTTCAAACCCTATGTGATCCTTGGCGCGTGCAATCCGCATTTCGCGTGGCGTGCGCTTCAGGCCGAGGACAAGATCGGAACCATGCTGCCTTGCAATGTCATCGTCACGGAGATCTCCCCAGGAAAGGTGGAGGTCGCGGCAGTCGATCCTGTGGCCTCGATGGGTGCTATCGACAATCCCGGACTGGCCGGCATCGCGAACGACGTGCGACGTCTGCTGGAAGAGATGGTCAGCGAACTCTAGCGCCGATTGGCCCGATCGGAATCGGGAGAGACCTCATGAACGAGTCCGGCCTCAGACGCGCGTTGCTGGCCATTGCGGTATTGGGCCTGGCCTTGGGTATCGGAGTTTGGCGAACCGGCCTTGGTCCCGTTGGGGCAGATACGATCTGGGCGGTCGCGACCTTGCCAGTGGTGGCCGCGCTCGCCATCTCGATATTACGCGATTTCTGGATCGGCCGCTTCGGCGTCGATGCAATCGCGCTGGTGTCGATGTCCGCCGCGCTGTTGCTTGGCCAGCCGCTGGCCGCTGTGGTGGTCGCGATCATGTATGCCGGCGGCACGGTGCTCGAGGATTTTGCCCGCGGCCGCGCCGAGCGGAACCTCAAGGCACTCACCGACCGGTCGCCGCGTGTCGCGCATCGCAAGTCGGCACATGGAACCGAAATGATCCCCATCGGAGAGGTCGCTGTCGGTGACGCTCTCCTGGTGCGTGCTGGCGAACTGCTCCCGGTCGACGGTATCCTGCTCGACGCTTCGGCCTCGCTCGACGAGTCAGCGGTCTCCGGCGAGCCATTGCCGGTGCTGCGCGGCGCTGGCGAGACGCTACGCAGCGGCACCGTCAATTCTGGCGAGACCTTCAGCATGCGGGCTTCCGCCCTGGCGGAGCAGAGCACGTATGCAGCGATCGTGCGCATGGTCGCGGCGGCGCAGACCGTCAAAGCGCCTTTTATTCGCATGGCCGACCGCTTCGCCCTGTTCCTGTTGCCAGCCACCTTGCTTGTTTCCGGCATCGCATGGTTCATCTCCGGCGATCCGATCCGGGCGCTTGCCGTGCTGGTTGTCGCAACGCCCTGCCCGCTCATTCTCGCCGCGCCCGTTGCCTTCATTGGCGGTGTGTCGCGCGCCGCGCGCGGTGGCATCCTGATGAAAGGCTCAGCCGCGCTGGAGGCCCTTGCGCAGGTTCGGACCGCGATCTTCGACAAGACCGGCACCTTGACCATCGGTGGCGCCGAGCTCATCGAGATCGAAGCGGCGCCTGGCCGCGGCACCGACCATCTGCTGCGGCTGTTGGCATCCTTGGAGCAGGCCTCGCACCATGTGCTTGCCGACTCGATCATCCGGGCGGCGCGGGGCCGGCAGCTGGTGCTTTCGCATCCACATGATGTCCACGAACATCGCGGCGCGGGCATCAAGGGCCGGGTCGAGAACATGTCGATCGCCGCGGGATCGCGGGCTTTCGCGCTCGCCGACAAACCCCTGCCGAACTGGGCGAAAAATGGTGAAGGTCGATATCGGGACGAACCGGTGTTGAGGGTTTTCGTTACGCTCGGCAAACACCTTGCCGGCGTTTTCACGTTCGGCGATGCACTGCGTACCGACGCACAAGACGCGCTCGCCAATCTGCGCTCGGCCGGCATCACCCGCATGGTCATGCTGACAGGTGATGATGGCGCGGCGGCAAAGCGTATTTCTTCCATGCTGGATCTGGATGTCATCGTCGCCGATGCTGTTCCCGCCGACAAAGTCGCGACGGTCGAGGCCGAGAAGGCAACGGCGCCAACAATGATGGTCGGCGACGGCATCAACGATGCGCCCGCCCTCGCCGCCGCGACGGTCGGCATCGCCATGGGCGCGCGCGGGGCGACGGCCTCCTCCGAGGCGGCGGATGTCATTGTTCTCGCCGACCGGCTGCAGCCTGTTGCCGAGGCGGTGCGGATCGCCCAACGCACGCGCGCGATCGCCCTGCAGAGCATCGTTGTCGGGCTCGCGCTCTCGGCCATAGCGATGGTCGCGGCGGCCATGGGGCAGATCACGCCGGTCGCGGGCGCGTTGCTTCAGGAGGGGATAGACGTGGCGGTTATCCTCAACGCGCTGCGTACCCTTGGCGATGGACGTCTCGGGCGCGCATAGTAGGCGACCGCAAATCGGGGAATGGCCATGGCACAGCAGAATCTGGTGGTTTGCAGCAAATGCGGCGGGGTCAACCGCCTGCCGCCGGACCGCGATGCCGGGGAGGCCAAATGCGGAAAGTGCGGGACCAGATTGTTTTCTGGGCACCCCCAGGACGTCGACGCGGCGATATTCGATCGGCAGATCACGCGCAGCGGTGTCCCCGTTGTCGTCGACGTCTGGGCACCATGGTGCGGTCCGTGCAAGATGATGGCGCCGGCATATGAGGCGGCGGCGAACGAACTGGAGCCGCTTGTTCGCCTGATCAAGCTCAATTCCGACAACGAGCAGGCTGTGGCGACAAGGCTCGGCATTCGCGGCATCCCGACGATGATCCTCTTTCATGGTGGGCGCGAAATCGCGCGCGCATCCGGCGCAATGTCGGCGAGCCAGATCGTCAGGTGGGTTCGCGACCGCCTGCCGACGGTCGCCGCCTGAAAGCTGTCGCACCATGGATCCGCTCATCGCCCGGCTCGGACTGGCCCTGGCCATTGGCCTGCTCGTCGGATTGGAGCGCGGCTGGCGTGAGCGGGATGCGCCCGATCGCAGCCGCACGGCCGGCATTCGCACCTTTGGCATATCCGGCCTGCTCGGCGGGATTCTGGCCGCACTCGCCGAAGCGCTCGATGCGGTATCGGTGCTGGTCGGCGGGTTCATCGCCTTCGCGGTGATCTTCGCTTGGTACAAGGCGCGCGAGGCTGCCCATGACGAGGATTTCAGCGTCACGAGCGTGATTGCCGGCCTTGGTGTCTTCGCACTTGGCGCGCTTTCCGTCGCCGGGGATTACAGAGCGGCGGCTGCCGGTGGGGCGGCACTGGCAGCAATTCTTGCCAGTCGCGAAATCTTGCACGGCCTGTTGCGGCAACTGACATGGGTCGAACTGCGATCGGCGCTGATCCTGGCGGCGATGACGGCGATCGTGCTGCCCTTGCTGCCGAACCGAACGTTGGACCCCTGGGGCGGTTTCAATCCTTGGGAGGTCTGGTTTCTCACGGTGCTGATGGCCTCGATATCGTTCGCCGGCTATGTCGCTGTCCGAGTGCTTGGCGCCAAGCGCGGCCTGCTCGTCAGTTCGCTTGCCGGTGCACTGGTCTCTTCCACCGCCGTAACCATGGCGCTCGCCCGCAACGCCGCATCGGCAAGCAATCCACTGCCGCTCGCAGGCGCGGCATCGCTGGCGGCAATGGTTTCGGTGCTGCGCGTTTGTGTCGTGGTTCTGATCATCGAGCCAAGCGTGTTCGCTTCCGTCGGCGTCCCGGCGATCGCCGCGGCGCTCGCCTTCGCTGCCTGCGGAACATTGCTTTTGGCTCGCGACAGCGGGAACCGCGAAGGCGGCACGATCGCGCGCAATCCATTCGAACTTGGCCCCTTGCTCCTCTTCGCCTTGCTCTTTGCTGTCGTGGCGACCGCAAGTGCCGCGCTGGCCGCTGAATTCGGCGGGCGCGGCTTGCTGGCGAGTTCGGCATTTGCAGCCACGTTCGATGTCGATGTCTCGGTGCTCGGCGCATTGCGCCTCGTCAAGCACTCGGTCCCCCTCGGCACGGTGGGCCAAGCGGTGCTGGCGGCGCTGGCAGCAAATGCGGTCGGCCGCCTGCTGCTCGCGATCTCCGCCGGTCCGGTCAGGTTCTGGTTGCCATTGGCCGGCGCAACCCTGATTGCCGCGACCGTGGGCACCTGCGCCATGCTGTTGACCAGCCTTTGATGGAAGCGCGCTTCTCGAGCCTCCTTTGATGCGGATCAAGGGCCAAGGCCCACCACCGTTCTATGGAATTCCATGAAAGGAGTTCTCCATGACTGACTTGAAGGACCTTACCCCGAAATTCCGCAATGTCCGGCTGCTGCTCGCCCGCGAGAAAGGCCATCCGGAAGGCGACCGTGAAGAGGGCTATGACGTGCTTGCTCCGCTAACCGGCGAAGGCCGGATCGATGCCGAGGAATGGAAGTCGCACAAAGCCTCCTGCCGCGTGCGCCGGTTTCGCACCGGCGAAGACGATCTGATCGGCCGGCTCCGCCGCAAGCCCGGCGGACAGTGGTATTTCGACTACGCCGAAGGCGATCGTGACGACGAGATCGGCTTTCATCTCGGCGAAGAACGGTTCGTGACCGGTGAGTATGTGTCGATAGAGCGCAACGGCGCCATGCATACCTACCAGGTGGCACGGGTCGAACGGCCTTGATGCCTCGGGGCCAAACTCCTTGGACGTGAACCATGCCGCGGCGCATCCTCATTGTGCTCGGTCATCCCGACCCGTCCCCGGACCGGCTCTGCCGCGGTCTTGCCCAGGCCTATGGCGAGGGCGCGGAAAAGGCAGGGCACGCTGTCCGCCGGGTCGATCTGGCGGCGCTTGATTTTCCCATGCTGCGGACAATGCAGGCGTTCGAACACGGGTCGGTTCCAGACGAGCTGAAGGACGCGGCCGAGGCCATCGTCTGGGCCGAGCACATCGTCTTTGTCTTTCCGCTGTGGCTCGGGACGATGCCGGCCATGCTCAAGGCATTTCTGGAACAGGTCATGCGACCGGGAACGGCCTTTGCCTATCCGGACAAGGGCGGCGGCTTCACCAAGACATTACTTCGTGGCCGCTCGGCGCGCGTCGTGGTGACGATGGGCATGCCGTCCGTTGTTTACCGGCTATGGTTCCTCGGACATGGTCTCGCCGGCATGCGGCGAAGCATCCTCCATTTTGTCGGCATCAGTCCGGTGCGCGAGACTTTGTTCGGCATGGTCGCCGCCGCCAGCGACTCAACCCGCGCGAAGTGGATCCGGCAAATGCGTGGACTGGGCGAACGGGCCAGATAACGCTCGTTGAATGTCGATCACGGCACCAGGACGGCGGCGCCGCTCAATCCCCCTTCCCTCAGATCGTCCAACGCCTGATTGGCCCGTTCCAGCGGATAGACCTTGGTATGCGTGCGAACCTGCGCGCGCTTCGCAATGGGAAAGAACTCTTCCGCGTCGCGGCGCGTCAGGTTTGCTACCGACACCAGTTCACGCTCTTCCCAGAGCAATTTGTAAGGCATCGCAGGGATGTCACTCATGTGAATGCCGCCGCAAACCACGCGGCCACCCTTGCGGACAGCACGAAGCGCGATCGGCACCAGGTCGCCGACAGGAGCGAAGATGATCGCGGCATCGAGCTGCCTGGGCGGAAGTTCATCCGAACCGCCCGCCCACGTCGCGCCGAGCGAGCGCGCAAATTCCTGTGCTTCCTTGTCGCCCGGCCGGGTGACAGCGAAAATCTCACGACCTTGCCAGATCGCGATCTGGGCGACGATATGCGCGGCGGCGCCGAAGCCGTAGATCCCGAGCCGCTTGCCGTCACCGGCTTTCTTCAGGCATCGCCAGCCGATCAGGCCAGCGCAAAGCAACGGCGCTTGCGATACGGGGTCGGCATCCGGGTCCAAGTCGAACGCGAATCGCGCGTCGGCAATGACATGGCTGGCGAAACCGCCATCGCGTGTATAGCCAGTGAAGTCTGGCTGGTCGCAGAGATTTTCACCCCCGCGGCGCAGTAGGGACAATGGCCGCAAGTATGCCCGAGCCAAGGCACGCCAACTCTGCGCCCGACCCTGGAACGGGCGACGCCCTCGCCAACCAAATCGATGATGCCGACGATCTCGTGCCCCGGGATGAGCGGCAGTTTCGGATGAAGCAGATCACCGTCAACCACATGCAGATCGGTTCGACAAACCGCGCATGCCTCGACCTTCAGCCTGATCTCGCCCGCGCCAGGCAAAGGATCGGGCCTGTCGAGAAGTTTCAAGGGGGTGCCGACGCTTTCGAGCACCATTGCCCTCATGACGTGCTCCATGTTGCCCGGAAACAGACGAAAGTGGATTACGACCCACTCCCTCCGCCATACCCGAAACCAGGCGACGGCGATGCGGCCCTCAACCACACGAACGCCGGGCATTGCCCTGACAGCCCGTTCCGTCGAGCGGCGTTCGGCCTGGCTGTTGACCTTGCCGTCGTGAGTCGGCTCACCGACAAGAATGGTGATCCCGGCAGTCCTTCGAAAACTGCGACAGTCGCAGGCTCGGGCCAAAGGGCTGCCTGGTTCAGGACCTATGGATCGACGGTGAACTCAGCCCACATGCCGGCGCCAAAGTGACCTGGCACGTTGCAGATAAGCAGGTATTTTCCAGCCTTCAGTTCGACGGTCAATGTGCCTGATTTGCCGGGATCGAGCTCCGAAACTTCGCCCTTGTCGCCAGCCTTGTCTTCGTCGACCCGGTTCTCGGCCTCAACGTAAGGAAGCGGCTTGCCGGGATCGGCAAGGTACATCACGATCATTTCGTGAACGGTGTCCTTGGAGTCGTTCTTCACATTGAATGTGACCTCCCCGGCCTTCACCGCACCAGGCAAGACCTTGATGCCCATGGTCGCCTTGGCGAGATCGAGTCCTGGCGCTGCATAGGCAAGACCCATCGGCATCTCCGTACTCGCGCCCTTGTCCCACAGCGAGACCTGGACAATAGCGGCAGCCTGGGCAGCGCCGGCACTGCCGGCCATGAGCATTGCGGCGGCAAGCCCGAGCGCTGCTCTCCTCGATATGGATTTCATGACAGTCCTCCTTCAGGACGGCAGCAGAAGCGCTCCACATCCCTCCCGTCATCCTGCTCGCGGCGTCACCCGCGGTCCTTGCGCCAGATCAAACGAACCGGCGAGCCCGACCGGCGGCGGCGATGGAGCTGTCAGCCAGTTGTCAGGTTGAATTGGGTATGCCGCACCAATGACGGTCATATCGCCGTCTGACCGAACCGATCGAAATCCAACCCCACAAGGCGCATCACCGCGCCCAACCTCCCGAATGGAGCCATCATGTATCGCACACTCGTCCTCGCCGCTCTCGCCGGCATGATTGCAGGGCCGGCGCTCGCCGCCGGCGGCAGCTGCAGCACCGCCCCGAAATCACAGTTCAAGCCCAAGGCAACGCTCGAGGCGCAATTGACCGGCGAAGGCCTTACCGTTCGCCAGATCAAGGTCGAGAAGGGCTGTTACGAAGTCTACGCGGTCGACAAGGCCGGCAAGAAGGTGAATCTGGCCTACAATGCCGAGACCCTTGAAAAGCTCGACAATGCCGAAGCCGGCGAAAATTGATCGGAACGTTTCGGTAGCCACGGACGCGCAGCCATCGCCGGAGATGGTGCGCGTCTGGGACCGGGTCGTGCGGAGCTTCCACTGGGCGCTGGTGCTGAGCTTCGTCACGGCCTGGCTCACCTCCCATTCCTCGGAGGACATTCACCATTGGGCTGGCTACGCCGCTGCTGGGCTGGTCGCGATGCGGCTCTTGTGGGGCGTTCTTGGCACGCCCTATGCGCGCTTCTCGCAATTCGTGCGTGATCCGGGAACAGTGCTACGCTACCTCCTGGCGTTGCTGAGCGGTCGCGAAGCCCGCTACATCGGCCATAACCCGGCCGGCGGCGCAATGGTGGTCGTGCTGATTGCGGCGATGGCTACGACGGCGCTGACCGGATGGTTGATGACAACGGACGTCTATTTCGGCGTGTCGTGGGTCGAGGCGGCGCACAGCCTTGCCGCACACGGCCTGTTCGTGCTGGTCCTTTTCCATATAGGTGGCGTCGCGCTGGCAAGCTTTCGACATCGTGAAAACCTTGTCCGGGCCATGATCACGGGGCGAAAACGCAAAGCCGAGCCGGCGGACATCGCCTGACGATCCGTCAACGCGCCAGCCCCGATTCGCCTCCCAACGAACAACGGGCGCATGTCGATTTCCCGTTGTTCGACAGGATCGCGAGAGCCAGCGACGCTACGCGACCTGGAAATCGGAACAGCAACGCAAACAGTCATTTGCCGCCCGTGGACGGATTTGACCCGCATCAAAGCTCCCGCTCCTTTTTCCTGTTCAATACCTCCCATCAAGGTCTCGAATTTTGGGAGCGCATCATGAGCACGGCTGGAATCAACATCCCTGTCCCTAGAGCCACTACCTCGGCATCGACGAAGCTTAGACTTGGTTCCCTCACCGCACTGGTGATCGGCTCGATGGTCGGCTCCGGGGTGTTCAGCCTGCCGCAGAACATGGCTGCCGGCGCCGGGCCTCTTGCCATCCTGATCGGCTGGGCCATCACCGCCGTCGGCATGCTGGCGCTGGTCTTCGTCTATCAATCGCTTGCCACCCGCAAGCCTGAACTCGACGCCGGGCCCTACGCCTACGCCAAGGCCGGCTTCGGTCCTTTCATCGGCTTCAACAGCGCCTGGGGCTACTGGATCAGTGCCTGGGTTGGCAACGTCTCCTACGCGGTGATCGTATTCAGCGCCCTGTCCTATTTCTTTCCGGCCTTCGGTGACGGAAACACCTGGCAGGCGGTGGTCGGCGCATCGATCCTGTTGTGGCTGATCCACATCCTGGTTCTCGCCGGCATCCGGCAGGCGGCGGTCGTGAACCTTATCGTCACTGTGGCCAAGATCGCTCCGATCGTCCTGTTCGTCGGCGTTGTTGCCGTCGCCTTCAAACTGCAGGTCTGGTCGCTCGACTTCACCGGTCTGGGCAACGCCAGTCTCGGCTCGATCACCGCACAGGTGAAGAGCACGATGCTGGTGACCTTGTGGGTGTTCATCGGCATCGAAGGTGCCAGCGTATTTTCCAGCCGGGCCGAGCGCCGCAAGGACATCGCCACGGCGACAGTCCTCGGCTTCTTCACTTGTCTCGCGCTGTACGCCCTGGTGTCGCTGCTGTCGCTGGGCATCCTCAGCCAGCCTGAACTCGCCGCGCTTAAGAACCCGTCCATGGCAGGCGTGCTGGAGGCGGTTGTCGGGCCTTGGGGCGCTATTCTCATCAACATCGCGCTTGTAGTGTCGGTGGTTGGCGCCTTCCTGAGCTGGACGCTGCTTGCCGCCGAGATTCCGCATGTCGCCGCCAAGGACGGGACGATGCCGAAGTTCTTTGGCCGCGAAAGCCACCGTGGTGTGCCGTCAACCTCGCTCTTGATCACCAACCTGCTTGTCCAGGCATTCCTGGTGATCACACTTTTCGCGCAAAGCACCTACCAGGCGCTGTTCTACATCGCGTCGGCCGCGATCCTGGTGCCCTACATCTTTTCAGGAGCCTATGCGGCCAAGCTGGCGCTGACCGGAGAGAGCTACGAGAGCGGCGAGCAACGCGCCGGTCCGCTTTTCGCCGGCCTGCTGGCGACCGTCTACGGGCTGTGGCTCGTCTACGCGGCGGGTCCTGCATACCTGTTCATGTGCGCGATCCTCTATGCGCCCGGCATCCTCTTCTACATCTGGGCGCGCCGCGAAACCAATCAGCGCGTGTTCCATCCTGCCGAAGCGGTACTCGCCGCAGCCCTCGTCGCCGTCGCCATTCTCGCCGTTTACGAGATGTGGACCGGCGCCGTCAGCCCGCTGTGAGAGGATTGACGCGATGACAAGCCTGGGTGTCCATTCCGAAGTCGGCCGTCTGCGCGAGGTGATGGTCCATCGTCCGGATCTCAGCCTGCGCAGGCTGACGCCGGAGAACTGCAAGGCGCTGCTGTTCGACGACGTGCTGTGGGTCAAGCGGGCCCGCCAGGAGCACGACGTCTTCGTCGATGCGTTGCGCGAACGCGGTGTGCTGGTGCATTCCTTCGGGGAACTGCTGACAGAGACAATGAACCTGGCCAAGGCCCGCGACTGGCTCCTCGACCGCCGGGTTCATCCCGGCGTCGTCGGGCTGGACATGGTCGACGAAATGCGCGGATGGCTCAATGAGATGCCGTCGGAGCAACTGGCGTCTTACCTTGTCGGCGGCATTGCCCGGGCGGAGCTTCCTTTCGAGCCCAAAGGGCTGACCGGAAGGACGCTCGCCCCCCAGGATTTCGTGCTGCCGCCGCTGCCAAATCAGCTTTTCACCCGTGACAGCTCATGCTGGATTTACGCTTCGGTTTCGGTCAACGCCATGTACTGGCCCGCCAGGCGCCCAGAAGCGGCCAATGTCGAAGCCGTCTATCGCTTCCACCCTCGCTTTCGCGACAGCGGCGTCCCCTTTGTTTCGCCGGACTTGGGAACAGGCACCAGCCTCGAAGGCGGTGATGTCATGCCGATTGGTGGCGGAACGGTTCTCATCGGCATGGGAGAGCGCACCACGCCACAAGCGGTGGGCGACCTCGCGCGCAGCCTGTTCGCAGCCGGCGAAGCCACGCGTGTGATTGCCGCGCTGATGCCGCGAGACCGCAGTTTCATGCATCTCGATACCGTCTTCACTTTCTGTGACCGCGATTTGGTGACCATGTATCCGCCAGTGGTCGAGCGGCTGCGCACCTTCTCGCTGCGGCCAGGCGACGGAAAGTCGGCGGTTGAGGTCACTGATGAGAAAAAACCGTTCACCGAGGTGGTGGCGGAAGCACTTGGTCTGAAGTCACTGCGGATTATCGCCACGGGCGGCGACCGCTACGAGGCCGAGCGCGAGCAATGGGACGATGGCAACAATGTCGTTGCGGTCGAGCCCGGTGTGGTCATCGGCTACGACCGAAATGTCTACACCAACACGCTTCTGCGCCGCGCGGGAATTGAAGTGATCACTGTCGAGGGCGCCGAGCTTAGTCGCGGTCGCGGCGGCGGGCACTGCATGACCTGTCCGATTGCCCGTGACCCGATCTGACCCGAAAGGAAATCCCCATGTCGATGAATCTTCACGGTCGCTCCGTGCTCACGCTGGACGATCTCACGGCCGACGAGATCCGATTTCTCCTGAAACTGGCCGCCGATCTCAAGGCCGCCAAGCTCGCCGGGCACGAGATGCCGCGTCTTGTCAGGAAGAACATCGCGCTGATCTTCGAGAAGGATTCGACGCGCACACGGACGGGGTTCGAAGTGGCGGCCTATGACCAGGGCGCCCACGTCACCTATTTCGGCCCCACTGGCAGCCATATCGGCCACAAGGAATCGATGAAGGATACCGCCCGCGTGCTCGGCCGCATGTACGACGCGATCGAATATCGCGGCTTTGGCCAGCACCAGGCCGAACTGCTCGCCGCGCATGCCGGCGTGCCCGTCTACAACGGCCTCACCGACGAAGCGCATCCGACGCAGATCCTCGCCGATTTCATGACCATGCGCGAATTCACGCACAAGCATCTCTCGGACATGGCCGTCACATTCGTTGGCGAAGGGCGCGACAACGTCGCGCTGTCGCTGGCGCTGGGTGCCGCCAAGGTCGGCATCGACATGCGCATTGCCTCGCCAAAGGACCTATGGCCGGATGAAAAATTCTGCGCCCATGTCCGGGAGCTGGTGGAGCGTAGCGGCGGCCGCTTCCGACTCGACGAGGACGTGATGAGTTGCGTCCAGGATGCCGATTTCATCTACACCGACGTGTGGATGTCGATGGGCGAGGATAAATCGGGCTGGGCCGAGCGCATTCGCCTTTTGAAGCCATATCGTGTCACCAGCGAGGTGATGGCTGCCGCGGGCAACCCCCACGTGAAGTTCATGCATTGCCTGCCGGCGTTCCACGATACCGAGACGGAGATAGGTGCGTTCGTCGCGAAGGAATACGGGATCGACTGCATGGAGGTCACCGACGAGGTGTTCGAATCGGCTGCCTCGATCGTCTTCGACCAGGCGGAAAACCGCATGCACACCATCAAGGCCTTGCTCGTCGCCACGATCGGCAACTGAGATGCGTATCGTCGTTGCGCTTGGCGGAAACGCACTGCTGCGTCGTGGAGAGCCGATGACGGCCGGGAACCAGCGCGCCAACATTGTGCGCGCCGCCTCGGTGCTCGCCGAACTCGTCGGCGAAGGGCACTCGATCGTAATCACACACGGCAACGGACCGCAGGTGGGGCTTCTGGCCCTGCAGGCGGCGGCGACCTCGGATGGCGGCACATTTCCACTGGACGTGCTCGGCGCCGAGAGCGCCGGCATGATTGGCTATGTGATCGAGCAGGAGCTCGGCAATCTCCTCACGCAAAGGCTGTTTGCGACGCTGCTGACGCAGGTGAAGGTGGATCCGCACGATCCGGCTTTCGCTCATCCGACGAAGCCGATCGGCCCGGTCTACGACGAAGCGACGGCACGCAAGCTTGCCACCGAACGCGGCTGGCAAATCGCGCCCGATGGCGACAAATGGCGCCGCGTGGTGCCCTCGCCCAAGCCGCTGGCGATCCTGGAAGCATCCGTGATCTCGTTCCTTGTCGAACGCGACGTCATCGTCATCTGCACCGGCGGCGGCGGCGTTCCCGTGGTAGCGCGGGACGATGGCAGCCTTTGCGGCGTGGAGGCCGTTATCGACAAGGATCTGGCAAGCTCGCTTCTTGCCCGCCAGTTGAAAGCCGACATGCTGCTGATGCTGACCGATGTCGACGCCGTCTATATCGACTATGGAACCACTGCCGCTCATGCGCTCGGTCGAGTGACGCCCAAGGAGGTGTCCGGGCGGAATTTTCCCGCTGGCTCCATGGGACCGAAGGTCAGTGCCGCAATCGAATTCGTTGAAGCGACCGGCAGGCCAGCCGCGATCGGCAAGCTCGATGACGCCGTAGAAATCGTCAGAGGAAATCGCGGCACACGGCTCGAAGCCGGCGCCCCGCTTTGAGGCGCGCCGGACGGCGGATGAGGCACGCAGTTTGGCCTGGCCCTAGAAAAGCGTGCCGTCGTGATGGAATGGCCGAACATGGCTGGGAGACGCCGAGTTTGCCGCGGCGTCACCCGTCGCGCGTTTGTAAACCAGGCGTATGACAAAGGCGAAGTATCCGACCTGCAACAGGACCAGGTCGACGATCGCCCAGCCGAGTGCGCTCCAGATTGAACCGGTTGCCGTGTAGGCCCAGAGGGCCACGACGCCCGACGTAAAAAACATTCCCACCAGAAATTGCGGAAAATACATCGCTGCTCACCAGCCGTTCCGATGCGAGGGTTCGAAGCGCGTTGCCATCGCCCAGAGCAAAAGAACATTCTAGCGATCGGAGTGCCTGGCCGCTTGATATGAATCAACAAGCTGGACGGCCAGATTAGGTAGTTTCCCGTAGGGACATAACCGAATTTCGTCACCCACGGATTCGCGCGATTGCTGTGTCGCGGATCAACCGGGAAAACAGCCATGCACACCTACACGACCTCCAGAATTGCACTGCCGTCACGGTCCCCCCAGCCGACCCTGCCAGAGGCTTTCGAGCCCGCGCTGCTGCAACCGCTCAGCTTCTTTCCCGCCGGCGCGGAAATCTATGCCCAGGGCGAGAAGGCCGGGCCCTTCTATCAGGTCGAGTTCGGCGCCGTCCGCATCTACCGCCTGCTGGCCGATGGCCGTCGCCAGATCAGCGCCTTTCACCTGGCCGGAGAGACATTCGGCTTCGAGGCCGACAGCACGCATCATTTCTTCGCCGAGGCAATCAACGCCACCGGCATCCGCGTCTTCCGCTTCGCCACGGGTGCGGACATCTCGCGTCAGGTGCTGCCCCTGGCGCTCAAAGGGTTGACCAGGGCGCAGGAACACCTGTTGGTCCTCGGCCGCCAGAATGCCATCGAACGCGTCGCCGCCTTCCTCCTCGACATGGCCGAGCGGCAGGGTGGATTGCAGCCGATCGAGCTGCCGATGTCGCGCATGGACATCGGCGATTATCTCGGCCTCACCATCGAGACCGTGTCGCGGGTGCTGACCCGGTTGAAGGACAAGGGCGTGATCCGCCTCACCAGCCTGCGCAGCATCGAAATCGTCAAGCACGAAGCGCTTCAAGATATTAGCGAATGACCAACGGGTAGCGCATTGCTTCCGAACAACCGAGGATTAGAGGCCGTATATGACCACGAATAGCGCGATTACCACACGTACCGGATTTCAATTCGAGGTGCGCCGTGCGCGGCCTGAAGACGAACCGACCCTGGCGGAGTTCTTCACCCATGTGACGCCAGACGACCTGCGATTTCGCTTTCTCGGCGGAGTGAAGGAAGTTTCGCACGAGCGGCTTGTGGCAATGACGCGGTCCGATGATGCACGGATACACAATTTTCTTGCGTTCTCGACCGACGGAATGCTGATCGCGGTCGGAACACTCGCGTGCGATGAGGCTCGTCGGCACGGAGAGGTCGCGATTTGCATCAGAGCGGATCGCAAGCATATGGGCGTCAGCTGGGAACTGCTCGCTTACATAGCGAGATATGCTGAAGGCTTGGGCCTCCATACAATCGAGTCGATCGAGAATCGCGAAAACCGTGCGGCTATCGAACTCGAACGTGACATGGGGTTCACCGTCACGGCTTACCCCGATGATCCGACCCTGGTCCTGGTTCAACGACAGCTAGGCAGCGGGCTACCGGACTAGCTGTCACAGCTTGCCAGTTTTCAGAGTCCGGAAATGGAGTTTGCCGCCCACGGTCCTTTCCTCATCCGTGGGATCGCCAGCAGGTCGACGCCGGATCCGGCATTCCCATGTCATACCTTGAATGCAGGCGGACGGCGCTGAGCAAGTTGACGTGGCGATCCGGAGCGCGGTAAAGGCGAAGGCGTGAACGCCCTTTCGGTAGCAAAATGGTAGCAGCGGCCAAATTGGGCTCCTGTCGTAAGCCAGAAAACCTAACGAAATCAGGCACGGAGGAATGGCCGAGCGGTTTAAGGCACCGGTCTTGAAAACCGGCGTGGGTGCAAGCTCACCGTGGGTTCGAATCCCACTTCCTCCGCCATGGTCATTGATTTAACTGAATAATCTTCTGTTTTACATCGCAGCGTCGTCGGCCATTCTTTGTTGTGGATCAGTTCCGATGGGAAGCCGATCTATTTCCCGCTAAAACGTGGGGACGGTCCGGCGTGATCTCCTGATCCGCGTCTTAGCTCGTCAGGAACCATCGCCTGTTCAAGCGCTTCGCCCTCTCCGTTGTGTCGCTGTGGTCAGGATCGTCCGCCAATGCGGCTTTGTTGAAACGCTGACGATATAGGTCGTTGCCGTCTTCTCCGGTCATTCTGCTGGGTCGCTGCTGTTCAGGCTACACATACGGATCAACCAGCCTCCGCCGACCTGGCGCTGAAAGACGCTGAGCGAAGTTCCGTTTCCGGTCGCCGCGCCTTCCGAATAGGCCGCGAGAGACCAGGCTAGTTCACCGGACCCTCCTGCCTGCGTTATGACAAGAGTCTTGTCGGGAGTGGCGTGGTGGGTCCAGATGCCGTGCAGTGCCTCTATCGCCGCGCGGCCGCGAGCCGGCGGCGCATAGGGAGAATGCAATTCTGCGTCAGATGTAAATACGGCCGCACAACCGACAGCGTCCCCGGTCCGATAGGCCGCAATGTAGATGTTCCAAATTCCCTGCAATTCATCGCGGATTGACACAATCCCTGCTCCCTGGCCAGCTCCTTAATTTGCATGCTTCGAATATTAGCATGAATGTATACAATCGCGAGAGGGTCATCGCCCCGCCGCGAGACACCAATATTTTGGGGGCTAATATTCTGTCAGGCCGTTTCTTCATGGCGGGCAGGAAGTTGCGAGCCATGGCATTGCCCTTTCCGCCAATGAATGTCTAACGTCACGCCGGGAGCGAGCAGACGGGCCGCTGCAGAAGTGTAGTTGGGGGTGAAATGTCGAAATTGTCTATGTGGTGGCGCAACAGACGCCACCCAATTCCGAAGAGCGCCACAATGGGTCGCTGGACTTACGGTATTGACGACGGTCGAAAAATTGCCGGATGCGGTCCAGAGTCACCGCTTGAGATCGGTTCCTTTTGCTCGATCGCTGCCGAGGTCGTGCTCTTGTGCAGCGGCAACCACCCAACCGACTGCGCGACGACGTCCTATGTCCACTCGAATATGATGGGAAAGGCCTCGCCTTGGGATCGCCCCGGAAAGGGCGGCATCAAGGTCGGTAATGATGTGTGGATCGGCAGAAGAGCCCTGATCCTGCCCGGGGTGAACGTCGGCCACGGTGGCGTTGTGGGAGCGCAAGCCACGGTTACGAAGGACGTGCCGCCCTATGCCATTGTCGGCGGCAATCCCGGCAAGATTATCCGGCTGCGCTTCTCCGAAGAAATCATCGGTAAAATGCTGGCTATTCGCTGGTGGGACTGGGACGACGAAAAGATCAAGCAGGAAGCCGATTTCTTGACAGGTCCGATCGATGCTTTCGTGGCTCGGCATTTCACGCCACAGCCGATCCAGGCACCTCACGGCACAGTTCGTGAGGTCGAGGCGCGAAAAGTTCTCGCATAGCGTCGCTCGAAAGCCAGCTTCCTGCACCTGTTCCGGTCTCGCTGCTGGCCTTCGTAATCGGGATGATCGTGAAGAACACCGGCCGTTGGTGGCAGCCGCGGTTTACAGCTCAAGCAGTCAAAAATCGCCGTAACGAGGAGCCTATTCCTGAAATCGAGCTGGCCGGTAGGTGGAACAATCAGGGGATACCGTCGAATGCACAGGCCCGACTCCTTGCATTTTAGCTGACTTGAATGTGAGAAGGGTCATGGAATTCCGAGCGGGGGCTCATGACCACAGACCTATTTCTCGCCGCTGTCGCGGCGTTCTCGATTCTCGTCCCGCTCTACTTCATCCTCAGGTGATGCGTCAGGCCCTCTCCGAGCCTCACCAGAGCGCGTTTCTGCTCCTTGCAAAGGCCCGAAAGTATAACCCATCTCCCCGGAATGAACTGTGACCCATCTTTCGGGAAGGCCAGATGTTTCCAGGCGCTGATCCAGCGGGCGCGCGGTAAGCCCCGCACCGCCGCAAGGCTTTATCGCCCGAATCGGCTAAGCCTTGAGGATGAACGAGACCTCACTTTATGCGCCGGTGAAACGGTTTCTCGAAAGCCTCGACTTCGTCGTGAAAGGCGAGATCGGCGGCTGCGACATTGTTGCGTTGCGCGAGGGCGAGCCGCCGGTCGTCGTCATCTGCGAACTGAAGCTGCAGTTCAATCTCGAACTGGTGCTGCAAGGTGTCGATCGCGCGACGGCCTGCGACGAGGTGTGGCTGGCCGCGCGCATGTCGGTGCGGGGCAAGGGACGCGAAGGCGATGCCAGGTTTCGCAATCTCTGCCGCAGGCTTGGCTTCGGCCTGCTTGGCGTGACCACGAATGATCGGGTCGAGGTGCTTCTCAGCCCGGTCGCGCTGTCGCCGCGCAAGAATGCGCGACGGCGCTCTCGGCTGGTCGACGAACACCAGCGCCGTCGCGGCGATCCGGTTGCGGGCGGCGGGTCGCGCAATCCGATCATGACGGCGTATCGGCAAAGCGCCCTCGCCTGTGCCGCAGCGATGGCCGACGGACCCAAACGCCCCCGTGATCTGAAGGTGCTGACGCCGATCGCGCCCAAGATCCTGCTGCACAATGTCTATGGCTGGTTCGCGCGCGTCGACCGTGGTCTCTATGACCTTACCGACGCCGGCCGGGCTTCGCTGGTTCGTTGGCCGCAATTGCCTGACGCGGCAGAGCAGACGAAAGATTTGAACGTCTTGAATGGGTGAAAAAGGGCGCATGCCCGGTCGGACTGTCGCCAATCACATTCCGATCATTGATTTCTGATCGGTGCGGAACGCCCCGTCATGTTGATTTTTCCGGCAAAACATGCTGCTTGTCCCGCCCATGAAGAAGCTCTGCATGACCGCCTTGGCGTCTGTGACGCTGAGTTTTCCGGCCAACGCAATGGACAGTGCATTGCGCGCCGGCCTGATGAAACTCGATCCGCAAACCCGCCTTGAACAGCGTTGTGATGCCGAAGTGCTCGACCGGATCACTCACGACGATCGCAAGTTCAAGGCGGATCGCGTCGTCGCCTACGCCTTCGCGACGCCCGAGATGGGCACGGATGCAATCAGGAGCCCAGGTGCCGCGTTTCGCAGCAAGGGGCAATGGTACCGGTTGAAGTTCAAGTGCCAGACGGCGCCGGATCATATGGAAGTTTTGCAACTCCGCTACCGGATCGGTGATGAAATTCCGGAAGCCGATTGGGCAAAGTACAATCTCTACGATTGATTTGTTCTCGGTCGTCGCGGCTTTGCCCGGCTGCCGGAAAGTGCCGCAGATCATTGAATCCAGCCTCGGTGGAACGATGGCCGCCATGGGCGAACCCTTGACGTCAAGGGATCACCAAGTTAGGGCCCGTCTGGATAATCGACGAACACTCGGCAAACAGGCAAGGGCTTCCGGTCGATGGACATTTTCAGCGCTGCCAGCCTGACGGCCCTGCTCCAGGTCATCGCCATCGACCTCGTCCTTGCTGGCGACAATGCGATCGTCATCGGCCTTGCCGCCGCCGGGTTGCCGGCCGAACAACGCAAGAAGGCCATCCTCATCGGCGTGCTGGCGGCAACGGTGCTGCGCATCGGTTTTGCCTCGGTGACCGTCAGGCTGCTGGCGATCGTTGGCCTGCTCCTGGCCGGCGGTATCTTGCTGCTGTGGGTCTGCTGGAAGATGTACCGCGAGTTGCGCACGTCGCATGCCGATGAGCTGGAAGCGACCGAGGCGCTGTCGAATTCCGATCTCGACAACGACAACGCGGTGGCCGGCAAGTCAAAGCGCAAGACGCTCGGCCAGGCAGCATTGCAGATCGTCGTCGCAGACGTGTCGATGTCGCTCGACAACGTACTGGCGGTCGCCGGTGCCGCGCGCGATCATTTCCCGGTGCTGGTCATTGGCCTCGTGCTGTCGATCGCGCTGATGGGCTTGGCGGCAAGTTTCATGGCCAAGCTGCTGCACCGCCATCGCTGGATCGCCTATATCGGCCTGCTCATCATTCTCTATGTTGCTGTCGACATGGTCTATCGCGGGGCGATGGAAGTCTGGCCGCATGTCAGCAACGCGGTAAGCTGAAAAAAGCCTGTCTCCGGATCGTTCGATCTGGCTTGAGGCTTCACGCTCGATCGCCGCGCGTCTGGCCATGGATGTCTTCCACCATACCAATGCCGCAATAAGTGTGGTACTGGCGCCGCAATCCTGAAAAGTCCGGAAAACCCCTATATGTCCGCTCCCCGCGTGAGTTTTGTCAGTCTTGGATGCCCGAAGGCCCTGGTGGATTCTGGAGCGCATCATCACGCGCCTGCGCGCCGAGGGCTACGAGATCGCGCGCAAGCATGACGGCGCCGACCTCGTCGTCGTCAACACCTGCGGCTTTCTCGATTCCGCCCGTGACGAGTCGCTCAACGCCATCGGCTCCGCGCTTTCGGAAAACGGCAGGGTCATCGTCACCGGTTGCCTGGGCGCCGAGCCGGACGTGATCCGCGAGAAGCATCCCAACGTTCTCGCCATCACCGGCCCTCAGGCCTATGAGAGCGTGATGGCCGCCGTGCATGAAGCGGCGCCACCTTCGCATGATCCCTATGTCGATCTGCTGCCGCCGCAGGGCGTCAAGCTGACCCCGCGCCACTATGCCTATCTCAAGATTTCGGAAGGCTGCAACAACCGCTGCACCTTCTGCATCATTCCGGCGTTGCGTGGCGATCTTGTCTCGAGGCCGGCGGCCGATGTGCTGCGCGAAGCCGAAAAACTGGCCAAGGCCGGTGTCAAGGAGCTTCTGGTCATCTCGCAGGACACCAGCGCCTACGGCATCGACATCAAGTATCAGACCAGCATGTTCGGCGACCGCGAGGTTCGGGCGAAATTCCTCGATCTGTCCGAGGAATTGGGCAAGCTCGGCATCTGGGTGCGCATGCACTATGTCTACCCCTACCCGCATGTCGCCGACGTCATCCCGCTGATGGCGGAAGGCAAGATCCTTCCCTATCTCGACATCCCGTTCCAGCACGCCTCGCCGCAGGTGCTGAAGAACATGCGCCGGCCCGCGCATGGCGAAAAGACGCTCGAGCGCATTCGCGGCTGGCGCGAGGTGTGTCAGGATCTTGCCATACGCTCGACCTTCATCGTCGGCTTCCCCGGCGAAACGGACGACGATTTCGAGATGCTGCTCGACTGGCTGGATGAAGCCAGGATCGACCGTGCCGGCTGCTTCAAATACGAGCCGGTCCGGGGCGCCCGCTCCAACGACCTGGGTCTCGAACAGGTCCCGCAGGAGATCAAGGAAGCACGCTGGCACCGCTTCATGCAGCGCCAGCAGAAGATTTCGGCAACGCAGCTGGCCAAGAAGGTCGGCAAGCGCTTGCCGGTGCTGATCGACGAGGCGCACGGCACGTCGGCAAAAGGCCGCACCAAATATGACGCGCCTGAGATCGACGGCTCGGTGCACATCCAGTCGCGCCGTCCGCTGCGCGCTGGCGATATCGTCACCGTCAAGATCGACCGCGCCGATGCCTACGATCTCTACGGATCGGCGGTCTGATTTCATTCCGTTCACGCAAGCAAAGAAAAGGGCGCCTCGCGGCGCCCTTTTCATTTCAATCTTCGCGCAGCTTACTGCGGCAGCTTGTCGTCGACACCCTTCACATAGAAGTTCATGCCGAGCAGCGTGCCGTCGTCGGCGACTTCGCCGTCCTTCAGCCATGGCGTGCCGTCCTGCTTGGCGATCGGCCCGGTGAAGGGGTTCCAGCCGCCGGCGATCTTCTTCGAGGTTGCCTCAGCCATCGCCTTCACGTCGTCGGGCATGTTGGTGAAGGGCGCGAGCTTGACCGCGCCGTCCTTGATGCCAAGCCAGACATTGTCAGGCTTCCAGGTGCCGTCCAGCGCCGCTTGGACCCGGCTGATATAGTAGGGCCCCCATTCGTCGGTCAGCGAGGTCAGCTGCGCGTTCGGCGCGAACTTGATCATGTCGGAGGATTGGCCAAAGCCATGCAGCTTGCGCTCCTCGGCCACCTGCAGGGCAGCGGTCGAATCGGTGTGCTGGACGATGATGTCGGCACCCTGGTCGAACAGCGCCTTGGCGGCGTCGGCTTCCTTGCCGGGATCGAACCACGAGTTCACCCAGACGATCTTGGCCTTGAAGTTCGGGTTGATCGACTGTGCGCCGAGCATGAAGGAGTTGATGCCCATTACCACTTCCGGGATCGGGAAGGAAACGATGTAGCCCGCGACGCCGGACTTCGATTCCTTGGCGGCGATCTGGCCGAGCACATAGCGGCCTTCATAGAAGCGCGCATTGTAGAGGCCGAGATTGTCGCCGGACTTGTAGCCGGTCGCGTGCTCGAACATCACCTTGGGGAATTTCTTGGCGACCTTCACTTCCGCGTCCATGAAGCCGAACGAGGTGCCGAAGATCAGCTTGCATCCCTCGCGCGCCAGACGCTCGAAAGCGCGGTCGGCATCGGGGCCCTCGGACACGTTCTCCAGATAGGCGGTCTCGACCTTGTCGCCGAGCGCCTTCTCGACCTCGAGCCGGCCCTGGTCGTGCTGGTAGGAATAGCCGAAGTCGCCGATCGGGCCGGTGTAGACCCAGCAGGCTTTCAGCTTGTCGGCGGCCTCCGCGGACGCCGCCAGCGAAAACGCCGCTGTCGTGGTCATCAGGGCAATAAGCAGTTTTTTCATTGTGTTACCTCTCTGTGTTAAGCCTTGGGGCTTCCCGTTTGTTTTTGTTGTCAACGATCCGGAACGAATGGCTGCCCCAAGGAAGCCGGCGTGTTCATCATCGTCAGACGCTTGTTGCGCGAGATTAGAACGAGAACCACGATGGTTGCCAGATAGGGCAGAGAAGAAAGCATCTGCGAGGGCACTGGAATGCCAAAAGCTTGTGCATGAAGCTGGCCGATCCACACCGCGCCGAATATGTAGGCGCCGGCGAGCACGCGCCACGGTCGCCACGAAGCGAACACCACCAGCGCCAGCGCGATCCAGCCGCGGCCGGCGGTCATGTTCTCGACCCATTGCGGCGTGTAGACCAGCGACAGATGGCCGCCCGCAAGGCCCGCACAAGCGCCGCCGAAGATCACCGAGAGATAGCGGTAGCGGATGACCTTGATGCCGAGTGCGTGCGCCGACACATGGCTGTCGCCGATCGAGCGCAACGTCAGTCCGGTACGGGTCTTGAACAGGAACCACATGACGGCCGCCGTCAGCGCGATCGAAATGTAGAAGATCGGGTCCTGGCCGAACAACAGCCTGCCAATGACGGGGATCGAGGTCAAGCCGGGGATATCGAGATTGGGCAGCCTGACGCCGGGCTGGCCGACAAAGCTCGTTCCGATCATGCCGGAAAGGCCGAGGCCAAGCAGTGTCAGCGACAGGCCAGTCGCCACCTGGTTGGTTGCCAGCGACAGCGTCATGACGGCGAACAGCAGCGAGAATATCGCCCCCATGGCGATCGCCGCCAAAAGGCCGATCCAGGGCGATCCGGTCAAATAGCCGGCGCCGAAGCCGCCGACCGCGCCCATGATCATCATGCCCTCGACGCCGAGATTGAGCACGCCGGAGCGCTCGACCACCAGTTCGCCGATCGCGGCGATCAAAAGCGGCGTCGCCGCCGTGGCGATGGTCAAAAGGATGTTGATGGTGATGTCCATCAGCGGGCTTCCTTCAACTTTGGCGTGGGTTCAAGTTTGGCCGCGCTTTCCGGTTTCGTCAGCGCCAGGCCGATCAGACGGATGCGGTAATGAATGAGTGTGTCGCAGCCGAGCACGAAGAACAAAAGCATGCCCTGGAATACCCGCGCCACCTTGTCGGAAATGCCGAGCGCGCTTTGCACCGCTTCGCCACCGAGATAGGTCAGCGCAAGCACCAGGCCTGCGGCGACGATGCCGAGCGGGTTGAGCCGGCCGAGGAACGCCACGATGATGGCGGTGAAGCCGTATCCGGGCGAGATCACCGGCTGCAACTGGCCGATGGCGCCGGAGACTTCAGAGATGCCGGCAAGACCGGCCAGCGCACCCGACAGCAGGAAGGCAAAGAACACCATGCGGTTGAGACCGAAGCCGGCAAAGCGCCCTGCCCGCGGGCTGGAGCCGAGTACGCGCACCTCGAAGCCCTTCAGCATGCGGCTCATCAGGATCCAGATCAGCACCGCAGCGATCAAGGCGAAGACGAACCCCCAGTTCGCTCGCCCCGCATCCGGCATCAACTCCGGCAACACGGCCGAGTCGCCGAACTGGATCGTCTGCGGGAAACCATGGCCTTGCGGATCACGCCAGGGGCCGCGCACCAGCCAGTCGAGGAACAGCTGGGCGACATAGACCAGCATCAGGCTGGTCAGGATCTCGTTGGTCCCGAAGCGCGTCTTGAGCAGAGCCGGGATCGCCGCATAGGCCGCGCCGCCGACCATGCCGAGCAACAGCATCAGCGGCAGCACCAGTGGGCCTTCGAACTGCGGAAACAGCACAGGAATGGCCGAGCCGAAGATGGCGCCGAAGATGAACTGGCCCTCGGCGCCGATATTCCAGATATTGGCCTTGTAGCAGACCGACAGGCCGACAGCGATCAGGATGAGGGGCGCAGCCTTGATCGCCAGCTCATGCAGCTGCCAGACCTGGCTGACCGGTTCGATGAAATAGATCCGGAACGCGGTCAACGGATTGACGCCGAGCAGCGCGAACATGATGGCGCCGGCGATGATGGTCAGCACGAAGGCCATGAACGGCGACAGTGCCGAAAACAGCGCCGAGCGCTGCGGACGTTTGACGAGTTCAAGGCGCATCATGCCGTCTCCAGCGTGTGTTCGGCGTGGCCGGGCTCGGCGCCACCCATCAGCAAGCCGACTTTCTCGAAGGTCGCGTCGGCGATCGGCATGGGTTTGGACAGTTCGCCATTGTGCATGACCGCGATGGCATCCGATATCTCGAACAGTTCGTCGAGATCCTGGCTGATCACCAGCACCGCCGATCCGCTGCGCGACAGCTCGATCAAGGCCTGTCGGATGTGGGCGGCGGCACCGGCGTCGACGCCCCAGGTCGGCTGGTTCACCACCATGACGCTGGGCCGGCGGTCGAGTTCGCGACCGACGATGAATTTCTGCAAATTGCCGCCCGAAAGTGCCGCAGCCTCCGGATCCGGTGCGCTCTTGCGCACGTCCATCGCCGCGATGATGCGTTGGGACGCGGCGTAGATAGCGCCGCTCTTCACCATCCCGCCGGTGCCGACAAAGGCCTTGCCGTCGGTGGCATGGCGCGACAACAGCAGGTTTTCCGAGAGCTTCATGCGTGGCGCCGCACCATGGCCGAGGCGTTCTTCGGGCACGAAAGCGGCGCCCAGCAAACGCCGACCGGTGATGGTGAGGCCACCGGCGTCCTTGCCGCGGATGCGCACGGACGCGGCATCCTGCTGCAACGCTTCGCCTGAGACGGATTCGAAGAACTCGCCCTGGCCGTTGCCGGCGACGCCGGCGATACCGATCACCTCGCCGGCGCGGACATTCAGGCTGATGTTCCTGAGCGGAATGGAGAACGGCGTTGCCGGCTTGCGGGTGAGGCCGCGAATTTCGAGCAGCGGCTGCGCCGTCTCGATCCCCTCGACCGGCGCACGCACCACGGCCTGCACCTCGTTGCCGACCATCATGCGGGCCAGCGAGGCCGCGGTCTCCTCGCGTGGATTGCAGTGGCCGACCACCTTGCCATGCCGCAGCACGGTGGCGCGGTCGCAGATGCGTTTGACCTCTTCGAGCCGGTGCGAAATGTAGAGGATCGATTTGCCTTCCGAGCGCAGCCGCTCCAGCGTCTCGAACAGCTTGTCGGCCTCCTGTGGCGTCAGCACCGAGGTCGGCTCGTCGAGGATGATCAACTGCGGCGTCTGCAGCAGGCAGCGGATAATCTCGATACGCTGGCGCTCGCCGACCGACAGGTCGCCGACCATCGATTCAGGATCGAGCGGCAGGCCATAGCTGTAGGAAAGCGCCCTCGCCTTGGCAGCGATGCTGCTGATCGGCGAACCATCGTCCAGCGACAGGGCGATGTTCTCCGCCGCGGTCAGCGCCTCGAACAGCGAGAAATGCTGGAACACCATGCCGATGCCGAGCTTTTTCGCAACGCCGGGGCTGGTGATCCTGACCGTCTGGCCGTTCCAGAAAATCTCCCCGGAATTGGGCTCCAGTGATCCGAACAGCATCTTGACCAGCGTCGACTTGCCGGCGCCGTTCTCGCCGAGCAAAGCGTGGATTTCACCCCTGGCGATGTCGAGATCGATATGATCGCACGCCGTCAGCGTACCGAATATCTTGGTAAGGCCACGAACCTCGAGCAAGTTCGTGCCATCCTGATTTGCACTCACAGTGCCTCCCATCTGGTTAGCCAGATATGTTCTGTGTTCCCGCAAGCATGGTAGGCGCGGCCGGCTCCCATCGGAAAGCGGCACGCGTCTTGAAAGAGCTTCAAGAATTTCAGCGGAAATTCAAGGGATAGCAAGCCGGAAGGGACTAAGGGATGAGAATGGTGGTTCCGGTTGTCCTGCGGCCTTCGAGGTCGGAATGCGCCTTGCCGGCGTCCTTCAGCGCGTAGCGTTGGTTGATCTTGATCTTCACCGCGCCGCTGAGCACGACCTCGAACAAGGCTGCGGCCGAGGCCTCCAGGGCCTCACGTTTTGCGTTGTAGACGAACAATGTTGGCCTCGTGGCGAACAAGGAGCCCTTCTGTGCCAGCAATGACATGCTGAACGGCGGGATCGGACCCGAGGACTGGCCGAAGCTGACGAACATGCCGAGCGGCTTCAGGCAGTCCAGCGACGCCGGAAACGTGTCGTTGCCGACCGAATCGTAGACGACGTCGCATTTTCCGCCGCCCGTGATGGCGGCGACGCCGGCGACGAAATCCTGCTCCTTGTAGTTGATGACATGGTCGAAGCCATGTGCCTTGGCGAGTTCGATCTTGTCGGTCGAGCTGGCCGTGCCGATGACAGTCGCACCGAGATGTTTCGCCCATTGGCCGAGGATCAATCCGACGCCGCCGGCCGCGGCGTGAAACAGGATGGTGTCGCCCGCCTTCACCTTGAAGGTGCGGCGCAGCAGGTACTCGGCGGTCATGCCTTTCAACATCATTGCGGCCGCCTGCTCGTCGCTGATGCCATCCGGAACCTTGACGACGCGGCTGGCATCGATAACCCGCTCTTGCGCATAAGCGCCCGTCGTCACCGCATAGACGATCCGGTCGCCCGGCTTCAGCCAGTCGACGCCCTCGCCGACTTCCAGCACTACGCCGGCGGCTTCACTGCCGGGGACAAGCGGAAATCCGCCAGGCGGCGGATAGAGGCCCGAACGATGATAGACGTCGATGAAATTGAGGCCGATCGCCGTGTGCCTGATCAGGATCTGCTCGGATCCCGGCCGGCCGGGATCGGCATCCTCATAGATGAGAACTTCCGGACCACCATTGGCGTGGATACGGATCGCTTTGGACATGGGCTAGGCTTCCTCTGGCTGATCAGGCCTTTTTAGCACCGAGATTTGGAAAGAACTGCATGATCCCGCCGATACAGGCAAGGTAGAGCCCGGTAATGGTGATGCCGATCTTGGTGAAGGTGCTGACCTGCTCGCCCAGCACGCCGATCTGATCGTAGAAGGCTGCGAGCGCCGCTTGCGCCAGGGCAAGCGCGCCGAAGGCGCACCACAAAAGGGTCATCGAAAGATTGATGCGCCGCAGCCGCACTACGCGAACCGGATGGATGAAGTTCATCGGCACGAAAGTCAAAATGCCGGCTACCACCACCACCGCGAACGAAACCCACGGTCCCGGCTCAATGACAAACAGTGTGAACACCACCATGTTCCAGACCACAGGGAATCCCTTGAAGAAGTTCTCCTTCGTCTTCATGCCGGTGTCGGCATAGTAGATGGCGCTGGAGACGACGATGATCGCCGCTGAAAGGAATGACAGGCCCTCCCCCATGAAGCCGCGCTGATAGAGCGCGAAGGCCGGGATCAGGACGTAGGTCACGTAGTCGATGATGTTGTCGAGGAGTTCGCCCGACCATGTCGGCAGGATTTCCTTCACCTCGAGCTTTCTGGCGATCGGCCCATCGATACCATCGACGAACAGCGCCAGCCCGAGCCACCAGAACATGGCCGTCCAGCGCTCTTCGCTCGCCGCCACCAGCGACAGGAACGCCAGGAACGAACCCGACGCCGTCAGCAGGTGCACGGAAAAAGCCCTCGCCTGCGGCCAGGTGACTTTCTTCTTCGGCCGCGGAATCCGGTCCGTGATCTTCTTGGCGGCTTTCCTGGCCGTAGTGTTTTTGCTCACGGGCCCCGCCAATCCAGCTTGCAGATTTCGGCCGAACGGCCAGCGAAATTCCAGTTGCGGCCGAAAGCCCGCATCTTGCTCTTGTCGGACTTGGCCACGATGATCTCCGGCGCGATCCAGTATTCCGAATTGCTGATCACTGTATCCTTTTCGCGGTCCTTGCCGGGAATCGGCGTCACCGCCCCGTCGATGATCTTCGGTATCTGGAAGATGCGCGTCTTGTCGCGCGTCTCATAGGTGATCGGCACCTGCTCGACGCCGAGGAATTTACCGACAAGGATGGAAAGCAACGATGTGGTGCCGCCCGCCTTGCCGGTGAAGATCCTTGTCAGCGCCTTGACCGCGTAGACAGAGGCGCGCTTGTCGATGAACAGGCCGGCGGTCCAGTTGCCGCGGCTCATGTAGCCGGGGATTTCCATGACCAGTCCGAGATTGAGACCTGACAGGTCGACGTCGCCGAAATGGCCGGCATCGATGCGAAACCCCGCCCAGGTCTGGCAATAGCCTTCGGTTGGCGGATGATTGCCGAGAGACAGCACGCAAGGACAGAAAACCGTGCAATTGCAGGAGAGTACGAGCTCTCCCTTCATCGCCCAGCCCTGATCTGCCATCGAAATTTCCCCCACTATCGTGAGACTACTAGCAGGGCGGCTGCCCAGACAAGCAGTATCGCACCGGCCAGCCGGGTTGGAACCCTGCTCGCTGTTTGTTTTTCGATCAGGGTGAACAACCCGATCAAGGCCATCCAGAAGACGTTCATCACGCCGACGGCGAACATCACCAGCATCAATGCCCAGCAGCAGCCGAGGCACCATATGCCTTGCGCGAGGCCAAGCCGGAAGATGCGGGCGGGCCTCGCGCTCCAGTTCGAAAACAGGATCGAGAACGGGTTTCGGCATTTCTCCAGGCAGGCTTCCTTCAGGCCGCTGAACTGGTAGAGGCCGGCAACCAGCAGGGCGAGTGCACCGGCAATCCCGATCGCCGGGTCAAGCAGCCCATCAGACGAGGCGAAGGCGTGGCTGGCAAAGGTCAGCGCCGCGAACATCGCCGAGGCGGCGAGCCAAGCGCTGAGATAACCGGCGACCAGCACCAGCGGATGGACGACCGGCTCGCCCTTGATTCTGTGCCGTATCGGCGATCTCGCAATAGGTGCGGATCATCGGTGCGGCGGACGGCAGCATCGTCGCGATCGCCATCAGGAACCACATCGCAACGAGCGCGCCGGCCTGCAGGCCGACACTTCCGTCCAGCGTCGCCGGCGAGAGGCAAAGCGCGAAGAACCGTTCCAGGAAAGCTGGCAGTGGCAGGCGCGGCAGGTTTTGCAGGATCGCGTCACCAGGAGCGCCGCCGCCTGCAACCCGCCCTTCAGCGCCACGGATTGCCGTGGCGGCAAGGAACAGCCAGGCAAGCAGGATACCGGCGCCAATGACCACATTGACCGTGACACGCGGGCTGCGCGCGATGCTCGCCATGGCGCGGCCCGCGCGGTCGAGATGGCTGAAGTCGTCTTGCTGGCCGGTCATGTCATTCGAATGAGCCGAATCGCCGCGTTGATCAAGCGGCATGATCTGACCTATATGCTCATCGACTGGCAGGTCAGGTGGACCGCCTCGCATTGCAGCCGGAAAGCCGATCTTGGAGCATCAGGGAACTGCGCGGATACTGGTTGCTGGCACGGGGCCGGCAGGACTGATCGCGGCGCTCGGTTTCGCCGATGCCGGTTTCCCGGTGACGCTCGTCGGGCCCGAGGCTTCTGCTCCCGATGGCCGCACGACGGCCCTGATGAATCCTGCCTTGAAAGTGCTCGAGCGGCTGGGCGTCCTCGAAGACATCAAGCCCAAGGCTGCGCCCTTGAAAGTGATGCGCATCATCGACGCGACCAGCCGGCTGATCCGCAGTCCGGTCGTCACCTTCCGCGCCAGCGAGATCGACGAGGAACAGTTCGGGTTGAACCTGCCCAACAGCGCCCTCAATCCGACGCTGGCCGGCGCGGCAGCCGCGCATGCCGGCATCGAGTGGCGAAGGTCGATGGTGGCGAGATGGCATCTCGATGCCGAGCACGCCGGTGCCATTCTGAGCGACGGCAGCACGGTGGACGCATCGCTGGCGGTCGCCGCCGACGGACGGCTGTCGCCGGCTCGCCAGGCGGCTGGCATCACGACCTCGGCTCGCTCCTACCCACAGGCAGCGCTTGTCCTCAATTTCCGTCACACTGGCGACCATGCCTATACCTCGACCGAATTCCACACCGAGACCGGGCCGTTTACACAGGTTCCCCTGCCCGGCAATCGCTCGAGCCTCGTCTGGGTGGTGAAACCGGAGACCGCGACAGAACTTGCCGCTTTGGACGATGCAACGCTTTCAATGCGGGTCGAACAACAGATGCAGTCGATGCTGGGCCGGGTGACGGTCGAGCCGGGGCGCCAGATCTATCCGCTTTCGGCGGTGACCCCGCTGCGCTTCGCGCGAGACCGGATAGCGCTGGTCGGCGAAGCCGCCCACGTGTTTCCACCCATCGGCGCACAGGGCCTCAATCTCGGCATCAGGGATATCGAAGATCTTATTGGGATTGCTTGTGAAAATCGTCGCGATCCCGGTTCCCCAACGGCGCTTGCGGCCTACGACTTCAAGCGCCGCCCCGATATTCTGGCACGCAGCAGCGCGGTCAACCTGCTCAACATGTCGCTCCTCTCCGACATGCTGCCGGCCCAGATTGCCCGCGTTGCCGGGCTCGGCGTGCTCGGCGGCTTCGCACCGCTTCGCGCCTTCTTCATGCGCGAGGGACTCCGTCCCGGCAGCGGCTTCGCGGCGCTCGCGGGCGGCCTGCGAAGGCCGGTGCGCCGGTAACGGCCTTCCGGACATTCTTGCTGATCTGCATCGTCGACGATCGTCGAAATCGCCCGCATGCGGCGGACCCGTGCCCCGCGTCCTGCTGTGCTTGACGGCGCGTCAAGCACAGCAGGATTGAATTGACACGCGGTCTGCGCCAAATAAAGCTAAGGAATTCAGTGGTGAGTACGATGAAAACAGCCAAATTCGCAATCGGGCAAGTGGTTCGCCACCGGCTGTTTCCGTTCAGGGGCATCATTTTCGACGTCGATCCGCAGTTTGCCAACACCGACGAATGGTACGAAGCCATCCCGGCCGACGTGCGGCCGCGCAAGGATCAACCATTCTACCACCTGCTCGCCGAGAACTCGGAAACCGAATACATCGCCTATGTATCCGAGCAGAATCTGCTGGAGGATCGGTCGGGTGAACCGGTTAGGCATCCGCAGATAAAGGAGATGTTCGACAAGAGGCCCGACGGGCGCTACGAGCCCAAACGGCAGTCCAGACACTGATTACCGGCGTTGCCGGTATGGTCAGGAACGAAAAAAGCGGGGCATGACCCCGCTTTTTCCTTGGCTTGAGAATGACCCGATGACGGGTGATCAGTTGGCGGTCTTCGCCTTGTCCTGCTCTTCCTTGAGCTTCTTGGCGAAGTCCTGATTGTTCTTGGCGACGAAGTCCTGCAGCTTCTTCTGCCGGTCCTCGATGTCCGACTGCTGCAGCGGCGGGCCGTCATAGGCGCCGCTGAAGCCCTGCAGGGCGATCTTGATCGGATTGGGCTGGTTCTGGAAATTGACCGAAGTCAGCGTGATCGCCTGGCCCTTCTTGAACGAGGCGACGAGCTGGTCGGTCAACGGCACCTCCGCCACGCAACGATCCGGGAAGCAGATCACATAGTCGAGCTTCTGCGCCTTGCCGGTATCGATCTGCAGGCCGATGCCGGGAGGCACCAGACGACCGGTCGGCACCGTCACCTGGAACACCTTGCGGTTCACCTTGCCCTTCAATTCGATCAGGCTGACGCCGGTGATCAATTGGCCGTTGCCGGCGGTGGTGATGTTCTGGACGTTGCAGATGTCGACATCTTCCTGCTTGGTGCAAGCCTTGAACCAGCCTTGCGGAATCTGCTGTTGCTGCTGTGCGGAAGCAGCGGGAAGCCCTGCGCCTAGAAAGCCGATCACGCCAGCGGCCATGACCGACAGGCGGTACGCGTTGCTGTTCAGGCTCGTCATGTCGTGCACTTCCTCTCAAATGATCCCGGGACCGGCTTCTTCGCGCCGTGTGGTCCAGCTACCTGTTGCCGAAATGAGGCAACAGAATGACTTCGGTCGGCGTGTTACACTGCAAGTGATGCCGAATCCAGCCCGCCACTTGTAATTCTTGACCACGCCATTGGCCGGCATGCCGCTGCCTCATGCTAGGGTGCGCACCGAATCATCAAGCCGACCCAGTAAGGAGACGGTCATGGGCCGCGTTCTTGTTTGGCTGATCACCGCGATATCGTTTCTCGCCCTTTCGCATCAGCCGGCGGTGTCGGAGCCGAAGCACGCGATCGCCATGCAGGGCGAACCGGAGCTCCCGCCCGACTATACGCATTTCGACTATGTCAATCCCGACGCGCCGAAGGGCGGCAGCGTCACCTATTGCGTCGTCGGCAGCTTCGACAACCTCAACCCCTTCATCCTCAAGAGCCTGCGCACAACGGCGCGCGGCATGATGGACACGATCTTCGGCAATCTGGTCTTCGAGCCATTGATGCAACGTAGTGCCAACGAGGCTTTTACCCTCTACGGGCTGCTGGCGGACACCGCCGACATGGACCCCGAGCGCAAGAGCATCGAATTCCATCTCAACCCGAAGGCCAGGTGGTCGGATGGTGAGCCGGTAACGCCCGAGGATGTGTTGTTCAGCTACGATGTCTATACGGAGAAGGGCCGCCCGCCCTATAGCGACCGCATGGCCAGGATCGCCAAGCTCGAAAAGACCGGCGACCACAGTGTTCGTTTCACCTTCAATGACAAGGCCGATCGCGAATTTCCGTTGATCATCGCGCTGACGCCGATCATTCCCAAACATGCTTTCGACAAGGAAACCTTCGACAAGACCACGCTAAAGCCGCTGATCGGCAGTGGCCCCTATACCATAGCGCAGGTACAGCCCGGCCAACGCATCGTCTTCAAGCGCAATCCGGATTACTGGGGCAAGGATGTTCCGGCCAAGCGCGGTTTCGACAATTACGACCAGATCACCATCGAATATTTCCTCAACGCCAACGCCAAGCTGGAAGCGTTCAAGAAAGGCCTATGCGCCATCGACGACGACAGCGACCCGGTGAAGCGCGAGCGCGATCTGGATTTCCCGGCCTTCCACAAGGGCGACGTGATTGCCGAGACCTTCGACACCGGCATTCCGCCTGTGGTGACCGGCTTCCTGTTCAATACCCGGCTGCAGAAGTTCTCCAACCCCGTCGTGCGGCGTGCGCTCGGCATGCTCTACGACTTCGAATGGGCCAACAAGAACCTGTTCGGCGGCAAATACACACGCACGATGAGCTATTGGCAGAATTCAGAGCTTTCCGCGCTCGGCCATCCGGCCGACGACAGGGAGAAAGCACTTCTGGCTCCCTACCCCGGTCGCGTGCCGGCCGATGTCATGGACGGTACCTACCGGCCGCCGGTCACTGACGGTTCAGGCCAGGATCGAAAGGTGCTGAAAGCCGCCTTCGACCTGCTGAAAAGCGTCGGTTTCCACGTGCAGGATGGGACGATGCTCGATCCCGACGGCAAACCCTTCGGCTTCGAGATCCTGACTGCCTCGCAGGACGAGGAGCGTCTTGCCGGCATCTACCAGCGCACGCTGGAAAAGATCGGCATCAACGTCAGCATTCGCAGCCTTGATGGCGATCAGATCCAGTCACGCAAGCAGCGCTTCGATTTCGAGGTGCTAGTCGGCTCGAGCGGCTTCAACAATTCGCTGTCGCCCGGCATCGAACAGACTGGACGCTGGAGTTCGGCCGCGGCCAGGGCGGAAGGCTCGTTCAATCTCGCCGGGGTTGCCGATCCGGCGGTGGACGCGGCGATCGAGGCGATGCTGCACGCCCCCTCGAAGGAAGACTATGTCGCCGCCGTTCGCGTTCTCGACCGGCTGCTGATCTCCGGCAACTACATGGTGCCGATGCAGCACAACACGCAGCAATGGATCGCCTATTGGAACTACTTGGAACATCCGCAGAAGACGCCCATATTCGGCTATCAACTGCCAACCTGGTGGCGCAAGGCGAACTGAAGATCAGGAGATCGAGATGAGCGTACTCAACGCCATCACCGTCGATGTGGTGTCCGATGTCGTTTGCCCCTGGTGCTTCATCGGTCAGAAGCGGCTCGACAAGGCGATCGCCGCTGTCGGCGGTGAAGTGCATGTTCGATGGCGGCCGTTCCAGCTCGATCCGACCATTCCGCCGCAAGGCAGGGATCGCCACGAGTATATGCTGGCCAAGTTCGGCAGCGACGAGCGCATCCGTGAGATCCATGCCCGCATCGAGCCGCTGGGCGAAGCCGAAGGCATTTCCTTCGCGTTCGGGGCTATCAAGGTGGCGGCGAACACGCTGGATGCGCACCGGCTGATCCGCTGGGCCGGAGCTGTCGGCGAGGAAGTCCAGAACCGGCTGGTGCGCCGCCTGTTCCAGCTGAATTTCGAGGAGGGCGCCAATATCGGCGACCACGCTGTCCTGGTCGAAGCCGCGCGCGAGGCTGGCATGGACGCGTCCGTGATCGCCACACTCTTGCCTACCGACGCCGATGTCGAGGCGGTTCGCACCGAGATCGCCACTGCGTCGCGCATGGGGATATCAGGCGTGCCGTGCTTCCTGCTCGAAGGCAAATACGCGGTCATGGGTGCGCAGGATGTCGACACGCTGGCCGACGCCATTCGCCAGGTTGCGGCGGCGAAGGCGCGCGGCGAATTGGAAAGAGCAGCCGGCTGAGGCACGATCTCTGCTGCACCTGGCAACGCTGGCTATTGCACCATCACCTTTGCCTGACGAAGCCGTGGCCCCGTTGCAACTCAGCGCTTATGCAGCTTGGTTCCACCCGCGAATTGAGACGTTGTCATTGCCCAAGGACGACGTGCCGCGAGGCCGTTGCCGGCATTTTTTGCGGCTCCGCCAAGGACGAAAAAAGCAAGCCTGTCGGAATCATGAACGGTATTTTCGGGCGCTCCGGTCAGTCCGCGGCAAGAAAATCCATCTTCCCCCACGATTTTCGAGTTCACAAAAACGTGTGAAAAGCTTCCCTAAGGGAAGCTTCGACGAAGGCGTGCCTGCGCCGATCAAGAGTTTGAATTAATGACGATATCCTGATTTGTGCTGACTGGATTGGCGGCATTCCGGCCAAGCGATCTGTTGCCTCCTGGCAACGGCCGCTGGGAGTAATCCGTTCGGCCAACTTTAAAAATTAATGGAAAATGATCAATTGGTGTTACCCTCCGTAACAAAACAAAAAAGGTTTGGGCGGGATCGTGATTCGGATCGGCAAACGATCGCAAGAGTCAGCACCGGATGAACTACACCGCGATGCCGTAAGGCGGTCGCTCCTGACGCCGGTGTCCTCGATGCGCAGCTTCTGGGGCCTGATGCGGGCCTACTGGGTCTCGGATCGCTGGAAAGAAGCCTGGACGCTGACGTTGGTCATCGCGCTGCTCACGGCGCTGTCCAGCAAGGCCGGTGTCTGGTTCGCCGAAGCGTCCGGAGAGCTCGTAAACTCGATCGCCTTCTTCCATGACGCCGCCAACACCACGCCGCTTCGCACGTTGCTGGTCAATGCCGGCATCCTCGTTCTGCTGGTCGTGCTCAAGGACGCCGGCTTTACCGGCATCCGCAATCTTGTCTCGGCGACGTTGCACCGCAAATGGCGCGGCTGGCTGGACAGCCGCTTCAACGAAGCACTGCTGGACACCAATCATACGCATTTCCACGCCCAGCACGCGTCGACCGGCACGGGCGCGCCCGCTCCCGACAACATCGACCAGCGCGTCCAGGAATCCATCAAGGACATGACCGGCGGCGCCATCGGCCTCGCCATGGGCGTTCTGGGGGTTGCCACTTCGCTCTATTTTGTCGGCCAGAAGCTGCTCGAAACCTCTGTCGAGGTGAAGGGGCTGGAGTTCCTCGGCAGCTATGGCAGTGCCATCCTGGCCTTCCTGGCGGTTGCCACCTATGTGCCGCTGAACACCTGGATAGCGGTCAAGCTGGGCGGCCTGCTCGAGCGTCTCAACATCCGGATGCAGCAGGCTGAAGGCAGCTATCGCGGTGAGCTGACGACGTTCCTGCGCCGCAGTTTCCATGTCGCCGCCTCTCAGGGCGAAGGCGTGCAGAAGACCATGCATGGCCGGCTCTATGTCGACATCGACGGCACCTGGACGCGGCTTAACATCGTTAACACCGTCTACATGTCGTTCGAGCTGATCTACAATTTTGTCGGCGCCCGCATTGTCGCCTATGGGCCTGGCCTCGTGCCGTTCATCCACAACGGTCTCGATCTCAAGGGCTACATTACCGGCTCCGAACTGGTCAATGCGCTGATCGGCCAATGTTCGTGGTTCATCCATGTCATGCCTGCCATTGCCACGCTGCGGGCCAACAGCCAGCGCGTGACCGAACTGGCGGTGGCGATCGAGAATGTCCAGCATCCACAGGAGTTCTACAGTCAGACCGGTCGCTCCGAATTCCGTTACGCCAGCCAGAACCCGGTTTTCGGCTTGACCATCCAGAAGCTCGAGCTGGCGCATCAGGGCGAAGACGCCACGCCGTTCCTCAGTGCCGCCAATCTGCGCTTCCGGCGCGGCGAATGGACGTTCCTGAAAGGCGAATCCGGTTGCGGCAAGACTTCGCTGATCAAGGCGATCAATGGACTGTGGCCCTATGGCCATGGCACCATCGTTTTCCCCGAGGGAGTGAGGAGTTTCTATGCCGCCCAGGAGGTCAAGCTGCAGCAAGTGTCGCTGAAACAGCTGGTCTGCCTGCCGGGTTCCGAGCACGACCATGGCGACGCGCAGGTCGCCTCGGCATTGCACAAGGCCGGTCTCGGTGACTTCATCGAGCATATGGCCGACAACAGCCGCGAAGGCAAAAGCTGGGATCAGGTTTTGTCGGGTGGCCAGAAACAGAAGCTGGTGGTGGCTCGCATCATACTGCAGCAGCCAGGGCTGCTGTTCCTGGATGAGGCCACCGGCGCCCTCGACCCGCAGGGCAAGGTTGCCTTCCACCAGGCGATCAAGGACAACTGTCCCGATGTCACGGTGATCAGCGTCATGCACGAGGCGGTGGCGCCGCGATCGATGACCGGCAGCGAATTCTATCACAGCGTCGTCGCGATCGCCGACGGTGTCGCCACCAAGAAGCCTTTGGTTCCGACCCTGCCTGCCGAACTCACCACCATTCTCGCGCAGCCAAGACCCGTCGAGGACAAATGGCTGCGTTTCTCGCGTCGGCTGAAGCAGAAATAACGATGCTGTGAGACGAGCCGGCCGCGTCATGCGGCGGCCGGTGATCACAGTCTCGCGATCCTGCTCGCTCGCCGGCATTTTCCCTTCTCACCACGATTGACTCGGCAAGGCGCATCCCTATGTTGCGCCGGCTTGCAGACATTCAAACGCGAACCCGCAAGCGGAAAGGTCACCGCGCCATGCCTGGCGATAGTCACAGTCGAACGCAACCGCCGTCCGCCTAAGACGTGACCTTGAATGGTTCATGCCCTGCCGGACGGCAAGGAGTGAACCATGAACGAATTTACCCCGATAGCGAGCGACGATGCCGTCGCAATCGCTCGTATCCTGGCCAATGATCACGTCGCCGACATTGTCGAGGCGCTGAACAGAGAGTCGCGAGAAACCGCGACGGAGCTGCTCTGCGAAGTACAGTTCGAGCGTCTGGTCGAGATCTTCGACCAGCCGGAACTTGATGGCGCGTCCGAACTCATGGAGACGCTGCCGCGTGCCAGGGCAGGCAAGCTGCTCACCGCCATGTCGGTCGACCGCGCCGCCGACATCCTGCGCGATCTCGACGAGCCGGCTCGCTCCGAGTTGCTCGGAGCCCTGGCGCCGGCGCTGCGCGCGACACTGCTTTCCATTCTGGGCTATCCCGAAGGTAGCGCCGCATCGATTATGACGACGGAGTTTGTCAGCGTTCCCTCGGACTGGACCATTGGCCGCACGCTCGACCATATCCGCAAGGTCGAGCGGACACGCGAAACCGTCTACGCGATTTACATCGTTGACCCGCAAACGCATCTCCTGATGCGATCGACCGGCCTGCGTCGGCTCATCACCGGTGAGCCGGAGGATCTGATCATGACGGTGGCGCCGGACCGCGTACCGGTGACGGTTTCACCGCTGACCGACAGCGAGAAAGTCGCTCAACTCATTTCCAAATACGATCTGCTCGCCGTCCCGGTCGTCGACCATGGCAAGATCCTGGGCATCGTCACCATCGACGACATCATCGACACGATGATCGAGGAGACGACGGAAGACGTGCACCGCTTCGGCGGCATGGAGGCTCTCGACGAGCCGTACATGAAGATGAGTTTTCTCGCCATGATCAGGAAGCGGGGCGGCTGGCTGTGCGCGCTCTTCCTCAGCGAGATGCTGACGGCCAACGCCATGCAGAGCTACGAGGGCGAACTGCAAAAGGCGATCGTGCTGACGCTGTTCATCCCGCTGATCATGAGCTCCGGCGGCAATTCCGGCTCACAGGCGACGTCGCTTGTCATCCGGGCGCTGGCCCTGCGCGAGATAGGTCTTGGCGACTGGTGGCGGGTGGCGCTGCGCGAACTGCCCACTGGCGTCGTGCTGGGCGCCATGCTGGGCGTGGTTGGCATCTGCCGCATCGCGCTTTGGCAATATATGGGCTTCTACGACTATGGACCGCACTGGCCGCTGATCGCCACGACGGTGGGCGCGGCACTGGTCGGCATCGTCACCTTTGGCTCGCTGTCAGGGTCGATGCTGCCTTTTGCCTTGAAACGCATCGGCTTCGATCCGGCCAGCGCATCGGCCCCGTTCGTCGCCACGCTGGTCGATGTCACCGGGCTGGTGATCTATTTCTCGGTGGCGCTGGTGATCCTGCGCGGCACGCTGCTCTAACCAGCAGCGCCAATTGTTTCCGCCGCCGGCAAATGGCCGGCGGCGGGTTCCGCCCTTCCGGCCTTAGGCTTGCCTGCCTAGACCGCGTCGCGGAGCGCATCGGGGAAGGCGCCCACCATGCCGGCGATCGCCGTGTTTGTCAGCGCCACCACCGTCAGGTCCATTGTCGGGTCCACGAACCAGGAATGCCCGTAGACGCCGCCCCAGCGCCAGGTGCCCGCGGCCTGAGGCGTCGACGCGGCCAGCGGGTCGCGCAGGATGCCAAACCCAAGACCCCAGCCCCAGCCGGGCATGGTGGTTTCCAGGCCCGATATCGCGTCCGTGGTCATTGCCGCGGCCGTCTCGGGCCGGATAACGGGTCCGCCCCCGGAACGCAGCGCTTCGAGAAGCTTGAGGACATCGCCAGCTGTGCCGTTCATGCCGGTGCCGCCTGAGGCGAAGGAGGCGGGATCGAAGACGCGCTGAGGCGAGAATGAGATGGCGCTGTCGCCGAAGGGGACGCGATGATGCTCGCCCATCGCCACGGCCTTGCCAGGTCCATCGGCGTAAGGCGTCACCAACCGTGATCGATCTCGCACCGCAAAGGCCGCGTCGTGCATGCCGAGCGGCTGGACGACCAGGCGATCGATCAGCTCCGGCAGGGTGGCTCCGGCGGCTCTCGCCATGGCCTCGCCCAGCACGTCCATCGCCACCGAGTAGCCCCAGCCTGTTCCTGGCGCGTAGGACAGCGGCACCGAGGCGATGCGCCGGAGGTTCTCGGCCATGGAAAGGCCGGGCTGGTCGAGGCCATCGGAGATTCCGGCGCGATGATAGGGTCCGTAGGCGGTCTGGCGGAAACCGTAGGACAGGCCCGCGGTGTGCGTCAGCAACTGTCGGACGGTCATGACGGGCTCGCTGCCGTCAGCCAGCTTCGGCCGGAATTCAGGGATGAACTTCGCCACGGGATCATCGAGGCCGATCACGCCTGCTTCGACAAGGGCAAGAGCCGCGGTCGCGACTACGGGCTTGGTCACCGACGCGAGCCGGAAGATCGCGTCCGCCGTGATCGGTTTTTTCGACTCGCGGTCGGCAAGACCGGCGGCGCGGCTGTAAAGGATTTCGCCGCGTCGAGCGATGAGGATCATGGCGCCGACAATGCGCTCCTCCTCGATGGCCCTGTCGACAACTTGATCGACGCGTCCACCAAAGTCATCGTCGAGCGGCGCGGAACCGATGGTCGCGGTCATTGATTGCCCCTTACGACGAGCGAACTGGCGAAAGGTCAGACGCGCTGGCCATCCTTCATGCGGTAGGTCGGTTTGTACATGGTGACGAGTTCTTCCGCCGCCGTCGGATGCACCGCCATCGTGCGGTCGAAATCATCCTTGGTCAGGCCGGCTTTGAGCGGAATGGCGAGGAGTTGCGCCATCTCGCCGGCATCTGGTCCCAGGATGTGGGCGCCGAGCACCTTCTTCGACGCGCCATCGACCACCAGTTTCATCAGCATCTTCTCGTCGCGCCCGGACAGCGTGTTCCGCATCGGCCTGAATGTGGCTCGGTAGATTTCGATGTCGGGGAAGCTTTTGACGGCATCATCCTCCGACAGACCGACCGTGCCGATCTCGGGTTGCGAAAAGACGGCGGTCGCGATCGTCTCATGGTCGGGCGCGGTGGGATTTCCCTTGAAGGCGGTTTCGATGAAACACATCGCCTCGTGGATCGCCACCGGGGTGAGCTGAACGCGATTGGTGACGTCGCCGATCGCCCAGATGTTGTCGATGTTGGTGCGGGAGTATTTGTCGACGGCGATCGCACCGGTCTTGGTCATCTCCAGCCCGATACCCTCCAGACCCATGTTCTCGGTGTTGGGAATGCGGCCGATGGCGAGCATGACCCGGTCGACGGTCAATACCTTGCCGCCGGTGACCACTGCGTCGAGCCGGCCGTCAGGACGCTTGCGGACCCATTCGGACACGGCATGACAGAGGATCTTTATCCCCTTCTTTTCCATCGTCTCATGCAGCATGCGCCGCAGATCCATGTCGAAGCGGCTGAGGATCTCCTTGCCCCGATAGACCAGCGTGGTGTCGACGCCGAGGCCATGGAAGATGTTGGCGAACTCGACGGCGATATAGCCGCCGCCTTCGATCATGATCGCCCTTGGCAGCTGCTTGAGGTCGAACGCTTCGTTGGAAAAGATGCAAAGTTCATGGCCGGGCAACGCCGGATGCGCGGCCGGGCGACCGCCGGTGGCGATCAGGATCTGGTCGGCGGTGACGGTGCGATCATCGCCCAGAAGATGCACGACATGCGGATCGACGATCATGGCGCGCGAATGGAACGTCTCGCCGCCAGCGCCTTGTACATTCTTCTCGTAGATCGCCTCCAGACGGCTGATCTCGCGATCCTTGTTGGCGACCAGTGTCTGCCAGTCGAAACTGGCTTCCGGCACCGACCAGCCATAGCCCGCGGCATCGGCGAAATGCTCAGGAAATTGCGATGCATAGACATAGAGTTTTTTTGGCACGCAGCCGCGAATGACGCAGGTGCCGCCATAGCGGAATTCTTCGGCGATGCCGACGCGCTTGCCGAGCGCGGCGGCGACGCGCGCCGCCCTCACCCCGCCCGAACCGCCGCCAATGACGAAAAGATCGTAGTCGTAACCGGCCATGGCGTGGCTCCTCGAGCTTTGGAAAATCCAGAGACAGGTAGGCTGCAAACCATCAAAGAAAAGCCCGGACAAGCCGGGCTTAACAGATGGCCGCAAGGCCGGTTGAAAACGCAGGATCAGTTCTGCGTATCGTCCGCGGGAGCCGAACCATCGGCGGGCGCTGCGCCATCCGCCGGAGCGGCTCCATCCGCGGGAGCGGTGGCATCGGCCGGCGCCGCCGGCGCCTTTGCCTTGGCGGCCGCGGCCAGTGTCTCGCCGACCTGCTGGGCGAGATCGCGGGCAAGGCCGTTCTGCCAGATGTCGGCTGCCTTGACCAATTCACGCGTCACGGTCGGGCCGCTGTCGAGCAGCTTCTTGCCTGAGTCCGAGCTGTAGAAAGCTGCGATATCGGACAGTTCCTTCTCGGAAAACACTTTCGCATAGGCGAGCGCCGCTTCCTTTTCCAGGTCGGCGCGGCGCGAGGCCAGCGCCAATGCCTTCTCGTTGATCGTCTTGCCGATCAACTCCTGCATGTCCGGGTTTTTCTGGATGAGCTGCGACTCGAGCGCGGCTGCCGCCTGCGGCAGGATGTTGTCGAACGGGTCGGTCGCGTGGATCGCCGCGACCGCCGCGCGGGCAGCCTTCAGGTGCGATTCCGTGACATCCTGCGAAAACGCCGGCGAAGAGAACGCGAAAACGGCCGAAGCCGCCAGAACGGCGCAAAGGCTGCGAACCCGGTTATGCAACATCATGATCGGTAGAACTCCCTGGTTTTCGGGCGGCATGGACGGTTTGGATGCCGTCGCCACCGGCGATGATGGCCGCTGACGCCAGCCCGATGAAAAGACCATGCTCGACCACGCCCGGAATGGCGTGGAGAGCATTCGAAAGCGCTCTTGTATCCGGAATGCGGCCAAAAGATGCATCGAGGATAAAATGGCCGCCGTCTGTAACAAAAGCCTGGCCCCCCGTCATCCTCAATGTAACCGGACCGGAAAGGCCGAGATTTTGTGCCGCGGCGGCAATCGCGATTTCGGTTGCGCGCAGGCCGAACTGATTGACTTCGATCGGCAGCGGAAAACGGCCGAGCGTCTCGACCATCTTCGAGCGGTCGGCAATCACGATCATGCGCTGGGAAGCAGCGGCGACGATCTTCTCGCGCAGCAGCGCCCCGCCGCCGCCCTTGATCAAGGTCAGCTCCGGGTCGACTTCGTCGGCGCCATCGACGGTGAGGTCGAGCTCGGGCGTTTCCTCCAATGTCGACAGCGGCACGCCAAGCTCGCGGCACAGCAACGCGGTGCGCTCCGAAGTCGGCACGCCGATGACGGTCATGCCGGTGGCAACCTTGTCGGCAAGCAGCCGCACGAACTCTTCGGCGGTGGTGCCGGTGCCGATGCCGAGCCGCATGCCGTCCGTAACATGGGCAAGGGCCGCCCGCGCGGCCTCGACCTTCAGTTGTCTTGCATCCATGCCGCTTGCTGCCCCGGAACCTGCTGGCTGGGCTCCTAGCATTTTTGACGGTCGGGTCAAAGCCTTTGGCCGCTATCCACCGGCCCGCTTGCCCTGACGTGCTTGCCTTGGCGCGTCGCAGCCGCTATCGCCTGCCAATTGCACAAACCTGCGCAGGACAGACCATGACCCGCCCGATCATCGTGTTCGACCTCGACGGTACGCTGGTCGATACAGCGCCGGACCTGCTCGACAGCCTGAACCACAGCCTGGCCGCCAGCGAGCTCGCGGCCGTCGATGAAGCAGGCTTCAAGCGCTTCGTCGGCCATGGCGGCCGCGTGATGATCGAACGAGCTCATGCTGCCCAGCAGCGATCGCTTGACGTCGCCGAGCATGACCGGCTGCTGAAACTGTTCCTCGATCACTACACCGATAACATCCCCGGCAAATCGCGCCCCTACCCCGGCGTCGTCGAGGCGATCGCGCGTTTCGAAAATGCAGGCTATCTGCTGGCCATCTGCACCAACAAGTACGAAGCCAATTCGCTGGCGCTGATCGATGCGCTCGGCCTGACCAGACATTTCGCCGCAATCGCCGGACAGGACACGTTCGCGTTCCGCAAACCCGACCCACGCCACCTGACCGAGACCATCGCGCGGGCTGGCGGTGACCCGCACCGCGCCCTGATGGTGGGCGATTCGCAGACCGACATCGACACGGCGAAGGCCGCCGGCATTCCGGTGGTGGCCGTCGATTTCGGCTATACCGATCGCCATGTGCGCGAATTCGAACCTTCGGCGGTGATTTCGCATTTCGACGCGCTGACGCTGGACCTGGCGCAAAAACTGATCGCCGCCGCTGCCGGACGCTGATCGGAAGGCGGCCGGCGGCGCCGGAAACAGGCTCGAAAGTGCGGCGGTCCGATCCTTGTCAGAAAGCCCGACACAGCCTTGACTTAACCGGCCGGCCTCCCTTATATCGCGGCTCGCTTGGCCTTCGGGCAACGAGCGGGCGATTAGCTCAGCGGGAGAGCACACCCTTCACACGGGTGGGGTCGCAGGTTCAATCCCTGCATCGCCCACCAAAAACTCTAAATAAAATCAAAGCGTTACGGCAAGACAAACACAAGACAACGACCAGCTCTCCAGTGCGGGTCGTCACCGGGTGCCGCAGGCCGGTCGGCGAACTGGTACCGTGGGTTCGAATCCCAATCGCTCCGCCAACCGCGCACCGCCTGCCCTGCATTTTCCCTTTCACGGCGGTAACAGGGGTTCGATTCCCCTTGGGCGTACCAGAGATTTCAAGCACTTAGTGAAAACCTGTCAGCCTCTGTCCAACGTTTGCCAATATCCTTTCAGGCATGAGCAGAGCCGGCATGGCGCCATCAGCGCCTGAACGTCAAGTTGGGTCGATTTGCAGCACGCTGGATGGCCGAAAGTGATGCAGACCGTTTCGCAGGCTGCGAGGGTGTCGACGAGGGTCTTGGGGGGCATGGCGATCTTCATTGAAGGGGTCGCCGCAACGGGAGGATTATATTCCTCGTCTCGATCTCGGTGGCAAGTGCTATTTGGGCAGGCCAGGGTCGTAATGCACAATCGCGTCAAGGATCGTTCGATAGAGGCTGTCGACCTCTTCGTCGATCTCTTCCCGCTTGATGCCGAGCGCCTTGGCGTCCGCGATGAGCTTGTGCGTGAGCTCGTCGACTGAGATGACATCCGCCTCTGTCGTCTCTGGGACGTTGTTGGCGATCCATCGGTCGAGGAAGTTTATGCCGCGTGTGCTCATCCAAACCAGCCGAACGTAAGGCTAACGATCGCCACCGCGATCAGGATTGAGAGCGGCACTGCGGCGAACAGCCCCGCTTCCAAAACTCGTGTTTCTTTGTCACTGAACATTAGGCGCGCCTCATGCATTCTTCTTGATGCTAGAAGGTGCCAAGTCCTGATAGGTTCCGCGAATGTTCCCCTAGAACGAACCGCCACGCGTCCTGACGCGTGCCTGACGTCTATAGCAGCTAGGCGAAAGGCCGCTGCCGCGCGGCTCGCCACACCACGCGGCACGCCCTAGGGCCCAGGTGGAATCTGATGGCCGGCAAACCCGGGCTTCTCGGAAACGACTCAGGCTGGGATCAAAAGAGCAATTCGATGGATGCCAACCACGCTGCTGATATTGGTGGCTTTGTCCGACTTCCCTTTGCCGCAGCTGTAGATTCCGCCATCCTTGACCGTGTAGGCGGGTATGCCTTTCTTTTCTATTTTGAACTCACCGGCAATGATGTGGCAGATCATGTCCATGTCCATCAAAGGCTGATCGTCGGGATCAGAAGCTCCAGGTTGATAGATCACATCGATTATCTTGATGCTCTTATAGGCACTGATCTGCGACTCTTGCTCCCCGACTTCCACCATTCGCCGTCCATGTCCCATGTCCATGCCGTCGGTGGCGCCATAGGTGGGAGCTGCCGCCTCCGCCGGCGCTGCCAGTGAAAATACGGGTGTCGCGGCTGTCACGGCGAGACCAAATTTAAGGGCTGATCTGCGATTAAGGTGTTCCATGTAACGGTCCTCCCTTTAAGCAGTAGTGCGATAATTCGCACGGGGGATTCCGCGCTTAAGTTCGAAAACTGTCAACCGTATCTAGCTGGCGACTCTTTCGACCACCACGACACCAGCACCACGATGCCGACGAAACCAAAGCGCGAGCCAGACGCCGTTCATTGATCTTCTTCAAATCGGAAATCCTGCAGCGAAGCGTGGCGCAAATCTTCCCCGCCACGCAAGTGTTTCACGCGGCCGACCAGACCCGATCTGACCCACTGTGTTGCGGGCCGTTTCATCCCCTTGGGCGCCGGCCCCGCATGCTCCTGCACGCGCTTCCAAGGCCTTCCGGCGCGAGGCGTCCTCCAAGTCGAGATTCTGCCTAAGCTCGATAGCGTCGGCGACAAGTTTCTGATGCAGTGACGCCAGCGACGATACCTCCTTCTCCAAGATGCCAACAAGCTTGGTTGTCCTGGGCGAATTGGCGCAGCCTATACTCGAAGGTGACTCCCGCAAACGCCCAACCCACAGAAACGCGGGCCGAAAGGATGCCGGTGGGCGTGCCATCGCGTTTCCCTCAAGCCGGAGGAACCAACCAGCCTGTGAGCGAGTTTCCCTCCGTCGAAACTTGAGGGAAAACCATGTCCAGATTTCTGCTGGCGACCAGCGTCGCCGTTCTCCTCGCCACCGGCCCGGCTCTGGCGGCGGATGACAAGCCGCTGCCGCCGCCCAATGCCAAGAAACTGTCGGAGATCATCGCCAAGGTCGAGCAGCGCGACGGCTTCCGTTACATCAAGGAGATCGACTGGGACAGCGGCGCCTACACCGTCACCTACTACACGTCGGACAAGGCCAAGGTCGAAATCACGTACGATCCCGTGACGGCCGAGCCGAAATAGGGCTTTTCCCGAGACATCCGCGGCTCAAGGAGGCGCCCCGTTTCTCGGGGCGCTCTCAATGACCAACCGTCTCGCCCAAAAATGTCCATCCTGGGATAGGACCAAGAATGTCCATCCTGGGATATGATATGTGTGCGATCCTGTTGGCTTGGGGGCACGCATGCGATCTTCCGTTCGAACCGATGTCTTGCTCTTGCTCGCCATCATCCTGGCCGGCGGCGTGCTTGGGGCCGCTCCGGCACGGGCCGACGGGCCGTCCTTCGACTGCGCCAAGGCAAGCCTGCCGGCGGAAAAGGCGATCTGCGCCGATCTGCAGCTATCGGCCATCGATCTGCTGGTCTCCAAGGCGTTCAAGGGTTTCGAGCCGGCGTTCGGTGGCGACAAGCGCAAGATCGCCCGCTGGCTCATCGCCGATCGTAATGCCTGCAAGGGCGATACTGCCTGCATCGTCAGTGCGCAGAACAACGCATTGCAGACCTATGGCAATGCCCCGTCATGGGTGCAGGATTACAACATAGCGCTGATCGGCAAAAAGGCGCTGGAAGCCGCCTCGCGGAACCCTGGAGGGACGGATCAGCCCCTGCCCTCGGCCATCGGACAATGCGCCTCCACGCATATCAAGACGCTCACCGCGCGGCTTGGCGACGATCCGCTGGAAACGGCCAGTCCCGAGGCTGGCAGCGCGGCGACATTCACGAATGGCGGTACGGCCGTCTCCTATGATCGTGAGCCTGGCCTGGCCGCCTCGAAGGTCGGCGACGCGGCGATCATGTGCCTGATCGCAATTCCGCGAGATTGCCCTGCGGGCGACGATCGCGGCCGGTTCTACTATGGCATCGATCTCGCTATCAAAGGGTCATGGGCGCTGCCCGATTCGCAGCATCTGTGCGGTGGCGCCTGAGCTGCCGCCGCGACCGAGGTTTCCCTCCTCCCGCTTGCATCGGCCTCGCTTTGATGGCTGACTGGAATGGGTTGACTGCGCCGCATGGGGGATGGGCATGGCGACAGCGAAGCACATATTGAAGCGTATCCTGATGGTGCTTGCCGGTTATCTCGTCGCCGTACTGGTCGGCCTGGTCGCCGTAGCGGCGATCTACGCCGCGCTCAGTTCCCTGCCCAATGCGCCGGCGTATTTCGATGTCATGGGCGTCACGCCGATCGCCGCCCTGGTGGTGCCGCCGCTCGGCATGTTCATCTATTTCCTGACGATTGTCGTGACCGGAGCGCAGACGCTTGTCTTCGCGCTGATCGCCGAGTTCTTCTCGTTACGCAATGCCCTGTTGCACATGTTCTTCGCCGCCGCGGCGGCAGCAGGCGGCTTCTTCCTGATCTGGCCAAGTACGGCGGAAGACATGGATCCCGAGCGCTGGGCCGATATCGGCATCATCGCTGCTGCCGGCCTTGTCGCCGGACTGATCTACTGGCTGATCGCCGGGCGGGACGCCGGCTTCCGGCGACCGCTGTCACCAGGTCAATAAAAGAGTTGAGGCGGCTAAACGTTCAAACGTTGCGCCGCCTCCGGATGCCGTAAACTGCTTTTGCTCAACTCGACGGTGAACGCATTGCCTCGGTGGCGTCCAATGCCTGCTTCAGCCGCGAGTCGCGGTCGTAGACGTCGCCGAAATACTCGACCTTGCCGGACATGTCCGGCCATGCGGTGAAATAGGCGACATAGACCGGGATCTTGCGTGTCACGTTTTCCGTCGAATGCCCATGCTTCAGCTTTTCCGCGATATAGTCCACCGAGGTGCCGAGCACCGCCGCCGCCATGCCGCGTGGATCCTGCAGCCGCACGCAGCCATGGCTGAGCGCGCGCATGTCCTGCTTGAAGAATGACTTCTGCGGCGTGTCGTGCATATAGATCGCATGCTTGTTGGGGAACAGGATCTTCAACTCGCCCAGCGCATTGGCCTCGCTCGGCTGCTGGCGCACGCTGTAGGGAATGTTGGCGCCGTAGGCGCCCCAGTTGACCGCCGACGACGGGATGCGGTTGCCGCGCGAGTCGGTCACTTCGTAGCCGGCCCGGTCGAGATAGCCTGGATCGCTGCGCAATCTGGGCAGCATTTCGTTGACGATGATCGACTGCGGCACCCCCCAATAGGGATGAAAATCGACCTGCTTGATCTGGTCGTAGAAGAAAGCGGTCTGGTTGGTGGTTCGACCGACGACCACACGTGTCTTCAGCTTCTCCTCGCCATTGTCGATGTAGCTCGCGGTGAAGGCCGGCTGGTTGATGAAGACGCGCGGGCTGCCAAGGTCGGAAGGCAGCCAGCGCAGTTCCTCCAGCGCCACTTCCACCTTCAGAAGCTTGTCGGCCTTGGATGTCCCGGCCAGTGACTCGACGGTGCGCGGCCCGATGACACCGTCGCCCTTCATGCCCGCCTTCTGCTGCACGGCCTTGATGACCGGAATCAGATCCGGAACGTAGACTTCACTGGTCGCCAGCCTGGACAACACCTCGCCATAGGCGCCGCCCATCTCGTCATCGAGATTGCGCGCGATCAGCGTCAGCAGCTTCGGCAGTTCGGGGCTGGTCTCGCCCGGCTTCAGCAACAGCTTGGGATCGACGACGATTTCGTTCTCGGCGCTTGCCTGCAGGGCTTCCAGTTCGACGCGCAACGCCTGGTATTCCGGATTCTGCGGATGTCGCGATTCGAGATAGGTGCGTACTTCCTGGGTGTGAGCCAGCGTTTTCAGCACGCCTTGCAAGTCGAGCGGCTTGGCCGGGAAATCATAGTAGCCGGTCATGCGGTTGGGCTCGACACGGCCATTCTGGGCATCGTGGGCATAGCGCAGCACGCGCGCCGACAGAGCCATTTCGAAACGGACGAGGTCCTTCAGCCGCGCCCCAGCGTCGGCCGTTGACGAGTCGGCGGCGGGCACGTCGACTGCGTAGTCGGCGGGCGTAAGGCCATAGCTCGCTGCCTCGCCGAGCACCCGCACCGCATCCTGCGCGCGGCTGTTGAGGCTGGTTCCGCTTACCCAGATGAAATCCGGATTGGCCGAATAATAGGCGATCAGCGCCTTGGCGATGTCGGGCTCGGCGTAGAGTTCGTAGTCGCCTAGGCTGGCAATCGCATCACGAAAAGCAGCGCCGGTGGCAGATGGAACGAAAGCGGCGTCCTGCGGTGTCGCCGGCTGCGGCGCTGCCGTCAGCGCCGAGAAATCGATTCGGACCAGGCGATCGGCCTTGTAGGTGTAGTAGGACGGACCGCTGATTTTCACCCCGCCACCACCGGCAGGGACTTTCGGCTTGTGCTTCGGAGGAGGTGGTGGAAACTCGCCTTGCGGCGCATGTCTGATGCCGCCCCCGAAAAGCATCTCGAAAAGCCCTTGCGCTTCCGCCTGAGGCACGCCGAGAGCGAGCGTTGCCGTGATCGCCACCAGCGGCATCACCGCTGCTTTGTTTCCGAGGAATTTCATGGATCACCCGCTCCGGTCGCAACCGGTTCCCGTTCCGCACCGTTAGACGATCTCGCTCACCGCATGGCGGATGTAAGACGCGACTATACCGATTCATACTGATTTCGTTAAGCTTCCATAAATTTCGGAGCGCCTGTTGCAGAACGGTTTCACAACCTCGTGACGGCCGGAACGGATACGGTTCGGCTCCGGCCGGGGAAATCCACTGGCGATCGGGCGTTGGCGCCACCGTCGACGGTCAGCGCGGCGCCGGTGACGAAACGGCCTTCCGTGACCGTGGCCGGGGCGATGGCTGCCTGGTGGACGATGGCCGGCCTCGACGCGGCGTGACAAACGCCGGCTGTTGTGCTCGAAATTCGACCTGCCAGCAAACCACCTGGCCGGGAGGGACGACAGGGTGAAAAAGGGTTATCGCGAACTGCTCGACGAGGCCAACGCCGAGATCGAAGTGGTGTCGCCCGAGGAAGCAGCGGGATTGCTCGAGGACGAAGGCACCATCTTCATTGATCTGCGCGATCCGCGCGAAGTGGAGCGCGACGGCAGGATTCCAGGCGCCAGGCATGTGACCCGCGGCATGCTGGAGTTCTGGATCGATCCCGAAAGCCCCTATCACAAGCCGTTCTTCGCTTCGGGAAAGAGTTTCGTTTTCTTCTGCGCCGGCGGCTGGCGCTCGGCGCTGGCCACCAAGACAGCGCAGGACATGGGGCTTTCGCCGGTCAAGCACATCCTTGGCGGCTACACGGCCTGGAAGGCGGCCGGACTGCCGGTCGAGCCTGGAGACAAGAAGAAATAATCTCGATTGCCGCTAGTGGAGCAGCGACGGCTCGCGGTGCGTGGTCACGAAGCCGACGGCGCGTTCGACCACGCCCCTGTCGGCGAGGATGCGGCGGTGGCCGAGCCCATCGGCCCAGTAAAGCCGCACATGGCCGCCAGCCCCAGCATAGCGCTTCGCATGATCGGCCGAGACCTCGCGGTCGTCCGGCGCGTGGATGACCAGGGTCGGCACCGGCGCATGGGCGAGCTGGCGGTCGCCGGTGAATTCATGCAATGGCCGGCCAGAAAGATGTTCGACGCGGTCCGCCATGGCGGCCTGCGAACGCGGCCCGACATTGAGCATGCGGCTGAAGTCGGCGAAGATTGCCGGCAGGGAACTTGGCGCCGCGATCAGGACCAGCCGTCCGGCCGCCAGTGGTGGGATGTTCTTGACCGAACCAGCGATGGCGTTGGCGGCGACGGCGCCGCCGAAGGAATGGCCAACCGCCGCCGCGAACGGACCGAACCATTCGCCAGCAACGCGCACGGCATCCACGGCATTGACCATGTTCAGCCGCCGGCCCCGCGACTGGCCATGGCCCGGCAGATCAAGCGAAGCAACCCTGTAGCCGGCGGCGCGATACCCCTCGATCAATGCACGCATGTATTCGGTGCGCGAACGCCAGCCGTGGACGACAAGCACCGTGCCGGCAACCGCCCTGCCCGGCTCTGGCCGGAACTCGTGCACCATGACGCAGCCGGTGGCGGTCTTCAGCCGATGATGACGCGCCTCGGCCATGAACTCCGCGGCACGGTTGACGGCGCGGCGTTCGCCGTCCGTCAGTGCCTTGGCATTGGGGGTGCGGCAGAACAGTTCGAAAGCCGCGCGACCGGTGAGGCGCGGTGCAATATGTTCGGCCGCACCAAACACCCCCCGGATGACCTTCAGCCCGATTGATGCCATAGTGAGAATCCATCCATACGTTCAAGCATGAACATAATAGTTCAAAGATGAACAATAAACAAGAGCTACCCTGGGACAACCCGCGTTTTCGCAACTGGGTCGCGGTGGCGCGCGCCTGCCATGTGCTGGAGCGTACGCTGGCGGTGAAGCTTGCGCCGCTCGACCTGAAGCCGGCACAGCTCGATGTGCTGATGAACCTCTATCGCCACCCCGGCATGTCGCAGCACGATCTTGCCCGCAAGCTGCTCGTCGGTCGCTCCAACATCACCATGCTGCTGCCGCAGCTGGAGGCGCGTGGCCTGCTGCGCCGCGAAGGCGATGAGAAGGACAAGCGTATCCTGCGGCTTGCCCTGACGGAAGCCGGCGAGGCGCTGCTGATGCAGGCGCTGAAAGTCCATATGGCGCTGATCGAAAAGGCGATGAGCCAGTCGACACCGGAGCAATGCGACATGATCGGCGATCAGATGCGCAAGATCTATGAGGTGCTGAAGGAGGCGTGACCGCCGTCTCGGCCTGGCCGTCAGCCCTACCACATCGTCTTTTTCGCCCGCTCCGGCCATTCCCTGTCATAGGTCTCGCCGTCGATGTTCTTGCGGCTGGTTATTTCGAGGATTTGGCCGGGTGTCGGCAATGACTTTGGATCGACATGCCTCGCCGGGTTCCAGAGCTCGGAACGGACGATGGCGCGGGCACACTGGAAATAAACCGAATCGACGCTGATGATGGTCACCGAGCGCGCCGGCTTGCCATCGACCGTGAACGACGCGCAGAGCGCTGTATCCGTGGTGATATGGGCGCGACCGTTGATGCGCAGCGTCGTGCCCGAGCCCGGCACCAGAAACAGCAGGCCGACGCGCGGATCGCGAATGATGTTCTTCAGCGAATCGGCGCGGTTGTTGCCGCGCCGGTCCGGCATCATCAGCGTTTTCGGGTCAAGGATGCGCACGAAGCCGGCGAGATCGCCGCGCGGCGAACAGTCCAGCCCCTCCGGCCCACTCGTCGCCAGGGCGACGAAGGGCGAAGCCTCGATAAAGGCGGCGTATTCGGGAATCACATGGTCGAGTTCCTTGACCAGCGAGGTTTCGCCGGGCAATCCGTAAAGGGCTTCGAGCTGTTCGACCGTGGTGATGACGGACATCTTTTCGTCTCCGCATATCCGCCGCCCTTACTCCCGATGGGTGACGTTTTCACGACGCCGACTTGCTGGAGCTAGCGATCCCGGCTCAAGCCTTTTTCCGCAAGCTCGGCGAGATAGGCATTCCAGCGCGCGTCCTTCTCGTGGCCGAGCGTGTGCAGGTAATTCCAGGTGAAGATGCCGGTGTCGTGGAAGTCATCGAAGGTGATGCGGACGGCGTAGTTGCCGACCGGCTCGATCTTGAGGATCGCCACATTGCGCTTGCCGGGAACCGTAACGCGCTGTTCGGGCGAATGGCCCTGCACCTCGGCCGAGGGCGAGGCGACGCGCAACAGTTCCGCCGGCAGTTCGAACGGTTGATGATCGGGAAAGGTCACCGAGAGCAGTCGGCGATCTTTTGAGACCCGGAGTTCCCTGGGTGCGGTCATGGTGTTCGATCCCTTGGCAATCCACCCTTCCCTACGCTGCTTCGCCAAACGGGAAAAGCCGTTTGCGGTGAGCCGACATGCGATGTCGGCCAGGGAATGTTACCAAAGATCGAGAAACGGTATCTTGAATGGTGGGCCGGATCGTATCACATAGCGATATATAACGAAGCCGTTCACGGCCACGGGAAGCGCTTGAAGCATGGACATGATCGACCCTTTCGGTCGCACGATCAGTTATCTCAGGGTGTCGGTCACCGACCGCTGCGATTTCCGTTGCACCTATTGCATGGCCGAGGACATGGCCTTCCTGCCGAAGAAGGACCTGCTTTCGCTGGAGGAACTCGACCGGCTGTGCAGCGTCTTCATCGAAAAGGGTGTCAGGAAATTGCGCCTCACCGGTGGTGAGCCGCTGGTTCGCAAGAACATCATGCACCTCGTGCGCCAGCTGTCGCGACATCTGAAAAGCGGCGCCCTGGAAGAACTGACGCTGACCACCAACGGCTCGCAGCTTTCGCGCTTCGCCGCCGAACTCGCCGATTGCGGGGTCAAGCGCATCAACGTTTCGCTGGACACGCTTGACGCCGACAAATTCCACAAGATCACCCGCTGGGGCCATCTCGGCAAGGTCATGGAAGGCATCGATGCCGCGCAGGCGGCCGGGCTGAAGGTGAAGCTCAACGCGGTGGCGCTGAAGGATTTCAACGACGCCGAACTGCCAGACATGATGCGCTGGGCGCACGGCCGCGGCATGGACCTGACTGTCATCGAAACCATGCCGATGGGCGAGATCGATGCCGACCGCACCGACCAGTATCTGCCGCTGTCTCTGCTGCGCGCCTCGCTGGAACGCCAGTTCACGCTGACCGACATCCCCTTCAAGACAGGCGGCCCGGCCCGCTATGTCCACGTCACCGAAACCGGCGGCCGGCTCGGCTTCATCACGCCGATGACCCACAATTTCTGCGAAAGCTGCAACCGCGTCCGGCTGACCTGCACAGGCACACTCTATATGTGCCTCGGCCAGGAGGATGCGGCTGACCTGCGCGCGCCCTTGCGCGCGTCCGAAGGCAACGAACTGGTCGCCGACGCCATAGACGAAGCCATCGGCCGCAAGCCGAAAGGCCATGACTTCATCATCGACCGCCGCACCAGCCGCCCCTCTGTTTCGCGACATATGAGCGTTACGGGCGGCTGACCTTTTCGAGAAATTCATGCAAGATCGCCTCTCGGTCATTGGCTCCGAGGCTAGATATGCAGAGGCGTTCTTCATTCCTGGCGGTTGTCGCAACCATTGCAGCGACCAGCGCAAGTGCCGCTCCCTTCACCTATACCAACGAGCGCTTCGGCACCCTCTGCACTTTTCCCGACGAGGTCTTCACCGATCGCCAGCCTGAGCCCGAAAATGGCGACGGGCAGGAATGGCTCAGTGCCGATGGCGCCCGCCTGATCTGCTCGGGCATCCTTAACATCGACGACGACACGCCGAAGGGTTTCATCGCGGCGGAGAAAGCCATCAAGGAGCCAGGCTACGAGATTACCTACAGCAAGGCCGGCAAGGACTGGGCCGTGCTGTCGGGCTTGAAGGATGGAAAGATCTTTTATGAGCGTCGCCTCTTCGGCAAGGATGGTGTCATCCGCACCGTATGGCTCGAATACCCGCCTGCCGTGAAGTCAAAGTACGATCGGCTTGTCGCGGCCATAGCGGGCAGCCTCAAGGCGCACTGAACATTTCGGCCACACAACGACAATATTGCCGAACACGGGCGCCGGCCGGATTTACCGTCGGCCAGTTGCGCCCTAAGCCTGCCCGTCGCGATTTTCACTTCTCGGGGGATTAAACATGCGCAAACTCATTCTTTCTCTTGCCTTGCTTGGCCTCGCGGCCACACCAGCCGCTGCCCAGTCGATTGGCGGTACCTACACGGTCGCCGGTACCAACTTCGACGGCTCGACCTATGACGGCGAAGCCACCATCACGCTGACCAGCCAGACGACCTGCACGATCCACTGGGAGACGGGCGGCTCGTCTTCCGACGGCATCTGCATGCGCAACGATGATGCCTTCTCAGCCGGCTATGTCATGGACAAGGACATCGGCCTCGTGGTCTACAAGGTGATGGACGACGGTTCGCTGCACGGTCTGTGGACGATCGCCGGCAAGGACGGCAATGGCACCGAGGTGCTGACGCCAAAGAAGTAGATTCCACCGTTATCGCAGGGGTTTTATGGGCCGCGGCAAGGCCGTGGCCCAGTCCTTTGCCATTGCTGTTTCAGGCCCGGCTGCTACAGGCTTGCAGCAAAGCAGAACCGGTAATTGTCTTGCCCCTTTCTCCAAATCTTCGCGGCGCATTGCTCATGGTGGTGGCGATGGCCGGCTTCACCCTCAACGACGCCATTACCAAATACTCGTCGCAATCGATGAGCATGGCGCAAGTCATGTTGGTCAGAGGAGCATTTGCTACCCTTCTCGTCGGCTCGCTTGCCTGGCAGCGCGGTGCTCTCGTCCGGCTGCGCTCGATGCTGGACCCGCTGGTGGCGCTACGCGTCCTCGGCGAAGCCGGCGGCACGGTGACGTTTCTGATCGCGCTCGCCCATTTGCCGATCGCCAGCGTCTCGGCCGTCCTGCAGGCGCTGCCGCTGGCGGTGACGATGGGCGCGGCGCTCGTCTTCGGGGAAGATGTCGGCTGGCGGCGCTGGTTGGCCATCGCCATCGGATTTGTCGGCGTTCTGGTCATCGTGCGGCCGGGTTTCGAAGGGTTCAGCGTATATTCCCTGGTCGCGTTGGCCTGCGTCGCATGTTGCGCGGTGCGCGATCTCGCCACCAAGAGGATTCCCAAGGCTATTCCGACCCTTCTGGTTTCGACCGCGACCGCACTTGCCATGACCATCGTCGGCGCGGCGCTGTTGTCGCCGATGGGCGGCTGGACACCGATGGCAGGGAAAAGCACGGCCTTGCTGGCGCTCGCCGCCGTGCTTGTGCTCATCGGCTACCAGTCCATCATCATGGCAATGCGGGTGGGCGACATCTCCTTCATCGCACCGTTCCGCTATACGGCCCTGATCTGGTCGATCCTGCTTGGCCTCTTCATCTTCGCTGACGTTCCCGACCTGCCGATGGTCATCGGCGCCACCATCATCATCGGCTCCGGCCTTTTTGCACTCTACCGCGAGCGGATCGTCGGCCGGCGAAAGATCGTCACCGAAAGCACCGGGCCGACCATGATGCCGGACGGAATCTAGCCGGCTCCCGAGAAGGTTCTTGTGATTCCCGACGGCTGGCGTACAGGCTCGATGGCATGAAGCGAGATGTTGCGGGGATCATTCTGGCCGGTGGCCAATCAAGACGGATGGGCGGAGGCGACAAGAGTCTGTTGCCGCTTGGCGGCGGCTGCCTGCTCGACCATGTCATCTTGCGTCTTGCCCCGCAGGTGGCGCCGCTGGCGCTCAGCGCCAATAGCGACCCGGCGCGGTTCTCCCGCTTTGGACTGCCGGTGCTTGCCGACACGGTCACCGGCTTTGCCGGGCCGCTTGCCGGAATCCTGACCGGCCTCGAATGGACCATCGCCAACACCGCTTGCGAGGCAATCGTCACCGCTGCCGGCGACACGCCCTTCCTGCCGCTGGATCTTGTCGAGCGGCTGGCGGCGGCCACCGATCAGCGCCCCGGTTCGATTGCCGTTGCTTGCTCAGCCGGCAAGCGGCACCCGACCTTCACGCTCTGGCCGGCCGATTGTCGCGACGCCTTGCGGCGCTTTCTGGTCGACGAGGACAACAGGCGGGTTTCGGCCTTCATCGAGCGGCATGATTTTGTCGACGTGGAATTTCCCGTTCCGCAATCCGCGGGCCAACCGATCGACCCTTTCTTCAATATCAACGAGCCTGATGATCTTGCCCGGGCCGAGCGTCTGTTGCAGAGCATGAAACCATGAACAGACGCGTCTTCGGCATCACCGGCTGGAAGAACTCCGGCAAGACGACATTGACCGAGAAGCTGGTCATCGAGCTTGTCCGGCGTGGCTGGAAGGTCTCGACGGTGAAGCACGCCCATCATGACTTCGACATCGACAAGCCTGGAGCCGACAGCTTTCGTCACCGGCAGGCCGGCGCCATGGAAGTCGCGATCGTTTCCGGTGTTCGCTGGGCGCTGATGCACGAACTGCGCGGCGAGGATGAGCCGACGCTGGAGGCGGTTCTGTCGCGGCTTGCGCCTTGCGACATCGTGCTGGTCGAGGGCTACAAGCGCGAGGCCCATCGCAAGATAGAAACCCGCCGGCGGGAAGCGAAGGACCGGACACCGCTTTCGGCGAGTGACCCCGCCATCATCGCCGTGGCCGCCGACTTCACGACGGAGGGCGAAAGCCTGCCGGTGTTCGATCTCGACGATACAAAGTCGATAGCCGACTTCATCGAGCGCGCCACCGGGCTCGTTGCTTGAGAGGTAACGCAGCGGCAGAATAGCATTGCCTATTTTTATGGTTTTGCAGTTGCTTTTTTCTTGGAAAGAATGGGAGTATCGCCTCAGCGGGCGGTCAAAAGCACCGCCCCACAGAGCCGTTTCGGAACGACGGCCGGGACATAAAGAGAGGACTATCATGCGTATTGCACTGCGTATCGCGCTTGCCGCATCGGCTGCGCTGCTGACGCTCGGCGTAGCCCAGGCCCAGGAGAAGACCCTGAGGATCGGCACCGAAGGCGCCTACCCGCCATTCAACAACCTGACTTCCGATGGCCAGCTCGTCGGCTTTGACATCGACATCGCCAAGGCGCTTTGCGATGAAATGAAGGTCAAGTGCACCTTCGTCGCCCAGGATTGGGACGGCATTATCCCGGCGCTTCAGGCCGGCAAGTTCGACGCCATCGTCGCCTCGATGTCGATCACGCCGGAGCGGAAGGAGAAGGTCGACTTCACCCACAAATACTACAACACGCCGTCGGCGCTCGCCGTGCCGAAGGACAGCACGCTGAAGGGTGTGACCAAGGAAGATCTCGCCGGCAAGACCGTCGGCGTCGCCACGACGACCACCCATTTCAACTATGCCACGAAGACCTTCACCGATAGCACCGTGAAGGGATATCCGAGCAGCCCCGAGGAGCAGGCAGATCTTGCCAATGGTCGCCTCGACGCCATCGAGGACGATATCGTCGTGCTGCAGCAGTGGCTGGATTCGCCTGATGGCGCCTGCTGCAAGATTCTCGGCCAGCCGTCGCCGCAACCGGTCGATATCTTCGGGCCGGGCGCCGGCATTGCCGTACGCAAGGGCGAGACCGACCTGGTCAACAAGCTCAATGCCGCCATCGACGCCATCCGCGCCAATGGAAAATACAAGGAAATCAACGACAAGTACTTCAAGTTCGACGTCTTCGGCGCCGAGTCCTGATTGACAGGATCAAGACGGCGGGGAAATTCCCCGCCGTCTTTCCATTCATCTTGGTAACGCCGTGGGGATAAGACCTGTCAATGCCAGCCCAGAGCATATGGACACTTCTCAGTTGGGGACCTGACGGCTGGCTTGATGATATTGCTTATGGCGTCATTGTGACGGTTCTTCTTGCACTGGCGACGCTCCCTATCGGTTTGGCGATTGGTTTTTTTGTCGCGATGGGCAAGCAGTCCGAAGAGCCTTCGCTGCGCCTGGCCGCCAACATCTACACCACGGTCTTTCGTGGCCTGCCGGAACTGGTGACGCTTTTCCTGTTCTTCTTCGGCATGCCGATCCTGCTGCAACACCTCATCCGATATTTCCGTCCCGAAGCGACCATAGACGTCAACAGCTTCTTCGCCGGGATGATTGTGCTCGCACTGATCTTCTCTTCCTACGCCAGCGAGGTCTTCCTTTCGGCCTTTCGCGCCATCCCGAAGGGGCAATATGAAGGTGGCTATTCCATTGGCCTGTCGAAATGGCAGACGATGCGCAAGGTGATCTTGCCGCAATTGCTTCGTATCGCGTTCCCCGGCCTGGAAAACTGCTGGCTCAGCCTGCTCAAGGACACGTCCCTGGTTTCGGTCGTCGGTCTTGCCGAGACGTTGCGCAACGCCGGTGTGGCGGCGCGCGTCACCAAGCATTCGTTCCTGTTCTACAGCCTGGCGGCCCTGGTCTTTCTTGGTCTGGCGGTTGTGTCGTCCTTCGCCACCAGTGCCATTTTGCGCTCGCTCGGCAAACGAGAGGCGCAACGATGAGCGCTACGGCCGCCATGGTCGAACGGCCACCACCACGAGCGCGCGGCTGGCCGCGCCGGCGCATCATCGGCTATGCGCTGGTCTGTCTGTGGGCAGCCTTTGGCCTCGGTATCGTCAGCTACCTCTTCTTTGCCTGGAACGCCGCCTTCTTCGCCAAATACGCGCCGGCCTATCTGCAAGGACTCGGCGTCACCCTGTCGCTGGTTGCCATTTCGATGGTGCTTGGCGCGATTTTGTCGGTGCCGGTTGCCTATGGGCGTATGTCCAGGAACCGGATTCTGTCCGGACTTGCCTATTGTTACGTTTACTTCTTCCGCGGCACGCCGCTGCTGGTTCAGACGTTTCTGGTCTACTACGGGCTGGGCTCGTTCAGGCCGCAACTCCAGATGGTCGGGCTCTGGGATTTTTTCAAAGACGCCTTCAACTGCGGCGTCTTCGCCTTTGCACTCAACACCGCCGCCTACCAGGCCGAGATCCTGCGCGGCGCCATTGAGAGCGTGCCCAAGGGGCAATGGGAAGGGGCTGCTTCGCTCGGCCTGCACAAGCTGCAGACGCTGCGCAAGATCATCCTGCCTCAAGCATTGATCGTCGCCTTGCGGCCCTATGGCAACGAGCTGATCCTGATGGTCAAGGCTTCGGCGATCGTCGCCATCATCACCGTCTACGATCTGATGGGTAACGCAAAGCTCGCCTTCGCCAACAGCTTCGACATCCAGGCCTATATCTGGGTGGCCTTGGTGTATCTTGTCATGGTCGAGTTGTTGCGCCACGCGATCGAATGGATCGAGCGCCGGATCACCATCCACCTGAAACGCTGACCCCTTCAAACGCTGCTGTGCCAGTCGATCGGGCTACGCACGTCTTGACGAATTGAGCGCAGAGCCTAGAGCTTTCGCAGCAAATTCCGTTTTCATTCTGAAGGGCAAGCTTATGGCATCTGTGGCATTTCTCGGTCTTGGCGTGATGGGCTATCCAATGGCCGGGCACCTCAGGAACAAGGGCGGCCACGACGTCACCGTCTACAACCGCACCAAAGCGAAAGCCGAGCAATGGGTTGGCCAACACGGCGGCAGCTTCGCTGTAACGCCGGCGGAGGCGGCCGAGGGCAAGGATTTCGTCTTTTCCTGCGTCGGCAATGACGACGATTTGCGTTCGGTGACGACAGGTCCGGACGGCGCCTTCAAATCGATGAAGAAGGGTTCGGTTTTCATCGACAACACCACCGCCTCGGCCGAGGTGGCGCGTGAACTGGCGGCGGCGGCGGAAGCGCGCGGCTTTTCATTCCTCGATGCTCCGGTCTCAGGCGGCCAGGCCGGTGCCGAGAACGGCGTTCTCACTGTCATGGTCGGCGGCGATCAGGAGGCCTTCGACAAGGCCAGGCCCGTCATCGATGCCTTTGCCCGCATGGTCGGCCTGATGGGCTCCGCAGGCGCTGGCCAGCTCACCAAGATGATCAACCAGATCTGCATCGCCGGACTGGTGCAGGGACTGGCCGAAGGCATCCATTTCGGCAAGAAGGCCGGGCTCGACATCGAGAAGGTGATCGAGGTGCTTTCCAAGGGTGCTGCCGGGTCCTGGCAGATGGAGAACCGCCACAAGACGATGAATGCCGGCAAGTATGATTTCGGCTTCGCCGTCGACTGGATGCGCAAGGATCTCGGTATCTGCCTGGACGAGGCCGACCGCAACGGCGCCAAGCTGCCGGTGACCGCACTTGTCGATCAGTTCTACAAGGATGTGCAGGCGATGGGCGGCAAGCGCTGGGATACGTCCTCGCTGCTGGCGCGGCTGGAGAAATAGCACTTGGCTGCCATGTCTGAGCCAGATCCGGATTGGACGGCCGATGACATCGTTGCCCATCTAAAGACATTGCGCGCTCCGGAAAATCTTTCCGGCATGGCGCGGTTCGGCATCAACATCGCGACCGCGCTCGGCATCGGCAATTCGGATTTGCGGCCATTGGCGCGCAAGGTGAAGCGCAACCACGAGCGGGCCCTCGTGCTATGGGACAGCGGCATTCGCGAGGCGCGGCTGATGGCGGCGTTCACCGGCGAGCCGAAAAAGATCACCATCGAAGAATGCCGCCGCTGGGCTGGCGACTTCGATTCCTGGGAGGTCGTCGACAGCGTCTCGGATCTGTTTGCCGCAACGCCTTTCTGGCGCGACCTTATCGACGAGTTCGCCACGGATGAGCGCGAATTCGTCCGCCGAACCGCGTTTGCCATGCTGGCATGGGCAACGGTGCATTTGAAGAAGGAGCCGGACGCAACCTTCTTGAATTATCTGCCATTGATAGAGGCTCATGCCGGCGATCCGCGCAACTTCGTCAGGAAGGCAGTGAACTGGGCGCTACGGCAAATTGGCAAGCGGTCTTTGAACCTGCACGGCCCTGCCCTTGCCCTGGCGCAAAAGCTGACAGCCTCGGCGGACAAGACGGCGCGCTGGATCGGCAAGGATGCCGTCAAGGAACTGACCGCCCGCAAAACACTCGAGCGTCTGTCGGCAAGGACGATGCCCAAGACATGATCGACCTGGATTTCGTTCCTGTCACCAGGCAGACATGGCCGGACTTCGAGACGCTGTTCGAACAGTCGGGTGGCCCGAAATACTGCTGGTGCATGAGTTGGCGGGAGCTTGCTGGTCGTCAGTCGAGCAGCAGTGCCGACAAGAAGCGGGCGATGGAGTCGACCGTCGCGGCCGGAACACCAGTGGGCATCATCGCGCGCGGTGGTGAGGAAGTCGTCGGCTGGTGCTCCGTTGCGCCACGCGAGTCTTTCAGAAAGTTGTCGCCGGACCAGAATGACAATGAGAAAGACATCTGGTCCATCGTCTGCTTCTTCGTCGCTCGCCCTCACCGTGCCGTCGGCATCTGCGCTCGTTTGCTTGAGGCCGCCGTCGATCACGCCTTCACGAGCGGCGCATCCGCTGTCGAGGCCTATCCGGTCGATCCGGATTCGCCGAGCCTCCGCTTCATGGGCTTCAAGCCGATGTTTGCCGCGCGCGGGTTCCATGAGACCGGCATGGCCGGTTCTCGCCGACATGTGATGCGGCTCGTCCGTTGACGTCATCGGCAGCGGCGGCTTTACTTGACCTCAAAGGGCGCGGCCTCGGAACGGATCAGCCAATGAGCCATCATCCCAAATCAACCATGGCGCTCGCCACCGCGTTGTTGGTCTCCGTTGCCGCCATCGATGCCTCGGCCGAGACCGCGCACATTTTCTGGAACGATCTGCGCCCGGCGACGCAAGCCGCAGCCGAAAACGCCGGGCTGCCGATGATTGCGGCCAAGATGCCAGATCACGGTGAAACGCTCTCTGTCGACCTGCGGGACAAGACCATCCAGTTGGCCGGCTATGCATTGCCTGTCGATCGCGACGGCGACCTGGTCTATCAGTTCCTGCTGGTGCCATGGACGGGCGCCTGCAGTCACATGCCGACACCGCCGCCCAACCAGATCGTGCTGGTCACGCCAGCCCATCCCTACAAGATGTCGGAGGCTTATCAGCCGGTTGCGGTCACCGGCACGCTGACGCCCGGGATGGAGAAGAGCCAGCTTTTCATCCTCGACGGCGTCAGCGTCATCCAGTCGGGCTATGTGGTACGCAAGGCGGATGTGGTGAGCGTCGACAACGTGCCAGACACGATCACGCTACCGGTCAACTCGCCGTGGAGTTTCCTCAACAAAAAGAAGAACTAAGCAGGACGGATCCTGTGTGAGGTCACGCTCAGGCGGCGTTGGCGCCCGATTCCTTGTCCAGCACCATGTAGTCGAGCGGAATCTCGGTCGTGTACTTGATCTGCTCCATGGCAAACGACGACGACACGTCGCGGATCTCGATCTTGGCGATCAGACGCTTGTAGAACGCGTCATAGGCGGCGATATCGGGCACCACCACGCGCAGGAGATAGTCGACGTCGCCGCTCATGCGGTAAAACTCGACCACCTCGGGAAACTCCTGGATGACCTCGGAGAAGCGCCGCAGCCATTCATGGCTGTGCGAATTGGTGCGGATCGACACGAAGACGGTGACCCGCACATTGACCTTTTCGTGGTCGAGGATGGCGACGCGCCGCTTGATGACGCCCTCCTCCTCGAGCTTCTGGATGCGCCGCCAGCAAGGTGTCGTCGACAGCCCGACCTTCTTGGCAACGTCGGCGACCGCGAGTGTCGCATCCTCCTGCAAAAGGCGGAGAATTTTTCTATCGAGGCGGTCCATTTCGTGCTCCCAAGGGAATAGATTGGCTATAGTCCGCCTTATCAGGGCCTTTCACAAGAAAGAAATTCTGCCGATTGGCGCAAAAGCGAGTGATTTCTTGCTGAAAGGTCAACCAAGGCGATAGCGGATTTCCGCTCGCAGGAAAGGCAGCAAATCCATTTCAAACCAGGGGTTCTTCTTCAACCAGCCGGTGTTTCGCCATGATGGATGGGGCAGCGGCAGCACTTTCGGGCCGGAGGAAGTCTCCCAGATGGCACGCCAGTCCATCACCGTTTCCGTCAGCGAAGGCCGGCGCGCGGCACCCATGTGCCAGGACTGCGCGTAGATGCCGATCGTCAGCACCAAATCGATGCGTGGCATCAAGGCCATCAAAGGCGCGCGCCAGGCCGGGGCGCATTCGCGCCTCGGCGGCAAGTCCCCGCCCTTGGCATCCTGCCCGGGAAAGCAGAAGCCCATCGGCACGATGGCGAATTTCTCGATGTCGTAGAATTCGTCGCTTGCCACCCCGAGCCAGCTGCGCAGGCGGTCGCCGGAGGCGTCGGTGAACGGCATGCCCGTGACATGCACCTTGGTTCCCGGCGCCTGGCTGGCGATCAGGATGCGGGCCTTGGACGAAGGTCGCAGCACTGGCCGTGGCTCGTGCGGCAGCGGTTTGCCGATCGGATTCTCGACGCAGATTCGGCAAGCGCGAACCGTCGCTGCAAAACTATCAAGCGCATCCTGGTCGACCATGGTCTTGTCCGAAAACCGGCTTCCATTTTTCAGGATCATGGTTAGGCGGCGGCGCTCGGTCGGCTGGAAACCGCCTGATGCCAGCGCAACACATTGGTGCATTCCTCCGGCACTTTGATACGTGCCGGTTTCATGAAGTCGACGGCGATCAGGCCTGTGATGTCGGCGATCGAATAGCTGTCGCCGGCTATGAACTCCCGGCTGCCCAGTTCACTGTCCAGAATCGTGAGGAACTCCACGGCCTTCGGCTTGTTGGCCTCGCCCCATTCGGCAATTTGCGGGATTTCCCATTCCTTCATGGACGGGTGGATGTGACGAAAGGCCTGCGCGACGCAGCTGAGCAGGTTGAACTCCATCCGTCTCTGCCACATCTCGACCTGTGCCTTGCCGAGGGCGCCGCGTCCGAACAGGGCCGGCTCCGGATGCAACTCCTCGAAATAGCGGCAGATGGCAACGGATTCGGTGATGACGGTGCCGTCGTCGAGCTCCAGCACCGGCAGGCGTTGCAGAGGGTTGCGCGAGCTGACCGCCTGATTCCTGTGCTCCAGCGCGCCCATGTCGACAGGCACCAGCGGCACCGTGATGCCTTTCTCGGCCAGGAAAACGCGCACCCGCCGTGGATTGGGCGCCCGGCCGCCGTCGAAGAGCTTCATTCCATCCTCCCGTTCGTTGTCGGTCCAGTTACAGGATGCGCGATCACCAGAAACGGAAAATCTCGCGCACGGCATCGCCGATCGACGCCAGCGTGCCGTGCTTTCTTTCGACGATTTGGCCGTGATGGCTGTCGCGCCAGTCCTGCGGTTGGTCGAATGTGCCCGCCCAGATGCCGGCCTTTCCCGCGCGGGCGTTGGCTTCCTCGCTCTCGTAGTCGCCATAGGCAACCGCCCAGCCCGCCTCGACCTGCGCACGGTTGATATCCTTGCCACCGGCGGTGCAGTCGCCAAGCAGCCGCCCATAGCGGTCACGCTGCCAGCCGCTGCAGGAAACGGGCTTGCCGGCGATCAGCCGCACCAGCGATTGGCGCGCAAGCGTCCCGCACGGATAGTCGGCGCCATTCTTGCGGCAGGTCTGCGAATACTCCGGGGCATCGATTCCACGCATGCGGATGCGCTCGGTGCCGAGCGTGATCGAATCGCCGTCATTGACGATTGCAGCCCCTTCCGCCTTGCGGGTTTCCACCCGGTCGAGGCGAGCCGCCAGCAGGATCAGCAATCCGAGAATGACGACGGTAAGCCCGTAGTCCAGCAGCCGGCGCCACAAGCTTCTCTGACGTGGCGCGGCGTATCGCCGGCGCGGCCCTGGGGCCCATGAACGGCTCATATGGCAAACGGTTGGTTAATCATTCGAACGTAGCTTAACACTTGGAAACCGCTGCTCGCATAAATTGAAGTTTTGATGCCCTTGCAACGCTCGAATACAGCGGACAAGTTCATTGTGGACCGCAGGAAACGCCATCGCAACAGCGATGTCGCGCGCGCGGTGCGCAAGACGCGCGACCGTCTTTCGCAGCAGGCCGGCAATCCTGATTTCGATCGCGAACTGCTGAAGCTCCACGCCCGCTCCATGACAAGCGGCGCCATCGCCATTCCGCTTCTCGTCCTGGCGATCGCGGCAGCCGGCCGGCTCGCCGGCGTCGGCAACGAGATCGGCCTCTGGGCGCTGTTCACGCTGACCTGCTACACCCTCGTCGCCTTCATGGCCCGGCGCGTTGAGCGTGCGGAAGCTTCTGAACTCACCCCCTTGCAAACACGACGGGAATTCCTGCTCGGCCATTTCCTGTGTGGCCTCGGCTGGGGCTGGTTCGTGTGGCTCGGCTGCGGTGCCTGCCAGGTCGACCAGTTCCAGGTGGCCAAGGCGGTGGTGCTGCTGTTCATCATGGCGGCGACCGCGGTCATGGCTTCATCCCTGCGCGGGGCGTTGTTGGCGACCTTTGCGGTTCCGGTAGCGTTCTACACCTATGCCGTGGTCAAGCTATGGATGCCGGTCGAGGCGATCATGGCCGGGCTGCTGGTCGTGTCGCTGCCCTTCTTCGCCTATGTGGCTCGCCACCTCAACCGCTCCTCCCTGATGCTGCTGTCGTTCCGCTCCGAAAAGGATGCGCTGATCGCCGAACTGGAGACGGCGAAATCGATGTCGGACGAAGCGCGGCGGCGGGCGGAGGATGCCAATCTGGCGAAGTCGCGGTTCCTCGCCTCTATGAGCCACGAACTGCGCACGCCACTCAACGCCATTCTCGGTTTTTCCGAGGTGATGTCGAACGAGGTGCTGGGGCCGATGAGCAACCCCACCTATCGCGACTACGCCCATGACGTGCATGAATCTGGCCAGCATCTGCTCGACCTGATCAACGAGATCCTCGACCTGTCGCGCATCGAGGCCGGCCGCTACCAGCTCAACGAGGAGCCGTTGATGCTGCTCAACATCGTCGAGGATTGCTGCCACATGATGGAACTGAAGGCACGCAACAAGGATATCCGCGTTGTCCAGGATTTCGAGCATGAGTTGCCGCGCCTGTTCGCCGATGAGCGGGCGGTGCGTCAGATCACCCTCAACCTTCTGTCGAATGCCATCAAGTTCACCGCCACCGGCGGCGAAATTCGCGTTCGCGTCGGCTGGACGGCGGGCGGCGGTCAATACATTTCGGTCAAGGACAATGGTCCCGGCATACCCGAGGACGAGATCCCGATTGTGCTCTCGGCCTTCGGCCAGGGCTCGATCGCCATCAAGAGTGCCGAGCAAGGCACAGGTCTTGGCCTGCCGATCGTGCAGGGGTTGCTAGCCATGCATGGCGGCGAGTTCGAACTTCATTCCAAGCTGCGCGAGGGCACCGAGGCGATCGCCATCTTCCCGCTGAGCCGGGTGATGGAAGAGCTGCCCGCGCTGCCGACCGCGGCGGTGGCGGCGCGCCGGCGCTAACGGAAGTCGTCCCGACATAGCCTTGTCTGGTGCCTAGTTACGAACAGCCGCGGCCATGCCCGAACTGGTCAGTGCCGCCGCCTTGACCAGACCAGCGGCAAGAGCGGCCCCTACCCCTTCGCCATGACTTATACCGAGGTCGAGCAACGGGCGCAGACGAAGGCGTTCGGCGACCCGCGCATGCGCGCGCTCTGGAGACAGGCTGGCGACAAGACAGTGGTCGAGTGCTGTGGGGTTGGCGGCATGCAGCACCGCTGCGGCCGCCATTGCCGCGACTCCGTCGAGCAGAACCGGAATCTTCTGCATCCGTGCGGCGAGGATGGCGCCGGCTATCGCCGCGAACTCGCGGCCGCCAACCCGGCGCAGCGCCTCAAACGGGTCGCCGAGATGGCCGCCGTGAAAGGCCAGCGCCGCATCGACCACGTCAGCCTTGCGTGCCTGCATCGCCGCATCGGCGCCCGACCCCGGACCGACCCAGTCAACGCCCCTGCCCCCGAACAGCGCCGCGAACAGGGCGGCGGCGACGGTGGAGTTGCCGACACCCATGTCGCCAAGGCAAAGCAGATCCGTGCCGCCCGCGATCGCTTCCATGCCGAAGGCCATGGTGGCGGCGCAGCCACGCTCATCAAGCGCTGCATCCTCGCTGATGTCGGCGGTCGGGATGTGCAGGGCAAGATCGAAAACCTTCAAGCCGAGATCGTTGGCGATGCAGATCTGGTTGATCGCGGCACCTCCCGCCGCGCAAAGCTCGACCGCATTGGCGGTCGCCGCCATCGGGCGAGGTGAAATGCCGTGGTGGGTGACGCCATGGTTGCCGGCAAAGACCGCCATCGACGGTCTCGTCACCGCGGGCGGAGCACGGCCGCTCCAGGCGGCCAGCCAGGCGGCAATGTCCTCGATTCGGCCAAGTGAATTCCTGGGCTTGTCGGCCTTGGCAAACAGCGAGCGCACGCGGGCCTCTGCTGTCGTGTCGGCCGCCGGCAGGTTGGCGAGCAGGTTACGAAAATCGTCGAAAGGCAGTGCGCTGGTCATGTCGTTGGCGATCATTCCATGGAGTTGGGGAGCGGCATAGCCGCGTTGCGTGGTCGGCACAACCTCCTGGATCATCCTCCTGCATTTGCCGCAAAGGTGGTCCCGGAAGGCGCAATCGCGAGGGCTTGCATTGGCATTGCGGTTGCACCATGTGGAGATGGAACAAGGGATTCCGGCAGGAAGCCCTCAAGAGAAAGTCATGACGGCCATCGAATCCCCCTGCATCCTGGTCTGTTCGATCGACATGAAAACCGGCTTCTGTTTCGGTTGCGGTCGCACGCGCGAGGAAATCGGCGCCTGGATGGGAATGACGCCGGAAACGCGCCGCAGTGTCATGGCTGAATTGCCTGCTCGCCTGGAGACGGTCGAGCGCCGGCCACGTCGCGAAACGCGCCGCACCCGCATAGCGCGCGAACGCGACGCCCTTTCGTGAGGCGGCCACGCGGATGAGGTTGTTCTGGATACTGATGGCGGCGATCGGGGTGGGAACGGTCCTGCTGATGTTCAACGATTCCGGCGGCAGCACGCTCGGCGTCGAGAATTACGATTTCAGCCGGTTGATCTGGCTTGGCGCCTTTGGCGCTCTTATCGGCGCCGGTCTGCTGCGGTCGGGTCGACCGTTGGGCGCCATGGCCCGCAACCTCGGCGCCTGGGCGGCAATCGTGCTCGTGCTGATCGCCGGCTACCAATATCGTTACGAACTGCAGGATATTGCCAGCCGGGTGACCGCTGGTCTTGTTCCCGGCAGTCCGCTCGCCCTGGGTATCGAGGATGGCCACGCCACGGTGACGCTCGACAAGGCCGACAATGGTCATTTCGAAGCGAGAATCCTGATCAACGGCAATCCGGTGCGGGCCGTTGTCGATACCGGCGCGACCAGCACCGTGCTGACGTCGGAGGACGCGCAAGCCGCCGGTTTCAATCCAGCGGTGCTCAACTACACCATACCGGTCTCGACCGCCAACGGCATGGCGCGCGCCGCCGCCGTGAAAACCAACGAGGTGGCGATCGGCGGCATCGTGCGCAAGGACATGTCGGTGATGGTCGCGGCACCGGGCATGCTCAGCCAGAGTCTGCTCGGCATGAACTTCATCGGCTCGCTGTCGGGCTTCGACGTGCGCGGCGACCGCATGATCCTCAGGGATTGAAGCCAGCCTTGACGTGTCAGGCCGCTTCGGCCGCCGCTCCACTGAATTCAACGGCGGCGAAAGCCGTCTTCAGTATATCCGGTCCGGCGCCGGGCCGGGTCGCGTCGGTGGACAGGATCTGGCGGTAGCGGCGCGCCCCGGGCAATCCGTGGAACAGCCCGACCATATGGCGGGTGACATGGCCGAGCCGACCGCCCTGCTCGATATGGTGTGCCGCATAGTCCGCCATCCTGTCGATCAGCCCGGCGAAATCGAACGCATCGGACTTGACGCCGTAGAAGGCGGCATCGACGCCGGCCAGAATGCCGGGCGTGTGGTAGGCCGCGCGGCCAAGCATCGCGCCGTCGACATGATCGAGATGCGCCCGCGCCTCTTCGATGGATTGAATGCCACCATTGATGCCAATGAATTCATTTGGTTTTCTGACCTTCAGTCGATAGACGCGACTATAGTCGAGCGGCGGAATGTCACGATTTTCCTTGGGGCTCAGCCCTTCCAGCCAGGCCTTGCGCGCATGCACCCACAACGCATCGGCGCCGGCATCGAAAACACCATCCGCCAGCGCATCGAGCGCCGGCTCGGGATCCTGCTCGTCGACGCCGATCCGGCATTTGACGGTGACGGGAATTGTCACCGCCGCCTTCATCGCCGCGACGCAGCCGGCGACGAGATCAGGCACCTTCATCAGGCAGGCGCCAAACGTGCCAGACTGGACGCGGTCCGACGGACAGCCAACATTGAGGTTGATCTCGTCATAACCGAAGGTTTCGCCAATGCGCGCCGCCTCGGCAAGCTTGCCTGGGTGGGAGCCGCCGAGCTGCAGCGCGACCGGATGTTCCGTCTCATCGAAGCCAAGCAACCGCTCACGCGCGCCCTGGATGATCGCGTCGGCGACCACCATCTCGGTGTAGAGCAGCGCACGGCTCGTCAGCTGGCGATGGAAGAACCGGCAATGCCGGTCCGTCCAGTCCATCATAGGCGCAACGGAAATCCTATGAGCTTGATTTATCACGCTTTTTCTCGTATTTTCAGAGCCTTAAAACGTGCACACGTTCGCCGTTTGTACGACACGATATCCGTCAGTTTTCGCATTTTGTACTCCTCCCTGTGCACACAGCGTGCACGAAAAAGAGACCACCCATGGCATCCATCAACAAGTTGGCTTCCGGCAAGTGGCGTGTACAGGTTCGCTGCAAGGGTCACTACCTCAGCACCAGCTTCTCGCTCCGCAAGGACGCCGAGATGTGGGCGCGCCGAATTGAGCGAGAAATCGACCTGGGTCAGAAACCTGCTCCCAAGCACAAGGACGGGATCAAAACGGTCTCCGACCTGATCGACCTGCATATCGCCGATATGGCGGAAGTTGGCAAGGCGACCGGGCGTTCGAAGGCATTCAGCCTGGACCTGCTACGAGCCAGGCTCGGAAGGCTCAACATCGCCGATCTCAATCGCGAACAGGTCATAAAGTTCGGCAAGGAACGAGCCGAGGAAGGCGCCGGACCTGTCACCGTTGGAATAGACATCGGATACATCCGGACATTGCTGGTGCACGGCGCGGCTGTGCATGGACTGCCTTATTCAGCGGAGCCGGTGGAACTTGGTCGTGTCGCCCTCGCCCGCTTGGGTCTTGTTGGCAAGGGTAACGAGCGCGATCGGCGACCGACGCTTGATGAGATAGAGGCCCTGATCCGATACTTCAGAGGAAACAACTTCCAGATTATCCCCGTCGACAAGATCATCCGCTTTGCGATCGCAACCGCCATGCGGCTCGGGGAAATCTGCAACGCTACGTGGGAGGACCTCAACGACCGCAACAACACCCTGCTGATACGAGATCGCAAGGACCCACGCCACAAGAAGGGCAATCACATGCGTATCCCGCTCCTCGATGTGAGTGGTTACGACGCCCGCGCGATCCTCGAAGAGCAGCGTTTTTCCACTGAGGGAAAGGGACGCATCTTCCCCTACAATGGGAAATCGGCCGGAACTGCCTTCCGACGTGCCTGTCATGAACTTAAGATCGAGGATCTGCACTTCCACGACCTGCGTCACGAAGGCACAAGTCGCCTGTTCGAAGCTGGCTTCACCATCGAGCAGGTCGCGATGGTCACCGGGCACAAGGATTGGAAGATGCTACGCCGCTATACCCATTTGAGGCCGGAGCAACTTCATCTGATCGCGGCGAGGCTTCAACAGACATCGCTCGAGTGCCGAGCTGCAACTGGTTGACGAACGCATCGTCGGACCGGCCCCGGCGTCGCTGTCGGCGGGTGCCGCTGCGGCTCTACCGCTGACGGCGCTCACGGCCTGGGAGATGCTGTTCGATCGCTTCAACGTATTGGCGGCTCACCGACGTCGACGGCAGCTTCTTGCGCAACCTGTGGCAGGGAAGTGGCCGCCATGCTCGAACAGGCCGTCGCCCACGATCGGCGTCAGCAACCCTGGCGGGCAGCCGGCAGGAAGCACTACGAGTTCTTGGAGGTACCACTTGAGGCCGTTGCCGCGTTTCAGTCTGCGTTTGCTAACGGCCGCTTTTTCAACAATCACATCCGCAATCACGTCCCCTCGCCGCGCCAAGGCCGCGGCACTCGCTATGCTCCAAAGACATCTCGGCAATTGCAACATCGCGGCTCTCGATCGCGAACGGCTCAGATGTCTTATCGAGCGTAGCGTCCTGTCAAGGCGATGAGACAGCGGCCGCTCCGCACCAATTGCCCAGGCCGAAATAATCCTATGGAGAGGATATCCCCGTGACACACGACGACGCCATGCAATTGTGCAAGAACATCGCCCATAACATGGGGCGCCTGTCCGGCATTGCAGAGCAACTTTATCGGCATGCCACCGAGGGCATGGAAACTGACGTAACGGTGCTGCGAAGGAATTCCGTGGAGGTGGTGCGCGACATGACCGGTGCCCTGGACGCGCTCCTCGACTTGGCCGAGGTGTCACCGGGGCCGAGGAAGCCGCATTGATCGACAAGAGACTTTGCCTTCTCAGCGCTACTTTTTGATGATGTTGCCATGGTTCAGGTCGAAAGCTTGCGCATCGCCGGCTTGCCTGTGGAAGTCGTCCTGCAGTTCCCCCCAGTCGCCGAGGTAGCGGCCGCAGTTGCTGCAATGGATGGGCGTATTGTCAGTGGCGTTATCGGGGATGTCCAACTGGACTGTCCCGCACGCCTTACAGTCGAGCTTATGGTCGAGCCTCTTGGGGTCCATTGGGCCAAGCCTCCTGTCAGCTCGCTTTAGCGCCCGTAACGCCAAGGGTCCAGTAAATTCACGGAGGACGCTACGGCAAGTGAACCGGCTATTGCGCGAGGCGCTCCGGCTGGACGCTCAGCGTGACGATTAAGCCCTGTTTTGACCAATCGTAGTCGATCGAACCACGCAGGTGTCCCGTGACGCTGCGCTCAACCAGCCTGCTGCCGTAGCCGGGCGCAGCCGAAGGTGTCTCGACGAGCGGGCCCCCACTTTCTGTCCAAACGATGGTCACCTTTTCGTCCTGCGCCGAGCAGGAAACATCCAGCGTCCCCGTCTCGGCCGACAGGGCACCATATTTGAGAGAATTGGTGGCAAGTTCATGGATGATAAGCGCAAGGATGGTTGCCGAGGATTCACCGACGCTCATCCGCGGCACCGACACCCGGATGCGCCCGCTAAATGCCCCCAGGTCGTCATAAGGGGCCAGTAGGACCGTGAGCAGGTCGCCTAGCAGCGCTGAGGCGGCCTTGGTCTGGCCGGGCACCGGCCGTACCAGATCATGGGCGCGCCCCAAGGCCGTCAGCCGCTGGGTGAGCTCGCGCGCCATGTCGTTGGTCGTCGTCGTGGAACGGGACGTGATGGCCGTAAGACCGGAGGCGATGGTGAGCAGGTTCTTGACGCGGTGGCTCATCTCGCCGGCGAGAAGCTCACGGCCCTCCTCGGCCTGCTTACGGCCGGTCACATCAATGAAAATGCCGAACATCAGCCGCTGGACCATTCCTTCGTCGTCGCCCTGGCCCCGGGCGGAGATCCACTTGAGCTCGTCGCCGATCATGATCCTGAAATCAATCTCATAGGGGCCGACGATCGACCGGGTGGCGTTGAAGGCGGCACGCACCCGATCGCGGTCGGCCGGATGGATGTGTGCGGACAGGTCCTCGAACTTGACGTCTTTGGTGCGCGGAATGCCCCACAGGTCATAAGCCCGGTCATCCATCGCCAGCGCATCGGTGTCGACATTCCAGGACCAGAGGGTCACGCCTGCGGCCTCGACAGCCCGGATGAGGTTCTTGGGTTCCCAAAGAAGCGGCTTTAGATGTTCAGCGGTGGTTGTCATTGCGACTCGCAAGAATCTCGGAAGAGCAGGACGGGTTCGATGGTTGAAACACTGGCCTTACGTACCGCAGGTCAATGAAGGTCGATGAAAAAGTCGCAGATCAGGTCCGCAACTTTGGCCGCTTCGAAATCCGTCATATGGGCGGCTGTTTCCACCGCCGTTCGTTCCAGGTCGTCCTGATCGACGGCCAGAAGGTCGAGGATCCGGGCGAACCTGATCTTGAGTTCCCGGTCCCTTTCGAACTCGTTGATGGTGACCTGCAGGATGCTTTCTGTGGCGTTGATCAGGCGGGTCTGGATGCTGTCAGACGACGCCGCAAGGGTGCGTATCGCCGCGAAAAAATGCTCTCGCGCACTGGCTTTGGTTTCGTCCATGTGAATACCTTCTTCGCTTTCAAACACGCCTTGGACGGGTGGCATGGGAAGCGATTGATGAGCGCAGGAAATAGGATCGTGTTCTGCGATGCACTCACGTGGCGGCGCTTTACACGGTCTCGGACCTCCCGGATGGGGAGGCAAGCGGTCCGTAGCACAGTTTTGTGCCATTACCCACCTGCGTTTGGGAGCGCACGTAGCTAGCCCCCCGGCTTCGTGAGGTTTAGCCATCCCCAAAGGCGTGGTCCATTACGCGGGGTGCGCAGGGCCTTCTTCCACAACCGGAGGTCGGTGAGTATCGCTGGAACGAATTGCGCGGCGCGCCGTTCCGTCTGCAGCTTGAAGCCAGGGAACGGGGATAATCCATGGGCGAAGACGAAGACGACGCCCGCAGGGCGGAGCGTGATCGGCTGGCAATCAGTCTGGCCAAGGAAACCGGAATCTCCGAAGAGCAGGCTCGTGACCTCGTCAACATGCTCGGGACTGATCGCAATTCGCTGCTGCGCGAAGCACGCCTGATATATGGCCAGCGCCTGCGCTAGACGCCATCGCGAACTCAGTCGACCGCCGAATCGATAACCCCATAATCCACGGATTTCTCGGAGCGGTCTCTGCCGTGGCCAGAAGCATTTTGACCAAGTCGAAGCAACTCCCGCACCGCGTCGGAACGGCTCGGCATTCTTCTGTCGAAGCGCCACGCGTCGAGAACCGCGAGTTCTTCGGAATTCAGCATGATCTGGAGACGATAAGTGCGCTTCGGAATTGTCATCCCCTCTCCTGCTGCCGTTTTAGCGATCTCATTCGGTGACCTCGGCCCTCTTCCGCGAGGCAGCGGATCGGCTGCCCCGCCCGGGGCAGCCGCATGAATGAGTATACGGAAACTTAGGCACAGGCGAGGTCGACGTTGGCCATTGCGCCCACTCCACCTGGCGCCCGCGGACGCGGCGCGGCTGATGCCGGGCACGGAGGCGGGTCGTTATCGTCATCGGGACCGAAGAATCGGTCGCGCCGTCGCCAAGGCGCGCCACGACGTGAAGAGAACGCCACGGCAGGACGCGGGCCGAAAATCCTTCCCCCGTTGCGGGCGTCTCATCCAAAGCCTTCAAAGCGCTCAGAATGCGCTCGACAGGAATAAGCATCCCATTGTCCAGCCGGCGTAGCGTCGGCTGATTTTCCACCGCATATGCGTCGGATGCCCATGCGGCGAGCAGAGCCTGCTTCTCGCCACGGCTGAGACGTGGATGGCGGATGACCTGCTCAGGATCATTGAGCGGGTACACCGCTTCCATTTGTGGGAAGCGTTGTAAAGTATTCATCGAAATCTGGTTCTGGGTGTTCCTCTCCGTTCTCCGCAATCTAGGCCTCCCGGCCGAAACCGGGAGGCGGACCGCAGTTTGATGATGTTACGATGATCAGGCGGCTTTGCGCGCGCGTTCTGTGTCCTGCGAGATCTGCTTGCTGACCTTAGTGTCGCCGGTCCCGATGCTAATGCGGCGCGGCTTCAGCTCCTCCGGAATCTCTCGGACGATGTCGATCGCGAGCAGACCATTCTCAAGGGTTGCCCCCTTGATCTTCATGTGGTCGGCCAGTCTGAACGTCTGCCTGAAGCTGCGGTAGGCGATCCCCTGGTGGAGCAACTGACGTCCGCTCTGGTCATCGGCCTTTTGGCCCACGACAACCAACTCCGGGCCATGCTGGGTCAGTTCAACCTCGTCCGGGCTGAACCCCGCAATCGCCATGGCGATGCGATAGTCGTTCTCGCCGACCTTCTCGATGTTGTAGGGCGGCCAGTCGGTCCGGGTGCCGCTGTCGAGCATGTCAAACAGACGGTCGAAACCAACGGTGGTGCGATACAGAGAGTCAAAGGTTCTCATAGCCACATTCTCCTTGAAGCAACATGGGTACAAGGAGCGCCGCACCATGCGGCGCCGCCAATCTTGCCGAGCCGTACGGCCTCGACGGCAAATGAGTTAGGGGCGGCTCAAAATGGGTTCAAGAGTCCGCTGAAAAAATTTTGGGAGGCGTTGTAAGCTCTCACACATGGCACCGGCCAAGGAGATAAAACGCCGCTTCTTCGAGTGATTGAATACTGCTGTAGATGCCGTTGAATTGCTTCCAATTTCCGGCTTCAGGCGATAGATCCTGTCATAGTCAAGCGGCGGGATGTCCCGGTTTTCCTTAGGCGCTTCCTGAGAAATTCCTATCAACCCATCGCAGGTGGCTCCGTGGAAAAGGCAGCGATGATCGCTTCGCGCGACACATTTAGTGCTTTAGAAAAGGTCCTGCCCTTCTGCCAAATCGCCACGTAATGATACAGCGCGGATGGTTCCACTGGCTTTATTCCCAGGTGAAACGCCGCGTATTCACGCGCAATGATCTCATTGGTGATTGAAATGCCGAGGCCAGCGGAAACGTATCCGGCTTCGTGACCGTTGCAATCGAATTCCACCAGTATGTTCGGCTCAACGCCAGCGAAACGCATGGCATTGAAGTTCATTTGATGGGCGGCGAACTGGGGATCGATATCGACAATCGTTTCACCCGCCAGGTCTTGTGCCTCGATGCAGGTCTGTTTTGAGAAACGGTGGTCGGGATGAAAGATGCATACGTTGCGAGCTGACCCAAGCGGCGCCCACTCAAACAGACTAGGATCCAAGGGCAACCTCGAGATTCCGAGTTCCGCCCGCCCTGCCAGGATGTGCTCGCCGATCTGCTCGTAGCTTCCCGAAATCGAGCGGACATTCGAAGCGGTCTTTGCGTGGATAATCGCCACGACCTTGGGCAAGGTCACGAAACCGAAAACAGAAGGCGCGGCAATCGCAATCCGCTGCTTTTCGTCGTTTTTCATCGCGAAGATCGACGCTTCCAGCCGATCCAGAGACGTCAAGGCAAGTTCCACGTTTCGCAGGAGTTCCCAGGCTTCCTGCAAGGGGACGATGCGGTTGGCTGATCTCTTGAAGAGTGTGATGCCGAGCGTGGTCTCGAGTTGCTTCACATGTTGACTGACGGCCGGCTGGCTTATCCCGAGCGCTGCCGCCGCTCGCCTTGTCGAACCGGCCCGCAAAACTTCTCGGAAGACCTTCAGTTGACGGAGCTTCAGACGATTTCGCCGGTGTACTCGTTCGAGGCGGTCTTCTTGAAGGTGCCGATGGTAGCCATTGTAAGTCTCCGTCTTCTGTTCCCGAGCCCGCACCATGCGGCCTCGATGGCGATCACTTGGCCGGAGGCGACCGACGACGCATCGCTTGCGACCGGAGCAACGCGGAGGACGGTGCAGGAACGACTTTCTTGTCTCGCGAGGAATGGCGGCGCTCGGGGTCCCCATGCGCTTGCGGCATGGGGCGGGAGCCGGCAGGGGAAGAAAGTAGAGACGCGCCGTTGCGGCCTAGGCGGTCGAGGCTTCAGCCGTCCTTCGGCCAGATCAGCCCATTGAAGAGGCCGTTTGGAGCGCTCTTGGGACAGATTGGCAACGGAGACGTTGGCGTCCAACGCGCCTCCAGCAGATCGCTACGAGTTCACTGGCGTCGTCCACGCATTCCAGGCGCCGGGAACCCCACGCACCTCCAACGCTGCAGCCAGCGGCCGCGCTGCCGTCCTGCCACCGACTTGTCGGCCTGCCATGCGGCATCGACCGAAGAAAGTTCAAGTCCACAGACGAGGTCGCGCCGGCACGTGGCCGTTGCTCGATCCTTGGCGTGTAACCCGATCGCTCCAACCACCGATGATGAGGAGGCTAAGGCCTTCATCGCTCTGATCCACCCGCCTCGCTCTCGCGGGTTTAAGCTTGAACGATGTCCCTACCGGAATGGTCGGCGGCGGCCATGCCCGCGACCCGCAGATATGCCGTGACGCCGACGGCGATCGCGCCAATGACGGAAAAGACGATCTGCCAGGTTTCCGAAGGCATCACGAGCTTCGCGATGCCATGGCTGGCATGGTAGCCGGCAACGATCGCAGGCGCGACGAAGACCAGCGCGATCGCCAGCTTCGCCCACATGGGACTGACAACGCCGAGGAGGATTTGGCCGTCGCCGAGCGTCAACCCGGCTGCGAGGATGCCGACAAGGATCGCGCCAAGCCAGCCGGCACCGGTGTTGAATGCCCATGTACTTGCGCTGACGCCGACGAACAACGGAAGGGCGACGATAGCAAGCGTGAACAGCAACCAGCACAAGATGCCGATGGCCGCGATTCAAAGGAGAATGCCGAGGATGATCATGGTGGTGTCTCCGAGAGAATAGCTCTGGCGATTGCGCCTTCCACCACCACCTGGCGCAGTGCACAGCGTAGCATAGGAAAGCACGGGCGAAACCCGCCGGTGTTCTTGCATCGCCAGGCGCGATGCCCGCCCCGTCATGGAGCGAACGGATCGATTTCGCCGACGATGGCGGTGTCGTCGCCGTCATACTCGTTCGCCGGCACGACCGAGAGGGTGCCGTCGCCAGCACGAAAGATGACGATGGCGACCATGAGGGTTGCGGCGAGGCTGAAGGCGAAGGCATGTGCGTCGGTGAGGGACATCGATCCGGCTCCTGTTTGAAGCGGAGGACCCTCCCCCGCTGACAGGCGCCCGGTGTGTTCGGCCGATGGCCGCAATCACCGCGAAGGCGAAGCCGGAGCGGCGGCACGCTTCGCGTAGTCCGACCCCTTGATGAGGTGGAACGGCCCGCTCCGACAGCATCAAAGTGCTAACGTGGTCGTTGTTGCAAACGCCACAAGGAGGGACCGTTCCGTGAAAGATGTTACCACTATCGGGCTGGACTTGGCCAAACAGGTTTTTCAGGTTCATGGCGCCGACGCTGACGGCGCGCCGCTGTTCAACCGGAAGCTACGCCGCGCCGAGGTTTTGCGCTTTTTCGAGAAATTGCCACCGTGCCTGGTTGGGATGGAAGCATGCGCGAGTGCGCATTACTGGGCGCGAGAGATCGCGGTCTTCGGTCACAACGTCAAACTGCTACCACCTCAATACGTGAAGCCGTTCGTCAAACGCGGGAAGACAGATGCCGCCGATGCGGAGGCCATCAGCGAGGCCGTAACGCGAAAGACCATGCGGTTCGTCCCGGTCAAGACGGCTGAGCAGCAGGCAGCCGTGATGGTGCTCAAGACGCGTGCATTGCTCGTCCGTCAGAGAACTCAGACGATCAACGCCCTGCGCGCTCATATGGGCGAGTTGGGCATCATCGCTCCAATCGGGATTGCCAACGTCAAGGCATTGGCCGTCATCATCCGGGATGGGGCTGATAGCCGCTTGCCGCCGGCTGCGCGATTTGCTCTCACAGAGATGGTCGACCAGATTGAGCTTCTTGCAGCGCGGATCGATAGACTTGAACGTGAGATCGTTGTTCAAGCCAGGCAAGACTCGGATATGCGTCGGCTCGCTACCATCCCCGGCGTGGGGGCCATTATTGCCATGGCCATCAAAGCGCTCGTTCCTGATCCCGGCGGATTCAAATCGGCTCGGCACTTTGCTGCCTGGATAGGCCTGACACCAAAGGCCCATTCGAGCGGCGGCAAGGATCGCCTGGGGCGCATTTCCAAGATGGGCAATTCAGAATTGCGATCGCTGCTTGTGACTGGGGCCGCATCCGTCCTTCGCCATGTGCGAACTGACGACAAGGCGCGGCCGTGGCTGAAGGACTTGCTTGGCAGACGCCCTTTCAAGGTCGTGGCAGTTGCGCTGGCCAACAAGACGGCGCGGATCATCTGGGCTTTGTTGACCAGAGGTGGAGTATACCGCAACCCAATGGAAACAAGGGCGAACGAGATCCCCGCTTAAGGATCCGGACCGCCCATACGAGCTGACCGGCAAGGGCCGGCAGAAGCGAGGTGCAAAAGCAGACGATGAACCCACGGGACTAAATCCCGAAACAGGACAGGCCGAAACCCGTGACGCGCACAAAAGCGCGCCCCCTTGATCCAGCCACCTGTTTCGCGGACTTCATCGAGGCCAGCGGTCATGTGCCGCGCAGAAAGGCCGGACATATGACCGCACCGTCCTCATGTGGTGAAATCGACTGAAAAGCATCCTTGCACCGCGGGCCGTTCCACATATGCGGGTTGATGGCGTCAGGCCGTCGGCTGGACCAAGGATCAGCGCAATGGATCGCGGGGGTGGTGCTTCGTTCCTGGAACTGAAGGACGGACAATGCCGAGCGATATACTACAAGCGATCTGCCGAACCCGCCTGCGCCATTTCTCCCGCACGACGCCGAACCTCGGCTCGAAGCCTACCGAAGACTGATTTCCTGGAGCCATCCGCATGGCGCCAGAGTGGTCGTCCGCCGCCAGTTCGAATGACCGTAGTGGTGCCGAAAGGCGGCCCGTCCGCTAAGCAAGAGCGAAGTGACTTTTATGTATTACAATCAGTAGCTTATCGTGGAACCGATAATATATCTTATGTTAAATTCATATTGAAAGGCGACCGCCAGCTCAGATTTCAGTGGTGCCACGGTATAGCGCCTCGAACTCACGGGCGTCGTAAAATACGTTGGTCACTTCCACGGTGGCTACGATATGGTAGGCGATTGTGGCGGTGCGCTCGAACGGCACGGTGCGAAGGCCCGGTTGCAGATCATCACGCGGCCTGCCGCCATGGGGGACATCGCCAATGTTACGGCACCGCGCCATGATGCGCTGCACAAAACCCGAAGCCACCGCATCGCTTTGGCTGGCATCGGCGATACGGCGGTAAATCTCTTGCAGGTCGGCTATGGCTTCCGGCCGATAGGTGACTTTAACGCGCCGCATGGCGGGCGGATTTGCGCTCGTTCTCCATGAAGTGGGCCATTTCCACTTCCGCCTCGTCAGCCGTCAGGCTCGGCCGTGGGTCGTCCAGCGACCGGCGCACGCGGGCACGAATCGCTGCCAGGCGTTCGGCATCTTCCAGCCGCTGGCGCTGCCAGACGCGTACGGCATCCCGCATCGCTTCGCTGGTGGTGGCGAATTCGCCAGCCTCGACGCTTTCGCGGATGGCCTGCATTTGCTCGCGTGCCATGGTGACACTGACTTTTTCAGCGTTTTGCACGGTAGTGCCTTTCGTTGATACCTTATAGAGTTGGATAAATTCCGACCTGACACCAGCAAAATGTCGGCCGGCGTGGGGTCGCGGTTAGGATTTTGGCACAACCCAGCAGCGGCCAAACAGGTCTAGCGGGGTCCTTTCGAGCATTCATCAGGCCAAATAGCCTCGCGAAACCAAAGAATCGGGCTGGCCGAGCCAGTCCGATTCCTTTTGTCTGACTGTCACAATCGTGTAACAGACATTTCGGATAGTTTGCCCGGTAGCAGACACTACCAGCGAACCGGACAACACCCACCATGACACACGATACCCCAGCGGAGACGCTGGTTGCCTTCGATACACGAGTCCAGGCGGCGCTCGAAAGCCTGCCGCCGGCCGAGCAGCGTATGGCGCGGTTCTTCGTCGCTCAGAAGCAGTCGGTGCTTCTGGGCTCGGCGGCCGAGATCGCCCAGCTGGCCGGCACCAGCGACGCCACTGTGGTTCGGACGGCACGTTCGCTTGGTTTTGAAAGTCTCTCCGCACTCCGCCAGATGCTGCTGTCGGATCTCACCGGCACGCCATCCCCCGGCAAGCGCCTGGCGCGTACCTTGAAGGAGACCGGCGACGACGGCGCCGGGGCATTACGGCACGTGATCGACCTCCATGAGAGCGTCCTCGACGTACTCAAGCGTCCGGAGATGGCTGCTGCCTTCGAGCGCAGCGTCGACATTCTGGCGCGAGCCAGTCGCCGCCATGTCTTCGGCATCGGCCCGTCAGGCGCCATGGCTGACTATGCCAGCCTGCAATTCAACCGGATCGGCCTGCCGACCAGCGCCCTGTCGGTCTCGGGAATTGCGCTCGCCGACCGCTTGCTGTGGCTTGGCAAGGGCGATGCCGTGCTGATGATGGCCTACGCGCCGCTTTATCGCGAGGTCGAGATCGTCCTCGACCAGGCCATGCAACTTGACGTTCCCGTCGTGCTGATCAGCGACAATCTGGGGCCGCTGGTGTCTGGCAAGGTGGCGGAAACGCTCCCGGTTCCGCGCGGCAAGGCCGATCATCTGGCCATGCATGGCGGCACGATCGTTCTCATCGAGGCGATGATCATCGGGCTGGCGAAGCGAGACAGCGAAGCCGCCTTTGAAAGCCTTGAACGATTGAGCACCGTTCGCGGTTCAATCGACAAGGCGTGGGTAAAACGGGGTGTCCATAAGCATAACCAAACAAAAGGCCATAAGTGACATAAAACATTCAAGTTACATTCGCATGATACGATGGGCTTTACTGTGCCCATGGCCATCTTACAGGAGAACAAGGTGAAGATCCGTACAACATTCTGCTTTGCAATAGGCTTGAGCGCGCTTTCCATGGCAGCGCCTGCTTCGGCATCCGACCTGGTGCTTTACGACGCGCTCGATTTCGCCGGCCCGGTGGCCAAGGCCTTCCAGGCCAAGACCGGGATCACCGTCGACGTCGTCGAGCCCGGCAGCACCGGCGAGACGCTGGGCAAGATCGCCGCGGAAGGCGACAACCCGCAATTCGACATCGTCTGGCTCGATGGCTCCGCCGTCATGGAGCGCATGGCGGCCGACCATGTGCTGCAGGCCGTTCCCGCCGCCGCCTATGACAAGGTGGCGTTCACGGATCTCGGCAAGTCGCTGATCCCGCAGAGCCATGCCTTCCTGCCGACTGGCACCAGCACCACGGCCATCGAGGTCAATACCAAGAAGGTGCCGGCCGACAAGATGCCCAAGTCCTGGGCCGATCTTCAGTCCTTCGCGGGCAGTGTCGCCGCCAAGGATCCCAACCTGTCGGGCCCGGCCTATCAGTGGCTGGCTGGCTTTTTCCAGACCAACGGCCTCGATGCCGGCAAGGCCCTGTTGGCCAAGACGTTAACCAACAAGACGCTGTCGGGCCTGTCGAGCGGCGGCAAGGTGAACAAGGCCGTGCTGACCGGCGATGCCTCGGTCGGCATCAACCAGGACAGCGCGATCTTTTCGAAGATCGCGGCCGGCGAACCCGTCGTCGCGGTCTATCCGAGCGAGGGGTCGGTATCGCTGCCGCAAGGCCTCGGCATCAGCGCCAAGACCCAGCACATGGACACGGCGCAGAAATTCATCGATTTCGTCACCAGCGCCGAGGGCCAGGCCGCTATGCAGAACGGCGACGACACGGACTTCTTCTACATCCCGATCATCAAGGGCATCAACGCCAAGCCCGGCCGCGAAACCAACATCACCTACACGCATCTCGACGACGCCGTAGCTTCCGCCCACGAAACCGAGTGGAAGCAATGGTACAAGGACAATTTCGTCCAGTGATCCGGCTGGCTGAACAATGACGATCCTCCAGCATACCGGCGCCGCGGCTTTTGCCCGCGGCGTTGGCGCCGGAAAGCTGCCGCGAGGCGGCCTGCCTGCGCTCGTTCGCTGCGGCGGACCGTTTGCCATCTACGCCGTGTTTGCCCTGCTGATCGGATTGCCGCTTGCCCTGGTGCTGGTCCAGGCAGTGATGCCTGGCCTGTTCGCCGCGCAAAATGCCAGCAACAGTTTCAGCCTCGAGCCCCTGGCGCGTGTCTTCAACTCATCCTATGTCGCCGGATCGGTTCTGCATTCGCTCGAACTGGGCATCCTTGTCGCCTTCACCACGACGGCTTTGGGCGGCGCCTTCGCGGTCCTCGTCCAGCGCTGCGACATTCCGCTGCGAACCGTGATTTCCACGGTGCCATGGCTGGTTTTCCTGACGCCATCCTATCTGAAAGCGCTCGCCTGGGTGCTGCTGATGTCGCCCGGCGGCTATCTGGCGCAGTTTGGCTTGCTGCCTTCTCGGCTGGGCTCGTCGTTTTTCGGGCTGACCGGTCTGGTGTTTGTCCACACCCTCAGCCTGTTCCCGCTGGCGGCCTTCATCATCGGCAGCGCCCTGGCCGGGCTTGGCAGCGAGTTGGAAGATGCAGCGCGGCTCTCCGGCGCCAGGCCGCTGAGGATCTGGCTGCGTATCAATGGTCCTTTGCTGGCGCCGGCCATCGCCTTGAGTTTCATCGCCACCTTCGCCGAGGTGCTGTCCGATTTCGGCCTTGCCTCGACCATTGCCAGAATGTCGAATTTCGGTGTCCTGACCTATGGCATCTACGCGGCCGCAAGCGATTATCCCGTCGACTTTCCCGCCGCCGGTGCCCAGGCTCTCGTCCTGCTCGGTCTTGTCCTACTCGTCGTCGTGGCGGACCGACTGTTGCGTCGCCGCGCCGACCCGCGCCTGATTTCGGGCCGCGCCAGGCCGGCCCGGCTCTACAATCTCGGCACATGGCGCTGGCTCACCATGGCGGCGGCGCTTGCCATTGCCTTCCTGGCGCTCGCCCTGCCGCTCGCCGCGATCGCGGCGCGCGCGCTGACGCAAACGCTGGGCCATGGCCTGATCTGGCGCAATGTCACCACGGTCAATGTGGTGGCCGCGCTTAGCCCGAACACGGCGGCCAATGACGGTCTGCTGCGCAGCCTCGGCTATGCCGGGCTGACGGCGGTCATCGCCAGCGCGCTTGCCCTGCTGTTGTCGGCACAGCTCGACCGTGCGAGCCCGGTCCTGCGCACCGCGGTCGTCGGCCTGTCGCTGGGCGCGGTGGCGATACCGGGCATCGTGCTCGGCTTCGGCTACATCCTCGTCTGGAATCGCCTGCCGGGTTTCCGTGACTGGCCGTTTCCGCATTATGGCGATGGCTCGCTGCTGGTCATGGGCTATGTCGCGGCGGCCCTTCCCTATTGCCTGGTGGTGATCCTTTCGGCCATCGGCCAGCTGGCGCCGAGCCTGACGGACGCAGCGCGCCTGCATGGCGTCGGGACAATCCGGCGATTGCTGGCGATCACCTTACCGCTGATCCTGCTGAGTGTGGTGACGGCCTTCCTGTTGACGTTCATCCGCACCGTGTTCGAACTGCCGATCTCGCAGATGCTCATTCCCCAAAGCGGCCCACCAGCGCCGACGCTTATCCTGAAACTGTTCAGCCATGACCGGGACGGCCTGGCATCCGCCATCGCGCTGGTCGCCATGGCGGCCGCGGGTATCGGCGCGGCACTGGTCTGGTACCCGCTTCAACGGTTCGTCAAACCGCGCCGAAGTGCCGGCCATGTCGATGCGGGCAGCAGTCAGATCGCGAGAGCGGGGGGCCTGTCATGACCGCCTCCCTGCATTGCGCCGGTATTTGCAAGTCGCTCGGAGGGCGCGCTGTTCTGACCAACCTTGACCTCAAGATCGACGCCGGCGAAGTGGTGTCCCTGCTCGGCGCCAGCGGGTCTGGCAAGACCACGCTTCTGCGCATTATTGCCGGGCTAGTCGAGCCCGAAAAGGGACTGATCACGCTCGACGGACGTGTCGTGTGGAGCGAAAGGTCGGTCATACCAGCTGAAAAGCGGCGGATCGGCATGGTCTTCCAGGACTATGCGCTGTGGCCGCACATGACGGTCGCCAACAATCTGGCCTTCGGCCTCAAGGCGCAGCGGCTTTCGGATCACGACATCGCCCAGCGGCTGAACCACGCGCTCGACGTCACCCGTCTTTCCCCCTACCGGGATCGCTATCCCACGGAATTGTCCGGCGGACAGCAGCAGCGCGTCGCCATAGCGCGTTGCCTTGCCGCCCGCCCGGCGCTGATGCTGTTCGACGAGCCGCTCAGCAATCTCGACGCGGCATTGCGCGAGGACATGCGCATCGAGATGATGGATCTGGTGCGCCGAGAGGCCATCACCGTTGTCTATGTAACGCATGACCAGGCGGAGGCGATGGCCGTCTCCGACCGCATCGCCATCATGCGGGCGGGCGAAATCGTCCAGTTCGATACGCCGCGCGCAATATACGAAACGCCGGCCAATTCCTTCGTGGCCAGCTTCATCGGCGGCTTTTCGATCGTTCGCGGGCAGGTCCGTGACGAACGCTTCAAGATCGCCGACAGCGACGCCGAAACAGTGCGCACGCCGGGTGCCCGTGCCGGTGCCGGCATGCTGGTCATTCGGCCCGAAGACGCGCGCCCGGCCGACGCCTATCCCGACAACCGCCTGCAAGGTAAGGTTCTATCGAGCGCCTTCCAAGGCCGATGCTGGCGTCTGGCGGTCGATCTGGGGCCGCAGCGCGTGCGGCTCGACTGGCCCGAAGCGCCGCCGGTTGGGGCCTCGCTTGCCTTTTCGCTGCCACCGGACCGGTGTGTGGTGCTGGTCGCATAGGTCTATATAGACCCAAGACCAAGGCACCCCCTTCGCAATTCAGATTATCCACGTTACCGCAATTGCGCCGAGCAAGGCGGGCGGCATGACCAGAACGCCGAGCCTCAGGAACGTCCAGCCGCTTACCGTGAGGCCTTCGCGGCGGAGCGCGGTGAGCCACAGGATCGTGGCCAGCGAGCCGGTAACCGACAGGTTGGGCCCGAGATCCACACCGATCAGCACGGCGCGGACGACCTGGTCCGGCACGTGGGCGGCCTGCACCGCGTGACCAGCAATCAGCCCGGCCGGCAAATTGTTCATCAGGTTGCAGCCGAGGGCGACCGCCACGCCGGCGACCCATGCCGTCCACCCGGCCGCCTGTTCGGCGCCTTGCTGCAACTCGCCGCTGACCAGGCCGACAAGGCCGGTCTTGTCGAGGGCCTCGACCAGCACGAACAGGCCGGCGACCAGCGGCAGGACGTCCCACGAGACGCCTTTCACCGTGTCCCAAGGGGCTTTGCGTTCACGGACCATGACCACCACAGCCGTGACAATGCCGGCAGCGGCAGTGGGAAGGCCGAGCTGGACGCCGAACGACGAGGCGACGAGCAGCACGACGGCCGTGGCGGCGATGCCGATCGCCGCCGTCTTTCCGGCGCCGGCGAGTTTCGGGATCGACACGTCGCCGGTGATGTCCTGAGTGAGCGCCTGGCGCTGGGTCCAATAGAGCACGGCATAAGTGGCGGCGATCGAGACCACCGAGGCCAGACCGTAGCGCGGCAGCCATTCGAGCAGCGGCGGCATGTGGTTGCCGTAGATGACGAGGTTGGCGGGGTTGGAGATTGGCAGCACGAATGAGGCCGCATTGGCGATGAACGCGCAGATCAGGAGATAGGGTAGCGGCTGGTCGGCCTTGGCGGTCTTGACGGCGGCGGCGACCGCGGGGGTCAGCACCACGGCGGTGGCGTCGTTGGAGAGGAATACCGTGACCACTGTGCCGACCACGTAGACCAGCAGGAACAGCTTCGTGGCGGAGCCTTTTGCTTGGCGCGTGGCGACGGCGGCGAGCCAGTCAAACAGGTGCTCCTGGCGCGCGACCTCGGCGAGCAGCATCATGCCAATGAGGAACAGGTAGACATCGGTGCCCTTGCCGATTCCGGCCAGCGCGTCGGCCGGGGCCAGCAGGCCGATGGCGACGAGCAGCACGGCGCCGGCGACGGCCCAGATGAATTCCGGCCATTGGAACGGGCGCAGGATGACGCCGGCGGTGGCGACCGCCGCGATGATCCACGTTAGGATGTGAGCTTGCGAAATCACCATGGCCGCGCCCTACGCGCTGGCCTGGTGCTCTTCCCGCGCCGCCGTCCAGACCTCCCGCGCCGCGTCCGCGTTCATCGCCGCAATCCCCAGCCCCACCAGCAGATCCGGCCAGGCCGTCCGCCAGAGGAATGCCGTGACCAACCCCGCCGCGATGATGGCGACGTTGGCGAACGCGTCATTGCGCGCCGACAGGAAGGCTGCCTTGGTCAGGCTGCCGCTGTGGTGGCGGTAGGCGGCGAGCAAGTAGGCGCAGGACAGGTTGACCGCGAGGGCGCCAAGGCCGGCCAGGCCCAATGCCAGCGGTTGCGGCGGCACTGGGACGTTGAACTTTTCCCAGGCCGTCCAGAGGGTCGCCAGGCCCGGCACCAGTAGGATGAGTGCCAGCGCCATGCCGAGGCGCGCCCGCGCGCGCAGCGACCAGCCCAGCGCCAGCACGATCAACAGGTTCACCGAGGCATCTTCGAGGAAGTCGACGCTGTCGGCGAACAGCGACACCGAGCCGATCGCCAGCGCCACGACAAACTCGATGCCGAAATAGCCGAGGTTGGACAGCGCGACGATGAGGACGATGCGGCGCAGGTCCGCGTCCGTGGTCGTGGACGGCGAGGTCATTTCCGGCTGGCTTTCAGCGCGCTGGACATGACCACGGCAACACATCCGACCAGCAGCAGGCCGCCCACCAGCAGCTGCGGCACGGCGAGCCAGACGAGCAGCCCGCAGATGGCGACCACCGCCAGAACTGCCAGCGCCAGGAATTCGTCGTCGACGAACAGACCGAACAGCTCGCGCAGAATGAGTGAAACGACGTTCATGGCGTGACCTCCACAGCCTTACGCACCGACAACCTGACCGTCACCAGGCCGACCAGCAGGAACACCGCGACAAACGCCACGATGGCGAGATCCTGCCCCGGCCAGTCAACGCCGAGCCCCTCCCCGGTCCAGAACACGCCGAAGGCCGAGAGCATGATGCCGACGCCGAACTTGAGCAGGTTTTCGGGGACGCGGGCCAGTGGTCGGTGGATGATGATGCCGAGCAACAGCACGACCAGGCAGGCGGCCAGAGCGCCCAGGGCAGCGGGAACCAGCAGCCCCCTGCCCGCGCCCACCGCGATGACGATGAACACGACTTCCAGCCCTTCCAGCACCACGGCCTTGAACGCGGTGATACCTGCTATCCAGTCGAGTTGCGTTGCGTGCTGGCCTTCGGCCGCCCGAAGGCTGGCCTCTTCCTTGGCGAATGCCTTGGTTTCGTCATGCAGCGCGATGATGCCGGCCGAGCGCAGGATCGCCTTGCGCAACCAGCGCAGGCCGAAGAGCAGCAGCAATATGCCGATGACCAGTTGCAGCGCGTGCAGTGGCACCCGGTCAAGCAGCGGCCCGAGAGCCAGCACCAGCAGTGCCAGCAAGGCCAGACCAGCCCCGGTGCCGGTCAGGGCCGGCCGCCAGCCGCGCACGGTGCCGACCGCCAGCACAATGGTCAGCGCTTCCACGGCCTCCACCAATGAGGCCAGGAACGCCGCTGTCACGGCCGGCGCCGCCGTTGCCCACGAAATCATGACTTAACCTCTTTGTTGTTTTGGTCGTTCGTTGAATGAATGGAGTATGCCCCGGCTGGCTCCAGAGCGCCGCGCTGCTGGAGCCAATGTGCGCCCGACCAGCACAGGATTGCCCAAGCCGCCCCGACGGACCAGCCGGCGAACACGTCGGTTGGGTAGTGCACGCCCAGATAGACGCGGCTCAGCCCGACCATGACGGTCAGAAACACAGCAAGCGCGACGAAGTAGAACTTGACACGCCGATCGGCGTTGACGCCCGTCAGAAGAGCGCCCAGCGTCAAAAACACGATCGTCGATAGCGTGGCATGGCCGCTCGGAAAACTTGCGGTAAACACGCGGGCGGCATGCGGAATGTCCGGTCGGGGCCGGTCGAAGCCCATCTTGAGAAATGTGCTGATGGCGACACCGCCAAGCACCGCTACAGTCATAAGCAGCGCCAGGGCGCGCTTGCGGATCAGCAACAGATAGCCGACCGTTGCCGCGAACACAAAGCCGAGGAAGGTAAAGCTGCCGAGTGCCGTCACATCGCGACCTGCCTCTTCCAGCCAGGCCGGGCCGATGGGGTCGGCGGGATTACCGCCGCTGCGCAGGGCCATCAGCACCGTCATGTCGAATTTGGAGGTATCGCCTTCCAGAACCTCTTCGGCGAGCAGGCCGAAGCCTAAGATCAGGCACCCGGCCAGGAATACGGCGGCTATGGGCCAAATCTCACTGGCACTCGGGTGCGCCAGCATCGAGCGCAAACGACGCGAAAGACTATTGCGCTTGGACATCGGCAGAGCTTTTCAAGGTGGCTTTGCTGGTTTCGACCACCTGCTGAAACGTGCGATCCATGGCGCCGGTGCGGCTGGTGAGCCACGGGAAATGCCCATAGCGGAACGACAGCTGGTTATCAGCTTCGGCAGCTGGCTTGCCCTCTTCAAGCAGCTCGAACAGGGCCGAGGCCAGCCCGGTGCGGTCGGCGCCAGAATTACAATGGATGAGGATCGGGCGAGGCGCCGTGCGCAGCGCCTGCACGAGCGACGCCAGCAGCGCGGCGTCGGGCTGGGTGTTGGCCGACATCGGCAGGCTGATGTATTGCGCGCCGGCGTCGCGGACGGCGGCAGCTTCTGCCTCGTACCAGGGCGTGCCGGGGAACGCGCCGCGCAGGTTGAGGACGGTACGGATGTGACGCCCGTGAATCACGGAATCCAGTCGTTCCGGCGCGAGCTGGGCCGAGCGATAGAGCACGCCCGGTTCGACCTCATGGATGTTGCCGGTGAGCTGGAGGTAGCCCGCCCATAAGGCCATCCCGGCGGCTACCCCGATGGCGGCGCCAACCAGGGTCTTAGCCGCACGACGCCAGAGGGGTTTGGGCTTGCGAAGAGGCGGTGTCATGGTGGAGCGCACTTTCAATGGGGAAGCGTGCGAGCCAGCACGAAGAAGATACCGACCCCCAGCACCCAATTGCCGCCGGGACAGGCCGCGAGATCAACCTCGCGGACAAAGAGAAAGGTTGCGGCGACGATCGCGCCGATTCCAAGAACGATACGCCGGGGCGTGGTCCCGATGCCGTCCCAAAGGGGCTGGTCATCGAGGGCCGACGCGGGCAAGGGTAGCCTGAGAATGTGTGGAAGTCCCGGTCTCATCATAAGGTCCGTTGATTTTCAATGTAACGATGGTAACATGCAAGGAGTTCCATGAAAACACTCGAATGGCTGTTATTGACCTATAAGGTTCCGCCGGAGCCGGCGCGCAAACGCATTGCGGTGTGGCGCAAGCTCAAGGGCATGGGCGCGGTCTACATGCAGGGAGGTGTGTGCCTGCTGCCGAAGTCCGACGACCACCTGCGCCGCCTGAAGGTGCTGGAGAACGAAATCGCCGAAATGGACGGCGAGGCGGTGCTGATGACCACCGCCGGGCTCGACCCGAGGGAAGAGGATAAGATCGTGCGGCGCTTCAACGCCGACCGCGACGAGGAATACAAGGAGCTGATCAGCAAGTGCGAGGCGTTTGAAAAGGAGATCGCCGAAGAGACACGGGTGAAGCACTTCACCTACGCAGAGCTTGAGGAAAACGAGCAGGAATCCGCCAAGTTCAAGACCTGGTTCGCCAAGATCGGCAAGAACGATTTTTACGCCGCACCCCTCGCCCAGGTGGCGCAGGACTGGCTCACCAAGTGCGAGGGCATTCTGGACGCCTACGCCCACAATGTATTCGCCGCCCAAGAAGAAAACGCGGCAGCGCCTTCCTCGAAAGCCGACTAACAGCCCCTTGGCCGGCGTGACGGCGGGCCATCTTGGGGATGGTGCGCAGGGAGGGCCTTCCGCGCGCTCCCGCCGCCACGCCCGGCATCATATAGGCAAAGCGAATGCTGCCGCCAGCCGGGCGAGTTTAAGCTTCTTCTTCCAGGTTGATTTGCGCAATCTGCATAGCGCCGCCATTGAGGCGGGATGCAATCAGGTGGCCGATCGCCACCGCGCCAATGCACAACGCCACCGACAGGCCGATGTTTAAGGCCGCCCGAGTCGCGCCGCCGGCGCGGATCAGGTCGAGGGTCTGCAGGCTGAACGATGAAAACGTCGTGTAGCCGCCGCAGACGCCTATCATCACGAACAAGCGCAGCGGTTCGGACACCGGAAACCGCCCGTTGGCCAAGGTAAGCGTGCCGAAAAACCCGATCAGCAGCGAGCCGGTGACGTTGATGATGATGGTGCCCCAAGGCAGCTGGCCGCTGATGGGCAGCGCCATGACGGACACCAGATAGCGCGCCAGGGTGCCGATCGCACCCCCGGCCATGACCACAAGGCAATTCGTAAAAGACATGCTCGATCCTCTTGTTGAGGCGAGCTACAGCCCGCCGTGCGGCGGGGATCTGGGCGGATTCCCACCGCGATTTGTCGCGGTAGGAGTCATCAGCCTTAAGGGCGGTTTCGGGAGAACTCCATTCCCATCAGCTGGATGGTAACCCGCGTGCAGGGTGGTCACAAGCCTCGTGAGGCCGCCCCTTTCCTATTGCCCGTGCTTGGATGGCCACTAAGCAGTGCCCTTCCAGCGCAAGCCGCATGGCGTTCGCCGTAACTAGCACGGTCGCGCCCCCGTATCCACCATGATTGCGGGCCACCGGCCGGTCAGCCCCAGAACGGTAGTGACTAGGAACACCGCCTTGAGCCTGAGGGCCATAGTGATGTTCAGCCTGATGGTGCCCATGGTGGCCTTGGAGAGTGAGATCATCGCGGCAACATCACCAACCCGGCCGTGCAGCACCGCCGCGTCAGCGGTTTCCAGGGCCACGTCCGTGCCGCCGCCCGTGGCAATCCGAATAGCCGCTAGAGGAGCAAGGGGAAAGCGGACTGTCCGACACGAGTGGCTCGCACTTGACGATACAACGTCAGTTTCGGAATACGCCCGAGACTGTTGAATAACTAGCCGGAACGACCGCAGGGCACTGGAGCATAGGTTGGCGCCATGTCTGCCGAACCGGTCCACTTCAGGCAGCGGCTGGTCGTCTTGCCAACAGTTGGAGGTTCTGAACCGCTGCGGCGAGAAGGAATTCTTCTTTTGCCCCGCTCAGGCCTCGTAGCCTCAATCGTCGAAACGCGATGTTGCGCTTGAGGTGGCCAAAGAGCCGCTCGATCCTCTTGCGCAGTCGCCGTGAGCGGGCATAGCTAGGTGTGTCGCGCAACGCTCGTACCTGATCACGCGCATCCTCGTCGAAAGATCGTGTAATTCGTCGCGCTGATCCGTCTGTGCAATCCAGCTTTGAGCGACAGGCGCCGCAGTCGGACGGGCGAGCGAAATAGACATTGGCGCGCGCGCCGATGTCCCTTCCCCGATAGGTCAATTGCCGACCTTCAGGACAGGTAAAGCTGTCGCTCTGCCTGTCATAGGAGAAAGCGTCGCGGGTCAGTTTGCCGGCGGTCTGGTGTTGGCGTTCAATCACCGGGATATGCGGTTCGATACCCTGCTCTAAAAGCCAGCTCAGAAGACCGGCGCTGCCGTAAGCCTTGTCAGCTGCCAGCCGTTCAGGCGTCAGTCCGAGACGCTCGCGCGTCCGAACCACCATTATCTTGGTGGTGTTCACCTCCGCAGCGAAGCGAGCCGGACTGGCCTCGATGTCAAGAATGACGCTCGACTCAGTGTCGATGTAGTAGTTGGTTGAATACCCGAAACGGCCACGTCCATGCTTGTTTGACCAGCCAGCTTGCGGATCAATCTGCGATATATGTTTCGGCGTCGAAGGTTCACGCTCATCTGGGGCCTGCGGCAGCGCTGCGTCGAGCGCGGCTAGATACTCATGCACTGGCCGCGAGATCGTGCCACCGTCGGACCAGGCGGTCGCATTGGCGTCACCAGGAAGTTTCTTCTCCCAGCTCGCATCCGCCTCGATGAAGCTGGCATCGACTGCAGTATCCGTGCCTGAGACCAACCCAGCCGTGGCACAATTACCGACGATCTCCTCGAATAACTTTCGAAACAGATCCCCTTGGCGAAAGCGTCCATAGCGGTTTTTGCTGAACGTTGAGTGGTCCGGCACGGCTCCGTTGAGGCCGAGCTTGCAGAACCATCGGAACGCCAAGTTGAGATGAACGTCCTCGCAAAGCCTCCGCTCTGACCGAATGCCGTAGAGATAACCCACGAGGAGCATTCGTAGCATCAACTCGGGATCGATCGAAGGCCTGCCAGTGTGGCTGTAGCTTGCGGCGAGGTGCTCATGCACAAAGCTTAGATTAAGCGTCGCATCGATGCGTCTGAGTAGGTGACCGGCAGGTACGTGCTCATCAAGCCGAAACTCGTAGAAGAGTTGTTCTTGAAGATCGAGCCTGCCCATCATGACAAATCATCTCCAGCGCTCAGCAGAGAGATGGAATCACGTGTTGGGCGGCCATTCAAGCCGAGTTTTTCAACAGTCTCGCCCGTTTTCCGTACACCAGCGATCAGCATCGGAACAAACTCGGGACGATGCAATATGTGTCTGGAAGATACGTAACAAATGCAATTGTTGCGGAAGCCATCTTGTTAGGGATCGGAAGCCGAAGCTAGCATCTACTTGCCTCATCAGAAATGCACGCGGCGCATAACGGGAGTTGCGGCTTTAGCACTAACAGCTTTCTCCATTTTTTGGGGAACGACCTTGTGTAGCCTGCAATGTCGGTGCTGAAGCGGTGGGTTCAATAGGTCGCCGCAACACTCTTAATCTGAGAGGATGAGGAGGTGGTTGCATGGTGACGTCACGGATCTGGTTTACGTCAGCGCAGAAGGCCGAGCTTTGGGAGCGATGGAAGCAAGGTCAGAGCATTTCGTCGATCTCGCGGGCACTGGACCGCCGGAACAAGACCGGCGTTCAGCGGATCGTGTCCTTACACGGCGGCATTGCTCCGTCAGCAAGGCGTAGAGCGGCCTCGGCGCTCGGGTTGGCGGAGCGCGAAGAGATCTCTCGCGGGATCGCGGCGGGTCTCGCAATACGCGCTATTGCACGAAGTCTCGGGCGATCCCCATCGACAATATGTCGCGAGATCTCGCGCAATGGCGGTGCACAAGCGTATCGTGCAACCCGAGCTGACAAGCATGCTTGGGAGCGAGCGCTGCGCCCGAAGCAGTGTCGCCTGGCATGCTCTGGACGGCTACGATGGCGGGTGGCGCAAAAGCTGGCGCTGCAATGGTCGCCGGAGCAGATAGCGGGCTGGCTGAGGCGAGAGTACCCAGGCGATCCAAGCATGCGGATATCTCATGAAGCGATCTATCGCAGTCTATTCATCCAGTCGCGAGGGGTGCTCAAGAAGGAACTAACAGCGCACCTGCGTACCAAACGACAGATGCGCCTCGCCAAAGGCGCACAGAGCCGGACGGGGCAAGGCCAAATACTCGATATGATCTCCATCCGCGACCGCCCCGCCGAGGCGGAGGATCGTGCCATCCCAGGTCATTGGGAGGGTGATCTGCTCACCGGTGCTAACGACACGAACATCGCCACCCTCGTCGAGCGACACAGCCGGTTCACGATGCTTGTAAAGTTGGCGAGAAGGGACTCGGCGACCGTCGTGAGGGCCCTCGCCGAGAAGATCGGCACATTGCCCGAAGAGTTGCGGCGCTCGTTGACATGGGACCAGGGCAAGGAGATGGCTCGTCACAAGAGCTTCACCGTTGCCACCGACCTACAGGTCTACTTCTGCGATCCGCGCAGTCCCTGGCAGCGCGGCAGCAACGAAAATACCAACGGTCTGCTCAGGCAGTATTTCCCCAGAGCAACCAACTTCTCCCACGTCTCGCAGGACCAACTCAACGCCGTCGCCCTGCGGCTCAATCAGCGCCCCCGAAAAATCCTGGACTTCGAAACGCCGGCCGATAGGCTACAGAAGGTGTTGCAATGACCTATTGAACCCACCGGCGCAAAGCTGCCATTCGCGTCATTAGGGGCATACGTCAGCTGCGGTGAGAAGAAAACATTTGCGAAATAGCGCCGAGCAAACCGGGACTCGGATTTGAGTGGGTGACGAAGGCAGCGCTCACGAGGTGCCGAGCCGATAGACCGGGATGCCGAGCTTGCGGGCCTTATCCGCGAGGTTCTCCTGAATGCCGGTGCCCGGAAAGATGATGACGCCGATCGGCATGATCGCCAACATCTGGTCGTTGCGCTTGAAGGGAGCGGCCTTGGCATGTTTGCTCCAGTCGGGCTTGAAGGCGACCTGCGCCACCTTGCGATGATCGGCCCAGCGGGCGGCGATCTTTTCGGCGCCTTTCGGTGATCCACCGTGCATCAGCACCATGTCGGGGTGCTTGGTGCGGATTTGGTCGAGCTTTGCCCAGATCAGCTCGTGATCGGCGGTATCGCCGCCGGAGAAGGCGATCTTCGGGCCAGCGGGTAACATGACCTCAATTTCCGTGCGCCGCCTGGCCGCGAGGAAGTCGCGGCTATCGATCATTGCGGCGGTAAGATGGTGGTGGTTGACCATCGACCCCGTGCGCGGTCGCCAGGCCGAGCCGGTGTACTGATCGTAGTGGTCGGCGGCCTGGTCACGCATGAGCTCGAAGGCGTCGCGCCGTTCGATCATGGTCTGGCCTTGGGCGGTGAGTGTCTCGAGTTCGACCGCCTTGATTTCGCTGCCGTCCTGTTCGCGCTGCAGGCGGCGCTGGGTCTGCTCGTTGTCGTCCAGTTGCCGCTCGATCCGTTGTACAGCCCGGTGGAAGACATTGGTGACGGACCAGAGGAGGTCATCGAGGTCGGGTTCGAGGCGCGTGTCGGCCAAGGTGGCGATGAGGGCGTCAAAGATGTCGGCCACGGCTCCGGCCACGTGGTCGCTACCGGGGAGCGGTCGCGGATCGGGCTCGTCCGCATAGGGGCGCCAGCCATAGAGTTGGAGTTCGGTGAGGAGGTGATCGGTTGGAGAGGCGGCGTGGTGCGGTTCAATGTCGTCGTGCTCGCTCATGGGGATGCTCCCGTCGGTTTGACCGCGACCCTCGCGGCCTTCATGGCGACGAGAGCCCACGGGCGGAACGGTCCGACACCCGCAGCGAAGCGGAGGGCCGGAGCGCAGCGGAGGATGGCGGCGGCCGGCCATTTTGCATCGCGATGGAAAGGCGTCGTGCCCAATCGCTGGCTTTCGCCAGCAATCGCGCGCCGCCGGAAAATAGTCGGCCGCCGCCATTGCCTGGCCGGCCCGTCTGTGGGCCCGATCGCCCTCTTGAAGGCCGGGTCGCGGTTCTCTGCCGACTGGTCACGCATCCATGCGCCGCACCGGCACCGTGCGCCGCGCGCTTCCCCTCACGGCTCATGCCCCCTGTGTCAGATAGCGGATGCGATCTTTGTGCATGAGCTGGTCCGCAATCGAGGCCCGGATGGCGGCAAGTCCGAAATGGCGGAGGTCTTCGTTGAAGTCCTCCGTCTCCGGCGACAGCACGATTGCCTCGATTCCGGCGTCCGTCGCCCGCTCGAGCAGGCTGTCTCGGGCACCGTCACCGGCCGGATCGTTGTCGCGGATGACATAGAGCCGCCGAAGGCTCGGCGGGAACAGGATGGCGGCGAGATGAGCCGCCGAGAGAGCCGCGGCCATCGCCATGTCGGGCAAGACGCAGTTGAGCGACAGCGTCGTCTCGATGCCTTCGCCTACCGCCATGACGCTGCCGGGAACGCCGAAGCGGACGGCATGACCGAGGAGGTCACCCATTGCTCTACGCGGCGTGTCGACGGGTGCCTTGCCGGCGCCGTCCGGTGCGAGCCAGGTGCGGTGCGCGCCGGTCAGATGCCCGTCGAGGTCGGTGACAGCGGCGATCATCGCCGGCCAGGTCTCCGTCGGTCCTTGATCGTCGGCCCGGTAGTAGCAGCGCGGATGGGACCGCAGCGACCCGGTGCCATACAGAGTCGTAATGCCGCGTCTACGCAAATACGTTTCCACGACGGTGCCGTTGATTGGCTTCGACATGGCTACAAGTCGTCGGGCTGCTTCCCGAGAACCGGCGCGAGCCGGAGGTGGCTTCGTCGTCGGCCGTGGCTCGGACTCTACATCCGGCATGGCCAGGAAGGCGCGTGCCTCGTCGGTGACCTCCTTGAAATCGGCCAACCCGAGGGATTCACGGATGACATCGAGCAAATCGCCATGTTCTCCCGTTGCCGCGTCGGACCACTTCCCCGGCGGTCCTTTCGCGGAGTCCTTGAGCCGGACGAACATCGAGCGGCCCGGCGAGTTGCGGACGTCGCCGACGGTCCAATAGTTGCCCTGGCGACGGCCATTGGAGAGGTAGTGGCGGCACACCGCCTCGGCATCTTCGCCGAGGCGGTGTGCGAGGTCGGATGCATGGTGACGCGGCATCATGCAGCCTCCCGCTCACTGACGCGCTCGAGTGGGAAGCGGTCGAGCACGCGCTCGAGCACGGGCAGGCCGTTGGCGTCGATCGGCACGAACATCCTGAGCTTCCACGAAATGATCTCGTGGAAGAGACCGTAGGCGGTGAGGCGCTCGCGCATCGTGTCGGTGAAGCCGGACAATTCGATGCGCCACGCGCCCATGACGCGGCTGCGGCGAAGCTGGAGATCCTCGGCAAGATCGAGGATGGTCCGGCCGTCCATCAGAGCCGCAAACGCCTGCTCCGGCGACAGCGCAACCACGTTCGTCGCAGAGGCGTTGGCGGCCCATGCCGGCGAGACGCGGCGGCCGATGAGGCGCTCGCCCTCGTCGGTCTGAAGTCGATAAACGCGGGTCGACTCGTTTGGCAGACGCTTCCAGATCGGCAACAACAGGCCCGTCACCATGTGCAGCACGGCATCGGTGAACTCGGGAACCTCGGCGACCTCCGCAGTCCATGCTGCGGCGAAAGCTTCACGGTGGGCCTCGACCCAGCGTGTTTCCCCCATGGCCTTGAGCGGCATGTTCTGGCCTTCCATCGGCCGGATCAGGCGGACACGTCGCTCGATCTCGCCATCGTCGAGCATGACGCTGGGGGTCGGGATCTGCACCGCGGCGCGGCCCGATTGCTCGTTGATGAGCAGTACGGCACGCGGATCGCGGAGATGATCGAGCGCCGCATCGAGCGTGACGGGCCGATTGCGCTTGCGTTCGGTGATCGTGAGCAGGCGGCTTTCGGCGCCGGTGCGCGGATGGGTGTAGATCACCTGCCGATCGGTGACGACGAAGTTTTCGGCCTGCAGCGTCTCCAGCCCGGCGTCGTAGGTGCCTGACGCGATCGCGCCCTCGATGCGCGCCGCCAGCAGTTGCTCGAAGGCACCGAACAGCACGCCCTGCAGCGCAATGGTCAGTGCGAGCAGGCGATTGAGGAAGGTGGTGATCGGCGGCAACTCGTCCTTGATGCCATTGGCATCCATCAGCTTGAGACCCGTCGCCGCCTCGAAACGCTCGAGTGAACAGCCCTCGACCTTGCCGCGTACGATCAGCAGATAGAGTTGCCGTAGCGCATCGCGGGCATAATGGCTTTCCAGATTGTCCTCTGGCCGGAACAGGCCCTGGCCGCCGGTCTGGCGCTGGCCGCGCGTGATTGCGCCCAGCGTATCGAGCCTCCGCGCGATCGTCGAGAGGAAGCGCTTTTCCGCCTTCACATTGGTCGAGATCGGCCGGAAGAGCGGCGGCTGCGCCTGATTGGTGCGATGCGTGCGGCCCAGGCCCTGAATGGCGGTGTCGGCTTTCCAGCCGGCTTCGAGCAGGTAATGCACACGCAGCCGCGTGTTCCGGGCCGAGAGTTCGGCGTGGTAGCTCCTCCCCGTTCCGCCCGCGTCCGAAAAAACCAGAACGCGCTTCTTGTCATCCATGAAGGCCTGCGTCTCGGCGAGGTTGGCTGACCCGGCACGGTTTTCAACGACAAGGCGCTCGCCCTTGCGGACAATGCGGCGCGAGCGGCCGGTGACCTCGGCCACGATGTCCACCCCGAAATGCTGGACGATCTGGTCGAGCGCGCCGGGGACAGGCGTCAAGCTGGCGAGTTTGGCGATCAGCTCGTCGCGCCGGGCGACCGCCTCGCGGCTATCGACGGGCTGGCCATCGCGGTAGACCGGGCGCGACGACAGATTGCCTTCGGTGTCGGTGAAGGGCTCATAGAGCTGCACCGGGAAGGAATGGGCGAGATAGTCTAGGACGTATTCGCGCGGCGTGATGTCGACACGGACGTCGTTCCATTCCTCAGTCGGCAGCTCGGCCAGCCGCCGTTCCATGAGCGCCTCGCCGGTCGAGACGATCTGGACAACGGCCGCATGGCCCTCCTCCAGATCGCGGGTGATGGAGCGGATCAGGGTTGGCGTCTTCATGCTGGTCAACAAATGACCGAAGAAGCGCTGCTTGGCGCTTTCAAAGGCGCTGCGCGCGGCCGACTTGGCCTGGGCATTGAGCGTGCCGGTGCTGCCGGTGATGTTGGCCGCCTGCATCGCCGCATCGAGATTGTTATGGATGACGCCGAAGGCCCCAGCGTACGCGTCATAGATGCGGACCTGTTCGGGCGTCAGCTCATGCTCGAGCAGTTCGTATTCGACGCCGTTGAAAGAGAGCGAGCGGGCCGTATAGAGGCCGAGTGCCCTGAGGTCGCGTGCCAGCACTTCCATCGCCGCCACGCCGCCGGCCTCGATCGCCTCGACGAACTCGGCGCGGGTCGAGAATGGAAAAAGCTCGCCGCCCCAGAGGCCGAGCCGCTGGGCATAGGCGAGATTGTGCACGGTGGTGGCGCCAGTCGCCGACACATAGACGATGCGGGCATTCGGCAGGGCGTGCTGTAGCCTCAGGCCGGCACGGCCTTGCTGGGAGGGGGCGGCGTCGCCGCGTTCGCCCTTGCCGCCACCGGCGTTTTGCATGGCGTGCGCCTCGTCGAAAATGATGACCCCATCGAAATCCGGACCGAACCATTCGACGATTTGTTTGACCCGCGAAACCTTCTCGCCGCGATCGTCGGAGCGTAGCGTGGCATAGGTGGTGAATAGGATGCCTTCCGGCAGCACGATCAGCCTGCCCTGCGGGAAGCGGGAGAGCGGGGTGACCAGCAAGCGCTCCATGCCGAGCGCGGACCAGTCGCGCTGCGCATCCTCGATGAGCTTGTCGGACTTGGAGATCCAGACCGCCTTACGACGGCCCTGCATCCAATTGTCCAGGACTACGGCGGCGGACTCGCGGCCCTTGCCTACACCCGTACCGTCGCCGATCATGAAGCCTTGCCGGAAGCGCACGGCCCCCGCGATGTCATCGGCCGCGGCGCTAACCACGTCAAAGGTATCGTCGAGCGTCCAGGCGCCGGCTAGATACTCGGCGTGAGCCTCGCCGGCATAGATGACGGTCTCGAGCTGCGCGTCCGAGAGCAGGTCAAGGACGTTCTTCGGCAGGCGCGGCCGGTAGCTCGGCTTGGGTGGCACCACCGAGGCCATAGCCGCCGATTGAACGAGCTGGGTGGGGTGAGCCCGAGAGCCGGGGATGCGGATCGCCTGAAGCCCGTAGGCCTCATAGACGGCGTCGCTGATCTGGCCGTCCTCGGCCGCCTTCCAGTCGACAGCCTCATAGGCGAGGTCGATGGCTTCCGGTTCGGCGATCGACATGCGTGGCGTGGTTCTCGCCGCGCGTGTGAGATAGCCGTGCACGGATTGGGGCGCGGCGACCGCCGATGCCGCGCTGGAAACGGCGGCCATTACGACCGGCGGACGCGCGGGAAGGCGTTCCTCAATCCACGCGAGGAGCGTCGCCGCATCCGGAGCGATGCCGGGAGCATCCGCGAAGACGGTGGGATCGTCCGCCGGGAGCTTGTCGATGACGGTGAGGCGTGTCGGAAAGGTCGTGCCATGCTTGGCGTAGGCCGAGCCGTCGATGGCGGCGGAGAAGACGACGCGGCCACGTTCCTGTAGGCGAGTGAAGGCGGCGGTCCAGGCCGGATGGTCGGGCGCGAAGTTCGCACCGGTGATCGTCACCAGCCGCCCGCCGGGCGCAAGGCGCGCTAGCGCCGAGGCGATGTGCCGCCAGGCCGCGTCGGCCATGCGGCCCTCGACATTGGCCATGACCGAAAAGGGCGGGTTCATCAGCACCACGCTCGGCACGGCGCCGGGATCGAGATGGTCGTCGATCTGGGCGGCGTCGAAGCGGCTGGCGGAGACGGCCGGAAAGAGGCAGGAGAGAAGTGCCGCGCGCGTCTCGGCGAGCTCGTTGAGGACGAGCGAGGCGCCGGCTATCTCGGCCAGGATGGCGAGCAGCCCGGTGCCGGCGGAAGGCTCCAACACGCGGTCGGCGGGCGTGATGGCGGCGGCCGTTGCCGCGACCAGGCCGAGCGGAATCGGCGTCGAGAACTGCTGGAAGGTCTGCGCCTCTTCGGATCGGCGGGTATGCGTCGGCACTAGTCCGGCGATCTTCGACAATGCGGAAAGCCGGAGAGTCGGAGACGCGGCTTTGCGGAACAACGCCTGTCCGTACTTGCGCAGGAAAAGGACCGTCGCGGCCTCGCAGGCATCGTAGGCCTGCTTCCAGTCCCAGGCGCCGGCGGCGTCGGAGGCGCCGAATGCGGCTTCCATCGCCGAGCGCAGCTTTGGCGCGTCGATGCACTCGCCGCGTTCGAGACGGGGAAGCAGCAGGCCGGCGGCGGCGAAGATAGCGCCGGCCGCACGGGTTTGGGCGAGCGGGAGCGGCGCGGCAGCGGGTACCGTGGCAGCGGGCGAGATCATGTACATGGTGTGAACCTCGGGAGAGCGGGGACAGGATCGAGCCGCGCGGCGCTCTCTCTGGACCGCACGGATTCAAACCCATCCCGGCCCGCCTCTCCCTCTCAGGAACCCGCCGAAGCTAAAATGAAACAAGCGCCCCGCCATGAGGTGGAGCGCTCGCCGGTATCAACCGATCTCGATCATATTCCGCCGTCAGGCTCCGACTTCTGTAGGAAACTATTGGCGTCGTCGGGATCGGCAGGTAGGCATCATAGGGATTGCCGTCGGCAAGATGACCGAACGGCGTGAACACGTAGTCCGCGCCCTCCCGCCCGACCGCGCAGATTACATAACGCCGCTGCCCGGTCGCCGCGTCGGCGCATTCCATCAGCGCGAGGTTGCCGTCGCCGGCGGCACGAAGCAGCGTCTGGAAGTTGCTGCGGGCATGGTCGGGAATGCTCATGGCAAGTCCTTCGCATCTCCGGGTTCAACTGGATCGCGGGCGCCCGCAAGGATCGCTTCGCCGCGCGCGATCGCCCATTCGGCCTTGCCGAGCCATTCCGGCGGCGTCGGTCGGCGGGCCTTAGCATCGCCGACGATGATCTTGAGCAAGCCCAGCATGAGTTCGAATTGTGCGGCCTTGCGCTGCACCGCTTCCCCGAAATGTGCAGGAACCGGAATGGCCTGTCCACGATAAGCGGCGCCGGCACCCTCCCAGATGCCGGTGACATGGGTCTCACCGCAGGATTCGTGGTCTTCTCGCAGGCCAGACCAGTCCTTGGCCTCGATCGCCAGCCGGCAGGCGGCTTCGGGCGTGCCGACCGAATAGATGGAGTGCCGGAAGACCGGCAGGTGATAGGTTGTCTCGATAGTGAATTGCGGCATCGTGCTGCTCCGGAAAAACAAGCGGCCCGGCGCTCGTCCCCGAGCCCGGGCCGTGGTGGTCGAGGTTGATGTCTATGCGTGCAGGTGCGGCATAGCGCGCTTACGCTGCCGCCCGCCCTTCGACGACATCGGCGCCGATCTCGTCGGCGGTGACGTCTTCAAGACGCGCATTGCGGTATCCGGTCTTGGCCAACCAGAGTGCGGCCGCCTCGCGGCTTTGGGCGAGGTGCAGCAACTCGTCATCGTCGCCGATCTGCTGCAAGACCCGAACCATGCCGATACTGGGCTGCTCGATGATCTTGAAGTTGAGGTCGCTGTCAACCGAGTGGGTGCGCATAACGGTCACGAGGATGATGCCGCCGGAGGAGAAGTTCCCTTCGTTGAGCGTGATCGCAGCCGGTGCGCTGTAGGTCGGACGGTCGCGCGACGGTGCCTTGCGGACCAGGCGGCCGAGGCCGTTGCGACGCTCCCAGTCCGCGAGCTTGCGGGTGAAGCGCGCGGGCGGCTTCGGCGTGCCGTCGCAATAGCGGATCAGTGAGCCGAGCGGGGCGTTGTCGTAGACGATGTGGGCGGACATGGATGTCTCCTGAAACGAAAAAGGCCCGGCTGAGAGCCGGGCAGTGAGGTGAAGGGGAACGGGGTGACCGGAGCCACCCCGTCGATGGATGCTATTCGGCAGCGACTGCGTGAGCGGTGACCTCATCGGCTGTCATCGAGTCGTCTTCATCATAGCCGGCGAGGAATTCGGGCAGGTCAGGTTCCTCGCCCCCTTCCGGTTGCGCCACCGGTGCGTCCTGATCGATCAGACGGAGCGGTTCGGGCAGCCAGCCACTATCGGCAAGGAGGCGTTCGGCCTCCTTGGCCATGTCACCCTTCTTGAGATGATCAATGAGATGGGCCGCCTGCTCGCCGGCGCCCTCGCGCACAGCTTCGAGGATGCGGGACTTGGTGACCCGGCCGAGATAGTTATCGACCGTTGGGCGCCAGCCAGCATCCACCATGTCGAGCCCGGTCGCACGAGACAGCCGGTCGGCTTCGCGCATGCGCTGATCGAGCCCATGCTGGGAAACGCCGCTGCCATAGGGGTTGGGCCGTTCGAACAGGGCGTTGATCCCATAGCTGACGCAATGCGCCAGCAGCGTTTGCCGGCTGGCTTCATCGAGACTGTCGAGCCAGGCCCACAGAGTCTGGTCGTCACCGAGCGGTATGTCGCCCCTCCACGCCTCATGGCGCTCATCGACCGCCTTGGCCGCTGGGCTGTCTCTGAGGTCGGCGTCCTGCGCCGGCAGGTGGACATGCCGGACGAATGCCTCGAGGCAGCCAGCAGCGGAACGCTGACCGAAGGTGTCGAGGACGAGCCGATGCAGCAGCGCCGTGATGGCCACATGCTGGTTCTCGGCCACGGCATTGCGCAGCGCCAAAGTGCGATGGGCCGTGAGTTCGATCACCAGGCGCTCGGGCAGCGGCTTGATGGCGTCGCCGTCATCCTCATCGGGCTCGGACGCCTGCGCACCGATGGTGATGGTGGTGCGGCGAACGGTAGGATCGTCCCTGCCATCCTCGCTCTCGGTCGCACCGCAGGGCTCGGCGGAGTCGCCGTCGACCGCCTGCGTCGCTTCGTCCTCGGGGCGCACATGGCCCCGATCGACGACGAGATCGCCATCACGATCAATGCTGATGAATACGCCGGCGCGGGCGATCTCGGCGGGATCGTAGTTCATCGGCCGGTCCTCGAAGGCCTCCAGCGCGGTCTCGATCTCGCCGAGGCGCTGATCGACCTCGTCGGGAAGTTCGTCAGCTTCGGCATATTCGGCTTCCAGCCGATCGTATTCCGCGCGCAGGGCGTCGCGTTCTCCCCGCTCCGCGTCGGTGAGATCGGCCGAGGTGCCGGCGAGTGCCCGCAGACCGTGATTGTGGCCGTAGGGCAGATCGACATCGACCACGATCCACTTCCAGCCCTCCGCCGCGATCTCGTCGGCGATCGACTTCAGCTTGTCGCGGACCAGGCGGTCGAGTAGCGCGGGGTCCTGCAGCCAGCCACCATTGTCGGACTCGAAGAGGTCACGCAGCACCACGCCGGCAGCAGCGACATACGCGTCGACACCGACGAACAGCGCCCGGCGATCGGTCGCGCGCACCGTGGTTTCCGTCAAAAGGCGCCGGATCTGCTGCGGCTCATTCGACCAGGAGTTTTCGAGCGCCTCCCAGACCTGCTCCTGACGGGCGTGATCGTCGGTCACGGTGAAGGCCATGAGCTGATCGAGCTTCATGCCGTCCTGCTCGTAGATATCTTGCAGCTTGGGCGAGACCTTTGCGAGCCGCAGGCGTTGCTGGACAAAGGTAGCGGACACGAAGAAGCGTGCCGCAATCTCCTCATGGCTGGCGCCCTGGTCGTTCAGGGTCTGGAAGGCTCGGAACATGTCGAGGGGATGGAGATCCTCGCGCTGAAAATTCTCGGCCAGAGAATCCTCTTCGATCGGCACCGCGCTGTGGGCGTCGGTGACGACGCAGGGCACGGGCTCGGTTTTGACCATGCGCTTCTGCTTGATCAGCAGTTCCAGCGCACAATAGCGGCGCCCGCCCGCCGGCACCTGAAACATGCCGGTCTCGTTGCCCTCGCCATCCAACACTGGCCGGACGTTGAGGCTCTGGAGCAGGCCGCGCCGTCCGATCGAGGCGGCGAGGTCCTCGATCGTTTCCCCGCGCTTGATGCGCCGGACATTGGACTGGCTCAGCATCAGCTTGTTGAAGGGGATATCACGCGAGGCGTTGAGAGTAATCTTCTGCTTGGGCGTAACCATGTGGACTATCTCCGCGACGGGCGGCCGAGACTCTCTCGACCTCCAAACCCATCACAAAGAAAGGCGCAGCCCTCTCACTCTGAGGACTACGCCGAACACCGAAGATCCGGGGGGCACAGGGCCGCAGACACGACTTTGCGCATCTGCGGCTTTGCGGATTTCAAGCTGAGATCTCACGCGTCGTCGCGGCCAGACTGGGCGGCCTGGTAGAGGATGCGTTCGGCATCGCGAATGCTTCCGGCCCGGCGGGCGGCTTGTGCCCCGGCCGAAATCGGCAGGTCGGTGGCAAAGAGTATGTCGCGCTCAATGCCCATGCCAAAGGGCAGCCGGACGGACGTCATCTCGAGGAGTGAGAAACTGCCCACCTCCGGACAACCGAGATCGGCGAGGCCGAACATGGCGTCACCATCGGCATCCAGCTCGGTCGCGAGCCAGAGCCCTTGGCCGAGCGGATTTAAGAACTTCACGACCGGTGCGTGATCGGCGTTGCGCTCGCGGCCATTGGCAAGCAGGCGCTCGCGCAATTCGTCGGTGAGGAGGATCATGCCGCCCTCCTGTCGATCTCGGCCTCATCGACGTCGGCCGGGCCTGCCCTGGCCGCACCGTCAGGTTGCGGCAGGAAGGCGAGCAGCCAGTCGGCCGCCTTGCTGGCCTGGGAGGCGGCACGAACGATGGCGCGGTTGTCTTCGCGCAGGACCTCGAGCCAGGAGGCCAGGTAGTCGGCGTGGCGCACGGTTGGCACGATGCCAAGGGAGGCGCAGCAGAAGGCTGCGTTCATCTCGGCGACTTATCTGAACAGTCAAGCTGTCTCAGACGTTGTTCATAGCGAGAAACCGCTCGCTGCACTGGCTTTCTTGGATGGTGCTCGACGTGAGACAGTTTTGTGCGATTGCGCCCACTTTGTGCAGCCCTTTCACAAACCGATGTCAGGTGCTGTTTGGCGCGGTACCCGCGGCGATTGGGGCAAAGCAGACTCCTATCCCCGCTCTCATTCCGTCCCGGATGACCCGAAAACGGACAGTAGAGCTCCGTGTCGAAACACGTTACGTCGGGCCGGTCCGTATACCTAGCGAGCCGTTCAGAAGTGCACTGCATTTTAGCGATGGCGCTTACTAACAATATACCAGCCCGCTATTGATGCGCCCGGGCAATCCCAGCATTTATTTTTCCTTGCAGATTGCGTGTCCTAGACTTCCGCTACTCGCTATAAGCGAGTGGTCGTTGGAGGCTGTGAGATGGAATGCGTCCTGTGCAAAACGTGCGAGGCTGCGCGCGCGGCGTTCACAAAGAAAATGGATGAATGGTTTTACGCGCAGAGCAACAACGTTGAAATCATGACGAAAGAAGCGGATCCGGCGGCGATACACCAAGCTTACGAGCTGCTCCAGGCTGATCCGGCGGAGTCATTCGGGCAATATCTTGCGCTCGCCGAAAACGGGTCGGTCTGGAGCATGGCTGCGGTCGGGCAAATGTTTTACGTTGGAACCGGCACGGCGCAGGACTTGGAGCAAGCGGAGAAATGGCTGCTCCGCGCCTATCAAGCCGGATCGGATTATGGTCTCGTCTGCCTTGGGTCTCTCTACGAGCGATCGAAACGCCACGAGGAGGCGCAAGAGGTGTACAAGACTGGCGCTGCGCGGGGCTTTGTCCCAGCGATGCTCTATTTGGCGGCGTGCTACCGGAGGTCGCCGAACTGGGCTCAAAGCCGCCGCGAGACGCTGGCGCTGCTGGAGCAAGGCCCGGCCGCTAGCGATCTTTTCGTCCGGCATTGGCTCACAACCGCGATGGTGCGCGGTTGGTTCGGGCTAAGGTATATTCCTGAAGGCATCCGTCGGTTGCCCGACGTTGCCCACGAGATGGCTGTTCTCGTCGAGTACGGTACAGGGCAGTTGCAGGGCGACAGCAAAAAACAACAGGGCTTCTTTAGCCGTCTCGCAGCACAGGTCTGGCTGGTGGGCGCCACCCGACACCCAGCATCATAACCAAGCCTAGCGGACTCGGTCCGTTCGTCGGTCTTATGATGAGCGGCAATTTTGCTTCTGGCCCATCACGTCGATCCAGGGATTGATCGAGAGCTGCTATCGAAGGATATCCTGGCGCCTCCGCAAATCGGGAAGATTTGCGCCTTGCTTGGCGTTGCGCAGGATCGTACCCATCGCAGATTGGTCGGCCGCATAGCGCCAAAGCGAAGCGATACTGCCCATCCTTGTAGACCTGGGCGCGCCTATGCGGCGCCCCGGACCTTGTGTTGGCGAGCGCCCGCCTGCTGCGCGTGCATCCAGTCGGCGATCTGTTGCGCCTTGGCGGCGGCGGTGAAAATGGCGCGCTTGTCGGAGCGGAGTACCTCGAGCCAGGACACGACATAGGCGGCGTGATCCGGCCGCGGCTCGAGGCTGAGGTTGAGGTCGGCGCAGATCATGGCGCTGAGAAGCTCGACCGTGCATTCCTCCATGGCGTAGGCGGCCGAACCGAACCGTCCGGAGAGATCGCGATCGAGGCGGTGCTTGGCGCCGGAGGCATGCCCACATTCGTGGAGTAGCACGGCGTAGTAGGCGACGGCGTCGCGGAAGCAGGCGAACTCGGGCATCTGCACGTGGTCGGTGGATGGGCGGTAATAGGCCCGCGCGCCGCCGTGCCGAATGTCGATGCCGAGTGCCGCACAAAAGCGCTCGGCGCGTTCGACGCGCTCGGCTTCGGGCAGCATCGGCATTGCGGGCGGCGTGTAGCCATCGACCTGCGCGCAGTTGAAGACCGTGTAGCCGCGGGCGAACATGCGCCGGGCGGGCTCGTCGTGATCTTCGTCCCCGTCGTCGGCGTCGGCCTCGCCGTGGCGATCGGCGATCTTCCAGAACACGACCAAGTGCCCGCGCTCGCCCTTGCGGACCTGGGCGCCAAGGGCCTGCCATTGCCGATAGGTGCCCCAGATGCCGGCGGGATAGCCCGTCGCATACGCCGCGGCCCAGAGTGCGATGACGTTGACGCCGCGATAGGTCTTGCGCGAGGCGACGTTGACGGGCGTGGTGATCGCCGAGCCATTGTGATGCCAGGGCATCCGGTAGTCGGCGGCGCCGGCTTCGATGGCGGCGATGATCTGACTGGTGACGCGCTCGTAGATGTCGTTCCGGGTCTCGGCCTGATGGTTGCGATCCGTGGTCATGGGTGCCTCCTGTGCTCGCCCTCTCCGTCGAGGGCGAGGCGGCAGGGACAGACGCGGATAGCCGGCTCGTCACACCCTGTTCTCGGTGCTGGTGCGGAACAGGGTTGACGGGCCGGCAGCGTCTGTCACAACCCGAGCCCCTGCCTCGTCGGGCGAGCGCAGGAGGCACCCATGATCGGCGGGCCCGGCCGGACCGGGATCGGTTACGAAGCTATACGGCTATCAGCCAACGCCGTCGTGAGACGGGCGCCGTAGCGGCACGACCCTGGTCGCAGGTGATCGAGCCAGTTCCTCCCGCAGGCCGTCGATCACCGCATCGCGCTCGGCGACCTGCAACGTCAGCACCTGGATGTGCTGTGCAAGTGTGCGGGCGAGCGCCCGCAGCTCGGCCATCTCGGCGCCGCGCACGGCGCGGAGCTCGGCTTCGAGGGCGCGGATGCGCTCCTTGAGGACTCTGGGGGAGGATCGTTGGCGGCGGTCTTCGGCGGCACGGAACTCGGCGAGAAGAGCGCCGGCCCGGTTGGCCGTCGCCCGGCTGACGCCGGCTTCGCGCGCCAGGTTGGCGACGGTCAGCGCCCCGTCGGTGCGCTCGGCGCGACCGTCGAGCAGCCGCTCCATGGCCGACCTCAGCGCGGCTTCGCTCCTTGGCCCGAGCGCGGTCATGCATCACCGTCCACGAGAGGAGCGATCAGATGGCGCTTGCGCTCATTGTCCTTCAGGATCGCCGTGCGCTGCAGCGGCGAAAGGCGCCGGTCGGCCAGAAGCGCTTCGCCCTCGGCGATCGAGGCCTGCCATGGCTCGCGGTGCCGGGCGGTCAGGCAGGCATTGGGGCAGCGGTCGGGGCTGCAGCGCGACAGGGCCGGCGCCGTCCGCTCGTCATCCGGTGCATCTTTGAGGCAGAGCGCGGTCGCCGCGTCGAAGAGGCAATCGTTGAGGAAGCCGACATGCAAGGTTCGCCCGAGATGGGCGAGCATAGCGCGCAGCCGCTTCCGGTCCATGATCCGGCCGGGAAGATCGCCGAGTTCGTCCTGCACGCGGGCGAACTCTCGGCGCAGTCGCGTCGCACCCGGTCCCGCCGGCCCGTCTTTGCGAAGAAACGCCTCGTAATGGGCGACGACATCGTCGAGCTGGCCGAGCGCACGCTCGCGCTCGACGGCGCTTCGGAAGTCGGCCTGGGCCGATCCAGCGTAGCCCTCGAACATGGCGATGGACGCATGCTTATACTGGATCTTGCCGGCGACCGTGCCGAACGGCCGGTTGGCGATGTACCAGGCGATGGTGCGGCGCAGCTGCCGCGTCGTGAACTTCCAGGGTTCGTCGTCGATCCGTGGGATGACCGGTCCGTCGCTGGCGCGCGCATCGAGCCCGTCGCGGAACAGGTTGAGCGTTGGCGTCGCGCCCATCCCGAGATGATCGTTGCTCCAGGGCCAGTCCTTCAGCGCCACCCACAGGGATGACAATCCTTTGTCGCGGCGATTGCGCTCCGAGAGAACTTCCATCACCGCAACGGCGCGGGCGACCGGCTCGATCGTGATCCAGTCGGCCGTCGCGCCGCGCGCCCCTTGGCGTTTGTAGACGGTGCTGCGCAGCCGGTAGCGCTCGACCAGGCCGTCGGCGCTGCGCACCGGCGACACGCAACCCGGCTGCATCGCCTGCACCTCGCTGTCGCGCATCCCGGTCAGATAGGCGCAGACGATATAGCAGGCGCCCTGCAGCATCCGCTCCTCACGTGCGAGGCTGAGGCCGTCGAAGCGATCGCGCCAGGGCAAGCCGGTGTCCAGATCGATCGAGATCGGTGTGTCGAGTCCGCCGATCTCGGTGCCAAGTTCTGTCGCTGCCTCGTCGATCAGCCGCGCGGTTGGCTCGGACTGGCTGACGCGGCCGCTCTCCGGAGCGCCGGCGTGAAGGCGCATCAGATGAAGATTGTAGGGTGGCGTCTCGTCTCCGGTGAGCGGATCGGTGCGGCGGGCGACGTTAGGCGCGCGCTCCCAGATCGGCACGCCTCTGCCCGTGGCCCGGCGCGCATCGAGCCACTTCGCCACACGGGCGCGATAGGTGCTGGCGACGGCCCGGCCGGTCCGCGCGTCCCGCGCCATCAATCGGGCGCAGCGGACTTCGAGAGAGTCAAGCTCGGCACGGGCGGCAAGGATATCCGGCGCGTAGACCTCGACATACCTGAGTGCCCAGCGCAGCATGGCGCCGATGACCGGCTCGGGAATGCGCGGCGTGGCGTTCTCGGCGGGTGCCGGCGGCCGTCCGGCGACGCGGTGAGCGGCTCGCCCACGCCAGGGAAGCACGCCGATGCCACCACCGGTCAGCCACGGCGCCAGGTGATGCAGATCGATCGGCACCTCGACATACTTCACCGTCTCGTGCGGTGTTCGCCGTCCGCCGTCACGGGCATGCACTAGGTAGGCGTCGAGCAGCGCCTGATCGACGCGGCCGAGATCGACGGCGCCAGTCTGTGCGTGGAGGAACGTCGCGAAATGCTGGACGTAGCGCAGCAGCCGGATCGCCGAGGTCGCGCCGCAGGGCGCCCGGTATCCCGGAATATGGATGCGCAGCCGGGCGATCACATACTCTTTTGCCAGCCGTCGCGTGGCGAGATCGGCGATGCGGGCGAAATCGAGCCGGTAATTGCTGTGGCGCGCGTTCACCCGGAAGATGGCGGCGCCCAGGTCCCAGAGATCGTCGCCGAAGCGGGGAAGCTCACCGCGGTCGACATCGTCCCTGACCGCGACACCGGCAAGCACGGGCTCGCCGTCGCCATAAATGGCCGACGGCAACGACGTCCGCAGCGAGAGCTTGATGGAACCCGGCATTATGGCGCTGCCGCTTCGGGTGGCAGGTAGATGAGCGCCGGGTCCGACGCCGCAATCCGGCGAGCGTCCTCAATCTCCGCGTCGGCAAACCGGGACAGAATCTGATCGGCGATGCGTCCGTGAACGCGGCCAAACTTGGCGATCCAGTCGCCTTCGCTGAGGGCCTGCCGTTGCGCGCGAATGAAGTTGAGGAATGCCAGAAGCGCAGGCAGCTTGCGGGCGGTGATCACCGCATTGCTGCATTCGAGACAGCCCCAGAAGGGCGACGGACAGGCTTCCCCTTCTAGCCCGAACGGGCTCTTGTAGAAGCCGGCGCAACTGGCGAGCCAGACATCCTGCTCGCCGCCGAGCAGCGCGCCGATGGCGGCGGTACCGGCAACGGGAAGACTGGTTGCCTGCTCGGGATCGGCCAGGACGGCGCCCTCCTCTTGCGAGGACAGGATGCACGGCCGCAGGGCGGCGTCGAGCGCATCGTTCATGGCGTCGGCAACGGTCGCCTCGTGCAGATGGCGAAGCGCGGGGATATCGGCGTAGTGGTTGGCCGCCACCGCGGCGCTGTGGCCGACGGCGAAGCGGTCGAGTTGGCCGCCCGTACGCCGATACCACGCCGCCTTGTGGGTCTTGCGCAGGCGTGTCAGGTTGAGGCGGAGCGGCTGACCCTGTTCATCGAGAATGCCATGTCGTGCAATCCATGAAGCGACGGATTCCTTCAGGCTGAGCACCCTCGGGGTCAGACGGCCCCAGGCGCAGTGGACCCAGAGCGTGTCGGCGCCAAGCCGGCCTCTCGCCGGACCGGTCCACTGCAGCACCTTGCGGATCAGGCCGCCCGGCGTCGAGGAGCCGCCATCGCGCGCGCGCAGCCGCTTCCACTCGGCGCCGCGCGCCCGCCGTTTGCAGTACTCGATCTCGACATAGCCGCCGGATGGGTTCTTCAGGCAGTCCGCCCGCAAGCTCTTGATCGCTTCGATCTCGAGACCCGTGTCGAGCGAAATGAGGACGATGAGCGGCACGAGGTCGGCGGCGATCAGATGCCGGCGGCTATGCAGATCGTGGATCAGGCGATCGTTCTGCAGGCCGCTCTCGCGGCGCAGCGTGTAGAGGCGCTTGAAGAGCGGATGCAGGTGCCCGATGGCGCCTTCCGCATCGATCACCGCCGTTACCTGTTCATGCGCCCTCGCCAGAACGCGGCTCCGATCGGCATCCTCGACGGTCGGGATGCGATCGGCCACGGCAAAGCGGCGGATGATGGCGGCGAGATCGGCGCGAGCGGCGGTCCGCAATGCCGTGGCGATGGCGTCGCCATAGGCATCGCGCGGCCGGGCGCGCACACCCGGCCGGTCGCTCGTATACATCAACCGCCGCGAGGCATCGGGTGGCAGAAGGCCGGGCTCCGCCGCCTCGGCGAGGCGGAGCAGGTTGAGCACCTTGCTCATCCGATGCAGCCGGTGATTGGGATGCAGGCCGCTCTCCTCCATCCAACCGTCGAAGCCGTCGATCAAGGCAGCGCTCACGTCGGAAAGGCGCGCGATGCGCAATCTGGCGGAATCGAGATAGCGCCAGAATGTCTTGAGCGCGTTGGTATAAGCATAGGCTGTCGAGATTGAGCCGGCCGGACCGCCGACCTGGCAGGCGCGCCAAAGCGCGCCGGCAAACGTCCAGGCCAGTGTCTTGCGGCCAGCGAGCATCGTTAGATCGATCCTCCTGCTGCGGTCCGCCAGCGTGACCGTGAAGCGGAGCGACGCGATCGCGGCGGCGGCCTCGCCCTCGGGATCGGGCAACGCCTCCGGAAAGAGCGCACGGCGGCCCGGCCGCCGCACCGACGCGGCGATCGGAGCGGTCATGCTGCATCACCGGCCGTATCGTCGGCCCAGCGATCCGCGGCTGCCTCGACCAGTTCCTGCGCTTCGCCGAGACTGTCGAGATAGATGTAGGTGCTGGTAATGCTCGCGTGCCCCAGAAGGTGCTGGAGCTTCTGCAAGGGGTCGCCGAGCATCCGACGATAGGCCGCGCCGTGCCGGTCGTGCGGATCGAACACGGTTCCGATCTGCTCGCGGATCAGCATGGAGAGCATGTTGACGGCGAAGGTGTGCCGCAGAGTGTGCGGCGTCACCTCGATCTCGATGCCGAAGCGGCGACAGCGGACGCAGGCGCGCCGGAAGGCGGCTTCCCAGGTTGCGGAGGGCACAGGCCGGCCGGCTTCCGTCAGCCAGAGCAAGCCGTGCTGCGCTCGGCCGGGCGCCCCGATCAGCACGCCGCGGCGTTCGGTCGACGTAAGCCGGTCGAGCCGCACGCGTTTGCCTGCCGCGCCTGTTGCCTTCCCGCTCTCCGGCATCAGCCAGAGCGGATCGAACACCGCAGGTTCGGAGCGGGCGGCGGAGATAGCGCGCTCAAGATCGACATAATCAGAGATCAGCGCCAGCACCCGGCGCGGAATGCGGATGCGACGTGGCCGTCCGCCCTTGGCGATCGGACCGGGAAGATCGAAGGGAACTGAGCGCGATCCCGGCTCGGTCAGGCGCGGAAGCTCGGCCAGAAGCAGGCTCCCAGCTTCTGTCAGCCGCAAACCAGTCGTGACCAGCAGTTCGGCAAAGAGCGCATTGCGCTCGCTGTTCCGCCCGCGGCACGCCGGATCTTCGGAGCCGTCGGGAAGCCGGCCGCGCAGCCCCACGTCGCGGAACAGGAGATAACGGCCGAGATCGACATAGCGGGTGTCGTGCCGGCGCGCTGCGCGCTCGCGGGCGCGGTTCGCCGTCACGGCGAGCACGGCCCGGCTGCCGGCAGCCCTGCGAAGGGTGACGCCGTAGCTGAAGGGCGAAACGGTGATGATCCCTTCCTCGACGGCCCAGCGATAGAGCTTGTCGAGCGCGGCAATGCTTCGGTTCCAGCTTGCCGCCGAGATGCGGTAGGGAGCCGCCGACAGGCGTCGTGCCCGATGAAAGGCCAGGACATCATGGCGGTCGGCCCTCCAGACCGTCTTGCCACCGCGTCGCTCTGCCAGAAAGCGTGCCCAGACCAGGATGTCGCGGGCGTAGGAGCGCCAGGTGTCCGGGGAGCGCGCGCCCATGCTTGGACAGGCGCGGAAGAAGCGGTTGAGATGAAGATCGTAACTGCCGTCATCCATCAGGATGAACGGCATGCCATCAATCAGCCCGGCGCGCTCGGCCACGTCGAGCGCGCCGAGCGCGGGGTTTGTTGTTGCGGAATTATCGAGGGGAAGCGGGCGCGACAGGGCGCCAAGATCGGTAAAGTACAGCTGCACGCACGTGACCTAAGCGGAGCGCCTGCGGCGCAAGTTATTGTCTTTATGTGCGAGGGGTTCCCCTCGCGCTCTCCCGCTCGCCGCGTGGCAGGGGTGCAGGACTAAGCCTGCACCCCATGAACAAGCTTGTGGTGCCGCCGCCGCGTAAAGCGTTGTCCTCGCTTCGCTGCGGGAACGCTTGACCCGGACGTCTGACGAGCTTCACCGGAACCGTCGGCAAGGTGCTTCCATTGCCTGATTCTGAGACAGGATTACAGAGTCAGGATAAGGCGACCAGTTCCTCGAAAGCATATCTCTTGGTGCCGAAGGCGCCTCCGAGGTCGCGGCCGACGCGGGAGGCATGGCCGGTCGCATGCCCAAGCTCGTGCAGGGCGGTGCGGTGCCAGTCGATGGTCTCGAAATAGGCCTGCGGGGGCGGCACCCGCACGTAGTCCTGCGCCGGCACATAATAGGCACTGCCGCCACCGATGCGGAAATCGATACCTGTCGCCTTGATCAGCGCCTCGACCGTAGGCTCGATCAGTCCGGGTTCCGGTGCAGGCGGAGCCGCGGCCAGATCGTCGGGCAGATTTTCGCATTGCGCTACGTTGAACACAATGAAGCGTTTCAGGAACGGTATGGCCTTTGCTTCCTCGCCGGTCTCCCGCGCGCGATGCTTCTCGTCGTCAGGAATGAAGCGGTCAGCATAGACGACGGTGGTCCCGTGTTCGCCCTTGCGGACATGGCCGCCCAGCGATAGCGCCTGGCGGAAAGTCAGCCAGCTCTGGACGGGAAAGCCATGCTCGACGACCGCACCCCACAGGATCAGCACGTTGATCCCGGAATAGGCGCGGCCAGTCGCGGCATTGGCCGGCATGGCGAGGGGCGCTTGCCCCGCCGTCGTTCCCCAGGGCTGCACCCAGGGGAAGCGGCCGGCTTCCAGCTCCGCGATGATCTTGTTGGTGATAT